>NZ_CP192088.1:4804878-9609757 GCF_050955745.1 Nocardia sp. CA-120079
CCGTTGGCCGTTGCGGTGCACCGTGACCATCGGCTCGCCGACCGTTATACCGTCGGCGTGCGAGATCTCGCGGACGAACCGATTGTGGTCGGGAGATCCACGGATGCCGATGCTGAGCGATTCTGGACGCTCGGCGCGTACCGGGATTCCTCGGCACCGGTCGTTTACGCGAGTTCGACCACCGAAGAGTTGCTGTTCGTCGCCACCGGCAGATGCTGCATGGTCACTGCCACCGCATCGGTGCGCTGGCAACCGCATCCCTATGTTAGATATCTGGCTATCACCGATGCACCCGGTTCCGAACTGGCCGTGGCCTGGCCTAGCGGGTCGGATAATCCACTGGTGAAGAAGTTCATTTCCGCGGCGCGCACGGCGCTGGAACGACAGGCCGAACTGATTCGGCAGATCGAACAGCCTTCCGGATTCTGACACAACCTACCCGTTGTGGATTGCCCGCCGAATTGCTGTTTTTCTCGGTCGATTTCAGCGATCAGACTAGCCGAATGACGATCGTCAGCACGCAGTACGAGCGACTCGAACACGCTTGCGCGGATCTCGAGGGCCCATTCGCAGTGATCGACCTCGATGCCTTCGACGCCAACGCGGCCGATCTCGCGCGACGGGGCGGCGGCAAGCCGATCCGTGTTGCGAGCAAGTCGGTTCGTGTGCGATCGCTGGTACGCCGGGTGTTGGATTGGTCCCCCATATTCCAAGGGAATCTGTCGTTGACCCTGCCGGAGGCGCTCTGGCTCGAGAAGCAGGGATTTGACGATATCGTCGTCGGCTACCCGTCCACCGATCGCAACGCCCTCTCGTCCTTGGTCGAGTCGCATAGCCGGGTCACGGTGATGGTCGATAGCGTCGAGCATCTCGACCGTCTCGAGTCGGTAGGTGCGGCGGCCGATCGGCGGGTGCGGGTCTGCCTGGAGCTCGATGCGGGTCTCTGGCTGCTCGGCGGGCGAATTCGGTTGGGGCCGAGACGTTCTCCGTTGCATGAGTCGGCGGACGTGGTAGCACTCGCCAAGGAAGTATTGCGCAGACCGGGATTCGAATTGGTCGGGCTGATGGGATACGAGGGCCAGATCGCGGGAGTCGGCAATCATGTTGCGGGCAGACCATTCACCAGTGCGGTGGTTCGCCTCATGCAACGAGTTTCAGCCCGGGAACTGGCTGAACGTCGTGCCGACACGGTCTATCGTGTACGCGCGCTGGCGCCACTAGAATTCGTCAACGCGGGAGGCACCGGCAGTCTGGAATCATCTGCGGCCGAGCCTGCCGTGACCGAATTGACCGCAGGCTCTGGACTGTATGGACCGCGGCTGTTCGATTCGTATGCCACCTTCCGCCCGATTCCCGCCGCGTTCTATGCGTTGCCTGTCGTGCGCAAGCCAGGCCGCGGCGTAGTGACCGCGCTCGGGGGCGGCTACGTAGCATCGGGCCCGATCGGTCTGGATCGTCTTCCACAACCCGAGTACCCGGCGGGTCTACGCCTGGATTCCCGTGAGGGCGCGGGCGAGGCCCAGACGCCGTTGCTGGGTGCTGCGGCCGACCACTTGCGCATCGGCGATCGCGTGTGGATGCGCCATGCGAAGGCGGGCGAGCTGTGCGAGCGATTCGATTGGCTCTACCTGATATCGGGCGACGAGGTGGTCGACCACGTGCCTACCTACCGCGGCGAAGGCCACTGTTTTCTCTGAGGAGTCGCCATGTCCACATCCGCCCGGTCGAGCCGTTGGTCGGTGCTGGTCGCCTACGCGTTGGTCGCGATCGCATCCCAGGTGCTGTGGCTGACCTATGCCCCGGTAGCGACGGTCGCAGCTGATCAATACCACGTGTCGCTCGGGGCAATAGGCTGGCTGACCAACACGTCCCAGTTGCTGTATGTTGTCCTCGCGGTGCCGGTCGGACTGCTGCTCGACCGAGCCTTCCGCACGACCCTGGCCGCTGGGGCTGTGCTCAGCGCAGTCGGCGGGGTTGTGCGCTTGATCGGTGACAATTTCGCTTGGGCGCTGACCGGACAGACGCTGGCTGCGATCGCGCAACCGTTGATTCTCAGTGCCATCACCAAGGTCGCTCACGAGTACCTGGACGAAGAGGGCAGAACTCTCGGTATTGCTATGGGCACGTGCAGTATTACTGTCGGCCAGCTGTTGGCATTCGCATTGGGGGCAGTGTTTTCCAGAGCCGACCAACTGCCGCTATTGGTCGGGACAGGTGCATCGATGTCGGTGCTTGCCGCCGTTGTGCTCGTCGTTGCTCTGCGTCGGCCGAGTATGTATCCGTCCGGTGCGGTTGCGGCTGGGTTCGGCTCGGTGCGATCCGTCTGGGGCGACACTTCGATCAAGCTTCTCTGCGGCGCGGTGTTCATCGGATTCGGCATCTACATCGCAACGACGACCTGGCTCGAGGCGCTGTTGCAGCCTGCTGGCGTGGACGCCGCGTCATCCGGGATGCTGCTGGTGGTCATGTTGATCGCCGGAGTGGTCGGCGCGATATCGTTGCCGAGCCGAATCACGAAGCGCGGCAAGGAATCCTCGTTGATGTGTGCGGCAGCTATGACTACCTCGTTTGCCGCGTTCGCGCTCGCTATCTACCCCGGATTCGGTGTCGGGATGGTTGCCCTTGCCGGCGTCGGCCTTCTCAATCTCGCCGCCCTTCCGGTCATTCTGGAAATCGCCGAGCGCCGGGCCGCACAGGCCGAAGGCGCCGCCGCATCGATGATTTGGATGGCGGGCAACGCTGGCGGGCTGGTCGTGACGCTGCTGGTCGGTCTGCTGACCGGTGAACCATCGACCGCTTTCCTGCTGATCGGAGTCATTGCGCTGGCAGAAGTTCCGCTGGTGCTCGCGTTACGACGCGAGTCGGCGGCTGTCGTGACGCTGCCCAGCGCAACCTGAATCGAAAGGAACGAATGTGACCGTCTCTATCACCGCTGAGATCCCCGTCGAGAATCCCGCCACCGGCGAACTGATCGGCATGGTGCCCAACCACGGCCCCGACGATGTCGCCTCGGCAGTCGCTCGTGCCAGTGTCGCCCAGCCCAACTGGCAGGCAGCGGGTTTCGCTGCGAGGGCGGTTGTGCTCGATCGCTGCCGTCGCTGGTTTATGGGCAACAGCGAACGGATCATCGACTCGATTGTGGCGGAGAACGGCAAGCCGCATGAGGACGCCGTGATCGAAGTGGCCTACTGCATGTCCGCCTTCGCTTTCTGGGTGAAGAACGCGCGGAAGTACTTGGCGGACGAGAAAGTTCGTTCGAGATCCCCGTTCGTCCTCGGCCGCAAACTGAGTGTGCGCTACGTACCAGTGGGTGTTGTGGGGGTCATCGGACCATGGAACAACCCGCTGCTGAATTCGTTCGGCGATGCTATTCCGGCACTGGCGGCGGGTAACGCCGTTGTGCTGAAGCCGAGCGAGATCACGCCGTTGACCGCGCTGCTGATGGCCGAAATGGCCCGCGACTGCGGGGTTCCCGACGGTGTCTTCACCGTGATCACCGGGGATGGCCGGACCGGCGCGGCATTGGTCGATCATGTCGATTTCGTGATGTTCACCGGCTCGACTCGCACCGGCCGAACGATCGCGGCGCGCGCCGGCGATCGACTGATCCCGGTAGCACTCGAATTGGGCGGCAAGGATCCACTCATCGTGCTGCGTGACGCCGACTTGGAACGTGCGGCAAACCTCGCCGTTTACTCCGCACTGCAGAACACCGGACAGACCTGCACGTCCACCGAGCGGGTATATGTCGAGGAACCTGTATATGAGGAATTCGTCGCGAAGGTCGTGACCAAAGTTCAAGCCATCCGACAAGGCGTCTCCACCGCCCTGGGCACAGTCGACGTGGGGCCGATGACCTTTCCGCCGCAGATCGAACTGGTCGAGCAGCACGTTCGTGAGGCGATCGATAAAGGGGCACGGGCGCTGGTAGGTGGTCGGCGCAAACCCGGCACCGATCGCTACTTCGAACCGACAGTGCTTGTAGACGTCGACCACTCGATGTCCTGCATGCGAAAAGAGACCTTCGGCCCGACCATACCGATCATGAAAGTCCGTGATGCGGCGGAGGCGATCCGATTGGCGAACGACACCGACTACGGACTGCAGGCTTCGGTTTACGGCGGCGATGTCGGGAATGCTTCGGCGGTCGGCGCGCAGCTGCGGGCGGGTGTCGTGACAATCAACGACTCGCAGAGCAACTACCTGGCGCTGGATCTTCCCATGGGCGGCTGGGGCAGTTCCGGCCTCGGCGCGCGCCACGGTGCGGAGGGCATCCGCAAGTACACACGCAAGCAAGCGGTGATGCTGAATCCGCACCCGACCAAGTCCGAACTGCATCAAATGCCGTTCAAGAGCAGGAATTATCGGTTGATCATGAAGCTGGTTCGCCTGCTTTACGGCCGTTGAACGGGCCACCGGCGCTGGAACGCCTACGGCTGGCGACCTGTTTCAGTGAGCTTGCAGGACCACACCGGGAATGTCGGACAGGGGCGGGGTCTGAGCGGACATCCCGGCGGGTGGCCCTTATTTGAGTTGCGGTTTCGAGCAAGGATTGTTGGAGCGGTCGCCACAAGTCGAACATCGCGGGCGGCAGATCGCCTCTGCGGGTTTGGGTTTCGTTGGTTTCAGGAAGGTATCGCCCTCGTATGACACGAAGAGCTGCTGTGGTGCTGAGCGGTTTTGGAGTACCCGAGTCACTGCGCTGGCACGATGACGCATTGTGGTTTTCGGATCTCGCGCATGGAACGGTGCACCGCTGGGACGGGGTCGGAGAAGTCGAGACGGTCGTGAAAGTACCCGGGCGCGCGGGCGGTCTCGGCTGGCTCCCCGACGGCCGATTGCTGGCGGTCTCGATGGACGGACACTGCGTGTACCGGCTCGAGGCCGACGGGCAGCTGGTCGAGCACGCGGATCTGCGGGATATGGCCGGTGGGCCGGTCAACGACATGCTCGTCGATGCGCAGGGCCGGGCATATGTGGGGAACTTCGGTTTCGACTACCACGGTTTCGTTCGTCAGCAACCGAATTCGATGCTGTACACCCCGCCGGGTCCTCCACAGGCTCCCATCGCGTGCTTCGCGGTGGACGGAAGTCGGTTCGGCTTGACCGATCCCGTCATGTTCCCGAACGGGACTGTGCTGAGCGCTGACGGCAGGACGATGATCGTGGCGGAGACACTGGCGATGCGGTTGACCGCCTTCGACGTTCGTGCCGACGGCAGGTTGGAGAACCGTCGGGTCTGGGCTCCACTGATCTCGGCGTTGCTGTGGCGGATGGTCAATCACTCCGGTACCGCCGGGCGGGTCACTCGTCGGCTGTCCGCACTGCTCGACCATCCGGAAATCGCGAAACGCTCCTCGTCGCCGATCGCTCCCGACGGCATCGCGTGGGACAGTGATGGCGAGACGATCTGGGTCGCGAACGCGTTGCGTGGCGAGTGCGTTCGGGTGGCCGAAGGCGGTCGCATCATCGATCGGATTCCTACCAGCCAGCAGACGCTGAGCTGTCTGGTGGCCGGACGTGACGGCCGGACGTTGTTCGCCGCGACCGTGCCCACGGACGATCCGGTGAAGGCCGGCCAGCTCAACGGCGGCCGTATCGAACTACTGCGACTGTGAAGTCCGGATCAGGAAGTTGGAAATGAACGCAAAGCCTGTGGACAGCAAGGTGATTCTGGTGACCGGCGCGGCGAACGGCATCGGCGCCGCAATCACCCGGGCGGCAATCGACCGCGGCCACCGTGTTCTGGTCACCGATATCGACGAGGTCGCCGCCCATGCCGCAGCCGAAGCCCTGGGTGCGCGCGCCGCTGGATTCGGCTTGGATGTCCGCGACGGGACAGCCTGGGAGAAAGCCTTCGATGCCGCTGAACGCGAATTCGGGACCGTCGACGTGTTGATCAACAACGCGGGCATCATCCATACAGGCAAGGCGCGCGATCTCACGTTCGAACAGCACCGTGAGATGGTCGAGATCAATCTGCTCGGCACCATGGCGGGCGTATACGCGGGTCTCGGACGAATGGCCCGCAACGGTCGCGGTCATCTCATCACAATCTGCAGCATGAGTGCGTTCCTGCCGCTTGCGGGCTACGCGACCTACGGCGGCACCAAGCATGCGATCCGGGCATTCCATCACAGCGTGGCGCTGGAAGAGCGGGCAAATCCCCTGGACTTCACCATTATTCACCCGCCGTCCACCAAAACCCGGATGCTCGAGCAAGAATTGCTCGACCCGACCGCGGCCACGGCGTTCGCCGAGAAGCCGTACCAACCGGAGCGGATCGCCGAGGTCGTGGTCGACGCGATCGCGACCAAACCGGTGGAAGTGGTGTTTCCCCCGATAGGCGGGCGCATACAGCGGGCCGCCGGAGCCTTCCCACGGTTTATGCGGTGGGTGATGCCTATAGTCGAGATCATCGGCAAAAAGCAGCAGCGGCGACTGCTCGCCGCCAGGCACGGCGCGAAGGACCGGCAGCACCACGGACATCCTTGAAAGACCGTTAAACGCTGGCGGTCGAAAGCTGGGCCCCTGCCGGTCGGCTCGTGCCGATCGTCGGTATCGACGGGGCGTCGTGCCTGGTTGCGCTCGGCAGCCGACCCGTCCAGCGTAGGTATGCGCGGCGAAACTCCCGCGCGTCGCAGAATCCCACCTCGCGAGCGATGCCCTCGATTGTCAACGTCGACTCATGTAGGAGGAAGGTCGCACGGCGCTCGCGCACACGGTCGCGTACGACGCTGAAGCTCTCACCGGTGGCATGGAGTTGGCGGCGCAGCGTGCGCTCGGTCATATGGAGCTGCTCGGCAACCTGGGCCATGGTAGGCGGATTGCGTAAATCACGATCCAATAGGGCCGTAACAGAAGAGGTGATACTGGGCTCGGTATCGCTCGCGTCGAGTAGGCGCCAACACGTGTCGATGGCAGCGGCGCGGACGAGGCCATCGTGGGTCGCGAATCGGCGCTCGAGAAACTCGGCTGGGAATCGTAAACGGTTGGCCGGGGCGTCGAATCGCACCGGGCACCGAAAGAAGTATGCGTATTCCCGGACGTACGCCGGTGGTGAATAGCTCAGTTCTATTACGGTGGGGGACTGGTCGCGGCCGAGCATCGATCGCATGAAAACGACTGTGCTACATAGTGCTTCCTCGATGAGGAAGGGAGTCAGTTCGGGGTCGGGTGCTAGTTCGAACAACGATACTGTCACCTGGCCGTTGGTGACTTCGGCGGCCGCGTCGACGAGGCTCCCACTGGCACGGTGCAGTTCCAGGGCGACCTGGAGTGCCTCGGCGCCGGTGGCGCACGCCCGCATAGCCATCCCGACCATGCCGAAAGACAGCAACGAATCCCGCGTGCCAACCTGCATGCCGAGGGGCCAGCCCGGCATCGCTCGAATCGCTCGCCGCAGGATCGTGGCGGCCTGCCGGTACGACATTCGGACGGTGTTGGAGCTGACGAGCTCGTCGGGGTTCAAACCGGTGCCCGTGAACCACGATGTGATGGGTCTTCCTTCTCTTTTGCCGACTTCGACGACGCCGGTGACGATCGTGGGTGGGATAACCACGCGAGTCAATGGCGAATCGGTTGGTTCGACCATATCGAAGCTCCTTTCGAGCGATGACTCGGACAGTCTTCCAGTGTCGAAGGCTGGCTCTCAGGTGAGGAAAAGCCACTATACGGCCTGATTTCAACTTCTGTATTGGTTATCTACTTCAGAGTCTGGACATTTGTCCGAAGTTGACTTACGGTTGGCTGTCGGTTGAAGCCTCGCCGACGTCAACCTCCGCGACTCGAGAGCGATCCTCATGGGAAGAAAGCGAGATCCTTTCGCCGAGCAGGGATTGCAGCAGCTGATTCGGACGCTCGGTGCCCTGCCCGATCCAGTGCAATGTGTGCAGCTGTTCTCGGACGGCTTCTTTCTCACCCGAGGCCCAAATGGGCTGGTACAGAGGGTCATTACCTGTCCGCTCTCGGACGGGCGAGCGAACCTGGCGGCTCGCTACTGCTCGCCGAAGACCTGAACGGCCTGCCGTCGCCGCATGTCGTGCTTGCCGGGTTCGACCCGTTGCGCGATGGAGGCATACGCCCGGCGGTTGCGGAATGTTGAGAGCACCGACCTCGTCGGCGAAGACAAGGAAGTGAATTCATGACCGCACGCAAGCCAGCCAATGTGTCCGTCAACGAGAGCGCTTGCGAGATCGCAAGCGACATCTGCATTATCGGGGCGGGACCGGGCGGCCTTGCCGTGGCGCGCGCACTGCGCGAGCGAAATCTGTCCTACACCCACCTCGAGCGGAACCACGGAGTCGGCGGAATCTGGGACATCGATGCTCCTGGAACGCCGATGTACGAGTCGGCCCATTTCAACTCCAGCAAAACTGAGTCGGAGTTCGGCGGTTATCCGATGCCGGAATCGTTCGCCGATTATCCCTCACATCGACACATCCTCGAATACCTCCATTCATTCGCCGAGGCGTACGGTCTGACCGAACGGATCGAGTTCGGCGTCGAGGTCACCGGGATCGAACAGCATGCGGACGAAACCTGGACGGTAAGCCGCGTCGACGGCAGCAGTAGCCGTCACCGGTACGTAGTGATGGCTACTGGTTCCCAGTGGTACCCGAACATCCCTGAGGTCCCCGGTTTCACGGGTGACATCCGGCATTCAATGGACTATCGGAGCGCGGGGGAGCTGACCGGTAAACGAGTGCTCGTGGTGGGCGGCGGAAACTCCGCTGCCGATATCGCGTGCGACGCCGCGCGGGTCGCTGAGCGCTCGGTGATCAGCATGCGCCGCGGATACTGGTTCATTCCGAAACACTTGTTCGGCCGTCCGGTCGATACGATAGCGTCCGGTGGTCCTTCGTTGCCGATGTGGTTCGAACAATTGCTGTTCGGGGCACTCCTGCGCCTGGTGAACGGCGATCCGCGACGACTCGGGTTGCAGAAGCCCGACCACAAGCTCTTCGAGACCCATCCGACACTGACTTCATTGCTACTGCCCTATCTGCAACATGGCGATATCATCGCCAAGCCCGGCATTGCGCACGCTCACGGCGAGACCGTCGTCTTCACCGATGGATCCCGAGAGCGATTCGATGTGATCGTCATGGCCACCGGCTTCGTCCACAAAGTGCCGTACGCCCAGAAGTACCTTAGCGACGAGCAGCATCCCGACCTGTATCTTTCGGCGTTCTCCCGCGAGCACGCCGGACTGTTCGGAGTCGGCTACGTGGAAACCAACGCAGGCGCGTACCCGTTGTTCGACCTGCACGCCCAGATGATCGCAGGCTTCATCGACGACTCGCTCCAGAAGTCGCCCAACGCTGCGCGATTCGCGCACATGATCCGCTACGACCGCCCCGACCTTTCCGGCGGGATCAAATTCGACGGATCACCCCGGCACAAGGGGTACGTCAACAGCACAACACTGCTGAAGTACCTGCGAAAAGTGGTGTCCGACATGGGATGGCGGGCAACGGGCAACCCGCCTCCAGCGCGACCGTCGCAGGCGTCGGTCGCGGTGGGCTCGTGAGCAACGATGCCGCGACGCTCCGAATCGTCAATCCGGCGAACGGAAACCGGCTCGCAAACACTGCGCGCCGCGATCTCTGCTTAGGTCAGAGCCACGGCAGAGTGTGCTCAACGGAGTTTCGATTCGGGCATCTGGGTCGAAGCTGCCGCCCCGGGGACCGGGGCTTCAACATCGGTGGCAGCCCGCCTACATCGATCCGGATCCGCCGATTCCCCTCATACGCCTTCGATTTCCCGGCGAGTCGCCGTGTCTTCGGCGGTAAACGTACGGAACTGGCCGAGCAGTGCCTCGCGCATGACCCTGCGGTCGGCCTCGCCGCGGGGCCATGCCTGGCGGTGCAGGTCGAGCCCGTCCATGAGAGCGACGACAACAGGTGCCCGCTCGGCAGGCCGAGCAATACCGAGGGTACGCAACGCAGACTCGGCGACCCGTTCGACGTTGGCCATGACCTGATGCGCGCTAGCCTGCAGCTCTGGACGGCGAGCGCATTCGAGATAGAGCTCGAACTGGGCGACAGCCTCTGTTCGTGGAACCTCCAGTTGGCGCTCGACAAAACGATCGATCGCGTCCTCCGGTGAAAGGCCGGTCTTCCCGATCTCCTCGATGGTGGCCTGGGCGCGAGCGACAATCCGCTCGGCAACCAATTGCAATGCCGCGGCGATCAATTCATCCAACGAAGCGAAGAAGTAACTCGTTGTCGACAGCGGAACACCCGCCCGCGTGGCAATCGCCCGGTGGGTGGCCCCACTGACCCCTGAATCCGCGATGATTTCAATAGCGGCGTCAAGGAGCTTCGCCCGGCGGGCTTGACTGCTTTCGCGATGTTTCGCGGGACGGGCGGGCACCCGAAAAGCCTATCGTCTGGACGATTGTCCGCACATAGGTGGCAACGATGCCACACACTGGCTGGAAAGACCGATGCCAACTATGCACATCTGTCCAGATTCATGGTTGTCATGACCAAGCGCCACGCTCCGGAACTTCCGCAGGAAATGACCATGGGAGTCACCACTAAGGTCCGCGAGGTTTCATCAACATCCCGGTCGGCCAGCAGTTCGATTGCGCCCGTGGCGATTTGCGCGAACGGAACGCGAACCGTGGTCAGCGGCACCGGGAGCCTGCTGACGATGGGAATGTCGTTGTAGCCGACGAGCGCAAGATCCTCGGGCATGCGCAAGCCAAACGCGGTGGCTGCGGCCATTACACCGATCGCGGTGTTGTCGTTGACCGCGAAGATCGCGGTGGACCGACCGGTCGAGCAGCACCTGGCCGACGGCTTGGTCGGACTCGATCGAAAAGGACTCGCCAGCGACCAGACTCGTAGACGCCGACCCCAGAATCGGCGAGAACGTCCGCATAGCACCAGCGGCGGTCCTGGGCGGTGGATGCGCGGGATGAGTTGCCCTCACTTGCCCACCCGCGAGCGCATCGATGGAACCCGACGCGTACTGCCGCACTCTCTACTCGATGTTGGTCACCCGTCTAAGGTTTGGTTGGACTTAGCTCCGTCGACCGCACCCTCAGCCACTCCGCTTCCACGCCGAGGATTCAAGCGGAAAGGTATGAGGAGATGGGAGTCGTAGCGGCCACCGGCGTAGACGATGTGCAGCCCTCGGTTGCGGTCTGAGTGATGCCGTTGAGTCGGCGTACCGGCCGGGTACTTGTTGATGTCGATGCCTTGAATGACAAGCTGCAGCTTCTCGCCCGCGTGGAATAAGGTCCCCGACGGTAGCACCTCGATCTCGACCGGCACGACCTCGCCCGGGGTGAGCTTCTTCTCACGACGATGCAGTAGCCATGGCTGCTCGGGCCTGGAGCGCTCCTCGTCGAGCTCGCGGTGGGAGACCCGCAGCCATCCGAGCGCGACGTTGCCGTTCTCCCAAATGGAGAAGAATGGGAAATGCACCGGGGTGCCGTTGGAGTCGAACTTCTGCAGAGCCACGAACAAGTCCATGTCATCAGAGCCCTCGGCCTCCACCCACAGCTTCAGCTTGATGTTGCCGATCAGCTCGGTGTCGGTCTCGAAGGTGTGCCCGAATACGAGATTGTCCGCCTCGTCCTGAGAGTCGTAGGAGGCACGTGCCGCGGTCGCGACCGGTGTGGTTGTCAGTGTTCTGGTAGAAGCGTCGAGATACAGCGACTTGAAGTCGATATCCGGAAGGGGCCAAGACTGTTCGCTTCTTATCTCGCCGACGTAGTAGCGGTCGCGAACCTCGAGACGCACCGGAGGCCATGCGGTGACGTCGGTTTCCTTGTTCAGTAGAAAGTGGTCGAAGAAGGCGCGCTGCCGGGCGATGGACTGGTCGTCGTAGAAGTATCCCCACTTCTTGCGGCCGTGAATGTCGAGCCACTTGTGTTCTGAGCCCAAGGCCTTATAGGCCTCGATGGTGCCGCGGGTGTGCAGTCCGTGGTCCGACCAGCTGGCAACGACGTATGCGGGAACGTGGATGTTGGCCCAATTGCCGCGCTTGGTCTCCCAGTACGCGTCGAAGAGCGGGTGCTGATCCCGCATCGCGATCGTGTCTTCGACTTTGGACTTGGAGAACAGGACCCCCTGTTGCCACCAGGGCAGAAATTGGGTCTCGGGAATTCCGCCATGGAATGCCACATCGCGGTAGAAGTCGCTGAATCCCTCCCAGGGGTTAATTGCTGCCAGATGTGGCGGCCGGGTGGCCGCGGTGAGCCACTGCATGACGGCTAGGTAGGACGCGCCAGCCATGCCGACCTTGCCGTTGCTCCACGGCTGAGTGCCTGCCCACTCGATGAGATCGTGGCAGTCATCGGCCTCCTCGATGCCGCACAACGACTCGGCGACACCTTCTGACCCCCAAGTGCCGCGCGGGTCGACAAATATGACGGCGTAGCCAGCCGGGCACCAGTAGGTTGGGTCGGGCGCCTCGAAAGCTGTGTAATCCGAGAGCTTGCCGGCGGGCACGCCCGTATCGACGGGAAAGTTTTCCATTTTCTGCGGGGAATGCTTGCCGTACGCGCTCCACGCGATAAGCGGAGCGACCGGCCGATCGCCGTCGGGGCGGAATAGGTCGACGAAGATGTTGACGTTGTCGCGCATCGGCACGGCCACGTCTCTTTCGATGATGAGGCCGTTCTCGACGGTGCGGCGGTATCCAAGTCTCGGATAGTCACCTTGTGCCGGGTCAACGCCATCTTTATAGCGGCGTTCGAATTCGGCTGCAGTCATAATGACGCCCTTTGTGATGTGCGCGTAGCGGCGGCGAATGTGATGATCCCAGTCGTCACGAATTGCATTCGTGGCCCCAGATCGCCGCCTGGCAACGGAACGCCACAACAGCTGTGGTGCGCGGGTTGAGCTCCATGAAGTTCTGCAACTGGAATGCTAGCGTTCTACGCTAGCCGAGGGATCTCCAGCACTCAAGTGCTAGCATGCAAGCTTTAAATCTTGTCCACAGCGGCGCGTCGTTACGGACGGGTTCGGCGATCGAGGCGGTCACTCGCGGCACACCATCGGCGGAGCCAAAACACTGGTGGCAGTTCGAGCTGATCGCGCCGAACGCCGTCGCGCCGTCGATTCTCGCAGGCGTCAGTCCTCACTGCCGAACCGTAAGGCGCGGCAGATCGGAACGAGATCGAGGTCCGCTGTTTCCCAGCACTCACGCGTCACCGCATCGGTGTCTGTTGGTGCTACCCAGCGACCGTGGCCTCGTATGCGCTGTTGGAGCACAACGACGGGTCGAGACCATTGCCTGCCAGGAAGATACCGGCTTGCGCCTGCTTAGAGACCGACAGCGATCGGGTAGAGGACGAGAAGGGCAGGAACTATTGCGGCCGCGATGCCGGCGATGATCAAGATCGTGCGGAATGTGCGTTGCTGCTCGGGAATCGCGGCGTTGCCAACAATCAGAGCGCCGCCGATGTGAACAGGGCTGATAGCGACCACCGCCGCGGACATCACCACGGTCACTAGGACAGCGAAGGCGGCTGTGTGCGAACCGCCCGCGACGCCGAGTCCTATCGGAACCATGACGCCGAGGACGACCAGCGTGGAGGATTCGGCGTTGGCGACGATCGCTGTGACGTAGGCGAGGAGGATCAGTAGCAAAGCAGGGCTTGTGATGTGGCCGATGGTGTCTTCGATACTGCGCAGAGTGCCGATTTTGTCCAGTAGCCCGAGGTATACCACCAGGCCGGAGAGCAGGAGTACTACCGGCCACGGCACTCGGGTGAGGATTTCCCGTTCGGACGGACGAAATGCCAGCTGGAGCAGGAGTGCGAGGACAAATGCTGTGAGCCCGATGTCGAGTTTGAAGGCTATCGCCGCGATGACCAGCACCGCGAGCGAGATCAATGAGGCCACCGAGTAAGCGTCGAGGTGCGGGCTGTCGGCGACGGGTTCGGTATCGGGTTCGTCGGCGAGACTGGGGGATTGAGCGGATCGTCGCGGATGCATCCGGGCCTGTACGAGCAGCAGAACAGCGGCGAGGACTGCATGCAGTACCACGACGATGCCGTAGAGCTGCCACGGGGAGTAGTCGATGTGGTGTTGTCGGCCGATGGTTTGTACCAGTGCGCCGGCGGGGCTGAGCGGGGACAGTCCAGCGGCATTAGCGGCCCAGACGCAGATGATCGCGAGCGTGAGGTAGTTCATCCGGTAGGTTTTCGCCAGGCGCGCCAGGATGGGGAGTAGCAGACTTATCGGTGCTGTTGGGAAGGCACCGATGGTGGAGAGGGCAGCGCCCGCGGCGAAGCCGATCCAGGGAATGATCCAATGTCGCTGCCCGACCGGACGCATGGCCGTGTCGATCAGCCAGGAGATCGCCCCACTGCGTTCGGCGTGCGCGAACAGCATAGTGACGCCGATGATGAGAATGACGAGGCTGGCCGGGAAGGCGCTGAAAGTGGTGGTGGCGTCGCGCCCCGAGAGTAGCGCCACGACCAGCGTGGCGGCGTAACCGAGGGCTCCGATATTGATCTTTCGCCAGATAGAGATGGTGAGCATCCCAGCGAGTACGAGCAGGGATACGAGCTGGATCGTTGTCATGAGGGGCCGGACTTCCTTGTACTCGGCGCCGTGTGGGCTGCGGATTGCTAGTGGTGCGTTGCGGGTCTGAACAGCACACACACCGGACTGCCCGTGCTTACTGCGCAGGATTGGCGTTTCAGGGTGCCGGTTTCGGGGTCAATGGTGAGCGCGACGATGGTGTCGCTGCGTTCGTTCGTTGCGTAGAGGTCCGTCCCGGTAGGGCCGAGGGTTATGAACCGGGGGCATTCTCCGCCGGTCGCCGTCCACCCGGCCGCGGTGAGCAGACCGGTGCCCCGGTCGACGGAGTAGCAGGCGACGCTGTTGTGTCCGCGGTTGGACACGTAGAGGAAACGCAGGTCGAAGGCACCGACTATCCCAGCAGCGCTGTTTGGCTCGGCGGCCGACAGCGGCACGGTCGGCAGGGTTTGCAGCGGCGTCAATTCTGTTCGCGCGCGGTCGAATTCATAGGTAGTGACGGTGCTGTCGAGTTCGTTCGCCACGTACACGCGGTCAAGTCGTGGGTGCAGGAGGGCATGCCGCGGTCCCGCACCGGCGCTGGCGGCGATCTTCGCGGCGACCGCCGAATGCGCCGGATGGAGCTCGAGGAGAAACACCGTGTCGGCACCCTTGTCCGGCACGATGATCAGACCGGACAGCGGATCGGGAAGTACCTGGTGTGGATGCGATTTCGAGCTCTCGCCCTGGTCGGCCAGATTCAGCAGATGGTGCGGTCCACCAGCCAGGGATCCGTCGGGGTTGATGGCGATCAGAGCCACCGAGCCGGTGGCGTAGTTGGCGACGACAAGTGTGAACTCATCGGCGGCGACGAGGTGTACCGGGTTCGTACCGCCGCAAGGGACGGTCCCGAGGAGCGCCAAAGTGCCGGAGCGGTCGTCGATGGAGAAAGCACTGACTTCCGAGCGATCGCCATGGGTGACGTACAAATGACGCTGTCCGGGACCAAAGCACAGGTAGGACGGATTGATCAGTTCGATGTCCTGCAGGTGTGTCCATCGCCCTGTGGTGCTGTCGATGTGCTGGACGCTGAGGCCGGTCCCGCGTCCCTGTCGTTCCGCAGTGGTGCGCGACCCGATGTATGCATACCAGTTCGTCATTGCTGTACCCAGTAGCTGCGGATGGTGGTGAACTCGCGCAGCCCTGCGGTGGCGAGTTCCCTGCCGTACCCGCTGTGTTTGGTTCCGCCGAACGGTAGGCGCGGATCGGAGGCGACGATCGCGTTGACGAAAACGGCTCCCGAGGTGATCCTGCGGGCCAACGCAACTGCCCGCTGCGGGTCTGCGGTCCACACGCTCAGGCCCAGTCCGTAGGGACTCGTGTCGGCCAGCTGCGCGAGATCGGCATCGGTCGCTGCGCTGGAAATCGCAGCGACCGGCCCGAAAGTCTCCTCGTCGAATACCGCCATGCCGGGCCGGACCTCGGACAGGACGGTCGGCTCATAGAAGTATCCCGGCTTGTCGATCGACTGGCCTCCAGTGAGCAGGCGCGCTCCCTGTGCCACCGACCGTACGACTTGATCGTCCACCTGTATGCGTAAATCGGCGCGAGCCAGAGGTCCGACCTGGGTGGTCGGGTCGTTAGGGTCACCCACCACGAGGTCTCGGGTTTTGTCCACGAAGAGGCGGGTGAATTGATCGGCGACCGAATCCGCGACCAGGAGCCGTTTGGCACACACACAACTCTGGCCGCAGTTGGTGAAGCGGGCCTTCACCGCGGCTGTTGTGGCAGCGTCGAGGTCCGCATCGTCGAGAACGATGAAAGGATCGGATCCGCCCAGCTCGAGCACCGCCTTCTTCACTCTCCGCCCGGCGGCGGCTCCGACAGCAGCACCTGCACGGTTGCTGCCGGTGAGAGTGACGGCCGCGATTCGATCGTCACCGACGAGGTGCTCGATCGTGGCTGGCACCTCCGGCTCCGCGACAACCAGCGCAGTGAGCAACCCTTCGGGAAAGCCCGACCGCCGCAACAGCTCTTCGATGGCCAGCGCACACCCGGTGACATTCGGGGAGTGCTTGAGCACTACTCCGTTGCCCGCGGCCAAGGTAGGCACCGCGAATCGCATGACCTGCCAGAACGGGAAATTCCACGGCATCACAGCCAGCACGACACCGGCCGGCTCGTAGGCTACCCAAGCCCGCGTCTCACTGCCGCCCATATTCACCGGTTCGTCGGCGAGCATATGACCGGCGTGGTCGGCATAGTAGTCGGCTGTGACAGCACATTTCTCGATCTCCGCGGTCGCTTCCGCGATCGGTTTGCCCATTTCCCGGGTGATCATTGAGGCGTAGGTGTCTTTGTCGGCGCGCAAAGCCGTTGCCAGGGAGCGCAAAGCCGCCAGTCGATCGCTCAAAGGCGTTGCAGCCCAGTGTCTAGCTGTGGCGTGGGTGTTCGCCAGGCAGTCCTCGATCTGATCGGTGGTCAGGGCCGGGTGGGCGGCGATGGTGATGCCCGTGGCCGGATTGACCGTGGTAATGGGCTCGATCATGGTGTCTCGCTTCGGGTCGGTGGATGGGCGGTGGATCAGGCTGCGGCAGAAACTTTTTCGGTGCCTGAGAGGACCTGCTGCGCCTGGCTCGAATCGAATTCGCCTTCCCATTTCGCGATGAAGATGGTGGCAACCGCATTGCCGAGCACGGTGGTGAGGATGCGGCCCTCGTTCAGGAAGCGGTCGATGCCGACGATGAGCGTCAGTGCGGCGACGGGGACGTGGCCGACGACGGAGAGGCTGCTGGCGAGAACCACGAACGCGCCGCCCGGTACGCCGGCGGCGCCTTTGCTGGTGAGCATCATGACACCGAGCACCCCCAGTTGCGTGCCGAGCGACAGATCGATCCCGAGGGCCTGCGCCAGGAACAGTGTCGAAAGAGTGAGGTAGATGGCCGTGCCGTCAAGGTTGAACGAGTATCCGGCGGGCAGGGTGAGACCAACTACGGAACGGGACACGCCGAGGTTTTCCATTTTGGTCATCATGCGAGGCAGTACAGCTTCGCTGGAGCAGGTGGCCAGCACGATCAGAAGTTCTTCCTTCAGGTACCGGCACAGCTTGAACAGGCTCAACCCCGTCAGGCGCAGTAGCCCGCCGAACACGACCAAGATGAAGACGAGGCAGGTGACGGTGAAGATCGCGATCAGAATCAGCAGTTGATGCAGCGTTCCGATGCCATATTTCCCGACGGTAAGCGCGAGACCGCCGAATGCGCCGAGCGGGGCGGTGCGCATGACCCAGCCGACGATCTTGTAGACGATCTTCGACAGGTTTTCCACCCCGAGCAGGATCCCGTCGGCAGCCGGGCCAACCGCCTTGATCGCTACACCGAACAAGATCGATACCAGCAGCACGGGCAGGATTTCACCCTCGGTGACAGAGCTGAACATCGTTGTCGGGATGACCGATAGCACGAAGTGTGGCAGGTCTATGTGGCTGGTGGTCGCTGCCTTCGGGAGGTTCGTGGTGCTGAGCGACGCCGCATCGACGTGCATTCCTGTCCCGGGGTGCAGCAGGTTGCCGACGGCGAGACCCACACCCATGCACAATCCGGTCAGCACGACGAAGTAGATCAGCGACTTCACGCCGACGCGCCCGACCCGGCCCAAGCTGTCGACTTTTCCCACGCCCAGCGTGACCGCGCAGAACACGACCGGCGCGACGATCATCGTCATCAATTTGACGAACACGTCACTGAGCAGCTGCATTCGGACTGCGGTGCCGGGCCACAGCACGCCGACGACAATCCCGGCGACTACGCCGATCAGTACCTGAACCCAGAGCTGGCGCAGCCAGTATCCGACGCCACGCTTCGTTGCGGGCGTTCTGACGCTCGGCATCTCGCGATCCTTTCGCGGAAGTATAATCGGTATACAAAGAGAAATTTTTTACTGTACTAATTAGTGTCGACAGTGAGTCGGCAGGCGGGTGTGTGTACTCCCCGCCGAACAGTGCGCTGCCGACGATGTTGTTCGTCGGGCTGGTTAGGCCGTCGGTGCGCCGCCTTTGTCGTGCACGGAGAGGTGTTCGAATGTTTCGCCGGTAGCGGTGATGGTCCGGGTGACGTCGCGGCCGCCGTAGATCCAGTAGATGCGCATGATTCCGGTTCCGCGGTTGAAGAATCGGTGCGGGATTCCGGCCGGCACCCAGGTTGCCTGGCCGGGGTTGAGATCGAACTGCTGGCCGTCGATCTCCGCGGTCGCTTCGCCATCGAGGATCAGCACGGATTCCTCGACATTGTGGCTGTGTAGCGGCAGTCCGGTGCCGGGTTGGAAAACGGTCTGCCCAGTGGTGATCCCCGCGGTCTCGGAGTTCCACTTGCCGACGTAGGGAATAGTCGTGACGCCGCCGCCACGGTCGAACGTTTCCACGGAATCGGGTCGGATGAGCAGACTGGGTGCTGCAGGTTCGGGGCACATAAGGCGAAATCCGTTCTGGAAGAGAATGTTACGAATGGTGGAACAACCGGCGTGAGAGAGTGTTGACCTGGCTGCCGGGCACGACATACTTGCTGACGGCCTCGCGCCAGAGCTTGAAATGGGGGGCGGCGCGGTGCGCGGCGACAGCCTCTTCGTCGTCGTACACCTCGTGGAATACGAAGTGCAGGTCGTCGTCGAGATCGCACACGACATCGAAATAACGGCAACCGGGTTCGTCGGTGAAGGAACTCCGGGCATTCTGCTCGATGGCTGCGAGAAATTCGTCGCGGTAACCCGGCGTGACCTGCAGGGAGACGGTAAGTGTGATCATGCGGAGATCTCCTGGGTTGAAATCGGCTGGGGCAGCGGCACTGCGGTTTCAGCGGCGATCGTTGCCAGCGCGTGCCAGGTCTCGTCGATAATCGTGATGCCTTCGGCGCGAAGGCGTTCGGCGGTGCGGTCCTCGGGCTCGCCGGGGATCAGGACCTCGTCCACTCCCGGTGCGGTTGGCGTGTCCTTCACTTGGCTGATCAGCAGGTCGAGCCGACGGTGGTACTCGACGGGGTCTGCGATCGCCGCGACGTCGAGGCAGACGAGCAGGTGGCCGACGCCGCTGCTGCCCTCCGGACGATACGGGCCGACGACGGATGTGCCGAAACTACTGCCGGTCAGCACACCGGCGAGGATATCCATCATGAAAGCGATGGCGTATCCCTTGTGACCGGCCATCGGCAGAATCAGTCCCTCCACTGCCCGCTGGGGATCGGTCGTCGCCACACCATCCGCATCCGCAGCCCACCCTGCGGGGATCGACTCGCCGCGTTCCCGTGCGTGATAGATCTTTCCGCGCGCCACAGCCGTGTTCGCGATATCCATCACCACTACGCCACCCGGACCACCAGGCGCCGCGATCGACCACGGATTGGTGCCCACCCGTTTTTCCCGCCCACCCCAAGGCGCCATCGCCGGGCTTGCGTTCGTCATCAAGATCGCCGCACACCCCCGCTCGGCGGCCCGGCGGGTGAAATACGCCGCCGTTCCGAAATGGCCGGAGTTGCGGACCGCGACTGCGCTCACTCCGTGGCGATGGGCACGGTCGACCCCCAACTCCACCGCATGCGCGGCCACCACCTGACCCAAACCGTCGCGGCCGTCCACCACCACCACCGCGCCAAGATCGGCCGCGATCTGCGGCGCTGCAGCCGACCTGGTCGCGCCGGACCGAAGACGATCCAGGTACCAGGGTAAACGCAGTACACCGTGGGACGGATGCCCCCACAACTCGGCGGTCACCAGTGTCTCGGCTAGCACCTGAGCATCGCCTGCGGGGACACCAAAGTGCTCGGTCGCCGCAGTGGTGAACTGCAGCAGATCGGCCGCACCGACGGTCACAGGCATTGTCGACGTCCTTACTCGAGCGGAGCTGTATTTCTCAATGTATACAGCAGGATGTGCAAGAGCGCCAGAGTGTTTGTTCGTTCGGCTTTCAGACTGCGTCGTGCAACTGCAGGTCGCCCCCCGACCGCGATCCGAGGTCGGTCAGACTGTTCACCAACGCGCGTAGCGTCTGCGCCAGGTGATGTCGGCACGCCGCCTCGGCGGCCTGTGCATCACCGTGGACGACCGCCTGCAGCATCGCCCGATGCTCCTCCACCGATACCAGCATCCGTTGCGGCCCACTGTGCGATAGTGCGCGCAACCGCACCGTTTGTCCGCGCAGATCGGCGATCGTGCGGGCAAGATACGGGTTTCGGCACGCAGCGATCACCGCCTGGTCGAACCCCTCGGTGAGATCGTAGAAGTTCTGGTAGTTCCGGGCTTGGGCCGTTACACTCGAGCTGCGGAAATCCGCATCGAACTTGTCCAGCCGCTCCAGAAGACCGCGAAAAGGTGCGAGCACCCGATCATCGGCTGCTCCCGCCGATGCCACCGATGCCACGGCATTCGGTTCGAGCAACATCCGGAAATCGAACAGCGCACGGACCCCGCCCAGCGAGATACTCGCCACCCGGGCCACCTCACCGGGAACGAAGTCGACCAAACCCTCGCGTGCAAGCCGCCGGATCGCGTCCCGCACAGGTGTCCGTGACGCCTCGTACTCCTCGGCGAGATGCACCTCGCTCAGTTTCGCACCAGGCTTCAGCCGTAACGACTCGATGTCCTGCTTCATGCGCTCGTAGATCGACTCGTTCTTGCTGGCTACCCGGGCCATACCCCTCCTCCGTGCGAACATCGTGATGTATACAGCTTACGACAAGGATTGGACCCCAGATGCGCCGGTTGGTCGACGGCGTGGCAACAGGGCTAGGCCCAATACCAGTGACTTAAGGTTTGTGTGCTGGTAGGTTCTGTGCCCGGGAGGTGTGTATGCCGCGGCCTGGGCAGGTCAAGACGGAGACGGATGAGCGGTTGTCTGACCGTATCGCGGTCGGGTTGTTGACGAGGACGTTTCCGCCGGAGTTGGTGGATCGGGTGGTGGCCGATTGCGGGCGGGCGGGGCAGCGGACGCGGTTGCTGCCGCCGCGTGTGGTGGTGTATTTCGTGCTGGCGATGTGCTTGTTTTCCGGTCAGGGCTATGAGGAGGTTGCGCGGCTGCTCACGCAGGGTTTGGTGTGGGCCAAGCGCTGGTCGGGGTCGTGGCAGGTGCCGACCACGGCGGCGATCTCGCGGGCGCGGGTGAAGCTGGGTCCGGCGCCGTTGAAGGCGTTGTTCGCCGAGGTCGCGCGGCCGTTGGCGACCGAATCGACCCCGGGTGGCTGGTATCGGGGTTGGCGGCTGGTCGCGGTGGACGGCACCACCTTCGATGTCCCCGACAGTGCCGAGAACGCGGAGTGTTTCGGGCGTCCGAAGACCCATCGCACTGAGCGGTGCGCGTATCCGCAGGTGCGGATGGTGGCTCTGGCCGAGTGCGGCACGCATGCGATCACTGCGGCGGCTCTGGGGTCGTTCACGACCGCTGAACCGGTCCTGGCCCGTGGGCTGTTCGGGCATCTGAGGTCTGGCGATCTGTTGTTGGCCGACCGTGGTTTCACCGGTATGCAGCTGTGGCGGGCGGCGTGCGCTGGTGGTGCGGATCTGTTGTGGCGCATACGATCCCACCTCGTCCTGCCGGTGGTCGAGGAGTTGGGCGACGGCTCGTATCTGTCGGAGATCGTGGAGGCGAAAGATCACCGCAAACGCGCCGATCCGACGAGGGTACGGGTTATCGAGTACACCCTCGAGGGGCCGGGATTCCCGCAGCAGGAGGCGCCCTACCGGTTGATCACCACGATCCTGGATCCCGCCGCGGCCCCGGCGACCGAGCTGGCCGCGTTGTATCACGAGCGCTGGGAGATCGAGACCGCACTCGATGAGTTGAAGACCCACCAGCGCGGACCCGCGCAAGTGCTGCGGTCGCGTTCGCCCGAGGGTGTCGAGCAGGAGATCTGGGGACACCTGCTGGTGCACTACGCCATTCGCACCCTGATGCACGACACCGCCGACGCTGCCCGTATCGACGCCGACCGGTTATCGTTCACCCGCAGCATCCGCCTCGCGCGCCGCCAGGTGAGCGCGCAGGCGGGTTTTTCCCCCTGACGACCTGGCCAGAGCATTGGCCGAGGGCCTGCGCGAGATCGCCCGTCACCTGCTGCCACCCAGACGCGGACGAACCAACCCCCGCGTCGTCAAACGCAAAATGTCGGGCTTCAAGGTCAAACGCGACAAACACCGCAAACCTGTTCCACGACAACCGAATCCGATCGAAGCAGTCACCATCGCCCCACACTGGCGCACGGCATCAACCACATCGCTAGCCAACGCAACAGCCAGACCCAAACAGCCTTAAGTCACTGGTATTGGGGCTAGGCCGCCAGTAACAGTGCTAAGTCGAACTCGTTCAGTATGTTTCGACCTTGCCAGATTCAGGATCTCACCGGAATCGACAGGGGACGCAGCCTAGGTGCTGCACCTCGTAATCGTCGGCGGTGAGTCGATGGCCCGAAACGCGCTGTGAACGGGGCTGCCTCGTTCACAGCGTGTTTCGGCGCTGCTGGCATGTGATGGGCGAAGCGAACCCGGACTACCGTGGTCCGCGCCCGCTCTCGACGAGACTGACTTCGCCGGGACCTGCGGCCACTTCGAGAGTCGGATGATCTACCTTCTATTCGGCTCCGCCGTCGCAGGCGCGCGCAGATCCTTGCGAAGGATTTTGCCGGACGCTGACTTCGGGATGGCGTCGATGAACTCCACAGCTCGCACCTTCTTGTGAGGAGCGACTTGACCGGCGACGAACTCGATGACCTCGTCGGCGGTAAGGTCCGCCTCGGGCTGGCGCACCACGAAAGCTTTCGGTATCTCCTCTCCGCTGTCGGCGTCGATGACTCCAATGACCGCGCTGTCTGCGATCTTCGGGTTGGTCAGCAACAGCGCTTCGAGTTCGGCCGGCGGCACCTGATAGCCCTTGTACTTGATGAGCTCCTTGAGCCTGTCGACGATGTAAACGGCACCCCTGGAGTCGACGGTGGCGATGTCACCGGTGTGCAGGAACCCTTCGTCGTCGACGGTCTCCGCCGTGGCATCCGGATTGTTGAGGTAGCCGGCCATGACGTTGGGCCCCTTGACCCACAGCTCGCCGGGCGCGCTCATTCCCGCTGCCGGCGGATCGATCTCCTCGCCAGTGTCCGGATCCACCAGTTTGTTGACCGTATTGGCAACCGGCAAGCCGACCGAGCTGAGAGGTATGTCTTCCCGATCGAACGGGATCGCGTGACTGGCCGGACTCAGCTCGCTCATGCCGTAGCCCTGGCGCACACGGACGTCGAGTCGCTTCGCAACGGACTTGCCGAGTTCCTCGTCGAGCGGCGCCGCACCGGAGAACACGGTGTGAACGCTGGACAGATCGTACTGTTCGACGGCCGGGTGCTTGGCCAGCGCCACCGCGACCGGCGGCGCAACAAACAGGTAGGTGAGTCTGTGCTCGTGCACAATTCCCAGGAACTCGTTCAGTTCGAACTTCGCCATCGTGACCAACCGCGCTCGGAGCTTCAGCGCGATATTGAGCAGAATCGTCAAACCGTAGATATGGAAGAACGGCAGCACCGCCAGTATCGCATCGTCGGATGTGATACCGAGCCGTGACTCCATTTGCGCAATATTGGCCACGAGGTTGCGGTGAGTCAGTATGACGCCCTTTGGTTTACCCGTGGTGCCCGAGGAGTAGGGAAGCACGGCGATATGGGTCGCCGGGTCGACCGACACTTCGAGTTCCGGCGCATCTTCAGCGAGTAGGAGGGGCAGACTCAGATGGTCACGAGCTTCATCGATGACGATCAACCGGTCGACGGGAATGCCCGCGCGATTGGCTGCGTCCTCGGCTTGCGGGAGCAATGCGGAAACCGTGAAGAGGAATTTCGTGCCCGAGTCGGTCAGTTGCTTCGCGATCTCTTCGGCAGTGTAGAGCGCATTTATGGTGGTAGCCGTCGCACCCGCACGCAGAATGCCGTGGAACACCGAGGCAAACGCCGGGTTGTTCGGTGAGTGCAGACCGACGACATCGCCGACATCGAGACCACGGGCCACGAGTGCTCTGGCCACGCCGTTGATCTGATCGAGAAGGGTCCTGTATGTGGTGACCGCCCCCGAGGTGCCGTCGATCAGTGCGGACCGGTCGAGTTCGGATTCGGTGATAGCGGCGAAAAGGTAATCGTAGACGGTTTGGTCGGGTATATCGACATCCGGAAACGGCGAGGCAAAGCTCATGATTATCTCCTTCGCGATTGCGCTGCAATTCTTATTTCTGCGGTGGCAGGCCCACTGACTAAATCCGGATTCTTACTGAATCCGCCGTCAATTCACCGAGCGGATTCGTAACACCACGAGACCCCCGAGTAGCGTCAGAATTCCCGCACTGATGAATAGCTCTGTGAAGCTGCCGTCGAAGAGTTCCACGATTACCGCTGCGAAAAGCGGGCTGACTGCGGGAGGCACAGTGAGTGCGATATTCATAATGCCCAGTTCTTTGCCGCTGTGGTTGGCGTCGGGCAGGACATCGGCGCCGAGCGCCTGGTCGATCCCCATGTAGCAGCCGTAGCCGGCGCCTATGACGGCCACCGCTGCCGTGGCGGCCCATAGGCTTTCGGAAAAGACGAACATCACTGCGGAAAGGGTTTGCAGAATTGCCGATCCCACAATGAACGGTTTGCGACGTCCGTAGCGGTCGGACAACCAGCCGCCCAGCACCGACACGCTCAGTACGCTGACGATGTAGGCAACGGTGAGGACCAGCAACGCTTGGCTGGGATCCTCGATGCGTAAGTGGAATTGTAGAAAATAGATCAAAAGGCATGTTGCCAGCGCATTTCCGAAGTTGACCGTAACGCGACCGACCATCGCCCACCGGAAATCATGATGCATCAGCAGCCGAATTGCTGACCCGGACGACGGTTGCAGCGACAACGACACTGGACGGTTGATGGTGGCAGGCTCGGTCGCCCGCGAAAGAGTGAACGGCAACAAGCACAGGATGAGAAGCACTGCAAGTACGGGGTATGCGGTGTCGGCTGTTAATGCGAAGATCGCCACCGACCCTAGTCCGACGATGAGCCCGGCCGCCTGCGCCATCGACATCCACCCGGACACAGTGCCGCGCTGCTCATGCGGAACCCGGTCTTTGATGAGTGCGGTGAGAGACGCTGCGGCCGCGCAGAATCCGAGCATCGCGACACACCACCAGACAGCAATTCCAAGAGTTGTGTGCTGGTTGGCCAACATGGCCAGAGCAAACGCGAGGACAACGCCACCGATGACGATCCATGGACGGCGCCGACCGAATCGCCCTCGGGTGCGGTCGCTCAGCGCGCCCGTGAGTGGTAACCCGACGGCCAAACAGACCGCGGACAGTCCGGAGATGATGCCGAAGTGAAGCACACTCGAGCGCCAACTCGTCTCGTCGGTAGTGATCGCGGAGCCGAGCGTCTCGTTGATCTGGACTGGAAGCAGGTATTGGAACGGCGTGAGCTGGGCCATCCACACGCCCGTCCAGGCAAGGCCAAACGTGAGGCACCACGAAGTGTTCACCCGCTTCATTGTGGGAACGATTCGGGTATCGATGCGTTCGGTCATTGTTTCCTAGTGACCCGCTCGGTTGGTGCTGTGCTGTCGCGCAGAACCCGGATCGCATCGATCAGGATTTCGCGTGCGTGGCCCGCGCTGGCCACTGCATCTGCTAGGTCCAGCCAACCATGAATCAGGTGAGGAAACGGGACATACATGGTGGGCACGTCGGCCGCGATGAGCCGCTGCGCGTACTGCATACCGTCGGGCCGGAGTGGGTCGCAGCCGGCCGTGGTCACCAGTGTGGGTGGTGCGGGAATCGGATCGGGTGCGAGCAGCGGTGCAAGGCGGGGGTCAGGCTCGCGGTCCCCGCGATAGGAGGCCCAGAAATAGTCGATGTCACTGCGATCTAGCCCCATTCCATCAAGACTCGTGTCGCCGCCCTCGATCGGCACATCGAGTCCGGGGTAAATCAGGATCTGTGCGTCGACGGGGTTTCCTTTGGTCGCGCGATGGGCGGCCACCGCAGCGGCCAGGTTGCCTCCGGCGCTGTCGCCACCCACTGCCAGCCAAGTCGCATCCTCTGCGGCGTGCGCAACGACCAGCTCGCAGTCATCGAAGGCCGCTGGGAACGGACGTTCCGGTGCGAGCCGGTAGTCAACTGAAATCACGTGCAGGCTCAGCCGATCGGCTATCGCCCGCGTGAACCGGTCATGTGTCACCGGATTGCCCAGCACCCAACCGCCGCCGTGGAAATAGACCAGCACGTGTCCAGCGTCAGCCGCACTGTCCGGCCGATAACGACGAACCGGCACGGTATGACTGTGTCGACCGGTCTGGATTAGTTCGTCGGTGACCGTCCCGGCGAACGCCGGTTCTTCCCCGCGGAACATTTCCACGAACTCGACGTACTCGGCACGCTGGTCCTCGGGGGACATCGAGGTGCGGTCTGTCGGAACGAGTTGGGATAGTAGTGGTTTCAGATCGGCGGCGGGCACCGGGCGATCGGTGGCGCTCATCGTGCTACCTGCCCTGCGGTTTCCGTGCTGGTGGACCCGCGAGATTCGGTGAATGAGGAAATCCACCCCAATGCTGATTCCAGGCCGTCGACCACGCGGTGATAATGCGAGGGGAACAGTCGCGCAACGACATCGGGAATCTTCGCACTCGCTCCGATGAGCACCCTCCGGCGCCGGTGGACGATGCCATCGACAATCGCCCGAGCGGCCTCGTCCGGCGTGATGGTCAGAACCTTGTCGAATTCGATGTTGTCTTTCTCGGCGGCGGCCCGCTCCTGCGGTGTCATCGCGGATCCGATACGCGCTCCGAGCGCGATGTTGGTCTTGATACCACCGGGGTGCACGCACGTTACGCCGATGCCGTCGGGCTCCAGTTCGGCTCGCAACCCTTCGGTGAAGCCACGGATGCCGAACTTGCTGGTGGCGTACGCGACGTTGCGGGCCGGGGCAACGAGCCCGAAGACGCTGGAGACGTTGACGATGTGCGGAGTCCTGTTGCGGCGCAGCACCGGCAGCAGCGCACGCACGAGATCAATAGGCGCAATCAAATTCACGGCGAGCAGCCAGTCGAAGTCGTCCTTGGAGTACTGCTCGAAGGCTCCGCTGAGCGCGACACCAGCATTGTTCACCAGCAAACGGGTACCGGGGTGGGCGTGGACGAGCTTCTCACCGAGCTCGCGTACTTCGTCGCTACTGGTGAGATCGGCAACGTAGCAGGTGAACTCGGCTCTCGGGTGGCTCGTGCGCAGCTCCGCGAGGGCGGAGTTCAGGCCCTCCGCGTCGCGGTCGACGAGGACGACGTCGGATCCTCGGTCAGCGAGCTGCGTGACCAGGGCGCGCCCGATGCCGCCGGCGGCGCCAGTGACGATGGCGGTCCCGGCGAAGTCGAACTCAGGCATTCAACACTCCTTTGTGCTCGGCGACGTTCTCGTCGCCAGTTGGACTGGGGGCGGTCGCAATCGGGTTGTGCCCGAATTGGAGGGACCGATCGTTGGCGAAGTCACTGCGGAAGAGCCGCAGGTCGAACAGGTAGTTTTGGTGCAACCTCCAGGGCGTGCGGTCGCCCTGCTGAGGGAATGCGCCGATGCCCCGCTGGACATAGCCGGAGTGCAGGTCGACAAACGGGCGCGAGCCGGTGACCTCCGAGCGCGGTCTGACGTGGTCGTAGCCGCAACGGTCGAGGTGGGCGAGCAAGCGGGCGACACTTTGGCTCACCAGGTCCGCTTTGAGCGTCCACGAGTTGTTCGTGTAGCCGATCACCAGGTTGAAGTTGGGCACATCCGACAGCATCATGCCCTTGTAGACAACGGTGTCCGGCAATGACACCGGCCGGCCATCCACTGACAGTGTCAGCCCGCCGAGCGGTACCATCTGCAGTCCGGTGGCCGCCACGACGATGTCGGACTCGATGAGCTTGCCTCTGCTGGTTTTAATTCCCCCCGGGACGAAACGATCGATGGTGTCGGTGACTACCTCGGCGCTGCCTGCCCGGATCGCTGCGAACAAGTCACCATCCGGTACGACGCACACACGCTGATCCCACGGGTTGTACGGTGGGTTGAAGTGCTCGTCTACATCGACGTATTTGCCCAAGGTCCGTTCGGTCTCTCTTCGGATGAGCCACCGGGACAAGGCTGGAAAGCGTCGTGCGGTCTCGTAGGACAAGACGTTGCCTATGACGTTCTTCCAGAACATGATCCGGCTGGTCAACGCGACGGGCACCGAAATTCCCTCGAGCAGTTTGACCAGTGAGTCCTCACCGGGCAGAGACACGACGTATGTCGGCGTTCGCTGCAGCATCGTGACGTGCTCGGCATCCCGGGCGAGGGTCGGCACCAGAGTGATAGCCGTTGCTCCACTGCCGATTACAGTGACCCGCTTGCCGGTCCAGTCGAGGTCGCGCGGCCAGGACTGCGGCGAGAGGATCTCCCCCTCGAATGATTCTTCGCCCTGGAAGCGAGGACGGTACCCTTGGTCGTAGCGGTAGTAGCCGGCGCAAACCGATAACCAGCGGCAGCTGATCCGCATCGTCGTCGTGCCTTTTCCATCCGGGCCCGCCGACAGGGCGGTCACGATCCAGCGGCCTTGTCTGCTGTCCCAGCAGGCATCGGTGACCCGGTGGCCGTAACGGATGTGCTTATCGACCTCGTATTCAGTGGCCGTGTCGCGGATGTAGTCGAGGATCGACTGGCCGTCAGCGATGGCACGGCGGTCGCTCCACGGACGGAACGAGTAGCCGAGAGTGAACATGTCCGAGTCGGAGCGAATTCCGGGATAGCGGAAGAGATCCCAGGTCCCACCCAAGTCGGTGCGCGCCTCCAGCACCAAGTAGGTGCTATTGGGCCGTTCACGCATCAGGTGGCAGGCCGCGCCGATACCGGACAGGCCCGCGCCGATGATCACAACGTCAACGGAGGTGTCTGGGGGTGGGGTTGTGGCGTTGCCGAAGGAGGCAGGGTTGTCAACCACAGTGGTTTCCTTTCAAAGGGGGAGTTGGCTGTCACCAGACGTCGCGCACGTAGCGTCCGTGAACACGCAGGTTGTCCAGCCACCGTTGTGCAGAGCTCCCGCCGTCCTCGCTGTTATCCGAACAGCGACGGTGGATCTCGAGAAGCGCGGCTTCTACGCCCACGCCGAGACGAGCGGCGTCGCCGCATACTCGGATATATGCCCCTTTGTTGATCAGGGACCAGAGTTCGTCGCGGTCGGCAATCATCCGGTCCTGGACGAACTTGTGACCGTCGACGGGCGCGAAGGCGTATGTCGGGCGTAGCGAGACGACTCCCTGATGTTCGGCCTTCTGTAGTTCTTCGCGGTGGAGATAGTCGACGTCGGGGTGGTCACAACCGAAGTAGGTGATGAGGGGAGCGGAATTCGGGTTGGCGACGCGGTCACCGATCATTCCGCGGAACGGGGCCAACCCTGTGCCGGCGCCGATGACGATGGCAATTTGGTCGACGGGCAGGCGAAAGGCGTCGCTGCACGGGACGACCCGAGCCAGGACGATATCGTCCGGACGCAGCCGGGCGAGGTGGTTGGACGCGATGCCGCAGTACCGGCGCCCCTCGCCATCACCGGAATCGCGATGGGGCGCATCCACGACCGAAACCATGAGATCCACCGCGGCAGGATCGGAGACATTCGACGAGGAGATGGAGTACCGCCGGGGACTGATCGCCGGCAGGCGCATCAGGAACGACTCGAACGTTATGTCGACAGAACGGTAGCGCTCGAGCAGGTCCAGGATGCTGGTACCGGCCTCGGATATCGACTGTTCGTAGTCGGTGGGTTCGAGGTTGGCCAGCTCGTCGAGCGGCTTTTGTTCCGGCGGGCACGGGCAGTGCTCCGCGAGGAAGCGAATGTCTTCGGGCGTTGCCGGTTTCTGCAGCTCGAGGTAATCACGCAGGATCTCGCGAGTGGTGATCGGGCGGTCCTCGGGCAAGAAGAGCCTCAGCCGCCGGGGGGCCCGCACACGTACCTGACGGTCCAGATCGAGACCGAAACGTGCCCCTACACGTTCGACGAGCTCGCTGTTGTTGCTCGGCAGCACCGCCAGATGGTCACCGGTGCGGTAGGTGACACCATCAGGCAGCCGTATCCGTAGGAAGCGTTTGGATCGCCCGAGTGGGTGGGTGACGTCGACCAGCTCTCCCGATTCGACCACGGTCATTTCGGTCATGCCGTGCTGTTTGGCCCGCTCGTTCTCGCAGCTTTCGACCGGTTCGATGGTGAGCTGGACGCTTTGGGCGAAGTCGTTCGTCGCAACATCGGCCCCGATGGCATCGCCCGCCATGCCGATGGCCTCCAAGAGGCGATCCGACCAGGCATCCACGATTGCGCCGAAGTTCCCGCCGACGTCCACCGCTCCCCGGTCCACGATCCGTATCGCGCCAGCAGTGGTCAGTTGCTCGTCGATCAGTGTTGGAATGCGCTGGTAGGTCGCGGAATACGTGCGATCACCGATACCGAGGATCGCATACGACAGCCCGTCGAGTGATCCAGGCTGCAACGTTTCGAGCCAGTCGACGAACGCATCCGCGTCGTCGGTGGGCCGACCGTTGTATGACGAGGAGACGATGACGAGCAACGTATCTGGAGACAGATCGCGGAGCTTGCAGGCCGCGTCGTTGAGGGGTGCGACGGTAGTGCGGTGTCCGTGGTCTGATGCGGTAGCGGCGAGTTCGCGGGCGACGCCCGCCGACGTGCCGAGGTTCGAGCCGTGGAACACGGCCAGCGTCGAGAACGTGCCAGCGAACGACACGCGTCTGTGCTGGCGGCGTGGGGTCGCGGTGGCGGCGGGCGGATCGATACGCCGCTCGGCGGGCGTCCGCAGGGCCGGGTGAAGCTGGAAGCTGTCCGGTTTGATCGTAAGCGTCATGCCGATGTTCAGCTGATAATTGGCACGGTCGTCGAGATGGAACCGGTGAATCAGCATAGCCAGCACAAGAGTCGCCTCATGGAGTGCGAATTGTCTTCCGATGCAGGCTCGTTCGCCGTTGCCGAAGGGCTTGTAAATATGTCCGGGCCGGGAGCCGATGGCTTCCGGCGCGAACCGGTCGGGATCAAAACTGTGCACGTTGTCTCCCCATTCCGGCTGCCGATGCAGCGCCGGGATGAAGACCTGGATGCTGTCGCCGGGACGGAAGGTGTATCGCCCGCCGACAACGGTCTCCTTGACCGGAGTGACCGCGTATCCCGGAGCTGTCGGCCAGAGACGAAGTGCTTCGTCAAGGATCTGACGGATGTAGGTGAGCTTGCCGACATCCTCATAGCTGGGGTCGATGTCGTCGCCGGAGCCCCACAACGTATCTACTTCGCGTTGCGCGCGGCTGAGCACCGCCGGATGTTTGACGAGGTAGTAGAGCGCGAAGGACAGTGCGGCACCCGTTGTTTCGTGACCGGCGATGAGGAACGTCATCACCTGGTTGCGGATGTTCGCGTCATCGAGCGGTTCGCCGCTGCTCGGGTCGGGCGTATTGAGCATGCGACCGAGTAAGTCGTCGATGCGGCCGGGATCTTCGGCGCGTCGCCGTTCGATGAGCGAGGTGATGAGATCCTGCATCGACTCGATATCGTGTAAGTACGCCCGATTTCGGCGAAAGTGTATTCGGCTCAAGAACTCTGGCAGCCCACTCAACTCTTGGGCATGAGTCAGTGCCTGGATCATCGACGCTACGAAGGGATGCAGTTCCTCCTTGGTGAAGGAGTCGAATTCGTATCCGAAGCCGCACATTCCGATGGTGTCGAAGGTGAGGCGAGTCATATCTCGAGAAACATCGACCGTCAGCCTCCCGCGCGCCCGAAGTTCCCAGTAACCGATCAGATTTCGCGCGGCGGCCACCATCTTGGCGTGGTAGTTGTGCATCGCCTCTCGAGTGAAAGACGGCATCAGGATGTTGTGGGCCTTACGCCAATTCGGCTCCTCGTTATACGCGGTGAAAAGGCCGTCGCCGCCGATGTCCCGCAGCCGTACGAGGTCTGTATGCAGACTCTTGACGAATCGGTCGGTGTCGGAGAGCTCGGCAACCAAATCCGATCCGGCGACCAGAATCTGTTCGGTGCCGAAGATACGTAACCGGAATATTGGGCCCAGTTCCTCGGCCTCCGTCAGGAGATAGTCCATCAGTTGTCCGCCGCGGGGGATTCCCAGCGCGTGCCCTACGAACGGCAAGCCTGCGCGTTCGGGGATTGCTTGTGACGTTGCGGTGGGTGGGTTTCCCATCAGCATCTCCCTTGATGTGTCGTCTGTCGCATCCCCCGTCCACCACGACGACGGTACCACCAACTTGTTCGAGTGACCATGTCGTTCGAACAAGTTTTTCGGCCAAGGGAAACAACCTGGTAAGAGGCTTCTAGACTGTGAGCCATGGCCCACGTCCCAGCTCCAGAACGCCGCGCTCAGTTGATCGCCGCCGCGATCGACCTACTGATGCGTGATGGACCCGCGGCTGGCAGCACGCGTGCGATCGCGGCCGAACTCGGTGTCCCGCAGGCGACCTTGCACTATGTGTTCGGCAGCAAAGAAGAGCTGTATCGTGCCGTCATCAGGCAACTCACGAACGAACTCGTCGAGTACGTCCGGACTGTGGAAGTTCCCGCTGCCGCAGACTTCGACGGCAGTGTCGCTAAACTCGCTGAGCGTCTCTGGCAGACGGTGATCGAGCAGCCCGGCAAACATCAGCTTCTCAGCGAACTTTCCATGCTCGCTCTGCGCTCACCACAATTCCGTGACATGTTCGAGGAGCATCGCTCTACCGTCGAACAGGCGACCGCGTCCCTCATCGAGGAAACCGCCCGGCACTTCGGTATCGAGCCCGCTGCAAACACCCTTTATCTCGCCCGATACTTCCTGGCGGCCGTAGACGGTCTCATCAACCAGCACCTAGCAAGCCCCGACGCCGACTCCGAGGCATGGTGCCTGGATTGCGTAGTTCGATCGACAACGGCGCTAGTGAATGGCCACTGGACCGAGGCAGGCATACCAACTCCAGGCAGCGCGGCGCGTTAGCGGCGGCTGCCATGCATGACTATCCATGCAATGGGGGACGGTAGAGGGTTGCGCGCCGTCCTCAATCTCACTCCGCGCATCTGACCAGTGTTGATCTTTCGCCACAGATTGCGGTGCGGGGCAGCGAATGTGGCGGCCAGGGGACACCACCTTGCTCATGGCCAGCTGACCCCGCCAGCACTCTAGCCAGCCATCGGCTGCTTGGGCGCAAGTCCGTGTGCCCGTAGTCGGCTCGTCGAACCCAGAGGCCCTGGCCAGTCCCGTCGCTCTGGAATGCGACAGGGGTGGGGTGCAGTTTGGTCTCGGTGCGAACCTTCCAGCCTTTACTCCAGTCGCGGACGCACCTGCGGCTCGGCCGTCCTGTTTGCCGTACCTGCTTACGCGATCAGCAATACTTGCCGATAACGAACGGCTATATGTCCAAGTCGAATTCAACCCGCCATTGAAAAGCGGCAGTTCGCTACCTCAGCGACCGAGGATACGAGGAGTCTGAATGCCGCGAGCGAGGGCAACGCGCTGGTGCGCGGATCGACCGGCGCGTTGCGACCTACGCCGACCTCCCGCCGACCCCGACCGAAGGGCGACAGCGACGGTGCCCAGTACGTCGTCGCGGCGACGATCTGCAGTACATCTATCGCAGCGGACCGGTTGAATGCCCAACGGACAAAGCATCAAGATCCGCGGCGCACAAGGCAGCTGGAAGTAGCCGAGCCATGACCGTCTGCCGAATTCGTGACCGGGCTGACCGAGGTCTTTGTCCCGGCGGAGGGCGGGGTCTCAGACGGCGCCGCAGGTCGGCGTGCGGCGGAACCGCCACGCACCGGACCTTCGATTCCGGCATGGCGTGCTCTCGTCGACGACGTCCTCGCGTTCGCTGGCATGTCGGCGCGGCAACCGAGTGTCGCCCTCCGCCAGTTCCTCATCGTGGATCGAATAGGACAGGGCGCGATCGGGTTTCCAGCCGCACTCGGTCTTTGGTCATGACGATGTGCTGGCTAGCCGGGAGGCTCGCTGTGTCGCTACACCGATGTTGGACAGGTGAGTCCGCGCCGTCGCCGCACCCTCCGTTTCTGGAGTGCGCGGAGGGCTCGACATCCATAGTTGTGAGGTCAGCCTCCGCCGTCTCTGTGCCCCGTCCATCCAGTGCGTTGTTACGTGTCCGGCTCTCCCGGAGTATGTGATCACAACGCTCTATGTCTGGGCCTGTAGAGATAGGTTCCGGTCACGAACGCGATCGATGCGCCATTGACCGGAGATATCTCCGATTGCGCCGAAAGCACTGTACGGCCCGAAGACAGTATTCTCGCCACAGCTACCACGGATTTCCCAGTGGTATTTCCGATCAAATTCGTGCTCAACTGAACGGCGAGCGGAAATTGGGATTGATCGCTATCCTGCAAATTGAGCAACCCGAGCATCGAGTTCGCCACGTCACCCAGCTGAATAAGTGACCCCGCCGCGAATACGCCGGTCGGCTGGGCAATCTCCGGCCGCCAATCCATGATCATATGAACCTCCGATTCGGAGGCGTATAATGGCCTGATTCCAAGAGTTTGGGCAAGGTCGACACCATCTGGTGGGACGGTCCGATCCCATAATTCGAAGAGCTTTTCAGTCCTGGTTTCGCTGTCTACCATCTATTTACCTGTCGCTCTGCTGTGGACTGTTGCTGTGTCCTGACAGCGCTTCCGTAGCCCAGAATCCTGCTGGGCACGACATTGAACTCGTGTTTGAAGCTGCGGCTGAAGTGGGCGTTGCCGTGCAGCAACGCCGCAACGACACAGCCGTGACGGTCCACGGCGCGCGAGAAGTCGCAGTAACAGGCGTTGAGCTGTCGGACTCGGATCCCTCTGCTGACCATGGTGCCAGTGCAGGTGAAGACCAGGTGTCTTGTGCGAGTGGACCGTCCGTCTGCACTCGCGATCAAAGAAGCGGACAGACCGAATGGTCAAGATAGTCTTGGTGCAGCCCCGGATTACGGATCAGTGGTGTGGCCCCGCGCGGATGGAAAGCGGGCTTCCGCCAGTGGCGTGAGGACGTAATCGACCGTCTCGAAGAAATTCTTGCTGCGACTGCCGACGGAGCATCGGTAACGCTACCGAATTCCCGTGTAATTGCGAGCAGACCTGTGCGGGGGAGGGGTGAGCCGCTGCCAACCGATTTTGATGCCAAAGTGGCGAGCGGTCGAGACGCAGGATCAAGGACAGATCGATGCCCCTGCAGCTGACAGCACCTTCGAACCGCCCATCAGCCGAGAGCAGCGTCCGGCCTAGATGGCCCTCGGTGCTCCATGTGTCGAATGCGCCATTGCCTGAAGACCTTTCGGTCGTGCAGGCGATTGTCTCGGTCAAATCGGCCCTACTTCCACTGGCTTGCGCATTTGGGAAGACGCGTCGAGCCAACATCAGTCAACACCTGCGAGGCGCGATTTCGCAGCAAGGCGTGCCGTCAGGCGGAACGCAGTTGAGTTGGCCTGCCGAGACGGGCTGAGCAAGTGCTACGCACGGCGCGCTAAACCTGTTGGGCGCACAGGATCGAGCAACGTGCCGATGTCGTCGATGCCGGCATCAACGAGATCACTTGCGAGCCTGCTGATCCTCGACATCTCGCGATCCCTTCGCGAAATCGTCGGTATACATGCGAAATGCTTCCTTGTATTACGCCTGATGAGCTGATGTACGCAGCGGTGTCCGCCGCCGAAGCTGACCTTCGTGCGCGGCAGCTAATGCGTCGGTCCGCCGCCCTTGTCGTGTGCTGAGAGGTGTTCGAAGGTTTTGCCAGTGGTGGTGATGGTCCGGGTGACCTCGCGGCCGCCGTAGACCCAGAATATGCGCATGGTTCCGGTTCTGCGGTTGAAGAATCGGTGCGGGATGCCGGCGGGCACCCACGTCGCATAGCCTGGCTCGAGATCGAACTGCCAGGCCATCGATCTCCGCGGTCGCTTTGCCTTCGAGCACCAGCACCGATTCCTCAACATTGTGACTGTGAAGTGGTAGGCCGGTGCCGGCTGAAAAACGGTCTGCCCAGTGGTGATCACGGCGGTCTCGGAATTCCACTTGCCAACGTAGGGAAGGGTGGCGACGCCACCACCACGTTCGAAAACTTCCACCGTGTCGGGGCGGATGAGCAGATTGGGCGCTTCGGGTTCATGGCACATGCTGTGAAATCCTTTCCGGGACAGAATGTTACGAATAGTGGAACAATCGGCGTGAGAGCGTGTTGACCTGACTGTCGGGCACGACGTACTTGCCGACGGCTTCGCGCCAGATCTTGTAGTGCGGAGCCGCGCGATGCGCGGCGACGGCTGCTTCGTTGTCGTATACCTCGTGGAACACGAAGTGGAGGTTGTCATCGAGATCGCACGCGACGTCGAAATATCGGCAGCCGGGCTCGTCGGTGAAGGAACTTCGGGCGTTCTCCTCGATGGCCGCGAGGAATTCGTCGCGGCAGCTGGCAATGACCTGTACGAACATGCTCGTCCGGGTCGTCTGAGCGCACATACCAGTACGCATCGGCGGACCGAAATCCATTCCATTGCATTCCCAGCGAAACGGAATGAATTGGAAGGCAATGGAACGGATGGAAGGGAATCCGCGATGCTCACGGCGGTCACCACTCACGTCGCGGCCGAGCCTCGGTCAGCGCCAGTTCCGGCTGCAGTTGGCTCGTCTTGGTACGACAGTCGGGCCAGCGGCGGTGCGATTGTCAGCAGCCGGCGTGGGAGCACGGTCCCCCGGAAATGTCGTCGGTGTCAGCCTGTTCCGTACGGACATTGCTGGGCGCGGCGATGATTTCGGTGTCTGGGATGTCGATTGTTGCGGCGTCGCTGAGTATTCGACTGATCGTCGAGCGGCTTTTGTTCAGTTCTCGTGCGATTCGGGTTGGTGTCCACCCATCGAGGTGGTGGTGAGTCAGTGCTCGGGCGACTGTGTCGGGATCGCGGCGGCGGCCGGGGTCTCGTGCGCACAGAAGCGCGGCCACTTCCCTGAACTCTGCGTCGGTGCGGTTGGCTAACGGCGGTGGCGTGCGCACTTGATCGCTGTCGATCATCACCTCGAGTTGAGTCGCTGCCGGTGTGCACATGTTCTGCGGTGCGCACTGATCAGTGGTGGCCGAAGCGCTGTCACTGTGGGTGGTGGTGTGGGCGAGCGCGAGCAGTGCGACCGTCGCCTGGGCCATCGAGCCCTCGATGATCAGCGGCCACAGCCATGCCTCCCCGTGTGGGACGCCGGCGGTGATCGCGAGTGACCGTAGTGCGGTGAACGACAACCAGAACGCGCCGGTTGCGATGAGAGCGGTCATCGCGGTGGCGATCAGATGTGTGCTGCGGGCTCCTGCGTGCGCACGCGCGAGTACCGAAACGCCGTGCACGGCCGCCAGCAAAGCAAGGGGTGGGATGATTGCGACGGCGGGGAGTGCGGTGTCGTGCAGGACGGCTTGGGTGGCGTTGCCGGTGATGCTGACCGTGGCTGCCGCGGTGAGCACTGTCCAGAAGAAGCCGTGTGCACGCGGCTTTGGTGTGGTCGTCTCGGGCGCAGCGGTGCGCACGTCGCCGGCTGTGGGTGAGGTGAGGGTGATCTCGGTCATGACAGTCCTTTGTCGCGATGTGATCCGCGTGCGGACGGCGTATGCGTGCCCGGCTGGTGTCTGGGCACGAGCGGATGCGGTTCGGCGGTGAGTATCGACAGCGCAGCGGCGACTTCTTGGAGATGGGATTTGACGTAGGTGGCAGTCGTGCCCGGGGCTTTGCCTCGGTGTCCGGCGTATTCGCGGGCGACGGCGTAGCTGAAGGTGCGTTCGACCCAGGTGAGGGTGGTGTGACGTAGCCAGTGCATGCTGATGCCTTGGGTCGCGACCCACGGCAGGGCCTCGCCGACTCGCCTCCAGATGTAGTCGAAACGCCGTGCGGTGATCGGTTTTCCGTTGCGGTAGCGCAGCAATTGCCCCGACTGCGGGCTGTTCCGTTGCTCGGCGTGGTCGAGCAGGTGTCGCATCAAGGTCGGCGACACCGGTTGCCACCGGTCGGTGCCGTCCTTCTCCCGCAGATACACCAGGCATTGGTCTGGGTCGAGGTCGTGTGGACGCAGCGCGAGCGCACCTCCTCGGCGGCAGGCGGTTTCGATGTGCAGACGCAGGATCAGGGCGTCGAGTTCGGGGTCGTCGCCGGTGGTAGCCGCGGTCTGGCAGATCTCGGCCAACTGGCCCGAGGGGATCGCGTAGCGGTGTGAGGGGCGTCGCACGGGCATGGTGAGTTGGCGGGCGGGGTTGTCACACGGGCGGATCCACCCGTTGTCCTCGCCGTAGCGGTAAATGCAGCGCACCGCGCTGATGAAGTGCTGCACCGCGCAGGCGCCGCCGCGGGAGGCGCGGTTGGTCTGGGCGGCGGCTTGGATGGAGCGCGCTTTCTCCTCGAGGTCGGTCTTCGTCGGCTCGTCGAGGCGGTGATCGCTCCACGCTGCGAGGAGGTGCTCGAAGTGGGTGTTGTACGTGCGCAGCGTGCCCTCCGACAACCGCGCCCTCACCTTGGGGATGACCTCGCCGAAGGTCGGTGCCGCCGCACCGGTGGTGACGAGATCGGCGGGAGAGATACCCATCTGGGTCAGCAGCACTCGCGCGGCGGCAATGGTCTCGGCGTTCGCCGCAGGCTGCGTCAGTGTCGTCATCGCCGCGCCGCCTCGAGGACGCGCAGGCTCGCCGCACACAACTCGTCGAGCGCGACGGGCGGATGGATCAGCAACTGGTTGCGGGTGCGGTGCCCGATCAGCAGGGCACGGTCGCCGATGAACAGGCTCACCCGGCGCCGCAGCCGATACGGGATACGGAAGAACCCGCCCGCGGTGACAAGGACCGGCCCATCCGCGGATGGGCGGGCCAGCAGCACACCCGCATCCAGGCAGCTCAACTCCAGGCGAGTTCCCGGCCGCCAGTCCAGGACGGCGTAGGCGTGCTTGTCGATGACGCGTCCGGCTTCCCCGACGGTGCACACTCCATAGACGACCTCACTGTTGGCGACACGCGTCGCGGTCGTGGACACGGGGCCGTGGATGAGTTCCTGCAGCGGCGACTGGGGCGGGACGACGGGTGTGATCACCGTCGATCACCCCCGCCAGCAAACATTCCCGAGGGTGCCGAGGAGTCGATTTCCGGCAGGTGTGCCACATATCGGCGCAGGTCAGGGCATGGAATCACTGGTCAACCTCCGTGTGTGCGAGTGCACTCGCACACACGGCACCGATATCCAACAAAAATGTTGCAGATCCGTGCGCGAGAGGGGACTTGATCACAGATCTCTGTCATCGATGACGCGGATTGGTGTTCAAGTGGAGGCTATTTCGGTTCGCTGGAGCATAGCATAGGGCCGCCGATGATGCTGCAATTTCTGTATTCTGGTGAGTTGTAACGTTTTTCGGTACTGCGGTGGAAGTAGCTGAGTGGGGGACCGTTGTGACGTTCTGTCGATTGGTTCGGTTTTGGCCTGTTGCCTGCTTCAAATGGGTTGTGGCTTGGGTGGAATCATTGATCGGAGTGTTGTGAGTTGTGATGCCGGTCGCGTGTTGTTGGCGACCGGCACGGTGGTTGTAGGCCAGCTGGTTGTTGGAGTGGATTTTCCCGCTGTGGGTGGCTGATCCGGTCACGTCACGCCGCGGCGCAAAGTCAAAATCCTGTCGTTAGTTGGGGGTTCATGTCGGGAAGGATATCGACCAATACACCAACCTGCTACAACACCGAAAACTGCTGGTCAATGGCAGATTACGGTGGCGTCATGATTCTGGTTCGGGTCGCTGCGGTTCGGTGCCACGCGGGCGACTGCGTGCTGCCCGGCTCCACATGCAGAGCGCCGCGGGCACCGGCCACGCCAGTGGGACAAGCCGATAGTGCTCTACGTTTGCCGCCGACGCGCGAGGATCGGTGAGCGGCGGCGTAGTGAGGCGTATGTCATCTTCGTTGACGTCGGTGTCCGGGCTAGCATCGCGTCGATGCCGACGTCCGCGTAGTCGACACTCGCACACTGTGGACAACGGCAACGATCTCGCTCAATTGGGAGCTCCCCCGCAAAAGTCGCGGTTGCCACCCCTTGGCCGGAGTACAGTCGTCGGCTTCCTCCGATAGGGAGGCCTGGAGTCAGCCGGCTATCCGATGCTGTGCGAGCTTGCTCATGACGACTTGATTGGCCTCCCAGCCGTCGGGGAACTTCGCGGGCATCGACAAGTGCACCGGATCGGTCGACGGATGGGTGTCGAGAAGGTCAGTGATCCCTTCGCGGGCGACGACAATACACGCCTGTCGGTGCCGGGAGGTGAGGACGCACAACCGCCCGGCCTCCAGGTGGAAGGCGGTGGCGTCTCGACGACCGGACAATGGGTGCACCACGATGACGATCTCGAATTCGCGACCTTGCAACCGATTGGCGTTGTCGACAGTCACGCGCGAAGCATTTGGATTGCCTGTGCAGGCGAGAGCTATCCGGACAAGATCGGCCTGGTCGCGATGGGCGACGCCGATGGCGATGTCAGTGGCATCTATGACCCGGCCGCTGCGATGGCGCTCACATGTCGCGACCGCGCCGCGATCGAGCAGTCTGCCCGCCAGGTTCGCGGCGGTCTGGATTGTTTCGGCGTCGGTGCGCGGGACATGGCGTCGGGGGAGTTCGTGCAGTGCCCAGCCGGTTGTGAACGCCATGGCGAGGGTTTCGTCCAGATCGGTGCTGCCGAACCCCACGGTGCGAAACTCCAGGTGGCGAGTGCCCTCGGTGGTTCCGGATGTGAACCGGGGAAGTAGGAATGGGTAGAACGCCTCTGCGATGGTGGGCACGGCGGTGGTCGGCAAGCGCCAGGATACGGGTAGGCGGTGTAGGGGGGTGTTCGGGTTGTGTTGCAGCATCACGGTGACGCCGTTGCGTGTCGGGTCGTGCGGCAGTCCGATCCATCGTTCAGTTCCCACGACGGTGAACGGGTCCAGCTGCCCGGGATCTCCGACGAACAGGCCTCGGTCGAATCGTTCCACGATCTGCAGCAGCATGTCCGATCGCATTTGGTAGGCCTCGTCCAGGATGGCCCAGCCGAATTCAGCATCGCGGATCGTGGCCCACTTGGCGGAGGTGGCGACAATGATCCGGCATGCGGCCAGGTCGCCAACTGTGCCGGCGACCATTGCGTTCGCGCACGTCTGCACGGGCGGCTGGATGCGGTAGTCGGCGGCGCTGAGCCGTCCGATAGGGGTGCCGGGGTGCGCGGCGGACAGCCGGACGATCAGGTCGTCGACCTGACTGTTGGTCTGGGCGACGATGATCGGGCGCTCGCCGCCGTCGACGAGGTCGCCCGCGGCGCGGACGACTAGGGTGCTCTTGCCCGCGCCCGGTGGTGAGTCGACCACCACGGCCTTGTGTTCGCGCTTGCCGAGGTCGGCCAGGATCGCCTCGGTGGCTGCCGCGGCCCGTTCGGCCGCGTTGATGTGGCCGGTGTGTTCAGGCGTCATCGCCCCACTCCTCTGCGGCGTCGGCATCGGCTGTCTCGGGGCCCGGCTCGGCGGTGCTGTGCGTCCACGGTGTGTGGCCGCGGTCCGGGAAGACCGGGATCGGCCGCCAGCCGGGCGCGGGCAGGTATTTGAGGTACTGCCCGTGGACGGGAATGGTTCCGGCCTTCGGGATGCGGCCCCCGCCCATACCGCCGGTGATCTCGATCGTGACCAGACTGGCGTCGTCGTCACGTTCGGTGGAGATGATCGTCGCCTTGTGCCCCTTCGGCATCGACGGGCTGACCAGGCTGATGCCGTCGGCCAACCGGGTGGGATCGAGGGTGCGGACGGTGATCAACGGCCGCCGCACGCGGCTGTTCTTCTCTGTCGTGACGAATCGGTCCGGCTCGGCCGCGACGACCTCCCCGGCGAACGCCTCACCGACGCTGCGGCGATCGGCGAGAACGAACGGGTCGTCCAACGCCATATCCGTTTCGAGGTCGGCCAGGGCTCGCTCCAGCCTGCTCAGTCGCCGGGCGGCGGCGATCGCGTTGTCCCGCTTGGGTTGTGGCAACGCGGTGCCCGTGTCCTGGTAATCGGAATAGGCTGTGAAGGACGCGCAGTCGCCGTCGAATCGTGCGGCGGCGCGCGGTGCTTCGGGAACCCCGCGCAGGAGCGAGACGGCCGTCCACATCATGCGCCACGTGGGTTTCATCTGGTCGTTGAGCAGATCCCGCAGTTCGGCGTGGGTGGCCGCCGCGGCGCGCTCGTCACCGGCCGCGCGTGCGGCGTCGGCCCGCTTGATGGCCGGGGCCAGATAGGTGTTGTCGAATTCCGGTGATGTCGACGGGCCCGCGGGCGGGCACACGGTTGGGTTCTCGGCATCGGCGAGCGCCTGTTCGACGGTCACTCCGGCCGGGGGTGCGATCCACGCCAGGAGCGAGGCAAGGTTCCGATCCTCGAGTGCGCTCTGACCGGTCGCCCAGTGCTCGGCGAGTAGGTCAGTGGCCACCACCAGCATCGATGTTCCGGCCTGCTCGGCCGATTCGGCCAGGAACGTCAGCCACATTCCGGACTCGGGGACGACGGCGGGTACGGGGTAGGGGCCGGTGGTGCGGCGGAACCGGCATATCCGCCCAAGGTCGGCGAGTACTCGGATACCGCCGGGATTCGGCACGATCAGCTGTGGCGCGTTGCAGTACCGAGAACTTTTTTCCTTACTGCGAGAAGGGATTTCGCGGCGGTTCAGGCGAAAGGAATTCAGGTAGTCCAGGACGATCCGGCCGAACTCGGCGGCGAACGCAATCCGCTGGTTCCGGTCACGCGGCTGGCCGACGACCAGCAGCGTCGGAGATCTCTTGGCGTCACCGACCAGCACGGACACCGGGGTGCCCGCCTCTCCCGCCATGGTCAGGGGAACCACCACCAGGGGGCGTTCGGACAGCCGCCGGTGCCGGAACCTGGTGAGCGGCACCGCGGTCATGGTGGCCATGGCTTCCACGTGCGCCAGCGCCGACACCCGGCTCACGGTGCGACTCCGGCGGCCTCCCGCAGCGCCTCGTCGCGCAGCCGAGCGGCATGGCGGAGTGCGACGGCCATCTCGGCCTGATCCTCGTTCGGCTGCCAGTCCTCTCGGGCCAGCCCCAATGCCATTGTGGTGGTATCGATTCCGCCGAGGTATTCACGCACCGTGGAACCGAGCACGTCCAAGGAATGTTCGGCGCGGGCTCGGGAGCGGCAGAAGAACGCCATCTCGCAGTGGTTGAGGCAGTCCGGGCGGTAGTTGGCCGGCACCGCCTCCAGTGCCGCGATCAACTCCGGTACCGGACGGTGTGGTCGTTTCGCCTCGTCGATGGCGAGATCGAAGGTCAGATCCTCCGGCAGCAGGTCGACCAGATCGCTGATGCTCTCGATGCGGGCCAGTTGCCGGGTGAGGGTGGCGACCTGTTTGGTGGCGTCGACGAAGGCGCCCGTCGGGCGGTTGGTGAAGTCCTTGGGACCGACCAGAACGATTGTGTCGGAGACGGAACCGGGCTCGATACCTGCATCGGCGAGCATGGCCCGCAGCGCGATGATGTACGCGCTGGCCTGCGTCGTCGCCGCCCGGACCGAGATCGGATCCGCCTGTTCGTCCACGATCGGGAAACTCTTGATCTCCACGACGTAGAAGCGGCCGTTGATGCGGAAGGCCACGAGGTCCGGTTCCAGAAAAACCGGGTGGCCGCCCACGACGAGCCGGAGCATCGGGCTGTCGTAGAGGGTGGCCTCGCCCTGGCCGCAGGCGGCGGCCACCAGCAGCCGCGTGGTGCGGGCATGGCGAGTCGCCGGGCTCGGGTCACCACCGACCTCCGCAAGATCCTCGTACCCGGCCTCCGGCAGGGTAAGCCCGAGCGTTTCACGCAGGATGCGAAGGAGTTCCGCGCAGCCGTTGGCCTTCACCATGGTCTCGAAGGTCTTGCCGCGGGCGAAGGCGAAGGACGACTGTCCGAAGGGAGCGGGGTACCCGGCGTGCGTCGCGATCTTGCCCTTGTCCGAGCCGGAAGCGTCCAGGACGGCTCGTAGCGTGCAGCGGGGATTGTTCTCCAGCGCCGCCAGGGATCTGGCGCTGTACGTCAGGCGCGGAGTGGATCCGCGCAGAGCGTCGAGACGTCCTTTGGCAGTTGCCTTCACAGCGTGTCGTGTTCCTCATGTGGGGTCGAATGGGTATGGGGGAGATCTAGTTTCCGGTGTTGGCCTGGAGCTGCCGGACCTGGCGCAACGGTGCGCCGAACAGTTGCTGGTCGCCGGTGAGCTGCTTGCGTGCTCGTCGGGCGGATTCGGTTCGGGTACGGCGGTCGGCGTCGGCGTGCACCTCGAGTTCGGCGCGGGCCGCATCGATCACCCGGTCGGTATTCGGCGCGCCGCCGTGCGCGGCCGTGGGCGGCATCGCGTCCGGGATGTTCGCGGCGAAGTGCCAGAGTAGCCGCAGTGCCGCTGCGGATGGTCCGGTACCGGCGGACTCGGCCGCGCCCTCGACCGCCTCGGCGATGCGGATTGCGCTACTGAGGAAGTTCACCCGTGGCGACAGCGGACCGATGATCCGCTGTTCCAGAGTCCAGGTGTTGATCGTGACGAGTGCTCTTGCGGGAGCTAGTAAGTCGTGGGACAGCGCGGGACATAAATAGTACGGTCGTGCACCGGGCGCGGATCGATACGAGCGTTCCTCGTCCCTGCGCAGACTCGAGAGTTTGGCCGCGGACAACTCGCCGGGGAAGAACGCCTCGTGGACCCCGACAATGAGTTTCGGCGCCGCGGGGGTCTGCAACAGCATCAGTGCGCGATGCACGTGCTCCCGCGCGGGCAGCACCGCCGCGCGGGGTGCCGGTGCGTTCGGTTGATCGAAAGGCGCGGGCGCAGGGGGCGATTCGTCCGCATCAATCAGGACATCCCAGGCGCGCTCGGTACGGCGGAGCTGTGAGCGCAACTCCGTCGCCCGCTCGGTGTCACCGGATGCGGCCGCGTCGCGGATCGCGCGCCGCAGCTCGGTGATGCGTTTCTCCAGGACATCCAGCGGGTCACTCATGGGCCCACCGTACCAGAATCCAGAATCTTCCAGAATTGCCCAGGGTTGGTGTATGGTCGGTAGCGCCCCACTTCGATCGCGGCCGCATCGGACGCAGCCGCTTCTCACTTCCCTCGGAAGGCACTTTCCCCGTGAATGGACGCGTGTTCCATACATCCGACTGGCATCTGGGCCGCCAGATCAGCCGGCACCGGCGCGACGCCGAGTTCGACGCCGTCGTGAACGAGATCATCGAGATCGCAACCGATTTCACTCCCGACCTGATCGTGCACAGCGGTGACCTGTTCGACGGCCGCCCGAGCACGGACGACTTCCGTCGCGCCGCCGAGGCGCTGCGCCGCCTCGGCGAGGTGGCGCCGGTGGTCGTCGTCGCCGGAAATCACGACACTCCCCAGGTGCTGACGTTCCTGGAATACATCCTCACCGATATGGGCACCCGGCCGCGGGACCAGGTTCGGGTGCGTTTCGCCACTGACGCCCGCCCCGACGGACTTCTGCTGGCCGAGTATCCGGCTGCGGCCGGTGACCTGACGCTGCGCATCGGCGCGCTGCCGTATCTGCACCCCAATCGTTTCGCCTATGACTTTACGGACCCGGCCATGACCACCGCCACCTACGCTCGTCGCATGCGCGCGGTGCAGGCGGATGTGTACCGCCGCTTGGCATCCGGTCGTGGTCCGCGTGATCTGCTGGTCTTCGCCGCCCATCTGTTCGTCGCGGGGGCCACGCCGTCGTATTCGGAGCGGAAGATCTCGCTCGCCGAGGACTACGCGGTCGATGTCGCCGCCCTACCCGTGGTCGACTACGGCGCGCTGGGACATATTCACAAGCCGCAACGCGTCGAGAACATCGGGTTCCCGGCCTGTTACGCGGGCAGCCCGTTGCAGTTGGACTTCGGGGAGATTCGCGATTCCAAAAGCGTTGCGCTGGTGGAGATCGCGCCTGGTGAGGAACCCCGTATCGGGCTCGAACCGCTGAGTTCGGGTCGTCGGCTGGTGAAACTGACCGGGTCGCTGGAGGAGATCGCGCAGCGTGCGGGTCGGGTCGGCGACGCGTGGGTCAAGATCGAGGTCGACCTGGACGGTCCCGATCCCGCGCTGTCGCGATACCTGGCGGATCTGCTGCCGCGGGCGACGATCGTTGGTATCGAGGAGCGTCGTCCCGGCGCTGTCGAGCGAGTCCTGGACAGTGACGCGGCGGCCACGGAACTGCCCGGCGTGGAGGATCTGCTGCGCGAGTACCTGCCCGGCCGCGGCGTCAGCGGTATGGCCCTGGATCGGGTCATGGCCACTCTGGCCCAGCTACAGGCCGAACCCGATCCGGCTGATCTGGCGCCGTGTTGTGAGGAGGAGATGCTGACCGCCGCCATCGCCGGTTACGGTTTCAAGGGTATCGATCGCGGCGGTGTGCTGATCGATCCTGCGCTCGGTGGATCGGAGGCTCGGTAATGAAGCCGATAACGTTGTCCCTTACCGGGTTCCGCAGCTACCACCCCGGCACGGTCACCATCGACTTCGCTGGCAAGGAACTGGCCGCCATGCTCGGTAGAACCGGTGCGGGCAAGAGCAGTGTGCTCGGCGGCATCACCTACGCACTGTTCCGCAAAAGCGCGTGGGAGGCCCTAGATCTGCGGCAGCTCATCGCCGACGACACCCAGGCCATGACCGTCGAACTCACCTTCCAACACGAGAACCAACGCTGGTTCGTCCACCGAACCATGCACGCCACCAACCCCAACGCCGGACGGCATCACCTGGTCAACGAGACCACGGGTGAGGAGATCGACGGTGCGCCCGCGGTCGATGCGCGGATCAGGGCAGTGCTGCAGATGGGGCACGAGACCTTCCTGCGCGTCGGACTGCTGCCGCAGGGCAAATTCGACCAGTTGCTGGCCGATACCCCACGTGATCGCACGAAGCGACTGCGCGAACTGTTCGGCACCGATTCCCTGGACGACGTGCATCGTATCGCCGAGCGCCGAGCGGTCGGTCTTCGCGGTCTGATCGCGGCGGCGGAGGCCAAACGCGACACCATGCACGGCGATCCGGCGACGGTCGCGGCGGCCGCGCAGGTTCAGGCGGAACTCGCGCAGGCCCGGGCCCAGCGCCTGAACACCTCTGTCGATGCCATGACTGCGTTGCAAGGCGCGGTCGCCGCCGCCCGTGCCGCGGCAGCCGAAACCGATTCCGCGGCAAGGAATCTGACCGAAGGTCCGGTGCCGTCGGCCACGACCGTTCTGGACGGCATCGAGCCTGCTGCCGCCCGCATCGCGGCGGAGCGCGAATCGTTGGACATCCGTGCTGAGGAAGCCGAATGGGCCGAAGGGGCCGCGACGGCGGAACTCGCGGAGCTGGCGGCGCACGGCGAAGACCTGGATGCGTTGAATCGTGCCGCGGTGACCCTGGAGAATCTCGCGGCACGGGCCGAGGAGCACCGGGGCGAACGCGACCGGATCGCCGCTGTCACCGAACAACTCGCGGTGGAGGAGGCGGCGATCGCCCGAGCCCAGGCGGACCTGGAAGAGCGTGTCGAACGGACTCGCCCCCTCACCGAGACCACCGAAGCCGCCGCCCAGACCGCGCGGAACCTTCGTTCGCGGGCCGCGGTCGTCCGCACTCGCGTGGATACGGCGACAGCGGCCGCCGTCCACATCGCCGACACCGTCCGCGCCCACGGTGCCGCACTCGAACAGCTCGCGGTCGCCGAGCGCGAAGTTCTCCGGCTCGAACCGCAGGCCGCCGCGGCCGCCGCCGCTCTCGATACCGCGGACGCGAATCTGGGCATGCTGCAATTGCGTGACCGGGCTGTGGACCTGGCCGTCGAGGTGCACCCTGGGGAGGACTGCCCGGTGTGCCGCCGAGAGCTGCCTGCCGAATTCGAACCGGCGTCCAAGACCGCCGCGACCGAGTTGCGTAGTGCGAAGAAGGCCGTGCGCGATGCGAAAACCGCCCATACGGAGGCAACCGACCGGCTCGCACATGCCCGCGCGGGCGTCGACATGGCGAAAGCCGCCGTGCCCGGACATCTCGCCGAGCGGCAGGCGGCCGAAGAAGCCGCGCAGCGGGCCGCCGACGCGACGCAGCGGGATCTGCTGGAGTTCGCGACGCTCGCTGCCGAGGCAGGGGGAGTCTTCGATGTGGAGGCCGTGTCCGCGACACTGTCCGCGGCGCTGGCGGCGCTGGCCGCGCATACCGACGGCCCCGCCCCGAACGCCGAATCACTCACCGAACCCATCCCCGCCGCCCTGGAAACGTGTACCGAGGCATCGGCCGCCCACGCTGGACGGTTGAGCACCGAAGCCGCCCGCCACACCGCCGAAATCGATGCCGATCGCACCACCCTGAGTAGTCGCGAGCGCGCGCACCAGAAGGCGGTCGCCGAACTGCGGAACGCGTCGACCCGGCACAACCGTGCCGTGGCCAGGACCACCGATGCGGTCGGTTCGCTACCCGACCGGATCAGGGCACTTCTGCCGGATGCCCCGATCGAAATCGGTGCCGATGCCGCGGCGACTGCGGAGGCTGCGGTTGCCAACCGCATGTCCGAGGTTCGCGAGTTGGTCCAGGCGCGGGAGACCGCACGAACCGAGACGAACACGGTTCTCACCGAGTACCACGATCTCGACGAAGACAACCGCAAGTACGTCGAGAAACCGCTGACCGAACTGCGTGTCGGCCTGGAGTCGTGGGCGAAGGCCGTCACCCTGGCCGTCTCCCGTCTTGATGCCGGGAGCCGGTATCGGGTGCCCGAGCTGGGTACGGATTCGGGTGTTGCCGAGATCCGGGCGTTCGCCGCCGACCTGTCCGGTACAGCCGCCGGGGTCGAGCGCGAACTCGGTGACGCCGCTGCCGCGCACTCGGCTCGAGCGGACGAGGCACTCGCGGGCCTACGTGAGCAGGCTGCCGGGCTCGCGGATGTCGAGGGCTTCGACCCTACTGCGGACCCGATGCTGCCGCAGGCACTGCATCCGCTCGTGAGCGCTGCCGGTAAATCGGCCGACGAGGCAGACCGGTGGCGGGCCGAACAGCGAACAGCGAAGGATCAGATCGGCCCCAAGGCGGATCTGGACTACGCCATCGCCGCGGGTAAGGCTCGTCTCGAGGCGGTGGAGGTGCTGCGCGGCGAGCTTGTCGAGGCCAAGTTCCTGGGCCACCTCACTGCGCTGAGTACTCGGGCGTTGCTGGGGATTGCCAGTGATCGGCTCGGGCAGCTGACCGACGGGGATTTCGGATTCGCGGAGGGTTTCGAGATCGTCAGCCGGGGCTCGGGCGTCGCGCACAGCCCGAACAGGCTCTCCGGTGGCGAGAAGTTCCTGGCGTCGCTGGCGCTGGCCTTGGCTCTGGCCGAACTGCACTCGCGCAGCGGGCCACGTCTCGGATCGCTGTTCCTGGACGAGGGCTTCGCGACCCTGGACGCCGCTGCGCTGGAATCGGCCCTGGAGATCCTGCGCACCCAGACCGGCGGTGATCGGCTCGTCATGATCATCAGTCACCTGCACGCCGTCGCCGAGACCGTCGATGACGTGCTGTGGATCGAACGCGGCGTCGACGGGTCCACCGCGCGCTGGCTGACCCCGGTCGAACGTACCGAACTCGTACAGGCGGACCTGGCGAGCGGTCTGCTGACGCTGGCGTAACGATGGCCGGGACAAGGGCGATTCGGCACAATGTCCTACGAGTCGAGCGGGGTGGGAGGGAAACTCGATGTCCGAAGCGGGGGGTCGCGGGCGCGACACATTAGGGCTGGCCACGCGGGTGAAGGCGCTCGCCGTGGCCGACCCGGTGCTCGATCTTGAGCGCCGTAAGGCGTTGCTCTCCTCGCGCGCCTGGGCCGGTTATCAGATGGAGGAGCTGGCCCTGACGGCCATCGACGCGGTGACCTTGAAGATGGACTTCGAGGATGGCGCGCAGCACGAGGACATCGTTGCCGCGATCGCACGCGTCGCCGCCGTGCAGATGCCCAAGCGCGCCGACGACGAGCACACCGATGTGGCCCGCTGGGTGCTGGACAGCCTGGTGAACGTCGGCACCGTCGACCGCGGCTTCACCCATGTATACGGCGTCGTACGCGACGGAACCTATGCCGCACACCGGTTTTCGTTCAAGCTGCTGCGGGAGGTCGCCGGACTCGACGGCCGCCCGCGCCTGCGCGCGACGAACGAGGCCATCGCGGTGCTGGTCGGCGCGGTGGACATCGACATCGCGTCCGAACAGGTCGCCGCCGACGCCAAACTGGATACCCTGGTGCGGCGCGGGCGGCTGTTGGACGCCAAGCGCACCGCGGAGTCCGCGCTGCGTCTCACCGCGCAGTACGCCGAGCACATCCGCGTGCAACTGGACGGGATGCGTCGCGATGTCCGATCCGTGGATTGGGACCGTGACGTGCAGAGCATGCAGGCCGAAGCGCTGCAACACATCGAGGACCGCATCAGGGACGAGAGCACCATCAAGAACAACGTGGTCACGATCATGGACAACAGCACCGAGGACGCGACCCCGGAGCAGGCCGCCGAACTGATCGCGATCCTAGAGGAGTGCCTGCGCCGACACTCATCATTGCAGGCCAATCTGCAGGAGATCGGTGAGCGGTTCCGGGCCGAGCAGGAACGGCAGACGTTCGTGCCTCCGCCGACACGATCCCGGGTCGACCTCGGACACCAGTTGCTCGAGCCGGTGCTGGAACTGCCGACGAAACTTGCGACTCCGCTGTTGGCGGGGTTCGTCACGGCCGTGGTGCCGCCACGTCGTCCGGCGATCGTCTACCTTCCGGATCTGCTCGCCGGTCTGCTCGCGCTTCCGGTCGACAACGACGAGGACGACGGTCTGATCGTCGAACCCGAGTTCGACGACGCGCCGGACACCGCCGCGTTCGCCGATCAGCAGTACCGAGCCGTCGAATCCCTGCTGGAGCGGGCGGATACCGATGGGATCCGCCTGTCTGCACTGCTGGCGGCCGCACGCCATATCACCAGCAACGAGGCGGGAAATCTCGATCACCTGCTGGGACTGTACGTGCTGGGACTGTTCGGGGCCCCCGCTACGACCCGGCGCGCGGCACGGCGCTCATGGCGATCGCGGATGGGAGCGCCTTGCACGACGACATCTTCGCGGGCGACGACCTGTTGGTCATCGGCGACTCGACGTCCCTCGCACCACCCGAAAACAACCACCGAAGGGAGGACTTGTGAGCAGCGTCGAGGATATGGCCGCGGTGAACAGGCTGCTCGCGTTCGGATTCCAGTCGGGCGTGACGCCACGGCGGAACGCCGAATACACCACGTTGGTAAGTCGATGCCGAACCGATCCGGCATTCGCGGAGTTGCTACACGCCGCGGCCCGCGGCTTCGACCTGACCGTCATCGCCGTCGACACCCGCGCGGGCCTGGTTCTCGGAGCGGATCCGGAGACCAAATTCGCGGTCAAGGTGGCCGAGCACATCGGCAAGCGAATCGATCGTCCGATCGCGGCTCTGGCTCATCTGGCCATCGCCGCGCTCGCTTTCTACCGGCCCGAGGATCTCGACGACGAACTGCACATCGGCAGAATCACGATCCGCCACGTCGACGAGATGGTCGAGCAGGCCGCCAAACAGCTGGAACGTCGTGCCGCGGAACTCGGCCTGGATGATGGGGTGCCCGTCGGCGACCCCGATCTCGTCCAGTTGTGGAGTTACTACCTGCAGCGCAACCAGGTCGGTTCCACCGGGGACGACCGGGCACACCAGACGAGCAGACGCGCGATCGTCAAACGCGTCGCGGAATATCTCGCGGACAACGGGATGCTGCGGCGCGCGGGCGCCGAGAACGGCGGGACCTATCAGACCACGGCGCGTTATCAGATTCAGGTCCGGGAGCTGGCCGGTCAGCGGATGCTGGGGCAGCTGGCGGAGCTGGGTATCACCGTGGGACCGGACGGCAAACCCGCGTTCGGCGGCCCCGATTCGGACGAATCGTCCACCACGACCGATGCGATTCCGCCGTCGTCCGAGCCGGGAGCCTGATCGATGTACGAGCTGAATCGAGTCCGCCTGTTCAATATCGGTCCGAGCAAGGCCCGGTACGACGACGTGCTGCTGGATCTGTCCGAGGGCGGTCCGCCTATTCCCGTCACCGCGCTGACCCCGTTGTCCGGACAGGTGTTCCGGCGGCCCGCGCTGGCAACGTTGTTCGTGTTGGAGAACGGTGGCGGAAAGTCGGTCTTCATCCGGATGCTGCTGGCCACGGTCCTACCCGAACGCCAGTCCCGCAAAGGCCGAGAAGCCTTGCGCGCGTATGTGATCTCCGCCGCGTCGCCCTCGCATGTGGTCCTGGAATGGGTGAACGTCCGCACCGGCCGCATCCTGCTGACCGGTCAGGTGTTGTCGCCGGGATCCGACGGAAAGCCCGAGCGGATGTTCTACTCACTCACCCCCAGCGACACGTCCGCCTTGGATACGCTGCCGTTCGCCGACGGCAGATGGCGGTTGCCGATGAACGCGTTCCACGACGCCCTCCGACGGCTGGACACCGCCGACAAGTCGCTGCGGTTGGAAGTCGAGAAGCGGCAAGGGGAATGGGAGAAGCACCTGCGCCGGCTCGGCCTGGAACCGGATCTGTTCGCGGTGCAGCAGGCGATGAACGTGGACGAGGGCGACGCGGCCGAGGCGTTCAAGACCACGAGCGGGCGACAGTTCGTGGAGTGGCTGCTGAGCAAGGCCCTGGACGCCGAGAACTTCGCTGAGCTGGGCAAGGCGTACACCGCGTACGCCAAGAACCTCGGGCGTCGCGAGCAGATGCTGCTCGACCGCGACTTCTCGCTCGCCACGGCGACGGCCGCGGGAACCCTGGCGACCTGCCGCGCCGCCCAGGTCGCCGCGATCGACGCCGCCGACATCGCCGCGACGGATCTGGCGCGGTTGGCGGCCGCGGTACGAGAGTCGGTCGGGTGCTCGGAGCAGGTGCTGCGTGATCATCGCGAGGATCTGAAGATCGCCAAGGCGACCGCGGGCGAACGAGGAGAGATTCGCGATGCGGCCGACCTGACCCACAAGGAGGTGCGGCGCAGAACAAGCGCTCTGCGCCGCGACGAAGCCGTCGGTGAAGCAGAGCGGATCGAAGAGAAACTCACCGAGGCTCGCGCGAAACTCGCCGGGTGGACACTCGTCCCCAAAGTGCTCGAAGCGCGGGCCGCGCACGAGAGATATCAGGTCGCCAGCGATCTGCTGGAGGAGTGTGAAGAGGCCGCCGGTGTCGCCCAGCTGCGCCGAGACCGCGCGGGCGCTGCGTTTGCGGGGGCGCTGCGGAGCGCGGTCCGGCGATGCGCCGACCAGGCGGACGACCTTCTCGGCAAGGCGTCATCCGACAATGCGGAATCAGCCGAGAACGAACGCCGAGCGAGCGAGGACGAACGGGAAACCACCTCGAAAACCGTCCGCGCCGGGCTGCTGACCCAGCAGGTCGAGCAGGTCGACGCCCGCGTACGGCAAGCACGCGGTCAGAACGTTCTTGAGCAGGACGAGACCGTCGCCGAAGCCGACGAGCGCTTGCGCCGCCACGCCGCGGACTGTGCGGCCGAAGCGATCCGTGAACGGGAGGCCCACCGGCAACTCGTCCTCGAGGCCCGGCGTATCGACGAGGCCGCGCAGAAACTGATCGAACCCGAGGTACGGGCACGGCAGGAGGTCGAGGTAGCGGTACGGGCGGTCCAGGAGATGGAGACCGCCGCACGAACGCTCGTCGAGGACACCCTGCTGCGCGAACTCGCCGAATTCGATCAGGGTGAGGACGTCCCCGGCGGTGTCCCGGCGACGTGGCTGGAAGCGAACGCCGCCGCGCTGGGCGATCTGGCCGCCGCCGCACAGGGATCCGCCGCGGCTCGGCTGGACGCGCTGACCGCCGACAACAGAGCCGATCAACGCCTGATTGACGCGCTCACCGTGGAAGACGACGCACTGCTGCCGCCCCGAGACGCGGTCGAGCACGTGCTGGAAATCCTCGCGAACCACGAGATCATCGCCACAGCGGGCTGGCGGGCCCTCGAACAGCTGGTCAACCCGGGTCGGCACGCCGAAACCATCCAAACCCATCCGGCTCTCGTGGATGGCATCGTCGTGGCGGACCCGACTGTGATCGACCGGGCGCGTCAGGTTCTGGCCGACGCACGCCCGCTGCCCGCGTCCGCGGTCCTGGTCACCACCGCGGAGTCGCTGCAGCACGCACCGGCCGAGACAGGCAGTGGATTCGTGGTGGAACCCACGCCCGCCCTGCACGATCCGGTAGCCGCAGCCGAACTGCGTGAGCAAGCCGAGGCGCGTATCGAAGATCGGAGTCATGCGCTGCGTGACCTCGGCGAGCGCCGGTCGGCCGCATTCACGCTGGGTACGCGTCTGGAAACGTGGCTTCGCGATCATCCGGCAGGTGCTGTCGGACAGCTCCGCTCGGCGGTTGATACGGCATCGGCCGCGGCGAGCGTGGCCAAGGCCGCACTCGATACCGCTCGTGCGGCACACACGCAGGCCGTCGACAGTGTTGAGGAGCGCTCCTCGGTCGTCGCGGCGGCCGAGGAGGTGGCCGGTGCCGCGACTCGCCTCTCCGAATCCGTCACGACGCTCGCGGCCGAAGTCATCGCGGCCGATCGGCATCGTGTCGAAATCGCTTCTCTCACAGCCGAAGCCGAGGGACATCGCACGGCCGCCCAGCAGTACCGGACCGCCGCCGCAAAGCTGCGCACCCGAGCCACCGAACACGTCGTGCGCGCTGAATCGTTCCGGCGGGACGGTGATCTCTACGCCGACAAACTCAAGAAGATCGTCGTCGGGAATCAGCCGCTGGCCACCGACCTCGATGAATCCGACCTGGCCGCCGTGGAGATCTCCTACCAGGAAGCGTCCGATGCTTTTCGTGCCGTGGAAGTCGGCCGGGACCTGCGGCAGATGGTGAGCGACGCGCAGAACGAAGTCCGGGACCTCGACGCGTATCTGCTGGGCGAGCCCGCCGAGATCGTGGCGCGGGCCGAAGTACTGGCGGCGGCTCCCGAAGCCGGGAATCCCGCGTCGATCGAGGCGATGAAACGTCAGCTCGGCCGCACCGAGGAGGCACTGAAGGCGGAATCCGGCACGCTGCTCGAGCGGATCGGCGGGTTGAAGGCGCAAACAACCGCGCTCACCCAGCGCAATGGTCTGCCGTGGACTGATCTGGATGCCGACTGGATACCGTCCGACCCCACACATGGGGACATGCTTGCGGAACGAGCGCGGGTCACGCTGGATACCGCCGAGGCCGGGTTTGTCGAGGCATCCAGGGCAGAGCAGACCGCCGAGCGCAAGCTCCGCAAGGCCGAGGTCGGGGCGCGCGAGATGGACCGTGTGCTGCGCGGCCTCAACTCCGCCACGCGGAACCTGGAACTTCCGTCCAGCGTCGCGCCCTTCACCGGCACCGCGGACGAGGCGCAGGATGCCGCCGACACGACGACTCGAGCACACGGCAACGCGACCGACCAGCTGCATGATGCGAGTGAGTCGGTGAACGACGCCGTCATCGACTTCCGTGAGACCGCTAACCAGCGCCGATTCACCAGGCTCACCGCACCGGTCTACAAGCAGCTCACCGACATCGACAGGGAATCACTGATCGAGCGAGCCGATCAATGGTCAACACAGCTGACCAGTCGAGCGGCGAGCCTGACCACCGATCTTGAGACCTCCGAACGTCACCGCACAATCCTCATCAATCAGCTGCAACACCACGTCGGTGAAGCGCTGGCGCTGGTCGAGAAGGCCGAACGGTTGTCCCGGCTACCCGAAGGCGCCGACGTGTGGGCCGGACGCAGGGTACTGAAGATCGGGTTCGTCAAACCGGACCCACAGATCCTCGTCGCCCGGATCGCCGAGACCGTGGACGAGAACGCCCGCTCCCGGCCGGATCTACCCGGCCGAGACCTGGTGTTGCGGTGCGTCGGGGCCGCGGTACCACGCGACTTCAAAGTCGAGATTCTCAAGCCCGACGCCGCGGGCCGCGCGGAATACGCCTCGATCAGTCAGATGGCCACGGTATTCTCCGGCGGCCAAGAGCTGACCGGTGCGATCATGCTGTACTGCACCCTCGCCGCATTGCGCGCCAGCATCCGGACCGGTTCTCGCGGCAGCCGCTCGGGCGGGATGTTGATCCTGGACAATCCGATCGGCAAGGCCAGTGCTGACTACCTCCTGAGTCTGCAGATGAACATGGCCGCGGCGGTCGGCGTCCAGCTCATCTACACCACCGGCAGTATGGAGGACAGGGTGCTGGCCACCTTTCCGCTGTGCATCCGGCTGCGAAACGATTCCGATCAGCGTAGCGGGCTTCAGCACCTACATGTCGTCGACCGCGTGGTCGGCGAGACCCCGATAGACGACGACCCGGTTCGCGGTCGGCTCACCGCGGCACGACTTCTGCGAAAACCCCGTCCGGCCGACACCGCGCCCGGGCCGAACGGTCAGGTCCGAGTGGGCGAGGCCGAATCGGATGACGAACGGTGAGCAACGGTCTCGTGGAAGACGATCGTTTCGCGGAAGACGCGGAGCGGCAACCACTGTCCGAATCGGCGGCTTGTCTCGCGGCGAGTTTGAGCTGGGCGACCGAACGTCGTGTGGAGCAGACGGCGATCCTCGCCGCGTTTGGGCGAGCGTGCCCGGGCACGGCCGGAACCACCCAGGGCCGCCTCGTGCTGTCCGCCCTGCTCGACGAACTCGCCGACCACGGTCTGCTCGAACTGCCACGTGGCCGGGACGGCTGGGACGACGCACAACCACGACTACCTCGCTGGCTCCGCCTGCCCGCCCCATCGAAACCCACAACCGGTGCCCCGCGTGCGACCGCACCGGTGGTCTGGCGCAGCGAACTCGCCTAGGCCACAACCGATACCCTGACCACTGCGCAGATCGAGGCGCTCAAGATCATCAACCGATGGTTGCGCGACACAGACGGAGATGACGAACAACGGACCGTCGTCCCCATGCGCGAACGCTCACTGGAACTCTTCGGCAACGAGAAGCGTCTCGATATCCTCACGGGCACAAAGCTGTTCGCGCCGGGACGGCTCACACTCGCCACACTGTTCGCCGAGCGGATCCCGCCGCCATTGGCATACGAGCGAGTGGGCAGCGGCGGCATCGTTCTGGTGATCGAAAACAGCGATACGTTCGAGACCATCCGCAGACAATTGGTCGGCGACTGCGGGCAGGTCGGTTACGTAGCGTTCGGTGGCGGCCACGCCTTCGAAGCATCGGTCGCCCGCATCGCGAGTCTGGACGGCGTGACCGATATCGCCTACTACGGTGACCTCGACAACGACGGGCTGACCATCCCGCAGCGGGCCAACGCGTCCGCCGCGGCGCTCGGACTCCCGCCGATCCGACCGGCGCGCGGCCTCTATCGACTCCTACTGCAACACGGTGTCCATGGCCCGGCTCCACGACCGCTCGAAACGCTGGAAGCCGAGCGGCGAGTGTCGTGGCTGCCGGACGAGGGCCGCTGCAAGGCGTCGGATCTCCTCGCCGGTGGCCGCCGTTTGTCGCAGGAGTCAACTGGACGAATACTGCTGCGCCGCAACCGGTCCTGGCGCGACGACCTGTGACGGATATTGAGCCAGCCAGGCGGCGCCGGTGTCGAAGATCCGGTCGGGCAGCAGGCCGACCGGCCGGCGCGCAGGCGCTGCATGATCCGCCGCAGGTCGGCACATAGCTGACCCGAGGTGTAGCGGTTCGGCCAAGCACGCGGCACCCCTCCGGTATGAAACCAAGTTTCAGCAAGACAGGGCACGATCGACTGATCTGACCGCCGATACGGCTGATCAACCGCACCGAGGATGAGCGTGCCGCCCTTGCTTCCCGGTCAGAGGTGACGCTCGGCGTCCATCCGCTGGTGCAGGACACGCATGATCTCGACGATGCCGCCGGTCGCGATCCGATAGTAGACCGTGTGGGATCCGATGGGCAGTCGGAAGTAGCCGGGCCGGATGTCGTCACAGGACCGACCGATGCGGGAGTTGGCGGCGGCGTGGTCGAAGGCGCGCAGCAGCTCGCGCACGTAGTGCTCGGCCTGGTCGATATCCCACCGGTCGAGGGTGTATTCGTAGATCTGTTCGAGGTCGGCGCGGGCAACGGGATTGAGCAGATAGCCGCTCACCGGCGCCCGGACTCCGCCCGCTTGCGGGCCAGGAACTCCTCGCCGTCGAACGGCAGGCTGGGCCCGGCGTTCTCGGCCTCGATCAGGGCGTCACGCACCGCACGAAGCTTGGTCTCCCGGTCTTCGAGCAACCGTAGGGCGGCACGGACCACGTCGCTGGCCGAACCGTAGCGGCCCGAACTGACCTCGTTTTCGATGAACTTGAGGTAGTGATCGTTGAGGCTGACGGACGTGTTCTTGGCCATAACCCATGATACCAATCTTTGGTATAGGCTCATGGGGTCCGAGTCCGCCGGGTCTGGCAACAAGACGCCCGCGGAAGGCGCTGGTACTGGTAGCTACGGCGACCCCGCATTGGCTTGCAGTCCTTCGCGCCGACACGGCCGAGCTTGGCCAGGCGGACGGCTTGCTCATCCCATGCGTTCCTGCAGGGCGTCGAAGAAGGCGGCCACCGTGGCTTTTGCGCCACTTCCAACGAGTTCTTGCCCCCCGAAGCGGAATACCTCGTAGCCCGCAAGTCTCAGCCGACGGTCTTCGGCCATCATCGTGGCGTATCGCGATGGGTCAGCGTTGCCGCGGTCATCTGAATAGTGTTGGCGGCCATCGAGTTCGATCACAACTCGCTGGCGATCGCTGAACAGCAGCAGGAAGTCCATCCGTTGCCTCGCCAGAGGCCCGGTCTCGGTACCTCTTTGGCGGAGGGTGTAGGGGTCGTAGTGGAGATAGACCTGTGGGATCAGCGCTGGAATGTCGAATCCGAGCTTCCCGTACCGCTCACTGTATGTGGTGAAGATCAATCGCTCTGCGTCGTTTCCCGCCAGACTCGTGCTCAACCGGTGGTGGAGCGATAGTCCCACCGTTCGGTCGTCGTGATCTCCCAGACCCTCACGGGCTCTCCACCATTCGATGAGATGTCGGAAGGTCAGCCCTTCCGGGGGAAGTGGCTGGTCGTAGATGAGGCAGTATTCCGCGTTCTTGACGATCTCGACGTCGTTGTTAACCGCATCGCGTAGCACGAGCTCTGGCTTGGGGCCGTTCGCCGCGAAGATGAGGTTCTTGACCGGCGCCCCCACGCCACCGCCTCTGTCGTGTTCGGCGAGAAGCGCGGGCAATTCCCCGGGACCTGCATCGCTGTCCGCGACAATCCTGCGGGCTAAGCCGATCAGCTGGGGGAGAGTCCACTGCTCGGTGTATGCCTGGATGAGCTCTCGTTTGGAATAGGAGAGGTTCGATGGTGAATCACCCTGTGTCCAAGACAACTTCAGCTCATCCGCCAGCACCACCTCCAGCTCTACCCGGGTGTACCCCATGAGCACCGACTCGATGGCCGCCCGAACGGTTCGTACCGAGACGGTTACCCTGCGAGGAACGGGAGGCGCAAGGGCCTCTGCAAAAGACTGCCAGTCCGTCACCATCCCATTATCGCTACATCGTCTGACACGACTCGGGGCAAGTTCATGTGCCTGCTCGGCGTTCAGGCGCGACCCACGATGCCCGACGGCCGAGTTCACGCAAAGCAATGGAAGTCGGCATCGACTTGATACTGGTGGTGTTCGCGGTTATCGCGCACGCCGAATAGCGGGTAGCCATCGGATAGCAATGGGGCGCAATTTTCCGCCTCTGCAATCGAGTCGCCGCTGCCCGAGAGACACCACATCTAATCGTTGCCGTACTCCGACTCCATATATGCGGATACGTCCTCATCGATGGTTTGGAACTCGACGTCGACGCCTGCTGCCTCTGGAATTCGTGTCCGTCGAGGACCAATCGAGCAGCTGAAGTAGGACGAACTCACGGTCAACTCGACCCACGTGGCGTAGTCGTCCATGTCTGCCCGGTCCAGCCGCCTTCGAAGTCGGTGCTGACGATGTTGTCGCCCTCGACCGTGGCCTCAGTGTCTCGGCATGCTGGGCAGGTGACATACCCATAGTGACTCCAGAACCCGGAGGAGAGATCGCGGTCTTTCGCGAACTCCTCCCGCCAGCCGCGCTGGAAGGGTCCCCGAACGGTAGTGCGCGAGCCGCTGTTTGGCCCGCTCTATCAGCGCTTCGGTGCGGTTCTCCGCGTTCTTCTTGTTCTGGGCGAGATAGTTCTCCACAGCATCGATCCGGGAGGGGCCGACCATGTCGAGGAGCGTCTTTCGATGCCGACGCTGTGCGCGATCTGTTGCCGGTGTGGCGAGTCGTCGGGGACGCCACACGCGAACCGGGCGAGCACGTCGGCGTACCGCAGGACACTGTCGGGGGCGGGGAAGACCAGGGCGCTGTCTCGCTGCCGTACCGTGGCGCGCCCGAACTCGACGCGCATCAACTCCGCGGTGGCCTCGACGTCCAAGGGACGGGCTGTTTTCGCGGCGCTGGCCCATACGTCCGATGCAGGGCGCGCCAGGAACCCGTGCGGAGCAGCGTGTTCGACAACGAGTGCCCGTAGCCGGGGCGCGGTGGCGGTGTTGTTGAGGGTGACGGTGACCCGGTCTGTGGGCCGGATCACTCAATGCTTTCCGCCAGGCCGGCCGACGGATCGGACAAGTAGTAGAGCAGGTACATCGCGGTCGCACGATCGAAATCATGGTCGGCAAACGGCAGATGCAGTGCGTCGGCGTGGAAGGCTTCCGTATGCTCGAACGAGGCGACCGCCGCCACGGCAGCCGGGCGGATGTCGGTTTCAACGAGAAAGCCGCAGTGCCCACTGTCGCGTAGGGTGCGCAGGAATTGTCCTGTACCGCAACCGATGTCAACGATTCGTTCGCGGCCGGTGAGCGCCAGACTGGTGCGGACGTCGGTGCTGAGATCGAATCGGTGCTCGGAGTATTCGATGTGGGTGGCGATCTGTGGGGAGTGCCCGAGCGCTCATGGAACCGCTCGATCAGCCGCCGGTATGTGCCGGGGCCTGGTGGCACAGGCAGAGGCTCTTCCAGAGATCGACCCGAACGTAGGGATGCCGAGTTCGGTTCCGGCCACTGTTCGTTGGAGCGTGGAGTCGATCTGGGCGAGATTGTCGTAGGCGAGGCGCGGCATCTCTTTTGATTGCGTTTGATCCGGGTGACGCCGACCGGGCTTCGGGACGAGGGGCGTCCGGGCTCCCCGGTGCTTGACCAGAGAATAGCGGTTGGTGAGATCCCCTTCTGGGCAGTAGGCGACCTGCTATCGGTCGACCGATGGTGGTTGAGGTTGGTGTTGCGGACGGTTCAAGCGCCCCAACGTCGTCCCTACGTAGTATTACTACGCAAGGAGTGGCTTGCTGGCCCTGCATCGCTCGGAAAGGCGGCCGATTTCGAATCTAACTGGATAAATTCCCCTACGAGTAGCAGTCCATGCCTGGCACTATCGCGGTATAGATGGCATATAGCCAATTGCTGCCGATGAGGTGTTCGTGGCAGGTTTGGACACACAGCGCCACTACGACTTTCGAGGGGATCATGTCCACCGAACCGTTCGAACCCCCGCGGCCCGACCGCCCGTCCACTGTTCCTGGCCTCATCGGCACCATCCTCGACGCCTTCTTATTCGGGCGAGCGGGTTGGAAGCAAGCACTGCTGGTGGTGTTCCTGGCGACGACACTGACCTCGGTCGCGGTGGTGGCATTGCTGATGCTGCGTTCGGTGTTGCCGTGGTGAGCACTGACGTTCCGCTCGACGAGCGGATGACCGCGAGCGAACTGGCAGAAGCGATCGAGATCGACCAGGCCACTATCGCCAAATGGCGGCGCCACGGTCATGGCTTTCCCGCGGGTCTGCGCTACGGCAGGGTCTGGACCTACACCGTCGGAGAGTTGTTGACCTGGTTGGATGCTCGGCCGATTCCGGGTCGGAACCTGCGGGTGGAAGGGGATGCCGAAGCCACGTACGGTGCCCGGTTGCGGAGTTACCTCGCGTTTCGGAGTGTGCCGGTCACACTCCGGTCCGGTCCCGACGATCCCGCCTCGGCGGTGCGGGATGCGAGAGCGCTCGTCGGCCGAGGGTTCCCCGCTTCGGCTTCGGTCGCGGTACTGGATGCCGTGCTGGTGTTGACTTTCGTGTGGGTGGTCGATGAGAACGCATGGGAGCGCATCGCATCGTACGGCGGCAAACGGGGTTTCATAACGGCAGAGGTCGACGCGGTGCTCCGCAGGCATGGCATCGCCGGAGTCGCGGAAGCCGTGATCGGTGCACTGAAGCCGGCGCGGCCGGACGTGATGCGCGGACTGGTGAAAATCTGTGCACGACTGGGCGTGCGGGGATACGAGGCGATCCACCGTGGACTCGCCGCCGCCGAGGGGCGCGAGGCGTCGACCTATCCGACGCCGCAGGCAGTGGCGGAATTGATGGCCGGATGCGTCATACCCACCTCAGGGGCGCCCGTAACGGTGGCCGACCTGTATTGCCGGCACGGGGAACTGGTCGGTGCTGTCGCCGAGGCCGACTCCGGTCAGGGGGTCGACGTCGAGGTATCGGGTCACGATCCGCGCAGGATGCATCGGGTGCGGATGTCGCTGATCATGCATGGGCATCGGGTCTCGGGCAATATCACCGCCACCGAACCATGGTGGCGGGCTCCGAAGCGCCGCAACGACGCGGTGGTGGTCAACCCCCCCTTCAACCAGGTGCTGGGAGCAGTCGATGTCACCTGGGACTATGGTGCGCCGCCGGAGCACAGCGCGAACTTCGCCTGGCTGCAGGCCGCGTTGAAAGCAACAGCGGAGCACGGGCGGGCAGCGGTGCTGATGCCGGTGTCGGCGGCGACGTCATCGGATGAGCATGAACAGTCAATCCGCAAGGAGTTGGTGGATGCGGGCGCGGTTCGAGCGGTCATCCGGTTGTCGAGGGACCTGTTCCCGGTGTCGTCGGTGGATACGACGGTGTGGGTGCTGGAACATCCACGCCGTCGAGGCCCTCAGGCGCGCATCGTGATGGTCGATGCAACATCGCTGAAGTTCAAAACGCGCGAGCGTGAGCGGCCGGTGCTCGCGGGTGTGGAGCGGATCTCCGAACTGGTGCGGGATCCCTTTGGTCTGGTTCTGGGGGAATCTCGCAGCGTCATAGTCGAGCACGCGATCGGGCCGGCACGGGTGGTCGCGGTACCGGTCAGCGCGGTAGCAGCGCAGAACTATCGGCTGACACCGCACACCTATCTGGCTAATGAGGAGATCGCTGGTGAAGTGCGCCTCCAGCGGATCACCGAATCCGCTCACTCGGCGCAGACGGCGCTCGCGGAGGTACGCGCTACCCGATCCATACCGCAACTGTTCGTGCGCGAGGACATCCTGCCATCCGGGTATCCCGCGAACTGGAAAGTACGCAAAATCGGTGAGCTGTGCGAGATCAAGGCGGGCACGCGCCGACTCACCAAATCACAGATCTCCACGGGTGACGATGCGGACGTACCGGTGCTTAGACCCAGCAGCCTCAAAACCCGGCGCGTCCGCGACGACGCTCTCGATCGCACCACCGAGAAAGTAGCCCAGGAATTCGCCGAATACCGCCTGCGCGCCGGTGATCTGCTCACGGTTCGAGCCGGACAGGTGCAGGATGTTGCCATTGTCAGTGCAGGCATGGACGAGTGGCTGTTCGACTCCAATCTGAACCGCATCCGGGTCCGAGAGGGCGCCGAGGTCGACTCCGGCTACCTTCTCGAATTCCTGCTCTGTCGGCGGACCGGCGACCGGATCAAGGCAACCGCCTCGGAGCATGTCGCGCCGACGGTGAGCGCTCGGGAACTCGCCGACCTTGAGGTTCCCGTGCCGCCACTCGAACAACAGCGGGCGATCGCCGCCGCGCTGGCAGAGCGCGAGCAGCGCATCGTATCCCTGCGCGCGGCACTTCGGGCTGACGAGGAGGGGCGTGATGTGCTGGCAGAAGCATTGGTCACAGGTGTCGTCGGGCTCGTCGGGATGTAGTCGGCCGATCCCCTCGGTACGCGCCGCACGGTGAAGCTCGGATCGGCGATGCTGGCGTGAGCGACGTCGCCGATCCGGAGAGTGGGTGAGATCCATATGAAGTGAGGCTAGGGGGCCCGGGTCACCGCGCTTCGTACTCCAGCAGGGCCGCGCCGAGGAGGCCCGAGCTGTCATGCTCCGCTACAGCTCCGAACTCGTGGAATCGGAATCCGAACCGATGGTGGAGGATCGGCCGCCCGGCAGGCCTGCGCGACTGCTCAACCGCCCCTATCTCGGGCTGTCCGCAGCGGTGGTGACTGGCGATCAGCATCGGCACCACCCAATACGGCTTCCAGCAGTGGATGCCGTCGAATCTGCAGCGGCTCGGATCCTCCGAGGCCAACGCCAGCATGCTGCTTGGCAATGCCGCCGTCGTCGGAACGCCGCTCAGCATGCCGATCGCGCTGCTGTACGGATTCTGGAGCACAAGCGAACGGTGATCATGGCTGGTGCCCTAATGGGTGTCGCGCTCGCGGCATTTGCAGCGCTCGGCGACCACGTTGTCTACAACCACGCGATGCTCTATAGCCTGCTCGTCGTCCCGGTATGGGGCATCAGCATTCTCACAAGTCATCGCCTCGGTTCTGTCCGCCTACACTGCCGAGGTGTATCCGACGGTGGTCCGGGCGCGCGGCAGCGGGTTGTCCGCGGGCGCGACGAAGGTGGGCGGCGTTTTCATCCTCACCTGCGTCGTCATGGCGATCGCCGCCCCCTCCATCCTGGCGACGCCGCGCTCGGGGTGGTCCCGTCGCCCCTGGCGATGGTGGTCGGTGGTATGTCTTCCTCATGTGTAACCGCGAGGGGATGGGCTTCGCTGGTGAGTGCGGCCAGGGCTGATGCGACTTCTTCGATGGATGCTCGGACGTAGGTGAGGGTGGTGCCGTCGTGGCCGCTGGGTGTGGCGTGTGCGGCGTAGGCGCGGGCGATTGCGTATCCGAAGTTGCGTTCGACCCAGGTGAGTGTGGTGTGTCGTAGCCAGTGGGTGGTTATCTGTTGTGTTGCGACCCAGGGCAGGTGGCGTCCGATTCGATTCCAGAGGTGGTCGTAGCGGCGGCGGGTGATCGGGCGACCATGTCGGTATCGCAACAGTTGCTGGTCTGGATCGGGGCTGCGTTCACTGTGTTCGATCAATCGGGCCATGAGGGTGGGCGATACGGGCTGCCAGTGCAGGGTTCCGCCCTTGCCGAACAGTCGGATCAGGCATTGTTCGGGGTCGAGGTCTTCTTTACGGAGGCTGAGGGCGCTTCCGGTGCGGCATGCGGTTTCGAGGTGGAGTCGCAGGATGAGGGTGTCTAGTTCCGGGTCGTCTCCTGTGGTTGCGGCGACGTGGTTGATTTGTGCGAGTTGGCGGGTGGACAGCGCGCGGCGCGTGCTCGGCAGTCGTGTGGGCATGTCCATGTCTGTTGCGGGGTTGGTGGCGGGGGAGATGTGGCCGTCGCGTGTGGCGTATCGGTACAGGCAGCGCAGTGCGCTGACCATGTGCTCGGCAGCGGAGCGTCCGCCGCGGTTGTTGCGGCGTACGACGGCGGCGCGTCGAGTTTGCTCGATGAGTTCCTGTAGCTCGAGAGCGGTGGGTTCGTCGAGTGCCCGGTCGGGCCAGCGCTCGCTGAGTCGACGCCAGTAGGGCAAATAGGCCCGTCGGGCGCCGGGAGATACTGCTTGGGCGACTCGCGGTACGTACTCCGCGAAGGTGGGAACCTTGCTGCCTGGCGTCGCTCGCAGTAGTTCTTCGGGGTGGATTCCCAGACGTTCCAGGAACAGTCGAGCCACTTCGTGGTCGTTGGTGGTACTCACGCGTCGCCTTGGAGGTTGGTCAGTGCCGACGACAGGGCTTCGTGTACGACTCGCGACGGGACGACCGCGACCACGTCGATGCTGGGCAAGCCGATGAGTAGTAGTGCATCGCCAAGGGTGATCCCGGTGGCATGGCGAACCGCTGCAGGCAGTCGTATCTGTCCTAGTCGGCCGATCTTTTGTCGTGCTGCCCCGGGTTGGGCAGCGCGGATTGCGACGAGGTTCCCGGCGACGGAGTAGGTGATGGGGTAGCCTGCGGGCCATCCCATTTCAGCGAAGACTCGTTGCCCGGACAGGCGTGCGCGGTCGTTGATGATCGATACCGTCATCATCGAGCTTGCTGGCCGGCGCTGGCGTGGGGGTGGGACAAGTCCTCCAGGTAGGGGGAGACCTGCTTGGCGCGGCTGAATAGGCATGGACACTTCTTTCTCATCCAGCCTGCTGATTCTCCCAACCCCATGAAAGCCGATTTTTTGCGGTGGCGCCACATTGATTTCCGTGATGAAGGCCGATGGGGGCGACGCGCGGGCAGATTTGCATCCTGACGGAAAAGCGGTCCGGCGCGATACTGCACTCGATGATCGCAGCGACTTACCAATTGGTTCGGTGTCGACCGACGCTTTGTTCGCATTGTTCTGTCATCAGAAACTGTAACGTAGTGTCGCAAAATGGCGTGAAGGGTCCCGAATTGTCGTCAAATGTCGATTGTTGGATGACGGACGCCGATGTTGAAGGGGCGCTGACCTGCGGTTTCATGTGGACTGTGGGGTCGCGGGTTCGAATCCCGTCATCCGCTCCACGAAAACACCAGGTCAACACACTTGAGCTAGACTGAACCCGACGCCGTGTCATCACCGGTGTCATCAGGTGCTTCTCAGGCACGTCTTTCGACGACCGAGAGGCTCCTTGTGCCCACTCCCCGCCCGCGGCCGCGCAACGACGGCAGCGTCGCCTGGAATGTTCCCTACAACTACTACGACGAGGTCGGCAAACGCCGCGGATCGTCGGAAACGTTCGACGACTACGAGTCAGCCGCCGACTGGTGTGAGCTGATCGACAAGGTCGGTCTCAACGAATCGCTCAGGGTGCTCGAAATCCAGCAGAGCGCAGGACCTGACCTCACCGCGCTCGTGCCATGGCTGCGCAAATACACCCAGCGTCTGACCGGTATTGAGGAACGCACCCGGAAGGACTACATCCGCTACATCGACCTCGACATCGCGCCGTTCCTCGGCGAGACCTTGCCGATCACGGCGTTCAACCAGGATCTGGATGCCGCCTGGATCGTGCACCTCGAGCAGGACAAGGGCAACGGCGCGAAAACCATTCACAACAAACACGGCTTCCTCTCCGGCGCATTGAACGCGGCTGTGGCCGAACGACCGGCCCCGTTGATCCCCTACAACCCGTGCCTGGGTATCCGGCTGCCTCGCCACGACGCGCCGGAACTGGACATCTTCGACAACGACGAATGGGAGTTGTTCGAACAGTTGATGCCCCAGCGATGGCGCCCGCACGCCGAGTTCAACCTCGTCTCGATGGCCCGGCCCAGCGAGGTCACCGCCCTGCAGATCCGCGACATCGACAAGAAGACCGGCGATATCCGGATCAACAAGGCGTGGAAGCACGTCGGCAGCAGAATGGTGCTGGGAAAACCGAAATCGCAGCGCGGCACACGCACAGTGACAGTTCCCCTCGCGTCGCTCGAACGATTCAACCTGGATCGTCCAGGTGACGAGTTGCTGGTCCACACCAGCAACGACACCCCGATCAGCGCGGGCTATTTCTACGGCAAAGCGTGGGTGCCTGCGCTCAGGCGGCTGCGGGCATTGTCGGCAGGGGATCTGAATCCGTTCACGCGAAAGGCCCAATGGAAGGGCGCGGACGCCGACTACCTGGTCGAGCGGTTCGGCGACGCGATCGCCACGATGCGCGACAAGCGCTTGACGCCCTACACGCTGCGGCACACCGGCATCTCCTGGAAGCTCCAGGACGGCGTGCCCTTGTTCGTCGTCTCCCGCGACGCGGGCCACAAGGATGTGAACACCACCGACCGCCGGTACGGGCACAACGACCGCCGAGCGAGCGCAGCGGCCGCGCAGATCATCGCGAGCAGGCTCCCACGGGCGCGCGCGGCGATGCTGCGCGTCGCCGCCTGATCAATCACTGCCACTCTCCTCTGTGCGAAATCCATTCCATTTCATTCCATATCCCAGGAATGAAATGAAATGGAATGGATTGGAACGGAATTCCGATGCTGAAAGCCGTCACCACTGCCCCCGACACCAGCACTGCGTCGGGACGCTGCCAGTTCCCGGGGTGCACCGTCGCTGTGCCGCAACGGCCGTCCGGCAAACGCGGCGCGCCCCGCGGATACTGCGATAACCCCGACCACACCGCGCAGAAAGCCCTGCGGCTCAAGAGAAAAGACGCAGACCGCGATGCGCGAGCCATACCGGCACGGCCGTCGCTGCGCCCGGTCACCGACGGGATGGTGACATTGGCCCGGCTCTTGGACCGCTACGAGCACCTGCGTGCAGAGTTGGCCGCTGTCGCCGACGACACCGCCGATCTACTCGCTGACCTCACGGATCCGGCTACCGTCGAACGCGAGATCGCCGAGATCCAGCGTGAGGCGACCCGCCGCATTACCGATGCGGAGCAAGCCAGAGACGACGCCGTGAAGGCGTCGGCGGAGATGGCTCGCCGGCTCGAACGCGCGGTCGAGCTCGAAGAACTCGCCCTAGCTGCAGCTGACGAGGCCAACACGAGAAGGGAGGAGGTTACCGCCCGGCTGGAGCAGGTCGAGAAAGAGGCCGCCGAACGAATCGCCGAAGCTGAATCGGACCGGGATCGGGTGTACAGCGAGGCCGAGACCGTCCTCACCGAGATGCGCGGCCATGTCGACGCGGCGCGCGCTGCGCAAGCCCGCGCCGAGGGCGAACGCAATTCCGCCGTCGCGAGCGCGAACACCGCGACAGGGGAGAACACCCACCTGCGCACTCAACTTGACCGCGAGCGAGCCGAGCACCGGCAGCAGATCGAGCGACGCGATATCGAATACTCCCGTGCGATCACCGCAGCGCACGCCATGGCCGACCGTGCTGCACGGGAACACCGTGAGCGGCTCGACGAGGTTTTGCGTCGGCAGGATCGAGATCGGGACGTAGCACCGGAAATCACGGCCGCAACCACCACCCAGGCGCCTAGCAGTATCAGGGGCGGCTGATACTCAGGGCGTCGCGGTCTCTGCAGAAATGAGCGGGACACGTTGATCCGGATGGCAGATTACCCGGCAAGAGTGGTCGACTGCGGCGGTTCTCCGGATAGTCGGTGACGCTGCTGTCGCCTCGCCTGCGATGCGGGTTCTGTCGGCTTGCCTCTACGACAATGTCATGTCTGCGCAGATCCCTGAATGCATGACCTGCACACTGCCTTCGGTGAGGGATTGGGCAGCATGGGATACCGGGCGGATTACCGCCGCCTCGCACCGGCGGCTACCTAGCCGATCTTCCTGCGACGTGGCGATTCCACAGATCGGGCTGCCGGAGCGGCTGCGCAGAACCATGAACGGTGCTGCCGAATCCCCGGCACGCACCTCCACCACGCCCCGAGGCTTCGACATCCGCGAGCGAAGCTGCGCGTATGCCTCGTCCGTAATGACAATCAAGGCGACACTATTCGTGCCCCCGTTCGGTGCGTTTCCCGACCGGAAGATCCAGTTGCTCAGTTGCATCGCAGTGGTTTCCATCGCCTTTTGCTATCGGAACGGATCCGCACTATGCGCTGGATGACGTCGTTGATTTCGATTCTCGAGGCTAGCTCGGGCCGGGTTCGAGGTCCGCGGTGGACGGAAAGTCCACTATGGACACTGAATCATGTCGCTAGCCGAGGACGTGAGCAGGGTATTCAGTGAGTCGATTCCATCGGTCTGGGCAGTGTTTGTGACGGACACCTACTCCGAGGCATCACCGAACTCAACCATCCGCAGCATCCCGGCGATCGCGCGAACAACACTCGTCGCCGCCCGAGCGGAGGTGTATTTGATCTCGACGAACGCCTCGTCGGTGTCTCCGGAGCGCACGGAAAAGTCCATCGTCCGGGGCGATCCACCAGTCCGGACGCCCTCAACCGTCACGACTCGCTTGGTGTCGCCAGCGCTCTCAGCGATGTCCAGCAGGGCCGAAATCGTATACAAGTACTGGAACTGAAACCGCGCCGCAGCGAACGCACCCCCTGACACGGCCACACCTCATCGTGGCACACGCATGCTTCAAACGTCTGTCAAATAGGGAGATGCGGACAGCCACGGGGCGTGCGAGGAATCCGAAACCGTTCTTGCCGAGATGCGTGGACACGTCGATGCCGCCGCGGCGGCCTGCGATCCACTGGCCGCGGTGAACGAGTTCATCGCGGTGCGCCTGCAAGCTGTTGCGAATTCCTCTGTCTACGTCTCGAATTCGTCAGGCTACCGTCGACGGTCTAGGTGGGCTTGTTGCGGACGTAGGTCACCTTCTGTTTGCCGACTCCCGGGCTTCGGTTCTGGATCTCGAACAGCGTGCTGGCCTTGATGAACTTGCCGAATTTCGTGTGCCCGTAGGCTTTTGGGGTGAAGTCGGGATAGCGCGTGGCGAGCGCGTGTCCGACGGCACCGAGGTGTGCCCATCCATCGGCGTCGGCGGAATCGTCGACTGCTTGGCGCAATCGGGTGGCGATCTCGGGAGGAATACGGAGCGCGTCCGATGTGGCCGAGGTCTTGAGTTTCGGTTGTGTCTTCGGATTCTGTGGCTGTTGAGGTCGGTCGTCGACGACCAGCGCGGCGAGGTGCTCGATGTGGGTGAATTCGTCGCAGGCCGCAACGAATGGCTGCGGAGTTTTGAGTTCACCGAATCCGTAGACCTGGCAACCGGATTCACGGACCCGCATCGCGACTCCAGTGAAGTCGGCGTCACTGCTGACCAGGACGACCGCAGACAGGTTGTGGGCCCAAAGCAGGTCGACAGCATCGACGGCCATCGCCAGGTCAGAGGCATTCTTCCCGATCGACCAGGCGAAATGGTGCATCGGCCTGATCGAGTACGCCAGTATCGGATGCTTCCACCCGGACAGATGCGGGCGGCTCCAATCCCCGTATGCGCGTTTGATGTGTGCGACGCCATAACGGTGGGTCACTGCAGCCAGCACCGCGCCGATTTTCGTCGGTGGGGCGTTGTCGGCATCGATCAGCACCGCCAATTGCGTGGATCCTCGTGCAAATGCCGCTCTATCGACTTCCTGAGGTGGGGCAGTGTGTCCGATGAGCCGCGCACCGGCAGTGATCAGCAGCCGGCCGGCCGCGGCACGCATGCCACCACCGTTGGCTGAAATGGCATATCGCTGCTGAGTTTCGGAAGCCATTGCCGCACCGTATCGCGGATGCCACGAGGAACCGGCGCTGGCGGGTTCGATCGGGGTGTTCGCGCGGTGTATCTGGACGTTGGATGGACGACCGGCACGGCAGTGGATCTGTAGCCCGACAGGTCGGCCGCGGCTTGCCGGCCGACCTGCCTGACGGGGCTGCTGTCGTGTGGTGATGTCGCCCGCCATATGGCGGGCGAATCCAGCGGGTTAGGTTTGCATTCGTCTACTGCCACCGTTCGGCGGGATCGGCTCGTCGTGCTTGGGATGGCGCTGCTATTCCCGCCGAACACCTGTCAAACCACAGTTCGACAGAGCCGTTCTACCGAGCGCACCTGATTGACGCGGACACCAGGATCACTCGCTGCTGATATGGCGGGATTTCTAGCCTGCGCCGAAGCGCCTCGGTGGATAGAAGTCGAGCGAAGGGTGTCCGTCAGAGCATGTCGGAAGCCATGCTTCGCGGCCGATGGTCCTGCGCGTCCTGCAACGCATTCCTCACGCTCATGGCTGGATCTGACAAAAGGGTGGACGGAGTTCGCGTCACGACGTTGCCAATGTTAAAAAGCCCTCGCTCAGTAACTTCTTGAGTATGAGTAACCGGGAAGGCATATCCAGTCGCGTTTGCATAGCGATCGCCGTAAATTTTTGACCGGTCGCCATGAATGCCAGGGCTTCACGCGATGAGGCTGGGAGGCTGACTACCTTTCCGTGATACGTGAGATGCATTGTGTCAAGATCGACCTGTTCTATTTGCCAACGAAGAGTGGGACGTCGTCGGACCTCAGTGTGTTCATCCAGCGCATCCACTGCCTCAAGATCGAGGATGTGACGATTTAAGGAGGGACGGCGGCCAAGCGTCAGCAAGTTTCTTGCGTTGTCAATCGATTGCTCCGAGGAGACCAGCTCGCTGATTTGCGTCAAAAGATATGACAGTTGAGCATTGGCCGCTAAGTTGGCATCACTGTCCCGATCAAATCCTATTGGGAGAGCGGCGCGAAATTGTGAATCCCGCTCAAAGAGCGCATCGAACTCTGCAGAAAGAAGATCCGCGTACGTAAGGGACTTGACACCAATGGTGAGGTGGAAGGATGCGGATTCAGTCGATATCGCTTCATGAACGATACCACGTGGGATATAAAGCATATCTCCTGGTGTCAGCTCGATCTCATCACGCAACTCCATCGCGGCGAGCGATTGAGGATCACCCCTCGTGTCACGAAGCGGAAGGGGTGTTCCGAATCCGCCGAGGTTCCACCTTTTCGTCCCCTCAACTTGGAGAACAAATACGTCATGGGTGTCGTAGTGTCGGCTTAGCCCCTGCGACCAGCGAGGGGTCAGGTAGGCGTTGACTTGACATTCGGCGCTGAAAGTGTCCGTGAGGCGTTCGCACAACTGGGTAAGGGGCGGCCATCGGTCATGAAGATGAGTCACCGAAATTGTCGCGCCTTTTCGATACTGGGCAAAAATCTGCTCAAGATATGGCGCAGACGCAATCTGCGAAGGTGGCGAGAAGGATACTTCCTTGCCTTCATGCACCACTCTCAGTCGATGCCCGATATCCGGGGTCGTCGAAAGCAAGTCGTCGAATTGGGCTAGCGTTATCATACCTTCGTAATAACCACGATTCGATCGGGGCACGAACAAAGGTTGCTTCTCCCAGTGCACTCGAGTGAACTCCTCGGCGCAATACGGCGCAAGAATCCACGCCAATGGATCTGCTGAATTTTGCATGCTCAACCGCCGTCCCTCACATCCCAATCCAGAGAGCGATAAGGATCCCCCGTCATATCACCATCTTTCACTTGCCACGGATCATGTGTGTCGGTGTCTCCTGGACCTCCGCGGGGTGTAGGAGAAGCGTCAAGTCGTCTAGGTAGACGTACGTTTATGTTCTCCACTGATATGTCGCTCGCACTGATTGATAGGGCTACTTCTTCTAGAGCAAGTACTTTTGCATAGACGCGCTCAAGCTGGGATGCCATCTGATGGGCTTTTTCGTTCGCCCGCTGGGCGGTAATCCCCTGTGGAGATGCCTTTTCCCGTTTGTCCGAATCATCTGAATCATTGCTTTGAGTAGCCATCGTGCACCTCTCTCTGGCGAAAGAATCATGCATGAGGGTCGATTGTGCTAGAGCACAAACCTTCGGATAGTAGCAAACGAAAGCGTCGGCATACGAATGGACATACTCACTGCCAGGCAAGCGCGGGAAGCGAACCCCAAGTATATCTGGCGACAACATGGCCCGACACCAGAAGAATCACTTACGCACGAGGATCACAAGCCAACAAGGATTCGCGCGATCCGGCATGGGAAGACATATGACGAAGCATATTCGGATGCCCTACGCTGTTGTAGGCCGCTTCCCTCGCCGGAGGTCTCAAGCGAAGGGATGGATGTCTACTTGTCGCCAAATTTCGCTTTCAGTTCCTCTGCCGCGTCCGCATCTCCGGCGTCTTCGGGCTCTTCGTCGGGTGGCGGCGGGTCATGGTCGATGATCTCTTCGCAGCGATCAGTCGGCATGGTGCGACTCCTCAACTCGTTCGAAAACGGTCCGATCCCGACAGTATCGCTGGGCATTTGTCCATGTATGACAATGGAATACACCGGACAATCGTCCTCCATTCGGCGTTCCAACAGCGCCGACCGATCTGCTGCCGATACGACCACGTAGGTGATGTTGATTAGTGTGGGCCGCCGCCTCACTAGGCGGCGATCCAGCGCAGAAACCTGTACGCAGCGGCCCGCCGCGGCCAGGCCGACGCCCGAGCGCAAGGATGACTGCGGGAACAATCGGATCCGTCCCGCGCCCGAACGAGCGCAGCCTGACCAGACTTGTTGATTCGCGCCGCGTACCGAGTGTCCGCGGAAGCCAGGACCGGAACGAATTCGACACGTTCTGACATTTCGGACTACCAGCAATAGTCTGCTGAGGCCGTGCAGGGCCTCGGTCTCGGGTCATCGGAGCCCCGGTCCACGGCGGAATGTGTGGTGATCTTGGCGTCGTTGAGTAGCGGAACTAGGGGCGATTGCGCTGAGGAGGTATCTGGCGTCGCCTACGAGTTTCTTTGCGTCGGGGTGGGCGCGTTGGCTCGGAGGGGCTCGGTGTTGCGGTGGTGGGCCGTGACTTGGTGGTTGCGGGCCGTTGGGTGGATTCGAGAGCGGCCGCGATGTCGCCCGCGGTGAGGAACCAGGTTCTGCCTGCCTTGTGTCCGGGGAGGCGTCCGGTTTTGAGTTGCTGTTCGTACCAGCGGAGTGACTTGCGCAACGCGCGGGCTCCGACTGAAACGGGATACGTCGGCTCGTGCGGGACTGCGGGAGCCGGTTCGTCCGGTGGTAACGGCTGAGTGCCGGGGTCATCTGTCATTGTTGGCTCCGTACCCCGGCAGTTCGGCGGCCGAACTGTGCTTGCCGCCGTCGCGTTTCCGGGTGACTGCGGGGAGAACGCCCCCTGTGCAAACAGGAACCTGTGTGCACAGGGGCCATTGGTCGTATCTTCTTCACCAATTACAAGGGTGTCGCACGTTCCATTGGAAATCCCAGTTCATGATCCTCTCGTCAGCAAATTCTGTGGGCGAGGATTCCGAAGCCGATGCTTCTTTGTAGTTGTGGCCTCGGTGTGATATGCCCCTCATCGATATTGCATCGTTGCTGGACCGGTGGTTCCACGGTATCGAGAGCTGGCGGTGAGCAGTGGAAAGATCTTCGGCGGCAGATGGATTCGCGAGGTTGGATACTCGGATGCGGCGTGTCGCTCCGCGTGTCTGGTGACCGCATGGCGGTTATGGACCTGGGGGTCCGGAGTATGGTTTGCCGATTGCGGTGACGAGGTAGACATCGAGTGCCTCGGTGTGCGGAGCGATGCTGATCCGGTAGGAGCGGAGCTCGCCGGTCGTGACGTCGCGGTGATGTAGAAGGTGGTCGGTGTCGCGGCCGTAGGTCACCGACAGGCTCGCTGCCCAGAGGCGACGGCATTGCTTGTTGGGTCCGAGCTGCCGGATGAGGTCGCGGGCTTGTTGGGAGTCGCGGTAGATGCCGAGGATGGCCTTGTTGTAGGCGACTGAGTGAGCGGCCTCGCGGTTCCAGTCGACGAAGACCTGTTGGGCGATGGGGCTGAAAATCCAGGTTGGGATCGAGTCGGTCTTCTCGATGCCGGGTAGGGCTGTGTGAAACAAGTCGTTGCAGGCCAGGACGTTCCATATCGGATCCACGTATGCCGCGAACACGCCTCGTCGTTCGAGGTCGTCGAGGTGACTTATCCAATCGAGGTTGGCGGCCACGGACTGGCGAAGCTTGTGCACCGGTGCCAGATCCTCAGCCGGAGCACGTAGTTCGTGCAGGTGACGTGCTAGCAGTGAGTCGACCTTGTAGCCGGCGATGATCGCTTCGAGTGTCTCGAGTTTCGGTACATACCTGTCGGTTTCGATCTCGAACAGGTATGAGTCGCTGATGCCGTGGCGGTCGCGAGCTGTGGAGCGTGCTAGTCCCAGGTCCTCTCTGATCAGTCGCAACGTGGTCCCCAGCGTCGGGATGGACGGTTGCGGTTTGAGCCTGCTGTTGTTCGAACGGTGTGTGGGACTCACGGAGTCCCCCCCTTCTGGTGTCTTCCGCTGCGAGATGTGCGGAGATACGATGATCGGTTGCCCCCAAGCACCAGCTCTGTGTCTACCAGAACGGGTAGGCCCCGGCAACATCTTCCATCTGAGAGAAACCGACGATCGTTCTGGATCGCGGGGTTTGTGGGGCGGCGCAGGCATCGAATGATGCTGCCGCAGAGGGAATCCCTAAAAAATCTTTGTTGCCAATCAGATCATGAAGTGGGTAGCAAACACCCTGCATGATGGCACTTTAGCAACTTGACGATCCATTCCTCACCTAAAAATAGGTGAACGTAAACCCTAGCTTTTCGGGTGGTTTCGCGGTTTGGATGTGAGGTGCAAGTCCAAACTGATTGAAAGGAAACCACATTGGACCCGCTTACTATTCTGGGATGGGCGAATGCCGCTCTGTCACTGCTGTCGAATGGCTTGTACATCGCAGGCCAGGCACTGGCACTCATCGCCCCCTTCATCTGACTGGTAAGACCTGAGAAGCGGCCTCCCAGAAGCGTATTCGCTGCTGGGAGGCACTTCGAAAAGCGCCCGCCCCCGCGCGTCCAGGCCATAATTCACTATTTCCCGCCTTTACGATGAAGGGTTATTTGGCATGCCCGAATCCAGCAGAATTGCTTGCCTTCGCATACCTGATCAGCGAATTGAAACAGGTGCCTTGCGAGGGCGAAATCGTTTGTCCAGCAGTATCACCCGAGGCAGCCGTGCCGTCCTCGCGGGTGCACTGCCCGTGGCATTGGTGTTGGCCGCCTCGACGGGTGCCGCCACGGCGGTCGACAGACCTGCCGTCATCGCCGACCAACCCGGTGTCACCAGCCCCGACCAGCCCGGCGCCACCACGCCGCCACCGCCATCACCAGAGCCTGAACCAGCGCCGTCGGTGTACTACTCGCAGCCGCCGCAGATCCGCAATGACGCGACCTCGCGTCCGGCTCCGCCGCCGGACGAGCCGGTGGAACCGATCAGGTTCGAGGAACTACATCTGCCCGAGCCTGTCGCGCCGGTGGCGCCGATCGAGGCGCCGGAGAACACGATCCGTGTCGGGCTGTGGCAGACCCCGCGCCCGGACTGGCTGCCTACGGAATGCGCGGACGCCATCAACGATGCTGCCGCAGGTGCCGAAGCTCAGGTCGCGACCGCGCTGGACTCGATAGGTATCCCCGCCGGACGCTCGGACCGGGTCAGCGGCGCCACCCTGGCCGGTGCCGGAATCGGTGGCGCCGCAGGCGCTGTGGTCGCCGGAGTACCGGTAGCTGCCGCGGGAGCGGTGGTCGGTGGCTTGATCGGCGGCACTATCGGTGGCATCGCCGGAGCCGCGCTCGGCACGGTTGTGCCGGTGCCGATCATCGGCACGGTGACCTCCGGCGTGGCTGGAACAGCGCTCGGTGCCGTAGTCGGTGCCGCCGTGGGGGCCGCCGTGATCGGTGTCCCCGCGGCTGTCGTCGGTGCCGTCGCCGCGGGCACGGTCGGTGCCGGATTCGGCGCTGGAGTGGGAGTCGGGCAGCCATGACCATAGAGGCGAACAACCGCGCACGTGTCTTCGCCGCAGCGGTAGCCACTGCTACGGCGCTGGGCCTGGCCGCCGCGGCCACTGCCACCGCACCAGCTCAGGCAGTGCCGATCGGTCCCGGCTGCCCCGCGCTGTATGTGCTCGGCGTCCAGGGTACCGGCCAATCCTCGCCAACCGCGGACCCTCTCGCGGACACCGGAGTCGTTGGCGCGCTCATCGCGCCGGTCCTCTCAGCCGCTCCTGGTTTGGTGCAACGCAGCTACATTCCTTACGGCGCCGGGTTCGGTGGCGCGGTCCCTGGTGGCGGACCGGATCCGTATGTGGTGTCGGTAACCGACGCCCGCAATCAACTCGACGCTGCTGCCGCCGAGATCGCCGAAACCTGCCCTGGCACGATGATCGCCGGGATCGGCTATTCCCAAGGCGCGCAGGCGATGTCGTTGTTCGCCCGTGATGTCGGTGCGGGCGTTGGGCCAGTCGCGCCGGATCGGATCGCCGGGATCGCGCTGTATGCCCATCCCGACCGCGCCCCGGACGCGCCGATCTTCCCAGGACGCCCGGGACAGACCGTGCCCGACCCCGCGCCCGGCACCGGCGGTGCGGCGGTGTCGGCGGTGCAGATCTCCAACCCGCCCGCTGGTGGCGGCGGTATCGCCGACGGCGCGACCGGCTATGGGGCACTGACCGGCCGCGTTGCTGATATCTGCACCGATGGTGACTTAGCCTGCTCGGCGCCGGACCGGGCCGCGCTGCTTCGCGTTGGTGCCGAGATCGCCGCCCAAGCCGACTTGCGCGATCCCATAGCCGCAATCGGGTCAATGAATAGTTTGTTCGCCGCTGCTTTGGGTGATGCGTGGACGAGCGTGTTGCTCAACGACTTTCAGGTCGGCGCGGGCAATGTCGACTACGCGCCCCAGCAGGGTTTGGCAGGCCGGTTGATCGAGGCCGCCGACCCTCGTACACCTGGCCCGAGCCCGGAGGAGATCGGCGCCGCGGGTGCGCGGTGGAACGAGATCACCGCCACCGTCGCGGCGAACCCGATCGGCCTACTGCCCAAGCTCGCCGGCCAACTCGCCGCGGCCTGGGGACAGCTGGTCGCCGATAACGCCGACCTGCTCAATCCCGCGGTCTGGGTTCGCTACGCCGACACCGTCGCCCGGCACAACAACTACGCCATCAACGGCCAACTCAATTCGGGCATCGCCTGGATGGTCGCCCTCGCCCACGATATCGCCGGGAGCCGATAATGACCGATCCCACCACCATCGATGACTTCTACAGCATCCCCGATGACTTCTACAGCATCCCCGAAATCGACTTCACCCCCCAACCGGGGGAGATCCAGCGCCGCCGCAGCGTAAACACCCCGGGGCTGCCCGGCGCGAAGCGTGCGTGGCAGCTCGTCTACGCCACCCGCACCGCGTCCAACGCCCCTATCCCGGCGTCGGGGATTGTGATCACACCGGACCGGCCGGACACCGCTGGACCCTGCCCGATCTTGGTGTACTGCACGGAATTCCACGGCCTCGGCGGGCGGTGCGCACCGTCGCAGCTGCTCGCGGGGGAGGGGACCGAACCGGAATCCGGGTTCATTGCCACCGCGCTCGAGCGCGGCTGGACGGTGGCGGTGCCCGACGGTCAGTGCTTGGGGATCATGGGGTTGGGACCGCACATGTTCCTGGCCGGTCGCGCCGCAGCGCACGCGGTGCTCGACCTCGCCCGCGCTGTCCGCGCCGTGCCGGAACTGGACTCCGCGAACGCGCCGTGTGTGGTGTGGGGATACGCCGACGGTGGGCGCGCCGCGATTTGGGCGGCCGAGCAGCATCCCCGGTACGCGCCGGACCTGGATCTCCGTGGAGTCGCCGCGGGGGCGGTCGTGGCCGATCCTGGGGCGCTGATCGATGAGATCGACGGCGGGCCCTGGTCGGGGCTGGCATTGGCTGGACTGATCGGGCTGGCGCGGGCGTATTCCCATCTGCCGGTGGGGCACCTGCTCACCGAGGAAGGACACCGCGCCGTCGAGCACGCTCGAGAACTCGACGCGGCGGCGCTACTGATCACCTATCGCAACCAGCCGCTGGGGCACTGGTGCGAACGCGCCGACCCCTGGAACGACCCCATCTGGCAGTACGTGCTGGCCAATGAAGCCAGCGGCTACGCGACCCCGGAGGTACCCGTGCACCTCTACCACGGCACCGAAGACGCCCTCGTGCCGGTATCGATGGGACGGCACCTGTTCGCCGAATACCGCTCTCTCGGAGTCGATTTGAACTGGCGGGAATACCCGAACAGCCACAGCGGCACCGCCACCGACGGCGCACCAGAAGCCATCGCGCAGCTGGCCAACTACCTGGCGCGGCGACCCGAGCGCAGCACACCCCCGGCACCACCGCGCCCGCGGACCACCTGAATCGCCTGCCCGCACCTGCGAACCCCTCGCCCGGGGTGCGGGCAGGCCCCAAACGAGCACAGATCGAGGTGAAATCCCATGCATCCCCGCACTATCAGGACGGCGGCGTTGCGGTGCGCCGCCGCGACGGCACTGATTTCGGTCGTCGTGTCGGTGGCCGGTATCAGCACGGTGCACACCGATGACGGTGTCCCGCTCGGCGCGAAGTGCCCCAGCCTGTATGCGCTGGGGGTGCAGGGCAGTGAGGAGGGAGCCCCGGAGGCCGGGATCGTCAGCGACTCCGGGGCGTTGGGCCAGGTCTTCGGTCCGCTGGCCGCTGCCGCGGGGGATCTCGTGCAGCGCGCCTACGTCCCCTACGGCCAAGCGGCCGACGGGAAGACCCTGCCGTATGACGCCGCAGTCACCGCCGCCGCCCAGCGCCTAGAGCACATGGCCGCCGAGGTCGTCACACGGTGTCCCGACACCAAGATCGCCGTCGCTGGCTACGCCCAGGGCGCAGCCGCGGTCTCTACCTTCGCCCAACGAGTCGGAACCGGCAACGCCCAAGTCGCTGCGGACCGAGTCGCCGGAATTGCGTTGCTGGCCAACCCGACTCGCGCGGCCAACAGCTCGGTATTGCCGGGCCTGCCCCAGGCAAGCACACCGACGGCGGCGCCCGGCACGACGGGGGAGAAGGTCGCCTCGATCACCCTGGGCAATCCAGCGTTGACCGGTATCGGGATCGCCCCTTCGGCGGGGTCGAGCGGGTATGGAGCGTTGGTCGGGCGAGTCGCGGATCTGTGCGTAGCCGGTGACGCTACCTGCGACGCACCGGCTGGGAGCCCGCTGGTCACCACCGTGGCCAACATCGCCGCACGGTCGGATCTGCGAGACCCGATCGCCGCGATTTCCACTGTCGCACAGGCGTTGTCGGCGACGGTCTACACGACAGCGGTGAATGTGGTCAACGAGGACCTCAGCGGCACCAGCCTCGATCAGCTGTCCTATCAACCCAGCAAATCTCTCGGGCAACGCTTGGCAGAAGCGTCCAGTCCGACCGCGACACCACCAGCACCTGCCGACGCCCTCTCGGCACTGATGAAGCTCGGCACGATCGGGCTCGGTGCCGTGGTGTCGGTGGCGCAGAAGGTATTCACACCAGCGACGGTCGCCGAGCTGGCGACGGTCGGCATGTCCAATCCGTGGGCGGCGATCGCCGCGTTGGGGACCAAGCTTGCTGCGGCGGTCGTGGAGTTGATACCGCCACAGACCGCGAGTCGCTGGATCAATCAAGCCTTCGACGCGATCACCAGCACCATTACCGACCACAGCGAGCTCTACACCCTGGCCAGCTCCGCCAAATACAGCGACACCACCGGCCGCCACGGCTCCTACCAAACCGTGCCCGCCACACCGACCGGGCATCCAGCGCTGCGCGCCACCGCCGACTGGTTCACCGCGCTGGCCCGCGACCTCGCCGCCACCGGGATCGCCTCATCCCCACCACAATCTGTCACCCGCTCGACGACCACACCACCCAACACCACTGCCGTGACACCAGCGGCACCGACGTCGAGCACCGGCCCCTAGACCCCTTCGGGCGGAGCCCGAATCCGCCCGACGTACCCACAACCTTGTCGGCTGATTCTCCCCTGGCCGCCCGCCCGAAGGGCCCCACTCCGCCCGCCAACCACACCAAGGAGGTGAGAACCGAAATGCCCAACACCCAAACCGATATCGACACCGATCATGGTGGCGGCTGGCTGCATCGCGGCGAACCCGTTGCCCTGCAAACCATCTCGCCCCCCACCGGCGACGCGAACCCTGAGCGCGGCACCGAATGGCAGTGGATCAGACAGCACACCCCACAACCCGCCAGCGGCAGAACACACGCGGGCATACCACGGCGGGTATGGATCGGGCTTACCGGCGCACTCGGAATAGCCGCCGCGCTGATCGCCGTGGGAATCAGCTCGATCGCTGACCATCCGGACACGACCGCGGTGATCCCCACCGCGACCGCGAGCCCCCCGACAACGACCCCACAAACCGGTGGGCCATGCACCGGACTGTCGGGGCAGACCGTCACCGACACCGCTGGTGACACCCACAGCCTGCCAGGGGTGATCGCGGCTTTCGAGCACGCCTACTACCGACAGCGCAGCGCCGAAACCGCCTTGGGGCTGGTCGCCCCCGAGGCTGGTCTCACCCTCGAGGGGCTGGCAGCGGGCATCGCCTCGACCCCGACCGGAACCACCCACTGTGTCGCGATCACCCCGATCGCCGAGGGCGCCGCGGAAGTCCATCTGGTCGCACAGCATCCCGACGGGCAGCGCATCGACTACCTGCAGTTGATCAACGTCGGGCACACCCCGGACGGCGTCGTCATCACCAACATTCAGAAGCGGGGCTGAGCGATGGCCACACCGCTGCACCTACACCGAGACCACCGCGACCGAGGGCAGCGTCTCGATCCGGGCACCGTCACCGCGCCGGAACAGTTGGCTTCGGTGCGGGAGACACCGTTGCCGACCACGGGTGCGCATCCACCGTTGTTCGCGGTGCTCGGTGCGCATGGCGGTGCCGCAACCTCGACGCTGGCGCGGTGGTGGGCACCGGCGGCCGACACCGGTCTGGCCTGGCCCGGATCACCGCGGACCACCCAGCACGTCATCATCGCCGCCCGACTGTGCATGCCCGGCCTCACCGCAGCCGCCGAACGGCTACGCGAATGGCACGCCGGTCTGACACCCGACGGGGTGGAGGTGATCGGGCTGGTACTCACCGCGGCTCGCCCGGGAAAGGTACCCGCTGTGGTGCGCCGGTATCGCGCTGTGGTCGCCGAGTTGGTCGCCGACGTCTATGAGATCGGCTGGCACGACGAACTCGTCGTCTGTGAACTGACCGAACTCGCCGAGTATGTGCCATTCGACCCACCGCCGCCGCGCCGATCGGGGCTGCGCGATGCGGTTCCCGCCGACGTGCACCGCGCCGGAACCCAGATCATCACCCACCTCGCAGCCACTCGTTCGATTGCTGCACAACCCGATTCGGAGAAAACGCCATGACCACCGCCTACGCGGTCGGCGAGGCGATCACCGTGCTCGCCCAAGAAATCAAACCCACCCCTATAGCGCCGCCGGGCGCGGACAAGCTGATCAACCTCGTCAACTATCTGTCCTGGATCGTCATGCTCGCCGGTATCGCGTCGCTGATCTACGCCGGCGGCAAATTCGGGTGGGAGCGATTCCACGGCGGCGCGGTCGAATCCCCCAAGATCATCCTCGGCGCCCTGGTCGGTGGCATCATCGCCACCAGCGCCGGAGCGATCATGAATGGCGTCGTCACCGGAGGCGCATAACCCATGCGCCACTTCCCGATTCATCCCCAACTGTCGGCAACTGTGCCCGGTAGCTGGAGAGCCGACACCCGGTTCTCGTCCGCAGCGCACACCACACGCGAACACAACACCGTCCATCTTCGCGGCGCGAAACCGTTCACCATCGCAGCCCCCGACGGGCTGCGGGTCTCGGCCACACGCCTGGGCCCGGAGTGTCCTCCGGCGAGCGTGGTCTACGTGCACGCCATGCTCACCGACTCCACCTACTGGACGCCGCTGACCGAGTGCCTGCACCAACGACTCGATGGCGCCATCGCCCAGATCGTCTACGACCAACGCGCACACGGCACCTCCGAGCACCCAGCCCCCGAGGCCCGAACTGTACTGCCGACGCTGGTCGATGACCTCGACACAGTCCTCGCCCACGCGCACGGAGCGGTCGTGCTGGTCGCGCACTCGGTGGCAACGCTGCTGGTGCAGGCATGGGCCGAGCAATACCCACAACGTGCCCGCGCCTTGGCGGGCATCGTGCTGTTCAACGGCTGCCCCGAATTCCCCTGGCGCCCAACCCCTGACATTCACGCCGAGGGAAGACGCTCCCGACGCGCAGCGCGTCAGCTGCTCGAGGAAATGACCACCTATCTGTTCGAGCCGCCGCTCCGATACCGGGCGCCGCGCCGCAGCCCGTTCGGCGCCACCGGCGGCGCGACGCGCCTCGAGAACCTCGACGCGATGCTCGCCGACCTCGCCGTTTACAGCGGCGCCGCACTGACCGACGAGGCAGCCAGCGCCTTACGGGCTGTCCCGTCGTGGGTACTGACCGGGCAGCTCGACCCGGTCGTCGTACCAAGTAGATCCGAGCATCTGGCCGAACGGATCTGGGGCGACTACGACAGCGTCCCCGACGCCGGACATTCCCTGCCGTATGTCGAGCCCGGCAAAGCCTGCGAGCCGATCCTGGCCGCACTCGAGGTCGCCTACCGCACCCAACAACAGCACGGCGGCGCACCGTGATCGCCAAACCACTTCCGGCGCAGGTGCTTTCGCCACTGACTCAATTGCTGGGCTACCTGATGTGGTTCGTGCTGCTGCTGTGCATCGCCCGCGCAGTGTGGGTCGGCGGGCTGCTGGCGATCCGCATGTACCGCGAAGAAAGCGTTGAAGGACTGCTCGGCGCACTGCTGGGCGCGGCCTTGCTCGGATCGGCCAGCTCCATCGCCATCACCGTCCTGCCCACCTAATTCGTCCGAGGAGGCCACTCAGTGAACCTGTTCCGCTCCCGTCGCAGCCGCCTCATGGCGTTGCTCGCCTGCGCCGGACTGACCGCGGCGGCTGGCTTGCTCGCCTGCGGCTCCGAGAACACTCGCGATTTCGCACGCGACAGCGCGACCGCGACCCCCACCGTGCCCACCGGACTGCGGTGGCAGAGCTTCCTAGGCGTCGACCTTCCAATCGCTGACCAAGGTCCACACCACATCGACGGACCGGTAGCCAGCGGATTCGATCGGTCACCGGCAGGTGCTGCGCTGGCCGCGGTCCATTCGACGGTACGGATGTCCATCGCCACCGACACCCAGTGGGCGATGGTCGGACAGCGCATGCTCGCCCCGGGACCAGGTCGTGACAACTGGGCTACTGCCCGCGCCCAAATCTCGATCACCGCACCGATCACCAGCGGCGCACCGAAAGTCCTCGGTTATGTCATCGCCCACCACACCCTCGACGCCACTGACGTCGATATCTACACCCTCCACCCCGACAACTCCGTCACCCGCAACAACACCCACGTCACCTGGCAAGGCGAGGACTGGCGGCTGCGGCTACCCGACAACCCGACCACCGCCCCGGTCACCGCCCTCGCGGCGCCGCCGCCGGACATGGTCGCATTCACCCCGCGCTGAGGAGACCACCGTGAGATCCCATCACCTGCTGATCATCCTGCTCGCGGGCATCACCGCCGTCGTGATCGCAGCGTTCGTGCTGACCATCACCCACGACACCGGCCACCGCGATATCCCAGCAGATCCCGGCAACATCCACACCCCGACCGAACGAACCTTTCCTGACCTGCCACCAACCGTCGTGCCGTTGCCGCCGACCACCGACTTGTTCGGCAACCGTCTCGAAGTGCCCAACGACGAATCCGGTGTCGCACTTGCCCAAGATCCGAGCACCCGCGTCGACCCCGTCAGCCCGGGCTACCTGACCACCCCACCCGCCCGCATGCAGTGGCAGCGCGGCTGGGGCGGTGCTGCACTACCGATATCGGGCAGCGACGGGCCCGCCCGCATTCACGACGGCATCGCAACAGGATTCGCCCACACCCCACAAGGTGCCGCGCTTGCCGCCGCCGACGCGCTTGCTCGTACTTTGGCCGCGCCTGAGGGGATGTGGCAGCAAGTCGTGCGAGAACGCTACTACGGCGGCGGCCAAGCATTACTCGACCGATTCACCCGCTCCCGCCAGCGCACCCGCGACGCCGCCCGCTACGTCGTGGTCCCTGACGGTGTCCGGATCCAACCCGGCTACCGCGACGACCTCGCTCTGGTGCAGTTCGCCACGCACAACGACATCGGCTACACGATTTCGACCTGGCCGATGGCCTGGATCGACGGCGACTGGCACGTGCGAGTACCCGACGATGTCGAAACATTCTGGGGCCCAGGTACTTCCGCCTCTTCTCTGACCGGATTCGGAAGCTGGAAGGGCTTGTCATGACAGATATAGCCCTCACCGGCGCTCCGGTCACCGCGACCGTGACATGGCGAACCCAACTGCCCACCCCCGATATCTGCGACATGCCGCTGGGTCCACAACAGGCATGCGAACAACTCGGGCACGCCGCAACCGAGGCAGCGAGTTCCGCGCTCGATGACTTCGCCGACACCCTGCTCGACGGGTTCACCACAGTCTTGCGAATCGCTATGACCTGGTGGACCACCATTCCCTCACCGCAACTCACCGCCGCGGGCGGCGAGCCCGGCGCAGCGTTGTCGGCGATACGCGAATACAGCAGTGGGCTGCAAGTGCTGCTACTGACCACGGGGATCATGTTCGCCGCGGCACGGCTGGCGCTGGCCAAACGGGGCGGGGTCGCGGGCGAGGCACAGGAGAGCTTTCTGATGCTGGCGCGGGCGGTGTTCGCGTCGATGGCCTTCGCCGCGGTGATCACCACCGGAACCCGCGCCGGGGACAGCTTCGCCAACTGGATTCTGTTCGACGCCAGCGGAGGTGACCTGGACGGCGTCGTAGGCCGCTTAACCGAATTCGACGCCAACACCCGCTCCGGGCTCGGGACCGGGCTGCTGTTGCTGGTTGGCTTACTCGGTTCGATCAGCACCTTGATCCAACTGGTGATGCTGGTTATCCGCCAAGCCTTGCTGATCCTCGTCGTCGGCGTGATCCCGCTGGCCGCCGCGGCCTCAGGCACTGGACCGGGCTCGCAGGCATACAAGAAACTGTTGAGCTGGTCGCTGGCGTTCGTGCTGTTCAAACCGACCGGAGCGCTCATCTACGCGATCGCGTTTGCGGTCATCGGCCGCGAGGAACAGCGCGATCCGCAACTGATCCTGTTAGGACTGATCCTGCTGGTGATGAGCGTGGTGGTTCTGCCCGCGCTGATCCGGCTGGTCGCACCCGCGGTGGCGACTCTCGGAGGTGGGGGCGGCGCGGCAGCGGTGGTGGCGGGCGGCGCCGCAGGTATAGCAATGGCATCGCTGGGAGACCGCTCGCGAGGACGCAAGGTCAGCGAAGGCGAGAACGACCCGGGCGGCGCATCACCACCACCCAGGGACCCGCCTGGACCAGGCGGTGGTGGCGGGGGCCGCCCGATGCCTGATGGCAGTGGTGGCAACGGTGCCTCGCCCTCTGGGGCGGGCAGTTCAGGTGTCAGCCACAGCGGTTCAGGTGGGGGTTCGAATGGTGGTGGTGCACCGCCTCCCGCAGACGTAGCGGCGAAGTCGTCGAGCGGGTCCGGTGCAGGCAGCGGCGGGGAAGCGGCCGGTGGTAGTGCAGCCGGTGCCGGGGTGGCCGCGGCGGTCATGGTGGGTGCGCAACTGGGGGAGCAGGGGGTTTCGGCCATCGAGAGCCAGACACGAGACGCCACGGAGGGTGGTCTGGATCCGGATGCGTTGGGGCCGGGGGAGGTTCGGCGATGAGCACACGCATGTACGGCCGTTGGGAGCGCCCTCGCTCGGCCGGGTTCTTCGGGTTGACCTGGGGTGTGTCCATGCTCGGGCTGGGCTTGATCATCACGGTGATGGTTGGGTTCATGCTCACCCGGTCGCTGTCGGTGGCCGCGAGCTTGGTCGTGGCCTCGGCACTGGTGTTCACGCCACTGGCGATCACCCGTAACGGCCGCACCGGCTGGGAGATCGTCTTGCTGCGTATCCAGTTCGCCGCTGCCGCAGCTCGCGGTGAGCACGTCTACCAGGCTGGCCGGTTCTCCAAGATCCCGGGCATCGCGAAACTTCCTGGGCTGCTGGCGGATTCGCGGCTGTCGGAGTATGAGACGGCGGGCGGGAAACGCTTCGCCATGATCCATATCCGCCGCAGCGACCACTACACCGTCGTGCTGCGGGTGATCCCACGCGGCAAAGAGTTGGTCGACCAAACTCAAATCGACGCCTGGGTCGAAGGATATGGCCAGTTCCTGGCGACTCAGAGTCGTGGTGGGGAAGTCGTCGCGGTGACCGCGGTGTTGGACAACGTGGTCGAGACCCGCCTCAAGCAGGCCCGGGAGGTCGCCCGGTTGGTGCGCCCTGATGCTCCGGCTTTTGCGAAGGCGGTGATGCGGGAAGCCGCCGCCGATATCGGTGGGGTCGGGGTGCGGATCGAGGCGCGTATCGCGATCACTTACCGCGCGATCGGCAAGGGCCGCATCCGCCGTGATGAGGCCGAGCAGGCCCGCGAGATCGGTCAACGCCTGCAAGGAGTCCTGTCCCAGCTGGCCCGTGCGGGGCTCCCGGCGACACCGTTGCAGGCGTGGGAGGTCCTCGGGTTGGTGCGCACCCGCTACGACCTCGCCTCCCAACGTGATGTCGAATCCGCCGGTGCGGAAATCGTCCGTACACAGTCGTGGGACTCGGTCGGCCCGCTGGCGCACCGGGACCGCTGGGATCACTACCTGCACGACGGCGCCCGCTCGGTCACGTGGGAAATGGACGCCGCCCCGCGCGGGGCGGTCATGGAAACCGTGCTCGAGGAGTTACTGCGCCCGCGCGCCGACGTGCCGCGCAAGCGGGTGGCGATCGTCTACCGGCTGCATTCAGCCGCTGAAGCAACCACGTTGGTGGACTCCGACTTTCGTGACGCGGTCGCGGCCGAGCAGACCGAACGCGGAATCGCCTCGGCGTCGGCGCGGATCCGGGTCGGCAATACCCAAGCCGCCCGCGAGGAACAGGCGCGCGGGGCCGGCTTGACCCGGTTCGGGGCGCTGGTGACAGTCACCGATCACCTCGATGGGGACCTGCCGGGTATCGAGGCGTCGGTGAAAGCGATGGCCGCTGCCTCCCGGTTGGGGGTGCGCCGTTGCTACGGCAGTCAGGCCGCCGCTTTCGCCGCCAGCCTCGGGATCGGATTGATCTTGCCCGAGCACACCTCGATCTCGAAGCGGGTGTCGGCATGATCACCCGCCGCCCCAAGGAATCTCGCCCCGCCCGCACCGAAACGATAGCCGGTGTACGGGTTCTCACACCACGGGCGCGCGCCGCGATGGAGACGGTCGCTGCCAAGGCTGGCCCGCGGGGTTGGCGGGCGCGGCTGGCGATATCCAGCGATGATCATCGACGGTCCACCGTTGCCCGCCGCGGGGAGGAAACTGGGCGCGAGGGCTTTGACCGCTCGCTGCTGCCGCTCACCGATCGAGGCTATCGCGGGCTCGCCGGTGGACGCGCCGCGGTCGTGCCCGGCATGCCGGAATGGCGTGCGACGACCGTTCAAGTGGGCGGGCTGTGGCCCTTCACCGTCGGTGCCAGCGCCCCCACCGTCGGCACGCCGGTCGGCGCGCACTACATCACCGGCGCCCCTGTGCATTTCGACCCGATGAGCTGGTTTCTGCGCGGGTTCATCACCGCCCCGATCGCGTTCGTTCTGGCGCTCAATGGTTTCGGCAAATCCAGCCTGATCCGGCGTATGGTGACCGGCGCGGTCGCGGCCGGGGAAACCGTGCTGTGCATGGGCGACACCAAACCCGACTACCGCGACCTCGTCGTAAAACTCGGCGGGCAGGTCGTCGACGTCGGCTACGGTCACGGCACCGTCAACCCACTCGACGTCGGCGCGCTCGGTGCTGTGGTGGCGCGACTCACCGACCCCGACCAGCGCCGCCAGGTCACCGCGCGAGTGGAAGCCGGGCAGGTCAACATCGTCGCCGGCCTCATCGAGCTCGTACGCGGATCCCGCGTCGCCGACTACGAAGAAGTACTCCTCGCTGCCGGGCTGCGCGAACTTTACAGCCCCGCAGGCGGTTTCAGCTACGAACACCCACCGCTGCTGTCGAACCTGCTCGATGTCATCTCCGGCGGTGGCGACCAACTGCGCCAGTTCGTCGAGGAAGACGACGAACCCGCCTACCGTGCCAGCACCAAAACCTTGCGCCGGTCCCTGCGCGCGCTGGTCGAAGGACCGTTCGGCGCGATCTTCAACGGGCCGACCACCACCCGCCTTGATCTGGCCAGCCCCGCAGTGTGTGTGGATGTCAGCCGCATCCCTGAAGGCGACACCAAACTCTTGGCGGCGGTGCTGATGGTCTGCTGGAGTGAAGGTTTCGGCGCGGTCGCCGCCGCCCACGCACTCGCTGACTCCGGGCTTGCCCCGCCGCGCACCTTCGAAGTCGTCATGGACGAGATCTGGCGTGTGCTCGGTGTGGGCGATTTCATGGTCGACCGCGTCGATGCGTTGACCCGGTTGAATCGCGCGCTGGGGACCGGGCTGATCATGTGCAGCCACACCATCAAAGACCTCGCTGCCTTCGACTCCGCCGGCGTACAAGCCAAAGCCCTCGGGTTCTTCGAGCGAGCACGCGCGAAACTGATCGGCCCGGTAGGGCCGGAGGAGATCAACCGCATCCGCAACGCGGTCGGCATCACCGACACCGAGAAACGTTTGGTCACCTCATGGGCGGCTCCGCGCCCACCCTCAGATGACGACCTGGACCCCTCACGCCGCGAAACACCGCCCGGCACAGGCTGTTTCCTGCTCAAGACCGGCGAAGCCAACGAACCCGGTATCCCGTTCCGGCTGGTGTTCACCCCCACCGAGCGTGCCGCGGATATCCACAACACCAACCGCCGATTCGACAACCTGCCCACAGCAGGGGAATCGAGCAGGTGATGATGGATACCTCGAAAACCGTGATCGCGACAGCGATCTCGCTACCGATCGCGCTGATCATACTACTGCTGATGGTGGTCGGGGTCGACTCGGCTCGTTCGTGCGCGGCTCCACTGGCCAACAGTGCCGCCGGGGTCGGTGGTGCCACCGGCAAATCAGTGGTGGGGCTGTCGGAGCGCCAGTTACAGCTGGCCCGCAACGGTGTCGCGATCGGCAAACAACGCGGCATGTCACAGAACATGATCATCGCCGAGTTGGCTGCCGCCGCCACCGAATCCACCTTCCGCAACCTGGCCAACCCCGCGGTGCCGGAATCGCTGAACTACAGCAACGACGGCCTTGGCTACGACCACGACTCGGTCGGCCCGCACCAGATGCGTGCCAGTGTATGGGGATCAGTCGGTATCGCCGCCCTGATGAACCCGATCTACCAAATCAACTGGTTCTACGACCACGCCGCCCAACTCGGGCCCGCCGCCGCGCACATGTCACCGCCCGAGCTGGCACAGGCGATCGAACAATCCGCACCGAATGCCTATGGGGCGCAACTGGATTTAGCGCAGCGACTCTATGCGATGTTCGCCGACATCGACACCGCCTCGATGCCATCCCTACAAGACGGGTCCTCACCTGCCGGGTGCGGGACGAACGGATCCGGGACGCCACTACCCGCGCACGCCAGTGCCTTCGGTCGCGCGGTCATCGAGGCGGCGATGAAATGGATCGGCACCCCGTATGTGTGGGGCGGCGGCGACACCAACGGTCCGACCAGCGGTGGGTTCGACTGCTCGGGCCTGACACTATATGCGATCTATCAGGCCTCGGGCGGGCGAATCCGGTTGCCGCACTACACCCAAGCCCAGCAAGACCACCCCAGCGCGCAACCGGTTCCGTATGCCGAGCGGGCGCCGGGGGATCTGATCTTTTTCACCGCGCCAGGCGCTATGGATTCCCATCACGTCGGCATCTACTACGGCCGTGACGCTCAAGGCCGCGACCTGCTGTTACACAGCCCGCAAAGCGGCCAAAACGTCACTCTCACCGCGCTATCGGCGTTCGACGGAGAACGGATGGCCGTGCGCCGCTACAGCAAACCCGCCCCCTCACCCCTCGACACCACCCCGGGAGGACGAGAATGAAAACCACACCGACAGTAGCGGCCCCGCACTCTGGTGTCACACCGGAGATGGTCGTGCGTGTGCGTGCGGCCGAGTTGCACGGGTTCACCAGTACCTGCCAATTCGATCGGGTCGCGGTCGAGCACAAGTTCACCGACGGCCGCGCCTTCGAGCGATTTCTGACCGCATTGCTGGTCGAGGCCGGGATCGACTACGAAGGATTGCGCCAGATCGAAGCCGCTCGCCGCAGCGCCGATCAGCGGCTGGCTGCGATGGCGGTGCGGGGGCCACGGCTGATGCTGTGGTCGGCCGCCACCATGGACGCCTTCACCGTGTGCCGCGGCGACGGGCGCGTCATCTGGCACGACCGGTTTGCCAGCGACACCGTCATCGCCACCGGTGCTGCGGCTGCGGAAGCCTCAGCGCGACAAGCGATCTGGCTGGCCGGGCAAGCCCGCACCCAATGGGGTGCCCAGGCGGCCACCCTGCACCTGATCCTGGCCCGCACCCGCGGCATCGACATCGAGAAACTGCACCACACCGCCCGCACCTGCGCGCTGGTGCTGGACGTGGTGAGCGAACCAGTGCACAACCCGGCCGCCGAACAATGCAACCGCCACGAGGCCGTCGACTGGTCCGCCATCGACCTCGCCGGCCTCCTACACCCACACCGGGAGCCGGCATGACCCCACCAAAAGTCCTGACCGCGGCCATCTCCCTCGCTGCCGTGACCGCAGCCTGCGCCGCGAACACACCCCACCCCGCCACCAACGATGAACACCAGTGCAGCACAGTGAGTTTCGCCCTGCCCTTCGACACGGTGGACCCGTGCTCGGCCGAGGCGGTCCTAACCGCGGCGGTGAGCACCGTGTTCGGCTATCGCCCGAGCGAGCAAACCGATGCGCGGGTGGCGTTTCGTGCCGCGCGGGTGTTGATGGATCCCGGGTTCGCTGAGCGTGCGGAATCCGCTGCCCTGGTGTGGGCGCCGGTGAGCCCGACGCAATGGCAGCAGTGGCGCGGTGCCGCCACCGCGATCACCACGTCGACTCATATCACCAGTGACGACCACCCCACCGACACCGCGACCACGGCCAGCCGCGTGCTGGGTGTGGACCTGCAACCGGGGGACCAGCCGCCGATCAGGTGGGCGGTGTACGCCCACGCCACCCGCACCACGGCGGGATCGGCGTGGGCGTTATCCGGATTGGGGGTTCTGCCATGAGTGGAGATCCCGTCGAAGAATCCAGTCAGGCGATGCGCCAGGGTTTCGTTCAAGCGTTGCAAACCGCGCACACCACCGCTGCCCTGATGCGGGGACGTGGTGGGGAATCACGATCGAGGGCGGAGTCCGATCAGCGGATACGCCTGGCCGACAGCAAAGAGTTGCGGTCGGTCATCGAACACCACCAGCGCGTGTTCAACGCCGGACAGGCCGCGGGCCTGGCGCGGGAACTGAACACCGCCAAGGTCGATGAAGTGCGTGCCCGCATCGAGCGTGGCGGGGAGATGCACGAGATGGAGCAGTGGATCAAGGAAGGGCAAGCCGAACGCGCCGACGCCGACCTGGACCGCCGCAACGCAGCGGGCGAACTCGAACGCGAGCAGAACAGCGAACTCCACGAGTGGAAGATCGGCGCCTACGCCAACCGCGAGACCCGCGCCACGGACCTGCATGAGCTCGATGTCGAATACAAGGAACTGCTCATCGAGAGTCGCCGCCGCGCAGCCGGTTTCAGCGACACCCTCAGCGCGCACGGAGAAACCGGCGAAGCGATGGCATCGGCCGCGGCATTCGCCGCAGCCAAGAGCGCCGAAGGGTTGTCAGAGGAACTCGACGACGAGTTCGACGCCTACGCCGAGCGGTTCGTCGAGGACACCGGCAGCGACTACACCGACATCATCGACGCCGACATCATCGAAGATTTCGACGATCACGATGCGACGGCGCATGCGCGGAGCAGGTCGTCGTCAGTCGCGGTCGAGGACATCGCGGGGCTGACCGAGGAACTGAGTTTCGCCACCCACCTCACCCACGAGTTCGCTGATCTGGGTGGCGATCCGGACCCCGACCCCGATGCGGGATCAGTGATCGCAGATGCGGTCGACGCCGCCGGACTCACCAGCGAAACCCTCGCTGACGACATGGATTTCGGCCCCGAAGAAGATCCGCCCATGACGCACGTGTCGCCGAACCCTGATCCGGGGATGCAGCGGTGACAGCGACAACGACAACCCCAACAACGGTGATGGCCTCTGCTGCAGGTGGGGGTCGGTGAGATGGATACACCGACTCCGCTGCAGGCGCATCTGCTCAAAGCGGTGCAGAACCTGGCCTACGACAACCAGCAGCGCCTCGAGCGAACCCGTCACGCCGGACACGTGAGTGTTCCGCCAGAAGTGTTACAGCAGTTGCATATCGGCGAGCGGTCGCGCGAACAGCTCGAGGATGTGGCGTTGGCGGTCGGTGTGCCGAAGCCATGGATCGACTATGTTCGCGCCGCGGGTGAGCGTGGCGGGCAGTGGCAGCCGGGGCAAGTACTGCTCGGGTCGGGACAGGTCGATCGGGCCGTACTGACCGAGGCGTTGGGCGTCGAGGTGCGGGGTTTGCAGGATATGGCGGGTGTGGCCGCCATCTATACCCGCCGTGGCGAGCTGAATATCGATGCGGTGGCGCGGTTTCGACGGGTGATGGGGATGACCTGGCAGCGCCTGGGCGCGGTCTCGCATGCCTTGACCTTGAGCGAAGAAGAACGCCACCAGATATGGCGGCGCGGCGCCCAGCATTGGTCGACCGCGGTCGCGGCAAAGTTCGCCGCACACAGTGACCGGCAGTTGGCGGCGCGGTGGAACCAGGTGGCAGGCACCGACTTCACCGCCATCACGATGCCGGTGATCGTGCTGCAAACCGCCGGAATCACCCACGACGACATCACCGCCCAGATGCCGATTTCCCCGGACCGCATGGTCTCACTCGCCGCCGACGCCCTCACCACGCTCGACCGGCGTTCAGCGCAGCCGACGATCACCGACCCCGACCGAGAGCCCAACGCCGCGGGAATCAACGCCGCGATCGAGGCCGCCGGATTGACCGGCGACCCGCCCGCAGCACTCGAAGCCGCCGACACCACGACCGACCCGACGCCCGCGTCGGCGGTGGCCGAGGTCGACCACGGACACGACCCATGACCGTCGATCTCGGCAGCCTCTGGAAGCCGGAAACGACCGAATACCAATCTCTTTCAGGAAAGGGACAAGCATGAGTGAACCGATACCCGGGATGGAGGGGCTGCCCAGCTGGAAGCTGCGACTGCTCGAACGCATCCAGAACACCTCCGCCGACCACATGCAGCTCCTGTTACGGGGGCACCCGACCTACGAACCCCACTACGGCGGTGGCGAAATCCCGCTGCAGACCTGGCGCACTCACCTGCGGGCGCTGGCCGCCGATCGTCACGAGATCGAGGTCCACGCCAGCGCCGTTGGTGTTCCGCCCGCGGCGATCGCTGAGGCACGGGAGATGGGAGAGCGGGGACTGCGATGGGGCGACAGCGTGCATTCCCCACCCACCATGCGCCACGGCGAGGACCCCGTACGCGCCCATATGGTCGAAGGGATTGCAGGCGACGTGTGGCAGCTCGAGCACATGGCCGCGATCAATATCGCGCACCGACTCCGCGGTGCGGACGGACGGTTCCCGCCTGACCCGCAGGCATACGAACAGTTTGACCGGAACATGGTCGCCCTGTGGTCCCGCGCGTACGACACCGGCCATGTCATCGGTTTGACCAGCGAGGAGGGTGCCGAGTTGTGGGGCCGCGACCAGGCGGGCTGGACGCAGTTGGTGGCAGCGACTGTGCACCGCTATGGTGACGCCGCTCTGCACGAACGATGGCGTGCCTATGCCTGGCGTGGGATAGAACATGAAGCCTGGCGCAGCGTCGACAACCTCGCCGCCGACCGGATAGAGGACCCCAATGTGGTGCCGCCCCCGACGCCGCCCGAGCTCATCGAACGAGCCACCCAAGCCCTCACCGGAATACCGAGTGAGGCGAGTGCCGACCCGAGTATCGGCGCTGCCGTCGACGCCGCGTTGCCGCTCGATGTAGCAGCGGATTGGGATAGCGAACCAGCGTCGGAACCCGATATTCGTCCTCCCGAACCCGGGGCGTCGGTCGGTTTCGAGCGGTGAGGCGCGATGACGATGACGACTCCCGAACCCGAATCCTCCTCGCCGCAGTCGGTGGTCGAATGGCAGGCGCAACTGTTGCTGCGGATCCGGCTACTCGCCGCTGAACACACCCGCATCCTGGACGGCGGGTGGGAGAACTTCGAAGCCCTCACCGTCGACGACGATCCACGCACGGCGTGGCAAACGCATCTGGATGGGTTGGAAGCCCAGCGCGAGCAGGCCGAACAGACCGCGCTAACCGCCGGGATCGAATCGGCCTGGATCGAGGACGCGCGCGAACTCGGCATCCAGAGCACTCGCCCGCGCGTGGATGCCGGGGTGCGACAAAACCCGTTACGCGACAACGCCGCTCAGGACTTCTACGTCGACATGCTGTCCTTAGATCTGTGGCATCTGGAACGGATGGCCGGGCTGTCCGCGGCCCGCGCGGACCGCATCGCGACCGGACGGTGGAGCTTCGCCACCAATCCCATCGCCGGAGCGCAGTTCGCACAGAACATGCAGCTCTACCACGAACGAGTGACCGCTCTGGCGCACGCCGCGCAGATCACCGCCACCGAGGCGGGCGAACTGTGGGGTCCGGTTGCCGAAGGCGTCCGGCGACAGCTCGCGGTCAATCTCGCAACCTATGACGAATTGACGCTGGTCAACGAATGGAACTCCTACGCAACTGTGCGCACCGACCTAGCGATTCCGCCCTATGTTCCTACCGACCCCGATACCGGCATCCCCATCGCTGGCGCGCAGGTTATCCCACCGACACCGCAACACATGATCGACGCCGCTACCGCGTCGCTGCGCGCGGAATTCGTCGACGCGGCCATCAACAGCGCCGCCAGCGAATCCGATCACAACGCCGAGCCCACCGCCATCACCGACGCCATCGACGCCGCCCTCCCCGAAGGCGCCCACAGCTGGGACAGCGAACCCGACCACGGCGACCAGACCACCAACCCGCACCACCAGATCGACCTGGGCACCGAACCTTACTAGCCGAACTCCACCCATCCAACCCTGCGCCGATCACTGATCCACCAGAGGTATTCGCAGCAATCGTTTTTCGTCGACGCACCGGTCACGGGTACTGACCGTAAGCGCCGAAACCGCACTGCCAGGGGACATCCGAACACCGCCGCACCGCCGATAACCGGTTCGCGGCACACGCCCTTCCTCACCGGAGGTCGACGATGTCCACCACCACTGAATGGGCTGCGCGATGAGCTGGCCAGAACCACGCCACGCAGCCACCGATCCGGCCTACTACCACGACGCAGCCGACTGGACCGAAGCCCAGATCCGGGCCGATTTCACCCGCTACTACCAACTACGGCTGTTCGCGCCCTTCGCCGAAACACCCGAACAGAAGCAAGAATTCACCACCCAGGCCGATGAGCTGGCCGCCCAATGGGGCCGCCACGAATCCATCGAGCACCGCAGACAATGGGAACAACTACAAGCCGCGGTCTCAGGGTGGGAGCTTCGACCCGAAGCCACCCGCGCCGCCTACACCCGCATCGACCAAGCCAAAGCCGCCGGCGAACTCGGTGTCGACCCGCTGGTGTGGCGCAACCTACGCCAAGCCGCCGAAGTCACCGGCCACATCGAAACCACCATCACCGGCTCCGATCAAGACCGCGTGCGCTGGCAGCCCCCCGAGCACTCCGCCGAACGCGACGCCGAGCGCGCCAGCCTGCTCGACCGAGCCCTCGGCGGCCGCGGCCCGGAACTGCGCACCTTGGCCGAGGTCGACGCGATCATCGCCGAAACCGATGAGCTGCTCGCGGCCGAGGAAGAACTCGGCGACCTCGACACCGGCGCCGACGAACGCGCCGCACGCCAGCGCGCCGCATTACGCCGACTCCAGGATCTCACCGCCGAACACACCTGGCAGTCCGAACATTGGGATGGATCACCCGAACAGGACCAAGCCCACATCGCACGCCTGGAATCGCTGCTCGCGGCGGCCCGCACCGCCCGCGTCGACGCCGCAGACGCGGGTGCAACTCCGGCCGATATCGAGGCCGCCCTCCGGGCAGGACGCGACGGCACCTACCAGCACGAACAAACCGGCGACCCGCAGCTGGAGTCCAACCCCCAGCCGGAACGTGACCCAGCTGTCTCCGAAGCCGTGGCCGACGGGTTCGACAACACCTATCACGGGCTCGCTAACACCGATCGAGGCGGCGGCGCGGCCATCGACGACGCCACCACCGCCGCTCTGCCCTGCGCGGAGTTCGCCGAATGGGGCACCGCCGACGGCGTCGAGGAAGACCTTGCGACCACCCACCGCACCCACAGCGTGGATGCGGACGTGGTGCCGTGAAAACCGTTTCACCCCCATCATTTACACGCTTGGAGGACGTTGATCATGATCTCGACACGAGAGACCCGTCGCCGCACCAAACGCGGTCTGGGTGAGGAAACCACGCTGCTGGTGGTGTTCCTGGTGTTTGTGGCTTTCGCGCTGGTGTTGTGGGCGGCGTTGAGTTTGGGCAGCTGGTGGGCTGGGCTGCCGGTCACCGGTCATCCGGTGACCGCGCTGCTGGAAGTCGTTGCTGGACAGCATCGGTGGCCGTGGCAGGCTAGTGTGCTGGCTGTCGTTTTCACCGCTGCGGGGGCCGCGTTGGTGATTGCGGGCTGGCGGGCGCTGAGTGCCCGTAGTGAGATCGACGCGGCAGCGCGCACGATGCAACGACCCGCGGCGATTCGGTTGGCCCGCGCGAGCGATAACGCCGTCGCCAACCAACGACTCCTGCGTGACGCCGACCCAGCGATTCAAGCCCTCAAGGGCCCACCATTAGGGAAGACAGTGATCGGCGGCGTCGAGCTATTCGTACCAGCCGAAATGTGCGTGACCCTCGCCGCCGGCGCCCGCACCGGCAAGACGATGGTCTGGGCGGTGCCTGCGGTTCTGGCTGCCTGGGGACCGTGCCTGGCCACCTCGATCCGACCGGACCTGTACCGGCACACCGTCTACGGGCGCGAACAGCGCGGCCGGATCTGGCTGTGTGATCTGCAAGCGGTCACGGGCACGATCGAGTGCGGGTTCTGGGTCAACCTGCTCACCCAGGTCACGAGCTTGCCGGCGGCCCGGAAGCTGGCCGGGTTCTTCGTCTCCGCGGCCTCCGGGTCGGTGTCGCAGGCTGCCAACGCCCGAGTGGATTCCTATTTCGACGGTGGCGCTCAAGAGTTACTCAGCCTGTATATGTATGCGGCGGCGTGCGCGGGCGGGGATTTGCTGCACGTGGCCGAATGGCTGGGCAGAGACCAGGATCAGACCCCGGCGTTGGTCCTGCGTCACTACGGCCGTCATCGGCCCGCCGAACGCATCCTTGAATCCCAAGCGCTCTACGCCCGCCAACGCGACGGCCTGTACGACATGGCACGCCGGTATCTCAACGTGCTCTCCGACGAGGGCTACGCGCGGCTGGTCACCCCACCCCGGCGCAAGCTGCTAGCGGTGCGGGAGGAAACCGACAAGAAGACCCGCAAAACCCGCATCGTCATCGACAAGACCGAACAGGACCCGACCCACAGCCTGCCGGAATTCAAACCCGCGGAATTCGTCACCTCCACCGACACCCTGTATGCGCTGTCGATGGCCGGTCCTGACGGAGCCACACCGTTGACCGCGGCATTGGTCGGCCAAATCCTCGAGGCTGGGCTCGAGGAGGCGCGGGCTCGCCCGGATGGGCGCCTAGCGGTGCCGCTGCTCGGGGTTCTCGACGAGGCCGCCAACTGCGCCCGCATCTCGGAACTGCCGTCCTATTACACCTACGCCGGTGGCAGCGGGATCATCCTCATCACCATCCTGCAAGTCCTCGAACAAGGCGAAGACCTCTGGGGCGCAAACGGTCTCAAAACGATGCGCGCCCAATCCATCGAGGTCTACGGCGGCGGGATCGCCGCGGTCGACTACCTCGAACACTGGTCGGCGATGACGGGCCCCCACGATGTGGCCGACCGCTCCCGCAGCCACGGCGCCGGAGGAGTCAACCGCACCCTGACCTGGCGCCCCGAACCCATCCTCGACGTCGCCCTGCTAGCCGCACTACCCAAAGACCGTGCCCTGGTTCGACTCCCGAACCACGGACCGGTAGTCGTACACAAGATCTGGTGGTCCGACACCGAATACGCACCCCTGATCCGAAAATCGCTGGAACGCTTCGAGAAAGCCGCCCACCCGATCACCGGGGCAGCTGAAGTCATCGACGGCGATCCGGCAGACGGTGGTGAGCGGCCATGAACGCGCCGACCGCCGCGGCGAGCAAGAAGAAGCCGATACCACCGGCATACCGGCATTTCACCGAATTCACCGAAAAGTGGCTGCTGCCCACGATCAACGTCCGGTTGGCCGAAGCGTCCCGGGAGAACACCTACACCTGGTGCAGCAAGTGGTGGGCCCACCGCGGCGTCGCCGTGCGGTTCGCGCATCTGCACAGCGCATTCGAGGCACAACGGCGCGCCCAGTCTGCCAACAGCCTCAGCACGTTCCTGCTCGCACACCTCGACGCCCACTTCCGAGTCATCCTTGACGCCGCCAACGGCCCGCTGCACCGGTGCACCCGCACCACTCACTTATCCACCCCATCGCTGCCGTTCGACCCCGTCCCGGCCGGGTGGTTCACCCGCACGAACCGCCCATCCGATACCACGCCCGATGGTGAGGAGCAGGAACCGACGAAGCCGCCGCGGTTCGCCCATTACAGCGAGTTCGTGCAGGACTGGTTGCTGCCGGTCACCGCGGTTCGGATCGCGGGTGCCAACCGGGAAGGCCACTACAGCTGGTGTCGGCAGTGGTGGCGCCACCAAGGGGTCGCGGTCCGCTTCGCCGGCCTGCACGCGGTCTTCGAGGCAGCCCGCCTGGCGGAGGACAAGTCCGCGATGAGCGGGCTGTTCGTGCGCCATATCGACCCCCACATGCGCTACATCCTCGACGCCGCCAACGGCCCCCTGCACCGCTGCACCCCAGGCCAACACCTCGACATCCCCGGACTGCCCACCGAACCCATCCCCACGGCATGGTTCGGCGCGCCAGGCGCGAAAACCGCGATCGAGCACCTCGGATTCGGCCCCGACTTCCGAGCCTTCGCACATGGTGCGGCGGAAGGGCCGCAGTTGTGATCACGCCGACGCGCTCACAGGTGCAGGTGCTGCGATCCCTGCAGACCCAGTCGATGATCGTCACCACGATGCTGGCCGAGGCGGCCCAGTACGAGCAACACAGCGGGCAACGTCCGCCGCCGTCCTGGTTCGAGGTCTTCCACAACCGCGCGACGCTGCGAGAAGCGTTGTCCGATGCCGCAGTCGCTGGTGGGGTGCCGCGCGCGTGGGTCGATCACGTCCGCGAGCGCGGCAACCGAGCAATGCGGTGGAACCCCGACCTCTACCTGCGCACCCCCGAACCGCTCAACTGGGACGAGATCCTCGGCGGACTCGACGCACACGTGCAGCGCCTACGCGAATGGACCGCCCTCGCCGCCTACAGCCCGATCGCAACACCAGCCGAGGACGCGGCGAGCGCACGATTCGATGACAACCTGCGTGCACTGCGGGCCAGGACCGCGGGCGTGGCGAACCTGCTCGGCATCGATGCGCAGCAGGCCCACGAGCTGTGGGGCACCGAAGCCGACTGGGTCGCCACAGGGGTGGCGATGCTCGACGGTGTCTCGGTTGAGGGTCTTGCGCAGCGCTGGCATCACGTGGCACGCACCGACACCCGTAGCGACGCACTACAAGCCCGTGCGCTGGCCGAGGCCGGGATCGCGATCGACACCGCCGTGGCGCTGCCCTCCCACGAAGCGCTCCACTCCGCGATCGGTGCCGCGCTCACGCCCCCGACACCACTGTTCCTGTCGGCAGCGACACCGGGCGCGGACATCGACGCCGCGGTCGACGCCGCGAACCCCACATGGAGCGCCGATGCCGAAACAGTCATGGACACACCGATATTCAGTGACTCAGCGGGCAGCGAACCCTGGAGCGCCGCACAGATTGACGTAGCTGCGGCAACACCGATGTGGCGGGAGGCCGCGCCGTGACCGGGCCGCCCTCACCCCTGCGGATCCGCGATATCCCGACCGAGCAGGCCGCACTCCTACGCCAGATCCACCACCTCGCCGCCCTCGGCGAGCGGCTGCGCCGAGCCCTACCGGAGACCACGCCGCGCACCGCGGAGGGCAGCCAGTTGCTCGACCATATCGCTGAAGTCGATCGCGATCGGGACCTGACCGAGGTCCGCGCCCGCGCAGACGGTATGCCCGCGGGCTGGGTCGACCAAGCACGTGCGACTGGGCGATCCGGGCGTGCCTGGACCGACGAACTAGTGCTGCCCCCAACGCGATCGCCGGCACGGCGCCGAAACCTTCAACGGGTTGTCCAGGACACCCGACAGCTCGCCGACATGGCTGCGATAACGGTCGCCCGCCAGCAGCGACTCGCAACCAACGCAGTCGCCACTGACCCGGAACCCGCTGCCGCCGAACAGCTTCGACGCAACATGGCGGCGCTGTGGACGCGTGCCGCGGCCACCGCCACCTCGCTCGGTATGGACGGCACAGAGCGCGCCCGCGTCTTCGATGCCGCCAGCAGGCACCTCGATCGGCGCGTCCATGCCTACCAGCACTACAGCGTCGACGACCTCGACGCTGCCTGGCGCACCTACACCACCTCCGCCATCGCCGCCACAGTACGGCGCTCACTCAAGAGCCTGCGCAGAACAGATCGCGGCACCGACACTCCGGCAGCCGAGGCAGAACAACCCCCGACACCACAGGCGCTGATCGACCGCGCTCGCCACAGCCTCGACACCGCAACCACCAACGACTCCGATATCGGAACCGACATCGAGTCAGTGATCACCGCCGCGATGCCAGGCACCACCTACGGATGGGACGCCTGCGCCGAACTCGACAGCGGTGATTCCGCCGCCGTCGACGTGTATTCGGACGCCGGACCAGATCCGTAGCGGTCGGTAGTCGTTGTCCACCAACAAGTTTCAAGCGAGGCGACATGCATTCACTGAACGTCGGCACCACCACTGGCGGCGTCTCAACCGAGCAGACGGCGACCACGACACCCTACCTCTTCAGGCCATGACACGGCCGCCGGGCCGTCGTGACCAGCGCCGTCCGAGAACCCACACTCGCCGCGTTCACCTCGGCGTTGCACACCGCCTCCCGAATCCGTCCCACACCCACACGACAGGAGCCTCCGGCATGACTGTGAGCCTGGACCACTTCACCCGTCCCGCAACAACCCACCGCCGCCGCCTGGGTGATCACCGCGTCACCTACCTACCCGACGGGGTCGCTCTGCTCGATCCCCGCCTCTGGCTGCCCGGCTCCGATGACCGGATCTGGGCCGAGCACGCCCATCTGATCAACCCCGACGGATACCTGGTCGCCAGTATCGGCGCGCTGCTGATCGAGTACGCCAACCGGACCATGCTCATCGACGCAGGCTTCGGACCACTGGCCGCGCCTACGCCCTACGGGCTCATGCGTGGCGGGCAACTACTCACCAGCCTCGCCGCCACCGGCAAAGCCCCAGCCGACATCGAACTGATCGCCATCACCCACCTACATCTGGACCACATCGGCTGGCTCTGGCAAACCACGCCGGTAACCACCACCAGTCCCTTCGCCGATACCCCGGTCCTGGTCGGAGACACCGAATGGGACCACCGCGATCTCACCCTCACCAGCGGGATCAGCCCAGAAATGCTCGACACATTCACCGCCCAAGTCAACACCATCGCTGACGGCGAAGAGATCTTCCCCGGCGTACACGCCCTGGCCACCCCTGGTCACAGCCGCGGCCACCTCGCCTACGACATCACCTCACCAGGCCACCGGCTGATCGTCTTCGGCGACGCCATGCAAACCCCACTGCAGATCACCCACCCCGAACTCAGCGCCGCCGTCGACGACGACCCCGCCGAATCAGAGTCAACCAGCCGCCGCCTGATCGACGAACTCACCGCACCCGACACCCTCGGCTTCGGGATGCACTTCTCCGACGTCCAACTCGGCCGCGTCACCACCGACACCCGCGGCGAACAGGTGTGGCAACCTGAACGGCCACCCTTCCAACAGTGTTGATCCATCGGCATCACCGTTCAAATACGCCCTGCCCAGTGCCGCGCCGAATTACGCGAGTTCACCCGATGGCATCACCTCGTTGGAGCTGCCCACGCACGCCGCGCCGTAAGCAACCTCGTCCAGGTCAGCCGACGCAGGAATTCTCTCCAACGGGCTCTCGCGCGGATACGCGCTGCCAGTGCACAACACCGCAAGCGCAGAGACCCACGTGCCGACAGTACTGGCCGCGTGGACAATGGCTCTGGCCGCCATCGCCGATGGCTGGCAGTCGACCATTGTGTCTTTCTTCGTAGATCGGACCAAGGTTGGTCTAGCCAGAATCAAGGTCGATGCTCGGTTTCTATCGGTCAAACAGTCGATGTGACACCAGCATTTGTGCCTCCATGCCCGCTCGGTCACCCCGACGGGGCACACGGGTCAGCCGAACGCACGCGGTCGCCGAATTGAGCGCGCACTGAGCAGGCCGACGGTCGGGCGCGGCCAGTGGTCTGGCGTGCTAGCGGGCTGACATGTCAGCGTGATACGCCACTACCCGCTCGCCTCGGATTCGTCGACAACCACGAGATCGGATGTGCGGGTGGGAAACTCGTAACCGTGGTCGCCGACCGGTTTGACGAGCACGCGGCTCTGGTCGCCGTCAACCGCCACGTCGATGACCCGGAACCGCGATACACCGTTTTCGCCGAGTTTGACCAGGTCGCCTAGCTTGATCTCCATTTGCCGCAGCCTAGCTCGGGCGTCTGACCGGTTGGCACCGTCTGCGCCGTGGCCGCGTATCGTGAGTATCCCGACGATGAACTGATGAGTCCGCAGCAGCGTGCCCTGCTACTCGAGGTGATCACCGCGCTTGATGCGGGCGAGACCGACATCTACCGCGCTGTCGCGACTCGAATGAGTCCACCTCCGCCGCGGGAAGAGGTCGATTCCGTGCTGCGAATCCTCGATATCGAGGCAATCGGTTACCGGCCGGGCGAGCTGGGCGCGGTGGTTCTCTCACGCATCCTGGATGCCCTTGGAAGCCGCGGCCAACGGCGTCGAGTTTAAGCTCCCGCCGGAAGAAGGCGCCGACTTGACCAGACGTGTCTTCACCGTCAAAATTCTGGCGGGATCTCGCTGGTCATGAGGTTTACACCAGCGATGGAGCGACCACGCTGAACGCGCGGTAAGTAGCCGATTACAGGATGTGTAGCCATGTCCGAGTTGCGGTGTCAATGAACGGATTCGGTTATGGTTCGCGGATACGGTTGAGTTGTTGCCACAGGGCTGCAGCGATGCCAGGTCAAGGGCGCCGAGTGGGAGACAGCACGTAGGTCGTCGGCTTCCCGGAATCCCTGCAGCGCTTGGCGGTAGTAGTCCTCGGCCTGCTCGAAACGCCGCTGCTCCTCAGCCGCGCAAGCCGATCCGCTTCGGTGGAACACTCGTCGAGCAGCAGCTCCGCGAGATCAGCGGCAACGATACCGCCGTCGCTTCGAGCGTCTACGCCGCTACGGCTGGCACAAGTGGCTGGGCAATATGTGGAGCGATTTCGACACCGAGGTCTACGACCTCCACGTATCGGCCACTGTCGCGCGGCGCCACCTTATCGACCACGAGCTCGCCGAGTTCCGCACCCGAATACGGGTGTGGATCGCTCAGCGACTCGCAGACCGGTGACCCTGCTGGAGTATTCGTTCGAATGGGAGTTCAGCACCCGGTGTTGCGCACCGAAACACGGACCGAATCGGTTCTGTGTGGGAACCACCGCGGGCTACGACTCGAACACACCGTCCAGGTAGCTCAGATCGACCTGGGATCGCATGTCGACAAGGGTGTCCCCGTAGTCGAACTTCTCAAGGTGTCGCCATCTCCATTCGTCGATGGACACCAACGAGCCTCCCTGCGTATCGACATACTCCACGTCGGGTCCGGCCACTTTTCGATAGGTCTCTTGGACGGCGTGGTGGCTGGGCGACACCAGGCCAGCGGATGGTCGCCAGCCATTGCGGATTGCGTCAGGAATGCAGACCAGGTTGCTCTGCACTGTGCCGAGGTAGCTCTCGATCCCAGAGTGATGCAGTTCGCGGGCGATCATTGTATTGACCGTGAACTCGGCGGAGATCATCACCAGTGGCCCCGCGTGTAACGCGCTGTACCAGGACACTTCGCGCTCCTCCGCATCTGGCCCGATCTCGAAACGCATGAAGTCGAATTGCGCACCTGGGTAGGTGTCCAAGGTCCAAATGAAGTGCGTTCCGAAGTCCTGAGGCTGACCGGTGGCGGTAAATCTGATCTTGCGCCTGTGCTCGACGGGCACTTCGAACCGGGTTCCCGTCTGCGTCGCGAGCGCTCCGACGACCGTCGACCAATGGGCCAGCCGGAACAGGTCTCGCGCCGGTGGGAACCCCTCACCGCGCATGATCGACTCCAGGATGGGCGCGGCCGCCTTCTCGATCGGCTCCATCCAGCGCGAGTTGCAGTGGACGCACAGGATCTTCACGTTCATCTCGCGAACATCGCCGGGGAGAAGCAGGTCTCTCTCCACGCCTCCCGACCTGACACTCGACGACCCGAGAGTCACCCCCACCGATTCGTTCGGGAGCGCTTCGCGAATCCTTTGATGGAAAAGATGGGCACGAGTGAGTTTCGCGTCGGTTCCGCAGTAGAAGCACTCGGTCATACATCGCCTCCTGACAGCGTTGGTGCCTGACGGCGCCAAGCCGGTAGTCGCAACTCCTCGACAGGTCGTTGTCGTGATGCCGACGTGCAGGGTGCACACCAGGCGCCTGCACGGGAAGGCTACGGCGCCGACCGCGTGCCATCCGGCGAGATCAGGCCCGGAGCGATCTTGTCGATAAGGCTTTCGAACTCACCATCGGGATCGAACGGCCAACCGCAGTACCGATGGACCAGCACCAGCGCGCTCTGCACCGAACCAACAGCGAGCCTGACGAGCTTTTCCAGTTCGGCCGAGGTGACCACGTTCTGCGTGCCGAAATGGTCACCGTGGGCGAGGAAACGCCGGCGGTCACGAACCGTCGAGATCGTCGGATGAGTTTGATTCGACAGATGGACGTGGAGTCCCTCGGCGACCTCGCCGTCGATCACTCCAGACTCGGCCCGACGCAGGAAATCGAAGAACCAGACCACCGTTTGCGTCAGGCCGAGGTTCCGCTGACCGTTGATGGTCTTTGGCGCGTTGAAATCCTGCCCGACCGTGTTCGGAAACACTGCCTTGATTTCGGCGCGTATCGCCTCGAACGCCTGTCTGGCGACCTCGTACTCGAGCGACTTTCCGCTCGCGATCCGTTTGGCGGCCAGCTGGCGGTCCACAGCACTCATGTCGTGGTCGATGTAGGTGCGCGCCAACCGACTCAACGCTGGATCGGAAACCAGCCCGGTGTCGATTAACCAGCAGGCACGCGCACAGTTCTCGATCACCGACCGCGCCAGCTGCGGCGGCGCGGCGATAACCTCACCTGCTTCACAGACAGCAGCAAGGGCAGCGCAGTTGTGCACTGCCAGTTCGAGATACGCGCACACCGTTTCCAGGACGAGGAGCTCGTCTCGGAGCTTGGCATTCGCGGAGAAGACGGCGATGTCGGCAGCCGCGACGGAACCCTCGGCGGGCGTCCAGTGGTGGTCGCGAGAGATCCGCAGGAAAGCCTCGCGACAACTCCGCAGGAGCTGAGCGAGTTCGGCCATCCGGGCGCGGAACTCCGGAGGCGACGTGTGACTGTAACGCACCCTCGGACAGTACGCGGCACAACCGAGACACCCCACCGAATTTCATCCCAGTGCGGTACACCGGCACGTCCGGGCATGGGCCACGCTAGAGCGGAATCGACCGGACTGCCGACCCGATGTCTGCCTATCAACCAGCGTCGAGCGAAGCGATTAGAACCTCAGCGGCTCCTGGGCTCAAATATGCTGTCGTACAAGACTATTGGTCATTGAGGCCGTGTTTGACTGGTGGAGCGCATGTAATCGAAGGCTGCGCTATTCGCCAGCGGACGACTATGACCTGCGGCCGGTCTCGTAAGCGCTACACGGCCTACGAGTGCTTTCCAAGAAGGACTGAAACCGCTCTGCCGGTGACGTTGCGTCCGATCCAGCCGACATGCAGCTACGGTGATCAGATGCCGTACTACGACAGTGCGCTCAAGATAAAAGGGCAGCTCACCCGCACCATGGGCGGCAATCTGCCGTACGACACCGTCGAGCGTGCCCATGCTTTCGTCCGTGGCGAGAACTACGCCCTGTGTGGTCGACTGGTCGCCGATTTGGACGATGTTCGAGAGACACAGACGCTAGATTTCTGGCCGCCGGTCTGGCTTAACGACGTGGCGTGCGCTCGGCGCGAATCCGAGACGCCGTAGGGCGACCACGCTGCATCCCCTGAGGGTGACATGGGTTATGGAGAACCCGTTCGGCATGGCTGGTGTGGGCAGGTCGGTCAGGTCGTGGGTGTGGCGGCGGAAGAACGGTCCGTCCTGCTGCGGTGTGTAGCCACGTCCGGTCAGTGCCGTGCCCTCATGGCTATCGTCTTCCATCACCAGGCAGGAAACCCTCGGCCCCGGGGCGATTGTCTCGAACCAGTCCAGCACCAGCGGCAGCAGGCTGGTCACGGCTGGGTCGATGAGCAAGTCCAGTTGTCCAGGCAGTTCCATCCACGCCCATGCCAGCACCACGCCGCGTTCCTCCCATACCGACACGCGGAAACTCCGCTGTCGTGTCAGGGAGCGAGTTCCAGGCCCATGCGATGTCGCCGATATGGAAGCGACGCTCTGGTGACCAGATGCGCTGCGCCAGCGATTACAGGCAACGAAGGGCTGCGGGATCGCCGCAATCTCGTTGATCGAGCCCTCGCTCAGCCGCGCACTTTCGACGCGGGCCGTATTGACTGGGGTCTTGCCGAACCAGTGGAGCGTGGCAGTCCACCAGGCTGCGGGGGCCTGCGATACGAGTCCACTCAAGAGCGTTGACACGTAGTATCTTTCGCGCAGCGGTACTGGTCGGAGAGCAGGCAGCTCTCGAAGATGGAGGCTGGCGTGGCTACTGGATGGCTGGGACTCGATTGGGGAACCGTGCCCGCGTGGACCAGCTCCCTGTTAACGAGCGGATCGTTGCTGGTTGCAGCCACGGCGTACCGGCGCAGTGTGCTCGACAAAGAACGTGAACATGCAACCAAGCTGGGTGTATGGGTCGGCCCAGAGAACGCCGAGCGAGTCCTATTTATCGAGAACCTGGGCGATGCAGCGGTTTACGAGGTTTCCGCAAAGCCGTTTCAGTCCGGAACTCTGGAGATCGGGAACGTACCAGCAGGGAGCGCGACGAAGAAGATCTTGCCTGCAGTTGAGCCCCAGCCCACCCGCACCGTCATGGCCCAAGCGGGCGTGGGCCCCGTCGACCTGGTGCTTACCAGGGACTCTCGGGGGCGTGAGCCCCTACCAGAGCTCTCGTTTCGTGATGCCGCAGGTCGTTGGTGGCGCCGCGACGGACGTGGGAACCTACGCCCGGCAAAGGCTCGAGAAGTGCTCAACTCCACAATCGGCCTGTATGCGTTCGGTATCTGCGTAGTCGTAGTCGTGTTCGACACCGAGACTGGCCGATGGAAGCCCACACGCAAGGCCCGGCGATTCGAAGGGAAGGAGAGCCCTTGGACCCACCTTGGACGAGGCGTGGTCGAGGCCGGCACCAGGAAATCGAAGAAAAGCCTTTCGGCAGATCCGAAAACAAAAGAATAGTTCGCGTTTCGTTCCGGCTGCCGGGTCATCGCCAGCTTTGTCGCCGAGCGAAGGCTGCTTGATCAACACTTGGCCAGCCCCAAGGCCATCGCCGCCAACGCCCGGCAATCGGCTACAGGATGACGGATCTTCCCGACGAAGGAATAGCGCAGGTTTCGAATATGGCCTGCTGCCAGCCGAGTGCGGCTACACGATCTTTACCCGACCCATGCGGCCTATCTGCCAGCACGATGCATTCGACGAGCGGCTGATCCACGAGCCCGAAATAGACTGAACCGCAGCACAAGCTGGGCCGTCCAACCCAATATGACCACTGAGCCGAGTCGGCCGCCAGATGCGAGCCGCCACTGCAGTCCTGCATGCCGCGCGGAATGCGCGCCAGCGAGGAGGACCCGCCCGCCTGGATCGGAATATCTCCGGCGAGCGCAAGTCCTGAAACCTAACGAACCGTAGTTCCCGATAGCGAGAAAGCGCAACCGGGACGGATCCGGAGGGCGGCCTCGGCACGCGCATGCGGGCGCTCATGGATTTGCGGGTGCTGCATTCGGCGCGGGCCGAACCTGGTCGAAGTGTCAGTCCCAGGACGGGCGCTGTGTCAGCAGGTGAGGGAATTCGGTTTGCAGTACACAGAATTCGTTGCCCCAGGGATCTCGCAGAACCCAGAAGTCGTAGCCTCGCTCCTGTTGGTGGTCCCACCTGGCTGCGCCGAGCGCCTCGAGGCGACGAACCTCGGCCTCCACATCGTCGGTTTCGATGTCGATGTGTACCCGTTCCTTGGACACCTTGTCGTCGGGGGTCGCTTGCAGCAAGATCCGAATCTCGGAATCGGGCAAACGTAGACGCCGGTAGACCCCGCGGCTGGCGGGGTTTATCGGTTCCTCGGTCGCGTCGAGGGCGCGTCCCCAGAACGCGACTGCTTGATCGAGGTCGGTTACGTCGATGACGATGTGGCACAGTCGACTTCGATGGCTCACGGCCCGAAGCGTAGTGGGGCCCTGCGGTACTCGTCGAGAAGGACGCCGATGCTAGCCTGGGGTGAGCGGGCACCCCGTCGCCCGCCTACGGCTCGGTCCGGACTGCCGGCCGGAGGACCGGCCTGATGTCGGCTGCAGGACTGGGCGCTGGTCGGTCGCGGTCCGCATCATGGCCGTTGTTCTGGTTGTCACGACGATTGCACCGTTGGCTGTTCGGGGTGTCGGACCAGTTCGATCAATGCCCAGACCTGCTTGAAGGTGAATGTTTGGCCTTCGACAACGAACTGGCGATTGCTGCTGCGGTGCCGGGCGCCCGCCAACTGGAGAAGATCGAAGACACTATCGAAATACTCCCCGTCGAGCTCGGATATCGAACGCTGTGCATCTCGCGGCGCGGAACGTCTCGGCATACCGTTTCCGATCGGCGGTCGCAGTGGTGATGCCACCGATCCCTGCCATCGGACGTGGACATCGCGCCTGAGCACCGCATGGATGGGTGTGTCTAGGGCTCCGGCGTATTTGCTGTCGCCAGGCGTTGCGCCAACGGTGCGTGCAGATAGGAGCTAATACGGCCTCAAATCTATACTTGGCAACGGCCAGATCATCCCCGCGTGTGTGGGGCAGCATCAAGTTCGACGGATGTTTGATGCAACCGGCCGGATCTTCAGAAGATACTCCGGGATAACCACTTCCGGCCGACTCGCCATCTGGTCGAGCGCTCTTTCAATCAGCGTTGTATCGCGACTGTCGACAAACAGCAGCGGGCGACGCAGGCGGAGGGACCAGGCGCCTACTCGCTTGTCAGGGAATGCATGCAACTGTGGCACGAGCTCTGCGAGTTCCACTCCGGTGCGATACGCCGTTAGCTGATGTATCTCCATGTCGCACCCTCGGGTGAAGTCGCGTCCTGCGATCGACACCGGAGACTCGTACGGCATGACAGGCGTCGTCGCGACAGCGGAACCGATCACTCGCGTCCGGTCGCGGTTGGGGTTGTGCCAGCATCCGCGCGTTGTGACGATGAACAACCGATCGCCGACCTGTAGCCGATCCACCTCAGGTCGCTTTGTTATCGGGAAGGCCATCCGGGAATGACGAAGCACCCACGCCAGAGCTTCTCGCTCACTAAGGATCAGTAGGTAGGCGGTCGGGGGCGACATCGCATCTCCATCACGGCGCACTTAGTTGACTCTAATGCTCGATAAGGGCGTATTAGCACCGGCATCAGGTGGATACCAATCCTCACGACGTGCTAAGGCGGTCGAGTGTGCGAGCGCCTTCGAATTAGAGATATACAAAGCGGCAGCGACAGCGATATTCATCATAGCGGCATTTCCGGAGACACTGACTCAAGTGCTGCCGATACTAGCTCGAGTTCAACCAACACGGCAGTCAGATCTTCAATAATTTCGCGAGCAATGAGATGAGGAGGTGGAAGATTGTCAGTGTTCTCAAGCGACTCGTCAGGAAGCCAGGTAATGTCAAGGTTCGTTCGGTCTCGACTGATTATTTCTTCGTAAGTGAAGGATTTGAACCGTTGGGACTCTTTCCGCTCAGAAATCGGTTGCCCTGGCGCAAAGCACTGCACAAATTCGCTGAGATGGCTGCGGCGAAGCGGGTTTTGCTTTAGCGTGAAGTGCTGGTTCGTCCGAAGATCGTAGACCCACAGCTTAGATGTCCACGGATGCTCAGCGGCAGGCTTCTTGTCGAAGAATAGCACGTTGGCCTTGACTCCCTGGGCGTAGAAGATCCCCGTCGGCAAGCGCAGCATAGTGTGTAAATCGAAGTCCTGCAGTAACCTTCGCCGCAGGGTCTCACCTGCACCGCTCTCAAAAAGAATGTTATCTGGCAGCACGACCGCAGCTCGGCCGTTTATGTCCAGAATCGTCGCAATGTGCTGAAGGAAGTTGAGCTGCTTGTTCGCGGTGGTTACGACGAAGTCTTGGCGCTCGATCTCGCGGTCGTCACGGATCTCGGATCCGTCAGCTCCGACCATCGTCAATGAGGACTTTCGCCCAAACGGAGGATTGGACAGTACAACTGACCAACGCCTGCCTGGATCAGCGATCAGTGCGTCACGCACCTCGATCAGTGAATCGCCAGCCGGGTTGCCGATGCCGTGCAAGAGCAGATTCATTGCTGCCAGACGGGCCGTCCCGTCAACAAGCTCATATCCGTACACAAGGTCATGTTGTAGGTGGTCTTTTTCGGTCCGAGTCATGGACTTGGAGTCTCGGGAGGCATACTCGTGTGCAGCGAGCAGGAATCCCGCCGTGCCAGCTGCAGGATCGACCACGGTGTCTTTCACCGTCGGCTGAATGCAGTCGACTATCGCCTGGATTACCGCGCGTGGCGTGAAGTATTGCCCAGCACCTGATTTTATGTCTTCGGCGCCTTTGGACAGTAAAGCCTCGTAGGCGTCACCTTTGATGTCGGTTCCGGTGGCGGACCAATTCTCTTTGTCGATGAGGTCGACAATGAGCCGTTTTAGCTTGGCGGGATCCTGGATCCGATTCTGCGCTTTTCGGAAGATTGTACCGAGCACCCCCGGGCTCTTTCCGAGCTCTTCAAGGATATGCCGGTAGTGTGTCTCCAGCTCATCACCCTTGGCGTCCAGTAGGGTTTGCCACGAGTACCTGGATGGAATAATTTGCTGCGGATTCAGGCTACGGGTAGCGCGTTCGTTCGCCATCTTGAGGAACAGCAGATATGTAAGTTGCTCTGTATACTCAATCGTGCCGACACCATCGTCACGCAGAACGTTGCAATACGACCACAGCTTGTCTACGAGCCTACGTGTGTCCGACACTAGTCAACTCCTCCTCGATATCGATGTTAATCCTTTTTTCGGTCAGGATGCCATTACATGCTGCGCGTAGGACGAGTTTCTTGAGTGTGCGAATCCGCAACTGAGATTTCTCGATCACTTCGAATGCTCGAGTTGCAGACGTTGAGACATCTGCCATAGCATCTGAAATCTCCACTTGCCTACTCAAACTCGGCAATGGAATCTCGATTCTGGCCAGCCCTTTCTGGTTGACCTTGTAGATTCCAGCCGTAGTCCTGGCGATGGATTCTATCTGCCGCCGTACCACTTCAGAATTCCACACCAATGCGAAATATTCCGGGTGGACGAGGTCATTTCTGGTGCGAACACGTACGAGCGTGTCAGGGAAAGCGACAGGCGAGTCAAGCGAATGAACCATTCCGCCGCGGCCAACAAGACGAAGGCTGCCATTTCCTCTAACAACAAGGAAGTCTCCAACCGCAACATTGTACGGTGACGCTTCGCTTGCCGTCCATGCGCCAGGCTTCGCTTGAGTTATATCTACTTTGCCGTCCCTGGTAATTGAAGTAAGGCGAAGCACCGGGAACCCTCCCTCTCTTGTCGGAACCGAGCGGCCATTGACAAGAGGAGTGGCAAGCAATTTATCGAGAAGAACGACCTCATTCTCGGACTCGCCGAGGTGCATCCGGAGGGAAGATATTACCATTGTCCTGGTACGTGCAGACACTGTAGCGAGGTTGCGGGCGATTCCATCCAGCCTAAAAAGTTGATCGTCGACCAACGAAATTATTTCCTTCTGGACATCCAACGGCGGGACTGGGAACTCAACCGTCTTGAATCGCCGTGCCGACAGATGGGCGATATTTGTAGTAATCCGGGATTCTTGGCGATATCGGCCAGAGTGCATATGATGGCGGAAGACAATCAGCGCCCACTCGGGCAGGATTTCCGGGCCCGCGCGAAAGCGTATCAAGCTATTTGTGAATGCGACGTCGGGTGGACTACCGCGGTAGATTGCGGGTCGCCCCAGTAGCTCAGGCGTCTGCCCTTCATTGAGGAGAAGGTCACCTGGCTCCAGTTTAAATCGGTCGAATATGCCGGAGAAGTCCATCTCCTTCACGTCGGTCGTGTCGATTCGATCCTCGAACACATTCGCGACGCGTAGGTAGGGCCGCATTTCTGGACCGTTATGCCAGTCTGGGTGCCGTTGCCTGCCGAGATCGACGGCACCAACGTCAGCGACCGTCGCCCAACGCCAGCCTTCAGGAAGTTCGATCACGCGGGAAGCTCCCTGTTGAGTGTGTTGATCAGAGTGGTGGCGTTGTAGCCGAGATCTCGAAGGGCCCCGTCGGTACCCCCGCGCTCGGTGAAAGGAGGACGGTCCAGGTCATCGGGGGTAATTCCTGCTGACGATGCCACTACCTCGACCATGCGGTCTAGCCACCACCTCTCAGTCTCGGTGAACATGACGCCAGCTTGCTCTTGCTGGGTAAGCCACGCAGCGTATCGCTCGCGGACCCGATCAGCGTACGGGACCAATTCATCATCTTCGCCAATGGTGAAGCGCATCAAGGAGACCAAGTCGGTAAGGGTGTGTCGATCGCTGCGGCGTACACGACTGGATTCGATGGATTCGTAGGCAGACCAGATCACAGCTGGAGTCCAGTTATAAGGCGGCCTGCTGATGCGGTCAGCGAGTTCCTTGATGTCGTCGAACGCGATGCGTCGTTCGCGCGCCTCGGTCATCAGCTGGATCGCTGCGATCTCATCCCGATGGTCGGCGAGATACTGCGCCCAGGACCCAATCAGGGTCCGAGCGCGGTCGGTGTCGACTAAACCATGCGCGTCGATGAGAACATCGATACTTACCTCATCGATTACGTGGTCGTGGGCACGTCGCAATTCGAGGATTCTGTTGCGCAACTCGGGGTTTGCCGCGAATGGTCGCACTGCGCGGTCGAGCAGCTCCTGTACCGCGACGTCCGTCTCGGCCACACCCTCGATGAGCTGGGCCTGCTTGTCAGGGTCTACCGCGTCCACGAGATCGCGGATGATCGACCGAACGGAAGACCCGGCGACCTGATCCAGTTCAGCCCTCTCGGCTGGCGTCAGCTGCAGTTCCAACGCCGCCATGCGTGAGGCTAAGGTCGCGGTCTCGTCCTCGGTCAGCGTCAGCGTAGCGGCTTTGTCCAGCAGCTTCTTCAGACTGATTCCCTTTTTCCGGTTGAGGGGTGGGTCGACGAAATCGTGCTCGGTAACGCCCACAGCATCGACAATCACGAAGCGTGTTTTCGCTGTGGCGTCGGGAGTGACGGCCTGAAAGTCGGTGGACGAAATCGTCCGTGCGCCACGGCCTTTCATCTGCTCGAAGTACTGCGCTGACCGAACATCGCGCATGAAGAAAATGCACTCCAACGGCTTGACATCGGTACCGGTGGCGATCATATCGACAGTGACTGCAATCCGCAGGGACGGCGAAGTGCGGAATGCTTGGAGCTGGCCTTTAGGGTTCTTCGCCTGATAGGTGATCTTGGCGGCGAAGTCATTTCCCTTGCCAAATACCTCCCGCACAGTAGTCACGACCTCCTCGGCGTGATTGTCGTCCTTGCAAAAGATTAGTGTCTTGGGCACGGTCGAACGGCCGGGAAATATTTCAGGAAGCTTGTCGCGGAAAGTTTCCAAAACCAACCTGATTTGACTCGTCGATGTCACTGCTCGGTCCAGCTGTCTGTTGGAGTAGATAAGGTCTTCGTCGAGCGCCTCAAGACGTTGAATGCGAGTGCGCCGGTCGACGATAGGAACGATGGTGCCTGCTTCGATCGAGGAGCCGTGTGCGGTGATTTGAGTTACAATCCGGTACAAGCTGAAGTCGACGTTGACGAGGTCAGCCACGGATTGAGCATACGTATATTCGGAAACGAGATTCCCGCGGAAGAACCCAAAGGTTTGCCTTCCTGGTGTCGCTGTCAAACCTACAACGTGGGCGTCGAAATACTCCAGCACTCCGCGCCACACACCATATATAGATCTGTGCGCTTCGTCCACGATTACCAGGTCGAAGGTTTCCGGAGGCATCGACGAGTTATATGCGACTGTGACTGGCGCGTCAGGAAGGTAGCCATCCAGGCTCTGGTCGTCGCCCTCAACCAGTTCCTCGTTCTTGAGCACCTTGAATACCCGCTGGATCGTGGAAACCACGACGTGGCTCGACTCCAGCATTCCCGCGCCGGTGAGTCTGTCGACGTTGTAGATTTCCGTAAACCGTCGACCGTCGTCTGGTGCGCGGTAACTCCGGAACTCCGCCAATGTCTGATCACCTAGGTTGTTGCGATCCACCAGGAATAGCACTCGATTGAACCCACCATGTTTGAGCAGTCGATACGATTCGGTGACCGCTGTATAAGTTTTTCCTGCACCGGTGGCCATCTGGACTAGCGAGCGATCGAACCGCTGCTCTGCCAACGATTTTTCGATTCCCTGGATTGCAGCAACTTGCGCTTTGCGCATTGGCTGTTCATCGAGCGATGGCAGCGCCTGAACCTTTGCTCGCCATGTTGGCCGGATCGGGTCGCGGTCTGCGTCACGCACAATCCGCGCGAGCGTCTCGGGCTTCGGGAAATTGAATAGCCGCCGGGCGCGAGGGTGAGGATCATAGCCGTTCGTGAAGTGAGTCTCAGTACCGCTCGCCTCGAATACGAACGGTAGTCGGCCATCAACAGTCAACGCTTTGAGCCGCACCTCAGGCGGGAGGCCCTCGGCGTACATCGCGGACTGCCATTCCACGCCGGATAGCGTGGTGCCGACAGGTTTTGCCTCAATAACCCCGACGACCTTCTGGTCGACATAGACCAAATAGTCGACACGACCGTGCCCCTTCGCCATGGTCATTTCTCGAACTACAACCCCCTGGCTGGAGAACAAGTTGATCTGCTTCCGGCCCTGGACCGACCAACCGGAATCGACCAACTGCTTGTCGATCAGCACTCGCGCCCGCTCTTCGGCCGCGAACCTAGCAACGTCGTCTGTCACCTCACCATCCCCCTGCGCTACACCATCGTTATTGGTAGGGCCATCTTCTACCATGGGTACGACAAGCCAACGTCAAACGAAGCTGAAACGGACCAGCCAACCTCGGGTGTTTGTGGTTCGCCCAGGTAGTGGTGGCTGGTCATCGCGCCATCGTCGGGCCCCGCCACCGGGGACGCCACTCATTTTCGGCGAGCACCGAGGTCGGGCGACGGAGGCGAGCGCCTGGGTGCGCACGTCGGCCTTGGGCCAGGAACTCCGAAACTCGACTATCTGCGCTCGCGTGATAGCCAGCCGTCATCTGAAGCCAGCGCTGCAGCGGTCTATCACTAGTCGACATGACTGAGAACGTCTGTTTGGAGGCGTTGTGGTCGGTGGTCGTCGGTATGCTGCGAGGACTGACCTGGTGGGTGGCCGATGGATCGCGAGCGGGGGTTGTCGAGCGATGTCTGATCTCGACGGTAGTCACGCGTTGCGGTCGGAGATCGCGGCGTTCTATGCGGGTTTCGGGCAGCCCGAGGTGCTATGCGCGGCGTTTGAGCAGGCGCTACTGGTGGTGCCGTTGATCGATCAGGACAGGGTGTTTACGTCCCGGGCTGGTGGTATCGACTGGATTTGTGCGTTCACCAGCGTCGAGGCCTACGCCCGCTACATGAGTGCCCGCGGTGTCGAACCGGACCAGCAGTACCGCTATCACACACTGCTCGGCAGCCGCCTCGCCGAGTACGCGGCAAGCCGATCCGAGCCGACCGGAGTTGCTGTCGATATGGCGGGCACAGCCCCAATGGCGTTCCCGCCGAACGTTTCCGAGACCTCCCTCGCTGGTGATGGGAACCGCTGATGGCTGAGCAACTAAATGTCGATCCGGCGGTGCTGCAACAGGCAGCCGATGGGATCACCGGCGTTATCAGTGCACTGTCCGATCTCGGTGTGGGCGAGACGGGGGCGATGGGGCGAGGGTTTTCGCTGTTGACGTTGTCGCCGATGCAGGCGGGTAAGTCCTCGGTGCAGAATGCGTTCGAGACGTTCACCGAGCGGTGGTCGTGGGGTGTGCGGGCGTTGGTGCAGGCGGGCAACGCGATCGCGGAAACGTTGGGGTTGGCGGCGGGCCGCTATCACACTATGGATGAGAAGTTCTCGAACACGTTCAAGGAGATCACGTCCCATCTGATCGGCAACCCGCATCTGTCGAATGAGGAGATCGACAAACGGTCGTGGGGAGAGACTCTGGCCGATAACCAGTACAACCAGATCCGCAACCGTGACTACAGTGCCGAGTCGTTCGAGAACGCGTTCAACCAGATCAGCACGAACATCGAGGTCATTCAGGCGGTGGGCCCGGACGCACTCGCTGGCGCAGTGCCCGGGGTTCACTGGAATACCGGCGCAGCGGAGCGGGCCGCTGAGATTCGTAACGGGCAAGGGGGGCAATAGCTTTGGGTATCGGGGATTTCGTCAACTCGGTTGGTGACGCGATCGAGCATGGTGTCGAATCGGTCACCCAGAAAGTGGGAGAGCTCGCCGATTCTGGGTTGGACGCCGCCGCCACGCTGGCCCGCAACCTTGGCGCGGACGGTGTCGCCGAAGGGTTGGACGATCTCGGCGACAAGATCGCCGACCTGGCCGGCGGTGAAATCGGTGAGCGTGAACTCGGACAAACCAAGGATCCGAAAGAGCTGATCCGGGGTGACCCGTCAGCGATCCACGACGCCGCCGAAGCATTGGGGAAGATGGGGGATTCGATCGGGCAGACCGGCGACGCCCTGCGCACCGTCAACACCGCGGACTGGACTGGGACCGCTGCGGAGGAGTTCCACACCGAGTTCGCCAAACAGCCCAAGCTGTGGTGGGAGGGCTCGGACGCGATGCACAAGGCGTCGGATGTACTCAACAGTTGGTATTACGAGGTCACCGCCGCCCAAACCAAAGCCGCCGACGCGATCGCGCGGTGGGATGCCGCCGATACCGAGGAAACCAGCAAGAAGACCCAGTGGAATGCGCTGTCCGATGAGCAGAAACGCAAAACCCCCCTGGTCGACACGTGGACGTCGATACGCAACGAGGCCCGCGAGATCCTGCGCGGCGCCCGCGCCCAACGCGACAACGCCGCGACCTCAGCTGCAACCGCATTGGCGGCGGCGACAGAGTCCGCGCCGACCGAGCCGCCGTTCACCGAACGCTGGACCGACAACCTCTCGGACCTATCGGGGGCATTCGATCAAGCGAAACTGAACTTCACCTCCGGGTTGTTGACCAGTTTCTCCGGGATCGTGCAGTTCGTGCGTCAGGTCAGTCCGATGGACGCCTACAACCTCACTCATCCGGCCGAATACTTCTCGGGGATGTCGGATCTGGGCACTGGCCTGGTGGTGGCTGCCGCTGATCCCGGGGCGACGACGTCGGCGATCCTGTCCGGTGCCCGCAAGAACCCGTCGGAATTTTTGGGCTCGCTCACCGGGGACCTGATCACCACCGTCGGGACCGGCGGTGCGGGCGCGGCAAAACCCGCGCTGTCGGCGTTGGACAAGGTCGGCGACGTCTCCAAAGTCACCAAAGCCACCCACACTGTGGCCAGCGCGGCAGAACACGCTCCACACCCATCGGCCGGCACCCACACGCCGAGCGCTCCCACATCTCACGCTCCTTCGTCGACACCGCATGAGCCGGGCGCACCGACGGGCACCCACCCAACAAGCGAGGCATCGTCGCCGACCTCGACCGGGCACGAGCCGGGAACGCCGACGGGCACCCACCCGAGTACGACCGAGCCGGGCACCCACCCCAACACGGCGACCGAATCCCCAACCCAGCCGGGAACCGCCGACCCCCATCCCGGCGGCGACACCACGTCCCAAACCCCCTCGCACACTACAGAACCCGCCGCACCCCGACTGGAGGACTCGGCTCCCAACCACACACAGCCGGAGTCACCATCGGCGGCACCGCATCCGGACACGAATCCGGCTCCTCACAACACTGATTCGCCCACCACAACCGAGCACGGCGGTGACTCTCCACAGCAGACCCATGACCCGAACCCGACCCACACGGACGGACATAGAGGGGACGGTACGACCCCTGGCGGTCACGGCAGCCCGGATCATCAACAGTCTCACCACGACCAACCGGTGGACAACACACCGCAGGGTCGCGCCGAGGCCGACCAGGGTGCCGGTGACACGGCGCGCGAAAACGGCGCTGACAGCAACCAGACCCCGAACGAGAAAACCTGCGACCGAGATCCCGTCGATGTCGCCAGTGGCGAATTCCTGCTTCCGGAAACCGATCTCGAGCTGCCCGGAGTTCTGTCGCTAGTGTTGGAGCGCACTCACCGCTCGAGCTACCGGTATGGCCGCTGGTTCGGTCCTTCCTGGTCGGCGACCCTCGACATCCGTTTGGTCGTCGAGCACGAAGGTGTGACCTTCCTCGGGCAGGACGGGATCATGCTGGTCTATCCGCACGCCGCGGCTGGTGTGGCGGTGGAGCCGATCACTGGTGGGCAGCGGTGGACGTTGACCCGCACCGACACCGGCGGCTATCGGCTCTGGGATCAAGGTCGCGAACTGATCTGGCATTTCGCTCCAGAACCAGTACTCGGCGACCTCGAATCCCGGCTGGGGAACTACGCGATCTCGGCGATTACCGACCGGCACCGTAACCGAATCCGCTTCCACTACAACACCGACGGCACACCGATCGAGGTCTCGCATTCCGGCGGATACCGAGTCCTCATCGACACCGCGGCGGGCCGGGTGACCGGACTGTCGGTCAGCAGTTCCGGCGACAACCGTGTTGAAACTGCCACGCAGGTGCGGGAATTCGCCTACGAGTTCGGTGAACTCGCGATGGTCACCAACGCCGTCGGCGCCACCACCCGTTACAGCTACGACACTGAACACCGGATGACCTCGTGGACCGATTCAAACGGCAATCAGATGGTCAACACCTACGACGAGTCCGGTCGCGTCACCTACCAGCGCGGCACCGCCGGTGTGATGAACTGCGACTTCGACTATCTCGAATTCCCCGACGGCACCGGCAGCCTCACCACCGTCACCGACTCCTTCGGTGCGGTCACCAGCCACGGCTTCGACCGGGACCGTCGCCTCCGCGACCTTGTCGACCCGGTAGGTGGTCGTACCCATATCGACTACAACGCCGATCGCAACCCGCTGAAAGTCGTTGCTCCCGATGGTGGAATCACCCGCTACAAGTACACCGCCGAGGGCGACGTCGCCGAAATCACCCGCCCTGACGGCCACACCGTCGAGATCGCGTACCTGTGGCGCAACCGCCCCACCAGAGTCATCGAGGCAGACGGCAGTGTGCGACAACAGGAATGGGACAAGACCGGCAACCTCGCCGCCGTCATCGACCCGGCGGGCACCCGCACCGAATACCGCTACCACCCCAATGGCGCTATCGCCCAGATCACCAACGCCGACGGCGCCCGCACCACCATCGAGGTAGATCCGGCCGGTCTTCCCATCCAGACAACCGACCCGAACGGCGCGATCACCCGCATAGAACGCGACCACTTCGGCAGACCGATCCGAATCATCGACCCCCTCGGCGGCCACACCTGCTATGCGTGGGCTCCCGATGGAAAACTGCTGCAGCGCACCGACCCCGACGGTCACACCGAATCGTGGACCTACGACGGTGAACGCAACCTGCTGACACACACAGACCGCGCAGCCAACCTCACCCGCTTCACCTACGGTGCCTTCGACATGCTGACCTCCCGCACCGAGCCCGACGGGTCGACCACCCGCTACACCTGGGACGCCGAACGCCGCCTCACCACGGTCACCAACCCCCTGGGCCATACCTGGACCTACGAGCACGACCTCGCGGGCCGCCTGATCGCCGAAACCGACTACACCGGTGCCGCCACCCACTACACCCACGACCGCGCCGGCCGCGTCGCCACGATCACTCCCGCCACCGGCGTCACCCGCCATTACACCCGCGACATCCTCGGGCGTCTTACCGAAATCACAGCCGACACCGGCGAATGGCTCCGCTACACCCACGACCCCGTCGGGCGCATCCTCGCAGCTGTCTCCGGCAGCGGAGGGGATGCGATCCACACCCTCGAATTCGGCTACACCCCAACAGGCCACATCGCCACCCAAACGCTCGATCATCAACCCCCGATGCGGCACGACTACGACCAACTCAGCCGCCGCACCCGCCGCATCACCCCCACCGACGCGACCACCGACTGGCACTACGACTTCACCGGCCGTAGCCGCGCAATGACAGTCGACGGCAACCACGTCCAGTTCACCCACGACCCACTCGGTCGTCTAACCTCTTGGCGCATCGGTGAAATCGCGATCACCCGCGCTCTCACCGCGGTAGGGCATCTCACCCACCAGGACGTCACTGCCTACCCCGGCAGCTCACTCGACCTCGGCCCGTCTACCCGCCCGAGCCCACACCAGCTCCGGTACGACGAATACACCTACCGCCCAGACGGATACCCCACCAGCCACATCCTCACCCACCTCGACAGCGACCCGGTGCATCGCGAATACACCCTCGATCCCGCGGGCCGCGTTACCACCATCACCCGCAACGGCGCCCTTACTGAGCAATACACGTACGACCCTCTCAGCAACATCACCAGCACCCTGCCCGCGCAGGCCTCGGGCGAAAGCGCCGTTGCTCGCACCGCTTCAACAACACCGGCTACCACTCACGGTTCACATCCCACACCGGAGACCAACGATCACCGCGAATACCACAACAACCTCCTCATCCGAGGCGGCCGCACCCGCTACCACTACGACGAGTCCGGCCGCCTGATCCGCAAAACCACCACACGCCTGTCCCGCAAACCTGACATCTGGCGGTACCGCTACAACGCCTTCGACCAACTCACAGACGTCTGGACTCCGGACCACCAGTGGTGGCACTACACCTACGATGGCCTCGGTCGCCGCACGACCAAACAACACCTCGCCGCCGATGGCGCCATCCTCCACCGCGCCGACTACACCTGGGACGGCACCCACCTCATCGAACAGACCACCGACGACAGCTCGAAACGGTGGCAGTACCAACCGAACTCCCACATCCCGATCACCCAGACCACCGACCAAACCCGCGTCGACCGCGAGTTCTTCGCAATCATCACCGACCTCGTCGGCACCCCCACCGAACTCATCGATCCCGCCACCGCGACCAACGTCGCCACCGCATACACCGATCTATGGGGCAACACCACCTGGCCAGAACACGCCGGAACCCCACTCCGATTTCCTGGTCAGCAGCACGACGCCGAAACCGGTCTGCATTACAACCTGCACCGCGTCTACGACCCGCACACAGGGCGGTTTCTCACAGCAGATCCTATGGGTCTCGCACCTGGCCCAAACCCGATGGGCTACCCTCGCAATCCGGGGCTGTGGACCGACCCGTTGGGGCTGGTGCCCTGTCGTAATGAGGATGGATCGTTCCAGTTCCGTGAGCCGAATCCGGCTCACCCGCCGAATCCTCAGCTCGATGATTTGATGCACAAGAAATATTCGGAAAGCTACGACTGCTCAGAGATCGCGCAGGACATGCTCTCGAGAGCCGATGGGGTTGGGAGCATCATTCGTTACGAACCAGCAGACGGGAGCCTCCTCCTCACGCCCGAGAACACCGGGCGTGTAACCCAGGAGTACGTATTTCATGAGGTATATACAGATGGTCGTTACGTTTACGATCCAAGGCTATCGGTAACTCCGATTCCTTTAGGCGACTTCGAGAGAGTGATCAAATACCTAAACCCAGGAGTGAGGTGGTCGGGATGACCAACGCAGCCGATCGGCCATCCAAACGCATACTCTCCACGCTTGCGATTCTCGGCGAGGTCGAATGGGCTCGAATTGATATGGGCTTCGACGACTTCACCCCCCGAAGGACTCCGCCATTCATAGTTTGGCGCTACAAGTCCGAATCCAACGATACACCCGACGTAATCCAATCTAGCGTGCGATCCTATCGCGGCGAGATCGACTGGAACGTCGATAAACCGGGTCGCAACTGGATCATCCAGCCGATCCGAGTCGCCTCGGATACCTCGGAATTCCCGGGGCTGGAGGGGCGCGAACTGTTAGACGCCATCGCACAGAGCGATCCAGAGTATTGTGAATCTTCCATCCGAGATTTCCAAAACTTGTTCGAATATCTGGCCCGTCTATGGCAAGGTAGTAACCATGAATAAGGATGAGGTGGTTACTGCGACTTCTGGCAAGATTTCTTTTATAATCGTAACAAATCGTATACGGCGCTCCTCGCAAAGTTTCGCCCACATTATCATAAATGCGCCCAACCCCTGAACGAACGGATGTCAAAAGTCCGGACGTCGAACGGATCGGCCGCCTTCTCGCCGAATGGTTGCCCGACCGGAAAGCAATCACAGTGGTGGAATATATCGAACGCGCCAATCAAGTGGTTTGTTTCCTCGGCGGATGCATAATCGCGATACGCGCGGCATTCTGGTTCGGCCGATGTCAGCACAACGAAATGCATCTGGTCTACATGGGAGAAAAGCGGGTTCTGTCACTGTACGAAGGATTTGAACCAGCTATTGTCGTGCAGGTATAGGAAAGACCCCGACGAGCCGCCATGCAGCTATGTCGCGGGGACGCTATTGCCGCGAGCGGTCAAGAATTTCGTCGATATGACCCGATTCACGCGAGGACTTGCCGGTACTTCGTGCCGAGCACCTGATTGCTGTCGGGGGCAAGCACCTCACTGATGTAGTCCATTAGCTGGTCGCGGATCGGATGGTGTGGGTCGGCACAGATCGACTGCCAGTAGCAGTCGGGGGAAAGCACACACCACCAGTCGACGAATACCACGTGGCGGTGCGCCGGCATCCGCTCCGCCATGCTCATTTCTCGAAGCCCATGTCGATGTCCATGCCGGTACGCCACTGGCTCTTCTTCAGGAATTGCGGGTGGATGTGTTCCTCGGCCTCAATGACTCCGGCCGCGGTCGACGTCACGCGTGATCTGACGGTCGACTAAACTGTCTCGCTCACGAGATTTCCTGTGACGCAACGGAATCCGGTGTCGTCGTCGAGCATCCTGCGCGTGGCATCGTTGAATGCTGCTGGTTCGCCTCGGTCGAAAGGGCTGGTGAACGCCGAGCCTTTGAGCTCGAATCGGTCGGTGGCGGTCTCGGTGGCGGTCCATTCCCAGGTGTTTCCGACGAGATCGTAGATGCCGAATGGACTGACTCCGCTGGCGTAGGTAGATACCGGCGTCATGGTGCCGGGTCCGGAGCCGCGGACATTGCATTTGGCCGGGGTCGGCTGGTTGCCCCACGGCCAGGTGTTGCCGCGGGTGCCTCGGGCGGCTTTTTCCCATTGTTGGCTGGTCGGCAGAGCTTTGTGGGCCCATTGGGCATAGGTGTTGGCGTCGTCCCAGCTGACCCAGACCACAGGGTGGTCGGCGATGTCGCGGGCCGGGGTCGGGCCGTCCCAATGCTGGGGCGTGGAATGTCGGTGGGCGGCAACGAATCGCGCGTAGTCGGCGTTGGTGGTCGGGAAGACATCCATCCAGAATCCGGCCACCCACACGGGTTGGTCTTGTGGTCCGGCGAGGAAGATTCCTTCGGGCACCCAGGTCATCAGCTTGCCGTCGGCGGGATGGCGGGTGTTGGTGCGTTGCTGGACGACGTCGGTGTCGCGAGCGTCGCTCAGGGCGGTGGGAGATATCGCTTCGACGAATCGGGCGAGTTCGTCGTCGTTGAGGCGCGACAAGATTGTGTCGAGGGCTGCTTGGTTCACAGGGCGGGGGCGGATGTTCGCGCCGCCGGCTTCCCAGCGGGATATCACACGGGGGTTGACGCCGATATGCGCTGCGAATTCGATCAGACTCATCCGCCGGGCGTCTCGCAGTGCGGCTGCTTCGGCTCCTGTCCAGCTGCGGACCACGATGGCCATCGCGCGTGTCCTCCCTTCCCGAGCGGTGGGGTCTGAGCCTAGTCACAGCGGTGGCATGGCGTGCGTCAGATGCGTTGCGGGGGAATGGATTCGTATTCCGCGCGGAGCCGGTCGATCATCTCGTGGTCGACGGGAAGGTCGATGTCGTCGATGCGGGCGATTGCACGCACACCGACCGCGGCGTTGGTCGCGACGGCTGCATCGATATGCGGCAATTCGGCCAGGGTGATGGGCTTGACGACGACTTCCTCATCCAGGGTCTGGCTGAGCAGGCGCATCGTGATGCCGGGCAGCACCTCGGCCTGCGGCCAGATCAGCTGGCCGTCGGAGATGACGCCGATGTTGGACGTCGCGATCTCGGTGATGGTGCCGTCGGCGTTGGTGAACAGGACATCGTCGGCACCGTCGCGTTGGGCGAGGCGGCGCTGGTAGAGGGCACCGAACAGGCCGACGTGCTTGGTTTTGGGTAGGTCGCGGGTGTAGACCGCCGACCGCAGATTCATCGGGGCTTGCGGGACCGGGGGCGCTTCACGCCAGGTCACGAGGACATGAGGGTCGGCTTCGGCGCCGGGCCTGCCGAGGGCGATGCGCGGGTCGAACACCGTGATCCGCACGACTACCGCAATGTCGGTGTCGGCCACGGCGCGGCGGATGAGGTGGCGCACGCGCTCGGGGTCTAGTTCGGCGTCGAACACGGTGCGGCAGTCGCGGGTGAGCCGGTCCATGTGCTGGCTGAGCCCGCGCACAGCGCGATTCTCGACACGCATGGACGTGAAGTGCCCGTACCCGACCAAACCCAGCGCGGCGAGCTCGGACTGACTGATCGGCGACCCGTTGAGTTCCATGCGGCCAGTGTGTCACCGAGGGCGTGTCTGGAAAGCGTGGCCCAGCGCCGAACGTCAGTGAAAAGTCAGTGCAACGACCTACAGCGACAGTTCCGGGCAGGCCGTCGTGCACCGATTCTGAGGTCCATGAAAAGCACGGATCGCGGCAGCCGGGGTTTTCAGTTCGATCAACCAACCAACCGCAGGGACCGAACCATCATGAGATCACCCGCAGCAATGGGCTACATCCGTCGTGACGAATCCGGTACACGCCAACCGTGGGACGAGACCGAAATCCGGCGTGCTGCACAGGACTTGGGCTACAACCTGATCAAAACAGTCGTGTTCGGCGACGACACGGACCATCCGGCGATGCGCCTGCGGAACGTGGCACGCAACATGACCCGGGTGCGCGGGGTGGAGATCTCGGCCGTGCTTACCCCAAACCTGAAGCATCTCGACGGTGACGTGGGGCCGGTCATCGAGTGGTGTGACGAGGTGATCACCGTGGAGGACGGTGCAAGCTACAGCCGTCTCGGATCACATGCCATCGCCTGATGCTGGGGTGGCAACTAGGCCGGTCATCGTGGTCACGCTGCTGTTCGCTGGAGCGATATCCGGGGCCGGGTGGCTGATGTACCAGGGCCGGGCCGATGACGAGCCGGGCAGTCAGAGCACAGCGCCATACGACACCGCCGCCGCCGTCCTCGGTGTGAGTGCAGCCGAAATTCTATCCAGGCTCGGACCTGAGTACGACGACCCAGACGACTAGTGACCAAAGGAGCTACTTCGATGCCAACATCGCATGACGCGCCACCGCAGTGGCGGAAGGTCGTCGATGCCGAGATACGGCCGTGGCTGGACGAGCACTGCGCCTGTGAAGCCGTCGAAGGCGGCACGATATCGCGGGCGTGCGGCGCGAAATGGTGGCTGCTGCAACAGCGGCAAGCACGCGGATTGACGTTTCCCTATGTGGCTTCAGCTGATTGCGCAGCGTCTCGGCTGGGCACCAAGCAGCATGAGGGGGCCAGCCATGCGGGCTGAAGGATTCGGTGGTTCGAGGCATTGGAGGCTCCTCCGGTCTACGACGGGGGCGGCACAGCAGCAGCGGGCCGAGGTGTATCAGGTCCGGAATCCCCTAAGGTCGTCCCGCTGCCGGGGTGGTTATGTCCCCGGGCATCGGGCGTTTCCACGGGGGGCGACCACGAGTGGTGAACGACCGCTGTCGGCGCTGCTGGACACCGCCTTCACCCTCGCGGCCGCGCGGCACTGCCCGAACGGAGCGGCGTGATGGAGCGGCTGCGGATCGCGGTGATCGGATGCGGCGTCGCCGCGCAGACCCGGCACTTGCCGGCGTTGGCTCGCCTCGGCGACCGGTTTCGGGTGGTCGCACTCTGCGACACCGACACGCGGGCGCTGGAGCGGGCGGCGGTGTGGGTGAGTGGTTCTCGCAGGTTCGCCTCGGTGGGAGAGTTGTTCGCCGCGGCCGAGCTGTTCGACGCGGTGCTGATCACCACCAGCGGTGACCATGTCGCCGAGATCCAGGGTGCGGTGGCATCGGGGAAGTCGGTGTTCGTCGAGAAGCCGCTTTCGCTGTCGCCGGAACAGGCCCGAGGGTTGGTCGAGGCTATCGAGTCCGCCGGGGTCGGCTGCGTCGTCGGATACATGAAGCGCTACAGCACGGCGGTGACGACCGCGCTGGAGCAGGTCGGGATCGCGTCGGGCCTGCGCACCGTGGCCGCGGATCTGGTCCATCCACCGGAGGACCGCTACCTGCATTCGGTGCTCGGTCGAGCGCGACCGCCCGGCGGGTCGCTGTTGGAGTTCGTGCACCACCAGGTCACCGATGGAGCCAGCGCTGCGGCCATCCGGCGGACCGTCGGAGCAGATGCTCCCCTCGCCGCGCTGACCGCCTATTTTCTGTTGGCCACCAGCGTCATTCACGACGTCAACCTGTTGCGGACCGCACTCGGCGGCCACGTGCGGGTCGTGAACGCCGCATTCTGGAACGACGGGCTGAGCGGGCAGGCGACCCTACGCAGTCCCTCGGGGCGGGTCGGGCTTGTGTCCTACACCTTCGTCGCGGCTGGCCGGTACACCGAAACCCTGGCACTGGTCGGCGACACCACCCGGTGCGCGGTGTCGTTTCCGTCGCCGTATCTGCCACACGCGCCGATCGCGCTGGACACCGAGAACGACGGTGATGCGGTGACGCGGGAGTTGATCTACGACGACGTGTTCGCCGCCGAACTGATCGCCTTCCACGACCAGATCGTGTCCGGCAAGGCTGCGGCGACCGGCCCGCGTGAGGCATTGGCCGACCTTGACCTTATTGCCGAAATCGTACGGTCAGCGCGGACCGTCGAGCGCGATACCACCACAGAAGGGAATCGTCGTGTTGGTTTCTGTTGATCTGGCCGACCGCTTCGTCGATGCCTACGGGTTCGACATCGTCGAACGCAAGGGCATCGGTCACCCCGACTCGCTGGCCGACGGGTTGGCCGAGGAGCTTTCGCGTGCCTATTCGCGACTGTGCCTCGAGGAGTTCGGGGCGATCTTGCACCACAACACCGACAAGACCGCCCTGCTCGGCGGCTCTGCCACCGTCGCGTTCGGTGGTGGCAGCATGGACGGGCCTATCACCGCTTTGGTCAACGGCCGGTTCAGCGAGACTTTGGGTGACCGGAAGCTACCGGTGGGGGATTTGATCGAGACCGTGTCCCGCGATTTCCTGTGTTCCCGGCTGCCGCTGCTGCGCCGCGATGACATCGAGGTCCGTATGCGGCTGAACCCGGCGTCGAGCCCCGGCCACGTCCGAAGTGACACCAGTTCCCGCGACGGTGGGCGGCTGCACTGGTTCGCCCCGCGCAGCCTCGACGATCTGAGCGAGCGCCGCCGTCTGCACGCCAACGACACCTCCGCCGGTGTGGGATATGCGCCGCTGAGCGTCGCCGAACTCGCGGCCCTCGATATCGAGGGCTGGCTCAACGGCTCCGAATTCACCGCCGCGGCACCGCATTTCGGGTCGGATATCAAGGTGATGGTGTGCCGCGACGGAGGTGATTTGCACGTCACGTTGTGCGTGCCCCAGATCGATCGGTACACACCGGACCTGGCCACCTACATCGACCGCAAACACGACCTGTATGAGCTGGTGCTGAAGCGGGCGCGTGGTCTGGCCCCCTCGGGTGAGGCGACGGTGGCGTTGAACACCCGCGACGACCACGACGCCCTGGAGCTGTATCTGACGGTGACAGGGTCCTCGATCGAGAGCGGCGACGAGGGCGTGGTCGGGCGAGGCAACCGCTGCAACGGTGTCATCTCGCTGATGCGGCCCATGAGTATGGAGGGCGCCAACGGTAAGAACCCCGTCTATCACGTCGGCAAGCTCTACAACGTGCTGGCTCAAGCCGTCGCCGAGCGACTGCACACCGTAACAGGGCTGCCGATGACGGTGTGCCTGGTGTCGCGGTCGGGCGGCGAGCTGACCTGCCCGCAGTTCGTCGGAGTCCAGCAGTCCGGCGGCGGCGCCGCCGTGGACAGGGGGTACGTGACCGCGGTCGTCGAGGACGTGATGGGGTCGCTGCCCAGCCTGCGCGACGAGTTGATCGCGGGGAGGCGAGCGCTGTGCTGACCGAGTTAGCAGCCCGCGACGGCGGTCCGGGCCTGCCGGTGTGTATCAACCCGGCCTGTTTTCGGTGGGGCACTTCGGTCAGCGAGTTCCTCACCGTCACCAGGAATGCGGGATTCGAGCGAGTGGAGGTGTCCATCCAGCAGATCCTGGCCCTGGCCGAGGGCCTCGGCGGCTTGGGCGCTGTCGCCGCCCGAATCGTGGATCTGGGGGTGCGGGTCGAGGCTTTCAGTGGCCTGCTTCCGGCAGGGCCGGTACTGCCCGCGCCGCTGCTGGTCGACCAGGCCGCATGGAGTGCCGCCGAGGCCACCCTGGATGAACGGCTCACCGCCGCAGCGACGTTGGGCTGCGCACGGGCGGCGATCGTGTGCAATCCACGCACCGATCTGCCGCCCGCCGACGCCGTCTTGACGGCGGTGGAGCGGCTCGGGCTGCTGGCCGACCGTGCCGAACCCTACGGTGTGCGCCTGGCCGTCGAGTTCATCGGCCTGCACGCGGGGCTACCCGCGACGCTGGACGGAACCCATTCGTTCGTGCGGGATCTCGCGGACCTGATGGGTCTGCTCGACCAACTGCGTCACCCCAACATCGGGCTGCTGCTGGACACCTGCCATCTGTTCGCCGCCGCCGTGCCTGAGGCCGAGATCCGGGCTCTGCCGCCAGGATCGGTCGAGTTCGTGCAGGTCAGCGACGTCCCTGCTGGCATCGACCCGGCGGCGATGCGCGACGAACTGCGCTGCCCACCAGGCCAAGGCATCCTTGACCTGCCCGGCCTTCTCGCGGTCATCGCCGACACCGGATACAGCGGCCCCGCCTCGATCGAACTGTTCTCACCGGCCGTGTGGAACCTCGATCCGGGCGAGGCCGCGCGCCAACTGTTTGCGGCCGGACGGCACGGTCTGGCCCCCGCGCAGGCAATTTCGTCCGGGCACACCCCGATTGGAGAACGGACATGACGCTGCGTGTCGGGTTGATCGGCTGCGGCCGAATCGGCACCGAGGGACACCTGCCCGCCTACGCCCTCGGTGAGGTGACGGTGAGCGCGGTCTGCGACCTCGACATCTCCCGTGCACGAAGCGCGGCCGAATCCTGCGGGGCCGCTATCGAATCAGACGCTGTCACCCTGGCGCGACGTGGAGACGTCGATGTCGTCGACGTCGCGACCCGCCCCGGCGACCGTGCCGCTCTGATCCGCACGCTGCTTGATGTCGGTAAGCCGCTTCTGGTGCAGAAGCCGGTCCTCTACGACCTGGCCGCAGCGCGTGAGTTGGCGCAGGAGGTGCGCCGGGCGGGGGTGCCGGTGGCGGTCAACCACAACGCCCGGTGGGCGCCCACGCACGCGCGGGTGCGCGGCTGGATCGAGGCCGGGCGCGTGGGTGAAGTCTATGCGGTGCATCATGCGAACAGGTTCAACGAGGATCTGGCCGCCTGGTACACCGATCACCCGGACTACCTGTTCCTCGACCACGGCCTGCACTACCTCGACCTGGTCCGCCACCTGACCGGCCGCACCCCGACGACGGTGTCCGCGCGGGCATGGTCCAAACCCGGCCAGCACGCGTCGTGCCCGCTCGCCTACGCGATCACGCTCGGCTTCGAGGACACAGCACCGTTGACCGCCAGCCTGTCGTTCAACAATGCCGTGCCCGCGCCCGGCGGATTCCACTACCGCCTCGACATCGACGGCTCCTTCGGCAGCGCCGGGGCCGACCTGGACCATGCCTGGCTCGTCTCCGGCGACGGCGTGCCCGTCGAGAACGAGAAGTGTCCCGGGGCGTGGGTGCCCGACGGCATCCTCGGCGCCTATCGTGCGTTCGCGCACGCCCTGGAAACCGGTGCGGCGCCCCCGCATTCGCTCGACGACCACCTATGCAGCCTCGCCGTCGCCACCGCAGCCGCGGACTCGGCCCGCACCGACGGCGCCTGGACAACCGTGGAGCAGCCATGAACACCGTGCCGCCCGAGGTCGGTGTCGCGGTGATCGGCGCGGGCACCCGAGCGCGCACGCTCTACGGTCCACTGCTGAAGATGCTTCCCGGGGTCCGGCCCGCAGGGATCTGCGGACGCGACCGCCACCGCAGCGCCGAGGCCGCTACAGCCTTGGGCACCGTCGCGTATCCGGACCTCGATGCCCTGCTCGACGCGCCGGGCGTGGACGCGGTGATCGCATGCGTCACCTGGTCGCAGAACCCCGAGTTGTATCGGCGACTCGCGGCCTGGGACCGCCCGGTCCTGCTGGAGACACCGATGTCGGCGGACCCGACCGAAGCAGCGGAGGTCGCGGTGGCGCTGGCTGGCCGCGACAGTTACACCGATGTCGCCGAGCAGTACCACCGCCGTCCGATCGAGACCGTCAAACGCGACCTGATCACGCGCGGCGTGTTCGGTGAAGTCCGGACCGCCTACTGCGACGGAGTCGGCCACGAATACCACGGTGTGAGCCTGCTGCGTTCCTACCTCGCAGCACCCGCCGCGCCGAAGCGGGTGCTGGCGGTACAGCGGGATCTGCCGATGGCCGATCACATCACCCACCGTGGCGTCTTCTTCCCTGGAGAACGCGTCCAGCACGCGGTGATCGAGTTCGACAACGACACCCTCGCGACCTACCACTGGTCGTGGCTGAACTACGAGTCCCCGATCCGCGCCCGCCGCCACGCCGGTTTCACCGGCACCCACGGCGCGGCCTGGGGCGAGGAGATGGTCGCCCTCGCAGACCCCGACAACCCCCACGCCCAGCATTACCGCATCCAGCGGCGCACCCGCGTCGTGCACGGCGTCGAAGTCCTCGCCGAGATCGCCGTCTTCGCCGGCGACACATGTATCACCAAGTGGCACAACCCATTCCCGCTGCTACCGCTGGACGAGGAACGCATCACCACCGCGGCGTTCCTCACCAACCTCGCCGCCAGCGTCGCCGACCCCACCATCGCGCCGCTGTACCCGCTAACCGAAGCCGCCGCCGACCACGCCACCCTCGCCGCGATGTACCAAGCGATGGCCGACGAGTCCGGCAGTTGGACCACCCCGCCACCGGGAGCCGTTGCATGACGATCAGCGTGTACCTGGAAGGTCTACCCGGCGCGGGCAAGACCTCCATCATGGTCACCCTCGCCGCCACGCTCGGCGAGGACTGCCTCGCCGTCCCCGAAACCAACCCCACCACCACCGACCGGGAAGCCTTGCACGACAGGCCCTCCCAGGAGATCACCACGTGGTATCTACGGCGGGAGTTGCGCCGCGACCGGCTGGCCTCGCGCCTCGCCGACGCACGGCCCCCGGCGGTGGCGGTGTTCGACCGCAGCTACCTCAGCGTGCTGGCCTACTGCTGGGCCACCGCCGCCACTAGCGGCGACCGCGACCTGTACCGGCACGCCCGAGCCGTCTTCGACCGCGACATCCGGCCGCACCTGAGCCCGGCGGCGGCGATCGTGCTGCTCACCACGCCGATCGCCACGTCGCTGCACCGCCGACGCGACAAGGCCGACCGCGAATTCGAACACCAGTGGTATCGCGGCGACTTCCTCGACGCGCTCGCCGAGTTCTACCACCTCGAAGCCCCCACACTGGTCGTCGGTCCACTACACAACCTGGACACCACCGGCAGGCCCGCCGACCAGATCCACACGGCGCTGCTGCCCGTCCTCGACCCGACCGGACGCCGCACCGCCATCCCGGTTGAGCGCTTGGCGGCACCCCTGGTGCCGCGGCTCCACGGCCGACACCTGTGTCGACCCGGTCTTCGCCGCTACTACGAAACACACGGCGGCGTCCAGGTTCTCGGGCAACCGCTGGGCGAGCCGATCAAACACCACGCTGGAGTCTGCCAGTTCTTCGAGCGGCACGCGGTGCTGCTCGAGGAGACCGGTGCCATCGTCCCCCTCGATCCCGCCATGACAGTCGACGACCTTATGGAGACACCGTGACTGCGCCGCTGCGATTGGGTGTGCTCGGCTGCGGCATGATCGGCAGCGCGTACCTGCGCCAAGCCCACACTGTGGCCGGGGTTCGCGTCACCGCCATATGCAGCCCATCGGCCTCCTCCCGGGATTCAGCGTTGCGGTTGTGGCCGACCGCCCGCGCCCACCGCGACCGCAGCGCGCTACTGGACGACCCAGCGGTGGACGCGATTCTGGTCTGCACCCCACATGCACACCACTGCGCCGACGCGGTGGCAGCGCTCGAGGCCGGCAAACACGTGCTGATCGAGAAACCGATCGCGACCTCGCTTCGCGAGCTGGATCAACTCGAACTCGCCGCCGCCCGCCACGATCGAGTCGTAGTCGCACTGCCACTCCTCGACCGCCCAGCGCTCACCGCGGTGGCTGAGCTGGTCGGCTCGGGAATCATCGGCCCGCCAATGGAATTCACCTCCATGCTCGACGTCCCGGGGCCGCCACGATCGAACTGGTACTACAGCCGCGAGGCAGTGGCAGGCCCGGCGCTGGACACCTTGCCGTATGCGCTGTCGCGGCTGCTGGCCCTCACCGGCACGCCGAGCGTGGCCACCGCCTCGGTGACCCAGGCTATCGTTCACCGGCGATGCCTCGACGGCGCAACACTCACCCAGCAGGTCGAGGACCACATGAGCATGCAGTTGACATTCCCGACAGGACAGCAAGCCATGGTCAAGTCGTCGTGGTGCCTGCACCGGCCCGAGGACTACCTCATCGTCCGCGGCCGATCCGGCGACATGCGACTCGACTGCTGGCGCAACCGCATCCTCGTCCGATCCAACACCCCACCCGAGCAGCCGCACTACACCGCGACCTGGGACGACACCCCGGCCTTCGGCGTAGACCTGCCGAGTGCCGATCCCGAACATGCCAAGCTCACCGCGCTGGTCGCCGCAGTGACGAGCAATATCGACATCCTGGCCGAATCGTCGTTCGCGATGCGGCTGATCCTGACTGGACTGACAACACAGACAGGCGCCGTCGAGGTCCCGCCCGCCACCGGCGGACCACAGCCGCTTGTCGATCTGCGGATCGGACAGGAGTACCTGTAGGCATGACCGTCACCGTGAAACGCTCCACGCGTCTGGCGACGCTGCCGAAGGCGCACCTGCACGTGCATCTGGAAGGCGCAGCCCGCGCCACCACCATCGCTGAGTTCGCGAATCGACACCACCGGCCGACGCCTGCCGTCACGGCTTTCAGCGACCTTCCGGCGTTCATGCACTGCTTCCGGCAAGTCACCGACGTCATCGCCACACCCGAAGATCTAGGACGGGTCATCTGCGAGTTCGTCGCCGACGAAGCTGCCGAGGGCGTGCGCTACAGCGAACCGATGGTCGGACCGTGGCTCTACGCCGACCGATTCGGCTGGCCCGTGCCCGACACCCTCGCATTCATCGACGACACCTTCCTGCAAGCCGCGCGCCGCCACGACATCGAAGTGCGCTACCTGCTCGGGGTGAACTGGGCACGTCCGCCCGGCTGGATCGAACAAGCCGCCCGCTTCGCCGTCAAGTACGCCGACCACAATGTGGCCGGGCTCGGACTGACCGGGCAGGAACCCACCGACGGATTCGAGCGGTACTCCCGGGCCGCCGCGATCGTGCGCGCACACGGCCTACTCGTCGTGCCGCACCTCGGGGAAACCCAAGGACCACAAGCGATCCGCGCCGCCATCGCCGGCATGCGACCGGATCGGATCGCACATGGCGTGCGCGCCGCCGCAGATCCGCGCCTACTTGACGAACTCGCCGAGGACCGCATCGTCTGTGACGTGTGTCCGACATCCAACGTGCGCCTCGCCGTCATCAGCGATTTGGCCAGCCACCCGCTGCCGAGGATGCTGCGCCACGGCGTTCCCGTCACGCTCAACGCCGACGACCCCACGCTGCTAGCCACCACCCTCACCAGCGAGTATCAGCACGTCGGTCGTGCCTTCGGGCTCACCGATCCTCAGCTGGCCGACCTCGCCGCCGAGGGAACCTCGACAGCTGGTATGACCGAGACCACATGCGCCGCAATGCGGTCGAGCATCCGGCGATGGCTCGCCGACGATCAACTCACCACGGAAGGACACCATGGATAGCGACGCCACCAACCAGTTCCAGATCCAGGTCACCGCACGCGCGCTCGTCGCCAGGGGTGAGGATCTGCTGCTGGTCTCCAACGACGGCCGGATCTGGTACACCCCCGGCGGTCGCCTGCAACCCGGCGAATCGCTGCACGACTGCATCCGCCGCGAAGTCCACGAAGAAACCGGCCTCCATGTCACCGCAGGGGAACTGGTGCACGTCTTCGAGTACTGGGAGGCCAAACACCACCGCCACAAAGTGGAGTGCTATTTTCTCGCGCGCCTGGAATCCGGTGAGCTGGACCAGGATTGGGCCGACCTCGACGGCCCGGTCGAACACATGCGGTTCTTCACCCCAGCCGAAGTACACGCCACCGAACACATCTACCCGCAATTCCTGAAGAAGGGCCAGTGGCGTACCGGCAAGGACATCTACATGGGCTTCGAAAAATGAACACCGCGGATCGGATGCCACCGCGCCGCCGCGTGGTATTCGTCGACTGGTGGGGTGTGCTCTCCCGCGACTTCTACTGGCAGTCCATCTGCGCCGACCCACACCATCCGATCCGCGAACAGCTAATGGACTACATCGGTGAGATACTCACCCCCAACAGCATCCCCGGGGACGAATGGATGCGCGGGATCCGGTCAAGCGAGCAGGTCATCGCCGCGATGAACCTGACGCCCACCAACGGGCTTGACGAGAAGTTCCTGCTCGACAGGCTGATCCAGGACTGCGCAGCCATGTCGGTCAACACCGAACTTGCGACACTGCTGGCCGAAGTGCGGGCACACGCTTTTATCGTGGTCGCCACCGACAACATCGACTGCTTCGCCGACACCTTCCGTCGCGTGCAGCGCACCGCCGCACCGTGGTCCCGTGCAGCGGCGACGCTGACCGACGCCGTCGGGCTGTTCGACGACCTCATTTGCTCCAGCGACGTCGGCGTCTGCAAAAAGAACGATCCGAACCGGTTCTTCGGCGGGTGGCTCGATGCTCACGGCCTGACGATCGCCGAGGCCACGCTGATCGATGACAAGACCACCAACTGCGACGCATTCGACCTCAACGGCGGCACCGCCGTGCGATGGGATGCCAACCGCGACAGCATCGCTGAGCTGCGCCACACGCTGGCGGGGTGGATGACACATTCGCTCAATTGACCGCAAGACGGGCCGAGACGCACCTCTCGGGTCTCGCGTCGGCAACCGGGCATGGATGTGCGCGCACCGTGTTCTCGCACGGCCGGTGGCAGTCGAGGCGCCTGATGGTCTCGTGCCAGGAACCGCCGTCGGCGGGGTCGACACGAATGCGGGCGGGAGGAACGAGGGCGCGAACGCGGCATCGAACGGGAACGTGGATGAGTACCAGAGCGGAAGTGAGGAGTAGAACGGATGAGTTCCCATACGGCTGAGTCGCGGCGGATACGCGATGACATCGCCGCACTCACCGAAGAAGTTGTGGCACTGGTGGATCCGGGGCCTCCCGCAGTCTCGGCACCGATGCAGGCGGGTGATGAGCTGGCAGCGACCGCACTTGCCGGTGCGCCCCATAGCTACGGCGACCGACCAGAGCGGGGGTGAGCACCGATGTGTGTGTTGTGTGATGACGAGCATTGCCTGACGCGGTTCTATGCGACTCCACGTCCGAAAGAGTCGAGGATCCTCCGGACCTGGGATGAGGACGAATACGATGCGCCGACGTTGTCCGATCATCTCGAGGACTCCAAACCGGCCGGTGTCGAGGCACGCGAACTCGACGATGCGGCATGGTTCGTGGGTTTCGACAGACTGAAAAGCGATCCGCCACCGCCGATCCGATGGCGTATCGCCGGACCGCTGGAATTTCCCGAATACTGCTTCGGCGATCGTCCTGGCGTCGTGGTGGGGCCGATCCGCACCGCATGGGAGCTTGCGGCCTTCGCGGAACGGTTGATGACCGGCCACGAACACGACGACGGCGGCACCATCGCCGAATGCCTCGTCGGCGCGGTGCCGTTGCGGCAGGAACAACACTGCTGGTTCCTGCCGAACCTACGGGTGATGGGACCCTGGCAGGAACGAGTCACCGATGATGGCGCGGTGTACCGAGTGCGTGAAGATCTTCCAGCACCACCACCGCCCCGACTGTAACTGTGGTGGACCTGTAGTAAACAGAGTTCAGGACTTTTGCGGTCGGTGTGCGGCGATCCGCAGCAGATGTGCGGCAAGGTTGTGTTCTATATGGGGATGAGGGTTGTGATCTTCATCGTCCGCTGGTTGGAGGTCGGGAAGTTGTTCGGCGATCTCGGCAGCGACCCTTTCGACCGGGAGCCAGGAGGGCACTTCGTCGAGTCCGTGCTTGATCACACCGGGCGCACCGGTCCGGGACAGTTGTACTGCTGATTGGACGATCGCGCGAAGGATCGGGAACAGCAGCTCCCGGTCGTCGTCGAGGGCTGCGGTTATCGCGGCCGATATCGTGTTGTCATCGGTGACTTTCGCAGCGGTCAACCCGAGTAGCCGCTGCATGTGGTGGGCGTTGTCTTCCCACACCGCTCGGTCGGCCCAGTCCGCGTTGGTGAGCAATTGTGTAATTTGCGCGGCCGCATCCGATGCTGCTGCGTCCCGCCCGGAGCTTTCAGCGATCGCTCCCAGGGCTGACAGCAACTCCACCGCGACAGCGAGCGGACGGTTGGTCGCTGCCTGCTCGAGCAGTGCGGAGAAGGTCGCTTCGTCGGCGTTGCGGGCGACATCGGCGGCCAAGTCGGCGGTGGCCGCCAGGTCGATGGCCAGAGCCGTGGGCACCCTTGGAATGTACAGAGCGAACGCGGCTGTTTCGACCAGCGCCTCGTACAGGGCTGGGTCGTAGGCGCGATGATTCACGCGCGCCCACGGTCGCGCCGAGTCCAATACCTCGGTGTGCTCACGCAGGGCGCGCTGGGTCGGCGTCTCGACCGGCTCGGGCGCAGGCGGCGCCGGTGCAGGTGGCTGCTCGGCGAGGTCCCCGCGCCACGCTGCGCTCAACGCGGCGCTGGCTCTACGCAGCTGCTCCAACGCGGCATCGAGTCTGTCATCGTCGCCCTCATACCCAGGAGCAGGCCAAACCGATGAAGCGACAACGACTTCGGAGACCGCCTCGTCCGTCCACCAGATCCATCGCGACAACGTTGCGTTGACCGCGCCCACCGCCTGCAACTCGCCCCGCACAGCGCTGGCTAACGGCTCCAACCGCAGTCGCGCGGCGTCGAGTTCAGCGACGACAGCGTCGGCGAATTGCCGGGTATCACGGGCCGCCGGTTCCACCGCGAGCCGATTTCCGTCTCCGTCGAACACCGGCATCGACGCGGTCAACCTGGCTCTGTACCGGTGCCATTCAGCGGAAATCTTGGCGGGTCCACGGCGCATCCGTCGCGCGATGTCGATCAGCAATCCGACCGCTCTGGCCGCACCGACAATCGCGCTCGCGCTAGCGGAAGCGACTCCGTAGGCATACGCATCCGAGGAAGCCTGTCGAACTTCGGCGACCTCCTGCGGTGAGAGGAGCCAGCCCTTCTGCAGCCGCTGGTACTCGGCGAGCTGTGCTGCTTTCCATGCGCGCAGCGTCTCCGGCGTGAAATGGTTGGGTGTGGCGTCGATTTCTCGCGCGTGTGGCTCACAGAGCGGGATCAAATTGGAGGCGTCCCGGTTGTCGGCCTCACTCATCTCCGCATTCCAGCGAGGACCATTCTCGCTGCGAGCATGGATATGAGCGACCAGGCTGTTGAGCAAAGTCTCACCGGTGTCGTCATTGACCCGATACAGCGGCTTCAGACACGAAGGCACACCGCACCGATACGCCGTCGCGTACAACTGCTTGTACGTCGCATCGGTCGGTGGACGGTGCTGAATCGGCTTCCGTACACCCGAATCGGCATCCTCAGCGGTCGCCACTCCTACCTCATTCATATTCAGAACCCGGCGGTATCGTCGCCCCGAGCATCGCAAAGCTGCACCATCGCACCTACCGAGGAAGAACGACACTGCGTGCCTGGTGTATTTGTGCCGCGCATGGTGATGCATCCGGGCGTGCAGTTAATCGCCGGACAGGGTTGAATTTGGGAATTCAGTCCTGTGCGCCGACGATCGGAAGCCATGGGACAGCGTTGGGGCGGAAGCTCTGTCGCTCGGGTATCAAGTCGCTGTGGTCGTCGAGGCTCATCATGGTGACACCTACCAACTCCGCGTCACCGTCGTCCTGGGCGGCGACAGAGCTCCCGCATATACCGCAGAAGCCGCGCTGGGAGTCGGGGAAGGTGTTGTACCAGGTCGGCTCTCCGCCGGGGCCGGTCCACTCGAATCCTTTGCGTGGGAAGTCGACCCACGACATGACCGGGCTGCCGGACAATCGTTGACAGTGGCGACAGCTACAGAGGTGCGGGAACGAGAGCTTGCCTGACGCCTGATATCTGATGTTGCCGCACAGACAACCACCTTCATGCATCGGACTTTTCCCCTTTCGTTAAATGCCTTTGGCACCATTGAAGTTCAACGTTTGTGTAGCGAGCCGCGACCTGGCCGTTCAGTCACGCTATGTCCCGCCATCGTCCAACAGAATCGACCATGGTACCGACAACTTTGACGGATCGGTCAGCGCCGCAACCGTTCTGACATCCAAACTTCCGACTCGGCGGGACAGCGAGCGTGCCGACGCAGCTTGAAAGCGGGGACTTCGCTGCTGGGTCAGCGGGGCAGTTTCGCGCGAAGCACCCGATAGCGCTGGACTGCCTCAGCAGCCGGACCCGTTCCAGGCTTCTACAGCAGTCGACTCATGATGATCGCATCCCAGAGTTCACCGTTGCGCCGCTGGAAGTGGGCGCGCAATGTGCCTTCGGTTTCGAAGCCGGCGCGGTGGTAGAGCTTGATGGCGGGGAGGTTGTGCGGCCAGACTTTCAGGGTCGCTTTGTGGGCGTGGTGGTGTTTGCACCAGTCGAGGAGATGGTCGAGCAAGGTGCTGCCGACTCCGACGCCTCGGTGGTCGGCGGCGATCATCATGGTGATCTCGGCGACGCCCGGTGTCGTGAAGTTGGCGGTTGCGATAGCTATGACACCGGCGGTGTGGTGGTCGCCGACGAGGACGCCAGCGGTGTCCGAGGCGATCTGCTCGGACAGTCGGGCCGCGGCTTTGTCTTCGTCTATGGGAGGTTCGGCGCCGATCCATTTCTGTTCGGCCGCCACTGCGACGCGCAACCGGACCAATGACGGCACGTCCTCGACGCGGGCGGGCCGGATCACCACCTCCGCACTGGTTTTCGTGGTGTTCGTGCGGGTCGGCACTAGGCCGGTGATGACGTTCTTCCCGATGAGGGTGGCTTTGAGACTGCGCAGGATCAGTTCATCGCCGATGTCGGAGAGGTGGATTCCGTCGGCGAGCCATGGGCTGAGGTCACCGCCGCGTCCGCGTAGTAGGGCGGCGGTGGTGACGAACGCGCCCCAGTAGTCCACGAACATCGCGCCGATGTCGTGGGCTGCCTTCTGTGCGGCGAGGTTGTAGGCGAACAAATCCTCGTTGATCGACACCGCGTCCAGACCGCATTCACCGCCGACTGGGGGTGCGGCAAGGCAGATCACCCGCCGTGCCCGCGCGCGTAGGTGCTCGAGGATCGTTCGATAGTTTCGCGTGAACTCCTCGATATCGACAGCTTCGTGGTCGCGGCCTTGCGCGCGGCGGAGCACGTCGTTGGTTCCGCACTCCAGCAGTGCCAGATCCTGGTCGAGGTCTACCCCGACGACGTCCGCGAGTAGGTCTCGGCTGGTGGCACCGCCGCGGCCGTGGTTGTGAATTGTGAACGCCACGTCGGGAAGCTTTGTTGCCAGGACGGTTTCGAGGCGAGCCACGAACCCGTCGTTGTGTCGACCATCGACGCTCACCGTGTCGCCGGTTACCGGCAGGTCAGCGAGGTCGGTCAACCGGGACGAGGTCGCGACCAGGTGCTCGGTGTGGCTTGTGCCCCAGCAGCGCAGCACCACAGGCTGCCCGGGCGGTGCCACCTGTGGTGGCCGCCCGTCGGTGCCGGGAGCGAAGGCCGTTGCGATCAGCGGTGAGCCGTTCGCCACGGTCTGCTTCGGGGAGTGCGGGGTGATGTCGGTGTAGATCATGTCGACGATGTCTTCGAGTATGTGGGTCGCGTCGATGCGTACCTCGTCGACGAACCCGAGAGGGTCCCACCCGTGGTACCACTTGCGCATATCGTCGCGGTCGAACTCGGCTGTCTTGGCGCGCCGTCCAGAGTGACGCTGCACGGTGTCGGCGAAGGTGAGGTCGAAGGCGTAGAAGCATGCCCGCTCCGCTGTGGTGGCGAGCTGTTGGAGCATGGTGCCGTAGCGGCGTGCGGTGAGGATGCCCTCCACGACAACGGTGAGTCCCCGTTCGAGGCCGAGCGTGGCGATGTCGCGCAGGAGGTCGATGTTGTAGCCGCCGCTGACATCGGATTCCCGGAGGAACTCCCGTCGCACGGCATCCTGACCGATGACCAGGCACTGCCCGCGGTCGAACCGTCTCTGCAACTGGCGGGCCACTGTTGTCTTTCCGGAGCCGGAGTTCCCGCGAATGACCACCAACCGGCCGCTTTTCGCGGAATCGCCTCTGATGCACGACTGCAATGGAGTGCCCGCTGAACCGGCCGGTGTCCGCGCCGCGAGGGCGGTGCGGATGCGGTCGGCCAGTGCTGCGAGCTCCGGTGGCGAGTACGCGACAATGCCGTTCTCTGCCGCCACAGCGTGGAACTGCTGTTCCCGGTAGGGCACACCGGGCGGCAACGGCGCGATGTGCCAGTGAATGTGCGCGTTGCCGTCAGCCGACCCCATCGAGAACAGATACAGGCGTTCGGGTTTCGCCGCGTCGGCGACACCCTTGGCCACGGTGTGGACAGCTGATTGCAGTCGAAGATATTCCTGCGGCGTCAGGTCCCGGGCGAGGTCCTCGACGTGTCGGCGGGGCACCACCAACACATAGCCGGGCAGCGTCGGGTACCTGTTCAGGAAACCCACGTGTTCGCCGTCGTCATAGACGGTCTCATGCTCGAAACCAGCTGTCCCGGCGAGGAATTCACAGATGAAGCACCCTCCGGTGCGCACCCGTGTCTCATAGCCCGCGATGTCCATCGGGACGCGTCGCCGCCGCATCTGCGCGGCGGTGTCGGTTGACGCCTCGGGTTTGGTGGCGATCAGATGGAAGAACCGAGCGACCTCCAGGTACGGGCGGCGGTCGGCCACAGCGTTCTCCAACCGCACCAGCTTGTCGAAGAACACGGGGTCGTGTTTGGCTTCGTCGTCGGCGATCAGGTCGCACACGGCACGGACCCCGTAACGCAGCGGCGGGTTCATCCCCGCACCGAGGACGTATCCGACGACTTCCTCTGCTGTGCGGGAAGCGTATTCCAGACCGTAGGTGACCGACTCGCGCTCGGTGGTGTTCAACAGGCGTAGCGCCTCGTCGAGATCGCTTCGGCGGACCGCGGCGGCCAGTGGGTCGGATGAGGGATTCGGCGCCAGAATCGATATCAGCCCACCGACGCTGAGCAGTCCCACCAGCTCCCCGATCACCGACGCGGGTTCGGCGAGGTACTGAACGACGTTGTGCAGCAGGACGATGTCGTATTGCCGGTCACGCAGATCCCATGCCGCCCGGCGTACGTCGCTGGCATGGCATTCGATTCGGTCTTCGACACCGGCTTGCGCAGCGCGTCCGCGTGTGGCCTGCAACGACCGGGTCGAGGTGTCGACGACCGTAACGTGGTGACCCGCTCGGGCCAGCCGCACCGCATCGATACCGTTGCCGCCGCCCGCGTCCAGGACTCGCACCCGACGATCCGGCAAGTGCCGGGCCAGGTTAGAGAACACCTGCTCATACCGCAGTCGACCCCACGGCGTCTCCTGATACGACGTGAAATCATCCAAATGACGGTCGAACTCCGACAATGCCCCTGCCTCCCGCCTACAGTTGCCGGCCGTGGACGCGCCCCGGAACCGACACGTCCTGCATCGACTCCCAATGGCCCCGAATCAGATCCAGTAGCGTCGGATCAGCGTCCCGTCACTCCACGGCTCAACCGATTCCAGTGCGCCGCCACAAGATTCGATGATCAGGCGGCTTCCATAGTTGCCCTGATCGCACGTGATGAACACACGCTCGATGCCCATCCAATGCGCGAGGTCCAGACTCTGCCGAAGGATAGCGCGGCCATGGCCTCGGCGGCGGTGTTCGGCAAGGACGGCGTAACCGATGTGTCCGCCTCTGCGAGCCAGGTAGTCGTTGAGCGTGTGCCGAATGTCGGCGCGGCCCACGATTTCGTCGTTGACGGTGGCGATCAGAAAGGTCGCGGGAACGATGCCCTCCGGCAAGTTGCGGCCCCGATGGTAGTCGTCGAGCATCTCGAGGTATTGCTTCCAGTCCATCGCCGGTTCCAGACCGAGAGCGAAGTCGAAGCCGTCCTCGGCAGCCATCACCTGGTGGGCTGCTCGTACGACCTTCTCGTCGCCCATGCGAGGGGAGCGCAGAATCACGTTACCGATGCTGAAACCGTTGATGGACATGGCTGAACGGTAAGTCCACACGATTGCGGAGTCGATCGCTTTTCCCTCCGGCACATGATGGTTCGCTGCCATGACGGGCCGCCGGTCTGCGACGCCCACAGGGCAAGGCCCGCGCCGCGCACGAGAAGGATGCTCTACGCAAACCCCGCACGGCGCAAGAGCACTTGAAAGAACTGACCGAACAGCTACTTCAGTTCGACGAACTCGCTGAAGCCGTGGAATACCACCAAAGCACCACCATTGCCCGGAACGCGCGCCCGACGTAAACGGGCAGCCCGATCACTACAACTCGCCCAGCCCCTGGGACTGCGCATGGCAACTGTGGAAAGGTTGACGGGGTCGGGAATCGAGTTAGATGCGATAAGGTTGAATCTGTTTCTAGCGGTTCGCATTTCACACTTCCAGCGATACCAGTCAGGTACGTTCATCATCCGACAGGCCGCGATATCGGCCGCGGTAAGCAGACCGGAAATCGTCGATCTACCATACGAGAGCTGTCTGACGTTGGGAGCTCTCCAGATGCGCGTCGCAACAACCGAACTGATCGCGCGAGCGGTCATCGGGTCCCCCGACGGGTTGCTAGTCGCTCGCGAACGCGGCAAGTCCTACGTCTTCTTGCCCGGTGGCCACGTCGAACCTGGGGAACCGGTCGAAGACGCCCTCGTGCGGGAACTGAATGAAGAAATCGGAGCCAGCGCCAGCATCGGTCGACTGCTCGCGGTCGTCGAACACGGCTATCTCGACGACACCGACACCATCCGCCATGAACTGAACCTGATCTTCACCGCCCACATCACCGGTGAACCCGTCAGCCAGGAAGCCCACCTCGAATTCCTGTGGCTACCCCTCGACCAGCTCCCCCTCGCCGACCTGCGGCCCTGCGCGCTCAAAGACGCACTCGCCACTAACCATGCCAACACATTCTGGCGGCGGTGGAACCGCTGAATTCTTCGGAATTGTCCTTTCGATATGACGTCTGCGGTGCGCGAATCGCGTTGTCACATCTGTGATTCCGGATCGACCGTCTCCGTTGAACATAAACGAGAACAGCGACTTCGAGCGCCGACCTCGACGTTGGGAGATCGAATCAGTTCACGGCACGTTCGAACCATCCGCCAGGTGCGAAGTCCGGAACTACGCGTGGCACCTCGCGCGACTTCGCCCCGGTGTCCGCGGGCCACAGCACTTCTGCGCCTTCGGCGGCACGCCGGAACGCTTCGGTGTCGAGTTCGACGCGCTGCTCGGCGATCCCGGCCGCGGGCCAAGCGGCGATCACCGTCAGCGGACCGGGCGGCGGCAGCGGTGTCAGGTAGTAGGCGGTGACGCTGATTCCCTCGCTCGAACCACCGCCACCGCCCATCAGGATCGCGGTGTCCGCCCCGTCGTCGAGGCGCCAGCGATCGATATTGGTCGCTGTGCGTCCGTCGGAGAATTCGACACCGATCAGAAATTGGTCCTTGTCGCCACCGGGATAGCCATGGAAGCTACTGAACGCTGAATGGTCGCTTCCCGGTCGGACGTACAGGTAAAACGACAACTCGATTCCCTCGCGGTAGGCGCGCGCCCCGACCAGCGCCGCGACTACATCCTCAGTGCGCACCAATACCCGCTCAACCGGCATCGCTACTGGCATCTCATTCGATGGTCTCGTGCGCGTACGGGTCACAGGACCGGAGCTGCTTATGCTTGGTTGTGTCGAAGTCGGTTCGCTCATTGTCTTTCTCTCCTCGTCGTGGGTGTCGCTTGGTTGAACAGCAGTGGCCCGTGCGCCGTGGCGGTGGGCTGGTTCTGGCAGCTTTGGCCCTGTCACCGTCCGGCCGCTATCCGCCCAGTACGTCTGGAACATGGGGCTGAATTCGGCCGGAGCTCGATCGGATCACCGTGCTCGGCGTCGACTGGCGTGGAAGTGATGGTCGCGCTCGACCAAGGCGACAATGTCCTCGCACGTGTTCTGGCTCAGTGGTGTCGCGAGACCACCGAGGATGGTGTCGGTGAGTTGCCAGGGATCGGAACCGACGAAATCCACCCCAGGGGTTACGCATTCGACGAGTTGAGCATGCTCATGGATCATCATCACCGCAGTCCGCACGCCGAGGTGATGTCCTTGCCGCTCCAACCTTGCGGCCAGATCGTGCGCGACCTCGCCGACCTGGCGAGGCCAGCTACGGCCGCCGCCGTCGACCGCCCACTCCGACTCGCACACACGGCCCTGTGCGCTGATCTTCTGAAACCACCATTGGTCACCGACGGCGTGCAGCAGAACCCGGCGGCGTTTGACCTCGACCGCCCACACTCCCGCCGGGCCGACCAGTACATGGTCGGTCTCGCCGCGTCGGTTGCGGTAGCCGCGGAGCATGACCCATTCATCCGGTAGCAGCCCAGCAAGACTCCAGGTGAGCAAATCCTCGCCGTATACCCCAGCGCCTTTCTGCTGGACCCGGTTATACGCCCGCTGCACCTCTTCCTCGGCCGAATCCACCTGCCGGGAAACGTCACCGACCCGCACCCGGGCAGCTTGTTCGTCGGCGGTGGGCACAGACAGCAACCGCTTCCACAGCGGCTGCGTCCGGCGAGTAGCCTCCAACTCGCCGTATGCGTGAGCGTAATAGCCTTGCCACGCGGCATGATCGGCTGCGGCACCCTGTAACTGCTGCTCGGACAGGTGAAGCTGCTCACCTCCGTGATCGGACAAAACCTTGACCCGCATCGTGCCCCACCTCCTCCACGCCCCCACCCGACACCCAGCATGCCCGAACAGTCGAAGACACGGATAAGAATGAGCCACAGGGCATTTCGTATGTGTGGCGCCCGACGCACCAGGAAGCCAATGGCGACCCACCGTTGCCTCCCAGTAGGAGTTGACGCCACATGCTGGCGTGTACAGTCATCTTCCGCATGCGCGGGGCGACGATGCGGGCTGATTCGAGTCCGGCGGGGCAAAACATGACTATGTCATCCGGCGGCCGTGACTCATCGCTTCCAAAATGACCTGTCGGAAACTCCTGCGCTCGGCCGGGCTGTAGCGCGGATCGGCTAACTCGTGTTCGATCACGGTCAATATCTCTTCAACGGCAAGTGCGCGGCCATATGCCGGATTATGGGTGTGTGTCGCGTTGCGTACAGCTTCGGCGAGTAGTTGTCGAAGGTCAGGCCCCAGGCGGTCCATATCGGCGACGATACTCCGAACCATCGAACGTATGTTCACTCCGTGGATTATCTGTGCAGCATAGTTGCGCTGTCGACGGTTCGACCAGCCATACCGGGTGGCTACCGTGCAGGGCTCGATCCGGCGGCTACCGATGCGGTCCACAGCCCAGCTATAGGAGTTCGAGCAATATTGTGAATGGTGAAACGTTTCGCATTCAGTAATTCTGAATCCCTCCGCGTATCGGCGTGTCCAACGTCGATGCTTTCTTTGGGCAATTTCTTCGGAGTACTGTGGCGCTTCCTGAAATCCGGATGCTGTGGAGGAAGGTACGTGACAAGTACGGCTTCGTCAGGCTCGGTATTGCCCGTTGTTGTCGCTATCGACTACGGGACGTATGGCAGCGGTTTCGCCTGGGCGATCGTGAACGAGCAGAACGCCGACCCGGCACGTCGACAGATCAGCCTGTTCACGCAATGGCCATCACAGGCGGTGGCGTATCCAAAGGCGATGAGCTGCCTGCTGGTCAATCGTCAAGGACGCCCGGTCGCGTGGGGGCACGAGGCTTATCGACTGTGGCGCGGGCGCAAGGCCGATCCCGACATCGAGGGATTCAAACTAGTCAGGGGCTACAAAATGTCGCTCAATCCTGAGCGCAAACCGCCGACTACGCGGGGGTTGGTGGCTATCGACGATCGCGAGAAGCGGGCCGACAAACTGATCGCGTGCTATCTTCGCGAGATCTACGCCATTGCCGTGCGCGAGATCGGTAAATGTGGTTACTCGGCCGCTGATATCCGTTGGTGTATCACCGTGCCAGCGATGTGGGACGATTACGAGAAGCAGGTGATGCGCCGCGCAGCCGAGGCTGCGGGTATCCCCGGAGACAGGCTGTCGCTGACGTATGAGCCGGAGGCCGCGGCGTATTACGCGCGCGTGGCAGGCGTGAGGTTCGCCGGCCGGACCGACAACGATGATGTGCCCCCTGCCCTGGACTTGCCAGGCTGCAGATTCATAGTCGCGGACTGTGGCGGAGGCACAGTCGATCTCACCGCATTCCGGACCGACGACGACGGCGGTTTCAGCGAGATCAGTCGTTCCGAGGGCGCAGCCGCGGGATCCTATTATCTGAATGAAGCCTTTCGGCGAGACATCGTGATTCCCAGGCTCGGCGGGAAATCCGAGTACAGCAGGCTCTGCAAGGAGTGCCCGCAGGAAATCGAGGACCTGATCGATACATGGGAGAGGATGAAGGTCGACATCCCTGCGGAGCCTATTCGTCCCATGCTGATTCCATTGTCACATGCGCTGTTCAGCCAACTGTGTCGACGTTCACGTAATTCCCGGTGCCCGCGCTCGCGGAATTCCGCAGGTGGTGGGTCCTGGTTGATGTTCTACCCGATGGCCTCCTTCGGTGGGGTCTTCGGCGCGTTCTTGGTGACGGGCCGTTTGTTGGGCCGGTAGGACGGTCCGTTCATGAAGACTTGGTGGCTGGTGTTGATGAGTCGATCCAGGAGGGATTCGGCGACAACGGGGTTGGGGAACAGCGGATACCAATCGACCGGGGACCGGTTGGAGGTGAGCACCATGGAGCCGCCGTTGGCGGCGCGTTCGGAGATCAGTTCGTAGAGGTCGTCGGCCTGGGTGGCGGTCAACTCGCGCATGCCGAAGTCGTCGAGGATGAGCACGGCGGGCCGGACGAACTCGCGCAGCCGTTTGTCCCAGGTGCGGTCGGCGTGACCGCCGGCCAGGGTGGCCAGCAGTCGACTGGTTTTCATGAACCGGACCTCGGCGCCCTGGCGGATCGCGAGATGCCCGAGTCCTTGGGCCACGTGGGTTTTCCCGACTCCGACCGGTCCGTAGAGTACGACCGATTCACCGACGGGCAGCCAGCGCAGCGCCGCGAGGTCGCGGATCTGGGCGGCGGGCAGTTTCGGGGAGGCGGCGAAGTCGAACTGCTCCAAGGTGAGTTGTTGCTCGAATTGGGCGCGGCGGATGCGACGGGCGATCGATTGGGATTCCCGGCGGGCGATCTCGTCGTGGCAGAGGACCTGCAGGAACTCGATATGCCCGAGGTCACCGGCACGAGCCTGCGCGAGACGAGATTCCAGAGTCTGCAGCATCCCCGACAGCTTCAACGTTCGCAGGGCTTGTTCGAGGGCGACGTCGACGATCATGCCGACACCTCCTCGCCGCGGTCACGGTCCCCGCTGTCATTGCGGGCGGCGTCGTCCCGGTCGCCGTCCATGGTGGCGGCGATAGCGGCCGGGCTGTTCGGGTTGGGCAGGGCCACGACGTTGCGAAACAGCCGCGAAGGACCATGCAGGAACGCCGCGGCTCCTCCGTCACCGGTCGATGGCGGTGGCGGGTCAGCCTCCAGCCCGGCGACCAGGATGCCCTTTATAGTCCGATAGGACGGGTCCCCGACGGCGATCGCCTTGGCGCAGGCCAATTCGAGCCGCGCGGCCCCGTGCTTGTCGGCCAGGCCGAGCACGCCCTGGGCGGCCCGCAACCGGAAAAGCGCGTTCTCGGAAAGTAATTCGGTGATCACCGCGACGGTCGCGTCACCGATCTCGGCGGCGCGGTTGCGGCACCAAGTCGGTCCCCGCATGGCGAAAGCGATCTTCTCCGGCGGGTAGTGCGACAGATCGGACTGCTTGCCGAACGGTTTGCGCACATGGGTGGCGATCAACTCGCCGTTGTCGAAGATCTGCACCATCGAATACGTCGACCGGACATCCACTTTGCGTCCGATATGGCGCCACGGCACCGAATACAACGCCTTGCCGACCTTGACATGGATATCGGGACCGACGGTTCCCGTTGTCCAGTCGGCGAGCACGAAGTCCTTGCCCGGCAACGGGTTCAACGCCTCGGCCTCGACCGCCGCGAACACCGAGTTCGGTGAAGCGCCATCCAGCGGCCGGCAGGACCGGGCACCGGCCACCTCCCGGCACCACTCGATCGCCGAGATCTGCATCTGCTGCAGCGAAACCCATTCCCGGCCCCGCCAGAACGAGTCACGGATATAGGGCATCGGCCGCTCCACCCGAGGCTTGTCCTTGGGCTTCCCGCGTCGCGCCGGATCCACCAAAGTGCCGTAATGGTGGGCTAATTCGGCATAAGAGCGGTTGATCTTCGGGTCATACAGATCCGGACGCGCGACCCCGGTCCGCAGATTGTCGGGCACCAGACGGGCCGGGACCCCACCGAAGAACGCGAACGCCTCCACATGCGCTTGGGTCCAGGCCTGCTGGTCCATCGTCAGCACCGGACGCACGAACATCATCCGAGAGGCCGCCAGCACCATTACGAACGCCCAGATCCGGCGCCGACGCCCACCGAGCGGATCGACCCACGAACCCAAATATCCGTAATCGATCTGCGCTTCCTCACCCGGCGGCGGATCATCACGCAGCACGGTCACTCTTGCCCGCTGGTCTTCCTCCGGAAGGTTCGCTTCCACATACCTTTTCAGCGACGACACCGATGCGGTCAGGCCCTGCTCGTCACGCAGCCGCTGCCAGATCGTCTGCTTGCTCACCCCGGCCTTGAGCATCGCCACGATGTAATCGCGATGGGCCTCGATCTGCGGCCATGTCGTCTGCCGCAACCTCGTGTCGGCCAAATGCGGCAACCACTCCCGCACCAGCTCGCCCCACTCCGCCGGCGACCGCGCCGGACCACCCGGGCACAGCCCAGCCGCCACGGCTGGATCCACATACTTCTTCACAGTCTTGCGGTCCAACCCCAGGCTGGACGCGATCTGGCTCTGCGACCGACCCGCATGCCAGTGAATCAAGATCTCGACGATATCGACCACGTCGAACGTTCTCCTCGCCAATTCTGGCTCCCATCACCAACAGATGGGAGCAGCCAACTCCTGCGAGGACCTCACCGCCGCGCTCGCGTTCCCGCTGGGGAATTACGTGAACGGCACCCTGGGGAATTACGGGCTCTGGCGACGATCATGTGACGGTCGTTCAGGCGGCGAGAAGTATCTGTGCTCTGAGGAGATCGAAGTTCGCCCGGCCGTAGCCGTCGCGCTTGAGTCGTTTCACGCGCGTGACGTTGCCTTCGACAGCGCCGGAGCTGTGTTCGGTGGTGAGTCCGTTGATGATGGCGGTCAGGTCGCGGCGCATACCGATTGCGAGGCTGTGCAGTTCGGGTAGGTCATCGGCTTCGACGGCGTCGAGCCAGGCAGGTAGTTCGAGGCCGCGCCGTTGGGTCATGATCTTGGCGAAGGTGCGGACGTGCTGCTGGAGGTGTTCCAGATGGACGCATTCGGTGGTTGCGTTCTTCACGATCAGTGCGTCCTGCTCGGTCAAACGGTCGGGATGGGTGAGTAGCGCGCTGCTGATCTTGCGTGGCTTCGGGACTGCTGCAGCGGTGGGGGTGGGCTTGCGCCGATGTGGGTCCGGGCGGCAGCGGCTGGTGCCGGGCATCCGGAAGGGCTTGAGGTAGCGGCGCACCGTCTGGACGTCTCCGGTGAATCCCAGAGTCCGTAGTTCGCAGGTGATGGTCTGCGCGTTCGTCACGCCCTCGTTCCAACGCCGGTTGACCAGGTCGATGTAGGGGTCGAGCTTGGTGAGGCGGTGCTCGGCCCTGCCGAGCAGTTCCTCCATGCAGGTGGCGTTGGCGAATCGGCGTACTGTCTGGCGGTCGAGGTTCAACTCCCGTGAGATGGCCGAGCGGGACAGTCCACGGGCGAGGCACTGCTGTACCGCGGTGTATCGCTCCCGGGTTCGCTCGGCCAGCCGGTAGCTGCGCTGGGGCGCGGCGATGAGCTCGGCCGCGGGTGCCGGTGCGGGCGTGGAAGGCTCCGGTTCGCCCGGGATGGCTTGGGCCGCAGCGGCTTTACGCAGACAGGGGTGGTGGGCGGACACGGTCTTCTCCACCGCCTCGCACAGGGTTCTTCCACAGATGGAATCGGTCCGCGACTTGAATCGCCTGCGGGGCGCCCGAGCGGATGCCCTCGGCGTAGGCCCCAGCTCTGTCGCGGCACACGGTCCGGATTTCGGGGTGCTCGCGTAGCCAGGCTGCGAGCGTGCCGGCCTCACGGTCGGGCAGCACGTCCACGGGCCGATGATTGTCCATGTTGATCAAGATGGTGTTGTAGGAGCGGCGGCGCCGAACCGCGAAGTCATCGACACCGAGCACTTCGATCCGTCCGGGGTCGGGCAGTGGCTGGGCGCGGATCAGGCCGATCAGCACGTCGCGGCAGCATGGCATGGCGAGCCTTGCTGCGAGCCTTGCTCCGGGACGGCCGGCCAGCGCGAGCGCGACGCGGACCAGAGCCTGGGTCAATGGCGGGGTGCGGCGGGCGAACGGTGTGGTCAACCCTTCGATCTGCTCGGAGAACGTGGACTGCGAGCATTCGGGGTTGACGCACTTGAACCGGCGGACACACACGACTACCCGCACCCTACGGCCACCCAGCGGGATGTCGGCGAGTTGCCGCTGGTAGCGGGCATGGACCCGGCCCGAGCGCCATCGGCAGCCCGAGCAGGGCGCCTCACCTGCCTTCGCCCGCACCCGGAACGTCACCAGATCCCCATCCAGGTCGACACCATCCACAGCCACCGCCGCGAAGTGCGGCAAGAGCACATCAATACACTGCGAAATCCACGCCCGACATCATCTTCGGCAGCCCCCGGACCTCACGCACGACACGCCGGAAGCGGTTGCCGGGCAGCCGATCCGATTCCCACCACTCCAGGAGACTTACCCACACTCCGACCAGCGCACGTCACATGATCGTCGCCAGAGCCGAATTACGTGAACGAAAACCGGCTCAACCTGGGGATTTCCGTGAACGCCGACAACTGCACCCGGATACTGTCGCCAGGCTTCCCGAGTTGCAGAATGGGCACGCGCACGGTATTGCCGTAAGCCCGAACGAGATTCGGGACCTGTTCGAGATGGTTCTGCATGACATGCTCAGCCTGGTGGATCGGCAGCTTGCCGAGATTGCAGATGGCGATGGTCACGACGAACTGGTGCTACTTGTGGGAGGGTTCGCGAACTCGCCGTACCTGCAACAGCGGATGGTGGCTCATCTCGAGGGCCGTGCCACGGTACTGGTCGTGCCGAATCCGGCGGCGGCGGTTCTCATTGGGGCCACACATCACGCCTACGACCCCAGTACCAATAGGCGGCGCACAAAGTTCACGTACGGTGTCGACGTCTGCAAACCATTCGAGCCCGATAGGGACCCGCTGCGGCTGCGCACCGAGTCGTGGGACGGTGAGATCCTGTGCAACGACAGATTCAGCGTCTTCGTGCGGGCCGGTGACTCCATTGGTGCAGCCGAGGTCAGGAAGCAGTCGTATTTGCCTGTTCAGGCAACAGACGCCGAAATGGAGTTCGACATCTACAGAACGCGTGAGCGCGAACCACGCTACATCGATGATCCTGGATGCGAGCGGATCGGCGTGATGCGTTTGAGCCTGCATGACGTCATGCATCTGGATGTCGACAAGCGAAGTGCCGGTCTCGAGATGCGGTTTGGTGACACCGAGATCACCGCGATCGCGACCTTGCATGGGAACGGGCAACAAGTCACCGCGACAGTCGAATTCAACCAGGACCGACGACGCTACGGCAGTTCGGCAACCGCCATGTCACCCGAGGAAGACAAGGAGTGAAGCCGCCCCTGACCCCTTGGTTCTCCCACGCGGCCACCACCGCGACGAACTGGGCCGCAAAGGTGCTGGACAGGGCCAGCTACATACCGGTCCGCGAGCCGTCGATGTCGGAGTCGATAGATGTTGCCACCCACGCGGAAACCGCGGCTCGTTTCCGGTGTCTCGCTGAGCAGGATGTACAGCACCTTGCTCTTCTGCTTTGCCGTGCTGCGGGGGAATCGAGTAGGTATTCCGCCGCCCATCGAACAGGACTGCTGTGCAGAGCCTTGTGTCTTGGGCAGGGCGCGCTTCCTGTCGATGTGGGTTCCGGCCGTGACGTCGTCGATCTGGCGGCCGACGTGGTGCATCGCCTCGCCGAGGTGCTCCGTGAAGCTCGGGCAGCGGGCGGGCGGGTGTGGTTCGACTTCGAGACGTCTACTCAAGGGCCGCTCACCGATGCGCAGGAGCCGTGGACGCTGTGCGATCCTGACCTGCCAGTGTCGCTCGTTGCGATCCCGTCCTACGTCGTCAACGGGATGCGCATGAGTCATCAGATCGTGTTCACCGGAACACCGGATGGGGTGCACGATGCCCCCCGCGCGGCTGCGTGTGGCTAAGCCGGGAACCGATCCGCTCTAGAACACCCAGCGGTTCCCGCGTTCCGGCGAGGTGTTGATGGCTGCTTTCGGGCAGTCGACTGATCGTGGCAGACACTTGATCGTGTCCTCCGCAGGACTATTCCTGTCGATGTCGGCTGTATCCGAGGCCACTACGGCCATGGGTGATCTGGTCGTATCGCTTGTCGAGGATGTCGCCTGCCAGCCTGTTGGGACGATCTCGGCCTGCGGGACTACAGAACACCTGGCACCCGCTCACAACAGCGGCTTGACGAACGGCCGGATGCGGGCCCGCATGTCCGGTGGTGTGAGTAGGAGGGCAAGGAGACCTGGCACCCCTACTCGATTCAGTAGGCGCGGGAGAAGATCACCCGCTTGCCGTAGATGGCCGGTACGCCACAACGCACGCACCGACCCGTCTCCGGCCGCCCGTCCAGTGGCACGCACCGCGGCGTCGCCGAGGTCACCGCTTTGATGTCGTCCTCACACGCCGGTTGCCCGCAATGCAGCGCTCGCACCCATCCCGTCGCGACAGCGGTCTCGAACGCGGACCAGTCCTCGACATCGGCGGTGTGGGTGTCACGGAAATCGGCGGCCCGAGCCAGCAGGAACGCCTGGAACTCTTCAAGGATGCTCGGCATGAGTTGCGGCAACGTATCCAACCGCACCGACTGCTTACCCTGATCGCCCAGACGGCGCACCAGCACCGCGGTCCCGGCCGCGAGATCACGCGGCCCCAGCTCGACCCGGACCGGGACTCCCTTGAGTTCCCAGTCATTGAATTTGAATCCGGGACTGAGTTGTTCGCGGTCATCGACATGCACCCGCACACCCGCAGTGCGTAACCCCTGGGCCAGCGCTTGGGCAGCCGCCACCACATCCGCGCCATCGCCGCGGGTGATCGGCACGATCACCACCTGATACGGCGCCAGCCGAGGCGGCAGCACCAGACCCCGATCATCGCCGTGCGTCAGCACGATACCGCCGAGCATTCGGGTACTCATCCCCCACGACGTGGTGTGGCACAACTCTTCTCGCCCATCGGCGCTGGCATAGCGGATACCGAACGCTGACGCGAAATTCGTGCCCATGTAGTGCGATGTACCGGCCTGCAGCGCCTTGCCGTCACGCATCATCGACTCGATCGTCACCGTCGACACCGCACCCGCGAACCGCTCACCAGCGGTCTTCTCACCCGCAACCACCGGCATCGCCGCATACTCACGCGCCACCTCTTCATAAATACCCAACGCGAGCATCATCTCCGCACGCGCCTGCTGCTCATCAGCATGCGCGGTATGGCCTTCCTGCCACAGAAATTCGGTGGTGCGCAAGAACATTCGCGGCCTCATCTCCCACCGCACCACATTCGCCCACTGATTCAGCAGCATCGGCAGATCCCGATGCGAGGAAATCCACTTCGCCATCATCTCCCCGATGATGGTTTCCGAAGTCGGTCGCACCACCAGCGGTTCTTCGAGTTCTTTGCCGCCGGCGTGCGTCACCACCGCCAGTTCAGGGGCGAAACCATCGACATGATCGGCCTCGCGCTCGAGGTAGCTCTGCGGAATCAACAGCGGAAAGTACGCGTTCTCATGCCCGGTCGCCTTGATCCGCGCATCCAGCTCGGCTTGCAGCAACTCCCACACGCGATAGCCATACGGTCGGATAACCATCGTGCCCTTGGCCGGACCCCGGTCGACGAGGCCAGCCTTCACAACCAGCTCGTTGTACCAAGAAGCGAAATCCTCGCTCTGGGCGGTCACCCCGCGCTCATCGCGTGCCATACCACCAGGCTAATGTCCCAGTGAACGGTGCCGTGACCTACCTCACTCGCATAAGCGGGAACCATTCCGCGCGCTGCGATTTCACGGACAGGACCGCCTTCGACGTCTCGCGTCGCGGCCAGGAGCCCGACAGTCTCAATTCGGTGACTATTCCTCGGGAATCGTGCTATCCCGAAGCGGTTGCTCGGTCGTGGTACAGCCATGCGGCATGTTTCGCATAGAGCATCTGAAGCCGAAGATTGACAGCGAGGAGTCCAGGGTTGCTGGTGAGTTCCAGGCGATCGGTGTTGGACTCGTCCGGCGTTGCCATGACGGTGAACTCGTTTGTCCATAGGTGGCCGTGGGCGACGCCACTCTGGATGCGCCACATGGCCCGGCCGAAGCCTCCGGGTGTGGTTCGCAGAGTCCGGTCGCGGGTGTCGAATATCGCGTGTGCCTCAGTGACTATCGTGGCGATGTTCAACGCTGTCAGAAGGTGATTCGCGTTGCGGCCGCAATCTGTAGGGCAGATCAAGGTATGTATCTCGTCTACCCCGTCGCGCAGGTCTCGGATCTCACCTTCGAACCATTCGGGCTTCTCGATGTCGGTGTGGGTACCGAGGTCGTCCATGCTCTTCAAGATGTTGACGCGTTCCTGCAACGCGCACAGCTGCAAACGTCGAACGCGTTCGCTGCTGGCGTCAGGAGCCAGCAGCCACAGGATCCGGCTGATCGTTTCGTGCGCACTGCGCAGCAACGTAAAGGGGGAGAACATCGGGACACCAAGATCACTTCCGATGAGTTCCCTGACTGCACACAAGTGGTCGGCGACACTGAGGAAATACATCGCCAGCATCGCGTCTGCGCTGCTGGGGAATCCGAGGGTTGCGCGGTCTTGCTCGAGATCGCTGCCCGGCTCGGCCTCTCGCCAATTGCGGGTCCAGTCCACAAACTTTTCGATTTCTGCCGCGACACGGCCGAGATGGTCCTTAATGTCGGCGGACACCTTATCGTGGTGCCCCTCGGGGGGCATAGCCGTCACGAGTCAACAATACGGAGACTCACAACTGGTTTTGGAATGTCCCAAAGTTCGGTCTGCCGAGCGTGACTCGTAGCTCCACGTAGGACCCGTTTGGTGGAGGGGTAGAGCCCGGACAGGGATTGATCTGCGCGGTTGATTGCATCCGGGCGTTGTCGTGGATCGCGTCGAGGCGGTCGACTTCGTGCTGGATGAGTCAGGCACATTGGCGCACGGTGCATCTGGTGTGCTGCTGTCGAGAGGTTGTCGGCTGGGCATGGTGTTGCAGGGCGGTCGTGTGTTGGGGGTGACCTGGTGTGAGACAAGTAGCAGGGCTGCGCGTTGGCGTCTTTGGCGCCTATCGATAGTGCTGTCAGCCCGCGCCTGGCGGGATCGCCCTGGAACAAGGCATGCCTGTGGAAAACTACTGAGTTGTCGCGGCGATCGACGATTCGATGGCTTCGAAGATGTGTGAATCAACCTTGCGTTGCCAGTCCGGCATGTCTTCCCAGTCGGCGATGTAGGACGGTTTCGGGTCGGGAAAGTGCTTATGGATCTGCCCGATCCAGCACAGGGCGATCCAACGCCCCTTCTGCTCGGGCGTGAGTTTGGTGGCATTTCCGTCGGTGACGGTGATGAACTCAGCGACCTGGTCGTAGACCGCGGTCGCGGCTGCCTGCTCCCATGCGGGCATCTCTTCCCAGGGCGCGATGTAGCCGGGCTTCGGCTCCCCCGGGTAGTGCTTGGCGACACCAGCGATCCAGGCCGCGCGAAAGACGCGCCCGCGGTCGATGTCCTGCAACGTTTCTCCTAAGTGGTTTCAGTGGAGTTGTAGTCCCGCGATTTGTTTGCTGAGGTGACGTACGTGGGGATCGTGTTGGACTGGCTCGAGGTGTCGGCGCAGAAGCTCGAGTCTGCGGCCAAGATATCCGGAGTGGGTTCGATGCGCGATGTCGAGCGCAGCACTTCCGTACGCCACCAGTTGGATCGGGTCTCGATGGAGTGCGGCGACGGCGGCGAGGTCGACCAGGACGCCTGCCCTGCGTCGGGTCGAGAGGGGACGGTCAAGAACCGGGCGCAGTACATGTTCGGCTTGATCCGGTCGTCCGAGCTGCACGTAGCAGGCGCCGAGGTCTTCATCGAGGCGAGATCCGTCGAAGCGCAGCCAACCGGTGTGGGGTGGGCCGGTCATATCGAGCGCTGCTCGAGCGGAGTCGGCGGCGCGTTCACAGCCGTTCGCGTCTCCGATTCCAGCGAGTGCCTGTGCGTGCACCGTGTCGACCCAGAACCGGGTGGTCATACTCGGGTCACCGTTATGCGCGATTCGGCTCGCTGACTCGAGCAGTGGGATGGCCGCGCCGAACTGGCGGTCGAAGATGCTGATGTATGCGTGCCTGGTCATGGCGCATGCCCATAGGTCCATCGCGCCTGCGTCTTTGCTGAAGGCTGCTGCGAGGGTGTAGCAGTGTGATGCTGTGCCGTAATCGGCGTTGTCGAAGAGGATCTCGCCTGCCAGTTGCAGAACCTCACCGGTGAGGGTGCACAGTGATTGTCGGACTGAATCGTTGGCGGGCCGGCGCAGCCCGTCGATCAAGGCGTCGAGGTGCTCGCGGACCGCGGGAAGAGTCTCGGCTTTGGTCGCTGCTCTGGAATAGCTGAACCATAGTGCGTGATTGATGTCCGCGTATTGGTCAGCGGTTGCAGTGTCGATGCGGCCGGCACCGTTGGTCGCGGCAAGGATTCGGTCCCAATCAACCGGCGCCGTCAGTGCGGCGCTGGAGATGCTCAACACTCTCAGCAGCTCGCGGCGGTTCATGTCGGTGATCTCCATGGCGTACGGACCGCACGGTGCGGAGGGGCGATCAGGATCGTCTATGTCGAGCTTAGTCGTCGAGTCCGGTCCGGCAGTACGGTGTTCATATTGACGCAGTTCAGCGCAACGCAGACGGAATAAATCGCGCTGATCGTCGGTCGCTCGCGCGAGGGTGGTATCCATGATCGCCGCGTTCGCCGCGCGCAGCGTCACTGTCTGTCCACGCCGCTCCCACTTTCGGAGCGCTTCGAAATGCACTCCGGTGATTTCGCAGAAGCCGGGTCGTGTTTCCCGGAGGGCGTCACGCAGAGCATGCACTTCAAGGCCGGTCCACCTCAGTTGCACAACCATCGTGGTACTCACCCCCGCACCAGATTTCGTGCCAGAAGTGTACCCCTGTGATACCTGCGCCGTACCCCTAACGTTGCTTCCCGGCCCGCCCACAGGCTGAGACCGTTGAATATCGCATCACCGATCAGTCGCCGAAATCAACGGCACTGCAAGAGCTTTCGCAGGCCCTGTCCAGCTCGCCGCGTCGGAGCCAGGTCGCCGGTGGTGCGGCATCGACGACGGGAGAACTCTATGGGCGTCCACCAACTGGTCGTGATCGGCTTCGACGAGATCGTCCGCAACAAGTACATGCCTGTTATCCGTGCCGCGATCGGGGACGGTGATCTCGATTCGTGGTCGATTGTGGATCTGGAATCTGAGCGTGAAGCCATCGAAACGCGGCTCATCGGTGTCGATCCGCAGCCGCGGATGAAGCTGTTCGTCTCGTCGGACCGGGGTGACGCCGCACGGGCGCTGGAGACCGCGCAATCAGCTCTGAGGTTCTTGCGGATACCGGGGCTGCCGATGAAGGCGTACATCGCCACCGAAGTTGGCTCGCATGAGCAATACCTCCGTCGTTGTGTGGAGGAGGGAGTCGACTCGCTGGTCGAAAAGCCTGTACTGGCGCCGATGATCGGCGACACGTTCGAGCCGTCGCTGATCTCCACCACCATGGCCGAGTTGATCGCGACGGCTGGGCGGCGAAAGGCCAATCACTCGGTGATGACGTTGAGCCGCTACCACAGCATCTACAACGACCGAGTCATTCGCGGTCTGCGGGAGCGGATGCTCGCGTGGAAGTCGCCGCTGACGTCATTCCACCTGCGAGCGGCCGGTGGCGTGTGGAACCTCGAGCACGAGTTCGTGACCCGTGACGATCATCCATACCGCTATGGATACGGGATGCTGATGCACGGTAGCTACCATTACATCGATCTCGCGGCGCAAGTGCTGTCGTTGAACAAGCTGCTGCTGCGAGATCGGCACCTGCGGTTGCAGGTGTGCTCCTTCGGTGCCTACCCCGCCGACCAATGGCAGCGACTGTCGCGGCCAGCGACAAAGATGCTCGGCGGCGATTCCCGCTGCATCGTGCTCGCACGCGAGCCGCACCGCTACGGCGAAACCGACATCACCTCGACCTTTCGTCTCCTCGACGCCGAATCCGACACCACCATCACTCTCGGAACGCTGTCATTCGAGCAGACCACACCCTCCATTAGGAATTGGACGACGTTCCCGGACGGGGTTTACAACAAGAACGGCCGCACCTCCAGCGTCGACCTCGAGGCACAGCTGTCGACGCTGTATTCGGTCCATGCCACCTGCTACGACGTGCCTCGCGGGCCGGATGCCGACAAAATCGGCGCGGTCGCGGAGATCCTCACCCGTGCAAATGCCTCGTTGCTCACTGACGATGAGTATGTCTCCCGGGAAACCCATGACGGACTGTTCCACAGCGACAGCAACCGCGCGCTCATGCGGAACTGGCTGCGCGGCACCGAAACTCGTAGCCGTCTGCATGAGCACCTCCTGCCGATGCGCATGACAGAGGCACTGGCGCTGTCGCTTCGCATCCCCGGCCAGACCGTCGAGATTGATGGATTCTAGGAGCAGCCCACATGTGCATCGTGCGATCCCAACGCGAGCTCCGCGAGTTCTACCTCAACGCCATCGCCGACGGGGCACAGACCGCCGAGCGGCTGCGCGCTCCCGTCTCGGAACGGTTCGCCCGGTTCCTCAACGGCATCGGATACGACGCCCCGAGAGCCGCGCTGGAGTTGGGGTACGGAATGGGTACCTATACTGTCGCACTGGCACGCAGCGGCTTCGACGTCGTGGCTGTCGACCAGGTACCCGCACGAATCCTGCGGTCACGGCTGGCCGAAAGCTCGGACTGGGCACACCATATCGACATCGTCGAGCAGCGAGTCGAGAACTATTCTGTAACAAACAATTTCGGCATTGTCGTCGCCAAGGACGTGTTGCATTACCTGCGTCGGGACCAAGTCCGGGAGGTACTTACCCGGTGCATCCAGCGAGCACCGGCCGCCGCCGGACATTTCCTGGAAATGTTCACCGACATCACGCGCACCGACCGTCAAGGTCGCCGTGTGCTGATCGAGGGCGAAGCCGCCTACACCGCAGCGGCCTTCTGTGATGTCATCGAGCACCTCTACAACGGATGGACCGTACAGATATCACTGATGCCGCACGCCGAACGAAACACCGACTCACCGCGAAACTACTTCGAGGCCAACAGAATCACCGTCTCCGCCTACCGGCGGACTCCAGCCGGAGTTGCTCGATGAGCCAGATTGATGGAATCAGCATCGTGCTGCCCTGCCACAACGGCGGCGAACTACTCACAGACGCTGTCGAATCAATTGTCCAGCAACCACTTTCGGTTCCCCTGGAAATCATCGTGATCGACGACGGCAGCACCGATCCCGACACGCTTGTCGCGATCGATAATTTGACCGACTGCGCAGCGGTACGCGTCATCCGGCTGCCGACCAATCGGGGCGCCCAAGCCGCTCGCAACGCTGGACTCGACGCCGCACACTACGAGTACATCCTGCCGTTGGACTGCGACGACCGACTCGCTACCGACCGGCAGCTGCTCGCTGGCGGCGGCTACCTCCAGTCGGCGGTTCAGATTCTCGACTCACGCCCGGAGGTCGCGTTCGTACACACCTACTCGCGCATGTTCGAAGGCTTCGACGGATTGACGATCTCTGCCTACCCGTGCCGAGAGCAGCTGTTGGTGCGTAAACATCACGCGCCGCTGTCGATCGTCTACCGACGCGCCGACGCGTTGGCCGCAGGCGGCTATGACCGCCGCGTCCGCAAGTGGCAAGACTGGGCGTTCGCGATCGATCTTCTCGCTGCCCGGCACCGAGCTGGAGCGGCAAACGAGATCGCCTGTGTACCAGGCCCTTTCCACGAATATCGAATCCACACCCGCTTTCCGCGCTTGTCCACCTCGCAGGTCGACGAGCAGGAAATGACGCGATTGAGCGTGGAAAAGAACTTGGACTACTTCCATGCCGTCCTCTACGACAACCGACCCGCGGCCGGGCTGGCAGCTTTCGTCTGCGCCAGCAAACCCGACCGGATGACCGACCTGCTACATATGGCAGCCACCGACCTTGACCAGGCACTCGCGGTGGCACGTCAACGCCGTGCCAGCCTGGCCAGCCCGACTGACGTGCTCGGAATCCCGTGAGCGACCCGAGTCGATCACAGCCAACTTCCGGTACCGGCGAGACCGGACATGGGCAGGCAATATGCTGGGCGACTGTGACCGAAACCCACCCCGAAAACAGCATCGACCCCACAACCCTGCCGACGACGTTCGTACCGGTAGAGCTGGAAGGCGAGCTGTACGTACGGTGGGTAGATCGGGGTTACTTCAAAGCTGACGAGCACAGTGACAAACCCGCCTACACGGTCGTTATCCCACCGCCGAACGTCACCGGCCGACTGCACATGGGCCACGCCTACGAGCACACCCAGATCGATGCCCTGACCCGCCGCAAAAGGATGCAGGGCTACGAGACTCTGTGGCAGCCCGGCATGGATCACGCTGGTATCGCTACTCAGAACGTGGTCGAACGCGAACTGGCCAAGGAAGGCTTGTCCCGTTACGACCTCGGGCGAGAGGCGTTCGAGCGGCGGGTCTGGCAGTGGAAGACGGAATCCGGCGGCGCTATCGGCGATCAGATGCGCCGCCTCGGCGATGGCGTCGACTGGGACCGCGAACGCTTCACCATGGACGAGGGCCTGTCCCGCGCGGTGCAGACCATCTTCAAGCGCCTGTTCGACGACGAGCTCATCTACCGGGCCGAACGCATCATCAACTGGTGCCCAAGGTGCACCACCGCGATCTCCGATATCGAGGTCGACCACCAAGAACTCGACGGCGAGCTGGTCTCGATCCGCTACGGCGACGGCAAGGACTCAATCGTGGTCGCCACCACCCGCGCGGAGACGATGCTCGGCGACACCGCCGTGGCTGTGCACCCCGACGACGACCGCTACCGCCACCTCGTCGGCCGCGAAATCGAACTCCCGCTGACCGGACGCCGCATTCCCGTCGTCGCCGACGACCACGTCGACCCGGAATTCGGTACCGGCGCGGTCAAAGTCACCCCAGCTCACGACCCGAACGATTTCGAGATCGGCGGGCGCCACGACCTGCCCTCGATCACGATCATGGACGAACGAGCGATCATCACCGCCGCCGGTCCATTCCAGGGCTTGGACCGGCTCGAAGCCCGCAGTTCCGTGGTCGCCGCGCTGCGCGCCGACGGACGCATCGTCGCCGAGAAACGTCCCTACCCACACGCGGTCGGACACTGCTCACGCTGCGGCACCGTCATCGAACCCCGGCTGTCGATGCAGTGGTGGGTCAAAGTCGCCCCGCTGGCGAAGGCAGCAGGCGACGCCGTCCGCGACGGGCGAGTCGCCATCCACCCACCAGAGCTGACCAGCCGCTACTTCGACTGGATCGATAACCTGCGCGACTGGAACATCTCCCGACAGCTGTGGTGGGGCCACCGCATCCCCATCTGGTATGGGCCCACGGGCGAAGTTGTGTGCGTCGGGCCGGAGGAGACCGCACCGGATGGCTGGGTGCAAGACCCTGATGTTCTCGATACCTGGTTCTCCTCCGCGCTGTGGCCGTTCTCGACGATGGGCTGGCCCCAACAAACCGAAAGCCTCGCGAAGTTCTATCCCAATTCGGTGCTGTTCACCGGCTATGACCTGTTGTTCTTCTGGATTGCCCGGATGATGATGTTCGGGCTCTACGCCACCGGCCAACCACCTTTCGCGGTGATCGCTTTGCACGGCATGGTTCGCGATAAGCACGGCAAGAAGATGAGCAAGTCTTTCGGCAACGTAGTCGACCCGATCGAATGGATGGACGCCTACGGCACCGACGCGTTGCGGTTCGCGCTCGCCCGCGCGGCCAACCCCGGCACCGACGCACCCATCGCCGAGGAATCGGTCGAAGGCGCACGCAACTTCACTACCAAGGTGTGGAATGCTACCCGCTTCGCACTGCTCAACGGAGCCACGACAACCGGTCCGCTTCCTGTCGCCGAAGAGTTGTCATCGGTGGATCGATGGATTCTGTCCCGGCTCAATACCGTTGTCGCCGAGGCAGATACCCTATTCGAGGACTATCAGTTCGCGAAGCTGACAGAAGGGCTCTATCACTTCGCGTGGGACGAAGTCTTCGACTGGTATCTCGAACTGTCCAAATCGACGTTTGCTGCGGGCGGCGACGCGGCCGAAAAGTCTCGGCGCGTGCTCGGTCACGTCCTGGATACCGTTCTGCGACTTCTGCACCCGATCATCCCCTTCGTCACCGAGAAGCTCTGGACAACACTTACCGGGAAAGAATCCATCGTCATCGCCGAATGGCCGACCGATAGTGGCTACCGCGATCGTGGTGCGGAGGGCGAGATCGCGGATCTGCAACTTGTCGTCACCGAGGTCCGGCGGTTCCGATCGGATCAAGGAGTGCCGCCCGGCAAGCCAGTACCAGCACACCTCGAGTTGCCCGCCAGTTTGCAGATACACGAGCCTGCGATCCGACAATTGCTGCGCCTCCATACCGGTACCGAATCGTTCTCCGCGACAGCCACGCTGTCGATCGGCCAAGCGCGAGTCAGTCTCGACCTGTCGCAAGCCATCGACGTCGACGCCGAGCGCCGCCGCTTGGAGAAAGCCCTCGCCTCGGCGCAAAAGGAACTTGAAGCCGCAGTGAAGAAACTGAACAACGACGGCTTTCTTGCCAAAGCACCTGCCGATGTCATTGAAGGTATCCGCACTCGACAGCAGACCGCTCACAACGAAATCGACCGAATCCAACGTCAACTCCAAACGTTGCCGAGTTAGCGACAAACTCACGTGAACGGAGCCTCCCGAATCCGCCACGACCCCGGAGACACCAGCGTCGACCACGAATCCGTCACCGCCGCACAAGTCGCCGCTATGCCCGAACCCCATGCGGAAGCTGTTGAACGACACTGCCGCCGAGTTCGAAGCCCAAGCCACCGTCGAGGCGGTCTGTGCCCGCGACGCCGACCGTCTCGAGTGCTTGTTCCAGGCACTCGAATATCGCGCCGCGGGCAAGACGCTCATACAGGAATGGATCACCGACTCCCGCGCTCGGCTGAAAACAACCACCGCGATACGTCTAGCCGACGCGGCACTGACCACCCCGCCGTTGAAGTGGCGTTAGTGACGGCTGGCACTGCATACCGACCGTGTCTGCCGCGAGACCGCTGGTCAACCGGATTGTGTGAGGCAATAATTGCCTTGTGCGACCAGCCCTTCGCCAATCCGATCCGCGGGAAACCGCGGAAACGCTGTTCGGCGCCGAACTGCGCGCCCGACGTAAGGCCGCCGGCCTTTCATTGCGGCAGTTGGCCCCACACGTGCTGGTCAGCCACGATCTGCTGTGGAGGATCGAGACGGCACAGCGTCGGCCGCATCCTGACTTGGTTGACCGGCTCGACCGAGCCCTCGATGCTCGAGGCCAGCTGAATCGGCTCGCCGCCCCGTTCACCGATATTGTCCTTCAGCCTCAAGATATTTCGTTGGAGCCAGACCTCGTCGGACCGTCGCTTCGTGATCTGATCACGGAGGTCCGCATGGCTGACCACACCATGGCAGCCAAACGCCTACCCGAGGTGGTGGTCCAGGCGAAGGCGGCCGAGAATGTTGTATCGCGGGTCAACGAGTCGCAGAGGGCGCAGTTACTGCGGAATATCGCTGAAGCGCATCAGCTCGCCGGTTGGATGCTGTTCGATCGAGGCAGCATCTCATTAGCCGAGAATGCGTTCGCCAATGCCCGGCGGACGGCAGAACGCATCGGCGCAATGGATCTAATAGCGTTCGTTGGCGGTCCAAATGCCGCCTTCATGAGCACCTGGAGCGGGGATCCAGCCCAGGGTGCCGAGCGAGCCTATGGGGCGATGTCATGGGCCCGGCGCAGTGGAAATCGGCGCTTGACGGCATTCGTGGCCACCATCGCCGCGCGTGCACACGCGAGAATGGACGAAGCCAACCTCTGCACGAAGATGCTGGTTGAAGCCGAAACGGAGCTGTCCCGGCATCAGCCACAAGAGCCCGACCCGGTCTGGTTGGACGTGTTCGATGACGCTGCCTTGGCTGGGCATCGCGGTTCGTGCTTGTTGGATCTCGGGCAGCCACGGCACGCCGTCGAATCCTTGCGTGAGCAGGATTCGGCCAGCCCAGTGGCCTTTCTGCGCAATCGCACTATCTGGCAACTAGAACAAGCCGAGGCGCAATTGCGAATGGGTGAGGATGAAGCCGCAGCAGCGGCGGTGAATCATGCGATGGATGCCGTAACAGCCAGTTCCATTACTCCTCGGGTTGCGCGCATGTTCCGTTCAATCCTTCTGAAACTGCGTGCATCCGGTGATCACGCGGTGACACCAACTGCTGACCGGTTAGAGGTCTTCATCGGGGCGTGCGTGTGAGTGGGTAAGTCGCCCAACGCATCTCGATACCCCTACTTGAGTCCACGACAATCAGCAGCTCGCCTTGCAACCGGCCTTCCGCTGCCCGGAACCGTCCCGGCCCTTCCAGTTCGAAGCGGGTGTCGCTGGCGAGCGGGTCATCGGCCAGGCTTGCATGCAGGCCGTCGTGCTCCCACCGGAACACCGTCTCGTCGGCTTCCGACCACCAGCTGCCGAGAAGCGGGCGGATCTCCGGTGGACACGACACCGGCTGCCACTCGCGTGGCGGTTGTGTAGGCTGGGATGCGATTGCCTCGCAAAGGGTTTCGGCGGCGAGGTCAGCAGGTTTGATCCCCCGGGTGGCGTTGGCCAAAGCAACCACTGTCACTCCGGTAGCACGGTCCAAAGTCAGCGCGGACTGGAAGCCCGGCATCGCGCCGGTGTGCCCAGCAAAAACATGGCCGCCTCTGCGTTCCAGGATCAACCCAAGGCCCCAGCCTTTGGTCCATGCTTCGGTGTCGACCATTACCTGCAGGGTGTGCATGCTGTCGACGACCTGTGCAGGAAGAACATCGGGTTCTCTCCCCGCGAGAGCGTGCCCCCAGCGCAGGAGATCTCCGGGCGCGGACCACATTTGGCCGCCGACACCGATCGAGGCTTGGTCCATTACCGGTTCGCGATGGACCGTGGCGATATACGGATCCAGCCGGTATCCGATCGCCGCATCGGCAGGGCGTGTCCAACTCGTCCGAGAAAGGTCGAGCGGAGCTAGCAGTCTCTGCTCGATCAGCTGTTCGCACGGTTGCCCACTGACGTTTTCGATGATCTGGCCGAGCACGGCGTATCCGAGATTCGAGTAATGCCACCGCTGTCCCGGATCAGCGACCAATTCAACATCCTGAAACGCGTCGCGAAGTTCGGCGCCTGTCGGTCCTTGCATGCTTTCCCACATGTCCACTGGGGCTTCGCGTTGCAGCCCACTGCTATGCGACAACAGCATCCGAAGTGGCAGCTGCCCGAACGGCGTGTCGGGTAGATAGCGATCGACGGTGGCGTTCAGGCTCAGATCACCGCGGTGGGCCAGTAACAACGTGGCCGCCGCGGTGAATGTTTTCGTGATCGATCCGATGCGGTAGATGCTGTCGATCGTGGCTGGCGTTAGGTTCTCAACGTCCGCGTACCCGGATGAGGCTGCCGCAAATGGGACGCCGTCGACGCCCACCGCGACGGTCAAGCTGGGTATCCGTGCGGCGGTCTGCGCCTGTGCAACCCTGGCGGCCAGCGCCGTCTGGAAGTCGGTGTCCATGCGCCCCTTTCCTTCGTGACCAGCATCCCACACCCTCGGCCACGCTCTGTTGACAAAGTTTCTGTCCACAGCAAAGTCCTTCCACACCGGATTTCCGCAGGCCAGGGTGAAATCAGCACCGCGGACGTCGGTCCGTTTCACAGAGGAGTGTCATGAGAACAATCACCACGGCACGGGATGTATGGACACGCCGCCACGCCTATGAGTATTGGTACGGAGTGGCCGTCTCGAAATCGGAGCCGGGCGCCGAACGTCAGCGAAACGTCAGTGCAACGCGATCAAGCGACAGTTCCGGACACGCGGTCGCGCACCGATTCTGAGGTCCATGCAAATCACGCCTGATGACCCGATTTGGCGGGAATGGTTTTCGTGGCTCGGGCCCGTTGCGGTCGGTCCCTGAGGCCGCTTCCTAATCGCTCCGCTATTCAATCTTTCGCGGGCCGCTGACAACGGCGGTCCCGGGGAGCGTTTGTCAAGAAACGGAGGTTGCCGCGGTGGCTACAGCGGTAATGCATGTCTACGTCCGAGATGACCTGGCCGAGCCCGGATGGCGCGATCGTGTCGAAAGGTTCATTCGCGCGCAGTTGTTCGCCTTGGGCACCATCATCCGCGCCTCGGCAGATGCGGATTCCGATGACGCTGAGGCACCCGAATCCGCCGCGAGACGGTTGTTGAAGGAGATGCTGCGGACCGACAGCTTTCACGCCGTGACCCCGTCGCGGGCGCACCTGCAGGACATTCCGGTTGCTCTGCGAGAGCGATTCACGCGGGCGGAGATGTGGTTCTGGACTGTCCCTGATGACCAGGGGGAGCGATGACGACGGTGGGACTGGTCCTGGTCGAACGAGTCGCCGCGACCGCGGCTGTTGAGATGGTGCTGCCGACGAAGTCGGAATTGACGCGGGCTGCTTGGGGCCTGTCGGTCGAGGCTAAGGGCGGACTCGCAGCGGGAGCCATCATGCGGCTGTCGCACGCGCTGGCGGAACTTCACGCATGGGATCTGGGGTTCCGTGCAGAGCTCGGAACCCGGCCCGCCGGACAGTTCGATCGCAACTACAAGGCCCTGCTCGACAGGGTTGCTGACGTGTTGATGCGCAATCTGCCTGATCTGCCGACCAAGGACCTGAGAGCGGTTGCCGATCGGATCGGGCGAATCACTCGCCTCTCGGCACAAGCGAACCGGCTTGGCCGCAGTATCCGGCGACCGGCACGAGCCGATCAATCGCTTCCCGACTGCTACGTGGATCTGATGGATTATCACCAGATTTGGACGCGGTTGGCCCAATGGATCGACCACTACGACCAGGACGTGTCGGCGCTGGTCGCGCGGGCACCCTGGCGCGCACCGGCCGCCGACGAGCCTTCTGCCGAGGAGCCCAACGCGCACCCTCCAATCCACGGTCCGGTAGCGATCACGTCACCCGTGGATAGCTCGGCGTCGCGCTCGACCCGCCAATGTGGATCGGTTCACCCACCACCATCCGCACCGCAAACACCCGCACCGAAGCACCCCCGGGGAGTGAATGACTGATGTTGCGGTCCAAACGCAAACCCATCCCCGAGTCAGCGCCGGTCCTGCTCGGCTACATCGACACCGCCCGCATCCCGACCGGGAAGACAGCGATCGACGTCGGCGCGCCGATGCGTGCCCGCGCCACCGAGTACGGATACAGCTGGGGCGGAACCTATCTCGACCACCACACCCACGGTGAAACCGTCGCTGCACTCACCCGCGCCGCCGCAGCCGACCCAGCCGTGGTCGCGGTGATCGTCCCCGACCACACCCACCTCCCCGACGGCCTCCACACCATCACTGCCAGCACACGCCGGATCCGCGTCCTGACCACCCACACCCTCAACGACACCCTCGGTCACCGGGCGCGCCCCGCCACCGGGAAGGCCGGGCACGATGACTGAGGACACCGCATACCCCACCTGCGTCGACAATGGTCTGAGCGGGTCGAACGCCAGGGACTGGTCATGACCGGGCCGCGCGTGCGGGCCTACGGGATTGTGAGCTTAGACCGATCCGGGCCGCAGGCCGCGACCGATGTGCAGGCCATCCGCGAGGCTGCTGGCTTCGCACGCGTTGATCTGCGTGCGGTCTCGGTGACGCGTTCGGCGAACCTGAGTGTGCTGCTGGCCAGTTTCGCTGCATCAGGAATCGGTATGGTGATCGTGCCGAGCGTGTTGCATCTGACCGGTTGGCTCGACGTGGTGCGTCGCGACTGCGAGGTGTGGACTCTGTCGCCGCCTGGCTATTGGCCCCGCGTCCACGCTTCGGGGCAACCGGGTGAGTTCATCGCCAGCTCGGGGTTGTGCTGATGAATCCACTTCAACGCATCCGGGACATCCACATCGAGTCGGGTCCGCTCACATTGGTGCCGACCAAATCCACAGTGTCGCTGCTGAACTGGGCGCGACCGCGTACTTGGAGGTCACCATCGACGGCGATGTGCGACCCGGCACTCCGGCGCTGCCCTGCGGCGGGCTCCGGGGGATATCCCGACCCGCGCGTCAACCCGTCGAGTGGCCCCGGTCGCCGCACTTGCACACCACGACTGGATGCCGCGCGGACTGCGTGACTGGTGAATGCCCCGGTCGAATTCGAAAGGACAATTCAGTGACGACAGCGACGGTTTCCATCCCTGAGACCACCAATGCCGAAGCCCTGGCCGCCGAGCGCGCGATGATCGATGAGCGTCGGCGGGTGTATCGGGATCAGTTCGGGTTCAACACTTTCCGTGATCCGCGTACCGATGCGATCACGATGGTCGCTGGCTCGGTGTCGGCGGTGATAACACCAAACAGTCTCGGCGCGCGGGTCAGAGCCTTGTTCGGCTCCGGGGCCGTGCCGGTGTTCTCGGTCGGGCATCGTCTGTGGGTGTTTTTGGCCGACGGCCCGACACCGATGGACAACACCGCTCAGCTGACGGCTGATTTGTTCAAATATGGTGCGGTGCCGCTAGTCTCGGGCGCACTGATCGTGCTGCCAACCCCGGGCAGCGAGAAGCGGTGCTGGATGCACGTGCCCGACGGTGCTGCCCGGCCCCCGTTCGCCGCGGTAGTCGAGGCGGTCCACACCGCTTCAACTGAGGTGGGTTCGCGGTGAGCGCGGTCGATCCGAGCATGTCGCGGCGGTCGCTGGGTGATCAACTGGCCCCGGTCTGGGTGGATTGGCTCGCGTACAAGACCGACGCGTTGGACCGGTTCGTCATCCATGACGTGCCGCATCTGCCGCCGGACCGCTACTCCGAGACCGGCATCCGTGTCGCCGAGCAGGCTCTGCTCGCCCGCTTCACTGCTCTGGACACCGCTGATCCCGACGATCCGCTGCTCACGCGGTTCGGCTGCTACCTCGGTGAGACCTTGACCGAAGCCCTCGACGGGTATTGGTTCAACGACCCGTTCCCGGATCCCCGTCTCCCACGGGCGACGGTGCGGTTCCTTTACACCGATGTCCGGCTGTGTGTCCGGGAGCAGGTTGTCCTGGCCCTGCATCACCGATCCGGCACCTACTGGTCGCACATCTATCGCGCGTTGTCGGGTCTGTGCATGTCGTGGTGGGAATCCGGTCACAGCCGCCGCTGAACCACACCACGCGATACCGCGCCGCCCACGCCGCTGGGCGCGCCCCGAACAGTCACTACCACCAAGGAGTTGGAGAAGGACATGGCCGAGGGAGCCATCAAATGGTTCGACAGGAAACGCGGGTTCGGATTCATCGTGCGCCCCGGCGAAGCGGACATGTTCGTGCACTGCTCCGGCCTGGCGAACCCCGACACCTCTCTCCTCACCGACGGCGTGTGGGTCACCTACGACATCGTCGCGGGCACCAAAGGACCCGAAGCGATCAACGTTCGCCCCGTTCCCAGCAACCGGCCTGCACGGCCTGGTCCGCGCGCTGCCAACCCCACCCACGACCGGGACTGGGACTGACCAGCTCCGGCCGGGTACGAGCCCGACCCGATGACCACGAATCCAGCCTCTAGCTCCCGCCCGCACTAGGAGAGAACCACGGAGATGACCGACCCCACCACGCACACTTCCGGGACTACGATCGGTCCCACGCCGCTGCCGCATGTGACCGGACTTCGCTTGTCTCGCAAGCAAAGCCAGCAGCGGACCCGCCAGCGCGTTCTCGATGCCGCCACCGTCTTGTTCCTCACCGATGGCTACCCAGCGACGTCGATCGAGGCGATCGGCGAACGCACTGGATACACCTACGGTGCGGTTTTAGGCCACTTCCGGACCAAGGACGCACTCGCGGTCGCTGTGCTCGAACAGGTATATCGCCGTGCCCATACCCGTGTGCACCGTTTTCAGGTCCGCGATCACGATCACCTGCGGGCCACCGTCACTACCTGGATGCACATCGCGATCACCCATCCCGGCTGGATCCGCCTCGAACACGCCATCGCCGAAGCCGGGCGATATCGCGACACGCAGATTCGGTTGCGTGATATCCATAGCACCGCAACGACTTTCATCGCCAACGCTATTCGCGTGACGCGCATGGAGCCGGCCGTCCCCCCTGCTACCGCCGCGGCGATGCTGCTGTCGATCGTGATCGGGCATGCCGCCATCGACTTCGACGAGGCCACCACCTCGGCCGGTCTGCGTCTGCTGGTCGACCACGTGCTCGCCCCGGCCAATCCTCAGGCCTCGACGCGTGCCGACACCGCCCAGGCCACCGCACCCGACTCTGACACCGTGACCGAATTCGCCGCCAGCGACGGCCCGTGCGATCGCCGGGTCCACACGTGACGGGGTGGTCGACCGCCCTACGGATCGGGTCGGGGGCGAGAGCGGTTGCCAGAGCATCAGGATTCGACACTTGATGAAGGAGAACACACCAGATGGACGTGGGAGTCTCGGTGAACGTGCCGGATGTACTGGTGGTCGACGATGGGCATTTGCGAGCGAATTGGCCGTATCTGGGGGCCCGGTTGCGGGCCGGGCTAGTCGATCACGACCTGACTGTCCTGTTCGCCAGTCTCGGTGCGGGCCAGCGGATCCGGGATCTGTACGGGATCGCCGCAGTGCCCGCGTTGGTCGTGATCGATGTCGAACCTGATGCCGAGGACATCGCGGCACTGACCAAGCTGGAAGTGGTGGCGGGGGTGACCGGCTGCGCCGAACTCGCCGTCGCCGGCCGGCTCGCGGAGCGGGGCATCGTGTTCGTGGATGGATCACGCGGTCGCGCCCGGTCACAGGCGGAAATCGTGATCGGGCTGATGATCAACGCCCTGCGCCAGATCTGCGGCTGGCACAACATCATTGCCGCCGCCGGACCGTGGCCGCACCCGAGCTGGCAGTTCACCGACCACCCGAGCTACGTCAACGGCACAGTGTGCGGCAAGCAGGTTGCTGTGATCGGGATGGACCCGGTGGGTCGCGCGGTGATCGGATTGTGTGTGGGGATGGGGGCGCAGGTGTCGGCGGTGGACCCGGGCGTCGAGGAGACAGATTTCCAGGAGTTGGGGGCGCGGCGCATTCAACTCGATGAGGTGGCCTCGGTCGCCGATATCGTTGTCGTCGCGGGAAATTGGAGCACACCGCCGCTGACCGGCGCGATGGTCGCACGGTTGGCCAACAGAGCGCTGGTGGTGACGGTGCGCGGCGGCGGGATCGACCTTGTGGCGTTGCGTGCCCGCGTGCTGGCCGATGAACTTTTCTGGGCGACTGATGTCTACGAGTCGGTGCCCGTCGCGGCCGGTGATCCGATCCTGGGCCGCAACAACGTCATTCACACACCAGGCATCGCAGCCTGTACGCGGGAGGCGAACCTCGCCGTGGCCGACATCCTGACCGCCAACATCGACCGTGTCCTGCGTGGAGGTCCACCACTGCGATGGGATTGCGTCCCGGCCTTCACCGTCGAGGACACATCGGGTGAACCCGCTGGAGGCCCTGCGGCAGATGAGCTGATCAACAGTATCGGCGCTGCGGGAGGACATCCATGATCGAGATGACGAAATCGAATATGTTGCGGCACGGCAAACCGTTCGGTGATCCGCGAGCGACATGTGGCAGCCGCCCGGCGGTGGCCTCGATGGCGGTGACCGATATCGGCGTCGGTTTGGTGTATGTACGCTTCGACGCCGATCATCCGCTCGACCTCAACGACGGGTGTGGCTTCGTATTCGACTACGAGTTGCTGGACTCTTCCGTTTACACCCCCGAGGTCTTCGGGGGGATCATCGATGACCGCCTGTTCGAGATCGACCTGCACGCTGAGCTCATCACCGGCCACGACATGCTTTCGGGCCTGGCGAAACTCCGTTACGACATCACCGACCCGGGGGCTCTGTCCAGCATCGAGGGCTGGATCCAGATGTGGACCGAGCGCGAGAACGTCAACGCCAGTGACGACTTCGAACGCATCATGGTTGACACCGCCTACGATCTCACCGTTTCTCATGTCGATCTTGTCCAGACCTGTCGGCAATTGTGGGTGCACAGCTGGTATCTGGATCCTGATCGCCGTACCCAACGGTTCCCGATCACCACGGCCCTGGCATCGGCGGTCCTCGCGGGGCGCGAAATGGGTTGGTGCAGTTGGGACATGCTCGATCTGGATCCGCTGGTGACCGAATCCATTCGAGGCCTCGATGTGTGAGGCGGTGTGTGCATGAGAGCCGCAATCACGGAGGATCGGCACATCGTCGAGGCAGGAAACGACACCGCCGAGGACATAGGCCCGCCGCATCACAGTGACGGAGCTACCGCCGAGCTGGTGAGGGTCGGTCGCCGAGGGGCGCGTGCCCAAGAGTGCAAGCACCGAACAACGGCTGGTCCACCGGCCGGGCCGGTGCGCGAGCCGTCTGCAAATCACTCACTGACCGCGAGATCTGGTGGACGCCAGCAGAATCCGGAAAGCCGCGCTGCGGCCCACGCCAATGGGGGAGAGCTCAAGAATGAACGGAAGACGTTGTCGCTCATGTGGCGGATCGTTGACTGCGGGGCACGTGGGCGATTTGTGCGCGAAGTGTGCATCGGTGGCGGGGTTCAAGAAGCCGATCCCGCCGGGATTCTTCGACTCGCCATCTATGCGGAAGGCCTTGGCGCAACAGGATTTCGGGAGTGTTTTCGGCGCGGTCAGGACAGAAACCGGGTTGAGCCAAGGCCAGTTGGCGCAGCTGGTGGGGCTGAGCCAGGGTCGGGTCTCGGAGATCGAGAACAGGGGCCACAAGGTCACTGGGCTTTCCCTCGGTGCACGGATCTCCATGGCGCTGGGGATCTCCGCGAGCACGATGGGTTTCTGGAGCGAGCCGGGTAGCCTTGTCGATGAGGAGGTGAGTTGGGTGTACCGACGCGACTTCCTCTCACTGGCGACGGCCACCGCGCTGGGCTCGAATCTGCACCCGGAAATCGATCGGCTCGGCAGCGCGCTTCCCACACGAGTGAAATCCTCACCGCGCACAATGATCGGCGCCAACGACATCGAAGCGATCGAAGAAGTCGCCGACTTCTTTCGCCGCCAAGGGCTGGCCCGTGGCAGCGGCTTGTATCGCGATGCTGCCTTGGCGCAACTGCATGAGGTCCGCTCGTATGAGCACGTCGAGTGCAGCGCGGTGTTGCGGCCCTGGTTGTGGGTGGCGACGGCGGAGCTGGCGTGGGTGACCGGTTGGCTGGCCTACGACGTGGAAGATCACGACGGCGCGCGCCGGCTGTGGTCCTATGCTCTGTGGGCCGCTGGTCAGGGCGTCGATCACCCACGTAGTACCGATTTGTCGGTGGCGATCCTGCTGGATTTGGCGCACCAGGCGCTGCATTTGTGGCGGCCGTTGTGGACGGCACCGACTCGTGCGGAACGTGACCACCAGCAGCAGATGCTCGATGACGCATTGCGGTGCGTGCAGACCGCGGCCGTGACCGCGAGTAGCCGCCGCCATCCGGTCTCTACGGTTACCGAAGCGTATATCGCGTCGGTGACGGCGTGGTGCTGGGCGGCTCGTGGTGACGCCGCCGCCGTGCACCGGTCGATCCAGCAATCCCAGGACCTCTACGCGAGGGTGGATCGAAGCAGCCTTGCCCCGTGGGCGGCGTTCATCACTCCCGCCGAAATCTCCGCCCAGCACGGGCATTCGTATTACCTGCTCTCCACCCATGATCGCGATCATGCCCCGACAGCGGTGCAGCTGCTGCGCGCCGCCGTTGAGGGCCACGCGCTTGCGCACGCCCGCAGCAAAGCCGTTGCTCTGCCGACCCTGGCTGGGGCATGCCTGCAGGCCGGTGACCACGACAGCGCCGCTGCCTACTGTGACACCGCGATCGAAGCGATCGGTGGCTTGACCTCGCGACGCTGCTATACCCGGCTGCGCGATTTGAATCGGATTGCGGCCCAATACGATCGCGACTCCCTGGTCACCGATATGCGAGCTCAGATCAGCGACACCCTCGTCGAGGCGAAGTGATCGACAGCGGTCTGCCGGGCCGCGATGCTCTGGGTGCGGTGTGCGCGGAATTCGGTGTCGCCGGCGTCGAGGATGCGGTGATGCTGCATCACCGATCGAACGCGGTGTGGCTGGTTGGTTCTGTCGTGGTGCGTTTGGCACCCGCGACCGAGCTGCGGCGTCAACGCGCTACCGCGGCCGTCGCGGTGACTCGATGGCTGTCGAACCCAGACGATCCGATCGCGCTGACCCCGTTGCCGGGGCGACAACCGGTCCTCGCCGGTGGGGCGGTAGCCACTTTCTGGCCGTACCGGCCTACGCAGGGATCCGCCGATCCGGCCGCTCTCGGCGCGCTGGTGCGGCGACTGCACACGGTCGGTGATCCGCCGCAGGACGCCCCGATTCCGGCCTACCGGCCGTTGCTGCGCCTGGGCGAGGCACTCGACATCGACGACCGTCGCACACGACCGGCGCTGTCTGCCACTGACCGCGTGTGGCTGCGGAGCCGGGCCGATGAACTGGTCGCCGAGTTCGCAGACACGAAGTGGCCGTTGGGAATCGGGCTGATCCACGCCGACGCTCACTCTGGCAACGCGGTTCGCGACCAGGCCGGGTGGGTGTTGATCGACTGGGACGGCACCAGTATCGGCCCCCGGGAGCTGGACCTGATCGGTACGGTTCCCGACCATTTCCACGAATCCGACTGCTATCGACAGCAATTCGCCGACGCCTACGGCTACGACATGCTCACCTGGCCTGGCTGGGTCCTGCTGCGCGACATCGTCGAACTGCACTCGGTCGGGTCCTATATCCGTCTAGCGCCGGACAAACCGGCCGCCGCGACCGAACTCCACCGCCGCGTCCAATCCCTGCGCAGCGGCGACCGATCCGTCCTCTGGCACCCAGTGCACTAAGCCCGCCACCGTAGTCGGGTGCGCGGCCGAGTACTGGCCCCGCACGATCGAAGTTGCGGAATTTCCTGTACGTCCAATGATGTTTTCGCGCAGAGGTTTTCGGTGTCTAGCTAGGCGAGATATTCGACGGTCCCCGAATGCGATCCCTAGCAGGGATATCCCTGCCAGGGATTGGATGACCCTTTCGCGAGCGCGAGCCTGATACAGGCATCCGGCACCGGATTCGCTTCGGTCACATCGTCGTGAACCGTTCGCCGTCCGAGACGTGGCGGACGGCGGGCCCGGTGTCCGGATGCTGTCGGGCTACCTGGGAGGCGCGCATGACCACTGTTGTGGACAAAGAGCTGTGGATTGTCGGACACGCCGACTGCGCCGCCCACGGCGACGTGCGGTTCGGGTCGATCGATGAAGCCCGTTTCATCCGGGTGACCCACTCCGGGCACGGTCCGCAGTGCCGCCAGTACCTCGCTGCCGCCGCATACAGCGGCGGGGTGAACGCCCAAGACGACTGGGACGACTAGCTGGCTCCCATGATCCATCGGTGTGCAGTCGCTGTCAGGGGCGACCGGACCAAGGGGGACGTGCCGGGACCGCATGACGTATACGCCGACGCGCCAAAGTCCGTGCGCCACAGTGAAAGGCCGAATATCAGTGACCACTGGGCAACCAGCTTCACCGCCACCTCCGGTCGACCCGTCGGGGATGCCGGTGCCGCTATTCGGGCCAGAATTCAGGGCGGACCCGCATCGTGCGTACCGGGAAATGCGGCAGCGTTTCGGGTCTCTGGTCCCGGTGGACATCGGGGTACCGGCCACCCTGGTCACCGAATATCGCGATGCACTGGAGATCCTCACCCACGAGGAGCGGTATCCGACCGATCCGACGGCTTGGGCGCAGCAGGTGCCTCCAAACTGCCCCGCTTTGCCGAGCTTGGGCCCGCGCCCGGACGCACTACACACCTCGGGAGCCACACGCTCCAGGTACCGGCTCGCCATCAGCGAAACCCTCGCCAGCATCGACCAATTCGCTCTAGAGGACACAGTCGAACGCGTGGCAGTGACGCTGATCAACGGCTTCTGTGACGATGGTTCGGCGGATCTGCTGGGCCAGTTCGCGCAACCGCTGGTTGTCGACGTGGTTCATGAGGTTCTGGGCCTATCGCCGGAGGCAGGACAGCACGCATTGAACGCGATCATGACGCTGCGAGCCACCGATCCCGCGTCGGTGAAACTGGGCAACCGCATGCTTGAAGAGGCGATCAGCGACACCGTCTCGGCCAAACGGTCCGCCCCAGGCATGGATGTCACATCGTGGCTGCTGAAGCATCGGTCCGGGCTATCGGTCGACGAGGTCATCTGCCAACTGACGATGCTGTACAGGTTCACCGAGCCGACGTGGGACCTGATCGCCAATGCTGTGCTGCGGGCGATGACCGATGAGCCGTTCGGCGGCGACGCTGTTGGTGGCGCACTGTCGCCGCAGGAAGCGATCGAGGAAGTGCTCTACAGCGATCCGCCGCTGGCGATCGCGTTCGCGCGCTTCCCACGGCAGATGCAGATCCTCGACGGCGGCACGGTGCACGAGCACGAACCGGTACTGGTCGGAGTGGCGGCGTGCAACAGCGATCCCGCTGCGATGAATGTGACACGCACGGAGATCCGCGGCAACCGCGCGCACCTTTCTTTCGGTGCGGGAGCCCAAAAGTGCCCGGCAGACGAGCTGGCGACGCTGATCGCGCGCGAGGCCCTCGCTCAACTGTGGGACGCGTTGCCCGATATCGAGCTGGCTGTTCCCGTCGAGAGCCTGGAGCGGGTGGCGAATCCCTTCCTCAGCGCCGTGGTCGCGCTACCGGTCAGGTTCCGCCCGTCCCCTCAGCTTGAGCTTCCATAGGAGACCCCGGCCGTGATGCAGAACTTCCCCCCGGCTCCTGCTGCCCCTGCGCGGGCAGCTTCGGAACCGATCGAACAGGTCGGTCCCCGAATCCTGCTGCACACTCCCGAGTTCGCGAAAGACCCGCACGCCGCCTATCAGGACATGCGGAGCAAGAAGTACGGGTCGCTGGTCCCGGTCGAACTCGCGCCACGCGTCCCCGCGACACTGGTGATCGGCTACTACACCGCAGTGCGGATTCTCACCGATCCCGAGCACTTTCCCGCCGACCCCCGTGCCTGGCAGGACACCATTCCCGCCGACAGCCCGGTTAAGCCGATGTTGGAGTGGCGGCCCAACGCATTGCGTAGCGCGGGCCTCCCGCATGCTCTCTATCGCGGTGCCAACACCGCTGGACTCGACGGCGTCGAGCCGCACCGCCTGCGCGATCAGGTGATCGCCACCACAACGCCGTTGATCAATAAGTTCTGTCGCGCCGGAAAAGCCGATGTCATCGTCGACTACGCGCGGCCACTGGCCTTCTCGGTGATGAACACAATGCTGGGCTGCACCGATGACACCGGAAACGATGTCGCGTGGGCGCTGGCAAGGATGTTCGACTCCACTACCGACACCGACAAAGTCAACCAGGTACTTGTCCAAGCACTTGGGCGTCACATCGCAGACAAGCGGGCGAACCCCGGCGACGACATCACCACGCGGCTGCTCGCCCATAAGCCCGGATTGTCCGACGAGGAACTCATCAACCAGCTGGTCACCCTCTACGCCGCGGGGATCGAGCCGATGGTGAATCTGATCGCCAACACGGTGCTACTGATGGTGACCGAGGACCGATTCCTCACTAGCCGCGAGTCGTTCGGAATGCCGATCGCGGACGCGCTCACCGAGATCTTGGTGAAAGACCCACCGATAACCAACCTCTGCCTCAGTTACCCGCCGCAACCCATCAAGGTTGACGGCATCTGGCTCCCGGCGAATCAGCCTGTCGTGATCAGCATGGCCGCCTGCAACAACGATCCCACCGTCAACACAGGCCAGTTCTTCGAGGCCGAATGGCATCTGTCCTGGGGTGCCGGCCCACACGCGTGTCACCGATCGGCGCGAGTTCTGGCACGCATGATCGCCCACACCGCCATCGAACGACTGCTCGACGCGCTACCCGACCTGGTACCGGCCCGCCCGAAAAAGCAACTCGTCTGGCGTCCCGGACCGTTTCATCGCGCACTGGACGCATTCCCGGTCGTATTCAATCCAGCTCCGCCACTGCACATCTAAGGACAACGCGATGACCATCGACGTACTGCGCCCCCCAGCTCTCGATCGCGACGGTATCCCGGTCCCGCACCGATTCCTCGACACCTATCACCGCGAGTTCATCGAGCACCACCGTGGCACCGGAAGGCTGAACCAAGAGCAGCTGCAGGCTCTGGATGACGACCCCCGGTACTACCTGGAGTTCTTCGACCAGCAGCTGGCCGCCGCGCGCCAGGCGTGGAATCCCGAGCAGGCGGTGGTGTTGCCGCTGACGCTGTGTGACGTCATCGACACACCCGTCGCGCGGTTCGACCACCGTTGGTGGCCCCACCCGGGTCAAACCATGGAGACCATGGTCCGCACCGGCGCCATCGTGGCGCACCACAACGAACGGTGGCGCGCCGATTGGAACACTCTGGCCGGGGTGTGCGAATCCTGGCGACCGGAAGAAGCTTTCGCCGTTCTCGGCGCCATCACCCGCCATCGCGTAGTCGCCCGCGACAGGGTCACAGCTCTCCAAGCCGTCGGTCTATTGCCCTGATCACACAGACCGGGCGACACAACGTTTCGGCCTACCGATGACATTTCCCCGGATCCGAACGCACACGAAAGGTATTGAAACCCAACATGATTCGGCGGCACGCCGCGCGGCTACAGCCGTCGGCGGGGCGCCTGGCGAGAAGGCGAGTTCCACATGACCATCGATCTCACCACCACCCGCGCGCATGTCGGCAGCGAACCTGTCGAGGCGTTGCGGACCGCGTTGTTCGGCCCAGACACCGTGCAGCGGGCATGGGTCCGCGACGCGGTAAGGGCAGTGGAGGACCTGCCGGTGTCGGGCCTGACCTATAACGAGCACGCAGCACGCGGGCCCGTCCTGCTGCGGTCGGCGATCGAGAAGCTCGGCGTACCGGTGCGAGACCTCGCTGCCGACCCCCAGTTGCGGGGTGCGTTCTGCGATGAGTCCGCCGTCAGCGCGACCCACGTGCTGCCGCTTCTGACCGGGGACATCGACCTAGTGGCACACGCGATTCTGACCCTGGGGACCGGCACGCCGTACCAGCAGAAGTGCCTGGCCGATCTCGACACCGGTGCCGCGGTGGGGGTGTTGTCATTGACCGAGCTCGGCGGCACCAACGGCGCCGACCACCGCAACTTGGCGGTCTGGGATTCCACGACAAACGGGTGCTGGATGCGCACCCCCGACCTTCTTGCGGCGTACTCGATGCCGAATCTCGCCGACCGCGACGTGCCGAACATCGTGGTGGCCATCGCCCGCCTGTACGTGCACGGCCATGATGAGGGGGTCTTTGCGTTCCTGCTGCGCTTTCGGACCGCTGACGGATTGGCTGCGGGTGTGGACCTCAAGCCATTGCCGGACAAGGACTTTTCGCCGATGGCTCACGCGATCATCCGGTTCCGCGATTGCTGGGTACCGAAAGATGCACTGCTGGCAGGGGATTGGGCCCGCTTCACCGAGGTCGGGAGTTTCGAATGCGACATCGTTGACCCACGCGAACGCTTCCATCGCACGATCAGTGCACTGGGAGACGGTCGTCTCGACTTGGCGAACGCTTCTGTTGCCAGCGCTCGCGCCGCCCTGCACGGTTTAGACAATTTCGCCCGCCAACGCCGACCAGGCGCAACTGTGATGGCCGACCGTGACGCGGTACAAGACAACCTCGCGACCGGGCTGGCCGCGGTCTACTGCGCGAGTATCCTGGGCCGCTATCTGCGTGACATGCGCGCGGTCACCACCAACAGCGACCCTGCAATGGGACTGTGGTCGATGCTCGCCAAGACCACGCTGACGCAGCTCGCGGAGCGGGTGCTGCTGATGTGCCGGATGCGCACCGCCTCCCACGGCGCGACCGTGCTGAGCCGCCTGGGCGCGTGGCACGAGAACATTTTCGGGGCCATGGTCGCGGAGGGGGAGACACAAGTCCTGCAGATCAAAGCAGGAAAGGCGCTGTTGGACATTGCCACCCCGCAGTTGCCGGGCACACCGGACGATCTGCCTTGGCCGGTCAAGCTTCTTGTCCGGCGCGAGCGGGCCATCGCTGAGGGGCTGCGCCGCGGAGATCTCACGGCGGCAGGGCCGGTCGTGGGCCCAGGCACGGCGGCCATCGCACTGACGGTCGCCGCCGGGGACCGGGCAGTGGCTATCGCCCCGATCATCGCCGCATCCGCCATCACCGAGCCCCTCGCGAAACACCTCCTCATCACCGTCGGTGAGACCTTCGCGCTCGGCCTCATCTACTACCTGTACAGCGGCTGGTACAACACCCACCCAGTCCAGGGCTGGAACGAGCACAACGCCTCGATCGAGGAAGCACTCGCCACACGCCAGCGCTTCCTCATCGACCACATACCGGACCTATGCGCCGCCCTCGACGTCCCCGACCTCCCCGGCTCACCGCTCAGCGGCGACAACTACCTCGCACCCTACGAGGAACTTACCGGCTGGACCCCCGACAGCTTCATTACCGCCACCACACCATGACCCGCCGTCAGCCGGTCCTGGTGGCCGCGCTGGTGGTTGACCGATGCGGCTGTGAACAACGGCGCTTGCAGCCGTATCGGAAGGAAATAGAACGCGCCCACGTGGACTCTGTGACAACGCGCGCCGCCGTTGATGATCCTGCTCAGCCTCAGTTTCTGGGCCGCACACAGCCTTCACCACCTCACACGGCCGCGCAACTACCAAACAGGTTGCAGGAGAAGGGAAATTCATGTCCAGCGTGGAACTCATCCCCGGTTGCTTCTCGCCGACACCATGTTCGAACTCGCGGCTGCGGGCGTCGCCGAGCATGCACGAACCCGGCACCATGAGCCTGATGGTCTGCGGGAACGGCGAATTCGGGAACCGGCGCCACCTCTACCGCCACAGAATCGGGTGCTGTCGGCGTTGGCCAAGGCTGGTTGCCCGCTGCAGGCGATCGACTTCCCAGGGGGCGACGACGTCCCGGGCCGCGGCGGGATCGTGAAAACCCCGAAGATCTGTGGACGCAACAAGTTCGCAGTCGCTCTCCAGGCTAACAACTCCCACATCGTCGGGGCTCGACCTGCTGGTCACCACATCGGCGCGCGGCCAGATGCAGCGGCATATGGTTGAGGTGGAACCGCGAGCGCTGATCCGGAACGACATCCCCCAGTCGGCGCGGATCTGGAACTTCTGGATGGGCGGCAAGGACTACTGCGACATCGATCGGATTGTCGGGGGCGAGTGCATCAGTGTGTACCCGGACATCACCACGATGGCGGTGCAGTCGCGGCAGTTCTTGGTCCGCGCGGTCGATTTCGTCGCCCGTGACGCCGGTGTCCACCAGTTCCTCGATATCGGCTGCGGCTTGCCGACTTTGCTGAACACCCATGAGGTAGCCCAGGCTGTGGCGCCAGCGGCGAGAGTGGTTTACATCGACAACGATCCGCTGGTACTCGCATACGCCCGAGCGTTGCTGATCAGCACGACACCGGAAGGCATCACAAGCTGCGTGTACGGAGATTTCCATGAACCCACGCAGATCCTCTACCAGGCGCGGAACCGACTGGACTTCACTGAGCCCGTCGCGGTGATGTTCATGGGGGTGCTCGGCCACGCCCGCAGCCACGACGACATGCTGCAGACGGTGCGCACCGTGATGGCCGAGATGCCCTCTGGCAGTTTCCTGGCCATGTGGGACGGCACCGACGACAGCCCGGCCTACGTGGAAATGTGGCGCCGCTACGGAACGGCCGGTGCGGTGCCCTACGTTCCTCGTCCCCGTGAGGCGATCCGCGCCGCGTTCGACGGTTTGGAATTCGTAGAACCGGGCTTTGTGCCGATCACGAACTGGCGTGCCGTCGCCGCCGAAGTCGGCCAGACCACACCGGTCTCGGCCTACGGTGCAGTTGCACGCAAACCATGAGAATAGGGAGCCACGACTTGCGAGCAGTCCCGCTTTCCCTTGACCCCACGGATCCATGAACCGCTCTAGGTTTCCGGCGCGGGGTGGGCGCGGGCCGGTGACCAGCAGATCACCCGCAAGCGCATCCTCCACTCGGCGCGTGCGTTGTTCCTTGCCCATGGCTTACGTCCACATCGATCGATCAGATCGCTGAGTGCGTCGCCTATACACGAGGCGCGGTCTACAACAACATCGACTCTCACGAACGGGCTGGGACTATCGACAAGGCTAGCGACCCGACAGACCCCCGCCCAGCGCAACGGCTTCCAATAATGACTGGAGCGCAGCGGCGCGCGGCATCACGATGGTGCGATGGGAGAGATCACGGGCACCGCGGCGCGAATCGCGTGGGCGGACCTGCCACGGCCGGTACGCGCCGAACTCGAACGCCGCCTCGGTGCACGGGTTCGCACTGCTGCCTCCCAATCGGGTGGGTTCAGCCACGGCATGGCCGCGCGACTGCTGTTGGATGATGGCCGCAGGGTGTTCGCGAAAGCGATCAATTGCGCGGACAACCTGTCAGGCGTGTACCGGACCGAAGCGCGGACCGCAGCACGGTTACCGCGCACGGTGCCGACTTCGTCAGTCCAGTTCACGGTCGACATCGCGGGATGGTTCGCCGTAGTGTTCGACGACCTCGACGGCCGCCACCCCCGACTCGAACGGCCGACCGAGTTGCGTGCGGTCCTCGCCACAGTCGAGCAGTTGACCCACACACTGACACCGAGCCCACTGTCCGATGCGCCCACGATCGCCGATGGCTACGGGCCGAGCCTGAACTGCTGGCGGCGATTCGCCGGGCAGGGCCCGCCCTCCGACCTCGACAGCTGGTCGCTGAGCAACCTCGACCGGTTGGCCGAGTTGGAATCGACCTGGCCTGAACACGCCGCCGGTGACACCCTGTTACACACCGACTTACGGCCGGATAATATGCTGCTGCGTCCCGAAGGGGGCGTGTCGGTGATCGACTGGGCGTGGCCGTGCGTCGGCGCAGCCTGGATCGACCTCGTCTCGCTGGCGCCATCGATCGCGGCCAGCGGCGTCGACCCGGACCCAATCCTTGCCGCGCATACGTCGACTCGTGATGCCGAGCCAGCGGCGATAGACGCGTTCATCTGTGCGCTGGTCGGCTACTGGGAGAACAACAGCCGCCAACCCGGCCCACCACGATCACCAAATCTTCGCCGCCACCAAGCGCACTCGGCACAGGTGTCACGGGCATGGCTGAGGCGACGGCTGGCATGGCCGTAGAGACGGCGTCGCGATCGGCTCACTGGAGAGAATCTTCGAGTCGTCGCGACACCGCCTGACCATTGATCCGCTTTGCCGGGGCCCTGTTCTCTTTCTACGGCAGCGGCAGGGCCAGCCCATACCGCGACGCGATCTTGGGCTGACGTCAAAAACCTGGTTCGCCACACCTAGTGTGGCGTGGCGGGACCCCAAGGGCTACATGGTCGCCGCCACGAGGTGGCCCGATCGTCGGTGATTCATCGCGATACGTGTTTGCGCTGAGGGGTCGGCGGGATGGGATCGGTCGTTGACAGCCGGAGGTATTGACCACTGGACTGCAAGCTCCATTTCGCGTAGTAGTCGGCAACGGAGTCATCTGCGACCAGTCCGACGTGGCTGATCCCGCATGTACTGGCCCATTCGATCAAGCGGTTGATGATTGCTTGACCGATGCCGTGACCGTGAAAACCCTCTGCGACAACGACATCCACGATGGTGGCGTACACCGCGCCGTCGCCGACGACCCGGCCCATCCCGACTGTGATGCCATCCCGTAGGGCGACGACACCGAACAGCGACTGTGCCAGCGCTGCCTGGCATTTCGACCGCGGAGGACTCGCCCATCCGACTGACTCACGCAGAGATCGATACTCCTCGACGGTCGTGGTTCGATCTACAATGGTGAATTTCGGCAGCATCATCGGGGCACTGCTGCGACAGTTGTGTCGTCCCAGTAGGCGGTGTCGCGGCCGTAGTTCGGTGTGGTGTAGGCCGTGTCCCAGGCGGCACCTGATTCCATCAGGTCTCTCCATGGGGCGACTTCGACGTAGAGGACGCGCATCGAGTTCAGTGCTGCGTAGTGCAGTGCTGGCCCGTCAGTGGTGACGGCGTCCTCGGCTACGGCGACTTCGAAGTTGTGTTCGAGGCCCGCCCGTACGGTGGCTTCGACGCACACGTTGGTTTGCAGACCGGCGACGACGAGTCGTTGAGCGCCGAGGCTGCGCAGTATCGGCCCTAGTTCGGTGTAGGCGAAGAAGTTATGCCTGGTCTTCTCCAACACCACATCACCGGATTCGGGTGCCACCGCATCCATCAACTGCGAGCGCCACACCTTTTCCTCCGGTCGCAGGTGCGGTACCCGTGAGGCCCGATATCGGCGGTGTCGCGCGGCCCGCGGGTTGAATGCCAACTGCCCTGCCGGGCTGAGGGTTTGGCGTGAGTAGATCACAGGTACATCGGCGGATCTCGCTGCGGCGAGCAGGGTTGCGCACTCGGTGACCACCTCGTGCAGCCGCCAGATTGGTGGCCACCCCAGCGCGTCGCGTACATCTTGGACCAGATAGCTGTTCTGCAGGTCCATCATGAGCAGCACGGTGCTCGGCATCGAAACGCTCCCTCCCGCTGGACGCGGGTATTGATTGTGCCGATGGCTGCTCGAGCTGTCGACGCTGTCGAGTGTGGTGGTCGTGACGTTGAAGGCGGTCGCGCGGGCCTGCGGCCGCGACTGGTTCCAGGGCTGAGACGAACTGAGTCCATACAGCCTCCCGTATAGATAAACCAGTGAAAACGGAATCCCACAGACCAGCACTGCACTGCACTGCCGGATCCTCGTTCCGACCTACGATGCCAGCCCTGCCGCTCGCGGACATCGCCATGGAGTCCGCGACAGTTGCCGTCGCCGAGTCCGTACGCGCAACCATGTTCGGGTTGTCCGGCCCGACTCGTCCCGGCGATAGCTCCGCCACCGTGTCCAGTCATCATGCGACGGCACGACAGCCTCGCGGGTTTGCTGGACGCTCTGATCACTCGCGCCGAGGCAGGCAGCTAGCCGTAAGACACCGATCCGGTATCCGAAGAACCGCTAAAATGCTTGGAACACAGTCTATTTGACGAGAGAACCGGCGACGTTGCGCCGGGGGTGAACACATGGGGTCCACTAATAGACTGCCTGGCTGGAGACGGCCGCACGTGCCGTCGGAGGTTGGGCTCGGTCTGGCAGTTCGTTCATTCCACGCCACCTTGATTCCATGATTCGCGGGAAGGATTGCCCCTGATGCCCGAGAAGGTCGTCAAGGAGAAGGTACTGGTCTACGTCGTTTACGACGGCAAGCTGCTGGTGTTCCGGCACACCGACTACTCGTGGGAGGAAGTCGGGATCCAGGTGCCCGCTGGCAGCATTCGAGCTGGGGAAACGCCCGAGGATGCGGCGCTGCGCGAAGCGAGGGAGGAGACCGGGCTGTCGGAGTTCAAGATCGTACGCAAGCTCGGAGAAGCCGAATACGACATCAGCCCCTACCGGTTCGAGATCCAGCACCGGCACTTCTTCGAGTTGGAGTTGTGCCAGGACGCGACCGACCGGTGGGCAAGCCAGGAAGACCACGACGGCGAGGCAGAGCCGACACGGTTCGAATGCTTCTGGATTCCGCTCGAAGCCGCCCACGTTCTGCAATCGGGACAGGGTGCTCTGCTCGGCCGCCTCCTCGACTGAGCCAGACCAAAGCCACCGATTCGGGTTGGGAGTGAGCCGTGTGAACGGGGACAACGACAGCCCGTATTTGACGATGACGCAAACCGGAACCGAGACAGCGGCGTCGGTCATCTGCAAGCTGCGCGGAGAGACCTGCGACATCGACTGTCTCTACTGCCGCTTAGCCTGACAGCTTTGCGATCATTCCCTGACGCCGGCTTTGCCGAGTTGACGGTTGTAACTGTGCGGGCGGGACACGATGGTTGTCCCTGAGGGTGTTCGCTCGTCGCGCACTGACGTAGAGTGCACATTTGGGCCGCCCGCGCTGGCCCGCACCGTGCCGGACACCGACGCCCACGCCGTCGCCGGGCTGTTCACGGTCAAGGTCTGTGATCGTGCGGAGCGTGTGTTGTCGTGCCTGGAAACTTATGAGGCGCGGAGCGTGGAAAGCCGTGCCGCACAAGGAGTTCCGGATGACCCGCGATTACTGGCGCAAGAAGGCCGTGCGTGACCACGCCGCAGCGACCGGCAGAACCTACCTCGATGCAGCTTCCTCCATGCGGACCACTCAGCCGGGAGGAGTTGCCCTTGCGAGCGATCTGCACGACAGCCTGGCCGCCGGGCTCGACACAGCGGGATGGCCGGTCGAGATCGAGCACCACCCCGAGGCGACCGGACTGCGTCTGTATGCCGGGCCCGCGACGATCTCCGTCGAACGGCAGAACGAGCTGTCTAGTTTCACCGGCGACGAGCACCCCGACGACCCCGACACGTTTGACCTGTCCATGCCGCTTCGCGTGATCGTGTGGGCCCCGCTTGTCGTCGACTTCTCCGAGGAACTGGGCCGGGTCCGCGGCGTCGACGCCCACGAGATCCCCGCCAGCGGTGGTGTATCCCGGATCATCGCTGAGATCGACCGCGTGGTGGGGCAGGCTCGTCAACGCGATCATGCCGACACAGCCGTCGACACCGACTGCGCAATCTGCGGGGACTCGTACCCCGCATCGGCGTTGTTGGAGCCCACCACGACTAGGGTCAGCGTGTGTCCTGCGTGCGCATTCGACGGCGATCTGCTCGGTGCCCATCCTGCCCAGCTCGCCTTCCAACTCGACCAGGCCGCCACCACGAACCTGGCACTCGCGGCCGGCTGGGCGGGAATGCAGGCATTGTTGTGTTGTTTGGGCGGCGGCGAGTTCCACACATGGCTGACCCAGGAGTGGACGGCAGCCGGCACCGTTTTCCGCCCACTGGAGTGGTGGCACGATCCGGGAAAGACGTGGATCTGGCTGCCTCCGGCAGATCGCCGGCCGAGCGTGTTTGCCGATTTCGGCTGCGGCGCCTCCCTCAAAGACATTGCCGCCGCGATCGACCAGGCCCACCCGGATCTGCGCGCTCTCAGCCGAGCCAATCGAGCGGACGAGGTGAGCGAATACCTGGACGACGGCGAAAGCGACGATCTCGATGACACCACGCTGGAACGGATCTGGCCCGCGGCTGTCGCCTACACTGTCGCCCTGCTCACCCAGAAGACCGAACGCCCGAATCACCGCACGCCCTGGCACGTGATGGAGTCATTCGAACTCGCGGAGTGGGTCGACGAACTGGAATCCGATCTCGACTATTACCAAGTGGAATCCGTTCTGGGCGTCGCCATTCCGACCATCCTTCATGCCCTCGACCCGGTCGACCAGGAGATCTGAACGGTGAACGCCTGGAGAGCGTGATCGTGGACCTGATCCGTTCCGACGACACCCAGTGGCCTTGGCCCGATGCCATCGATCGCACGATCAGCGCCTGGCACTGCGATGCATCCCCACTTTGACCACCGCGCCGGATCATCCGCTCCACGGCGCACTCGCCGCCGCGGTGACCGCTACATCCTTCAGGCCGTGATCTTCCTGCCCGCCAAGCCAACGATGTGGTCGACCCTGGCCTTGTCACCGTCGTAGTCGGCGCTGGCGGCACGGTAGAACAAGTTCCGCTCCTCGACGAAAGCCCAGACGGCGACCGCTGACTCAGTGTCGCGCTCACCATAATTGGTGGACTGTGCGCGGACCTGGGATTGCGGTTCACGGACAGAAGGTGGCTCTTTCGAGTCGAACCAGTCGTCATGGGCGTAGACGCTGTACTGTGTCTGCCGCTATGTCTCTGGCGTGCAAGCTCATTGAGATCGATGTCATGGGTCGGCGGTCACCGTTTGGCGTCAGTTTGGTTACAGTGGATTGCGGTGGGGCTCAGGCCCGACGGACTTCGTTCGCCATGGGGGGGATCGATTGTGGCCATTGTTCTTTCGTGTCCGGTGTGGTGTGTGTGGCATCGCGATCTGGATGAGCCCGATACTTGTTGTGTGCATTACGGTCCGGAATTGTCGGTTCCGGTTTCGGGGATGGTTTCGTCGAGTGCGCAGCGGCGTGTGTTTGTGCGGTTGACTGCCGTGGACTGTGATGGTGTGCGGCACCGCGTAATTGCTCTCGTCGTGCCAGGGGTTGGTCATGTGGAGTTGACCTCCGGGCAGGCGCGTGCGCTGGCTGAGTGGTTAATTGTCGGGACCGAAGTGTGTGGTGTCGCGTCCGCGGTGCCGATGTGTCGGCCGTTGTGGTGTGTCGATCATCGCGACCTGGATCCATCGGATCCGGGTGCGCTGGTGCAGCATTACGGTCCGGTGGTGTCGGTGAAGGTGTCGGGGCCCGAGCTGTCGGCTGCGGTCGGGGTGCGAGTGAAGGCGGCGGATGTAGACGGGGATCGGCATGTTTTCCTGGAGTTGATATTGCCGGACGCGCTGACCAGCGTGACAGAAACACAGGCATGCAAGATCGCGGCGAACCTGCTCGATTCAGCGGATGTCTACGACGGCCTCTCGTAACGACAGTGCGGAGGTCTCGGGATCGGTGTGGCTGGGTGGTGTCGGGTGCGTGCGGAATCGGCGGGTGCGGCCGTGCTTAGTCGTGGGGCTCGGGGATGCGGCGGAGCCGTGGCCGGTATCGGCTCGTTTCGGATGAACAGCGCCCGACTCGTGGCGTGACACGATATTTCGCGTGACACATGGATAAGTGGTGGCGAGGTCAGCGACCAACGGTTCTGCTGTTTCGTTCAGTATTTACAGTCCGAGGTCATCGTCTGGAAGGTGATTGACAGGCTCGGGGTGGTCAGTGCTGTTCTCATGGCCGGGTTCGTCTGCCGGTTCGATGAGCTGGCGATGGTGTTGTTCGTACGCTAGCTGGGTGTGGTTGAGGTTGCGGCGGCGGCGTTGCTCGGCGTGGTATTTCTCGAGCTGTTGGTTGATGTCGGCGATGCGGGTCCGGACTTCTTCACTGGTGTGGGTTCCCGCTTCGGTGTGGTGTTGGTCGGTGTCTAGTGCGTGTTCAGAGGCGGTGTTCAGGAGTTGGTCCCAGCCGTCGGGGGTTCCGGCGAGCAGGATGGCGTCGCGTTTTGCCTGGCGTGCGGCGGCGCGTGCGGTGCTGTGTTCGCGGTTGCGCGTGGTTTGTTCGGCGATCAGGGTGTCGATGCGGGTTTGCAGAGCTCGGCGTTGGCCGCGCCGGTAGGTGGGTGTGGCGTCGAGATCGGCGCGCGCGTCGTGGAGTTCGGTCGCAACGGCGTGGAAGGCTTTGGCGGCGGTGTGGAGTTGCTGGTCGGCGGTGTGGGCGTCGCGGATCGCCTGTTGTGCTGCGGTGTGGCGGCGGGCGAGATCGTCTGGGTCGGGTGGGTGCTGGGGTGGGTTGAACAGGAATGTCTCGGTGTCGGCGAGGGCGAGGCGTTGGTGTAGTTGGGTGATGTGCTCGTCGAGTTGAGCGTCGGCGAGCACGTAGAGCGGATTGTCGAATGCTGGATCGGCGGGGTCGGCCGAGCGCGATGGCTGGGTGGTGTCGGGAAGTGGATGATCGTGGAGCCAGGCTTCGATCGCGGCTCGGTGTGCTGGGTTGGGGGTGGCGCGCCAGTCGCGGCGCAGCATGGCGAGAGCGGCGGCGGGGGGTTTGGTGGCGGCGATGTGGGTGCAGCGTGCGGCGATGTGGTCGGCGGGATCGTGGTCGGGGATGCCTTGCTGGTTACCGTCGCGGCATTCGCCGCAGAGCCCGTCGTCGGCGCGGCGCGGAGGTATGGGGGAGGCGTCGGTTCGGGTGCGTTCGAGACTGCAGGCGACACAGCCCAATCCGCGGGTGTCGGGCAGGGCGGCGCGGTCGTAATCGAGTGGGCGGTGCTTCGGCCGCGCATCGGGTAACACCTCGCGGTAGTAGTGATGCAGAACTCCATCCGGAACCACGTTGTCGTAGGGCTGGTCGTCGACGTCGGCGCGGTTGTCGTGGTAGCCCTGCTCGGCTCGGCGGGCATCGATCTGTGCGTCGGTGAGTTGTTCGCGGCGTGCATCGGGGTTGATGTGGTCAGGGTGGTCACGGGCGACCTCGCGGTGTCGGTCACGCTGGTAGATGGGTTCGGCTGGGCGGGTGGGGGTTTGGTAGACGTGCGGGTCGCTGGCCGGTGTGCATGCCTCGATGAGTGCCCGATGCTCAGGGAGACGCTCGGCAGCCCACCGCAACCGTGCGCGGGCGATGGGAAAGGCATTGCGATAGAGGGTTTCGGCGATGTCGGCGAGGACGGTGTGTTGTTCGTCGGTGGCGATGTCGGCGAGCTCGCCGAACGCATCGACGGCTGCGGCGATCTGGCCGGTGCGGAACAGTTCGGCCACCTCGCGAATACGTTCGGGGAACTCAGCGGCGTCGGTTTCAGTTCCGATGTCTACCTCGGAGGCCGGTAGTGACGCGGGTTCGGGGGGCATTGGTTGGCGGCCTTCCTGGTTGTATTCGGGTTGCGGTGGTACATCAGGGGGTGTGGTGGACTCGGGTGAATCCGCGCGACCAGGCGCGTCGGCGGTGGGAGCGTTGGTGTGTGGGGTGGGTGTGTGGTGCAGGAGTGCGTCGATGCGCCAGGCCAGCGCGGAAGCGAGTTGGTCGGGGCGCAGGCTGGAGGTGTCGTCGGGTTGGGCGGCGAGGAGCAGTTCGTGCGCGGTGGTGAGTAGTTGCTGGGGCGTCCAGTCGGTGCCGGTCGCGCGGTCGATCGCAGCGACCACACGCGGCCACGCCGGGTCGGCGATGACGCGGTCGGCGGCCTCGTCGCCGAGCACGGCGCATAGATCGGTGATCCAGTCCGGGCGCAGGTTGCGGTGTCCGCGGCCGGTGTCGAGTGCGGAGGGTTCCAACTCCAGGCGTGACCACAGTGCGGCCGCGGGCATCTGATCGGGCAGCGGGCGCAGCGCCGCGGCGTCGGTGAGCCGGATTTCGATGTCGATTCCCGCGCGGGAGGCGACTTCGATCTTGTCCGCGAGGACGGGCCAATACGGGTCTTCCACGACGCGGGCCTCCAACCGCTCGACGGTGGCGGCCCATTTGTTCACCGGCAGACCGATATCGCCGAGCGCGTCAGTGACGCGGGCGTCGAGGAGTTGTTTGTGCTCACGTTCGAGCGCGCCGTAGCGGGGTGGTCCGGTGGGGCGCATGTCGCGGTCGTCGACATGCAGGCTGGCGCGCCAGACCGCGAGCTCGCCGAGCAGCCACGGATCGGTGCCGACGAGAGGTCGTGCCCAGTGCGGCGCTGTTACCGGAGTCCATGTGTGGCTGTCGCGGCGGATCTGAGCCGCGAGATCGCCGACGATGCGGGCACGCGGGGTGACTTGTGTGGAGTCGAGATCCTCGCGCAGACCGCGCGGGATTCCTTGTGCCCACGGCAGCGGTCCGGTGCCGGTGGAATGCGCGCCGGAGGGGTCCAGACGCCAGTCCAGCACCGCGGCAACATCATCGGCGGTGTCGAGTTCCCGCACACGTGCGGCGGTGTGCAGGGCCTCAATAGGGTCGCGCCCGGACAGCGCGATCATCGCCAGATGCTGACGCAACACCGGGTAGGCGGGGCTGTCGGTGAGGTGCGGGCGCAGAGCTTCCGCGGCAGCGTCGAGACGATCCAAGCCATCAGTGCCGAGGGCGTGTTCGGCGGCGACACCGAGCGCGTCGAGGTAGATATCGAGGGCGCGCCCGATCCGGATCCGCGGGTCGAGCGCGTCACGTAGTTGGGTGTGTGCTGACTTTTGTGCGCCGTCGCGACCCAGGATGCGCAGCAAAACTTCGACCGCGGTGCGCGGAAACACCGCCGGTTCACTCCAAAACGAGCCCTCACTGCCATCCAACGCGGTCGGAACGTAGGCGTGGTTGGCGTACACACCGCGCGTCATCGCGACATACAACTGCTGCCGAGATTCACCTCCGGTGAGCGCGACATGACAGGTATCGGCGGTGATTCCCTGCGCGGAATCGATCGTCGTGGCGTAACCCAGGCGCACATGCGCGCTCACATAGCCGGCGGGAAGCCGCACACTCGCACCGCGTTTTCCATCGGACCGCAGGTGCGTGACGCTCAGGCTGCCGTCGTCGTGGACGGCGGTGACGGTCCACGCGTAGCCGTTGCGCACCCAATCACGTGCGCCCAGACGTAGGCGTGGATTGTTGCGGCGGGTGCGGATCGTGTCACCGACCGACACTGACAGACCGTCGGCGAGCTCGCATTCCGCGCCGACAACACCACCGCTGTGGGCGATGCGATCGGTGCGGGCGCGCGCGTTGAGCGCGGTCACCACGTCGTGGTTTGCGGCCAGCATGATCGCGTCGCGGCCCGCGAGATGGTCAGCGGCCCAGGCGGTGTAGGTGTCATCGTGGGTCGCGCCGTGATGGCCTGCGTGCACGCGAGCGTTGTCCAGATACCAGCCCAGGGCGGCTGGATCGCCTTCGCGCAGTTGCAAACTGGCCGTCGCTTCCGCGGTGGAGGCGAAGCGCACGACGTGGGTCAGTGTCAGGGTGTGCTCGGGTGCGGCGGCGTTCATGTCGGCGTCGGCGCCGCCGGCGTCGATCGCGGGCAGTTGCTGATCGTCGCCGATGCAGCGGATCGTCGCCCCGCGAGAAGCCAGAAACCGCAGCAGCCGTAGGCGTTTGAGGTTGCCGAGTTTGACGTGCTCGTCGACGATCACCAGTGTGTCGGCGTCGATTTGCAGCACCCATTCCGGCAGCGACGGTGGGACATCACGCTCCACAGCGGGGTTGTCAGGACGCGGTGTGTGACGAGACAAGACGTCGAGGACCTTGTCGACGGTCTCGACCCGGGCACCGATCGATTCCCCCAGTACCGCGGCGGCGGACGCGGTGGGTGCCAGTCCGAGGACTTGTCCGCCGTTGGTGTGCCAGGCGTCGGTGAGCACGGCCATCGCAGTGGTCTTGCCTGATCCGGCGGGGGCGTTGGCGGTATGCACCCGCAACCCCGAGGTGGCGAAGCCTTCGATGACACCGACCTGCCCGGCATTCAACGGCCTGTTCGGGTGCAGCGTGTTGTAGTCGCGCACCGCCGCAGCCACGGTGTCGGGGGTGAGTTGGCGGGCGCCGGACTGCACCGACAGCTCGATCAGCTGCTTTTCCACCGACAACGTGTGCGCCGAGGTGAACAGCCGCGAGCCCGCAGCGGTGTAGACGCTGGAGCCATCGCGACGACGCAGCAGCTCGGGCACCCTACGCAATTCGGGTGCATCCGCGATATCGGGGTCGCCGCGTTCGATCGACTGGGTCGGTGAGAGCGCCTCGGTCAGTACCGCTTCGGCGGCGTGTTCCCAATCCCGGCCTCGGATGCGGCCGCGGATCTGCCGCTCGATTTCGGCGCGCACGTTGTTGGGCCGCCAGGTCGCTCGGTGCTCCGCCACGACCTCCAGCACGTGCTCGGCGGTGTGCGCGATCCACTGAGCCGACACCGAAACACGCGGCGCACGAATTGGATTCAATGCACCCACGACCATTCGTGACAGCGCTTCCCGGCCGCCGAGCAGCGCGACGGCTTCGGCCCGCCAGCTGGCGCGTTGCTCGGCCAGTGACCGCAATTGGTGTTTAGCGGGGCGGGTTTCCAGGGTGGCGCGCTGGGCGAGGTCATAGATTTCGCCGGGGATGGGTTCGCGCCCGAACTGGTGTTGGAAGTCGGCGGCGAGCTCACCCAGACGTTCTTTGATCGCGGCTTCGCGCCGCGACCACGCCTCGATCAACCGGGTTGGGATGCCGACGATTTCGCGGATCGGCCGCTTGGTCGGATCGGTTCCGGCGCGTTCGGTGAACTCCACACCGACGAGCTCTTCGAGATGATGCTCCAAGCGGGTGTTGTAGATCTCGGACACGGTGACCACAGCGTGGTAGATCGCGGCACCATCGAGGGTGCGCCATTTTCCGTCGAGCGTGCGCACCCGGTTCGCGATCACCACGTGCGTGTGCAGGTCGGGATCCCCGGCACGGCTATCGCGGTGGGTGAAGCAGGCCGCGACAATGCCCTCGACATCGACCCGCCGCACGCCGTTGCGTCCGAGCCGGGTGAAGATCGCGTGCTTCTCGAGCCACTCGAGCGCGTCGCGCACCGCGCGCTGGTGCGCGAGCTCGATCTTGTCCGCGACGGTGCGCGGGGTCAGCGCCCATAGCACCGAGACGCTCTTCACCGGTGAGAAAGTGATATCGAAACCCGCGACCGCGGTCGTGTTGGGGCGCGAGTTACGCGCCACCCACCCCGATAATTCCCGCGCATCCAAGGGCGGACGATCGTAGGTTTCGCAGAACATTTCAAACGCGACACGAGTACGAATACGCGCGCGTTGGTCATCGCTGATAGCGTCGTGAGGGTCGAATCCGTGCGCGGAATTGTATTCGGTGAAGGCTTTCGCGCACCGTTTCCGGAACTCGGAAACCTCCGCATAGACCCGGAATGGGTTACCTAAACGCGACGCGTGATCGGCGGCTTGTGTCGCTTGTTTGTGCGTAACACCCTTGTTGATCTCAGCGCCGTAGACACGTTCTTCGATCACTTCCGCGTTCGGATGACGCCCCAGTCCTAGCAGGGATTTCAGCTGTTCTTCGGTGACCTCTTCACCGAGTTGCAAGCCTAACGCGGCAAGGCCCGTGCCGTGCCAGCGGCCCGGAGCTTCCCCATGAGCTGAGTAATAGTCAGCGAGGCTGGAACGGCCGCGAGCCGAAACATCATTCGCGGCGACATTGCGCAGATAATATTGATACCCATTGCCTGCCGCGACTTTATGAATCGTCGCGGTCATATACCCATCAAGCACCCCACCGGCCATTTACGCCAGGGGTTGGATTTGACTATTTTTTCGTCAAATCAAGCATATTCCCAGGTCGTTATCAAATCGTTACCTCCTGGATGCAAGAGGTGTGCTTGTGAAATAGAGATAAAGAGAGGGGAGTAGGTGAGTAGTAGGAGGAGGAGAAGTCGCTGGGTGGTGATGGGGAGCGTAGTGGAGGGGCTGGCGAGTTGTGAGGTGATGGTGGAGGGGATTGGGTTGAAGGGGCGCTGGTAGCTGGTGGTGTCCGGTCCGTCGCGGGAGTGGGCACCGCGACGGACCGGGGTAGCGAGGGACGCTGGTGGTCTGGGCGGCGGGGAGCCGCTGTGCGCGAGCGGTTCTGGACTACCTCGTGCCGGGCTCGGTGGTGGTGGTGGAACACCGGCAGTGGCAGCGAGATTCGGTGAGGGGGCGTGCCCAGTGCACGCAGATGGCGAACCAGCACAGGACCCAGATCGAGGAGTAGTGGTCGGAGAGGAAGTCGAGCCAGGGGTGGGGCACGGCGTGTACCTCCAAGTCGGAGCGGGAGGGAGGGGATGTCGGTGGTGGCGTCCGGTCCGCAGTTCGAGCGCTCAGTCGAGTGGTGCGGCGATGCGCGTCCACCCACTGGGCTCGCAGGCGTAGTAGCGGTCCTCGATGGCGACGACGTCGCCGACCGACAGCGACCGCAACGGCTTCTCGGCCCACGCGTGGGCGTGGGCGTGGTCGTCGGGGAGTTCGGGGTGGCCGTTGAACGCGGCGAAGGCGCGTTCGAGGATCACCGCGTCGGCCGCGAGACCGTCGGTGGGGACGGTGTACTCGTAGGCGAGGACCAGCGGCGCGTCGGGGGTGTAGCCGTGGAGCAGGGAGTGCGGGTCGCGGTTGAGGAACACCCGCACGGTGACGGCACGGCGGTGCGGTGCGAATGCGCGGCGCAACGCTCGGGTGAGGCGGCGTAGGCCGGTCGGGTATCGGTGCATCACGAGAGCTCCTCGAGGTTCGAGTTGGTGGTGGACCGGTCCGCCGTGGGCGCGAGGCAGCCACGGCGGACCGGCGATCAAAGGGAGACAGCGGATGTCGGGTCAGGCCGCTTGGGACTGACGGGGCCGGGCGGGTACGAGGCCGAGATCGATCCGGCAGGTGAGGCAGTAGTTGTCGGTGTGGATGACGCTGTAGCGGGTGCAGCCGTCGCAGCGGCCGTGACGCTGATCGGCTCCCAACTTCGCCCGCCGGTTCCGCGCGGCGGCGCGGGGACGCGGTGCTACCTCGGTGGCGGCAACCTCGGTGGCGCGTTGGAGCGGCTTGGCCGGGTTCGGGGTGAGCTCGGGATGGGTGGCGAGGAAGCGGGTGATGTGGCGGCAGATCGGGTGCGGTGCCGCCCGGTGCCAGACTTCGACGATCAGGGCGTGCGCGCCGGCCGGGTAGGTAGCGGCGAGGAATTCACAGCGAGAGACCACGAAATCCTCGGTGGTGAACTCCTCGGGCAGCGGCGCGATCCCGGGCCGTGCGTCGGCGCGGCAGGAATCGCAGAGCCCGTCGTCGGAAACCAACTGTCCGCCTCGAATGTGGATGGGCCGCTGGTCGGTCATGGAGCGTTCGATGAAGCAGGACACGCACCGCCACCCCATGACCGGGACCATCGCGGCGTTGTCGTAGTCGAGGCCGTTGCCCTGGTTCGGAATCTCCGGCCGCGCGTCGTCACGCACCCGCAACCCGGTGCGGGCCTCGGCGAACGCCTTCGCTTCGTCCTCGGTGATCCGGCCACTGCGCCTCGGCGCACCACCTTGGCCGCGTCGGCGCGAGCGCCGATCCCGCGCCGCTGTCTCGTCGTGGCTGTCGAAGTAGTCGCTGGCGCGTTCGTCCAACGTCTCGCCGTCGCGCGCGCCCTCGCGCTGGGCGATCCACGCGGCGCGGTGCTCGGTGTCGTACTGGCCCGCAACATAGTTGACGTAGACGCGGTCCCACAGCTCGGTGGCTTCGGCGTGGTCGCGAGCATACCGACGACGCTGCCGCTTGGCGCGCTCCTCGTCGGAATCGGGATCGGGCACCGGAACCTCGATCGGGCGTTGCGGCGGTTCGGGGGCGGCGTTGGGATCGGCGATAGTGGTGCCGTCGGTGAACATGCTGCCGGTCACGTACCCGGTGAGGATTGCCTCGGTCGCGATCGCATACGGCAGCAGGTGGGCACGGTGATCCCCAGGAATGCTCGGCGTCGGGACTGGACGGGCTTGGGTGCGCGCGGCGACCTTGTCGGGGGCGAGGCGGGCAGCGTCGGTGGCTCGCGACGGGACGCGGTGGGTGATCAGCGGCCGGTAGCGGTCGCGCACCGGCATCGGCGGGAGCTCGGCGGCGGTGTAGGAGACCTCGAAGATCTCCGGTAGCTCTCGGGAGTGCAGGCCAGGGTCGGTGTCGGGGGCGCACAGGTTGATCAGCTCCCGGCGTTCGGGATCGGCCGCCTTCCACATCGCGTCGAGCCGTTTGTGCGCGGTCGCGAACGGGTAGCGGGTGAAGGTGTCGGCGAGCTCGTCGAGGAACGCACGCTGGGCCGGTGACGCGAGAGCGAGTACGTCGGGGAACATCTCGCGCGCGAGGCGCGGGCTGTCGACGTGGAAGAGGCGGTCCAGGTGGAACAGAGCATCGAGGAAAGCACTGGGCATGACGAATGTCCTGTCTCGCGAGGAAAAACGAAACCCACCCCGGGAATCGCGCTGCGCTTTTCGCAACACGAGGGGTGGGCGGCTGGTCGGGTGACCCGCCTGAAGGGCGATCGACCAGGGCGGTGAACGACGCGGCGGAGGGAACGCGCCGAAACGGGTGGGCGCGAATTTCGCGCGCACACAACCCAACCCACACCCAGACCGCTGGGCGTCGCGCCGGAGGAAATTCGTGCACGCACGGGCGCGGGCCCGCAGGCGCGGCGCGCACCGCCCTGGTAGCCCTTCAGTCAGGCGGGGCGCTCGACCAGACGAACACCCCGGACACCCAACCCAAACCCCTTCCTTTTCTTGCTTTCCTGGGCGGGAAGGTCAGGCCACCAACGGTGGACGCTGCACGAAGTAGGCATCAGCGTCGGCCTCGGCACGGCGGCGACGCTGCGCGGCTCGCTCGTCGCGGGCACGGTGCCGCAACACACTCGGTCCGAGAGGGTGGGGCGTGTGGCGTGCGCGGCGAGCCGCGCACGCCTCCGCTGTCTCGCGCCTGGCGTCGGTGGTCGTACTCGGGGTCGCGTGCAGGCGAAGATCGTGACCGGGCTCGCGGACCGGAGTGCGCGCCCACGGACCGAGCTCGACTTCCACCGGGATCTCGATGGCGTCGGCCAGGGCGTAGAGGCCCTCGTCGGGACCTGTGCAGGGGACGGATCCGGTGTCGGACACCCCGATACGGGCGCTGGCGATCGAGACCACCCGCGCCAATGCTGTTTCCGGGGAGTCGGCGAACCCACGGTGGATGAGACCGAGAAACCCCCAGTCGGCCGGGGGGAGGGTCTTCAACGCATCCCGGAACTGTTGCCGGGCCCGAGAGGGATCGGTGTCGATCAGCTCGTCGAGGGCAGCGATATCGGCCAACAAAGAGGTCACCGCGATCGCGGTGTGGGAAGCAATGGTCACGACAGTTCTCCTGATCACGGAAGTGGAACGGACAGGGCGGGATTCGGCTCGGGTGGCGTTGGTGCCCGGCGGCGACAGCCACCGGGCACCACACCCGTGGAGAGGAAGGCGAAGTCAGAACTGGGGGTCGTCGTTGCTGGTGCCGCCGCCGAAGGAACCCGCGGTGTTCACCGCCCACGGATCGGCCGACCCGCCCCCTCCGCTGCCGGTGGCCGCTGCCGCGCCGACCAGGTCACGGGAGCGGCCACCGGTATCCGAACGTCCGGCCCAGGATGAGCCGTTGCCGTTGGTGTCGCGTTTGGTGCGGGTGACTTTGGCGGTGGCGAAAAGCAACGACGGCCCGACCTCGTCGACCTCGAGCTCAACGACGGTGCGGTTCTGACCGTCGGGGGTCTGCCAGCGGCGCTGCTTGAGGCGGCCAGTCACAATCACGCGCGAGCCCCTGCTCAAGCTCTCCGCGGCGTTCTCCGCGGCCTCGCGCCACAGGTTGCAGCGCAGAAACAACGCCTCGCCGTCTTTCCACTCCCCGCTGCTGGGATCGCGGTAGCGGGGTGTGGAAGCGACGGTGAAATCGAGGACCGCCACACCATTGGGTGTGAACCGGAGTTCTGGATCCGCGGTCAGATTCCCTTTGACGGTGATGACCGTATCTGCAGCCATGCCGAGTACTCCTTCGAATGTTAGTGGATGAGAACAGCAATCGCGCGCACAGGCCCGCACGGACCGCGCTGGCGGCCACCGGTGAGGGCAGCCAGTGAATCGGGCGGGGTTGAGTCGTTGAACCCGACATCGCGGTGGCCGAGGAATCCCCATGGCCGGTGCAGGGGTGGATGCCGCGCCGGGTCAGTGGGGGATCGGTCCCAAATCGATGCCGAGGTCGGCGGCGATGCCGCGTCCGGTGTGGGCGAGTCGGCGCACGGTTTGTGGGCGTATTCCGCTGCGCAGTGAGGTTTCGAGGAGGATGGCCATCGAGTGTGTCGAGTCGGCGTGCAGAGCGGCCTGCAGGGCGATACCGGCGAGCGGGCCGTCGCCGCGGATGTAGGCGCTGTAGGCGAGAAGTGTTGCGGCATCAGCGCGGTCGCAGCCCGAAAGTGCCCGAGCCGAGGCCACCCACAGCCGTTCGGCGGGCGCGGCGTGCTCACCCACCGCGAGAGCGAACAACGAATCACGCACCATCCGATCCCGCAGCGCCGCAGCCAATTCGGCGTACTGTCCGGCGGTGAGCGCGATCCCGGAGTCGGTGTCGGCGACCCGCCACAGCACCCACTCCAACCCCTGCCGGTGATAGCTGTCGGGATCGCCGCGGCGCACGGCCTCGGCATACCGGTCGTGCGCCTGCCGGAGGGCCTCGTCGAGATCCGCGGCGACTTGGGTGGCCAGGTCGGTGTCGGGGGTGAGCAGTTCGGTGAGTTCGGAGCGGGTGCTGCGGATCGGCCGCCCGTGGAGCACGTGGGCGAGGGTCACCATCGAGGTGGCCGGGTCCGGCAGTGTCCCATGACTGTTGGGTCCGAGCAGATCCCACCAGCGTTGCTGCGGTTGGATCGCGCGGACTGCCCACGCGCCCGCGACCACGATGTCCTCCTCGGCCAGGCAACTGGTGAACTCGGCGACGAGCCGTGCCCACGGCCCGATTCTCGAGTGGGTTTGGGGCTGTGTGTCGTGGGGTTCAGTAATCCGGTCGTCGACGATGACCGCGAGCACCATGGTCGCGTCCTCGGTGGCGCAGATGCTGGCGACGGCGTCGGCGTAAGCATCCGCCCGACCTGGGTGGGTGTCGTCGTTGTCGAGATCCAGCCGTAGCACCGCGTCGATGACGGGTGCTCGCCGCCGATCACCGGTATCGCGAAGTACTGCCACCACCAGCGAGCGTTCGGGGACGAATCCGATCATCGCGGGTACCGCCGCGATCAATTCACCGGCATCATCGACATGCAGCGACTCGTCTGGAACACGATTCCGGGAAACCCGATCCAGATCACCGGTCAGCTGATCGAATAGGCGCGATAGAGCGTCATCGGTGTTGTCGGACATGGAAGTCCTCTCGGTCGCGGGATGTGTGTGCGATGACCGGGCGTGCCTGCGGCATGAGCGGTCAGTGCGTCGGCTGGTCGTGGGGTCGATGAATTTGGTGGATCGGCGCGGCGGCAGCACACCTCGGGCGCGGGCGTGACCGATGACGGTGTCGTGGCGGTGCGCGGCGTGGACGCGGCTGCGGTCGTGGCGGTGCCGGTCGGGTCCGTGTTCGTCACCGCGGCCGCCGCGTGGGGGGCAGGCGATGCGGTTGGACAGCGAACAGCCACACCATGTCGGGTGAGCTTCGGTTCGGGGTCGGCGGTCAGAACCGATCACGATGAGGACAGGTGCCTGCGGCTATGAGGGTGTTCTGTTTCTATTCGGGTGAGTGAGGAGCACCGGCCCACCACGAACAGTTCCGTGGTGGGCCGGTGCGGGTTGTGGTGTGCTGGTTCAGGACTCGATGTCGATGTCGTGGTAGTCGATGAGTTTGGCGGCGGCCTGTTCGACGTCGACGAGGGCGAAGTCGATGTCGGGATCGGCTGTGGCCTCGTGGAGGAACCGCAGGTACCGCTGTGTGGCGGGTAGGGCGTCGCGCCACAGGCTCTTGCCGATCTCGAGTTCGGCGCAGGCGAGCTGCATGGCGAGCACGATCGTCCACGCCCGGTTGGGTGAGGCGTTGCTGATCGCGGTGACCAACGCCTCGATTGAGGCGTCGATCCGTAGCAGCGAGGCCACTTTCGTACGCTCGGTGGGGTTGAGTTTGTGCGCGAGGGCTTCGGCGACGAACCTGGCGGTGGACTGGTGCAGGGTGGCACCGGCCACCAGTTGCGGCAGGAATTTGTTGCGGCGGTCGTTGGCGGCCTCTCCGCGCACGTTCAACTCGATCACCCGCCGCCGCGCCAGCCGAGCCTGCTCCCGCTCGGCTGCGGCATCGGCTTCGATCTGCGGGTCGGGTTCGACCACGACGACCTGGAATCGGCTGCCCGCCAGTGCATCCTCGGGCAGGTAGTAGGTCGGGGTCCACCGATCCGCGCGCTGCACCGACTCGGCGTGACACAGTCCCTCGGCGGGGTCGGCGTCGGGGTTGGCGCGGGTGTTCCAGTCCACGGCCTCGGATTCGACGAGCGCACCGGTTTCCCTGTCGACGAGCAGTGCGTTTTTCTCCACCGTCAACCACACCACCCACTGCTGCGGGTCGGCATAGATGTCCTCGGTGGTGACCGGATCGCCGTTGGAGGTGGTGAGTGTGGCGGCGGGCACGACCCCGGTGTCGGTGTCGGGTTCGGTGGTCAGGATGCCGAATCCGTAAGCGGCATACGGGAGTGCGGCTTGCAGCAGGGCGCGGGTCGCGGCGCGTTCGTTGTCGATGCGCTTGTGCACGTAGGTGAAGTCGTAGCGTCCGGCGCGTTCGAGGCGCGCCACGGCATCGGTGTCGCCGCGGCGTTCGTAGTCGGCGATGATCGCGAGCTGATCGAAATCGAGCTGCCGTCCCTCGGTCAGGAGTCGTTTCGCGGTCGGCGACGCCCCGATAGCGGCGGTCTTGGTGATCTCGGATCGCTTGCGCTGCAACCCTTCGGCCACCCGCGTCGGGCTCGCCCCCAGCTCCAGGGTGAGCGCGACACCGCTGGCGCGGTCGGCATCGAGTAACGGGATCCGGCGATCGTTGAGGTTGATCTGGTCGATCGTGCGCGCGATGCGGCGTTCGTTATCGTCGACGCTCGTGTCGGCGTCGGTGATCCACACCGGCACCCTCGCCAGGCCGACCTCGCGGGCCAGCAGCACCCGCAATTGGCCGTCGTAGACGTGCACCGACCCGTCGGGCTCACGCTCGGCCAACGCCGGGGCGCGTACCCCGAACATGCTGATTGACGCCTTCTCCTTGGAATAGGCGTCCAGATCGATCGTCGTTCGCACGTTCTCATCTATGAGCAGTTCATTGGGATCCATGTACGCCGCCTCAGCCTGCGGTGGCGGTGACACGATCGGATCGGAATCAGTGGGGGCGTCGGGCTCCACATCGGTGCGGTTGATATCCACGATGTCGGGCGTGGGGCTCGTGTGGGGCTGTTCGGTGCTGGTGTCGGGGGCGACGGACAGCGAGGCAGTGCTCACGGTGATCTCCTCACAGAACAGACGACGCGGCACCGCACCCCGGGTCGAGCGGGGGGCGGTGCCGCGCCGAAAATGCGGATACGGGATAGCCCAAGCGCGCCTGGGAATCTGGGGCTGCGGTGGGGCCGGGTGTCAGGCGGCGCGGGTGTTGCGCTGGCGGGTGAGGTTGACCGGTGCCAGCCGCAGCACGCCGCGCTCGTCTTTGGTGTAGGTCCAGTTCCGGGCGCGCCAGTGCGGGAACTGCGCGCGCCAGCCCTCCAGCCTCGGTGTGTCAGGGATCGCGGTGACTGGACCGGCATAGCCGCGCTCGACGAGGGTCTGATACTCCGCGCGGGTCATGGTCTGCACGGCAACAGGATTCGAGGACATCAACAACCTCCAACACAATCGAATCGGATGAGGGTGCTGCCGCCATGGACAGCGGTGGCAGCGAGAGGAAACGCCTTAGCCGCGTCTGAGGGATCAGCGAGACAGTGAGTTGATCGCTGCCAGAAGGGCGGCGGTGGTGGTGACCGGCTCGGCGCGGCGGTCCTGGATCAAGCGGTGACAGCCCGCTGAGGCCGCGGCGTCGGCGGGTCCGGGCACCGCGAAAACCGGGCGGTGCAGCCGGTGGGCCCATCCGGCGGTGTTCAGGGTGCCCGACCAGCGACCCGCCTCGGGAACCACCACCGCATGCGACAGTGCCGCCACGAGCCGGTTGCGCCGCAGGAACCGGTCACGGGTGGGTCCGCTGCCCGGCGGGTACTCCGACACGATCGCCCCCGACTCGGCGATCCGGTCGAACAACTCCCGATGCGGATACGGGTATGCGCGATCCACGCCGTTGGCCAGGACCACGGTCGTGCCCGCCGCGTGGGCAAGCGCGGCCCGGTGCGCGAGGGCGTCCACGCCATAGGCACCGCCGCTGACGATATGCCAGTCGCGCTCGGCCAACACACGGGCGATCTCGGCGGTGATCCGTTCGCCGCGTTCGGTGATCGCCCGCGCCCCGACCACCCCGACCCTGCGCGCGGTCGCTGGCACACCGTGGCCGCGGACCCACACCGCGACCGGAGCGGCGTCGGCGACGGTGAGATCGTCGAATCCCAATGCCGCCCAGTGCGAGTCGTCACGGGTCAGCAGCCGCGCCCCTACTTTCGCTGCGCGTTCGAGATCCTCGGCGGCCAGCTCCCCGACGGTCGTGCGGGACATCGGGTCCGGTCGTCGACCGGTGAGCTGGTCGGCAAGTTGTTCGACCGAGTCGAGATCACCCGGCGCCGCGCCCACACCGTTGACGCTGTGCAGTACGGCGCGGGCGAGGATCGCCCACGTGAGCTGGCGTTCCTGCGAAGGTGCGGCTGCGGCCACGGTGGTCCTCCCTGGGGAATGGTGAAAGAAGTGCGGCTCAGGCCGATGGCGACACCGGATCCGGGTGCGCCGCCATCGGGTGGGCGAGGCCGGGCACGAATCAGCGAGTTGGCCGAAAGTCGGCGAGCGACCAGACGCCGGGGTGTGCGGATGTGAGGGCGGCGGCCGCACAGAACGCAAAAGGTGTCCGGCGCGGAGGAGGGGAGATAGTGGATACACTCCGGAGGGGTTGGCGTGCATCCACTCTCGCGCCTCGGCGCCAAGACCGAAAAGGCATGGACGCGGGCAGCATCGGAACCGATCAGTGGGCTGTGTGAAGCGTTACCCCCGGGCGACCCCGACCCCTGCTGTCCAGACTAACGCCGGCCTCAGCGGGATACGGCGGTACTCGCCAGTTCCGGAACCTATCCCGAAACGCGTCGACAGTGCCGGGTGCACTCGTCGGCGGCGGTGGTGTTCGCGCGGTGAGGATCGCCGATGGTCGCTGCGGCGGGCCGCAAGGATGGACAGACAGAGTGAATCGACCCGGTTTGCAACCGCATCTACAGACCCCGCAGCGGCACAGCGAAAATGTTCAGTGCTGGCGGGCGGTGAACCGAGGTGGGTGCTGCTACCTCTCTGGTGTGCGGCGGTCAGGCGACCGGCTGGTGTGGGTGGCGGCGTAGGTGAGGCCGTCGCCGATGGTGCGTGCGGCTTCGGCGTCGGTGAATCCGTCGATACCGACGTGCTGTGCCGCAGCATCGGAAAGGACGCAGTAGGCGTGGTCGCGGTCGAGCAGTCCCTGCCCGACGAGACGCCCGAGGCTGTTGGCGGCCAGCAACACCGCGCGATGGCGTGTACCAGTGCGTGCGAACCGGATCCGGTCGGCCTGGTTACGCAGTGCCGCCGCGATGTAGGCGTCCGGGTGTGTGATCTGGGCAGCCGACCCCACCGGCAGCAGCGGTGGCAGAGGCGGTGGTGCGAGGAGTACGGCCAGCCAGCGCGGTAGCGGGATCGGGTCGCGGTCGTCGAGGACCTGATACCGCCCCGACAGCAGCGCGGAGCCGGGGCCGACGACATAGCCGCCGATACCGCGGCTGTCGATGCGCCACCCGAGGCGGGCGATGGTGTTGCGCAACAACGGGGTTGGGGGTGGCCGGTAGTACAGATGCATCCCGCCCGAGGGTGTAGCGACTGCGAAGGTCGGCACCGGGACCCGGTGCCCGGCTTCGGAAGCGAGGCGTGCGAGGACGTCGCGGCCGTCGCGGGCACCGGCCCACCGCGCGGGTGGGGGCTGGTCGTGGCTGGTGTCGAGGTCGAGCACGTGTAGTCGACTGGGCCCGCAGGCGATACCGATGTTTCTCTCGGGGCAGCGCAGCCACCACGAGCGGATGCGGGCGGGATCGACGGTGGCGGCGTTCTCCCAGTTCTCGATCGCGGGTGCCTTGCTGCCCGCGTGTAAGGGAAACACGTGGAACCCGCGGGCAGCGCTGTGGATCGCGACGCGGACCCGCGTGGCGGCGTCGGGGCAGTGGTGTTCGCGCGCGCCGGCCGCGGCACGCGGGGCGGGGTTCACAGCGTTCCTATCGTGCGTTGCGCGGCGAGGTGGTGGGCGAGGTTGAGAACGCGGTCGCGGCCCAGGCGCAGTTTCAATTCGGCCTCACCGCTGCGAAGCACCCGGATCGAGGCCGATACCGGGTCGGTGAGATCGCCGAAATCGATCCGGCCCTCGCGGGAACGATGGACAGGTGCCAGCACGGCGGCCAACTCGTCGAGCACCGCGTCGCGGCGGGCGAGGACGGCCGCGTCTTCGCAGGCCCTAGCCCGGTATCCGTCGAGGGTGCGTTGATAGCCGGGGAGCAGACGTCGCGCGATGTCCGCGGCGATCCGGGCGGGCGGCCGGTGGGCGGCGACGGTGATGACATGGTCAGGGTCGCCGCGATAGCGGTGGGCGCTGAACCGGGTGTAGGTGCCTTCGATGCGCAGACGGCCGTGATCGGCGTGGCGTGAGGAATCATCGCCGTGGGTGATCGTCAACGACTGGTCCGCCGGGCCGGCGAGCACAGCGTGGCGGCGGGTCATGTATCCCCGCTCTGCACGCCACCCGTCTCCGAGCTCGGCAGCGACCTGATGGGTGAGGTCGAGGAAATCCATACCAGCGCAACTCCTTTCGCACAGTGGATGGACGGATTAGTGGTCTGGTCAGATCCCGAACACATTGCGCAGCGCGGCCAGCACCGCCAACGGTTCCGGCGGCTGATCTCCGGAGGGGGCGGTGGCGTCGCGGATCTTGCGGAGCTTCAGGAACCGGACACCGGTGAGATTCACTCCGACTGCGGGGGCGGTGTGCTCGCTGCCGGGGTCGTCGACGATCCGGTAGTCATCGATGCGCAGCCATGCCTCGTACCAGGCTTCGGCCGGTCGGGCTGCGCGGGACGGTTCACGAGGGTCGGGGTCGCGGGGCTGCCAGTACCGGCATTCACAGTCCGTGTCGTCGCAGTGAGCGAAGCGCACCGCGGGGTTGGCGTGGTAGTGGTGTTGTTGTCCTGCCAGCATCGGGCACGCGAGTCGGCTGTAGTGCGCGCACTCGGGATGCAAACCCGGTTCGACCGCTAGGCCGCGCAGGTAGTCGATCGAGCGGATGAACACGATAACCCGGTCCTCGAGCCGTTGACCGCAGATCTGACACCGCGTGCCCCACAAGATTTCCCAGGCGCGGCGCGGGTCGAGCATCCCCCAGACCGGTCGCGCGGGGTCACGATGGGTGAGAGTGATGTGGGGGACGACCAGTCCCCGCGCACGCGTAGCGCCGGTGAGGCGTGCGGGGACCGGGACCCGGTCCGGGCCGGTCGCAGACGACGGTGTGGGAGTCAATGCTCACCTCGAATCTTTCAGTGGACAGGTTCGGCGGTCAGGGCGACGCTGACCCGCCGGTTGGGGTGTCCGGGGCTGTGGATGCCGACCTCGATGCGGGCTGTCGGTGCGCCGGGTGCGGCGGGGCCGGTGCTCCAGGGGTGGAAGCGCTCCTCGTCGAGGTCGGGCAGGTTCGCCTCGATCCAGGCGATGAGGTCGCCGATGTGGCCGATCACGTGCTCGGCCATCGGTTTCCGGTGTGTGGGTCGTGGTCGTGGACGGTGACCACGGTCGGGGCACCGGGTACCTGGGTGGTGAGTGAGCGCGGCAGCACGCCTTGTCGGCCACCGGCGGCCCAGCACCCGTGCGCGATCACCCACCGGCTATCGGTGCGTTGTGCGGGGACCAGCCGCCACCCGAACTCGGGCCACTCAAGACCGAACGGGTCAGGGGCCCAGCTGATCTCGCTGCCACCATCGGGGGTGACGGTGGTGATTTCGGTGGCGTACTCGACGCGCACCAACGCCAGCGCAGCGCTGCCCCGCATGAGGGTGCGGGTGGGCAGACCGTCGAAGACCCCGATGGGGGTGTCCGGTCGCGGGCCGGTGGCAAACGCCGCGTGATATCCCACCACCAGCATCGACAGCGCCTGCCCGCTCTCGGGCAGGTACGGCGCGTAGCGCGGATAGACCCAGATACGCGCGCTGTAGGAAGACAAGTCAGTGCCGATCGTGATCACCCCTCAGCTTTCGGAACAGGGGCGATGTCGCTGTGGGTGAGCAGCGGCGTGAGGAACTGGTCGCGGTCGGTGTGCAACGGGTTGGTCATCGGGGTGAGGGCTCCGTGTCGGTCGTGGCGGGGGTGTGGGGGTGGACTGCTTCGATGAACCGCAGCGGCAGCAGAACTCGGTCGTGGCCACCGAGGCGGTGCAGGACCGTGTGGTGGCGGTGGACCGCGGCGACGTGGACGCGGTCGTGGCGGTGCCCGCCGCGGGTGGTGATCGTCGCGACGGAGCCGCAGCGACGTAGCCGATGAAGTTCGACGGTGATGAGCACGATCACCGGATCGGCAGCCTCACCGCCACTGCCACCGTGACCGTCGTCGCCGGTGTCGGTGTCGGGATCGGTCAGCTCGGCGACCCGCTGCGCGATTGTTTGGCGCAGGCGGCGCAGCCCGTCCCACGGGGCGGCCTCCCGCACGAGGGTGTCGAGGCGATCCAGGAGGTGCCCCCGGAGCCGGATCTGTGTCTGGGCTCCCGTCTCGGCGATGGTGTGGTGTCCACTCATCGGTTCGCTGCCCGCCACCGGCGCCGCGGCGTGAGCCACCGCACCGGGCGGGGCCGGTGTCGTGTCGCGATCGCCGCGGTCGGGGTCTCGGGGGCGAGATCAGCGTTAAGCCATTCGGTTGCAAGGTTGTCGGTGTCGCGGATTCGCATCCGGACGCAGTGTTCGTCGGTGCTGGCGATGACCTGGTGGTCGTTGGTGTCGTGGACACGGATCAGGACGCTGGCCGGGTTGAGGCCGTAGGGCATGACAGAGGTACTCCTGTGTGTCCAGTAGGAAAGGTGGTTGGTTGTGTGAATGACTGACGACTGATTCGTAAGCTCGTCGTCGCTTGCCGGTGGAAGTCCGGTCCGGGTAGCTGTCAGGAGGCCCGGTAGCAGGCTGGCGGTGTCGTCTGGAAACGGGCGGTGTCGAAGCCCAGCGTCGAGCATCCCGCGTGGCGGGGTGTGCAACCGAACGGTCCGTAACGTGAAGTGAAGCCTGCCGCGTCGTTATCTCACCCACTCGGTGACGGGTGGGGCAAGGGAGTGCCGAGCCTGGAGGAGTAGGGCGAAGGCCATGGAAGCGGTGAAGATCCTGAAGGTGCAGCCGTGAAGGACTCCCCGGCGTAAGGGGCTCGGAACGTTCGGATAGTGATGGCGGGAACTGGAGAGGCCCTCCCCGGCCCACCCGACTGCGTGATGCGGGTGGAGTTCGGTGACCTATAACCGGTGACGAGCCGGGAAGTGGAAGCCAGCCGGAAGGGAGTCGGAGGTGGTCGTAGTACCGGTTGAGCCGGGCGGACAACACAACCGCCGGTGAGGGAAGGGCCACTACTTCGTCGATGCGTGTTGATGTAGATGGAGGTGCCCGGTGAGTGCCGTGAAGGCTAGTCCCGCCGACAGCAGAGCCGTTGCCGCAGGCAAGGTTTCGTTGGACAAGGTGCGTGCCCTGCAACACACGCTCTACCGGACGGCCAAGGCCGATCCCGGGCGGCGGTTTCATGCGTTGTGGGACAAGGTCTTGCGCAGAGACGTCTTGTGGCGTGGCTGGGTTGCGGTGCGCGCCAATGGTGGTGCACCGGGTGTCGACCGGATCACCTTGGACTGGATCGAAGACGAGTACGGCGCTGACCGGCTCGTGGACGAACTGGCTGGTGAGTTGCGGGAGGGGTCGTATCGGCCGCTTCCGGCGCGGCGGGTGTATATCCCCAAACCGGGGACGAAAGATCAACGACCGTTGTCGATTCCCGCTGTTCGTGACCGGATCGTGCAGTCCGCGTTGAAGATCGTGCTCGAGCCGATCTATGAGGCGGATTTTCTGCCGTGCAGTGTCGGGTTCCGCCCGAAACGTTCGGCGCATGATGGGCTCCAAGTTCTCGTCGATGAGACGTGGCGGGGCCGCCGGTGGGTGGTGGAAACCGATATCGCCGACTGCTTTTCGGCGATACCGCATGAGGGGTTGATGGCAGCGGTCGAGGAACGAGTGTGTGACCAGTCGGTGCTGAAGCTGCTGCGCGCGATGCTGCGGGCGGGAGTGATGGAGTCCGGTATGGTGCGGCATCGGGTAACCGGGACTCCGCAAGGAGGACCGATCAGCCCGTTGATGTGCAACGTGTATCTGCACCGGCTCGACCGGATGTGGAACGCGCGTGCTTTCGGGGTGCTGGTCCGGTATGCCGATGACGCTGTGGTGGTGTGCAGGTCCCGGCAGCAGGCCGAAGACGCGCACGCGCGGCTGCGCCTGGTGCTGGCTGAACTCGGTCTGGAACCGAAGCAAGCCAAGACACGCATCGTCGAATTGGTGGTGGGCGGAGAGGGTTTCGACTTTCTCGGCTTTCATCATCGGATGGTGCGGTCTCGGGGTGTGCGTGGCCGTCGTGGTGTCGAGTTCCTTGCTCGCTGGCCCAGTGATCAGGCGATGCGGCGTGCTCGGGAACGGATCGGGCGGTTGACGCTCCGGTCCCGGTTGTTGTTGCCGGTCGAGGCGGTGGTGGAGGATCTGAACAGGTTCTTGCGGGGCTGGGCGGGATATTTCCGCTATGGCCATTCCACGGTCCGCTTCGCCAAGATCGAAGACCATGCACGTGATCGGCTCGCGTTGTTCATCGGCAAACGGCACAAACGCGGACGCGGTTTCGGCCGATCCGTCGTGAAATACCTGTCGTTGTACCAGTGCGGGCTGCTGAGCCTGAAGGGAATCGTGATCGCACCCAGGGCGGGAAAGCCCTGGCGGGAGAAACCGAATGCCGGCGGTGAACGGCGTAGGTAAGCCGTGTGCGGGAGAACCGCACGCACGGTTTGACGTGGCGGGAGCTGGAGTGGTCACTGCCTGACCACGGACACCAGGGGACGCACAACCGACCGGGAAACCGGCGGCACGAAGGCCCTGGGTCCTACCGTCAGTGATCATTCACTACTCCAGTTCCCGACCCGACTGCAGGTGGGGCGGGGTGGGGGAAGTGCCGGGGGTTCAGGCGTTTTCGAGGTCGAGCAGGTCCGCGTAGCGTTGGTGGCCCGCGAGGTCGGGGCAGGCGCAGTGGGGGAAAAGTTGGTGGCAGTCGGCGCAGAATCCGCAATAGGTGCAGTGCGGGCCGAGGCGTTCGCTGTCGTCTTCGCCGCAGCAAAAGCAGTAGTCGAGTTCGCCGTCGTAGACGTAGCCCCAGCGGTCATCGAGGTAGTCGTGGTTGGAGTACCAGATCCCGGTGTCGGTGTCCCAGTGTCCCCGCGCCTCGTTGAACAGGTAAGCACGGTGGCGGTAGGCGGGATCGACGGTGAGCAGCACGATCTTGTCGCTGCCCAGCCACCTCTCCAGGCCCTCACGCCCGGTCCAGGAGTCCAGCGACCCGAACGGCGCGGTGGGTAAGAAATCCTCGGCGGCGATCCTGGTATCGGAACGCTCGTCCCCAGGGGCGGGGTGGACATTGGGAGGCAGGATCCCGTTGTGGGCGAGCACGGTTCGCTCGTCGCCGCCGACGGTGAAGGGGTGGCAGTTGTCGAGGGTGTGCTGGCCGTGGGTGGCGTAGCGGGAATGGAACAACGCCGGACCGTCGGGGTATTCGCAACGCAGTGCGGCGAATTCACCGATCGCGGTCTCGGCGTCGAGGCTGTGGCCGGTGGTGATCGTGTCCGCGGTGATCAGGGCGTAGCCGTGCCCGTGCGGGTTGGACAAGGCCCCGTTGCGCAGCGCGGTGATGTCGGGTGCCGCGCCTGGCTTGAGGAATGTCAGCATGCACATTGCAGGACCTCCAACTCGGTGAGCAGATCGGCATAGTCAGGGCGGGTGGACAGCCAGGCGGTGAACGCCGACCACTCCCAGCCGCGGCGGCGCGCGACCTGCGCGGCGGTGAGGGTGCGGGTGTATTCGACCGACGCCGCGGCGAACGCGAGCGCGGCCTTGACCTGGCGCGGGTAGAGGGAGCTGGCGAACACGCGTAGTTCGAAGGTGTGGGCGGGGTAGACATTGATGGCCTGATAGCGGCCCCACCCGTTGGTGCTGCCCTTGGCGAATTCGGCGGCGCTCGAGCGGGCTTCGGGGGAGAATTCCGCCCAATCACGCGAGCGGCGGCGCGCCAGCGTGATGACCTGAGATTCGTTGCGGTAGACGAACTTCAACCACCGGTAGATGTGGGCGGGGGAAGAGAACCCGGCCCGGGAGACGTGCACGTGGATCCCGACGCTGCTGTCGGTGCGGCAACCCAATAGCCGCAGCTTGTTCAACAGCTGCCACGGGAACCGGGTGCGCGCGTAGTCCCACGACATCGGGTGGGTGACCAGCTCGAACCCGCACGGACTGATGGAGCTGTCCTCTTTGAGGTAACCCAGGTCCCCGAGCTCGGCGACCGCGAGTTCGACCGCGTCGTCGAATTGCGAATGGGGGGTGATGAGTTCGAGTTCCATGCCCAAAAACAGCGGGCCCTCGCCGTGGAACGACGGTTGCGGGCGGTAGTCGTAGTCGTGGACCAGGTGGTGGCCGCCCTCGTGGTAGCAGTTGTCGCAGCGGTCGTCGCTGAGCGGGATGAGGGTGTCGCAGTCCTCGCAGTAGTGGTAGTCATCGAAGCGGCACGTCGAGCACACCTCGTTGCCGCCCTGCACGGTCTCGGTGTGGTCGGCGTACGCGCCGCACTCATCACAGCGGTCGTAATTTTCGACGCAGGTCGGGCACACGTCCGGCCCGTCGATCACCGCGGTGATATCGCGGGTGAACAGATCACAGCGGTCACAACGCGACCAACCGTCAAGGCAGCGAGGACACAGCGCGGTGTCGGTGACCGTGTAGCCGACCTCACGGGTGTGGATGGCGCAGCCATCGCACAACGAGAGACCGGTGGCGCAGTCACCGCAGACCCGGTCGCCTTCGACGAGGGTGACGACAGTGTCCGAGGCGACGATGAGCGCGCAGTCCTCACAGCGCGTATCGGGCACGGTGGTGGTGGGCATGGGGGATCACGACCTTTCGACGGGAACGGCAAAGCCCCCGCACAACCGCCGGAAAACCGGTGGGGTGCGGGGGCTTTGACAGGTGAGGTGGAGATCGACAGTGGCGCGGGTCAGGCAGTGTCAGGTGCGCTCGTGCGGGCGCGATGGTGACCGGTGCGCCGGGTGCGGGTCAGCGCACTCGCCTCGCCACTGCGGCCTCGGGTGGCGTGAGGGGAGTAGCAATCACAGTGCGGGAAGGGCTGCTCGCAGTCGAAGCACCAACCGCACCACGTGCAGTGACGGCCTCGCCGGTCGAGGTCGAACTCCCGGCACCCACCGCAGCGCAGCCGGTAGCGGTCGGGCCAGCGCCGCGACATCGGCTGATAACTGGTGTTGGAGTACCAGATCCGGTCCTCCCAGATCCCGGCCTGCTCACCGAAGAGGTAGGCGCGGTGCTGGTAGGTGGGGTCGACGGTGAGGATCAGCAGCTTGCTTGACCCCAGCCACGACGCCAGACCGCGGGCCCCGCGGTGGGTGTCGATCGACCCGAACGGCTGTGCGGCCAAATATTCCTCGGCCGCGATCCGGGTATCCGACCGCGGATCGTAGGCGCGCGGATGCACCCGTTTGGGCAGGGTCCCGTTGTGCGCCAACACCGTTCGTGGATCACCACCGAGCCGGAACGGATGACAGTTCTCGATCGAGCGGACACCGCGTGTGGCGTAGCGGGAATGGAACAACGCGTACCCGTCGGGATACCGCGCACGCAAACCGGTGAACTCCTCGATCAACGGCTCGGAATCCATGCTGTGACCGATGCGGATGCCGTCGCCGATGATCAGGGCGTACCCGTGGCCGTGATGGTTGGTGTGCGCGCCGATCCGCAATGGATGCGGATCAGGGGCGATACCGGGCGGGAAGCAGGTCAGCAGGCACATGCGAGCTCCAATTCACGCAACTGTTCGGTCAACGGCAGATACGCCGGGCGCTCATCAACCCACGTGGCGAAACGCGCCCACTCCCACGCACCGGCACGCACGTCGGGGATGCGCAGGGCGCGGGTGTAGTCGATCGAGGCCGCGGTGAACGCCAACGTCGCCTGCACCCGCCCGACATCCAGCGACGCCGCGAAGATCCGCAACTCGAGGGTGTGACGCGGGTAGGGGTTGATGGCCTGATACCGGTCCAGGCCCAAGGCGTGGACGTGGTTCTTGGCGGTGTCCTTGACCCTTGAGCGCGCGGCCCGGTCGAACGGGGCGTAGCGGGAACGTCGCCGCGCCAGCCGGGTGACCTCGGATTCGTTGCGGTACAACAACTTCATCCACCGGAACACATGCGCGGGGGACGCGAAACCTGCGCGGCTGGCATGCACATGCAACCCGACGCCGGCGTTCGTGCCGCAGCCGAGATCCTCGAGTTCGCCCAGCAAGGCCCAGGGGAAACGGTCGAGGGCGTAGCTGTAGCTCATCGGGTGGGACACGAGTTCGAATCCGCCGGGCTGGATCGAGGAATCCCGCTTCAAATACCCCAGCCCGGCCAAGCGGTCGGTCGCGAGCTCGACTGCAGCGTCGTGGATGTCGTCGGGGACGACGATCTCGAGTTCGAGCCCGAGAAACAGCGGCCCTTCGCCGTGGAAACGGGGATCGGGTTTGAAGCTGTAGTTACGCACCCGCGCCGGATGCGCACACAACTCACAACCGCGTTGCCCGCGCAGCAGCGTCCCGCACTCCCGACACGAACCGAACCCCGTCGCGCAGCGGACACAGGCTCGCAGCCCACCAGAGACATAGCGGCTCGCGGAACTGTGGCGGCCACAGTTGAAACACCGGTCGAAGAACGCGTCCGCGCATCGGTAGCACACCGTTTCGTCGGTGTCGGTGCGCTCGTAGGGATGGGTCAACCGAGCACACGACACACACCCGCTCCACCCCGCCGTGCACCTGCCGCACAGTCGACGGTCATCAGCGGTCTCGGTGAGACACAGCACCCGGTTTGCGCAGCCATCACACGACGGCAGCTCGCCGAGACACGGTGGGCACACTGACTGGTCCTCGACCGGATATCGCGGACCGCTCCGGCGGGTCCGGCACACCGCACACGCGGTGGTATCGAGTTCAGGCATGACAGAACACCTTTCGCGGAAACGAAAGAACGCCAGATCCGAGCGAGGGAATCGCTCGAACCTGACGTTCGACAGGACAGGACAACGGCAGACAGACGCGGCGACCGGGGACCAGCGGTGGGGTCTGGTGCGTGGTCACTAGAAATGCAGCTGTGCCGATCGGCGGCCCGCCGCAGCCGATAGATGAGGTGGCGGAGTGGATGCTCATACCCCACGAATCAGGAAACTTGCCAACAGCACTGACCACGCAGCTGCTCAAAGCGGGTCAGACGCAAGGATTTGAGAAACCTTCGACAGCAGATCACCCGCGCCGTAGTTTGATTACAAGACCGGTGCAATGGGAGGAACCGTGATGCGTGTCGATGCCGAATTCACCAGTGGCGCAGTGGCCTTGCGGGGTTGGCTGTATCGGCCCGAGCAGGCGTCGGGGCTCGTCCCGCTGGTGGTGATGACGCACGGGTTCGCGGGCGTCAAGGAATGGGTTGCCCCGTTCGCCGAAGTGTTCAGCAAGGCTGGTTTGGCTTGTCTTGTCTACGACCACCCTGGATTCGGGACCTCTGATGGTGAACCGCGTTTCGAGGTCGACCCTTTCGGGCAGATCGAGGGCTACCGCGATGCGATCACCTTCGCCCAGACTCTCGACGGTATCGACCCCGAACGCATCGGCATCTGGGGAACCAGCTTCGCGGGCGGCCACGTCCTGGTCGTCGCGGCGACCGATCGACGGGTGCGCGCGGTCGTATCACAGGTGCCATTGACCAACGGGTGGGCCAACTTCCGCAGCTTGGTGCCCACCATCATGCTGCCGACCGTGCATGCGGCCATCGCCGCCGACCGCCAGGCCCGCGCCTCCGGTAAACCGCACCAGACGATCAAGGCGGCCTCCGATGATCCGACCGAACTCGTCGCCATGCCCGGTATCGAGGTCTACAACTGGTTGATGGCCAACGGCCCGCAAGTCCCGACCTGGCGCAACGAGGTCACCCTCTCCAGCATCGATAAATTCCAGTCCTACGCCCCAGAAGCGTTCCTGCGCCGCGTATCTCCGACACCGTTGCTGATGGTGATCGCCGATCAGGACACCCTGACACCCGCCGATATCGCGCTGCAGAGCTACGCCGAGGCACTGGAACCCAAACAGTTGGCGCTGATCCCCGGCCCGCACTTCGCCGTGTACGAAGAACAGTTCGAGCGAGCATCTAGTGTCGCTCGGGACTTCCTGCTAGCCAAGCTGAGTGGACAGCGTCCGCCCCGGCTCGGGTGAGGCTCGCAGGTTGTTAGAGGTGCATCGCGCAACGAGCCAACGTGACGGGCGGTAACGCGTAGGATCTTAGGCGGGAGAATCAGCGGGCGAGCCCAACCAGGAGGCTGGCCATGTCTTTGCGTCGCCCACCGCGGTCCCCGCGGACACCTCGATCCCCAGAAGTCCTTGAACGATTGGAACGCTCGCGGGAGCGTATCCGTGTACGACGAGAAGAGGCACGCGAGAGAGAGCGAACAATCGCCGACGCGGTGAAGCGTTACCTCGATCATTGGCAAGCGATCACAGCCTGCGAGACCGCGCGTGATCAAGAAGTCGAGGCGCTACGCCAGCAGATCAGCGTGGTCGAATCACGAACCGCCGAGGAGATCGCCCGGCATCGAGTCGATCAAGCTCTTGCCGCTGCTCTGATCCGTGACCTAGGGCAAAGCGATGACGACGTGGCCGAATTGCTCGAAATCAGTGGCAAACATGCCCGGCAATTGATCAACGCTGGACGCGCAACTGGCAGTACAACATCGCCGAAAACGTCATCGAAGGGCACCACAACGCCGACTCAGCCGCCATATCGGGATGCTCAACATGTCGATGTGAATCCCGTGCCGGGAAACCTTGCGGGCCAAGGTGGCACCGAATCAGACGATGGGCAGGAGTCCAGCGGCAAGGACGACTCACCCACTCACCAACCTGTTGACACCGTGTGATTAACGACTCGAGGGCACTCGAGGCTGAAGATTGCACGCGGATGTGCGCGACCATGGCCTCGCGCGGAGCGGAAGGCCACAGATGGACCCCAGATCCAACTTCACGAATGAGCGTTTTGTTCGTATCAACAGCCTCTGATCCCGTGGCGACCTCAAACGTTGGCGTAGCCACCAGCGTTCCACACGAACCATCGGAAGTGCTGAGGTGCGAACGCCTGCCTGGCGGGAACGCCTGGCGCCGGAGAGAAGGGCCAGAACGCCGATCCGCAGCGGTGGCAGTAGAACGCTGACTGCCACACACTGTGAGCGTTGCGGCGGCCGCGAGATATACGCCCATTGCGACGACCCCGTAACGCGGCAACACCAAGGACGAACAAGCCCGGGGCCGCTATCCCGCCGACAAACAACGCTGCTCCAGCCAAGAAGCCAACGTGCGTTGCTTCAGGGTTATTCGACGTCGCCGCAGATGCAATACTCATAACGACGACCAACAGTGCAGGCAGCAGCAACAACAAGCCGAGCACGGTAATCCGCGCCACCGGACGCTGATTGGGTTCGCGTGCCAGACTGCGCGCCAATGCCGTGGTATGAGTACGTTCGACCGTCGCGCTCCCGAACACGGGAACCAGGCCGTTGGCCGCTATTCCGACACCGGAGTAGAGGTCCATCCCGGAACTAGTCGACACCCCGTCCGAGTGGACCGCTGGCACACTTTGGATCAAATCCATGCGACCGCAGGCCGGGCAAGAAATGTCGATGTCCATGCCTGCGTCCCCTCCCGACGGTGGCGCGCCGCGGTGACGTCTGCTGCGCAACAGCGTCTCCGTTGATAGCCGATGCTGTGGCGAATGATCCTTATATGGAACACGGCGCGCAGCCTGATGTCGAGGGGAGTGGCGGCTGTCGGCGTGTTTGGCGGGAACGCTGCGAGGCTTCATCGGTTTCCTCCCTGGGATCTACTTATGTCCAATGGCAGTTCGCTGGCGAAGGCGATGGTGAGTCGGTTGTGACGCGAATTCCCTTGAGCCGCAAGGACAGTGGCGAGGCAGGCAGGGCCGATACGTCCGATAGGCGTTCGCCCGGGTATCCGGGCGTCTATTCGGGTATCGCGATCGTGATTGGAGTGGGCGATTTATCCGTGTGTTGTTGCTCTGCATCGGGTACAGGATCATGCGGTTGGTGACGGGACTTCATGGTGTTGCTGTCGATGTCGGGTTCCTTTTCGTTCGATCAATTGGTCCGGAGTCGTCGTGTCCGGGTCGCTGATCGCTGCCGCGTCGCTGAGCATTCGGCTGATCGTCGACCGGCTCTTGTTGAGCTCGCGCGAGATTCGGGTGGGCGACCAGCCGTCGAGGTGGTGATGAGCCAGCACCTGTGCCACCAACTCGGGGTCGCGGCGTCGGGCCGGGTCTCGTGCGCACAGAAGCACGGCCACTTCGGTGAACTCGTGGTGGGTGCGCTCGACAGGCTGGGGTGGCGTGCGCACGGCGTCGGTGCCGGTGGCGGGCTCCGGTCGAGTCGGCGTCGGGAGAGTAGCTGGTGGTGTGCATGTTTCCAGCGGTGGGGAGCGTCTGTGGGTGGCCGGACCGCTGTTGCGGTGGGTGCTGGAGTGGGCAAGGGCCAGCAGCGCGACAGTGGACTGTGCCATCGACCCTTCGATGATCAACGGCCACAGCCACGCTTCACCGTGCGGGACACCGGCGGTGATCGCCAGCGACCGCAGGGCGGTGAACGACAGCCAGAACGCCCCGATGGCAATGAATGCGGTCATAGCGGTCGCGACCACGTGGGTACCGCGGGCTCCGTCGTGCGCACCCAGCAGCACCGAGACACCGTGCACCGCAGCCAGCAGCGCCAGGGGCGGAATGACCGCGACCGCCGCGGCGACCGCGGGCAGCGCGGTGTCGTGCAGGAGGGCTTGGGTGGCGTTGCCGGTGATGCTCACGATGGCCGCTGCGGTGAGCACGGTCCAGAAGAACGCGTGCGCACGCGGCTTGCGGGCGGTCGGGGCAGGCCGTGCGGTGTGCACGCCGCCGTGAGCTGAGTCGATGGATTCCTCAGGCATGGAACAGCTTCCTTGTGCGACCTGGGTCAGCGTGCGGACGAGGCATGTGTGCTCGGCTGGTGTGCGGATGCGAGTGGATGTGGTTCGCCGGTCATGATCGACAATGCGGCGGCTACTTCCTGCAGCGACGACTTGACGTAGGTGGCAGTGGCGCCGCTGGTCTTTCCGCGGTGCCCGGCGTATTCGCGGGCGACGGCGAAGCTGAAGGTGCGCTCGACCCAGGTGAGGGTGGTGTGGCGCAGCCAGTGCATGGTGATGCCTTGGGCGGCGACCCAGGGCAGGACCTCGCCGATGCGGTTCCAGATGTTGTCGTATCGGCGTGTGGTGATCGGTTTTCCGTTGCGGTAGCGCAGCAGCTGTCCCGATTGTGGGCTGTTGCGTTTGGTGGCGTGGTCGAGCAGGTGCCGCATCAACGTCGGTGATACGGGCTGCCAGCGGTGGGCGCCATCCTTCTCGCGCAAGTACACCAGGCATTGGTCGGGGTCGAGGTCGTGCGGGCGCAGCGCGAGGGCACCGCCACGGCGGCAGGCTGTTTCGATGTGCAGGCGCAGAATCAGCGAGTCGAGTTCGGGGTCGTCACCGGTGGTTGCGGTGACCTGGCAGATCTCGGCGAGCTGGCCCGAGGGGATCGCGTATCGGTGTGAGGGACGTCGCACCGGCATCGTGAGCTGACGGGCTGGGTTGTCGCACGGGCGAATCCACCCGTGGTCCTCGGCATAGCGGTATACACAGCGCACAGCGCTGACGAAGTGCTCGACCGCACTCGCACCGCCGCGGGACGCGCGGTTGACGCGGGCACCGAGTTGGATCGCGCGTGCCATCTCGTCGAGGTCGGGTTTGCTCACCTGATCGAGGCGCCGGTCCGGCCATTGCTGTTCCAACCGGTCCAGATGGGTGCCATAGGTGCGTCTGGTGCCCGCCTTGAGCGTTCCGCGGACACGGGGAACGATCTCACCGAAAGTCGGCACCGTCGCCCCGACGGTGACGAGGTCGGCGGGGGAGATACCCATCTGGGTCAGCAGCAGTCGTGCCGCGGCGATGGTTTCCGCGCTGGCGGTCGGTGTGTTCATCGGCGCACCGCCTCGAGCAGTCGCAGGCTGGCAGCACACAACTCATCGAGTGCGGCAGGCGGGTGAATCAACAACTGCTTGCGGGCACGGTGCCCGATCAGCAACGTGCGGTCCCCGACGAACAAGCTCACCTGCCGCCGCAGCCGATACGGGATGCGGAAGTAGCCACCCGCGGCGATAGCGGTGTTTCCGTCGAGGGCCGGTCGGGCCAGCAGCACTCCAGCGTCGAGGCGGGTCAGCTCCAGACAGGTGCCCGGTCGCCAGTCGAGGGCGGCGAAGCCGAGCTTGTCCAGGACGCGGCCGCCGTCGCCGAGGGTGCAGATCCCGTAGACGACATCACCGTCGGCAGGGCGCACCGTCTGTCTCTCGGGCAGCGGGCCGTGGATGAGCTCCTGCAGCGGGGACTGAGGCGGGATGACGGGCGCGATCATCGGCGATCACCTGCGCCAGCAAACATTCGCGAGGGGGCAGATGTGACGCAATCCGGCAGATATGCCAGGAATCGGTGCAGGTCAGAACGTGTTTCCACTGGTCGGCTCCTGTGTGTGCAAGGGCACTCGCACACAGAGCACGAATTTCTGTCACGTTTGACGTGAATCTGTGCGCGAGAGGGGATTTGCGGCACCAATTCGCGACAGGAATGACAGATATACGTGTTCGAGTGGCATCGAATCCTTATCGCCCCGGGCGCCGTCTAATTCAGCTCGTGTCGACAGTCGTGACTGAGGTGAGGGAGCTATTACCCTCACCTCCAACGGATTCCGGACACGCTGACCAACGCTTCCGTCAGGTGTGTGGCGGTGGCCTACCGGCTTTCGGTAAGGTGGAAGGCGGGAGAATCAGCGGACGGGTGGTCTGGAGCCTCGTATGCTCACGCCTCGTCCCCCCGCTCAGATGTCATGCGTCTTGTCGCTGATCTGTCCTTGCCGGCCTCTCGTGGAGGGCCGCGAGAACGATAGCCACAGTTACGGACTGACGGCGTCGCGAGTTTCTGGGGACCAGCAGACACCAATTGATCTCCTCGTCCATCTCCCCGGAGTTGTCGTCAGCGGATTGCCCTGTGACACATCGGACTCGCTCGCGGTCGTCCACGGTTTCGGATCTGTCGGGGCTGGTGACCGGAGATTGCCGCTACCGGAACAAGTTCCTTGGACGCCTCCGCATTTCAGTATCGATTCGCGACAGAGCGCGTCTCTTCGCACCCTACCGCTGACTGCTGGTCGTCCGTTCGATACCGGCCTCGATCAGGCGGATGCACCAGGAGTGCTTCGACATGGCTGTGGGCGTTCTGGGCATTCCGTAATGCTCAGTCCCGCAATGCGCTTCGAGAGCGGAGGCGCTGACCGTGTGCGCTAGCCCCAGCAATCGGCGCGTTAACCATCGCGGGGAAGGGCCTGGCATCATCAGAGTCGACTGCCCGCAAACCCCGCCCGAGCTGAACGACGACGCGGCGAGGGTGTTGCTTCACCTGCTGGTTCGATATGCCCGCGAACACTCCACCGAGAGGGAAGACGATGCCGACCGAGTCCAACGAGTGGGCCGTACTCGACGAGCTGCTCGGACTCGTCCCCGAGGCCGCAGACAGCAGCGGTGACAAACAGTTCGCGTTCTATGGTCGCTGCTCGACCGAGGACAACCAAGACCCCGAGACCTCGTATCGGTGGCAGCGGGGCAACGCGGAGAAGTTCGTTGCCGAAGCGTCGATCATCGAGGACTACTTCGACATCGGACAGTCGCGGTCGGTGCCCTGGCACCGTAGAAAGGAAGCCGCACGACTTCTGGCCGACCTGAAGAATCCCGCCAGAGGTTGGACCGCCATCGTCGTGGGCGAGGGCACGCGTTGCTGGTTCGGCAACCAATTCAGCCTCGTCGCGCCCCGCCTCCACGCTCAAGGGGTGCAGGTTTGGGTGCCCGAGCTCGGTGGTCGCTTCGACCCGCGCAACGTGACTCATTCGATGATGATGAGTATGCTCGGCGGACTGAGTGAGTCCGAACGCCAACATGTCCAGCAGCGCACTCGCGCCAGCATGGACGCTCAAGTCCTCAACGAAGGCCGACACCAAGGCGGACGCGCGCCGTATGGCTACATCGTGGTCGACGGCCCACCCCATCCCAATCCCAATCGGGCCTCCGATGGGCTGAAACTGCGGATCCTGTCGATCGACGCAGCCACCGCGCCGGTGGTACAGCGGATCTTCCGTGACTACCTTGCCGGCTGCGGCGACAAGGCCATCGCGATCGCGCTCAACCGCGAAGGGGTGCCGTGCCCGTCGGCACATCGGCCCGAGCAGAATCGGCACCGGTCTCGAGATGGATGGCAGGCAGGCACGGTCGCCGCGATCTTGCAGAATCCCCGCTACACCGGATACGCCGTCTTTGGCCGATGGACCAAACACGAGGAACTTCTCGATCCCGACGACGCTGCCGCCGGCAACATCACCCGATTCCGGCGCTCGCCCAACCAGCGGATCGTCCGCTCGAAGAAGCCGGCTCACCCAGCCATTGTGTCGGTGCAAACCTTCACGACCGCCCAATTGACACGCAGGCGCCGGGCTGGCACCGGCAACCGTGCGCGCAGTCGCCTGGAACGCGCACGCAAGCCGTCGCCGCGCGAGTATCTGCTGCGAGGGCTGGTCCGCTGCGACGCATGCGGCCGTAAGATGCAGGCCGAGGTGGTCAGCAGCATCGTCTACTACCGATGCCGCGCCAAGACACTGGCCCCCGCAAGCCCAGCCTTGGCGCAGCACCCGCCGACGGTCAACTTGCGCGAAGACACCATCACCTCATCGATCGACCGCTGGCTGGTTACCGTGTTCGACCGCAGACACCGAGATCACACCATTGCTATCCTGCTCGCCGCCCAGAACGACGACGACCGCGACGCGCAGCGTGTACTTCTGCGGCGGCGTATCGCCGACGCCGAGGCCCGGCTCGGACGCCACCTCACCGCCATCGAAGCAGGTGTGGACCCACAAGCCCTGGTCGCCGCCATGAACGCCGCACAAGCAGACAAAGCGGCAGCCCATGCAGAACTACATAATCTGCCGAGCACGCCTCGGCTGACCGAAACCGAGATCCGCAAGCTCATCGACTCCCTCGGCGACATCTCAGCGGTACTCGCGGCAGGCGCACGATCCGACAAAGCAGCCCTGTATCAAGCCCTGCAACTCCACATAAAGTTCCAGCCCCAACAACAGGTCGCCGTTGTCGGGGCTGATCTTGGGTTTAGCACTGGTGTCCGGAGGGGGACTTGAACCCCCACGCCCGATAAAGGGCACTAGCACCTCAAGCTAGCGCGTCTGCCATTCCGCCACCCGGACCGGTGTGCTCAGCAAGGTTATCGGATGTGGCGGCGTTGACCAAATCGCGGGTTTAGCTGGTGATTCTCGGTTTTGCGCGGTCGTCTTGCCTGAGCTGGCGACGAGTACCTACTATTCGAGCCAGTACTTACCGATACGCGTGGGCAGGTAGCGATGGGTGCCAAGAGATCCGGACCGTACTTCTGCGGCATCGACGCGGCGATGGATGTGGTGGGCGGGAAGTGGAAGGCGCTGATCCTGTGGGAGTTGGCGAATCACGGCGTGCGCCGCTTCGGCGAACTGCGCAAGGGTCTGCCCGGCGTCTCGGAGAAGATGCTGATCCAGCAGCTGCGCGAGCTGGAGGAGGACGGCATCGTGGATCGCGAGATCTATCGCGAGGTGCCGCCGAAGGTCGAGTATCGGCTGACCGAATTGGGCATTGCCCTCAATGCGGCGCTGGAGCCGCTGGGCGTGTGGGGCCGCGATCGCATCGACCGGATCGGCGCCGGGCGCGTCCACCTGGCCACGTGAGTGCTCATCCCAGGATCGGGAGCGTCCGTTCCTCGGCCAGCCTCGACAATGCCTCCTGCATGATCCCGGTGACGTACTCGTAGCCGCGATCCACATCCAGCTCCGGCCCCATCATTTCGTGCAGGTCGATCGGCGGCAGGAATTCGACGGTCACTTTCGTGGGCAATGGAATATGCCCGGCCAGGTCGCTGATGTTCAGTCCCCACGGCAGCGCCAGCGAAATCGGGAACACCTTCAACCGCAGTGTCCGATCCAGCCGTAGCAGCCGGGCGATCCGGTCGCCGCGGGTGAGCATCAGGGCGTTCTGCTGCGCACCGTAGTTCACGAACGGCACGATCGGCACGTTTTCCTCCCAAGCCACTCGTAGGAATCCGGTGCGTCCGGCGAAATCGAGCTGGTCCTCTTCCCAGGTGGGGCGGTGCACCTCCCAGTCACCGCCGGGATATACCAGCACCGCCGCACCAGTGCACAGCGCCGCCTTGGCGCTTTCGCGATCGGCCGCCACCGTTCCGAAGCGGGACAGGAATGCGCCAAGCAGCGGCACGGCCATCACCAGATTGTGGGCGAGTTGGTAGAAGGGGCGGTCGGGTCCGAAATAATGCGCGAACGCGAGGGTTGTCACGAGCGCCTCGGGCGAGACATTGCCGCCGGAGTGGTTGCCGACCAACAGTATCGGTCCGTCTTCGGGTATCAGTTCCATCCCGCGCACCTCGGCACGAAAGTACGCGCGAACCAGCTGCCAGGACGGTCCGATGGCGTGGGTGATGAACCCGGGATCCCGATCGTTCATATCCGCCTTGGGAACCCGCGCTCGTATCTGCTGGGCGACCCAGTCGGTCGCGCTATCGATCGGCGGCAATGGCAGGCTCGGCAGCTTCATGGGTCCGGCTTTCTGGTCAGACTTCGACTGGGACATACCCGGCAATGTCGCGACCACACAGCATCGACGATTGCGATCAGCGTGAATCGACCCGCACCCGCCTGCGATCGCGCACCTCGCGACGGCGCAGGGTGCCGGGCGGGTGCCGCCATGGCACCCTGCGGGCGGTGTCAGGTGGTAGGAAAGGGTACGTGTCTGCAACTGGCGAAGTATCCGGTCCGAACACCACATCTCGTGCCGTGTCCGAAGTGGTCGAATTGGTCAGCACGCTGATCCGGTTCGACACTTCCAACACCGGGGATCTGGCGACCACCAAGGGCGAGCGCGAATGTGCGCAGTGGGTGGCCGATCAGCTGCATCAGGCGGGGTACACGACCGAGTACGTGGAGTCGGGCGCACCGGGTCGCGGGAATGTGTTCGCGCGGTTGAAGGGAGCCGATTCCAGCCGCGGCGCGCTGCTGATCCACGGACACCTGGATGTGGTGCCCGCTGAGGCCGCGGACTGGAGTGTGCACCCGTTCTCGGGTGCGGTGCGCGACGGCTATGTGTGGGGGCGCGGCGCGATCGATATGAAGGATATGGTCGGCATGATGCTGGCCATCGCGCGCCAGTTCAAGATCGAGGGGACGGTGCCGCCGCGCGATATCGTCTTCGCCTTCCTCGCCGATGAGGAGAACGGCGGCAAGTGGGGTTCACAGTGGCTGGTGCAGAATCGGCCCGACCTGTTCGACGGGATCACCGAGGCGGTGGGGGAGGTCGGCGGCTTCTCGCTGACCGTGCCGCGCCCGGACGGCACCGACCGTCGGTTGTATCTGGTGGAGACGGCCGAGAAGGGGCTCGGCTGGATGCGGTTGCGGGCCAAGGCTCGTGCCGGTCACGGTTCGTTCCTGCACGAGGACAATGCCGTCACGATCCTGGCCGCCGCGGTGGCGCGCCTGGGCAAACACACCTTCCCCCTCGTGCTCTCGGATTCGGTCGCCGAATTCCTGGCCGCGGTCGCCGAGGAGACCGGCTTGGAGTTCGATCCGTCGAGTCCCGATATCGAGGGTCAGCTCGCGAAGTTGGGCACCATCTCCCGCATCATCGGCGCGACACTGCGCGATACCGCGAATCCGACCATGCTGCAGGCGGGTTACAAGGCGAATGTGATCCCGCAGACCGCCGAGGCGGTCGTCGACTGTCGCGTGGTGCCGGGGCGGCAGGCCGCGTTCGAGCGTGAGGTGGACGAGCTGATCGGTCCGGATGTCGAGCGCGAGTGGATCACCAAACTCGACTCCTACGAAACGACATTCGACGGACATCTCGTCGACGCGATGAACGCCGCCATTCTCGCCCACGACCCGCAGGGCCGGACCGTCCCCTATATGCTCTCCGGCGGTACCGACGCAAAGGCCTTCGCCCGCTTGGGTATTCGCTGCTTCGGTTTCGCACCGCTGCAGCTGCCACCGGAATTGGACTTCACGGCACTGTTCCACGGTGTCGACGAGCGGGTTCCGGTGCAGGCACTCGAATTCGGCACCCGGGTGCTGGAACACTTCCTGTTGAACAGCTGACGATCGAAAGGACCCACCGTGCCCGACTACTCTTACAACCCGTACGACGCGCTGCCCGAGGTGCCCAGCTTCACGGTGACCTCGGAGGATGTCGCCGATGGCGAGAGCTTCGGCAACGATCAGGTCAGCGGCGTCTTCGGCGCGGGCGGCAAGGATGTCTCGCCGCAGCTGTCCTGGTCCGGATTCCCTGCGGAGACAAAGAGTTTCGCGGTCACCGTCTACGATCCGGATGCACCGACTGCCGCCGGTTTCTGGCATTGGGCGGTGGCCAACATTCCGGCGAGCACCACCTCGCTGCCACGCGGAGCGGGTAGTGAGGGCGGTGTCCTGCCCGAGGGAGCGGTCACATTGCGCAATGACGGTGCGTTCCCAGGATTCGTCGGTGCGGCGCCACCGGCCGGGCACGGGTACCACCGCTACTTCATCGTCGTGCACGCGGTGGATGTGGAGCGGTTGGAGATCGACGAGAACGGCACACCCGCCTTCCTCGGCTTCAACCTGTTCTCGCACACCGTGGCCCGCGCCACCATCGTCGCCAAGTACGAGGTCGCCTAGCATTTGCCGGGAAAACGACTGTGGCCCTGAGCTTTTGCTCAGGGCCACCGATCGTTACGAGACGTTCACCACCGATTCGGGCAGCGGCGTGGTGTACAGCGAGGCGATCTCCTCGGCGTACTTCGCCGCGATCGGGTTGCGCTTGAGCTTCATCGTCGGGGTCAGCTCGTCCCCGCCCGGCTCCCACGGCTTGCCGACCACGGTGAACCGTTTGATCTGCTCGACTCGCGACAGCTTGCGGTTACCCGCGACGACAGCCGCCAGCACCTCGTCCAGGATCTCCTTGTGGGTGGCCAGCGCGGCCAAATCGTCGGCGGGCGCGTCGAATTCCTTGGCCCGGATGGCGGCGGTGTCCGGATCGAGCACGATCAGCGCGGAGATGAACGGTTTGGCCTCACCGATCGCTACCACCTGACCGACCAGCGAGGAGGCCGACTTGACCGCGTTCTCGATATTGGTCGGGGAGATGTTCTTACCCGACTCGTTGATGATCAGTTCCTTCTTGCGATCCACGATGCGCACATAACCGTCGGCATCGATGGTGGCGACGTCACCGGTGGCCAGCCAGCCGTCGGCGTCGAGCGCCTCCTTGGTCTTGTCGGGTTGTTTGCGGTAGCCCGGGGTGACGATGGCGCCACGCACCAGCAGTTCGCCGTCCTCGCCGAGCCGGAGCTCGAGGCCCTCGACGGCCCGGCCGACCGAACCCGGCCGCGGCTTGGACAATTCGGTGTAGGTGGCCACGCCGGTGGTCTCCGACATACCCCATACCTCGCTGACGGTGAACCCGAGTCCGAGGAAGTATTCGAGGGTTTCGGCCGGGATCGCGGCTGCGCCGGAGGCGGCGACCTTCAGGTTGTCCAGGCCGAGGGCGGCCCGCAGTTTCGACAGCACCAGCGCGTCGGCGACCTTGTACTGCGCGGCGAGCACCGGGCTGCGGCCTTTGCCCGCCAGATCGGCACGGGCGGCCGCGATGCCGGTATTGATGGCCCAGTTCGCCAGCGCCTTCTTCACCGGGCTCGCTTCGGTGGCCAGCTTGCCATCGATACCGGCCTTGATCTTCTGCCACACCCGGGGCACACCGAAGAAGACCGTGGGGTGTGCGTCGGGCAGCGCGGCGGCGATCTCGCGCGGATCCGGCACGCAGGTGATCAGGATGCCGGTGAGCAGGCTGATGGCATGGCCGGAAATGCGGTCGGCGACGTGCGCGGCCGGCAGATAAGAGATGGCGCGGTCGTCGAAGCCGACCCGCAGTGGGCCGTTGACCAGCGCGATGATCTGGGCCAGCACATTGCGGTGGGTGATCTCCACACCCTTGGACGGGCCGGTGGTGCCCGAGGTGTAGATCAGCGTGGCCAGATCGTCGGGGGTGACCGCCTGCCATGCGGCATCGAAATCGAAGTCGGCGGCCGGATTCGCCTCGAGGTCGGCCAGGTCGACCGTATCGGCGGCCGGGCCGTCCACCACCACGATGTGCTCGAGCTCGACGCCCGCGCCCTTGATCACGTCGAGGAAGACGCGCTCGGTGATCACCACCTTGTTCTCCGCATTGGTGAACAAATGCTTGATCTGCTCGGGAGAGCTGGTGTTGTAGATCGAGAACGGGGTGGCGCCCAAATGCAGTGCGGCCGTGTCGATCAGATTGAACTCGGGCCGGTTGGTGAGCATGATCCCGACGGTGTCGCCGTGGCCGACGCCCAAGCCGGACAGCCCCGCCGCCAGCGTGCGCACCCGCTCACCGTATTCGCGCCAGCTGATCTCCGTGGTACCGCCGACCGTCCGCAACGCGACCTGATCCGGTCGTAACTTCACGGTCTCCTGGAATGCCTCCGGCACCGTGTACACCGTCTTGCCGGACTCGTGCGCGAAACCGATTTCTGTTGTCGTCATCTTCCCGTTTCCCGATATCTCTGGCGTGAACCGCGCCCGGCGCGACCGCGTGGTTTCCACGCGGTTCGAGACCCGCTGCTCCTGATAAATTGCAAGGGACTCTATCTCATCGTGTCACGCGGTGGGATAGCACCGTGTGGCGCGGCTCACTCATGGTAGCCAGACCGGGGTAATCGTGCCCGTTACTTGGACGCGGGGAATGTGCGCCGACGGCGGGCCTGACCCCGCATCGTCCAGAACCGCCAGATGCGGCTCTTGCGTTTGAATACCGGTTGTACATCCGGAGCCCATGGCACGTCGCTGGTGGGGATGAGATGGCCGCGGCGTCGGCGTTTCGCATCCAGATATGCCGCGGCCCGCGCACTGAGCACCGTCGTCAGCAGCGGTTCCATGGTCACGGCCAGACCGGCGGCGCGCAGTTCGGCGACCTTTTCCGGATTGTTGGTGAGTAGGCGCACACGGGTCAGTCCGAGTTCCTGCAGGCTTTTCGCCGCGTGCAGGTAGCTACGACCGTCCGCGGGGAATCCGAGCTGCTCGTAGCTGGTGAAAGTGTCCGCGCCCGACCGCTGACTCTCCCGATAGCCCAGCGCCTTGGCGATCAGCCCGACACCGCGGCCCTCTTGCTCCAGATAGACCAGGACACCGCTGCCCTCAGCCCAGATCAGGTCCAAGGACTTGTCGAGTTCCGGCCCGCAATCGCAATCGTCCGAACCGAGCCCCTCGCCATATAGACACCGCGAATGCACCCGGACCAGACACCCATCGTCGGCTTCGCCGAAGACGAGCACATGTCCGTACTCGGCGCCGCCGGCCACTTCCATCACACGAACCTGCAGATCCTGCCCCTTGCGGGTGAGCCGATGGGCGGTCTCACCAAGCGTCGGCACAGCTGTGGTCAATGCTCCTCCGAAGACAATGGGGATAGTTGGGGTTTGCCGCCGTTTGCGGCGCGAGAAGGTTCGGGCTGCCAGCGAACGACAAACTGTAACTCGATCACCGATTTCAGCGCTGTAAATCTATTCGAGCCGCGCTATCGCGTATGTTACGCGCCGGCCGACTCCTCCCCGGCCAGGTGGACGATGCGGTCGATATCCCTAACCGACGGCATGGCGTCCGGGATGTCACCGAACGACTGTGTCGCGACCATGGCCGCGGTCGCCCAGCGGAATGCCGGTTCGTCGGCCGGCCGGCCGGTCGCGACGATCTTCGATACCAGCGCGGCGGAGAAAGCCGCCGCGGCACCCGGCGAATCTTCCAGTGCCACAGGAAAATCCGCGATATCCGCATTGATCTCGTCGGATCTGACGATGCAACGGAAGCCATCGATCACGCAGACCCCCCGCACACCCAGACTACGCAGCCGTTGCGCCACCTCGGTCCCGGACGCAGACGGATCCCCGGGCAGCAATGCGCGCAGTTCCCACGTCGAGCCGACGAGATAGTCGACGGCACCGAAATACTGGTAGAGATATTGCGGCGCATCGATCGGCGGCGAGGGGTTCACCACCAACGACGGCCGATGATCCATCTCCCCGATGGCCGCCAGCACGTCCTTGATCGCATCGGAGGGCTGCTCGAAGGTCAATACGACCGCATCCGAGGCTGCGAGCGCCTCACGAAACCGTGGTTCGCTCACCACGTGTGCTCCTTGCCAGATGCGGTCGTCCTCGCAGCCGATTTTGCTGGACACCCCCGTGCTCGTGATCATGACCGCAGAGACATTCGTCGTGGCGCCGTTGACCACTTTGACCAACCGGGTATCGACATTCTCGGTGCGTAAATAGTTGAGGATGTGCCTGCCGGCGTCGTCGTTTCCGACTGCGGAGATGAGCCGAGCCTGCAGTCCGAGGCGCGCAGCCGCCACCGCACGGTTGAGCCCCTTACCGCCCGCATGCACCTCGAAGCTGCCCGGCGTGGATTTGCCCGCCGACGGAATTTGGCCGATCCGGTAGATGTGGTCGATCACCGCCGATCCGATGACCGTGACCGCGCCACGGCGCGGCGCTACATCCGGCAGTGCGATCAGCACCTTCGGTTCGGGGGTGAACCTGTAGTTCGATGTCGAATAGGCCGCCGCGGCGGCGAGCTTGGCCGCCAATTCGGTAAATGCGCGTCGCTCGGGCGTAGCCCGCAACGAACGCACGGTCGGTGCGGACGGTACGAAATCTGCACCGTACGCCTCGTGCAGGCCCCGCCACTGTTCGGTCAGGTACACGCGACGCTCGCCGAGGTCGGCCGCGTACAGTCGCTCGAGATCTATTCCGGCTGGGGGCTTTTCACGCAACAGCCCCAACGACAGTTCGGCGTCGGCGATCAAACGATTGGTCGGATCCAATTGCCGCGCGAGGTCACGAACCACGGGCAAGACGGCTTCCTCCGCCGACAGCCCCTCCTGCTGCGCTCGCTGGCGGATGACGGATAGATCCAGCAGGGGAGCGACATCGATTTCCGTGGTGCGCAACCGATCCGCACTCAGCCCCGAGCGTTTGCTGAGCCTGGTGAGGATGTTGCGGATGGCAACCGTGCGTGAGTCCTGCTGGACCATAGGCGGGCCTGTCCTCCATGACGCTGCGATCGTTCCCTGTGCCACTCTCACGATATGCCAATCGTCCGGGGTTTAGCCGCCGAGTGAATCGGCAATTACCAACTTACAACGGCAATTGACCGTAGTGAATGGCAAATGCCACACTGAGTTACGGCGACCAAGTGTCGTCCACCAGATGACTCGGGAGGGCCTGGTGATGAGAATGATTCTGCTGATACGGCACGCACGGCGGCGCGGGGAGCCAAGGGCCGGCGGCACCGAAACCGAACTCGCTGCGAACCGCGCCACCATCTAGGCGAACGAATCGCGTTCGCCGGGACGAGATTTCACCCGATCAAGCCGACTTCGTCGCCTGCTCCATCCGACAGCAGCGAGCCCCGGCTGACCGCGACGCAGCGGTCCACCGGGACTCAGCCGAAAGCGATCGGCGACAGCTCTGGCACCCCTGGAGACAGCCGTGACGATCTACGAATGCAGCCGGTCGATGACCAGCAGCGTCACGCCCGACGAATGGGCGTGGCGGGCATGGCGCGAAGAACCGGCATGGCGATTGAGCTGGGTATCCGACCAGCTGACCCGCGAACAGGCCTGGGCCGGAATGCAATTGCAGGAGATTCTGAGCCTCCCGGACCCGGCATCGGACCACGACGCGCACGCGCGGGCATTGGCCGATCAACTCGGTATCACCGTGCAGCAGGCACTGCACACGCTGCACCAACGGATGCTCGACAGGAGGCATTCGTGACCATCTACGTAACTCACTGGTCGATGACCAGCGATCTCACCGCGGAGTCGGCCTACCGGCTGGCGGACAAGTGGGCCAAGTCGTGGCGGCTGAGCTGGCTGCCCGAACGGCTGCTGACGCGGGAACAAGCTTTGGCGGGGATGGATCTCGCGGAGATCTTCAGCACCCAGGATTTCCGGCACGACTCGACGGTTCACGCACGGGCCTTCTATTGCGCCGGCCAGATCGGAATACCCCTCGAGCTCATCGGGCTCGAATTGCTACACCGGAGGCACCCATGACCGTCGACACCACCGACTGGACCATGATCAGCGATATCACCCCCGAGTCGGCATACCGACAGACCGGGTCGGGGACCGCGGTCTGGCGACTGAGCTGGCTGCCGGATCGGCTGCTGACTCGCGAACAGGCGCTGGCCGGCATGGAGCTCGATGAGATCCTCAGCGATCCGGACATCGTGCACGATCGGCACGCCCACGCCGATGCGGCCATTCTGGCCGGGCGGGTCGGCATCATCTGGGAGCAGGCGGTGATCCTGCTGTCGAAGCGGATACTAGCTCGATTACGCCAGCGTCCCAACGGGATTCAGGACGATCCGGCGGGCTGCGAATCCGCGGGGCAGTCCCGGATGTCGCTGCACGCAGACCGGACACCGTGGGTGTTCCGATAGCGTGCGGCGCGGCGAGGCATCGGCCGCCGGGAGGAGGCGGCGGGTGCCGTAGCGGCGGGGAAGCCGCGTCAGGGAGTCGGTGCTACGACCCGATCGATCTCGTGCATGGTCGGCATCCCGTCGGCGAGAGGGCTGCTCGTTCGGGTTGCCGCCATCGCGGCGGTCGCCCACTCGAAATCCGCACGGTTCGCGGGCTGCCCGGTCCGCATGAGTCGGTAGGCCAGCGCCGCGTCGAAGGCCGCGCTGGCCGCGGGGGATGGCGCCTCCGGCCGCGCCGAAAGGTCGAGCTGGAGGGTGCCGGAGCGGACCCGGCAGGCGAGTTGCTCCACCTCGCAGACGCAGTATGCACCGCGTGCCAGTAGCGCGGGCGCGATGGTCGTCGCGAATTGCTCGCCGCCGACGCTATCGCTGTCGCCGGCCAATTCGCCGAGTTCCCACGGACTTCCGTTCAGATAGTCGATCGGCTCGAAGTGATGTCCGAGGTCCTGAAGATTCTCGACAGGGGGTGCGGGGTGAACCAGAAGGCGTGGGCGCTTCGGCATCGCACGGATCATCGATAGTGCCTCGTTGATGACCTCGGTCGGCAACTCGAACGTCATCAGCACTGCATCCGAGGACCCGATCGCCGCGCAAACCTGCTCGCTGCGCAGATCCGCGGTGCCGAGCTTGGCGCCGTCGGCCCGGCCGATGAATGCCCCCGCGCCATTACGATCGACCATCACGACGGCAACCGGTGTGGTTCCGGGAACGACCTTGACCAGTCCGGTGTCGACGTTCTCGCGCCGCAGATACTCGATGATGCGACGGCCGCTGTCGTCGTCTCCGATCACGGTGACCAGGCGGACTCGCAAGCCGAGGCGGGCCGCCGCGACGGCCCGATTGAGTCCCTTGCCCCCGACTTGCGCCTCGAATGTCCCGCTGGCCTCGGAGCCTTCGGAGGGCATGGTGTCCGTGCGGTAGATGTGATCGATGACCGCGTCACCGATGACGGTGACCACGCCGTGCGGATGCCACTGTTCGGCACCGGTGACCATGCGCCGCCCCCTATGGTGCTCTCGACTTGTCGCACACCAGCTTAGGCCGCGCACGCGCGAAATGGCATGTCCCGCAACAATACATCGGCCGCACGAAACGACCGGTCGGGATCAGGTACGTGCGACGTGGTCCGCGCCCACTGCCTCGGCGATGCAGTGGTAACCGGCTTCGCGCAGTCGCTGGGCGATACCGCGGTGGATGTGGCGCATCCAGAACGGTCCGCCGTAGATGAAACCGGTGTAGCCCTGCAGCAGGGTGGCACCGGCGAGGATACGTTCCCAAGCCTGATCGGCGGTTTCGATGCCGCCGACCGAGATAAGCACCAGACGGTCGCCGACGCGGCGGTAGAGCCGGCGCAGCACTTCCAGGGAACGCTCGGCGACCGGGGGCCCGGACAGACCACCCGCGCCCATGGCAGCGACCTCGGCGGCCTCGGTGCGCAGGCCGTCGCGGCGGATGGTGGTGTTGGTGGCGACGATCCCGGCCAGGCCGAGTTCCACCGCGAGATCGGCGACGGCGTCGACATCGTCGTCGGACAGGTCGGGGGCGATTTTCACCAGCACCGGAACTTCGACGCTGTCGAGGACGGCCTGCAGGACCGGGCGCAGGGATTCGACGGCCTGCAGATCCCGCAGGCCAGGGGTGTTCGGCGAGCTGACATTGACGACGACGAAGTCGGCCAGCGGACCGAGCAGCGAAGCACTCACCGCATAGTCGGCTGCGGCGTCGGCAGGCTCGACGATTTTCGTTTTACCGATATTCGCGCCGATCGGGACTCCGCCGCGACGGTTGCGCAGATGTTCGGCCGCCGCCGCGGCGCCGTGGTTGTTGAAACCCATCCGGTTGATCAGACCGTGGTCGGCGGGCAGCCGGAACAGCCGCGGTGCGGGATTGCCGGGCTGGGCCTGCGCGGTGACAGTGCCGATTTCGGCGAATCCGAACCCCAATGGCGCCCAGGCGTTCACACCGTCGGCGTTCTTGTCGAATCCGGCGGCCAGCCCGAGCGGCGCCGGGAAGTCGATGCCGAAGGCATGGTTGCGCAGGATCGGATCGTCGGTGGTCAGCACTCTGGTCATCGCCCAGCGCGACGGCGCGAACCGGGCAGCCAACCGCATGGCTGTGAACGCCAGATGGTGGATGCGTTCCGGCGGAAGCAGGAACATCAGGCGCAGCAGCAGTGAATACATGGCCTCACATTCCCGGTTCGGGCTGGGGTAGTAGTGCGGTTTTTCGGCGCCGCAGCAGTACCCGCCTGCTGCCGTCGGTGTAGGCGCGCACCCGCGACAGTTCCCAGCCGCCGAATTCGGCTTGGATGGCCAGCCGCATCGACGCCGTCACCCGGGTCACCTCCGGTGGGAGTCGCAGCGGCACGTATTCGTAGTCGTCACTGGTGGTTTCCCAGCTCGCCGGTAGCGCTGCGCGTGATTGTGGCGCCATCACTGCCCTTTCTTCCGCTGGTCCGCGCGGATCCGTTGCAGACCGTCTCCGGTCGCGGAACCGACGAACAGGTCACCGGTGCGCTCGTCGATGGTCACCGAGTTCGGCTGTCGAACCGTCGGATAACGGCCCACCTCTTTCGGTATACCCGTCGACAGGTCGAATCCGACGACTTCGTTGCTCTGGGTACACGTCACCCACACGGTGTCGGACCGCTGATCGTAGGCAAGCGCGTAAGGCGACGATCCTACCGGGAATCGCTGCCGCAGTACGAGCGGTCCGGCAGTGTAGACCAACAGCTCGTCACCCGCAGTGTCGGTGACGATGATCCGGCCGAACGGGTCGGTGATCAGATTGGTTGCGCCGTCACCCGCGCGCAGTGCCAGGCCGAGGCGGTCTTTGCCGAGGTCGAGCTGGGTGAGCGAGGTCTGGCGGCGGTCCAGGACCGAGACATGGTCGCCGGTGACGGCGAGTGCGTCGGCGGAGGCCAGGCCGGAGATGGTTTCGGCGACCTTGCCGTCGGGGGACAGTTCGCGCACCTTGCCGTCTGCGGTGCCGACGAACATCGTGCCGTCGTCGCGATAGCGCACCGATCTGGCATCGCCGTCTACGGGCACCTCGGTGGTGACGCCGGTGGTGATGTCGACGCGCATGATCCGGTGGTCGCCGGGGATCAGCAATTCACCCGGCTTGCCCTGCGCCAAGCCGACACCATGGGCGGGCAGCAGGAGGGTGCGCATCGCCACGTCCGGCGCGCCGGTGGGATCGACGCGGGTGAACGTAGCGGGGTCGATGACGAACAACATCGTGCTGGTGTCATGGCCGGCTTCGAGCGCGACCAGTCGTCCCGTGCCCGCCTCGGCGAACAGTCCGCCGACCGGGTTGTGAAGCCCCCACACATCCCCGGCGGGATGCGCACGCTGCTCGGGGGCGACCGCCGCGGTGGCCGCCGGTCGGGTCTCGAGCTTGTCGCTATCGGAATCGGAGGAACATCCGGCGATCAGCGCCAGCACCGCCACACCAGCGAGCGCTGCGGGCAGCGAACCATGTGGGCGCATCCACCGAACTCCTTACTACGACGAATCATCCGCTACCGCACCATCTGACCATGATGGCGCACGTGACCGGCCTACCGGGGTCGTCGCCGGCGCAGAATGTCGGTGATCGGGGTTACGGTTGACTCGAAACAATGTCCAATTCAGGGAGATCCGGTTGAAAGCCGACCATCCATCGGGATTTGCCATCGATGACATAACCGTTGGTCCGTTTGCTCACGGATTCGGCACCACGGCCGATGGCAGGCCCTACGCCTTCCGCACCGTGCGCTCAACCGTGGAGCTGGAGATCTACCGTGCCGACCTCGACAGCGATGTGCCGGGACCGGAGGACGTGGTCGCGGTCGCACAGGCCCGCGCCACCGATATCGACCTCGACGACGAACGCAGTGTCGTAGCGCTGGTGCGCGACATGATTCCGGACGCGATACCGGTCGAAAGGGCCCCCGATCGGGATATGACAACCGTGCGTGCCCTGCTCGGGCGCATCAGTTCAGTCATTGATGGTATGTAGATGGTGATGCCAAGCACACGATTCCTCCGTTCCGCGCTGACCGCGGCCACCCTCGTCGCGGTGGCTGCGGCGTGCAGCACCGGACCGGACGAGGCCTCGGTCGATGCCGCGCGTTCCTCGGCCAACGCCTCGCTGTCGTCCTCGATCGCGGCCTCCTCGAGTGCCGCGCACCGACCGCTGCCGACGGCCGCCGAATTGGACGCGCAGATCAAACGCGCCCTTGATCCGGCACTGCCCGACTCCGAACGCACCGACCTCATCGAGGACGGCAATGCCTTCCGCGACGCCATCCCGGATATGTATCGGGCACTGCAGGACAATCCACGCGCCATCTACGGCGTCACCGACCCGGTCTTCGACAACCGCGACGGCACCCTGACCGCGACCATGCGGCTGGACAAGGACGGCAGCGGCACCGCGGTGCGCACCACCGTCGTGCATTTCGTGCTGCTCGACGGCAAGTGGAAGATCTCGCGCACCGATCTGTGCGGCATTCTGCGCTCGGCCGACTACCGCACCGCGGCCTGCGGCTAGATGATCGAATCCGGCTCGCTGCGGTGGGGACGTCTCATCCACCGCCACCGCTATCTGGTGCTGGGCACAGCCATTGTCGTGGTGCTGCTCTCGGGCTGGTACGGCCGGGATCTGGCGGGCAGGCTGACCCAGGAGGGCTGGTTCGACGAGAGCAGTGAGTCGGTGGCCGCCGCCAAGATCGCCGATGCCACCTTCGGCCGTGATACCGACAGCGACATAATTTTGCTGTACACCGCGCCGGAGGGGATGACCGTCGACGACCCGACAGTGCGTGCGGCAGTGACGAATTCGCTGAAGCAGCTGCTGGCCCGTCATCCCGACCGGGTCCTCAAGATCGACAGTTATTGGGACAGCCCCTTCGCCGCGCAGGCCACCGACGCCTCGCACACCCACGCCTTCGCCAGCGTCGGATTACGTGGGGAAGGCACCGTGACGGTCGAGAACTACACCGCGATCAAGGGTGAGCTGGGCGCTGGGCGCGCGGGCGGTGGACCCGGCGGCACCACGGTGCAGTTGGCCGGGCTGCAGCCGATTGTCGAGGGCATCAATCAGGGCATGCAGGACGATATCCGCCGGGCCGAGATCATCGCGCTGCCGATCGTGGCGATCCTGTTGTATTTCGTTTTCGGCGGGGTGGTCGGGGCGTTGCTGCCGGTGCTGATCGGCGGGATGACGGTGCTGGGCACCCAGGGCACCATCCGGATGCTCACCGATCACATCCAGGTGAACGTTTTCGCCAGTGCTGTGGTCACTTTGGTGAGTCTGGGGTTGGCGATCGACTACGGGCTGTTCACCGTGACCCGGTTCCGCGAGGAGTTGGCCGCCGGGCACAGTGTCGAGGATGCGACGGCGCGCACCGTTGCCACGGCCGGGCGCACCGTACTGTTCTCGGCCGCGATCATCGCGATCAGTCTGGCCGCGTTGTTCATCTTCCCGAACGGGGTGTTGCGGTCGGTTCCCTATGGCGGCATCAGTTCGGTGCTGCTCGCCGCGCTGTTGTCGGTCACGGCGCTGCCCGCGGTGCTGAGCATTGTCGGGCGGCGGATCGACCTGTGGGGTTGGCATCGGTTCTCGCGCACCAAAACCGAGGTGCAGATCGACGCCGGATTCTTCTCGCGGCTGGCGACCTGGGCGATGCGGCGGCCGTGGGCGGTGGTGGTGCCGATCGTGCTCGGGTTGCTCGTGTTGATCGTTCCGATTCGCAATATCGAGTTCGGCGGGATCAGCGAAAGGTATCTGTCCGCGGACAACCCGGCACGGGTCGCCCAGGAGCGGTTCGACCAGTTGTTCCCGAGTTTTCGCACCGAACCGATCAAACTGGTCGTGGTGGGCGCGAATCCGCAGCAGCTCGGCGATATTCGCTACGAGGCGAGCCGGATTCACGGTCTAACCAGTCGTTTCGAGCCGAGCGCGCCGACCGAGGACGGGATCAATGTGCTCAACGCCGGTCTCGCCGACAAGCGCGATGCGGATGCGGTGATCGATGCGCTGCGGGCGATTCCGGAACCGTCCGGGGTGAAGATCATGGTGACCGGGGTGCCCGCGCTCGAGCGTGACAGCATCAATGGGCTGCTGGTGCGGCTGCCGTTGCTGGTCGGGCTCCTGGCGGTCGCGGCGTTGGTGATGCTGTATCTGGCGTTTCGTTCGATCGTGTTGGCGCTCAAGGCCGTTTTGATGAGCGCGTTGAGTCTTGCCTCCACACTGGGCGTGCTCACCTGGGTGTTCGTCGAGGGGCACGGGGCCGGGATCTTCGACTTCACGCCGGGGCCGCTGATGTTCGCGGTGCTGGCGTTGATCGTGACGGTGGTGTTCGGGCTGTCCACCGACTACGAGGTGTTCCTGCTGTCGCGGATGGCCGAGGCGCGCGCGGACGGTGCGTCGCCGCCGGAAGCCATCCGTTACGGCATCGCCCACACCGGCGGCGTAATCACTTCTGCCGCAGCGATTCTCATCGTGGTGACCGGTGCGTTCGGCTTTTCCGATCTGGTGTTGATGAAGTACATCGCCTACGGCATGATCGCGGCACTGGTCCTGGACGCGTCCGTGGTCCGCATGCTGTTGACGCCCGCGGTGCTGAAGCTGATCTGGCGTTGAACCCTCAGCGGGCGAGAGGATCGACAATGACTGTACTGAAGGTGTTCTTCACGCTATGGGCGATCAACGGCGCGCTGCGGTTGCTGTGGCATCAGGCTTGAGATCGACTGTTCGCAGCTCGGCCGGGAACCGCCCTCCTGTGGCCGGTTACCGCGCCGAGGCGTGGTTTCGAGCGATGGATCGTTCAGCGACGAGCAGTCCTGGCCCCGTGGAGCCCGGTTACACATCGAGGAATTCGGCTCGGCGTTGTCGGACGGATCGAGTCCGGTTATGCGGCGGCCGGCACTGGCGGCCCGTCCGCGGTGATCACGACCTATGTTCGGAATGCGCGGTAGGCGAACCATCGGCCGATGCAGCTCGGCCGGCGAGTGATGCTTGTCGAGTCCGATGCTCCGGGCCCCCGACAACCGTGCTCGTGCGAAGGCTCGCCTGCTCCGACGCGCCGCAGGACTGCCACGCGGTCAGCGGCGGACGGGCAGGACCAGCTGGGCGCCGGTCAGCGGGTGGTCGAGGACTTCGACGGGGTGTTGGTAGACGCGGGTGAGGAGTTCGGTGGTGAGGACTTTGCGGGGTGGGCCGTCGGCGGCGATGTGGCCGGATTCCAGGACCGCGACGCGGTCGGCGTAGGCGGCGGCGATGCCGAGGTCGTGCAGGACGACGACAACGGCGGCGCCCGCGGCGGCTCGTGCGGTGGCCAGGCGCAGGACCGCTTCTTGGTGGCCGAGGTCGAGCGCGGCGGTGGGTTCGTCCAATAGCAGGGTTGCGGTGTCCTGAGCAAGCACGCGGGCCAGGGCGACGCGGGCGCGTTCACCGCCGGAGAGCGTCGGAAATGGTCGGGCGGCAAGGTGTTCCACGTCAGCGGCGGTCATGGCGGCGGCGATCCGCTCGTCATCGAGGTCGCGCCGCTCGGTCCGCACCCACGGCGCGCGCCCCATAGCGACCACTTCGTGTGCGGTGAACGGGAATCCGACGGTGTGGCTCTGCGGCAATACCGCCCGGCGCCGCGCCATATCCAAATGCGACCAGTGACCCAGCGCCCGCCCATCGAGTTCGATGGTGCCCTCGCTCGGCTCCAACTCACCCCCGAGCGCCGCCAACAGTGTCGACTTGCCCGCCCCGTTCGGCCCCACCAACGCCACGATCTGACCCGCAACAACATCGAAGTCGACAGCTTCGAGGACCCGGCGCGTATGGGCTCGCGAAGCGCCACGCCTGTCGATGCTCACTCCGCGAGCCCGAAGCGTCACCGCGCCCCGCTGCGGCGGCACCGGCAACTCATGTGTCCGCGCGAACACCGAACCCAGTCTCACACCGCTCATATCTGCACTCCACCGGCAGTCTCCGGCATGTACACTCGGCCGCCGCCGGCGATCCCGCGCGCCCGAGCTTCGCTGCTGATGCTGCCTCGCAGCGCCCTCGGGTGGGACATGCTGGTGCGCCCTAGCTGTTGACCCGTCGGCGCGTCCTGCTCGTCGGTTGCCGGCCCGCTAGGTGGCATCGGCGCGCGACGCCACCTGGAATTTGCGTTCGAGCTGCCCGGTAGCCCACTAGCCGTCCAGTCGACGCGGCGGCCCTGGTCGGGTTCCGCCTCGTCGAAGGGGCCGAATCCCTTCTCGGGATCCGCGCCTGTTGTCGATGACCACTGGTGATGGATCCGAGAAAGCAGGCGAACGCTTCGAGGCGAGGCAGCGCGACACCACATCCCGAGCGTGTGCGGATCGGTTACGCCCCAAGCGATTTCGTGACTCATGCCCAACCTCCGGAGCGAGCACGCGTGCGGCGCAGGAGCCAGAAGAAGAAGGGGCCGCCGATGAGGGAGGTGAGCATGCCGAGGGGCAGGTCGGCATTGTGGACCAGTGAGCGGGCGGCCACGTCGGCGGCGAGGAGTACGACCGCGCCGACGATGGCGCTCAACGGGATGAGGATGCGGTGTGCGGGGCCGACCAGCATGCGGACCACATGCGGCACGATCAGTCCGACGAACAGCACGATGCCGGTGAAGGCGACGCCCGCGGTGGCCAGGACGGCGACCACCACGATGACGTTACGGCGCAGGCGCTCCACGTCCACGCCCAGATGCCGCGCGGCGGATTCACCGAGGGCGAGCAGGTCCAGCCGGGGCGCGATGAGCACCGCGGCGAGGATGCCGAGTGCGGCCAGCGGAGCGACGACATGCACCGCATCCCAGGTGGCTCCGTTGAGACTGCCCAGCTGCCAGAACACGATCTGATCGCGGGCGGCGGGGCTCGCGATGAACAGCAGGAACGCGATCAACCCACCGGCGAAGGCATTGATCGCGACACCGGTGAGTACCAGCGTGACCACCTCGGTGCGCCCATTCGAGCGTGACAGCAGATACACCAGCAAGGTGGTCAGCAACCCCGCCGCGAATGCCGCCGCGGCCACCGACCACGCCGCCACGAACGCACCACCAACCACGATCACTGTGCCCGCACCGACCGCCGCTCCCGCCGATACGCCGATAACACCGGGTTCCGCGAGCGGATTCGCGAACACCCCCTGCAGCAATGCACCCGCTGTCGCCAATGCGGCGCCGACCAGGATCGCGAGCACCACGCGGGGAAACCGCACTTCCCACAGCGTCACCTCACCCGCCGGATGCCCGGGCATCGGCCCCCAGTCCAACCCGATCCGATGCAGCACACTGCCCGCGACCTCGGCGGGCGTCGTCGGCACCTGCCCGATCGCCGCGGATGCCAACGCCAACACCACCAGCGCCGCGACCGCCACGGCGAATACGATCGCGGTCCGCGACCACCCCCGCGACTTCGGCGCAATCGGATGCGGGCTGTGCGGCATCGCCGAGTCGGTCGTCGTTGTCCCAGTTGCCCTTTCGTTCACACCCGCACCTGTCCGATCACGGTGCGCGAGCGCACCCGCGACCTCGGCGCAATCCGATGCCGACTGCGCCGCATCGCCGAGTCGGCTGCTCCCGCGGTCATTTCGTGCACGCTCGCAGTCCCTGACGCTCGTCTGCGCTGTTCGCCGAGTGTCCTCGTGGTTCGCACGCTCATCACGGCCGTGCTGCTATGCCCGGCTCCCTGTCCGTGAAGTACTGCCCGCACCTCGCCGGGCTGCCCGACCATGGGCCGCCCGCCGTGATCCGCCAGGCACCGTAACGCGCCGCTCATGCGGGCTCGGTGCCGTACACGGCCGCACTGAGGGCGGCGATCACCCGGCCGGTGTTCGGGCCGAAACTCAACACCACCGAGTCGGCCATATCGACCACGCGCTTGTCGCGCCCGGCGGGTGTCTGCGCGATGCCGGGCACCTTTTCCAGCCCGTCGACGCCGCCGACCGACTTCAGCCCGTCCGACATCACCAGCAGCACGTCCGGTGCGGCCGCGATCATGGCCTCACTGGTTATCGCGACGAACGGTTCGGGCAACCCGGCCTCGGTGCCCGCATCGCGCGCGCCGAGTGCGGCGATGAGAGCGTCGGCGCCGGAGCCGGGTCCGGCGAGCATGGTGATGGCGGTGCTGCGCAGGTAGAGGAAGGCGATGGTGAGGGGTTTGTCCTGCTTGGGTACCGCGGCACTGGCGGCGGCGATTTCGCCACGGGTGCGCTGGGCCAGGGCTTGGCCGCGATCGGGTACGCCGAGCGCCGCGGCGACCGCCTCGATCTGCGGCACCACCCCGTCCATCGTGCGTTGCGGATCGAAATAGACGACCGTCACCCCGGCCGCGCGCAGTTGCTCGCGCACCTGCGGCGCGGCGCTGGTGCTGTCGGTGAGAAAGACCGAAGGACGCAGTGCCAGAACGGATTCCACGTTCAGCGAACCGCTGCCACCGGTCACGATGGGCAAATTCGCGACCGCGGGAAATCCAGCCGCGGTGCTGCGCCCGACCATTTTGGCGCCCATACCCAACGCCCAGACCGTCTGCGCGAGTGTGCCGAAGCGGTCGGCGGCGATGATGCGGCCGGCATCGGTGACCGTGACTTCGGCCCCGTCGAAGGATCGGACGGTCGCGGGCAGCGTAGGCGTGGGCTCGGGCCCGATCGGCACCGGATCGAGGTTCTCCAATTTCGCGGTGACCGGCCCGCGCCCGCCGCTGCCGGTGGCATCGCTGCCGGTTCCGCAGGCCGTACCGACCAGCAGGGTCAATGCCAGCACAGCCAGCAGAGAACGCGCCCCGCCGGATCGGACACGGTCGAGAAACCTCATGCAGGTAAGGCTAGCCTCCCACATCGGATCACCCCGCCGCGCGTGCGCTGACATCGTCGAGCGCGGCCGCGATGGCACGCGGCAGTTCCAATGTCTCGGCGGCCAGCACCCCGGTGAGCTGCCCGATATCGCGCGCGCCGACGATCATGCTCGCGATGCCGGGACGGTCGCGGATCCAGGCGAGGGCCACGGCCAACGGTGAGGTGGCCAGTCCGTCGGCGGCGGTCACCAGCGCCTCGACCACCCGGGTCGCGTGGTCGTCGAGCCGGTGCCGGATCTCGGCGGCGGTCGCCTCGTCCGCACCGCGCGAATCGGCGGGCACCCCGTCGCGGTACTTGCCGGTGAGAATGCCCCCGGCCAGCGGCGCGGTGGCGATCAGCCCCACACCATGATGTCGAGCAGCCGGAATGAAGTCGGTTTCGGTGTCACGGACCAGCAGCGAGTACGGGGTCTGCGCGACGGTGACCGGCGCGACCGCGGCGAGACTGGCGACCTGCCAGGCATTGAACCCCCGCGCACCCGCGTAGCGGACGCGCCCGGAGCGCACCGCGAATTCGAGAGTGGCGGCGACCTCGTCGAGCGGGGTCGCGGGATCCCAGGCGGCGACATGCCAGATATCGAGATAGTCGGTGCCCAGTTCGAGCAGTGTCCGATCGAGCTGGCGCAGCAGCGCGCGACGGGAGGTGTCCACGGCCGGTCGCACCGGCTCCGGCTCGGGCACGGTCGGCCCCGCGGGTGCGGGCATGGTCCGCGGCGCGACACCCGCGCAGCCGCTGAGCACCAGATCGTCGCGGGAGACCAGATCGCCGAGCAGTTCGGCCAGGATCCGTTGTGCCGCACCTCCGGCGTAGGCGGGGGAGGTATCGACCAGTGTGCCGCCGGCCTCGGCGAACGCCACCAACTGCACCGCCGCGTCGTCGGTATCGGTATGCGCCCCCCAGGTGTGGGTGGCAAGTCCTATCCGGGACACCCGTAGGCCGCTGCGGCCGACCGTCCGCTGTTCCATCACCGTGTCCGCGCAATCGTCACGGCGCCAAGCCTAGAGTGTGGATACGCAACTCGACGCCCACCAGCACCGTGGGTCGCACGGTCGAGCCGGGCATGCCGCCGCCATCTCGACACTGTACTGTCGCTGCGTGATTGCGGCGGTGGTCACAGTGATGCGATCGATCGCCGGACCAATTGCCCAGTAGCAACACATATTTCGGGCGGAAGTGGAGGCTGGTTCGTGGTCGGCGAGTCGATGACCTGGGTTCAGGCCTTGGTACTTGGTCTGGTGCAGGGTCTCACGGAGTTTCTGCCGATCTCCTCCTCGGCGCATCTGCGCATCGTGTCGGGGGTGTTCTTCGGCGACGACGCGGGCGCCTCGTTCACCGCGGTCACCCAGTTGGGCACCGAGGCGGCGGTGCTGGTGTTCTTCGCCAAGGACATCTGGCGGATCATCCTCGCGTGGTTCGCCGGGCTGCGCGATCGGCTGACCAAGCGTGGCGAGCCGGAGCTGCCGCTGCACGACCAGCCCACCATGCGCCTTCCGGTCATTACCGCCGATCACAAGCGCGTCCTGGACGAGCAGGCGCAGCGTGAACTCGACTACCGCATCGGCTGGTATGTGATCATCGCGACGATCCCGATCGGGGTGCTCGGATTCCTGTTCAAGGATCTGATCCGCACCGGCGCCCGCAATTTATGGTTGATCTCGTTCATGCTGGTCGCGTTCGCGCTGGTCATCGCCGCCGGTGAGTACTACGGACGCAGGATCCGCCCGATCGAGCAGCTGACCACCCGCGACGGTTTGATCATGGGCTTCGCGCAATGCCTGGCCCTGGTCCCGGGTGTGTCACGTTCCGGTGCGACCGCGACGGCGGGTCTGTTCCTCGGGCTCGAGCGTGAAGCGGCCGTGCGGTTCTCGTTTCTGCTCGCCATTCCCGCGGTGACCGCGTCGGGCCTGTTCAGCCTGCCCGACGCGTTCGAACCGGCGGGTGAGGGCCTCAATGCCAGCGGGCCACAACTGCTGGTCGCGACGATTCTGGCGTTCGTGGTCGGGTATGCCTCGGTGGCGTGGCTGTTGAAGTTCGTCGGCAAACATTCCCTGGACTGGTTCGTCGGCTACCGCATCGTGCTCGGGCTGACGGTCATGGGCCTGCTCGCGAGCGGAGTGGTGTCGGCGACATGATCGTTAGGCTGGTGCCATGACGGTGATCCTGCTGCGGCACGGTGTTTCGACCTCGAATACCGCCCGCACCCTGGCCGGGCGCAGTGCGGGCGTCGATCTGACCGAGTACGGCGAGACCCAGGCCCGCGCCGTCGCCGAACGGCTCGCCGCGCTGCCGATCGAGCACATCGTGCATTCGCCGCTGCTGCGCTGTCAGCGCACGATCGCGCCGCTGGCGGAAAAACTCGGTCTGGAACCGGAATCCGATGATCGCCTGCTCGAGGTCGACTACGGCGACTGGACCGGCAAGGCGATCGCGGATCTGCTGACCGAACCGCTGTGGAAGGTGGTGCAGCGGCACGCCTCCGGCGCGGTCTTCCCCAGCGGCGAAGGTCTGGCGCAGGTACAGGCCCGCGCGGTGGCCGCGGTGCGCGAGCACGATCGACGGTTCGCCGAAAAGGCCGGTCACGATGTGTTGTGGGTGGCGTGCACGCACGGTGACGTGATCAAGTCGGTGCTCGCCGACGCGCTCGGCCTGCACCTCGACGGTTTCCAGCGCATCGTGGTCGAACCCGCCTCGATCAGCATCGTGCGCTACACCCCGACCGCGCCGTATGTGGTTCGGCTCAATGACACGGGAGCGGATCTTTCGGGTTTGGCAAGCAAACCGCAACGGCCCGCCGCCGATTCCGGGACTCCCGCCGACCCCGAAGCCGGTCCGGTTCCCGGTGGCGAGTTCGGTGCTACCCCGAGTGCGGATAATGGGAATGCGGAGCTTCGAGATTCCTTGTAAACGAGTAGGTGGCGTGTTGCGGAGTCCAGCGCCGCGGGTAGTCGATCAGGGTCACGTATCAGGAGGTGCAGATGTCTCGCGCAATCCATGTATTTCGCACCCCCGATCGTTTTGTCGCCGGGACCGTCGGTGAGCCGGGCGATCGCGCGTTCTACCTGCAGGCCGTGCAGGAACCACGGGTGGTCAGCGTGGCGTTGGAGAAGCAGCAGGTGAAGGTGCTCGCCGACCGGATGGGTCTGCTGCTCGACGAGGTCGCGCGCCGCTTCGGTGCCGAGGTGCCGCCGCAGGCCGAGGACATCTCCGACAGCGACCCGCTGGTGACCCCGATCGACGCCGAGTTCCGGGTCGGCACCATGGGCCTGGGCTGGGACGCCGATGCGGGCGCGGTGGTGGTGGAGCTGTTGGCGATCACCGAAACCGAGGTCGACGAGTCGGTGGTGCTCGATGACACCGAGGAGGGCCCGGACGCGGTGCGGGTGTTCCTGACCCCGATCCAGGCGCGGGAGTTCGCGTTGCGTTCCACCCGGGTGATCGCGGCGGGCCGGCCGCCGTGTCCGCTGTGCGGGGAACCGCTTTCCTCGCGCGGGCATATGTGTGTGCGAACCAACGGATACAAGCGCGGGGATATTTTCGGCGCGGCCGAGCTAGAGGAGTAGTCCGTGGCCGAGCCTCGGTGGCACACCGCGGAATTGACGGTGATCGGGCGGGTGACGACCGCGAGCAATGTCACCCTGGTCTGCGATACGGACGGTGTTCGCGTGGTCTACAAGCCGGTGCGCGGGGAGCGGCCGCTCTGGGATTTCCCGGACGGCACCCTGGCCGGGCGTGAGGTGGCCTCGTATCGGGTGTCGGATGCGCTCGGCTGGGGTGTCATTCCGGAGACGATCCTGCGCGATGGCCCCTATGGGCCGGGCATGGTGCAGCGGTGGGTGGAGTCGGTGGACAACCACACCGATCAGGGCAGCCGGCTCGATCTGGTGGATCTGGTGCCGTTGGGTGCGGTGCCCGACGGGTTCTGCGAGGTGCTACGCGCCGAGGATCCGGCGGGTAACGAGGTGTCGCTGATCCATGCCGACGATCCGCGACTGCAGCGGATGGCGGTGCTCGATGTGCTGCTCAACAATGCCGACCGTAAGGGCGGGCATGCGCTGGAAGGTGTCGACGGGCAGGTCTACGGCGTCGATCACGGCATCTGCCTGCACACCGAGCACAAGTTGCGCACTGTGCTGTGGGGCTGGGCGGGTAAACCCATCTGTGACGGGTTGATGGCCGATATCGCCACCTTCGCCGAGGTGCTGCCCGGTTCGGTCGCCGATGATCTCGCACCGCATCTCACCGATGCGGAGATCGAGGCGCTCGCCGACCGTACGCAGGAACTGTTGGACAATCCGGTGATGCCGGTGCCGCGCACGTCGCGGCCGATTCCGTGGCCCGCGTTCTGAGCTGAAGCCGGCACCGCCCGCGATACCGCCGGCGGCAGCCTGCGATGTGCGGGCGATGCCGTATTGCATCGAGTGTCGGGGCGCAGGTGCTGCCTGAGGGGTTACGGTTGCCGCTGTCCGACCTGGCGCGGAGGGCCGAAGATTCGTGCGGCGTTCTGCAGATGCACGACCGCGGCCGGGAGTGGCGCTCAGTTGAGCAGCGGGCGGACTTGGGCACCGACGAAGCGGACGAATTCGATCAGGTTCGGATCGTCATCGGTGGGTTCGAGGACTACGGTGTCGGCGCCTGCGTCGGCGTAGCGGCGGACGGCATCCACGATGGCGTGTGCGTCGCCCGCGACGCCTGCCGCTGCCGGATGCTCACCGGAGTTGCGTTGCTGGGCCGCCGTCAAGCGTGCGGCCGCGTCCGGGCCGGTGGCCGTCAGCAGGTTGACGATCACCCGATGCGGTTCGGTGCGTGCGGCTTTCGCGCGGCCTTCCTCGATGCGCGCACGGGCGGCGCGGACGCCGTCGGGGGTGGTTCGTGCGGTGAGGATGGTGGCGTCGGCGAGTTCGCCGGACAGTCGCAGGGTCTGCGGGCCGGTCGCGGCGGCGGTGATCGGCGGGGGCGTGATCGGCGGCCATTCCAGGGCGACATTGTCGAGGCGCACGTATCGGCCTGCGGCGCTGACCTTTTCACCGTTCAGCAGTCCGCGCAGCGCAACCAGATGTTCGCGTAGCAGCGTCATCGGCGATTCGACCCGCGCGCCGATCTGTCCCATCCAGTCCTGCACACCATGCCCGAAACCCGGAAGCACCCGGCCCGGATGCAGCCGCAACAGCGCCGCCACCTCCATGGCGGTGAGCGCCACATTACGCAGCGGCACCGGCATCACCCCGATCCCGACGCGCACCCGCTCGGTCCGCGCCAACACCGTTGCGGCAGTGGTGATTCCACCGGCCCAGAAACAGTCCTCCCACAACCACAGTTCCTCGAGACCGCTGTCCTCGGCCGCGGCCGCGACCGCGGCCAAATGTTCCGGGGAAACTTGGGGCATCGACACCGCACCGAGAACAGTCACCTGTCCAACCTAGCGCGATCGCCCTCGGCCGCGGCCGAATTCGGACAGCCCGGTGCGCTTGGCAAACTCAGCGACAGTGACCTGCGCCACTCGCGGCAATACGATCCGCCGGACGGCAAACATTGACATTCGACATTTGCGGCATCGCGGCAGGTCAGATCCGGGGTGGTTGCCTTACAACCTACTGCTGGGAGCGGGGCGCGGCGCAATGGCCGCCACCACACCTTTACCCTCGAATCATGCAGTCCTGGTCCGATACCGCCCTACCGACAATTCCCGGAGCAGGGCCACCGTTGCGGTTGTACGACACCGCCGACCGGCAGGTTCGCCCGGTGACCCCGGGCCACACGGCCACCATGTACGTCTGCGGGATCACCCCCTATGACGCCACCCACCTCGGGCATGCCGCCACCTACCTGACGTTCGACCTGGTCAACCGGTTGTGGCGCGACGCGGGCCACGAGGTGCACTACGTGCAGAACGTCACCGACGTCGACGACCCGCTGTTCGAGCGCGCCGCCCGCGACGGTGTGGACTGGCGTGATCTGGGCACCCGCGAGATCAATCTGTTCCGCGAGGACATGTCCGCTCTGCGCATCGTGCCGCCGCGCGACTACATCGGCGCCGTGGAGTCTGTCGACGAGGTCATCGAATTCGTGCAGAAGCTGCTGGCCTCGGGCGCGGCGTACACGGTCGAGGATGCCGAATATCCCGACATCTACTTCCGCGCCGATGCCACCGAGCAGTTCGGCTACGAATCCGGCTACGACCGCGCAACCATGGATCGCCTGTTCGCCGAACGCGGCGGCGATCCCGACCGTCCCGGCAAGCGCGACACCATCGACGCACTGCTGTGGCGCGCCGCGCGTCCCGACGAGCCGTCGTGGCCGGCGCCCTTCGGTGCCGGGCGGCCCGGTTGGCATATCGAGTGTGCGGCTATCGCGCTCAACCGCGTGGGCCCCGAATTCGATATCCAAGGCGGCGGCAGCGACCTGATCTACCCGCACCACGAATACTCCGCCGCACACGCCGAGGCATTGATCGCGGGCCGCCGCTTCGCCCGCCATTACGTGCACGCCGGTCTTATCGGCCTGGACGGCGAGAAGATGTCCAAATCTCGCGGCAATTTGGTGCTGGTCTCGAAACTGCGCGCCGCGGGCGTCGACCCTGCCGCGATCCGCCTCGGCCTGCTCGCCGGTCACTACCGCCAAGACCGCATGTGGACCGACGCTGTCCTCGCCGACGCCACCACCCGCCTGGACCTGTGGCGCCGAGCCGCCGCGCTCGCTTGCGGCCCCGCCGCCGAAGACACCCTCGCTCGCCTGCGCCAACACCTCGCCGACGACCTCGACACCCCGAAAGCCCTTGCCGCCGTGGACAACTGGGCCAACCAGGCCCTGAACTACGGAGGTCAAGACAGCGCGGCCCCAAGCCTGATCACAACCGCCGTGGACGGTCTGCTGGGCGTACAGCTGTAATCCAACCCCGCCCGAACAGAGATCAGCGCATGCGGTGGGCGCGCCGCTGAAGTGCGGTCGCACCCGATCGTGCGGTCTGCGCTCCGCAGCCGTGGATTCGGTAAGTGTCACAGCGGTAACCCGCCCCGCGCGGAGCGGCGTCCACGTCCTGTCCATTGCCGTGGCGGGCCCACTTCGGCATGCCACGGCGGCGGACGGTACCGCGAGATTCGCGCCGCGTCTCGAGATCACGGCTACCGCTGGATGCGAACTGCAGGGGCACCTACCACCGGTCCGCTGCATGCGCTGGGTAGGGCCGTGAGCTCCGCTCCTGGATCTCAGGCCATCGAGGTGGTTATCACCTGCGCCGAAACCGCCGCACTGCCCGTAGCCAGCGGCGCCCGAGCGGATTCGAGCAGCTCACTGATGAGTGGCGCCGCGTGCGGATGTCAGCGGCCGCCGAGAGCAATTCGACGCGCTCCTTCACACGCTTCGGCCTGCGTATCCGCGATCCGGCGTAGGTGGGTGCGAAAGTGCCTGTGCGGTCAGGAATGTCGGCTCGGTGGCGGCTGCCGGACGGTGCTTGGGTTGTTCAGGGAGGTGATCCGTGGTGTTGTACACGGGTGTGCGGCATTCATCCTCGGGGCTTGGTGGGGCGGTGGTCGGCGCTCGATGGTGTGATCGGCGCGGGTGCGGCGTTGGCGGCGGGGCGGTTGCAGGCCTCGGCTGCGCCGGGGGATCCGCGGACGGTGGCGGCACGGGTGCGGTTCTTCGGGGCGGATGTGGTGGATCCAAAAACGGGTGCGGTGCGTGCGGATCGAGTGGTGTTGTCCTGGGTGGGGTGTACGACCTATGCGTTCGCGCTGGCCGGGTCGGTGTTTCTGCTGGATGCGTGGGTGCCGCGGCTGACGAGCACCGGTTATGTGCCCGCGACGGCGCAGGATCTGGCGGATCTGGCGCCGGAGGCGATATTCATCGGGCACGGGCATTTCGATCATGCCGCTGATGCGGGTCGGATTGCCGAGGCGTCGGGGGCCGTCGTGTACGGAACCGCCGAGCACGGCGTGAATATCCGTGCGCAGGTGGCGGATCCGACATTCCCGACGGTCGCGCTCGGGGACGGGGCGTCGCTGCCGGGGGAGCGGCACGAGTTCAAAATGGGACGCGTCGAGGTCACCGCGGTTCGTCACCTGCACTCCGCGCGCACCGCTGCCGAGCGGCCCGGCGGGTCCGCGCCGTTCTTTCCGCTGCCGGAACTGGGTGCTCTGGTGCGGCATCCACCGACCCTGGCAGGTGTCCTGCAGAGTGCGCCGCGCCTAGGCGATCCGGAGGGCGGCACCCTCCTCTACCAATTCCGCGTTCCCGGGTTCGCGCTGGTCTGGCACGATTCCTCGGGTCCGCTCACCGAGAAGGCCCCGCAGGTCTTCGACGTTTTCGCCGACCTTGCACCCACCGACGTCCAGATCGGCGCGGTCCAGGGCTTCAACCAGATCAGCAATGGTCTTCGCGACCCGCGCCGCTACATCGAGGCCATCCGTCCCGCACTGTTCGTCCCCAGCCACCACGACAACTGGCTGCCCGGCTTAACCGCCTCCGCCGCCACCTACGACATCCCACTGCATAGCGAACTGGCCCGCATCCCCACCGACCACCGCCCAGATCTGCGGCCCCTCTACGACCCGGTCGACTACGTCAATCCCCACCGCCTGACCTTCCCGTTGTAACCCCAACTCCCACAGCGTTTTACAGCCACACCCTGTCGGGTATCGCGGTCCCACCGCCTGACCGCCACAGCACAACTCCCAGAGCCTTCCGGCTACCTCGGCCGACACTTGTTCCCGCGTGTACCCCTGACTCCCAACACGCCTCAGGGCTGTTCACTCGATCGGCGCAGCGTCGTGTGCCGAAGCCAACGCCAGCCTTGCACAGCCATCGACCCGCTCGAACGCTGCCAACCCATACGGTCGCCGCGCTCCGATCGAGGCGATGGATCCCACCAGCACGCGATGCATCCAGACCGAAGTGCCGCTCAGGGAACTGATGGGAGGCGGGCGGCCATGGTGGCCAGGTTGTCGGCGAAGGTGAGGACGAATTCGACGCAGAGGTCGATGAGTTCGTCGCGGGTGACCTCGATGCCGCCGTCGAGCCAGGCCAGGATCAGTTCGGCGGCGCCGCCGGTGATCATCAGCGAGACCGCGCGCACCAGGGTGTCGCTGCCCGGTGGTGGCGCGAGGAGGGCGCGTTCCTGATCGGCGACGACGTCGGCGATGGTGCGCATGGCGGCGGCGCGGCGGCGCATCAGGGTTGCGCTGCCGTGGGCTTCGGCGAACGCGACGCGGGCGCGGCGCGGGTCGTCGATGACGGAGGTGACGATGGCGGTTACCGCCGCGCGTGTTTTGGCCGGAATCCCCTCGGGTGCGGCGGCGAGGGCGTCGAGGGAACTGCGGACGGCGGTGTCGATGATCTCGTCGTGCACGGCGGCGGCCAGGGCGTCGAGGTCAGGGAAGCTCTCATAGAAGAAGCGGGGGCCGACCTTGGCCTGTTCGCAGACTCCGCGCACCGTGGTGGTCGCCCACCCCTGGGTGCCGATGATCTCCAGGGCCGCATCCATCAGGCGACGGCGGCGTTCCTCGCGCCGCTGCTCGGCGGAGGTGCCGCGGTAGATCCCGGTCGCTGCCCGTGTCACAGGCTCAGTATGCCGCAGGCAAATCAGGAAACAACCGTTTACGGAAACCATTGATTCCTGTATGGTGTGGATCACATGATTTTCGCAAGGATGCGAGAGGACGACCATGATGTCGACGATGGGCCGACGGGCAAAGTACGCCGCATCCGCGCTGGCCGAGCGTTATCCGTCGCGGACCCGAGCCCTCGCCGAACCACCCGCCGGTAGCGAATTGCGGCCGATACTAGGCGATTACGGCTTACCGGTGATCGGGCACGCCCTCCCAGCCATGACGGACAACCTCGATTTCGCGCGGCGGCGCTTCGAGAAATACGGCCCCGTGCAGTGGTCCGGACTGCTCGGGCGGCAGGTCGTGATGGTGGTGAGCCCGGAGGCGATCGAGGAGGTGCTCGCGGACCGGGACAAGGTGTATTCCGCCAAGGGCGGCTACGACTTCTTCATCGGACCGTTCTTCCGTGGCGGCATCCTGCTGCGTGATTTCGAGGAGCACCGCTACCACCGGCGCATTCTGCAGCAGGCCTTCACTCGGCCGCGACTGGTCGGCTATCTCGACATCACCACACCGGCGATCGCCCGCGGCATGAGTGACTGGTTGCCCGCCGACGACTTTCAGCTTTTCCCCGCGACGAAACATGTGCTGCTGCGCATGGCGTCGGAGGTGTTCATGGGCGCACGCCTCGGTCCCGAGGCGGCGCGGCTCGAGCGTGCGTTCATCGATGCGGTGCGCGGCGGGCAGGCGTTGGTGCGCACCAATCTGCCCGGCGGTGTGTGGGCGAAGGGCTTGCGCGGGCGCAAGATACTCGAGGACTACTGCCGCCGGGAAATGCCCGCCCGACGCGCGGGCACCGGTGACGACCTGTTCAGCGTGCTGTGCCACACCGCCAGCGATGAGGGCCATACCTTCACCGATCAGGACATCGTCGACCATCTGATCTTCGTGCTGATGGCCGCGCACGACACCAGCACCATCGCGCTGGCGATGATGGGCTATCAACTCGGTCTGCACCCGGAATGGCAGGACCGGCTGCGGGCGGAATCGCAAGCGCTGGGCAAGGATTCGCTGGACTACGACGATCTCGACCGGCTGCCCGCCCTGGATCTGGTGTTCAAGGAGATCCTGCGGATGTACTCCCCGGTCGGTCAGCAGATCCGGGAGACGGTGCGCGACACCGCGATTCAAGGCCACTTCCTACCCGCGGGCACCATCGTCGTCATCGGCTCGCATTCGGCGATGCGTATCGACCGCTGGTGGCACGACCCCGATGTCTTCGACCCCGAGCGTTTCACCGCAGAACGCCAAGAGGACAAATCCCACCGCTACGTCTGGGCGCCCTTCGGCGGTGGCGCGCACAAGTGCATCGGCCTGTACTTCGGCGGTATGACCGTCAAGGCGATCATGCATCGCATGCTGTTGCACTACCAGTGGTCGGTACCGGCCGGATATGCGCCGCCGATGGGCTGGGCGACCGGCCCCATCCCGCTCGACGGCCTACCGATCCGGCTGCAAGCCGCACGCGTCGAAACCCGGCGTCCCGCATGAGAATCACCGCCGACCGGACCCGCTGCCAAGGCCACGCCATGTGCGAAGCCTTACTCCCGCACATCTTCGAAGTCGACAACTCCGGCAAAGTCCGCATTCTCACCGACCCCATCCCCACCCCCGACCATCCCGACGCCCAACTCGCCATAGACACCTGCCCCGTCGAAGCCCTCCGCGCCGAGGCATGAGAATGTGCTGGCGGCGGGGCGCTCTCGACGTTTGCCACCACCGTCACTGGATGATCGCTGGTCCAGGCGCTGGGTCAGACCTCGGAGGGGATTTGGCCGGCTGGTTCGTGGGTGGTGGCGGATAGGGGTTGGGGCGTAGAGGGTTTCGATTTCGGTGGCGTATTCGGTCGCGATGGGCTTGCGGCGCAGTTTCATGGTGAGGGTGATTTCGTCGCCGGGCTCCCAGAAGGTGGGCAGGATGGTGAAGCGTTTGATCTGTTCCACGCGGGACAGTTTCGCGTTGCCGGCGGCGATGCCCTGGGCGATTTCGGCGATGACGCCCGGGTCGGCGGCCAAGGCGGGGGCGGAGGCGTCGGGCAGCCCGTGCTGGGTCGCATAGGGTGTCGCGGATTCGGCGTCGAGCACGATCAGGGCGGTGTTGTAGGGGCGGGCGTCGCCGATGGTGACGATCGAGCCGACCAGCGGGGTGGCGGCCTTGATGGTGTTCTCGATATTGGCCGGGGACATATTCTTTCCGGCCGCGTTGATGATGAGTTCCTTTTTGCGGTCGACCACGCGTAGGTAGCCGTCGGCGTCGCGGGTGAGGATATCGCCGGTGTGCAGCCAGCCATCGGCGTCGATCGCATCGGCGGTCTTGCCCGGTTCCTTGCGGTAGCGCTTCATGACGAGCGGTCCGCGGACCAGGAATTCGCCGTCGTCGGCGATTTTGGCCTCCGAACCGGGCAGCATGCGACCGACGGTGCCCAGACGCGCCTCGGCGGGTGGGCTGGCGCTGGCCACACAGGTCAGTTCGGACATCCCCCAGATCTCGGAGATGGGCACACCGAGACCGCAGAAGAACCCGAGGGTCTCCGGTGGGATCGGCGCGGCACCCGACATCGCCCACTTCACCTGGTCCAGACCGAGTTGGGCGCGCAACTTCGACAGCACCGACTCGTCGGCCTCGGCCCATTCGGCGGCCAGCTCCGCATCGACGGTTGCGCCCTCGAGTAGCACTGCGGCCTTGCGTGCGGCCACAGCGAGCGCCCATTGCAGTGTGGCCCTCGTGGTTTCGTCGGGCTCGTTGGCGATCGAGAACTCGACCGCGGCCTTGAACTTCTCCCACACTCGTGGCACCGCACCCCAAATCGTCGGGCGCGCATCCAATAGCGCCGCGGGCAGCTGGTTGCGGTCCGGCACGACGGTGATCTGAGTGCCGTAGTACTCCTGCAGGTACAGCGCGGTGAACCGGTCGGCCATATGCGCGGTCGGCAGGTAGGAGGTCTGCCGGTCGCCGAATTCCACGGGGAGTACGGCATTGAAGGCGTGCGCCTCGGCGGTCAGATTGGCATGGGTGATCTCGACGCCCTTCGGATTTCCGGTGGTACCGGAGGTATAGACCAGGGTCGCGATATCATCGGGCCGCACCGAACGCCATGTCGCCTCGAAGTCGAAATCGTTGCGGCACTTGGCCTTCAGCTCCGCGAGACTGATCGTTCCCGCGTGCTCGGCATCCATGCACACGATGGTCTCGATCTGCGCTCCGCAGGTGCGGACCCGCTCGACGTACTGTTCCTCGCAGATCACCACCCGATTGCCCGCATTGCCGAACACATAGTTCAGCTGCTCGGGTGCGAGGGTGTTGTATACCGAGAACGAGGTCGCGCCGGTGTGCTGTGCGCCCACCTCGATCGGATAGAACTCGACCCGATTGGCCATCATCAGCGCGACCGTATCCCCGCGCCCGATCCCGAGCGCATGCAATCCCGCCGCGAAGTTTTGCGTCGCACCCGAGCCACCGGGTTGGGGCGATCACCCATCCGGAAGCCGACGGATGAACGTGCCCGGTGCGCTTCGGGTTTCGAGTTGTGCGAGTTTCCGGGGGCGCCACGATGCCGAGTCGAGGGCAGGTCGCGACTCTCGCTCTCCGGTTCTGCAGTCGGTCGCGGGTCCACATGCTCGGTATGCGCCGTCGCGGATGGTTCCGGCGCGGTGCGGGCCGAGGATGGCCCGCGAGACCGACCGGGATCAGCCGGCGCCCTTGACGAATCCCGGGTGCCGGCACGGTATCCGGGTGGTCAGGCGCCACAGGGAGGTCACTTCTGCGGCTCGGGCCGCGTGGAACGGGTCGGTGATGTCGCGGGGTCGGAAGTGGTGCCGCCTGGTGTCGATCCGCTCGATGACCCGCAGGCCCGCCGAGTCGATGGCGACGAGGAGTTCGGTGCGGGTGCGCAGGCCGAGGCGTTCGGCCAGATCGGATAGGACCAGCCAGCCCTCGCCGCCGGGTTCGAGGTGAGCGGGGAGTTCGGTCAGGAAGGCGCGCAGCATGGCGCTGTCGGGGTCGTAGACGCCTTGTTCGACGCTGGAGGTCGGCCGGACCGGCAGCCACGGCGGGTTGCAGACGATCAGATGTGCGCTGCCGTCGGGGTACAGGCCTGGGCCCTGGACTTCGATGCGGTTCGCGAGCCCGAGGCGGTCGACATTGTCGCGGGCGCAGTCGAGTGCGCGCGGATTGCTATCGGTGGCGACGATGTGGTCGACGCCGCGGCGGGCCAGTACCGCCGCAAGTACGCCGGTTCCGGTTCCGAGGTCGAATGCGGTGTGGTGCTGAGCCGGCAGCGGTGCCGCGGCGACCAGATCGACGTATTCGCCGCGCACGGGGGAGAACACTCCGTAGTGCGGGTGGATCCGCGTGCCGAGAGCCGGTACCGGGACACCGTTTTCACGCCACTCGTGCGCCCCGATCGCGCCGAGCAGTTCGGTCAACGCGATCACCATCGGCTCATGCGCAGACCCATATACCTCGGTGCACGCCTGCCGAACATCGGGCGCGCGGCGCAATGCCAGGGAATGGTCCGGCTCCAATTGCACGATCAGCCTGCCCAACACCCGCGCCCGCTGCCCACGAGCCCGCCGATAGATGTGAAAGGATTCGGCCGGTCCCTTGCCCACCGGTACGGGTTTGCGATCGATGCGGCGGCTCAGCGCCCGCAGCAGCTGACGGGCGTTGTGAAAATCGCCGCGCCACAGCAGCGCCGTCCCCTGGCAGGCCAGGCGGTAGGCGGTATCGGCACGTATACGGTCATCGACGACGGTGACCTGCGCGGGCGCCGCAGCCGCGCTTTCGGAATGCCACTGTGCGCTGTGGTCGGTATCGGCTTCGGTCCAATGAATGGTCGACATGGGGTGCTCCTCGTGATCGGACGTGCGTTGGCACGGAGAACACTTCGACGAGGAGCGAGAGAACGGCCTGAGTCAGCCGGGGCTGTTGAGGACGGACTAGCGGTTCCGCGTCGAAGCGCGAACACCGAAGTCGCCGAGGACCATACCGAGCGTCATGAGTAGCCCTTTCCCTGAGTCGACACCACGAGACTCGCACACGAGCCACTGCCACCACGCACCGGGTCCACACAAGGGCCCATCACGAGGTCCACAATCCGATCGGGATCGGTGGCGCGTGTTCGCAGCCGGTCGAGGCCGCTGTCGCTTCGGCACCGCACCTGTACCGAATCGCCTTCCACCGCAAAGCTTCCCATTACGTCGTCCGCCTTCGGCTCCAGTCCCTCCCGCCCGGCGCAGGACCTGGCGGCGGCGCACGTCCGAGGACATCTGCGTTCGCCGCCCGCAATGGCTGGCCTGCGGACGAAATCCTCGACAGCTGAATCGATTTCGCTGAAAACCGCCACGGCGACCGGAGCCGGATCTGCTCCCGAGTGCGGGGAACGTCAGGCCGACGCGGTCAGGCGACGCCCATCCACTTGTCGATCCGATCGATCGCCCCGGGCGTGAACGCGCAGGTGACGTGGTCGCATGGCAGTAGCGTCAGTGACACGTCCACGCCGGCGCTTTTCCACTGTTGCTGGAGTGCTTGCGCGCCGGCGACGGGAATCCATTCGTCGAACAGGCCGTGCCACAGGTAGATCGGCATCGTCGGAGTCAGGCCACCGGCCTTGGTTTCGCGGTAGATCCGCTGGACGACTTCGGTCGGGTATGGGTCGACCTTGGTCAGCGTGCGCAGCGCCACCGGTGCGGCGCCGAGCAGGGCGGCATTGGAGCAGAGGTTCTTGTTCTCCTGCGCGGTCCGCACCCCCAGGTCGTTGAGCAGGTCGAAAGCCTCGGGCGTGGCTCGGGCGACGCCGAGCGCCGCCATCAGATACAGCGCTGCGGCGGGCGGTTTCCCGTCCATCGTTTTGCGCAGCAGGCTCAGGTTTGCGGGTGTGCCACCGGCGGCGGCACCGAGGATCCGCAGTTCGGGGGCATAGGTGGGCTGCAGCTGCGCGGCCCATACGGTGGCGATCGCGCCACCGCTGTAGCCGATCATCGTGGTAGGGCTGCCCGCGAGTCCGGCTGCCGGAAGCTGTAGTGCGGCACGGATTCCGTCGAGCACTTCGCGCGCCTGGGTGGGCCCGTGCGCGTAGGCCATCTTGGGGCCTTGGTAGTCGGTCATCACGACCGCGTAACCGTGTCCGAGCAGTTGGCGGGTGATGTCGGGCGCCTCGATGGAGACCGAGTGGGTCAGTTGGTAGGACGGGTTGCACTGGAGCCCGATGCTGTCGATGGCGTAGTCATTGCTGACGACGCGCCCGTTCCATGTCTTGGGTTTCATGATCGTGGTGAGCGCGGCGATCGAAGTGCCGTCGGCGGCAGTGGATTTGAACCACACCTGCCAGGCGGCGAAGTCGTTGGTGGCGGCCAGTGGCGGCAGAATCTGCACCGACCGCGACGACAGGATCGCGCCGTTGGACAGCCCGTCGGTATTGAAATGCTGATCGAGGTAGGCGTCGCCGGTCGGGTCGGGATCGTATTTCGCGTAGTCACCGCTGTCGGCCGCGACCAGGGGCGAGGCCGCGAATATGGTGAGTGCCAGGGTGGTCGCGACGGAGAGGGCGCGCCACGGCAGCCGAAACATGAACAGGTCGCCTTTCGCTCGAACAACGCGTTGACCGGGGACACCGCGTCGGCAGAGGTTAAACCAACCGAGGCCGCGATACCGCGCATTTCACGATCAACTCCGAAATTCGTGTTGCGCGATAGCGGCTCGCCACGCAATAGCTGTACACGTCTGGGACAGTCGCCTACATTGCTGACATGGACACCATCGAGCTCGACGCACCGGACGGCGCTCTCGAAGCGATCCTGGCCCGCCCGACCGGGGATGGTCCGTGGCCCGGTGTCGTGGTGCTGCACGACGGTGTCGGTTTCGGCCCGGATATCCGTAGCAATGTCGAAATGCTCGCCGACTACGGCTATCTCGCGATCGCCCCGAACCTGTTCGCCAATGGCCGGGTGCGCTGCATCCGCGCGGTGATGCGGTCGCTGATCTTCACCGGTGCCAGCCCCGCGGTCCGGGAGATACTCGCCGCTCGCGACCGCTTGGTCGCCGATTCCGCCTGCACCGGCAAGACCGCGGTCATCGGCTTCTGCATGGGCGGTGGTTTCGCATTGCTCACCGCGCCAATGGGTTTCGATGCGGCCGCACCGTTCTATCCGGGCCTCTACGGCGACTACCGCACCCAACTCGAGGGCGCGTGCCCGGTGGTGGCCAGCTATGCCCAGCTCGATCCCTCACTGCTGGGCGCGGGCCGCAAACTCGATCGTGTGCTGACCGATCTGGGTGTCGAGCACGACATCAAGACCTACCCGGGCACCATGCACGGCTTCGCCAACGTCTTCGGCATCGACCCGGTTCTGCGGGTCGCCGGTCTGGGCTACGACGCCGAGGCCACCCGCGATGCCTGGCATCGCATCTTCGCGTTCTTCGACAAGCACCTGACCGATGCACCGGATGCGCCTGCGGCCGACGAATCCGAGTAGCGCGGGCTCGCGGCATGCCGCAACCCGAGGGTCCGACCACGGCTCCCGCTCGTCCGCATCCCCGCCACCCTCGATGACTTGCGGCGAAAACCTCACTCTCCGCGCCACCGCGGCGCACGCTTCTCGGCGAACGCGCGCGGCCCTTCCAGCGCGTCTTTGCTGGCGAAGATCGGTCCCGCCTCCCGGAAACTCATCTCCCACATCGGCGCATCCCAATCGGAGCCGAATTCGTTGCCGCGATGCATGATTCGCTTGGACGCGCGCACCGACAGCGGTGCGTTGGCGGCGATCTTCTCGGCGATCGCTATTGCGGTGGGCAGCACCTGATCGGCCGGGACTACCCGGTTGACCAACCCCCAGTGCGCGGCGGCCGCGGCATCGATGGGCGCTCCGGTGAGCACCATCTCGTGAGCGATCTTGGTGGGATCTGGCGCGGCAGCCGCAGCACACCACCGGCGGCGGCGAACAACCCGCGGGTGACCTCGGGCAGTCCGAGTTCGGCATCGGCGCTCATCACCGCGAGATCACACGCCAATACGATTTCGGTGCCACCGCCGAGGGCGAATCCGTTGACCGCGGCGACGAGCGGTTTGTCGATGAAATGCTGGACCAGCCCGGCGAATCCGTACTCCGGATGGCCCGGGTCGTGAATCCCGTTGCCGCGAGCCAGTTCCTTGAGGTCCGCCCCTGCGCAGAACGCGCGACCGGCCCCGGTGATCACCCCGGCCCGCAGGTCCCGATCGGCCGCGACCTCCTCGAGTGCCGCACCGACGGCGATCGAGAGCGCGGAGTTCACCGCGTTCATCGCCTCGGGCCGATTCAGCGTGATGATCGCGATATGGCCCTGGCGTTGCAGGATGGCGGCCTCGGTCATGTCGGGCTCCTCAGTTGATGTGTGCCGAACCTACCGTTTACGAGCTGGATTCGGTCAGCTTGGCGACGACCGGGCCGAACATCGTGTTCTTGATCGCGCCCAGCGTCGCGGGATCCTTGCTGCCGAGCGGGGCGAGCATCGCGATGGCGGCGGTGGCGACCGCGGCTTCGCCCGCGGTGGCGTCGACGATATCCAGTGCCGCGGCGTCTATTCCGCCGAAGCGGCGACCGGTCGTCATCGAGGCCACCGCGGCCTTGGGGGCCAGCTTGGACTGGATCAGCGCGGCCATGCCCGGGGTGAACGGAATGCGGATATCGACCTCGGGCAAACAGAAGAAGCCGCGGTCGGCGCGCATCACCCGGTAGTCGTGGGCGAGGGCGAGCATGGCGCCGGCGCCGAAGGCGTGCCCGGGCAGTGCGGCAGCGGTGGGTATGGGCAGGGTGAGCACGCGGGCGAACAAGGCCTGCACCCGGCCGATGTACCACTGGGTGCGGTCACCATTGGCGACCAGCCAGTCCAGGTCGAGGCCGTTGGAGTAGAACTTGCCGCTCGCGGTGGTCACCAGACCGTGAGCCTCCTCGGCGAGTGCGGTGTCGAGGTGGGCGTTGACCGCGTCGAGAAAGTCCGGGGTGAAACGATTTTCGTCATCGCCGAGGTCGAGGACGGCGATCTTTTCGTGGTAGCTCAGTGTGCTCATGTTGTTCCTTACTTCGGGTGTTATTCGGGTGGGCCGACCGCGAGCACCGCGCGCACGGCAGCGCGAAGGTGTTCGCGGGCAATGGGTTTGGCGATCCGGTCGCGGCGCAGCAGGATGCCGGTCGGCAAATCGACGACGCAGGTGGTGATCACATCGACCGCGGCGCCGTCACCGCGGCCCCACAGGGCACGTGAGAGCCGGATGAGCAGTCGCACCAGCGCGTCATCGGTTCCGGCGAGTTCGGCGAGGACCTGTTCGGGCAGTTCGTCGCCGAGCAGTTCGTCGCGTGAGACGGTCAGTAGCAGTTTCGAGGAGTCCGGGTATCGCCGCGCGAACTCCACCGGCGTCTCGGCGGCGGCCAAAACCGCCTCGAGCGCGCCTGAGGTGTCGTCGTTCGCGGACAGATGCACCTCGACCGACTCGGTCTGCATCCGCAGAAACCGCCCCGCCGCCCGTAACCAGCTGCGCCCGAGCAGTTCCGCGCGCGAGCCGAAGGTGTGATAGATCGCGCCGTTGGACACGCCGGTGGCCGCCGCGACGGCCCGGATGGTGACCGCAGCCGGACCCGAGCGCACCGCCAGCGACTCCGCGGCATCGAGCACGGTGTCAGGGTCGTGGGTCCGTGGGCGGGGCATGCCATGACTATAACAGAGCAATTGCTCTGTTATTAATCGGCAGCTCCCCGGCAAACCCTCTTCCGCTATGCCACTGCATGTTTCACCCGGTCACGGGTACTTTCGCGGTCGGCGACCCCAATGCGTGGACTTCGTTACGTTTCGGCGCGACGGACATACGATGAGGTACTGTCCGGTCCACCCTGCCCGCACGAACAGAAACGGCGCCTGCGAATGTCACGAGTGGTCACCAAGGAGCAGTACTTCGACACCGCTCTGGAGGTCTTGGCCGAACTCGGCTTCAAGGGCCTCAATATCGGCGTGCTGTGTCGCCGCCTCGGTGTCACCAGCGGCTCGTTCTACCACCATTTCGGCAGCTGGCAGGGCTTCGTGGACGCGCTGCTCGAGCATTGGGAGAACCGCCAGGTCATCATCCTGCGCACGCTGAACTTCAACCAGGGCAATCCCGACGACGACATCCGCGCCATGTCCGACCTCGCCGCGGGCCTGCACCACGCCGCCGAGGCCGCGATCCGGGCCTGGGCCGGCAATGACGAATCGGTGAATCTGGCACTCAAGCGGGTCGATGAATCGCGCCGCCGCACCGTGCACAAGGCGATCAAAGGCGTTGTGGGCGATGAGGAGACCACGGCGGTGGTCACCGCGCTCGGCATGTCGATGCTGATCGGCTACCAGCAGATCGCCGCGGGCGGGGAGGACATTTCACTGGACCAACTGCTGGCCCAGTACGCGCGGTTGATCTACTCCCACGCCCGCCGCTCAGCCGAGTAGCTCGTCCACATAGCACCACCGCCACGCCTCACCGGGCTCCACGCTGCGCATCACCGGATGTCCGGTAGCGGCAAAATGCTTGGTCGCGTGATTGCCCACCGAGGAGTCACAGCAGGCAATGTGCCCGCAGGACAGGCACATTCGCAGATGTACCCAGGTATATCCCTCGGCGAGGCATTCTTTGCACTCGTCGGGTTCGGTGGGCTCACGCACCAGCGGCGCGGACTCGAGGTGCGCGCAGCTGTCGGCCGCCACCGGGGCGGCGAGCGGTTCGACGCGTTCCTCTTCGGTTTCGTCGAAGCGGTCGATCATCGATTCCTCGAGATCGAGCCGCGAGAGCACGTACTGCAGGATCTCGTAGTCCGCGCCGCCCGAATCCCGCACACGCAGTACCGTTTCCCGTTCCGCGCGTAGCATTTCCAGCCGCAGCCGACGATATTCGGCGGTCGGTGTCGCCAGTTCCGATTCCGAGCGGCCCAGCCGTTCCCAGGCCGCGTTGGTCTTCCAGGTGACCCGATCGCGCAGTTGTTCGACGACACCCGGCGGCGTATCAGCAGTGATGTGCTTGTCCAGTTCGGCCAGTCCGGCCGCGGTCGCCTGCTGCAGCAGATTCGCCTTCTGCAGTGCGTTTTCCGCGCGGCTCGGGCCGCGCACATGCAGCCGCCGCACCACCCACGGCAGCGTAGTCCCCTGCAGCAGTAGCGTTCCCGCGACCACGACGAGCGCGAGCAGTTTGAGCACCGGCAGATGCTTGGTGTCGGCGGGCAGCAGCAGCACCGCTGCCAGGGTGACCACGCCGCGCATGCCCGCCCACGACACCACCACCGGATGACTCAGCGGCACATCGGCATTCGACAATCCGAGCTTGCGCGAGAGCAACGCGACCGGGAACACCCACAGCGGCCGCGACAGCATCGCCGCGAGCATGACCGCCACCGCCGCCACGATCAGGGTGCGGTGATCGAGGTCGCTGTTCCACGCGCCTTCGATGATCGCGCGCATCTGCAGCCCGATTATCAGGAACACGACGCTTTCCAGGATGAATTGGATGGTGCGCCAGTTGGTTCTTTCGGCGATGCGGGAGGCGGCGCTCTGCCACACCGGCGCACCGTGGCCCAGGACCATGCCGCAGGTCACCACCGCGATCACACCGGAGGCATTGATCCCCTCGGCGGGCAGATAGGCGACGAACGGCGCCAGGAACGACAGCGTGGTGTCCAGCACCGGATCGGTGATCCGCCGCCGCAGCATCGCCAGCAGATAGGCGATCACGACACCTACCGCCGCACCACCGCCCGCGGCCAGCAGGAAGTCACCACCGGCCTTCCACACCGACGCCGTGCCCGCGGCCGCCGCGATCGCGGTGCGCACCGTGACCAGTGCGGTCGCGTCGTTGAACATCGACTCGTCTTCGAGGATCGTGACGATCCGGCGCGGCATGCCGATGCGCCGCGCGATCCCGGTCGCGGCCACCGCGTCCGTCGGCGCGACCACCGCGCCCAGGGCCACCGCCACCGCGAACGAAACCGGCAGCAGCCAGCACACCACCGCCGCGACCACGAACGTGCTGAACAACACCAGCCCCACCGACAGCAGCGCGATGGTGCGCGCATTGGCCCGGAAGTCGACCAGCGAGGTGCGAATCGCCGAGGTGTAGAGCAGCGGCGGCAGGAAACCCAACAGAATGACCTCGGGATCCGGGTGGACCTCGGGAACGTGCGGCAAATACGACGCGACCACCCCCGCCAGCGTCAACACCAGCGGTTCGGATATCCCGAATCGTCGCGCGAGCGCCGCGAGCGACGCCGCCGACGCGACTAGAACAACGAGGCCGATCGCGACATGCACTGTGGCATTGTCGCAGAGCAAACACCCGGCTCGAAAAGACCATGCGGTACGTGACACGGACAGTGTGGTTCGGTTCTTCCGAATGGCTGTGGCGGTAGCGTGCGCGCGCAATAGTTGTCGGCACGAAGGAGGTAGACATGGAAGAGTTTGCGTCCTGGCGGGCGAGCGGTCGGCGGCACACCCACCGCGGCCATCAGATCTTCTGGCAGGACAGCGCCGGTGACGGTGCCGGAAATCTGCTCTGTATCCACGGTTTCCCCACCGCGTCCTGGGACTGGCACGCGGTGTGGCCGGGTCTGCGCGAGCGCTTCGCACGGCTCATCGCCCCGGATATGATCGGCTTCGGCTGGTCGGCCAAACCCCGCAATTACGATTACCGGATCGCCGATCAGGCCGATCTCCACGAGAATCTGCTGCGTGAGCAGGGGATTTCCCGCACGCACATCCTGGCCCACGATTACGGCGACACCGTCGCCCAGGAGTTGCTGGCCCGCGACGCACAGCGCCGCGCCGACGGCGACGATTCCTTGGTGATCGAATCGGTATGTCTGCTCAACGGCGGACTGTTCCCCGAGACCCATCGTGCGCGACCGGTGCAGAAGTTGCTGGCGAGTCCGCTGGGACCGCTGCTCGGAGTGTTGGGTACCGAGCGGGTCTTCCGTCGCAGCCTCGCCGGGGTCTTCGGTCCCGACACCCGTCCCAGTTCCCACGAGCTCGATCAGTACTGGATCCTGTGGTGTAGCAAGCACGGGAAGAGCAACGGGCACAAGCTGATTCGGTATATGGGCGAGCGCAAGGCGAACCGGGAGCGCTGGGTGGGCGCGCTGGTCGACACGCCGGTTCCGGTCCGGCTGATCGACGGTCTGCTCGATCCGGTATCGGGTGCGCACATGGTGCGCCGCTATCGCGAGCTGATCCCGGATCCGGATGTGGTCGAGTTGCCGAAGGTCGGCCATTACCCCCAGTTCGAAGCCCCCAGGGAGACCTTGGCCGCGGTGCTGGATTTCCACGCCAGCCGTGTGCGGTAGACGCACAACCAGCGTTATGGGGTGTCCCATACTATGGCTACATGGCAGCGACACGCCGATCGAATAAGGAGGCTCCGGCGCGCCCACGGCAGCGTGACGCGCGCCGGCGGATGATCGAGGGCACGATCGAATCCCTGCGCATCCATGGCGCGAGCGCCACCAGTGTGGACCGGGTGCTGGCCGATACCGGTGCGCCTCGCGGGTCGGTCTATCACCACTTTCCCGGCGGTCGCACCCAACTGATCACCGACGCGTTGACCGCGGCCGGTGGGTCGATGTCGGAGTTCATCGAAACGATCACCCGCGAGAACGATCCGAGGACCGCACTGGATATGTTCGTCGCGCTGTGGCGACGGACCCTCGTCGACAGCGACTACCGCGCGGGCTGCCCGATCTTCGCGGTTGCCATCGAAACCAATGACGACGCACCGGAATTCGCGGCATCTGCCGCCGCGATCTTCGCCCGCTGGAATACCGCGCTCACCGATCTGCTCAGTCGGCACGGCCTCGATCCGGTGCGTTCGCGGCGCATGGCCACGCTCACCGTCGCCGCCGTCGAGGGGGCGATCGCGCTGTGTCGCGTCGAGCGCGCCACCACACCGCTCGAGGACACCGTCGGCGAGTTGCAAACTCATCTGACGAACGCCATCAGCGCTTCCGAGTAGCGCCTGATCGATCCGTCGCCCGACGCCGCCCGGCACTACACCTGGGCCGGGTCGCCAACTTCCGATATGCGGCGTCCACCTCGCGGCGGAAGGGGGTCCCCTTGACATCCCGATTATGGTGGACACCATAATCAGCGTCGGGTGCAGCTTCCACCGCACCCACCACGGACCCGAGGAGACGCCGATGTCGCGAGCAACCGAGCTCGACCTGGAGACGATCGACCTGGCCCGCAACGGGAGAGTGCTCACCGCGACCATCGTCGCGCCGCCACTGAACTTCGTCACCCCCGCCGTCGTACGGGATCTGGACCTGCTCACCGCGGCGGCCGATACCGACGACACGGTCGGCGCGATCGTGCTCACCGGCGGTCTGCCCGGGCGGTTCCTCACCCACGCGGATCCCAGGGCACTCACCGGCATGCTCGCGATGCCGCATCCGTTCATTCCGGCCCGCGCGGTGGCGCCGCTGATCCCGATACTCAATACGAGCCTGCGGGTACCGGGGGCGGCGCGGGCGTTGGAGCGTTACGGTGGCGGTCTGGGCACCGGGATGGTGTGGGGTTACCGCTGGAAGCGAACGACCCTGCGGATGAACCGCTCTGGTGTGGTCTATCTGGCCGCCATCAATGGTCCGGCCCTCGGCGGCGGCCACGAGATCGCCCTGGCCTGCGATATCCGGTATGCCGCCGACGCCGAGCACGTCAAACTCGGTCAGATCGAATCGATCGCCGATCTCATTCCGGGTGGCGGCGGAACCCAGCGTCTGCCGCGGCTGATCGGCGCGGCCAAGGCGATCGAGTTGACCCTCGAAGGTGGACCGCTCAGCGCACAGCAGGGCCTGCGCTTGGGTCTGGTGCACCGGCTCACCGCCGAGGACGAGTTGCTCGCCGAAACCGAGGCCACCGCGGCGCGTCTGGCCGCGCGCAATCCGGTCGTCGTCAAGGAGCTCAAGCGCGCCATCTACTTCGGCACGGAGCGGTCGTTGTCGCGCGGTCTGAATCACGAACTCGCCGCCTTCCTGTCTACCGGCAGCAGTAAGGCGGCCACCCGCACCCAGGACGCCTTCTTCGCCGATCTCGATCGGCTCGGCGACACACCGTTTCTGGCCGAGCCGAAGGCCTGGATCGACGGCACTCGCGTCGACCAGACCAGTTGATCCCGCATCCATATTTTCGACAGGCGGTTTCGCTTCCGCTCTCGATCGACGACAACTCAGAGGAGCATCGATGAGTACCGCCGCGCAGCAGGGCAGCCGAGTCGACAGCAGTGCGCGGTCCAGACGCAATGATGCTGTGGCACAACAGGAATGGCATAAGACCGCGTGCATCCTGTGTGAGAACAACTGCGGCCTGCTGATCCAGCTCGAGGGCCGCGGCTTCGCCAAGATCCGCGGCGACAAGGACCACGTCGCCTCGGCCGGATACACCTGCAACAAGGCGCTGCGCCTGGACCACTACCAGAACGGCGGCACCCGCCTGACCGCCCCGCTGCGCCGCGAAGCCGACGGAAGTTTCACCGAAATCGACTGGGACACCGCGATTTCCGAGGTCGCCGCGCGCCTCACCCAGGTCAAGGACACATATGGTGGCGACAAGATCTTCTTCTACGGCGGCGGGGGACAGGGCAACCACCTCGGCGGCGCTTACAGCGGTGCGCTGCGCCGGGCGCTGGGCAGTCGCTACCGCTCGACCGCGCTCGCTCAGGAGAAGACCGGCGAGGGCTGGGTCGACGCGCATTTGACCGGCGGCCACACCACCGGCGATTTCGAACATGCCGAGGTTTCGGTCTTCCTCGGCAAGAACCCCTGGCAGTCGCATGGTGTACCGCGTGCCCGCACCGTCCTGCAGCAGATCGCCAAGGATCCGGCCCGCACCATGATCGTGCTCGATCCGGTGCGCACCGAAACCGCCGATCTCGCCGATATCCATCTGCAGGTCCGCCCCGGCACCGACGCGTGGTGCCTGGCCGCGATGCTCGCCGTGGTGGTGCAAGACGATCTGCTCGATCACACATTCCTCACCGAACACGCCGACCAGGTCGACGCCGTCACCGCGGTGCTGCGCGATATCGATATCGCGTCCTATGCCGAAGTCTGCGGTGTGCCGGTGGAATTGCTGCGTACCGCCGCGCACCGGATCGGCACCGCGAGCAGTGTGGCCACCTATGAGGACCTGGGTGTCCAGCAGAGCCCCAACAGCACCCTGATCTCCTATTTGAACAAGCTGCTCTGGCTGCTCACCGGAAACTTCGCCAAACCCGGTGCCATGCAACCGCATTCGTGGATGGCGCCGTTGGCGAGCTACAGCCGTGACATCAAACGCAGCCCGGTGACGGGCGCACCGATCCTCGGCGGCATGTTGCCGTGTAATTCGATCGCCGAGGAAATCCGCACCGATCACTCCGACCGGTTCCGGGCAATGATCATCGAATCCGCGAATCCGGCACACTCACTCGCCGATTCGGCCGCCTTCCGCGCCGCACTGGACGCACTGGATCTGGTGGTGGTCATCGATGTCGCGTTCACCGAAACCGCACGCCACGCCAACTATGTGCTGCCCGCGGCCAGCCAGTTCGAGAAGTGGGAGGCCACCTTCTTCAATCTGGAGTTCCCGCACAACACCTTCCATCTGCGCGCGCCGGTACTCGAACCGCTACCCGGCACACTGCCCGAACCCGAGATCTACGCGCGCCTGCTCCGTGAACTCGGTGTCGTCGGGCGTGCCGAGCTGACGGTACTGGCGACCGCCGCCAAGCTCGGGCGTCGCCCCTACGCATTGGCCTTCGCCGCACTGTTGGCCATGAACAAGAAGATCGGCGGGCTCGCCCCCTACCTGCTCTATGAAACCCTGGGCCCGACCCTGCCCGATGGTGCGCGTTCGGCCGCTGTGCTGTGGGCGCTTGCGCAGCGCGTCGCGAAGGTGCACCCCGCCGCTATGCGTCGAGCGGGTCATCCCGATGCCGATGCGCTGTTCGACGCCATCCTCGCGGGCCGCTCCGGCGTCACCTTCACCATCGACGACTATCCCGACGCCTGGGACTATGTACCGCATCCGCGCATCCCGTTGGCAATCCCGGAATTGCTGCACGCGCTGCGCGAACTCCCGGCCACGCCCGCCACGCACACCAGCCCCGAATTCCCCTTCGTCCTCTCGGCCGGGGAGCGACGATCCTTCACCGCCAACACCATTTTCCGCGACAACAGCTGGCGTCGCCGGGACCCGGAGGGCGCGTTGCGCCTCAACCCCGACGATGCCACCGCCCTCGGTCTCAGCACCGGTGAGCGCGCCCGCATCACCACCCGGCGTGGCAGCGCCGTCGCCGTGGTCGAGATCAACGACCGCATGCGCCCCGGGCATGCGTCGCTGCCCAATGGGCTGGGCATCGATTTGCCCGACGGCACCCGCACCGGTGTGGCCGCGAATGAGCTCACCGATGCCGGTTGGCGCGATGCGATTGCCGGAACACCGTGGCACAAGCATGTTCCAGCCCGGATCGAACCATTGCGCGAGGTGTAGCTTTTCGTGGACGAGCCACGGGGTGATCGCATCATTCCCGCGCGATCGAACACATCCGCCCAGATCGGACAATTACGGCGCACGCGTCGGCGCCGGCACCGACCTGCGTGCGGCCGGGTCTGTGAGCAACCGAACTTCGTGACGCTCCACTGCTTTTCGCGCACATGGCGACACCGTACAGTCGGCCCATGGTTTTCCGGCTCGAGCTGCAACCTGCCCCGCCCCTGCACCTGACACCCAATTGTGTGGTGCATACCGGGACGGTGCGACTATTCGTCACCGGCACGCTCATCCACTCCTCCGGAGCCCCCGCCGAACCGTTCGGCTTCTTCCTCCCGAACACCCGTCCCCTGCCCGAAGACGCGCCCGAACCGCACCTGTGGGCGGAGATGCATCTGATGACCGCCACCGCGGCTTCGGGAAACTTCCCGTTCGGCATCACCCACACCCAGGCCGCCTACGTCCCGGACCCGCGCGCGGGCCTGCACCGCTGGCTGCACCTCACCGCCGCCGCCCACCCCGCCCGAGAGCTCCGCCTCGGCTACCGAGTCACGGTTCAAACGCCCTGATCGGTCTCGGCGGCGTGCACCGAGGCGACCGCATCCGAACCGGTCCGCGCGTGACGGTCAGCTCGCGCCGTGGAATGGCCCCAAGCCACGTGATCGCCGGACTTCCCGGCCGCGACAGCCGGGCAGCGGCGCGGATGCCGCCGGGCAGTGCAGTCCTACGAAGTCGGCGCAGGCTCGCGATCGACATCCGGCGCCGTCGGCGCGGGGGTCGCCGGAGTCACTGTGACCCACGTGTTGTTGACCGCGGAGCAGCCGGAGAAGGTGTCGGTGAGCGAGGGATCGTGCAGCAGGTTCACGTTGGCGCCGGGTAGCTGCGCCGCTACCTGCCAGCCGACGCCGGGGTCTTGATGTCCCCATCCGTGTGGGATCGCGATTGCACCGGTGCGGATATCGTCGCTGACCTCGAGGGTGACCACGATCGAACCCATCGGTGAGGTCACGGTGACTGGTTCACCGTCGGACAGACCGCGTTCGGCGGCATCGGCGGGATGCATGAGCGCGGTGCATCGGTCGCGTCCTTTCACCATGGGCGGGAGGTTGTGCAGCCAGGAGTTGTTGCTGCGCAGGTGCCGTCGGCCGATCAGCCGAAGATCGAAGCCCTCGGGTGCTTTTGTCGGTGCCACCGGATCGGAGGTTTCGTCGATCAAAGTCCGTGCGCCGTTGAGGAAATCCTGCGGCGCCAACGCCACCTTGCGATCCTTGGTTGCGATCAGCGAACGCAACCGTGGTCGCAGCGGGCCCAGGTCGATACCACCCGGCGCCGCCTTCACTTTGCCGAAGGTCAAACCGTTGCGGCCGCGCCGTAGCACTCCGTACGGGCCGGCGGCGATCGCGGCCATCGCCATCCGCAGCGGGCTCAGTTGATCGAATACAGCGTTGAGCGCCCGGCTGGTGATCGACCGCGCTGGCAGCGGCAGCACCTCGGTGATCAGGCGGGCCAGGATCTCCCAGTCCTCCAGCGCACCTTTCGGGGGCTCGAAGACCCGTCCGCTGAAGCGGACGTTGTTGCGCACACTGAACGACGCCAGTACCAGATCCAGATCGGCGTGCTCGAGCGGCGAGACCGGTGGAAGCACGAAATCGGCGTGTCTGGCGGTCTCGGTCAGATAGAGATCCACGGCCACCATGCACTCCAGCCCATCCAGCGCGGCACCGAGCCGGCCGCGCTGTGGCGTGGACAGTACCGGGTTGCCCGCATAGGTGATCATCGCCCTGATGTGGCCCAGCTCCATTTCATCGGCGAGCACCGCCACCGGCAGCTCCGACCGGAAAGACTTGAACCGGCCCGAGCTATCGGTCCACGCACCGTGCGCCGTCGGCACGAAACGACCCAGCGGTGCCCCATCCACTGCCGGTTTGGCGAACATCTGCCCGCCCGGCCGGTCCAGGTTCCCGGTGACCGCGTTGATGGTGTTCACCAGCCAGTGCGTCAAAGTCCCCGTTACCTGCTGGCACACCCCGATCCGGGCATACAGCACCGCCGAGGGTGCGGCCGCGTGCTCGCGCGCCAGCTGCCGAATCGTCTGCGCGTCCACCCCCGCATGTGCTGCTGCCCGCTCGGGCGTGAAATCGGCGACCAGCGTGGACAATTCGCCCCATCCGGTGCACTGCGCACGAATCCGGTCTTCGTCACACAGCTGCTCGGTCACCAGCACATGCAGCATTCCCAACAGCAGATATGGGTCGCCGCCGGGCGCCACCGCGACATGCTCATCGGCCAGCCGCGCGGTCTCGGTGCGCCGCGGATCGATCACCACCACCTTGCCGCCGCGGCGACGCACCTTCTGGATGCGCAGCTTCGCGCCCGGCATGGTGCTCACCGACCCGTTCGACACCGCCGGATTGGCGCCCATGATCACCAACCGGTGTGTGCGGTCGATGTCGACCACCGGCATCAGGACGTTCGCGCCGAACATCCGCCACGCCACGAATTCCTGCGGGAATTGGTCGATGGAGGACGCGGAGTAGAAGTTGCGAGTCATCAGCGCCACTCGAAGCAGCGCACCATAGATCACCGAGGAGCTGTGCGCGGCCGGGTTACCCAGGTACATCCCGACAGCGCTGGCACCGTGCTCGCGGCGGATCCGGCGCAGCCGCTGCCCGATCTCCCGGAACGCCTCATCCCAGCCGACCGGTTCGAACCGGTCACCCACCCGGCGCAACGGAGTACGCAGCCGGTCCGGGTCGTGATGCAGGGCGCCCATCGCCGTCGCCTTCGGGCAGATATAGCCGGCAGACAGTACATCGTCGGGGTTGCCTTCGATCCGGGTTACCCGTTCGTCCTCGACGGTTACCAGGATTCCGCAATGGGCCTCACACAGGGTGCACTGGCGGGCAATCGTGGTCGCGCTCATGAGTCTTCACTCCGCATCAGTCCAACACCGCCGGAGTCCGGCTCCAGCCTTGTGCCGAGCTTATCGGCCGAACGCCAATAACACACCCGGATGTCCGACTCGGTCGCCGCAGGATCCAGCGTGCAGCCGCAGGCCGTGGTCCGATTCCAGCCGACGCTGCGGATTCACCGCTGACGCCCCCGCAACCTCTCGGCCGAATTCCCTTCCACCGGTTCGGAATTGCGCGCCGCACCGATGTGCTGGGGGCACCGTGCCGCGGATGTGAGCGCGATGGTTGCCCGTTGTGTCGACACGTTGCCCGCTCATGGCTGCATGCGGCGGCAGACTGATCGAACTCCGCGCCTACGAGGTCTGGACGGCGTGCCGTCGGTGGACGGGGCGGATGTCCGACCAGAGTTGGCGGACAAGTGCCTTGCACTCGTCGACGGTTCCGGGCCGGCCGACCGCTGTCCAGCCAGTGGGCGCGGGTCGGTGTGCGGGCCAGATCGCGTATTGGTCGTCGTCGTTGACCACGACTGTGCGCAGGGGTGAGCTGGTACTCGGTGTCTTGGACGCCGCCGCGTCTTCGATAAGGCGGCGTCTGTCGAGTTTGCCGTTGGCGGTGACGGACGCCTCGGCGCGCAGGACATAGACGTCGGGTCGAAGGTGATCGGGGACAGCGGATGCCATGTGGCTGCGCAGATCCAACTCGCCGGAGGTGGACCCGGTGCGCAGTGTCACGTACGCGGCCAGGTATTTACCGCGGCGGTCGTTCTGTTCCCCGGTCACATAGGCGGCGACGACGTCGGGGTGATTCAGTACCGCCTGCTCGACTTCGGCGGGTTCGATGCGGCGGCCGCGGATCTTGAGTTGGTTGTCGAGGCGACCCAGGAACTCCATTCCGCCATAGCCGATCGTGCGCACCCGGTCGCCGGTTCGGTACAGTCGGTCGCCAGGTCGGGATGCGTGCGGGTCCGGCGTGAATCGTTCCGCGGTGAGGTCGGGTGCGCCGAGGTATCCGCAGGCCAATCCCGCTCCGGTGATGCACAATTCGCCCGGTTCGCCGTCGGGGACCGGATTCAGGTCCTCGTCGAGGATATAGGTGCGCACGCCGGTGATGTCGTGGCCGATGACGACGACCGGCGGCAGCGGATCGGCACTCGTCTGGACGTGCGCGGTGACGAGGACGGTCGATTCGGTGGGGCCGTAGCCAACGATTATCGAGGTGTCGGGCAGGTGTCGCGCGCTCAGTTCGAGGTGGGCGGGGAAGATGGCCTCGCCGCCGAGGAGCAGATCGCGCAAGGGGCGCAACGCATGTGGTTGTTCCTCCAGGATCAGCCGGAACATGGTGGGGGTCAGGAAGGTCGCCGTCGCGCCGTGATCGTGGACCAGGCGGGCGAATTCGCCTACCGATGGCGGTCCGGGCGGCGCGATCGCGAGCCGGCCGCCATTGATCAAGGCGCCCCAGGTCTCGAATATCGACGGATCGAAGGTGGGCGCGGTGTGTAGTAGATAGCACTGTTCCGGTCCCACCGTCATGTAGTTCTGGGTGGTGACGACATTGACCACCGCGCGGTGCGGAATGGCCACCGCCTTGGGTTTTCCGGTGGAGCCGGAGGTGAACATGATGCACGCGAAGTGATCCGGTCCGACGCAATCGGGAAGCGGCTCCGCGGCATGGTGGACCAGATTGTCGTACAGCAACGTTCGGACGGCGCCGGGCAGCCGGTCGCGGGTGACGCGGTCGGTGATCACGACGGGCACCCCGGCGATCGCGATCTGATCGGCGAGCGCCTTATCGGGTTGCGCGGGATCCAAGGTCAGGTAGGCGCCGCCTGCGGCCAGCACGGCGAGGTGCGCGGTGACGAGCCTTTCGCTACGCGGAAGGTGAACGCCCACAGGGATATCGGGTCCCACACCGTGACGGCGCAGACCTGCCGCGACGCGGCGGGCGGTGTCGGCGAGTTCCGCATAGCCGAAGCGGCGCTCGCCGAACTCCATTGCCACCGAATCCGGTGTGCGAGTGGACCATTGAAACACCCGGCCGTGCACCGTGTCGGACACATCGTCGTCGTACCCGTCGTCACGGTGCATGTGATCCGCCTGCCCTACGCGTGAGTGAGTCCAATGATGTTATTGCTCGGGCTATTTCACGTATCTTGCCAACTAGGGGAATAGTGGCGGCGCGCTCATGGGCGACGCTCGGAGGATGGACAGTCTGTACCACCGGATCCGGCGCGGGATCGAGAACTTCGCCGATGCCGTGGCTCTTGTCGACGACGGGCGCGCGCTGACGTATCGCGAGCTCGGCCAGCGGGTCGACGCCATGGCGGATCGGTTGCGGGATAACGGAGTAGAACCCGAGACGGTGACCGCGATCTGTGTCCGGCAACCCGCGGTGTCGATCGTGTCGGTGCTGGCGGTGTGGGCCGCCGGGGGCGCCTATCTGCCGCTGGACGCCGACTTTCCCGACGATACGTTGCGCAGCTGGATGACCGGATCCGGTGTGCGCCTGGTGATTACCGAGTCCGAGCAGCAGAAACGACTTTCCGGGCTCGCCGGGGTCGAGGCTGTGGTTGTCGAGGGGGCGGAGCCGGAACCGCCCCGCACGGGCGCGGCGCGGTTGCAGGGCCCCGTTCATGCTCGGAGCCTGGCGTACGTGATGTTCACGTCGGGTTCCACAGGGACGCCGAAAGGTGTTGCCGTGGAACATCGAAGCCTTGCCGCCTACCACGCCGCGCTACCGTCGTACGTCTCGCTCGCAGCGGGTGACGCGGTGCTGCAGGTGGCGGCGTTCACCTTCGATCCCTGGCTGCGCGATGCCCTGATGCCACTCGCCGCGGGGGCGAGGGTGGTCCTCACCTCGAAGTCCGTGCGCCGCAACCCGGAGCAACTGCTGGCCGCTGCGCGGGCGCACGGTGTGACCCATTTGCTCAGTGCCACACCGGCTTTGCTCACGAGCCTGATCACATCCCCGATATTCCCCGCCGAACCACCTCGGCTGGAGACCACACTGGTCAGCGGTGAGAGTTTCCTGCCGCTGCGTGCGCACGCGGCGGCCTTGGCCCGATTCGGACGGGTAGTCAATCATTTCGGGCTCACCGAGACCACACTCATCGCCACCCGGCACGCGAACACTTCGGTGGCGGTCGGCGCTGCCGATGTGATCGGCACCCCACTGCCAGGAGTCTCGGTGCACCTGCTCGACAGTGCGTTGCAGCCGGTCGGCCAGGGGGAAATCGGCGAAATCCATATCGGCGGAACAGGAGTGAGCAGAGGATATCTGGGAGCGGCCGGCCGCACGGCAGCGCGGTTCATCGCGGATCCGTTCACGTCGGCATCCGAGGGCGGCGGAGCGCGGCTCTATCGCACCGGCGATCTGGGACGCCTGCTCGTGGACGGGACGCTGGAGTACCTCGGTCGGCGCGACCGGCAGGTCAACCTGCGGGGCCACCGCGTCGAGCCCGCGGAGGTCGAGTTGGCGCTGACCCGGCACCCGGCCGTCCGTGCCGCGGTAGTCGTCGGTCATCGCCGCCCGACGCACGGGATTGTCCTGGTCGGCTATATCGTCGGTGAAAAGGACACGGCGGGTGTGGTTCTCGACAGCGACGGGCTGCGGGCACACCTGGCCACGCTGCTTCCGGCCCACATGATTCCGGCGGCGTACGTATTCCTGGAAAGGCTGCCACTGGGAGCCACCGGGAAAGTGGACCGATCCGCGCTACCGGAGCCCACGTTCGGCGGGCGCCGGTCCAACGCGGAGGACGAGGATCTCGCCCCGGCCACAGCGGTGCAACGAGCCATTGCCGCGGTCTGGTCGGACGTGCTCGATGTGCCGGGGATCGGCCGCGACGACAACTTCTTCGATCTCGGCGGGCATTCACTGCTCGCGGCGCGAATCGCGAACCGCCTGGCCGCCGATCTGGGCCGTGATGTCACCACCGAGCGCGTCCTGGCCAACCCCACGGTCGCTCTGCTCGCCGCGAATATGCCGGAGCGGGCGGTCGCCGCACGGCCGATGGATGGGTTGGTACGCCGGACCGGAACCCGGTATCCGCTGTCCGCGGTGCAGCGGGGTCTGTGGAAGCTGGCGTCACCCGAAGCGCCACCGGTGGTGGCGCGCGCATTCCGGCTGAACACCCGGCCGGACCGAGATCGGCTCGCCGGTGCGGTGGCGGCGATACTGCGCACACATGCGGTGCTGCGCTGCGCATTCGATGCGCCGTCGGGACCGCCGGGTCAGACCGTGCGGCACCGGGCCGGCATCGCGGTGCGGACCGTGACGGCACCCGCCGACACGATGGCCGCGGAGCTGGCGCTGGCGTGTGCCAGCGGCATGGACGTAACGCGTGGGCAGGTCATCGATGTGACCCTGTACGAACACCCGACGCAAGCGGCGTGCACATTGCTGGTGCGCTGTCACCGTCTCGTCGCCGATGAGCCTTCGCTCGATATCCTGGTCCGTGAGGTCGGTGAGCTGTACTCGGGAGTGCGCAGCACAGCGAGCCGCGTGGAGCCCGCGGCCGACTATCCGGAGTACGCCCGTACGCAGGACCCGATAGGGGACGCTGGTAAAGCGTTGCGGTACTGGCAGTCCCGGCTGGGTGCGGTGGATCCGCCCGCGGATGCGGCGGGCGCGGTGTCCTCGGCAGGGCTGTCGCTGCCACCGGCCGTGGTTCGCCCGTTGCGGGCCGAGGCCCGGTCACTCGGCATCGACCTGCCCGCTGTATTGCGCACCGCCTTCGCCGTCGCGCTCGCGGCCGAAGAACCCGATCGGGACCGAATTGCGTTGTGTACCACGGTATTGCGTCGCCCTGCGCCGGAGTGGGAACCGGTGATCGGACCCTTCGCCCGATCCGAGCCCGCGGTGGTCGATATCGGCGCCGGGCATTCGCTGCGGCAGCTGCTGGCGATGGCGGCCGACCAACTCGGCGAGGCCGCCGCGTTCGCGGAGATTCCGGTCGAGCTTCTGTGCGGAGAGCTGGGTTTGTCCGCGTCGATGTTGGCCAGTCGCGTCCTCGTGCATCCGGCCGCCGCGGAACCGCTGCTGCTCGACGGGGTCGAGGCGACTCCGGTCGAACTGCCGATCCTCGAGCGTCACACCATGCGGCTGCTGGAGGTGACCGAAGAGGCGGGTGGTGTGACCGGCCGGGTGCAGATGCGCGGCGACGATCCGGATGCGGCTGATCGCATTGCGGCGCGTGTGCGAGAGCAACTGACCGAACTCGTCGAGGGCAGGAACGTGTGATGACCGACAAGCGCAACGGTGTGCGAACCTTCGCGACGATCGGCATGGTCGGGGCGGGAAATATGGCACGTGCCTTGGCAACCGGGTGGAGCGCGCCGATCCTGTGCACCGACAACGGCTCTGGACGCGCGACCGAACTGGCCGCGGAGACGGGCGGCGTCGCCGTGGCGAGCAATGCCGAACTCGGCGCCCGCGCGGACGTGATCGTGTTGTGCCACAAGCCGGGACAGCTGGCCGAGGTGGGCCGGGAACTCGACGGGACGCGGGCCGTGGTGGTCTCGGTGCTGTCCGGCGTGACATCCACGCAGCTGAACGCGGTGTACCGCCGCTCGCGCGTGGTACGGGTAACGGTCAATCTCCCGGTCCGGGTCCGCGCGGGGGTCGTGTCGCTGCCGATCGGCCAGCGCGTTGACGCGGAGGTGGAGTCCGCCGTGGCGGAACTGTTCGGCAGGGTGGGTGCGGTCGTCCGAATCCCGGAACATCAAGTCGACGCGCTGATTCCATTGGCCGGTGTGGGGCCCGCACTGGTCGCGATGTTCGCGCAAGCGCAAGCGGATGCGGCCGTCCAGGCCGGACTTCCGGCCGATCTGGCGCTGTCGCTGGCTACCGAAACACTGCGCGGTACGGCCGCCCTCTTGGCCGACTTCGAACACGACACACTCGCCCTGCGTCGAGCGGTCGCCTCGCCCGGCGGGCCGACCGAACGAGCTCTGGCGGCGGCGCGAGCTCAGGGACTACCGCGTGCGGTGCTCGCCGCTGCTCAGGCAGCATTGCCCGCACGGTGACCAACTGGATTGCGGCGCAATACCTTTTGAGTTTTCCACTGTCGGGAATTCCCCCGGCGCCGTGGCGGTTCGCGTCGATATCCTTTCCGGGAGGCTGCATTACAGCGTTGTCGCCCGCATTGGAGAACCGATGGTGATCGAACAGACCGCACTTCCGGTGGATATCGACGGCGACAGTGTGCTGGTCCGCTATTACGCGGACCTACGCACCGCGGCCCGGCTCTACCGGTCCGAGAACGGAACTCCGAATACACCGGGGCTGCCCATCGATCCGGAGCTTCCCGAGCTGACCGAGCCGCTGGCGCGGTTACTGGGGACCGCTCGCATGCGGATGGTCGGGCTGGGTTCACACGCCGGCCGGGAGCTGCGGCTGCTGGATTTGCGCTGCACCGCGTCCACGCGGACCACGAAAACATTCGCCTCGGTGCTCATCGTGGCCAGGGCGGTGGCCCATATCCAGCGAACCGGCGAACGGGTGATGATCGTGACGCCGACATCGGCGAACAAGGGCACCGCATTGCGCGATGCGGTGCTGCGGGCGATCCGCCTCGGTCTGGTATCGGCCGCGCAGTTGAGCATCGCCGTGGTCGTGCCCGCGGGGTCGCTACCCAAGTTGTGGGCCTCTGAACTATCCGATGATTCGGAGTTGTTGCGGCGCAACCCGATTCTGCTCTACGACGGTGAACGGTCGGACGGAGTCAAGGCGTTGGCCGCCGACTTCGTGCGCGCGGCTGCGGACTCCTTCGAGCGGGATCGGGGCGTCCGACTCTGGTACACAATGGATTTGGCCAATTACATTGTCGCCGACACCGCGCGGGCCTTCTTCGAAGCGGACGTGTCGGGCGCGGCACCAGCGCAGGGGCGACTGCACGCGCATGCCGTATCGAGTGCGTTCGGGCTGCTCGGATACCACCTCGGCAGGCGGGTGCGTCACCCCGAGACCGATCCGGACCATCCGCAATTCCTACTCGTGCAACATTTGCGCACGCCCGATATGGTGACGAGCCTGCTTCGGGCGCGGTCCGACGGCGATATCCCGCCACGCTATGTTCGGGACGAATCCGCGAAAGCGTATGTGCAGCACGATGATCCGCACTTCCCGGCGGTAACCGACAGTCCCACCGAGGATTTGGACAGCACCTTCTACACGCGACGGCCGGCGACGTCGCCGACCATGAACGCGATCATCGAACGGCACGGTGGGGACGGCATCGTGGTGTCGCGGCGGGAATGCCTGGCCCGGTACGACGAGTTGCGGGCCCGCTTGGCCGCAGTGGATATCGCGCTGCCCGCCGCCACCGCCGCACTGCGGGAATGGTCGCTGGTGATGGCCTTGACCGGTGTCATGAACGCCGTCGATCGCGATTTGGTGCCCGCGGGGGCGGAGGTGGTCGTGCACGGCTCGGGCAGCTATTCCACCGACGACTATGTGCCGCTGTCGCAGGCGTGCACCACGCGGGTGCGCACGGCCGCCGATCTCGAGGTGCCGCTCACCAAGGCAGCACTGTGACAACGGAATCCGCGGCGTCGGAGCCGGACGCTCCGCTGGCGGACGAGGCCAGGTACCGCCCGGTGTACGCCGCGGGGGACTGGAGCCCGACGCTCACCGCGATCTGGCAGGAGTGCTACGGCGCGGACCTCCCGGACGGGCTGGAACCGCTGGGCTTCAGTTCCGCGGGGGAACTGGGGTCGTTGAGGCGCTGGCTGGACGTGGGTCCGGGCGATCGCATCGTCGATGTGGGGTGTGGACGCGGCGGACCGGGCCTGTGGATCGCCCGGCACGCCGGGGTCGATCTGGTTGGCGTGGATTTGCTCCCGGAAGCGGTCGCCGCGGCCCAAAAGCGCGCTCCGACACTCTATCCGGGCGGGACCGCGAGTTTCGTCGTCGGGGATTTCCTCGACACCGGGCTGCCGGCGGGCTCGTTCCAGGGCGCCGTGAGCATTGATTCGCTGTGGATGGTCCTCGACAAAGCCGCCGCCATGCGGGAGGTAGCGCGATTGCTCGAGCCGGGGGCGCGCTGGGTGATGTCGACGTGGGAGCCGAGCTATCTGTCCTATACGACGCTGCTGACGGCGGCGGGGTGGGAGGTGCTCACCTGCCGGGAACCCGCGGGCTGGTGTGAGCGCCAGAGCGCGGTGTACGACCGGATTATCGACGCCGAACCGGATTTGGTCGCGGAACTGGGGGCCCAGGCCGCGCAAGTATTGGTTTCGGAGGCACAGACCATGACGCCGACCTTGCGCGACTACCGCAGATTGCTTATCGCGGCACGGCGATAGCTCCGAAGTCCGGAATACCACCCCGCGATCGCGGCACCCGCCACCAGCATTCCCGCACCGAGAAATACGAACCGAGGATCGCCGCCGAGCGCGAGCGTGAGACTACCCGCGACCAACACACCGATCGGATCAACCGCCAGGAACAGCAGTTTCACGGTGCTGGTCACCCGCCCGAGCATATCGTCACGCACCATCAGCTGCCGCTGGGTGCGATTCACCAGGCTCGCGGTGACCAATGCCCAGAGGTAGACTGCGTTCGCCGCCGCCAGCACCGGCCACGTATGCGCCAGACTCATAGCGGCCGTGGCGATTCCGGCGAGCAGAACACCACCGGCGAACACCCGCAGATGTCCGAGCCGATATCCGAACCATGGCGCCGTCAGCGCGCCGACAAGTCCGCCGACACCACCGGCGGCCACCACCACACTCACCAGCGAGGTGGCCAGTCCGAGTGTGTCCTTGGCGTAGAAGAAGAGCAGCTTCTCCACGGCCAGGCCGAAATTCACGACCATCTGCATGGCGGTCAACACCACGAGAATCCGGATCGACAGCAGGTACCGCAATCCGGCACGGAATTCGCGCCGGATATCACCGATTCGCAACGGGGACACCGGTAGCCGCACCGGAGACCGCAGCGACCACACGGCGAGCAGGCTCGCCAGCGAGACCAGGAAGGTAATGGCATCGGCGAGCAACGCCGCATCCAGACCGACCGTGGCCGCCAGCGCACCGACGGTGACCGGCCCGAGTACCAGGGCCAGCTGGCTGCTCACCTCGAGCACCGAGTTGGCCCGGAGCAGATCGCGATCGGCGTAGAGGTCCTTCACCGCCACCGTGATCGCGGTTTCGAAGAACACGTGGCTCGCACCGGCCAGCAGACCCAGCGTGAGCAGCACAGGCACCGTCAGCAGATCGGTTACGGCCAGTGCGTAGAGCGCGGTGAACAGTACGGCACGCAGCGCGTCCATCGCGACGAGCACCCGCCACGGACCGAACCGGTCGACGACGACGCCCGCGGGCACGCCGACACAGAGGTAGCCGATGGTCACCGAGGCCGCCGATATACCGGAAACCACCGGACTGCTGCTCAGCTCGAGCGCCAGCAGCGGCACCACCAACAGGGCGAGCCCGTCGCCCAGCAGTGACACCGCCTGACCACCGAGAAAGAGCCGCAGGTGGCCGGTCGATGCGCGCGCGGGTGGGCGCGTCGTCATACCCGGGGCACGGTCCGCAGCGCCATCGTTTCGGCGATGCGTTCCACACCGGCGACTATGGTGCCACGGTCGAGGCCGAAGTCCACCAGGCAGGCGATCTCGTCGACGCCCATATCCGCCAGTCGTTGTGCCCTGGCCCGGAAGGTATCCGCACCGCCGAGCAGCGCGCTCGATCCCCAGTACCGCGCGAAAGCGAAGTCCATCAGGGTGTCGCGGTCGGCGGCCGTGAGCTGATCCAGATCGAGGTCGCCGAGCACCGCCTTGGCCGCGGATTTGATGATTTCCGAATTCGCCCAGAGGTAGTCGCGGAAGGGTCGCTCCACCACCGCGCGTACCGCGTCGTCGTCACCGGCGCCCAGGTAGGCGTGCACCATGACGGTGACAATGCCCGCGGCCGGGTCGAGGCCGCTCTCCGCGCGTCCGGCGCGATAGGCGACGATCCGCTCTTCCAGTTCGGTCACGTCCAGGTTGATCAGCGCGGTGAGTACGTTGTAGCCCGACCGTCCTGCCGCGGCGAAGGTCGCCGGGTTGGTGGCCGCGGTAAGCCACACCGGTAGTTCCGGCTGGACCGGCCGGGGGAAGGTGCGCAGACGCACCCGCTCACCCAAACCGTCGACGTCATCGATCGATTCGCCGCGCCACAGCTTGCGCACCTTTTCGACACGGTCCAGCAGGATCTGCTGCCTGCGCTCGTAGGCGGCCTGGCTGAAGACGAAGTCCAGCGGCAGGAAGCCCGGCGCGAATCCGAGTCCGACCCGGCCGCCCGAGAGGTTGTCCACGATCGCCCACTCCTCGGCGACCCGTGCCGGATGATGCAGTGGCGCAACAACACTGCCCGCACGTAGGTGAATCCTGTTGGTGCGGGTCGCGATTCCCGCCGCCAGCACCGAGGGGTTCGGAAACAAGTCGCCGAATTGGTGGAAGTGGCGTTCCGGTGTCCAGATCGCGGTGTAGCCGAGTTCGTCGGCGCGCTGCGCGCAGTCGAGGATCAGCCCATAGCGGTCGCCCTCGACGGAGTCGGCGGAGAAGAAGAAGACGCTGAACTGCGGGCCCGACCGCGGTCCGGGCGCGGCGCAGGCCCCCTCGCGCACCGATACCGTCGGTGTCACCGCACATGTCTGGGCCGAAAGTTCGGTGGCAGGTGTCCTCACGGCTGGCCGAGAGGTGGAGACGGCGGTTGCGCGGTCGGCCAGCAGGGTTGTCAGCTGCTCGATACTGGGGTTGTCGACGAATTCGCGCAATGACAGCTCCCGGCCCAGTTCGGCGCGCAACGCCAGTACTGCCTGCACTGCCACCAGCGAATCTCCGCCCGCGTCGAAGAAGTTCGCGGTGTCGTCGAGCGGACGTCCGATCGTATCCGCGTAGGTGGAGCGAACCGCCGCGAGCAGTTCTGCGGTGTCCGAGCGGGACGGTTGGGGGTCGGTCTGTGGTTCTGTAGACACCGGAGTCGCTGCGGCGCGGGATTGCGCGGGTGCTTCGGAGGGCCAATGACGGGTGCGCTGGAACGGGTAGGCAGGCAGGTCGACCGCGACCGACGGCACGTCACTTTCCCACAGCGCCGACCAGTCGACCGGCGCGCCCGCGGTCCATGCCGTTGCCAATGCCGTTGACAGGCAATGGGATTCGGATTCCTGGTCAAGGGGTGCGGGCAGGGCCGCGAGGACCTGCACGCCTTCCGGCCGCGCCGGATCGCGCTGTGCCAGTTTGCTCAACGCCCGGCCGGGCCCTAATTCCACCACCATATTCGGACCCGAGGCGAATACGGTGGCCAAACCTTCGGCGAACCGGACAGTGCGCCGTGTCTGTTCGACCCAGTAGTCCGGACTCGTCGCCTGCTCGTCGGTGATCCAGGTGCCGGTGACATTGGACGCGAAGGGAATGTCGGGTGGCCGCAAGGAGATTCGGGCGAACTGCGCACGCAGGCCGTCGAGGCAGCTGTCGGTCATCCGGCTGTGGAAGGCCCGCGACACCGCCAGGCGTCGGAAGGGGATGCCCGCGTCGGTCAGATCCTCGGCGATCGTGTCGACGACCTCGGCGGACCCGGAAAGCACACAGGATTTCGCGGCGTTGACGGCCGCCAGATCCGCCCCCGCGGCAACGAACCGGGCGGCGTCTTCGGCACTGATGGCGGCGGCGAGCATGGCCCCCGGCGCGAGTTCCTGCATCAGCTCGGCACGGGCGAGCACCAGCCGCGCCGCATCCTCGACGGTCAGCACGCCCGCGATCACCGCCGCGACATATTCGCCGAGGCTGTGGCCGATCATGCTCGCCGGACGCACACCGAGGTGCAGCCAGGTGCGGGCGAGCGCGTATTCGACCGCGAACAGTGCGGGCTGGGCGACCAGCGTGTCGTGCACACGATCCGCTTCGGACAGTTCTGTTTTCAGTGGTCGATCGGAGGCGGCGGCGAGCAGGTCGAGACAATCCCGGTGCGCATCGCGGAAGAATTCGAAGTCGGGCCACAGCCCAGCGCCGAGGCCGGGGTACTGGCCGCCATGACCGGGAAACAGGAACGCCACCTTCGCCTTCGACGCCGCGCGCGTGCCGACGGCCGGGGTGTCGGCGAGTGCCGCCACCAATTCGGAGCGGTTGTGTGCGATCACGAAACGACGGTGCGGCAGTGCACTGCGGCCCACCTGGGTGGTGCGGGCGATATCGCCCGGATCGGTGTCGGGGTTGGTCTCGAGATATGTGCGCAGGTCCTTGGTCCGGGCCGTCAGGGCGGCAGCGGAGTGCGCCGAGAACGTCACGACATGAGACGAACGTTCGGTGCGCGGGCGTGCGGTTTCGGCCCAACCCGCCAGCACCACATGGGCATTGGTGCCGCCGATACCGAGACTGCTTACCCCGCAACGACGCTGCGCGCGCGATCGCGGCCACTCCACCACCGATGCGTTGACCGCGAACGGGGAGCGATCCCATTCGAAGTTCGGGTTGGGCTCCCGGAAATGTACTGTGCCCGGGATGATTCCGTGTTCCAGCGCGTGTACCGCTTTGATGAGGCCGGTCACGCCCGCGGTGGCGTCCAGATGCCCGATATTCGACTTGACCGAACCGAGCAGACAGTCACCGGGTGTCGCCGCACCGTCGCGGTGCCGCCCGAACGCTTCGGCCAACGCCGATACCTCGAGCGGATCACCGATCGGGGTGCCGGTGCCGTGGGCTTCCACGTATCCGATATCGGTACTCGCGACACCCGCACGCTCGAGCGCGCGGGATACGGTCCGCACCTGGCCTTCCCAGCCGGGTGCGGCGTAGCCGACCTTGCGCCGCCCGTCGTTCTCGACCGCGGAACCGAGGATCACCGCGCGAATCGGATTGCCATCGCGGACGGCGTCGGCGACGCGGCGCAGTACCACCGCGGCCACCCCGTTGCCGCCGACCGCACCGGTGGCCGCGGCGTCGAACGGACGGCAGTGCCCATCGGCGGAGATAATGGCGCCGTCCACATGCTCCTGCAGGGTCACCTGCGGAAGGAATACGGTGGCCCCGCCCACCACCGCGACCCCGCAGTCGCCCGCGGCCAGCGCGCGGGCCGCGAGATGCACCGCGACCAGCGACGACGAGCATGCCGTCTGCACGCCGATGCTCGGCCCCTGCAGGTCGAGCTTGTAGGAGGTACGGGTGGCGAGGTAGTCCTTGTCGGTGGCCAACAGGATGCGGTGCTGCTCGGTGGGACTCGCGTGCTGGAATCGGGTGAGCAGGGTCCGCAGCAGATATGTGCTCGGGCTGGCGGAGGCGAAGACTCCGGTCTGCGCGCCATAGCGGTCCGGCGGGCAGCCCGCGTGCTCCAAGGCATGCCATGCGCATTCGAGGAACAGCCGGTGCTGCGGATCGAGGAGTTCGGCCTCGGCCGGTGCGAACTTGAAGAACTCGGCATCGAACAGGTCGATGTCGGCCAGGACACCGTAAGCGTCTGCTGGCGTGCCCGCTGTCGCGGGGACCAGAGACTCCTTGCCCGCCACCAGGTTCTGCCAGAACTCGGCCACGTCGGCGGCACCGGGAAAACGGCCCGCCATACCCACCACCGCGATCGCGTCGTCCACCGTCATCGTGTCCTCCCGTAGAGGTAGTCGGCGAGCTCCGCCACCGTGGGATGACGGAAGAAGCTCATCAGCTCGGTGGTGATGCCCAACTCGGTATCGAGGCGGTCTTTCACCATGAGCAGTTGGAACGACGTTCCGCCCAGGTCGAAGAAGTTGTCATCCGGGCCGACCGCATCGAGATCGAGGATCGCGCACCACATCCGGGTGAGATATGCGGTGATGCCCGCGCAGGTCATATCGGTCAGCGGTTCCACTCGGCGAGCTCCTCCAGCAGGCGGTCGATGAACGAGGCGACGGTCACCGGGTCGAACAGGTCGGTGCTGAACTCCACCACGCCGTCCAAAGCCGGTGTGGTGTCGTGGATCTCCACCGTGAGATCGGTGCGGGCGGTGTGCTGCAGCACCGGATGCGATTCGATATGCGTTGTGCCGAGACGCAATTCGGCGCAGGGGTCGGTCGCGAAAGTCAGTACGGCTTGGAAGAGCGGAGTGCGGCCGAGGTCGCGGGGTGGGCGTACGGCCGCGACGATGCGCTCCAGGGGAAGATCCTGATTCGCGTAGGCGCGCAGCAGGTTTCGCCGGACCCGGTCGAAAAGCTCGGGCCGGTCGGGGGCGCCCGAACAGTCCGCCTTGACCGGAATGGTGTTGACGAAGAATCCGACGACATTGTCGACTGCGGCGGCGCCACGTCCGGATACCGCGGTGCCGACCACGAAACGATCCTGTCCGCCGAGTTCGGCGAGCACCGCCTGGAACGCGGCCATCAGCACCATGTGCACTGTGCCGCCGTACCGCTGGGCCGCCGCACGTATACCCGCTGCGGTGGCCGCGGGGATCACGAAATACTGGGATTGTCCGTGTGCGGTGCGGACGGCCGGTCGCGGTCGATCGGTTGGCAGGTCCAGTGTCAGCGGCCAGTCGGCCAGTTCGGTGCGCCAGAACGACGACTGCCCATCCCACCTTCGCGCCTCGATCATGGCGCGCTGCCATTCCGCGAAATCGCCGTAGCGGATCGCAACCTCCGGCAGTGTGGGCGTCGTATTCGCCTGAAAAGCGTTGTAACAGAGCGACAATTCGCGCAACAGCAGGTCGATGGACCAGCCGTCGGTGATGGCATGGTGCATCGTGACAACCAGTAGATGATCGGTGTCGCCGAATCTCGCGACGGCGATGCGCAGCAACGGGAGCGTTGTCAGGTCGAATGGGGTGGCGGCGACCTGGTCGACGAAATCCGCGGCGGCCGCCTCGGTTATATCGTCGACCCGGATCGATATCCCGAAGTCGGCTTCGATGATCTGTTCCGGAATGCTCCCGGTGTCGGCGAAGCGCGTGCGAAGGACATCGTGCCTTGCCACGATCACCTCGACGGCCCGTTGCAGCGCCGCGAGATCCAATGCACCCCGCACTCTGGCGGCCACCGGCACGGTGTAGGTGGTGCTTTCGGGTTCCAGTCGCTGCATGAACCAGAGACGGTGCTGGCCGTATGAAACGCGGGCGGGAATGCGTGCGGATGGGCCGATCGGTACTGAATCTGGTGCGGCCGCAGTAGGATTCGTGGCCAGCAGCGCGGCGAGTCCGGCGACGGTCGGCGTGCGGAGGAAATCGGCCAGTCCGATACTGCGCCCGGTCCCGGATTCGACCCGGCTCAGCAGCCGAATGGCCTGCAGCGAGTCACCACCGCAGGCGAAAAGGTCGTCGTGCACGCCGACGTAGTCCAGCCCGAGCAACCGCGCCCAGATGTCGGCGACATACCGCTGCAGGTCGGTTCGCGGACCGTCGGCGGCCACCGCGTCGGCGGGAGCGGTTTGCGGTGCTGGGATCGTCGGCGTCGGACGGGCGTTCGTGCAGAGCGCACGATTCAGGCCGGCCCCGATATCGGCCAGCAGTTCGAGCAGTTCGGCCACCCATTGGCAAGCACGTTCATGGTCGATGATGGTGGCGGGTCGAATCAGATAGCCCTGCAAGTGCTTTCCATCGTCGTAGACGATGAGGTCGAGGTCGGAATGGCAGCCGCCGGATGGGGCGATGGCGACGTACTCCAGCTCGACGTCGGGCAGGCGGAGTTCGGCGAGTGGGTGCGGGCCGTAGGTGAGGATGGTCTGGAACAGCGGAGTGCGCGCCGGATCCCGCGGTGGGCGCACGGCGTCCACGATGCGCTCCAGTGGGAGCTCTTGATTGGCGTAGGCGCGCAGCAGCCGTTCCCGGACCCGGCCGAACAGCTCCGAAAATGTCGGCCGACCCGAACAATCCGCCGTGACGGGAACGGTGTTGACGAAGAATCCGATCAGGTTCTCCACCGCCGCCGGGCTGCGGCCGGACACCGCCGTGCCGACGACGAACCGGTCCTGACTGGCGATGTCGGCGAGCAGCGCCTGGAACGCGGCCATCAGGGCCATATGCACTGTGCCGCCGAGTCGGCGCGCCGCCTCCCGAATGCCCGCGGCGGTCGGCGCGGGCACCAGGAACGGAATCGCTTCGCCCGCCGATGACCGCACCGATGGCCGTGGCTGGTCGGTCGGCAAATCCAACACGAGCGGCACGTCCGCGAGTTCGGCGCGCCAGAAGTCGGCCTGATCCGCCCACCGGCCCGCCGCGACCGTATCCTGCTGCCATTCGGCGTAATCGCCGTACTGCACTGTCAGTTCGGGCGGATTCGGGATCACACCCGCGCGAATCGCGACATAGCTGTCGGAAAGTTCGCGCAGCAGCACGCCGTACGACCAGCCGTCGGTAATGGCATGGTGCATGGTGATCACCAGCAGGTGATCACGATCGGCGAAACGGGCGATGGCCATGCGCAGCAGCGGCGCGACCGTCGGATCGAACGGGGTGGTCGCGACCCGGTCCAGGAAGTGCGGGGCAGCCGATTCGGGGATCGCTTCGACCTCGACGCGTACCCGGCAGGTGTCGAGGACCACCTGTTCCAGCGCCCCGCCGCGAGCGGCGAGACAGGTACGCAGCGTGTCGTGCCGCCCCACCACCACATCGACTGCCTGCTGCCACGCAGCGGGATCGAAGGTCCCGCGCAGGCGTATCGCCAAGGGCACGTTGGCGATCGGGCTCGCGGGCTCCAGGCACTCGGCGTACCACAGCCGACGCTGGCCGAAAGACGCCGCATAGACTGCCACGCCCTGTTCGGTGATGTCGCCGCTCATGTCATGGCCACCAGCACGCGCCGCGCGCCGCGATACGGCATGCGGCCGTGCGCGGCCACCATATTGTCGACCACCATCAGATCGCCGCGCTGCCACGGGATGGTGAGGGCACATTCCCGGTAGATCTGGTCGATGTGTTCGAGATCGTCTGCGGCCAGTGGACTGCCGTCGCCGTGATAGGCGTTGCGGGGGAGATCACCGTCGGGATAGCTCAGCAGCAGTGCCTCACGGATCTCCTCGTCCAGCGCCGACACGTGGAACAAGTGGGCCTGGTTGAACCACACCGTGCTGCCGGAAGCCGCCTCGGTACGCCAGGTCGGCCGGTGGAATCGGGTTCGCAGTACCGGGCCGTCCCATTCGCATTGCTGGCCGTGGCGGGCGCAATACTCCTCGACTTCGGACCGCGAATCGGTCTGGAACGCCTCCTGCCAGCCCAGTCCCAATTCGTCACGGTAGGTGCGGGTGTAGACGATGCCGTCGGCGAACCGCGTGCGGACATCGGTGTCTATCCGGTCGAATACCACGCGACTGTCGGCGACCGGCGTCGCACCGCCGTGCTGTGCGGGTGCGGCGCAGAAGAAGAACAGCAGCGCGGGCCAGACGTCGGCGTAGGAGTTCTCGTTGTGCAGCGGAATCCGTTGGTCCGCAGGATATTCCGTGGATGTGTAGATGTTGCCGTCGACGTGGGACCGGGGCGTGGACCGGTCGCGGTAGGGCAGCGGATCCCCGCCGACGGCCGCGACGATCTGCCCGAAGAGCTCGAGGTCCACGGTGATGTTGCGCAGCAGCACCACTCCGAATCGGGCCAGCTCGTGCCGGATCTGCGCGCGGTGGCGCCGGGCCCACTCGGGGATGTCGAGCAGGTCGTCCGGGAGCGGATAGATCGCTGCCGAGGTGCGCCCGTTGGTTTCCACGGTGCCCGCAACGGGACCGAGGTGGGCTGGTTCGGTGGGCAGCGTCCATGCCATGTCGTCTCCTCAGTGCCGGGCCGGGCGGAAGGGGCGATCGAGCAATCTGCGCGCTGTCCGGTGGCTCAGCACGTCGGTGAGGGTGAAGTCCACCCCGCTGCGGCGGGCTCGGGTCACCAGGCGCGCGGCGGCCAGGCTGGTGCCGCCGAGGGCGAAGAAATCGTCGTCGACACCGACCTCTTCGAGTTCGAGCAGCTCCGCCATGAGCTCACACACGAGCTGTTCGGTGGGCGTCTGCGGTGCTGTCGACGAATCCGTTTGCCGCCCAGCGTTTTCCGATGGTTCTGGAAGTGCGGCGTAGTCGATCTTGCCGTTCGGGGTGAGAGGAAACGCCTCGAGCAGCACGATGGTCGTCGGGACCAGGTGTCCCGGAAGCCGATCGGCCAGGTAATCCCGCAGCGCGGCAGCGGTCGGGATAGCGCCCGGTGCCGGTGTCGCGTACGCGATGAGCGCTGTGCCCGCGGATCCGTCCTCGCGGGCTACCACCGCGGCTCGAGCCACGTCGGGGGCGCGGGTGAGCATATCGGCGATTTCGCCCGGCTCGACCCGAAAACCGTTGATGGCCAACTGGTCATCGATCCGTCCCGCGAACTCGAGCAGCTCATCGTCTCGGCGGCGGATACGGTCGCCGCTGCGGTACATCCGAGTGCCGGGCGGCCCGAACGGGTCGGCCACGAAGGCGGCGGCCGTGAGTCCGGGCCTGCGCAGATAGCCGCGCGCGAGTTGCGGCCCGGCGATATACAACTCACCCTCGCCGACCGGATCGAGTCGGGAATCGAGCACGTACAGCCGGGTGCCCTGGGTGGCCAGGCCGATGGGGACCGGCCCAGGTTCGAGTGCATCGCCGGGCGCCACCCGATGAACACAACAACCCACCGCGGCCTCGGTCGGCCCGTACTCGTTGACGACGGCAGCGGTGGGATTCTCCCGTCGCCAGTCGGCGAGCATCGCACCGGTGAGCGCTTCACCGCCGACTATCAGGTCCGCGGTGGGCGCACAGTGCGGGAATGCGGAGCGCAACAGCGGCAGGTGCGCGGGAGTCACCTTGAGGAAGGACGGTATGGCGTGGACTTCGCCGCGGTCGTCGAGGGATGCGATATCCAGCGTTCCCCCCGCGACCAGCGGACCGAACAGACTTGTCACCGCCATATCGAACGCCGGCGAGGAGTGCACCCGCACCACACCGGCGAGGCCCGGATACGACGTCACCGCCCACTGCAAATACGTTGCCAGGGCACCGTGTTCGATGACAACGCCCTTGGGTTCGCCTGTGGAACCGGACGTGTGGATGACGTACGCGGCATCCTGTGGCGCTGGGTCGAGCAGCGGATTGTCGGGCAGCTCCTCGTCGGCGGACGCCACGCCCACCGGGACCGCGGAAGCTCGTTCGGCCAGCGACGGCGGGCTGTGTCGATCGACCAGAACGAGTTTCGGGTCCGCTGCCCGCAGCAGCGTCTCGGTACGCAGCGGCGGATCGGTCACGGCCAGCGGCAGAAAGCTCGCCCCGCTCTTGACGATCGCGAGCAACGCGATGACCAGATCGACGGAATTGTCGAGATACACCCCGACGAGGTGGCCACGGCGCACTCCGTGGCGGTGCAGCGCCCGGGCCTGGCGGGTGGAGATGTCGTCGAGCTGGCGGTAGCTGAGTCGGCCGTGGGGGTGGACGACAGCCGTGGCGTCGCCGATCAGGTGTACCCGCTCGCGGAACAGTTCTGCGACAGTGGATGTGCCGGTCGCCATGTCATCCCCTACCTTCCGGCCGCATCGCGTTCAGGACCAGGCGTGCGACCTCGGGTGTGCGCAACAGATCGCGGCGGCCGATCGCGGTGGGGATGCGATGCGCGGTGAAACCCGGTTCCCCGTCGTCTTCCACCGAGAGCACGGCGGTCGCCGACGACCACTGCGGCTGCGGCGCCATGGTCGACGCCGCCCGCAGATACGCGGTGTACGAGGCGAACACATCGATCAGCTCGGCGCCGACATCCGGTGCGATTCCGACACGTTCGAAGGCATCGTGCGCGGCGTCGCGATAGAGCGCCAGTAGCCGATCGAGGATGTCGGGAATATCGCGCGGCCACTCCCGCAGCAGGCTATTCGCCTCGCCGATGAGGTCGTCTCGTTCAGCGGCCGACAGCGGGGACAGCGCAGTCAGGGTGGTGCTCATGTCACGGAACACCGAATCCTTGGTGGGCCGACCGGGATTGAACAACACGGTGGCGGGTCGAGGGCCCTGCTGGCGCGCCACCTCATCGGCCAGCGCGGAGGCGAATACGCTGCCCGCGCAATAACCGAGCACCGCATCGATCTCCGCTCCGGCGCCGGCGAGGCGGTCCCACCACCACGCGGTGTAGGCCGCACCCGAGGCCGTGTCGGCGACGCTCGCGGGCGGCTGGGCGGTCAGCCAGACCGTCACCGGTTCGGGCAGCTGCGCCGCGAGTTCACGAAACCCGGCTTCACCGCGGCTGCTGAGGTCGAAATCCACTGCCACCACAAGGAATTCGCCGGTACCCGGTCCGAGGTCGATGAAACCCGGTGGGAGGATGCCACTGTGTCGGGCGGTTGCCGATGAATCTGACCCCACGTAGACGCTCCGTTGCAGCGAGGGCTGGGTCCCGCAAGTAAACCCGATCGCATGGGTCGCCGGCGTCTGTCCGGTATTCCCGATCATGGGGACATGTCGAATATCGCTGGCACGCAGGGCATTCGGCTGCCAACGGACAGCTAGAACGTGAATGCGTATGCGCCGCTGGTGATTCCCTACGACCTGGAGGTGCACACGATGCTCGGCTTCTGTACCTCGTGAGCTGATCCCGACACGAACTCCTGCGGAAACTGGTCGATCGAGGACGCCGAAAAGAAGTTCCGATCGAGCCCGGCCCGCGGATTCGTCCGCGCGCGGGATCGGTTGCCGTAGCGTCGATCACGGCGCGCCGGTCCGCGAAACCGAACGGTATCGATCGAGATATTCGGAAGTTGTTATGCGCGAACAGGTTTCGTGCCGAGTCCGGTCTGCCGAATGAGATCTCGGCCTTGCTCTGGACCAGCGGCGTTGCGACTGCCGGCATTTCGAGTGCGGTCATCGCGCGGATGACCCGGCTGCAGCAGCAGGGTCAGCGGTGCATGTATCCCAGCGTGAACGATGCGTCGTCGAGTCGTGGGGCGATCGACTCCCCGCCGAGCGCCTGCCGCAATATCGCTTGTTCGTCCTGAATGACGTGCATTACGGCGTTGATCAGCGCGAGGTGGGTGAACGCCTGGGGGAAATTGCCCCAGTGCCGACCGGTCCGGGGGTCGATCTCCTCGGCGTAGAGGCCCAGGGGGCTGGCGTAGGCGAGCAGTTTCTCGCACAGCTGTTTGGCTCGTGTCTTCTCACCGATTTCCGACAGCGCCGAGACCAGCCAGAACGAGCAGATCGTGAAGGCACCTTCTTCCCCCGCGCAGCCATCGTCGGTTTCACCGACGCGGTAGCGCAATACGAGGCCGTCCTCGGTCAGTTCGTCGGCGATGGCCAACACCGTGTTGCGCACCCGGTCGTCGTCTGGTGGCAGGAAGCGAACCAGCGGGATGAGCAGCGTCGAGGCATCCAGCGCCGTGCTGCCGTAGTACTGGGTGAACACCTGCCGGGAATCGAGGGCGTGCGTGCATATGTCGGCGTGGATTTCGTCTGCGGCCTTTTGCCAGCGATGCGCGCGTTCGAAGTCCTGGTGGATGCGCGCCAGCCGGGCGCCACGATCGGCGGCAACCCAGCACATCACCTTGCTGGAGGTGAAATGCTGGGGCTGCCCGCGTACTTCCCAGATGCCATGGTCGGGCTCGCGCCAGTAGGTGAGAGCGCTTTTGACCGCCCGGCTCAGCACCAACCAGGCTCGCGCGTCGATTCGGTCCTGGTTGCGCGCGTAGAGATAGACCGCGTCCAGCGCGGCACCCCACACATCGTGCTGGCGTTGCCGGTACGCGCCGTTGCCGATGCGCACGGGGCGGGCATTTTCGTAGCCGCGCAGGTGGGTGAGGGTCTGCTCGGTGAGGTCGCTTTCGCCGCCGATGCCGTAGACGATCTGCATATCCCGGACGTCTTCGGTCAAACCGATGATGTAGGAGAAGAAGTCGTTGGCCTCCCAGCTGAAACCCAGCGTGTACAGGCCCCACAGCGCAAAGGCGGAGTCGCGTATCCACGAGTAGCGATAGTCCCAATTACGTTGTCCGCCTGGTGTTTCGGGTAATGACGTGGTGGCGGCGGCGCTGATGGCGCCGGTGGGCGCGAAGGTCAGACCCTTGAGGGTCAGCGCGCTGCGGGTGAGCTGGGCAGCCCAGGGATGGTCCGGAAACCGCCCACCGGCCAGCCAGTGCCGCCAATGATGGATGGTCCGCAGCAGCCGCGCGTCGGCCTCGTCGACGGCGCGCGGCGCGTCACGACTACCCCAGGAGAGCGCGCAAAAGCGTGTGTCGCCCGCCTTCAGCAGGGTGCGGGCCAGCGCATGGGTCCCTTCCAGCCCCAAGCGCATGTCGGTGCTCAGCGTCAGCTGCAGATCGATCCCGTCGGCGCCGGCCTGCGCGGTGTAGTAACTGTCGAGGTACTCCCAATGCGCGCGATGCCTGCCGTAGTCGAAGGACGGCTGGCAATCGAGCACGAACTGGATTTGCCCGGTCTCACAGTGCACCGTCCGCAGCAGGATGTGCTCGGCGTCGTAGTCGGTGGGGGTTCGACAATGGGCGCTACGGCCGGGTACCTGGTGTCGCCAGGGTCCGACCAGCAGCACATCGCGGACCGTCGCCCACCCCTCGCCGCTGCGCCAACTGGTCTCCATGACCATCGTGCCGGGGACGTAACGGCGATCGGTGGGCACCATGTAGTCGGCGGGGGCGAACCGGAACGAACCAGCGGAACGATCGAGCATGGCCGCGAAGACACTGGGGGAGTCCATGCGGGGTAGACACATCCATTCGACGGCTCCGCTGGGCGCGATGAGCGCGGTGACCTCGCAGTCGGAGATGAAACCGTAGTCGTCGATGCGTGGGAACGCCGTCGGCCGCGGCATGGGTTCGCTGTCGTCGTCCATGTGTCGCTCCATCGTCGTCTCGGCGCTGAACTCTGAAAGCGATACGGGCTGAGTATGCACCGAAACGACTGTGCTCGGCGACGTTATGTCAATGCCGGCCCTCTGGCCACCAGCGGCGGCGGGATCAGTTTCGTCCAGAATTCGCGGCGGACCGCATCCCACAGCCTCGTCAGTTCCGGAAGCAGTTCTCGCGCACGCGCGAGATCCGGGTAGCTGCTGGGGCAGAAGGATGCCACTGGCGAAGCGTCGGATGCTTTGTGCACGGCGACGATCGCGATCACATGATGCTGAACCATGCGCCACGTCACACACAGTCCGTCGACTTCCGTATGGCAGGTCGGGCTCTCGGACATGGGGAATTCCTGTTTCGATCGTGACGTCGGCGCGTCGCGGTGTATCCGGGTGGGGCAGTTCACGTTGCTCTTAACCTAAGACATTAGATTTCATAGTTCAAGAGGTGTACATAAAACTTTATAGTTCATATTTCAATTGTTAAATGAGTAGAATCGTGTCAGGTCCCGTCACTCCAGGAGTCGCGTTGTCCCAGCAGAAGAGGGCCGGATTGACCGCGCTCGGCGCCGTGCTCTCACCGCTCGAGGGCGGTGGGCCCAAAACCGAGGCCGTAGTGCAGCGGCTGTCTGCTGCGATCAGCCTCGGTGTGATGGCCGACGGCCAGCAGTTGCCGAGTGAAACCGATCTGGCCAACCAGTTGGGTGTCTCCACGATGACCCTGCGGGAGGCGCTGGTCGTCCTTCGGCAGCAGGGCATCGTGCACACCAAGCGCGGGCGCGGAGGTGGCAGCTTCATCAGCGCTTCGGCGGAGGTCTTCGAGAGCACCTCGCTGGCGCGGTTGCAAAAGATGAGCGTGCAGGAGCTGCGCGATCTAGGCGATGAGCACTTCGCCGTCACCGGGGCGGTTGCCGTGTTCGCCGCGCGGCGCAGCTTGCGGGCCGATATATCCGGACTCCGCGCCCTGGCCGACCGACTCGAGGACAGCTGCGACCTCGTCTCGGCCCGCCAGGCCGACAGCCGCTTCCACATCGAGATGGCGGTGTGCGCGCAGTCCACCCGGCTGACCCGCGCCGAGGTCGGTCTGCAGGCAGAGCTGTCGGCCTTGCTCTGGCTGCCGGGGCTGAAGCTGGACCCCACGGTCGAGGCGACCGCCCATCGTGACGTGGTGGACGCGATCGAACAAGAAGACGATGCCCGGGCCAGAGAACTGGCAGAATCGCATACGGAATCACGCATCCGCCGCCTTGTTGCCTTGCGCTTGGAGCTCAGTGAGGGACACCGATAACTTTCCGGCCCCCGCGACCATCGAGTCGCTCGCTGATTCCGTCACAAAACTGGCTGACGAGGTCTACACATCGCTGGCAACCATCGGGACCGCGCTGACAACCCTGTGGGATGAGCTCACCGAGAAGCTGCGCTCGGCTCCCCGGGCAAAGGATCTGGCACCGCTGCGCGAGACCATCCTCGGCGAACTCGAGTCGCGCGGAAAATTGTTCAACGGCGCAGGCGTAGTGATGGCCGACCGCGTTCTGGCCGATCACCCCCGGCACCTCGAGTGGTGGCTTCCCGCCGCGCAACGCCTGGTGCTGGAATTGAATCCCGGGAGTGAATACTTCTACGACTACACCAAAATGGACTGGTTCACGGTTCCGCGCGAGCAGGGTCGGCGATGGGTACAGGGGCCGCACCTCGATTACGCGTGCACCGACGAGTATGTCTGCACATTCTCGATACCGGTCACGACCACATCGGGAACATTCCTCGGAATCGCCGGCGCCGATGTGCCGGTCGCCGCGATCGAGGAGGTCTTGCTCGCGCGATTCCAAGCATTCGGTCAGCGGGTGGTGCTGGTCAACAGTGAAGGCCGCGTCATCATGGGGACCGATCCGGAATTCACGACCGGATCCAAGACGAGCCGGCTGGACAGATCTGCCGCGACAGTTCCGATCGAGGCGATGCCTTGGTCGTTGCGTCCGCTCGGATCCACGCCATCCCACTGACCCCGCGTCAACTCCACAGCGTCACATGCACTTTCGGACGGAACCGGGTGACACCGACACCGGACCCGCGGATCATCGCCTGCGTGCATCGCGGGGTGGTGATGAACCGCAGCAGTTCCGACACCGCGGGCTGGCGCGTGTCCGGTGGCAAGGTGGTCGCGCACCACTCATCGGATACCTGAAGGCCCGGTCCCTTGATGTGGCGCAACCGGCCGGCTGCGAGGTCGGAGGACACGGCGAAGCCGATCGTCAGGGTGATGCCTCCGGCACAGCGAACCTCTTCGAGGGCGGCGGCGTCGCTCTGGAAGATCCGCTGGTGTGATTCAGGAATGGCCAACTCGCGCAGCATTGTCGCGATGTGCCCGTCGACACTGCCCGCACCGGGGCCCAGCATCCACTGCTGTTCCCGCAGCAGCGCTGGATGCGGTGCGATCTCGGCCAGTGGGCTGTCGGGGCGCGCGACCGAAATGATCTGATACTTCAGGAACGGCCGGGCGGTGATGGTCGAGTCGGTGCCCTGGTGCCCGGGTCCCAGCGCGATATCCACCGCACGGGTCTCGATCAGGCTGCGGAACCGACTGGTGGGATGCACACTCAGCTCCACCGACAGATCCTTGGCCCGCGCCGCGAACAGGTCGATGAGGCCGGGCGCGGCATGTTCGGCGAACGCAGTCGATGCCGCGATACGCAGCAGCCGTCGGCCGTGCGCGGCCTCGCTGACCTCGATGGCGGTCTGGCGCTGCAGTCCGAGAATCTCGATCGCGCGGCTGGCCAAGCGCAACCCGCCGGGGGTGAAGGCCAGACCCGATGCCGCGCGGGTGAACAGCGGGTCGTCGAGCTCCTTGCGCAGCTGGGCGATGTGCGTCGAGACACCGGCATCCGACATCCCCAGCTCGCCGGCCGCCGCATGGACGGAGCCGAGCCGCACCACGGTCGAGTAGGCCCGAAGCTGGGCGGGCGTCACAATCCGAGTCTACTTTGGAGGTGAACGCAGCGCCGACGGCTGCATCGCGTCTGGAGGACGCATTATGCAGGACGTGCTCACGGATCTGATGACAACATGGAACGCCGGGGGCACAGCTGGGGTCGCGACGGTCGTGCGGACCTTCCGTTCGTCGCCGCGACCGCCAGGAGCGGCGATGGTCGTGGCCCCGGACGGAACGGTCGGCGGTTCGGTTTCCGGTGGCTGTGTCGAGGGCGCGGTCTACGAACTGGCCACCGACGTCATCCGGACCGGTTCTGCGGTGCTGCAGCGGTACGGCTTCTCCGACGAGGACGCATTCGCTGTTGGTCTCACCTGCGGCGGCATCATCGACGTCTTCGTCGAAGCGGTCTCGCGGGAGACGTTTCCAGAACTCGGCGAGGTCGCCGCGGATATCGCCGAACATCGGCCGGTCGCGGTTGCGACCGTCATCGAGCACCCCGACACCGCCCGGGTAGGGCGTCGGCTGCTGATCCGGCCGAACGATGCGCACGGCGCGCTGGGGTCGGCGCGCGCCGATGATGCGGTCATCGATGACGCACGCGGGCTGCTCGCGGCGGGCCGCACCGAAGTGCTGTCCTATGGTCCGGAGGGGCAGCGCCGCGGCGAGGGCATGAGTGTTTTCGTCGCCAGTTACGCACGGCAGCCGCGGATGCTGGTGTTCGGGGCGATCGATTTCGCCGCCGCCGTCGCCCAGCAGGGATCGTTCCTCGGCTACCGGGTGACGGTGTGCGACGCGCGGCCGGTCTTCGCCACCTCCGCCCGGTTCCCGACCGCCGACGAGGTCGTCGTCGACTGGCCGCACCGCTACCTCGCCGCGCAGATCGCGGCCGGCGCGGTCGATTCGCAAACCGTCGTCTGCGTGCTGACCCACGATCCCAAGTTCGACGTTCCGCTGCTCGAGGTGGCACTGCGCGCACCGCAGATCGGCTATGTCGGTGCCATGGGCTCGCGCCGCACGCACGACCAGCGGCTGGGCCGGTTGCGACAGGCAGGCCTCACCGACGAACAACTCAGCCGCCTCGCCAGCCCGATCGGGCTGGATCTGGGCGGGCGGACACCGGAAGAGACGGCGGTGTCCATCGCGGCCGAGATCATCGCGCGACGCTGGGGCGGACACGGCGGCGCACTGAGCAGAACCGGCGGCCGGATCCACCACACGACCAGCGCGAACAGCGAATTAAGTGATTCCTTAAATCGGTCTTGACGGTGGCATCAGCGAGGCCGAGGCTTGGCTCATTCCGCTGATGTGAGGTCGATCACATGCAAGTTCCTGGGCCATTCGAATACGAGCGCGCAACGGGCGTGGATCACGCCGTCGGACTACTGGACCGGCTCGGGGAGGAGGCGCGCATCGTCGCGGGCGGGCACAGCCTGCTGCCGATGATGAAGCTGCGTCTGGCCAATCCGGAATATCTCATCGACATCAACGACCTGGCCGCCGAACTGGGCTACATCGTCACAGATCCGACCCTGGTGCGCATCGGCGCGATGGTCCGGCATCGGCATGTACTGGAATCCGACGACCTCGCCACGGTGTGCCCGATCTTCCGTGACGCCGAGCGCGTGATCGCCGACCCGATCGTACGCAACCGCGGCACGATCGGTGGCTCACTGTGTCAGGCCGATCCCGCCGAAGATCTGTGCACTGTCTGCACGGTCCTCGGTGCCACCTGCCTGGTGCGCGGACCGTCCGGCGACCGGGAGATCGCGATGGACGACTTCCTGGTCGGCCCGTATGAACCCGCCATGTCGCACAACGAACTTCTGATCGAGATCCGAATCCCGGTGCGGCATCGGACATCGAGCGCCTACGCGAAGGTGGCGCGTCGCGTCGGCGACTGGGCGATCGCGGCGGCCGGCGCGACGGTGACCCTGCGCGGCGAGGCGATAGCGGCCGCACGGATCGGCCTGACCGCGGTCGACCCAGATCCGGCGGCGCTGGCCTCCTCGGTGGACGTGCTCATCGGTGAGCCGCCCACCGAGGAGGTCTTCGCGGAGGCGGGCCGCCGGGCGAGCGCGGCGTGCTCACCTGTCTCCGATGCGCGCGGCAGCGCGGATTACAAACGCCACCTCGCGTCCGAACTGACGATTCGCGTGCTGCGCACCGCGGTCGAGCGCGTACTGAATCACCCTGCGCCGGAAGGGAATCAGCCATGCAGGTAACCATGACCGTCAACGGCGAGCCGGTGACCGCGCAAGTCGAGCCACGCACCCTGCTCGTGCATTTCCTGCGAGATCAGTTGCGGCTCACCGGAACCCACTGGGGCTGTGACACCAGCAACTGCGGCGCCTGTGTCGTGGAGGTCGACGGCGAACCGGTGAAGTCGTGCACCATGCTGGCCGTCATGGCCGGCGGTCGTGCAGTGCGCACCGTCGAAGGGCTCGAGGTGGACGGCCGACTCGATCCCGTGCAAGAGGGTTTCATGCAGTGCCACGGGTTGCAGTGCGGATTCTGCACGCCCGCCATGATGATCACCGCCCGCGCCCTCCTCGACCGCAACCCGAATCCCGACGAGCAGACCATCCGCGAGGCGATCTCGGGCCAGATCTGCCGCTGCACCGGATACACCACCATCGTGCGGTCGATCCAGTGGGCCGCGGCGAAACAACGCGGCGAAGCGGTCCAGCCCGAACCCGCCGCCCCGCCTACACCGGTAGGGACCACGTCATGACCGCCGTCGAATCCCGCCCCGAAGACCGTGTCGACAACGACCACAAGCCGTGCGGTCACGGCAGGATGCTGCGCAAAGAGGATCCGCGGTTCATTCGCGGACACGGCAATTACGTCGACGACGTATCGCTGCCCGGCATGCTGCATTTGGCGATCCTGCGGTCCCCGTTCGCGCACGCCCGGATCGTCAGCGTCGATACCTCCGCGGCACAGGCACATCCGAAGGTCAGGGCGGTCGTCACGGGTGCGGATCTGGCGGCGAAGGGACTGGCCTGGATGCCAACGCTGTCCGACGATGTGCAAGCGGTGCTGGCCACCGACAAGGTGCGGTTCCAGGGCCAGGAGGTGGCCTTCGTCGTCGCCGAGGACCGCTATTCCGCCCGGGATGCGTTGGAGCTCATCAACGTCGACTACGAGATGCTCGATCCGGTGATCGACGCCCGGACCGCGCTGGCGCCCGGGACGCCGGTGATCCGCGACGATCTCGAGGGCAAGCGCGACAACCACTGCTTCGACTGGGACACCGGCGACGCCGCCGCGACCGATGCGGTGTTCGCGCGCGCCGACGTCGTCGTGAAACAGGAGATCGTCTATCCGCGAGTGCATCCCGCCCCGATGGAGACCTGCGGTGCCGTCGCCGATCTCGATCCCGTGACGGGCAAGCTCACCCTGTGGTCGACGAGCCAGGCACCGCATGCCCACCGCACCCTCTACGCGTTGGTCGCCGGGCTGCCCGAGCACAAGATCCGGGTGATCTCACCCGATATCGGCGGCGGGTTCGGCAACAAGGTGCCCATCTATCCGGGATACGTCTGCGCCATCGTCGGGTCACTGTTGCTGGGCAAACCGGTGAAGTGGATGGAGGATCGCAGCGAGAACCTCACCAGCACCGGATTCGCCCGCGACTACATCATGGTCGGCGAAATCGCCGCCACCGCCGAAGGCAAGATCCTGGCCATCCGGTCGACCGTGCTCGCCGATCACGGCGCCTTCAACGGCACCGCCGCGCCGTTGAAGTATCCGGCCGGCTTCTTCGGCGTCTTCACCGGCAGCTACGACATCGAGGCCGCCTACTGCAAGATGACCGCGGTCTACACGAACAAGGCCCCCGGCGGCGTCGCCTACGCGTGCTCGTTCCGGATCACCGAGGCCGTCTACTTCGTCGAGCGGTTGGTCGATTGCCTCGCCTACGAACTGAAGATGGACCCGGCCGAGCTGCGGCTGCGCAATCTCCTTCGCCCCGAGCAGTTCCCGTACACCACCAAGACCGGCTGGGTCTATGACTCCGGCGACTACGAGAAGACCATGCGCCTGGCGATGGACATGATCGGCTACGACGCCTTGCGAAAGGAGCAGCAGGACAAGCGCGCCCGCGGCGAGCTGATGGGCATCGGGATGTCCTTCTTCACCGAGGCCGTCGGTGCGGGTCCACGCAAGGATATGGACATCCTCGGACTCGGGATGGCCGACGGGTGCGAGCTGCGCATCCATCCAACCGGCAAAGCCGTTGTGCGCATCGCGGTGCAGACCCAGGGGCAGGGGCACGAGACGACCTTCGCCCAGATCGTCGCCGAAGAACTCGGCATCCCACCCGAGGATATCGACGTGGTGCACGGCGATACCGATCAGACTCCGTTCGGCCTGGGCACCTACGGCAGCCGCTCGACACCGGTCTCGGGCGCCGCCGCCGCACTGGTGGCGCGCAAGGTGCGCGACAAGGCACGGATCATCGCCTCCGGCATGCTCGAGGTCTCCATCGCCGACCTCGAGTGGGAGAAGGGCTCGTTCCACGTCAAGGGCGATCCTTCCGCGGCCGTCACGATCCAGCAGATCGCGATGCGCGCACACGGCGCCGGAGATCTACCCGAAGGCATCGAGGGCGGACTCGACGCGCAGATCTGCTACAACCCGGAGAATCTCACCTACCCCTATGGTGCGTATTTCTGCGTCGTCGACATCGACCCGGGGACAGCCGTAGTGCAGGTGCGGCGCTTCCTCGCCGTCGACGACTGCGGCACCCGGATCAATCCGATGATCATCGAGGGCCAGGTGCACGGCGGCATCACCGACGGCATCGGCATGGCGCTGATGCAGATCATGGCCTTCGACGAGGACGGCAACTGCCTGAGCGGATCCCTGATGGACTACCTCATCCCGACCGCACTCGAAGTTCCGCATTTGGAGACCGGCTACACGGTCACCCCTTCGCCGCACCACCCGATCGGCGCGAAAGGCATCGGCGAATCGGCCACGGTCGGATCGCCGGCAGCGGTGGTCAACGCCGTGGTAGATGCGTTGGCGCCGTTCGGAGTTCGCCACGCCGACATGCCGCTGACGCCGTCGCGGGTGTGGGAAGCGATGCAGGGGCGGGCAACACCGCCGATCTGAGTGGGTGCGGCGATGGGATCACCGATGAAGATGAGCGAGCGCGCACAGCAGTTGGTTCGCACCAGGACTCCGTTCGTGCACGCGACCGTCGTGCGCGCGCAGCAACCGACCTCCGCGCACGCCGGGGACGAAGCGATCCTGTTGCAGGACGGGACGATCGAAGGGTTCGTCGGCGGCCAGTGCGCCCAGAACTCGGTCCGCAAGGCGGCGCTGGGTGCCCTGCAGTCACACGAGAGTGTGCTGCTGCGCGTACTGCCCGACGGTGACCTGCAGTTTCCCGAAGCACCCGGCGCGGCGGTCGTGGTGAATCCGTGTCTGTCCGGCGGAGCGTTGGAGATATTCCTCGAGCCGCAGATCCCGGCGCCGTTGGTGCGCATCTGCGGCGCGACACCCATCGCCGACGCCTTGGCCGACATGTGCGAACTGGTCGGATTCGGAGTGCAGCGCAGTGTCGCCGGAACCGACCCACCGGATTCGCTGGCCGATACGACGGCGATGGTGATCGCCAGCCACGGCGGCCCCGAAGCCGAGCTGATCCGGGCCGCGCTCGATGCGGGTCTGGGCTATATCGGGTTGGTGGCCAGCAAGATTCGGGGGGCGTCGATTCTCGACGAACTCGAATTGACCGACGCCGAGCGTGCGCGCGTGCGCACCCCGGTGGGTTTGCCGATCGGCGCCAAAACCTCCGCCGAGATCGCCGTCTCGATTGTCGCGCAAGTGATCCAGGCGATCCGCAAAGACGGTTTGGCCGTGACACCCCGCACGGTGGATGTCGCGGTCGAGGTGCTCGATCCGGTGTGCGGCATGATCGTGACGGTCGGGCCGGACACACCGCATCTCACCATCGGCGATGTCGACCACTGGTTCTGCAGCTCCAGCTGCCGCACCTGCTTCGCGAAGACGAGCTCATGACAATCGGATTCGTCACCGCAGTCGTACTCGCCGCAGGAGCTTCACAGCGCCTCGGCACTGCGAAACAGCTACTGCCGTACCGGAATACGACGGTTCTCGGCGCCACCCTCGACGCGGTGCGTTCCTGCGCTTTCGACCAGATCATCGTCACCCTCGGCGGCGCGGCCACAGCGATCCGGCAGCAGGTCGATCTCGCCGGGCTGGAGGTGGTCACAGCCGACGACTTCGGTTCGGGCTGTTCGTCGTCGTTGCGTTCGGCCCTGCCCGCGGTGCACCCCCGTGCCGCCGGAATTGTGCTGATGCTCGGGGATCAACCGGGTCTGTCGGCGGCAACGGTCGAGCGACTGATCGCCGAGGGAACGTCCACGGCGATCACGGTCTGCCGCTACCACGACGGTGTCGGACATCCATTCTGGCTGAGTCGCAGCGTATTCGGCGAGTTGGCCCGATTGCGCGGCGACAAAGCCGTGTGGAAGATCATCGAGTCCGGCCACGTCCCGGTGTCTCGACTCGACGTCGACGCACCGATGCCTTTGGATGTGGACACCTGGGACGACTACGAGCGCCTGCGCGCCGCCACGTCGCCATGATGTCACCGTTCGACGATATCGAGGACGTGGTCCGACGATTCGACGCCGACGACTACCTGCTCGATACCGGGACCGCCGCCGCTTTCTATCTGGCCACCACGTTGGGTCGGCCGCTGCTGCTGGAAGGCGAACCGGGAGTGGGCAAGACAACGGCAGCCAAAACCCTGGCCACCGTGCTCGATGCACCACTGATCCGCCTGCAGTGCTACGAGGGACTCACCGTGAGCGAAGCGCTGTACGACTGGAACTACCAGCGTCAACTGCTCAGCATCCGGCTCGCCGAGGCGCGCGGCGCCGACCTCACCGAAGCCGAGCTGTTCACCGAGGCATTCCTGGTCGACCGCCCGATCCTGCGCTGTGCCCGATATCGCGGTCCGACACCCCCGGTGCTGCTGATCGATGAAATCGACCGTGCCGACGACGAATTCGAAGCGCTGCTGCTCGAATTCCTCGGTGAGGCCACGGTGACCGTACCCGAACTCGGGACTTTCGTCGCCGAACACCCGCCGCTGGCGGTGCTGACCTCCAACCGCAGTCGCGACCTGCACGACGCGCTGCGGCGGCGCTGCCTCTACCACTGGATCGACTACCCGGAGCCGACCCGTGCGGTCGCGATCGTGCGACGCACCGTGCCCGGGGCAACCGACGCGCTGATCGAACACGCCACCCGATTCGTCGGCCGCGCCCGCGATCTCGACCTCGACAAGCCGCCCGGCGTCGCCGAAACCATCGACTGGATCGCCGCGCTGGCAACACTCGAGGTCGCCGATCTCACCGCACCGGAGGCGCTCGCGGCGCTCAGCGCACTGGCGAAGACACCCGACGACCGAGCCACCGTGCACACGGCATTCGTCGAATACACCCGAAGCCTGGCCACCGGATGAGAGGGACACTCCGATGAAGATCGCCAACGAATTCACCGTCAACGCACCCGTCGAGCAGGCATGGCAGGTGCTGACCGACCTCGAACAGGTGGTCCCGCTCATGCCCGGCGCACAGATGGTCGGCTGGCAGGGACAGGACTTCCTCGGCAAACTGAAGGTCAAAGTCGGCCCGGTGACCACCGAATTCACCGGGAAAGCCAATTTCGTCGAGCGCGACGAACACGACCATCGCGCCGTCATCAACGGCACCGGCCACGATTCCCGCGGATCCGGAAACGCGGCGGCGACCATCACCACGCAGCTGCGCGAAGACGGCGGCAAGACCCGCGTCACCGTGCACACCGACCTCAAGATCGTCGGCAAGCTCGCCCAACTCGGCAGCGGAGTGCTGCAGCAGGTGTCCGAGAAACTCCTCGGCCAATTCGTGACGTCCCTCGAAGCGAAACTCGCGGCGAGCGATTCGGCCGCCGCGGTAGTTGAGCCCGACAGCCGAGAGATGCGCCCGCAGCCGGTCACACAAACCGAACCGGCACCACTGGACCTCGTCGATCTCGTCGGACCCGCGATGATCAAGAAGTATGCGCCCGCGATCGCGCTCGCACTGGCGTCCGTGCTCGCAATCATCCTGGTACGCAGACGGATGCGCGAGAAGCGATGACCCGCGCGGTAATACTACGCGGGGTCGATCTGGCCGCATTCGCTGTCGCGGTGGTCGCACGGCTGCGCCGTAGTGGCGTCGCGGTCGCACCGAGCGGACCCGCGCTGTTCGTACAAGCCTTGCGCCGCATACCACCGCGGTCGCGCACCGAACTCTACTGGGCCGCGCGACTCACACTCGTCGATCGCATGCAGGATCTCGCCGCCTTCGACGCGGTCTTCGCCACGGTGTTCGCCGATGCGGTGCTGGGTGTGGACCCGCCGAGCCGAACGCGCGGATTGCCGACCGAACACCTGTCGGTCCCGGGTACGGGCGGTCGCGGGCAAAGTCGGCAAGGCGGTGCGGTCCCTTGGGCGACACTGCAATCAGCGACCGGCACCGACCGATCGACCGACAAGGGTGTGACGGTGCCGGACATACTGCCGAGCAGATTCGCGGCACGAGCACAGGAACCGTTCGACCACTTCGATCCCGACGATCTGCGCACGGTCGGTGCCTGGCTCGAGCAGGCATCGGCGCACTGGCCGCAACGCCGCAGCAGGCGGTATGAAAACCATCCACACGGCAAACGGATCGACTTCCGGGCCACGATGCACAACTCCCGCCGCACCGGCTGGGAGTCGGCGGTCCTGGTCCGCACCCGTCCCCGTGGCCGCCCGCGCCGAATCGTCATGATCTGTGACGTCAGCCGCTCCATGCGACCGTATTCGACGATCTACCTACACCTGATGCGAGCCGCGATGCAGCGCCGCAACCCCGATCGACCCGAGGTATTCGCCTTCTCCACCTCGCTGACCAGGCTGACCCCGGTGCTGGCGCACCGTTCCCCGGATGTCGCGGTGGCCAGGGCCAACGACAAAGTGGTCGACCGCTACGGCGGCACGCATATCGGACGGTGCCTCGGCACACTGCTCGCGACTGCGTCCGGTAACGCGGTACGCGGCGCCGTCGTCGTCATCGCCTCGGACGGCTGGGACAGCGACACCCCCGATGTCCTCGCCCGAGCGATGGCCCGGATCCGACGCCGGGCTTGGCGCGTGATCTGGCTCAATCCCCGCGCGGGCGACACCCGATTCCAGCCGACCACCGGCGCGATGGCGGCGGCCCTGCCGTACTGCGACATCATGATGCCCGCACACACGCTGGCGGGCATGCACGAGTTCCTGCAAGCCCTGGCATCGGCGAATGTCACCTGACGGCAACCCCGGTCGGGTTCATGCGCCAACCCGAACCCAAAGGGGTCAGACCGGAGTAATCGGCAACCGGAGCGCGCCCGGCGCCGACTCCGGCACCACCGGATTCTTCGGCGCGATCGCATCGATCCGCCGATACGGCGCACCCAGCCGCGGACGCTGATCCTGTTCACCTTTGTTCGGCCACAACGACATCGCGCGCTCGGCCTGCGCGGTGATGGTCAGCGACGGGTTCACCCCGAGATTCGCCGAGATCGTCGAACCGTCCACAATGTGCAGCCCCTCGTAACCGTAGAGCCGCTGATACGGGTCGACCACGCCGGTATCGGGAGAGTCGCCGATCGCACAGCCACCGATGAAGTGGCCGGTGATCGGGATATTGGCCATCTCGGTCCAGGAGCCCTGCGGAATGCCGTTGATCTTCTCGGCGACCCGCCGGGTGACCTCGTTGCCCTCCGGAATCCACGCCGGAGGCGCTTGTCCCGCACCGGGTTTAGTGGTCATCCGCTTACCGAACAGACCGCGCTTGTTATAGGTGATGATCGAATTGTCGACGTTCTGCATGACCAGCAGCCCGATCATCCGTTCGGACCAGTGCGCCGGATTGTGCATGCGCAGCAGATCCCGCCGATACCGCACCATCTCCCGTATACCGAGCACCCAGCGACGCCTACCCTCCTGCCCGTCGACCAGCACCGTCGTCAACAGACCCATGAAATTGCTGCCCTTGCCGTAACGCACCGGCTCCACATGGGTGTAGGCGTTGGGATGGATCGAAGAGGTGATAGCGACACCCTTGGTGAAATCCGAATCCCTGTCTCGTGTTCGCGCCGCCAGCACCGCCTCGGAATTCGTGCGCGCCAGATGACCCAGGCGCGGCGAAATATTCGGCAGCACACCACGATCCCGCAGATTGTGCAGCAGCTGCTGGGTGCCGAGCGCGGCCGCGGAGAACACCACCTGATCGGCGGTCAAGGTCTGCTTCGCCTTGCGAACCCAGCGCCCGGTGCGCACGGCATCGACCGCATACCCGCCACCGGACAGTGGCCGCACCGACACCGCGGTCGTCAACGGATGCACGGTCGCGCCCGCCTGCTCCGCCAGATACAGATAGTTCTTCACCAGGGTGTTCTTCGCGCCGTGCCGACACCCGGTCATGCACTCACCACAGTGCGTACACGAGCGCCGCTCGGGTCCGATACCACCGAAGAACGGATCCGCGACCGCAGCCCCGGGCCGAGTCTCCTTATCCGCGAACAACACTGCGACCGGTGTGCGCCGGTAGGTATCGCCGATACCCATATCCTCGGCGACCTCCCGCAGCACCCGATCCGACGGCGTCGTCGCCGGATTGGTCGTCACCCCCAGCATGCGCTTGGCCTGGTCGTAATGCGGCGCCAGCTCGGACTTCCAATCGGTGATATGCGCCCACTGCTTATCGCCGTAGAAGGTATCCGGCGCCTCGTACAGCGTGTTCGCGTAAACCAGCGAACCGCCACCGACACCCGACCCGCTCATGATGAAGGTGTCGTTCAGCAGCGTCATCCGCTGAATACCGAAGCAGCCCAATTTCGGCGCCCACAGATACTCGCGCAGATGCCAAGAGTTCTCAGCGAATTCGTCATCGGCGAAGCGCCGCCCCGTCTCCAGGACACCGACCCGATAGCCCTTCTCGGTCAACCGCAGCGCGCTGACACTGCCACCGAAACCGGAACCGATCACCAGCACGTCATAGTGCGTCATGGGATCACCTTCCGGTCCGAACCAGCTCGTAGTCGCGGACATCGAAATGCGTGCGCTTGTCGTATTCACTCATCCGGCCCGGCCAGTTCGCCGTCACCCGACCGCTGGCCTCCCGGTACCAACTGGTGCACTTGGTCCACACCGTATGTTCGAGCCGCCCCTGGATCTCCTCGTCGAACCGCGCCTCCACCTCCGGCCGCACCGACAGATAACCACCGACCTCGCGCAGATGCTCCACCGCTTGACGCAGATAGCGCGCCTGCCGCTCGTGCATGTAGATGATCGAACCCGCACCGAGGTTGGTATTCGGCCCGTACATGATGAACATATTCGGGAAATGCGGCACGGTGAGGCCCTTGTAGGCCCGCGCACCGCCCGACCACACCTCGCGCAGCTCCTTACCACCGATCCCGCGAATCGTCATGGGCGCCAAGAACTCCGTGGCCTTGAATCCGGTGCAGTACACGATCACATCGACCTCGTACAGCGTGCCGTCCTCGGTGCGCACACCGGTCGGCGTGATCTCGGCGATATGCGAGGTCTCCACAAACACATTCGGCTGCGCCACCGCCGGGTAATAATTGCTCGCCATCAGCCCGCGCTTACAGCCCGCCGGGTAATCCGGCGTCATCTTCGCCAGCAGTTCGGGATCAGAGATCTGCGAGGCCCGATGCCGGTCCGCCCACCCCGAGATCACATCGGCGATGCGGCCGTTGCCCTCCAGTCCCGAAGTCACCAACTCGTAGAACGAATACCAGCCCAAGCGCTCCGCGCGCTGGATCAGCGCGAACTTCGTCACGATCGACAGCTTGTCCAGCGTATTGAGTTTCGGTGGCGCGTAATAGCTTTCGATCTTCGGAATGATCCACGGCGCCGACCGCTGGAACACCGTCAACTGCCCGACCCTCGGCTGAATCGCCGGAATGATCTGAATCGCACTCGCACCGGTGCCGATGATCGCGACCCGCTTACCGGACAGCTCGACCTCGTGATCCCAGCGCGCCGAATGGAACGCCTCCCCGGTGAACGAATCCATGCCCGCAATATTCGGCCACACCGGACGCGACAGCTGACCCACCGCAGGCACGAAGACATCCGCCTCGAGCAGCTCACCCGCGGTGGTGCGCACCTGCCAGACGCCACGGTCGGCATCGAAGTCCGCCGAGTCGACCTCGACACCGAAACGCATGTGCTTGTCGAGGCCGTAGCGGCGGGCGACATCATGCATGTAGGCGAGGATGTCGGGCTGCTCGGCGAAACGCTTCGGCCAGTGCGCATTGGGGGCGAAGGAGAACGAGTACAGATCCGATGGTGCGTCACAGGCGGCACCGGGATACGTATTGTCCCGCCAGACTCCGCCGAGCCCGGCGGCCTTGTCGATAATGGTGAAAGCGTCGTAGCCGCGGCGCTTGAGCTCCAGCGCAGCCGCGAGGCCGCCGAATCCGGCGCCGACGATGAGCACGGACGGAGTGCTAGTCATGTCGACAACTGTATGAATGGTGGGGTGGTTGCCGAGAGAGCACTGCGGCCAGGAAATCAATATTTTCGGCCATCGCGTGTGCCGAGGACATCCGCGATGACCGAACAGCTGCAACCAAGCTCGCATGCTCTCATCACTGCCCGTGCAGCTACGACAAGGCGGGCGCGCGCCGTCCCACTATCTGTCACAGTGACGATTTACGGCGGGGTAGCGGGGGACGAGACGAAGGGGAGGGGCACCGAAACTTTTTGCAACCCAGGATAATTCGGACGTCTACAGACTTCGGCGCACGCCTCACCGGTTCGACCGGCCACCATCAAGACGCCACCGGGACAGCATCGGGCTCGGACTTATGATCCGCATGGAATCCCGGCAGATACCGGTTGGCGAGCGGAATCATCACTTGAATCAGCGGACCGATGCCGAAGGCGTACACCACGGTGCCCACGCCGACGCTGCCGCCGAGTAACCAGCCGGTCGTCAGCACGGTCACTTCGATCCCGGTACGCACCAATCGCACCGACCATCCGGTCCGGCGCACCAGTCCAGTCATCAGTCCATCCCGCGGCCCTGGACCCATACCCGCCCCGATATACAGCACGGTTGCCACCGCATTCAAAACCACTGCGGCACCCATCGCGCCGAGCTGCACCGGCAGAACATCCCAGTCCGGCAACATCCACAGCCCGACATCGACCGACACACCGATCACCACGACATTGCTCACCGTGCCGAGACCCGGCCACTGCCGCAACGGAATCCACGCCGACAACACCGCGACTCCGGTCAGCGCCGTCACCGCGCCGAAACTGATCGGCACATGCGTGGCCACCCCTTGATGAAACACATCCCACGGATCCAACCCGAGCCCGGCCCGAATCATCACCGCCATCGAAAACCCGTACAACCACAACCCGACATAAAGCGCCACCAGCCGCCGAACCAACATCACCCCAGCCTGCCGCCAACTGGACCCGCAAAACAGATCCAATCATCAAGTAGTGGCCTCATAAGCAGAAGCCAATCCAACTCGCCACACGTTCGCAGAGAACCCCTTAATCGTCACGTGACGATTAAGGGGTTCTGTTCGGGATGTAGAGGGGAGTCGGGCTCGAACGGCCGGGATCCGAGGGTCCCAGCGAATCCAATGTTCTTCCATCAAAACCCAGGATCAGCAGAAATATTTACATCAACAGAATCGGGCAACAAGGGGACACCGCGCATTCGGAGCACGCGTTCCGTGCGCAGGGTCGCCGACAACCCCGGCAGACAGAAATCCTGAAATCCCATACATGCCAACGTCATACAACACGAACCGCCCACTCCCAGCCCCGCCCTTGTAACGCCGATAATCAACACTATGTCAAGTAAGCGCCGTGACGATCGCCGCTCACAGTTCATCCGCCGATCCTCTCCCAATAACCACAACCTCGGACCGGCAGCCGATCGTGGATTCGTCAGATGCGACAGATCCGGAGACCAGCGGATTGTGGGATCGTCTCGAGATTTCGGAAAACCCTCCCTGTGGAGACTTGAATGAGTCATACTCTTGAACGTGTCCACGAATCCGGAATTCGAGCGTATGTTGCGCGGGGTGTCGCTGCGCGTGACGGCGCCGCGGATTGCCGTGCTGACTGCCGTGCACGAGCATCCGCACTCCGATACGGACTCGATCCTCGGTCATGTGCGCGCGACGGTCGGTGCGGTATCCCATCAGGCGGTATACGACGTGTTGCGCGCGCTGACGGCCGCCGGTCTGCTGCGGCGCATCCAACCAATGGGATCCCTCGCGCGCTATGAAACGCGAGTCGGCGATAACCATCACCATGTGGTGTGCCGCTCCTGCGGCGTCATCGCCGATGTCGATTGCGCCGTCGGCGAGGCGCCCTGCCTGACCGCATCACACGACAACGGATTCGTACTCGATGAGGCCGAGGTCATCTATTGGGGCCTGTGCCCCGACTGCTCGGCAGCGCAAATGTCCGGATCACACCAGTGATCACAGCCCGATTCACTCACTCCCCCGAAAGGAATTGCCGTGCCTGAGGAACATCCGCCCATCGGAGAGGCCAATACGGAACCCACCGCCGGTGGTTGCCCCGTCACCGGTCGCCTCAAGTCCCCAGCCGAAGGCGGAAGCAACCGTGACTGGTGGCCGAACCAGCTCAACCTCAAGATCTTGCAGAAGAACCCGGCCGTAGCCAACCCGATGGACGCGGATTTCGACTACGCCGCGGAATTCAAAACCCTCGATCTGGCTGCCGTGAAGCAGGACATCGTGGAGGTCATGACCACCTCCCAGGACTGGTGGCCCGCCGACTTCGGTCACTACGGACCGTTCTTCATCCGGATGGCCTGGCATGCCGCGGGTACCTACCGGATCAGCGACGGCCGCGGCGGAGCCGGTGCCGGCATGCAGCGCTTCGCCCCGCTCAACAGCTGGCCCGACAATGGAAACCTCGACAAGGCCCGGCGCCTGCTGTGGCCGGTCAAGAAGAAGTACGGCAAGAAGCTGTCCTGGGCCGACCTCATGGTCTACGCGGGCAATGTGGCACTCGAAGACATGGGCTTTCCGACCTTCGGTTTCGGTGGCGGCCGCGTCGACCAGTGGGAGCCCGAGGAGGACGTGTACTGGGGTCCCGAGCAGACCTGGCTCGGCGACGAACGCTACACCGGCACCCGCGACCTCGAAAACCCCTTGGCCGCAGTCCAAATGGGTCTGATCTACGTCAACCCTGAAGGCCCCAACGGCAATCCGGACCCGCTCGCCGCGGCCGTCGACATCCGCGAGACGTTCCGCCGCATGGCCATGAACGATATCGAGACGGCGGCCCTGATCGTGGGTGGCCACACCTTCGGCAAGACCCACGGCGCCGGCGATGCCGGACTCGTCGGTCCCGAGCCCGAGGCCGCCCCGCTCGAAGAGCAGGGCCTGGGCTGGACGAGTGCCTTCGGCAGCGGTGTCGGCAAGGACGCGATCACCTCCGGCCTGGAGGGCACCTGGACGCCCACCCCGACCAAGTGGGACAACAGCTTCCTCGAGACCCTGTACGGCTACGAGTGGGAGCTGACCAAGAGCCCCGCCGGTGCGAACCAGTGGATCCCCAAGGACGGCGCGGGCGCCGGCACCGTGGTCGATGCCCACGACCCGTCGAAGTCCCACACTCCGGTCATGCTGACGACGGACCTCTCGCTCCGGATCGACCCGATCTACGAGCAGATCACCCGTCGCTGGCTCGAGCACCCCGAAGAGCTCACCGCGGAGTTCGGCAAGGCTTGGTACAAGCTGACCCACCGCGATATGGGACCGAAGGTCCTTTACCTCGGGCCGGAGGTGCCGGAGGAGACGCTGCTGTGGCAGGACCCGGTCCCGGCCGCTGACTACGACCTCATCGGGGCCGCCGATATCGCCGCGCTCAAGAGCCAGATCCTGGCCTCGGGTCTGACTGTCGCACAGCTTGTTTCGACCACATGGGCGGCAGCAGCGTCGTTCCGCGGCAGTGACAAGCGCGGTGGCGCCAACGGCGGACGCATCCGCCTGCAGCCGCAGGCCGGCTGGGAGGTCAACGAGCCCGACGAACTCGCCCAGGTGGTGCGCGTGCTCGAGGGCATCCAGGAGTCCTTCAACTCCGCCCAGACCGGCAACACCCGGGTGTCCTTCGCCGACCTCGTCGTGCTCGGCGGCGCCGCGGCCGTCGAGCAGGCAGCCAAAGCCGCCGGCTACGACGTCGAAGTGCCGTTCACCCCGGGTCGCACGGACGCCACCCAGGAGCAGACCGATGTGGAGTCCTTCTCCGCGCTCGAGCCCAGCGCGGACGGTTTCCGCAACTACCTCGGGAAGGGTAACCGGCTCCCGGCCGAGTACCTGCTGATCGACCGGGCGAACCTGCTCACCCTCAGCGCCCCCGAGTTGACCGTCCTCGTCGGTGGTCTGCGTGTCCTCGGCGCGAACCACAAGCAGTCGCCGCTGGGCGTCTTCACCGAGAACCCGGGATCGTTGACCAACGACTTCTTCGTGAACCTGCTCGACATGGGCACGAAGTGGGAGCCGTCGGCCGCCGATGACGGAACCTACGAGGGCACCGATCGCGCCACCGGTGCGGTCAAGTGGACCGGCAGCCGCGCCGACCTGGTCTTCGGGTCGAACTCGCAGCTGCGCGCCCTCGCGGAGGTCTACGCGACCGACGACTCGAAGGAGAAGTTCGTCAACGACTTCATCGCCGCGTGGGTCAAGGTGTCGAACCTGGACCGGTTCGACCTGGTGTGATGAAGGAGGAATGACCGACCGCCAAGGACGGTCGTCCTCGTCCGGCACCCCCGCGAACTCCATAGTTCGCGGGGGTGCCTTCATCCGAAGGTCACCTCCTTCGCCGCGACGACGGCCGCCGTGCGCGACGGCGCCGTCTGATACCGCCAGTACAGATTCGTGTGGTCGATCACCTGCTCCGGCGATGGCGCACCCCATCGGCTCTTGTCGAATGTCGTATGCCCGTCACTGACCAGCGTCACGTCGTAGCCGCGCACGAAAGCACCATGGATGGTGGATCGGATGCAGGCATCGGTCTCCGCACCGGTCACAACGAGATGTCCCACCCTGGCCTTCGCCAGTATCTCCGCCAGCTCGGTGTCCTCGAACGAATCACCGAACTCCTTGTGCACCAACGGTTCCGACTCCGCACGCACCAACTCTGGAACGTATTCCCACGCCACGGTCCCCGGCACGAGCTCCTCACTCGAGTGCTGCACCCAGACGATCGGAACACCGTCGTCGCGGGCCTTCTCGACGAGCGTGCCGATAGTCGCCACGACGGCGTCTCGCTGAAATGCCTCGGCCACAACACCGTTCTGCACGTCTATCACCATCAAGGCGGTGTTGGGTCGATCCGACAGCGTGGTCATGTCTCCTCCTGCTGGTCGAGCTACGCGTACCCCCACTCAACTACGAACCCGCCGACCCGGCCAGCCCCACAGGTAGCGAAGATCAGCAGCCGACGACGATAATCGAATATTCTCGGTTCTGTCCGGGACACCAACTTTGATCGAGTGAGCCGACGATGAACTTCCAGCTCGGCGCGGTACCACCGGAGCACGGTGGGGATCGCGCGATGGCTGCTCAGGCCGTATTGGCCAGGGCGGTCGCCGATTTCGCGGGTGAGTGGGAGGCCGCGGGCGAACCACCCGAGCTGACCCCACATCTGCCCACCGAAACCGCACTGCGGCGCTCGGCGCTCATCGAGTTGATCAAGGTGGATCTGCATCACCGGTCGATCCGCAAAAAAGCCGAAAAGCGCCTGGACGAGTACCTGACCGAATTTCCCGAACTCCACACCGCCCCACTGCCTCCGGATCTGATCTACGAGGAGATCACCGCACGCCGCCAGTTCGATCGGGATCTGGATCTCACCGAATACGAGCAGCGGTATTCGCAGCAGATGGCGCGAATCGCCGATCGCCTCGACGGTGATCACTTCCGCACCACCGTGCTCACCGATCCGGCCGCGCTCGCGACGCTCGACTCCATCAAACCCGGTGCGGCCGTTGACGATTTCGATATGTTGATCCTGCTCGGCCAGGGCGCGTTCGGCCGGGTCTTCCTGGCGCGGCAGCGCTCGATGCAGCGACTCGTCGCCGTCAAGATCTCCCATGACCGCGGCAGTGAGGGCCAGACGCTGGCTCGGCTCGATCACGAGAACATCGTGCGGGTCTTCGACCAACGCCAGATCGCCGATCAGCACTTGAAATTGATGTACATGCAGTACGTGCCGGGCGGCACCCTGCTCGGTGTACTGCGGCTGCTGCGCCGCACCGGCGTCGAAGGCAAGACCGGTCGACTACTGCTCGACGCCGTCGACCAGGCGGCCGCCAGCGGCGGGGTGCTGGAACCGCAACCATCCGCCACCCGCACCGAGGTCGCACGGCTGAGCTGGCCGGAAACCGTTGCGTGGCTGGGCAGTCGACTCGCCGCCGCATTGGACTACGCAAACCACGCCGGGGTGCTGCACCGCGATATCAAACCCGCCAACGTACTGCTCACGGTCGACGGGCAGCCCAAACTCGCCGACTTCAATATCAGCTTCAGCCGCCACATCCCCGGCGCCAGCCCCGCCGCCTACTTCGGCGGCTCACTCGCCTACATGTCCCCCGAGCAGCTCGAGGCCTGCCATCCGACCATGTCCACCACTGCCGCCGACCTCGACACGCGCAGCGACCTGTACGCACTCGCGGTCGTGCTGTGGGAACTGCTCACCGGTCGACTCCCCTTCGACGACGAACGCAGTGCAGGCGAATCGGATACCTCACTGGAACGAATGATCGAACTGCGTCGCCAGCCGGTCCCCGACCGCTTCGCCGCCGATATCCCGCCGGACTGCCCGCCGGTGCTGCAGCATGCCCTGCTCACCTGCCTGTCCCCCGATCCCGCAGACCGCTTCGCCACCGGCGCCGAGCTCGCCAGCCAGCTCGATCTCACCCTGGACCGCACCGCCCGCGATCTCGTCGACCCCCCGGCGCGCAGTATCCGCGCCAAACTGCGGATGCGGCCGATGCCGGTGGTGACGCTGGCCAGCATGCTCGGGCAATTCCTCGGCGTGCTCTATCTTTCCGCGCACAACACGCGCCTGCTCGACGCCCAACTCACCGCCGACGCCAGCGCCCAACTGCAACACCTCGCAACACTACTCGGCGCGATCGGCTACCCGGTCGGCATTCTCGCGCTGCTGTATTGGTGCCGTCTGGTCTTCCTGGTTCCCGACGGACTGCGACGCGGTAAGCATTTCGACGAGCAGACCCTCGCGCGAGCGCGCGCCGATACGCTCGCATGCGGCGACCGCATCGCCGTGGTCGGCTTTGCCGGATGGGTGTTATCGCTGGTGATCTTCCTGACCCAGCTGCATTACACCGCGGACCTGTCCACCGGATTCACCATCAACCTCATCGCATCCCATCTGGTCGCGGCCGCGGTCGCGGTGGTGTACTCCTACTTCCCGATCACCTTCTTCGTACTGCGCTGGTACTACCCGGGGTTGCTCGGCGCCGCACAGACCTCCCCCGATGACACCATCAGATTGCGGCGGCTCGCCCGACGCAGCCGGATCTACCTCGGCATCGCTGCCTCCGTACCGCTCATCGGAGTGGCGGGCGGTCTGGTCTACCTGGACGCGGCACAGCAGCAGACAGTAATCGGTGCCATCGTGATCCTGTGCGTGGTCAGCCTTTTCGCATTCGTCGGCGCGCTGCGTGTGTTCTACGCACTGGAATCGGATCTGCACGCTCTCGATCGCATTGTGAATCCGCGTTCGCGGCGCTCCGCATAGCTATTTCAAAGGTTTCCCAAAGGACCTCAGCAGATTTCGTGACTACTCTCGAAGCTGTTTGGAATCGCCACTGTCCTCGGGGGCGCCGTGAAAGAGCAGCGTACACAGGTCTATGGATCGGTCGTGGAGTTCGTCGAGAACTACCTGGCCCAGGTCTATCGGCGCAAAGTGGCCGACAACGGTCTGGCCTGGTGCCCGGAATGGTGGCGGCACACCGAGGCGGTGGCGCGGCTGGAGGCGCTCTGGCAATCCTGGGAACTCTATCGGCTCAACGCCGAATTGGGCCTGTCGCTATGGTTTCTCGACCACGCCGACAGTCATATGAACGTACTGTTCGACCCCAACGGACCGTTCGCCGGCTGTTCCATGCACAATGGGCACACCGATCGCGTCTGGCCGCTTTCGGTGAAATCCCCTCCTCCCGATACATTTTCATCGGCTGGTTAGTCTCGTTTGTTTGAAATGGGTTGTGGTCAACTAACCTTCATGTAGTGCTAGGACATTCACATGCGACCAGTGGCGCTTTCGCCTGGTCGGTAGCAGCGGCTACGCTGCCCATCTCGGCGTTGGTCTATCCGGTATTGCCAACTGGCGACGCGCATCTCGGTGCCGTCGAGGTATTGCTCGGTACCTTCCTGACGGCTGGGGCCGCGCTGCTGCCCGATGCGGACCATCCGAACGGCACCATCGCGCATGTGCTCGGCCCCATCTCCTATCACCTGTGCCGCTTGATTTCCTGGATCTCCGGTGGACATCGGCACGCCACACACTCGTTCGCCTTCGTCATCGCCGTCGCCTACGGGACCTGGGCGGGTGAGCATTGGCTCGGTAGATATTTCACACTCGGTTTGGTGTTCTTCCTGCTCGCGCTGGCGGTGCGGGCACTGCATCTGTGCCCTTCCGGCGAGGGCATCGAGGCATGGGGGACGGTCACAATCCTCGCCGCGGCAGGGACGTTCGCGATGGATCACTGGATTGCCGATAAACCGGCGTGGTTACCGTTCGCTGTCGGACTCGGGGCACTGGCCCACCTCGCCGGTGATTGCCTCACCGATAAGGGGTGCCGACTGTTCTGGCCGTTCCCGCTGCGTACCTGCGTGCCGGTGATCGAACGGACCGGGAACAAGGTCGAAACCTGGATTCTGTCACCGCTTTTCACCCTGGCCACGCTCGCTGTGCTCTGGCACGTCTTCTCGGTCAGTCCCTAGGACCAGTCGCTGCGCCCGCCGTTGATGCTTCGGCGGGCGCAGCGACCAGAGTGCTCCCCTAGTCGTCTGTGCGGTTTTTCGAGTTGGTTGGAATTTGGTGAGGTCGGTAATTGGAGAGTGACATAGATCAATACGCATATCTACATAGTCGTATGCTTATTCAGTACTCGAAGATCGCAGTACACCGAATACGTTCCTCGTGAACCGATCCCGGCCCCCGGTCGCGACGTAGTTCGCAGCGCTGCTCCAGGTTCTCTGAGCGCTCCCCTATTCGCGGTCCCGGCCCGAGTGATCCTGGGCCGGGACCGCGAACGAATCAGCTCGCCACGCTCTCGAACGTGCCTGGCACATACGAGCCGCCCTTGGTCTGGGTAATCACCAGGAGCCGGTTGGAGGCGTTGATCATGGCGACCAGGTACACCAGCGCGGCGACCTGGTCGTCGTCGTAGTGCTTACGCACTCGAGCCCAGGTCTCGTCGGACACACCGCGATTCGCGTCGGCGAGTCGGGTGCCCTCCTCCGCGAACGCCAGCGCGGCCTGCTCGGCCTCACTGAACACGGTGGACTCGCGCCATGCCGCGACCAGGTTGATCCGAACTGCGGGTTCGCCGGCGGCCGCCAGCTCTTTGGTGTGGGCGTCGACGCAGTAACCGCAGCCGTTGATCTGGCTGGCGCGCAACTCCACCAGCTCCACAGTGGACTTCGGCAGCGATGACTGCATGATCGCCAGGCTGGTATTGGCGAACCGCTTGCCGATCTTGGCGCCGAGCTCGTTGTCGTTCAGGTTGAAACGGGATTCCATGGCTGAGGTCCTCACTCGTGGTGTTGATTCGAACGACCATGAGACGGCGGCACCCCGATTCACATAACAGCACTTCGATGTGACGCACACCACCACTGCCCCGCTGTTATGAAACGGCAGGATCGGACGTCTGATGGGCGACACATTCGAGAGTGAACAGGAGCCGCCCATGCCCGGCACGTCGCAGACCATGCCCGCCGACCACAGCGGCGACCGTCCGGACCCCGCGACGAAAGCATTCGTCGCGCACCGCAACCTGCTCTTCACCGTCGCCTACGAAATGCTCGGCTCGGCCGCCGACGCCGAAGACGTCCTCCAGGAAACCTGGCTGCGCTGGGCAGGCGTCGACCTCGACACCGTGCAGGATCAACGCGCGTACCTGGTTCGAATCACCACCCGTCAGTCGCTCGACCGGCTACGCACGCTCGGACGCCGCAAGGAGTTCTACGTCGGTCCCTGGCTGCCCGAACCGCTGCTGACCACACCTGACGTCGCCGAGGACATCGAGCTGGCCGACAGCGTCTCGATGGCGATGCTCTTGGTGTTGGAGACCCTCACACCCGTCGAGCGGGCGGTGTTCGTGCTGCGCGAAGTATTCGATCTGGAGTACGACGAGATCGCCGAAGCGGTCGACAAGAGCCTGGCCGCGGTGCGCCAGCTCGCGTACCGGGCCCGAGCACACGTCGCCGCGCGGCGACCACGCGAGGTGGTCTCCGCGGCCGAAACCCGAGACGCGCTCGCGGCATTCCAGCGAGCCGTGGAAACCGGCGAATTGCAGAGTCTGCTCGACATTCTCGCACCGGATGTCGTCTTCCTCGGCGACGGCGGCGGACTCGCCCAGGCCGCGCTGGTGCCCATCGTCGGGGCCGATGCGGTAGCCGGCTTGCTTTCCGCCGCGCTCGGTAACCTCACCGCGAGGTCGGCGCAGCCCGCCCTGGTCAACGGCCACCCGGCCCTGATCCTGCGACTCGACGGCGAGATCGACGCCGTAATAGCGGCGCGCATCGACGACGGCCTCATTACCGGGATCTACTCGGTGCGCAATCCCCAGAAACTGTCGCGTTTGCAGCACGAGACCGCCCTGCACCGCTGACGCGCCCGGGAAGCATCTACTCCCGAAACCACGGTGTCGAGCCCAGCTCTCCCTACTCCCCCATACATGCGCCACCATTCGGTATCGGTGAGCCCTTCTCGTCTGCTCCGACTAGCCGATTCGAGAGGAGCCCACCCGTGTCCTTCCGTGTCCTTCCGTGCTGCGTTCGGCGAAGCCGGACGGTGTTGTTGCCGCTCTTATTCGAAGGTTGAGCACACATATTCAGATGCGCATATCTACGTATGTCAATGTTGTGCCTGGGTCGGTTCTCGGCAACTGGTCGGTCGGCACCGGGATAAAGTGAGCCATGGTCGCCGGATCGACAATGCAGCCGCAGCGCTGGACACCACCGCCCGCCCCACTCCGGGCTCGCGAAACGCATAGCGCCACACCACTTCCCCAGCTCGAGCGATTCGAGCTGCCCGGTGCGGCACCCGAGGATGTGGTGCGCACCGCCGAGGGGCGAATCATTGCGGGAGTCGATGACGGTTCGGTCTACAGCATCGAACCCGCGGACGGCACGGTGAGCCTGCTGGCGAATACCGGCGGCCGTCCGCTCGGTATGCATGCCGACGCCGACGGGTCGCTGCTGATCTGCGATTTCCATCGCGGCCTGCTGCGGCTGGACAGCGCGGGCGAGATCGAGGTACTCGTGGACGAGGTCGACGGCGAACCACTCCCCTTCGCCAGCAATGTGGTTCGCGCCGCGGACGGCACCATCTACTTTTCCTCGTCGTCGCGTCGCTATCCGCTCGACGAGTGGATGGGCGACCTGCTGGAGCATTCCGGCACTGGCCGCCTGTTCCGCCTCGATCCGTCCGGCAAGCTCGAAACCCTCATCGACGGCCTGCAATTCGCCAATGGCGTAGTGCTCTCCCCCGACGGCTCCACCGTGCTCGTCGCGGAGACCGGCGCCTACCGGGTGACTCGCTACTGGCTCACCGGGCCGAATGCGGGCACCTACGACCGCCTGATCGAGAACCTGCCCGGCTTCCCGGACAATATGGCTCTCGGCAGCGATGGCCTGGTGTGGATCACCCTGCCGTCACCACGAAATCCATTGCTGGACCGTCTACTTCCCCTGCCCGGCATTCTGCGTCGGATCATCTGGGCGCTACCGGAATGGGTGCAGCCCAAACCGCCGCGCACCGCCTGGGTGATGGCCGTCGACTTCGACGGCACGGTCGTGCACGACCTGCAGGCCGAGGGCACCGACTACGCGATGGTCACCGGAGTTGTCGAACACGACGGCATCCTCTACCTCGGGAGCCTCACCGAAACAGCGGTCGGAGTCAGCCGAATACCGTCCTAGGCCGCCGCTTCGACAGGAAAACTCAGTGAACAGTTGTACACTGAATGAATGAGTGAGCCGGAACGGCAACGACAGGCGGAGATGCAGGCGCTCGCCCGGTTGGCGGGCGATGAACTGGGTGGTGCGATCGAGGGGATCGCCGCGGTGCATCGAGCCATTTCGGACCGGGTGTTCGCGGCGGTGCGACTGGGTGTCGGACCGGCTGCACAGCCGGTCAAGGTGGTGCACGATGCGATTACCGATGGGGTGTATCAGCTGGTCGGCGGCACCGCAGCAGCTGCGGGAGCGCTGGCCGAGCGCACCGTGGACGTACCCGGTGCACCGGTGCCCTCACGCACGGTCTACGGGTCCGGGTTCCTGGCGGCATTGCAGGGTTTGATCGGCGACAGTCTCGAGGATGAGCTGCCGATTCTGGCCGGGCCGATGACATTTCGAATCAATGGGGAACCGGTCGCGCCGGGGTGGGTCGGCGATGTGGTGTCGAATCCGCGCCCGCGCATCGTGGTTTTTCTGCACGGTCTGGTGGAGACCGAACACGCTTGGCAGCTCGGCGGGCGGCCCAGCTATGCCGAGCGGCTCGAAGCCGATCTCGACTGCACGGCGCTGATGGTTCGATACAACAGCGGGCTGCACATCTCGGAGAACGCCCGTCTGCTGAACGGGATGCTGCAGCGGCTGGTCGAGAACTGGCCGGTGCAGGTCGAGCAGATCGCACTCGTCGGACATTCGATGGGCGGCCTGATCGCGCGGGGCGCCTGCTACGAGGCCGATCAGGCCGACCTGCGGTGGGTGCGCCGGGTGCGGCAGATCGTCTGTCTCGGATCACCGCATTTGGGTGCACCGTTGGAGCAGTTCGTTCACTATGCCTCCGCCGCATTGGTGAAAATACCCGAGACCCGGCCCTTCGGTCGGCTGCTGCGCCGCCGCAGCGCGGGCATTCGCGACCTGCGCCAGGGTTCGCTCGTCGATGAGGATTGGCATGACATGGACGTGGACGCATTGCGCCGCAGAGTCATTCGCGAGATACCGCTACTCGATTGCGCCGGCCACTACTTCGTCACCGCCTCGGTAACCCGCAGCCCGCGCCATCCGCTCGGCCGGATCATCGGCGACGGGTTGGTCCTGCCGGCCAGCGGCTCCGGCCGGAATCGGGCCCGCCGCATAGGTTTCGATGATGCCAACGGCCTGCATCTGCCCGGAGCCAACCATTTCACCCTGCTCAACCACGACGCCGTTTACGACGCGCTGCTCCGCTGGCTGAGCGCCGATGCGCGTCAGATGTCTGTGCGCTGTGGTTGATCAGCGGTGCCGGGTCAGAACAGTTGGTCGGAGTGGGTGTCGGCTTCCCCTCTGACGTCGGCGGCGAACTGGGCTTCGACTTCCGCGTCGTCGCCCGCGGTGTGGGCCGAGTAGAGCAGTAGGCAGCCGCGGATGCCGTCGAGGAGATCTTCGAGGAGATCGAGGGCCGGGCGGGTTGGGTCGAGGCGGCTGATCCGGAACTCATCGAGGAGGGCGGCGCGGGAGGCGCTGTCGAGATCGAATTTGCGTGCCTGCTCTTCGATTTCGGCGACGCGGGCCACCACCGCCCATGGTGCGGGCACGTGTCCTTCGGAGACGGCCATGGCCTCGGCGATGAGGTCGACGACGATCTCGGTCGGTGTCTCACCGCTGGTCAGACGCTCCAGTACCAGGGTCGGGGTTTCGACCTGCAGTGCCTCGATATCGTCGGCTTCGACGACCACATCGCCAGTCGGCACGCCCGCGAGTTCGCCCGCGACTTCGGCGGCGGCGTAGAGCCAGTGTGCGGCCGCGACGGAGGCGGAGGCGGGGTCGAGTTCGGTGAACAGTTCCACGGTGCCGAGGGGGTCGGCGCGCAGCAGGTCGTCGGCGGCCTGGACCTGGGCCGGTGAGACGTCCGGGCGTGAGAGTTCGACCGCTTGGCGTGCGCGTCCGGACAGATCGCCGAGTTCGGCGGATTCGATGGCGGCCTGTTCGGTGCGGACCTCGCCGGCGATGGTGTCGCGCAGGGCGGAGTCGTCGATGGCGTGCAGGGTGCGCCCGACGCGGTGCGCGGATTCGACCACGCCGCTGTAGGAAACGACGAGGCCGTGGTCGGTCGGCAGGTTCGGGGTGCGGATTCCGGCCTCGACCTCCTTGAAGTTGCGGCGTTCTTCCGCGCGCCGCCAGGCCTCGCTATTGGGAACGTCGGGATCGCCTGCGGCGCTTGCCGGATGCGTATAGGTGCGCCACTGGAACCGGGACAGGGTGGTCAGATTCGACGCCAAACTCGTTGCCTGGTCATGGTTTATCGGTGGCAGCTGGGCCACCGTGGTCGAGAGATCGCCGCGTCCGGTCGCCCAGATGGCGACAAGGGCGTTGCGGTCGGCGTCGAATGCGTATCGGGTCACGCACGCCAGTCTTGCCGATCCGCGGCCGTTGCGCGCGCGATCGCCCCGTTCGAGATGCGGTCTTCGCCGTTTCAGTGTGCGATGTCGGCGCTGCCGAGGCCCCTGCGAGGATGGACGGTATGACTCTCGATCACGGTGATCCCGGCGACGCGCCTTCGATTCCACAGCCGACCGCGCCCGTGGTGAATTCCGCTCGCCCCTCGGCGGCCGAGGAGGCCAGAACCGTTGCGGCGGCGACGAATATCGCGACCTTGGCGAGTTTGAGCGAGGACGGCGGCCCGTGGGCGTCGTTCGTCACGTACGGGCTGCTGGATAGTCAGCCGGTGCTGTGCGTCTCGCGGATGGCCGAGCACGGGCGCAATCTCGCGGCGGATCCGCGGGCCAGCCTGTCGGTGGTGTCGCCCGATGTGCCTGCCGATCCGCTGGCCGGTTCCCGGATCACGCTGGCCGGTGTGGTGGAGCGGCCGGTCGGTGCCGAGGCCGCGGCGGCGCGTGCGGCGCATCTGGCGGCGGTGCCTGCGGCGAAGTACTACGTCGATTACGGCGATTTCTCGTTGTGGGTGTTGCGGGTGCAGCGAGTTCGATGGGTCGGTGGGTACGGGCGGATGGATTCCGCAACCGCCGAACAGTATGTGGCGGCCGCGCCGGATCCGGTGGTTGCGGTGGCGGGGCGGGCGATCACACATCTCAATGACGATCACGCGGACGCGCTGTTGTCGATGGCGCAGGTATTGGGCGGATACCCGGATGCGACCGAGGCGAGTTGCGAACGCGCCGACCGGTACGGGCTGGATCTGCGAGTGGTGACGCCACGCGGAGTGGCGCGGACCCGGGTCGGCTACGCGACCCCGATCGATTCCGCAGGCGAATTGCGTGCGGCGACAGTCGAATTGACACGGCGCTCGCGCGAGGGCTGACGATGACCGCGACCATGATTCACATGGCCGCTGTGTGGGCAGGGTGGTGGAAGATTCCGTCCGCGAACCGCCATTGGAGGTGGATTGCGGTGAGGTTGACGGCGGAGGCGACGAGCGCGAGCAAATAGAGGTAAAGCATCGGGTTGCTCGCGTCCGGATTCGTTGCGATCTCGGTGACCAGCAGCGCCGACCAGAGCGCGGTGAGTGCGATAAATGGGCCACGCAGCCGCATCGGACGCACCGGGGCGTAAACGAGATTCGGCATCCGGTGCTGTGGCCCGTCAGGTAGAGCAGTCAGGCTGTGACTTCGCTTCGGAATCACCAACCGGCGCACGAGCCCGGCGATGACTGCGGTCAGCACAATGACGGCGATGAGATGCACAGGACGCGTGTCCTCCCTGGTGTGAGATTTTGTCGGCTTGCGTAAATAGATTCGGTCACGGGTGCAGTTCGCCGATAGCCACCCATGGGGTGGACATCGCCCACCCCCACGGGTTTCTCCGAACCGGATATCCGCGTGGTCATCGGGGCAGCGGTGGCGATCAACACCGCGATCATGCAGGTGAAATCCACCACCGTGCTGGACCTGATCCCTTAGTCCGAACTGGTCGCCACGGGTGTGGAGGTGAGGGCGAATCGAGCGATGAACCCCTCGACGAATTCGCGCAGTTGGTCGTGGCCTTGCACCATGCCCACCGCTCCTTCGTTGCAGATGATGCGCGCCGCTCCGGTGAGCAGGATTGCCATCACCACCGGCGGATACACCGACAGGTCGACGCCGTGTGAGCGCAGAACCATCGTGACGGCCGCGGTCTCGATGTCGCGCACCCGTTCGGCATAGGTCTTCAGTTCGGCGCCGATCACCTTGCGGTGGTTGGCCAGCGCCATCCACTCGGTACTGAGCCGTGTGTAGCCGGTATCGGTGTTGATCAGCCACAACACCCGCAGTGGGTCGTCGTCGGTGAGGGCTTGGCGCATCCGCTCCAGCGCCTGATCGCCGGAGTCGCTCAGCACCGCGAGGAACAGGTCGTCCATCGTGGGGAAGTAGTAGTAGACGAGCGCCGACTTCACTCCGGCTCGCTCGGCTACCCGCCGCGAGGTCGCTGCGGCATAGCCGTCCTCCCGCATGATTTCCTCGGTTGCCGCCATCAACCGCTGTCGGGTGCCGATGTCGGCCGTTTTCGTGGTGCGCCCCGCCATTACCCGCGCCCTCGCGTCGCGCCGCCGAACCCTGACTGTTCTCGCCGTATCGCGCTGCGCATAAGGGCACTCTAACATTTGATCGATCGATAAATTCCGGGGGCAGACCGGATCGGTCCAGGTGAGGCCCCCTCTTTTGCCGGATCCGTCGGCCCGCGCCCGACGGACCCGGCGTGCGAGCGCCCTACTTCAGCGTGCTCCCCGCATCGACGGTCATGGGAAGACCGGTGATGTAGCGGGCTTCGTCGGAGGCAAGGAACAACACCGCGTTGCTGATGTCCACCGGCTCGACCCAACCCACCGGCAGTACATGCATGAACTGCGCTACCGGCCTGAAGTCTTCAACCCCCGGATTCTCCAGATCCGGACGGAACATCTTCATCGTGCCCTCGTTCATGAACATCGGCGTGTTGACATTGGTCGGGTGCACCGAGTTGACCCGGATCGAGTGCTGTCCCAATTCGACCGCGAACGTGCGCATCAGGCCGACCACGCCGTGCTTGGCGGCGATGTAGTGCCCGGTGTTCGGGTAGGCCTTGAGTCCGCCCACCGAACTCGTCAGGATGATCGATCCGCCGTTTCCTCCGGAAAGCAGATGCGGCACAGCGGCTTTCACGGTCTTCCAGACGCCGGAAAGGTTGATGTCGATCATCACTGTCCAGTCCTGCTCGCTGGTCTGGTCCAGCGTCGCACCACCGTTGCCGATCCCCGCGTTGGCCACGATGATGTCCAGGCGCCCCAACTGCTCCACGCCGCTGTCCACGGCGGCCTTCAGCGCCTCGAAATCCCGGACATCGACCTCGGCGGTGACAATGCGTCTGCCCACCCCCTTCACCAGTTCCGCGGTTTCGGCCAGATCATCCGGGGTCGACGGCGCGATCTGATCGCTACCGCTGACGGGCTTACATGCGTCGATGGCGATGATGTCGGCACCCTCTTGCGCCAAGCGCACCGCATGACTGCGCCCCTGCCCGCGCGCCGCGCCCGTGATGAAGGCGACCTTGCCTTCGACCCGTCCAACCATGAAACACCTCGTTCGTTCGCGGATCGAATCCGATCCCATATCAGCAATTTCTGATCGATCGATCAAATTGGACACCTGCGACGTCGTGATGTCAATGGTTGACCGGCAACCCTGGATACGGACGACGGGATGCCGCGCATCTCGCCGACAACGCACGACCATCACCAGGCTGGAAAGATCCACGGAAAACGCCGGTTACAGGCCTGTTCGGCGACATCCGACGCTCGCGATTCCGCACGGATCGGCTTTCGCCGATGCCCGGCAGCGCTCACCACTCTTGACCGTCCAGCGCGGCGCGTGCTACTAATTCCCTAATCTAATCTGATCGATCGATCAAACAATGTATTCTTGACCTGAAGAGGGTGGGAGTAATGGCCGACTTGGCTTCCGTCGACTACTTTTCCGATGAATCGGTCGCCCAGAATCCGTACGAATATCTGGCCTACCTGCGAAGTCGGAACCCGGTATTCCGCGAACCCCACTACGGAGTCATGGTGGTCACCGGCTATCAGGAAGCCAACGAGGTGTTCCGCAACGCCGATGCCTTCTCGGCCTGCGTCGCTATCGGCGGTCCTTTCCCGCCGTTGCCCTTTGTTCCGGTCGGTGACGACATCAGCGCGCAGATCGATGCGCACCGGCACCAGTTCCCGATCTTCGAGCACATGGTGACCATGGACCCACCGCAGCACACGCGCACCCGCACTCTGCTGAGCCGATTGCTGACTCCCAAACGGCTCACCGAGAACCGTGACTACATGTCGCGGCTTGCCGATCGCCAGTTCGACGAGATCGTCACCGGGGGCCGGTGCGAATTCCTCGGCGACTACGCCAAACCCTTCGCCACGCTGGCCATCGCCGACCTGCTCGGCGTGCCCGACAGCGACCGCGACGAATTCCGAGCCAGACTGGGCGGCTACGAAGAGCCGGGTAGTCGAGTGGGAGCGCTCGACCACGAACCGGTGGGCACGAACCCGCTGCAATGGCTGGAGGAGACCTTCGGCGAATACATCAGCGACCGCAGAACCACGCCCCGCGACGACATCCTCGGCATCCTTGCGTCCACGACCTACCCCGACGGAGAACTACCCGATCTCATCGATATCGTGCGACCGGCGACCTTCCTGTTCGCGGCGGGGCAGGAAACGGTCACCAAACTGCTGAGCTCGGCGGTACGGGTGCTCGCCGAACGCCCGCAGTTCCAGCAGCTGCTACGGGAAAACCGCGGCCTGATCGCTGCTTTCATCGAAGAATCGCTGCGCACCGACAGTCCGACCAAGGTCGACTTCCGGCTGACCCGCAAGACCACACGAGTCGGCGATGTCGAGATCCCCGCGGGCACGGTGGTCATGCTCTGCATCGGCGCGGCAAACCGGGATCCACGCAAATTCGAGGATCCCGACGAGTTCCGGCTCGATCGCCACAACTCCCGCGAGCACATCGCATTCGGCCGCGGCATCCACACCTGCGCCGGCGCACCGCTGGCCCGGACCGAAGGACAGCTCACCCTGAACCGGATGCTCGACCGCCTCCAGGACATCGAAATCGACGAGAGCGCCCACGGCCCCGCGCAGCACCGCACCTATCGATACGAACCTACCTTCCTCCTACGCGGATTGCGCGAGTTGCACATCACCTTCGCCGAGGTGGACCGGTGATGCGCGGCAGCCTTGTCCGGACTTCCGGTGATCCCCGATGAAGGCCGCCGTCGATGCCGACCGTTGTCGCGGGCACGGCGTATGTGTTGCGCTGTGCCCGGCCGTCTTTCGGCTCACCGACAGCGGCTATGCCGTAACCGGAGATCCGTCGGTTCCTACCCGGTACCAGGAGGCCGTCGCCGACGCGGCGAGCGCCTGTCCCGAACACGCCATCGTGACGCGATGATCGTTCCCCCCGCGGAAGGTTCTCTGCGCTAACGATTTTCGCGAAGCCCGCTGTATCGAGGGGGTCTCTTCGGCAATACGCCGTATTGTGGCCTGCAGGTTCGATACGGTTCATCCTCAGTTTGGTTGCCGCGCAGGGGCGTCGGTGTCACCCTCACTACTGTGTCTACGCCCGAGCGGACGAACCGGGCCGGCTACGCCGAGATCACCCCGGCGTACCGACTCCTCGACATAGTGCACGGCACGGCGCTCGCCCGTGCCGAGCGGCGGCTGCACCGCGAGTTCACGATCTTGTTCGACGCCAACACGATTCACCATTTCCTGCACGACTCCTACTCGCAGATCACGGCACGCGCGCCGGTGAAGCTCTACGTGCCGCTGCTCGCCGAGCGCTTCGCCCGGCAGCAGCTGCACGCGCGGGCCAAGGTGGAGGGCCGCGTCGAGCACGCGATCCCGGTGGTGCTGTTCCTGTGCACATTCAATGCCGGACGTTCGCAGATGGCGCTGGGCTTCTTCGAGCACTACGCACAGGGTCGGGTACTCGCCTGGTCCGGTGGGTCCGAGCCGAGCGGCGCACTCAACGCCGCAGCGGTCGCGGCCATGGCGGAGGTGGGCATCGACATCTCCCACGAGTTCCCCAAGACCTGGACCGACGAGATCATCCTGGCCGCTGACGTCATCGTCACCATGGGGTGCGGCGACATGTGCCCACTGGTGCCCGGCATCCGATACGAAGATTGGGGCGTGGACGATCCGGCCGGGCTACCGGTGGCCGACGTGCGGCCGATCCGCGACGATATCCAGCAGCGTGTGATCGATCTGCTGGCCAGCCTCGACCTCCCGATCATCTCCTGACCTAACCCCCCGATGTCGCTTCGCGCACCGGCACGGTGAGCATCGCGACGATCATGTCGATGATCTCGGCGGTGTCGCTGTCAGGGGCAGACGTGCGCACGCCCGCTTCCAGCGCGCGTTCGTAGTCGGCGATCAGTGCGAACATGACGGTCGCCATGGTTTCCAGTCGCTGGCGGCGTCGGCGGGGTGGCAGTTCCGGCAGGGCCGCATCCAGGCGGGTGGCGATGATGCGCACGGCGGCGCGGTCGGCGCCGGCGAGGCGGCGGGCATCGGCGATCACGGGGTGAGCCCGCACGACTTCGAGGAAGCGGCCGTAGTGGGTGACCTGTGCCGTGTAGATGAGTTCGAGGATGGGGGCGGCGAGCATCGCGACCAGCGTGCGGATCTCGTGTGCGGCGCCCTCGGCCTCGTATTGGGCGAGCAGTCCCATTCGGCGATCTTCGAGCCAGTTCATGCGACGGTCGACGATGGCCTCGAGCAGACCGCTGCGGGAGTCGAAGTAGTAGTGCACCGCGGAGTTGTTGCGCTGGCCCGCGGCCGCGGCGATATCGCGGAGCGGGACCTCCACGCCGCGTTCGGCGATGAGTCGTTCGCCCGCGTCGAGCAGTGCGGCACGCGGATCCTCGGTGGCCATGTCAGCACTGTACTAAACCCGAGTGTTGACTACCTTAAGCGTTAGTGCTTAATTTGGCGATACCAAGCAGTCTTTGTGCAGCAGAGTCGAGGTGATCCGATGACCATCGCGCGGGGCCCGATTTTCCAGCTGTGCTGGGTGGTGCGCGATATCGAGGCGGCCCAGCGCGAGTTCACCGAGCGATTCGGCGTCGCGAAGTGGTTCACCGTCGCGGATGTGCACTTCGGGCCGCAGTCGTGCGAATTGCGTGGCGCGCCCGCCGATTACACGATCACGGTGGCGTTGGGGTATGCGGGCGGGCAGCAGTTGGAGTTGATCGAGCCCAAGTCCGGAACCAGTTTGTATTCCGAACATCTGGACAGAGTCGGGCCCGGATTGCATCACGTCGCGTGGGTGCCCGAGGACTATGACGCGGCGCTGGCCGAGGCGAAGGCGAGCGGAGCCGAGATCCTCGCGCGCGGTGCGTTCGAGGGCGTAGGGATGGAGTTCACCTATCTCGACGGCGGCGCACTCGGTTCCGCCGTGGAGCTCATGCGCCTGTCGGCGGATATGCAAGCGATGTTCGATTATCTGATTCCGGAGGGGTTTTCGAACCCATGGGCGTAGGAACCGAACTCCCCCAGCTCATTACCGAAATAGTCGAGTGGGATGTGACCGCGCAGGTGATCGTGGTCGGATTCGGTATCGCCGGAGCGTGCGCGGCGATCAGCGCGGCCGAGGCGGGGCGCGGGTGCACATGCGGCGGGACTATCCGCCGCATCGAATAGGGCGCACAGCGCCGAAAGTATGGAAGGCGATTGAGATGCGATTCACCTATGCCGAGACGATGACGGACCCGACCTTCTATGTGCCGCTGGCACAGGCCGCGGAGGCGGCCGGGTACACGTCGATGACGATCGCCGACAGCGTGGCCTATCCGAAGGAATCCGACGCCACCTACCCCTACACCCCCGACGGCAATCGGGAGTTCCTGGAAGACAAACCGTTCATCGAGGCCTTCGTATTGTCGGCGGCCATCGCGGCGGCCACGACGACGCTACGGCTGACGCCCTTCGTGGTGAAACTGCCCATCCGCCCACCGGTTCTCGTGGCCAAGCAGGCCGCCTCGATCGCGGCACTGAGCGGGAACCGGTTCGGGTTCGGTGTCGGCATCAGCCCGTGGCCGGATGATTTCGAAATCATGGGTGTCCCGTTCGAACACCGCGGCGCGCGCATGGACGAGTGCATCGATATCGTGCGCGGACTCACCGCGGGCGGCTATTTCGAATACCACGGGGAGTTCTACGATCTGCCGCCCATCAAGATCAGCCCGGTGCCCACCGAGCCGATTCCGATCCTTATCGGCGGACACAGTGGCCCGGCATTACGGCGCGCGGCCCAGCGCGGCGATGGCTGGATGCATGCGGGCGGCGATCCGGCCGAATTGGACCGGCTGATCGCGAAGCTCGATGTCCTGCGCGCCGAATACGGCACCCGCAAGGATTTCGAGATCCACGTCATCTCGCTGGACGGGTTCACCGTGGACGGTGTGAAGCGGTTGGAGGACAAGGGGGTCACCGACGTGATCGTCGGCTTCCGCTACCCGTATACCACCGAACCAGATACTGAATCGCTGGACACCAAGATCGCGCACCTGTCCCGGTTCGCGGAGAAGGTCATCGCGAAGACGAGCTGACCGGGGTGAGGCCCGTCACGAACACCCGGTGTCACAGAATGTGGTGGTCCGGCGTCTGGTGAACGACGCAGTCGAGATCCAACAGACAGGAGCCACCCGTGGCCACACACTTCCGGATGCCGGGGACACACTCGTGAGCGCGGATCCTGCCACCGAAGTCTTCGTCACCCACCGCAACCTGCTCTTCACCGTCGCCTACGAAATGCTCGGCTCGGCCGCCGACGCCGAAGACGTGCTGCAGGAAACCTGGCTGCGCTGGGCAGGCGTGGACCTCGACACCGTGCAGGACCACCGGGCCTACCTGGTCCGGATCACGACACGCCAATCGCTCGACCGGCTGCGCACGCTGGGACGCCGCAAAGAGTCCTACATCGGCCCCTGGCTGCCCGAACCGCTGCTGACCACACCCGACGTCGCCGACGATGTGGAACTCGCCGAGCACGTCTCCATGGCGATGCTGCTGGTACTCGAGACGCTTGCCCCGACCGAGCGCGCGGTATTCGTACTGCGCGAGGTGTTCGATCTGCCCTACGACGAGATCGCCGAAGCCGTCGACAAAACCCCGGCCGCGGTCCGTCAGATCGCCCACCGTGCCCGCGCACATGTGGCCGCGCGCCGACCTCGCGGGCCGGTTTCGGCGGCCCAGACTCGAGACGTGCTCGCGGCGTTCCAGCGGGCGGTCGAAAGCGGCGACATACAGGGTCTGCTCGATATGCTCGCGCCCGATGTCGTGCTCCTGGGCGATGGTGGCGGAATCAAACAAGCCCTGCCGCGGCCCGTCACGGGAGCCGACAAGGTGGCCCGCCTCCTGGCCGCCTTCCCGAGCAGGATCACTGCTGCCTTGTCGCTGCAACCAGCCCAGGTCAACGGCTATCCGGCGCTGGTCATACGTCTCGACGACGAGCTCGATACCGTCATGGCGGTGCGCATCGACGACGGCCTCGTCACCGGCATCTACTCGGTTCGAAACCCCGAAAAACTGTCGCATATGCAACGGGAGAGCACCTTGCGCCGCTGAGTCCGAGCGCGCGGATACCCGGCCTCGAGATCGCGCTCGATCTCGGCATTACAGGTGTGATGCGGCGAGGGCGGCCGAAGCGACGGCGAGGGTTCGGGATCGGTAGGAGCTGCCGAAGAGGACGACGTGCACGAGCAGTGGGTGCAGCTGATGCAAGGGGATGCGGTTGCGCCAGCCGTCGGCGAGTGGGTGGGTTTCGTGGTAGGCGGCGCGAATTCGGTCCAGGTGCGGGGCGCCGAAGAGGGCGAGCATGGCGAGGTCGGTTTCGCGATGACCACCGTGGGCGGCGGGGTCGATGACGAGCGCGCGGTCGGCGGTCCACAGCACATTGCCGGACCACAGATCGCCATGGATGCGGCTGGGTGGTTCCGGTGGGCCCGCGAGGGTTTCGATGTTGTCGATCACGCGTTCCAGCAAGCGAATTCCGTCGCGACCGAGATCGGCGGCCGCACGCGGTAGGTAGGGCGCGAGGCGATAGTCGGCGTACCAGCGCGCCCATGAACCGTCGACCCGGGTGTTGTCCAGCGGCAGATCGGCGATCCAACCCGACCACGGCGCACCGAAGGATCCCGGCGAATCCACGTGCAGCGCAGCAAGTTCGCGCCCGAAACGCTCCGCGGCCGATATGCTCGGCGCGGCCGCCGAAACCCAGGGCAGCACCAGCATCCGGTCATCGACGGCCAGTACCTCGGGCACCAACTCCGGCACCACCGCGGCGAGCCACCGCAGCCCCGCCGCCTCCGCCGCGAATACCGACACCTGGTCCTGTGCGGCCTTCACGAAGACCTCGCGACCGTCGCCGAGCACTGCCCGATGCAGTGTCCACGAATGCTGTGATCCCAGATCGGTGATCGATTCCACCGCCACGCCGACCAGTGCCGCGAGCCTCGCCGCGCCCGTCACCTCGGTCCCCTGCCCACGCTCCCGAACCTACCCGCCCGGCCCCCACTTCGGCGCCCGCTTCGTCACGATGCGGCGTTGAGGCGCTTCTTCGTCTCGTCATCGGCCGGGAAGAACGATTCGATGGCGAGTTCGGCGACCGTCACGTTCATCGGTGTGCCGAAGACGGTGGTGACGCTGATGAAGGACAGTTCGTGGTCTTCGTGGCGGAGACGGAGCGGCACCACGGCCTGGTCCGGTTCAGGGAGGGTGAGATCGACTGTGCCGCCAGGATATTCGACTAGTTCCTCGCGGAGCTCGACCAGTTCGGGCGAACCGGTGACTTCGATCTGGCGCGACAGGCGTTCGAAGATATGGCCGCGCCACTCGGCCAGATTGACGATGCGGCCGGCCATACCGTCGGGGTGCAGGCTCAAGCGCAGGGCATTGACCGGTGCGGTGAGCAGTTTCGGATCGATGCCCGTCAACAGCAGTGCCACACCGGAATTGGCGTCGATCATATTCCAGCTCTGGTCGATGGCCAGCGCGGGATAAGGGTCGTGACCCGCGAGGATTTGGCGCATCGCACCGCGCACCGCATCCATCGCGGGTGTATCGAGGGATGGTTCGGCATACGCGGGTGCGAATCCGGCCGCGAGGAGCAGCCGATTGCGTTCCCGCAACGGGATCTCCAACTGCTCGCACAGGTGCACGAGCATGGTGCGGCTCGGATTCGCGCGACCCGTTTCGATGAAGCTCAGATGCCGCGCGGAGGTTTCGGCGCGCCCGGCCAATTCCAGCTGGCTGAGCCTGCGCTCGAGCCGCCAGTGGCGCAACAGGTCACCGGCTGTCTGCGTACTCACCCTGCCGATCCTACGAAGCCGCCAGCCTCGACACGATTACCTGACGGGTAATGGAGGCGCGGCGACTCAGAACCGCCAGCGGGTCGCTCCGCCGGGTTCCACGGTGGACAGTGCCGTGGCGGTGAGCGCGGTCAGGCGGTAAACATGCCAAGGCGGCGGGCCCGCGGAGGGGGCACTGTATTCCGCGGTGAGCGCCTCGCCGGTGTCGTCGACGCGACAGGGCCAGCCGCCGTCGGCCCAGCGCCGGGCGATATCGGCGACGGCGGCGGGATCGGCGATCCTGTTCGCGGTACCGTCCACGACCAGATCGAATTCGTGGGTGGCCACGCTCATCGAGCAGCGCGGATCGCGAGCCAGGTTGCGGCCCTTGCGGCTTCGGGCCCCGGTGGTGAACCAGAAGGCGCCGTCCACCCACAGCGCGCCGATGGCGGTGACGTGCGGGCTGCCGTCGGGATTGATCGTGGTCAGCCAGCAGGTGTGCCGATCCGGGCCCCCGGCGCCGGGGGCTTGTTCGATGCTCGCGTCGAGTCGTTCGCGAATGCTGTCCCAATCGATCGGCGGCAGCTCGTAGCGGTCGGCGAGGTTGATGGTGTCCATATCAGTAGGACGATCCATGTCCGGGAAACTCAGCGGTGTCAGAAGATTTCATCGCCGACGAAGGCCTGGGCCGACTGAGCCGCGGTGAGCTCGGCGCCGATCGCTTCGGTGAATTCGGTGAGGTCGCCGGGGCTGCGGGAGGTGATCAGCGGCCAGCCGTTCTCATCCGAACGCACCACCGCCCGATCGATCCAGCGCCCTTCGGCATTGACGACGTCGGTACGCAGCGAATGGTAGGACGTCAAGGTCTTGCCCGCGACGACGTCGGCCTCCACCAGCAGCCAGGGACCGTGACAGATCGCGGCGACGGGTTTGCCCGCGCGCACGAACTGTTGTGCGACTTCGACCGCGCGCTCGCAGACGCGCAGCTTGTCCGCGTTCACCGTGCCGCCCGGTACGACGAGCAAATCGAAATCCTCGACCTCGAGATCGTCGAGTGCCGCATCCGGCTGCACGACCTCGTCTTTGTCGACATCGTGTCGAAAAGTTTGGACCTCGCTGCGTTCGGGGGTCGCGTGCACGGCGACGGCGCCGTGTTCGCGCAACCAGTCCAGCGGCATCAGCAGCTCGTCGTGTTCGACGCCGGTATTCGCGGTGATGACCAATGCGCGCACACCGCGCAACTCCTCGGACATACCGCACCCCTTTCTCGCCGATCCTTCACTACGGTCGGCCTACCCCGGGGTGGGGCACTCAAACGATTCCGGCAACCATCCGGATCAGCGATTTGCGCAGTAAAATCCAGTAATGGCCGTGGCCCTGCCCACCGTCGGTGTGGAAGAGGAGTTCCTTCTGGCGGATCCGATCACCGGTGCGCCGAGTCCGCGGAATGTCGAAGTCGCGGCGGCGGCGGCCGATGTCGGCATCGATCTGCAGTTGGAGTTGACGCGCTGTCAGGTCGAGATCAATACCGGGGTGCACACCCGGACTCTCGAAATACTCGATGACCTGCGCCGACTGCGCCGCAACGTAGCGAGTTGCGCGGAGAAGAACGGTGCCAGGCTGCTCGCGGTGGCGGTGCCGCCCACGGTGCCGGATGCTTATCCGGTCACCGATACCCCGCGCTATCGACTCATCGAACACCATTTCGGGTTGCTCGCCCATGAGCAGGGTTTGTGCGGCTGCCATGTCCATGTCGGGGTGCCTTCACGTGATATCGCGGTGCGGGTCGGGAATTATTTGCGGCCCTGGTTACCCGTGTTGTTGTCGTTGACGGCCAATTCTGCGGTCTACCGCGCCACCGATACCGGATACGCCAGCTGGCGCAGCATTATGTGGCGGCGGTGGCCGAGTGCCGGGCCCCCACCGTTCTTCCATTCGGTCGCGGACTACGACGATATGGTGCGGATGATGTTCGCCAGCGGCAGCATTCTCGATACGGCGATGGTGTATTGGGATGTGCGGCCCTCGGCCACTTACCCGACCGTCGAGGTGCGCGTCAGTGATGTACCGGCGACGGTGGAAGAAACAGCGTTGTTGGCCACGCTGATTCGCGCCGCGGTCGTGATGGCCCAGACTGCGATACACGACGGGCTGCCACCGCCACCGGTGCCCGCGGAGGTCTTGCGGGCCGCATATTGGAAGGCCGCCCGATCCGGCCTCGATGGAGACGGGCTCGACACGATCAGCGGCCGTGCCCTGCCGGCCCACACCCTGGTGGCCGGGCTCGTCGACTACCTCACCCCCGCGCTCGAGCAGTCGGGTGACCAGCAGTTCGTCGCCGATACCGTCACAGCGGTTCTCGCACGTGGTAACGGTGCCCGGCGACAACGCACCGCTATGCGCGCGCGCGACGATGTCAGCGACGTCATCGATGTGGTCGCCGCCGCCACCCTCGAAGGGTGCTACTGAGACAGGCCGAATACCGGACGCAGGCCGCCGTCCCGGACGACCTGTACGGCGACGATCGCCAGTAGCGTCGCACCGGTCACCATGTGTTCGATCGCGTCGGTGATATGGCTCGGAAAGCTGAAGATCAGCACGTGGTGCGAGAACAGCGCCCACACCCCGACCGCGAATCCCCCGCCGATGCCGGCGAGCACGCAGTACCAGGCCGACCACGACTTGCGGGTCGCGACGATCAGCGCGGGGCCGAACAGCACAAGCCCGGCCACCGCGTGCCAACCGTTGTAGTCCATGCCGAGCACCGGTGTCGCGGGTGCGTGTTCGCCGAGTTCGAAACTGGGCTCGGCGATCCAGCCCGCGACCGCCCACCCGATATGGACCGCACCGATCACGAAGACGGTCCACTGCAGAAAACTCCACCGCGTCCAGTCGATTCGCCGCTCGACCACCGATTGTTGGCTCATCGCGCCCTCCCTGACCACATCTACTACACAGCGTAGTTGAGATGGCGGCCATCGGAAAGTGCTTCGATGGAGGTATGCCCCTACTCGTCGGCACATCGGGTTGGCAGTACCGGGACTGGCGCGACGTGCTGTATCCGGCGAATGTTCCGCAGCGTGTGTGGCTCGAAACCTACGCCGCGGGCTTCGCGACGGTCGAGAGCAACAATGCCTTCTATCGACTGCCCAGCGGCGAGACTTTCGCGGCATGGCGGGATCGGACGCCGCCGGACTTCTGTTTCGCGGTCAAGGCAAGCCGCTTCCTCACCCACATCAAGCGGTTGCGCGAACCCGAGGAGCCGGTCGGACGCTTGATGGAGCACGCCCGCGCGCTGGGTGACAAGCTCGGACCGGTGCTGTTGCAGCTTCCGCCGACGCTGCGGGTCGATCCGGCACTGCTCGACGCCTGCCTGCGCTGCTTTCCGCCCGACGTCCCGATCGCGGTCGAACCCAGGCACGAGTCCTGGTGGATTCCGGAAGTTCGTGCCGTGCTGACCGAATGCGGCGCGACGCTGTGTTGGGCCGACGTCCAGTCCCGCCCCGTCGCGCCGCTGTGGCGCACGACGGACTGGGGTTATCTGCGACTGCACTCCGGACGTGCGACACCCGCACCGCGCTACGGACGCACGGCACTCACCAGTTGGACGCGACGGCTGGCCGAGACGTGGTCGGATCGCGAGCAGGTGTACGTCTACTTCAACAATGATCCCGGCGGTGCCGCGGTTCGCGACGCGGTCGTCTTCGCGCGCGCCGCGGCCACGGCCGGAGCCACCGTCAGTCGAACACCCGCAACGGATTTCAGCTCCCCACGACAGCATTCATGATCGTGCCCGCACTGGTCGCGATGACACCGCCGACCATTGCGCCGGCGAGCATCTTCGGGGAGTCCAGGGTGCCACCGCTCCACTTCTCCCAGGCGAACCGGCCGCCCGCGTAGGTGATGCCGGAGACACCCGATAGCAGAACAAACCAGGTCAGGTAGCGGACCATCTGCAGGATCTTCTCCGAATTGGGCGGGGCCTCCGGCGTCGGATTCCCGAGTTGAGCAAGGACGGTCTCGTGCAAGGTGATCAGCATCATGGGCGCGTACTCATTCCAGGTAGAGGCGGGCGATGAGCGGCAGATAACCGAGCGATAACCACATCGATACCCGGACAGTATGGGCGGTGGCCGAGATTTTCGGGCGGTCTCGGCGGAACCTGTCTGGAATGTCCGAAGGCGCGGCGCGGCGCGCCGATGCACGGGTGTAGCATTTCGCCCGAATAACCCCACCGCGGGAGCTCGGGCACGGCCGGGCTGAGAGGGCGGACCCCACGTTTCGCCGACCGCATGAACCTGTCCGGGTAATGCCGGCGTAGGGAGAGCGGTACCGGGATGTCTGCACCCACCATCGATCGATCCGGGCGGCGCGAAGCACCGTTGACCCTGGACCAGCCTGCACCGAAGGTCCTTTCGTTCTGGGACCAGAGCGCGTTCTGGGCGAACCTCGGGGTCAGCCTGTTCGCATTCTCCGGCGCGTACACGGTGCTCGCGCCGAATTCCGAAGGCGGCGCCCGGATCTCCATCGCCGCGGGCATTCTCGCGATGATCATCGGCACGGTGGTCGGCGGGCTCATGCTGGGCCTGGCCGCAGTGCCCGGAGCCAAGACCGGTAAGCCCGCGATGATGTTGCTGCGCGGACTGTTCGGCGCGAAGCTCAGCTACCTGCCGACGCTGCTCAATATCGCCCAACTGATCGGTTGGGGCACCTTCGAATTGATCGTCATCGGCGATGCGGCCGAAGAGTTGTTCGACGGTGGCCCGCACTGGGTTTACGTGGTCGCCGCAGGGGTGCTGACGACGGTGCTGACGATCTGGCCGCTCGGTTCGGTGCGAATGCTGCGGCGGTTCGTGACCGTCGGCGTGGTGATCGCGTTGGTCTGGTTCTACATCCAGTTCGTCCGCGCAGGTCTGCCGGATCTCACCACCAACCCGGGCACCGAAGGCGGCGGACCGTTCGGCGTGGATTGGAATCTGTTCTGGGTCGCCACCGATGCGGCGCTTGCGGTTTCGATCTCGTGGGTGCCGGTGGCGGCCGACTACACCCGGCACTCCCGCAGCACCGGCGCGGCATTCGGCGCGGCCAGCGGGGCGTATGCGTTCACCCAGATCATCGCGTATGTGCTCGGCCTGTTCGCGCTGGCGCTCGCATCCGGCGACGGCGGGGTGTACTCGCCCTTCCTGACGGTCACCCTCGGAGCGGTGTTCTTCTTCATCTTCGTATTCCGGGAGGCCGACCAGTCGTTCGCCAATGTGTACTCCACGGCCGTCTCGATCCAGAATCTCGCGCCGCGAGTCGACCGCCGGGTGCTCTCGATCGGTCTCGGTATCCTCATCACGCTGCTGGCGCTGCGGTTGAACATGGCGAACTACTTCGGCTTCCTCGGCCTGATCGGGTCGGTCTTCGTGCCGCTGCTCGGCGTACTCGTCGCGGACTTCTTCCTGCGGGCGCGCGACCAGTGGGATACCTCGGCGAATGCGCCGTCACGGTGGGGCATGGTTTTCGCTTGGCTGGTGGGACTTTCGGTCTATCAGCTGATCAACCCGGGCGACGCCGGAGTGTGGACCGACTTCTGGGTCGACGTGCAGGAGAAGCTGCACTTCACCAAGCAGGCGTGGATGAGCGCGTCACTGCTGTCGTTCCTGGCGGCCGTGGTGGTCGCCTGGGGCGTGGGACGGATTTCGTTGCTGCGCAAGTCGAATTAGACCTCGGACCAACGCGGACGCTGTCAATGACGTGATCGACCGACTCCCGAGCACCGACTGATTCGTGCATCGCGTGGACGGAGTCGGTAGATGAAGCGCGAGCAATTACCGAGACAGGCGGCGGCACTTCTGGTCTCCGATGACGGTGATCGCGGAGATCGCGATCCCTTTGTGGCGCAAAACTTTCTGATCGCGCAATCTTGCGGGGCACGCAAGTTTGCGTATCGTGAAGGGCGTGGCATTCGTACTCGGGTTGCGGGAACGCAAGAAGCTCGCGACTCGGGAGGCGCTCGGATTCGCGGCGCTGCGGCTGGCGGTCGAGCATGGGCTCGACACAGTGCTGGTCGAGGACATCGCTGCGGCGGCGGGTGTTTCGCCACGTACGTTCAACAACTACTTCGCCAGCAAGTACGAGGCCGTGTGCTCGGTGGCGGTCGACCGGGCCCGGCGGATCGCGGACGGACTGCACGATCGTCCGGCGGCCGAAGCGCTGTGGCCCGCGGTAATCCACGCGGTACTCGCCGAATTCCGCGATGACGAACTGCCCGATCCGGCATGGACCCGCGGCATCCGGCTGATCACCAACGAACCCGCGCTACAGGGTGAATATCTCAAGGCGCAGGCCGTCATCCAGGAGGCCATCGCGTCGGCCATCGCCGCACGCACCGGCCGCGACCTGCACACCGATATGTTCCCCCGGATCATGGCGGGCGCGATCGCGACCGCACTGCAGGTCGCCATCGACCGCTGGGTCGATGCGGACCCGCCCATCGCGGCACTGCCCGTCATCCGGGAAGCGTTGCGGCAACTGTCCTATCTACCAGGAGCCTTTCCCATGGACGTCCCCACCAACCACACCCTCGCCGTGCCCGGAGCGACGCTGTACTACGAAATCCGCGGCACCGGTCCGCTGCTGCTGCTCATCCCTGGCGGCAACGGCGACGCGGGCAGCTTCGACCAGATCGCGGAGCGACTGGCGGATCGCTATACGGTGGTTTCCTACGATCGGCGCGGCTTCTCCCGCAGCCCAGGCCAGGATCACAACGTCCAACTCGACGGCGCCGACGCCGCCGCGCTGCTCACCCACCTCGGCGACCGACCCGCCGCCGTGCTCGGCAGTAGCTCCGGCGCCATCGTCGCGCTCGAATTGCTCACGACGCGACCGGAACTCGTGCACACGCTCATCGCGCACGAACCGCCGCTGGCGACCGTACTGCCCGATGCCGACAAATGGCTCACCTTTTTGGACGACGTCTACCGGACCAGCAAGTCCGAGGGCTTCGTCGCCGCCATATCCCAATTCGCCGAGGGGGTCGGGCTGCGCCAGCAACGGCCCGATCCCCAAGAGCCCACGCCCGAAGCCGCCGCGATCAGTGCGCGCATCCAGCAGAACATGCTGTTCTGGATGGAGCACGAGATGCGCCAGTACGTCCGCTACACACCGGATTTCGACGCCCTGCAGGCTGCCGCCGAGAAGCTCGTCCTCGTCGTCGGACACGATTCGAGGGAAACCTTCCCGGCGCTGCCCAATGCGGTGCTCGGCCAGCGCCTCGGACTCGACATCGTGGAATTCGCAGGCGACCACGTCGGATACCGAAGCGCCACCGAAGAATTCGCGACACAGCTCGACACGTTGCTCGCCAAGCGCGCGTAGGCGGACCGATTGGGCGCGCTGAGGCCGGACATCGAATTGAAGGCCTTCCGCAAGGCGGAAAATACTGGCCGCGCGGCCGACCGCTGATCGCGGACTACGGACCTGACCTGCAATGCGAACGAGTCCAGGCCCGGACTGCAGGGACGCAGATGGCGCTTGGCCTTTTCGTCGGCGTGCTCGTGGACGGGTGATACCTGCCCGCCAGCCTGGCCGTCCTCGGTCCGCGCGTGGACGCGCGGGGCCAGACCACTCTGCGCAGAGTACGCGCTGGGCCGAGCCACAGGGCATGCCGAATCGGACTGGCCTGCAGGGCGTCCAGGACTGAGCCGACCTGCCGCGGCGTCCGAAGCGGGGCGGTGCTGGGGTGCGTAGAAGACGCCCGACCTGCGGCGCGACCGGGACTAGACCGCGCATGCGGGGCCGGCCCGCATACGGGGGCTGAACGAGATTACCGGCAACTATTGTCTATGTAGTGGGTCCCGATATACCTCCGCAGGTCGCGGTGTGCGGACCGCGTGATTGCACCACCATCGAGGCCGAATGGGCCGCGGAGGTGGGGCGCCTGCTCGCGGCTGCCTGTGCGACTGTGCTGTGCGGCGGCGGTAGCGGCGTGATGGCGGCGGTCGCCGAGGGGGCCTCCGGCGTGGGCGGTCTCGTCATCGGCGTTCACCCCAATACCGACCGGTCTGCTACCTGTCGCGGTCTGTCCGCCGTCTTGTACACCGGTATGGGCGAGGCCAGAAACGCGATCCTCATTCACTCCGCTGACGCCGTCATCGTGATCGGCGGTTCCTGGGGCACCCTCTCCGAACTCGCTTTCGCATGCCACCGCGGCACCATCCCCGTCATCTCGCTCGGCGGTTGGCAAGTCCAGGACGCCACCGGAAATCCCATGCCCGCAGCCCAACTCGCCACCGACCCCGCCGACGCCGTCCACCGCGCTCTCACCTAGGCCGGAAACCTTCAGCGCTTCGGCGCGCCCGCGCCACTCGGCAGCTGCGGCGACATGGGGACCGTTCGCCGGAAGGTCTGGCGTGGGCCGCCTTCCGGGCCCAGCGCGGCGATTTCAGCCGAGGTGAAGCCGAGGCCTTCGTACACGATGGACGCGCCCGGGCTGCTCGCACCGCGCTAGCGCATACCGTCGAACCGCAGGATCAGGACAGAAACGGGCGCTGAGTCCAGGCACCCGACCTAGCGGGCGTTCGCGCGCGACAGGTTCCACCCCTGCCACGTATCGTCGTCGAGATCGCGGCGGATCGCGGAGAGCACTTCGCGACGCTGCGGTTCTGGAAGCCGCTCTACGGCGGGGACGATATCGGGTGAGAGCCTGCCGAGGTAGCGCGTGTCGAGGTTCTTGCCGTGCTCCCAGCGGTCTATATTCCGTTCCGCGACAAGGCCTTCCGGGTTCAGCACGGCCAGTGCGAACAGTGTCGCGATGGCGGTGCCGATGGCGGCGCGCGGCAGCCAGGTGCCGTCCAAGCGAAGGACAGCGGCGATCATCAAAAGGTACACCAGCCCCAGCCAGAGTTCGCATACCTCGACCAGCAGGCGCATGACCGTGAAGCCATAGGCCTGCTGGTAGGTCCACATGCGGCGGAGTGCCGAGGCCACGATGATCAGCGTCAGGACGCCGATCGCGCACAGCAGTATCCGCAGCCAGGCTCGGTCGGCAGCGGATTCCCGTGCAGCCCAACGCAATACGACGGCGATTACGGCGAGGGTGAGGATGGTGACGATCGAAAGCTGCCAGAATCCGCTGCGCGCGTATTCGGCGTAGGTCAGATTCGCGGTGCGCTGCACGTAGTCGTCACCGCCGAACAGCGCGACGAACTGAGCGGCGACGAAAACCGCGAACAGGATGGTCAACGCGCCCACCGGCAGTGCCCACTCCAACCGTCGCAGGCCTCGACCCGACGGTGCGCCCTTCGCCTCGGCTCGCGGACCGGCAAGCAGATACATGGCCCCGACGCTGCCCAGCCCGAGCACCGCGAACAGCACGATCCACTGCACAACCGATGGCGCGTCGATCTCCGGCGTCACCGCGTCGAGCAGTTTCGCGAATGTCGCATCGGCGCCGCCCAGCAACGGCACGAAAACCGCCAACAACGCCAGCGTCACCGCAACCGACATCCCGGCTCGCCACGACCGGCGCGCCGGACCGTCACCGATCCGCCCGAACGCCGAATACACCCACGGAATGCCCGCGATCGACTCGATCGGCACCGCGATCACGTCGTACCACGCGCCATACACCGAACGCCGCCCGACAACGGCCAACGACCCGGCCACCGCAGCCCCGACGACACACAGCGCGAACAGCCACCCGGCCGCCCGCACCGCCCCGACTGCCAGCAGCGCCAACGCCAGGGTCGTCCACCACACCCGTCCCCAATTCACAGCGTGAGCACCGAACCCCGATCCCGGCGGATCAGCCTCCGCACTCCCGTCTTCCAGCGTCATCCGACCGCCGGTACCGACCGGATCCGCGCTTCCCGCAGCACGCTCCGCCGGCCCTGTTCCAGGCGAATGAGCCGATTCGAACGAATCCGGTGTCGACGACATTTCCTCACCCGCCGTACCTCCTCTGTCCGAATCAGCCCGATCCGGCTCCGCGCCAGCACCTTTCGGGAGGATCCAAGCACCATCAACCACGGGAACCGACTGGCTCGGCTCCTGCGACTTCGTCGTGGGTGTTGCTTTGTCGCGCACCGAACCACCGCTGCTCACATCAGACGGATCGAACTGCGCCCCAGCACCTCCGACCGACGTCCGATTACCGGAGACCGGGTGCACTGGGCCACGCTCCGCATCCTCGGCGGCGGCCGAATCCTTTGTCGGCACGGCCGCTTCTGCCGCACGACGGGCGCGGCGGTCCACTGTGAATACCGCGGCCGCGGCCACCGAACCGGCGAGTAACCAGCCGATTCCGGGGCGGTCCAATGGGATGAAGACCGCGCCCGCGAGACCTGCGATGCCCGCCGCGGGCAATACACCTGGCGGACAGGCGATGCGCCGCCATCTCGGCACTTGCACAGGCCAGGGTCGCGACGCGGGCAACGCGGAGCTCGGCGGCGGAACCGGCGGCATCATGGGCGGCGGCGCATTCGACGCCATTCCTGATGACCTGTCCGCCGTGCCACCCGACGGCACTCCCCGATCCGCCGTCGAGGTGCCAGTGGGTTCGCCCGATTCCGTCTCACCCTCGGTCGTCGGATCCGATGCGTCCGACGCCCGTTCAGCGGACGACGCAGCCGACACCTCGACGGCCTCCGGAACCGAATAACCCCCGGACTCGGCTGAGGTCGGCGCATCACCCACGGACTCGGAGGTGGACAGGTTGTCGGGCTGTGTCCCCGTTTCGGCCGAAGCGGCGGCGGCCTTCGTTGCGACGGCTGCCGATTCGGCTGGCCCCGTCGGCTCCGATATCGCTGCGGACGGCGTAGGTGATTCGGGTTGCGATGGATCGGATCGGTCTGGCATAGGTATCCCCTCCTACGGGTGTGCGAGATCGTCCCGGGACCTCGTGGTCCGGGTTGCAGAGCGTTGGGATGCGTTACGGGGCGGGAAGTACTACACGGATCCGGGAGCCGGGATCGGCGACGGCTATGGTGCCGCCGTGTAGATCGACTATCCAGCGGGAGATGGCTAGGCCCAGGCCAGTACCGCCGCCATCGGTGCGCCCGCCGCGGGTGAAGCGGTCGAAGATGGTGGCGCGCTCGGCGATCGGGATGCCGGGGCCTTGGTCTTGAACGTCGATGACGAGACCACCGCGGTCGACGCGGGCCTCGATGCGGACTTCTCCGCCCACAGGTCCGTGGCGGGCGGCGTTGTCGAGCAGGTTGAGCAGCACCTGATGCAAACGTGCACGGTCTGCGAAAACGCTTGCGCTGCTTGGTTGCACATCGGTGCGGAAGCGCACGCCGCGCCCGAGCGTCGCCGCGGCCACCTCAGCCTCGGCGATGACCTCGGCCAACAGCGGTGTGACGCTGAGTTCTTCGCGGTCGAGGGCGCGGGCGCCGGATTCGATGGTGGACAGGTCGAGCAGTTCGGAGACGAGTCGGCCGAGCCGTTCGGTTTGCGCGAGTGCGGTGCGCAGGGTTTTGTCGTCGGGTTCGGATACACCGTCGACCATGTTCTCCAGCACCGCATTCAGCGCGGTGATCGGGGTGCGCAGTTCGTGGGAGACGTTGGCGATCAGGTCGCGGCGCTGTTGGTCGGCGGCGGCCAAGTCGGCGGCCATCTGATTGAACGCCACCGCCAGTTGGCCGACCTCGTCTCGGGAGCTGGCACGCACCCGGCGGGTGTAGTCGCCCTGCGCCATCCGCTTGGCCGCCGCGGTCATCTCGCGCAGCGGCCGAGTGGTGCCGTGCGCGAGGATCTGCGAGGTGATCAGTGCGATCACCGTCGCCGCGATCGTCGTCTTCGGCGGCAGCCAGCCGATCCGCAGCCGGAAGAACCCGAACGCCACCCCGGCCGACCCGAGCATCAGAATCGCGAACTTCAGCTTGATCGATTTCACCGGATCCAACGGTCGCGGCACCACTTCCGCTACCGCGTCCGATATGCCACGCAGCTTCCGCGAAACAGTCGCGCGCCGCTGCGTCCGCGTGCGCACGACATCCTCGGTGACGTGATCGCTCATCGCGCGTCCAACGCGTAGCCGACACCGTGCACCGTGCGGATCACGTCCGCGCCGAGCTTGCGGCGCAACGCCTTGATATGACTGTCGACCGCCCGGGTGCCCGCGGCGTCGGGCCAGTCCCACACCTCTTCGAGCAAGCGTTCCCGGGCGAGCACCACGCGGGGACGTCGCGCGAGGCGAGCCAGCAGGTCGAATTCGAGCGGGGTGAGTTGCGCTTCGATCTCGGCACGCCACACGCGACGCTGGTCCACATCGATGCGTAGGTCACCGACGATGATGGTGGCGCCGTCACGCTCGGCGACGCGATCCACCCGGCGCAGCAGGGCGTGCACCCGAGCGGTGAGGACACGAAGCGAGAACGGCTTGGTCAAGTAGTCGTCCGCGCCGACACCGAGGCCGATGAGCTGATCGGTTTCATCGGTGCGCGCGGTGAGCATGAGAACCGGAATCGGGCGCGCGGCCTGGATGCGGCGACAGACCTCGAGACCGTCGAAGCCGGGCAGCATCACATCCAGCACGACCAGATCGGGCACCACTGCCTCGGCCGTCGCGACCGCTCCCGGCCCGTCGTGCGCCAGATCAACGGTGAAACCCTCGGCTCGCAGGCGCACTGCCACCGATTCGGCGATGGTCACTTCGTCGTCGACCACCAGAATCCGTCGCGCCGCCTGCCCGTTGCCCGCCGCGTGCTGTTCCATGAACCGAAACCCTAGCCATTCGCTGTGGAGAGAACCCGCGTCAATTGTGGAGATTCCGTGTGTACCGCAGGCGCGCCCGAGCGGGACAACACGGCCGGCGACATCAAACTGTTTCCCACCTGCAACGCAAGCGAACACGAGAAGCTGCGACCACGGCGGACAGTTAGCGACATGGTTGCTATGGGCCGGATCGGGATACGCGTGCTGGTGGCCGCGGTCATCGCGGTCATCGCGCCCGCTGGGCTCCCCGGTGACGCGACGGCCGCACAGACGGCGACAGTGGGCGGCGGCTCGGGCGTCCTGCTCGAGGGTCGAGCGGTATGCACCGTCACGACGGTCGGCTATGACAGAGCCGGCCGGATGATCGGACTCACCGCCGGACACTGCGCCGATGTCGGTATGTCCGTCCAGGCCGAGACACAGCAGGCGGGCATCATCGGCACCGTCGCCGCGGTCGGGCAAAGCAACGACTACGCCGTCATCGAATTCGACCGCACCAAGGTCACACCGGTTCGCCAGGTGGCGCAGACCTTCATCGGAGGCATCGGCGCACCGCCGCGACCGGGCGATATCGTCTGCAAGAACGGCCGCACCTCCGGCTTCGACTGTGGTGTGGTGTGGGATACGCACGAGTGGTGGTTCCGGAGCCAGCTCTGCTCGAGGCCGGGCGATTCGGGCGGGCCGGTCACCCTCGGCGACCGCCTGGTCGGGATGAATATCGGGCACATCGGGATCGTGGTGGCCGGCGTGACCGTCTTCGACGTCGCCTGCGGCGCCGCGCCGGCCGTGCACGATCCGGCCGTCGCGATCGACATCGGCGTAATCCTGGATGAGATGAATCAGTCGGACGCCGTCGGTACCGGATTCCGGCCACTCTGAGTTCATGGGCCCAATTCCGGGCTATCCGTTCGTACACTCGATGCCGAAACGCGCCGACTGTCGAGCAGATAGGGCATCACCCGCATCGACTTCGAACCCGGCGCCGCCGCTACACATCCATGCGTATGGGCCGCGGCCCGGCTACACCTGAGAGCCCTCGGCCACACGCTGGCCCTGCCGACGCCGTCGCCCTCGCTGCTCCAGGCTCGGCGCGACCCACTCGCCCGAAGGCGTTATCCGCTCAGCTGGGCGAGCAGGAACTCGCGGGCGACGGTGGACGCTCGTTCGAACTGCTCCTCGTAGACGGCGAAGTGGGGACCTGGAATCAGCGCCAGTTGTTTGGGTTCCAGGGCGTCGGCGTAGCTCTGCAGCGCGATATCGCTGGGCGTGAGAGTGTCTTGATCGGCGATCACCATCAGCAGTGGCGTCGGAGAGACGCGCCGTAGGAAGGCTTCCGGGGCGTAGGACTGGAACTTGTCGACGCTGGAGAGGGTGACCTCGTTGCGCCAGGTGGGGATCTGCGGGCCGTTGGCCATCAACCAGTTGTAGACCTCGATACCGGGCATGGCGACGAGTTCGGTGGGATCGTCGGATGCCGCGTTGATCGTCTGATGCGGTTTGCCCGAGGCGCGGGCTTGCCGGTCGGCGGCGATGGCCGCATGGACCGCGGGCAGCATGATGGAGGGGACCAGACTGCGGAAGTTGGCCCAGCCGTTGGTGAGTGGCACCTGCGACACCACCGCGCGCACGCGTCGATCGGTCGCCGCCACGACCAACACGTGGCCGCCCGCGAAGCTGGTTCCCCAGATCCCGATGCGTTCCGGATCGATGCCCTCCAGGGTTTGCGCGAAGGTGATCGCATCGCGATAACCCTCGATCTGAGCGACGGGGTCGACCTCGTAACGCGGTTCGCCATCGGATGTCCCGAATCCCGGGTGGTCGTACACCAGACAAGCCAGGCCCGCTTCGCTGAACACTTCCGCGAACGGGGCAACCCATTCCTTGACGCCCGCGAAGCCGTGTGTCATCACCACCAGCGGGACCGGGCCCGAGGCCGCTTCCGGCCTGAAGAGCCAGCCCCGCAACGTCACTGCGCCGCTGGTGAATTCGATATCGACCCGCATCCGATGCCCTCCATTACTTCCGTCCTGTAACGAAGGTACGGCGCGGGTGGCGCGATGTCGAAGTCCGTGCGCGCCAGCAGATCAGGTCCACAGCACCGCGACGAATACATTGACGATCGCCAAACCACCGGACGCGTGCGTCATCCACGGCACCGGCTTCCCCTTCTTGGCGTCCGCACGACCGATCTCGGCGAATGCGGCAACCAGCACCGAGATGACCAACTTGGTGCCGATCTTCGCCATATTCGGATCCTTGCCGAGCGAATCGATCGAATCGGCCATACCCACCAGGATCAGACCGGTGACGAGCTGTGCCCGCGCACCCCACACCATCAGCTCGGATACGCCCGGCTGCCCGGCGACATACCCGCCGATAACCGCCGCCATACCCAGCAGATGGGCGACGACGACGATGTTGTACACGACCTCCACGTCGCAAACTCCCTCAGTCACGGTGACCGTTCCGACACGAGTCTTCCAGCACGTACGCCCGCCGACAGGAAAATCCGAGGCAATACCGATCGGGCCGATACCGTGCGCGCGGCTGGCTAGCATGACGAGGATGCTGAGCAACGCACACATCGAAGCCCGCATACCCACCAAAGACCTGGCCCGCGCCCGCCGCTGGTACGCCGAGAAACTCGGGCTCGAACCGGTCGAGGAACGCGAGGGCGGCCTGCGCTATGAAGGTGCCACAGGTGTCTTCTGCCTGTTCGCCTCCGCCGGTGCGTCCGACGGCTCGTTCACCCAGATGGGTTTCTACGTCGATGACATCGAGGCAACCGTCGCGGGCCTGCGTGCCCGGGGCGTGGTGTTCGAGGAATACGACGGCACCGTGAACGGGATCATGGACATCGAGGGCAACTATCCGAGCAAGGGACGAGCCGAGCGGGGCGCGTGGTTCCGCGACAGCGAGGGCAACATGCTCGGCATCGGTCAGGTCATCCCCTGGTAGCACCGGCGTGCCATCCGCCGACTCGCGTCACATCTGACAGTATCAGATACTGTATATATAACAGTATGCCGTGAACCGTGAGCGGCCGGAGAAGACGCGGGTACAACAGTGAGCGATGACGACACCACCGACGGCACGGTGCACACCCACCGCGACGGCCCTTTGCTGCGCCTGACCCTGGACCGCCCTGCCCGGCGTAATGCACTCAGCCCCACCATGATCGATGATCTGGTCAGCGCGCTCACCGCCGCCGCCACCGACGACACCCTGCGCGTCATCCACATCCAGGGCGCGGGCAACGATTTCTGCTCCGGGGTGGACTGGGTAGCTACCAACAGCAACGGCAATCGAGCCCGAACCGGCGACCTCGTCCGGCGCATACCGCATACCGCGCACCGCGTCATCGAACTCGTCCACACCATCCAGCTGCCCGTGGTCTGTACCGTCCGCGGCTGGGCGGCCGGTATGGGATGCAACCTCGCGCTCGCGGCCGACTTCACCATCGCCGCCGCCGATGCCGTGTTCTGGGAGCCCTTCCTGGCCCGCGGATTCAGTCCCGACACCGGATCCACCTGGCTTTTGCCGCGCCTCGTCGGCCTCACCCGCACCAAACGACTGCTGCTGCTGGGCGAGAAGGTCCAGGCCACCGACGCGGCCGACTGGGGCCTGATCCATCAGGCCACCGACCCCACCGAACTCGAACAGCGCGCCGAGGCGTTACTCACCCGCCTCGGCACGACGGCGACCATCGCCTTCGGGCTCACCAAACAGGCCATCCATCACAACCAGCACACCACCCTGCCCGAAGCACTGAACCGCGAACTGTTCGCCCTCGAACTCGCCTGCCGCACCAAAGATTTCAAGGAGGGCCTGGCCGCCTTCCAGCAGCGTCGCCCACCGGATTTCCAGGGTCGATAGCAAGACATCGCGCACGCCACCATCTCCCCAAGCGTGACAACAGTAATAACATCGGTATGGTTTGCTGTGCTAGCTTCGACCTCCCACACGGAAATGGAAGCTGGAATGACGAAAAGGAGCGCCGCAGCCAAGCGGCCGAGGCGTGAGCGCGGTTCTCTCAATGCCGCCGACATCATCGAGGGCGCGTTCGAACTCGCCGAACAGGTGTCGATCGACGGCCTGAGCATGCCGCTGCTCGGTAAGCATCTCGACGTTGGAGTCACCAGTATCTACTGGTATTTCCGCAAGAAGGACGACCTGCTGAACGCGATGACCGACCGCGCGCTGAGTCGGTACGTCTTCGCGACGCCGTTCGTCGAGGCCAGCGATTGGCGCGAGACGCTGAGTAAACACGCGCACATGATGCGCGAGACTTTTCTGGGAAATCCCATCCTCTGCGACCTGATCCTGATCAGGTCGGCGTTGAGCCCGCACGCCGCCAAGTTGGGCGCGACGCAGATGGAGCAGGCGGTAGCCAGCCTGGTAGAGGCCGGGCTGTCCGTCGACGAGGCTTTCGACACCTATTCCGCGATAAATCTGCACATTCGCGGATCGGTTGTGCTGCAACGGCTCTACGACAAGAACAAAGAACTCGATGCCGAGGGCGGCGCGTACTACGACGATATCCTGATCGCGCCCGAGACGACTCCGCTGCTCGCCGAGGCGATGGCCAAGGGCCGGAAATCGGGCGCCCCCGATGAGCGGAACTTCGAATACGGTCTGAAATGCATTCTCGATGACGCGAGCAGGCTGATCGAGACCCGGCGAGCAACAATCGCGCCGGGCCCTTCGTGAGCTGACTCGCTACGGCGCCTCGGGTTCCGGGACATCGAAGTGCTCGTCGCGCAGCCGGAATGCCTCCTTGGTCCCGTGCTCCGCGCGTGTTTTGACGAAGTTGAATTCGCCTGGGGCGAATTGCAAATTGGTCCCGAATGCGTGGAAGAGATAGCTGGCCACTTCCTCGCCCTGATATGCCTGGCTCTGCTCGACGAGGCGGAACGCCTCCTTGGCGATGACGACACCGTCGGCAGGCATCTTCGCGGCTTTCTCGGCCCAGTACCGCGCCCGAGAGCTCACCACCGCGGGATCACACGTTTCGGTGAAGACGCCGAGATGTTCGATGCCGCCCGCCTCGACGATGTCGCCGGTCAACAGCAGCCGGCGCGCGAGCACCGGACCGAGCCGGTGGAAGAACATATGCAGGCTGCCGAGCGCGGGGCCGAGGAAACGGGTCGCGGGCATGCCGACTTTCGTATCCCGCGCGATCACCGAGATATCGGTCATCAGCGCCATTTCGAAACCGCCGCCCAGTGCGTAGCCACCGATCTCGCCCACAGTGACCTTGGGAAAGCCGAGGAAGTTGTGATAGAAGTCGAACGATTTGCGGTCCACGGTCAGCCGCCGTCGCTGGCTGGGCCGACTCTTGGTCGGCTGCTTGCCGTTTCCGGCGCTTTCGCCGTACCAGCCGTAGGCGTTGTTCATATCGGCGCCGGTGCTGAACACACCGTCCGCCCCGCGCAGCAGGACGACGGTGATGTCATCGTCCTCGGCGACCTCGTCCAGATATCGGGCCAGGCCGTCGCGCATTGCCGCATCGTAGGAATTGCGCCGACCCGGATTGTTCAGCGTGACAGTGGCGATCCTCTTGTCGGGGTCCGTGTGGTAGAGCACGCGGCCGTCGGCGGCGCTTGAATTGGTCATCGGTGTGTCTCTTCCTTCTCTTTCGGGGATCGCTTTCCGTATCGCGCCCCGGTCAGCCGCTCGGGCGGCAAGGCGACGGTCTGGACGACTGCCGTGCACAGCACCTCGTCTTCCAGAATCAGCCGTGCTATCGATTCGATGCCGGTCTCCCGCACCGACCGGACGATTTCGAATCGCAGTTCGACGAGAATCGGTGTCGGACGGCGATAGGTGACATTGAGCGAGCGGGTCTTGCCGGTCAGGCCGACCGCACAGCTCTGGTGCTGGACGACGGCGTCGAAGAAGACCGCAAGGAACCCTCCGTGCACGAGCCCGGGCGGCCCCTCGTGCACCAGCGGAAAGGTGACCCGCCCTGCGGCCGCGTCGATACCGAGATGGTCGAATCGGTATTGCGGGAAACAGGGATTGAATGCGCCGATATCCGACGCGTGATCCAGATAGACCCGCTGCGAAGCACTTTGGTCGGCACCGACCCGTGGCGCCGGGTCCGGCGGGACCGCCAGGCGCAGTTCGCGCTCCCATTCGACGAATCGCCCGAGCATGGTGTCGACGGTCGGATGGGAATGTTCCAACGACAGCAGCAACCCGCTGAGCCTGCGAATGGCAGCGGCAGCGGCCATGGTCTGCGGCAGCGGTTGCTCGCCGAACCGAATCGCCGATCCGGTGGCCACCGTCGCGCCGCTCGGGGGTGTCTGCCCATGCTCGGCCATCGGACCTCTTTTCGTCGTCGATGCGTATCCGCTACCTTTGCAGAAGCCTAACGGTACTGTCTACTGTATATATATCAGTAGTGCGCGCAAGCAGCCGTGCCCAGGAAGGAATCCCATGCCGTTCGACACCATCGGATACGACGTCGACGGGCATACGGCCACCGTCACCCTGAACCGGCCGGACGCCCTCAATGCGCTCAGCACGCACATGATCACCGAGTTGCGGGCCGCCTATGACGAGGCGGAAAACGACGACAAGGTCTGGTCGATCGTCGTCACCGGCACCGGGCGAGCCTTCTGCACCGGCGCGGATGTGAAGGCCATCCCCGGCGACGGCAAGGTGCTCAACGAACGGCCCTATCTGTCCACCTATGAGCAGTGGGAAGCCCCACAGGAGGGCACACCGCCGTTTCGCACCATGACCAAACCGATACTGGCCGCGATCAACGGATTGTGTTGCGGCGCAGGGCTCGACTGGGTGACCACCGGGGATATCGTCATCGCCTCGGAGCGGGCGACATTCTTCGACCCGCACGTCAGCATCGGTTTGGTCGCGGGCCGCGAGGTGGTGCGCCTGGCCAGGGTGCTACCGCGTTCGGTCGCGCTGCGCATGGCGCTGATGGGTAAGCACGAACGGATGAGCGCCCAGCGCGCCTACGACTTGGGCATGATCACCGAGGTCGTCGAGCACGATCGGCTGATCGAGCGCGCACACGAGATCGCCGACGTCGTCAACTCCAATGCGCCGCTCGCGGTTCGGGGCACTCGCCTGGCCATCGTCAAAGGCCTGGACGTGCCGCTGCACGAAGCGGAGATGCTCGCCGAATCGTTCCGCGAGCGTGTCACCCGCACCGAGGACGCGCTCGAGGGGCCTCAGGCCTTCATCGAAAAGCGGACCCCGGATTGGCAGTGCCGATGAGTACCGAATTCGAGACCATATTGCTGGAGATCGATCCGGTCGACCGGGTCGCGACCATCACCTTGAACCGGCCCGATCGCCTCAATGCCTTCGACCGCACCATGTGCGAGGAAGTCGAACGTGCCTGGCACACCGTCAAATTGGACGACAAGGTCAATGCCGTCGTGGTGCGCGCGGCGGGCGATCGGGCGTTCAGCGCCGGTTTGGATATCAAGAAACCCTATGGGCAGCCCGCCAGTGTGTGGCATCACGACGATCCCGGCGAAGCACTCAGCCCGAAATGGCAGAAGATGTGGAAACCGGTGATCTGCGCCGTGCACGGTCTCTGCACCGCGGGTGCGTTCTATTTCGTCAACGAGGCCGACATCGTGATCTGTTCGACCGAGGCCACCTTTTTCGACTCACATGTTTCGGCGGGCCTGGTCTCCGCATTGGAACCCGTCGGGCTCATGCGACGCGTCGGCCTCGGCGACACCTTGCGCATGGCGCTGATGGGCAATGACGAACGCGTCGGCGCGGAAACCGCGTTGCGCATCGGACTGGTGACCGAAGTCGTCGAGCGCGACCGACTCTGGGCCCGCGCACACGAGATCGCCGCCACCGTCGCCGCCAAACCACCCGCGGCCACGCAAGGCACGGTCAAGGCGATCTGGGAATCACTCGACAAGCCCTATCGAGCGGCGCTGGACCAAGGACTCATCTACACGCGCCTGGGCAATCCGATCGGTACCGCCCAACTGGCCGACGAGCGCAACGGCGCTGCGCCGCAGCGCGTTCCGACCGAACCAAGGATCCGGTGATGAACGATTACCCCGGCGAGGACCATCCATTGATTCGACGCATCGCCGATGTGCTCGACCTGCGGCCGGACGCACCAGCGATCGAGTACGACGATCGGTGGTTCTCGTGGCGACTGCTCGGCGATATGGCACGTCGCATCTGCTCCTACACCACCGCGCCCGGTGCCGAACCCCGACAGGTCGGCATTCTGCTGCGCAATCGGCCCGAGCATGTGGCCGCATTTCTCGGCGTCCTGTTGGGTGGCGGCAGCGTCGTAGTGATCAATCCGGCACGTGGTGACGACCGGATCCGCGCCGATATCGCCGCGCTGCGGCTGCCGCTGGTCATCGGCCGTGCCAGCGATCTCGCAGCGCTGGTCACGCCCGAATCGGACACGGCGACGGTGTCGATCTCGGAATTGGATGTGGAGCCGCATGCGACCGGGCATCCGCACGATTTCGGTGCCGCCCAGCCGGGGGTTGCGGTGCGCATGCTGACCAGCGGGACTACCGGGCCACCGAAGCGCGTAGATATCACGTACGACATGCTTGCGCGCAGCGTGCTCGGCCCCGACCCGAGACGTGCGACGCCGCCGAGCGAACCACGACGCGGTGTCGCGATCGTCAATGCGCCGTTGGTCCACATCGGCGGCATATTCCGAATATTGCAGTGCGTCGTCGAGGCCCGGCCGTTCGTGCTGTTGCCACGGTTCGAACTGGGCAGCTGGGCCAAGGCGGTGCGTGCGCATCGTCCGGCCGCGGTATCGCTTGTGCCCGCCGCTTTGCGCACGGTGCTGCATTCGGATCTGGGCAAGGACGATCTGGCGGGCATCCGCGTCGTCACCTCCGGCACGGCACCGCTGTCGGCCGCCGATGCCGACAGCTTCTACGAGAAGTTCGGTATCCCCGTCCTGACGTCCTATGCCGCAACCGAATTCGGTGGCGGCGTCGCGGGCTGGACGCTGGCCGATCACCAGAGCTATTGGAATGTCAAGCGCGGCAGTGTCGGTCGCGCGAGCGGCGGTGCACGGCTGCGGGTCGTCGACGAGGACGGTGCGGTCCTCGGGGCCGACCAGCCCGGCCTGCTCGAAGTCATTCCCGGACAGCTGGGTCCGTCGGCGGACTGGATCCGCACGACTGATATCGCTCGCATCGACGCGGACGGATTTCTGTGGATCCTGGGGCGGGCCGATCAGGCGATAATCCGGGGTGGGTTCAAGATCATGCCCGACGATGTGCGCAGCGCCCTGGAAAGCCATCCCGCCGTGCAGGGGGCGGCCGTGGTGGCCCGGCCAGACCAGCGTCTCGGGGAGACGCCGGTGGCATTGGTCGAACTGCGCCACGGCGAGACAGCCGGAACCAGCGAACTGGTCGAGTTCCTCCGAACACGGTTGGCGGCCTACGAGATTCCCACTCGGATCGTCATCGTCGAGGCCATTCCACGAACACCGTCGGGCAAGGCGGATCTGAGCGCGGTGCGCCGTCACTTCAGCGAACCCGCCTCGGTCGTACGAGGCGACAATGGTCACTGACTCCCCCACCGTGGCACAGTTCCTGCATCGGCACGCCCGAACCCGGCCCGATCATCCGCTGTTGATCTGCGACGACGAACGCCTCGGCTATGGCGAAGCGCAGCGCCGCTCGGCCCGGCTGGCCCGTGGCCTCATCGCACTGGGGGCCGGTAAAGGCACCCATATCGGGTTGCTGTATCCCAACAGCGCCGACTTCGTCGTCGGCGCACTCGCGGCCGCGCGGATCGGCGCTGTGATCGTCCCGTTCTCGACCTTCGCCACCGCCAGGGAGTTACGCGAGCAGCTGGTCGACGGTGATATCCGAATCCTGCTGGCCGCCGCGAGCTTTCGCTCCAACGATTACGTCCGGCGGCTGGCCGAGGTGCTCACCAGCTCGAAGTTCGGCTCCGGCGGCAGGTTGCTCTGCAGTGCGGTCCCCCAGCTGCGCCACGTTGCGATCAGCTACGGCACGGACGCGCGCCGAGTCCGCAGTATCGAGGGTCTCGACCACTTCGCCGAGTCCGTCGACGACGCACTGCTCACCGCGATGGAGCATGATGTCGACAGCTCGGACCCGCTGGCCATCATCTACACCTCCGGTTCCACTGGCGCGCCCAAGGGGGTCGTGCACACGCACGGCGCACTACTCGACCATCAGAAGAACTTGAACGAGATCCGCGGACTCACCGAGGCGGACATCCTGTTCTGCAACTCGCCGTTCTTCTGGATCGGCGGATTCGCCTTCGGGCTGCTGGCGACCCTGGTCGCGGGGTCGACCCTGGTGTGCTCGAACGCCACCGACGCGGGTGCGACCCTCGATCTGCTGGAGGCCGAGAAGCCCACGATGACAAATGGTTTCGCGGTCGCCATCGCCCACCTCGCCCGGCACCCCAGCTACGCCGATCGCGATCTGTCCAGCATGCGCCGAGGCAACCTGTACTCGATCATGGCCGAGCAGCTGCGCCCCCGCGATCCCGAGCTGCGCCACAATATGCTCGGCATGACCGAGGCGGGCAGCGTGGTCCTGCTCAGCGGCGACGAATCCGATCAGCCCGAGCAGCGCCGCGGATCATTCGGCAAGCCCGCCCCCGGATTCGACATCAGGATCGTCGACCCGGACAGCGGTGCCGAGGTCGAGACCGGTGAGATCGGCGAGCTGTGCATCCGCGGGCCCTATGTCATGCAGGGCTACTACAAGCGCAGCCGGGAGGAGAGTTTCGACGCCGAGGGCTGGTTCCACACCGGTGACCTGGTGCGCGTCGACGGCGACGGCTTCGTCTACTTCATCGGCAGACATGGTTCGATGATCAAGACCGTCAGCGCGAACGTCTCGCCCGACGAGGTCGAGAAGGCCATCACCAAGATCACCGCGTGCACGGCGCATGTGCTCGGCATGCCCGATCCGGATCGAGGTCAGACGGTCGCGGCGGTGATCGTGACACCGCACGGGGGCGTCATCGACGACTTGCGGGAGCGACTTCGATCCGAACTCTCGGCGTACAAGGTTCCCGAACGGTTCGTCTTCGCACCGGCCGCGGACATTCCGATGCTCTCCAACGGCAAAGTCGATGTCCAACGACTCCGAAAGATGTTCGATGCCTGAGGATGTCGCGGCGACCGCATGCACGGTCGACGCATTGATAAGACTGCGCGCCGACCGCAATGGAGCCGACTCGGCGGTCATCGATCCGAACACACACCTGACCTACGCCGAACTCGATGCGACGACACACCGGCTGGCCGCGGCATTCGTCGAGGCCGGTGTCGGCAAGGGCACCCGGGTGGGGTTGATCATGCCCAATAGCGTTCGCTGGGTGCAGTTCGCGGTCGCGCTCACGCGTATCGGCGCGGTGCTGGTCCCGCTCAGCACCTTGCTGAAATGCACGGAACTGGTCGCTCAATTACGTGTCGCCGCAGTGGAATTCGTGATCACGGTCGAGGAGTTCCGCGGGCACCGCTACGTCGAGGGCCTTCGAGACGAGTTGGGACCACACGACGACGGGCCGATCCACAACCCTGCGCTGCCCGCGCTACGCCGGGTGTGGACGGTCGATCAGGTGAATGGTCTGGCGGTTTCTGTAACGGCCACCGAGGTCGCCACTGCGTTGGCGCGCACCGTCGCCGCCGCCGATCCGCTCACGATCATGTTCACTTCCGGAAGCCGAAGTCTGCCCAAAGGCGTAATCCACTCGCACGGCAACGCATTCGGCGCCGTGCGCTCCGGACTCGCCAGCCGATGCATCGACGGCGACACCAGACTGTACCTGCCGATGCCCTTCTTCTGGGTGGGCGGCTTCGGCGGTGGCATCCTGTCCGCGCTGCTGGCTGGCGCCACCTTGATCACCGAGGCGATTCCGCGACCCGAGACCACCTTGCGGCTGTTGGAACGCGAGCGGGTCACCCTCTTTCGCGGCTGGCCCGATCAAGCCGAAGCACTTGCGCGCCAGGCGGATACGATCGGCGCCGACCTCTCGACGCTGCGGCCGGGCAGCCTCGAGGCATTGCTGCCGTCCGAGCAACGCTCGCGACCCGGTGCGCGCGCCATCCTGTTCGGCATGACCGAATCCTTCGGCCCCTACTGCGGTTACCGCGCCGACACCGACATGCCCGACACCGCGTCGGGCAGCTGCGGACGACCGTTTCCCGGGATGGAGGTGCGCATCGTCGATCCGGTCGACGGCCGCCCGGCACCTGCGGGCACGGTGGGTGCGATCCAACTGCGCGGACCGCACACGCTGCGCGGCATCTGCCGCCGCAGACGCGAAGACCTGCTGACAGTCGACGGCTTCTACCCCACCGGGGATCTCGGCCATCTCGACGAAGACGGATTCCTGTTCTATCACGGCCGCTCCGACGACATGTTCAAGGTCAGCGGCGCCACCGTCTATCCCAGTGAGGTGGAGCAGGCCCTGCGCGGTATCGGCGGTGTCGAGAACGCCTTCGTCACCAATGTCGTTCAGGGCCAACGTGATCAGGTGGCCGCGGCCGTGGTGGGTGAGATCGCCATCGATCGGCTCCGCACCCACGCGCGGCAACGGCTCAGTGCGTTCAAGGTGCCGACGATCTGGTTACTGCTGGAGTCCGACGAGTGCATCCCGCGCGGATCGACCGGCAAAGTCGATATCACGGCATTGCGCGACCTCTTGTCGCGCCGGGCCAGTAACTGAATACGGTGCGTTCGACGACAAAGTGAGCGAAAACATGACAGCGATGCAAGCGATCAGTGGGCTCCTGGACCACATCGGATTCCGCCGAAATGGCGGCGCGGACGACTCACCTGTTTGGGAGCTTCCGGTCGCTCCGCACGTGGTCAACACCTCGGGCGGACTACAGGGCGGGCTGATAGCGACACTGGCCGATATCGCGGCGGGCACGGCAGCGTTGGCGACGCGGCCGAACGGCGGCGGCGTGGTCACCTCGGATCTGAGTGTGCGCTATTTCCGCCCCATCACCGACGGTGCGGCGCGCGCCGTGACCAAGATCGTGCACGCGGGTAAGCGGTCCATCGTGGTCCAAGTCGAAGTGCGCGGCATGCCGGGTGAAGAGCTGGCCGCACTCGCGACCGTCAACTTCGCCACGGTCGATTTCAACACCGGTTCCACAGAGCGGTAGCCGAACGCCGTCGAATCTTCTAGTGCCGCGTCCAGATTGCTTGCTGCGCTATCCGCCTCCAGCAGCTCGCCGACCGTAGTGATACGGCGGTCGAATTCGCCCTGGGCGACCACCATTCGACTACGTTCGACCGAACCCGGGACCGAGCAGCGATACGGCAGAAGCTATCTGGACACGATACTAGGTGACCGAGGATGCGGAGTTCGACAGAGCCGGCCGATGAGTACCACCGCGGTCACGCGGAGTTTCGAGACAGCGCCGTGACTGGGGAGGTGCCCTCAGTCGCGGCCGTACATGGCCGCCACCTCGTCCAGCTTCGCCTTCAATGCCGCATTGCGCGGCAACTGTTCGACCACCGCGATCGCGACGGGCACGTGATGGCTCGGGAGGGCTTGCCGGACCAGTTCTTTCAGTTCGGACTCAACTGGGGCAGCGACACCGCGCCGCACCTCCACCGCCGCGAAGGGCACCTGTCCGAGCCGCCGATCGGGCACACCGACCACACAGGCATCGCGGACTGCTCGATGCCCGAGCAGCACTTCGCGAACGGTCTCGGGCAGGATCTTGAATCCACCGCGATTGATCGCGCCGTCGCCCCGGCCGTGCACGGTGACGAAACCGTCGGCATCCACCGAGGCGAGATCGGTCGTGCGCACCCAATTCTGGCCCAGCACAGCCACCTTGGCTTCCAGAAAGCCCTGCGCGCCGACCGCCGCTTCGGATCCGGTCGCGGCGTCGATAACGCGGACCTGTACGCCCGGCAGCGGCCTGCCGACACTGCCCTCCTTGGTGGCACCGAATCGGCGGTGCAACTCGGGTGTCCACGCACAGACCGAACCCGCGAACTCGGTTGCCCCATACGCCCACAGCAGCGGAATACCGTAGCGCTGCTCGAATTCCGCGCGCAGTTCGGCTTCCAGCGGCCCGGAACCGCCGGGCAGATATTCCAGCGATGCCAGATCTTCGCGCGGGACATCGGCTTGCAGAATCATTCGCAGAATGGTCGGCTGCACGCCCGCCCGCTTGATCCGGTAGGTCTTGACCGCGCGAACCCACTGTTCGACGCTGAACTTCTCCAGCAGGACCATGCGCTTGCCGAGAAATGGGCCGGCGAGCAGCTGGCAGATGCCCACACTACCGAATGGCCAGTACACCAATTCCGGCGGATCGTCGAGTGCGGCGGTTGCGCCGCCGGTCATAGTCCGGACCGTATGTTCGAGTGCGGACAGCGGGATCGGCACCCGCTTCGGCGGTCCCGTCGTTCCGCTGGTCAAGATGTGCAAGGCAGGAACCTCCGCGATCCGATCCGAGCCGCGACCCTTGGCGTGATTGCGCGGCATTACCGTCTCGGTCTGCGGCGGATCCAGCGAAAGCGAAACCCCGGCACTGCCGACTCGCTCGCAGGCCGCGACCACCGCGTCGGTCCAATCCTGGCGGTCGGCAACGACGGCACTCGGCCGCACTTCCTCGATATCACGGGCCATGGACTCGGCGGACTGATACGAGTTGATCATGGCGATCGGGCGAGACCGGGCGATGCATCCGAGCACCGCCGCGGCATGCGGCACACGGTTGCGAACAACGATGGCGACCCGCTCGGATATGGAAACATCGGCGCGGGCGAGCGCGAGTTCGATCGCACGGATGTAGTCGACGATCTCCTCGCCCGTATACCACCGCTGTTCGAACTCGATACACGGCCGGTCGCCGTAGTCGACGAGTCGAGCCGACAATTGGTTCGCGAATTCCGCAGTGCCGTCGCCATTTTCGTAGCGCGCCGACGACGTCGTCCGTTTCGACATCAGGAAACCGTCGTGGCCTGCGGCCGGTAGAAGATCGCGAGTTGCCCGATACCGGATACCGCGCCGAGACCGGCCGCGATCACGAGACCTACCCAGCCATCGGGTTGATCCACGCCGAAAACCAGCCGATCGATGCTGATCCGCCCGGCGCCGAGTGTCGCTACGGCTATCGCCGTCACCGCGAGCACCATGTTGTACTCCCAGCCGTTGCCGACGATGAAGAAACCATTGGAACGATGGACGGTCCACGCCGCCACCACCATGAGTGCGACGAATCCGGCCGCGGCGACGGGGGTGAGCAAGCCGACCGCGAGTGCGATACCGAAGCCGACCTCGCAGCCGGCCGCCAGGCGCGCGTGCAGCACCCCAGGTTTCATTCCGATGCTGTCGAACCACGCGGCAGTCCCGGCGAGCCGTCCGCCGGAAAAGATCTTGCCGTATCCGTGTGCGGCCATGGTCAGACCGAGGCAGGCTCGCAGTAGCAAAAGACCGACGTCATAAGCATTCATCGCAGCAACCAATACATCGAGAAGGAGGTGGTACCCGGCGCACGGCGGCCGCATCCGAGCGTTACCGTATTACATACCGCTGGCATTACAGTAATGTTATAGACACTTGCTGAGCGGTCAAGCGAAACGACGACACCGGCGCCGATGCCGGATTCCAGGAGGCCATGTCATGACGAGTTCATCCACCGGCGTCGATGCGGTCGCACCGGAGGATTTCCGCGAAATCCTGGCCCAGACCAGGAAGTTCGTCCGAGCCGTCGTCGTCGAGCGGGAGCGCGAGATCGCCGAAGAGAACCGGATGCCCGACGACATCGTCGAACAGGCCAAGGCGATGGGACTTTTCGGATACGCCATCCCCCAGGAATGGGGCGGGCTCGGCCTCGATCTCGCACAGGACGTCGAGTTGGCGATGGAGTTCGGCTACACCACGCTCGCGTTGCGGTCGATGTTCGGCACCAATAACGGAATCGCGGGACAGGTACTGGTCGGATTCGGCACCGAGGAACAGAAGTCGAGATGGCTCGAGCGCATTGCCTCCGGTGAGGTGGTGGCCTCGTTCGCACTCACCGAATCCGGGGCGGGTTCGAATCCGGCGTCGTTGCGGAGTACGGCAGTGCGTTCCGGGGCGGACTGGATCATCAACGGCGAGAAGCGATTCATCACCAACGCTCCCGTGGCGGATCTGTTCGTCGCCTTCGCGCGCACCCGCCCCGCCGACGCGGACGGCGCCGGAATCGCGGTATTCCTCGTGCCCGCCGACTCCCCCGGCGTCGAGGTCGGGCCCAAGGACCGCAAGATGGGTCAGGACGGCGCGTGGACGGCCGAGGTGCGATTCCAGGATGTGCGCGTCGGTCCGGAGGCGCTGGTCGGCGGCAGCGAGGATATCGGCTATCGCGCGGCGATGACCTCACTGGCCCGCGGCCGGATCCATATCGCCGCGCTCGCGGTCGGCGCCGCGCAACGCGCCCTCGACGAATCGGTGGCCTACACCGCGACGGCCACTCAGGGCGGCACTGCGATCGGACAGTTCCAGCTGGTGCAGGCCATGCTCGCCGATATGCAGACCGGGGTCATGGCGGGCCGGGCGCTGGTGCGCGACGCGGCGCGCAGCTGGGTCGCGGGCGAAGACCGGCGCATCGCACCATCGGTCGCGAAGCTGTACTGCACCGAAATGGCGGGCAACGTAGCCGATTTGGCGGTGCAGGTGCACGGCGGCACCGGCTATATGCGTGATGTGGCCGTCGAACGCATCTACCGCGATGTCCGGCTGCTGCGACTGTACGAGGGCACCAGCGAGATCCAGCGCTTGATCATCGGCGGCGGACTCGTCAAGAACGCCCAGCGCCGTCAGCAATAGACCCGCGTCGACAGCGCGACCGGTGTGAAACCGCGATCAGGCCAGGACGTCGTCCAGGCTGCTCGCCGTGAGCACCCGCGCGGTCCACACCTTCAACTGATCCAACCCACCATCACGAATAGCCTGCTCCACCGACGCGGGCAGCCGACCGAACCGCAACGTCAACTGCTCGATCAATGTCACCGCCCGCCCACGCGCTTCCCCACGTGCTTCACCTTCTGCACGCAACCTGTCAGCGGTCGTCACGATGGCCTCCTTGGCTTCCGGCCCGAGTTGATCGGTGAGGGGATCGAGGTCGTCGGCATCTATATCGCCGACGAACAAAATGTACTTCACGATGGTTCCGAAGTCCTGTTTCCCGCCTGGACCTGCGATAACGGCTCGCAGTTCGGTGCGGAGGAGCAGGAGTTGCCGGACCAGGTCGGGGTTGCCCGACACAATTTTCTGCAGGCACAGCATGACCTTGGTCGCGGGTCTCAGCGGTCGTTGCAGTAGTGCGGGCAGATCGACGGCATTGACGTCGTCGAGTACGTACCGCAATCGCGGCAGGTAATCCCCGAGCGCCGCCCGGACGTCGGCGTCAGCATCGATCAGCTCCGCCACGTCCATGGGCGCCGTCCACCGGTATCCGTTCGGGCTGACGTGCATGACAACCGGAATGATCGGCGGCAGTAGTCGCGCATCGGGCTGGGAGCGCAGGTAATGGTTCCAGATATTGACTATGTATTCGAGCATCCGGAACGGCATTAGATTGTCACTGCGGCTCTGATGCTCCAACAGGATGTAGACGAACGCATCGCGGCCGTCGAGGCGGGTCCGGAACAGCAGATCACTCTGGCGGGACCGCAACTCATCGGACACGAATGTACCCGACTGCACCTCGAGCGTGGACCAATCCAGGCGCGCCACAATCTCCTTCGGCAATACCAGACGTAGTTCCGAGGCCGCCTCGGCAGGTCGGCCGAGCACATTGCGGGAAGTATGCGTCGTGCGGGTTCGACGGGTTCGCGGCCATGTGGCGCACCGTACTACCGCCCACCGACACGGCGGCCGAACGAGCGACGTTGCACGCCAGGTCGATTCACACCGCGGGTTGCTCGTCCCGGACCGCCCACGCTGTCGGGTCGAATTGTCGGGCAATTGACAGCGAATCGAGGTGGTGGCGTGCGGTGGCGGGAATCCGTCGGATGCGTCATTGAGACAGCCATTGCTCGATGAGGTCCAATGACGCTGTTGAATACAGCGCTTCGCCGTCTTCCGCGTCGAGCAGTGTCCAGCGCTGATCGCGCACCAGCAGGTAGCCCGCTCGTTCGGCACGACTGGCGAGCTGCTGCTCTCGGACCGATTCCGGATCGGAAGTCACCGGATACTCCTTTCGCTAGATAGTTCCCTGTGAATGTTCTTGGGGGACAAAGAATTCGACCCAGTATTCGTGCCGGATCGCGTCCCATAATCGCGAGAGTTCCGGGAACCGCTCGCGCAGCTCGGCCAGGTCCGGTGCGACGGCAGGTGTCGGGGCGGACAGCAGCGGTTGCGCTTCGGATGGGTTGCGTACCAGCATTATTCGGATGCAGTGGCGATCGATCCGCCAATCCGCCCGCCAGCCGTCGACCTCGGTGCGACGCTCACTCATACCGGACCCCGTTCGAAGTCAGTCGTTGCCGTGATCGTTCGCGAGTGCGCCGGACACCGGCGATGCCAGCTCGTTGAGCTTGTCCAGCACCTCGTGCAATGTGCGCAGGGGCAGCCCATGCAGGGGGCGCGGCTCGCTGTCCAACGTAGGGAAGGCGATCCCCCGGGCGGCGGTCCGCTCACGCGGGGTCACCGATTGCGGGACGAGCCGTCCGGCATCGACCAGTGTGTAGTACGCAGCCGCCTTCCACGCGCAACGATGAATCCGGCAGGTACGGTGCGTGCGCTTCAGTTCGTGCGCCAGCTCGATGTCCGCGTACTCGCAGATCTCCGGCAGGGTGAAGGTCAGTTCCTGGCTCATCACGCCGCGCCCACCGCACGAGGTCCAGGGCGCGCTGCCCGGACCCAAGCAGTTGCGGGACAGACGGTTTCGAGATCGAAGTCCTCGCATACCCGTGCCGGTTGATCGTCGACATGAGCCAGCTCATAGACAACTAGCGCGGCAACATCGAGCCCGGCCGCGATACCGACGGCATATCCGATCGGATCGGACGCATCCTGCGGCGGCCGTATCGTGTAGACGTACTGATAACCCAACGACTCGGCGTGCCGCGTCACGGCCCGCGCGTGCTCGGGTGCCGCGAGTCCGGAAACGTCACCGCGCACGAATCCGACAGCTTTCGGCCGGACACTTCGGCGTGTATCCGGTTGTGTCACTTGCTTGTTCGTTATCATTGCGAACCTCCGGTCGTACCGAATCTTTGGGCACCCGGCCTCGAATGGGATGGGACCGTCGAGCCAGCAGGCGGGCTCTCGCGTCGAAGCCTTCCCCCCGGGCGTCTGCACATCAGATCACTCGACCGTCAACACGGCACTACCGAATCAGCATCTCTCCGAAAGTGATTCGAAACCGCAGGGCGCCTGCCACTACGGCAGTCGACCCCTGTCATTTCTGATAGTGCCAAGGACCTGCGATGGTCTTTGCGGGAAACACTTCACTGCCACGACGCCAGCTGGGACAGTTCGTCCGCCGACAGCGCGAGGCGAACACGTCATTCACCCAGGAGGCGGTCGCGAAATCGATGCAGTGGAGCCACAGTAGGTACGCGCGCTTCGAGCGAGGAGAACCCGGCAAGGTGCTGGACCGGGATCTCGTCGAACTCGGCAAGATCCTCGAAATTCCGGACCATGAAGTCGCGGCCATGATCGAGCTGGCTCGGCAGGTGGCCGAAAAGACTTGGTACAACCCGTACAACGATCTCATTCGAGCAAACCTCGATGTCTATATGCGCTTGGAGACCGACGCGCGGTCGATGGAGATCTGGCGACCCGATCTGGTGCCCGGCCTGCTCCAAACGGCCGACTACATTGGCGCACTGAATCGGATCCACTTCCCGAAGGAATCCGAGGAGGAGCACGATCGCCGGATCGAGTTGAAGATGCAGCGCCAGAACATCCTCACCCGCAAGAAATCGCCGGTCACCGTCGATCTCGTCCTCCATGAATGTGTCCTACACACGATCGTCGGAAGCGAGGCGATCACAGCGGCTCAGTGCCGACATCTTGCGGATATGAGCACGAAGCCGAACATCTCGATCCGCATCCTGCCGTTCAAGGCAGGGTTTCCACTTGGCACACCAGTGGGACCGTTCGTCATCCTCGACTTCGAACCCAAAACGAACGGCGTAGCCGAACCGACCGTCGTCTACGTCGAGAACTATCCGGCGACATGTACCTTGAGGAACAGGCGGACGTCGAGCTGCACCGGCGGGCGTCTGCGACGATCCAGCACACAGCGCTGGATGCAGTGGCCAGCAGAGCACTGCTGCGGCAGGTAGCACGGAAGGACTCGAGACAGTGAACGATGACCGCCTAGCGGGTGCGAAATGGTTCAAGAGCACCCGTAGCTCCGGAAACCACGAGTGTGTCGAGGTGGCATTCCTGGACGGCGGTGGCGTTGGGGTTCGTGACAGCAAGAATCCGACCGGCCCGGCACTGGTATTCACTCCGGGCGGGTGGGACGCCTTCACCGCGGGCGTGCAAGACGGTGAGTTCACCCGCCCCACTTCGTAACAAGACCTAATCGTAGACAACGGCCTCAGTCCAACACGTAATGGACTGGGGCCGTTAGTGTTTCTGCCCTACCCCCTACCGAATAAGCTGCCTCGGAATCGACATACGCTTCCGCGCGCCTGTATCACGCCGCGCGCGAAATCGCGGGCGAAACCATGCGCGGCGCGCGAATCGGTGCGCGGGACATCCCGAGACTTGTTGTGCGTCGGCGACGAATCCCACCTGCTGCGCTCGGGTGTGGGAGAGGGGGTATGCAAGGACGTACACGGCTGGTTGTCGACGAACCGGAGTGAGACGATCCGATGTCCCGGTATGCGCCGCGGCGTACCGACGACCGTCTCGGCACCGGCTTGTTCGGACTGGTGATCACCCGAGCTCGAACGGCCCGTCGGCGATGACGGTGCCGAGCAGGCCGAGATCGACGCCGAGATCGGCTGTCGCGGCAACACAGGCCGCAACATCCTTGCGCAGGAAAGGCGCCGCCAACTGTTCGAATTTCGGGAATCCCCCGGTGCGCCGAATAGAAGTGGCCGCGAAGCTGTTACCGCTGCACGCCGCCAGCGCATCCAGTAAATCGGTGTCCTCGACGCCCAATCGCCTGCCGACCTCCGCCGCGAGCGCCACCAGCTGTGCATTCGCGGCGAACAGGGCGTTGTTCACCAGTTTCACGCCCAGTGCACTGCCGAGCCCACCCGTGGCGACAATCGTTCGGGCATAGGCCTCGAGGACCGGGCGCGCCGCTTCCACCGCCAATGCCGGACCACCCAGCAGCACCGTCAACTTCCCCGCCGCGATATCTTCGGCCGAACCGCTCACCGGCCCGTCCAACAGCACCGGTCCCTCCGGATGCGTTGCCGCCAAATCCTTTACCGTCGACACCGCGCCCGTCGTATGCGACACCACGACCGTATCCGGGCCCGCTGCCGCCAATACGCCGTCGGGGCCGCCTACTACCTCGACCAATTGCGCATCGGAGAACACGCAGACGATCACGATATCGGCGGCCGCGGCGGCCGCGGCTACCGAATCCACGACCTCCGCACCGCATGCCAGCAAGCGTTCCCGCACTGGTTCACGGCGCGCGTAGACCACCACCCGATAGCCGGCCCGCACCAACCGAACCACCATCGGTTCGCCCATCTGTCCCGCACCGACAAACCCGATGACCTGCGACATCCGCGCACTCCTCACTCGATCCACGGAGCAGCCTCCACAGAAACTACCGTTGCACTTACGATAGACAATACGATATATATTTCGGTGGATCGGCGATACGGGAACGAGAGGCCGGTTCTCCGCTCGCGGATATGATCCATCCGCATACGACGCCGCAGGCAAAGGAGAGCAAGTGACCAGCCGACTCACGGATAAGGTGGTGTTCGTAACCGGAGCAGCGCGAGGTCAGGGCCGCGCGCACGCGGTGCGCATGGCAACCGAAGGCGCCGACGTCATCGCCGTCGATGTGGCGGGTCCACTCCCGCCTGCGGTTCCCTACGATTCGGCAACCCCCGACGATCTCGCCGAGACGGTGCGGATGGTCGAAGCGACCGGCCGCCGGATACTCGCCTCCACTGTCGACATCCGGGACCTGGACGGACTGCGCAAGGCCGTGAACGAGGGCGTCGACGCCCTGGGTCGCCTCGACACCATTGTCGCCAACGCCGGAATCTGCATCCCCGAAGCCTGGGACGCGATTACCCCCGAATCCTTCCGCGACGTCATCGACGTCAATATCACCGGAACCTGGAATACCGTTGTCGCAGGCGCCCAACACATTATCGACGGCGGGCGCGGCGGGTCGATTATCTTGATCAGCTCCGCCGCGGGTGTGAAGATGCAGCCCTTCATGGTGCACTACACGGCCAGCAAGCACGCCATCACCGGGATGGCCCGGTCACTGGCGGCCGAACTCGGAAAACACGACATCCGCGTGAACAGCGTGCACCCGGGTGCGGTCAATACGCCCATGGGCAGCGGTGACATGGTCGCCGCGCTGGGCCGGGCGTTCGAATCCAATCCGCAACTGGCGCATATGACCACACCGTTCCTCCCGGCGTGGGTCGCCGAGCCGGAGGACGTATCCAACGCCGTGTGCTGGCTCGCCAGCGACGAAGCGCGCTTCATCACGGCCGCCCAGATATCGGTCGACCTCGGATCCACCCAATACTGAGCCCAGCCATAAGGACGTCAATGTCACTACTCGAAGGCCGCGTCGCCGTTGTCACCGGCGGCGCTCAGGGCATCGGACTCGCCATCGCCGAGATATTCATGCTGCACGGGGCGCGTGTCGTGGTGGGTGATCTGAATCCCGGTGACACGCAACGCATTCTGGGCGGTGAGGTCGCGCGTGCGGTGCGCTGCGACGTCACGCGCGCAACCGATATCGCGGCCCTGCTCGATACGGCGCTCACCGAATTCGGTGCGCTCGACATCATGGTGAACAACGCGGGCATCACCCGTGACGCCTCCATGCGCAAGATGTCCGAGGAGGACTTCGACGAGGTGATCGCGGTGCATCTCAAAGGCACCTGGCACGGCACCAGGATGGCCGCGGCGATCATGCGCGAAGCACGACACGGCAGCATCGTGAACATATCCTCGCTGTCGGGCAAGGTCGGGATGGCCGGTCAGACCAACTACTCCGCTGCGAAGGCGGGCATCATCGGATTGACGAAGGCCGCGGCCAAGGAGACGGCCGCTCATGGTGTGCGGGTCAACGCGATCCAACCCGGGTTGATTCGTTCGCCGATGACGTTGGCGATGCCCGAACACGTGTGGGCGCAGAAGATGTCCGAGATTCCGATGTCGCGCGCCGGTGAGCCGACCGAGGTCGCGAACGTCGCGCTGTTCCTGGCCTCGGACCTGTCCTCCTACATGACGGGCACCACCCTGGAAGTGACCGGTGGACGGTTCATGTGATCGCGCCGGATCAAGTCGATTTCCCTGCTCCTGGAGACGAATTCCATGCGTGAAGTTGTGATCTGCGAACCCGTCCGCACCCCCATCGGACGCTACGGAGGATCATTCCGGTCGCGCACCGCGGTCGAGCTCGGCGTTGCCGCCCTGCAAGGTCTGTTGCGGCGTACCGGAATCGATCCCGAAATCATCGAGGACGTCGTGCTCGGCCACTGCTATCCGAACAGCGAGGCCCCAGCGATCGGCCGCGTGGTCGCCCTGGATGCCGGGTTGCCGGTCACGGTCGGCGGGATGCAAGTCGATCGGCGGTGCGGTTCTGGTTTGCAGGCCGTCATCCAAGCTGTGCTGCAGGTGCAGAGCGGCGCCAACGAGGTGGTCGTCGCGGGTGGCGCCGAGAGTATGAGCAATGCCGCGTTCTATTCGCTCGATATGCGGTGGGGCGGTGCCCGCGGGGGTGTGCGGGTGCACGACGGTCTCGTCCGGGGCCGCGAAACGGCGGGCGGACAACATCATCCGGTCCCCGGCGGCATGTTGGAGACCGCGGAGAATCTGCGCAGGATCTACGACATCACCCGCGCGGAGCAGGATCGACTCGCCGTGCTGTCGCACCAGCGTGCGGTCGCGGCGCAGCAGAGCGGCGCGAGCGCAGAGCAGATCATCCCGGTCACCGTGTCGGCACGAGGTGCGGAGAACCGGATCGAGATCGATGAACACCCCCGCGCCGATACCACCCTCGAGGCGCTCGCCAAGTTGAAACCCATTCGCGCGCGGCTCGATCCGGATGCCACGGTCACGGCGGGCAATTCCAGCGGCCAGAACGACGCTGCCGCGATGTGCCTGGTCACCACCCACGACACAGCCGAACAACTCGGGCTCACCCCACTGGTCACCCTCAAGTCCTGGGCGGTGGCGGGAGTGCGACCCGACATCATGGGCATCGGCCCGGTGCCCGCGACCGAGGCGGCCCTGAGCCGAGCCGGGCTCACCCTCCCCGATATCGACCTGATCGAGCTCAACGAGGCGTTCGCCGCCCAAGCCCTGGCCGTACTGCGCGAGTGGAAGTTCGGCGAGCAGGATCTCGAACGCACGAACGTGCACGGCTCCGGCATCTCGCTCGGCCACCCGGTCGGCGCCACCGGCGGACGAATGCTCGCGACGCTCGCGCGCGAAATGCACCGGCGCGAACTGCGTTACGGTCTGGAAACCATGTGTATCGGTGGCGGACAGGGCCTGGCCGCCGTCTTCGAGAGGGTGGCATGACCATGCGCATATTCACATCGCTGGACGAGCTGGGTGCCGCGGTCGGCGAATCCATCGGACCGGGCCCGTGGCTGACGATCGACCAGACGCGGATCGACGCCTTCGCCGAAGCCACCGGCGACGACCAGTGGATCCACGTGGACCCGCAGCGCGCCGCGAACGGCCCCTACGGCGCGACCATCGCCCACGGCTACCTCACGCTCTCGCTGATCCCGCTGCTCGGCCGCGACGTCTACGCCCTCGACTTCGGCGCGGCCCGAATCAACTACGGCAGCAACAGCGTTCGCTTCCCGTCGGCGGTCCGCTGGGGCACCCGCATCCGTGCCACCGCGACCATCGCGGACCTGCGCGTCGAACAGTCGCGGGCACAGCTCACCGTCCGCTGGACCATCGAGAACGAAGGACAGCCCAAACCCGCATGCGTCGCGGAAACACTGACGGTGGTGGTGTTGTGAAACTCGCACGAACACACGGGCTTTCCGAGGTCCAGACCGAAATCCTGAATACGGTCCGCGCATTCGTGGACAAGGAGATCATTCCCAGCGCCCAGGAACTCGAACACGCCGATACCTACCCGCAGGCCATCGTCGACCGCATGGCGGAGATGGGGCTGTTCGGGCTCATGATTCCCGAGGAATACGGTGGACTCGGTGAATCCCTGCTCACCTACGCGCTCTGCGTCGAAGAACTGGCGCGGGGTTGGATGAGCATTTCCGGAGTGATCAACACCCACTTCATCGTGGCGTATCTGCTTCAGCACCACGGCACCGCGGAGCAGAAGCGACACTTCCTGCCCCGGATGGCCACCGGCGAGATCCGTGGCGCGTTTTCGATGTCGGAGCCCGAACTCGGCTCGGATGTGGCCGCCATTCGCACCAAAGCGGTCCGTGACGACGCGGGAAACTACGTCATCGACGGCCGGAAGATGTGGCTGACCAACGGCTCGACGGCCACCGTCGTCGCGGTCCTGGTCCGCACCGACGAAGGGCGCGAACGACCGCACGACAACCTCACAACCTTCCTGATCGAAAAGCCCGCCGGATATGGCACGGTGGCGCCCGGCCTGAGCATTCCCGGCAAGATCCACAAAATGGGCTACAAGGGCATCGATACCACCGAGCTGCTGTTCGACAATTACGTGGCAGCCGCGGGCACCGTGCTCGGCGGCATTCCGGGCGAAGGCTTCAAACAGATGATGGACGGCATCGAAGTCGGCCGCGTCAATGTCGCCGCGCGCGCCTGTGGAATCGCCATCCGCGCATTCGAACTCGGCGCTCGCTACGCCCAGCAGCGATCGGCCTTCGGCAAACCCATCGTCGAACACCAGGCCATCGGCTTCACCCTGGCGGAGATGGCGACCAAGGTCGAAGCGGCACATCTGATGATGGTCAATGCCGCGCGGCTCAAGGATTCGGGTGAACGCAATGACGTGGCCGCGGGCATGGCCAAATACCTGGCCAGCGAATTCTGCAACGAAGTCACCCAGGCCAGTTTCCGAATCCATGGCGGCTACGGCTATTCCATCGAGTACGAGATCGAGCGACTGATGCGCGAGGCGCCGTTCATGCTGATCGGCGAAGGAACCAGCGAGATCCAGAAACGGATCATCAGCAAGGGCGTTCTGCGCGAATACCGCCTCTGATTTTCGCCCGACCGGCCCCGCCGGAGCAGGGCCGGTCGGGCAGCTGTCAGACGCGCGCCAGACCGTCGAGGTTGTGCACGGTCAGACCCCAGTCGGCGATCAGATCCAGACTGACGGTCACCTGCCCGGTGGTGTCCTCGGCACAGTCACACAGCGCGACTACCGCCTCGACCGTTTCCTCCACCGCCTCGAACACTTCGGGTGCCAGCTGATCACCCATCAGATCGGCCATTCCCTCGCTCATGACCGCGATTCGCGGCCCGACCGCATTGACCCGGATCCCGGTGCCGTGCAGATCTCCGGCCAGGCCGCTGGTCAGCCGGTTCAGCGCCGCCTTCGTCGTGCCGTAGAGCTCCATCGTCGATCCCTGCGGGCCGAGATAGAACGGCGGCCCGTAATGCAGGTTGGCGCCGAAGCTGGTCATATTCACGATCCAGCCGGCACCCGCCGCGCGCATTCCGGGCACGACCTGCTGGGTAAGTTCCAGTGGGGCAATGACATTGCATTCATAGGCGGTGCGCTGCTGGCGCGCCGAGACCTTGGTCAATGGGACGGCGGCGGGTGAGACGGCATTGTTGACCAGAATGTCGACCGGTCCGCCGAGGATTTCGACGGCTTGCGATATCACCGTGGATCGAGCGTCCGGGTCGGCCAGGTCCGCGACGATCGAGCCGACCCGGTGTCCATACGCCCGCAGGGTGGCCTCGGTCTGCCGCAGGCTGCCCGGCATGGTCGGGTGCTTGTCGAGCGTGCGGGCCACCAGCGCGACATGGGCGCCCTCCGCCGCCAATCGCTACGCGGTACCTGCGCCGATACCCCGGCTGGCGCCGGTGACGACCGCACGCCTGCCCTCGAAACGACCTGCCATGACTTTCTCCTCTCGGAATGGGTTACGCGTATCCGCGCTGCCGGGCGGCAGTCGCGCTGCCGGCAGCGGTGAACGCTTCGAGGTCGTAGGTACGCCCCGTGCTGTGGACGGCCTCGGCGGCCAGCGCACAGGCGAGCGACAGCTCCGCGCCGTGGGCATAGAGTTCGAGCATCTCCCCCACCGCCACGGTCGCCGGTATGCGCTCGGCCAGCTCGAGGGTAAACGGCAATAAATCCTCATGCGGCACAACGTGATTCACCAGGCCGATCCGCAGTGCGGTGTCGGCGTCGACGAAGGCACCGGAAATCGACATCTCTCGGGCCGCGCGGACGCCGATCGCGCGCGGCAGTAAGGCCGTGAGTCCCCATGTCGGCACCACACCGAGCAAGGCATGTGTGTCGGCGAAGCGGGCCAGCTCCGAGGCGATGATGAACGAACAGCTGAGTGCGATCTCCAGCGCACCGGAGACGCACGCACCGTTCACCGCACAGATCACCGGTTTGCGCGCGGCGCGCGCCGCGGCAGCCGGATTGATCTCGGGCGAGCTGGCCGCCGCGTCGAGTTGTTTGTAATCGACCCCGGCACTGAATACCGGGTCGACGGCGGTCAGCACCACGGCGCGCACGGCGTCGTCCCGGTCGGCGTCGGCTATGGCCTCGCACAGGGCATTTCGCAAGGGGCCGTGCAACGCATTTTTCGAATCGGGCCGATCGATGGTCAGGACGCGCACCGCGCCTCGTTGCTCGGAATGAAGATATTCGCTCACGCTCTCGTCTCATCACATTTGTCGACGGTTGCCGGAAGGCGCTGCCTTAGGATAAAACTACAGTGATTTCTTATCAGACTTTGCGGCAAGGCCACAAGAGCTCGACCTGCCCTGGCGCGGCCGCCGTGGTCGAAACGATCGAGAGGACGAATTCCGGTGAAAGTACATTTGCAGGTGGACGGGTCACCCACCGAAGTCCGCGACAGCGCCCGTGCGATCGCCGCGCTCGGTGCCGATGGCATCTTTTCCTTCGAGGGACAGCACGATGTCTTCTTCCCACTGGTACTGGCCGCGGATGAAACCGACCTGGAACTGATGACCAATGTGGCGATCGCCGGACCGCGCAGTCCGCTGCACCTGGCCCACGCCGCCTATGACCTCCAGGTGTACAGCGGCGGCCGATTTCGGCTCGGCCTGGGTTCACAGGTCCGCGTGCACATCGAAAAGCGCTACGGCAGCCAGTGGGGTAAACCGGCGAATCGTATGGCGGAATCCGTCGCGGCGGTCAAGGCGATCTTCGCGGCATGGGAGCGCAAGGCGCCGTTGGACTTTCGCGGCGAGTACTACACGCATACGCTGATGCCGCCCAACTTCGATCCGGGACCCAACCCGTTCGGACCGCCACCGGTGCTCATGGGCGCGCTGGGGCCGGTCATGACCCGCAAGGCCGCCGAAGTGGCCGACGGCCTGCTCGTCATGCCGTTCAACAGCACCCGGCACTTCGCCGAGCGCACTGTGCCCGCCATCACCGCGGGTCTGCGGAAGTCGCAGCGGGAGCTCGACCAGTTCCAGGTCATCGCCCAGGTCATGGTGGCGGTCGGGCGCACCGAGACCCAACTCGCGACGGCAGTCGATCGGGTGGCCTCGCTCATCGCCTTCTACGGGTCGACCCCACCGTACCGCGCCGTCCTGGAGGTGCACGGGTGGGAGCAATTGCAGCCCGAACTCAACGAACTGTCGAAACAGGGTAAGTACGCCGAGATGCGGGCTTTGATCACCGAGCCGATGGTGCGTGCCTACGGGATCGTCGGCACCCCGGAGGAATGCGCGGCCCAGGTTCGAGATCGCTACGGCGAGTACGCGTCCGATGTCTGCTGCTATTTCCCCGGCTATGCCCCCGATAGCGCCGATCTCGCCGATCTGGTCAGAGCCCTGCAGTCCATCGAGGGAAATAACGTGGCAGACAAGCACACGTAGAATGCAACGATGGCCAAGCCGCTCATACCCGTCGAGGTGATCTACGATCATGCGCTGGCATTGCTGGACGCCGAGGGTACCGATGCGCTGAGCACGCGGCGGCTGGCCACCGAACTCCGTATCTCGACCCGCACGCTGTATCAGCAGGTCGGCAATCGGGAACAACTCATCCGCGCCCTGGTGGCCCGGCATTTCTCGCTGCTGCGACTGGACTTTCACGAGTACGGGGATTGGGAATCGACGGCGGTGCAGTGGTGTCTGGCCCTGCACGACGCATTACGGGCACACCCGTTCCTCACCGAGTTGATGACGATCGATGATCGCAACGCGGTCATGGACTATGTCCACGAATTGGTGGATGCCACTCGCCGAGAGGGGTTTCCACTGCGCCTTGCTGTGGAATGCTGCCGCGCATTGGTCAATCTCACGATAAATCACACAATCGTGGAGGTGCGCGGCATGCGCGAACCGAAGCTTTCCGAGAAATCCGTGGAGCGGGTGGATAAAACCGAGAAGAACTTCGTGATGTCGATTCGCTGGCTTCTGGCGGGTGTCCGAGCCGAATCGCAGGCGGACAATGCGAAATCCCACGAGACCACTCCGGATGCACGGTCACCGAAGCGGCGCGACACCGACAAAGCGGTGCGGTAAGCCCCCGAAAAATACAGCGCGGTCGCCGTCCCGAATTGCGGGACGGCGACCGCGATATGTAGACGCCTGATACTTGCCGAAGCGGTCAATGGAGCGGCTCGTGCGGAACCGGGTCGGTAAGGACCCGGGGCGTACCGTGCCAGCCGCAGGGCAGACCACAGGTCGGGTAGATCGTCGTCTCGACGCGACCGCCGACGAAGGTCCGGGTCGTGCTCGATGCCTGCGCCGCATACCCGCACCGCGGGCATTTCGCGAAGTAGTTCAAGACCTCGCGGACCGTGCTGGTGATCGGCTCGTCGACGGCGCCAGGCGAGCGCCCATTCACCGGCGGCGAGGGATCGAGGTGCCACCAACGCAGCCGCGCCTCGGGGCTGCGCGGGGCACCGGGCCGGGCTCCCCGCTCTGCCCCACCCATCAGACCCAACTCACCTCGGCTGGAATCGTTGCGCACCATCGATCCGCACGACCTCGCCGTTGATGTACGGGTTTTCCAGCAGGTGCTGGGCGAGCGAGGCGTACTCGTCCGGTGCTCCGAGCCGCTTCGGGAAGGGGACCGACGCGGCGAATTTCGCCAGCCGCTCCTCGCCGAGGAAGTCCATCAGCGGCGTGTGGATGGTGCCCGGTGCGATGCTGTTCAACCGGATGCCCACCGAGCTGAGATCCCTTGCGCCCGATAAGGTCAGCGAGATCACCCCGCCCTTGGCCGCCGAGTAGGCGGACTGACCGATCTGCCCCTCGTATCCGGCGATCGAGCTCGTCATCACGATCGCGCCGCGCTCCCCGTTCGGCTTGGGGTCCAGCTTCGCGATCCGCGCGGCGGCCAGGCGCAGCACGTTGTAGGTGCCGGTGAGGTACAGCGAGATGGTGTCGGTGAAGCCCTTCAGCGTGGCCGGGCTGCCGTCCCGATTGATGACGCGCTCCAACACTCCGAAACCACCGTGGGCGATGACCGCGTACCGCAGCACACCCAGCTCGTCCGCCTTCGCGAGCGCGGCCTCGATGGTCGCATCGTCGAGCACGTCGGTACGCACGTAGGCGACCTTGTTGCCGAGCTCGTCGGCCAGCGCCGTCGCCTTCTCGTCATTGACATCGGCGATGACGACGGCGGCGCCCGCACCGTGCAACCGGCGCACCGTGGCATCGCCCAACCCGCCGGCACCGCCGGTCACCAGTACAACTTCACCTTCGAACGACACAGCGTCTCCTTACTTCATGGGTCGATTGCGATTTGGCACTCGAGCCGAACGCTCTTACGCACCAGTCCATTTGGGTGCACGCTTTTCGGCGAAGGCCAGCGCGCCCTCCTGCGCATCCTTCGACTGGAACACCGGAATGACCAGTTCCAGCTGCTTCTGCCACATCTCCTCGGAGGTCCAATCGCCGGATTTGACAATGACCTCTTTGGTCTTCGCGACAGCGAGCGGCCCGTTCGCGCTGATCCGCTCGGCCAGGGCCAGCGCTTCCCCGAGCGCCGCACCCGGCTCGGTGAGCACATTCACCAGGCCGTAGGCCGCGGCCTCCTCGGCCGTGAAATTGTCACCGGTCAGCGCCAGTTCGACAGCCTTCTGATAGGGGATGCGGCGCTGCAGCCGCAGCAGCCCACCGCCCGCGGCGACCAAGCCGCGCTTGACCTCCGGAATGCCGAATTTCGCGGTCTTCGAGGCGACGATCAGATCGGTCGCCAGCACCACCTCGGTGCCGCCCGCCAGCGCGTATCCCTCGACCGCGGCGATGATCGGCTTGACCGGCGGCTTTTCCGTGAAACCAAGGCCACGCCCCGGCACGATCACGACCTCACCGGCCGAGAACGCCTTCAAATCCATTCCCGCACAGAAATTCCCACCGGCACCGGTCACCACGGCGACCGACAGTTCGGGGCTCTCGTCGAGCTCGTCGACCGCGTCGGCCAGCCCCTGGCTGACCGCGGTATTGATCGCATTGCGCGCATCCGGCCGGTTGATCGTGATCACCAGTGTGCGCTCGCGGCGTTCCCGCAGAACTTCATCCGACACCGATAGCCTCCACTCGTATCGTCAGCTTTGGAAAAGCTTACTATAAGTCTTTCAGTATGAGAAACGCGGCCGGACGCCTGTGCGAACCGACGTCCGGCCGATAACGGTCAGACCTCCACGATGAGCGCGCCACCCTGGCCGCCGCCCGCGCACATCGCCGCAACGCCGATACCGCCGCCGCGTCGGCGCAGTTCATAGAGCAACGTGGTCACCATCCGGGCCCCGGAAGCCGAAATCGGATGTCCCAGACTGCATCCGCTGCCGGAGAAGTTCACCAGTTCTTCGTCGAGTCCGTGCTCGCGGCACGCCGCGATCGGCACCGACGCGAAGGCCTCGTTGATCTCCCACAGCGCCACATCGGCAGGCTTCAGACCCGCGCGGTCCAGGATCTTGCCGATCACCTTGCCCGCGGCAAGTCCGTTATCGGCTGGAGTGACGGCGGCATTGGCCCAGGCCCGCACCGTGCCGAGCACCTCGAGCCCCTCGGCCGCGGCATAGTCGTCGCCGACCAGCGTCACCGCCGCCGCGGCATCGTTGATCCCGCTGCTGTTGCCCGCCGTGATCGAGAAGCCCTCGATCTCCGGATGCAGCACGGGCAAGGCCGCCAGCCGCTCCAAAGTGGTATCGCGGCGCGGGAATTCATCGACTGCGAAGTCGATCACCGAACCGTCGAGCTGCTGGATCTTCATCGGCACGATCTCGTCGACGAACTTCCCGGCGTCGATCGCGGCGACCGCGCGCTGATGCGACCGCAGCGCCCACGCGTCCATCTCCGCGCGACTGATGCCCGCCTTCTTCGCCGTGTTCCAGCCCACGGTGATCGCCATGTCCAGGGTGGGCGCGTCCGGGGTTTCCGGGTGCGAGGGCGGCATCCACGGCTCGATGAACTCGAGCTCGGCCCGGCCCGGCACCCGCCATTTCATCAGCGGCGCGGTCGACAGGGACTGCACGCCGCCGGCGACGATCACCCGTTCCATTCCCGAGACGATGTGCGCGGCCCCGTTCCCGATCGCGGTGAGGCTGCCCGTGCAATGCCGATTGACCGCCTGGCCCGGCACGGTCAGCATGCCGCTGGCCACGGCGGCATGCCGCGCCAGATCGCCGCCGCCGTAATTCAATTCGGCGAGAATGACGTCGTCGACGGCGGCCGGATCGATACCGGCCCGGCGAACCGCCTCCGGCAGGATCGTGGTCGCCAAGGTTTCGGAGGGCACATTCGTCAGCGCCCCTTTGAATGATCGTCCGATCGCAGTCCTGACGGCACTGACGATGACAGGTTTGGCCATATCTCTCAACCTCTGAGTTATCGAGCCGCACCCTCGGGCGCAGCGTCCTCGAATGTATTTTTACACCTTACAGTTACTAATACAGTACAGGCCACCATCGTGGGTCGCGCTTGGTCACTCGCGCGGCGCGGCCACCGGTGGTGCACCGAATCGATCTGGCGCGGCGGCCGTCTCGACGAGATCGACACCGTCTCCGCCGAGCAGCTCCCGCGGCAGGAACGGTCCGTCCTTGATCAGCGAGCAAGCCGCACGCACATCGCGCGGCCGCCCGACACCGATGGCCCCCACGAGGCGATCATCGGCCAGGGACAACGCCAGGAACGCACCGTCGTGGACATCGCCGTGCACGATCAGTTCGTTCCCACGGCCCGGCCAGCCGGCGATCTGCAGGGTCCGGCCGAATTGCGAGGTCCAGCACCACGGCACCTCCTCATACGGCTCGGGCATGCCGAGAATGCTCCTGGCGGCCGCCGCACCGTGCGCCTGCGCGTGATTCCAGTGCTCCACCCGCTCGGTGCCACCGAGAATCCGGTTCGGAAAGCGCGCGACATCACCCGCGGCATACACGCCGGATGCCGAAGTGGCGCAGAACTCGTCGACGACGATCCCGTCCGCGACCGCCAATCGCGCCGCCGCCGCCAGCTCGTCATTGGGGGTCATACCGACCGCGACGACCACCACATCGGCGATCCACTCGCGCCCGTCGGCGGCGACAACCCGTTTACGGCCGCCCACCTCGCTCACCTCGGCCAGCAGCACCTCGGTGTGCACCGCCACCCCCGCGGCGCGATGCGTCCGCTCGTACATCGCCGAAATCGGCTCGGGCAGTATGCGTTCGAGCACCCGATCACCCATTTCGACAACCGTGACCTCGGCGCCCGTGGCGCGCGCCGATGCGGCGACTTCCATGCCGACGAGTCCGCCACCGACCACCAGCACAGCCGGTATCGCGCCGGTCGAACCGACGCGTTCGAGCTCGGCCCGAAGCGGTCCGACATCGTGCAGGTGCCGCAGTGTGTGCCCGTCGGCGCGCAGCGGGTCGAGCCGCCGCGGCCGCCCGCCGGTCGCGAGGATCAGCGCGTCGTAGGACAGGGCGGCGCCGTCTTCGAATTCGATTGTCGCCGCAGCGATGTCGACCTCGTGCACCTGTATCCCGGTGCGCAGCTCGATGGTCATCTCGGACCAGAACGCGGGCGGCTTCAGCAATGCCTTGTGCCCACCGGCCGAGCCGGACAGCACGTCCTTCGACACCATCGGTCGCCGATAGGGTGGCGAAGGGTCGTCGCCGACCAGGACGATGGATCCTGCGAACCCCTGCTTGCGCAGTGTCTCCGCGGCGGTGGCTCCGGCGATCCCGGTTCCGACGATGACGACCCGCCCCCGACGCGGGACGTGCCCGCCCGTCGCCCGACCACCACCCCTGCTCGAATCGCTACGCGATGCTTCACTCATGGCACCTCGACCATTTCGAAGTCGGACTTCTCGGCGCCGCAATCTGGACACGTCCAGTCGTCCGGAATCTCGTCCCACCGGGTACCGGGCGCGATGCCGTCATCGGGCCAGCCCAGTTCCTCGTCGTATTCGAATCCGCAGATGACGCAGCGGAACAGCCGGTAGGTGGTCGCGGTCTCGTTCATCGGCCTTTGCTCCACGGCACGGCTTTGACGAAACCGCCCGCATCCACCCGCAATTGGCTGCCGGTGATGTAGCGCGCGTCGTCACCGGCCAGGAAGACAACGAGATTGGAGACGTCCTGCGGTTCGATGTACGGGATCGGCATCGCCTGCATCGCAGGGAACGCCGCCTCGGCGTCCTCGCGGGTCGGCGCCTCCTTATCGGGCCGGAAGACCTTGTACATGCCCTCGTTGTGCAGCATGTCGGTATTCACATTGGTCGGATGCACCGCATTGACCCGGATCGACTGCTTCGCCAACTGGATCGACAGGTCGTTGACATACTGTGCGACAACTTGTTTCGCGAAGCTGTACGCCGAGCCTCCGGGCCCCTGCTTGGTGGAGCTGCCCAGCTGGGCCGCCAGCGATCCGGTCGCGATGATGGACGCTCCGGTGCCGAGGTACGGAATGCTGGCCTGGATAACATTGAACACCCCCACCAGATCGGTATCGACGGTGTCCGACCACGACTGCATGGTCTGGCCCTTGCCCATCGCGGAGATCCCGGCATTCGCCACCACGATGTCGAGTCGGCCGAGCGCCTCGACACCCGCCGCGATCGCACCCCAGACCGCGCTGCGTTCGCGCACGTCCACGATTACGGGATGGACACGGACGCCTTCCTTTTCGACCAGCCGGGCCGTCTCCTCCAGATCCTCCGGACGGGCCAGCGGGTAGGTATTCCCCTCGAGGTCGGCGCAGATATCCAACGCGATGATGCTCGCGCCCTCGGCGGCCAGATTGACCGCATGCGAACGCCCCTGCCCGCGTGCGGCACCCGATATCACCGCGACCTTGTTGTCCAATTTCCCCACGGGTTACACCCTTTCCGTCATTCAGTGGTGGGCCGCACGCCGGTAGTGGCCACGGCGTCGCGAATTTTTCAGCGCTGCCGAGGAATTCGGCTGCCGATCGTCTTGGTCTCCAGATACTGCTGGAAGCCCTCCAGGCCGCACTGGCGGCCGACTCCGCTGTTCTTGTACCCGCCGAACGGGGCATCCGCGCCGTAGAACATGCCGCCGTTGACACCGATCGCGCCGGTCCGGATGCGCCGCGCGATGCCCATCCCCCGCTCCAGCGATCCCGAGAGCACGGCCCCGGCCAGGCCGTAGGCGCTGTCGTTGGCGATGCGCACCGCCTCGTCGTCGTCGGAGAACGGCATCATCACCAGGACCGGGCCGAAGATCTCCTCCTGGGCGATCGGCAGACTCGGATCGTCGCAGACGAATAGCGTCGGCTCGACGAAGTAGCCGCCGGCCAATTGGGGCGACAGGTTCTGCACTGCTCCCCCACCGGTGACCAGTCGGGCGCCGTCGACGGTCGCTCGCGTGCACGCGTCCAGCACGCGGCTGCGCTGTGCCGCGCTGATCACCGGTCCCACCAGGGTTTCCGGCAGTGCCGGATCGCCCACAGGCAGCGCCTCGAACGCCGCGGCCACGCTCGCTACCATCTCGTCGAACTTCGACCGGTGCACGAGCATCCGGCTGGTCGCGGCGCATGCCTGACCCGCGTGCACGCAGACGCCGACCGCGCTGCGCAGTGCCGCCATCGGGTCGGCGTCGTCCAATACGATCAGCGCCGACTTGCCGCCCAGCTCGAGAAATGTCCGCTTCATGGTGTCCGCGCCCAACCGCATGAGCGTGCGCCCGACCGCGGTCGACCCGGTGAACGAGATCATGTCCACCCGCGGATCGATCGCCAGTAGTCCGGCGACCTCGTTGGACGGGGTAGGGACGACATTGACAACCCCTGGCGGAAAGTCGGTGCCCTCGGCGATCAGCCGCCCGAGTCGAGTGGCATGCCACGGCGTATTCGGATCGGGCTTGAGCACCACCGTATTTCCCGCCGCCAGCGCCGGGCCGAGTTTGTTGAGCGCGACCTCGAGCGGGAAGTTCGACGGGCAGATCGCCGCGACCACACCCCCCGGTTCCTGTATCACGGTGCGTACGTTGCGGTCACCGAACAGGCCGCCGCCGTCGAGTACGCGCTCCCAGCCGAATTCGTCGATCAGCCGCGACGGATAACGCAGGGACTCCGCCAGCGGCCAGTCCAATTGCGCATTGCGCAGCGTCATCGCCGGACATCCGGCCTCGGCGACGAGTTCCTCGCCCAGCTCGTGCTTTTCGGCCTCGAGGGCTTGCTGCAGTTGCTCCAGGCACCGCTGCCGCAGCGCCCGATTCGTCAACCAGTCGGTTTCGTCGAAGGCCCGGCGCGCCGCCGCGATCGCCCGCAGCATATCCGCCGAATCCGCAGCCGCCGTGCGGCCGAGCACTTCGCCGGTCGCGGGGCTGATGTTGTCGAACGCACCGCCCGAGGCCGCCTCGACCAATTCGCCGTCGATCAGCATCCGGAATTCGGCGCGCTCGGCAGCTCGGCGCGCCAACTCGATAATGGGCGCCGATGCCTCCCCGACGATCTCGCTCATACCCGCGCCTCGCTGACGCTCGGCTCCGGCACGAGCGAGTGCTCGGCTGTGCTGATTGTTCGCTCGCTGCACTCCGCCGCGCGCGACCACGCGCTGTGTCGGACGGTTCGCTCGCTCACATCTCCTCCTGATCATCCGACAGCAGTTACCAAACGTCACCGCCTCGCGCGCGGCAGGCGGTGAGCTCCGGGTACACGGGAAGCAACGCTGATTCCCTTCGGACGACGTTGTCCGAGACCCGCCTGAATTGTCCATCCTGGATGCTTAACTGTAAGCATTACCGTATATTACTTCAAGACGGTGGGCAATCGCAGGAAAGGGAGCTCCTATGTCGGGTCTGCTCAATGGCGTCCGAGTAGTCGAACTGGCGTCGTGGACATATGTGCCCAGCGCCGGCGCCGCACTGGCGGATTGGGGCGCGGATGTGATCAAGGTCGAGGACACCAGGGGCGGCGATCCGTGTCGCGCCCTGGTCGTCGGCGGCCTTGATCCCGCGCGGTCGCCGGTGCAGGCCAACTACATGATGGAACTCGGCAACCACGGCAAGCGCAGCATCGGCGTGGATATCAAATCCGAGCGCGGGCGCGAGATCCTCGGCAAGCTGATCGCGAATGCCGATGTGTTCCTGACCAATTGGTTGCCCGGACCGCTCGCACGAGCCGGTCTATCCGTCGACCGGATTCGCGAATTCAACCCGAAGATCATCATCGCCCGGGGCAGCGGCCACGGCAGTCGCGGACCGGAGCGCGAGCGCGGCGGATTCGACGGCGCCAGCTACCTGGCGCGCGCCGGTGTCGCCTACGCGCTCACCCCGCCCGACGCCGAATACCCGGTGGCGCAGGGACCGGCCTTCGGCGACCTCCAGGGCGGCATCACCCTGGCGGGCGGCGTCACGGCGGCCCTGTTCCACCGGGAGCGCACCGGACACGCCCCGATCGTCGACAGTTCACTTCTGGCACAGGGCATGTGGGCCGTGGCGCCGGATATCGCGGCGGCCGATTACTACGACATCGACCGGATTCCGCCGAACCCGGCGGGCACCGCACTCAATCCCGCGGTCAACCGGTACAAGACGCGTGACGGCCGCTGGGTGCAGATGATGCTGCTGCAGGCGGACCGCTATTGGCGTGGATTCTGCGAGCGCATCGGACGGGCCGATATGGCCACCGACGAACGGTTCGTTCCGCTGGCGAATCTGGTCGCCAACCACGAGGCCGCCACCGTCGAACTCCGCAAGACCTTCGCCGAACGCGATCTCGCCGAGTGGCAGAAGGTCCTCGCCGACGAGCCGGGCGTGTGGGCCACGATCGCCAGCCCGCAGGAAGTGCTCGCAGACCCCCAGGTTGCCGCCAACGGCTATCTGATGACGTTGGCCGACAGCGCCGGTAAGGCCTACCGAACCGTCAGCGCCCCAGTGCAATTCGATGAGACACCGGCGCCACCGAGCCGCTCGCCGGAGTACGGCGAACACACCGAGACAATCCTGCTCGAACTCGGCATGGAGTGGGACGACATCGTCGCCGCCAAGGACGCCGGCGCGGTCCTCTGAACCGGATCCCGTCGACCATCCCGCGAAGCCCAGCCATGGGCTATATTGTAAGCCATACTGTAACCTCCACGAAGGAGTGTGGACGTGGACAAGAACGACATGATCCTGATCAGCGTCGATGACCACATCATCGAACCGCCGGACATGTTCAAGAACCATCTGCCGAAGAAGTACGCCGCCGACGCGCCACGGCTGATACACACCGACGACGGCGCCGACATGTGGAAGTTTCGCGACATCGTGGTTCCCAATGTCGCGCTCAACGCGGTGGCGGGACGGCCGAAGGACGAGTACGGGCTCGAACCCGAAGGGCTGGACGAGATCCGGCCCGGCTGCTACGACGTCGATGAGCGCGTCAAGGATATGAACGCAGGCGGCATTCTGGCGTCGATGAACTTCCCGTCGTTCCCGGGCTTCGCGGCCCGTCTGTTCGCCACCGACGATTCGGACTTCTCGCTGGCGCTGGTGCGGGCCTACAACGACTGGCACATCGATGAGTGGTGCGGCGCCTATCCGGGGCGCTTCATTCCGATGGCGCTGCCGGTGATCTGGGATGCCGAACTGTGCGCGGCCGAGGTGCGCCGCTGCGCGGCCAAGGGTGTGCATTCGCTGACGTTCACGGAGAACCCGGCGGCATTGGGCTATCCCAGTTTCCATGACCCGTACTGGAATCCGCTGTGGCAGGCCCTGGTCGACACCGACACCGTGTGCAGCGTCCACATCGGATCATCGGGGCGGCTCTCGATCCCCGCGGTCGACTCGCCGCCGGATGTGATGATCACCCTGCAGCCGATGAATATCGTGCAGGCCGCCGCGGATCTGTTGTGGTCCAAGCCCGTCAAGAACTACCCGGATCTGAAGATCGCACTGTCCGAGGGCGGCACCGGCTGGATTCCATACTTCCTGGAACGCGTCGACCGCACCTTCGAAATGCATTCGACGTGGACCATGCAGGACTTCGGCGGCAAGCTGCCCTCGGAGGTCTTCCGGGATCATTTCCTGACCTGTTTCATCAGCGATCCGATCGGTGTGCGGCTGCGCAACGAAATCGGCATCGACAACATCTCATGGGAGGCCGACTACCCGCACAGCGACTCGATGTGGCCCGACGCGCCCGAGGCACTGCACGAGGTGCTGCGGCGCGAGCAGGTGCCCGACGACGAGATCGACAAGATGACGCACCTGAATGCGATGCGCTGGTACTCCTTCGACCCGTTCGCCCATGTGCCGCGAGAGAAGGCCACCGTCGGCGCGTTGCGCGCGGCCGCCGCGGATCACGATGTCAGCATCCAGGCTCGCAGCCACAAGTCGACCGCGGCCGAGGAGAAGCTGCGGCAGTTCCAGTCGCAGATCAAAGCTGCCACCACCCAGAACGCGAGCTGAGGTTGAGCGTTTCGCTATTGCTCGACATGGTCGAGGCCGACGATCCCGATCGGCTCGCGGTGGTATCCGGCGCTGTCCGGGTCACCACCGCGGAACTGGATGCCATGGCCCGCGGCGCGGCGGGACTGATCAGTTCGTCGGGCGTCGGACACGTCGCATACGTCGGCACCGGTGGTCTCATGGTGCCTCTGCTCCTGTTCGGCTCCGCCCGAGCGGGACGGGCCTTCACCCCGTTGAACTACCGTCTCAGCGCTTCGGCGCTGCGCGAGCTGATCGACCGGTTGCCCGCACCGCTGGTGGTGGTCGACGCCGAATACGCCGAGGCGGTCGAGGGTGCGGGCAAACAGGTCATCGACACCGATCTGTTCCTCGCCGCCACCCGGGCGGCGGCCTCGACGACCGAGATCGTCGAGGCCGCACCCGAGGACGTCGCGGTCGTGCTGTTCACCTCCGGCACGACCGCACGTCCCAAGGCGGTGGAGCTGACCCATGCCAACCTGACCAGCTACGTCATGGGCACCGTCGACTTCGGCTCGGCCGAGCCGGGCGACGCCGCGCTGATCTGTGTGCCGCCCTATCACATCGCGGGCGTCGGCGCGGCACTGTCGAATCTCTACGCCGGACGAAAGATGGTGTACCTCAGGCAGTTCGAGCCTCGGGAGTGGATTCGGCTGGTCAACGACGAGCAGATCACCAACGCCACCGTGGTGCCGACGATGCTCGATCGGATCGTCACCATGCTCGAAGCCACGCCGGTGGCCCTGCCGACCCTGCGCACCCTCGCCTACGGCGGCTCGAAGGCGCCGCTGCCGCTGGTGCGCAAGACGATGGAACTGCTGCCCGATGTCGACTTGGTGAACGCCTACGGCCTGACCGAGACCAGTTCGACCATCGCGGTACTCACCCCCGACGATCACCGGAAGGCTTACCACGCCGACGATCTCGCCGTCGCGAAACGGCTCGGCTCGGTCGGCCGCGCGGTCCCCGGCATCGAACTGCAGATCCGCGCCGAGGACGGCACGATCACCGCCCCCGGCGAGACCGGCGCGCTGTTCGTCCGCGGCCCGCAGGTGTCGGGCGCCTACGCCGATATCGGTTCGGTACTCGACGGCGAAGGCTGGTTCCCCACCAACGATCTCGCCACGCTCGACGACGAGGGCTACCTGTTCCTCGGCGGCCGCAGCGACGACACCATCATCCGGGGCGGTGAGAACATCGCACCGGCCGAACTCGAGGACGTGCTCGTGGAGCACCCGCACGTCCACGAGACCGCGGTGATCGGCATCCCCGACCCGCAGTGGGGCCAGATCATCGTCGCGGTGGTCGTCCCGGCGCCCGGCAGCGCGCCCGAACCGGAAGCACTGCGCGACCATGTCCGCGCCAACCTGCGCGGGTCGCGAACACCGGACCGCGTCGTATTCCGCGATCAGCTGCCCACCACACCGACCGGGAAAGTGCTGCGGCGCACCCTGATCGAACAACTCACCCAGACCATCGAGGAAGCATCGTGATCAACAGTGGCGCCCGGCTGGAAAGCCAGGTCTGCGAAACCCAGGTGATCGTCATCAGAGCCACCGACGCCCTCGACGGGCTGCGCTGCGGCGGCGCCCCGATGGTGCCGATCGGCGCCGAGAAGACCACCACCGAACTCGACCAGCGCTTCGCCGACGGCACCGCCCTCGGAAAACGCTACGTCCACGAGACCGGGGCCGAAATCCTCGTCACCCGGCCAGGATCGGGCACGCTCGCGGTGCGCGACATCCCGTTGGAACTCAAGCAGGCCAAAGCACTGCCATCCAGCGACTGACACGTAGGAGCAATCGTGCGTAACCCCTGGCTCCCAAGAATGGCGTGGTCGCTGCCGAGGACATCCCCGCTACGCTTCATTGGTGACTTTCACTACGAATGAGCAGCAGTTCCTCGCGGAGGCCGGGATCGGTCGGCTGGCCACGGTATCGCCCGACGGCGTTGTGCAGAACAACCCGACCAGCTATCGGGTGAATGCCGACGGCACCATCGACATCGGCGGTATGCGCATGCAGACCAGCCGAAAGTACCGCAACGTCGAGGCTGGCAGTCGGGTCTCGTTCGTGGTCGACCAGCAGGTCTCGTTGGAGCCGTATGTTATTCGCGGCATCGAGGTGCGCGGCACGGCCGAGGCGCTCGACGACCAGGAGCCGCCGTTCCCGCCCCAGGAGCGCTCGATCATTCGGATCCATCCCGAACGGATCATCTCGTGGGGCATCGACGGCGGCTCCTTCGATTTCACCAGTCGCACGCCCAATAACTGATTCGAAGGCTGTCAGGCGTCGACGAATTCGCCGACGCCTGTGAAGTCGTTGGGCGAGAGAACCTTTCGCTGAACAATGGAGAAGAAGCCGCGCTTCCCTACGACTTGGACACAGCCTCGGACGCCGTCACATCGCGCTGGATCGCCTCGAAGACGCCGATGTCGGTCTTCTGCTGCCACTCCGGCAGTTGATCCCAAGGCGCGATGTAGCCTGGTTTCGGGTCCGGGATACGAGTTAGAATTTGTCCGATCCAGCAGATCGCGACGAACTGCCCTTTCAGCTCTGGGCTCAAACGGGTAGCGGCGCCGTCCGTGAGCTCGATGAAGTCGACCACTTGACAGTAGACCGCCGCCGCACTGGCACGCTCCCAGTCCGGCGTGTTCTCCCACGGCGTGATGTAACTGTCCTTCGGCGTACCGGGGTAATGCGTGGTGACGCCAGTGATCCAGGCTTCGCGAAAGACCTTGCCGCCGTGATCGTCGTCGCTACTCACAGTGCTCCTCATCAGTGTGTGGCGCGCAAGTCAGTGCGAATGCGGCGGCGTAGTTCTCACGGGTGTTACCGGGTGGAGGCCGTACAGTAGCAACAGCTTTCGGGGACGGCAGCCCGATATGACCTGGATCGGTGGCAGTCAGCTTATCCGTGCCGCTCAATGCCTACCCGAAACTCATCCGAATGCGGCCCCGTCACCTCGTAGGTAACAGCAGCCGGCTCCGTCGGCCCGTGTGCGCCGTTCGGTACTCCCGGCACCATTGCCTGCACCAACGCCTTGACCTCATCGAACGTCAACGTCTCCTGTGGCGCTGACGGATCGACGTCGTTGATCTCGCCGCGGTTCAGTGGTGTTCCGCCGTGCCGGGGCCAGTGCACTTCCAGGATGGAGAGCGGTTCAGCGGTCACGATGGCAGCCAACACGTCTTCCACCCCGATCCAGTTGTGCCCATGCTCGGCAGCAATGGCCGTGGCCTGACGCAGCACCCTGATCAACCCCGGAGCTGCTCCAGTAACCGTGACGGTGGATTCGTCGCGTTCGCTCATGCTGGTCAACCCTATCCGCCATACCGGGAACGGCCGCCGAACTCCAGAATCTCCAGTGGTTCCGGGGAGCCGTAGAAGCCACCGAAACACCACAGTTTGGTGGATTTGCCCGGTGCTGGACAGGTGAGGTCAAGTCCAAATGCGTGGTGTAACTGGGGTGGTCACCGCATGATCCGGTTTTCGGTTATGCGGTGAGGGCTGTGGTGGTGGCTTCCTCCTGTTCGGTGGGGTCGGTGGTGCCGCGGGAGCGGGCGAGGACGTCCAGGCCGAGGTAGCGGCGGCCTTCGATCCATTCGTCGTGTTGTTCGGCCAGGACTGCGCCGACGAGGCGGATGATCGCTTGTCGGTCAGGGAAGATGCCGACGACGTCGGTGCGGCGGCGGATCTCTTTGTTCAACCGTTCCTGGGGGTTGTTGGACCAGATTTGGCGCCAGATCTGTTTGGGGAAGGCGGTGAACGCGAGCAGGTCGGCGCGGGCTGCGTCGAGGTGCGCGGCGACTTTCGGCAGCTTCTCCGACAGGGCGTCGAGCATCCGATCATATTGGGCGGCAACAGATTCGGAGTCCGCTTGGTCGAACACCGAGTGCAGCAGCGTGCGCACCCATGGCCACGATGTCTTCGGGGTGATCGACATCAGGTTGACGGTGTAGTGGGTTCTGCAGCGTTGCCAGGACGCGCCGGGCAGGGTCGCGCCGATCGCGGCGACGAGCCCGGCGCGTCGAGCTCGGCGGCCATGACCGAGACCTGCGACTTGGAAAGCTTTGTCACACCGAGTGATTCGACCAGCTTCTCCATCCGGCGCGTCGAGACGCCGAGCAGGTAGCAGGTCGCCACCACCGACGTCAGCGCCCGCTCGGCGCGTTTGCGGCGCTCGAGCAGCCAATCCGGGAAATAGCTGCCTTGACGCAGTTTCGCCGATGGCGACATCGATCGTGCCGACCCGGGTGTCGAAATCCCTGTGCCGGTAACCGTTTCGGGAATTGACCCGATCATCGGAACGCTCACCATAACCTGCACCGCACAGCGTGTCGGCCTCGGCGCCCATGAGGGCTTGGATGAACGTCGACATCATGTTGCGCAGCAGGTCCGGGCTCGCGACAGCGAGTTGATCGGACAGCATCTTGCTCGGGTCGATAGGCTGAATATTGGTCATCGCGTGGTCTTGTTCCTTCGAGTGACTTTGGACGGTCTCTTGAAGGATCACGCGGTGACCACCCACTTCCTGGTTACGACACACCCTGCGCTGCAAGGACGTTCAGGCCGTACACCATCTTCCTGGACTCAACCGACAGGTGATCTTGTCCTGTCGGGTGATGGGTTGTTCGGCGCAGCGGACCACAATGCCGCCACCATCGACGCACTGGTCGATAGTGATCGCCCCCGCCTGGCCCATAGCCAACGTCAGGAAGGTCAGGATAGCCGCGGCGACGAAGCGGAGCCGAAACAGGATGGTACGCATAGCAATTCCCCCTTGGAGCAGACCCATCGAGCGATGTTGAAAGACAACGTCGCTGCCGAACACTGCAGCGACTCGGTCGTATTCAATTGTGTTGTAACGCATTTCGTATGAGATTCGGCAGTGTTAGGCTGCATCGCTCGGGCCGGTGGCGGCTGGTGTTGCCGCTTCCCACCGAGAAAGCAACGTTGCTCCGAGGGCGAACTCGTCGATGCTGCCGACCACCCGATCCTCGGTGAGGTCGACGCCGAATGTGTCAGGTGTCGCACCGGTGACGGCCGAGATCATCTGTTTCGCGGTCGTCGCGATGGCCTTCTTGTCATCGACCGGCGTCCAGCGATCGATCCCTGGTACGTGGATAAGCCACCGGCTGCCGCAGCAGTGAACCTTGACCAGGTACTGGCGCAATGCCTTTCACTCCTCTCGCGTTCAGCTGAAGACGACTCGGCACCAGGAACCACAGTTGACCGGGAGGATCTTCGTCGGTGCTCACTGGTGCCGAGTGCCTGCTGATCGACGCTAGAAGCGCTGAATACACGGCAGCAACGACCTTGCGTAAACTTGCTCGAGAATCCATGAATCGTTGACCGCAAGCTACGCCAGCGGCGACGATGAACCTGCTCAGCAAGCAAGCTGACGCATACTAGTTGGCAGGGGTCTCCATCATGCGCGTACGTTTCCTCGGCAAGAACACCGGCTCTCACCAGTCGCCCACGCTGTATCTCACCGACCGCGGCACCTACGCGGTACAGGGATGGCGGGTACCGGGCCACCCAGAATTGATCGAAATACCGCACCCCCTCCTCGGGTTCCTAGAGCCTGGAACCTGTTTGGGCACACTGCTTCACGACATGGGACACGGGACGTTCACCCTCACGGGAGAACCCGTGACAGATGCGGAAGCATTGGCGCAGATGGACATTCCGCCGCACGAAACGTGTGTCGAGGTCCCGATAGGAAAGGAGATTCGCCGCGATGTACTCGCTGACCGGTGACGAACTCGACAAACTGTTCCGGTCCCCGTGGCAACGTGCCTTCCATCTCGAACTGCAGGACACATATGCCGTATCCGGAGAGTTCGAACCGCTGCGGCAGTTCCTGGCCGGGGAACCCGAAGAGACCACCTGGCAACAGGGCTGGCTCGATCTGGTCCAGGAGATCACCCATGCCGGCAAAGTGGTACAACGGGTACGGGTGGTGACCGAACCACACACCGACTACACCCGGTGGGCACTGTCGGTATCGCCGCGCAACATCGCAGCCGGTGAGGAAATCCGATGGCTGCCACGACATTCGATCGCGTCGTCCGACCTGACCGCTGACGATTACTGGCTGTTCGATGACCACTTGGCGGCGTTTAGCGTGTTCACTTCCACCGGGGAGGGTGCCGGTTTCGCCGTGACGACCGATCCGGTGATCGCGGCGCATTTCCGCAGTGTCCGTGACCGTGTCTGGCCGGTGGCGGTTCCCCACGACGAATACGTGCACGTGCTGCATCAGTGACCAATCCGCGGGAAGCCCGCGAGGCGCTCGGGCAGCGACTGCGCGAGATCCGTAAGGGTGCCGGTCTGACCGGCCGTGCCCTCGCGGATCTCGAGGGGTGGCACGAGTCGAAGGTCTCGAAAATCGAATATGGCAAGCAGACACCCTCCGAAAAGGACCTCCGGGCGTGGTGTCTGCATTGTCATGCCACCAACCAGTTGCCCGACCTGATCGCCACCCTGCACAACGTCGAAGCCGCCTACCTCGAAGTACGGCGCATGCGTATCCCCCAGTGGCAGCGGGTGATCGCCAAAATGGAAGCCGACGCCGAGTTAGTCCGCTGGTACGAGCCTGGCCTGATCCCCGGCCTGCTGCAGACACCGCGCTACATTCGGGGCGTCCTGGAAACCGTCGAAGCCCTCTACGGCGGACCCACCGCCATCGACGCATCGCTGGCGGCCCGGCTGGAGCGACAAACCGTCCTGTACCGAGGACGGCACCGCTTCCACTTCCTCATCGGCGAACAAGCCCTCCGCACGGTTGTCGGCGGCCCGGAGGTGATGATCGAACAATTGGACCGGCTCCTGGTAGCGATGACCCTGCCGCGCGTCGTACTCGGCGTGATCCCCCTGGATGCCGCCTACCGGATACCCCTGATGAACTTCACCATCTTCGACCGAAAGATGGTGCAGGCCGAGACGATCACCGCGCAGCTGACGGTAACTCAGCCGCGCGAAGTTGTGCTGTACGAAAAAGCGTTCACAGCCTTGACCGAACAGGCGGTGATCGGCAACGGTGCCCGCGAACTGATCCGGGCCGCGATGGACCGGTATAGCCGCGGGGCCGACGATGCAGATCCGGGACGTTGATCCGTACCGTCCGACGACACGGGCAGCTCTAGACCGCCTCGGCCCGCATCTCCAAGAACTCCCGAACTTCGGGCACCGCGGCATGGAGGTAGATGTCCCTACGATGCCGTCGAGAGTGGATTCCAACTGCCTGGACGCCAGGTTGCTGATCTGATCGAAGTCGTCGATCAGCAACTGGCAGCCTTCTTGAAACTCGGCAGCCTGAATATACTCGCACCGCAATAGCTTCCGCGCGGTTGCCTATCGCCCCCGGCGTGCAGTGGATCCTCGGCCGTGGTCATTTGAGCGACGAGGCCGGGTGTTCACTCAGGGCTCGGGCGGGGAGCCGGATTTTCGGCCCGCCTGAGGACCGCGCATTCCTCCACGAACGACAACGTGCCGAGATGGTATGCGGCCGCGCCGAATCCGAGACTCAGGTTGTGTCCGGCCTCGGATTGCACATTGGTGACGAATCGCGGTGCGGCGCTGAACATCTGCCGGATCTCCGCCATGGCGGCGGCATCCGATCGCCAGACCCGCTCGAATTCGCCGTGGCTGAATCGCACCGGTACCCGCACCCGGCGGGCCAATTCCGGGAAGGCGGGTGGCCAGTCGCGGACCACCGCCGCCTCGTAGTCGGGGCCGGTAACCGAGATCGACTTGCCGCCGAAAATCTCCGGCGGATACAGGTATCCGGGCTCCCACAGCATTTCCCGAATGGCGGCCCGGCTGCGCGTCACCGACATCTGCGCAATTCGTCGCTCGGCGTCGGGATGTTTGCGCACGCCGGTTCCGGCGAGCTCGAGCCCCAGCAGATGCGCACCGCGTTCGTCGGCGGCCATGCGCAGCGCCAGATCGCAACCCGCCGAATGCGCCAACAGAAACACTCCGGCACCGCGCGGTCGCGACCCGAGCATCGCGTCGACGGTCCGATAGCACGTGTCCACCCGGTGGTCCGGGTCGGCGAAAGTACCGGCGTGCGGAGCCGACTCGCCGTAGCCGGGCCGGTCCACGGCCAGTGCCGTGAATCCGAGGGCCGCGCCGATTCGCAAGAGCGACATCGACGGTCGCCCCGGGCAGTCGAAGTACTGGGATGTGGTCGCGCCACCGTGCACAGCCACCACCACCGCGCGCGGCTGGTCGACTTCCGCGCACAGCGCCGACATCGCGATCCCGTCGATCTCGGCCACCTGGGCCGTCACTCCCCCGGTTACTGCCTCGCCGATCAGCAGATCGGTCTCCTCCGCCGTCACCGGTTCGCCCGCAGCAGCAGCACACCGCTGGGCGTCAGCCCGCCGCTGGTGACGACACCGACCCGAGCGTCGGGAATCTGTCTGACGCCGGCTTGACCCCGGAGCTGGAGTACGGCCTCGCGGACCAGGCCCATGCCGTGGGTGCGGCCGTGCGAGAGCTGCCCGCCGTGGGTGTTGAGCGGCAGCACACCGTCGCGGGCGATGTTCTTGCCTTGCGCCAGAAAGTCTTTCGCCTCCCCGATACCGCAGAAGCCGAGCGCCTCGATCCAGGACAGACAGTTGAAGGTGAATCCGTCGTAGAGCTCGGCCACATCGACGTCGGCGGGCTTCAGATCGGTGCGCGTCCACATGTGCGCGGCCTGGCCGAGCACCTGCGGCTCATGGGTGAGGGTGCTCTGATCCCATTCCAGCCGTTCGATGATCTGGGTTCCGACGGCCTCCACCAGAACCGGTGGCTGCGCCAGATCCCCGGCGGTTTCCCGGGCGGAGACGATCACCGCCACCGCCCCGTCGCACGGCACGTCGCAGTCGTATAGCCCGAACGGGGTGGTGATGGAGCGCGCCGAGAGGTAATCGTCCATGGTGAGCGGGTCGCGGTAGATCGCGGTGTGGTCCAATGCGGCATTGGCGCGTTGGTTTAGTGCGATCCAGCCGAGGGTCTCGCGATCGGTGCCGTACCGGTGGAAGTGGCGCTGCGCGGTCTGCGCCAGCACATGCGCCGCCGATACCGCGCCGAACGGCACCAGCCAGCCGTCGGCGATCCCGCCGGACGGCGAAATGCGCCCGGCACGAACCAATTCCCCGTAGGTGGACTCCCATACGGTGCGGAAGCACAGCACGTGCCGGGCGAGCCCGCTGGCCACCGCCAGCATTGCGGCGACGACCGAACCCCCCGGCCCGAAGGTCTCCGCGCTGCCGTTGTACCAGGTTGGCCGGATACCCAGGGCCGATTCGAGGGCGGTGACACCGCCCTCGCCGAACGGGCCGAAGGCACCGGATCCCGGATAGGTCGACAGCCCGTCGATATCCTCCAGGCGCAGGCCCGCGTCCTCGACCGCCGTCCGGCAGGCCTGCACTGTCAGCGACAGCGGGTCGGCCATCAACCGCCGCCCGAGCTCCGACATCCCGATTCCGGTGAGCGCGACCCTGTCCTCGAACTTCTCCGGTGACGCCATCGGCCGGACATGGCGCGACACCGAGGCAGGGTCGATGTCGTCGGATGGCAAGGGAGCCAATGGCTTCTGCTCGTCCGCCGGACGGAACAGCGGCAGCCACACCGCGCCGAGACGCTCGAACTCTACCTGCATGCGCATACCGAGGGTCAGCTGCTCGGCTTCACATGCCACCGCGTTGGTGGTCAGCCGCACGCGCGGATCCTCTTCCAGGGCAACCTGTGCCACTACGTACGGCGTGGGCAGGCCCGGCACCTGGAAGCGGTGGTTCACGGTGAAACCGATGAGGGTGGCGAAACCGCTCACCACCCGCGCGCCCATCCGGTCGCCGCGGCAATAGCGGCAGACCGGTTGCGGCGGATGGATCAACGCGGCACAGGACAGGCATTCCCGGACGCGCAGGCGGCCGTCCGCGCCGGAGGTCCAGAAGAACTCGTTCTCGGGTGTGATGGACGGCTGGGGACGCATCACGCTCACCGGCTGCTCTCGAACACCGGCGGATGCTGCGCGGCCGGATCGGGATTCGCGATAGGCAAACCCATGAATCGGCGTGCGTTGTCGCCCATGAAGTCCCAGGTGCGGCGCTCGTCCATACCCTCGGCGTACTTCCAGTAGCCCTTCGGCTCCGGGAGTCCCTCGGGGTGGGGATAATCCGAGCCGAACATCACCCGGTCCCAACCGACCGTCTCGACGACGTCGGCGACCGATCCCTCCCAGAACGGGCTGACCCAGATATTGCGCCGGAAAACCTCCAGCGGGTCTTCGGGGAAGTTCTGCGGCATCTTCTTGGTCAGGTCTGCCAAGTCGTGGAAGAGGGGATGAATCCACGAACTGCCGTTCTCCACACTGGCGATGCGCAGCTTGGGGAACCGGGTGAGGGTGCCGTGGCAGATCAGGCTGCCGATCATGTCGGAGATCTCCCGATGCCCGAGCGCCAGCCACCGAAATGAACTCATGGCCATGAAGTTCTTGGTGGCCGGCGGTTCCCACTTGTTGATGTACTCATCGAGCGGCGGCTGGCTGGCATGCAGCACGATCGCCAGGCCGGCGTTCTCCACGTCACGCCAGAACGGATCGAACTCCGGCAGAGCGGGTGATCGCCATCCGTGCAGGCCCTTTACCGGCGCTGGCTTGATCAGGGCCACCTTCGCCCCGCTGTCGAGGAGATACTCGAGTTCGCGCCGGGCGCCGTCGACTTCGGCGCAGTTGATGATCGGCGTGCTGAAGATCCGATCCTGGTAGGCGAAGGTCCAGTGCTCGAGCATCCATTGGTTGAGCGCGTGGATGATGGCCAGGGTCAACTCGGGATCATCGGCCGCGGAGTGCTCGACGAGGCTTGCCAGTGTTGGATAGTTGAGTGTTTCGCGGACACCCTGGCGGTCGAGTTCGATGATCCGGTCGTCCGGATTGCGGGTGGCGGCGGGCGCTTCGATTGCGGCGCCCTGCATTTCACGCAGGGTGAGGCCCTCGGTGTTCGCACCGGCGAAGAACTTCTCGTGCGCGCCCGGCGCGGCGACCCGATCGAAGGTCGGATTCGGGATGAAGTCCGTGATCCGGCCGTTGATGGCGATCCGGGTGTGGCGTCCGATCTGGACGTACTGGACGGCCTGCCGGTACTGCTCGGGCAGGTATCGGGTGAGAGCTTCGGCGGTCTCGTACATGTGTGAATCGGCATCGAAGATCGGGGCGTCTATCGGCTGCGTCATGTCTTGTCTCCTTCGTGGCGCACGAGTGCGGCCGCAACGGCGTAACCGCCTGGCACACAATCTATTTGGCGATGAACCTAGTGGCATCGAGCAGCAGGACGACCCGATCGTGCACGTCGGGCGGCAGGCCCTTCTCGGTTTCGCCGTACACCTCGTTCAACGTCGAATAGAACGAGCCGTCTTCATCGCCTTTGACGGTGACCAGCCATCCCTGCGCCTCCAAGACCCGAGAAGGGGCGTCCGGATCGGTGATGAGGAAGGAATAGTTGGGGTTCGCCTGCAGGCTCGTGAACTTGCGCCGCGGAATCGTATGACTAAGGCGTAGATGTGCGCCGTCCCAGATGAACCGCATAGGCGTCTGGTCCGGGGATCCGTGCGGGGTCACGGTCGCGAGCACGCCGACGATCGGGCGCCGCAGCAGGTCCTCGAATCCGGCAGGCACTTTCGACATCATGATTCCACCACCCGTTCACCACCAGTATCGAAATATATACAGTAATTCTCTCCAGAGTCCGCCGCAAGCGCCGCCCGAACCTGGCGATCGCACGGTTGTGACACCGCTTCCGGTATGGCTTACTGTATGAACATCTGCAACCCGAAGGAACGAATATGCGGAGAATGATTGCCCCTGAGATCTCCAACTGGCCGGACGAAGAGTTCCGGCTGATCGGCGGATCGTGTGGCGAGTGCGGTGCGACCGTCTTCCCGATCCAGGACCTGTGCCCGCGGTGCAGTCGGCAGTCGATCGAACCGATCACACTGCCGCGCGACGGAACCCTGGTGGCCTGGACCACCCAGGGGTTCCTCCCAGGGGCGCCCTACCTCGGCGACGAGACGGCGAAAACCTTCGTTCCCTTCGGGGTCGGTCTGGTCCAGCTCGGCGATGTCATCCGAGTCGAAGGCCGGCTCACCGAAAACGACCCGGACAAGCTGGAATTCGGAGTGGAAGTAACGCTGACAACCGTGCCGCTCGGCACCGACCCCGAAGGCAACCAGGTGCTCACCTTCGCCTTCCAGCCAGCTTGAGGGACAGGACTTTTCACATGACCAACGATGTAGCGATCATCGGCGTGGGTATGCATCCATTCGGCCGCTTCGAAGGCAAGACGGCGATGCAGATGGGGACAGACGCCATTCGCGCCGCACTCGTCGACGCCGGATTGGCATGGCGAGACATTCAATTCGCCGTCGGTGGCAGTTGGGAGGTCGCCAATCCCGACGCGATCGTGAGCCTGATGGGACTGACCGGGATCCCCTTCACCAATGTCTTCAACGCCTGCGCCACCTCGGCCAGTGCCACCGAAGCCTGCGCCGACGGAATCCGGCTCGGCAAGTACGACATCGGAATCGCGATCGGCATGGACAAGCATCCGCGCGGCGCGTTCACCGTCGACCCCACCCTCGTCGGCATGCCCAAGTGGTACGGCGAGAACGGTCAATACCTGACCACACAGTTCTTCGGGATGAAGGCCAACCGCTACCTGCACGACCACGGGATCTCCGTGCAGACCCTGGCCAAGGTCGCCGCCAAGAACTACCGCAACGGCGTATCGAATCCGAACGCTTTCCGCCGCAAGGCGGTCTCCGAGGCGGACATCCTCGCCGCGCCGATGCTCAACTACCCGCTGACCCACTACATGTTCTGCGCGCCGGACGAAGGCGCCGCCGCGGTGATCATGTGCCGAGCCGATATCGCACACCGCTACACCAGCAAGCCGATATACGTGCGCGCCGTCGAGGTGCGGACGCGCAAATACGGCGCGTACGAGGTCAATACGACCTACGCACCGGTGCAGGAAGACGTGTCCCCCTCGGTCTACGCATCCCGCGCGGCGTTCGAGTCCGCGGGTATCTCACCAAGGGACATCGACGTCCTCCAGCTCCAGGACACCGACGCCGGAGCCGAGGTCATCCACATGGCCGAGGCCGGATTCTGCGCCGATGGAGACCAGGAGAAGCTGATCGCCGAGGGGGTCACCGAGATCTCCGGTTCGATGCCGGTGAACACCGACGGCGGACTCATCGCGAACGGCGAGCCTATCGGCGCCTCGGGAATGCGCCAGCTCCACGAACTCGTCCTGCAACTGCGCGGGACCGCCGGCGACCGTCAGGTATCCGGTCATCCCAAGGCGGGCTTCGCGCTTCTCTACGGCGCTCCGGGCACCGCGGGTGCAACGATCGTGACGACCTGATCTCGCCACCGAAAGCCACCGGCGCAGAGACTGCCCGGTTCGGTGCGTGACACCGTATCTGCACACTGCTGTCGCGCACCGAACTGGCGAAGATCCATTTTCCGGCCCCCGCTGGTCGTCGCCCGCGGCCACACCTACGCCTTGACTTCCGGTGATCCGAACTGCCGCACGGACTTCACGACGACGCGGGCCGCCCCCGAGGCGCCTGCACCCGCCGTCTCTCCAGATCCCACAGGCGCTCACACATCCGGTTCCAGCCGTCCGCCGAAGCGGGATCCAGCTCGGCCGCAAGGTATCCCTATCGGCCCCAGGCTTGCAGCAGGTCCTCGGTCGTGGTCACGGCGGCCAGTAGCGACAGCGTGTTCTCGATGACGGCGGCTCCGTACTCCCGTGGCACCCCCGCGACGGCATCGCGGGGCAGCACAACGTGATAGGCGGCATTGACCGCGTCCATGACCAGGTTGGGGATGGCCACATTGAGAGACACCCCGACCGCGACGATGGTCGAGACACCGAGATTGCGGAGCACCGCGTCCAGATCGGTGCCACCCATGGGGCCGAGGCCGTGTTGCCGTGTGAGAACCAGGTCGCTCGATTCCGGCCCGAATTCCGGCAGCAGCGTCGCTCCGACACTGCCGGGAGTTACCTCGACACCACGGCGGCCGACGGCGAAGAGCTTGGCATTGTGATTGGAGCCCTGGCCGTCGGCTCGTCGGGATACCACGCAGTGCACCACCCGAACTCCGACCGCGCGCGCCGCGGGCAGCAACTTGCCGATATTGGGCAGTGCCTCGCGACGCGCCTCATCCGCCAGGGCGGGCAGACCGGCCTCGGGCCCGACGACCGCGCCCTGGCACTCCTGGGTGACGATGGCCGTGTGCTCGGGCGCGACCAGATCCGGCAGCGCGAGCCGACTCACGCGGTGCCGACCGGCGGAATGTCGTAGAACTGGGTGGCCCACTTGCGAAGCGACAGATATGGTTTCGCGTCCTTGGGCGAGAGCGGCGGACGCTCGACGTACTTCTGATGACGCCAGATGCTCAAGTCTTCCCACACGGTGACCAGGAACTGCTTCTCGACGCGCTCGCGAACCGCCGGCGGCGGGACATCGGAATCGTCACCCGGATTGCGCGGCCACCAGATCGAATAGAACAGATCCGAGCATTCGTCGTCGACGGGTGTCGTGGCGAAGATAAGCCGATGCCTGGACGATCCGTCGAACGCGCTGATGGAGCCGCCAAGACCGAACATCTGCGCGTGGATCTTCAATGCCATCTTGTCCGGATCGTCACTGCGCGCGTCGGGCCAGCCGGTGAGGAAGTTCCAGGTGTGGTCGACAACGCTGTAGTCCAGCATCCGCGGGGTGACGGTGGCGCCGTGCACGTACTCGAAATGCAGACTGTCCGGGCCGTTCTCCAACACGACCTGCGGATGCACCGGCTCGCGTTCGGTCTTGCGGGAGAACTCCGGATACGGCCGGTAGAAGTTATCCGGGTCGATCTCGAGTTCCGGGAACAGCCTGAGAATATCGGGCATCTCCCACTGCGGTTCCTTGCCATCGGGCTGATGCCACATGAACACGCAGCCGTTCTGCTCGTTGACCGGATAGACCCGCAACCGCAGCCCGCGGTTGGTCCGGTCCTCGCCGGGAATGCGGCGATTGGTGCCGTCCGGGCCCCAGCGCCAACCGTGGAACGGGCATTCGACGCAGTCGCCGACCACCTTGCCGCCGTAGCCGATATGGGCACCGAGATGGCGGCAGTGCCCGGTCAATATGTGCAGTTCACCGGATTCGTCACGGTAGGCGACCAAGTCCTCGCCGAAGTACCGGAGCGGGCGAACCTCACCTTGCGGAAATTCAGCCGACCACCCCACCATGAACCACCCGGTGACCTTCCAGGTGAAGGGGACCTTCACATGACACCTCCAGTCGAGAGGGCGGAAACCGCCGATACTGATAGAGTTACAGTAATACATATGGCATGGATCTCGCGACCCTCTGTGGTCATCGATCGGCGATGACGACCTTCCCGAACGTCCGGACGAAATTCGCCGCCGCTTCGGGGCTCGAACCGTCGACGTGCACCACCGCCCAACCGGCACCGCGCTTTTCGAGATCGTCGAGGTAGGCCCCGGCCGTGCGCACCGTGTCCGCGTCGGCGAAATCCAGATGCGGGCATACCACCTGCACGTCGACCGAATCCGGGTCACGGCCAGCGGCGGCCAGCCGCCGACGCAGTTCGGTGACGCCGTCACTGAACTGATCGGGATTCTCGATGGCCTTGGTGCGCATCGCGGCGGCCATATCCGCACCCGCGATGATCGGCATCCAGCCATCGCCGTGCTGGACCACCCGCCGCAGAGCCGCCGGACCATTGCCACCGATCCAGATCGGCGGATGCGGTCGTTGCACGGGGGCCTGCAACCACAGCGACCCCGGTGCCGCGAAATCTCTTCCCTCGACCGGCTTTTCGGGTTCGGTCCAGATCCGCCGCAGCGCGCCCAAGGCCTCGTCGAGGAGTTCGGCGCGGCGTTCGTGCAGCACGCCTACGGCGGCGAACTCCGCTCGGAGATAGCCCGCACCGACACCGGCGATCAACCGCCCGCCCGAGACGATATCCAGGCTGCCGAGCGCCTTCGCGGACAGATATGGGTTGCGGAACGGGAGGACATAGAGGTTGGTCAGCAACCGAATTCGCGCGGTGACGCCCGCCATGAAACTCAGCGCCGCGATCGGATCGAGGGTGTTGTGCCCGCCGTTGCGCCGCCATTTCAGCGACGGCGCCGGATGTTCGCTCAATGCCACCGCCGAGAATCCGGACTCCTCGGCCGCCGTGACGATCGCGCGAATCACCTCCGGCCGCAGAAACGCATCGGAGGCGGTCGGCAGCTCGCTCGGATATTCGAGCACGTATTTCATTGCGCTGGTCTCCTTGTCGAGTGCAGCGCGCATTCCTCGACGAACGAGAGCACGCCGAGGTGATCGGCATCGGCGTCGCGCCTCACGCCGATGTTGTGCCCGCTGCCCGCCTGGGGATTGGTCACGAATCGAGGTACGGCGCGAAACAATGCCTGGATGCCGGCTGATGCCGCCGGATCCGACCGCCGAACCCGTTCAACGATCATTTCGTGACGGCATAGCCACATGCTCCTTTTCAGCTCGTCTTCGCCTTGGCCGGCGCGGCATAGTTGGGACGTCCGAGACCGAGCACGTGCTGCGCGATCAGGTTGCGGAAGACCTCGAGTGTGCCGCCGTAGATTCCGCACAGCGGCGCCCAGCGGTAGAGGTATTCGGCGCCGCCGTCATCGATGGCGCCGTCGGTGTCGATCGGCAACGTGGAAGCGGAACCGAGGATGTCCATCAGATCGGGTGCGATGTCACGCATCGCCTGTGCGATCGCGACCCGGCCGAACATATTCGGCGCCGACAGCGCGGCCTCCGTCCGGGCGATGCTGCGGCCGAGCCGATACGCGACTGATCCGTCGTCGAGTAGCCGACTACCGTCCGGACCGCGCCGCGCGGCTATCGCCGTCACCTTGTCCGCCGACGCCGCCATCACCAGGCCCTGATGCACCAGTACCGACACATCCTGCAGGCCGTCCGCCGAAACGTCGACCACGCCGTGCTCGACGCTGAGCGGCTCCATGAGCACGCGCCAGCCCTCGTTCACCTCGCCGAGCCGATACTTGTCATCGATCCGAACGTCGCTGTAGTAGACGATATTGGTGCGGTCACCGTCCACCGTCCGGATGCCTTGAATCTCGATACCAGGGGTGTCCAACGGAACCAGGAACATGGTGAGGCTCTTGTGTTTTCGCGCCTCGGGATCGGTATTGGCGATCAGGAAGACGTACTGGCAATTGTGCGCGCCGGTGGTGAACATCTTGGCGCCGTTGATAACCCACTGGTCCCCGTCGCGAACCGCGCGGGTCTTGCACGTCGCGACATCGGACCCGCCCTCGGGCTCGGTGTAGCCCAGGCACAACCGGACCTCGCCGGTGAGCACCCGCGGCAGCACCTCCGCGCGCAGCTCGGCAGATCCGAACTGTTCGACGGATTGCGCCACGATGATGGTGGTGCCCCAGGTGACCCAGGGCACGTGCACGCGCCGCTTCTCCAGATCCCAGACGCGCCGCTGCACGCGGGTCATCCCGCCGTCGGCGCCGGTGTTCATCTCGGCGGTCAGCCACCCTTCGGCGCCCATGGCCAGATGCACGCCCGCATCGAAGTTGTCGCCGGTTTCGCGATCGCGGCGCCGCACCTCGTCGGTGACATGGGTGTCGAGAAACTTTCGCACCCGATCGTGGAAGGCCGCGTCCTCGGCGGAGAGTTCAACCAGAGAAAAGTCCATTGTCAGCTCCGTCCTAAGCCCGCGCGAACAGTTCGGCGACCCGCACGGCGCTGGCACCCGGATCACCCGCCGCCAGCGGCCAGCCCCGGGCCCGCACCAGATAAGCCGAGGCGGCCGACTCGGTAGTCACACCCAGTCCGCCCTGGACGTGCACGGCCATGGTGGCCGCCTTGGCGGCCTCCTCGGCCATATACACGAAGGCCGCCGCCGCGAGTCCGGGCTGGATATCGGGTTCGTACTCGAGGAACCAGGCGGCCCGCCGAGCCAGGTTGCGCCCGCTCTGCACAACGATCGCGATATTGGCCAGCGGATGGGAGATGCCCTGCAGGGTCGAGATCGGAACACCCATCGTGTAGCGGGTTTTCGCGAATTCGGCCGCGATGCGCATCGTCTCTTCGACGAGCCCGACCAGCGCGGCCGCGGTGAGCACCCGCCACTCGTCGAGGGCGCGCTCATAGTGCGCGAGCGCCTCGGCGCCACTGGCCAGCACGATCCGCCCATCGGCGACCGCCGGATCGACCCACGCCATGGGCAGGCGGCCGATATTGTCGACCTTCGCCGGTCGGGTGGCGAAACTCAGCGCGACGATATCGTCGCCGTCGCGGACGATGATCCGATCGGCGACCGCCCCCGATGGGATGAGCCGGATTCCCGCTGCGGCGTCGATGCGCGGATCCAGCGCGACCAGCTGTCTGCCTTCCACCACATCGGCATCGGCCGCTAACGCGCCCAGCCGGGCCAGCAGACGCGCCGCGCAAACGTGATCGATCCACGGCACCGGCGCGATGGCGCGGCCCAGTTCCTCTGCGACCAGTGCGAGGTCGACCAGCGTCGCGCCGTCACCGCCCACGGATTCGGGCAGCGCCATGGTGGTCGCGCCGGTACCGCACAGCTGCTCCCACAGATTCTTGTCGAATCCCGTCGGTTCGGCCGCGCGCACTACCTCGAGCGGGCACCGGCTTTTGAAGAACTTCGCGTACGCCGCCTGGAGTTCCGTTTGGTCTTCCGACAGGCTGTAATCCTGCCTGCGCAATTCGTAGCGGTCCATATTTCCCTTGCTCCTCGTTCCGGCGCGCGGCTCAGTCGGCGACCGCTGGGTCACCGAAAAAGAATTCCTGTGCGTTGTTGTAGAGATAGTTACCCAGCACGTCTTCGGGGAGGTCGAGCGCCAGTGCTTCCGGCACCACCCTGCTCATGCGAAGCACCGGCCAATCCGAGCCGAAGATCACCTTCTGCTTGCCCCGGGTCCGCATGAAATGCACCAGGCTGTCCGGCAGCCGCTTGGGCGACCACGCCGAGGTCATGAGACGAAGATTCTCGTATTTCATGAGCAGCCGAATCGCGATATCCCACCACGGATCGGCGCCGTGAATCATGCACAGCCGAAGCTCCGGGAATCGGAAACACACCATATCCAGGTAAATGGGATTCTGCACTTCACCGGGAATCGGCGGCCCCGGCAGTCCGGTATTCATGCACAATGGCAGACCCAGCTCGGCACATTTGTAGTACAGCGGATAGTAGACCGCATCGGTGGGCGGGTATCGACCGTCGCCCCAGAAACTGGGCCCCGCCGTCGTGTAGACCACCGGCAGATCTTTCACCAGCGCATCGAGTTCACGCAGGGACGGAATCGGATGCAGGAGATCGACCCCGTTGATCGCCAGACCGAATCGGTCCGGCCGCGCTTCCACGAATTTCAGCGCGGTCTTCGACGGTTTCGCCATCGAATACATCAGGACCGCCTTCTCGACGCCTTGCTCGTCCATCTCGTCGAGCAATTCGGCGAGATCGACCTGCGCGTACAACGACGCCGGTCCCTTGAAATAGTCATCCCTGACCTTCAGCATCCAGTCCGGTTGGTCTCGCTCACCGAAATGCACATTGACCAGGCAGTCGATTACTTTGCGCACTGTCATGCCCCAATTTCCTCCGCGACGCCCGGCACCACACGTTTCGCGGCCCAGCGGTAATCAGGCTTACCGTTGCCGAGGCGTCGGATCTCCGCTACGAAAATGAATTCCTTCGGCACCTTGAATCCGGCGAGCTCGAGTTTGCACACTTGCCGCAGTGCGACATCGGTGACGTCCTCCCCCGCCCGAGGGCACACCAACGCGACGACCTCCTGACCCCAGCGCGGACTCGGCCGTCCCACCACCAATGCGTCGAATACCCCCGGATGCGCCCGCAGCACCTCCTCGACCTCTTCGACGAAAACCTTCTCACCGCCGGTATTGACGACCAGCGAATCGCGACCGAGCAGCCGGAGCGTGCCATCGGCATCGACGCTCGCCCGATCACCGGGAATGGCCATGCGCTGCCCATCGATCTCCGGAAATGTCCGTTCGGTGGCCGCGCGGTCGTCGAAATAGCCCAGGGGAACCCGGCCGATTCGTGCCGCCCACCCGATCTCGGTGTCGCCGGGCGCGAGAAAACGGGTCCGGTCCTGTGACACCGCGGTCGCACCGGGGCCCGGGGCGAAAGTCTCGACCTCGGCACCGTGCCGACTACGCCCGAAGGCCATACCGCCGGTCTCCGAGGCTCCATAACCCTCGACCAGCATGACGTGCGGCAGCAATTCGAGCAGTTGCCGTTTGTGCTGCGGGTTGGTCGCCGCTCCCCCGGTCCCGAGCACGAGCAGCGATGACAAATCGTAAGAGCGCGCACGCATTTCACGCACCAGCGGTCCGGCATAGGCGTCACCGACGATCGTCATCAGCGCGGCGTTCTCGCGCTGGGCGGTTTCCAGCGCGATGCGTGGATCGAAGGGATTGCGATCGTCGTACAGCACGACCGTCTGCCCGGCCAGCAGTCCCGCGAGCGCGGTCATGATGCCCGCGGCGTGCGATAGCGGCGACACCGCGAACCAGACCTGCCCGGTCATCCGCGCGAGATCGTGCAGCGCCACCGCGGAGTCGTGATCGGCGCCGTTCATCGATGACACATACAAATCGCTCTGCCGCCACAGCACACCCTTCGGCCGTCCGGTCGTGCCGCCGGTGCACAGCATGACCACATCGTCGGAGGTCGTCGCGATGACCCGGTCGGCGTCACCGAGACGCACCGCGTCCTCGAAAGCCACCGTGCCCGCCGGCTCGGTGGCGTCGCTACCGTCGTCGACCGATATCAGCAGTTCCACGTCGTCCGGTGCGGCCTCGGCTACCACCGGCCCGAACGACCGGTGGTAGACGATGCCGCGCGGCCGAACATAGGCCAGCAACTCCCGGATCTCGCGCGCGGTGTAGTGGTAGTTGATATTCACCGGGACGACACGCGCCTGCACACACCCGATCAGCGCGTCGAGATACCGGTCGTTGCGCATGAGCAGGGCGATGCGGTCCTGACCGCACTCCCACCGGTCGAGCCGGTGCCGCGGGGTGTGCTCACCGAAACCCCGAGCCGCGACGAAGTTCGCGAACCGTCGGGTCCGCAGCGCCGACTCGCCGAAGGTGCTGCGCCGGTCGCCGCAGACGGTCATCGTCCGGTCCGGCACCGCCGCCGCGACAGCGTCGAAGACGGCCCCGATACTCCATTCGGTCAACACGGCCTCGATTTCACGCGGTGGCTGCGACGGGCAGCCCCAGGAATTCGAGAGCGTTGTCGCGCATGATCTTTCGCACGTCGGTCGCGTCGAACGCGGTCAGCTCTTCGGTGAAGTCCACCGGCTCGGCCAGTCCCTCGCCGTGCGGCCAGTCCGAGCCGAACAGAATGCGCTCGGCGCCTATCTTTTCCGCGAGCAGCGGCAGATCGTCCTCGTAGTACGGGGCCACCCACACGTGCTCGCGCAGGGTGTCGACCGGATCGTTCGGGAAGGCGCGCGGCGACTGGTTGGCCAGCTTCTTCATCCGCTTGGCCAGCCGGTGCACGAAGTCCGAGCCGTTCTCGATGCTGGCGGCCCGCAGCTTCGGATGCCGATCGAAGACGCCGTGGATGATCAGTGAGGCCATGGTGTCGTGGATGGCGCGGTCGTCGACGAGGATCTTGTCCAGCGCGTCCCCGGGTCCGAACGGCTCGAACGTATCCTTGCCGCCCCACATGGCGGCGATCTTCAGATATCCGCTGTCGCCGAGGTGGAATGCGACCGGCACATCAGCCTCCGCCAGTCGCGCCCACACCGGATCGTGCGAGCGATCACCGAGCGAGCGCGGCTTGCCGACACCGGGCACGGGGGCGGGCCGGATATGGATGACACGTGCGCCACGCGCCAGCACGAAATCGACCTCGGCGACCGCGGCCGCCGGATCGGCCAGCGAGATCATCGGCGCCGACAGGATCCGGTGGTCGGGCCGGTCGAAACCCCAGTCCTCGTCCAGCCACAGGTTGAAGGCGTGCAAGGACGCCGCCGTCGCCTCGACATCGTCCCTGAGTGCCTCCTCCACGCCGCAGCCGAAGGTCGGGAACATGAAGATCGTTTCGATCCCCTGCTTGTCGAGCACGGCCACGCGGGCATCCCGATCTTGGTATTCGGGCCGCATTTCCAGGCTTTCGACCTGCATCAGCGTCGCCGGATCCACGCCCTCGGGAACCTGACCCCGGAAGATCAGATCCAGGCAGCCCGGCACGATAATCGGGTTGAAGGTGGGATTGGGAATGAACCGGTTCACCCGGTTGCCGATGATCGCCGTGTGGTACTTGCCGTCTTGGACGATCTGCACGCCCCGCCGCCGGAACTTCTTGTCCAGGTGCCGAGTGAACGCGTCCAGCGGCTCGTAGTAGTGGTTGTCGACGTCGATCGCCTGGTAGTCGAGCGCAGTCATCAGCATCCTTTCAATTCGCCGGATGGTCGTTTCGACCTGTCCGATGGCCGGCCCGAGCACCGGCCTGGACGACAGCGGTGCCCGCGGCCTCGCAGCGCGGTCCAAGCTGGCCGAATAGTGCGGTGTGACAGCCCATTCCGGATGCCACCTCCTGCTACCGAGCGACCTGCCGCAGGTCGAATAGATATGTCTACTGTATACCCATCAGTAGCGCATTGCACAAGGGTTCCACCGAAGGCTGACGCCCGGCCGTGGGCACCGACCGTCCAACGCCGAGCGCCCGAGTACCGAACGTTGTTCCGGTACCCGGGCGCTCTCGGTGCGCGTGAGTCAGCAGGCCGTGGATTGACCCCCCTGCAGCGCCAGTAGGCTACAGAAGGTCGTCGCGGCGACCTTCCACTGCGCGCCGTCCTTGACCGCCTGACCGACCTGATCCGGCAGCACCGGATTGCCACCCATCAGCAGGGTGTAGGTGACATCGGCATGGGCGGCGTCGAGCAACTTCACCGCCGAAACCGTGGCGGAGGTGCCCTGCGCCTGCGGGTTGCCCGATTGCGCCTGCAACACCGGCCCGAAGTCCTGCCCCTTCTCCACGGCCGCGATCCGCTGATCCGCCGGCGCCGCGCCGTTGAAGAAGGTCACGTACGCGTCGGTGACCGCCTTGGTGGTCGCCGAATCAGCCTGGGCCACGGCAGCCGTAGCATTGGACGAGGCGGCCGACGTAGTTGCGGCGGTGCTGGAGTCGTTGTCCGAGCAACCGGTCAGAGCCGCGGCCGCGAGGACCGCCAGACCACAACACGCCGCGGCAGTGCGAAGGAATGAATCGCGCATGGAAATCCCATCTCGGAGTACAGCAAAACAGCCATACTGTAATTGATACAGTAATACCGGCGGGCGGAATTCCTTCGAATCCACCCAGGCGATAATAGCGTTATCCTTGTAGAAGAATACGATTATCGGGCAATGTCGCCCGATCGCATGAATGGAGACGACCGTGGTTCGTGACGTGCTGGTAGTCATCGGCGCCGGTGGAATGGGCCGGGCGATCGCGCGGCGGCAGGCCGGTGGCAAACACGTACTGCTCGCGGATTTCGACGAAATCACACTGCGGACCGCCGCGGACGCCATGGCGGACGAGGGTCACACGGTCACCGCCGCGCACGTGGACGTCTCCGCCCGCGAGTCGGTCGCCGAACTAGCCAAAACGGCGCAAGCCCTCGGACCGATCACCCAGATCGTGCACACCGCCGGGCTCTCCCCCGCACAGGCGCCGACGGCGGCGATCCTGCGGGTGGACCTCCTCGGCGTCGGCCTGGTGCTCGAGGAATTCGGCCAAGTCGTCGCATCCGGCGGGGCCGGTGTGGTCATCGCGAGCATGGGCGGATATATGGGCAGCGTGCCCGCGGATCTGGAAGCGGCGCTGGCCACGACCCCCACCGACGAGTTGCTGAACCTGCCCGCCCTCGCCCCCGATGCGCTCGAACCGGGCCCGGCCTACGCAATCGCCAAGCGGGCCAACCATTTACAGGTCCGGGCCGCGAGCGTGCCGTGGGGCGAACGCGGTGCACGGATCAATACCATCAGCCCTGGCGTCATCTCCACCCCGATGGGGCGTCAGGAACTGTCCTCAGCGGTTACCGGAGACGGGATGCGCGCCATGATCGGCATGTCCGCGGCCAAGCGAACGGGCACACCGGACGATATCGCCGCCGCGGCGGCCTTCCTACTCGGCCCGGACGCGGCCTTCGCCACCGGCACCGATCTGCTGGTGGACGGCGGCGTGGTGGCCGCCTTCCTCGGCATGGCCGCCGCCGAAACACATTGATCCGCAGGATAATTCAACTACCGACGCACTCGTCGGGACACAGGCCGCCAGGAGAGGCGCCGAACGCTTGTCCGGCGCCTCTCGATATCCGAGGCCTCCCCCTGCGAGACTCGGTCAGGGCATGATGACAGTGCGGGTCACCGGTTCGGCAGCTGCCTGCCGGGCATAGATTCCCCGTTGCACGGACCGCAGCAGGGCGTTTCGCGTCTCCTCGGGGCTGATGAGTTCATCGAAACCCATATGCGCCGCGGAATGGTAGGACGCCTGCAATTCCATCTCGCGCAGCGAGGCCGCGAGGTCTTCCTCCGCCTGCGACGCATGACTCAGCGCCGCCGCGCTCATCGCGCCCATGGTGGCTCCGGGGTACGCGAAGGTCGCCTCTTGGCCGTCGAACCCGATCAAGGACATCACCATGGAGCCGAACCCGTACGCCTTGCGCAGGGTCAGGTGCACCTTCAGTGTTGTCGCGGCCGTCTGCGCGACGAACATCCTTGCGCCGCTGCGCAATACGCCTTGCCGCTCGGATTCGCCACCCGGCAGCATGCCCGGATTGTCGGCCAGGAAGATGATCGGCAGATGGAAGGAGTCCGCGACCGTAATGAAATGGGCGGCCTTATCGGCGGCGTCGGCATCGATCGAGCCCGCGAGCACTTGCGGCTGATTGGCCACTACGGCAACCGGGTGGCCACCGAGATGGGCCAGCGCGCAGATGATCGCCGTGCCGAAATCGGGCTGCACCTCGAACCAATCGGTGCCGTCGAACACCACGTCCAGCACGGCGCGCATGTCGTAGGTGTGCCGATTGTCGCGGGAGATGATGTCGAGCAGTTCCGGCGTGGCCCGCGGCCCGGTGGAATCGTCGGGAAGGTACACCGGCGGATAGGACCACGCACTCGGCGGGAAGTAGGACAGGTAGCGACGGATCTCGTCCAGCACGGCCTCGTCGGTCTCGGCGAGATTGTGGATCACCCCACTCGGGAGCGCGACGTCCGGCCCACCGAGATCTTCCTTCGAAATGTCCTCGCCCGTCGACATTTTCACCACCGGCGGCCCGGCGGTGAAAATCGCGCCCTGGCGGCTCATGATCGCGAAATCCGATACCGGCGCGATGAGCGCACCATGCCCGGCCGAGGGACCGAGTACCCCGGTGACCATCGGTACTCGGCCGGAGCATTTCGCCTGGGCCAGCAGATCTGTTGGCGTGCGCCCGTAATGGTCGCCGGTGGGCCGGAAACCCGCGCCCTCCAACAGCATTACCAGCGGCACCTTATCGCGCACCGCCAGTTCGGCCAGCCGATATCGTTTGGCGTTGCTGCCCGGCGCGATGGTGCCCGCCAGCGTCGTGAAGTCCTCCGCTCCGACCATCACCGGCAAGCCGTTGACAAGACCCGAGCCGGTCACGATCGCGTCGGCCGCGATCTCACCGCCGACCAGAGTGCCGAACTCCTGGAACGTACCCGGATCGAGCAGCCGTTCGATGCGCGCCCGGGCGTCCAGCTTGCCTTTTCCGTGGTGCTTGGCGACCCGCTCGGGCCCGCCGAGGCCGTGCACATGCGCCCGGCGCCGCTCGAGATCCTCGAGCGTTTCCTTCCAGGTGTGCGCATTCGTCATCGCTGCGTCCTCATCCGTTGATCGTTCGCGTCGGTCGCGCATTCCGGTCACTTGAGGGAGTAGCGAATCGGAAGATGTTTCAGTCCGCCGACGAAGGTTGTCGCCGTTAATTCGGGCACACCGTTCAGCTCGATCGAGCTCAGCCGCGGCAGCAGTTCGGTGAGGAATTTATTGATCTCCATCCGCGCCAGTCCGGCGCCCAGACAGAAGTGCACACCAAATCCGAAGGCGACATGTTTATTGGGCTCGCGCTCGATGTCGAAGCGGAACGGGTCGTCGAAGGCGTCCTCGTCCCGGTTCGCCGACACATACGACAGCAGGACCGATTCCCCGGCGGCGATCGCGACGTCGTGCACCGAGGTGTCCACGGCCGCGGTGCGCATGAAAGCCTTGACCGGCGTGACCCAGCGGATGATCTCCTCGGTCGCCTGCGGAATCAGCCCCGGGTTGTCGCGCAGCAGCGCCAACTGGTCGGGGTGCTCGATCAGCGCGCGCAGTCCACCGGAGATGCTGCTGCTGGTGGTGTCGTGCCCGGCCGTGGCGATGATGGCGTAGTACGACATGGTGTCGACGTCCGACAGCGGCTCGCCGTCGATCCGGGCGTTGGCGATCGTGGACCCCAGATCGCCGGTGGGGTTCTCCCGCCACGACGCTGTCAGATGCTGGAAGTACTGAAACATCTCGAGCAGCGAGTTCATCGTCTCGTCCGAAGGTGTGCTGCGCTTGAGTTCGTCGTCGTCACTGCCGACCAGTTCCTGGGTAAGTTTCAGCATCCGCGGGAAATCGGTCTCGGGGACGCCGAGCAGCGACATGATCACATACAGCGGGAAGTTCACCGCGACCTCTTGGACGAAGTCGCATTCGCCACCGGCGTCGCGCATCTTGTCGACATAGCGTTTCGCGAGTTGTTCGATCCGTTCGCCCATGGCCTTCATGGCTTTCGGGCTGAACCAATCCGCGGCGATCGCGCGCACGATGCGGTGTTGCGGATCGTCCATATGGATCAGCGTGCGAATACCGACCGCGGCCTGCATGTCGTCGGACGCGGCGGTCATCAGCACCGGCCGTGGCCAATTCGTGAACACCTGGTTGGCACGCTCGATCGACATGACGTCGGCATGTTTGGTGATCGCCCAGAATGGTTTGTACCCGGGCACGTCGACGTGCGATACCGGAGCCTTGGCCCGCAGTTCGGTCAATGCGGCGTGCAATCTCGCCTCATCGGCGTAAGCAGCAGGTTCCGCAAGTACTTTCGCGGCTTCGTCGGCGATCGACATACTCATCAGCGGCACTTCCGTTCCGTCACGGCTGGAGGCGGTCCGACCAGTGGCGCACCACGCCACCGGATCGTTGTAGCGGCCATTAGAGTCGTTTATAGTGACCCTTACTGTCAAGCATTCTATAACGCCTCTCGGCGCGACGGAACGGTGGGTATTCATGGCATCCGAGCAACGCAAAGTCGTCGTGATCGGCGCTGGTTCGGGGATCGGCGCGGCAACAGCCGCGCATTTCCACAACCGCGGCGACTACGTGCTGGCGGTCGACCTGCGTCCGAATGAAACTCCAGCGGCACGGCACGAGCAGTGCGATCTGCGCGACGCCTCGGCCATCGCGGCACTGCTGGATCGGATCGGGCCGGGCTGGGATCTGCTGGCCTATGTCGCGGGCGTGCCGGGCACCGCGCCCGCGGCGGATGTCTTGAAGGTGAACTATCTCGGCATGCGACTGACGGTCGAGGGCATGCTGCCGCTGCTGCGCCACGACGGTGCGATCGTCACGGTCGCGTCGGTGGCGGCACTCGGCTGGCAGCTGCGCCTGGACGAGCTCGCACCCCTGCTCGACGCGACCGATGCCGAAACCGTCGAACGCTGGCAGGCGGGCCAGGATCCCGCCTATCCGGTGTACAGCACCTCCAAGCAGGCCGCGATCATCTACGCGAAGCGGTTGGCGCCGACAGCGTGGCAGAAGTACGGAATCCGGGTGAACACGGTCAGCCCCGGGCCGACCGAGACCCCGATCCTCGCCGATTTCGAGACGTCGATGGGCAAGGACGTGCTCGACACGGTGAAGGCCACGGTCGGCAGGCACGCCACCGTGGACGACATCGTGCCGGTGATCGCATTCCTCGGCTCACCGGCGGCGCGCTGGATCAACGGCCAGGACATTCATGTCGACGGCGGATTCGTGGCGCCACTGGTGGCCGGTACGCCGATCCAGCTCTAGCCGACGCCACGTCGGCTCAGCACGTCATCGAGCGTCTAATTGTCTATACTGTATTGATTACAGTATCTTGTACCACCAACCGGCCACGCGCTGTAACGACGTAGAGGTGAGCTGTGGATATCCCCGTTCAAGACAAATCGGCTGCCGCCGAAAGCACTCTCGACTTCCGTGATCCCTACCCGTTTTTCGCCGCCAAGCGGCGCGACGGGGGTGTCTTCCACGGGACGGTCATGGACTATTCCAAGACGCCGGAGTCGCTGCGCCCGTCCGACTCCTACGCCGCCGTCTCTTATACGGCGGTCAGCACGGCGCTGCGCAACAGTCGAGTGTTCAGTTCCAAGCTCTACGACAACACCATCGGCATCTTCATGGGCCCGACCATTCTCGCGATGGACGGGAAAACCCATCGGGCACACCGGAATCTGGTGGCCACGGCGTTCAAGCCGCAGTCACTGATGCGCTGGGAACCGGAGATCGTGCGACCGATCTGCGACGGACTCATCGACGGGTTCACCGAGCGCGGCAGCGCCGATCTGATCGAGGAATTCACCTTCGAATTTCCGACCAGGGTCATCGCGCGCCTGCTCGGCCTCCCCGAAGAGGATCTGCCGTTCTTCCGCAAGGCCGCCGTGGCGATCATCAGCTACGCCAACAAGGTGCCCGAAGCGCTGCAGGCATCCAACGATCTGAAGGAGTACTTCCTCGGGCATATCGAGCAGCGGCGGTCCAAGCCGACCGACGACATCATCGGTGATCTGGTGAGCGCCGAGGTCGACGGGGAGAAGCTGACCGACGAGGCCATCTACTCGTTCCTGCGGCTGCTGCTGCCCGCCGGACTGGAGACCACCTACCGGTCTTCCGGAAATCTGCTGTACCTGCTGATGCGGCATCCGGAACAGTTCGAGGCGGTGCAGCGCAATCATGACCTGATCGCACAGGCCGTCGAGGAGGGGCTGCGTTACGAAACGCCGCTCACCCTGGTGCAGCGGTACGTGACCGAGGACACCGAACTGGAGGGTGCCGCCATTCCCCGTGGGGCGGTGCTCGACCTGTGCCTGGGTTCGGCGAACCGCGACGAGAACCGCTGGGAGCGACCGGAGGAATTCGACATCTTCCGCACCCATATTCCGCACATCAGCTTCACCGCCGGGGCGCACACCTGCCTCGGCCTGCATCTGGCTCGGATGGAGACCCGGGTCGCGATGGAATCCCTGCTCAGTCGGCTGACCGGATTCACCCTGGTATCCGATGGCGATCCGCACATCTTCGGGCAGCCGTTCCGCTCACCCAACATGCTGCCGGTCACCTTCGATGTGATCGCCTGAGCCGCAGCGGAATCCAACGACATGGACACTACGAGGAGCATGTGATGGTCGACCGTAATCGCTTCGATCTATCGGGCCGGGCAGCGTTGGTCACCGGCGCCGGCGGCGGAATCGGCGCCGCCGTCGCCACGGCGCTGGCCGACCAGGGCGCCGCCGTCCTGGTCACCGATCTCGACGCGGCGGCAGCGGCGAGCACGGCCGAGAAGATCGTCGCCGACGGCGGGCGAGCCGCGAGCGCCGCACTGGACGTCCGCGACGCGGGGGCCGCCGATGCGGCGGTCGCCGCCGCGGCGGAGCTGGCCGACGGCATCTTGCACATCGTGGTGAACAACGCCGGGGTGACCGCGCCCGCGATGTTCGCCGATACCACCGAGGAGTCGGTGCTGCGGCTGGTCGATATCCACGTGCTCGGCGCATTCCGGTGCGCGCGTGCGGCATTGGAATACCTGCCGACCGACGGGACCGGCCGCATCATCAACGTCACATCGTCGGCCGGTTTGGCGGGCGCGCTCGGGCAGGTCAATTACTCGGCGGCTAAGTCCGCCATCGTCGGGCTGACCAAATCACTCGCCCGCGAGCTGGCGCGCAAACAGATCACCGTCAACGCGCTGGCGCCCGCGGCCGCCACTGCTATGACGGCCAAGATCCGCACCGATCCGAAGTTCGCCGACAAGATGCTCGATCGCATTCCGATGCGGCGGTGGGCCGAACCGGATGAGGTCGCCGGGGCCTTCGTATTTCTGGCCTCCGATGCCGCCGCCTACATCACCGGTCAGGTACTGCCGGTGGACGGTGGCCTGGTGATGTGATGGCCGATCCGACCGCGGGCCCGCTCGCCGGAGTCACCGTCGTGGCCCTGGAGCAGGCCGTCTCCGCTCCCATGTGCACCCGCACGCTGGCCGATTTCGGAGCCAGGGTGATCAAGATCGAGAACCCGCGCGGTGGCGACTTCGCCCGCAACTACGACGATGTGGTGAACGGGCTTGCCGCGCATTTCGTTTGGGTGAACCGGGGCAAGGAATCGGTGACGCTCGACCTCAAAGATCCGGAGGGGATAGCGGTCCTGCACCGGTTGCTGGATTCCGCCGACGTATTCGTATCCAATCTGGCACCGGGCGCGACGGCCGCACTCGGCCTGGCCACAGACGAACTGGCGTTGCGGCATCCGGACGTGATCGCGATGGAGATAGACGGCTATGGCCCAGGCGGGCCGCTGTCTCACAAACGAGCCTATGACCTGCTGATCCAAGCCGAATCAGGGGTCTGCGCGGTCACCGGATTCCCGGATGCCCCGGCCAAACCCGGTCCGCCGATCGCTGACGTGTGTTCGGGCCTGTACGCGGCGTTGACGATCGTGGCGATGATCTGCGGCAGACGAGCGTCGCGCGAGCCCGCGACGAAACCAGCCGCGGCGTCGGTGAGCCTGTTCGATACCGCGGCCGAACTGATGGGGTACGCGCTCAACTACACCCGGCACACCGGAATCGATCAGCAGCCGCTCGGCATGAGTTCCCCGGCGGTCGCGCCATACGGCGCCTATCCCACCGGCGACGGCCGCACCGTGGTGCTCGGCACGACGAACGACCGAGAATGGCAGCGCCTCGCTCGCGACATTCTGAACCGGCCCGATCTCGCCGAGGATCCGAGATTCACCACCAACGCCGGACGGGTGCGCCACCGCGCCGAACTCGATGCCACGATCGCGCAGTGGTGCGCGCGGCACGACCTGGCCACCGTCCAGCTGTGCGCCGACGCGGCCGGAATCGGGAACTCCCGCTACAACACCCCCACCGACGTGATCGCCCATCCACACCTCGCCGCGCGCCGACGCTGGCGTCCGATCGAGACACCCGCCGGTCCGGTACCGGCCCTGCTGCCGCCGCCCGTCATCGCCGGATACGAACCGCCCATGGGCGCGATCCCCGCATTGGGGCAGCACACCGAAACCGTCCTGGCCGCAGCCGGATTCAGCGCCGACGACATTGCTCGCCTACGTGACCGCGGTGCCATCGGGCCCGGTGCCGACCAACCCGTCCGCTGATTACGGATATGAAAGGACGAGATTGTGACCGAGCGCAGCGAGGGAACCATAAGCACAGCACCGCCGGTCACGGCAGAGCCGAGCGACAGCGAGGTGGAGCTGTGACCGAGCGCAGCGAGGGAACCATAAGCACAGCACCGCCGGTCACGGCAGAGCCGAGCGACAGCGAGGTGGAGCTGTGACCGAGCGCAGCGAGGGAACCATAAGCACAGCACCGCCGGTCACGGCGGAGCCGAGCGACAGCGAGGTGGAGCTGTGACCGATGAACCGGTATTGCTCACCGAACAGGTGGGCGCGGTGCTGACGCTGACGCTGAATCGCCCGCACCGTAAGAATGCGCTCACCCGCGAGGTGTGGGCGGGGCTACGCGAGGAGTTCCGCCGGATCGCGCACGGTCATGACGTTCGCGCCGTGGTCCTGACCGGGGCCGAGGGCACCTTCTGTTCGGGCGCCGACATCTCCGATGCCGCGGGCATGGATGAATTCCCGGATCCCAGCCGGGAGTTGCGCACCATCAACGAGGTTGTGCAGCAATTGCACGACCTTCCCGTGCCCACGGTCGCGAAGGTGCGCGGGGTGGCGGCGGGTGCGGGGTGGAATCTCGCGCTCGGATGCGATCTGGTGGTGGCGACGCCCGACGCGCGGTTCTGTCAGATCTTCAGTCGGCGGGCACTGTCGCTGGATTGCGGGGGCTCCTGGCTGCTGCCCAAACTCGTCGGCCTGCAGCAGGCCAAGCGCCTGGCATTGCTGGCCGACATGATCGGAGCCGCGGAAGCGCATGCCCTCGGACTCGTGACATGGATACAGCCCGACGAGGCTGTCGACAAGTTCGTCGATGAGCTGGCGGTGCGGCTGGCCGCCGGGCCGCCGTTGGCACTCGCTCAGACCAAGGCGCTGTTGAACGACGGGACGGATCGGACGATGCGCGAGGCGCTCGCCAACGAGGCGCGCGCCCAGACCATCAACCTGTCCGGCGCCGACGTCATCGAGGCGTTCGCGGCGTTCGCCGAGAAGCGCGACCCAGTCTTCACCGGGGCATGGGGTACAGGAGGTTAGCCATGGCAAAACGGATCACCGTCGAGCGACGGCAGCGACGCGAACGCGGCTCGCTGAATCCGGAGGACATCATCGATGGCGCCTTCGAACTCGCGCAACAGGTTTCGATCGACGGCCTGAGCATGCCGCTGTTGGGTAAGCATCTCAATGTCGGGGTCACCAGTATCTATTGGTACTTCCGTAAAAAGGACGATCTGCTCAACGCGATGACCGACCGCGCGCTGCGACTGTATGTGTATGCCGTGCCCTATCCGTCCGTCGAAGCGGACAATTGGCGTGACACGCTGGGCAACCACGCACGCACCATGCGCCGCACCTTCCTGGCGAGCCCGATTCTCTGCGATCTGATTCTGGTCAGATCGGCGCTGAGTCAGCACGCCGGTCGGGTGGGTGCCGAGCAGGTGGAGCGCACGGTGGCCAGCCTGGTGGACGCGGGCCTATCGGTCGAGCAGGCCTTCGACATCTACTCGGCGATCAATCTGCACATCCGCGGATCGGTTGTGCTGCAACGGCTCTACGACAAGAACCAGGAGCTGGACGCGCAGGGCCGTGCATACTACGACAGCATTCTGGTCGAGCCGGAGACCACACCGCTGCTCGCCGAGGCCATGGCCAAAGGCCTGCGATCGGGTGCCCCGGACGACCGGAATTTCGAATACGGTCTGCGCTGCATCCTCGATCACGCGAGCCTGCTGATCCAGTTGAATTCGTCGGCACACGCGAATTCGGCCGCGTCGGACCGACCTGGCGAGGCCGCCTCGTAGGACATCCGAAACAAGATTCGTCGTCCCGGCCGGGCACCCGCCTGCCGGGACGACGAATTTGTCCGGCTAGTGGACGATTCCCGCCGTGCTGGATTTGCGCCCGTGTCGCATGACGATCGCGATGACCAGCGCGACCAGCGCCAGGGCGCCCATCGTCCAGAACGTGAGCACATACGCCCTATCGGCGAACACCTGCGGAATCGGTTGGGCCACTGACCGATTCATGACATTAATATTGGCCGTGACGGGGTTCGCGGACTGGTACGCGGCCATGATCGCACCCCCGATCGCCGCGCCGACGCCCATCGCCACACCGAGCATGCCGGATCCGATACCCTGCTGTTCCTCGGGCAGCGCGTCGACCATCATGATCGACGCGGCGGCGAAGAACATGCCGAACCCGATCCCGAAGATCCCGTTCAGCAGACGGAAGAGCGCCCAACTGTAGTGCGGCGTGGCGAATGCGAATCCCACTCCCGCGCCGATCATCACCACGCACGCGATGATCGCCGGGATCCGCGCGCCGACGCGGCGGCAGAGGATTCCGGCCACCGGCCCGAACACCATGCTCACCACGCCCGCCCAGATACCCAAGTGCGTCGCGAACGACAGCAGGCCGAAACCGCTGCCGTAGTGGTAGGTGGGATCGAGCGATACCTGCACCAGCTGCAGCGGCAGCGTCATCCCGGTCATCTCGTGCGCCTTGTCGACCGCGGCCTGGGCGACGGTGTGCCGCAACTCATCCGAGCTGGGTGTCTGGCTCATGTAGCCCAACGCGGTCGCCACCACGAGCAGCATGCCCGCGGCGAACAGCATCATCAGCATGGTGAGGCTGACCTTCGGGTTGCGCAGCAGCCTCATGTCCATGATCGGTCGGCGGGATCGGGATTCGATCACGACGAACAGCACGACCAGCACCAGCCCGACGAGCACCCACGCCAGCGAGGAGATCCGGCCCCAGCCCCAGTCCTGTCCCTTGGACAGGTACAGCAGGATGCCGAAGATGCCGGCGGACAGCATGATGATGCCGAAGGGCTGGATCGGCTCACGCACGCGCAGCTTGGATTCCGGGACGACGATCGCGAACAGCGCCATCACGACCGCCGTGTAGACCACCAGGAACCAGAACAGCGCACGCCAGTCGTAATGGTCCACCAGGGCACCGGCGATGATCGGGCCGAGCAGGCCGGAGACCCCGACGCCGCCGGCCACCACGCACAGGCCGATCGACAGGTGCTTGCGCGGCAGCAGGTCACGCACGAGGCCGTAGCTCAACACCAGGGTGGCGGTGGAGAACGCCTGCAGCCCCCGTCCCACGAGGAAGAGCGCCCAGTCCGAGGTCACGGCATCGATCAGGCTCCCGATCAGGAACAACGCACCGCACAGCAGGTAGATGCGCTTCTTGCCCCACATATCGCTCAGCTTGCCGAGTAGCGGCGTCGCGGGGCACCGATGACGCCGGTGATGATGATCGCCCAGTTGATATCGGCGCCGACGGTCGAAAACGTCGTCGTCATCTTCTGCAGCGCCGCGCCGACCATGACGGTCTGGAACGCCGAGGTCTCGGTGAGCAGCACAATTGCCGTGAGCACGGCGACGACCCGCACACCCGAGGCGCCGTCGAGCCGCCCGGTGTCGGCTTGTGCGGTGCCCTCGGGTAGCGGAGTGGTAATGGTGGCCATAGGCCCTCCCAGAGTGAGAACTATGAATACGTCACGGGCGATGCCCGCCTGGACCGACGGGCTGGGCAAGACCGCCGCGCCGTCAGTTACTGAGCTTATTACAGTTCATAGCTCTGTTGGTATTTCTGTAAAACTTTCTGCAAATGCAACCGTGAGAATATTTTCGGTCACTCTTCCACGTCCGGCGTACCCGGCCAGGGGCCGTTGAACTGGCTTTATTACGACACAGTCCGCGACCGGCGGCCCCCATGCCGGGGTACGCCGGTCGCGGCGGTAGAACCGCGCAACGGTGGCGGGTCAACCTATCCTCACCCCACCAGATCGGGGGCCTTCCACAGCGGAAAGACGCGGTCCGGATCGCATTGTTCGTCGACGATCCATTTGCACATCCGCCGGATCGGTTCCATCGCGTCCTGCGGAATCGTGAAATTCACACTGGCCGCATATCCGAGTGAGGTGAGCCGTTGCGCGCCGAACAGCGGAAGGCGATCGCGCAGTTCGGTTTTCAGCGACTCGGGATAGATTCCGATCGTCTGCGTATAGGCGTTGACGGCGTCGGTCACCTTGTCGATGCTGTCGACCGGGACGATATTGGCGACCCGCCCGGACAGCATCATCGAATAATGCACCGGCTCGTCGAGTTGGGACACGACGATGGCACCCTCGCCATCCTCGCCGCCGTAGACGCGGTACCAGTCGTCGTTCAACCGCGACCCCTCGACATGCTCGAGCAGCGTGCGGTTGACGACCTTCGGCTTGGTGCTCAGTGATCCGGGCAGGCGCAGCATCGATTCGTAGACGAGTTCACCGAGTCGATTGGCCCGTTCCAATCCCTGCTCATCGGTGCCGCTGAGCACGTAGATGACCCGGGCGTTGACGCAACCCTCCTGGTTGCCCGCACCGACGTCGCAGGCCGCGCGCACGGCCACCTCGCGCAGAGTGTCCTCGCTCTCGAACGCCTCGGATCCGATGATTGTCGCGCTGCGCTTGGGATCGAGCGAGATCAGCTCCAGTCCCGGCTGGATGTACTTCGTCACGTGCTTGACGGAGGCGAAACCGCCCCAGGCGACGATCTTCTCGATGTGCTCGGGCTTGTAGAGCTGCTCCTCGAAGGCGGTGTCGCCGCCCTTCCAGTAGCAGCGGCAGCGCACTGACGTACTTGTGCGGATCCGGCGCCTGGAAGCTGTGCTCGAGACGGGTGCCGAACGGAACCAGATCCTCGGTGATCACCTCACCGCGAATGAACAGCGGAACGGTGAAAGCACTCATGACTGGAACTCCTCGAGAAAGTCGATGGCCTCGTTGTGGACCTCGTGGCTGGCCGCGCACGAGATGCGGTCGTCGTCGACGCCCTGCTTCTCGCTGAAGCGGACGATGTGGTTTTCGAGGGCGACTGTGGTTCGGCCACAAGGACATTCGAGCGACCAGTCGACAGTCACCTCGTCACCGGTGATCACGCCGCCTCAATGGCTCTGGTTGACCAGGTCGTACACCGCGAACCGTCCGGTCTGACGCCCGGCGCGCGGCAACGGCTCGCTGGTATCGGGGTCGAGCACGTACGGAATGACCCACGGCTGCAGGTGATAACGGCCCTCGGCGCACGCGGCGTGGATGCCGTTGTGTTCGGAGAACCCGTATCCCTCCTGCACCTCGTTGCCGTAGAACTCCCTGATGACGTCCATGAATCCGTCGGGCAGCACGTCACCGGCCTTGCGCCCGCCGCCGGTCTGAATCGCCGAATTCGGCGCGAACGCACCGCGGATGCCCTCCGCGAGCCCGGCCGAGGCCAGGTCGTACATGAGTTTGTAGGTGCTGGACATGAACACTCGCTTACCCCGCAGCTGGTTGGTCAATCGCTCTAGGAAATCGCTCACCTCGAGCGGCGCGCGGTGCTGCATGGCGATGAACTCGTCCTTACGGGCTGCCAACGCCGGATCGATCCGCAGGCGATCCAGTTCGCCCTTGGCGGCGGCGGCCCGCATCTTGGCCGCCAGGGACATCATGTCGGTGTCGAGATGGCCGGAGTAGAGGGCATGGAACCGGCTCTCGTCACCACCGGTGAACTCACGCTTGATCCACGGCACCACCCGGGTGTGCCCGACCCGGCCACCGCTGTAGTTCGGCCAGATCACATCGACCACCGGATTGAGCTGATCCTCGGTCGGCTCCTGTCCGAACTGCTGAAACAGCGTCGCCCGCCAGATCTGCATGCCTCGACGGTCGTGAGCTCGTCCTTGGGGATGATGGAGAGCGTTCCGGTCGTGCCCGACGAGGTGATCACCTGCAGCTTGCTGGCGGACTCCACGGCCTCGAGCCACTCGTCGATGGACTCCGCACCGGTTGCGTCGACCTCGGACAGGTCGTGAATGGTGATCTTGGCCAGCCAGCGGGTCATCAGATCGAAGCGCTTATTGTCGATCAGCGCCGGTGGATAGGACTTGTAGGTGGTGTGCGAGAACATCAGCGGCACCACGTCGTTGAACTTGTCGACCGAGGTGATGCCGAGCCGGTCGGCCAGCTTGCGCACCATCTCGATGCCTTCGCGGTGCTGTGCGAACCGCAGCATCATCGCCTCGCGCTGCAACTCCTCGAGTTCCGCACGGGGAAGGCTGTGCATCTTCGTCACGGACTGGTCGAAGTATTCGAAGGGGTGGTCAATGAAGGTCACGACAGTGTGCTTGCTCATCAATGTGCTCCCAGTTCGTCGAGCCTGCGCTCGGCGCCATCTCGGCCTCGTCCCATGCGCTGGATCACACGCGGGACTCTTAAAACATCAGCGGTTTCTTAACCGTACAAGCGTGGCCCCCGCGGACGCAAGAGACGGCGGCGGAATCGAATGACCCTGGTCAATCTATGCATCCGAGCTGCAACAACAGCTACCGATCCGCAGGCATGACCACCCGCTGCAACAACACGAAAAGGGCTTACCGCAAACAACACGGTAAGCCCATTCAGAAATAGCTTCTCGCTATGTCCGATTCAAAAGTGATCGGACAGCCGACGGTCAAGGCCCTGGCGATCCCCTCGGCTCGGCCTCGATCCGGGACTATTTCGCCGCTGAGTAGTTCGGCCGCCCCAGCCCGAGAACGTATTGCGCGATCATATTGCGGAATACATCCAGGGTCCCGCCGTAGATACCGATCAGCGGCGCCCACCGGTAGAGGTATTCGGCCGCACCGTCGGCCACCGCTCCCCCGTCACCGAACGGCAGCGCCGACCCGTCGCCGAGGACGTCCATGAGGTCCGGGGCGATATCCCGCATGGTCTGCGCGATGGCCACCCGCCCGAACAGGCTCGGCGCGCTGAGCGCCGCCTCGATGCGGGCGTGGGCCCGTCCGAGCCGGTAGGCGATCGATCCGTCGTCGAGACGGCGACGGCCGTCGGGCCCGGTCTCGGCGGCCACCGCCGTCACGCGGTCGGCGGCTACCGCCATGGTGGTGCCGAAGCCGCTCATGATCGCGATATCGGCCAGCCCGTTCGGGTCGGCGCCGCCCGCGCCGTGCTCGGCGGACAACGGACCGTTCAGCACCCGCCAGCCGTCGTTCACCTCGCCGAGCCGGTATCGGTCGGGAACCCGGACATCCTGGTAGTAGGTGATATTCGTGCGTTCACCGTCGACGGTCCGCAGGCCCTGGATGTCGATGCCGGGCGAGTCCAGCGGCACCAGGAACATGGTCAGATTCCGATGTCTGCGCCCGTCCGGATCGGTGTTGGTCAGCAGGAATACGTACCGGCAGTTGTGCGCGCCGGAGGTGAACATCTTCTGCCCGTTGACAGTCCAGTCCGCACCCGCGCGCACCGCCCGCGTCGCACAGGCGGCGATATCGGATCCGCCCTCGGGTTCGGTGTAGCCCATGGCGAACCGGACCTCGCCGCGATACACCCCGGGCAGCACCTCCTGGAGCAGCTCCGGCGAGCCGAACTCCCGCACCGCCCGCAGGATCATCATGGTGGCGCCCCAGGTCACCAGCGGCACCTTGGCCCGGCGCCGCTCGAGATCCCAGATCCGGCGCTGCACCGGCGTCAGTCCCCCGTCCGCCGCGCTGATCGCCTCCCGCTCGAGCCACCCCTGCGCCCCCATAGTCAGATGCAGCTCCTCGACGAATCCGTCGCCGGACTCGTGCGCGCGGCGCAGCACGTCCTCGGTCACGGTGGCCGCGAGGAATTCCCGGGCCCGGTCGAGGAATTCCTGATCTTCGGTGGTCGGCTCGACCCTGGCGAAGTCCACTTCGGTTCCCTTCTCTGTCGCGAATCAGCCTGCGGCGATCGCTTGTTCACGAGCCCAGCGGTAGTCGGCCTTACCCACCGGACTGCGCACGATCTCCGGGCAGAACACGACCGCCTTCGGAAGCTTGTACCGCGCAATGGATTCCGCGGCATGGGCGATCAATTCCTCGACACTCGGCTCGGCCCCCTCGGCCGGCGCGACGATCGCGACGACCTCCTGGCCCCATGGCTCGCTCGGGCGGCCCACCACCACGACGTCGGCGACGGCCGGATGCGACGAGATCGCCAGCTCGACCTCCTCCACGAAGATCTTCTCGCCGCCGGAGTTGATCGTGACCGAATCCCGGCCGAGCAGTTCGATGGATCCGTCTGCCAGCAGTCGTGCCCGGTCTCCTGGCAGCACGTACCGCGCACCGTCGATGACCGGGAAGGTGGCCGCGGTCTTGGCGGCATCGCCCTTGTAGCCGAGCGGTGTGAAGCGGCGTTGTGCGAGCCATCCGATACCGTCGTGGCCCGCTGCCAGCACAGAGCCGAAGTCTTCGGCCACCACGCAGGTGTCCGCCCCCGGTATGAACGTGCCGGTCGATACGGAACCGGACGCCGAGACGTGATTCAGCTGGGTGCCGCCCTCCGAGGAGCCGACGGCGTCCATCACGACCAGGCCGGGAATCGCGGCGATCCACCGCTGTTTGAGCAACGGGCTCAACACGGCGCCGCCGCTGGCCAATGCCACCAGCGACGATACGTCCGCCGAACTCGACTCGATCGCGGCGAGCAGCGGTCGGGCCATCGCGTCACCGACCACGATCAGAATCGCTACCCGCTCCCGCTCGATGGCGCGCACGATCTCGTCGGCATCGAGACGATCCACGACCGGGGACAAGACGACGGTCTGTCCGGTCATCATCGCCGTCAGGACGGCCCACTGCGCCGCACCGTGAATCAGCGGGGGCAGCAACATGAGCCGGACACCGGGATTCGCCGCCACCCGGGCGGCGACCTCGTCGTAGGACTCGATGAGCGATCCGCTGAACATATCCCGCCCACCGCAGGCCGCCATGAAAATATCGTGCTGGCGCCACAGTACCCCCTTGGGCATACCGGTGGTGCCGCCGGTGTAGAGCACGTAGAGATCGTCGGGAGAGGGTTGCACAGGCAGCGGATCCGGTGCGGTCGAGGCGATGACGGTCTCGTAATCGACCGCGCCGTCCAGCAATTCGTTGCCCGACTCGTCGGCGATCTGGATCAGTACGCGCAGGGTGGGCAGTTCGGGCAGCACCTCGGCGAGCCGTGGCGCGAACGCGGCGTGATAGATCAGCGCCGTCGCACCGGCATCCGCCAGCAGCTGTCGCAGTTCGTTCTCGACATATCGGTAGTTGACATTGAACGGTGCGACACGCGCCCGGAAGGCGCCCATCATCGCCTCCACGTACTCGTGTCCGTTGTGGGCGTAGATCCCCAGCAGGTCCTGCCCCACCTGGTGATCGGCGAGTTCCGCGCGTTCGGTGTGGCAGCCGAGCCCCTGGGCGTGCAGGTAGGCCGCTAACCGCTTCGATCGCTCGGCGACCTGCGCGAAGGTATGGCGCCGATCGCCCTGGCAGATCAGTTCCCGATCCACAATGGCGGCCGCGGCGGCATCGGCGGCCGCCGCGAGCGTGAATTGCGATGTCGACGGTTCGGATCTGGTCACGGAACGAGACAACAGTGGCTCCTCGGTCGTGTGCTGCGCGCACGCAGTAGGACGGACAAACTGTAAGTGATACGGTAATGGTTACAACAGATATCGTCAGGAATTTTTCGAGTCCGGTGCTTGGACTCGACGTCCGGACCCACGGGCGCCAAGACGGCGACGCGTGCGCCGGTGCGCGGCACGCAGCGCGATATCGATGACGCGGTGGATGAACCGCGGAAACGGCGGCGCGGCCAGCGCGGTGATGACGAACGGGAGATCGGTGCCGACCACGGTGCGGTAATGGGTGAAGGTGTCGAAGCCCGCCTTCCCGCGATAGGCCCCCATACCGCTGGCCCCGACCCCGCCGAAGGGTGCGTCCTCCGGAAACATATTGAGCGCGAAGTCGTTACGGGAGACCCCGCCGCTGCGCGTATTCCTGACAAAGGCGCGGAAGTCTCGACCGCCCGGCCCGTACCAGTAGGCGACCAGCGGCGCGTGCCCTCCACTCAGGTGGTCGACGACATCGGTGAGCTTCGCATACGGCCGCAGGACGAGAACCGGCCCGAAGATCTCCTCGGTGGCGATCCGCATGTCATCGGTGATGTCGCGGACTACGGTCGGCGGGATCTTTCGAGTGCTCGGATCGGGCAGGGTCTCACCCGGTGGCACGATCTGTTCGACCCGCGCCCCTTGGGCGCGCGCCTCATCGATGAGGGCGCGAACCCTGTCGTAGTTGGCTTGGTCGACGCAGGCCGTGTAGTCCTCGTTGGCCGCGACGGCCGGGAACGTATTCCGAAAACCCGCGCCGAGCGCATCGGCGAAGGCGTCGATGCGGTCCTCGGGCACGAAGACGTAGTCGGGACTCACGCAGACCTGCCCACCATTGATCATCCGCGCGCGGGCGATCCGGGCGGCCGCCCGGGTGACATCGGCGTTCGGCGCCACAACCACCGGATTCTTCCCGCCGAGTTCCAATGTCACCGGGACCAGATTCGCCGAGGCGGCCCGTTGCACCAGCCGGCCGACCCGGGTCGATCCGGTGAAGAACAGATGGTCGAACGGCAGTTCGGTGAAGGCGGCGCCCACGTCGGGACCGCCGGTCACCACGGCGAGCTCCGACGGATCGAAATACTCGGGCGCCAGCGATCGGGTCAGCTCCGCGGTACGCGCGGTAATCTCCGACATCTTGATCATGACCCGGTTACCAGCGGCGAAGGCGGCCGCCGCGGGCACGACGACCAGTTGGAGCGGGAAATTCCAGGGCCCGATGATGCCGACGACACCGAGCGGCGTGGGTTGCACCTGGGCCCGGATCCCGTACAGGCGAGCGATCGGCTTGGGGTTGCGGGGACGCATCCACTTGCCGATATGCGAGCGGGTGTGCTCGATGGTGGACAACATGCCCATGATCTCCGCGAACAGAATCCCGGTTCGCGAGCGAGTGCCGAAATCACGAGCCAGCGCGTCGACATACGCATCGAGATTGTCCAGGACCATCGCGAGCAATCGGTCGATCCGGTGTTGCCGGACCACGGCCGAGGGCGGCCCCTCCCGCACATAGGCCTGCCGCTGCAGTTCAAGGATCGCGGCGGGCGCCGCCGATGCGGTGTCGCCGACCGACTGCTCGGTGGTTCCAGTGCTCATGCGTGACGTCTTTCCAGTCGGAATTCAGCAGAGATCGAGCGGGCGGTCGCGCATCTTCGCCGAGGGCCAACCCAGTTCGAACCCGTTATCCGCCGTCGCACCCAAGCGCGCCGAGACGGAATAGTGGACCATCCAGTAATGCTAACTGTAACACCACTCACAGAAGGAGAGGACGTGAACGGCCGACTCGACAGCTGGGAACCGCACACAGTCGTCACGGAGGAGTTCATCGATCCCGGTCCGGTCGCGGCGCTGTGCGCATTGCTCGAATCGCCCACCATCGAGTCCGGTGCCCCGCTGCCGCCGCTATGGCACTGGGTGGCACTGCCGCGCTGGCCACTGTCCTCGACGATCGGCCTCGACGGCCATCCCGCGCGTGGCACATTCCTGCCGCCGGTGGACCTGCCGCGACGGATGTTCGCGGGCGGGGAGGTCCAGTGGTCCGGTGAGATCACCGCCGGTTCGACGGTGCGCCGGGAAGCGCGCGTCGTCTCGGTGACACCGAAGTCCGGACGCACCGGACGCCTCGTCATCGTGGTGGTCGAGATCGCGCTGTTCACCGGAGACCCGGCACCCTACGCCATCACCGTCGAAGGCTATCCGGGGCTCGTCGTGCACGGCCCACTGATGACGCTGGCGCTGGCCGAGACGGTCCGGCGGGAGGCAACGGATTCGATTCCGGTGCGGCTGCGGCACCGCAACCTCGCCCCGCTGTTCTGTCCGAGTACCGCCCGAATCCGCGGCAGGACAACAGCGATGCCGATCTCGCGGTCGCCGTCGTCGGCGACAACGGGTCCGACGAAGTCACACACACCGTTCTCACCGTCGATTTCGCCACTCCCGCAGACGAACTACGTGGGTAAGCGGCGCACCCCCAGCTACTTGCAGCCGTATACTGAATACTTTACAGTTGATATCACAAGAGCGGTGGCGCTCGACATAGAGCCCTGGTGCACGGTCACGCCCCGGGGCCGTTGCGCTAGGAGAGAGTATGAGCGACAACGAGGTCCCCGGTCTCACACCGCGAACCATACAGGTACTGCTCGGCGCGGCCGAGGCGCTGGCCGAGCAGGTGCGGGCGAAGATCCTGCACAGCCCGCGGCCGGTATTCCTGTACTACATCGAACAGACCTTCGACGCTTTGCGGACGAAACTGTCGCGCGGACTCGACCCGCATCCGGACACACCGGCCCAGCAGCTGTGCCTGTATCTGATGGTCGCGTACGCGGAGCGGCTGACGGGATCGCTCGATGCCGATCTCATCCGTATCCACCGTGCGCTGCTGGCCGACGACGACGGGCTGGTCGAAGTCGGCCGCGTCGGCGGGGACCCGGGTCCGTCCTATGATTTCGTCGCGCTCGGCGACGCGCTGACCGGACGCGGAATGGGCGCGTTCTTCGCCCCGTCGGAGTCGGACGACCTGGTCGCCTGAGGGCGAGCCGAGAGAGGACTCTCAATGACCGTGTCAAGTCGTAGCAGTGACGGGAGTCGGTGTGTCGAGGGTGAATTCGCGGTTGTCGCGCAGCAGCGCCCAGAGCACGTCGACCAGGCGCCTGGCCAGGGCTAGGAGTGCTTGGGTATGGATGAGTCGTTCACCACGTTTTCGGTCGTAGAACTGTCGCGAGGGCCCGTTCTCGTAGCGCAGGCTCGACAAGGCTGCCATGAAGAACACGCGCCGCATGCGCCGGTTGTAGCGTTTCGGGCGGTGCAGGTTGCCGCTGACCCGGCCCGAGTCGCGGGGGCCGGGACGAGGCCGGCGTAGGAGGCCAAGCGGCCCGCGCTGGCGAAGCCGGCCAGGTCACCTCCGGTACCGACGAGGAACTCCGCCCCCAGACTCGGACCCATGCCGGGCAGGGATTCGATGATGCGTGCCCACGGGTGTGCCCGGAATCGGGTCGTGACGAGTTTGTCGGTGTCCTTGATCTCACGGTCCAGATCCAGCAGCTTGCGGGCGATGCGTTTGACCAGCATCGCGGTGTCTGCCTCGCCGGGCAGGGCCAGGCTCTGGCGTCCGGCGGCGTCGAGGGCGGTGGCGGCCGCTTTGGCGATGCCTGGTTTCCAGGCGCCGTTGTCGGTGAGATGTGTTGTGACACCGTCGATTCCGGCTGCTCGAATCTCGGCGGGGGTGCACATTGCGGCGACGAGGATCAGCGGGGTCCGGTTCGAGTAGTCGAACGCGGCCTCCAACGCGGGGAAGATCGACCCGAGCAGGGCGCGCAGCCGGTTGACCCCGGCCACCCAATCCGCCATCAGATCGGTGCGGTAGCTGGTCAGCTGGGTCAGCCCGACCACGAGTTCGTCGGGCATCACGACCTGGTTGAGATCCTCACGCAGGCGGGCGCTCTGGGCGATCACCCGCGCGTCCTTGGCGTCAGTCTTGCCCTCGCCGCGGAAGCCGCCGGTCATCGAATTCACCACCCGGCCCGGCACATACGTCACCGCCTGATCTGCGGCCAACAGCACTGTGATCAGCAGCAACGCCATCGGGCTGGTCAGATCGATCGCCCAGCGCACCCGCTCGGCACCGCGCTCGGCGCGGGCGATCAACGCTTCGATCGCGGCTTGGTCGTTTCCGAACTTCTGGCTGAACACCGTTTTTCCGGTCTCGTCGACCCCGCACGCGTGATGCGCGTGTTTGCCGACATCGATCCCGACCCAAATCTCCGGGCGAACATCCACCCACGTGCTCCTTGACTCCAAAGTCATTGCGCCCATGGACAACTCCGCCGACAGATCCCTAACCAGCGACGACCGCAACAAGCTCTCAATCAGCAGCCGGAGCGTCCAGCGCGGCGGGGCAGCCAGTCCTCTCGAGCCTCGACCGAGGCAAAACACCATCAGCTACACCCCACCGCCCTGGGCATCCAGGGCACCAACCCCAGACACCTACAAACTTAGGGACGAACCACCATGGGTTCGGATGTCGACTTCCACCCGGACCTGCGTATCGCACGGTTTCTGCCACGGTCGGCATTCGGTCCGCTCACCTTCCGCCCGGTCCGCAGGCTGACGAATCTCATGGGGCGTTCCGGACCCAAGAGCGGGACGATCGAACCGGTCAACGCGCATGTCTCGGTGCGGGTGTTCCGACCGACACCGAACCCGCACCCGGCACCCGGCCTGCTGTTCATCCACGGCGGCGGATACGTCATCGGCAACGCCGCGCTCGGAGATCACTTCTGCCGCACGGCCGCCGACCGAGTGGGCGCAGTCGCCGCATCGGTCGAATACCGGCTGGCGCCCGAACACCCGTTCCCCGCACCGCTCGAGGATTGCTACGCGGCACTTCGTTGGCTTGCCGACCAGCCCGACGTCGATCCGGGCCGCATAGCGATCGTCGGGGAGAGCGCCGGGGGCGGACTGGCCGCCGCCCTCGCGCTACTGGCCAGAGAACGCGCCGAGGTGCCCCCGCGCTCCAGGTGCTGTCCTATCCGATGCTGGACGACCGGACCACCGCGCGCACCGATATCAACCGGTCCGCAATGCGCCTGTGGAGTCCGCGCAGCAATCGTTTCGGCTGGCTCGCCTACCTGGGTCCGGCCCCCTCGGCGAGGTGCCACCACTTGCCGCGCCGGCCCGGTACCAGGACCTGTCCGGACTCTGCCCGGCGTGGATCGGCGTCGGCACCAATGATCTTTTCCACGACGAGAACATCGCCTTCGCCGAACGCCTACGTCAGGCCGATGTCCCGTGCACGCTGCACGTGGTGCGCGGCGCCTACCACGGCTTCGACCTGATCGAGCGGTGGACGCCCGTCGCACGCGCCTTCCTGCAGGCGCGGATGACGGTGCTGAACGACGTTCTCCACTGAGGAAATCTGACTTTCGACCGATCCACCGATTTCATTGACACAGTTCAATGACATCTGTCAGTATAGACCCAGACGCCCACGCGAATCGCTGTGAGAGCGAAATATTAAGTCGGAGACGATATTCCGACCGACTGATCAACTGCACCACGCGCCCTTCATTGACGCGTATCAGTGACGGAAGTTAGAAAATCTGTTCATGAGCGAAGTTCAGGACAAGCCACGGGGCCGCGAGGCCCAGCGCCTACAGACCCGGCAGCGGGTACTCGATGCGGCCATCGCCGAGTTCAAGAATGTCGGCATGGCCGAGGCCGATATCGGCGCGATCGTCCAGGCCGCAGGCGTCGCGCGCGGCACCTTCTACTTCCACTTCCCCACCAAGGAGCACGCGCTGCTGGAGTTGGAAGCCCGCGAGGAGGCCAGGATCGCCAAGGAACTGTCCCGGTTCCTCGCCACACCGCACGATCTGAAATCCGCACTGGAAAAAACGATTCAGTTGGTGCTCGGACTGGAACGCCGCCTGGGCAGCCTGCTGTTCAAAGAGTTGCTCGCGATCCACTTCTCGCCGACCCGGCCACTGGACGACGAATGGCGCGAACACCGGGTGATCATTCTGGTGGTCGAGGAGATCCAGCGCGCCCGCGATAACGGCGAGGCCGAGATCGCGGTCGATCCCTACCACAGCGCGGTCTTCTTCCTGCTCGGGCTCTACGCCATGCTGAGCTCGACCTCCGGCTCGAAGTCGTTGCGCGCCAACGCACTCGACAGCTATCTGATCACCGTGCTGCGCAGCCTGGAGCCTCGATGAACCCTGATGCCTCGATGAACCGAGCGTCGCGGACAACTTCCGATAACCATTCAACCGCTTCGAACCGACGGATACGGAGAGACGATCATGCTGCTGGACATCCTGCGCATTGCCCTGTCGTGGGGCCTGGTGCTGCTGGTCATCGGATTCTGGTACTGGGTCCTGAAAAATATCAACACCTTCTGAGCGCGTCCGGCCCCAGCGGTATCCGACGATCGTCCGCACGGAGTACGCCATGAGTCCGCGCGGGATGAGTGGATTGGCGATCGAGCGCAGTTGCGCCGTCACCGCCGTCGCATTCTCCGGGCGTCGCCGGGAGGGTGTCCGGCTGGTGACCGGCGAGCGGCGCGGTTTCGGTCTCGACACGACCCGTCGCGTCGTACACGTCCCCTATCCGCCCGTGGCCGCGGACTGGTCGCGCGCAACGCTGACATGCGGTGTGGCACTGCAGTGTTCGCCGTCGAAGGACCGGATAGCGCGATACCCGTTGCACGAGCTGTCCGCACGGGAACTCGGTGCGCTGTCGATCGTCGAAGGCGGTGTGGCCGTGGGGTGGATCGCCGATCGGCTTCCCGGCCTGCTGCCCGAACTGCGCCGTCTGCTGCCTGATCTCACGATCGCCGACCACGATCTCGCGGAAGACGAAATATTGGACCGCGCCCTGAATTTGGCGCGATCCCGGCATGCGATAGCCGAGCATCCCCTGTTGGGCAAGCTCCCGCTGGCCGCGCCCGCCCGCAGTGGTCTGGCCGTTGCCGTGCACCGGGCGTACGCCCGGATGCCGTGGACCTCGAAACGCAGCGACTCTTATCGCGTCATATCGGTGCCGGTCGGCGGTGACGGCGGCAGCCGGAACTCCAATCTCCCGCCGCCGAGCCGGCCGGAGGACGAGGAACTCGAGATCCGCGCCGATCAGCGTCCCGGGCTCCCCTATCCGGAGTGGAACCTGTGGACGAAAAGCCTGCTGCGCGACCACGTCGCGGTGCTGGAGCGCGGACATCCCACGCGGCCGCGACCGGTCGCACCGGTCGCTCCCGAGATCCGCCGGTGGTTCACCGAACACACGCACCGTGCGATGCGCGGCGGCCTCGAGGACGGGTCGGATCTCGACATCGACCGGTACATCGAGCATTACGTCGATTCCGTCGCCGGGGCGGTGTCCGAGCCCCGCGTGTTCCGTGATCTGCTGCCCAGTTCCCGCGACGTCACCACGGCGGTGCTGTTGGACGGCAGTTCCTCCCTCGGCGTGCACGGCGGCCGGATCTTCCGCCTCGAATTGGCCTGCGCCGATGCCCTTTCGAGAGCCATGACACTGGCCCGGGAACGCCACGGCTTGTTCGTGTTCACCGGCAATACCCGCCATCGGGTCGAGGTGCGCTGCCTCAAGGACTTCGACGATGCCCGTTTCGTGGACCCGGGCAGTCTGGGCTTGAGCACCGGCGGCTACACCCGCCTCGGCGCACCGCTGCGGCACCTGACCCGCCGCCTGCTCGAGCAGCCGTCCGAACGGCGCCTGCTCATCGTGATCGGTGACGGCCTGATGTCCGACGAAGGATATGAGGGCCGCTACGCCTGGGCCGATGTGGCGCACGCCGTCGAGGAGGCCGACGCCGCCGGGGTTTCGATCTACTACCTCGGCGTCGGCCCGACCCGGGTCGATCCGCTCCCCGAGGTCTTCGGCGCGCGCCGATCCCGCCGGATCCGGCGCGTCGAGGAACTGCCCCGCGTCCTCGCCCACATCCATCGCGAACTGGTCGACCGATGACACGAATTCCGTTTCTCCCCAACCGATCACCGATCCCCTACGGCACCGTCGCCGAGGAGTGCGTATGACAACCGATCTCTACTACGCCAGCGGCACCGAGGTGCGGCTGTTCGAATGGGCGTTCCACCAGCGCATGCCGGTCATGCTCACCGGACCGACCGGATGCGGCAAGACGCGCCTGGTCGAGCACATGGGCCACCTGCTCGGCCGGCCCGTGGTCACCATCAGCTGCCACGACGATCTCACCAGCTCCGATCTGGTCGGCCGGTTCCTGGTGTCCGGTGGCGACGTCGCCTGGACCGACGGCCCGCTGACCAGGGCGGTCAAATCCGGCGCGATCTGCTATCTGGACGAGGTGATCGAGGCCCGGCACGATTCGCTGGCCATTCTGCATTCGCTCACCGACCATCGCCGCACGCTCTACCTCGATCGTGCCGACGAGACAGTACCGGCACCCGCGTCGTTCATGCTGGTTTGCTCCTACAACCCGGCCTACCGCAGCTCGCTCAAGGAGTTGAAGCCTTCGTTCCGGCAGCGCTTCGTCACCATCGCCATGAATTACCTGCCGCCCGACCGCGAGGCCGAGGTGCTGGTCGCGGAAGCGAGCATCGGTCTTTCGGTCGCCGCGCGACTCATCAACTGCGCCAACACCATTCGACATGCCGACGACGTATTCCACTTCGAGCCGCCCTCGACGCGGGTGCTGGTAGCGGCGGCGCGGCTCATCGCGGCAGGCGCGAGCGAACTCGAGGCCGTCCAGGCATGCGTGCTCGCACCATTGAGCAGCGATGGAGCCATCAACGACGGCCTGCGCGAAATCGCGACGGCAAGCCTGCTCGCCGCGGACGACTCGCCGGCGTAGTCACCAAGGAGGATCACTCGATGAACGAACAAGATCGAAGGCGCCGCCGGGCGCTGATCGTATTCCAGATCGCCATGTACGGATTTCTGCTCGCGATGTTCCTCATCCAAATGGGGATGTACATGAACCGGGACTGGTAGGTGCGATCATGAATATGCCGACATTCACCCTGCGCCGCGGCTCCGGAAGAAAAGCGCCGGAGCACAATTCGAACACCTACGACGAGCACCATGATGAAAGCCGGCTGGCACAGCGTCGTGCCGACCGCTGGCTCATCACGGGTACCGCGCTGATGGGCACCCTCATCGTTGGGTTCATCGGTTTGCCGATCTTTCTGCGCGGCTTGTGGCTGCAGCGCAAGGCACAACGCGAGGGCCTCTCGGTCCGGCCGATGATGGTCACCCTGATCGGCTATCTGGTCATCCTCGATGCCTTTCTCAACAGCATCGGCTGGGTGCTGGACGTGCTCGCCAGCCACACGATCGTCAATCGCGTGTTCTTCACCGCGTGGGGCAACTTCCTCGATGCCGGTTACTTCTGGCATTACAACGAAATGTGGATAGGCGGCTCCGGCGCGCCGGGCGAAAAAGCCTGGGAAATCGCATGCATATTCGTGGTATTCCCGATGCGTATCGCCGCCGGCATCGCATTCCTGCAGATGAAGCGCTGGGGCCATCAATGGCTGATCGTCACTTGCTGGTTCGGCGTGGTGATCTGGGTGGGCTACGTCGCCAATATGACGTTGTACGCCGATGTGCGCTTCCAGAGCGTCGTGGCGCCGGTGATCGGTTGGTGGTTGTACGACATCTTCTACATCACGCCATTCCTGGCGATTCCCTACTTACACACTGTGAATCGCGAAATCTTCTCCGACTGACCGTCCCCTATCGTTCCTGGCCTCAGGAGAACATCATGAGCACCGAATCACCGAAAGCCGAAGCATCCCCGGAGCAAGACCTGCCGCTGGGTACCACGGCACCGTTCGCGAGGATGCACAAATGGCTCAAACGCGGCATCCTCGTCTGCCTGGTCGTCTTGGTCGTCGAAGGTTCGATGACGGTACCGGCCCTGGCCATCTGGTACGGCTGGCCGACTCTATCGCTCACCGAGATCTGCGACGAGATGATGAAGGTCCGCTACTCCGATGAAACGCTCGAATGCAAGCAGGGCGCGGTCGACGCGCCACCGCTCGGCGGCAAACCCGAAGCCGCGGGCCAGACGACGGCCCAGGATCAATGGGGAGTACAGCCGAAACCGGAATGGAAGCATATCGGTTACCGCGAACTCGTCCGAATCCACGACGAGCGGATCGCCCGCGAGCGGGCGCAGCAAACCGGTCATCGGTAAGGCCAGGTCAGGTCCTTGCGATCAATCGATACCGCGCTCGGCCTCGGAATGGCCGCGCGAGAAGCGGTCCGGGCCGGACTCGATCGAGCCGTACCCGGCCGGACGACGATTCCACTGCGCATCCACGAGGTCACCGAACACTGGCTCGGCGGGGCGCTGGGCCTGCGGCCGGGCGCGCTCACCTCGGTGCGAGTGCTCGACACGCATACCGGCACGGCGGCACGTGCGCGCATCGCCGTGAAGTCCGACAGCGGCACGGTTCCCGAGCACCTGTTCGTGAAATTGCCGCCGCGCAACTACTTACAGCACGTGCTGATGAATGTCTTCCGCCTCGGCACCCGGGAGGTCCTCACCTATCACGCATTGGGCGCGAATCCGCCGGTGCTGGTACCGAAATGCTATGTTGCACAATGTGATCGGCTTCGGCGCCGCAGCATCCTCGTGCTCGAGGATCTGTCGGGAACCGCGCAATTCCGCACGGTCGTCGATACGGTCACGCGAGCCGAGGCCCAGGCCGTCATCGACGCCATGGCCGAACTGCACATCGCATTCCGGGCTAGCGGCCGGTTCGCGCACGACCTCCGGCCACTCACCGTGCGCACGACCGGGGATATCCGCCTCGGCGATCTCATCCGTCGCCGGTTCCTCCAGGACATCACCGGGCATACCAAAGATCTGATACCCGAGGCCATGAAGCGCCGGTGCCAGATCTTCTTTCAGCGCAGCGCGGATATCGATGCCTTCTGGGCCGCGCAGCCGCAGACCCTGATCCATGGCGACCCGCATCTGGGCAACCTCTTCTTCACCGACGCCGGGCCCGGCTTCCTGGACTGGCAGATCGCGACGGCCGGGGTCGGCATCCGCGATGTCGCCTACTTCGCGAACGCCTCGGTCGAGCCGGACCTGCTCCGCACGATCGAACGCGAACTCGTCGAGCGGTATGCCGCCCGGTTCACCGCCGCCGGGATCGGAGTCGACCTCGAACACCTGTGGACGCTGTATCGCGCCAGTATCACCGAACTTTTCCTCGCGGCAGTCTGCACCGCCGAGGCCGGGGAGCGCATGCAGTCCTTCGACGTGTCGCGGGTCGGCGTCGAACGGGCCGTCGCCGGTGCCGCGGCTCACGACAGTTTCGCGGTGCTCACCGCACTCATCGACGGCAAGCGAGTCTGAAGCGGCCGGGCGGCCGTCCGGAGCTGAGGCTCAGGCGGCCGTCCGGAATCAGGCTCAGGTGAAATCCGAGCCGCCATCGACATTGACATTCGCACCGGTCATATACGAATTGCGGCGCGAGGCGAGAAAGGCGACAACCGGACCGATCTCCTCGGGCCGGCCCGCGCGGGGCAGCTGCGCCGGATGCCCGTAATGCTTGGCGATCTCGGCCATCAGCCGATAGGGATCGTCGCTATCGACGCCGACCGAGTGGGCCCAATCCACCAGCGCCGGGGTCACGAAGGTGCCCGGCGAGACCACATTCACCAGAATCTCGTCCTCGGCCAGCAGCAGCGACAGATTCTTGGACGCACTCGTCACCATTGCCTTCGCGGCGGTGTAGGCCGCCAGCGGAATGCTCTGGCGCTGCGTCGAATGCGCCGAAAAGTTGACTATCCGTGCCCATTCGGCCTTGCGCAGCAGCGGTAGCGCCGCACGGACGCTGCGCACCATGGACAGCACGCCGTCCTCGACCGCCTCGAGCCACTGGTCGTCGGTAAGGATGTCGAAGCGGCCCTGCACAGTCGGCCCGACCGTGTTGACCAGCACATTGAGTTCACCGCGCCAGCGCTGCCCCAGCTCGGTGAATGCCGCAGCGACCTGATCGGCATCGCGCACGTCCGCGACCAGGCCGATGACGTCCGGGCTACCGCAGCGGGTCAGCTCCTCAATCGCGTCGTCGAGGTCGGAGCGGGAGCGACCGATCACCGCCACCCGAGCCCCATCGTCGGCCAGGCAGCGAGCGGCGGCCAGGCCCATACCCCGGCTACCGCCGACCACCACCGCTGCCGCGCCGGTCAGTCCCAAATCCATTGCGCTACCACCTCTGTCGCATGCCTATAGATATACATACTGTATCTACCTCAGTATGTATATCTGCGACGCCCACGAGGCGACAACCGCGCGACGGGCTCGGCGGCCTGCGACGCGCCGACAGAAGGCATCGCAGTAGGATTTACGGTTATCGGTACGATGGCTGTTGCTGGCGGTTCCCTGAGACCGGGAAACGATTGCGTCGGAGCGGACTTCACGGAGGGTGGTCGCACATATGGCGAAGCGGGCAGCTGCGGAGAAGCGGCCGCGGCGTGAGCGCGGGTCGCTCAATCCCGGGGACATTCTCGACGGTGCGTTCGAGCTCGCGGATCAGGTGTCGCTGGACAACCTGAGCATGCCGATGCTGGCCAAACATCTCGACGTCGGCGTGACGAGCATCTACTGGTACTTCCGCAAGAAGGACGAACTGCTCAACGCCATGACCGACCGCGCGCTGCGCCAGTACGCCACCTTCGTCACACCCTTCGTCGACGCCAGCGACTGGCGGGAATCGCTGCGCAATCACGCCCGCACGATGCGGGAGACGTTCAACGGCAATCCCATCCTCTGCGATCTGATACTGATCAGGTCGGCACTGAGCCCGGAAGCCGCGCAACTGGGCGCACGGCAGACCGAGGAGGTCATCGCCAATCTGGTCGAGGCCGGGCTGTCGCTCGACGACGCCGTCGGCACCTACTCGGCGGTTCAGCTGCATGTGCGCGGATCGGTTGTGCTGCAACGCCTCTTCGACAAGAACAAGGAATCGGAGTCCGGGGCGGGCGCGTACTACGACAGCCTCACCATCTCGCCCGACACCACACCACTGCTGGCCGAGGCAAGTTCGAAGGGCCTGCACAGCGGGGCACCGGACGATCGGAATTTCGAGTACGGCCTCGACTGCATTCTCGAACGAGCGAGCAGGTTGCTCGAGTCGGGCTCGGGTACGAAGGCGAAGAAGGCACCCGCCAAAAAGGCACCCGTCAAGAAGGCTGCCGCCAAGAAGGCATCGACGGCGAAGTCACCGACCACGCGCCGCCCCACCAAGGCCGCCGCCGCGAAGTAGTCCCCACCCCCCGCGTGAGCGGCCGGAGCTCAGCGAGTTCCGGCCGTCTTACCGACGGCATTTCACACGGTTCGACCCGACCTCCGGAGACAGCGCGTTGTCGCCTGTCGTAACTCCTCGCAAACACGTGGACAAGATTCCTCGCAAACGCCTGGGAAAGACCAATGCCGTCATGTATCGTCGGTCGCACTGTAAGCGCAATAGTTAGACATTCGACCGACTCGGTATCGGCATCGTCCATTGCACCGAGTGGCCCGCTGGAGGATCGATGGAACTAGAACGGCTGAACACACCGGTTCGGGAAGTCGGTCAGTTCTTCGCCATGATCGCCGAGGTCGGACGAGGGCTGGTGACGACGCGGTTCCGGGTGGGGGAATTCATCGAGCAGAGCTGGATGCTGGCCCGGGTGTCGCTGCTGCCGACCGTTCTGGTGGCGGTGCCGTTCACCGTGCTGGTGAGCTTCACCCTCAACATCCTGTTACGCGAGATCGGTGCGGCCACCATGAGCGGGGCGGGGGCGGCATTCGGCGCGGTCACCCAGGTCGGCCCGATGGTGACCGTACTGATCGTCGCCGGTGCGGGGGCGACCGCGATGTGCGCGGATCTGGGGTCACGAGTCATCCGCGAGGAGATCGCGGCCATGGAGGTGCTCGGCATCGATCCCATTCAACGGCTGGTGATTCCGCGCGTCGTGGCATCGACGATGATCGCGGTCCTGCTCAACGGTCTGGTGTGCGCCATCGGGATCACCGGCGGATTCGTGTTCTCGGTATTGCTACAAGGCGTGAATCCTGGAGCGTTCGCCGCTGGTGTCACATTGCTCACCGGGTCTACCGAACTGGCCATCTCCGCGGTCAAGGCCATGCTGTTCGGACTGATCGCCGGGCTGGTGGCGTGCTACCGCGGTTTGTCGGTATCCGGTGGCCCGAAAAGCGTCGGGCAGGCGGTCAACGAAACCGTCGTCTACGCCTTCATCGCCCTTTTCGTAGTGAACACCGTGGTGACCGCCGGCGGAATCCGATTTTCGGGGAGGTGAAACCGATGCACATCGCCGAAACCGGCAAATTCGTCCGCTCCCGTCAGCGGCTGCGTATCTGGAACCGCGAAATCGACGCTGTCGGTGCGCGAATTGTCTTCTATGGCAAGGCAATTCTGCAGACTCCGGGCGCTGTGGCCAGACATCCGGGCGAGACCCTGCGCCTGGTGGCCGAAATCAGTATGGGCAGTGGCGCTCTCGCGATGATCGGCGGAACCGCGGCGATCGTCGGATTCATGACGCTGGCGACCGGCAGCACCATCGCGATCCAGGGTTTCAGCTCACTGGGCAATATCGGCATCGAGGCGCTGTCCGGATTCCTGTCGGCCTTCATCAATGTGCGGATCGCGGTGCCGGTGATCGCCGGGATCGCATTGTCGGCGACGCTCGGGGCCGGGGCGACGGCGCAGATCGGGGCCATGCGGATCGCCGAGGAGATCGACGCGCTCGAGTCCATGGCCATCCGTCCCGTGCCCTATGTCGTGAGCACCCGGGTCGCGGCGGGCATGATCACGATCATTCCGCTGTACTCGCTGGCTTTGGCGGCGTCGTTCCTGGCCGGCCGGTTCACCACTGTGGTGATCTTCGGGCAGTCACCCGGGCTCTACGACCACTACTTCTCGACCTTTCTCAATCCGATCGACGTGGCGTGGTCGTTCGTGCAGGCACTCGCGATCGCGATGCTGGTGATGCTGATCCATACGCACTACGGATTCACCGCGACCGGCGGTCCGGCGGGCGTCGGTGCCGCGGTCGGGCGCGCGGTGCGGATGTCGCTGATCATGGTGGTCCTCGTCGTGCTCCTGGTGTCACTCGCGTTGTACGGCGGCACCGGCAATTTCCACCTTTCCGGATAGGGCGTGCATGCAATGGTGCAGCAAGCGATGCCGAAGCTGGCGGTACTGGGACTGATTGTGGCGACGGTGGGCGTCGGATGGCTGGTTCGGGGCAGCTACCAGCAGCGCTTCGACGACTGGGCGACGGTGACGGTGGTCGCCGATCGTGCCGGGTTGGTCATGGATCGAGGCGCGAAGGTCACCATGACCGGCGTGGACGTCGGCGAGGTAACCGCGGTCGAGTACCGGCGCGATCAGGCCCGGTTGACCCTGCGGGTGCATCGCGCCGCGCTGGTATCGATTCCGGCCGATGTCACGGCCGAAATCACCTCCAACACCGTCTTCGGCGCGAAGTTCGTCAGCCTCGACGCGCCCCACCCGGCCGTCGCCGACCGGCTGGCCCCCGGTGCGGAGATCGACATTTCGCGCGTCACCGTCGAAATCAATACCGTCTTCGAGCAACTCACCAACCTGCTGCACGTGGTCGATCCCGCCCAACTCGAGGCCACCCTCGGCGCGCTGGCCACGGCGTTGCAGGGCCGCGGTGACCGGCTCGGCGCGGCAATCGACCACGCCGCCGGTGTGCTCGCGCAATTGAATGCCGCCGATCCCGGATTCGCCGAGCTGCTGCGCACGGCCGCACCCACCACGGAGCTCTACGCCGACATCGCACCGGATCTGCTGCGCACGCTGGGCGCGCTGACCACAACGAGCCACTCGGTGGTCGACGAACAGCGTCAACTGTCCGCGCTGCTCGGCAGTACCACGGCAGTGTCCAATACGGGCTCGGATCTGCTGGCGCACAACGGTTCCGGTCTCGCGGACGTGCTGCGGCTGCTGGCCCCCACCACTGCAGTGCTGGCCCTGTACTCGCCCGAGATCCCGTGCGTGTTCAAGGGAATCGCCGCGGGCAACGAGGCCAATCCGGCCGCGTACGCCGGGCAACCGGGCATCAAGATGTTCGCTGGGCTGATACCGGGCGCGACGCCGTATCACTATCCGGAAGATCTGCCCAAGGTGAATGCGACCGGCGGACCGAACTGCATGGGACTGCCCTACACCGACCCGATCGTCAACGTGCCGTACATGGTCACCGACACCGGCGCGAATCCGTACGCCCCTGAACGGCAGGCGGTCGGGCTGCGGACCCAGGACCTCGTCAGCTACCTGCTGGGCCTCGGGGGTGGCCGATGAACTGGTCGCGCGCAGTGAAATTGGGCATCTTCGTGCTGGTCATGCTCCTGGTGAACGGCGCGATGATCCTGGTGTTCACACAGATCGACGCCGGCGGCTCGCGGACCTATCACGCAGTGTTCACCGATGCGTCCGGAATGCGTCCCGGCGCCAAGGTCCGCATCGCGGGGGTTCCGGTCGGATCGGTCGGCGCGGTGCGCTACGGCGCGGACCACCGGGCCCACGTCGACTTCTCGATCACCACGAACGACCGGCCGACCACGTCCACCCGGGCAGCCATCCGCTACGAGGACCTCGTCGGCAACCGCTACCTCGAGCTGCAGCGCGGTCCGGACACCACGCAACTGCCGGTGGGCGGAACCATCCAACCGCCGAACACCGCGCCCGCCCTCGATCTGGACGCCCTGCTCGGCGGATTCCATCCGCTGCTGCAAGCGCTGGACCCGCGACAGGTCAACGAGCTATCGATGGCGTTGCTGAAGATCTTCCAGGGTCGCGCGGGAACCATCACGGATGTGCTGACCCGGGTCGGGTCGGTGACCAGCACGCTGGCCGATCGCGATCAGGTCATCGGGCGGGTGATCACCAACCTGAATACGGTTCTCACCGAAATCGCGTCGCGGGGCGACCAATTCAGCAGCACGCTCGACCATCTGCAGCAGCTGGTGTCGGGTCTGGCGCAGGACCGGGACATTCTCGGGCACGCGGTCGACAGCCTCGACGGCGCGGCCGACACGTTCACCGGACTGCTCGCCGATGTGCGTCCCGACCTGTCCGCGACGGTCAGCCAGTTGAACGCCGCGCTCACACCGACCACCAACCACATCGACACCCTCGACGAGGTGCTCAACAGGCTCCCGGACGATTACCGCAAGCTGATCCGCATGGGCACCTACGGGTCCTTCTTCAACTTCTATCTGTGCGGCCTGTCGTTCAAATTGACCGGCGCGGATGGCCGCCCGGTGGTCATCGATATGACCGACCAGCAGACCGGCAGGTGCGCACGGAAATGAATCGACTCTCCCAGCGCGAAGCCGGTCGCATAGGCCTCATCGGCATCGTCCTCATCGCGGCGATCTGCCTGGTCTCACTGCAATTCGACAAGATCCCGCTGCTCAGCGGCCAGCCCCTGCGATACGGCGCGCTATTCGACGATGCGAGCGGTCTGCACGTCGGCGACGACGTCTCGGCCGCGGGAGTGCGGGTCGGCACCGTCACCGACATCACCGTGGACAGCGGTCACGCGCGCGTCACCTTCGCCGCCGACCCGGATATCGCGCTCGGCGACGCGACCACCGCGACCATCAAGACCACATCTCTATTGGGTCGGCGCGCCGTCGAACTGGCCCCTTCCGGTGTCGGTCGTCTGCGCACCGGCGACACCATCCCACTCGACCGGACCCGTTCTGGCTACACGCTGCCGACCATCCTCAACGAGGCCACCACTGCCATCCGCGATATCGACCTCGACCAGTTGACCCGCGCGCTCGACAGCGCCTCCGACGTCCTCTCGGCGGCCACGCCGCAGGTGCGGCCCGCACTGGACGGGATGCGACGCCTCGCCGAATCGGTCAACCAGCGCGACACCGCGTTGCGTAGCCTGCTCGGCAGCGCCGAACAGGTGACCTCGGCACTTGCGAAGCGCGGGCCACAGCTGAATTCCCTAGTGCTCGACGGCAATTCGCTGCTCGGAGAACTGCAGGCCCGCAGCGGGGCACTGGGCGGACTCATCACGGGAATCGACCAGCTGTCCCGGCAACTGTCCGGCCTGGTGCACGACACCGATGCCGATCTGGCCCCGGCCCTGGACAAGCTCGGGCAGGTCCTCACGGTGCTGAACAACAACCGCGACAACGTGGCGAAGAGCATCCAGGGCTTGTCCACCTATATCGGCACGCTCGGCGACGCCGTCGCCAGCGGGCCCTACTTCTACGCCTACCTGCAGAACCTCGTACCCGCCGACTACACACAGCCCCTCATCAATACGGTGTTCGGTCTCCCACCGGCGCCCCTACCGATCCCACAGGTGCGATGATCGCCCGAATCCGACCCGGTACCTTCCGAATTCGAACCGGCCTCCCCCGCAGACGGTGGCTGCTCCGACTCGCCGCCGCCGCGCTGGCGCTCACCGTCGTGGTCGCGGGATACGACATCGTTCAGCGATCGCGCTACTACACCGTCACCGCGCATTTCACCTCCACCAGCGGCCTGTACGTCGGAGACGAGGTCCGCGTGGTCGGGGTGAAAGTAGGCACCATCGAGGCCATCGAGCCGCACGGCACCGAGCTCACGGTGCGCATGCGACTGCCGCGGTCGCTGCGGTTACCCGTCGACGTGAAGGCCGTGATCATGGCACAGAGCCTGGTCGCCGCGCGATTCATCCAGCTCACCCCCGCCTGGACCAGCGGGCCCAGCGCCGGTCGCGAGGTCGATATCCCGGTCGACCGCACCGCCGTGCCGGTCGAATGGGATCAGGTGGAGGAGCAACTGACGCGGGTCACCAACGCGCTGGCGCCGCGGCCCGATGACCCCACCGGACCCGGCGCCCGATTCCTCGGATCCGCCGCCGCGGCGATGAACGGCAACGGCGACACCCTGCGCGCCAGCCTCGACCAGCTCTCCGCCACCATGGCGACGCTGTCCGCGGGCAGCACGGATCTGTTCGGCACCGTGCGCAACCTGCAGGCGTTCACCACCGCGCTGGCAGGCAGCGAGCAGCAGATCGTCGTATTCCAGGGTCGGCTGGCATCGGTCACCGAGGTGCTGGCAGGCAACCGCAGCGATCTGTCGACCGCGCTGACCACCCTGGACGCCGCCATCGGCGATATCCAGACATTCCTCACCAAGCATCGCGACGGGCTCACCACACAGGTGCGCCAGCTCGTCGACGCCACCGATGTGATCGTGGCCCAGCGCGATGCGCTGGAAACCGTGCTGCACCGCGCGCCCACCGCGCTGTCGAACTACTACAACACCTACAACCCCGGCCAGGGCGCGATGACCGGCGTTCCGGGCCCCCAGAACTTCGGCAACCCCATCAATTTCATCTGCGGCGGCATCGCCGCCCTCGCGAACGCCACCTCCGAGCAAGGAGCCCAGCTGTGCGCGCAATACCTCGGGCCACTACTGAACACGCTGCGGATGAACTACCCGCCGGTGAGCATCAACCCGTCCACCGGCACCAGCGTGGGACCCGGCCAACTCGTCTACAGCCCACCGGAATTGCAGCAGCTCCTGCTGCCGGGACAGCCGCGATGAGGACGGCCCGCCGTCCTATGGCACTGCTGTGCGGAATCGCACTGTGCGCCACGGTGTCCGGATGCCAGTGGACGGGATTGAACTCGCTGCCGCTGCCCGGGACGCAGGGTCACGGCCCCGGCAGCTATCACGTGGTCATCGAGATGCCGGATGTCACCACCATCACCCCGAACTCACCCGTGCTGGTCAACGACGTGGAAGTCGGCACCATCACGACCATCACCACCGAGGACTGGCACGCGCGAGTGACCGTGGCGCTCAACGGTTCCGTCGTACTGCCCGCCAATGCCACCGCCAAAATCGGGCAGACCAGCCTGCTGGGCTCGACCCACATCGAACTGACCGCACCGGCCGACCCGCGCGGCGCGCTGATCGAAGGCAGTGTGATCCCGCTGGAGCGATCGGGCAGCTACCCCACCACCGAACAGACGCTCGCGGCGCTGTCCATGGTGCTCAATGGCGGCGGCCTGGGACATCTGCAGACGATCATCACCGAGGCCACCAAAGCAATTGCCGGACACGAGGATTCGATCGGCAACGTGCTCGACGGGATGAATACGCTACTGGGCGACTTGGATTCGCAGCGTGATGCGATCATCGCAACCCTGGACAATCTCGACAGGTTCGCCGCGCGACTGTCCGGCGACAACGACACGATCGGTCGGGCCGTCGCCGCTATCGACCCCGCGCTCGGCGTACTCAACGCACAGCGGCGCGACCTCACCGATGCCTTCGCCGCACTGGCTCGATTCGGCGACGCCGGTACCGCCCTGGTGCGACAGATCCACGGTGATCTGAAGCAGAACCTGGCCAATCTCGCGCCGACCCTGCAGCAGATCGCCGCAACCGGGGACGATCTCGTCGCCAATATCAACCAGCTCGCCACCTTCCCGTTCCCGCCGGTCGCCATCAAGAACGGCATCCACGGCGACTACATGAACCTGTGGGCGGAAGCGGATCTCACGCTGCCGCGGCTACAGCAGGGCCTGCTGTTCGGTACCCCGTTTTCTGCCCCACCGACGACCGGAGGCGGCCGATGAGTACAGACTCCACGACGCCTTGGCGTACTTCTCGCCTCGTGCGCAACCAGCTGATCATCTTCACGATCATCGCGCTGGTGTCTACCACCTTCACCGGCATCTACTATCTTCGGATTCCCGCGTCGCTCGATATCGGCCGCTACCGTGTCACCGTCGAATTACCAAGGGCCGGAGGGCTTTATCGCAATGCCAATGTCACCTACGACGGACATACGATCGGCCGCGTCACCTCCGTCGACCTGGCACCCACCGGAGTCACCGCCACCCTGTCGCTCATCGACTCGGTCGCCGTCCCCGCCGACCTGACCGCACGGGTACGCAGCATGTCGGCGATCGGCGAACAGTACGTCGATCTGCAACCCGCGGTCGCGCACGGACCATTCCTGCACGATGGCGATACGATCGCCGTCGACCGCGTGCGGGTCGCCGACCAGATCGGTCCCATCCTGGAGCAGACCCGCGCAATCCTCGCCTCGCTCCCACCCGATACCCTGCATACGGTGCTCGACGAGTCCGCGCGCGGATTCGGCGGTGCGGGAAAGGATCTCGCGAGCCTGCTGGACTCCACCGTCACCTTCGTCGACGCCATGGCCGCCAACGGCGACGCTCTCACCACCCTCGTTCAGCAACTCACGCCGCTGCTGAACACTCAGGTGGTCAGCAGCGCCGAAATCCGCGATTGGGCCGCGAATCTGGCCTATCTCACCGAACAGCTCCGCACCGCCGACCCCGCCGTGCGCAATATCTTGGAACGCGGACCGGCCGCGGCCGACGATGCCAACCAGCTGTTCCAGAACCTGGCACCGACACTGCCACTGCTGCTGGCCAATCTGACCACCGTGGGACAGGTCGCCCTGACCTACAACCCCGCGATCGAGCAGATCCTGGTCCTGCTGCCGCCCCTGATCGCCGCCGAGAACACCTCTGGCGCACGCGGTGCCGCCGACGGCGGCGCCAATGTCGTCTTCTCCGTGGAGGTTCAGGATCCCGCCGCCTGCACCACCGGCTATCTCTCCGCCGACGAACGCCGCAGCCCCACCGACACCAGCACACCCGATACCCCGCCCAATCTGTACTGCAATGTCCCGCAGGATTCACAGTTCGCCGTGCGCGGCACGCGGAACCTGCCGTGCCTGGAAAATCCGGGCGTCCGCGCCGCCACCCCCGAGCAGTGCCGCAACGGGGTGGTACCGCCCTCCGGAAATAACGGGCCGTTCGAGTCGAGCCCCTCGCCCGCGCCCGCGGGTGTCGCCCACTATCTGCCCGGCAGCCCCATGTATCTGGCACCGGACGGAAATCCCTACCGCCACATCGACATCAACCAACCACCCCCTCAGGAAGCGTCATGGACCTCACTGTTGACCGCTCCGATTCCCTGACCGACTCTTCGATCACGACCGCGTTGGTGACCGAGCCGCCGCGGCGTCGGCGGGCCACTCGCCCGACCGGTCCGCCGACCGAGTCCCCGGAGCATCCGGACGCCGAGGTAAGCATCGATACAACGCCACCTACGGGCAAACGACCGCCGGAGCCGAAAAGACCCCCTATCCCGCGATCGCGGTTCCCTCGTCCCAAGCTGGAGCGCAAAGGTTTTCGAATCGCCGCGGTCGTACTCGTCGTCGCGGCCCTCGTCTACGCGACGGTGACGGCACTGGCGCTGCACGAGCATCGGCGGACCGAGGCCACCGCGAACCATCAGGCCGCCATTGTCGACACCGCCCGGCGCGGTGTAACCGCCCTGATCAATATCCGCCGCGACAGCGCCGATTCGGACTTCGCGCGCCTCAGCGATATCACCACCGCACCGTTCGCGGACGAACTGCACAGCCAGTCAGGGAACTACCTGAAGGCCATCCGAGATGCAGACGTGCTGTCCACCGGCGAGGTCGTCGCCGCGGCCATCGCAGCCGACGACGGCGCCGAGGCTCCGGACGACGGCACGGTCACCGTCATAGTCGCCGCGAACGCACAGGTCACCAATACGCAGACCCGGCAACAGGAACAACGCTCCTACCGGTTCAGTGTGAAGATCAAGGAAGTCGACGGCACCCCGAAGGTGTCCAACGTGGAGTTCGTGCCGTGAATGATCGATCCGTAATCGTCCTGCGAAAGATTCTGCGGCTCAGCGTGATTCCGCTGCTCACAGCCGTTGTCGTGGCACTCACTGTGGCTGCGGTGCTGCTAGTGCGAGACAACCGGCACGACGCGGCCACGGCCGCCGCGCGCCGGGACGCACCGACCGCCGCCCGGGAAACAGTCGCGGCAATGCTCAGTTACACCTCGGCCACGGTCGACAAGGATGTCGCCGCCGTGGCGGGCCTCACCGGCTCGTTCCAGGACGACTACCGCAATCTGGTGAACAAGACGATCGCGCCGGTAGCCAAGGAGAAGGGCGTGACCACCAGAGCGCGGGTCGTATCGGCGGGCGTACTGTCGGCCTCCACCGACCGTGTGACGGTGCTGATGTTCATCGACCAGGTGACCATCAGTACGGCCGTGCCCGCACCGGCTACCAGTTCGAGCCGGGTGACCGTCACCGTCGAGAAGCACGACGACCACTGGCTCGTCAGCGGCATGACACCGCTGTAGCCCGCGAGAGGATGATTTAGATGCCGAATCCCGCGACCTCTGCGGTGCAACCGCTGGCTGGTGTGCGCATCGTGGAGATCTCCAGCTTCGTCGCCGCTCCGCTGGCGGGTATGACGCTGGCACAGCTCGGCGCGGAGGTCATCCGGATCGACCCGATCGGCGGTGCGGCCGACTACCGCCGCTGGCCGCTCACCGACGGCGGCGAGAGCATCTACTGGACCGGACTCAACAAGGGGAAGCGCTCCGTCACAGCCGATTTGCGCGCACCGGCCGGGCAACAGCTCGTCACCCGCCTGATCACCGGCGGCGGCATCCTGCTCACCAACGCCGCCGGACGGGATTGGCTCGACTACGACACGCTCACCGCTACGCGGCCCGACCTGATCCGGCTGGAGATACTGGGCCGCGCCGACGGTTCGGCCGCCGTCGACTACACCGTCAATGCTGCCACGGGTTTTCCGCTCGTCACCGGGCCCGCAGACCACGAGGGCCCGATCAATCATGTACTGCCGGCATGGGATCTGCTCTGCGGTGTGTACGCGGCGCTGGCGATCACCGCTGCGGTGCGCCACCGCGACGCGACCGGACAGGGCAGCCGGATCACCCTCCCTCTGGAGGACGTCGCGCTGGCCACGGTCGGCAACCTCGGCTTCCTCACCGAGGCGGCACTGTGCGGGCGGCAGCGCCCGCGCTTGGGCAATGCCATCTACGGCCAGTACGGTCAGCATTTCACCAGCGCCGACGGCGTCTCCTTCATGGTGGTCGCCCTGACCCCCAGGCACTTTCGTGACCTCACCGAGCTGACCGGCAGCACCGCGGCAGTCGACGCGCTGGCCACCGCGCTGGCGGCGGACTTCACCGATGAGGGCAAGCGTTACCGTCATCGCGACGTACTGACCGGACTGTTCACCCCGTGGTTCCGCGACCGCCCCGCCGAGGAGATCGGCACCGCTCTGGCGCAAACATCGGTGCTCTGGGAGCGCTACCGCAGTTTCGACGAACTCGCGACCGACCCGCGCATCACGGCGAACCCCCTGTTCACCCTGCTCCATCAACCCGAGATCGGCGAATACCTCGCCCCCGGTTCCCCGATCTCGGTGAACGGCACGCACGTCCCGGCCCGCCCCGCACCCCGACTCGGGGAACATACCGAATCCGTGCTGCGAAATCGGCTCGGGCTGTCCACCGAATCGATTGCGGCACTGCACATGTCGTCGATCGTCGCGAACGAGCCCCCGGAACGAACCGCCCGATGATTCCGCCCGGAGACCGACAGCAGATCGCCCGCGGCAGCCGAATCGCGCGGCATCACGCTAGCGACAGCACTCCGGGTCGAGTACGAAACACAAGGCGGACAACGCATCCCGGCGTGCCGCATGCTGCACGGTCATGCCCTGACGCACCGATTCCACCAGACCGGCGGCGCGCAATTGGCCAAGATGGTGGCTCACCGTCGACTCCGCCAGCGCTACCACGGCGGCCAGCTCGCGGGTATTGACCGTGCCGTCCCGCTCGGCCAACAGCAGCGACATCAATTTCACTCGCACCGGATCCGCCAGTGCCTTCAACCGCAACGCCACTTCCAGCGCGACCCGATCGTCGACCGGGGCTGCCGCCACCGGCGCGCAACAGATCGGCGCGGACACATCCAGCGCGGGCAGCGTCTTCGGCATCCCTACATCGTGGCATAAATCGAAAGGCCCGAGCCGCGCCGCCACAGCGAAAGCATCAGTCCCCCACCGGAAATACGCCTGCGGCCGCCGCCGCGAGCGACGACCGCAGGAGTCGGAGATCTCAGATCTCGGCGAGCTTCTTCGCATCCTTGCGCACGCCGAACGAGGTGACGATTTCCATGATGCCCAGGATGACCAGCCACCACCCCGCGACCAACGCGAGCGTCGCCACCGACGCGACCGGCCACACGATCAGCACCACACCACCGATCGCGGTGATGATTCCGAAGAAGGCCTCCCAGCCCCGACCCGGCAGCGCAGGCTCGGAGATCGCCGCCATCAACAGCGCGACACCGCGGAACAGCCAGCCGATACCGATCCACAGGCCGAGCAGAAGTATCGATTCCAACTCGTCACGGAAGCAGAAGATACCGATGATGATCGACAACACACCGCTGATGAACGCGAGCACCCGGATTCCGGTGCTGGTGTGCGTGCCGAATGCGGCCACCAACTGCAGGAAGCCACTCACCACCAGATAGATGCCGAAGATGATGCCTGCGGCCACCAATGTCACATCGGGCCAGACCAGGATCATCACACCGAGGATCACCGACAGGATGCCGGTGACCAGCACCGATTGCCACGCACTGCGCGCAACCCGTTGCAGAGGACCCTCTAGCACGCTGTTTGTCGTCATAGCGTGATGCTATGCCTCACGTCAGCGGTTTTCTGAACATTCGCTCGAACGGGTCGAGCGCCGCGCCCTAGGCGGGTGTCGCGATATTTACCATCCACGCGATACCGAAACGATCCAGGCACATGCCGAATTCGTCGCCCCACATCTGCTTCTCCAGCGGCACGGTCACGGTGCCACCGGCAGACAGCTTGTCCCAGTAGCCGCGCAGTTCATCGGGGGCGTCACCGCTGAGACTGATCGAAATGCTGCTTCCTGGTTTGTACTCCATACCCGGCGGGGTATCCGAAGCCATCAGCGTGAACCCGCTCGGCGTTTCCAGCATGCCGTGCATGATCAGATCCGCGCCGGGCGCGTCCTTATCCCCCATATCCCCGAAAGTCTGCATGGTCAGCGAGCCGTCGAACACATCTCGATAGAACTCCAACGCGGTGCGCGCCGAGTCGGAAAAACTGATGTACGGGTTGAGTCGGGAGGTCATGGGAACGCTCCTTGGTGGTAGTGGCCGCCATCGCCGAGGTTAGTCCTCCGACTCGGACAGTGGGCTCGATAACGAGCTACTCGCTCACGTTTATGGCCGAGAGGGCTCGGGTAGTCATCCCTAAGTGGCTCTCGTCGTGTGCATCCATGGGGTGAAGCGGGTGGGTCGGGTTCGCGAGTCTCGGGTGGCTAGGAGAAGAGGGTGGCGGTTGTTCTCGTGCTGCAGGCACGTGGCCTCGGTGATCTACTCACCGCGGTTCCCGCGTTGCGCGCGCTGCGACGGGCGAAACCGCACGATCAGATCGTCCTCGCCGCTCCGCATCGCCTGAAGCCGATCGTCGACCTCATCGCCTCCGTCGACTCCATGATCCCCACCTCCGACCTCGGTGACCTGCGCTGGGACGCTCCCGAACCCGGACTGGCGGTGAATCTGCACGGCCCGAGCGCCGAGAGCATCGTCGCGCTCACCAAGACCGATCCCGGACGCATCCTCTCCTACCGCAATCCCGCCTTTCCGGAGCTGGAGGGCCCGGAGTGGCAGACGGATATGCATCACGTCGAGCGCTGGTGCCATCTGCTCGAATCCGACGGCATCGTGGCCGATCGTCGCAATCTGGGGCTCGTCCCACCGGTCGCGACCACCAGTCGCCGCAATTGCATCGCGGTGCACGTGGGAGCGGGCGCACCGGCCCGCCGCTGGCCGCCGGACCGGTTCGCCGCGGTCGTACGGCATCTGCTGGTACTCGGTCGCGAAGTGGTCCTCACCGGTGACGAGTCCGAGCGCGATATCGCGCTGAATATCGCCGCCCGCGCGGGCCTATCCGGTGGCCGGGTGCTCGCGGGCGAGCAGAACCTCATCGAACTCGCCGCCACCGTCGCCGAGGCCGCGCTCGTGATCTGCGGTGATACCGGCGTCGCACATCTGGCCACCGCCTTTGGAACCCGGACCGTATTGCTGTTCGGACCGACACCGCCGCGCTGGGGCGGGCCCCCACCGCATCTCCTCGGCAGGCATGCGGTGCTGTGGGCCGGCCAGCTCGGCGATCCCACGGCCGATTCGCCCGACCCCGGTTTGCTGCGAATCGGCGTCACCGAGGTGATCAGCGCGGTCGACAAGCAGCTCGCCAAGCTGGCATGGCCGGCCAGCGGAAACAATCGCGGGCGAACGGCATATCGCCGCGTGGGTTGACCACGAGCATTCAGCTGTTGCCCTCGGAGCGAGCATTGCTCAAAGCCGCTGCGTAGGCCGCCAGCGCGCTGGGCCAGAACTGTTCCAGATAGTCGCGCGCATCGCCCAGTCCGCGCGGATCCAGGAAGTACAACCGCCGATTGCCCTCCGGACGCATCATCACGAGCCGGGCCTCGCGCAGCACACGTAGATGCTGGGAGGCCGCCGAGCTGGTTACGCCGACGAGTTTCGCGAGATCGCCGACCGACAGCGGCGCGGTCGGCAATGCCTCGAAAATGGCCCGGCGGGTCGGGTCGGCGAGCGCCTCGATGGCATGAACTCCATTAGTCGCCACTGAAACAGTGTGAGCGACCGGCGTCTTGCCGGTCAACTCCGCGTCATACGGCATCACGCCAGGTCGACAATGCATACACAGCGTGTCGTTATCGAGCCGTAACCAACCAACTGGGCTTTTGCGTACCTGTGACGGTTGGCACAGGATTACGGAAGCCGAATGGCGGTCCCGTACGTTCTAGCCATGCCCGTGACCGTATCGTTACCTTATCGTCTCGGCGCGACCCGCTCACGCCGCAACCGCGCCACAACTCGAGTCGTCGCCGCGGCCGCCGTCGTCAGCGCCTCGCTCGGCGTCATGGCCGCCGTGGAACCCGACGCACTGGCCGGGAAGACGGACCAGTCGGCCGACCGGATCAGTGGCGCTGTCGCCTTCACCGCGTTCACCCCGCGCGAGGCCCAGATGCCGCAGACCGTGCCCGAAGCCGTGATATGGGAGCAGACCCGCATCGCCACCGAGGCGGCCCGGCCGCGCACCGTTCGCCCCATCGAGGGTGTGCTGACATCCAACTTCGGCATGCGCTGGGGTGCGCTGCACGCCGGACTCGATTTCGCCGACGCCATCGGGACCCCGATCGCCGCCGTCACCGACGGCACCGTCATCGAGGCGGGCCCGGCCTCCGGCTTCGGCCTCTGGGTGCGGGTGCAGCAGGATGACGGCACCATCGGCATCTACGGCCATGTGAACGACATTCTCGCCACCGTCGGTCAGCAGGTGCGCGCGGGCGATGTCATCGCTACCGTCGGCAACCGTGGCTTCTCCACCGGCCCGCACCTGCACTACGAAATCCACTCGGGCGCGGGCGCACCGATCGATCCGATGCCCTGGCTCGGCGCGCGCGGCATCGCCGTCGGCATCGCCCCGGAGTAAACGAGCCCGCCGCCGCTCCGCGTGAGATTCGGCCACCAGCGCATTCGCGATTCGACGAGGGGATCGCGAATGCATCCGGTGTTCGGTTTCTAGTACCTCGGTATTACCCGCGAATGGCGCTGCGGCGGGACGTGGCCGAGCATTGTCGATTCCTACCGTCGGATCATGCCGACGATCGATACCCTTTCCGCCCCTGGCGATTCCGTGCGCCACCGCCGCGCCGTCACATCGGACCTGCCGGGCGGCAGTCACCTCCATCGCCCGCTGCTGTGGATGGTGGCCACGATGGGTGCGCTCGTCCTGTTCTCGGCCGGTGGCATGGTGTTCGACGACCGGATGCTGCTCGACGAATCCGTATGGCTCAAACCGTTCAAGTTCGGGCTCGCTTTCGTGCTCTATGGGATCACCCTGGCATGGCTGCTGTCGTTGCCGCACAGGGGGAGTCGCGTCACCTGGTGGATGGGGACGGTGTTCGCGATCACCGGATTCGTGGACGTCGGATTCATCGTGGTGCAGGCCGCGCGCGGGACCTACAGCCATTTCAACAGCGAGGCCGACGCGGTGAATTCGATCGGTCAGATGGTGTTCGCGTCCGGCGTGCCCGGCCTGTTCTTCGCGAATCTCGTTATCGTGCTGATCCTTTCGTGGCAGCGGCTGGTGGACCGGCCGACCGCTCGGGCCATTCACGCCGGACTCGGTCTCGCCGTGGTCGGGATGGCGCTCGGGTACCTGATGGGGTTTACCGGGAAACAGCTGGTGCGCGATGCCGACGGCAATGTGGTCGAGTTGGTGGCCGGCCATACCGTCCTGGACAACCCGTCACTCGAGGCGCGTGACGGTGTCGGCGGCATGCCGATCACGCACTGGAGCACCATCGGCGGCGATCTGCGGATCCCGCATTTTCTCGGGCTACACGCCATTCAGGTCTTGCTGCTCGCCGTTGTCGCACTGGCCTGGTTGGCGCCGCGCTACCCGTGGCTGCGGAGCGAACGCACGCGCGCCGCGTTGATCGGTGTGCTCGCAGCGGGCTATGCCGGGCTGCTCGCGATCGTGTTCTGGCAGGCGATGCGAGCCCAGTCGCTGGTGCATCCGGACGGTCGGACGCTGTTCGCCGTGGGTGTATTGATCTGGGTGGTTGCTCTACTGACCCTCGCTGTCTACTGGCAGGCGCGCGCCCACGGCCGCAACGCCCCAAGTGCCGCGCGACTGTTCGCCGCGGGCACGCGCGCCCGCGGCCAGTAGCGGCGTTCACTAAGCTCTTGCTCCTATGGCCCTCAGCGCAACACTGCACAACTTCGCCGTCCAACTCGCCGATGTCGACCGTGGCGTGTACCAGGAGTTGGAGTTGCGGGTTGCGCGCCACCCGTCCGAAACCGCCGAGTTCATGCTGACGCGATTGCTCGCCTACTGCCTCGAGTACGAGGAAGGCATCGCCTTCAGCGACGGCGGAGTGTCGTCCACCGACGAGCCCGCGGTGCTGGTGCGCGATCTCACCGGACGGCTCACCGCCTGGATCGAGGTCGGTGCACCCGATGCCGATCGCGTGCACCGCGGCAGCAAATCGGCTGAGCGCGTTGCCATCTACACCCATCGCGACCCGGCCAAGGTGCTCGCACAGTTCACCGGTAAACGGGTCCACCGCGCCGAAGCGATCCCGCTGTACAGCTTCGATCGCGACTTCATCGATGCCGCGGTAGCCGCGATCGAACGCCGCAACACGGTCACGGTGTCGATCACCGAGCGACTGCTCTACCTGGATCTCAATGGGACGAACCTGAGCACGTCGATCGAAGAGCGCAGGCTCGGCTAGCGGTTGACGCTCACCGCAGCCGTTCTGCCTCGCGGGTGAGGGTCAACAGTGTCGCGCTCAACGCCTTCAACTCTTCGGTGTCGGCGCCCTCACCGATGGCAGTGGCGACATCCTCGGCGGCGCAGCGGGCGGCGAACCAGCGGTCGGCCAGATCGGCCGCCTCCTGGGCGCTCAGTACCACCGAATCCGCCGGAATTCCGGTTCCCTTCAAGCTGTTGCGGTGTTCGTAGGCGCGTTGGCGACAGGACTGACGGCAGTACCGGCGACGACGTCCGGCCTCCGATTCGACGATCTCCCGCCCACACCACAGGCAGCAGGACAGCACGCGGCGCGACATGACGCAGAACCCTAATGGTTGTGCCGACCGAATGGCACTCCCGACCCCGGTTCAGCGGCGCGGCGTGGGCGTGGCGGAGGGTGGCCGGGACACCGACTACAATGGAACGGTTCGCCAGTACGCCGATGGGGAACTATTGGCGCAGGCACGATCGTTACATCTAAGGTCCAGCGAGCGTCACGCGTTCATCCGGCACTGACCGATGAAGGACGCGGTCGCGGCGCAACAAGACTCGAGCACACAGGGAGAGGCACACCATGGCAGATCGCGTACTCCGGGGCAGTCGGCTCGGAGCGGTGAGCTACGAAACCGATCGCGACCACGACCTGGCCCCGCGACGGATTGCTCGGTACCGGACCGATAACGGCGAGGAGTTCGACGTCCCCTTCGCCGACGACGCCGAGATCCCCCCGACCTGGCTGTGCCGCAACGGCCAGGAGGGCACCCTCATGGAGGGCACCACCCAGGAGACCAAAAAGGTCAAGCCGCCGCGCACCCACTGGGACATGCTGCTGGAGCGTCGCAGCAAGGAAGAGCTGGAGGACCTGCTGAAGGAGCGGCTGGATCTGCTCAAGACGCGGCGTCGGGTCTAGGTTTCATCACGCGAAAGAAGGCCGCTTGCACCGACTGGGGCAAGCGGCCTTTCTCCTGCGGTGAACCGACCGACACTACTTACTAGCGACCTTGCGGTAGCGCAGCAGAGCCAACGGCACGACCACTACCAGGATGGCCAGGGAACAAGCCACCGCGTAGAGGATGCAGTGGTCGGCGGGCCAACCGGTCGGGGTGCCGAAGCTCGGGGGTGCGCCGTTGTCGAAGAGCTTGCGTCCGGCGGCGGAAACGGCGGTGATGGGGTTCCATTCGGCGACGGTGCGCAGCGGACCGGGCAGCGATTCCGCGGAGATGAAGGCCGAGGAGATGAACGTCAACGGGAACAGCCAGATCAGGCCCGCGCTCTGGGCGACTTCGACGGTGGGTGAAAACAGACCGGTGATGGCCCCGACCCAGGACATGGCAAACGCGAACAGCAGAATTATCGCGAAAGCCAGTACAGCATCGATGATCCCGCCGTTGATCCGCCAGCCGACGATGTACCCGCAACCGACCATGACGGCCAGGCTCAGGATATTCACCGCCAGATCCGAGAGTGTGCGCCCCATCAGCACCGCCAGCCGCGACATCGGCAGCGTCCGCATGCGGTCGATGATTCCCTTCTCCAGATCACCCGCCAAGCCGACCGTGGTGAAGGCGGCGTTGAAAGCGACTGTCTGGGTGAAGATTCCGGCGAGCAGGAACTCGCGATACTGGCCGCCGCCGAGTGAGGCACCGAAGATGTAGGCGAACAGGAAAACGAACATCAGCGGCTGGATCGTCGCGGTCACCAGTAGGGTCGGGACCCGCAGGATGGTCAGCAGATTCCGGTACGCCACGATGGCGCTGTCCCGGATGACCCGGACGTGTGGCTGCCGAATCTCCGGTGGGGTTTCGGGTTTCGTGGCCGATTCCGCTTCGGTGCGCGCGACCGCGGTGCTCATCAAGACAAGATCTCCTCTTGTACATCGATTTCCGGCTCGACTGCGTGCGCGGAGGTGCCGGTGAGGGACAGGAAAACGTCGTCGAGGCTGGGCCGGTGCACGCCGGCGTCGATCACGCACACCCCGGCGTCGTCGAGCCTGCGCAGCGCTTCGACCATGGTGCGGGAGCCGTCGGCGACCACGATGGAGACCTCGTCCGCGCCCAGATCGTGGGTCGGCTCACCGATACCGACCTGCGCGAGGATCGTCAGCGCGGGCAGCACGTCCTGGCCCGGGGCCAGCGTGACGGTGAGCCGGTCGCCGCCGATGGAGGTCTTCAACTCATCGGCCGAACCATTGGCGATGACCCGTCCGCGATCGATGACGGTGATGCGGTCGGCGAGCTGATCGGCCTCTTCCAGATACTGGGTGGTGAGCAGCACCGTCGTGCCGTCGTCGACGAGATCGCCGATGACGCGCCACATATCGAGACGGCCACGCGGATCCAGGCCGGTGGTCGGCTCGTCGAGCACCACCACCGCGGGCCGAGCCACCAATGCCCCGGCGAGGTCGAGCCGCCGCGCCATGCCGCCGGAATAAGTACCGGCACGACGGTGCGCCGCATGGTCCAGACCGAAAGTGCTCAGCAATTCCGTCGCACGAGATGCGGCCTGCCGCTGCGACATTCCGTACAGCCGCGCCACCATGCGCAGATTCTCATAGCCGGTCAGGTTGGCGTCGACCGCCGCGTACTGACCGGACAGCCCGATGCGCCGCCGCGCGGTCGCCGGATCGCGCAAGACGTCGATACCCGCCACCCGCACCGATCCGGCGCAGGGCCGCAGCAGGGTGGTCACGATACGCACCGTGGTCGTTTTGCCCGCGCCATTGGGCCCGAGCAGTGCCATCACCGTGCCCGCCGGAATCTGTAGGTCGACCTCGTCCAGCACCCGCACCCGGCCGTAAGTCTTGACCAGGCCGCGCACCTCCACCGCCAGACTCACGACACAACCTGCCCAGCCCTGGCCCCCGGCGCCCGCACTCTCGCCGAGCCTGCTACCGATTGCTCACAGCCGGTCGATTCATCGCATTCGTTCACGACTCGCTCCTGTTCCGCCCCTCGGCACCGGCGTCCCGGCCCGCGCGGTCGTCGGCGATATCTCGCGCGAATCCGCCTCGGTAACACCGGGTTTCGTCGATGCGTGCGGGTGCTGTGTCGATGGATTGTTCGAAACGCTCTCTCACGACCGTGCCTCCTGCCTCGATGCGCCTTCCAGGTGCTCGTCGAGCACCGGACCGATGACGGCGAGTGATTCCGGTGTCGTCATGGCCGAGTGTTTGCAAGGCAGGTCGTGGTTGTGAATGCTGCCGGTGACGAAGGGCGCCCATGCCGCGGCGCGGCGGATCGGGTCGGTGTGGTTGATCTCGTCATCGGCCGCGGTGAAGAAGAGCAGATCACCGTCGAAGGTCCTGGGGCGGAAGCCGTGGGCCAGGACAGTGCCATTGGTGTAGCCCGCGTAGAGGCGCTCCAGATGTTCGATGGTCAGGGTGGCGAACGGGCCGGGGCGCGAGCTCAGCAGTTCGGCGGCGTCGCGCAGGGTCATGCGCGGGTCGAGTTCGACGTCATCGGCGTCATTGCCGAATTCGCCGATGATCTCGGCCACCGTGGGAATCGCATGCTCGAGCCATTCGTCGGTGAGCTGGTAGCTGTCCATCATCGACAGCAGCGCGACCTGTTCGCCCGCCTCCTGCAACTGGACCGCCACCTCGTGCGCGATCAGGCCGCCCAGCGACCAGCCGAGCAGGTGGTAGGGCCCTTCGGGCTGGACCGACTTGATATGCGCCACATAGTTTTCCGCGGCCTCGCCGATCGAATCGAACCCGTCCTCGCCCGCGACGTGCGGTGCCTGCAAGCCGTACACCGGACGGTCCGCAGCCAGATGCGCGAGCAGACCCGAGTAGCACCAGGACAGCCCGATCGCGGGATGGATGCAGAACAGCGGGGCCCGGCTCGCGGTAGTGCGGGCCCGGATCGGCAGTAGCGGCTCCAGTGTCGCGGCGATGGCCGCGCCGGGGTGACCGGCTCCGTCCAGCCGGGTCGCGATGGCGGCCGGGGTGGAGTCGCCGAACATCAGCTGCACCGGGAGATCGATTCCATTGGCGCGCAGCTCCGCCACGACCTTCGTGGCCAGCAACGAGTTGCCGCCGAGTTCGAAGAATCCGTCGTCGACACCCACCGTTTCGACACCGAGCACCGTCGCGAAGGCTGCGCACAGCCGCACCTCGGTCGGGGTGGTCGGCGCCCGATAGCCTTCGCTCGCGCTGAAGACCGGTTCCGGCAGCGCGTCGCGGTCGAGCTTGCCGACCGGACTGAGCGGGACCTGGTCGATCAGCATGATCGATTGGGGCACCATGTAATTCGGCACCCGCGCCGCGAGGTGTTCGGTGAGCTCGGCCGCGTTCAGCGTATTTCCCTCGCACGGCTTCACATACGACACCAATGCCGTCGCACCGGCTGGGGTCCGATGACCGATGGTCGTCGAGAACTCGACCGCGTCGTGCCGCGCGAGCGCGGCGTCGATTTCCCCGAGCTCGATGCGGAATCCGCGGATCTTCACCTGATGGTCGGTGCGGCCGAGGTATTCGATTTCGCGGGCCGAGTCGGAGCCGCGCCCGAACCAGCGCACGAGATCGCCGGTGCGATACATCCTTTCCCCCGGCTTGCCGTAGGGGTTCGCGATGAACCGCTGCGCCGTCAGCCCCGGACGGTTGAGATAGCCCCGTGCCAGGGCACTACCCGCCAGGTGCAGTTCACCGGTCACCCCGACCGGCGCGGGATGCAGCCGTCCATCGACGATGGTGGCGTTCACGCCGCGGATCGGCCCGCCGATCGTGATCGGCTCGCCCGGTGCCATGGGCTGGGAGATCACCGTGACAATGGTGGTCTCGGTCGGCCCGTACACGTTGTACAGATTGCGGCCGGGCGCCCAGCGCGTGACCAGCTCCGGCGGCAGCGCCTCACCGCCCACCAGCACATGCGCCAGTTCGGTGACGCCGGTCGGATCGACCGTGCCGAGTGCCGAGGTGGTGATGAACGCGTGCGTTATCCCCTCCTCGATGAACACCCTGCCCAGTTCGGCGCCGCCGACCACACCCGGTGGCGTGATCACCAGCGTCGCCGCACCACCGAGTGCGAGCAGCAGGTCGAGCATGGCGGCGTCGAAGCTCGGCGTCGCGAAATGCAGGACCCGGCAACCGGGGTGCACCTCGAACCGCTCGGCGGTCTCCGCGGCGAAGTTCGACAGGCCACCGTGGGTGACCACGACACCCTTCGGTGTGCCGGTCGAGCCGGACGTGTAGATGACGTATGCCGGATTGTCCACCCGCAGCGCCCTGATCCGCTCGCCCGTCCTGATCGGCGCATCGGACGTATCCAGCACCCGCCCACGGAATTCGGCATCATCGAGCACGATCCACTCGGCGTCGCCCGGCATCTGGTCGCGGTGCTCGGCCAGCGTGATGCCCAGTGCCGCACCGGAATCGGTGAGCATGTGGGAGATCCGCTGCGCCGGATACAGCGGGTCGACCGGCACGAATGCCGCACCCGCCTTGGCCACCGCGAGCATCGTCGCCACCGATTCGACCGAGCGCGGAATCCCCAGCGCCACAAGTGTTTCCGGGCCGACCCCGCGTTCGATGAGCACCCGTGCCAGCCGGTTGGTCCACCGGTCGAGCGCGTCGTAGCTCACCTGGGTATCGCCCGAGCACAGTGCGATGGCCTTGCGATCGACATTCGCCGCGTTCTCGAACACCTCGGGGAAGGTGGCCGGCCGGTCCGCCTCCGCCCCGCGCACCGGAGCCAACCCGGACCATTCGGCGGGATCGAGCAGCTCCAGATCACCCACGGCGGTGGTCGGATTCGCTGCGACACCGGCGAGCAGCCGGACCAATCGCCTGCCGAGCCGCTGCGCGGTCTGCTCGTCGAACAGATCGCTCGCGTAGTTGACCGACAGGTTGATTCCGCCGGGTTCCCTTGTCCCGGTGTGTGATTCGGTAAGCGTGAACTGCAGATCGAACTTCGCGATACCGGTGTCGATATCCTCCGACTCGATGCGCAGCCCGGGCAGGTCGAGCACCCGCACCGGGTGGTTCTGCACCGAGAGCATCACCTGGAACATCGGGTGATGGGCCTGCGAGCGGGCCGGATTCAGTACCTCGACGAGTCGCTCGAACGGCAGGTCCGCATGCGCGAACGCATCCAGATCGATGTCGCGCACGGCGTGCAGCAGGTCGGTGAACCTGGCGTCCGGATCGATCCGGGTGCGCAGTACCAACGTGTTGACGAACATACCGACCATTCGATCCAGCTCCGGATGGCCACCGCGACCGGCGATCGGCGTGCCGACGGTGATGTCGTCGGTCGCGGTCATCCGATGCAGCAGCACCGCCAGCGCGGCGTGTAGCAGCATGAACATGCTGACGTTATTGCTGGTGGCGATCGTGCGCAGTTCTCGATGGGTCAATGCGTCGATCGGGCACTCCACGATGCCCCCGCGATAGCTCGGCGCGGGCGGGCGCGGCCGGTCCGCCGGCAGGTTCAGCAGCTCAGGAATTCCGTTCAGGGTCTCGCGCCAGTAGTCGAGCTGGCGATGGACCAGCGAATCGGGATCGTCCTCGGTGCCGAGCGTGTCCTGTTGCCAGAGCGCGTAATCGGCGTACTGGATCTCCGATTCCGGCCAGTCGGGCGTCTTCGCCTCGCATGCTGCTGCATAGGCGATGGCCACATCGGTGGCCAGGGGTGCCAGCGACCAGCCGTCCATCGCGATGTGGTGGACGACGAGCACCAGCACATGCTCGGTCGATGCCCCTGATTTCGCGTCGGTGGATCCATTGCGGTCGACCGTGAACAGCGCGGCCCGCAGCGGCACGGTCGAGGCGAGATCGAATCCCGGAGTCGCGGAATTTTGTACCGCATCTGGTATTTCCGACGGCGGCAGGGTCGTGACGAACATCGAGACGGCCGCATCGGCCGGATCGAGAACGCGCTGCGTGGGAACCCCATCGACCTCCGGGAATACCGTCCGCAGCGTCTCGTGCCGCTGCTGTACGGCGTGCAATGCCCGCATCAGCGCATCGGCATCCAGCTCGCCGCGCATGCGCAGCACCACCGGGACGTTGTAGGCCCCGCTGGCCTCACCTGTGCCGTCTCCGACCTGGTTGAACCGGTTCAGGAACCACAGTCGATACTGGGCCGCCGACAACGGAATCCGCTCCGGCCGATCGCGGCGCACCAACTCCGGCCGAGCGTCGGCACCGGAACCGGCATCGAGCAGCATCGCGATTTCGGCGACCGTCGGCCTGGTGAAGACGGTGCGCACCTCGAGCCGGGTATTGGTCGCCGCGGCCAGCCGGGCCACGAGTTGGGTTGCCAGCAGCGAATTTCCGCCGATATCGAAGAAACTGTCCTCGGCGCTCACACCCTCGACACCCACCAACTCGCCCATCACCTCGGCCACCAGCCGCTCGGCGTCGGTCGCTGGTGCCCGCTGGGCCGTGCGCAACGTCAGCTGCGGTTCGGGCAGTGCGGCGACATCCAGTTTGCCCGTCGGGGTCAGCGGGATCCTGTCCAGCACGGTGATACTCGCCGGAACCATATGCGCGGGAAGCTGTTCGGCGACATGGGCGCGCACCGCATCGATATCCGGTGCGGCGTCCTCGGCGGGCTGGATGAACGAGACGATCCGATCCACGCCCGCGATATGGCGCACCTCGGTGTGCGCGAACCGCACGTGCTCATGTGCGGCGAGCGCGTTGGTGATCTCGCCGAGTTCGATGCGGAAGCCGCGCACCTTGACCTGATGGTCACTGCGTCCGAGGTAGACGATATCGCCCACGGCATTCCAGCGCACCACATCACCACTGCGGTACATCCGCGACCCCGCCGGTCCGAAAGGGTCGGCGACGAATCGTGTAGCGGTGAGTTCGAACCTGTCGAAATACCCACGCGAGACACCGAATCCGCCGAGGTATAGATCGCCGGGAACCCCGACCGGGACCGGACGCAGCCGCTCATCGAGTACCAGCGCCCGCGCACCGCGCACCGGGGTTCCGATGGTGATCGGTTCGCCGATCGCCAGCGGCGCGGAGATCGTGGTGACGATGGTGGTCTCGGTCGGCCCGTAGACGTTGTGCATCTGCCGTCCCGAGGCCCAGCGGGCCACCAACCCCGGACTCAAGGCCTCGCCACCCACCATGAGCGCACGCAGGCACGGCAATGACCAGCGCTCCCGATCGATGGTGGCCAACGCGGCCGGTGTGATGAACGTGTGGGTGACACGCTCGCGCTCCATCAGCGCGGCCAGTTCATCGCCGCCGTAGATATCGGTCGGGACGATCACCATGGTCGCGCCGGAGCCGATCGCGAGCAGCAGATCCAGAATCGCCGCGTCGAAGCTCGGGGAGGAAAAGTGCAGCGTGCGCGAATCCTTGTCGACCCGCATCCGCTCGCGGAGTTCGTCGCCGAAGTTCGACAGCCCGCTGTGCGTGACGCCCACGCCCTTGGGTTTGCCGGTCGAGCCCGAGGTGTAGATCACATAGGCCAGATCGGCGATCTCGATGGGACGATGGCGTTCGTAGTCGTCGACCAGGCAGTCGTCGAATTCGTCCAGTTCCTCGATGAATTCAGGCGCGTCGAGCAGCAGCCAGTCCGTGCCCGCGGTCGCGGGCAGCCGATCGGCGTGCTCGGCCAGCGTGACGCCCACTTCGCACCCGGAGTCGACCAGCATGTGCCGCACGCGGTCGGCCGGATAGTTCGGATCCACCGGCACGAATGCGGCACCGGACTTGGTGACCGCGAGCATCGTGATGACCGAGTCGATCGAGCGGGTCAGGCCGAGTGCCACTCGGTCACCCGGACCGAGCCCGCGCTCGATCAGCGCCCGTGCCAACCGATTCGAGCGCGCGTCGACCGCGGTGTAGGTCAGCGAGGTGCCATTCGAGCGGATCGCCGTGCGCTGCGGATGCATATGCGCGGTGGCGGTGAAGTAGGCGGCCAGCGTGCACTGCGGCGTGGTCGGGCCGCCGGTGGCCGGGGTGAGTTGTCGTCGCTCGAATTCGGTGCGCACGTCGATATCGCGGACCAGCACCTGCGGTGCCGCGGTAATGGCCGCCAACACCGCCTGGAACCGATCGGCCATCGTTTTGACCGTCGCCGCATCGAAAAGCTCTGCGGCATAGGCGAATTCGAAGGTACGCGCCGACGCGCCCGGTCCGGCGTCGCGGCTGCCGGTACCGACCCGCAGTTCCAGATCGAATTTGGCCAGCGCGATATCCAATTCCTCGGCATGCAAGGCGAGGCCGGGCAGTTCGAGCGCGGGAACCGGACCGTCCTGCACCGTCAGCGCCACCTGGAACAGCGGATGGCGACCGCTGCCGCGCCCGTCGCTGCCCAACTCGTTGACGATGCGCTCGAAGGGGATATCCGTGTGCGCCATGGCGGCCAGCTCGTTATCGCGATCCGCGCGCAGCAGCGTCGCGAACGGAATATCCGGGTCGACATCCGAGCGCAGCACCAGCGTGTTGACGAACATGCCGACCAGCTCGTCGAGCTTGGTATCGGTGCGCCCCGCGACCGGCGTGCCGATCACGATATCCCGACCGCCGGTGATGAACCGCAGCATGACCGCGAGGGCCGAGCGCAGCACCATGAACATGCTGACGCCCTGTTCGCGCGCAAATTCGGCAAGTGCCCGCTGCACCGGCTCGGGCACGCTGAAGCGCACCGAACCCGCCTCCTGCGTCGGCGCGGCCGGCCGCAGCCGATCGTAGGGCAGCGGCAGTTCGTCGTGCAGATCCGCCAGTGCGCTGCGCCAGTAGGCGAGTTGCTCGGCTGCGAGACTGTCCGGATCGGCCTCGTCACCGAGGTAGGCGCGCTGCCACAGCCCGAAATCGGCGTACTGCACCGGAAGTGGTGTCCAATCGGGTGCACCACCTGCACGCCTTGCCACGTAAGCAGCGGCCAAATCCCGGGTCAGCGGGCCGAGCGACCAACCGTCGGCGGCGATGTGGTGCAACACGATGCCCAGCAGATGACGCCGAGAGTCGGTGCGCAGCAAGCTGATCCGCAGCGGAATGTCCTTGGTGAGATCGAATCCGGTGCGGGCCATAGCGCGCAGTGTCTGCTCGGCGGCGCCTTCGTCGGTCGCCACCGGCTCGACCACCGGCATGGACTTGGCGGTCGGCAGCACCGACTGCCGGGCGCCGAGATTGTCCTCCGGGAACACCGTGCGCAGTATCTCGTGCCGCTCGACCAGATCGGTCAGCGCCGCGCGCAGGGCCGCCGCATCCAGATCGCCGTCGATCCGAATGACGAATGCGATGTTATAGGCGCTCGATTCGGGTGAGAATCGATTGAGGAACCACAGTCGCTGCTGGGGCAGCGACAATGGAATGCGTCCCGGACGCGGGGTATGCACAGCCAGCGCCACCCGTTGCGTCCGGGGCGCTTCCGTTATCCGTTCCGCGACACCGGCCACCGTCGGCGCCTCGAAGATCAGCCGCACCGGCAGGTCGACGCCGAATTCCGCGTGCAGTGCGGCGGCGAGGCGGGTGGCGAGCAGCGAGTTGCCGCCCACCTCGAAGAAACTGTCCTCCGCGCCCGTCATCGGATGGCCGAGGATTTCACCGAACGCGGCGGCTACGCGCTGCTCCAGCAGCGTGCTCGGCGCACGCGAGGTACCCGCGGCCGCGAAAACCGGTGCGGGCAGGGCCTTTCGGTCGAGCTTGCCGGCCTGGGTGACGGGCATCTCGTCGAGTACGGCGATCGAGGCAGGCACCATGTAGCCGGGCAGCCGCTGACGCGCGGTTTCGGCAATGGCGGCGGCCTCGATCGGTTCGTCCGCGGTCACATAGGCGACCAGGCGGGGCTGGCCGTGTTCGTCGGTGTGCACGACGGTGAGCGCGGCGCGCACACCCGGATGGGCGCGCAGCACATGGTCGATTTCGCGCAGTTCGATGCGGAAGCCGCGAATCTTGATCTGGTCGTCGGCGCGGCCGAGGAAGCGCAGCTGTCCGGTGGGATCCGAGACCACGAGATCGCCGGTGCGGTACATCCTTTCACCGCGCCTACCGTGTGGGTTGGCCGGGAAGCTCTGTGCCGTAAGGCCGTATCGGCCCAGGTAGCCGCGGGCCAGTCCCGGGCCGGACAGGTAGAGCTCGCCCGGGGTGCCCGGTGGCACCGGATGCAGTCGACCGTCCAGCACGAACAGTCGCATACCGCGCACCGGCATGCCGAGCGGCACCGGACGGCCCGCCTGCATCGGACCGCTGGCGGTGGCGGCGACGGTCGCCTCGGAAGGGCCGTACATATTGTGGATACGGTGCCCGGCCGACCACCGTTCGACCAGTTCCTCCGAGCACGCCTCACCGCCGACGATGACGGCCTCGAGCTCGTCGAGCCCCTCCTCCGGCACGGTGGCCAGCGCGGCCGGGGTGATGAACGCATGGGTCACCCGCTCCGTGCGCAGCAGATCGGCGAGTTCCATACCGCCGTACATGCCCGCGGGTGCGACGACGATGGTGGCGCCCGCCGCGAACCCGAGCAGGATCTCCAGCACCGACGCGTCGAAGCTGGGCGAGGAGAAGTGCAGCGTGCGTGCCGAATCCGTGACACCGAACAGATGCATCTGCTCCTGTGCCAGCGATGCGATACCGGCGTGGGTGACGACGACGGCCTTGGGCTTTCCGGTGGAACCCGAGGTGTAGATCAGGTAGGCCGGATACCCGGTGCGCATCGGATAGTGGCGGTCCGCATCGGTAACGGGATCGGTTGAGTAGCGAGCGGATTCGGTGGCCAGTTCATCCGAGCCGAGTACCAGCCAATCGACATAATGCTTGCGGTGCTTACCGCCTGCGGCAGGCCATGCGGGCATGGTGGCCAGGGATTCCGGCACGGTCAGTCCGAGCATGGCACCGGAATCGGCGATCATATGCCCGATCCGCTCAGCCGGGTAACTCGGATCGATCGGCACATATGCCGCACCGGTTTTCGCCACGGCCCAGATGGCCGCGATGGAATCGAGGCTGCGCGGCAAGGCGATCGCCACTACTACCTCGGGTCCGGCGCCGTGTTCGATCAGCGTGCGCGCCAGGCGGTTCGACATCTCGTCGAGTTCGCGGTAGCTGGTGTCGACGCCCTCGTACCGCACGGCCGTCGCATCCGGCAGCCGCTCGGCGATGTCGGTGAACAGCTGCGCCAAGGTGATCGAGGGCTCACCCGGAGCACCGGCGATCGGCGCGAGCTTCGCCGCCTCGCGCCGGTCCAGGATCTGCAGATCGCCGACCGGTCGATTCGGCTCGGCGACGACGGCACTGAGCACGGCGATGAACCGGCGGGCGAGCGATTCGACCGTGCGCTTGTCGAAAACATCGGTGGCATAGCCGAATTCGGCGTGCAGCGGGCCGTCGGCGATACCGTCGTGCAGTTCCAGCTGCAGATCGAATTTGGCGATATCGGCGGCGATCGGCAGCACCCGCGCCCGCACCCCGGGCAGATCGATGCTCAGATCCGGTGCACGGTCATACGAAAGCATCACCTGGAACAGCGGATGCCTGGCGGCGGAGCGCTCCGGGTTGACGAGTTCGACCAGCCGCTCGAACGGCACATCCGCATTGGCGAAGGCGTTCAGATCGGTTTCGCGAACCACATCGAGCATCTGGTCGAACCCGGCGGCCGGATCGACCTCGGTCCGCAACACCAGCGTGTTGACGAACATGCCGACCAGATCGTCGAGCGCCGGATCCGAACGGCCCGCGATCGGGGTGCCGATGGCGATATCGGTGCTCGTGCACAGCCGCGCGAGCAGCGTGGCCAGTACCGCGTGCAGCACCATGAACATGCTGACACCCCGACTGGCCGCGAGTTCGCCTGCGGCGCGGCGGATCTCGGGTGCAATAGTGAACTCGACCCGCCCGCCTTCGATCGAGCGACGCAGCGGGCGCGGACGATCCAGCGGCAGGTCGAGCTGATCGGGCAGACCAGTGAGGGCCGCGCGCCAGTAGGCGAGCTGACGGCTCAGCGCACTCGCCGGATCGGCTTCGTCGCCGAGCAGTTCGCGCTGCCACAGGGAGAAATCAGCGTACTGCACCGGCAGCGGAGTCCACTGCGGTGCGATGCCCTTCGCGCGCATGGCCACCGCGGCCATCAGATCCCTGGCCAGCGGTGCGATCGACCAGCCGTCGCCGCAGATGTGGTGCAGCACGATGAGGAATACGTGCCGATTCGCTCCGGTGGTCCACAGCGCCACCCGAATCGGGGCCTGACTGCGCAGATCGAAGCCGTATCCGGCGAACTCCTCGGCCAGTTCCCGCACATCGGCGCCGGTCGCGTCGATCGGGTCCAGGGTGAGCGGGATATCGGTGGCCGGATGCACGAACTGGTACGGACCTTCCGGTGCATCCGGGAAGGTGGTGCGCAAGGATTCGTGCCGTTCGATTACATCGATGAGTCCGGCACGCAGCGCCACGAGATCGATGGGTCCGTCGATCTCGACGGCAAGCGGCATGTTGTAGGCGGCGGCATGTTCGGCGAAGCGATTGAGGATCCACAGCCGCTGCTGAGCCAGCGACAGCGGAATCCGTTGCGGCCGTTCGGCAGGTACCAGCTTCGGAGACGACGCGTCCGGATTGTGGGCGGCGAAGCGCTCGATCAACGCGGTGATGGTCGAGGCCTCGAACAGGTCGCGGATAGTCAGCCCGGTACCGAGGGCGGCATTGATCCGCGCGACCGCGCGGGCGGCGATCAGCGAATTGCCGCCGAGATCGAAAAAGCCGTCCTCGACACCGATTCCGTCGATACCGAGAACTTCGGCGAAGACACCGGCGAGTACCCGCTCCACCTCGGTGCGGGGCTCGGACGTGAGATGGCCGGACGGGCGGGTGGCATCGGGTTCCGGCAGCGCCTTGCGGTCGATCTTGCCGTTCGCGCTCAACGGTAGTTCGGCGAGCACCATCAGCACTGCAGGCACCATGTAGCTGGGCAGCGTGCGACGCAAGGCATTCAGCAACGCGGTGCTGTCCAAATGGTCCGAAAAGGCCGGGGCGGCAACGACATAGGCTACGAGTTCGTCGCCGGTGCGGCCGCGATGGGCGACGCAGACCGCGCGGGCGACCCGCTCGTCAGCCAGCAGCGCCGCCTCGATCTCACCGAGTTCGATGCGCAGACCGCGGATCTTCACCTGGAAGTCGCTGCGACCCAGGTATTCGAGGATCCCTCGAGCCGAATTGCCCCGGTGGCCGCCGAGATCCGGCTCGCCCTGCCAGCGCGCCAGATCGCCGGTGCGGTACATCCGGGCGCCCGGAGTGAACGGGTTGGCCACGAAACGATCAGCGGTCAACCGAGGTTGGCCGAGGTAACCGCGCGCCAGTTGGACACCCGCGAGATACAGCTCGCCGACGACCCCCGGAGGCACCGGCTGCAGACGTGCGTCCAAGACGTAGGTCTGGGTGTTCCACACCGGCGCGCCGATCGGCACGGTATCCGGGTCGGCCGGGCACGGCCAGTAGGTGACATCGACGGCGGCCTCGGTCGGCCCGTACAGATTGTGCAGTTCCGGCCCGTGCATGGCGGCGTGGAAATCACGGACGGTGGCCGCGGGCAACGCCTCACCGCTGCAGAACACCCGGCGCAGCGTGGTGCAGCCGCGTACATCGGTATCGGAGACGAATACCGAAAGCATCGACGGCACGAAATGGGCTACAGTGATGGACTTTTCGGCGATCGTCCGGGCGAGGTAGCCGGGATCGCGGTGACCGTCGGGCGTCGCGACGACGAGTCGCGCTCCGATCTGTAAGGGCCAGAAGAATTCCCAGACCGAGACGTCGAAGGTGTCCGGGGTCTTCTGCAGCACCGCGTCGGTGCCGTCCAGCGGATATTCGTGCTGCATCCAGCGCAGCCGGTTGACGATCGCGGCGTGAGTTACGCCGACGCCCTTGGGTTTTCCGGTCGATCCCGAGGTGAAGATCACGTACGCGAGATGATCGGCACGCAGTGGAGAGAGGCGGTCGGTGTCGGTGATCGGGTGGGCGTCGAAATCCGTGAGGTCTGCGGTATCGATCGCGACCGTGTCCGCGCCCGCAGACAGCGCGAGTTCGTCTCGGGCCGTGGTCAATACACAGACCGGATCGGCCCGTTCGAGGATCTGTTCGATCCGCTCGACCGGATGATCGGAATCCAGCGGCAGGTACGCCGCGCCCGCCTTGATGATCGCGTAGATGCCCACGACGAGTTCGACGCTGCGCCGCAGGTACAGCCCGACAACCTGCTCGGGTCCCGCGCCACGGGCGATGAGCAGTCTGGCCAGCTGGTTGGCACGCTCGTCGAGTTCGCGGTAAGTCAGTGTCTCGTCACCGAATTCGAGCGCGACCGCATCCGGGCAGATCATCGCGCGATCGGCGAACAGGCCGGACAAGGTCCCCTGCTGCGGCGCGGTCTCGGTGGCATTCCAGGTGTGCAGCACGCGCTCGCGCTCGTCATCGGTGATGGCGATCAGACTCTCGGCGTGCATATCGGGATCGGCGGCGAGGAACCGGGTCAGGAAGTTCAGGAACCGGCCGTGGTGCGCCTGGACCTCGGACTCCGCGTAGAGCCGCGGATTGGCCTCGAAGTCGACATGGATGCGACCGCCCTCGCCGTTGTACAGATTGATGGACAGGTCCTCGACCGGGCCGGTGGCGAGCACATGCAGCGAGCCGAGCAGACTGCCGAACTTCAGCTCGTCGTGGAACAGCATGATGTTGACCATCGGGCCGAAGAATCCGCGCGCATCGCGGGAGTAGCCGCAGTCGCGGCGGATGTCGTCGTGCCGGTAGAGCTGGTGTCGCAGCGCGCCGGTGATCTGCAATTCGGCCGCGCGCACCACATCGCGGACGGTGGTATCGGCATCGAAGCGCACCCGGATCGGTACCACATTCGAGACCACGCCGGCGGCGCGGCGCAGCGCGACCGTGGTCCGCGCCGATACCGGCAGGCTCAGCACCACGTCGGAATTGCCGGTCACCGAGCGCACATAGGCGGCCAGCGCGGCGACGAACATCGTCGAGCTCTGGGTCTCGAGTTCGGCCGTGGCCGCGTTCATGGCCGCCTCGGCGCGTTCGTCGAGGACCGCGCAAGCACGCCGCCGCCCCGCATCCGGGGCGGCGGTGAGGCCGTTCACGTTGGACAGAGTCATCGGTCCACCCGCGCCCGCTAATTGCTCGAGCCAATAGTCGCGGTCGTTGCGGAACCGGCCGGAGTCGCGGTACGTGGATTCGTCCGCATAGATTTTCGCCAGCGGTGTAGCTCGGGATGCCTCCGGTTCGGTGCGATTCTCCACCGCCGTATAGATCTCCGCGGTGCGGGTGAGTGCGTTCATCGCGCCGTAGCCGTCGATCACGATGTGATGGCCGCGTGCGTACCAGATGTAGTCGGATTCGCCGGTCCGCAGCACGATGTTCGTGGTAAGCGGATCCCGTTCGAAGTCGATCGGCGAACTGGCGTGCTCATTCATCCAGCGCAGCGCGGCAGCGTGCGGATCAGGCTCGTCGCGCAGATCGATCCGGCCCCAGCCCGGGCGGCGGGTGTGGTCGATCACCTGATGCGGGACACCGTCGATCTCGATCAGACGCACATGTCCGACCTGCGTTTCGACACCGAACCGTTCGATGGAGTACAGCAGGCGTCCGACGTCCAGGTCGCCGTGGATCTCGACATACTGCGCAATGGTCAGCGGGACATCCGGGCGGATACGTTGGGCGTACCAGAGGGCTGTTTGCGCTGGCGACAGAGCGAATGGTTGTGCCGAGAATTCACCGGAAGAGCATTGGTCGACGCGATCCGTGGCCAATGACTTCATCAATCACTCCTTCTGCCGCTGTTGATGCACAACTCCCCGAGCACCGCCACCGCAGGCGCGCACGCGCCAGCCGTAGGACGTGATCCACGCCCATAGATTCGGAGCATCGAATGCAACGGATGGCCAGCGTTGCGGATTTGTTTCACTTCGAACGACGTTGGCAGTAAGGCGCTTTCGCAAGCAACATTTCCGCAAACTCTCCAAATTTGCGGCTTGAGCGGCGGAAAACACTGAAAACGAACCGACCTACGCCAGACTCGATTGCAATCTGGCGAACTGCACGCTAACGCTCAGGGCAAACCGAAAGATGGTTTCGAAGCCCCGAAACATACCGATTGTTTGGTTAGGGGAACGCCCTATTCCTCGCGCTCAACCGATCTGGCGAGCTCAGCCGACCGGCTGGTCCATGGTGGCCTGGTCGTTCACACACCTACCGCGGGTCTTTCGCCGCCGGATAACCGCCACCACGACGGCAGCACCGGACAGAATAACCGAGAGCAGTTCCGCTTCGGCGCCGAATCGGGTCGCGAGCGTCGTATTGCTCCGCAACGGCAGTTCGGCGACCAGCGCGGCGGGTACGAACTTGGGTGTCTGCTGCTGGACTGCGCCGTCCGCGGTGATGATGGCGCTGACACCGGAGGTGGCGGCGACCACGAGGGCGCGGCCGTGTTCGACGGCACGGACCCGGGACATGGCCAGCTGCTGATAGGTCATCTCGCTGTCACCGAAGGTGGCGTTGTTGGTGGGCACGGTCAGCAATTGCGCGCCGGCATGCATGGAATCGCGGAAGGCGCGGTCGAAGGCGACCTCGTAGCAGGTCGCGACGCCGATATCGATGCCGCCGTCGCGACTGCTTGCAGGTCGCTCGAAAGGGTCGGCGCGGACAGTGCCGTCGCCGTGGCCCGGGACGAAGTATCCGGCGCGGTCGGCGTACTCGGAGAACAGGCGGAAGAAGCTGCGCATCGGCAGGTATTCACCGAACGGCTGGATGATCTTCTTGTCGTGCCGCTCCCCCGGACCGGCCGCACCATTCCAGACGATGACCGAGTTCGTCGTCGTGCGATCGCCGTTCACCAGTACGGCGCCGACGAGTATCGGCGCGCCGATCTGCTCGGACGCCTCGGTGATCTCCGCGGCCGCGTCGGCATTGCGCAGCGGGTCGATATCCGATGAGTTCTCCGGCCAGATCACCACGTCCGGCTTGCGCGCCTGCCCCTGCGCGACTGCTCGAGCCAATTCCTCGGTGCGCCGGACATGGTTGTCGAGTACAGCGCGTCGCTGGGCATTGAAGTCCAGCCCGAGCCGCGGCACGCTGCCCTGGATGGCAGCGACCGTGATCGTGCGGTCGCCCTCCTGCGGGCCGGGCAGCGCGGTCCGCAGGATCGCTCCGGTGACCGGGATGGTAACCAAGGTCGCCGCCGCGGCGATAATTCCGATGCGGGTCGTGGTGGTACGACCCGACTCGGCGGGCGACCGATCGTCTGTCGGCACGACCGTCACGCGGTTCCATACGTACACCAGTACTGCCGCCGCCGCGGTTCCGGTGAGCGCCACCGCGAATCCGATGAGCGGCGCGCCCCCTACGATGGCCAGCGAGAGGTACCATCCGTCGGCCTGGCCGAACGCCAAACGCCCCCACGGGAATCCGCCGAACGGAAAGCTCGATCGCAGCCACTCGGCGGCCGTCCACGTCAACGCCACCCACACCGGCCATCCCGGCAGCGAAAACAACAACCGTGCCAGTAGCCCGAACAGTCCCATATATAAGGCACACACCGTCGACAACGCGAGCCACGGCACCGGCCCGACGTAGATCCCGGTCCACGGCAACAGCGGCACGAAGAACGCCAGCCCCGCCAGGAACCCGTACCCGAACCCTCCACGCATCCGCGCAGCGCCGCGTGTGGTCAGCGTCAGCACCACGATCCCGATAGGCGCAAGAAACCAGAACGGCCGCGGCGGAAAGCTCCCGAAAATCAACAACCCCGACAGCACCGCCGCGACGGACCGACTCAGCACCGGATACCGACCGAGCGCGACGGCCACGCGGCGCAGAGCCGCGCCGGGTGTTTCAGGCTTCATGGATGGTGACTCCGCGGTGGACGGTGCGCAGGCAGGTGGGCAGGGACGCGTCGGGGTCGAGCGGGGGTAGGCCAGGGACTCGGGAGCGCGGATCGGTGGACCAGCGCTGGACGGTATCGGCGGCTGCTGCGACGACGAGGTCGGCGGCGTCCCAGACCGCGTAGGAGGCGGGAGCTCCCGGGACCAAGGTGCCCGCGACGCCGTCGCGGATGCCGCCCGCGCGCCAGGCCCCCCGGGTGGCAGCGGCAAAGGCGGCACGAGGGGAGAGACCGTGGCCCGGGGTGCGGTGGTTGACCGCGGCGCGCACCGCCGACCAGGGATCGAGTGCGGTAACCGGCGCGTCCGAGCCGATGGCGAGGGCGATGCCCGCCGCGGCCATGGCCGCGAAGGGATTCAGGGTGGCGGCGCGTTCGGAGCCGAGGCGAGTGGCGTACATGCCCTCCGGGCCGCCCCAGGTCGCGTCGAAACCCGGTTGGACACTGGCGATTACGCCCCAAGCGGCCAGTTTCGCGATCTGATCGGCATCGATCATCTCCGCATGCTCGACGCGGTGCGCGCGGGATGCGACGGCCGGGCCGCCGAGTTCGTCGACCACCCGTCCGAATCCGGCGACGACAGCATCCATCGCGGCATCACCGATAACGTGGAATCCGGCCTGAATGCCCGCCTCGGTGCAGGCACGCACATGTGCGGCGATCGTCTCGGCGTCGAGGTAGCCGAGACCGGTTCCGGCGTCATCGGCGTAAGACGCGCGCAACCGGGCGCTGTGCGAGCCGATCGAGCCGTCCACGAACAGATCGCCGCCGAGCGCTTGCACCCCGAGTTCGGCGACCAATGCCCGCGCCTCGTCCGCGGTGCGCACCGCCTCACCCCAATAGGTCCGGACTTCCACACCGTGCTCGAAGTCGAGTAACTCACGAATATCGGTGCGCCCGGCGATCTCCGGTCCCCCGCATTCGTGCACCGCCACGACACCGTGCGCGGCCGCCGTATCCAGTGCGGCCTTGCGTGCCCGATCCCGTTGTGCGCGATCCAATCCCGAGAGAACCGCGGTGCGCACCAGATGGTGCGCGTCGGCGCGCAGGGGCGCATCGGGGGTGAAACCTGCCGCGGCGGTGACTTCCGCAGTCAACAACCCCGACGACACCACCGCCGAATGCGCGTCCACCCGTGACAGATAGACCCGCCGCCCCGGCTGCACCGCCGCGTCGAGTTCCTCGACCGTCGGCGGCCGACGTTCCGGCCATCCGGTCTCGTCCCAGCCGTCACCGAGAATCGCGCCGTCGGGATGCGACGCCGCGAACGCGCGCAGCAGTTGCAGGCAGTGTTCGAGTGAACGCGCCACCGACAGATCGAGGCCGGTCAGTTTCAAGCCCAGCGCCGTCACATGCACGTGCGGATCGACGAATGCCGGTGCCACGAAAGCACCGTCGAGGTCGATGATCTCCGCATCCGGATGCAGCGCGCGTCCCGGTTGCTCGGCGCCCAGCCACACCACAGTGCCGTCGGTCACGGCCATTGCCGTCGCGTCGGGTGAACTCGAACTGTAGAAACGACCGCCGATCAGCAACTGGGTACTCACGAGAGACCAGTCTGCCGCATGGGTGTTTCAGTCCGTCGAGTCGGACAGCCTCCGCTGCGTAGCGGCTGCTTGCGGGCCGCGCTAGATGGTCGGTGGCGAAACGTCCGCGGGTTGTGCGAGCACTGCCATGACCTCCGCGTATCTCGGCGGCGCGCCACCGGGTGCGGCTCGCATACCCGCCTCCACCGCGATCAGTTCCAGCCGCAGTGCCGCGGCCGTGAATCCGGAAATCGACTGTCCCGCAGCCGCCGCGGCCTGCCGCACCGCCGCTGCCAGCTCCTCACTCACCGTGACGGTGAGCTCTTCGGTCGCCATCCGGCCACCCTAGTCCTTTGATCCGTCTTACGAAATGGGCACGAGGGTGACAGACGGCACGTTTGCGGAAGCGGCCAGACGTGAACCCGATCAGCCGGCTGACACTGTCGCGGGATCTGCAAGCAATCGCTACGGAAGAGCCGGGCGAGTCGAGGGCCGGGGGTCGTCGTACCACTCGCTGACGACCGCGCCGTCGACCACATCGTCACCGTCGATGATCACGCCGCGATACGGCATCGCGGCGGCCAGACGGCTGAAGCGACGCGCGGCGAACGCGGCGACCAGCGGACGGACCAGGAAGCGGGTCGGCGGCAGCAGCAGGAGCAGCCCGAAGAACGAGGTGACCAGGCCCGGGATGAACATCAGGAACCCGCCCGCAGCGACGAGCGCGCCGTCCGCGACCGCGGTGCCCGGGTTGATCTCCCCGCGTCCGGCGCGCCGGAATTGTTCGAAGACGCGACGGCCTTGGGAGCCGATGAGCAGCATGCCCGCGGCGGACCCGGCGATGAGCAGCAGGATGGTCGGCATCACACCGATGAGCTGGCCGACGCCGATCAGCGCGGCGATCTCGACGATGACGTAGAACACGAACAGTACGGCGGGCATGGCGATCCTTTCGGACGATCTACCCGGTTCAACGTCACACGGTCCGAATTTTCTCCCGATCCAGCCTGATAGGTCGCTGAGATCTCACCCGCCGGGTCGCACCAACCCGGTCTCGTAGGCCAGCACGACCGCTTGAACCCGGTCGCGCAGACCGAGTTTCGTCAGCACCCGCCCGACGTGCGTCTTCACGGTGGCCTCGGACAGGTACAACTGCTCGGCGATCTCGGCATTGGACCGCCCCGCCGCGATCTGCTCGAGCACCTCACGCTCACGCGCGGTCAGCACCTCGAGTACCGCCGGATCCCGCATACCACCCGGGTCGTCGGCGATGAGCCGGTCCAGCAGTCGCTTGGTCACCTTCGGCGAAACCACCGCATCACCGCCGGCCACACTCCGGATCGCCGAGACCAGATCCTCGGGCGGCGTGTCCTTCAACAGGAATCCGCTCGCACCCGCTCGCAGCGCGCCCAATGCGTGTTCGTCGAGATCGAAGGTCGTCATCACGAGCACCTTGCAGCCGTCACCGGCCTCGACGATGCGCTGCGTGGCGGATACCCCGTCGACGACCGGCATCCGCACATCCATCAGCACCACATCCGGCCGCAACTCCTTGGCCCGAGATATCGCGGCGGCACCGTTCTCGGCCTCTCCGATCACCTCGATGTCCGGGTGCGCACCGAGCACCATCTTCAATCCCATACGCATGAGTTCTTGATCGTCGACAACGAGAACGGTAATCGGCACGTCCCTAATCTATCGGCCCCGTCCAGCGCGTTTTCCGCACCGTGCGCACGGCCGCAGCGGATGCGATCTTGCATGGCACTCGTGGGCAGTCGGCCATAGAGCCACCTCACGGTTTCCGCCGCGTTGTGTCATCGTGCATTGGCTGCATCCCACACGAAAAGCCCAGTGGTGCAGCGCTACACCATCGCCGCAGGGGTCGCGGCGACGAGACCGCCGTCGATGAGCAGGTCCTGGCCGTTGATGTATGACGCCTCATCGGAGGCAAGAAAAGCGACCGCGGCGGCAACATCCTCCGCGGTACCGATACGCCCCGCGGCCACGGTGGCTACGGCGGCGGCCCGCACTTCCGGTGACGCTTCGGCATAGAACGCGGGCGTCCCGGTGTAACCCGGGCTCACCGAGTTGACCCGGATTCGCCTCGGTGCCAGCTCGGCCGCCAGCGCCCGCGCCAGGTTGTGCACCGCCGCCTTCGTCGCCGAATAGAGCGCCGCGCCGGGCCCACCCCGATGCAGTGCGAATGATGCGTTGATCACGATCGCGCCGCCATCGACCAGCAGGGGGAGGGTGTGCTGGATGGTGAAGAACGCGGCCTTGAAGTTGATATCGACAACCCGGTAGAACTCGGCCTCGGTGACGTCGCCGACCGCCTGGAACGCGCCGACGCCCGCATTGGCGAAAACGATGTCGAGGCGTCCGTAACGGTCCCGGACTGCGGCCGTCAACGCTTCCAGATCGGCGAGACTCGCTGCGTCGCCGGGGATTCCGAGGACGCGATCGCCACCGTTCAACTCTTCGAGCGCGACGTCCAAACGGGTCTTGTCACGCCCGGTGATGACAACCCGCCCGCCCTCGTCGAGCAGCCTGCGCGCGGTGGCCAACCCCATACCGCTGGTTCCGCCGGTGATCAGCGCGATCTTGTCGTCGAATCGGGAATTGCCCACCATGGCACGACCTCTCATACAGTTGGATAGTTCAAGAACATATGAACAGTTCGACTGTATGTCAACAATCGAGCTATTCTGGTCGATGTGATGACGGCACATCCCGAGCGGGACCGGATCGAGTTGGCGAATGTGTTCGCCGCACTGGGAAATCCATTGCGCCTGCGGATCGTTCGCGTACTCGCCGATGGGGCGGAGCACACCTGCGGTTCGATCGTCGACGGTGTGCCCAAATCCAATCTGACGCACCACTATCGGGTGCTGCGCGATGCGGGGATCATCTGGCAGCGGCCGTCCGGACGGGAAACCTTGCAGTCGTTACGCCGTGACGATCTCGATGCGCGGTTCCCGGGTTTGCTGGATTCGGTGATCGAAGCAGCCCGCCGGGAGCAGTCGCACGCGACCCGAACTTGATCACGGTTTGGCCGCATGGCGCGCGCGAAAGTCGTGGTTACCGTACCCAAGTCGGGTTATGCCGTACTGTGCCCGCGTGCCGCCATCCGCCCTCCGCGATCGCAAACGAGAACGTACCCGCCGTGCCCTCCTCGAGGCAGCCGTCGAGCTTTTCGAGAACAGAGGCTATGAGGAAACCACGGTGGCCGATATCGCCGCCGCGGCCGAGGTCGGCACCCGGACCTTCTTCAACTACTTTGCCAGCAAGGAAGAGTTGCTCTTCCCGGAACAGGACGAGCGGGTGCGCGCCGCGGTGGCTGCCATCGCGAGCCGTCGGCCCGGCGAGCGGCCCGTGGAAGTGCTGCTGCGCGCGTTGCGAGCGGCGGGCGATAATCCGGGCGAACACCTCGTCGATGATCTGAGTGCGCGCGTTGCCGCACTGCGCGCACAGGTTTCGCGCACCGTGCCCGCGGTGAGCGGGCGGGCCGCGCATGCGCAGTTGGTCGCGCAGCGCGAGATCGCGCGACAGTTACATATGGCATTTCCCGCCGAATTGGACGATGTCGGCGCCGCCGCGCTGGTCGGTGCCGTGGTCGGCGCGGTTTCCGGTGCGTTGACGGTGCTGTTCCAGAGTCCGGTGGCGGGCGTGGACGGCGAGCGGTTGCATCGCCAGATCCACGAAACGACCTCACGGGTGCTGCAGCCCTGGCTCGCCTCGAATTCCAAGATGCATGTCGGACCCGTGCACTGATCGCCTCAGCCGAATTGCTGCCAGCCCAAACGGATCACCATGCCGATGACGACGACCAGCAGTACGACGCGTACGAACTCCGCGCCCTTGCGTAATGCCATGTGCGAGCCGATGATCGCGCCCGCCACATTGCCGACCGCCATGGCCGCGCCCAGCGCGAACATGATGTGGCCGGTGACACCGAAGTAGAGCAGCGCACCGAAATTGGACCCGCAGTTGATCACCTTCGCCATCGCGGCCGCGCGCACGAATTCGGTGCCGAGCAGGGTGGCGAAGGTGATGATCAGGAAGGTGCCCGTGCCGGGGCCGAGCAGTCCGTCGTAGAAGCCGATCAATCCGGCAGCCAGGGCGATCACGAGCACGAACTTGCGCCGGGTCGGCGGGTGCGTGGCCAGGGTGATGCCGATCGATGGGCGCAGCGTGACGAAGACGGCGACGCCGACCAGCACGACCATCACGATCGGGATGAACAGGTCGCGATCGATCAGCGACACCGCCGCCGCACCGGTCGCCGCGGCGACCGCCGCGATCGCCGCCGCGGGCAGCAGCGTGCGCCACTGTATGGGAACTTTGCGCGCGAATGTCATCACCGATGCGCTGGTGCCCGCGACCGCGGCGAGCTTGTTGGTGCCGAGTGCGGTTTGTGGCGTGATGCCTGGTGCGACGAGGAACAGCGTCGGCAGGATGATCAATCCGCCGCCGCCGACCACCGCATCCACCCAGCCCGCGGCGGTCGCGGCTGTCAACAAGGCCGCCCAGTCTGCAAAATCCACCCGGCCAGCCAACCAGATGGTTGGATCGGGGCCGTCCGCACCTAGGCTGATATTCGTGCGCCGGTTCAGTCTGTGGCTTCGCGGCAAGCCCCTCATCTCGGATTCGATGCTGGCCGCCGCCCTGCTGCTGCTCGAGATTCTCGGGGTCGGCAATTCCGACAGCAAGCTGGCATACCTGGGAATCGGAGTGTTGTTGCCGGTACCGGTCGCGTTTCGCCGGCTCTATCCGCGGGCGATGGCGGCCGCGATGCTCGGACTCTCGATCGCCTCGACGCTGGTGAGCTACGCGTCCGAGGACAAGGCCGACCATATCGCGCTGTTCGGGCTCGGCATCATGTTGTACACGCTGGTCGCGTATGTCGGTCGCAAGGAAGGAGTCTGGTACGCGCTCGGCCTTATCGCCGACTGCACCAGCTCATTTCTGTTGCTGCACAAGCCGGCCGGTTCGGATCTGATCTTCACCGCGATGTTCTATGCGCTGTGCTGGACACTGGCCGAGTTCATCGGCGCGCGTCACGCCTACGACCAAGAGGTGGCGGCGCGGCTCGCGGTCGCCGACTACGACCGGGAACGTCGCGCGCACGATGCCGTGTCCGCCGAACGCACCCGCATCGCCCGCGAATTACACGACGTCGTCGCCCACGCGGTGAGCGTGATCATCGTGCAGGCCGACGGCGCGAAGTACGCGCTGCGGCGCGATCCGGACGCGGCCGAGCGTGCATTGACCACGATCGCGAGCACCGGCCGCGAGGCCCTGCGGGAATTGCGCCGAACCGTGGCGCTGCTGCGTATCGAGCACGCCCCGGATCAGTTGCCGCAGCACGGAACCGCGGGTCTGGCGAAGGTGGTCGAGATGATGCGCGATACCGGACTCGCGGTCGAACTCGAAATGACCGGTGAACTCGACGATATCGCTCCCGAGGTGAGTCTCGGCATGCACCGCATCGTGGCCGAGTCACTGACCAACACGCTGCGGCACGCGGGTTCGCATCCCAAGGCATGGGTGCGGGTGCAGCGCCGCGAAACCGATGTGGTCATCGAAGTCACCGATACCGGCGGAGTTCCGGTGCAGGAGCAGGCCGCGAGTCCGATCGTCGGCGGCGGTATGGGACTGGTCGGCATGCGCGAACGCATCGCCGTACTCAGCGGCACGCTGGAAGCGGGCCGCACCTCCGATGGCGCCTGGCGGGTATACGCGACCATCCCACTGGTGCGCGGCAACGAAAATGGTTAGCCGAGTGGCATTCCAGTGCAGAACACGTTGAGCGAGACGCTGTAGGTTGGAGCGGGTGAGCATCGCGACTTCCAAAGATGTGGACGCCGAGTTCCTTGCGTTACCACTGCACACGCTCGCCGACGCCGCACTGTCCGCGGCGCGGACGGCGGGCGCGCAGCATGCCGATTTGCGCGTGCATCGGCTGGTCACCCAGTCGATCCGGCTGCGCGACGGCCGGGTCGAGGCGATCAGCAATGCCACCGACCTCGGCTTCGCCGTGCGCGTGATCGTCGACGGCACCTGGGGTTTCGCCTCGCATGCCGCGCTCACTCCCGAGACCGCGGCCGAGGTGGCGCGGCGGGCGGTCACGGTGGCGACGACCCTGCGCGCGCTCAATCGTGAGCGCGTCGAACTCGCCGACGAGCCGCGATACGACAATGCGCACTGGGTTTCGGCCTACGACCTGGACCCGTTCACGGTGCCGACCGCCGACAAGGTCGCTGTGCTGCAGGATTATTCGGGCCGCCTGTCCGCCGCCGACGGCGTCGATCACGTCACCGCCTCGGTGCTGCAGGTCAAGGAGCAGACCTTCTACGCCGATACCGCAGGCTCCGCGATCACTCAGCAGCGCGTGCGCCTGCACCCGCAGTTGGAGGCGATCACCGTGGACACGGCGGCGGGCGTCTTCGAGACCATGCGTACCCTCGCCGCACCGGCCGGACGCGGGTGGGAGTACGTCACCGGTGCGGACGGAATCTGGGACTGGAGCGAGGAACTCGCGCGGATCCCGGGATGGCTGGCCGAGAAGGTGAAGGCGCCCAGCGTCGACGCGGGACCCACCGACCTGGTGATCGACCCGACCAATCTGTGGCTGACCATCCACGAATCCATCGGCCACGCCACCGAATACGACCGCGCCATCGGCTACGAATCCGCCTATGCGGGTACCTCGTTCGCAACCCCTGACAAGCTCGGCACGCTGAAGTACGGAACGCCGATCATGCACGTCACCGGTGACCGCACCGAGGTGCACGGTCTGGCCTCGGTCGGCTATGACGACGAGGGCGTCGCCGGACAGCGCTGGGATCTGGTGCGCGACGGCGTTCTGGTCGGCTATCAACTCGACCGTGTCTTCGCCCCGCGCCTGGGCCTGGAACGCTCCAACGGCTGCTCCTACGCGGACTCACCGCACCATGTGCCGATCCAGCGCATGGCCAATGTCTCGCTGCAACCGGATCCCGAAAACGACACCACTACCGCCGAACTCATCTCCCGGGTCGAGAACGGCATCTATATCGTCGGCGACAAGTCGTGGTCGATCGATATGCAGCGCTACAACTTCCAGTTCACCGGCCAGCGGTTCTTCCGCATTCGCGACGGCAAGCTCGACGGCCAGCTGCGCGATGTCGCCTATCAGGCCACCACCACCGACTTCTGGGGTGCGATGGAGGCGGTCGGCGGGCCGTCCACTTGGCGCCTCGGCGGCGCGTTCAACTGTGGTAAGGCGCAACCCGGCCAGGTTGCCGCGGTCAGCCACGGCTGCCCGTCGATCCTGGTGCGCGGCATCAACATTCTCAACACCCGGACGGAGGCAGGTCAGTGATCGAGGTGATGATGCCCGCTGGCGCGGTCGTCGAGCAGGCGCTGGCGCTCTCGCATGCGGACGAGGCGATGGTCATCGTCACCGATGCGCACGAGGCGTCGCTGCGCTGGGCGGGCAACTCGATGACCACCAATGGTTCCTCGATTTCCCGGGACTGGGCGGTCATTTCGATCTTCCGCGACGGCCCGAACTCCGCCCGCGTCGGCAGCATCAGCTCCACCAGCGTCGACCCGGCCGAGCTCGAGCAGGTGGTCCGCGCCAGCGAGGCGGCGGCCCGCACCGCCGAACCTGCGAAGGATGCGATGCCGCTGCTGACTCCGGATTCGGATGGTCTGCCCGACGCCGGGAGTGAGTGGGCGTCCGCACCGGGCAGCACTGGGATCGAAGTCTTTACCGACCTCGCACGCGACTTGGCGGGCGGATTCGACGGCGCCGATCGGCTCTATGGTTTCGCCTACCACCAGATGCATACGACATGGCTCGGCACCTCCACCGGTATTCGCCGCCGCTTCGTGCAGCCCACCGGTTCGGTGGAGATCAACGGAAAGCGCGGCGAGGGTGCGGATCTCGCGAGCGCGTGGGTCGGTGTCGGCAGCGCGGACTTCGCCGATGTCGACGTACCCGGACTGTTCACCGAATTGTCGCGGCGGCTGGATTGGTCCAAACGCCGGGTCGAGCTGCCCGCGGGTCGCTACGAAACCCTGCTGCCGCCCTCGGCGGTCGCGGACCTGATGATCTACCTGGCCTGGTCCATGGAGGGCCGGGGCGCGCACGAAGGACACAGCGCCTTCGCAAAGGCGGGCGGCACTCGAATCGGTGAGCGGCTCAGCGACATTCCATTGACGCTCTACTCCGATCCGAGCGCGGGCGGACTCGAATATCGTCCGTTCGTGGTGACTTCGTCGTCCTCGGAATCGCTGTCGGTCTTCGACAATGGTCTTGCGGCCCGGCGCGTGGACTGGCTGCGTGACGGGGTCATCGAATCGCTGGTCTACCCGCGTGCCACCGCCGCCGAATTCGACGCTCCCACCACGGTTCCCGGCGATAACCTACTGCTGACCGGCGGCTCGGGCGCGAGTATCGACGCGATGATCGCGAATACCGAGCGCGGCCTGCTGCTGACCACGCTCTGGTACATCCGCGAGGTCGATCCCGCGACCTTGCTGCTCACCGGTCTCACCCGCGACGGCGTCTACCTGGTCGAAAACGGCGAAGTCACCGCGGCGGTCAACAACTTCCGCTTCAACGAAAGCCCCATCGACCTGCTGCGCCGCACCACCGAGGCCGGCGCCACCGAGACCACCCTCCCCCGGGAATGGAAGGACTGGTTCACCCGAACCGCCATGCCGCCCTTGCGCATCCCGGACTTCCACATGTCCTCGGTGAGCCAGGCGACCTGACTATGCGGCCGGGGTGATCTCGAGGCCGATGGTGCCGGACTTGCCGCGGCGAATACTGCTCGCGGTGACCAGAATCGGGCCGAGGAGCCAGTACTTCTTCTTGATCAGCTTGCGTACCCGTTCGGTGTCGGCGGCATCGAGCACCCGGCCGGTGCCTTCGATGACCTCACCGCGCGGCTTGCCCGACGGGTTGCACGGTTGGAGGGTGACGGCGGGATTTTTGCGCAGCCGCTTGACCTTCCAACTGTTGGTTTCGGTCCACACATACAACTTGCCGTCGTCCTCGGCGGCCCATACGGCGGTGCCGACCGGTGTGCCGTCCTTGCGGAAGGTCGTCAGCAGCACATAGTCGGCCTTGCCGATCGCACCCAGCGTGTTCGTCATGTGGGCAGCCTATCCGCGATCGGACCGGCGGGCGCCCCTGCCATCAGTCCGGCATCCGGTATTCACCGGCCTCCAGGCGCTCGAGAACGCCGCCGGTCCAGTTCGACAGGTTGTCGAACACGCCGCTCCACAGCTCGAGCAGATCGGTCGCATGCGGTGGTTCGTACCGGCCGGGGAAGGTCGGGATCATGGCGATCAGATCATCGCGAACCGCCGCGGCATTGCGGCGTTGTTCGCGCAACTTCTCGATGACGTGCGCGCGCGGCAAGGCATCCATGAACGCGATACCCGCGCCCAGCACTTCCATATCGACGCTGACCAGCGCCTCGTCCATGAGCTTGCGGAACTCGGCCTCCCCCGCCTCGGTCAGTTCGAACAGGGTCCGCCCCGGCCCCTCGGTACTGCCCTGGGTGCCGAACGCACTCAATTTCCCTTCCTGCGTGAGCTGTTTCAGCGCGTGATAAATCGACCCCGGCTTCACACTGGTCCAGGTTTCGGCACGCCAGGACAGCAGTTCGCGACGCACGGCATAGCCGTAGGTGGGCTGACGCAACCGCATCACGCCGAGGACGAGTAGGCGCACAGCCGACATTCGGACTTCCCTTCTCCCGAAACGGCCATACTACTCAAATTTGACTTCCGACATTTCACCGCCCTAACCTCGGGTAGTCAAAATTGATTACCGCTAGCGAGGCAGAGCGATGACAGGCGATACGGCGGTTCCGGTGTTGTGGAGCGGCGATCTGAAGGACACCCTCGACTTCTACCGAGCGCTGGGCGCTGGGCTACACGGTGACCCACGAGCAGACCAGGCCATACCCCTACGGCGCGATCGAGGCCAACGGCTGTGCGGTCCATTTCGCCGCCGCACCGCCGGGCATCGAACTGCCCACCGAACAGGTCGGCTGCCTGATCATGCTCGACGACGTCGCCGAGCGACACGGCGCATTTACCGCCGCGCTGCGCAAGCGCTATGGGAAGGTGCCCGCGAAAGGTTGTCCACGCATCACCCGGTTCCGCCCCGGCCAGAGCAGATTCAGCGTGGTCGACCCGGTCGGCAATACCATCATCTACATCCAGCGCGACGAGCCCGAGGATGTCGACTACGGCGGCTCCCGCGAACTCGACGGCCTGGCACGAGTTTTGGACAATGTCCGCATCCTGCGCGATTTCAAGAATGACGATGCGACCGCGGTCCGGGTGCTCGATGTCGGTCTCCGTCGCTACGGCGCGCAAGCATCGGCCGCCGACAAGGCTCGGGCACTTGCGGCACTGGCCGAATTGGCCGTCGCCACCGGCGATTCCGAGCGGGCCGAGAAGGTACGCGTTGAACTCAGGGGCATATCGCTTTCGAAAGCCGAGCGCGCGAGCGTCGCGGCCGAGTTACGCGCCGCCACCGATCTCGCGGATTGGCTCACCGAAACGGATTGAGACGGGTTATGCGGCGGCGGTCAAAACCCGCGGTCCGTCCGCGGTGATCGCGACCGTGTGTTCGGAGTGCGCGGTCCGCGAGCCATCCGCCGAGCGGATCGTCCAACCATCCGGATCGGTGTAGATCCGGTCGGTCGTGCGCGCGAACCACGGCTCGATCGCGATGGTCAAACCGGGTCGCAGCGGATACCCGCGACCGGCGCGTCCCATATTCGGCACATGTGGATCCTCGTGCATCGTCCGTCCCAGTCCGTGCCCGCCGAATTCGGTATTCACCGGGTAGCCATTCGCCCGCGCGACAGCCGCGATGGCGGCAGAGATGTCGCCGATCCGGTTGCCTGGCAACGCAACCGCGACGGCAGCCGCCAACGCATCCTCGGTGGCCTTGATCAGCCGCAGATCCTCCGCATCGGCGGTGCCGACGATCATGCTGGTGGCCGAATCGGCGACCCACCCATTGATGCCCAGCGCCAGATCCATACTGAGGACATCCCCGTCGCGCAGCGCATAGTCGAACGGAAGTCCGTGCAGGACAGCATCATTCACCGAGAGGCAGATCGTATTCCGAAATGGTCCACGCCCGAACGACGGTGCATAGTCCCAGTAGCACGACACCGCGCCGCGCTCCTGAATCCGCTGCCGCACATGCTGTTCCAGCTCCAGCAGATTCACTCCCACCCGGGCCAGCGCACGCAGTTCCGCCAGGATCTCAGCGACGAAGCGCCCAGCCACCCGCATGCGTTCGATCTCTCCCGGCGACTTCAACTCCACCATGCCCGAACCTCCACCTTGGTATTTTTATACCGAGCATAGCTTCGATCGGTATAAAAATACCAATCACCCCGCGTGACCAGGCGATGTGTTATGTTCGCGAACGCGAAAGAGCACTGGTTTGTTTGGTTGTTCGCCGCTCCGAGCGGCATGCGTTCCGCCCGATCGACTCCCGATAGCGAACGTAGAGGAGCAAGCGATGCGCCCGCGCCACAAGGCACTCGTCGTCGCCGTCGCGCTGGCCGTGGCCCTGGCAATCCCCGCCTGCGGCGGCGGTTCGGCGAAGAAGGAAAACCAGTCGGGCACCGCCGCAGGCCCCGCCCGCAATCCCTACCTCGCCGCCGCGACCTATGGGCTCACCCATATCGATCCCGGCCAGTCCGACACCTTCCCGTACCAAACGCCGCAGGGCGAATTCCATATCGACCCGAAGCAGCAGCAGCGCATCACCTCGGGACCGGTCAATATCATGACGCTCGCCGCCACCGATCCGGACCACATGTGGGTCTCCTCTACCCAGGGCGTGGTCTATGTCCAGGTCGGCAACGGCATGTTCCACGAAATCGCGCGTGCGGACGCCCCGGGCGTGAAACCGATACCGTCGCAAGCGTTGGACCAGGTGCTCGGCCAGAACTTCACCGACCCGGGTCAGGTGGAGGCCGCCGTGCACAACGACTGGGGCATCGATTGGACGCGCATCACCAATGGCGTATACAGCCTGGTGGACAAGGACAATCGGGTCTACTACGTCACGCAGAACGCGCAGATCGTCGTGTTCGGCTTGACGAATGCGAACAATCCCGAAGCGGGCGTACGGGTTCTGCGCACCCTCGACTTCAAACCCTGGCTCGGCAGCGGTCCTGGTCTGAGCGGTCAACCCGAGTCCATCGTCGGCCTGAATATGACCTATGACGGCAAATTGGCCGTGCTCAGCACCCGCGGGCTGTCGATCATCGACCGCAGCCTGCAGGGCGAACCGCAGCAGGTCCATTTCGGCGCGGACGAGGTGGTCTCGAATGCGATGGCCGTGGACGACAAGGGCGGGATCTACGCCGCCTCGGACAAGATCATGCGCAAGATCGTCTGGACCGGATCCAAACTCTCGACCGCCGCCACCGACGGCGCATGGGCATCACCATACGATTTCGGCCGACAGCCACCTGCGGTGAAGTTCGGCATCGGCACCGGCTCGACACCCACCCTGATGGGCTACGGCAATGACGACCGGCTCGTGGTGATCACCGACGGCGCCGATCGGATGAAACTGGTCGCTTTCTGGCGCGACGCGATTCCGGACGGCTTCCAACCGAAGCCGGGCACCACATCCAACCGGATCGCCGACCAGATCCAGGTGACGGCCGGGCTGAATCCGCAGCCCGAATTCATCCAGAGCGAGCAGTCGGTCGTGGTGGACGGCTACGGCGCATTCGTGGTCAACAATGCCCGGCCGCAAGGCGCGCCGGACCGGCTCATCGATGTGCTCGCGGGCGGCCCGGTATTCGCGCCACCGTCGGGTATCGAGCGGTTCCAATGGGATCCGGCCAACCACAGCTGGTCATCGGTGTGGTCGCGCGCCGATGTGGTCTCCACGAGCATGGTACCCACGGAGAGCAGCAAATCCGGTGTGGTTTTCGTCAACGGCTATACCAAGACCGACGGCTGGGAGGTGACCGGTCTGGACTGGAATTCCGGAAAGACAGTGCACCGCACCATCTTCGGGCAGAGCAATCTCGGTAACGGCGCCTACGCGCTGATCCAGTTCTTTCCGAATGGGGATCTGCTGTTCAACAGTGTCGGCGGACCGTTCCGGGTGAAGTACAACGGTTGAGCTTGCGGTATTTAAATACCGCCCATAGTCTGGGCACATGGTCCGACTTCCGCTGACTCCCGCCCAGGTCGAGGCCGGTCGCCGTCTCGGAGCGCGGCTGCGGGCCGCGCGGGCCGATCGCGACCCGGCCCTTATCGCCCAGGCCGCCGGAATTTCACCTGAGACGCTGCGCAAGATCGAGACCGGACGGCTGCCGACGCCCGCATTCGGCACGATCGTGTCGCTGGCGGCTGCCCTGGACATTCCGCTGCAGGAACTCGCCGATACCTGGCGCTCGGCCGGCCTCGCGGAATCGGCCTGACCTACGCCGGTGTAATCGCGATGCCGATGGATCCGTCCGCGCCCCTGAACAGCTTGTGCAGACGGATCAGCACGGTGCCGATGATCCCGTATTTGCGCGAGACGAGATCGCGCACTCGCTGCGTTCCCGCGGCATCGAGCAACTCGGCCTTGCCCGCGACCTTCTCCTCGTTCTTCGGGCGGCCACGACCGTCGCATATCTGCAGGGTCACCGCCGGATTGCGGCGAATACGCTTGACCTTCCAGGTCTTCGGATTGGTCCACACCACGATCCGCTCGCCGTCCGGAGCCACCCATACGGGGGCGCCGACCGGCGTGCCGTCCTTCTTGTAGGTGGTCAGCAGGGCGAAACTGCTCGTGCTCACTTCGTTCCACGTCATACCCGAAACGGTAGGCCGGGGCGCCGACCACGACATCCGTATGCGGACAGACTCGCGCGTACGCCTGACGACGTAATGGGTCGAGCCTGCGGGATCACTTTGCTGGTCTGGGGTTTTTGCGCTGGTTGGCATTGAAGCGCGCCTTCTTCTGACGATTCCCGCACGTGTTCATGTCACACCATTTGCGGGTGCGACTTTGGCTGGTGTCGAAGAAGGCGGCTCGGCAGGTCGGCGATGCGCACAAGGCCAATTTTCCGTCTCGTTCGCCTGCGATGATGCTGATCGCGTCGGCGGCGATCACCCCTAGGGCATCTTCTACGCGGGAAGCCGAGCTGAGTCGCCATCGCCGATTGCCCTCGGGCGTCAAGATAGCCGCGGCTCGACCCTGAACGCTGCAGTCATTGATGACTTGGACAGCAGACGTGGGGAGAGCGTCTTGGATCGCGGCCGCTGTCGCGGCGGCGTGAATCGATTCCCTCAGTTCCCGAGCGAGTTCGAGCTGCGCGGTGGTGCAGGAGTCCACGGCTAGGCCGTTCACTGCCAGCCAGTCGACGAGTCGCTGAGGCGTGGGAATGCGCTCCACAGCATCGCCGCGACGCTCCGTCAGAGTCGCGGTGAAGCTGGTTGCTAGCACGTTACCGAGACGGAATTCAGGAAACCGAGCAGGCATGGAACCACCTTAGAAGGTTGCAAGCCGGCACAGAACCATGTTAGAACCGCCTTAGCCGGTTCCACGATGACCAGGAGGTCTCATGCCCACACATTGGTTCGTCACCGACGCAGCACCCGCCATAGATCGCGGCGTCGTCACCACGGCAGCTCACTTCGGCGGCGGCATCTCATGAACCGTCCAACCAGCGACGTGCAAGCATTCGAAGCCCACGCCACGGACGCCGTCCTCGACGATCTGCGCGCGCGATTAGCCGCGGCACGCCTGCCGGAAGCTGAGACGGTCTATCGCGCCGCACCCGACCCTCGCCGATGGGAGCAGGGCGTTCCTCTCGCCGACCTCGTCGATGTCGTGAACTACTGGCGCACCGGGTACAACTGGCGGTCGTTCGAAGCGCGCCTCAACCGGATCGGCCAGTTCCGCACGACCATTGACGATCTGGGAATCCACTTCCTACACCGCCGATCCGCGCGCGCAGATGCCACTCCTCTGCTCATGACGCACGGCTGGCCAGGCAGTATTGCCGAGTTCATCGATGTCGTAGACGAGCTGGCAGATCCGAAAGATGCAGACACGCCGGCGTTCCACGTCGTGGCCCCGTCGTTGCCGGGCTTCGGTTACAGCGACAAGCCGGCCACCACCGGGTGGGGAACCGAAAAGATCGCGGCCGCATGGGTGGAACTGATGGGAAGGCTCGGATACAACAAGTTCGCGGCCCACGGCGGCGACTGGGGAGGAAATATCACCACCGTTCTCGGTGGCAGGTTCCCCGCGCACGTTCTCGGCATCCACACCCTGTTCGCGGAGGGACCGCCCGGGTTGACAACGGACGGGCTGACGGCGGCCGAGCGCAAATGGACCGAGGAGACCCGCGATTTCTGGGGCGGATCGGCGACGCGCCACCGCGCGGCGTACGCGAAGCAGCAGGCGACCCGACCACAGACCATCGGCTACTCGCTCGTCGACTCACCAGTCGGGCTTCTCGCCTGGATCCTCGACAAGTTCGCTGAGTGGAGCGATACCGAAGACAGCCCGTTCGAAACGATTTCCAGAGACCGCATCCTCGACGACGTCACCCTGTATTGGCTGACGCGCACCGGCGCATCGTCGGCCCGCATCTATTACGAAAGCCACAACTCGCTCGACCCCGAACTTCGGGTCGACGTCCCGTCAGCAATCACTATGTATCCCCGCGACATCGGGAAGTGTCCGCGCCCCTGGGCACAGCAGCGGTACCGACAGATCGTCCGATGGAACTCGCCCGAAACCGGTGGACATTTCCCGTCGCTGGAGGTTCCCGAGTATTTCGTCAAGGATCTGCAAGCAGGCCTCGCGGCAGTGCTGGCCGCCAATTAGTGAACCCCGCCGCCCCGACCGTCACGGGCAGTGCGCCGCGGCCGGCGCCGCACAAGCTGCTTGCCGCGCTGATGGTCGGGGCGCGCTCCGCCCCATTTCACCTGATCAGCCGCGATAGGCGCGGAAGAACGTACGGAGATCGTTTACGAGGAGTTGCGGCTGCTCCAGCGCAGCGAAATGACCGCCCTCGGCGTACTCGCTGAAGTGCTCGATATACCCGTCCGGATTCATCAGCCGACGCATCAGCGGATCGGTATTGAATACCGCCCACCCCTGCGGCACACCCGACGACGCCACCCAATCCATGCCGGAATGCGCTGTCTCCCAGAGGAATTGCGCGGCCGAAGCGCCACTGCGCGTGAACCAGTAGATGCTGATATTGGTCAGCAGCAGGTCGCGGTCCACCGCCTCGCCGGTTGCGCGGGTCGGATCGGTCCAGACCTGGAACTTCTCCGCGATCCACGCCAGTTGCGCGATCGGCGAATCGGTCAGCGCGGCGGCGATGGCATTGGGCTGGGTGGACTGCAGGACCAGATAGCCCTTCTGCTGATTCCACCTGGCCTGCGCGGCCTGGATGGCGGCCAGTTCGTCCTCGGTCAAACCATCGGGCATCGGCAGTTGCTCGCCCACCAGACCGAGTGAGCCCCGGTCACTGTTCACATGCGTCGCGATGACCCGCTCCGGATGAGTGGCGGCCAAACGCCCGGTCACACCCGCACCGATATCACCACCCTGAGCAACGAACTTCTCGTAGCCGAGCCGAGACATGAGCTCGGCGAAAGCCTCGGTGGTGCGCGCCAACTCCCATCCGGTCGATGCGAGCGGCGTGGAGAACCCGAAACCCGGCAGCGACGGAATCACGACATGGAACGCGTCCGCCGGATCCCCACCGTGCGCCCTCGGATCGGTCAACGGGCCGATCAGCTCGAGGAACTCGACAACCGAACTCGGGTACCCGTGCGTGATCAGCAGTGGCACCGCATCCGGCTCGGGCGAACGCACATGGAAGAAATGCAGGGTCTGCCCATCGATCTCGGTCGTGAACTGGTCATACGCATTGAGCTTTGCTTCCTGCGCCCGCCAATCGAACCCGTCCCGCCAATACTCGGCCAGCTCCCGCAGGTACCCCGGCGCAATGCCACGCCCCCAATCGGATTCCGTGCCGGGCACCGAATGCGGCAATCGTGCGCTCGCGAGCCGCGCACGCAACTCGTCGAGTTCAACCTGCGGAATGTCGATCCGGAAGGGGCGAATAGGCTCTGTTTTCGTCATGAGAACCACTCTCGACCCCATTGCGGAAGACTTTGTTCCGCATTTCCGAATCAGATTCGGAATGGAATGCGCCGGTGCAGTCGAGCCGGATCGCCGGCGAGCGCACTGGACCCGATCCGGAATCAGCGGTTTTCGGTGCCGGCGGTGGTGAGGGTACCGCGACTCGGCAACGGCCGCATACCGGTGCAGCATCGCGCCCGGTCGATTACGGAAGGTTTCCTTCCGCAATTCCTGAGATGATCGACCGATGTTGGAGACTTCGGCGCGGTTGTTGCGGTTGTTGTCGTTGCTGCAGATGCATCGGGATTGGACCGGGCCCGCGTTGGCTGAGCGGCTCGGGGTTTCGACGCGGACTATTCGTACGGATATCGAGCGGTTGCGCAGGCTCGGGTATCCGGTGGATGCGACGCCGGGGGTTGCGGGTGGGTATCGACTGGGAGCCGGATCTTCGCTGCCGCCATTGCTTTTGGATGACGAGGAGGCCGTGGCGGTGGCGGTGGGGTTGGCGACGGCGGCCAATGGGGCGGTGACCGGGATCGAGGAGACTTCGGTGCGGGCGCTGGCCAAGCTGGAGCAGGTGCTGCCATCACGGCTGCGGCACCGGGTGCAGGCGCTGACGGCCGCCACCGTGCACGTGCCGCATCCGGGTCAGACGAATGTGGACGCGGGAGTGCTGACCGCCATCGCCGCGGCGATCCGAGCGAGCGAGCGGCTGCGGTTCGATTACGAAACCCATTCGGACGCAATCGAGCAACGATCGCCCACGCGGCGTGAGGTGGAACCGCATCGGCTCGCGCATTGGAACGGCCGCTGGTATCTGGTGGCGTGGGATATCGGACGCGCGGACTGGCGCACGTTCCGGGTCGACCGGATGACACCGCGGACACCGAACGGTGCGCGCTTCACCCCGCGCAGTGTTGCGGAAACCGACGTGGCCGAACGTATACAGCGCGGCGTCGGCGCCGCGACGTGGCGCTACCGCGCCACGGTGCGGGTAGCGGCCCCGGCTACCGCCGTGCGCACGCGTCTGCCCGCCGCCGTGACGGTAGCACCCGATGGCCCGAACCACTGTGTGATCCAGGTCGGTTCGGACACGCCCCATTCGTTGACGTTGTATCTCGGCCTGCTCGATGTCGATTTCGAAGTCCTGGACGCTCCGGAACTCGCCACGTATCTCCGAGCAACCGCCGAACGTTTTCGGAAAGCGGCGGGCGAGAATTGAAACGCGATGTGCCCTGCATTTCGGTGAGCGGCAACCCCGGTCGGGCGAATTCGACGGAATGCCCGGCCGGGAGTACCCGTTCGAGACTTACTCGAACAGCTCGAATTACCTCATTACTGATTGGCGCCGGCGATACCGCCGATGATTCCCCCGATGACGCATCCGGGCAGGAATCCGACGACGAAGAACAGCAGCCCGATCAGCGCACCGACGGCGCATCCGATCAACACACCGGCGACCGTGGTGCCCGCATCACCGATGAACTGCAACGGGGCCGATTGCGCTGCCGGCGCGTTGACCGGCGTCAGCGTCAATGTCGTTGCCGTGGCGTCGACTTCGGGCGTGACCTGCACCTGCTGACCCGCCACCGGCTGCAGTGTGGTCGGTACGGTGGCGACCACGGAGCCGTCGGGTGCGAGCACCGTAACGCCCGCATCGGGCGTCAGGACGAATTTGCCCGCCGCCAGTGTGATGGTGGCATCGGAGCGGTCCGTCGCCACCGCAGCGGTGTATTGGACGCCGTGATCAACGCCGTTGAGAACTGTTTCCGACGATACTTCGGGCGAGCCGTAGGCGGTGGCCGCGGTGATGCCTGTCGCGGCAACGGTCAAAACCGTTGTCACTACCAACTTTTTGATCTTCATTATGATTTCCAATCATCCAGCCGATTCGATCGATGTTCCCGAGAAACGGACATCGGACATCAATCATCATGCGCCCTCGACACACTCGGTGTCGCGGAAATCAGGAAAATCGAATTACGTTGCAAGATCAAATAATTGGAAATACCCAAAGGAACTGGGGTATTGCTTTTCCAGCTATTCCAGTTCGCCCTCGGTCTCCAGGTAGATCTGACGCAATCGGTCCAGTGTTGCCTGCTCCGGATGCTCCCACAACTCCCGTTGCGCCGCCTCAAGCAGACGCTCCGCAATGCCGTGCAGCGCCCACGGGTTGGACTGTTCCATGAACTTTCGATTCACGTCATCGAAAACGTAACTCTCCGCGAGCTTTTCGTACATCCAGTCGGCCACGACATCGGTGGTGGCGTCGTAGCCGAAGAGGTAGTCGACGGTGGCAGCCATTTCGAATGCACCCTTATAGCCGTGGCGGCGCATCGCTTCGAGCCAGCGCGGATTCACCACTCGGGCACGGAAGACGCGTGCGGTCTCCTCCGAGAGCGTGCGGGTGCGCACGGCGTCGGGGCGGGTGCTGTCGCCGATGTAGGCCTCGGGGTTCTTGCCGGTCAGCGCGCGCACGGTGGCGACCATGCCGCCGTGGTACTGGAAGTAGTCGTCGGAGTCGGCGATATCGTGTTCGCGGGTATCGGTGTTCTTGGCGGCCACCGTGATCCGGCGGTACGCGGTGCGCATATCGTCGGCGGCGGGTGCGCCGTCGAGGTCGCGACCATAGGCGAAGCCGCCCCATGCGGTGTACACCTGCGCGAGGTCGTCGTCGGTGCGCCAGCTCTTGGAGTCGATCAATTGCAGCAGGCCCGCGCCGTAGGTGCCGGGTTTGGAGCCGAAAATGCGGGTGGTGGCGCGGCGCTTGTCGCCGTGTTCGGCGAGGTCGTTCTGGGCGTGCGCGCGAACGTAATTCGACTCGGCGGGTTCGTCGAGGTCGGCGACGAGGCGGACCGCGTCATCGAGCAGCGCGAGCACATGCGGGAAAGCGTCGCGGAAGAAGCCGCTGATACGGACCGTCACGTCGATGCGTGGACGGTCCAGTTCCGCGAGCGGTATCACCTCCAAGGTGGTGACCCGGCGGCTCGCCTCGTCCCAGACCGGGCGGACGCCCAGCAGCGCAAGGACTTCCGCGATGTCGTCGCCGGAGGTGCGCATGGCGGAGGTGCCCCACACCGACAGTCCGACCGAGCGCGGATACTCACCGTGATCGGCCTTGTATCGATCGAGCAGCGAATCCGCCATGGCCTGCCCGGTCTCCCAGGCCAGTCTGGACGGAACCGCCTTCGGGTCGACCGAGTAGAAGTTCCGACCGGTCGGCAGGACGTTGATCAGGCCGCGCAATGGGGATCCGCTGGGCCCGGCCGGGATGAAACCGCCGTTGAGCGCGTGCAGGATTCGGTCGATCTCGATGCCGGTCTGGCGCAGGCGAGGCACGACCTCGGTCGCGGCGAAGCGCAGCACAGTTCGCACCCCAGCCAACGTCGGGGCGGGGACGTCCAGTGAATCGACGATTCCGTCGACGGCGTCTACGGACCAGTCGGCAGCTTGCAGTGCGGCCAGCAGCCCACGCGCTTGGGTCTCCACTGCGTCGACTCGTTCGCGCACCTCGGTACCGGATTCGTTCAGCCCCAGGGCTTCCCGCAGACCGGGCACATTCCGCTCGCCACCCCACAGCTGGCGCGCGCGCAGCATGGCCAGGACCAGATCGAGTTCGGTCTCCCCCGCCGGCGCCTGCCCGAGGACGTGCAGACCGTCGCGGATCTGTACATCCTTGATCTCGCACAGCCAGCCGTCGACGTGCAGCAGCATATCGTCGAAGACATCCTCGTCAGGGCGCTCGGCGAGGCCGAGGTCGTGGTCCATTTCGGCCGCGCGCATGAGCGTCCAGATCTGCTGGCGGATGGCGGGCAGTTTGGCCGGGTCGAGGGTCGAGATATTGGCGTGCTCGTCGAGCAACTGCTCCAAACGCGAGATATCGCCGTAGCTTTCGGCGCGGGCCATGGGCGGAATGAGGTGGTCGACGAGGGTCGCGTGGGCGCGGCGCTTGGCCTGGGTACCCTCGCCCGGGTCGTTGACCAGGAACGGATAGATCAGCGGCAGCTCACCGAGCGCGGCGTCGGTGCCGCAGGAGGCGGACATGCCGAGGGTCTTGCCGGGCAGCCATTCCAGATTGCCGTGCTTGCCGAGGTGCACCATGGCGTCGGCGGCGAAACCGTCCGGCGCGGCGATCCAGCGATACGCGGCGAGATAATGGTGGCTGGGCGGCAGGTCCGGGTCGTGGTAGATGGCGACCGGGTTCTCGCCGAAGCCGCGCGGCGGCTGCACCATCAATACGATATTGCCGAAACGCAGTGCGGCGATCACGATTTCGCCCTTGGGATCGGCGGAGCGGTCGACGTAGAGTTCGCCGGGCGGCGGTCCCCACGCCTCGACCACGGCTTCACGCAGATCATCGGGCAGGGTGTCGAACCAGCTGGTGTACTGGTCGGCGCTGATGCGGATCGGGTTGCCTTCGAGCTGTTCGGCGGTGAGCCAGTCCGGATCCTGACCGCCCGCGGCGATCAGCGCGTGGATCAGCGCGTCTCCGTCGCGTTCGGTTAGTCCCGGCACCTCGCTCTCGTCGCCGAGATCGTAACCGGCAGTGCGCATCTCGGTGAGGAGCCGGATCGCGCTGGCAGGGGTGTCCAGGCCGACTGCGTTGCCGATGCGCGCATGTTTGGTCGGGTAGGCCGACATCATGATGGCGATGCGTCGCCGTTCGGCCGGGATGTGGCGCAACCGTGCGTGTCGGACCGCGATACCGGCGACGCGAGCCGCGCGCTCGGGATCCGGCACGTAGGTGGACAGTCCGTCGGCGTCGAATTCCTTGAAGGAGAACGGAACCGTGATGATGCGGCCATCGAATTCCGGGACGGCCACCTGGGTGGCGACATCCAGCGGGGAGAGCCCGTCGTCGTTGGCCTCCCATTGGGCGCGGCCGCTGGTGAGACACAAACCCTGCAGGATGGGCACATCGAGTTCGGCAAGGGCGGCGACATCCCAGGCCTCGTCGTCGCCACCGGCCGATGCGTTGGCGGGCTTGGTGCCGCCCGCCGCGAGCACGGTTACCACCAGTGCGTCTGCGGTGCGCAAGGTGTCGAGGAGTTCCGGCTCGGCGGTGCGCAGGGACGCGCAGTACAGCGGCATGGCCTTCGCACCGGCATCCTCGATTGCCGTGCAGAGGGCATCGATGTAGGCGGTGTTTCCGGCGAGATGTTGTGCGCGGTAATAGATTACGGCCACCGTCGGGGGGCGCTCGGCAGTTGTGCCCAGCTCAGTGCTCGGCGTGCGCTCCAACTCGCCCCAACTCGGCAGTTGCACCGGCGGCTCGAAGCCGTGGCCGGTGAGCAGCACCGTATCCGAAAGGAAGTTGTGCAGCTGACCGAGATTTTCCGCACCGCCGGCGGCGAGGTAGTTGTGCGCGTCGGCGGCCACACCACCGGGCACCGTCGAGCATTCCATCAGCTCGGCGTCGGGTGCGATCTCACCGCCGAGCGCCACCATCGGCACCCCGCTCGCGCGCACGGCCGCGAGCCCGTCCTCCCAGGCGCGCTTGCCGCCGAGGATCCGCACGATCACCAGATCGACGCCGTCGAGCAGCGCGGGCAAGTCGTCGACCAACAGCCGAGCCGGATTCCCCCACCGATATTCCGCACCACTCGCACGCGCGCTCAACAGATCGGTGTCGGATGTCGACAGCAGCAAAATCACAGGTGGCAGCCTTCCTCGGGTGACGCGCCCATCGGTTACGGTGCTCGCCGGAGAGGGTCTGGCTTTCGACAGTGGCGCGACCGCACCGGAGTTCCACCGGTTTCCTCATCGCCCGCCGAGCAACCAGATGCTACAGCGTGTCCTTCCAATCGGATGATTGGGTGACACCACCCTTCTCGGGTGTCCTGACCCATCGCCACCGAGGTGGTGTGGGTGTCGGTTTCCGCGTCATCCGAGACGGTTTCACCCACACCGCAGTGAGGGTCAGCGCCGTCTCGTCGGCCGACATTGATGACCAGGGTTCGCGCTTCGTCCCGAGCCGCTTGATAACAGGTAAGTGCCCGGTCACGTACTCGGCGCTCAGGTCAGGTCGGCGTTTCCGTCGATCACCTTCAAGTGGTAGTGGAATTTGTCGACGCGCCAGCCCGCAGCGGAGCGTTCGGCGCCGATGCTGTAGCTGCCGACGAAGGTGCGCGTCTTGCCGTGGGACGCATCATTCTTCACGTGCACCGCGATGGCGTCGGCGTGGATCTCGGCGTGGTCGCCCTGCAGGTCGACCAGGTAGTTGCCGGCCTGGTGATGGACGCCGTCGAGATCGGCGAGACCCGTGCGCCAATCGCCGACGATATCGGCTGCGGGCCGCACCGCCACCTCGCCGCCGAAGCCACCATCGAAGTCGACCTTCGGCGTGAATACCTCCGCGACAAGGTCATCCCAGCGCTTCTGATCGGTGTAGACGAACATCCTGGTGACAACGTCGATGATCGCGAGTCGGTCGGCAACGGTAGAGATTTCGCTCATTCCGCCAACCTTAACGGCGGGCCGGGGTTTACGCCGACTGGTCGGTCGCTATTGTCTGGTTGCACCCGAGCGTCGGTGCGAGGTACCGGAGATCGGCACCGTTTTCGCTGTGCGCTGCCAGGCTCGGATGTCTTCCAGCGCGTGGCCATTTGCCCGCTCACATGATCAAGCCGCGATCCAGCGCTGGACGCCGCACGATGCGACGGTCACGGCCGAGCGGGTATCAGCGCCGATTGCGCGGGATTCGCGACGAGGCTCCCTCACGGTCAAGCGTCACCGTCGTCGCCGGATTTCGCGACTGGGCGGTGTCGGCGGTCACGCGTTGCGGCCGTCGCTGATCGCGCGGCGGCGGGGTCGTAGGCTGGATGGGTCATGACGCGTACCAATCCCGATTCCTGCCCCGGCGTGCTGCGGCTGCATGAGGCGGCCGATGGCCCGTTGGCTCGGATCCGCCTGCCCGGTGGGCGGCTGGATCCGGAGCAGTTGCAGGTATTGGCCGAGGCGGCCGCCGAACTCGGCGATGGGAATATCGAGCTGACCTCGCGGGGCAATGTGCAGTTGCGGCAGGTGCGTGATGCGGCCGCGCTGAGTGAGCGGTTTGCGGAGGCCGGGCTGTTGCCCAGCGATACGCATGAGCGGGTGCGCAATATCGTCGCGTCACCGCTGTCGGGTCGAATCGGCGGCCGGGCGGATGTCCATGCGCTCGTTCCGGCGCTCGACACAGGTTTGCGCACCGCACCGCGGTTGGCCGAGCTGCCCGGCCGCGTACTGTTCACCCTCGACGACGGTCGCGGCGATATCAGCGGCCTCGGTGGCGATATCGGCGTACACGCCACGGGCGCAGCGGAATTCGCGCTCGTGCTGGCCGGTGGTGACTCCGGCATCCGGGTATCCGGGGCCGACGCGGTCCAAGTGATGCTCGCCGCCGCGCACGCCTTCCTCGATCTCGGCTCGGGTCAATGGCGACTGCACGAAGTCGATGACGGTGTGCGGCGAGTAATCGATATCCTCGGCCTGTCCCCCGGCCCCGAACGCCTGGAATTCGGTGCCGCCCATGACATTCCGATCGGCTGGCTCGACCAGGACAATGGCCTGGTCAGCCTCGGCGCGGCCGTTCGCCTCGGCTCCCTGCCCGCCCGCATCGCCGAATTCATCGCCGCCATCGAACGCCCCATCTTCATCACGCCTTGGCGCAGCCTGGTAATCACAGACCTAGACGAATGGCCCGCCGAACAGGTCGTCCGCGTACTAGCCCCCATGGGCCTGATATTCGACGCCAACTCCCCTTGGCTCCAGGTCAGCGCCTGCGCGGGGCAACCGGGGTGCGCAAAGGCGCTCACCGACGTCCGCGCAGATGCCGCAGCCGCCGTCCAAACCGGTCGCGTACTCCCCACCGACCAGCCCGCCGCAGACAGCGATGCCGACGGCCACGCAACAGAAACCCGCCCGACACTCCACACAGCCGACGAAGTCGCAGTCGCCGGCCGCCAACACTGGTCCGGCTGCGAACGCCGCTGCGGCCGCCCCCGCGGCCCGGTCACCGACATCGTCGCCACCGAAAACGGTTACCGCATCGGCTGACACCGCCCAGCGAGTGATCGCAGGGAATCCCGACGCACCATATCGCGCCGCAGTCCACAGACCGACGATCCGGCGCCGCGGTGGTTTGCTATCTGCTGAAAGCGACAGCACGTGACTGCGGCATGTGCGCCGCAAAAATAGCCCAGTTGAGCTGGTTCTCGGGCACAGCGCGTGGCACGGTGAGGGCAGCGGTTGACTCGTGGGAGGAGTGGTCCTATGACGGTCGGGCGGCTCGGTGATGCCGAGATCGATGCGATGTCGGCGCAGGAGCGGCGGGAGTTGATTCGGCGGTTGCAGTTGCCGCCCGAGGGGGTGTTGCCGCGCCCGGAGGTGGTGCGGATACATCGGCGAGTGCGGTTGACGCTGATGGTGGGTGGGTCGATCGCGCTGATTCCGTGGATCGTGTACCTCGCGGTGGCGCTGCCGCCTGATTATCAGGCCCGTAATTGGACGCTGACCTGGGTCGGGTTCGACATACTGCTGGTCATCATGATGGCCACGACCGCCTATCTGGGCTGGCAGCGCAAGCAACTGCTCATGTTGCCCGCATTCGGCACCGGCCTGCTGTTGCTGGTGGACGCCTGGTTCGACATCACGACCGCCAACTCTCGCGACGTCTGGTTCTCTATCGCCATCGCCTGCGTCGCCGAAATCCCCCTCGCCCTGCTACAGATCAGCGGCGCACTCCTGCTGTTCAAATTCGTTGCCGAACTCCATCCGTTGGCCGAACCAGGTGTCAGCGGTTTGCGCACCAAACTCCCGTTCTGACAGCGGTGCTCGCGCCTTACGAAGCAACCGCGGTCGGTGCACTCCGCGGATCCTCGTGAATCTCCAAGGTGCAGCACTTCACGCCACCACCGGCCTTCAACAACTCCGACAGATCGACGCCCACCGGGTTGTACCCCTGCGCACGCAACTCCGAAGCCAGGTTGTCGGCGCGACTGCTGATGAAGACATTCAGCCCGTCGGAGACACCGTTCAGCCCCAGAACCACCGCATCGGCATCGGTGGCGAGGATCGCGTCCGGATAGAGTTCGGCCAGTATCGCCTGACTCGCGGCACTGAAGGCGGGCGCGAAATACGCGACGTTCGTGTCATCGAGGGCCATCAGCGCCGTATCCAGGTGATAGAAACGCGGATCGACCAGTTCGAGCGAGACCACCGGCAGATCGAAGTACCGCTCGACCTCACGGTGCGCGGCAATCGAACTCCGGAACCCGGTCGCGGCCAGCATGCGCGCACCGACGAGCAGGAAATCGCCTTCGCCCTCATTGGTTTCCTGCGCCCCGACCAGGTCCACCAGACCCAACTGCGCGAACCAGCGGTGATATGCCGGACCTTCCGCGGCCCGCTCGGCATGGGTGAACCGCGCCGACATCGCCCGATCACCCACGATCAGGCCACTGTTCGCGGCGAAAACCATGTCGGGCAGACCCGGCTCCCCCGGCACCACGTCGATGCGGTGGCCGTAGTGCTCGAATGTCGCGCGCAGCGTCTCCCACTGTGATAGCGCCAGCGCCCGATCGACAGGTTCCTGCGGATTCATCCACGGATTGATCGAGTAGCAGACGTCGAAGTGATCCGGTCGGCACATCACGAACTGACGTGGCGACGGCTGCCGCGCCGGCTCGATACGGAGGGTGGCTACAGAGGTCAACGTGTCTCCCGGAGGTAGGCGCGGAGCATTCCACTGACACGAAGGTAATTGGCCTAGTATTGCGCCAGAAACAACGATTCATTGCGCATGATCGAGCCAATTCAGCGAATCATTGCGCCGATCGGGAGTGGGTGTGGCGTGGACGACATCGACCGGCAGATTCTGGCGCATCTGCTGAAATCGGCGCGCGCCTCGTTCCAAGAGATCGGCGCGAAGGTCGGACTGTCCGCACCTGCGGTCAAGCGCCGCGTCGACAAGATGGTCGCCAGCCGCCAGATCACCGGCTTCACCGCACTCGTCAATCCCGCCGCACTCGGCTGGACCACCGAGGCCTACGTCGAGGTCTACTACCGCGACAACATCACCCCCGCCGAACTCCGCCGCACCCTCGAACCGATCCCCCAGGTAGTCGGCGTCTGGACCATCGCGGGCGAAGCCGACGCCCTAGTCCACGTCATGGCAACAGACATGGCCGAAATCGAATCCACCGTAGAACGCATCCGCGAAAACACCCGAGTAGGCCGCACCCGCAGCTCCATAGTCATGTCCCGAATCCTCGAACGCCCCCGAACCTGATCGGCCGAGAAGCATTCAGGCAGCTGCCCCCTCGATGTTCGCCGCCACCCCCGCATTCTCGACCCGCAGCGGGCGTGGAGAGGGAGGGCTCATATGGTGGGGGCATGTCCGATGTTCGCTATGTCAGTGATGGGGCCGAGATCTATCGGCGGTCGTTCGCGATGATTCGGGCGGAGGCGGATCTGAGTGGGTTTCCGCAGGATGTGGCGCAGGTCGTGGTGCGGATGATTCATGGGTGCGGGCAGGTGGATCTGGCCGGGGACGTGGCGTTTTCGCCCGGAGTGGTGGCGGCGGCGCGGGGCGCGCTGCGGGCGGGGGCTCCTATTCTCTGTGATGCGCAGATGGTCGCGTCCGGTGTGACGCGCAAGCGGTTGCCCGCCGACAATGACGTGACCTGCACCCTCGCTGATCCGCGGGTGCCGGAACTGGCTGCGGCGATGGGCAATACGCGGTCGGCCGCGGCGCTGGAGTTGTGGCGCGATCGCCTCGAGGGCGCGGTGGTCGCCATCGGGAACGCACCGACCGCACTGTTCCATCTGCTCGACATGATCAATGCGGGGGCGCCGCGGCCCGCCGCCATCCTCGGCATTCCGGTCGGCTTCGTGGGCGCTGCCGAATCCAAGGAAGCGCTGATCGAATTCGGCGGCGTCGAATATCTGACGGTGCGTGGGCGCCGCGGTGGCAGCGCCATTACCGCGTCGGCACTGAATGCGATTGCGAGCGAACAGGAATGAGCAACGGCAAGTTGTGGGGCGTCGGACTCGGCCCCGGTGATCCGGAGCTGGTGACGGTCAAGGCGGCGCGGGTGATCGCCGAGGCCGATGTCATCGCCTTCCACAGCGCACGCCACGGTCGCAGCATCTCGCGTGGCATCGCCGCGCCGTATATGCGCGCGGGCCAACTCGAGGAACACCTGATCTATCCGGTGACCACCGAGACGACCGACCACCCCGGCGGCTATCAGGGCGCCATCGACGAGTTCTACGAACAGGCCGCCGAACGCCTGGCAACCCATCTGGGGGCGGGCCGGTCCGTCGCACTGCTCGCTGCGGGCGATCCGCTCTTCTACAGCTCGTACATGCATATGCACCGCAGGTTGGCCGACCGGTTCGAGGCCGAGATCATCCCCGGCATCACCTCGGTGAGCGCGGCCTCAGCGGCCCTCGGCACCCCGCTCGTCGAGGGTGAGCAGGTACTGACCGTCCTGCCCGGCACCATGCCCACCGACGAGCTCACCCGCCGCCTGCGCGATACCGACGCCGCCGCCATCATGAAGCTCGGCCGCACCTACCCCGGTGTGCGCCAAGCCCTCTCGGACTCCGGCCGCCTCGCCGACGCCTACTACATCGAACGCGCGAGCAGCACCCGCCAGCGCGTACTCGCCGCCTCCGACGTCGACGACGCGGATGTACCGTACTTCGCCATCGCTCTCGTTCCCGGCCCGCAGCCGACAACCCCACTGTCTCTTACGAATCCGGGGCAGGGGCAGTCGCAGATGGTCGGCGCGCAGGGTGCTACCGAGCTCTCCAGGGCAGCACCCGAGGCTGCGGGCAGCGAATCCCGCACGGCGCAGACAGTTCCTTCCGACAGCTCACGAGTCGAGGAAACCTCGAGCAGTTTCGGTGAGGTCGTGGTGGTCGGCCTCGGCCCGGGCTCACCCGACTGGACCACACCCGAAGTCGAACGCGCACTCGCCGGCGCCACCGATCTGGTCGGCTACACGACCTATATCAATCGGGTGCCGGCACGGCCCGGGCAGCGCAGGCATGCCAGCGATAACCGGGTGGAATCCGAACGTGCCGCCATGGCATTGGATCTAGCGAAACAGGGGGCCAAGGTGGTTGTCGTGTCCTCCGGCGACCCCGGGGTCTTCGCGATGGCCGCTGCGGTACTCGAGGAGTCCGCCGATCCGCAGTGGCAAGGGGTGCCGGTGCGCGTGCTGCCCGGGCTCACCGCGGCCAATGCCGTCGCCAGCCGGGTCGGCGCGCCGCTCGGCCACGACTACGCGATGATTTCGCTCTCGGATCGACTCAAGCCGTGGGAGATTGTCGCACAACGACTTTCGGCGGTCGCGGCGGCCGATATGGCAATCGCGATCTACAATCCCGCCTCCAGTCAGCGCACCTGGCAGGTCGCGGCGATGCGTGATGTGCTGCTCGAGCATCGCAAGCCGGACACCCCGGTAATTCTCGGTCGCGACGTCGGCGGGCCCACCGAATCCGTCCGTGTGGTCACCCTTGCCGAGCTCGAGCCGGCCGAGGTCGATATGCGCACGCTGCTGATCATCGGTGCCGCCACCACCGCCATAATCGAGTCCGAGCAGGGCACCAAGGTTTACACTTCGCGCCGCTACCAGCGTTGATTTTGGAAGGGCAACCCGATGCGCAAGCTCAAACTCCAGGTACAGACCACCGTCGACGGCTACATGTCCGGCCCGAACGGTGAGATGGACTGGATGACATTCCAGTGGTCCGATGACCTCGCCGCCCGCGTCACCGCCATTACCGCCGAATTCGACACCATCGTGCTCGGCCGCAAACTCGCCGAAGGCTTCATTCCGCACTGGGCCTCCAAGCCGGAACACGAGCCCCAGGTTGCCATCGACAAGATGAACAACACGCCCAAGGTCGTGATCTCCAACAGCCTCACCGAATCGCCCTGGGAGAACACCGTCGTCGCGGGCGGCGACCTCGCCGAGACCATCGACAACCTCAAGGCCCAACCGGGAGGCGACATCATCGTCTACGGCGGCGGCACCCTCGTCGCGAATCTGATCGCCGGGGACCTCATCGACGACCTGTACCTGTTCGTCAATCCGACCGCGATCGGCGCGGGCCTGCCGGTCTTCGGTGGCACCACCCGGCTCGACCTCGTCTCCGCCACCGGATTCGAATGCGGGGTGACCGAGCTGCACTACCGGCCGAGGATCGCCTGACCGCGGCCTCGTCGGGGATGCTGATCGGCATCCGGCGACAATTCTCAGGCGCGGTAATTCCCGACGACGAGCGCCAAGCATCCGGCCGCACCAACAGCGGCGGCCGCGAACATTATCGGGTATTCCAGGCCGAAAGATTGATGCAGGAATGCCAGCAGCGCGGGAATACCGAAGCCGACGTAGCTGACGGAGTAGAACACCGCAGTCAGTCCAGCGAGGTCGTCGCGACGAGCAATCCGCTCGATCTCCTGTAGTCCGGCGACCAGCCCGATCCCATATCCGGCACCGAGCACAGCAGCGGTGACAATTGTGAGCACCAATGCCAATGTGCCGGAAGCCCATGCGGCCGAGGCCATTCCACACACAACCAACGCCAGCGCGACAACTGCGGCACGGGCGGTGCCAGCTCGATCGATCCGACGCGCCAGCGACTGGATCGCGAAACCACAGCCGAGCGTGATCACCGTGATCAACGCCGAGAACGCGATCGGTGCACCGTGCACCTTGGGCGCCATCAGAGTGGGCAGCACCGCATAAGCCGTTGCGGCAGAGGTGAACAACCACAGCGCGACCGGCAGCGCCACACACCGGAACCTGCGATGCGCGGCCGCCGGAATCTTCAGATCATCGATCAACCGCCCCGAATTCCGCTGCGCCGATGATGTCTCCGGCGCCCGAGCCACCCACACCGCAGCCATCAGACACAGCACCACATTGATCAGATACGCCAACGTATTCGGCAGCGGAGCCCACTGCGCGAGCACACCCGCCGCACCGGCACCGACGGCGAACCCACCGGTCAGGCTCATCGCCGAGCGTCGCGCCCCGGTCCCCGTGGGCAGTTCCGGCCCGAACGGCGGCTGCGAAACTTCCTCGAGCCAACTGCTTCCCACCGCCATCGCCAGCCCGAGCGCCACCCCGCACAGCACCCGTCCGGCCGATAAAAGCGGCACCGATGCCGATCCGAAAGCCAGCAGCAGCGAACCGGCCGCACCGATCAACGGCGCCGGTCGCAGCAGCGCGCGACGCCCGTAGCGGTCCGAGAGCGGTCCGCCGATCAGCAAGGCGGGCACGATGCCGAGCACATAGTCGAACAGGAGCAGGTCCACCGTGGTGACCGGCAGTCCGTTGCCCTTGTACATCACCAAAAGCGGCGTGAATTCGTTTCCGCCCCAGGCGATCGCGAACATCGTGGCCGCGATGCCCCACCAATTCCGCGTACCATGCCGTGGTCTTGCCGACCTGATGTCGACGGCGAGCAGCGTTGCCATTACCGGCCTCTCATTTCCAGCTTGTGCACGCCGGACATATGGTCCACGAGCGCGGTGGCAAATCCTGCCGCGTCGCCGATTTCGATCAGCAGGGCCAGACGCGTGTGCTGATCGACAATGCGAGCGGTGTCGGTCGAACCCCGGTGCAGGGCAGCGCTGTTCATGCGACGCTGCCGCTCCCGCAGCGAATCGTAGAACCCGGTGAGCAGCGGATTGCCCGCAGCGACCACATAGGTGCGGTGAAAGTCGGTGTCCGCCACCGCGAATCGCTCGAAGTCCGCGGCGGCGGCCAGTTCGCGCTGCAGATCCAGCGAGGCATGCAGGTCAGCGATCAACGCGGACCGCTCCTGCGCGATCACCGCGCGCACCGCTGCGGCCTCCACGACATAGCGGGCATGTACGACGTGCTCTGCCTCGGCGGGCGGAATCGGCACCACCAGCGCGCCGCGCTTGGGGTACAGCCGCATCCATCCCTCGACCTCGAGCCGCAAAAATGCCTCCCGCACCGGGGTTCTCGACATACCGAGGTCGGTGGCGATTTCGCCCTCGCTGATGAGCTCACCGCCCGGTAACGCGCCGGTCAGGATGCGTTCCTTGACCTCGCGATAAGCGAGTTCGGCAGATGAATACGTCTTAGACACAAGTTGAATCTTAGCGACACGCCATAGGAGCCCCAGCAGGTGTGGACAGGAGTCGTATAACATTCCACTATGGAACATTGAGAGCGAGAGGAGCAGTACCTTGGCGAACACCTCGACACAACGCAAATCGCTGAATTCCACTGCGGCGTCGCTGCTCGGATTTCTGCACGACGGTCCGATGTCGGGCTGGGATCTGGTGACCGAAGCCCAGGACCGGATCGGCGATTTCTGGACCATTACCCAAAGCCAGGTCTACCGGGAACTGGCCGCCATGGACGCGGCCGGACTGGTCGAAAAAGGCGAGATCGGGGCACGCGAGCGCACGCCGTATCAGATCACCGACGCCGGTCGCGAGGCATTCCTCGAATGGATCGCCCGTGACCCCGGTGCGGAGACCATTCGGGTGCCGCTACTACTGACCCTGTCCTTCGGCAAGCACGTCGATCCGGACCATCTCGATCGAATCATTGCCGCCAACAAGGAAACTCACCAGCAGCGCCTCGACCGCTACCTCACCGACGACCACACCGACATGTCCGCGTATCAACGCGCCACCCTCGAATTCGGCATCGGCTACGAGCGCACCGTACTCGCCTGGTTCGACCGCCTGCCCGAACTGCTCGGCCGGTGAATCAGCGGGATGCGATCTCCCGCAACCACTTCCACGCCGCGTCGACGGATTCCACCACCACCGCGCCGGGCGGCAGCCCGGGGCGGTCTACGACGACCACTGGAAGGCCCGCCGAGCGAGCGGCATCCAGTTTGGCGGCGGTCTGATCGCCGCCACTGTCCTTGGTGACCAGCACGTCGATCCGGTGTTGCGTCAGCAGGCGCTGCTCATCCGCGGGCGCGAAAGGCCCACGCGCGAGCAGCAATTCGTGGTGGGGCGGCAGCGCGCCGGTGGGCGGATCGATGGCACGGATCAAGAACCACTGGTCCGTCAGGCCCGCGAAGGCGGCGACACCTTGGCGACCGATGGTCAGGAAGATGCGCTCCCCCAGCTGCGAGATCGCCTGCGCGGCCGCGTCGAGATCCGGCACGCGGATCCACCGATCACCCGGCTGTTCGGACCAACCCGGCCGCCGCACATGCAGTAGAGGTAGACCGAGATCCGCTGCGGCACCGGCAGCATTCGAACTGATCGTGCCAGCGAACGGATGTGTGGCATCGACGACGGCAGCGATTTCGTTGTCCGCCAACCACTTCCGTAGACCCCCGACTCCGCCGAAGCCGCCGATCCGAACCGGCCCCGCCGGCAGCAGCGGGTCGCGAACACGACCGGCGAGCGAGGAAACGATATCGAATCCTCGCTCACCGGAAGCGATGTGGGCGATTTCCCTGGCTTCCTGGGTGCCGCCCAGAATCAGAGTTTTCAGGGCTGCCCGCTGAAGTAGGCGATGCCCGCATTGATCAGGTTCGGACCACCCGCGATGAGCAGACCGATCAACGCACCCACCGGCAGACCGATGCCGAAGAAGAAGAATCCGATGATGCCGCCGATCACGGCACCGAGGGAGGCACGCTGCAGTTCGCTGAAGAACCACTCCTGCGAGGAGATGGCCTCGGCACTGATCGCGGCGGTCGGCTCGACTCGCGGAGTCAGCGTCAGCTGCCCGCCCGCAGGGTCGATGGTGGCCGCGATCGGAATCAGCTGGTCCCCGACCTGCGCCTGCAGCGGAATCGAGGTGACGACCGCACCCTCGGCGTTCTTCACCGTGACGTACACCTGATCGGCATCCAGACTGAACGCGCCGCCGGTGACCGCCGCGACGATCGACTTGTCGACGAGTTGCACCGCGTAGTTCACACCGTGATCCTCGCCTTGCACGGCGGGCACGGCCTGGTTCTGCACGGCAGGCGCGGGTGCCAGCGGAGCGGCGCCGGACGTACCCGCCGCGATACCGGTGGCGGCAATGGCCGTAATCGCGGTGGCGGCAAACTTCTTGTACTTCATAAATCTCCCCAATAGGACGCGGATCCGGCGATAACGTCCGGATCTCGGGCACCGACCCTACAGTCCACTTCACCCGCGAAGGAGGTTTTCAGACCGAGCCGCGTTTCACAACTGCCCACTGGGCGACCGGCAATTGCGGACGCCAGGTCGTGAACTTGCCGAGGGCTTCGGCCCGGTAAATCTGAAACTTCCGCAGTTTACCGCCGTGCGCAGCGGCCCAATTCAGTAGCAATGCTTCGGATTCCGCTGTCACCGCATTCGCCACCAAGCGGCCGCCCTGGCGTAGATGCGACCAGCATGTCTCGAGTACGCCATCCTGAGTGAGCCCACCACCGATAAATATTGCGTCCGGAGGTGATGATTCGGTAGATTTTCCGACATCGGTGCGTATCTCTCCAAAAACACCGATGTATGGAACACCAAGGGCGGCGGCGTTGTCGGCGATCTGCCGCCGCCGGTGTTCGAGTCGCTCGAAGCTGACCGCCCGACAGCTCGGATGCGTGCGGCACCATTCGATCGCGATACTGCCGGAACCACCGCCGACATCCCACAGCAATTCCCCGGGCGCGGGTGCCAGCGCGGCCAGTGTCAGTGCCCGCACCTCGGATTTGGTGAGTTGACCGTCACCGCCGAAGAGCTCATCCGCCAGTCCCGGCACACGCGTCGCCCGCAGGTGCTTCGGGTCGGCGACGCAGTCGATCGCGACGATATTGAGCGGGTCCCCCGCCGCGAGTTCCCACCCCGTCGCGCGATCGCGCGCGACCCTTTCGCGCGGGCCGCCCAACTGCTCGAGCACGGTCAATGCCGACTCCCCGAAACCATTGTCCCGCAACAGTTCCGCGAGCTGTGCCGGCGTGTGCTCGTCCGCGCTCAGCACCAGGACCCGCCGCCGGTCCGCCAACTCGGGCAACACCGACTCGACCGGCCGCCCCACCGCGCTGACCACCGGAGTTTCCGCCAATGCCCAACCCAGCCGTGCACATGCCAGCGATGCCGATGATGCCTGCGGAAATACCCGCAGGTGATCAGCACCGAACAGCCGCGCCAACGTCACCCCGATGCCGTAGAACATCGGATCCCCACTGGCCAGCACGCATACCTGCCGACCGGTGTGGCCGGCGAACAAACTGGGCAGTGCAGGGACCAACGGCGAAGGCCACTCTCGCCGCGCCACAGCAACATCCTGCGGAATCAGCTCGAGTTGTCGCGCCGATCCGAATACCACTTCGGCATCCGAGACCGCTTCGCGCGCAGCCTCGCCGAGACCGCTCCACCCGTCGGCACCGATACCGACGACAGCGATCGGCGATCCGCTCCACCGCGCACCGCCGTTCACCGCGGCATCCGACGCCAGATGGGTTGGGGCAGTAGGCGGATCGCGAAGATGACCGGACGCAGAATGCCGGGGACCCACACCCGACCGGCACGACGACGCAGGCCGCGCACGACCGCATCCGCCACCTGGTCGGGGGTGCTGGACATCGGTGCCGGGTCCATGCCCGCGGTCATCCGGCCGATGACGAACCCGCAACGCAGCAGCAGCAGGTGAACACCGCTGCCGTGCAACGCATCGGCGAGGCCGCCGGCGAATCCGTCGAGACCCGCCTTCGCCGAACCGTAGACGTAATTGGCTCGCCGTACCCGTGTGCCCGCGAACGAGCTGAACACGACGAGATGCCCGCCGCCCTGCGCCCGAAGCATATTCGCGAGGATGGTGAGCACGCTGATCTGCGCGACGTAATCGGTGTGCACGACCGCGATCGCATGTGCCGGATCCCGTTCGGCCCGCGCCTGATCCCCGAGCACTCCGAATGCGACCACCGCGACCCCGATCCCCCCGTGCTCGGCCGCGATCTTCTCCAGCAGCGCCGGATGACTCGCTGTATCGTCCGCATCGAATTCAACGGTATGCACTGCCGTCGCCCCGGCTGCCGCAACCGCCGCACGCTCCTGCGTCAACTCCGCGCTGCGTCGCGCCGCGAGGATCACCACACGCCCCGGCGCCAGCCGTCGGGCCACCTCGAGCCCGATCTCACTGCGGCCCCCGAGTACCAGCACCGGCCCCTCGGCAATTCCACGCGCTCCCATGCCGCCAGTCTTTCACCCCACCCCGCTGTGCAGATCCGCCAGGTCAGACGATCTCGAGCTGATAGGAGGCCTCGACCCAGAAGCCGCCCGGCTCGTACTCACCACCGAAGGTGAGGATGTAGTCGCCGCGGACCAGGTCGTCCAGCCTGCACCAGAGCCCCCATGCTGTCGCCTTGAAACGGCCGGTCACCTGGAACGGGCCGCCCGCCGCCGGGTTGATGGGGAATGCCGCGCGGTTGGTCACTTCCAGCATCGGTAGTGCGACGCCGTTCAGCTCGGCGTGGCCGCTCGCCGTCGGTACCACCGGTGGTCGGGTGCCGAATTGGAAAAACGACCTTTCGACCTTCTGGAAGATATTGAAGGCGGGAAAGAATATCGGACGACCGTAGGGCACGGCACAGCTTCGGCCGACCTTGCCGCCGAACGTCCCGGCGAGGAACCAGACATCGTCGGGCTGAGCTTCGGCCGCGCAGGCTCCGGTCTCGTCGCAGACCGGATTCTTGGCGATCGGAATCGACATGGCCCACTGCCACCATCGAGCGGCCAACTGGACGTCCGTGCTCTGCATCCCTGAACCCCTCGATTGTCGATCTCGGGGCTCAGAATATCCGAGCAAGCACGAAACACCGAACTGACCAGTATGTACCAGACGTGCGGACTCGGCATGTGCCGGTGCCGGACGGCCCGCATACCGCTACGGTCGGGGGATGCCGACCAGCACCGCACAGCTGTCCACTGCCGCACTCGAATTCGTCGCCGAGCGCCACCTCGCGACCCTGACCACCCTGCGTGCCGACGGCACGCCGCATGTGGTCGCGGTGGGTTTCACCTGGGATCCGGAAGCCGGGATCGCGCGAGTGATCACCAACGACGGCTCGGTGAAGGTGCGCAATGTGCGGCGCTCCGGCTACGCGGCAGTGAGCCAGGTGGACGGAATCCGCTGGATCACCCTGGAAGGCCCGGCCACGGTGCTCGACGATCCGGACAACGTCGCAGCAGCCGTAGATCGATACGCGGGCCGCTACCGAGTCCCCCGAGAGAACCCGACCCGCGTGGTCATCGCCATTCAAGTCCAGCGCGTACTCTCCAGCAGCACCCTCGCGCCCGCCCCGGCCTGATGCACCGCCCGGCCTGACCTCGAACCCGAAGTCATTGCATCCCAGGGCATTTCACCTCACCGCAGCTTACCGCACCGCCTCTCAGCGCGCGAAGAATCATCGAGCTGGGAACGCCGTCACTGTGCTTGCGCATTCGCCACGCCGCTCACAGCGCGGTCACTCCGCGACGAATTCACGGCCGCCCGGACTCAGAGCACTGTCAAACCATGCGGTCGCTGGTTCATCGACTCACAGCCGTCTTCGGTGACGACGACGATGTCCTCGATGCGTGCGCCCCAATCGCCGCGGAAGTAGATCCCGGGTTCGATGCTGAAGGCCATGCCGGGTTCCAGGACCAGGCTGTTGCCTTCGACGATGTAGGGCTCCTCATGGACCGAGAGACCGATGCCATGGCCGGTGCGGTGAACGAAGGCGGGGCCGAAACCGGCTTCGGTCAACAGGTTTCGGGCTGCGGCGTCGACGGATTCGGCGGTGACACCGGGGCGGACGGCGGCGACCGCAGCAGCTTGGGCGCGCTCGAGTTCCCCGAATTGTGTGGCCACGGTGGACGTGGGCTCACCGAGGACGTAGGTGCGGGTCGAGTCCGAGTAGTAGCCGGGGTCGACCGGGCCGCCGATATCGATCACCACCACATCTGCGGCTTCGATGCGACGATCGGACACGCCGTGATGCGGATCGGCGCCGTGCGGTCCGCTGCCGACGATGACGAAGGCCGCCTCGGTGTGCCCCTCCTCGACGATCGCCGCCTTGATGTCAGCGCCGACCTCGGCCTCGGTGCGCCCGACGCGCAGGAATTCACCCATCCGCGCATGCACCCGGTCGATGGCCGCACCGGCACGCCGCAGAGCCTCGATTTCGGCCTGGTCCTTGATCATTCGCAGTTGCCGCAGCACCGGCGTGGCCGAAGTGGGCAGTCCACTGACTGATTCGGCCAGCGGCAGCAGATGCAATGCGGGCATGACATCGGTGACCGCGACCCGGGAGCCGACGTGCAGCGACGACTTCACGAGCTGATACGGATCGACGCCGTCGACCCAATCCAGCACCTGCAGACCGAGTTCACCCGCGGCCGAACCCTCCAACGCGGCCAGTTCGAGCTTCGGAATCACCACCGAGGGGGTGGCGCCGTCGGCCGTGATCACCAGACAAGTCAGCCGCTCGAAGGACTCTGCAGCCGAGCCGATGAGATAGCGCAGATCCGGCCCCGGCGTGATCAATAGCGCGTCCAGATGAGCGGCGCGCATCAACTGCACCGCCCGCTCGAGTCGATCACCGTAGATATCCGCCGCGAATCGGGACTCCGTGTGCGAGCTCATACCGTGCGACGTTACCCGCCCCCGACATCAACCCGAATGTGAATACCGATCACCCCAGGTTGTCGTTGCGGACAGGTAGCCTCAGCGGCGTGAACACTGCGACTTCCGGTGGGCCCCTGCTGTTGCTCGATGGCGCGAGCCTGTGGTTCCGCGCGTTCCACGCGATTCCGGAGAAAATCACCGCACCCGACGGCCGATCGGTGAACGCTCTGCGCGGCTTCACCGATATGGTCGCCTCGCTCGTCACCAAGCACAAACCGAGCCGATTGGTCGTCTGCCTGGACCTGGAATGGCGTCCCGCATTCCGGGTGGCGCTGGTGCCGACCTACAAGACCCACCGCCTCGACACCACCGCCGATGCGGCACCCGGCGCCGAGGACGTGCCGGACACCTTGACCCCGCAGGTCGAGATGATCCTCGACGTACTCGCCGCGGCGGGCATCGCCACCGGCGGCGCGATCGGACTCGAGGCCGACGACGTACTCGGCACCCTGGCCACCCGCGAGCGCACCGATCCGGTGGTGGTCGTCAGCGGCGACCGCGACCTACTCCAGCTGGTCCGCGACGAGCCGGCACCGCCGGTGCGCGTGCTCTACGCCGGTCGCGGATTGGCCAAGGCCGAATTGTTCGGTCCCGCCGAGGTGTCCGCGAAATATGGTGTGCCACTGGAGAATGCGGGCCCTGCCTATGCGGATATGGCAACCCTGCGCGGCGACTCCTCCGACGGCTTGCCCGGCGTCGCAGGTATCGGCGAGAAGTCCGCCGCGATGCTCATCTCCCGCTTCGGCTCCCTCGACGCGCTCACCGCGGCCGTGGACGACCCCGCAGCCGATATGGCCCAGGGCATCCGCGCCAAACTCCGCGCCGCCGAGACCTACCTGAAGGCCGCCGCCCCGGTCACCCGCGTGGTCTGCGACGCCGATGTGGAGCTGTCCTGCCCCGACACCCTCCCCATGGCCCCCGCCGACCCGGACCGCCTCCGCGAACTGGCCGCCACCTACAACGCGGAAAGCCCCATCACCCGCCTGATCGCGGCACTGAACTCGGCGCACTCGGGGTGACCGCATCGATCGTCATGCACAGGCCTCGCATACCAAGTAGCGGCTCGCATAGGTTGCAGAGCTTGTGCGAGGCCGCCGCTCCCGCTGCGCCACCAGGCGAACAGCTCGGCGGTGCGCCGCCCGACTCGAGAGTTGGACCTACCCGAGGAATACCTGGTCGCCGCGCCAACGTGCCCGCGCTCGCCTACTAGGCCCAAGGCCGCGCAGTTTGGGGTTCTGCCCGGTTGTCAACCGGGCAGGATATGAATGCTGACCTGGGTTTTGTAGATGTTGCGGTCGATGTCGCCCTTGGCGCGGTGTTTGGAGATGGCACGTTTGACGATGCGGGGGCTGGTGCGTGCGCGGCGTGGGGTCAACGGGCTGGTCCGGATTGCGTGGCCGATCGTGCCGATGAGGTCGATCGTGGTGTCGTTGATGATCCCGGCGGCGTGGATCAGTTGGTCGCGTGCGGTGTGCATGGCGACGGTGAAACTTCCGCGGTCCGCGGAAAAATCACCTGTGGCCAGGGCGGTATCGGCGATGACGGTGCGCAGCGCCTGGTAGGTGATGAGCAGGGCGTAGACCTCTTGGCAGACCCCGGCCGGGGTGCGGGCACGGAGTACCCGGCCACCGAGCATGGTCGATTTCAGTTCGAAATAGCTGGTTTCGATCTCCCACCGCTGATGATAAAGAGTCACCAATTCCTGTGCGGGGTAACGCTTCTCGTCGGCCAGGCTGGTGATCAGCCGATACCGCTCGACCCGCCGGGGCCCACCGGCGCAGCAGACGGCGATCTCGGCGTCGATGACCCGCACCGTCGCCGCGCCGGCGCGGGTCAGCCACGACCCGTCGCCCAGCCGCGCGATCGCGGGGACGCGCCGGTTGAGTTTGGCGCGGATCAACAGATCCGCGCCGGTGCCGGTGATCTGCTCGATCAACGCCGTGACGGCGAAGTTCCGGTCGGCCAACAGCAGCATGCCCGGACGCAGACACCCGAAAAGGCGTGGCGCATAGGCTGTTTCGGCGACCCGCAGGGGTCCGAACACGACATCGACGACGGTGCGGGTGCCACAAGCCACCACTGCCAGCAACCGCAGCATCGGGTAACCGGCCTGGGCGTGACCACCGCCGTGACGACCGAACGCGGCCACATTGTCTGGGCTGTCGGGCACGAACACACTGGTGCCGTCGATCGCGCACACCAACAGACCCCGCCACCGCACCGCACCGACGGCAGGCCCGCGGACCAGGTCGAACAACGCTTTCAGGGGTTTGGGCCCGACCCGGCGCAGCGCCTGCGACAACGCCGAGGAACCCGGACACCCCCTCGGACTGCCGGGCAGCCCGGCACACAACCGCGCCCACACCTGCCGATACCCAATCCCGGTGAACAACGCCCCGGCCAGCAGCAAATACACCACCACCCGCGAGGGCAGCAGCCGCACCCGCGACTGCACCGCGCCCGACGCCTCCAGCGCCGCATCGACCAGGTCGAACGACACGATCCGGGTCAGTTCCCCCAGATGACCCGGCGCGAATACACCCGCGGCTACCATGCCGCGTCGGTTGATGACAGACTGATCCGACAGCGGAGCTCCCAGTGAAGAGTTGTCTTGGAGTGACAAACCTCTTCTACCAGGCGCTCCGCTGTCCTACGTCACGGCATACCAAGCCCCACACCATCATTCGATTGACACACCAACTGAACCGCTAACTGCGCGGCCTTGCTACTAGGCCCGCGCAGCGGGGCCGCCCCACCGACGCCCGCTCGCCGACCTGCCGACCGAAGAACCGTCAGTTCGGGCGCCCGACCTCGTAGGTGCCGTCATCCTTGGTGATCTTGACGGTGACCTTCTTCTGCTCGCCACTGACCTTCAGGTCACAGGTGAAGGTCGCGTCGACCTTGACTTGCTGGCCGGAGGGGCAGGAGACATCGGCGACGTCCTGGATTCCGTACGAATCCGAGAGCACCTTCTTCACGCCGTCCTGAACGGCGGCCTGGTCGAGCTCGTCCTTGCTGGTCAGCACGAGCACCAGCACCACGATGGCGCCGATGACGGCGAGCGCGAGCACACCCAGGCCGATGAACAGGCCCTTGCTCTTGCCGCCGCTGCTCGGCTGCGGGGTCTGCTGCTGCCACGGCTGCTGCTGGCCCTGCTGCCAGGGCTGCTGCTGCCCCTGCTGCGCGGACCAGTCCTGCTGGGTCGGCTGCTGCCCCCACTGCGGCTGACTCGGCTGGCTGGGCTGGGGCTGGCCCCACTGTGGCTGGCTGGGCTGGCTCTGCGGATTCGGCTGACCCCACTGCGGCTGGCTGGGCTGGCTCTGCGGATTCGGCTGACCCCACTGCGGCTGCTGCGCGTTCGGATCGCCCCACTGCTGAGTCGGCTGCGCCTGCGGGGTGGCACCCCACTGCTGAGTAGGCCCGGCTGCACCGGGTGCCTGCTGTCCGCCCCACTGCTGGGTGGGATCGTTGCGTCCCTCCCCGGGACCAGGGGCGTCGTTCGGTCCGTACGGGCCGCTCATCTGGTTGCCTCCACTCGCATCGTTATACACACGGTAGCCCCCCGCGTGAGACTCGTCGCACAACAGGACCAATCCCGTATGAGGTGCGATCCTGTCCGACTCCTCCGCCACGGTCGGTACGCGAAAGAAATCAAATCACAATCGAATCGGCTACGCGGCGTCCACGGCTACGACACCCCGTCGGATCGCGCGGACGGCCTTGGCCGCGGTCCCGGCGATCTCCACATCGTCGGCGGTTCCGTGGATCTGATCGAGCAGATCGATCACCTGTCGGCACCACCGCACGAAATCGCCCGCGGACAGCGGCGCGTTCTGATCACCGCTGGCCAGCAACGACTCGGCCAACCCATCGCCGCGCGCCCATTTGTAAACACCTGTCACGAAACCGAGATCCGGCTCACGGGTGGGCGGTAGCTTGTGCCGTGCCTCGTCGGAACGCAACTCGCTCCACACCCCGACGGTCGCACCGACCGCACGGCGAATCGGTTCGGTGGGCCCGCTAGCGCCGAGATAGCCGCCGTCCTGGCGGGATTCGTACACGAGAATGGAAACCACCGCCGCCAATTCGGCCGGACCGAGCCCACGCCACAGTCCCTGCCGCAGACATTCGGCGACCAACAGATCGCTTTCGGCGTAGATCCTGGCGAGCCGCCGTCCGTCGGCGGTCACTTCGCCCGCGTGCACGAACCCGCGTTCCTCGAGCAGGCCCAGGATCCGGTCGAAGGTGCGCGCCAGCGAATTGGTGGTCGCGGCAACCTTCTGGCGCATCGTCTCGGTCTCGCGCAGCAGCCGGTTGTAGCGCTCGCCGACCCGGCTCATCTGCTCGCGATCGGGCCGCGTATGCGCCGGATGCGAACGCAGACTGCGCCGCAAAGTCGACAGCTCGCGGTCCTCGCCCGCCTGCGAACGGTCACCGCGCCGCGGCCGGCCCGGCACCGAGATCCCGGTGCTGCGCAACGCCGATGCCAGATCACGCCGAGTCCGTGCCGTGCGGTGATCGATCTTGCGCGGCAGCCGCATATGCCCCAGCGTCTTCGCGGGCACCGGGAAATCGGCGACCGATACCCGACCCGCCCACTTGTCCTCGGTCAGTACCAGCGGACGCGGATCTCCCGGCGTGGCATCCGGCTCCAGAATGACCGCGAGCCCGGCCCGCCGTCCGGACGGAATGGCCACCACATCACCCCGCCGCAGGGCGACCAGCGCGTCGACCGCGGCCCCGCGCCGATCGGCCCGACCCTGCTGCGCGATCTGACGTTCACGCTGCTTGATCCGCTCGCGCAGGGAAATGTATTCCAGGAAGCCGCCGTCCTCGCCGCCGAGCTGACCTCGCAATTTGCGCAACTGCCCCTCATTGCGCTCGATCCCGCGCACCAGCCCCACCACCGACCGGTCGGCCTGGAACTGCGCGAAAGATCGCTCGAGCAGCGCCCGCGACTCGTCCGCACCCATCCGATCGATCAGATTGATCGACATGTTGTAGCCCGGCCGGAACGAACTGCGCAGCGGATAGGTCCGGGTGGAGGCGAGACCGGCGACCGCACTGGTATCGACCTCGGGCTGCCACAGCACCACCGCATGGCCCTCGACATCGATCCCGCGCCGCCCGGCCCGGCCCGTGAGCTGCGTGTACTCCCCCGGCGTCAGCTCGGCGTGCGACTCGCCGTTGTACTTGACCAGCCGCTCGAGCACCACCGTCCGCGCAGGCATATTGATGCCCAAAGCCAGTGTCTCCGTGGCGAATACGGCCCGCACCAGACCGCGCACGAACAATTCCTCGACGGTATGCCGGAAGGCGGGCAGCATGCCCGCGTGATGCGCGGCCAAGCCGCGATGCAGCGCCTCGCGCCACTCCCAGTAGCCGAGCACCTCCAGATCGCCCTTGGGTAGATCCCCGGTGTGCTTCTCGATGATCGCGTCGATCTCTTCGGTCTCGTCGTCACGGCTGTATTTACCCACCCCGTCGGCTCCGCCGACTGCCGTCCCCCTGAGATCCAGTCGCGAACGCAGGCATTGGGCAAGCGCCCCATCGCATCCGGCCCGGCTGAAGATGAAGGTGATCGCGGGCAGCAGCCCTTCCTCATCGAGCTTGGCCAGCACCTCCGGCCGCGGCAACGGCCGGAAGTTGCGGTTGCCACCGCGGCCGCGCGGTCCACCCCAGCCGTTCATCCGGTCCGCCGCTTCACGGTGGCGGATATAGCGCACCAGATCCTCGTCGACGAGCACCTTCTGCTCGCTGGAGTCGGTATCGAACAGATCGAACATCCGCCGCCCGACCATCACGTGCTGCCACAGCGGCACCGGGCGGGTCTCGTCCACGACCACCGCGGTATCGCCGCGCACGGTTTCCATCCACGCGCCGAATTCCTCGGCATTGCTGACCGTCGCGGACAGGCTCACCAGCCGCACATCCGGCGACAGGTGCAGGATGACCTCCTCCCAGACCGCGCCGCGGAAGCGGTCGGCGAGGTAGTGCACCTCGTCCATCACCACATACGAAAGTCCGCGCAGCGCGTCCGAGGAGGCGTAGAGCATATTGCGCAGCACCTCGGTGGTCATCACGACCACCGGCGCGTCCGGGTTGATCGACTGGTCACCGGTGAGCAGTCCGACTTGGTCGCGCCCGTGGCGCTCGGTCAGGTCGGCGAACTTCTGGTTCGACAGCGCTTTGATCGGTGTGGTGTAGAAACACTTTCCGCCCGCTGCCAACGCGAGGTGCACCGCGAATTCGCCGACGACGGTCTTACCCGCGCCGGTCGGAGCACAGACCAGCACGCTGTGCCCGCCCTCGAGGGCTTTACAGGCATTGCGCTGGAAGGGATCCAACCCGAAAGTCAGCTCGGCGGAGAACTTTGCCAGCTCGCCCGCCTGCGACTGGTGATACGTCACGGTCAGAGGGTATCGGAGTAGTCCGACACGGGGGGATGGTCGCCGGCGGAGCCGGCGGGGTGGGCAGGCATAGCTCGCGCCGATTTCTCCACCGGATCAACGATCGAATCTGCGGGGTTGATCGGCTCGGGGCCGGAGATCGTCGAGGCTTCCTCATCCGAGAGTGCCGCCAATTCCTCGGCCTCCCGACGTGCGCGCCGCTTGTCGTTGATCCGGGAGAACTGGATGGCAACCTCGAACAGCACCGTCAGCGCCAGCGCCAAGGCCAGCATGGAGAACGGGTCCTGCGGGGTCACGATCGCAGCGAAGACGAAGAGCCCGAAGACAATTCCGCGTCGCCACTTGGCGAGCTTGTCGTAGTGCAGCACTCCGACCAGATTCAATCCGACCACCAGCAGCGGGATTTCGAAGCTGACACCGAAGATGACGAGCAGCTGGATGATGAAGCTGAAGTATTGCGTACCGCTCAGCGCGGTGATCTGCGCATTGTTGCCGATATTCAGCAGGAAGCTCAACGCGTGCGCGACAACCCAATACGCGAGTACGGCGCCGGTCACGAACAGCGCGCTACCGGAGGTGACGAAGCCGACCGCGTACTTGCGTTCCTTCGCATACAAACCGGGCGTGATGAAGGCCCAGATCTGATACAGCCATACCGGAGCTGCCAGTACCACGCCGGCCGTCATACCGACCTTCAAGCGCAGCATGAACTGCTCGAAGGGCGCTGTCGCCAGCAGACGGCAGGCGCCGTCGGTGGTGAGCACGGCCCGCGACGAGGCGGGCAGGGAACAGTAGGGTCCGGTCAGCAGCGAACCGAGGCTTTCGATACCGAAGATCGTGTGCGCGTACCAGAAGAAGCCGAACAGCGTGGTGACGACGACCGCGGCGATCGAGACCAGCAGCCGACGGCGCAGCTCTTGCAGATGCTCGACCAACGACATGGTGCCGTCGGGATTCGTCCTGCGCTTACTGCGCCGGGGATCGAACGGGATTCGCATGGTGGTGTGTTGGCCCCTGGGGTCGACGGTGCCCGCAGCGGTCGGCGGGCAACAGCACTAGGACCGGAGCGAGTTCGCTACTCACCCCGGCGGCAAGGCTGGGCTCAGAGCGACTTCGGCTGTGCCTGAGGCTCGGCCTGCGGCTGCGCGACCGTCGGCTGGACCGCCGAGGCCTGCGGCAGTTCGGCGGCCGGTTGCTGCACCGGTGCTGCACTTGTCTGTGCGCTGCTGCTCTCGTTCTGCATCTGGCTGACTTCGCTCTTGAAGATGCGCAGCGAGCGGCCCAGGCTGCGGGCGGCATCGGGCATACGCTTCGCGCCGAAGAACATCACGAAGACCGCGGCGATGATCAGCCAGTGCCAGATGCTCAGACTGCCCATAATTAAACCTCCAAAGAATGTGGTAGCTCCGATGCTACCGGACTATGACATGCGAGAACGCCCGCGTCGGCGCGCGTTCGCTGTGCGTTCAGCCGCACTTGTACGACACGAAGTTCGCGGCCGGCCGGGTTCAAGATCCTCCTGCGGCCGTTCGCAGTTGCTCCAACAGTTCCGGTCCGGTCCAGTCGCGGCGATCGCCGTGTTCGGCGGCCACGATCAGTTCGATGAGACGCTGATTGACCGGTGTCGCCAGCCCCACCATCGCGCCGAGGCTCACGATCTCCCCGCACAACCAGGAGATTTCAGTCTTGCGACCGAGTTCGAGGTCATCGGCCATGGACGAGCGCGCCTGCGGATCGATGGCCAGCACGGTCGCGGCGACCCGGCGGAAGATACCGTCCGGAACGGTCAGCAGCCGGGCCATCCACGCCGGCGGCAGCGGCGTCAGCCGAGCTGGGCGAATGCGCGCTCTGTGCATCGCGGCCAGTGCCTCGCGCTGGGTGAGGGCCAGGCAGCGCCGGAAGTCACGGTCGGACAGTTCCTCGCGCAGCGGCCTGCCGGACAGCGCATTGATCGGGTTGTTGAGGTTCAGCAGCAGCTTCGCCCATTGCACCGGCAGCAGGTCCGGATAGCGCCGCAGTACCAGACCAGCCCGCGCGAATACGTCGGTGAACTGTGCGAGCGCCGGATCGTCCTGCACCGCCAGCCCGCCCTCGGTGCCGCGATGGAAACGGCCGTCGGGATGGTGCACGACGTTGAACATCACCATGCCGGCCAGCACCACGCAGGTCGGCAGGACCTCGCGGATCACCGCGTCGTTGCCGATCCCATTCTGCAGGCTCAGCACCACGGTGCCGGGGCGGATCTTGCCGTCGAGATCGCGCACGGCCGCCGCGGTCGCCGCCGATTTCACGGTGACCAGCACCAGATCGGCGGACCCGACATCCTCCGGTGTGGTCGACACCCGCACCGCATCCCCCGCCACCGCGACGTCACCGCCGTCGAGGTCGGTGAGTCGCAGCCCGGATGCGCGGATCTCGTCCAGCACCCGTTGCCGGCCGACGAATGTGACATCGGCGCCGGCCGCCGCCAGCTTTCCGCCGACAAAGGACCCGATACTTCCGGCTCCCAGGACCAGCACCCGAGCGGGTGCCACCACCTCACTCACGCCGTTCCAGCCTCCGTGCGATTCATCTGGTCTCCAGGAACCCGGCCGCTTCGTAGGCGGCCAGCGCGGCATTCGAGCGTTCGCGCACCGCGGTGATCAATTCGGGTGGGCCGAGCACCGTGACGCCGGAACCGAAGCCGAGTAGCAGCCGCGCCATCCAGTCCATGGTGGCGAAGCGCATGGTCGTCTCGATGCTGCCGTCCGGGTGCACCGCCATCCGATGCATCGGATATTGATCGAGCACCCAACCGTAATCGCCGCGAATGCGCAAGCGCGCCAACGGAACCGCGGGATCGTCCTGGAAGAGGTCGAGCGCGGCGGCCGCCGCGGTCGCATGGCTCGGCGGGCGGGCGGCCTCGTCGAGTTCGGTCGCTGCCTCGATCCGATCGAAGCGGAACAGTCGCACACCCTCGGCCTCGCGGCACCAGGCTTGCAGGTAACTGTTGTTGTCCACCAGCACAATACGAATGGGATCGACGACACGTTCGGATACGACATCGCGACTCGCCGAGTAGTAGACCAGGCGCAGCGCGCGCTGTCGGGCCAGCGCCGAACGCACCGTCGAAACCGCCGGGGCCTCGGTCGGCAGGTGCTCGCGGGCCTCGTCGACGGTCTTGCCGCCGACGATGGCCGATTCCAGTTTGGCGATCGCCGCATGCGCCGCGGTCGGATCGACCATGCCCGGCATATCCACGATCGAGCGCAGCGCCACGAGCAACGCGGTCGCCTCGGTGGAGGTCAGCCGCAGCGGCCGGTCGATACCGGCAGAGAAGGTGACCTCGATGCTCTCCTCGGAGAACGACAGGTCGATCAGATCGCCCGGCCCGTAACCGGGTAGTCCGCACATCCACAGCTGGTTGAGATCGCTCATCAGCTGCTTGGTGGTGACACCGAGATCGGCGGCGGCCTCGGCGGCACTGATCCCCGGATTCGCGATGAAGTACGGAATCATGTTGAGCAGCCGTGAGAGCCGAACCGAAAGTCGACTGCGCTCGGCTGTGCCTGTCGTCCGCTCGGCCGGCCCCCTGGTTCGCTCGCTGCGCTCGCTCATGCCCGCGCCTCGCTAGCGCTCGGCTCCGGCACGAGCGAGTGCTCGGCTGTATCTATTGTTCGCTCGCTGCGCTCGCTCATGCCCGCGCCTCGCTGACGCTCGGCTCCGGCACGAGCGAGTGCTCGGCTGTATCTATTGTTCGCTCGCTCATGCGGTGACCTCCGTGTGGTCGAAGACCGAACGCAATCGCGCCACCACATCCGCGCGTAGTTCCTCCGGTGCGAGCACTACGGCATCTGGACCGAGTCCGGTAATCAAGCGCGCCAACCAATCTCGGGATCGGATGGGCAATTCGACGACCACGCCGTGACGTTCGCCGATGGTGCGCTCTTCCAGCACGGGTCCAAGTCGGCGGATCTCGCGGCCATGGCCATCGGCCACCCACACCGTCGCGGTGCCGGTCACCGGGGCACTGCCGGTGACGGTGCCGACGATCTCACGCAGATCCACACCCTCGGGCTTGCTGACCGCATTCGGCGGCCCGTAGGCGGTCACATCGTCGCCGATGCGCGATAGGCGGAAGCTGCGAACCGCATCCCGGTTCCGATCGTGTCCGACCAGATACCAGCGACCGTTGTGGGTCACCACACCCCACGGCTCCACATCACGCATGACATACGGCTCGTTGATCGCACCCCGATGTTCGAACCGCACCGCCTGACCGACGTCGATCGCGGCCAGCAGCTTGCCGAGCACCGCATCCGAGCCACGGGTGCGCGCGGGGACCGCGGGCACCGAGGCCACCGCGGCATCGGTCTCGACGTGGATCCCGGCCGCACGCAATTTCAGCAGCGCGCCCTCGGCTGCGGCCGCCAGCTCCGGCGACTCCCACATCTGCACCGCGACCGCGACCGCCGCCGCTTCCTCGCTGGTCAGATCGATATCGGGTAGTTCGTAGGCGTCGCGGTTGATCCGATAGCCCTCCACCGTCGAAAATCGGCTGACCTGCCCGACCTCCAAGGGAATCCCCAGGTCACGCAGCTCGTTCTTATCGCGCTCGAACATTCGACTGAACGCCTCGTCGCTGGCCGAATCCTCGTACCCCGCGACGCTGTCCCGAATCCGCTCCGCGGTCAGGAATTGCCGGGTCGACAGCAGCGCGATGACCAGATTCATCAGCCGCTCGACCTTGGATATCGCCACTCGACACAGGGTAATCGGCCGCCCGCCGCGACCGCGCGTCGGCGCGCGATTCACCCCGATCCGGTTCGCGCGCGGCCATCATGGAGTCATGATCATCGCGTTCTCCGTGACACCGCTGGGTGCGGGTGTCGATGTCGGCCGAGCCGTCGCCGAGGCCGTGCGCGTCGTGCGGGCCAGCGGCCTGCCGAACCGCACCGATGCCATGTTCACCACTGTCGAGGGCGAATGGGACGAGGTGATGGCCGTGGTCAAGGAAGCCACGGACGCCATACTCGAGGTCGCACCCCGCTGCAGCCTGGTCCTGAAAGCGGACATCCGACCAGGCGTCACCGACGCGATGACCACGAAGGTCGAGTCCGTCGAGCGCTACCTCACCGACAGCTAGCCGCAAGCCCGCGCCGACTTTGGTCCTCACAGAGCTATCGGACTCCGCACAGAAGTCACAACCTGGGTGCGGCGCTCGATAGGTCTGTTACAGCACGGGCGACCTTGATCGCTGCCGCAACCTGAGGAGGGCTACATCGAGGCGATCAGCCGATCCACTCGTTCGTCGACGGAGCGGAACGGGTCCTTGCACAAGACCGTGCGCTGGGCTTGGTCGTTGAGCTTGAGGTGCACCCAGTCGACAGTGAAGTCACGCCCCGCTTCCTGGGCGGCGGTGATGAAGTCGCCGCGCAGTTTGGCGCGGGTGGTCTGCGGCGGGGTATCCACGGCCGCGTCGACCGCCTCGTCCTCGGTGACGCGCTTGGCCAGACCCTTGCGCTGCAGCAGGTCGAAGACACCGCGGCCGCGCTTGATGTCGTGATAGGCCAGATCGAGCTGGGCGATCTTGGGATCGGACAGCTCCATGCCGTAGCGATCCTGGTAGCGCTGGAAGAGCTTGCGCTTGATCACCCAGTCGACCTCGGTGTCGACCTTGGCGAAGTCCTGCGCCTCGACCGCGTCCAGGGTGCGGCCCCACAGATCGACGACCTGGTCGATATTGGGGTCGCGGTCGCGGTTGCGCAGGTGCTCGACGGCGCGAGCGTAGTACTCGCGCTGGATGTCGAGCGCACTCGCCTGGCGTCCGCCTGCGAGCCGGACCGGACGACGACCGGTCAGGTCGTGGCTGACCTCGCGGATGGCGCGGATCGGGTTGTCCAGGGCGAAATCGCGGAACGAGACGCCCGCCTCGATCATCTCCAACACCAGCGCCGCCGTGCCGACCTTCAGCATGGTGGTGGTCTCGGACATATTCGAGTCGCCGACGATCACATGCAGACGCCGGTACTTCTCCGCATCGGCGTGCGGCTCGTCGCGGGTATTGATGATCGGGCGTGAGCGGGTGGTCGCCGAGGAGACGCCCTCCCAGATGTGCTCGGCACGCTGGGACAGGCAGAACGTGGCCGCCTTCGGCGTCTGCAGCACCTTGCCCGCACCACAGATCAGCTGACGCGTAACCAGGAACGGCAGCAGCACGTCCGAGATCCGGGAGAACTCACCGGCCCGCACGACGAGGAAGTTCTCGTGGCAGCCGTAGGAGTTGCCCGCGGAGTCGGTGTTGTTCTTGAACAGGTAGATGTCGCCGCCGATGCCTTCCTCCGCGAGGCGCTGTTCGGCGTCGATCAGCAACTCCTCCAGCACGCGCTCACCAGCCCGGTCGTGAGTGACCAGCTGCGCCAAGTTGTCGCACTCTGCGGTGGCGTACTCCGGATGCGACCCGACATCGAGGTAGAGCCGAGCACCGTTGCGGAGGAACACGTTAGAGCTACGGCCCCAGGAAACTACCCGGCGGAATAGATACCGGGCCACCTCGTCAGGGCTGAGCCGACGGTGTCCGTGGAAGGTGCACGTCACACCGAATTCGGTCTCGATCCCCATGATTCGTCGCTGCACACTATCGACATTACAGCCATGTCAGGTACTCGCGTGGGGCTGCGGACAACCCCGGTGCATACGTCTTCACAACGATTTCGCACGTGAGCGAAATGTTCGGCGGAAAACTACCGGCCGAAACGAAGGCCCTCCCGAAAAATCGGGAGGGCCTTCGCAGTCGAACGATCGTGGTGGACTACTCCGATTCGGGAGCGTCCTCGGACTTCGCCTCGGCGGGCGCCGCCTCGGCCTTGTTCGCCGACTTGCCGCCGTTCAGCAACTGGTCCAGGGCCACGCCCGCGACCCGGCGGAACGCCCGCCGCGGCCGCGCCTGTTCGAGGGTGGCGACCTCGAGCGAACCCACCCCGAGCACCCGCTTGTCCTTGTCCGCGGCACCCTCGGGCACCCCGGCCTTCAGGGCCTTCACCGCCACGTCGACGGCACCGGCCAGATCGAGTCCGGGCTGGTAGGAGGTCTTCAACGCGGTCATGATGGGCTCGGTCGTGCCGCCCATCACCACATATTCGCGCTCGTCCACGATCGAGCCGTCGAAGGTGATCCGGTACAGCACCGATTCCGGTGACTGCTCCGGGTAGCCGACCTCGGCCACGCAGATCTCCACCTCGTAGGGCTTGAGCTGATCGGTGAAGATGGTGCCCAGGGTCTGCGCGTAGGCATTGGCCAGGCCACGACCGGTGACATCGCGCCGGTCGTACTGGTAGCCCTTCAGGTCGGCCTGCAGGATGCCGCCGCGGCGCAGTGCCTCGAATTCGTTGTACTTGCCGACGGCCGCGAACCCGACACGGTCGTACAGCTCGCTCACCTTGTGCAATGTCGCGGAGGGATTCTCCGCGACGAACAGCACACCCTTGTCGTAGGTCAGCACGATCACGCTGCGACCGCGAGCGATGCCCTTGCGCGCGAGCTCGGTCTTGTCGCGCATGATCTGTTCGGCCGACGCGTAATACGGCAGTGTCATGCTGAGGCACTCCCCTCTTCCGCGGCCTCGCGATCGGCGACGATCGCCCGCGTGATCTCCTCCAACCGCGATTCGGTCACCTCGTCGGCGCCCTCGTCGTTGATGACGATCGCCGTCGGGTAGATGCCGCGCACCAGATCCGGTCCGCCGGTGGCGGTGTCGTCGTCGGCCGCGTCGAAGAGCGATTCGACGGCGATCCGCAATGCGCGATCCTCATCGATTCCCTTGGCGTACAGCTTTTTCAACGACGATTTCGCGAACATCGAACCCGAACCGACCGCGGTGTAACCGAACCGCTCCTCACTGCGCCCGCCGACCACATCGTAGGACACGATGCGACCGGCCTTGTCCGGATCGGTGGCGTGCTGGTCGTAGCCGACCAGCACCGGAACCACCGCCAGACCCTGCAGCGCGGCAGGGAGGTTGTCGCGCACCATCTTCGACAGCTTGTTGGCCTTGCCGTCGAAGGTCAGCGAGACACCCTCGATCTTCTCGTAGTACTCCAGCTCGACGGCGAACAATCGCACCATCTCGATGGCCATGCCCGCGGTGCCCGCGATACCGGCCGCCGAATAGGTGTCGGTGATGTACACCTTCTCGATATCCCTGCTGGCCAACAGGTTTCCCTGGGTGGCCCGGCGGTCACCGGCGATCAGCACGCCACCGCGGAACGAGACCGCCACAATGGTGGTTCCGTGCGGAGCCAGGTCCTTCGCGGCGGTGCCACCGGAGATTCCGGTGGCACCTTCGATCGCGCCGAATCGGTTGCCAGGCAACAGTTCCGGTGCATGCATGCGCAGGTGCTCGGTGAATGACGAGAGGGCGTGCCCCGGGTGGAGACGCAAGGGGTCACCTGCTGTCACTGGCCGCCCTTCTGCACATACGCGCGAACGAAGTCTTCCGCGTTCTCCTCGAGCACATCATCGATCTCGTCGAGCAGGTCGTCGGTGTCCTCCGCCAGTTTTTCGCGGCGCTCCTGACCGGCGGCGTCAACGCCCTCCGGGCCCTCGTCCTCGTCGCCGCCCCCGGCGCGCTTGGTCTGCTCTTGTGCCATGGCAGCCGACCTCCTCTGTCCTCATCATGACCAGGGCTCCATTCTGAGCACGACCCTGATCATGAGCAATGTCCGTGCCCGTACATCAACACTACCCAGCCGCCCTGACAACGTGCTGAGTTATTGGCCGCGCGGGCGCGGCGTGTTCGCGACTGTGTTCGATTCGCAGCGCCCGCGGCGCTGCGTGTTCGCGGCCCCCTGATGTCTCGCGTCCGAGCCGTCGCGGCTCGGACGCGAGACGGGCCCCGAACGTCGCTCGTAAGACTCGCTCCGTCGTCATTGTGATCGCGATAATCGTTGCTACCTGGGCTTATTCGCGCGACTTTGCTACGTGGTCAGCTGTTCGACCAACTCGGCGGCGGTATGCACACCGTCGAGCAGCTTGCCGACGTGGGCCCGGGTGCCGCGGCGCGGTTCCAGGGTCGGGATGCGCACGAGCGAGTCGCCGCCCAGGTCGAAGATCACAGAATCCCAGCTGGCCGCTGCGATATCGGCACCGAATCGACGCAGACATTCGCCGCGGAAGTAGGCGCGGGTGTCGGTCGGCGGGTTGGTCATCGCTTCGAGCACCTGCTGCTCGTTGACCAGGCGTTTCATCGAGCCGCGCGCGACCAGGCGGTTGTAGAGACCCTTGTCCAGACGGACGTCGGAGTACTGCAGGTCCATCAGGTGCAGTTTGGGCGCGGCCCAGCTCAGGCCCTCGCGCTTGCGCATTCCCTCGAGTAGGCGCAGCTTGGCGGGCCAGTCGAGCAGATCGGCGCATTCCATCGGGTCGCGCTCCAGCAGATCCAGCACGTTGGCCCAGTTCTCCAGGATGTCCTTGACGCGCTCGTCGTCGTTTCCGCTGCGGGCCACGAACTTCTCCACCCGGTCGAGGTAGATGCGCTGCAGCGCGAGCCCGGTGAGTTCACGGCCATCGGTGAGCGCCACTGTGGCACGCAGGGTCGGGTCATGGCTGATCTGGTGGACGGCGGTGACCGGGCGGGCCAGCTGCAGATCCGAAAGATCTTCGCCGGCCTCGATCAGATCCAGCACCAGCGCGGTGGTGCCGACCTTGAGGTAGGTGGACATTTCGGCGAGGTTGGCATCGCCGATGATGACGTGCAGGCGGCGGTATTTGTCCGCATCGGCGTGCGGTTCGTCGCGGGTGTTGATGATGCCGCGCTTGAGCGTGGTCTCCAGGCCGACCTCGACCTCGATGTAATCGGCGCGCTGGGACAGCTGGAATCCGGCGTGATCACCGGACTGTCCGATGCCGACCCGGCCGGAACCACAGATCACCTGGCGTGAGACGAAGAACGGGGTGAGCCCGACGATGATCTGGTTGAACGGGGTGTCGCGGCTCATCAGGTAGTTCTCGTGGGTGCCGTACGAGGCGCCCTTGCCGTCGACATTGTTCTTGTACAGCTGCAGTCGCGGCGCACCCGGCACGCTCGACGCGTGCCGCGCGGCCGCCTCCATGACCCGTTCGCCGGCTTTGTCCCAGATGACCGCATCCAGCGGATCGGTGACCTCGGGTGCGGAGTACTCCGGATGGGCGTGGTCGACGTAGAGCCGGGCGCCGTTGGTGAGGATCATATTGGCCGCGCCGACCTCGTCGGCGTCGATCACGGGGGCCGGACCGTTCATCCGGCTCAGGTCGAAGCCGCGGGCGTCGCGCAGCGGCGATTCCACCTCGTAATCCCAGCGCGTGCGCTTCGCGCGCGGTACCCCCTCCGCGGCGGCATACGCGAGAACCGCTTGGGTGGAGGTGAGAATCGGGTTGGCCGACGGCTCGGTGGGTGTGGAGATGCCGTATTCGACCTCGATACCGATGATGCGCTGCATACCGTCGAGCCTAGGCGACGCGTGCCCGCCGCCGGTCGCGACCGGCGGCATCGGCGATCTCGGGTGACCTCGATGTCATACCGATGGTGGTACTTCCGGAGGATATGGCCAGGCCGCGGCGGCCAGGATATTCGGAATATGACCGATTCGATCGCCGAAATCACGGGGCGCCACCGCAAGTCGGATGAACCGAGCCTCACCCAGCCGAAGAATCCCACGCGGTTGGTCGCCTTGGACGTATTGCGCGGCATCGCGATCCTCGGCACGCTCGGCACCAATATCTGGATCCTCACCCATCCCGAGGGCATCGTCGGATATATCGACGAATTGGGCAGCCCGGCGACCGGCTGGATGTGGTCGGAGCGAGTGCTGCAGCAGCTCGCGCAGGGCAAGTTCCTCGGGCTGCTGACCATCATGTTCGGCATCGGCTTGGCCATCCAGCAGGGCTCGGCGGTGCGGGCCGGTCGGCGGTGGCCGGGCAGCTATCCGTGGCGCGCCGGGCTGCTGTTCCTCGACGGTGTGCTGAACTTCGTGTTCGTCGCGGAATTCGATGTGCTGATGGGTTATGCCGTCACCGGATTGGTCATCGCCTTCATTCTCGCGACAAGTGAACGCGCGCAACGTCGCTGGCTGACCATCGCGGCCGGATTCCATATCGCCGTGCTGACCCTCATCGGCATCGCGATGGCCTTTGCGAACCAACAGGATTCGACGCCGCGCGCGCCGTTGGATCCGAATCCCTATGCGGACGGGTCGTTCTGGGATCTGGTGCTGTTCCGACTGGAGAACGCGGGCATGTTCCGGTTCGAGCCGATCTTCGTCTTCCCGATGTCGATCGCGCTGTTCCTCGCGGGTGCGCAGTTGTTCCGGGCGGGAGTGTTCCGACCGGAGGGTGCGCGGTTACGTAGGCGGCTCATGATCATCGGATTCGCTGTTGCCGCGCCGATCGATCTGGCGGTCGGTGTGCTCGGCGGCGATCTGGTCTTGCTGACCAGGTACGGCACCGCCCCGTTCGTCGCCTTGGGGCTGCTCGCGCTGGTCGCGGAGTTCTACCTGCGTCGTGCGCGGGTCGGATTCGTCGGCAGGCGGCTCACCGAAGTCGGGCGGATGGCGCTGAGCTGCTATATCCTGCAGAATCTGGTCGCTTCGGCGCTGTGCTACGGGTGGGGGTTGGGCCTTGCCGCGCGCGTCTCCCCTGACGCCCGCGTACCGTTCACCGTGGGCATCTACCTGCTGGTCGCGCTGATCATCGTGACTCTCGCGCACCTGTGGATGCGCCGGTTCGAGCGTGGCCCGGTCGAGTCGGTGTGGAATCTCAGCTACCGCGCGCTGGCCGGTGAACACTGAGCCACCGCCCGTCTACGGACATCGCCGCAGTTCAACACCCGAAACCGGTGCGAATGCGACCGGGTGCGGCCGAGGAGAACACGAGTAGCGGACTACTCGTGTGCTTTCCGCGTCGGTGCCGGATGCTGACGCGACGTCACCGAACTGCGTCGACGTATCGATTTCAGATGCACAGGAGGTGCGTGGTGTCGGAACCGGCCCGAGCAATGAGTAAGGACCACGCTTTCGCCGAACTCGAACGTCTCGCGAACGATGACCTGATCCGCTTCGACGGGCCGGCGTCCCCGGCTCTGGTCGGATTCGCAGGTTTCGACCCACAGTCCGGCCGGCCGCTACCGGGCAGTCTCGCCGGGGTGGTCATCCGCCACAGCAGCACCCCGGTGGCACCGCAACACCTCGATTCGCGAAATGCGTTGGCGCTGGTGCGATTCTGCCGATTCCTCTCCGCAAATTTCGGCGTTACCGAGTTGCACACCCTCGGAGTAGATGGCCGCCGAACCCATTCCGACGACTGCCACGGCCAGGGCCGCGCCTTCGATTTCGCCGGTGTCACCATGCCGGTCGGGGACGTATCGCGCAGGATCACCGTGGCAGCGCATTGGGGCACCGTCGAGACCGCCGTGACACCCGGCGGAACATGGCCGCGCGGCACCGGATCCCGGGTGCGCTACCGACTCGACGAACCCGATGCGAGTCCGCTCGGCGATCCGGACGGCGATCTGTTCGTCGCCGACTTCTTCCGCAGCGTCTACGATTTCGCGGCGGGTGAATGGCAGGACTGCTCGGACAGTCCCGATCCCGCGACTGCCATCTCCGGCATCGGCGATCCGAGTTTCATCCTGCATCCCGACCATCCGGATGACCATCCGCTCCCGGCCACATCCGGTCGCGCGGCTCATATCGATCACATCCACTTCCAGATCGGCAAGTCCGGGACCGAGTAGGTGGACTAGCGTCGTCGGTGTGACGCTCGCCGACCGATATCCGTTGCTGCACACGCCAACCCGCTGGGAATGGGGCGGTCTGGATGTGCGGTTCTCCACCGAGTTACCACCCGACGAACTGGTCACCAATATCCACGTCGTCTGCTTCGTCGGCGCCGATATCGTGTTGTGTCGCGACGATCGTGATATCTGGATCGTGCCCGGCGGCACCAGGGAGTCGGGTGAAACTGTCGACGCCTGCGTGCGACGCGAACTCATGGAGGAGGCCGGTGCGCGCCCGGTCGGATCGGTGCGGCCGTTCGGCGCTCACCACACGACCACCGATCGCCCTGCACCGCACTATCCTTGGCAGCCGCACCCGCACAAGGCGTGGCTGTGGTGCACGGCGGATGTGGCGCTCGAATCCGCACCGACCAATCCCGAGGATGCGGAAAATATTCTCGAGGTCCGCGCCTTCGCACCCGATGACGCAATGCGCCTGTCGCGCACCGACGGCGACTACCTGGCCGAATTACTCGCCCTCGCAATCGAATTCCACCGGGGCTGATCAGCGCAGGGGTGTACGGAATCCGGCGAGCAGTCGCGCGATATCGATCGGCGCCTGCTCCGGTCGCAGCGGTGCGTGTTCGACGAGCAGGCGGTACCAGAACGGTCCGAAGATCAGATCGGTCGCGTACTCGATATCCAGGTCGGCGGCGAGTTCACCGCGCGCCACACCGCGGGACACTATGCGCGCCACCACATCTCGCCGAGTCTGCACCCAGTCCCGGAACGGTCCGGCGAAGTCCGGGTCCAGCTGAGCCTCAGCCATCAACCCGCGTAATGCCTTGATCCGCAACGGATATTCGACCACACCGTAGAGCGCCTCGAGGAAGACGGTCAGGTCCTGTTCGGCCGATCCGGAATCCGGATCCGGCATGCGCTGGGTGACCACCATGCCTTGAGCGTCCATGACCAGGACCGCCTTCGATTTCCACCAGCGATAGATCGTGCTCTTGGCCACGCGCGAGCGCGCCGCGACGCCTTCGATCGTCACCTTGCCGAAGCCCTGCTCCTCCAGCAGTTCGGCCGTCGCACGCAGTACCGCATCGCGTGCGGCTGCGCTGCGGGTTCGACCGCCGGACCGCGGTGTCGCGGCACTTCCCGTCGCCATGGCGGTCAGTGTATTCGTCTGCTATCGTTTTACGAAACGCTACGGAGCGTTTCGATTTAGGAGATGAGTGACAGTGAGTGCGATCGTGGTGAACCACGGCCTCGGATCCCGGGCAGACAGCGTCTGGTTTCCCTACTTCACGGCGGAGCTGACCGCGCTCGGTCATTCCGTGACGATCCCGAACCTGCCCGATCCAGACGCACCCCGGCTGGACCCGTGGCGCAAAGCCTTCGCCGAAGCGGTGGCCGCGGCGGGCCCCGCAGGCGATACCGTTCTGGTCGGCCACAGCATCGGCGGGGTCAATGTGCTGCGCGTGCTCGAGCAGCACGATGTCGCCGCGGCCGGGCAATTCGCCGGAGTGCTACTGGTGTCCACCGCAGCACATGAGGTCGGCTATGATCTGTTGGCCGAATTCTTCGCCGAACCGTTCGACTGGGCACGAATTCGTGGCGCGGCACGCGAGTTCCGGGTGCTGGCGGCCGCCGACGATCCGGTCAACGTGCCCGATCCGGTCGAACACGTCGGACTGCTGGTGCGCGGCCTGGAGGCCACCGCCGTGCTCACCGCGACCGGGAGCCATCTGGGCGACTTCCCGGACGATCACATCGAACTGCCCGAGGCCGTTCGGTTGGTCGATGAAATCCAGGCGGCCGCACGGTGACTCGGCAGCAGACAGGCGAAAGCCGCATACCGGCCACGCGACCCACGGGTCCGGTCAAATGGAAACTGTGGCTGTTGACGGTCATCGGCATCTATCCGCTGCTCACAGTTCTGGTGACGATCTCAGGGCCGCTGCTCGAACCGCTGGCCCCGCCGCTGCGGCTTGCGGTTATCGTGCCGATCGCCGTGGCGGCGATGGTGTGGGTGGTCATGCCATTGCTCACCCGCCGATGTGCGGAGTGGCTGATGCGGTGACGGATTCTATTGGGACCGTACGGGTTCCGCGCGGCTCAGCAGATCTTTGACGACAGTGTCGCGTTCCAGCGGAACTCCGAGACTGCGCGCATTGCCCTCGAACAGCGCGAGCACGGATTCGGTGAGGATGCCTTCGACTTGATCGCAGGACAGTGTGGTCCCGGCATCGGAGCGCCAGTTGTTCACGAAACCGTCGACGAAGCCGATGATGCCGAAGGCCATCGGGCGGGCGCGATTCGGATCGATTCCGAAGCGCGCCAACGATATTGCGAACATATCGGCGAGCCGACCGCCGATGCGATCGCGCGCACCGGCCAGCGCCTGTGACGAATCCCCAAGCGGTGCGGGATCGCCCAGGAATCGGTGCAGATTCGGATGACGCTCGACCCAACCGATGTAGGTACCGATCGCAGCCCGCACGGCATCGCGCAGGGTGCCGTCGGGCTGCAGGGTCGGCATCAGTGCGGTCAGCAGTGAATTCAGGATCTCCCGGCGAATCTGCTCATCGAGATCGGCGCGCCCGTCGAAATGCCGGTACACCACCGGACGCGGCAGCTGCAGCCGGTCCGCGATCGCCTGTACCGACACCTCGACACCCTGCTCTTCGATCACCGTGATCGCCGCATCGATGACGTCTGCGCGACGGCGAACCTTGTGGCCGTGCCATCGGGTGCTGCGACCGTCCGACGCGGCGGGATCGCGCTTTCTCGCGGTACTGCTCACCAGCTCACGATACCCGGAACAGCTATTGACCGTGACAGTCTGTCTCACTAATCTGAGTGTTACAGCTTGTATCAGGTATTCGAAAGTTGGAGCCGACATGGGCAACGAGGCCGCAGTCATCCCACAGGAATCCTTCGCGCAGCGCCTGCTGACCGGTTCGGTGAAGAAGTCGTACGAACCTGCCATCGACATGGACTGGGACGCACCGCTCGATCCCGACAAACTGTTTCTGCCGCCGGAGGTGGTTTCGCTCTACGGCACCGCGCTGTGGGAATCGATGACTCCGCAGCAGCGCCGGGAACTGTCGCGCCAGGAGCTGGCCAATGTCCTGTCCGTCGGCATTTGGTTCGAGAATCTGCTCAACCGCCTGCTGCTGCGGGAACTGATGCGCGATGATCCGACCACCCGGCATTCGCACTACACCCTCACCGAAATGGGTGACGAGTGCAGGCACATGATGATGTTCGGCAAGCTCATCGACCGGATCGAGGCGCGTCCGTACTGGCCACGGCTGCCCGGCCGCCTCGCCATCGGGACCCTGCCGCTGTTTCTGCGCGGGTCGATGACCTGGGTGGGCGCACTCGTCGGCGAGGAGATCTTCGACGCGCTGCAGCGGCGCACCCTCGACGATCCGGAGTTGCAGCCCTTGGTTTCCCGGGCGATGCGGATCCACGTCACCGAGGAGGCGCGCCATATCGGATTCGCCCGCGACGCACTGGCGCGCCGGGTGCCGAGCATGTCGCAGGCCGAATTGGCCTACACGCGGCTATGTGTCGCGGTGGCCGCACCGCTGTTCGTCTACCTGATGACCAACCGGCACATGTACGACCGGGCCGGGCTGGACGGTCGCGCGGCGCGCCGGATCGCCACGAACAACCCGTATGCGAAGAAGGCGCTCGGTACCGGCGCCGCGAACCTCGGTGCGTTCCTGGACAAGCAGGGCTTGATCGGCCCGTTGGGCAAGCGAATCTGGCGCTGGCGGGGACTCTACGCATGACCGAACCCGAAATCGTCATTGTCGGAGCCGGAATCGGTGGCATCGGCATGGCGATCGAGCTACGCAAGTCCGGTTTCGACGACTTCGTCGTGCTGGACAAGGCCGAGGAGACCGAGCAGTGGACCCGCATGTTCGCCGGGCAGCCACAGATATTGGAGTATCTGCACCGCACCGTGGACAAATTCGACATTCGCAAGCATATTCGGCTGCGGTCCGAAGTCGCCGCACTCGACTTCGATGACGAGACGGACCGCTGGCACGTGCAGACCGCGGACGGGCGGCACTTTCAGCCGCGCGCGGTGGTGATGGCACCGGGACACGAACCGTGCGTGCCGGACCTTCCGGGCCGGGATGTGTACCGGGGATACAGTTTCCACTCGACGCAGTGGGGCCACGATTTCGAAGTAGCTGGCAAGCGGATCGCCGTCATCGGAGCCGGTTCCAGCGCAGTGCAATTCGTACCGCAGATCGCCGAGCAGGCCGCGCAGGTGACCGTGTTCCAGCGGACACCACACTTGATCGCGCCGAAGCCGGATGGGCTGCGCTCTTCGGTTCAGCATCGGATGTTCCGGTATCTGCCAGGGGCGCAACGGCTCTACCGCTGGGCGATCCATTGGGGCTACGAGTCGTTGACGCCGGCATTCATGAATCCGGAGCTCATGCGTCGCGCGGAGATGGCGGCGCCGGCGCATCGGCGTCGTCAAGTGGCCGACCCGGAGCTGCGGCGCAGCCTTACGCCGGACCACCGCCTCGGATGTAAGCGAATTCTGGTGTCCGACAACTATTACCCGGCGCTGCAGCGGGATAATGTCGCGCTGGTAACCTCACCGATCGCCTCGATCACCGAGTTCGGGATCGTCACCGCCGATGGTATCGAGCAGGAATTCGACGCCATCGTGTACGGGACCGGGTTCGAGATCTGCGACCGGTTCGGCGATCAGCACATCGTCGGCGCGAATGGGCTCACTCTCCACAAGGCGTGGCGCCCTGGGATGCAAGGGTTCCTCGGCATCGCCGTGCACGGCTTCCCGAACCTGTTCCTCATCATGGGCCCGAATTCCGGTGGCGGAAATCAGTCCATCGTCTTCATGATCGAGGCGCAGGCCCGCTATATCCGCCAATGCCTGGAGCTGCTGCGCAAGACCTCCGCAAGTCGGATCGAGGTCCGCGCCGCGACCCAGCACGAATTCAATCGGCGGGTGCAGTCTAAAGCGGCCCGCGTCTCCTACTGGCGCACCATGCGCCGACCCGACCCCGTCCACTACGACCTGACCGTGCCAGCGGATCGTGAACCGGCACACGAGTATTCGGGTCCGGCGCTGCTCGACGCCCCGGGGGTGGAAGTACCGGTCGAAGTCACCCTCGGCGGGCATCCGGATCCGATCGACGGCCGCTACCACTGGTACGGACGCGTCGCCCCGAGCGACGGCCACGAATTGCCCGATCCCGGACGCGCCGAGGTTCTGCTCACCCTGCCCGGCGGCGTGCCGACCGCGGGTCGCCTCCAGGAGCGCGACCCCTGGGGCAACCTCCGCATCGTCGGTATCGGCACCCCGCCCTACCCGCTGGCCGCGGTCTGAGTGGCCGGGCGCAGCAGCCAGGCGCGCAACGCCTCGGTGACCTCATCGGGGCGTTCTTCCATGATGAAATGGTCGCCGCCGTCGATGCGGACCAGCGTGGCGTGGGGAATTGCTTCGGCAAGTTCGCGTGCGGTGCGGAACGGGATAGCCGGGTCGTGGTCGCCCCAGATGACAGTCGTCGGGCAGCTGATCGCACCCAGTCCGGCAGCCAATTCCGGGCGGATCCGGACGCGATAGCCGGACCAGAAGTGGGCGTTCCAGCGACGACCGGCCGCAGTGTCCAAGACTGCGAGGTACCGACGCAGCTGTTCGCTGTCGAAGGATCCGTTGCGCACGTACGGTGCGAGACCGACGCGATGCACCCATTGAATGGCCCGTGCGGTGACGAGCGGCCGCAGCAGCGCGGTCCGTGCCAGCACGGTCAGCAAGCCGAACAGCAGGTAGTACGGCGGCGTGAAAATGCCCTGCGCCCGTGAATTCAGAATCGCGAAGCGGCGCACCCGTTCCGGATGACGCTGCAGAAACCCCAATCCGAGGAAACCGCCGTAGTCGTGACAGGCCAGATCGACACGCTCCAGGCCGAGCGCATCCAACATGCGCCCGATCCGCTCGACCTCGCTGTCGTAGTCACAACTCAAAGCCGTATCCCGATCGGAAGCACCCCAACCGAGCCAGTCCGGTGCGATGACCCGCCGCGATAGTGCGAGCGGGCCGATCTGGTGCCGCCATGCGGCGTGACTCTCCGGCCAGCCGTGCAACAGCACCAGCGGATCACCCTGCCCGACATCGACATAACGCAGCCGCGCGCCGTCGACCGTGACCTCCCTCAGCTCGAAGGTCGATTCCGCCTGCCCATCCAGCTTCATCCTGATCTCCCGTCTGTCCTGCGACTTTCTGTATCGTCGCGGATATGGCGCGGTCGGCACTTCCAGAAACGTGCGCTCCCGAAACGGCGGTCACCTCCGCCCGGCTCTGGCTACGACTCGGCCACGCGATCTACATCGGGCCCGGGATGGCTCTTGGCGCGCACTCCACCGCGATCGCCGGTCTCGGGGTCGGACTCGACGCCCCGTTCCGGGTCCGGGTCGCGGACGCTGCGGACATCACCGCCCGCAGCTTCCTGTTCCGGGCCCGCGTCACGCACCACATCCTGGACACCGACGTGCCCAAGCTCTTCTGCTTCTTCGACCCGACCTCGGAAAATATGGCCCGCTGCCTCGGCGGTATGCGCCGCACCGTCAACGGATACAGCGCCGACCATCGCAACGAGGCCGAACTGATCGAGCTGTGCGCCGACCCGGCACCGGACATCGACCGTCTGCTCGAGCTGGCCAGCATCCCGGTTCCCACCATCCGCGATCCCCGCATCGCCGCCGTCGCCACGGCCATCCGCGCCGATCCGACCCAGCAGCAACGCGCAGCCGAAAAGGCAAGTGCCGCAGGACTATCCACCTCCTACTTCCTGCGTACCTTCGCCGAACAGACCGGCACCAGTTTCCGCCGTTACGTGCAGTGGGCGCGGATGCTGCGCGTCGGCAGGGCCTACGCCGCGGGCCACGACCTCACCCGCGCCGCCGTGGACGCGGGTTTCGCCTCCCCTTCGCATTTCAGCGATACCTTCCGCGCCATGTTCGGCCTCACCCCCACCGCCTTCCTCACCATAAACGGCGAGCTGCACATCGACTGACCTAGACGTCGAAGTAGAGCTCGAATTCGTAGGGGTGCGGGCGGACATTGATTTCGGAGATCTCGTTATCGCGCTTGAGGCGGATCCAGGTTTCGAGCAGGTCGTCGGTGAAGACATTGCCTTCGGTCAGGTAGTCGTTATCGGCTTCCAGTCGGTCGATAACGCTGTCGAGGCTGGGCGGGGTTTGGGTGACCTCGGCGGATTCCTCCGGGGTGAGCTCGTAGAGGTCTTTATCGATCGGGACGGGGGGTTCGATCTTGCGGCGGATACCGTCCAGACCGGCCATCATCATGGCGGCGAAGGCCAGGTACGGATTGCCCGAGGAGTCGGGGCAGCGGAATTCCAGACGCTTGGCCTTCGGATTCGCGCCCGTGACCGGAATGCGCACGGCCGCTGAGCGATTGCGCTGACTGTAGACCAGATTCACGGGTGCCTCGAACCCGGGCACCAGGCGCTTGTAGGAGTTCACGGTCGGATTTGTGAATGCCAGCAACGATGACGCATGCAGTAACAGTCCGCCGATATAGTGCCGGGCCAGATCGGACAGGCCCGCATATCCGGCTTCGTCGTAGAACAGTGGGATGCCGTTCAACCACAGGGATTGGTGCACATGCATGCCGGAACCGTTGTCGCCGAACAGTGGTTTGGGCATGAAGGTGACGGTCTTGCCCTCGGCCCATGCGGTGTTCTTGATGATGTACTTGTACAGCTGTAGGTCATCGGCGGCGGCCAGCAGGGTATTGAATTTGTAGTTGATCTCGGCCTGGCCCGCCGTACCGACCTCGTGGTGCCCCTTCTCCAATTCGAAGCCGGCGTTCTGCAGATTCGTGCACATCCGATCGCGCACATCGACATCGGCGTCGTACGGTGCCACCGGGAAGTAGCCGCCCTTCGGGCGCACCTTGTACCCGCGGTTGATCGTGCCGTCCGGATTGTATTCGGCGCCGGTGTTCCAGTCGGCGGAGGACGAATCCACCTCGTAGAAGGCGCCGTTCATCTTGGTGTCGTAGCGCACGGCGTCGAAGATGTAGAACTCCGCCTCCGGTCCGAAGTAGGCGGTATCGGCGATGCCGGTGCTCTTCAGATACTCCTCGGCCTTGCGCGCGACATTGCGCGGATCGCGGCTGTAGGCCTCGTGCGTATGCGGATCGTGCACGAAGCAGTTCAAATTCAGGGTCTTCGCGGCACGGAAGGGGTCCAATTGCGCGGTGCGCAGATCCGGGAGCAGCAACATATCCGATTCGTGGATCGACTGGAATCCGCGCACCGACGAGCCGTCGAAGGCGATCCCGTTGTCGACCAGATCCGCGCCGAATGTTACGGCCGGTATCGAAAAGTGTTGCTGCACACCGGGAACGTCGCAGAATCGAATATCGACGTATTCGACTTCCGCGGCGCAGATGTATTCCAGAATTCCGTCGGTGGTGGCAGTCAAGGCTGCTCGCTCGTTCAACACGGCTTGCTCCTCGCTTTCGCGGCGCAGGTCTATCCGCGGGTGGCGAGGCGACGCCCTGACGACCGGACCCGTCCATGGGTCACGGCAGGTCCTGCTCGCCGAGTCTCACGATACGACTTCGACATCAATGACGGACCCGAATCCGGGCGAGAAACGGACCGATCCGGCGTGTCCGCGGCCACCCCGGGCAGCCGCACAAAGTTCGCGCGAGAGTTTCCCAGGCGCGGTCCTCAACCCGCTGGTGCCGGGCAAACCACCCACGAGATGAACTTCGCCATCTCCGACACCACGGTCGCGGGCACGGCGGTGGCTGATCTGCACGTCCGCGCGGACTGCGCCTGAGCGACGCTATTCGAAACGATGACGTGTCGATTTGTCATCGGTGACGTGATCCAGTACGTCAGCCCGGAGCGTTATCGACCTGTCGACCCGCGATCGTTGGTCATGTGCACAAGGTGAGGCCCGACAGTCTGCTCGTTTGTCGCTAGCGCCACGGTTCGTCGATGCGCCGTGCTGATGGGCCCGCTCGCGGGCACCGTCGTGGTGATCGGTGAGCAGCGTCCGTACAACACCGCGCTGATCTGCCTCGATCCCGACCTGGTGCAGGCTTTCGGCCGGCGCAACAGGCTCACCGCAACCACCGTCGCCGAATTCGCGAAGAATCCGGAGGTCTTGGCTGCAATCGAGCAAGGTGCGGCCGCCGCCAATGGCAAACTCTCCCGGGTGGAGCAGATCAAGAAGTACATCGTGCTACCGGAGGTGTGGGAGCCCGCAAGCGATGTTCTGACGGCGACCGGCAAACTCGAGCGCTCCCCGATCGCCACCCGCTACAACGACACGATCGAGAGCTTGTACTCGTAGTGCGGGACGGAGAAGCTCAATGACGCCGACGCGGACCCGGGTCGTCGACGATTTGCATCGAAGAGCCGCGTCGCTGGTCGACGGGTTCTACGAAAGCCTGCCGCCGTACCCGCGGATCCCGCAGTCCCTGGTCGAGACCGATTTCGCGCGCGGCACGAAACTCAATGTCGACCTGTTCTTCGAATATCTGCGCCGCGGCACCGAACCCTCCGAGGAGGAGACCGGGGAGCTCGTCGAGCTGGCCATGGACCGGCTCCGCGACGGCACGCCACTGACCGAGGTGCTGGACCGATATCGGCTCGGCTCGGCCTTCATCTGGGACCGGCTGCGCGAAGCGGCCACCCCCGCCGAGCAGGAACTGCTGCTCGACGCCTCGCTGGTGCTGCTGAAGTACATCACGCTGGTCATGACGCGCATCGCGGGCGCGGCCACCCTGCGCTCGCACGATCCGCGCTGGGAATTGCTGGAGCGTCGCCGAGGTATCGCCGAGGCCCTGCTCACCGGACGCGATCCGGTGGAGTGGGCCAATGATCCGGTCATTCCGGTCGCGGACGACTTCCTCGTCGCGGTATTCCGCCTCTGCGGCACCCGCGGCGGGCACGCTTCGGCGCTGCGGCACCGGGTCGAGGCGATTCCGGGCGTCTTCCTGCGGCTGGACCCGGGCGGCTGGACCGCATTGATCCCGCTGCAACCCGGCGATGACGGTACGGCCGCGATCACCGGTCTCACTGCACGACTACCAGCACATCAGCCCGATCGAACGCCGCCCTACTGGGTCGGTGTCGGTACCGCGGCGAGCAGGGCCCAGATCCCGACGATCTTTGCCGAGGCGCGGGTGCTGGCCGAACTGGGTCGATGCCTGACACGTCGCGAAATACTCTGCCGCAGAATGGATTTGCAGTTCGAATACACGGTAGCGGTCAGTGATGCGGCACGGCCCGGGCTGGCGTCGGTACTCGCGCCCCTCGATACACAGCCCATGCTGGCGGAAACCCTCGAGGTGTTCGTCGACAGCGGTTTCAACCAGTTGGCGACGGCGCGTCAGCTCAGCGTGCACCGGAATACGGTCACCTACCGCCTGTCCCGCGTCCACGAACTCACCGGCCTCGACCCGCATCGCCCCGCCGACGCCATGACCCTATCCGCGGCCCGACTGGCCCGCCGCCTCGAATCCGCTGCCTTCGGGCCCTGAGTTCGGTCACTCCGACAAACAACGCAAGCCGCAGCGCGGGTCGCCACCGCCAGATTTCTCGGATCGATGCTGCCGGGCGGTTCGAGCTGCGCTGCGGTCCCGGCCGCGTCATGCGACGCAGTTCAGCCGCAGTGCGCCGCTCGGTGGTGTGCAGCTGTGGTTCCCCTGCGCCGGTGACGGTCTCGCTGCGCATCCGATTCCCGGACACCCCGATCGCCCGGCCCTTGATCACCGGCTTCGTCGATCGCGTCGCCGTTACCCTGACAGCGGCCGTGCGGCCGGGATAGTCTCCGTGGGGGATCCGATTCGGGATTCGCAGTCACCCGGGAGCATCCGATGATGAAGGCTCTGGTTACCGACGGGGCATCCACCTCGCCCCGATCCGTGCACTACGTCTCCGGGTCGCCCGGTGAATTGCGTTGGGAGGGTACCGCATTGCTGCGCGCCGGCGTGCTCGCCTTCGGCGGCAGCATCGGTCCCACCGCTTTGCACGCCCATCACGCCGTCCAAGTGGTCGCCGCATGTACTCCGGTGGTCGTGGTGGACGCGAGCGGCATTCGGCATCGCGGCACATATGTCATCGTGCCCGCCGACGCACCGCATCGCATCGCCACCGGGGCAGAGCGCGGCACCGCGATCTATCTCGATCCGGAGTCCGTCGCGGGCGCGGCCGCCGACCGCAGAGCCCACACCTACGGGTGGGCCGATTGTAAGCATTCCCTGCCCATCGATCCGGAGCGGGAAACACTCGCCGAACTGGTCGCCGAGGTGGTCGATGATCTCGAACGCGACAATTCGCACAGCATCGAGGACGAGCGCCACGAGGCAGTGGCCGAGGTGCTGCGACTGCTGCCTTCCATCGTCGCCGACGGACCGATCCGCGGCGCGGATGTCGCACGCCGGGTCGGCATTTCCGCAACCCGACTCACCCATCTGTTCACCGAACAGGTCGGAATTCCATTGCGGCCCTATATTCTCTGGCTCCGACTACATGTGGCGATAACCCGCGTCCGCTCCGGAGACGATCTCACCGCCGCCGCCCACGCCGCCGGTTTCGCCGATAGCTCCCACCTGACCCGCACCTGCCGCCGCACCTTCGGACTGCCGCCCTCGGCCCTGAACCGACGCGTCGACTGGGATCTCGGCGACGCCCCGTAGGTCCAGCCGAATCGTTCAAGTCATGCCGGGCACGGCCGACCAGGCTTGCCCCTATGACCACCATTGTCTACACGCCCACACAGCGTCTCGCGTGCTACGGCTATGTGCCCGTCATGCTGATCGGCCTCATCGGCGTCGGTATTGCGCTGAGTTCCGCTGGCGCGCTGAAATTTTCGTTACTGCTCATACTGGCGGTCGCGATCGTCGCCTCGTTTCTGGTGGAGCGACTGATTCCGTACCGGGCCTGTTCACGCTGATCTGGGATCACCTGTTCCGCACCTACTCCTACGATCCGGCACGACGCTTCGGCACCGACGATCTCGGTATGGCAGCGAAACCCGACTACCCGACCGGTATGTCGACCAGTTCGTCTACCCCTTCACAGCGGACGGCGGCTGTGCAATGTAGTCGGTAAGCTCTTGGCATGTTCTCGCGGGTACACATCATGGCGTTTGCGGTCTTCGCACTCGTCGTGCCCGCGCTCGCCCTGGCCGCGGCGCCGTCGAATGAACCGGCGGCACTGGCCGTCTTCGGTGTCATCGCCGCCTCGCTGACCTTGACGCTGCTCGCCCTGCAGAGCACTCGACGTATCCCGATGGCGCTGGCCCGCTCGGGCCCGCCACCCTCGGCGCAACGTCGCCGCCGGGGTTCCTTCCTGCGTCAGAGCAATCCGGACACCGCCGGACGTCCGCGCCCACGAGCACCTGGTTCGGTCACCGCTTAGCGATCACTCGCCGCCTGGTCCCCAGGCGATTCGGCTGACCATCCCATCGACGTGCGCATACGCACGTTCCCACAGTCAGGTGCTCTCATGCTCGACTTCATCTATTATCCGGTGTCCGCCATTCTCTGGTTGTGGCACACCGCCTTCGCCGCCGTCCTGGGCCCCCTCAGCGGACTCGCGTGGGTACTCGCGGTGATATTTCTCGTGATCACTCTCCGCGCAGCGCTATTCCTGCCATTTTTGAGACAAGCGCGCATCCAGGCGGCTGCGCAGCGGCTGCAACCCCGCGTCAAAGCCATTCAGCAGAAATACAAAGACGATCCGGTCCGCAGGAATACCGAAATCCAGCAGTTGTACAAGGACAACGGTGTCAATCTCTTCTCGAGCCTGATTCCGATGATCGCCCAGGTCTTCGTATTCGTCGGCCTGTTCCATGTGCTGCGTTCGTTCGACCGCACCGGGACCTTCGACTATCTACCGTTCGGGCGTACCGCGACAATGACGGGCGAACAGAATGCCGCGACTGCGAATTACCTCTTCGGTCCGGGTGATGTGCAGTCGTTCCTGCATGCCGATCTGTTCGGCGCACCGCTGTCGGCAACACTCGCCGGTGCCGGCGAACTGCTGTCGACCGTGGCGGTCGTGGCCCTTCCACTCATGCTGATCGCCTCTATCGCAACGCATTTCACTGCGCGTGCGTCAATGGATCGGCAGACCGGGGCGACGCAATTGCCCTTCATGCGCACGCTGAGCCTGTGGGTCTTCCCGGCGGCCGCGATTCTCGGCGGCGCATTGCTACCGGTGGCGATCCTGCTGTACTTCGTCACGAACAATGCCTGGACGCTCGCACAACAGCACTTCGTCTACCGCCGCCTCGATGCCGAAACAGCCGCCGAGGCAAGCGAATCGCCGCGACCCGGGCCGACGCCACCCCCAAACCGGGCGTGAAACCGAAGCGGCGATAAATCATTCGCGGACCTGTACCGCGAACCCTATGGTTGTTCCAGGTCGAGTCAAGGGGCGCAGCGGAATCTCCGCACCCGCGTTCCCCGTGTCGGGCTCGGTCTCGCACCTGGCGAAGGGCTCCAAGCCTGGATGGGTTCGATTCCCACTGCGATGTCACCCGGTTCCGGTCGGATACGGCAAACGGCTCTGCGGGCTCCGCGGCTACGGCCGCGGGACGCCCCCGCCGCGAACCCGTGACCGGAACCGGGTGATATCCGAAACAACCAGGCAGCCAACGACACACGGTAGGGGAGGAGTGAAACATGTACACGACGGTCATGGAGTGGCAGCGAACGCTGCTGTACCGCGACGGCACACTCGAGCGAGTTCTCGAGCCAGGACGCCACCGCTACGACGCCAAGCGCTGCACGCTGATCGTCGTCGACATGCGGCCCCGGCTGCTGAATGTCAGCGGCCAGGAACTGCTCACCCGCGACGGACTCGCACTGCGGGTCAGCTACGCACTGAACTGGCAGGTCACCGATCCGGAGGCGTTCACCATTGGTGCACAGTACCCGGAAAGCGTGCTGTACGCGGCGGTGCAGGATGCCGCCCGCCGGGCGGTGGCAAGCCATTCCCTCGACGAACTCGTCACCGACCGCACGCTGCTCGTCGGGGACATCGCCGAAATCAGCACGGCGGTAACAGGACTCGGCATACGCATCGACGCACTCAACGCCCGCGACCTGATGCTGCCCGGTGAACTACGCAAGGCCGCACTGGAAACCGTGCTCGCCAAGGAACGCGGCCGGGCCGAGCTCGAACGAGCGCGGGCGGAAGCGGCCGCACTACGGTCACTGGCCAATACCGCGCGACTGCTCGAGGAACACCCGACACTGCTGCGACTGCGCACCCTGCAGGTCGCAACCACGCCGGGAACACAGGTCGTGCTCGACCCGCGCGAGCGCACGTGAGCTGAAAGCCCTTGTCCACGCGGACGAGGGCTTTCAGCGTTGGGCGACCTCAGGCGCAGTCCGACCACATTGGAAAGGGACCGCGAATTCCGATACGCACCCTCGATCCGCAGACCATCCAGTCGTCGGGATCGGACGGCCATCAGCCCAAGATCAGGACATCCGCGACATGACGAATCATCAAGGACCCGTTTGTGTTCCGATTGGGTCATATTACGCATACGGAGCGCCGGAATGGGCAGGCGGGCAGCAGCCTGTGCACGGCAGCCCTACACTCGACGCACATGAATGCTCTCGACGGAGGTGATCGGCGGTTGAACCCCAGGGATCCGCGCGACCAGCACACCGCACATTACGAAGCGGGTTATCAGCCGAGGAACTACCGTGATCCCGCGTACAGCCAAGATCACGGATACAGCCAAGATCACGGATACAGCCCAGACCACGGATACGGCACGTACCAGCAGTCCGATTATCCGGACCGGCAGTCTCGACCACAGCAGGGGCCGGACGTCAACATCGGCATGTTCGTTGGGGGTGTGTTCGCGGCGGCGGTGGTGACCGCGCTCGCGGCATGGCTGTGCGCCTGGATTATCGAGATCATCGCCACCCGGGTGACCGAGAGCGGCAATTTCGGGGTGTGGAACCCCATGTCCCAGGACGCGTACTGGTTCGCGGCCGTGGCCTTCATCTGCACGCTGCTGGCCGGGGTGCTCTGGTATCTGCTGCGCCTGGGAACTCCGTCACCGGAATTGTTCTTCAACTGGATCGTGGGAATCCTCACCGCCGCGGCGGTGATCATTCCACTCGCACTGTCGAGCCACCTCTGGGTGGGGATCTCCACGGCGGTCGAACATTTGGTGATCGGGCTCCCGATCCTCAGCATGGTGGGCATGGTGGGCGCCAAGAGCATCATCAACCAGTGATGAACAGCCCGACTGAAGGCCGAAATCCCTTGTAGCGCAGGGAATTTCGGCCCTTTCACATCCGTCAGGCAGCGTCGAGGGCCGCGGTGATCTTGCGGGCCATCGCGGCCGCGGCCAGGCTGGGCTCCCCCTTGCGGGGCCCGGCAGCGGCTTCGACGGCGATCAGGACCGTGCCACGGAAGTTGTCGGCCTCCCGCGGGTCCTGCTCGCCGAGCAGCCTCGTGGCCGCGGTCAGGGCGGGCAGCACCTGATCGGCGAGTTCGGCGACGGACTTGCCTTGCAGGTGGATGTCTTTGGACTTGGCGGCGAGTACGTGCCCGACCAGCCCGGTCGCCGAGGTCAGGACGATCGAGGCCTGCGTGATGCCCTTGTGCGGCGCACCGGAGGCGGCCATCAGCGACACCGCGCCGTAGGCGGCGGTGCGCAGGGTGCTGTGGTCCTGGTCGGTCAGGGAGATGGTGATCGACATGTCGTGTACTCCTCGAAATCGGTTGTGGCGCCGACTGAAACCGTGTCGGTGCCGGTCGTCTTGTTCGATGTGAACACTGTCGCCGGGTTGGCTGACACCGACCTGACACACACCTGACACCCCCTCTGACACCGCGATCGAGCAGTTACTCATGCTTGGTCCAGCCCGGCGTCCCCCGGCTGTGCATACCCCCGCGCACTCTGTCCCGGCAGGAAATCCCTGGTCGCGGCCTCGCCGCCATGACAGACTGCATCTTGGAGATGCCTTCTGGGAATGATCGGAGGATCGGAGCGGAGTTGGAACCGACGACGAATGAGTCGGATGCTGTCCACCGAACTCGCACCTTGCTGGCATCGGTTGTCAGGCGGTTCGCCGATACCTGGGATAAGACCGGTGCGCCACCAGACCTCGCGGAGTATCTGCCGGATGCGCCCGGATTGCGGCGGATGTGTCTGATCGAGCTGATCAAGGTCGATCTGGAGTACCGATGGCTGCGCTACGACCATCCGAAGCGGCTCGCCCAGTACTGCGCCGAATACACCGAGCTGTGCACCGGGCCGACGCCACCCGATCTGGCCTACGAGGAATTCCATGTGCGGCGCCGATCCGGACGCGACCAGGATCCCGGCACGCAGCCCACCGAAGTGGGGACCACCGCGCCGACCGGGTCCGATATCAACTACCGCAGCACGCTGATCGCCCCGCCGCGGTCTCTGGAAGCGCTCAACGGGATCAGCGCCGGTGCGAGCGTGGACGATTTCGACCTGCTCGTCGGACTGGGCAGCGGCGCCTTCGCACGGGTATTCCTGGCACGGCAACGGTCGATGCAACGGCTGGTCGCGGTGAAGATCTCGTACAACCGCGGCACCGAGCCGGAGACGCTGGCGCAGCTCGATCACGAGCACATCGTGCGGGTCTTCGATCATCGGCTGATCGAGAACGGCGAGCTCAAATTGATGTACATGCAGTACCTTCCGGGCGGCACGCTGCTCGGGGTGCTGAATCTGGTGCGTGCGCGATCACCGGAGCTCCGCGGCGGCGCCCTGCTGCTCGACGCCGTCGATCACGCCATTCAGGACCAGGGCGGCATCGTCCCGAGTGGGACCGGTATCCGCGGCGATATCACCGGATACTCGTGGCCGGAAACGGTGGCGTGGCTCGGCAGCCGGCTCGCCGAAGCGCTCGACTACGCCGCGCGCAGCGGGGTGTTGCATCGCGATATCAAACCCGCCAATGTGCTGCTGACCGCGGAAGGCATTCCGAAGCTCGCCGACTTCAATGTCAGCTTCAGCAACCATGTGGCCGGAACCAATCCGATGGCGTACTTCGGCGGGTCGCTGGCCTACATGTCCCCCGAACAACTCGCCGCCTGCCATCCGGAGCTGCCGACCACCGCCGAAGATCTGGACTTGCGCAGCGATATCTATGCGCTCGGCGTCATGCTGTGGGAACTGTTGACCGGCCGCAGGCCCTTCGACGACGAACCACTGGCAGGTGAATCCGAAACCTCGCTGGCGCGCATGCTGGAGCTGCGGCAGCAAGACATCGAACCACGGTTCCTGTCCGAGCTGCCGCCGGACTGCCCGCCGACCCTGTGCCGAGTGTTGCTGAAATGCCTTGCGCCACAGCGGGACAACCGTTGGTCGAGCGGCGCCGAGTTGGCGCGGCAGTTCGAGCTGTGCCTGGACCGTCGCGCCCGCGATCTCGTGGACCCGCAGGGAAGCAGTCTGCGTTCGATAGTCGGTCCCTGGTCGCTGGGGGCGATCGTCACCCTGGCCAGCGCGACCGGAGGGTTCCTCGGCGTGCTGTACGGCAACGTGCACAACAGGGCCTTGATCGAGGCGTGGATTCCGGACGACCAGCGACAGTCCTTGCGGGCCATCAACCCAGTGCTCGAACTGATCATCCCCCTGCTGGTCCTCATCGTGACGAACTACCTGTGCCGCAGGGTTTTCTTGGTGGTATGGCGCGGACTGAGGAAGGGCCGGACGTTCACCCCTGAGATTCTGGCGCTGGCACGAAGGGACACCCTGTCTGTCGGTGACCGAGTCGCCTGGGTCGCATTCGCCGGGTGGAGCGTCAGCGCGATCGTGACCACGATGGCACTGCTCAGCGACACCGACCTGTCCCTCGGCCAGGTGGTGCACTTGTCCGCTTCACTTCTGGTCTCCGGCGCGATCGCCGTCGCCTACCCGTTTTTTCTCGTCACCCTGTTCGTCGTCCGTGCCATCTACCCCCGCCTTCTCCCATACGGCACCACGCCCGAGGACCACGCCAACCTCAGCGCCCTCAGCCGCCGCAGCACCCGCTACCTCGCAGTCGCCGCATCAATTCCATTGATCGGCGTCATCCACGGTCTGATGTTCCTGAAACCGGACGAGGTCGCCCTGGTCACCGATTCGATCCGCTGGCTCGCCATCGCAGGCGTCTTCGGCTTCATCGGCAACTATTGGCTGCACCGAAAACTCGAGGATGACCTGCAAGCATTCCGACGCACGCTGTCCGGCAGCTCGCGGCAGAACCAGCGCTGACCACCGTGCCGATACACCACAGTGATGCGGCGACGCCCGCAGTCCTATAGCACAGCAGGGGAGAGACGACTCGGTTTCCGCGTGTTTCGTGCCGGCGCGCGGCGCGACAACTCGCCTGGTAACGCCGGATCGCCCTCATCGCGGCGGCGCCCCGAGCGCGTCGTCGACTCTAGGTCGCGCAGCGCCGAGATCGAAGGTCGGCTGCGAGATCGGGTCCGCCGCACGCTAATACGCGGCACTCTTGAATAATTCAATCGAATTTGATCATGTAATTCGCATCCGGAATGAAGATCAAATTGTGTTACTTCGGCAAAATATATCGTTAGCGGAGTATTAACGGTGATTATTGACACAATAAGAGAAGTGGATTTGCAGATCACTTCTTCATAACATTTGTGGTGCACGCCCTGATGGCGTCGTTATCCATCTGTGAAAGGAAGCTCCGTAGATGTTCTCTCGCAAGGCCCTGGTCGCCGCCACCACCGTCTCCGCCGCCGCCCTGTTCTTCGGCCCGGTCGCGATGGCCTCAGCCGCTCCCGCCGCCACCGGCTCGGCCGCCACCGGCTCTGCCTCGGGTTCGGCCGACGGCGGCTCGTCCTCGGGTTCGGCCGGCTCGTCCTCCGGTTCCGCCCTGTTCGACTCCGGCAGCTCGGCCGTCGACCACGGCACCACCGCCATCCTCAACATCATCAATTCGATCACCGGCATCAGGGACCTGAACCAGCCCAAGCCTGCCTCCTGACTCGGTCTCGGTAGATCACCGCTTCGTCCGTGACGCCTCTCGGGGCCGGATTCCTTTTGTGCCGCTACGCCACACATCGGCGAATGCGCACTATTGCAGTGAATTTGCCCAATTCGAACAGTTCATTCGCCGGGTAGAGTAACCACGGCTGGGTGAACTCTGATGGCTCCGTTTGTCTGCCAACGAGATAGCTCTCCGCGGTGAGCATCCGAAGCTTCCTTGAACACCGGGTTTCGGGCCGTCCGGAGAACTCGCCGGACGGCCCGAAATTTCCGGAGAGTTCGAAACGCAGCCCGTCGTGGCGAGACGAGCTCAGCGGCGCCTGCCGCGCCGACCGCCTACCTGACGGACCACGTCCGACCAGCGATCGAGCCTTGGCCGACCGGTCCGCCGAGTCCATGTACCTGAGCGACCCCTCCAGCCGAGTGCCGAGGCGCCGACACCGGCTGGTCGCCTATTGCGCTGCCATCAATCAGAGCTCGGCACTTGGGTGCCCAGCGCCGTTGTGGGGACACCGTAGGGCAGGAACCGCACGCGACGACGTTCGTCGGTATTGTCGCGATGCGCACGCAAAGCCTCGAGCTCACTCGGAAAAACCTGCTCGACCCTGGCCTCGCCGGCCTCATCGATGCTGTAGATGGCCCACACTCCACTGCCGGTCTCGCCGGTGGTCTCGCCCTCCGGCTTCGGTGGCCGCGTGCGCTCCGGCTGAACAAACTGGCCCAGCAGCGACGCCAGCGTACTCCCGCTGGTGCGATCGATGTATTCGCCGGCCTTTCCGAGCAGGTCACGGAATTCGATCCCCGCCTCCCGCAACGCGCGCTCGAATTCTTCCGGATCGAACCCAAAAGGCCTGTCGGGTGCCATCACATTGCTCCTGGAGTCGACTTCGGCGCTACGCCTTCAGTGTCCTCGCGTAATTCCGAGTTCGCCACGTCCAGCGATGATCACCGCGCGACGCGGCGAACTCGTCCCACCGGATCGGCTGTGCCAGGCCGTGTGTTCGAGGTCGCATGGATTTGCTTCGGCACGCCCGCATAATCACCCGCGGTCCGTAGACTTCGGCCGTGACCGATATCGCGGACTTTGCTCGGCTGATCGCCGGCGATCATGGCCTATGCGTCGTCTCGACCTCGCGGACCGATGGCACTGTTCAGTCCTCGCTCGTCAACGCAGGAGTGTTGGCGCACCCGCAGACCGGTGAGCCCGTGGTGGGCATGGTCCTGCGCGGTGGTACGCGCAAATTGGACAACCTCCGTGTTCGGGCGCGGATGACGGTTGTCGTCCGTGTCGGGTGGGCGTGGGCGACCGTCGAGGGATCGGTGTGGATCGCGGGTCCCGACGACCCGATGCCGGACATCGACGCCGAACGGCTGCGGCAGTTGCTGCGGGAGGTTTTCACTGCGGCAGGTGGCACCCACGACGACTGGGACGAATATGACCGGGTCATGGCTGCCGAGCGCCGCGCAGTCGTTCTCGTCGTCCCGGATCGCATCTACGGCAACGGCTGAGGCGCCGAAGGGACGGGCGGCTATCCGCTGCCGCCTCGGTAGATAGTCGGCATGGAGCCCAGGTCGGCGAAGTTGAGCTTGTTCTGGCCGTCGGTGCTAGCGACGTGGGTGACCCCGTTGATGGTCGCGACCGCGGGTGGCCACGGGCTGGTATCGGCGAATTTCCACCGCTGTGCTTGCCCCCCGTTCAGGTTGTCGATATCGAAGAGCATGTAGATATTGGTGTTCTTGCCGCGGGCGCGGCGATCGGCTGATCAGACGGCCAGAGTGTGCGTCCTGTGAACATGAGTTCCCCCAATACATTTCCGGAGTCCGAACCACTGATTCGGAACCACTGATGGGGCAGCGTAGGTGCCGCGGAATGCGAGGTCAGGATTTCGTGTCGGTCAGTGGACCGCATTCACGGAGAGAGCGGTCGACATCGACAATTCGTAACGTCGGTGCGGTCGCCGAGCAGCAGCGCCGCTGTTCGGACCATTCGGTCACGAGCGCGACCTTGCGGCGTGCAGGGTTGACCATGATCGGGTACGGCTAGTTCGCGCCGACCGAGTTCTGCGCTGACGCAGCAACATTTCAGCATCATCGGTTCACATGAGTCGTGCGCGTGTAGTCGCGTGACGAGCTGCGGCCGCTCGGAACCAGCGAGCACGACGTCACCGGCATTTCGGGTCACAGATTGGTGTCGACTGTGTACTTCTGCTGAATTGCGTACCAGCACCGCCGGATTCGGCGGCAGCAACCTCGATCCCGTGCGACGCTGTAGGCCCCCGGGGCTCGAGCCGGGGAAGTATCGCAGTGTTCGAAAGGGCAGACAATTATGACAACGACCGACGACCGGGCGCGGACCACCGATGACGCCGAGGAGGAGACGACAGCTACCGACGGCGAGGTGGCGGTGACCGAGCCAGAGACGGCCATTGCGGCCGAGGTCGGAGCGCCGGACGCAGCGGGCGAATCCGCGCTCGCTGCGGGCGAAACGGCGGCTGAGAGTGAAGCGGCGGTTGCTGAAGCTGAAGCAGCCCAGGAGATTGCGGTATCGGTGGCTGAGCACGATGTGGCGGCCGAGTGGGAGCCCGCAGCTGTGACCGAGGGCACCGAAGCGCCGCGAGCTGAATCCGCATTTGCTGAGAGTGAACTGACGGAAGGTGAGACCGTCGCCGACGCTGAGTCGGAACCCGTAGCTGAGGTACCCGACGCCAGTGAATCCTCCACCGAGAGCGATCCGGCTGCTGAGGGTGAAGCGGTCACCGAAACCGCCGCACTCGAGGATGAGGCAGCCGCCGAAGACTCGGCCACAACTGAAGATGAAGTGCCGCAACCCGACTCGACAGCCGAGGCCGAAGTTGCCGACTCGATCGAGGAAACAGCAGCGACCGCCGACGAAGACGAAGACGAAACCACCGCCGAGCCTCAACCTGACGCTGAGGCCGAAACTGCGGCGCCGGTCGCCGAAGCCGAGGGTGAGGCAGCCGCCGAAGACTCGGCCACAACTGAAGATGAAGTGCCGCAACCCGACTCGACAGCCGAGGCCGAAGTTGCCGACTCGATCGTCGAGGAAACAGCAGCGACCGCCGACGAAGACGAAGCCACCGCCGAGCCTCAACCTGACGCTGAGACCGAAACTGCGGCGCCGGTCGCCGAAGTCGATGCTGTTGCCGCCGAGACCGAAGCCGATACAGCAGACGAAAATGTAGTGCCGCAAGTCGCGGGGACAGTCGAGGCCGACGGAGTCGAGGTCGCGGATGCGGCTGAGGAAACGGCCGGCGTGGACGCCGAAGACGATGTCGCTGCCGAGAGTGAAGCTGGCGAGGCCCAACCTGACGCTGAAGGTGCGGAGTCGGTGGCGGATACCGCTACCGTGGCTGCGACTGAGGCCGAAGGTGAAGTGCCGGAAGCCGAACCGGCAGTTGAGCCCGAAGCCGAAGTCGAGACCACGGATGACGCCGACACCGGCGAAGGTGATGTCACGGCGGCCGACGAGGTGGTGGTGATGGTCAGCGCCTCCGGCGAGGTAGCTGAAGGCCGTGCGGACGTCACGACCGAAACACCGGCCGAGGTGGACGTCGCCGCAGAAGACGGCAATGCGGTAGTCGCCGAGGCTGAACCGACCGTTGCGGAGGAGGCGGGGGTCGGAGACGAGCAGATCGCTGTGGCGGAGGTGGTCGCTGAAAGCGAGGCGCCCGCACACGGCGAGGAGGCGCCCGAGGCTGAAACAGTTGTGGGCGCAGCCGACGAAGCACATGCGGCCACCGCCCCCGAGGCGGAAGCGTCCGACGTAACAGAGCTGGCGGACGAGGCAGCCGCGGCGGACTCACCCGATGCTGATGCCGCCGGGGTCTTCGAAGCGGTTGAACAGGGGCAGGTGGTAACCGAGGGTGAGCCACCAGCGGCGGCCGAAGCCGAGGCCGAATCTGGCGCAGTGGGCGTGGAAACGGACGAAGAATACGCAGCAGCGGACGATGAGCAGGCCGAAGCATCCGCCGACGTGGTCGCTGCCGAAACCGACTCACCAACCAAGGACCCAGTGGTCGAGGTCGGTGACATCGACGTAGCTGAAGAAGAGAGCACGGCCCAGCTCCCCGAAGTGGAATTCGCCGCCGAAGCACACGCGATAGCCGAGGAAGACCCCGCGGTTGCGCAGACACCAGAACCAGAAGCCGAACCCGTGGCCGAGACCACACCGGTGACCGAGGAAGAGCCTGCGGTTGCGGAGACACCGGAGCCGGAGGCTGAACCGGTGGCCGAGGCTGAACCCGAGGCAGAGGTCGCGGTTGCGGAGGCAGAGGCGGAGGCAGCAGAGCCGGAGGCCGAACCAGCGGCTGAGGCTGAACCCGTGACCGAGGCCGAGCCCGAAGCGGAATCTGCCGCAGTGGGCGTGGAAACAGACGAAGAATACGCAGCAGCAGCAGACGATGAGGAGACCGAAGCATCCCCCGACGTGGTCGCTGCCGAAACCGACGCACCAACCAAGGACCCAGTGGCCGAGGTCGGTGACATCGACGTAGCTGAAGAAGAGAGCACGGCCCAGCTCCCGGAAGTGGAATTCGCCGGCGAAGCACACGCGATAGCCGAGGAAGAGCCTGCGGGTGCGCAGACACCAGAGCCGGAGGCCGAGGCTGAACCCGTGGCCGAGACCGAACCCGAGGCACAGGTCGCGGTTGCGGAGGCAGCAGAGCTGGAGGCCGAACCGGCAGCCGAGACTGAACCCGTGACCGAGGAAGACCCCGCGGTTGCGCAGACAACAGAACCAGAAGCCGAACCGGCAGCCGAGACTGAACCCGTCACCAAGGAAGAGCCCGCGGTTGCGCAGACAACAGAACCAGAAGCCGAACCCGTGGCAGAGACCGAACCCGAGGCAGAGGTCGGGGTTGCGGAACGCGAAGAAGTAGCCGAGGGCAACACCGCTGGTGCGGTCGAGCAAGAAGCTGAGGACGCAGGCAGCCCCATCGAGAGTGACGTACCCGAAGATGCGATAGCGACCGACGACGAGACAGGCGTCGAGTCCGAAGAGAAAGTGGGATTGGTGGCGGTCGGAGCAGAGGACCTGGTGACGTATTCGAGTTCAGTCGTCCTGGCTACCGAGAAACCGGCATCCGCCGGCGAGGGTGCAGCCGCGAGAATCAGTGATCATGCAGCGATCATCAGCGATCAGGCGAGGATCATCGCGAAACTTCGGCGAAGGGTAACGGTTCTCGAAACCATGATCAAAGCGCAGGAGGCCCAAGCCCACTCACTGGTCGGACTCGCGACAACCTACAAGAACGAATTGTCCAGTCTCGCAGCCGATCTCATGGATCTCTGACCTGCCACCACGAAAACACCGGGAAGCGCCTGCACGCGGTAAAGCCCACGGCGCTTCTCGGCCGATTCGCCGAGGCAAAACACGATCTCCGTGCACACCACGATCAGGTGCACGGCCGCCACCCGAGTGACATCGGCGGTGCCGATGAACACGGGATCGTGGGCACGGGTCCACGCCCGGCGGCGTCAGGACGTGCGGCGAACCCTTCCGAACGCAGGTGGACACGAAAGCCGTTGCACAGCAACGGCTTTCGCTCGCTTTCCGGCTCAGATCCGGCCTGGTTGAGCCGGTCACCGAATCGGACCCGCCAGTGCGATCATCTGCCCCTGGCCACCCGAACCGGCGTCCCGCATACGGATCGGCAGCCGCCTTGATTCCACCCTTGCGCGCGGATCAGCCGAGTTCGGACCACCGACTTCCCATATTCGTACGCATGTGCTTACTATATGCACATGCGTACTATTGAAATCCCCGAAAAGCCGTTCGCGGACGGCATCGTGCTCATGCCGTGGAAACCCGGTCCGCGCCAGGACATTTCCGGGCGTGTGTTCATCAGCGTGACCGACTTCCTGGCCCGGTCCGAGGAGGAAGTCCGCAGCATCTACGAGATCGGGCTCGAGCTGGGAAACACCTGGCCGGTCATGCAGGGCGCGGTGGGCCTGTGGCTGTGGGGCAGGCCCACCGCGTGGCGCGGCGGGTCCATCACGGTGTGGGAATCGGAAGATGACATGCGCCGATTCGTGCGATGGCCGGTGCACGCCAAGATCGTGCGGGCCTGGCGCGGGAAGGTGGGCATTGGCACCGACTCGTGGCAGGCTGACCACTTCGAGCCACGACAGGTACTGGAACGCGCGCGGAACACACTCGAACATCCGCATCGCGAGGCCGCATAACCCCGATCGAAACAACCGCCCTACCGCAGGCCGGCCGCACCTGTCAGCCACGTTCGTGGTGAACCGGGCGGTGGTCGGTTCACCCTCCAGACACGACCAGGAGCGGTCGTGGGTCCATGTCCGAGTGATTCGTTTCCAGCCCGATCCCGCGGTTGGATCGGGAACTCGCGGATCTCGCTTCCCAGCACAACCTGGGTAACGGGCGGATGGAATGGAAGTACCTCTTGGCCACCGCACGCCGATCGGCTGACCTGGTCATATGGCGTTGGCCGGACAGCCGGCAAAGACACGGTGGCCCATGCGAGAGTCGTTGCACGGCGGCTAACTATCAGCAGGCGTCAACGGGCGCGATGAAAGAAGCCGAGCCGACTTGACGTTCGCAGCTGCGCAAGTCGCTGCCATTCCACGAATCCCGCAAGCAGCTCGCATCCGCTACCAGCACAGAAGATGGCGGCCGCGAAGGCCACTGCCTATCGGTGCGACTTCGCGGTTCACCGTTCCGGAACGAACTCAGCGCGCAAAGGACACTTCGGGAGTACGAGCGATGAGAAGGCGCCGGACCTTGCCGTCCGCATCGAGCTGTGCGGTGGCGTTGAAGGAAGCCTCGAACGCGCCGCCCCGGGTTGTCCGACCGAGTACCAACTCGTAATCATCCACCACCGCGCCGGTGTCGATGTGATGGACCAGCGTGCTCTTCTCGCGCTGTGCCAAGTAGCCGACCAACCCCTCGCGGTCCCCCACGAACTCGGCGGACAGCCCGGCACCTTTGGAGAACTGCACCGACATCGCGAAGTCGCCCGAGATCATGCCCAGCACGCGGTCAGGTTCGTCCGAATCCATGTATTCGAACCACCGGGCCAACACCGGTGGCGCTGCAATCGTCATCCGACAACTCCATCGACATCTGTTGGTATCAGCGCGAATTCGGCGCTGAATGACACCTGGTAGCGATCGATCAGCCCGTCGGCATCGATATGCATCGCGCCGACGAAGTAACCGGTCGTCGTCACGTCGTTCTCGGTGACGGCGCCGTGCGCGAACTCCACATCGGTGTCGGCGGCCACCCGCAACAGCCGGTGCTTGCGGTTCACCTTCGGCCGGCCCTGCAGATAATCGAGCATGGCCGCACGGCCATGGCCGAGGTTCACTCCGGTGGGCAACAGCATCGCGAACTCGACGTCTTCAGCGAGTAACGCCACCGCGTCGTCCAATCGCCCGCTGTCCAAGGTTGCGTAGTAACCCTCGATGGCCAAACTCATGAAATGAACTTAGTTCAGTAACTCCCTTCTTGTCCAGCGTTCGGCGCGATACTCTCGAACCATCAAACTGAACTCAATTTAGGTAGGTTGGATGCCCTCACTCGCCATAGAAATGCCCTGGCCCCGCACGGACCCACCTGCATTGACACCCGGACCGGAGCAGTCGGACCTGCGCGCGGCCATCCGCGGCTTACTCGCCGAACACAGCGGTATCGAGCGGGTACGAACGGTCACTTCCGCCGGCCCGGGCTATTCGCCACAGCTGTGGAAAACGCTCGTCGATGACATGTCGGTGACCACATTGACGGTGCCCGAAGACCGTGGCGGCCTCGGCTACGGCATGGTCGAGCTGGGGATCATGCTCGAGGAATGCGGTCGCGCGCTGGCATGCGAGCCGGTGTACACCTCGGCAGTCCTCGGTGTCCACGCACTGCTGTCGGCGGATCCCAGCCAGGACGGGGACGTACTCGCCGGAGTTCTGGACGGAAGCCTGATTGCGACGGTCAGCGCCTTGAATACCGACACCGACCACGTGCGTGCGGAGCCGACGCGGGCCGGGTGGCTATTGCACGGTACGGCGACCCACCTGGTAGTCGGCGGTAACGCCGACGTGGCCGTCGTTTCGGCGCAATGCCCGCACGGCCGCCGCCTATTCGCCACTCTACCGGGCGCACCGCTTGCCAGGACCGAGCGTCGAGTACTCGACCCCACGCGCCGTCGAGCCGATCTCTCCTTCGATCGGAGTCCGGCGATCGCCCTCACCGACGTCGATGTCACCGAGGCGACCGCCGCGCGGCTGGGCGAGCTGGCAACGCTGGCGCTGGCGTGCGAGAACACCGGCATTGTCGACCGCGTGCTCGAGATGACCGTGGAGTACGCGCGGACGCGGCACCAGTTCGGTCGCCCCATCGGCTCGTTCCAGGCCGTCAAACATCGGCTGGCCGATCTGCTGGTCACTCTCGAACGTGCCCGATCGGCCTCCCGTTACGCGGCGGCGATTTATGCACAGGACCCAGCATCGGCCGCGTTGGCCGTCGCGGTCGCCGGCGCCGTATGCACCGACGCGGCAGTGCACGCGGCGGCAGAAGCGATCCAACTGCACGGCGGCGTCGGTTTCACCTGGGAACACCCCGCCCACTCCTACTTCCGCAGGGCAATGGGAAACGAAGCGCTACAGGGTGATTCACGTGCGCACCGAGCGCGAATCGCCACCCTCATCGGTATCTGACCCCGCCTACGGCACTACCGCTCCTGTTGACGCGAAGCGGTGTCCCAGGTAAAACTGAATTGAATCCAGTTCAAGTTAGCGAAAGAGGTTCGAGATGGTGGACACCGACCACATCGTGTTGGAGAAGGACGGTGACGTCGCACGCGTGTGGCTCAACCGCCCGCACAAGAAGAACGCCGTCACCGTCGAACTTCTGCACCGACTCGACGAAATCATCGTCGAGGTCGATAACGACCCGGAGCTCAAGATCCTCGTGCTCCGCGGCCGCGGCAATACGTTCTGCTCGGGCTTCGACCTGGACGAACTGCTCGCCAACTACGTCGGCAGCACCAACGCGATGGATGTCGCGGTGCTCTCGGCCAAGGTGTGCGACCGCCTGTACTCGATGAACACACCGTCCCTGGCGGTGCTCGAGGGGCATGTGACGGCCGGCGGATTCGAGCTGATGATCTCCTGCGACTTCGCGGTCGCATCCGAGGACGCGCTGATCGGTGACTTCCACATTCGCCGTGCGCTTTTCGGTGGCGCGGGTCCGATCTACCGGTTGCCCCGCATGATCGGTATCCGCAAGACCAAGGAACTCATGCTGACCGGAAAGCTGCTGTCCGGCAAGCAAGCCGTGGACTTCGATCTGATCAACGCCGCCGCGCCCGCCGACGAGCTCGACGACCTGGTCGCCGAGTTCATCGCACCGATCGTCGACAAGAGCCCGTTCACCATGAAGCTCACGAAGATGACCATCGACCGCGGTCTGGATGCGGACATCCAATCGCTCATGGTGATGGAGCATCTCGCGGTGGGCAATGCCCTGCAGTCCGAGGACGCACGCGAGGGCGTGAACGCATTCCTCGAGAAGCGCGAACCGAAGTGGGTCGGTCGCTGACCAACGCCGCCGGCGTACGACTCGAAGAGGAGATCGACATGGGCGAGCACGCGACGTCGGTGCTAGCAGGTAGCCGGTGCACGGTCTGCGATACGGTCGCATATCCGGCAACCACCATGTGCGCACGATGCGTCCAGCCGACAGCCGTCGCAATGGAGTTGAGCACGCGGGGAGTGGTGTGGGCCTATACCGTGCAACGGTTCCCGCCGAAGTCGCCACCGTATATTCCGCCCGCCGAAGGCTTTTCCCCATTCGCGGTGGGCTATGTCGAACTTCCGGAAGGTATTCGCATTCAAGCAATCCTGGAATGCGAGGACTTCACCGAGTTGGAACGGGCACCGGTGCACCTCGTCGGCACCGCACCGGTGCCCCGGTTCGCGGTCGATCCACAGCAAAGAGAAGCGCAGTGACACAAACAGTTTCGATCATCGGAGCCGGGCTGTCGAAGTTCGGCAGGCAGCCTGGAATCACCGGCCGTCAGATGGCAGTCAGCGCTATCGCCGCCGCGCTCGACGATGCCGGCGTGACCTGGCCCGATATCGAGGTCGCCTACGGCGGTAGCGACGGTTCGGGGCTCGCCGATACCCTCGTCGCCGAACTCGGTTTCACCGGAATACCTTTCAGCAATGTGCGGAATGGCTGCGCCACCGGTGGCAGTGCATTGTTCTCGGCGGTCAACGCGGTCCGTTCCGGGACCGCCGAAATCGCGCTGGCGGTCGGATTCGATAAGCACCCGCGCGGAGCCTTCGATCCGACACCCGCCGAATGGGGACTGTCCGACGGGTACGGCACTGCTGGGCTCATGGTCACCACGCAATTCTTCGGCGCCAAAATCGGACGATACATGCGCGAATACGGGATATCCGGCACGACCTTGGCGAAGGTTGCCGAAAAGGCGTACCGAAACGGCAGCCTGAACCCGAATGCCTGGCGACGTCAAGCGATTTCGGCTGACGAGATCGCCGCCGCCGATATGGTGAACGACCCGTTGACGCGATACATGTTCTGCTCTCCGGGCGAGGGCGGAGCCGCAGTCATCGTCGCCACCGAGGCCACGGTCCGGCGACTCGGTGGTCGCCCGGTCCGGTTGCGTGCGATCAGCCACCACACCCGCCGATTCGGCTCTTTCGAAGTATTCAGTCCGGCCGTCCAAGGCGGGGGTGAACCGACCAGCGTGAGCGCAGACGCGGCCGCAGCCGCCTTCGAACAGGCGGGCATCTCCCCCGCCGATGTCGATGTCGCGCAATTACAGGACACCGAGAGCGGTGCCGAGATCATGCATATGGCCGAATGCGGCTTCTGCGAGCACGGCGAACAGGAGTCGATGATCGCGGCAGGCGACACCGAGATCGGCGGGCGACTGCCGGTCAATACCGACGGTGGCTGCATCGCCAATGGCGAACCCATCGGCGCGTCCGGTCTCCGCCAGGTGCACGAGATCGTCACACAGTTACGCGGCGAAGCCGGGGATCGACAGGTACCCGGGACGCCGAGGGTCGGCTTCACGCACGTGTACGGGGCGCCCGGAATCAGCGCCTGCACCGTGCTTTCGGTGTGACATGACAACACTTTTCGAGGTGAACAAGTGACCACACAGACGCATCCCGACCTCGTCCGCTTCACCAATGAGGCCCTCGCCTGGTTGAGCAGTGTGGCAGCCCCCCGAGCGGAATCGGTCTGGGGTTCGGGTTCGGACTCGGTAGCCGTTTTCGAGAGTTGGAACGCCGAGGAGGAACGCGCGCATACCGACCGGATCCGCGAGTACGAGCGCGCCAAATTCGACGCGGGCTGGGGCGCACTGAACTGGCCCGAAACCTACGGGGGCCGCGGTCTGCCGCTGTCGTACGTCCTTGCCTTCCGGCGCGCCGAAGCGGATTTCGATGTGCCACGGCGCACCGAAATGTTCTCGGTGACACAACAACTGGTCGCTCCCACCATCGAGCAATGGGGCACCGACGAGCAGCGATCACGCTACGTCCGGGCCATGCTGCGCACGGATATCATTGCCTGCCAATTGTTCTCGGAGACCGAGGCCGGTTCCGACCTGGCAGCGGTGCGGACCCGCGCCACCCGATCCGCCGATGGCACGTGGACGCTCGACGGCCACAAGGTGTGGACCTCGGGCGCGCGAGTGTCCGATATCGGCATCGCCGTATGCCGAACCGATAGCTCGGCAGCGAAACACGCCGGGCTCACCGTCTTCCTGGTGCCGATGACCACACCCGGGGTGACCGTTCGCCCGATCCGGCAGATGACCGGTGGCAGCTCGTTCAACGAGGTCTTCCTCGACGATGTCCGACTCGACGACAGCTACCGGCTCGGACCGGTGGGGCAGGGATGGCCGGTAGCTCTCACCGTATTGGCCGCCGAACGCCTCGACGGCGGCAACCTCGGTCTGGCCAACGCGGATCAGGCGGTAGCGCTGGCACAACATCTCGGACGGGAGCTGACCGAGATCGAACGAGACAAGGTCGCAGACCTCGTAATACGCAGCTATCTACAGCGAATCGGCAATATGCGGGTGGCGGGTGCCGTCGTCGCGGGCAAAGACCCGGGACCGGAGGCCTCGATCGGAAAACTCCTGGCGACCGACACGATGGCTCGCACCTCCGAAGTAGTGCGCCTGCTACTCGGGCGCGACCTCACCGTGGACTCCGGTCGCTGGGGAACCTTCGCGTGGGCCGAGCACATTCTCGGCGCACCCGGCTACCGGATCGCCGGGGGAACCGACGAGATTCAGCACAACATCATCGCCGAGCGAGTTCTCGGACTACCGAGGGAGCCACGCCCATGAGTTCAGGTAGCGATTCCGCAGGGGGTCGGGCGACGGATGGACACGACAACCTCGAACGACGCGTCCGTACCCGGTTGCAGTCGGACCTCGACGTCCTGGTGACCGCATTCGAACCGCTGCTCGGCGGACATTCCGGCTTGACGTACCGCGTGCGAACGACCGGCGGTGACTTCGTGGTCAAGGCCGTACCCGAGGGTCAGCAGGCCATCGGCCGACACGACATGCTGCGCCAGGCCCGGATCATGCAGGCATTGGCGCGCACACCTGTTCCTATACCGGGCATCGTCGCGGTCGACGACAACGAACCCGCCTGGTTCGCCATGGAATTCGTGGCCGGGGCGGCGTTGGAACCGGTGCTGGACGATCCGGCCGTCGAAACCGGTTCGGCCGCGGCCCGGATGCGGCGTGCCGTGGAAACTCTGCCGCGCCTGCACGCGATAGATCCGAATGCCGCGCCCGGCGTACAGGCACCGCTCACGCCGGACGCCGAACTCGCACGCTGGGCACGCACCCTCGGTGCGGTCCCACCCGACCTCGTCGCCGGTGGCGACCGGCTGCTCGAGCTACTCGGCCGGACCACACCCGAACCGATTACACCGACACTGGTGCACGGTGATTACCGCCTCGGAAACATCATCTGCGACGGCGTCGAACCGGTCGCGTTGATCGATTGGGAGATCTGGAGCGCGGGCGACCCTCGGGTCGAATTGGGCTGGTTCCTCGTTTTCGCCGACGGCAGCAACTTTCCAGGTGTCGGCCGGGAGGTACCCGGACTGCCTTCGGCGCTAGAGCTGGTCGACCTGTACGTCGGCGACGGACCGATGCTCACCGATATGACGTGGTTCGACGCGCTGGGCCGCCTCAAGATGGCCGCGATCATGGGCCACAACCTGCGCCGCCACCGCGAAGGTCGGCATTACGACCCCGACCAGGAAAAGCTGCCCGCCACCATCAACCGACTGATCGAGACCGGGACCGCGCTACTCGCCGGTTGATGTCGACCGCACCAGTTCAGGAGCCGCACCGTGGATTTCTCCTATTCGCCCCGCACGCAGGATCTGCTCGGCAAACTCGAATCCTTCATGGACGAGTACGTCTATCCCGCGGAGCAGGTGTTCGACGCTCAGATCGCGGCGAACGACAATGCCCATGAGCAGCCGCAAGTCATGCGAGATATGCAGGTCAAGGCCCGCGAATTGGGTCTGTGGAACCTGTTCATGACCCACGACGGCCTCGGCGCCGGACTCACCAATCTGGAGTACGCGCCACTGGCCGAGGTCGTCGGTCGATCCATCATCGGCAACGAAGCCATCAACTGCTCGGCTCCCGACACCGGCAATATGGAGATCCTGGCCATGTACGGGACCGAGAAACAGCGACACCAATGGCTGAAACCATTGTTGGACTGCACTATTCGCTCCGCATTCGCGATGACCGAACCCGCAGTGGCCAGCTCCGACGCCACCAACATCACCTCCACCATCGTTCGCGACGGCGACGAGTACGTCCTCAACGGCCGTAAGTGGTATACCTCAGGCATTCTCGACCCCGACTGCAAGCTCATCATCTTCATGGGCAAATCGGATCCGCAGGCACCGACATATCGCCAGCAGAGCATGATTCTGGTCCCGCGGGAAACCCCGGGAATCGAAGTGCTGCGCGATCTTCCGATGTTCGGCTTCCGTGACCGTCTCGGCCACGGCGAAGTCCAGTTCACCGATGTCCGCGTTCCGGCCGAGAACATGCTAGGCGCCGAAGGTGACGGTTTCGCCATCGCCCAGGGCCGATTGGGTCCGGGCCGGATGCACTACGCGATGCGCGCCATCGGCATGGCCGAGCGTGCGCTCGACATGATGTGCCAACGCTCCCTGGAGCGCATCGCATTCGGCGGTCCACTGGCCGATCGCGGCGTCGTCCGCGAGTGGATTGCCCGCAGCCGCATCGAGATCGACCAGATTCGCCTGCTCGTCCTGAAGTCGGCCTGGCTCATCGACAACTATGGCAACGCGGCTGCTCGATCGGAAGTCGCCGCGATCAAGGTTGCGGCGATGGAAGTGGCACACACCGTCGTGGACCGCGCGGTGCAGACCTACGGTGCCGCCGGTGTCAGCGACGACACCGTCCTGGCCCGCCTGCATGCCATCACCCGGGCGCTGCAGATCGCCGACGGTCCCAACGAAGTACACCTGCGAACCATCGCCCGCCTCGAATTGAAGAAGCACAAATGAGCACAACGGAATTGACCGGAAAGGTCGCCTTGGTTACTGGTGCCAGCCGCGGCCTCGGACTGGCCATCGCGCGCGCACTGCGGGACGCGGGCTGCACGGTGATCGTGTCCAGCCGCAAACGTGACGCGTGCGAGCAGGCCGTTGCCGTACTCGGCGACAGCGAAGGGCCGGGCAGCGCGCACCCGTTCGAATTGCATGTCGGCAAGTGGGATTCGATCGAACCGGCCGTGGATCGGATCATCGCCGATTTCGGCAGTCTCGATATCGTCGTGAACAATGCGGGTATCGCACCGCTGGCCGACAATCTGGTGTCGGTCTCGGAAGCATTGTGGGACAAGACCATCGAGGTCAACCTGAAGGGCCCATTTCGCCTGATGGCGGTTGCCGGTGCCCGGATGGCCGCCGCCGGGGGCGGGTCGATCATCAATATCTCCAGTATCGGGGCCGTCCGGCCGAGTCCGCCCGAGGCGATGTACGCCGCGGCCAAGAACGGACTCAACGCTTTGACCATGGCATTCGCACAGGAATACGCACCAACTGTGCGCGTCAATTGCGTGATGCCCGGCGGATTCGCGACGGATATGGCCGAGAACTGGGACGCCGAGTTCGTCGGGAAGATCATCGATCGCCTGCCCGCGGGTCGGCTGGGGCGGCCGGCGGAAATCGCCGGTCTGGTAACCCATTTGGCGAGCGCCGCCGCCGGTTACACCACCGGTGCGATCATCCCGGTCGACGGCGGCCGGACCGCGGTGTACTGACATGCGAAACGATATGAGTGCCACCAGAACGACGCTGGACGAACTGTTCGGGTTGTCCGGCCGAGTCGCCGTCGTCACCGGCGCGTCGTCCGGTCTCGGGATGGGCCTCGCGAACGCTCTCGCCAGTGCCGGGGCCACCGTGTACGCGGCGGCCCGCAGGCTCGACCGGTTGGCGGCGCTGGCCGCGGATAACCCCCGGCTCGTTCCGGTTCGTTGTGACGTGACATCCGACGAGGACCGCCGAATGCTGGTCGACCGCTGCTATGAGCAGTCCGGACGGCTCGATGTGCTGGTCAACAACGCGGGCAAACCCGGTCCCCCGCATGCCGAAGAAGAAACGGTAGCCGGGTTCGCCTCGATCCTCGAGGTCAACCTGGTGGCCGGATTCCACCTCGCCACGTATGCCGCGACACGACTGCCCGAGGGTGCGCGTGCGTCGTATATCAATATTTCGTCGGTAACCGGGCTGGTCTCGACCGCACCGATCGGCGGCGCGAGCTACGCCGCATCCAAGGCCGGGGTCCTCGGATTGACCAGGGAACTCGCCGGGCAGTGGGGGCGTAAAGGAATCCGGGTGAATGCCGTTGTGCCGGGCTGGTTCGACACCGAAATGACCGATGGTCTGTTCGACAACGAGAAGTCGGCGGGGTGGGTGCGCCGCAACACCATGCTCGGCCGTGGCGGCAATGCCGGTGAAATCGACGGCGCGGTCTTGTTTCTCGCCTCCGACGCGTCGTCCTATATGACCGGGCAGACGCTCATTGTCGACGGTGGCTGGACGGCGCGCTGATGCTGGCCGTCCAATTGACCGAGTGGGGTACCGAACCACGATTGCGTGAAGTTGCCGTTCCAGAGCCGCGTGGGGAAGAGCTCTTGCTACAGGTCACCGCGGCGGGGCTGTGCCGCTCCGATCTGCACGTCATGGATGCCGCCGAATCGAGTTTCGACTATCCGCTGCCACTCACTCTCGGCCATGAAGTCGCTGGCACGGTGATCGATGCCGGTGCCGGTGCGGATCAGTCCTGGCTCGGCGAAGCCGTTGTGGTCCATGGCATCTGGGGATGTGGCCGCTGCCGCAATTGTGCGCGTGGGCGGGAGAACTACTGTTTGACGCTGCGACCGCGGGCCGACGGCAGACTGGCTCCGATCGGCAATGGCCTCGGCTATCACGGTGGTCTGGCACAGGCCATGGTTGTTCCCTCGGCCCGATTCCTTGTTCGCACCGGCGATCTGGAACCCGCCATCGCCGCGCCTCTCGCGGATGCTGGGACGACCGCCTACCACGCCGTGCACCAGCACGCCGATGTCATCGACGAATCCACGATCTGTGTCGTGATCGGTGTCGGCGGGCTCGGTCACCTGGCGATTCAGATCCTTCGCCACTTCGGTGCCGGACGTGTCCTCGCCATCGACAACCGGCCGGAAACACTCCCCGTCGCATTGCGACTCGGCAGCGATGTGGCGGTTGCCGATCTCGCCTCGGCGCTTCCGGCACTCGACGGCGGCGCCGACCTGATCCTCGATTTCGTCGGCGCCTCCGACACGATGGAGTCGGCCGCGCGAGCACTCGCGCCAGGAGGCCGACTCGCGGTCGTCGGCAGTTCGGGCGGCGAGCTGGCCGTGGGCAAACGCATCGGCCTCGCCGCCGGGTGGCAGGTGGACGCACCGTTTTGGGGTGCGCGATCGGATCTGGAGGCCGTGGTCGATATGGCTATCGGCGGGACACTCCACGTCGAGTCAACGACGTATCCGCTCACCGATGCGGTCGACATCTACCAGCGCCTTCGAGCCGGGACCGTCACCGGACGCGCGGTACTCGTGCCGCCTTTGTTGACGAGCCGAGCACCGAAGCAAGTCGAAGCGAGTAGACAGATATCGAGCGTCGCGAGAGAAGTGGGGCGATGAAGACACTTGCGCAGGAAATGATCGTGCGCGCACAGCGCGCACCGGAGCAGATCGCGGTCGTGGACGAATCCGGTCGCCACAGCCTCGGAAAGATCGTCGCAGCGGCCCGAGCGCTGGCCGAGCGGATCGAGTCGATCGATCCGGCCCCGCCCACTGCCCTCATCCAGGCCGATAACACCTGGCACACCGTGGCGGCGGCCGTGGCAATCGGTCTACGTGGTGGTGTCGTCGCGGTATTCGGCGCGCATGCCACCGAATCCGAGTTCACTCTGGCTGTCGAGGATATTGCCCCGGATCTGGTGGTCGCGGCACCGGACTCGCTGCAACGCTGGGGTGTGCGCGACGATCGCTTCCCGATTCGGGAGACCGCCTTCGACGCGCGCGAGTTGCACTCGCGAACGGGCCCGTTCGATTCGGTGGACAGATGGCACGGCGGCACTGCCATTGCGATGACCTCCGGCTCGACCGGGCGTCCCAAATGTGTTGTGCAATCCGAAGAAGCCATCCGCTATGCCTGCCAGTGCACCATCGACACCGTTCGACTGGAGCCGAACGAGGCAGTCGGAGCGTTTGTGCCACTGTCTTCGGTAGCCGCCTTCTGTTTCGGCATGTACCTACCTGCCTATCTCGGCGGCACGATGGTGTCGATCGGCAAATGGGAACCCGCCGCCGCCCTGGCGGCCATGGCGGAGCACCGCGTCGCCTGGACGATGCTGGTTCCGACCATGGCCTTGCAGTTGTCGGTGACCGACGGCTCCGAAGGCACGTTGTCCGCCCTGCGGGCGATGACCGTCGGCGGTGGTCCGATGAACGAACGCGCACTGCATGCGGCCGAGGAAAAGCTCGGCACCACGTTCCTGCGAGTTTTCGGTATGTCCGAATGTCTCGGACACACCACGCCACAACTCGACGACCCGCCCGCCATCAGGCTCGGCCGGGACGGACGACCGTTCCGCGGCACCGTCGTACGGGCGGTCGACAACACTGGGAACGCCGTGGCCGCCGGTGCGATCGGCGATGCACAGGTACAGGGCCCGTCCCTATTCGTCGGTTATGCCCGAGGCGGCGTCGCCATTCCCCCGAAACTCACCGCGGACGGTTTCCTCCCGACCGGCGATCTGGTCGAGGTCGCAATCGATGGCTCCATCCGAGTGACCGGGCGCCAGAAGCAGATCATTATCCGAGGCGGCCGCAATATCGATATCAACGAACTCGAATCCGCGATCGCGAACGTGCCGGGCATCGTGCAGGTGTGCGTGGTCCCGGTACCCGATGCCATGCTCGGCGAACGAGCGGCAGCGCTGGTTGTCACCGACGGCGAATCGCTGACATTGGCCACTGTCACCGATCAGCTCGCGGCGGCGGACTTTCCCAAGTCGAAGTGGCCCGAGTACCTGTTCACGGTGCAAGACCTGCCGCAGAACACCGTCGGCAAGTTGTCCCGGACCGACGCGGTGCGGCTGGCGACACAGCTGGCCACCGGAGTTGACCCGAGTTCACCTCAGTTCCGGTAGAGTCATGTCGAATCCACACCATCGAATGCGGGGGTATAAGACCTGATGACCGTCGACTCGGAGGTCCGCCGGGAAAGCGCGCGCTCGAAGCGAAGCGGAATCCTCACCGCCGCGATCAAGCAATTCGGGAAAGTAGGTTACGAGCACACCAAATGGGCCTCGATCGCCGACGAGGTCGGCATCGGCCAGACCGCGCTGTACCACTATTTCGAGTCGAAGGCCCACTGCCTGCTGACGATCATGCGACTCGAACTGGCCGACTCGGCCGAAAGGTTCAACGCCGCGGTCGCCGATCAGGCCGACCCGGAGCAAGCGTTGCGCGCCGCCATCGCCGCGGCGCTGACCGCCTCGCCGACCGATGCCTTGCAGCGCCGCATCCTGCAGAACCATATGGATTTGCTCGCCGCCCCGCGTCAGTCGGCCAAGGAGGAGGCCGAACGCCTGCGGTCGCGCGAGCTCGTGCGGCAGATCGAGCAGAACTGGACCGGGCTGATTTCGGAGGGAATCGAGGCCGGTGTCTTCACCCCGGGCGATCCACGCATGCTCGGCCGAATGGTCCTGGGCCTGGTGATCAGCGTTTGGCGCTGGTACCGGCCGAAGGGCAGCGTCACCCTCGCCCAGATCACCGAGTCGGTCACCGAAGCAGCAGTACGGATCGTGCGTAGCTGAGAAACCACATCCCACATCGTGGGATCTCTACGCTCGCCGAAACTGAACAGAATTCAGTTAGGAGTCGCATGTACAACCTGATCGTCCTCGCATCGCGTCCCAATGATTGGACCCACGAGCAGTTCATCGAATGGTGGCGGGGTGAACACGCGGAGGTGACCTACCCGTTGCCCGGCCTGCTGCGCTGGCAGCACACCGAACTCCTCGAATCCTTCGACGAGAAGTCGTCCGGCTGGGACGGCCTGTCGATTCTGAGTTTCGAATCCCGCGACGCACTCGACGCCGCATTGGCGAGCCCGGAATGGAAGGCCGCCGTCGAGCACGTGGGCACCATGCGGGGACGTCGCATGATCTGGTACGGCGAGGAGCAGACGATGGTGCCACCCGCCCCGGCGGTCGAATGAGCGCCGAATGGGCCGAACCCGGGTGTTATCCGATAGCCGAAGGGATTCACCGTATCCCGCTGCAGATGCCGCAGGACGGCCTGCGCGCGGTCAACGTGTACGTCCTGGAAACCGACGACGGCCTGGTACTCATCGACGGCGGATGGCATCGGCCCGACACCTACCGGGAGCTCTCCGACGCGCTGGCCCGAATGGGCCGGTCGGCGACCGAAATCCACGATGTCTTCGTCACCCATATCCACCGCGATCACTACACTTTCGCCATCGAACTGCGTCGTCGGCACGGCTGTCGAGTTCATCTCGGTGCCGATGAAGCCGGCGGACTCAGCGCCATCCACCGGCTGAACAGCAATGTCCCCGACAGTTCGCTGCGGGAACTGCGGCGGGCCGGCGCGGACGATATCGCACAACGAGCTCATGCGGCAGGCATCGCCGAACCGTTCGAACGCGACGATTGGGAACAACCCGACCACTGGCTGCGCCCCGGCGCACTGGCCATCCCCGGGCTGGATCTGCACGCGGTAGCGACACCCGGACATACCAAGGGCCATATGATCTTTCAGGATCGTGAGAAGGGGCTCGTCTTCACCGGAGACCACGTGCTACCCACGATCACCCCATCGATCGGATTCGAATTGGGCCCGTGGGAACTGCCATTGGACAACTTCCTCCGGTCATTGATACTGCTGCGCGACGATGACGGGCAGCAGATGTTGCCCGCGCACGGCCCCACCGGAGGCAGCGTCGGGCAACGCGCTCGTGAACTTCTCGCCCATCACGACCGCCGGTTCGAGCAAATCGTCACTGTCGTCGGCGATCTTGGTCCGTGCACCGGCATGGCGGTGGCCCGAGCATTGACGTGGACGCGGCGCGACCGCGCGTTCAGCACGCTCGACGACTTCAATCAGATGGTCGCGACCTGCGAGACAATGGCGCATCTGGATGTCCTGGTCGCCCGAAACACGTTGTCCGCGAAGGATGTGGACGGCGTTATGGCCTTCCGGGTGGCCGTATGAGGCGCTGAGCGCGGACACAGCGCGCATATCGTGCCGATCCCACACAGAAAGCCCGTACCTCGGATGTGATCGAGGTGCGGGACTTTCCGCTGTGCGGGGATCGCCGCACTATCGTCGGCGACGCCAACAGCTTCGCCGGTCAGGCGCAGGTCCAGCCGCCGTCCACGTAGAGTTCGGTGCCGGTGATGAAGGTCGAATCGTCGCCTGCCAGGAACGCGACGGCGGCGGCGACCTCTTCGGCGCGGCCGAGTCGGCCCATCGGTGTGTTCGCGACCATCGCCTGGTGCCGCTCGGTGCCCTCGTACCGTTCGAGCAGCTGTGGCGTTTCGATGAATCCCGGGTGAATCGAGTTGACCCGCACTCCCCTTGTCGCCCAATGCAATGCGGCGTTCTTCGTCATGCTGCGCACGGCACCCTTCGCCGCGGCGTAGGCCACGCTGTTGCCGAGACCGCCGACAGTGCCGAGGATCGAGCAGATATTGACGATCGATCCGCCGCCGGTTTGCTCGATCAGCGCACCCGCGTGCTTCATACCCAGCCAGGTGCCGGTCTGACTCACCTCGATCACCCGGTTGTACCGATTCAGATCCTCGTCCACCACCGACGCCAGGCTGCCGATGGCACCGTTGTTGACGACGGCATCCAGACTCGGGAAACGTTCGGACACCGCGGACATCGCCTGTTGCCACTGCGACTCTCGGGTGATGTCCAATCCCAGAACCTGATGCCGCGCACCGTGTTCCAGGCCGGCGCTCAGCTTCTCGCACGCCTCGACGTCGACGTCGGTTACCACAACCGAGGCCCCCTCCTCGGCCAGGCGGCGCACGATTTCCACGCCGATCCCACCTGTCGCACCGGTCACCAACACGACCTTGCCATCGAGCCTCGAAACACCGAGAACCATTGCTGTGCAGTCCTTTCGAAGTCGGAGCTGGGCTCCGACGGTCAGAGCTTGCTGAGTACGTTGCGGCCGCCGACCAGCATGGCGAGTGCGACGCCGATCGTGGTCACCGCTGTCATGAGCAGCGCCATCGCCGCGACGAGCGGGTAGGAACCGTTCTGCCACATGTCGAACAGCAGGGTCCCCATCACCTGGGTGGTCGACGCGCGCACCAGCAGCGAGGCCGCGAATTCGTGTGTCAGCAGGATGAACATCAACGCGACCGCGCTGAGAATGGTGGGACGCATCAACGGCAGCATGATCCGCGCGTTCGTCACGAATGGTGATGCTCCGCTGGTCGCCGACGCCTCGGTGTAGGTATTGCCGAGCGACAGCATCGCGGTCATCTGCATGCGCGTCGCGAAGGGCAACATCAGAACCACGTAGACGAGGATGATCACTGTTCGCGTGCCGTACAGAATCAAGGGCGGCTCGGTGTAGGTGAGCAAGAAGCCGACGCCGAAGATCACCGCCGGGATGCCGAGCGGCAATGCCGTGATGAAATCACCGATGAGCGCCAATATTTTGTGGCGTCGGCCTCGTACCAGCAGGTTGGCCATCACGTAGCCGACGGGTACACAGATCGCCACCGCGCCGAGCGATGTCAGCACACTCGTGACCACCGATTCGACGATCGCATCGGTGGCCGCCAACTCTCGAAAATTGTCGAGCGTGAACAGGTTCCACGACAGCGAGCCCGACCAGTACCGCGTCGAGGCCACGATGATCAACCCGACCAAGGGGATGACGAGGGCGAACAACGCGTAACCGACAACCGTCACTACTGCCCAGGTAGCGCGGCCGGTGGATGGTGCGAATGCCTTGCCGCCGTGCGTGACAAAGCGAGTCTGGTTGCCGAGCAAGGCCTTCTGGAGCAACACCAGGACGAGCCCGAAGATCACCAGTGGCGAACCTGCCGCAGCTGCCGCGGCGAAGTCGGACGGTGACTCGGACACTCGCCGATACATCTCGGTGGTGAGCACCTTGACGCCACTGTTCTGACCAAGGAGCAGTGGACCGGTGAACTGGCCGAGGCCCAGCAACAACGCGATTCCGCCGCCGTAGATCAACGAGGGGCGCAGCAACGGCAGCACCACCCGAAAGAAAACGCCGAGCGTGGACGACCCGCTCACCTGTGCGGCCTCGAGATGTTCCGAGCTGACGTTCTGCATGCCCGCACTGACGAATAGGTAGACGAACGACGTGAGCCCGAAAGCGGTGAGAATGATGATCCACGGGACGGTGTAGACATCGATCGGTCCGGAATCCGATCCGCTCCACCACGGCAACTTCCTGAGCACCAGGTTCAAGTAGCCCGGCCCTGGCGACAGCAGAAAGGCCCAGCCGACGACGTTGGCAACCGCGGGCATGACGATCGGCAGGATCGGAATGATCCGCAGAAAGCCGAGGCGGTCGGGCAGTCTACTCGCCGCGAACGCCAGCACCGTGCCGAGCACCATCGCGATCCCTAGCGAGCCGAGGGCCAGTGCGATGGTCGTCCCGATCGTCTCTGCGATATCGAAGCGCCCGTATTGATTTCGATAACCCTGCGCGCCGTTTTCGAAGGCCAGCGATTGCAGCCGGATCATCGGCAATACGACCAGATAGGCGAGAATCGCCAGCAAGGCCAGATATCCGATTCTGGCCCGCCACCGCGCGGGTATGGCAATGGAGCGGCTGCCCGTGGCGGTGAGCGTGGCCATCACGACTGTCCTCCCACACCCGCGGTCGCCAGCTCCGGCACATCCGCGGCGGCACCGTCGGGATGTGCGAATACACGCAGGCTCGCCGGGGAGAAACTGACGATCATGGGATCTCCGGGACGGCTTCGGCGCAAGGTGGCGCCATGGGTGGCCGCATCGACCCGCACCGCGAGCTGTTCACCACCTGTGCGGACAGTCACGTCGAAGTGGCGGCCGCCGTATTCGTAGGTCACCAACTCGGCATGCAGTGCCACATCGCCCTGTGGCACTTCGTCGATCGACGAATGCACGACGACATCGTCGGGACGTAGCCGCGCGACCGCGGACGTACCTTCGTCGGCTCGTCCACGCACCACCGCACGCGTCAGGTCGATATCGTCGCCGGCCGAGGTCATCCAGCCACCGGGACCGCGGCGCAGTTCCAGCCGGTTGGCCATACCGATGAACGCGGCCACGTACTCCGATACCGGATGCTCGAAAACCTGCTCGGGCGCATCGTACTGTTCGATCTTGCCCGCCTTCATAATGGCGACGCGATCGCCGAGGGCGAATGCCTCGGCCTGGTCATGTGTGACGAAAACTGCCGTGAATCCGAGACTTCGATGCAGCTGATGGATTTGCGTACGCACCTGATCCCGCAATCTGGCATCCAGATTGCTCAACGGTTCATCGAAGAGCACCAGATCGGGCCGGGCCACCAGGCCACGGGCCACTGCGACGCGCTGTTGCTGTCCACCGCTGAGCTGCGCCGGGTACCGGTCGAGCAGCTGTGCGCAATCGACCATGGCAGCAGCAGTTTCGACGGCGCCGCTGGAAATCTCCTTCCGCATTTTGCGGACCCGCAGCGGATATCGAATGTTCTTGCGCACGGTCATATGTGGCCACAGCGCATACGACTGGAACACCATTCCGATATTCCGTTTGTGGACAGGCACATTCAGCTTCGCCTCGGCGTCGAAGACGCGCCGGTCCTTGAAGGTGATCGAACCATCCTGGGGCGTCTCCAATCCGGCGAGGCAGCGCAAGGTAGTTGTCTTGCCGCAGCCACTCGGGCCGAGTAGTACGAGGAGTTCGCCTTCCTCGATCGCGAGGTCGAGCCGGTCGACTACGACATTCGATCCATAGGTCTTGGTGAGACCGGAAACTGTGAACTGCGAGTTCATCTCATGCCTTCTAGGTCTGCTTCTTGGGTGTGCGGACGCCGGCGGCGATACCGCCATCGACCAGCAAGTCGATCCCGGTGACATAGCTGCTGTCGTCACCGGCAAGGAACAAGATCGCCTTCGCGACCTCCATGGGGCTGCCGCGCCGCTGCATGGGGATGGATCGCACATAGGCTTCGACATCGTCGGCGGCGAAGTCGGGAATCGCGGTGATCTCGGTGTCGATGCTGCCCGGACACACCGTGTTGACGCGGATGCCGCGATCGGCCAATTCCAGTGCCGCGACTTTGCTCAAGGCGCGGACACCGAACTTCGACGCGCCGTAGGCGCCGAGTTCAGCGGTCGCGAGCACGCCCCGCAGCGACGAGATATTGATGACCGCCCCGCCGCTGACCATCGCCGCGGCGGCCGCCTGCAGTCCGAGGAAGGTGCCGACCAGATTGAGGTCGATCATCCTGCGGAACTGCTGCAGCGTGGTTTGCGTCAGCGGGGCTTTCATTGCCGCTCCAGCACTGTTCACCAGCACCTGGAGGGGGTGTCCCGCACGATCCATATCGGAAGTGACCGCCTGCCAATCGGATTCGGCCGTCACGTCGAGACGGCGGTAATGCGCGGTCGGCCCAAGTTCGTGTGCGCGGCGCTCCCCCGCCGCATCGTCGAGGTCGGTGAGGTACACCGTCGCGCCCTTGCTGGCGAACAGTTCGGCGGCCGCGCCGCCGATTCCGCCGGACGCGCCGGTGACCAATACGTTGACTCCGCGCAATGCAGTACTCCTGTCCATTGTCAGCTCTGGAAAAGTTGTGACCACTCTTGGGAGTACTTCTCGATCTTCTCGGGCGTCAGATCACTGGTGTCGGGTGCGGCGATGTCCTGAGCCCGGGCCACCGCGCCCGGGATATCGGCCAACGCCGCCGCGTATCCCCCGTTGAGCGCTGTCTGTCCTTCGCGGGTGACCATGAAATTCGCCAGTACCTGAGCGGCATTGGGATGCGGCGCCACACTCGTCACCTGGCTGTACCAGGGGGTGCCCCACGGCGCAGGTGGCAGAGCCCAATTGACCGGCGCACCCGCGGCTACTTCGGTCACCAAGGGCTGCACCGAAGGCGTCACGACTATTTCACCGGAGGTCAGTGCCTGGGCGACACCCAGCGCGCTCGGGTAGATTCGCGGCTTCAGGGCGGCGAGTTGCTTCCAGTAGTCCGCGCCGTAGACGCGCGCGTAGTACCGGTACAGATCGACGTAGGAGGCGATGCCGGACGGATTGACGATTCCGATCTTGCCCCGATAGGCGGGATTCACTATGTCCTGGGGAGATTTCACGCCGTTCGGGACCGCACCGGTGTTCCAGCCCAGTGCGAAAACCGCCGCGCTCGACAGGAAGAACCGGTTGTTGAGCACACTCTTGTCCGGCTGATACTCGGGCGCTTTCAGGTCCGGCCCGACCAACTCGGTGGAGTACGACCCCGATTTCGCGGCATTGGCAATCCACGCCGCATCGGTCAGCATGTGCACATCGGCGGTGCCCTTCCCGGTCTTCTTCTCGGTCTCCACTCGCGGGTTGATGTCGGCGTCGGTACCGCGCACGAAGTCCAGTTTGATCCGCGGATACTTTGCTTGGAACGCGGTCTTCAGGGCTTCGAGGTTGGCAGGCTTCTGGCTCGAGTAGAGCATCACGGCGCCCTCCTCGTCGGCCGCGGCGACCACGTCCTCCCAGCTCCCTTCGATGGGCTTCGAGGCGGACGAACTCCCACCGCAGGCGGCAAGGCCGAATGTCGAGGCAACAATCGCGAGAGCCGCGACCGCCTTGGTCAGCGATTTCATGAGGGATCTATTTCCTTACCTGATCGAGAAGAGCGGCCAGATCGTTCGGGATCGAGACCATCGGCATGTGGCCCGATTCGAGAAAACGGGTGCTTCCGCCGACGAGGTCGGCGGACCGCGATTGCAGATGCGGCGAATAGCACGCATCTTCGGTGAGGCGAATGTAGGTTCGCGGAAGGTCGGCCGACAGGCCCGAGAGATCTACCGTTTCCTCGAGCAACGCCGCCGAATCATCGATTACCTGATCAGCAGTCCATGCCGTCTGCTCGGGTGACATGTCGTTGCACAACATGGCAATCGCGGCGGCGCGATCCTGGTGATAAACCCCGCCGACGATCGACTGCTGCACCGCGGCCCGGACAGCCGGATCGATCTGGTCGAGAACGCGTGTCCCGTGCGGCGGCACGACAGCGGACAGGAATACGACGTGCTGGATGCGATCCGCGAGCTCCGGCAGCACCCTCGGAACCGACACTCCGGCGAACGAATGCGCGACCATCACAACGTCGGTGAGATCGGCCGCGTCCTCGACGATGGCTTTGGCACAGTCGTCCAGGGTGACCCCGCGAATATCACGGTCGGACCGCTTCCCGCGGCCGGGCAGGTCCACGGCGACCGCCGGCCCACTGAGCAACGGCAGTAACCGATCCCAGCAGGAGGCGGCCATACCCGCGCCGTGCACGAGCAAAAAAGACATCGAACCTCCGAAACTGAACTGACCTCAGTTTGAGAATTTATCCGCAGCCCCTTGTGGTGTCAATCACATGGAGGCAAACTCATGAAGTGAATCCAGTTCAAGAAGATCTTGTACCCACTCGCCAGGCGTCCCGGCCGCTGCGGATCGCCGCAGTACAACTGCGTAATCGCCTGGTGGCCACCGCGCACGGATCCGGAGTGGTCGCCGGCGGGCTGGCACAGCCCGGGGACGCGGAGTACTGGCGGCGCTGCGCCGCCGGAGGCGCGGCGATGGTGATCGCGGGTGGCACGGTCGTGAGTCCGGAATCGGCGAATCGAATCGGCAATATCACCGAGGCATGGCGGCCCGAGGCGATCGGCGGGCTACGGGCGCGAGCGACCGCGATCCGGAGCGAGGGTGCGGTACCGGTATGTCAGCTCGTGCACCTCGGACGCGAAACACTCGGAGCCGAGATCTGGGAGCACCCGATCGCGCCGTCGAGCATCAGATCGCCGCGGGAGCCGGTGCGCGCCAGGGCGATGGCCGAAGCCGATGTCGATCGGATGATCGCGAGCTTTGTGGTCAGTTCCCGCCATGCCATCGAAGCGGGGTTCCCCGCGATCGAACTGCATGCGGCCCATGGCTATTTGCTGGCTCAGTTCCTTTCGCCCGCTTCCAACACCCGAGCGGAGTCCGGCGCGGTTGCGGGGCGGGTGCAGGTTCTGCACCGGCTGCATGCCGAGATCACGGCGTCGTGTCCGGAAGTGGTGCTCGGGGTGCGTGTTTCGATCGATGGTGCGGAAGAGGCCGGTCTGGACCTGGACGGACTCTGCGAGCTGATGCCGTTGCTCGATATGTTCGACTATGTGAATGTGACCGCGGGCGTGCGGACCACATACGTGCGCGATATGGCAACATCCGAGCCGCCCCTGCTTACGCACGTACGGAGGCTGCGCACGGCAACGGCGCGGCCGTTGCTGGTGTCGCAGGCGTTTCGCTCCAGCCAGGACATCGAATCCGCATTGGTGGCCGGAGCCGATTTGATCGGGCTGGCTCGGCCGCTCATCGCCGATCCACAACTGCCGCAAAAGTTGCTGCGGGGCAATGACTCTCAGATCCGTCCGTGCGTATCGTGCAATGAGGACTGCCGCACATTCACTCCGGTCCTGCTGTGTTCGGTGAATCCGATCTTGGCCCCGCCCGGCCACGACGCCCGCCCGGCATCGCCGCTCCAGTTCGGCCCGCCACCGGCGGCGTCGCGGCGAGTGGCAGTAGTGGGCGCCGGACCCGCCGGTCTGGAGGCCACACTCCAACTCACCGCGACGCACGAGGTGACGCTTTTCGAGGCGCACGAGCGAATCGGCGGGCAGTTGGCGGTGGCGGCGCAGGCGCCGAACCGAGCGGGCTGGTCGAAGTTGCTTCGGTTCTACACAGACAATCTCGGGAACGCCGATGTGCGACTCGGACACCGCGTAACGCTTCATGAACTGGGCGATTTCGATGAGGTCATCGTCGCTTCCGGCGCTACTGAACTCCGCACGCCCGGTGCGCTGTCCTCGACAGGTCTCATCGCCGATCGGCATGCGATATCACCGGGAGATGGGGTGGTCATCGCCGACGACGGCTTCGGCACATGGCTTACCGTCGGCGCGCTGGAAGCCGCGCTGGCAGCAGGAGCCGCACAGGTGACCGTGGTGGTCCCGGGACCCGCATTTGCGGCAACCATCCCGCCGGAGAGCCGGGTCCAACTGATGAAAAGGCTCGCCGGGAGCCCAGTGGAGTTCATCGTCGGCGCGGCCGTTACGGAGATGCGAACAAACGGCGCAGGCACTATGGTCTGGTGCCGACATCTCCTGTCGGGCAGGACATTCGAGCTTACCTGCGACCGCGCTGTTGCCGTCGGAGAAAGAATCGCCTCCGACTGGCATGACATCGCGCAGGCCCCTGCGCGAGCACGAGTGCAGGTGATCGGGGATGCCGTCGTGCCACGCCGGGTCTCGCACGCGGTGGCGGAGGGATACGCTGCGGCGCAGGCGATCACGGACACGGCTGTCCGATCGGGCCGGCTCGTGTGAGCACGGCACCGCTCATGGTTTCACCTCGGCCATCACCAGCGACTCGGGAAACGGCTGGTCCTGCCCCGATGGCTTCGCCAGACCCGGGGCTCGTGCGCGGCTCTGGCCGGGTTGCAGACGCGGACCGACGCTATTTTCCCACCATGGGCGGAACTCACCTGCGGCGTGCCGCGACCGAGCGATTGCTGCCCGGTCGCGGCTCATCTCCATGCGCTGACGCATGGTCAACCGACGCAGACCACACCTGGTGCGCCGCCCTCGTGCGGCGCACTCTGCGCGTCATACCGACGACACTGCGTCCGATGCCGCACATAGTGGCCGTATACCTACGCACGCCCCGCCCGGCAAGGGATCCGGGCGGGGCGTGAGCTTGACCGTTGCCTACTGTCGCACTCGGCGAACTACTTCGGGGCGGGCATCGGCTGGTTGATGGTGGTGAAGTACTGGATCGCCGCACCGATCGCGACCGGCGCGGTTACCAGGATCTGACCGGCCAGCGTGCCCAGCGCGCCGATGGCGACGATGCCGCCCAGGCAACCGACGGCTGCGGCCGGAATGAACGGACCGAACAAGCCGACGATGGTGGCCGCGGCGACCGTGGCTCCGGCGATGCCGCCGAGTACGCAGCCCGCCGCGCCGCCGGCCAGACCGCCGACCAGCGTGCCGATCGTGGCACCCGCACTGATGGTGCTGGTCAGGCGGTTCCAAGCGGCCTGCTCACGGTCATACTGGGTCTTCCACGGCGCCTGATCCTCATATGGCAACGCAACCGGCTTGTAGGTCGCGTGTGCCATATCGAATTGGGGGCTCAGGGTCGCCGTGCGGTCGTTGATCTCCGCCGCGATCGGGAACTCGAAATCATCAACACGGAACCGCAATTCGGTACCGGCCAGGGTGGCCCCATCGGCTGCCTTGATCTTGAATACACCGTCCTCGACAACCATCGATCCCGCGCTGGTCGTGATGATCGTGGACCGGTCGGTCGCCGAAGCGGTGAAATCGACGTCACCGTGGCCGGAGGTGGGCGCGGCATGGGCGGTCCCGGCGCTGATACCGAGTCCGGTGGTCACCAGCGCAGCCGTTACCGCGAACTTCTTGAATTTCATTGCTTGAATCCTCATCGCTTCTTCATGTGTCGAAACAAGTTGGCATTACTACTGATTCTGGAATCAGGCGGTAATGCCCGGACCGTGTCCGACGGGTACGCCGGATACGACTTCTTCGGGGAGGTCGAGGCTGGGATCGATGGAGATGGTCTTCTCCAGCAGGTACTCCTGTACCGCGCCGACGCCGTGCTCGCGCCCGAGGCCGGACTCTTTGTAATCTCCGAAAGGAGATCCGAGATATGCGGCGAATGTGTTCACCGAGAATGTTCCTGTTCGAATTCTGCGTGCGAGCTCGAAACCATGTGCGGTGTCGGCGGTGAAGACCGATCCGGCAAGACCGTAGCGACTCTGATCGGCGATCCGGACGGCATCGTCTTCACCGTTGTGCGCGATCCTTGACGACGAGGCTCTTGCCCGCCATCGGGATGACGCCGACCGCATCCCCCGATCCCGCAAACGGGGACAGGTCGCTGACACGGAGCTCGCTGGTCTGTAGCGACTTCGCTACTTCGGCGACGTAATTCAGGCTCATTGTCGGCGCGACGGCCTGGTACACCTGGGAGAGCAGACGGCTGCAGCCCAGTTCGTCGGTGATGAGCTCGGCGAGTTCCTTCCGGTGTGCGGCGATCGCCGCGGCAAGGCGAACGAGGTACTCACCGCGCTGCGCTGGAATAAGTTTCGGCCAGTCGGACCCATCGAAAGCCTCTCGGGCGGCGGCAACGGCCGCGTCGATATCCGCTTGGGTGGCCGCGGGCACCGAACCGATCGGCTTGCCGCTCGCCGGCGAAATCACCTCGAATCGGTCGTCGGAGGACGTCTTTCGCCAAGATCCCCCGATAAAGAATCCAGTGAATTCGCGATCGATCACGCGAAGCTCCTCTCGAAGGCAAGGTTCCCAATCGTCGGCGCGCTGTCGCCGAACCAAACTGAGTTGAACTCGGTTCGGGGCTCACCGTACATGCGCCGTGATCCACTTCACAAGCAAATTCGGCACTTGAACTGACTTCAGTTTTAGAGTTAGGGTGGGCAGCATCGCGACGCGTGAGGAGCATCGAATGCCAGAGGTCCACACCGACGTACTCGTCATCGGCGGCGGGATGGCCGGGCTAACCGCGGCGGCTCGATCGCTGCATCGAGGCAATTCGGTGATCGTCGTCGAAAAAGCCGCCGCAGTAGGCGGATCCGCGCAATTCGCGGGATATGCCTGGACCGCCCCCTCCCACGCGATCATGGACCAGGTCAACCCGCGCGGCGATATCGAGCTGCGCCGCGCACTTGTCGACGGATTCGGCCCTGGTATCGCTTGGATCAGGTCGCTCGGCGTCGAATGCGCGGATGCGGTTACCGTCCTGCGCTACGGTTCCGGCCATCAATTCGACACCAACCGGTACATAGACGAATGTCGCCGACGGATCCGTGCCGAGGGCGAGTTGCTCACCGACGCCGACACTCGAGCCCTGCTCACCGAGGACGGTTCCGTCGTCGGCGCTCGTGTGCGACTTCCGGATGGCACCGAACGCGAGTTTCGCGCTGGCGCAACGATACTCGCGACCGGCGGGTTCCAGGCGAATCCGGAGCTGGTCGACAGATACATCCATCCCGATGCGAGCGCGATACAGTTGCGGTCCAACCCGACCAGCATCGGCGACGGACTTCGGCTTGCCGAGTGCGTCGGGGCCGCGACAGGCACGCAACGCTCCGGTTTCTACGGCCACCTCATTCCCGCCGGGGTAGAGTTTCGCGACCCGTCCGACTTCGTCGCGCTGTCGTTGTACTACAGCGAGCACGCCCTGCTGTTCAATCTCGACAACCGCCGGTTCACCGATGAAACCGTCGGCGATCACCTGACCACCATGGAACTGCTGGACCAACCCGAGTCCCGAGGATTGCTCGTCGCCGACGAGCGGGTCTACCGCGACTGGATCACCGGAAGTTACGTCGAAGGCGCGCAAGCGCTCGACAAGTTCGATCTGGCACAACGCCGCGGCGGCCGTTGTGGCATCGCCGAAAGCCTCGACGACTTCGCATATCTGCCCACCGAATGGGGGTACGACGGCGTCGGCATCGCCGCGCAGATCCGGGCTGTCAACGCAGCGGGCGCAGCAGCGCAGCCCCCGCGCACCTACGACGCGCGAGCGCTCGACCACGGCCCGTATTACGTCATCGAGGTGTGCCCCGCCCTGACATTTCCATTTCACGGCATTCGCATCGACCGATACAGCAGGGTCCTCGCCGCAAGTGGCGGAACCATCAAAGGACTCTTCGCGGCGGGCGCCGATATCGGCGGTCTCTACGACCACGCGTACACCGGCGGAATTGCCGCCGCTCTCGTATTCGGACTCGCCGCGGCTGACCGGGCGGCAGCCGACCGTGCCGTCGCCGCTTGCTGACCGCTATGGTTCACCTCCTCCGTAGTGCACGTAAGCCTGCGGCCATGAACTCCGGTGTCGCCTCGGCCGCGCCGTTCCCGGCGTCGGCACCTTGCCGAGCCCGGTGGGTAATTCCCGCACCGATGACCGCGAGCTTGAAGTTGGCGAGAGCGAGACGGACGATCTCCGGTCCAGCCAGATCGAGAATGGTGTTGTCGATCCTGAAGTCGCCGTGATCGACTCGCTCGAGAACACCTCCGGCAATTTGTAGATGTCGCGTACCGCGTCATGACGGGTGGACACCCAGTAGCCCTGGGCGAAGGTGTTGAAGAAGACCGGGCTCGTCTCGCGCAGTTCGTCCGAGCACTCGGGACCCGACCCGTCTCGATCGGGACCGGTCACCAAATCGGACCCTTTGGGACGATCATCAGCCTCGCGGACCGTCCGAACAGCTTCGCGCCTCGGGATCGGCCGCCGCAAAGAGAGACGATGAATTAGTCCGTCCGACCCAGTTGCACGGGCCATCGACCAGGAAATGGCCGCCGTTGAGTCGGTCGGCCGAGGACTACAACGAGGAGTGTGCGATGACTGGAATGACAGTTGGTTTCGTCGGGCTCGGCGCGATGGGGCAGGGCATGGGCGCCAGCCTGCTTCGGGCAGGTTATCGGCTCCTGGTCTGGAACCGCTCCCCCGAACCGGTCGCCGCCCTGGTCGCACAGGGCGCCGACGCGGCCGGGCACCTCGCAGACGTGTTCGCCGCCGAGACGGTCGTCTCCATGTTGGCCGACGACCATGCCGTGGAGCAGCTGCTGGACCCGGCGCTGCTGGCAAACGCGAAGGCAGCCGTGCACCTCAACATGGCGACGGTATCGATCGCACTCGCCGAGCGGGCCGAAGCCCTGCACACCGAGCACGGCATCGGGTACGTCGCCGCGCCCGTCCTGGGCCGGCCCCAAGTAGCCGCCGTCGGCGAACTGAACATTCTCGCCGCCGGCGACGAGACGGCGCTGGCGAAGGTCGCACCGCTGCTGTCCGCGATGGGCCGGCACACCTGGCATTTCGGCACCCGCCCGAGCCACGCCAACGCCGCAAAGATCAGCGCCAACTTCCTGATCGCCTGCGCCATCGAGTCCATGGCCGAGGCGTGCAGTTTGGCGGAGTCCCACGGTGTCCGGCCCACCGACCTGGTCGAAATGCTCAGCGGCACACTGTTTCCTGGGCCGATCTACTCAGGCTACGGCGCAATGGTCGCCGAACGGCGCTACGAACCAGCTGGCTTCCGGCTGCCACTCGGCCTCAAAGACGTCAACCTCGCGCTCACCGGCGGCGCCGCGGCGAACGTCCCGCTGCCCTTCGGCAGCGTGCTGCGCGACGCCTTCCTCGACGCCCTCGCCCACGGCGACGGCGATAAGGACTGGGCCGCCGTCGCCGCCGTGGCTCGGCGCCGGGCCGGGCTGCCAGCGTAGCGACGTCGAGCCATCTCCCAGCATCAGCCGCGATAGGAATCATCAGCAAAGCGCTTCATTCAAGATCAACCGGGCACCGAACCGCCCGTTACCGGTCGAAACTCGAGCTAGTCGGCGATGCGCGTTCCGTTCACGGGATGGAACAGATGAATCGAGGCGGGGTCGCTGACCTGTAGCGTGACCGATTCGGCCAGTTTGGCTGGGGCGCGGGTTGCCGAGCGGGCGACGAAGGTGAACGGTTCGCCGTCGAGGCCGGTGATCGGCGCACCCGGTATGCGCGCGTACACATACGATTCGCTGCCGAGTTCCTCGACGAGTTCCACGGTGACGGTGAAACCCGTTCCGTCGCGGCGCAGTTCGAGCTGTTCTGGCCGGATGCCGATGGTCACCGTGTCCAGGCCCATTTCGGCGAGGCGGGTCACTTGTTCACGCGGCAATTCCATTGTGGTGCCTGCGATGTCGACGCCACCGGGGGTGAGGGGCACCTGGAACAGGTTCATCGACGGGGACCCGATGAATCCGGCGACGAACGCGTTCGTAGGCCGGTCGTAGAGCTCGGCTGGGGTGCTGAACTGCTGCAACCGGCCGTCGCGCAGTACCGCCACCCGGTCCCCCATGGTCATGGCCTCCACCTGGTCGTGGGTGACATAGACGGTGGTGGTGCCCAGCCGCCGCTGTAGCGCGGCGATCTGGGTGCGGGTCTGTACGCGCAACTTGGCGTCGAGGTTGCTCAGCGGCTCGTCCATGCAGAACACCCGCGGCTCACGCACGATCGCGCGCCCCATCGCCACCCGTTGCCGTTGTCCGCCGGACAGTTTCGCCGGTTTGCGGTTCAGATACGGAGTGAGACCGAGCAGTTCGGCGGCCTCGGCGACGCGGCGTTTGCGTTCGGCTACCGGCACTTTCATCATCTTCAATGCGAAACCCATATTTTCGCCGACGGTTTTGTTCGGGTAGAGCGCGTAATTCTGGAACACCATGGCGATATCGCGGTCCTTGGACGACACACCGACCATGTCCTGACCGTCGATACGGATGGAGCCGCCGTCGATCTCCTCCAGGCCGGCGAGCATACGCAATGCGGTGGATTTACCCGAGCCCGACGGCCCGACCAGGACGATGAACTCACCATCGGCGATATCGAGGTCGAGCGAGTCGACCGCGAGCGTTTCCGCGCCCGGATAGACACACGATGCGGAGTCGTAATGGATTGTGGCCATGAGTTTTCCTTACTTGATGGCGCCGAAGGACAGGCCGCGCACCAGCTTGTTCTGTGCGAGCCAGCCGGCGAGAACGACGGGCAGGGCGCTGAGCACCGCGGCCGCGGACAGCCGCGCCCAGTACAAGCCCTCACCGGTGATGAAGCCGACCAGGAACACCGGAATCGTCTGTGCCTGTACGGCGGTCAAGTTCACCGCGAAGAAGAATTCGTTCCAGGAGAATATGACGCAGATCAGCGCGGTGGCGGCGATGCCGGGTGAGACCAGCGGCAGGATCACCTCGCGCACCGCGGTCCACAGGCTCGCGCCGTCCATGCTCGCGGCCTCGAGCAGTTCGCCGGGAACCTCCAGGAAGAACGAGCGCATCATCCACACCGCGATCGGCAGATTCATCGCGGTATAGAGGATGACCAGCGCCCAAATATTGTCCAGCACACCGATATTGCCGACGATCACATACAGCGGCACGATTGCCGCCACGATCGGCAGCATCTTGGTGCCGATGAAGAACATCAGCGCGTCACGGGAGTTACGCACCGGGCGCAGCGACAGCGCGAACGCCGCCGGAATGCCCAGGGCCAGAACGAGAATCGTCGACATCCCGGTGGCGAAGACGGAGTTCAGCAGCGTGGTGCCGATGCCGCTGTCGAGGACCGCGGAGAACTGGTCCATGGTCGGGGTGAAGAACAGCTTCGGCGGATCGGTGTAGGCGTCGCCCTCTTGTTTGAACGCCGTCAGCACCATCCACAGCACCGGGAAGAACATTCCGATGCCGATCACCCAGGCCAGCGCACCCCACAGCATGCCGCCCCGGTTGCGCCGACGACGTATCGGAACCTGCTGTGCCGCAGTGGGTTTGTCGGCAAGCGCATGCGCGTTCATGCGGCTTCCTCTTTTCCGGTGAAGGACTTGAAAAGCAGTCGCAGCGCGAACGTCGCGACGATGGTGGTAGCGATTACGGTGACGACCCCCATCGCCGCGGCCTGACCGATATCGAAACCGAGGAAGGCGCGCTGATAGATGTAGAAGGGCAGATTGGAGCTGGCGATGCCCGGCCCACCTGAGGTCATCATGTACACCGCGTCGAAGGTGTTGACCAGGTAGATCGCCCCCAGTACGGCCCCCAGTTCGATGAACCGACGCAGGTGCGGGAGGGTGAGCTCACGGAAGACCTGCAGTGAGTTCGCGCCGTCGACGCGGGCGGCCTCGACGATATCGCGTGGCATCGATTGCAGCCCGGCCAGGATCAGCAGCATCATGAACGGCGTCCACTGCCACACCAGATCCGCCATCACCGCAGGCAGCGGATACTTGCTCACCCAGTCGACCTGGCCGGCGCCGAACGGCTTCAACACGAAATTCACCAGCCCGAACACCGGGTCCAGCATGGTGGTCTTCCAGATCAGCGCCGCCGCGACGGGAGTCACCAGAAAGGGCGTGATCAGCAGGGTGCGGACGATGCCGCGGCCGAAGAACGCGCGATCGAGCAGCAGGGCCAGCAGTAGTCCGAGGATCACCGAGATGACGACGGTCCCGACGATCATGACGACGGTGTTGAGTGTCACCTGCCGGAACTGGCTGTCACGGAAGACATCCGCGTAGTTCTGCAATCCGATGAAATGGCGCGAGCCCGGCCGGACCAGGTTCCACGATTGCGTCGAGTAATACAGCGTGAAGACGAACGGCACCTGGGTGACCACAACCATGAAGATCAGCGCGGGCAGCAGCAGACCACGCCTGCGCCAGCCTTCGGCCCGTGCGAGCCGGTCGCGCCGCGCGCGGATCGATGGTGGTGCTTCTTCCGTGGTCGACTCGGAATCTGCTGGTGCTGTGATGGTTTCAGACATGACTACTGGTTCTCTCGATACGACCGGCCGACCGCGTCGGCATATTGCTGGGCTTGGTCGAGTGCGTCATGGACGCTGATCCGACCCGCGACGGCGGCGCTGATCTGCTGGCTCACTCTGGTTCCGAGGTCTTGGAACTCCGGGATGGCGAGGAACTGAATTCCGGTGTAGGGCACCGGCGCCACGGTGGGATGTTCCGGATCGGCTCCCTGCATCGACGCGAGCGTCAACGGTCCGTATGCCTTCGATGCCGCGGCGTATTGGGGAATCTCATAGGTCGACATCCGGCTGCCCGGTGGCACATGTGACCAGCCGAGCTTCTCGCCGACCATCTTGATGTAGGGCCTACCGGTCATCCACGAGATGAATTTCCAAGCCGCATCGGGTTTTTCACTGGATTTGGGAATCCCTAGCGACCAGGTGTAGAGCCAGCCCGAGTTCGGCTTCTGCATGACCGGTGCCGGCGCGTACCCGATCTTGCCGACCACCTTGCTGGATGCGGGATCTTCCAGCACCGAGACTGCCGAGGTCGCGTCGTACCACATGGCGGTGTTGCCCTGGGACAACTGTGTGGCGCATTCGCTGAATCCACTGGCGGCCGCGCCGGGTTCACCGTGTTCGCGCACCAGGTCGATGTAGAACTCGACGGCACGAATCACTTCGGGACTGTTGAGTTGGGCATGCCAGTTCTCATCGAACCAGCGTCCGCCGAAGGTGTTGATCACGGTATTCAACGGTGCGAGCGATTCACCCCAGCCAGGCTTACCGCGCAGGCAGATACCGGAGCGACCACCGGCGGGATCGTCGAGTTTCGCGGCGGCCTGGGCGATTTGATCCCAGGTCGGTTCGGCGGGCATGGTCAGGCCCGCCTGTTCGAACAGATCCTTGCGGTACATCAGGAACGAGGATTCGCCGTAGAACGGCACGGAGTACATATCGCCCTGGTAGGACAGGGATTTCTGCAGCGACGGGATGAAATCCTGGGCATCGTAGCCGGGGGTCTCGCGCTCGTAATTCGACAGGTCGACCAGCCAGCCGTTCTTGGCCCACTGCGGGGTCTCGTAGTTGCTGATCATCACCACATCGAATTCGCCACCGTGGGTGGCGACCGAGGCGGTGATCTTGGCGCGGGCCTGATTCTCCGACAGCGAGACGAATTTGAGTTCGATCCCGGGATTTTCGCGTTCGAACTCACCGGACAGCGCGATGGCGTCCTGCATCTGTGAGTTCGAAACCATCGCGATGGTGACGGTGTCGCCGCTGGAGCTGAAAGATCCGGCGCCCGCACAGCCGCCCACCCCCATCACGGCCGCGACAGCCAGTGCCGCAGCGGCTTTCGCATGATGTCTGTTCATCGGCCAGAACTCTCCTTCTTTTCCAGCAGCCACCGTGCGCACTCGATATCGGTGACGAGAATGGTGGCCAGTCCGCCCCGCAGCGCACCGAGGACGGCTTCGTGCTTGGCCGCTCCGCCGGAAATCAGCAGCGAAGTCGAGCAGGCCCGGATAGCGTCGAGGCCAACCGAAACCGTGCGTGCGGCGAGTGATCCCGCGACATCGCTGCCGTCGGAGCGGAAGAATCGGCCGCCGATTTCGCCGACTGCGCCCAGTTCGCGTAGTTCGTCGAGAATCGCGGTGTCGAGATAGCTGCCCTCGAACAGAGTGGTGGCGGTGGAGACCGGTCCGACGCCGAACATCATTACGTCGGCATCGCGCCCCAACGACATGGCACGGCCGACCAACGAATCCTGTTCCAGCGCGGTCACGGTCGCCGGATCCGCGTAGAGCGGTGCGTGCAACCGAACGGGAGTGGCCTGCAACTGTGTGGCGCAGCGGCCGAGGGTGTAGTCCACGCCGGTCTGGTAGTCACCTGAGGTCATCGAACCGTCCAGCTGGACAACGGTCGCACACCGCGCCGACTTCGTCCACAGTTCATGCGCGACCGCGATGGTGTCCGGCCCCCATGTGAATCCAAGGGTGTCCGTCGTCCGCAGTCGACGGTTCAGGACGCCGACCGCTGCGCGCCCGAACGGGAGCAGGCTTGCCTGGGATCGATCGGGCACCTCACCGAGCACCACCGCTTCGGTGAGCCCGAACCTCGCTTCGAGCTCACTCTCGACATCGGCGTGTACGGCCGAACGCAGCTCGTCCGGGACATTGATCTCGATGCGCACCAGCCCTTGCGCCCGGGCGCGGGCGATGAGCCGCCCCGCGGTTGGGCGGGAAACACCCAGCTTGGCGGCGATTTCCGCCTGGGTGGCGCCTTCGAGGTGATAGAGCTGCGCAGCCCGCAATGCCAACCGGACATCGTCCGGATTCCCCGGCCGGGACGCTTCGGTAGCCACTGCGCTCCTCATTGAGGTGTGATCATTTGCTCAGTAGGTGAGCTATTGTTCAGGAGGCTACCATCGGAATGTGACGCACACAACAGTCGAAGGGTCGTTATGAACGGAGCCACAACCACGGCACTACGTGCCGACACGATCGACGGGCTCGCCCCGGAAGTTTCGGTGCCGACCTACGAGCGCAGTCGTGTCCGCACCGGGATAGTCCACTTCGGTGTGGGCGGGTTCCACCGCGCCCATCAGGCGATGTACATCGATCGGCTACTGGAGCAGGGCGGCGCGACCGACTGGGGAATCTGCGGAGTCGGAGTGCTGCCCGCCGATCGGCGCATGCGCGATGTGCTCGCCGCGCAGGACGGTCTGTACACCCTGTCGGTCACCGAGCCGGACGGCACCTGGCGGACTCGCGTGATCGGCTCGATCATCGAATACCTTTACGCACCAGATGATCCGGAAGCGGTGATCGAGAAGCTGACCGATCCGGCAACCCGGATCGTCTCACTCACCATCACCGAGGGCGGATACAACTTCTCCGCGACCACCGGCGAATTCGACGCTGCTGCTCCGGCGATTCGGGCCGATCTCGCGCCGGACCGTCTGCCCCGCACCGTATTCGGGCTCGTGACCGAGGCGCTGGTACGCCGCCGGGCGCGGGACATCGCACCGTTCACCGTCATGTCGTGCGACAACATCGAGGGCAACGGACACATCGCGCAGGCCACCTTCGCAGCGTTCGCGCGGTTGCGTGATCGCGAGCTCGGTGATTGGGTCGAAAGTTCGGTGCGGTTTCCCAACTCGATGGTCGACCGCATCACGCCCGTGACACCCGCCGAGGCCTCCGCCGAGCTCTCGCGCCGCTATGGCCTGGAGGATCGGTGGCCGGTGGTGACCGAGCCGTTCACCCAATGGGTGCTGGAGGATTCGTTCACCCTCGGCCGTCCCGACTTGGATCAGGTCGGGGTGCAGTTCGTGGCGGATGTCGCACCGTATGAGCTGATGAAACTGCGCTTGCTCAACGCGAGCCACCAAGCACTGGCCTATCTGGGATATCTGAGCGGCTACCGTCTCGTGCACGAGGCGGCCCAGGATCCGGACTTCCGCCGATTCCTATTGCGCTACATGGACCATGAGGCAACACCCACCCTGCGTCCGGTGCCCGGCGTCGACTTGGACCGCTACAAACACACCCTCATCGACCGGTTCTCCAACCCTGCGATCGGCGACACCATTGCCAGACTGTGCGCCGAATCGTCGGACCGCATCCCGAAATGGCTGCTTCCGGTCATCCGTCAACAGCTCGGTAGTCACCGTGGTACCAGCGAGATCGACTGTGCCGCAACAATCATCGCCGGTTGGGCGCGTTATGCCGAAGGCATCGACGAGCACAACGCGCCGATCGAGGTCATCGACCGGCTCCGCGACCAGTTGACACCGCTGGCCCGCCGCCAGCGCGACGACCCCACCGCATTCCTCAGCAACAGAACAATATTCGGTGATCTGATCGACCAACCCCGATTCGTCGACGCCTACGTCACGGCACTGCGTTCACTGCATGCTGGTGGCGCCAAGGCGACGGTGGCCGAGTTGGCACGCAAAGAAACGCGGTGACACTGATGCGCTCAGCGGTCTTGGAAGCGGTCGGGAAGATCGCGATCGTAGAACGTGCCGTACCCGATCCTGGTCCGGCCGAGGTACTCATCGAAGTCAGCGCGGTCGGTGTCTGCGGCTCCGACGTGCACTATTTCCAGCACGGACGGATCGGCGACCACGTCGTCGACCAACCGTTGGTGCTCGGCCACGAAGCCTCAGGTGTGGTGGTCGGATTCGGCGCCGGCGCGCGCCACCATCACCTCGGGCAACGAGTCTCGCTCGAGCCAGGGGTACCGGACTTCACCTGCCGTCAATGCCGAGCGGGCCGCTACAACCTGTGCCCGGACATGCGGTTTTTCGGCACACCCCCGATCGATGGCGCATTCTGCGAATATGTGGTCCTGCACCAGGAATTCGCGCATCCGGTGCCGGATTCGCTGACCGACGAGGCGGCCGCGCTGCTCGAACCGTTATCGGTCGGCGTGTGGGCGTGCCGTAAAGGACGGGTTGGTGCGGGCGACCGCGTGCTGGTGAACGGCGCGGGCCCGATCGGGCTTGTCACCGCGCAGGCCGCGCTGGCTTTCGGTGCGTCCGAGGTCGTGATCACCGATGTGAATCCGCAGCGGTTGGCACTGGCCATCGAATCGGGCTGCACACAAGCGGTGGACGTCGGCCGTACTCCACTGCGCGACATCGGATTCGAACCGAATGTCCTCCTGGAATGCTCCGGACATCCCACGGCAATCGCCCACGCGGTGCGCACGGTCGCGAGGGCCGGGCGGGTGGTGCTCGTCGGCATGGGCGGCGACAATATTCCACTCCCCCTGCCCCACCTGCAGGAACACGAACTGGAGCTGACCGGGACATTCCGCTACGCGAACACCTGGCCGACCGCGATCGACCTCGCCGCCACCGGACGAGTCGATCTCGACCGCCTTGTCACCGGACGCTTCGGCCTCGATCAGGTGGCCACGGCATTGACCAGCGGCCGGGACAACCGCGGCTCGATCAAACCGATCGTGCTGCCGGGCAGTTGATTCGCCAGTGGTCGGTGACCTCGCCAGATTCACCAGGAAATCCGTCGGCGCGGCAGGCCGATGCATCCGAAAAACCCGCGGCGCCCAGTTCAGAGCAGTCAGAGTTCCCACCACCTACCGCCCGAACCGCTGACTGATCTACCGGGTAGCAGGCTAGCGGTCAGCCTGGTCTCATCTTCAGGCTGCACCGCCAGGGGCGGACGTGCCCGCCCGGCGCGAGCGCATGAACTGAAACCCTTGCTCGGACAAGGGGTTTCAGCATCAGGTAGCAGACTACTACGCCGGACGCGCCTGCAGGTAATCCGTCGCCGACAGCACCTTCAGCGCCTGCCGGATACCGAGTGGCGCCCAGGCCGCCGACGTATCGTGCACTACCACCGGATCGATGAGCAGTACGACGGTGCCCTTGGTCTCGAGCTCGAAACCCCCAGCGGCCGTTATGTTCTTGACCCAGTCCACGTCACGACCGTACGTAAGCGCGATCCGGTACACACCGCCGGATTCGAACGCCCACACCGGAGTTCTATAGGCCCGCCCCGATTTTCGTCCCTTGTGTACGACCATGCTCATCGGGGGCACTTTTCCGGCCAACCGACCGAGGATCGGATTCGTCACGTGCCGGTTCAATTTCGCCAGTGTGCGCGGAAGCACCATCTGGGGCGGTCCTCTCTCGGGTGGCGTGCGCAGATCAGGTTACTCTCGACCGGTGTTCGTGCACCCTCAGTCGGAGATGATCGCGGTCTATGACGCCGCGGGCCGCCAAATCGGCGCGGCCGACCGGGCCACCGTCTATCGCGACGGCATCTGGCATGCCAGTGCGGGTGTGCTCGTTCGCTCCGGCGACGGCGAACGCATCTATGTGCACCGTCGCACCGATACCAAGATGGTCTTCGCCGGTATGCACGACTGCCTGGCCGGTGGTGTCGTCGACCCCGGCGAGACACCGGCGCAGACCGCGGTCCGTGAACTCGCCGAGGAACTCGGCATCGTCCTGCCCGCTGACCCACCACCGCTCCCCCTGCGGGCCGGCGCGTCCTGGGACGGCACCTGGCAGGGGGCGCCGATGCGCTGCCATCTGTTCGCCTACGAGTTGCGCTACGACGGGCCCATCCGGCACCAGCCCGAGGAGATCGTGGACGGCTGGTGGTGGACCGATGCCGAACTGCGCGCACATCTGGCCGACCCGACCTGGCCGTTCGTCCCGGACACCCGAATCCTCACCGACCAGCTGCTGGGTTGAAACGCCATCGGCCCACCAGGTCGAGGACCTGATGGGCCGATGAGCCTGCGTTCGGTCAGGCGGCGCTACCGCTCATAGCACCCATGACCTGGGTGAAGAGGTTCGCGACGACTTCGAGGAGCTCCATGTACATTCCCTTGCTGGACCCGATATGAAAGTTGCATTCTGCATGGGTTAGGTGTCCGGCAGGTAAGGGGGTCGTGAAAACCGGTGACTAACCCGAGGACGCCACCGAGCCCGCCCAGGCCGCGAAGGCGCCCGGATTACGGGTCTGGAGCAACACCCGGCCCGGGCCGGTGAAGTCGAAAACGAAGCCCTCGCCCGACTTCAGCGACTGGATCGACCGCCCGGATACCGCGCGCCGGATGGTGAAGTTCATGGCCAGGTCATAGGCCACCACATGGCCGGTATCGATGGTGATCGGCTCGCCCGGCTGCAGATCGATCACATCGATCGCGCCGAATACACCGACGACCACCTCACCCTCGCCATGCGCGCGCAGACCGAAGCCGCCCTCGCCGCCGAACAGATTCGCGAAACCGCCCCATTTGCCCTCGACCTGGACGCCGTGCGAGTTGGCGATCCAACCGCCGCGGCTGATGAAGAACGGCCGATCAGGGGTGATCTGCAGATTCAGCATGTCGCCGGGCAGTGCGGGCGCCACATCCACCCAGCCGCCCTGCGGCGGTGCGGTGAAGGTCGAGACGAAAAACGATTCGCCCGCCAGCACCGAACGCTTCAGCCCGGCGAGAATTCCGCCTTCGGCCTTGGCCTGCAACGAAACTCCCGCCGAATGCGCGACCATGGCGCCGCTCTCGACCCGCATCGGCTCGCCGCCGGCCAGCAAGCACCGCGCGACCGCGGAGGCCGGACTATGACGCAGTTGTACCTTCATAAATGCCGACCCTACCGGCTATTTCGGCTACGAAGGGTCCAGCGATTCCAAGGTCTGCTCATCGCGCGCGACGACCGCGCCGCCGTCGGGTGTGAGCACGATCGGCCGCTGGATCAGCTGCGGATTCGCCGCCAGCGCCTCGATCCAGCGGTCCCGGTCCGCTGCGGTGCGTCCCCAGCCGGATAGGCCCAGATCCTTGGCGATCTGCTCGCCGGTGCGGGTGATATCCCACGGCTCGGCGCCCAAGCGCTTCAGCACGGTCCGCAATTCCGCCGCCGTGGGCGGATCGTCGAGGTAGCGCCGGACCGTGTATTCCACGCCCGCCTCGTCCAGGTGTGCGGTGGCATTGCGGCTCTTGCTGCACCGCGGGTTGTGCCAGATCTCGGTTTGCCCAGATGTCATGGTCGCAGCGTACCTACAGGTGCATCCAGGTCGGCCACACCTGCGACCACGGGTGGCGCAGGTCGGCACATTTCCACACGGTTACGCTCTGGGTGTTGCCCGGATAGCCGATTCGACTGTCCACCTTCGCAACCGGTTCGACCTGGTCGAAATCCCAGTGCGGAAAGGCATCGTTCACGCCGACGGCAATGACAGCCGAGGCATTCTCCGGTGGCACTCCGAAGTAGCCGAAACCGCGGCTCGGACTGTAGAACGGGGGAAGGCGATCACGGTCGAATTGGTCGAGGGCGCTGGCCTGCCAGTAGGCGTCGGTCACGATGACGGCGTCGGCAGAAACGGTGAGGTCGCGTAGCCGAGGGCCGCCAGCACCTGGGCCGCCGCCGAGTTCGCGCGCGATCACCGCGCACAGCACGATGCCGAGGACGGTCAGCGCGACAACGGGCAGCCGCAACACGAAGAAGTTTCCGGGTGCGATCGCGTCCATCGACCGCGCCGGCATCGGCAATATCGGACCTTGATCGACATAGCCGAACGACAGGCGATTCACCCCACGTATTCGTCGGCGACCTCCAACACCTCGTCGACGATCTCCAGCCCCGTGCGCAGCTCGTCGGCCGAGGTGGTCAGCGGCGGCGCGATCTGGAAGCGGTTGCCCGCATTGAACGGCCACAGCCCACGGTCCTTGGCGGCGGCGGTGACCCGGTTCATCGGTTCAGCGGCGGGACCAGCGGCCGCGAACGGAATCAGCGGCTCGCGGGTATGCGGATCGCGCACCAACTCCAGTGCCCAGAAGAACCCGAGGCCGCGCGCCTCGCCGACGCTCGGATGTCGAGACGCCAACTCCGCCAAGCCCTTTCCGAGGACATCCGCGCCGACCGTGCGCACATGGTCGAGAATGCCGTCGCGTTCGAAGACATTGATCGAGGCGATGCCCGCGGCACAGGCGAGGGGATGTCCGGCATAGGTGAGTCCGCCGGGATACACCGTATTGTCGTAGCGCTGCGCGATCCGCTCGGCCATCAGTACGCCGCCGAGCGGAACATAGCCGGAGTTCACGCCCTTGGCGAAGGTGATGATATCGGGTGCGACATCGAAGGCCTGGACGGCGAACCACTCACCGACCCGGCCGAATCCGACCATCACCTCATCGGCAATGTAGACGATGCCGAATTCGTCGCACAGTTCCCGGACACCGGCCAGATAGCCCGGCGGCGGTACGAGCACACCATTGGTGCCGACCACCGTCTCCAGGATCAGGCCCGCAATGTGTTGCGGTCCTTCCAATTCGATGACCTGGCGCAGGTGTTGCAGCGCCGCTGTCGCCTCTTCCTCGGGTGTGCCGGAGCCCCATGGTGATCGGTAGGGATACGGCCCGAAGAAGCGGACGACGTCGACATTGGTGGGCTCGGCACCCCAGCGGCGCGGCTCACCGGTGAGCCCGATCGCGACGCCGGTGCCGCCGTGATAGGAGCGATAGGCGGCGAGCATCTTGGTGCGGCCGGTATAGCTGCGCGCCAGCCGCACCGCATGTTCGACAGCCTCCGCACCGCCGGTGGTGAACAGAATCCGGTTCAGCTCGCCCGGCGCGCGTTCCACGATCAACCTGGCCAGTTCGCTGCGCGCCTCGTTGCCGACAGTCGGCGAGATGGTCGCGAGTTTCTGTGCCTGATCGATAATGGCCGCGACGATATCCGGATGCTGGTGGCCGATATTGACATTCACCAGTTGGGAGGAGAAGTCGAGGTACCGTTTGCCGCTCTCCTCCCAGAACCACGAGCCCGACGCGCCGACGATCGGCACCGGATTCAGGGTCGCCTGGGCGCTCCATGGATAGAAGACGTGATCGACCACCTATTTACCGCCTTCGGTCAGTGTCACCTGCTGCGGTGCGAATCCCGTTCCGGTGACGTCGATTCCACCGGATTTCAGTAGGTCCAGCGCCTTCGTGACGTATTCGTTGCTGAACGCGCCCGCATCGGGATCCTGCTTCAGCACCGTGACCCCCTCCTGGTTCTTGGTCTCCTTGGCGATCTTCACAGTGCGGTCCCATGCCGACTTGTCGATCATGCCGATGCCGTTGGGCGAAGGCCAGATCAGCTTGTTGACCTCGTTGATCTGCCACTGCTGGTGGCTGGCGCCGAGCGTGCTGCCCGCGGCGACGGTGATATCGCGGCATTTGTCGACATTGTCGCGGCAGAACGCCCAGCCCTTCAGCGAGGCCGCGATGAATTTGACGGTCTGGTCCTGGTATTTCGCATCCTTCAGCTTCTCCGAATTCGCCCAGATCGCGTCCTGCAGCATGGCCACGCCCTCGTCGTTCCAGTCGATGGTGGCGAAATCGTCTGCGGTATAGAGCTTTCCGGTGGCGGGATTCTTCGTCTCCAGCAGCTGGGCGTATTCGTTGTAGGACATGGCCTGGGCGGCCGTGATGTCCTTGGCGAGGAAGGCGTTCATATCGAACTGCTGCTGGACCAGCTTGACATCCCGCGACGGGTCGATACCGGCCTTGGTCATGCCCGCGAACAGCTCGAATTCATTGCCGTAGCCCCAGTTTCCGACGGTCTTACCGCGCAGTGCGGCTGGGCCGGTGATGTTGTCGGACTTGAACGAGACTTGCTTTGTGCCCGAGCGCTGGAACACCTGCGCCACATCGGTGATACCCGCCCCGGCCTCACGGGACGCCAGCGCCTTGGGTACCCAGGCGATCGCGTAATCGGCCTGTCCCTGGGCCAGTACCGTCTGCGGCACGATATCGGTTCCGCCATCGAGGATTTCGACGGACAGCCCCTGCTCCTTGTAGAAGCCCTGGTCCACGGCGGCCAGATAACCGGCGAATTGCCCCTGTTTGAACCACTGCAACTGCAGGCGGACCTTGGTCAGGCCGTCCGCGGTGGTTCCGGAGCCGTTGTCGGTGGTGCTGCAGCCGGTCAGCGCGGCCGCCGCCAACGCCGTCAGCGCGAGACAAGCGCGTAAACGCCCTGTAGCAGTTCTCATTTCGATCTCCCAAAAATGTCGCGGATCAGGATGGTCCGGGGTCGGCGGGCCAGTAGTTCGAGAATCAGGACGACGGCGAGGAACAGCAGGCCGACGATCATTGCGCCGACCACATACGCCCACGCGCGTGGATAGGCGGTATTCGCGGCGGCGGAGGTGATTCGGCTGCCGAGGCCGTTCTGCAGGCCGCCGAAGTATTCGGCGATGATGGCCGCGATCACCGCGCCCGGCGCCGCGATCCGCAGCCCGGTGAACAGGTAGGGCAGTGCCGCGGGCAGCCGCACCGTGCGGGTGATCTGCCAGCCGCCCGCCGCATACGAGGTCATCAGATCGGCGTGCACCTGCGGCACCTGCCGCAGGCCACGGGCGGTACTGACGAACATCGGGAAGAACACCACGATGGCCACCACCATGCGGCGCGGGGTATCGGTGGTCGTCGAATACATCGAATTCAGCAGCGGGGCGAGCGCGACGATCGGCACCGCGGCGGCCGCAGCGGCCAGCGGCGTCAACAGCCCCTCGACCAGCCGGAACCGCACCGCGACCATGGCCGCCACAACGCCGAGGACAGCACCGATCAGCAGGCCGATCAGGGCGTTCGTACCGGTCGCGGTGGCGGCATCGACAATGCGATCGAAGTTCTCGGTGAACTGTTTCGCGATCGCGGTCGGTGCGGGCAGCAGGAAAGACGGCACACCCGCGGCGACGGTCAGCACCTGCCACAGCGCCAATCCGCCGACGCCGAATACCACCGGTGGTAGCCACGTCTTCATCGCAGCTCCGGTCCCGCAACGATGATGTCCGCGGTCTCGTGTCCGCCGCGCAGCGCGGTGCGGACCGCGGCGACAGCCTCGAAAAACGCCTCGCTGGAACGGATATCGTCACCGCTGACCCCCGCCTCGCGACCCCAGCCGCCGGTCGGCACGATCTCGGTGATGCGGCCGGGCCGCGGCGACATGACCACCACGCGGTCGGACAGGAACACCGCCTCCGGAATGGAGTGCGTCACGAAAACCACTGCGGCACCGGTCTCTGCGGCGATGCGCAACAACTCGCCCTGCATGCGTTCGCGGGTCATCTCGTCCAGTGCGCCGAACGGTTCGTCCATGAGCAGCAGCGAGGGTTTGCGTGCCAATGCTCTGGCGATCGCCACGCGCTGTTGCATGCCGCCGGACAGTTCCGCCGGATAGCGGTGTGCGAAATCGGTGAGACCGGCCATTTCGAGCAGTTCGGCACTGCGAGCGCGTCTTTCGGCCTTCGGAACCTTGTGTAACTCGAGCGGTAATTCGACGTTTGCCTGTACAGTGCGCCAGTCCAGGAGTCCCGCCTGTTGGAAGGCGATGCCATAGTCCTGATCGATTCTGGCCTGCCTGGCGGACTTGCCGTGTACGGTCACGCTGCCGCTGCTCGGCCGTTCCAGATCGGCGATGATCCGCAGCAAGGTGGATTTGCCGCAGCCCGACGGGCCGATCAGCGAAACGAACTCCCCGGCAAGGACTTTCAGAGTCACATCCGACAGTGCGGTCACCGAGCCCGCGTCGAAGATCTTGCCGACCTCCATGAGGTCGACCGCCGCGACGTCTTCCGGCTTGTCCCCGACGGGAGCCGGATCAGCTGCCTCGATCCGCTCGTCGGTGTCCGTGGTGGCCGATTCCACTTTCCCGGTCAACGGGTACCTCCTGACGAACCGCGCGCCCCGGCGGGACGGCTGTAACGACGCAGTGCCACTTCGGCCAGGCCGACGACGGTGGTCACGGCGACACCGAGCAATGCCGCGGCGAGAACGGCCGCGTAGAGCCGGGCCGCGTCGCCGGTGGCCTGCTGGGAAAAGACGATGATCTGGCGGCCGATACCACCCGCGGTGCCGGTCGAGATCTCCGCGACCACCGCACCGATCACCGATGCAGCCGCGGCCAGGCGCAAGGCAGGCAGAAAATGCGGCACCGCGGCGGGAAAGCGCAAGTGCACCAATGTCTCCCACCAATTGGCCGAGTAGCTGTGCAGCAATTCCACCGATGCCTTCGACGGCGCCTGCAAGCCGCGCAACATTCCGACCGCGACCGGGAAGAAGGCCAGATACGACGCGATGACCGCGATACTCATCCACGGCTGCCACGGCTGCCCAGCGATGACGATCTTGCCGCCCCATCCGGCAACCAGCGGCGCCAAGGCGATCAGCGGAACCGTCTGCGAGACAACGATATAGGGCAGCAATCCGCGCTCGACGAAGGCGAAGCGTTGCATCACCACCGCGAGCGCCACGCCGACGACGGTGCCGATCGCCAATGCCAGCAGGGCGAGTCCGAAGGTGAATCCGGCTGTGCGCAGCAGTGTCGCGCCGACGGTGCTTGTGCCGTCCTTGTCACCGAGCACGGTGATGACCGACCAAACATGCGGCAGCGCAGCATCACTCGTGCGCGGCAAAATCCGGGTGTCACCGATACTGGCCCCGTGCTCGGGTACGAAATACTTGACGAGCTCCCAAACCGCGACCACCAGCACCAACACACCGGCTGCGTAGCCGACCTGCCGCGCCCGCGACACTCCCGCTCTCATCGATCACCCGCCGACACCGGAACCGGCTCCGCCTCGGACTCCGCGAGACGCCTCCCGACCAGCTCACCGCAGACCGCCGCGAGCGCGAGCGCCGCCACCGTGGCGATCACTCGGCACCCGCCGTCGCCGTGACCGGGTGCGCCAACCGCGGCAGCACAGACTCCCCGTATGCCTCCAGCGTGGCCGTCTTGGCGTCGTGCTGGAGGTAGACCGCGAACTGGTCGACGCCGAGCTTCTCCAGTTCGTGGAGCCGGACAAGCTGCTCGTCGGGCGTGCCGATCAGGCAGAAGCGGTCCACGATCGCATCCGGCACGAATTCGGCGTGCGTATTGCCCGCGCGGCCGTGCTCGTTGTAGTCGTAGCCCTGACGGCCCGCGATGTAGTCGGTGAGCGCGGCAGGTATATCACCGTCGGTACCGTATTTCGCCACGATATCGGCGACGTGATTGCCGACCATGCCACCGAACCAGCGGCACTGTTCCCTGGCATGTGCGGTCGCGGCATCGGAGCCGTCGGTGACATAAGCCGGAGCCGCCACACAGATTTTCACCGATCCGGGTGCGCGCCCCGCCTTCTCGGCGGCCGCCCGCACCCGGGCGATGGTCCACGCGGTGATATCCGGGTCGGCGAGTTGCAGGATGAATCCGTCTGCGACCTCCCCGGTCAGATCGAGTGCGCGTGGACCGTACCCGGCCACCCACACTTCGAGCCGGGAGGCGCTCGCCCACGGGAAGCGCACCACGGTATCGCCGAGGCGGGCACTGCGGCCATTGCCGAGTTCCCTGATCACCTCGATGGATTCGCGCAGTGTGGCCAAGGTGGTCGGTTTGCCGCCGAGGGTGCGCACGGCGGAATCGCCGCGGCCGATACCGCAGATGGTGCGGTTGCCGAACATATCGTTGAGCGTCGCGAAGGTAGACGCTGTTACCGTCCAGTCCCTGGTCGCCGGATTGGTGACCATCGGCCCGACGACGATCTTGCGGGTGGCGGCGAGAATTTGGCTGTATATGACATAGGGCTCCTGCCACAGCAGGTGCGAATCGAAGGTCCACACATGCGAAAAGCCGTGTGTCTCCGCCTGTCTGGCCAGTTCGACCACCCGCGATGCGGGGGGTGTGCATTGCAGCACCACACCGATATCCATGCGGCACTCTCCATTCCGGTCAGATCAGGTCAAATCAAGTTCTGCGACAGCTCGCGCGCGATGAACCGGCCGTGACCGGCACTGCCCAGATACGCGCCGTCGTCGACGATCACGCGGCCGCGCGAGAGCACCGTGTCGACGTGTCCGTCGATCTCGAATCCCTCCCAGGCCGAATGATCCATATTCATGTGATGGGTCTTGCCGAACCCGATGCTGGTGTGCCCGTCCGGGTCATAGATGACGATGTCGGCGTCGGCGCCCGGACTGATGACGCCCTTGCGCGGATACATGCCGAACATGCGCGCCGGAGTGGTGCAGCAGACCTCGACCCAGCGCTCCAGCGATATCAGCCCGTTCTTGACGCCCTGGAACATCAGATCCATCCGATGTTCGACGCCGCCGATCCCATTCGGGATCTTGCTGAAATCGCCGAGCCCCAACTCCTTCTGATCCTTCATGCAGAACGGACAGTGGTCCGTGCTGACCGAGGTGACATCACCGGTGCGGATAAAGCGCCACAGCTCGTCCTGATGTCCCTCTGCCCTCGACCGCAGCGGCGTCGAGCACACCCACTTCGCCCCTTCGAAACCCGGTGCGCCCAAATGCTCTTCGAGCGAGAGGTACAGGTACTGCGGACAGGTCTCCCCGAAGACGTTCTGCCCGTTGCCCCGCGCGGCGGCGATCTGTTCCATCGCCTGCTTGGCCGAGACGTGCACGACATACAGCGGCGCATTCGTCAACTGTGCCAACATGATCGCGCGATGGGTGGCCTCCTCCTCCATCTGCCACGGCCGAGAGACGCCGTGGTGATAGGGCGATGTCTCACCGCGGGCCAGTGCCTGCTCGACCAGCACATCGATGGCAATGCCGTTCTCCGCGTGCATCATCAGCAACGCGCCCAGATCGCCCGCCGATTGCATGGCCCGCAGGATCTGACCGTCATCGGAGTAGAAGACACCGGGATAGGCCATGAACAACTTGAAGCTGGTGACTCCCTCGGCCACCAATTCGCTCATCCCCTTGAGGGATTCGTCGTTCACCTCCCCGATGATCTGGTGGAAGCCATAGTCGATCGCGCAGTTGCCCGCGGCCTTCTCGTGCCACAGACCAAGGGTGTCCTGCACCCGCTCCCCCGGCTTCTGCACCGCGAAGTCGACAATAGTCGTGGTGCCGCCCCAGGCGGCCGCGCGGGTGCCGGTCTCGAAGGTATCGGATGCCTCGGTGCCGCCGAAGGGCAGCTGCATATGGGTGTGGCCGTCCACGCCGCCGGGAATCACATACTTGCCGGTCGCGTCGATGACCACTTCGGCGGACTCGGCGAGATCGGCGCCCAATGCGGTGGCGCCGGGCTGCAGGACCGCGACGATGGTCTCGCCGTCGACAAGCACATCGAGCAATTGCGAGCCGGTGGCCGAGACCACCGTGCCGCCGTGAATGAACGTCTTCGTCATATCGATATCACCAGCCTCAGGGAGCCACCATCGGTCCGTAGGCGTCGGGGCGGCGATCGCGATAGAACGCCCAGCGGTCGCGCACCACCTTGATCAGATCCATATCGAGGTCACGGATCACCAGTTCCGGATCGGTGTCCGAGGCGACGTCTCCGACGAATTTACCTTCCGGATCCACGAAGTAGCTGGTTCCGTAGAAATCGTCATCGCCGTATTCCTCGATGCCGACCCGGTTGATGGCGCCGATGAAGTATTCGTTGGCGACCGCGGAGGCCGGTTGCTCCAGCTTCCACAGGTAGCCGGACAGGCCACGCGAGGTCGCCGAGGGGTTGAAGACGATTTCGGCGCCGGCCAAGCCCAGGGCGCGCCAGCCCTCCGGGAAATGCCGGTCGTAACAGATGTAGACGCCGACCTTGCCGACCGCGGTATCGAAGACCGGCCAGCCCACATTTCCGGGCCGGAAGTAGAATTTCTCCCAGAATCCGTTGACGTGCGGAATGTGGTGTTTGCGGTATTTGCCGAGGTAACTGCCATCCGCATCGATGACCGCGGCCGTGTTGTAGAGCAGACCCGGCTGTTCCTGCTCGTATACCGGCAGGACCATCACCAAACCCAATTCCTTTGCCAGGGCGGCGAATCGCTCCGTCGTCGGACCGGGCACCGATTCCGCGTAGTCGTAGAACTTGGTGTCCTGCAACTGGCAGAAGTACGGGCCGTAGAACAACTCCTGGAAGCAGATCACCTTGGCGCCCTGTGCGGCGGCCTGGCGTGCGTAGTCCTCGTGCGCCTTGATCATGGACTCTTTATCACCCGTCCAGTTGGTCTGGACGAGCGCCGCTCGAACGATTCCCATGCTTTGTTATACTTCACCGAGATTCAATTCGGTTGTGTTACAAGATTGCGGAAACAGTTTCGTAGCCGTAAACCTTGGGGCCGGTCTTCGTTCCGGCGCTGTGCCCGACGCAGAATGACGCTGTGAACTTCGATCCGACGACCGCGCCGCAGGTGCCCGCAGACGACCTGCGAGACACCATGCCCGCACCGGTCACAGCCGGGTCGGGGCTGTTCAACGTGGATCTCGAAGATCGCACCCCGGCCGGAATCGCGGCCGCGGTGAGCCGCCGGATTCGCTCCGGAGCAATCGAACCCGGATCGCGGCTCCCGACCGTGCGTGAAGTCGCCCGCGAATTGCGGGTCTCCCCCGCTACCGTCAACCAGGCTTGGCGCGCGCTGGCCGCCACCGGCGCGATAGTGGCGCGGGGGCGTGCCGGAACCTTCGTCCGCGAACGCAGCGCCACCCGCGCATCCACGCCAACGGGCCGCTATCAGCGCCTGCACCCTCCTTCGGACAGCGCCTTCCGCATCGATCTGTCCCGGGGCACCCCCGATCCGAACCTGCTACCGGATCTGGTCGCCGCACTGCGCGCGATCACCGAGCGCGGACGCGGCAATGATCTCGCGGCGGACTATCTGAGCGAGGCCGTGCTGCCGGAACTGGTCGCCAAGGTGCGCACAGATTGGCCCTTCCGCGCCGAACGAGTCGCGGTCGTCGACGGGGCGCTCGACGCCATCGACCGACTGCTCACCACCCATGTGCGATTGGGCGATGCGGTGGCTGTCGAAGATCCCTGCTTCCCACCGTTCCTCGACCTGCTCGCCCGGATCGGCGCTCGGCCTGTTCCGGTCCGCATGGATGAATCCGGTCTACTGCCAGACGATCTCGAGCGGGCCCGTGGCGCCGCAGCGCTGATCCTGCAGCCGCGCGCACAGAATCCGACGGGCGTCTCGCTCACCGCCGCACGCACCCGCGAACTGACCGAAATCCTGACCGGCACAGACACTCTCGTCATCGAGGACGACCACTCCGCGGGCATCGCATCCACCACACTGCGCTCCCTCGGCTCGCGACTGCCGAGCCGAACGGTACATATCCGCTCCTACTCCAAATCGCACGGCGCGGACCTGCGCATCGCCGTGGTCGGCGGCCCCGCCGAATTCCTGGATCCGATGATCGAACGGCGCATGCTCGGCCCCGGCTGGACCAGCCGACTGCTGCAACGCTTGCTGCTCACCATGCTCGACGACGACACCGCCGTGCGCACCGTAGCCGCCGCCCGTACCGAATACCGCAGGCGCTCAACCGAACTCCGCCGCGCGCTGGCTCGCAAGGGCGTCGCCGTCGCCCGTGGCGACGGCATCAACCTGTGGCTCCCCGTCGCCGACGAGAACGCGGCCATGATCTCGCTTGCCGCCGCGGGTATCAAGGCCGCCCCCGGCCGTCCCTTCGAGGTCGAGGACCACCCGCACGGCGATCACCTGCGCATCACCGTCGCCGCGATCACCGACGGCGAGCTGGACTGGCTCACCGGCGAGCTCGCCGCCGCGACCACCGCGGCCCCCACCTACCGTCGTGTTCGCCGCGCCTAGGATCCCGGCTCGATATCGAAGCTGGTGGCGCCGTCGTGACCGGCCGGGATGACGGGCACGATCACCGAGGACGGGTGCTCGGCATCCTTATAGATCGTCTGGGTCGCGGGCTGTGTCCGGACGCTGTCGCCGAAGGGTTCACCGGTATTCGGGTTCGGCGCATACTGCGGGTAGTCACTGCTGCTGATGGCCACCCGGATTCGATCGCCCGCCTTGAACTGATAGCTGGTCGGCCAGATCTTGATGGTGAACGGATAAGGCCGGCCGGGCACCAGCGGGGTCGGATCCGATAACGAATCCCGGAACGCGGCACGGATGATGCCATTGTTGAGGTTGACGGCCGATCCATCGGGTGAGACGACCTCCAGCCGCGCGACGAAATCGGTATCGGGCGCGGTGGACGAGGCCCACAGTTTCACCGTAATCGGGCCGGTCACCTCGGTATCGGCGCCGAGCGGGTCGGTGGTGTAGGTGAGCACATCCGAACGCTGCTCGACCGCGGTCTGGTCGAACGGGCCCTGCGGACCCGATCCGACCGAGCAGCACGAATGTCCGCCGATACTCGGTACAGGTGCGGCCGGGTCGTAGACGTACCGGTCGACCGCCGCCAGCCCGCTCGGCGCGTGATCGACGAGTCTGCCGACCCGGCCGAGAACACCGTTGGCGCCGCTGTCGGTGAAGAAGTATTCCTTCCACTGCGTTTGCGGCAGTGGCCAACTCGGTGCCGACTTCCATCGATTGGCACCCATGAGAAAATAGTCGACACGAGGCTTGCCCGCGACGCCGTTGCCCATGCCCTTGAGGAAATGGTCGAACCACGCCAGCATCAACTCGTTGATCGGGCTGTCGCCGACCGGCCCGAGTTGCTCGAGCCGGGGCGCGATCATCGATGTGGGTCGTCCCCAGCCGAGGTGGTCCCAGGGACCGATCACCAATCGCTGGTCCTGCCGTGCCGTCGCGCCGCCGCGCTCGACCATTCCGGTGAAGTTCTCGATGCCGCCCGCGAGGAATGCGTCGTACCAACCCTCGATATCGAGCACCGGCACTTGCACATTCGGATAGCGGTCGCGGATGCTCCACTGCTTCCAGTAATCGTTGCGCGTCGAGTTGCGGATCCAGTCGAAGTACCACGGCGCGACGGCCGGATTATTCGGCTGCAGCGGCGGGAAGTCCTTGTAGGGACGATAATTCAGCCACGAGGTGATGTTCTGCAAATCCGCGCGCAGCTGGTTGGCGGTGGCCTTGTCGTCACGTCGGTCGGCGGATTCCGCGCCGATGGTGCCCATGGCCCATGGTTCGACGAAGCCGAGGCGGAAGGCGCCGCCCTCGTAGGTCCAGCCGTCGTAGTAGTCGGAGGCGGTATTCGCGGGCACGATCGTGGTCAGATGCGGCGGCGTCTCGATGGCGGCCAGCCATTGTGTCGCACCGACATATGACGAGCCGTACATGCCGACCTTGCCGTTCGAACCGGGCAGTTGCGCGGCCCATTCCACGGTGTCGTAGCCGTCGTGGGTGTCATTGCCGAATTCGGTGAATGTGCCGTCGGAGCTGCCGAGACCGCGAATGTCCTGGATGACCACCAGGTAGCAGTGCGAGGCGAACCAGTCGGGTGTGCGATAGCGCGAGGGCTGGATCTGCGCGGCGGCCTTGCCGTACTGGGTGCGCATCAGGATCACCGGCACCGGATCGCTCGTCTGCGGGCGGTACACGTCGGCGCGCAACACCGTGCCGTCGCGCATCGTTGCCGGAACATCGGCCTGCTTGTCGACCGCACATGTGCCACGGTCATCGCTCGGTGGCCAGGCACCCGTTTGCGTGGTCGATTTCGTCTCGGCGCCGACCGTGCATCCGCCCACCAGTGCGCCTGCACACACCACCGCGGTACACCAGCGAAATACGTATCCGGACAAGCTGATACACCTCCCGTGGAGGCGATGTCACCGGAGAGTCGATGCGTGCCGAGCCAGTTAGCCGATCAGATGCGCCTCCGTCGCAGCCATGCTAACCGACCACCCGCCGCACATCCGCGGATTTCCATTGCCACACAGTCGCAATGCGCATCTCGTTCCGCTGGAAGCGTCGAGATGGAATGATCCGCTCAGCATCACCCGATGCGATACACAACAGAAGGAGACCCTGACCGGTGATCAGCGAAGTGCAGGTGCGGCAATTCGACCACCATCAGCCCATCAGGCAGCATCGCAGAGTCGGGAATGTCCTGCTACGGGGCCTCGGTGTACTCGCCGTCGGCACCACCCTCGCGATCTTCGCCGCGGGCGGGGTCTCGGCGGATCCGGGCACACCGGTCGCCGGATGCGTGGCCCCCGATTCGGCCAAGCCCGAGAACAAGCAGTGGGCCAGTGAGCCCGCGATGGCGATCGATACGGGCGCGAAGTACACCGCGCAGCTGGAAACCACCTGCGGCACAGTTGATATCGCCCTGGAGGCCGCCCGCGCACCGCGCACGGTGAACTCTTTCGTATTCCTGGCCGGGCAGAAGTATTTCGACCACACCCAGTGCCACCGCTTGACCACTGCGGGCATCTTCGTCCTGCAGTGCGGTGATCCCACCGCCACCGGCACGGGCGGTCCGGGCTACCAGTTCCCGAACGAGAACCTGGACGGCGCCACCTATCCGGCGGGCACGGTCGCGATGGCCAATGCCGGTCCCGACACCAATGGCAGCCAGTTCTTCCTGGTCTACAAGGAATCGCAGCTACCGCCGAACTACACCCCGTTCGGCAAGATCACCGGAGGTCTGGATGTCTTGCAGCGGGTCGCCAACGCGGGCGCCGCTGGTGGCGAAGACGGTCGGCCGAACGCCGATGTCGTTCTGAACTCGGTGACCACCACTCAGGGCTGATCGACATAAGCTGATGGCGGTGTCGTCCACGGCGACACCGCCATCGGTCTTTTGGTGGGCCCCCGCGAGATCTGCGGCCCGACACTTGACTTGGAGTGCACTCCAGGTCATAGCGTTGGCAGTGCAAAATCGTCTAGTACCAGGGGATCACTTCATGGAACTCGGTTTTCACCTACCGATATTCGACATCGACGGCGGCACCACCGCCATTGCCGGCGAGTTGGCCAGGGTCGGCGCCGCGGCAGAGGCATCCGGTGCGACCTGGCTGTCGTTCATGGACCACTACTTCCAGATCGAGCCGACCGGCCTCCCGGCCGAGTCCAATATGTTGGAGGGCTACACCACCCTCGGCTATCTGGCCGCGCACACCTCCCGTATCGACCTCGGCCTGCTCGTCACCGGCGTGACCTACCGGCATCCCGGCCTGCTCGCCAAGATCGTCACCACCCTCGATGTCCTTTCGGGCGGCCGCGCGGTGCTCGGCATCGGCGCCGCGTGGTTCGAACGAGAGCATCGCGGGCTCGGTGTGCAGTTCCCGCCGATCGCCGAACGGTTCGAGCGCCTCGAGGAGACGCTGCGCATCTGTCAGCAGATGTGGGATCCGCAGAACAACGGCCCCTTCGACGGCAAGCACTACCAGTTGGCCGAGACGCTGTGCTCGCCGCAGCCGATCAACCAGCCCAAGGTGCTCATCGGCGGTGGCGGCGAACGCAAGACGCTGCGGTTGGTCGCGCAGTACGGCGACGCCTGCAACCTCTTCGGTTCCGCCCCCGAGGATGTCGCCCACAAACTCGACGTCCTGCGTCGCCATTGCGACGATGTCGGGCGCGATTTCGACGATATTCGCATCACCATCATGGCCAATAATCCGCGCCCGAATCCGGACAATCGCGACGAATTCGTCCGCCAGATGGCCGATTACGCCAAGCTCGGCGTGCACACCGTGATCATTATCCCGACCACCGGGTCCCCGGCGGCATGGATCGAGGGCATGGCGCCGGCGGTAACCCAACTGGCCGAACTCGGTTAGCGGCCGTACGGCACATGCTCTTTCGCAACGAAACAATACGAAAGGGCATGTGTCGTATCCGATCTCGTCACTGGCGAGCGACTCGAGTTCGCCTACCGTCGATGGCGGGTTCTCGATAGTCTGCTGACCTCTGTACCGAGCAGAGGAGCAGCCGTGCGTGCGAACTGTCGGAACAGCGATCGCATCCGCCTGAGAGCCGGGCGCACAGCGCCGGCAGCCGCGATACTGGCCGTAACGAGCGTCGGCCTGAATGCCGGTGCCGCGACACCGCATCCGTACCTGCAATTCCGTACCGAAGCCACCGCCACCACCGACCTCGTTCGCGCCACACGCACCGCCGATAAGGACCTGTCACCGCGTTGGACGGTCGTGGGCGTCTCCCAGGGCGGACACGCCGCCTTGAACACCGGCGCCCTAACTCCTACCTACGCGCCGGAACTCGACTTCCGCGGCACCGCCGCGCTCGCACCGCCGGCCAACGTGGAGCAGGCCATCGCACCCGCGGGTCCCTACATACCCCGCGTGCCCACCTGGCCGTACCGACCTCCGGTTACCGGCAGCGGCTGCTCATCACCCAGGGCGAGCAGGACGCCACCGTCCCCTTCCCCTCGACCGCCGCACTCCTGGGCCAACTGAGCGCCTCCGGAACCCGATACCAGTTGCGGAGCTACCCAACCGACCACCTGGGCATTGTCGAAGCCTCCTGGCCCCAACTGATCCCGTTCCTCAGCGGTCTGTTCACCATCGAATAGCACCGTGGGACAACGGATATCAATCCGAACTACCGTTCACGAAGTACACCGCTTCCCACAGGTGACCGTCGGGGTCGGCGAAGTAACCCGCGTAGATACCCCATGGGCGGGTGATGGGGTGGCGGATGATGGTCCCGCCCGCTTGCTCAGCATGTTCCAGGATGCGATCGACGTCCTCGCGGGAGTCGGCGAAGAAGCCGAGGCTCATCGGCGAGCCGGTGACTCGATCGAGGGCGATGCCCGCGTCCATCGCCAGGTCGGTGCGCGAGTAGAGCGACAGAATCAGGCCGTTGTCGAGAGTGAACATAGCGACCGACCCGCCGGGGTTCTGCTCGTCGCGGACGAACTCGGCGCCGATAATGCCCGGTGAGGAGAGGCCGAGACCGTCGCGGTAGAAGCGCAGCGACCGTTCGAGGTCACTTACGGCCAAGGTGCTCGCGCGGATGTTCGTTTTCATACCGGTCCTCCTGAGCTTCGGCCCCTGCCATGGTTCAGTCAAGGTGGGTGAGGTTCGGATGTCTTGAACGAATCGGACAATACGGCTGTTCAGTCGAGGCGAAGCAGCTCGGGCCAGACCTGTGACCAGTGCTGACGTGGGGTGCAGCGCCAAATGGTGACATCGCGGGTGATGTCCGGGTAGCCCAGGCGTGCGTCGACGCGGCCAACCGGGGTCAATTCGCTACAGGTGGCACGCATTTCGTCTTCGGCATTGCCGACCCACAGCACCGTTGTCGCGGAATCCGGTGGGGTGCCGAAGTATCCGAAACCGCGGTTTGGACTGTAGACGGCGGGCAGTCCATAGCGATCCCGGTCGACATCCAAAGCGCTTGCCTGCCAATAGGAATCGGCAACGATCACCGCGTTCGCGCGTTCGGCCGGTGGGAGAGCCCGGTAGGCGTCGGCGCTCGCCTCGCGCAACTCGGGCCAGCCGAACTTGCCGTACAGGCCGATCTCGATACCGGCCTCGGCTTGACTGTCGACCGGATCGATCGACGACTCGGATTGCCACGGCATCGTGAACACCGCGATCACCACCGAAATCGCGACCAGCGGGACAGTCGCATAGATTCGCCATCGTTCGGTGTATTCGGTCCAGCGCACCGCGCCCGCCGCCATGATCACCGCGTAGCAGCCGGCCGCGTAGTAGGGGCGACCGTTGGTCGCGATGAATGCCACAGCCAGCAGCAGGGGTAGCGGCGCGAGGAATCGGTACGGCCGCAACGTCTCCGAGCGGAACAGCGCCCAGATCCCCACGACCAACAGCACACCACCGAACAACCCGGCCGCGATCAGCGCCAGCGGCAGCCAGGTGTAGCGGCCACCGATCGTCGCCTGCTCCGCCGCGACCACCGCACCCAATCGCAGCTGCGGCCAGTCGTGCCGGGCCTGCCAGATCAGCGTCGGCGCCATGACCAGGACAACGAAACCCGCGCCCAGCCACAGCAACGGCCGCCGCAGCAGCTCGCGCGGACCGTAGATCGTCACGCCGATGGCGACGGCGATCCAGAAGAATGGAATCAGCCACTTCACCTGCATATCCAGCGCCGTGACCAGCGCGGCCCACAGCAACAGGCTGTTCCGGCGGGTGCGAACCCACCGGATCAGCAGCCAGCTGATCACCACCCACAACGCGGTATCAATCGTATTGGTGGCCAACTGAGTTCCCTGCACAAGCAGGAACGGCGAGGTCGCATACGCGGTCGCGCTCAATACCTGCGCGGTCCGCGACCCACCGAACTCCCGGGCGATCTGGGCACTGGTCAGCACCGCGGCAACGGTGACCAGTGCGGCCGGAATCCGCAGTGCCACCAGCGATCCCGGTGCCAGCACATCCATCAGCCGGGCGATCGCGGGCAGCAGTGGCCCCTGATCGGCATAGCCGAATCCGAGCCGACGCCCGGCCGACAGGAAATACAGTTCGTCACCGAAGTATCCGTATCGTCCGAGCGATGCGAACAGCATGATCGCCGACACCACGGCGATCGCGCCCACACCGAGCCACGCGAACGGCGGCGTAGTTTCGGCGTTATCTTCCTGCCGCACTTCACTTTCCACCACGGTGGTCATCACGTCCCCCCTTCCGGGTCGCCAAATCGAATAGTCGGCACACATGCGCCGAGTACGTCGTCATATCGAAGTCTTTCTCCCGAATCGCCCGTCCGGCCGCGCCATCGATGGCATCGCGGATCGACTTGGCCATGACCGCCGGATCGAAGTCGCCGAATTCGCCGGTGCGCTGGCCTTCCCGCATGATGTCGATGAGCGGTTGGATGATCTCCTGCTCCCCCTCCGCCGAGGCGAACCGCGGCTTTCCATCCGCATCACGCAGATTCAGCACCACATCGGTCAGCGCCGCGACATACTTCTTGTTCGCATCGATGAAGCCGAGATTCGTCCCGATATAGGCGAGCAACTGATTGCGGGGCCCGTCCGCCGCCATCACCGCGGGCGCGATGTGCTCGCCACCGGACACATACAGCTGGATCACCAGCTGCTCCATCAGCTCGTCCTTCCCCGCGAAGTGATACGAGATGACACCTTTGGAGATCCCGGCCTGCTTCGCGATCCGCGCCAGCGAAGCCCGCCCGTACCCCACCTCCGAAATGACCTCCACCGCCGAGGCAATGATCTGCCGCCGCCGCGCCTCCTCGATGAACGACCGCTGCCGACCATCCGTCCCATTTTCTGGCCGCATGGCCAAATTTTAATCCACCCGCCCAAATCCCCACATCAACCTCGAGAATGACCCTCGATTACCCCACGAGGATGACCCCGAAAACACCGAAGGGCCGCGCTCCCAGACGGAAGCGCGGCCCTCGGTTCGAAACCTACAGGTACTGACCTGTGTTCGACTCGGTGTCGATGGCGCGGCTGGCACTGGCGTTCTTGCCGGTGACCAAGGTGCGGATGTAGACGATCCGCTCGCCCTTCTTACCCGAAATGCGGGCCCAGTCATCGGGATTCGTGGTGTTGGGCAGGTCCTCGTTTTCGGAGAACTCGTCCACGATCGAATCGTAGAGATGCTGGATGCGCAGGCCGGGGTTGCCGGTGTCGAGTACCGCCTTGATGGCGTACTTCTTGGAGCGGTCCACGATGTTCTGGATCATGGCGCCGGAGTTGAAATCCTTGAAGTACAGGACTTCCTTGTCACCGTTGGCATAGGTGACCTCCAGGAAGCGGTTGTCCTCGCTCTCGGCGTACATCCGGTCGACGACCCGTTCGATCATCGCGCGAATGCACAGCCCCTTGTCGCCGCCGAACTCCTCGAGATCGTCGGCGTGCAACGGCAGTTGCTCGGTCAGGTACTTCGAGAAGATGTCCTGCGCCGATTCCGCGTCCGGCCGCTCGATCTTGATCTTCACATCGAGACGTCCGGGCCGCAGGATCGCGGGGTCGATCATGTCCTCGCGGTTGGACGCGCCGATCACGATGACATTCTCGAGACCCTCGACGCCGTCGATCTCCGAGAGCAGCTGCGGCACGACCGTGGTCTCCACATCGGAGGACACGCCCGAACCACGGGTGCGGAAGATCGAATCCATCTCGTCGAAGAACACGATCACCGGCGTACCCTCGGACGCCTTCTCCCGTGCCCGCTGGAAGATGATCCGGATGTGGCGCTCGGTCTCACCCACGAACTTGTTCAGCAGCTCGGGGCCCTTGATGTTCAGGAAGAACGACTTGGCTTCCTTGGCATCCTCACCGCGCGCCTCAGCGATCTTCTTCGCCAGCGAGTTGGCAACGGCCTTGGCGATCAACGTCTTACCGCAACCGGGCGGACCGTAGAGCAGCACACCCTTGGGCGGGCGCAGCGCGTATTCGCGGAACAGATCCTTGTGCAGGAACGGCAATTCCACCGCATCGCGGATCTGCTCGATCTGGCGACCGAGACCACCGATGTCGCCGTAATCGACATCGGGGACTTCCTCGAGTACGAGATCCTCGACCTCGGCCTTGGGAATCCGCTCGAAGGCGAAACCGGCCTTGGTGTCCACGAGCAGCGAATCACCCGGCCGCAGCTTGCGGATCGGCGAATCGGGATCGTCGAGATCATCGACCTCGGCGACCTTGGCCAGCGGACCCGCCAACCACACCACGCGCTCCTCGTCGGCATGCCCGACGACCAGCGCCCGGCGTCCGTCGTCGAGGATCTCGCGCAGGGTGCCGATCTCACCGACGGCGTCGAAGATTCCAGCTTCGACGACTGTGAGGGCCTCGTTGAGACGGACGGTCTGACCGTATTCGAGGGTCGAGGTATCGATATTGGGTGAACACGTCAAGCGCATCTTGCGGCCCGAAGTGAACACGTCGACCGTCTGATCCTCGTACACACCGATCAGAATTCCGTACCCGCTCGGTGGCTGACCCAGCCGATCGACCTCCTCGCGCAAGGCCACCAACTGCTGGCGCGCTTCCTTGAGGGTGTCCATCAGCTTGGTGTTGCGAATGGTCAGCGAATCGATGCGGGCTTCCAATTCCCGTGCGCGATCCGGCGAATCGGCAAGTTGCCTTCGGAGTGCAGCCGCTTCGGCGCGTACCGCCTCGAGCTCTCTCCAGGCCGCCGAATCCGAATTCTCGATGGGGCTCATGTGCTGCTCCTCCCAGTCCCGGTCTATTAACGCTACCGGGCGCGAACCGTTCTCGCTTTCCGACATGGTTTCGTCGTGATCACATCTGGGCTGCGGTCGACGGCGGATACACCATGTTAGCCTGCCCTAACCAGTCCACGGCGACGCGCTTCGCCGATCGAACCGAAAGGTTGCTGACGATGCTCCTTCCCGCCAGGACGCTGCGTACGTCCATGGTTATCGCCGCGGTGGCGATGGCCGCTACCGTCGGGCTCACCGGCTGCGGGTCCGACGACAAGTCCGATGCCAAGGCCACGAGTACCACTTCCGCCGCCGCGTCCACCAGCGCTGCAGGTCACGGCGACCACGGCAACGCCGCCGCACCCACCGCCGAAACGCTCACCGCCGTCCTGGATGCCCTTTCCGACCCGACGAAACCCACCTCCGAGAAGACCAAGCTGATCGTCGACGGCGAAAAGCGCGCCGCCAATATCGACCAGATGAACCAGGCGCTCGGCGGCTACGGCAAGCTCACCTACGCGGTCGCCGATATCACCACCAGCGGCAATTCTGCGACCGCCCAGGTCACCATCACCTCACCGCACGGCACCGCCCCCGCCATGCCCCTGACCTGGGAACACGTCGACGGCGCCTGGAAGCTCTCGGATGCCAGCGGCTGCCTGATGCTCGGCTTCGCGCAGGCGCCCTGCGTGCCGGCCTGATTCAGCCCTTCGACGGACGACGCTGCGGCTTCGGGGTGACCGTGCCCTCGGCGAGCCGCCGCGCGCTGACCAGGAAGGCGGTGTGGCCCTGCATGCGATGTTCGGGCCGCACCGCCAGACCGACCACATGCCAGCCGCGCACCATCGACTCCCACGAGCGCGGCTCGGTCCAGCACTCCTGCTCGCGCAGCGCCTCGACCACTTTCGACAATTGTGTGACGGTTGCCACATAGACGATCAGCACACCGCCGGGGACCAGCGCCTTGGACACGGCGGGGAGCGCATCCCACGGGGCGAGCATGTCCAGGACGACGCGATCGACCGGCGGTCCGTCGTAGGCGGCGACGTCCGCGACGGTGATCGACCAGTTGTCCGGCCGCTCACCGAAGAAGGTCTCCACATTGCGGATCGCGTGTTCGGCGTGGTCTTCGCGGATCTCGTAGGAGACCACCTGGCCCTGCGGGCCGACCGCGCGCAGCAGCGAGCACGTCAGTGCGCCGGAGCCCGCACCGGCCTCCAGTACGCGCGCGCCGGGGAACATATCGCCCTCGTGCACGATCTGGGCGGCGTCCTTGGGGTAGATGACCGCCGCACCGCGCGGCATGGAGAGCACGTAATCGATCAGCAACGGCCGCAACGCCAAATACGGTGTGCCATTGGTGGATTGCACGACACTGCCCTCATCGGCGCCGATCAGGTTGTCGTGTTTGATACCGCCGCGATGCGTGTGGAATTCCTTACCCGGTTCCAGCACCACGGTGTAGAGGCGCCCCTTGGCATCGGTCAGCTGTACCCGGTCCCCGATGGTGAATGGCCCGGTCCGTCTGGCCGTCATGTATCTCCGTTCGCTGGTCGTCGCTGCTGTCTGTCCTGAGTGGCACCGGCGTGTCGGTGCGCCCGGATAGCCTGCCAGGTATGCATCCGCCGGTATCCACGCCCCCTGCCGACACCGCGCGGGAGGTCGCGCCCGACCGTCCGCGTCCGGCGCTGTCACCCTCGCGGGCAATGGATTTCAAGCAGTGCCCGCTGAAGTACCGGTTCCGGGCGATCGATCGGATTCCGGAGCCGCCGACCCGGATCGCGGTGCGCGGCACGGTGGTGCACGCGGTATTGGAGGATCTGTACGGACTGCCCGCCGGGGAACGCCGGTTCGAACGGGCTGCCGAGCTTGTCGAGCCCGCATGGGCCCGGGTGCTGGCCGACAGACCGGAGAGCGCCGAAGTGGTCGCAGCGGACGGGCTGGCGGGCTTTCTCGGCGAGGTGCGCGCCTTCGTCGAGACGTATTACCGGCTGGAGGATCCGACCCGGTTCGATCCGGAGTCGTGTGAGTCGCGGGTGGAGGTCGAACTCGACGACGGTGTGCTGTTGCGCGGGTTCGTCGACCGCATCGATGTCGCGCCGACCGGTGAGCTGCGTGTCGTCGATTACAAGACCGGCCGGGCGCCCGGACTCGCCCAGGAGACCAAGGCGCTGTTCCAGCTGAAGTTCTACGCGCTGGTGGTGCTGCGCACCCGCGGCATCCTGCCCACTCAATTGCGGCTGATCTACCTGGCCGACGAACAGATCCTCACCTATGCCCCGGACGAGGACGAACTACTGCGCTTCGAACGCACCCTCTCGGCCCTGTGGCAGGCCATTCTGGCGGCCGGGCGGACCGGGGAGTTCCTGCCGAGCACAAGCTGGCTGTGCGGACATTGCAGCTACAAGAGTCTGTGCCCCGCCTTCGGCGGCACACCACCGGTCTATCCGGGCTGGCCGGACAGCGGCACCGGTGAGTCAGCGGAGGAAACCTTCGCCGAAGCGGTCGCCGACTAGCTCAGCCGACGAACAGATTCAGATCGAGGCCGTGCGAGCCGAGCGCGGCGATAACGCCGATGAGCACAACTACGCCGACGGCATCACCGATCACGATGAGCGCATTGCGAAGCCGCCACCACGCCCCGATCGACTCGACACTCGGTTTCATTGGGTTCTCCCCTGTCCGTGCTCGAACGGCACTGCCCGTCCGAGGTGTTCCATAGTTGTTTCGCCGAACACGCCCCCAGTGTTGACGGCGAAGCATGAAGTTTTCGTGAGTTCGGTCCTGAACTGAACGCACACAATGCCGCCGTGATGCTCGCCGGGGTAGCCGGCGAGCACCGAAACGGCAGGTTGCCGGTGCGGATCTACGCGGTGAAGTTGTGGAACAGCAGCACGGACAGGCCCAGGCCGACGGCCAGATTGAAGACGGCCGCGGATCCGAAGACCACGATCGGACGCCAGCCCGCCTCGCGCAGGCCGCGCAGCGAGAACTCCAGACCGATCGAGACGAATGCGAAGATCAGGAACCACGTGCGCAGATCGTTGACGATCGCGATATGCGCCGCGCCCGTCTTCTTGTCCACCGACTGCAGATACAGCGTGCCGACAACGGAGGCGGCAACGAATCCGATCACGAACTTCGGGAACCGCTCCCAGAACTGGCGCACCGACGGCCGGGCCGCACCGGGGATGCGCTCGACTCGGATCGTGAAGTAGGCGGTCAGCGCGATGGCGACAATGCCGATCAGCGCATTCTGGGTGGTCTTCACGATGGTGGCGATCTGCAGCGCCTTCTCCCCCGCGATCGCACCGGAGGCCGCAACCGCCGCGGTCGTATCGATATTGCCGCCGATCCACGCCCCTGCGACGGCGTCGGAAAGACCGAAAATATCAGCGAGCCAGGGCAATACGAAGATCGACGGCAAAGCGAAGATGATCACCAGCGATGCCGTGTACGCGATCTGCTCGCGTTTGGCCTGCACCGCCCCCGCGGCCGCGATGGCGGCGCTGACACCGCAGATCGAGACGGCCGAGGACAGCAGTGCGCGCAGCTTATCGTCGAGGCCGAGTCGACCGCCCAGCCACCACGTGAAACCGAAGACCGCGGTGATCAACAGCAGCGCCTGCACGATCGACGGGCCCGCCGCGGTCACCAGGATCTTCAGATTGATCGATGCACCGAGCAGCACCACACCGGTCTTGATGAAGAATTCGGTGCGAAAGCCAGCCGAAAGACGTTCCCGGAGATCGAGTTTCGCGAGTACGACATTGCCGATCAGGCCGATGGCAATGGCGTACACCGGGAATTCGACCGACTTGGCGATCCGGTTGAACGGTGTACCCACGGCCCACTGCGGCACGTGCGTGTCGAAGTACCGGGTCAGCGCGCCGAGCAGGACGACGGCCACGACGCCGGCTCCGATCTCGGCTACCGTGGGGCGTGAAATCGACTGCAGTGCAGCGGTTTCGGATCGGACCGCAGCCTCATCGACTGCGCCGGCCTCGGTCCTTGCGTCGCTCTCCGACATCACGGCACCAACCAATCAGGGATCGCGCCGATCAGGACCAGGGCGATGAGAACCAGGCCGACGATGGCGGCCAGCCAGTCCTCATTCCATGCGAATGTGCTGCCCGAAGGTTTCACGGGCGGTGTGTGCGACACGGTGGTACTCCTTGCATTTCCTCATCGAGGCCGCAACGTACCAATCAATCGCAGGTCAGCACACCGATTGCAATCGCAGTGAATCGATCACTCGCACAAAGCAACTCGGCCCCGCCGGGTGACGGGGCCGAGTGGACGAAATCGCGTCAGAAGGCGCGGCAGGACCGGATATCGAAGGCCAGGATCGCCTTCGCGCCGAGTTCGGCGAGCTGGTCCATCACCTCATTGCCCTGCTTGCGCGGCACCATGGCGCGGATGGCGACCCAGTTCGAATCGGCGAGCGGGGATACCGTCGGCGACTCGAGCCCGGGCGTGATCTTGACCGCCTCCTCCAGCAGCTCCTTCGGGCAGTCGTAGTCGAGCATGATGTACTGCTGACCGAATACCACACCCTGGATGCGCGCGATGAGCTGATTGCGGGCCCGTTCGTTTTGATCGGAGCCGGTGCGCTCGATGAGCACGCCCTCTGAATCGCACAGGGTCTCGCCGAAGGCGACCAGATTGTGCTGGCGCAGCGTGCGGCCCGAGCCGACCACATCGGCGATGGCATCGGCCACACCGAGCTGGATGGAGATCTCGACGGCGCCGTCGAGGCGGATCACCTCGGCCTCGATGCCGCGCCGCTGCAGATCGCTCAGGACCAGATTCGGGTACGAGGTGGCGATGCGCTTGTCGTAGAGGTCCTCGACCTTCCATTCGCGCCCGGCCGGGGCGGCGTAGCGGAAGGTTGAGCGGCCGAAACCGAGTGCGAGCCGTTCCTGTACGGGTGCACCGGAATCCAGCGCCAGATCACGGCCGGTGATGCCGAGGTCGAGCTCGCCGGAGCCGACGTAGATGGCGATGTCCTTGGGCCGCAGGAAGAAGAACTCGACCTGGTTTGCCGGATCCAGAACGGTCAGGTCGCGCGAATCGGTGCGCTTGCGGTAACCGGCCTCGGCGAGGATCGAGGTGGCCGATTCGGAGAGTGCGCCTTTATTGGGGACTGCGACGCGCAGCATAAGAGGGTCCTTTCGCCGGAAGTGAACTAGGGATAGACGCGGCGGCGCGAGCGACGGCCCCGGAGGCGGTAGCGGAGCGTAACCACGCAGGGGCCCGCGAGTGCCGCAAATTCAACACCGCCGTCACAGATGTCGGTACACGTCTTCCAGCTTCAGCCCGCGGCCCACCATCAGCACCTGGACCCAGTACAGCAGTTGCGAAATCTCCTCGGCGAGCGCCTCGTCGCCCTCGTGCTCGGCGGCCAACCAGATCTCACCGGCCTCCTCGAGCACCTTCTTACCCTGGAAATGCACGCCCGCGTCCAATGCCGCTACGGTCCCGGACCCCTCAGGGCGGCTGACCGCACGATCTTGCAGCTCGGCGAACAGGGTTTCGAAGTTCTTCACGGTGAGCATTGTTTCAGACGGGTATGCGGACCCGTTGCTCCGGCCCGGCGCCACCCACCAGGCGCACTCTTCGCACCCCTTGCGGCGACCACAAGGGGTGCGAAGCCATGCGTCAGGCCGCGGTGAGGAGGGCCTCCAGGTCCGCCACTGCGGTGCGCAGGTGGTCGGCGAAGGCGTACATCTCGTCGGCGACCGGTTTCGGGGTGGCCAGGTAGATGTTCCAGCGGTCCGGCAGCAGGACGTAGGCGGTGCCGATGCACTTCTGGCTGGTGGAGCCGAAACCGAAGTAGCGGATATTGACCGACGGGGCCGAACTGGTGCTCAGGTAGTCGTCGCGCATGATCGTCCAGCCGGGACTGGTGTAGAGCGGGATCGGTTCGGTGACGCCGAGTTCGGCGCCACGCCGCCGCTGGATCCACTCGAGTTCCCAGAGATGCTGTTCGGGCGCAGCACCCGCCTGACACTGCTTGGCGCGTTCGACATGCGCGCTCGCCGCGGTCCGCGCGGCAGCGAGCCGGTCGGCCTGCGCGACCGCAGGATCCTGCATGGCGTCGACGAAGGCCACCATCTCCGGTGTCACTACCCGCATGGCCTCGGTGCGGCCGTTGCGGTATTGCCGGGTGGCAATGGATTCGTAGGTGGCCCCGGTCAATCCCTTGCTGCGCCGGTGCGCCAGCTGATAGCTCAGCTGCGCGAACGCATCCGGTGATATGCCGAGCTGCTTCGCACGGGTGGTGCCGACCTCGAAAGATACTGTCGCGGTGGCATTCTCGGCCGCATACCGGGCGAACGCCGCTCCAGCAGCTGCGATATCGGTGCGCTGCGACTGATCGAGCACGAATTCGATCGGTTCGACCGGCGGCAACCCCTGCGGCTGCGCCCCGGCCCGCCCGGCGTGTTCGGCCGCCGGAGCCTGCAGCAGCGTGTCGACGAAGGACAGGATGGTGGTGCCGTCGAGACCGCAGTGCTCGATATTGATGCCGGCCTGACCATCGGCGAAGACGATGAACGATACCGACTTGTCGAACCAGCGGTTGGCACTGTCACCGTGCAGCAGCTGATCACAAGCCTGCAGTTCATCGCGGGGCGCGAAATCCTCCAGGCACAAGCCGAACAGCGCGGTCTCGATGGTGTCCAAGGCCGCGACATTGGCGGGTTCGGCCAGCAATCCCTGTCGACTGACGGCCCATTCGGCCCGCGCCTTGGTGGTCAGATGGCCGACGGCGGTGTCGGTGCGGGCCGAGCGCGCCCCTGCCTTGAGCACCGCGCGCAGTCCGTCGGCGAGATCCTCCAGCGAGTAGGGCACACCGTCCGGACCGATCACCTCCATCCGGAACATGCTGCCGTGGAAGAACACGACGATATGCCTCGCAGCCGAGGGTCCAGGCCATTCGTCGCTGTAGGGCACCCGCACGGAATCCTGCGTCTCCCCCGGAATCCGGGTCTCGGAGAACAGGTACTTGTTCTGCCACATCGACAGCTGCTGTCCACGCTGGGTCACCGGCGGGATCGCCTCGAGATCGAGCGCCAGCTTGTAATCGACCGCGGCCGTGATGATTCCGGCCGCCCGCTCCACCTGCGACGCGCCGGTGGAGGCGGCCAGTGCGGTGTCATCGCGGAACAGGAAGAAGAAGTTGGCATTCAATGCGATGCGATCGCGACGGCCCAGGTAGCGCGACGGCCAGAACAGATCCAGCCAGCTTCCGACACCGGGGGTGGCATCGTATTCGGCCAGTGCCGCGTGCAGCTTTCGGCCCGGACCATCGGGGCGAAGCAGGTCGGCGACCGCGGCTTCGGTGGTGGCGAATTCGTCGGCGGTCAGCAGTGGCGCACACCACTGCAGCAACCGCTCGCCGCTGTCCTCCAGCGTCGGCAGGGGCACCCTTGGCAGGTGGTCGTCGGCGGCGAAGGTGCGTTCGGTCAATGCGGGTCCTCGGGGTCGGCGTGTTTCGGTAGCGGTCGCGAGATGTACAGGTTGGCGAGCAGCCAACCTGTGCTTTCCTGGCCAGCGGTGTCGATTCCGTTGGCGGCCAAGGCATTCAGCACCTGGGTGCGTTCATTGTCGGATGCGAACTTGCGTTGTTCGAACACCCCGGGGGCTCGCTCGGTGCGGTAGCCGAGCGCGGCCAGTTCCGCGGCGATCGGTTCGAAACTGAACATGCGTAGTACGAAGTGTGCCATCCACGGCCGACGACGTGGGTGCGCCGTTGCCACCCGCGCCAGCGTCTTCTCGGTGACGTATCCGACGCAGCCGGTCGAAATGACGATATCCGCGGCCGCCAGCGTACGACGTTGGGCTTCGGTGGGGTCGGTGGCCTCCAGATCCGCGTGCACCGTGTCGTGCAGAAATCCGGCTTCCTGAGCGTAGGCCAGGGCCGGGCGGGCGGCATCCATGCCGATGAACCGAACGCCGGGGAGTTGGTCACGAGTGTCCAAGCGGGCGCGGTCGCGGGCGATGAGTGTGACCTGGTCGGCGTCGTCCTCGGCGCCTCGGTAGTGGTCGGCGAGTTCGCTCACGGTGGTGTCGAAGCGCAGCAGGGCCGCGTTGACGCCGTAGGAGCAACCGATATCGAGCACGGTCGGGTTGTCCACGCGCGCGGAGGCGCGGTATTCCCGAATCTGCTGCTGGAAGTACGGTTTCGCCAGTTCCGGTATGCGGTAATCCAATTCGGCCATCCGGGCGTAATAATCGCGCGGATCGGGACGGTCGTAGATATCGTCGAAGGAAGCTTTTCCGGTCGTATGCAACGGCACTGGCATGTCGTCCCTCTCAGTCGAGCAACCGATCGCCACGGACGGCGTCGGCCGCGGCGGCTAGGTGATCGGGCAGCACCCGCCCGAACAATTGGCGGGTACGTTCCACGGTGCCGATGACACCGGGCCGATCGGTATAGGCGAAAATCGCCGAATGCCGTGCGGTGCCGCCATCGACCGGTGAAACCCGGTGCAGCGAGAAGCGGCCCTGGAACAACTGCAGATCGCCGGGCCGCAAATCGAGGTGCCGGATCAGCTGCGCACCGGATCCGGTGAGCACATCCAGCACATTGTCGAGGTTCTCGGCGTGGGGTGAGCGAATATTGGGGCAGTACTCGAAGATTCCACCGGTCTCGGCGGGCTGGGTCAACATACTGACGGTGAATTCATTGGTGTCGAAATGCCAGGGATGCGACATTCCGGGCGCCACCACATTCAGGCACAGTCCGGCCAAAGGGTCTGCGAATTCGTGCAATTCGGTCAGTCCGAAGCAGTCCGCGACGAAGCGTTGGAACACCGTGCTGATGTAGAGCCGGTGGATCAGGGCCTCGGCCGGAATGCGGTCGCGCGGAACGAAGGCGTTGCCGCGTTCCAGCACGATACGGCCCGGATGGCCTTGTGGCAGTTCGGTATTCAGCGGAATGTTGTAGGCGTTGACCCGCTCGACCTCGTAGTGCGCATCCGGTGCCATCGCCTCGCCCTGGGCACGCAAGGTGTCGATCAGCTCCGGACGGATGAACTCCCGCAGTACGGTGCAGCCACTTTCGGCAAGCTCCGCCCGCGCCCGCGCCACCGCTTCCCCCCACGCCGCGCCGGTCGGATCCCCCAGCGGATACCGTGCCGTATCGACGATCTCGTCCAGGACATCCGTCGCAGCCATGGCGTCATTTTGGTAGAGCAATCGGCGACACGCCCGGGATTCGACAAAGTTGCCGGTGACTACGGTCACACCTATCAACTGCACGCACTTGCGTTGCGGCACAGTAACTCTCACTATGCCGAGGTCGGGAGTGTCGACTCACAAACGGTGGGACTCACGATCATGTTCTGTCCCGAAAGCGCCCCAGCCCGGGTGCGCGGTTCAACCTCTGACGCGTAGCGCGTCTTCCAGATCCCGCAGGGTCATTCCCACCAATGAACTACGGAATACCCGCCCCGGCGCCGCCGAAACCGGTATCTCACACGGGATCACGATGACCGCACATCCCGCCGCACCGGCCGCGGCGGCACCGGTGGGCGAATCCTCCAGTGCCACACAGTCTCGCGGGTGCACGCCGAGCAGTTCGGCGGCGCGCAGATAGATGTCGGGTTCGGGCTTGCCGTGCGCGACTTCGTCACCGCAGACCGAGACGTCGAAGAAATCGCGGCCCAACGTGTCCAATCCGAATTCCGTAAGCGACCGCTTGGTATTGGTGACCAATGCGGTCCCGAGGCCCGCGGTACGCACCAACGAGAGCGCATCCTTCGCGCCGGGCCGCCACGGGATCGGGCCCGCCATCAATTCGGTCACCCGCCGCTCGATGAATTCACCGGCGGCGCGCACCGCCTCGGGCGTCGCCTCGATACCCAAACCATCGAAAATGAGCCGCAAGGCGTTCGGTCCGGACGCACCGATCAGCGCGTGCCGCAGTTCATCGGTCATCTCGTGGCCGTGCGCCCGTGCCAGTTCGCGCACGGCGACATCCCACAGCTTTTCCGAATCGAGCAGGGTGCCGTCCATATCCCACAGCACCCCGGCAAGTCGCGCACTCGGCTCCGTCGCCGCCGTCGCGGCTGTGCCAATGGTTCGCTCGCTTCGCTCCCTCACGTCCCGATTCGTCTCCCTCTCCTAAACACCCGAAGCGGCGATCAGCAATCGCCCGTTGTCCGACGCGACCTGGATCCATCGGTTCTCCGACGAGGTCGAGCCGTTCTTCAGGCTATAGGTAAGCGAAACGACCGCCCGGTTCTCACCGTTCGGTGTGACGGCACCCACGCTCACCGAACGAATGGTGGACCAGAACTGTGAGTAGGAGCCGAAGCCACCGGTCTGGGCCTGGTACGACGGTGTCAGTTCAGACCACCCGCCCTGCACATTGCCCGGCAGCATCCCGTAGTAGCCGTAAACGAATTGCGAGATCCGGTCCGGCGTAGCCGGACCGAACGGGGTGGTGGTGACGGTCGTCGGTGGTGCGGTGGTCGACGGCTTGGCCGACGGAGTCGGCGTCACCGTGGTGCTCGGCTGGGTGGTCGGCGCCGCTGTGGTCGTCGGCGCCTGCTGCTCGGGCTGACCCGGTTGGATCGCGATCGGTGCCTCCGGTCCGGTCTCCGAGCTGCTGGGCGCGGAAGTCGGAGTTGTCGAGCCGCCCGCCGTACCGCCCTTGTCGTCGTTGTTCAGTGACGACACGATGACCGCGACCAGCACCAGCACCGCGACCGCGGCAGCCGCGGCCACCGCGATCAGTCGGCCACGACTTTGCTCGCCGCCGCCACCGCCGGGCAGCGTGCCGCCGGACTTCGGCGGTGCGGGCGGCGGCGGGACGGTGACGGCCGGAGCCCCGAGCGCCACGACCTGCGTTGCGTCTTCCGCGTCACCCGACTTGTTCAGCACGGTGGTCGCATCCGCGCCCGGCGCGGGGAGCACCTTGGTCACCGTCGGTGTGGTCACCAGTGCCGGAGTCCGCCCCGCCGCCACGGCTTCCAGCGCCTCCTTGGCTTCGCGCATATTCGGGCGGCCGTCGATCGAGGCGGCCAGCAGCCGCATCAGCACCGGCCCGAGTTCCCCGGCGTGCCGCGGCGGCGGAATCTGCGCCCGCGCCGCGGCGTGCAGGACCGCGAGGGCGTTATCACCCTCACCGAACGGCGGACTGCCCTCGACCGCCGCATACAGCGTGGAGCCGAGCGCGAAGACATCCGAAGCCGGTTCCGGGTTCTCCCCGCGCGCCACCTCCGGCGCGAGGTAGGCGGGGGTGCCCGCCAGGAATCCGGTCGCGGTGACCGTCACGTCGCCGACGGCACGGGAGATGCCGAAGTCGGTGATCTTCACCGTGCCGTCGTCGCCGACGAGCAGATTCGCCGGTTTCACATCCCGGTGCATGATGCCCGCGTCGTGTGCGGCAGCCAGCGCGCCCGCGGCCTGCGCCCCGATGCGGGCCACCTCGGTCGGTGCGAGAGTCCGCTTGCCCGCCAGTTTCGCGGCCAGGCTCGGCGCATTCATGTACTCCATGACCAGCCAAGGCTGACCGTCCTCCTCGGCGACATCGAAGACGGTGATCGCGTTGGGATGGTGTAGTCGCGCGGCGATGCGCCCCTCCCGCATGGCCCGCAGCTTGGCCTCCAGGGCCTGGGACCGGGACAGACCGGGCGCGAGCAGCAGCTGCTTCACCGCGACGGTGCGGCGCAGCCGGACGTCGGTGGCCCGCCACACCACACCCATGGCACCGGTGCCGATCGGATCCGTCAGCCGATACCGTCCAGCGATCAACCGGTCCGCTGTCATGGTGTTGTGCCCCTCCTGCTTGCCGCCGAGCCAATTCCGCACTCCGCGCGTAAGCGGAAATCTTCGAAAATGCTACGCGCCGAAGTCCTTTGCACCCGAATTGCCGCAGGACGTTCACATCCGCCGACTGCCCCGGATGCAGTTGCAACAGTTCCGACTTTGTCACACCCGACCGACATCCATCCACCGACGCGCGAACCTGGAGGCGATACCCCAGGTCAGAGGCGCGTGGCCGATCGGATACGCCCGCGCGTCGCAAGCCCTCGTGTCGTCGGCGTCGACATTCGATCTCACATATCACGAGGTAATCAAGGCCGTCACCGCACCGGAAACGCACCGATCGAACCGATTCCGATGGGGTGAGAATCACAACGACCGGACCGGTCGGATAACGAATCCCACCCGGAAACAGACCGGTCGGCGCTTACGCGTTGAAGTACTTGGCCTCCGGATGCAGCAACACGAACGCATCGGTCGACTGCTCCGGATGCAGCTGCAACTCCTCCGACAGGACGACGCCGATGCGGTCGGCCTCGAGCAGGTCGACCAATTTCGCCCGGTCCTCCAGTTCCGGACAGGCGCCGTAGCCGAAGGAGTAGCGGGCGCCGCGGTAGCCGAGTTTGAAGTACTCCTGCACATCCGAGGGGTCGGAGTCGGCGACCGAATGCCCTTCCAGCACCAGCTCTTCGCGGACCCGGCGGTGCCAGTATTCGGCGAGCGCCTCGGTGAGCTGGACGCCGATGCCGTGCACCTCGAGGTAGTCGCGGTAGTTGTCCGCCGCGAACAGCTCGTTGGCGAAGTCGGCGATCGGCTGCCCCATGGTGACCAATTGGAACGGCAGCACATCGACCTGACCGGTTTCGCGGGCGCGGTCGCGCGAGCGGATGAAGTCGGCGATGCACAAGAACCGGTCGCGCTGCTGGCGCGGGAAGGTGAACCGGTGGCGTTGCGGCGCATCGGGATTCGGCTCGGTCAGCACAATCACGTCATCGCCCTCGGAGACCGCAGGAAAGTAGCCGTAGACCAGGGCCGCATGTTGCAGTACGCCTTCGGTGGACAGCCGGTCCAGCCAGTACCGCAGTCGCGGCCGACCCTCGGTCTCCACCAACTCCTCGTAGCTCGGGCCCTCACCGCCGCGCTGACCGCGCAGCCCCCACTGGCCGAGGAATAGCGCTCGCTCGTCGAGCAGTCCCGAATACTCGTGCAGCGAAACGCCTTTCACTACTCGGGTATCCCAGAACGGCGGCACCGCCACCGGAAGGTCCGCGGCGACATCGGAGCGCGCGGGCACCTCGATCGGCACCTCGGCCGCCTTGCGCTGTTCGGCGATCCGTTTGGAACGCTCGTGCCGCGCCTTGCGCTCGGCCGCCTTCTCGCGTTCCGCGATCGCCTCCGGGCTGTCCGGATCGATGCCGCCGCCGCGCTTGCGGGTCATGATGTCGTCCATCAGCCGCAGGCCCTCGAAGGCGTCGCGGGCGTAGTGCACATCGCCGTGGTAGACCTCGGTGAGGTCGTTCTCGACGTAGGCGCGGGTCAGCGCCGCACCGCCGAGCAGCACGGGGAACTGGTCGGAGACGCCCTTGGCGTTGAGCTCCTCCAGATTCTCCTTCATCACCACGGTCGACTTCACCAGCAGACCGGACATGCCGATGACATCGGCCTTCTTGTCGACGGCGGCGTCGAGAATGGTCGCGATCGGCTGTTTGATACCGAGGTTGACGACCTCGTAGCCGTTATTGGACAGGATGATGTCGACGAGATTCTTGCCGATATCGTGCACGTCGCCCTTGACGGTGGCCAGCACGATACGACCCTTACCGCTGTCGTCGGTGGCCTCCATATGTGGCTCGAGGTAGGCGACCGCCGCCTTCATCACCTCGGCCGACTGCAGTACGAACGGCAGCTGCATCTGGCCGGAGCCGAACAGCTCACCGACCGTCTTCATGCCCGACAGCAGCGTTTCATTGATGATCTGCAGCGGCGGCACCTCGGTCATGGCGGCATCGAGATCGGCCTCCATCCCGGCCTTCTCACCGTCGACGATCCGGCGTTCGAGCCGCTCGAACAGCGGCAGCGCCGCCAACTCCTCCGCGCGCGAGGCCCGAGACGACGAGGCCGACACACCTTCGAACAGCGACATGAGCTTCTGCAGCGGGTCGTAACCGTCACGACGGCGGTCGTAGACCAGGTCCAGTGCGGTCTCGCGCTGTTCCTCCGGAATGCGGGCGATCGGTAGGATCTTGGAGGCGTGCACGATCGCGGAATCCAGCCCGGCCTGGACGCATTCGTGCATGAATACCGAATTCAGCACCTGGCGCGCGGCCGGATTGAGGCCGAAGGAGATATTCGACAGACCGAGGGTGGTCTGCACCTCGGGATGCTTCTGCTTGAGCAGCCGGATGGCCTCGATGGTTTCGACGCCATCGCGGCGCGACTCCTCCTGGCCGGTGCCCAGGGTGAAGGTCAGCGTGTCGATGATGATGTCGCTTTCACGCAGACCCCAGTTGCCGGTGATGTCGGCAATGAGCCGCTCGGCGATCTCCACCTTCTTCTCGGCGGTGCGAGCCTGGCCCTCCTCATCGATGGTCAGCGCGACCACCGCGGCGCCGTGTTCGGCGACCAGCTTCATCGTCTGCTGGAACCGGGATTCGGGACCGTCACCGTCCTCGTAGTTCACCGAGTTGACCGCACAGCGACCACCGAGATGTTCCAAACCGGCCCGCAGGACCGGGGCTTCGGTGGAGTCGAGCATGATCGGCAGGGTCGACGCGGTCGCCAGTCGCGACGCCAGCGCCGACATATCGGTGGTGCCGTCGCGGCCGACGTAGTCGACGCACAGGTCGAGCATATGGGCGCCGTCGCGGGTCTGATCCTTGGCGATATCGAGGCATTTCTGCCAGTCCTCGGCGAGCATGGCCTCGCGGAATGCCTTGGAGCCGTTGGCATTCGTGCGCTCGCCGATCATCAGGACGGAGGCGTCCTGTTCGAACGGCACCGCGGTGTACATGCTCGATACGCTCGGCTCGTGCACCGGTTCGCGGCGCGCCTGCAGCGGTGGCAGCGTCGGTTCCACCTCGCGCACCGCCGCCGTGACCTGACGAATATGCTCGGGCGTCGTACCGCAGCAGCCGCCGACCAGCGCGAGCCCGAATTCGGATACGAAGCCGCGCAACGCGATTGCCAGCTCCTCGGGGGTCAGCGGGTACTCAGCGCCGTTCGCGCCGAGCACCGGCAGACCGGCATTCGGCATGACCGACACCGGAACCGTCGCGTGCCGGGACAGATGGCGCAGGTGCTCGCTCATCTCGGCCGGGCCGGTGGCGCAGTTCAAGCCGATCATGTCGATACCGAGCGGCTCCAGCGCCGTGAGCGCCGCGCCGATCTCACTACCGACCAGCATGGTGCCCGTGGTCTCCACCGTGACGTGGGTAATGATCGGAATGCGCCGACCCAGCTGGACCATCGCGCGCTGACTTCCGGTCACCGCGGCCTTGACCTGCAAAAGGTCCTGGCAGGTCTCGATCAGGATGGCGTCCGCACCGGCCTCGAGCATGCCCAGCGCCGCCTCGGTGTATGCATCGCGCAGCGCGGTAAAGGGGGCATGACCCAGTGTCGGCAGTTTGGTGCCCGGTCCCATCGAACCCAGCACGTACCGCGGGGTGCCATCGGCGCTCGGACCCATCTCGTCGGCGACCTCGCGGGCCAGGCGGGTGCCGCGCTCGGACAGATCGCGAATCCGATCCGCGATGTCGTAGTCGGCGAGGTTCGGCAGATTGCAGCCGAAGGTATTGGTCTCGACCGCGTCCGCACCGGCCTCGAAGTACGCGCGATGGATATTGCGCAGTACATCAGGGCGGGTGTCGTTGAGGATTTCGTTGCATCCCTCCAGACCACGGAAGTCGTCCAGGGTCAGTTCGGCCGCCTGCAACATCGTGCCCATCGCACCGTCGCCGATCACGACACGCCGACGGAGCGTGTCGAGAAGGGTGGTATCGAAGGCGACTGGGCTGGACTCAGACATGCGATCAAGCGTAGTGGGCCGCTACGACATGCCGAACCACCGTACCGGTGTCGGGCGCCACACCTGCCCAGACAGATGGATCGACGGTGCCGCGCCGACTGCGCAAATTCAACACCGCGTGCTCACACGCCGTAGGCTGACCGGGGTGAACTCCAGTGAATCTCCGGTGTCACCCGAGCCGGAACTGCCGACATTGCGGGAACCTGTACTGGTGGCCGCCTTCGAAGGCTGGAACGACGCGGGTGATGCGGCAAGTGGTGCCGTCGAGCATCTGGAACTGATCTGGGATGCCGAGCCGCTGGCCGAACTCGACTCCGAGGACTATTACGACTACCAGGTCAATCGGCCGACGGTACGTCAGGTCGACGGTGTGACCAGGGAAATCCAGTGGCCCTCCACCATGCTCTCGGTCTGCTCGCCGCCCGGCAGCGATCGCGATGTGGTGTTGCTGCGCGGTATCGAACCCAATATGCGCTGGCGCAGCTTCTGCGCGGATCTGCTCGAGTTCATCGAACAACTCGGCGTGCAGACTGTCGTCATACTCGGCGCGCTGCTCGCCGACACCCCGCACACTCGCCCTGTACCGGTCACCGGATCGGCCTATAGTAAGGAAGCCGCTGAGCGGTTCAGCTTGGAGCAGACCCGCTATGAGGGACCGACCGGCATCACCGGCGTCCTGCAGGATCAGTGTGTGAAAGCGGGCGTACCCGCCGTGTCGTTCTGGGCGGCCGTGCCGCATTACGTCTCGCAGCCGCCGAATCCGAAGGCGACCATCGCGCTGCTGCACCGCGTCGAGGATGTGCTCGATATCGAGGTGCCGCTCGGTGAGCTGCCCAAACAGGCCGAGGACTGGGAGACCGCCGTCAACGAGATGACCGTCGGCGACGACGAGATCAGCGAGTACGTGCGCTCGCTCGAGGAACGCGGCGACGCGGCCGTCGATCTCAACGATGCGATGGCCAAGATCGATGGCGACGCGATCGCGGCCGAATTCGAAAAGTACCTGCGCAGGCGGGGTCCGGGCAGCTTCGGGCTGTAATCGGTTCGCGCCGTTGCGGTCCGAGTTCGGACAATTCACCGAAAGTTCGCCATGGGGCCACGTGTAGGTATGGAAAGGCTTGCCATCTAGACTTCCCCGGTGACTATTCACCGGATCGTCGCGCACCTTCGCGGTTTCGACGACCGGATCGCCGTCCTCTGCTCTCGATCTCCATCGGCGGCCGTCACAGCAGCGGAATCGGTGCCGGATGGTTTGGAGCGGATCACCTATGCGCAGCTGGCGGCACGTGTCGAGGAGTACGCGCGGCAGCTCGGAGCGACCCGGCGCCTCGTCGCGCTCGCAGCGCGCAACGATATCGACTCGCTCGTCGCCTATCTCGGCGCGCTGAGCGCAGGCTGCGTTGTTCTGCTCACCGCGGAGGTCACCAGCGAATTGCTGGATACCTACGATCCCGATGTCGTGATCGATGCGGGCCCCCCTGATATCCGGCGGGTCCGCTCCGCACATCGCCTGCATCCGGAGTTGGCTCTGCTGCTGAGTACTTCGGGCTCGACCGGTTCACCGAAGCTGGTGCGGTTGTCCGCGGCCAACCTGATGTCGAATGCGGAAGCCATTGCCGAATATCTGGCCATCGACGCCGATGATCGCGCCGCGACGACCCTGCCGATGTTCTATTGCTACGGACTGTCGGTGGTGCACAGTCATCTGCTGCGCGGGGCGAGCCTGCTGCTCACCGACCGATCGGTCCTCGACGACGAATTCTGGGTCCAGTTCCGTCGCTACGGCGCAACATCTTTCGCGGCGGTGCCGTACACGATCGATCTGCTCGAACGCGTCGGCTTCGCCGAGATGACACTGCCGAGCCTGCGCTACCTCACCCAGGCGGGCGGGCGCCTGGCACCCGAGCGGGTCCGCGACTACGCCCGGCTCGGCAAGCGGGCGGGCTGGGACTTCGTCGTCATGTACGGCCAGACCGAGGCGACCGCGCGAATGGCCTATCTGCCACCGGAATTGGCCGCCGAACATCCGGACTGCATCGGCAAGCCGATTCCCGGCGGCCGATTCACCCTGGAGCCGGTGCCGGATACCGATGACCAGGAGCTGGTCTATCACGGGCCCAACGTGATGCTCGGCTATGCCGACGGCTCACGCGATCTCGCCCTCGGCCGCACGGTCGAATCGCTGCGCACCGGCGATCTGGCCCGGTGTACACCCGAGGGCCTGTACCAGGTGGTCGGCAGGCGCAGCCGGTTCGCCAAGATCTTCGGCCTGCGCATCGATCTGCAACGGCTCGAATCCGGTTTGGCCGCAGCCGGTTTCACGGCGGGCTGCACCGATGCTGACGACCAGTTGGTCGTCGCCGCCGAATCTCCGGTGGAATCGCTCGCCGCGACCGCCGCCGAACTGTCCGGTCTGCCGGCCGCGGCGATTCGCGCCTGCGCGGTCGAGGAAATGCCGCGCCGGCCCAATGGCAAGCCCGACTATCCGGCGATTCGCCGACTCGCCGCACCCGAACCCGAACTCCTGCCACGCGATATCCGCGCGCTCTACGCCATTGCCCTCGGCATCGATCCGGCCCGGATCCGGCCCGACAGCACCTTCGTCGACCTCGGCGGCAACTCGCTGACCTACATCACCACCTCGACCCGCCTCGAGCGCGCACTCGGGCGACTGCCCGCGAACTGGCCGGACCTGACCGTCGCCGAACTCGAGCGAGTTCCGGACGGCCACCGGACATTCGGTCGCACGGTGGACACCTCGACCTTGTTGCGCGCCGCCGGGATCGTGCTCATCGCCAGCTCGCATATCGGCATGTTCGTGCACTGGGGCGCGGCACATATCCTGCTCGGTGTCGCCGGATTCAACTTCGCCCGCTTCGCGGTGACCATGTCCCCGCTCGCCGAACGGCTGCGGCACGCGCTGCACACGGTGGCGCTCATCGCGATTCCGACCGCCGCCTGGGTAGCGCTGACACTGCTGTTCACCGACTATTACAGCTGGCAGAACGTGTTGCTGCTCAACAAGATTCTCGGACCGCGCGACAGCGACACCGCGGGGCACCTGTGGTTCATCGAGGTGCTTGTGCTGTTCATGGTCGTGTCCGCGCTGTTGGTGCGGGTGCCGTTCATCGATGCCGTGCAGCGGCGCGAACCGTTCTGGTTCGCCATGGGGCTGGTCGGCCTCACAATGGTGTTCCGGCTCTGGTCGTTCGGGCTCTACCCGCCCAAGGATGTACCGTTCTCGCCGCTGGCCTGCTGGTTCTTCGCTCTCGGATGGGCGGCCGCGAAGGCTACGGCGATCTGGCAGCGGCTGCTGGTGAGCGGGGTGCTGCTGATCTCGGTGCACGGCTACTTCGGCGTTCCCGATCGGGAGCGGCTGGTGATGTCCGGGCTGCTGTTGCTGATCTGGCTGCCCGCGGTCCGGGTGCCCGCCCTGGTGGCGGGGGTCGCGGCGCTACTGGCCGACAGCTCGTTGTTCGTCTATCTGCTGCACTGGCAGGTCTATCCGCCATTCGGGCAACACCATGTCGCGGCGCTGCTCGCATCCCTCGCAGCCGGTGCGGTCGCGACCTGGCTGGTGGCGAACCTGCGCCGCAGATCAGTCCTGGTGCACAGCTTCTTCGCCAAGAGCATCGTCTGGAAGCGCACAGCTCTCGATGGTCCACACCTGCGCCGCCGCATCCTGGGCCAGCTTCGCGAGCAGAATGTCTCGCGGAATCGTCTGGCCGGCAAAGTGATCGAGTGACGGCACCACCACGTGATGCGCGTCCGCCCGCTTGAGCTCCTGGGTCAGCTCGGCGAACGCCGTGCCGTCACCGGAGGTCGATTCATGGAATGTCGCGGCGAAGCAGAGCCCTTCCTCGCGAGCGAGGCTGCTCATCGCATCCTCGAGCTCTGCACTGTGGCCATCGGCCAGATCGTCACGCAAGTATCCATAGATCAACGCTTCCACCCGAACCTCCGTTGGATTGGGGATCTCGCTGTTCTCTTATGTGGATCACCCCCGTCGCCGAGGGGCATTGCGCACTTGCAAGAGCAGATGTCCTTACGTTTGAAGCGTGGCAAATCTTCCGCGCCCATATCCATCATGTAGGACGCAAAACTGCGACTGCAGGTGTCAACCCAGTGACATCTGCATGCCCTATCCGGGCCGCTGAGCGTTAACTGATGCGATACTACAGATGTGGCCGCTGGAGACGATCGACCCGTCTGGGCTGTCCGAATGCGCTCCGAACGTGATGCGCGGGGGTGGTCACAAGCCGACGCCGTCCGTGTGATGCGCGCGAAGTCTTCGCACAACCTGCCGACGGACAGTACCCTGCTGCGCAATTGGCGACGCTGGGAGTCGGGCGAGTCGCGTCCGGACGATTTCTATGCCCCTATCATTGCGGCCGCGTTCGATACGGTGACGGCCGCGTTCTTCCCGAAGAATCGTCCCAATCGCGACGATGAACTGCTCTCGGCAACCGGGATGGACACCCTCGAATTCATCGGCAGGCTAAGGATGTCCGACGTCTCCTCGGCCACACTCGATGCCATCCGCATCACCGCGGAGCGGCTGTGCTGCGAATATCCATTCGCCGATCCGCACGATCTGCATACCGAGGGCACATCCTGGTTGCGCCGCATCACCTCGCTGCTGGACGGCCGACTGACCCTGGCACAGCATCGCGAAATCCTCGTACTGGCCGGTTGGGTTGCCCTACTGGTCGGTTGCGTGGACTACGACCTCGGTCGGCGCACCACCGCGGAAGCCACTCGCCGCGCGGCCTATTCGCTCGGCCAGGAAGCCGAGCACGCCGAGATCACCGGCTGGAGTGCGGAAATGGCGGCCTGGTTCGCGCTGACCCAGGGCAACTATCGGGGTGCGATCGAGGCGGTCGACCCGGCATTGACAACCAGCGGCAAACTGGGTGTCGGTGTCCAGTTATGCGCACAACGTGCGAAGGCCTGGGCCCGACTTGGTGATCGGCGCGAGGTGGAAGCATCGCTGAACCGAGGGCGAGCTATCCTCGAGCGACTCGACCATCCGACCAATCTGGACAACCATTTCGTGGTCGATCCGCAGAAGTTCGACTTCTACGCCATGGACTGCTGCCGGGTGGCGGGTGAGGATCCGCTCGCGGAATCCTATGCGCGCGAGGTCATCCGCCACTCGACCCGGGCCGACGGCACGATACGCAATCCGATGCGCGTGTCGGAGGCACATCTGACCCTCGCGGTGGTCGCGGTCCGCAACCGCGATCTCGAGCTTGCACTGGACGAGGGCATGCGGGCCTTCGCGGGCAAGCGCCGGTCGCTGCCATCGCTGATGTGGATCGCGGGCGAGGCGGCGCGCGAAATCATCGAGCGCTATCCGGGCGATCCGCGCACCCGAGTGTATCTGGATCAGTTGCGGACCTTGTCCTGCGAGTGATCATTTCGGCGTACGTTTGACTCATCGCCGGCGGTAAGGGATAGGCGATGAATCGGGTTCGCGTCATTGTGCGTCGCGATGCGAACGAATCGCTACGCACCACAGTGTTCGAGGCGGGTGCGCGCATCGGTGAACGGGTAGCGCCACTGCCTGATCTGGTGGCGTGCGCGTGGGATGTGGTGGGCGGCCAACCGGAAACGGTGCGTCGAGCGGTCGTTCAGATCGGCACCGCCCTGCGGGACGCCCTATTCGAGCCACACACGACCCGGCAGCTGACGCGGCTCGTCGACGGCTCCGCTACCGAGGTCGTCTTCGATGTCGACGACGAGACGATGCTGCTCCCCTACGAGATGCTGGTACTCGCCGACGATATGCCGCTGGCCATGCGGCCGACCGCAGCCATCTCCCGCAGGCATTCGGGTAACGGGCAGCCCACCCCTGTGCCGGCACCGGGGCCGTTGAAAGTCCTCGCCGCGGTCGCCGCGCCGACCGAGACCCGCACGGCCAATGTGGCATTGGATGTGGAAGCCGAGATGCAGGCGATCCTCGACGCGGTCGCACAGGTGCCGACCGCGGATGGGGGTGGCGTGCGCATTCTGGAAGTCGCTTCGCTGCAACAGATCACCGCGGCACTGCGGGCCGAGGAGTTCCACGTACTGCATCTGAGTGCGCACGGGTCGGCGACGATTCTGGAATTGGAGGATGAGGACGGCGATCCGGATGTCGTCGAGGCCGCGGATCTCATTGCCGCGCTGCGTGCTTCGGAGCGGGCGCTGCCGCTGGTGGTGTTGTCGAGTTGCGGCGGTGTCGACGGTGGGCCTGCCGGGTTGGCGCGCACACTGATCAGCGGGGGTGTCGAGCGGGTGCTCGTCATGCAGACGCGGGTGTCGGACCGGTATGCCACGCTGTTGGCGAAATCGTTCTACGCCATGCTGTCCGCGCATCCGGCCGGGTCGGTCGCCTTCGCATTGGGGCAGGCGCGCCGGGCCCTCGAACAGGAGCGGCTCGCCGACGGCGCATCGGTTCCGCCCGAATGGTTCGTGCCGACGCTGCTCACCGGCGTCGCGGACCGGCCGCTCGGGCATCCGACGGCGTCGCCGCGGCCGCTCGGGCGCCGGACACAAGCGCCGAGCGGTGCGACGGTGCGTGAGTTGCCGGTCGGATATCTGATCGGTCGTCGTGGGCCGGTGCGCGATATCGTCCGGATGCTCGATTCGTCGCGTGGGCGACCGGGGGTGGTGATCACCGGCATGGGCGGGCTCGGGAAGACGGCGGTGGCCGGGCGCGTGGCCGCGCGCATGCGCGAGCGCGGCTGGCATATCGCCGAACATGTGGGGCAATGGAATCCGTCCGCATTGTGCGACGCGGTCCGCACGGCGATCGAGGACGACCCGGCATTGCGCACGTTGTCGGATGCGCTTGCCCGCGACAGCGGGGAGCAGGCGCTGAAGCATGTCCACCGGCTGTTGGCGGGGAGCCGGGTGTTGTTGCTGTTCGATGATTTCGAACAGAATCTGACCCGACCGGGCGGTGCCGAATTCCTCGATCCCGGTTTCGCCGAACAGTTTTCGCAGCTGTGCCGGGTTGCCGGAACAGGCCGACTACTGGTCACCTGTCGCTATCCGGTTCCCGGCGGTCTGACCGAGGTCGGCCTGACTCCGCTGAGCCCCGCGGAGTTGAAGCGAATGTTCCTGCGGCTGCCGCAGATCAACGGTTTACGCGTGGACGAGCAGCGGCTGGTCGCGCGGACGATCGGTGGACACCCGCGGCTCATCGAATTCGTCGACGCGCTATTGCGTGGTGGCGACGGCACATTGCGACCGGTCGGTGAACGGCTGCGCCGGTTGGCCGACGAACACGCCGTCGATCTCGGCCAGGACCGGACGCTGTCCGCAAACCTCGATACCGCGGTGGTGCTCGGCACCCGCGACATCCTCGTCGACGCGCTGCTCGACCTGCTCGATGCATCCGAGCGCGAACTGCTGCTACAGATTTCGCTCTCGCGGACGCCGCTGCGCGATCTGGATATCTCCCATGCCCGCTTCGGTGCCGACGCGACGCGAGACCAGCGCCGCGAAGTGATGGCGGCCATCGATACGTTGCTCAGGCTGACACTGTTGACCACCGATGACGACCGATATCTCGTGCACCCGTGGGTCGCCCAAGCCCTCGATGCCCACCACGGCACCGATCGTATTCGCCGCCACAACCGCGCCCACGCGATGCGGATGGCCCGAATCTCGGCTGGTTTCCGGGACTTCGACGACTACAGCGAGGCGTGCGGACATCTCCTCGCAGCGGGTCGGTATGCGGAACTCACCGAACTCGCCATCCCCTTCTGCCGCGAGTTGGACCAATTGCAGGTCGCCGCCCTGCTCGGCGAGATCATGCCCACACTGCCGACCGAAACTCCCGGCTATCTGGAGTTCGGTGCGCGCGAGGTGCGCGCGCTTCGCCGGACCGGGAACCTCGGTGCCGCAACCGATCGCCAGTGCGCGCTGGTCGAGGTGCTGCGGGCCCGGGTCCAATCGGCCTCGGGCAGTGCCGATGCCCGACGCGCGCTGGTCATCGGGCTGGACACCCTCGGTGAACTCGCGATGCTGGCCGGAAATCTCGGCACGGCGCGCGAGCACTACAGCCGATCCCTGCGCACCGCACGGCATCTCACGAATACCGACCCGCACAGCGTCGATATGCAACAGGTGCTCAGCCGCGCGCTGGAGAGCCTCGGCGATATCGCCGTGCGCACCGGTGATCTCACGGCCGCCCTCGCCCACCACACCGAGGCATTGGCCATTCGACGCTCCCTCGCCGATAACGACCCCACCCGCGTGGATCTGCGCCGCGACCTCGCCAATGCCTGCACCCGACTCGGCGACCTGGCGGTGCTGACCGCCGATCTCGACGGCGCACATTACCTCTACAACGAATCGCTCACGCTGCACGGCGGTCTCATCGAATCCGGCCCCGACGCCGTCGAGTCCCGCCGCGGCCTGGCCATCGCGCACGGCAAACTCGGTGACCTCGCCATGCGCGCGGGGCACGGCGAGACCGCGAGCAGGCATTACTTCGAAAAGCTGCGCATCAGTGCCGAACTCTCGCTGGCCGATCCGGGCGATACCGAGATCACCCGCGATGTCGCCATTGCCATGCAGCAGATCGGCGACACCTCACTGCTGTACGAAACTCCCGAGGATGCGTTCACCTTCTTCACCGAATCTCTGGCCATCCACCGCGAACTCGCCGAGAAGGATCCCGGCAATGCCGAATACCGACGCGATCTCGCCATCGCACTCAACCGATCCGGCGATGTGGCACTGCGACTCGGCGAACTCACCACGGCCTCGACCCACTACACCCAAGCCCTCGCCATCCACCGCGGATTCGCCGACGCCGACCCGGGCAATGCCCGAAATCAGCGCGACCTCAGCATCTCCCATGACAAACTCGGCGACTTGGCCGTCCGCACCGGCGATTATCTGGCCGCCGACCACCACTACACCCAATCCCTCACCCTCGCGAAACAACTCGCGGCGGCCGACCCCACCAATACCGAAAAGCAGCGCGACCTGAGCATCTCGCACCACCAACTCGCCAGGGTCGCCGCCGCGACCGGCGCCTTCACTCTCGCTTTTCGCCACAACACCGAGGCACTCACCATCGCCCGCCGCTTGGCCACCGCCGACCCAGAGAATCTGCAACTGCACCGCGATGTCGGTCTGATCCTGTGGGCGATCGGGGATGCCGCCGAACGCGAACACGACTACGACACCGCCGTCGAGGTCTACCGCGAGGCCCTCGCGATCGCCCGGGACATCCTCGAAACCGATCCGGCCAGCCCCCGCGCCCTCCGCGATATGGAATTCGCCTTGACCAACCTGGGGCGCGTGGTCGACATCGTCGACGCGAACCCGCTGGGGTCGACCCGCATCGACGCCCTGCTCGAACAGGGGAAGACCTTCCTCCGGCGCCTCCTGCCGCCGACGTAATTCCCCAGGTAGCGCCCCTCTCTGTAGCACTAGGCGCGGTGTCCGCTGTAAAGTCTGCTGTATGACGGTGCGCCTGAATATCTCGATGGACGACGATCTCGCGGCCCGTCTCCGCGCGGCATCCGACGATAAACTGAGCGACTACATCGCCAAGGCCGTGCGCAGGCAGTTGCTCGAGGATGAACTCAGGGCACTGCCGGACAGCACCGGGACCGAATGGGTCAAGGATGCCGAGCAGACCGCCGAACAAGTATTGTTCGGCCGTGCCAGCTGAACCCACGCACCAAGGCCAGATTTGGAATCTCGTCAGCCGGATCTCCGGGCGCCGCGCGACAGTGGTGATCGTGGATTCCGATGTGGTGATTCGGCAGCGGCCGATGTTGGTCGCCGCGCCGGTGCGCGAGGCTCGCGAAGTTCCGTCACGCCATCAGTTGCTCACCGTCGCAATGCCGCAGAGTTCGCAGGTGATCGCGCTGTACGACATCGCCATCGTGCCGAAGGACAGTCTCACCGAGCAGGTCGGCGACCTCACCTCGGAGGTGCTCGAACAGGTCAAGATCGGGCTGCGAGCCCGATTCGACCTGTGAGTCATGGCGAACAGGGGCAAACCGGACGCGGCCACGCCGAATGGGGGTCGGTCTCGACACCCGCGACCGACCCGCTACTACCCTGTTCCCGGTGACCGACTCCGTTGACGGCCTGCCGTATGCCGCGCCCGCGCTATGGGATGAGCGGTTGCGGCTGTTCTCATTCGCCACGGCCGAGAAGCGGGCGGAGTATCTGTGGGTGCTGCGGGCGTTCGACAATGCGCGGGCGGCGTATGTGGTGTTGCTGCACGCCGACGATGTCGCGACCTGGATCGAACGCAGTGCACCCGATGCACCGCAGCTGACCGGCGCGGAGATCGGACCGCTGTTGGATCAGCTGCATCAGTGGGGTGTGGTCGAGCGCAGCTATGACGGCACGCGAGCCGCGACGCTCGCGGAATATCGGAATCGGCACTACGTCTATCAGCTGACCCAGGCCGGATTCAAGGCATATCGGGCGGTCGCGGGTGTGCTCGAGGCGCGGCTGGACGAGGCGGCGCTGTCGCGACTGGTGCTGCCCGAACTGCTCACGGATCTCAATACCCTCGCCGAGGCGAACAAGGCCGGCGACGCGGAGCGGGTGTACCGGACGCTGCGCCGCCTGGATGCCGCACTCTCGGATATGGCGGCGCGGGCCGCGCACTTCTACCTCTCACTCGGCGATATGGTCCGCACCACCGAGATCACCCCGGAGTCGTTCCTGGCGCACAAGGACGCGCTGCTCGCGCATATGCGCGAATTCAGCATGGATCTGGCACGTTTCGCGCCGCGCCTGGCCGCCGCAATCGGTGAGATCGAGCAGACCGGCGTCGAGGAACTCATCGAGCGGGCGGCGCGCTGTGACGAACGGGTGCTGCTGAGTTCGGCCGAGCGGCAAGCGGATTGGCGGGCGCGCTGGCAGGGGCTGCGGACCTGGTTCGTCGCGACGGCCTCCGATGTTCCCGGCGAATCGTCGGCCACCGAGGCGGATCGGCTGCGGGAGGCGACCATGAGCGCCATTGCCGCCGTGCTGTCGTTGCTGCGGCGGGTCACCGATTCACGTAAGGGCGGGGTGAGTCGCGAATCGGCGCTGCGGCACCTCGCGGGCTGGTTCACCGCCGCACCGACCGCCGACAGCGCGCATGCACTTTTCGATGCCGTCTTCGGTCTCGGCAGGCCACGCCACATTTCGCTGGAACATCCGGATGCGGACCTGATTCCGGCAATCCGCTCCTGGTGGGAGGCACCGCCATTGGAGATCTCGCGCACCCTCGCCGAAACGGGCAGGCCGCCGCAGGCCGGGGCCCCCGCCCGAATTCAACGCAATGATGCGGGAATTCGCCGACTCCGCGAGGCACAGCTCGACGCGCAGCGCGCCCGCGCCGAGGCCGCCAAATCCCTGGCCGCCGCCTCGGTGCACGAACGCGTCCTCGACGAACGGGAGACCGAGGTGCTGCTGCGCCTGCTCGACGCCGCGTCCACCGCCTGGGTCCCTGTGAGCGGCCGCGTCGAGGGCACCACCGGCTCGGATAGCGGTGTCACCCTGACCGTCTCCGAACATCCGGGTTCGACGGTGATCCGCACCGCACGCGGGCTATTGCATTTGAACAACCGCCGCCTCGAGGTGAAGCAGTCGACCCGCGGGAGGCGCGCATGATCAACGCCCGCCGCATCGATTCGCTCGCACTCGACAACTATCAGCGCGCCGCCCGCGTAATCCTGGCCAACCACCTGGTCACCCGGACCTATCCGGACCGGATCGCACTGCCGCTGATCCGGCGCTGGGCCACCGAACTCCGCGAGGATCTGGCCGAATTGTTCGGCTACCGGCTCGAGGTCACCGAAACGACGGCCCGGGTCTTCCCGGTCATCGATCGACTCGATTCGGGCAAACCGGCCCGCTCCGTCACCGAACGCGTCTTCGACCGCCGCCGCTACGCCTATCTGGCCTTGGCGCTGGCAGCGCTCGGCCGCGCCGGCGATCAGATCACATTGTCGGAGTTGGCCGATCAGGTCGCCGCCTTTACCGGCCGGGTCGACGGCCTCGAACTGTCACCCGACCGCGCCGCCGATCGCGATGCCTTCGTCGATGCCGTCGGCTGGCTCGCGCATCGGGGTGCGCTCACGCTGGCCGATGGCGATGCGGGTGGCTGGGCCGCCGATCCGGAGGCGGGTGAGGCTCTCTACGACATCGACCGGCCGGTGGTTTTCGCGCTGTTCCGACCGCCGCGCGCGCTGCAGCATCTGCACAGTGTCCGTGGTCTGTTGACCGAGGATGCGCTCGCGCACGGTCCGACCGCGAATGCGCAGGCCGCCGACGCGGCGCGGCGGGTGCGGCGCAGTCTCGTGGAGCGTCCGGTGGTGTACGCCGAGGATCTGGCGTACGACGAACGACCGCTGTTGCTGCAGGATCGGGTGGTCGCCGATGTCGAACAGTTCACGGGGCTGCGGGCCGAACGCCGCGCGGAGGGCGTCGCATTGATAGATGTCTCCGGGCGTCTCTCCGATGTCCGTTTTCCGGGCACCGGCACATTGGCGCAGGTGGCGCTGCTGCTGGTCGGTGAGATCGCCGACCGTGTCCTGGATATCGACAATCCGGTACCGGTGCGTCCCGGCGCACCCGATCCCGCCGTCGCCCTTGCCGAGCAGCTCGACGGCGCCATCCCCGAGTCCACCGTATTCGTGCCGCTCGCCGATCTCCCATCGACCGATCCCGAAGTGGTGGAAGAGGTTTCGGATCCCGATGCGGAGGCGATGGCGTATGTGCGCGCGACGTACCCGTTCGTCGAAGCGAGCTGGGTCGGCGAGACCGTGCAGGCGCTGACCGACCGCTACGGTATCACCTTCGCCGCGCAGTGGCAGGCGGATGTGCCCGGGCTGGCCAGAGAGGTCACCGCCCTGCTCGAGCGACTGCGGCTGGTCCAGGTGGTCGAGGACGGTCTGATAATTCTGCCCGCACTGGCTCGCTACCGCGGTGCGGTCGTCACCGTCCGCACCAAGCGGGCCGCCGAATTGTTCGTCACCGCCTCGGACACGATCGGGGCCGACAGCGTTGGTACGGAAGGGATTTAAACCATGTCGCTCATCCATGGCGGAGTGCGGTTCGTCCCGACCCGCGCCGGCATCATCAACCTGTGGGATTACCGCGACCAGGAATACTGCTTCGCCGACGGCAGGCTGGTATTGCGAGGACCCAACGGTTCCGGTAAGACCAAGGCGCTCGAGGTGCTGTTCCCATTCGTGCTCGACGGCCGGATCGAACCGCGCAGGCTCAATCCGTTCGCGGGTGAAGAACGCACCATGAAGTCGAACCTGTTGTACCGCAAGCAGGAATCCGCGTATTCGTATGTGTGGATGGAGTTCGCGCGCGGTAAATGGGACGACCCCGAGGTGGTCACCATCGGCATCGGTATGCGCGCCACCCGGTCCTCCGACAAGGTGACCCGCTGGTACTTTGTCGCCGACGGCCGTGCCGGCGTCGACTTTTCGCTCATCGGGCCCGACGATCGGCCGCTGACCCGCAAGCAGTTGGCCGAGCAGATCGGCACCGACGCCATTGTCGATCGACCGGTCGAGTATCGCAATGCGATCGACGCACGCATGTTCGGTCTCGGCACCCAGCGCTATGACCAGCTGATCAATCTCATCCTCACGCTGCGCCGTCCCCAGCTCGCGAAAAACCTTGATCCGCGCGGACTTTCGCAGGCACTCACCGATGGTCTGCGCCCGCTCGACGAGCAGCTGATCCTGGACGCGGCGCGTTCGTTCAGCGATATGGAGGAGGTCGGGCGCACCCTGGAGGGGCTGGTCCACGCCGATACCGCCACCAGGTCGTTCGTCGATGTGTACCGTAAATACCTTGCGGTACAGGCGAAGACCGATGTCGATCAGGTACGGACCCGACTCGATGCGGTGACCCACGCCAGCACCGCACTATTCGCTGCCACCGCACTGCGCGAACGTCGCGAGGGCGAACGCACCGCCGCCGAGGCGCGCGCCGACGATGCCGACCGCGCCTACGAACAGGCACTCTCCGACCGGGAAACCCTGCAGCGCTCCAGCGCCTACGAGGGCAAACAGCAACTCGACGATCTCGCGGACGCGGTGCGCCGCCTGGAGACCTCGGCGGGTGTGCACAAGGATAAGGCGCTCAAGGCCAGGCAGACCCTCGATCAGCGCGGTCAGGAGGCCGAACGCGCCAAGGCGGCGGTACAGAATGCGGCCGCCGCGCTGGCCCGCGGCGAGGACGAATTGCGTGCCGCCGCCGAAGAGGCGGGCATTACCTGGGCCGGATCGGCCGACCAGGCCCGTGGCGATCAGCTGACCGCCGCGGTTCGTGGACATGCCGAAGAACGCGACGCCGACGTGCGCGCGGTGCGCAAGGCGCTCGGTCTGATGGATTCCGCTACGGCCGAACGGAATCGGGCCGAACAGCTGGCCGAACGGGCTCGGGCGCTGCGCGAATCGGCCGCCGCCGAGGTCTCGGCCGCCGAGGCGGCCGTTGTGCTGGCGCGCACTCAAGCCGCCGGTGCACTGCGCACCTGGTGGGATGCGCATCGAGAGGTGTACTCCCCCATTCAGAAAGGCCTGTTCGAAGCGCTCGACACCGCACTGACCGCGGCCGGCTCCGATGAGGCGGCCGGTGTGGCCGAGGTTTTGGCCGAACGCGCCGAACCGCTGCTCGACGACATCCGAACGCGCCGTCAGGAAGCACGCGCCACCGCCGCGCTGGCCGGTGACCGGCTGGTCGAGCTCGATGCCGAACGCGAGGAGGTCGCGGCCCAGCGTGACGAGGCCCCGCCGGTTTCGGCCGCTCGTGCGCGGAATGCGCAAGGCCGTCCGGGTGCGCCCCTGTGGCGACTGGTCCGTTTCGCTGAATCCGTGACACCAGCGCAGGCCGCAGGCATCGAGGCCGCTCTGCACGCCGCGGACTTGCTCGAGGGCTGGGTCTGCGCGGAATCCGAACGGCCGGAGTACACCTCCGACCAGTTCCTGGTTCCATTGCCTACCTCGGCGCGGCCGTCCGGGCGCACGCTGGCCGATGTCCTTGTCGTGGAGGATGATTCGGCCGATCTCACGGTGCCGAAACAGGTCATCGCAGGCGTCCTGGCCTCCATCGCCCTGTACGACAAGGACTCCGACCTCGGCACCGAAGTCGGCGTGAGCACCACCGGCGGTTTCCGCCAGGGCATTCAGGTGGGCCGCCACCACAAACCTGATGCCGAATTCATCGGCGCGACCGCCCGCGCGAAGCGCCGGGAAATCCGGCTCGCCGAGTTGGCCGCCGCAATCGAGTCCACCGAGGAGACACAGCGGCAGGCACAGGCCGCCGAGTCGGCAGCGAGCGCCGAACTAGCGCGAATCTCCGCCGCCGCCAAGGCACTACCGCGTCCCTCAGCCGTCACCGCCGCCCTGCGCTCGGTTTCGGAAGCCGCCGGCATGATGCGCTCGCGCTCCGAGGCCGTCGCACAGGCTGAACACGACCTCGACCAAGCGGTCGCTGAGGCGTCGGCCGTCGAGAAGAAGCTGCGCTCGGTCGCCCAGGCGCACCGCACACCGCGCGATGCCCGCGAGATCGATGCCCTCGCCGCCGCCATCCGGCACTTCGAGAACACCGGAACGGGCCTGTTGCGCTTGCGTGCCGACCACGAACGGGAGCGCGAACGCGAACGCGAGGGTTCGGACCGCTTCGACGAGGCCCGCGATCTGGCCGAGGCCTTCGCCGAAGAGGCCGAGGCCGCCAATGCGGGCTACCAGGAGCAGCTGCGCAAACTCGAAACCCTGCGCGAGGCACTCGGCGCGGGCGCCGCCGATATCGATCGCGAACTCGAACAGGCGCGCGCGAAGATCGAGGCGACTCGGGCCGAGCAGAAGGCCGCACGCAAGGCCGCAAATGAGGCGATCGAGGCGATCGGTGACGCGGAGGCCGCCTACCGCACCGCGCACGAGTCGCTCGGTACCGCGCTCACCGAGGTCCTCGCCGATGTGAAAGCCCTTGCGCCCTACGCCCAGCCGGATCTGCTCACCCTGCTCGGCGCACCGGCCGACAACCGCTGGCCGAGCAGCGATGCCGCCTGGTCGACGCCCGAACAACTGCTCTACCGCATTTCGGCGGCCGGGCCGCAGGTCGAACCCCAGGTGCTGCCGGATGAGGTAGCCGAACTCTTCGTCGATTTGACTGCCGCAACGTCTTCCGTGCGGGCGGGCGAGGCGGCCCGCAAATCCACGCGCAGTGCGGTGACCTCCGCACTCCAGGAATTCGATGCCGCGCTGGCCGCTTCCGGCCGCGACTACCGGCTGCAATGGGATGCCGCGGACGGCCTGACAGTCGTCCAGGTACAGGACGACAACGGGTTGTCGGCCCTCGCGGATTTCGCCACCCGCATCGACGCCGCCCGCCGCGACCAGGAATTGCTGCTCACCGACGCCGAACGCCGGATCCTCGAGGACGCACTGCTCACCGGCCTGGCTCAGCAGATTTATGAGCGCACCAGCGATGCACGCGATCTCATCGCCCGCATGGGTGCGGAAATGAAGCAGCGCCGCATGTCCTCGGGCAATACCATCGGCGTGCACTGGGTGCTGTCCGATTCACTCTCGGATGCGGCCCGGGCCATGTGCAAGCTGTTGGATCGCGACGCCTCCTCGCTCGTCGCCGATGATCTGGCGGCCATCCGCGCGCACTTCGCCGCCGAGATCCGGGCCGCGCGTGCCGCGCATCCGGAGCGTTCCTACCCTGAAATCCTGGGTGCGACACTGGACTACCGGACCTGGCGGGTGTTCTCCTTCACCCTCATCTCCGCCGACGGCAGCGAGGACAAGCTGACGGTGGCCAGGCACAGTGCGCTCTCCGGCGGTGAACAGTCGGTCTCGCTGCATCTGCCGCTGTTCGCCGCCGCGCACGTCATGCTCGACTCGGCCGATCCACAGGCGCCGCGACTGCTCGCGCTGGACGAGGCGTTTGCCGGTGTCGACGACAACGGCCGCAGCGAATTGCTCGGCCTGAGTGTGCAATTCGACCTCGACCTGTTCATGACCGGCTACGACCTGTGGATCACCTACCCGCACGTCCCCGGCTGCGCGCATTACGATCTCGCGCATTCGGCCGCCGAGAACACCGTCAGCGCAACGCTGCTGGTGTGGGACAGCGGCGATCTGCTCGCCGAACACGATGGGACCGATCTCACCACCGCGCTAGGCTCCCCCAACCGCCGCCGCGTCCCGAACTCGATCGAAGGCGGGCTGGCGCTGGACAATATGCCGGGCATCCCGGCGCCGGTCGGCTGAGCCCCGCCGCCGCAACGCCGGCGTCGTTCAGCACTTTCGCGGTCGGCTTCGGCGCACGACCGATCGGCGGTCTGCTCTTCAGCCACTTCGGTGATCGGATCGTCGCAAGACCACCCTCGTGGTCTCGCTGTTTCTGATGGGTGTGAGCACCATGTTCGTCGGGGTGATCGAGATCTCGGTCGTCCTCGGCGGCGGCCTCGCCCCGCTCATCGCAACCGCACTGTGGACCGCGGGCTCGACCGCGGCGACCTGCTATATCGTCGCAGTCTGCGCGTTGAGCACGATCAGCACGGCGGTGCTGATCGGGCAGCCGAGGGAAACGCAGAGGTCGCGGTGCCCGTACCGGTCGGCTGACTACTGCCCGAAGGAGCCGCTCGACCACGGCGGGAGCGGGATGGACGGCAATCCCGGGAGGACGGGCTGGATCGGCGACGTCGGAGCCGGGGCGGTACCGCCCTCGCTCGCGTCCGCGCGCAACGCCGGGCAGGCTCCGCCCGGGGCGGTGGCGAGTTCGAAATGCCACCATTCGTTCTGATAGATCCGGCACAGGCCCCAGCGATTCCCATTGGCCTCGAGCCACTGCGCCCCGCCCTGCGGCCCCACATCGATCGCCCGGCCCTGCACATGGGTCGACTCGTTGGGCGGCAGCACCCACCGCCGCGCCTCCTCGGGACTGCCGTAGGTCCGCACCCCGTCGTCCCAGAGCGCCTGCTGCTCGGCGGGCGTGCGGTAGCCGGAGTTTATGTACAGTCCCACCCCTTCGGCACGCGCCTGGTTCTCGGCCTGGGCGTACGCCGCGGCGAGGCCCGGTTCCAGCTCCTCGGTCCCGCTGGCAGTGCCGGCCACCTGCACGATCGGCGCGGCCGTGGCGGCGGGCATGGACAGCCCGGCCGCGCCCATCACCGGCAACAGTGCGGCGGATACGCCTAGCAGAGTCCGGGCACGAAGCGTCAGCGACATGTCAGCGATAGTAACGGCCCCGCGGCCCCGGACCCCCCATCCACTCTCCCGACGGCTCACACCGCACCTCGATCACCGCTAGCAACACACCGGCGAACGCGAGGACACGATGCTGTCCGAACGGACGTCATTCACATAGCTTTCCACATACTCACAGCACAATAAATCACCAATGTCCGAAACATCCTGTGCCACGCCCGATTTGTCGCAGCGGAAATCCCCCTGTCCACAATCTATTCCAGTGTTGTGGATCACGATCAACAATCCCCAGCAACCCCCGAGAAACCGGAAACTACCGCGCCTTCACGAGTTTCACGACCTCGCCGGAATCCCCACCGTCGACGAATTCGACCCACACGCGATCCCCGGTATGCAGTGGCACATCGGACTCGATCACCGCATCGCGTACCACGAACGCCTCGCACGACTCGGTCGTCACGACCCCGAAGCCGCCGTCCCGATCGGCAACCCAGCGCCCCACGATCGCCCACATGCGAGGCAACCCTATTGCATCGCAAGCCTTTCCGCTGCGACACGAGCGCCCCACAGACGCAGAACGGGCGGCTACCGCACCCTAGTCGAGTGCGATAGCCACCCGCTATAATGCCGAAAGGCTATGAGTCAGGGGCGCACGGAGTCCGACCCGCGGATCGCTTCGGCCGCTTCACGATTGCGGTCGATGCGCTCGATGATCTCCTGGCCGTGCGCCCGCGCGTAGGCGATGGCGATCTTGATTCTGCGGGAGTGCAGATCCGATTGCTGGCTCAGGACAGCGATACGGCGTTCCTCCGGACCGTCCAGTTCCTGTAGGCGCGCAACGACTTCCCACACCTCCGGCCCCGCGGCCAATGCCGCGCGGCGGTCGGAGATGGGGCCGCGGAAAACGATTCCGGGATGGTCGAGTTGATCGAAACCCTCCCGGATCAGGCGGTTGAGTAGTGCGGTGGAACTGGTTCCCTCACGAGCGGCGCGTTCGGCCAACCGACGGCTGGCGGATTCCGAGATACGAAACGACGTACTCATTGCCCTCCTCGACCTCCATCGACACCGGTGCAGCGATGTACCCCTAATCAAGAGTGCATCGCTCGGCGGGATTGTTACCCCGGCGAACGGGGTGACAATCCGGTGTCCGGACATGTGCCCTGATGGCCGACCGTCTCGGGCGACCTGCAAGCAGTCGCTAGCGGCCCGTTTCGAGCGACCTGCAAGCAGTCGCCAGCGGCCCGATCAGACGCGTTCCTTCGAGCGGGTGCGCACCCGCAACGCAATCGGCTTCTGCGTTTCCGCGAAGAAGTCGTTGCCCTTGTCGTCCACCACGATGAATGCCGGAAAATCTTCGACCTCGATCTTCCAGACCGCCTCCATGCCCAGCTCCGGATACTCCAGTACCTCGACGGATTTGATGCAATCCAGTGCCAGTCGCGCCGCGGGACCGCCGATGGAACCGAGGTAGAAACCGCCGTGTTCCTTGCACGCCTTGGTCACCTGGGCCGAGCGATTGCCCTTGGCCAGCATGACGAACGACCCGCCCGCAGCCTGGAACTGATCGACGTAGGAGTCCATCCGGCCCGCGGTGGTCGGGCCGAACGAACCGGAGGCGTAGCCCTCGGGCGTCTTCGCCGGGCCGGCGTAGTACACGGCCATCTCGCGCAGATATTCCGGCATCGGCTCGCCCGCGTCGAGGCGCTCCTTGATCTTTGCGTGTGCGATGTCGCGGGCGACGACCAGCGGACCGGTCAGCGAAAGCCTGGTCTTCACCGGGTATTTCGACAATTCGGCGCGAATCTCCGACATCGGCCGGTTCAGGTCGACCTCGACCACATCGCCGCCGAGGATGGAGTCGGTCTGCTCGGGCAGGTAGTGCGCGGGCTCGAGCTCGAGCTGTTCCAGGAACACACCCTCCGGTGTGATCTTGGCCAGCGCCTGCCGGTCGGCCGAGCAGGACACCGCGATGGCGACCGGGCAGCTGGCGCCGTGCCGGGGCAGGCGCACCACGCGCACGTCGTGGCAGAAGTACTTACCGCCGAATTGCGCGCCGATACCGAAGGACTGGGTGAGCTTGAAGACCTCTTCCTCGAGCTCCAGATCACGGAAAGCGTGTGCCGCGAGGGAACCCTCGGTCGGCAGGGTGTCCAAATAGTGCGCCGAAGCGTATTTGGCCGTTTTCAACGCGAATTCCGCACTGGTGCCACCGATTACCACCGCGAGGTGGTACGGCGGGCAGGCGGCGGTGCCGAGCGAGCGGATCTTCTCGTCCAGGAACTCCAGCATGCGCGTGGGATTCAGCACGGCCTTGGTCTCCTGGTACAGGAACGACTTGTTCGCCGAACCACCGCCCTTGGCCATGAACAGGAACTTGTAGGACGGATGCGCGGGATCGCCCGCCGTGGAGTACAACTCGATCTGCGCGGGCAGATTGGTGCCGGTGTTCTTCTCCTCCCACATGGTGATGGGCGCGAGTTGCGAGTAGCGCAGATTCAACTTGGTGTAGGCGTCGAATACGCCGCGGCTGATCCATTCGGCATCGTCCACACCGGTGAGCACACCCTCGGACTTCTTGCCCATCACGATGGCGGTGCCGGTGTCCTGACACATCGGCAGGATGCCGCCCGCGGAAATATTGACGTTCTTGAGCAGGTCCAGCGCGACGAAGCGATCATTACCGCTGGCCTCGGGATCATCGATGATCCGGCGCAGCTGCGAAAGATGTGCGGGCCGCAGGTAATGGCTGATGTCGTGCATCGCCTCGGCGGTGAGCAGGCGCAACGCCTCGGGTTCGACCTGCAGGAAGGTACGGCCATTGTGTTCGAAGGTGCTGACGCCCTCGGTGGTGATCAACCGGTAGGGGGTGTCGTCGGCGCCGATCGGCAGCAGATCTGAATAGCGGAAATCCGGCGCGGTCACGGACGCACTCCTTATTCGGTCCAAGGGCTGACGCACCGCCGGGGCCCTGGAAGGGCATTCGGCAGGCTGGTCACGAGCACAAGGAGCGTATCCAGCAATAGGAGGCCGACCGTGCTTAGGCAACCCTCACTCGGTGCATCCTGCCAAAAGGTTGCACGTTCAACCCCAGCAGTGCTACCTCTCAGATCTGGCAGTTGTCGCCGCGACATCATGCGGCGGGACAATTCAATGACATGTCAGAGTTTGGAGCGCTCTCGTGACCGATCCCCATTGGCTCGATGACATCGAAATGCGCGCATGGGTGGGATATGTGCGCACCAGGGACCTCATCGCCGCCGCGGTCGGGCGCGACTCATCCCGCGAGTCGAACCTCACCTACGTCGAATACTCGGTGCTGGCCTACCTGGCCGACGCACCGGATCATCGACTCACCTTCGCCGACCTCGCCGCCAAACTCGAATGGTCGCAGAGCAGGCTGTCCCATCAGATCACCCGCATGGAGAAGCGCGCGCTGGTCGCCAGGGAACCGATTCCGGACGACGCCCGCCGCACCGCCGCGCGGCTCACCCCGCGCGGCGCCGACGTGCTGGCCACCGCCGCGCCCGCACATGTGCAGAGCGTGCGCAAACATATGGTCGACGTACTCGACCGCCAGCAATTGGCCGCCCTCGCCGATATCTACGACACGCTGCTCGCCCATCATCGAAGAGCCGCGGCTCCCGAATAATCCGCCGGGTCAAGCCGACCGCACGGCCGGGTCCGGCACTCCCAATGCCCGCTCGAACCCGTCCGGCACCACCAGATCGCCCCGATCGAGATCGCCGATGCTGGTCTTGCGCAGTCCCAGCAGCGCCGAATCGATACCGCCACGCAGAATGTCGAGCACATTCTCGACACCGGCCTGCCCGTTCGCGGCGAGGCCCCACAGGTAGGCCCGCCCGATCATGACCGCGCGAGCTCCCAGCGCGACCGCCTTCACCACATCACTACCGCGGCGGATGCCGCCGTCGAGCACCACCTCGATCTGTGATCCGACCGCGTCGGCCACCACCGGCAATGCCCGAATCGCGGCAGGCGTACCGTCCAGATTGTTCCCGCCGTGATTGGACACCGAGATGGCCGCGACACCGGCATCGACCGCGCGCAAGGCATCATCGACGCGCATCACGCCCTTGAGCATGACCGGCCCGTCCCACTGTTCGCAGATCCACGCCACATCCGCCCAATCCGGTGCGGGAGTGCCCATCCACTCTCCGTAGGCACCGAAGAAGCCGGGCGCCGGACCGCCGCCGACGGCCATATTCGGTGCGGTGAGATCCGGAATACGGCCGGAGCGAACATAAGTCGCGAGCCAGCGCGGCCGCGCCAGGGTCTGCGGCGCGAATGTCAGCATGGTCTTGAAATCCAGTTTCTCCGGGATCACCGGGCTGCCCCAGTCGCGCCCGTGTGAGAAGGACCAGTCCAGGGTGAGGATCAGACCGACCGCGCCCGCCGCCTTGGCGCGCGACATCCGCTGCAGGATCTCATCTTTCGAACCGCACCAGTACAGCTGGAAGAATGTCGCCGGATTCGCCGCGATGACCTCCTCGATGGGCTTGCTCGCGAAGGAACTGAGCCCCATCGCGATCCCGCGTGCCGCCGCCGCGCGGGCCACGGCCACTTCGCCGTCCGGGTGCACCGCCTGCACGCCGGTCGGTGAGATCAGCACCGGCATCGAGAGCTGCTGTCCCAGTACGGTTGTCGACTGGTCACGATCGCCGATCGGGCCCGCGCAGTGCGGTGCGAAGCCGAGTTCGGTGAAGGCCTGCTGATTTTCGTCGATGGTCTGTCCGCGCTCGGATCCGGCGATCAGTGCGCCGTACACCGACTTCGGCAGTCGTTTCTTTGCCCGCCGCTGCGCCTCGGCAACGGTCTCGAACCAGGGGTTCACGTGAGGGATCCTTTCGGGGAAGCCACCGGCCACCACAGCCGGATCTGTTCATGCAGGTCAGTGGTCAGTTGGGTGAGCAGTGCAGTGCCTTCGTCGGCATTGGCGCCCGTTGGGTCGCCGAGCACACCGTTGGCGCTCACCGCGCGCACACCCCCGGTGCGCAGCAGCGGCAAGAGCTCGGCGAGCGGCCTCGTATCACCTGCGACGGCGAGTTCGGTCCGCACCGCATCCGGGCGCAGCGCCAATTGCATCGAGGTCTCGGCGCGGCCCGCATGCGGATCACCCGGATAGCGCGGCATGAACACCCGCACGTCCCGGGATTCGGCACGCAGCAACGCCTCCGCTTTGCGCAGGGGCTCCAGATTGCCGCCGTGCCCGTTGACGAGCACTATGCGGTCGAAAGTATCTGTGGCCGAACGGCACAACTCGACGATCAGCAACTCCAGCGCGGCCTGTCCGATGGACAGCGTGCCCGCGAAACCCGCGTGCTCACCGCTGGCGCCATACGGGATCGCCGGTGCGATGAGCACATCCGACCGCAACTCGGCCAGCCGCACGCACAACGCCACCGCGATATCGGTGTCGGTGGACAGCGGCAGATGCGGTCCGTGCTGTTCGGTAGCTCCCACCGGCACGGCAAGCATCGCGCCCGCAGCCGCGCGCGCCCCGGCCTCCGGCCAGGTCAGTCGTGCGGCCACGGTGTGTTCCGCGACACTTTCCACCATGCCGCGAGATTATCGTCAGTCACTGACATAATCAAGATCCGGCGATCGACGCCCATAATCGACAACCGTGACAGATGCCAAGGTGCGGGGCCGCCCACGCGGCACAACCAAGCGCGAACTCGAACTGATCGCCATGCGACTGTTCACCGAACAGGGCTTCGACGAAACCACCGTCGAGCAGATCGCCGCGGCCGCGGGTATCAGCGGGCGCACCTTCTTCCGTTACTTCCCCACCAAGGCGGAAGTGCTCTGGTATCAGTTCGACGCCGAGGTCGAGGCGCTGCGCGCGGCCTTCGCCACCGTGCCCGACGAGGTCCCGATGATGACGGCTGTACGCCGAGTTGTGGTGAACGCCAACCGATATCGCGCCGAAGACGTGCCCGAACTACGCGTTCGGATGCAGCTCGTCGGCGGCGATCCAGCACTGGCCGCCACCGCGGGCGCGCACTACGACGCCTGGGAGCGGGCGGTGAGCGCGTTCGCCGCGCGCCGACTCGGCGTACCGCAGGACAACCTGGTCGCACTGGCGGTCGGCCGCACGACCCTGGCCGCGGCGCGCGCTGCCTTCGATGCCTGGCTGACCCGCGCCGATGCCGACCTCACGGTCTATCTCGACGAGGCACTCGCGGCGCTGGCACGCGGATTCGCGCCGCCGAGCGAGGATGCGGATCTACCATCGAGCTAACGGCAGGTTTCACCGGCGACCGGGATGGGGTATGACTAGGCTCGGTATCGGCGCGCAGCCGAATGCACGACTATCCCGACAATCCCGTCGAAAGGGGCTGGAATTTCCATGTCCGAGGTGTCCATGAGCCTTTCGGCGGATTCCCTGCCCGTAGGACCGGTCGACAACCTGCTTCCGCAGCTGGTCGAACACCTGCGGCAGAACCGAACCGGGCTGCGTGAAGAGTGGGCAAGGCGCATCACCGAGGCCCAGCTGCTGACCGCGATGACCCCGGAGGAAATCTTCTCCGAGGCGACCTCCATGTACGACAACTACGTCGAGGTGCTCGTGACCGGTAGCGTCGAGGCGCTGCAGGCCTACGCACGCGATCTGTCCGAGCGCATTATTCCGAGAGGCGTCGACACCGACGAGGTCCTCGGCATCGTGCTGCTCCTGCGTGACGTGCTGGCCCGCTCGTTGTTCGAGAAATACCAGGCCGATTTCGAATTACTGAACGCGGTACTGGATGCCTACGAGCCCGCCGCGAACCGCATCGCGAGCACCGTGGCCATCTCGTTCGTGCAGGAACGCGAGCGGGTCATCCGCCAGCAGCAGGAAGCCATTCGCGAGCTGTCCACCCCGGTGCTACAGGTGCGTGAACAGCTGCTCATCCTGCCGATCATCGGCGTGCTCGACTCGCAGCGTGCCCGTCAGCTCACCGAACAGCTACTGCGCGCCATCCGCGCCAATCGCGCGAAGGTGGTCGTCATCGACATCACCGGTGTGCCCGAAATCGACTCCACGGTGGCCAACCACCTGGTGCAGACCGTCGACGCATCAGGCCTGATGGGCGCCAATGTGATCATCACCGGCCTGTCCTCCGAGATCGCCCTCACCCTGGTGACCATCGGCCTCGATCTGTCCAAGATGAACGCGGTCGGCGACCTCCAGGGAGGTATCGAAGAGGCCGAACGCTTACTCGGCTACGAGGTGACCCGAGTCACGGATCGAATGCTCACCGAGCGCGATGGGCGCTGATCGGGCCCACCTATGCCGGTTCCGATCCTCAAACAAGGCACCTTTTTAATCGCGTCGGTCCAGTCAGCCTTGACCGACGCGGATACCGAGCGTCTCCAGGACGACCTGATGAAGCAGGTCAGCAGATACCGAGCACACGGGATCATCGTGGACGTCACCGCGATCGATGTGATGGATTCGTTCGCGGCGAGATCGCTCCGTACCATCGCGCACATGACGCAGCTCCGCGGTGCCGAAACGGTCATCGTCGGATTACAGCCCGAAGTCGCGTTCGCCATGGTGCAGCTGGGCCTCACCTTCGAGGGCATGCACACCGCCCTCGACCTGGAAGAGGGCTTGGCCTGGCTGAACCGCAAGACTCCGGCCCGCCGCCAGCGAGATGGTCGTGACAGTGGCCGCTGAGAACTTGGTGATCGCGATCAAGGTGTCGGGTGACATCGTGATCGCACGTCAAGCCGGACGTGAGCTGGCGGCCAAGCTCGGTTTTTCTCTGACAGATATGACCATGATCTCGACGGCCATCTCCGAGATCGCCCGCAACATAACCAGTTATGCGGGCAGTGGTGAAATACGTTTGCTGGTCGATGACCGGGAGGGCCGCCAAGCCCTGGTCGTCCAGGCCTCGGACCGAGGGCCCGGCATCCGCGATATCGCCCGCGCACTCGACGACGGGTACTCCACCGGCCGTGGTCTCGGACTCGGCCTACCCGGCGCCCGCCGGCTGATGGACCGGCTCACCGTCGAATCCCCACCCGGACGCGGCACGTTGGTGGAGATGTGGAAGTGGGTACCCAACGGTGCATGAGGACGGGATCATCGGCCGGATCGAATGGGCGGTGGCCGGCCGTGCCCTGCCCGGTCAGCGAGTCTCCGGTGATCGCGGCGTGGTCCTCGACGCGGGCGGCGGCGCGGTGCTCTTCGCCGTCCTGGACGGGCTGGGCCACGGTGCGGCGGCCGCGGACGCCGCTGATCGCGCAGCGCAGGTGCTCTCGGAGAACCGCGCCGAACCGCTGGACGTGCTGATGGTGCTGTGTCATCGGGCCATGGCCGATACTCGAGGTGCGGCAGTGTCTTTGGCGCTGTTCGGCGCATCCGATACCGTGCACTGGCTGGGCGTCGGCAATGTCGATTGCCGGATTCTGACGGCGGGTCCGGTCGGGCTCGCCATGCGCGCGACGGTCCTGATGACCGGTGGCATTGTCGGCTATCGGCTACCGCAGAACCTACAGGTGCAGACCGTTCCGGTACGTCCGGGCGATCTGCTGCTGATGTCGACCGACGGCATCGTCACCGAATCCGCTGACAGCGGCATCGATCCGTCCAAATCCACCGCCGAGATCACCGCCGAAATCCTGGCCAGGCATGCCAAGGACACCGACGACGCATTGGTGCTCGCGGCCCGCCACCGAGGCGGCGTACTGGAGGCATCAGCGTGAACGGCGGAATGCAGCGGAGCGAGCGAACAAAAGGCGCAGCCGCCATCGCGGTCATGGCGGAGCCGAGCGCCGGCGAGGCGGAGACATGAGCGCGGCATTGGCCGCATTTCTCGACGCCTACTCGGATGCGTTACGGCGGCATCTGAACTCACCGACGCAGGCAAGTCTCGGTGAGGGCTACGAACTCGGGCGCCGCGCCCTCATCGAGGGCATCAGCCTGCTCGATCTCACCGAAAACCATTACCGCGTTGTACAAGCCGCGGAATCGAGCACCGCGGACGCCAAACACGCCGAGACCGCACTGGAATTCCTGCTGCAGACTCTCGCTGCCCTGGACATCGCCACCCGCGGCTATATCGATGGCACCCGTCGCGCCGAACAACAGCGTTCGCGCATCGACGATCTCGCGGGACGCGACGCCTTCCGCACCGCCCTGGTGGAGTCGCTGCAGGACGGCTTCTTCGTGGCCGACGCGCGGGGCACCATCATCGAGGTCAACTCCGCCTTCGGCGCGCTGACCGGATACGGCGCGTCGGAACTTCCGTTCCCGCTGCCGCATCCGTGGTCGACACCGGAGGGGCCGCGCTATCCCGATCTCGGTAGCGAGGCACAGCGTTTCGTGATTCCGGTCAAACATCGCGACGGCCGCACGGTCTGGCTCGCGGTGAGCACCAGCGCGATGGTCGAACCGGAGAAGTACGAGCAGATCTTCGTCGGCACCATCCGCGATGTCACCGCCGAACACGATGCACAGGCCCGCGATCAGGCCGCGTCGCGACTGGCCACCGCGGTCGGTGCGGCGACGAGCGTGGTCGAGGTGCTCGCCGTCGGGCTGGACGAACTGCGACGCACCGTCGGCGCGGAAACCGCGGTGGTGATGGTCTGGCCCAACCGCAATACCGGACCGGAGACGTATGTCTCCGGAGCCGAGGGTGTTCCGGAGGGCTCGGTGCTCGATGCTCGTGCGCGGGCGCTACTGGATCGGGCTCGCCGCCGTCCGGCGCGCAGTCTGTTCGCGATTCCGGAGGGCATCGAGAGTTCCGAGGGCATCGTCGCACCGCTCGGTGAGACCGGTGATGCCGCACTGTGGCTGCGCTTCGCCGCGCCGCGCGCCATCAGCGCCGCCGACTGGACACTGTTCTCGCTGCTCATCGGACATCTGAGTCTGGCGGTGCAGCGAGCGCGCAACTTCGATCAGGCGCGCTCGACCTCGCTGACGCTGCAGCGCGCCATGCTCGGTCCGATCGAACTGCCGCCCCGGTTCTCGGTGCATTACGAGCCGGCGCTACCGCCCTTGGAGATCGGCGGCGACTGGTACGACGTGGTTCCGCTGCGCGACGGCACCATCGGCGTCGTGGTCGGCGATTGTGTCGGACGTGGTCTGTCCGCAGCCGTTGTGATGGGCCAATTGCGTACGGCCGCACGGGCTCTCCTGCTGCGCGGCGCGGGCCCGGCGCAGCTGCTCGCGGAGCTCGACACCGTCGCGGGACGGATTCCCGGCGCGATGTGCACGACGGTCTGCGCCGCGGTCCTCGACCCGGTGCGCGGACTGGTCCGCTACAGCAGCGCCGGACATATGCCGCCGATTCTGGCCGATGTCGGCCAGCCGGGCCGATTGCTCGAGGGCGGGCGTGCGGTGCCGCTGGCTACTTTCGATACGCCACGGCGTCCCGAGGCCACCACGGCGCTCACGCCGGGTTCGACGCTGGTGCTGTTCACCGACGGCCTGGTCGAACAGCGCGGCGTCGATATCGATGACAGTTTCGCGAAGATCTCGGGTGTGCTCGCCGATACCGCGGGCAAGCTGCCGCGTGAGGTCGCCGATGCCGTGCTCTCCCGGCTGCGTCCGGCCGCGGGCTACGACGATGACGTCGCCATGGTCGTGTACCGGCAACCTCCGGCACCGCTTCGGCTGGAGATTCCGGCCAATCCGGATCAGCTCTCGGCCATGCGCAAGCGGCTCAAGGCTTGGCTCGCCGCCGCCGCGGTACCGCACGATCTCGCCTCCGATCTGATCGCCGCGGCCAACGAGGCCTGTAGTAACAGCATCGAACATGCCTACCGCAACGGCGGCCCGGTCACCCGCGCGATCAGCTCCACGGCCGAACTGCTCGGCCGTGCGACCAGCGCCGCGGCGGCCACCACCGATCCTGGACTCGTCGAATTGACCGCCGAATGTGATACCCAAAAGGTCGTCATTCTGGTCGCCGACACCGGAACGTGGAAACCACGCTCCGCCGATCCGGGGCCGCGCGGACGCGGCATCGACATGATGCGGGCTTTGACGGAAGAATTGGAGATAGACCACAGCGGGCTGGGCACCCGCGTCCGCATGTCGGTAACGTTGCCCGCGATCAAATCCCCCGTAGCGAACCCACTGCGTGGCACGAACCGCCAGGTTTCTGGCTGAGGAATGCAGCGCGAAAGGCGGGTTCATGGCAGATTGTGATGATGTGACAAACAACTCCGGAGACGCGTATCCCCTGGCGGACACGATGACCACCACAGTCGAGGCACACGATGGCGCGACCGTGCTCACGGTTTCCGGCGAGGTCGATCTGGCGACCGCGCCAGCGCTGGAGAACACCATCGAGGCCATCCTCACCGGCAAACCGGCGGTCCTGATCATCGACCTGACCGGCGTCAGCTTCCTCGCCTCGGCGGGTATGGCGACCCTGGTCGCGGCGCATCAGCGGGCAGGCGACACGACGACCATCGTGGTGGTCGCGGACGGTCCGGCCACCAGCCGACAGCTCAAGATGACGAGTCTGGACCAGGTGTTCGCATTGCACACCACCCTGGCCGAGGCGCTGGCCGCACTCCGGTAGCGCGGCCTGATTTCAACCGGAACCTTTCCGATCCCGACCACCACGGAGCGAGTCTTACCAGCGACGTTCGCGGCCCGTCTCACGGCCGAGCGGTCGAAGCGCATGCGCCGAAGGCGCAAGTCTCGACTGCTCGGCCGCGGGGCCCCCCTTCGCCCGACCACCACGCCTCATCGAATCGCTACGCGATGCTGACATCCGGGCCGCGGACACGCTGCGCCGAAGACGCTGCAATTAGGCACAGAGTTCGCGCAGTTGCTCGATCAGCTTGACCCGCTCGGCCGGGGTCGCGGCCATCGGCACCACATTCAGCACCGTGACACCCGCCGCACGAAATGCGGCGATCCGCTCCTTCACGAATCCGGCCGGACCGACCAGCGAGATGTCCCGCACCAGATCGTCCGGGACCACCTTGACGGCCTCTTCCTTCTTGCCCGCCAGATACAGCTCCTGGATGCGGTCCGCCGCGGCGCCGTAGCCGTACTTGGTGGCCAGCGTGTGATAGAAGTTCTTGCCCTTGGCGCCCATGCCGCCGATATAGAGCGCCAGATGCGGTTTCACGAATTCCAGTAGCGGCGTGACATTCTCGCCGATGGCCAGCGCGGGCCCGGCGTAGACGTCCAGCTCGCCGAGGACCGGGTCACGCTTGGCCAGACCGGCGTCCAGCGATTCGCCCCAGATTTCCTTGGCTTTCTCCGGTACGAAGAAGATCGGCTGCCAGCCCTCGGCAATCTCCGCGGCCAGCTCCACATTCTTCGGGCCCAGCGCGGCCAGCAGCACCGGAATGCGTTCACGCACCGGATGATTGATCAGCTTGAGCGGCTTGCCCAGGCCGGTGCCCCGGTCGGCGGGCAGCGGGATCTGGTAGTACTTGCCCTGGTACTCCAGCCGCTCGCGACGCCATACCTTACGGCAGATCTCCACCAGTTCTCTGGTGCGTCCGATGGGTGCGTCATAGGGGACGCCGTGGAAGCCCTCGATCACCTGCGGTCCCGATGCGCCGAGGCCGAGTACATAGCGACCGTCGGAGACGAAGTCCAGGCCGGCGGCGGTCATGGCGGTCAGGCTGGGCGTGCGAGTGTAGATCTGCAGGATGCCCGAGGCCAGCTGCAGCCGAGTGGTCTTGGCCGCCAGATATCCGAGCGCGCTCACCGCGTCGAACGAGTAGGCCTCCGGCACGAACACGATGTCGAGTCCAGCCTTTTCGAGGTCGGCCACCTCGGCGGCCGCCTCTTTGAAGCCGCCCGAGTAGTTGATGCTCAATCCGATCCGCATAGCACTCAACCTAACCGCAGCTACGCACCGGCCGCGCACCGGCCACCCCGGCGCGAGCGGTACCGTATTCGCCGTAGTTCTCCACTGTCGTCGCAGGAAAACGAAAGGCCACCCGCCGTGTCGCAGCCCGCCTTCGCTGAGGCTACCCTCGCGCAGTACCTGACCGACCTGGCTGCGAAGGTACCCGCACCGGGTGGCGGCGCCGTCGCAGCGCTGCACGCCGCTCAGGGCGCCGCACTGGTCGCGATGGTCGCGCGCTACACCACCCGGGCCAAGGATGCCGAGCACCGGCCGGTCATCGACCGGATCATCGAGGCGGCCGATGCGGCCCGCGAGCGCGCACTGGCCCTGGCCGATGCCGATGCTGCGGCGTTCACTGCCGTCGGCAACGCCTACAAGTTGCCGAAGGATTCCTCCGAGCTGGCCGCCGCGCGCAGCGATGCCATTACCGCCGCGCTGCTCGAGGCCGCCCGAGTGCCCGCCGCGGTCGTCGACGAGGCCGACGAGGTGCTCTCACTGGCCGCCGAACTGCTGCCGATCGGCAATCCCAATGTGGTCACCGATATCGGCGCCGCCGCCGATGCGGCGCGGGCCGCGGCCACCAGCTCGCAGCTCAATATCGAGATCAACGTCCGCTCACTCAGCGCCGAACAGGGCGATAAGTTCGCCACGGTGCTGATCCGCATCGACGAGATCACCGCCCGCGCGGACGCACTGCACGCCGACGTATTGCACGCCGTGCGCGGATGAATTCGACCGAACGGTCGGATCGTTTGTTCGGTGTTATGCCGGGTATGTCGCCCCTATATTGAAAACTTGTGGACTCGGACGGCCGTTACAGAACCGGTACGTCGAGTTGATCATGAAGTCCTAGAATGGATTTCTGCGTCCCACACCAGCGTGAAGGGGTGGACCATGCGGAGCGCACTCAGATACCTGTTCCTCGCGACCACGGTCGTCGCCTTGGCGGCCTTCGGATCCGGAACGGCATTCGCCACTACAATTATCGAACCCAACGCCGACGCGGTCGCGACGATCGCCCCGTCGGCAGGCCGGGAAGTCGGCATCGCGGCACCGGTGACGATTCGATTCGCCAATCCGGTCGCCAACCGCGCCCGAGCCGAACGACTGGTCGATATCCGAGCCACCGACCCACTGCCAGGCGTTTTCTCCTGGGCGAGTGATCGTGAATTGACTTGGACGCCAACGAGTTTCCTACCGGCCCTGGCGCCGATCTCGGTACAGGTCGGTAACGCGCGCACGGAGTTCCGCACCAATGCGGGCGTGGTGGCCGACGCCGATATGTCGGCGCATACCTTCACCGTGAGCGTCGGCGGCGCCCTCGCGCGGTCGGTGCCCGCATCCATGGGCAAGCCCGGCTACGAGACACCGACAGGCACCTTCCCGGTGCTGGAAAAGTTCCGTTCGGTCGTCTTCGACTCGCGCACCATCGGGATCCCACTGAGCTCGCCCGAGGGCTACGTCATCAATGGCGAGTACGCCGAACGCCTCACGTGGGGTGGCGTTTTCGTGCACTCCGCACCGTGGTCGGTGGATTCGCAGGGCTATGCCAATGTCAGCCACGGCTGCATCAACCTGGCTCCCGATGATGCCGCCTGGTACTACCAGACCGTCGGCGTCGGCGATCCGGTCACCGTGCACTGGTGAGCCGTAAACAATCCGTTTTCCTTCGCGACACCTCCCCTCAATTTCATCACGGGCAGCAAACCTGGCAGTATCCTGCCGAGGTTGATACAACTGCGGGACACACGTGATCGTATGACCTGATGAAGGTGGGGCGATGGATCGACCGGATATGACCTCGCGGGCGAATTCAGGCCCGCAGCCGGGCGCTGCGCCACAACCGCCGCTCGGTGCGCCGAGGGCATACCAGCCTCCGACACCGCCGAACCCGTTCCACCGGATCGGCTGCACGGAGGACAACGCGCCGACCGGGCCGATTCCGCGGATCCCGATCGACGGCGCACCCGTCGACACCGGTCAACTACGCCGCGTGCCGATCGACCGCGCCGCAACACAATCCGGACCGCTGCCACGAGTTCCGGTCGACCGTGCGCCGACGAATACGGACCCGTTCCGGCGCATTCGCGGTCAACAAGTTGCCGGGGGCCAGGCTCCGAATCCCCAGGGCCCGAGGCAAACCGGGCCGATACCACGGATTCCGATCCAGGAAGGTCCCGCGCGTCAGCCCCTGGTTCCGCATGTCTCGGTGGGCCAGGCGCCGACTGTGCAGGACGGCGCGCAGGGCTCGCTGACGGTGCCGGAACCGATCCGTCAGGTGCCCGTCAACCGGAACCCGAGCCCTCCTGCGCCTGCCGTGCCGCGTCCGCATGCCTCGCAAGATCCGAATTGGTATGCGCCTGTTGCCCAGGAGATGGACCAGCGTGGGCCGGTTCAGCGAGACCCCGTGCGCCAGAACCCGATTCACCCAGGGGCTTTCGACACAGAACACACTCGGCAAGATCCGAACCACTACGCACCGGACCGATACGAGCACGACCTGGCGCGACACAACCCGATTCAGGCAGCGGACGGGGAATCCGCGCAGTATGAGCTCGACTATGGAAGCGACTGGTCCGAATGGGTCGAGGAACTTCCCGCGGAGTCGAAACCGCCTGCGCCGGACTACTTCCGGCATGAGGATGCCCTGGCTGCGATGATCGACCGGTCCGGTCGGAACCGCTCGAAGCGCCGGTGGATGCCGGTGCTGGTCGGGTCGGTCGCGGCCGCCGGACTACTCGTGGTGGCGTTCGTGCAGATTCGACCGGAACCGCAACCGGCGACGGTGGCCTCGTCCACGCCCAGCCAGGTCGCGGTCTCCGGATCCACATCCGCGGCACAGTGCCCGGCCGAGCGGGTCGGGGACACCATTACCGGCAACGGAGCGGGCGGGCTGGATTCCGGACCGGGTGTCATATTCGCGTTCCAGTACGCCTATTACGTCACTCGATCCGGTGTTGCGACCCGAGAGTTCGTGGCACCCAACGCATCCGTCTCCCCCGCCGGGACGATTCAACAGGGCATCGATGGCATTCCGGCCGGCACCACGCACTGCATCAGCATTACACCGGGAGCTTTCGTCGGCCAGTACCTGGTGCAGGTGACCGAGCATCGCCCCGATGCGACATCGATCACCTACAAACCCCAGGTCGTCACGACTGCGCGCGTGGGCAACCAGACCCTTATCACCGCAATCGGCGCGGCCTGACCCTCATATCGGCGAATTCCACGGCACCAGCACGATTTTCCCGCGGACGCGCCCGGATTCGCTCAGGTGATGGGCCTTGACCACCTCGGCCATCGGCAGCACCTGATCGATCTCCACATGCAACCGGCCCGCCTCGAACAGGGCGGCCAGCTCGCCCAGCTCGCGGCCGGACGGTTCGACATAGAGCCGCTCGTACCGCGGATCGTCCTGGGCATCATTGCCCTGCGCGTCGATCAGGCGACCGCCCGCGGCGAGCACCGGCAGCGAGCGCGATCCGTAGTCACCGCCGACGAGATCGAAAACGACATCGACATCACGCACCGCCTCCGCGAAATCGGTTGTCGTGTAATCGATCACCTCATCCGCGCCGATCTCCCGCAGGAATTCGTGGTTGGCGGCACGAGCCGTGCCGATCACATACGCGCCGCGGTCCTTGGCGATCTGCACCGCGAAATGTCCGACACCACCGGCCGCAGCATGTACCAGTACGCGTTGTCCGGCAACGACTTCGGTGAGCCCCTGCCAGGCGGTCAGCACCGCGGTCGGCACGGCGGCCGCGTGGATGTGATCCAGGATCGCCGGTTTCGGTGCGAGGATATCCGCCTGTGCCACAACGTATTCGGCATAGCCGCCGGACCTGCTGAGCACCATGCCGTAGACCTCGTCGCCGACCCGGAATTGCTCGACACCGGCGCCGACCGCATCGACGATCCCAGACACATCGAACCCAAGGGTGAACGGCGGATCCCCGAGTTTGCGCACCAGCCCGGACCGCAGCTTCCAGTCCGCCGCATTCATACCGGTGGCGGCGACTTGCACCACCACCTCGCCCGGTCGGGCGCTCGGCCGATCGACCTCGACAATTTCCAGGACCCCGGGACCACCGAATGTTTGTTGCGTGATTGCGAGCATGCCACCGATTCTGCGGTCCCTTAGTATCCAAGGGAAAGAAGGCACTTCAATGATCCCGAGGTACCCGATGGATACCATCGTCGACTGGTCCGGCTCCGACAACCTGGTCAAGAGCTATCTGACCAACTGCCCGGCGCGCGAAGTGCTGACGGTGCTCGCCGACAAATGGGTGCTGCTGGTCCTCGGCGTGCTGCGCATGGCGGGCGGGCCGGTGCGCTTCAACGATCTGCGCCGTCGGCTCGATGGCATCACCCAGAAGATGCTCACCCGCACCCTGCGCAACCTGGAGCGCGACGGACTGGTCCGCCGCGCCGTCTACCCCACCGTCCCGCCGCGCGTGGAGTACTCGCTGACCGATCTCGGGGCCAGCCTCGGCGAGCTCAGCCACGCGATGGGGGTCTGGTCCGTGCAGCACCACAGCGAAATACATACCGCCCGTGACGAATTCGACGCGCGTGCGGCAACCGACCCGGAACCCGTCTGAATGCGTCAGGCAGCTTGGAGGAGGTCGCCGCCGGAGGCCAGGGCGGCGTAGCGGCCATCGGAGCCCATGAGCTCGCGGTGGGTGCCGCGTTCGATGATCTGGCCGCGATCGAGTACGACGATCTGGTCGGCGTCGCGAATGGTGGAGAGCCGGTGCGCGATGGTGATGGTGGTCCGGCCTTCGGACAGCGCATCGATGGCGGCCTGCACCTCCTGCTCGGTGCGATTGTCCAGAGCACTGGTGGCCTCGTCGAGCACCAGGATCGGCGGATTGCGCAGGATCACCCGCGCCACCGCCAGGCGCTGCTTCTCGCCGCCGGAGAACCGATAGCCGCGCTCGCCGACCAGCGTGTCGTAGCCGTCGGGCAGGCTCGCGATATGGTCGTGGATCTGTGCGGCCCGCGCCGCGGCGTACAACTCCTCGTCGGTCGCATCGGGTTTGGCGAAGCGTAGATTGTCCGCGACCGATGCGTGGAACAGGTAGGTCTCCTGCGAGACCACACCGACGGCGGCGGCGAGATCGGCAAAGGACAAGTCCCGCACATCGATTCCGTCGATCTCGACCCGTCCGGATGTCACATCGTAGAGTCGCGCCACCAGGTAGCCGAGTGTGGTTTTGCCTGAACCGGTTTCGCCGACAATGGCCAGACTGGATCCGGCGGGCACGCAGATATCGATGTCCTGCAACACATCCCGTGTTCCGGATCCATAGCTGAAGCCGACGTGCTCGAAGCGGACCTCGCCCTTGACGCCCGAATCCGGTACCGGCACCGGCGCTATCGGTTCCTCGATATCCGGCCTCAGGTCCAGGTATTCGAAGATCCGGCTGAACAGCGACATGGAACTCTGCACCTCCACGCCGGTGTTCAGCAACTGCACCATCGGCCGCAGCAGGCTCGTCTGCAAGGTCGTGAAGGCAACCAAGGTGCCGATCGAGACCAGCGGATGTCCGGCTGCCACGGTCAATCCAGCCGCCCAGTAGACGATCGCGGGCATCGCCGCCATGACGATCTGAATCGTCGACTGCCGCCACCGTCCGGCCATGCCGGATCGGATCTCCAGGTCCACCAGCCCGCGTGACTCCCGCGCGAAATCGTCGACCAGCGCGGGCGAGCGGCCCATCGTGCGCCCGAGCAGAATGCCGCTCACCGAGAGCGATTCCTCCACGATCGCCGACATGCCCGCCAATTTCTGCTGCCGCTGCGCGGTGATCTTCCTGCGTTCGTCGCCGACGCGGCGGCTGATCCAGACGAAGAACGGCAGCATGATCAGCGAGACCAAGGTGAGCCGCCAGTCGAGGGCGATCATGGCGATCACCGAGGCGATCACCGTGGTGAAGTTCGAGACCAGTGAGGTCGCGGTCGAGGTGACCGTCGATTGCATGCCGCCGATATCGTTGGCGATCCGCGACTGCACTTCGCCGGTGCGGGTGGTCGTGAAGAACGACAACGGCATTCGCTGTAACTGCGCATACACCGTGGAGCGCAGATCGTGCATGACCTCTTGACCGACCGCGGTGGAAATATAGGTCTGGAGTACGCCGAAGATACTGGTGAGTGCGGCAACCGCGACCATGCCTGCGGCGAGGGCGGTCAGCAGACCGGTGCGGCCGTGCGGCAGGGCATCGTCGAGTATGCCGCGCAGCATGAACGGCGATGCCAGCGCGACCAGTGACGACAAACCGACGAGCGCGGCGACGAGTGCCAGGCGCGCGCGATAGGGGCGAAACAGCCGGACGATCCGGCGAAGTTGATGTGGGGGCTGCATAGGCGCCTCCTTTCCGAGGACTACGTCATGAAACTGAGCATGACTCATAATTGTTCCCAAAACAATGAGTTATCCTCAACAAATGGCTACCGCGCTCGATCCCGATCTCCCCGAGCTGTTCCTGCGCACCGCGAAACGCATCCGCCGCAACCAGGTCGCGCGGCTCGCTCCCCTGGGAATTACCCCAGGTCAGGCCCGCGCTCTCCGCATTTTCGGCCACCACGACGAGCCACTGCGGATGGCGGCAATCGCCGACCACCTCGGCATCGTGCCGCGATCGGCCACCACCGTCGTCGATGCGCTCGAAACCGCAAAGCTGGTCTCGCGCGCGCCCGACCCGACCAACCGCCGCTCGACCCTGGTGACGCTGACCGAGTCCGGCCGAGCCGCGCTCTCCCAGATGGCCGCTGCCCGCCGTGCGGCAGCCGAGGAGGTCTTCGCCGGCCTGAGCGCCGAGCAGCGCACAACGCTTCGTGAATTACTTGCGGCACTCGATTCGGAGGCCTCGGTCGGCGAATCCACTGGGACGAACATCTCGTTGACTTCCCCACGGCCCCGAGGCTGAATGGCACATGTTGGACTTGCCCGCCGGTCCGATTGCGAAGGTGCAGACCGGCATTGCCGCCGGAGCACGGACCTGCTTCCTGTTGCGCGGAGTGTTCGACGCCACCGAATGCGCCGAAATTATCGGTACGGCAACAGATTCGGGCTTCGCACCGACCGGCGCGCACTATCCGGAATCTTATCGCAACAATGACCGGCTGGTCCGCGACGACCCGGCTCCGGCGGATACGCTGTTCAGCAGGATCGCCGAATTCCTTCCCGCGCGGCTGCATATCGATGGCGCCCAGTGGCGGCTGGTCGGCCCTCCGCTGGCGATGAGGCTCGCCGCACTCCCGACGGCCGTTCGGCGAGCGCCTCATACGACGGAACCGTGCGATTGTGGCGGATCCGACCGTGAACCAACCACCGGCGTAACCATCAACCGGCTCTACCCGAAGCCGCCCTGTTCGCTTGGCTCGGCATCCGCTACTCGAGAATCCGAAACCGATAACTCAGGCGGAGTGGGTGTTTTCGGCAGCGGTTACTACGTGGCGCATGAGGAGGGCGGTGGTTACCGGGCCGATGCCGCCTGGCACGGGGCTGAGGGCGGCGGCCTTGCCGCGGACGGTTTCCGCGGCTACGTCGCCGACGATTTTGCCATCGGGAGCTTCGTTGGTGCCCACGTCGATGACGGTGGCGCCCTCGCGAATGTGCTTGCCGGTGACCAGGCCGATGCGGCCGGCGGCGGCTACCACGATATCGGCGGCGGAGGTGACGGCGGGGAGGTCGGTGGTGCGGGAATGGCAGATGGTGACGGTGGCGTTTTCGGCGAGCAGGAGTTGAGCAAGGGGCTTGCCGACGATATTGGAGCGGCCGACGACGGCGACATGCCGTCCGGCGAGCGGGATTTCGTGATGCTTCAGTAGTTCGACGACGGCCTCGGAGGTGGCGGGGACGAAGCCGTCGAGGCCGGAGGCGAGCAGGCCGAGCGAGAGCGGACTGACGCCGTCGACGTCCTTGCCTGCGGCGATGGCGGAGCTCACATCGTCGAGGGTGACACCGGCGGGCAGCGGGGTCTGCAGCATGATCGCGTCGACGGCGGTGTCCGCGCTGCGGGCGGTGAGTTCGTCGCGGATCCGCCTGATGCTCGCGTCGGCACCGAGTTCGATGGTGTCGCAGGCGATTCCGAGCCGTTCGGCAGCCTTGCGCAGCGAGTTCACGTACCACGCGCTGGCCGGATCGTCATTGGCCACGATCAGGGCGAGGCGCGGCGCGGTTCCGCTCGCGGTGAGCGCGGCGGCGCGCTGCTTGGTGTCGGCGTTGATGGCGGCGGCGAGTTCCTTGCCGGACAGCGAAACGGTATCCACGTTGTCACACCTTATCGGCTGCACCGCACGGCCGGTTTCGGCGGGCACCCCGCGCGCCGCCGGGTTTGCCAAGACGCCGGAAGCAACGCCTGGCAATTACCCGACTATGGCTGTTACCAGTCGTATCGTGGTTGTGCTTGCCCATGGCTAACTGTCAGCTTACCTACCGAAACCCCGTTTCACGCGTGGAAAGGTGTCGACTGTAGTGAAGAGCTCGAGGCATTGGAAACTATGGGTCGCGACCGCGTTCGCGGCCGCGACCATCACCGGACTATCGAGCGCACCCGCCATCGCGGCGCCGGAAACCGACGCCCACTACAACTCCGCCCAGCGCGCCTTCACCGACGGCGACGATGCCGCCGGCCGCGCCGAACTCCGACAGCTGATCGCCGCCGACCCGGCCGATGCCGAGGCCCTTTCGCTGCAGGCGATCTGGTCGCATTACGCCAATGATCTGCCCGCCATGGCCGATGCACTGGTCCGCCTCAATGCCGTCGACCCGGCAATGGCCCAGGGGACCAATAATGTGCTCGGCGCAATCGGCGCCGCGGTCGCCACCCTGCCGAATCCGCTGCCCTCGATCGTCGGACCGCAGACCGGCATCGTGGTGCTCGGCTACGGCCTGCTCCCCGACGGTTCGCTGCGCCCCGAACTGGTGAACCGGCTGACCGCGGCGTGGTTGCAGGCGGTGGCCTCACCACTTTCACCGATCGTCGTCACCGGCGGAAACCCACAGAACGGGATCACCGAGGCCGAGGCCATGCGGGCCTGGCTCGTCGGCAAGGGGCTGCCCGCATCCCGGATCAATGTCGAGGGCCGAGCCGGATCGACGGTGCAGAACGCACTGTTCAGCACCGAGATGCTGCGCAATCTCGGCGCGAACAGCGCGGTCGTGGTGACCTCGCCGAACCACATCCGGCGCGCGGTCGCCGACTTCATTGTCGCGGGCACTCAGGTGGTCGGCGCGACCACCTCACTCGAGCAGCTGGTATCGCAGTTGCCGCCGCCTGCCAGGCAGGCGCAGCGCGGCATCTACCTGGACGCGACGCGAACGTTCCAGCTCGCGACCGCACGCTGAACGCGATGGGCCCGAGCGTGCTGAAAATGGCATAACTCGCGCAAATGTGCACGCTCGGCCCCATCACACCCCGTCCACACGGCACGATATCCCGATGACACCAACCGAATATGTGGTCGCGCAACTGCGCGCGGCGGGCTGTGTATTCGCCGAGGACGAGGCGCAGCTGCTCATCGCCGCGGCGGCGGCGACCGGTGCCGATCTCAACGACTTGGTCGCACAGCGGGTTTCCGGAACACCGCTGGAATACCTGCTGGGCTGGACCGAATTCCACGGCATCCGTGTAGCGGTCGCGCCGGGGGTCTTCGTACCGCGCCAGCGCACCGCCTTCCTCGTCGACGAGGCCGCCGAACTCGCCCGCGCCATGCCCGGGCACGCTGTCGTCGTCGATATATGTTGTGGCTCAGGCGCATTGGGTCTCGCGCTGGCACACACTCTTGGCACCGAAGGCCGCCCGATAGAACTCGCCGCCACCGATATCGAACCCGCGGCGGTCGAATGCGCCCGCCGCAACCTCACCCTGATCGGCGCACCCGTCTACGCAGGCGACCTTTTCGAGCCGCTCCCCCGGGAATTGTGCGGCCGAATCAATATCCTGCTCGCCAACACCCCGTACGTGCCATCGGAGATGATCGCCAGGATGCCGCCGGAGGCACGCGATTACGAACCACGCACCGCCCTCGACGGCGGACCCGACGGCCTGGACATCTTCCGCCGCGTCGTCACCGCCGCCCGTACCTGGCTCGCGCCGGGCGGCCACCTGCTGGTCGAATCCACCGAGGCCCAGGCCAGGCCCTCGATCACCATCCTCGCCGCGCACGGCTTCACCGGCCGCATCGCCGAATCCGACGAGCTCTACTCCACCGTCGTCATCGGCACCAAGCCGGACATATGATTCAGATCACCGCGCGACGCCGACACACGTTCTGAGGCCGCTACTTCTTGTGACCGGTGAACTCGTCCATCGAGTGGTACACGCCAACCGAATTCAGGAACAGATCGCGCAGTTTGATCGGCAGCAGACCGGAGATCGCCTTGTTGAGCCGGGATGTCCACGGCAGGATCACCAGCGCAGTGCCCGATTTCATTTCGCGCCACGAGGTGTCGACGACATCGTCCTGTTCGAGAATCGGCGTGAACAGGAAACCCTTTGCGCCATCGAACATTCCGGTATTGATGTAGGTCGGACAGACCGTGGTGATCCGCACATGGTCGTGGCCCGCCTGTTCCAGCTCGATGCGCACCGAATCCGACCAGCCCAGCGCCGCCCACTTCGAGGCCGCGTACACGCTCATGCGCGGATTGGAAACCAGACCAGCCGATGACGCGATGGTCATCACGCGCGCCGTGCCCGCACCGCGCACCATCGCGGGCAGGAATTCGAGCGTGATGTACATCGGCGCAAGGGAATTGATCGCCATCGTTTTATCGATATCGGCGCGATCGGTGGTCTCCCAGAAGTAGCTGTTGCCGCGCACGATGCCCGCATTGTTGATCAGGATGTCGATATCGCCGACGTCGGCGCGCACCGCCGCCGCGGCCTCGCCGATGGCGTCCTGCGCGGACACATCGACCACATAGTGATGGATGGCGACGCCGCGACCGGACAACTCGACCGCGGTCTCCTTCAGCGCGGTTTCGTTGATATCCCACAGCACCACCGCGGCCGCACCCTCGCGCACCGCCCGCTCGGCGAACAGCTTGCCCAGGCCCATTGCCGCGCCCGTGACCAGGACCTTCTTATCGGCTACCGTGTCCAGTTTCATTCGTCCTCATCTTGATTTCGTCGCGAAATGGCTTTTGACGCAATTACTTTTGGCGCAGCGCCTTCATGACGCCGAAATACAGCGTCATGGTCTTGGCCCACAGTTCATCGGACATGCCGGGCAGTGGTGCGATCGGGAGCACCCGCTGCACCGCGATCGTCTGGGTGTCGATGTACTTCAACAAGCCCTCCGGACCGTGCCGACGCCCGGTACCCGAAATGCCGAGCCCACCCGATGGCGCGTCCGCACTGCCCCAGGCCGCGATGAAGCCCTCGTTCACATTCACCGAACCCGCATTGATGCGCGCGGCCACCCGACGACCTCGATCGACATCCTTGGTCCAGACACTCGCATTCAGGCCGTATGCGGTGTCGTTGGCCTGTTCGACCGCCTCGTCGTCGCTGCCGACCCGATAGATCGAAACCACCGGACCGAAGGTCTCCTCGCGATACACCGTCATCCCGGGCCGCACACCGGTCAGCACTGTCGGCTCGTAGAAGTACGGTCCGAGATCGGGACGCGCCTTACCGCCCGCCAGCACCTGCGCACCCTTCGCGACGGCATCGTCGACATGCGCACTGACGGTGTCCAATTGGCGCTGGAACGTCAAAGACCCCATATCACTGGCGTAATCGAGCGCACCGCCCAATTCGACCGTCCGCACATGCTCGATGAATTCGCCGACGAACTGGTCATAGACCTTGTCGTGCACATAGATTCGCTCCATCGACTCGCACAGCTGCCCCGCCGAGGCGAAGCAGGCCCGAATCGCGATCTTGGCCGCCCTGGAGACATCCGCATCGGCGAGCACCAGCAGCGGGTTCTTCCCGCCGAGTTCGAGCGAATAGCCGATCAGCCGCTCCCCGGCCTGCTGCGCGATGGTCCGGCCGGTCGCACTGGACCCGGTGTAGTCGACATAATCGGCGCGCGCGATCACCTCACCGCCGATCACCGAACCACGGCCGAGCACCGCCTGCCAGAGTCCGCGCGGCAGCCCGGCGCGCTCGGCGGCATCGATGGCCCACAGTGCGGTCAGTGCGGTCTGGTTGTCCGGCCGCGCGACCACGGCATTTCCGGCGACCAACGCGGGCAGGGCGTCGGAGACGGCCAGCGCCAGCGGATAGTTCCACGGCGAGATCACCGCGACCACGCCCTTGGGCCGAATCCGCACATCGACCTGGGTCAATACCGGCAGCACACCACGCGGCTTGCGGGTGGCCAACAGCTTGTTCGCGACCGACGCGTAGTACCTGGCATTGACCGCCACATCCCCGACCTCGTCGAACGCATGCGCTCGGGACTTTCCGGTCTCGGTCTGCACGATATCGAGGATGGTGTCTTGTTCGGCCAGCACGATGTCGTGGAATTTCCGGAGCACCGCGACCCGCTCACGGACCGAGCGCCGCGCCCATTCCCGCTGCGCGGTGCGCGCGGTCGCGAAGGCGGTCTCGATATCGCCGGTCGAGGACTGCGGCAGGTCCGCGATCTTGCGCCCGGTCGCGGGTGCGAAGACCTCGACCGCGGGGGCAGCGCCCGCGATCGCACGATCTAGCAGGGGTTGTACCAGGGCCGCGGGCAGGGCCGTCGGTTCGGTCAGCTGGCGGGCGGTCGTCATTGTCGGCCCTCTCCTGGGTCGGGCGTCTGTGCTGGACGAGACGGTAAGCCGGGATCGGCTATTTCCTGAACACTAGTGTTAGATTAATGCCGGTGCCGCGCCTCGTGTCAAGCTGTCAGGTGTGGCACACAGACGGGTCAGGCTTCGAGTTGTGAGGCATCACCATGTCCACTGACACTTCCCAGACGAACGGCGCGGCCCGCCGGGGCCGACCACCGCAGACCCAGGAGCAGGCCGAGGAGGTCCGCGCCCGCATCGTGCTCGCCACCGCGGCGGTATTCACCCGCGGCGGTTCGCGCGGACTCAGCGTCGCCCAGATCATCGAACAGGCCGGACTGGCCCGACCCACCTTCTACCGCTACTTCGGCAATGCCACCGAACCGCTGCACGTCGTGCTCGAGGCATCCAACGATGGCCTTGTCGACGGAATCCGCACGGCACTGACCGGTCCCGACGAGCCGGTCGAACTCGGCATTCGACTCATCGATGCCTATCTTGCCTGGGCCCGCGGCCACGGTGCGATGCTGCGGCCGTTGTTCGCCGAACTACACGATCCGGCCTCACCGGTATCGGCCTATCGCGAACGGGCACTCGACGATATCCGCGCGCTGGTGCGCGAAACGTTCACCGAATTGGGCCGCCCGGTCCCCTCACCGCTGGATCTCGATGCGGCCCTACATGTTTGCGAGTATGTGGTCTATCGCATTGCGGCGGGTACCGCGCCCGGCGCCGAGCCGGACGCGGAAACCGTTGCCGCCGGACGGCTCACCATGATCCGCGTGCTGCTCACCACGCTCGGTACCCGCGCCGATCTCGAATATGCCATGACACTGCCGGGTATCTTCCCGCCCGCGGAGTGAAATCTACAGATCGAGTTCGAGTTCGCCACCGCGAGAACGCGATACGCAGGTGAGCATCGCACTGTTACGATCGCCGGGCAGTAGCGCGCGGTCCCGATGCTCGACCTCACCGGCGATTACACTCGCCCGGCACGTCCCACAGAAACCCTGCTGACACGAGTACGCGACACCGGGCACCGCCCGCCGGATCGCGCTCAGCGCGGACTCATCGGCGGCGACATCAACCTCGGTTCCACTGCGGCGCAATCGAATACGGAACGGCGTGCCGTCGCTGACCGGTACCGCCGAGAAGCGCTCGGTGTGCAGCGGGGCCATCGGATCATGTAACAGCAGCACCTTGCGCGCGGCTTCCGCCAATGCCGGTGGTCCGCAGACATATACCGCGGCACCGGTCGGCGTCTGCTCGAAGATCATCCGCGGATCCGGCACCCCGAACTCGTCATCGGGTCGGACCACCACATCACCACCGGTAAAGTGGGCGAGCTCGTACAGGAACGGCATCCGCCCCCGCGAGCGTCCGAAATACATGAGCCGCCACGGTATTCCGGCACGTTCGGTGGCAGTGACCATCGGCAGAATCGGCGTGATCCCGATACCGCCCGCCACGAAGAAATACTCCGGTGCGTCGACGAGCGGGAACGCATTGCGCGGGCCCCGCACCCACAGTCGGTCGCCGACGCGCAACTGCTCGTGGATCTCGCGGGAACCACCGTCGCCATCGGCGATGTACCGCACCGCGATTCGGTAGCAGCTGCGATCCTCCGGGTCGCTGTTCAGCGAATACTGCCGCTGCCGACCCGAGGGCAGGAATACATCGATATGGGCGCCCGGCGTCCAGGCGGGCAGGTCCGCCCCGCCTGGATCGCACAGGGTCAGGCTGACCACCTCGTCGGCCTCGGCCTCGATTCCCAAGATCGCCAGCTCGAAATCGTAGCCGGTGCGCCGCACCGGCTGTGGCCGCGAAAGCAGCTGCGCCGCTTTCCCTTCGGTGAACACCCGCTTGTAGGTGTCCACCGCCGACGCGATCATCCGCAGCCCGGCTCCCGGCCGGAACTGCTCCTCAACGGCGGTCATGAGCGTGCCCGTGCCGCCGGCGACTGCGCGAGGTAGCGCAGTGCGTTATCCATCGGACCGAGTTGGGAGGGATGGAATCCCGGCCGCAGGTACCGCGGAATCTCGGTCAAGAAGGTGGTGAAGTTCGGGACCACACCGCGCAGCGAGGCACTGGCCATCTGTAGCGGCCACCACCGGCCCTTGTTCGGCGATGGGTCGCGCTGGAAGAGGTAGGCACCCGAAATCACGAACAGCGCGAGCAATCCCGAGCTGGCGATCAACGCCTGACGCGCCTTGCGGGCATAGCCGCCGTCGAGATGCATGTACGCGTCGTAGACCACGCTGCGATGTTCGACCTCCTCGGCGCCATGCCAGCGGACGAGATCCAGCATTGCCGGATGCATCCCCTTGGCCGCCAATTTGTCGTTGGTGAGCAGCCATTCGCCGATGACGGCGGTGTAGTGCTCCATCCCCGCGAACAGGGCCAGTCGCTCGCACAGCCATTCGTGTCTGGCCCGGCCGGACAGTCCGTGGTCACCGAGCAGCCGATCGATCAGCCAGGCGACGCGATCCACCATCGGCCCGACCTCGAGTCCGAGGCGTTCCAACTGGTGGCGGGCCTTTTCGTGGGAACCGGCGTGCATCGTCTCCTGACCGATGAAGCCGCGGACCTCTTCCCGCAATCGCTCATCATCGATCAGCGGTAAGGCCTCGGCCAGCGCCTGCGCCATGGCCCGCTCGCCTTCGGGGAGCACCAGGTGCATCACATTGATGATGTGGGTGGCCATGACTTCGCCGGGGATGTAGTGCATCGGCACCGAATCGAAGTCGAAGCTGACGTCCCGCGCGTTGATGGCATGAGCCTGATCGGCGTAAGCAGTGCCCATCTGATGGTCCTCACGTCTGGTCCCTGGACGATCAATGTATTGCCGACATCAAATGCTGTCAACATCACATGATGTCAACTTCCCGACTATGGGAGGATCGGGCCATGAACGACGCCGTTTCCGATGGATCGATACCGGGGATGCGCCGCTGGCGCGGTACACCCCCGGCCGACCGAATCGCCGCGCGCCGCGAACAACTCGTCGAGGCCGCCATCGAGTTGATGGCCACGATCGGAGCCTCCGATATCTCCATGCGCGGGGTCTGCAGGCAGGCCGGACTCACCGAGCGCTACTTCTACGAGAGCTTCCCGAATCTGGACAAACTGCTCACCGCGGCATTGGAAGCGGTGGTCCTCGGCGCACAGGAACGCCTGCTCGCGGCGCTTGCCACCGCTCCGCCCGAACCGCAAAAACTATTTCGCCATGCCATTTCGGCATTCACCGATTATCTGGTCGAGGATCGTCGGCGCGGCCAGATCATGTTCGTGGAATCGCAGGCCACCCGGGTACTCGGCGACCGAGGCAATGAGCTCATCGAATTGTTCACCGCGCCGATCGCGCTCACGATCGGATTGGGTGACGACGGACCGCAGACCCCACCGGATCAGTACGAGAACAGCCTCAACTCGAACGCCATTTTCGGCGCGATGGCGTATATGTACCGCCCGTGGCTGGACGGCACCATCGATATTCCACGCGAACGATTCGACGACCACGCGACCAGCGTATTGCGCAATATCGCGGCCGCGCGGTCGGCGGAGCCGCACTGACCAGTCGTCAGCCCTGTGTGGATACCGGATCCCGATCCCGCGACCGTTCGAATACCATCGCGCGATCGGTGATCTTGCCGTGACGCAGCGTGACCAGATCGCGCAGGTAATTCATGCGTAGGCGCCACGGCGCCTCGGTGCCCTGGATCGGGAATTGGCTGGCGGCACGCTGGACATAACCCGGATTGAAATTCAGGAATAGCGACGCCGCGCCGACGGACGGATCGCGCACCGGTGTGCAGCGGTCGTATCCGTTGCGGTACATATGGCGTAGCAGCCGAACGACGTACTCGCACACCAGATCCGCCTTCAGCGTCCAAGAGGCGTTGGTGTATCCGATGATGTACGCGAAATTCGGCACATCCGAGAGCATCATGGCCTTGTAGGCCATGTGTTCGGCGAGGTGCACCTGCTGTCCGTCGACGGCGAGTTCGATGCCGCCGAAGGCGAGCAGATTCAAACCCGTTGCGGTGATCACGATGTCGGCATCGAGGCTCGCACCGGAGGCGAGGGCCAGGCCCGTCTCGGTGAATGTCTCGACCTTATCGGTCACGACATCCAATCGACCGTTGCGGATCGCGCGAAAGAAATCGCCATTGGGGGCCAAGCACAGTCGCTGATCCCAGGGGTTGTAGGTCGGGGTGAAATGGGTATCGATGTCGTAGCCCTCGGGCAGCCAGCGCCGCTGCCAGCCCTTGATCCGCTTGCGCATGGATTGCGGATACCGTTGACTCAGTTGGTAAATCGCGGTTGCCAGCGCCACATTTTCAGCCCTGGCCACCGCGTAGGCGGCGCGGGTCGGCAGGAATTTTCGGGCCTTGACGGCGAGGTCGTCGCGGGCGGGTGCAGAGATGATGTAGCTGGGTGAGCGTTGCAGCATCGTCACGTGCGCGCCCTGTTCGGTCAGTGCCGGTCCCAGCGTGACCGCGGTCGCGCCGCTGCCGATCAGCACTACGCGCTTGCCCGCGACATCCAGATCGTGCGGCCAGTGCTGCGGGTGGATGATCGGCCCGGCGAAACGCTCGGTACCCGCGAATTCCGGCGTGTAGCCCTCGTCATAGCGGTAGTAACCGGAGCAGCAGAACAGGAATCCGGCTGTGAGAGTGACGGTTTCGCCGGTATCGGTGCGTTCGGCGCGCACCGTCCACCGGTTTTCCCGCGACGACCATTCGGCACCGACGACGCGATGGTGGAAGCGGATATGGCGGTCGATCCCGCTCTCGGCGGCTGTGGCGCGCACATAGTCGAGGATGTCCGCGCCGTCGGCGATCGAATACTCCCCCAGCCACGGACGGAAGCGGTAGCCGAGGGTGTACATATCGGAATCGGAGCGAATTCCCGGATAGCGGAACAGGTCCCAGGTGCCGCCGATCGCGTCGCGGCTCTCCAGAATCGTGTAGCTCTTCTCCGGGAAGGCCCGCCGCAGGTGATACGCCGCGCCTATGCCGGACAGTCCGGCACCGACAATGAGCACATCGACATGCTCACCAGCGATCCTCATCGATCTCGTCCTCCGTATTCGGCGGTGCGATTCGCACCGATTTCAACCCCCAGCCTATCCGCTGCGGTTCGGTCGAGGATCGTGACGCCGGAGGCGCCGAAAACGCCCGGTTTCGGGAATCTGTGTTTTCGATGGAACCGTTTCCTCGACGCGTGCGTCTCTATGATCAGACGGGACTAGTTGAAGGGGCGACCATTATGGCTGTCGACAGTGCGTTCGACGGGTATATCGAGGATGCGAAGACCGGGGCGCTGAAGGTGCGGATGGAACCCCAGGCGTTTCTGGATATCGACGCGGCCTGCCAGAACTTGATCATCGACCTGTCCTCGGTTCAGAACGACGCGCGTGCACTCGGTGAGCGGTCGACCTGGGGACTCGGTGAAGACAACCCGCGCCTGACCTCGGCCGTCGAGCTGGTGAAACTGTTCAGGGAGAAGGCATTCGGCGGCCCGAACAACGCTTACGACACAATCGGCGAGTACATCGCGGTCGCCACGGAAATCCAGTCCCTGTTCAAGACCATCTGTGACGCCTACGAGCGCACCGATGAAGACTTCGCCCGCCGGATACGGCAGATCCGCGTATGAGGATCCGCGCCGAGCGCTCGTCGAAAGCGGCGCTGCTGATCACGGCTGCGGCCATTGTCCTCGTGGCGTGCGGTGACGGAAGCAATGCCACTCGACCGCCACATCCACCACACCTGTCACCTCCGGTACCTCGGCCACGCCGTCCAGCACATCGAACACCGCATTCGATCCCTGCGCCGCGCTGACGCCCCAGTTCCTCTCCGAACACCAATGGAACGCCCGCACCCCCACCCCCAAGCAGGATTCGACGGGCAACATCCAGTGGAACGGCTGCATGTACGTCGCGCAGAGCACGTACACATTCCGCGTCCAGACGACCAACCAAACCCTTGCCGAAGTCAGCGAAAAGTTCCCCACCGCAACCGAACTCACCATCGACGCCCGCAAGGCCCTACGCTACGAGACCCGCCCCGACGTCCCCGGCGGCTGCACCATCAACATCGATATGAAATCCGGCTCCCTCTACATCCTCGTAGACGACCCCCGCGGCCAGCACCCCCGCAAACTCTCCCCCTGCGAAAACGTCAGCGAAATCGCACAAGCCATCGCCCCGCTCCTCCCCTGAGACAGCTGACTGATCTCGCCGAGCGGGCCCTGCGGTTCAACCGACCCCAACTACCTGCGGCGCAGCAGAACTCCGCGAATGAAGGCGGCTTGGCCGGCGTGCTGGATATCGTCGTCCACGACGCTGATCAGCCGCACACCCAGGGTGACCGGCGGATCCCAGCGGGTGTCGACGATGCGGGGCAGGTCGGCATCGGTGAGTCCGGTTACGTAGTCGATCGTCTGCGTGTGCACCGCGTCGTAGTAGCCCAACAGCAGCTCGGCGGAAATCCCGCCGAGTTCGGCGACCTCCCCGGCGCGGTGCCCGTAGCCAGTCGCCTCATCGGCGAACGGCAGGTCGAACCGTTTGGCCCAGCCCGCCGCCGTCCACATCTGTTCCAGTCCCGCCACGTCAGCTATGTGGTCGTCCTGCACCCGGGTCAGATGCCAGATCAGCCAGGCGATGGAGTTGGCGTCCGGATCGATCTGCGCCGCCAGCTCGTCCTGTCCGAGCCCCTCCACCGCGCCGTGCACATTCTCCCGCACCCGTCCGAAGGCATCGACCAACAACTCAGCGCTCGTCATGACCTCATGCAAGCACACAGTCGCCGCCGATATTCCCGATCGCGCCGTCATCCGCCCAGCGGCAGCAGGAGGTCGACCGATTCGAGGTCGAGCAGGGCTCGTTTGGCGGGTAGCCCGCCCGCGTAACCGGTCAGGGATCCATCGGCCCCGAGCACACGGTGGCACGGGAGCAGGATCAGCAGCCGGTTACGAGCCAGCGCGCCGCCGATCTTGCGGGCGTCGGCGGGCGTGCGGCCGAGTTGCCGGGTCAGGGCGCCGTAGGTGGTTGTCCGGCCGTATCCCGTGGTCGCCTCGAGCGTCCGCAAGACCTCTCGAGCGAACGCGCTCATATCCGTCAGGTCCATCGGGACGGTGAATCGCCGACGTTCGCCGGTGAGGTATGCGTCGATTTGGTCTGCGGCGGTCTCCAGATGCTCACGCGCCGTGGAATTTTCGCCGGTTGATTCGGTCGGCAGCTCATCGGTGAACGCAACCAGGGTGACGCCGGCCTGGTTCGCTTCGATCAGCAGATTGCCCAGTGTCGAGCCGTGCACCAGTCGTGCGATGGCGGTATCGGACATGATGTTGCTCCTCTCTATCGAGCCTTCATCAGGTAGACGCTCCCAAGCGCCGAAACGTGAGATCACCTACCGGATTCGGCTTTCCATGCCGCGTATGCGGCGGGCAAGCAGACCGCGCACGGGCGGTAACCGGCGGCGATGGCGGTTTGTTCGTCGGCGAAGAAGACACGGTGGGCGCGGTAGTGGCCGCGTGCCAAGGCTCGCAAGGCCGACGGGCAGTCGAGGCGGCCGTACAGCTTCCCGCGCCGGTGACCGCCGTACCAGCCCGGTGTGGGGCTGGGATACGGGCGGCCGTCGGCATCGGTCAGGATGTACATCTCATTCGGCGTCGTGCAGAACCAGGCCCAGGGTGTGTCGGTGACCACTGCGAATTCGGCTGACGCCGTGGCGAATCGGAGCGCGGGACCAGCCGCGCGAGGATGGGATCGGCCGATCTCGGGTGGTGAAGACGAGTGCGTGGCCCTGTTCCAGGATGGTGACCGTCGGCTTCGATTGCGCGCGCGGCCGTTGTTCGACAAGGAGGAATTCGCCGCCGGTGTGGTCGATGCCAGGGCGGTCCAGGCCGATCGCGACTTGCAGCGGGAAGACGAGCTCGCCGTATAGGTCACGGTGCAGCGCGTTCCAGTCACCTTCGGTGTAGCGCAACAGAATTGGTGTCGGCTTTGTCTGGCCGGCGGCGTGGCAAGCGTCGAGCCAATCGTCGAAATCGTCGGGCCACGGCGTCGGATCGCCGAGTCGCTCGGCCCACGTGCGGGCGATGGGCAGCAGTTTGCGGTAGAAAGCCCTGCGCAGCCGCATGATCGGTGCGGGAACCGGGTCGGCGAAGTACCGGTAGGTGCCCTGGCCGAATCGATAGCGGGCCATGTCGATCGTCGACCGGAAGCGGCCCAGATCCTCCCACATGGCGGCGAACTCGGCGCACTCGTCCGGATTCAGCAGCGGGCCGGTCTGGGCGCAGCCATAGGCGTCGATCTCCTCGGTCAGGTCGAGCCACTGCTGCGCTTCGACTCTTTCTTCCAGTGCGGCAGAGGTTTTCATAGCGTCTCCGGCCACGCCGCTTCAAGTGTGAGCAGAGCGGTCTTGGCGGTGACGCCGCCGACGTACTGGCCGATCGAACCGTCGCTGCGCACCACGCGATGGCACGGGATGACCACCGGCAGCGGATTGTGCGCACAGGCCGAGCCGACCGCGCGAACCGCACGCGGATTGCCGACGGCCGCAGCGACATCTGCGTAGCTCTCGCGATGCCCGTAGCCGATATCGCTCAGGTGCTCGATCACCTGGCGGCGGAATCCGACGGTCAAACGCAGATCGAGTGGCAGATCGAATTGTGTTCGCGCACCGGCGAAGTACTCGTCGATCTCGCGTGCCGCGGCATCCAGACGCGCCGGGGCGGCCAGGACACGCGGGCTGATGCGCTCGGCGAGTGTGGCGAGCACGGTGTCGTGGTTCTCGCTGGGGTAGGCGACCCGCACCAGGCCCGCAGGAGTCGCCGCGAGCAGCAAGGCGCCGACGGGAGTGTCCACCGTGCGGTAGGCGACGTCGAGCAGGCCCGCGGCCTGGGCGTCGGCGGCCAGCCGTCGACGCAATCGGGACAGGATCTCGGCGGAGTTCGGGTTCAGGCCGTCGAAGAGGCCGTCCGGATCCCGGTCGATAGTGGCCATCATGTTCGATCCTTCGGGTAGAGTTTGCGCAATGTTTTGAGGCCGTCGGCCGCGGCGCGACGGGCGGCATCGGTCGAATTGCCCAGCAGCTGAGCGATTTCGGCGTGCGGTAGACCCGCCAGGTAGTGGTAGGCCACCGCTTGGCGCTGCTTGGTCGGCAGCGACGCGAGCGCGTGCCACAGATCGGGGTCGTAATCGGCCGGATCGGCATCCGGTGCCGTGCGTTCGGGCAGCGTTTCGGCCGGAACGGGTGCGCGGGTCAGTGCGCGCCCCACATCGATCGCGCGCCGGTGCGCGATGGTGACCAGCCATGCCTCGATATTCGTCTTCGGGTCGAGGTCGGGATAGGCCCGCAGGGCCGACAGAAAGGTCTCCGACCAGGCATCGGCCGCATCTGTCGGACCGAGCACGGCCCGGCATACGCGCAGCACCATCGGGCCGTATTCGGCTACCACATCCTCGAACGGAGGCAATCTCACGCTGGGTAGACGTCGGGGACGCGGAAAACGTGAGATTCCCAGGTCAGGCTCACTTCGACGCCGGGATGCGCGACAGGCCGCTGGCACGCAGGACGCGGCGGTCGATGGCGGCGCGGATCGAGTCGTCGGTACCGATGATGCGCACGTGGCGACGGGCGCGGGTGATGGCCGTGTACAGCAGTTCCCTCGTGAGCAGGGTGGATTCGGGTTCGGGCAAGACGACCGAGACGGTGTCGTACTGGCTGCCCTGGCTGCGGTGGATGGTCATGGCGAAGACGGTGACCACGGCCGGAAATTGGGTCGGATGCACCAGGTAGGGTTCGCTGCCGCGCTGCAGGGCCGCACGCAATGAGCCGTCGGGCATACGCACGATGACACCGGTATCGCCGTTGTAGATGCGCGCCTCGTGGTCGTTGGCGGTGACCAGCAGGGGTTGGCCCGGGTACCACGGCGCCTGATGCGAGTCCGGTCCCGCGCCACCGGCTGCGGCCCACTCACCGGCCATGCGGTCCCAGCGTTCGACACCGAAGGGACCTTGCCGGTGCGCACACAGGAGGCGGTGGGATTCGAGGGCGGTCAGCGCGGCCGCGGCATCGCCGTCGAGGGCGGCCGCGGTGACCTCGCGGGCGGCGCGCACCACATCGGCGCGGACGGATGCGGTGTCCTCGGGGGTACAGAGCGAGAGTTCTTCGCCGCCCGCCCGCAGCAGTGCGAGCGCGGTCTCGGCATCACCCGCGCGGACCGCGACAGCGAGTTCGGCGATCTTGCCGCCGAAGCGGCGGCCACGGGTCAGTCGGACGATGCCGCCGCGCAGCCGCGTTCGCTCGAGATCGGTCAGCGACTCCGGATCACTGTCGGCCACAATGGATTCCGCACCGAGGACCTGTTCGAGAACCGGATTCGGCGCGCCCACAACGGGTCCGGCGACGAGATCCGCGAGGACGGCGCCCGCGTCGACCGAGGCGAGCTGATCCGGGTCACCGACGAGCACTAGCCGGGTATCCGGGCGCAGCGCGGCCAGCAAGCTGCTCATCATGGTCAGCGACACCATGGAGGTTTCGTCGACCACGATCACGTCGTAGGGCAATCGGTTGAATTCGTGGTACCGGAACCGGGTCGCCCGGCCGCGCTGCCATCCGAGCAGACGATGCAGGGTTGCTGCGGTCAACTCCGGTAGCGCGAGCGATTCAGCCTGTTCGCGCACCGCTTCCTGCAGTCGCGCGGCCGCTTTGCCGGTGGGCGCGGCCATGGCGATGCGCAGCGTGGGCAACTTCGGATGCGCCTGCTGATGCGCATCGAGCAGGGCCAGGATGCGGGCGATGGTATGGGTCTTGCCGGTCCCCGGTCCGCCTGCCACCACCGTGGTCCAGTGCGTCGCGGCGAGTGCGGCGGCGATCCGCTGGCGGTCCGGTGCCGCTCCGACCGGGGCGTCGAAGAGCCGGTCGAGTTCGCGTCGCACGATGGCCGGATCCACCTTCGGATGGTGTCCGGAGCGCTCGGTGAGCACGCGGCGGATCCTCTGCTCCTGCTGGTAATAGCGGTCCAGATAGAGCAATGGCCCCGCGACCAGCCGCAACGGCTGCAACGGACCGGCCGGCCCCCCACACACCAATGGACTGACCCGCAGCGCGGCGACCACCGCATCGATGTCCGGCCACGGCAGCGTCGCCGGATCGATTCCCGCACCCGCATCCCAGGTTTCATCGGCATCGACGCCGATCTCGCGCATCCGGTGCAGTTCCAGACAGACCGAGCCCGAACGCACCGCCCGAACCGCGAGCGCAGCCGCGAACAGCACCTCTTCCGAGGTTTCCCGGCCCATCCGGCCCAATCGAAGGGCGACGTGCACGTCGGCGGCGGAGAGCACACCGGCTTCGTTGAACGTGCGCAGCAGCCCGGTTCCGCGCTGCGCCACCTGGATCGATGTCATCGGGCAGCCTCCCCAGCCAGTAGATCGGACAGGGCGACGATCAGCGCGGCCGGTGGATTCCAATCGAAAACACCACAGCCCGACGGAGTTTCGGGACCGATCATGCCGCGGACGAAAAGGTAGCGGGCACCACCGAGATGGCGCGTCGGATCGTAACCGGGCAGCCGCCATCGCAGATAGCGGTGCAGGGCGACCGCGTAGAGCAGGGCCTGCAGCGGGTAGTGCGAGCGCAGCATTTCGGCGGCCATGCGGTCGTGGGTGTAGTGATCGACGGTGAGGTCGCCGGTGCCGAGGCGGTTGGTTTTGTAGTCGACGATGACGAATCGTGGTTGCGCGCCCGAGTTTTCGGTGATCCGCAGCACCGCGTCGATACTGCCGGTGAGGTAGCCGCGCAGCGGGGTGTCGTCCAGGGACGCGAGTTGGTCGGCATAGCTGGACAAGGAATCGTCGGCCGGGAGATGGGTCCGCAGCAGATCGGCGATCCGGCGCAGCGTGACCGTTTGCGCACCCGCAAGGTCACCGCCGGCGAGCGGGAGCTCGAAGTCGAGTTCGTTGAGCCGGTCGCGGGTGGAGATGTCGGCGAGACAACCGAATCCGAGCGGGGTGTGCAGCACGGCGAGCAGGGCGTTGCCGAGTACCACCGGATCGGCCTCGGCCATCAGCTCTTCAGTCGCCGCACGGCAGCGGGTATGCACCTCGGTGGGCAGATCCGGTGCGTCGGTATCGATTCGCTCGAGCACACCGTGCACCAGGGTGCCGAATTCGGCGCCGTAGGGCAGCGCGTTCATCAGGGACGGGGCCGCATCGGCGATCGGGGGTTCGGTTTCGGCGAGCGGCGGCGTGCCGGGTTCGTCGGACGGGCCGCGGTCGTCCTCGGGTTCGGCCTCGGGGATGGCGGCATCGTGCGCACCTGCCGTCAGTGCCGAATATGAGGTGCGACGCCACTGCAGGTCCATGGTGCGGGCGAAGTGCGCGGCGGCGATGGCTCCGGTCGGGAGTTCGCTGCGAACCCGGCGGATCTCGACCGTATCGGTGTGCTCGACGCCTTCCACCGAAATGGCCTCCGGCGCACCGGCGGCCCACGCCGAAAGCATCGACACCGCAACGGTATCCGCGGGCACCGCCGCCTTGCTCGGCACGAGATCCCCACCCTCCGGGCGGCCGAGGACCATCCGATGCAGCGGCGCGTTGGCCGTGGTGATCGCGGGTGCCCACCAGGCGACGATCTGACACATCGCACGGGTGAGTGCGACGTACAGCAGGCGCAGTTCCTCCCCCGCCTCCTCGGTTTCACTGCGCAGCTTGCGCTCGCCGTAACCGGACGCGTCCTGACCACCGACATCGAGTACCCGGGCGCCGTCGTCGGTGTGGAACAGCAGGGTCTGCGGGTACGGGTTCTTCGCGTTGTCCCACGCGAAAGGCAGGTAGACGATGGGGAATTCGAGTCCCTTGCTGGCATGCACGGTCGCGATCTGCACGGCCGCGGCATCGCGATCGAGGCGGCGGCTGCGGTCGGCGACCGACCCGGAGGCGGGATCGCGGACGCGATCGGCAAGCCAGCGGGTCAGCGCAGTGAGGCCGAGACCTTCGCTCAGTGCGACCTGATCCAGCAGCTGCGCGATATGCCGCAGATCGGTCAGCTCCCGTTCGCCGTTCTCGACCGAGAGCAGTCGCTGGGCCAGATTCGCTTCGGCGGAGATTTTTTCGAAGACCGCCGCGAAACCCGCACGGGCGAATAGCCGGGCCGCCTCCCGCAGCTGGGCGGAGATACGACCGACCAGATCCGCACCGCCGCTGTCGATTTCGACCGCCGTCACGCCGAGCAGCGGTGTGCAGGCGGCAAGGCGGACACGGTCGGAGCGGTGGGGCTGTTCGAGCGCGCGCAGCAGCCAGAGCCAGTCCGTCGCACTGCTGGTGGCGAAGACGCTGGTGCCACCCGCGAGTACGGAGGCAACGCCGACTCGGTCCAAAGCGGTTCGCACCACGTCGATTTGAGATCGAGTCCGCACCAGTACCGCGATATCGCCGGGACCGATCGGCCGCGGTCCGGTCTTCGCCTCGAACAGCGCACCGGACTCGAGCAGTCGCACGATATCGGCCGCGAGATCATCGGCGACCTTGGCCCGCATGCGCCCGACGGCCGGGAATCCCGATTTGTTCAACGGGCCCGCACCGGTGCGCGGCAGACACCGCATCCGCAGCGGCGTCGTCAGTTCGGCTGGTCCGGACAGTCGCGACCAGCCGCGGGTCGCGGTGACCGGGTAGACCGTGATCTCCCTGTGCCCCAAAGCCGCACCGCCCTGCAGATGATCCAGTGCGGCAAGCAGACCCGCATCGCTACGCCAGTTGTCGGTGAGCTCCTTGCGGGTATCGGCGTGTGCGACGGCATCGAGATAGCTGAGCACCTCCGCGCCGCGGAACGCGTAGATGGCCTGCTTCGGATCACCGACCAGCACCAGGGTCGAATGCCGGTGGAAGGCCAGCCGCAAGATGTCCCACTGCAGCGGATCGGTGTCCTGGAATTCGTCGACCAGGGCGACCCGATACCGATCACGGATGCGGCGACAGGCCCGCGGCCCATGCTCCGGATCGGCGAGCACATCGTGCAGCAGCACCAGCAGATCGTCGAAGTCGCGCAGTCCCGCGAGGCGTTTGCGGCGCTCGGTTTCCGCGCGCACGGCGGCGGCGAAGGCGACCCGCTCCCCCGCAAGGCCGTCCCCCTTCGGCACCAATACGGCGTGGCGATCCTGCACCGCCGCCAGCGCGAGTGTATGCGCCTCCTTCAGCGAAAACGGCGGCTCCGCACGGGCATACCGGTTCAGGTACAGGTCATCGGCGACCGTGCCGATCAGATCATCGATCGTCTCGACCAAGCGCGACCCGGGATCATGTTCGCCCGCCAACCCGAGCTCATCGAGCATGCGCTGGCAGAAACTGTGCGTCGTCGCGATGGTCCCGGCGTCGAAATCCGAAAGCGCGGTGAGCAATCGATGCCGCCGCCGCAGTATCTCAGCCGAATCCGCCTGCGCCAGTAGCCGAATCAGCTCATCGGCATGGGCCCGAGCCGTCTCGGGATCGGCCAGTGCCGCCGCCACCGCGACGAACCGGTCCCGCGTCCGTTCTCGCAGCTCCTGGGTTGCGGCCCGACTGAATGTCACCAGCAACAGCTGCGAAATATCGATCCCGATCTCGGCGACGTATCGCACCGCCAACCCGACGATCGCATGCGTCTTGCCGGTACCGGCGCTCGCCTCGAGCACAGTGGTTCCGGTCGGCAGTGGCCCGTTGGGATCGAACCGGTCGGCGTCCAGCGAGGGCGTGGCGAATGCGGTGTCCTCGATGGTCATCCCCGCCGCCCCTTTCCGTGCCTGCCAAATCCGGTGCTCGCCTCCACCGTCCACCCGACGCCCGCTCGTATCCGGGAGGCGCGCCGAACGAGGTGCCGTCCCCTTCGATCACTACGCCGACTCATGGCTGGCCCTGATTCTCGGCGGCCAACAGCGGTGCCCACATGCGACGAGCAAGCGATCCGAAGCGGGTGGTTTCCCCGGGCTCGCCCGCGGGCGCGGGTGCAGCCATGAGGTGTTCGAGGCGAGGGGCAGGCCCCCAGATGTAGCGCAGGTGACGGTCGGTGTGGTCACCGAACGGCCCGGGACCGTTGGGCCCGCCATTGAATTCGCGTTCGGCGGCGCTCACCGCCTCGTCGGCGTTCGAGCCGCGGAAGCGACGTTCGGCGTAAGCGGCGGTAGCGGAAGGGGCGATCGGCAGCGGTTCGGTCAGACCGGTGTCACGCAGCCGCACCAGTTCCCGCAGGATCGCCAGCGCGGCAGGTGGTTCCGGCGCCATGATTTCCGAACGCCATGCGGGACGGCCGAATTGGCCGCGACCAGTGGTGACAGCACGCCACGAGCGATCCTCTGTGACGGCCAATGCCAGCAACGAAACCCAGGCGGCAATACGGTGTTTCGGGGCGAGCCGGGAGAACATGGTGCGTACCAAGGATTCACCGCGCACCTCGGGCACCGTGCCGGTGAGCCGACGGCCATTCCCGAGATCGACGGCGATATCGACCGCGCGCGGCGCACCCTCGTACTCCGGCAGCGCCGCCCGCACCAGCTTGTCCACCGTAGACTCGATCTCGTCGAGCACCGCACCGCCGAAACCGAACGGCGGCAGGGTCCCGCGCCGCCACTCCGCCGCGCGCAGCGTCGATGGATCCGCTCCGGTGAGTCGCGCGGACAGCAGTCGTTCGCCCAGCTCCCATTTCGCGAGACCGTCGAGTTCGATGGGCAGCCGGTCGGCAATGTCGTCTTCGTGTTCGGGAACGCGCAGCCCGAGGCGCTGCCACAGAAATGCCCGCGCCGGATGCTCTACGAACGAAATCAAGTCGGCCAGTGCGACATCCGTGAGTTCGAGTGCCGGCAGCGGTTCGGGCAGAAATACGGGACGCGGCTGTGCCGGTTGTCCGGCGGCCCGCGCGCCGGCGAGGGCGACGGTATCGAAGCTGAACGGGCGCTCGGCCGCGAAATTGCGACGGTCGAAGCCCTGCAACGGATGTCGGGTCACCACCGCGTCCATACCTGCCGCGCCGACGTGCGCGCGTAGTGCATCGAGCAGTTCGGCGACCGGGATGGCGGGCGGGCGATGCGCACCGGTCACCGGGTCGGCGCCGGTGTGGAAGATCAACAGCTGCTCCGTGGCCGCGAGCACTGAATCCAGCAGCAGCTGGCGATCCTCGCTGCGCGCATCCCGTTCGCCCAGTAGCGGATTGCGTGCGAGCACATCGTCGCCGTCCACACCGCTGGTGCGCGGGAAGATCTCGTCGTCGAGGCCGAGCAACACCACCACCCGATGCGGCACCGAACGCATCGGCACCATCGTGCACACTGTCAGTTCGCCGGTCCGGAAATTCGCCCTCGTCGGTCGTGCCGCGAGCCGACTCGACAGCAGCACACCGACATCCGCCAGCCGCAACGGCACATCACCCGCATGGTCGGTGGCGGCGGCCAGCTCGCGGCGAGCCTCGGTGCGCACCCACGCCTGACTGTCGGGCACATCGGTGAGCAGTTCGAGGCAGCGGCCGAGCACCGTCGCCCACTCGTGCGCCGGACGGGGTCCGCGCAGATCGCGCAGGCAGACCGCGAGCCGGTCGATGAATTCCGCGAACCGGCCGGCCAGATCCACATCATTGCTGTCCACATCGTCGAGCGGCAGCGCGAGATCCAGCCAGTCCTCGGAAGATTCGTCCGCGGTGACACCGAGCAGGATGCGGTCCACCGCGCTGTTGAGCGTGTTCTGCGCGAAGTCGGCCAGCCCGAATGCCTGCCGCTGGCGCTGCCCGATACCCCACCGCGCGCCGGATTCGGCTGCCCACTCGCGCAACCGCTCGATATCGTCGTCATCGAAACCGCAACGGCGACGGACGGTTTCGGACGCCGCGAGATCCAGGACCTGCGTCACCGTCACCCGCCCGTCGGCGAGCTCGAGCAATACCGCGATCACCGCGAGCATCGGATTGGTCACCCCGCGCCCCCGATCGGCGAGCCGCACCCGCAGCAGATGCGCGGGATGCGCCGAATCCCCCACCGACTCGACCGATCCCACCATCTTCTGCCCGAACGCCGCCCGCACCAGCGGCGCGTACGCCTCCACCTCCGGACACATGATCAACACATCACGGGGTTCCAGCGAGTGATCGGCCGCGAACAAGCCGAGCAGGCATTCGCGCAACACCTCGACCTGTCGCGCCGGTCCATGACACGAATGCACCTGCACGGTGTGGTCAGGAAAGCTCGCGGGTTCAGGGGGCCACACATCGTCGCGAATCCCGGATTGCAGAGCGGTCAACAGTGTCGGACCCGGAACTTCCTGACGGCCATCCTGATTCGATCCGACAGCCGCATGGTGCCGATCCACGGCACCGACCAGCCGCTGCTGGAGCTCGCGCACATCCCTGCCGAGCCCCGCGAGCAGCGGATGCCGCACCACCGTTGCACTCACATCATCGGCCCGCGCCACCGCCGCGGGCAGTCCACTCACCTGCGTCCACATCGCCGGACTCGGATGCGCGAGCCACAGGTGCACATCGCGCCGCTCCCCCAGCGCGGATAACACCGCGAGTTGATCGCTCGGCAGCCGCGTCACCCCGAACAGCGACAAACGCCCAGGCAGATCCACCAGATCCGGCTCGTCCCGCAATCGCGCACAGGCCGCGTCCAACCGCTCGGCCGGGCTCGGCGCCCCGACCTCGGCCCGCAACCGCCGCCACAATTCCGGTTGCCACCGCAGATCATCCGGCACCGCGCGGCCGGCACCGTCGGTATCCGAACCCGCCGCCCACTCCTTGATGAGCCCCGGCCGCTGCGCCGCATAACTGTCGAACAGCGCCGCCACATGCGCGGCGGTCGCATACCGTCGACCGACCCGATGTCCGGCGGGTTCCCCGACCCCGAGATGTCGCGCGAGTACCGCACTCCACGGTTCGCCCAGCGACGCATCGATCACCCGCAGCAATGTCCACACGACCTGCTCCGGCGCCCACGGATCCGCCTCTGCCCGCACGCCACTTGCCGCCGCTGATATTTCGGCGACCAACGCACCTGGAGACGGGAATTCGATATTCGCGGCAACACCGTCGCAGCGACCGGACACGCCGAGCACCGTCGACAACCGCTGCGTCAACCACCGCTCGACACCCTTCGCGGGCACCGCGACCACCTCGGCCGCGAAGGCGTCCGGCAATGGTTCGGCAAGCAGCGCCGCCAACGCCTCCGCCAACGCATCGGCGCGCTCGGCACGATGTATGTGCAGCGGCATCTGCGCCCTCTCGTCGGTTGGTCCGGTATGTCCGCACTGCGCGTCAAGTCGCCTATCCGGACGCCTCAGCGCTTCCGCACGTTTATACGCCCAGCGACCAGCACGCAACCTCCCGACCCCATCCCTCCGGGAGTGAATTGAGCCACACGCGAACGATTTACTTCGTCGTGTCACGTCGGATCGCGGACGTCGATGTGCAACAGTGCTCAACCGGGGAGGAACGGGATAGCTGCACGAAAGGCTGGTTCGCGTTCATGATGGCGATGGTGATTCCCCTGATGCCGAGAGGCGGATTCACGGTCCGCCGGGTCGGTGACAGATGGGAGCTGGTCAACTCGCGCTCCTATGGTCGCACCGTCGTCCTACATTCCTGGCCGCGCGATCAGCATGCCGAGGCCTTCGCCCACTGCTACCGCCTCAACGGTCGCACTGTCGAGGAATTGCACGCGGCATTCCACTAGCGCGAAAGACGCTGCGGTACAAGCACGCAACGCCGCCTACCACAGCGTCGCGCAGAGCTCAAGACGTGCGTCCGGCCCGCCGATGTGCGATCGTGTTGCCTCGTGCGTCACGCCTCCGTCTCTGTCCTCGCCGCTGCGGCGATCCTGGTCCCCACTACCACCGCGCTGATTCCATCGGCCTACGCGGCGCCTCCGGCCCATACGCAGGGCTGCATCGCCGGCTTCGATTGCGATATGAGCAGCCGAATCGCCGCTGTCGACGCGTATTTGAAGAATCGGCCCGGCGTGACCGGCTATGTGGTTCGCGACCGAGTCAGCGGTGGGGTGTACGCGAACGAGAATGCGGAAAACTCGGTCTGGACCGCCTCCACCATCAAACTGGCGATCGCCGCCGACCTGCTCAACCGCGCGCGGGCGGGCGTGATCGGTCTCGGTCCCGAGGACCGCGGCCTGATGGAATCGATGCTCGCCACCTCCAATGACCAAGCCGCCGACATCCTCTGGAACAAGTACGCCGGCCTCGATCGGATGGCCTATAACAATGCCTTCCGCGCCAGCGGCATGGTGAACCTGGTTCCGCAGCCGACGAATACCGCGATGTTCCCGGACTGGTCGTTCCAGAAGTGCACCCCCGCCGACCTGGATCGGCTGCTGGATTCGATCTTCAACAATATGCACCCGGACGACCGGAACTACCTGTTCGACCGTATGCGCGCGGTCGACAGCAACCAGCACTGGGGCGTGTGGGGTGCGGGCGCCGCGATGCGGCCCGGACTCAAGAACGGCTGGTCCGAGGAACAGGGCGGCTGGGTGGTGAACTCGGTCGGCTTCGCAGGCCCCGGCGAGCGCTACACCCTGGCCATCATGAGCTCGCTCGGCAGCGACGGCGGCTATACCGAGGGCGCCTCGACCGACACCAAGGTCGCCGAACTCCTGTTCAGCGGACGCTGAGGGGACGCAAAGATACGGGCGCACCATCCCGGGGGAACGGAATCGTCGTGAATCCCCACGGCATTCGATATTCCCCCGGGAGCTCCCATTCGTAATCTCGCACCAGCGCGGCAATGATCGTCTTCACCTCGAATGTCCCGAAGTGCATCCCGATGCATTTGTGCGCACCCGCACCGAAGGGCACCCAGGCGAGTCGATGCGATTTGTCCTCGCGCCGCGCTTCGCCGAAGCGTTCCGGATCGAACATTTCCGGCCGGGTCCACAGCTCCGGCAGGAAGTGATTGACCGTATACGCGCAATCGATCGGCGTGCCCGCCGGAATGTAGTGCCCGAGAATTTCGGTGTCGCGCACCGCCCGTCGCGGCAGTCCGGGCACCGGCGGCATCAAGCGCAAACTCTCCTTGATCACCAGATCCAGTTCGTGCATCCGGTCCAGATCGGCGATTGTCGGTGCGGCGCCGCCGATTTCGGCATCGACCGCGTGCACCTCGGCGCGCACCCGCCGCTGCCATTCGGGATGTTTGCCGAGGTAGTAGGCCACGGCGGTCGCGGTGGTCGTCGTGGTGTCGTGCGCGGCCATGATCAGGAAGATCATGTGGTTGACCACATCCGCGTCGCTGAATTCGGCGCCGTCCTCGGTGCGCGCATGACACAGTCCGGAGAAGAAATCCGCCGACTCCGTTCGTCGCTTGCTCGGCAGCATGTCGGTGAAGTACTGCTCGAGCACCTTGCGCCCGCGCAGCCCGGCACGCCAATTGCCGCCGGGCACCGGATGTCGAATAACCGATAATCCGGCATGGGTGCAGTCGATGAACGCATCGATCAGCTTGCGGCGCTGCATCCCGACATCGACGGCCATAAAGGTCTCGCCCGCGATCTCCAGCGTCAATTCCTTGATCGTCGGATAGAGCCGGACGGTGCCGCCGGTCCGCGGCACCCACCGATCGACGGCGGCCCGCGCCACCGGCGTCAGCGCCGCGAGATGGGCCTCCAGCCGCTCCCGAGTGAAGGCCTGCTGCATGATCCGGCGATGGAACATGTGCTCGTCGAATTCCAGGAGCAGCAGTCCGCGCCGGAAGAACGGACCGATGAAGTAGTCCCAGCCCTGACCGAAATCGCGACGCCGCTTACCGAGCACCTCATCGATCGCCTCCGGACCGCAGACCAGCACCCGATCCAAGCCCAGCGACGAATTCAGCGACACCGGACCGTAGCGGCGATACCGCTGCATCATTTCCGCCGGACCCCACCGCAAGTAGTGCAGGCCCCGGCCGAAATACGGAAGTCCGGCATCTCCGGTCACCGCGATCGCGGTGCTACCGCGCGGCGGTGAGGCCAGCACATGCGGACGCTCGGGAACCCGGCGCAGCAGTCGATCAATCAGGTGGTCGTCCGGGACGTCGATGAGCGACGCATTCTCGGATTCGTGCCGCACGCTGGGCTTTCCATTCCCGCTGCGGATGTGGGCGACACGGCCACCGGCGACCATGACAAACCTCCCTGAACGACAGGATCTATCGTATTCTCTTTTTCACATTCGTTCGCTCGAAAGAATCGGCACATCAACAACCGGGATCTCGCCGCGACGGCCAGCAGAGCGCCGACTACCGTAAGTCGGGTCAACACCGTTCGAGGGGCCGCACCCCAGGTTTGAGGAGCACCGACGATGAGCACTCAGTCTGTCCAGGAGAACCATCGCCACCGGGTGGTGGTGATCGGCTCCGGATTCGGCGGCTTGTTCGGTACCAAGCACCTCAAACATGCCGACGTCGACGTCACCCTGATCTCCAAGACCTCGACCCACCTGTTCCAGCCGCTGCTCTACCAGGTGGCCACCGGCATCCTGTCGGTCGGTGAGATCGCCCCCGCGACCCGGCTGGTGCTGCGCAAGCAGAAGAACGCCCAGGTGCTGCTCGGCGATGTCATCGATATCGACCTCGAGCACAAAACGGTCACCTCGCAGCTGCTCAACCAGAACACCGTCACCCCCTTCGACAGCCTGATCGTGGCGACCGGCGCGCAGCAGTCCTACTTCGGCAACGATCAGTTCGCCACCTACGCCCCCGGCATGAAGACCATCGACGACGCGCTGGAGCTACGCGCGCGCATCCTCGGCTCATTCGAAGGCGCCGAACTGGCCACGACCCAGGAAGTGCGGGATCGTCTGCTCACCTTCGTGGTGATCGGCGCCGGACCCACCGGGGTCGAATTGGCCGGTCAGATCGCCGAACTGGCCGATCGCACCCTGGAGGGCACCTTCCACAACATCGATCCGCGCGATGCCAGGGTGATCCTGGTCGAGGGCGCGGGTGCGGTGCTGGGCCCGATGGGTCCGAAGCTGGGCGGTAAGGCCAAGCGGCGGCTGGAGAAGATGGGGGTGGAGATCCAGCTCAACGCCATGGTCACCAATGTCGACGCGCATGGGGTCACGGTGAAGGATGCCGACGGCACGGTGCGCCGGATCGAATCCTCGTGCAAGGTGTGGTCGGCCGGTGTGCAGGCCAGCCCGCTGGGCAAGATGCTCGCCGAACGCTCCGACGGCACCGAGACCGACCGTGCCGGGCGTGTGATCGTCGAACCCGATCTGACCATCAAGGGCCACCCGAATGTGTTCGTGGTCGGCGACCTGATGTCGGTGCCGAATGTGCCCGGTCAGGCACAGGGTGCGATCCAGGGCGCGACCTATGCGGCCAAGCAGATCAAGGCCGGACTGAAAGGCGAAGCGCCGCAGGACCGCAAGCCGTTCAAGTACTTCAACAAGGGCAGCATGGCGACGGTGTCGCGGTTCAGCGCCGTCTGCCAGGTCGGCAAGCTGGAGTTCGGCGGATTCATCGCCTGGTTGGCCTGGCTCGCGCTGCACCTGTACTACCTGGTCGGCTACCGCAGCCGGATCATCACCGTCATCCAGTGGTTCGTGACCTTCCTCGGCCGCACCCGCGGGCAGATGGCGGCCACCGAGCAGTGGGTCTTCGCCCGGCTCGCGGTGGAGGCGGTGCAGGCCGATCAGCAGGAGGCCGACGAACTCGCGGCCGCGTTGGGGGCGCCGCCCGCGGAGAACGGGAAGGCCGCGCGTACCGAGAAGGCGACCGACCGCAAGGTGGGCTAGCCTTCAGAGCTCCCAACCCGCAGCGACGGAAGATGGGGACGATGGTCGCGGCGGGTGCAGTACCGCTCGTTCTGGCGCTGGTGGGCACCGGCACCGCGAATGCCGATCCCGCACAGTCGAATACAGCCACTCAGGAGCAGAAGCCGCAGTGGCCCGCCGCCGACGCCCCCAATGCGATGCCGTATGAGGGTCTGCACATCCCGGACGACACCAAGAGCTCGCTGCAGTGGTCACGTCCCGCGCCGGAGAAGAAATACCTCGCGCCCATCGGTGTGCTGCACGCGCCCGGCCCCGTAGCTGCGGTGCCGCCGATCGCGCCGCCGCCCGGCAAGTTCCGCTTCGGTGACGTCACCATCGACGCACCGGATTGGATCAACCAGGAGCAGGCCATCCAGATCAACGACAACTCCGCAATCGCCGAGGCCAATCTGGCGACATTCCTCGATTCGATCGGCATGGAGCGCAGCCGCTCGGACCGGATCGCCGGACAGACCATCGGCACCGCCGCGATGGGTGCAGTGGCTGGGGCCGGGGCGGCGGTCCCGGTCGCGGCAACCTCCGCGCTGGTCGGCGGTGCACTGGGACTGGTCGCAGGACTTGCGTTCGCGCCGGTGGGCCTGGTCGCGGGTCCGATGCTCGGGGCGGGCTTCGGCGCGGCCGTGATCACGGCCCCGGCGGCCGTGATCGGGGCGGCGGCCGGTGCGGCCATCGGCGCGGTCAATGCGTTCAATGCGCCGTCGCGGGTCGTCGGCGACTGATCGAGCGCCGAACCGGGGTGGGAACCTGACGACGTTGGCGGGTTCCCACCTCTTTTCATTCCCCCGCCCGGCACATCGCTACACCGCGTCGGTCCGGGCAAAGGCGCCGCTGTGATGGATTACACATTTCTCGGCGAATCGGGAGCTATCGCGTACTGACGAGCAGCGGTCCCGTTCGGGTGGACAAGGTCCCGCCCAATGCGAGCGGGAGGCGGGACGCGACCAGGCCGTCGGTTTCCACGGGGCGGTCGTCCGGATAGACGAGCTCGCTGTCCAATGCCCTTGGTGCGGCGAGATTGTCGTCGGCGGCACCACCTGCACCGAGTTCGAGTCGATGCCGCAACAGCGGCAGGGCGCCGATATCGGCGATCAGGTCACCGCGCCAGCCGCCACCGTCTTCGCCGGTGCGCCCGATCTGTACGCGTTCGCGCAGCCGTAGCCGGGCGTCGGGAGTCAATCGCACCTCGGTCACCGCGTGGTGGTGCGCGCCGCCCGCCACGATCGTCGGCTCCGGATCGAAATCCAGCTCGCCCGCGACGTCGAAATGCCAGTGCGCCAACGACAATGGCGTGCGTGTGCTCGGTAGCGCGATGGTGGCCGCGACCGAGCGCACCACCAGACGTGCGCCCGCGCCGACCACGATCTCGATATCGAGTTCATCGCCGCCGAGCGGAGTGGCCGCGGTGCCGATCAGGTGGACGGCGTCCGGACCGGTGCGCCGGGCCGCCAGCCCGCCGCTCGCGTGGATCTCGGGCAGTGTGCCGACGGCCGCGACAATGCGAACCTCAGTGCGCAACAGCGGATTCGGTGCCGGATTTGTCCTGTTCGGCGGTGGCCCGCAGCTGTTCGCGCACCCACGCGAGCACCGCGGTGGCGGCCGGATCCTCGGTCAGCGAGATCATCGCCGTGCGGCGACCCTCGCGTACCTTCGCGGCATCGCGTGCCATGACGTCGAGGTCGGCACCGACCAGCGGGGCCAGATCGGTTTTGTTGATCACCAGCAGATCCGAGAACGTCACGCCGGGGCCGCCCTTGCGCGGCACCTTGTCGCCGCCCGCGACATCGATGACGAAGATCTGTACATCGATGAGGCCGGAGGAGAACGTGGCAGTGAGGTTGTCACCGCCGGATTCGACCAGGATCAGATCCAGCGGCGGGTTGGCCGCGATCAGATCATCGATGGCATCGAGGTTCGCGGTGATGTCGTCGCGAATGGCGGTGTGCGGGCAGCCACCGGTCTGCACGGCGGTGATCCGCTCATCCGGCAGCACGGCGTGCCTGCGCAGGAAGTCGGCGTCCTCGGTGGTGTAGATGTCGTTGGTCAGCACCGCGAGCGAGAGTTCGGCACGCAGCTGTCGGCACAGGGCGGCCACCAGAGCGGTCTTGCCCGAACCGACCGGTCCGCCGATACCGATGCGCAGCGCCTCCCCGGGCGTGCGTGCGCGCTTGGGCCGGTCGTGCGAGTGATCGTGCGGTTCGCCGTCGATCAGGTGGGGTGGCATATGGTGCTCCTTTCCGCCTTCATCCTTACCGATTGCGCGCCTAGGACGCGAACAGGGGCATATCACGTACGAGGTGTCGCTGTGCGAGTACGTCCTGTAGCGGATCCGAGAGCGCGGCGAGTTCGGCCGCGGCCGCGGCGGCGGTCCGATCGCAGAGTTCGCCGAGCCGGATCGTGCAGGCGGCCACAGCGGCGGGATCCAGCGCCAGCAACCGCTGTGCCGCAGTCGCCGCGCCGGTCATGGTCGTGTAGACGACGACCGCGGCGGCCTGCTCCGGAGTCGCACCGCAGATCTGCCCGACCACACCGAAGGCCGTCGACAGATGCGGCCGCATACCGAGAACCGTCCAATCCGCCCCCGGCCAAACCTGTTTCGCCAACCGCGCCAAACCACGTCCCTGCGCCCGCGACGCCGCCCGCGCTGCCGGAGCCGGTGTCCGCGCATCGGCCTCGGCCTCCGCCCGCTCGGCGGTCATCTTCCCCGCACATACCGCCGCCGCCAACGAGGCCGCGACCAGTCCGGATGTCCGGATCCGCCGCCGCAAATACAGCTCCACCGTCGCGACATCGCGCACCATCCCGGACGCCACCGCCTCCTCCACACCGCCGGAATGCACATGTCCCCCGATCGGCAGCCGCGAGTCCGCCAACGCGAACAACGTCGCCAACCTGGTGGTCCCCGCATCCGATCCGTGCACCCGTCGATCCTATGCGTGACACGGCCGGGCTCCCTCACCCCGACCGGGCCACACATGATCTTCGGACCGGAGCGGGCTCGGGATGTCTCCTGCCACCGCTGGGGGTCTGGAAACATGGGCGCGATGGGGTTCGATGAGAGCATCATGCGCGTCGTCTCGGTCCGGCGCGCCGACGCGGTGACGCAGGTGATTCAAGGCATCGGCAATGCCGGCATGCGCATCGAGGTACTCGAGATCGTCGCCCTGGCCGGGGTATTGGCCGTGGTCGCGACGCGGAGCTGGCGGGTCGGCGGTATCGCGGCGGGAAGTCTGTTGCTGGGTGATTTCATCGCACATTGGTTGAAACAGGTGGTCAGGCGGCCGCGGCCGGCTGGCGATCTGACCTTGTGGCCCGAAATCCACAGCTGGGCAATGCCTTCCACTCATGCTGCGGCTACCTCGGCACTGGCGATGGGCATATTCCTGGCGGTGCGGTGGCGCTCGCCCCGTTTGCGCCGCGCGGCGGGCGTCGTGCTCGTTGTGGCGGTGGTGTTCGTCGGCGGGTGCATGGTGTATCTCGGTGCACACTGGCCGACCGATGTCCTGGCCGGTTGGCTGCTCGGCGCGTGCGTCGGCGCGGCCGTCGCGTGGACAGCCGACAAAGTGCGCCCGAACCGCGATACCGCCGACCACTTACCTTCCGACACGCCCGGAGTGCGATGAGTTTCGGGGACCGGCGCGGTCTATCTTCCTGAGGCCGTATCGGTCTCGCGGTTACGAGGAGGGCCGATGTCGGACAAGGAACCAACTGGACAGCGACGATTGGCGGAGCATCCAACCGTCAAACGGATGACCGAAATGGCGCGCACGACACCGGATCCGGTGCTGAATGCGGCGCGGCTGCGCGAGCTCTGCCTCGCGGCCGGAGCCGACGATGTCGGCTTCGTACCGGTCGACGATCCGAGGGTGGCGGTCGAACTCGATCATGCGCGCGAAATCCTGCCCTCCGCACGCACATTCGTGACCTTCTGTGTCCGGATGAACCGGGACAACCTGCGCAGCACCATGCGCAGCCTGGCCAATACCGAATTCAACCACGCCGACGACGAGACCAACGAGGTGTCGCGCCGCATTACCAGGGCCCTGCAGGATGCCGGGTACCGCGCCGTCTACCCCGCGCCCGGATATCCGATGGAGGTCGACAAGTTCCCGGGTCGGATCTGGGTGATCGCACACGGTGGTGGCCGAGGCGGCCGGATTGGGCGTCATGGGTATCCACCGCAACGTGATTCACCCGAAGTTCGGCAATTTCATCCTGTTGGGCACGGTGGTCACCGATGCGGTGATCGACGAGCCGAGCGCCGCATTGGATTTCAATCCGTGCCTGGAATGCAAGCTGTGCGTATCGGCCTGTCCGGTCGGCGCGATCACCAATGACGGCGGCTTCGATTTCCAGGCCTGCTATACCCACAACTACCGAGAGTTCATGGGCGGCTTCACCGATTGGGCCGAAACCGTCGCCGACAGCGACAGCGCCGCCGAGTACCGCGAGCGCGTCACCACCGGCGAATCGTTCTCGATGTGGCAGAGCCTGTCGTTCAAACCCAACTACAAGGCCGGATACTGCATGGCCGTCTGCCCGGCGGGCGAGGATGTGATCGGCGCCTACCTCGACGATCGCAAAACCCACCTCGATGATGTCGTGCGTCCGCTGCAGAACAAGGCCGAACCCGTCTACGTCCTGCCGGGATCAGCCGCGGAGGAGCACGTCACGCGCCGATTCCCGGCCAAGACGCCGAAGGCGGTGACCAATGGTTTTCCGGACGAGGTCAATGTGCTGCTCGATCAGATCGGCCCGCGTCCGCGCCGGACACGTGGCGTATAACGATCAGCGAGGAACGCGTGTTCCATGAAGCGCTGCGCCCGTCCTCGGGTCAGATCGGACCACGCCTGGACCCCCGGCGACCACCAGGGCGCGATCTTGCGTGGCTTGGCAACCACGGCGTGACAGACCAGATCGGAGGCTTCGTCGACGGTAAGCCCGGGAACGCGGCTGAAGTCGGTCGGCGCGCTCATCCTGGTGTGCACGAGCGGCATGTAGATGGAGGTCGTCCGCACCTTGTCGGCGGCGATTTCGGCTGCGGCACTGCGCAACCAGACATCGAAGGCGGATTTGGAAGCACCGTAGGCGGCCCACCGCGGGGCGGGCGGCATGAGCACGCCCCAGGTGGAGATATTGACGATATGGCCCTGTTTGCGTGCGCGCATACTCGGCAGCAAGGTGAGCAGCAGCCGGACCGGCCCGAGGTAGTTCACATCGATGGTGCGCGTGAAATCATGGAAGCGGTCATAGGATTCGTCGATCGAACGGCGAATCGACTTGCCCGCGTTATTGATCAGCACATCGATATGACCGTGCTCGGCGAGTAGGTCGCGCCCGAGTTTTTCGACGGCGTCCATATCGGTCATATCCGTCGGGTGCACGTGCGCGCTACCGCCCTCGGCGGTGATCTCGGCCGCCACCTGCTCCAGGTCGTCAACAGAGCGGGCAACCAGCAGCACGATCCCGCCGGCCGCGGCCAGTTTGCGCGCGCTCGCCTTGCCTATGCCGTGCGACGCGCCGGTCACCAGCACGGTCCGGCCCGCGACCTCCTCGCGCAGGGATTTCTCGCGCGGCCGGGATGTCGGGTACAGCAGCCAGGACGCCACTCGCTCGGCGAGCGGGCGGCCATTGCTCGATTCGGGAGTGTCGTTCACCTCTCGACTGTATGCGCCGGCCTGCCCTGTTCGCGATCATTTGCCGAGGTGCGCAGGAGCTCGGGCAGATCCTGTCGGGGCAGGTAGGCCGCGATCCGCAGACCGTCTTCGGCACGGCGCACCAGGAAGTCGCTGTAGACGTCGAGGGACCGTTCGCCGAGCGACAGCGCCCACCGGGCCGAGGTCAGCCAGCAGTGTCCGCCCAGTGCGAAAGTGGTTTGCTCGACCAGACGAGTGCGCGGCGTCGACCCCGCACCGAACTGGTCGGCGCGCGCTCGGGCAGCGGCCACGAACTCTTCCCGGCTCACACAGCGACTCGATGTCGGGGTGGTCACCAGGATCACCGGCTCGAAAAGGCTTGGCAGTGCCGCGAAATCCGATGCCGCGACGATCTCGTCGTAGCTGCGGATGAAACCCTCGATCGAGGTGATGTCATGCGAAATCATGACATCTGATTATATCGCGAATCGCGGCCGAATCCGGGGAGGCGCGCCGGTCAGCGCCGGGGCGAGAATGCGGCGACCGCTGCCATCACCACCAACAGCAGCGCACCGACCGAAGTCGCGACATGCATTCCGGAGACAAAGGATTCGCGTGCGGAATCGATCAGCGCGGAATTGCCGCCCGCATGCTGGATTGTCTCACCGAGTGTGTCCGCATAGTCGCCGCCGGACCGGAAGACCAGTGCCGCAACCGAACCCAGCAGTGCGAGGCCGAGCGCATTGCCCAATTCGAAACTGGTCTCCGAGATCCCGACCGCGGATCCGGCCCGCTCCGCCGGCACCGAGGACACCGCCACATCCGATACCAGGGTGAACGCCAGGCCGTAGCCGATGCCCGCAATCGTGGATCCCGAAAGATACCAGGCGATTCCGCCGTCCACGCCGACACCGATCAGCATCAGATTGCCGATGGCCGAGGCCAGCAGCGCCAGCACGAAGGTGGGACGCACCCCGAGCTGGTGTCCGACCCGCGCACCCCCCATCGAGCACACGAATACCGCGATCGCCATCGGAATCCCGAGCAGCGCGGCCGCGAGCGGGTCCCGTCCGGTCACCGATTGCAGGTAGACACTGGTCAGATAGCTCATCGCGGCCAGCGACATCATGCCGACCAGGCTGGAGCCGATGGCTACCGAGAACTGCGCCCGCCGGAACAGTCGCAGATCCAGCAGCGGTTCGGCCAGCTGTCGCTGCCGCCGCACGAAGATCGCGAGCAGCACCGCACCGATGAGCCCGATTACAAGCGGTTCGACATCGAACCCTTCCGCGGCGATCTGTTTCACCGCGTACACCACCGGCAGAATGCCGCCGATCGACAGCAGCACACTCGGAATATCCAGCGGACCGACCACGCCGGCGCGATGTTCGGGCAGCACGAACGGACCGAAGGCGAGCAGGATCAGCAGCACCGGAATGTTGATGAGGAATACCGAGCCCCACCAGAAGTGGTGCAGTAACAGGCCGCCGAGGATCGGGCCGACCGCGGACCCACCCGCGAAGAATGCGGTCCACACACCGATCGCGGCGGCGCGTTCGCGGGCATCCGGGAACAGACTGGAGATCAGCGCCAGACTCGACGGCAGCAGGGTCGCACCGCCCATACCCATCAGCGCTCGCGCGATGATCAACACCGCGGCACTCGGCGCGAAGGCCGCGATGATCGAGGCGATACCGAAGATCGACGCACCGACCAGCAGAATATTGCGCCGCCCGATCCGGTCGCCGAGATTGCCCATGGTGATCAACAGGCCCGCGATGAGGAAGCCGTAGATATCGAGAATCCACAGCTGCTGCGCGGCCGAGGGGTCGAGATCGAGGGTGAGCGTCGGCATGGCCAGGAACAGCACCGAAATGTCCATCGACACCAGCAGCACCGGCAGCAGCAGTACCGCGAGACCGAGCCGAGCACGCCGCGAACCGGTCGGCGCCGCCTGCGCGACCTCCACCTGTGTCATGTCGATTTCCTCTCCCGTGTCGCGTACGGCGTACGCATCAATCCGGGTACAGTGTACGCATGCGGTCCCAAAACTGGAAGCGAGTCATGGGATGACCGAGCCGAAGCTCACCCAGGCGGCCATTGTCGACACGGCGATCGCCCTTGCCGACGAGGCGGGGCTCGACGGATTGTCCATGCGACATATCGCCGAGCAACTGGGTGTCGGAGCCATGTCGCTGTACCGGCACGTCGCGAACAAGGACGAACTACTCGCGCTGATGACCGACGAGATCTCGGCCCGCAACCCGTATCCGTCGCCGGAGGGCAAGAACTGGACCTGGCGCGACCGGGTCCGCATTGCCGCCGAAATAGATTGGGCCCTCTACCAGAAGCATCCGTGGGTGCTGCTCACCTTCGCGATGCCCCGCTACAGCTTCGGCCCGCAGGGGCTGGCCTGTTTCGCCTGGCTGGTCGAGGGGCTGCGCGAGCTCGATGTCTCGACCCGCGAGGCGTCCACCATGGCCTTCGCGGTGTGGAACTACATCTCCGGGGCCACGCTGCCGCATATCAGCGGTGCGCTGGTCGCGCGCAAGGGCATGAATCCGGAGGGCTCGAACGGACTGCGGGCGTTGCTGGAAGGAACGTCACAACTGCCGATCCCACCCGCGCTCGCCGATCTGAACGGCAGTGGCGTCAGCGACCTGACCTCGGAGGATCTGCTGTATATCGGATTGTCCGCGCTCTGCGACGGATTCGAGGCACGGTGCTCGCGGTCCGGCACCGCTTGACCTGAACGGCGCTTCAGGTTGCAGGGTGGGCTGGTTCGCCGACGACTAGGAGTCACCGTGCACGCCATCCGCCTTCACACCTTCGGACCAGCCGAAAATCTCCGTTACGAAACGGTTCCCGATCCGGTGCCGGGACCAGGTCAGGTGCTCATCCGGGTCGCGGCGGCGGGCGTGCATTTCATCGATACGGCCTTGCGCCGTGGCGCTGCCGGTCCCTATCCGCCGCCCACGTTGCCGACGATCCCGGGGCGTGAAGTCGCCGGGACCGTGGACCAGATCGGACCCGACGTCGATGCGTCCTGGCTCGGCAAGCGAGTCGTCGCGCATCTCGGCCAGGGGCCCGGTGGCTATGCCGAGTTGGCTGTTACGGAAACGACTCGGCTGCACGAGATTCCGGCCGAGCTCGATCCGGCGGAGGCGGTCGCGATCGTCGGCACCGGGCGAACGACCATGGGGATTCTGTTGTTCACCGAACTCGGCCCCGGCAGTGTTGTGGTGATAACCGCCGCTGCGGGTGGCATCGGAACACTGCTTGTTCAGTATGCGAAGAATGTCGGCGCGACGGCCGTCGGGCTGGCCGGTGGACCCGCGAAAGTCGAACTGGTGCAACGCAATGGCGCGGATATCGCGATCGACTATCTTCGTCCCGACTGGCCCGAGCAGGTGCGTGCCCAACTCGGCGACCGCAGGGCGACTGTGCTGTTCGACGGTGTCGGCGGCGAAATAAGCCGCACCGCAATCGATCTGCTCGGCAAGGGCGGTCAGCATCTGATCTACGGCGCGGCCGACGGTGCTCCGCTATCGCTTTCGGAGCAGGAATCGACGACGCGCGGCATCACCTCCGAGATGGTCGTGGGACCCCGCATGCTCCAGCGTGTCGGCGGCGACCTGCGCCCGCTGGAGGATAAGGCCATGACCGAGGCCGCAGCCGGTCGGCTGCGGCCCGCGGTCCAGCGTTTCGCACTTGCCGACGCGGCCGACGCGCACCGCGCGCTCAAGTCGCGCGGCACAGTCGGCAAGGTGGTGCTTCAGGCGTAGGAGCGGTAGCCCGGTTCGTTCTCCTCGCGGAATCCCTCGACCGTTGCGCGCATCGCTCGGTCGAGGTTGTCCGTGATGACCAGCGCGTCCGCGGGGACGGCGCTGATTGTGCCGCCACTGCGCACCAGATAGCGGCCATCCGGATAGTCCATGACATGGAAGCCGCGTGCAGGCGCGGGCCGGTTGTCCCAGGCCGCACCCGCATACACCGCAACATGCACGACATTGGGACGCGGCCGTTCGAAGAACTGGGCGGCCTCCTGACGCGGTGAGCGCGAACCCACGTAGTACGGGCGGTCGTCATCCGCGCCGTCCTCGACATCGTGGCGCGAAACCTCCAGCCCTGGTCCACTGCCGCGCCGCGCGGGCGGCAACAGATCCGCCACCCGGCGCGAAACATAGTCGGCACCCATCATCGACATATGTACCGCCCCACCGCGATCCGGATCATCGGTGGGCTCCTGCCGCAGCCATACCGCGTGCTGATGCCGAACCGCGACATGCACCCGGAGCTTCGTCTTGCCCAGGAATCCGGCGACCTGGATGCGCGCCTCGGGCTGCGCGAGAATACCGAGCGCGGAGCGCAGCCAGTCGTCGAGTTGGCGGTGCAGAGCGCCCGCCTCGTCCTTCCACGCCTGGTCGTATTCGGCCAGCGTCCGTTCGGTGGAGCGGTATTGCAGCGGATACGGCAGTACATCGCGTTCCATCGCCCGCCACAGCACCTTGAAGCCGAGCGGAGTAAAAGTCCAGTCCCGCACGGTCATTCGCCGATCACCGGCGGCACCGTCTTCACCCGATGCGCCTCATCGAGACCGGTGAGCTCCTCACCGTTCTGCTGATTCACCAGGTATTCCTTCGACTTCGACTCCTTTTCGTCATCCTTGCCGCCGCCACGGGAACCCGGCATACCCATACCCGACATACCCGAACGGCCGGTGCTGCCACTGGAAGTGGACGTGCCGGTGGGGCCGGAGGTGGTGACCACCGGCGGGAGGTCGAGGGTTTTACCCGGGGACGGCGTGCCCGTCGACGGGGTGCCCGAGCTACTGAGGCCGGAGGTGCCGGAGCTGAGGCTCGGGGTGGTCCCGGTGGGAGTCGTCGATGCCGGAACGGTTGGTGTGTCGGTGGTGGTCGGCGTGGTCGAGGTGTTGGTTGCGCTGGGGCTGGTGCTCGACGTGTCGTCCGTCGTAGAGGGGTTGGTGCTCCCGGGGTTTTCGGTACCGGTGTTACTCGTCTTCGGATCCGTCCCCGTGGTGGGGCTCTTCGACTGGTTCTTACCCGGTGTGTTACCGCCGGTATCGTCACCCGGCTTCTTCGTGGTGTCGTCGGATTTGTAGACGGGGTTGTACGGCTTGGGCACCAGCGGGACACCGGTATCGGCCTCACGCACCGACGGGTAGAAGACGTTCTTGACCGTGTTCTCGGCGGCCGACTTGTACTGCTCGTCCCGATGGCTGTTGATATTCCACGTCGGACCCGGAATCCAGCTGGCAATGTTGCTGGTGATGGTGTGACCGGGCGCTTCCTGCACATTGGCCGTGGTGAGTTCGATCCCGGAACGGACGAGCTTCACCTTCTCGGCGACCAACTGCACCGACCCGACCAGACCGGCCGACTTGTCGACATACTCCTTGATACCGTCCGACGCCGACTTGGCCGAGGCGCCGTTCCACTTGCCGTCCATCGCCTTCAGGATTTCCGGCTGAAAATTCTTCAGACCGTCGTCCAGTGCGTTCTTCAGGGCATTCCACCGCTGCTCGAGCCCCTTGACATCGGTCACCGACATCGCCGAAACCCGACCGTACAGGTCGTCCAACTGGTCCGGGTTCACATATGCGGATTCGGGCACCTTCGAAGGCTGCGATTGCAGACCGAGCCCGGCACTCTCGATTTCCTTGATCCGATTCCGCGCCTGCGTCGCATCCGCACTCTCGTCCCGCGACGACGAACTGGGCGGACCGGATTTGCTCCACTCGTACAGCGCGATACCGATTTCCGGAAGAATTGGAAATACCACGACTGTTCCCCCGTTCTTTTCAGTTTTTGAAGAGCTTCGAGTAGGACTCGTCCTGCGCCTCGAGCTTGTCCACGGACTTTTGGATGGTGTCGCGGATGAGGGTTACCACCTCGATGTGCTCTTTGAGCGCGGTGTCGACGTCGCCGTCGCCGCCGATTGCCTTCGCCCCCAGCATCTCAGCCAGTGCCTCGGAGCAATGGAAACGTCCGAGACCAGTCACGCGGCTCATAATCTTCAGGTCACTGCGCAGCGCGGTATAGAGGTCGATCTGACGGTTACATGCGTCGCGGCAACTCTTCGCAACGGACGGGTCCAGATATAGCCGACCAGCCTCCGCCTCCCCGGACAGGTACTGCCAGCGCGTCTTTTCTTCTTGCATGGACACGGTTACCCCCTGAATTCAACGCGGAAAGAGCGGAACAAGCGTGTCGGCTGCCACCATCGCTTGGTCGCATGCCACGACCGGCTTGTTCGGCGAAGCTTTGAATACGGAGATCTGCAGTGCACCCTGTGCGGCTGGAAAAACCAAGTCGCAGTCCTCATTGTCCTTGTCGTTGGTCGTATGGAAGCGGAAGCCATCGCGCCCCTGCACCTTGATGCCAACGAAGTCGACGTTCTCCTTTTTCTTTTTGTACTCATCAACGTTGTGGATCGTGGAGTACACCGTAACGGTGTAATCCCACAGCGACGGGGCGCTGTTCCACGCGCAAACTTTCCAACCTGGTTCCTCGACGCCCGCCACACCAGACTTCTTCGTGGACGGAACAACCCCGACCTTCTGCAGCACCTGATCCGAAACCTGCGTGCACGGATCCCAAAGCGCCGCAGTCGCGGCCGAGGTGCCACCAGCTCCGGTGCTCGGCGTGGCCGTCCCACCCTTCGTCGATCCACAGCCGGTCACCACCAACAGCATCCCCACCGCCACCACGGTCATCGTCGTCCGTCGTCCCACCAAGGCCTCCCGTTCCAGCCATCACACGTCGCTCGAAGTCTATGACGCACCCCGCCGCTGTTCGGTTCCATCCAATCACGCCCCATCCGCCGCCCCCACGCCCGGATCACCGGCGAAATCGCGCGCCGGAGATCCGAGCTGCCGGATCAGTCGAGGGCCTCACCATTGACCACGGCGTAGGCGAAACCGTCCCACCCCTTGCTGCCGACGGTTTGCACAATGGTGGCGTCGAGGCTTGGCTCGGCGGCGAGCAGGTCCACCAGATCGCGGCTGGCCTGGACCGCCGGATCGTCCGAATGGTCGTCGGCGACAGCGCCATTGCGCACGACATTGTCGACGATGATCACCGAGCCCGGCCGGGTCAGGCGCAGCGCCCAGAGCACGTAGTTCGAATTGTTGACCTTGTCGGCGTCGATGAACACCAGATCGAACGGCTCCGGATCCTCCTCCGCCAGTACGGGCAGACTGTCCAGCGCCGCACCAACTCGGATCTCGACCCGGTCCCCGACCTCGGCCCGATCCAGATTCTCCCGCGCGACCCGCGCGTGCCGCGGCTCGAATTCCAGGGTGATGACCTGGCCGTCCTTACCGACCGCCCGCGCCAACCAGATCGTGCTGTATCCGCCGAGCGTGCCGATTTCGAGCACCCGCCGCGCCCCGATCGACCGCGCTATCAAATGCAGGAACTTCCCTTGCGCCGGCGATACGTCGATGGCGGGCAGTCCGGCCGCCGCATTCGCCGCCAATGCCGTCGCGGTCGAATCTTCGCCTCCCACCAGAGAGTCCACGATGTAGCTGTCCACGTCGGCCCACTCGAACGTCGTCATGCCATGAAGTCTGCCACCGGGTGCCCGGATACCGCCGAAACTCCAGGAGCCGACACCCGTGTTCCCGGAAACCTTGCGGGCCGCACCGCTCACGCAGTAGCGTGCCCAAGAACTGAGACCAAGCCGTATCACTTTTATTGCGGACGAGGGAGCGATCGTGAAGACCGCGGCGTCTGCGATCGACAGCATCGCGGCTGCGTATTCGACTGCCCTGCATCGGATCTCGTCGCTGGCCCCCAATGCGAGGATCTTCGTCGACGGCTGGCCGACCTACGTCCGCGACGGCGGCTGCCCCGATCTGATCGGCCTGCGCCCCGCCGACGCCGCCACCATCCAGGCCGACTTCGACCGCCTCGACGGTGTCGTCGCTCGCGAAGCCGCCGCGGGTGCGACCTATATCGACACCCGCCCGCAATCCATCGGGCACGACATGTGCGCGCCCGCTGGAATCCGCTGGTTCGACCCCATCGTCGCCACCGAAACCCTGGTTCCCTACCACCCCACCCTCGAAGGCATGCGCGGCGTCGCCGATATCATCACCCAGACCATCCGGTCATCGGGTGCTCTGCACTGATCGATACGAAACCGCTTGGAGCTGTTACGCTTTCGCCGCCTCCAGCTCGATCTGAGTGACCGCGGTGACAATTTTGATCATTTCACGGAGCAATGCGCCCAGGCTGATCAGCGCGGTGGTCAGTTTGAGCAGCATTCGGGAAACGCTCATGGTCGCCGTGGAAATTTCGAATACCGCACGGGCAATGAGCGCCGGTGATGCGGTTCCGGCGGATGCGATGAGGATGGCGGCGATCTCGACCAGAACGCCGGCCAGGCTGTTCAAGATCTCGGTGACGATGCCGCGAACCCCGTCCACGAGCTCACCCATCTTCTTGTTCACCTTGCTCAGCGAATCGGCGAGCGCGGCCTGGGTGGCGATCGACGCCATGTGTGCGTCCGCCTTCGCCCGATAGGCGTTCGCGGCGGCACCGGTCCACGCCGCGGTGCCCTGCTTGACCTCGGTCGACCAGGTCGCCGCGACCTCCTTCAGTCGCTCCGAAATGTTGTCCCACGAGTCGGAGTAGGCCGACACCATATCGGGATTACCGGCCAGCGAGTCCAGCGATTTCCGCATCGGCTCGACATGTTCGAGCATCCACCCCATGAGCAACCCGCCGACGAAGTTGAACGGGTCGAATATCGCGAGAGCTCTGCCACCGACCAGATCCGAGCCGATACTCGCGAGCTCTTTGACGTCGGCGGCGGCCGCCCACGCCTTCATGGCACCCTCGTAGAGATTCTGGCCGGTGTCCTCGCCACTGAGCGCCAGTTCGAACTTGTGGCCCGCTTCGAACGCGTCGCCGACCGAAGTGCCGCTGAGAATCCCCGCGTCGGCGTCTTCGGTCTCGCCGTCTTCCCCCTTCTTCGCTCCCTCGGGCAACCCGAGTTTCCGGAAGACGGTCGCATCCTCCTGGTAGTACTCCTCGCGGTAGTCGACACCGTTTTCGAGCAACTCGTTGTCCGGGCGCGCATCGTCGTCGAAATTGTCCAGTTGCCCGGGCAGGGGCGGCGCGTCTTCGTTGAGGAACTTGCCGACCGAATTCTCGTACGCCATCGACTACCCCTGCTGTTCGAGTTGCTCGCGCTGACGATCTGTGCCGTCGGCTCGACTCTGGTCGACGTTCTCGAAGGAGTCCGCGGCGAAACGAAGCTTGCGTGGCAACGATTCGGTCTCCTCGGTCAATGTGCGCAGGCTCTCGGTGATCCGGTCGTGCAGCGGATTCAACACCGACTTGGCGTACGGCCCCACCAGCAATCCGTATCCGTCATCCGCCTGAGCCAGGTAGTCGGCGGCCTCGCGGGACAACGGCACCCCCTCGATCGCCTGCTCCACCTTCCGCGCATGGTCGCGCAACTGATCCGGGTCGACGTGCACCCCATCTGAATTGCCCATATCGTCCTCACTGGCCGTACCTCGGATTCGCGCCGTCGAATGACGGCCCTCTGACTAGGACGCTGCCACCGGACATCCGGTTCCATCCGATCCGAATGGAACCGGGTCGTTCGGTTCGAACGCCCTATTCCAGCCAGGACTTGCGCTGGTAGTACAGATCCTCTTCGGTCGGCTCGTCCGGCACGACGATGTCATCGCGATTGGGCTTGCGCGTTCCCGATGGCGGCGGTTCGGGCTGGAAGCTGGTGGGCGGTGGGCTGTACACCGGCGGCTCGGGTACCCGGGCAGGAACTGGATCGACGGGATCGACGTCCGGAAAGCGATCGGCGTACTGGCCGATGATCGCCGCACCGGCGGCGTCGTCGCCGACCGCGTCGTGCACCATGTTCGTGACCTGATTGCGCAGTTTCGCCTGCGCGCGCCGCATGCAGGACATGATCTCGCCGGAGATGACGGCCGGGTCCATGCCACGTGCCGCCGACGACAGCCTGATATCGGTGGGTACACCGTTGGCGTCGACGGTGACGGAGATCCGGTTGTCGCTCGATGTTTCGGTCACCGTCACGGTGGCCATGCGGCCCTGCAGGCTCTGATACTGCTGAGCCTTGCGCTCGAGGTTCTCGGCCCACTTGGCGAGTTCGTCCGCCGCCTGACCTGGGTCACCGCTCAGCAACTTCATCCCCTTCGCATCGTGGCACCTACGGCAGTGCCGTGTTCGGGGGTCACGAATGCTGCGCCCCCAACGCCGGGACCGACCTTACGATGTCGAGCCGCTGCCCGCCAACCAGCCCTTCCCCGCACCGGCAATCAGAACAGGAAGTAGCGCTGGGCCATGGGCAATTCGGTGGCGGGCTGCTCGGTCCAGACCTCGCCGTCGATGCGCACGGTGAAGGTGTCCGGATCTACTTCGATCCGTGGCATGGCGTCATTGTTCGGCATATCCGCCTTGGTGACGCGGCGAACGTTCTTGACGGGAGCCAGTTTTCGGCGCAGGCCCAAGCGGTCGGCGAGGCCGTCCTGGATGGCTTGTTCGGAGACGAAGTGCAACGAGGTCGCGGCGGCGGCCAGTGGTGCGGCGCCGAACATGGGGCGCGGCAACACCGGCTGCGGCGTGGGGATGGAGGCGTTGGCATCGCCCATGGCGGCCCAGGCGATCGCGCCGCCCTTGAGAACGGCATGCGGGCGGACCCCGAAGAAGGCCGGATCCCACAGCACGAGGTCGGCGAGCTTGCCAACCTCCACCGAACCGATTTCGTGGTCGAGTCCGTGGGCAATGGCCGGGCAGATGGTGTATTTCGCGATGTAGCGCCGCACGCGGGCGTTATCGGCGGCGCCGTCGCCGGCCAGCGCGCCGCGGCGGCGCTTCATGACATGCGCGGTCTGCCAGGTGCGCATGACGACCTCACCGATGCGGCCCATGGCCTGGGAGTCGCTGCCGATCATGGAAATCGCGCCGAGATCGTGCAGGAGATCCTCCGCGGCGATGGTGGAGGGCCGAATCCGGCTCTCCGCGAAGGCGAGATCCTCCGGGATGGACGCGCTGAGGTGATGGCACACCATGAGCATGTCCAGGTGTTCGTCGAGGGTATTGACGGTATGCGGCCGGGTCGGGTTGGTCGAGCTGGGTAGCACATTGAGATGTGCGGCGACGGTGATGATGTCGGGTGCGTGCCCGCCGCCCGCACCCTCGGTGTGATACGCGTGGATGCCGCGGCCCGCGATGGCGCCGAGCGTGTCCTCGACGAATCCGGCTTCGTTCAAGGTGTCCGAGTGCAGCGCCACTTGCACACCCGCCGCATCAGCCACGGTGAGACAGGCATCGATGGCGGCCGGGGTAGAACCCCAATCCTCGTGCAGCTTGAAACCCGCTGCGCCACCGCGTAATTGCTCCCACATGGATTCGGCGCTGACAGTATTGCCCTTGCCGAGCAACACGATATTCATCGGCCAGGACTCGGTGGCCTCCAACATCCGGGCCAAATGCCAGGATCCGGGCGTCACGGTGGTCGCCTTGCTGCCCTCGGCCGGCCCGGTGCCGCCGCCGATCAATGTGGTGATGCCGCCGCCGAGTGCCTCGTCCATCAGCTGCGGACAGATGAAGTGCACATGACAGTCGATGGCGCCCGCGGTGAGGATGCGGCCGTTGCCCGCGATGATCTCGGTATTCGGGCCGACCACCAGATCCGGATGCACTCCGTTCATGGTGTCCGGATTACCCGCCTTGCCGATGGCACTGATGCGGCCGTCGCGAATGCCTACGTCGGCCTTGATGATTCCCCAGTGGTCGATGATGACCGCACCGGTGATCACGGTGTCGGGGGTGCCGTCGGCGCGGGTCGCGCGGGCCTGGCCCATGGATTCGCGCAGCACCTTGCCGCCGCCGAAGACGGCCTCATCGCCGGCGAGTCCCGGTCCGCCGCTGCGGTCCTCGGTGATCTCGATCAGCAGATCGGTATCCGCCAGGCGAATGCGGTCGCCGGTGGTCGGACCGAACAGCTCGGCGTAGCGCGCACGGCTCAGCTCACTCATGACGCACCGTCCAAACGTCCGGGGGGATTCAGGCTGATGCCGTGCACCTCGCGCGCCCCACCGAGCGGAATCAGCGAAACCCGTTGGCCGAGACCGGGTTCGAAGCGCACTGCGGTACCGGCAGGAATATCGAGCCGACGTCCGTGCGCGGCCTCTCGATCGAAACGCAGCACGGCATTGGCCTGCGGGAAATGCACATGGCTGCCGACCTGGACCGGTCGGTCGCCGGTATTCACGACATCGAGCTCGATGCGGTCGGCGCCCGCGTTCAGCTCGATAGCGCCCTCGGCGCAGAGGTATTCACCGGGAATCATGGTCGCCCTAGCCGATCGGATGGTGGACGGTGACCAGCTTGGTGCCGTCCGGGAAGGTGGCCTCGACCTGCACGTCGTGGATCATCTCCGGCACCCCGTCCATCACATCGGCACGCGTGAGAACCGTTCGCCCCGAAGACATCAGCTCCGCGACCGTGCGTCCGTCGCGCGCACCCTCGAGCACATGATCGGTGATCAGCGCGACCGCCTCCGGATGGTTCAGCTTGAGCCCGCGCGCCTGCCTACGCCGGGCCAGTTCGGCCGCGTAGCTCAGCAGCAGCCGTTCCTGCTCGTGCGGCGACAGTCGCATCCGGGCTCCTCAGCGCTCGTGGATCGGGGTGACGGTCATTCTGGCACGCCCGTTCCGGGACCGCCGATCAATCCCGGGCGGGCAGGTTCTGCAGCCGGACCTGACCGCGCGCCACCGTGCGACCCTCGCCATCGGTCAGCACGACCTGCCACAGCTGCTGCAGGCGGCCGCGGTGCAGCGGGGTCGCCTCGCCGAAGACCTTGCCGTCGCGGACCGAGCGCAGGAAGTCGGTGTTGTTGTTCACCCCGACCACGGTGCCCTTATTGCCCTGGGCGTTGTACCAGACCCCACCGCCGACGCTGGCCAGGGTCTCGACGACCGTGCAGTACACGCCGCCGTTGACAATGCCGGCCAACTGCAGCAGCTGCGGCCCCGCGGTCAACTCGCCGCGTACCCGATCCGGCGTGACCTCGGTGAATTCGAGGCCGATGAGATCGGTGAAGGTGTTCTTGCTGAGCTCGGTCATCAGCTCGGGCGTCACGTCGGCCAGCGACTCGAACTGGGCAACTTCCTGCTGTGTCATGCATTCACCTTGGCACAGGGCGCCCGGGCCCTCGCACGACGGCTACTTCCCGGCGTTCGCTCGCGGAGACAGAGCGGCGGGCTCCACACGCACATGGAGCCCGCCGCGGCAGTGGATCGGGGGTTCTCGGCAGCCCTCCGGAACACTCGGCCGATCCCAACGCCGAAATTACTATAGGTCAGGCTTACCTAAGTAAGCAACTCCTGCCGTATCGGATTCCGCTCGCGGCAATGCATTCGATCAAGGCCATGCGGACGGCCAGACACTTTCTGCCAGAACTGATTCCACGCCCAACTGGCGCCGACCGTCGACACGGCCGATGGACCGGCTCGGCACGCAACCGGCAACCACGCCGATTCATCGCGGTGACCACCGAGACGCTGCCGGTAGCCGAGCAAGCCGCTCACCCGATTGGGCCCTATCGAACCAGGCAACCCACAACGCGTCGCACCGGCAAACCACGCTCTTCCAGCGTCGACAGCAACCCCTCACCCCGGCGCGCACCGACCAGCGAATCCGTCCGCGCCAGATCCGGCACGTAAGTGGCCGCGCCGACTATGGATTCACCGACCAGCGACCAGAATCGACGCTCGCCGAGCCCTGCGCAGCCCGCCAATGTCCGCTGAATCAACCGCAACGACGGCTCACACCGATGCGCGAGCCAGACGTACATCGCCCGCTCGCATGGCAACGTGACGACCCCAGCCTGTCCTGCGAGCCGATCACCGTCGAGCACCCGAATCGTGGTGTCCGCCAGACCCGCCCAGTCGATGCCGCCGTCATTGTCGGTATGGAGCCACAGATTCTCGAGACCCGGATCCCAGACCCGACCCTCGGCCACCAGCAGCGCGACCACCCGGCCGATCACCGCGTGGATCAGCGCGGTCGCCACCACCTCGGCGGCGGTGTCGGCGCTGATCATCTCCGCGGCATGCCGTCGGTACATCAATTCGATCCGCCCCTCGCGCAATCCGTCGGCCAGCCGCCACCAGCGTCGTTTGCCCTGCTCGGACATGGCGGCCACCGCATATACCCGCGGATGTTCGGGTTGCAACGAGCGCAACCGGGCACAGGCCCTACCGAATGCCACCTGGGACTGGCGAGGCATGTAGGTCGTGGCTGGCTCGGACATCGAACCTCCTCGGGTCGGCTCCGTGATGGGTGGGGGTCGGATTGAAAAGATAGGTTAGGCTTACCAGACCTAGCAATCGGATACCAGATATCGAGTCAGGAGTAGTTCGTCGCCGTGACGGCATCAGGCACCATCGCGCCGGGGGCGCGACGAACGAATACGGCGCGCCGTCGCCGGCTCGGACTCGTCGCGTTGACCGCACTGCTCCTCATCGCCACCGTGGCCGGCATCGCCATCGGCACCCGATCACTGTCCCCCGGCACCGTCTACGACGCCGTGCACAATGCCCTCAGCTGCCCGGGCGGGCCGTTCACCTGTCCCGCCGGGTCGACCGCGGAGGAGATCGTGCGCGGACTTCGCCTGCCGCGCACCGCACTCGGGCTGGTGACCGGGCTTGCACTCGGCATCGCGGGTGCGCTGATCCAGGGCTACACCCGCAACCCACTCGCCGACGCGGGCCTGCTCGGTCTGAACGCAGGCGCGGCCTTCCTTGCGGCACTGAGCATTTACCTGTTCGCGCTGACGGCACCCGAGCAGTACATCTGGTTCGCCTTCGCAGGGGCGCTGATCGCCGGGCTGGTGGTGTTCGGTGTGTCCGCGATCGGCGGTGGCAAGGCGAGTCCGCTCAGCCTCGTGCTGGCCGGCGCCGCGGTGACCGCATTCCTGCAAGCGATGACGAATGCCATTGTGCTCATGGACAATGCTGCGCTGGACACCTACCGATTCTGGGTGGTCGGCACGGTGAACGGGCGCGACGCCGAGGTGTTCTGGCAGGTGCTGCCGTTCCTGACGATCGGCGTTGTGCTGGCCGTCGCGGCTGCGCCGGGCCTGAATCTGCTGAGCCTCGGCGACGAGGTCGCCCGCGGACTCGGGGTACATGTCGGACGCAGCCGAGCGCTCGGCCTGGCGGCGATCGTGTTGCTGTGCGGTGCCGCGACAGCGGCGGTCGGCCCGATCGCATTCATCGGATTGATAGTGCCGCATGTCGCAAGGGTTTTCACCGGTCCCGACTATCGCCGGCTGATCCCGTACTCCGGACTGCTCGGTGCATTGCTGCTGCTCGTCGCCGATGTGGTCGGGCGAATTGTGGCGCGGCCCGGCGAAGTACAGGTCGGCGTGATGATCTCGGCCCTGGGTGCTCCGTTCTTCATTCTGCTCGTTCGTCGCAAGAAGTTGGTGAGCCTGTGAGGGCGATGCCACAGCGACCGCCGCGCACGAATTCGCGGGCCACCGGGGAGCATCCATGAGCGAACGAATCATCGACGAAATCTCCCCGGATAACACCGCGACCGGGCCCAGCAGTACTCCGCCGGCGTTGCGCCACATCCGCCCCGCCCTGCGCGTCGGTCCAGTGTCGATTGTGTTGCGCCCCACCATGGCGCTCCTGGTTCTGGCGCTCGCCGCGACCGTGCTCACACTGTTCTGCCTCGATATCGCCCTCGGCGATACCCACATTCCGATCGGGCGAGTACTCGATGTGCTCAGCGGGGGCGGCACTCGATCCCAGCGCTTCATCGTGCTGGAGTCCCGATTGCCGCGCGCGCTCACCGCCGCGGTCGTCGGTGCGGCACTCGGCATCGCGGGTGCGATCACCCAATCGATACTGCACAACCCGCTCGCCGCGCCGGATGTGCTCGGCATCACCACCGGCTCGAGCCTCGGCGCAGTCGCGGTACTGGTCGGAACCGGCGGCGCGACAACCGGACTCGCCGCGAGTGTCGGCACACCGCTGGCAGCGCTGAGTGGTGGTCTGCTCACCGCGATCGTGATCTACCTGCTGGCCTGGGGTCGCAGTGCGACCGGCGACCGCGGCGTCACGCCGTTGCGACTCGTGCTGATCGGCATCGGGGTGAACGCGTTGTTGTTGTCCGGCATCAGCTTTCTGCTCACCCGCGCCAGCCTGCAGGACGCGGCTCGCGCGCAACTCTGGCTCAATGGCTCGCTCAACAGCGCGGACCGCACGAAAATCGTCCCGGCCGCGCTGGCCCTGACCGTCGTCGTGGTGGTCGCGGTGGGCTCCGCGCGAACCCTTGCCGCACTCCGTCTCGGCACCGACACCACCCGCGTGCTCGGCGTGCGGATCCAGACCCAGCAAACGCTATTGATCGGCGCAGCGGTCGTGGCCGCGTCCGTCGCCACGGCGGCTGTCGGCCCGGTCACTTTTGTGGCGCTCGCCGCACCGCAGATCGCACGCCGCCTGCTGCGAACTCCCGGCGAACCACTGATCGGCTCCGCGCTCATCGGTGCCATCCTGGTGGTCGGCGCGGATGTGGCCTCGCGCACGCTGTTTCCGGTCGATCTGCCGGTCGGTGTCGTGACCGCCGCCTTCGGCGGACCGTTCCTGCTCTACCTGCTCGTGCGTATGAATCGGAAGGCGACCCTGTCATGACCAGCGATACGCGGCTCTCCGCACAGGAAGTCACCCTCGGCTACGGCGACCGCGTCATCGTCGACGGCCTCGATATCGATATCGCACCCGGCGTCGTCACCACCGTCATCGGCCCCAACGGCTGCGGCAAGTCGACAATGCTCCGCTCGCTCGGGCGCCTGCTGCGTCCGCGACAGGGTCGAATCCTGTTGGACGGCAAAGCGATCTCGACGATGAAAACCAAGGATGTGGCACGCGTCATCGGCATGCTCCCGCAGTCGCCGGTCGCGCCCGAGGGGCTCACCGTCGCGGATCTCGTTGCGCGCGGGCGTCATCCGCATCAGTCCTGGATCCGGCAGTGGTCGGCCACCGACGAGGCCGAGGTCATGTCCGCACTCGCGGCGACGGGCATCGCCGACCTGGCCGATCGCTCACTCGACGAGTTGTCCGGCGGGCAGCGCCAGCGTGCCTGGATATCCATGGCACTGGCCCAGGGCACCGACATCCTGCTGCTCGACGAGCCGACCACCTACCTCGACCTCGCGCATTCGGTCGAGGTCCTGGATCTGATCGACCGGCTGCACGACGACCTCGGCCGCACTGTGGTGATGGTGCTGCACGATCTCAACCTGGCCATTCGCTACAGCGACCGCCTCATCGTCATGCGCGACGGACGCATCGTCGCCCAGGGCGCGCCCGCCGATATCGTCGATGTCGCGCTGCTGCGCGAGGTCTTCGATCTCGACGCCTCGGTCCTCGAGGATCCGGTCTCCGGCCGTCCGATGATCGTGCCCATCGGAACCCGGCACGTTTTGCCCGGGTATGACAAATGACACACCAGCTATCAGGTAGTTACGACGGGGTGTAGTACGCAATTGTGTCGTTGAGTCCGTAAACTTGTGGAATGGCAGGACTTGGTGAACTCGAGAAGGCGGTCATGGATCAGCTGTGGTCCAGTGACGAGCCGCAGACCGTACGGCAGGTACACGAGGCTTTGGCCGCCCGCCGTGAGCTCGCGTACACCACGGTGATGACGGTGCTGCAACGGCTGGCGAAGAAGAACCTGGTGGTCCAGCGCCGCGATGACCGCGCCCACCGCTACGCCCCGGTGCACACCCGTGATGAACTGGTGGCCAGCTTGATGGTCGACGCATTGCAGCAGGCCGATGTGGCGGGCAGCCGCGCGGCGGCGCTCGTGCATTTCGTCGAACAGGTCGGCAGGGACGATACGGACGCGCTGCGGGAAGCACTCGCTAAGCTCGAGGCATCCGAAGATACTGCGCCGCCGAAGCAGTAGTCTTGGGATCCTGGCCTCACAACGAGGTGAGACCCTGGCCCCACAACGCAGTGAGCTGAGTCGATGAACGCAACCGCGCCGGTCTTCGCCGGTCTCGCTTTGCTTCTCGCGGGGCCTGCCCCAGCGCTGCTGAGCCGCGCGACCTGGCCGTATCGGACTCCGCGCGCCGCGCTCGTGTTATGGCAGGCCATCGCGCTCGCCGCCGTGCTCAGCGCATTCGGCTCGGGCCTGGCCATCGCCGCCCAACTACTCGTCCCAGGACCGAACGGTCGCCCGACCACCTCCCCGGCCCGGGAAATCGACGCGCTCGGACTGCCACTGTGGCTGGCCTATGTCTTCGTCTTCGCGCTGACCCTGCTCGTCGGCGCGCGGCTGATGTACGCGATCGTGCGCGTCGGCGTGCACACCCGAAGGCGCCGGGCGCGCCACCGCATGCTCGTCGATCTGCTCGACCAGAGCGGACCGCAGCGCCGCGCCGCTGATATCCGGGTCCTCGCCTCGACCGAGCCGATCGCCTACTGTCTGCCCGGCCTGCGCCAGCGGGTCGTGCTGAGCGAAGGCACGTTGACCAGCCTGCAGGACGCCGAGGTCACCGCCATCGTCAGCCATGAGCGCTCGCATCTGCGCGCCCGGCACGATCTGGTGCTCGAGGCATTCACCGCAGTGCACGAGGCCTTCCCCCGGGTGGTGCGCAGCAAGGCCGCACTCGGCTCGGTGAAACTGCTGATCGAACTGCTCGCCGACGATTCGGCGGTGAAGGTGACCGGCCCGAAGCCCCTGGCCCGCGCCCTGGTGGCGTGCGCGAAATCCACCGCTCCGCAGGGCGCGCTCGCCGCGGGCGGGCCGACCACCCTGATCCGCATCCAGCGCCTGGGCGGCCGGATCGGCGATATTCGGGTGGCCTCGGCGGCGTATCTGGGGTCGGCGGCCATCCTGGTGGTCCCGACCATGGCCGTCGCGGTACCCTGGCTGGTCGAACTGGATCGACTGCTGCGTAACTGATTCCTCCGGTTCTCCCCGACACACCCGGTCCTACCGCATCCCGATGACCGGGCCCAACCATCTCGGCGGCACCACGCGTGCCCGGATCCGCCCGCGCCGAGACATGAAAGGCACACAACCCCGTTGACCTCCTCCACCCCTGCCACCACCTTCGCGGAGCTGGGCCTACCCGCCGTGCTCGTCCAGGCGCTGCGCCGCGACGGCATCGAGGCCCCGTTCCCGATCCAGGCCGCGACCGCGACCGATGCGCTGGCGGGTAAGGATGTGCTCGGACGCGGCCCAACCGGCTCCGGCAAGACCCTGGCCTTCGGGCTGCCGATGCTCGCACTGCTCGCGGGCGCGCAGGCCAAGCCGGGCCGTCCGCGCGGTCTGGTGCTGGTGCCGACCCGGGAACTGGCAGCCCAGATCGAAAAGGCACTGGACAGCGCGGCATTGTCGCTCGGCCTGCGAGTCGCTTCGGTGGTCGGCGGCGCACCGATCAAGCGGCAGGCCGACCGGCTCGCGCGCGGAGTGGACCTGCTGATCGCCACGCCCGGACGGCTGGAAGATCTGATCAACCAGCGCTCCGCCGACCTGTCCGATGTGCGGATCACCGCACTGGACGAGGCCGACCACATGGCCGATATGGGGTTCCTGCCACAGGTCACCAAACTGCTCGACCGGACGCCGAAAGATGGTCAGCGCCTGCTGTTTTCGGCCACCCTCGACGGTGAAGTCGACAAACTGGTCAAGCGTTACCTGCGCTCCCCCGTCACGCATTCCACCGCGCCGCCGTCGGCCTCGGTCGCGACGATGTCGCATCATCTGCTGTACCTGCGCAAGGCCGATAAGCGCGAGATCACCGCGCAGATCGCCGCCCGCGATGGGCTGACCATCATGTTCGTGCGCACCAAACACGGTGCGGACCGGCTCGCCAAGCAGTTGCGGGCGGCCGGAATCGCGGCAGGCGCGCTGCACGGCGGTAAGGCACAGAACAACCGCGTGCGGACGCTGGCCGCATTCGCCGACGGTACGACACCGGTGCTGGTGACCACCGATGTGGCCGCGCGCGGCATCCATGTGGACGGGATTTCCCTTGTCGTGCACGTCGATCCGCCCGCGGAATCCAAGGCGTATCTGCATCGCGCGGGCCGCACCGCACGCGCCGGTGAGGACGGCGTCGTCGTCACGCTGGTCACCGAGGAGGAACGCGCCGAGGTCGAGAAGATGACCCGCAAGGCGGGCGTCGATGTCGACGGCGTGCAGGTCCGTCCGAACGATCGGCGCCTGAGCCAGATCACCGGCTCGAAGCAGCCGTCGGGCGTACCGATCGTCGCGGCGAACTCGGCGGTCACGGTGGGTGACGAGGGTGAGTTGAAGGTCGGTAGGTCGAGCCGCCGGTCCGGTCCGGGTTCCGGCGGTCGTGGCCGCGGCGCACGCTCGGGCGGTGCGGGCTCGGCCGGTGCCGGGCGGCGTAGTGCCGGTTCGAGTGGTCGCGCCGGGGGTGCGAAGAAATCCTCGGATGGTTCGTCGAGCTCCACCGCGACTTCGAATCGGCGCAGTGTCGCAACGTCGGGTCGGGGGACGACGGCCGCCCCTGCCGCGGGTCGAACCACAGCAGCGGCGACGGCTGCCCCAGGCCGGAGCGCGGGGTCTGCGAACACGGCTCCGGGGCGGACCGCGAGCACGACATCGGCCGCGCCGGGGCGGGCTGCCGGGTCGGCCAAGGCGGCCCACGGCACGGGCTCACCCGCGCGCGCTACGTCTGCCGGCCATGGTGCAGGGGCCACTTCAGGTCGTGGTGCCGGGTCCGGTCGCACCGCTGCGACCAGCGGCGACACGCCCGGGCGTCCGCGTCGACGCGCCGGGCGGGCACAGGGGGTGCCGAGCGCCCGCAATCGCGGGGCAAACTGAGCAGGTGGCGAATCATCAGGTGGGCGCGGTCGTCTGTGCGCTGATCGCGGCGTTGCTCTTCGCGGTCGCCGCGGTCGCGCAGCAGCATGCGGCGGCCGCGGTTCCCGAGGACGAATCGCTCATGCGCTCACTGCTGCGCAATCCGCGCTGGTGGGGCGGAATCATCGGGGATGCGGGCGGTTACGCCATGCAGGTCGCCGCACTCACTCTGGGGGCGGTGCTGCTCGTCCAGCCGATTCTGGTGAGCATGTTGGTCTTCGCGCTCCCGCTCTCCGCCCGCATCAACCGCCGCCGCATCACCCCGCGCACCTGGGCGACCGCCGTCGCACTCGCGGGGGCCCTTGCCGCCTTCTTGATCATCGGCGATCCGACCGAGGGCAATACCAATGCGCCCCTGCGTGATTGGATCCCGCCGCTCGCCGCCCTGCTCGGTGTGCTGGCGGTGGCCGTCGTCGTCGGCCTCGGGACCTCCGACCCGACGCGGCGCGCACTCCTGTTCGGCACTGCGGGCGGCGCCCTGTTCGGACTGGCCGCCGCGCTCACCGAGTACGTGACCGAACTCTTCGACGGCGGCCTCATCCATGTGCTGGGCAGCTGGCAAACCTGGGCCTTGGTGGCCTCCGGTTTGACCGGGCTCTACCTCCAGCAGCGCGCCTTCCAATCCGGCCCCCTCGTCGCATCGCTGCCCGCCGTCACCATCGCCGAGCCCCTGGCCGCCGCCTTCATCGGCATTACCGTCCTCGACGAACGCTTCCGCACCGACCACATCGGATTCGCGGTGATCACCGTCGCCGTAATCATCATGTGCGCGACCACAATCCAACTCTCCCGTGCCCAAGCCGACGCGTGACAGGCACGGCTCGAGATCAGGTGCACACCGGCGCAGAGGGAATGCTGGGTGATTGCACGGAAGTGCGGCGCACCGGTTAGAATCGGTTAAGTGCAGTTTCTCCCTGGTCATCAGCCGCCGTACGACCTGACCTACGACGACCTCTTCCTCGTCCCGAATCGGACGGATGTCGCGTCACGGTTCGACGTGGATCTTTCGACCACAGACGGGTCCGGCACCACCATCCCCATTGTCGTCGCGAATATGACCGCGGTCGCCGGACGCCGGATGGCCGAGACTGTCGCCCGTCGCGGTGGCATCGTCGTCCTACCGCAGGATCTTCCGATCGCCGCGGCATCGGAAACCATCGCCTTCGTCAAGACCCGCTCGCTCACCGCCGATACCCCGGTCACACTGGATCCGGAACGTTCGGTCTCCGAGGCCGTCGCCCTGATGCACAAGCGCGCTCACGGTGCCGTGGTGGTCGTCGACGGCGGTAAGCCGGTCGGTGTGGTCACCGAGGCATCCTGCAGCGATGTCGACCGGTTCGCCCGGCTGCGCGATGTAGCGGTCACCGACTTCGTGCAGGCACCGGCCAGCACCTCGCCGCGCGATCTGTTCGACCTGCTCGAGGCCGAGCACGCGCAACTCGCCGTGCTCATCGCCGAGGACGGCAGCCTCGCGGGCGTCATGACCCGCACCGGAGCCATCCGCGCAGGCATCTACCAACCCAATGTGGACGCCAACAACCAGTTGCGCGTGGCCACCGCGGTCGGCATCAACGGCGACGTGGCGGCCAGGGCCAAGGCGCTCGTCGACGCAGGCGCGGACTTGCTCGTCATCGATACCGCACACGGCCACCAGGCCAAGATGCTCGAAACCCTCAGCGCCATCCGCGATCTCGGCCTCGGTGTGCCGCTGGTCGCGGGCAACGTGGTCTCCGCGCAGGGCACCCGCGATCTGGCCGCTGCGGGCGCGGACATCATCAAGGTCGGTGTCGGCCCCGGTGCCATGTGCACCACCCGCATGATGACCGGCGTCGGCCGTCCGCAGTTCTCCGCGGTAGCCGAATGCGCCACCGCCGCAAAGGAACTCGGCGTGCACATCTGGGCCGACGGCGGGGTCCGGCACCCGCGCGACGTCGCTCTCGCACTGGCCGCGGGCGCGTCCAATGTGATGATCGGCTCCTGGTTCGCAGGCACCTACGAATCCCCCGGCGACCTGCGCGTCGACCGTGACGGCAATGCCTACAAGGAAAGCTTCGGCATGGCCTCCAAGCGCGCCGTCGCCGCCCGCACCGCCACCGACAGCGGCTTCGACCGCGCCCGCAAGGCATTGTTCGAAGAGGGCATCTCCAGCTCGCGCATGCGCCTGGATCCGGAACGCCCCGGCGTCGAGGACCTCATCGACCACATCTGCTCCGGCGTTCGCAGCGCCTGCACCTACGCGGGTGCCCGCAGCCTCACCGAGTTCCACGACAAGGCGGTGCTCGGCGTGCAATCGGCCGCAGGTTTCGCCGAAGGCCGCCCGCTGCCGTCCGGCTGGTAGCCGAGCAACGGATAATAGCCCGGCCCTTCCTGCCCAGCCGACCCCAACGGAGCGAGACTTACGAGCGACCCGTCCGCGGCCCGTCTCGCGTCCAAGCCGTCGAAGCGCATGCGACATAGTCGCGAGTCTCGACGCGCGCGCATAAGATGCCGAACGACCCGCCATCAGACACCACAACGGAGCGAGACTTACGAGCAACCCGTCCACGGCCCGTCTCGGGTCCGAGCCGTCGAAGCGCATGCGACGAAGTCGCGAGTCTCCACGCGCGCGCATCAGATGCCGAACGACCCGCCATCAGACACCACAACGGAGCGAGTCTTACGAGCAACCCGTCCACGGCCCGTCTCGCGTCCGAGCCGTCGAAGCGCATGCGACGAAGTCGCGAGTCTCGACGGCTCGGACGCGAGACACCAGGGGGCCGCGAACACGCCGCGCCGGAGGCGCGGCCATCAACACAGCAATACCGGCCCACGCGGGCACGCGCGTGGGCCGGTAGCATAGTGGTTGCCGGTTTCCGGTTACACAAACCCATTTGCCGAGAGGAACAAGTTGTCACCCGCGTCCGAGGGCGCCGCACAGGAGGGCTCCTCTACCGAGCCGGGTGACAAACCCGGCGCCCTCCTTCCCACAGCCGCCCGATCCGATTCAGCTCATCGCATGTTTCGCAGGTGGTGCTGACGATGTCCGTCGTGCTCACCGTGCTCAGCCTGATCGGGTTCATCGCACTCACCGTCGGCACCGCGTTGTTCGTTGCCGCCGAATTCTCGCTCACCGCTCTGGAACGCAGCACCGTCGAATCGCATGTGCGCACGGTCGGGGACGCCCGCTCGCGCATGGTCCGGCAGGCGCACACCACATTGTCGTTCCAGCTCTCCGGAGCGCAGCTCGGTATCACCATCACCACGCTGATCACGGGCTATATCGCCGAACCCGTCCTGGCCCGGCTGCTGTCGCCGCTGTTCACCGCGCTCGGTCTGAGCGAGGGTGCGGCGCACGGTATCTCGCTCACGCTGGCGTTGCTGCTGGCCACCTCGCTGTCGATGATCTACGGCGAGCTCGTGCCGAAGAACATCGCGATATCGAAGCCGCTCGGCACCGCCCGGGTGACCGCGGGCCCGATGATCGCCTTCTCGGTGGTGTTCAAGTGGATGATCCACTTCCTCAACGGCACCGCGAATTGGGTGGTCCGGCGCCTGGGCGTGGAACCGGCCGAGGAGCTGCGTTCGGCGCGCTCCCCGCAGGAACTCGGCTCGCTGGTGCGCACCTCCGCACTGCGCGGCGCGCTGGACCACCGCACCGCGCAGCTGGTCGATCGCTCGCTGCAATTCGGTGAACGCAGCGCCGAGGAGTTGATGACGCCGCGGGTCAAGATCGAATCCCTGGACAAGTCCGACACCATCGCCGATCTGATCGCGGCCGCCAGCCGCACCGGTTACTCCCGCTTCCCGATCATCGACGGCGATCTGGACAACACCCTCGGCGTGGTGCACGTCAAACAGGCGTTCACCCATCCGGCGAATCTCCGCAACACCATCCCGCTGCATCTGCTCGCCCGGCCGGTCCCGATCGTGCCGGCCAGCCTCGACGGCGACGAGGTGCTCGAGCGGGTGCGCGCCGACGGCATGCAGGTCGCGCTGGTGGTCGACGAATACGGCGGCACCGCGGGCATCGTGACCATGGAGGATCTCATCGAGGAGATCCTCGGCGATGTCCGCGACGAGCACGACGAGGAAGAACGCGATGTCCGCCGGGTCGCCGACGGCTGGGACTGCTCGGGGCTGCTACGCATCGACGAGGTCTCCCGGGCCACCGGTTACGACGCGCCGGAGGGCGAATACGAAACCCTCGGCGGTCTGGTGCTCACCCGGCTCGGCCGCATCCCGGTGACCGGTGATGAGGTCATCCTGCCGAATCCACGGTCCTCGCATCGCTATCCGAACGACGATGACGGCGGCTGGATCGCCAAGGTCGAACGGATGGATGGGCGGCGTATCGATCGGATCCGGCTGGTCCCGGTCGCGGCCGCCGTGCTGAAGGAGAACAGCCATGGGTGATCTCCTCGGTGTCCTCTTGACGGTCGTGCTGCTGGCCTGCAATGCCTTCTTCGTCGCAGCCGAATTCGCGCTCATCTCGGCCCGCCGGGACCGTCTCGAAGCGCTCGCCGCACAGGGCAAGCGCAAGGCGCACACGGTGATCCGGGCCGGTGAGAACCTGTCCATGATGTTGGCCGCCGCGCAGCTCGGCATCACCATCTGCTCGATTCTGCTCGGCCGGGTCGGCGAACCCGCGGTCGCGCATCTGCTGGAGGGGCCGTTCGAGCTGGTCGGCCTGCCCGAACAGCTGCTGCATCCGGTGGCCTTCGCCATCGCGCTGGCGATCGTGGTGATCCTGCACATTCTGTTCGGCGAGATGATTCCGAAGAATATCGCGCTGGCCGGACCGGAACGCAGTGCGCTGCTGCTGGTTCCGGTGCATCTCATGTGGTTGCGCTTGGCGCGCCCGCTCATCGCCCTCTACAACCTGGCGGCGAATCTGTCGCTGCGCATGTTGCGGATCGAGCCGAAGGATGAGCTCGAGGCGACGGTCTCGAGTGTCGAGCTCGCCGAGATGATCGGTGAATCCCGTTCGGAGGGCCTGCTCGACGAGGAAGAGCACCGTCGCCTCACCCAGGCGCTCGGCACCTCCGATCGGGTGGTGGGCGATGTGATGGTGCAGCTGGCGACGGCCCGCTCGGTTCCGCTGCGCGGCAATGGCACCACGCTCGGCGATATCGAAACCGCGGTCGCCGAAACCGGTTTCTCCCGGTATCCGGTGCGCGCGAGCGACGGTTCGCTGGTCGGGTATCTGCATGTCAAGGATGTGCTCGACAAGGTCGCTGACGAAAGCGCCGGACCGAATACACCCATCCCGCGCACCGATATTCGTCCACTGCCGACGGTCAGCGCCGGTACGCCCCTGTACGAGGCGCTGGCCCGCTTGCGCCGCACCAACTCCCACCTCGGCCGTGTCGTGGACACTCGTGGAAATACTGTGGGCATTGTGGCGCTCGAGGATCTGGTGGAAGAGTTCGTCGGCACCGTGCGCGACGGGACGCACCGGGTGATCGAATGATCGTGCTGGCCGAGTCCGAGTGGCGGACCAGGGCCGCCGCGCACCGGGCTCGGCTGGACGAGCTCGTCGGACCGTATCTCGAGCGGCGCGCGGCGGGGTCGTCACATCCGGTGATCGACTTCCTGTTCACCTACTACGGACACAAGCCCGCCCAATTGCGGCGCTGGCACCCGGGATTCGGTGTCGCATTGGCGGGCGCGCGGGATTACGACGGGGCTCGCGGGTATCACCGGCATGACATACCTTCCGGCGCGGGTGTCCATACCGCCGACCCCGCGTTCATCGGGCGGCGTCGCGACACCATCGAGTTCATCGCAAAACTGCTGCGCGCCACGGCATCCCGCCCGGCGCAGCTGTCCTGCTTCGGCCTGCACGAGTGGGCGATGGTGTACAAAACCGATGAGGTCCGCCACGAACAGGTGCCGCTGCGCTTGGGCAGCACCGGTACCGATGCGGTCGTCGAATCGATGTCTCTGCGCTGCACCCACTTCGACGCATTCCGCTTCTTCACCCCGGACGCGGTCGGTCGCAATGCGGAACCGTTGACCCGCGCCGACCAGGTCGCCCGCGAACAGCCCGGCTGCCTGCACGCGAATATGGACCTCTACAAATGGGGTTTCAAACTGACCCCGCTCATCTCCTCCGACCTGTTGCTCGACTATTTCGAATTCGCCTGCGCCGCACGCGAACTCGATATGCGCGCGAGCCCGTACGACCTCACCGACTACGGCTACGAGCCGATCCGCATCGAAACACCGTCCGGGCGTGCCGAATACGTCCGGGCGCAGTCGAGCTTGGCCGAGCGGTCGACGGGACTGAGACAGTCGCTGCTCGACGTCTGCACATCACTGCTGACAGATGACACCGAGGCACTGACCGCCAGCTGAGCGTTGCGGCGAAATGTATCAATTACCTGGCATTTTAGCCAAAACCCAGCTGTAAGTTACTGCCTGTTACTACCATTCAGTCAGTACACACTCCGTCTGAGTCGGCGCAGTCTGTGCCCATGATGAGGAAAGTTGGGATGCAATGATGCACCCGAAGCCGAGACTGCGTGGTGCCCGCGCGTTGGCCCTGTTCGCCAGCACGATCGTGGCCGCAATGATGTTGCCCAGCAGCGCATCGGCCGATCTGCAATCCGATATCGCCACCGCGGTCCAGGAATTCCTCGATGTCGGCCGGACCTCGGTACCCAGGGCGGACTGCGGACCGGGATCGATGCCGGAAACCGGGCTGCAAGGCGATGTTTCGGCCGCCGACCGCGACAGTCGGCGCAGCACCCAGGGCTACACCTGCAATATGTCGATGGTCGGCAATTACGCCGGACGCGGCGCGGGCATCACCTCCACCAGCTTCGACCACTGCGCCTATCTGGGTTCTTTCTTCCCCGGCGACCTGATCAGCGAGGGCCGCGGCGTCCAGGTACTCGACGTCTCCGATCCGGCACATCCGCGCCCGACGGTCACCCTGACCGAACCCGCGATGCTCGCGGGCACCTGGGAGAGCCTCAAGGTCAACACCGAACGCAAACTCCTGGTCGGGACCGGCGTGCCGGTCGGCGAGGGCGTCGGCTATCTGTCGGTCTACGACGTCTCCGATTGTGCGTATCCGAAGCTGCTCAATCCGGGGCCGGGCACGAATCTGCTGATGCCGCTGCCGATCACCACACACGAGGGCGGCTGGTCCCCCGACGGGCGCACCTACTGGGCCTCGGGTGTCGCGCCCGGTTTCGTCAGCGCGGTCGACCTCACCGATCCGGCCGATCCGCATGTCATCTGGCAGGGGCTGACCGGCATCGAGGCGCACGGCTTCGGCATCAGTGCCGACGGCAACCGCATGTATCTTTCCGCGCTCGGCGGATTCACCGTGCTCGATATCAGCGCGGTTCAGCGCCGCGATCCCAACCCGCAGGTCACCCATATCGGCCGCACCTTCTGGACCGACGGCTGGGCCACCCAGCACAGCGTCCCGGTGACCTATGACGGCAAGCCCTACCTATACACCGTCGACGAAGGTGGTTCCGGCGGTGTGAAACTCATCGATATCTCCAACGACACCGCACCGAAGGTGGCTGGGAAGGTGAAGCTGGAGATCAATCTGCTGCAGAACATCGACAGCAATATCGGTAGTTCGATGGGCGGTTCGGCCTTCGCCTACGAATCGCACTACTGTGCCGCCGACCGCCCGGACGACCCCACCGCCCTGGCGTGCGGTTGGATCTCCTCCGGCATCAGGATTTTCGACGTACGCGATCCGCATAATATTCGCGAGATCGCCTACTTCAATCCGCCCGCACGAACCGGCCAGAATCTGAGCCTGTGGAACTCGCCACATGCCCTCGCGTCGATCATCGGTGTGCCGTTGATGAGCACACCACCGGCCGCACGCGCGGTATTGGAGGGTCAATTCGATCCATTGGACGCGCTCACGCCGCGCACCGGCAACCTCGCCTTCGGCGATGTCTCCACCGACTGGTGTTTCTCGCCGCCGGAGTGGCGCGGCAACCAGCTGTATGTCGCCTGCTCCGATAACGGATTCATGGTGCTGCAATTGGAGAACGGCGTATATACGGTGCCCGAGAATCAGCAATCGACCGTCGGGTCGTAGCTGTGTCCCGTTGGTTCCGAGTCGCGGCGCTCGCCTCGGTTGCGTTCGTCCTGGTTGTGCTCGGCGCGGCGCTGCGGCCGCTCGTATTGCCCGAACAGCATACGACCGCACCGGTTTTCAACGCGGTCGAGATCGGATTCGCGCAGGATATGACCGCGCATCATCAGCAGGCGCTGATCATGGTGCAGCGCTTGGATCGTGACGTGGACCCGACCGTCCTGCGGCTGGCACAACAGCTTTCGGATACGCAGCGCATCGAGATCGGGACCATGCTCGGGTGGTTGCGGCTGGCCGATGCGTCACCGCTGTCGTCGCATCCGATGGCATGGATGCACCCCGATGCGGCTGTGTCGCGACATCATCCGAGCGCGGGTCAGTCGAGCGGCGATGCGATGCCGGGTATGGCGACTGCCGCCGAACTCGACGTCCTGTCCACAGCCCGCGGTTACGATGCCGAAATACTGTTCCTGCAATTGATGTTTCGTCACCATCAAGGCGGACTGGTGATGGCTCGTGCCGCCGACGAGCTTCTGCCCCCGGGCCCGGTCAAGGAAACCGCGCGCTCGATGTTCCAGAGCCAGAGTCAGGAGGCCGGTGTGATCAGCGTGCTACTCACCCAACTAGGTGGTCGGGCCACGCAATAGCCGACTCGCGCCCCATCATCGGATACGGGCTGTGCCAGCTCAGAGTTTGCCGCAGTGTCGTGCCCTGCGCACATCGCGCTTACCTGCCGGCCGGCGATGACACGTACCCGTGCGCATTCGCTGTCGCCGATTCCGATGCGCCCGAATCCGGAGGTACGGTCGATCCAGATCGACGGCACAGAAAGGCGCGAGCGACCCGTGATCCAGACCGAGACAGTCACCGTCCCCGAACACGTGCACGGATATCCCGACGTGGCGTTCGGCGGCTACGTCGCGGGCCTGCTGGCCGGGCCGTGCGAGGCCGCCGAGATACGCGTCGACTTCCGCGCCAGGGTGTCGCTGAAGACCCCGATGTCATTGCGCCCCACCAGATCCGGCGGCTACACGCTGACCGATCCCGTCGGCGCGCTGCTCGCCGAATCGACTCCGGCGGCACTCACGATCGATCCGCCGCCCGCCCCGAGCTGGGCCGAGGCGAAGGCGGTCACCGACGCGGCCATGGTGTCGCGCCGCGTCACCGACTGCTATGGCTGCGGCGCCGCCTGCGCACCCGGCCGCGGCCTGCGCCTACTCACCTGGGACACACCGGATCACGATCTCGTCATCGCCGCCTGGACTCCGGATCGCGGCCTTGCCGACGAATCCGGCCGACTCCCGCCGGAAGTCGTCTGGTCCGCTCTCGACTGCCCCGGCGGCTGGACCGCCATGCGAAAACAAGGTATGAGCTTCGGCGGCGTAACCGCGGCCCTCACCGCCACCCAGCTCCGCCCCGTCTACCCCGACTCCCCCTACATCTCCTACGCCTGGCCCATCAGCCACCAAGGCCGCAAACACACGGTCGGCATCGCTCTCGCCACGCCCTCCGGCGATCTCTGCGCCGTAGCCGAAGCCCTCTGGATCGAACCCAAGCCCTGAACCAGTGGTCACTTCATGGTGGCCAGGTTGTGCCAGAGGTTACGGAGGCTGTCGGTCCCGCCGAACAGCGTGGTGAAGTTGGTGGAGTCGATGAGCACGATATCGCCGGCTCGTCTGTCGGCGGGTGGCATCCAGATCAACGTATTGAATTCGGTATTGCCTGCGGCGGTGAAGGGATGGGGCCGTTGGGGGTCGACACGCTGGCGGCCCAGGACACGAAGCGAGTCGGATTCCGGCGCGGTGAGCTCGTAGTGCGGTAGATGAGGGTGGAAGTTGAACGTCGTCACATTGTCCAGCAGCCGGGGTACGTCCAGATCGCGGAACCCAGTCAAGGGTGCGATCTCATTGGTGCCGTCCACGACGGCGGGGCGCAGGCCCCATTTGTTGTGCACCGGAACATCGAGGGCCTGCATGAGCGAGCGTGTGTACTGGCCGAATCGTTGCTGCCGCGGCACCAGCGGGTCACCGTGATGCGCGTATTCCATTTGTCGCTGCGCGTAGTCGTCGGTGCACCCGACGTCGTGGTGTGGCGCCAGCAGCAGGCAGGTGCCTTCGCGTTGCAGCCAGTCGCGGATCGCATCGATCTCGGCTGCGGTGGCGTGCTGCTCGGAAAGGACGTGATCGAGCCCGAACACCATCAGGGTGTCGGTGTCGGCCAGGATCCGCTCGTCGATCGGCAAGGTGTAGCCGGCCTGGTCGATGCGCTGGAACACAGCGACGGGGTGACCGGTGGCCTCTGCGGCCAACTGCTGGAACGCCAGCGTCGAGCGATGGAACAGCTCCAGTGTGCCTGCGATGCCCTGCAGGAAGTGCGCGGCGTCGTATTCCGGAGTCTCGTAGCTCGGCCACAGCACGTTGCGGACCTCGGTCATTGTCGAGAAGCGGTTGTACATCTCGGCGGGATCGCGTTGGGCCTCCCACGGATAGCTCCATGTCCAATAGATGCTCATCCGCCGTCGCCCGTCGTGGTTGCGCGGAATGTGGTTCTGGTTGTAGGTGCGTGCCGGCGGGAGGGTGCTGCTCATGGTGTCACCCTAAGTTTGTAGGTGTCTGGGGTTGGTGCCCTGGATGCCCAGGGCGGTGGGGTGTAGCTGATGGTGTTTTGCCTCGGTCGAGGCTCGAGAGGACTGGCTGCCCCGCCGCGCTGGACGCTCCGGCTGCTGATTGAGAGCTTGTTGCGGTCGTCGCTGGTTAGGGATCTGTCGGCGGAGTTGTCCATGGGCGCAATGACTTTGGAGTCAAGGAGCACGTGGGTGGATGTTCGCCCGGAGATTTGGGTCGGGATCGATGTCGGCAAACACGCGCATCACGCGTGCGGGGTCGACGAGACCGGAAAAACGGTGTTCAGCCAGAAGTTCGGAAACGACCAAGCCGCGATCGAAGCGTTGATCGCCCGCGCCGAGCGCGGTGCCGAGCGGGTGCGCTGGGCGATCGATCTGACCAGCCCGATGGCGTTGCTGCTGATCACAGTGCTGTTGGCCGCAGATCAGGCGGTGACGTATGTGCCGGGCCGGGTGGTGAATTCGATGACCGGCGGCTTCCGCGGCGAGGGCAAGACTGACGCCAAGGACGCGCGGGTGATCGCCCAGAGCGCCCGCCTGCGTGAGGATCTCAACCAGGTCGTGATGCCCGACGAACTCGTGGTCGGGCTGACCCAGCTGACCAGCTACCGCACCGATCTGATGGCGGATTGGGTGGCCGGGGTCAACCGGCTGCGCGCCCTGCTCGGGTCGATCTTCCCCGCGTTGGAGGCCGCGTTCGACTACTCGAACCGGACCCCGCTGATCCTCGTCGCTGCAATGTGCACCCCCGCCGAGATTCGAGCAGCCGGAATCGACGGTGTCACAACACATCTCACCGACAACGGCGCCTGGAAACCAGGCATCGCCAAAGCGGCCGCCACCGCCCTCGACGCCGCCGGACGCCAGAGCCTGGCCCTGCCCGGCGAGGCAGACACCGCGATGCTGGTCAAACGCATCGCCCGCAAGCTGCTGGATCTGGACCGTGAGATCAAGGACACCGACAAACTCGTCACGACCCGATTCCGGGCACACCCGTGGGCACGCATCATCGAATCCCTGCCCGGCATGGGTCCGAGTCTGGGGGCGGAGTTCCTCGTCGGTACCGGAGGTGACCTGGCCGGCTTCGCCAGCGCGGGCCGCTTGGCCTCCTACGCCGGCCTCGTCCCGGTCCCCCGCGACTCGGGCCGGGTCAGCGGCAACCTGCACCGCCCGAAACGCTACAACCGGCGCATGCGGCGCGTGTTCTTCATGGCAGCCTTGTCGAGCCTGCGCTACGAGAACGGGCCCTCGCGACAGTTCTACGACCGAAAACGTGGTGAACGACTCATCCATACCCAAGCACTCCTAGCCCTGGCCAGGCGCCTGGTCGACGTGCTCTGGGCGCTGCTGCGCGACAACCGCGAATTCACCCTCGACACACCGACTCCCGTCACTGCTACGACTTGACACGGTCATTGAGAGTCCTCTCGACTGTCGAGCGTGGCCAGGTATCGCAGAGCGTTGATGCTCGGGAGGAAGAAGTACGCGCCGCCTTTGAGCGTGGTGAAAGCCGGCAGTCCCTTGTGCACTTTGCGGATGGGCCGCCTGGGGATCGTGAAGTCGAGGGTGCCGTCCTGGGTGCCGCAGATGGGGTCGTGTTCGTTGCCGAGTTCGTGAAATGTCTTGTCGTTGATCCAGACGTTCTGGGCGAACTCGAACTGGCGAACCAGGCTGGCGCAGATGATGAACGCGGCGATCCCGCGGTCCGCTCCGTCGTCGGGGCTATCCTCGGGTAGCGCGGGCCCGTAGGTGGCGCCACGGCGAATCATTCTGCGGCGGTTCATGTTCGCCGCGGTATCACGGGGATTCAGACGCCGCGCATGGGCGCCGAGCGGTACCGCATAGCCGTGCGGATCCATTTCCCTGTAGTTGAAGTCGTTGTTGCGCATGGGATCCGCGCCCAGCGCCGGATCATCCCGGTCCGGTGCCAGCACCAGGGGTGCGCCGCTGCGCCAGCGCCCCATAAGCTTCGCGGCGAGCAACTCCTGCCCGTCCGGGGTGTCCGAGTTCTCGCGCAGATAGTTCCGAAACGCGCCGACATGTTCTTGTAGCCGCCGGTAGGCCATATAGCTTCCGTTGCGGAACAACACCTCCGGCTGCGGCAGCGCTCGTGCCGGTCCGTCCTCGTCGGGGTAGCCCAGGATGAATTCACCGGGTTGCAGCGGTGCCCCCGAACCTGGCGTCGGCGCTTCGCCGGATCCGTCGATCACCGGCTGGGACAACCGATCTCGGAACCCGAAATGATCGTGGGCGTAGTCGAAGGGCGGCGTCGCGTTCAGATCCAGGAACGACAACACGCGCACACCGGAGCAGCGGGCGATCAGTTTGTGGTGTTCAGTGGTGCAGCGCTGATGCTCGGCATCGGTGCGGGCGAACAGGATCGCGATGGCGTGCAGGTCGTCACCGGCCAGCCCACCCACCCAGTTGTCGGGAGAACAAGCGCCCGTGTCACCCAGGATGTCAGCGCGTGCGGCCATGCCTTCGCGGAACTCGTCCGGGAAGGTGGCGAGCGTTTCTTCCGGCACGCCGAGCGCCCGCAGCCCGCGCCAGGTGAAGGCCAGCGTGACCCAGCGGTCGGAACTGTCCATCGTCGCGCGCACGTCCGCCGCCGATTGCACGCGGTCCACCAGCGGCGTCAACCAAGCCCGAGCCCCGACGGGATCATCGAAGGACAGGAACTCGTAGCGGCCGGTCACCGCCGGGGTCCGGGTCAGCAGGATGTGCTGAATATCGTCGAGTTCGAGCATGGCCCACGGGGTTACTGCATCTGGTCGAGCATGTCGGAGAACGCTGCTTTCAGCCGCAGCGCCTTTTTGATCTCGTCGGCGGTGACGTAGGGGTACTCGCCGTATTCGAGGAAGCTCGGAAACTGGTGTTCGCGAACAAATTTCACGAACGCCTCCGGGTTTTCCTTCCAATCCTCCGGAAATCCCTCGAGATTGGTGAAAACCGTGGTGATACCGGTCTGGGAGAACAGGGCCACGGCGTCCTCGGTGTATTTGTCGAAATCGGTGTCGAAAATGCCCTGATATTGGAAATGCAGTCCCGATCCGACGTCGAACAACACCCACCGCAGATAGTGCAGCCGCAGCGGCGCCAGCACATCCGGACCAGCTGCGATCGCATCCTGGATCTGCTTGCCGTATGCGCGAATAGCCTCCTCACGACCCGGCTTCACCTTGGCGATGATCGAGAACCCGTAGCAGGCCGGCGTCCGGGGATAGATCGGGCCGTACCTGCCCCGCTCCAACTCGAAATAGCCCTCCGCCGGAATGGCCGTCGCCGCCGGTCTACTCCAGTCGGGCTCGGTCGTCGTCATATCTTCACCCGCCTTCCGCACCGCAGTAAGCTGGACTTTCAATATGCTATGCCTCGGCCGATCTCGCCGAAACCCAAACAGCACCGGTAACCAAGACGGAATTCGATCGACGACGTCGGTGCGTTGAATTGTGTGCCGGGAGCACAACGAGCAGATCAGACCTGGGCCGGAAATACAGCCACCGGCGCTCGGATTTGACAGGATGACGGCATGTCGACATCGCCGCAACACACCGAGCCGACCCCGCATCGGTTGTCGACACCGCGAGCGGCCGCACTGGCCGGAGTGGTCTTCGCGGTGTTGTTCGGAATAACGCTGATCTTGATCCGTATCGACATGCCCGACGGCATCGAAGGCTCGACTCGTTGGCTGACCAGTCGGCAGAACGCGATCAGAACGGCGACAGTGCTCATGCCGTTCGCCGGAATCAGCTTCCTGTGGTTCATCGGCGTCGTCCGTGACGGATTCGGGCGCTACGAAGACCGGTTCTTCCTATCGGTATTCCTCGGTAGCGGGCTGCTGTTCCTGGCGATGATGTTCGTCGGCACCGCCGTCGCCGCCGGTCTGGTGTCCAGCAACACCGACGTCACCGACCCGGCCGCCCGCGCCGCGGTGGTCGACTTCGGCAAGATGATCGTGGTTTCGGCATGCCAGACCTACGCACTGCGGATGGCGGCCGTGTTCATGATCTCGCTCGCGACGATCTGGCTGAAGACCGGGCTGATGCCGCGCTGGCTCGCCGGTGTCAGCTATCTAGCGGCCCTGGCACTCCTGGTGGCCGGCGAAACGAGCAGATGGATGACGCTGGCCTTCCCGGCGTGGGTGCTCCTGGTCAGCATCCTCATCCTGGTGCGCACCGCATCCCGAACGTGACAAACACCCACCAAGTCTGCGCGACTGTGCGACAGTACCCCTTGTGGACGAGGCAGCGCCCCGCCGTTCGGCCGATCTGGATCCGGTCTACCGGACCGTGGCGGACCGACGCCTGCAATACGAGAACCTGCTCTGGCAGGTTCCCGCCCTCAGTCTGACTGCCCAGGCATTCCTGTTCAGTATCTCGATGGGTGCCGACAACGATTCCATCGCGCGCATAGCCTCGTCGCTACTCGCGCTGATCGTGTCGTTCATTTCGATAATGCTCATGGCGAGCCATCGCCTTGCCGAACGCAAGGACGCGCTGTGGCTGGAGCGGTTCGAAGATCAACAGATCGGCGCGGGCACCTGGAGTTCACACGGTCCTGTCTTCGAGACGCAACACCAGAACATCGACCTCGACGTCGGCTGGCTGGACAAGCTGATACCGATGCGGCAGATGTTCACTGTATGGGTGGTCGGACTGGCCTGTTTCGGTGTGGCCGCAATCTTCATGATCATCCGAACACTGGTTGCTGTCGTGCGCTGAGCTGTACGGCGATGGCGGCCTCGCCCGATCTGTCAGGTGTTTTCGACGAAGCGATACCAGGGACCGTGGAAGGGTTCGTAGCCGATGCCGCCGGGGCCGGCCGGCCCGGTACTCGGGGCGCTGTCCGGGAAGTAGGCGAAGCCTTCGGAATTGGTGGCTCCGCCACTGACATAGAACAGGCAGGCACCGTCGCGGCGGGTGACGTAGGTGACGGTGTAGACGCCGAGGCGGGTGCGGTGGCCCGGATTAGCGCAGGCGGTGGCCTGATCTTCGAGGATGGGGCGGGACAGGCGCCACCCCGCGGTTTCGGGGACTTCGTACCACACCAGCGCGGCGAGGGCGGCGATCAGTAGCGGTGCGGTAAGGCTCACGAGGACAGCGTGATAGCGGATCAAGCCCAGGATGGCGAAGACGATCGCGACCAGCCCGACCACCGAAAGTCCCACCCATAGCAGGACTTTGGCCGGAAAGCTGCCCTGAGCAGCCAATTCCCAACACAGCGCGGCACAGAGCAGCGCGATGACGGTGGTGATGGCGCCCATCCAGAGCTCGAACCACAACGGTGTCGGTCGGAGGCGGCCGCTGTTCATGCCAAAGAAGATACGTCGATCCGCCCTGTCCCCGAAGGGAATCGGCTCACCGTCTGTGGAGATATCTCACCGGGCAAAGGAAACCCCCGGCCTCGGCATCCCATCGAGGGGCCGGGACCGGGGGTCGTCGTACCAGACGTTCAGCTCGGCTATTACAGCGGCGGGAAACCGGCCGAACCGGTGGCCATCCAGTTCCAGAACATCGCCGCGCGATTCACAACCAGGGCGAATACATCAAGGACAACGCTTCCCATAAAACTTCCTCACATCCGACTGTCTCGTGCAGCGCCCAGGGTAACGGATCGTTATCGAACGCCTTAGACGCAAGCCAGCGCCTTGGCCTCACGGCGACGTCGGTGCAGGATCGGCTCGGTGTAGCCATTCGGCTGCTTGGTGCCCTCCAGCACCAGCTCCTTCGCGGCCTGGAATGCGATGCTGCCCGCGAAGTCCGCCGCCATCGGCCGGTAGTTCGGGTCGCCCGCATTCTGCTTGTCCACCACCGGCGCCATCCGCTCCAGGCTGGCCACCACCTCATCGGCGGTGACCACACCGTGACGCAGCCAGTTCGCCATCAGCTGGCTCGAAATGCGCAGGGTCGCACGGTCTTCCATGAGACCGATATCCCGGATATCGGGCACCTTGGAGCAGCCGACACCCTGGTCGATCCAGCGCACCACATAGCCGAGGATGCCCTGGGAGTTGTTGTCCAACTCCTGACGCTTCTCCTCATCGGTCCAGTTCGGATCGCCCGCGAGCGGGATCTCCAGGATCTGATCGACGGTAGCGCGACGGCCACCTGCGGCGATCTCCTGCTGCCGCTCGAACACGTCGACCTGGTGGTAGTGCGTGGCATGCAGCGTGGCCGCGGTCGGCGACGGCACCCAGGCGGTGTTGGCGCCCGCACGCGGGTGTCCGATCTTCTGCTCGAGCATGTCGTGCATCAGATCCGGCATGGCCCACATGCCCTTACCGATCTGCGCCTTGCCGGGCAGGCCGGCGGCCAAGCCGGTGTCGACGTTCCAGTCCTCGTAGGACAGGATCCACTGCTGGGTCTTCATCTCGGCCTTGCGGACCATCGGCCCGGCCTCCATGGAGGTGTGGATCTCGTCGCCGGTGCGGTCCAGGAAGCCGGTGTTGATGAACACCACGCGCTGCGCGGCGGCCTGGATACAGGCCTTCAGGTTGACCGTGGTGCGGCGCTCCTCGTCCATGATGCCGACCTTGAGGGTGTTGCGGGTCAGGCCGAGGACGTCCTCGATCCGGCCGAACAGCTCGTTGGTGAAGGCGACCTCGTCCGGGCCGTGCATCTTCGGCTTCACGATGTAGACCGAACCGGTGCGGCTGTTCTTCAACTTCGTATCGCCGAGCAGGCTGTGCTTGGCGATCAGCGAGGTGATCAGACCGTCCATGATGCCCTCGGGCACATCGTTGCCCGCGGCGTCGATGATCGCGTCGGAGGTCATCAGGTGGCCGACGTTGCGCACGAACAGCAGCGACCGGCCGTGCAGCACCAGCTCGCCGCCGCCGAGCGCGGTGTAGACGCGATCCGGGTTCATGGTGCGGGTGAAGGTCTTGTCGCCCTTGGTCACCTTTTCCGCCAGCTCACCCTTCATCAGGCCGAGCCAGTTGTGGTAGCAGAGCACCTTGTCCTCGGCGTCCACTGCGGCGACCGAATCCTCGAAGTCCATGATCGTGGTGACCGCGGACTCCAGCACCACGTCCTTGACGCCCGCCGGATCGGTCTTGCCGATCGGCGAGGCCGGATCGATCTGGATGTCGATGTGCAAGCCGTTGTGCTTCAACAGGATCGAAGTCGGTGAGGCCGGATCGCCCAGGTAGCCGACCAGTTCCGCGCCATCGGCGGCCAGCGTGGTGACCTCGTCGTTGCTCAGCGTCACCGCCAACTGCCCGCCATCGATCGCGTAGTGCGTCGAGGACCGGTGCGAGCCGTTGGCCAGCGGGGCGGCGGTATCGAGGAACTTGCGCGCGAACTCGATCACGCGGCTGCCGCGGACCGGGTTGTAGCCGGTGCCCTTCTCGCCGCCGTCGGCCTCGGAGATGGCGTCGGTGCCGTAGAGGGCGTCGTAGAGCGAACCCCAGCGCGCGTTCGCGGCATTGATCGCGAAGCGGGCGTTCATCACCGGCACCACCAGCTGCGGGCCCGCGGTGGTGGCGATCTCGTCGTCCACATTCTGGGTGGCGATCTCGAAGTCGGTCGGTTCCGCGCGCAGGTAGCCGATATCGCCGAGGAAGCTCTTGTAGGCGGCCTTGTCGTAGTTCGCGCCGGGGTGCTCGGCGTGCCAGGCATCGAGCTTGCCCTGGATCTCGTCGCGTTCGGCCAGCAGGGCGCGGTTGCGCGGAGCGAGGTCGTTGATGACCTGCTCGGCTCCGGCCCAGAACGCGGCGGAATCTACGCCGGTTCCGGGGAGCGCCTCGTTCTCGATGAACTCGTGGAGAACGCTGGCCACCTGGAGCCCGCCGACCTGAATCCGCTCTGTCATCTACTGCCTCACTTTTGAGAAAGCCGGGTGGGAAAAATCGCAACCAATGTTACCCATCGGTAGTGATGTGACGGTGTGTCGGGGCCTTGATTGTATCGCCCGGCGGAATTAATGTACTGATTGGAACATTACCGGCGGCCGGAGCAATGGAGCGCAATGCCAGGACAGTCGTTAGCGGATAAGGTCGCGCTGGTCACGGGCGGTAGCCGCGGGCTCGGCCGAGAGATGGTGCTGGCCTTCGCCGCGGCCGGTGCGGATGTGGTGATCGCAAGTCGCAAACTCGACGGGTGTGTCGAGCTGGCCGATGAGGTGAAGAACACCCACGGTCGGCGCGCACTGCCGGTGGCGTGCAATGTCAGCGATTGGGCGCAGTGCGATGCGCTGGTCGAGGCGGCCTACGCGGAGTTCGGCAAGGTCGATGTGCTGGTCAACAATGCCGGGATGTCGCTGCTGTATCCGAGCCTGGATCAGGTGAGCGAGGACATGTTCGACAAGGTGATCGCGGTCAATCTCAAGGGCCCGTTCCGTTTGTCGACCTTGATCGGCACCAGGATGGCCGCCGCCGGTGGCGGGTCGATCATCAATATCTCCTCGATCGAGGCCCAACGACCGGAACCGCTCGCGGTGCCCTATGCGGCGGCCAAGGCGGGATTGGCCAATCTCACCGGCGGACTCGCGCAGAGTTTCGCGCCGACGGTGCGGGTCAACACGATTCAATGCGGTCCGTTCGAGACGGATATTTCCAAGGCGTGGCCCGCTGAGCTGCGTACTGAGCTGACTCGGCATATGGCACTCGGACGGATCGGCCGCCCGGATGAGATCGTCGGCGCGGCACTGTACTTCGCGACGGACGCCTCGGCGTATTGCACCGGCGCGACTCTGGCACTGGACGGTGGTTGGCGATGAAGGCACTGACTTACCAAGGACCGCAACAGATCTCGTACACCGAAGTGCCCGATCCGATACTGCCGGGCCGCGACGGCGCAATCGTTCGGGTGACCGCCGCCGGAATCTGCGGTAGTGATCTGCACATCTATGCCGGGCACGGCTTCACCGACGGCACCGGATACAGCGTGGGCCACGAGGCGGTCGGCGAGATCGTCGAATTGGGCGCGGATATGCAGGGTTTCGTGGTCGGTGACCGGGTGCTGGTCTCCGCATCCGTCGGCTGCAACCGCTGTGCGAAGTGCAAGGCCGGCATCGTGGCAGCCTGTGAACGTCATCCGATGCCTGCCGACGCCTGCTATGGACTCGGCGGATCGCTCGCCGGCGCGCAGGCGGAATATCTCGCGGTCCCCCATGCCGAAGGGAATCTGGTGCGGCTGCCCGATTCGATCAGCGATGAGGCCGCGATCGTGCTCACCGACAACGCGCCCACCGCTTGGTACGGCGCGCGCCGCACCCGCATCGCACCCGGTGAGACCGTGGTGGTGATCGGGCTGGGACCGGTCGGGCTGATGGCCGTGCAGTCGGCGTTCGCGATGGGCGCGGCGCGGGTGCTCGGGGTGGATCTGGTTGCCGACCGCCGCAAGCGCGCCGCCGAATTGGGCGCGGAGATCATCGAATCCGACGAGCCCAAGACCGTCATCCGCGAAATGCTCAGCGGTGGCGCGGATGTCGCGATCGAGGCGGTCGGCGCCGATGCGACCATCAAGCTCGCCATCAGCGCCGTCGGGCATCGCGGCCGGGTCGGCGTGGTCGGCGTAAGTCACAATCGCGCCTTCCCGTTCCATATGCAGTTGGCTCAGGTCAAGGAGCTCGAATTCCATATCGGACTCTGCTCGATCCAATACGAACTGCCCGCACTGCTGCGACTCACCGCGGCCGGTCGAATCCGGCCCGAAGTCGTTGTCACACACCGATTCCGGATGTCGGATGGTGCGAACGCCTACCGCATGTTCGCCGACCGTGCCGATGGGGTTTCCAAAGTCGTCCTGGATCCACGCCGATGACCGCAGCATCGCGCGGCGATTCCGTGCGGGGTGGTGGCCGGGTGACGGGCGGGCCCGAGTTGGCCTCGCCTCGTCGTCGCGGTCGTCCACCGGCCACGGAGACCACAGCCGAGGCGACCAGGGCGCGCATCGTGGCGGCCGCGGTGGAACTGTTCGCGGAGCAGGGTTTCCACGGTACCGGCGTCGCGGAAATCGGCGATCGGGCCGGAGTGCAGCGGGGTGCGCTGTACTACCACATCGGTTCCAAGGAGGAGTTGCTCTGGCAGATCCTGCGCGATTACATCCAGCTCATGCTCACCGATGCCCAGCGGATCTCCCGCGGCATCGATGACCCGATCGTCAAGTTGCGCAAGCTGATCCACAGCCACGTCGGGCTGATCATCGAGCACCACCGCGAGGTCGCCATCCAATTGCGCGATGTCACCGCACTGACCGGTGAGCGCGGCGAAGAACTACAGGAAATGCGTGACGAAATACAGGCCTGCTGGCAGCGCGTCATCGACGCGGGACATGCGGCGGGCCTGCTGCGTACCGACGACCACGTAGTCACCAACAGTGTGCTCGGCATGCTGAACATGGTGACCTTCTGGTACCGCCCGCACGGCGGGCGCTCCCCCGATGAAATCGCCGACATTGTGGCGTCCACCGTTCTCGACGGCATCACCGACACGAAAGGCTGACCATGGCTTGGGATTTCGAAACCGACCCGGAATACCAGCAGAAGTTGGACTGGGCGGCGGAGTTCGTACGTACCGAGGTGGAGCCCCTCGATCTGCTCTACCCGAATCCCTATGACCGCACCAATACCGAGGCGATGGCGCTGATGCGGCCGCTGAAGGAGAAGGTGAAGGAACAGGGACTGTGGGCCTGCCATCTCGGACCGGAACTGGGCGGCCCCGGCTACGGGCAGCTCAAACTCGGCCTGCTCAACGAGGTGCTCGGTACTTCGGTGTGGGCGCCGTCGGTATTCGGTTGCCAGGCACCGGATTCCGGTAACGCGGAGATCCTCGCGCACTACGGCACCGAGGAACAGAAGGCCAGGTACCTGGAGCCGCTGCTGGCCGGTGAGATCGGTTCCTGCTATGTCATGACCGAACCGACCGGCGGATCGGATCCGACGCTGTTCAAGACCCGCGCCGTGCGCGACGGCGACTCCTGGGTCATCAACGGCGAGAAGTGGTTCAACTCGAACGCGCAGTTCGCCAGCTTCCATATCGTCATGGTGGTCACGAATCCGGATGTCAGCCCGTACCAGGGCATGTCGATGTTCATCGTGCCCGCCGACACCCCCGGCCTGGAGATCGTGAAGAACTTCCACGTGCACGGTTTCAGCGAGCACGAGGGACATCTGCGCTTCACCGATGTCCGGGTGCCCGCCGACCACCTGCTCGGCCAGGAGGGTATGGGCTTCATCGTCGCGCAGACCCGCCTCGGCGGCGGTCGGGTGCACCACGCGATGCGCACAGTCGCGTTGGTGCGCAAGGCCTTCGACATGATGGCCGAACGCGCGGTCTCCCGGCCGATGCGCAAGGGGGCCCTCGCGGGTTTGCAGATGACCCAGGAGCGCATCGCCGACAGCTGGATCGAGATGGAGCAGTTCCGCCTGCTCGTCCTGCGCACCGCCTGGCGGATCGATAAAGAACAGGACTATCTGAAGGTCCGCAAGGACATTGCCGCCATCAAGGTGGCAATGCCGAAGGTGATGCACGATATCGCCCAGCGCGCACTGCATCTGCACGGCGCGATCGGCGTCAGCCAGGACCTACCGTTCGTCGACATGATGAATTACGCCGAGGTCATGGCGATCGCCGACGGCCCCACCGAGGTTCACAAGATCACCCTCGCCAAGGAAGTCTTGAAGGACTACACCCCGGGCGACCCGGTATACCCGAGCGGCTACCGTCCCGCCCTGCGTGAACAGGCCCGAGAACTGGTGGCCCGCCGCTTGGAACACATTGTCGGCAACCTCTGAAATCGCTATTGGGTGGTCACCGGGTGAACGCTCAGCGTGCAGGTGTCGATGGTGGTGCCGACCGCGTGCGTGTCGGTGGTGTTCGGGGCGGTGACCAAAAGTTTCGTGTACGTCGGGCACTGGTTGCCTTCCGCATCGACCGCGCCGCCCTCGACCACTGCCTCGGCATTGTGGTCGTGGTCCAGGACGACGGTCGGTGGCGTATCGATATCGGCAGGGAGACCGCCCAGATAGCCGCGCAAGGTGCGCTCGGCATGCAGGAGCGGCCCGCCTGGGCCGGTATCCACGCCCGGGTATCCGGTCAGCGTGCACGCACCGCTGGCGCCCACGACCGAGAAATGCACGCGCACACCGCGGTGGCCCGCACCCGGCGATATCGGTTCCACGCCGACGATGAGCTGGCTGCCGACGCATGCCGGTATCGGCGGCAACGGCGACGCCGGTTCGCCGTTCGCTCCAGTTGGTTGGTCGGTGGCTACCGCGCTCGCCCCCGGCCCACGGCTACCGACGCTGGTCGGCACTGCGCTAGTACCTGCGGCCGCACCGTGGCCATGATCACCGCCCGAGCAACCGGCCAACGCGAGTACCGCGCAGCAGCCCAGCGGCACCAGATATTTCACCGTCGATATCGACATCGGAACACATCCCTTGCGTATTCGATTCGAACTGGTGCCCCCACCGATTCGTTGCGGACGCCACTTCCGGAACTCCCCGTTCGACACGCGGTCCCCCCGAGCGGACGAGCCTGTCGAGCTGTTTATCGGCCGCACCCGTCGAGCGTTATCGGTGCACACCCGAACAATCGGGTCCAACCTGGATGCCCGGAGGTAACCGAGTGATCGCATACGAGGTGCGGCGGGTGCACAGCTGCGAGTTCTGCGGTACCGACGACCGGGCCCTCGGCACCGACGCCTCGTTGGACCGGGCCAAGTCGATCGCCGAACGCGACGCGGGCCTCGCTCTCGAATGGGCATGGTTCATCGCCGACGGCGAGTGGCCGCTGAGCGCCGATCCGGGGGACGGCGTCTACCGCTACTACATCTACGCCCGAGAGACTACTGCGTAATGATCACGAGGCGCGTACGACCGGATCCGCATATCCCGCAACAGGACTCAGCCGCAGTACCGCCGGCATCCGCCGGGTGAGCGCCGTCGGCCCGGTGAATTCCACTCGGCCGGTTCGCATTGCGTGCGAGAGCGGAATGCGTCCCAGCCAAACCTGGTACAGCGATTCGAGATCGGAGCTGATCGTGACGTCGACCGGATAGCCGGGATCGGCATCACAGACCGAAGGCACACCCGATTCGACGACGATCCAATAGCGCCGGAAGTCGTCGGTGAACCGCACACACAACACGTGACGCTTACCGGGAAACGTGGATGTATCCAGCCGGGAGTGCATCCACCACACCAGCAGCCCGGCATCCAGTTCCTCGGGCTGCGGTTCGCCGAAGGTCCAGCGTGCACCCCATTCGCCGAGTCCGAACAGGATCGGCTCCAATTCCCGACCGGCGGCGGTGAGCAGGTATTCGCTGCCCACCTTGTCGATCAATCCGGCCCGCTCGAACTGGCGCAGCCGCTTGGCCAGCAGGCTGCGCGAAAGCCCTGGCAGACCGCGCGCCAGATCGTTGAAGCGAGTTGTGCCGATGAGCAGATCTCGCAGGATCAGCAGCGACCAGCGCGTTATCGCGGCCGTTCCTAACTTCGAAACATGACGACTATCGCCCATGACATCACCACCACCGACTGGATCGCCCTGGCACGCCAGGTAGGGGAAACCCTGCGCGCCGATGTGGCCGCCCGCGACCGCACCGGCGACATCTCCGTCGCGGCCTTCGACCTACTGCGGGCCACACGACTGAGCGCCGCACTCGTACCGACCGAGTTCGGCGGCGGCGGTGTGACGCACCGCGAGATGGGCGAGATCCTGCGCGAACTCGGCCGCCACGATCCGTCCACCGCGGTCGCGTTCGCCATGCACACCCATCTGGTGGCCGCGCAGGTCTGGCGGCACAACCACGGCATCGACGCCTCGGCGGTATTCGCCAAGGTGGCGGCGGGCGCGATCCTGGTCAGCACCGGCGCTTCGGACTGGGTCGAATCCAACGGCCGGGCCGAGCGCGTCGACGGCGGCTTCCGGGTGAGCGCGCGCAAAGCGCCCGCCAGCGGCTGTGAGGTCGGCGATGTGGTGATGACCAGCATCCGCCGCGGCGATGCGCCGGAGGGACCCCAGGTGCTGCACTTCGCGGTGCCGTTGGACGCCCCCGGTACCCGTATCGAAAAGACCTGGGACACTATCGGTTTGCGGGCCAGCGGCTCCCATACGGTGGTCTTCGAGGATGTCTTCGTTCCCGATGCCGCGATCTCGCTGACCCGCCCCGCCGACGTGTGGCCCCCGGTGCTGAATGTGGTGATCGGCGCGGCCATGCCGCTGGTCATGGCGGCCTATCTCGGCATCGCCGATGCCGCGGTCGAATTGACCGCGGCACTCGTCGCCGACCGCGGCGAACCGTATACCTTCCAGTTGGCGGGCGAAATGATGAACGCCTACACCACCGCAGCGGATCTGATCGCCGCCATGTTCACCGATTCGGACAATCTGCATTTCGACAACACCGACGGCTATGGTGCCCGCACGCTCAGCCGCAAGACCGTGGCCGCCGACGCACTCGTCGATACCGTCCGGCTGGCTATCGAAACCGCTGGCGGCGTGGGCTTTTCGCGCGGGTGCGAGCTGGAGATGTGGTACCGCGACATCCACGGCTGCCTGTTCCACCCGCTGCCGCGGGCCGAGCAGACCCGGTTCACCGGCCGAGTTCTGTTGGGCCACACGCCCATCGGCTGACCCGACCTTCTCGAACGACATATGCTCGAAGCCGGGACGCACGCCTGTCGATCGGGGTTCAATGGATGGGCACACGATGATGCACGGGAGGGAGTCATCGGTGTCCTGATAACCACCACAACCGTGGACGAGGCGGTGACTGCCCCTCGGACACGATGAAGGAGTCGCGCACCCCCTCGCCCGCGACTCCTTCATCCCGCCGCGCCGGGCGAATCGTCGGCATTGCGCATTGTGTTAAAAATGTTCGGCGTTTGTCACGGGTTGTTCCCGCATCAACCCCTGGTCAGACCGTACGGTTGTCTCCGACGCGACGGCAGGCAGTCGCGTACGGCCCCCGGCCGCTTCGGACCTAGCAAAACCGAGGTGTGGACCATGTTTATGCGCAAGATGATCGGTGCCGTGGCGGGAACCGTCATGGTAGGTGCGGCCGGCGCCGTCGGCGGTGCCGGCGCGGCGACGGCAGCGCCCAATGGCTGCCCCGACCTGTATGTCGTGGCGGTACCCGGCACGTGGGAAACCTCCGATGCCAATCCCGGCGAGGGCATGCTCGCCAGCGTCACCGATAACCTGCCGCGAAATACCAGGACCGACTACGTGACCTACGCGGCGACCGCTTTCCCCTGGGAGACCGATGTTTACGGCCGGTCCAAGCGGCAGGCCATCGATAATGCCCGCGGCCTGGTCACGGCCATGGCCCAGCAGTGCGCCGAGACCAAGATCGCGCTGATCGGCTACAGCCAGGGCGCGGATGCGGCAGGCGATCTCGCCGCCGAAATCGGCACCGGACTGAGTCCCATTCGGCCCGAACGCATCGCCGCGGTCGGGCTCATCTCGGATCCGCGCCGCTCCCCGACCGACGCACTCATCGGCCCGCCGGTCGACGGCGCTGGTGCGGGCGGCCCGCGCATCGGCGGCTTCGGCTTCCTCACCCAGAAGACCCGGACCATCTGCGCCGTCGGCGACCTCTACTGCGCCGCACCGCCCACCGACTTCGCGACCCGCGTCGCCGGCTTCCTGGCCCAGGCCTCCGATCCCGACCCGGCTCAGGTGTGGCGCTATCAGCAGGAGGCGTTCGCCATCTTCAACGACCTGATGGCGACGGGGGTGTCCCCGCTCATCCAGAACCAGCTCGCCGATCCGGAAATGAACGAGCGCAAGCGGGAATTCGAGCGGTTCTACAACTCGTTCGTACACCAGAACTATCCGACCTACGTCGTGGATTCCAACGGCGCCACCGCCACCGCGTGGCTGCGGCAGTGGCTGATCGGCCTGGCCTGAAAAACCCTTCGCCACCGGTGGGCGCGCTGTGCCACCATGGATTTCGATGATGATCACCCGATTCCGCGGGTGCTCACGAGCATGAGGAAGGAGGCGGCGGCCGTGACCATTGTCGTATCGAGCTTGCGTCGGTATGACGCGCGCGTCGAGCAGGAACTGCGCCGCCTCCCGGCCGGTAACTGACCGACCCGCGCCGTCCGAATTCGCTCGCTCTCTCGAAACATGGTGACTCCCATGACGTTCCACCGTGCCACCGATCCGGTGGTGTCTACTGTCGACAACTGGATACACACCCGGGTACTGGTATTGAACGCCAGCTACGAGGCCCTCACCGAGATCAGCGCCGACCGGGCCGTGGTGCTGCTCATGGGCGGCGCCGCGGAGTCGATCGCCGATCGGGAGCCGCACCTCCCGATCCGCTCCAAGCATCTCGAGCTCGCGCTGCCGGAGACGATCCGGCTGCTGCGATACGTATACCTCGACCATGTGACGCGAGTACACGACGGCAGTCGCGCGACGCTGGCCGGTGTGCTGCGCCGCGACCACCACCGGTGCGGATACTGCGCGTCCTGGGCACGCACCGTCGACCACATTCGGCCCCGCAGCAGGGGTGGTCCCAACACTTGGGACAACCTGATCGCCGCATGCGCGCGGTGCAACTCGAGCAAGGCCGACCGGACGCCGGAGGAAGCGGGCATGCGGTTGCTGTGGCAGCCGAAGGCGCCCGACCACCTGGCCAAACGGCAACAGCGGATCTGGAAGCAACTGGCCGCTACCTGAGCCGAGAGAGAAAGGAGAAGGCTCGAAATGACCGTCGAATTGGAGACCAGCGCGCTTGTCGATCTGACCGACCTGCTCCCGCTCTCGGATTCCCGAGAGTGGCATCGGGCGGCCTGCCGCGGTGATCCGAATCACGAGGCATGGTTCCCGTACCCGTCGCAGGACTTCGAGTACGCGCGCGCGGTCTGCGCCGGCTGCCCGATTCGAGACGCCTGCGGTGAATTCGCCGCGCGGACTGGACAGTCCGGAGTTTGGGGCGGACACGAGTTCGACCGCGGACGGATGATCCGACCCTAGTCGGACGTTCGCGCCACGCCGTGCCGGTGCGCCGCACCGGACACACCGGCACGGCAAATCCCGCGTGAACATACACTGAGGATCGTGGGCACACATCGCAGCGGAACCAGGTCCCGGGGCGTCAGCAAAGGTCCGGTTATCGCAGTGGTTGCCGTTTTGCTGCTAGTCGCGGCGGTCTTCGCGTTTTTTCAACTCAGTGATCGCGCCGCGAACCGGGACAAGTCGGCCGCGGCGGAATGTAAGGAGGGGCCGTCGACGCTGTTCGTCACGGTCGATCCGGATATCGCCGATCCCGTGCGGGCCGCGGCGGAGCGCTACAACGCGACCAATCCGAAGGTGCGCGATCATTGCGCGAAAGTGGTGGTTACGGCCCAGCCGTCAGCGGCGATCGTCGCCGGGTTCACCGCGGGCACGCCGTGGAACGGTGCGCTCGGTCCGCAGCCGGGGCTGTGGATCGCCGATTCGATGCGGTCCATCGAATCCATGCGGGTGCCTGGGCTGATCGAGGGCACACCCGCGCCGGTTGCGATGAGTCCGATCGTGGTCGCCGTTCCCGAGGATCTGCGAGGCGCGCTCGAGCAAGCCAAGATCACCTGGGCGGATTTACCACGGCTGCAACAGGGTTCGCTGGACGAACTCGGATTGTCCGGGTGGGGCGGGCTGCGGATGGCGCTGCCCGCCGGGGACTCGACCTTGGCGGCGGCAGCAGCGGTCGGCTCCGCGGTTTCGGGAACCGATCCGCTCACCGATCAAGTCGCGCGGTCCGGTCAGGTTGTCGCGGCCATCTCCGGGCTCGCCGCGAAAGCGCCGCAGGCGGCGGACACCACGGCCGCATTGGCCGCGATCGGTGGGACGAATTCGCCCATTCACGCAGTAGCGGCTACCGAGCAGCAACTGAAAGCTGTTGGTAGTACATCGGAATTTCGGCCAATGGGGACCGCACCTGTTGCCGATCATCCCGCCGCGCTGATGTCCGGGGCGTGGGTGGACAAGACCCAGAATCTGATCGCATCACTGTTCACCGACTACTTGCGCGCACCCCAACAGTCCTCGGCCTTCACCGCTGCCGGATTCGCCGCGGCACCGGCCCTCGCCGCACCCGCCGCGCCGCGGACCGCACTGGACAAGGTGCGTGCCACACTGGCCAACCCTGTTCTCGGCGTGCAAGCTACGGTGCTGCTCGACGTCTCGTCCTCGATGGGCAACAGCGACGGATCCCTCACCCGGCTCTCGAATGCACTCGGCGCGCTGCGGTCCACGACGAATGTGATGCCACCGGACTTCGGACTCGGCGTCTGGACGTTCGGGAAGAACCTCGACGGGACAACGCCGTACAAGATCCAAACGCCCACCGCGCCACTGAACAATCAGCAGCGCACCGCCTTGGATACGGCGCTGGAGGCGGTGAAGCCCACCGAATCTCGTACCGACCAGGCTTATCCGTCACTGATCGCCGCCTACAAGTCGGCTGTTCGCGGATACACTCCGGGGCTCACCAATTCGGTTCTGCTCATCACCGACGGCCCGGACGACGACTCCACCACTACCGGAGCCAAACTGCTGACCGAGCTGACCTCCGCCGCCGATCCGGCCCATCCGGTTCGCATCGATGTGATCGTTATCGGGGGCAATGGCACAGAGACGCTCCAAACCGCCGCTCAGCGGACCGGGGGCACATACACGCGACTGCCGACCTCGGATGACGTCGGCTTCGGGACCGCGGTTATGCACGCGTTGACGACGCCGTGAATCATCGCCTGCGGCAATCTCCTCGGCGTGGCGCCGATCTACTACCGCTCGTTCGTCACTCACGAACCGCTGACCACGCAAGACACCCTCCGCGCGGCCGGTGTCGCACCAGCCGCGGCACGTGCCGGTGCGATCTGACGGCCGATCGGGGCACAGTGGAGCAGCCCGCAATGCAATGATGACCCGGTGACTTCCTGGCTTCCGCTTCTCAGCTCGCTCATCGTCGCCGCCGCGGCGCTCATCGGCGTCCTGATCAACAACCGGACGAACCGCGACGCGATCACCGCGGCCGACGAGCGCAACCGGACCACACTTGATGCCGCACAGGCCAATATCGAGACAACCCACGCCGCCGCGCAACGCAACATCGACAACGCCAACGCCGCCGCAGAACGCCGCGAACAGGACAAATGGCGACGCGACTCGATTCTGACCGCGATCTCCTCGGTACTGCTCGCCGCCGCCGACGTCCGCCAAACCCTGTGGGACACCCTCGATTGGAAGGCCGAATCCGTCGAGGAGGTGGACAGTTTCGGCAAGGAAGTACAGCAGAGCATCTCCGCATGCAACCGCTACATCACCCGCTTGCGCGTCCTTGCGAACCCCAAGATCCCGCAGCGCTGCGAGGATCTCCTCCGCACCCTCACCGCGGCCCAGAGCATCACCGTGCAACGCCTCAAGGTCGAACTCGACCACGAAGCAACCATGGACGACGTCAACGCGATCCGCGCATTGTGGCACAAGGCAATTGCCAACACCGTCCAAGACGAACGCGCCGTCATCGACGCGACGCGGTCGGAACTGGGAATCGAAGCCCTCAGCGAGATACCGGAACTCGAACCCGAGGCCGCGCCGGACCCAGCGTGACCCGCCGCCCTCGGGGCACGAAAGATGGCTACCGAGCCGCACCGGCAACGGGGTCGAGGTGCGGCTCGGTGGCCGTCAGTACGCGTCCAGCGGCGGGCAGGAGCAGACGAGATTGCGGTCACCGTAGGCGCCGTCGATGCGCCGCACCGAGGGCCACACCTTGCCCCGCGCCGGATCCAATCCCTGCGGGTACACCGCGACCTCCCGGCTGTACGGGTGGTCCCATTCCCCGACCAGACAGGCCGCGGTATGTGGTGCGCCGCGCAGCGGGTTGTCCTCGACCGGCCACACACCCGCGGCGACCTGATCGATCTCGCCCCGGATCGCTGTCATCGCGAGGACGAATTCGTCCAACTCGGCGAGGTTTTCGCTCTCGGTAGGCTCCACCATCAATGTGCCCGCCACCGGGAAGCTCATGGTCGGCGCGTGGAATCCGTAGTCCGCCAACCGCTTTGCCACATCGTCGACGGTCACGCCGGTCCGTTTGGTGATCTCGCGCAGATCCAGAATGCACTCGTGCGCCACCATCGAGTTCTCGCCGGTGTACAGCACCGGGAAGTGCTCGTTCAACCGGCGCGCGATGTAGTTGGCTGACGCGATCGCGGTCAACGTGGCCTTACGCAGGCCGTCCGCACCCATCATCCGGATATAAGCCCAGGTGATCGGCAGAATCGACGCCGAACCGTACTTGGCCGCCGACACCGCGTGCGAACCCGGCTCGAGCGGGTCACCGGGCAGATACGGCGCCAGATGCGAGCGCACCGCCACCGGGCCGACGCCCGGACCACCACCACCGTGCGGAATACAGAAGGTCTTGTGCAGGTTCAGATGGCTGACATCGCCACCGAACCGGCCCGGACGGGCAAGGCCCACCAGGGCATTCAGATTCGCACCGTCGACGTACACCTGACCACCCGCATCGTGCACCAGCGCACACAACTCGGCGACCTCGTGCTCGTACACGCCGTGCGTGGACGGGTAGGTGATCATGATGCAGGCCAGCCGGTCGGCGTGGTCGGCGATCTTGGCGCGCAGATCGTCGAGGTCCACATCGCCGTTCTCCCGGCACTTCACGACCTCGACGCGCAGCCCCACCATGGTGGCCGAGGCCGCATTGGTGCCGTGCGCACTGGACGGAATCAGGCACGTATCCCGGTGGGTATCACCACGATCCAGGTGATAGCGCCGTATGGCCAGCAACCCGGCGTACTCGCCCTGACTGCCCGCGTTCGGCTGCAGGCTCACCTGGTCGTACCCGGTGATAGCCGAGAGCCAGCCCTCCAGATCGGTGATCACCCGCAGCAGGCCGGGCGCATCCTCGACCGGCGCGTACGGATGGACCCGCGCGAAACCGGGCCAGGTGATGGCCTCCATCTCGGCGGTCGCATTGAGCTTCATGGTGCAGGAGCCGAGCGGAATCATGCTGCGGTCCAACGCGATGTCCTTATCGGAAAGCCTGCGCAGATAGCGCAGCATCGCGGTTTCGGTGTGGTAGTTGGTGAAGGCCGGATGGGTGAGGAATTCCGAGGTGCGGGTCTCGATCGAACCGCCGGTCACGCTCGGCGCACCGCCCGGATCGCCGACGCCCGATGGCAGGCCGGTGCTGAACGATTCGAGCACTGCGGTGACATGCGCCTCGGTGGTGGCCTCGTCACACGCGATGCCGACGTGATCGGCATCCACCAGCCGCAGGTTGATTCCGCTCGACTTCGCCTTCGCGACAACGGATTCCGCGCCGCCGGGCACGCGCACCAGCAGGGTGTCGAAGAAGTTCTCGTGCACCACGACACCATCGAGCCCCGCCGCGATGGCGGCCGCACGCGCATGAACGCGGCGGGCAATCGCCCGCAGTCCGTCGGCACCGTGGTAGCTCGCGTACATCGCGGCCACAATGGCCAGCAGCACCTGCGCGGTACAGATATTGGAGGTCGCCTTCTCCCGGCGAATGTGCTGCTCACGGGTCTGCAGCGCAAGCCGGTATGCCTTGTTGCCATCCGCGTCCACGGAGACGCCGACCAACCGGCCGGGCAGCTGCCGCGCATGCTTGGTGTGCACCGACAGATATCCGGCATGCGGACCGCCGAAGCCCATCGGCACCCCGAAACGCTGTGTGGTGCCGAAACATACGTCCGCGCCCTGTTCCCCCGGCGGCGTAATCAATGTCAGCGCAAGCAGATCCGCACCGACCGCCACTAATGCACCACGCTCGTGCGCCGCCTCGATCACCGGCCGCCAGTCCACAATCCGCCCCGACGCACCCGGAACCTGAACCAGCACGCCGAAGAACTCGCCATCGGGCAACTCGCCACCGGACAGATCCGCCGAGACGATCTCGATGCCCAGCGGCTCGGCCCGGGTGGACAGCACGGTCCTGGTCTGCGGGAACAGATCGTCATCGATGAGCAGACGTGCGGACTTGGATTTGCCCGCGCGGCGCAGCAGCGTCATCGCCTCGGCGGCGGCGGTGGCCTCATCCAGCATGGACGCATTGGCCACCTCCATCCCGGTCAGATCCGACACCATGGTCTGGAAATTGAGCAGCGCCTCGAGCCGCCCCTGGCTGATCTCCGGCTGATACGGCGTGTAGGCGGTGTACCAGGCCGGATTCTCCAGCAGGCTGCGCACCAGCACCGGTGGAGTCAGCGTGTCGTAGTAGCCGAGCCCGATCATCGAGGCGGCGACGGTATTGGATTGCGCGAGCTCGGCGAGTTCGGCGAGCACCTCGTGCTCGGTGGCCGCTGGCGGCAGCACCTCGAGGCCGGTGCCGTCCAGGATGCTCGCGGGCAGCGCCGCGGCCGCGAGCTCGTCCAGCGAGCCGACGCCGACGACGTCCAGAATCCGGGCGAGTTCGTCCCGGTCGGGTCCGATGTGGCGGTCGGCGAATGATCGAGTCACGGCAGCTCCAAGGTCGGGCGGGGTCGACCAACAATGGTCGACGGGTACCAGCCCTCCCCCTCTGTCGTGGAGCCTGAGAGATTCGGACGCCGCGACGCCCTGCCTCGAACGGACAGGGCTCAGGACCCCTTTCCCCATGGGCGGGCGATCGCCGCGTTGTGCGCCAAACACCACTTTCCAGAGACGTCGAAGCCCGTACGGTCCTTTTGCCTGAGAGATTGACGGGGAGGTGCTGCTCCTTCGGCGCCCGGACTCTTGTGAAGTCCGGAACTCTCCCGCACGGCGGCGACGCATGGCTAGTTTATGCCGCGCGCGCAATAAATGACGCCACCGGACCCCGGATGGGCGTGTAGCGCTCATCACTCCGGTGCATATGAGAAATTGCCCGCCGCAGCAGCGACGGGCACTGGACACGATCTCTAGCCGGTCTTCTGGTTCATCCGAGCCTTACGACGGAAGGACAGTTCGTCCTCCGGGCGTTCGCTCGCACTGCCGCTCACCGCCCGCTCGGCCGGGAAGTTGGCGATGGCTCCGGTCAGTTCCCGCATGGCGCCGCTGACCGCGATTCCGAAGACGCCCTGCCCACCCTGCAGTAAATCCACTACCTCCTCGGGCGAGGTGCATTCGTACACCGAGGTGCCGTCGGAGAACAGCGTGATACCAGCCAGATCCTGCACGCCCCGGCTGCGCAGATGATCGACCGCGATGCGGATGTTCTGCAGCGAGATGCCCGCGTCCAATAGTCGCTTCACGATTTTCAGGACCAGAATGTCCTTGAACGAATACAACCGTTGGCTGCCCGAGCCCGCTGCACCTCGGATGGAAGGCACCACCAGTCCGGTCCGCGCCCAATAGTCGAGCTGCCGATACGTGATCCCGGCCACCTGGCATGCGCTGGGTACGCGGTAGCCGACCAAATCGTCGGGCACCGAATCATCTGGGAACAGGCCTGGCTGTACCACATCCTGCGATTGCTCTGCCACTGACCACTCCCTTGCTTCGCCGACGCCTTGCCTCATCGATGACCCGGCTCCGTCACGACCAACGACCGGCCATAACGGACGTGGCCCAACTATCGAGATTACTCCCCCTGATTGTCCCGGGAGCGGCATCATCCGACCAAACGCGACGCGCGGTAAGAGTCTCGACCTCTACTTTAGGGCCAGCAGAAATATGGGCACGCCGAACCGACAATGCCAGTCCGCCAGGTCATCTCAGCTATCGGTGGCCTTGAAATCGTCCGGCGAGACCGACTCGAGGAACTCCTTGAACTTCTCCACCTCGTCCTCGCGCTCGTCCGGCATGACCAGCCCCGCCTCCTCGAGCACCGGCTCCTCGGCATAGATGGGGCAACCCACCCGCAAGGCGATCGCGATCGAATCCGACGGCCGCGCCGAGATCCGCAGATCGTTCTCGAAGACCAGATCCGCGTAGAAGGTGCCCTCCTGCAGATCCACGATCCGCACTTCCTTGAGGGTGTGCCCGAGGTCGGCGATCAAGATCTTGATCAGATCGTGAGTCAGTGGACGGATCGGGGTCACCCCCTCTTGTTCGAGCACGATCGCGGTCGCCTCGGCCTGCCCGATCCAGATCGGCAGATACCTGTCTCCGGACACCTCGCGGAGCAACAGCACGGGCTGGTTCTGTGGCTGCTCGACACGAATGCCGATTACGCGCATCTCACTCATCGCACTGCCTCCCAATGACTCGCCGGCCGCCCGGCATGACCGCTGCAGAGCTCGCCGTACCACGAGTCTAAGCGAACCTCGACGCGTGCAGCATTCCCTGTGCACAGCCGAAATCGGCGTGTTGTTTGTCTGGAACGCAAAGCGAACTTCGAATGCACCCGCCGAACTCAGCCGCCGAGCGAGGACCGCACCGACGCTTTCACCAGGCAGGTATGCAATGTCAGCGACAATGCCGCCAACTCCCGCACCGTCTCCTCCGCACGTGCGCGCGCACCGGCATCGCGACTCTTGGCGATCGGGGCCGCGATCTGCGCGACCAGCGCGGCCTCGCGGTCCGCGGCCAACTTGAAGGCGCGCAAATGCCGTGCCTCCAGGCCGAATTCGGCCATCGCCTTGGCGGTTTTGGCCAGCGTCACCGCATCCTCGTCGAAGAAACCGGCGGCGCCGGGGATGATCAGATTCGCTCGGATCAGATCGGCGAGGAATTTCTCATCGATCTCGGCCTCGGCAAGCAGATCCCCCCGGGTGAGCCGGATTTCATGATCGAATCGCAGCTCATCGGGCGAGATTTCACCGGGCACGACGCCGAGTTTGCGCGGCGCCGCAGTGCGCGCGCCATGGTGCGCCGCGGGTGTTGCGGTGGGCTCGGAGTCGGGCATGGCGTGCCCCGACTCCGGCGCACCGTTGCGGCCGGAGTGCGCCCGGGCGCGGGCTTCCCGCACACCGAGCGTCGCCGCACCGCTGTCGATCGCTTCGAGCTGCTCCTTGATCACCTTCAAGGGCAGGTACTGATCGCGTTGTGCGGTCAGCACGAATCTGAGCCGTTCGCAGTCCGCGATCGAGAACCTGCGATAACCCGACGGTGTGCGCTCGGGTCGGATCAGCCCCTCGGCCTCGAGGAAACGGATCTTCGAGATTGTGATATCCGGAAAGTCCGGTCGCAGCAGGTCCAGCACGGAGCCGATCGACATGCCTCCGCGAGCCCACTGCGCCGCGCCCGTCATAGCACCGAGTCTTTCATGACACAGCGTTCTTCCCTGTCAACACTACCGACACGCGAAATCCGTGCCGCTGATGTCACAGGCTGCCCGCACCCGCCGACGAATCGCTCTGCTGGACCCGGGGCCCAGTGAGGAAGACGAGGCGGAACTTGCCGATCTGAACCTCGTCACCGTTCTGCAACTCCGAGGAGTCCACCGGCTCCCGGTTGACGTAGGTGCCGTTCAGGCTGCCCACATCGACCACCTGGAAGGAATCGTCGTCCTGCCGGAATTCGGCATGCCGACGGCTGACGGTGACGTCATCGAGAAAGATGTCACTGTCGGGATGGCGGCCCGCCGACGTGGTCGGCTGATCGAGCAGGAACCGCGAGCCCGCATTCGGGCCTCGCTTCACGACCAAGAGGGCAGCACCAACCGGCAGACCCTCGACCCCTTGGACCGGCTGTTCGCCGGTCGCCTCAGCGGAGCGCGACGCGTCGACCTCGTTCAGGAAATCCGCGCGGAAGACCGACGTCGTCTCGGCCGCGGTCTCCCCGTAACCCGGGTCTTTGTTCTCGCTCACCGTTTCTCTCCTCCTCGAACCTGATTATCCATGCAAGCAGGTGCTGCCTTCACCGCCACGACCTGGGGATCCTGGCGCTAGAACACCGGCTGCCAAGCACCGGCACATCTGTTGGCATTGACCGTACCCTGCCAGGGCGTACCCGTGCAGGTAGAACTGGGAAGGCTGGGTCAGCCCCCGATAACTCCTTGATAACCTGCGGCATCCAGTAGTTCACCGAGCGCGGCATCCACGCCGGCCTCGTCGCTCAATTCGAGCTCGAAGATCCACCCGTCGCCATAGGGATCGGTGTTCAGTGTTTCCGGCTCCGAGTCCAGAACATCGTTCACCGCAACAACTTTCGCGGCCAGCGGAGCGTAGATATCGGACACGCTCTTGGTCGACTCCACCTCGGCGATGCTTTCCGCGGCCGCCACATCTTTGTCGACCTCCGGCAACTGCACGAACACAACGTCACCGAGTTGAGACTGGGCGTAGTCGGTGATGCCCACCCGAACCCGGGTCGGGCCGATCCGCCGCACCCATTCGTGCTCTTCGGTGTAGCGCAGATCCTCGGGGGTCTGGGTCACAGGCCGTCCTTTCATCGTGCTGACCTTCTCGAGCGATCTGCAAGCAGTCGCCAGCGGGTTCCACGCAACTCTAATCGCTACTCACTGCGGTGTGGCACAGCCGGTATCGCTCGCGCGACGGCGAAAGCCTTCCAGACGTAGAGCACGCCGGTCCACACATACACCGCCGTGCCCCAGACCAGGAATGCCCCGCCGAAGGCACGACCGAAACCTGCCAGCGCCCAATCCATCTGACCGGCCAGCAACCACGGCAGCGCCGACATCAGCGCGAAGGTGGCGGCTTTACCGAGGTAGATGACCTCGGGTGGATCCAGTTCGCGGCGTTTGTACACCGAAAGAGTCAAGGCCAGGACGGCATCGCGACCGATCAGGATCACTGCGACCCACCAGGGCAGCAACCCGCGGATCACGAATGCCGCCAGCGTGGTCACCAGGTACAGCCGGTCCACGAACGGGTCGAGCAGCGCACCGAGTCGCGACGACTGGTCGAGCAGCCGGGCCAGCTTGCCGTCCAGGAAGTCGGTGACGCCGCTGAGCACCAGCAGCGTGAAAGCCCAGCCGTCGGCACGCACCACCAGCAGCAACCACACGAAAAGTGGCACACCGGCCAGTCGCAATACGCTCAGGACATTGGGAACGGTGAAGATGCGGTCGGCGAAGACGCCGCCCGCGGCCGGACCGCCTGCTTTCCCCGGGTTGTCCGCGCCGGAGCCGGCGCGCTCGCCCGGTTCCGTTTTCCCCGATTCGGTTGTCACAGCCCGTGCATACCGCACCGACCCCGGTTCACGCCATCCGGGCACGCCGATCGCGCATACTTTCGGTACCTGACCTGCTGTGCGATACACCGCAGCGACCCGGGTGACAGAATGAGTGTGAAACCGTCTCACACGGTTGCCGCACGGTTCAGAGAGGGAAACCATGCCAGCATTCGACTACGACGTGGTAGTGATCGGCTCCGGATTCGGCGGCAGCGTCAGTGCGCTGCGCCTGACCGAGAAGGGCTACCGTGTCGGCGTGCTCGAGGCCGGACGGCGCTGGCCCGCCGAGGATATTCCGAAGACGAATTGGAATGTGCGCAAATCGATCTGGGCGCCACGGCTCGGTTTGACCGGACCGCAGCGGATCAGTGTGCTCGGCAAATGCGCGGTCTTCTCGGGCGCGGGCGTCGGCGGTGGTTCGCTCATCTACGGCAACACCCTCTACGAGCCGCTCCCGAACTTCTACACCGATAAGCAGTGGGCCCATATCACCGACTGGAAGGCCGAATTGGCGCCGTACTACGACCAGGCGCAGCGCATGCTCGGCGTGGCCCCGAATCCGCGGATGACACCCGCCGACGAGGTGATCAAGGAGATTGCCGACGATTTGGGCGTCGGCCATACCTTCCACCCGACCGATGTGGGTGTTTTCTTCAACGAGACCGATCCGGGCACCGAGGTCGAAGATCCCTATTTCGGCGGCGCGGGTCCGCACCGCCGCGGCTGCGTGCACTGTGCGCAATGTTTCACCGGCTGCCCGAACAATGCCAAGAACACCACCACGACGAATTACCTGTATCTGGCCGAAAAGGCCGGGGCCGAGGTACATCCGCTGACCACCGCGACCGCCGTCCGGCCGCTGTCCGGCGGTGGATATGCGGTCGAGACCGAGGCCTCTGATCGCTGGATTCGCAAGCAGCGCAAGACATTTACCGCCGAGCAGGTGGTATTCGCCGGTGCTGCGCTCGGCACGCAGAAGTTGCTGCACAAGATGCGCGACGAGGCGATACTGCCGGAGCTGTCGCCGCGTCTCGGTGAGCTGACCCGCAGCAATTCCGAGGCGATCCTCAATGTGGTGAGCCGCTCGCGCCGCGATTTCGCCGAGGGCATCGCGATCACCTCCTCGATCCATCCGGAGGCCGATACCCACATCGAGGTCTGCCATTACGGCAAGAGGCAGAACGCACTGTTCCCGATGTCGGTGCCGATCGTGGACGGCGGGGCGTTCCGATTCCTGCGCTTCCTGCTGGCAATCGTGTTGCATCCGTTGGTTTTCCTGCGCAGTCTCAATGCCCGCCATGCCTCGGAGAAGTCGGTGATCCTGCTGGTGATGCAGTCACTGGACAATTCGCTGACCTCCTACCGCAAGCGCGGGCAATTGAAGACCAAACAGGGCACCGGCGAACCGAATCCGACTTGGATTCCGCTGGCGCACGATATCGGCCGACGGTTCGGCGCCAAGGTGAACGGCGATACCCACGGCCTGATCATGGATGTGCTGAATATCCCGGCCACCGCGCATTACATCGGCGGTTGTGTGATCGGCGAGGGGCCCGAGGCCGGTGTGGTCGACCCGTATCAGCGGATATTCGGACATCCCGGGCTGCATGTCGCGGACGGTTCGGCGGTGACGGCGAACCTCGGTGTCAATCCGTCGCTGACGATCACCGCACAGGCCGAGCGCGCAATGGCGTTCTGGCCCAATAGGAACGAGGCCGATCCGCGTCCGGAACTCGGTTCGCCATATCAGCGGATCTCCCCCGTCGCCCCGAACCATCCGGCGGTGCCCGCATCCGCCCCCGGCGCATTGCGATTGCCGATCACACCGGTCGACCCCGCGGTGCCCGCCACCTGAGCGGGCTGGGTACGTCAGCGCCCCGATACCCATCTCGCTCGACCACCACGGAGCGAGTCTTACGAGCGAGGAGTTCGCGGCCCGTCTCGCGTCCGAGCCGTCGAAGCGCCTATGCCGCAGGCGCGGGACTCGCCCGTCGACACGAGTGCATCAGATGCCGAACACCCCGGCCGTCACCGACCACGACGGAGCGAGTCTTACGAGCGACCCGTTCGCGGCCCGTCTCGCGTCCGAGCCGTCGAAGCGCATGCGCCGCAGGCGCGAGTCTCGACGGCGCCGCTAGCGACTGCTTGCAGGTCGCTCGAAAGGGTCAGCCGTGAGACACCAGGGGGCCGCGAACACGCCGCGGCGAAGCCGCGGCAAAATGACACAGTGGACGGTGGTATTGATCTTCGCTCGTATGTTCCTGCCGAGGACGTCCGCGCTCGCGGGCGGGCGCTGCGTCAGCGGGTTCCGGTCAGTGCCCGGGATCGAGTGGTCACCTGGTCCACACGACCGGATGTGCTCGACTTCATCGAGGCGAGCAATGCCGGTCGGTTGCCGCATCTGGTTCCGCTGCGGATCGGTCGCATGCTCGCCTCGCCGTTCACCTTCTATCGCGGTGCTGCCGGTTTGATGGCCGCCGATCTCGCGGGCAGTCCGGACACCGGTGTACCCGCGCAGATCTGCGGCGACGCGCACGCCGCGAATTTCGGCCTGTACGGCACGCCACGCGGCGAAATCGTCATGGACATAAATGATTTCGACGAAACGATCGTCGGCCCGTGGGAATGGGATCTGGAGCGGCTCGCGGCCAGTCTGGTGCTGGCGGGCCGCGAAGGCGGTGCGGCCGAAGACGATTGCCTGCGGGCCGCGCGGGATGCGGCCCGCAACTATCGCCTCGCCATCGATCATCTCGCCGAGCAACCGTTCATGGAGTCGTGGAGCGCGCTGCCGGACGAGTCGATCATCAGTAGGGCCAGGGCCGATGATCTGCTCGACGACTTCAAGAAGGCGGCGAAGAAGGCGCGCAAGAACACCAGCGCCAAGGTGGTCGAGAAGTGGACCGAACATCTCGAGGACCACGAGACCGGGATCAGCAAGCACCGATTCGTCAGTGATCCACCGATTCTCACGGCGGTCGACGCCAAGGTGGCCGAGGAGATCATCGACGGGCTGGAGCGCTACGGCGACACCCTGCGCGAGTCCCGGCGCAATCTGCTGACCCGATTCGCGGTGTCCGACACCGCCTTCCGCATCGTTGGCACCGGTAGCGTCGGACTGCACAGCTATGTGGCACTGCTGCACGGCAATGACGGCGAGGCGCTGGTGCTGCAGCTGAAACAGGCCAACCCGTCGGCGCTGGCGCCGTTCCTGCCCGCAGCGCGGCCTGCGCACGAGGGTGAGCGAATCGTGCGGGGCGCCAGGCTGGTTCAGTCCGAGACCGATATCCTGCTCGGCTGGACCACACTGCGCTTGGAGACCGGCGAACTGCCGTTCACGGTGCGCCAGTTCCGCAATATGAAGGGCAGTATCGATCCGGCCGAGCTGTCCTCGGACGATCTCGACGATTACGGCAGGCTGGCCGGTGCGCTACTGGCTCGCGCACATTCGCGTTCCCTCGATCCGCGCCTGCTCGCCGGGTATTTCGACGGTGCAGAGGCGTTCGAGGATGCCGTCGCGCGCTTCGCGGTTCGCTATGCCGATCGGACCGAGGCCGACCACGCCGAATTGGTCGACGCGGTGCGGGCTGGAAAGATTGCCGCGGAACAACCGCAGTGACACGCCGCGTCTGGTCATAGGCGCGGCGAACCGGGCAGAGTTGTCCGTATCCTTGCCACCATCGAGTGATGACGTGAAGGGCGGTCGCGAATGCTCGTGCGAGTGCAGAACCCGGCAGGCACCAATGCCGAGCGGGCGCTGATCGACTGGCTGCGCACCTGGAAGGATCCGGCCAGCCCGCACGGCGTCGCCACAGTGAATTGCAGTCTGTTCCACAACGATCGGCTGCATCAGTTCGACGCGGTGATCTGGACCCCGACCAGTTGCGTGGTGATCGAGGCCGAGGCGCTGGTCGCGCGCCAGGACGGCGTGCTGGAGGTGCCGCTCAGCGGTCCGTGGACGATCTCCGGCGCACCGATCGCCAGCGAAGCCCGCGATCGCCGCACCCCGCTGGACCGATCGCGCGAACACACACTCGCACTGCAGAATTGGCTGGCCGCGCGCGGTCTCGGTCAGCGCGCGGTGCACGGTGTCGCGCTGATCGTGCCGCTGCGCGGCGCCGAACTGTCGGTCAAACAGGAGTGGAGCGATCCGAGTTTCGATGTGATCCTCGGCAGCGATCCGGAACGACTGCGGCACTATTTCGAGACGCTGGCCGATTCCGAGAAGAACATCCACCTGTGGACGGCCAACGATGTCGCGGTGGCCTTCCGCAGCCTGGGCATCCTGCCCGCCCTGCCTGCCCCGCAGGATCTGATCAACGAGGGCTTCCTCGGCCCGATCGATATCACGCTGTGGCACGGCGGCCCGAACCAGGCGCAGGCGGAGGCCTATGCCGAGGAGTTGGCGCGGGCCGAAAAGGATGCCGACGCACCGGCCCTGGTCATCGAGGCGCCCTGGTACAGCCCGTGGAAGCTGTATCCGCGGCAGGCAGGCGATATGGATCTGGGCCGGGCGTTCATGCGCATCACGCTGGCGGCGGGCATGCTCATCGCGTTCGCGTGGGTGATCTGGTTCGTGATCACCGCGGTTTTGACCTATGGGCCGGGGTGAGGACAGACGTCGGCTGTTCCGCGGACTGTGCTCGGCACGCATTCGCTAGAGGTGTAGCGGCTCATGCGATCTCGACGCGCTCGGCATCGCGGCCGATAAAGCTCGGCAGCCGTCCGACGCGCGGCCACCGTGTGGCTGATCTGAGGACATACCGTCACGATCACCTGTCCCATCGGGGAGGTATTCGCCTTCTTCGCCGATGCCACCAATAGCGCCGGCTGGCGAGCGGGAGTCAAGGAGATCACCGCCGAGGCGCCGCCGGCGTCGGGCACCGTGTATCGACAGCGGGTGACCGGCCCCGGCGGCCGGGCGGTATCCGCCGACGTGCGGATCACCGAATTCGAGCCCGAGTGACGGGTCGTCCTGGAAGGCATTTCGGGACCGCTGCGGCCGGTCATCGAGTACACCTTCGACATGGTCGACGGGTGCACGAAGGTGACATTTTCGCTGTCGGCGCCGCTGTCGGGTCTGAAGAAACTGCTCATGGCCGGGGCGGTGCAGCGGACGATGGACGCGTAGGTCGCCGGCTTGGACTCGCGCCAAGGAGCTACTGGAGGCGGGCGAGTCCTGATCGACCCGTGCGGTGGACCGTGACCCCGCGACCGACGGGGTCTGTTCGCGGGTGCCCTATCGTCGAGCGGTGATCGGGAAATGGGAGGGGTGGCTCGCCCGGATACGCGCGAACCTCGTCGCGCTGTCCGTGGTGCTCGTCGGCCTCGGCATCGCCGTAATGCTGCCGCTCACCTTTCCCGGCGACGGCGCGGCCACCGATCTGGATCGCGAGGTCGCCGAGCCGATCCACTCGGCGCTGGACGAACATCCCGTTAGCTACGAGGCGCTGGTGATCCCGAGCAACGGCTACATCCTGATCCCGCTATTGCTCGCGGCCGCCGCCTGGTTCGGCTATCGGGGGCGGTGGCGGCGGGCCGTGGCGATGGTGGTGATTCCGCAGGTCGTGGTCGGAATCAACAGCTGGGTGCTCAAACCGCTATGGGATCGACCGCTGCACGACTATCTCGCGTATCCGAGCGGACATACCGTGCATCTGGTCGCGATCGCCACCGCGTTCGTCGTACTGACCGACTCGACGCGGGCGCGCGTCGGCGCCATTGTGATCGCCACCGCCGCACTGGTCTGCGCCGCGGTCGGCATGATAGGCCTCGGCTATCACCTGCCCACCGATATTCTCGGCGGCACGGCGGTGGCGATCGCACTTGTCGTCGTCTGCTGGAAACTTACCGAGCGATTTCTCTCGGAGCAGGCGCGCACCGACTCCTAGATCCGCTACACCGTCGTACGATTACTGGTCCGATCGAACACGCTCGCATCATCCAGCAGTGCCGCACGCAGCATGCTCTCCGGCACACCCATGCCCTCGACCAGCGTCAGTGCATCCGGGCGCAGCCGGTCGACCAGTTCATTGACACCGCGACGCACGGCCTTCGCCCGTTCCACCGACATGAACCGGTGCATGATGAACCACGCCTGGTTCTCCTCGAGCATCGAGTAGACGTACAGATCGCAGACGGTCTCGGCGAGTTCGCGCGCCTGCGGATCCGCGATTCCGGCAATGCCTTCGATGAACGCCTCGAGAATCAGTCGATCGATATGTGCGGTGCCCGCGGCGAGGATGTGGTCCTGCGCGTTGTTGAATGCCTCGAAGGGTGCGGTGTCCTTCGCGCGGGCACGCAGCCGGTGTCCGGCGGTGCGCACCAGATAGTCCTCGCGATCGGCGAACAGCTGCAGCTGCACCGAGCGGCGGGACAGATCGCCGTCGTCGACCGTGTCGTCACTGCGGTCGCGCAGCGTCTGGATCAGTTGGCGCACACCGGAACGCTTGCGGACCACGTCACCGGCCATGGTGGCGGCGAAGCGCACCCAGCCGAGCGCGTCCAGATCGCGGATCTCATCGGAGTAGGCGGTGAGCACTTCCTTGGCCACCAACTGGGTGAGTACGACATTGTCGCCCTCGAAGGTGGTGAACACATCGGTATCGGCCTTCAGTGTGACGAGCCGGTTCTCGGTGAGATAGCCTGCGCCGCCGCAGGCTTCGCGACATTCCTGGATGGCGCGGGTGGCGAATCGGGTCTGTGCGACCTTGAGTCCGGCGGCCCGCTTCTCCAGGGCGCGCTGTGCGCCGGGATCGAGATCCTGGCCGGTCTGCACCAGATGCATGCGGCGGACCAGATCGTTCTGCGCGAAGGCAAGCGCATACGACCGGGCGATCAAGGGCAGCAGCCGCCGCTGATGACTGCGGTAGTCCAGCAGCAAGGTCTCCTGGCCGCTGTCCGGATCCGAAAATTGCCGGCGCTTCAGTGCGTATCGCGTGGCAATGCTCAATGCGACCCGCGCACCGGCCGCGGCCGCGCCACCGACGCTGACCCGCCCGCGCACCAGAGTGCCCAGCGTGGTGAAGAATCGGCGGCTCGGATTCTCGATATCGGAGCTGTAGGTGCCGTCGGGAGCGACATCGGCGTACCGGTTCAGCAGATTCTCCCGCGGAATGCGAACCTGATCGAAGACGATGCGGCCGTTGTCGACACCGAGCAGGCCGCCTTTGAGTCCGTCGTCGTAGGTGGTCACACCCGGCAGGTCGGCGCCGTGCTCATCCCGGATCGGCACCAGGAAGCAGTGCACACCCTGACTCGTCCCTTCGGTGATCAACTGCGCGAAAACCGCTGCCATCCCGGCATGTTCGGCCGCGCCGCCGATGTAGTCCTTGCGTGCCGACGGTGTCGGCGAATGGACGACGAACTCCTGGGTCTGCGGATCGTAGGTCGCGGTCGTCTCCAGATTCGCGACATCGCTGCCGTGTCCGGATTCGGTCATCGCGAAACAGCCGAGCAGATCCAGTGATATCAGCCGCTTGACCACATCGCGATGCCGTTCGGTTCCGAGGTTCTCCACGGCCCCGCCGAACAAGCCCCACTGCACACCCGATTTCACCCACAGCGACAGGTCGGCGTACGCGAGCATCTCCAGCCCTGTGACCGCCTCCCCCGGCTCCCCCGTGCCCCCGTTCTCGCGTCGGAATCCACGCTCCGCGTAGCCCATCGATGCGATCGCCCGCATCTGCTCGAGCACCCGTGCCCGTGCCGCGTGGTAGTCGAGATACGGATTGCCGGTGAACTGGTCTCCGGCCAGTTGCACCCTGGCCTCGGCGCGAACCGCGCGCCATGGGCCGTCGAGTGCGTCGCGGAGGTGGTCCGATGTCGAGACGTTCTCGGTGTCAGGCATACCCCGACAGTAGCGTTTCGCTGACGTCCAGAGGCCGGTAAGCGCCGATGGGCTGCCCGCCTCTGTGTCCGCTTCCAAGACGCTGACCAGCACGTTCTGCCGACATAAAGTTCGTGACACGACATCTTCGACGAACTCTTGCTTTACCATTGAACGCGTGTTTAATATACTAAACATGTGTTCAACCAGAGAGCCGTATCGCAAGGACCCGCCGATCTAGGAGGCGCCGCGTGACGATCCCGAACTCGGATCTCACCACCGCCGCCCGCATTCGCGATATCGCGATCGAGGTGTTCGGTGACAACGGATTCCAGGTCGGAGTGCGCGCGATCGCCGCAGCGGCCGGTGTCTCCCCCGGACTGGTCAACCATCACTTCGGTTCCAAGGACGGCCTGCGGGCCGCCTGCGACGAGCGGGTGCTGGAGTTGATCCGGGACCAGAAGTGGAAGACCGCCACCGAGACGAACGTCGCGAAAAGCATGCTCACCGCGATGTCCGAGATCGAGTCATACGGCCCGCTGGTCGCCTATATGGTGCGCAGCCTGCAGGCAGGCGGGCCGTTGGCCGGGTCCCTGCTCGAGCACATGATTTCGGATGCCGAAGAGTACATCCAGGCGGGCGTCGAGGCGGGCACCCTCAAGCCGAGCCGTGATCCCGCCGCGCGTGCCAGATATCTGACGATGGTCAACGTCGGCGCAACCGTCCTGTACGTCACCCTGCTGCAACAACGCGGCGAAAAGCTCGACTACCGCAAGGTCGTTCGCTCCTTGACCGAGGAGTTCATGCTGCCCGCCGCGGAGCTCTACGCCCAGGGATTCCTGACCGACCCAACGATTTTGGACACCCTTACCAAGGAGACCTGATGTCCGACATCATCGAAGTTCGCGATCTGCACAAGAACTTCGGCCACTTCGCCGCCCTGACCGGGCTGGATCTCGCGGTCCGCGAGGGCGAAATCCACGGCTTCCTCGGCCCGAACGGCGCGGGTAAGTCGACCACCATCCGTATCCTGCTGGGGATCCTGCGCGCCAGCTCCGGCCAGGCCCGGCTGCTCGGACGCGACCCGTGGACCGATGCGGTCGAACTACACCGCGAAATCGCTTATGTACCAGGCGATGTCACACTATGGCCATCTTTATCCGGCGGGGAAACCATCGACCTATTGGCCAGAATGCGCGGTGAAATCAACCCGCGGCGTCGCACCGAACTCATCGAACGATTCGACCTGGATCCGCGCAAGAAGGCACGCACCTACTCCAAGGGCAACCGACAGAAGGTCGCCTTGATCTCCGCGCTCGCCTCCGATGTGCGTCTGCTGCTACTCGACGAACCGACCTCGGGCCTGGATCCACTGATGGAGCAGGTCTTTCGCGAATGCGTCGAAGAGGCCAACCAGCGTGGCACCACGGTCTTGCTCTCCAGCCATATCCTCTCCGAAGTCGAGGTGCTCTGCGACCGGGTGACCATCATCCGGGCCGGGCGCACCGTGGAAAGCGGATCGCTCGCGGATATGCGCCATCTGTCGCGCACCTCCATCACCGCCGAATTGCTCGGCGACCCAGGCGATCTCAGCCGCGTCCCGGGTGTCGAGGACATCGAACGCGACGGTTCGACGCTGCGCTGTCAGGTGGACGGAGAACATCTCGGCGAGTTGATCCGGATCCTCGGCGATGCCGGAGTGCGCAGCCTCACCAGTGCGCCACCGACGCTGGAGGAGCTTTTCATGCGGCATTACCACGTCGACGGCGCGACGTCCGAGCAGGCGCGGGCGGCCATGGAGAAGGTGGGATCATGACAACCGCAACCGTGGGTGGCAGGCATTACGCCACGCCCGCCGTGCGCGGGTCGGCCGACTTCGCCGGTACCGCCCAACTGCTGCGACTGTTTCTGCGTCGCGACCGAATTGTGTTGCCGCTGTGGGTATTTGCTTTCGGCCTGCTGCCCGCCGCCTACGTCAGCAGCGCCAAGGCCGTTTACACCACGCAGGCCGACCTCGATCATGCGGCGCGGTCGGTCATGGAAAGCCCGGCGCTCATTGCCATGTACGGGCCGGTCTTCAGCACTGATCTGGGCTCGGTCGGGCTGTGGAAGGCCGGTCCGTTCTACGCGATGATGGCGATCGCGACGATTCTCACCGTCATCCGGCACACCCGGGTCGAGGAGGAGACCGGTCGCGCGGAATTGGTCGGCGCCACGAGTATCGGCCGCTACGCGGGGTTGACCGCCGCCATGATCATGACGGCGACCGGCTGTCTGATCGTCGCCATGCTGAGCGCCCTCGCGCTCTACGGCAGTGACCTGCCCGCCGCCGGTTCGCTGGCCTACGGGGCGACGCTCGGCAGTTCCGGTCTGGTCTGGGCCGGGGTCGCCGCCATCGCGGCACAGGTGAGCGTGGGTGCGCGGGTCGCGCGCGGGGTGGCGTTCGGCACACTCGGCACGGCCTTCGCGTTGCGCGCGGTCGGCGACGCCGGAAACGGTGTGCTGTCCTGGTTCTCGCCGCTCGGCTGGTGTATCAATATGCGGCCGTATGCGGATGAGCGCTGGTGGGTGTTGATTCCGCTGCTCACCGTCGCCATCGTGACCACGATCGCCGCGTATATGCTACTGCGGCAACGTGATACCGGATCGGGTCTGCTCGCCGAGCGGCCGGGCGCACCGGTCGCGGCTGCGACGCTGTCCGGTCCGTCGGGACTCGCGTGGCGGCTACAGCGCGGCTCTCTGCTGGCCTGGTCCATCGGCTTCCTGCTCTACGGATCGCTGATGGGTGGCGCCATCAACAGCGTCGGCGACATGCTCGACAACAGCAAGCAGGTCCGCGATGTGATCAACCGGATGGGTGGCACCGATGTGCTGCAGAATTCCTTCATCACCTTCGCCCTCGGCATGCTGGCCATCGCGGCGGCGGCCTACTCCATCTCGGCGGTACTGCGACTGCACGAGGAGGAGTCGAGCCAGCGCGCCGAGGCAACGCTGGCCGGTTCGGTGAGCCGAGAACGCTACGCGCTCAGCCATATCGGCATCGCGCTGCTCGGACCGGTGGTGCTGCTGTTCCTCGCGGGTGCGGCGGTCGGAGTTATCTACGGCATCTCCGACGGCGATCTGGCGGGCAAGCTCGGCGACTGCCTCGGCGCAGCGGCGGTGCAACTGCCCGCGGTGTGGGTGCTCACGGCGATCACGGCGGCGATCTACGGGCTCGCGCCGCGCTACACGCCGGTCGCCTGGGGCGTGCTGAGCACGATGATCATCATCTTCGTCATCGGCGCGCTCGACGGACTCCCGCAGTGGGTCCGCGATCTGGTCCCCTTCGTGCACCCGCCGAAGCTGCCCGGCTCATCGTTCGAGGCCACACCGATCCTGTGGCTGCTCGGGATCACGGTCGTGCTGCTCGGGGTCGGGATCGTGGGCTTCCGCCGCCGCGATCTGCGCTGAGATTCGGATAGCAGTGCCCCGTAACGAGTTTCACCGCTCGTTACGGGGCACTGTGCCGCGTTATCGGTCGTCGAGGTGCCGCCACGCGGTGAGGGCGAGTCCGGACCGGGTCAGTCCGGCGGGCTCGGTGAGGTCGATGCCCAGTGTCTTTCCGATCCGGATCGTCGAACAGGGCACGCACGACGAACTCCTGCACCGTGGTGACCGCTGCGCCGACTTCTGGAATATGTCCCTGGCAGCCTGACCACCCGCTACGGACAATCGGTTATGCCAGCGCCCGTTTCACCGATGGGAACACCCACCCCCTATGGGTAACGTTTGCTTCGTTACCAAAGCGAAATAAGCAGACGAGGCAGATGTCGAGAATTACTCAGCGCTTTACCCGACTGACCGCGGCCACTGCTGCGGGTTTGATCGGACTCGCCGTGGCGGCACTGCCCGCGCAGGCACAGCAGAGTCCGGACAACCCGCAGTACGCGCCGACCATGCTCATTGTGGACGCGTCCGGCTCCATGCAGCGCCCCGATCCGGCGGGCACGATGATGGATGCCGCCAAGAACGCCGTGCGGAACTTCGTCGGTTTCGCGCCCGCGGATTCCAAAGTGGGACTGACCGTTTACGGTACGAACACCGGAAATACCGAGGCGGAGAAGGCATCCGGCTGCCGCGACGTCCGGGTCCTGCACAAACCCGAACCCCTGGACCGGACCGCGCTGACCAGCGCGGTCGACGGGATCAAGGCCAGTGGTTGGACGCCGATGGGCACCGCACTGCGTCAGGCCGCCGAGACACTGCCCAAATCAGGACCGCGCTCGATCGTCCTGGTCTCCGACGGTGACGACACCTGCTCCCCGCCCGAGCCCTGTGAGGTCGCGCGTGAATTGAAAAAGCAGGGGCTCGATCTCATCGTGCACACCATCGGATTCGCCGTCGACGCCAAGGCCCGCGCCCAGCTGACCTGCATGGCACAGGCCACCGGCGGTACCTACAGCGACGCCGCCGACGGTCCCGCGCTCGAACGGACACTGCCGCGCATATCGTCGGCCGCCCTGCGCAATTACCAGGCCGTCGGCATACCGATCACCGGCGCGCCGACCTACGGCGCGGCGCCGGTCGCGACCCCGGGCCAGTATCTGGACACCATCGGTCAGCAGGAAAAGCGTTACTGGGCAGTCGATGTCCCGTCGGGTGCGACCGCGTATTTCAGTGGCACGCTTTCCTTTCCGCGATTGCGCGATATCTCCCCGACCGACGATCTGAACACCCTGCAAATGCGGGTCTACGGTGCGGGCGGCGAGGACTGCAATGTCTTCGAATCCGAGCTCTCCACCAAATCCAGTGACGGCGCCGCGCTCACCGTGGCCAAGGCCTTCGACGGTGCGACCAAGGAACGCAAGGGCAATAGCGGCTCTGACAAATGCAAGGGCGGCGGCCGCTACTACTTCCAGTTGACCTGGGATAAGGTTTCCGCCGGTGTGCCGGAACGACTTCCGATCGAACTGATCGTCGGCATCGAACCCGCGGTGAGCGACACCGGTCCGGTCGCGGTCGCACCGCCGATCAGCTTCGTCGAACCCAGCGGTGCGGGTACGCCGGTATCCGGCGGCTCGTCGTTCACCGTGGCCGCAACGATGCCGGGCAGCGGTCGCTACACCGATACGCTCCAGCCGGGTGAATTCGTCTTCTATCGCGTCAGATTGGACTGGGGTCAGGGCCTTGCGTATCGAGTTCGGTTCGGGGCCAATGGCGGCCGCGGACTCGATAACCTCTCCAATATTCGAACCAGCCTCTACAGCCCGGTCCGCGAGGAGATCGATTCGGACTTCTCGTCCTATACCGGCACCGAGGGAGTACTGCCGGCCAACAAGGCGATAGCCACGGTGCCGGTTCGGTACAACAACCGCAAGGCCGACCAGTTGGAGTCACGGCGGGAGGCGGTGGCCGGTTGGTATTACATTGCCGTCAAACTCGGCTCGACCTTCGAACAGGGCGAAAACCGCGCGGTGCCGGTGCAATTGGATCTCACCGTCAGCGATACCAAGGGGAGCGGTCCGACGTACGCGAGCACCATCGGCGAGGGCGTTTTCGGTGAGAATTCGACCGGTGCGAAGACACCGACGAGCCGCACGCCCGGTGCGGCTCCCGCGGTGGCGGAATCGAGGACGTCCGAATCGAATTCGTCGACCGGCATGATCGCGATCGCCGTGATCGGCGTTGCGATCATCGGCGTGGCCGGTGTACTGATCGGATTGCTTGTGGCACGCAGGCGACGCGGTTAGCGTGAGGCCCGCTGACGCCGACGGGGGTCAGCGGGCTGCGTCGAGACCGAGCTTTCCGGCGAGGCGGGTGAGGTATGCGCGCACGTCATCGGCATCGCGGTCCGGCAGGCCGAAAACCGCTTCGGTGATACCCAATTCGGCCCACTGGGCGAGCTGCGCCGCATCATGGCGTCCGGCCAGCGCGATGATCTCCGGGCTGCCCGCACGCTCGTGTTCGCGCCAAACCCGGTGCAGCAGTTCGATTTTCTCCCCGAGGCCGTCCTCGGTGGGGGTGGTCAGCCAGGCGTCCGCATTCTTGGCCAGCCAGGTGAACGACTGCTCGGTCCCGGCCGCGCCGAGAATCACCGGAATCCGCTTCTGCACCGGCTTGGGCCAGGACCAACTCGGCCCGAAATTCACGAATTGCCCCGCGAAGCTGGCCTCCTCTTCCGACCACAACGCGCGCATGGCATCGAGATGTTCACGCAATACCGTCCTGCGCCTGTTCGCGGGCACCCCGTGATGCGCCATTTCGTCGGTATTCCAACCGAAACCCACGCCGAGGCTGACCCGGCCGCCGGACAGATGATCCAGCGAGGCGAGGGTTTTGGCCAGGGTGATCGGATGGTGTTCGGCGGGCAGGGCAACCGCGGTGGACAGCGTGATCCGGCTGGTCACCGCCGCCGCGGTGGCCAGCGCGACCCACGGGTCCAGCGTGCGCAGATATCGATCGTCGGGCAGGCTCGCATCCCCGGTGCGCGGATGCGCGGCCGCCCGAACCACCGGGATATGGGTGTGTTCGGGCACGTAGAAGGCGTCGAATCCGGCTTGTTCGGCGGCCGCGGCCGCATCGGCGGGCGTGATGCCCCGGTCACTGGTGAACAACACAATTCCGTACCGCACCGTGCACGCTCCCATCTGCAAATTAGAACAAGTTCTATCACTTTTCCTTGCTCCGACCAAGTGTCCGGACAACCGTCTAGCCACTGAATGGTCCCTCGGACCACCACGGATGCGAACCAAGGCCTCGGTTGACTACGGTCGCGCACATGGGTCCGGACACATTTCCAGGAGGAGACGACACCGCCCCGGGCGACCAGGCGGCCAGGCGGCCGCGATTGCGCTTCCTCCGCGCACCCCGCATTCCGGTCGTCAAACAGGCGGTCGACCTGCTGGTCGCCGACCGCCCCGCCACCGCCGACCACATCGTCGCCGCGCCGACGCCGCTGCAGCCGATCGATCTCACCGACGATGCGCGCGTCGCCGAGGTGCTCGATCTGGCCGTGCGGGTCGGCGAGGTGGTGCTCGCCTCGGGTACCGGTGTCAACGACACGATGACCCAGGTGCGTTTCATCGCCGCCACCTACGGACTGGCCCGCTGCGATATCGACGTCACCTATGACGCGATCAGGATCTGGGCAGACCGCGGTCCCCTGCTGCCGCCCGCCAGCACCATGCGGGTAGTCAAATACCGCTCACTGGACCTCACTCGCCTCGCCGCGGTCGACCGGCTTACCCGCCGCATCCGCAATGAGGTCGTCCCACCCGGCGACGCGCGTGCCCGCCTGGACGCGATCACCTCCGCGCCGCATCCGTACCACCGCTGGGTCGCCACCTTCGGCTGGTCGCTGCTCGCCGCATCGATCGCGGCGTTGCTCGGCGGCGGCTGGCTCGTCGCCGCGGTCAGCTTCGGCACCACCCTGGCCATCGACCGCGTCAATCGCGTCCTGAATCGCTACGGTCTGCCGTTCTTCTTCCAGCATGTGGTGGGCGGCGCTGTCGCGGCGACACCGGCGCTGCTGCTGGCCACCCTGGCGGCGACCCTGCATATCGATGTCGACCCGACATTGGTCATCGCCGCCGGAATCACCGTGCTGCTCAGTGGATTGCAGCTGGTCGGCGCGGTGCAGGACGCGATAACCGGCGCGCCGATCACCGCGACCGCCCGCATGCTCGAGGTCATGATGATGACCGGCGGCATTATCGCGGGCATCGCGATGGCACTGCGGGTCGGCGATATCCTCGGCGCCACGATTCCGCCGGTCTATCTGACCTCCAGTCGCGATATCACCGATCTGCCGATCAAGATCGCGGCCGGTGCGGTGGCCGCGCTGGCGTTCGCACTGGCCTGCTACGCCGAGCGTCGCGCGCTCGCCGCGGCCGCATTCGGCGGTGCCGCGGGCACCATCTGTTTTCTGCTCGTACAGCATCTCGGCTTCGGTCCGGTGATCTCCTCCGCGGTCGCCGCGACGCTGGTCGGTCTGGCCGGTGGTCTGATGGCGCGCCGAGCGCTGACTCCCCCGCTGGTCGTCGCGCTCGCGGGCATCACCCCGCTGCTGCCGGGTCTGAAGGTGTATCGCGGGCTCTACGCGCTGCTCAACGACGAACTGCTGATCGGAGGCAATCAGGTGCTCGCTGCGGTCGGCGTCGGTTGCGCACTGGCCGCGGGTGTCACCCTCGGCGAGTGGTTCGACCGCACCGTGCGCAGGCCGCGCATCCTGAGCCGATTCGGCTCGATCCGCCGGCCGGTCATCGTGCGCATACGCCGACTGCCGCGACATCCGCATCGCCGGGAATCCGGCCGTCGATCATGATGCGCAGGTGGCTGCCATGGACAGCCGGTATGGTTGTTCGAATTAGTTAGGGTGCCCAAAGCCCTCGCTCGTCAGATTCAGTGAGGCGGTTCAGAAATGTCGGATACGGTCCCGTTCTCCACGGCGATCCGCAGCGCCACCGCACAGCAGCACGAGGAAGCGGAAAACTCCTCGTTCATCAGTGACATGCTCGGCGGCGAACTCGGCATCGACTCCTACCACCGCTACACCGCCCAACTCTGGTTCATCTACCACGCCTTGGAAGACCGCTGGGACGCCCTCGCCGACGATCCGATCGCGGGTCCGTTCATCCGTACCGAACTGGCCAGGACCGCGGAGCTCGAACGCGACCTCGCGCACCTCATCGGCCCCGACTGGCGCGACGCCCTCGAAGCGCTACCCGCCACGGCCGCCTACGCCGCCCGCATAGACGAATGCGCCCGCGAGTGGCCCGCCGGGTACATCGCGCACCACTACACCCGCTATCTCGGTGACCTCTCGGGCGGCCAGGTCATCCGGGGGACCGCCGAGAAGTTGTGGAATCTCCCGCATCGCGGCGACGGTGTGCGCTTCTACGTCTTCGACGCGCTCGGAAATCCGGCGGCCTTCAAACGCGAATACCGCGGCCTGCTCGATCAATTGCCGCTCGACGACCTCGAACGCCGCCGGGTGCTCGACGAGGGACAGCGGGCCTTCGCGCTGAATACCGCGGTATTCGCCGAACTCGCCGCCGAATTCCCGGCCCGCCGCCCCAGCTGAGTCTCAGTACGCACCCTCCCCGCGCGCAACCGCACCGATCGTCTTGGCGATCAACAGCAGATCCAGGATCATCGACCAGTTCTCGACATAGGACAGGTCAAGGCGAACCGCATCCTCGAGCGATAGATCCGAGCGTCCGCTCACCTGCCACAGACCGGTGACGCCCGGCTTCACCAGCAGCCTGCGCCGCATATTGCCGTCGTAGGTGTCGACTTCGCGCTGCACCTGTGGACGGGGGCCGACCACGCTCATCTCGCCGCGCAGCACATTGAGGAACTGGGGTAACTCGTCGAGACTGAATTTGCGAATGATCTTGCCGATCGGAGTGATGCGCGGATCGTCCTTCATCTTGAAGAACACCGGATTGCCGCCATTCGCCTCGATGAGCGCCGCGACATTGCGATCCGCGTCGACGTACATGCTGCGGAACTTGATCATCTGGAAAGGCTTGCCACCGCGCCCGATTCGTTCCGAGCGGTAGAAGACCGGACCGGGGCTCGTCAGCCTGACCAGCATTGCGATGCCGAGCATCGCCGGCAGGATCGCGAACAGCACGGCGCCGGCGAAGCACATATCGAAGACCGCCTTACCGGTCGACTTCGCGCGGTCGTACTGCGGTTTGGCGATGTGCAGCATCGGCATGCCCGCGACCTGACGGTTGGTCTGCCTGGTGCCCGCGATATCGACGACCCCGGGCGCGACGATCAACTCGACGCCGAGCGGATCGAGATCCCATGCCATCCGGCGCAATTCGACGGGGCCGAGGTGATCGGTCGCGGTCACCGCGACGGTATCTGCCCCACTGCGGCGCACCGCGTCGAGCACCGAGCGATCGTCGCCGACCACCGAGTAGGACTTTCCGGATGCCCGGATCGCGTAGTCGGTCGTGTCGGTGCCGCCATCCGGAATGCATACGCCGACAACCTGATATCCGGAATCCGGATCGCGAGAGAAGGCGGTCGCCATCGCCTGCGCCGCCTCGGGCCAGCCGACCACGAGTACCGAGGTGCGGTATTCGCCCTCCCGCCTGCGGCGCTGTCTGGTGTGCAGTCGCCAGAGCAACCGGCTGACCATCAGTCCGACCAGCCCCAGCGGCAGCGCGATCGCGAGATAGCCTCGCGCGAACTCGATCTGGAAGATCAGCGACATGATCGCCAAGGCCCCGAACAGTCGCAACGTGGCCGAAACCAACCGCCGATACTCTTCGGACCCGGACCCCACCACCTGTGGCGACCGGGAATTGCATGCCGCGAGGAAAGCGAGCCAGGTGAGCGCGAGCAACACCGAGACAACGGTGTAGCCGATCTCGTACGGCATCGGCCAGGCCAGCGGGGGCGCGGCGGGGCCGCCGAACCGGATCAGCTGTGCAAGGCCGACGGCTACGGCGATCACCGCGAAATCCGTTGTGGCCAGCCGCCGTACATACTCCGCCTGCCAACGTTCGCGCTCGGAGCGCGGCAGGGTCGGTGACGGGCCTGCGAGATCCAGGTCGTCATCGTCGGTGAGCTCGTAGCTCATTGAACAAACACCTCCCCCTGGGAGTCTTTCGTTGCCCCCGATCCCCGTCGACCGGTCCCCTCGACGCAATCCGACCGCCCGGGGTGTTCCTTCAGTCGACGGCCCGAAGGCGATTGTTACAGAACACAATCCACTCCACACGCTGAACAGAAAGCGCCGCAAAGTATTCCACGGAGTAGCCAACATTCGGACGGTCGGTTTTTCGAAACTTGACACAAATGCGTTGCCGGGAAAAGTCGGCAGGTGGCGCACCCGCGCCCACACCAGATGGAAGTGACATTGGGGGCTCCGCCACCAAGAGGGGTTGTTTGCCGACCAGATGCCCATGGTCTGAGCGCGCCTGAATTCGTCCGAAAACCGCTACCACACAATCGGTTTCATGAGCCGCGAGCAAGCGATTCGCTGTAACGTCTCACTTGATCGCGCCGACGTCTTCGGCATGCCGGTAATTCGCCGGGGCCGATCCACGCGGCAGGAGGCAGGGGGCCAGGATGCGTTGTCGACTTTGTGATTCCGAGCGTTTGTCGAGTGTGCTCGACCTCGGCGCCACACCGCCGTGCGAGAAATTTCTCGCGGTGGACGAACTAGACCTTCCCGAGCCGACCTATCCGCTGCATCTGCGGATCTGCGAGGACTGCCTACTGTTGCAGATCCCCGCATTGATCACGCCGGAGGAAACCTTCACCGAATACGCTTATTTCGCCTCGTATTCCGATAGTTGGGTACGGCATGCCGAAGTCTTCGTTTCCGAAGCTGTCAAAAAGCTTGACCTCGACACCGATTCGTTCGTGGTCGAGGTCGCCAGCAACGACGGGTACCTGCTGCGGCATGTGGTCGCCGCGGGCATCCCGTGCCTCGGCATCGAACCCTCGGTGAATGTCGGCGCGGCCGCGCGCAACCTCGGCGTACCGACCGAAACCGCCTTCCTCGACGAGGAATTCGCCAAACGGATCCGCGCCCAGCACGGGCCCGCAGACCTGGTCGTCGCCAACAATGTCTACGCCCACGTCCCCGATCTGCGCGGATTCACCCGCGCACTGCGCGAACTGCTCGCCGATGACGGCTGGCTCTCGATCGAGGTGCATCACGCGCTGAACCTGATGGAGCTCGGCCAGTTCGACACCATCTATCACGAACATTTCCAGTACTACACGGTGCTCTCGGCCCAGCGCGCGCTGGCCACTGCCGGATTGGCCGTGGTGGATGTCGAACTGCTCGCCACCCACGGTGGCTCGATCCGGCTGTGGGCCCGGCCGGAGGCAGTCGCGGACGCACCGAGCAGCCGGGTGCGCGAGGTGCTGCACCGTGAGCAGACCGCAGGCCTGCACCGCCCCGAGGGCTACCGGCACCTGGAGACCAGCGCGCGGCAGGTCCGTCAGGAGCTGCTGCGGTTCCTGCTCGACGCGCGTGCGCAGGGCAGGCGGGTGGTCGGCTACGGCGCGCCCGGTAAGGGCAACACTCTGCTCAACTATTGCGGGGTCCGCCCCGACCTGCTGAGCTATACCGTCGACCGAAATCCCTATAAGCACGGGCGATTCACGCCGGGCACCCGGATTCCGATCTACCCGACGGCACGCATCGACCTCGATCGACCCGATGTGGTGCTGGTACTGCCGTGGAATCTCGAGGCCGAGATCACCGCACAACTGAGCCATATCGCCGAGTGGGGCGGCGAACTGGTCTATCCACTACCGACTTTGCACAGCGCCGTGCTCGGGGAAACGAACATTGCTGAATCGAGGGGAAGGCACGCGCGATGAAGGTTGTGCTGTTCTGCGGCGGGTACGGGATGCGGATGCGTGACGGCTCCGACATGCTGCCCAAGCCGATGCAACTGGTCGGTCCACGGCCGCTGCTGTGGCATGTGATGCGCTATTACGCGCACTTCGGCCACAAGGATTTCATTCTGTGCCTCGGCTACGGGGCCGAGCACATCAAGAACTTCTTCCTGACCTACCAGGAGTCGGTCTCCAACGACTTCGTCATCCGCGACGGTTCGGTGGAGTTGCTGCGTACCGATATCAGCGACTGGTCGATCACCTTCGTCGACACCGGCCTCGACTCGGCCATCGGCGAACGGCTGCGCCGGGTGCGCCCGTATCTCGAGGGCGAGCAGACTTTCCTGGCCAACTACGCCGACGTGCTCACCGACGCACCGCTCGACGAGATGATCGAGCGCTTCGACGCCTCCGGCGCGGCGGCCTCGATGATGGTGGTGCCGCCGCAGCAGTCGTTCCACTGCGTCGACATCAAGCCCAATGGCGAGGTCAAGGAGATCCGGCCGGTTTCGTCGATGCCGCTGTGGGAGAACGGCGGATACTTCGTGCTCAGCCACGAGGTACTGGATCTGCTGCCGCCCGGCGGTGATCTGGTGGCCGACGCCTGCGGCAGGTTGGCCGGACAGGGCCGGCTCTACGGCTATCAGCATCTGGGCTTCTGGAAGCCCGCCGACACCTTCAAGGAACGCGCCGAACTCGACGCGGCATACCGATCCGGCATCCGCCCGTGGATGGTCTGGGAGAAACAGTTCGCATGATCGCGCTGACCACGGGGTCACTGACCGAGATCGCGGTGCTCGGCGCGCATTGCGATGACATCGCGATCGGCATGGGAGCGACGCTGCTCACGATGGCGCGCAAGCATTCCGGGCTGCGGGTGCGCGCACTGGTGCTCACCGGTGCGGGCACGGTGCGCGAGGACGAGGAGCGCGCCGCGCTGGCCGCGTTCTGTCCGAACGCGGATCTGCGCGTGACGGTGCTCGACTTGCCCGACGGCCGAGCACCCGCGCACTGGGACCGAATCAAGCAGGCGCTGGCCACTTTCCGCGCGAACACCGAACCGGATCTGGTCTTCGCACCGCAGCGCGGCGACGCACATCAGGATCATCGGCTCCTCGCCGAACTGGTACCCACCGAATTCCGGGACCATCTGGTGCTCGGCTACGAAATTCTGAAGTGGGAGACCGATACGCCGACCCCGACCGTATTCGTGCCGATATCAACGGAATTCGCCGAGGAAAAGGCGCGGATGCTGCACAAGCACTACCCTTCTCAAGTGGGGCGGGACTGGTTCGACGAGCAGTCGTTCACCGGTCTGTCCCGGCTGCGTGGGGTGCAATGCCGGGATCGGCATGCCGAAGCATTCGTTGTCGACAAGGTCGTCGTCGATTTGGGTCTGTCATGACTATTGGAGCTCAATTGACTGCCGAAGACACGGGCATGCGTGTACTGCTCACCGGACATCAGGGTTATCTCGGCACGGTCATGGCACCGGTGCTGCGCGCCGCGGGCCACGAGGTGGTCGGACTCGATGCCGGTTTCTTCGCCGATTGTGTCCTCGGCCGACCGCCCGGCGATCCGCCCGGTCTCGCGGTCGACCTGCGCGATGTTACCGTCGATCAGCTCATCGGATTCGATGCGGTGATCCATCTCGCGGCGTTGTCCAACGATCCGCTCGGGGCGCTCGATCCCGAAATCACCTACGCGATCAATCATCACGCGTCGGTGCGGCTGGCCCGGCTCGCGAAAGAGGCTGGGGTGCGGCGGTTTCTATACGCATCGACCTGTTCGGTGTACGGCGCGGCGGGCGAGGATCTGGTCACCGAGGACGCCCCGCTGCGTCCGATCACGCCCTATGCCGAGAGCAAGGTGCGGGTCGAGGACGATGTCGCGGCACTGGCGGATGCCCGCTTCACGCCGGTATTCCTGCGCAACGCAACGGCATTCGGCTTCTCGCCGCGGCTGCGCGCGGATATCGTGCTCAATAATCTGGTCGGGTACGCGGTGCTCACCGGCGAGGTCAAGGTGCTCTCGGACGGGACACCGTGGCGGCCGCTGGTGCATGCCGACGATATCGCCAAGGCCTTCGCTGCCTGCCTGACCGCGCCGCGCGCGGCGATCGACTGCCGGGCGTTCAATATCGGCACCGAGGCGAACAACCTCACGGTGGCCGAAATCGCCGAGGCCGTGGTGAGGGCAGTGCCGGGCGCCCGGCTGTCCATAACCGGCGAGAGCGGTGCGGACCCGAGGTCCTACCGCGTCGACTTCTCCACCGCCCGTTCGGTTCTCGGCTACCGCGCCACCTGGACGGTGGCCGCCGGGGCCGAACAGCTGTATCGCGAATACACCGCCAGGGGACTGACCAGTGACGATTTCTTCCGCCGGTTCACCCGGTTGCCACATCTGGAGAAATTGCGGGATACCGGGGTGCTGGACGCGTCGATGCGCCGGATCACCGCGGCTCGCCAAGTTTCGTGAGCGAGTGTCAGCGAGGCAGAGTCGTGAGCGAGCGTCAGCGAGTGAACCATCGGCACAGCGCGCATGCTGCGCACGACGGAGCCGAGCGTCAGCGAGGCAGAGTCGTGAGCAGCCGGCTCCAACTGCCGGCAGCTCGGTCACGGGCCGAGACCACGGTGACCGGCAGCGGCCAGGCGATGGCGAGTTCCGGATCGTCGTAGGCGACGCCGATGTCCTCGGTCGGATCGTGCGGACGGTCGATCCGGTAGCAGACATCGGCGGCCGCGGTGAGCGCCTGGAAGCCGTGCAGGAAGCCCGGCGGCACGTAGAGATGCCGGAATTCGGTGTCGTCGAGTCGAAATGCCTGCTGCTGCCCGAAACTCGGCGAATCCGGCCGGATATCGACGAGCACGTCGTGCACCGCGCCGTGCGCGCAGCGCACCAGCTTCGCCTCACCGCGCCTGGAGCGTCCGTGCATGCCACGGATGACTCCGCGTGCCGAACGCGATTGCGAATCCTGCACGAAGGCGGCCGCCGTACCGGGTGCGCCGAGGTGGGCGTCGAACTCCGTGGCGTCGAAGGTGCGGGTGAACAGGCCGCGGTCGTCCCGGACGGGTTCGGGCACGAGCACCAGGACATCGGCGAGATCGGTGTGTTCGATGCGCACCAGGCCATCGTGTCATGAACGGGACGGTCCCGGGTCGCGGTTGTCGCGGCTGCTCGAGTTCCGAACTCACTCCGGTGCTCGATCTCGGTAAAGTTCCTGCCGCCGACCACTTTCCGCTCGCGGCCAGTGCGATCGAAACCACCGAGATCGCGCATCCGCTGCGCATGGATGTCTGCGGCGCCTGCGGGCTGGCGCAATTGGCCGATGACGACACCCGCACCGCGGAGCCGCGCGGCATCGAGCCGCAGGCGCTGCGCGATCAGGCCGCTGACGCAGTGGCACGGGTGGCACGCGCCGGTCTGTTGCGCGGGCGGACCGCGCGCGAATTCGGCAGTCCGCACGGCGGTACCTGGCTGCCATTGCTCGCCGAGCGCGGGTTCGAATCCGTCGACGGGGTCGCCGATGTGGTGCTCGACTGCTTCGGCATCATGCACGAGCCGGATCAGCGTGCCGCCTTCGCGCAGCGGGCCGCGGCGACCGCACCGACGGGTCTGCTGTTGCTCCAATACCACTCGCTGGCCACCATTGTCGCGGCAGGTCAGTGGAATGCATTGCGGCACGGGCATTTCGCGTACTACTCGCTCGGCGCACTGCACCGATTGCTCGAGGCCGCCGGGATGTGTGTGGCCAGGGCGTGGGAGTTCGATCTGTACGGCGGCACCGTGCTGATCGGCGCGGTGCACGGCACGGTCGAACCGGACGATGCCGTGCGCGCGATCAGCGCCGCCGAAGCCGAATACACCGAGCTCGTTGCGCTACAGGGCCTTCAGCGCACGACCGACGAGCATGCCCGGCTACTGTGCCGCTGGCTCGAGGCGATGGCAGCGCGCCGCAGACGGGTGTACGCCTATGGGGCGGCATCGCGCGCGGTCGCGCTCTTCAGCATCGCCGGCGTGCACCGCGGACTGATCGCCGCAGTCGCCGATGCCTCACCAGCCAAACAGGGCCGTCGGATGCCGGGCACCGATATACCGATCATCTCCCCCGCCGAACTCGTCTCCGCCCGACCGGATTTCGTGCTGCTGACATTGCGCGATCTGCTCGCGGAGGTCCGTGCCAGGTTTCCCGAACTCGACGGCCGCTGGGTCGTCGACGATCCCGCCGGTCCCTCGGAAGGGCGGTGACCATATGCGGTGAGTTCACTGCGTCGTAGCGGGATCGGCGTCGGCGTTGCGCGTTTTGCTGTAGAGACATCTGTTATTGGGGAACCTGAGGGGAAATTCTGATGAGGGAGAACACACTCCGTAGCCGGAGTCTGCGCGCGTTCATACTGGCCTCGGTAGCGGCTTCGGGTCTGGCCTTTACCACCGGCGCCGCCTCCGCGGCGATCGATAGCACCAGTCAGATCGTCGATCGGCAGGATCGGACGGTCGAGGCGATTCAATCCGATACCCGGATCGATTTCGTTCCACCGCTGGACGGCAATCCGCTGACCCGCGAGTGGTTCCACAACGGGGAGGCCTCCTACCGCATCTCCGGACCGAACGCCCAGGACTGGTCGGGCCACATCACGGTCGGTTATCAGGTCGGATATCCGGCCACGGTAAACGGCCGGATCCGGTTCCAGTGGTACACGCCGGACCTCGGTCTCGATCTCGGTGGCGCCGACGGCTCGGTGCTCAAGCTCAACGGACTCATCCCGCGCGCAGGCGTCGAGCTCGAGGTGGGTTTCGGGCCCGGCATCCAGACCTTCGAATGCACCGGCGGCGACGTCTCCGGCGCGGAGGGCTTCATCCGGATGTCCGGCTTCCACGGCACCGTCACCGGCGTGCTCGGTCAGACGACCATTCGCCCGTTCGTGCGGGTGATCAGCGCCAACGGTGATGCGGTGTACACCTACGGCAGGCTCTGGACCATCTGAGTCCGCAGCGCTCGGCAGTGTGGCGTCCGGTCGTCGGGCGCCACACTGCTGTGTGGGCACCTTGGGGTGAGAATTGCCCACCCTCGGGTTTGCTGGGCGATCCCTGAGGTCTCTGTCCCACGGGGCGCGAACACCGGAAAGTTATTCGTGTTCCCGTTCCCGATCTCCTGGAGGAATTCCCTCTATGCAGCCGAGCTACGTTCACCAAGTCCGTCGGCAGGTATGCGAATACGGGGATACGAGGTCGTACACCTATCTGCGTGAGGTCGGTCGCGAGTTCGTCGAGGAGATCGTCACCTACCGCGAACTCGATCGCGATGCCAGGGCGGTGGCCGCTTGGCTGGCGACACGTCGAGAAGCCGCGCAGCCGGTCGTCCTGCTCTATCAGGACGGCATGGCCTTTCTACGGGCTTTTCTCGGTTGTTTGTACGCCGGTGTGGTGGCCGTGCCTGCGCCGCTGCCGCACTACGAAAGCAGCGCGCAGCGGGTTCGCGGCATAATCGCGGACTCCGGTGCCCAGCTGGTGCTCACCAGCGCCGATGTGCGACCGCTGGTCGCTGCCGCCACGACCGCGACCGTCGTCGCCACCGACGATCCGCTCGGCGACCCGGACGCCTGGCGGATGCCCGACATCGATTCCGCAACGATCGCCTTTCTGCAGTACACATCGGGTTCGACGGGCACACCGAAGGGTGTCGTCGTGACGCACGGCAACCTCATGCACAACGAGGCCGCCATCATGGCGATCGGACTGGACGATTCGACGACCGCCGTCAGCTGGATCCCCCATTTCCACGATATGGGGCTGATCGGCCTGCTGCTCGCGGTGGTCTACGGCGGCGGGAATCTCGTATTCATGGCGCCGACGACCTTCCTGAAACGTCCGGTCCGCTGGCTGCAGGCCATCGACAAATACCGGGCAACCATCACTGCCGCACCGAATTTCGCGTACGACCTGATCCTCCGGCGGGTCAGCGACGAGCAGTTGGCCGAACTCGATCTCAGCACCCTGACCATCGCGCTGTGCGGGGCCGAACCGGTCCGTGAGCGGACCGTGACGGCGGTGCTCGAGCGGTTCGCGCCGGCCGGTCTGCGGCCCACGGCATTCCTGCCCGCGTACGGCCTTGCCGAAGTGACGTTGCTTGCCAGCGTAGGAGCGGTCGATGCCGCGCCGGTCTACCTGGACTCCGAAAACGGCGCCCGGATCATCGGCTGCGGTGCACCCGCCCGCGGTCTCGATATCCGCATCGTCGACCCGGACACGCGAGAGCGGTTGCCGGACAACACGGTCGGTGAAATCTGGATCCGTGGTGACAGTGTCGCCGCAGGCTATTGGAACCGTCCCGCCGAAACCGTGGACACCTTCGACGCCCATATCGGCACCGAGGGACCATTCCTGCGCACCGGTGACCTCGGTCTGCTGCGCGATAACGAGTTGTTCGTGACGGGTCGCCGCAAGGACCTGCTGATCATCAACGGCCGCAATGTCTATCCCCAGGATGTCGAAGAACTGGTGCAAGAGCTGCATCCCGCGCTCGCCGACAGTACCGGTGTGGCCGTCGCCGTGGACGCGGGCGGACGGGAGCGAATGGTCGTGGTGCAGGGCGTGCAGCCCGCACGGCTCGGTGGCTCGACGCTGGCCGAGCTGACTTCCACGATCAAGATCGCCGTGGCCCGCAGTTTCGATGTGCCCGCACCGAATGTCGTTCTGGTAGAGCGCCGAGCGGTACATCGCACCACCAGCGGCAAGGTGCAGCGCGGCGCGATGCGCGATGCCTTCCTCCAGCACCGCATCGAGGGCGTACTGCACGAGGATCTCGAACCGGCACTCAACCGAGCACTGACCGTCTGAATCAGGAGTCGAACTTGTTCACCACCAATACCTTTGCCCGCTCGACCACGATCGAGGGCTGGCTCGTGACGCGCATCGCCGACTACACCAACCGCGCCCCGCACCAGGTGGATCCGGCGGTCCCGCTCGCCGAACTCGGTCTCGACTCCGTTTCGGCGGTGAGTCTGTGCGGCGAGATCGAGGACCGCTGGGAGCTCGATCTCGACCCGACCATGGTTTTCGACTACCCCACCATCACCGATATCGCCGAATTTCTGACCATCGAACTCGCCGAAGTCGCATGACGGATATCGCCATCGTCGGCCTGGATTGCCGATTTCCGCAGGCACCGGATCCCAATGCGCTGTGGCAGATGCTGATCGACGGACGCGACGCCATCTCAGAGGTGCCCGCGAACCGCTGGCACGCCGACGACTTCCACGACCCCGCAGGCGCACCCGGCACCATCAATACCCGCAGCGGCGGATTCATCGAAGACGCGGACGCATTCGACCACGAATTCTTCGGTATCGCGCCGCGCGAGGCAGAGGCGATGGATCCGCAACAGCGCCTCCTGCTGCAGGCTACCTGGCGCGCCTTCGAGGACGCCACGCTCGATCCGCGGTCCCAGTCCGGTTCGCGCACCGGGGTTTTCGTCGGTGTGATGGCCAACGAGTGGGCGAATCTGCAGATGAGCGATTACTCCGCGATCACGCCGCAGCACGGGTCGGGCAACGGGTACTTCATGACCGCGAACCGGCTGTCCTATCAACTCGATCTCCGCGGTCCGAGCATCGCGGTCGATACCGCCTGTTCGTCATCGCTGGTCGCGATCCATCTCGCCTGTGGTGCACTGGCTTCCGGCGAATGCGATCAGGCGGTCGCCGGTGGCGTGAACCTCGTCCTCACCCCGGCCGTCGGTGTGTTCTACACCCAGGCGGGCCTGTCCGCGCCCGATGCCCGCTGTAAACCGTTCAGCGGCAACGCCGATGGGATCGTGCGCGGTGAGGGCGTCGCCGTGCTCGTGCTGCGGCGTCTGGCCGATGCGGTGGCCGAGGGCCTGCCGGTCTACGCGGTGATCAAGGGCAGCGCGGTCAACTCCGACGGCCGCAGCAACGGCATCACCGCGCCGAACCGGTGGGCACAGCAGCAGGTGATCACCGAGGCGTATCAGCGGGCCGACGTCCGGCCCGAGGACGTGGACTTCATCGAAGCACACGGCACCGGAACGATTCTCGGTGACATGATCGAGGTCAAGGCGCTCGGCGCACTGCATGGGGCGAACCGCGCCGAACCCTGCGGCATCGGTTCCATCAAGGGCAATCTCGGCCATACCGAGGGCGCTGCGGGCGTCGCCGGACTGATCAAGGTCGCGCTCGGTCTGCACCACGGTGTGGTCGCGCCGACGAGGTTCGCCGAACAGGAAAACCCCCGGTTGCGGATGAGTCATCGCGGTCTGCGCCTGGTCGCGGAACCGATGCCGCTGCACGGACCGGCGCTCGGCGGGGTCAGCAGCTTCGGGATCGGCGGCACGAATGCGCACATCGTGCTGGCGAGCGCACCCGCGAAGCACGCTGCGACGGCGTCGGGTGGTGGCGTACTCACGCTGTCGTCGAATGACCAGGAAGGACTGCGGCGCAACGCACTTCGACTCGCCGACGCATTGGCGACGGTACCGGAGGATCGGTTCGCGCAGCTGTGCTGGACCAGTAACCAGGTCAAATCTTCCGGGCGCACTCGAATGGCGATTGTCGCGACCGATCGTGGCGACGCTATCGCACGCCTGCGGGGCGAACCCGAAATCGGTGTGGCACAAGCCGTCGGCACCGGTTGGATGTTCACCGGTCAGGGCTCGCAATTCGCCGGTATGGCAGGGGCATTGGATGCGGCGAACCCGTTGTTCCAGCACGCGCTGTGGGCGGTCGACGACTGCATGATCGACCACCTGGGTCGCTCGGTGCGCGACCTGCTGCTCGATGAGAGCACCGATATCGACCGCACCGACCTCGCACAACCCGCCATCTTCGCGATGGAATACGCACTCGCCCGGTCACTCGCCGACGCGGGCGTGCGGCCGGCATGGCTCATCGGGCACAGCATCGGCGAAGTCGTGGCCGCGGCAGTCGCGGGAGTTTTCGACCTCGACAACGCGTGTCGGCTGGTGGTCGCGCGCGGACGGCTGATGCAGCAGTTGCCGACGGGCGGCGCGATGCTCGCGGTACGCGCGGCCGAGGACGGGGTGGCCGATCTGCTCGCCGAGGAACCCTTGGTTGCGGTCGCCGCCGTCAATGGTTCGGCAGATCTCGTGCTCTCGGGTCCGGCCGCGGCGATCGAGCGGATCCGCGCGGCACTCGACGCACGTGCGGTGATCACGAAGGCGCTCAATGTTTCCCACGCGTTCCACAGCCCGCTGATGGAGCCGATGCTGGCGGAGTTCGAGGCCATCGCCCGGGACTGCGTCTATCGTGCACCGAATATTCCCGTCTATTCGACCGTGCGCGGCCGCCTGCTCGATGCTTCCGAGCTCATGGACGCCGCGTACTGGACCGAACACGTCTGTGCCACAGTCCGATTCGCCGACGCCGTGGCGGCGGCACTAGGCACCGAGCCCAGCCATATCATCGAGGTCGGCCCGCGAAAGGTGCTGGCGGCGCTGGTCGGCCGGATTCGGCCCGAGCTGGCGGCGCGCTGTCTCGCGCCCAGCCCCGGACCGGGTGCGACCGGAGCTGAATTCGCGCAGACCCTTGCCGCGCTGTACCGCGACGGTTTCACCCCCGATTGGGATCGACTCTACGCATCGGCGCAACGAGTCCGTCGCCGCCTGCCGACCTACGAGTTCTCGACCGAACACCGATTCTGGGTCGAACCCCCCACCCACACCACGACTTCCACAACCCCTGAGGCAACAACCACTATGGACCAATTGATCGCACTCTTCCGCGAGCAGGCCGCCGTATTGGCCAGTGTCGCGACGGGATCCACCGAGATCCGGACACCGGACACCGAGCGGTCGTCGGTCGGCCCGGAGGCGGTCGCCGCCATCGTGCGCGCGGAGGTGGCCCGGGTCAGCGGCTTCCCCGCCGACCTGTTGCGGGACGACCGGACGATCACCGACGGCCTCGGACTCGATTCGATCATGCTCACCGACCTGTTCGGCGGACTCGTCCGCAAACTTCCCGGACTGACCATCGATCCGAGCTGGTTCACCGCGACGACGACACTGGGTGATGTCATCGGTCATGTCGCGGATCAGGTGACCGGTGCGCCCGCGCCCGCCACGCCGGCACCCGAGCGTGTGACGGTGGCGCCGGAGTATCGGATCTCCGACTTCGCCGAGGTGCGGGCCATCGCCGATCGGCTCTCCGGCGCCGAGGCGCTCGGACTTTCGAATCCGTACTTCCTGATCAACGACGGCGTCACCCGGGACACCTCGGTGATCGACGGCACGCCAGTGCTCAACTTCTCCAGCTACAACTACCTGGGACTGTCCGGTCATCCGGCGGTTGTGACGGCAGCTCAGGATTCGGTCGCCCGCTACGGTAGTTCGTGTTCGGCCAGCCGCGTGCTCTCCGGCGAGAAGCCGGTGCACCGCGAACTCGAGGCCGAACTAGCCGGGTTGCTCGGCACCGAGGACGCGATCGCACTCGTCGGTGGCCATTCGACCAACGTCACGATCATCGGTCACATCGTCGGTCCGCAGGATCTGGTGATCCACGACAGCCTCGCGCACGACAGCATCCTGCAGGGCTGCAAACTCTCCGGTGCGACGCGGCGGCCGTTCCCGCACAACGACCATGCGGCACTCGACCAGCTGCTCACCGACATCCGGCACCAGTATCGCCGTGTGCTGATTTTGATCGAGGGCGTCTACAGCCAGGACGGCGATATTCCGGATCTGCCCGCGATCATCGAGGTCAAGCGGAAGCACCAGGCGCTGTTGATGATCGACGAGGCGCACAGCATCGGTGTGCTCGGCGCCGGCGGCGGCGGGATCGGCGAATACTTCGGCGTCGATCGCGGCGATGTCGAATTGTGGTCGGGCACCATGTCGAAGGCGCTGGCCGGCTGCGGTGGTTATGTAGCGGGCAGCGCCGAGCTGATCCGCTTCCTCAAATACACCACACCGGGTTTTGTCTACAGCGTCGGCATGACCCCGATGAACGCGGCCGCATCGGCGGCGGCGATCCGGCAGCTGCGCTCCGACCGCACACCGCTGGATCGCCTGCGGCACAACGCACAACTGTTGCTGCGCCTGGCTCGCGACGCCGGTATCGACACCGGTGACAGCGCGGACACACCGATCATCCCGTGCATCATCGGCGACTCGATGCAGACGTTGACACTGTCGAACGCGCTGCTGCGCCGCGGCATCAACGTCAACCCGATTCTGTATCCGGCAGTCCCGGAAAACCTGGCCCGCCTGCGCTTCTTCGTCACCGCATGCCACACCGAGGACCAGATTCGCGACACAGTGAAGATCCTCGCCGAGGAGCTGGCCCTACTTCGGTCGGCTGCCTGAGCGGTGCCGTCGCCCGCGCACGGTCGCTGCGCTGATGCCTGATCGAGCAGGTCGGGCTCGGTATCCGGACCGCCGAGACCGCTCGACGGCATGCTCGGCAATTCGGTTCGCCCCGTTTGTCATTCGGCCGAACCGGCATGGCGCAGTCGATCCGCGAATCGCCTATCCGGCCGGTCGCTCCGCCGCGATGGCGAGATCCTTTTCGCCGCGTCCGGAGAGCCCGAGTACCACGATCGAGTCGGCGGGCAGGTCACCGCGTTCGGCCAGTTCGAGGACATACCCGACGGCGTGGGCGGATTCGAGGGCGGGAATGATGCCTTCGGTGCGAGTGAGGGCGTGCATGCCGCGCAGGGCCACGGCGTCGGTGGCGGTGCGGTAGGTGACGCGACCGATGTCCTTGAGGTAGCTGAGTTCCGGGCCGACGCCCGGATAGTCGAGGCCCGCGGCAATGCTGTGCGTCGGCGTGACCTGTCCGTCGTCGTCCTGCAGCAGATAGCTGTAGGCGCCGTCCATTTCGCCGGGACTGCCCGCGCTGAGGGTGGCGGCGTGAACCCCGGTTTCGACGCCGAGGCCCGCGGCCTCGACACCGATCAACCGAACGTCCGGTTCATCGATGAAGGGGTGGAACAGGCCGATGGCATTGCTGCCGCCGCCGACACACGCGACGAGGTAATCCGGTAGTCGGCCTTCGGATTTCAGGATCTGCAGTCGGGTCTCGCGGCCGATGACGGTTTGCAGATCGCGCACGATCAGCGGATACGGTGCCGGCCCGGCCGAGGTGCCGAACAGGTAGTGCGTGGTGTCGAGGTTCGACACCCAATCGCGGACCGATTCACTGATGGCTTCCTTGAGTCTGCGGCTGCCGGTCTCCACCGGACGCACCTCGGCGCCGAGCAGTGTCATCCGCATGACATTGGAGGCCTGGCGATGCATATCGTGGGCGCCCATATAGATGACGCACGTCATGCCGAGCATCGCGCAGACGGTTGCCACCGCGACTCCGTGCTGACCGGCGCCGGTCTCGGCGATGATCCGGGTCTTGCCCATCCGCTTGGCCAGCAATCCCTGGCCCAGTGCGTTATTGATCTTGTGCGCACCCGTATGGGTCATATCCTCGCGTTTCAGATAGACCCGCACGCCAGTCACCGCGAGCAACTCGGCGAAGCGCGGCACCTGATGCAACAGCGTGGGACGGCCGACCCGGGTGCGCAGCAATTCGTGGAGTTCGTCGCGGAATTGGGCGTCGGCCCGCGCCAGCGCATACGTCTGTTCCAATTCCAACAGCGCGGCCATCAGACCTTCGGGAACATACCGGCCGCCGAACTCACCGAACCGCCCGCGCGCGTCCGGAAGTGTGCTCGATAGCAGCGCGCCCCGCGACACATGATCAATAACCATCCACACCAACGCTTCCTGCCGCGAGTCCCCAGCAACCTGTCTACTTCGACTCGCCGCAGTGCGCGCGCCCGCAACGGATTAGTTAACAGACTCTTTAGTTTGCCGAATCGGGATTCACCACACCGGCAGCCCGGCGAAACTGCCAGTTCATGTGTCAGACCAGCAAATCCGGGCGATTGCGGACGGTGGCTACCGTGCGCACGCGCAGGCGGTGCAATGCGGCCTTGGCCAGGCGGGCATCCCCGGCGAGCACATCGCCGCGGTGGACCAGATCCGGGTAGTCGTTGGCGATGCGGTGGTGGAAGCGATACATGTCGGTCAATTTGCTGACCGTGGAGGTCTGGCTGCACAGGTTGAACGACGAATTGCGCCACGCGGCGAGGATTTCGGTCATCCCGAAGAAGACGCCGAAGGACGAGACCCGCGCAAACAGGTCGACATCCATGGGAAAGACCAGGTCACCACGCAAACCGCCGACACGGTCGTAGTGCTCGCGATAGAACATGGCCGCCGCTGTCGGTCCGAAGTCGGCGGGGCCGCGGCGCACGATGGTGCGCGCCAAGGCACGTGGGGTCTGTCTGCCGAGCAGCCCGGCCAATCCGAGTTCGGTCTCCAGCACCTCCCCCGCCTCATCGATCACCTCGAAACGGCTGGAGGAGATGGCGATCGACGGATCGGTCATCACCTCGAGTTGGGTGGTGATCGCAGCGGGGCGCAGTACATCGTCGGCGCAGACGACCTTGATCAGTTTTCCGGCGCAGGCTCGGATCGCCTTGTCCCAGTTGTCGCCGATGGCCAGCACGGTGTCGTTGCGCAGCAATCGGATTCGTGGATCGTCGAACGATGTCGCGACCTCCGACGTATCGTCGGTACTCGCATTGTCCACGACGACCAGTTCGAATTCCGCATCCTGATCGAGGATCGATCGCAGGGTTGTGGCTAGCGTCCGGCCGGAGTTGTAGGCCGGAACGCAGACCGACAGCATCGTCACCACGGCTATCCCTCTGATCGTGGGACCGGGCGAACCGGTCCGTTCTCCACCAATCCGAATACTCGCGCCAAACCACTCCGGCCCGCATCGATCTGTTCGACGGCCCGCTGTTGCAGTGGATCCCGGAGCGCAGGTGCATCGTCCCACAGCTCGTCCAGCGCCAGGGTCAATTCCTGTTCCAGTTCGGGATCGTTCAGATGCACCACGCGCAGTCCAGTCCCGAACATCTGCGCCAGCCCGTGGAATTTGTCGTCGTAATACTCCGAGGCGGTGATACCGACGGCCGGAATCCCCTGGGACAGCGCGAAGACCGCCAGATGATAGGCACTGGTCACCAATACGCGACACCGCCCGACCTGCCGGGCGACATCCGCCGAGGTGCCACCGCGACCGACCGGCGGCAGCGCGTTATCCGCCCCGGCCAGCAGCGGCAACGTCGAAAGCCGGTCCTCTGAGGCGTATTCGGAGATGATCAGCGGCACCAGCCCGGCGTTCGACTCCGCGGCGCGGGTGCGCACCACCTGACCGACGATCCCCTGGGCTTCGAGGCTGACCTGCGCATAGTCCGCGACACGCAGACAGACGCCGATCTCGGTGCCGATCCTGGCATCGCGACTGCGATAGGCGAATTCGACCGCATCGTCACCGGTGACCAGCACCCGATCCGACTCGACGCCGAATTTATCGAGCAACTCCGGGCCGCGCCGCCCTTCGCGCAGCGCAACGAAATCGACCTTCGGCAGCACCTCCTCGGCTCGGCGGACCAGATAGGGGTCGCGCATCGGTCCCATGCCCTGACCGATCAGCGCCGTCGGGATGCCGCGTGCGCAGGCGTATTCGAGCAGGTTGAGGGTGCGGTGCGCCTGGTAGCGGTCGACATCGGTCAGATAGCCGCCGCCGATCGCGAGTACCAGCGAGGCCTGTTCGACCGCCGCCGGAATCTCCACCGGGAATTCGTGTTCCGGTGCTACCGGATTCGTCTCGGCATCATCGGACTCGCCGCGACCGCGGGTGCGGATGGCGCGCAGCCGATCCTTCGGTCCGTCCGTGGTCGCCCGCCACCACAATGCCGCCGGGCCAACCACTTTCGTCCCCGCGGTACGCGATAGCACTCCTTGCCAGCCGTCGGATCCCCAGCGCCAATCGGGCCCGCAGATCGGTTCGGCCTCCGGCACCAGCCCCTGAAGTACACCGGGCTGATGGGTGAGCACACCGATGCGCGCCCGCGGCCAATGCGCGCGGATCCGCTCGACGGTGACCACCATCATCGCGATATCGCCGCGATTGCGCAGCCAGTACTCGCCGTTCTCGACGAGCACCCGGATCTCACGTTCGGCGACATCGATGTGCTCAGCCACAGACCCCTTGGTCCCCACTGTCCTAGTCCCTCCCGCTGCCCCCCGCGGGTCGGTCCGCGCCGCCCGGCACGAACTCGATGTGAAATCTACCCCACCCGATCGATGTGGGCCAGCTGGCTAATCCGTTGTCAGCTGGGCGATCTGGCCGCTGTAGACCGCACACAAGGAGGCGCCGGCGAAGGCCGCGCAATAGTCGATGAGATGGTCCATCGGCACGTCCAACCGACCGCCCTGCTTCTCCACGACCACCCGCTCCAGCATCCCGACCACCGACAGCGCGAAGATATCGATGATCTCCGCGTGCGGCCGCACATCCGGCCACGCCTCGGTGGCCGTGGCCGCGACCAATCGGGCGAAGCGCCACAGCGCTTCGCGCATCCGAGATTCGGCGCCGGCCGCGGTGGGTTCAGGTGAATCTGTTCGACCTCGGTTGACCGACAGCGGACTGGTCATCCGCCCGGGTCGGAAGTTGATCTCAGTCCCGCCAGAACCATCGAACTCCCTTAGACTGTTGCGCGGGAAGCGAGTTCAGATAGCTGGCTCGTCCCATCATCGCCAGAAGCAGGGGGCCGCGATGACGGCAGCGACCGGGGCATTGCGCGTGCATATGACGGGTTCCGAATGGTTCTCGGCAGCACCGGGCGGACTCAATCGTTATTTCACCGAACTATTCCACGCACTCGCACGGCAACCGGGCGTACAGGTTTCGGCGTCGGCGTTCGGCACGACCGGCGCCGATGTTCCGCCCGGCGCTCGGTCGTGGGGACGAACCGGCGGTTCGACCATCACCAGGGCCCGCTCCGCATTTCTGGAGCGGGCCGAACTGGGCCGCGCGAATATCCTCGACCGGCACTTCGCGCTGTATGGTCCGGCGGCCTTCGCGCGAGGCGGGCGGGTGCCGCTGGTCGTGCACTTCCATGGACCGTGGGCAGCCGAGAGCCGCCTCACCGGACAGAGCGAAATCGGTGCACGGGCGAAGTATCTGCTCGAGCGGATCCGCTATGCGGGTGCGGACCGATTCGTAGTGCTGTCCAATCACTTTCGTGAAGTACTCAGCGACGACTATCGGGTCCCGGCCGACCGGATCCAGGTCATCGCGCCGGGTGTAGATCTGACCCGATTCCGAGCCTCACCGATACCGACCGGTACCCGCCGAACCGTGCTGTCTGTGCGCAGACTCGAACGCCGGATGGGCATCGATACGCTACTGCGCTGTTGGCCGGGCGTGGTCGCCGAACATCCGGACGCTCGACTCGTCCTCGTCGGAACCGGGACCGCCGAGGGCGAATTGCGCGCCCAGGCCGCGGGCACCGGGCTGGGCGATTCGATCGCCTTCGCGGGAAGTGTCGACGACCGACAACTCACCGACCTCTATGAACGGGCCGCACTCACCGTTGTCCCGACCACGGCGCTCGAGGGATTCGGACTGATCGCCCTGGAATCCCTGGCGGCGGGTCGTGTTCCGATCGTCACCGACTGTGGCGGACTACCGGATTCGGTACGCGGACTGGATTCTTCGCTGATCGTGCCTGCCGGGGAGGCCGAGGCACTTGGCGCACGGATCGTGGCCGCGCTGAACGGCACACTGCCGACGCCCGAACAATGTCGCGCGCACGCGGAAACTTTCTCGTGGGATGTCACAGCGGAGCGTCATCTCACGATGTATCAGGAATTAAGGCGATGACCCCATCGAGGACGACCAAAGCCCTCTTTCTCGCGCATACCGCGGCGCCGTCGGGCGCGGAACTGGCGACGCTTCGGTTGCTTGCCGCGCTGCGCGAGTCGGGGCTCATCGATGTCGCGCAGATCTATACGGAGGACGGCCCGATGGTCGAACGCATGCGGGCGCGCGGGGTCGAGACCCGCGTCGTGCGCGGTGCTTTCGACAGCCGTGCCATGACCATCGGGTCCGGGCCGGTGCGGCTGGTCGCCGGATTCATCGCCCTGCTGCGATTGGGCTGGACGTTGGGCGCGACCGCGCGCGAGGTGCGCGCCGATGTGCTGATCGCCGAGAGCACCAAGGCTTTGGTGATGGGTGCGGTCGCGACGCGACGAGCGGGAATTCCGCTGGTTTGGCAGGTACACGATCGAATCTCGGTCGACTATTTCGGCCGACTGCCGACGGCGGTGATCCAGTTGCTCGGCCGACTCGTGGCACACGGTTATCTTGCCAATAGCCGAACCACCTTGCGCACCTTACGGATCGGCCGTCGTCCGGCGGTGGTGGCCTATCCGGGTGTGGAACTCGCCGAGGATATCGAGCGCGCCGCGCAGCGTCCGCCCACCGAAACGGTCGTCGTCGCCGTCGGCAGGCTGACGCCGTGGAAGGGCCAGCACGTGCTGCTGCGCGCCATCGCGGCGATGAAAGTGCAACCGCGACAGATCTTTCTGATCGGCGGCACCTTCTTCGACGAGGAGCCCTACCGGGCCGAATTGGCGTGCATGGCACAGGAATTCGGGCTGCCGGTCATCTTCACCGGTCACGTCGACGATCCTGGAAGCTATCTGCGCAATGCCGATATCCTCGTGCACTCCTCGGTACTTCCCGAACCATTCGGACAGGTCGTGGTCGAGGGTATGCACGCGGGCTGCGCGGTGATCGCTTCCGGACCGGGCGGCCCGGCCGAGATCGTCGAACCCGGTGTCAATGGACTGCTCGTGGACGGCGGCGATCAGCGACAACTCACCACCGCACTCGACACCCTCATCGCCGATCCGGCGCTGCGGACCCGCCTGGCCACGGCGGCCCGCACCCGCGCCGGGGATTTCGACATCGAAACGTCGGCGCGCACCGTCGCCGCCCTCCTGAATTCCATAACCCAACGCAACGGTGCGGTATCTGATCGGCGGCGCTCGCGGGGCCCTACGTGGTTACGCTCCGCTACCGCCTCCGGGCCCGTCGCTCCCGCCGCGGGGGGCCACCAGAATCCGCGAGAACGGACTCCGCATGTCTGAACACAAACATGCCGCGGGCCAGCCCACCGAACCACCGACGCCGACCGCCACCGGCGGCGCCCATCGCAACGACGAACGCGGCGCGCCCGGCGGCGGCCTGCACCGATCCCACGGCCTCGGCGGGGTGCTGCGCGATATCGGCTACGTCACCTTCGGCAAGTACGGACAGTACGTCATCACGATCGTCACGGTTCCGCTGATCGCGCGCGTGCTCGGCGCACACGGCTTGGGCCTGTTGGCAATAGGTATGTCGTCGTATTTCATCGGCTCGCTGCTGGTGGATCTCGGCATCACCTCGTTCCTGGCCGCGCGGGTGCACGATTCGCGCGAACGCGATGGCGAGAGCGCCCGGCTGCAGACGATCAATCAGTTGCGCGGCGATTATCTGGCGATCCGCGCGAGCACCCTCGGCGTCATCGGGATCGCGCTGCTGCTTTGTCTGGCCGCGAGTGCGTCGGTGCAGGTGGACATGATCCTGTTGGGCCTGTTCGCGGGAGGATTCTGGTCGGTTTCGGAGGATTGGCTGTTGATCGGGCAGGGCCGGTTCGGAGCGTCGACCGCCTATCAAGCGGTCGGCCGGGTCGGCTATCTGATCCTGCTCGTCGGGCTGCTCCCCCGGATGCCGAGCGCGCAGCTCGCACTGCTGTGCCTGCTGCTGTCGTCCGTGCCCACGGTGGCACTGACCTGGTGGGATTCACTGCGCAGCTTCGGCCCGCCCGCGCGGCCTCGGCAATTCAAGAGCGTATTGCGAACGGGTGCACCGGTTCTCACATCGAGGGTGCTGGTGACATCCTATGGCCAGGGCGCGGCCGCAGTGTATTCCGCTGTGCTGGACACGGTTTCGCTCGGCCTGTACTCGGCGGGCGACCGGCTTGTGCGCGCGATCCAATCCACCCTGGATCCCATCGGATTCGCGCTGCTGCCCCGCATGGCGCGGCGCAGCACCGATCACCGATTCTGGCGACACGCCCTGCTGGCGCTGGCGGCCTGCATCGGTGTCGCCACCGTGGCGGCCGTGGCCGTCTGGCTGGCCGCGCCACTGTTGATCCGCCTGGTCTTCGGTGACGAATTCACCGGAGCCGTCGGGCTGTTGCGAGTAGAGATCTTCATGCTGCCCGCCACCACGATCACCTCGTTCGTCACCACGGCGCTGCTGCCGGTGCGACAGGACACCACAGGTGTGCTCATCGGTGCGGTGCTCGGCACCTGTGTCGCAGGCGTCGCTCTGTTCATTGCTTTCCGGACTCATTCGGTCTGGACACTCATCTACAGCAGTGTGCTCGTCGAATTCAGTACGGCTATATGGTATCTCGCGCGCGTTCGCACATTGATCGTGCGCGAACGCACGGTGCCCGTAGCCTCGAGTCCCGCCGTGGTGCTGATGCGCGAGGAGGGCACCGCGTGAAGATCTTGTTCATCGGGGACGACTGGGTCGGCAGCAATGCGCGCTCGCTCGCGGACGGCCTCCAGCAGGCGGGCCACGAGGTGGTGGTCGTCGACTCCACCCCGGTCACCCTGCCGAAACGACTGTCGCCGCCGTGGGTCTACGCCAAGTTCGCGCGCAGGCGCGCGCCGTGGACCGTCACCGACCTGCACGGCGAAATCGACCGTGCCGCAGCACAGTTCCAGCCCGATCTGGTCTTCGCGTTCAAAGCCGTGCACCTCGACCAGCGCAGGTTGTTGGACCTCCCGGCGCGGCTACACGTGCACTACAGCCCCGACGATGTCGCCAATCCGGCGAACGTCAGTCCGGAATACCTTGCGCACGAACCTGATTGGGATCTGATCGTCACCACCAAGCAGCACAATGTGCCCGAACTCCTCGACCGGGGCGCGAAGGCGGTCGGTTTCGTCCGCAGCGCCTACGATCCGGCGTGGCACTATCCGGCCGCGCGCGGACGGACACCGCGCTACCTGGTCGGCTTCATCGGCGTCTGCCGCCCCGATCGCCGAGCCGATCTGGTGGCGCTGGCTCGCGAACACGGCGACCGGATGCTCGTGCGCGGTCCGGGCTGGCGGCGGGTTCCGGAATTGCGCACCACCCGCGCCACGGTGGGCGGCCCGGTCTACGGTTCGCGCTATTCGGCCGTGGTCGCCGATATCACCGCGAATCTGGTGCTGCTCAACTCCGACAACCGTGACACCCACACCTGTCGCACCTTCGAAGTGCCCGCCGCGGGTGGGCTGTTCGTCGGCGAACGCACCGATGAACATGCCGAACTCTTGCGCGACACCGTCGAATGCTTCCTGTTCACCGATCAGACCGAACTGCGCGAAATCCTGGACTGGTGCGCGCGGCATCCGGAGAAGGCGGACGCGATCGCCGAGGCCGGATATCGGCGGATCGCCGACGGCGGGCACCGGTACGTCGACCGAGCGCGCGAGATCATGGCCGTACTCGAGGCGCAGTCATGAGTGAGCGCAGCGAGCGAACAATCAACACAGCCGCCCAGGCGGGCGTGACGGAGCCGAGCGCCGGCGAGGCGCAGGCATGACCGCCTATTCCGAGATCATCGCAATCGGCTGCGCCCTGGTCACTTTGGTGGTCGCCTCGGCATGGGTGCCCAGCGTCGCACGGGTTTTCATCATCGCGCAGGCGGCATTCTGGTCGCTGTCCTACCTCGCCCGGCCGCTAGTACTGCTCGCAGTGCAACCCGAACCGCACTACGGCGACAATGTGCCCGATCCGCGACTGGCCGTACTCGGCTACGACCGCGGCATCGCACTGGTGCTGCATCATGTCGTCTTCGGCTTGTGGGTTTACGCGATACTGATTGTGGGATATGCGATCTGGTCGCGACATCATCGGGTACCCCGCCCGCCGGCGATGACCGGCAATCCGGATTTCGTGCCCGCCCTGGCCACCATCTACGTCATCGGACTGCTCGGTAGGGGCGCCTCCTACGCCTCCGGATCCACCGGGCACGCCGGTGATGTCGACAGCGCCAATCCGATTCTCGCCTTCGTCAGCATTCTCGCGACCGTCGCGGCGCTCGGACTGATCATTTTCATCCGACCGGCCCAGCCGCGCACCACCGCGCTGTTGATCGGTGCGCTGTTGGCCGGGGAACTGATGTGGACCGTGGTCGTCGAATCGAAGACCCCGATTCTCGGTGCCGCGTTGGCCGTGGCGGTCCGGTTCGCGATACTCGGCTGGACCAAGGCCAAGGTGGTCGGTGTGCTGGCCATCGCGGTGCTCGGCATCGGCGGTTTCGGGTGGTTGCAGTCGTTCAAGACCACCGAGGCAGGCACGGCCGAAGCAGCGATGACCAGTTCGGCATATCCGCCTTCGGTGCGGCCGTTCCTGAGCATCCTGCGGCGCTTCGATCTTCTCGAGGCCGCAACCGACGCCTACTATCACGGCACCGGATACTGGCTCACGCCCGCCGAGGAGTTCCGCCACGCCGCGCTGAGCCTGATTCCGACCCAATTGCTCGGTGCCCCGAAATTCCAGTCGGGTACCGCATGGGCCGACGACGTTCGCGGCGCCTCGGTGGACATGACACGGGTCTCGGTGTCACTGGCCGAGGGAAATATCAACGAGGGCTATGTGATCGGCGGCTATACCGGCATCGTGGTGAGCGTCGGCTTCACCTTCGTGCTGCTGCTCGCCTGGGCCAAAGCGCTGTATTCCCGGTACTTCCCGATGGTGGTGCTCGCGCTCGCGCTGACCGGAGCCTCCTCGCTGTTCGAGCGCGGCATCCTCGGCAGCATGGAGGCGCTCGGCAAATTCCTGCAGGCCGCGGTCCTCGCGACGCTGATCTATTTGGCGGTCCAGGAATATCGCCGCCGCGCGAAACCGCGGGTCCTATCGCAGCCACCGCAACAGCCTTTGCTCGTCATCGGGAAAAGAGGTTCCGAACAATGGGGTTGATCGACTACTGGCATATCGCGCGTCGTCGCTGGATGCTGATGCTCGGTGTGCTGGTGCTGTGCCTACTCGCGGCGGTGGGTTACGCACGCAGCCAACCGACGAACTATGTGGCCACGAGCAGCGTCTACGTCTCGATGGCGACCGGAACCTCGGTGAACGATTCGTATCAGGGCGGACTGGCCGCCCAGCAGCGCGTGCGGTCGTACCTTGGCTTGGCCACCAGCGCCAATGTCGCCAAGCGCACCATCGACGATCTCAGCCTGAAGATGTCGGTCGACGAACTGCGTGCCAAGATCACCGCGGCATCGCCGCCCGCCACCACTTTGATCGTCTTCTCGATCAAGGACAGCTCACCCGAACGCGCCCGCGATATCGCCAATACCGTTGTCGCACAGTTCCGTCAGTTGATCGGCGAACTCGAATCCATCGAGAAGGACGCCGCACCCGCCGCCCGCGCCGAGGTCGTGGACCGGGCCGAACTGCCATCCGGAGCGAGCGGTCCACAATCGACCCGGCTGCTCGCGCTCGGTGTGCTGGCCGGACTCGCGCTGGGCGGGCTGGCCGCCTTCGTCCGCGATCGCACCGACCGCAAGCTGCGCACCTCCAATGATCTGGAGGCGGTGCTGGCGGGCCCGATTCCCGGATCGACGCGTACCAGCGCGCCGGTGCCGATCCTCGGCATCATCGATCTCGGTCGTCCGGGTGCGGTCGAGGAAACCCGAAGGCTGCGAACACGTTTGCAGCGCAACGGTGCGGCGACGACGGTGCTGCTGTCGAGTCTGTCGCCACGGTCGGAGCCGGAAATCGCGATGGCACTGGCCAAGTCGTTCGCCGATACCGGCCGGCATGTGGTCTATATCGACGCCGACACCTCCGGTCACGGCGGATCACAGCAGATCGCCCTCGGGGCGGTGCCCGGACTGGCCGGTGTCCTGCACGGATCGCTGTCGGTCACCGATGCGCTGACCGGCTGGCCGCAGGCCGGGGTGACGGTGCTGCCATTGGGCGAGCTGGATGAGCACACCTCGGATTTGCTCGCCTCCGACCGGTTCGCGGCCGTGGTCGCCAAACTGCGCACCGATTACGACCATGTAGTGATCCAGGCCGCGCCGGTCGCCCACGCCGCCGATGCGATCGCCCTTGCCCCGCTGTGTGAGCAAACCGTCGCGGTGGTCGAACTCGGCACCAGCACCGCACCGCGAATCCGCGGCGCACTGGCCACATTCGGGGACAACCTGCTCACCGGCGCGGTAGCGTACAGCAAGCGCGGCACGGGTATACAGCGGCTGGTGGGGAGGCTGCGCCTGTGAATTTCGAGGCTGTCCATCGACGGCGACTGCTGGCCGCATCCCTCGGCGCCGCCGCCGCGGTACCCCTGGCTGCCTGCTCCTCCTCCGACTCCCCGGGTGTCGAATTCCGATCACCGCATGTCAGCGACGCACCGTCGGCGCGCAATGTCCGCGACTTCGGTGCGGTAGGGGACGGCGTCGCCGATGACACCGCGGCGATCCGGTCGGCGGCAGCCGTCGGAGACGCGCCGCTCGTACTGTATCTGCCCGCAGGACATTACAAAGTGACCTCCTGGCCCGATCTGCCCGACTACGCAACGATTCTCGGCGACGGCGGCGATGTCACGCTGGTCACCTGCGATGCCGACATCACGCTCATCACACTGCGCAAACGCAACCGGGTGCGGTTCTCCCGCATCGGCTTCTTCCTGACCGGGCCGCGCGCGACGGCGGTGGTGCTGTCAGAATCGTTCCGCTGCTCCTTCGACGGCGTGGTGATCCGCGGCAATCACCTCAGCGACAACCATCCGCGCTTCCTGCAGCAGCGCGGTGTGGTCCTCGAAAACAACACCGGTGGAACGGCATTCGTCAACTGCGATATCAATAACTTCGGCTTCGGCATCGTCACCTCCTGCATCCAGAACTACGTGACCTCCTCCAAACTCACCAGCAACTACATCGGGGTGCTCGGCACCGGCAACAACCACAACGCGGGGCTATCGCTCACCAACGTGGAATTCGTCTCCGATGAGGATCCGCGCACCACCGATCGGCATATCAGCATCGACGGTGCGGCCAATGACTGGTGGCTGACCAATGTCTGGTTCGAAGGCGCCGATACCGCGCTGTCGGTGGGCCAGCGCGATCGCGGCGGACCCGCTCAGTTCGGCATGATCAACTGCAAGGTCGCCGCGCGCACGGTCGGGCTCGACCTCGTCCACTGTCGGCAGCCGTATCTGGCCAATGTGCAATTCGACAAGGACTCGGACCGGCCGCCGATCGAGTTGCGCATCGACGCGACGGGCTGTCCGGAGGGCACCGCGGTCAACCTGATCTCCAGTGCCGCCGATGATCTCGCGCCCGGCATGTTTCCGGAGAAGTGGCACGTCATGGGGCGCCACGGCATGCACGCGCCGCAGTACAGTGGCACGATGGTCGGCCGGGCAGGGCAGGGCAATGCGGATATCTACCAGGCGCAGGCCCCCGACGGCACCGTGCGATCGGCCGTATTGTCCAGCGGTGCTTGGCTTTCCGACCGCGCGGAGAGCGGGCTCGTGCTCAAGGACGCGGCGGGCGGCTACTGGCGCCTATTGGTCGGCACCGATGGTGCCGTGAAAACAACCTCGCTCGGCCGCCAACGACCACGGGAGTGAGCATGTCCAGCAGTTCGTTGTCCGGAATCCGGCTCGGACCCATGACATTGCACGGCGCGACGGTCGTACTGCGCCCGCCGCGGATCGATGACTACGCGCAATGGCGGCGGATCCGGCTCCGCGATCAGCGCTATATCGAACCCTTCTGGTCGAGTTCGCCGCTGGACTGGGACGCGCGACATACCGGAAAGCTCTGGGTCCGTGAATGTCTCAGCGTGCGCGCGGAGGCGCGGGCGGGTCGCCGACTGTCCTTGGTGATCGAGGTCGACGGCAGACTCACGGGCCAGATCGAACTGGTTTCCATCGAATCCGGCACCGGATCCGCCGAAATGGGGATCTGGGTGGATGCCGAAGTGGCACGGCATGGCATCGGTGGCCTGGCCTCGTCCATGGTGCTGGATTTCGGTTTCGGACCGGCAGGACTGCAACGCATTACCGCCCCGATCTCCCCGGCGAATCTCGCCACCGCGTGCGGCGCCGCCCTCATCGGATTCCAGCGCGAAGCAATGATGACCAGGTATTTCGATGTCGGTGGGGCTCGGCGCGACCACGAACTGTGGGCGATCACCAAAGCCGCGAAACCACCGAACGGCTTCGCGCGGCACTGGATCGAGAGCCACTCGACCCGACATTCGGAAACGCCGCAGCCCGCCCGCCCGGACACCGACACCGATACGCCGCTGAACAGGACTACCGTGCTGGCCGCTATTGCCCGCTACTGCGCGGGCCGGGCACTGCACCGATTCGATCCACTGCGCTCACCGCCCACAACCCGCCTGACCGATGACGACGATCCGAGGGTGGTGCTGCGCAGTCGGCACCTGCTGGACCGGACCGGGTGGCGGATCGCGCGAATCCGTAACCGCGTCGCACTCGATCCGGAGCCGAACGCACCGGCCGCCGCATGGGAGCGTCGGCACGGACGAATCGCTTGGCTACGCGAATTCTTCTGTGCTCGTGCGGGATTGCGATCCGAACGGGGTCTGGTGCTGGCGGTCGAGGTGAACGGCGATTACGCGGGCGAATGCCGATTGTTCGATCTGGATATGTTCGATCGCAATGCGCGCATGTTCGTGTGGACCGATCCGGCCGTCGGCGGTGAGCAGGTCCGGATGGCGGCCACCCGGCTGCTACTCGACCACGCCTTCACCGCACTCGGCCTGTGCCGGGTGGCCACCGCCATCGAACCCGGCGATGTGCATGCGGCCGAAATCGCCGCGCGCGTCGGCATGGTCCGCGAGGGACGCATGCGCTGCTTCGTCGGCGCCACCGGTCGCAGGGCCGATCACGACCTGTGGGCGGTTACCACCCCTGTCGCCCAGTGACGAAGTTGCGCGGACACGCGGCCACACCGGACGTACAGTGAACCGGAGAACCTATCGCGCGCAAGCCGATTCGTGCCGGGGGCCCTGTGTGCGCGTGCATCATCTCTGCCCAGGAGTTCAGCATGGACCACGTCGACCGCGGCCATACCAACCCCGACAACCCCGCGGCCCGTCGCAACCGTTTCGCGCGCAGCAACGAGCTCCAGGCACGGCTGCACGATCTGGTACCCGGCGGTGCGCACACCTATGCCCGCGGGCCGGATCAGTATCCGGAGTTCATGGCGCCGATTCTGGTGCGCGGCGCGGGCTGTCAGGTCTGGGATGCCGACGGTAATTGCTATGTCGAATACGGTATGGGTTTGCGTTCGGTCACCCTCGGCCACGCATACCGCCCGGTACTCGAGGCCGTGACCAGGGCGATTGCCGACGGTGTCAGCTTCAGTCGACCCACCGAGCTGGAATTGGCTGCGGCACAGGACTTCCTGTCGCTGGTGCCGGGCGCCGATATGGTCAAATTCGCCAAGAACGGCTCCGACGCCACCACCGCCGCGGTGCGGCTGGCCAGGGCGGCGACCGGGCGCACCGTCATCGCGGTCTGCGATCAACCGTTCTTCTCGGTGGACGATTGGTTCATCGGCACCACCCCGATGGCCAGCGGCATTCCCACCGAGGCCGTCGCAGGCACGATGAAGTTCCAGTACAACGACCTGCCGTCGCTGGCCGCCGTGCTGAATACCGGCGCGGTCGCGGCCGTGGTCATGGAGGCGGCGACGGCACTGGACGAGCCCGCACCCGGCTTTCTCGAAGGGGTGCGCGAACTCTGCGATCGGCATCGCACCCTGCTCATATTCGACGAGATGATCACCGGGTTCCGGTGGTCGGCGGGTGGTGCGCAGGCCATCTACGAGGTGACACCCGATCTGTCGTGCTGGGGCAAGGCGATGGGCAATGGTTTCCCGATCTCGGCGCTGGCGGGTAAGCGCGAGTTCATGGAACTCGGCGGGTTGCGTACCGACCGCGATCGGGTGTTCCTGCTGTCCACCACGCACGGGCCGGAATCGGCTTCGCTGGCGGCATTTCGGGCGGTCGCGCACGAATACACCACCGGCGATCCGATCGCACGGATGGAGGACGCCGGTCGATTGCTCGCCGACGGTGTCAACGCGATCGCCGCCGATCTCGGTATCGCGGACTACCTGCAGGTGCTGGGGCGTCCTTCCTGTCTGATCTTCGTGACGCGCGATCCCGATGGCCGACCATCCCAAGAGTTCCGCACGCTATTCCTGCAGGAGCTGTTGGACCGAGGTGTGCTCGGTCAATCCTTCGTAACCTCGGCCGCACATACCGAACCCGATATCGACCGAACCATTACGGCGTGCCATGAGGCGGCGAGCGTGTACCGCAAGGCAATTGAGCAGGGCACGGTCGACGGGTTGCTGGAGGGCCGCCCGGTGGCTCCGGCCATTCGGCGCAGGGCCGAGCCCCGACGCATCGACTCGGTGGCCCAATGAACCTGTCGCACAATGGGACCGGATCGGCGCGGATCGCGATCGTGCACGAGCGGTTCACCGAATTCGCCGGATCCGAGGCGGTGGTCGGCGAATTCGTCGAAACCTGGCCCGACGCACAGGTATTCGCGCCGATTGTCGATACGGCAAGCATCCGACCGCCGCTGACGGCGGTGCAGGGCACCTGGCTCAGCCGCGCATACGCCGCCACCGGTCGTCGCTCACATGCCCCGCTGTTGCCGTTCGTGCCACACGCCCTTCGACAGCTGCCCTTGCGCGGACGGTTCGACGCGGTTCTCATCAGTCATCACGCCTTCGCCACCCAGGCCGCGTTCGCCACGGACGCACCGACCATCGTGTACGTGCACAGTCCGGCCCGCTGGGCCTGGGATCCGGAATTCCGCGCACAGGAGGCGGGCGGGCGGGCAGGGCGACTCGCACTCACCGCACTCGGCCGGCTCGCCCGTCGCGGCGAACTGCGCGCCGCCCCACACCTCACCCATGTGATCGCCAACTCGCACGCGGTGGCCGATCGCATACGCGACTGGTGGCGGTTGCCCTCGACCGTGCTCAATCCCCCCGTGCGGGTCGACGATTTCACCCCCGACCCGAGCGTGCCCCGCGAGGACTTCTTTCTCGCCGCCGGCCGCCTGGTCCCCTATAAACGCCCCGACCTGGCCATTCGCGCCGCCCAGCGCGCGGGTGTACGCCTGGTCGTCCTCGGCGACGGCCGCTTTCGCCCCCAGCTCGACGCGATCGCGGGCCCCGAAACCACCTTCCTCGGCGCCACACCTTTCCAGACCCTGCTGGACATGTACCGCCGCTGCCGTGCCCTGCTCATGCCGGGCATCGAGGATTTCGGCATCGTCCCCGTCGAGGCAATGGCCTGTGGCACACCGGTGCTCGCGGTCGATCAGGGCGGCTCCCGCGATACCGTACGCCCCGGAATCACCGGCGAATTCGTCGAACACGGCAGCGAGGAGCACGTCATCGCGGGCCTGGCGCAGGCCATGCGCGACTTCGATTCCACCGCCTACGATCCGACCGTCATCCGCGCCCACGCGATGACCTTCTCCCCCAAGTCATTCCGCGCTGGAATCGCCGATATCGTCAGCAACACAATCGGATCCGGATAACATTCGATCGGTCTCGTGCGGACGCTCTACTTCCGCCTCGAAGGATGCCTGGATCGAGGCCAGGGATTCGCCGGCTCACTGCCCGCACCGACGACGGCTGCAGCCGGACGCTGCCGTTCACCGTCGGCACGGGCAGTCCGACCCGGCGCTAGTTGAGCGGTTCGGACAGGTCGGTCTTCAGGTGCTCGAGTCCCGCCCGGATCCGGGATTTGACCGTGGGGAGACCGACCCCGAGACGCTCCGCCACCTCGGGATAGCTGAGGCCGGAATAGTACGCGAGCGCGATGGATTCGTGCTGGAGAGCGGTCAGATGGGTGAGGCTGCGACGCAGGGCGTCCCGTTCGTCGTGCCGCACCGCCGCCTCGGCCACCACATCGGTCGGGGGTTGATAATCGCGGCTGCCCCAGGAGTGATTATGGTCCATGGTGGCGCGTTCGTGCCGGACCCGGTCCACGGCCTGGCGATGAGCCAGCATGCGCAACCAGGTGAGCACGGAACCGCGGCGCTCGTCGAACCCGATCGCACAACGCCATACCTCGAGGTAGACGTCGTGACAGGTCTCTTCGGCATACCCACGGTCACGGACGATCGCAAGCACCCGACGATAGACCAGACCGTGAGTGCGGCGGTAGAACTGGGCGAAGGCCTCTTGATCGCCGTCGCCGATGCGATGTACCAATTCTGCATCGACACCGTCGGATTCGATATCAATCCGATTACGAACCGGCCGAGCGACCGACCGCAGAGTGGTTGGAAGTCGTTCGGACCGATGCGAATTGCGTTCGGACCGAGATGAAACGAGCAGGATCACGATTGCCCCCAGACAAACAAGTGATGCGACATGCAGGTTGATTTCGACGTATGAAGCTGCGTCGAAGCAGACCGTCGAGGGCATGGACGGCACTGGCGGAGAACGGAATCGGCCGGGGACTGGGGCCGATAGTCCAACTTTCACATTACCGCGCCGCGCGCAAATGATCATGCACTTTCGCGCAGTAGTGGATTTACTCAGATGCGCAGGCCGAGTTCGACGATCCCTTTCGCCACCGCATGCACGGCGACCCGATTCTTGCGAGCATGTGTGCGGATCAGTTCGAACGCGACCTCCGGCGTGGTCCGCCTGGCATTGGCGATCACACCCTTGGCCTGTTCGATGACGATCCGCGAATCCAGCGCGTGCTGCAACTGCGCGGTCAGGCGCTGCTGGCGGCGTAGCACGTTGGAATTGACGATGTGGCCCGTCGCCATGCTCGCCAACAGTCCGCCCACCGAGAGATCCTGGTCGGTCCAGATCCGTGGGCTCGGGCCGTAGAGGCCGAGCGCACCGACCGTGGTCTCGCCGACCCGCATCGGAATCTCGGCCAGCGACGACAACCCATGCCGGACCGCCTCGGCGGCGAACTCCGGCCAGCGCTCGCCGTGCCGACCGATATCGTCGATCGCGATGGGTTTGCCGGAGCGGTACGCGTCCACGCTCGGACCGCGTTCGCTGCGATGCTGACAGAGTTCCATGGCCACCAGTTCATCCGGAGCCGCGGCGGCCATGCGGGAGCGCTCGTCGGGCGTCAGCGTCTCATCCGGCATCAGCATGACGGTGCAGCCGGCCAGATCGAGCGCGACGATCGCGCTGTTCATCAGCTGGCGCACCATCTCGGCGGTGTCACCGATCGCAGGTAGCAGCTCGGCTAGTCGCGCTGCCGCGGCAACCAGCACCTTGTTGTCAGACACCCGAATCACCCCACATGTGCGAAAATCGGTCGTCCCCTCAAGTCCCGCGCCGCACTTGCTGACGTTTCCATGGTATGGCTAAGCGAAGTAACACACCACAATTTCGACACCACCATGCTCCTTTGAATTATCCAGCTACTCATCGGATTCCGTTGACCGGCCATCGGTCAGTGGTCGACATGACTACTATCCGAATGCCACGATGGACGACAGGCTCGACCTGACCGTGCCACAACGATGTGCCCGGTGAGGCTTATTTTCGCTGAATTCGCTCCGTTTAAATGTGCCGCATTACGGCGAGCAGCAATGACCGCGACCGGGAGACTGCAATGGCGCCCCCATTCGACGATCGGCAGCACGACCGATCATCCGAGCCGCTGCCGGATTCGATCCAGTTATTGCGGTCACTTGTGCGCGCGGTCGATTCGCTGGCGAGCGATTTCGACGTTGTCGAACTATGTCAGCAGCTACTGGAAGCCTGTACCGAAGTCACCGGCGCGAGCGATGCCGGATTGTTGCTAGCCGACCAACGCGGTGAGCTACAGGTACTCGCCTCTACCAACGAGTCGGTCCGACTGCTCGGTTTGTTACAGCACCAGGGACCGAGCCTGCATGCCTACCGGAACAAGACCGCGGCATCGATCCCCGATCTGCGTGCCGACGCGGATCGGTGGCCGGAGTTCGCACCTGCGGCATCGGCCGCGGGATATCGCTCCGCCTACGCCGTACCGCTGCGACTGCACCGCGACAGCGTCGGGGCGCTCACGATTCTCGCGACCTCGGCCGCCGCGCTCGGACAGCTGGATCTGCGCATCGGGCAGCTCCTCGCGGATATCGCGGCTGTCGGCATCGCGCAACACGTGTTGCTCGCGCAGGGCGCGACGATCCAGGCGCAGTTGCCGACCGCGCTGAACACGCGCGTCACCATCGAGCAGGCCAAGGGGGTACTCGCCGAGCGCGGCGACCGGGATATGGATCGTGCGTTCCAAGTCATGCGCGGACATGCCCGCGCCACTGGACGACGGCTCTCCGATATCGCCGGTGACATTGTCGAGGGGCGCATCGATCTGCGTGCCGACGCGGCGGACTGAGTCAGGTATCGAAGCGCAGTCGGTGGTCCACGACCAGCGCCGCGACCTCGGCCAGCGACAGCCCGTGCGCGAAGGCGTAGGCGCGCAGCCGCGCATAAGCGTCGGGTGCGCGAATGCCCAATTGTGCGAGCACGATTCCGGCCGCCTGGTGGATCGTGCGGCTGGTCAGCGGCTGATCCCACCATTGCGCGGCGGCGTGCACGGATTTCGCCGATCCGGCCACCAGCTGCGCGATGACCAGATCGGCGATATGCAGCCCCGCCGAAATCACGTACGGTTCCGGTTTGCCCGGTTCGGTCCGATACAGGTCCAGCACGCCGAAACGCACCACACCCAGCTGTAACGGCACCGCGACCATGGAACCCGCGACCACCGCCACGCGGTTCAATTCATCGGCGAAACCCGGCCACCGCACATCGGTTTCGGCCAGATCGGCCACCAGCACCGGCACACCGGCGACGGCGGCGTCCACGGCCGGCCCCTGCCCCGCGGTGGCCTGCACCGCCTCCACCCGCGCCGCCACCGAATCACTGGTGGCCCACGGCTGCAGACCGGCATCGCGCTCCTGGATCAGGATCGCGGCACGCTGCACCGGCAGCACCCGCACACAGGCGCCGCACAGGGCGGTCATCCCACCGCCGTCGGCCGACAGCTTTTTCAGAAACTCGAGGGCCGAGAAGAATTCATCGGTCAACTGATCGAACTGCCCCACACCATTCCTACGAACTTTCACGACCGTTATCCCTGCCACGAGGTCGACGGTCCCCATGTCCCAGGATTCGTCACGACACCGGCACTGGACCGCAACTTCGCCGCCGGAAATACCGCGGGTCGGCACCGCAAGAATACGAAACACCGATCGTCCACACCAGGGCCGAACGTCCCACGCTCGCCGCAGCAGGCGGTTCGCGTCGGGACGATCAGCCCATGATGGGATCTATCACCAATGTAGGCCGGGAATTACGCGCGTAACTCGCGCGGCCGGGCTCGGCAGTGCCATCAGCGGCAGTACCACCGGTGCAAGGTAGGACAGCGCATTGCGACCGGAGTCCTGATCCGCGTCGTCGGCAGCGGCGGGCGCCGCCGTCTGCTGCTTCCCCTGTGCCGCATGCGATTCACCGAACCAACGGAACCCCTGATGCATGATCGTCCGCTTGACCGACGGCATCAGCAGTTCGACCGCCTGAGCGAAAGTGCCGACCGGGGTGTCGATGCGGTGCGGGCGATCCTCGATTGCGCGCACCACGATTTCGGCCGCGCGGTCGGGATCGGGCACCGGCAGCGAGCGATAGATATCGGTCGGCGCGATCATCGGCGTGCGCACCAATGGCATGCGCACGGAGGTGAAAGTGATTCCCGCATCCCGATTTTCGACGGCAGCAATCTCGCTGAAGTTGTCCAGCGCGGATTTGCTCGCCACATACGCGGCGAAGCGCGGCACCTTGGTCTGCACGGCGATCGAGGAGATGTTCACGATATGTCCGAAACGCCGCGCCCGCATCGACGGCAGCAGCGCGAGAATGAGTCGCACCGCACCGAAGTAATTGACCGCCATGGTCCGCTCGAAATCGTGCATACGGTCGGTGGAATTGACCACCGAGCGACGGATCGACCGTCCCGCATTGTTCACCAGATAATCGACGTGACCGTGATCGGCGAGCACCGCGGCGACCAGATCGTCCACACCGTCGGAATCGGTGATATCGCACGGATAGGCGTGGGCGACACCACCTTCGGCCCGCACCGACTCCGCCGCGGCGTGCAGATCGTCCACGCCGCGCGCCACCATCAGCACGGTCGCACCGCGCTGTCCGACGGCATGGGCGGTGGCCAGGCCGATACCGGAGGACGCCCCGGTGATCAGGACTACACGACCGTCGAGCGGATCACCGCCGTCGCCGGGTCGGCCCCGGTTCGGGTCCAGGTTCTCGGCCCAGTACTGCCACAGCCGCTCGGCGTAGCTGTCGAACGACGGCACCGCCAACCCCGTCCCGCGCAACTGTGCCCGCGTGGAGTCGGAGACGAATTCCGCCGCGAACGAGGTGTGCGGTGCGACCTCGGCCGGAATTCCCAACTGCGCCAACAGGAAATCGCGAACCGTCGCGACTCCCGGGATGTGCGCGAGCCCGTTCAGCGCGAGTCCGCTGCCGGGCACCGTGCCGATTCCGGTCGGCGCACCCGCCGCGGCCGCGAGCGCACCGTAGATATCGCCGAACGGCTGCGGCTCGGGGTTGACCAGGTGGAATGTACGTCCGTCGAGCCCTTTGCGGCGCACCAACTCGACCATCGCGCCCGCCACGTAGTCGACCGGCACAATATTGGTCGCACCCAGATCCGGCAGCAGCATCGGCAGTTCGGCGGGCAGCGCGCCGAGGCGCGCGATGGCCGGGAAGAAGTAGTACGGACCGTCGATCTTGTCCATCTCACCGGTGCGCGAATCGCCGACCACGATCGCCGGCCGGTACACCCGCCAGCGCACTCCCTCGGATTCGCGGACCAGCTTCTCCGCGGCGAATTTGGTCCGGTGGTACGGCGAGGTCAGCCGCTGGCCGAGGTCGAAATCCTCCTCGAAGAATTTGCCCTTGTGGTCACCGGCCACGGCCACCGAAGAGACATGGTGCAGCACCGCGCCCAATTCGCGGGCCAGCTCCAACACCGAGCGCGTGCCCGCGACATTGGCCGCGTGTGCGGTCTCCTCGTCGGCGGTCATGTCGTAGACCGCGCCGAGGTGGATCACGTGGTCGGCCTTGGGCGCGTCCTCGATCAAACCGAGACCTTCGGCGGTCAGATCACCGAGCATCGGAAATGCGCGTTCGCCACCCGTCCAGCCCGCGGTGAGTTCACCGAATTTCGCCACCGACGCGGTGCGAACCAGCACATGCACAATGGCTTCGGAATCGGCCGCCAGCAGTTCCTGAACCACCCGCCGGCCCAAGAATCCGGTTCCGCCTGTCACGATGAAGGTCGTCATCGCATTTCCTCCTGCTGTCGCACTCGAATTGAGTTGTCACACATGCGCGCCCGGCATGCAGCAGTGAATGCGGACATCATTGATTTCGGCTTCCAACCAACAGTTTGCTGAGCCAATGCAGGAACACCGTTGCCCTACTGGTGGGTAACTTTAATCGGCGCAGCTAGCCTCGAGCAAGCGAACGACGGCCGAGGACGATGTGTGAATGGTCACCAATGGCCGTCGCTAATATTGTGTGTTACAACAGTTTTCAGATAATGCCCGAACGCGAAACCTTAATCGGGACACCGCGTTTGCCCACCCGCTCAGCGCTTCCCGGCGCGGGCGGGCGGCGATTCCAGCGGGGGGCGGCCATTCAGATAGGTCTCGAAAGCCTCGAGATCGATGGGGCCGACAGTCTTGTCGGTGCCCTCGGTGAAGACCGTGAAACCGTCGCCGCCCGAAGCCAGGAAGCTGTTGGTGGTGATGCGGTAGGTGGCGACCGGGTTGAGTGGTTGGCCGCCGATGCGCACGCTATCGGCGACGACCTTGCTGCCCTTCGGACTCGACTCGACATAGGTGTAGGTGAGCCCGGCGGGCGAGAGCACGGTCGCCTTGCCGTTGCTCCATTGCTGCTCGAGCAGACGCAGGATCTGACTGCCGGTCATGGTGACGGTGACGACCTGATTGCCGAACGGCTGCACGCTGTAGATATCGCCATAGCTGATCTGACCGGACTTCAGATCGGTGCGTACACCGCCCGGATTCATGAAGGCCGCGACCGCCGCCGCTGGTGCGCCCGCGGTGACCGAGAGCATCGAGTCGGCGATGACATCACCGAGCGGCGATTCGCCGGAGCCCGCCGGTTCGTGCGGCAGCGACGCCGCCGCGACGCCGACCGGCCGCTCCGCGCGCGGTTTGGCCTGCTCGGCATAGAAGTCGATCAGCGAGGTGGTGGCCGCGTCCGGAGTGACCTCCCTGGTCACCACCCGGTTGACCGCCGATGCCTGCACACCGTCGGCGCCGAAGCGCAGGGTGACATCGGTGATCAGCCGACCGTAGGAGGCGGCTTGGGTAACCACCTTGCCGTCGATGGTGCAGACATACGGCTGGTGCGAATGTCCGGTGAACAACACCCGCACCGCGGGATCGACACCGGTCGCCAATGCGGTGACCTCGGGGGAGATATTCGCACAACCGTTGTAGTCGACCGCCGCATTCTGAGCTGTCTTCTGCACACCACCGTCGTGCACCAGCGCGACCACCGTTTGCGCGCCGGCCGACTTCACCTCGGGGACATAGCGATTGATCGCCGCGACCTCGTCGCCGAAGGTGTAGCCCCGAATGCCTTCCGGCAGCACGATGCTCGCCGTCTCGGGCGTCACCGTACCGATGACACCGATCTTGTGTCCGCCGACCTCGAGCATCGTCCACGGCCGCAGCGTGGGCGGCAGCTTACCGTCCGCACCGGTGACATTGGCGGCCAGAAAGGGGAACTTCGCTCCGGTGAACGGCGCGCCGGGCGAGCATCCGGCCAGCGCGCATCCGCCCTGCTGCAAACGCGCCAATTCGACTACGCCGCTGTCGAATTCGTGATTGCCCACCGACGAGGCGGCCAGTCCGATGGAATTCAGAAAGGTGATGGTCGGCTCGTCGTGGAAGAGTCCGGAGACCAGCGGGCTCGCGCCGATATTGTCCCCCGCCGACACCACGGCACTGGCCGGATACGCCTTCTTCAACCGGGCAAGATGGGTCGCGAGGTAGGCGGCACCGCCCGCGTCGTGCCCGGCGATCTTGCCGGTCGAACCCGTCGGCGGTTGCAGATTGCCGTGGAAATCGTTGAGCCCGAACAGATGTATCTCGTCCGACTGCGCGCCGCGCAGATCGTCGGTCGAGATGAGCGGGATCACCCCCGGTGCCGTCGAGGTGGTCGGGTGACCGCTGTCGGGTGCGGTACCGCACCCCGCCACCAGGGCGATGCTCACGAGTCCCGCAATGATCATGCCGATGCGGCGATACGCTCTCATACTTCAGACTGTCCCACGCCCGGGTGCCATCGGCATGAATCTCGTGCGAACACACCGGCGGCGGGATCGATGCTCGACCCCGCCGCGCGGATTTCCCGGTTACACCCGGCCTGCCGCGAAATCCGCGGCCGGCCAGAACGCCCAGCCGTAGTTCGTGTGCTGGCTCGGGTCGAAGCCGCCACCGCAGATCGGATCACCACCGGTGCAGTAATCGGCGGCCTTCCAGGCATAGTTGCCGGGGACACCCCAGCCGATCAGGCGGAGGGGATCACCGAACAGCAGAACCGCGGAGACCTTCCATTCGAGATCGCCGGGGAGCACGTAGATCCCGGGCAGCGCGGTCACGATGCCGGTGCCGACGACTCCGTGCACGACGGCCGCGCCCTGCGAGTAGCCGACCAGGATGAACTGCTGATCCGGGCACATTTGCGACTGCCGAATGACATGGTCGGTCATGTCCTGGGTACCGCGGCTGAGCGACGTGGGGTCGAGCAGGTCCGCAGGGTAGTCCACCCGGTAAGCGCTGCTGCTCACCGGAAGTGCTTGAAGCAGCGTGTCATACAGCGGGTCGCCGACGACGGAGCCGAGCCACCCGGGTTCCCCCGTGCCTCTGGCGACGACCACGTCGACCGCGGCACAGTCCGCCCGTGCCTGCGCGCCGATGCTGGTCACCACCCCCGCCGTCGCGACGAGCAATAGCACAGCGAATACCGGTGCCAGCCGCCACTTCTCGAAGATTCTTACCTTCCGGATTTCCATCGTGATCACCTCTCACGCCGTTGTGAGAAGCCGGGTGACGATTGTCAGAGACAACTGTCACCCGGCTATATCCGTGAAGGTAAGAACGATAGAGAGTCGCGTCAAGCAACTCAGCTGAAGCGAGACCGGTTCAGCGCTGAATCGTGTTCTGGAATCTGTTCCCGCACACGATGATTCGGGCGCCTATGGGATGAGAACCGCTGCGCCGGTGAAACGTCCGTATGCGAGATCCGCGAGGGCTCGATCCGCCGTACCGAGGGAGTACCCCGTTGTGGTCACATGTATACGGTGTTCGCCCGCCAGCGCGAGGAATTCGCGCGCGTCGGCGCGGGTATTGGCAGTCACCGAGCGAATCTCGCGCTCCTGGAACAGATGCCGCTGATAGTTCAGCGCCGGGATGTCGCTGAGATGGATACCCGCGATGGCAAGGATGCCGCCACGATCGAGTGCTTCCATAGCGGGCAGCACCAACTCGCCGATCGGCGCAAACAAGATCGCCGAATCCAATTGCACCGGAGGCCGATCCGCCGCACCCTGCACCGAGGCCGCGCCGAGGTCGGCGGCCAGCTCGCGCGCGGCCGGATCCCTGGTCATCACATGCACCTCGGCACCGCGCGCCAGCGCGACCTGTGCGGCGATATGCGCGCTTCCGCCGAAGCCATAGATACCGAGCCGTCCACCCCTCGGCAGATCGGCGCGCTGCAGCGCCCGATAGCCGATGATCCCGGCACACAGCAGCGGCGCGGTTTCCATATCGCTGTATCCGCCGGGCAGCCGGTGGGCGTAAGCCGCTGGGACAGTGGCATATTCGGCGTAACCGCCGTCCGCGTCCCAGCCCGTGTACTCCGAATTCGGGCAAAGATTCTCCGCGCCGCGCAGACAGTACCGGCAGATGCCGCAGGTGTGGCGCAACCAGGCAATGCCGACGCGATCACCCACCGCGAATCCGGGAGCCGAAGAGCCGAGTGCCCCAGCGGATCCCGGCCCCTGTGCCACCACCTCCCCCACCACCTCGTGCCCGGGCACTACACCGGGCCGATGCACCGGCAGATCCCCCTCGGCGACATGCAGGTCGGTGCGACAGACCCCGCAGGCCAGTACCCGCACCAGCAGTTCACCGGCCGCGGGCTCGGGCACCGCTTCGCGAACGAAGTCGAGCGGTCCGCCATCGATCGCTCCCGGCCGTCGCACCCGCCAGCCGGTCATGCCCGTGGTCGCCGCACTCGCATTCATACCGGTCACTCCTCACCGACAGGGAGAACGGTCTCTTCGGATTATCCCTGCCGACCGCGCTGGTTCACCCGTTCCGCCGAAGGCGAGTCGGCCTTCTGATACATTTCTGTATTGAATACATTGCTGTATCGAATGGAACGGATGCCCGAGGAGGTGCGCATTGGCCTCGACCACCGATGCGGATACCCCGGTGCGCCGGGTGACCCGCCGGCGCACCGAAACACGTAAACGCCTGCTCACCGCCGCGTATCAGGTCTTCGCCGAGGAGGGCTTCGGCCGCGCCTCGGTGGAGCGCGTCTGCGAACGGGCCGGGTTCACCCGTGGCGCCTTCTACTCCAACTTCACCTCGCTCGACGAGTTGTTCCTGGCCATGTGGGAGCAGCGATCGGCCGCCATGATCGCCGGTATCCGCGCGACCCTCGACGGCTTCTCGGTCGACGGCGTCGCCGATATCCGCGCCGCGGTCGAACGCTTGGACCGCGCCGTGCCGATCGATGAGGACTGGTTCCGCATCACCGCCGAATTCACCTCGCACGCGCTGCGCACACCCGGCCTACGGCAGGTGATGGCCGGCCGCGAGGAGGCGATCGTCGCGGCACTGATGCCGACGATAGTCGCCGCACTTGGCCGCGTCGGCCGGACCGTGCCAGATCCCGTCGCGCTCGGACAGGCCCTGGTCGCGGTGCACGACGGCACCGCCGTTCAAGTGCTGATGGAACCCCGCAGCCGCAAAGTGCGCATGCGGCGCACCGATCTTTTCTGCCACCTCGTGCTGGCCTACAGCACCGAAACCGAAGGATGACCATGACCGACCCGAGTGCCGAATTCACGCAAGAGGCAGATGTCATCGTCGTCGGTGCGGGCCTGGCCGGGCTCGTGGCGACCCACGAATTGGTCAAGGCCGGCCGCAAGGTGCATGTGCTGGACCAGGAGAATCGCAATAACCTCGGCGGCCAGGCCTTCTGGTCGCTCGGCGGACTGTTCTTCGTGGACAGTCCGGAGCAGCGCCGCCTCGGCATCAAGGACTCCTACGAACTGGCACTGCAGGATTGGTTCGGTTCGGCGGGCTTCGACCGCGAGGACCAGGACTACTGGGCCCGCCAGTGGGCGCGGGCCTATGTGCGCTTCGCGGCCACCGAGAAGCGGGACTATCTGCACGAGTTGGGTTTACGGGTGACGCCGCTGGTCGGTTGGGCCGAGCGCGGTGGCGCCTTCGCCGATGGGCACGGCAATTCGGTGCCGCGCTTCCACCTCACCTGGGGTACCGGCCCCGAGGTGGTGCGGGTATTCCAGGAACCGGTACTCGAGGGTGAGCGCCGCGGACTGGTCGGCTTCAGTTTCCGGCATCAGGTCGACGAGTTGATCGTCGAGGACGGTGCGGTGGTCGGCGTGCGCGGCAGTGTGCTCGAGCATACTGATCTGGAACGCGGTCGGGCTTCGTCACGAAATGTAATCGGCGACTTCGAATTCCGTGCCAAGGCGGTGATCGTGACCTCCGGCGGCATCGGCCACAATCACGAGCTGATCCGCCGCAACTGGCCCACCGAACGGCTCGGTCCGGCGCCGGAGACCATGATCTCCGGTGTGCCCGCGCATGTGGACGGGCGGATGCTCGGCATCTCCGAGACCGCGGGCGGCGCCATCGTCAATCGCGATCGCATGTGGCACTACACCGAGGGCATCAACAACTGGAATCCGATCTGGCCCGATCACGCCATCCGGATCATCCCCGGTCCGTCCTCGCTGTGGTTCGACGCCAATGGAAAGCGTTTGCCCGCACCGTGTTTCCCGGGCTTCGACACCAATTCGACCATGAAGGAGATCCTGGCCACCGGCTACGACTACTCGTGGTTCGTGCTCACCCAGTCGATCATCGAGAAGGAGTTCGCGCTATCGGGCTCGGAGCAGAATCCGGATATCACCGGTAAGGATCTCAAGCTCACCCTCAAGAGCCGGGTGGCCAAGGGTGCGCCCGGTCCGGTCGAGGCGTTCAAACAGCACGGTGTCGACTTCGTGGTAGCGAACACCTTGCGCGAGTTGGTCGATGGCATGAACAAGATCGCGCGCGGCCCGCAGTTGGACTTCGACGAGTTGGAACAGCAGATCGTCGCCCGCGATCGTGATGTCGCCAATAAGTACTCCAAGGACGCGCAGCTGATGGCGATCAACAATGCGCGCCAGTACTTCGGCGACAAGGCGGGCCGCGTGGCCAAACCGCATCGCATCCTCGATCCGGCCAGCGGGCCGCTGATCGCGGTGCGGCTCAATATCTTGACCCGCAAGACCCTCGGCGGACTACAGACCAATCTGGATTCGCAGGTGATGCGGCCGGACGGCACGCCGCTGCCGGGACTGTATGCCGCGGGCGAGGTCGCCGGATTCGGCGGCGGCGGTGTGCACGGCTACAACGCACTGGAGGGCACCTTCCTCGGTGGCTGCATTTTCTCCGGCCGTGCCGCCGGACGGGCCCTGGCAATGAAACTGAGCTAGTGCCGCGTCCAGATTGCTTGCTGCCCTGTCCACCTCCGCCAGCTCGCCGAGCAGCGTGATACGGCGGTCGAATTCGGCGTGGGCGACCTCCATTCGACTACGTTCGACGAAACCCCCGGGCCCGAGCAGAGATACGGCGCTAGCTCGCACAGCCCGTCGAGGCGACGCTTGACGGCGGCTGCGGTGTCGTATCGGTAATCTCCGGCGCCGGGGCGGGCGGCGGTTCCGGGGCAGGCTCGGTATAGAGGCTCATGCCGGTGTACCGCTGGCCCTGCTCCAGGGAGATCCCGGTGATTTCCGCCTGGTGACCGTGGACATCGGTCACCTGCGCCGAGAACGGTCCCGACCCGGCGCCGCTGATCGTCCAGTAGTTGTCCATGCCGCGATCGAGCTCCTGCCACGGCCCGCCCATCGCGGACCGTAATGCCACCCGTTGGATGGGGTTGCCCGATCCGGTGACCAGCATTGCCAGCCAGGAGGCCGAGGAGTCCGGCTTCAACTCGTAGATCAGCTCGGGTGCGGGAAGCGGATCGCGGACCAGCGAATAGCGGATCTGCGCGACACCGTCGGATCGATTCGCGATCTGTTCGAAGGCCGCGGTGCTCAAATCCAATTGTCCCGAAGCACATCCCGGGCAGCGGTCGGCGATGAGCACTCGGACGTCGCCGCGTGGGCCGTGCACATCGAGATACGCACCGCACAGATCGGCGTGCCCATACTCCCGAGTGGAGACCCCTACATAGAAGCCGCTCGTCGGCAGTCCGGTGAACGAACACGCGATACCGGGGCCGAACGCGTAGTACCGTGCCTGGCCCGGGCGTGTGGACGGCGGCGCGTCCACCGCATGCCAGTTGGCGACTCCGGTGCTACTGCTCGCCACCATCATTCGCGAAGTAGCGGTCCCGGTGTCCGGCACCGGATGTGTCGCCTCGCACGACGAGTGCGGCTCGCTTCCGGCGGCCCAGATCGTGACCGCCACCGCGGTAAGTAGCACGCCAGCGGACGACCACAACCACCGGGAGCGGAAATGCTGCTGTTGGATCGGTATTCGGTGCACCGCTGTCCCCGACTTCCGGCTCACCCAACTCGCGGACTCTCCATCCTGACTCCATCAGGAAAGCAGCCCGACCCGCGACGCACGACTCGAACGAAAAATCTCCGTAGTGAAACATGCACATGTCGGCAATCTCACGGCAAATAGCGAGCATTCGTCGACGAAGATCGGAAAAGATTCGTTACTACGAGGTGGCCCTTGCTGGTTCGGCGTCCACACCCGAGAGTTGATGGTCCATCCGATCGCGCTTGGCGCGCAGGTAGCGGATGTTGTGTTCGGTCGGCGTCGCCTGCAGCGGCAGCCGCCGCGCGACCGTGACCCCGTACTGTTCCAGGCCCGCCTGTTTGGCCGGGTTGTTACTGAGCAGCCGAATCGACCGAATGCCGAGATCGGCGAGCACCTGCGCACCCGCCGCATACCCGCGGGCATCGACGGGCAACCCGAGTGCGAGATTCGCTTCGACGGTGTCGGCGCCGCGATCCTGTAATTCGTACGCCCGCAGTTTGTTCAACAATCCGATGCCCCGCCCCTCCTGTCCACGCAGGTAGACCACCACGCCACTGCCCTCCTCGGCGACCGCACGCAGCGCGGCGTCGAGTTGGTCGCCGCAATCGCAGCGCAGTGAGCCGAGAGCGTCACCGGTGAGGCATTCCGAATGCAGCCGCGCCAATACGGATTCGCCACTCGGTTCGCCGAAAACCAGTGCGAGGGTTTCGGCTCCGGAGATCTCGTCGCAGTAGCCGATGAGGCGGAACTCGCCGTATCGAGTCGGCAGGCGGGTCTCCACGACCCTGGTCAGGGTGGGTTCGGCCCGGCGGCGGTAGGCGATCAGATCGGCGATCGAAATGATCGGCAGTGCATGGGTTTCGGCGAAGTCGAGCAGCTGCGGCAGACGGGCCATCGAGCCGTCGTCGTTCACGACTTCGGCAATCACACCTGCGGGTCGCAGTCCGGCCAGGCGGGTCAGGTCGACGGCGGCCTCGGTGTGGCCGGCGCGGCCGAGCACACCGCTGGGATGCGCGCGCAGCGGGAAGACGTGGCCGGGTCTGGTCAGCTCGTCCGGCGTGGTGCGCGGATCCGCAAGGGCGCGCACGGTGCGGGCGCGGTCGGCGGCCGAAATCCCGGTCGTCACACCGGAAGCCGCATCCACCGAGACCGTGTACGCGGTCCCCTTGGGATCCTCGTTGGTCTGTGTCATCGGTGGCAGCCGGAGCCGATCCAGATCAGCGCCGGGTAGCGGTGCGCACAGCACGCCGCTGGTGTGGCGGACCATGAAGGCGATCGCTTCGGGCGTCGCCAGTGCGCCGGCGAGGACCAGATCGCCCTCGTTCTCCCGATCTTCGTCGTCGACGACCACGACCATGCCACCCGCGGCCAGTGCGGCGAGCGCCGTTTCGATCGTGTCCAGCGAACGCTGCTGTGCGAATTCGATGCGCATATGACTAGTAGAAGTATTTCTATTAGACATATCAAGCGCCATCCCACTCAGTGAGCGGGATCAGGAAGCGCGGCGCCCCTTGCCCTTCGCGGACTTCTTCGGAGCGGTCTTTGTCGCGAGTTTATCGACGTCGGCCAGCAGCGCCTCGGCGAAATCCCGCTCGGCCTCGTAATGCCGTATGCACCAGCGCAATACCGCGCCCGGATAGGCCCAGTCCGGATTCTCGTCGGCGCCCTCGGCGTCGACCTCGGCGAGTTTGCGCATCCGCTCCGCGTATCCGATGTGCTCGGAGAGAATTTCGCGCAATCGGTCCGGTTCGGCGAGATGCCCCAGCCAGGCGCGCAACATGACGCTGTGCTTGAGCACCGGCGCCTCCACCGGTGCATGGTTCACCCACTGCGCCGCCGCCGCGCGACCGCTCTCGGTGATGGCGTACATGCGCTTACCGCGCACGCCGTCGTCCTGCAGCACCGTGCGCGAGGTGGCGTAACCGTGTTTCTCGAGGCGTTTGAGCTCGGCGTAGATCTGACTGAACGACGGGCTCCAATAGAAGAATTGCAGGCTCCAGTCGGCCCATTTCTTCAGGTCGTAGCCGGAGAGTTCGTCGGCGTGCGAGAGCATGCCCAGCACGGCCCAACTCGTCGTCGGCAGGTCGGGAACTTCGGCGCTCGCCGGAGACTTCGCTTCGGTCACGATAGGACTATACCGCTTAGGCATATTTCGGGTGCAAAGTCCCGCTGAGTGGGACACGCCCCCGTGATCGGGGCGCGAGTGCCGGGAGTAGTCTCGCCGCATGTCGCGTACGCGCATTATTCGGATCGGCACCCGATCCAGCCCGATGGCCCTGGCTCAGGCCGAGCAGGTCGCCGGATTGCTGGCCGGGCTCGGGGTCGAGAGCGAACTGGTCAAGGTAACCACGGCGGGCGATCGGTGGATGGGCGATCTGTCCAAGCTCGGCGGCAAGGGCGCCTTCGTCAAGGAGATCGATCGAGCCCTGCTCGATGACGAGGCAGATCTGGCGGTGCACTGCCTCAAGGACATTCCCGGTGATATTCCGGTACCGGAAGGGCTCGCCTTCGCCGGTTATCTGCCGCGCGAGGACGTGCACGATGCGGTGATCACCCGAACCGGCGCGCCGCTGGCCGAACTCCCCGACGGCACGGTCGTCGGCACCAGTTCCGTGCGCCGGACCGCGCAGCTGCGACTGCACTATCCGCATCTTGCGGTGAAACCATTGCGCGGCAACGTCAATACCCGATTGGCGCGCCTCGAAGAGGGCCATATCGATGTGCTGATCGCGGCCGTATCCGGGCTGCACCGCGTCGACCAGGCACACCGGATCACCGAAACCCTCGACCTGGACACCATGTGCCCGCCGATCGGGGCCGGCGTCATCGCACTGCAGTGCCGCGACGACGACATCCAACTCCTCGATCTCGGTGCGCGCCTGGACGATCCGGCCACCCACCGGCACGCGGATGCCGAGCGCGCGATGCTGCACGCACTGCAGGGCCACTGCAACTCCCCGATCGCCGGATACGCGACGACCGACCCCACCGGACGACTCACCTTGCACGGCAAGGTCTTCAACCTCGACGGCAGCCAATGGCTGGACGCCAAACACTGGGGCGTCCCGGATGACCCGAGTGCCCTCGGCTTCTTCGTCGGCGCGGACCTGCTGCGCCAGGGCGCACGCGCGATCATCGACTCGATCCCGCACTGAACTGATTCGGGGCGTTCAGTCGGTGAAGCCGTCCATCATGGACAGCACGCGGAGCATGACTTCGTCGGCGCCGCCGATGCTGAGCAGCCGGCTGTCACGGTAGGCGCGCGAGGTCCAAGGTCCCACCCCGACGCTAGCCGAGCGCCGGGCAGGTCGTGCTCGACAGACCCGAATCACCGCCATCGAGCGTGGCGCGGAAACATCGCCCGCCCTGCCTCGTGCGCAACCTCGACCAGCACCCGCGCCAAACGCGCGGTATCCAACGCCGTTCGATCCCCACCGATTCGACCGGACAGCGAGAGTGCACCGATGGCTGCTCCGCGCCCGCGAATCGGCACCGCGACGCAGGAGATCCCGGTCACCGACTCCTCGTTGTCCACGGCAATTCCCTGCCGATGCCGGATGCGGGTCAATTCACGGTGCAGTTCCGCCCGGTCGCAAATGGTCCGCGGCGTCAGTTGCGGCAACCGGTCCCGGAAGGACGTCTCGATAATGCTCGGCTCCAGCGATGCCAGTATCGCCTTGCCGAGGGCAGTGCTGTGCGCGGGCATCCGGCCGCCGAGGCGGGTCGGGATGCTCGCGGTGTAGCGGCCACCGGCCTTGTCCAGGTACAGCACCTCGCGTCCGTCGAGCACGCCGAGGTGGCCCACCATGCCGGTCCGCTGACTCAGTTCGTGCAGCAGCGGGCTCACCACATCGCGAATCTCATTGTGATCGGCGGCGAGTCCGCCGAGTTCCAGCGGACGCAAGCCGAGGCGGTAGCCGCCGGGCGCGTGCGCCAACCAGCGCAGCCGAATCATCTGGTCCAGGATGCGGTGCACCGTGGACCGCGGCAGGCCGGTTCGCTCGGCCAATCCGAGCAGCGTCAGAGTCGGTGTCGAACCGTCGAAAGCGTCTAGGATCAGCGTCATTCGCTCGATCATGGAAACCGGCGGCTGCGCGGGCCGGGTGGTCGGACGACCCGGACCCGATAACAGCTCGTCGGATCCCGGACCGGTCAGCACCTCGACCGTCATGGCGCACCTCCATTGTGTAGCTCATACAGCTTAGAAGTATTTCGATTAGGCATGTCCGTTTTCGGCATACCTGCTTGTGTCCCCAATCACAGTGCCGTCACGCGGACGACGTCGAATCCCGGAAACTACGGAGATCGCTACGGATCTTCTCGGTAGCCGGAACCGACCATTGACAGCCGACCGCGCGCGCCGCTTTCCTTCATGGCGAAACGGAATATTTCTAGTCGAAACTAGGAGCGCTATGGCCGTCGTGCTCGACTTCAAGGCCGTCCTCGGCCGATTCGCCACCGGAGTCACCGCGATCACTGCCCTGGACGGCGCGCAGCCCGTCGGGTTCGCCTGCCAGTCCTTCTCCGCACTATCGCTGGATCCGCCTGCCGTGGCACTGTTCCCGGCCCGGACCTCCACCACCTGGCCGCGGATCCGCACGGCGAGCAAGTTCTGCGTGAACGTGCTCGCCGCCGATCAGGAGCAGGTGTGCAGACAACTCGGCCGCAGTGGACCCGACAAGTTCGACGGACTCGACTGGACCCGCTCCCCCAACGGTTCACCGTTGCTCGACGGATCCATCGCATGGATCGATTGCGAGCTCGGCGCAGAGTTGGACGGCGGCGATCACACCATCGTCATCGGCCATGTCACCGCACTGGGCGCGGGCCGCGAGGCCGATCCGCTGCTGTTCTACCGCTCCGGATTCGAGCGCCTTACCACCGCCTGAGCCGTCTCCCGGCCAGTGAGACCACACCTTTGCGCGTCCATCGGCGCGCCGAACCATCGAAACGACAGCCCGACGAACGTGGAGGAACCATGACCGACGATCAGGTGCGCGTGATCGACACCGGCACCCCGCCCACCCGGTATGCCAGAGGTTGGCACTGCGTCGGCCTCGCCGACGACTTCCGCGACGGCAAACCGCACACCATCGAAATCCTCGGCACCGAACTGGTGGTTTTCGCGAGCGCGGACGGCACCCTCAATGTGCTCGACGCCTATTGCCGACATATGGGCGGCAACCTCGGCGACGGCATTATCAAGGGCGACACCATCGCCTGCCCGTTCCACGATTGGCGCTGGCGAGGCAATGGCCGTTGTGCCGCAATCCCTTACGCGCGCCGCGTACCACCGCTGGCCCGGACCAAATCGTGGATCACGTTGGAGCAGAACCGGCAGCTGTTCGTCTGGAACGATCCCGAAGGCAATCCGCCGCCCGCGGATATCACGATCCCTCGCATCGAGGGCGCATTCAGCGACGAATGGAGCGACTGGACCTGGAACCAGATCACCATCGAGGGCGCGAACTGCCGCGAGGTCATCGACAACGTGGTGGATATGGCGCATTTCTTCTACGTGCACTTCGCCTTTCCGACCTACTTCAAGAATGTTTTCGAGGGCCACATCGCCAGTCAGTACATGACCTCGATCGGACGCGCGGATGCGCAGGGCGAGTTGGCCAAGGAGGCGGGCGCGGAGAACACGCTGCATTCGGAGGCGCACTATTACGGCCCCTCCTACATGATCGATTACCTGGTCAACGAATCCAGCGGGCAGCGGGTCGAATCCGTTCTCATCAACTGCCACTACCCGGTTTCGCCCACGAAGTTCGTGCTGCAGTACGGCGCGATCGTCAAGAAGCTGCCCGGCCTGTCGCCGGAAGATGCCGATGCGATGGCGGTACGTTTCGCCAATGGACTCGGGCGCGGTTTCGAGCAGGATGTGGCGATCTGGGAACGCAAGACCCGCATCGACAATCCGCTGCTGTGCGAGGAGGACGGGCCGGTCTACCAGCTGCGGCGCTGGTACGAGCAGTTCTACACCGATATCGCCGAGGTGGAGTCGAAGATGACCGACCGCTTCGAATTCGAGGTCGACACCACCCGTGCCGTCTCGGCATGGGAGGCCGAGGTCGCCGAGAATCTGGCCGCGCAACGCGCGGATGCCTGAACGGATCGGTAATGGATTGCATCACCTGCCATGCCTGCCGGAATCAGGTGTCGGTGGTCAAATTCAGCCCCGCGCACACCAGCGTGCAGTGGAATTCGGTCGCTCGCGCGCACTGTGCCGAGTTCGCTCGTAACGACGGCGGTCCCGTGCGCGGGTGTGCGGCATTGCGCGACAGCATCGAAAAAGCCGTCAGCGCGGGAGAAGTCGGGTTGAGTACCCGCGACGGGGATTTGCTGTGAATGCGGCGGTGACGCTTCGAGTTGTTCGAGTAACTGCCGAAACCCAGGATGCGGTCTCGCTGGAACTGGTCGCCGAACCGGAGCATCACCTTACCTATCGGCCCGGCCAGTTTCTGACCCTGCGGATACCCAGCGAACGAACCGGTTCGGTGGCGCGCTCGTACTCGCTGTCCAGTGCGCCGCACGAGGGCCGAGTCGCGGTCACCGTGAAGCGGACAGCGGACGGATACGCTTCGAACTGGCTGTGCGACAACGCTGTTCCCGGCATGACAATCGACAGCTTGCCGCCCGCGGGGCTCTTCACACCCGATTCACTCGACACCGATCTGCTCCTATTGGCGGCGGGCAGTGGGATAACCCCGATGCTGTCCATCCTGAAATCGGTACTGGCGCAGGGCACTGGACGGTGCACGCTGATCTACGCCAATCGCGACGAGGAATCGGTGATCTTCGCCGATGAACTGAGGTCGCTGACCGCCGAGCACCCGAACCGGCTCGTTGCGCTGCATTGGCTGGAGGCTGTTCAAGGCTTACCATCAGTGCCCACACTGACCACCTTGATCACACCGTGGACCAGCCGCGAGCTATTCGTCTGTGGCCCAGCACCTTTCATGGATGCTGTCGTCACAGCCGCCGGCAACCTGGGCATGGACCGGGTGCACGTCGAGAAATTCGTCTCGATCTCCGGCGATCCCTTCGCCGAAACCGAGGTCGAAGACACCGACGACGCTGCCATCGTCGAGGTCGAACTCGACGGCGCCACCAACGAATTCGCCTGGCCGCGCAATACCGTACTGCTGGACGTGCTGCTCGCGCGCGGTATGGCGGCTCCGTACTCCTGCCGCGAGGGCGCCTGCAGCGCCTGTGTCTGTCGTGTCGTCGACGGCGAAGTGAAGTTGCTGCGTAACGAAGTTCTGGAACGTGCAGACCTGGCCGACGGCTATGTACTCGCCTGCCAGGCGGTTCCGGTCACCGATGCGGTCCGGGTCACCTATGAATGAGGAGAATATGGCAATCATCAGCTCGCTCGGCTATGTGCGGGTCGCGGTCAGCGATCCGGATGCCTGGCGCACCTTCGCCTTCGATGTGATCGGTTTCGCCGAGGGGACCGGGCCGGATCCGGAGGCCATCTATCTGCGCATGGATGAGCACGTCGCACGATTGGTCCTGGTGCCAGGCGAAACCGATAGGGTGCTCGCCATCGGCTGGGAGGTTCGCGACCATCGCGCACTCGCCGCGGCACGAGCAGCCGTGGAGAAGGCCGGAATCGAAGTCACCGCGCTCACCGTGGCCGAGGCCGATGCCCGCAGTGTGGAAGAGGCGATCACCTTCCGTGATCCCGCGGGCACCACCGTCGAGATCTTCCACGGACCCGTACTGGACCACAGTCCGGTCGTCGGCAAGTACGGAAACCGTTTCGTCACCGCGGGACTCGGCCTCGGCCACGCGGTGCTGCCGGTGCCCGATCTCGACGGCGCCTTCCACTTCTATGCCGACGTCCTCGGTTTCCTGCCGCGTGGTGCGTTCCGGCTGCACACACCGCCCGAATACGGTCCGGTGCGCATCCGCTTCCTCGGTGTGAATCAGCGCCACCACAGCTTGGCGCTGATTCCCTCCGGCGGTCAGGAGGGCTCGGGGCTGGTGCACGTCATGGTCGAGGTCGACAGTCTCGACGATGTCGGCCGTGCGCTCGACCGGGTGAACAAGGCCGGATATCACCTGTCCTCGACGTTGGGCCGCCATACCAACGACAAAATGATCTCCTTCTATGTGCGCACTCCAGGCGGCTGGGATCTCGAATTCGGCACCGAGGGCATGCTGGTGGACGAGAACACCTACACCGCGGAGGAAATGACCGCCGATAGCTATTGGGGTCACGACTGGGATCGGGCCTGACAAGATCACGGGCGGAGACCGACGGCCTGATAACCCTTGACTATCGTCGATAGCGACGGAAGGGGTTTTTCGATGGCACTGCGCACCGAGTTCACCGACCTGTTCGACATCGAGCATCCCGTGGTGCTCGCACCGATGGGTGGCGTCGCGGGCGGTGAACTGGCCGCGGCGGTCTCCGAGGCCGGTGGACTCGGCCTGATCGGTGGCGGCGGCGGTGACGAGCGGCTACTCGATCAGGAATGTGCGTTGCTCGCCGCTCACACCGAAAAGCCCTGGGGCATCGGCCTGTTGAGCTGGGCCATCGATCTCGACACCGTACGAAGGACGGTGGCGCGCCGACCGCACGCGATCCTGCTGTCCTTCGGCGACCCCACTCCGTTTGCCGCCGTGGTCCGGGAATCCGGGATTCCGCTGCTGGTCCAGGTCACCACCACGGACGAGGCGGCCCGCGCCCTGGAGGCCGGAGCCGATGTGCTGATCGCGCAGGGTGCGGAGGCAGGCGGGCACGGCGGCGGGCGGGCGACGCTGCCCTTCGTACCCGCGGTTGTCGATATGGCGGCGGGTACGCCGGTGCTCGCCGCGGGTGGTATAGCCGATGGACGTGGGCTCGCCGCCGCAGTCGTACTCGGTGCGGCGGGCGCGTTGATCGGTACTCGCTTCGAGGCGACATACGAATCGTTGCTCTCGGCCGAGGAAGCCAAGGCCATCATCGATGCACGCGGCGGCGACACCGAACGCAACCGCATCATCGATATCGCCCGCGAATCACCGTGGCCCGCCGAGTACACCGCACGCACCCTGCGCAACCGATTCCTCGACGAATGGGCCGGACGGGAGACCGAACTCGCGGCCGATCCCCTTGCCCGGCAACGCTATCGGGCGGCGGCCGAGCAGGGTGATCTCGACTGTGCACCGATCTGGGCGGGTGAGAATGTCGACCTGATCGGCAGTCTCGAATCCGCCGCTGATCTGGTGCGGCGCATCAGCGCCGACGCGGAAGCGGCATTGCGGCGAGCCGCGGCGCAATGCGACTAGTCGGCGTGTTCCTCGGTCAGGGCGCGGAGCAGTTCACGGGTGTAGCGCTCGGCCAGTAGCGGCAGGAAGTTGTCGATGGTGGCGTGATCCGCGAGGTAGTCGTAAGCGGAATACAGCCACCGTTCGATGGCTTCGTCGCGGGTGCTGTCGAATTCGCGCTCCAGACGGCGCGCGGCGGCCTTCAGCGCGAACTGCTGATTGAGGGATGGTTCGTGGAGGGGCGGGTGCGTAACAGGACCTTCGGTCATTGCGGACTCCTGGTCGGTAACTTTCAGTGCAAAGGATGCGGTCGAAACCGTCTCCACTCGATCGAGTACCCGATGGGTCGGACGGCGACACCCCGGATACGCCCATGGCCGCTCAGAATCTTGCACTACCCTTTCGATATATGCCAACATCCTCACGAAGGTGGACGCAATGAGCGAGCAAACAATAAACACAGCCGAGCACTCGCTCGTGCCGGAGCCGAGCGCCGGCGAGGCGCAGGCCGCAGGCATGAGCGAGAACCCGCTCTGGGTGCCCGACGCCTGCACATTGCCGACGGCGGAGCAGCCATTGCGCGTGGCCGAGTTCACCGATCTCTTCGCGGCCGCGCTGCGTCGGGTCGAACGCATCGCGCCTACCCGTCTGCGGCTGGAGCTGGCCGCAACGCACGAAGACATCGCCCGCGACCTCGCCGCCCGCGAGAGCTCCTGCTGCGGATTCTTCGGCTTCGATTTCGCCACGGCGGGCCCGGATGCCATCGCGATGGACATCGAAGTACCCGCGAGCCGGGTCGACGTACTCGAGGCATTGGCCGACCACGCCGCGACCGCCCGAAGAAAGTAGAACAGGTTCTTGTCTGAAGCCCCGGCAAATGCCAAGCTGAACGGATGGATCTCGCCGCCATCGAAGCCGTCCGCCAGCTCAAGTACCGTTACTTCCGGACCCTCGATCTCAAACAATGGGACGACTTCGGAGATACCCTCGCCGTCGACGTCGCCGGACGCTACGGCACCCACGCCCTCGGTGAACCACTGACCCTCGACGGTCGCGACGCCGTCACCGCATTCATGCGCGAGAACCTCGGCCCCTCCGTGGTCACCACGCACATCGCGAACCATCCGGAGATCACCGTGGACGGCGAAACGGCAACGGGCTCATGGGCTTTCGAGGACACCGTGATCGCCACCGAATACGGCGTCCTCATCCGCGGCGCAGGCTACTATTCCGACACCTATCGACTCGATCCGGACGGCCACTGGCGCATCACCTCGACCAGTTACCAGCGCATCTACGAATCCATGCAGGCCCTTGCCGACACCCCCAGCTACCAACTGCTGACGAACATGTGGGCGACACAGAAATAGGACAGGTTGCCGGATTTGAGGCCACTATCTTCCGGGTGGCACTCGACCGGAACCGCGGTGGCGGCGGAGGGTGAAAACATGTCCTCCCTTGCGCCCGCTGAATTCACGACCGAGACCGCCTACCTGAACACCGCTTCGCACGGGTTGCCCGCCGCACGAACATTGGCGGCACTGCAGGAGTTCAACGCGCTCTGGGCGGCCGGCCGTGCCGCACCGACGACGCGGGACTATCTGGTACCCGAATTGCGGGCCGGATTCGCGCGACTGCTCGCGGGCGCTTCGGCCGACGATATCGCGCTGGGCAGCACGGTTGCGGGGTTGATGGCGCCGGTGGTCGCCGCGCTGCCACCGGGAGCGGAGGTACTGCTCGCGGAAGGCGAATTCTCCTCTGTCTCCATGCCTTTCGTACACCGCGGAGACCTGAACGTCCGGTTCGTGCCGTTGCAGCGCATCGCCGACGAGGTCCGGCCTGAGACCGCGTTGGTGGCGGTGAGCGTGGTCCAGTCGAAGGACGGTCGAGCCGTCGATCTGCCGACGCTGCGCGCGGCAACTCTGGCGCATAATGCCCGGCTGCTCGCCGATGCCACCCAGGCCGCCGGTTGGGTGCCACTGCGTTTCGTCGATGCCGACTACTGGGTGTGCGCAACCTTCAAATGGCTGATTGGCGCACGCAGCGTGGCCTTCTTCGCCGCACCGCCGGAAGCGGCCGCGCAGCTGCGCCCGATCAGCCCCGGCTGGTACGCGGCGGCCGATCGCTGGGCCGAGCTGTACGAACCGATCGCACTGCCCACGACCGCCCGGCGTTTCGATTCGACACCGGACTGGCTCGGCGTCATCGCCACCCGCTCCGCACTGTCCTTGATCGAAGAGCTGACCGTCGACAAGATCGGCGCGCACAACCGCGAACTCGCCACCCGATTCCGAAATGGGCTGGCGGAGTTGGGATTCGAGTCGGTGCCAGCGGATTCGGCGATTGTCGCCGTGTCGGGTGCGGGCGATGCGGCACCCCGTTTGGAGGCGGCAGGCGTGCTCACCTCCGCTCGCGGCGGGGGCCTTCGATTCTCGTTCCACCTCTACAACAGCGCCACTGACGTGGACCGCGCCCTCGCCGCCCTCGCCCAGTAACAGCGGCACCCTGTCGAGCTTCGCACCCCCGCCCGGGGGTGCGAAGCTGCGCAGAGGTAAGGCGACGCGATTCTCGGGTAACTACGCCGGGCGAGTAGCGGGTGCGGTGATGAGCGGGAGGTCGAGGGCGGTAAGGATGCCTGATGGTGCCTGCACCACGGCCGGGACCGCGTTGACGATGCGCATCGCTGTCGCCAGCAGGGTGGCGTGGTTGTGGTCGCCATTGCGGCTCGAGGTGACCAGATCCATGGCGTAACTCGGCTCGCCAGTGATCTCGACGCGATAGGAGCCCTCATGGTGCGCGGGCTGCGGCCAGTCGGGGCACAGGTCGGGACGCAGGCGCGTGACGTGCTCGAGAACGGTCACGGGCTCGTCGCCGACCATCCCGCGAACCTCGAAACGCAGTGCCGCGACGGTACCTTCGGCGATATGGCCGGTGGCGATATCGAAGGACTCGGGAGCGGGGATGCGCTCGTAGGTCTGGGTAACCGCGTCGAGGGTGACACCGATTCCCGCCGCCAACTGGCGCACGGTGCCGCCCCAGGCGAGCGACAGCACCCCGGGCTGCAACAACATCGGGATCTCGTCCAGCGGTTTGCCGAAGCCCATGATGTCGAACATGACCTCGCGGTTGTCGTAACTGGCGTAGTCGACGATTTCCAGACACCGCAGTTGGTCGATGCGCAGGCAGGTGCCCGCGAGCGCGAGCGGCAGCAGATCATTGGCGAAACCGGGATCGATACCGTTGACCCACAGCGACGAATTGCCCTGTGCCGCAGCCTCTTGGATCGGCTTGAGCAATTCGTCGGGCAGCACACCATAGGGATACTGGAAGAACACCGGCGCGCACGCCACCACATTGATGCCCGCGCTGAGTAATCCGCGCAGATCTTCGACGGCCTCCAGCAGCCGATTGTCGGTCATCGAGCAGTAGACGACACAGTCGGGTTTCGCGGCCAGAATCGCCCCGGTATCCGTCGTCGCGGCCACACCGACCGGATCATCGAGGCCGGCAATGGTTCCCGCATCGAGCCCGTCCTTCTTCGGACCCGACACCCACACCCCGACCAGCTCGAGATCCGGATTCGCGATCACGCCCGCCAGCGCATGCGCACCGACATTCCCGGTGCCCCATTGGACTACGCGGTAGCTCATGACAGATCCGGAAGCGGGAGATCGAGATTCGGCGCGATCAGGCCGCCGTCGGGTTCGAGTACCTTGCCCGTGACGTACTTTCCGGCGGGCGACACCAAATACAGTGCGGCGGCGGCTATATCCTCGGGTTCGCCGATGCGGTGCAGCGGCGTCTTGGTCTCCAGCTCGGTGCGCATCGCGTCGTTGCCCGCCACGATCTCCAGCGCCGAGGTGAGAATCGAACCGGGCGCAATGGCATTCACCCGGATGCGCGGATTCAGGTCCATTGCCGCCAACCGGGTGTAATGCGCCAGCGCCGCTTTCGCCGTTCCATAGGATACGAAGGCGCGGCCGGGCAGGCGGCCCATGGTCGAGGTGATATTGAGAATCGAACCGCCACCGGCGGTTTCGAGGATCTTCGGCACCGCCGAGCGAACCAGCGCATGCGCATTGGTCACGTTGAAGTTGAATGCCTCCACCAGCGCATCCGGTGTCGTATCGAGCAGCGGGCACGGCAGCGCGCCGCCGACATTGTTGACCACGATATCGAGCCGCCCGAAGCGTTCGACGGCCACGGTGGCCAGTCCGGCGGTCGCCTCGATATCGCTGAGATCCGCCGGCACCACGTGGGCCTGGCGGCCCACCGCCGCCACCTGCTCGGCGACCTCGTCCAGCTGACTCTTGGTGCGGGATGCGATGACGACATCCGCCCCCGCCTCCGCGAAAGCCACCGCGATCGCCGCGCCGAGGCCGCGCCCCGCGCCGGTGACGACGGCGACCTGGCCGTCGATTCGGAATCTGTCCAGGATCATGAGAGCTCCCACTGTCGAATATTCGACGCCATACTGCGGTAATATTCGTCATCGTAGAGCCGTCCCGCCGAGCCGCACAAGAGGTTGCACATGTCCGACCGGTCTCCGTCCCCGCCGACCCGCCGTGTCATCGATATCGTGTCGCTGCTCGCCGCGACGCCGGAGCCGATCAGCGTCGCGGGCATCGCGGACCGGCTCGATATCGCCCGCGCGACCGCGACGGCGATTCTGGCCGAACTGGAATCGGCGGGCTGGGTGCGACGCGACCCGAGCCGCGGATACGGTCTCGGTCCCACACTGGCGAATCTGCACGGTCCCGCGCTGCCGCACGCACTCGGCGATATCCTCGCCGAACTCACCGTGCGGACCGGCTACGGCGCGACATTGAGTCGTATCGAGCCCGATCACCTCACCGTGCTCGATGTGCGCCACGGGCCCGAGCGCGTCGTCCCCGGCATCCCCGTCGGCCATCGCATCCCGATGCAATTTCCGGCGGGAGCGAGCGTGATGCCGTGGCGCTCGGCGGCCGAGCAGAACACCTGGCTCGCCACCGCACCCGACTCCGATCGCCGCGTCGCGAGCGGGCTGCTCGCGCTCGTCCGTGATCGCGGCGTTGCCCTGTTCCGCCCACGTACCGATGATGCGGGCACGGTCGAACTCCTCGCCGACCTACTGAGCGCGATGGGGACCGAACTCGTGCAGCCGCACCTGCGCACCCGGGCTCTGCGCCGCCTCGCATTTCTCACTTCGCGGCCGTTCACCAAGGCAGAGCTCGACTCCGATGCCGAACTCCCGCTCAGTTACCTCGCCGCACCGGTTTTCGATGCGAAAGGTACGGCCGCGTACGAAGTCCAATCGGGACCGCTGCGGGCATCGACCACGAAATCCGAGCGCGACGAATTCATTACCGCCACAGTCGATATCGCTCGGGCGTTGACCGAAGCGTTGGCTTCCTGAGCTATTTCGTCAACGCATGCACCGCACCCCGGTGCAGGGGCACCGGTGCGGTAATCGTCGCGGAATCGCGGCTGATCCCTTTCGCGGCCGAATTGGCCTGTTCCAGTTGGGTTTTGCGGTCGAACAGCGTCTTGGTGAGTATGCACGCCAGGTTCGCGTCCAGATCCTCGCGCACCAGCAACAGGTTCGGCACGACGATGGTCTTCACATCGGCGGACAGTCCATAGACGGTGCCCGGAATCGTGCCTTCCTCGTAGACGGGGTTGACCGCGTGCATACTGCCGGTGAGTTCGGAGATATCGAGGAAACGCACCTTGCCCTTGTCGGAGGTCAACAGATCGGTGATACCGGGTGTCGGCAGGCCACCGGAGAAGAACATGGCGTCGATGGAACCGTCCTTCATGCCGTCCACCGTTTTGGTGAGATCCAGGCGCTGGGCCACGATATCGTTGTCCGGGTTCAACCCCGCTGCCTGCAGTATCCGCTGGGCGATCACTTCGGTGCCGGATTTCGGCGAGCCGGTGGAGACCCGCTTACCGCGCAGATCGGCGACCGATTCGATATCGGCGCCTGCGCGCGCGATCACCTGGGTGTAATTCGGATAGAGCCGCGAAAGCGCCTGCACCGGTTGCTTTTTGCCATCGAAACCGGCATTGCCGAGCACCGCGTCGGCGGCGGTATCGGCGAGCGAGAATGCGACCTGATAGGTGCCTGCCACCAATTGCTGGATATTCTGCACCGACGCACCGGTTTCGGCCGCCGTCGCTTTCACCTTGCCGCCGGTCGCCTGCGAAATCTGATCGGCGTAGGCATTGCCGAGCGCGAAGTACACGCCGGTCGAATTGCCCGTCGCGATGCCGACGCGGGTCTCGCTTTTCACTTCGCAGGTGACCTCGCCGCCGACGTCGGACTGCGGTGTGTCGCGGCGGCCCCCACATCCGGTCAGCAATCCGGCCGACACCACGGCGACGGCGAATCCTATGGCAACTCTTCTCAAGTCGTCCTCCTTCGTGAGAGCAGCGTTAGCCCGACGGCCGCGGTCAGCGCGGCCAGACCGACGACGAGCGCGCCGGGTTCCAGGTACAGCAGCGCTAGCCCGCCCACCGCGGCGAGCAGCCGGGCCGGGAGTACGGCCGGGCCGATGCCGAGGATCCAGCCGCCGGTCGCGGCGGCCAGTGCCGCAACGCCGACACCGGCCGCGACCGTGGTCCACAGCACACCGAGCACCGGCCCGTGCCCGAGCAGATATTCCCCGGGTCCGCTGAGCACGAACACGATCGGCACCAGGAAGGCGGGCAGCGCGTACTTCAATGCCTGCCACATCGTCGGCACCGCGCGCGCACCGGTGATGGCCGCCGCGCCCACGGCGGCCAGTGCGGTCGGTGGCGTCACCTCGGACAGCACCGAGTAGTAGAAGACGAACATGGCGGAGGCGGGCGGGGATACGTCGAGCGCGAGCAGCGCGGGACCGATGATCGCCCAGCCGATAATGAACGATGCGGTCACCGGAACCGCGAGCCCGAGCAGCGCGAGCGCGATCGCGGCGAGCACCACGGTGCACGCCAATACGACGGTGTGGTTGTCCGACAACGCCTTTCCCGCACTCACCAGCAGCGATGCCAGCTGCGCGCCGAGTCCCGTCTTGGTGGCGATCGCGGTGATCACGCCCGCCGACGTGCACACCGCGACCACCGGGAGCGCCGAACGCACACCGCTGCCGAGCATCTGGAAGATCCGTCGCGGTGAGCGGGCCTCGGCGCGGATGCGCGCATCGAGGAAGGCGAGCACGAAGGCCAGTGCGGTGGCGTACACCACGGCGCGCGCGGCGCTCACGCCGATCAGCAGCAGCACCACGATCGCGATCAAAGACAGGAAGTGGTAACCGAATCGGGCCAGCAGTCGCCACACCGAGGTGGTGCTGATCTCGACCGACTCCGCGCCCAGTCGGCGTGCATCGATCTCGACCGCGAGCAGAATTCCCAAGTAGTACAGCAGCGTCGGGATCATTGCCCACCCGAGCACCGTCACATAGGAGACATCGAGATATTCGGCGACGATGAAGGCGGCCACACCCAGCGTCGGCGGTGACAGGATCGCGCCGACACCCGCCGCCGCGAGCATACCCGCCGCATGCTCCGGCGGATATCCGGCGCGACGCAGGATCGGCCAGGTGACCGCGCCGACCGTGACCGCGGTCGCGGTGCCCGATCCGGAGACGGTGCCGAGCAGGAATCCGGATACCACGGTGGTGCGTCCGGCCGCGCCGCGCGAGCGGCGGAAGGCCGCGACCGATAGATCGACGAAGAACTGTGCCGCACCGGAGAATTCGAGTACGGCGCCGTAGAGGGTGAACAGCACGATGTAGCTGGCCGCGACATCCAGTGGCGTGCCGTAGAACCCGCTGCCGGAGTTGTAGAGCGCATCGATGATCTGCCCGAAGTCGAGTCCGGCGTGCGCGATGGTCCAGTGCTGTGGCAGGTATCCGCCGTAGTAGCCGTAGGCGATGAACACCAGGCACACCGCGGGCAATACCCAGCCCGTAGTGCGCCGACAGGCCTCCAGCACCAACACCACGAGCACGGTGCCCATGGCGATATCGACCGGATCGAACAAACCCTGCCGATCCAGGAATGCGTTGTACCCGCCCCCGCCGGACCCGATCACCATCGGCAGCACCGGATACAAGCACACCACCAGCGCGACTACGGCCGACAACCAGTCGAACGGCCCAGGACCGTCCCGTCGATCGAACCATCGCAACCCGGGCCGATAGGCAAGGAACACCACTGGCAAGGTCCCGGCCAGGAAGATCACCAGGTAGTACTGGCTCCCCTGCGCCAACGGCCGAAAAACCTGCCACAGCACCAGCAACGCGACCGCGAACGCGGCCGTCGCCACCACCCACTCGGCCCGTCCGCGCAATATCCGCGCGGGCTTCTCCTCGTCGTCGACCTCTACCCTGTCCGGTATTGCCCGCTCCGGATCAACCCCGGGCCGCACGACCGGGCGGTCGGTGGGAGGCTCGGCTTCGAGATGAGCGTCCCGCATATCCGACATTGCGCGACACTATCAACGCACGACCGTCCACATAGGGCTAACAAATATGTCGCCGAGAAAAGTGGAAAAGCGGTCGGTTTGTCACCCTAAGCCGACCTGGTCGCTCGCCCACCCAGCGGCAGCTTGTGCGCGATCACCCGCCGATACGAGATGCGCCAACCGGTTGCCACACGTACGACCGTATCGTCGTATTCGATGCTGCCGCAGGTCCCATCCGCATAGATCCCGATCCCCTTGGACCGCACCCGAACCGCGCCGTCCACCTCGGCGATGACCACATTCGTAATGTGATGCCCGACCGGATTCCCATTGCCGAGCGCGACCGCGGCCTCCTGCAGCGCCGGAATACCGTGTAGCTCACCGGCACCGAAATCACTGAGGTCGTAGGTGATTTCCGTGGTGAACAGCTCATCCATCCGGTCGAGCTCGCCCGCGTCCATCAGATGACCGTGCAGCGCGATCAGGTCACCGATTTCGAACCGATCCTGCGCCGACAATGCCATGGAAGCCTCCTGCCGCCCCACTCTCCTGCCGAAGATGAGGCCTAGTCCGGTTATCCGCGACAGTAACGGACGAGCGACTGGTCACGCCGCTGCTTTATCCGGGGTCCGTGCCGATGGGCGGCGCTTCATGATCCAGCGCAGGAAGTCGACCCACGGCGATGGGCGGGCCGGGGTGACGGGCGGGTGGCCGAGAGAGACCGCGGTCCGGTCGAGCAGCGCCTCGATCATCGCGTCGTGGATCCAGCGGATGGCAAGGGGCCACAACAGGTGGCCGATTCCGCGCAGGCGGCAGTCGATCTGGTGGCGCAGGATGCTGCTCTCCGGCCACGGGCCGTCGAGCACGTCGAGGCTGTGCGTGCCGACCAGGAAGGATCCGGGGGCGACGGTGAACTCCACACGGCGGCCCGGCACCCATTCGGTGCACTGATACCGGATGACGCCGTGTCCGCCGTCGGCCCCGACACCGAGTGGCCGGTCGAGGACCAGCGCGGGCCAGCCGGGCGGCCACACCGGACTGTCCGGCTCGGCGGCCCTGGCGAGCAGTGCGCCGAGCTGATCCGCGGGCACCGGGTACTCCCGCTGGTGGATATTTCGAACCATGACCCAACCCTCCATTCGGTCCCGTATGGAACACTGTCCATACGGTAGCGTATGGAGGGCGGCTCGCGAAGTTATCCGAACCACACCGACCGTTTATCCGGCGGAGGCGGGCTCGTACAGGACTATCGCCCACGGGGATTCGCGGGACGGGCGGACCGAGGTGCGTCGTTCGTGCGGTCCGGTGACCGGATCGTCGACCGGAAATCCGGCGGTGCGCAGGCGCGCGAGGGTCGCGTCCAGGTCGCCGACCTTGACGGCCAGGGAGGGGATATCGCGTTCGCCGGCACCGGCGAGCATGACTCGGGTGGGTCCGATATCGAATTGCGCCCACCGATCACCGTCCACGAACGTTGCGGTCGTGCCGAGTACCGCGGTGAGCAGATCTATTGCGGCGGTGAGGTTGTCGACCGGGAAGATGGTGCCGAGACGTTCGACGGTCATGACTTCTCCATCGCTCGGCGAATGGCCGAAAAGGCTTTGGCGGCAGCGGCTTCGGCATCTGACAGGTGGTCGGCCATGCTGAAGAAGCCGTGGAATTGGCCGTCGTAGCGAATCGTGACGGCCTCGACATCGGCATCCCGCAGCCGCCGACCGTAGGCCTCGCCCTCATCGCGAAGTGGGTCGAATTCGGCGGTGATGATGCAGGCGGGCGGGAGGCCGGACAGGTCGGCCGCGCGCGAGGGTGCGGCGTACGGGTTGTCGGCATCGGCGGCCGAGGCGAGATATTGCTCCCAATACCAGCGCAAATGGTCATCGGTGACGAAGTAGCCGTGGGCATTCTCCCGATAGGAGATGGTGTCACGGGCCGGATCGAGCATCGGGTAGACCAGCAGTTGATGGGTGATGGCCGGGCCACGGCGATCCCGGGCCAGCAGTGCGGTGACGGCGGCCAGGTTGCCGCCGGCGCTGTCACCGGCCACCCCGATGCGGGCCGGATCGCCACCGAAGGAACTCGCCTGAGCCGCAATCCATTTCAACACCGCGTACGCATCCTCCGCGGCTGCCGGGAACCGATGTTCGGGGGCCTGCCGGTAGTCGACCGAAACCACGATCGCACCGACACCAACGCTCATCGCACGACACAGCTGATCGTGACTGTCGAGGTCGCAGATCACGAAACCGCCACCGTGGCAGAACATCACGACCGGCAGGTCGGCATCGCACTCGGCGGGCCAGTACATGCGAACCCGAACCTCAGGTGCCCCGACGGGTCCCGGCGCCGAGCGCTCTTCGACCCGACCCACCGGAATCGGATCGACCTGGGCCGCCGGGCGCGCGGCAAGGATCCGGCGCGCCTCGGCAGCATCGAGCACTTCGGTGCCCAACGCGGGAAACGCCGCCGAGGCGACATCGACGATCGCCTGAGCTTCGGGCTTCAGCGGCATGCTCAGGCCCCGCCCACGGCTCCGACCGGCGGCAGCGCGTCCGGCGGAATGAACTGTCCCGCCGACAATCCGCCGTCGACGGCCAATTCCGCACCGGTGATATACGCGGCGGCATCGGAGGCCAGGAATGCCACCAAATCCGCTACCTCCGAGGGCAATCCGACGCGACCCAGCGGCAGCGAGGGAAAGCTGCCGGGCCCGGTGTTCAGCCCGAGGTGCCCGATCATCGGTGTCGCGATCGGCCCCGGATGCACCGAGTTGACCCGGATTCCGAGCGGACCCAACTCGAGCGCGGCCGTCTTCGTCAATCCGCGCAGCGCCCATTTGGACGCACCGTAAGCGGAATGTCCCATCAGGCCCTGCAATCCGGCCTGCGACGAGATATTCACGATCGAACCGCCCGCCGCCCGCATCGGATCCACCACGGCCTGGATGCCGAGGAACGACCCGATCAGGTTGATGCGCAGAATGCGTTCGAGTTCCGCGGCGGAGGTCTCTACCAGCGGTTTGGCGGTGTAGATCGCGGCATTGTTCACCAGCACGTCGATGCTGCCGAATTCGGTGACCGCGGTGTCGACGGCGGTAGCCCATTCGGTGGCGCTGCTGACGTCATGGCGGACGAAGCGGGCTGAGCCACCGATGGATTCGGCAACTGCCTGGCCTTCGGATTCGAGTACGTCGGTGAGGACGACGCGTGCGCCCGCCGCGGCGAACAGGCGGGCTTCCTGCTCACCCTGGCCACGAGCGGCACCGGTGATGAGGGCGACTTTGCCAGTCAGATCGGTCATCTCAGGCTCCCAGGAATTCAGTTGTCTCGGCACGCTCAGCTGCGCTGTTCTGCCCGATGCTTCCGGCTCGCTCCGCTGCCCGGAAGTGTGGAATGACCTTCTCGCCCCAATGCCGAATGGTCTCCAGACATGCCTCCTGCGGCACCGTCCCCATCTGGATCAGGCACAGGATCTCGTCGGCACCGGCCGCCTGCAGCCGCTCGACGTACGCGATGGCGTCCTCCGGGCTGCCGTACGCGTGCTCGGCATTGAAAACCGATGTGGCCCCGGTCTTCACCGGAATCTTCGCCTCGTGCAGATACGCCACATGCTCATCGGCGGCCTCGCGAATCTTGGCCACCTCGTCCACATTCGGATCGACGGCCTCGTCCGGCACCGGACCCGCGCCGTACCAGTGCTTGATGGACTGCGCGAAGAACCGCTGTCCACGCGCGCCGATCTGCTGCGCCTGCTCCCGGTCGTCGAGCACGATTGTCGGGCACAGTGCCGCGAAGTGATCGTTGACCACGGTGGAGACGAACTTCTGCCCCGTCCGCTCGGCAATGGCGGCGTCATAGGTGCGACGCAGCTCCGCGATCTCCTCTACACCCGCGAAACCCAGTACCAGCGCGCCGATTCCGTAGTCGGCGGCCAGCTTCAGCGTGTCCTTCTTGGTGCACGCCATGAACAGCGGCGGATGCGGCAGCTGCACCGGACGTGGGAGCATCGGGTGGGGATCGATATCGAGCAGCTCACCGTGCCATTCGAATTCGCCCTCCGGATCCTGCCAGGCCTTGCCGATAATGCGCAGCGACTCCTCGACCTCCTGATAGGTGCGGTCGGGATCGACACCGCACATAGAGGTCTCCTGCGGGGTCGCGCCGCGGCCCGCGCCGAGGTTCACCCGCCCGTTGGAGAGCACATCGAGCATGGCCGCGCGTTCGGCGGCGCGCACCGGGTGATTGAAGTTGAACGGCATGCACACCACGCCGTGGCCGATGCGGATCCGTTCGGTGCGCGCGGCCACCCAGGTCAGGAAGATCTCCGGGGCGCTCATATGCGCATACCACTTCAAGCCGTGATGTTCGACCGCCCAGACGGTGTCGAACCCCATTTCCTCGGCCAGTACCGCCTGCTCGACGCAGTCGCGCAATACCTGCTTTTCGTGATCGGCCGACGGGTCGGTCATCTGTGCCTCGAAGATCATCGAGAACTTCATGCATTGCCTCCATTTCCGAATATGCCTAGTAGAAATATTTCCGATGCTCTTGTTGAGGTCAGGTGCATGTCTCGGTAGATGGGACTATTCCGGTTCGCGCCGCCCGCGCGCCCATAGCGTCGATATCGCATACGGCGTTCGAACCGACGCCGGAGAAAGGACGGACCTGACGTGGGTCGACTCGATGACAAGGTCGCGCTGATCACCGGCGCAGCGCGCGGAATGGGCGCCGAACATGTCCGCCGCTTCGTTGCCGAGGGTGCGCGGGTGGTGTTCGGCGATGTGCTCGATGAGCAGGGTGAACAGTTGGCCGCCGAAACCGGCGCACGCTATCTGCACCACGATGTGACCAGCGAGGCCGACTGGGCGGCCGCGGTGCGGACCGCGGTGGACGAGTTCGGCAAGCTCGATGTGCTCGTCAACAATGCCGGCCTGCTGCGGTTCCAGCGCATCGCCGAGATGAGCCTGGCCGATTTCACCACGATCATGACGGTGAATGTCACCGGCACCTGGCTTGGCATCAAATCCGCCGCGCCCGCCATGACCGGCGGCGGCGCGATCGTCAATATCTCCTCGGTCGAGGGATTCGTCGGCGCGGCGGGCCTATCGGCTTACAGCGCAAGCAAATTCGCCATTCGCGGACTGACCAAATCGGCAGCGCGCGAGTTCGGCGCGAGTGGCATCCGGGTCAACTCCATCCATCCCGGCGGCATCGCGACGCCGATGACGGCGGCGGCCGGCTCGGGCGTCGACGGCAATACCTTCTTCGCCGGATTGCCGATTCCGCGCTGGGGACAGCCCGGCGAGGTCTCCGAGGCGGCCGTCTTCCTGGCCTCGGAGGCCGCGAGCTATTGCACCGGAACCGAGGTCGTCATCGACGGCGGCATGCTCACCGGCGCCGGTTACTAGGGAAAGGGAGCCAGATGTCCGAGGAATACACCTACGACGTCGTGGTCGTCGGCTCGGGTGCGGCGGGGATGACCGCCGCGCTCACCGCCGCCTATCGCGGGCTTTCGGTGGTGCTGATCGAGAAGAGCGGCAGCTTCGGCGGTTCCACCGCCCGCTCCGGCGGCGGCGTATGGATTCCGAACAATCCGGTGCTGGTACGAGAGGGCGTCCCCGACAGTCCGGATCTGGCCCGGGTCTACTTGAAATCAGTTGTCGGCGACCGCATTCCACAGGCCAAGCAGGATGCCTTCCTGGACAACGGCCCGCGCATGATGACCTATCTCGGCGCACGCACCGACCACCTCCAATTCGTCTACGACCGCGGCTATTCCGACTACCATCCCGAGCTGCCCGGCGGACTCGCGCAGGGCCGCAGCATCGAACCGGCGATTATCGACGGCCGACTGCTCGGCAAGGATCTGGAGCTGATCAACCGGCCGACCATGTCCGGCCCGAAGGGAATCGCATTCACCGTCAGCGACTTCCACGACCTGAACATGATCGCGCGCACCTGGAAGGGTAAGCGCACGGCGATGAAGGTCGCCGCCTTGGCGGTGTTGAACCGGATCCGGGGACGGCAGCCGCTGAGCCTGGGCAAGGCGCTCGTAGCGCGGCTGTGGCTGGCGTTGCGCGATGCGGGTGTGCCGGTCTGGTTGAATACTCCACTCACCGAACTGATTACCGACGACGATGCGGTAGTCGGGGTGCGTGCGGAGCGCGATGGTGCACCGATCGTCATCCGTGCGCGGCGCGGTGTGGTGCTCGCCGCCGGTGGTTTCGAGCACAACCTGGAAATGCGCAAACAGTTCTTCACCGAACCGGTCAGCACCGACTGGACCGTCGGCGCGACCGAGAATATCGGTGACGGCATCCGGGCGGGTGAAAAGCTCGGCGCAGCTTTGGATCTGATGGACGACGCTTGGTGGGGACCGTCGGTGCGCAATCCGGACGGGCCGCCGTTCTTCTGCCTGGCCGAGCGATCCCAGCCCGGCGCGATCATGGTCAATGATGCGGGCGAGCGGTTCACCAATGAATCGGCCAGCTATGTCGATGTGGTGCACACCATGTACGAGCGGAACGCGACCGGTGTGGGCCACGTGCCCGCCCACTTCATCATGGACCAGCGCTTCCGCGATCGATACCTGTTCCTCGGCACCTTCCCGAAACAGGCCATCCCGCAGAAGTATTTCGATGCCGGAATCATCAAGAAGGCCGACACGCTCGCCGAACTCGCCACCAAGATCGGTGTTCCGGCGGATTCCTTGATCGCGACGGTGCAGCGGTTCAACGGTTTCGCGCGCGCCGGACGCGACGAGGACTTCCATCGCGGTGAATCCGCCTACGACCGCTACTACGGCGACCCCACCGTGCAACCGAACCCCTGTCTGGCACCTATCGACCAGGGACCCTTCTACGCGGTCGAAATGGTGCCCGGCGATCTGGGCACCAAGGGCGGCCTGGTCACCGACGAGCACTCCCGGGTACTGCGTGAAGACGGCGCGCCGATCGCCGGACTGTATGCGGCGGGCAACAATTCGGCCGCCGTCATGGGCAACAGCTACGCGGGTGCGGGAGCGACCATCGGTCCCGCCATGGTTTTCGGCTATATCGCGGCCGAGCACATCGCCGATTCAGGAGCATGACGTGGACAGAGTGAGTGGCAAGACGGTCATTGTGACCGGAGGCGCGCGCGGTATGGGGGCGGCATTCGCCCGTCGACTGATCAGCGAGGGGGCCTCGGTGGTCGTGGCGGATGTGCTCGCCGACGAAGGTAAGGCGGTGGCCGCCGAACTCGGCGACCATGCGGTGTTCTGTCCCCTCGATGTCACCGACGAATCCGCCTGGGCCGCAGTGGTCGCCGAGGCCGAACGCGCCTTCGGGCCGGTCTGTGGGCTGGTCAATAACGCGGGCATCGTGCACGTCGACCCGATCGAGCGGCTCGCCGAGGCGGACTACCGGCGGGTGATCGACGTGAACCAGGTCGGGGTGTTCCTCGGCATGAAAGCCATTGTGCCGTCGATGCGCCGGGCCGGCGGCGGCTCGATCGTCAATATCTCCTCGATCGGCGGCATCATCGCATTCAGCAATATCCTCGGCTACGTCGCCTCCAAATGGGCGGTGCGCGGGATGACCAAGGCCGCCGCTCAGGAGTTCGGCGCCGACGGCATCCGGGTCAACTCGGTGCACCCCGGCGTCGTGGCCACCGAGATGACCTCCGATTCCGATCGCTCGCACTCGATGGTGCACGACCAGCCGCTCCCCCGTGCCGCAGCACCCGGTGAGCTGGCCGATCTCGTGCTGTTCCTCATCTCTGATGAGGCAAGTTTCTGCACGGGTTCCGAATTCGTCGCCGACGGCGGCTACACCACCAAATGACCAAGGACAGCTGCTGTGAAGAACTTTGAGGACAAGGTCGTCGTCATTACCGGCGCGGGTGCGGGCATCGGCCGCGCGCTCGCGCTGGAGCTCGCGGACCACGGCGCGAAGCTGGCGTTGTCCGGGCGAAATCTGGCCAATGTCACCGAAACCGCCGCGTTGTGCGAGCAAGCCGGTGCCAAGGCACGAGCATACAAGCTGGACGTCACCGACCGTGCCGCCGTCTACGCACATGCCGATGAGGTCCGATCCGACTTCGGCCCGGCCAATATCGTGGTCAACAATGCGGGCGTCTCGCTGACCGCCAATATCGAGGAGCTGACCTGGGAAGACTTCGAGTGGATCGTCGATATCAACTTCTGGGGCGTCATGTACGGCACGAAAGCCTTTCTGCCGCAGGTGATCGCCTCCGGTGACGGTCATATCGCCAATGTCTCCAGCATGTTCGGCCTCGCCGCCTGCCCGAGCCAAGCCGCCTACAACGCAACCAAATTCGGCATCCGCGGCTTCACCGACGCACTGCGCCAGGAGATGAAGATCGCGGGCCATCCGGTCGGGGTCAGCAGCGTCCATCCCGGCATGATCAAGACCGAAATCGCGTGGAAGGCTCGCGCGGGCGGTGACCGCGACCGTGACGCACTGGCCGCCAACTTCGACAGGCTGGCCAAGACGACACCCGAATCCGCGGCGAAGACCATCCTGCGCGGAATCCGAAAGGATAAGGCGAAGATCCTCATCGGGACCGATGCCCGCGTAATCGATTTGCTGCCACGAATCTTCGGCTCCGGCTACCAGCGCATCATTACCGCCCAGATGCGCAACGAGGTATAGACCGGTCGGCACTTTGTCGACGGTGAACCGGGCTTGACGGACCGGTTCACCGAATTTTTCGGAAGTGGTTGCTCTAAAACTGCTGTGCTGTCAGGATATTCCCCACGCGACGACTCCGGACTCGGAGGAAGTCGCCGTTCCACCGCGAATCGAGTTGTGTTTCAACCACTTCAAGGGAACACCTGGTGAAATATCGGCACCAACCGCGGCCCGCGCCATTCGGGTACGCACCGCGGTTCAGGACCAGATCCACGCGGCAAACCGGCCCATCGTGGGTACAGATCGCCCTAGCCCTGGGCAGCTTATTCGTACTGGCCGTCATCGTCGCCATGCTCTACGGCACCCCGAGTCCACTGGCCGAAACACCACGCGCCGTCACGGTTGCTACGACCGATTGCGCTGCCGTGCCCGGCTTTTACGCGCTATCTCGCTGATCGCACTCCGCATCATTTCCGTGTTCGACTCGCTCCGGCGGCGCGCAAAAATTTCGCGCCGAGGTCGGCCAGCATTTCCGCCATCTCCGGTGGTTCTCTGACCTCGAATTCCAGGCCGAGGTGGGCGATTCGCACGGCGGTCCATTCCAGTGCGTCGGCGGAGGTGCGGAGTAAACAGGTTTTGTCGTCGATGGGCTCGATTTCCTCGGGGCGGACTCGGAAGGTTTCGATCAGCTGCGGGGCCGAGGCGTGAACGAGGAAGACGACTCGGCGCAGCGGGCGGGAGTGGGCCAGCGACCTGGTGACGAAGGCGGCCGCGTCTTCGGCGGGTAATTGCCTTGGGGTGCTGCGTATTCCGATCGCTTGCGGGACTTCGATGCGGTCTACGCGGAAGGTGCGCCAGTCGATGCGGTCGATGTCCCAGGCGACCAGGTACCAGCGGCGGCCCGCGGAGACGAGGCTGTGGGGTTCGGTCAGGCGGCGGGTTTCGGTATCGCCTTTATCGCGGTAGTGGAAGCGGACGCGTTCGTGGTCACGGCAGGCGGCGGCCAGGACGACCAGTGTTTCCGGTTCGACCATGGGGCCGGCGGCGGGGCCGCCCAGCGATACCGTTGCCGACCGCACCGCCTCGACTCGGCGACGCAGCCGGGCGGGCAGCACCTGTTGCAGCTTCACCAGCGCCCGCGCTGATGACTCGTCGATGCCCTCGACCGCACCCAGCGCCGCATTGCGCAGTCCGAGCGTGATCGCGACGGCCTCTTCGTCGTCGAGCAGCAGCGGCGGCAGCGCGGTCCCGGCCTCCAGCCGGTAGCCACCGATCGAACCGAGGCTGGCATGCACCGGATATTCCAGTTCCCGCAGCCGCTCGATATCGCGGCGCACCGTCCGGACCGTCACGCCGAGACGCTCGGCCAGCTCGGGGCCGGTCCACTCGCGGCGCGTCTGCAATAGCGAGAGCAGTTGCAGCAGGCGGGCGGCGGTTTCGGTCACAGACTCCAGTATCCGCCGAATGAGGACAAATCCTGACCTCATTGGCCCCTACCGTGGCGAATGTGAACGCAGACCGAGAAACCATCCAGATCATCGGGGCACGCGCGAACAACCTGCGCAATATCTCCCTGGCCATTCCCAAAGGCAAGATCGTCGTCTTCACCGGCGTATCCGGCTCCGGCAAATCATCGGTGGTCTTCGGCACCGTGGCCGTCGAATCGCAGCGTCAGCTCAATGAGACCTTCACCTGGTTCATCCGCAATCGACTGCCCAAATACGAGCGACCCGAGGCCGATGTGATCGACAATCTAGCCCCCGCGGTAGTGGTCGACCAGAAGCCCATCGGCGGAAATTCCCGCTCCACCGTCGGCACCATGACCGACATCCAGTCCATCATCCGGGTACTGTTCTCGCGGTACAGTGAGCCGAGTGCCGGTGAGGCGAGCCGTTATTCGTTCAACGATCCGTTGGGCATGTGTCCGGAGTGCGGCGGGCTCGGCCAAGTCGTACGGCCGGATCTGGACAGGCTGCTCGACACCTCGAAATCGCTCAATGAGGGCGCCATCAACTTTCCGTCCTTCGCGGTGGGGACATTTCAGTGGCAGATCTATGCGGAGTCCGGCCTCTTCGATCCGGACAAGCCCTTGGGCGACTTCACCCAGGAGGAGTGGCAGTTGTTCCTGCGCGGCAACGGATTCCGAGTGCCGCGTCTGAACAAGACCGGTTCGATGGGCAGCAATGCCTATGAGGGACTGTTGGAGCGCTTCGACCGGCTCTACATCAAACGCGACCTCGGTGCGCTGAGCGACAAGATTCGCGCAGCGGCAATGGAGGTGGTGCACGCCGAGACCTGTCCGCAATGCGATGGCGCGCGATTGAATTCCGCCGCACTGACGAGCCGGATCAACGGGCTCGGCATCGCCGACTTCGGCCGCATGGAGGTATCCGATCTCATCGAAGAGCTCGGCCGGCTTGCGGAGACCGTCGCCGCACCGATCGCCGATGCCGCCATCGCACGGCTGCGCCGGATCGAGGAGGTCGGCCTCGGTTATCTGTCACTGGATCGCGAGACAGCCACGCTTTCCGGTGGCGAAGCACAGCGACTCAAAGTCGTTCGGCATCTCGGTTCCAGTCTCACCGGGATGACCTATATCTTCGACGAACCCAGCGTCGGCATGCATCCGCGTGATATCGGCCGTTTGAACAAATTGCTGATCCAGTTGCGCGATAAAGGCAATACGGTGCTGGTGGTCGAACACTCCCCCGATGTCATCGCCGTCGCCGACCACATCGTGGATATGGGACCGGGCGCGGGCGGACACGGTGGTCAGATCGTCTTCCAGGGCAGCGTCGAAAAGTTGCGCACGTCTGGCACTTCGACAGGTGAACGGCTACGGCGAGTGCAACCGGTCAAAAGCGCGAGCCGCACCCCGACCGGCTGGCTCACCGTCACCGGCGCGGATTCCTACAACTTGAAGAATCTCACCGCACGGTTCCCCACCGGCGTGCTGACGGCGGTTACGGGTGTGGCGGGTTCGGGTAAGAGCACGTTGGTGTCCGGTGCATTCGCACACGCCTACCCGCAGGCGATCGCGGTGGACCAGTCCGCTATCGCTGCCTCCCGACGGTCGAGCCCGGCCACCTATATCGGCATCATGGACCCGATACGGCAGTTGTTCGCCAAGGAGCACGGCGTCAAACCGGGACTGTTCAGCTTCAATTCCGCGGGAGCGTGCGCCGAATGCGGTGGTGCGGGCATCATTTTCACCGATCTGGCGTATATGGATCCGATCACCACGGTGTGCCAGAGCTGTCACGGACGCCGGTACCGGCCCGAAGTGCTCGGCTACGCCGTGCGCGGAGCGAGCATCGCCGATGTGTTGGATATGACCGCCGAGCAGGCGCTGGACTTCTGGAATGGCAATGCGGGCACCAAGATTCGCACTCCGCTGCGGGCGCTGAACGAAGTCGGTCTCGGCTACCTGACGCTCGGTCGCTCGCTGAGTTCACTGTCCGGCGGTGAACGTCAACGCATCAAACTCGCCGATCACCTGCACCGCAGCGGTGGCATCTACGTACTCGACGAGCCGACCACCGGACTGCACATGGCCGATGTCGACGCTCTGATCGCCCTGCTGGAGCGGCTGGTCGACGCGGGCAATACGGTCATCGTCATCGAACACGATCTCGAGGTCGTCAAACGGGCCGACTGGGTGATCGATCTCGGACCGGACGGCGGCAAGCACGGTGGCGAAATCGTCTTCACCGGAACACCTTCGGCACTACTCGACGATCAGCGCTCCATTACCGCCGACTATCTGCGACGCAGCGTCGCATGATGCTCGATCGCGATCGCTCGACGCGACCATGCCGCCGCGGACCAGATTTCGATACGACAACCGCATCCAGAGCTTGCCGACGCCGCCACCGGACAAGCGCGGCATGACAACCGAGCGGCCTGTCGTCAGCAACAGCAGGTCGGCGATGCGACCACATACCTCGTCTCCGGCGCCGACCACCCAGTCGGCGTCGGTCGCGACGAGCCGAAGCCCCTCGAGCCGGCGCTTCGCCCAGAATGGCCACCCCATGGTCGACACCCGCGTGGCCGCCGTCGCCGCGGCTTCGATCGGGATGTCGATCTGTCTGCCGGTCGGGATCGCGATGTCCTGACCGTGCACCAAGATGTCGTAGCGGATATTGCGATAGCCGGGGTCTGCTGATCAGGTCATTCGGGTGCTACGGCCGGGTCGACCGGTTCGGTAGCGGCCCGGGGTGGTCCCGATGATGTCGGTGAAGGCGGTGATGAAGCCGCTGGGGTTCGCCCATCCGCAGGCGTGCGCGACGCGGGTCGTGTCGTGGCCGTCGGCGAGCAGGACGAGTGCGTGATAGATCCGTAGTTGGGTGCGCCATTGATAGAAGGTCATGCCGAGTTCGTTGTGGAACAGTCGGCTGAGAGTGCGGGCGCTGGCTCCGATCCGCTGCCCGAGTTCGGCAAGTGAGCTGTTGTCCGCGGGCTCCTGGTACAGCACCTGTGCGATGGCTTGCAACCGATCGTCGTGTGGTTCCGGCAGTTGCAAAGGCTGCTCGTGCGCTTCGTGGAGTTCATCGACGAGGACTCGACGGAGCCGCGTGAGCGCAGCGCGGTCGCGCTCGCGGGGGCCCGTGAGGGTGAGCAGGATTTCGCGGGCGAGGTCGGAGACCGTGAACACGGCGGGATGGTCCGGTGCGAGCCGGGCCAGGGATGGCGGTAGGAACAGGATCCGCATATCGGTGTGGCTGTGCGCGCGGTGGTAATGCGCGAATCCGGCTGGGGTCCATGCGACTCGGTTGGCTGGAACGATCGAAGTGCCGCGTTCGGTGTGCACCGATAGGACGCCATGAGCGGCGTACACGAGGTGTCCACGTGGATGGGAATGCACCGTGCTGGTTCCCCCCGACAGCCACAGATGTACGCCTCCGGATGGCCAGAGACGTGACGTCTGACGGGTCTGAACAAGTTGGCGGCCAACGGGCATGAGTTGGCATTCTATCGGTGGTCGGCCACACCGCCTTCCGGCGACAGTGAACCCATGCGCGATGATTTTCACTCGGCCGGCACTACGACCTCACACCGTCGAGGCGGCGTGAGTACGACAATGCGAGCTGCGGTCTGTGTCAGGTCCGGTGGTCCGGAGGTACTCGAGGTCCGCGAGCTACCGGTACCAGCGGTTCGAGACGGCTGGAGCCTCGTGCGGGTGCAGGGCGCGGGCTTGAACCGTTCGGAGCTGAGGACCCGTCAGGGGCATTCCCCGAACGTGACGTTCCCGCGTGTGCTCGGTATCGAATGTGTGGGAACCGTGGCCGCCTCGACCGATCCGATGTTGCCGGATGGGACGACCGTTGCGGCGGTGATGGGTGAGATGGGCCGGGAGTTCCACGGCGGCTACGCGGAATATGCGCTGTTGCCGAACTCGCTACTGATGCCTGTCACCACAACGTTGCCTTGGGACGTCCTGGCCGCGCTACCTGAGACGTACCTGACTGCGCAGGGTTCGCTGGATGCGTTGGGGGTTGCGCCGGGTGACCAGGGGCGGTTGCTGATTCGCGGCGGGACCTCCTCGGTGGGGATGGCTGCCGCGTCGATCGCGGCCGGCTATGGCATCGAGACCGCGGCCACCACTCGGCGGCAAGGCAAGATCGGCGCATTGACCGCGGCCGGAGTCGACCACGTACTCCTCGACACCGGTGCATCGCTGACGGCGAGCGTGCACGCGATATGGCCCGAGGGACCGGACCATGTGCTCGATCTCGTCGGAGCGAGCACCGCGGTGGACTCGCTGCACCTCGTCCGTCGAGGCGGGACGGTGTGTGTTACCGGCTCACTCAGCGGATGGCTGATCTCGGACTTCGAACCGATAGCGATGATCCCGTCCGGAACCAAGCTCACGGCTTTCCACAGCGACGACTTCAAGGGCGGCGCAGGCACCACTGTTTTGCAGCGCGTCATCAACCAGGTCGAAGCGGGCGTTTATCGGCCCAACATCGACCGTGTCTTCGGCCTGGACGACATCGTCGCGGCCCATCGCTACATGGAGAACAACCAAGCCACCGGAAAGCTTGTCGTGGTGCCCTAGCCACGGCCATTGCCGGGGAGCGTCGAGGTCGGCGCATCCTGCTGACCGGGACGTCCGGTACGCCAGGGCCGAGCGGGGCGGCAGGCTGAAATCGGGCTCCCCGCGGGTGCACGCTGAGGGTTGCGCCAATTGCCAGGGCTTTCGGGCCCGCGGCCCGGCGATCTGCCCGTGTCATGCGCGGTGTGCGCGGTGGCTGTCGATGATCAAAGGAGTGTTATGACGATCGGAGTGGAGCCGGTGCAGCGACCGGGGGCCGCCTTCGGGAGGGCCGGTGCCGATGGTTCGGTCGTTGTGGAACTCGATGGGGCATGCGGGCTTTCGCGGGAGCGGATCGGGGGAAAGGCGTGGAGCGTTGATCATATGCGCGGGTTGGGGTTGCCGGTGCCGCCCGCATTCGTGCTGACGACCGAGGCATGGGCGGAATTCGGGGCCAACGGCGGGACCCTCGGCGACGAGATCTGGGCGGGAGTGCGCGACGGTATCGCCGCGTTGGAGCATGGGACGGGCCGGCGCTTCGGGGCCGCGGAACATCCGTTGCTGGTGTCGGTGCGGTCCGGGGCTGCGGTGAGTATGCCGGGGATGATGGATACCGTGCTGAATCTGGGGATGAACGACTCGGTCGAGCGGGCGCTGACCGCCGAGACGCGAAATCCCGGATACGCCGGCGATACTCGGCGGCGGTTCGTCACCCAGTATCGGGAGATCGTGCTCGGCGATCCGAATGACATAGTGCCGGAGGATCCGTGGGAGCAGTTGCGTGGCGCGATCACCGCGGTGTTCCGTTCGTGGGATTCCGCGCGCGCCAAGACCTATCGGCGCAGCCGGGGTGTTTCCGACTCGCTCGGTACCGCGGTCACGGTGCAGGCCATGGTGTTCGGGAATCTCGACGCACTCTCCGGGACCGGCGTGCTGTTCAGCCGGAATCCGAATACCGGTGCGCGTGCGGTCTTCGGCGAATGGCTGGTCGGCGGGCAAGGTGAGGATGTCGTCTCGGGACGCACCACCCCGCGCCCGCTCGACGAACTCGCGGTGACGCTGCCGGAGGTGCACCGCCAATTGCTCGCCGCCGCCGAGCTGCTCGAGCGTGACGGTCGCGATATCCAGGACATCGAGTTCACCGTCGAATCCGGTCGCCTGTGGCTGTTGCAGTCTCGACCGGCGAAACGCTCTGCGCGCGCGGCGGTTCGCGCCGCCGTCGCCATGGTCGATGAGGGCCTCATCGATGCCGATGAGGCATTGCGCCGCGTCGCGGCCGACCAGGTGCGCACCGTCCTGCTGCCCGCATCGGGCGACAACACCGGGCTGAGCCCGCTCGCCCAGGGTGAATCCGCATGTCCGGGACTCGCCACCGGCATTGTGGTCACCGATCCCGACGAAGCCGAAACCCGTTCGGCCGCAGGCGAGCAGGTGATCTTGGCGCGCCCGACCACCAGCCCGGACGATGTGCACGGGATGATCGCGGCGCGGGCCATCGTCACCGAACTCGGCGGCGCCACTTCACATGCCGCACTGGTCAGCCGGGAGCTCGGCCGTCCGTGCGTAGTCGGCTGCGGCGCCGGGGTTGTCGAGGCATTGGCCGGTCACGTCGTCACCGTCGATGGTGGGGCGGGCACCGTGTGGCCGGGACAAGTGAGCGGAAAGGCGGTGGATGCCTCGGTAATCGAGGATGTCGAGCGACTCGCACAATGGGCGCGGGTCGACTCGGCCGAGCTGCCCGAGTTCCTGTCGAAATCGAACGAAGATCGCTCAGCGGCAACTGATTCCGACGCGGTGAATTTGCCGGTTCCCCGAGAAGTCCACGGCAACAACGTCTCCGAACTCGCGGTACTTCGCCTGATCGGCATCAAGGGCCGAGTACAACCGGACGCCATCGCCGCCAGCCTCACGATCGCCGAGGCCGAAGCCGCCTCACGCACTGCTGATTTCGTTACGCGTGGGCTATGCGCCAGCACACCCGTTGGCGTCCGTCTGACGCCACAGGGCCGCGAACAACTGGGCCGACTTCTCGAACACGAGCGCGCCGATCTCGACCGGAGCGACCTCGCCGCGGCCTACGATGAATTCTGCGAGTTCAATGCCGAGCTGAAAGCAGTCATCACGGCCTGGCAGATGAAGGACGCGAGCACGGTGAACGATCATTCCGACAACACCTACGACGCAGCGGTTTTGGCGCGCCTGACCACACTGCACCACGGCGTCGCTCCCCTCGTCGAACGTATCGGCACCATCGCGCCCCGCCTCGTGCCGTACACCGATCGCCTGGCCCGCGCCGTCGAGCGGATGAACGGCGGCGACCACAGCTGGGTGGCTCGGCCGATCATGGACAGCTACCACACGGTGTGGTTCGAATTACACGAAGACCTCATCGGTCTGTGCGGCCTGAGCCGCGCCGACGAGGCCGCCGCGGGCCGAGCCCACTAGCGCGATGTTCACCGACAGCACCCAGCGGCGATGGGTAGAGTTCGCCGAGATCGATAATGTCCGCGACCTCGGCGGGCTCCCGGTGGTCGGCGGCGGCACAACCAGATTCGGCGTCGTCTACCGCTCCAGCACACCCCAGCATCTCACCGAGGACGACCTGGCCATCCTGACCGGACCGGTCGGCCTGCGCACGCTGATCGACCTACGCAACCCGGACGAGGTGCTGCGCGAGGGCTACGGCCGACTGACCGACAGCGCGGCGGTGCGCATGGTCAATCTCCCGGTGCGCAAGGCGACGAACGTCGTCGCCACCCCCGCCGAGCTGGTTCCCGACGGCAGACAGTACGACCTGGTCGCGCTCTACCGCGAACTGCTCACCGGCAGTGGCGAATCCATCGTGGCGGCGGCCCGGCTCATCGCCGATGCCGAACGTCACTCGGTCGTCTTCCACTGCGCCGCAGGCAAAGACCGCACCGGCATCCTCGCGGCGATGGTGCTGGATGCGGTGGGCGTCCCGGCCGAGGCCATCGCCGCCGATTACGCACTGACCGGCGAACGCCTGGACCGCATCCGTGAACGCTTGGACGCGCTGCCGTCCTATCACGGGCTGCCGCCGGTCCGGACCGGCATCCTCGCGGTCGATCCGGATGTGATCATCCGGTTCCTCGACGAATTGCATACCGCCCAGGGCGGCGCGGCCGAATGGCTGCGCGGCAACGGACTATCCGGCGCAGAACTCGCCCAACTCCGCGCGGTGCTGGTGGACGCCGCGTAGTCCCCGCCGTGGCGACTGTTCGTCCGGAATTACCGCCGAAGGTCCAGTATGGTCACCAGCGTGCACGACGATGTCGACTACACGAAGCTGGCCACCCCCACCGAGAAGAAGAAGTACGCCAAGCAGAACAGCTTGATGTACGGCGGCCTGATCGCCATCGGCGTCGTCATCCTGCAGGGTTTCCTCACCGCCTCGCCGCTGGGCGTCTCCGGTCGGATCTCCATGATCGCCTTCGCGATCTCGCTGCCACTGCTCGCGGTGCTGCTGATGCTCGACGAATGGCAGTCCGGCGAACAGGCGCCGAGCCCGAGCATGACCGATGATGCGGCCAAGGCCATCGCCCTGCTCAGCTCGCTCGTCGGCGTCGTCGCGGCATTCTGGCATATCGACTGGAGCGCGGGCGTCGCGGTGATCGCTGCCGGAGTGGTCGCGCTCGGGGTCTACGGAACGCATTTCACCAGTACGAGCTTCAGCCAGGCGGTATTGCGGCGTAACCAGCAGCGGTCCGCCGCCTCCCAGGCCGCACCTGCGACGACAACGCCGCAGCCGACGGCGCCCCAACCGCCGGCTTCGCAGCCGCTGGCTCCGCCACCAGCAGCTCAATCGAGTGCTCCCCGGCCGACACCGGACCAGCCTGAGATGCCCCGGACAGCAACCCCCGAGCCAACGACGCCCGAGCCGACAGCTCCCGGGCGGGCAACGCCCGAGACAGCAGCTACGGAGCCAACGACGCCCGAGTCCACAGCGCCGGAGCCAACGACACCGCAGACCACACCGCCCGAGGCAGCGACACCTGCGTCCACAGCGTCCAAGCCGACGACGCTCGAGCCGACAACGCTCGAGCCGACCGCTCCCGAACCCACGGCGACCGAGCACACAGCGCAGGAGTCAACGGCATCCCCGGCCACAGCGCCCGAAACAACGGCACCCGCGTCCGCAGCGTCCAAGCCGACAACGCCCGAACTCCCGGCAACTCAACAGCCACCGGCACCTTAGTCCACTGCTTCTCAGCCTCCAGCGGGACAAGCCCGAGGCGGCACAGACTGCAGCGCCTGAGCCATCGACACCCATGTCCACAGGCCTGAGCCGACACCGGCATGCGAGCCCGCAGCTCCCGAGCCGGCCTCGGAGCAGCGGACCACCGTCCTCGAGCAGAAGCCCGACAAACATCACCTGATCTCTCGAAGAAACGCCCGCGGCGCCCACGAACGCCGTGACCCGCGACATCCCAATGCCGCAGACCTGACCTCAGCGAGGTCCGCGCACGTCATCATGAGCTGTATGGCAACGCGCGAGGTGGTGAGGGCAGGCGCGTTCACGAGGATCTACAACCCCGGCGACGGCGAATCACGCCCCTGGTACATCAACGACCACACCCTTGTCCGCGACGAATCCGGCCGCTGGCACCTCTTCGGCATCACCCATCCTGAACCCGCCGACCCGTTCCACGAAACAGAATTCGCCCACGCCACCGCACACCAACTCCACGGGCCGTGGACCAAGCGACCATCTGCCCTGACCGCCGATCCCGGCTACGGCGAAACACATCTGTGGGCACCGCATGTCATCGGCGTCGACGGCCGCTATTACATGTTCTACGCGGGCGGCGGCGCCGACCGCACCACCGCCGCCATCAACCTCGCCACCTCCACCGACCTGTTCCGCTGGACCCGCAGCCGTGCCGGACCGCTGTTCCTCGACGGCTACGACGCGAGAGATCCGATGGTCATGCGCATCGGCGAGAAATGGGTCATGTACTACTGCGCCACCAGTACACCGCGCGGCGGACACCACATCGTCGCCTACCGCACCAGCGGCGATCTCGTGCACTGGGGCGACCGCCATATCGCATACACCGACCCCACGATCGGCACCGAGGCGGGCAATACCGAATCTCCGTTCGTCGTGCACCACGGCAGCTGGTGGTACCTGTTCATCGGTCCCCGCCCGCACTACGTCGGCACCGACGTATTCCGCAGCGACAACCCCTTCCGGTTCCGCATCGGCGACAAGGTCGGCCATATCGCCGCCCACGCCGCCGAACTCGTGCGCGACGACCACCGTTGGTGGATCACCAGCGCAGGCTGGGCCCAGGGCGGCGTCCACCTCGCACCACTCACCTTCCCCACGCCACGCCCCGTCACCGCGGCCGTTCCCCGCTGAGCGATCGCCGAACTGATCGACCATCCGCCGATCGAACCGCTCGCCGCCTTCCGACGTCGCACGCGACTCGCCTTGGCGGGCAAGGACTTCGATGCGGTCCGCGCTCGGCGGCTCGATGCGCTCGCGGCCGAATCGGTCGACGGCCGGGTCACCGGCGGATAACGACATCGAACCCGCTCGCCCGAAGCCGACCACCGGCGGACCTGTTCGGATAGATAATCCTGGAGGGGGCCTGCGCGTTGGGAGGCGGTCGCGATGGCGCGGATCGGGGTTATGAGCGTGTCCGACGGGCGTGATTATGTGCACGCCGGGATCGCGGAATTCATCGAGTCTGCCGAGGATCGGCTGGTCGCCGGGTTGCGGGCGGCCGGGCACGAGGTGATCCGGGGTGCGGCGCAGATCAGTACGAACGCACTGGCCGGTTCGGTGGCACGCGAGGTGGCCGCCGCCGGTGTGGATCTCACGGTGCTGCACTATGCGGTCTGGGCGTTCCCGCACTTCACCATGCTGGCCGCGGGTGCGACACCGGGTCCGCTGCTATTACTGTCCAATATCGATCCGGTGCAGCCGGGCATGGTCGGCATGCTGGCCGCGGGCGGTGCGCTGGATCAGATCGGCCGCACGCATACCCGGTTGTGGGGCGATCCGGCCGACGCCGAGCTGATCGAGGCGATCGGCAGTCGGGCGAGCGCGGCAGCCGCCGTATCGAGCTTGCGCGGCTGCACTTTCGGCCGCTTCGGCGGCCGGCCGATGGGGATGAATACCGCCGTCGCCAATACCGATCAGTGGCAGCGCCTGTTCGGCATCGATGTCGAGGAGATCGACCAGTGGGAGATCGTTCGCCGCGCCGAGCAGGCCGATGCCGGTGAGGCGAAAGGGGCGCGAGAGTGGTTGGAGCGCAATACCGCCGGTGTGCACTACGACGGCGTGAAACTCACTCCGGAATTGCTGGAACGCCAGATTCGCTCGTATCTGGCCGTGCGTGAGCTGATCGATGAATGGCGGCTGGATTTCTCCGGTATCAAGGGCCAGCCGGAGCTCACCCAGTACATCGCCACCATGGATATCACCGAGGCGTTCCTCAACGACCCCTACGATTGGAACGGCCCCAAACAACCCCATGTGTGCGCGACCGAAGCGGATATGGACGGCGCACTCACCATGCGGCTGCTGCAGCAGATCGCCCACACCCCGGTGCTTTTCGCCGATGTACGGCATTATCACGTCGACCGCGATATCTGGGATCTGTGTAATTCGGGTCAGCACGCTACCTGGTTCGCCGCGCGCAGCGACGAGCCGACCGAGAATCTCGCCAACGTACATCTCTATCCGGAGGTCTTCTTCTTCCCGGCGGGCGGTGCGTCGGTGCACCATCTGGCCGCGCCCGGCCAAATGACCCTGGCCCGCCTCACCCGCAAGGACGGCGACTACCGAATGCAGTTGATGCTGGGCGATTTCGAGACCTATGACCAGGCGACCAATGAATCGCTGATGAAACAGTCCACCTGGGAATGGCCGCATGCCTTCGCCCGGTTGGACGCACAGGCCGATGATTTTCTGTCCCGCTTCGGCGCCAACCATATTCACGCCGTTCCCGGCGACCATCGCGCCACCGTCCGGGCCGCCTGCGATCTCCTCGACATCACCCTCGACGAGTTCACCCGATGACGAGCGCATTCCTCGGCGTCGATATCGGGACCTCCAGTTCCAAGGGCGTCCTGGTCCGCCCGGACGGCACCGTTATCGCCAGAGCCGATCGAACGCACGGTGTTTCGACACCGCGGCCGGGTTGGGTCGAACACGATGCCGAACACATCTGGTGGGCCGAGTTCCGCGCGATCACCCGCGAACTCCTCGACGCGGCCGACGGCACGACGCTCGACGCCCTCGCCGTATCCGGCATCGGCCCGTGCCTGCTGCCCGCCGACGCCGCCGGAAGTCCGCTGCGCCCGGCCATCCTCTACGGCGTCGACACCAGGGCGACCACTGAAATCGCCGAACTGAACCAGGTATTCGGTCCCGCCGCCGTACTCGAGCGCGGCGGTTCACCGTTGACCAGCCAGGCGGTCGGCCCCAAGTTGCGCTGGCTGGCCCGGTACGAGCCGCAGGTCGCGGCGCGTACCGAGATGCTGTTGATGGCGAGTTCATTTCTGGTGCACCGGCTTACCGGACGTTATGTGCTCGATCATCAATCGGCCAGTCAATGCGTCCCGATGTACGACCTGCGCCAACGATATTGGGCGCACGACTGGGCGGCCATGGTTGCTCCCGGTCTGAAGCTGCCCGAATTGGCCTGGCCCACCGAGATTGTCGGCAAGGTGAGCGCGGCGGCGGCATCGGCGACCGGGCTCCCCGCCGGGCTGCCCGTCACCACCGGAACCGTCGACGCCTGGGCCGAGGCCGCCAGCGTCGGTGTCCGGGCACCCGGCGACGCCATGATCATGTACGGCACCACCATGTTCCTCGTACAGGTGCTGACCGATCCCCGCCCGCATCCCGGCCTCTGGCTCACCTGCGGCGCCTGGCCCGGCACCTACACATCGGCGGCGGGCATGGCGACCTCCGGCGCGGTCACCGATTGGCTGCGCCAGCTCGTCGGCGGCGACTTCGCCGAACTGGTGGCCGAGGCCGCCGAGGTGCCGGCGGGCAGTCGCGGCCTGCTCGCGCTCCCATATTTCGCGGGCGAGCGCACACCGCTGTTCGATCCGGATGCCAGGGGCATTATCGCTGGCCTCACCCTCGGACACGGACGTGCCGAGCTGTATCGGGCAGTGCTCGAAGGCATCGCCTACGGCGTGCGGCACAACCTCGAAGCCATGGCGGGCGGACAGGCCCCGCGACTGGTAGCCGTCGGCGGCGGGACCAAGGGCGGGCTCTGGACTCAGATCGTCAGCGATGTGACCGGCCTGCCGCAGCAACTACCGGCCGATACCGTCGGCGCCTGCCTCGGTGACGCACTGCTCGCGGCGGCGGCCGTCGGCGTCGATACCGCGGGCTGGAATCCGATCATCGGCATGGTGGAGCCCGATGCGGATCGCAGCGCGAGCTATGCGTCGTACTACGGCCGCTACCGCGAGTTGTACGAATCCACGGCGGACATAGCGCATTTTCTGGCGGCGGAGCAACACCGATCCGCTCAGCTCCCGTAAAGCCGCCGCCTATGCGAGGATGCAGGGTTGCGTACAGAACAGTTATCGCGAGGACCTCGATGCCGACAATGACCGTGACCCGAAATAATTTCGATGCGACTGTCGCGAACAGCCATATCGTGCTGATCGATTGGGGTGCGCAGTGGTGTGAGCCGTCGCGCCGGTTCGCCGAGGTCTTCGCGGCATCCGCGGATCTGCACCCCGAAATCGTGTACGGCACAGTCGATATCGATGCCGAGAAGCAGCTGACCGAAATGGCCGGAGTGTCGGCCTACCCGACGCTCATGGCCTTCCGCGAGGGCCTGCTGGTCTATTCGGAGGCCGGTGTCCTGCCCGCCGAAACGATGGAGGAATTGGTGCAGCAGATCCTGTGGCTGGATATGGACCAATTCCGGCGCGAACTGGCACAACTCTCGGCGACTGTGTCGGTCGGCGCACCCGAGCAGCCGCCGACCACCATCACCTATCAGAAGCGCGCGGGCCACGCCGCGGTCACCGATCGATACGGCTGGCCGGGGCTGTGACGGCATCCGAACTCTGGCGGCTCGACGCCGCACGGACCCGCTCGATCAGTGCGGAGAATCCGACCGGCTCCCCCGGTGCCGGGGCGCGCGCGACCGAGGGCACCGGGGCACATGCGGCGCGGCTACTCGGACCCGGCTGGAAAGTCTCCCCCTCCATTCGCCTCGATGCCGGCGAAACCGTAACGCTCGCAGATGTTTCCGGCTCCGGCATGCTGCGCCACTGCTGGCTCACTACCGACCGCACGGTGCTGAGACAGCTCACCCTGCGCATGTACTGGGACGACGAACCCGAGCCATCGATCGACCTGCCACTCGGCGATTTCTTCTGCAACGGCTGGGACGAACTGGCACTTGTGCAGTCCGAGATGGTGGTGGTTGCTCCCGCCGGTGGTCTGAACAGCTTCTGGCCCATGCCTTTTCGTGAACATGCCAGGATCACCCTGCACAACGGCAGCGACCGTGCGGTGCCGGTCTACTACCAATTCACCTATACCGAGGAAGATGTCCCCGACTCCGCCGGATATCTGCACGCGCTGCGCCGCCACAGCACGCCACTCGGCGCGCCCGCCGTGCACACAATTCTCGACATGGCGCCGGGTCCCGGCCGATATGTCGGTACCTACCTCGCGATTCGGCCCGGCGCACCGGGCTGGTGGGGCGAGGGCGAGCTCAAGTTCTACCTCGACGGCGACACCACCCACCCGACCGTCTGCGGCACCGGCACCGAGGATTACTTCGGCGGCGCATGGAATTTCGATCTCGACGGCGCCTACCGCGTGTATTCGACGCCCTATCTCGGCCTGCACCAGGTCCTGCCGCCCGATGAGATCTACCAGCCGCATCAGCGATTCGGCATGTACCGCTGGCATATTCGCGATCCGATCTGCTTCCAGCAGGAGTTGCGCGTGACGATTCAGGCGCTCGGCTGGCACGACGAGGGCACCTATCTGCCGCTGACGCAAGCCGATATCTCGACAACGGCGCTGTGGTACCGGAGCCGCCTAACCTCGGTCTAACTCGTCGTCATCCGGAAGTTCCATGGCGAGCAGCTCGTCCGCGCGGCTCAACGCGTCGTCGAACGCCGACTCGATGCCGTCCATGGCCGAAAGTCCGTCCAGCAGACCCGACAACTCGCGTCGGGTGGCTTCCAATTCCGCGACCGCCGGATCGACGCGATACCACCCGACACTCGAACGCCACCAAACGTTTTCGTCTATCCACGCCCACATGACGTCGCGCACGAACCTGGCATCGGGGGTGTACATCTGGAAACACTCGTCCGATGCGGCTGCACGGTGCTCGAGTTCGTACACGCCGTCGGGCAGCAGGCGTGCCTGGATGTAGGCGTGCTCGCCGCGTTCGACCACGATCGCCGGATATTTCGGATCGGGTGGTTCGCGCAGCAGATCGTCGAGCAGCGGATCCGTCAGAGCGGGCAGTGTGGTTCCGTCGCCCGTGCGGACGTGCACCTCGGCGTGCCGGTCCGGGTCGTCGTTCACCGCGACAGTCTGCCTCATCCGAAAATCCGCCATGCGGGCGGAGCGAAATGTGGCGCAGCGGCCGGGGTGGGGTGCAAGGTAGTGCTATGCGCGCGGTCGTGATCGAGACGCCTGGGAAAATCGCCGTGCAGAACGTGCCGGATCCGACGCCGGAGCCCGGCGAAGTCGTCGTGCGGGTGGATGCCGTGGGGATCTGCGGCACCGATGTGCATATTGCCGATGGCGAATTCCCGCCCACGCCGTATCCGATCGTGCCAGGTCACGAGTTCGCCGGTTCGGTGGTGGCGCTGGGCTCGGGCGTCGATGGTGTGCGGATCGGCGACTCCGTCGCGGTGGATCCGTCGTTGTTCTGCGGGGCGTGTCATTACTGCGCAATCGGGCGCGGGAATCTGTGCGAACGGTGGGGCGCGATCGGCGACACCGTCGACGGCGCTATGGCCGAATACGTCGCGGTGCCTGCCGCGAACTGTTATCGGCTGCCCGAGACGCTGTCGACCGCGCACGGCGCCCTCGTCGAGCCGTTGTCGTGTGCGGTACACGCGTTCGACGTGCTACCGCGTGCGCTGGGCGCGCACTATCTGCTGTACGGCTCGGGCACCATGGGCCTGCTGATGTTGCAACTGGCGCGGGTCGCGGGAGCCGCGTCGGTGTCGGTGGTCGACATCAATACCGCGCGACTCGCGGTGGCCATCGACCTCGGCGCGGATGCCACCGCCACAACCGCCGACGAATTCGACCGCCCGCAGGGTTGGGAGGTGGTGATCGACTGTACCGGCGCGATCGCCGCCATCGAGGACGGACTCGGCCGGGTGCGCCGGGGCGGGGTGTTCCAGCAGTTCGGGGTGGCGCCCGGCGCGGCGACCGCCTCGATCTCACCGTTCCGGATCTACAACGACGAGATCACCATTGTTGGCTCGATGGCGGTACTGCACAGTTTCGGCCGTGCGGTGGAACTCATGGACAAGGGCGTGATCGATGCGAACACCATGATTACCCACGGCTTCGGATTGGCCGAATTCCCCGATGCGCTAAAGACTTTCCGAGCAGGCACCGGCCGCAAGATCCAGCTCAGGCCGGATGCCTGATGGCCACCGTCGCGGGAGTGGACAGCTCCACCCAGTCGTGCAAGGTCGTGCTGTGCGATGCCGATACGGGCGAGATTCTGGACGAAGCGCGCGCCCCGCACCCGGACGGCACCGCGGTACCCGCCGAATCCTGGTGGCAGGCACTGTGTTCGGCGGGCGACGGGTTGTTGGATCGGGCCGATGCGGTCGCGATCGCGGGCCAGCAGCACGGGTTGGTCGCGCTGGACACCGAGGGTCATCCGGTCCGGGATGCGTTGCTGTGGAACGATATCCGATCCGCCGCGGCGGCCGAGGAGTTGATCACCGAACTCGGTGGCCCGCAAATGTGGGCCGATGCCGTCGGCAGTGTGCCACTGGCGGCATTCACCGTCGCCAAGTTGCGGTGGCTGGCCGATCATGAACCCGAATATGCCGACCGCACACACCGGGTACTGCTTCCGCACGACTATCTGACCTGGCGATTGCGGGGTGGGCCGTCCGATCACACCGTCGAACCGACCACCGATCGCGGCGACGCTTCGGGCACCGGCTACTGGTCACCTGCGACCGGCCGGTACCGCACAGACCTACTCGTCCATGCGTTCCGCGGTCGGAACCCGGAATTGCCCCGCGTCGCGGGACCCGCCGAGGCGGTCGGACGCACACCCACGGGCGCACTCGTCGCGGCAGGCACCGGCGATAATGCAGGCGCCGCACTGGGTTTGGGCATCGCAGACGGTGACGTCGTCATCTCACTCGGCACCAGCGGCACCGTCTACACCCGTGCTGCCGCACCGAGCGCCGATGCCACCGGAGCCATTGCCGGATTCGCCGACGCGACCGGCGCATTCCTGCCACTGGCCTGCACACTCAACGCCGCCCGCGTATTGGACGCCACTGCCGCACTGCTCAGCGTCGACCTCATCGGCCTGGAAACCCTTGCGCGCCAGGCACCTCCGGGTTGCGATGGCGTTGTCATGCTCCCCTACCTCTCCGGCGAACGCACCCCGAACCTGCCGCACGCCACGGGAAGTCTGCACGGTCTACGACCGGAAACCTTGCGCCCCAGCCACCTTGCGCGCGCCGCCGTCGAGGGCATGCTCTGCAATATGGCCGACGCGCTCGACCATCTGCGCACCTCCGGAATCCCGATCCACCGTGTGCTGCTCATCGGCGGTGCCGCCCGCTCCGCCTTGGTAGCCGAACTCGCCGCCCAGATCTTCGGGCTCACGGTCACGGTCCCGGAGCCGAACGAGTACGTCGCGCTCGGTGCCGCCCGACAGGCGGCTTGGGCCCTGGGCGGCACCGCACAGCCCCCGAGTTGGGCCGCACGCACCATCGCCGAGATCCGCGCCCCCAGCGACGGTGGCGCGATCGGACGGCAGATCCGGACAGCGTACGAGAACGCACGGCACGCCCTCTACGCTCGATGAATACGGTGCCCTAGGCCCCACCGGTGGACGTACGGCATGCACGATGTCGGCGTCGGCAGGGTTCGCGGATTCGATTGGATCCGCCCGGCGCACGCACGCTCCAGGTGCGCTACTTGGCATCCTCCTCACGGCTGAGGCCGGGGGGATTCCAACCTTTGACGGTTGGGCCACGGGATCGATGCGGTGACCCACGGCTGAAACCCCGCGTTCGCCCGCCACATTCTCCGAACAAGGCCGGACACGGCGCGGCTCTTGTCGGCAAACGCCTGCCCGGCGTCGTCGGATATGTCCACGACGGCGCGGCGCCCTGCGAAGCCGACCATGCCACACCGGGCAAATTCTTCGAGCTGATGTCGCGTTTCGCGCCGGTCGCGACCTGGTTGGCGGGCGGGGCGCTGATCGGCCTCGGCTGGCTCTCGGTCGCCATGCTCGGCCCGCTGGTCGGCCTCGGCACCATGGCCGGAATGCTGGTGGCGACCTACCTGGCACTCGAGGTCGCCTGACCTTTTTCGAGAGGCCGCCGCCGACCCGTGCGACGATGGAGGAGATACCGGTACTACCGGTATCTCTTACATGGATGTGAGGGCTGAGATGGCTCGGTGCGATTTGGTGATTCGTGGCGGATCGGTATTCGACGGGCTCGGCACACCGCCGCGCCTCGCCGATATCGGAATCACCGGCGGGCGGGTCACCGTGATCAGCGCCTCGGCATTGCCCGACGGTGCCCGGACGGTGGATGCGGCGGGCAAGTGGGTGCTGCCCGGAATGCTCGACGTGCATACGCACTACGACGCGGAGGTGCTCGGTAACCCCGGTCTCGGTGAGTCCGTACGGCACGGCGTCACCACCGTGGTGGTCGGGAACTGTTCGCTGTCGACGGTGTATTCCGAGGCCGAGGACTGTGCCGATATGTTCGCCCGGGTGGAGGCTTTGCCGTGGGATGCGGTGCATGCCGCGGTCAAGGAGCACAAGGACTGGGACGGTCCGCATGCCTATGCTCGCGCCCTCGCCGCACGCCCGCTCGGTGCGAATGTGGCTGCGCTACTGGGACATTCGGATATGCGAGTCGCGGTAATGGGGCTGGCTCGGGCCGTGGACGCGGCGACGCGGCCGACCGAGGTGGAACTGGACCGCATGCGTGAGATGCTGTCCGACGCACTCGATGCCGGATTCCTCGGACTGTCCACCATCCGCAGTTCATTCTCCAAATTGGAGGGCGTGCGCTTCCCGACCAGGCAATTGCCATCGACCTATGCCACCTGGCGAGAATATCGAGCGCTGAACGATATTCTGCGGCAGCGCGATCGGATCCATCAGAGCACACCCAACCTGACGGCCCGCGTCGAGCTGGCGCGCTACTTCGCCGAGAGCGCGGGCCGACCGTTCCGCAAGCCGCTCAAGACCACGCTGATCGCGGGGATGGACGTCAAGGCGGACCGCACCGTCGCGCGGGCCGCCACGACCGCCGCTTGGATCGCGAATACCGTTGGCGGAGCGCAATTCCGGTGGCAGCATCTGCCGGTGCCGTTCGAGGTGTATGCCGATGGCGTCGATCTGGTGGTGTTCGAGGAATTCGGCTCCGGCGTCGCGGCACTCAATATCCGCGATGTGATGAAGCGCGGTGAACTGCTCACCGACGAGTCCTACCGGCGACAGTTCCGCAAGGACCTCAGCAAGAAATACGGTCCCCGCGTGTGGCATCGCGACCTCTACGACGCCCAGATCGTCGCCTGCCCGGATCCCGAGGTCATCGGTAAGTCCTTCGGCGAGGTGGCCGACGAGCGCGGCATCCACCCGGCCGATGCCCTGCTCGACCTCACCGTCGAGCACGGTGCCCAATTGCGTTGGCGCACAGTCATCGCCAATGATCGCGACGAGGTGATGGATCGGCTCCAGTGCTCCCCCGTCGTCCAGGTCGGCTTCGCCGATTCCGGTGCCCACCTGCGCAATATGGCCTTCTACAACTTCGGCCTGCGCATGCTCGAGCGCGTCCACCGGCGCGCCTTCATGCCAGTGGAGACCGCGATCCACCGGCTGACCGGCGAACTCGCCGACTGGTATGGCCTGGATGCGGGCCGACTGACCGAAGGCGCCCGCGCCGATATCGCGGTCATCGACCCCGCCGGATTCGACGGCTCCAGCGCCGCCTACGCCGAAGCCCCCGTTCCCGGTATCGACGGCCTGGAGCGCATGGTCAACCGCAACGACCGCGCGGTCGCCGCGACCATCGTCGGTGGTCACCTGCTGTACGAATACGGCGACTTCGCACCGGGTTTCGGCACCACGATCCAGGCGGGCACCTTCCTCGAAGCCCGGTGACCTACTCGGCGGCCGGAGTCTCGTGCACCGAACGCCACAGATAGCCGTGGTCGGCAATGATCAAGATCGCGGTCACCAGGCGGCGGGTCCGCAGATCGCCCATCTGGTTCTCCGCCACCAGTGCCACTTGATCTTCAGGGCATCGGTGGCCGCGCGGCGGCGACACCTGCTTTGCGGCCGAAGAAGGTGGCGTCGCCCAGGGAGGTGCCGCTGATGTAGCCCTCGCCGTGGAGGCCGGAGCTGGCGCGGCCGGCTGCGAAAAGGCCGGGGATGGGGAGGCCGTCGAGGTTGCGGACTTGGCCGTCGAGGGTGGTGTGCAGGCCACCGAGGGTGAAGACAGAGGCGCCGGTGCCGCGACGGTTGCCGGATTCCGAGGGTGGGCGAACGCCCGCTTTCACGTCGATGGCGGCCAGCGGGGGTATCAGTGGGCGCAGCCAGCGCGGTGCTTTGTGGAAGTCGGGATCGGTTCCGCACGAGGCGAATTCGTTGTAGCGGTTGATGGTGGCAGCGAGTGCGCCGGGCGGCAGGGCGAGTAGTTCGTCGAGTTCGTCGATGGATTCGGCGACGTGGGTCGGGCGCACACCCCAGCGTTCGCGTTCGGGCACCTCGTCGTAGCCCTGTTCGTCGAGCACCACCCAAACGTTCATATCGTGAGCGAAGAGCGCGGCCTGGCCGATGCGGCCGGGATAGGTGTCCTCGTTGACGAAGCGCTGGCCGCGATGGTTGACGATCATGCCGCGTGCGGCGAAGCCCGGAATCAGCGAGGCGCCGACCTGACCGGCCGACATATGCCGCACGGCCGCGCCGGCGGCCTGTGCGATACGGATGCCGCTGCCGTCATCGGTGCCCGCGCTCACCTTGGTGTGGCCGAGCAGACGCGGCGCGTGGGCGGCGAGCATATCGTCGTTGTCGACGAAACCTCCGGTGGTGAGCACACATCCGCGTCGAGCCCGAATTGTGAAGTCCTCGCCGTAGTGTCGAGCCACCACGCCGACGACCGAGCCATCCTCGCCCAGGATCAGATTCGTCGCGTAGGTGTCGTATTTCGCTGTCACACCGGCAGATTCGGCTGCCGAAACCAGGCAGTCGAGCAGCAGCCTTCCGCCGAAGTCATTCGCGGTAGGCCGGTGCCCGCGCGGGGCGGGAATAGCGACTTCGGTGAACGGCCAACTGTTTTCGCCGAGCCACATCAGCCCGTCATCGGTCGGCGGCACCCAGGCGGGAGCATCCCAGAGGCTGGGTTTGAAAGGCACACCGCGATCGACGAGCCAGTGGAAATGCCCCACGCTGTGCTCGCTGTAGTGCACGATCTTCGCCACATCCGCGCCCGGCCCGAGCGCCGCCACCAGGAATGCCGCCATCTGCTCGGGACTGTCGTCGAACCCGCACGCCCCCTGAATCGGCGTACCACCGCCGAGGTATATCTCGCCACCTGACAACGCCGAGGCACCACCCGGCCCACCGGCCCGATCCAGCACCACAACCTCGGCGCCGGCCGTCGCGGCCTCGAATGCGGCGCAAGCGCCCGCACTGCCGTAGCCGACGACCAGCACGTCGGTCTCGATGTCATAGGACTTCACCTCGGCGGCGGCACGCGGCACGACCGATCTACGGACCGTCATGGCATCGAGGCTGCGCGCGTCCACCGGATCACGGAATCGATCATCTCGGTGGTCGAGCCGGGTACTCCCGGTCAGTGGGACTGGCACCGATCGCGGCGCCCCGCACTCGCGATGGTGTGTGAACGGCGTCACGTTCGCGTATCCCGGCGCCAGTGAGGAGAGGAAATCGATGCGGGTCCTGGTCACCGGAATCACCGAACCGAGCGGTCGCGCGGTGGCGCGCATGCTGTTGGCCGCCGGGCACGAAGTGGTCGGGCTGGACCAGCGGCGGCATCGCTACATCGATCCGCGAGTGCGGTACACGACAGACCACACCGACGCTGTCGAAGGCTGCGCGAGCGTCGTACATCTGGCGGCAAGCGGGCTCGCCGAAATCGCCGCCGCCGCACGCGAAGCCGGTGCGCGGGTGGTGGTTCCAGTCGGTCCTCGCTCGACACGGCTTTCGGACGACAAGGCGATGGCGGTGCTGCGCGCCTCGGGCGCGGATAGCGTGCTGGTGCGCACCGCGCCGATCGCCGGTCGCCGGATCGGGCACGAAACCCGCCGGGTACTCGAGCCGATTCTCGGCTCGAAGTCCGACGACGGATTCCAGCTGCTGCACAGCGACGACCTGGACCGCTTCCTGGTACTGGCCGCCACCGCGCCGCGATCCGGTCATCGCGAAGATAGGGTCGAGATCGTCGAACTCGCAGCTTCCGGCGTGGTGACCGCCGCCGAGGTGCGCCGCATGATGCGCGAAGCGGGACTACGGTACTCGGCCCGGGTGCCAGGCTGGTCCGCCCGCCACGCTCTCCTGGATCCCACTGTCGCACAGCAGGAGTGGGGCTTCCGCTGCGGCTGGACGGCGCGCGAGGTCATCGCCGATCTGGTGCGCGGGATGATCGGCCGCAAGCCCGACGGCGGTGGCTTCCGCACGCGCAAGGGTGCAATCCCGTTGCCGTCACACGTGATTCCATCCCGCGCCGCCACGTCGGATAACCATCCGCTCACCGATGTCGCCCTGGAAGGTCTCGAAGGCGAATTCGACGATCGGGTCGACGAGCGCTACCCGGTACACACCGCGACCAATACCTCCGAGGCGCTGCCCGGCCCGATGACACCGCTGACCATCGACCTGCAGGCCGGTGCCATTCGCCTCAGCAACGAGGCCATGGGCGAGATGATCGCCCTCGACGGAATCGCCTTGGAACACTGGACGAGTCGGGTCACCACGGTGCTCGGCCACCACATCTACATCAATGCCTCGATCGGCGTGCTGGCGGCCGAGAATATGCCGGGCTGGGATGAGGAAAGCATCCGCCGCGACGCCTATGGCAATATCCCGGCCGAAATCGCCCTGCAGCCGCACGGCAAGCCGCCGATGCCGACCGGGCTCGCCAGCACGCTGGCGACAGGACGCGCGACCTCCCGCGTCATCGCCACCGCCCGCCGTTTCGGCAAGACAGCCGAGCTGATCAACGCCGCATCTCATGCGGAAGCGTTGAACGCGAACGAGATTCGTGAACTTTCCGATGAGCAGTTGCATGTGCGCGCCCTGCTTTGGCGCGATCGGCTGCACCAGGCGTGGCAGGCCGCGGCGATCGGTGTGATGATGACCGGCGCCGCCACCGCCATCCACGCACGCGGCAAGGACGCGGGCGAGGTTCCGATCGACCTGACCCGGTTGGAATCGGCGAAACCGATGCTCGCGGTGGAACGCCTGGCCGAATTCTGCCGCGCCGACGCCGATCTCGCCGAGTTGGCGCGCGCCGGTGATATCGATGCGGCGCGGGCGAAATCACCTGCTTTCGCCGCCGCGCTCGATGAGGAGCTGGCGAAGGTCGGGCACCGAGGTCCCGGTGAATGCGAGCTGATCAACCCGACATTCGGCGACCGCCCCGCCCTCTTGGTGAGCGCCGCCGCCCGCGCCGCGCAGATGCCTGCGCCCAAGCGCGACTCCGTGGATACGTCGCCGAGTCGCACGGCTCGCATGGCGGCCGGAGCCACCGTGGCCCGGGAACGCGCACGCGACGGCGTCGTCCGGATCACTCACTGCCTGCGACTCGCCGTGCGTGAGCGGGCCGATCGGCTCGTTCGCGCCGGTCGATTGCGCGAGATCGACGACGCCTGCTATCTCACGCTGGACGAAGTCTTCTGTCTCCCTGCGGATGCGGCCGACAAGGTGGCCCGCAGGCGCGCGGAACGCACTCGACTGCAAACCATCAGGATGCCCGATGTCGTTGCCGGACAATGGGAACCGGTGCCCGACGCGGCCGCACTCACCGCCGACGAGAGCCTGACCGGCATCGGTGTCTGCGCCGGTGTGGTGGAGGGCAGGGTGAAGCTGGTGCTGTCGCTGGATGACGATATCGAGCCCGGCGACATCCTGGTCGCCGCGGTGACCGACACCGGCCACACCGCCATGTTCGCCTACGCCGCCGCCGTGATCACCGATATCGGCGGGTCCGCATCCCACGCCGCGATCGTCGCCCGCGAATTCGGCATTCCCTGTGTCGTCGACACCAAGACCGCGACCACGAGCCTGGCCGACGGCCAGCGCGTGCGCGTGGACGGCGCGGCCGGGACGGTCACGCTGCTGGCCGACTGAGCGCGGCCCGATCTCGGGTCGCAGACTTTGATGAAAGGAACACCCCTCGTGAAGAATTCGCGCGCTTTCCGCGGCACGATCGCGGCCGCGGCCGCTGTGCTGGTCGGCGTTCTCCCGGCGCTGGCCGGGCCGGCGTCGGCGGGTCCGGCGCTCTCGGGGCCTGCCGTGCCGGTGCTGCGGTCCCCGGGCCAGGCCGATCGGCCAGTGGGTCTGGCGCATGCGCCGAATGCCCGTGATATCGGCGGCTATCCGGCCAAGGGCGGCCGCAAGCTCGCGACCGGTGTCGTGTACCGCTCCGACGCGCTGGCCAAACTCGACGCGAGCGAACAGCAGAAGCTGGTGTCGTTCAACATTACTCAGGTCATCGACTTCCGCAGCCCCACCGAAACCGGCCGCGATCCCGATAAGCTCCCAGCATCGATCCGCCGCACCGAACAGCCGGTCTACGATCCGGCCAACGACTTCTACCTCATGGTGGCGCGACTGATCCAGGCTGGACCGGCCGCCCAGCAGGAGGCGCTCGGCGACGGCAAGGCCGCCAAGATCATGCGCGACTACTACGCCTGGTTCGTGTCGAACCCCACCGCGCGCGCCCAGTTCGCCCAGGCATTCAAGGACATAGCGACCGCGCAGGGCGCGGTGCTGTACCACTGCACGGCGGGTAAGGACCGCACCGGCTGGATGACCGCGATCCTGATGAGCGCGCTGGATGTCCCGAAGGGGCAGATCTACAACGACTTCCTGGACTCCAACGACAACTTGGCGGCCGGGAACAAGGCGCTGCTGGACGGGCTCGTCGCCCAGGGCTTGATCACCGATCGCGCGCTGTGGGAGCCGATCCTCGGCGTGCAGCGCGAATTCCTGGACGCGGCATTCGACCAGGTCCAGGCGTCTTACGGCGCGTTCGACAGCTTCCTCAGCGATGGGCTCGGGATCGACGGCACGACGCTGGAGGCGCTGAAGGCGAAGATGCTGACCTAGCACCGAGGTTGTGCCGGTGTCACCGCGAAGGTGGCACCGGCTCCGTGAATCGCTCGGCCGCATCGCCGCGCAGACTTCCCGCGGGCAGCGTCCGGCCGCACAACACCAGCAGCAGATCCTGGGCCGAACCCGCGAGCACCGAACCCGAGCCGTAGGTGAAATCGAGATCATCGGCCCGCACCTCGGTCTCCGTCATCCCATCTCCTCCAACCCATAGCCGCCCCCTCCGCTACCTACGACGAACCGCTGCCCCCGAATTCATCGGTCGCCCCGAAAATCAATCGAGATCAGGTGGCACTGGTGGCGCGGACTACTCGCGTTACCCGCCATGGTTTCCCCGTGATCACTTGTCCAACCGAGGGCGCGGAGCGCTGTTTCCCAAGGGTGGCAAGGGAATAACTTTGCGTGGTCGGGCGGGGGCGGCGACCATGCAGGTTCGCTGCTCTTCGGCGGATCGTGCGGGAAGGTGAGACGGATGCGGCTGATCATGATCGATGGTGCGGCCGATGGCGGCGACGCCCTCGCACAGGGGCTCGAACTGCACGGTCATCAGGTCGAGCGCAAGCATCGCGGGGCCGATCTGCTCTTGGCGCACCACGGCTATCACGCCGTTATCCTCGACATGGGCCTGCCGGACATGGACGGATTGCAGGTGTTGCGCAAACTGCGTGAGGTCAGCTCGGTGCCGGTGGTGATTCTCGGCGAGCACGCCGATGAGCGTTCGATTGTGCTCGGGCTGCACAGCGGCGCCGACGACTATGTTGTCAAACCCGCGCGCATCGGTGAGCTGGCCGCACGGCTGGAGGCCGTCACGCGCCGGGTCGGCGTTGCCAGCGCCGCCCGGGGCAAGACGGTGACCACCGAAGATGTTCGCGTAGATCTCGCGGCGCGGCGGGTCGAGGTGGCCGGGGAACTGGTCCCGCTCACCCGGCTGGAGTTCGAGTTGCTGCGGGTCCTGGCCGAGCGGCCCGGAATCGCGGTCAGCCGTGAGCAATTGATGGACTGTGTCTGGGGCGACTCGATGCTGGCGGTATCGCGGAAACTGTATGTGCATATGGCCTCGCTGCGCGCGAAGTTGGACCGCCCCGGGCTGATCACGAATATCCGCGGCTACGGCTATCGGTGGGGTCCGGACCCGTACGAGACCACCGCCGAATCGAATTTGCTGCACGCGGTATAGAAACCACCTCCGAGCGTTCCGATCACCGGGACTTCTCCCCGACGCGCCGCCACGGCCGCCATAGCGTCACAACTATGGCGGCGTCCGGCACACCGGTCGCGAGAACATAGGAGGACTCCCATGAACCCAGCATCGCGCAGCGATTCGATGAGGGGTGGTGGTCGGGTGACGGGCGGGCCCGATAAGGTGCTCGATCGGGTTCGGGATCTGCTCCCGGCAATCCGGGACCGAGCCGCGGAGACCGATCTGCAGCGGCGGGTTCCGGTGGCGAGCATCCGGGAACTGACCGAGGCGGGGGTGTTCCGCATGCTGCAGCCGTCGCGATTCGGCGGCGACGAAGTCTCCCCCGTGGCTTTCTACGAGGTCATTCGCACGATCGCGTCGGCCTGCCCGTCCACCGGCTGGGTGTCGTCGGTGCTGGGCGTGCACCCCTGGCAGCTGGCACTTTTCCCATTGCAGGCGCAGGAAGAGGTGTGGGGCGAGGATTCCGACACGCTCATCTCCTCCTCGTATGCCCCGACCGGCCGACTCACGCCGGTCGAGGGCGGTTACGAGGTCAGCGGACGGTGGAGTTTCTCCTCCGGCTGCGACCATGCCCAGTGGGCATTCCTGGGTGCACTGGCCCCGGACGAGCACGGCAATCCCAAGGACTATCTGACAATCCTGGTGCCGCGCAACGACTATCGCATCGATGACGTCTGGCACGTGGTCGGCCTGTCCGGCACCGGCAGCAACGATATCGTCATCGAGAAGGCCTTCGTGCCGCATCACCGCGCCTACAGCGCCACCGAACAATCACAGCTGCGCGGACCCGGCCAGGAAGCCAATCCGGCTGCGCTGTACAAGATTCCGTTCGCCGGCGTCTTCTCCAACACCATCACCGCCCCCATCATCGGGGCCGCACAGGGCGCGTACGAGGCGCATATCGAACGGATGCGCGAGCGGGTCCGGCTGTCCTACGGCGGGCAGAAGGTGGCCGAGGACGCATTCGCCCATGTGCGGGTCGCGCGCGCGGGCTCCGAAATCGACGCGGCCATCCTGCAGATGGAACACAACATTTCCGAGCAACTGCGTTATGCCGAAGCGGGCGAAGAGATTCCGTACGAAACCCGGCTGCGCACCCGTCGCGATCAGGTGCGTGGCACCGAGCGCGCGATCCAGGCGATCGAGCTGCTGTTCGACAACTCCGGCGGCCACTCGATCCGCAAACCCAATCCGATCGAACGACATTGGCGCGACGCACACGCGGGCAGTGTGCACGTCATCAATGACGTCGAGCGCGCCCTCGCCATGTTCGGCCGCGGTGAATTCGGGCTGCCGGTCGAAGATCGGATGGTCTGATGGACGCGGCGGATACCAGTCGCCACATCACCGTCGACGGGCTGAAACTTCGCTACCACGAGGCAGGTTCGGGTCCGCCGCTGGTGCTGCTGCACGGATCCGGCCCTGGGGTGTCCGGCTGGGCAAACTTCGGCGCGAACCTGCCGGTACTCGCCGAACACTTCCGCTGCCTGATCCTGGATCAGCCGGGCTTCGGTGCGAGCGAACGACCCGAGGTGTACCAGCGCAACTATCTGCGCATCGCCGCCGACGCCGTGCTCGGACTGCTGGATCAACTCGAATTGCCGACGGTGCACCTGCTCGGCAACTCCATGGGTGGTGCGGTGGCGACGCTCGTAGCGCTCGAACACGGCCGGCGCATCGATCGACTCGTGCTCATGGCGCCGGGCGGTGTCGGCGTAAATGTGCTGGGACCCGAACCGTCCGAAGGGATTCGGCGGCTGCTCGACTTCACCGGCGAGCCGACCCGGGAGCGGGTACTCGCCTGGCTGCGGACCATGGTGTTCGACGAGGCGGTACTCACCGACGAGCTGGTCGAGAACCGATGGGCCGCGGCGGCGGATCCGGCCGCCATCGCGGCGATCCGCGACGCCTACGCGACCTTCGCGAATCCCGCCTTCGCGGAACCGATTCCGCTGTGGGCACGGCTGCGCGCATTGCGCAATGAGGTGCTGCTGCTGTGGGGCCGCGATGATCGGGTCACTCCGGCCGAGGATGCGCTGCTGCCGTCACGTCAGCTGCCGAATGCCGATCTGCGGCTGTTCGGACGCTGCGGGCACTGGGTGCAGATCGAGCGCAAGGACGCCTTCGAGCGCGCGGTCATCGACTTCCTGAACTCGGGCCTGTAGCGCCGAGGCGACATAGGCATCACTATGTTCGGCCGATGTCGCATTAATTCGCGAGATCCGGGCGCGGGTTCGGAGTTACAGTCGGCCGGTGACGTGGACCGCACCCGAGATCACCAGAACCAAGCCGCCGCTGGTCGCCGACGAGCGGACCATGCTGCAGACCTGGCTGGACCTGCACCGCCGCACCCTGCTGTGGAAATGCGCCGGGCTCGAGGCCGAGCAGCTGAAGCGGCGCTGCGTCGCACCCTCGACGCTGTCGCTGCTCGGCCTGGTCCGCCACCTCGCCGAATGCGAACGCGGCTGGTTCCGCATCGCCACTTGCGGCGAACCGCTGGATTACCTGTACTGCAGCGAAGACAACCCGAACGGCGATTTCGACGATATCGCCAATGCCGATGCCGCCGCGGATCTGGCGACGCTGCACGCGGAGATCAAGTCGGCCGACGCCGCCGTCGCGGACCTATCCCTGGACCACGTCTTCACTCACCGCAGCATCGAATTCAGCCTGCGCTGGGTCTATGTGCACATGATCGAGGAATACGCGCGACACAACGGCCACGCCGACTTCCTACGCGAACGCATCGACGGCGCGACCGGCGACTGACGCCTCAGATCTGCTTGCGGCTGACCCACGCGGCGATCTGTGTCCGCGAGGTGAAGCCCAATTTGGTGAGAATATGGTCGACGTGGCTCTCGACGGTCCGAATCGAGATCACCAACTCACTCGCGACGCTCTTATTGCTGTAACCCGCCCCGATCAACCGCGCGACTTCACGTTCGCGCCGGGTAAGCACATCCGCCGCAACGGTTTTCACCGGCGCAGCAGGCAGCGGGGTGCCGAGCGCGAAAGCGACCGCCTCCGCCAACCCCAAGGCCGCGCCCGCATCGAAGGCCGTCCGAAACTCCTTCTCGCCCATCGCATCGCGCACCTGCAGGCGCACCTTGTCGCCGACGAATTCGGTCATCTCATGGGCGAGCCGCTGGGTACTGCCGCGCCGCACCGTCGACGCCGCACCCATCAGTCGCGCCGCACGGTTCAGATCGCCATCGGCCGTCGCCACCCACGCGAGTCCGTCGAAACCGGACGCCGTCCACACGCACCGGTCGAAGAGACTGAACAGCTCGACCGCCTTGCATAGCTCCGCAATCGCCGCGTCCTGCTCGCCTTTGCTCCAGCGGTCGGTGCCCACCGCCCAATGCCCCAGCCCGCCCAGCAGGTGCGAGCCGTACTCCTTGGTCTTGGCGAGGAAGCGATCCGCGATCGCGCCTGCCCGGTCGTCGTCCAACACCAGCGCACACACATACGCGAAGGCCAGACTCTCCATCTCGACGCCGTGGTGGGCGCAGGCACGCGCACGGTCCGAGGCGGCCTCGGCGATATCGAGTGCCTGTCGCGGCTCGTCGTCGGCGAATGCCAGTAGCGCGGCGAGCAGTGCATGTTCGACGAGGACATCTTCGGCGTCGAGTTCGGTTGCGATGTACAGACATTCGTCCGCGAAACGGCTGGCGGTCTCCGGATCGGACAGCATGGCGGCGATCACCGAAGCGGCGGCCAGTGCGCGGGCTCGATCCTTCGTGTGGTCGAGATCCTTCTCCAACGCCTCCAGGAGCCAGCGATAGCCCTCCAATAGAAAACGGTAATGCTCCCAGAACGGTCGTAGTTCCGTAGCGAGCTCGAGTGCACGATGGGCGCTTTCCGGATCGGCGAGCGAGAACTGCAGTGCCGCACGCATATTCGGATGTTCGCGGGTGACATCACGGAACCAGGTGACATCCTCGCTGCCCCAGTACGCGGTGCGACCCTGCGCGGCGATCCCGTGGTAGTAATCGCGATGACGCAGCCGCACCGCCCGCTCACCACCGCGGGCGACCAATCCCGCCAACGCGAACTGACGCAACGGTTCGAGCATGGTGTAGCGCCCGGTACCGTCGCTGTTCTGCCGGTAGCCGAGCACCGACTTGTCCACCAACCCGGTCAACGCGTCCAGCAGCACATCCGGGACCACGCAGACCGCCTCAGCGGCCTCCAGATCGAAACCACCCGCGAAGACCGACAGCTGCTCCCACAGGTGCTGTTCATCCGGCGTGCACAGGTCGTAACTCCACCGGATCGCGGCCTCCAGGGTCTGCTGCCGCTCCGGCGCGGTGCGCAACCCGGCGGTGAGCAGCCGTATCGCATCGTCCAGGCGTGCGAGCACCTGATCCGGTGTGAACATCCGCAACCGCAATGCCGCCAGCTCGAGTGCCAGCGGTATACCGTCCAGGCGACGACAGATCGCCGCCAGCGCCCCGCGATTGGTATCGGTGACCTGGAAATCGGGGTTCGCGGCGACGGCGCGATCGATCAGCAGCCGCAGCGCATCGCTGTCGACGTGCGCCGGAGGTGCCTCATGCTCGTCCACTTCCGGCACCGTGAGCGGCGGCACGGGCATGACCTGTTCCCCGGAGACTCCGAGCGACTCGCGGCTGGTCGCGAGAATCCGCACGTCGGTGGTCGTCGGAATCAGCCGGTTCACGAGTTCGGCACACGCGCCGATCAAGTGCTCGCAGTTGTCCAGGATCAACAGCAGGGTCTTGTCGGACAGGAATTCGGTCAGGCCGACGACGGGTGAGGAGGTGTCGTCGCGCAGACCGAGCGCCTGCGCGACGCTCAACGCCACCAGATCCCCGTCGTGCACATGCGCGATCTCGACCAGCCACACACCGTCGGGAAAGGCGCGACGCACCGTCTCCCCCACCCGCCGGCTGAGCCGGGTCTTCCCGACGCCGCCAGGCCCGGTCAGGGTGAGCAGCCGCGTGCTGGACAGCAGCTTGCGCGCCGTGGCGACCTCGGCGTCACGACCTACGAAGCTCGTCACCTCAGCGGGGAGGTTCCCTGTCACGTGCCGCACCACGCTGCATACCTTTTCATGCGCGGCCGCCGTCCCGGGCATTTTGACCGAGATGTCGTATCGGTACTCCTTAGGAGACTATCGCGTTCGCGGCTCGGATGACGGCGGCCAGCGATGCGGTGAGGACCGAATCGCTGCGTCCGCAGGCCCATCCGGTCCGCGCACCGATGCGGTATTCGAGATAGGTGATCACGGTCCTGTCATTGCCTGCACCGATCGATTGCTGGGTCGATCCGAGCACCTCGACCGGATGACCCACCCTGGCCAGCGCCGAGGTGAGCGCCTCGATGGGACCGATATCGCGATATTCGCTGCGCTCGGCGACACCACCGATGCTCAGCGTGACCTCGATGTATCTGTCGGTCGTCCGCCATTCGACCAACTCGATCGACGCCGTCTCGGTGTGCAGATATGTCGCCTCGAACAGCTCGTGCAGTTCGGCGGCGGTGATCTCGAGACCGGTGTCATCGGTACGCGCCTGCACGTGCCGCGCGAAATCGATCTGCAGTCTGCGCGGCAGTTCCAGGCCGTATTCGGACTCCAGCAGGTACGCGATCCCGCCCTTGCCGGACTGGGAATTCACCCGGATCACCGCGTCATAGCTGCGTCCGATATCGGCCGGATCGATCGGCAGATATGGAACATGCCAATCGAGTTCGCGTTCGTCGATACCGGCCGCGGCGGCGCGTTCGCGATGTTCGGCCATCCCCTTCTTGATCGCGTCCTGATGTGTGCCGGAGAACGCGGTGTGCACGAGATCGCCTACATACGGATGTCTTTCGTGAATCGGCAGGCGCGTGCAGTACTCGACGGTCCTGCGGATCTCGTCGATATCGGAGAAGTCGATCATCGGATCGATGCCCTGCGCATGCAGATTCAGCGCCAGGGTCGCGATATCGACATTGCCGGTGCGTTCGCCATTGCCGAAGACACAGCCCTCCACGCGCTGCGCTCCGGCGAGTACCGCCAGTTCCGCGCATGCGATACCAGTACCCCGGTCATTGTGCGGGTGCACGGACAGGATGACGCTGTCGCGGCGGGTCAGGTTCTTGTGCATATATTCGATCTGGTCGGCGTACACATTCGGTGTCGCGACCTCCACCGTGGCAGGCAGATTCAGGATGACCGGCCGCTGCGGGGTGGCATCCCACAGGGTCGTCATGCGGTCGCAGATATCGAGTACCAAATCCGGTTCGGTCAGGTTGAACACCTCAGGCGAGAATTCGAACCGCACATTCGGCAGCTCACCGGCGAATTCGAGGACGTCGCGGCCACCGGAAACGATCAGCTCGCGCAGTTCGTCCGTGTCCCTGCCCAGCACCACGTCTCGCCATACCGGCGCGGTCGCGGTGTACATGTGGATGACGACCTCGTTGCCGATACCGCGCACCGCTTCCACCGTGCGCTCGATGAGATCGCGTCGGGCCGGGGTGAATACCACGATCGTGACATCCTCCGGCGCGATATCTGTGCGCGCGATCATCCGGACGAAATCGAAATCGGTCTGCGATGCGGACGGGTAGCCGACCTCGATCTCCTTGTAGCCCATGGCAACCAGCAGTTCGAAGAACCGCTGCTTGCGTACCGGATCCATGGGTTCGGCCAGCGCCTGGTTGCCATCGCGCAGATCGACCGGCACCCACAGCGGCGCGTGGGTGAGCCGGGCATTCGGCCAACTGCGTTCGGCGAGTGGTACTTCCACGCGATCGTAGACACTGCGATAGCGATGCGAGGGCATCTGTGAATGCCGCTGCCTGTTCCACGCCGAGACGGCGCCGGCGGGCGTGGCAATGGTGGGGAACATGGTCATGATTGCTGCTTCCTGGCCTTCGCGGCCGTCACGAAAACGGTGACCGGCCACGACGAAGCCCCACGGCGGGCGGCCGGTCGTCAGGCCCCGCCGTGGCGACTAAGCAGAAGCATGGTGCGCATGATTGCTAGACTATACACAACTCCTCAGACAAGTAGAGAGGTTCGGATGGTCTCGCAGGTACGGCGACATCCCCTCGCGGCACAAGCGGCGGAACTGCTGCTCACCCGCATCCGCGATGGGGAATGGCCACTGGGACATCGCCTTCCGGGCGAAACAACCCTGGCCGCACAGCTCGGCGTCGGGCGCTCGACGGTGCGCGAGGCGATCCGCGAATTGGCGGGCAAGGGCGTGCTCGACAGCCGTCAGGGCGCGGGTGTGTTCGTGACCGCGCTGGATGTCACCGAGGACTGGGATGTGGTGCTGCGCCGCGCCACCATCGCCGCCGTCATCGAAGCCCGCATCGCGATCGAGGCCGAGGCCGCCGCCCTGGCCGCACAGCGCCGCACCCCGGCCGACCTGCGCGCTATCCGCCGGGCACTGGCCGCACGGGAGGCGCAAGGCGAACCGGTCGCCAACCATGTCGATGCCGATATGGCGTTCCACCGCGCCGTCATCGTCGCCGCCCACAACGACGTGCTCACCCAGCTCTTCGACAGCTTTCTGCCCCGGCTACGGGTGGCCATGATCGATATGCTCGAGATCCGCCCGGTGCCCTCCGAGCCCGCCGACCACGACGCGCATATTCGACTCACGGATGCGATCGCACATCGAAATCCCAGTGCCGCAGCGGAATTCAGTCGAATGCATCTGACAGCTCTGAAAGACGCATTCACCTGATGACCGAATGGAGATCTCCCGTGCCCGAAACCCCAGTGCTGCAACTGAGTGACGTCACCTTCCGCCGCGAAGGCAAACAGATCATCGACGGCATCTCGCTGACCGTCCACGCGGGCGAACACTGGGCGCTGCTCGGACCCAACGGCGCGGGCAAGAGCACCCTGCTCGGCTTCTGCGCCGCGGTCACCTTCCCGACCTCGGGCACCGTCGATATCCTCGGCCAGCGGATGGGCCGGGTCGACCTGGCCCCACTGCGCCACTCGATCGGGCATGTGAATCCACGCCATCCACTGCGGTATCCGCTGACCGTCCGCGAGGTCGTGCTCACCGGCATCACCGCCACCATCGACACCCCGATGCGCTGGACGCCTGCCCCGGAGGATCTGCGCCGGGCGGACGCCATGATCGACACCGTCGGCCTCAAAGGCAAGGCCGAGGAGATCTGGCCGACGCTGTCGCAGGGCGAACGTGGCCGAACCCTGATCGCGCGTGCCCTCATCGCCGAGCCGCGCCTGCTACTGTTCGACGAGCCGTCCACCGGACTCGATGTGGCGGCTCGTGAACAACTCCTGGAGACCATCGACGCGCTCGACGAAACCCATCCCGAGGTCGCCTCGATCCTGGTCACCCATCATCTGGAGGAACTGCCGAGTACCACGACCCACGCGCTGTTGATCGCCGACGGCCACACAGTTGCCGCTGGCCCCGCCGCCGAAACGGTCACCACGGACACCGTGAGCGCGGCCTTCGACCATCCGGTCGCGGTCCGCTACGACGACGGCCGCTGGACCGCGCGCGCCGCCGTGCGGGCCTGGCCCGCGTAACAAATGTGGGTTCCGGAAGAATCTTCCGGGAGAATGTCGATTCGAGCCGATGCCGTTCGATGCGTTGAGTGAGGGTCGGACAAGCCGACCACCGAACCGAGGATGGCCAGATGCGACACATGATGCTGATCCGAGTCGACCCGACGAATGCGCCGGTTCCCGACGAGGCGCTGATCGAGCAGGTCAACAAGGTGATCGAGGAGATGACCAAGGCCGGGGTGCTGTTGGATACCGCAGGTCTGCATTCGATCACCGAGGCCACGAAGATCACCCAGACCGGCGGCAAGCAGACCGTGCTCGATGGTCCGTTCACCGAGTCGAAGGAGGTCGTCGGCGGGTACTGCCTGCTGCAGACGAAAACGAAGCAGGAGGCGGTGGAATGGACCTCGCGCTTCCTGAGCGTGCACGGGCCGGAGTGGGATATCGAGATCGAGATTCGCCAGGTCGTCGAGGGCTGATCCGATAGATGAGCCGGTCGCCCGAGCAGATCCGCGATGCCGTCGAAACCGTGTGGCGAATGGAATGGCCACGCCTGATAGCCGGGCTGACCCGGATCGTCGGCGATATCGACGCCGCCGAGGAACTCGCACAGGATGCGCTCGTCGCCGCCCTGGAGCAGTGGCCGCACGACGGTGTGCCGCCGAATCCGGGCGGCTGGCTCATGCTCACCGCGAAACATCGGGCGATCGATCGGGTGCGCCGCAATCAGAACCTCGCACGCAAGCTGACGCTGGTCGGTCAGGAACTCCGGACCGGTCCCGAGCCCGAGGCGGCGGAGGATATCGAAGACGATCTGCTGCGCATGATCTTCACGGCCTGCCATCCGGTGCTGTCGCAACCGGCCCGGGTGGCATTGACGCTGCGGTTGCTCGGCGGATTGACCACCGAGGAGATCGCCCGGGCCTTCGTCGTACCGGAATCGACTGTCGCCCAACGCATTGTGCGAGCCAAACGCACCATCGCCGCCCGGCGGGTGCCATATGCGGTACCACACGGTGACGAGCTGACAAGGCGTTTGGATTCGGTGCTGGAGGTCGTCTACCTGATCTTCAACGAAGGCTATTCGGCAACGGCGGGCGATGATTGGATCCGGGTCGAATTGTGCGAGGACGCCCTGCGCTTGGCCCGGATGCTGGCGAATCTGCTGCCCGACGAACCGGAAACACACGGCCTCGCCGCACTGTTGGAATTGCAGGCATCGCGCTCGGCCGCACGGATGAGCCCCACGAAAACCGTTGTCCTGCTGGCGGATCAGGAGCGTTCCCGGTGGGATCAGCTGCTGATCCGACGCGGTTTCGCCGCACTCGGCCGCTCCCATGCGGTCAGCCGCAATCGCGGGATACGGCCGGGCCGCTATGCGCTGCAAGCCGCGATCGCCACACTGCACGCCATGGCTCCGAGCGCCGAGGCGACCGACTGGCGGCGCATCGCGGGCCTGTATGCGGTTCTCGCCGAACGCTTTCCGTCCCCGATCGTCGAATTGAATCGAGCCGTCGCGGTCGGCATGGTGCACGGTCCCGCCGCGGGTCTCGAACTCGTCGACGCGCTCGTCGCCACCGGTACGCTGGACAACTATCACCTGCTTCCCGCTGTCCGCGGCGACCTGCTCGACCGGCTCGGTCGACCCGACGAAGCGCGTGCCGAATTCGCCCGCGCGGCGGAGCTGACCGGGAACAATGCCGAACAGGCGCTACTACTGGACCGCATCGCCGGATGTGAATAACCGCGTAATCACCTAGAGTCAGCGTTCACGCGCGGCGGATGGCTTCTGCGCCGGGCCCGGCTATCGGGATACCTCGGCCTCGGCCAGTTCCTTCAGTGTCAGCAACTGCTTGCGCATCATGAGCACATCGCCGAGTGCCAGCACACGGGCGATGAGCCACGGTGCCCCGCAATGCATTCGGACCGTCAGGCGGGTACCGCGTCTTTCCGGTCGTACCGCGTAGGTGACGCAAACCCTGCCGGAGGTCAGGGTGATATGGCGGCACAGCACGAATGAGACGAGGGTGAACGCGGACATGAACCGCTGTCCCACTTCGAGTTCGGTGAGCGCCGGATCGCGGTGGCGCGGGCTACGCCTGCCGAAGTTGTCGAACAGGTCGTAGCTGTACGGCGCGACCCGCAGTTGGCACAGCCAGCCATAGACCACACTGGGCGGCGCGTCGATGCTGATGGCCCGATCCGCCTGCACCCCACGGGGTTGCACCTCGTCACAGGGCAGCGGGAGCTCGCATTCGGCTTCGGTGGCACCCCAGACCAATCCCGGGATCATGCCGCGGCCGCGATTCGGCGAAGCATATCGCGCACCACTATCTTGTGGCCGCCGGTGCCGATGACCAACGCGCGGTAGATCTTTCCGTGCAGACCGGGGAATTCGGCCCAACTCTGTGCTCGCACCAATGTTCGGCTCGGCCCTTGCTCGTCGAGTTCGAAGACCAGCGCATAGCGCGCGAACCAGTGCCGCCCCCGAAGTGCCAGCCGAGCGGGCTCGTCGGCCGCGTCGAGCACGAACCCGGTCGGCGCCTTCGACGGATCGTTCGGATCCTTGCAGACAACTTTCAGCAAGGCTTTCCACGCCCGATCGCGATTCGCGTCCACCGATCTGGCATGCTCATCTATGTAGGGCAATCGCTCCATATAGAAGGAACGTACTAGTAGATGGCGCCTCCCCGCAAGCACGACACCGACGTGATCCTCGACGCAGCGCGCACCCTCGTGCTCACCGACGGTCCCCGCGCCGCCAGCGTCGCGGCGATCGCGGCGGCAAGTGGTGCACCCGTCGGCACGCTCTATCACCGTTTCGGCAACCGCAACGGTGTGCTGACGGCGGCCTGGCTGCGTGCGCTCGAACGCTTCCAGGACCGAGTCAAGGCCGCAGCCGCCGAATCGGACCCGGTCGAGGCCGGTGTCGCGATGGCCGTGGCGAGCGTTCACTTCGCTCGCGAATTACCAGACGACGCAAAGCTTTTGCTGAACCTGCGCCCCAGCGATCTACTCGACGGCGGACCGGATGCGGAATTCCGTGCCCGCCTCGACCAGATGAACGCACCGCTCATCGACCACCTGCGCAGCATCGCAGTCGCCCGCTTCGGCCGCGACGGCGACCGCGAAATCGACGCCGTCAGCCGGGCCGTAGTCGACCTCCCCTACGCCGCCCTGCGCCGCCACGCCCATGCCCCTGCCCTCCCCGCCTGGCTCGAAGCCGACCTCACCGCCGCCGCCCGCGCCCTGCTCGAGTCCTATCACCCATGACACCGCACCTGTTGGCAAAGCCGCGATGGAGTTACTCCCCGGCGACGAGTTCGGGGGTGAGTTTGTCGAGGGTGTCGATCACCTCGGCGGCCAGGGCCAGGGCGTCCGGGGCGGGTGGGTATTCCGGGCGCGGGGCCGCGATAACGCGCATCCCCGCGGCATGCGCCGCCCGCAGTCCGTTGCTCGAATCCTCGACGGCCGCGCATTCGGTGGACTTGTGCCGTAGGAAGGCGGCCGTCGCCACGTACACATCGGGGGCGGGCTTACCTCGATCGACCTCCTCGGTCGAGAAGGTGACGCCGAAGAATTCGATCAGACCGGTGCGGCCGAGCACGGTGTCGATCAGGCTCCGTGGCGACGAACTGGCCACCGCGAGCGGCCAGTGTTCGCTGATGCGCTGCACCGCCTCGACCGCCCCCGGCAGCAGCGGCACCGATTGCTCGTACTGCTGCGCCATGCGATCGATCACATCGTTGGCCACGGTATCCGGCGGCGCACCCACTCCGAGTTCACCGCTGAGGTAGTCCGACCACTCCCCCGTACTCATCCCCATCAGCCGCTGCTGCGTATCGGGTAGCCAGCGCCCGCCCCGCTCCGCCACATACGCGCGGCGCACCTGCTCCCACACCGGCTCCGAGTCGATCAGAACACCGTCCATATCGAAGACAACAGCCGCAATGTGCATATGGGACAAAGCCTTTCGCCGGGCAACACCGTTCGGCGACGACCCGATGGCCGACCCATCGACCCGCCCCGCGGTGGGGGTTTCGGAAGACCTGATGAACAACGAGTACTCCACACTAGGCCAGGCAACCCTGCCCTCGCATCCCACCACTATTTCACCGCCCCATTCGGCGGCTTCGCCCGATTCCAGCACATCACGCGGCCCCGCCGAACGAGCATTCGAGCGGCAACCGATAACGTGTTCTTATGAACGAAGAGCAGGTCGGCAACTCGCTGCCGAGCGAGGAGCACCACGAGGGCGGGTTCCGGCCGATGTCGGAGCTGATCGAGCTGGACGACCTGGATATTTCGCGCGGCGGCCCGCACTACGGCGCATTCATCGAAGAGGTGCGCCGTCTGATGGATCGGGCCCGGCTGGCCTGTCCGACCGACGAGCTCGCGCTGGAGACGATCGGCGTCCTCAAACAGCTCAACGACAAGCTGGACGCCGCGATTGTCGACGAATGGTCCGCGCCGACCTGGACCCGGGCCGACCTGCCGTCCCGCGGCAATATCACCCTCCCGCCGTTCGTCGTCGACAAGGCGAGCCGCGACGGCGTCGATGCCCGCATCACCTTCCGCACCTTCCACCTGGGCGGCAATAGGGCCGCCCACGGCGGACAGGTCGCGGTCGCTTTCGACGACCTGCTCGGTATGGCCGCGGCAATGCACGCGGGCGAGGTGACCCGCACCGCTTCGCTGACCATCGACTACCGCTCCATCACTCCGCTCGACACCGAACTGCGGGTGCATGCGTGGACCGAACGGCAGGAGGGCCGCAAGGTCTACGTCCGGGCCACCCTGCACGACGGCGAACGCCTCTGCGCCGAGGCACAGGGGCTGTTCATCGTGCTCAAACCGGGACAGCAGTGAGTGCCGAGATCAGGTGATCGCACCTGATCTCGGATGTCCCTAGCTCGTCGGGAAGTGTTTGTCGCGGTATTCGGCGAAGCGGTCGTCGACCTGATCCGCACTGAGGCCGAAGTCCTCGAGCGTGTAGCGATGCACCGGACGGGCCGCGCCCGCGGTGCTTTCCGCATGCAATGCCGTCATCGCCGCTTCGGCCTCGGAGCTCAGGGCGATATCGAAGTGTCGGTAGATCGATCCGACGGTGCCGATCGGGTCGGCGAGGAAATCGTCGTAGTACACATCGCAGAACTGAGCGGCATTGTGCCGCTTGCGATCCGCGAGGAACTTATCCGCTCCCCTGGCCCACAGATCCAACTGTGCGGCACCGACGACCGGACCGCGGAACTTCTCCGACCACCCCGCCGAGGCCTGCTCGTTGAGACTGCACACCGAGGCGATGATGGTGCGCGGATCCCGGTGCATCTGGATCACCAGCGCATCCGGATACACCTCGAAGATCGCGTCCAGCGCGAACAGATGGCTCGGGTTCTTCAATACCCACCGCCGGTCGGCATCGGGCATTCCGATCAACTGCAGGTTGCGCCGATGCCTGCGATAGGCATCGGTCCAATCCTGTTCGCGCAACCATTCGGAATAGCCGGGCAGATAGCCGAGGCATTCGTAGGACACCGACATCAGTGACTGCCGCAGCAGCTGCCAGCACTCCTCCACCTGGTCCGCCGAAATATGGTGCACGCCCATGAATTCCGGATGCTCCACGTGATGCTGCTCGAATGCCGCCTCGATCCGCTGATACACCGGATTGTCCGGCCAGGTCTCGCGCGGCGGTCGCGGCTGCGGCATCTCGGTGAGCCACATTTCCAGGCCCTGATGCGCCGGGTCCGCATTGAGCAGCCGGTGCACCGCCGTGGTACCCGAACGCGGCAGGCCGGTCACGAAGATCGGGCGCTCGATCGCGACCTCGGCATGTTCCGGAAAGCGTTGCCACGCGGCCTCACTCAGCAACCGCGCAATCAGCGCACCGCGCAGGAAGGCCCGGTTGACCTTATTGCCGAAGGGCGTCAGCTCGGCTTCCTTGGCATAGGACTTGAGCAGCACTGCGAGCCCCGCGCGGTAGCCGTCGTCGCCGAAATCGGTCAATCCGACAACCTTGGTCGCCGAGGCGTGCAGATCGTCGATGGTGCCGACGTCGTCTCTGCCGATCACAGTCATCTCCTAGTGGTGGTATTCGCCGCCGTTGACATCCAGGCACGCGCCGGTGATCGCCCGCGCCAGATGCGAGGCGAAGAAGACCACGGCGTCGGCGATCTCATCGGGTTCGGGCAGCTTGCGCAGATCGATGGTCTCGGCCGTTTCGGCGTACACCTCTTCGGGGGTGATCCCGCGCTGTTTGGCCTGATAGTTGAAGTACCACTTCAGGTTGTCGGCCCAGATATAGCCGGGCGCAATGGTATTCACCCGAATGCCCTGAGGCCCGAGTTCGGTGGCCAGGCTCTGCGCCAGCGCGAGCAGACTCGCCTTGGCCATCTTGTACGGCCCGAAGGTGCGCCGCGAATGCCGCAGCACCGCCGAATTGATCATGACCACCGAGCCCTTGGACGCGGTGAGCGCGGGCACGAACAGACGCGTCAGCCGCAGTGCGGCAAGCACATTCGTCTCGAAACCGGCGCGCACATCATCGAGGTCGACATCGGCCAGATCGGTGATCGGCGGAATCGCGAAGGCATTGTTCACCAGGGTGTCGACATGACCGAAGGCGCTCTGTGCCGTCTCGACCAGATTCGTCGCGGCCGCTTCATCATTGATATCGGTAGGCACCACCACCGCGCGCCTGCCGAGTTCGGTGATCTCCTTGGCCACCTCGGTCAGCCGCGATTCAGTCCGCGAGGCCAGCACCACATCGGCACCGGCGCGCGCACTCTGCACCGCGATGGCCCGGCCGAGCCCCGGACCGACTCCGGAGACAACAACCACTTTGTCCTGCAACAACATCAGCCGAGCATCCTTTCCGCCACGGCAACCTGACGCGCCGCGATCCGCGCCTTCCATTCTTCGGGCGTGACCCGAGCTTCCTGGTAGTACGGCAGCCGCTCGGGCAATTCGGCGACCGATACCACCTCCACCCTCGGCCCGTCCTCGGGCTTCAGATCCCGCGACAGCTGTTGCCAGCGGAACTGCAGGTACCCGCGCGCGTGCCCGGTGCGCTCGATCCAGTTGGTCAGTCCGGGGTCGCGCTCGCTGATGACCAGCCGGATCATCCCGTCCGGATCCGCGCGCGCCTGGTCGGCGGTAAGGCTGGTCTGGTGGTTGATGTAGTCCAGCGACAGGTACCACATGCTGCCGAGTTGGAAACCCTGGTACGGCGCATCCGATTTCGGCACGGTGAGGATCATCGCTTGATCGTCGTCGAGTTCGTAGTGGCCGACGGAGGAGAACTGGGTGGTGAGCCCGCCCGGAGTGGAGCGCGGTTCGGTCATCGTGTTGACCGGCAGGTTGAGATAGAACCACTTCGGGAACGCCAGGAAGGTATTCAGCCGCGAGACCAGCATTTTCCCGGCGATGTCGTACCGCTTGCCCATCAGGTCCCTGGTCGGCGGCGGCGGTGCGTCACCGATCCGGTCCACCCGCTGGATGCGGATCGTGCCGGACTTCTCGGTGGCCCAGTCGCTGTGTACCTCACGCACCACGAGCATCGCGGAGTCGGGCGCGAGATGAACATAGCCGCGGCGCGCCTCGCCCGGTCCGAGACGGAGCTCGTAGGACCCGTCGGCCGCGATATCGAGGGCGCGGGCGTCGAAGGCGGTCTCGCTGTCGGGGACGTCCACCGGCGAGTAGTTGCCGTTGAGCACCTGGAAGCTGAGGTCACGAGTGGTGCCGCGGGTTCCGGTCACCACATACTCGGCGTCGGGACGCAGATACGAATGGAAGTAGAGGGTGTCCGGGTTGTCCAGACCCATCTTCGTATACGGGCCGGTGGACATGACGAAGAACGGGAAGTCCCGCTCGAAGGCCCATGCCATCTGGATGGAGGCGCGAATACTGCCCGCGAGGTAGTCGTAGCCTTCGACGAGGTCCTGTTCGGTTCGAATATGCGGTGCGCCGGTGATGATTTCCTCGGCGGCGGCGATGGCTTCCGCGAACGGCTGTGTCAGCAAGATGCTTCTCCGAAGTAGCTGTTCCAAATATGTACCGCTCTGGTACATTTCGATATGAGCAAGATTAGAACCTGTTCTAGGAGTTGTCCATGGTTGCCCGCAGATCCGCCCCGACCGCACGGGTGGTCCAAGTGCTGGATTTCTTCGTCGAGCGGCGCGGCAAACGCTTCGGACTCTCCGAACTGGCCCGCGAACTCGATCTGGCCAAACCGACCTGCCTGGGCATCCTCACCGAACTGACCGCGGGCGGCTATCTCATGCGTGACGCGAACACCCGCACCTATGGCCTCGGACCTGCACTTATCGCCGCGGGCCGGGTCGCGCAGGACAGCTTCGCCATCGCCGCCATCGCGCGCGCCGAGCTGGAGAAACTCACCGCGCTCTACCGCACCACCTGCACCGCATCGGCCGTGGTCGGCGAGCAGATCATGGTGCTGGAGAGCACCGGCCCGGGCCTGGTCAAGGTGGGTGCGGCCTACCATTTCGCACCGCCGGTGGGTCTGATGTACGTGCTCTGGGATACCGACGCGGCCTTCGACGCGTGGTTGCGCAAGCCGCCGACGGTGCCGCTGCGCCAGGACGAGGCCCGGCTGCGCCGGATCGTCGCGGAGTGCCGCGAGCGCGGCTACCTGGTCGAAAGCCTGACCGCGGCCGGTCGGCGACTGTACGCTTTGCTGGCCGGGGTCGCGGCCAGCGACCTGCCCAATGAGGTGCGCGAACTCGTCGGCGAACTGGTGACCAGCCTCGGGGAGCGGGTCTATCTCGGCACTGATCTGCGCCCGCGCAAGGAACATCCGGTCAGCCTGCTCGCGGCTCCCACCTACGGCGGCGACGGCAGGCAGAACATGGTGCTGACCATGTACGTCGGAGCCTCCATCACCGGCGCCGAGATCGACCGTCGCGGAACCGCACTCATCGCGGCCGCGGATCGGGTGACCGCCGAATCCGGGGGTCACAAGCCGGATTCGAACCATTGACCAATCACCGAAACGTGTTCTAGTTTTGGGGCGTGAGCCAGTACGCGAAGTCGACGGCGAGCACCTACGAGCTGCCTCATCTCGAGGCGCTCGAGGCCGAGTCGGCACATATATTCCGGGAAGTCGCCGCCACCTTCGAACGGCCGGTGCTGCTGTTCTCCGGCGGCAAGGATTCGGTGGTCATGCTGCACCTGGCGGCCAAGGCCTTCTGGCCGGCGCCGCTGCCGTTCCCGGTGCTGCATATCGATACCGGACACAATTTCGACGAGGTCATCGAATACCGCGACCGCACGGTCGAGCGGCTCGGACTGCGACTGGTGGTCGGCAGCGTGCAGGACGATATCGACGCGGGCCGGGTGAAGGAGGAGAGCGGACCACGCGCCTCCCGAAACCGTTTGCAGACAGCCACTTTGCTGCGTTCGATCCGCGCGGGCGGATATGACGCGGTATTCGGCGGCGCGCGCCGCGACGAGGAGAAGGCGCGCGCCAAGGAGCGCGTGTTCAGCTTCCGTGACGAATACGGGCAGTGGGATCCGCGCAATCAGCGACCGGAGCTGTGGAATCTCTACAACGGTCGGCACAGCAAGGGCGAACACATACGAGTGTTCCCGCTGTCGAATTGGACCGAGCTCGATATCTGGCATTACATCGCCGCCGAGGACATCGAGCTGCCGCCGCTGTACTACGCGCACCGCCGAAAGGTGGTGCAGCGCGACGGAATGTTGTTGGCGCACACACGATTTCTCACCCTGCTCGATGGTGAGCAGCCCTATGACAGTACGGTGCGATTCCGGACGGTCGGCGACGCGACCTGCACCGGCTGTGTCGAATCGACCGCGGCGACCCCCGCGGACGTGGTCGCCGAAGTCGCCGCCACCCGAATCACCGAGCGCGGCGCCACCCGCGCCGACGACCGCATTTCCGAGGCAGGCATGGAAGACCGCAAGCGGGAAGGTTACTTCTGATGACGACCACCACCCTGTTGCGCCTGGCCACCGCGGGCAGCGTCGACGACGGTAAGTCGACGCTGATCGGCCGTCTGCTGTTCGACTCCAAGACGATCTTCACCGATCAGCTCGCCGCGGTGGAGGCGACCAGCAAGGCGCGCGGTGACGACTATCCGGATCTAGCTTTGCTCACCGATGGCCTGCGCGCCGAACGCGAACAGGGCATCACCATCGACGTGGCGCACCGCTACTTCGCCACGCCCCGGCGCAAATTCATCATCGCCGACACCCCGGGCCATATCCAGTACACCCGCAATATGGTGACCGGCGCCTCCACCGCCGATCTCGCGCTGATCCTGGTGGACGCACGCAAGGGCATTGTGGAACAGACACGGCGGCACGCCTTTCTGGCCAGCCTGCTCGGCATCCCGCACCTGGTGCTGTGTGTGAACAAGATGGATCTGGCCGGATGGTCGCAGGACCGGTTCGAGGAGATCCGGGAGGAATTCACCGGCTTCGCCACGAAACTCGATGTCACCGATCTGTCCTTCATCCCGATGTCGGCGCTGCACGGCGACAATATCGTGCATCGCGGTGCGAGCATGCCCTGGTACGAGGGCTCGCCCCTGCTGCATCACCTCGAGGAGGTGCATATCGCCTCCGACCGCAACCTCATCGATGCGCGATTCCCGGTGCAATATGTAACCCGCAGGCACGCAACCGATTTCCGTGGTTACGCCGGCACCGTGTCCGGTGGCGTCTTCAAGCCGGGCGACGAAGTCGCGGTACTGCCTTCGGGATTCACCACGACGGTCGAGGCGATCTGGGGTCCGGGCGGGACGCCCGTGGCCGAAGCCTTTCCGCCGCAGGCCGTTACCATCCAGCTCGCCGACCACCTCGACGTTTCTCGTGGCGATCTGATCTGCCGCCCCGCGAACCGGCCCCACGTCGGACGCGATCTGGACGCGATGGTGTGCTGGTTCGCCGAGGATTCCGAACTCACCCCCGGCGCCACCTACACCGTCCGGCACACCACCCGCACCGCGACGGCCGAGGTGCGCACCCTGGACTACCGGCTCGACGTCAATACCCTGCACCGCGACGAGAGCGCGAATTCGTTGTCGCTCAACGAGATCGGACGCATCCAGCTGCGCACACGCCAGCCCCTGCTCTTCGATCCGTACCGCCGCAACCGCACCACCGGCAGCTTCATCCTCGTCGACGACACCACCAACAACACCGTCGCCGCGGGCATGATCACCGGACCGACCCTGCCTTCCTCTCGTGTCGTCTGGCATTCGACCGCCGTCGGCCGCGACGAGCGCCCGACCGCAGGCATGACCGTCTGGTTGACCGGGCTGTCCGGCTCCGGAAAGTCTTCTGTCGCAGTGGAGCTGGAGCGTCGCCTGGTCGCGGCGGGCCGCCCGGCCTTCCTGCTCGACGGTGACAATCTGCGCCACGGCCTCAATGCCGACCTCGGTTTCGGCGCCGCCGACCGCGTCGAAAATATCCGCCGCGTGGGCGAAGTGGCGCGGCTGTTCGCCGAAGCCGGTGTGGTCGCGGTGGTTTCCCTGATCAGTCCCTACGCCGCCGATCGCAACAAGGTTCGTGCCGTGCACGAGGCCGCGGGCATCCCCTTCGTCGAAGTCTTCGTGGATACGCCACTCGAGATCTGCGAAGCCCGCGATCCCAAGGGCATGTACGCCAAGGCCCGTGCCGGTGAGATCCGCGGTTTCACCGGCATCGACGATCCCTACGAGGCACCCACCCGAGCCGAGCTGGTGCTGCGTCCCGAGGACGGCGATCCCGCGGCCATGGCCGCGGCCATCCTCGCCGAGCTGGCGGATCTGGACTAATCGCTCCGCAACGCGGCACCGAACCAGTCGAATACCGGACCGAGGGTCGGCGGGACCGGCCAACCGTTGATGATCGAGAGGAGTTGCCAATAGCGTTCGGCGCGTGGGTCTCCCGCGACCTCCAGGCGGGTCAGCAGCCAGTGCCGTAACTCGGTGTCATCGGGACGGCCGAATGTCGTCGCGTATGCGGCGGTCAGCTCATCGACAATGGGTTGGGCCGCAGCCGAGGACGGCGCTGTTCCAGCTGCGAGCGCCTGGCCGACTCGCTCACGCACGAGTTCGGTCAGGTCGTGGTGCAGGCCGGTGGTGTCGCCTTCGGCGCGCTGCGCGGCCTGGTATTCGGCCATGCGGCGCACCGATGCGCGGAAATCCGGATCTCGGGTGAGTTCGGCGAGTTCCACCCAAGCCCGCACCTGTACGGGTTCGGGGTCGTCGGGCAGTTTCGGCATTGCCGAGCGGATGAGGTCGACGAATTCAGGGTTGGCATCGGTGCCACCGAAGGTGTCTTCGACGAATTCGGTAATGAGGCGGCGCTTTTCGGTGTCGGAGAGTTCGACGAGTTTGTGCATGAGTTCCATCTCCTCGGGCTTCGTGCCCCGCTCGGCTATCGCTCGTAACACCGTGCGCCGCACCCGCAGTGTGCTGATCTGGAACTCCAGCGCATCGGCATGTGCGGCCGCGACCTCGGGCACCGTCAATTTGCGATCGAGCACCTGTCGGATGGCGGGCAGATCGATGCCGAGTTCGCGCAGGGTGCGCACCAGTTGCAGGCGGGCGAGCGCAGCGTCGTCGTAGAGCCGGTAACCGGCGGGGCTGTGGGTGGTCGGCGGCACGACACCGGTATCGGCGTAGAAGCGGATGGTCTTGACCGAGAGGCCGGTCCGTTCGGCCATCGTGCCGATCGGATAAAGCGTGTCGCCGTCCATACCCCTACCCTCCCGTCTCCACTTGGTGGAGACGCAAATCCCGGCGTGCTGCTACAGATCAGCCGGTGGTGCGGAAGAACTCGCGGATATCGCCGATGAGCAGGTCGGGGACCTCGAGTGCCGGGAAGTGTCCGCCGGAATAGAACTCCGACCAGTGCGTGATGTTGTGTGCCTTTTCCGCGAAGCGGCGGATCGCGTAGTCACCGTCCTTGAAGACCGCGACACCGGTGGGCACGGTGCCCTTCGGCGCGGGCGCGAACATCGCGGCATCGTGGAACCGCTCGTAGTAGAAGTTGGCCACGCTGCGGGCGGTATCGGTGAACCAATAGATGCTCACATTCGCCAGCATGCGATCCCGATCGATGCCCTGTTCCGGCAGATCGTGCGACTGGTCGATCCACTCCTTGTACTTCTCGACGATCCAGCCGAGCTGACCTGCCGGGGAATCGGCCAGTAACTGCGCGATGGTGTTCGGGCGCGAGCCGTTGAGGTTCATATAGGCCGAGCCGTCCTTCTGGAAGTTCTGCATGCGTGTCAGCCGCTGCTGCTCGGCCTCGGTGAGCGCGGCCATATCGGCCGGATCGCCGGTCGGGAAGGTGACCAGCGCATTGACGTGCACGCCGAGCACATGCGCGCCATCGAGCCGGGCCAGCCGCGGGGCGAGAAACGCACCGTGATCGCCACCGTGCACCCCGTACCGGTCGTAGCCAAGGCGAGCCATCAGCTCAGCCAGCGCCGCCGCGACCCGGCCGTCGTGCCGGCCCGCCTCGGTGATCGGACCGGAGAAGCCGTGCCCCGGCAGCGAGGGAATGACCAGGTGGAAGGCGGGCGCGTCGGCGTGACCATGCGCCTTCGGATCGGTCAGCGGGCCGATCAGGTCCAAGAAGTCGACCACCGAGCTGGGCCAGCCGTGCAGCAACAGCAGCGGGGTGGCATCGGCTTCGGCGGCCCGCACGTGCAGACAGTGCACATCCTGCCCGTCGATGGTGGTGCTGAACTGTGGGTATTCGTTGAGCTCCGCCTCGACCGCGCGCCAGTCGAACTTCTCGGCCCAGTAACCGGCGAGTTCGCGCAGGTAGGCGGTGGGCACGCCGCGCTCCCAGCCGGTGCCGGGCAGGTCGTCGATCCAGCGGGTGCGGGCCAGCCGCTCGCGCAGATCGTCGATATCGGCCTGGGGGATCTCGATGCGGAAGGGGCGGATGTCGTTGTTCGTCATGCGATCGACTCTGCTGGTAACAGGGGTGCCGACGAATCACGAGAATTCGTTATCTTCGGGGTCCCGGATCTTTACGTTGGCGCCGGGCCCATCGTCCAGGCATGATCGCGTGGTGTCGAGCGTTCCCGACCGCGGTGCCTTCGTCGGGCGAGCAGCAGAGATCTCCGCGCTCCGGCGTGCGTACCACGACGAGTCGGTGCATACCCTGCTCATCGCCGGTGAGCCCGGTCTCGGCAAGTCGCGGCTGGTCACCGAATTCACCTCGCGGCTCGGCTCGGATGTGCTCGTACTGACGGGCCGGTGTCCGGAGTTCGGCCCGAGCGGGATGCCGTTCGCGCCGTTCGTCATGATCATGCGCGTTCTGGTGCGGCGGATCGGCGTCGACGAGCTGACCGCGCTACTTCCGGTCGCGCGCCCCGCGCTCGCACGCTGGCTGCCCGAGCTGGCAACGCGGACTGGGGCGGCCGAGCCCGAATCGGATCGGATCCGGTTGTTCGGCGAGATCCTCACGGTATTCGAGCAACTGGCGATCTCGCATCCGCTGGTGCTCGTCCTCGAGGATCTGCACTGGGCCGATGATTCGAGCCGCGACCTGCTGGCCTTCCTCATCGCGAATCTCACCCAGCGCGATCTGCTGCTGATCGGCACCTACCGGCCCACCGGTTCGGAACCGCTGCGTCGACTCGTCACCGGGCTGCGACGCGATCCCGGTGTGCGTGTACTGAATCCGGAGCCGCTGACCAAACACGAGGTGGGGCGCCAACTCGCCGCGGTGCTCAACCGCGAACCCGAGCCCGGGTTGGCCAACCGAGTCTTCCAGCGCAGCAAGGGGATTCCACTTTTTGTCGAGGCGCTGGGGCGAGCGCTGCAGGAGGATCCCGACCGCGTACCCGCGGACCTGTCCGACCTGCTGCTCGGCTATCAGGCCGGACTGCCCGAGGACGCCAGGGCGCTGCTGCGACTCGCAGCCACCGCGGGTTCGCCGGTGCGGGCCGGGTTACTGGAATCCGCGACGGACCTGCCCGACGACGCGCTGCACCTGGCACTGCGTCGGCTGACCGACCAGCGGTTACTGCACGCCACCGACACCGGCTACGAGTTCCGGCACAGCCTGATTCGCGATGCCGTCTACGACGATATGCTGCCGATCGAGCGAAAGCGCCTGCACACCAGGCTTTCTCAGGTGCTACTGGCCGAAGACACACTGCATGCCGGTGATCGGCGGATGGGCGAGCTGGCTTACCACGCCTACGCCGCAGGCGATCTGCCACACGCCCTCGTCGCGTCCTGGGGTGCCGTCACGGAATCCGAAGGGGCACAAGGCGAACGCGTGCAGCAGCTGGATCGAGTGCTGGAGCTGTGGGATCGAGTGCCCGACGCGGCGAGGCTGATCGGGGCCGATCGGCTCACCGTGCTGGAACGCATTGTCGAGGCATGCTTTCACGGCAGCATCGTCGAGCGCGGTGTCACGGCGGCCGACGAGGCGCTGGACCTGATGGACGCGGCGGCCGCACCGGAGCGGGCCGCACGCCTGTACTACTACCGGGCAGGTCTGGAGAACCAGAGCAGCAGCGGATCCGTCGACGACCTCACCCGGGCATTGGAGTTATTGCCCGCACAGCCGCCGAGCGTGCTGCGTGGCGAGGTGCTCGCAGCACTGGCCGCATCTCGCGTCTTCAACGGTGACGCCGACGGGGCCGCGCGCGATGCCCGCGCCGCCGTGGACCTCGCCGAGCAGACCGGCACACCAGCGCTCGCCGCGCGCGGCTACGCCTATCAAGGTCTGGCGGCCGTCGCCGGAAATGGTTCCGCCGTTGCGTATTTCGAGCAGGCGCATGCCGCCGCGGACGATCCGCAGACATTGTTGACCGTGGTGCTGTGGGAGTCGGCGGCACTGGTCGCGGCGGGCGAATACCAGGCGGCCATCGACGCGATCCAACAGGGATTGCGAGCCGCCCACGAAACCTTCAGTTTCGCCGATGCCGGGCCCATCCTGTTGGTGAAATGGGCCCAGGCATTGGCCGCGCTCGGACGCTGGCCGGAGGCGCTCGGTCTCATCGACGAATCGCTCACCGAACAACTGCCGCCGCTGAGCAAAGCCGCGCTGCTGCTTTGTCACGCGAGAATCGCACTGGCTCAGGGCTCTTCGGCTGCGGCAACGAGCAGTGCCGATGCCGCCGCGGAACTGTTGAGCGACGGACCGTGGGCGCGCCAATACCAACTCCAATTGCATACGGCGCGAACGGATATCGCAATCGCGGACGGACAATCCGGACGTGCGCGCGAGATCGTCGCCGAAGCGCTGGCAGCCGGCGACCTCATCACCTACCACCATGAGGTGTGGCCGCTGCTCGCGAGCGCAGCCGGGATCGCGGACGTGGACCTCGCATCCACCGCCGACCGCTTGCCGGTGACCACGGCGGTCGATACGGCCTACCGTTCCGTCTTCACCGCCACCAGGGACAACGATCCCGCCACCTGGCACAAGGCCGTATCCACCTGGCGCACCATCGATCAGCGCTACGACCTGGCCCGCAGTCTCCTCGGCGCCGCCCAAGCCGAATTGGCGGTCGGCAATCGCGCCGCCGCCCGCGAGCCCCTGCGCGAAGCCGCCGAAATCGCGGCGGAATTGAGGATGCCGCCGTTGACCGACGCAGCCGAGCAACTGGCCGAGCGCGCCGGGGTCACACTCCAGGTAACCCGGCCGGAACCGTTGAAACAACCGCCCCGCACCTTCGGTTTGACACCACGCGAACTCGACGTATTACGTCTGGTCGCACGGGGATTGAGCAACCGCCAGATCGCGGCCGAGCTGTTCATCAGCGGCAATACCGCGGGCGTACATGTATCGCGCATCCTCACCAAACTCGGTGCCGCGACGCGAACCGAAGCCGCCGCCGTGGCCCGCAAACACGGCCTCATCGAGCCCGACTGAGGCGGCTGTTCGGGACTCGCAGCATGACGCGAACTGCTTCAACCGCCGCTACCACTGGGTCACGCGAATGGTCAACGACCGCAGGGCCAATCACGGACTCACCGCAGCCGACTGGAACGACGCCATGTCCATCGAAGTACGGCCCGCCGGCATAGACCGACGCACCGGGGACGACAGGGCCTGGCTGGAACGCGCCCTCGATCCCGACCTCCTCGTCCTCGGCCCCCTCTACAAGCTCCACCGAATGAACCCGAACGAAGAACAACCCGTCCGAGGCGTCGTCTGGGTACTCGACGGACTCCGCGAACGCTACGGCTTCGCGCTCCTCACAGAAGCGCACGCAGGCAAAGCAACCACCGGTGACGGTCGCCGCAACATGTCACCGATTGGCGCTAGCCTCTGGCTCCGATGGAGCGAATTCGGATTCGGGCTCGCCCGCGCCGCAGAGGACCCTGGCAAAGGGCGCGCCGAAATCGTCGACGTCGTGTCCTGGCGTGGATCCCGAGAAGAGCGCGACTGGCCCTCGAACTTCAGCACTCGCCGATTCTCCCGTGGATGCCCGCAGACCCGGACTACTACGACCAGGTAAGGAAGTCGCAGTGAGCGTCGCGCCACCGCCCAACGACGGGCACACCATCGTCCGCGTCGTCGAAGCCTTCGCGCGCAACTGGCCCCACCTGAAACCGCCGAATTTCCGGGCCGCGGACGTTCTGCCGCTGCTGCACGGCGACGACCGTGAATACGCCGCAGCGTCAGCGCTGTTAGAGGCAGGCCGCGTCTGGTACCCGGACGGAGAACAACCCTGAGACGTTCACCCGACCAGCACTCCGGCTATTCAGCGCAGCCATCGGTCACCACCGGCACCGGAACCTACGTGCGCATCACCTGACACCAGACACGCTCAAACAGCAACGCGCGTCATTCATTTCAGGACTGCGCGGATGGTTGCCAGTCGGTGTGACCGGCTCCCAGCCTTGCTCTCGGTGGGTGATCACGCAGACTTCGGCTCGTAGTCTGCATAACGGCGTGGCGAATTAGCCATCGCCGTTGCGGTGATCTCATCTGCGGCCTTCATCAGCAGGGCAATCGCTGGATGCTTCGGCGTACCCGCGATCGCGTGAAGATCCTCCACAACCGCCTGTATCCGGTCACACAGGTCGCGCGACTTATCCATATCGAGGCCATTGGCCTGACTGTCGGACATGTTCGCCTCTCTCATCTGCTAGGGCATTGACTGGACGGTACCTCGCGCACCGTCGAGTAGTCACTGAACGCGAAGGGTGTCCCCTGAAGGCGGCCGAGGATGCTCACAGCCATTCGCCAGCGCCCCGCGTAGCAGGCGGCGGAGACTTCGTAGGTGGTGAAGCCCGGCGCGCTCGGGGGGATGCTGCTGTCGGTCTTGGAAGAGGCCGTCTCCCATCGCCCGTTGTTGTCGTATTGCAGCGCGAGGGTCAGGGTGTGCTCCTCGGGCGGTGCGTCGCACTGCACCAAGCCTCGCCCGGTGATCTGTGGTGTCAGCACCATCGGCAGGGACCGCGAAAACTCGAACCCGCAGGACTTCGCTGATGCGTTCGCGGGACCGGTGCCGTCGGTCAGGTTGCCCGCGCCCATGGTCAAGACGAGGGAGCACGCCGCGAGCGCTGCTCTGATGATCTTCATTTTCTTTCCTCCATCAGGGATTCCAAGAACACGGCCCGGCCCTCACGCACGAGGGTCGGGCCGCTGCTGTTGTTAGAGCTGCTACTTGTGCCCCTTGGTCACCTCCCTTCAAGCGTCGTTGCGTTGACAGGGAGTTATGCGCCGTCCACGTCGACAAACCGGAACGGGCCGTGCGGTGCGTAGGTTGCTTCGGGGTTCACGGTATTCAGCTCGCACTGCCGCACAAGCCGTTGCGGCACGTCGCCGCCCAAGTGTTCGATGCTCGGCGCGATCACCGCATCGACATCGAGCGCCTGGACCACGTTCACCAACCGCCCCTCCGGGTCGATGGTCTCGGCACTGAACGTCACGGTCTTGGCAAGGTCGTAGCCGAGACGCTTTGCGCGGCTGCGGATTTGAATTTCGTCCCAGTCTTGGGATATCCCCGAGACGTCCTTGCGCAGGTAACCGATCGCGGTAGGTGTTGCCCTCATTGGCTTTCCTCGTTCGTGCTCACGGTGGCGCCGTTGCGCGGCAGGAATTCTCGGTATGGCTGTGCATTGATCAGCGACCGCCCGCGGTCAGTGATCCGCCATCCGACAGGCCGGGGATCGTGCCGTCGCCGATGCACGCCCACAAAGTGGAGGTGGGCATCTCGTGGTAGCGGGCTCTGATGGCGGCGGTGTCTGCGAATTGCACAACCGGCGGCCGCGGGAACGGGTTGCCGCCGGGACCCATGCGTCGATGCACGCCATCGACCAACCGGGATGGTCGCCGACTTGAATGTCGGGTGAGGGCACCCAGGTGTGGGTGCTGTGCCGCCAGGCCGACAGCTTCGACGCGGGTACGCGAGCGACCAGGGCGAACTGGATGAGACCGGAGTAGCGGCGGATTCCGGCGTCGCGCGAGTCCGGCCGGTAAGCGGTGGCCGTCGGCATCCGGCTGGCGGGCATCCTCACTGATCGGCCCACTCGCGGACCGCGTCTGCGATGCGCTCGACCAGCTCGACTGGCAGATCCACGGGCGCTGTCGGCCCGACGAACGGGATACGTTGCGCCAGTGCGGTATCGATGACAGACGCGGCGTCGATGTCGATGAATCCCACCCCAAACGCGGCAGTGGTTTCCAACTCAGGGGTCTCGATGGCGTCGAATTCGTCGACCCATCCATCGTCACCGAGGAATCCGAACGTGCCGTCGCTGAACTCGATCACCCCGCTCACCGGACGGCTTCCCGCGTGGGCTGCAGCTTGCCCGCCTCAGCGCGGATCCAGTAGGCGGTGTTCTTCGCGTCGCAGATCTCGCGGCTGCACTCGAGGTGTTCTTGCAGGACGTAGCCGGCTTCGTCGACGGTGTACCCGCCCGGCGGTGCAGGGTGGATACGCGAGGACTCACTGGTGACTCGTTGGAGGATGTCGGTTGCCGGGACCGCATCGTCCGGGACGGCATCGGAGCCCAGCAGGTAGGGCAGGGCGTAGAAGACGAGCCACAGGAAGAACATCACTGCGGCGGCGACAACCATGGCTGTGACAAGGTCAGCGGGCATTGAACGATACCCCCGGGTACGTAGTTCCGTATTGGTGTGCGCCCGGTGCTGGGGCGGGATACACCCAGCACCGGGTGCCGGTTCTAGCGTCGCCGCCGTTGGGTAGGTCGAAAAAGTGCCCCAACTGTGCAGAAAGCGGTACTTTTGCCCGTGTAGTCACTAGCTGCGGTGGAAGCGGGGAGTCCGGTGCCGGAGATTGAGTGGACGGCTGGGGAGGTCGTTGCGTTGCGAGAGGCGTTGCGCCTGAGTCGGATCGAATTCGCCCGAAAGCTGGGGGTCACTCGTCGGACGCTGGTCTGCTGGGAGACCGAACGGACAACGACCCTCCGAGCGGCCAGCCGACGGTTGCTGTATCGGGTGCTGTCCGAACTCGACATCGATCAGCGGGAGCGATTCGATGCGGCACTTTCTGTCGCTATCCATGCACCGATCGGGCGCGAGTTCGACGCGAAGGAGGTCGAATCAAATACTCGCGCAGCACATGTGGAAGGTCTACCGTTTGACATTGTGGAGCGACGAGAATTTGTTCGGCTGATGGGCATCGTCGCCGCTCAGATATCCGCACCTGTCGCGACCGAGAACATCGTCATGGACAAGCCGATCCTGGGCCGAGCGGACCTCCGGGTTGATGAAGAGGTCATAGGCGGCATAGAGGCGATGCTGGCGAAGGCTATGGACACTGACGATCAGTTCGGCCCATGGCTTGTGCTCCGCTCGGTGCTGACTCAGCGGAGCCTGGTCGCGTCGCTGCTGCCAGATTGTCCGTCGCAGTTGCGTCCGAGACTGCTGTCAGTGTTCGCGAACCTGACGCGTTTCGCTGGCTGGCTTTACTTCGACATGGGCGATTTGGCTTCCGCCTGCAAGCTTTACGAGGAGGCGCGCACCTCTGCCCATGAAGCCAGGGACGTGAAGTTAGCGGCGTTCACGCTCTCGCACCTAAGCCATCTCGCCCTATGGCGGGGATGCCCGCGACTTGCGGTCGATCACGCCACTGCCGCATTGAACTGGGCGCGACAGACTGATGATCGACTGCTGGTAGCAGACGCGGCGGAGATGGCCGCTCGTGCCTATGCAGAAATCGGCGAGAAAACCGACTGTCTTGCGGTCTTGGATGAGAACTCGGCGGCGGTTGCCGATTCGGTCGGACCGCATCAGCCCGTATCTTCGCTCGCCTACTTCTACGGTCCCGGTCTCAGCGCAGCAGCCCGAAGTCACTGCACGCGTCGACTGGGCGATTCCACGAAAGCTGAAGCAGCAGCTCAGGAGTCGCTGAAATTGATCGATCCGACGTTTGTGCGGGACCGCGCGTTCTCGGTGCTTGACCTCGGCAATGCCTACATCGTCCAGCGGGAAATCGAAGCCGCATCGGCTGCGATCGCAGACGCCGCCAACCTGGCCAAGAAGAACCAGAGCGGCCGTCTGGTCGAAGCGTTGCGCAATGCCCGATCCGACTTGGCTCCGTGGCAGGATTCGATCACGGTTCGGGAGTTGGACCAGGAACTCGCAACTCACGGTTTCCTCTGATCGGTAGCGGCAGCGTATAGAACTCGAGCAATTCGATCGGCGCCTCGGGCGGGAAGTATCGATAGCCAACTGGTTCTGTCTCCGGTCGCCCGATCAGTGAGTGGACACCGGTCGCCCCGGGCAGCACCGAATACGCAACTCGCTGCTCAGTTCGATCGGCGAGAAGGCGCTGAATCACCTTCCGCCCAATGCCTTTCCGCTGCCAATCCGGATCGACCGCCAGACCACTTATCAGGAAGGTTCGACCGCCCGACTCCGCAGTGACCTCGGGCGACAGCGCCTCTATCTTGTCCCACCAGCCGTCCGCCGACTCGAGCGGATACCCATACGCCGCGCCGACCACGACATCGTCCATCTCGGCGGTCACCAGGACGAAGCCTGGCCTGGCGAGCAGCGATGTGAATACATCGCGGTGTCGCACTGACTCCGCCGTGGACCACCGATGTGGGGGAAGGGCAAATGCTCGGTCGAACAGCGCACACACCGAGTCCTCCAACATCATCGCGCGCGGGGTATCGCAGCGATTGACTTCCGGCAGGTCCACCAACATGTGCTCCCTCGCTTCGCCCGACCCCTACTTTCCGTCACGCTTGCTGCGCGTGTCCAGCTATCTCGGCACGGGCGATCCGTCCCAGGTCTGTGCTGCCCGCCGCGACCAAACTCCTTCCGAAGGGAGCTGAACCCCGATAATGGTCGGATTATGACCGCACCCCTACTCCACCAGCGCTTCCCCGAACTGGCCGGCACACTGCCGTTCGCCCGACTCGGTATCGCGCCGACGCCGGTCCGCCCGCTGGACCTCGGCACCAACAGCGCTGTGTGGTGCAAGGACGAAAGCGGGTACGGCTCCGGTGGCTGGGGTGGCAATAAGATCCGCAAGCTGGAGTGGCTATTGCCAGAGGCCCGACGGCGCGGTGCCCGCACCATTCTCACCTTCGGCGGCACCGGAACCAACTGGGGTCTGGCCACGGCGCTCTACGCCCGGGAATTCGGCATCGACACCGCGCTGGCGCTGGTCGACCAACCGGTGGACGGCCACGTCCGCGCGCAGCTGCGGCGACTGGAAAACTCCGGCGCCACTCTACATTTCACGCACAGCAAGTTGCGCACCGTCCTGGCCGCACCGTGGCTGCTGCTGCGGCATATGCACGGGCGCACCCCACCGTATGTGCTGCCCGTCGGCGGATCGTCGCCGATCGGCGCGCTCGGCTATGTCGAGGTCGCATTGGAACTGGCGGCGCAGATCGCGGCGGGCGAACTACCGCAACCGACACATCTGGTGACCGCCGTCGGATCCGGTGGCACGGCAGCGGGTTTGGCCCTCGGCTTACGGCTTGCTGGACTACGCACCCGCGTCGTCGGTGTCGTCGTCAACGACTCGCTCCCCCTCGACGCGCGACACATTGTCGGGCTGGCGAACCGCGCCGCGATGGTGCTGCGCGCACGCGGCGCGGAATTCACCGCGCCCGAGTTGCGCCCCGACGACGTGACGATGGTGCGCGACTGGCTCGGTCCCGGCTACGGCCATGAAACCCCGGCCGCCATTGCCGCGAAGAAGCTCGCCGCGACCAACGGGCTGGAATTGGAAACCGTCTACACCGCAAAGGCTTTGGCCGGACTCCGGGAGATGGATACCCGCGGCGACTTCGGCGACGGACCCGTTCTGTTCCTCGATACCTACGGGCCGCGCTGATCCGGGTCCAGTCCCAGGATCACCGCCAGCACCGCGCGCAACCGCTCCACATCGCCGCGAAGGCCGGTCACCGCATCCTGATAGAGGAAGGCCTCGATGAGCCGGACCAGCGCATAGGCGAAGGTCTGGGTATCGACCCGGTTCTGGTAACCCTCCACCATCGCGGTATCCAGAATTTCGGCGACCACCCCGACCACCTTCGGCTGGACCGGTCCATCGCTGGTGGTGATGATGCGGCCCGCGGTGGCCTGTTCGGTCGCGATGAAATAGCGGTAGGCCTCGCTGCGCGTCATCCACTGCGCCACCCGGTCCAGCAGGGCGAGTACCCGCGGCGCGCCGGTGCCGTCGTCGCGCGTCTGCGCCGCCACGACCATCCGCTCGAATTCCGACACCATGACCGCGCCGAGCAGACCGTCGCGCGAACCGAACCAGCGGTAGATGGTCGCGCGCGACAATCCGAGTTCCGCCGCGATCGCCTGCACATCGACCCGCTCACAGGCCAGGAACTGGGCACTGGCGGCGGCGAGCACCTGGTCCTGGGAGGCGGCGGCGGGACGGCCGACGGGACGGGCGGCACCTGAGGTTGTGGTCATCCCAGCCCTGGGATCGATTCGCGACACATGCGTAGTAACGTACCAAATTGATCCGAGCGAGTACCGCGCCCCGTCTGGGCCAGTGCTCCCCGACCGAGAGGATGTGCCCGTGCGCTCGACCCTGATCTCCCGTAGAGACCTGGACTTCCTGCTCTACGAATGGCTGCGGGTCGAGGAGCTCACGGCGCTGCCCCGGTTCACCGAACACTCCCGGGATACCTTCGACGGCTTCCTCGACCTCTGCGAGGATCTGGCCGCCCGGCACTTCGCCCCCCACAACAAGCACAACGACAACAATGAGCCGACCTTCGACGGTGAGAAGGTCACGATCATCCCGGAGGTGAAGGCCGCGATCGAGGCCTTCACAAAGGCCAATCTCATCGGCGCCGCGATGGACGAGGAGATCGGCGGGCTGCAGTTGCCCGCCACCGTGGAGGCCGCCGGATTCTGCTGGTTCCAGGCCGCCAATGTCGGCACCAGCGGCTATCTGTTCCTGACCGTCGGCAATGCCAATCTGCTCGCCGCGCACGGCACCCCGGAGCAGATCGACCGCTTCGTCAAGCCCATGGTCGAGGGCCGGTTCACCGGCACGATGTGCCTGTCCGAACCGCAGGCGGGCTCATCGCTGGCCGATATCGTCACCCGCGCGGAACCGCAGGCCGATGGCACCTACCGGCTGTTCGGCTCGAAAATGTGGATCTCCGGCGGTGATCACGAACTGACCGACAATATCGTGCACCTCGTGCTGGCCAAGATTCCGGGCGGACCGGCCGGAACGAAGGGCATCTCGCTGTTCGTCGTGCCGAAATTCCTGGTGGCCGAGGACGGTTCGCTCGGCGCGCGCAACGATGTGGTGCTGGCCGGGTTGAACCACAAGATGGGATATCGGGGCACCACCAATACGGTGCTGAATTTCGGCGAGGGCAAGCACAATCCGGACGGCGCGCCCGGCGCGGTGGGTTACCTCGTCGGCGAACCGCATCGCGGCCTGTCCTACATGTTCCACATGATGAACGAGGCGCGCCTCGGCGTCGGTCTGGGCGCGACGGCGTTGGGCTACACCGGATATCTGAAATCGCTCGATTACGCCCGGGAACGCCGCCAAGGTCGCGCGGTCACCACCAAGGATCCGTCCGCACCGCAGGCGCCGATCATCGAGCATGCCGATGTGCGACGAATGTTGTTGGCGCAGAAGGCCTATGTCGAGGGCGCGCTCGCTCTGCTGCTCTTCTGCAACCGCCTCGTCGATCTGGAACGCACCACCACGGACCCTGCGGCCAAACGCGAGCACACGCTGCTGCTGGAAATTCTCACAGGCGTCGCGAAGAGCTGGCCGTCGCAATGGTGTCTGGAGGCCAACAGCCTCGCCATCCAGGTACACGGCGGCTACGGCTACACCCGCGAATACGACGTCGAACAGCACTACCGCGACAACCGCCTCAACCCGATCCACGAAGGCACGCACGGCATCCAGGGTCTGGATCTGTTGGGCCGCAAGGTGATCCAGCACGACGGCGCGAGCCTGCGGCTACTGGCCGCACAGATCGAGCGGACCGTACTCGCGGCCACCGAGGCGGGCGGCGAGTGGACCGAGTTCGGTGGCCAGCTCGACGCGGTCTGGCAGCGGCTGCTCACCGTCACCGGCTGGATGTTCGCCTCCGGCGATATCGCCGCCGCCATGGCCAATTCCAGCATCTATCTGGAGGCCTTCGGGCACGTCGTGGTCGCCTGGATCTGGCTGGAGCAGGCGCTGGCCGCGCACGGCAAACAAGGCGACTTCTACGACGGCAAGCGCGCGGCGGCCCGCTACTTCTTCCGCTACGAATTGCCCAAGACCACACCGCAATTGGATCTGCTGGAGCTGATGGACCGGACCACGCTGGATATGCGCGACTCCTGGTTCTGACCGTCAGACGACCAGTGGTTGCCGCCCGGGTCGGGTGCGACGCCAGGCCACCATGAGAAAGACCAGCAGGCCGACCAGCGGCAGGGTGCCGATCGTCCAGCTCAGCGGCAACGGCGGTCCGGGCTGGTCGAGCACCGTGACATTGCCGAGGGTTCCTTCGCCGTGTCCGAGCGGTCCGTCGATCACGAAGGTGAAGGTGTAGGTGCCGGGTGCGTCGAAGGCCCTGACGTCCAAACCCCAGGAGTCGCGTTTGCGCGGATGGCGGACCAGGGGCGTGGCGCGGCGACCGGGCCTGATCGCTGGTCCGGTCAGGTGCAGCGTCCCGGATTTGTCGGCGATGCCGCCATCGGGCATGAAGGTGAAGTCCAGCGATTTCATCGCGCGGATGGGCCAGGTGGAGAAGCCGACGGTCACGCCGTACGGACCCACCTGGACGCGCTCGGTGTGCACGATTTCGACCGGCGCATAGGCTGAGGCGGGGGCGACAGCGACGAGCGACAGGGTGACCACGGCCAGCACGGTCACGGCGAGCCTGCGGAGTACCGACATCACGCATCCTTCGTTGCGGGCAGCATGGTGGTGAACCGGCCGCCGAGGAATCCGGCGAGCAGGCCGAGCGGAATGCCGAGCAGCGAGATCGTCACGATGTCGCCGACCGCGATATGCGAGGTAGCGCGGACGAGGTTCAATTGCAGCGGGAACGTCACGCCGATGATGACACCGGTCACCACACCGGCCAGCAGCACGATCTTGCGCGCGTCGAAACCACGGGTACGGGACAGCCAGAACAACCCCTCGACCGCGATCGCCGCGACAATCAGGAACATCGGCATCATGACGGGCAGATCCGGCGGCCGTCCGGTGAGACCGTCACGCAGCGGCAGCCCGATCGCCGACGCATAGATTTCCGCGGCCCAGGGCGAGAACCACCAGAGGAATGCCTGCATCGCACCGAGCGAAAGCGCGATGGCAATGGCCGCGCCCGCACGGGCCGACAGTGCGGCGCCCAGTACGAGCAGCATCGGCCCGAACAGGACGATGCCGAGGATGGTCGGGTCGACGGGCAGATGCAGGTTGTTCAACGCATTGGTGGGAATCGGGGCGAAGGTGATCAGGATCGGAATCGCGACGGCGATGCCGATCCGGCCCCAGCGGTGATCGCGGTGGGCGGCGAAAACGATGATGCTGCCGATCATGGTGAGCGCGTTGGACAGGAACAGCGCCACATGCGACGGGGTGTTGAGCACCGCGTCGAAGCCGTAGATCGAATGCCACTCCAGATCGAGCAGGCCGTAGAGCAGGAATAGCGCCGCACCGGCTCCGGCGACCATAAAGCCGAGCGGTGCGGTCAGGTTGCTGCCGAAGACTCGAATGGGGGTGCCGCCGAGGCGGGGCACGGGCCTACCAGCCCGTTGGGCGGAGGTCGCGATGAGCACCATGGCCAGGCTGGCGAAGCCGGATATCGCGCTGCCGGAGTACAGGAACAGATGCGGCAGGGTGAAGAAGGTGTCCGGACCGACCTCGTTGTGCCACTGGATATCCCAGCTCAGGCCGACCAATGTCACCGCGGTGCCGAGTAATACACCCCAGGCGCCGATGCGGGCGGCGGCGCTGTCATCGGAAATCTCGGATCCGGTGTCAGCTTCGGCCGGTGCTGCCGTGGTCATGGTGATCATTCCTCCTGATCTGTGCATGGTTTCAGCCGCCGACCCAGATCGGCACCGCGAGTTCGTCGATGCCGTCGTGCTCGTCGATCGACAGTCGAAGCTCCCATGGGCCGGTCATCATCAGTGGTACCGATGCAACGTGGAAGTGTCCCGAACCGGTGGCTGTCGCAGCGATCGGCTGTCCGGCGTGGCCCATGAGCGGCTGGTTTGCCTGAATACATACGGCGGCATGCTCTTTCGTCACGCCAGCGCGGTCGGTGACAGCGATATCGATTGCGGTGCTGCCAATTCGGACGCTGTCGATGGAGATGGTGACGAGGTGCTGTGGACTGCCGGTTTTCAACACCAGCGGACCGGGCGGGCGGGGCCAGGCGAACCAGGCGATGACGGCGAGCACGATGATGATCACCGCTCCTGCGGCGAGACGAACGCTTTTCCGGGATGTGGCTGGGTTTCTCGCGCGCTCGGTCATGGTCGCGCTCCCGTCGCGACATCAAGGACGACGGGGACGGTAAGTACGGTGTAGCGCCGTTCGACCTGAATCCAGAGGCGATAGCGGCCCGCGAGTGGGAAGGTGTAGGTGAACGGCACGTCGGGTCCGTATGCGGCGACCGTCTCGTCGGGCGCGCTTTCGCCATTGGCGGGTGGCATGAGCATGGTGCCGCGGCTCGCGGCGGACTCGGTCATATCCATGCCGGGCATATCCATCCCCGGCATATCGGACACCCTGTGCATGGATGTCGCGCCCATCGAATGGCCGTGCCCCCAGATGGGTGAGTTCTGTACGGCCGCGGCAATATCCGCGTCGCCGGGTAGTGGACCCGCCATGATCAGGTGGCCGACCATGCCGAGCCACGGTTGCAGATCGGCGGCTTCGCCGAATTCGGCGGTAATGGTGGTCGGTGCCCCTGCTACCGGAGTAGTCGTCCTGACGATGACCGGGTTACCGTCGATGACAGTCGACGCGGTCTTGTCCGCATCACCGAGACGCACTGTGGTGCTGGAGGTTTCCGATGCCGCGGCACCAGGGACGGTGAAACCGCTTGGCGCGCGTACCATTTGCACACCACCGCCGCGCCGCGCCAACTCCGCGGACAGCGCATACCGACCGGCCTCGGGCGCGGCCAGATGAACCTGAAACCGTCCGGGCCCGATGCGGATCGGATGCAGATGCGACAGGCGGCCGGTGGGGCCGACGATCAGCAGATGCATTAGCGCACTGTCGTGCACGACCAAATCGTCGACGGGAGCACCGGTGGCGGCATCGATCAGAACAAGGTCGAGATCGCCTGGCTGCCCGGCGTTCCCGGGCCCACCCGCGACTGTGAGCAGTACCGGCGGCCGCGAAAAGTCCGAAATCAACGGCTGATGCACTGCGTACGGATCGGTGACATTGTCGAGCGTGGGATCGAGCTGACCGCCGGGTTGCGGTGGCAGCGGCAGCGATGCCGAAAGCAGTGCGGCGGTCACCGAGACCGCCACACCGGCTACCATCCCGGCGGCCGGAACCAGCGCCCACACGCTGCGTCGAGCACGAATCGCGATCACCACCGCGACGGGCAGCAGTACGCCCGCCACCAGAAATCCGCCGTAGACCAGGCGCTCGGGTGGCGAGGTCACCTGCGCGGGCACGATGAACGGAATACGTGCCACTCGCATACCGTCGCCGACCGCCAGTTCCCATGGCCCAGCACGGTCCATTCGGACCGTCGCCGAGTACATCCCGGGATTGCCGCCGAGATCGACAACGGCCTCGGTGGTCGGCACTCCAGGTGCAGGCTGTGTCGACTTCTCGGACACCCCCGTCGGTGTCGCCGCGAGCGAGAGTTGCCCCGGCGCGGTGCCGGCATGGGTGACCACATCCACCCGCAACGGCCCCGGCACGCTGGTCACCCGGCGCAAGATGATCGTGAGCTCGCGATCACCGAGCGACTGCGCGACCGAAATATCCGAACCGGAGGACGCCGAATCCGCCGACACGGAACCCACCCCGATCGACACCAACAACGCGCACACCCCCGCGACCAGCAGAGCGCGACCAACACCGGCGACAACAGCCACGCCCGCCATGGTAGGGATGCGTGCCTACGAGAACATCACCCCCAGAGGGGATTCCGCCTCCCCCGCCGGAGTGATGGCGTCCTATTCCGGCATCCGGACAATCCCCCAGCTCGCCGCCGAAGCCACCTGCTGCTTCAATCGCCGGCCGACGTGCGGCGAATGGGCCGCCAACGACAATGGCTGCAGCACCGGCGTGGACACGCTCGATAAACGCGACCGTAGTGGCCGGACCGCGGCACGTAAAAGCTGTCCCGGGATAGCCGAGCGCGGCGTTGTACCTGCACCACCTCACTCAACCCGTCATTCGAATCTGTGTGATCGAAACTCGTCGGCCGCGAACAGGGTGGCGCAATGGCCACTCCGAGCCCCATCCGCCCAGGTCAGAGCCGGTAGGGGGCGGCGCAATAACATCCCCTGATTTGTGGCGCTCGCTTGCGCGCATGCAGGCGTCCGAGCGCCAACTATCGTCGCTGTCCATGCAGGTCAGCGAGAGAAAGGTGGCGGAGGTGGGAGCCGAGGCGACGCCCGTGCGCCGGTTGCGGGCCGACCAGGCGCGCCGGATAGCCGACGTGCTGCGTCATCAGATACATGCGGGTGCGTTCGACGATGTGCTGCCGAGCGAGCAGGAATTGGTCACCGAATACGACGCATCGCGCAATACCGTGCGCGACGCACTCGCGCTGCTCAAGGACGAAGGGCTGATCGATCGAGTGCCGAAGGTGGGCACCCGGGTCGCTCGGCGCAAATACGATCACGGGCTGGACGCACTGCTCGGGCTGCAGGAAACCCTCAAGGGCCACGGCACGGTGCGCAACGAGGTGCGCGCGGCAATGCATATCACCGCACCACCCGCCGTCGCACGCAAGCTCGGGCTGAATCCCGGTGAGCGCGTGGTCTATATCGAACGACTGCGCTATCTCGCCGACCTACCGCTGAGCCTGGATCTGACCTATCTCGCACCCGATATCGGCACCGAGGTCCTCGGCCACGATCTCGAGACCAACGACATCTTCGTACTCATCGAACAGATCAGCGGCGGACCGCTCGGCTCGGCCGACCTCGCGCTGGAAGCGATTACCGCCGACGCCCACACCGCGGCCACCTTGGAAGCACCCGAGGGCGCGGCGTTACTGATGCTCGAACGGCTGACCCGGCTCGACGACGGCCGACCGGTGGATCTGGAATACATCCGGATGCGCGGAGATCGAATCACCATGCGCGGCAGCCTGATCCGCAGCACATCCGAATGGAAGGTCATCTGATGGCACTTGCGAACCAACGCACCGACATTCCGGTGACCATCGACGAATCACTGTGCATCCAGGGTTGCACGCTGTGCGTGGAAATCTGCCCGCTGGACTCGCTGGCCATCAATCCGGAAAACGGCAAGGCCTTCATGCACGTCGACGAGTGCTGGTACTGCGGCCCCTGCGCCGCCCGGTGTCCCACGGGCGCCGTCACCGTCAATATGCCCTATCTGTTGCGCTGAACGATCCGGAAGTCCCATGAAGAAACGCCTCGCTCCCCTGCTCCTCGCCGTCGCACTCGCCGCGGCGGGCTGCTCACTGCAGAGTTCGGACAACACCCCCGAAGGCACCGTCAAGGTCGTCGTCGGCTACCAGTCCAAGACCATCAATACCGTCACCGCGGGCACCCTGCTGCGCGCCCAGGGCTATCTGGAACAGCGGCTGCAGAAGATCACCGACAGCGGCGGTGCCAAGTACCAGGTCGAGTGGCAGGACTACGACACCGGCGCGCCGATCACCGCGCAGATGCTGGCCGAGAAGATCGATATCGGATCGATGGGCGATTATCCGTTGCTGATCAACGGTTCTCGCACGCAGTCCAATGAGCGGGCCAAGACCGCGCTGGTATCGGTGACCGGCTACAACCCCAAGGGCGCACTCAATATGGTTGTGGTGCCGCAGGATTCGACGGCGACCGGAATCGCCGACTTGGCCGGGCAGAAGATTTCGGCCAGCGTCGGCTCGGCCGGACACGGCACCCTGGTGCAGGCGCTGTCGCGGGTGGGTGTCGATCCGGCCAAGGGCGTCGAGGTGCTCAACCAGCAGCCACAGATCGGGGCGACCGCATTGGAATCGCATCAGGTCGGCGCGCTCGCGCAATTCGTGGCCTGGCCCGGACTGCTGGTCTTCCAGAATAAGGCGAAATTGCTCTACGACGGTGCGGAATTGGGTGTGCCCACCTTTCACGGCGTGGTCGCGCGACGCTCCTACAGCGCCGATCATCCCGAGGTGCTGCAGGCCTTCCTCGCCGCTCAGCTCGATGCCACGAAGTTCCTGAACGAGAAGCCGTTCGAGGCCGCCAAGATCGTCGCCGACGGTTCCGGATTGCCGCAGGAGGTCGTGTACCTCTACAACGGACCCGGCGGAACGTCTTTCGATACCACCCTCAAGCCCAGTCTGATCGGCGCGTTCAAAGGCGATGTGCAGTACCTGAAGTCGATCGGTGACTTCGCCGAACTCGATATCGACAAGTTCATCGATCCCGCGCCGCTGCGCAAGGCCTTCGCCGATAACAGCATTGGCGACTACGACCAGGCGGTGGCGTCCACCGTCAATCCCAGCCGCGTCACCGGCACCGACCCGGTCTGCGCACGTCCGGTGAGCAATGCCGCGCTTGCCGGTGAGCTGTGGCTCGACGGTACGGAGCGACCGCAGCCCGCCGCCGATCCGACCTGCCTGCTGCGCGCGGTCCAAGCGGCCAAGGCGCAGGGCAAGGTCATCCGCGCCGCCTATGTGCCCGATGCCGAACTCGGCACGCGCTGGTTCGCCGATAAGGCGGTGTGGCTGCGCGATGGCGACAACTTCCTGCCGTTCACGACACAAGCTGCCGCCCAGCGCTACCGGCAGGCGCACCCGGCCGCGACCGCGATCTCCTATGACCAGGCCGTCACGGAAGTCCGGCCGTGACCGCATCGCACAGCGCCTCGTTGTTGGAGAATGGCCCGGCAACGGGTGAGCGCACCACAGCACTTGCCGTGGCCACCGATGATGGAACCGCCGAAGTACGTGGCAGTTCCGTGTGGCGCACCCGAGTGCTCCAGGTTGCGTCGGTCGCGACCGCGATCGGACTGTGGCAGCTGCTCACCGCCAATAATGTGCGATTGTGGCTGCGCTTCGACACGCTGCCAACGGTCACCGAGATCATCCGCGAATTCGGTAAGCAGCTGCAGTCGGACCAGTTCTATGTCGATGTCGCGCAGTCGCTGATCCGTATTCTGACCGGATTCGGACTCGCGGCGGTGGTCGGTGTGATCGCGGGCATCGCCCTCGGCCGCTCCGGACTCTTCGCCGCGGTACTCGGACCGCTCACCGAATTGGCCCGGCCGATTCCGGCCATCGCGCTGGTGCCGGTGGCGATTCTGCTGTTCCCGAGCGACGAATCGGGCATCGTCTTCATCACCTTCATGGCATCGCTGTTCCCGGTGCTGGTCAGCACCCGGCACGCGGTACGCGCGCTGCCGACCATCTGGGAGGATGCGCTGCGCACCCTGGGTGCGTCGCGCGCTGATGTCCTTGTGCGAGTGGTGTTTCCGGGCATCCTGCCGGGCGTATTCAGCGGTCTGTCGGTCGGGATGGGTGTGGCATGGATCTGCCTCATCTCAGCCGAGATGATCTCGGGACGGCTCGGCATCGGCTACCGGACCTGGCAGGCCTACACCATCGTCGACTATCCGGCGGTATTCGTCGGCATGATCACCATCGGCATCCTCGGCTTCGGCACCTCCGGAATCGTGGAATTGGCCGGACGCCGGATCACCCGCTGGCTGCCGAGGGAGGTCGCCGAATGACCACGACAACCGCACCCGCCACCCCGACCACAACCGGAATGCGGCTGAGCCTGGACGGAATTCGCATCGCCTACGGCGGAAAAACGGTGCTCGAGAACTTGGAGCTGGCCATCACGCCCGGCGAAATCCTGGTCGTGGTCGGTAAATCCGGTTGCGGCAAGTCGACGCTGCTGCGGGCGATCGCCGGACTGCGCAAGCCGGACCGCGGCGTGATCCGCGCCGACGGCATTGCAGTGACCGGGCCGTCCGCTGACCGCGCCCTTGTCTTCCAGGACGATGCGTTGCTGCCGTGGCGCACTGTGCGCCAGAACATCGAGCTCGCACTGCAATTGCGCAAAGTGCCGCGCACCGAACGCAAAGCCAGCGCCCAGCATTGGGTGGAGGAGGTCGGACTCACCGGCTACGCCGATTATCTCCCGCGCGATCTCTCCGGCGGCATGCGACAGCGAGTCCAGTTGGCGCGCAGTCTCGCCGGATCGCCGCGCGCGGTGCTGATGGACGAACCGTTCGGCGCACTCGACACCCAGACCCGGACAACCATGCAGCGCTTGCTGATCGACACCTGGCGCGCTCACCCCACCACCGTCGTATTCGTCACCCATGACCTGGACGAGGCGCTACTGCTCGGCGACCGCATCGCGGTACTCGGCGGCGGCGTGCTGCACACCCTGGTCGATGTGCCCGAGCCCCGCACACCGGCGGATCGCCGGTCGGTGAAGGCCGAAATCCTGGAGAAGTTGTGAATATTCCCGAGCTATCCGATCGGATCCGGCTCGACTGCGATGTGCTCGTCATCGGCGGCGGCACCGCGGGGACCATGGCCGCACTGACCGCCGCTGAGGCAGGCGCCGACGTGTTACTGCTGGAGAAGGCGCATGTGCGGCACTCCGGTGCCTTGGCCATGGGCATGGACGGGGTCAACAATGCGGTGATTCCCGGCAAGGCCGAACCCGAGGACTACGTCGCCGAAATCACCAGGGCCAATGACGGAATCGTCAACCAGCGCACCGTATATCAGACCGCCACCCGCGGCTTCGCCATGGTGCAGCGACTCGAACGCTACGGCGTGAAGTTCGAGAAGGACGAGTACGGCGAGTACGCGGTGCGCCGGGTGCACCGGTCCGGGTCGTACGTGCTGCCCATGCCCGAGGGCAAAGATGTGAAGAAGGCGCTGTATCGCGTACTGCGCCAACGCAAGATGCGCGAGAAGATCCGCATCGAGAACCGGCTCATGCCGGTGCGGGTGCTCACCGCTGCGGGCCGCGCGGTGGGTGCGGCCGCATTGAATACGCGCACCGGCGAGTTCGTGGCGGTGGGTGCCAAGGCGGTAATCCTGGCGACCGGTCCGTCCGGCCGCTTGGGGTTGCCCGCATCGGGTTATCTGTATGGCACTTACGAGAATCCGACCAATGCGGGCGACGGGTATTCGATGGCCTATCATGCCGGCGCGGAGCTCAGCGGTATCGAATGCTTCCAGATAAATCCGCTCATCAAGGATTACAACGGTCCGGCCTGCGCCTATGTGGCCAATCCGTTCGGCGGGTATCAGGTAAACGCGAAGGGCGAACGCTTCGTCGACTCCGATTACTGGTCCGGACAGATGATGTCGGAGGTCAAGCGCGAGATCGAATCCGCGCGCGGGCCCATCTATCTCAAGGTGTCGCATCTGCCCGACGAGACCCTCACGACGCTCGAAGGCATTCTGCATACCACCGAACGCCCGACCCGTGGCACCTTCCACGCCAATCGCGGCCATGACTATCGCACCCACGATATCGAGATGCATATCTCCGAAATCGGTTTATGTGGTGGACATTCCGCATCCGGCGTATGGGTCGACGAACACGCTCGCACGACCGTGCCCGGTCTCTACGCGGCCGGTGATCTCGCGTGCGTGCCGCACAACTACATGATCGGCGCTTTCGTCTTCGGCGATCTGGCTGGCGGCCATGCCGCATCGACACTATCCGAAGTCGCTGCACCCGTCGCACTTCCAGAAGACCAACTGACCGAGGCACATGAACTGATCTATCGACCGCTGCGGCAGCCGGACGGCCCACCGCAGCCGCAGGTCGAGTACAAGCTGCGCCGATTCGTGAACGACTATGTGGCGCCGCCGAAGACGGCCGCGAAGCTGTCGATCGCGGTCGAGACCTTCGAGCGGATGCGCGGCGAGATCGCCGAAATCGGTGCCCGCACACCTCATGAGCTCATGCGCGCGGTCGAGGTCTCCTTCATCCGCGACTGCGCCGAAATGGCGGCGCGCAGTTCACTGACCCGCACCGAATCACGGTGGGGCCTCTATCACGAACGCGCCGACCTGCCGCAGCGCGACGATGACGAGTGGCGATACCACCTGAACCTGCGCAAGAACTCCGATGGCACGATGGAATTCCTGAAGCGGCCGGTTGCGCCGTATCTGGTACCGGTGCCCGGTCTCGATGACCTGCCTTCTACCGACACTACTGTGGTCCCGATCGCGCAACCGGAACTCATCGGTGGGCGCGCACCGGCCGATGCACCGCGCACCGTCCGCACATCGACGACCCCGCCGTCACCGCGGCTGGTCAGCCTGCTAGCCCTGGATTCGCCTACGGTGCAGGACCTTTCGACCTATCTGTCCGATGCCGATGCCGGTGTTCGAGTGGCGGCGCTGTCGGTGCTGACCGAGAACACCCCTGAGGGATTCACATCGGTATTGATCGGCGCGCTCGACGACGACGCAGCATCCGTTCGCGCGGCAGCCGCGGCGAGTCTGCGCGAACTCGTGGAGGTGCTTCCCGATTCGATCGGCCTCGCCGATCGACTCGACTCCCCCGACCCGGTCGTCCGGGCAACCGTCGTGGATCTGTTACGCGCGCTGCGTGCCGGAACGGCAGCACAATTCGTTGCGGCACTGACCGATTCAGACCACCGGGTGCGCATCGAGGCCGTACGGGCTCTGGTATCGCTCGACGACTGGCAGGCCGTCTCGTCGGCGGCGACCGATGAGAACCGTGAGGTGCGCATTGCCGTCGCGCACGGGTTGTCGGCGATCGGCGGGCATGGCACCGAAACGGCGCGCGCTCTTGCCGAGGATCCGGATCCGCTCGTGCGTGCCGCCGCCCTGGCTTCCTTCGCGAATCTCGGTGTTGCGCAAGATGACACGTCGCTACTTGTCGGCGCGCTCGCACACTCTGCCTGGCAGGTCCGGGTGGGTGCCGCCCGGGGTCTCGCGGGCGCGGACCCCGATTTCGGCGTCAACCCGCTTTCCGAAGCCTTGCACGATCCGCACCTCGATGTGCGGAAGGCAGCGGTACTGGCGCTGGCCACCTGGCCACGCAGCGGGGCGGCGCACGATGCGCTGAAGCTGGCGATCGATGACAGCGATGCGGATGTGCGCGCCTATGCGCGCCGCGCGTTGGACAGCGTGCACCCATTGTCCTAGCCGCGCATTTCCGCATCAGAAGCCGCGGAACACCCCATCCGCGTCGACACTGGCGGAGAAGTCCTCGAAGTCCATGTTCGACCGCACGAGCGGGAAGCCTACTCACTCTCCGGAGACCGGCCGCGCGGCCGTGCGAATAGCGACATCTCCCGATAGCGGCCGAGGTCTCCGGTCAAGAATTCGGCACCTGCCACGGCCACCGCTAGGGCCTGCTCCTGCTCGTGAGATCTGCACTGCTGGAGGCAAACTACGGAGCTGCCAACCAGGAGAACACCACGCACTGTGACGATGCCGTCACGGCCGCGCTCCAGGCCATGGGTCGAAATCGGTTATGCGCAGCGGAATTGGAAAGCAGCGACGGGTGTCGTGCCGGGTGCCACATCGATCTGAACGTAGGCGATGCTCGCCAGCTCGCAACCGGAGGGCACGGAGGTGACCTGCGCCTGGTAGCAGCCGTGCGGGAAGGTCTGCGTCACGGTTCCATCGCCGCCGGTCGTCAAGGTGGCCAGCACCGGACCGGCGGCGCACGTGGTGATGCCGACTCCGACACCTGTCACCGGCAGTTGATCGGTGCCGGTGGTCGCCTGCACCTTCAGCGAACCATCGTCCGCTGGCTGCGCACCGGCCGCGCCAGCGGGCAGCATCGCCACCAGTGCGGCACCGAGTACGGACGTGACGAGCAGCATGTTGCGCAAGCGGGTCTCCTTCGGTGGAGGTGAGCTGATCCGGGCGATCGCCCCTGCCACCGTATTCCAAACCGACCGGCACGGCCACGACCCGAAGCAGCCAGTCGCGCCCAGGATCAGGCGGGATCCGCGATGACCACCACACCACTCGGCGCGTCGACCAGCGAAACCGTCCGCGCGGCAGCATCATCCACGTGCACGCGCGGATGATCGGGCAGCTCGGATTCGTAGTACGTACCCGGTCCGTAGAATTGGCCGTACTTGACGACCACGCCGCCGATGTCGAGCACCGCGGCCTCATGCTCCTGGATGACGGCACCGCGGCCAGCCGGCGGCTCCCACGCAATGCTCTGGGCGACAAAGCGTTTCGCGCCCGCAGCCTGCGCGGCGGCGATCAGATTGCGAGTGCCCTCGGAACGGATGCGCGCATTCGCACCGGCGAGTTCCGGGAGCAGCGCGGCATCGTCGGGGAGATCGGTGAGCTGATGCATCACCAGATCGGGCCGGAAAGCGACGACCGCCGCGGTGAGCGCGTCGAGGTCGTACACATCGCAGACCACCGGTTCCGCGCCGGCGGACCGCACCTGGTCGACCTTGGCCGCAGACCGGGTCATCCCCGCAACCTCGTGTCCGGCCTCGATCAGCAAGGGCAACAACCGGGTTCCGATAACGCCGGTCGCACCGGCCAGATAGATCCGCACCCGACCCAGCCTAATTCCCGGACAGAGAGTGGGGAACGCCGTCGCGTAGCTGGTCGTATGCTCTATGCCCAGCGGTATCGAGGGAGATGGAGGATCCATGGCGGATCGGGAAGTGCTGACCTGGGAATTATTCGGGACGGCGAGTCGCGAGCTCTCCACCGAAATCGCCAAGGACGGGTTCGAACCGGATCTGATCCTCTCGATCGCACGCGGCGGCCTGTTCGTCGCCGGAGCGCTCGGTTACGCACTGGACGTGAAGAACCTGCACGTGATGAATGTCGAGTTCTATACCGGCATCGATCAGCGCCTCGATCTCCCGGTCATGCTGCCGCCGGTCCCACAGGCGGTCGATCTGGCCGGTGCGACGGTCCTGATCGCCGACGATGTGGCCGATACCGGCGCCACCCTCAAACTCGTGCGCGACTTCTGCATCGACCATGTCGCCGAGGTGCGCTGCGCGGTCGTGTACCAGAAGCCGCATTCCGAGGTCGATTGTGAATACGTCTGGCGGCGCACCGACCGCTGGATCAACTTCCCCTGGTCCACCGAACCGCCCGTCGTCGATCGGCAGACCCGAGTGCTCGACGCCTGAGCCACCCGACTCGGCGACCCGGTTCTTATCGGCCAGAACGCTCGGCGACGGCGGCGTCGAGGCGGGCGCCGAGCGCGTTGACCTGGTCGCGCAGCCGGATGAGATGCTCGATCGGATAGCCGACCTCCGCCATGACCGCCTCGATCATCTGCCGGGCCTGCGGTTGCAGTGCGCGTCCGGCTTCGGTCGCACGCAGTTCGACAGCGCGGCGGTCGCCGGCACGCCGGACGCTCTCGACCAGACCATGTGCCTGGAGTCGCTGGATGAGCGGTGACACCGTGCCGTAGTCCAGCTGCAGTTGTTCGCCGAGTTCCTTCATGGTCATCGCAGGCCGTGCCCATAAAGCCAGCAGGGCCAGATACTGCGGGTAGGTAACACCCATCGCCTCGAGAAACGGCCGATATGCCGCGGTCATCGAGCGGGATGTGGAGTACAGAGCAAAACACAGCTGTGATGCGAGCGAGAGCAGGTCGGCATCGGTTCCCCCGACGGTTGCGCAAGCACCATCGGACCCCGCGGCCGCTCCGACACGCACCACTGGTGTGGGATGCGCTTCTTCGGGCATTAGGACACTGTATCCCAGCGAATTCGCTCCATAAGTTGTGCTGTTACGGGGTAACGGCACGGGAAGCGAACGGTGGCGATGACACCCGATTTTCTGATACCTGTTCTACCGGGCAAGGCTGAGAGGAGCACCGGGACCGTCCGGTCACCGAACTGTCCGCGCGACCCAGTGCCGCAGCCGCAGTGGCGGTGCGGCAGCCGCCGGGTCGACGTCAACGGCCGGGTCTTGGTGCAGGATTGCGAGACGGCGTCGGGCGGGGATCGACGGTGCCGACTTTCGCCGAGTATGTGCCGCTGGTGTATGCGGCCATGCCCGCGACCCCCACGCGGGACTGCCCCGCATGCCGTTGGCCTATGGCGCAGACCCTGGCCTAGGACCGACTCAGCGTGGCCGCGTTGCTCTGCCATGAGAGCAGCGTCTGTTCCCACTTGCGGTGTATTTGGTCGAGGCCGGAGAATCCGGCGTTCGTTCTGAAGCATGCCGTGGCGCTGTCTCCATTGACAAGGAGGAGCACGCTCAGCGGAATTCCTCCGAGACTGGTCGTGATCGGATCGATCGCGGTGACGGGATCGCCGTGCAGCGCGAGGGGATGACGCAATACGACATTCGACAGCGAGGCCGGAGCACGTCGTGGATTCGAGAGAGCGGAAAGTGTTGTGCGCATGAGCCATGCGGGCGTGGCGTCGAAGTTGCTGCGAAACGCTGCCCGGACAATTGGTGATTTCAACGGCGGGGTGGCGCGGATGGTGCTGGTCAGCCGTTGGTCGAAGGGGAGCAGCGCTCCCGGCAGTCTCAGGTAGGCGGTGGCTGTCCTGTTACCCGCCAGGGCGATCTCATCCGGGCGGCGGACGTTGGCCGGCACCAGTAACGGTATGTCGGGCAAGTCGGCGTTGCCGCGAATCTCGCTCTGCCAGTGAGTGAGCACGTGGGCGAGCGATGCGATATATACATCATTGCGAGTGCCGCCGAAAGCGCGGGCGACGGAGGTGAGCGTGCTGGTGGGCACGCGGCCCCACGCGAATCCGATCTCATCTGTGGCCCGACACCCCGGCAGGTCCCAGGCACCCAGACTCCGAAGGCTCTGCAGACCCATTGCGGCGCACTGCACTCGCGTGCGGGCCGACGTGCGCGGGTATTGAGCGAAACCGTGATATGCCGCCGAGGATTCGCTCTCGGGGATACCAGGTGCGAATAGCGACTCCAGTGTTCGAAGCGTTCCCGCGGCGTCTTGTACGCTATGGTGCACCAGGTACAGCAGGGCGTACCGATCCGGCGAGTAACCGCGCAGCAACCACATCCGCCAGTGCGGCGCGTCCTCCGGCAGCGGAGTCCTCGCCAACGCGGCAACGACCTGCTCCAGATCTTCCTGAGGGGGAACAACACGCTCGACGACATGGCTGGTCAGGTCCACTTCGTCGGCCACCGTCCAATGCCGGGCGCCCGGGGTCATCCACGCAGCCAACGCCGGCAGAGCGGCCAGCCGGGTAGCGATGTAGTCCCGGATGTCACCGAGATGCGGCGGTTGTCCATCCAAGTGCAGAACTGCACCGATATTCAGCTGAGTTTCGGGAGAGCCTAAAACGCGCATCGCCCGATCCATTGCTGTAGTGGGCATGTCGACGGTGTTCCGGAGTGCGCTCATCGTGCAGTTTCCTTCAATTGTGCGGCTTCGGCGGCATCGCCTCGTCAGCGGAAGTTTTCCATGAAAGTCAGTGAGACTGTAAGGCAGGACAGTTGTATTTCGTTGTGTGGTAGCCGGTTTCGTTGGTATCAGGTCTGTCGGGCGTGGGTTTGGTGGTGTTGTCGCCATTGTGCGGCAGCGAGTGCGTGGGTGAGGGTGCGGGCTGGGTGGAGCACTACCGCCAGGAGACGGCGGATTTCGGCGACTGTGATCGAGCCCAGCCCGCGTGGGCTTTTTGCGAGCCCTCGACCATATCGGAAGCCATCCGCACCGTTGCGGTGATCGATCGACTACCACGCTCGCGGAATGGCTTGCTACTGCACCGGAGAAAGACATCAGCGGCTCACCCAGCCACGACGGGCCAGGTCGTAGGCGGCGAGAAAGCACGCCATCGCGACGGTCAGGCCTGCACTAACCGGGTTCGACGCGCGATACTTCGAATCGACTGCCGCCGATGCGGCGCGGAAGGATTGGCACGAAATACCCTTGGACAGTAGGCTTCTCGCAGTAGCAGTGGTTGTTCGGCGGCCGAGGGCAGGGATGCGCGGATGACCGCGTCCCCCAGAACACGCGAAAATCTGGAGTTCCATTCTTGAGTACCACACAGTCCCGACCGGACACCCCGACCTGTCCAGTCGTCCACGGCTCGCCGATGACTACCGAAGGTCCGAGGGTGTCGCTGTACTCGTCGGAATTCGCCGCGGATCCGCAACGTGTTTACGACGAAATGCGAAGACAATATGGCTCTTTGGCTCCGGTTGAGCTGGCGCCGGGCGTGCCGGCCACGTTGGTGGTCGGGTATGACACCGCGCTGCGGATCCTCAACGATCCCGAGCACTTCCCTGTCGATCCGCGCACCTGGCAGCAGAACATCCCGGCCGACTGCCCCGTCCTGCCGCTTATGGAGTGGCGTCCCACCGGGAGTCGAAGCGACGGAGCGGCCCTCCAGCGCTACCGGCAGGCAATCACCACGAGTATCAACGCGGTAGATCTGTACGCTCTCGATGCCACCGTGGAGAAGATCGCCATCCCGCTGGTCAACACCTTTTGCCAGGCCGGTACAGCCGATCTGATCAGTCAGTACGCGTTGCCGCTCGCATTCGCGGTCACCGATGCTCTGCTGGGCTGCCCGCCGGAGATCGGACAGCGGGTCGCCGCAGGCATGGCCGCGATGTTCGAGGGGATCGATGCCGAGGACGGCAACAAGATGATCGTCGAGGCGCTGCTGGAACTGCTGGCCCTCAAACGGACCCATCCTGGCAACGACATCACCTCGCTACTACTGCGGCATCCGGCCGAACTCGATGAACTGGAGATGATCCACCAACTGAACAGCGTCTACGGCGCCGGGATCGAACTGCAACAGAACCTGATCGGCAACACCCTGCTGCTGATCCTCACCGACGAACGCTTCGGCGGAAGTGTCGTCGGCGGGAACCTGTCCACCCGAGACGCCTTGGACGAAGTCTTGTTCAACAACCCGCCGCTGGCGAACCTCCTCACCACCTACCCCCGTCAGCCGATCCTCATCGACGACGTCTGGCTGCCCGCGCACCAGCCGATCCTCATCAGCATGGCCGGCTGCAACAACGACCCCAAGATCCGGACCGAGACTCACACAGGCAATCGCTCGCATCTGGCGTGGGGCATCGGCCCACACGCCTGCCCCGCGCAGTCGCTGGCCTACCTGCTCGCTCAAAACGCCATCGATCAGCTTCTCGATGCGCTGCCCGAGATCCAGTTGGCCATACCGGCCGACGCACCGGCCTGGCGGCCTGGCCCCTTCCACCGGTCCTTGGCGGCTCTACCGGTAACCTTTCCCCCCTCTGCTCCGTTGAACGAGTACTGAGAATCTCGCAATCTCCCGCGCGCGATAGAACGGAGATTCAGATGGGGTCGGGCTCGTGTGGCCCGTAGGTCAGTGGTTCGAATGCCGTGGTCTGTGGATCGGTCGGGGGCGGGGTGCTGCGACGGATCCACAGTCCGGCAAGGAACGCCACAGTGGTGATGATCGCGATGTGCACCGCCATCAAGACGAAGAAGGGCAGGACGAATCCCTCGTCGGTGACCGCGCCGCGGTCGGTCACACAGTAGAGGGTGTAGTTGACCGAGGTGCCCTCGGAGTCGTGGAAGGTGTCCGATACCACCACGGGTTCGTGGTAGGGGTCTGAACAGAACAGTGGCGCGGTGAGTTTCGCTTCACCGGGCCAGATCGATACGGGCACCACGGTGCTGAACATGCCGACGCCGACACCGGTCGACAATGCGGTGGTGAGCAGTCTCGCCATGGCCTCACACCTGCTGGATTCGAAGAAATGCGCCGGTGCGGTCGAACTCGGCGACCATATCCGTCCGCGGCGAGCTGACGTTCGCGACGATGCGGATCTCGCGGCTGAAGCGGCTCACGACGATCACGGTGACCTGGCCGTCGGCGAGTTCGCTGCGAGCCAGGGTGGTATCGACGATGTCCTCGATATGCGCGAGTCCCGGCACCTCACTGACCATGAAGCCCTCGCTGTCGATATCGTCGAACGCCGAAACCCGCACCGGCTGTGGCGCGCTCAGTGCACCGAGCGTGAACGAGTAGTCGTCGAGCCGACGGGAACCGTCCGGGTCGCGCACCCGCAATCGCACGACGGCCTGCCGTGCGGTGGGATCGGGCCACGCGGAGAAGAATCGAGTCACCTGGTCCGGCTGATCGGACAGCACCAGGCGGAACCGCATGGATTCCGGAGCGGTCAGCAGAATGACATTCGCCTGAAAATCAGTGGTTCCCAAGCGCTCTCGCACCACGGTAACCGCCGAATTCGTCAACCCGTTCACCAGTCCCCCGCCCCGCGCCCGCAAACTCTGTTCGAAGTCGCCGCGCTCGACCGCCCCGAAACAGCCGCCGGCGCTCAGTACGACCAAACACAGTGCGGCCCGTAGCCACCTCCGACGGCGCATACCGGAATGCTAAACGTTCATTGGTCGAATGCCACGTCGGTCTCGTTTGTCAGAGAATCGGGCAACAGCGGCAGGCGGGGATCTCGCGTCACAGCTTCAAGTGCTCATGCCCTCTGGATGGGGTTGCCGCGCATGGGAATTCAGCGGCCCGACGGCTGGGCGAGCGGCGTCCGTCGCGGGGTGAGAGCCGATGACGTCGCAAGCGCGCCCTACGAGGAATGGGTCGGCCGGGGTGACGATCTCGGGGTCCTTGTTGTCGTAGTCGAACAGACCGAGGACGTGGCGCATCGCGTTGAGGCGGGCGCGTTTCTTGTCGTTGCTCTTGACCACGATCCAGGGCGCGTAGTCGGTATCGGTGTGCTCGAAGTTCTGTTCCTTGGCGGCGGTGTAGTCGTCCCATTTGTCGAGCGAGGCCAGGTCCATCGGGGACAGCTTCCACTGGCGGACCGGGTCGACTTGGCGCGGCCCGCGCGTATCACCTGCGGCGTGGACCTTTCCTGGTCATGCGCAGACCCCATACCTCGAGGGTTGTCGCGATCGCCATGTATTGCAGGTAGGCGGCGATGACAAGCTCGGCGCCGTAGTCGTGCAGCCATCCCCGCAATGGCAGCAGCGCCGCCACACCGAGGCAGATCAGCAATGCACCCAGCACCAGTGCCGGGATCCGCAGGGGCGCGAGCTGCTCATCGAGGAGAACGTGGGCGGACCGCGCCGAACCTGCGGCGGACCGCGAGCCCGGCTGGGAGGTGGCGGGACCACCGGTACGGCGTGTCTCGAATAGGTTGGGTATTGACGCTGGATTAGCCATAGCGTTCTCCGGGCCGACACTGCGATCGACCGAGGTAGCGATTCGATATGGAAATGGCGCAACACGGGTGATCACCGTGATCGGCGACCGATCCGTCCTGTCATGCGGCGCGATTGCCGCTCCCCGACGTTTATGAAGGCTAACTACTAGCCAGCGATAGCGTGACAGTAATTGAACGTCGAAAAAAGACCCATTCCTTACCCGACTCCGTACATACGCGCGTGACCGAATCGTGACCTAGATCGCGGATATGGTCCTGAACTAGGGAAACAACTGTCCAGATGGCGGAATTCGCACCTGACCAGGAGGGCGCGCAGGCCCACTGACGTTACCGAACCGATATCCACTGGTAAGTGGGCCGAGCGGTGATCTCGGATGATCGAGACCGTTGCGGCACAGCCGGACGATTGACCACATAGTCGCGTACAGCAGCATGCCGTTGCGGACTGTCAGCACCACCACTCCCGGCCGGCTCCCGGTGGCTACCCGGTCGTAGAGGAAGGGGAATTCCACTTGGCTCATGAACGCGATCGCCAGCACCAGCGGCAGCACAGGCCGCTGTGTGCTGCGCGAGTCGAGCGCGCAGACCGACGCGACCGCCACTGCCCACACCAGGTACTGCGGGCTGAGTACCCGGCTGGTCACCAGGGCGAGCAGCACTGCGGCCAATACCAGATCCGTCGCTGGAGGCCGCGCACGCCACCAGATGACCAGCAACACCGCGCCGCCCACGAGCGTGGCCACCACGCACGCCGACGCCACCGCGGACACCACGGGCCCGGACAACTCGTCGGCCCCATAACGGTGCACGATGGTCCAGCGGTCGTTCAGCAGTCGAGCGATCAACAGTGGCGTGGCAGCCACGGATTCGATCTGCAATCCACGCTTCGACTGGAACTTCAGGAACGACCACGCCCCCGGACCCAACGCCGTCAATCCCACGATCGCGGCGATACCGACACCGGCCGCGCCCGCACTCATCCGCCGCAGCGTTCGCCAGCGCAAACCCAGCACAACCAGCACCGGCCAGACTTTCAACAGCACACCAGCGGCAGCGGCCGCGCCCGCCGCCGCTGGGCGGCGCGTCGCCCACAGCAGTGCCGCGACCACGGTCGCGGCCACGATCAAATCGAATCGGCCGTAGCAGACTCTGCCCAACAGCGCCACGCCCACCGCCCACACCCACGGCCCGGTCTGCGCTGTCTGCCAGCCGTCGCGCCGCGCGGCCCGGATCAACAAGCCGAGTACGCTCGCATCCGCGGCGGCGACCAGCGCGAAGAACAACCAGTTGTAACCGAGGCCGCCGCCGAGCAGTCGGGGTACGACGAGCAGTGCACCGGCCCCAGGCGGATACTGCCAGCGCTCGTCCGCCATCGGGAAAATGTTCTGGTACGCGATCTGCTCGGCCCATCCGCGATACAGCGTCAAGTCCGCGGCCGAGGCATCCCAAACGCTGTGTGGCAGCACCGTCACCCCGGTCAACGCCACCATCAGCGTCCGCGTAACCACCCACACCAACCACAATTTCGACACCGACGACAGCCTGCGCACAAGGCCGCAGCCTAACCATCGCGACCCTCATCCGACACCGGGCGCGAACATCGTCACGCACAGCCCAGCACGGATCGGTCCGGCGCTACCGCCGATACACGCTGCTGCGCGCTTGACGAGGACTTGATCGCACGCGCGGCCGTTCGAGCGAAACCGTCAGGCGCACAACCGGAATCACAACAGTCGGGCCACAAACCGTACGACTACGACCAGAATCGACAGAACTACGGCGGATATCGCTGATCCGGCGTTCACACGGCGGAGCCCGACTCGTCCTTGCTATCCACCCGCCCAAGTCCGGGGCTCGGCCGAGTCGGGCGGTCGGCTTGTATCGGCAGTCCCGACAGTTGGCGGCGGCGCGGAATCCGACCGGTCACTGCGCGAGGCTGCGTGCGATGACCAGTCGCTGAATCTGGTTGGTGCCCTCGAAGATCTGCGTGATCTTGGCTTCGCGCATATACCGCTCGACCCGGAAGTCGCGGGTGTAGCCGTAGCCACCGAATACCTGAACAGCGTCGGTGGTGACCTTCATAGCCGCATCGGTGGCGATCAGTTTGGCCACACTCGCCTGGCGTGAGTACGCCAGCCCCGCATCGCGTCGCCGCGCGGCATCGAGGTAGGTGGCGCGGGCCGAATCGACCGCGGCAGCCATATCGGCCAGCAGGAACCCCAGACCCTGGTGGTCGATGATCGGCTTGCCGAATGCCGTGCGCTCTTTGGCATAGGCGACGGCTTCGTCGAGCGCGGCCTGGGCCAGTCCGGTCGCGACCGCGGCAATGCCGAGTCGGCCGGAATCTAGTGCGCTCAAAGCGATTTGGAGACCCTGCCCCTCCGCACCGATCCGTCGCTCGACGGGCAGAAACGCGTCGTCGTAGTGCGCGGTCGTGGTGGGCACCGCATGCAGCCCCATCTTCTGCTCGGGCTTACCGAAAGTCAGGCCGGTGGTCTCACGGGCCACCAGGAAGCAGGAGATGCCGCGCGACCCTTCGCCCGTGCGCGCGAAAACGTTGTAGAAGTCGGCGATGCCGCCATGGGTGATCCAGGCCTTGGTGCCGTTGACGAGATATCCGCCGTCGACGGGAGCTGCCTTGCATGCCACCGCGGCGGCATCCGATCCGGCCTGCGGCTCGGACAGGCTGTACGCGCCGATCGTATTGCCGCCCAGCATCTCCGGCAGCCAGCGCTGCTTCTGCTCCTCGGTGCCGAAGGCCAGTAACGGATGACAGGACAGGCTGTGCACGCTGACCGCCACCGCGACGGCCGCCCACCGCGCGGCGATCTCCTCGAGGACCTGCAGGTACACCTCGTATGGCTGGCCACCGCCGCCCCATTCGACCGGGTACGGCAGGCTCAGCAACCCGGCCTCCCCCAGCGTGGCGAACACACCGCCGGGATAGGTCTCGGCCCGTTCGTGTTCGTCGACGATCGGTGTGAGGACTTTGTCGGCGATGTCGCGGGTGAGCTGGATCAATTCCCGGGCTTCGGTGGTGGGCAGCAGACGTTCGACGGCCACAAGACTCCTCGCCTACAAATAACAGTACTGAATTACCGATCACAGTACTGTGCGCAGCCCAGTACTGCAAGCGCCTCACCAGTACTATTCGCTGATATGGAGCAGCTCGCACGCGCAGGATTCGCCACCCGACGGCGTACCGAACTCTTCGACGCGCTGGTCGACCTGTTTCTGACCGAGGGATTCGGGCATCTGACCCTCGACGAGATCGCCGCGCGGCTGCGCTGCTCCAAATCGACCCTCTACACCCTCGCGGGCAGTAAGGAACAGCTGGTCCGGGCCGCCACCGTGCACTTCTTCCGCCGCGCCACCGACGATGTGGAGACCGGCATCGCGCCGATCACCGATGCCCGTGAGCGCATCACCGCCTACCTGTCCGCGGTCGGTACCGCCCTGGCCGCCGCCTCCGACCGGTTCATGGCCGACTTGAGCGGTTTCGCGCCCGCGCGGGAGATCTACGAGAAGAACACCAGGATCGCCGCCCGACGGGTCCGCGAACTCATCGATGAAGGCGTCGCGGCGGGCGAATTCCGTGACGTCCACGCCGCCTTCGCCGCCGATATGGCCGCGACCATGATGGTCCGCATCCAGCAGGGTGGAGTGCGCGAGCACACCGGACTAGACGATGCCGATGCCTACCGCGAGTTGGCCGCCATCCTCACCGCGGGCATCAGCGCCTAGCCTCACCCAGGGCTGCCACAGCCGCTCCACCGACGCCACCACTCGCTCGATACTTCGAAAGACGAGGGCGCACAAGGGATGCGGATCTGCGCGACTACCACCCGAACTGTTTGCCGCCCTCGACGAGGTGACCGCCCTCGCCAGTACGGCCGTCGGCATAGCCGCACTGCGCCGGTGCTCAATGATGAGCTGGAACTCGCGCCTCGGCCCGGAGCGCGCCGCCGGTGTGATGTGGCGGCCGGACGCGAAATCTGGTGTGATCGTTTTCCGGAGGGATGCCTGATGCCGAGTTCAGCATGTGATCGCCGCCGGCCGACGATCGCAGTACTCGGCGGCGTCGTTGCCATCGCGACGGCGGCCGGATGCACAAGCAACGACCCGGCCCCGTCACCAGCAAGGTCGTCAGGCAGCGTCACCACATCGCCCGTCGCGCCGCCGCCATGGACACCGGCCGATCTGACCTACCATCCGTGCAGCGTGCTGACTTCGGACGATATCGCCCACTACCTGCTCGCATTCGACGGCAGCGCCGCCACGCCGCCACGGGAACTGCCCCGCTGCTCCTGGTCCTCCATCCAAACCGCGATCGCCGGCAGTTTCACCGTTTCGTTCGCCCCGCACAACACCGACCTCAGCGATCTCGAGCAGCGCCAGGTTCGTAGTCCACTCGAGCGGACGGCCACTATCGGAGGCCAGCGCGCCGTCGTGCAGCCCGAACTTCGTCCCGACGGCCGCAACGGCAGCTGCTCGGTCTACGTATCGGTCCCCTCCGGCGGATCGTTCTACCTCGGGATCGCCGCCCCCGGCGTTGCCACTGGAGTCGACTGGGACGTCTGCGCCAAAACCATCGACATCGCTACCACCATCGCGCCACGCCTGCGCTGACCCGCGCGCCTTATCGTCAGTGCCGCGGACGACCCGATGCTGCCGCCGCCGGATCCGAATCTCGTTGCCCAGCAATCGGATCCGGCATCATGGCAGCGGAGGCAACCTCGGTAACGCGCTTGAAGACGATCGCATGCTTTCTCCGAGTGGGCATCAGCCGCAGCACGAGAGCGTCAGCCGCGGGCGTTGGTGACGACCGGCACCAGATACCCGCGCGCGAACTCGGCGAGCTCGTCGTCGGACCGCAGCGGTGTTGTGCCGTGCGGGGCGAGGATGAGGGAATGGACTACGCGGCAGACGATTTCAGCTCGGGTCAGCAAGTCGTCGGAGTCGGCGAGCAGTCCGCACTGGACCGCGCGTTCGAGCGTGGTGGCGGTTGCGGTGACGCACATGGCGAAGGTGGTGGCGCCGTCGACCGTGAGTTTCATGATCACTCGCTCGGGTTCGATCGCCAGCATCCGTTCGACCATGGGATGCGTGCGCCAGCGCATGACGACCGTGACGAATATGTCGGCGACGAGATCGTCGATGCTGTCGTGCCGTTCGGGCATCGCGGCGAGTTCCGTCAGCAGCGTCGCGACTTCGCGGCTGATCACGGCTTGTACCAGATCATCGCGTGAGCCCACGCGCCGGTAGACCGTGACACGATCCACCCCGGCCTGCCGGGCGACGTCCTCGATCGTCGTCTTCTTGACGCCGAACTTCGCGAACTGCACGAGGGCGGCGTCGAGGATCCGCGTCTCGAGATCGTCCGCATCATCGCGGCTCAGGGCTGCTTTCGACGCCGTCTTCACCCGTTCGACGCTAGCAGACAACACGCGCCGTGCAACAATCCAAGCAAAAATGTGGCTCGCAACATTGCAATGGAATTTGTGGCGCTGTACGGTCTGGGCATGGCTGACACCGCTGGCGCGACGAAGCGCACCTACGGCGACGACGCGCATGCGATCAATGCGCGCGATGTCCATTTCGAGTTCGATTCCGTGCCGATGCACTACATCCCCGGCGAGGTGCTGGCCACCCACATCGTCAACGTCATGCATCTGGTGCTGCCCGAGGGTGAGCGGGCCATGGCGCAGGCCCTGTCCGAGGCACTGCCGCATATTCACGACGAGCGGCTGCGGGAGGAAGTGATCGGGTTCGTCGGGCAGGAGACCATGCACGCCAACAGCCATGAGGCCGCGCGCATGCATCTGCAGTCCATCGGCCTGGACGTGGACTCTTATGTCCGCAAGGTGGCGTGGCTGGTCGACCGTATTCTCGGTGATCACGGCCTGACCGGACGAGCGAAGGACGAGTGGCTCAAGGAACGCCTCGGCCTGTTCGCCGGGATGGAGCACTACACCGCCGTGCTCGGCGAATGGCTCCTCAACGCCGACATTCTCGAGGAGAAGGGCATGCATCCGGCCATGCTGGATCTGGTCCGCTGGCACGGTGCGGAGGAGGTCGAGCACCGCAGCGTGGTCTACAACGCGTTCATGTACGTCGACGGCAGCTACGCACGCCGGGCACGGACCGCGATCCTGGCGAGCCTGACCCTGCTGCCGCTGTTCATCGTGTCGACGGCGTACATGTACCGCAAGGACCCGGAGGCCGATAAGGGCAAATTCTGGTTGCGACAGTTCGCCAGTGCCACCCGCCGCGGCGTGATCCCCAGTTGGACAGTGTTCCTCACCGAGATCCCGCGCTATCTGCGGCCTGGCTTCCACCCGTCGCAGCTGGGCCCGATGGACAAAGCGCTGCGGTATCTCGGACACTCGCCGGCCGCACGGGCGGTGGGTCACTGATGGACAAGCCTGCCGATGCCGCGCCGGTGAGTCTGCGGATGCTCAACGGGATCATGGACGCCTACAAGAGCGTCTTCGTCAAAGGCGGCGCCGCGCCGCTGCTGTCGCGACCGAAGCCGGTGCGGCGCACGGGATTCGAGCTGGACGTGCGCGTCGAGAGCATCGAACGCCAGACAGCCGATGTGGTGAGTCTGACCCTGCGCACGGCAGCCGGTGGCCCGCTGCCGACCTGGCGGCCGGGTTCTCATGTGGATGTATTTCTGCCCACCGGACGGCAACGGCAGTATTCGCTGTGCGGAGACCCGTCGGATCGCTTCCGCTACCGGATCGCGGTGCGCCTCATCCCGGACGGCGGCGGAGGCTCCCGGGAGGTACACGAGACGCTGCGCACCGATGACCGGCTGCGAATTCGCGGCCCCCGCAACGCATTCACCTTCGTCGACGCTCCGTCGTATCTGTTCCTGGCCGGTGGCATCGGCATCACACCGATCCTGCCGATGGTCAAGGCGGCGGGATCCCGCGGTCGGCTGGTGTACCTCGGCCGTTCGCGCGACACCATGCCGTTCCTGCACGAGTTGCCCGGCGCGGATATCCGTCCCGACGACGAATTCGGTGTCACCGACATCGCCGAACTCATTGCTGGTGCGGAGCCCGGTGCGGCCGTCTACGTCTGCGGACCGCCACCGATGCTGGCGGCGGCGCAGCGCTGCATGTTCGAGCTGAATCCGACCGGGTCGCTGCACACCGAGCGATTCTCGGCGCTACCGGTCACCGATGGCCGCGCATTCGACATCTCACTCGCGCGCACCGGCGGCACCGTTCGCGTCGCCGCGGACGAGACCGCCCTGACCGCGCTGCGCCGTCGGCTCCCGGATATCGCCTACTCCTGCCAGCAGGGCTTCTGCGGCACCTGCAAGGTCGGCGTCGCCGCCGGACCCGTCGAGCACCGCGACCGGCTGCTCACCGAATCCGAACGAGCCGATCACATGCTGGCCTGCGTATCGCGCGCCGCCGGCGATGCCCTCGTGCTCGACCTCTGAACGGCCGGAGACCAACTGATGGCTACATCGATGAAAACCCCTGGAGCAGTGACAACCTTCGAGGTGCGCAATCCGGCCACCGGTACCACGGCAGGCCACTACCCAATCCACCGGCAGACCGAGGTCGACCACGCTGTCGCCACCGCGCACCAAGCGGGAATCTGGTGGGCGGCACTCGGATTCACCGAGCGCGGTCGACGACTCGACGCCTGGCGCGCCGAAATCGCCAAGGGCCGTGACGAATTGGCCCGGATCATCCACGAAGAGATGGGCAAGCCGGTCTCGGACGCGAAACTAGAGATCGGCATGGCGCTCGAACATCTGCGCTGGGCCGCGCACAACGCCGAGCGTGTGCTCGGCCGCCGCGGCGTGCGGTCGAGCCTGCTCACGCTCAACCATGCCGCGCAGGTCGAGTACCGGCCCTTCGGCGTGGTCGGGGTGATCGGCCCGTGGAACTACCCGGTCTTCACACCGCTCGGCTCGGTGTCGTTCGCGTTGGCCGCCGGGAACGCCGTGGTGTTCAAGCCGAGCGAGTACACCCCCGGTGTGGGTGTATGGCTCGCCGATGCCTTCGCCCGCACCACTGCGGAGCGACCGGTGCTGCAGGTGGTCACCGGTCTCGGTGAGACCGGAAACGCGCTGTGCCGCAGCCGGGTCGGCAAGATCGGGTTCACCGGTTCCACGGCCACCGGTAAGAAGGTCATGGCGGCCTGTGCCGAGAATCTGACCCCGGTGCTGATGGAGTGCGGCGGCAAGGACGCGCTCGTCGTCGATGCCGATGCCGATCTGGACGCGGCCGCCGAGGCCGCGGTGTGGGGCGGGTTGTCCAATGCGGGCCAAACATGCCTCGCTGTGGAGCGCGTCTATGTGCACGCCGAGGTATACGACGCTTTCGTCGCGAAACTGGTGACGCTCGCGAGCACGATCGACGCCGGTCGGCCCGAATCCAAGATCGGACCGATCACCATGCCCGAGCAACTCGACGTCATCCGACACCATCTCGAGGACGCGATAACTCGGGGCGCTCGCATCCTGCTCGGCGGAATCGACACTGTGCCAGGGCAGTTCGTACAGCCCACGATCCTGGCCGATGTGCCCGACGATGCCGCGGCCATCACCGAGGAGACCTTCGGCCCGACACTCACGGTCACCCGCGTACGCGATATGGACGAAGCGATCGAGAAGGTGAACGCGGGCGCCTACGGCTTGGGCGGCACCGTGTTCTCGCGGAGCAACGGCCGCGCCATCGCGGATCGCATTCGCGCCGGCGGCGTTTCGATCAACTCGTTCGTCACCCATGCCACCATCCCGACGCTGCCGCTCGGCGGAGTCGGCGACTCGGGATTCGGCCGGGTACACGGACCCGATGGGCTCAAGGAATTCACCTACGCCAAAGCGACCACCAGGCAGCTGTTTCCATCGCCGCTGCCACTGACCACCTTCCGGCGCACCACCCGGGTAGACGCGGTGGCCGACCGGCTGGTGGCACTGCTGCATGCAAGGAGCCGATAAATGAACGCGGAACACACCCATATCGCGGTCGTCGGCGCGGGATTCGGCGGTATCGGGCTCGCGGTGAAACTGCGGCAGGCCGGATTCGAGGATTTCGTCATCCTGGAACGCGCCGACGATCTGGGCGGAACTTGGCGCGCCAATACCTATCCGGGTTGCGCCTGCGACGTTCCCTCGCAGTTGTACAGCTACTCGTTCGCGCCCAATCCGGACTGGTCGCGCACCTACGGGAAGCAGACCGAGATCCTCGAATACCTCCGGTCGGTGGCCGTCGACCACGATGTGGTCCGCTTCATTCGCTTCGGCGCGGAGGTGCTCGACGCCGGCTGGGACGAGACCGCATCGCTGTGGCGCATCGAGACCACGCAGGGTTCGCGCACCGCGGACTTCCTCGTATCGGCGGCGGGCATCTTCGCCGAGGCGAAGTATCCCGACCTGCCGGGTCTGGAGACCTTCGCGGGCAACAGTTTTCACTCGCTGCACTGGGACCACGACCACGATCTCACCGGCGAGCGCGTCGCGGTCATCGGCACCGGAGCCTCCGCTGTGCAGTTCGTTCCCGAAATCCAGCCCCGGGTCGGCAAACTGCTGTTGTTCCAGCGGTCCGCGCCGTGGATCGTGCCACGCATGGATCGCAGGACACTGCCCGCCGAGCGGTATCTGCTGCGCAGTGTCGCCTTGGCACAGAAGGCCGTTCGCGGTCTGTGGTACTCGGCCATCGAGGCTTTCGGACTGATCTCGCTGGTGGACCAGCGCTTCCGGCATCCCTACGAGGGGCTGGCACGGCTGCAGCTGATGCGGCAAGTGCGAAACCCGCTGTTGCGCAGGACCTTGACGCCAGACTATGTGATCGGCTGCAAGCGCGCGATCTTCTCCGACGCGTATCTGCCCGCGCTCGACCGGCCCAATGTCGAGGTCGTCACGCAGGGTATCGCCGAGGTGCGGCCGCATTCGATCGTGCTGCGCGACGGCACCGAACACGAAGTCGACACCATAATCCACGGCACCGGGTTCACCTCGATTCCCACCGCCTACGAACGGCTCATCGGCCGGGACGGGATCTCGCTCGCCGAGCTCTATCACAAGCAACCGCAGAGCTACCTCGGTGTGGCCGTCGCGGGATTTCCCAATTTCTTCTGCACGCTCGGTCCCTTCGGTGCGGCCGGAAACCAGTCGGCCATCTACATGATCGAATCGCAGATCGCCTACATCATCGACGCTCTGAAATCGGTGCGCCGCAACGGGGTTCGCCGCGTCGAGGTGCGGCCGGAAGCCCAGGAGCAATTCCTCGCCGAAATGGCGCAGCGCAGTTCGACCAGTGTCTGGCTCACCGGCGGCTGCACAAGCTACTACACCACACCCGACGGGCTCAATGCCGGGCTGTATCCGAACTGGAGTTTCGAATACCGCCGTCGCACACGCGCTTTCGACGCCGACGCTTACGAGGTGACCACATGACGATCGGAGCGACGCCGGGCCGCCTCGACGTGGACGGCAAAGTCGCGTTGATCACGGGGGCCGCACAGGGGATCGGGCGTGAGCTGGCGGATGTTCTCCACGCCCGCGGCGCTTCGGTCGTGCTGGTCGACATCGACGGCGCGGGCGTCGCCGCGGCCGCGGCTGCCCTCGGCCCGCGCGCCCTGCCGGTCGCTGCCGATGTGGCGGATCGAGAAGCCATGCGCCAGGTGATCACCGACGCGGTCGATTACTTCGGCTCTCTGAACGTGGTTGTCGCCAATGCCGGTGTGGTGCCGCGCCCCGCTACCCTGCGCACCCTCGAAGGGCGGGACTTCGACCGCGTCATCGATATCAACCTGACCGGCGTGTTCAACACTGTGCGCCCGGCACTCGATCACATTGTCGCCGCCCGCGGCCATGTTGTGGTGGTGTCCTCGTGCGCAGCCTTCGCACCGGGGATGGCGGGTGCGCCGTACATGATCAGCAAGGCGGGCGTGGAGCAACTGGGACGCGCACTGCGCGTGGAACTTTCACCGTTCGGCGCGACCGCGGGTATCGCCTATTTCGGCATCGTCGAAACGGCCATGACCCATGACACCCTCGACGGTGACGATCTCGGTCGTGCCCTCGACGATCTGCTTCCATGGCCGCTCAACCGACGGATCACCGCGCCCGAGGCTGCGCGGTCGGTGGCCGACGGTATCGAACGACGTGCCCCGCGCACCATCGCACCCGCGACCGGCTGGAGCGCGTACGCGCTGCTGCGTGGAGCGGTGAACGCGGTGCTCGACACCCGCCTCACCCGCGACGCGCGAGTGCACGACCTGGTGCGCGCGGTGGAAGCGCGGGTTCGGATATGAGCGAGCGCAACGAGCGATCCATCGACACAGCCGCCAAAGCGGTCATGAGCGCCGAAACCGCGTCCCGCCGGGCGCGCGCTCTACGGCAGATCTCGAGTCACACGCTGCGTCCGGCGCTGGCCGCCCTGCCGGTCAACGCGCACACGCTACCGGCGGCGCGGATGGTTATCGACCAGGTAATGCGTGCGGTCGCGCCGGTGCTGAGCGGCACGGCGATCGAGGCCGTCGAGGACGGTCCGGTTCGCGCCGAGTGGGTGCGCGGTCCGCGCGCGACCCGCGACGATGCCGCAATCCTGTATGTGCACGGCGGCGGTTTCATCACCGGATCCGCACGCTCGTATCGCGGCGTCACCTCACGGCTTTCCACCGCGACCCGGCTGCCCGTATTAGCGGTGGACTACCGGCTGGCTCCCGAAAATACCTACACCGCAGCGGCCTCCGATGTCTCAAAGGCCCATCGTCTACTGCGCGAACAGGGATTCACCCCGGACCGGATAGTTATCGCTGGCGACTCCGCGGGCGGCTACCTGGCCACCGATTTCGTGATCGACAGCGCCGATCGCGGTCGTAGGTGCGTGGCTGCCCTGCTCTTGTTCTCGCCCATGGCCGACCTCGCACTGGAACTCGCGCACCGCAGCGGTCGCCGCGATGCCCTGCTCGACCTGGCCACCGCGCACGCCGCCATCGCCCACCTCACCGACGCGCCGCAACAACTGCGTCCCGGCTCGGGAACGCCATTGCCGCCCACGCTGATTCATGCCAGCAGGGATGAACTCTTCGCCGCCGACGCGATCGCGCTCGCCGACCGCCTCAGCGCCGCGGGCGCACCCTGCGACCTGCGCTTGTGGCCCGACCAAATGCACGTCTTCCACACTCTCGCGGCGCTGGTGCCCGAATCCCGAACCGCATACCGCGCGTCCGGTCGGTTCGTCATCGAAGCGCTCGAATCCCCTGCCGCACAGGCAATCTGAAAGAAGTATCTTATGCGCTCCGATACCCTCTGCGCCGCCTTCCAGCACACCGCCGCCATCGACCCCGACGCTGTCGCGGTGCGCACCGTGGGCGGCACCCAGGAACTCACCTGGGGTGAATACGCCGCCAAGGTGCGTCGCATCGCCGCCGGCTTCGCCGCTCTCGGCATCGGTCGCGGTGACACCGTGGCCCTGATGATGGGCAACCGGGTGGAGTTCTACCCGATCGACGTCGGCGCGCTGCACACCGGAGCCACGTCCTTCTCCATCTACAACACGCTGCCGCCGGAGGGGATCGCCCATGTGCTGAGCAACGCGGGCGCGTCGGTGGTGGTGTGTGAGGCGCAATATCTCGACCGCATCCAGGGCTCCGGCGCGGCTCCCGCGCACATCGTCGTACTGGACGGCGACCCGGTCGAGGGCACAATGACCCTCCAGGAGCTGCAGACGCTCGGGACCAGCGACTTCGATTTCGAGAAATCCTGGAAAGACACGAAGCCCGACGACGTTGCCACCCTCATCTACACCTCCGGCACCACCGGCAACCCCAAGGGCGTCGAAACCACCCACGCCAATCTGCTGTTCGAGGCCTCCGCGTTCGCCCAGGTGCTGCCGATCGAATTCGGCGACCGGATCACCTCATTCATGCCCTCGGCCCATATCGCCGACCGGTTGACCGCGCTCTACCTGCAGATAGTGTTCGGCACGCAGGTGACGGTAGTGTCCGAACCCGCACTCATCGCGGCCGCGCTGCCGGACTGCCGCCCGACCATCTGGGGTGCGGTACCGCGGGTGTGGGAGAAGCTGAAGGCCGCCATAGAACTCGGCGTCGCCAACGAACCCGCTCCCATGCGTGCCGCGGCCATGCGCTGGGCCCTCGACACCGCACGCAAGCGCATGGACTTGCTGCGCGCCGGAGAGCCCGTTCCGGCCGACCTGACCGCCGAATTCGAGAAGGCCGATGCCACTGTGCTGTCGGCTCTGCGCGCGAAACTCGGCTTCGACGAGCTGAAATGGGCCGTCTCCGGCGCGGCGCCGATCCCCGCCGACACCCTCGCCTTCTTCGCCGCACTCGGGCTACCCATCTCCGAAATCTGGGGCATGTCCGAACTCACCTGCATCGCCAGCGTATCCCCCTATGCCCCAACTGAACTCGGCACCGTCGGGCGTCTCGTACCAGGTATGCAGATGCGGCTCGCGGACGACGGTGAGCTGTTCGTGCGCGGCCCGCTGGTCATGAAGGGCTACCGCGCCGAACCGGAGAAGACGGCCGAAGCCATCGACGCCGACGGCTGGCTCGCCACCGGCGATGTGATGACCCGCGACGACAACGGCTGTTTGCGCGTCGTCGACCGCAAGAAGGAACTCATCATCAATGCGTCGGGAAAGAATATGTCTCCCGCCAATATCGAGAACGCGGTACGCGCGGCCTCCGGTCTGATCGGAACCGTCGTCGCGGTCGGCGACGCACTCCCCTATGTCACCGCACTGGTGACGCTGGATCCGGACACCGCGGCGAGTTTCGCCGCCGAGCACGGACTGCCGGTCACCGCCGACGCACTCGTCGAGCATCCGGACATCATCGAACGGGTCTGCGCCGCCATCGATTCCGCCAACCAGGTCCTGTCCCGCGTCGAGCAGATCAAACGCTTCCGGCTGCTGCCGACTTTCTGGGAGCCCGGCGGCACCGAACTCACCCTCACCATGAAGCTGCGGCGCAAACCCATCAACGAGATGTACGCCGCCGACATCGAGCTGATCTACACCGACCCGCAGCCCGCCGGAGTGCACACCCCCGCCGCGAAGGAGACCGTCTCCCGATGACTCGCTGGTTCCCCCTCGCCGACAGCGACGACACCCTCATCCAGAACGGCCCGATCCGATTCCGCCACAGCGTGATCGTACCCGCCGAACCCGAACGCGTCTGGCAACTGCTCACCGCCGCCGACGCCCTGGTCTCCTGGGCTCGCGGCATTACCGGCGTCGACTGGATCACCCCGCGCCCCTTCGGTATCGGCACCCGTCGCGAGGTCACCGTCGGCCGCGGCGCCGCCGCACTACGGGAACGCTTCTACCGCTGGGACGAGAACAAACGGCTGACCTTCACCGTCGAAGCCGCCAACCGACCGGGCTTCCGCCGCTTCGCCGAAGACATCACCCTTGAACCCCACCCCGACGGCACCCACCTGACCTGGACCTTCGCCGCCGAGGCCGAACCCTGGTTCGCCGCACTTCTTTTCCCCGCCCGCCCGCTCATCCACCGGGTGACACGGTCGTGGACCGAAGGGATCACCGAACGGGTGAAGCACTAGACCCCTGCCCGGGTGCCGGTTTTGTAGGCGGTGAGGTCCACGCGGCCGGTGGCGAGTGCCCCGGCACCTGCGAGCGGTGCCAGGTGGAGCGGGCGCGTTGCTAGCGCTCTGCCGTGCCCCCGGCGTTGTCGCGGGTTTCGATAGCCTTGACGGTCTTGTCGAGGGCCTGTTTCAGGACGCGTTTGCCGACGGTCCCGACCACGGCTCCGAGGACCCGGCCCTTGAGGTTCTTGCCCTCGCGCACCACGACCACATCCACATCGGTCTTCCCGTCGGTCCGGCGCGTGAAGGTATAGGTGTGACCCGAGTGGCCGCCCCATACGTTCGAGTCGGTGGTGGTCATGACGACGCGGTCGGGGTTCGACCAGTCGTAGTGCAGGCGTTCCCAGATGCCGCGCGAGCCCTCCGTGACGTCGGCATCACGTCGGCCCCGGTCGTGCACCTCGAGATACGCGTCGGCGCTGTTGCCGAACACCTGCGAGCGGCCCGGCCCGAAATCGGTCAGCGCCGCCACGAACTGCTCCGGTGTCGAGGTCGTGGTCTCTTTGAAGTGGAGGGTAGACATCGTTGCTCCTTTGCTTCGGGGGTGACGGGTCGCGGTTCGATCCAGGAGGTGAGAACTAGCTGAGCGAGGTCCTCCTCGGGGGTATTTGCGCACGCCGTAGAGCACGCCGGCGGCAGCCGCTAGCACCGTCCGCCGGAGTCGATTCGGCGAAGATCGCCCTCAACGTGCGCGGTGTTCCTATTTATGAAGCATGAGCTTCGGCACATGCCTGCGCAAGGCCGCCGGCGAGCGCATCGAGCCAGCATGCGAGGAGGCCACCGTCCGGGGGCGGTCGGCCCGTCGTGCCGGTCAGCGGTCGGCAGTTGTCGAATCGCCTCCCGCGGCACGCACTCCACGGATCGGGGGTCGACGCGTCCAAGCCGTATCGACAGGCACGGATCCGAATGGCGGCGGCCGCCGCGGCTGTCTCCCTTACGCAGTGGAATCGAACTTTACGAGTGCCACTATGGCTCGCAACCGGATGTCCGTCATGGGACGAAAGCCCCTAGCTCGGGTGACCTCGGGCCACCCCGGCACCGGACTCAGCGTGACGCGGCAAGCACCGCATCGGTGGCCGCTGCATCGCCGACCGTAATCCTGATACCCGTGCCGCAATGCTTGACCGCTATGGCGTCCCGCGCGAAAGCCGTACGGAGCCGGTCGATTTCGGTGGCACGGCAGCGACCGAGGTACACGAAATTCGCCGCACTTGTCGGCACCGCGAAGCCGAGTGTGCGCAACCCCTCGGTGAGCCGACCGCATTCGCGGGCGATCTCGGCGGTGCGCACCGCCAACTCCGCCTCGGCGTCATAACATGCCCGCACCCCGGTCTCGGCCAGCGCGGTCACCCCGAACGGCAACTGCCACCGTCGAATTCGCGCGATCATCGGGACCGCACCGATCGCATACCCGACCCGCGGCGCCGACAACCCGTGCGCCTTCGAGAAGGTCCGCGTCACAACCAGATTCGGATACCGCGCCAACAGACCGACCGTGTCCACCCGATCTGCCACGGCGACGAAGTCGATGTACGCCTCGTCGAGCACGACCGTGACCGACGGATCGATCCGATCGAGAAACCCTTCGAGTTCGGCCTGCGCTATGCAGGTGCCGGTCGGATTGTGCGGACTGCACAGCACAACCACCCGCGTGCGCGCATCGAAGGCATCGCCCATCGCGTCGAGATCCTGATGGCCGTCCGCGGTGAGCGGAATCTGCACCGCCCGGCCGCCGATGGTCTCGGTCAGCAACGGAAATCCGTCGAAGGTCGGCGTCGCCATCACGACGCCGTCGCCGGGCGCGACGAACTCCCGCAGGACATACGTGATGACCCCGGTGGCACCCGCTCCGACCACTACCTGGTCGGGCGGCACGCCGAGCCGTTCGGCGATCATCCCGGGCAGCCTGCGCGGCAGGTATTCCGGATACCGGTTCGCCGCCATCCGCGCGCCACGCAGCGCGGCACGCACGGATGGTAAAGGGCCATAAGGGTTTTCGTGGAGCGCGAGCCGATGCTCCAGTTCCGAGGTCGGCGACATATCGAATCCCCTCGCTCAGCGTCGATGAGTTCGCCCGCACGACTATTCGTACGGGCGCTCGATTCGAACGGATACTCGGGCGGTCGCTAGAGCACGGCATTCATGATCGTGCCCGCACTGGTGGCTACTGCGCCACCAGCCATCGCACTGGCAATCATCTTCGGCGACTGCAGCCCGCCTCCGGACCATTTCTCCCAGGCGAACCGTCCGCCGCCGTAGGTAATGGCGGTAACCCCGGACAACTGAATCATCCAGGTGAAATACCGGCCCATTTGCATCAGTTTGTCCGCCATCGGCGGCGCCTCCGGTTCCGGATTACTGACCTCGGCTAGCACAGTGTCGTGTAACGCGGCGAGAATCATGCTCACTTCATGCTCCTTGTCGCATGCCGGTGCTGGGAGAAGAACAGACTTCGCAATGAACCGCTGCAGCGCGTTGACCTCATGATTCAACCTCATCAAGATCACGTGACGCAGCCGACACACCGGAATCGATCCCCTAATGCGGTCCGAATCCCGGCCTGCCGGACATTCGCCACCCCTATCCTGAGCGAGGAAAATTCGACGGAGCGGGCCGCCGACCGTGGGCGGCTCGGCGGTTGCGGGCACCCGACGGCCCGCCCGCCACAGGAGGGAATCGTCATGCCGGATAGCAGGGCTGAAACCGCCACCGGATTGCCGACCAAAATCGACACGAGTGTGGCTCATGAAGCTCGTGTTTACGATTATTGGCTCGGCGGAAAGGATAATTACCCGGCCGACCGGGCACTCGGCGACGCGATAGCCACCCATATTCCGGCAATCCGCAGTATGGCCCGCGCCAACCGGGCCTTCCTCGGCCGCGCGGTGCGCTACGTCGTCGATGCGGGCGTCACCCAGTTCCTCGATATCGGCACCGGAATCCCCACCGCGGGCAATACCCACGAAATCGCCCAGGGCATCGCATCGGATGCGCGCGTGGTCTATGTGGACAACGACCCCATCGTCCTCGCGCACGCGCGGGCACTCATGTCCAGCACCCGTGCGGGCAAAACGGCCTTTATTCATGCGGATCTGCACGATCCGGCCTCGATATTGCGCGATCCGTCCCTGACCGCGACCCTGGACCTGAACCGTCCGGTCGCCGTCATGCTGGTCGCGATCATGATGTATTTCCGCGACAGCGACGGTCCGCACGCCATCATCGAGAACCTGCTGGAATCGATTCCCGCCGGCAGCTTTATCGTGATCACCCATCCCACCGCCGATTTCGACGCTCGCGCCATGGCCAGGGTGGTGGCCTCGGCTGAATCCGCAGGCATCACCTTCAATCCGCGCAGCCGCGCCGAAACCGAAACTCTGTTCGCCGGAACCGAAATCGTCGAACCGGGCGTTGTCCCCGTGGTCACCTGGCATCCGGAGTTGATCGGCGACCAATCGGGTCGGATGCATGCCATTCCGGCGGATCCGGAGTCCGCGTGGTACTGGGCGGGTGTGGGACGCAAGGCCTGACGTTTGGGTTTGTGCCGGTCGGCAACTCCACCCATGAGGTGATCGATCATGGTCAACGATCTGGAGAAGCGGTGGACGGCGGACGAGCGGACCTTTCGTCGGGTGGCGATCTATGTGGCGGCGGTGCTCGCGGTGGCCGCGCTCGTCTTCGTGATCACCGCGATATGGGCGGCCCAACGGACGGCCTGCGCGGCCGCGGAGACGATGCTCTGTGATACGGCGGCGAAAACCGCGATCCTGACCGGACCGACCGTGGTGCTGATGCTCGGCGGTATCTGCGCCTTTGTGCAGACCTATCGCGTGTGGCGGCGCGGCCGGAGTTGGCCGATCTGGCAGGGCGCGGGCTGGTTCCTGTTCACCATGATGATCGTCTACCTGGGCATCGGCGGCGGCAGCGTCGCTGGCTGAGCCGCAGGCTGAGCCGCAGGCGACGATCAGGCGTGAGGTGAAGCACAGCCAAATTGGTTGTGCACAATTTAATTGTCCACTACTGTTACGGACATGACCGATCACCTCACCCTCGACGAGCAGCTGTGCTTCCGGCTCTATGCCGCGTCGCGGGCGATGACGGCGGTCTATCGCCCGAAGCTGGAGCGCCTCGGGCTCACCTATCCGCAGTACCTGGTGATGTTGGCATTGTGGGAACGTGACGGCCGCAGCGTCGGCGACCTCTGCGAAGCACTGCTACTCGACTCCGGAACACTGTCGCCACTGCTCAAGCGGTTGGAGGCGGCAGGCCTGGTCGAACGGCGCCGGGCAGCGGCGGACGAACGTCGCGTCGATATCCAACTCACCGAACGCGGCCGCGAACTGCGGTCCGAAGCCCGATGTCTACCAACGGAAATGGGCGAAGCCAGCGGCCTGACCCCCGACGAATTCATCGTCCTGCGCGAAACCCTTCGGCGACTTGCCGATGCGCTGATGTCCCACCCCTGATCGAAAGAGAGTCAGTCATGACCGTCCTGTACACCGCCGAAGCCCTCGCGACCGGCGACGGACGCAACGGCCACGCCCGCACCTCCGACGGCAAGATCGACGTCGCACTGGATATCCCCAAGGAGATGGGCGGCAGCGGCGTGGGCACCAACCCGGAACAGCTCTTCGCGGCGGGCTACGCGGCCTGCTTCCACAGCGCGCTGCGCCTGGTCGGCAAGCGCGAAGGCGCGAATGTCGACGATTCCGCCGTCGGCGCGAAGGTCGGCATCGGCCCGAACGACGAGGGCGGCTTCGAGCTGACCGTCACCCTCGAGATCTCGCTGCCGCACCTGTCCCCCGCCGAGGCGCAGACCATCGCCGACAAGGCGCACCAGGTGTGCCCGTACTCGAACGCGACCCGCGGCAATATCGACGTCCAGGTCACCCTCGCCGACGACTGAGGAAAGGACTCTCAATGACCGTGTCAAGTCGTAGCAGTGACGGGAGTCGGTGTGTCGAGGGTGAATTCGCGGTTGTCGCGCAGCAGCGCCCAGAGCACGTCGACCAGGCGCCTGGCCAGGGCTAGGAGTGCTTGGGTATGGATGAGTCGTTCACCACGTTTTCGGTCGTAGAACTGTCGCGAGGGCCCGTTCTCGTAGCGCAGGCTCGACAAGGCTGCCATGAAGAACACGCGCCGCATGCGCCGGTTGTAGCGTTTCGGGCGGTGCAGGTTGCCGCTGACCCGGCCCGAGTCGCGGGGGACCGGGACGAGGCCGGCGTAGGAGGCCAAGCGGCCCGCGCTGGCGAAGCCGGCCAGGTCACCTCCGGTACCGACGAGGAACTCCGCCCCCAGACTCGGACCCATGCCGGGCAGGGATTCGATGATGCGTGCCCACGGGTGTGCCCGGAATCGGGTCGTGACGAGTTTGTCGGTGTCCTTGATCTCACGGTCCAGATCCAGCAGCTTGCGGGCGATGCGTTTGACCAGCATCGCGGTGTCTGCCTCGCCGGGCAGGGCCAGGCTCTGGCGTCCGGCGGCGTCGAGGGCGGTGGCGGCCGCTTTGGCGATGCCTGGTTTCCAGGCGCCGTTGTCGGTGAGATGTGTTGTGACACCGTCGATTCCGGCTGCTCGAATCTCGGCGGGGGTGCACATTGCAGCGACGAGGATCAGCGGGGTCCGGTTCGAGTAGTCGAACGCGGCCTCCAACGCGGGGAAGATCGACCCGAGCAGGGCGCGCAGCCGGTTGACCCCGGCCACCCAATCCGCCATCAGATCGGTGCGGTAGCTGGTCAGCTGGGTCAGCCCGACCACGAGTTCGTCGGGCATCACGACCTGGTTGAGATCCTCACGCAGGCGGGCGCTCTGGGCGATCACCCGCGCGTCCTTGGCGTCAGTCTTGCCCTCGCCGCGGAAGCCGCCGGTCATCGAATTCACCACCCGGCCCGGCACATACGTCACCGCCTGATCTGCGGCCAACAGCACTGTGATCAGCAGCAACGCCATCGGGCTGGTCAGATCGATCGCCCAGCGCACCCGCTCGGCACCGCGCTCGGCGCGGGCGATCAACGCTTCGATCGCGGCTTGGTCGTTTCCGAACTTCTGGCTGAACACCGTTTTTCCGGTCTCGTCGACCCCGCACGCGTGATGCGCGTGTTTGCCGACATCGATCCCGACCCAAATCTCCGGGCGAACATCCACCCACGTGCTCCTTGACTCCAAAGTCATTGCGCCCATGGACAACTCCGCCGACAGATCCCTAACCAGCGACGACCGCAACAAGCTCTCAATCAGCAGCCGGAGCGTCCAGCGCGGCGGGGCAGCCAGTCCTCTCGAGCCTCGACCGAGGCAAAACACCATCAGCTACACCCCACCGCCCTGGGCATCCAGGGCACCAACCCCAGACACCTACAAACTTAGGGAATCCACCATGCGTGCCGTAGTCATCGAAAGTTTCGGTGAGCCGAAGGATGTGCTCACCACCGCAGAGCGGCCGACGCCCGAACCCGGTGCCGGACAAGTGCGGATCGAGCTGATCCTCGCGCCCATTCACAACCACGACCTGGCGACCATTCGCGGGGTCTATGGCTACAAGCCGTCGCTGCCCGCGATTCCGGGAACCGAGGCCGTCGGCCGCATCGATGCACTGGGATCGGATGTGACCGGCCTGGAAGTCGGTCAGCGCGTGAGCATTTCCGGCATCCACAATGTGTGGGCCGAGTATTTCCTGGCCAAGGCGACGCAGGTGGTTCCACTGCCGGACAGCATTTCCGATGAGACGGCGGCGCAGTTGCTAGCGATGCCGCTCAGCTCCCTGATGCTGCTGGAAGATCTGCGGGTTTCGCCGGGCGACTGGATTGCGATCAATGCCGCCAATGGCGCGGTCGGTCGCCTGGTGAATGTGCTTGCGCGGCAACGCGGTCTCAATGTGCTCAACCTGGTTCGCGGCCCGGCTTCGGTCAAGGCACTGCAGGAGTTGGGTTTCGAACCGGTCTTCGATACCGAATCCGAGGGCTGGCTGGACCGGGCAGTCGCGACGACGGCGGGTGCGCCGATCGTGCGCGCCGTTGACCAGGTCGGTGGGCGGGCTGCGGATGCGCTGCTTTCGCTGCTCGGCCAGGACGGTGAGCTGATCTCGTTCGGTGCGCTGTCCGGTCAGCCGCTGTCCATCAATCCGGGTCCGCTGATCTTCAAACAGGCTGTGGTCAAGGGTTTCTGGGGTTCCAAGCGGGCCGAGCAGACCAGCAGCGAGGAGATGCGGCGCCTCATCGGTGAACTCGTCGGAATGGCGGCGACGGGTGCACTGCGCCTCGATGTCGAGGCCGTTTATCCGCTGGAGTCCGCCGCCGATGCCGCCGCCGCGAGCGAAACACCGGGGCGGTCGGCCAAGATCGTGCTGTCGCCGCAGCCGGTGTAACCCGATCCGGGTCCGCTATCCGACCCGCACTACGAGTTTGCCGAAGTTACGGCCCTCGAGCATGCCGATGAACGCCTCGGGTGCATGCTCGAGGCCGTCGACAATGTCCTCGCGGTAGCGGACCCGGTCCTCGGCGATCCAGCCGGACATCTCGTGCAGGAAGTCCTGGTACATTTCCCGGACGAATTCGGTCTGGATGAATCCGCGCACCGTGAGGCTCTTGGTCAGAATGCGACCGTAGAAGCCGGGCAGACGATCCGGTCCCTCGGGCGCGCCGGTCGCGTTGTAATTCGCGATGAGTCCGCAAACAGGTACGCGCGCATAGGTATTCAGCAGCGGATACACCGCGTCCGCCACCGCCCCACCGACATTCTCGAAATAGATATCGATGCCGTCGGGCACCGCGGCGCGCAGTTGATCTGCGAAATCCGGTGCGCGATGGTCGATTGCGGCTTCGAAGCCCAATTCTTCACGCACATAGGCGCATTTCTCCGGGCCGCCCGCGATGCCGATCGCCCGCACACCCTTGATACGGGCGATCTGGCCGACGGCGGAACCGACGGGGCCACTGGCCGCGGCGACCACCAGGGTCTCCCCCGCCTTCGGCTGCCCGATTTTCAACAGCCCGGAATACGCCGTGAACCCTGGCATACCGAGCACACCCAGCGCGGTCGATATCGGCACTTTGTCCGGATCCAGCTTGCGCAGCCCCGACGCGGCCGCGACCTGATGCGTCTGCCAGCCCGAATAGGCCTGCACCACATCACCTTTCGCGATCGACGGAGCGCCGGATTCGAGCACCTCGGCAACAGTGCCGCCCACCATCACATCGCCGATCTCTACCGGCGCCGCATAGGACTTGGCGGCACTCATCCGCCCGCGCATATACGGATCGAGGGATAAATACAGGGTGCGCAGCAGCACCTCGCCCTCGCCGGGCTCCGGAAGCGCCGCGGTCTCGATGCGGAAATTCGCCGGGGTGGGTGCGCCCTCCGGCCGGGATGCCAGCACAATCCTCGTCGACTCGACCATATGCCTTACCCTATCGCTGGCCACTCAGCGAAGCACGGAATCGCTAGGTTGGCTAATGGATATCGCGCTGCCACCGATAGAGGACTGTCGACTCCCCTGACGACAGTTCGAGGCTTCACCGACGTTCGTATTCGACTACGACCTGCTCAGGAGTTTCAATTGGCGTCGCAATTTCGCACCCAACGCCCCGCGCGGGCAGCACTCACATCGACCACCGCCGCATTCGCCCTGCTGTTGAGCCTCGGCCTCGGCACCGCAACCGCTCGCCCCGTCGGTCCGTTCGACGTCGGCGGCGCCATCGAGGTCGAATACGACCAGGTGGGCGGTCCCGGCGCGCTCGGCGACCCGACCGCACCGGAAGCTGATGCCGCCAACGGCGGCCGCTATCAGAGCTTCGAACGCAACACCGCGATCTATTGGCATCCCGATACCGGCGCCAATGCGGTCGGCGGCGCGATCCGCGACAAATGGCGTGACCTCGGCTTGGAGACGGGTGTGCTGCGCTACCCCGTCACCCGTCAGCAATCCACACCGTCAGGATCCGGCGCCTACAACCTTTTTCAGGGCGGGTCTATCTATTGGTCACTCGGCACCGCCGCGCACCAGATCGGCGGCGCGATCCGCGATAAGTGGGCGGCCTACGGCTGGGAGAGCGGTGCGCTCGGGTTCCCGTTGACCGACGAGGCGGCCGCGCGCGCGGACAACGGGCGCTACAACCTGTTCCCGGGTGGCGCGATTTATTGGTCCCCGCGCACCAGTGCGCATGTCGTCTGGGGTGCTATCCGCGATCTGTGGGTTTCCAATGGCGCGGAATCCGGGCGGTACGGGTTCCCTACGGGCGAGGAATACGACTACGAGGGCGGGAAGGCGCAGGACTTCCAGGGCGGTCGGATTACCTGGCAGCCCTGATGAAAACAGACCCTAATCCTCGCCCAGCGCCTGCGTCCGGGCGCTGAGCGAACGGCCCAGCCCGGCCACCTCGGCGTCCATATCCGGCAGCCACGCCGGGGTGGTCTTGCTGCCCGCCCGCTCGGCGGAGTGCAGCTGCAGCAGCGGCCGCAGCCAACGCAGCGCGCCGACCCAGGCGGGCACGTTGATCCGTCTGGCGCGCCGCCCGATTCCCCGCTCGAATCTGGCGGCGCACTTCTGCACCGAGGTCGTCTTGCGGATCGGCTTCGGCAGTGCGGCGAGCGCTCGCCCGACCGCGGGCAAGTCGGCGAAACTCTCCCGAACGAGCGGGGTATCGATCCAGGACATGTGCGCGGACCCGACATCGACGCCGTGGTGCGCGACCTCGAGCCGCAACGCGTTCGCGAAGTGCTCGATCCCGGCCTTGGAGGCGTCGTAGGCCGCCATACCCGGCATCGCCAGATAGGCCGCGAGGGAGGAGACGATCAGCACGTACCCGCGCCGCTCGATGACCGATGGCAGGGCGGCGCGGACGGTGTGGAAACAACCGACAAGGTTGACCTCGATCACCCGCCGGAAGGCGGCGGGGTCCACCGTCAGGACCGACCCATAGCTGGCGATTCCCGCGTTCGCGACGACGATGTCGATGCCGCCGAACCTCTCGATCCCCTGCGCGACCGCGGCCTGCATCGCGGTGAAGTCGCGCACGTCGGCGGAAACGGCCGAGACATGCTCGTCGCCGCCGAGTTCGGCCGCGAGTTCTCGCAGCAGGGGCGAGTCGATATCGATGAGCACGAGGTGCGCGCCTTGCGCACGCAGCCGCCGGGCGACCTCTGCGCCGATGCCGCTCGCGCCGCCGGTAATGAGTACGACCTTGCCGGTGAAGGCGGTCATGGTCCTGAATTCTAAACCGTCCGCTACCTGGCAGCATCCACATCGCCGCATCGTCATGGGTTCGCGACCTGGCACCAGGTGGGCCGTATTCGGGGAATGTGCCCCGGGGATCGTTCAGCTGGCAAAACGGTGGGGCCGCTTGCCTTGCGTCCCACCGTATTTCGCTGACTACCCGATCAGGATGGAAGTCGCGGCCACCCGCGACAACGGTCGCGCCCTGAGCGTGCGCAGCGCCCGCCCACAGACAGGTGACACCGGATCCGGTACTCGCCGATGCGGTCCCGACACCGCATTCCAGGCCGCCCGCGGTGACCGCGGCAGCCGCCAGCAGGGTGAATGCCTTGGTTTTCGCACAGTCGTGATCATCAGCACGTCCTCGCCGCGGCGCGGCATACGGTCCAGCCGTCGCCGTCCGGACGCGGTACCCGGGTCCATGTCGTCGTGCCGCAGGTGCGGTTGCCGGAGGAGTCCGAGCCGGACTCGTTCTGGCTGCGGTATTCACGCAGATTGTTCTGTTGTTCGTTGCGCCGCAACGAATTCTGCGGGGTGTGGTGGTAGCCGAACGGATCGATGTGATGCCAGCCGGTGGTATCGCGACCGCTGGTACTGCCGCGATTGTTCGAATGGTCCGAGCGCGCATCCGGATTCGCGAACGCCTCGCCCGCGCCGACCACCGTGCCCAGGGTGATCGCGCCGACGAGCAGCGCGAGAGCTCTGCCTTGTGCTCCGCCGCGCTTGGCCGTGGTTGTTGTTCGATGCATCATGGCCCCTTTGCCTCGGTGCTCCAACTACTGAGACACACAGTAGATGAAGAACCTGAGAAATTTCGGCATCATATGTAGCAGGTATTTTCAGTGCGATTGCGATGGCTAGCACGTACTTGATCAGTAGAATTCGGCGCGGCAAGCGAGGACCTAGGCAGCCCGTGCACGGACGCCCAGCCAGCAGACGCGGTGCCCGCCACACGGTGACGGCACAGAAGATTCACGGCCGACCAGGTGCCGAAATAATTCCGTGCGGGAATAGCTGCGGCCGCGATACGTTGCTTCGGGATGGTTGGTGAAGCGAAGGAGAGGGGCCGGTCGGTGGCAATCGAGGCAATGGAATCGTCCGTCGGTCTGCGATCCGATCGAGGTGCGATCCTTGCTTCGCTGATGCTCGCGACAGGGCTGGTCGCGCTGGATTCCACCATTATCGCCACCGCGGTGCTGACCATCACCGACAGCCTCGGCGGCTTCTCGCAATTCCCGTGGTTGTTCTCGATCTATCTGCTGACACAAGCGGTTACGGTTCCGGTGTACGGCAAGGTTGCCGATACGGTCGGGCGCAAGCCGGTAATCCTGTTCGGCATCGCGGTTTTCGCGCTCGGCTCACTGCTGTGCGGTGTGGCGACGAGCATGTTGGGTCTGATCATTTTCCGCGCGGTGCAGGGTATCGGTGCGGGCGCCATCATGCCGATGACCATGACAATCGCCGGTGATCTGTACACCCTGACCGAACGCGCCAAGGTGCAGGGTTATCTGGCCAGTGTGTGGGCCATCTCGGCGGTGGTCGGGCCACTGTTGGGCGGACTGTTCGCCGAATACGTCAGCTGGCGTTGGATCTTCCTGATCAATATCCCGCTGTCCGCACTCGCCGCGTGGATGCTGGTCCGCAGCTTCCAGGAGAGCACGGTACGGCGCAAACAGCGTGTCGACTATCTCGGTGCGGCACTGCTCACCATCGGCGCGGGTGCGCTGATTCTCGGCTTGCTCGAGGGTGGACAGGCCTGGGCCTGGTGGTCGCCCACCGGGATCGGCATCTTCGTGGGCAGCGCACTCGTGCTCGTGCTGTTCGCTCTGGTGGAGCGGCGGGCCGCGAACCCGATTCTGCCGCTGTGGGTTTTCACGCGACGGGTGATTATCGCCAGCAGTCTGGTCTCGGTGCTGGTCGGCGCGATCCTGCTCGGCATGACATCGTATGTACCGACTTTCACCCAGGGTGTGCTCGGCACCGGGGCGCTGATCGCCGGTCTCACCGTCGGCGCGCTCACCCTCGGCTGGCCGCTGGCCGCCTCCCAGGCCGGAAAGGTCTACCTGCGCATCGGCTTCCGCGCGACCGCGCTGATCGGCAGCACCCTGGCCACGCTCGGTGCCGCCACCACCCTGCTCATCGATGAGAATTCCACGCTGATCCAGGTCGCCGCCTCGTGTTTCGTGATCGGCACCGGCATGGGCCTTGTCGCCACCCCCACCCTGATCGCGGCGCAGACGACGGCGCAGTGGTCCGAACGCGGCGTGGTCACCTCGGCGAATATGTTCGCCAGATCATTGGGCAGTGCGGTCGGTGTCGCGATATTCGGCGCAATCGTGAACTCGCGCGTCGGCGACACCGACCATCCGGCTCCGGCATTGTTGTCCTCGGCGGTGCATCTGGTTTTCCTCGCGGTCGCCGCGATGGCCTTGGTCATGGTGACCGCATCCGCGATGATGCCGCGCCGGGGCGCGAACGTCGCCTAGCGCCAATTGCCCCCGCGGTCGTTGTCTGCGCCGTATGCCGTCCGGAACTCGATCCGCGCGCTGTGGAGGCACGGCCGCCGCCCGACGATCGCCGAGTGACCGGTCAGATCTGTCGTTACCAGGCAGAACGTCGATCGGCGATTTCGGTCAGCGCGCGATCACGCTGCTCGACGGGCAACTTTTCGGCGGCGGCGCGGATCACATCGATCGCGGATTCGGAGAGCACATCCAGCGTGGCGTGAAATTCCGTCCATAGATCGCAATCTGCGGTGGCCCAGAGCATTTCGACGAGCTTGTCCCGAGAGGCCAGATCGACGAAGCGTTCCAGCTGTGCGGCGTCGTCGACAAGAAAGGCCGAGCGGACGAGTGCGGTGCCGTCGAGGGCCGCCTCGGTGGCGCGGGCCGACTTATCGGAAATCGAGGCGACCAGTTCGCCCAGCGTGATCCAATCTTCGCGTGCGGCAAGCTCTTTGCCGACCGCGACAATGGTCGCCTCGGGCAGAGCGCCGTTGATGGCCGCGGCATGCCGCGGATCGAGCAGCGCGGAGATGTCGGCGAGGAAATCGACCGGCAGTCGCTTGGCGACATCCACCGCGTGCGACGGGTCGAGCACGCCGGACATCCGGGCCGCGAGTAGTGCGCCGCGACTGCGCGCCACCATCTTCGCGGTGATCGCCGTCGGAATAACCTTTGATGCCTGGGCAACCCGCCGCAGTCCGGCTTCTTGTCCGGCCACGAACAGATCCGTGACCTGGCGCCGAAACGCGCGCAGATCCGCATCGGGTACGTCGCCGAGATAACCGAGCTGTTCGACCGGAACACCCAGTGTCCGTGCGAGTTTCAGCAATTGCGCCGTCGGTGCCGTCACAATCCGGCCGCCTTCTTGACCGGGCCGCGTAGGAAGCGCGGCAAGAAGTCGAGCATGCCGAAGGCTGCGGCCTTGAGCTCGCCCGCCTGCCGCCATCGGGCATCCTCGATCGCCTGGGCGAGTTCGGCTTGATGCTCCGAGCTCAGCGCGGCAATGCCAGGGGGTAGATCATCGGATATCAGTTCCGCCAGTGTGTGCTCTGCCATGGTTGCCTCCGTCGGGCGCATCGGGCTCGTGATCAACATTGGGACGACTCGCGGCTGGGTGCAAGGAACAGCGCGGGTCATTGACGCCGGTGGCGCGCCGGTCCTACCGTCGGAGCATACGACCGAGTCGATCGGTCACGGGTGGATCGGTGGTCGCCATGGGTGTCGAGCGCACGGTGGATATCGCGGTGATCGGCGCCGGACTGGCCGGTTTGACAGCGGCCCGCCAGTTGCGTCGCGCCGGATTCGATGCGCTGGTCGTCGAGGCGCGGGATCGGGTAGGTGGTCGCACACTGAACCACCCGATCGGGGACGGCAAGATCGTCGAGGTCGGCGGGCAGTGGGTCGGGCCCGGTCAGGACCGGGTACTGGCGCTGATCGACGACTTGCGGCTGGAGACGTTTCCCACCTACACCACCGGGCGGCATCTGTTCGAACATCGCGGGAAGCTGCGGCGCTATCGCGGTCGCATTCCGTTGATCGCCTCGGCCGCCCTGCTGGATGCCTACATCGGTCTGCAACGGTTGGATCGGATGTCGCGCGTGGTACCAGCGGACGCGCCGTGGTCGACGGCGCGGGCGAAGCAGTGGGATACCGAGACCGTCGCGTCGTGGATGCGACGCAATCTGCATTCGGAGATCGCGCGCCGGGCCATCACGATGGTCTGCAAGGCGGTGTGGGCCGCCGATCCAGCCGATGTGTCACTTCTGCATCTGCTGGCCTATCTCAATGCCGGTGGCGGTGTGGATTCGATGATCGAAACCGACGGTGGCGCACAGCAAACCCGCATCGTGGGCGGTTCGCAACGAATCTCGATGACGCTGGCGGAGCAGTTGGGCGACCACGTGCTGCTGAATACGCCGGTGCGCAAGATCGAGCAGTCCCAGGGTTCCGTCGTCGTGCACGGCGATGACACCCGGATTCTGGCCCGCCGCGTGATCGTGGCGATGAGCCCGGCCCTGGCAGGTCGGCTGGTGTACTCCCCTGCGCTGCCCGCCGATCGTGACCAGCTCACTCAGCGTATGCCGAACGGCTCGGTCATCAAGACCATGGCCGTATACGACACGCCCTTCTGGCGGGCGGATGGCCTGTCCGGACAGGTCACCGCTGCCACCGGACCGGTAAAGGTCACCTTCGACAACTCCCCGCCGGACGGACACCCTGGCGTGCTGCTCGCCTTCCTGGAAGGCGGCGATGCCCGGCGACTCGGCCGCTTCCCCGTCGAGGAACGGCGCGATATCGTGATCTCCAGCCTCACAAGGTTTTTCGGCCCGGCAGCAGCCACCCCGATCGATTACATCGAGAAGGACTGGTCCGCCGACGAGTGGACCCGCGGCTGCTACGGAGCCTTCATGCCGCCCAATACCTGGACCGAATACGGCCCGGCCCTACGCGCACCGATCGGCCGAATCCATTGGGCCGGAGCCGAAACCGCGACAGTGTGGATGGGTTATATGGACGGGGCGATCCGCTCAGGTGAACGTGCCGCCGCCGAGATCACCGCGTTGGTCGGAGGGGACCGCAAGCCCACAGCGGTCAGCTGACCCTCCGGTGCTGCTTATTCCGCAGTTGATCGGGTGAATTCGGCCCGCCACCGCTGCGTCTCGTGATCGCTTCGATATCTGCTGACCGAAGTCCCTCGGCCGCAAACGAATTGAGCTCCGACCGGGTCAGCGGCCACGGCGGTCCACTGACCTCCGCAACGTCCGCCCGGATTCCGGCGATCACGATCAACTCACCACCGGGTGCCACGGCCCGTGTCGCGTTCGATCCCGAGTTCGCCCAGCGCCGCATGCGCCCGGCTGTCGAGGGTGAGAAACGCACCGGCGTCGACCGCGGACCGCCGCTCGTACACGGTGGCCGGAAGTCCCGCGCGCGCAAGGGTTCCGGCGAGTATCGTGCCCGCGATACCACCGCCGATGATCGTGACCATGTGCCTCCTCGGGCCGGTGCGGGCCGATGTGCCTACCCACCCCGCCGGTGGCCGTCCCCTATGCGACCGGTCGGGTTACCGCGCCGCCCTTGCCGAGCTTGGTCATCGCCAGATAGCCGCCGCAGACCAGCACACCCCAGACCGCTCCGACGACAATCGCGGTGCGACCGCTCTCGGTCCAGAACAGCAGGACGACGACCAACCCCAGGAAGGCCAGCGCCAGCCAGGTGGTGATCGGTGCGCCGGGCAGGCGATAATCGCTTGCAGGCAGTTCACCACGGCCGACCTTGGCGCGATAGATCAAGTGACACACCAAGATTACGCCCCAGACGAAGATGATGCCGATGGTGCTGACCGAGGTGATGTAGTTGAACGCCTTGTCCGGCGAGATCACATTGACGATCACCCCGATGACCATCGCGGCCGCCGAAGCGGTGATGCCGACATACGGCACCGCACGCGAACTGAGCTTGTTCAGCCCCGCGGGCGCCTCCCCGTGCAACGACAGGGTGCGCAGCATACGGCCGGTGGAGTAGATGCCCGAATTGCACGACGACAGCGCCGCGGTGAGCAGCACGAAATTGATGATGCCCGCGGCACCTGGAATGCCGATCTGCTGGAAAACCTCGACGAAGGGGCTCTTACCCGCGTGGAAGTTGCGCCAACCGGCCACCGACATGATCACCAGGAGCGCGCCCACATAGAACAGGCCGATGCGGAACGGCAGGGTGTTGATCGCCTTGCGCAGCGTCGTGCGCGGATCCCGCGCCTCGCCCGCGGTCACACCGACCAGTTCGACACCGACGTAGGCGAACAGCACGATCTGCAACACCAGCAGCGACTGTCCGAATCCATTCGGGAACACACCGCCATCGGCCCACAGATTGGTGACCGTCGGGTTGGCGGCATGGCCGAAGCCGATCGTCAGCACCCCGATGCCGATGAGGATCATCGCGACGATCGCGGTGACCTTGATGGCGGAGAACCAGAATTCGCCCTCACCGAACAGCCGCACCGAGATCAGGTTGGCGCAGAACATGACCGCCAACACCACCAGCGCGGTCAGCCACGGCGCGATATCGAACCAGTACTGCACATACTTCCCGGCGACGGTGATCTCGGCCATGCAGGTCGCCACCCACACCGCCCAGTACGACCACCCGGTGACGAATCCCGCGAAGCGCCCGAGGAATTCGTGCGCGTACTCGGCGAAGCTGCCCGAGATCGGCCGATAGGTCAGCAACTCCCCCAGTGCCCGCATGATCACGAAGATCGCCAGACCCGCCGCGAGGTAGGCCAGGATCAGCCCAGGCCCCGCCTGCTCGATCGCACCGCCGGCACCATAGAAAAGACCCGTGCCGATCGCACCACCGATCGCGATCATCTGAATGGTCCGCGGGCTCAGCCCCCGGGAGTACCCTTCTTCACCGGATACGGCCGGGTCGGTGGGCGCCGATTCATCTTGTAGCTGACGGTCAGAGGCTGTCATGGATCGTGCGGTCCTTCTCCTGAAGCTCGAGATCGATCAGCCCGTCACGCTACCGGCCGCACCACCGGACCGCCGCGCGACCCGAACCACACCGCGATCAGTGCAGGCGGAAGCCGTGATTTGCCAGGGACTCGCGCAGCCGGTGGCGGCCGTTGAGGCTGGCGGCGGAGGCCAGGCGGGCCAGGACGCGCTCGGTCCAGGAATGCGAAAGTCGCTGTTCGGCGTAGAACTCGGCGATGCGGTCTTCGTAGGCCGCGACATGGGTGCGTTGGGTGGGGAGATCGTAGGTTTCGTGGTGGAGAACGGCCGGTTGCGGGAGGCGCGGTTTGACGCGCGCGTCCTCGCTCGGATCCGGGTGTCCGACAACGAGTCCGAAGACTGCGAAGACCTGTTCGGGCAGTTTCAGTTCCGCCGCAACCTGTTCCGGGTTGTTGCGGATCGCGCCGATGTAAACGGTGCCGAGGCCGAGGGATTCCGCGGCGACGACCGCGTTCTGCGCGGCCAGGGCGGCATCGATGAAACCGACGTAGCTCGATTCGAGGTAGTCGGCTCCAATCAGGGGCGCTTCGCGATCGTCGGCGAGCTGGCGCAGCCGGGCGAAGTCGGCGGTGAAGACCAGCAGCACCGGCGCCTGTTCGATATGTGCCTGACCGCCGGCCAGCGCGGCCAAGCGGGCCTTGCGCGCCGGATCGCGGACGGCGACGACGCTCCACACCTGCAGATTGGAGGAGGTCGGGGCGGACTGGGCCGCCGAGATGAGCAATCGCAGGGTGTCGTCGGAGACCGGATCGGCAAGGTAGCGGCGCACCGAGCGGTGCTCGTGCAGTACCTGCAACACCGGATTCCATTCGGCGGGCGCGGTCGGATTCGGATCCCGATAGCGTTGCTGGACGGCGTGGGCGGGGCTCGGCACGGTCTGCGTCATGCCGATCATCCTGTGACATCTACGGCGCGCCCGTCTGCGGTAACCCTCAGCATGAACCGAACCGAGTACGGTTGGTAAGGCAAGCCTTATTAGCAATTAGTGGAGGTTACCTTGGCACGACCCCGCACCACCCTTACGGTGCAGCGCACCGAGCGGCTGACCCCGCATCTGATCCGGGTGTATTTCGGTGGACCCGGATTCGCCGCGTTTCGGCCGAGCGAGTTCACCGACTCGTATGTGAAGTTCATTTACCCGCGCGACGGTATCGATGTGCTGCGCACCTACACCGTGCGCTCGGTCGATCCGGATGCCGGTGAGCTGGCAGTGGACTTCGTCTACCACGGCGACGAGGGCATTGCCGGTCCGTGGGCCGTTTCGGTGCAGCCGGGCGACACCATCGACTGCTTCGGACCGGGCGGCGCCTATGCGCCGCGTGCCGATGCCGACTGGCACCTGCTCGCGGGCGACGAGGCGGCGCTGCCCGCGATCGCGGCCGCGCTGGAGGCGATGTCCGCCGATGCGGTCGGGCAGGCCTTCGTCGAGGTCGCCGGACCCGATGACGAACTGAAACTGGACAAGCCCACCGGCATCGAACTGACCTGGCTGCATCGCGGCGGACGCGAGCCGGGCGATGTGCTGGCCGAAGCCGTGCGCGCGGCGGCGTGGCGCGATGGCCAGGTGCAGGTCTTCATTCACGGCGAGGCCCGCGCCATCATGCAGGACCTGCGCCGCTACGTTCGCCGCGAACGTGGCGTTTCCGCCGAATGGGCGAACTCGATCTCCGGTTATTGGCGGCGCGGCCGCACCGAGGAGGGCTTCCGCGAATGGAAGGCCGAATTCAAAGCCCAGGACACCGAGGATGCGCCGAACAGGTGAACGGCCGAAATCCCATGACGACCGGATGTTCGCCGGTCGCCATGGGTTTTCGTGGTGTCGCTACTGCTGATTCGCGCGCAGCGCCTCCTGCACGAACTGGGTCGTGTAGGTCTTCGACAGATCGATGCGGTCCTTGACGGGCGCCACATTCTTCGAGTATTTGCCGAGCACGTTCAGCACATTCTCGGCGCCTTCGGATTTCATCAGGCCGGTACCGTTGAACATGCCGATCGAGTCGCGGATGGACTGGACGTAGAGGTCGCGGCCCGCGCTCGCGTATTGCGAGGGCATCTTGGCAGCGATCTCCTCGGCGGTGTGCGTCTTGATCCACTGCAGCGTCTGCACGAAGGCGGTCGCGATCTTCTGCACGATATCCGGATGCGCGTCGACGGTGTCGCAGCGCATGTAGAGCGACGATGCCGGATACAGCCCGCCCAGCGCCGCCCGGGTGCCTTCCTCGGTCCGCATATCCACCAGGATCTTCGCGTCACCGGAGTTCACCATGGTGGCGACCGTCGGGTCTGTGGTCATGCCCGCATCGATGCCGTTGTGGTTCATCCCCGCGATAAAGGTCTGTCCCGCACCGACTTTCACGCGCGTGTAATCGGCGGTGGTCATACCGACCTGTCCGGTGAGCGCCTGGGTGAGGAAGTCGGTCGAGGAGCCGAGCGAGGTCACACCGAGGTTCTTGCCGCGCAGATCCGCCAGCGAACTGATACCGGCAGCATCCGCCTTGGATACGAGTTCCACTTCGCCTGGCACATCGGCGAATTGGACCACCGAGGTCAGGCACTGTTCCTTGGCCTGCAGGTCGATGGTGTGGTCGTAGAAGCCGACCACGGCCTGCACATCGCCGGTCAGCAGCGCGGTTTCGGCACTGGCGCCGGACTGCTCGCCGAGCAGTTTGACGTCGATATCGTTCTTCTCGAAGAAGCCGAGCTTCTCGGTGAGCATGGCGGGCAGGTAGATCACCTTCTCCAGACCGCCGACCATAATGGTGATCTGGGGCCGGCCGTTGGCCATCGGAATGGTTCGGGAATCCCGACAACCGGTCGCCAGCAGCAGTGCCGCGATGACTCCGACAATGATCGTCAGATGTTTGACGTACCGCATGATCAGATCCCGTGATTCGAAGTCGCCTGCGACGGACGCCATTTCAGCAATCGGCCCTCCGCCGCACTGATCGCCCATTCGGCCAGCAGCGCGATGACGGTGATGATGATCATGCCCGCGTAAATACCTGCCGAATCGAAGGTGCCCTGAGCATTGCTGATCAGCAGACCCAAACCCTTGCTGGCACCGGCGTATTCACCGACGACCGCACCGATCAGCGCGAAACCGAATGCGGTGTGCAGGCTGGACAGGATCCAGGTGGTCGCGCTGGGCAATACGATCGAGCTCAGCACCTGACGCTTGCTCGCACCGAGAATGCGGGCGTTATTGATGACATTGCCATCAACCTCACGCGCACCGGTGAAGGCGTTGAAGAATACGGCGAAGAACACCAGCACCACTACCGTCGCGACCTTCGAGCTGAGCCCGAGACCGAACCAGATGATGAACAGCGACGCCAGCACGATACGCGGAACGGCATTGAGCGCCTTGATGAACGGCGCGAGCACCTCGGCCCAGTACCGGCTGCGGCCGAGCAGCGTGCCGAGTACGACACCGGCCACCGCGCCGATGACGAAGCCGAGCACCGCCTCCTGCACGGTGGTGTACATCTGCAGCCAGATCGAGCCGAATTGCGTTCCTTCGGTGAACCATTCGACCAGGCGGTCCCAGATCAGCGAGGGCTTGGAGTAGAAGAACGGGTCGATCCACAGCGTTGCGGTGAGCTCCCAAGCGCCCAGCCAGACCGCGATCAGGGCGATGCGCAGGCCCCAGGTGCGCAGCCGGTTGCGCCGGAGGTTGGTCCGCACGCGCACGAGAATCTGCTCCTCGGTTTCGATTTCGACCTCGGGCGCGGACTTCGCCACATCTTCGAGCACGTTATGCGACACGGGAGGCTCCCTTGCCTCGGGCTGCCTCGACCTGATCGCGCAGCGTTTCCCAAATTTCCTTGTAGATATCCCGGAATTCGTTGGTGAGCCGGACCTCCTCGACATCGCGCGGACGTTCCAGCGAGACCGGGAAGTTGCCGCAGATCGTCGCCGGGCTGGCGGTCATGACAACGACCCGGTCGGCGAGCACGATCGCCTCTTCCAGATCGTGGGTCACGAAGATGACGGCCGCGCCGGTGCCCGCCCACACGCGCAGCAGTTCGTCCTGCATCAGCTGCCTGGTCTGCACGTCCAGCGCGCTGAACGGCTCGTCCATCAGCAGGATCTCGGGATCGTTGACCAGGGTCTGCGCCAGTGCGACGCGCTTGCGCATACCGCCGGAGAGCTGATGCGGGTAGTAGCTCTCGAATCCGGCGAGACCGACCTTGCGCACCCAGCCGCGGGCCTGTTCACGCGCTTCGGCCTTGGACTTGCCGCGCAGGCGCGGGCCGAGGGCGACGTTATCGATCACGCTCTTCCACGGCAGCACCGCGTCCTGCTGGAACATGTAGCCGATGCCGTCCGGGATGCCGTGGACATCCTTGCCGCGCACCAGCGTCCGCCCGGCCGAGGCCGGCTCCAGCCCGGAGACCAACGACAGCGTCGTCGACTTTCCGCAGCCCGTCGGGCCGACCACGGCGACGAATTCGCCGGGTTGCACCGCGAGATCGAGATTGCGGACGGCAGTGTGGATTCCGCCGCCGGTGCCGGGGAAGCGCTTCGTCGCGCTCCGCAGCTCGATGAGTGGTTCGGTCATTTTCTTGCTCCTAGCGGATCAGGTAGAGCGAACCTACGTGGGCCGGGTCACACTTCGAGGCTTGTGCGCACAACCGGCGCAAACGAGGCGATTCGAAGGTTGTGCGCATTCTGCTCACGCCCGTCCGCGTGGTTTATGCTGCGGAAATGGCCAACGACGGCGGAACACCGCGGCGCGCGACCGGACACTTCCGGTTGCGCACCCAGGTGCTGCTGCTGCAGATCGTGATCGTCTCGGTGACCCTCGCCGCCGCGTTCGCGGTATTCGGCTATGTCAGCAGCCAACGGCTCAACGATCAGTACGGGCAGCGTGCGCTGGCGATCGCGCGCAGCATCGCGGCCGAACCGGTGGTGCGCGAAGAGGTCGCCCGGTACGCGCCGGGCACGGTGACGCCCGAGTTGCGATCGCAACTCACCGCGGGACCGCTGGAGCGGATAGCCATCGATACGACGCAGCGCACGGGCGCACTGTTCGTGGTGATCACCGACGATGCCGGAATCCGGTTGGCACATCCGGACGAGGCGCGACTGACCGAACATGTGAGCACGGATCCGTCGGAGGCGCTGGCGGGCCGGGAGGTGATCGTCAAGGAGCGCGGTACGCTCGGACCTTCCGTGCGTGCGAAAGTTCCTGTGGTGGAAGCTGGTTCGGATCGAATCGTCGGTGCGGTGAGCGTCGGAATCTCGACCACCGCGATTCGCGGGCAGTTGCTCTCCGATCTGCGCACCGCCGCGCTGTTCATCGCCGCTGCACTACTGATCGGCGTCGCGGGTTCGGCATTGCTGGCGTGGCGATGGCGCGGATTGACCCTCGGACTCGAACCCGCCGAACTGGCCGAACTCGTCCAAGGTCAGGCGGCGGTGCTGCACGGCATCGGCCGCGGTGTGCTTGCCGTCGATTCCGCTTGGCGCACAACGTTCGTCAATGACGAGGCACGGCGGCTGCTCGGGCTCAGCGCCGAGATCGGCACTCCGGTCGACCAGATCGGTTTGACGCCACGGGTGCTGGAGGTTTTCCGTGCGCTCGACGAACAGCCGACACCCGCCACCATCGGCTCCCATATCGTGGTGGTCGCGGCCCGGCCGGTCACCCGCGACGGACGCAATCTCGGCGCCGTGCTCACCGTGCGCGATCGCACCGATGTCGAGGCATTGACCCGCCAACTCGATGCGGTGCAATCGATGAGCACCGTGCTGCGCGCCCAGCGCCACGAGTTCTCCAACAAGATGCACCTGCTCAGCGGACTGCTGCACGGCGGGCGCACCGAGGAGGCGTCACATGTCATCGATGAGTTGATCGGTGCGGGCCCACTCGGTGCGGCGACGCCCGGCATCGATGCGATCCATGACGCGTATCTGCAGGCCTTCCTCGCGGCCAAGGCGGCGCATTCGCGCGAGAGCGGCGTCGAACTCGTACTCGGCCCGAATACCTGGGTGGACGGCAATCTGGCCGAACCCGTCGATGTCACGACCGTGCTCGGCAATCTGCTCGACAATGCGATCGAGGCGGCACGCGTCGCCGACAATGCGATCAATCAGGTGGAAGTCGAACTGGTGCAGGAGGATTCGACGCTGCACATCGCGGTCGCGGACAGCGGGACGGTGTCGCACCCGAGATGATCGACACCATGTTCACCGAGGGCACCTCCACCCGCGAGGATCACGGTGTGCCGGGCGGACGCGGCGTCGGCCTCGCGCTGATCCGCCAGATCGCCCGCGCGCACGGCGGCGATGTCCGGCTCGCCAGTGCGCGCGGTGGTGCGCCGCCGCTTACCGGCGCCGAATTCATCGCCCGAATCCCCGGAGTACTGGTAGACAGCGAGATGCCATGGCCGCAACAGATCTGACCGTGCTGGTGGTGGACGACGACTTCCGCGTGGCCAATCTGCACGCCGGGATAGTCGAATCCATCGCGGGTTTCACCGTCGCGGGCACCGCCCACACCCTGGCCGCCGCGCGAGAACTCTACGCCGCCAATGCGATCGACCTGGCGCTGGTCGATGTATACCTGCCGGATGGTTCCGGCATCGACCTGGTGCGCGAATTGCACTGCGACGCCATGGTATTGACCGCTGCCACCGAAAGCGCCACCGTCCGAGCCGCATTCGCCGCGGGCGCACTCGCATACTTGGTGAAACCCTTCCCACACACCATGCTCGCGGCCCGCCTAGCCGGATACGCCCGCTACCGCCGCACCCTCGCCGCACCCCAGATCGATAACACGAGCATCGAAGCCGCACTCCAAGCGCTGCGCCCGACCTCGACGCCCACCGCGACCACCGTCATCGCCTCCCCCACCAAAGACCTCGTCCTGCACACCATCCTCGAGGCCACCGCACCGCTGTCCGCCGCCGAGGTGGCCACCGCCATCGGCATCTCCCGCGCCACCGCTCAGCGCTATCTCGCCACCCTGGTCGCCGCGGGCACGGTCCAGATGCGTCTGCGCTACGGCACTACCGGCCGCCCCGAACAGGAATACACCGCCGTACCACCCCGCCGCTGAATACCCCTGTCGATCTCGACCGAAATCGGAGACACTAGCATTAGGCGTGCCTAACCTTAACTAGGTTGGGTGAGTTGTGTGAGTGAGGATCGAGAATGCAGGGCCGCGACTTGGAGCGGCGCCGATGACGGCGCTGGTGGGTGGGGAACATACCCGGCGCGGTTTCGCCATCCGGACGGTCGCCACCTGCGCCGCGCTCGCGACGGCGATCTGGCTGTCGACCCAATTGCATTGCACGCCAGCGCTGCACCATGCGGCGTTGCTCATCCATCTGGCATCGCTGGTCCTGGGCTTCGGCGCGGTGCTTGCGGTGGACTATTTCGCCGTGGCCTGGGTCCTGCGCCGCACACCCCTACGCGAAATGCTGACCGTCGCCGACCGCCTCCAACTGCCCATCTGGCTGGGCGTCACCGGCCTGGTCGCCAGCGGCGTACTCCTCGAACCGAATATCGCCAACCACACCACCCAGACCAAAATGGCGCTGGTCGTCGCCCTGACGCTGAACGGTCTACAAGCATCCGCCTTCACCGACCGAGTCGCGGCCCGCGGCGGGATCCTCGATCGACCACTGATCGCCCGCGGCGCACTGACCCTGCTCATCTCCCAGGCATGCTGGTGGGGTGCGCTGTGGATCGGTTTCTGGAACACCACCAACCACGCATAATCCTCAGTTGGTACCGCTCAGCGCGACGCTCGCACCGACGCCGATGATCATCAATCCGCCGGTGGCACCGACCGATTCGAGGCGGCGCGGTGAGCGGACGAACCATGATCGCGCGGCACCCGCGACCACGGCCCATGTTCCATCGCTGAGTATCTGGATGCCGAGCCCGACCGAACCGAGGGTCAGCAACTGCAAGGGCAATGCACCCGTGGCCGGGTCGGCGAACTGCGGTAGGACGGCGGCGAAGAACACGATGGTCTTCGGATTCGTGGCACCGACGATCACACCTTGCCGGAACATTCGCCGCGGATTCGTATCCGGTGCGTGCGAATGCAGCGCACCCGCGAGACTCTTCCGCTCCCGAATCGCCATGACGCCCAGGTAGATCAGATAACCCGCACCCACCACCTTGACGATCGTCAGCAGCACAGCCGACGCCGCGAGCACCACGCCCAACCCCAGCGCAACGGCAATCAGCGGCAGCGCCGACCCCACCGTCGCCCCCAACACCGAAAGCAATGCCGTGCGCCGACCGTGCGCCAGGGCCCGTCCGATCGCGAAAAGCACATTCGGGCCAGGAATTACGATGATGATCAGTGCGGCGACAGCGAAAGCGGCCACGTGGGAGGCGGGCACCATTCGTCGGAGCCTACGCCCCGACCCGGCCAGGTGCCGCGTCGCCGAACCCGCCGATTACGCGGACCGATCGGATTCGAATGTCGTTCGGTCCGCGAGCAATACGGCGAAAGTGAGTGTCCATGCGCCCACCGCCACCAGAAGCAGCAGGTCGCCGAGCGCGCGCAGCGCGGGCAGGTCGATGGCCGCACTGGTGGTCAGCGTCGCGACCGCGGTCATGCCGAGCGGGAAAACCGTGGCCCAGCGCCGGATGTCGTACTCGGGTCGCGGGCGGATCACCTCGGCGACCATCAGGATCGTGTAGCCGAACAGGTTGCGGCCGAGGACGATCAGCGCGACCACCTCGAGCAGCCGATGCACGGCCCCGGTCCACTGGTGTGCGCCGACAAGTCTGGCGGCTGCCAGTGTCGAAATCGCCAGTGCACCGGTGGCGACCCATTGATCGCCCGCACCGATCCACACCTGCCGAATATCGAAATGAGCGAAGGCCGCGAGATAAAGCAGCACACCGATACAGAACAACGCCAACGCCACCCAGGCGAGCCAATCACCGACATCGGCCCGCGCCAGTGTCCCCGCCAGCACCGCGAGGCCCTGGGTAGAAACACAAACCAGGAATGCCCCGCCCGCCATCCGCCGATTCCAATGCCGCAGTACCGCGAGCAATAGTCCGGGCCAGATCGCCGCGGCAAGCACCAATAGTGCGCAAGCCGCAATCTGCCAGCCCGACAGTGACAACCGCGTCCCGAGCACCGTTGTCGCCGCGACCCCGGTCAATGCGGGCGGGGTATCGGCCTCGGCATCCCATTGCGAACGATGCCACAGCAGTCGCGTGCCGAAGTCGATCGCGAGCAGCAGCCAGACCGCCGCCGCGAGTGCGAATATCAGCCACGAGACGACTTCGAATCCGGTGAGATGCAACCCCACCGACACGATTCCGGTCGCCATGACGAACGACCCCGCCATCGGCGATAGATCCTGCCACCATCGTTGTGCCACCCCGATATCACATCTCGAAATGTGATCTTGGTCAAGCAACTCGGTAGCAATCTATTTCGGCGCGGCGAGTCCACTATCCCGGTATTCGCGGCGGCCGATGCGAATGTATCGGGAAGCCGAGCGTCGAACCGGTGATCCGATCACCGTATGGGTGTAAATCCAGGCCGATCGCATACTGCGCCGGGAGGATCAGCAATCCAAGGGCAAAGGCGCTTTGTTGCGGGCGAATCGAGATGGGGTCGTCGAAATCATCGCCGCAATTCATGTGCACACCATCCAAACCGGTCATATCCCAATACGTTGCGCGGCAATCGATTTGAGGCGGTCACGGAGGGGGTCGCTATCGGAGCCGAAGAATTGTTCGTCGGTGTCGACGACGATGCGGATGGCGCGGCGGGCCAGGGTGCGGCCTTCCGCGGTGACTTCGATGCGCAGGATTCGGGCGTCGTCGGAGTCGGGGCGGCGGGTCAGGAGAGTGCGGTCTTCCAGGACGCGGATTACGCGGGAGCCCATCATCCGGTCGGCGCCTGCCATGTCGACTACCTGCTGTTGGGTCGGTGGTTCGCCCTGCCTGCCGAGCCAACCGGCCGAGGCGAGCAGGTTGAATTGGGTCAGGGTGAGGCCGAGGGGGCGCAGGTTGCGTTCGACGGTGGCGCGCCATTCCAACGCGGCGTGATGCAGCCAGAAGCCCGGACTCATCAGTGGGCCTTGTGGTTCAGCCATGTTCGCCCCCGAGTCGCCGTGCCTCGAGTTCCAGCGCCGCGATGGTCAGCTGCATATCGGCGCGAATGCCGCGCTCCCAGATCAGCCGGAAGATCGGCCGGAACGGGCCGTGCACCTCCATCCGCTTCGCGACACGTACGGCTCCGTCGCCGAGCGGTGCGTAGGTGTAGTGACCGCGGATCTTGCCGAACGGAATCCCGGCCTCACTTGTCCACGAACGTCCAGCATCAACGGCGGTGATGGTGAACGGACCAGCCGGTGCGCCTTTGGGTTTCACCCAGCCCGTGGTTCCCGGCACGAACGGCCCATCGATCCGAGCCTTCTCCTCGTGCGGATCCCAGGACGGCCAGTTGGCCACGTCGGTAGCGGCCCGCCAGATCTCCTCGATCTCTCCGGAAATAACAGCTTCTTCATAGATCACATACATCGGAGCACTCCCCGGTCCGCATTGATTGTTGTTGCGACAACAGTATCTGTTGTCGCAACAACAAGTCAAGAGGTACGGTAGCGTCGCAACGATGAGCCTGCAGGTCGCCATCGTCGGGTACGGATTGGCCGGGTCGGTGTTCCATGCGCCGCTCATCGCCGCGCAGCCGCGGATGCGGGTGGCGGCGGTGGTTACGGGGTCATCCGAGCGGGCGGGGCAGGCGCGGCGCGAGCATCCCGGGGTGCGGGTGTTGGCAAGTGCGGATGAATTATTTGCCGATGCCGCGGGCATCGATCTGGTGGTTATCGCGACGCCGAATCGAACGCATGCGCCGCTGGCTCGGCAGGCGCTGGACGCCGGGCTGCCGGTGGTCGTCGACAAGCCGTTCGCAGTGAACGTGGCCGAGGGCGAGGATCTGATCGCGCGGGCCGAGCGCGCCGGTCTGGCGCTATCGGTCTTCCAGAACCGGCGCTGGGATGGCGACTTCCTGACGGTGCGGCAGCTGATCGAGGACGGGCGGCTCGGCGAAGTACGCCGTTTCGAGTCACGGTTCGAGCGGTGGCGCCCGGTGCCGAAGGGCGGCTGGCGCGAAGTCGGTTCCGCCGACGACGGCGCCGGACTGCTGTTCGACCTCGGCAGTCACCTGATCGACCAGGCGGTGACACTGTTCGGTCCCGCGCGCTCGGTGTACGGCGAACTGGACCGGCGGCGGCCGAATATCCAGACCGATGACGACGCGTTCATCGCACTCACCCACACCTCGGGTGTGCGATCGCACCTCTGGATGAGCGCGGTAACTCCACAGCTAGGACCCCGATTCAGGGTGCTCGGTTCCGAAGCCGGTTACCTCACTTACGGATTGGATCCGCAGGAGAACGCATTGCGGTCGGGCCATCGCCCCGGTGACGATCCTTGGGGCACAGTCGAACCCGATCGGTGGGGAACGGTAGGCGCGGATCCCGACATCGAACCGGTCCCCACACTAGCGGGCGACTATCCGGCGTTCTACAACGCCATGGCCGCCGCAATCCTGGACGGCGCACCCGTTCCGGTCGACCCCCGCGACGCCGTCACCACCTTGCGATTGCTCGAAGCCGCCCGCAGATCGGCGGATCTCGGCGAGCTCGTCACCACCTGACCGGCTCGCGACGACTCAGCGAAGCGCGCCGCGGCCGGATAAGGTGCGGCGGTGCAAACAGCGGAATTCGTCGAGCGCGGCGCCTCCATCGCGGACCGGCTCACCACAACCCAGGCAGCGCCACCATGGTGGTTGGTCATCGCGACAGCAGTCGCGGCCCTGATTCTGGTCGGATACAGCCCGCTGTGGCGGATCACCCGCAATGTGGTCACCATCGCGCACGAGGGCGGCCACGCGCTCACCGCACTGCTCACCGGCCGCAGGCTCAACAGCATCACGCTGCACTCCGACACCTCCGGTCTGACCGTATCGAGCGGAAAACCCTACGGCCTCGGCATGATTCTGACCGCGATGGCGGGCTATCCCTCGCCGCCGCTGCTCGGTCTCGGCTTCGCCGCACTGCTCGGCGCGAACCGGATCACCCTCATGCTCTGGACCGCGATCGCTTTGCTCGCCGCCGTCCTGATCAAGGTGCGCAATGTCTACGGACTGCTGACGGTATTCGGCTTGGGCGCCATCGTCTTCGCGGTGTCCTGGTTCGGAACCGATACGGTCCAGGCCGGTTTCGCGTATCTCGGCGCGTGGTTCCTACTGCTCGCGGGCACCCGGCCGGTGATCGAATTGCAGCGCGGGCGAGTCCGCCGCTGGAATATGCCGCAGGGCGCGGACTCCGACGCCGATCAGCTCGCCCGGCTCACTCATATCCCCGCGCTGCTGTGGGTGTTCGTCTTCGGTGCGATCGCGGTGGCCGCACTGGTCGGCGGGGCGCTGCTGCTGTCGGAGGCCGCGGGTGTCTGTATTCCCAATGTCTCCGGCGGAGAGTGCACCACACCGGCCCTGCCGACCAGATAGGCCCGGTACGCCGCCAGACACAGCGCGAGCCACAGCGCGCCGATACACCAGCCGCCGAGCACATCGGTCGGCCAGTGCACGCCCAGATACCAGCGGGAAAGACCAACAGCCACAACAAATACGGCAGCGACGGTCACCGCGATGCGGCGAGCGGCCGGGCGGTGCAGTCGCGTAAGCACCACCGCGGCAAGGAGTCCGATCACCACAATCGATCCGAGACTGTGTCCGGACGGAAATGCCTGATTGGTCTCGGTGACAAGGCGATCCGCCTCAGGCGGGCGAGTACGACCGACCAGATGTTTGCCGACCACGACGAGCACGCCCGCGCCCGCGGTCGCGACACCGGCCAGCACCGCCTCCGGCCACCGCCGACGCCAGGCCAGCACGAGACACAGGACCATCGCCAGCGCCGTCATCGCCGGCGTGCCGCCCAAGTCGCTGACCCCGATCGCAACCGGCGTGACCAGCCCGGCGCGCCGCTGGATCACCCAATCGGTCCCCGGCTGATCTATCGCGGTAATGCCGTCGCGTCCGAGCACGCTGCCGGTAATGACGAAGACCATCGCGGTCAGCACCGCGATGCTCCGTACCGGTAGCGGGCGATTTGTCATACCTCCACGATGCCAGATTCGCAGCTGTGAGGTTGCTGAGTGTCCGGCCGTGGATCTACCGGATATACCGATCCGATGTCGTAGGGTGTTGGCCGTGAATCGATGGCCGGACCACGCCAGCACCGGACCGGACGAGCACTCGCCAGTGGCCGAGTTGGCTCGCACCCTGATCGACGCGATGTGCGATACCGTCGCGGGCTGGCTGCATCCGCTCGCGGGTGCGGCGACGGTCCCGCTGCTGCTGCTCACCCCACTGCTCATACTCGGCGTGGCCTGGCTGGCGACCCGGGTCGTGCGGCGACGCACGGACACCTGAGTCAGCTCGACTCCCACGCGGTTACCGCCTCGCGGACCAGCTCGGCGGGATCCGCGGTCGCGTCCACGGTGACGCCGAATTCATCCGGGGCCAAGGGCTGCAACGCGGCGAGCTGCGAGTCGAGCAACGTCGCGGGCATGAAATGGCCACGGCGCGTCTCCATCCGGCGAGCCAGTTCCGCGCGCGATGCGGACAGATGGACGAAGAACGCCTCGGGTGCGGCCGCACGCAATCGATCGCGATAGCCGCGCTTGAGCGCCGAGCAGCTGACCACACCGCCGCGCTCGCGCCGCTCCCCCAGCCACGCCGCCACGATATCGAGCCACGGCGCGCGATCCGCGTCCGTCAGTGGCACACCGGCCGCCATCTTCTCGATATTCGAAGACGGATGGAAATCGTCGCCCTCGGCGTATTCGACCTGCAGTGTCTCGGCAATCAGTGCACCGACCGTGGACTTCCCGCATCCGGAGACGCCCATCACGACGACAACCGGCCGATATGTCATGCCTGCGCTCACCACGCCGACCCTATCGGTAGCCCGCGCTACGCCGCCGCGAGGACGAAAGTCTCGGCAACCTTGTCATGCCAGCCCCGCCGGGCGACATGATCGAAATACGGCGACACCGCACACAGCACACCCCAGATAACACAGAGGGCGCTCGGCAGCACGAGAGTGGCCCAGCGGATCAAGGCCGCCGCGAAGCCGATACCCTCCTCCGGCGCGTCGGCGGTGTCGATCCGCGCGACGCGAATGCCGAGCGCCTTCTTCCCGAAGGTCGCGCCCTGGGTCGCGGTCAAGCCGACGTCATAAGCGATGCTCGCGAGCAAGCCGAGTGCAACGACCAGCAGTGCGGCGCCCACGCCGAATCCGGAATCGGTCTCGGCGGGGAATTCGTTCGACGAGTCAGTGCTCGCGACCACGGCCGCGGCAACAATACCGATCGGTATGCCGACGATGACGGTATCGATGAGCCGCGCGCCCAGCCGGTTCCCCATGCCCGCGAGCCGATACCGACCGGAGGGGATTACGAGGTAGGCAGTACTGGACGTACTCAAGGTTCCCCTCCGTGTGTGGTTGCCGACGACCGCGGGAACAGGAGTCGCACCCGCCGAACTCCCCTCCATATGGTCCGGCCGGCGTGATTCCTGTTCCCGCTCGACGACCGGACGTTATGCGGCGGCGCGTGCATGTAGCTACCGATCGGCATGCCGAGTGACGGATCTGCGCAGTTCACGGGCACGCACCGGAATTCCGGACCGGAATGCCGGTATGTCGGTTGCCGTAGCTTGATGCCGCGGAACATCGCACATGCCGCAGGAGGGGAATGACTGCCATCAGGGGAATAGTCGCCGCTGTGCTCGTCGTATTGGCAACGCCGGGCGTCGCGCGGGCCGAGGAGCAGCCGGTCGATATCTTGCAGGCGGGTGCCGACGCCGGAGTCACGAACGGTTTCCCAGGTGTCATCGGATTGGTCCGGAGCGGATCCGAAACGCGTTACGTGCACGCGGGCTACGGCGAGCTGTCGACTCGCACCCCCGCCGACCCGAAGGCACGGTTGCGTATCGGCAGCTTCACGAAGGCGTTCGTGGCCGTGGTCCTGCTGCAACTGGAAGCCGAACAGCGACTGTCCCTCGACGACCCCATCGACCGCTGGATTCCGGGCACAGTGCCCGACAGTGCGGGCATCACCGTTCGCCAGTTGCTCAACCACACCTCCGGGCTGCCGGAATACACCGACGATCCCAGGATCTCACTGCCCTATATCGCCGGGGTCGCGGCGTGGCCCGCGTGGTCCCCCCGGGCGGAGGTCGATATCGCGCTGCAGCGGGGTCGGACCGGAGCGCCCGGCGAGCAGTTCTCCTATGCCAACACCAACTATGTCCTCGCGAGCATGGTGATCACCGCCGTGACCGGTCGACACACGGCCGACGAAGTTCGCGAACGCATCATCGAACCACTGCACCTGCGCGACACGACCTATCCGGTCACCGACCCGAACCCACACGGCAACTGGCTGCACGGCTACACCTGGCAACGCGATATCTCGGTCGCCGACCCGCAGATCTATGGCGCGGCGGGCGCGATGATCTCCACCCTGGACGACTTCGCCACCTTCACCCATGCTCTGTTCTCCGGCCGTCTGTTGCCGCCCGCGCAACAGACCGAACTCACCACCACCGTGCCGACCTCCGATGCGGGCAACGGCTACGGTCTCGGCGTCCTGCATGCGCAGGCATCCTGCGGTCCGGTCTGGACCTACCTCGGCCGGACACTCGGCTACGACAATCGGGTCATCGCCAGTCCGGACGGCAGCCGCATCGTGCTGCTCACCGGCAACGAATTCCACTACCTCGCCGACAACGCCTCCGCCGCACGGTTTCTCGACGATGCGGCCACACGAACCTTCTGCGCACTCTGATCAAGCAGGGCGGGCTGATCAGCAGGGCGGACGATAGGCCATCCGCGGCACATGCGCCTGCCACACCTCCCGGGTCAATACCGCGCGACCGACATCGCAGATACGCGCGATCGCGTGTTGCGGATCCAGATCCCACATGCTCATCACGCCGTTGCCGGTGCCGACCAGATATCGGCCCGCCGGATCGAGGGCCAACTGCCAGCTCGTCGTGCTCGGCACGGTGATCGAATGGCCGAGCGGTCTCGGATGCGCGCGGTCGCTGAAATCCCAGATCCGCACGGTCGAATCCGCGCTCGAGGTCGCCATAGTCGCGCTATCAGGACTGAAGTCGACGGACAGAATATTCAAGCCATGCGTCGCGATCGGCTCACCGAGTTTGCGCACCGCGGCGGGATCGGAGATATCCCAGGTCTGCAGGGTATCTGCCGCGAGACTAACCAGCGTCTTGCTGTCGGGCGTAACACCGATCCAGCCGAACGGTTTGGTCGGCTCGCTCGGAATCTCGCTCAGCACATGGGGTTCGGCCGGATTCGACATATCCCAGAGCCGGATGACGTATCGGTCCTGGCCGGTATGCACCCGATCGAAGGACATGGTGGCCATCAGCTCATCGCCGGAGCTGTACATGGCGAATGCGCCACCGCTGCCGGTGGCCAGCGGCAGCCGACGCCCCAGTGCAACCGGATGGGCCCGGTCGGCCAGGTCCCACGCCTGGAACGACCAGGTCGCGTCGTCGGCAATGGTCCACAGATAGCGACCGCCCGGACTGAACATGGCGGCAAAGACGCCGGGCAGTTCCGCCAGCGTGTGCACATGCGCGGGATCGCTGACATCGTGCAGAATCACCCGCGGCGGTGATCCGACCGTCGATACGGCGGTGCGTCCGTCTCGGCTCAGCGAAGCTCCCGCCGCATACAACTCGGTGGGGCCCGGACCGAGGTCGGCGAGTTTGCGCAGATCGGCGCGATCGCGCACATCCCATAGCCCGACCCGGCCGTTGATCGCGCCGGTCACAATGGTGCCCGCGGCGCTGAATGCCGGCGGCACCGGCAACCACCCGAGCCGCCCGGGAAGCACCGCGGGGGCCAGCGACCAGAGCCGGACCACGCCGAGCGCGCCGGCAGCGGCGACGGTATGCCCGTCCGGGGCGAAGGCCAGCGAGTTCTGCGCGTCCTGGCAGACCAACATGGTACTGACCTCGGGGCACGGTGACGACGATGCCAGCAGCGGTTCGCCGAGCGGCCGGGGATTGGCGCGGTCGGCGATATTCCACACCGTGACGCCATTGCGGTTGCCTGCGGCAAGGACGTCGCTGTCCGGGCTGAACGCGAGCGAGCGCACCGCCGAATTGGCCGTCGCGAGTAGCGAACTGCGAAAGACAGGCCGGACCGGATCGGTGACATCCCACAGTCCGACGGTGGCATCGCCGGTATTCTCCGCCCACGGCGAATCACCACCGCTGCCGACCGCCAGGGTCGCACCGTCCTGGCCGACCGCCACCGCCCGCACCGGCCGCGCCGGGATCGGGATCGGCGCGCCCAGCGGTGTGGGGGCGTCCCCGATCGTCCAGAGTTGGATCGCGTCGTCGTAGGCGACGGCGAGCCAGGATCCCCTGGGGTGGAACGACATCGATCGAACCTGCTGCGGAATCAGCAGCGGGGCACCGATTTTCGTCGGTGCGGCCGGGTTCTGCAAATTCCACAGCGTGACGGTGCGATTGTTGTCCGCCGCCGCGAGCAGCCGTCCGGTCGGACCGAAGGCCACCCGCACGACGCCCCCGGCGATCGGGGCCGTCGCCGGGACCGGGTGTCGCGGATCGTCGACACTCCACAGCTGCAATGCCGTCCCGCAGGCCGCCGCGAGAAGTTCCCCGTCGGGGCTGAATGTCACCGAGGTCGCGGCGGCATCGCAGTTCAATGGCGTGCCCATGGGCTGTGGACGCGCGCGATCGGTGAGATCCCACAGCCGGATGGTGTGGTCTTCGCCCGCCGAAGCGAGCAGCGCGCCGCCTGGTTGATACGCGAGTTGGTCGACCGCGCCGACATGTCCGGACAGCGGAGTGGCCAGCGGCAGATTCTGTGTACTCAGCAGGCGCGAATTCACGTCCCGGTCATCGGGTTCGAGACGATGGGCGACGAGGGCGAGTTGGGCGGACAGGGTGGGATCGGTCGTGCGCAGGCTCTCGGATTCGGCGAGCACCGCCGATAGCAGAGCATTGTCGCGTTGTTCGTCTTTCAGCCGGACCTGGCCGTAGCCGGCGATGCCGAGGACCAGGACACCGACGCCGAGCAGGGCGAGCACCGCACGCGTCGCGGCGGCCCAGCGTCGTGATTTCGTACGGGAAGTCTGTGCCGCGGTGAGGAATTCGGTCACCGTTTCGGTGGCCGGATGCCGGGCGGCGGCTTCTTTCGCGGTCGCCAGCCGGGTGCCGCGGTAGAGCAGGGCCGGGTCATTGCCCGAGGAAAACCAGTCGACCGCATCGGCTTCCAGCCGCTGGCGCACCAGATAGCCGACTCGATCCTCCTCGATCCAGGCCCGCAGTCGAGGCCAGGCGCGCAGCACGATTTCGTGGGTGAAATAGGCGCTGTCGGCATCGGAGGTGACCAGCCTGGCGCGGACCAGCGTTTCCAGCACCGCGTCGGCGGCCTCGGAATCCACCGCGCGGGTGATCAATTCGGCGCGGGCGGCGCGCCGCCTGGTGTCGTGACCGTCCGAGCCGACGCTGACCAGGCTCAGCAGCAGCGGTTTCGCCTCGATCCGCTGAGCGACGGTGAGTTCAACCCAGGCGTGTTCTGCTGTCGCCGCGACCGAACCCGTGACCCCGCCCGCCTTGCGGTAGCCGGCCACCGTCAGGCGTAGTCGTTCCCGATGTTCCCAGGTCGCCGCCATGACATGGGAGAGCAGCGGCAGTGCGCCGGGGTCGTAGCTGCGCCGGCTCTGGTGATCGCCTAGGCCACAGAGTTCGGTGACCACCAATTCGACCAGTCCGGGTTCGAGTTCGAGTCCCGCCGCCGCGGCCGGTCCGGTAATGGCCTCGGACAGTTCGCTCAGGCGCATCGGGCCGAGTACATAACCCCGGTTGTTCAGTGCATCTTCGAGGATCGGATAGTCGAGACACTGTGCGTAGAAGTCGGCACGAACAGCCAATACGACTGTAACCCAACGGCTTTCGTGCGGCGCGGCCATCCCCGCCAACGCGACGAGGAAATCCTCGCGTTCCTGCTCGTCCTGGCAGGCGGTGAACAGTTCCTCGAACTGGTCCACGATCAACAGGCCGCATTTGCCGATCGCCCAGTCGCCGCCAACCGCTTCGGCCAGCGCGGTCCGCGGTTGCGCGCCGGGAGTGAGTGTCTTTACCTGCCAATCCTTTTCGACTTTCCGGACCGCCGGGATCAAACCGGCGTGCAGCAGCGAGGATTTACCCGCACCCGACGCGCCGACCAGGGCGACCATGCCGCCCCCGGGCGTATCGAGCGTGCTCAGCACCAGCTCGGTGAAGTCGTTGGTGGCCCGGCTGCGGCCGAAAAACCATGCGGCATCATCGGATTGATACGACGTCAGCCCCCGATAGGGGCATACGGCGGTGGCCGGATCGTTCTCGGGCTTCCAGCTGACAGCCGCCTGCCACAGCCGCCGCCATTCCGGTAGATCCACCAGCTGGCGTTGCACTGGCCCAGCCGACTTCTTGGCCAGATCGATCAAAGTGAGCAGAATCGGCAACAGCGTCTCGAATTGCGCTGGTACATTGCGGCCCGAGCGCCAATCGCTGATCCGCTGCAGCGATGCGGTACCGCCCTTGGCCGGCCCGCGAGTCGCCTTCATCCGTGCCTCGGCGGCAGCGGCAACCTGCCGCAGTTTCGGATTGCCCGCGGCCTCGAACAAGCTCATCAGACGTTGGGCGAATACCGATCTCGGCGACACGCCCTTGCGTAGATCGGATTCCGATTCGACCGCGCCAACCACGGGCCAATGATAAGCGGGCGCGATCAGACCCGACCGACAAGATCAATCTCGGGCACCATGGTCGGCATGGATCTACGCATCTTCACCGAACCGCAGCAGGGCGCAAGCTACGACACGCTGCTCACCGTCGCCAAAGCCACCGAGGATCTGGGTTTCGACGCGTTCTTCCGCTCCGACCACTATCTCGCCATGGGCGGCCTGGACGGCCGGCCCGGTCCGACCGACGCCTGGATCACCCTGGCCGGGCTGGCCAGGGAGACCAAGCGCATCCGGCTCGGCACCCTCGTGACAGCCGCCACCTTCCGACTACCCGGACCGCTGGCCATCCAGGTCGCCCAGGTGGATCAGATGTCCGGCGGCCGAGTCGAATTCGGACTGGGCAGCGGCTGGTTCGCCGAGGAACATGCCGCCTACGGCATCCCGTTTCCGCAGGACAAGTTCACCAGATTCGAGGAGCAGCTGGCGATCATCACCGGCCTGTGGTCGACCAAGGTCGGCGATAAGTTCACCTTCGAAGGTGCGCATTACGCGATCACGGACTCCCCTGCCCTGCCGAAGCCGGTGCAGGATCCGGTACCGCTGCTGATCGGCGGACACGGTGCGACCCGCACCCCGCGCCTTGCCGCCACCTACGCCACCGAATTCAATATGCCTTTCGCCTCGCCCGAGGACAGCTCCCGTCAGTTCGACCGCGTGCGCGCGGCCGCCGAGGCTCGTGGCCGCCGCCCCGACGATCTGGTCTACTCCAATGCCCTGGTGGCCTGTGTCGGCGCCTCCGATGCCGAGGTGGCGCGCCGGGCCGCCGCCATCGGCCGTGAGGTCGAGGAACTGAAGACCAACGGGCTCGCGGGCTCCCCCGCCGAGGTCGTCGACAAGATCGCCCGCTACGCCGAAATCGGGTCTACCCGTCTCTATCTCCAGATCCTCGATCTCGACGATCTGGCGCACCTGGAACTCATTGCGGCCCAGGTGATGTCACAGCTGTAGATCGTCCACGGTCGCGGATTCGTTGCGGGACAGGTTGATGCCCAGATTCGCCGCCGTCCGATCGATATCGTCCTCGTCGACGCCGCCCATTTCGATGGCGGCGCCGTCGGAGGACAGTACCTCGACATTGAGGCACAGCGACTGGAGCTCCTTCAGAAGCACCTTGAACGACTCCGGGATGCCCGGCTCCGGAATATTGTCGCCCTTGACGATCGCCTCGTAGACCTTGACCCGGCCCGCGATATCGTCGGATTTGATGGTGAGCAGCTCCTGCAGCGTGTAAGCGGCGCCGTAGGCCTGCATGGCCCAGCACTCCATCTCACCGAAGCGCTGACCACCGAACTGCGCCTTACCACCGAGCGGCTGCTGGGTGATCATCGAGTACGGACCGGTCGAACGGGCGTGGATCTTGTCGTCGACCAGGTGGTGCAGCTTCAGGATGTACATGTAGCCGACCGCGACCGGGTACGGGAACGGTTCACCGGAACGTCCATCGAACAATGTCGCCTTACCATCCGCGCCGACCATCACTTCGCCGTCGCGGTTCGGCAGTGTGCAGCCGAGCAGCCCGCTGAGCTCTTCCTCACGCGCACCGTCGAAGACCGGGGTGGCGAGATTGCTGTCCGCGGGCGCGGCCCGCATCTCCTCGGGCAGCGAACTCGCCCAGTCGGGTGTGCCCTGAATCTTCCAGCCCGCCTTGCCGATCCACCCGAGGTGGGTCTCCAAGATCTGGCCGATGTTCATACGACGCGGCACACCGTGACTGTTCAGGATGATGTCCACCGGGGTCCCATCGGGCAGGAACGGCATGTCCTCGGCGGGGAGGATCTTGCCGATGACACCCTTGTTGCCGTGGCGACCGGCCAGCTTGTCACCGTCCTGGATCTTGCGCTGCTGCGCCACATAGACGCGCACGAGTTCATTGACGCCGGGCGGCAGATCATCGTCGTCCTCGCGCGAAAACACCCGAATACCGATAACTTTGCCCGATTGACCATGCGGCACCTTCATCGAGGTGTCGCGCACTTCGCGCGCCTTCTCACCGAAGATCGCCCGCAACAATCGTTCCTCCGGCGTCAGCTCGGTCTCCCCCTTGGGAGTGACCTTGCCGACCAGGATGTCGCCGTGGCGCACCTCCGCACCGACGCGGATGATGCCGCGCTCGTCGAGATCGGCGAGCACTTCGTCGGAGACGTTCGGGATATCGCGGGTGATCTCCTCGGCACCGAGTTTCGTATCACGGGCATCGACTTCGTGCTCCTCGATGTGGATCGAGGTGAGCACATCCTGTTCGACGAGGCGCTGCGACAGGATGATCGCGTCCTCGTAGTTGTGGCCCTCCCACGGCATGATCGCCACCAGCAGGTTCTTGCCGAGGGCCATCTCACCGTTCTCGGTGCAGGGACCATCGGCGAGCACCTGACCGGACTCGACGCGCTGCCCCTCGTCCACGATCGGGCGTTGGTTGACGCAATTGCCTTGGTTCGAGCGGGCGAACTTGCGTAACCGGTAGCTCTTGCGGGTGCCGTCGTCGGCCATGACGGTGATGAAGTCGCCCGAAACCTCCTCGACCACACCGGCTTTCACATTGACGACAACATCGCCCGAATCGAGGGCGGCACGAAACTCCATACCGGTGCCGACAATCGGTGACTCGGAGCGGATCAGCGGCACGGCCTGGCGCTGCATGTTCGCACCCATGAGGGCACGGTTGGCGTCGTCGTGCTCGAGGAACGGAATCATCGCGGTCGCGACCGAAACCATCTGGCGCGGTGAGACATCCATATAGTCGACCTCGTCGGCCGGAACCGATTCGACTTCCTCGCCGAGGCGCCGGGCCAGGATCTTGTCCTCCACCAGGTACCCGTCCGCGTCGGTCAGCGAATTGGCCTGCGCACGCACATACCGTTCCTCTTCGTCGGCGGTGAGGTACTCGACCTCATCGGTCACCCTGCCGTCGACCACCTTGCGGTACGGCGTCTCGATGAAGCCGAAAGGGTTCACCCGTGCGTACACCGACAGGTAGCCGATCAGGCCGATATTCGGGCCTTCCGGGGTCTCGATCGGGCACATCCGGCCGTAGTGACTGTGGTGCACATCGCGCAGTTCGAGGCTGGCGCGTTCCCGGGACAGACCACCAGGACCCAGCGCCGAGAGCCGACGCTTATTGGTCAGGCCCGACAGCGGGTTGTTCTGGTCCATGAACACCGACAGCTGCGAAGTCCCGAAGAACTCCCTGATCGACGCCGTGACCGGACGGATATTGATCAGCGTCTGCGGTGTGATGGCTTCGACGTCCTGGGTGGTCATCCGCTCGCGGACCACCCGCTCCATCCGCGACATGCCGACCCGGATCTGGTTCTGGATCAACTCGCCGACCCTGCGCAGGCGACGGTTGCCGAAATGGTCGATGTCATCGACCTCGACCGGAACCTCGACACCACCGGGCACCGTCATGGTCCTTTCGCCCGCGTGCAACCGGACCAGATACTCGATGATCGCGATGAGATCCTCTTCGCTCAGCACCTGGTCCGTGGTGGTGCTGATGCCGAGCTTCTTGTTCATTTTGTAGCGACCCACGCGCGCCAGGTCGTAGCGCTTGTCCTTGAAGAACAGGTTCTCCAGGAGCGCTTGCGCGGACTCCTTGGTCGGTGGTTCACCCGGCCGCAGCTTGCGATAGACATCGAGCAGGGCATCATCGGTGCCGACCGTATGGTCCTTCTCCAGGGTCGACATCATGACCTCGGAGAAACCGAAGCGCTGCGTGATCTGCTCGGAACTCCAGCCGAGCGCCTTGAGGAAGACCGTCACGGGTTGGCGGCGCTTGCGGTCGATGCGCACACCGACGGTGTCGCGCTTGTCGACATCGAACTCCAGCCAAGCACCACGCGACGGAATGACCCGCACCCCGTGCAGATCCTTCTCGGTGCCCTTGTCGACGCTGTGATCGAAATACACACCCGGCGAACGCACCAGCTGCGAGACGACGACGCGCTCGGTGCCGTTGATGATGAACGTGCCCTTATCGGTCATCATCGGGAAATCACCCATGAAGACCGTCTGGCTCTTGATCTCACCGGTGTTGTTGTTGATGAACTCGGCGGTCACGAACAACGGCGCCGCGTAGGTCATGTCCTTGTCTTTGCACTCGTCGACGGAGGCCTTGACCTCCTCGAAACGAGGATCAGAAAAAGAAAGGGACATCGACCCGGAGAAGTCCTCGATCGGCGAGAGCTCCTCGAGCACCTCCTGCAATCCGCCTGTCGAACTACCCACGCCGAGCTCGGCGGCGCGGGCTTCCCATTCCGGGCCGCCGATCAACCAGGCGAACGAATCGGTCTGCACGTCGAGCAGGCCGGGGACCTCCAGTGGCTCCCGGATCCTGGCGAAGGAAATCCGTTTCGGTGCACCGACCGTCCGGCTCGATTCTGACAAGGTGCGTCCTTCCCCTCACGCAATGCGCGAACATCGCTTGTCTACTGACGAATTCCGCCCCGGTCGCACACCCGAACGAAACTCGCGCACCACGAAGGAAACATCACCACAGCGGATGATGTTTACAACGATTGGTTCGTGAGGTGGACAGGAGGCAACCAGCGCAACGTCCAAAATTACACTCGCACACACTGAATGTCGAGTGCGGAATCAGAATAGAAGACAATGTTTTTGGGCCACGTCAGACCCGCGCTGAATTGCTTCCCATTTATAGAATAACTTGCGGAACCCGCCTACGTCAAGCTTTTCGCCACATTTCAGGCGATGGGCCGGTCCGTTGGCAGATTGACGAAGCTGGGCGCATCCGGATCGAGCTGCAGGTATTGCGTCTTGAGTTCGGTGGCGTTGAGCATCGGTCGAAAAGCCAATGCCTTCGGCACGTTTCCAGCGAACACATCCACCCGCAGCCGATGGCCGGGCAACAAGACCGCCTGCGTCGGGATGACCGCGATATCCAGCGTCATCGGCTTTCCCGGCACGACGGGCAGCATGCTGTCCAGGGTGATCGGGTTGTACGGCGCGGTGTAATCGCCGCTCGCCGAGCGCATACTCCGCGCCTCGTCCACCGCGCGCAGCGACGCGGTGAGCTGGCCGGTGGTCAACACGGTCGACGTGCCGTCGGGCGAGACATCGTTGACGGTGACGTCCCAATAGCCGTCCGTCGCATCGTGAACCGCATTGAGGTGCACATTGATCGGCCCGGAGATCACCGTCGGCTGACTCATCTGCGCGCTGGTGAAGGTCAGCCCGTTGCCCTCGGCGATGCGAGAGTCCTTGGCGCAGATATCGAATGGCGCGGCCAGACCGGCGGAGCCCTGCGCGGCATCGCGTGAGCACGCCATGGTCACCCCCGGCGACACCGGCAGCGCGATGCGCTCCTTCGGCTCCGTCGAGGACAGCGAGCCGTCGTGTACCGCATGCTCGGCGGTATCGCTCGACGTAGCGGACAGGTAGACACGGCGATGCGTGACACCGGTTTCCGGGAACTGCCCCAATGTCTTCCAGCCCGAGCCCTGCTCCCACAGCGTGATCGGCCCGAAGTCGCCGATGCCGTTATCGATGCCCTTGAGCCACTTGTCGAACCACACCCGCTGCAGCACATCCAGCCGCGGCGGCGCGCCGACAGCACCCGTACCGGCACCCGGATTCGCATGATAGGTATCGCCGATCAGCAACTGCTTCTTCGCCTGTGGCAGTGGGATCACGTTGTAGAGTTTGGCCGCGCTGTTGGCGAAGATGTCGTGCCAGCCGCCATACATGAAGGTGGGCACCGTAATTCGGTCGGGATGCCCGAGGATCCCCTGCCGGAATTCACTGTCGTCGTCGAGTGCGGCGGCCAGTGTCGTCGGCACCCGGTCCAGCGACGGGGTGAGCAGTGCCTGGGCCAGCAGATCGGAATTGGTTGCCGGGTCGGCCATCCTGGCCTGGAGCCATTTCCAGTCGAAGGTGCCGTTGAGCATGGACTGCACGTCGGGAATCAACTTCGTCTGGTTCACATTGTTCAACCACAGCGGCAGGAAGGTCGTGCCGATACCGCCGCCCGGCGCGACGACATCGCGCATCAGATCGCTTCCCGCCTCCACCGGGAAGATGGCTTTCAGTGCGGCAGGGGCGTTTTCGGCCGCGCGCAGCTGATTGATGCCCGCATAGGAGCCGCCGCTCATACCGACAGTGCCGTTGGACCACGGCTGCTTCGCCGCCCAATCGATCACCTCGCGGGTGTCCAATTGTTCACGCTTGCCGAGCGTGTTCCAGTTGCCCTGGGAGAAGCCGGTGCCGCGGACGTCCGCGACTACCAGCGTGTACCCGCTGCGGATGAGATTGCGGTCGATGCCGAGCACGGTCTGGATCATGCCGCCGTCGAGTGCCTGCATCAGCTCGCCGAATCCGCTGATCGGCGTGCCGGACAGATTGAGGCGCCGGACGATATCCATGGTGAACGGCCGCAGCCCGGGCGCGGCGAATGCCGAATCGACCAGATTGCTCATGAGTTTGGTGTAGGGCGTGAGGTTCACGATCGTCGGCAACGGCTGGCCGACCACCTTGTTGGCCGCATCGACGGGTCGATACACATTGGCCTTGAGTACGACCCCGTCGCTCATGCGAATCGGGACGTCCCAGTCGATATGGATCTCGGGATACTGCTGCGGGCCGTCGTGCATAGCGGTCCATCGCTCGCCGAGGGTGCTGTCGATGCTTTGCTCGGCAGTCGCGGAGCCCCCGCCACTCGAAGCCAGTGTCACCACGGCCGCGACAACGGTCGCAAGTCGAATCAAACGCGTAAGCGCAGGTGCCACTCCATGCCCCGACAACTCGTGATCCCCTCTCGACTGGTACGCAGCATGCAGACAAGATCGCCCGATTCGACGCGCGACGACCATAGCAATCTATTGGCGAATATTCCGCTAGGTACGGTCCGTTCGGTTCGTCGAATTTCCCCGCAGACTCGCTGGACCCACAACACTGTGTGACCGAACCGTGACCGAGCTACGTCGAATTGCCGATCCGCGCTGCGCCCACGAACTGCGTTATTTCGGAAGTTCCAGGCGATCCGTGATGCCGTCGAGCAGGCTGGTCAGCGTCCATTCCACGGGGTCTACGCCGCTGGTGGTGGTACGCGCGGCGAGCCAGCGGGCGAAGGCCGGGTAGCGACCGTCGGCGAGGATCGGGGCCAGCATCGGTTGCGCGGCGGCGGCCAACTCGTCGTCGGTGTGCAGTCCGGAACGAGCTCGCATGCGGTTCTCCTCGGCGAGTTGCAGTGCGGCGCCGATGAGATGGCCGTCTACGGCGGCGGTGATCAGCGTCATATCGTCGGCGGCGATATCGAGGGGCTCCAGCAGGGCGAAGCGGAAATCGAAGTAGCGCAGCGCATTCGGCCCGAGCGGCGGGCGCGTGTGCACGAGCTCACCGAACCAGAGGTGGCGCTGGATCACCGACCAGGTGGCGAGCGAAAGCTCTTCGAGCGCGGTACGCCAATGGCCCGGAGGTGTCGTGGGTAGCGGAATCTCGCCGTAGACGGCGTCGATCATCAAGTCGACCAGCCCATCCTTGCTGCCGACATAGCGATACAGCGACATCGGCGTGGACGCACCGACCGCCGTGGCGATCCGCCGCATGGTCAGCGCCCGCGCGCCCTCGGCATCGGCCGCGGTCAATGCCGCACGCAGGATGCTCGCCCGGCTCAGCGTCGTGGTCGGTCGGCCCGGCGGTTCGGGTAGCGACCAGATCAACTGTCCGGGCGGCGACGGATCCTCGCTCATGCCTCCACCTCGCCGGCGCTCGCTCACTGCCACCTCCTTGCCGGGCATTCAACCATTCGTGTACAACGTACACATGATGTACAACGTACACGAACCTCGTGTTCTCATCGTCGGCGGCGGATTGGTCGGACTGTCGGCCGCGCTGTTCCTGCGCCGGCAGGGCGTGGCAACGGTCCTGGTGGAACGCAGGCCGACCACCTCACCGCAACCCAAGGCCCGGCGCATCAATATCCGGACCATGGAACTGTTCGGCCAGCTCGGCATTGCCGAGCAGGTACTGGATGCGGCTCGCGACCTCGCAGCGCACCAGCACTTCGCGGCCGGTCCGACGCTCGCGCAGGCCGAACGGATTCCCTTCACACTGCCCGGCGGGGTGCCGGACTGGTCGACCATCACCCCGGCCACCGCGTGCCTGTGTGCCCAGGATCTGCTGGAGCCGGTGCTGCGACGCATCGCGGTGGCTCGCGGCTGCGATGTGCGGTTCGGCGTCGAGCTCACGGACTTCGCCGACGAGCCCGAGGGCGTCACCGCCACGATTCGCGCCGCCGACGGCGTGGTCGAGCGGTTGCGCGCGGATTATCTGATCGCCGCCGACGGTGCGTCGAGTCCGATCCGCGAGCGGCTCGGCATTCCGCGCGATGGTCGTGGCACGCTCGGCCGAGCCGTCAATGTCTACTTCCGCGCCGATCTCGCCGACTTGGTGCGCGGCCGCGAATTCAACCTCTGCCAGATCGAGGGCGCCGATGCGCCAGGAGCTTTCGCCTCGATCGACGGCTCGCAGCGTTGGATATTCACCACCACCGAGGAAGTCGACCGTCCGCTGGACGAATGGCCGAGCGTATTGCGAACGGCCATCGGTGTTCCCGATATGCCGATCGAGCTGCTCAGCGTATTGCCTTGGGAGCCGGGGATGTTCGTCGCCGAGCAATACCGTGCGGGTCGTGTCTTCCTGGCCGGTGACGCCGCTCATGTCATGCCGCCTTTCGCCGCCGCGGGCGCGAATACCGGCATCGAGGACGTGCACAACCTCGCCTGGAAGCTGGCGGCAGTCCTGCGCGGCGAGGCCGATCCGGCATTGCTGGACACCTACCACACCGAACGCCGCCCGGTCGGCTGGTACATCGCCGACCAATCGAGCATCCGAACCGCCGACCTGCGCACCATGAATCGCGAAGCCACCGACGCCACACCACTCGCCGATCCGATCGCCCTCATCCTGGGCAATCGCTACCGCGCGGGCGCGCTCATCGACGACGGCAGCCCGCACACCATGGCGCATCTCGATTCCACCGGCCAACCCGGCACTCGACTGCCCCATCGCCGGCTGCCCGACGGTCGCTCCACACTCGACCTCATCGGAACATCCTGCGCTCTCCTGGTCGGCCCGGCAGGCACCGCATGGAAGACCCAGCTACCGCTGGAAATCCATGAGCTGGACCAGGATTGGCCCGACACCGTCGGCCTCTCCCCCACCGGCGCACTGCTCGTGCGCCCCGATCAGATCATTGCCTGGCGCATGCCGAGCCTGCCGAGCGAGCCGGCCACCGAGCTGAACGCCGCGCTGGATCGCATAATGCGATGACGCTATCTCGGCGGCGTCCCGATGGTCTGGACTTGCCTTCCATCCCAATGGAATTGGACCGGCGTGAGCGTGCCGTCGGGGCAGGCGTTGCAGCTGCCGGGCGTCTTGTAGACCACGCCGACGGTGTCATCGGTCGTGTGCCCCGGATCCAGCGAAGTGAACCCGAGACTCTCCCGCGTGCCGGTACCGACGAATTCGCCCCTGTGGAACAGCAGCACTTGATTCGGCGAACTACCGGTCGCGCCCTCGACCGTAATGATCACGGCCGACAGCGTGACGCACGGATCGAAGGTGCCCTCGAATCCGGCCGGATCAGTGGACCACGGCACCTTGGTGATCGGATCGACGGGCAGCGTGGCGATGGCGGCACCGATCACCGGCGCAGTCAGGTCGACGCCGCATTTCGCCGTAGGCGCGGCACTCGGTGTGGTCGCCGCCGCCGTAGTGGTCGGTCCGTAATCGGTTATCCCGCCATCGTTGTCACCTGAGCTGCACGCGGTCAGACCGAGGAGTCCGATACCGAGGGTGAGCAATACGAGCCGATAGATCTGCATCAAGGGAAGGCCCCTTCAGGTCGGACGAGTATCTCGATCGCGCTCCGTACACCATCATCGCATCGTCTGATCCGGCGATCGCTGCGGCCGGGCTCCCACGGGTGGGGTCGCCGCCCGGACGGTGAGTCGATAACGTCGATAACCGTCCGAGTCCTGATGAGGAGATCTGAATGGGTTCAACGATTTTCGCCGTGTTCCTACCGCTGGCCCTGGCGCTGGTCATGTTCGGACTCGGGTTGACCTTGACCGTCGACGATTTCGCCAGGGTGCTGCGGTATCCCAAGGCGGCGGTGGTCGCGCTGGTGTGCCAGATGATCGTGCTGCCCGCGATCTGCCTGGGTCTGGTCTACCTGTTCCGGCTCGAGGGTGCGCTGGCCGTCGGGGTGATGTTGCTCGTCGCCTCGCCGGGCGGGCCGTCGGCGAATCTGTTCAGCCATATCGCCGGTGGCAATGTGGCCCTGAATATCACGCTGACCGCGATCAATTCGATTCTCGCCGTCTTCACCCTGCCGCTGGTGGTCACGCTGTCGTTCACGCTGTTCATGGACGATGACGCCGCGATCGGGCTGAGGCCGGATAAGTTCGCCCAGGTGTTCGCGATCGTGCTGGTTCCCGTCGCGGTGGGGATGTGGGTACATCGCCGGTTCACCGACTGGGCCGAGCGGATGCGCAAGAACGTCAAGATCGTCTCGGCGGTGGTGCTGCTGCTGGTCGTGGTGGCAGCGGTGGGGCGCGAGTTCGACACGCTGACCGAGAACATCGGCAAGCTCGCCACCCTCAGCCTGCTGCTGTCGACGCTGAGTTTCGTCATCGGGTACACCGTGCCGCGCTTGTTCCGGGTGGAGGCCGATCAGGCGATCGCCTCGGCGATGGAGATCGGCATTCACAACGGCGCGTTGGCCATCGCGGTCGCCTCCAGCGTGCTGCACAATTCGCAGATGGCGGTGCCGCCCGCGGTCTACGGGGTGCTGATGAATGTTCCCGCCGCCATCGCCGCATTCTTGTTGGCGCGGCAGCTGCGCCGCGCGGCTCCCACACCGATTCCGGCCGCCACCGGCTAGGGCAACCGAGCGCGGCCTGGGTAGCCTTTGCGTGTTCGACGTCAGGTGAGAGGACCCCAGTTCGCGATGCGACCGCTCGGCACAGACGATCCCACCCGGATCGGGGACTACCGGCTACTCGGCCTGCTCGGTGCGGGCGGTATGGGCCGGGTGTACCTCGGGCGCAGCGCAGGTGGCCGCACCGTCGCGGTGAAGGTGATCCGCCCGGATCTGATCGGCAACGAGTTCCGGGAGCGGTTCCGGCGCGAGGTCACCGCGGCGCGGCGGGTCGGCGGGAAGTTCACCGCGCCGGTGCTCGACGCGGATGTGGATTCGACGCCACCGTGGCTGGCGACCGGCTACGTGGCCGGATTCTCGTTGACCGATGCGGTCGAGCAGTTCGGCACGTTCAGCGAGAGCACGCTGCTGGTGCTCGCGCACGGTCTGGCCGAGGCATTGATCGCCGTGCACGGTGCGGGGATCGTGCATCGCGATCTGAAACCGTCCAATGTGCTGCTGGCCGTGGACGGTCCGAAGGTGATCGACTTCGGCATCGCGCGCGGCGCCGAGGACAGCGCATTGACGACCACCGGAAATGTCATCGGCTCACCGGGATTCATGTGTCCGGAGCAGGTGGTCGGACCGACCATGGGTCCCGAAGGTGATGTATTCGCACTCGGCGGCGTGCTCGTCTACGCGGCGACCGGGCAGGGGCCGTTCGGCGCCGGCGAGACCGTGCAGATGCTGTATCGGGTGGTGTACGAGGAGCCGCGGCTGACGGCCGTGCCGGACCGGCTGCGACCGCTCATCGCGGCGTGCCTGAACAAGGAAGTGGCGGCGCGCCCGACACCGCAGCAGTTGCTCGATCAGCTTGCCGAACTCGGGGTTCCAGAACGTGGCGGCTGGCTGCCCGCGCCGGTGCTCGAAGAGGTGAGCAGGCGGGCGGTTGCGCTGCTCGATCTGGAATCCGGGCCGGTCGAGGCGGTCGGACCGGATCCGGCACGGTCGGCGGCGACGATTTCGCGGCCGTTACCGCAATCGAATTCGGGGCCGCATACGCTGTCCCGGCCTGCGGCCGATACGGTGGCTTGGCAGTCCGGAAATACCGCATGGCAATCTGGACCCCCTGGGCCGCAAGCCAATTCGAGCCGTGTGTACGCGCCGTATCCGCCCGCGCAGGACCAGCCGGGGCAACAAGCCGCCTACTATTACCCGCCGACTGCGCCGAGAAGTCGTTCACGTCGGACCGCATGGATCATCACGGCCGTGGTGGCCGGTCTCATCGTCGCGGGCGGCGCATTCCTCATCGGGACGCAGCTGACCGACAAATCCTCCGATTCGGCCGCGACAGTGAGCGCTTCGGCGGTGGTCACCTCCGTCGCTCCCACGACGACCGCGACGCCGCAGGCCTCCGCGACAAGCACTTCGGCAGCGGCCACAAATTCGGCGGTACCCGAAGCGCTCGTCGGCAAGTGGACCGGCACCGCACGGGATGCGCTCGCCACCTTCGATATCGAGTTGACCATTCACGAAGGGAAAGTCGGCGAGGAGATCGCCACCTCGGCCAATACCGGCCAGGCATCGCGCAGCCGGTGTGAACGCGCCGAACGTCTGACCAATGCCACCGACACCCAGATCACCTTCGTGGCACGGCTCAGCGGCGGTGCGAGCGGCTGTATGGACGAAGGGTCGACCTCGAAAGTCATCCTGCAACCGGACGGTTCGGTCACCTACAGTTTCAGCGGCGGTTTCAGCGGTGTGCTCGGCGATATCACCGGCACTCTGCACAAGAACTAACGGGCGTGCTCGGTCGGGCGCGCCTTCCGAAGCTTCCGACACCGATCGTCCATCCTGTGGACCGACAACGAGCCGTATCCGTGTGAAGGGATCAATCGAATGCGCGTAGTAGCCGAGGTGCTGGTCGGCCTGGTGGCGTTGCTGCACATCTACATCCTGGTCATGGAGATGTTCCTGTGGACCACGCCGCGGGTGCGCGCGTCCTTCGGCAGCACGGCCGAATTCGCCGAGCAGACCAAGGTTCTGGCCGCCAATCAGGGCCTCTACAACGGCTTCCTGGCGGCCGGTCTGATCTGGGGCATCATCGCCTCGGACCCGGTCGGATTCGCCGCGATGATCTTCTTCACCGCATGCGTTGTCGTCGCCGGGAGCTACGGTGCGGCGACCGCGAACCGCAGGATCCTGTTCGTCCAAGCGCTGCCCGGAGCGATCGCCCTTGTCGCGGTGCTGATCGCGGGCAGCAACTAACGCTTGCCGAACCGTCGACGCGCGCGAGCTCGCTCGATGGCCGCCGCCCAGGACAGCTTCGCGATGGCACTCGCCTCCCGCACCACGGCACGCGGATCGGCCGTGAGCAGATCGGCTCCCTCGCGACCGACCAGCCCGGTCACCCTGCGCCGCGTCGCCGAACTCGCCTTGCTCATATGGCCGCTGTCGAAGGGCGGCTGGGGATCGTATTCGATCATCAATTGGATCGCCTCGGCCTGGTCCTTACCCGCGATCTCACCCACCAGCCACAACCCGAGGTCGATTCCGGCAGAGACGCCCGCGGCGGTGACGATCTTGCCGTCGCGCACGATTCGTTCCTCGGCGCGTGGTTCGGCACCGAGCGCCTTCAGCATCGGTAAACCGGCCCAATGCGATGTGGCGGGCTTACCCTGCAGAATCCCGGCGGCGGCGAGGATCACCGATGCGAACGATGGCGATCTGCATTGATCTTCCCTCCCATGGTGGATCCCGCCCTCGACAGTAGCCGTGACGTCGCGGCGGATGGCAGACCAGCACGTAAGCAGGCACGATCGAGACAGCACCGCCGAATGATCAGTCGGAGGGATACGCATGCGGAAATTCATCGGATTCGCGATCGCCGTGCTGATGATCGGCGCGGTGGCCGGATGCGACAGCGATTCCGGCGCCGGGCCGGACATTGTCACGAGCACCGCGCCCAGCACGCCGTCGGGTGTGCCGGATCTGGCCGCGGGGGAGGAAATCGTGCACGGTATCGACGTGCCGTGGGGACTGGCCTTCCTGCCCGAAGGCGGGGCCCTGGTCGCGGAGCGGGATACCGGCCGAATCATGCGGGTGGTGTCCGGTCGCGAGCCCGAGCAGGTGTACGAGGTTCCGGGTGTGGTCGCGCGCGGCGAGGGCGGTCTGCTCGGACTTGCCGTCGCTGCGGATTATGCCGAAACACGGTATGTCTATGCGTATTTCACCGCCGCCGATGACAATCGGATCGTGCGGTTCCGGCTCGATGGGCAACCGGAGGTCATCTTCGCCGGTATTGCCAAGGCCGGGAACCACAATGGCGGCCGGATCGCGTTCGGGCCCGACGGCATGCTGTATGTCGGAACCGGAGACGCGGGACAGGGCGCCACCTCTCAGGATCCGGCGAGCCCCAATGGAAAGATCCTGCGGCTGACACCCGATGGCGCTCCGGCACCGGGCAATCCGACGTCCGGTTCGCCGGTTTACAGCCTGGGCCACCGCAATGTACAAGGTCTGGCTTGGGATCGGGCAGGCAGATTATTCGCCGCGGAGTTCGGTCAGAACGCCTTCGACGAGATCAATCTGATCGAGCCGGGTCGCAACTACGGCTGGCCGATCGTCGAAGGCAAAGGCGGCACCGATCGGGGATTCACCGACCCCCAAGTCATTTGGAAACCTTCGGAGGCATCACCGTCCGGCATTGCCATCTCCGGCGACACCCTCTATGTCGCGGCGCTGCGCGGCGAGCGATTGTGGACGGTTCCACTACACGACGGCGCACTCGGCACACCGCAGGCCCAGGTGCCCGACCTGGGCCGCCTGCGCACGGTGGCAATTGCCTCGGACGGTGCGCTGTGGCTGACCACCTCCAACACGGACGGCCGCGGTGACGTCCGTGCCGGTGACGATCGGATCATCCGCTTCCCGGCGCGCTGAGTTCCCTTATTTGACAACCTTTCCGACCGAGCGCAGATCGCGGCGCAGCAGTGCGGTCTCCCTGGCGTAGCCACGGCGGCCGAAGACTCGATACAGCAGCCGGAGCGGAGCCGGGATATGTCCGGCGAATTCCGACCACTCGCGCTCATCGGCCTCCTCGGCGATATGACCGAGGAATACCAGGGCCCGCCCCTTCGAAAACGACGCCATACCGCGCTTGCCGAGTTCGGCCCACTCCGATTCGGTCAAGGTCTCGGCCACCATCGGCAGTACCGAATCTTCCTCGAGGCGAAGATGTTCGGTGAGCGCCTCATGTAGTCGACGTAGCCCCTCGACCAGCAGATCCGCTGTTTCCGCACCGCCCTGATGTTCCCACTCGGACAATTCGGAATCGACGCGGCGCATGAGCGCATCGACCTCTTCGTGCTGGGTCTGCATGAGATCGATCAGCGTCGAATCCAACTCTGCCCAACGCAGTTTCGGCCAAACCAGCTCGTCCTCATTGCTGTGATGATGATGCAGGGCGGCGAGCATCTCGCGCGCATGTGCGCTCACGCGCGCTACCTGTTCGGCATCCATGGGCGAGGTCGCCTCGACAATGTCTGCCAGCAAACGGAATTCGCGTCGGAACACCCGGTGCACCAGCACCATGTCGTGGGTATCACAACCCGGCGGCTCGGCCGCCCGGCGGCTCATAACACCTGCTCCAGCGCAGACACAAGATCCCCGATAGTCATTTAGTTCCTCCCGATACTAAATGCACTCCTGTGCAATAAGTGCAACTTAGTATAGTTTTGGCCGAGGTAACACTGTCAAGATGTCACGCGGAGGACACGCAGCGAATGACCGAGCACCGCGCCCGGGTCAGCGAAACCACCCAGGTCGAGGAAACCGCCCAGCTCACTTCGGGCCGCGTCGCGCAGCGCCGACGCACCCGCAAAGCCATCGTCGACGCCTCCATGACGCTGCTGAACCGCGGCATCGAACCCTCGGTCAACGACATCGCCGCCGCTGCGGACGTGTCCAGACGCACCGTCTACCTGCATTTCCCAACTCTCGACCAGTTGATGCTCGACGCCACCATCGGCCTGCTCAGCGCGAATACCGATGAGGCGCTGACGAATATCCATTCCGCGGACCCGCGCGTGCGTATCGCCGAACTGGTGCGGGCGATGGGCGCGGAGATCACCGAGCTGCTGCCGATGGGACGGCGGTTGGTGAAGCTCACTGTCGATCCGCCCACGGAGGACGCACCACCACGACGTGGGCATCGCCGGGTGCGTTGGATCGAATGGGCGCTCGAACCATTGCGTGACCGCATGTCCCAGCGGCAGTTCGACGATCTCGTGTCGAGTATCGCGCTCGTGGTGGGTTGGGAGGCGTTCATCGTGCTGATCGATGTGCGCGGGCTCGAGCCCGATGCGGCCGTCGAGGTATGTGCCGGCACCGCAACGACTCTCGTGGATGCCGCGCTACGCTCGCTCGAAAACTCATAGGCCGCACCGGGTCATCCTGCGGCACCCGGCCATTCAGCCATTGGCATGCGTTGGCCCGAACGCCAGACGGCCAGCGTCAGAGGGACGCCCGGACGGTAGGCAAGATGGGTGACCGAGGGAGCGTCGAGCACCTGAAGATCGGCTCGGGCGCCCACCTCGATGACCCCGACATCATTGCGGCGCAATGCTTTCGCACCCCCCGCAGTGGCCGCGTACACCGCTTCGGCGATCGAGAGGCCCATCTGGAGTACGGCCGTTGCGACGCAAAAGGCCATCGATGTGGTGTAGGAACTGCCTGGATTGGCATTGGTGGCCAGCGCGACGGTCGCACCCGCGTCGAGCAGTGCGCGGGCGGGAGCGAGGGGTTGGCGGGTGGACAGGTCGCAGGCGGGCAGGACGGTGGCGACGGTGTCCGAGGCGGCGAGGGCCTCGATATCGGCGTCGGTGAGATAGGTGCAGTGATCCACGCTGGCCGCGCCGTGGTGGACGGCCAGTTGCACGCCGGGGCCGGTGCCCAATTGGTTGCCGTGCACGCGTAGACCGAGGCCGCGTGCGGCGGCGGCGCGCAGGACGCGAGCGGACTGGTCCTCGTCGAAAGCGCCTGTCTCGCAGAAGACATCGGCCCAGCGCACATGCGGTGCGACGGCGTCGAGCATATCGCCGCAGACCAGGTCCACGTAGGTTTCGGCATCGGCACCGGGCGGCACCAGGTGTGCGCCGAGGTAGGTCACCTCGTCGGCGATGGCGGCGGCGATGCGGGCCGAGCGTGCCTCGTCGGGCACGCTGAGGCCGTATCCGGTTTTGGTCTCCAGGCATGTCGTGCCCTGACGGTAGGCCTCGGTGACGTGGCGACGCAGGTTGGCCGAAAGCTGGTCGTCCGAGGCACTTCTGGTGGCGGCGACCGTTGTTGCGATACCACCGGCACGGTAGGGCTGACCGGCCATTCTGGCCTCGAATTCGGCGGTGCGATCACCGGCGAAGACCAGGTGGGTATGGCTGTCGACCCACCCGGACAACGCCGCGCGGCCGCCGATATCGACCCGATCATCGGCTGCGGGTGCGGATTTCGCCGGACCGATCCAGGCGAACCGATCATCCTCGAGCACGACTGCGGCATCGTGCAGCGGGCCGTCCGGCGCGTTGGTGGTCAGCTCGCCGATTCCGGTGATGAGGGTCGACACGGTGCCCTTTCTGTCGGTGAACATTCCGGTCTATTCGTTGCCGCGTGCGATCAGGGTGAGCACAACGCCCGGATCTCTTCTCGCAGAATGTTTTCGGGACTCTCCACCAGTACATGGCGGCCATCGGAGACCACCTGCCGCCCGGCGATCAGCACCTCGCGGATATCGCCGGCCGAAGCCGCGAACAGTGTGGCCGCGGGTTCGGTGCCCGCGGTCCGTATCGATTCGAGCTCGACGGTGACCAGATCGGCCGCCGCACCCGCTTCGATGCGACCCACTTCCGGCCAGCCGATGGATGCGTGATCTGTTGCCGCACCGAACAACTCCGCAATCTCGAATCGTCCGCGAGTGTGCGCGGCGAGACGTTCGTTCAGCTCCAGCGCACGCCACTCTTCGAAGCCGTCGACGACCGCGTGACTGTCGGTGCCGAGGCACAGCCGGACTCCGGCGTCGAGAAGTTCGCGGGCGGGGCCGATACCGTCGCCGAGATCGCGTTCGGTGGTCGGGCAGAAGCATGCCCGCGACCTTGCCTCGGCCAGCATCTGGATATCGGCGGTGCTCACATGCGTGGCATGCACGGCCACCGTATCCGGCCCGAGCAGCCCGTTGTCCGCCAACAGCGCGGTCGGCGTAAGCCCTTGTGCGGCAAGGCAATCACGATTCTCGGCCGGTTGTTCGGACAGGTGGACGTGCACCGGCCGACCGTCGGCCTGTCGAGCGACCACCGCCAGTGCTCGCGGGGGCACCGCACGCACCGAATGTGCGGCCACACCGGTGCGCACCAGTTCCGACTGCGGCTTGAACGCGGCGCAACGCTCGGCCCAAGCCTCCGCATCACCGTCACTGAAGCGAAGCTGGTGTTCGTCCGGCTGTCGACCGAATCCGCCACTGAGATAGCAGGTATCGAGCACAGTGAGCCGAATTCCGGCCTCCTGCGCCGCTGCTGCCAGGGCCGCACTCATCGCATTCGGATCGGTATAGGCCACGCCGCCGGGGGCGTGATGCAGGTAGTGGAATTCACCGACGCTGGTGTATCCGGCGAGCACCATCTCCGCATACACCCCGCGTGCGAGCCGGTAGTAGGAGTCGGGATCCAGTCGATTCGCGACCGCGTACATCCGCTCCCGCCACGTCCAGAACGTGCCCCGCCCATGGTGGGTACGCCCGCGCAGGGCGCGATGGAAGGCATGTGAGTGCGCATTCGCGAAACCAGGAATGGTCAAGCCGCGCAAGATGTGTCCGTTCGGCGCGGTTTCTCCGGCCACCGATCGGATCGTCGATCCGGCGACATCGATCGTCACCCGTTCGGCCAATCCGTCCGGTAGCCAGGCATATTCGGCCCAATAGACGCTCATTCGGCCGAACTCCCGCGCATCGGATTCCGGTCACGCCGATCCGACATCTGAAACCGCGCCCAGCGCTGCGCGCTCATGTGGTCAAGTCCTCGAGCACGCGAGCCAGGCTCTCCGCACCGAAATCCACATCCGCGGGTTCCGAATATTCCTGCGGCGCATGGCTGATGCCGGTCGGGTTGCGGACATAGAGCATGCCGGACGGCACGTGCGCCGCCAGAATGCCCGCATCGTGTCCGGCGCCGGTCGGTAGGGCGGGCACGCCGCCGAGTACCGCGTCCATTCGGCCCCGCAACGTCTCGTCGAAAACGACATCGTCCGAATAGGATTCCTCGGTCACGGTGACCTCGCAGCCCTCGGCGGCCGCGGCCTCGCGTGCGAATCCGGCGATATCCTCGACCAACGCGGCGGTGCGTCCGTCTCCGGCGACGCGCGCATCCAGCCACAGATCCACCGTCGAGGCAATGACATTCGTGCCGCCAGGCGTCGGTATCAGCTTGCCGACGGTGGCCCTGGCATCGTCGGTGGCCGCGGCTGCCCGGCGGGCAGCCGCGATCACGGCGGCCGCGGGCAGCATCGGATCGTGGCGGTCGGGCATGCGGGTCGCGCCCGCGTGGTTGCCCTGCCCGGTGAAGGAGAACCGGTAGCGGCCGTGCGCGATGATGCTACTGCCGGTGGCGATCGCGCTGTCCAGGCCGATCAGCCCGCGTCCCTGTTCGACATGCAATTCGACGAAGCAGCCGATAGCGGCGAGCGCTTCGGGATCAGCGCCGAAGCGCTCCGGGTCCTGCCCCGCTTTGGCCGCGGCCTCGGCGAAAGTGATTCCGGCGGCGTCGCGCAGTCCGCGAGCGCGGTCGGCGTCGATGGCACCGGTGAGCAATCTGGATCCCAGACACGGCACCCCGAAACGTCCGCCCTCCTCCTCCGCGAACACCAATAGCGCAAGCGGCTTGGCAGGAGTGAAGCCCTTGGCGCGCAGAATATCGACGGCGGCAAGGGCGCTCGTCACCCCGAGCGGGCCGTCGAACGCACCGCCGCCCGGCACCGAGTCCAGATGACTCCCAGTGACCACCGCACCGGAACCGGGCTTCCCCCACCACGCCCAGATGTTCCCGTTGCGGTCGGTCGTCACATCCAGACCGCGCCGGGCCGCCTGCTCGATGAACCAGTCACGCAATTCCAGTTCGGCACGGTCGAAGGCATGTCGGGAGTATCCGCCGCGCCGCGTATCCCGGCCCACATCGGCAATTTCGGCGAGCAGTCCGTTCGCTGTCACTTGTTCTCCTGCATCGGGATTCGCACACCACGCTGCTCGGCGACCGCGCCGGCCCGCTCGTACCCGGCATCCACATGCCGAATCACGCCCATACCGGGGTCATTGGTGAGCACGCGCTCGATCTTCTGCCCGGCAAGCGCGGTTCCGTCGGCGACACAGACCTGTCCGGCGTGGATGGACCGGCCCATGCCGACGCCACCGCCGTGATGGATCGACACCCAACTCGCGCCCGAAGCGGTGTTGACCAGTGCGTTGAGCAGCGGCCAGTCGGCAATGGCATCGGACCCGTCGGCCATGGCCTCGGTTTCGCGATACGGCGAGGCGACGCTGCCGGAGTCGAGGTGGTCACGGCCGATCACCACCGGAGCCTGCAACTCCCCATTGGCGACCATCTCGTTGAAGCGTAGTCCGGCCAGGTGCCGTTCACCGTAGCCGAGCCAGCAGATGCGGGCCGGAAGTCCTTGGTAGGCAACGCGTTCCCCGGCCATGGTGATCCAGCGGCGCAGGGATTCGTTTTCCGGGAACAGCTCCAGCATGGCGCGATCGGTCGCGGCGATATCCGCCGGATCACCCGACAGCGCGGCCCAGCGGAACGGCCCCTTGCCCTCGCAGAACAGCGGCCGGATGTAGGCGGGCACGAATCCCGGGAAATCGAAGGCCCGCTCGCAACCGCCGAGTTTCGCCTCGCCGCGCAGTGAATTGCCGTAGTCGAAGACCTCGGCACCGCGATCGAGGAAACCGAGCATCGCATCGACGTGTTCGGCCATGGATTCGCGGGAGCGGTCGGTGAATTCGTCGGGCTTCTTCGCGGCGTAATCGGCCCAGTCTTCGAGTGCGACACCACGCGGCAGGTATGCGAGGGGGTCGTGCGCCGAGGTCTGGTCGGTGACGATGTCGATCTCGACTCCTGCCGCCAACAGCCTCGGCACTACCTCGGAGGCATTGCCGATCAGACCGACCGACAATGCCTTTCGCTCCTTGCGCGCCTTCGACACCCGACGCACCGCATCATCGAAATCGGTGGCGATCTCGTCGAGATAGCGGTCGTGCACCCGCCGCTCGGCACGCGCCGGATCGCATTCGACGACCAGGGCCACACCGCCGTTCATGGTGACCGCCAGCGGCTGTGCACCACCCATGCCACCCAAACCGGCTGTGAGCGTGAGAGTTCCGGCGAGAGTGCCGCCGAAACGCTTATCCGCCACCGCTGCGAAGGTCTCATAGGTCCCCTGCAGAATGCCCTGGGTGCCGATGTAGATCCACGAACCCGCGGTCATCTGCCCGTACATGGTGAGGCCGAGCGATTCCAGTCTGCGGAACTCGGGCCAGGTCGCCCAGTCCCCCACCAGATTCGAGTTGGCGATCAGTACCCGCGGCGCCCATTCATGCGTCCGGAATACGCCGACTGGCTTACCCGACTGGACCAGCAGGGTCTCATCGGCCTCGAGTGTGGTGAGCGTGCGGGTGATCGCATCGAAACTTGCCCAGTTCCGCGCCGCCTTACCGGTACCGCCGTACACGACCAGGTCCTGCGGGCGCTCCGCAACCTCGGGGTCCAGATTGTTCTGCAGCATCCGAAGTGCGCCTTCGGTCTGCCAGCTCTTGGCCGTCAATTGCGTGCCGCGTGCCGCGCGCACTGTCCGTGTCATCGGATTGCCTCCATATCGACGAATTTTCCGTCCCTCCCGCAGGTCGGTGTCGCACAGCTACGGGTGACCCCGTATGGCCATGTGCGCGAGCCTGATTCGCCGTGCGGGTACCGGATTCCTTCGGGTGTTGTCACGGGCGCTCACTTTCCTGAGGTGCCGAGGTGGGGTGTGACCGCGCCCAGCAGTTCGCCGGAACGGACCAGTTCCGCCGCGGCGGCGATTTCCGGGGCGAGGTGTCGGTCCGGTCCCGGGCCGTCGACCTCGGTGCGAAGCAGAGCGAGGGCCGCTGCGGTCGCCGGGCCGGGACGCAGTGGGGCCCGCAAGTCCAATGCCCTCGCGGCCGTGAGATATTCGATGGCGAGCACCGTGGTCAGACCGTCGACGGCCCTGCGCAGCTTGCACGCGGCCGACCAGCCCATCGACACATGGTCTTCCTGCATCGCGCTGCTCGGAATCGAATCCACCGAGGCCGGCATCGCGAGGCGCTTGAGCTCGCTGACGATTCCCGCCTGGGTGTACTGCGCGATCATATGGCCGGAATCGACACCCGGATCGGCTGCGAGGAAGGCCGGAAGGCCGTGCGAGCGTGCGACATCCAGCATCCGGTCGGTGCGCCGCTCGGCCATGCTGGCGACATCAGCGACCGGAATGGCCAGGAAGTCCAGGACATACGCCACCGGAGCACCATGGAAGTTGCCGTTGGATTCCAGCCTGCCATCGGCGAGCACGACGGGATTGTCGATCGCCGAAGCCATTTCGCGCTCGGCGACCAGTTCGGCGTGGGCGAGGGTGTCGCGGGCGGCGCCGTGCACCTGCGGTGCGCAACGCAACGAATACGCGTCCTGCACCCGGTTGCAGTCCGGACCCCGATGGCTGGCAACGATTTCCGATCCCGCGAGCGCGGCAGCCATGCGCCGCGCCGAGCGGGCTTGGCCGGGATGCGGGCGCAGCGCCTGCAGGTCATCGGCGAAGACCCGGTCGGTGCCGAGCAGCGCCTCGACACTCATCGCGGCGGTGATATCGGCGACGTCGAGGAGTCGGCGCAGGTCATTGATCGCGAGCGCCAGCATGCCGAGCATGCCGTCCGTGCCGTTGGTCAGCGCGAGGCCTTCCTTCTCGGCAAGGGTCACCGGCTTGATTCCCTTGGCGTGCAAGGCCTGTGCCGCTGTCACCACGTTTCCAGCGGAATCCGTGACCTCGCCCTCCCCCATCAGCGCCAACGCGACCGCGGCCAGTGGCGCGAGATCGCCGGAGCAGCCCAGCGATCCGAACTCGTGCACCACCGGCGTTATGCCCGCATTGATCAAGGCAGCCAAGGTGAGCGCCGTCTCCGGTCGCACACCGGTATGCCCGGTGGCCAGCGTGCGCAGCCGCAGCAGCATCATGGCGCGCACTACCTCTGTCTCGACCGCCGCGCCCGCTCCCGCGGCATGCGAGCGGATCAGCGACCGCTGTAGCGCGGCCCGGCTCTCCGGCGGAATGTGCCGGGTCGCCAGTGCACCGAAGCCGGTGGACACGCCGTAGGTCGGGACCGTGCCCGCCGCCAGCGCGTCGACATGCTGGCGCGCGTCGGTCAGCCGCTTCTCGGCGGCCTCGCTGAATCGAACTTCCGCGCCGTCGCGGGCAACGGCGACGATGCGTTCGACGGTCAGCGGCCCGTCCAGTTCCACGGGCGGTAACTGCGTGGTTTCCGGCATAGACCCATTCCACCGCCACCGGGGCGGGTGGAGAATGAGGCTGGGCCAGGATGTGTCTGGTATCCAAGACGCTGGGCCCAGTCGGCTTGGAAGGAAGTGGCGTGGGAACGAGCAGCGACATCCCGGCGCTGCGGCGCGGCCTGGCCGTGCTGCAACTGATGGCGACCCGGGCCGGACCGGTCTCCGCATCCGCGATCGCGCGCGAACTCGACATCCCCCGCTCGACCACATATCACCTGCTCGCCGAGTTGGAGCAAGCCCGCTTCGTCACCCGGCTGCCCGCCGAACGGCGCTACGGCCTCGGTATCGCCGCCTTCGAACTCGGTTCGGCCTATCTGCGTCACGATCCATTGGAGCGGGTGGCCGGACCGTTGCTGCGCGAGTTGGCCGGACGGGTCGGACACAACGCGCACCTCGGGGTCCTGCACGGCAATGAACTGCTGTATCTGATCAAAGAACGCCCGGCACGCCCTGAAACGCTGGTGACCGATGTCGGCGTCCGCCTGCCCGCACAGTTGACCGCATCGGGCCGGGCGATCCTGGCGCATCTGCCCGCCGCCCATGTGCGTGCGCTGTTCCCGTCGGCGGCGGCCTTCGTACGCCGCACCGATCGCGGGCCGACCAGCCTCGCGGCGCTGCGCACCATCCTGGCCGCCGAGCGTCGGCGCGGCTGGGCGAGCGAGGACGGACATGTCACCGCCGGCTTCGCCTCGGTCGCCTATCCGGCGTTCGATCACGACCATCGGCCGATCGCGGCGATCAGCGTGACGCTGCGGCACCACTGCGAGCAGATCCCGTGCGCCGCTGATTGGTCCGGTCTCGCCGCCCAGGTACGGTCCACCGCTGACGATCTCACCCGCCGCATCGGCGGGCGGGTGAACTGACGACGCGAATAGATAGCAATCCCGACGAAATTCCAGGTCTTTCGACTGCATTCGCGACACACCCGACCGGCTGCTGAGACTTCAGCAATCAGACAGTTACGCTTATGGATCACCGACCGGGGCAATGCCTCGCCGGGTGACGCACGACCAACAGCGCCGGATGGGGACAGGAGCACGATGCGAACACCGATGCGCCGCCGCGCCCTGGTCGGGCTCGCGATCATCGCGAGCGCGCTGATGCTGCCGAGCCTCGCCATGCCGACCGCACAGGCCACCATCGCACCATTCGGCCGGGAATTCCTCTGGGGCGTCGCATCATCGGGCTTCCAATCCGAAGGCCGTGCGCCGGACAGCAATTGGACCCGCTACATCGAAACCGGCAAGGCCGGAGACGACTACGAGAATTCGGTCGACTTCTACAAGCGCTACATCTCCGATATCAACCTCGCCGCACATCTCGGGGTCCGGGTGTATCGGATCGGGATAGAATGGGCGCGGTTACAGCCGCAACCCGATACCTGGGACAAGGCGGCATTCGGCTTCTACGACAACGTGATCGCGCGCATCCTCGCCGCCGGTATGCGGCCGATGCTCACCCTTGATCACTGGGTGTATCCCGGCTGGGCCGCTGATCGCGGCGGCTGGCGCAATCCGGGCATGGTCGAGGATTGGCTGGCCAATATGCGAAAGGTGGTGAACCGCTATACCTCTCGCAATCCGCTGTGGGTCACCTTCAACGAGCCCGCCGCCTACATCGGCACCGAATTGCGCATCGGCGCGATCACGCCGGACGAGGCGCCCGCGATGCTGGACCGAATCACCCAGGCGCACAACGCAATCTATGACACCATCCATCAGAACCTGCCCGACGCCCAGGTCACCAGCAATCTCGGCTATGTCGCAGGCGCCGAGACCGAGGTGAATCACCCGCTTGTGGACCGGATCGCCGACAAGCTCGATTTCATCGGCGTCGACTACTATTTCGCGCCCCTGCCGGAAACGAACAAAGCGGTCCAGGGTGGTTCGAACGAGGGTCCGGCGATCTGGGAACTCCCGATTCACACCGAGGGCATCTACTACGCACTGCGCCATTACGCGCAGTTGTTTCCCGACCGCCCACTGTATGTCGTGGAGAACGGCATGCCCACCGAGGACGGCAAACCGCGCGCCGACGGCTACACCCGCTCCGACCACCTCCGCGACACCATCTACTGGCTCCAGCGCGCCAAGTCCGACGGCATGAATGTCATCGGCTACAACTACTGGAGCCTGACCGACAACTACGAATGGGGCAGCTACACACCACGTTTCGGCCTCTACACCGTCGACGTCCGCACCGATCCCACCCTGACCCGCAATCCCACCGACGCAGTCGACGCCTACCGCGGCATCATCCAATCCGGCGGCGTGCCCACCAGCTATCGCCCGACCCGTCCGCCGGTCGAATGCGGATTGGTCGACCCACCCGACAGCTGCGACGAAACCGTCGCCGTTCCCTAGCCGCTGGATCGAGGTTCGCCCGAGCCGGATTCGACCGGCTGATTCAGTCCAGCCGTCGCCGAATTCCGCTGTTGATGCATTTGCCGCCGATGCGATCAGGGTGGCGGGGACCACCGGCCCGACCGGTAGCCAGCGCAAGTCATGCCTCATCGGCAAGATCGCGACGGTATCGGTCGGGCTCCGGCATCTGCGGTCGGCTATCTCTTGTCGGCGGTCAGCTGTCCGGCCGCGCCCCAGCTGTCGGCGGGGGTCTCGTGGATCCACACCTGCACGGTTTCGGCCGGAATCTGGTAGGCGTCGACGAAGGCGTCGGTGATCCGGCGGACCAGATCCCGCTTGAGTTCGACGGTGCGCGGACCCTGCTGGACAGTGACGATGGGCATGACTGATCTCCTCAATGAAAGGGGTTGGGGGCAGACCGCATCCGGGGTTCCGGCTTGTTCTGCGGCCTGTTATCAGTTCACTCGAACGAGGATCGTCGACCAAGGGCCAGTTCGTTCGCGCAGCGATAACGGAGGCTTATCGTCGACGGCTCACTTCGCCAGGAGATCGCGCAACAACTCCGAGCTCGGCGAATCGGTCCCGGCTCGCAGGGCTACGGCAATCGGCAGGCTCAGGCCGCTGTCGGCGAACGGACGGAAAGCCACTCGCGGATTGTGCACCTGGTCGGCATTGGCCGCGTAGATCACCGTCCACATCGCAGCAGCGGTGCCGATAGCGGCCAAATTATCCTGCAGCGTGGTGGCGGTCGGGGCCGGAACCGGCTCGAAACCCGCACGCTGACAAGACATCAGCACCAGATCCACCAGCGCCGGATGATTGCGCCGCTCGGTCATCCGCAGTGGCACCGAGGCCAGATCGGCCAAGCGCACCGTCTGGTGCGCGGCCAGCGGATGCCGGGCCGGAAGCACAGCGACGAGCGGGTCATCCCATGCGCGCAGATACTCCAGTTCCGCAGTGTCGTCGGCGGCGGGCGCACGCACGAAGGCCGCGTCCAATCGTCCGTCGGCCACCTGCGCCAACCGCTCACGCACCGGTAGCGTGACCAACTCGATCCGCACCTGCGGAAGACGCTCGGCAAAGCCATCCAGGATGGCGTCCAGCCGCGCGCCGAGTCCGGTGACCGTGCCGAGCCGGAACACCTCGGCCCGCGCACCGGCCAGATCGACCACCGACGCCCGCGCCTGATCGGCCGCGATCAACACATTGCGCGCCGCGGGCAGAAAACGCCGCCCGGCCTCGGTCAGCCGCACCCGACGCGGCGACCGATCCAGCAGTTGCACCTTCAATTCCCGCTCGAGCCGCTGCACCTGCTGACTCACCGCGGGTTGCGCGATATGCAGTCGCTCAGCCGCACGCCCGAAGTGCAGTTCCTCCGCCACGGTGACGAAATAGCGCAATTGGCGCAGCTCCATGGCGCGGGCTCCTCGAGGTAGCGGTCCTTGTCGATCCATGAAACCAGTTAGGACCAGCACGAGCGGGCCAGGCGCCGTCCGGCTTCGGCTGCTCGTCGCGGTTCAGCACGGTGACACTGCGCGCCAGATCGGTAGCCGGCAACTTCGGGACCGACAGCACAAATCGGCGGGCGCTCGATGCGAGCGCCCGCCGATCGGCTACCAGATTTACTTCGGTGCCACGGGGGCCTGGTTGATCGTGGTGAAGTACTGGATCGCGGCGGCGATGGCGACCGGAGCCGTGACGAAGATCTGTCCGGCCAGGGTGCCGAGCGCGCCGACGGCGATGATGCCGCCGATGCAGCCGATCGCGGCAGCGGGGATGAAGGGGCCGAACAGGCCGACGATGGTGGCCGCGGCGACGGTCGCGCCCGCGATGCCGCCCAGGACGCAGCCGAGGGCACCGCCGCCGAGACCACCGACCAGGGTGCCGATGGTGGCGCCCATGCTGATGGTGCTGGTCAGGCGGCTCCAGGCGGCCTGTTCACGGTCGTAGTCGGACTTCCATGGGGCCTTGTCCTCATACGGCAGCGCGACCGGCTTGTACGCGGCGTGGGCCATATCGAACTGCGGGGTCAGCGTCGCGGTGTGGTCCTGGATATCCGCCGCGATCGGGAAGACGAAATCGTCCACCCGGAACGACAAATCGGTGCCCGCGAGAGTGGTGCCGTCGACGGCCTTGACCTTGAAGACACCGTTCTCCTCGACCAGCGAACCGGCATCGGTCTTGATAATGGTCGAGGACTGGGTCGTGGTGGCCGTGTAGTTCACGACGCCGTTGTCGGTTTCGGGAGCGGCATTCACGGTCCCGGCCGTGACGCCGAGCGCCGCGATCACCAGCGCCGAGGTCGCGGCGAATTTCCTCATCAACATGCTTTGGTATTCCTAACGGGTGGACTTCGGAAGCAACGTCATTAAAGCCGCAGCACGCCGTCCATGCGTAACCAAATCGTTACTATTTGCCCATTAATTGCCGCTGCATCATTCTCAAGTCGATCATGATGTGATATACATCACATTGATGCCTGATTGGCACTTACGTCAGCCGGTTGCACCTCGTGCAGGAAATCGGAACGCCGCACTCGGATTCCGTCATCCGCAAACGCAAATCCTTCCGCGCAAACCCCGCGGCACATCCGTCCCCAGTCATTCCTCGGGTGAAATTAATACGTATTACACATTAGCGGATACATTTTGTGATGTAGCACACATCGATGGTGCATCACCTATCCGAAGTCAGCGAGTTTCGAGGACTGCCATCGCGGCATTGTGCCCGGGGATGCCGCTGACGCCGCCACCGCGAATCGCACCCGCCCCACAGAGGAAGACATTCGGCACGTCCGTGGCCACGCCCCAGCGAGCCGCCGGAGTATCGGCTTCGCCGGAGCGATAAGGGAAGGCCAGGTCTCGGTGGAAGATATGCCCGCCGGGTAGGGCCACCTCTCGTTCCAGGTCTACCGGCGACTTGGCCTCGATACATGGTGCACCCTCCTCGTCGAGCGCGAGGCAATCGACAAGCGGTTCGGCGAGTACCGCATCTAGTTGGGCCAGTGCGGCTTTCACGGCCATCGTCTTCGCCGCCTCCGGATCGGACTCGAAAAGCCTTGCCGGAGTGTGTAATCCGAACAGCGTGAGGGTGTGCAGATCGGAGCCGGGCGCGAGAATCGAGGGATCGGTCAGGGTGTGACAGTAGATCTCCGACGGCGGGGCCGCCGGGATCCGTCCGCCGGACGCCTCGCGATATGCCTGCTCCAGTTGCGAATACGATTCGGCGATATGAAATGTCCCGGCGAATGCGTCGCGCGGATCTGTCGAAACGTCGCGCAACCGAGGTAACCGTCGCAGCACCATATTCACTTTCAGTTGGGAGCCTTCGGGTTTCGGCTCCCCGGGTATGCCCAGCAGCTGCGCGAGCTCATGCGGTGCCGCACTGACGAGCACATGCCGCGCGCTGATCACACCGTCCGCATAGCGCACTTCGGCGGTGAAATCGTCGGATTCGACCTCGGTCACGGCACAACCGGTGATCAGCTCGGCACCGGCGGCGCGCACCGCGTCGGCGAGTGCGTCGGTGAGCGCGCCCATACCGCCGATCGGGACATCCCAGTCGCCGGTGCCGCCACCGATCACGTGGTAGAGGAAGCACCGGTTCTGCCGCAGTTCAGGATCGTGCGCATGGGTGAAAGTCCCGATGAGTGCGTCGGTGAGCACGACCCCGCGCACGATGTCGTCGGCAAAGGTGGACTCGACCGTCTCCCCCAGCGGCCGCTCGAACAGCGCCGCCCAGGTGGCGGGATCGTCGACAACCCGCTCGAGTTCCGACCGCGTCGGCAACGGTTGCGTCAGCGTCGGAAACACCCGCTGCGCGAGCCGCCCGGTCGCGCCGTAGAACTCCTGCCACGCCCGGAAATCCCGGTCCGAACCGGTGAGCCGCACGAAGCTGTCCCTGGTTCTGGCCTCGGAACCGGTATCGACCAGCAGTCCACCGTCCCCGACCGGCGTATACGACGAGATCCGCCGACGCCGCGTCCCGAACCGCAGCCCGAGTTCCTCGACGATCTGCCGCGGCAGCAGGCTCACCAAATACGAATACCGCGACAATCGCGCATCGACGCCCGGGAACACCCGCGCCGAAACCGCGGCCCCGCCGGTGTGCTCCTGCCGCTCCAGCACCAGCACCGAACGCCCGGCTCGCGCCAGGTATGCGGCGGCCACCAGCCCATTGTGACCACCACCGACCACCACCACGTCATAGGAGGAGCGCATCGGTCGCATCCGTCCTGCCTACCACGGATTCCGCGGATCGATCTCCGAATGTGCGATTGCCGAGAGATTACGGCCCGGTTTCCATATTTCCCTGCGATTGACCAGCACTCACTTCACACTTAGCTTCTGGCAAACGCCGTATGAGGGCGGCGTTTTCACCCGGGAGCGATCATGACCGAAGCCACCACACCATCCGATGACGAACGGCGCCTGGCCGAACTCGGCTACAAACAGGAACTGGCGAGATCCTGGTCCGGGTTCTCCAACTTCGCCATCAGCTTCACCATCGTCTCCATCCTGACCGGCGGACTGGCCAGTTATGGCATCGGTCTGGCCAACGGCGGCCCGATCACCATGGCGTGGGGCTGGCCGCTGGTCTCGCTCATGGTGTTGTTCGTGGGCCTGGCGATGGCCGAATTGGCCTCGGCCTACCCGACTTCCGGCGGTCTGTACTGGTGGGCGTCCGAATTGGGCGGTCCGGTCTGGGGCTGGTTCACCGGATGGTTCAACCTGATCGGCCAGATCGCGGTGACCGCCGCCATCGACTACGGCGCGGCCATCTTCACCACCGCGGTGCTCAATGTGATCGGCATCGATATCGGAACCGACCGCACCGCAATCTTTTTGGTCTTCACCGCGATCCTGATCCTGCACGCCGTACTGAATGCTATCGGCCCACATCTGTCCGCGGTCATCAACAACATCTCCGCCTGGTGGCATGTCGGCGGTGTGGCGATCTTCGTCGTGGTGCTCGGGTTCGGCGCGAGCCACCATCAGAGCGTCGGCTTCGTCTTCACCGAAACCGTCGACAACAGCGCGGTCGGCTTCGGCGGGGTGGCGTTCAGCTTTCTGCTCGGGTTGCTGCACGCGCAGTACACATTCACCGGCTACGACGCATCGGCACATATGTCGGAGGAGACCCATGATGCCGCGCGCACGGCGGCCAAGGGCATTATCAATACCATTGTCGTCTCGGCCGTCGCCGGTTATCTGCTCATCATGGCGGTGACCTTCGCCATTCCGAATCTCGACGATGCGCTCGATCCGACGAAGAACAGCGGCTACCCGGTGATCTACATCCTGCAGAACTCGCTGAATTCGTTCTGGTCCGGGCTGCTGCTGATCATCGCCGCGATCGCGCAGCTGTTCTGCGGCTACGCCTCGGTCACCTCGGCCTCACGCATGCTGTTCGCCTTCTCCCGCGACGGCGCTGTGCCGGGATCGGCCTACTGGTCCCGACTTTCGGCCCGCAAGGTGCCGGTGCACGCGGTGCTGTTCATCTCGTTCTTCTCGTTCGTGCTGCTGGTCCCGTCGATGCTGGTGCCCGCGGAGAACGCGCCGACCGCCTACGCGGCGGCCACCTCCGTCGCCACCATCGGCCTCTACATCGCCTACGGGATCCCGATCCTGTTACGCCAACTGCACGGCGGCCGATTCCACACCGGCCCTTGGCAACTCGGTCCCTGGTATCGACCCGTCGGCATCGTCGCCCTGATCTGGATCGTGCTGATCAGCCTGCTGTTCATCCTGCCGACCGATGACCGCGGCTATCCATGGAACAGTGAATTCACTTGGAACACCGTCAATTACGCACCGATCACCCTGGTCGGCGTGGTGGGCGCGATCGGCATCTGGTGGCTCGCGTCGGCCAGACACTGGTTCACCGGCCCCAGGCGAACGGTCGTCGAGACGGGCGAGTCCGAGGCGCCGGTACAGGCCTGACCTGCTCATATCGGTGGCCGCACGTTCGGGATAGAGTCGACGTGTGTCCGTGGAGATCGATTTCCGCGCCGTTTTCGAGTCCGCACCAGGTCTGTACCTGGTACTCGATGCCGACCTGTGCATTGTCGCGGTGACCGACGCATATGCCGCCGCGACGATGACCGAACGACAGGACCTCCTCGGCAAGCACATTTTCCGGGCATTTCCGGACAATCCGGACGATTCGTCGGCAGAAGGTGTCCGTAACCTGCGGGTATCGCTGGAACGGGTGCTGCGGGACCGGGTCACCGATGCGATGCCGGTTCAGCGCTACGACATCCGCAACCCCGACGGCGCCTTCGAACCCCGATTCTGGAGTCCGACCAACTCCCCGGTCCTCGGTACCGACGGCGAGCTGCGCTATGTCATCCACCGCGTCGAGGATGTCACCGATTTCGTCCGGCTCGAAGCATCCGACGCGGCGAAACGAGAGGAAACGGCCGCACTCCGGGCTTCGAGCCAGGAAATGGAACAGGAGGTGTTCGCCCGAGCCCGTGAGGTCGCCGAAACCAGCAGGCAGCTCAAGGAGGCCAATGTCGAGCTGGCTCAGTTGTACGCTCGCGCGAAGGAACTGGACGAACTGAAGAGCCAGTTCGTCGCCAATATCAGCCACGAGCTGCGAACCCCGCTCATGTTGATATTGGCGCCGACCCAGAAGTTGCTCGACCGGTGCGCGCCCGCCGACCGTGATGAGCTCGAGCTGATTCTGCGCAATGCGCGCATACTGCAGCGTCAGATCGACGATCTGCTCGACGCCTCGAAGCTGGAGTCGGGTGCGATACGACCCGATTATGCCTGGATCGATGTCACCGAGCAGGTGCGGCTCGGCTCGGCCTTCTTCGAGTCCATGGCGGTCGACCGCGGCATCCGCCTGGCGGTCGAGGCGCCGCAGCCCGTCCCCGCCGCACTCGATCCCGACCACCTGCAGCGCATTCTGTTGAACCTGCTGTCCAACGCCTTCAAATTCGTCCCCGAAGGTGGCATGGTCCGCTGCACCGTACGCCCTGCCGATGACGACGTGGTCATCGAGATCGCCGATAGCGGCCCAGGCATACCGGCATCGCACCGCGCCGCGGTCTTCGAGCGGTTCCGTCAGGTCGATGGCGCGGCGACCCGCGCGGTGGGCGGCACCGGTTTGGGCCTCAGCATCGTCCGTGACCTGGTGCGCCTGCAGCGCGGTGACATCACTATCACCGACGCTCCCGAGGGTGGCGCGATGATCGTGATCGAGCTGCCGCGAGCCGCACCACCGGGCACCCCGGTCCGCCGCTCGGCCACCGAGCCCACACCGATTCGCGCAGGTAACGCCGCCGACGCGCTGATCGCCGAGCTGACGCCCAAGAGCGGCGAACGCACCACACATGCGGAGACCGAATCGGATGAGTCGGAACCGAAACCGTCGGTCATTGTCGTCGAGGACAATGCCGACCTCAACGCCCTGATCCGGGAAGCGCTTTCCGAGTCCTATCGGGTCACGGCCGCCGACAACGGCGGTACGGGACTGCGGCTGGCCCGAGCACACAAGCCGGATCTGATCGTGTGCGACCTCATGATGCCAGGGATGAGCGGCGACGAACTTCTGCACAAGGTCCGTACCGACCACGAGCTGCGCAACACTCCGGTACTCATCGTCAGCGCACGCGCAGACGAGCGGTCGCGGCTGGAGCTGCTGCGTGCCGGCGCCAACGACTACCTGCGGAAACCATTCGAGGTCGCCGAACTCCGAGCACGGGTGGACAATCTGGTCGACCTCCGGCTGGCCGAGAAACGACTGCGGGCCTTACGGATCATCCACGAACGCGACCGCATCGCCCACGAACTGCACCGCACGGTGATCGATCAACTGTTCGGCATCGGAATGCGATTGAGCGGGATCCGTCCGCTGGCCCGTGTACCCGCCGTCGCCGCCCGCATCGACGACGCGGTCCAAGAACTCGACGCCGTCATCGATCACATCCGCGACACCGTCGCGGAACTCGTCTCGGAAGTCGAAATCGAGACCCCATTCCGCACGGAAATCATGGAACTCGCCAGCGAGGCCGCCGAGGCACTCGGCGCACAGTCCCAAGTCGGCTTCGCCGGACCGGTCAACGACCTCGATCCGGCTCTCACATCCGCAGTGCTCGAAGTCGTGGAACGGGTACTGCAGACAATGCGCCGCCGGGCAGTCGCCGAGGATATCCGGGTCAACGTCCTCCTCGACGACCGCCAATTCGCCATCGTCATGCACGAAATCACTTGGACACCAACCGATCTCGCGATAGCGGAGCATGTGCCCGAACCATTGCCGGAAACACTTGTCGGCTACGGCGCAAACCTGACAGTCACTACGCCCATACCCACCGAAACCGCTTGGTCCCTGACGATCCCGCGCACCGGCAGGTGCTGACCGCCTTCGAGGTCGATTTCGTCAAATACCCCGACCTGGCCGAAGACCCGAAGTACGCCTTCGCTACTGCTGGATGGTATTGGGATTCCAAGGATTTGAACGAAGATGCGGATAAATCGGACATCGACGCGATCACGCATACGATCAACGGCGGAAGCAACGGAAGCGCAGAGCGCAACGAGAATTACAGCCGCGCGCGCAAGGTCCTCGACGCGGAATGATCGAAGCGAAGACCATAGTTCCGCAGTTGCGACGCCCGAGTGGCATATGGCCACAGGACCATATGCCACTCGACGTCTTGCTAATCCTCTTGGGACAGGAACTGTTTCGCGTACTCGTACCCTTCGTCACCTTCGGCCGCTGCCTTGGCGTACACCAGGTGGACGACTCCGGTTTTGAAAGTATTGGACGAAAGCAGTTGCAACGGAAGCGCAGCGTCGGTCTCCTCGAACAATCGCAGGCCCTTGCGCACCGCGATCGGGTGCACCAGCAGGTGCAGTTCGTCCAAGAGCCCGACCTCGAGCAGTTGGCGGACAACCGATACCGATCCGCTGATGCCGATGGGTGCGTCGCCGGGCTCATCCTTGAGCGCCGCGACGGCCTCCGCCAGATCACCTTTCAGCACTTCGGAATTGCGCCAGGTGAAGGTGAGATCCTGATGGGTGACCACGATCTTGCGCGCGTCGCCGAGCTTCTTGGCCATCTCGGCATCCACATCGCCTGCGGCCTCCCGCTCCGGCCAGGCCCCGGCGAACCCCTCGTAGGTCTTGCGGCCCAGCAGCAGCGTGTCGGCCGCGCCGAGCTGGCTGTCGACAGCCGTGGCCATCTCCTCGTTGAAGTACGGGAAGTGCCAATCCTGGGGGTTCTCGACGACGCCGTCGAGTGCGATGAACAGTCCGGCGGTGATTTTCCGCATCGGTATCTCCTTGGTCGGTGGTTGATGCCGTGTCACCAGATCAGACGGACGGAAGCCGGAATAATCATCGCTCGCGTGCTCACCTATTCGGGCGATCGGCGATGCAGGGCGAGTTGGAGTTCGAGCAGCAGGCGATCGGCGGGATCGGTCAGGTCCATCCCGAGAATGTCCTCGACCCGGCGGATCCGGTAGCGCAGGGTATTCGGATGCACCTGCAGCGCCGTCGCGGCATTGCGCACATCGCCGTGTTCACGCAGATAGGTCTCGACGCTTTCGCACAGATTCGCGGAATGCTTACGGTCGTAGTCCAGTAGCTTGCGCAGGCGCGGATCGTGCAGTTCCGGCCGCAGGCCGACGAGATCGAGGATTTCGCCGAGCAGTACCGCGGTGCGCGATTCGGCCAGCGTGGTCACGCGGCCGCGCGGATAGGTCGCGGCCGTACTGTCGAGGACCCGGTCCACCTCGGCGCGCGCGCCCGCGACATGGGCCAGATCCGGTATGGGACAGGCGATGGCGGCGCGCAATTCGAATTCGGCTTCGAGCTGTTCGACCAGCTGACGAGTCCACGCGGTCACGGCATGTGCCGAACGGTATTGCGGCAGTAGCACATACACTCGATCGCCGAGGATGGTCGTCAGCGAATCCCCGCGAAATGAGCTGGCGCGCAGGCGAAGCATATTGCCGAAGGCGGCGGGCGACTTCACACCGGGAGCGACCGCGAAGCCGACCACCGCGGCCGGACCGGTCAGCGACAGATTCAACGCACTCGCCACGGCGGGCACATCGGCGGTAGCACCACCCGTTCCGAACAGCCGCTGAATCAGCAGCGCCTCGGTGGAGGGCGCGTCCAGACTGCGCGAAATCAGCCGGGCGGCAATGGCCGACGCACCGCGCAGGATCTCCGCGGCATCCGGTTTGAACGGCCGGTCGCCCTGCTGCAGCCAGATCGCGCCGAGCACCCGCGGCGCGCTCCCCTCGGCCTGCTCGCGAATGCTCACCACCAGGCGGCGCTTGATATCCAGCTCCTCGTGCGCCGGTATGTCGATGACATCGTCGGTACCGCGCAGCCGATCGAACACTCCCCACTTGCGCAGCACCCGCAGATAGTCGCGCGGCCCCTCCCGGCCGAGGATCGAAAGCACCCGCAGCTGGTCGGCCGCCTGATCCGAGGCCGAATACGCGAGCACATGCGATTGCGGGTCCTCGATGGACACCATCCCGCCCGCATTCTGGGCGACCATCTGCGCCAATCCGAACAGGTCCAGGTCCGCGGCCACCAACTCACCCTCGCTAGCCACGACCACTGCCCACTTTCATACAACTCGCCAATCCGGTCATCCCATCTTTGTCCGCTTGTCCGATTCTGCGGGCTGTTTTGCGGTGTTGACTTCGGCTCACCGTCATATACCAGCGCCGCTCGCGATTGCTTGCAGATCGCTCGAAACAACACAGGAGGACTCATGGACGCCATCGTGTCCACCCCACGCCCGGCCAACGAGCCGGTCGGCACCTTCGCACCGGGCAGCGCCGAACGCGCACGACTGCGGGCGAAACTGACCGAACTCGCCGCGACGCCGACCGAGATCCACCATGTCATCGGCGGCGAGCACCGGCGCACTTCGGGTAAGAGCATCGACGTCGTGCAGCCGCACAACCATGCCGCCGTACTCGGCACCCTCACCACCGCCGAGGCCGGCGATGTCGAGGATGCGATCGCCGCCGCCTCCGCCGCCGCACCCGGCTGGCGGGCGCTGTCCTTCGAGGATCGCGCCGCGATCTTCCTGCGCGCCGCGGACCTGCTATCCGGCCCGTGGCGCGAAACCATCGCCGCCGCAACCATGTTGGGGCAGTCCAAGACCGCCTACCAGGCCGAGATCGACGCACCGTGCGAACTGGTCGACTTCTGGCGCTTCAATGTGCATTTCGCCAGGCAGATCCTGGCCGACCAGCCGATCTCGACCCCTGGTGTATGGAACAAGGTCGAGTATCGCCCACTCGAGGGCTTCGTCTACGCGATCACCCCGTTCAACTTCACCGCGATCGCGGGCAATCTGCCGACCGCGCCCGCCCTGATGGGCAATACGGTCCTGTGGAAGCCGTCGCCCACCCAGGCTGTGGCCGCGTATTGGACGATGAAACTGCTGGAGGCCGCGGGTCTGCCGCCCGGTGTCATCAATATGGTGCACGGCGCGGGCCCGAAGATCTCCGATGTCGCGCTGACCGATCGACGGCTCGCGGGCATTCACTTCACCGGTTCGACCGCGACCTTCCAGCACCTGTGGCGTTCGGTGGCGATGAATATCGCCGACTACAACACCTATCCGCGCCTGGTCGGCGAAACCGGCGGTAAGGATTTCGTGCTGGCGCACAGCTCAGCGGATCCGGAGGTACTGACGACCGCGCTGATCCGCGGCGCCTTCGACTATCAGGGCCAGAAGTGCTCGGCGGCCTCGCGCGCGTTCGTCCCGAAGTCGGTGTGGGCCAAGATGGGCCGCGATCTCATCGATAAGGTCGGTGCGCTGAGCTACGGCGATGTCACCGATTTCGCGAACTTCGGCGGCGCGGTCATCGACCAGCGTGCCTTCGATCGCAATGCCGATGCCATCGCCCGCGCCAAGGCCACCTCGGGCTTGACCATCGCGGTTGGCGGACATACCGACGACACCGTCGGATACTTCGTCGACCCGACCATCCTGCTCGGCGACGACCCGACCGACGAGGCATTCAGCACCGAATACTTCGGCCCGATTCTCGCGGTTCACGTCTACGACGATTCGGTCGCCGGATCCTTCGAGGCGGCACTCGAACTGGTCGACCGCGGTTCGGCCTATGGCCTAACCGGCGCGATCATCGCCGACGACCGCAATGCCGTGGCGAAGGCCACCGAAAGTCTGCGCTTCACCGCTGGCAACTTCTACATCAACGACAAGCCCACCGGCGCGGTCGTCGGTCAGCAGCCCTTCGGCGGATCCCGCGCGTCGGGAACCAATGACAAGGCCGGCTCGCCGCAGAATCTGTTGCGCTGGACCTCCGCCCGCACCATCAAGGAAACCTTCGTCCCGCCGACCGAGCACACCTATCCGCACCAGGCACCCGAGGAAATCTGATGGCCATTTCCGGTCTGCTTCGCCCAGCCATGCTGGCCGCCTCGCGCTCGCCGCGCATGGAGCGCACCGTCACCCGCATGTCGACCACCAAGAAGCTGGTGGATCGCTTCGTTGCCGGTGAATCCGAGCCGAATGCGGTTGCGGCCGTGAAGAATCTGCTGAGTTCGGGTCGCTATATCACCGTCGACTATCTCGGCGAGGACACCACCGATATCGAGCAGGCCCGCAATACGGTGACACACTATCTTTCGTTGCTGTCGCTACTCACGTTGCTCCGTGATTCCGGGGCCGTTGGGCCGCTGGAGGTTTCGCTCAAGCTCTCGGCGCTCGGCCAATCACTGCCAGCGGACGGTCACGCGATCGCTCACGAGCACGCGCACCAGATCTGCACTGCCGCAGCGGATGCGGGCGTGCTGGTCACCATCGACGCCGAGGATCACACGACCACCGATTCGACCCTGTCGATCGTGCGGGAGTTGCGCGCCGACTTCCCGTCGCTCGGTACCGTCCTACAGGCCTATCTGCGGCGCACCGAGGCCGACTGCCGAGACTTTTCCGGTCCCGGCTCGCGAATTCGCCTGTGCAAGGGCGCATATCGCGAACCCGCTTCGGTGGCGTATCAGAGCCGAGCCGAGGTCGACCAGTCCTATCTGGACTGTCTGCGGGTGCTGATGAACGGCGACGGCTATCCGATGGTCGCCACCCACGATCCGGCACTCATCGAGGCCGCCGGGGTTTTCGCCACAGCAACCCGCCGCGGCTCCGATGATTTCGAGTTCCAGATGCTCTACGGCATCCGCGACGCCGAACAGCGCCGACTCGTCCGCGAAGAGCGGCACGTTCGGGTCTATGTGCCCTACGGCGATCAGTGGTACGGCTACTTCATGCGCCGACTCGCCGAACGCCCGGCCAACGTGGCGTTCTTCCTGCGCTCGCTGCGACCGGGCAGCCAGCGCTGATCCTCAGCTCGGCGGCCTTGTCTGTGCAGTCGGACAAGGCCGCCGAAGTTTATTTATCCAACTCGCCGATCACAGCGCGTTTGTGGTCCGATTAGCTGAGTGCTGCTCAGAATGTGATCTGCGTTACTGCACTGTCGGGTAGCGCAGAGGACGAAAGGAAGACCCATGTCCTTCGCGGAGTTGCGCAGCCAGATGTTGCGCCGCAAACCCCTCGAGCAGATCGAGGAGGACGCCGGGCCCGCGGACGAGCAACTGAAGCGGTCACTCGGACTGTGGCAGCTGACGGCGATCGGCGTCGGCGGCATCATCGGGGCGGGCATATTCGCCCTGGCCGGTTCGGTCGCGCATTCCGTCACGGGCCCGGCCGTGCTCATCTCGTTCCTGATCGCCGGTGTCGCCAGCGCCTGCGCGGCGCTGTGCTACGCGGAATTCGCCGGGATGGTGCCGAAGGCCGGATCCGCCTACACCTACGGCTATGTTTCCCTCGGCGAGATCGCGGGCTGGTTCATCGGCTGGGATCTGCTGCTGGAGTACATCGCGGTGGCAGCAGTGGTCGCGATCGGCGTCTCCGGATACTTCAAATTCCTACTGGGACAAGTCGATATCACGCTGCCCGATTGGATGATGGGCGCGCACGGCACCGGCGAGGGCCACGTGATCGACGTCTTCGCAGTGCTGTTCTGTTTGGGCACCGCGTGGTTGCTGTCGCGCGGCATCAAGAGCGTCGGCCGCTTCGAGACGGTCGCCGTGGGTATCAAGGTCGCGTTGGTCGTGCTGATCATCGTGCTCGGCGTCTTCCACATCGACAGCTCCAACTACACCCCGTACTTCCCATTCGACGTGGGCGCGGTATGGACCGGTGCGGCAACGGTCTTCTTCGCCGTCTTCGGCTATGACGCGATGAGTACCGCCGCGGAGGAATCCGTCGACGGCAAGAAGCATCTGCCCAAGGCCATCATCTACTCGCTGGCCATCGCGATGGTGCTGTACGTGCTGGCAACGCTCGTGCTGACCGGGATGCAGAAGTACACCGAGATCAGCCCGACCAGCGGTTTCTCCACCGCGTTCGAGTCGGTCGGCATGCCGGGCGTCGCGAATATCATCGCGATCGGCGCCATCGTCGGCATTGTCACCGTGGTGCTCACCTTCATGCTCGGCGTGACCCGGGTGTGGTTCGCGATGAGCCGCGACGGGCTGCTGCCGGAGTGGTTCGCCAAGACGCATCCGGTCCGCAAGGTGCCGACCCGGGTGACCTGGATCGTCGGCATCGGATCCGCGACGATGGCCGGTCTGCTCGATATCACGGTGGTCGCCGAGCTGACGAATATCGGCATTCTGATGGCCTTCATCGTGGTTTCCGTCGCGGTAATGGTGCTGCGCCGCACCCGACCTGATCAGCCGCGCGCGTTCAAATTGCCGCTCATGCCGGTGGTGCCGCTGGTCGGCATCGGCTTCTCGATCTACCTGATCTGGTCGCTGCCGTGGGAGACCTGGCTGCGCTTCGTGGTATGGCTGGTGATCGGCTTGGCCGTGTACTTCGGGTACTCGCGCATGCATTCCAAGCTGGAGCGCGGCGGGGACGTCTCGCTGGCGAAGTAGGCGCGAATCCGGTTGGGCGGGTGGATAAATGGCCACCTGCCCAACCGAATGGCACTGCGGCGCAGACACGTACGATTGCCGGGGTCGAAGATGGCCGCTGCCTGCGTACTCACATCATTGTCATGTATACGGAATCGCCCGGATTCGTCGGCGAATTATAGGCAGGATGTGGACACCGTCGGTCGCGCGTTGGGTTCTCCCCGACGTGACGAGAACACCTAGGGTAGCTGTCATGACGGCAGCACGAGTGTGGTCGGTTACCTCGACAACCCCGACCGAAGACGACGCGCGGGCCATCGCGAAGGCGGTTGTCGGCGAACGGCTCGCGGCCGGAGCCGAAATCACCGGACCTGCGGCGTCGGTTTTCTGGCATCGCGGCGAACTCGGCGAAGGACTGGAGTGGCGGGTGACGCTTCGCACCGCCACCGCTCGCCGTGAACGGCTGGCCGCGCGCGTCGCCGAACTGCACCCGTGGGACAGTCCCGAAGTCACCGCAATTCCAGTCGAGTGGTGTCTGGACAGCTACGCCGAATGGGTCGAGCGCACTACAACTGGGCCAGAATAGGCGGCCGTGCGGTAGCGGCACGACGCGCGAGTTCGACACCGCCGGTGCCCCTGGTGGCGCACCGCTGCGCGACTTCACGCACTCGGGGCAGCGGGCGCACCGATGCGACGCGACCAGCCAAAGTGAGCGCCTGGTCGATGGCCGTGATGGCACGCGTCTCATTGCCTGCGTCCAGATAGGCGTCCGCAAGCCACGTCAAATAGAGCGCTTTGTCGCGTGCCCAGTGGTCAGGGTAGGCGGTCAGCGCCCGTTCCAGCGGCGCGGTGGCCTTTTCCGGCTGATGTAGCACTGCCCAGACGCGGCCTGTCATGATGTCCAGCTCGGCGTGGTCGATCCAGGCGCACCAGTGCGGAGCCGCCGAGTCGGTACTCTCCAGCGCGTCGCGCGCGATGCCCAGTGCGCGATCCGCCCCGTCGCGGTCACCGGCAATGGCGCACGACCAGGCACGCCGCGATTCCAGCAGGGCACGCGCTTTCGGATGCGCGACGGAAGCGATTGCAGTGCAAGCGGTTTCAGCGGCGCGGGCGGATTCGCTGCTGCCCGTGACATAGGAGATGTGCACGAATGCGTTTGCCGCAAGTTCCGCGCTGCCCGCTTCGTCGGCGGCGCGACGGCTGTAGTCGAACAGGCGCAGCGCCGTATCGGTGAATCCGGCATCGAATGCGGCCCATCCGGCTTGCTGGGCTTGCTCGGAGGCCAGCTCGGTGAGTCTGGTGCGTATCTTCACGGTGCTGCTGGACCGGCTCAGCGTGCGCTCGGTCCGGGTCAACTCCGTGGCGTAGAGCCGGAAAGTGTCGGCGCCGCCGAGATAGCTGTCGAGGTCCGCGAGCCGCGCGAACTTCTGGCGCATATCGTCCACATCGAGAGCACCGATGCGGCGAGGTGGCTCGTCGGCGATCAGAGGCGCAGCCAGACCGGCCCCTACGAGGAAGGCGCGGCGTTTCGTAGCTTCCTCCCGTTCGGCATCGCGTTGGGTCCGTTTCGGATACAGCCCGAGAGCCGCTTCCGTATCGACCTCCAACAATGCCATGAGAGCGCGTCGTGTCGCATGTCTGGGCCAGCGGATCTCGCCGCATTCGATCCGGCTGACGGCCTGTGCGTCCACCGCCGACCGTTGGCCGGTGATTCGCTCGACCTCGGCGCACACCCGCTCGGCCAACTCGGCCTGGGTCCAGCCATGAGCCAGCCTTTGTGACCTGAACTGCTTGTTCATCGTCCGCTCCCCGCGCCCGGATCGACAGCTGCCATTTGCCGATAGTTTTGCGCTGTTGGCCAGGTCGCACAAGCGAGACGCTGATTTCAGCCCCAGCGCGGTCCACAACCCGTCCGACAGCGCAGGGGCCACTCCAAGTGGCAGACCACCAAAAGGGGGCATTCGGATGGGATCGGCAGCCGAGACGGCGGTACTGGACGTGCTCGCGCCCGGCGGCCTGCTGACCGCAGGCCAGATCATGCAACAGGGACAGCTCACCAACTGGAGCGCGCGGCGCGCGATCGGTCGGTTGTCCGACCGAGGTTTGATTGTGACCACGCCGCACCGGGCACGCTGGTCGATCACACCGCGTGGGCGCGCGGCGATGACCGGCTGGAGGGCGCGGCGATGAGGGCGCGGCCAACCGCGCTGGGCTGGATCGATTCGGCCGTGTCGGAGGCTCCACACTGGGACGCGGCGCTGGTGCGGCGGCTGGCGCGCCGTCTCGGCTACCTGCTCGTTTGGCCATCGGACAGCTCCGTACTGCCGCTGGTCGATCAGGTACGTGCTGCCGATGTCGATGCGGTGATCATGCCATCGCCGGGCCACCTGGACGCCATCACGCTGCATGCGGTGATGTGTATCGTGGACATCGAAACCGCCACGCCACGAATGAGTTTCGCGAGATGGGCGACCGTCCGAGCACCGGGGCAACTCGGATGAGCTGCTGGTTCGGGTTGCTGCTGGCAGCCGGGCTGCCGCTGGCGGTGCTCATCTGGGCGATTTGCTGGCCGCGTCGATGAACGGCTTGCGTAGATGATCGACCGATGCCCGTGTGGCATCGGTCGATACAGAAACGGTGTTGGACAGGCATCAATCCAGCGCAATACCCTTCTGACACGTTCGAGCGGAAGTGACCTACCCCACACTTGCGCTCGTACACAGGAGGACACGATGTGCGAAACCAGCAGTTCTGTCGGCATTTTCGGCTGTATGAGCGAGACCGATGCCGCATGAATGATCAGCGAATTCTCATTACCGGCGCCGGGGGCGGTATCGGCACGTTGATGCGGCCGCGTCTACGGCGTCCCGATCGCATTCTGCGGCTATTGGATCTGACCGAACTCCCCGCGCCGACAGCAGGCGAACGGGTCGAGTTCGTCACCGGATCGCTCACCGATCCGGCCACCATGGCAGCGGCCTGCCGGGATGTGGATGCGATCATCCATCTCGGCGGGATCAGCCGAGAAGACAGCTGGGACAACGTTCTCGCCGTCAATATCGATGGCACGCATACGGTTTTGGAGGCGGCGCGGCAAGCCGGTGTACCGCGGGTCGTGCTCGCCTCGAGCAATCATGCCGTGGGATTCCGCGCCGTGGGCGATGAACCGATTCCCGGAGACGCTTCGCCCCGGCCCGATACCTACTACGGTGTCAGCAAAGTGGCCGTCGAGGCGCTCGGCAGTCTCTATCATTCCCGCTTCGGCATGGATGTGATCTGCGTCAGGATCGGATCATGTTTCGAGCGTCCGCACGATGCGCGCGGACTGTCGATGTGGTTGTCCCCCAATGATTGTGCGCGACTGTTCGAGGCCTGCCTGGCCGCCGAGCGACCAGGCTATCGGGTGATCTGGGGCGTGTCCGCCAATACCCGTGCCGTCGTATCCCTGCGCGAGGCCGAAGAACTCGGCTATCACAGCCGCGACGATGCCGAACAGTTCGCCGCCGATATTCCGACTGTCGGTCATCCCCGCCCGTGGCTTATCGGTGGCCCGTTCGTGGAAACACCACTCGGCAAACCGAATCCGCTCTGACCGCCACCGAAAAACGCATCAGCCGATACCCAGACGGAATCGCCTTTCTCCGAACTTCGCACCATCAGCATGTGACGCTGATGACACTTTGCTCCACCGCGAAAGAAGTGCAGCACAATGCAATTCAGAACAACGACGACGGCACCGAAATCGGCGCTCGCGTCCAATGTCAAATTTCTCTATTTCTTCGGCGCACTCGGCGGCATTCTCTTCGGTTACGACCTCGGGGTCATTTCCGGCGTGCTGCTGTTCATCAAGAAGTCCTGGCATCTGTCCTCGGTGACGCAGGGTGTGATCGGTGGCTGCCTGGCCGCCGGTGCGGTGATCGGCGCGGCCATTGCCGGACGGATCACCGATCGGCTGGGACGGCGGCGAACCATCATGTCGGCGGCCGCGGTCTTCGCGGTCGGCGCACTTGGCTGTGCGCTCGCGCCCAATGTGACGACGCTGGTGATCGCCCGTTTCATTACCGGCATCGCGGTGGGGTGTTCGTCGGCGACGGTGCCCACCTACCTGTCCGAACTCGCCCCGACCAGGGCACGCGGCGCATTGTCGACGCTGAATCAGCTGATGATCGTCTCGGGCATTCTGATCGCCTACATCGTGGACTGGGCACTGTCCGGCAGCGGTAACTGGCGCATGATGTTCGCGGTCGCGGCGATTCCCGCTGCGGCGCTGTTGGCGGGTATGTCGGTGCTGCCGGAGACGCCGCGGTGGCTGGTCCATGCCGGGCGCGAGGAGGAAGCGCGGGCCGTGCTGGCGGGTACCCACCGCGCCGATGAGATCGAATCCGAGATCAACAGCATTCGCTCGGTCATTCGATTGGATGAGCAGCAGAAGGGGCGGCTGCGCGATCTGCTGGCACCGTGGGCGCGGCCCGCTTTGGTGGTGGCGCTTATTCTGGCTGTCGGACAACAGTTCTCGGGTGTCAATGCCGTGAATGTATACGCGCCGACCATGTTCAAGGATCTCGGCTTCGGAAATTCGACGTCGCTGCTGGCGTCCATTGTGCTCGGGGCGATCAAGGTGGCATTCACGGCCTGGGTGATCTTCGTCGTGGACCGTTGGGGCCGAAAGCCTTTGCTGCTGCTCGGCAATGTGTGTATGGCCTCGTCCCTGTTCCTGCTCGGCGCCATCGTGCTCGGCGTGCACAATCACACTATTACCGGCCTCACGACGCTGATTCTGCTCAATGTCTATCTCGCGGGTTACGAATTGGGTTGGGGCGCGGTGGTGTGGGTGATGATGGCGGAGATCTTCCCGCTGCGGGTGCGTGGCGTCGGCATGGGTGTCGGCAGTGTCGTGCTGTGGAGTTCGACCTTCGCCATCACCTTCCTGTTCCCGGTGATGAACGATCACCTCGGACTCGGCTATTCGGCGTGGATCTTCGCCGCGGTCAGCGTGGTGATGTTCATGCTGGTGCAGCGGTTCGTGCCGGAGACCAATGGTCGCAGTCTGGAGCAGATCGAGTTGGAGTTGCGGGCCCGGGTCAGCGGTAAATCCGCATGAGCGTGGTTTATGTCTCGAATGCCGACAGTCGCGAAATCTCGGTGCTGCGACTCGACGACGACGGTGCGCTGACGCTCGTCGAGTCGCAGACGGTGGACGGCACGGTGATGCCCTTGGCGATGAGTCCAGACCACCGGTACCTCTACGCATCGCTGCGCTCGACCCCGTTCACGGTGGCGGTATTCGCCAGAGATCCGGCAACGGGGCGATTGACACCACTGTCGACCGCGCCGTTGCCGGACAATATGGCCTATCTCGCGACGGATCGAAGCGGGCGTTATCTGCTGAGCGCGTCGTATTCGGGTGACAAGATCGCCGTCAATCCCATCGCGTCCGATGGCGGCATCGGACCGCCGATCGCGGTGGAATCGACACCACCGCACGCGCATTCGATACTCACCGATCCGTCGAACCGCTTTCTGTTCGCGGCAGCGCTCGGCGGTGATGTGATTCTGCAGTACCGCTTCGATGCCGAAACCGGGCGGCTCACACCGAATGAGCCGCCCCAGGTCGCGACCGCACCCGGAGCTGGCCCACGTCACCTCGTGTTCCAAACGTCCGGCGCGTTCGCCTTCATGACGAATGAGCTGGATGGCACGGTGAACAGTTACCGCTTCGAATCCTCCACGGGCACACTGACTCCCATCGCGTCGGCGTCGGTGCGGCCGCCGGAGTCCGGTGGGCCACCCTGGACTTCGGAGCTGCGCAGCACACCCGACGGCCGCTATCTGTATGTGGCCGAACGGACTTCGAGCACGATCACCGGATTCCGCATCGACCCGGCAACCGGGCTGCTCGATCCGGCCGGACACACCCCCACCGAGACCCGGCCGCGCGGCTTCGCCATTGATCCGAGCGGGCGGTTCCTGGTGGTCGCGGGGCAGAAATCTGATGCCGTCACCAGCTACGCCGTCGATCCCGCGACCGGCTCGCTCACCCCACGACAGCGGCTCGAGGTCGGCCGCGATCCCAACTGGGTCGAGATCGTCGCCCTCCAATAAATACCTTCAAGGTATCGGTTGATGCTGAATTGGCGTTGGACGAGTATCAGTAGCGAGTCATAGCCTGCGGAGAGCGCAATCTGCGGGCGAGGCGGAGTGCACGCCACAACGCAGGAGGAGAACGATGTCGATGCTGTCGCTGGAGCAGGTCCGCGGCTTCGTCACGGTGGCCGAGGAGGGTAATTTCCGGCGGGCGGCCGAACGCCTGCGGATGACGCAGCCGCCGCTCAGCCGCCAGATCCAGAAGCTCGAGCGTGATATCGGCGTGGAACTGTTCGACCGCACTCAGCGGCGGGTCCAACTGACCCCGGCCGGGGAGGTCTTCCTGACCGAGGCGCGCCGTCTGCTGGCGCTGGCCGGTGCCGCGCCCGGCACCGCCCGCCTGGTCGCCGCGGGCGGGGCGGGCACGGTGCGGATCGGGTTCACCGCGGCATCGGGTTTCGGGTTCCTCGGGCGGTTCCTCAATCACATCGAGGCCGGACTCGACCAGGTCGAGATCGTGCTGCGCGAGATGGTGAGCTCCGACCAGTTCGAGAACCTGCGCAGCGGCAGCCTCGATCTGGCGCTGGCCCGTCCGCCGTTCGACCGCACCGAATTCGATTCGCGGCTGGTGCATTCCGAAGGTTTGATACTGGCGGTTCCGGAACAGCACGAACTGGCCGGGGACGGTCCGATCGCGATCGAGGCGCTGGGCGGCGAAACACTGCTGGTGTACGCGCCGGGCCCGGCTCGCTATTTCGCCGATCTGGTCTCCGGCATCCTCGCCGCCGTGCCATACACCGCCACCCATGAACTCACCCAGGTACACACCATGCTCGCGCTGGTGGCCGCCGGACGCGGCCTGGCCCTGGTACCGGAATCCGCCACCCACCTGCATCCCGACGGCGTGCGGTTCCGCCCGCTCATCGGCGTCGAGGATCCCGTTGTCCTGCACGCGATCTGGCGACGTGACTGCGCCAATCCGGCGCTGCACCGAGTCATCGAACTGCTCGATTCGCTGCCGCCCGCTCCTTGAAAGGATCCATATGTCCCATCTGTCCGCCGACGAGTTGGGCCCGGCACTGGGCCGCGGGTTACTGTCCTTCCCCGTCACGCATTTCGATGCCGAGTTGGCCTTCGACGAGGCCGCCTACCGCAAACACATTGCCTGGCTGTCCCAGTACGAGGTGGCGGGTCTGTTCGCCGCGGGTGGTACAGGTGAGGGTTTCTCGCTGACGCCGCCCGAAATCGATCAGGTGGTTCGCGCCGCGGTCGCCGAGACCGGTGGCCGGATCCCGGTTGTCGCACCCGCCACCGCGGGCACCGCCGCGGCGATCGAACAGGCCCGCTCCGCCGAAGCCGCTGGGGCCGAAGGCATTCTGCTCATGCCGCCGTATCTCACCGAGGCCGGGCCGGATGGTCTGGTCGAACATGTCGCGGCCATCTGCGCCGCCACCTCGCTCGGTGTCATCTTCTACAGCCGCGCCAACGCGACATGCAATGACGTGACCTTGGCCAGGATGGCCGAGCGCTGCCCGAATCTGGTCGGGTTCAAGGACGGTGTCGGCAATATCGAGACGATGACGCGCATCTATGCCCGGCTCGGCGACCGGCTCACCTATATCGGCGGGCTGCCGACCGCGGAGACCTTCGCCCTGCCCTATTCCGAAATGGGTGTCACCACATACTCTTCCGCGATCTTCAACTTCGTGCCGGAGTTCGCGCTCGACTTCTTCCGCGCCGTGCGGGCCCGCGACCGCGACGAGGTCTACCGGCGGTTGCGCGACTTCGTCATCCCCTATCTCGATATTCGTGACCGTGCTCCCGGTTATGCGGTGTCGATCGTCAAGGCCGGACTGACCGCCATCGGTCACCCGGCCGGCCCGGTGCGGCCGCCGCTGACCGATCTCACCGTGCCCGAGCTCGCCGAACTGACCGCGCTGGTCGCCACGATCGCATGAACAGCCACAACCTCCGGGAGGATTTGATGGACACCGACCTCGACGAACTAGCGCGGATCATCGCCGCCGCGACCGACGCCGCAGGCCGCCTCGCCGACACCACACCCACCGAACGCGCACAGTGGCTCACCCGGATCGCCGACGCCCTCGATGCCGCCGCCGATGAACTCCTACCGCTCGCCGCGGCCGAGACCCATCTGCCCGAAACACCGCGCCTGCGTGGCGAATTGACCCGCACCGCCTTCCAGTTACGACTGTTCGCCGAAGTGCTCGCCGATGGCGAATTCCTCGCCGCCACCGTGGATCACGCCGATCCGAGCTGGCCGATGGGACCGCGACCCGATATCCGGCGCAGCCTCGTACCGATCGGCCCGACACTCGTTTTCGCCGCGAGCAACTTCCCGTTCGCGTTCAGCGTCGCGGGCGGCGATACCGCCTCGGCACTGGCCGCGGGCTGTCCCGTTGTCCTCAAAGCACATCCGGGCCATCCACGGCTGTCCGAACGGACCGGCGCGATCGTGCGCGAAGCGCTGACCGCGGCCGGGGCACCGGAAGGCACCTTCGCGGTCATCCACGGCGTCGAGGCGGGCACTACCGCTCTGCGCCATCCGGATATCGCCGCCGCATCGTTCACCGGTTCCCTGGCGGGTGGCCGCGCATTGTTCGATATCGCATCGTCACGACCCCGCCCGATCCCGTTCTACGGCGAACTCGGCAGCGTCAATCCGGTAGTGGTACTGCCCGGCGCGATTCGCGCACGCGGACAACAGATAGTCGAGGGGTTCGTCGGATCGTTCACCCTTGGCGCGGGGCAGTTCTGCACCAAACCCGGTGTGCTGCTGCTGCCGTCGGAGCACGGACTCACCGATGCGCTGACCACCGCGGTCGCGGCCGTGCCACGACGGCCGCTACTCAACGAGCACATCGCCAACGGCTTCCGATCGCGCGTCACCACCCTGCGCGAAAATTCCGCAGTCACCGCCCTTTCGGCAGCAAACGATCTGCTCGCACCGACCTTGCTGAGCGTGCGCGCCACCGATTTCCTGTCAGGCGGTGCGGCCCTGCAGGCGGAATGCTTCGGCCCGGCGGCGCTCGTCGTCGAATATGCGAATCCCATCGAGTTGCAACAGGTTCTGCACGAAATAGAGCCCGGACTCACCGCGACGATCGTTGCGGAGGACTCCGAGATCGACGATGTGCGCCCCCTCCTGCCCGCCCTCACCGCACTCGCGGGCCGACTGCTGTGGAACGACTGGCCCACCGGTGTCACCGTCAGCTGGGCCCAACAGCACGGCGGCCCGTATCCGGCCACCACTGCCCCGACCACCACCTCGGTAGGCACCGCCGCCATCGCCCGCTTCCTGCGGCCGATCGCCTGGCAGGGCTTTCCGGATCAACTGCTCCCACCCGCCCTGCGCGAGGCCAACCCGTGGCGGCTGCCGCGTCGCGTCGACGGAAAGCGAGACTGATATGTCCCCCGTTATCACCGATGTTCGACTGACCCCGATCCTCATCGCCGACGCTCCACTGCTCAATGTCGGTGGCGTGCACCAGCCGTATACGCCGCGCCTGATCGTCGAGATCGAAACCGACAGCGGCGCTTGCGGTCTCGGCGAAACTTATGGCGACCGTGTCTACCTCGACCGTGCGGCCGACCTGGCCCCACAGCTGATCGGTATGCCGGTCGCCGCGGTCAACGCCATCCGCCTGCTCGGCGCGAACACCACCGGGGAGGTGCTGATCGACAACCCGATCGCGGGCGGACTGCGCGGCACACTCACCACCGACAAGGTCCGACTCAGCGTGATATCGGCCTTCGAATCCGCCGCACTCGACGCCCACGGTCGCGAACTCGGCCTGCCCGTGCACGCCTTGCTCGGCGGCAAGGTCCGCGACCGGGTCGACTATTCCGGCTATCTGTTCTACAAGTGGGCCGACCATCCGTTCCCCGACGCACCGACCGACGACTGGGGCGAGGTCATCGATCCCGACGGGGTCGTCCGTTTGGCCGAGAAGTTCGCCGCCCATGGCGGATTCCGCTCGTTCAAACTCAAGGGCGGCGTATTCCCGCCCGAGGAAGAAGTCGCCGCGATCGAGGCATTGGCCAAGGCGTTTCCCGATCATCCGCTGCGGCTGGATCCCAACGGCGGTTGGTCGCTGAGCAGCGCAACGACTGTCGCAGAACAACTTTCGGGTGTCGTCGAATACCTGGAAGACCCGACCGTCGGCCGCGAGGATATGGCCGAAGTGCATCGCCGCACCGGAATGCCGCTGGCCACCAATATGATCGTCACCTCGATCGAGGAGGTCCGTCCCGCCTTCGATCTCGATGCCGTCCAGATCGTGTTGTCCGACCATCACTTCTGGGGCGGACTGTTCGCCACCCGCGACCTGGCCGCCGTCTGCCACGCCTACGGCAAAGGCGTCTCGATGCACTCCAACACCCACCTCGGGATCAGCCTGGCGGCAATGACCCACGTCGCCGCAACCGTCCCCGAGTTGACCTATGCCTGCGACACCCACTACCCATGGCAGCCCGAGGATGTGATCGCCGAAGCCATCGTCTTCGAAGCGGGCGCCGTCACCGTCCCCGACGCACCCGGCCTCGGCATCCAACTCGATAGGGACGCGCTCGAGCGCCTCCATCATCGCTGGAAAGCCTTGCCGCAGTGGCACAATCGCGATGATGTTGCGGGCATGCGCCTGGTCGATCCCGCGTACCAGCCGCCGAGCTCACCCAAATATTGAGAGATCGGTCCAGGCGACCGCGCGTAGCGGAAACGAGCCCATCCCACGCACCGGCGCCGGGAGTGCGACCAGCCTGGCACCGGTGTCGGGGACCGCGTCCAGGTTCGTCAGCTGCTCGATGATCGGGATTCCCGCCCCGAGCAGTGTGTGGTGGCACGGCCGCGTCGGCAGGGACGTGTCATCGACGTCGAGCGAGTCGATGCCCACCAGTGCCACATTGGCGGCGACCAGCGCATCGGCGACCTCGCCGACCAAGAACGGGTGGCCGGGGCCTCGATACTCCGACGATCCCCATCGCGCCGACCATCCGGTGTGCACGAGCACCGCCTTGCCCCACAGCCGTGCCGGGTCGCCGATTACATCCGGCCCGACTACGCGGACTCCCGCCGCGCGGATCATGACGATCGGCACGTTGAACAGCCGTTCCAGCGGCAGCTCGGCGATATCGGCGCCATCGGCATGGAAGTGGAAGGGCGCGGTGATATACGTCCCCGTATTGCCGACGGTATCCACGCGCGCGATTTCGTAGGTCATATCGATCAGCGCCGACCGGTCACGTGCAATGTGTGTGGTGACTCGCGGTTCAGGCAGGCCGGGATAGGTGAGCATGCCGTCCGAGATCGGATGAGACAGCTCGACTATCGCCTTGCTCATGTTAGAAACCGTACCCGCAGATCACGCGCGCAGCCCACGCTCCAATATCGCCCACGCCTGCCGGGACGTGGCCTGTCTGGATTTCGGGTCCGTCTTCGCCAGCACGGCCGCCAGCATCGCCACCGCTAATACGACGTCCATTGCCGTGACATCGGCGCGAATATCGCCACGTTGCCGCGGGTCGTCGAGTTTCTGCGCGATGAGCCCGAGTAGCCGCCATGCTGCGCCGAGCAACTGCTCGTCCTCGGTGTTCGACGGATAGATCATGGCGATGAAGGCCGCGGACGCGTTCAGCTGATCGACGATGAGGGCCAGTACGTCCCCGACGGTGGTCGCCGGGTCGGCGGCAAGCTCTTCCAACTCGACGATATTCTCCTCGAATACCGCCAGCGCCATGCTCTCCCTGGTCGGAAAATGCCGGTACAGCACACCTTGTCCGACACCTGCCGCGCGCGCGATCAAACTCAGCGGTGCGTCGAAACCGTTCTCCGCGAATACAGTTCGAGCCGCCCGAATCAGAGCCGCCCGGTTTCCGGCCGCTGCTTTCGGTCCTAAATTCTGTCGGCGCGACGCAGTCACCTGCTCAACGCTACCGCTTGACTCGACCGACGGTCTCCAGCAAACTGTCGAACAAACCGGACAAGACCGTCCGGTTATGTAAGTGAGGAAGAGCATGTCGGTGATCACCCGCCGGACCCTGTTGACCGCCACCGCGGCGGCCGGCGTCGCCATACTCGGCTCACGAACCACCAACCCGACGCACGGCATCGCCGCACGGGTCAACAGCGTCCCGCTCACCCGGGAGGAACGCCGGGTCGTGGTGGTCGGATCCGGATTCGGTGGCGGGGTGACCGCACTGCGGTTGGCTCAGGCCGGCGTCCCGGTGCTGCTGCTCGAACGCGGAATGCGCTGGCCGACCGGGCCGAATGCGGAGACCTTTCCACGCGCCTCGGCGCTCGACAAGCGGGTGCTCTGGTACCGGTCCAGCCCGACATTATTTGGTGTCCCACTGGTTTTCGAACCTTATACCGGGTTGGTGGAGGCGGTACCCGGAACGAATATGACCGCCCTGTGCGCCGCGGGCCTCGGCGGCGGTTCGCTGATCTACCAGGGCATGTCACTACAGCCGACGCAGCCGGTATTCGATGCGAATCTGCCCGAAGAACTCGACTGGGCGACCATGGATCGGGTGCACTACCCGAGGGTGGCGCGCATGCTCGGCCTCGCGGTGGCCCCCGACGAGTTGATCGCGGACCGCAACTACACGGCCGCACGTGTATTCGGTGATCATGTGCGCCAGGCCGGACTGCCGCTGTCGAAGATTCCGATGCCCATCGACTGGAACTACGCACTCGCCGAGCTGCGCGGTGAGATGAAACCGTCGTACACCAACGGCGACGGCGCGATGGGTGTGAACAACGGCGGTAAACATTCGGTCGATGTCACCTACATCGCCGCGGCCGAGTCGACCGGACGGGTAGAGGTGCAGACGCTGCACCAGGTCACCGATGTGGAACGCGGTGCCGACGGCCGCTGGGTCGTATACGTCGAACGGCTCGACACCTCCGGCAATGTCCTGGAAAACAAGATCATCACGGCCAATGCCCTGGTGCTGTCGGCGGGCAGCCTGAACACCACCAAGCTGCTCGTGCGAGCCGGGGCAAAGGGGAAGATTCCGGACCTGCCCGATGGACTGGGTCAGCAGTGGGGCACCAATGCCGACCGGATCTACGTCTGGACCGACCCCATCGCCGATTTCGGTGCGGCACAGGGCGGTCCGGTGGTCTACGGAAGTAAGAACTGGGACGATCCGCAGGCCGCGTTCACCGTCATCCAGGCCTCCATCCCGCCGATGCAGATGGACCCCAAGAGCACCATGCTGGTCGGGTACGGCGTCAGCGCGGACCGCGGCCGGTTCGTCTACGATTCGGCGACCGACGACGCGATTCTGCATTGGCCGAACAACGGCGACGCGAGCATCCAGAACAATCACATCGATCCGGCCGTGCGCCGAATCGCCGGCCCGACAAGCATTTTGGTCGACACCAACGCGCTGTTCCCGTCCACCTGGCACGCCCTCGGCGGCGCGAGCATGGGATCGGTCTGCGATCTCGACGGCCGGGTCCTGGGTCAGCGCGGTCTCTATGTGGTGGACGGCGCGCTCCTGCCGGGTAATGCCGCGGCCTGCAATCCGTCGATGACGATCGCCGCCGTCGCGGAGCGAGCCCTCGACCACCTGGTCACCCAGGACATCGGCACCGCGATCTGACGATTACGGGCGCGGCCAGGGACGGCCGAGATAGCGCTCGATATCGATATTGAAACGCTGCAGGTAATCGGCGAAGGCCGCGGCATCCTGCGGTGACCAGTCCGCGAGGATCGTCGCCAAGGTTTGCAGCGATTCGTCGCGTTCACGGTCGAGTTGCCGTTCGCCTTCGGCGGTAATGCGGAATTTGCGGGCCATCCCGCCATCCGGATCCGGAATGCGTTCCACTACATCGTCGCGCACCATGGCCGCGGTCCGCCGGTTCAGCGTCGACACATCCTGACCCACCGCCTCGCTCAGCTGCCCGAGCGTCATCGGGCCTGCCACCCGCAGCCGATTGAGCAACGTATACGTGTTGCGATCGAGTCGACGCCCGCCGAGCTGCCGGGAGGCGAGGCTGTACCGGCCGAACAGCATGGTCTCGAACTCGATCTTGTCGAGGGTTTTGTCCATTTCGGGGTCCTTCTGCCGATCCGCGCCGACCTGCGCCTGGATTCCGTAGCACCAGGTATACCACGCGATGTGCGTCACACACATCACGTGCAGCTAGCACGCAATGTGTATAAGCCATACAGTGTGCATAGTGCACATTGCATGCGCTCAACATACTTCCCCTGATTTCGACCGATTCGCAGACGCGCGTGAATACTCCAGCCCCCGCTGCCCGGCCAGGCGGCGTCCTCGCCGTGCTGGCAACCGCAGGCATCGTCGCCTCGCTCATGGCGACACTCGTTATGCCGCTGCTCGGCGAGCTGCCGCAACTGCTGCACACCACCTCGTCCAACGCCACCTGGGTGGTTACGATCACCCTGCTCGTCGGCGCCGTGATCACTCCGGTCGCCGGACGACTCGGCGACCTCTACGGCAAGCGGAAGATCCTGCTCGCCTCGATCGTGCCGCTGGTCGCCGGTTCACTCGTCTGCGCCGTCGCGACCTCGATCGTGCCGATGATCATCGGCCGCGGCCTGCAGGGCGCTGGCGTCGGCATCATTCCGCTCGGCATCAGCGCGCTGCGTGATCTGCTGCCACCGGAGCGGTTGGGCGCTGCCATCGCACTGATCAGTTCGTCGCTGGGTATCGGCGCCGCCATGGGCCTGCCGCTGTCCGCGGCCGTTGTGGAATACAGCAATTGGCGGGTGCTGTTCTGGGGCTCGGCCGCGCTTGCCGCGCTGGTCGGCGTGCTGATCTTCGCGATCATCCCGGATACCCCGAACAGCGGCGCCGCCGGACGTTTCGACGCGCTCGGGGCGATCGGCCTCGGCGCCGCACTCGTATCGCTGCTGCTCGCCATCTCCAAGGGTGCCGCTTGGGGCTGGACCAGTGCCGGCATTCTCGGATTGTTCATCGCGGCGGTGGTCTTGCTGCTGGTCTGGGGTTGGTGGGAGCTGCGCATCGATGCGCCGCTGGTCGATCTGCGCGTGACCGCACGTCCGCAGGTGCTGCTGACCAATGCCGCCTCGGTTGTCGTCGGTATCGCCATGTACTCCCAGTCGCTGGTCATGCCGCAACTGCTGCAACTGCCCACCGCCACCGGTTACGGCCTCGGCCAGTCGATGATGGCGATGGGTCTGTGGATGGCGCCCGCGGGTGTCGTGATGATGCTGATCTCGCCGGTGGGCGCCAAGCTCTCCGCCGCCCGCGGTCCCAAGTTCACCCTGGTCACCGGATGCCTGATCATCGCGTTCGGCTATGCCGCCGCCATGGCGCTGATGGGTTCCACCTGGGGCATGCTGGCGGTGACCGTGATCATCAGTGCGGGAACCGGTTTCGCCTACGGCGCCATGCCCGCCCTCATCATGGGCGCGGTCCCGGTATCGGAAACCGCCGCCGCCAACAGCTTCAATACCCTGATGCGCTCGGTCGGCACCTCCGCCGCGGCCGCCGTGATCGGCGCGGTACTCGCCCAGATGACCGTCTCGTTGGGCGGGCACGCCATCCCGACCGAAAACGGATTCCGCGTCGCCCTGCTGATCGGCTGCGGTGTCGCCGTACTCGGCGCCGCGATCTCCGCGGCCATCCCGACCCGCCGGATCCCGGACTTCTCCGAGCCCACCATCACCGCGGAACCCGTCGCCGTCCGGGTGTGACACTCCGCACGGCCCGATCGAGAAAGTGCGCAGCTGCGGTCGGCTACCACTGTTTGCCGGATTCCGCACTCCCAGAATTGATCACGATCTCCATCCGCCACGACCGGCCCCTGATGCGGTGCAAGGCCTCCCAGATCTGGGAGGCCGGCAAATACCCAGTCATCAACTGCCGCCGTAGGTTCGGCGTGCCGGCAACGCAAGTTTCGGTGCAGCGCGAGCGGGTAAAAAACCGAACGCCAGATGTCACATGAAAGACGAAAGGGTTCAACCTTGATCAACGCCAAGAAGCCGATCGCCGTGTTAGCGGCCGCAATCGGGATCACTGCCGGGATGGCGGTGTTCCTCCCAGCCACTGCGGCCGCGGCAACATACGACGGCCAGTGTGGTGCAGGCTTCAAGGTGATCGACTCGCACGAGTTGAAGGGCGGCACAGTCTTTCTCACCTACGACGGCAGGACCAACTGCGTGGTCACCGTGCGGGACAAGCCGGGCGACCCGATCTCGATGGGCGCCGCTGTGCGGCAGTCGAAGGACCACTCCCAGGTGGTCATAAACGACGACCGCGTCTTCTCCGACTACGCGTACGCGAAGGTCGAAGCCGAAGGCAAATGCATCGACTGGGGCGGGCGCATCAAGGACGACCTCTGGGAAGAATTCGGAGTCCACTGCGGATAACCGAGCCTCGACACACCGGCGGCCGCGCGGCCGTCGGTGTGAACGGGAAGTCCCCCCAGACATTATTGGATGTCCTGGCCGGCCGCTTGCCGCATGTTGTCAACGACAAACCCGCCGACGCCCTCGATGCCACGGTGTTCTGTCGTCGGCCGAAGAGGACGTGATTGCCGCGGCGCAGTACGAGGTGAACATCGCCAGTGACTTTGTGCCGCTGGGTATCCGAGCCAGCCGCGGCATTCAACCCTCGGCTTTCGTTATGACGTCCTCCAGAACCGGTATCGCCTGATCATTGCCCTGATGCGGTGGGTTCGGGCATGGTCGATCTGCGTATCTGGAAACCGGCGGACGGGAATATTCATGGGCGGCGATCGGCGACCCCACATTGTGGTGATGGGCGTGACGGGTTGCGGGAAGTCGACGATCGGGCGGCAGGTCGCCGGGTTGGTGGGCGGCGAGTTCCTGGATGCCGATGATCTGCATTCTCCGTCGAATGTCGCGAAGATGGCCGCGGGTATCCCGCTGACGGACGCGGACCGGGCGCCATGGCTCGAGGCCGTGCGCGACTGGATGGGCACGCGAAGTGCCGGTGTGGTGGCGTGTTCCGCGCTGCGGCGGCGGTATCGGGATGTGCTCCGAAATGTCACTGCGCCAGTCGCTTTCGTGCACCTCGATGGCGCGCCTACTACTATTCGGTCGCGGATGGCGGCCCGCCGCGGGCATTTTATGCGGCCGGTCCTGCTCGATTCTCAACTCGCATTGCTGGAGCCCCTCGAGCCGGGTGAGTTCGGGCTCGTACTGGATGTCGGGGCGGGACCGGACGAGATCGCGCGGTCGGTTGTCGATTTCGCGCGGGACCGGGCGGTGGCGCGGTGAGTGCACATCGGAGTTTCGATATCGAGGGCAAGATCGCCCTCGTCACCGGCTCGAGCCGCGGTATCGGATATGCGCTGGCGACTGGCCTCGCCGAGGCGGGGGCGACGGTAGTCCTCAATGGCCGTGACGCGGCGGCACTCGCCCGCAGCCGGGACGAGATCGCGGACAAGACCGGCGCACCAGTCCACGTCTGTGCATTCGATGCGACGGACTCCACGCAGGTGACCGCCGCGGCGCAGCAGGTCGAAAAGGAGTTCGGCCCGGTCGATATCGTCGTGAACAACACCGGAGTCCAGCATCGCAGTCCGCTGCTCGAATTCTCCGACGCCGATTTCCGTCGCGTGCTCGATACCAATCTGTTCAGCGCCTTCTGTGTCGGGCGCGAATTCGCCCGCGCGATGGTCGAACGTGGACGCGGCAAGATCGTCAATATTTGTTCGGTGCAAAGCGAATTGGGCCGGGCCGGTATCGCGCCGTATGCGGCGAGCAAGGGCGGGCTGAAGATGCTCACCCGCGGCATGTGCGCGGATTGGGCTCCACTGGGACTGCAGGTCAATGCGATCGCGCCCGGCTATTTCGATACCGAATTGACCTCCGCGCTTGTGCACGACGCCGATTTCAGTGACTGGCTCACCAGGCGCACACCGGCCGGGCGCTGGGGACGTACCGAGGAACTGGTCGGGGCGCTGCTGTTCCTCGCCTCGCCCGCGTCGGATTTCGTCAACGGCCAGATCCTGTATGTCGACGGTGGTTTGACCGCCGTCGTCTGATCCACTTCCAGCCCGAAAGGCAATCGTGCCGAATATCAGCCGTCCCCGAATCCACCTCGGTCCCGATTCCGATCCCGCCCTCGCCAGGGCGATCGAGCAAGGCGGCGGCATTCTCGTTCCACTCGCCGACGCGGACGCGGTGGTGTGGACGCAGGGACCGGCTGCCTTCCCCGGCCGACTGCCCGACGCAGTGCGCTGGGTGCAGTTGCCCTCCGCCGGCGTCGAACCCTGGATCTGCGCGGGGGTCATTGATGAGACCCGCGTCTGGACCTCAGCGGCTGGTGCGTACGCGCACAACGTCGCCGAGCACGGCGTCCTGCTGCTCCTCGCCGGTGTCCGGGTCCTCGCCGAACAGGTACGCGCGACATCCTGGCACAAGTCGGATTTCGACCCTCGGGTCGGGACGCTGTACGGCTCGACCGTGGCAATCGTCGGCTGTGGCGGCATCGGCCGCGCCATGATCCCCTTGCTCACCGCATTCGGTGCGCAGGCACTGGCAGTCACCCGGTCGGGCGCTCCGGTGCCCGGCGCCGCCGAGACGGTCGCCGCGGATCGGACAACCGAAATCTGGTCGCGGGCAGATCATTTCGTGCTCGCCGCACCGGCGACACCGGACACCGCACACCTCGTGGATGCGGACGCTCTCGCCAGAATGAAATCGACCGCTTGGATCGTGAACGTGGCTCGCGGCTCGCTCATCGACACCGACGCACTGGTACGCGCACTCGAGGACGGATCGATCGGCGGCGCCGCCCTGGATGTGACCGAACCCGAACCACTTCCGGCGGGCCATCCCCTCTGGACGCTGCCCAACGCCATCGTCACCCCGCATGTCGCCAATCCCGCGACGGGCCTCACCGTGGTGCTCGCCGATCATGTCGCGGCGAACGTCGAACGGTTCGCCACCGGACAGCCGCTGCTCGCGACCATCGATATCCGACGGGGTTATTGAGCCGTGCGTCCCGCACTGTTCCTGACGTAGTTGGCGACGACGGCGCGCAATATCTCGCGCACAGCCTCCGCCGGCTTGGACAGCGGCTGATTGGTCGGGGTGCCCAGCGACACCTGGACCGTGATCGCCGGTTCGATGCGGCGCAATTCCAGATTTTCGACGGTCATGATCCGACGAGCCACCGACAACGGTAAAACGGTGGCGCCCAAGCCATTTCGCACTGCCTGCGCCATCAGCGCCACCGACTCGACCTCCCCCACGACATGCGCATGTTCTAGCGCGTGATCGTATGCCTGCTCCACGACCTTCCGGATCGTGTGCATCGGGCCGGGCAGCAGCAGCGGCACACCCTTCAACTGCGCGATCGAGACCGCGGAACCGGTCGTACCGGGGAGCCCGGTCCCGGTCGGTGCGACGACCATCAGTTCTTCGGTGAGCAGTCGCTCGAAGGTCACCCCCTTGATCGGCCCGGCGTCGTACAGCAGCGCCATATCCATCCGGCCGGTCATCATCGCCTCGCTGAGCACGCCGCCGAAGTTCTCGTTGATATGCAGCAGGATGCTCGGATACCTTTCGCGCACCGCGGTCAGCAACGGCAGGGCGATCGCGTTGACCGTGCTGTAGGGCGCCAGCCCGACGGAAACCCCGCCCGCCAGTTCGCGGCCGACCACACCAACCTCGGCCTGTGCGCTCTGCACTTGACGCAGGATGATCTGCGCATGCCGGTACAGAGCCCGGCCCGCGTCGGTGGGTTCGACGCCTTGTTTGTGCCGGATCAGCAGTTGCTGACCGAACTGGGCCTCCAGGGCCGTCATCTGCTGGCTCAGCGCGGGCTGCGCGATGTGCAGGATATCCGCGGCGCGGGTGATGCTGCCGGCATCCACGATGCGCACGAACGAAAACAAACGTCGGGTATCCACGTCGTCGATCCACCTTTCTCGCAGCAACGTCGTCGCACGCGATGATTTCCGTATTGTTGTCCTACGGAAACGCGGCGGTACCGAATTCACGGCCGACATTGTGAGCGCGCCGCATAGCCGCTGCTCAGACACCATAGAGGTTCGTTATTGCCTCACCCGAAACCGGTATTACCCGCGCGAGGGCGAACCTGCGTAGCGTCCTTCTACACCGCACGTTGACTCATACGGTGCTCGCAGTTTCCCACCCAGCGGAGGCATCATGGCATGGCAAATCGATCTCGTCGCCGATATCGGTGAGAGTTTCGGGGCGTGGACGATGGGCGATGATGACGCACTGCTCGACGTCCTCACCTCTGCCAATATCGCCTGCGGCTTCCACGCGGGCGATCCACAGACCATGGACCGGACGGTCCGCCACTGCGTTGCCCGCGGCATCGGCATCGGCGCGCACCCCAGCTTCCCGGATCTGGTCGGCTTCGGTCGGCGGGCCATGGACCTCTCGGCCGACGAGGTGCGCACCGATGTCCTGTATCAACTCGGCGCGCTGCACGCCTTCGCCGTCGCGCATGGCAGCGCGGTGTCGCATGTGGCGCCGCACGGCCGACTGGGCAACCTGGTGGCGACCCGCGCCGACTATGCCGCCGCCGTGGTCGATGCTGTCGGGTCGTTCGATCCGACCCTGATCGTGCTCGCCCAAGACGGCGAACTCGCCGAGCATGCTCGTGCACAGGGGATTCCCGTCGGCATCGTCGGCATCGTGGACCGCGCTTATCGCGCCGACGGCACCCTCGTCCCGCGATCCGAGCCGGGTGCGGTCATTCACGACCCCGAGGTCCTCGCCCGGCGCGCGGTGCGCATGGTGACCGAGGAGTTCATCGAATCCGTCGACGGCACAAGGCTTTCCGTCCAGCCGCACACGCTGCTCTTGCACGGCGACAACGGAGACGCAGTGCGCAATGCGCGGGCGATCCGGGCCGCGCTCACCGGGGCAGGTGTGCACATCGTCCCGCTTCCCGAAGTGCTCGCGGACCATGCAGGCAAGGAGACCGAACCATGTCCGGCGTAGGGGGAGTCGCCTTCCACGTCGCGGACTGCGGTGATTCCGCCGTACGCGTCACCGCGCTGGGGACCGACAGAGAAGAATGCTGGCGAGCTGTGCACGCGATCGCGGCCACCCTGGACACCGATGCGGACCGCTTCGCGATCACCGGCATCATTGCGACCTACGACGCCGTGCTCATCGAATTCGACTGCGCGGCAAGCACTCACGATGATATTCAACAGCTGCTCGCGAATCTACTACGAGAATCGGTGGCACCGAAACAACGCCCGGCCCGGCATTTCGATATCCCCGTGGTCTATGGCGGCGAGTACGGTCCGGATCTCGACGATGTGGCCGACCAGTTGGGGCTGTCCCCGGCCGAGGTGATCCGCGTGCACGGATCGTCACCACTCACCATGCGCTGCTTCGGATCTCCCGGCGGCGCGCCGATGCTCGACGGTCCCGCCTTTCCGCGTCCGGTATCCCGACGTGTCGTGCCGCGCCCACACGTACCCGCCGGAGCCGTCGCGGTAGCCGGTCGACAGGCGGTCGTATCGGCACGGCCCGCGCCCGGCGGATGGCCTGTCATAGGTCGAACCCCGCGCATCATGGTCGACCCGACGACCGAGCCGCTGTCCGCGTTCCGGCCCGGCGATACGTTTCGGTTCCATGCCATCACGGCCCACGAATGGTCCCGGTTCGAGGGAGTGCTGCATGGCTGAGACCATCACCGTAACGACCCCGGGGATCACCACCGTCCAGGATCTGGGTCGCCGCCGAGCCGCCCGAATCGGCCAGCTGACCGGCGGCGCCCTCGACCAGTACAGCGCCGAGGTCGCCAACGCTCTGGTCGGCAGTGCGTGCACAGCGCCGCTGCTCGAACTGGTCGCGCTGGACTTCGGTGCGGTCGCGAGCACCGATCTGCTCGTCGCGATCACCGGTGCGCCCGCCGACGTATGCGTCGACGGTGTCATCCGCGCCCAGTGGGAACCGTTCATATGGGCGGCAGGCACCGAACTCACCGTTCGCGACATCCGCGACGGGCTCCGGGTCTACATCGCGGTGCACGGGACGATTTCCGCGAACTACCTGCTCGAAAGTTGTGCTCCGGACCCGGTACTCGGTTTCGGTCGACAACTGACAGCGGGTGCGAATGTCGACGTCGATGTCGACGGGCCGCGACTCGACCACCCACATTTCCGAATTCCGTTGTTCCACTTCGATATTGCGCGGCCCGCGGGCACCGGAAGTTGGACCGTCGACGTCACCGATGGACCCGATATCGCCGAATTCGGCAGCACCGCGACGCGACTGTTCGAGACCTCGTTCGTCGTCGGCGACAACAGCAATCACATCGGACTCCGGCTGAGTCCCGATGGGGCCGTCCCACAACGAGAGAGCCGAACCGAGGTCCTATCCCGGGGCGTACCGATCGGGGCCGTCGAGGTGCCGGCCGGAAACGAACTGCTCGTACTGCACCGCGGCCGGGGCGTGACAGCGGGCTATCCGGTGCTCGCGGTCGTCACCGCGACCGGCTTGTCGCAGCTGGGCCAAGCCCGGCCAGGTCAGCGAGTCCGATTCCGGCACATCGGCATTCCCGACGCGGTGCGCCGCTACCGCGCTCAGCAGGCCGCGATCGATCGACTACGCACCCGCGTGGCAAATGCCTACGACAGCCTCCGAATTCCCGTCCACGCCAATACTTGCCACCGGCTCACTCACCTGGAGTACCCATGACCGACACGATCTCTCCGGCCCCGGCCGGGTCCGTGCCCACCGACCGAACGCATCCGGCGGGGTCCGGCTCGATCCGCAAGGTCGTACTGGCCGGCTGCGTCGGCATCTTCGTCGAGCTCTACGACAACGGCATCTTCGCCTTCATGGCGACCGCCCTGGCCATCGTGTTCTTCGATGTATCCAAGTCGAGTGACGCATTGTTGCTGGTCTTCGCCGGATATGCGATTTCCTTCTTCGTCCGTCCGCTGGGCGCGGTGATCTGCGGCATCCTCGGCGACAAGATCGGCCGCCAGAAGATGCTCGTCTTCGTCATCATGCTGATCAGCGTCGCGACGGCGGGTATCGGCATCCTGCCGACCTATGCGGCCATCGGCGTCGCCGCACCCCTGCTGTTGGTCGCCTTGCGGTTGGCGCAGGGGTTCTCGGTCGGCGGTGAGGCCGCCGGTGCGATGACCTTCCTCGCCGAACATTCGCCCGAGGGCAAGCGCGGACTGATCACCAGCTACGCCCAGATCGCCTCCTTCCTCGCGCTGCTCACCGGCACTCTCGTCGCCTTCACGATGTCCCCGTGGTTGAACGCGAATGCCATCCACGGCGGCGGATTCGGCAGCTGGGCCTGGCGGATTCCATTCCTCATCGCGATCCCGATGGGCCTGATCGGCTGGTACATCCGCCGCGCCATCAGCGACACCCCGAATTTCGGCAAGCTCAAGGAATCCGGTGGGCTCTCACGCAACCCGCTGAAAGAAGCGTTCGCGACGCCCGAACACCGTAGGGCTATGCTGCTCGCCCTGTTCATCCCGCTGATGAACGGCTCCGGCTACTACGTGCTGTTCTCCTACATGCCGACCTTCCTCAAGGGCGACAAGATCGGATTCTCCACCGGCACAGCACTTATCGTCACCGCCGCCAGTCTGGTGGCGATCAGCATCGCGATTCCGTTCATGGGTGCACTGTCGGACAAGCTGGGCCGTAAGAATGTGATCGCCGGTGCCGCGATCGCGATGGCCATCGGCGCTATCCCCTGCTATGCCCTCATCGCGACCGGCAGTTTCGCACTCGCGGTACTCGGCGCCTGCATCATGGCCGTCATCTTCGCCGGGCACACCGCGGTCATCCACATCCTCATCGTCGAACTGTTCCCGACCCGGGTCCGGTACTCCGCTTACGGCCTCGGCTACAACATCTCCTCGGCGCTGTTCGGCGGTACCGCACCGCTGCTGATGACATGGCTCATCCCGCATTTCGGCATCTATGTCCCGGCCGTCTATGCCGTCGCCACCGCACTCGGCACACTCGCGGCGGTCAGCACCGTCACCGACCGTGCGCACCTGCCCCTACGCGACACGCTCTGACCAGAAGCAGACCGGCCTCACCCGAGACAAGGAGTGTCATGCCTTTCGACGACTACCGAACCGCCCTCGTCACCGGAGCCAATACCGGCATGGGTGCCGCGATCACCGAGACGCTCACCAAGCGTGGCCTCACCGTGTACGGCGTCGCCCGCGATGCCGCACGGCTCGACGAAGTGGCCGCACGGACCGGAATGATCCCCCTGGCCGTCGATATCACCGACACCGCCGCACTCACCAATGCGGTTGGCCACCTCGAAATCGACATCCTGGTCAACAATGCCGGGGTATCGGCCACCGGCAATATCCTCGACGCGGCACCGGAATCGGTCGATGCCATGGTCGATGTCAATCTCCGTGCCGTGCTGCATCTGTGTCGGCTGCTGATACCGGGCATGGTCGAACGAGACCTCGGCCACGTCGTCAATATCAGCTCCATCGCGGGTCTGTACAACTTCTACGGCCACACGGCCTATCACGCGACAAAGGCCGCGATCCACCAGATTTCGCGCCAGCTCCGCAACGATGTCATCGGCAAGCGCATCCGGGTCACCGAGATCTGCCCCGGCCGGGTGGAGACCGAAATCTTCGGACGCAATCTCGGCGGCACACCCGAGGCGATGCGGGCGGCCTGGGAGACCTATTACGAAGGCTACGAATCCATTACGACGAAGGACATCGCCGACACCATCGAGTTCGCGATCGACGCACCGCGGCATGTGAACCTGGGCCTGATCGAGATCACGCCGACGTTTCAGGTGCCCGGTGGACTCGAATTCGTTCGGCGACAGGATTGATACCGCCGATGTCGCCAACCGAATTGCCCTCTCGCACACTGGGAATCGTGGCGCATGCCGCAGGCGATCTCCGCGTCGAAGCCATCGCCCTGACACCGCCGGGATCCTCCGATGCGGTCGTGGAAATCGCGTACGGCGGTATCTGCGGCTCCGACCTGCACTACTGGATCCACGGAGCCGCAGGCGAATCGATCCTCAGGGCGCCGATGTTGCTCGGACACGAGGTAGTCGGCACGGTGGTCAAGCAGGCCGCGGATGGTAGCGGGCCCGTGGCGGGCATCCGGGTGGCGGTGCATCCGGCCACACCGGGTGGCGACAGCCCGCGCTATCCCGCGGAGCGCCCGAATCTATCGCCCGGGTGTACCTATCTCGGCAGCGCGGCCCAATTCCCCCATACGCATGGCGCATTTACGCGTTATGCGGTGCTGCCGTCACGGATGCTCCGTCCGCTGCCCGATGGTCTTTCGCTGCGAATGGCCGCCGTTGCCGAACCAGCTTCGGTTGCCTGGCATGCGGTTTCGAGCGCGGGGCAGGTCGTGGGAAAGACCGCACTTGTGATCGGTTGCGGTCCGATCGGCGCGCTGGTGGTGTCGGTACTGCGCCGCGCCGGTGCCGCCGCGATCACGGCCGTGGACATCCATGACTATCCACTGACTATTGCTCGCGAACTCGGCGCGACCACAACATTGAAGGCCGACGACACCGGCGCAATCGCCGCGGTGGACGCCGACATCGTCATTGAATGCTCCGGCAACCGCTTCGGACTCGAATCCGCCGTTCGCGGCGCCACCCGAGGTGGCCGGGTGGTCCTGCTCGGGCTATTGCCCACCGGACTTCAGCCCGCGCCGCTGTCGCTGGTCATCACGCGCGAACTCGAGGTCGTCGGATCGTTCCGGTTCAACGACGAGATCGACGCGGTGCTCGATGCACTCGCCGACGGGAGCCTGGTCGTCGAGCCGGTCATCAGCCACGAGTTCCCCGTTCGAGATGCCTTGGCGGCCTTCGCCGTCGCCAAGGATGCCGCAGTCTCCGCCAAAGTGCTGCTGGCGTTCTGAACCCTATGCCGATCCGAGGAGAAAGCATGTCCCCTGTCGCCCTCGCCGCCCGTGTCCAGCGGATGCGAGAATCGCCGAGTTCCGCTGCCGCACAACGAGTTCGCGAGCTACGCGCGTCGGGTCGGGTGATCCTCGACCTGACCGTCGGCGAACCGGATTTCGACACCCCCGATCATGTGAAAGCGGCAGCGATCACGGCCATGGACTCCGGGCTCACCAAATACACTGCGGTGAACGGCATTCCGGAGCTGCGGCAGGCGATCGCGGCGCGAATACTGGACCGTACCGGAATCACGATCGGCGACAGCGAGATCACCGTCGGCGGCGGGGCCAAGCAGGTCATCTTCATGGCGCTGATGGCCACGGTCGAAGAAGGCGATCAGGTCATCGTGCCGTCGCCCTACTGGGTGTCCTATCCGGACATGGTCACCCTGCACGGTGGCACGCCCATTGTCGTGGACTGTCCCGAATCGGACCGATTCCTGCTCACCGCAGCCGGATTGGAGTCGGCGATCACGCCCGCCACGAAATGGGTGATCCTCAACGGGCCGTCCAACCCGACCGGCGCGGTGTACAGCGCGGAGGAACTCGCGGCACTCGCCACCGTGCTGGAGCGGCACCCGCATGTGAATGTCTTGTGCGACGAGATCTACGACGAGATCGTCTTCACCGATCAGCGCACCCCGAGCCTGCTGTCCGTGGCGCCGCAACTGCGCGATCAGATCTTCGTCGTCAACGGGGTGTCCAAGTCCTATGCGATGACCGGGTGGCGAGTCGGGTACGGCGTCGGCCACCCACAGCTCATCGCGGCGATCAACAAATTGCAGTCGCAGAGCTCGTCCTGCCCGTCCTCGATCGGCCAGGCGGCCGCGGCCGAGGCGCTTTCCGGCGACCAGAGCTTCGTTTCCGAGTCGATCGTGAGCTACCGTGCGCGCCGCGACCTCATGTTCGACCTGCTCGCCGACGTGGACGGACTCGCACCAGTGCGGCCGCAGGGCGCGTTCTACCTGTTCATCGGATGCACCGGACTCCTCGGCAAGCGGACACTGGACGGACGAGTACTCGACGATGACCAGGACGTCGTTTTGTATCTGCTCGAGACCGCTTCGGTCGCGACGATCCAGGGCTCCGCCTACGGCGCGCCGTCATACCTGCGCATCTCCTTCGCCACCTCGGCTGACGTACTGCGCACAGCCGCCGCCGAAATCGCGAAAGCCATTGCCGCACTGAGCTGACCACAGCCCGACCCATCACGGAGAAACCATGGTTCACGTCACCACCAAGATCGACCGCGCCGACCCCGTACTCATCGACGAACTCGGCGCCTTCTCGGCGGCCACCATCCACGAGGCCCAGGGCCGCAAGGGCGCACTCGACTCGGACATCAAACCCATCGACCGCGACATGTCCTTCTGCGGATCCGCATTCACCGTCGTCTGCCACCCCCGCGACAACATCATGCTGCAGGTCGCGATCAGCTACGCCCAACCCGGCGACGTGCTCGTCGTGGCCTCCGGCGACCAGCCCGCCGGGCAATTCGGCGACGTCCTCGCCAATGCGTGTGCCGCCCGCGGCATTTCCGCCCTCGTCACCGACGGCGGCGTACGCGATACCCGAGAAATCCGCGAACTCGGATTCCCGGTCTTCGCCAAGCACGTCTGCATCGAGGGCACCGTCAAGGAAACCCTCGGCCCCGTCAACCAGCCCCTCGTCCTCGGCGGCCAAGTCATATACCCCGGCGACATCGTCAAGGGCGACTGCGACGGCGTCGTCGTCATCCGACGCGAAGAAATCCGATCCGCGATCGCCGCCTCCCGCGAGCGTGACTCCGCCGAGGCCACCTACATCGAACGCTACAAAACGGGTGAGACCCCCATCCAGGTCTCGAACCTGGCCGCGATCCTGGAAGCCAAGGGCCTCACCGTCGACCAGTAGCCCTCAGAACTCGTCGGGACAGCCGCACGAGCCTCTGGTGTGAAGTACCGCTTCGAGATTCACCACTCCGGGCCGGGGCGTGTGGTCGTCGAGTTGTTGTAGCAGCAGGTCGATGGCCGTCTCGCCCATGAGCCGGGTGGGCTGGACCATGGTGGTCAGGCCCGGGCGGGTGTAGCGGGAGTACTCGATTCCGTCGAAGGCGACCACGGCGAGGTCATCGGGTACTCGCAGCCCGGCGTCGTAGGCGGCGCGGAGCATACCCATTGCCTGCAGGTCGCTGGTGACGAAAATCGCTGTGGGCCGGTGTGAGTCGGCCATGAGGTCGCCCAGTGCGCGGTAGCCTGCGGCGCCGCCGAAATCCGTTCGTACGATGCGTCCTTCGGCAAGTCCGGCGGCCGCCAACGCGTTTCGGTAACCCTGTACGCGGTCTTCGGCGGTCGATACGTGCGGGCCGCTCAGGCAGGCGATTTCGTGGTGGCCGTGTCCGATGAGATGGGCGACGGCCTGTTCCGCGCCTGCGACCGAATCGCACATGACGTGCGCGCAACGCGCCGGATCGATGACGCGGTCCAGTGCCACCAGCACCATGCCCGCCTCCTCGCAGGCGTCGGCGATGCCGGTCTCCCAGGACGACGAAATCGCAAGCAGCCCTTCGACTCTGCGATCGATGAAGGTGCGCACATAGGCGCGTTCGCGTTCCGGGTCACCGGCGGCATTGCCGACGAACAGCGGGTACCCACGTGCGAAGGCGGCCGCCTCGATGACAGCGGACAGTTCGGCGAAGAACGGGTTCGCGCCGTCCGGAATCACCATGCCCAGTGCATGTCCGCGGTTCATGCGCAGGCTGCGCGCGGACATATTGGGCCGATAGCCGAGTTCGGCGATGGCGGCCTCGATGCGGGCCTTGGTCGCGGGCGCGACCTGCCGCGGTCCGCCATTGAGCACATAGCTCACCAGCGCCGGTGACGTGCCTGCCAGCCGCGCCACGTCGGCTCGTGTGACTGCCATCCGAAATCTCTCCTTGCTCCGACCGTCCATCCAAGCACTCCGCACAAGTACTTGACAGCCGGTGACTCGGGTCACACACTACTCATCAACTCGCGTTGATCAACACGAGTTGATACCTGAGATGGATAGGTCGAACTCACGATGAATGCTCGATTCAGGCGTGCAATGGCGCCGCTTGTCCTCATCGGCGCGCTTGCCGCCGCTGCTTGCGGTCGCGGCGGACAGGACGGGAGCGACGGCGACTTCAAGATCGCGATCGTCACCCGGAACTTCACCAACCCCTACTGGGCGGCATTGCGCGACGGCGCCCTCGCGGAGGGACAGAAGCTCGGCGTGAAGGTCACGGTGCAGGCCGGGCAGTCCGAGACGGACGCCGACGGTGAGAACGCCCAGATCTCCACCCTGGCCGCACAGGGTTACGACTGCTTCGGCGTGGTACCGGTCAATGCCACGAATGTGATCACCCCGCTGACGCCGGTGGCGCGCAAGAACATTCCGATCCTCGATCTCGACACCCAGATCGACGCGAAGGCCTCCGCGCAGGCCGGGGTGTCGTATGCGAGCTTCATCGGTTCGGACAATCTCGATGCGGGCCGGATCGCCGGGCAGAAGATGCTCGAGGCGCTCGGCGGCACCGGCAAGGTCGCCATCCTGCAGGGCATCGCGGGCGAGCAGAACGGCATCAACCGTGATCAGGGCTTCACCGACGCGGTCACGGGCAAGCTGGAGATCGTCCAGAAGGCGCCCGCCGACTACGAACAGGACAAGGGCCTGCAGGTCACCGAGGCGATCCTGAAGGCGCATCCGGATATCACCGGCATCTTCGCCGCCAACGACACCATGGGGCTCGGCGCCGCACAGGCGATCAAGAACGCGGGCCGGACCGGTCAGATCAAGGTGATCTCCGTCGACGGCATCCAGGCCGCCCTCGACGCCGTCAAGGCGGGCACCCTGACCGGCACGGTGACCCAATACCCGTATGCCGAAGGTCAACTCGCGGTGCAGAGCTGCCTGGCCCAGCACCAGGGCAAGAAGCTGCCCGAGCGCGTGGTCTCCCCCATCGCCTTTATCGGCAAGGACAATGTCGACCAGCAGATCGCGGCGTTCCCGCGTCCGATCGTCGCCTTCGACAACCCGGTGGAAGGGCTGCTGAACAAGTGACCGCAAAGGCAACCGAAGATCTCCGCGCGCGTGAGGGGCGCACGGAGATCCTCGCCAAGGTCGCCGAATTCGCGGCACCGCTCGCGCTGGTCGTGTTGTGGGTGGCGTTCTTCATCGCCACCCCGAACTTCCTGACGGCGGACAATATCGGCGATCTGCTGGTCGCCTCGACCATCCTCACCGTGCTCGCGCTCGGTCAGCAGTTCGCGATCACCGTCGGCGGCATCGATCTGTCGGTCGGCGCCAACTTGCCATGGGCGGCAGCCGTTCTCGGCTATCTGGCCAGCCACGGCTACCCGATGGCGGTCGCCATCGGGGCCGCGATCCTGAGTGGACTGGCGGTCGGCGTCGTCAACGGTGTGCTGGTCGGTCGACTGCATATGACCGATTTCGTCGTCACGCTCGGCATGCTGAGCGTGCTCAACGGCATCACCCTGCTGCTGACGCACGGCAATACCGAGGCGGTGAGTTCCCGCTTCCTGCAACGGCTCGCACTCGACGGCATCGGTCCGGTGCGCTGGTTCTGGCTGCTGGCCCTGCTCGCCGCACTGGTCGTGGCGGGCATCATCTTCCGCACCCGGATCGGCACCCATCTGCTCGCCACCGGTGGACGACTCGAGGCCGCGCGCGATACCGGTATCTCGGTGAACCGCATCCGGCTGTTCGCCTACGCCATGTCCGGATTGCTGTGCGGCATTGCCGGTGTCATGCTGGTCGCCCGCAACGGCGGCGCGGATCCGTCGCTACAGACCACCTACCTGCTGAGCTCGATCGCCGCGGTGGTGCTCGGCGGTTCGTCACTGTCCGGCGGCAAGGCGTCGGTGCTCGGCACCGTCTGCGGTGCGGTGCTGTTCACCTCGCTGATCAACGGGTTCACCATTCTCGGCATCTCGCAGTACTACCAGCCGGTCGCCGTCGGCGCGGTGCTGCTGCTGGCCGCCGGTATCGCCCGCTTCCGAAAGTAGGCCCAGACATGACGATTCCATTGCTGGAGGCGCGCGAACTCACCAAGTCCTTCGACTCGGTACGCGCGCTGGCCGGGGTCTCGCTGACGATCCCCGAGGGCGAGGTCACCGCGCTGGTCGGCGATAACGGTGCGGGCAAGTCGACATTGGTGCGCTGCCTGACGGGCGTGCAGACCCCCGATACCGGTCAGATTCTGTTCAAAGGCGAACCGGTGCGCCTGCGCTCGCCGGAGGACGCGCGCAGGATGGGCATCGAGACCGTGTATCAGGATCTCGCCCTCATCGATGATCTGGCCGTGTGGCAGAACCTGTTTCTCAACCGCGAGTTGGTATATCCGCTCGGCATCGTCAACCGCAGGGCGATGATCGCCCGCAGCGGTGAGATCATGCGCGATCTGGATGTCGATGTGCCCTCGGTGCGCACCACGGTGCGCCGGATGAGCGGCGGTCAGCGTCAGAGCATCGCCATCGCCCGCGCGGTGGCCTGGGGCAAATCCATGGTGATCATGGACGAGCCGACCGCCGCACTCGGCGTGCGGGAGACCGCGGCGGTCGAGAAGTTGGTGCGCGGCTTGCGCGAGCGCGGGATCACCGTATTGATCATCAGCCACGATCTGGCACAGGTCATGCGCATCTGTGACAACGTGGTGGTGCTGCGGCGCGGCAGATCCGTTGCGGCGCATCGGATCGACGAGGTGGATGGTGACCGGCTGGTCGCACTGATCACCGGTGCCGCACCCGGCAATCTGGAGGTCACCGCGAACGGAGCCGAGTCGTGACGGTTGTCGTCCTCGGCTCGGTGAACCAGGACATCGTCTGTGAGGTGGAGCAGCTGCCACGGCCGGGCGAAACCGTGCTGGCACTGCGCTCGCGAACCAACCTGGGTGGCAAGGGTTCCAATCAGGCCGTCGCGGCGGCACGAGCGGGCGGCCGCGTCGAATTCATCGGCAGAATCGGTCGTGACGCCGATCCCGGATTGCGGAAATCGTTGCGCGAGTGTGGTGTCGAGCTCACCGCGCTGCGTGAGGTGCGGGACGCGCGGACCGGGACGGCCTATATCACCGTCGCCGACGGCGAGAACCAGATCGTGGTCGATCCCGGCGCCAACTTCCGCTGGGAACCCGAATCCGAACTCGACACCATGGCCGAGGCCGATTTGCTGCGGTCGGCGGAAGTCGTTGTCGCACAGCTCGAAGTGCCGCCGAACGTGGTCGAATGGGCCGCGCGGCGGGCGCGCCGGTTCGTCCTCAATGCCGCGCCGGCGACGGCGCTGCCGGATGAGCTGCTGCTCCGCTGCCACCCGCTGATCGTCAACGAATCCGAACTTGCGGCACTGACCGGGGCCACCGCGCGGACACCCGAACAGGCATTCCACCTGGCCCGTTCACTGTGCCTGCGCGGGGTGGAATCCGTCGTCGCCACCTTGGGCGCCGCCGGGTCGGTCTGGGCGCATCGCTGCGATGTGCCTGCACCGGTCGCGGGCGGATATCAGGCTGCGCCACAGGTGAATTCGGTGGATTCGACCGGCGCGGGCGATGCCTTCGTCGGTGCGCTGGCCACCGCACTCGCCGACGGAATGCCGCTGGGCGGCGCCGTGGCCTACGCCACCGCGGCTGGTGCGCTTGCCGTCCAGACGCCGGGAACCCATGCCTCCTACCCCACCGGGGACCAGATCGTCACGGCGCTCGCGGCCATCCCCGTGGCCCAGCCACTTGTCTGACCCTCTTCGAGAAGGAACCGAACCTTGCGCACCAGCGGACTCATTCACGCCGAGTTGCTCGCCGCGCTCACGGCGCTGCGCCATACCGACCTCTTCGCCGTCAGCGACTCCGGACTACCGACACCCGTCGGCGTGCCGGTCATCGACCTCGGCATCAGCTATGGATTCCCCCGGTTCGAGCCGATCCTCGACCTGATCCTCGACGAGGTCACCGTCGAAGCCGCCTGGGGCAGCCGCGACGTCGTGGACCAGAATCCGGAGGCCGCGGCCTTGCTCAGGGGCCGCCTGAACGCGGAGTTGATCGACCACGACGACTTCAAACAGCGCATCGGTGCCTGCCGGTTCGTGGTGCGCACCGGTGAGGCCCGCCCGTATGCCAATGTGTTGCTGCGGGCCGGGGTGCCCTGGCTGTAGCGTTCAGAAATATTGTTACTTGCAACATTGAACCCAGCGCGCGTGCGGCCCGTATCGATTGCGGAATGGTCAGTTGACTATCTACTGTCGGGTGCTCGGATCAATGACTGATTCCACAGGTCACGCCAGCTCGGCGACTGCTCGCAGCTCGCATCGACATGACGTGTGGGTCGGAGGGAGCGGTAGAGATGGATCTTCGCGAGGTCGTGTCCGCGGGTGTGTGGGAGCAGCGACAGCTGCTGGATCAAGGGGTGCTGACGGCCCGTGAACTGATCGAGGCGACCCTCGACGGGATCGACCAGGCGGGCGAGCTCAATGCCTTCACCAGCGTCCTGCACGAGCAAGCCGTCGCCGAAGCCATCGAACGCGATCAGCAGGACGTCGCGTCGCGCGGACCGCTGCACGGCGTCCCGATCGCGGTGAAGGACGAGATCGACGTTGCGGGCGTCCCGACCACTTTCGGCACCCGCGCCAACCTCACCCCGGCGGTCGCCGATGCCGAGGTGGTGCGGCGGCTCCGGGCGGCGGGTGCGGTCATCGTCGGTAAGACCACCATGCCGGAGTTCGGGCAGTGGCCCTACACCGAATCCACCACCTACGGGCTGACCCGCAATCCGTGGGACTCGACCCGCTCGGCCGGCGGCTCCAGCGGTGGTTCAGCAGCGGCGGTGGCGGCGGGGCTGGTGCCCGCCGCGCTCGGCGGTGACGGCGGCGGCTCGATCCGGATTCCCGCAGCCTGCTGTGGACTCTTCGGCCTGAAAACTCAGCGCGGACGGGTGCCGACCGCACCGAACGAACATCTGTGGTGGGCGTTGGGCGTCATCGGCCCGCTCACCCGAAGCGTGCGGGATTCGGCGATCGTCTACGACGTCATCCGTGGCGCCACACCGGCCGACCGTTTCCGCGCCCCCGATCCGGAGCTGTCGTTCGAGGAGGCCGCCCGGCGCACACCGACCAAACTGCGCATCGGCTACACCACGAAATCACAGACGGTGCTCGCGAAGGCGGTGCCCGAACATGTGCGCGCGGTGCACGACACCGGCGAACTCCTTGCTCAACTGGGGCATACGGTCACCGAGATCGATCCGGCCTATCCCGATTTCACGTCCGCCTTCTATCCGCAGTTCTACGGAGGCGTACTCGCCGAGATCCCGCTCGTCGATCATCCGGAACGGCTCGAACGCCGCACTCGCCAAAACCTGATGCTCGGTTCCTGGGCTCGCCGGCCGGTCGTCGAATGGGCCATGCGTCGCGGTGAAGCCTTGGCGCGCAAGGCCGATCGCATTTTCGACAAGTGCGATCTGCTGCTGACCCCTACCATTGCGCACCGTCCGCCGCGGGTCGGCGTCCTCGACAATGTGAACCCCGTCCGCGCACAACTCGCCTCGATCCCCATGGTCGCCTTCACCGGATTCTGGAACGTGACCGGGCATCCCGCCGCCTCGCTTCCGGCGGGCATGGCCAGCGATGGACTCCCCCTGGCGGTTCAACTGGTTGGACCGGCGAATGGCGAGACCACCATCCTGTCCGTTGCCGCCCAACTCGAACAGATCCGCCCGCACCCGCGTCCCGCATAACTCGAAAGCCCGTGCCTGCGCTGCCATTGTCGATAAAATTCGCACCGGAGGTGATGTGCCGTGACAAGCGTATTGCTGATCACCGGAGACGCGGCCGAGGACCTGGAGGTCATGTACCCCTACCAGCGGCTGCTCGAGGAGGGGTATGAGGTCCAGGTGGCCGCCCCCACCGCCAAGAAGCTGCAGTTCGTAGTGCACGACTTCGTCGACGGTTTCGATACCTACACCGAGAAGCCCGGACACACCTGGCCCGCCGATATCGCGCTGGCCGATGTCGATCCGAGTCGGTACGCGGCGTTGGTACTGCCCGGCGGACGGGCGCCGGAGTATCTGCGCGGCGATGCGGAGTGCCGCAGGGTCGTCGAACATTTCGTCGACGAGGACAAACCGATCGCGGCGCTGTGCCACGGTCCGCTGATTCTCCTTGCCGTCGGCGCGCTGAACGGCCGCTCGTCGAGCGCCTATCCGGCGTTGGCACCGGATCTGAATGCCGTTGGCGCGCAATGGGAAGACAGTCCGGCCCATATCGACGGCAATATCGTGACCGGTCGCGCCTGGCCGGATCATCCGCAGTGGATGCGCGCGTTCTTGGAGGTGTTGCGCGCCAAAGCGCCCGCCCCGGGCCAGTGAGGCCTGGCGTCCCGCCTCACACCGCAATACTATCGCGTGTAGTAGACGAGCGGGAGGGGTATTCATGGAAACCATGACAATCGAGCGCTCGACGCCGCCGAATCCGCACTGACACAGGCGAATCGGTAGGCGTCGAGCACCGGTCAGCGGTCGCGCGCGCGGAGTGTCAGGAATGCGAGCCCGAGTGCCGACACCGCCAACCCGCACCACGACGCTATCGGCAACCGCTCACCGACCACGACCACACCGAGCACCGCGGCCACGGCGGGTTCGGCGAGCGTCAAGGTCGTCGCCACCTGCGCGGACGTATGCCGCAGACCGTAGCCGAACAGGCGGTAGGCGACGAAGGTGGTGAACACCGCGAGATGCAGCGCCACCGCGGCGCCGCGACCGGTGTGCAGCCAGGATGTGTCGGTGCACAACACAACCGGCAGCACCAGCAATCCGCCGATGCCGAACATCGTGCCCATCACCGCATTCGACGAATGGCCGTGCGCGATGAGCCTGCCGCCGATCAGCGAATAGACGGCGTAGGTGAGTCCACCGAATGCGGCGAGCACGATGCCGAACAGGTCGACCGATGCGGTCCCACCTGTCATTTCGGGTCCGAGCACGAGGACGGCACAGCCGAGTACCGCCGCCGCGGTGGCACCGATCCACCGCCGAGTCGGGTTACCCTGCCCGGCAACCCAGGCCAACAGCCCGGCGAAAACCGGCGCACTACCGAGGGCGATCACGGTGGCGACGGCCACGCCCGTCCGCGCAACGGCCGGATAGAAGGTCACCGGATACCCCGCCACTGCCAACGCACCGACGACAACCAACCACCACTCGCCGCGCGTGCACCGCAACCGCGTACCGGTGGACAAGAACAACAACAGCCCACCGAACACCAACCCGGCGGAGCCGATCGCCGCCGCGGGCGCGCCCGCGGGAGCCAATGAACTGGTGGTTCCGGTGGTCCCCCACAGCACCGCCGCGGCCAGGATGGGAACCGGACCACTGAACGCCGCGGCACCCGAACGTTCAACCGCGACAAAAGATTTGATATCAGACAAGGCCATGCACTTCCGTCATCGAATTCGACAGGGATTCGAAACGGGCGCACGACATCACACCGAGACTGCCCTCTGGAACAGCCCGGACCGCGAATCAGAAATTCAGCAGGTGCACCCGATCAGGCGCACGGCGGCGGCGTGACAGCACGCCAATAGATATCCACGCGACGATCCTAGCGCAATGACCGGCCCTGGATCGAATGATCTTCGATACAGTTGGCCTGGTGAGGAAGATTGATTCGCCGATCGGCCCTGCGGTCGGTGCAGTGCGAACCACACCCCGTCCGGCGGTGCAGTTGGACGATATCGACCGGATCCTGCTCGATCAGCTCGCACGGGACGGGCGCATGACCAATAGTGCGCTCGCCGATGTCGCGGGGATCGCGCCGTCGACATGCCTGGGGCGGGTGCGGTCGCTGGTGGAGCGCGGCGTGATTCGCGGATTCCACGCCGATATCGATCCGGCGGCGCTCGGCCGGAATCTACAGGCCATGATCGCGGTTCGGGTGCATGCCAATGCACGTCCGCACCTCGCCGAGTTCGGGGAGCAATTGGCCGTACTCGACGAAGTGCTGAACGTGTACTTCATCGCGGGCGCCGACGACTATCTGATCCATGTCGCCACGGCCGACAGCGAGGGACTGCGGGTCTTCGTACTGGAACACCTGAGCGCACATCCCGCGGTCGCCTCCACCGAGACGATCCTCATCTTCGAGCACGTGCGCCCGCGAACCAGCCCGATGGCTTAGCTCGCCCACCCCGCCGGGTGCCATCCCTAGGCGGCGAGTCTCTCGGCGGCGTAATCGTGTGCAGCTGCAACGGATTCGGACAGCAGGTGGCCGCGGTGTGTGCTCAGGCCGGCGGCCAGGCCCGGATCCGCGGCGGCCGCCTCGCGCCAGCCGCGCTCGGCGAGCGAAATCGCGTACGGCAGTGTGGCATTGGTGAGCGCGACGGTCGAGGTGTACGGCACCGCGCCGGGCATATTGGCGACGCAGTAGAAGACCGAATTGTGCACCTGGTAGGTCGGCTCGGCATGGGTGGTCGGTCGCGAATCCGCGAAGCAACCGCCCTGATCGATGGCGATATCGACCAGCACCGAACCCGGCTTCATCTGTGCGACAAGGTCGTTGGACACCAGCGTCGGTGCCTTCGCACCGGGCACCAGCACCGCACCGATCACCAGATCCGCCTCCCGGACCAGACTCTCCACCTCGAAGGTGTTGGAGATGATGGTCCGGACCTGACCGCGATACCGCTCGTCCAGCGCACGCAGTCGCGCGATATTCAGATCCAGCACGGTCACGTCGGCGTGCATGCCGACCGCGACGGCGATCGCATTGCTCCCCGAAACACCACCGCCCAGCACGACCACGTTCGCCGGACGCGCACCCGGCACACCGCCCATCAGCACGCCGCGACCGCCGCCGCTGCGCATCAGGTGATACGCACCGGCCTGCGGCGCGAGCCGGCCCGCGACCTCGCTCATCGGCGCGAGCAGCGGCAGCGAGCCGCCGTTACCGGTGACGGTCTCGTAGGCGATCGAGGTGATCCCGGAGTTCAGCAACGCGTCGGTGCACTCCTTGGATGCCGCCAGATGCAGGTAGGTGAACAGTAGCTGCCCCTCGCGCATGCGCGAATACTCCTCGGCCACCGGCTCTTTCACCTTGAGCACCATTTCCGCGGTGCCCCAGACCTCATCGGCGGTGTCCAGTACCCGCGCCCCGACGGCCGCGTACGCCATATCCTCGAACGCCGACCCCTGACCGGCACCGGCCTCGATGTACACCTCATGTCCGCGCGAAACCAGCTCGTGCGCACCGGCGGGTGTGCACGCGACCCGGTACTCGTGGTTTTTGACCTCTCGGGGAATTCCGATCTTCATCAACACTCCTGTACGTCGATCCAGCGGATTGGCGACACGTGATCGGTTCGATCACCTCAGTGCGAGTATGAAGATCATTCAAGATCAGGTCCATATTCGTGAAGATAGTTCTCCAAGTCACTCATAAAGCATCCTGATATTCATATTCTAGGATTGACGCGCAGCCCGATTCGAAACATATTCGGCCTACCGCTCCGGAATCTGACCGATGGCCCAGTCGGCCCACTCTCGGCTCATCGCATGGAACCGCTTGCCCCACTCCATCGCGATGCGTCCGTAGACGGACAGATCGTCATCGTCCCAGTCGATCGACGCCTCGAGTGCGGCCAGTTCGGCCCCGGCCTTCTCGGATCCGGTTTCGATATCGGACAGGTAGTCGCGGGCGTACGCCCGGGAAACCGCGCCGAGAAAGAAGACGCGCAGCAGCATTTCATTGCGCGCCACACGTTTCGGCTTGGTCGTGGTGAGCCACTCCCGCAGATCCGTCCGGCCCGCGTCGGTGATCGTGTACTCCTTGCGGCCGCGCGGCCCCTCATCCGATACCGCGATCGAGCCCGCATCGGCGAGCTTGGTGAGTTCGGTATAGATCTGACTCTGGGTGGCGGGCCAGACATTGGCCAGCGACACCTTGAATCGTTGCAGCAGGTCGTAGCCACTGGCCGGACGATCGGCCAGCAGTCCGAGCAGGGCATACCGGAGACTCATGCCCTCAGCCTACATTCCACTATTGACATGTCGAAAGCTGAGCCTCTAACTTAGACATGTCAAAACTGGAATATCGAGGAGTTCTCGGACATGTCCTATCTGCGCGCTTTCGCCCCATGGATCGTCTTCGCGGTGGTCCCGTCGCAGTACTGGCAGTGGGCCGCGCTCGCCGCCCTCGGCGTCTCGGTACTCGGCATCGCCCAGCAGGTCCGAGCCGGTCAGCGACTGGAAGCCATGGCCATCGATATCGGCTCGCTCGTCTTCTTCGCGGCGCTGGCCGTCGTCGCCTTCGCCGATCCGGACAGCGCCCTGCACCCCTACACTCCGGCGCTCTCCTCCGGCGTGCTCGCCGTGGTAGCGGGATTATCGCTGGCGGTGCGCGCGCCGTTCACGCTGCCGATCGCCAAACAGACCACACCGCAGGAACTTTGGGATCATCCGGTCTTCATCCGCACGGCGTATGTCATCACCTCGGTGTGGACCGCGAGTTTCGTCATCGGCTGCCTCGCACTGACCGCGCTCGCGCACTCCACCTCGGGTTTGCGCACCATCGTGCAGGTCCTCGCCTTCGTCCTTCCGGTGCTCTTCACGATCTGCTACGTCGCCTACATCCGGGCGAAGGCGAACTCGCTCGACCCTTCCGCATCCTGAACAGACAGGCCCTGTCATGACCACCTCGGTTCCGCACCTGACCGGCAACTACGCAGCCGTCACCGAAGAGCTCACCGCCTACGAATTACCCATCACCGGAACGATTCCCGCCGAATTGACCGGCTGGTACCTGCGCAACGGCCCGAATCCGCATGCCGCGGCCTCCGCGCACTGGTTCCTCGGCGACGGCATGGTGCACGGCGTCCGGCTCGAACAGGGCCGCGCGGTCTCCTACCGCAACCGGTGGGTCCGCACCTCCACCTTCACCGACGGCGCTCAGGTCCGCGATGCCGATGGCAACCTCGATCTCACCGCGGGGCTCGCCAATACACATGTCATCCGGCACGCCGGACGCACCCTGGCACTCGTCGAATCGTCCTACCCGTACGAATTGACCTGTGAGCTGGACACGGTCGGGCCCTACGACTTCGACGGCAAGCTGCGCACCGCCATGACCGCGCATCCCAAGACCTGCCCGACAACCGGCGAACTGCATTTCTTCGGCTACGACTTCACCGCGCCCTATCTGACCTACCACCGCGCGGACGCCGCTGGCAATCTAGTGGTCAGCCGCCCGATCGAGGTGCCCGCCGCGACCATGCACCACGACTTCAACCTCACCGCCAGCCATGTCGTATTCATGGATCTGCCAGTGGTTTTCGATCTCGAGACCGCGAAATCCGGTGGCGGCATGCCGTTCCGGTGGCGCGACGACTACCAGGCCCGGCTCGGGGTGCTGCGCCGTGACGACCCGCACGGCGCGATCCGGTGGTTCCCGATCGATTCGTGCTACGTCTTCCACACCCTCAATGCCCATGATGAGCCCGGCCGGATCGTGCTGCATGTGATCCGCTATCCCAGTCTGTGGCGGCAGGATTCGCACCTTCCGGAGCGCGCCTCGCTCTGGCGCTGGACCATCGATCTGGCCACCGGCACCGTCGCCGAAGAACAGCTCGACGATCGCGACGCCGAATTCCCGCGCATCGACGACCGGCTCGCGGGTCTGGATTCTCGCTTCGGCCACGCCACCGTCGCCGGGGACAGCGGCGCATTACTGCGCTACGACCTGCACACCGGCACCAGCACGGCACACGAATTCGGTCCGGGCCGCATTCCAGCCGAGGCCGCATTCGCACCCGCGGACGACCGCCCCGGCGGCGACGGCTATCTCATGACCTACGTCTACAACGCCGACACCGATCGGAGCGATCTCGTCATCGTCGACGCGTCGGAGTTGGCCGCGCCACCGGTCGCGACCATCCATCTACCCGCCCGAGTGCCCTACGGATTCCACGGAAACTGGCTGGCCGACAAATAGTTTCAGCCGTGGACCGCGAGTACCAGCTTGCCGGTCGAGGCGCGACTGGCCATCAATCGGTGTGCCTCGGCGACCTCCGACAGCGGGAACTCCGCGGTGATCGGCAATTCCACCTGACCTGTGGTGACCAACCGAAAGGCCCGATCGGCAATCTCGCGCAATACCTGCGGCGCATCGGCGGTGAGGCCGAGGATCGAGAATCCGGAGATCGACAGACCCCTCGGATAGAGCTCGGGCTGGCCGATCTGCCAGCCCGGCTCACCACTGGCATTGCCATAGGAGATCAGCCGACCGAACAGCGCCAGCGATTCGAGGCCGCGCCGCAAGGTCTGCCCGCCGACCGGGTCGAGCACGATATCGACGCCGCGTCCGCCGGTGGCCTCCCGGACATCGGTCTCGAAGGTCTCGGCCAGGAAGGCGTCGTCATAACCGAGTTTGCGCGCGTATTCCGCCTTGGCCTCGCTGGAGACCACGCCGTACACGGCGCCGGCCCCCGCCAGCTTGGCCACCTGCCCCACCACGGTGCCCACCCCACCCGCCGCGGCCTGCACCAGCACGGTCTCCCCCGGCTGCAGCTTGCCGACGGTGTTGATCAGCGCGTAAGCGGTCGGCAGCACCGTGGGAAGCGTTGCGGCCGTTCGCAAATCGACACCATCGGGCACCGCGAAGACCGTCGCGGCAGTCACCACGGCGACCTCGGCGTAAGCGCCGCCCTCGGTGATCGCCGCCACCGACTGGCCGACCGTGAACCCGTCGACATCGGCGCCGATCGAACGCACCCGCCCCGAAAGTTCGAGTCCCGGCACGAACGGCAGATCCCGGACCCGATACCCCACCGAACGCGCCTGCAGGTCGGCGAAGTTCACCCCGACATATTCGACATCGATCGCGATCTCACCTGGCCCCGGCTCCGGAGCATCGAGCTCCACCTCCTGCAACACCTCGGGTCCGCCCAGTTCACCGATCTGAATCGCCCGCATAACCCCACACTCCACTCGACAAACACCGACGAGCTAGTTCTAGCAGGAATCGGGGCTACCGGCAGTCCACGACCAGTGCCGTCGCATTGTCGGTGCTACCAGCTTGTAATGCGTTGTCCACCAAGGTTTCCGCGGTGCCGGCCGCGGTTTGCCCCGCGACGAGTATCGACTTGATCTCGACCATATCGAGCCGCTTGTGCACGCCGTCGGTGCTCAACAGCAGTCGGCCCCGGCTCGATCCGGTGGCGGCGCGGCCGATGACATCCGGACTCGCGGTGCGGGTGGAGGTGGTGACGAGGTGGTCCATGCGATTCGCCGGGCGAACCCCCCTGGCGCGCATGAACTCCGCCACGGTGTGGTCAGTCGTGATCTGGTGCAGCACCCGGCCGTTCCAACGGTAGGCGCGACAGTCCCCGACCCAGGCGATATCGCAGGGCCCGTCGGGCTGATCGGCGGCGGGGAGCACGGCGATCACGAGCACGCTGTCGGCCTGCTCTTCCGGGAATTCACGCAGCAACTCCTGCTGGGCCGCGACCACGCCGGCCAGCGCGCCGTTGCCCGCACCGATCCGCGCGGCGACCGAGGCCGCTGTCCGCGCCGCCCTGGCCGCTGGCAGGTTGTCGCCGACCCCGTCGGCGACAACGAACGCGGTACGCCCGACGGCGGGGTCGGTGTAGGTGGCGAAGGCGTCGGCATTGAGCGAGCGCCGCCCACGGGCGCTCACCACACCGGGCGTGATACCGCCGAGCTTTGCCGGATCCGGACGGACGATGGCGATCGAAGCGGTTGTCTGCAAGGTCTGACCTCCTTGGGCTGGACCTGCCCCAACACTGCCGATCCGCACAACTCTGTAACTCCAGTGAACCTCGGTTTTCCGTGTACCGTGCCAAAATTACGTGAGAGAATCCTTTGAATCGTCGGCGGACCCGCCATCGGCATCCGACTGCCGAAATACGATGGCTCGGTGGACAGCGACGACGGCCTCGATCAACTGCTGGCGAACCGCGGTAACTGGGATGCCCGTGCCCCGATTCACGCGGCCAGCGAGTTCTATCGCGATCGCGATTCGTCGTATTGGTTCGCCCCCTTCGAATGGGATGTCCTCGGCGATGTGCGCGACCGCGATGTGCTACATCTGCAGTGCCATCTCGGTACCGAGACAATCGAATTCGCCAAGCGCGGGGCAACGGCGGTCGGTCTCGACTTCTCCCCCGCCTCCATGAGGCACGCCCGAGAACTCGCCGCCGATGCCGTCGAGTACGTGTGCGCCGATGTCTACGATGCGCCGAATGCGTTGGGGCACAGGCAATTCGACATCGTCTACACCGGCAAGGGTGCGCTCTGCTATCTGCCCGACCTGCCGCGCTGGGCGGCGGTGCTCGCCGAACTGCTGCGCCCGGGCGGTCTGGTGTACATCGTCGAATTCCACCCGCTGCTGCACTCCCTCGGACCGACGCCACCGGCTGGCGTCGATCCGGATTCACTTGTCCTGCACGATGATTACCTCGAGGGGCGTGGTGCGCAGCGCCGCGACAGCGACCACACGTACACCGATGGCCCGGCACTGGCCAGCAACACGACGGTATACGAATGGCGCCACGGGCTCGGCGAAGTGATCAATGCCCTGATCGGCGCGGGGCTGCGCATTACCGATCTCACCGAAACCGAGATGTTGCCGTGGCCGCGCTGGTCCCGCATGATCCGCACCGACAACGGCTGGTTCCGGCTCCCGCCGGCGGACCCCATCCTCCCGCTGCTGTACGGACTGGCGGCAACCAAACCGGCCTAGCCGCAGCAAATCCCGCAACTTTGCTACACGATAGCCACCGCACTCCTTACACTGCGACGATCCACATCGAGGGAGCGTCGAGTGTCCACTACCGTCCAGGTCTTGTTCGTTGTCGTCGCCGTGCTCGTCGGCATCATCGTCGCGGTGATATCCGGAATTCTCTCCAAGGTCAGCGGCTCGCCCGCGGGCATCGTGATTCGTGACGGCGGCGTCGCCTTCGCGGGTACGGCCGGTCTGACCCTGCTACTACTCAAGGCCATCGGGGTGCTTTGAGCGCCCGAGGCCGAACAGCCTGAATCAGTTGCCGAAGACGATGCAGGCGAAGCCGACATGTACGCCGGTGCCGACCCGAACGTCGACCGTTCCGATAGGCGTGACGTCCGGGGCCTGCACGGCGCTGAGCGTGTGCGGGCCGGTGGTCTTCGGGATCCAGGTCAGCAGGGCGATACCGCCCAGCGGTCGGACCACTCCGAACAGGACGCCGTTGTCGTAGAAGGAGACCGGTTCGGCGGCATTGCTGACATAGGCCTCGGCGGTGGCCGGGCAGTCGGTACCGTAGTTGGTCGCCATGCCGTAATTCGAATCCGGCATCACCCCCACCCTGGTCACCGCGGCATTCGCCGTCGGCGCGGTGCAGGCCAGTGCGGCGATCGCGGTGCCGAGCACGGTCGCGGTCGTGATCGTTCGGTAGCTCATGATTCCTCGTCGTGCGGTGCCGAGTTGCCAAGCGGAGATCATAGATACTCGCCCGGGCGCTACGCCACGAATCGCCCAGCGTTGCGCAATTATGTACCCGACGGTTCGTTTTGCGGGTCGATATAACTGTCATGCACGGCCCGATCTAGAACGTGTTCTAACGTGTCGGGTATGGACGTGACATACGAAGGCACGAAACGGGAGCTCGCCACCGATCAGGGCGTGCTGCGCTATCACGAGGCGGGCGACGGGCCGCCGCTGTTACTGCTGCACGGCTCCGGGATCGGCGTGAACGGGTGGCGTAACTATCGCGGGAATCTGGCGGTCTTCGCCGAGCACTTCCACTGCTACATCCTCGAATTCCCCGGATTCGGCGTGAGCGACCCGGTGGACGGACACCCCGTGCTGACCGCGGGCGCGGCAGTGCTGCGGTTCATGGACGGGCTCGGCATCGAATCCGCTGCCATGATCGGCAATTCGATGGGTGGCGTGGTCGCGGCGAATCTGGCGATCCAGCATCCGCAGCGGGTGCGCAAGCTGGTCACCATCGGCGGGATCGGTCCGAATATCTTCAGTTCCAGTCCGAGCGAAGGGATTCGGCTGCTGCAGGAATTCGCCGACAAACCCGATCGGGACAAGTTGCTGCGCTGGTTGCGGGCCATGGTCTACGACCCCGCGGTGATCACCGATGAGATCATCGAGGAACGCTGGGCGGCCGCCCAGCATCCGGATACCCAGCAGACCGCCGCCATGATGTACGGCTCGGCCGCGTGGGCCATGCAGCAGAAATTCTTGGCGAATTCGAATACACCGCCCTATTGGTCGATGCTGCACAAAGTGCAATGCCCGACCCTGCTCACCTGGGGTCTGGACGACCGGGTCAGCCCGCCGGATATGGCGCTCGTCCCGATGCGGCAGATTCCCAATGCGGAACTGCATGTCTTCCCGAACAGCGGTCACTGGGTCATGATCGAGGCCAAGGCGGCCTTCGAACGCGCCACCCTGGAATTCCTGCGCCGCTGAGTTCAGGCCCGGTCCGGATAGACCGCGATCTCCACCAGATTGCCATCCAGGTCACGGCAGTAGTGCGAGATCATGTCGCCGAGCGCGCCGGACTTGGTGACCGGGCCATTAGTGATCTCGATGCCACAGGCCACCAAGTGATCTCGCACTTCCTGGGGCGATGCGTGGGTGACGAAGCACAGATCCTCCGAGCCCGCGGCCTCGGTACGCGCTGTCTCCCAGTCCGGGTCGACCGTGCGGGCACCGATCGGCCGCAGGTTGATCTTCTGATTGCCGAAGCACAATGCGGTGCGGCCGTTCGGTCCGAACTTCTGCACCCGCATGCCGAGGACCATTTCGTACCATGCGGCAGTCGCCTCGATATCGACGCAGTTGATGACGATGTGGTCGAACCGATCGACTGTGAACCCCATGATCGGCACCCTACGCCGTACGGCACGCCTTGGCAGTGACCGGAATCTCCGGATATTCCGGCAAGGATTCGTTCGTCTTCGGCGCCATGATGCGTTCCATACCGGCCATGGACTCCAGCACGGGGAGTCGCGTGAGGGTATTCCGAATTGCCATGCCCGAGCGGGTTTTCGGCACCATCAGCCGCAGGTTCGGTCCGATTTGCTGTTTGCGGTCGACCAGTGCGCGGTGGCTCTGCTCGTAGCGGCGAAAACCGGTGCGGTAGTCGCCGTTCGCGGTGGCGAGTGCGCCGGCGAGCCGGTAGGCGCCGACGAGGGCGAGTTCGGCACCGGCTCCGGATGCCGGTGAGGCGCAATAGGCGGCGTCACCGACGAGGGCGATGCGACCGGTCGACCAGGAATCCATGTGGACCTGGCCGAGGGAGTCGAAATACAAGTCCGGATCGGCGAGTGCGCCGTCGAGCAGTTGTGCCACATGCCATGCGGATTCGGTGCCGAACCGTCCGGTCAGCAGCGCGCGGGCCGCGGCGCTGTCGCGCGGATCGAGGTCGAGAAGTGGGCTGCGGAATATGAAGTAGGCCTTGGCCTGTGCGTGATTGCCGGAACGGTAGATACCTGCCATCGCGCCCGGGGTGTTGTAGACGCTGACCCAGCGGTCGGGCCCGAGCGCCGCGTCGGCGTCGCCGAAGGCGAAGTAGTGGTCCAGGTGGCGGACGAAATTCGATTCCGGACCGAAGGCCAGTCGCCGCACGGCGGAGTGCAGCCCATCCGCGCCGATGACCAGGTCGAATCGCTGCTGCGGAGCGTGTTCGAAGGTGACGGTGACGCCGTCGTCATCCTCGTCGAGGGCCCGGATCGAATCGCCGAACAGGTATTCCACGTCGCGGTTGCTGGCGTGCAGGATCCGGACGAGATCGCCGCGCATGATCTCCACCTCGGCGCTGGCGTACTTGTCCTTGATCTTCTGCATATCTACCTGGGCGATGGAGTCGCCGGTGGTGTTCACGAACCGCATCCCGGCGACATCGGCGGCCGCCGATCGGATCTGCGACATGATGCCCATGCGCTCGGCGACCTCTATCGCCTGATCCCGCACGTCCACCCCTTGGCCACCGACACGCAGTCCGGCCGCGCGCTCGACGATGGTCGGCTGGAAGCCGTGCCGCACAAGCCAATACGCCAGGGTCTGGCCGGCGATGCTCGCACCGGAGATCAGAATCCGCATTGCCCGCTCCTTGTCTCGAGACCACCTGACCACTGGTCAGTGAGACCACTGTATGGCGCTGACCAACGGTCAGTCAAGCGGTAGGATCGGTCACCATGGCCGACGATTCGCGTGCCCGCATCCTGCAGACCGCGCTCGACCTGTTCGCCGAACGCGGATACCACACGGTTTCCGTGCGCGAGATCGCCGAACGGGTCGGGCTGACGAAAACCGCTGTGCTCTACCACTTCCCGAGCAAGAGCGATATCGTCGCCGCACTCGTGGAGCCGCTGCTGGTCGACAGCGAAGCGGTGCTCGAGGCGGCGGCACGCGGGCGGGACGCGCAGGCGCGCCGCTGGGCGGTGGTGGCCGGGTTGCTCGAGGTGTGGCTTTCGCACGGTCAGCTATTGCGGATGCAAATGCAGGACCAGGCATTATCCGCCGACGATGCGACCTTCGCGCGATTGCGCACCATCGCACTGTCGGCCCAGGACCTGATCGCCGGGCCCGGCGCCGATTTCACCACCCGAGTGCGTGCCGCGCAGGTCTATGCGGCACTGAGCGATCCGGTGGTCATCTTCGCCGACCGGGCCGCCGACGAGTTGCGCGAGGCGATTCTCGATGGTGCCCGGCGATTACTCGGCACTGCTGCCGATCCACAACCTTCGGCCGCCCACAGCGACCCCGTCCACATACCGGCCGCCAAGGTCCCCATCCGCCCGAACCGCCGCGGCCGCCCAGGCGCAATGACCTCGGAAATGATCGAAACCGCCCGCCACATGCGGGATTCCGGCCGCCCCATCGACGAGATCGCCGCCGAATTCGACATCTCACGCGCGACGCTGTACCGGCACTTGAGCAAGCATGCCAGCAAATTATGAGACCATTTTCGAGATGGTTCGGCGAATACCGCCGAGATCCGAACGGCCGATGCGCGTGGGTCGCAGGCGGAACCGCGGCGGTGGCTGCGCCGGTCGTACAGTTCCTATAGCCGCAGCACCGCCCGCGATGTCCCGAATCAGGGCTCGAGGTCGGCCACTCCTTTGCCGGTAGAAATGTCGAACGGCACTGAAGCCTGGTCGTGCGTGATCAACCAATTGCCGTCGAGCTTCCGGAAGCCGAAAGTGACCCGGACCCACATACCGCTCGTCGCCGGTCCGTTCTTCAGCGTGCCGCTGAGCCGACCGAAGCCGTGCCCGAATGCCACATCGTCGCCCACGGTGAGTGTCAGATCGCGAACCTCATAAGTCACATCTTGGAAGAACATGAACACTTTCGCCCAGTTCTCCAATTTCGCTGCTATACCGACATGTTGCAGCGGCGGCTCGACGTCGAAGGACACGACATCCGTTGCGTAGACCTGCTTCAGGGTCTCGAGATCCTTGGCTCGGATTCCCGCGACTATCTTGTCGACTTGCTGCGCAATCTCGGCTTCGTCTACCTCGCGTTGCGCCGGCATCGCCACTGCGGTACCAACTTCGGAATCGTTCGAAGTCACTGCATTCTCCATTCAAGAAATTTCTGACCGCAAGGCGGTCCTTTGCGGTTTCGATCGTCCGACGACGATGATTCGCCGGAGACGGGCTGCCGGGGTTCAGCGCACGGTAACCGGAGACTCGGCGCGCAGTGGCGCGAGCGCGGCGCTCCAGGCGATGACCTGATCCAGCGTTTTGTTCAGGGCGGCGACATGGTGGTCGCGCGGTGTGAAGGTCGTGTGGTTTTCGAAATCGGTGAGCACCGAGATCGCGACCTGATAGCCCACGTCGGCCATGCCCAGCGTGCCGCAGACCGTCCGCAGCTGCACCACGGCGCGGGCGCCGCCGCTCACGCCGTAGGAGACGAATCCGACCGCCTTGTCGGTCCATTCCGCGCACAGGTGGTCGATGGCGTTCTTCAGCACCCCGGGAACACCGCCGTTGTATTCCGGTGTCACGAACACGAAGCCGTCGAACGGGGCGATCCGCGCGGCCCAGGCGCGGGTGTGTTCATGGACCGATGGGCCGAACATCGGCGGCGCCGGCTCGTCCAGATGCGGTAGCGGGTGGTCACGCAGATCGATCAGTTCGAACTCGGCGTCGCCGCGCTGCGATGCCGTGTCCAGAACCCACCGTGCGACCTGCGGACCGTTGCGGTTGGGCCGAGTACTGCCGAGGATGATGCCGATCCTGATCATTTTCCGAACTCCTGCTTTGCTGACAGTGTCACGACCTTCCGACGACACAGCCGTCCGGAATGTCAGGCCGCCGCACAAATCGGGTCGCTGATTCGTCGATTCAGGTAAGGGACGCAGACCGAAGGAGCCGACGGAGACCGACCCGCACCTCCCCGAGGTGATCAGCGCTTCAGACGGGCCTGGGAGACGAGAGATATCGAGGCGCTGATCGGCCTGGTCGATCCGCAGGCGACCGCGACAGCCGACAGCGGCGGCCTGGCTCCGGCCTTCCTCACCCGATCACCGGCGGCGAGCAGATCGCCCGCGCCTGGATCGACATCGTCGCCCGAGGCCCCGAGATCGCGCTGCTCGAGCGCACGGTGAACGGCCAACCCGGCCTGGTGGCCCAGCTCGCCGACACCATCGTGTCGGTCTACGCCTTCGACATCGACGACGGCCGGATCACCCGCATCTGGGCCATCCGGAACCCGGAGAAACTGCGGCCTTGGACAACCCGCTGACCCTTTTTGTGGGACCCGTGTGGCGATCAGGTATCGACGTCCGCGTGGCCGATCACCGCACCGCGCGAGCGATCACCTGAACGGCTCGGAGGCTGCCGTCGGCCAGTCCACGGGTCAGGTTCTCTGCCTTCTCGGTGAAGTTCGGGACGAAGGCATGCAGCCCAACGGGATCGGGTGGCGAGGCCAGTACCGCCCCAATGGTCGCGGCTGCTTGTTCGGTGCGGTCATTCCACTGCTCGATCACGAAACCCCGCTGTCTCGATCGCCCCGCGCAACGCATCGGAAGTCATCGGCCGGACTATTGCCCCCTGAACGCAGGCCCGGCGCGGAGATTGCCGCCTGGTCAACGGTTCACGGCTTGGCCTGTCTGCTGATCGACGGACCCCTACCCACCGATCCAGCCGCCATCGAGTTCGCAGTCGGGCGGGTGCACGAGCTGATCGACCGGGGACTGCTCGATCAGCGACCGGAAACTTAGCGGATTACTGCTGGGGCCGTCAGGGTGATCGACCGACCCGGGTTGCCTGGAACTACTGCCGCGACCGATTTCCGGAAATGGGCCAGGGAGCTGTCGTCGACGGATGAGGCGACGTCAGTGGACCTGCTCGGGCGGCTCACCGGTCAGCGCGAAGATCGGCGCGGTCAGTAAGAGGCCTGGAACCCGAATCACCGTCCGGAGCAACGGAATGCGCATTCGCCACCTATCGCCCCGACAAGGGGACTACCCTGCGGCGCATGGCAGTTACCTGGCCGGATGAAATCGATGATGTCCTGCACGGTGATCTCACCGTCGGATTGGCCTATATCACTCCGGCCGGTGGGGCGGTGGTGACGGCGGTATCGCCGATCGGGATGCGGGATCGGGAGTTGGGGACGGTCGGGTTCACGACCTCGCTCGGCTTCGGTCGCAAGCTGGAGCGGATCAAACGCGAGCCGAAGGTCGCGCTCGCATATCACGCGCGTGAGCACGGTCTCGGCGACCAGAAAAATCAAAGCTTCGTACTGGTACAGGGCGTCGCCACCTTCGACGCCGAGCCCGACCCCGAGACCCTCGACCGCGTCGGCGAGCAGGCGACGCCCTATCTCGGCGCACCACGGCGCGGCCTCTTCTGGGATCGCTGGCTCAGCGCGTACTACACCGATCGGGTGCTGGTGACGGTCGCGGTCACCCGGATCATCGCTTGGCCGAATCTGGATGCGACCGGCGAACCGGAGGTATTCGGCGAACCGCTGCCCGCCACCGTGGATTCCCAGAAGCCGCCCGCAAAAGGTACCGGCCCCCGGGTGGACAGCGCCAAGGCCGCCGCGCGCGCCACGAAACTGCCGCACTGTCTGCTCGCCTACCGCCAGTCCGACGGCTACCCAGCGGTGGTTCCCGCGCAAGTCACCGGGTCGAGCGAGGCGGGGGTAAACCTCACGGTCCCAGCGGAAATCGCCCAGGGCGGCCGCCGCGCGGGTCTGCTCGCCCATACCTACCGCCCACAGCTCGTCGGCCTCGAATGCCGCCAGCACACCGGCTGGATCGAAATCGACGGCACCGATGCGACCTACGCACCCCACACCGAGGCCGGTTTCATCGCACCGCCCAACAAGACACTGCTGTTGCTGGCCAACGGATTGATGGCCCGCCGCGGACTGGCCCGAGCCCGAAAACAGGGCCGCATCGACGCCTCGAGCTGACCCCGGGAAGACACGAACCCCCTCCCGATCGAAATCGGAAGGGGGTCCGGCTTTTCAGGTGGACTAATCCAGCGTAACCGGCAACCTGGCATGCCCATTCGAGATGAAACTGACCACCGTCCCCAACTCGGACGGATCCGCCGCCAACCGCATATTCGGATAGCGCGCGAAGATCGCGGGCAACGACACCAGCGCCTCGAGCCGAGCCAGCGGGGCCCCAAGGCAATGGTGCACCCCGTAGCCGAAAGCCAAGTGGTCCTTACTGTCTCGGGCCAGATCGAATTGATCGGCGGTCTCACCGTGAACTTTCCGATCACGGTTGGCAGCGGCGTAGGAGGCGAGAATCGGCTCGCCCTTGGCGATATGCACCCCGTCGATCTCGATATCGTCGACCGCGAACCGCAGCGGCAGATGTGCGACCGGCGCCTCGAACCGCAACGCCTCCTCGACCAGATCGGCCCACGTCGCCCGCTCCGCGATCAGTGCGGCGCGCTGCTCCGGATTGGTCAGCAGCGCGAAGATCGCCTGGTCGAGCAGATTGACCGTGGTCTCGTGTCCGGCGCTGATGACAAGCAGCAGCGTATCGATCAATTCCTGCTCGGTGAGCTGGGACCCGTCGTCCTCATCGCGGTGTGAGATCAGCAGACTGGTCATATCGTCGCCGGGATGGTCGCGCCGATACGCCACCAATTCACCGAGGATCCGATACATCTCCATGTAGTTCGCCTGCGACTCCTCCGGACCGAGGGAGGTGTCGAAAATCCCGTCGACGCATTTGCGCAAGCCCGGATTGAGTTCCTCGGGCACACCCATCAATTCGGAGATGACCTGAATCGGCAGCGGATACGCGAAACCCTCACGCAGATCGACCGATTCGCCGGCGGGCGTCTTCGCGAGTTCGGCGAGCAGTTCCTCGGTGATCCGCTCGATCTGCCCGCGCATCGCCTCGGTGCGCCGATGGGTGAACGCGGGTGCGACCAACTTGCGCAACCGCTTGTGGTCCGCACCGTAGGCGGTGAACATATTGTTCACCGCGACCCACAGGAAAAGCGGCCAGTCCTGCGGAATCTCGCCGTTGATGAACGCGGGCCAGTGCTGGCTCGCATCCTTGGATACCCGCGCGTCGACGAGCAGCTTCTTGAGCAGCCCGGCATCGGTTACCGACCACGCCCGCACACCGCCGGGCAATTCCACCAGCGCCACCGGCCCACGCTCGCGCAGGCGTGCGGATTCGCCCTGGATATCGGTTCCCGTGAGATCCAGGGTAATAGGTTGTTGCACTACAGAAATCTCCTTACAGCATGGCTAGCGGAGGGGATTTGGGAAAGGTGACCGGGAGGGATACCAGGGCCCGATGGAACGGACCCGGCCGCCAGGCGAGTTGTTCGGGCTCTGCCCCCAAACGCATTTCGGGAAGTGCGTCGAGCAGCTGGTCGATGGCGTCCTGGACGATGAGATAGGCGACCGACCGCGCCGGGCAGGAATGTGGGCCGACACCCCATGCCAGATGCGAACGGTTGGGCCCGAATTCGCTCACCCCGACGGCGGGATCGTTATTACATCCGGACATGCTGATGACCACCGGTTGGTGGGCGGGCAGCCAGACGCCGTCGATGAGGATCGGCTGTCTCGGATAGGAGACACAGTAGTTCGCCATCGGCGGGTCGGTGAACAGTACTTCGTCGAGTGCGTCACGGGTGGAAAGACTTCCGCCGTGCACGCTGCCCGCGAACCGGTCGTCGGTCATCATCAGCAGCAGTGTGTTGGTGATCAAGTTCTGCTGCGGTTCGATGCCCGCACCGTAGACGGTGACGAGCTGGTGGATCATCTCCTCGTCCGACAGCACGGCCGAATGCGCGATCAGCCGCGAGGTGATGTCGTCGCCCGGAACGCTGCGCTTCAGCGTGACGAGCTGGAACAGCGCGTCGGTGAGCATCGCGTTGCCCTTGTCGGCGTTCACACCTTCGAAGATGGCCGCCATCCCGGTGGCGACCTGCTGACCGATCTCCGCCGGACAACCGAGCATATCGTTCAACACCTGGAAGGTGAGCGGAAATGCGTACTGGCTGATCAGATCGGCCGCGCCGTCACCGCAGAAGGCATTGATCAGTGGAATGGCGGCATCTTCGACGACGGCATGCAGTGCGTGCAGATCGACTTCGGCCAGACTTGCCGCATTCGCCTGTCGATAGCGCAAATGCTCGTTTCCCGCACTGCGCAAGGCATTCGGCCGCCATTCCAGCATCGGCAGGACCGGGCATTCACCGGGAATCTTTTGCTGCCAGATGCGCGGATCTGCCGGAAAGTGGTCGGGATCGTTGAGGATTCGTACGGCGGTGTGATAGCCGATCACCAAAGTCGCTGGTACACCGGGCGATAGGTCAATCGGTACCAGAGATCCGAACTGGCGGCGCATGTCACGGTACGCGCGGTGCGGATCTGCTGCGAACTCCTCCGAGTAGAGCGGTACGCGCGGGCCGTCGGTATCGATCGGCGACCCCAACGCGACAGGGCCGGGCTTTGTTGAATCAGTGTGCAATGCGCGGTTACTTCCGAGACTCCTGGCGATGGAATAGGAACTCGACGAGCGTGATCAGCGATCGCAGACAAGTGCTGCGCTGCCGCGCGTCGAGCGAGGTCAACGGAGTATCCGGAGCGAGATCCAGTGCGTCCCGGATCTCTTCGAGCGGATAGCGCTTGGCGCCTTCGAACTGGTTGACCGCGACCGAATACTGCACCCCGCGCTCTTCGAGCACGGACAGCACCTCGTCGGCCTTCTCGATGCGCCGGGTGTCCACCAGGACCAGGGCGCCGAGCGCACCGCGCGCCAGCTCCTCCCACAGCGGGACGAAACGCCGCTGTCCCGGCGTCCCGAAAAGATAGAGCGCGAGTGTGGGATTCAGCGTGATACGGCCGAAATCCATCGCCACGGTCGTCTGCGATTTGCCGGGTAGCCCGGCCATATCGTCGACGCCGACACTGGCCTCGGTGATCGTCTCCTCCGTGCGCAGCGGTCGGATCTCCGAAACGCTGTTCACGAATGTCGTTTTGCCGACACCGAAATTGCCTGCCACCAAGAGCTTTACCGACCGGGTCACGGTCTCCGGCACATAGTCGACAGTGCGCTCAGGCCGGGAGAGCGCGGAGCCCATTGAGTACCTCCTCGAGCAGGGTGATCTCCGGCATGACTTCGGCCGGGGTCGGAGTGGCCAGATGTTCGCTGTCCAGCAGATCGGCGACGACGATCGTCACGACGGACGGCGGCAGGTCGAGATAGGCGGCGATCTCGGCAATGGACAGGGCACTGCGACGGCTGCACAGGTTCAGTACCTGGCGCGCATCGGGTGTCGCACCAGGTGCCGGATCTTTGGCGGCGACGACCAGGGTGACCAGGTCCAACTCACGACTGGGGCGGATTCGCCCCCCGGTGCGCACGTATGCCCGGACCAAGTCGGGGTCTCGCCGGGACCTCGTCATGACGTCAAGCCGCCCTCAACCCTCCCGCGCGGCTGGGCGCCTAACTCGTGCCCGACCCGCCCGGCGAGTTCGTTCATGCGGTGCGCGACCAGCCCGATATCGGTCTCGGGCGTCGTCGAAACACCGAGCAGTGCACCCTCGCCCGCCGCGGTGATGAGGATCATGCCCTGGTCGTATTCGGTCATGTTCTGGCGCACACCATTGTCGAGGCCACCACAGAATTCGCCGAGCGCCTTACCTAGTGAGCGAAGACCCGAGGCGGCCGCGGCGAAACGCTCGGCATCATCCTTGTTGACACCGTCGGAGTGCGCGATCCGCAGTCCGTCGTCGGACAGCAGCACCGCGAACCGGACGCCGGGAACGTTGCTGAGATCCTCGAGTAGCCAACCCAGCCTATTGCTGCTGTCGGTCACCGGTGTGCTCATCAGGATGACATCCCTTCGCTGTTATCGGAGGCAGCAGCCTCACGGCCGCTCTTGGAACCCATCTGCCAGGCGGAGGCGATTTCGGGACGAGCCTGTCCCGCTTCGGATTCGGTGCCGGTCTGCGCGGGCACCGAAGACACCGCCCGACGGCGTCGCTTGGGTAGGCCGCCACTGGTGATCTCGTGCACAGCGAACTCCTCGTTCTCGGCGGGTTGTTCGCCCACCCCGGCCAAGACCGGAACCGGAGATAATTCGAAGGGCTTATCCTCGGCGACAGCGGTCGGCACGGGTTCCGGGGCCGGGGTGACGGCGGGAACGGCCGGTTCGGCGTTGGCCACCGCGGTGACGAGCAGCGCCTCGGGGATGTAGACCATCGCCCGCATACCGCCGTAGACGTTCGGGCCATCGATGTAGACGGTGAATCCGTAGCGTCGGGCCAGTGCCGCGATGCCCGGGAAACCGACGCGCGGGGACGGGCCGAGCTGGTGGATGTCGATCGGGCGCTCATTGGCGAGCACCTGCCTGGCCTCCTCCATCTGCTCCGCGTTCATCCGCACACCGGCATCGTCGATGATGACGGTGACGCCGTGGTGGCCCTCCTGGAAGGTCACATCCACATAAGACGTCGGCGGGGAGTAGCGCAGCGCGTTGTCGAGCAGCGTGGCCAGGGTGTGCACGAGCGGTTCCACCGCGCGGCTGATGACGATGCGGTCGAGCTGGTTGGCCCGGACCCGCAGGTAGTCACGCACACGCCCGATCGCGCCGCCGACCACATCGGTGAGCGACTGCGCGGGCCAGCGCCGACCCGGCAGACCACCACAGACAATCACATACGACTGGGCCTGCCGCAGCATCTGCTGCACGGTGTGGTCGATGCGAGTGAGGGTGGCGTAGACCTCGTCGTCGCGGTGCTCGCGCAGCGCGGAGCTCACCACCTGACTGACATCCGCGCCGAGGCTGACCACGGAGGTGCCGAAGGAACGCACCGCCGCGCTGGTCGCGGCCCGCGAGGCGGATTCGATCTCGGCTCGAGTGCCCTCCTCGGTCGCCTTGATCGCCTGCTGCGCCTTTTCCTCGGCCTCACGCACGGCCTGCTCGTGCGCCTCCGACTGCACCATGCGCAGGTCGTCGGCGTACCGCTCGGAAATCCATTGCAGGCACTGGGTGAACCGGGAAGTCTCCTGCCCCGTCGGCACCTCGATGGCCGAAACCGGTGCCTCGAAGCGGCGCACCGCCTCGGTCATCGCCGGCAGTGTCTGGCCGGCGAAGTGCTCGAGGGTTTCCTCCTGCGCCCGATTCGCTCTATTGAGGGCGTCGGCGCGGATCTTCTGTTGTTTCGCGTATTGCGCTACATACAACGCCGCCGCCACGGCAATAATGAGAGCGGGGGCGAGGATCCATGAAAGCACCACGGCGATATCTTGATTCATCAGCTCTCTCGTCGTTGCGACAGCCGGTGTCACTGCGCGTTGTCTCGCCTTCCTCGCGACGCCGACCAGGATCAACATTCGTCGAATGCGGCCACATCGACACTGGCACCAACCCCAGAGTGCCCGCACGGCAAGCGATTCGACGAATCACCGACCGGGCGGATCGAGCCGATAAGTAGCTCGGCACCCGACGACCCGCCCACAGTAGCAGCATCGCCGGGAAGTCTCTCTCGATCCGAGGACCACATTCCGATTCCTCGAACCGCCAGTGCCCCCATTGCATTTCGCGTACCGCCCGATCGGTATGACCGAATGCCATAAATAGCGAACCGCGGGTACCGGATACTATGCGCGAATGGCAAAGCTGAAGGTGTCCGTCGACGTGCCGATTCCCCCGCAGGAGGCCTGGTCGCATACCTCCAACCTCACCGAACTCGACAAATGGCTCCTCATGCACGAGGCGTGGCGCAACGAGGTGCCCGCCGAACTGACCGTCGGCACCCAACTGGTCGGTGTCGCATCGGTCAAGGGATTGCGCAATCGGGTCACCTGGACGGTCAAGGCCGCTGAACCGCCGCGGCGCCTGGCGTTGAGCGGCACCGGCAAGGGCGGCACCAAATTCAAGCTCGAACTGCTCGTCGCCGCGAAGGGTGCGGGCTCGGAGGTCACCGTCGATATCGATCTGGGCGGCGCGCCCCTGTTCGGTCCGATCGGTTCCGGTGTCGCGCGGGCGCTGAAGGGCGATATCGAGCGCTCGCTGGAGCGTTTCGTCGCGCTCTACAGCTGAGGGGAGTTCGAACGTGCCGCATGCCGAGGCCGCGGACGGCGCCCGGATCGCGTATCAGACCGGCGGTGACGGTCCGCCGCTGCTGCTGCTCACCGGGCAGGCCAATAATCACCACTGGTGGGATGGAGTCCGCGCCGACTTCGAGACCGCGTATCGCACCGTCTCACTGGACTATCGCGGGACCGGTGACAGCGATAAGCCGGATATCCCGTACAGCACCCTCGGATTCGCCGAGGACGCCATTGCGGTGCTCGACGCTCTCGGCATCGAGAAGACCGCGGTGTACGGCACGTCCATGGGTGGCCGAGTCGCGCAGTGGCTGGCCGCGCGGTTTCCGGATCGGGTGCATGCGCTGGTGCTCGGCTGCACGTCACCGGGTGGCCGCAACGCTGTCGAGCGTGACGCCGACGTACGGAAGTCGCTGGCCCAACCCGATCCGGTGGCGGCACGGCGGGCGCTGCTGGAACTGATGTACACCCCGGGGTATCTGGCGAGCACGTCCGGGCCGTTCAACACCCTCGGTGATCCGAGCATGCCCGCATACGCGAAGCGCAGACATCTCTACGCGAGCAATAGACATGACGCATGGGATGTGCTGGCGGATATCGCGGTTCCGACGCTGATCGTGCACGGGAGCGAGGACCGGTTCAATCCAGCGGCGAACGCACTGTTGCTCGCGGAACGGATTGCCGGTGCGCGGCTGGCGTGGATCCCGGGGGCTCGGCATGCCTATTTCGACGAATTCCGAAGCACCGCAAGCCCGCTCGTTCTGGAATTTCTGGACGCCGACCGTCGGTAGGCCGAGTTCGCCTGGTGCACAGGCGAACTCGGACCCTTCGGCTAATGCACCAGGGCTGGCGCGTCGGCGACCGCGGGCGTCTGCGGCTTGGTACGCGGCAGGAACGCCGCTGGTACCAAGGTCAGCACCATCAGCACCAGCGCCACGATGTAGGTGTGGCTGAATGCCGTCGCGGCCTGGCTCAATCCGGTCTCGACCGCACCGGGCGGCAACTTCGCCGCGATCGAGGGATCGTAGTTCGACGCGATCGCCGGCTTGGCGAACGGATGCTGGTTCAGCAGGCTGCTGAGCACCACCGACATCGTCGCGGTACCGATCGACCCGGCGGACTGGTTGATGATGTTCATCAGCGTGGTACCGCGCGCGACCTGCTGGTGGGTCAGCGTCTGGATCGCCGCGGTCATGGTCGGCATCATGGTGCAGCCCATGCCGAGGCCCATCACGAACAGCGCGCCCAACATGAACGGATACGACGTATCGGACTTCAGCTGCACGAAGAACACCGTGCCGAGTGAGATCAGCGAGATACCGGTCAACACGATCTTGCCCGGACCGATCTTGTCGACGAGCCGGCCCGCGATCGGCATCGTCAACATCGCACCCAGGCCCTGCGGCACCATCAGCAGACCAGCCGCCATGGCTGTTTCGCCGCGCACCTGCTGCAAATAGGTCGGCAGCAGCAGGCCCGCTCCGAAGAAGGCGGTCGCGAACAGCACCATGGTCAGCACCGCGAAGGTCAGCGATCGGTTGCGGAACAGATGCAGATCGATCAGCGGATGTTCGGTGCGCAGCGCGTGGAAGACGAACAGCACGATGAGCACCAGACCGATGGCGGCGGGTATGAGCACCTTGGCCGCCATGACCGTGCCCTCACCCGGAATCGAGGAGACGCCGAACAGGAACAGCGCCAGACCCGGCGAGGCCAGCAGCATGCCGAGGAAGTCGAAGGATTCCGACGGCTCCGGATTGTCCGCGGGGAACACGACGAAGGCGAGAACGAGCGCGATCACCCCGACCGGAGCATTGATCAGGAAGATCCACTTCCAGCCGTAACTGTCGATCAGCCAACCGCCCAGGATCGGCCCGCAGATCGGGCCGAGCAGCATCGGCACCCCGAGCACCGCCATTACCCGCCCGACGCGTTGCGGACCGGCCGCGTGGGTCATGATCGTCATGCCGAGCGGCATCAGCATGCCGCCGCCGAGACCCTGGACAACACGGAAGGCGATCAGCGTTTCCATGCTCCAGGCCTGGCTGCACAGCACCGATCCGAGCACGAACAGCGTCAGCGCGAGCATGTACAGCCGTTTGGTGCCGAACCGGTCCGCCGCCCAGCCGGTCAGCGGGATGACGCTGGCCAGCGCGAGGGTGTAGCCGGTCATCGACCAAGCCGCGATCGCGGTGGTGGTGTGGAACTCGTTCTGGAATTTCGGGATCGCGACGGTTACGACGGTGATGTCCAGGATCGACATGATCGCGCCGAGCACGACCACCCCTGCCACCTTGAAGACCGCGATGTCTAGCTTGTCGGTCGCGGGGTCCGCTGCGGCCGACGTGGTATCCGGAGGATGTGTCACCGCTTAAGCCTCGCACCTCGCCGACCAAATGACCAGCAAATTCTGCGACCTTCGACACACCTCGGGTCTGCCGATATCTCGCCCCGGATGATGGCGGCGTGACATTGCTGATCTTCGATGCCGAGTTCGCCGCGAATCCATGGCCCACGCTGCGGCGATTGCGCGAGGACGGTGGGGTGCATCGGGTCCGGACACCGGACGGCCCACCCGCCTGGTTGGTAACCCGGTTCGCCGATGTCCGGGCCGGGCTGCTCGATAATCGGCTCTCCACCCAGCCGCGCTATGCGGGGAAGACGGACTATCGCGGGTTCGTGGTGCCGCCACCCTTGGACCTCGGATTCCTGGAGAGCGAACCGGAGGACCACGCTCGGCTGCGCAGGGCCGTCACCGCCGAGTTGTCGCCGCGACGGCTCGCCGAATGGGCGCGCACGGCACCGGAATTGGTGTCGGCTTGTCGGTCGGAGGTGGACAGCGGCGGCACCATCGATCTCATCGAGCGGTTCGCCGTTGTCCTGCCCGCGGCCGTGCTCGGCGAATTGCTCGGGTTGGCGGCACCGGAGCGCGAGGCGCTATTGCATTGGGCGCGTTCGACATTGCTGCCGAGCGCCACTCCCCCGCGTGCCCGCGACACGCTCACCACCATGCGCGCCATCGTCATCGCGACGATGGAGGGGGCGCGGGACGACACTGTGCTCGGACGGCTGGTGGGTTCGAGTGACCAGACCGGTGCACCGAGTGCGCACGAGCTGGCCTCGATGATCTTCTATCTGCTGTTCGTCTGGTACGAAGTGCTCGTCGACCTGATCGCCGGATCCGCGTTGGCGCTGCTCACCCATCCGGATCAGCTGGCGGTGCTGCGCGCCATGGCCGATACCCGCCCGGCGGTGGACGAACTGCTGCGCTACCTGTCGCCGCAGGTTGTTTCGGGGCCCAGATTCGCAACCACCGAACTCGATATCGCGGGACACACCATCGGTTCCGGTGACACTGTTCTGCTCTGTCTGGCATCGGCCAACCATGATTCGGAGATCTTCGACAATCCGGCCGAACTAGATCTCGCACGCGCGAATAATCCGCATTTAGGTCTCGGGCACGGCGGCCATTCCTGCCTCGGCACCGCACTGGTTCGGACCATCGCTGGAGCCGTACTGGAGACCTTGCTGCTGGACGGCCGAACTCCGACGCTCGTCTGCGATCCACGAGAAATTCAGTGGCGCTCCGGTTTTCGGCATCGTGGACCGCTCGAGTTGCCCGTCGTATTGGCGCGGTAGCTCTGCGATGCTTCTCGGTGCCGGGATCCGACTTCCTGCGCGCCGATCCGAGTGCCAACTGTCGTGCCGCGCACACCGGCCGCCCCGGAGCCTTCAGGGCGGGCACCGATTGGGACAGTTCAGTTCTGCGGCCCCGGCGACTTCCAGGAGGGATCGCGGCCGAACCACCCCGCGAGCCGATCGTATGCGGGAGCGTCGACGGGCACGGGCACCTCGAGGTCGAAAGCCTTGTCCGGGCCGCGGAATTCCGGGCGCAGCAGCTTACGTGACCAAGCCAGTCCGTACTCCGCGATGGCCGGGTCGAAGTCGATGCGCTGACCGGTCGCACGGGCGAGATCCCAGGTGTGCATGGCCAATTCGGTGATCTGCTGATCGGCTCGGCTGCGCAGCGGCGCTTGTGCGCCGCCGGGTACCGGAACCGGGCGTTCGAGGTCGGCGTGGTGCCAGACGTCGAGGACGGGTGCGGCGGCCGCGCGGTACTCCGCCGCCCAGTTCGGACTCAGCTCGGCGGGCGGCGCCGCCCAATCGGCCATCTCGCCACGCGCCGAATCCAGGAAATTCCGCAGGCTCTGCCCGATGACATGTCGCACGAGCGCCTGCACGTCCCAGCCGGCACAGGGTGTCGGCAGGGTCGCCTGTTCCGGCCGAATCGCCGCGATGACCTCGCCCATCTGGGTCAATGCGCGGTCCAACAGGTCCACGGTGGGGTCGACGGTATCCACGCCTGTCGATTCTGCCCGGCGTCCGCCGCACACATCGCCGAACGCGCAACTCGGCCGACCAACGCGATCAGCGTGGAGCAGGTTCGACAGTTTCCGGATCGACGGATGGGCTGACGCGCGGCCGGGACCGCGTGACGGCCACACCGGCCAGGCACAGGACACCGCCGACGATGGTCAGCGCGCCGGGCACCTCGCCCAGCGCGATCCAGGACATCAACACGACGAGGGCCGGGACCGCATAGGTTGTCACGCCCATTTTCCCGGCCGTCGTGCGGGCTAGTGCGTAGGCCCATGTGGTGAAAGCCAAAGCTGTTGGGAAGACGCCCAGGTACACCAGACTCAGCGTGGACGACAGCGGCGCGTCCGCCGCCTCGGTGATCAGCTGCCAGGAGAACGGCAGACACGCGACGGTTCCGATGACCGAGCCGAAGGTGACCACCTGCAATGCGGATGCGCTCGCCAGCGCCGGTTTCTGCGCGATGGTCGATGCCGCCCAGACGATGGCCGCGAGCAGGCACAGCACGACACCGAGCACCGCCGCGCCGCCGCCATCGGAGGTCGACAGTCCGACAACGACGGTTCCGGCGAACGACACGACCAGACCGACCATCAGCCGGGCCGGAAACCCTTCCCGCAGGACCAATCCGCCGAGCACCGCGATCAGCACCGGACCGATGCCGACGACCATCGCCGCGGTCCCGGCGTCGACATTGCGCTCACCCCAGTTCAACGCCACCATGTAGACGCCGAACCACAGCACGCCGGAGATGACGATGCCCGGCCACGCGGCCCGCGGCGGCAGGCCCTCACCGCGGATGACCAGCACCGTTCCCAGCGTGATCGATGCGGCGAGCAATCGCCCGAGTGCCAGCGCACCCGGCGAAAAGTCGTGTCCCGCACTGCGGATGAAGACGAAGGCCGAAGCCCACAAGACCACCGTCACGGCGGCGGCGACAATGGCTTGCGGCTCGACCGACCCATCCGTACGCATCATGGGCCGAACGTAGATCAGTCGGTCGACAAGTGCCAGCGGTTTTCGGACGCGGGCCGAGCCGGTCGGCCGGACCATCGGTGGGGGCTCCGATTGCCCGGCCGACCAGCGACTACAACGCGAGCAGCGCGTCGATCACGGCCGACGGCACCGCGTCGGGGCTCGCGAAGGGCCGTTCCGCGAGCAACTTCCGTGCTTCGTCGCGGGGCAACCCACCATCGGCGGTGAGCACCTGCAGCGCGTGCGTTTCGGGCAGGGCTGCGAGCCAAGCGACGGTGTTGGCGACCAAGGTCTGCGGATCGATCTCGCCGTGGACCCGCAACCGGGCCACGCCGCCGTCGGGGTACACATCGAGCCGGACATGGGTGACCGGCGCATCGGTTCCGATCCGGAAGAAGTGACGGGCATCGGGCTGCAGCCGCGTGCGCGGCAGCAATTCGGTCCATGTCGACGGATCATCCAGGTCCGCACCGGAATCGGCATCGGCGCCGCGCAGCACCGCCCAACCCGGCGCATTGCCGACATAATTCGAGGTGTCGATTTCCACGCGCCGAATCGCCCCGCGCGCACCCAGCCGCACCGTGACGTGATCATTGCCCGCATCGCGGCGACGCGCACCCTCCCAGCCTTCGTCCATCTGCCGCGACCGGCCGGGTAGCAGGATATTGGTCGGCGCGGAGAAGAACCTGTCGGAGCAGTCCACCACATCGCCGCCGTGTTCCAGAGCGGCGAGATCGACTGTGCCACTGAGGAAACGGGGATCCGGCAGTGGAGTCCCGTGGACGCGGAGGCGGGCCACGCCGCCGTCCGGGTAGATCGAGAGCCGGACGTGGGTAAAGCGGCGCTCGTCGGTGACTTCGAAGAAGTTATCGGTATCGCCGGCGATATCCGACTTCGCGACCAGTGTCACCCATTCGGCCTGCTGGAGTTCGGCAGGCGAGGGCTGGCCCTGCACACTCGTCGCCTCGACCGAGGCGAAGGGCGGGTAATTGCCGATGAACCATGAGGTGTCGACGACGACACCGTGCACCCGCCCCGGCACACCCAGCCGGACAATCGCATAGTCATTGCCGGTTTCGCGACGACGCCGCGTTTCCCAACCGTCGTAGGTCTTGCCCTTGTGGCCGAAGTCCTCGGTGCTGAAAACCGCACGGCCGGGCCGGATCAGATTCTCCCGCTCGGCGAACAACTCGTCGTTGGCGTAGACCACACTGCCCGTGAGCGCGCGGGAGGCGAGATCGGGCAGTCGGGTGAAGGCGGGGGCGGATTGATCGGTCATACTTCTCCTCGGGCCAGGAGCCGCCCCTGCGGCTCGTTGTCGATATCGATTCGGTTGCCGCGCAACCAGGTACCACGGACCGCGCCCGCGAGCGGGCGGGCCGCGTACGGTGTGACGGCGTTTTTGTGGTGCAGGCGATGCACGTCGACGACGAAGGCGTCATCGGGTGCGAAGACACAGAAATCCGCGTCGTAGCCGACCTCGATGGCGCCCTTGCGCCGCAGGCCCGCGTGTTCGGCGGGCGCGCGGCTCATCCAGCGCGCGACGTCCACCAGACTGAAACCGCGCAGTCGCGCTTCGGTCCAGACAGCCGAAAGTCCGAGTTGCAGTGAGGAAATACCACCCCAGGCACGGGCGAAGTCGCCGGTGTCGAAGCACTTCAGGTCGGCGGTCGACGGCGAGTGGTCCGAGACCACCATATCGATGGTGCCCTCGCGCAACCCTTCCCAGAGCAACTCGCGATTGCCGCTTTCACGGATCGGCGGGCAGCATTTGAATTGCGTCGCACCGTCCGGAATTTCCTCCGCGGCGAACGACAGATAGTGCGGACACGTTTCGGCGGTGATCCGGACGCCGTCGCGGCGGGCCGAGGCGATCATCGGCAGCGCATCCGAGCTCGACACGTGCAGAATATGCACGCGACAGCCGGTCCACCTGGCCAGTTCGATCACCTGGGCGACGGCCAGGTTCTCCGCACCGCGCGGGCGCGAACGCAGGAAGCCGGAGTACTTGTCCCCCTGTGGAATCGGTGCGTGTTCGATGGCGTGCGCGTCCTCGGCGTGCACGATTAGCAGACCGTCGAACAAACGGATTTCCCGCATGGCCAGTTCCAGTTGGGTGGCGTCCAGTGCCGGGAATTCGTCGACACCAGAGTGCAGTAAAAAGCATTTGAAGCCGAATACACCCGCGTCTTGCAGTTGCCGCAGATCCGCCAGATTTCCGGGGATCGCTCCGCCCCAGAATCCGACGTCCACATGCACGCGGTCCCGCGCGGTCTTGCGCTTCACTTCGAGTGCCGCGAGATCACAGGTCGGCGGAATGCTGTTGAGCGGCATATCGATAATGGTGGTGACACCGCCAGCCGCGGCCGCCTTCGTCGCACTCGGGAAGCCCTCCCATTCCGTGCGGCCGGGATCGTTGACGTGCACGTGCGCATCGACAACGCCGGGCAGCAGTACCTCGTCGGCGGCCAGCTCGACGACCGTTTTCGCGGTCAGGATGGAATCCAGCGGCTCGATCGCCACGATCCTGCCGTCGCGCACACCGACCGAGCCACCGGTCTCCCCCGCCGTCCCGATGATCCGCTCCGCACGGATCACCAGGTCCAGGTGTGCGGGGACCGGTGAGATCGGCTGGATCTCGAAGTTCTCCCGCATCACACAACTCCGTCCGCAATCATCGGAATCTCCCGTCGAATGTCCTTGCGCCGCCGCCGCTTCGGGAAGGGGCCGCGACAATGTCGTCGGCCAGGCCCGCAACCGAGCGCTCCGGAGTGGCCGGGCCCGCAGATCCTTGGTCCATCGCAGCCCCCGGCGACTGGTACCTGGCAGATAGCAGCTCTGTCGTGGCCGTCCCCGCACCGTGCTCCTGGTCAGTCGCGGCACCCGGCATCTGGTACCCAGCAGATGGCCGACCCGCCATGGCCGACCCGGCGGCATGTCCTGCAGATAGTTGGTCCATCGCAGCCCCCGGCGACTGGCGACCGGCAGATGGCCGACCCGCCATGCTCCCCGCAGCATGGTCTGCAGACACATGGTCCACAGCAGCCCCCGGCACCTGGTGCCCAGTGGACGGCCGACCCGCCGTGGCCGACCCCGCGGCGTGTCTTGCTGACACATCGTCTGGTGCGGCCCCCGGCGACTGGTGCCCGGTGGTGGGCGGGGCGGTCGGGGGCTGCGGCGACACATGTTCCACAGCGATCCGCATGCCCAATTGCTCGAGCAGCTGTTCGCCCTCCGCGAAGCAGCGCGCGATATCGGGTTCGATATCGGCTAGTGCGTATGCGGCCGAGAACCCGGCCTCATGTAATCGCTTGGCGGGCAAAGTATTCCGACCACACACGGCGACTACTGGTACACCCGAGAAGCCCGCGGCAGTAGCGACGCCAGCCGGCGCCTTGCCGTACAGAGTCTGCTCGTCGAGCATGCCCTCCCCGGTCACCACCAGATCCGCACCGGCCACCCGGTCGGTGAAACCGACCAGCTCCAAAACCAACTCGATCCCGGGACGCAGCCGAGCACCGAGCACCGCGACGGCCGCGAACCCGACCCCACCCGCCGCACCGGCACCCGCACGATCGCGCAGATCGGTACCGGTCGCGGCCGCAACACAATCCGCCCAATGGTTGAGCGCCGAATCCAGCTCCGTCACTTGGTCACCGTCAGCGCCCTTTTGCGGGCCGTAGACGGCGGCCGCACCGCGCGGACCGGTGAGCGGATTGTCCACATCGCACGCCACGGTGATCTCCACACCGGCCAGCCGTTCCCGCACCGGCTCGAGATCGATCGTGTGCAGCCGTGCCAATGCCGCACCGCCATACCCGATTTCGTTCCCGCCGATATCGAGCAGCCGGGCACCCAGCGCCGCGAGCAGTCCGGCACCGCCATCGGTACCCGCACTGCCGCCGATGCCGAGCACGACCCGGCGGCAGCCCGCATCGATTGCCGCGGCGATCACCTCACCGGTGCCCCGGCTGGTGGCCGTCATCGGTGCGAACTTCCCGCCGGGTAGCCGCACGAGCCCGGATACGTCCGCGAGTTCCACGACGGCGATATCGTCGCGGCGGGCATACGCCGTGCACACCGGTTCGCCGGTGGGGCCGGACGCGGTCACCAGGACCGCCTCGAAACCCGCGGCCGAAGCGGCGGCGACGGTGCCGTCCCCGCCGTCAGCGATCGGCACCACCGACACCTCGGCACCGGGCCGGACGCGGTGGATACCGGCGCGGACAGCGGCACCGACCTGCGCGGCGGTCAATGACCCCTTGAACTTATCGGACGCGATCAGGACGCGAGTCATGCTCAGTCCAGTCGCGCGGTCGCGGTCGGGACGTCGGCCGCGGACTGCGCGAGTTCCTCGAATTCGACGATATTGTCGATCTCGAGTCCCATCGACACATTCGTCACCCGCTCGAGGATGACCTCCACGATCACCGGCACCCGGAATTCGGTCACCAGCTTCTTCGCCTCATCGAGGGCTGATCCGATCCATGCCGGATCGAATACGCGAATCGCCTTGCAGCCCAAGCCTTCCGCGACCTTGACATGGTCGACGCCGTAGCCCGCGAGCTCCGGGCTGTTGATATTGTCGAAGGCGAGCTGCACGTAGTAGTCCATATCGAACGCTCGCTGCGCCTGCCGGATCAGGCCGAGGTACGAATTGTTCACCACGACATGGATGTACGGGATATTGAACTGCGCGCCGACGGCCAATTCCTCGATGAGGAACTGGAAGTCGTAATCACCCGAGAGTGCGACCACGGTGGCATCGGGATCGGCCGTCGCGACACCGATGGCCGCGGGTACGGTCCAGCCCAACGGCCCGGCCTGGCCCGCATTGATCCAGTGCCGCGGCCGGTAGACGTGCAGCAACTGCGCCGCCTGGATCTGTGACAGACCGATGGTGCTGACGTAGCGCACCTCGGGCCCGAATGCCTTGTTCATCTCCTCGTAGACGCGCTGCGGCTTGATCGGCATATCGTCGAAGTGCGTCTTACGCAGACCGACCTGTTTCCGATTTCGGCACTGCTCGGCCCACACACTGCGATTCGGCCGCTGTCCGGCCGCGTCCAGTTCGCGCGCGACCTCGACGAAGACGCGCAGCGCGGCGCCCGCGTCGGAGGTGATGCCGTAATCCGGCGCGAACACCCGGCCGATCTGGGTCGGCTCGATATCGACATGTACGAAGGTGCGGTCCTTGGTGTAGGTGTCCACACCGCCGGTATGCCGGTTGGCCCAGCGGTTTCCGATGCCGAGCACGAAGTCGGATTCGAGCAGGGTGGCATTGCCGTACCGGTGCGAGGTCTGCAGTCCGACCATGCCCGCATGCAGCGCGTGATCGTCGGGAATCGTGCCCCAGCCCATCAGCGTCGGCACCACCGGCACCCCGGTGAGTTCGGCGAATTCGACGAGCAGCGCCGCGGCATCGGCATTCACGATGCCCCCGCCCGCGACGATCAGCGGCCGCTGCGCCGCATTCAACATCTCGATGGCCTTGACCGCCTGCGCCCGCGTCGCGGCCGGGCGGTGCACCTCGAGCGGCTCGTAAGTCTCGATGTCGAACTCGATCTCGGCGAGCTGCACATCGATCGGCAGGTCGATCAGGACCGGACCCGGCCGGCCCTCGCGCATCAACCGGAAGGCCTTCTGGAAGGTCCCCGGTACCTGTGCGGGCTCGAGTACCGTCACCGCCCACTTGCTCACCGGTGCGGCGATCGAAGCGATATCGACGGCCTGGAAGTCCTCCTTGTGCAGCTTGGCCACCGGAGCCTGACCGGTGATGCACAGGATCGGAATCGAATCCGCGCTGGCGGAATACAGGCCGGTGATCATATCGGTGCCCGCGGGCCCCGAGGTGCCGATGCAGACACCGATATTGCCCGCGGCCGCCCGGGTGTACCCCTCGGCCATATGCGAGGCGGCCTCGACGTGGCGGGCCAGCACGTGCTTGATCCCGCCGTGCGCGCGCATCGCGCTGTAGAAGGGGTTGATCGCGGCACCCGGCAAGCCGAATGCCTGTGTCGCGCCTTCCTTTTCGAGAATCAGAACCGCGGCATCCACGGTGCGCATGCGTGCCATGGTCAGTTCTCCCGACCCGACAGCGCCTCAGTCACCTTCAGCAGACCCGAGTGGTCCAGTGAACCGTGACCCATCGCGCGCGCGGCCGCGATCAACTGCGCGGTCAGCGCACCCATCGGGATCGACACCTCGGCGTCGCGGGCGGCCTGCAGGATGATGCCCATATCCTTGTGGTGCAGGTCGATTCGGAAGCCGGGCTTGAAGTCGCGCCTCAGCATGGAGGCGCGCTTGAGTTCGAGGATCTTGCTGCCCGCGAGCCCGCCTGCCAGCACATCGAGGCCCTTCTCGGCGTCGGCGCCCAGGTTCTCCATCAGCAGAATAGCCTCGGCCACCAGGGCATAGGTGCCGCCGACGACGAGCTGGTTGGCGGCCTTGACCACTTGACCGGCACCGTTCGGTCCGACCAGCGCGAAGGTCTTGCCGACCGCCTCGAAAATCGGTGTGGCCGCGGCGAAGTCGGCCTCGTTACCGCCGACCATGATCGACAGCGCGGCATTGATCGCGCCCGGCTCGCCACCGGAGACCGGGGCGTCGAGCACCCGTAGCCCCTTCTCGATGCCCCGCTCGGCGGTCGAGCGCGCGGTCTTGGGCGTGATAGTGGAGAAGTCGATGTACAGGGTGCCGGGCGCGGCGTGCACGAGCACATCGGCGAAGACCGCCTCGACGTGCTCGTCCTGCGGCAGCATCGTGATGACGATGTCCTTGTCCCGCACCGCTTCCGCGACACCGGAGGCGGCCGAACCACCCGCGGCCTTCAGTTTCTCCAGACCGGTGGGACCGATGTCGTAACCGGTCACCTCGTGCCCGGCGGCGACGAGGTGACCCGCCATCGGGCTGCCCATGATCCCCAGGCCGATAAACCCGATCCTGCGCCCACCCGTCGCCCGGCCGCCACCTCTCACGGAATCGCTATGCGATGCTGCAGTCATTTCATCCACTTCCAATCCAGCTCGTGGTCTTTGTATTCGAGGCCGATCCAGCCGTCGTAGCCGCTCTCGGCCAGGGTTTCGAAGAGCGCGGCGAAGTCGAGTTCACCGGTGCCGGGACGGCCGCGGCCCGGACTGTCGGCGATCTGGACGTGGCCGAGATACGCCGCGTGCGTGCGGATCACCGTGTGCAGGCCCTCGCCCATGCGGGCCAGGTGGTACAGGTCGCAGAGGAACCGCACGTTGGATTCACCGGTCTGCTCGATGACCTGCACGGCGTGCGCGGCGCTCACGATCGGATAGTTCGGCGACTCGAAGGAATTCAGTGCCTCCAGCAGCACTACGGCACCGATGGCACCGGCGGCCTGTGCGGCCAGACTCAGGTTCTCCAGCGCGAGTTCGTCCTGCTTGTCCGGACTCTCGCCCTCGACGCGGTTGCCGTAGAGGGCATTCAGCGCGCGGCAGCCGGTCTCCTCGGCGATACCGACGGCGACGTCGATATTGTCGCGGAACCGGGTGACCTCACCCGGAACCGAGACCAGACCGCGCCCGCCCGCCGGAATCAGGTCGATGAAGTTCAGGCCGACCAATTCCACCCCGGCATCGCGGATCGCGCGCACGAACGCGTCGATCTCCTTGTCGCCCGGCGTCGGATCCTCGCCGAACGGCCACCAGAATTCCACCGCGTCGAATCCGGCCTGCTTTGCCGCGGCGGGGCGTTCCAGCAGCGGGAGATCGGTGAACAGGATCGAGCAATTGACATCGAATTTCGGGAAGGCGAAGTCCCCGGCCTGCTTACTCATTCAGCTCCTTGACGGTATTTCTTCCAGCTGCCGACGGCGGTGATATCGATCAGCTCCGGATATGAGGTCGGCGCGCGGCGCAGCAGCATCGATAGGACCGAACGTCCGTCTTCGAGTTCGATCGCGCCGAGTTCGAGTTCGGGTGGTTCGGCAGGCAGCAGCCGCTGTCGCAGCACTTCCATGGGGATATCGAACAGTTCACCGGAGATCGAATCGCCCCCGTCGGCGACGGGATCCAGCCCCGGGAACCGATCGCCGACCGAATAGAAACGGTAGCGCGGCGCGGTTTTCGCTTCGCCGGCGAAAGGCGCGCCGTCGAGCAGATGATTGAGCGGTTCGCCACGCATGGCGGAACCGTTCAGAAATATCAACGGCATTCGGTGAATCCTTTGTTCGCAATTTCGTCAATTATGTGGGCCGACCACACTGTCGGAATAGCGGCGATTACCCCGAAGCCGATCGGATATCCCGAAGTCGATTTCGTAGGATGCTCCAGCCGCAGACGCGGTGCCGAAACCGCGCGCCCCCGCGTACCGGGTGTACGGATGCACGGCGGGGTGCGCGGCTCACCAGACCGGGATCAAGTCCCGGTGGATCGGTCCGCCGGTGGCGGTCAGCGGTTGGGCCGAGCCGCCGCGGCGCACCGCGACGATCTCGGCGGCGATGGATACCGCCGTCTCCTCAGCGGTCCGCGCGCCGAGATCCAGCCCGATCGGTGAATGCAATTGGGCCAGTTCGGATTCCGTCACTCCGGCGGCGCGCAGCCCGGCCATGCGGTCCTCATGGGTGCGGCGGGAACCCATCGCGCCGACATAGGCCACCGGCAGGCGCAGCGCCACCTCGAGCAGCGGGATATCGAATTTGGCGTCATGGGTGAGCACGCACAGCACCGTGCGCGAATCGACCTGTGTGCGTGCGAGATAGCGGTCCGGCCATTGCACGACGATCTCGTCGGCATCCGGAAAACGCGCACGCGTGGCGAACACCGGGCGAGCATCGCAGACGGTGACGTGGTATCCGAGGAAGCGGCCGATCCTGGTGACGGCCGACGCGAAATCTATTGCGCCGAAGACGATCATGCGCGGCGGCGGTACATACGATTCCACGAAGACCGTGAGTGCACCGGCACCACAGCCGATCTCGCGCACGCCGGTCGCGCCGGTATCGAGCATTGCCCTGGCCTCGGCCACAACCACCTCGTCGAAGGCGGCGCCGACGGTCCACCAGGACCCGATCGCCATGGCCGCACCGGTCGCCAGATCACGTACCAGCGCGACCGCCTCGTCGGTGCGCAGGATCGCCTCGATGGCGACCCGCTCGACCGCGGTGATCCGCTGGACGAATACCTCGAGCTTGCCGCCGCAGGTCAGCCCGACCGCGAAGGCGTCGTCATCGCTGTATCCGAAGGTTTCGCGCACCGGCTGCCCGGTGCGCAGGACCTCACGGCAGAGTTCGTAGACCGCGCCCTCCACACAGCCACCGGAGATGCTTCCGATGACAATGCCGTCGGCGTCGACCGCCAGCGCGGCTCCGGGCGGCCGAGGGGCGCTTCCGGTGACGCCGATGACGGTGGCCACGGCGTAATCCTTCTCCGCCGCATGCCATTTCCGCAGTTCTGCCGTGAGGTCGCGCATTGTGCTATCCGCCCAGGAGTAGTTCGATGGCCGAGATGCCGAAGTAGCCGGCGAAGACGAGGCTCACCACCCCGATCAGCCAATGGATTTCACGGAATTTGCCACGTGCCAGCTTGATCACCACATACGCGATCAGCCCCGCGCCGACACCGTTGGTGATGGAGTAGGTGAACGGCATCAGCACGATCGTCAGGAAGGCGGGCACCGCCACCTCCAGATCGTTCCAATCGATCTTGCGGGCCTGGGTCATCATCAGCGCACCGACGATCACCAGCGCCGGCGCGGCGGCTTGGATCGGCACCACGGCCGCGAGCGGGGTGAAAAATACTGCGAGACAGAACAATCCACCGGTCACCACGCTGGTCAGTCCGGTGCGGGCGCCCTCACCGACACCCGTCGCGGATTCGACGTAGACGGTATTTCCGGCGCCGCCGCTGACACCACCGATGACCTGCGAGATACCGTCGATGGTCAGCACCTTGCCGATACCCGGCATGGTGCCATTCGCATCGAGCAGTCCGGCCTCGTCACAGACGCCGAAAACCGTTCCCATGGCATCGAAGAACCCGGTCAGCACCAGGGTGAACAGCACGACCCCCGCGACCAGCCCGCCCGCCTCGGCGAAACCGCCGAAGAGGTCGATATTCAGCGCCAGCCCGAAATCGGGTGCGGCGAAGAATCCCTTCGGCTTCTCCGGCACCACCGGCCCCCACGCTTGCGGGTCGATCTTCGCCAGCGCGTTGACGACAATGGCCAGCACGGTCGAGATGGCGATGCTGATCAGAATCGCACCGGGCACCTTGCGGATGAACAGTGCCAGCATCACCAGCAGGCCGACCGCGAAAATCACTACGGGCCAACCGGATAGGTGACCACCGGCGCCGAGGGTGACCGGCGGACCGGTCTGCGCACCGTGTCCGACCACCCCGGCCGAGACCAGTCCGATCATCGCGATGAACATGCCGATCCCGACCCCGATCGCATTCTTGAGACCGAGCGGGATGGCGTTGATGATCATGGTCCGCAGGCCGGTCGCGGCCAGGATCACGATGATCACGCCCATCAGGACGACCAGACCCATGGTCTGCGGCCAGGTCATATGCGGCGCCGCCTGGAAGGCGACCACCGGAACCACACCGAGTCCGGCGGCGAGCGCCAAGGGCACATTGCCCGCAACGCCCATCAGGATGGTGCTGAGTCCCGCGGAAAACGCGGTGGCCGTGGTGAGTTGAGCGATGCTCAGCTTGTCACCGTTGACATCCGCGACGCCGCCGAGAATCAGCGGCACCAACAGGATGACGTAGGCCATGGCGACGAAAGTGGTGATGCCGCCACGGATTTCGCGGGAAACGGTGGTTCGGCGTTCGCTCAGCCGGAAGAACCGGTCGAGCGCAGACCTTCCTGCTACCGGCTCTGGCGTGCTGGGCTTGGTCTGAATCTGGGTCATTGGCGTGCCCTCCTCGGGGCGTAGCCGACCTACGGTTCGGCGGCTGTCCTTGTGGACTGGGGCCGGACCGCACGGTTCGGGTACTGCTGTTGTGGAGTCTGTCCGGTCCACTCCGAACCGGCTGCCCCTGTTGATCAACTGCTCCGGATGATGTCTTCCGGACGCACCGGCACTCGGTTGATGTGCACGTTTCCACCCCGTGATCGGCAGGCGTCACGGATCGCCGCGGCGATCGCGGGGGTCGAAGAGAGCGTGGGCGGCTCTCCGGCGCCGCGCAGCCCGTAGGGGGCGTGCGGATCGGCATTTTCGAGAATCTCCAGCCGCTGTGACGGCGTATCGAGAATCGTCGGGATCAGGTAGTCGGTGAAGGACGGGTTGCGCACCTTACCGTCTTCGACCTGGATTTCCTCCATGACCGCCAGGCCCAGCCCCTGTACGGAGCCGCCGTGGATCTGCCCTTCCAGGGACAGGCGGTTCATGATCTTGCCCACGTCCTGGACCGCGTCCAGGGAGACGACCTTGACCAGGCCGAGGTCTGTATCCACGTCCACTACCGCGCGGTGTACGCAGAGAGCCAGCTGGGTGTGGCTATTCCCCTGTCCCGTCACGGGATCCATGCCGGTGGTCGGCCGGTGGTGGTACTCGCGGGTCTCTTCGACAACCCCCTCATCCAGGACATCGACGATCGCCGCGAGCACCTCCCCCGTGCGGGAGACGACCTTGCCGCCGACCAGTCGCAGTCCCGACATGGCACCGAACTCGGCCTGGGCCAAGGCGAGTACGCGCTGGCGCACTGCTTCACAGGCCGCCTTCACCGCACCACCGCTCATATAGGTCTGCCGGGAGGCAGACGACGAACCCGAGTCGCCGACCTGGTTGTCGGCCGGGTGAATGGTGACCCGTTCGATACCGAGTTCGGTGCGCGCGATCTGCGCCTCGACCGTCACCAGTCCCTGACCGACCTCGGCGGCCGCGGTGTGCACCAGCGCAACCGGTTCTCCGGCAATGACTTCCAGCCGCACCCGAGCGGTCGAGTAGTCGTCGAAGCCCTCGGAGAAGCAGATGTTCTTGATGCCGACGCCGTAGCCGACACCACGCACCACGCCTTCGCCGTGCGTCGTCTGCGATGCGCCGCCGGGCAGGTTCCGGATATCCGAGGCGTCCAGCTCCGGCGGCATCGGCATATCCCGCAGCTGCCCGAGCATTTCGGCCATCGGCGTCGGCGCGTGCAACACCTGACCGGTCGCCAGCTTGGACCCCTGTGACACCGCATTGATCTGGCGCACGTGCACCGGATCCAGATCCAGTGCCTCGGCGACCTTGTCCATCATCGACTCGTGTGCGAAACAAGCCTGCACCGCGCCGAATCCGCGCATCGCACCGCACGGCGGGTTATTGGTGTAGATGCCGTACGCGTCGACCTCGATATGCGGAATCTCGTACGGCCCCACGGCGAGCGAGGACGCGTTGCCGGTGACATTCAACGTCGCCGAGGTGTACGCGCCACCGTCGAGGACGATGAGAACCTTTGCGTAGGTGAGCTTTCCGGCATCATTGGCACCGTATTCGTAGAGCATCTTCGCCGGGTGCCGGTGCACGTGCCCGAAGAACGACTCCTCGCGGTTGTACATCATCTTGACGGGCTTGCCGGTGTGCATGGCCAGCATGCCCGCGTGGATCTGCATGGACAGGTCCTCGCGGCCACCGAAGGCTCCGCCGACACCTGCCATGGTCATGCGAATCTGGTCGTCGGCCAGGCCGAGGCAAGGCCCGATCTGGGACAGATCGTTGTGCATCCACTGGGTGGCGACGTAGAAGTCGAGTCCGCCGTCCTCGGCCGGAATCACCAGGCCGGATTCGGGGCCGAGGAATGCCTGGTCCTGAATGCCGACCTCGAATTCCTCGGTGATCACCACGGTGGCCAGCGCGCGGCCCACGGTGATATCGCCGACGCGCACCGGCTGGTGCCGGGCGATACCGCCGCGCTCCTGCACCGCGAGCCGTTTCGGAGCCGACAGCACCGCCATCGGGTCGGTAATGGGTTCCAGTACCTCCCAATCGATTTCGATGGCTTCGAGGGCGCGCCGGGCGATCTCGGGGTGGTCGGCGGCGACCAGGGCGATGGGCTCACCGTGATGGCGCACCTCGCCGATGGCCAGGACCGGCTGATCCCAGGTGTGGTCGAGGCCGTACATCTTGCGGCCGGGCACATCCTCATGGGTGAGTACGGCGTGCACACCGGTCATGGCCAGTGCGGGCGCGATATCGATCCCGCGGATGATCGCGCGCGGATGCGGGCTGCGCAGGGTCGCACCCCAGAGCATGCCATCCATCCAGAGATCGGAGGCGTAGGCGAACTCGCCCTTGACCTTCAGCGTGCCGTCGGGGCGCAGCGGGCTCTCCCCGATGCCGCCCTTACCCGGTGCGGCAACCTCTTGGGGGAAGCGGGTGGTCCGTGGGACAGTCATCATGGCTCCTGTCGCATCAACCGTTTGCGGGCGGTAACACCGGCGCGGCCGACGACATCCTGTGCGACGGTGCGCAATTCGTCGTTCTCCACGACAGTGCGCCCGCCGATGAGCAGCCGGGCCAGTGGCGGTGTCGGTCCGAAAACCAAGGAGCAGACCGGATCCTCGATCGCCGAGCGGAAGCCGTCGACCCGCCAGATGGCGAGGTCGGCGAGCTTGCCGGGTTCGATACTGCCGATCTCGTTGTGGCGGCCGAGATTACGGGCACCACCCAGGGTGCCGATCTCGAGCGCCTGGCGCGCGGTAAAGGCGGTCGGGCCGTTGACCGCGCGCTGGAACAGCATGGCCTGCCGCATTTCGCCCGCCATGGAAGTCAACTCACTCGAGGCCGCGCCGTCCACGCCGAGACCGACCGGCGCACCGGCGGCCACCAGATCACTGACGCGGGCGATACCCGCACCGAGCCGGGCGTTGGAGCTGGGGCAATGCGCCGAGCCGCTGCCGGTTTCGGCGAAGCGCCGGATATCGGCGTCGTGCAGGTGCACCGCGTGCGCGAACCAGACATCCTCGCCGAGCCAGCCCAGCTTTTCCATGTATTCGACCGGGGTGCAGCCCATCTGCTCGATGCAGTGCTCTTCCTCGTCGAGTGTTTCGGCGAGATGGGTATGCAGCCGAACACCTTTGGCGCGCGCCAACGTCGCGGAATCGATCATCAGACCCTCGCTCACCGAGAACGGCGAGCAAGGCGCGACCGCGACACGCAGCATCGAATCGAACGACGGATCGTGATACTTGTCGATGACTTCGGCAGTGTGGGTGAGGATTTCGTCCCGGCTCTCGACCACCTCGTCCGGCGGCAGACCGCCGTCCTTCTGTCCGCGGTCCATGGAACCGCGGCACGGGTGGAAACGCAGGCCGATCTCGCTCGCCGCGCGCACCTCGGCCTCGAACAGGTCGCCGCGCCCCTTCGGGAAGATGTAGTGGTGGTCGCTGCTGGTGGTGCAGCCGGTCAACGCCAGCCAGCCCAGGCCGGCGGCGGCCGCACCGTAGACGACGTCGGCGTCCATGCGCGCCCAGGTGCGGTAGAGACCGGTCAGCCATTCGAACAGGGTGGAATCCTGGAACAGGCCCTGGCTCGCCCACTGGTAGAGGTGGTGGTGGGTGTTGACCAAGCCCGGTGTCACCAAACATCCTGTGCCGTCGACCTTTTCGGCACCCGGGACGATCGGTGCCGGTCCCGCGCCGAGGGCTTCGATGCGGCCATTGGAGATGACGACATATCCGGACGCGATCTCGTCACCGACGACCGGCGCGATATAGGCATTCTCGATGACAGTCTGCCCGACCGTTACCTGGCCACCGCCCGTCACCGAATCGCTTCGCGATGCTGTACGCCCACCCGTCGCCCGACCGCCACCCCTGACGGAGTCGTTGCGCGATGCTGTACTCATCGGCCCGCCTTACGTGCCGCGGCCAGTCGCACCGCGTCGAGGATCTTCTCGTATCCCGTACAGCGGCAGAGGTTTCCGGCGAGCGCCTCGCGGATCTCCACATCGGAGGGATCGGGATTGCGTTCGATGAGATCGTGCGCCTGCACGATGAGCCCCGGTGTGCAGAAGCCGCATTGGACCGCACCGGCCTCGACGAACGCCTCCTGCATCGGATCGAGTTTCGCGCCGTTGGCCAGCCCCTCGACGGTGCGCACCGAGCGATCCTGTACCTGGCCTGCGGCCACGACACAGGAACACACCGGCGTGCCATCCAAATAGACTGTGCACGAACCACATTCGCCTTGCTCACAGGCATTCTTGGAGCCGGGCAGGCCCATGCGCTCGCGCAGCACATAGAGCAGGCTCTCGCCCTCCCACACATCGTCGACGGTCTCTTGCGAGCCGTTCACGTCGAAGGTCACACGCATCAGGCTGCCCTCCTTCTTTCTGCTAGGTAGTCCGTCCAGGCCCAGGACAGGGTGCGGCGGGCCAGCACCGTCAGGGCGTGTCTGCGGTATTCCGCGGTGCCGCGGACGTCATCGATCGGCTTGGCGGCGGCCGAGACCAGCGCACCGAATTCGCGGACGACATCGAACGGCAATGGGGCCGGGTCATCCCAGTCCAGCGCATCGGCGAGGAACCACTCGGCGGGTGTCGCGCGCAGCGGCGTCGGTCCGGCGGATCCGATGCCGGTGCCGACCGTGCGGGTGGCGGGGTGCAACGCGATCGAGAACGCGCAGACCGCGATCACCATGGCATTGCGGGTGCCGACCTTGGAGAAGTACTGCGGCCCGGTGGCGGGCTCGATCCGGATGGCGCGGATCAGCTCGTCGGGCTCCAGGGCGTTCTTCTTCACCCACACGTAGAAGTCATCGATCGGGATCAGGCGGGTGCCGCGTGCGGCCGACTCCACCTCGATCACCGCATTGCCCGCCAGCAACGCCGGGTGGGCGTCACCGGCCGGGGACGCTCCGCCCAGATTGCCGCCGACAGTGCCGCGATTGCGGATCTGCGGCGAACCGACCGTGCGCGAGGCCTGCGCCAGACCGGGCAGCTGGTGGTTGAGCCGGTTGATGATGCGCACATACGGGACGCCCGCACCGATCCGGATGCGGCCGTCGGGCTCGGTCGAGTAATCGAACAGGTCGCGACAGCGGTTGAGATCGAGCAGTGCCGCCGGACGGCCGTGGTCGAAGTTCATCTCGACCATGACATCGGTGCCGCCCTGGATGGGTTTGGCCGCCGGATTCGCGGCCTTGAGCTCGAGCGCCTCGGCCCAGGTAGCGGGTCGTAGGAAATCCATCGTCACTCCCAAGCCGGTCCGGGCGCGGGGGCGTCCTCGGTGAGTACGGTGCCCTCGATCAGGCCGTAAGGGCGGTCGGCGGCGAAGAACACCTCGTTGTCGTTCTCCAGTCCGAAGCCGGACAGATCCACGACGAAGTGATGCTTATTGGGCAGCGACAGCCGGACCTCGCAGACCTCCGGGACCGCGCCGATCACCCGGTCGCCCATGGCGTAGAGGGTCTGCTGCAGCGAGTAGCTGTAGGTATCGGCGAATGCCTCGAGCAGCGCACCGCGGACCTCGCGGTAGGCCTTGTCCCAGTCGCCCGGTTCGCTCGCGAACCGCCACTGCGCGTTGACCTCGGTGGCCAGAACGCGGTCGTAGGCCTCCTGCAGCGTCGTGTACTTGTCCTTGATATAGCCGTGGAATTCCGAGCCGGTGGAGTTGAGCACCACCAGACCCGTCAAACCCGAGACCACCCAGGCGTTTTCGCCGTCGTAGTGCACCCGCGAGGTACGGGTCTCCTGGCCGGAGCGCACGAACGAATACTGGTTGTCACCGGGGCCGACCACGATGCGCTCCCAGGCGTACTCCGCCAGGGAGACCCGCGCGTGGTGGATGGGCGGCTGGGAATCGACGAAATGCCGTGCCAGCAAAAGACCGAACGCTTCCGGCGAAGTGATGCCGTGTTCCTTGGCGAAGGCGAACACGGTGTTCTTCTGGGTGTCGGTCGGCAGGACCGTCGCATTGTCACCGGTCAGGTGGACCTCGTCCATGTCACCGGATAACGCGACACCGACGTTCAGATCCCGGATCTCGTGGACGCCACCGGTTTTCGTCACCCGGACGACCCGGTTTTCCGCTTTGCCGTATCTATTCGGCCCGAGCTTGATCGACATGGTTCAGCTACCTCGGTAGGTCGAGTAGGAATAGGGACTGAGCAGCAGCGGCACGTGGTAGTGCTCGGCTGGGTCGGTGACGCGGAAGTCGATGGACACCGACGGGTAGAACGGACTGAGGTCACCGGTTTCGAAAATCAGCCGGTGGACACCGATTTCGGGTGCAGGCAGATCCTGGACGCGCCCGTCGTCATCGGTGCGGCGCTCGGCGAGCACGGTGCCGTCGGCCTTTTCCAGCCGCACCGGCAGCCCCGCCGCCGGGCGACCGGATGCCGCGTCGAGCACATGGGTGGACAGACTCACCTGTCCTCCAACAGCTTTCGGATCCGCAGCCGGGTGATATCGGCGAGTTCGCGCTGGGTCGCGATGCGCTCGCCCTCGGCGGTATTCGCCAGGCGCCTGCGCAGTTCGGCGCGGATCTGCTCAGCGGAGCGGCCGGCGGCACGAATCAGGAAGACATGCCCGAACCGCTGCTCATAGGCCAGGTTGCCGGCAGCGATGTCATCGAGTGTCTGCTGGTCGGCGCTCGCCGTGCCGGACTGCTCACCGGCGGACCACTCGGCCTCCCGCGTGCCCGCCTTCGCCCGGTCGCCGATGCGCGGATGCGCGGACAGCGCCTCCTCGATATCGGGCCAACTCAGCTCCCGTACCCCGGCGACCGCGGCGGCCATCAGGCTCGTGCTGTCCACGTACGGCCGGTGCGCTGCCACCTTCTGCGCCCAGACGTGTGAGGCGCAGCAGGTCAGCAGTTCCGCCTCGGCCTGGTCCGCAGGCAGCGAGTTGAGCCATCCGATCTCACCGGACATCCGATCTCCCATCGAGCTTGTTCTGGTGCTGGGAGTAAGTACACCCGCCGTTCATCTGCGCTGCTAGGACCCAGAAATCCGAAGTGTGCGCCAGTTCACACGGGCTCGTTTGTGTGAATATCCAAAGCGTCGCCGGGAGGGCGCGAGCTGGGCTGTTAGCCTCGGCAAGTGTGCGACTTAGATCACTTCTGACCATGAATCTCGGTCTCGAGCTCGTCACCGGCGAGGAAGAGCTCGACCGTTTCGTGCGCTGGGTAGTGACCACCGACATGCTCGATCCGAGTCGTTATCTCTCCGGCGGTGAGCTCGTCCTGACCGGGCTGCAATGGCGGCTTTCGCCGGAGGACAGCGAGACCTTCGTGCGGGCGCTGGCCCAGGCCGGAGTCGCCGGACTCGCCGCCGGTGACGCCCGCTATGGCGGCGCTCCGCCCGACGTCGTCGAGGCCTGTCGACGGCATCGGATTCCGCTGTTCCGTGTCCGTGAAGATGTCGCATTCGCCCAGGTCACCGAGACATTGACCCGCAATCTGTCCACCGGGCGCGCTGCGGACCTGACCGCCATACTCGACCGCCACCGCCAGCTCGTCTCGGGTACCGGGCTGGGCTCGGTGCTCGAGCTGATCGAACGCGATCTCGGGATGCGCTGCTGGGTCGTCGCATCCACCGGACGCGTGGTGGCCGGACCCGCCGCACCGCCACCGGTCGAGGCAACGGCAGCATTCCTGAACGCTCGCCGTCTCCCCCACGTGCTGGTCCAGGACAAGGCGCGCTACTCGCTGTTCGCCGTCGACGAGCACAGCACCTCCCGCGCCGCCGACTGGTTCCTGGTCTTCGAAGGCGACTTCAAAGACTGGCCGGAGGAACGTCGCGCCCTGACCGGCGAGCTCGCCGCGGTCGTATCGCTCGAACGCGCCCGGCTCGACGACCGTCAGAGCGCCGAGGGCCGCCTGGCCCAGGAACTCATCGAACTGATCGTCTCCGATGCCAAACCCGCCGAAATCATTTCCCGCCTGGAACTGACCGGGCTCGGCCGCGCCGAAACCTATATCGCAGTGGCGGCCGGAGCAGATGCCTTGCGCCCCGGCGAATTACGCGTCCTACTGCGCGAAATCCTCTACGGCAAAAGGCCTGCCGCAGGTGTGGTCGACGGTGAAGCCATTGCCCTCATCCCCGCAGACGGCTCCGTCATCAGCGAAACCCACCGCGCCGTAACCGCTTTGGAGCCCGGACTGCAGGGTGCTCACCTCTCGATCGGTGTCAGCGGCATCGTCGACGGCGAAGGTCTGCGCGGCGCGGTAGAAGAAGCCCGCTACGCGCGCCGCCTCGCTGCCGACCGTCCCACCCCCACCACCGTCGTCGGCCACGACGAACTCGCCACCCATATGCTTCTGCTGGCCAGCGTCCCCGACGAGGTCCGCCGCATGTTCCGCCTGCGCCTGCTCGACCCGTTGAGCAGCTACGACCAGGAAAACCGCGCCGAGTTGGTGCACACCTTGGAAACCTTCCTCCAGGTGTCCGGCTCGTGGACCAAATGCGCTGAGCTACTTCACGTTCACGTGAATACCTTGCGCTACCGTATCCAACGCATCGAGGAACTGACCGGCCGCGACCTGTCCCGCCTCGAAGACCGCGTCGACTTCTTCCTCGCCCTCGCCCTACGCTGAAGGAACCCATGGACAGCACGGATCTATACATCCCGACTCGGCTCGGTACCCTGCACGTCGTCACAACCGGGCACGGCGATCCGCTCGTGATGTGGCCGAGCCTGCTCATGGACGCCGGACTCTGGGACGCTCAGATCGCCCACTTCGCCGAGAATTACCTGACCATTGCGGTGGACCCGCCCGGCCACGGAAAATCCAGTCCACTCACCCGCGGCTTCACCTTCGACGACTGCGCGGGCTGCGTGGTCGACATCCTCGACCACCTCGAACTCTCGCGGACCCACTTCATCGGGAACTCCTGGGGCGCCATGATCGGCGGCACCTTGGCCGCCGAATATCCGGACCGCGTCCGATCCGCCATCTTGATGAACGGCACGGCCTCCCCGGCGCCGAGCGCTCAGAAATTGCAGTACAGGGCGCTGCTCGTCATCGTCGGCATCCTGCGCGGCATCCGCCCACCGCTCACTCGCTCGGTAGTGAGCGCCTTCCTCGGGCCGACCACCGAAGCCACCCGTCCCGATGTCGTGCGCCGGGTCCTCGATACGGCACGTCGCAATGATCCGAAATCGGTCGCTCATGCCGTCCGATCGGTGGTGATCGAACGCCCGGACCAACGCGACCGGTTCGCCGCGATCACCTGTCCCACACTGGTCGTCGGCGGTCGCGAGGATCGCACCTTTCCGGTACCCGAACTGGAGACCATGGCTCGGTCCATACCCGGCGCGGAACTGGCGGTCATCGAGGATGCCGCGCACCTTGCCGCCGCCGAGGTTCCCGAGGTCGTCAATCAACTGGTCGAAACCTTCCTGACGAACTGCGCCGAAGCGCATTGACTCGCACCGGTCTTGCGTACGGCCGCACCACGGCGAACGATTAGCTGTGCGGTGGCCGTGTTCGCGGGCCGTGCGGTCCGAGCACCCTCGGTGGACCGCGACGCGTCAGCCTCGCTATAGAGCGGAGTGATCTCTCCGCACTAGGAGGACTCGATGTTCATCCAAGTTATTCAAGGAAAGGTTTCCGACGCCGATCGGCTACGTCGGTGTATGGATCGGTGGACCGAGGAATTGCAGCCGGGAGCCGTCGGCTATCTCGGGACGACCAGCGGGTTGTGCAATGACGGAACGTTCATCGCATTGGCGAGGTTCGAATCCGAAGAAGCGGCGCGGCGCAATAGCAATCGTCCGGAGCAGGGCGCATGGTGGGCCGAGACCGAGCAGTGCTTCGACGGACCGGTGCAGTTCATGGATTGCCCCGAGGTGACGCAGTGGCTGGGCGGTGGCTCGGATCAGGCCGGGTTCGTCCAAGTCATGGAGGGCCATACCCGCAATCCGCGCCGCATGCGCGAACTGCTCGCCGAAGGCACCGAGCGCATCCACGAACTGCGCCCCGAAATTCTCGGCGGCACCCTGGCGACATATGGCAGCGACGGTTACGTCGAGGCCGTCTACTTCACCTCCGAGGCCGAGGCCCGCGCCCACGAAAAGCTGGAGATTCCAGACGATCTGCGCACCCTGTTCGACGAGGAAGGCGAACTCATGGGCGAAGTCGAATACTTCGACCTGCACGAACCGATGCTCGTCTCCCGCCGCTGACCGGAGCCGTCGCATATCCAGTGACACCCGCGCGCAGGCGACTGCGCGAGGCGCTCACTGGCAATGTGACACCCTCGACTGATACCCGCATTCCGTCAAGACAATTCGGGCGGGGGTTCGATGTCGGTGGTCGGCGCTAGCGTTGCGGCGTGAACCGTACGGATCGGCTGTATGCGATCGTCGAGGAATTGCGGGCGGTGGCGCCGCGGATGCGGACCGCGCGGGAGTTGGCGCAGCGTTATGAGGTGAGCGTTCGGACGATCGAACGCGATATCGCGGCACTGCAGCAGGCGAGTATTCCGATCTACGCGGATGTCGGCAGGCGCGGTGGCTACGCGTTGGAGAAGAGCATGTCGCTGCCACCGCTCAACTTCACCGCAGCGGAAGCGGTCGCACTCGCCGTGGCTTTGGCGCGCAGCGAGGCGACGCCCTTCGACCAGGCCGGGCGCAGCGCGTTGCGCAAGATTCTCGGGGTGATGTCGGAGCGCAATGCGGCCGCCGCCCGCGACCTCGCCGCGCGGGTTCGGTTGCTTGATCCGGTCGATGCGCCGCCCGTCCAGGCCATTCCGTCGGTCATCGGGCAATCGATCGAGGCGGGGCGGGTGCTGCGGATCAGCTATTCGGATCGCTTCGGCGCGGCCAGCGACCGGGAGGTCGAGCCGACGGCATTCCTCAACGGATCACGCGGCTGGTATCTCATCGCATGGTGCCGGTTGCGTGCGGAGTCGCGCTGCTTCCGGCTGGACCGCATCCGCACGGCGACCATGATAGATACACCGACGTCGCCGCGCCCGCTCACCCCTTCCGATATTCCGAAGGACCTCGAACTCCGAACCGTCGCGCTGTGAGAGGAAATCGGCGGGAAACACCGACAGGGGGTTGTCGCCGCGCCGGGTGATCGTGATCGGGCAAGACACCGATACCCGATCGCGAGGAGACGACACGGTGAGCACTCCCCCTTTCAACACGGTTGCCTGGTTCCAGGTCGGCAGCGACAAGCCGCAGGAGGTCGAGAAGTTCTACGGCGACCTGTTCGGCTGGAGCTTCGCCGCCGACCCGAACGCCGACACCTACGACTTGGTCAGCTACCCGGCGAGCGAGGCGCCCAGCGGCGGCATCTCGCGCACCCCCGATGCCTCGGCCAATCACGCGACCTTCTTCGTCCTCGTCCAGGATGTGGCGGCCACGGTCGCCGCCGCCGAAAAGCTGGGCGGAAAGGTGTCGGTCCCGCCGATCACCGGCAAGGACGGACTGGTCTTCGCACACATCCTCGACACCTCCGGAAACGACTTCGGCATCTTCAGTCCACCGCCGCAGTCGTGAACCGACGGGGACCTCGGCCATCGGCCGGGGTCCCCCGGTCGGCTCGAACTTTGTTGCGGGGAGCCAACATAAGGCCATATCTCGAGTCCATCGCAATTCGGCAGCTATCCGATTTATCGAATGGATAGCCGTCGAATGCGCGGGCTAGCCTCGAAGTCCGTTGCGCTGCGCAATCAGATGCTGACGACCACCAATCGCGGTTGAACTCGAGAATCGAGGATCCCGATGAGCAATTCCCCGGGCGTCGGACCGCACATGAGCCGCACACGCTGGTCGGCGGCACTCGGCGCGGTGATTCTCGCGGTAGCACTCGGCGGGTGCGCCTGTTCGTTCGGCGAGTATTCGGATGACGCGAGGGTGGCGGTCGAAAAGTTCACCGAGCTGCTGAACAAGCGGGATGCGGATAACGCCGCGAAATTGACCACCCAACCGAGCAATGCCGCCACATCGCTGCGACAGGTGTTCGAGGGATTGGGCCCCGGTGCTCCCGACTTCCGTTTGTCGCAATTCATCGCATTGGATTCCAAGGAGGGCATCTTCGCCCTGCAGGGCGCGTGGGCATTCGGACGCGATCGAAACTGGACATACGACGCGCAGGGCACGATCCGAAAGTTGGCGACCGGCTGGCGAATCTCCTGGGACCCCACTATCGCCTTGCCACAACTGGACAACACCCGCAAGGTCAACCTGGTAAAGGCCTACCCGACGCCGTCGCCCGTGGTGAAGGACAGTCTCGGACAACCGTTGCTGACCGAGCAAGTCATCGCTGTGGTCCGGCTCGATCCCGCCCGCATCACCGATCCGGTCGCCACCACCGACGCACTGGCGAAGGCCATCGCACCGGTCGCCCCACTGATCACCGGCGAGTCCTTACGCGCGCAACTCGCCGCCGCCAAAGGTCAACCGGTCGTCGCGGTGAATCTGCGGCAGGACGACTTCGCGGTTCTCGAACCTGACATCACGCCGATTCCCGGGGTGGTGGCACAGCCGCAGCCACGGCTGATCTCGGCCGACCGGCGCATCCAATCCCCCATGCTCGACGCACTGCGCACGGTGTGGCAGGACAACCGGGACCGGACCGCGGGCTGGGCGGTGCAGCTATCGGGACCCGACGGGCTGCCGATCGCAAACATCGCCGGACAGCAGGGCACACCGGCGCCGGATGTGTCCGCGACCCTGGATCCGCACTGGCAGCGCGCCGCCCAGGATGCGGTCAACTACCTCGGGAATCCGGCGGCCGTCGTCGCGATCCATCCCGCGACCGGAGCCATTGTCGCCGCCGCCGAGAACAACGCGGCCAGCACGAACGAACCGGTGGCCTTCGCCGGGCTCGCCCCGATCGGCGGCACTTCCGAACTACTGCGGACGGCCGCGGCCACCATCGCGCACAAACCGCCACAGGATGTATCCCTCGACGAGGTCACCCAGGCCGCCCGCATGCTGGGTCTCGGCGTCGATTTCGAGCTGGCGGGTCTGGACAAGGTGAGTTCGCGAATCCCGGCCCCGGGCACCGCGGACGCCCGACGCGGCGGCCGGGCGAGCGAAATCCAGGCCAGCCCCTACGGCATGGCGATCCTCACCGCCGCCATCGCCAATGGACGCATCACGCCACCCATGATCGAAAATGGCCGCCCGGCAACGACTTCCGCCGAATCGAGTCCGCTGCCCGCCGCGGTTGTCGACCAACTCCGGAGGCTGATCGGCGGCGGCGGATATGTCACCACAGCGGCCGGGCAGGGCTGGCTGCTCGCCAATACCGGCGAGTTGGTCTTCGCACTCCACGTCGAAGATCCCGACAGCAGCACCACTGTGCGGAACGCGGCCGAACGCATTTTCCATCCGGATCTCGGATAGGTCCAGGGCTCACAGCCAACACCCAGCTTGTCCTGAGCTGCGACCTTGCTCGGCCCGTCACGCTAGTGGAATGAGCAGAGCAGAGCCGGAAGCACGCATTCTCGTCATCGATGATGAGCCGATGATCGTCGAGCTCCTCGCGGTGAGTCTGCGATTTCAGGGGTTCGAGGTAGTCACCGCGATCAGCGGGACGGACGGGCTGGACAAAGTGCGCCGGTTCCGGCCGGACGCGCTGATCGTGGACGTGATGATGCCGGGCATGGACGGGTTCGGGCTGTTGCGACGGCTGCGCGCCGACGGGATCGATGCGCCGGTGCTGTTCTTGTCCGCGCGCGATGAAGTCGACGACAAACTCACCGGACTGACCCTCGGCGCGGACGACTACGTCACCAAACCGTTCAGCCTCGAAGAGGTGATCGCCCGGCTGCGGGCCATCCTGCGGCGGTCGGGCAGGGATGCCGTCGCGGACCTGTCCTCCCGCATCGCGGTGGGCGATATCGAACTCGACGAGGACAGTCACGAAGTCTGGAAAGCCGGCGTGCCGGTGGCATTGTCGCCCACCGAGTTCACGCTCCTGCGGTATTTCATGGTGAATTCGGGCAAGGTGCTCAGCAAGGCGAAGATCCTGGATCACGTGTGGCGCTATGACTTCGGCGGTGACGCGGGCGTGGTCGAGTCGTATGTGTCGTATTTGCGGCGCAAGGTCGATACCACCGAACCCAAACTCATCCACACGCTGCGCAGCGTCGGCTATGTGCTGCGCGCACCACAGCCGAGTCGGATATGAGACTGCGCGAATCACTCGCCCGGCGGGTGTCGGCCATCCCGCTGCGGGTGGGACTCGTCGTCGCCCTTGTCTTCCTGGCCGCCATGGTGCTGCTCTCCACGGGTTTCGCGGTGACCTCCGCCCTGAGTCGATCACTGACCGCGCGCACCGACGAGCAGCTCTACGACGCCGCTCGCTCATGGGCCGAACCACGCGAGATGAAGCAGGTCGTCACGAATGACGGTGCGACGGTGTGGGTGCCGGCCGACCTGCCGCAGGCGCCGACCCCTCGGCCGTTCACCGATCAACCCCGCCGCTTCTATGAGTTGCACAAAGGCCCCGGGGGACAGATCTATCCGGGCACCTCGGTCGCGGTTGCCGGCACCGGCACCACGCCGGATGTCGACGGGCAAATGGCATCGGTCCCAACGACAGTCGGCTCGACCGACGGATCCGAGCTGGAATGGCGCGCCCTGACCACCAGCAACCAGTACGGCTCGACGACCATCGCGCTGCCACTCACCGATAACCAGGAGACGGTATCGCGCTTGATCTACTTCGAACTAGGCACCGGCGCGGCCGCATTGATCGCGCTCGGTGTGGTCGGGTACTTCGTCGTGCGGCGCAGCCTGCGCCCGCTGCGTAATGTCGAGAAGACCGCGGCGGCGATCGCGGGCGGTGATCTGCACCGGCGCGTTCCGGTGCGTGGTGTCGATACCGAGGTCGACCGGTTGGCGCGGTCGTTGAATGCGATGCTCGCGCAGATCCAGCACGGCGTCGCAGCCACCGAGGCCTCCGAGGAAGACGCCCGGCGCTCGGAACGCCGGATGCGCCAGTTCATCGCCGACGCCAGCCACGAATTGCGGACTCCGCTCACCACGATTCGCGGTTTCGCCGAGCTCTACCGCCAAGGCGCGAGCACGGATGCGTCCATGGTGGTGGGCCGCATCGAGGGCGAGGCCGAACGCATGGGCCTACTCGTCGAGGACCTGCTCATGCTCGCGCGGCTGGATGCCAAACGCCCACTCGACCGCCGCCAAGTGGATCTGCTGACGCTCGCGGGCGATGCGGTGCACAATGCGCAGGCCATGGCGGCGCGGCAGCAACCTCGACGCCCGATCACCCTCGAGGTCCGTCCCGGCGTCGGCACCATGGACGTGACCGGCGACGAAGCGCGATTGCGGCAGGTGCTGGCCAACCTGCTCGGCAACGCCCTGGCCCACACTCCGGCCACCGCCGCGGTCACCGTGCGGCTCACCCCGTCCGCGGATGACGTGCGCATCGATGTCATCGACACCGGCCCCGGCCTGACGCCGGAGGCCGCCGCCCGCGTCTTCGAACGGTTCTATCGCACCGACGACTCGCGCACCCGGGCCAGTGGCGGAACGGGTTTGGGGCTGTCGATCGTGCAGGCCCTTGTGGCGGCGCACGGCGGTCGGGTGAGCGTGGACAGCGAGCCGGGCAACGGCGCGACCTTCACGGTGATCCTGCCGCGTGCGACGGCCGCCTTATAGCTCACTGGCTCGGCACGAGTTGCGCTGGAGTCGGTGCGGACCTCGGCCTTTCGTAACGCATCGGCGCCGTCGCGCCGAAGTTGTTGCGAACCTCGGTGCACACCTGGATGAGTCGATCCACCTGCATATCGGTGAGCCCGGCATGCAGTGAGAAGCGGATGCGCGCGCGGTCGGGCGCGGTAGCGGGCCAGCACAGGACCGAACCGAAAACGCCACGGGCCTCCAGGAAGTCGCGGATCGCGATGGTGCGCTCATCCGAACCGGTCTGCAGCGCGACGATATGGCTGGCCGAACCCTCCAGATCGAATTCCAACGCCATCAGCGCACGCCGCACGACAGCGGAGATCTCGCGCAGCCGGACCCGCCGCCACTCGTCGACGCGAATCACTTCGAGCGTCGCGGCCAGACCGGCGATATCGTGCGGCAGCAGTGTCGCGGAGAAGACCGCGGGATCGGATTCCATCTTGAAGTAGTCGACGAAATCGATATTGTTCGCGGCGACGAAACCGGCGCGTCCCGCGAAAGCCGTTGCGAGGCTGGCGGTCCGGAATGGCACCCGGTCGGTGAGGCCGAGCGCGACCACCATGCCCGCACCGTAGGGCCCGTCGGTGCCGAGCGAATGCGATTCGTCGACCAACAGCACACTGCCGGTTTCGTCGGCGACATCGCAGATCTGGGTCAGCGGACAGCGACTCCCGTTGCTGCTGTATATCGAATCCACCGCGACGATGCCCGGGCCGTGCTTGCGGATCTCGTCGCGCAGATGGCCCGGAAAATTGTGCCGGAACGAATATACCGGCGCACCAGCGGTTTTCGCGCCGTGCCACAGCGACATATGCGCAATGTGATCGATGTAGACCGGCGTATGCGAGTCGGCGATCGACTGCATCAATCCGGCGTTCGCATCCCAGCCCGACTGACACAGAATTCCGGCGGCCGCCCGCATATGTTCGGCAAGCGTGGTTTCCAGCGCGATCTGCGGATGGTCGGGACCGTGTACGAAGACGCCCGACGGGGGTGCTCCCCCACTCGCGTACTGCAATGCCGCGCACATCGCGCCGACGATATGCGGCTCGTGCGCAAGCGCGAGATAGTCATTGCTGGCCAGCACCACGTCACCCGGCCTGTGCTTACGGCCGTGCAGAATATGCCGTCCGCCCCATGCGATCGCGACCCGTTCCCTGTGGAATCGGTTGACGCGAAAGAATATGCGGTCGGCAACCGACATTGTCATCTGAACTCCTTTCACTACTATCAGCTACTACAGAGCACACCGAGCAGATTGAATCACTCCGCATGGCCGGATGCGCCGAAATCGCCAACTCGACGCGGGGTCTGTCGCCCTAACAGCGCCCTAACAGCGACAACAGGCACGATGGTCGGGTGCGGGTACTGGTGGTCGAGGACGAGCAGTTGCTGGCCGACGCGATAGCCGATGGGCTGCGGCGGCATGCGATGGCGGTCGATGTGGTGTACGACGGCGCGGACGCGCTGGAGCGGGTCGGCGTGAACGACTATGACGTGATCGTGTTGGATCGCGATCTACCGACGATATCCGGGGATATCGTCTGCACCTCGCTCACCGAGGCAGGCAGCGACGCCAGGATTCTGATGCTGACGGCCGCCGCGGCGGTGGCCGAGCGAGTAGCGGGGCTCGGTCTCGGCGCCGACGACTACCTGACCAAACCGTTCGCATTCGCCGAATTGGTGGCCCGCATTCAGGCGCTGGGGCGGCGCGCGCGGCCGGCGACCCCGTTGGTACTGGAGCGGGCCGGGATTCGGCTCGACCCGCATCGGCTGACGGTCACCCGCGACGGCGAGCCGGTTTCATTGTCGCGCAAGGAGTTCGCGGTACTGGCCGAATTATTGCGTGCCGACGGCGGAGTGGTGTCGGCGGAGCAGTTATTGGAGAAGGCATGGGACGAGAACATCGATCCGTTCACGGGGGTGGTGCGCTACACGATCATGATGGTGCGCCGGAAATTGGGCGATCCGCCGGTGATCGAGACCGAGGCGGGCGTGGGGTACCGCATCCGGTGAGGGGCCGCACCATTCGGCTCCGGCTCACCCTGCTGTACGCGGGCGCGTTCTTCATCGCCGGGGCGATTCTGGTTGCGCTGATGTACTTCTACCTCGACCGGTCGCTGGATCGGCGACACGGGATGGGTGCGCAGATCCTCGTGCGCGAGTACCTGGCCAAGCGGAATCGCCCGATCGTCACCGAGGAGTTGTACACGGCGCTGACCGCGCAGGCCGCGAAGGAGCGCCGCGACACCTTGGAGGCGATGCTCGTCTGGTCGCTGGTTTGCCTGGGTGCGATCGGGATCGTCGCGGGCGGACTGGGTTGGCTGCTGGCCGGGCGGGCCTTGCATCCGCTGCAGCAGATCACCGCGACCGCGCGCCGGGTGGCCGATCGCAGCCTGCACGAGCGGATCGCGCTGACCGGACCCGAGGACGAAATCAAGGATCTGGCAGACACTTTCGATGCCATGCTGGAACGGTTGGATCGCGCCTTCGACGGTCAGCGGCGCTTCGTCGCCAATGCCTCACATGAACTGCGCACACCCTTGACCATCAATCGCACGTTGATCGAAGTGGCGCTGGACGATCCCGACGCACCCGAATCCACGCGTCGGCTCGGAGCAACGCTTTTGGAGGTCAACAATCGGCACGAGCGGCTGATCGACGGATTGCTGGTGCTCGCGAGCAGTGAGCAGCGGCTCATCGAGCGCAGTCGGGTCGATCTGGCCGAGGTGGTCCGTCGGGTGGTCACTGTGGCGGGTGATGCCGCCGACCGGGCCGGTATCGAGATCCGCACCGATATCGAGGCGGCTCCGGTCTCCGGTGATCCGGTATTGCTGGAACGTCTGGCACAGAACCTGGTGGACAACGCGATTCGCTACAACGTCGGCGAAAAAGGTTGGGTCTCGATCAGATCGGTGAGCAACGGGGGCAATGCCCAGCTCGTTGTCGAGAATACCGGCCCGATCGTGCCTGCCTTCGAAGTCGACGGACTCTTCGAACCGTTCCGCAGACTGCCCTCCGGCGAACGGGTCGCCGAATCGGCGCACGCACCGAACAGCCGGGGCGCGGGGCTGGGTCTATCGATCGTGCGATCGGTCGCGCACGCACACGGTGGCGAGGTCCGGGCGACCGCGCGGCCCGAGGGCGGACTCACCGTCACGGTCACCATCGAAAATCGAACGGGCGACGCCGGATAGCGCCGCCCGCGTTCGACTCAGTAGTTGTGGCAGGTGTTCGCGATCTGGCGCAGCTTGTCGATCTTCTGCTGGCCCTCGGGCGAATTGCGCTTCTCCTCGATCTTGGTCCGCGCATTCGGGTGGTTATCGATCCACTGCTGGGCGCGCTGCTTGCGCTGCTCGACCGGCAGCCCGAGGAATTCCTGCAACTTCGCCTTGCGATCGGGATGACTGTCCAGGCGTTCGGCGAGCTTGGGCGCCTCGGCGTGAATGGCCGCGTCCACCTGCGCGAAGCTGCATGTCGTCTCGATCAGTCCGCCGCCGATGCCCGGTTGCGCCGAAGCGGTTCCAGGAACCAGTAGCGCCCCCGCCGCGAGCAGACCGCCGAGTGCAACAGCGGTTCGCACGAATCCGGTACGGGTGTATGTCATGACGAATGACCCTTTCCATTGGCGATCGGATCACGGCAGGCAGTGCCGCGACCCGATGCACAGTCCATCAGGCAGGGTGTTTGCGCGGCGCTAGGAACGGCGAACGCGGGCGAGCCAGGCTGCCTCATCGACAATGCTGCCGGGGACAAGGCCGAGCTCTTGTGCCTCGACGACCGCCTCGCTGACGCGTCCGCGATACCGTGCGGGCTTCAGTTCTTCCAAATCCCAGCCAGCGCCGAACGGGTTGGAGATCGCGGAGCGGCTGATGCGCGGACCGAAGCCGGGTTCGGCATCCGACAGCGCGAGGATGTGGAGGTACCCGCCGGGCTTCAGGACCCGGTGCAGGCTGCGGAGATAGTCGGTCGGATCGCCGTTGTCGTGGGCGAAGACATGGAACAGCGCACTGTCGAGAATGGTGTCGTAGCGCGGCTCGTCCCCCAGATTCAGCGCATCGGCCACCTCGAACCGCGCGGCCACACCGTGCTCGCGCGCATTGGCCCTGGCATATGCGATCGCACTCGGCGCGAGATCCACCCCGAGCACGTCATGGCCGAGCTCGGTCAGCCGAATGGTGTGCTCACCGGCACCACACCCCACATCGAGTACCGCACCCCGAATCCACCCCTGCTCGATCAGCTCGAGCACTGCGGGCTGCGGCTCCCCGATCACCCACGGAGCGGACCCGTTGTCATAGACGGCATTCCAGAATTCAGGCGGTCGATTCATGTCTCCAGCCTTCAACCTCAACCAGGGTTCATGTCAACCCAACGGGGCTACATTGCGTTGATGACCGATTCTCCACACCTGCGCCCCGCCCGTTCCGAGGACGCCGAATCCATCGCGACCATCTGGTACGAAGGCTGGCGCGACGCCCACCTCGGCAATGTCCCCGACGAGCTCGTCGCCGTCCGCCCTCAGGAATCGTTCGGCACGCGCGCCGCGGAGCGCATCGACGACACCGTTGTCGCGATCGTCGCCGACCACGTAGCCGGTTTCGTCATGACCCTCGATGACGAAGTCGACCAGGTCTACCTATCCCGGCACCACCGCGGCACCGGAGTCGCCGCATCCCTGCTCGGTGCCGCCGAGCAGCGCATTCATGCCGGCGGTCATTCCCGCGCCTGGTTGGCCGTGGTTGCGGGCAACACCCGCGCCCGCGCCTTCTACGCCCGGAACGGATGGGTCGATGAGGGGCTGTTCAGTCACCGAGCACCTGGACCCGATGGCCCCGTGTCGGTTCCTGCCCACCGCTACGTCAAGCATCTGGGGCTTTCGCCGAAGAACTAGGCATCGATCCTGGGAATCTCGACCAGCCCGTTATTGCGTTGCTCCACGTCGGATCAGCTGCCAACATCCCAGGATGGACACCGAGCAGCCCGCCGCGCTTGCGTCCGGAATCGCGCCGCCTCAACAGATCAACCTGGGCGATCTGCTGCTGCGCCGTTGGCGGCCCGAGGATCTGATGCCGCGATTCGACGCGGTCACCGCCTCCTTCGACCACCTCCATCCATGGATGGACTGGCTGGCCGAACCCATGACACTCGAACAGCACCGTGCCTTCGGCGACGCGATGGCGACGAGCTGGCCGAGCCCCGACGGAAGCTGCAACTACGGCATCTTCGACGGCGACGGGACCCTACTCGGTGCGATCGGAATCCACGACCGCGTCGGCCCGCGCACACTGGAAATCGGGTACTGGTGCCATGTCGCGCATACCGGCCGAGGAATAATCACCCGCTCCGCCGCCGCGCTGACCCGAATCGCGTTAGACCTACCCGGCATCGACCACGTCGAAATCCATTGCGACGAAGCCAATATCCGCAGCGCCGCGGTCCCCCGCCGACTCGGATACCGGCTCGACCGGGTCGCACCACGCGAGGTCCGCGCCCCCGCGGAGTCGGGCCGCGGGATGTTCTGGATCAAAGACAACTTCCCGACGGCGAGCCGCCCAGTCGCACGTTCCGAACACGGCTGAGGGAGACCAGTTCGGCACGAACTTAGCCCGGCGGCGTAGACGACAGCTGAACGCTCGCTCAGGTATCTGCGTCATGCACCCTGCCCGAATCGCCCCCGATGGCGTCGCTCTCGTCCGAGTCGGCATTCAGGAGCCAGCCGTCTTCGCCGACTCGACACAACCAGCCATCGGCCGTGCTCTCGTAGATCGGCATGCTGTCGACGGGGGCGAGGTCGAGCTTTAAATGGGTTTCTTCGTGAAAAGCGGCGAGCAATGCGCGCACAGCCGGAGCGATCTCGCCCCGAGGGATCTCGGACATCTGCCCTACGCCTCCAATGAGTTCGGCAGGGCCTTCGAATTCATGAGCGCCGCCCAGTAGTCGTCTCGAAGCACGTCCCACAGATCACTGTGCTTGGGCAGCAATTCCCGAGCGGCGGCCAAATCGGGATACGGATCGAACACGATCGTTCCGGGTTGCACTCCCGTCAGCGGCGCGCGCGACGGCAAGCAATACGCTGCGAACGACTCCGAAATGAACTGCACGCGCAACACCCGCGCGGAGCAGCCGACCAACTGCCACCCAGCAACCTTGCGACCGTCCCGAGTTTGCGTGGTACGCAACCGATCTCGTCGCATCACACCGCCCCACGATTCGCAGCTGCCGTCGACTCGATACCTCGGCGCTCCGTTCGCCCGGACTGCCCAGCCCACTCGCGAACGGCATCCGCGAACCGCTCAACCACATCGGCCGTAGCACCGCTGTACGCGCCTGGCGGCCCGACAATCGGATACCGCTGCGGCAGTTTCGAATTCGTCATGATCCCTCCCCTTGGCTTCGGTCGACGCACCCGACCTCGGATGCCCATAAAGCGTCGCCGAACAGCCACTTCGATCCCAGCCACAAAACCGCACGCAAGTAATACGCTTCCGATATCGAGCGTTGTCGACGCGAAACAGGGGTGGCCATGATCGTTACCAATTGGACCGGTATTGAAGTCAAGGCTCTTCGCATTGCCGCTCTGCGACTCACCCAGGAAGCGTTCGCGGAGCAACTCGGCTACCAGCCGGTGACCGTGCGGAAATGGGAGCGCGCGCTCGACACCCGTCCAGTCCGTGGCAAGTCCGCACTAGACCTCGACACCGAACTCGCGCGGCTGAACGACGACCAGGCCGAACGGTTTTGGGCGGCCGTCACCGAAGCGCGTTCGACAGTTTCGGTGCATCCTGGCGTGTATGCGGCCGACGCCTCGACCGATCGGTCTGGCGGGTCGCTCGGTGTCTATGCGTGGGAAGTCGATGGTGACGTGAAACGGCGGGAGTTCGGCAAGTTGGCTGCGGCTACAGGTGCCGCTGTGGTTCTGAACTCGTGGGATCTCCACGGAGACCGACTCGGCATGTCCGATGCCCGGCGACTGCTCGACCGCGTCGACCAACTGGTGGGTGAGGATCAGCGAGCCGGTGGGGCACCCCTGGTGAGCTACGCCGTGGAAGGGCTTGCCCGCGCCAAGAACCAGCTGGAAACATGCGCGTTCGATGCAGCCACAGGCGACGCATTCGCCAGTGCGACCGGCGAACTTGCGGTAATGACGGCGTGGCTGGCATTCGACGCGGACATGCATCCGCTAGCGCGGCGCTGCTTCTCCGATGCCATGGCGCTGGCGAGTCAGGCAGATAACGCCGATCTGACCACACACACGTGCTTATATGCGGCGAACCAGTCGATCGCGCTCACCCAGATGGGACAGGCAAGCCCGCACCATGCGTTGAAGCTGGTCGATCGAGCGCGAGATCTCATGCGGGGCAGACCACCTGGGCGGATCCACGCCCTGATCGCAATCCGGCAGGCGCAGGCTGTGGGCCTGCTCGGGGATCGAAACGCGTTCGGGCGTGCGATTGCTACTGCGTGGCGGGAGGTAGACCAGGCAATCGATCACGAGCCCATCGAAGAGTGCCCCGCTTGGCTCCAGTTCGTCGGCCACGCCGAGGTCCGCGGCCATGAGGCACGCGGATATGGACGGGTCGGTGACCTCACGAGGGCGGTTGATCTGCTGGAGACCGCCGTGAACGACCAAGCGTCCGTTCGGAATTCGGTAAATGCACGGGCATGGTTGGCATCGGCGCGGGCCGCGACCGGGGACATCGCAGGCGCAGTGGCCGAAGCGATGCCCGTAATTGAGCATCTGGACAATGCGGTTTCGTCACCACGCACCGTAAGGGTCCTCGTACCTGTCCGGCGCGCAACCGCCGGTTTGTCCATGGGAGCGGAGTTCGGCCAACGATTCGACACCCTCGCGCAGAAGGCGATCAATGCATGAAACCGCCCGACGCAGTCGTATTCCAGCACCTCGATGCCGCGCAGGCCCGCGAGCTCCGCGCGACCGTGGCCGACATCTACCGCCGGTCCTATGTGGACGCCATCGCGTCCGGCGACCCGTTCGACTCGCCGGACCAGTTCATGCATCGCTTCGACTCCTACACCGCCCCAACGCGCCGCGACGTATTCGCGATGGTCATCGCATACCTCGACGGCCAACCAGCCGGACAAACCTGGGGATGGACACTCAGCCCGAATGCCGCCTGGTGGAATAACTTTCGACCAGACAACACGATCGTCAACCGCGACGCCTTCACCGCCGAAGACGGCACCCGCACCTTCGCGCTATCGGAGATCATGGTGTGCGCAAACAACACCGGCCGAGGCCTGGCCCGAGCCCTGCACGACGCGCTGCTGAACAGTCGACCCGAGCGACGCTCGACACTCTTGGTGGAGCCGGACAACGAGCGCGCCTACCGGGCATATCGAAACTGGGGTTGGACCCGCGCCGGGATCACAAGACCGAGCTGGCCCGACGCACCCACATTCGACGTGCTGATCCGCGATCTGCCTGCTGGTGCCTCGTCTGGATAGGTTGCTGCAGTGCCGGCTAGAGGAATCTGGGCGCAAAGAGGTCGGCGGTGCGCAGCGCGAAGGCGAGGGGGCGAGCGAGGGATGCCACGAGCGCGCCGGTCAGGCGTCCGCGACGCCTTGCCGAAACCCGCGGCGGGAGCGTCGCGAACAGGGTTACGAGGCCCGGTAGTGGACGGACGAAAACCTTGTAGTCGACGATCTGTTCCTTTCCGTTGCAGCGCACCAGATTCATAGCCTCCAGTTCCACCCCGCGCACGCGTGCGTGGAACGAGAACGATCCCGTATCGCCGAGCACGAGTGGCTCAGTGGTGGTGAGGTCGTCGAGGACGGCGAAAATGTCGCGGTGCAGAGCCACGACCTCCTCCTTGCCCTCGAACCGCAGTCGCGCGGTGAGCGGTGAGTGAAAGACGATATCGGGCGCCAAGAACTCGGCGACCAAATCGGCGTCGCTGCTTTCCCCTGCGGCGCGCAGGGCGGCGAGCGCCGGTGAGACCGGCGAGGTAGCAGGGGCTGGGGTACCGGAGACGGACATGAGGACCCTCTCATGAGAGAAACGTGCGATACTGGCACTTGATAAAATCAAGCATTCTTGAGGAGGTCAAGCATATGCCGACTCGCTCCTACGGGCAGTTCTGCGGTCTGGCGCGCTCGCTCGACGTGGTGGGTGATCGCTGGAGCCTCCTGATCGTGCGCGAGCTGATACCCGGACCGATGCGTTACGGCGAACTCGTGGCGTCGCTGGATGGGATTGCCACCAATCTGCTCGCCGACCGCCTGAGGAGCTTGGAGTCCTGCGGCGTCATCGAGCGGCGGCTGGGCACGACCAGTGGCGTGGTGTACGCCCTGACACCGTGGGGTGGTGAGCTGCGTGAAACGATTGAGACGCTCATCCGCTGGAGTTTCCCGTTGATGGTCAGCGGTCCAGGCGGCGACGCCTTTCAGCCTCGCTGGCTTGCTGTCGCACTCCCGGCGCTGCTCCGCGGAAGGACCGCAGAGCCTCCGGCCGAGCTGGGCATCGAGGTTGCCGGTCTATTCATGACCGTGCGGATCGACACCGACGGCCCCCACGTGATTCTCCAACCCGACCGGCACCCCGACACGATCCTCGAAACAGAGCCGGAAGTGGTCCTGGGACTCGCCGCCGGCGCGATCACCATCGACGAAGCGCTGTCCCTGGCGAGCGTCCACGGCGATCCGCGCGTCCTCAGCACGGTGCTGGCAGGAGCGTCGAGATGAGCGAGCTGCTCGATGAGGTCCTCACCGCCTATGGCGGCCTCGAACAGTGGCGAGCCGTGAACGCCCTCACCGCCCACGGGAGATTCGGCGGCCTCCTTCGATCACGCTTTCCCGGAAACCGAATGGCCAACCTGACTGTGCGGGTGCAGTTGGCACAACAGCAGGCCGTCTTTCACGGCTTCCCACAACCCGACCAGCAAGCGGTGTTCGATCGAGGCGACGTACGGATCGAGACCCGCGATGGCGAAGTGACCAACGCCCGGCGTAACGCCCGCGCCGTCTTCGCCGGGCTCAGCGGATTGCGGCGCAACCTCCACTGGGACGCTCTCGACGCCGCGTACTTCGCCGGATACGCATTTTGGAACTACCTATCGACACCCATACTTCTGACGCGTGCAGGAGTCACCATCACCGAAGGCGATACCTGGTCGGAAGCCGGCGAGCGGTGGCGACGCCTCGAGGTCGGCTTCCCGCCGGGCCTCCACACCCACTCCCAGCACCAGACCTTCTACGTCGACGCTGCCGGCCTCATCCGCCGCCACGACTACATTGCCCACCCGATCGGCGGGTGGGCGCACGCCGCCCACTACTGCGACGACCACCGACGCTTCGCCGGACTCGTCTTTCCCACCTGTCGACGAGTGCGCCCACGACGCCCCGGCGGCCGAACTCTTCCCTTTCCGATTCTCGTCGCACTCGATATCGACCGAATCGAGATCGAGACATGACCGCAATCTGCTCCACTTTGGGTCCAGGGCGCCGAACCCTTTCTCGGTGAAGTCGTGAATCACCTGTGCCCGATGGGAATCGGTGCTGGTGCCGCAGCCGGTGGTGAGCAACACGGCGACCACGGGTAATGCGAGCACCGCCCGGATTCGTCGCGATAGTGCGCGGTGATGCGACCCAGACATTGCGGAGTCCCCTCCCCGCCGGGTCAGTACCGGCGCCCGTTGCCGAGGTTAGCAGCCGTGATCGTGGAGCGGCATCATTCGAGTTCGCGTCCGGCCAGCCACAGTTGTTCGAAATGCCCGATCGCGCCTCGAACGAATGTCGGTTCGTCGATGCGGAATCCACTCAGCTGCTGAGTGGTTCCGGTGGTGAAGGCGAGGAAGGCGACGGTGTCGTCGAAGATGGCGAAGTTGACCGCATCGGCCGCCAGCGGCCAGTCGATCACCCGGATGCGGTAGTTCGGATGCTCAGCTGCTGCCTTCGCCAATTGTTGGGCCCACGCCATCATCTCTTCATTGGGTGTGGCGATGACCCGGCGCACGGAGCGTCGGCCCGGTGCCTCCGACCACGCGACGATGGCGTTGAAGTATGCGGCGGCCGCGCGGCTGGTCTTCGCATCGGTGAAACTGAGGAAGTAGGCAGCTGGCCGTAATCTGATGTAGCTCGTCATGATTCGGTAGCGCGCCCGGTGTACCTCGGCGAGCATCGCAGTATAGAACTCGCTGTCGGATACCGGCATCAACGTCGCACCTGCGTATGCCGCGTGACCGCTGAAACTGGCACTGTCGACGCCGCGTGATCGGTCTGCTCGCATCCAACGCTGCTTCCACTCCGAGCTATCGCCGCCGCACGCTTCGACGAATGCCCGTGTCTGCTCCCAGGACGGGAACCGGTGGCCATTGAGTATCGCGGAGACGGTGGCGTTACTCGCGTTGATCGCAGCCGCGAGCACTCGATATTTCGGACGGCCCGCGGCGCGGTGTAATTCCCTGAGCGACAGGGCGAAGCTTTCGGTAGGCCGGTCCGGATCGAGCGGACGGCATCGGTGAACCCCCTGATGGAAGATACCGGTTCATTATCTGTCGTTGTCCGTGTCGATCCGGATTTTTCCGTCCGGGCTCGATCGCATCCGAAGCCGCAGCGTCCTGATCCGGTGTCCGTCTTTTCTGCCGATGTCGCCGCTATACCTGACATTACGGCTGTGCGCGGGCGCGGCGTGATCGAAGGACGTGACGTAATGCCCAGTGAAACAAGGAGATTCGGTGACCTGGACCTCACCGTTCGACGGCTCGGTCATCCGGCGCTGTCCACGCAGCAGTGTGCCGTGCTACAGACTCTCGCGGCCATTGTCGCGTTGGCAGACGCATGTGCGACAACATGGTTGCTTGCTGCCGCTATCACCGCCTGCCTCACGCTGGCGCGGCCGCTGGGTACTGGTGTCCGATAGTGTCTGGCGGCCTTCCACCTGCCGCGAGGCCGGATAACCGCGGTCGATGCCGGGCCGGCACGACAAGCCGCGTAACGCCGCAGCGCGGGGGCTTCAGAACGACCCAGATCTCCTTGTGCTGTTGGTACTTGCGCACCGTCCCGGTTTGCTGCTGCCTGCTCGGGCTGTCGTGCGCGACACTTGGGCCCGGCGTACTTCTCGCCGTGGCCCGCCCGGGAAACGTTCATCCGGCGACCGGATGTGGGTCGGTGGTGCGCAGAGGCGCGCCGACGTGGTGCAGGTGCAGCAGCGCCTCGCGGTAAGAGGAGATCAGCCCGGTCTCGTGGTAGGGCACGCCGATTTCGGCGCAGTAGTCGCGGACGATCACCTGGGCGTGACGCAGATTCGGCGTCGGCATGCTCGGGAACAAGTGGTGCTCGATCTGATAGTTGAGCCCGCCGAGGGCGAGGTCGGTCAGCACGCCACCTCGCACGTTGCGGGAGGTCAGCACCTGCTTGCGCAAGTAGTCGGGGCGGTCGTCGCTGGTCAGGGTTGGCATGCCCTTGTGGTTCGGGGCGAAGATGCAGCCCATGTACAGGCCGAACAGCGCCTGGTGGACAGCGAGGAACGCGAAGGCTTTATCGGCGGGCAGGACCGCGAACAACGCGGCCAGATAGGCGGCGAAGTGGCCGAAGAGCAGCACGCCCTCCACTCCGCGGTATTTGACCGATCGATTTCTGAGCGCACGTACGCCGGCCACGTGGAGGTTCAGGCCCTCCAGCATCAGCAGGGGGAAGAACAGGAATGCCTGCGCCCTCCCGATCAGACGAGACAGACCACGGCTGGCCCGCGCCTGCTGATGTGACCACACCAGAATGTCGGGTGCGACATCGGGATCGAGTTCCTCGTGGTTCGGATTGGCGTGATGCCGGGTGTGCTTGTCCTGCCACCAGCCGTAGGCCAGGCCTATGCCGGCGTTGCCGACCAGTCGGCCCACGACCTCTGTCGGCCGACGTAACCGGAAGACTTGGCGGTGCGCGACATCGTGCATGACGAGTGCGACCTGAGCGCACGTGACGGCCATGAGCGCCGCGACCACGAGCGTCCACCACGAGTCACCGACGAGGACGAACGCCGCCCAGCCTGCCGCGAACGCAATGCCGACCAGGCTGAGCCGGACGGCGTAGTAGACGGGACGCCGGTTCATCAGTCCCGCATCGGAGATCCGGCGCAGCAGACGGGCGTAATCACCGCCGGCGCCTGGCCGCGATGACTGTGGAAATGACTGTGTAGCAAAGGCCGGTGTCGTCATAGATCTTCCTGAGAGCCGAGTCGGAGATGCCACCTCCGCCCGTCTTCGATGCCGACCCGTTGATGTCGATCGGAGATCTGATCCAGCGGCCGCAGCTCGGTGTGTCCGGAGCGGGGTGACGATTTCGATGAACCGAAGCTATCGGCCGGATTCTCATTCCATGTAATCCCTTGGTATGACCCGGAATCGGACTGCGGTGTGATATCGCGGGTGCGAATTCGGGCGTCGTCATCCGCCTGAAATCCGGTGTCGATGGGCGGGCGACACCGGCGGCGGGCACCCATCAGGCCGGGCGCTGACTATCGGCACGGCGGTGGCACAGTGAACCAGAGGCGGCCCGAAGAGAAGAGGAACAGACCATGAGCGGACGTACCCCCAGCCAGTGGGAAGAACTCACGGCTGCCGACCCTGCGCATTCGACGTGGTACGTGGAGCGGTTCCGAGCAATGGCGGCCGAAGGCACCGATATCGTCGGGGAGGCGCGGCTGGTCGACGCGATGCTCGACCGCGGTGGCCGAGTCCTGGATGCGGGGTGCGGTCCGGGGCGTGTGGGTGCCTACTTGCACCGAGCCGGCCACGTCGTGGTCGGCGTCGACGTCGACCCGGTGTTGATCGCTGCCGCGGAGCAGGACTATCCGGGGCCGACCTGGATAGTCGGTGATCTCGCCGAGCTGGACTTGCCGGGCCGTGGGGTCGTCGGCGACTTCGATGTCATCGTGTGCGCGGGGAACGTGATGACATTTCTGGCGCCGTCCACCCGGGACGCGGTGCTGGCCGGGTTCGCCCGCCATCTCGCCCCGGCCGGTCGGGTGGTCGTGGGGTTCGGCGCCGATCGTGGTTACGAGTTCCCGCAGTTCCTGGCAGACGCCGAGAACGCCGGCCTCACGGTGGATTTGCGGCTGTCGACGTGGGATCTGCGTCCATTTACCGACGATTCCGACTTTCTGGTGGCGGTATTCTCGCTCGCTTGACCGGACCGGTGATCGAGTCCCTCAGCGCGACAGGCTCTTTGGTGCGCATCGATGGCAGCACCCACGATGGGCCAGCGGTGTGTCCTGTCATCGCCTGACACCGCGCAGGTCGAAAGGCGAGCCGGTCGCCGGAAGTAGCGGCGCGCGACCCATGCCCTGCTCCTGGGCATGGGTGCGCCGCTCATCTCTCGGCTTCAGGCGGCCGCGTGTGGAACGCGTGTCTGCACAGTTTGGATCACGTGGGCGCACAGCTCGCCGGACTCGTCCGCGATTTGCACACCCACCACCACCGCGGTGCGGCCGACGCGCACCGGCGCGGCGACCGCATGCGCCGCGCCGCGGACCGGACGCAGGAAATGCGTCGTCGAATCGGTCGTCGCGGGCAGCGCCCCCGGGGCGAAATTGAGTGCGGCACAGACCGCCGCAGCCGCATCGGCCAACCCCATCAGGGCACCGCCGTGCAGGCCGCCCCCTGTTGTCGACAGCTCGACGGTGTGGGTCAGGCGAGCCGTGACCGCGGCGGGGGTGAGTTCTGAGAACTCCACTCCGAGAGTGCGGACGAACGGAGCCAGTCGGTAGACGTCTTCGGCGGTGATGGTCATGGTCGGCCTCTCATCGTTGTAGAGACCTCACTCTACAACGAGTTCTGGAGAGTAATCTCTACAGCGTGGTGAGATTCGTACACGACACCGCGGCGATCCTCGACGCCGCTGCGCGGCTGCTGGCTACGCAGGGTCCGGCCGGCGTCACGATGTCCGGGGTGATCCGGGAATCCGGTGCACCGAGCGGATCGGTCTACCATCGCTTCGCCGATCGGCCCTCATTGCTCGCCGCCCTATGGAACAGGGCCATCGGGCACCTGCACCGCGACGCCTACGTCCTGTTCGACGAGGACGATCCGATCGAGGCCGCCGCCGCGATCACAGGCCACATCGTGCAGTGGTGCCGGAGCAGCCCGCTCGACGCCCAGGTCCTGCTCGCAGGTGTCCACCACTTCGCTCCCCAGAGCTGGCCCGCCACCGCGCGTGCGGAGCGCGCCGCCGAAACAGCCCGGTGGGATGCCGCCATCCGCGGACTCGTCCACTCGATACGCGCCGAAACCGGGTTGTCCACGGCGACAATCGTTCTCACCATCGTCGACCTGCCCTACGCCGCGGTGCGGCGATATCTCACAGCCGACCGGCCGATCCCCACAGAACTCGACGTCCAGGTACCCACCATGGTGCGCACGCTGCTGAACGGCATGCCTGCCGCAGAAGACTAGAGCCGACGTCTGATGCTCGGTTAAGCTGGACCAGTGAATGCCCTGCGGCGCTTGCTGTTCGGGTCGGGGCGGTTACCAGAGGACCTGCGTGCGTCGCTGGACGGCTCCGACGGCATCGTGTTCTTCGAGGAGGGCCTGAGCGGTTCGGTCATCCGACGCAGTTTCCGGCCATCCGGTCGTCTCGTGGAATGGGAGCGCCGGGAGGTCTCGGGCGCGATCGTGGTCACTGTCGGCGGACGGGTGCTGGTGTGGGCGGGCCGGTTCAAGCACATCGATGTGCCGATGACGCATCCGCTATGGGCGGCAATCGAATTCGGACTCGATCGACCCGATCGAGTCTGCTTCGCCTACCACCCGGCGACGACCGATCCCCGGCAGCCGGAACGGGTCGAAGTGAGACTGAGAACATCGCAGGCGAAGCAACTCGCTCAGCTGATGACACGACCGACATGAAGCCACCGGTCTGTCGGGCGAGTCCAAGATCCGGCTGCACCCACGCCACGGATACCGCGATGCGGCTGCCGACCCGACGGATAAGGACGAACGGCGCAGACGGAGCCGATCCCCGGTGGCGTGACATCACGCTATCGGGGTGAGTTCTACAGTCGGCGCAGGGTTGCCGTGGGCTCAGCGGCCCGCTGTGGTGAGCTGGTAATCCGCTTCGAGCAGCATCCACCCGCTCAGCTGTACCGAGAGATCGCGGCTCAGGTTCGCCGACGAAGCGGCGGACGAGTGGGTGAGCGGGGGAAGGGTTCCCGGAGGCTCCGGCACCGCGACCGCGCGAGTCCAGTCCGGACCGAACAGGGGTAGCCCGTCCACCTCGGCGCGATTTTCCCAGGCCGCCCGCGCGGAAGCGTGCACGATATTCGCGGCGGCGGTGTCGTCCAAGGCCAGTGCGGCTTCGGCGAGATACCTGGCGAGGATACCCATGAACAGCCCCGAGTCGTTCCCGGAGGCCGCGGCGATCACCCCTGCGTCCGTGAGGCGGTCCTCGGTTACGGCGACGATCGCCGCCACGCGGCTGCGATGGCTCGATTCGCCTGTGCGCACTGCCAACTCGGTTTCCAGCCCGATGGTCACGCCCTGACTGTAGGTGTGAACAGTCCGGTCCACGCGTCCGCCGGGCTCATGGACGCCGTCGAGGATCAGGCCGCTGTCGGTATCGCGCAATCGGGTGAACAGGAAATCGGCAAGTTGCCGGGCGCGGGATAATTCGCCCAAACGTGCCATGGCGATACCGGTCGGACCGATCGCCGGGGTGTTGTAGAAATCGTCACCGGACCGCCAGGGCACCGCACCGACGGCCGGGTTCCAGCCTTCGATCAAGGCGGCCCGCAAGTCCCCGATGGCGTTGCCGAACCGGATACCGAGCAGCCGGTCGGCGCGTTCGAGCGCCAGCACCAGCCACGACATATCGTCGTAGTACCGGTTGGTCCAGCCGGTGAGATTGCGGGTCAGAATTCCTCGTGCGAGGGCGACGACCCGGTCGATTCGTTCGGGAGTGCGGGCGCGGTACGCGGCGTCCACCGCACAGTCGAGAAGGTGGGCTTGCCACCAGTAACACCATCGCACGAACGACTGATCCAGCAAGGACGCCGGCCAGACGAGCGCGCCCAACCGCATTCCCGACTGCCCCCAGAGCGCGCGCACGTGCCGCTGCACGATCGCCTGTTCCGCCAGGTCAGCCCGCTTCCCGGGCTCCTCGGGACCGGCTGACACCTTCCGCGTGATCGTGCCCGCCCGCGTCGGCTGCGCCATTGCGGTGAGCGCGATCGAGGCTCCGCCCGCCAACAACACACCGCGCCGGCTGATCACCTTGTTCCGGCGATCCATCCGCTCGGACTCCCTTTACTGAACAACGTTCCCCGCAGCCGGAAACCGCGCAGCTACACCCTATCTCGCAACGACCACCACCGCGCGGCGCCGATCGGAACCGATTCCGCAAGGGCAGGACTCGACCGTGAAATCGGCAGTGGGTGCGGCCATCCGCTCGCGTCACGGGCGAGGGTGCCCGGCGGTTCGGCGCCGCTCGGCGCGGTGAGCGAGCGCATCGATGATGCGTTGCCATGCCGGTGACGCCTCGGAGATCCGGGCAGAGATCAGCTGCAGGCTCTCTGGTCGGCTGCTGTCTCGTTCGTGTTCGATCTCCCATGCGTCCAGGTCGTCGATGAGCCGATCCAGGCGTGGATCGTGCGGATCCCAGTCGACTGCTCGATCGCAGGCGAGATACAGGCGCGTGGTCTCGGGGTCGTCGAGGCCCGCGGTCTTGTCCCGTATCCGCTGCGGCATGGCCTGCGGGTCCAGCGCCTGCAGCAGGATCCACGAGTCGCGCTCGAGTCGAACCCGCTGTTCGCTGACGCCGAGACTACGCATCCGATTCAGGATGGCGACCACTTCGGGAGGCAGAACAAGGCGTTCACCGCTTGCCAAATCGGCGATGCGGCTGCGGTATTCGGTGAGCTGGTCGATCTTGCACTGCAATTCGACGTCGATGTCGATGATGGCCGCGGCGAATTCGGCCGGCTGTGCATGGAGCAGCGCATCGATACGGGCCAGCGGAACACCGGCGTCGGCGAGGGTCCTGATCCGGATGAGGTCCACCGCGGCTTGCGCGCTGTAGCGGCGGTAGCCGGAGGCATCGCGCTCGGGCTCGGGCAACAGGCCGACGTGGTGGTAGTGGCGAACGGCGCGCACGGTCACGCCTGCCGTCGCCGCTAGCCGGCCGATGGTCAGCACCGTTCCCCTGTCGTCGTCGGGCCTGGTTGTGCCGAGTCTAGAGGGGCGCCAACCGGTCTACGACGTCGCGGATCGCCTGGACCACGGCATCGGGGCGGTCGAAGCAGAGCCGGTGGTGGAGGGTGTCGGAGAGGATGCGTTGTTCCCCGTGCGAAACCCCGCTCACCAGGGACGCGTCCATTCTCGTCTTGGCGTCGTTCATCTCCGGCGAGGTCAGCGCCTGCTGGTTAGGGTCGCGGCCCACCACGGTGAGTGCGACCACCGGGACATCAGGGATGCTCGGCCCCGCTCGCAGTTCGGCGGCGAGGTCGGTCACGGTGCCGCGCTCGGCGATGCCGACCCGCATCCATTCATCGCTCACCTTGGCATCGATCAGTGGTCGCCGTATGTGCTCGGGGTAGTCCGCGAGCAACTCGGCGTGTATCTCGCGCAGGGCCGGACGCATCTTTCGCAACTGCTCCAGATCGGATCCCATCTGCTCGACGGCGGCCAGACTCGCTGCGGGAGGCATGAATTCGTCCCAGTCGCGGTGCAGGACGTCCAAGCAGACCAGCCCCGCCACCTCCTGCGGGTACAACTGCGCGAACCGGTGCGCATAGAAGCCGCCGAGGGAGTGCGCCGCGAGCACGTAGGGAGCTGTGACGTTCTGGGCGCGCAGCAGCTCGCGCAGTTCCGTGGCGACCGCGGCGGCAGTGCGCGGTAGGGCCGGCGAATCGCTGTAACCCGTGCCGCCCCGGTCGTAGACCACAGCGGTGGTGAATTGCGAAACCTGTTGCTGGACACCGAAGTAGTCCAGGCCGACCGCGCTCGCGCCGGGCAGGAACACGACGGCCGGTCCGCCACTACCCGACCGATGCACGAAAAGACGGCGGCCGTCGATTTCCTGGAACCCGCCGATCGGCGGTGCGAGCCGAGTCGAGGAAGTGATGTCATTCGTCATGCGATAACACTCCAACCCTGACGCAGGGTCAGGGTCAATCCCTTCCGCCGCAATACCCGAAACGTACTGATCAATGCGCTGCCTGCGACAGGTCGGATGGCCTGTGCTCGAAGACGAAGCCGCGCAGCGCCAGAAAGCGCATGCCGCCGACCGCCGCGAGGATGGCGATCACCGCGCAGATCTGTGCGATCTCATCGAGGCCGGGTGCCCAGAACTCGAGACCGGCCAGCGCTGCGGTGCTGATCAACAGGCCGATCAGCGCCAGACCGCCGCCTTCCCACTGTGCGGTGAACCAGCCGACCCGTCCGGCCGCGTGGAAGGTGAGCTGGCGGTGCATTTCGTTCGCGATCACCGTGCTGACAATCGAGCCGGCGATATTGGCGACCAGCGGGCCGATCCCGTTCATGGCAATGAACAGCAGGATGTAGACAACATTGCTGGACCCGCCGACCAGGGCGAAGCGAATCAGCTGGGCGAACGCGCGATCACCACCCAGATACCGCATCACCCGGGCGAATCGGTCGGGCCATTCCGTGCGCAGCATCGGGTAGTGGCCGGCACCGATAGTCAGATCGATGCCATCGAGGATCGCCATGTCCCCGTATGCCTTCCACAACCCGGAAGCTGCAATTGCTGTGCTGTTCACGTGAACACTGTCGCCAGCCCGGCTGATGCCGACCTGACGCCGACCTGACACGCCCACTGATGCCGCACCCGCGCCGCCCGCTTCCGGCACGGGATCTCGAACGCGCTTCAAGCGTGAGCGATGAGTTCGGGTGGCGAATCACATCTGAACTGTGCACACCTGGGCGCCGGGACACCGCCGTTCACCGGTGGCGCGCCGCGCACGCAATAAGCCACCTCATGCGAACCGACAAGATCGGTAGCAGCCTGCGAATTCAGTGTGCGCGAGCGCGTTGGCGAGCAAAATGGCAGGTACGGCACAAGTAGGGAGGTTTCATGGAGACCCATACCGACGAAATCGCCGAAGATATCTACCGCATCTCGACCTTCATTCCCGAGGTCGGGCCGACGGGTTTCACCTTCAACCAGTTCCTCGTCGATGCCGAGGAACCGTTGTTGTTCCACGCCGGCATGCGTGCGTTGTTTCCGCTGGTGTCCGCGGAAATCGCGCGGATCATGCCGGTCGAACGGTTGCGCTGGATCACCTTCGGTCATGTGGAAGCCGACGAATGCGGAGCGATGAACCTCTTCCTCGCTGCCGCACCGCATGCGCAGGTGGCGCACGGTGAGCTCGGCTGCCTGGTCTCGATCGACGATATGGCGGATCGGCCGCCGCGCCGGTTGGCCGACGATGAAGTCATCGATCTCGGCGGCCGTCGAGTACGGCATCTGGATACTCCGCACGCACCGCACAACTGGGAGGCGCGCGTGCTGTACGAGGAGACCACCGGCGTGCTGTTCTGCGGTGACCTGATGACCCAGCTGGGAAATGGCCCGGCACTGACCGATTCCGACCTGGTCGAGCAGGCGGCCGTCGCGGAGGATGTGTTCCACGCCACCTCGTTGGGCCCCGCCGTGCCCGCCACTCTGAATCGGCTTGCGGAGTTGGAACCCACAACGCTGGCGATCATGCACGGTTCCAGCTTCATCGGAGACGGGGCCACTGCGCTACGCGATCTCGCCACGGTCTACCAGGACCGCTTGGACTCCTGATCGCCCGAAAGCTCACGGCCGCAGATGTTTCCGTGCCGCTCGGGGCAGCTGAGAATGCCGATGGCGACGCCTGCGCCAACCTCGACCCGCCACGGTGCGGGCCGCGAGCTAACCGGGGCGAACGAGGCCGAGACTGTGCGCTTTGCGCAATGCCGAGACACGGTCGCGCACACCGAGCTTGCGGTAGATGTTCTCGGTGTGCTTGGACACGGTCGCTTGGCTGATCGCGAGTCTGGTGCCGATAGCGCGAGCGGTCAGCCCATCGCATAGCAGACTCAGGACCGCGAACTCACGTGGCGTGATCTTGTGTTCGGCGGCGTCCCCCGGTCCCGTACCGGCGATGACCACTGCCTCGTGGGCTTCGACGGTGTCGAGCAATGATCTGGCGAGCACAGCGTATTCGAGGTCACGATCGCTGAACCCGAGGCCGCTGCGGCTCATGATGACACTGCGGATTTTGCCCGGCCCAGCGGCCAGCGGCAAAGCGAGCTGGCGGTCGATGCCGATCGCGTCCTTACCCGCTCGATACCCCTCCCCTTTCCACCAGCGGTGGTCGGCGACCTCGTCCATGCTCAGCGGTGTCATGTCCCGAGTGTGTGCGTAGTGCCGCAGCAAGGGATGAGATCGCATGTGCGCGTGGATGAGTGCGTCCAGCGGGGCCTCGTACAACCAGTCCGGGGAACCGGTGAGCGCGTGACCGGTGCCGGCCTCCCAGTTCAGGTCGACCAGGACGGCCAGGTCGCACGGTAGGTCAGCGGTCAACCGCTGCATCAATAGCGGCCAGACCCGCGCCGGCTGCTTCTCGGTGATGATCTCCAGCGCAAGATCGTGAATCTTCTTGGCGTCCCCACCCGGCCGATCGGTCACTCTCGCATTGTGCACCAACAGATCTCGCATATCAGCCGAAAGGCCGGACTGCTATACGCAAGTCTGCGTATAGCAGCGGGCGCAGCACCGAAACTACCGTTGTACTGCACGTAATCAGTTGGCCGACAGACGCTTTCGAGCCAATCGGCTCGATGGCAGGGTGTCGGAAGACACGAACAGGGGACAATCATGATGCGACGGACCATGGTATCGATGGGGTCGGTGTCGGCGGCGCACGGAAATGCACGTTTCCGTCGTCAGCGCCTCATGATCTCGGCGGCTGCGCTATTGGCCGCTGCGGGAATCGCCGGGACTACTCTCACTACCGCACCCACCGCACACGCGGACGTACCGTCGCTGTACCCGCTCTACACATGGTGGAATCCGGAACGCGGCGACAACTTCACCACCGGCAACCGCAACGACGAAAACAGCGCCACCGCCGCCGCCTACCTGCCCATCCGCAAGGAAGCATTCGTATACGAGACCCAGCAGCCGGGAACCGTACCGCTGCACCTGTTCTGGAGCAACAGCCGCCAGGACAACTTCAGCACAGCGACACAGGTGGGCATCGATTCCGCCTACAGTGCCGGATACACCTATATCGGCATTCAGGGATATATCAATACCAGTCAGGAGCCCGGCACAAGCCCGCTGTACCAGTTCTGGAGCGAAGCGCGCCAGGACAACGTCGTCGCAGTCGATCAGACCACCATCGACTCCGCGTACAGCGCAGGCTATGTGCTCATCCGCGTCGAAGGCTACGCGCCGCACTACTGACCTGAGAAGACCGACCGCGCCCGGCTGCGATCTCTGTGGCGGTATAGAAAGTTCCCATGGCTCGCATCGGCGTCACCGGACATATGAACATCACGGCCGACACAGTCCCGTCCGTGTACGACGGGATCAGGAAAGTCCTTGCCAGACAGGGAGACCCCGACGATCTGGTGGGTGGCAGCTGCATTGCTCGCGGTGCCGACTCGGTATTCGCCCGGGCGGTGCTCGATGCCGGTGGGCGGCTGGAAGTAGTACTGCCGTCGACGAATTACCGGCAGCGGAAGGTGAAACCCGATCACGCGGAGCTGTTCGACGAGCTGATCGCACACGCCGATACGGTGCGCGTCATGGACTTCGACGACGCCGGGCCGGAAGCCTACGAAGCCGCCAACAAAGCCGTGCTGTCATCCTGCGATCGGCTCGTCGCGGTATGGGATGGCGAGGCCGGTAGCGCTGGCGGGACCGGCACGTGGTCGAGCTGGCGCGCGCCCGTGACGTGCCGGTGGAGATCGTTTGGCCGGATGGAGCCGAGCGCGAGTGAGGTGAATCCGACTGCCTCAATCAGTGTTTCGAGCTGACCGCAGCAACCGCAACTGGCCGATCTCGGTGGCATTCTTCATCAGCTCGGCATTCACCCATGCGATGGTGTGGGCTACCCGTTTTTCGGGGTCGTTCTGCCATGGAAAGGCGGTTGGCGCATCCAGATCGGAGGTCAGCTCCAGGACCTGCAGCCAGTCCAGGTGCAGGCTGCGCAGCCAGTCAATGGTCGGCGGCCCCGGTCCAGGCCACGTGATCTCGGTACGGTCCGGTGGAGTGCGTCCGCGCACGTGGTCGATGGTGACGCTCCACCACCATCCGATATGCCAGCTGATCCAACCGATGGTGGGTGCGGGGATCGGATCAGGCTCGGCGTCCGCCCAGTCCGGCACCCAGACGCCGGTCTCGTCCTGACGCACTGTCCAAATCAAACCTGCCGGCTCCCAGAGGAAGTCGTCTGTCTCCAGTCGCTCGAGATGAAATTCGAACAACGCCCAGACCAGCTCGAACTGCCAGCGCAGCACAGTGGAACGCGATGCAACCATGCGCGGCATCCTGCTCGGCCGCCGCGGATCCGACAACCGATTTGTCGCACCGGGCTCAGCCGAACAGACCGGCGCGCGCCGCGGTCAAAGCCACTGCCGCGGCCGCGTCTGCGGTGCTGTCGTCCACCGGCTCACGGGTGATCAGCACGCGGAAATAGATCGGCGCCACAAGAGTTTTGATCAGCTCGACGGGGTTTGTGCCAGCGGGGAGTTCACCGCGTTCGACCGCGCGCGTCACGACCGGCAGCGCCTTGCGGATGCGGTCACGGAAGGCATGGCGGGTCGGATCGGGCGGCGCGGCGTTGGACAGCATGACAGCGAGGACCGCCCGGCCGGACGGGCTGCTGATCCACGCGACCAGACTGCGCGCCAGCGCGCGCAAGTCGTCCTCGACCGAACCCGTATCGGGGATGGGGATTTCCGCTTCGACGCTGTCGGCCAGTGCATCGGCGATCAGTTCGTCCCGGTCGGCCCAGCGCCGGTAGACGGTGGTCTTGTGCACACCGACGCGCTGGGCGACGTTCTCGACGGTGAACGCGGCGTACCCGTGCTCGCTCAACTCGTCGACGGTCGCGGCGAGCACGGCGGCGCGAACCTTCGGTCCGCGTCCGAGGGGTGCGGTCATTGCAACTCCTTGTTGCGATATCGGCGTAAGGCAGGCATGCTGACGATATCGCAACTCGATGTTGCGATACGAGATGGGAGTTCCGATGTTGTCGAAATCCGTCCGGACCGCGGCACTGCTGTTCCCCGGTCTGCTCGCCGGTGCGTTCGGCTACGGCGCGGTGAACGTGCTGTACGCGTTTCGCGAAGTGCCCCTTGATGTTCGGTTCACTTTTCATACCGCGCTGATGCGCGTCAACGGCCCGGTGATGCAGTCACTGATGGGGCTCGCCGTCCTGAGCACACTGATCCTGGCGGTGCGGTCGAAGTCATCGTCACGGTGGATCGCGACGGGCGCCTCAGCGCTGACGTTCATCTCATTCCTGGTGACCCGCTTCGGAAACGTGCCGATCAACCAGCAGATCAAACGCTGGGCCGTAGGGACGCCACCCAGCGACTACGCCGACATCCTGCGGCGTTGGGAACTGTTCCATTTCACCCGAACCGGCTGCGCACTGATCGCATTCATTCTCGTGATCACCGTCGTCGTCGGATCCATCCCGACCAACGACGAAGCCACGCGCCTCCGCCCCGCCGCCGACGAACCCCCGGCCGAGGTCGCCGCAGCGACCCCGTGACGACACAGACCGAACCGCCGTCGACGGCGGCCCCGGTATCGCGTCCGGGGCCGCACACGAATGGCTAAGCCGACCCTCGATTACCGGCCTCGGCGAGACCGCCGATTTCGGCGAGTCCGGTCAGGGCCCGCGGAAGAGGGCCCTGGTGCAGGACGCCGAGGCGCTGGGTGGCACGGGTCAGGGCGACGTAGAGTTCGGCTGCGCCACGTGGCCCCTCGGCGAGGATTCGTTCCGGCGCTACGACCAGGACGGCGTCGAATTCCAGGCCCTTCGTCTCCGAGGCAGCCACGGTGCCCGGCACACCCGGTGGCCCGATCACGATGCTGGTGCCTTCGCGACCGGCTTCATCGCGGACGAATTCCGCTATGGCATTGGGCAATTCGTCCTCGGCCACCTGCTTGGACCAGGGCTGCACGCCGCACGCGCGGACCGACTCGGGTGGCTGGACTCCCGGTGCGAACTCGGCGAGCACCGCGGCGGCGACGCTCATGATCTCCGCCGGAGTGCGGTAATTCACCGACAGCGACCGATAGACCCAGCGGCCGGGCACGTACGGTTCGAACATCGTGTCCCACGATGTCGCTCCGGCCACCGACCTGCGTTGCGCGAGATCGCCTACCACCGTGAACGATCGACCCGGACAGCGCCGCATCAGGACCCGCCAGTCCATTTCGGACAGTTCCTGGGCTTCGTCGACCACGACATGTCGATAAGTCCAATCCCGGTCCGCGGCAGCGCGTTCGACGAGTTCACGGGTGTCGCGTTCGAGAAAGCGCTCGGCGAGGTCCTCGGCGTAGAGCATGTCCTTGGCGAGCAGGCCGATGTCGTCGTTCAGGTCCTCGCGTTCGATGAGCGTGTCGAACACGCCCGCGGCGTACTCGGCCTCGGCCTTGCGTTCCCGCTCGACGGCACGCGCGGCGGCCTCGTCGGCCGCCTTGTCGCGGCCGAGCAGATCGACCAGTTCGTCGAGCAGCGGCACGTCCGACACCGTCCAGGCCTCGCCGTCGGCACGCCACAGGGACTCGTCGGCACCAGCCGCACGCAGGCGGTCAGAAGACGAATACAGCTGTGCCAGAAATGTTTCCGGCATCATTATCGGCCAGAGTTCGTCGAGCGCGGCGGTGAACTGGTCGTTGTCGGCGAGTTCGGCGAGCAGGTCGGCCCGCAGGTTCTCCCATGCTTCGCGGTCCTTCCTGGTCAGCCAGCCACTGCCGATCCGGCCGATCGCCCGTTCGGTGAGCACGTAGGTGACGATCTCGCTGAACACCGCGCGGGCCTCGTTGTGCGGCAGTCCGCTCGCGCGTGCCTCCTCCCGCGCCCACTCCGCGGTCTCGGTGTCGATCCGCACCGTGACGTCTTGCAGTTCGATCGGCACCGGATGCTCCGGCACCCGCTGACGATCGGCGATGGCCGCCGCGAGCACGTCCAGGATCTTCAGCGAGCCCTTGAGTCGCGCGGCATCCGGGGTGTCCTCGGCGGTGACGCGCAACCCGGGCAGCAGATCACCAGTGGTCATGAACACGACATTCGTCTCGCCCAGCGACGGAAGCACGCGGCCGATGTGGTCGAGGAACGCCGGATTCGGCCCGACCACGAGCACACCGTGGCGCTCCATCCGCTCCCGCTGGGTATAAAGCAGATAAGCGACGCGGTGCAGCGCCACCACGGTCTTCCCGGTGCCCGGGCCACCCTCGATCACCAGCACACCCGGGTGATCGAGCCGGATGATCCGGTCCTGTTCGGCCTGGATCGTCGCCACGATGTCGCGCATCCCCGCACCGCGCGGCGCATTGACCGCCGCGAGCAAGGCCGCGTCGCCGCGCTCGCCATCGCTCGGACGGCCGAGCACCTCGTCGGTGAAATCGACAACTCGACGCCCGTGCGTGTGGAACTGGCGCCGGCGTCGCATGTTTTCGGGGGTGGCGGCAGTGGCGACATAGAACGCCCGCGACGCCGGTGCCCGCCAATCGAGCAACAGCGGCTCGTACTCGTTGTCCTCGTCGAAGATGCCGATCCGGCCGATGTAGGAATGTTCACCCGAAATGGTGTCCAACCTGCCGAAACACAGCCCGCTGTCGGCCACGTCCAGCCGCTTCGCCGCCCTGGCCAGCGTGCGCACCTCGACATCGCGTTCCATGGGTGTCCCGCCGGTTCCGCGTAACGCGGCGGTGTACTTTCCCTTCACGCGCGCGCGTTCGGCGTCGAGCCGCGTGTAGAGCCCGGCCACGTAGTCTCGCTCGGACTGCAATTCGTCTTCGTACCCCTGAGTCGCCATCCGTCCCTCCCTCTCTCGGCTCGACGGGCTCGCCCCAAACGTCGACGGCAACACACGCAATTCGCGACTCCCATTTCCGCAGGTTCTGGCTTCGGCAAGTGATTCTGCGGTACGACCGGGGTCTTGCCGCAAGCCCCCGGGTGCGCTATAGATTGAATATGGAAGGGAGTTCCCTTCCATTCGCCGGTCCGCTGTGACGGACAAGATCCTCGGCAACGTACGCACGTCGGCGACGACATCACCGCGGCCGTAGTTCCAGCATCACTCCTGCCAGAGCAATATCTGACAGGATTTCGCCACTGCGTGCTCATCGCTGGCACCGGTACGCGGCACCGACATTGTCTCCGCATCGAGTGCTGCGCGGGCGTCCTAATTCATGAAATTCAGCAGGCCGAGTTGCGGTTCGAGTGCGCCGTCCTGGCCGAGTGCCAGGAAGTCTGCTTCTACGGCCGAGCGGTCGAGTTTCCCAGCGCGCACCGCGCGGTAGCGCACGAACGACCAGAGGAAGACGTCGAGGTTGTCGAAGCGGGTGCCGCCTTCGAGCACCTCCTCCTCGTGGAACCACACGGCCACTTGGCCATTGGTGAGTACGACATACAGATTGCCGCCGCCGTCCGCACCGATCGAGTAGACATCGTCGTCGGTCAGCTCGGTCGTGTAGTCCGAATCGATGATGCCGCAGTCGTTTCCGGCGAAATCGAACCCGTAGGACCAGTCGAAGATGTCCAAGAACTGCGGCAGCAGGCCTGACCGCACCCGGCGGTCGAACGCGGCCAGCGCCGCCGCATCCGTGGGAGCCAGGCGCGTGAGAAACGCTTCCACCGGTCGGGTCTGCTCGGGAAGCTGTACGGCTTCGGTAGCGGGGAACCAACGCGCCAGGTCGGTGTCGAGGTCGCGATCGGTGTAGCCGACCAGGTCGGCGGGGGTAAGGCTCACGCACGGATTGTAGAAGTACCTCCGCGCCGTCGATACACGAGAGCCGATGCGGCACAACAGGTCAACGGTATTACCTCGGAGGTAATCGACGGGCAACCTCGCTGCGGGCATGGTGGCAGGTATGAACGATCTCGGGACGATCACCACCCGCACCGTCGTGGAGGAGTTGCTGCGCCGAATCGGTGCGGGCGATCCGGACGCCACCGCCGCGCTCTACGCCCCGATCAGCGACTGGAAACTGAATTGGCCGGAGCGCGAGCACAACCGACCCGCCACCCCATGGATCCGGCACCGCGCCACACGTACCGACGCGGCTGAGCATTTTCGCGAGATCGCCCGCCACCACGTGCCCGAGCAGGTCGGCACCGTGATCGAACGCATCCTGGTCGACGGCCCGGATGCGGTGGTGCTCGGCGAAATCCGCCAGACTGCCCGGCCCACCGGACGCGCCTATCGCTCCCGGTTCGCCTTGCACCTCACCATCGAAGACGGCCTCGTCACCCGCCACCATGTCTACGAGGACAGCCTCGCCGTCGCCCAGGCATTCGACACACGGCTACTCCCGCACGATCAAAGCGGCTCGAACGCACCATAGTTCCGCACATCGCTCTGTCCGACTCGCACTCAGGGGGCTGAGCTGCCCGATTAGTCGGTCGTTGGTCGGTCGTTGGTGAGTCCGCACAGAGTTGGTGTCAAGCCGTCGGAAGGCCGACACCGATTCTCACGAAGGACATCACCATGAAAATCAACCACCGCGCCAACGCCGTTCGCCGTCTGGTCCCGATCGCCGCGGCCGTGCTGACACTCGGCACAGTCGCGGGTGGCGCGATGATCTCGGCCGCCCCGGCATCCGCGTCACCGAGCTACGACTGCCCGGGCGGATTGTTCTGCGGCTGGGACGGCGCCAATGGCACGGGCAGCATGCTCTTTCAGTACGACGCGGGCTGTTTTCTGCACGACATCGGCAACGGCGGCGTCGGCGACCGTTTGACCTCGTACTGGAACCGCACCGGCGTAACCGTGGCGGTGTACAACTGGACGGGCGAACGCTGGCAGCTGCTCGCCTCCGTCGCGGACAACGCTCGGGGCACCCTGCCATCCAGCGCGGACAACAAGGCCGACGCGGTGGAGATGTGCCGCTGAACCTCGCCTGTGTGTGAGTGCGAAGTGCCCCTGGGAACGTCGCACTCACACACCCGTTTCAGAGCTGGGATCCTCACGACTTCCCATCGGCTGCATAAAGACTCACGATCAAGGCGTACGAAGTCGTCACGGAGTGTGTTGTAGCGGGATAGCATCAGTCCGATTCCCACGCTGTCGAGGGCCGCGACTGCCGGGACGCACCTGGAAATCATGCGACGCCCACAGGACGGCCTCATAGATGCACGAAGATCCCGACCTTGCCCAAGCACAGGTCTTCTTGGAACTACTGACGAATCGGGCCGAAAGGCTCACCCGTGAACTCGGACTCGCCCATCGCCTCCACCCGGCATTCCGCGAAGAACTCGTGGTAGAACTGCGCGCCATACAGCGATTCATCGACCGGCTGCACCGCCGATTCCCGGAGACCTGTCCTGGTCGCTATGCCGGTGAATTGCGACGTTGATCGCCGGCGAACTACGTCGGGGACGCAGCAGGAGATACCGGTGAAAAACCATGTCGCGGACCGGCTTTTCGAGGAGTTTGTGCTTGGCTGAATTCGTGCGGAAACGGACGTGGCTTTCGACTACCGGTCTCGTGCTCGTGCTGCTGTGGGGCGAGTGGGAGAACTGGCGCGCTTCCCACCGGCTCGTGGGATCGGTCACGGGCGCCTCCGAGGCCATCGTGGTTCTCGGCTATCGCAATGCGGGCACGCGCGCGAACATGATGAACCGGTGGCGCGTGCGAGCCGGTCTGCGGTCCATCGACCCGACCGTGGCCAGCAGTCGTCTGGTGCTCTGTGGCGGGGCATGCGCGGGTCCGCAATCCGAGGCAGCCCTGATGGCCCGCTACGCCACGGAGACGTGCGGATACAGCGGCGAGCTCGTCCTGGAAGATCAAAGCCGGACCACGTGGGAAAACATCAGTTTCGCGATCCCATATCTGAAGGACAGCGACCGGATCAAGATCGTCTCGATTCCCCTGCACGCCGAAAAGGGCCGACAATACCTCGCCCAGCAGTGCCCGGAGCTGGCGTCGCGTCTGGTGCGGGGAGCGGATTACCGGTTCGGTGAGTGGATGGCGGCAAAGCCATTACTGGCCCTCTACGGCCTGTGGAAGCAAGCTCGCGACCGTACACGGTGACCGGCGTGCCCGCACTTACGATCACGGCCTCCTCGGTCGTATGCACCGCGACATCACCGGGCTTTTGCCATGTGCCGACATATCTGTCGGGGCACATCGTTAACCTGCGGATATGGTCAGACCTGAGTCGGCACTGCGCCGCCTGCTGCGTGAAACAGGAAAACTGTTGCAACCGTATGGGTTTGACGGCTCCGACCCCAGGTGGATACGGGTCGAGCCGGGCGGTGTCGCCTCCGTCGGGCGCACCCGAGTTTCGCGCACCTGGACCAGCGGACAGCAGGTGCTCGGATTCGGCCTGGAGCTGAGCGCCACCCCGACGGCCTGGTGGGAATTCCGCAACTGGCGCAACACGCAGCTGGGCTTACCGGCCATACCACTGGAAGAGGCCACCGGCCCCGACCTGATCAATACCCAGACCCTGCCCGACGAGCTGACGGCGTTGTGGTCCTTACGGCTCGACCCGGAACAATCCGGCCAGCACGTACTGCAAACCGACATCGATACCATCCGCACCGAACTGCCCCGGCGCGTACACACATTCGCGCGCCGCGCATTACGGTTGCTGGAACCGGACCGCTACCTCGACGAGCTACTTACCCATCCCGACCCGCACAGCGGCACCTGGGAAGCGATCGTCGTCCTGCTCGCCGATCGCGGACCGGGACCACAACTCGACGACGCATTCGACCAGCTCCGAACATGTTTCGCGGAGCGAGACGCCTCGGCCTACGCAGAAGATGTCGTCGCGTACGCACGAAATCGAGCCGCCCTGGTTCACTGAGGCCGTGCGATGTCGGCGACTGCCGACCATGGTTCGCCGGGACATTCAATCGCGGAGAGTACGCGCCGGAGACCGCTAAACTGCTGATTGCTGTCCCGTCGTAGGGAGGTGGTGCGGTGTCTATTCGTCGAAGCGTGCTGATAACGGCGGTGCTGTGCGCCCTGCCGGTGCTGGGCGCGCCGCAGGTGCAGGCCTCCCCACCGAGTGCGGGCAGCGGCGGTTGCCGCCAGGGCGGTCTGATGACCGGCCGGTTGGTGCCCGGCACCGGTAGCGCGGCGCAGAGTATCCGGCGCACTGCCACACTGCGGGATTGCGTCAGCTCGTTGCTTCCGGGTATCGGCTCCGGTCAGTTCGATGTGACCATTCCATGGAACGCACCCGGTACGCCCAGTTCGGCCCAGTTCACATGGTCGGATGGCAGCATCAGCCCGGCGACCGGATACGGCAATGGCTTGTGGTTGATCACCGACGGTCCGGCGCGTGGTCATGCGATCCAGGTGATTGTCGCCGATACGTGGAACGGCTGGTATTACAGCTTCGCCGATGTGCCCGTCACATCGGCGATCTTCCAATCCTGAGTTCAGTGCGCGCCGAGCGCGTCGAGGATCATCGGACGCGCCGACGCGAGCGCTTGCTGCCAATAGGGCCAGGTGTGTGTTCCGTTGATGATGTCGAAGCGCGCGGGGATGCCGAGTTCCGACATTCGATCACGCAGCATCTGGGCCGACGTCAACGTCATCGCTTCGAGGGCCATCGCATTCACCGTGTTGCCGAGTCCGTACGGCAGGTCGAGCGGTCCGGGCTGGCCATTGCCGGTGCAGACGTAGACCGGCAGCCCGCGCAGCAACTCCGCCTGGTTGGTGGCATCGTTGCGGCTCCAGGCGGGGTCATCGGCCGGACCCCACATATCGTCCACATTGAAGTTGCCCTCGTCCCACATGGCCGCGCGCATCGCTTCGTTCCAGAGCGGAAAAGTCGGGTGCACGAAGCCGGAAAATGATCCGGCGAACTTGAATTGGTCGCGATGGTGGCCGGCCAGCGTCAGTGCCGCATTCCCGCCCATAGAAGCACCGACGATGGCGTTGTTGGTCGGCGAAACGCCGAACCGCGCCAGGTACGCGGGCAACTCCTCGGTGAGGAAGGTTTCCCATTTGTACGTCGCCTGCTGACCATTGGTACTACTGGGTCGGTACCAGTCGGTGTAGAAGCTCGAGCGACCGCCGACCGGGAACACCAAAGTGACGTTGTCGCCCGCGAATTGGCGCAGCGCGTCGGTATCGCTGACCCACTGACTGTGATCGGCGGGCGCGCGCAGACCGTCGAGCACATAGAGGGCCGCGTTCCCGCCCCGGGCCGCCCACTGCACCTGGACCTTGATCGGCCCCATGCTCGACGGCACGAACAGGTCCTCGTAACCACCCGCGGGGGTGCGCAATCTCGGTGTGGCGGTGGCAACCGCCGCTCCGATCGACGACAGCAGAACAGCTGCGGCCAGCACAGCGCCGGCCTTGCCCAGCCAACCCCAATGATTTCCAGACCGTGCTGCACCCACCCGCACACCTCCTACCGATCGGAAAGATCATCATAGTTTGCGCGACAATCGCTCTCGCCTCAGCGGACCGCCTTCTTCACGAGCGCGCCGAGCCGTTCCTCATCGGCGGCCGTCAACTTCGTCAGCGCGAAGGCGGTCGGCCACATGGTGCCTTCATCAAGGGTCGCGATGTCGTTGAAGCCGAACGTCGCGTACCGCGACTTGAATTTCTCGGCGGTTTGGAAGAAGCAGACGACCTTGCCGCCCATGGCATACGCGGGCATACCGTACCAGAGTTTCGGCGTAAGAGCTGGTGCGTTGGCTTTGACGATCGCATGGATCCGTTCGGCCATGGTTCGATCCGGTTCCGCCATCTCTGCGATCTTGGCGACTACGTCGGCTTCCCCATCCGCCTTGGTAGCCCGCGAGCCGCGCCGCGCGGCGGTCTTCAACTCCTGGGCGTGCTCCTTCATCGCGGCCCGCTCTTCTTCGGAGAATCCGACCGAGGCCGGGCTCTTCGCGGTGGTTGCCTTGGTGGACTTCTGCGCTTGGTTCATCGTCTTTTCCTCCGTGATCGTCTCGCTGGGAACGTTTCCAATGCTATGGAGCCGACCCCACGCCGGGCTTCTTCGAAACTGATCAATCGATGCGATCCGAAGATTCACGCGGCGGACGGAGTGCGTCGCGGATGGTGTCGCGGAGCCAGCGCTGTGCCGGGTCGGCGTCGAGGCGGGCATGCCAGAACAGTCGCACTTCGACCTCCGGGAGGGGTGCGGGGACCGGAAACCAGCGAAGGCCGAGGGACTGGCCGTATTGCTCGGCAAGGCGTTGCGGGACGAGTCCGATGTACGGACTCGAGGCGACCAGGAGTGCGGCGACGGCGGAAGTAGGCACAACGGCCGCGACGTGGCGTTGCAAGCCCGCGGCGTCGAGTGCGTCGTCGAGTGGCCCGCGAGCACGACCGCGGCGAGAGGCCGAGACGTGGGGATATCGGCACAGTTGCCGCAATGTCGGGCGAGGGCCGAGTGGGCTGTCGGCCCGGACGATGCCCACTATTCGTTCGCGGTACAGCACAGCTGATCGCATATCTGGAGCGACGATGTCGCCCGCACCGATATCCAGATCGACCGAGCCGTCGCGCAGCGCCTCGATGCTCTCGCTGCCCTCCGCGACGAAGCGCAGCGTCACGCCGGGAGCGGCCGCGGCCGTGGCATCGACCGCCACCGCCGCCAGGGTCGCGGCCACACCGTCGTTGATGCGAATTGTGAAGGTGCGCTGCAATTCTGCGACCGTAACCTCGCGATCGGCGCTGATCAGTGCCGACGCTTCGTCCAGCAGGGACCGTACCCGCGGCGCGGTGCGCAGTGCGAAAGGTGTCGGAGCCATCCCACGACCGGCACGCACCAGGATCGGATCGCCCATCGCCCGCCGCAACCGGCCCAAAGCCCGGCTGGTCGCCGGGATGGACAGATGTAGGCGCTCGGACGCCACCGTGACGCTGCCGTCCTGGAGCAGGGCATCGAATACGCGTAGGAGGTTCAGATCGAGTTGCTCTGGCACAGTTGCATTGTACGCAATAATTAGTTGTGGAAGTTGCGTGGCACGGAGACTGCACCCGTCCATAACGTCGTGGCCATGCAATTCGATGTCCTGAATCACGCTCCAGACCTGCCGACGCGTTCGGCCTCGCGGCGCGGCCTGCTCGCGGTCATCTGCGCGTGCGTCGTGCTGGTCGTCGGCATGGTCGCCGCGATCAATCTCGCCGTCCCGTTGCTCGCCACCAGCGCACTGCGCCCGTCCGCGTCGGCCCTGGTCTGGATTGTCGACACCTATGTGATCGTCTTCGCCTGTCTGGTGATCCCCGGCGGTGCGGCGGGAGATCGCTTCGGGCGCAAGGGGATTCTGCTATTCGGACTGGGGCTTTTCGCGCTCGGCGCGCTCGCGTCCGCAGCGGCACCGAACGTGGCGTTCCTGCTGGCCGGTCGGGCCGTCACGGGAATCGGTGCTGCCGCCGTACTGCCCAATACGCTCGCCGTCCTGCTGCACGCTGTTCCCGCTGAGCGCAAGGGCGCGACTATCGCGGTGTGGGCATCGATGACGGGCATCGGTGGAGTCGTCGGCAATGTCGGTGGCGGGGCGATCCTTTCGGGCGGTTCGTGGCGTTGGCTGTTCGCCGGTGTGGTGCCGATCGCGCTGGTGCTCGCTGGTCTCGTGGGACGGATCGCGCCGGTGTCGCCACGCCATGATCGTCGGCTCGACCCGTTCGGCGCGGTATTGCTGGTCGGTGCGTCGGTCGCGCTGCTGCTCGGCATCGTCCACGGGCCAGAAGCGGGTTGGGACAGTGCGATCGTTATCTCCGGATTCGCCTGTGCCGCAGCGTTGTTCACCGCATGGACTATTGTCGAGCTGAGAGTCGAACACCCGCTGCTGGATCCGCGGTTGTTCCGCCTCCCGGCCCTGCGCAGCGCCTGCCTCGGTATGACGGCGGTCTTCTTCGGCATGTTCGCGCTGTTCTACGTCAACGCGTCGTTCCTGCAGTACGGCAAGGGATTCGGCGTACTGCAAACCGGTCTCGGGATCATCCCGCTCACCGTCCCGATCATCCTCGGCGCCAAGCATGTCGGACGACTGTCACAGCGGATCGGGCTCGACGCCACCACCGCGCTCGCATTCGTATTCGTCGGCGGCGGACTGCTCGGACTGTCCACGAGCGGCGTGCAGACCCCCTATGCCGAATACGCCGCGTGGCTCGTCGTAATGGGAATCGGTGTGGCGCTGGCACTTCCGACATTGTCCGGTGCGATCGCCGGGGCGCTGCCGCCGGAACAGGCAGGGGTCGCGGCCGGCTTGCAGTCCACCACCCGCGAATTCGGCAGCGCCCTCGGCGTCGCCGTCATCGGCACGGTGCTCACCGCACGATTCGTCGCCGCACTACCGTCGCAGATCCGCGCCGACCACGATCCACACACCGTAGCGCAGGCACTGGCCATCTCCGACCGCACCGATGACATTGTCGCAGCGTTCATTTCGGGTGCAGACAGCGGATTCCGGGTGATCGGCATGCTCGTGCTCGTCGCGGGTGCGCTCGTCGTACTGCAATCGCTACTGTCCCGACGTCGATCCGCTCGACGAGCGCACGTCTCGGGGGCAGGGGCTACGGAGCCGTCGCCCTCCCCCGCGGATCACACGGCATGATTCCCCGAGACCGCCGATCGCCCTCCGGCGCGGGCGACGAGGGCGGAGCGCAGATACCACAGTCCGCTGGGTTCGGTGGGGTCGAAGCCGGTGATCTGGGCTATTCGGCGGAGTCGGTAGTCGACGGTGTTCGGATGGACGCACAGTTTGCGAGCGGCACGCGTTCGACTCAGGCCGGTGTCGATGTAGATCTGGAGGGTTTCCAACAGGTCCGGGTGTTCGTGCAGTGGGGTGAGCCGGTTGACGAGGACGTCACGTCCCAGCCCAGGACGGGTCAGTTGATATTGCAGCGCCAGTTCGGTGAATCTGTATGCGCCGGGCGCCAATTCGAGCTGTTGCACGGTGTCGAGGAGTTCGTGGGCATGGCGGGCGGCGGTGGGCACCTCGTCGGGGCGGGCGGTGACAACGGCGACGGTGAGCGGCACCTGCGTCGCCGACGACATCCGTTGCACCAAGCCGTCGAGTTCGGGATCGGTCCGCGCGGTGGACGGGACGAGAATCGTTCCGCCGTCGACGGATAACAGCGACAGCGCCGTTCCTCCGAATATGGTCGCGAGTGCGGCTTGGAGGCGGCGGAGCTTACGGCGCGCGACGACCTGTCCGTCGAGTTGCGGATGGCGCTCATCCGGATGCGCCGGAATCGCCACGGCGAGCACCGAGTACTCGTCGGCGATCGGTAAACCGCTTTCCCGCGCCGCCGAGGGATCGAGATGGCCGGCGAGCAACGCCGAGGTCAGGCTGTGCGCCGCGGTCTGCTGCTCGGCGGCAACGGCCTTGTGCTCGAGAACGTAGGCCTTGCTCACGGCGGCGGTGATCAGCTTCGACAGCTCCAGCACCGTAGTCGCGCCCCTGACGACGCCGAGTACGTCCGCCGGACCCGTACGAGCGAATATCAGATCCAGTCCCACTCTGAAGCCCTCGTGAACCGCATGCAGAACGGTATCGACGGGGACCCCTTCCCGGGTACATCCGGCGGCCGCAATCGCGAGCCGGTCGGTCTTCGTCGGCAGCGCGTGCCCGTTCACGCACTGGATCAGCCATCCCAGGCAGATCCGGACCACGGCCTTCACATCGCGGACCAGCGTTTGTCCCGGCAGCGCGCCGCACTGTTCGTCCGACTCCGCGAGATGTGCCATCACCTCACGGGTCAACCTGTCGATATCGCGCGTGGATGGCGTAATCGGCCGATCCAGCCCATTGCGTTCGGGCCGAACGAGACTCTCGATCGTCACGTATGACCTCCTATCCGCTGCCTGCTGTGTCAGAAAACGTTAAACCGAGCGCTCGCTCACCTTCTACTCCTCTTTTAACAATCCGCAACGGCCGCAATCACAGTCGGCTACCAGGCACAATGCTGATTCTCGCCGACGTCGAGGAGCGCTCACCGACCAATAGATGGGGAAGTGCTCACTTTTGAAGCCGCGACCTCAGGCCGTCCTGGCCTTGATTTCGGCCTCGGCCATCGCCGTGATCATCCGCGCGGTCATCTCGATCGCCTCTTTGCGCTCCCGGCTGTCGACCTCGAGCGCCGATGCGCGGAGCACCGCGGCAAAACCGGTGTTGATCAGCACGAAGGTCATCACATCGTATTCGTGATCGTCACCGGGGCCGAGCAGCTGGATCAGCAGCAGCTTGACCAGCAGCCGCAGCCGCGGCTCCAATTCGGGAATACCGCTGCTGTAGAACTGGACTCCGGCCACCAGTGCGCGCACCAATCGGGCGTTGGCCACCAGTTCGTCGGTGATGACTTCCAGGATGCCGGTGATCATTTCCAGCATCGGCTTGTCCGACAGCCCGAAGACCCGCTCGGTAAAGCGCCTTTCGACGTTTTCGAGCAGGCGCCTGAGCAGCTCTTCGACGATGACCGAGCGGTCGGCGAAGTACCGATAGACGGTGCCGATGCTCACCCCGGCCTCGGCCGCGATCCGGTTCGTCGAGGTGTCGGCGATACCGCGCTCCCCGAAAAGCTTTGCGGCGGCGTCGAGTATGTGTTCTCGGGTCGCCCTGGCGCGTTCCTGTGTCGGACGACGGCGCTGCCCAACGGCTTTCGGCGGCATCGCACCCTCCTGCCGAACTGTCTCGAGAAGATGAGCGTCGCTCAGTTTAGCGGCGCGCAGACCTGTTCACCCTCGCCGTGTTGGGCCAATTGGGGACCACGAACAATTGGCACCGAATCGCCAGGGAATGGCTCTACCACGAACCTCCGGCAACCGAGATCGGACGGGTGACAGCGCGCTGGCGCGCCGACCGGTGACACCTTGGTGGTGATCCGGTCCACCTTGGGGGCACGAGCTCAGCACTCGGGGATCTGATATCGGCGGGCGATGCGGCGGACAGTTAATCAAGTCACCGCAACCGAACCGGAGCCCCCGATGTCGATCACCAGCACCATCGCCACCTCGGCGGAACGTCGTGCCACGGTCTCGACCGAGGACGGCGTGGAACTCGCGGTTCGTGAATACGGCCCGCGAGACGCCGACCTCACCGTCGTCCTGCTGCACGGGCACTGCCTGCGCACCGCGTCGTGGACTTACGTCCGCCACGCGCTGGTGCGCCAGTACCCCGGCGCCCGGATCGTCTGCTACGACCATCGCGGCCACGGCGATTCCGCCGCGGCCTCCCGGCGGACCTACCACCTCGAGCAGCTCGGCAAGGACCTGCGCGACGTTATCGACGCCGTCGCCCCCACCGGGCCGGTCGTCCTGGTCGGCCACTCGATGGGCGGCATGACGGTGCTCACCTACGTCAGCCAGAATCCGCACGAGATCGGCACGCGCATCACCGGCGTCGCGCTCATCGCGACCGCAGCGAGTGGCATTGCCGACGCCGGTTTCGGCCGTCTGCTGCGCAATCCGGCCGTATCCGCATTCCAAGCGGCCGTCCGACGCGCTCCGGGACTGATGCACCACGCCAAGGTCGTGGCCTGCAAGGTCTTCGCCCCGATCATCCGGACCGCCGAATTCGGCGATCGCAAGGTGAGCTCGCGGGTGCTCGCGCTCGCCAACGCGATGCACAACGAGACACCGATCGTGACGATGGCGAGCTTCCTGAGCGCCTTCATGGTCTTCGACCAGACCGACGCCCTCGCGGTCCTGTCGAAGATCCCGACGTTGGTGCTGTGCGGTAGCGCCGACCTGATGACGCCGCCGTCGCATTCCGTCGCGATGGCCGCCGCCGTCGAGTACTCGGATTTCGTCCTGGTCGACGGCGCCGGCCACTCGGTGATCCTCGAGCAGCCGAGGAAGGTCGCCGAGGCCATTACCCGCCTGATGACGCGCGCCGGCGGGACCGCGAGCGCGCACCTCACCCTCGTCGCGTAGTCCGCTCAGGGCCGAAAGCTGAGATCGCTGCCAGCTCCGACTCGCTGCCTGGTGCTTCGCGATTCCCGATCGGTCCGAGTCACCGATGGGAAATGGTTGGGCGCGACGGCATCCGGGCTGGTAGCGTGCCGGAGACCGTGAGATCGCGCGAGGAGGTGAGACCCATGAACGCTGTATCCATGTGGGTGCTCCCCTTCGGGTTCACGGTCGGGCGATTGCGGTAGGTGTCGCCGGGAGTGCCGCTACAAGGCAATCCCGAAAGGCAACAACCAAATGCATTTCACCTCGCAGACATCATCGAACGGTGTCATCGAACGCGACTTCATTCTGGGCGAGGTCCCCGGTGTGCTCTGGTCACCCGAGTCCCGCGCGAATGGTGCACCCCTGATCCTGATGGCGCACGGCGGCGGCCAGCACAAACGAGCCCCGGGAATCCTGGGCCGCGCCCACCGCTTCGTGACGACCTGCGGTTTCCATGTCGCCGCCCTCGACGCGCCTGGACATGGCGACCGGTCCCGAACGGCGACCGACGAACAGCATGTGGCCGCGTTACGGCAGGCTCAGGCGGCGGGCGAACCCATCGGCCCGATCGTCGTCGAGATCCACCTCGACCTGGCGGCACGTGCCGTACCCGAATGGCAGGCGACCATCGACGCTGTTCAGAAACTGCCGGAGCTCGGCACCGAAGCGCCGATCGGCTTCTGGGGCATCATGCAGGGCACCGGAATCGGCGTGCCGTTGACGGCGGTCGAACCCAGGATCAGCGCCGCGGTCTTCGGTTGCCTCGGGCACGAAACCCTGACCGAGGCGGCGGCACAGATCACCGTCCCGATCGAATTCCTGCTCCAGTGGGACGACGAACTCGTCGATCGCCGATCCGGGCTCGCGCTGTTCGACGCCTTCGCCTCGAAGGAAAAGACGTTGCACGCCAATGCGGGCGGACACGCTGGGGTACCCCGGTTCGAAGTCGACAGTGCGGTCCGTTTCTTCACCCGGCATCTCGGCCGGGACGGCACATCACCGGCCTGATGTAACGGGTATCGGCGACCGGCGGTGCCGGTCGCCGATACCCGTCGCAAATTTCGTCGTACCGGTGCGGATCGGGTGCAGGCACTGAAGAGGGCAGGTCGATCACGGCGGGGAATGCACCATCGGCCGCCGCCCGATCCGCGGGCAGCAGCACGGCGACACCGAGGCAGGCGAGCGCGGCGGCGAGACCGGAGATTCGGCTTATCAGTAACCGACGGTGAAATGTTGGGTATCGCAGGGGATTTCGAGTTCGTCGACGACTGCCACGGCGAGATCTTCGGCCGAGATTCGGGATGCGCCATCGGCATCGGTGATGAGGGTGGTGGTGCCGCGCCGGTATTTTCCGGTGCGATGTCCGGGTTCGAGGAGGGCGGGCGGACTGAGATAGATCCAGTTGGCCGAATTTGTTCGGCAGGCTTCCAGTTGCGCGACACTTGCGGCGGCGATGGGGCGGATCGCGGGCGGCACATACTCAGGGCTGTCGATGACGAGCCGGTCTGCGCGTCCGGGGATCTGCAGCGGTGCGGCGCCGCCGACGACGAGGATGCGCGCTCGGACTGCCGCGGCCGCGTCGAGCAACGCCGTCGTGGTTGCGGCGACGGTGTTTTCCTGTCCTGGAGCCGGACGAGTCGCCATCACGATCGCGTCGGTGCCGTCGAGCAATCGGCTCATCTGGTCGGCGTCCTGCGCGACGGCGACCACTCCAGCGGGCAGCGTGGTCGGCCGCTCTTTCCGGAATACGGCTACGAGTTCATGGCCTCGGCTCGCGGCTTCGTCGACGACGCGTGAACCGACCATGCCTGCGGCTCCGACGACGGCAATCTTCATCGAGGTGTCCTTTCCAGGGTGGGAACGGGAAGTTGTCCCGCGACTATGGCGGCGAGTGAGAGCGCGAACCCCACGAGTTGGATCGGGCCGAGTGTCTGGCCGAGCAGAACGGCGCCGAGCACGGCGGCCACCAGCGGCGAGAGCAGGGAGAGAATCGAAACGGAGTTGACGGGCAATGTGGTGATGCCGCGGAACCACAGGACGTAGGCGATCAGGCCGCCGATCAGACCCAGCCAGAGGTAGCCGAGGACGGCGTCCGAGTCGATCGCAGCAGGTGCGCCCTCGAAGACGAAGGTGACGGGCACCAGGAACAGACCGCCCGCGGTGAGTTGCCAACCGGCGAAGGCCGTGGGGCTCACCTCGGCGGGCCGTCCCCAGCGTTTGGTGAGCGTCACGCCGAGCGCCATCGTGGCCGCGCAAGCCAGACCCGCGACGATCCCGATGCTGTCGAGTGCCGCATTCGGCCCGATCACCACCAGGCCGACGCCGACCACCCCCATTGCACCCCAGCCGATCCGCCATGCCGATGGGCTCTCGTGCAGAACTGTCACGGCCAGGATCGCCACGATGAGCGGCTGGGCTGCCGCCAAGGTCGCGGCGACACCGCCGGGCAGTCGTTCGGCCGCGACGAACAGCAGCGGGAAGAACAGCCCGATATTCAGCACGCCGAGCACGGCGGCCTTCCCCCACCAGGTCCCGCGCGGCAGCGTCCGGGTGAGCGCCAACGCGATCAGACCGGCGGGCAGCGCCCGCAACAGTCCTGCGAAGAGTGGATGTCCCTGCGGGAGAAGTTCGGTGGTGACGACATAGGTCGTGCCCCACGCCAAAGGCGCGAGCGCCGTCAGGCCGGCGCGAGGCAGGTTTACCGTCGAAGCACCGGAAACCCGCTGTGCTACTGAACTTTTCACACTCGCAGTCTCACCCGGCCACGATCAATGAGTCCAACACATGTTTGTCACCGGATCAATCTCGATTCAAGATTGATCCATGGAGCTCCAGCAGATGCGCTACGTCGTCGCGGTCGCCGAGACGAATAGCTTCACCAGGGCCGCCGAACGATGTCTGGTAGTCCAGTCCGCCCTCAGTCACCAGATCGCGCGCCTGGAACGCGAACTCGGCGCGCGCCTCTTCGAGCGCACCAGCCGCCGGGTGCGGCTGACACCGGCCGGTGCGGCGTTCCTCCCCGCCGCCCGTCAGTGTCTCGACGCCGCCGAGCGCGCAGCCGCTGAGGTCGCCGCGGCAATCGGTGAGATACGCGGGCGGCTCGCCGTCGGCCTGATCCCGACCGTCGCCGCGGTCGACCTCCCGGGCGCACTGCGCGATTTCCGTCGGCAGTACCCGCAGGTGCGCATCGACCTGCGGGTGGGCGCGAGCGACGACCTCATCGAACAGGTCAGGGACGGCGCCGTCGACGTGGCCTTCCTGGGGCTGCCGACCACGGCGCGGCCCCAGAGCGTCGCCGTTCACGAACTCGCCCGCGATCGACTCGTCGCTGTGGTCGCCCCGGACCATCCCCTCGCTGCCGAAACACTGGTCGACCTGCACAGACTTTCATCCGAGGTTTTCGTGGACCTCCCAGCAGGCACGGCCGGGCGAATCCAATCCGACCAGGCCTTCGCGGCCGCCGGTCTCGACCGTGACGTCGCCTTCGAAGTGACCAGCGCCGACTACATCGCCCGACTCGTCGGGCCGGGTCTAGCCGTGGCCATGCTCCCCGCCGCCTACGCGCCCCAGCTGACCGGCGTTGTCACCATCGAGGTCACCGACGCGCCGGCCCGGGTCGAGTACGTCATCTGGAGCCGCGCAGGCCGCACGCCCGCGGCAACCGCCTTCCTCGCCGTTCTCGGCATCCCGGCGCACACCGGCGACTGAAACATCAGCCGGATGTTCCACAGCTCACATCGTGGGACATGCCCTTGCATTCAGAACAGTTGTGATTACACAATCATTGTATGAACACAACTGTCGGAGAGCTGACGCCGCGGCGCAAGCTGGTGGTATTGGCGACGTGTTGCCTGAGTCTGCTGATCGTGTCGATGGATTCGACGATCGTGAATGTCGCAGTGCCTGCGATTCGAGCGAATCTGGACGCACCGCTGGGGCGGCTGCAGTGGATCATCGACATCTACACGCTCACGCTCGCGAGTCTGCTGATGCTCGCCGGTGCAACGGCGGATCGGTTCGGGCGGCGTCGGGTGTTCCGGATCGGGTTGACGGTCTTCGCACTCGGGTCGCTGGCCTGCAGCCTCGCGCCGAATATCGAAACCCTCATCGGGGCAAGGTTTTTGCAGGCTGTCGGCGGGTCGATGCTGAATCCGGTTGCGATGTCGATCATTACACAGGTCTTCACCGGGAAGGTGGAACGCGCTCGCGCGGTGGGCATTTGGGGTGCGGTCGTCGGTATTTCGATGGCCTTGGGGCCGATGGTCGGCGGTGTGCTGATCGATGCGCTCGGGTGGCCGTCGGTGTTCTGGATCAATCTGCCGATCTGTGCGCTCGCGCTGGTTCTGACGACTCTATTCGTGCCGGAATCGAAGTCGGCCACGGTGCGCGGACTCGATCCGATCGGGCAGTTGCTGGCGATCGCGTTTCTGTTCACGGTGGTGTTCGGGTTGATCGAGCGGTTGCCGATGGTCTTCGCGGCGTCGGCGGTGGCTCTCGCGGCCTTCCTGTGGCAGGAATCGCGGCGCTCGGATCCGTTCATCGATCTGCGCTTCTTCCGCAGTGTGCCGTTCGCGTCGGCGACGGTGACCGCAATCTTCGCCTTCGCGGCACTCGGGGCGTTCCTGTTCACCTGCTCGCTGTATCTGCAAGAGGTGCGCGGTTATTCGGCGGTGCACACCGGGGCGCTGTATCTGGCCATGGCGGTTGCGACGCTCATCTTCTCGCCGCTGTCGGGGCGTCTGGTCGGGCGCTACGGAACCAAACCCTCACTGCTCGCGGCGGGCGTCGCGCTGACCATCGCCGCCGTGCTGCTCACTCGACTCGACGGGACAACTCCGGTCTGGCATCTGCTCATCGTCTTCGCGATCTTCGGAATCGGATTCGGCATGGTCAATGCACCGATTACGACGGCGGCGGTCAGCGGGATGCCACTGGATCGCGCGGGTGCCGCGGCGGCGGTCGCCTCGACCAGCAGACAGGTGGGCGTGAGCATGGGTGTCGCGCTGTGCGGCGCGCTGACCGGCGCCGGTCTGTGGTGGCTGATTGCGGTTTTCACCGCCGGAATCGCCATACTCGGCATAGTCGCGAACACCCGCTGGGCCGCGCGGTCCCGCGATCGCGTCGCCCCGATATTGGAAGAGAAGGTCCCCGCACATGCCGGATGACGTACCCACCGCCGATGAGGTGTGGGCCCAGCTCACCAACCTGGTGATGGATACCCGCGACTCGTGGAAGCGGGCGGTCAGCGAACGAACCGGCTTGCCGTTCAGTCGAATTCGCATTCTGCGCCGCCTGCGTCCCGGCCCGCTCACGCTCAACCAGATCGCGCAGGCGACCGGCATGGATGCGCCCGCGACCACGGTCGCGGTCAATAATCTCGACGAACTCGGCCTCGTAGTGCGCGAGATCGACCCGACCAACCGCCGCCGCAAACAGGTCTCCATCACCTACGCCGGTCGCGCCGTACTCGCACAGGCCATGGCCACCCCCGACCCCGCCCCGGCCGCCGTCGCCGCCCTCTCCCCCGACGACCTGCGCTCGCTGCATCAGCTCTTACACAAGCTCGAGCACTGACGCATTTCACCATTTCGGAGCGGCGCACTGTGCTTCAATCATATGTAGAACGTGTTCCAGCTCTGGGAGGTGGCCATGGCCACGCCGTCGATTCCCGCCGGATTCGATTTCACCGACCCGGACCTGTGGGCGAGACGCAGACCCACCGCGGAATTCGCGGAGCTGCGCCGAGCCGCGCCGGTCTGGTGGTGCGCCCAGCCCGACCGCTCCAGCGGCTTCGATGACGGCGGCTACTGGGCGGTCACGAAACTCGAACACATCAAAGAGATCTCGAAACATCCGGAGATCTTCTCCTCCACGGCGAACAGCGCGATCATCCGCTATCAGTCCACCATCACCCGCGAACAGATCGATATGCAGCGGCTGATTCTGCTCAATATGGATCCGCCGGTCCACACCAAGAATCGCCGCATCGTGTCCAAAGGCTTCACACCGCGCGCGGTGGAGGGTCTGCGGGCGGCGCTCACCGAGCGCGCGGCCCGGATCGTGCACGAGGCCAAGAAGTCCGGCAGCGGCGATTTCGTGGAGCAGGTAGCCTGCGAGCTGCCGCTGCAGGCCATTGCCGAACTGCTCGGGGTGCCGCAGCACGATCGCAAGAAGCTGTTCCACTGGTCCAATCAGATGATCGGCGCCGACGATCCGGAGTACGCCACCGATGCGCCGACCGCACAGCTGGAATTGACCGGCTATGCCTGGACCATGGCCGAGCAGCGGCGCGCCTGCCCGGCGGACGATATCGTGACGCAGCTGGTCAATGCCGATATCGACGGTGAGCATCTGGGTTCGGACGAGTTCGCGTTCTTCATGATCCTGCTGTCGGTGGCTGGTAATGAGACCACCCGCAATTCGATCACCCACGGCATGAAGGCCTTCGTCGACAACCCGGACCAATGGCGGCTCTATAAGGAGCAGCGGCCGCGCACCGCGCCGGATGAGATCGTGCGCTGGGCCACCCCCGTCTCGGTATTCCAACGCACCGCGATGCGCGATGTGGAGCTCGGCGGTCAGTTGATCCGCAAGGGCCAGCGCGTCGGATTGTTCTACAGCTCGGCCAATTTCGACGAGGACGCCTTCGAGGACCCGTTCAGGTTCGATATCCTGCGCGACCCCAATCCACACGTCGGATTCGGCGGCGCGGGCACGCACTACTGCCTCGGCGCGAACCTGGCCCGGCTCGAGATCGATCTGATGTTCAATGCCATCGCCGACACCATGCCCGAATTGAGTCAGATCGCCGAACCCGAGCACCTGCGCTCCGGATGGCTCAATGGCATCAAACGGTGGGAAGTACGTTTCGATTGATGCACGCGACCTCGGCAAAGCCGTTGCAAGCGCGCATCATGTAACTATGGAACCTGAACCAGTGCGGGTGCGGGTGATCCTGTTGTTCGGCGATCGGGCGCAGGTGCAGACACCATGGCATCCGGCACATTCGCCCATGTGGATACCGGCTGCCGATATCGCCGAACAGGCCGGGCTGCCACAGAACGAATTACCGGGACGGGAGTTCTGGGCCTCCGGTGATGAGCACGGGCTGACCGGTTTTCGGCTGGTCTTCGATCCGCGGCTCTGATTCGCGTCCGAGTCTCGCAGTGCGGCACACACATCCGCGTGCCGCGAGAGCGTCAGCAAGTCGTGAACTAGTTCGCCACCATGTCGTACTGCAGTAGTTCGAAGCCGGTGGGCACGGTGGCACTCATCGAGATGCGATCCCCGGACCAGGTCCCGACCAGTGCGGCGTCGCCGCCGGCGCAATCCGCGCCTTCCGCAGTGAGCATCGGCAGCGGATGGATGCGGTGGCGGTCGTCGCCGTGCCGGACCGTCGCTTTGTCCACATAGGTGCGTTTGTCGTGGTTGAGGATGTAGCGGCCGATGAAGCCGTGCTGCGGCGCGACCAGCGGCGCGACGGAGGCGGCCTTGTCGTAGAGGCTGGTCTGCCTGCCCACCTGCGGTCCGGCCCACACCACCCGTGTCGGCACCGTCAGCAGGCGCTCCACACCCTGGACGAAGTCGTCGCCGATCCAGGCGCGTCTCAGGAATCGGATCTTGGGTTCCAGATACCCGATCAGTTTGTGGTCGGCGTCCAGGAAGACGGCTCTGCAGAACTGCCCCACGGGGGTGATTTCCTCTCTGGGATAACGGCTTTCGGATAATCTAGCCTGCGCGCATCGTTACGGCTCGGCGGGTGGTTACAGTCGAGTTACCGGCATGTTCGGGTCTGGCTCGATGACTCGGAACCGCTGCTTCGATGCGCGCGATAGGCTCGGCTGATGCGATACGCCATTTCGCTTCCGCAGCTCATTCCCGACGGATCATTCCAACCGGAAAATCTGCGGGCCTACCTGGATCGAGCCGAGGCGCTCGGCTTCGAGAGCGCGTGGACGACCGAACAACTGCTCGGATCCGCGCCCAATCTGAGTCCGATCGAGTTGTTGACCTTCGCGGCCGCATGCAATGAGCGGTTGCGCTTCGGATGCGCGGTGTTCGTGACGCCGCTGCACAATCCGGTGCATCTCGCCAAACGCATCAGCACGCTGGATCAGCTCACCCGCGGCCGGCTCGAGATCGGCGTCGGGATCGGCGGACGCAACCGGATGTTCTCCGCCTTCGACGTCGACCCCGCCGACAATCTGGTGACCCGCTTCAACGAGGGCCTGCGCGTCATGAAGGCACTGTGGACCCAGCCACGTATCGATATCGACGGCGAGTTCTGGCAGCTGACCGGCGCCACCATGGAGCCGAAACCGTTCCAGAAGCCTTATCCGCCACTGTGGTTCGGCGGCAGCACACCCGCCGCACTCCGGCGGGCGGTCCGGCACGGCAACGGGTTCTTCGGCGCCGGTTCGAGTACGACGGCCAAATTCGCCGAACAGGTCCGGTACGTGCGCGAGACTCTCGCCGAAAACTCCGACGCCCCATCGGATTTCCGCATTGCCAAACGCGTCTACATCGCGGTCGACGACGACCCGGCACGGGCCGAACAGCGCATGGCCACCGCCCTGACCGACTTCTACGGCGAATTCGGAAAAACCCTGCTGCCCGTCGCCGTACACGGCACACCCAAGGACTGCATCCAGGGTTTACGCGAGGTGGCCGACGCCGGGGCCGAAATGATCCTGATCAACCCGCTGTTCGACGAGGCCGCTCAAATGGAGCGCATCGCCGCGGAGGTGTTGCCGCACGTCGACTGAGCGGGCGGTAACGCCAAGGCGCCGGTGTCTACTGAGCTGGCGTCAGCGCGGGTCGGGAGCTTCGGCGGGTTCGTAGCCGAGCCGGACGTCGTGGGTCACTTCGCCGCCGGAGACTGTTACCCGGGTGGTGACGGGTGGGTAGCCGCGGGCTATTACCGTGTAATGGCCTTCGGGGAGGTCGGTTACCAGGTAGCGGCCGTTGGCGTCCGTGCGGGCCGTGGCGGTGAGATCGCCGGATGCGTCCAGGACGGTGATCTGGATGTCCGGGACGGCTCGGTCGCCGTCGGCCCAGGCGGATCCGGCCAGCACGGCCATCGATGCCATATCGATGTCGTGATGCAGGAGACCGCTGTCGGGGATGGTGAGGGTGGTGGCGCTGGGGCGCATATGTTCGGCAACGGCCACCAGGGTGTAGGTGCCCGAGACGACACCATGACAGACATACGCGCCGTCGCCCGCGGTGATGGCCGCGCCGACCACCTCACCGTGGATATCGGTCAGTGTCACGGTGGCACCTGGCAACGGGGTACCGCGACCGGCCGAACGGACCACACCGGACAATTCGCCGGAGCCGGTGAGGGTCAGGTCGAGCAGCTGTGGGCGCTGTCCGATGGCCACGCTGACCGCCTCCGGCCGATGTCCGGTCGCCGACGCGATCAAGACGTAGTTGCCCGCGGCGGGCGCCTCGATCCGGTAGCCGCCGTCGGCATCGCCGCTCGCGCGCGAAACCTGGTGTCCCCGTTGGTCGATCAGGGTCAGCACGGTGCCGGGCACCGGTCTGCCGTCCTCGCGTCCGATCCGCCCGCCGATCGATGCGCCTTCGTATTCGATGCTCGAATGCGACTGCGGCACAACGGCGGCCACATACACACCATTGCCGTCGTGATCCACCGAGATTCGGCCGACCGCACCCGCCAGCACCGGTTCGGGTTCGGAGAGCACCTCGGCGGCACCCTCCCAAACCTGCGCCTGCGCCCAACTGTCCTCGGCCTCCGAAGGCACCTGCTCCACAGCGGGTACCGGATTGTCTTGCAGCGGAATCTCTTTCATGAACATCAGCACCAGGCACGCCAGCAGCGCCACCCCCGCCGCGGCATAGAAGACGCCGTGCATCGCATCGGTGAACCCGATCAGAATGGGCACTCTCAGCTCGTCGGGCAGCGCCGCGATTCCGCTGGTGTTGCTCTGCATGGTGCTCAACTGCGCGGCATCGAAACCGGGGGGCAGCGCACCACCGAACGCGTCGATGATCCGGTGCGGCAACAGGTTGAACAGGATGGTCAGGAATACCGCGACACCGAGGGTGCCGCCCATCTGCCGGAAGAAGGTCGCCGAAGCGGTCGAAACACCCATATCCGAACGCGGACCGGCATTCTGCGCCGCGATGATCAGGGTCTGCATGCAGCAACCGAGCCCGAATCCGATGACGCCGCCGTAGACCAGCGGCTGCCATAGCGGACTGTCGTAATGCACTCGGCCGTAGAGCGCCGCGCCGACCGCGATGATGAATGTCCCGATCACCGGCAGGATCTTGTAGCGCCCGGTCAATTTGGTGGTCAATCCGGCCAGCTGCGAGCCGAACATGATGCCGAGCACCAGCGGGAGCATCAGCAGACCCGATTTGGTCGGCGAATATCCGCGCACCACTTGGAAGTACTGCGGCACCATGACGATCGCGCCGAACATCGCGATACCGACAATGAATCCGCCCGCGATGGTCACGCTGAAGGTCGAATTCTTGAACAGCCGCAGGGGAATCAGCGCCGCATCCTTCATCAGGAATTCGACGAGCACGAACAGCAGCAGCCCGCCCGCACCGATTCCGTAGCAGATCAGCGACCGCTGCGAACTCCAGCCCCAATCCCGGCCCTGTTCGGCGACGATCAGCAGCGGCACCACACAGGTCGTCAATGCGACGGCGCCGAACCAGTCGATGCGGTGATCCTGGCGCTGATGCGGAGTATTGAGCACCTTGGCGACCACGCCGAGCGCGAGCACGCCGATCGGCACGTTGACCAGGAACACCCAGCGCCAACCCTCGAGACCCCAGAGTTGGTCGTAGTTCGAGAAGAAACCGCCGAGCACCGGCCCGAGCACGGTCGCGGTACCGAAGACCATCATGAAATAGCCCTGGTAGCGCACCCGCTCCCGGGCCGGCACGATATCGCCGATGATGGTGAACGCCAACGACATCAACCCACCCGCGCCCAGCCCCTGAAAGGCGCGGAATCCGGCGAGTTCGTACATCGAGGTGGCGAAGGTGCAGGCCACCGAACCGATGACGAACAGTCCGATCGCGGTGAGGTAGAACGGCTTTCGGCCGTAGATATCGGCCAGTTTGCCGTACAGCGGGGTGGTGATCGTCGCGGTGATCAGATATGCCGTGGTCGCCCAGGCCTGTTCGTCGAATCCGTCCAGGCTGTTGGCGATCCGCACGATCGCGACGCTCACGATGTTCTGATCCAGCGCGGCGAGGAACATGCCGAGCAGCAGTCCCGACAGGATGGTCAGGATCTGCCGGTGCGACAGTGACGTCCCCTCACCGGCATCCAGGTTCGGCGACTTTGCCGGGGCCTGGACGGTCGAATTCGTCATAGTTTGAGCCCTAGTTCTGATCGGCTATCCGTGGTGGAAGTGTCTCGAAACCTGAGTCGAGCCGGTCGAGCAGTTGGCACACTGCGCCACAAGCGATCCGCCCCCACACGCCGATCACCCGTAACTAGTTGCGCTCGCTAATATACATACGGCCGCTCAGGGCGAAACGGCCTGGTCGGATCATCCCGACATCCAATGCCTCAGCGGCCGAGCGGATCCGGGCGGCACTGCACCGGATCGCTGGCTACGGCTCGGCCGCAGCCGAAAATCATAACGGGCTCGGCGTGATTCGACGGATCCCAGATCTGGTCGACGCTGAGCAGACCGACCCACTTGTCGGCGGTCACCCGACCAGACCGCGCGCCGAGGCTGACCGAGAAGTCGAGTACGCCGCTGCTCGACTCGATCACCGGCTGCTTCGGCAGGTCACGCAGCGCAGCCCACACGGCAGCCGCACTGATCGGAATCTGTTCTGTCCAAATGCCGGCCACCGCGGGAATCAGCGACTGCACCGCCCGCGCGAACAGCCCAACCGCGTCGTAACCCAGGATGACCTGTTCACCCAGTGGATGAAGTTGGCGGCGCTCGCCGGCAGGTTCGCCGGACTCGGCACAGGCGTCCCAACTCGGAATATCGGGATCCTCGGTGACGGCCAAATTGTAGAACTCGACGCGGCTGCGGATGCCCTGGCCTTTGTTCGCGCAGGTCACGAGGCCGGATTTGGCGACGTAAATCAGGGGGCGGGCACTGTTGGCCGCCTTCCGGCGCTCGGCGCTGGCCATGAATCGGTTCGCGGAATCGTCGGCGATCAGCACGACCCGTTTGTCACCACAGGACTTGTTCAGGCTCTGCAGAAAGTCCGGAAATTCCCAATCCCGACCGGCGAAGAACATCACCTCATCGCAGGCGTCCACACCATCGGCCCGGGTGAAGGCATCCTGGCGATCCCAGGACCCATCCCAGACGGGATGTCCGTCCGCACCGAGAACATGCAGATCCGCGGCCATATTCTCGGTGTAGAGATCGGAGCTGTCGGGCCGGTGGTAGATCCGCAGACCGCGCCCCGCGAGGCGGGGTACCGACCGCACGTATTGCCGGACCATATCGGCGACCATCTGGTTCGAAGCAGAAATCTGAAAATACAAAGGCGATGAACGCACCATCTGATCCGCCGACAAGCTGGGCGCGACCATCGGTAAACCCAATCCCGTCAACGCATTGACGATGTCGACGGTGGCGGTTCGGCTCTGATCGAATCCGATCACCCCGACGATGGTCGGCTCGGAACGGACCAGTGGGGCGAGCATCTCGACAGTCCGCTTGCTCTGCGCGGTGAGCGGACCGCTATTGGCCAGCACGAAGCGGACGAGCGGAACGGTGTCGGAGGTTACCGGTTCGATCGGTCCCACAGACCTGATGGCGTGGTACTGGGCCAGCGCCAGCCCTTCGAGATCCTCACTCTGCGCGGGGTAATCGGTCGGCAACCCCGTCAGCTGACCGACATAGACCAGGGTGAAGAACGGCCGAGTCGGTTGCTGGGCGGCCAGCCGCTCCGCGATGCGATTCTGCTTGTACAGGCGCTTCTGTACCTCCACCAACCGTTGCGCATTGGGCTCATTCTTGGCGAAAAGATAACCTCGACCACTGCTTTCGGGATCATCGGGGTCATAGGCGCTGAATCCGAGGCACTCGGCTCCATTCCCCTTCGCCACCTGCACCCACTTGCTCGGTGCGCCGGAGCCGCAGGCCTCAGCGAGGGGCCGCCACGGCTGCCAGACCGCCGCGCCGATCGCGGCGATCGACAAGATGACGACGGCGCAAATCGGCAGGGCACGCCGCGCCCACCACGGCGGTCGCGGTACCGGGATCCGCTGGAAACCATCGGCATTGCCGTCATGTTCGGCGCTCGTGGGTACGGCGAAAACCAGAAACCACGCGCGCGGCCGCTGCCGCTGCCGCGCGATCGGCAGCTCTTCTTCCCATTTCCGGTATGCCCGCATCGCCCGGTGCGGCGAGCGCACCACGACGCCATCCGGCACCGGGCGCACGTCGGACACCAGCAGCAGTGGGTCGTCGATGCCGGTTTCGTTCCGGATTTCGTCGACCAGACCCAGCAGTCGACGGCCGACTTCGGTGCCACCGTGCTGCAATACGACAACCGGATAGGTTGTGCGCCGGGCGGCGCGGATGCGCCACATTCGACGACCGTAGGCGACCCGCAGGTCCTCCAGGAAGGCATGCAGCAGTAGCTTGTCGAGTTGTTGCCAGTTCTCCTGTCGACGCGCGTTTTCGGTCAGGCGATGTGCGAATCCGACGAATTGGCTCGACTGTTCGGGCGCCAGATAGCGCTGGTTCATGAGCCAGCGGAACTCCCGGCCGATTCCGGGAATCCGGCCACCGGTACGGACCCGGAATACCGCCTTCGGCAACAGCAACCGCACCACACCGAGCAACAGACGCTGCAATGGCCCCACCGTGGACTCCGCGTGCGCGAGTAGTTCCTCTCCCCAACGCCCGAAGTCTCTGCGCAGCAGGGTTTCCAGTTCGCGCAACTCATTGTCGGAGGTCAGCTTCTTTGCCATCAGCCATTCGACGAGCCGGTAGTGCCGGAACGTCAATGGCCGCATCCGTCCGAAGCGATCCGCCGACAGCCCCTTGCAGAGTGTGTACAGCAAACGCCGCAGTTCCGTCAGGCCCGGTGTGGTGTCCTCGGCGAGCGAGCTACCGGCCGGGAGTTCGGCCGGATCCGCGGCATCGGCCGTCACATGAACGGCGTCGGCGAGTGCATCGCTGAACGTCGTCAGGGTCGCGACGACCTCGGCGGCGGCACCGGATAGCCCGATTATCGGCAACATTCGATCGGCACGTCGCTCACGACGCACCAACCACGGCAACAGATCTTCGAACGTACCCGCGGCCGGAAAACTCGCGGCCGGATCGTGTGACATACGGGCTCCCCGGTCTCATCGGCAATCAGTGGCCGTGAGTCAACCACTGTGTTCCGGGACCGGTCCGCGCAAACTCTTGGCATACTTGGATCTATGTTTGTCAATAGGGGTTGAACTGATCGCGCCAGCGCGGATTCAGTTCGTCGGCAAGGAGTCCGGGAGCCGAGATCTTGTCCGGGTTGCCGTCGGAGGTGTAGCGCTGGTCCGGATGCTGGTCGAGGCGGTCGAGCCAGTAGGCGGAAGCGAAGACGACCTCGGCCTTCCCTGACCGGATGCGCGGCACGCCAGCAGGATCGACCTGGCCGAATGGAGAGGGTGCGGGTGCTGCGCCGACCAGCAGCACGGCCTCGAACGCGTAATGCGTGCCGTCCCAACTTCCTGTGGTGGCGAGTGCACGATCGGTCGGGAAAATGCCGAGCGGCAAGGCCATCGTGCGCACCCGATTGCCGGGGGCCGCGGTTGTGATCGCACGCAGGTTCTCGACCAACTCGCGCTGCACTCCGGCGCTGTCCAGGCGACCGAGGTTGGCGTGGCTCGCGGTGTGCGCGCCGATTTCGTATCCGTGGGCGGCCAGCCAGGGCAGTGCGCGCGGGTCACCGGCGAACGGCTCGTTATTGACGTAGAACGTCGCGGTGGGCCGGAAGTCCGGATTGCGCGCGCCGAACTCCTCGAGAATCCCGATCGCGGTGTCCGGGGCCACCTTTGCGTCCTCGGTGAACCGAACCTGGGTGATGGTGGAGTCGTCGAAGGTGAGCACCACCGGGTGGGTGCCCGCGGGGATGTCGATATGGCCGCAGATGTAATCGGCGACGGTCACCGGTCGGTAGTTCTCGCGGTGCAACCGCTCGAGTTCAGCGCGAAACTTCTCCGGAGTCTGGTCGTATTCGCCGACCGGATTCGGCGTCACCTGGTGGTACATCAGGATGGGAACGAGTCCGAGTTCGTTGGCTCCCACCGCAATCGGATCGAGCGTCGGTGTGGTCACCGGAACCTTTTCGATGGCCGCCGGGACCGGATCCGGCGCCGCATCACATGCGGTGGCCGTTGCGAATATCAAGGCCGACACGACAACCCGAGTTCCGATAGCCGAGCACCGCACCACCGATCGAACGGTACGCGGTCGCACGGAATCTCGGTTGCGAATCGGCGTAACCACGCCCGACGGAGCTGTTCGAGGTAGATAGTTAGGCAATAGCGACGGATGAAAGTTGGTGTGCGCGTTGGACAAATTGGTCCCGGTTACCGGGCGATGGCGGCTCGCGGCAATAGCGGTTATCGGAGTTTTATCAATCCTCATCGCATCCGTGATCATCGGCGCCAATCGGTCCGAGCCCGCGGGTTTGGCACTGGCCGGATTGCCGGACGGAGTCGTCGGTGCCGGCACGCTGACCGGTCTGGTATTGCGCGTGGACGCCCGCGGCCACAACCCGAACGATATGCGGCTCGAACTCGACGGCAAGGCGGTGAACGGCACAGTCGAAGGCGATTCGGTGGCGTACCGGCCCGGACCGCTCACCGATGGTGACCACAAGTTCACCGCAGAAATACCACGCGGGGGCATCCTCGGCCTGTTCAGCGCCGGTCCGGGAGTTACCGCGACCTTCACCGTGGATACCGAGGCGCCGAAACTCGAAGTGACCCAGCCGGGTACGGCCGGATCGTATCGTCAGCCGATCACATTGCGCGGCAAGGAATCCGGTGCGGTGCAGGTGTCCGTCGGCACACAATCGGTCACTCCCGCCGCGGACGGCACCTTCGAGATCACACTGCCGCGCACACCGGTCGGCGGTGCGGTGACCGCGGTCGACGCGGCCGGAAATAAGGCGACGCAGGCGATTACGACCTCGATCGATATGCCCCGGGTCAAGGCCGTGCATATAACGGCGTACGGATGGGCATACGAGGGTTTACGCGAGCCCATTCTGGATATGGCCCGTGCGGGGCGCATCGACACCGTTCAGCTCGATATCAAGGATGAGGACGGGGTTATCGGCTACGACTCGCAGGTCCCGCTGGCGCGACAGGCGGGTGCGGCCACCAATATCTACGATGTGCGCGCCGCACTGCGGCAATTACACGAGATGAATCTGCGGGTGGTCGGGCGGATCGTGGCGTTTCGCGATCCGACCATGGCCGAATGGGCATGGCACGCAGGACATCCGGACTGGGTCATCCAGAATCCCTCCGGTCAGCCGTATGCCAGCAAGTACGGGGCGATCGCTTTCACCAACTTCGCAAATCCCGAAGTCCGCAAGTACAACATCGATCTCGCCACCGAGGCGGCCGAACTCGGCTTCGACGGAATAATGTACGACTATGTCCGGCGGCCGGACGGTGCGCTGTCGCAGATGCAGTTTCCGGGGCTGACCGTCACGCCCAGTGAATCCATCGCCGAGTTCCTGCACGAGAGCCGAGATCCGGTACGCGACAAAGGCGCGAATCTCAGTGCCGCCGTGTTCGGCATCGCGGCGACCCGGCCGGATGAGATCGCGCAGGACATTCCGGCGATCGCTCGGTATGTCGACTATGTCGCTCCGATGCTCTACCCATCGCATTGGAATGCCGGTGAATACGGTGTGGCGAACCCCAATGGCCAGCCGTACGACATTATTTTCCGATCGCTGGCCGACTTCTTCGAGCAGACCAAAGGTACCGGCGCGAAAGTCATTCCGTGGCTACAGGATTTCAGCCTGGGGGTGAACTACGGTGATGCCGAGGTCAAGGCGCAGATCGATGCCGCGGCGGCCGCGGGGACGAACAGCTTCATTCTGTGGAACGCGGCGTCGCGGTACCACTCGTCGGCTGTCGTGCCCGGTTGATTCCTACTGGTCCGCGTGGCAGGTGACGTCGGCGGCGGGCAGGACGCCGTCGGCATAGTAGGTATTGATCGCACTGTTGACGCAGGCGCTCAGGTCGGGACGGAAAGTCATGTGAATGCGGACGTCCTGCAGGGTGACCATGCGGGATTCGGACAGGTGCTGATGCAGTCGGACACCGTGGGTATACGGGGTTCGAGCGTCACCGGTCGCCTGCAGGATGAGGGCGGGCACCGAATTCCGCACGGTGGTGGCGGGTTCGACAGGCCGGGGCCAGAATGCGCACGGCTGGATATTGTTGGCCAGCGGACCGAATACCGACTGCGTCGCACGGCTGGCTTCGATATTGCTCGCGTACCACGCCGGATCCGTCGGTGCCGCGGCATCACCGCAGGCGATCTGGGCCAGGACGGAGTTCTCCTCGGACCGCAAGGCCTGCAAGACGATTTGCAGGCGTGGCGCCCGCGCCGCCACGGGTGGGCCGCCCACAGCGTCGGCGATCTCACGCAGCGTTTCGGCCAGCGCTTGGTTACGCCGGAAATCGGTCACCATGTTGTGCAATAGAAATGGCAGCCAGTGATCATCGATCGGGAAGTCGTCGATCACGATCGGTTGCCGTGCCGCTGCGGCGAGCAGCTCGGTCAGCGATGCACGCACTTCGGTCGGGGTCGAACCGAAGTGATACGCATCGTCCTGTCCCGCAGCCCAATTCGACCATTCGTCGATCGCCCGCTCGTCCGACGAACCCCAGTCCTGGACGAGGCCGGTCCAATACCGATCCGGATCGATGGCGCTGTCGAACACTATCCGGTCGCTGCGTTCCGGAAACATCTGGGTGAATACCGCACCGAGGTAGGTGCCGTAGGAAACGCCGTAGTAGCTGAGCTTCGGCTCGCCCAGCGCCACTCGGATGACATCCATATCGCGAGCGGTATTGCGGGTGGTGAGCTCGCGCACCTTCACCGGATCATCGGCCAGACAACCCTCGGCCATATCCGCCGCCAGCGCGGTTTCCCGTGCGAAGCCCTGCGAAGTCAGACCCGCCGAATGGATCATTTCGCCCACCGGCCAACCGCAGCGCGGCGTGCGCCCGGACTCGCCGACACCACGCGGATCCATACCGATCAGATCGAAGCGGGCCCGCACCTGTGGGCTGAGCACGTCGCCGAGCAGGTCCACGGTGTCCAGACCCGATGCGCCGGGACCACCCGGATTGGCCAGCAGGACGCCATGGCGCTGATCCGGATCGGTGGCCCGGACCCGGGATATCGCGATCTTCAGCTTGCGATCGTAGGGCCGCAGATAATCGAGCGGCACCAGCACATCCGCGCATTCGGCCCCGGCCTTGTCCAAATCCTCGATACCGCAGGCGTGCCAATGCAGCCGCTGGTGATAGAACCGGTATGCCGGATCGACCTGCGCCCCGGGCACGGTGATCAGCGCCGCCCCGGCCGCTACCAGCACCAACCACCGCAAAAGCCTCGCCGACAACCCACTCGCCTCTCACCGCCAAATCCCGCAACTTCGTACCACACCGCGCCGCGCAGTCCCTTGCCACAATTGGTGGTGCCGCCGATACTCCAAGGGGACCGCGCCACCGCCGGCGCCGAATCGAGGGGAGGAATCAATGCTTCGAGATCAATTGAATTCACTACGGCCAGTGGAGGATTCGCTTGCCTACGGGCAGCCGTACGAAACAGCCGACGGCACCACGATCATCACTGTCACCAGGACGGGCGGTCTGCTGCGCACCGCTCGTCCGGTGGGTGCTTTCGTGGTCCACAACGGCGAGGTCAGCTGGACGCCCGCGGTCGATGCGACCCGGATCGCGTTGATGGGTGAATTGATCGGTCTGCTGGCCGCGGTCATCGCCACGCTCGCGGTGCTGCGCAGGCCGCCGTGGCCGGATCTATCGCGGGTGGTGGCAATCGGACGGGACTCGCGACACACTTGATCCCGTGAATCGCATGCCACTCGGACATATCGACCGGGGCGGTCCGCCGTGACCGCACTCGCACGCGGGGAAAATCGCCCCGCGCCCGGCGACCGGATGATCGTGACCGTCACCTGCGCAGCGCCGGTCGATGTGTCGGCGCTGCTACTCGGCGCCGACGGGCGGGTCCGCTCCGATGCCGACTTCGTCTTCTTCAATCAGCCTGCCGGCCCCGGAGTCACCTATCGGCACGGCCGCGGCGCCGGCGATATGGTCGATGTGCAGACCTCCGCACTGCCCGCCGATGTCGACAAGGTCGTGGTCACGGCCAGCCTCGACGGCAGCGGGCCGCCGACCTTCGCGGGCGCGAGTTCGCTGACCGCGACGATCGGATCCGATGCCGGAACGCTGACCTTCCCGATGACCGGGCTGAGCACCGAGACCGCCGTGGTGTGCGTGGAGATCTATCGGCGTGGCGGTGCGTGGAAGGTGCGCGCGGTCGGGCAGGGCTATGACAACGGGCTGGCCGGAATCGCGACGGCGTTCGGCGTGAATATCGATGACGAACCAGCAGCACCGCCGCCCGCTGCGGCGCAGCCGCAGGCTCCGATGCCGCCGCAATATTCGGCCCAGCCGCAGTACCGAGCTCCGGTGCCCCCCGCTGCGCCGCCACCGCAATACCCGGCCCAACCGCAGTACCAGGCTCCGGCTCCACCGGCCTATCCCCCGTCCGGCGCCGTGCCGCCGCCCCCACCGATTGCACCCCAGCAAGGAGCGCTGCCGATGCAGAGCGAACTGTTCAATCCGAGCCACGCCGAGGTCAACGGCATGGGCATCCAGAAGCAGGGCGGCAAGATGATCAAGGTCGCCGTCAATGGCGAGACCATGGCGCGGGCCGGCTCGATGGTCGCCTATCAGGGCGACCTGCACTTCAAGGCGCTGGGTTCAGGCGGTATCGGCCGTGCGATCCAGCAGCGGCTGACCGGTGAGGGAGTGCCGCTGATGCAGGTGTCCGGTCGCGGCGATCTGTTCCTCGCCGATGCCGCCGCCGACGTGCACACCGTCGATCTCGACGGCACCGATGGGCTCACCATCAACGGCTCGAATGTGCTGGCTTTCGATACCTCGCTGTCCTACAACATCCAAAGGGTCCAGGGCGCAGCCGGTTTCGCCAGTAACGCGGGCTTCTTCAACTGCGTGTTCACCGGGCGCGGTCGCATCGCCATCACCACCCACGGCTCGCCCGTCGTCCTCAATGTCGACCAGCCCACCTACGCCGACCCACAGGCCGCGGTGGCCTGGTCGTCGAGCCTGTCCACCGGCATCAAGCGCAACGACTCCTTCGGCCTCGGCCGCCTCATCGGCCGCAGCACCGGCGAGGGTCTGACGCTGTCGTTCTCCGGGCGCGGCTTCGTCATCGTGCAGCCGTCGGAACTGCCGCCGGGCGGTTTCATCGGCGGCACCGGTGGTGGTCAGGAGGCCGGACAAAGCGGCGGCGTGCTCGGCGGCTTGTTCGGATAACCGTCCTGTGCTGGAACCGGCTGCGCCGTAGCCGGTTCCAGCGCTGTGGATCAGTTCAGCAGACCGCGCCGGACCAGGAGCGGTTCGATTACGGGGGCGCGGCCGCGGAAGGATTCGAAGGCCTCGAGCGGGTCGACCGAGCCACCGCGGGAGAGCAGTTGGCGGCGGAAAGTCTCACCCTTTTCCCGGACGGACTCCTCGCCCTCGTCGAACCACTCGACGGTGTCCGCGTCCAGCACCTCGCTCCAGATATAGGAGTAGTAGCCCGCCGCGTAGCCGCCGGAGAAGATGTGGGCGAAGTAGCCGGTCCGGTAGCGCGGCGGAATCGCATCGATAGCCAGACCCGCCTTGCGCAGAGCTTCCTCTTCGAACGCCTCGGCATCGGTGTCGGCCAACGCCTCTGGTGCGGGCACGCGATGCCACGCCCAGTCCAGCAGTGTCGCGCCGAGGTATTCGACGGTTTTGAAGCCCGTGCCGAAACGCTCGGCCTGCGCCATCCGCTCGACGAGTTCGGTGGGCATCGGTTCACCGGTCTCGATATGCCTGGCGTAGTTGGCGAGTACCTCCGGTCGCGACATCCACATCTCGTTCACCTGGGACGGGAATTCGACGAAATCCCGCGGTACTTCGGTCCCGGAGAAGAACGGGTACATCACATCCGAGAACAGCCCGTGCAGCGCGTGCCCGAACTCGTGGAAGAGCGTGCGCACGTTGTCCCAGGTGAGCAGGGCGGGTTCGCCCGCGGGGGGCGGCACGATATTGAGGTTGTTGACCACCACCGGCCGCTTGCCCAAAAGCCGTGACTGGCTGACCAATTCGTTCATCCACGCCCCGCCACGCTTGGACGGGCGCGCGAAGAAGTCACCGAGGAACAGTCCGAGTGCCCTGCCGTCCGCGTCGAATACCTCGAAGATCCGCACTTCCGGGTGATATCCGACCAGATCCTGCCGCTCCTGGAAGGTGATCCCGTACACCTGCTCGGCGGCGAAGAAGACACCGTCGCGCAACACCCGTTCGAGCTCGAAATAGGGACGCAACGCTTCCGCGTCCACCGAAAAACGTTCGGCCCGAATCTTTTCCGACCAGAACTGCCAATCCCACGAGCGCAGCTCCTGCCCACCCATGGCCTGCGCCAACTCGGCTGCCTCACGCTCTGCGTTGGACACTGCGGGCGCGACCAACCGCCCGAGCATTTCCTCCACCGCCGCAGCGGTTTTCGCGGTCTGATCCTCGACCGCATACGCCGCATGGTCCGAATAACCCAGCAGCGCAGCCCGTTCGGCTCGCAATTTCGCGATGCGCACGGCGAGCGCGCCGTTGTCACCCAGGCCGCGCCCCAGCGAAGCCGCCATCACCCGCCGCCGCACGTCCCGGTCGGCCAGTTCCGCCAGTACGGGCTGATTCGAAACGTTCTGCAGCCGAAGCGCCCACGCGCCGTCGCGCCCCAACTCCCGAGCGTTCGCCGCGGCGGCTGCCACCGCCGTCTGCCCGAGCCCCGACAATTCCGCCGCCGACTCGACGACTACCGTCGCACCATTGGTCGCCGCCAAAATATTCTGACCGAATTCAGTTGCCGCCGTGGCGAGTTCCGCATTCAACTCACGCAAACGCGCTTGCCCGGCCGCATCCAGCCGAGCCCCTGCCCGCACGAACCGAATATGATATCGCTCCAGCAGTCGCGCTTCCTCGGGATCCAATCCCAGTTCGCCGCGGCGACCGTAGAGTGCCTCGACCCGCGCGAAGAGCTCAGGATCCAAGTAGATCGCGTCCCGGTGCGCCGCCAGCTTCGGCGATACCTCGGCCTCGATCGCATCGGTGGCCTCGCTGGAATCGGAGCTCGCGATATTGAAGAACACATTCGCGACGCGCGTCAGCACCGCTCCCGAACGCTCCAACGCCGCAATGGTATTCGCGAAACTCGGCGCTTCCCCACTCGAGGTGATGGCGGCAACCTCTGCCAATTGCTCCGCCATCCCTCGCTCGAACGCAGGCAAATAGTGCTCCGCACCGATCTCGGCGAACGGAGGAAGCTCATACGGCAGCGCACTTGGCTCGAAGAACGGGTTGCTCGTCATAGGTGAACCCTATGCTCCTATCGTGCTCCCCCGGCAGCGAAATCGCTGGCGAGCAAGATCCACTGCGCTGACGACGGCGCCCACACGCCGTCCGCCGCGATCGGTAATGTCGAGCGAGTGAGTAGCTGGGTGCGGCGAAAGTTCCACAGAGTCGGACGATTCGATCGGGCGGTCGGCAGCGCGGTCGCGGAATTACCGGCCTCCATGGTCGACGACGGCCTGCTGCGGGTCACCAAGAGCGCCGATTTCAGCGCGCTGTGGCTGGTCTGCGCGGCGCTGCTCGCCACCCGCCAGGGCACACCGCGGCGCGCCGCGCTGCGTGGGGTCGTCTCCGTCGGGGGCGCGAGCCTGGCCGTCAACCTCGGACTCAAGACGCTCATTGCGCGGCGCCGACCGGCCGCCGAACTCTTGCCCGCATACCGGCGGCTGACGCCGGCCCCGAAGTCGTCCTCCTTCCCGTCCGGCCACAGCGCCTGCGCGGCGGCATTCGCCACGGCGGTCGCGCTCGAAAGTCCGCGCACCGCACTGGTTGTCGCCCCGCTGGCGGCCACCGTCGCCTACTCGCGGGTGCACACCGGCGTGCACTGGAGCTCCGATGTGCTGGTCGGGGCGGCCGTAGGTTCCGGTATCGCATTGGCCACCCGACGCTGGTGGCCGGTGCGTGAATCGGACGAGGCACAGGCCAGGCTGGTCCGTGAGGCGCCCGCATTGGCGGACGGCAAGGGTCTTTTGGTTTTGGTGAATCCGGTTTCCGGCGATCCGAACTACGATCCCACCGCCGATATCATCGCGGCCCTGCCCGCCGCCACCGTCCTGCGCACCGAACCCGACCTGGATGCCGCCGAACAACTCGAGCGGGCGCTCGCCGAAAACGCCGCGCCGGTGCTGGCGTTGGGCATCGCCGGCGGCGACGGCACCGTGGCGGCCGCGGCCGCGGTGGCGCTGCGGCACGAGTTGCCGCTGGCCGTCATCCCCACCGGCACGCTCAACCATTTCGCGCGTGATCTCGGCGTCTACGATTTGCGCGAGGTGATCGATGCGACCGGTACCGGCGAGGCGGTCGCGGTCGATATCGCGCGCGTCGAATACGGTGACGAAACCGGTTCGCACACCAGGCATTTGATCAATACCGCCAGCATCGGCGCCTATCCGGACCTGGTGCGGCTGCGCGAGCAATGGCAAGCGCGCTGGGGCAAATGGCCCGCCTTCGCGGCCGCGCTGGTGGTCACCCTGCGCCGGGCCGAACCGATCGAGATCTATCTCGACGATCGCTGGCAGCGAGTGTGGTTCCTGTTCATCGGCAACGGCCCCTACCACCCGCACGGCGCCGTACCCGCCTTCCGCGACCGGCTCGACGCCGGACTACTCGACGTCCGCTGGCTGCGCGCCGATCTGCGCTGGTCGCGCACCCGCGCATTGGTGGCTCTACTGCTGGCCGCGATCGGCCACAGCAAGGTCTACGGCGAGCGCCGGTTGCCCGAGCTGTATGTGCAATTGCCGAGGCCGGAGGCGCTTGCCACCGATGGTGAGGTGATCGGCAAGGCCACCCACCTGCACTTCACGATGGCGGGCCAGCTCGCTGCCTACCGCCGCGACGAATCGAACCCCCGCTGGGCCGACCGGTTCCGCCCGCACCACCGCCGAGCGCCCTGGCTCCGCGATGCCTTCCGCACGAACCGATGAATTTGCGACGGGAGCGACGTCGATACCGGTATGACGACACACACGCTGGAAACCGCCGGAGCCGACATCGTGTACGACGTGCACGGGCCGCTGCCCACCGATGGGGGACGCCCGCCGCTGGTCATGATCGGGCAGCCCATGGATGCCGGTGGGTTCAGCACGTTGGCCTCGTACTTTCCGGATCGCACGGTGGTCACCTACGATCCGCGCGGACTCGGCCGCAGCACACGCAAGGACGGCCGGGTCGACAACACGCCGACGGTCCAGGCCGAGGACGTGCACGCCGTGATCGAGGCGCTCGGCGCGGGCCCGGTCGAGCTGTTCGGGAGCAGCGGCGGCGCGGTCACCGCGCTCGCGCTGGTAGCGGCCTATCCGAACGACGTCAGCACGTTGGTGGCCCATGAGCCGCCGCTCATTCCGGTGCTGCCCGACGCGGCCGCCGCGGAGCGCGCCCGTGCGGGAGTTCGCGAGGCATACGAGGCCAAGGGCTTCGGTGCGGGCATGGCGACCTTCATCGCGATGACCTCATGGCAGGGCGAATACACCGACGACTACTTCGCCCAGCCCGCCGCCGACCCCGCCATGTTCGGAATGCCGAGCGAGGACGACGGTTCTCGGGACGATCCGCTGCTGTCCGACCGGTCGTGGGCGATCAGCAGCTACCACCCCGATATCGCCGCGCTGTCGGCCGCACCGACCCGGGTCGTGATCGCCGTCGGCGAGGAGTCCGTGGGCACCTTCACCGCACGCACATCGGTGGCCGCCGCAGAGCTGCTCGGCCAGCAGGCAACCGTATTCCCGAGCCATCACGGCGGCTTCCTCGGCGGCGACTACGGGTATCAGGGTCAGCCCGAAGCCTTCGCGCGCACACTGCGCGAGGTCCTGGCCGGACAATAATGACGGAAGTATGACGCGCTGCTCGGCGGGGACTTTCCGGATCGGACCGCGGGTTGTACGTGGGGCCGATATGAGGAGGTCAGGTGGCACAGGAATACAACCGGAACCCCGCCGCGGTGGACGCGCTGTCGCCCGAGCAGTACCACGTCACCCAGCAGAACGGGACCGAGCGGGCGTTCACGGGCGAGTACTGGGACAATCACGAGCCGGGTATCTACGTGGACGTGGTCTCCGGTGAACCGTTGTTCGCCTCGGTCGACAAGTTCGACAGCGGTTCGGGATGGCCGAGTTTCACCAAGCCGATCGATAGCGAGAACGTCGTCGAGAAGCGGGATTTCAGTCATCTGATGGTCCGCACCGAGGTGCGTTCGACGCACGGTGACAGCCATCTCGGGCATGTGTTCACCGACGGACCCCGCGCGGCGGGCGGTCTGCGGTATTGCATCAACTCGGCGGCCCTGCGGTTCATCCACCTCGATGACCTCGAGGCGGAAGGCTACGGTCGGTACAAGACCATGTTCAGTAAGGAGGACGCGTGAGCGAGCGCAGCGAGCGACCAATCAGCACAGCCGACCTGTCGGTGACGGAGCCGAGCGTCAGCGAGGCGGAGTCATGAGCGACACGCGAAAGGCGATTCTGGCCGGCGGATGCTTCTGGGGCATGCAGGACTTGATTCGTAAGCAGCCGGGGGTGATTTCGACGCGCGTCGGCTACTCCGGCGGGCAAAACGATCACCCGACCTACCGCAACCACCCGGGCCATGCCGAGGCCGTCGAGATCATCTACGACCCGGCGCAGACCGACTACCGTGCGCTGCTGGAGTTCTTCTTCCAGATCCATGATCCGACGACGAAGGACCGCCAGGGCAACGACATCGGCTCCAGCTACCGTTCGGCGATCTTCTATCTCGACGACGAGCAGAAGCGCGTCGCGCAGGAAACCATCGTCGATGTCGACGACTCGGGCCTGTGGCCGGGCAAGGTGGTCACCGAGGTGACCGCGGCGAGTGCGTTCTGGGACGCCGAGCCCGAGCACCAGGACTACCTGCTGCGCTACCCGGACGGCTACACCTGCCACTTCCCGCGACCGGGCTGGAAGCTGCCGAAGCGGCAGACCGCACAGTAGGTTGTGCGCCGCAATTGATTGCGGCACAAGGCATTCGACGCGCCGGGCACCCCTTGACACCACGGGGTGCCCGGCGGACCGATCGGCGAAATGTTTTCGCGCGGCTGCAACTGCAGATCGCATTGGACCGAATACTGGCCCGGCTGACCAACTTCCGGCTCGTACCGGGCACAACGATTCGCCGGCGGTCGGCATCAGCGTGGGAGCGCCCGAAGAACTCCACCTGGAATTCGATCGGGTCGCCTGACTAAAAAAATTGCGCGGCAGCGAATCCCGTTAACAGGACACAGAATCCACCGATTTCACCGACGATCAGCGCGACCAGCACCCAGCGCATGGCGGGCGGCGGGTTGTGCATCTGGTTGTCGGTGTCGCGGCGGACGCCGTGGTTGATGTAGTTGGCGATCGTGATGACGAACATCAGGACCAGCACGGTGGCGGCGATCGCATCGACCGCGGTTGGCCAGCCGGACAGTTCGACGAAGATCGCGATCATCGCGGTCGCGAACGAATAGAGCAGTGCCGAGCGGTGGGCGATATCGACGTACGGGTGCGCCCGGCCATCGGGTGCACCGACCATCGCTATCCACTTCCATACCCCGAGGCCGAGGGCCGCCAGGAAGAGCAGGCCGGCGGCCAGCAATACCAGTGCGGTCAGCGTGCCGATGATCATGCCCGGACACCTTTCACCGACGTTGTCATGTCAAGCGTCGAGTATGTCTGGACGAGCGACCATCTGCCACCGGTGGGAACGATTATGTACTCCCGGTGAGGGATTCGAGTTCATCGCGCAACTCCGCGACCTCGGCGGCCAGCTCGTCGCGCAGCTGTTCGCGTTCCTGTAGGCCGGCGCGCAGGTTGTCCACGGTGTCGTTCATCGCCGCCAATTTCCGGTCGGCGCCGACCAGCCGCCACTCGACGACCGCGCGGCGGTCGATCTCGGCGCTGGCGTACATCACCCAGCCCACCACGTAATCCTGCCACTCCGGCTGTTTGGGCATGCGCTGGTCCGCATCCCACCCGCGCCGCACCGACGGCTTCGACGACAGCACCCGATCGGCGCTCGGTCCCGTCAGTTGCACGAGCTCGAACTTTCCGGCACTCGTCACCACCGCGGTGAGTCGGAAGCGCCCGGCGAGGTGCATCCGCAACTCCGCAGCACCCCGGCCATCGGTATCCATCGCACCGAGCCACGGCCCCTCCGCCGCATCGATGATCGACCCGAGCACCCCGAGTTGCCCGGCACTTCGACGCCCTCGTGTAACCCGTTCGCGAAGGTCATCGGGCGTTGCGGACATCTGATCCCAGTGCATGGCGCCTCCCTGTCTCGCGTTCTGACCATCGACAGTTTCACCGCTCGGCCGCGGGTGTGAGGGCGCGGCGCGCCAGAGTCAGCCATCGGAGTTGTCCCGCCGCGGATACGTCGTCGCCGGGGGCGGTGGCCAGCAGCAAGATCACATCGTCGACGGTGATATCCGGATACAGCGCACTGTCACGGTGGGCAGCGGCGACGATTTGTTCCAACGCGTCGCGGCCACGCTGCTGGATTTCGTGCAGTGCATCCTCGGCCAGTCCGGTGACGGCGAACCTGAGCAGTCGTTCCTGGCGCATATCGATCACGACGGCCTGCAGCAGCGCGACGAGCTCTTCGATCGCCGAACCGGCGCCGTCGGCGACCCGGGCCAGCGCCGCGTCCAGCGATCGGCCGATCACGGCCGCCAGGTCGGCGACGATGGCGTCGATGAGGTCCTTTTTGGTTGGGAAGTGCCGGTACAGCGTCCCGACCGCGACGCCCGCCGCCGAGGCGATCTCGTCCATGCCGATGCCGGGCCCCCGGTCGATAACGAGGTCGCGGGCCGCCGCGCGAATTGCTTCCCGATTGCGCAGCGCATCGGCGCGCCGGGTGGGACGTTCGGTCATCTCGCTCCTTGCCCAGAACATGAACTACTGGTTCACTTTAATGGTGAACGCATCGTTCATGTTAGAAGGGACGCTGATGAGCAGATGGACCGACACCGAAATTCCCGACCAAAGCGGACGCATCGCCGTGATCACCGGGGCCAATACCGGACTCGGCTACGAGACGGCGCGCGTGCTGGCCGAACACGGCGCCGTCGTCGTGCTGGCCTGCCGCAATTCCGACAAGGCCAATGATGCGGCAGATCAGATCCGCACGTTGGTACCCGACGCCACTATCGACGTCGTCGAACTCGACTTGGGTGCGTTGGAGTCGGTCCGCGACGCGGACACGGTGCTCCGCGATCGCTACGACCGCATCGACCTCTTGATCAATAATGCCGGCGTGACCGGCTTGACCGGCACCACGGCCGATGGCTTCGAAATCCAATGGGGCATAAATCATCTCGGCCACTTCGCGTTGACCGGACTGCTGCTCGACCGGATCGTCGCGGCACCGGCCGGACGTATCGTGACGGTCAGCAGCATCGGCCATCGGTTCGGCCGCATCGACGCCGACGACCCGGCAGCGCCGACCGGAAATGCCTATGCCAAATCGAAGCTCGCCAATCTCCTGTTCACCTATGAACTCGACCGCCGCCTCACCGACACACCGGCCATAGCCGCGGCCGCACATCCCGGTGGCGCGAGTACCGAGATCTTCCGCTACTCCCCCGCGGGCTTCCGATTGCCGAATCTCGCTGTCGCCCGCCTGTTCGGCCGCACACCCGCCATGGGGGCGCTGCCCACCCTCCGCGCCGCCACCGACCCGGACGTCAAGGGTGGCGAATATTACGGCCCCTCAGGACTATTCGAGATTCAGGGCTATCCCGTGCGGGTCGAGTCCAGCGCACGGTCGCGCGATGCCCGACGGCAGCGGCGGCTGTGGGAAGTGTCCGAGGAATTGACCGGTGTCAGCTTCGGATGAGGAAGGGGACCGGGTGCGCGATCCGGTCCCGTCACCACCCGATCAGCCCAGCTGATAGCCTTCCCGCGCGAGCGAGAACCAGTGGCCGGTACGGGTATTCGCGCACTTCATACCGGACGTCTGGCTCTCGCAGAACACTTCGCCGGACCGAAACGACTGACCGTAGTCGAGGATCGGCAGACTGCTGTCCCGGATCGTGTCACCGTGACAGGTGAACCGTGCCGGATCGCCCTGGAACAGCACGATGCGATCGCCGTAAGCCTGATAGCAGTTGCTCGGCTTGGCCGGCGCCGCATACGAATGGTCGCCGATCTCGCAGACCGCACCCTTATCGGCAACCACACAGGTCATATTTCCGGACGGCGACCGAAACCCGTTCGACAGATCCGGCTGCTGCGCCCCCGCCACCCCGAAGGCCAACATCGACCCGGACACCGCCGCCAATGCCGCAATACCTACCCGATTCATCATCCCAACAACCCCCCATTCAGGATCCGATGCGGCAGGCCACGCCCGCCGATCGACACCGGACCACACACAGAAGTTCGCGGATTGATCGAGAACCGTATCGGTGGCGCATGCCACCAGTTCCGATGGCAGCGGACTTGCCGGGGCTCAGCTGGTGCCGGAAACCCCGGCCTGACCGGGGGACGCGCCGGTGCAGGTCAGGATCGTGCGCAAGACCAGCTCGGGGTCGTCGATCATCGGAACGTGCCCGACGCCGGGGAGAACCTCGAACGTGACACCCGGCAGGCGCTGCTGGGCGATCGCGCCATTGACCTCCACCGGAAAGATGCGGTCGGCCTGCGACCAGGCCACCGTGATCGGGCAGGGTAGTCGCTCGAAATCCGCGATCGCATCTCGGGTGTTCAGTAGATCATCGGTGACCGTACAGCCGAGCAGATCGGCGACGATGCCGGCGGCCGCCGATGATTCGAGGCGATCGCCGTGTTCGGCGATGACCCGCAAGGCCAACCGCCGCACCAGCGATGACCGCAGCGTCAGCGGTGCGACCGGCCGGCTCAGGCGCGCGAAGGTGACGTTGCGCGCGATGGTCGCGGAGGAATCGGCATGCCCGGTACCGCCCGCATCCCAGAATCCGGCCGGTGAAAGCGCACAGACCGTGCGTGCACGACCCCGGCGCGCCAACTCGATGGCAGTCCACCCGCCGAGTGAGTTTCCGACCAGATGTGCTGTCGCCCAACCTTTTTCATCGAGCAACTGTTCGACCTCGTCGACAAAGTCGGCAATCCGCGCGGGCCGCCGCGACACCGCCGCCCCACCCCGATGACCCAGTGCGGTCGGCGCGAGCACCTGGTACCGGGCAGCCAGCTGCGGAATCAACGGATCCCACACCCGCGCCGACATCGCCACACCGTGCAAGAGCACAAGCGGCTCACCGCTCATCGGACGCGTCCCGCATTGATGTTCATGGCCCTGTCTCCTCGTCGATGTCGCCTCAATACAGATCTATGTCAACGGGCCTGCGTGCGCCGAACGGTTATCCTGCCACCGCTGCACCGCTGTTTGCACGGCCGCTTCGTCTTCGAGAGCATGGGCTCCGGATGCGCCTGCGGCGCCGAGGATCAGCTCACCGTCGGTGACCAGAACACCGCCTGCCCACGGGACGAAGTCGCCGCCGTAGAGGTGTTGGATGCTGTCGACGATTCCGCCGGGCAGTTCGATCTGGCCGGAGGGGCGCAGTGCAAGCAGCGCGGTGCGCGCCTTGGCCACCGCGATTCGGCTGGTCATGGGCATACCGCCGTCGCCTCGCCGCAGGGCGATCACCTCGCCCGCCAGGTCGACAACTGCCACCGCCAGCGGCGGAAACCCACGCTCCGCGCCGACCGCAAGCGCGGTTTGCACCAACCAATCCGCATCGGCCGACTTCAGCCCAGGAAAGCGCGGAGTACCAGACACGAACACGAAACTAACGCCGATAGCCACGGCCGTCAAAGCAGCTACCCGCCAACCGTCCACGCGATCATCTCGTTCGTCGGGACCCGTTGTTGACAGCAAATGGCCGAGCTGTCAACGTATCGGAGCACATCGGGGTACGTGATTCGGCTTGGTGCTCCGGTGTCGGCGAATCGGAGAGTGCTTGATGGGGTTTCTCGAAGCCGACCTGCCTGTGGTCGATATGGCGGAGTGGAGCAAGGGCACTCGCAGTGAACGAATCCGGCCGATGGCGCGGCATTGGGCCGAGGTGGGATTCGGGACGCCGGTCGCGCTGCATTTATTCTATGTCGGCAAGGTGTGTCTCTATATCCTCGGTGGCTGGCTGATCGCGTTGTCCACCAAGGGGATCGATGGATTCGCGAATGTCGATACGTGGTGGTCCGAGCCGATCGTCTTCGAAAAGGCTGTGCTGTACACGCTGCTGTTCGAGGTGATCGGGCTCGGGTGCGGGTTCGGTCCGTTGAACAATCGGTTCTTTCCGCCGATGGGATCGATTCTGTATTGGTTGCGGCCCAAGACCATTAGGCTGCCGCCATGGCCGGGCGTCGTACCGCTGACCAAGGGGAACAGCCGTTCGCTGGCGGATATCGGGCTGTACGCGGCGCTATTGGTGATGACCGTGGTCGCCCTGCTCTCCGACGGAACCGGAGCGGTGCCAGAGTTGGATACGACGGTCGGACTGCTTCCCGTGTGGCAGATCGCGGTGATCCTGGGTCTGCTTGCGTTGATCGGGTTGCGCGACAAGGTGATATTCCTGGCGGCGCGCGGCGAGGTCTATGCGACGCTCGCCGTCACGTCCCTTTTCACCGCCGATATGATCGTCGCCGCGAAGCTGGTCTTTGTCGTGATCTGGATGGGTGCGGCGACATCGAAGCTGAACAAGCACTTTCCGTTCGTGGTTTCCACGATGATGTCCAACAGTCCCGTGTTCCGGCGAAAGTCGCTCAAGCGCAAGTTCTTCGAGGACTTTCCCGACGACCTGCGGCCAGGCCGCTTGGCCCGCATCTTCGCGCACGGCGGTACGGCCGTCGAGATGTGCATTCCGCTGGTACTGCTCTTCTCCCAGGGAGGCTGGCTGACGGCGGGCGCCGCATTCGTAATGGTGTGTTTCCATCTGGCGATCCTGACCGCCATTCCGATGGGTGTCCCGCTGGAATGGAACGTCTTCATGATCTTCGGTGTACTCGTATTATTCGTCGCGCACGCCGATCTCGGACTCGCCGATCTGCACCACCCGGTGCCGGTGGTGCTGCTGTTCCTGGTCATCGCGGGCACCGTGATCGCCGGAAACCTTTTCCCGCACCAGATTTCGTTCCTACCCGGCATGCGCTACTACGCCGGCAACTGGGATACCACGATGTGGTGCATCAAACCCTCGGCCGCCGAAAAGATCGGGCGCGGCATCGTCGCGATCGCCAGCATGCCGCAGGCCCAGCTGGAACGGTTCTACGGCAAAGACCGCGCCCAGATCCCGATGTACATGGGATATGCCTTCCGCGCCATGAACACCCACGGCCGCGCCCTGTTCACTCTCGTGCACCGAGCCATGCCATCCGGCCACGAGGACGAATACACCCTCACCGACGGCGAACGCATCTGCAGCACCGCCCTGGGCTGGAATTTCGGCGACGGCCACATGCACAACGAACAACTCATCACCGCCATGCAAGAGCGCTGCCATTTCGAACCCGGCGAAGTCCGCGTAGTCCTGCTGGACGCCCAGCCCATCCACAAACAAACCCAGTCCTATCGCCTGGTCGACGCCGCCACCGGCGAATTCGAACGCGGTACAGTGAATGTCGCCGACATGGTGACCCGCCAACCCTGGGCCGACGACGTTCCCGTGCACGTCACGCATACCGCCCGCGACTGATCTAAAAACCCCTCAGCTTCGCGGCGGCTGAACCGTTCCTAGCCGCTCGAATACCGCACGGTACAGCCCACCTCGGAAGCCCGGCGCGGACTCGCCATGATGCCCAATGAAATTCGCACCGCACGCCCGCTGCTGGACCAACTCGCCCGAGACGTGCCCGCCCTGCTCGGCGACAAGCCGACCCTGTTGGTGTGGGGAATACGCGACGTGGCATGCCGGTCGAAAGCCTACATCCCGTGAATGCGTGCCACCTTCACCGATCTCGACATAGTCGAACTGCCACGCGCGCGACACTTCATTCAGGAGCACACACCGGACACGATCGCCACGGCGATCGCGAAGCGATTCCGTAGGCACGATCGACGACCGCCACACTGATATGGTGAAGCTCGACTCGACTTGTGGATGGGCGTGGCCAGAGTTGGGGACTCACCGTCGAATGGCGCGAGCCATGGGAGACGCGCGCCCTACGGCCGGTCGAACTCGCCGTCGTTCACGCCAGCGGTGAATGCGTCCCACTCGGTCGGCGTGAATACGAGTGCCGCGCCGGCCGGATTCTTGGAGTCGCGAACACCGACCATGCCCCCGCCCAGGTGCGCGACTTCTACGCAATCCTTAGACCCGGTGCTACGGCTGCTCTTGAACCACACAGCGCCGGATAGGTCAACATTCACTGGGCATACTCCTCTGCAACCTCGAGGATGAGAGCACGGCTGGTCTCTACATCCAGCGCCAACCGATCAAGGTCGGCACAAGCTTCACGATACTGCTGGACCTCTCCGGGTTTCTCGAGGTACAGGTCCCCTAGATAGCCCTGCGCGTAGATTATCGGCGGCATGGTCAGCTCGGCTGTCGGATGTGGCGGGAACTCCAGCATGACGAATGTTCCAACCATTAGCCCGCGATACGCCCCGACAGTGCGGGGAACGATCCGGATCGAGACGTTCGGCAACTGCCCTATATCCGCCAGGTGTCGCAACTGATCGCACATGACCTGCGCGTTGCCCGCAGTTCGACGCAAAGCAGACTCATCGACGAACACATCCATCGATATGGGGTTCTCTCGATCGGTAAGGCGTGCTTGGCGTTTCATGCCTACCTGTAGCATCCGCTCGGCATCGTGAGGCGGCTTGTTCGGGAACTCGATCCAGATCAACGCACGCCGATACTCCTCGGTGTGGAGCAGACCTGGCAAGAACGTGGTCTGGTACGACGTGATCCGTTCCGCCGCGCTCTCGAAACTTACGAACAGTTCGAAGTCCTTGGGGATCTCGTCATCGGTGAAGGCCTGCCACCATCCTTTGGCCGCCCCCTTGGCTTCTTCTGCCAATGCGAGGACAACACGAGTTTCCTTCTTGGACGCCTCATAGAGGCTGCACAGCCGCTCGATCAGCACCGGGTTCAACCGTACCGGCTGCCCGGTCTCCATCTTCCAAATAGTTGACCGTGCAACAGAGATCGCGCTGGCAGCGGCTTCGCGGGTGATGTCCGCGCGTTCTCTCAACCGCTCGAGTTGGATGCTCAAGAGCCGCCGAGCGATCGTCGAATCGGAGCCCATTCAATCCTCCCGGGAGTCGTTTGTTCTCAAACAAGGATGACGCGAATAGTCAAACGACACCAGCTTTTTGCAAACGTTCGTGATCAAACAGTTCCGTACGGCTCGAAGGGGTGGTGTTCTGGATATGCGGTCACGATGACAGCGCCTTCCCTGATCGGCAGGAGCTTGTCAGGTCCGGGGCGCAGCTACGTCAGTCGTACAGAGGGGCAACGATGTTGAACCCAGAACTGCCGAAACGAACTCCGCGAGGCGGTCCGCCGCCACCTGTCGCGGTCGACCATCCCGCCGAATTGGTGGAACGCTTCGCGGACGCTGTGCGCGAGTGGGCCACCGCCGAATCCTCTCCACCTGGTGCTGCCCACCCATTCGTCGCGGTCGCCTCGATGGAGGACCACCAGTGGATCACATAGCTTTTGGCGACACACCCATGTCCCGCTGTCACTTCTACCGGCGGGTGTGCGATCTGCCCGCGACCGTCGACCCGCCGCACATCGGGCGGATCATCATGAAGGCCGAGCACGTGTGGGCACTCATCCTCCCCGACCATCTCGGCCGAGCGGTGAAAACCTATATGCAACAACATGGTTCGGATATCGGCCCGATTCTGTCGCACCCGCGCTCGAACCGGTGGACACTGCTCGTGCGACCGGACATCCCCGATGACGTGCACCTGTTCGCCGAGTTGTTCCGCCTGAACGTGTCGGTGGTGCGGACCGGTGGCACTGTCGCGTTGCCGTCACCGGTCGACACAGGCGCGCAGTTCCGACGCTGGATCGAACCACCCCGATGCGCATTTCGGCCATCCGGGCTCACGGTCGTCGATGCCATCCGCGCATGCGCGGGACCGTATCGACCCGTACGGCGGAGGGCCGCCGATGCCTGAGTGCATATTTGGGCCATGGATTGTTGACGACCTTGCGGACCACGCATTCAACGTCATCGGAGTGCTGTTCGATGAATGATATTGCGCGGCAACAAAAGACGACGATCACGCCAGCGATAGCGGCGCTGCTCGGGGTCTTTCACGAGCACACAGCCGAGAAATTGGCGATCGCCCCGGTCGACAGCGTCACACTCTGTCACTGCGCCGACGGGATCACCGAGGTGGATGAGGACGGTTGGTGCACCGACTATGACGACATGGACGAACACGATGCGATAGACATCCTGCCGACAGGCGTGGTGAACCGCGAGAACCCATGAGCGCGAACACATCTCCACGCCCGAGCGAGCCAGATGTGCACCTGAGCGTATTCCTGCACGGAGCACGATTCGACTTCGCCGCCTGCCTCACCGCCGCCCTGGTTTTCGCGCGCGAATACCAGGCACGCCACTACTCCGATGCGGTGACCATGGACCTCGGCGACACCAGCGGCTACCCGCGCCTACCGTGCGAGAAGCTCTATCTCGAACCCCGAGTTTAGACACCGATACCGCCCGGACCGCCGGAGTGGGTTCGATGGTTCCGCCAAATGACCCACAATGATTCCGGCGAATCCGGTACCGGTTCGGCGGCTGACTGCTCCCGCACTTATCTGACAGATCCGATGCACTGAGGCTAGGCCACGTCCGGGGACGACGCGCCGCCGCGACGACGCCGAGTAATTCCGTTGAGTCGGTGTGCATTCGCCGGGCGGAAGAACAGACGGAGCTCGGGCACGGAATCAGCCGATCCAGTCGGCAAGCAGCTGATCGCTTCTGCCGGTGCGGATTTCGGATTCGAGCCAGGTGTTGACGACGGTGTTGAAGAGGGTGTCGCCCTTGGGCAGGAGGTAGGCCTTGGGGGCGGAGTCGAAGGGGGTGTCGGGGTGTAGGACCTGGAGGGTGGGGTGGGTGCGCTGGCGGTAGCGGCCCTCGACCGAGTCGGTGACGAAGACGTCGGCGTTGTGTTGTTCGAGCTGGTCGTAGATGGTGAGGTTATCGGGCCAGATGGTGAGTTGAGCCTGGGGGAAGTTGGTGCGGGCGAAGGCTTCGTTGGTGCCGCCGCGGTTGACGATAACGCGGACCTCGGGACGGTTGATCTGGTCGACGGTGGCGTAGTCGGCGGCGTCGGTGCGGCGGACGACGGGGGTCTTGCCGTCGATGGAGGTGGGGATGGAGAAATCGGCGACGACACGGCGGGCCGGGGTGTCGGAGATGCCGCCGACGGCGATATCGCAGCGTGCGAGGAAGTCATCGGTCAAGCTGGACCAGGTGGTCGGAATCCATTGCGGGACAACATGCAAGGTGGCGGCGAGGTCCGTAGCGAGGGTGATGTCGACGCCGCGGTAGGTGCCGTCGTCTTCGCGCAGGGTATAGGGCGGGTAGTCGCCGGTGGTGCAGACGCGCAGCACGCCCGACTGCTGCACGGTGATCAGGTGCGATGCCTCCTGGGCGGTCGCGACCGGCCCGGTGGCGAGCAGCCAGGTCAGGGTCGACAGGACGGCCAGCGGCAGATATCGGAGCGGTCGGCGCATCGGGACAGGCTAACCGACCTGATAGTCGGCTGAGAACCCGACGAATGGGACACTTCCCAGTCGGTGCCGACCGTTGATACTGGAAACCGGCCACTCACGAAGGAGTGCGACATGACCCTTATCGGCACCTTGCTCGGGTTAGCCCTGACGGTATTCATCCTGCTGCTACTCGCCCGGTTGGTATTCGATTGGGTAGGCGTGCTCGCCGACGGCAGGCACCCCCAGTGGGTGAACCGTGCCCGCGACCTGAGCCATTCCGCGACCGAACCGGTGATCGCCCCGGTGCGCCGGTACCTGCAGCCGGTCCGGCTGGGCGGACTCTCCATCGACCTGGCGTTCACCGTTGTCTTCATCGTCGCCTTGGTCCTGCGTCAGATCTTCTTCAGCCTGTAGGCGATGGAACCCATCGCCTACGGCCCGCACCGCGACCAGGTGGCCGACCTGTACCTGCCCACCGCGGACGGTCCGGCACCGCTCATCGTGGTGCTGCACGGCGGATTCTGGCGCGCGCAGTTCGACCGCGAGCATGCTCGGCCGGAGGCGCGGGCGCTGGCCGCCCTGGGTTATGCGGTTGCGAACCTCGAGTATCGCCGGGTCGGTGACGGCGGCGGTTGGCCGACCACCTTCGACGATGTCGCGATGGCCCTCGATGTTCTGCCCGGTTTGATCGAAGATGCACGGCCGGGCTGCATCGACCAGAACCGCGTCCTCTACATCGGACATTCCGCAGGCGGACACCTGGCGTTGTGGGCGGCACTACGGCATCGGCTACCGAGCGAGAGCGCTTGGCGCACTGCGGTTGCGCCGCGAGTGGCCGGTGTCGTCGCCTTGGCGCCTGCGGCGAATCTGGTCGATGCCTATCACCGCGGCAATGGCCAGGGCGCGGTCGCCGAATTGCTCGGCGGCGGCCCGCAAGACTTTCCCGAGCGCTACGCTGCCACCGACCCATCGGCACTCGGCACCGCCGACATCCCCACAGTTGTCGTACACGGCGATCGGGACCAACGCCTGCCGATCGAAACGGCACGCGAGTACTGCGCGAAATCCGGCGCCGAACTCGTCGAGTTGCCAGGCATCGGACATTTCGAACTCATCGATCCCGATTCCACCGCATGGCCATTCGTCGTGCGGGCCCTGCATCGTTGCCTCGACAGACCCGGTGCGCGCCGTTGAGCGTGCCTGGGCGGACACGTCGCGCAGTAGAGGTCAGATCTTGCGGGCCACACCGCCGTAAGCACCGGATTCCGCGGGCGCGGCACAGCAGCAAAAATCCACTGCCCGATCGGGCAGGTTCCACGTCGTACGAGTGACCACGAAACCAGCGGTCACACTGCACAAGTGTGCGCCAGACGCCCGGGAACTGCGGTGTCTCCCAACATCATCGGCCGGTCGAGCGCTGTAGGATCAGGTCTCATGGGTTGGGAAGCCGGGCCCGGTTCAGGAGACGGCTCGCGCGGCGACCTGACCGGACGCTGGACAGCCGCGCTGACAGGTGGGGCGCGTGATCTTGTGGTACCGATGAGTGCGGGTGAGGCGCGCATGCTGCTGACGCGGCTGGCTATGGAGTTCGAAACAGCAACGCAGACAACCGAATCCGCCGATCGGGTGGCCGAGTTGGGTGCGGAGTTGGCGCGGTCGCATTTCGTCGGCGACGAAGTGCTCGGGTGCAGCATCGCGGCGCTCAGCGCGCATTTCACCGAAGCGGGCACCATCGCGGCGGATCGGCTGCCCGAATTGCTGGCCGCCTTCACCAATGGATATATCCGCGCATTCCGGGCGTGGCTGGTGGCCGAGCAGGAGAGTGTCCGCGCCGCGGAAATCGCCGCCCGAAACGCCGTCACCGAACAGTTGCGCGCGAGTGAGGCGCGGCTGCGACACCGCGCCAACCACGATCATCTGACCGGGCTGCCGAATCGGACGAAATTCATCGACACGCTCGGCGCCGCCTTCGCCGATCCGGGCGCCGACTTCGGCCTCTGCTATATCGATCTCGACCATTTCAAGCTCGTCAACGACACCTTCGGGCACGCATTCGGCGACCAACTGCTCATTCACGCCGCCACCCGCCTGCGCGCCTGTGCCCGACCTGGCCAATTGGTGGCCCGCATGGGCGGCGACGAATTCGTCATCCTGGTCCCGCAACCCCGGGAAACCGTGGCCGTGGTCGCGAAGCAACTGCTCGACGCATTCACCAAACCCTTCGACATCGACGGCCACTACCTGACCGTCACCGCCAGCATCGGCGTCATGGAGGGACGCACCGAACACACCACCGCCGATGAACTCCTGCAGGCCGCCGACACCACCATGTATTGGGCCAAGGCCGCGGGTCGCGGCCGCTACGCGGTCTTCGATGCCGATCGCGGCCGCCGCGAACATACCCGTGCCGAACTCTCGGCGGCCATGCCCGCCGCCCTGCTCCGCGACGAGCTGTTCCTGGACTACCAGCCCATCGTCGCTCTCACCGACCAGCGGATCGTCGCGGTAGAGGCCCTGGTGCGCTGGCGGCATCCGCACCTCGGCGTACTCGCCCCGGCGCAATTCGTGGATCTCGCCGAGGACAACGGCCATATCGGCGCATTGGGCGCGCAGGTGCTCGAACGGGCGTGTCGCGACAGCCGGGACTGGCACGACCGGTTTCCGGGCCGGACGCCGATCGTGAGCGTCAATGTTTCCGCCGCCGAGGTCGCCGACCCGACGTGGCTGGATCGGGTTCAGGACGTCATCGCCGAGACCGGCATCCCACCGGATCGGCTACAGCTCGAACTGACCGAGCGGGCGTTCATGCACACTACCGGTCGCCCGCTCCAGGCGTTGCGCACGTTGTCCGAGGCCGGGGTTCACATCGCCATCGACGATTTCGGCACCGGCTACTCCAATCTCGCCTACTTGGGCGAACTTCCGCTCGATGTCGTCAAACTCGCGGGACCGTTCATCCGCTGCATCCGCACCCCGGAATCCCCCGGTGCCACCGATCTGCTGGTGCTCGAATCCATTATCGAACTCACCCATGCCCTCGGCTTCACCCTCACCGCCGAATGCGTCGAAACGCAATATCAGGCCGATCGGCTGGAATCGCTCGGTTGCGACAGCGCGCAGGGCTGGCTTTTCCATCGCCCCATGCCCGTCGAACAGATCACCGAGCTGCTGACCAGCTGATGTCATCAGATTCGTTGTGTCGCATGAGCATTGACCAGTGCTAGCAGGAATTCCGTTGGCACGTCCGGCCATTCGGGATGCCAACGCCCGGCGAGCTGATCTTCGTGCACGGCCGCGAGTGTGGCGACGACGTGTGGACCCCCGTCCAGCAGATAGCGGACCGATCCGAGCTCGGCGCACTGGGCGGTTACCGTGGCCAGCAAGGTCTTTGCCGCATCGGTGCGGCCTGCGGCCGCGAGGCAGGCGATCAACATTCGGCGTGCTTTCAGCAATTCCCTCGGCCGCTCGACGGATTCGAGCAGATCAACCCATTCCTGGGACCATGCGCAGGCGAGTTCGGTCTTCTCCGGTACTCCCGCGGCGAGCAGCAGCCGGATCGCGGTGAATTCCTCGTACAGAACGGTGAATTCATCGATCGCGTCGATCGGCTCGCGACGGTTTCCGTATTCGACAACCGGCAGCGGACCGAATTCCGGATGCGGCGGCAATCCCAGTCGCAGCCGCTCGTTCTCGACCTCGGCGCCGAGCCGCGGCAATGACATCGAACGCGCGACGCGCGCACCCTCGTTCAATCGGCGAATCGCGGCCGCGCGATCGCCGCGCAACGCCTTGATACGGGCCCCGACGACATAGCGCGCCAATTTGAAATCGACGACACCCGCCTCGGGGCCGAGCTTGTAGCCCTCGTCGAGCAGTCGCTCCGCATCCGCTACTTCCCCACGCTCATAAAGCAATTCGCCCAGCAGGGATCCGGCCAACCGCGCGCCGTAGGAATGACTGCCACCGGATTGCTTGGCTACCTTCATCGCCTTGCGGAAATACTGCTCGGCACTGGCGATATCGAGTTGCAGGCTCGCGGCCAGCCCGAGAAAGCACAGGCCGTGAATGTTGTTGTATAAGCCCTTGTTCTGGCGCATATACGGTGCGGACCACTCCTGGATGCGCAGCGCCTCGTCGAAGTCGTAGCGATAGCCCGCGGTGAAGGTCGCGACATTCGCGCCGATCGCGACCACATACGGTGACAGTTCCTCGGCCCGGAAAAAGCAGGGCGCGAGCATGTCGTCGACTCCGGCCAGCGCATCCGCGCGCACCGCGACCACCGCATGCACCACACCCGCTTCGGCCCGCAGCAAGGCGGTACCGCCTTCGTCGAGTTCACCGTTATCCAGCGTCGATTCCGCAAGGCGCAGTGCGCGTTCGGCCGGTGCGGCCCGGTGCAGCAGGATATTCGCCCAGGCCAGATCCAGTTGCAGCCGTGGGTGCGTTTCGATGATGGTGGCGGGCAGCTTGTTGACCAGACCGATGAGACTGGCGAACTGCCCGTATTCCAGCAACGACATCCCGTCCCGCTCGACGATCTCGATGGCCCGCTGCTCATCCCCGGCCAGCAGAGCGTGATCGACCGCCTCGCTGACATGCCGATGCTCGGCCAACCACCGTGAAGCCACCCGATGCAATTCGGTGATCCGTTCGGGCCGATCGCGTTCCAGCCGCTGCTGCAGGAAATCCTGGAACAGATGGTGATAGCGGAACCAATTGCCGTCATCGAGCTTGCGTAGGAACAGATCCTGCAGTTCGATCTGCTCCAGCATCGCCTGCCCGTCCGGTACGCCGGTGAGCGCCGAGGCGAGTTCACCGCAGATCCGCGGCGTGATCGAGGTCGCCACCATGAAGTCGAGTGTTCCGGGTTCGAGGGTGTCCAGGACGTTCTCGACCAAGAACTCGCTGATGGCGTGGTGTCGACCGGTCAGATGGCTGATCAGCTCGCCGGGATCGTCGCTGCCGCGCAATGACAGTGCCGCCAGTTGCAGTGCCGCGACCCAGCCTTCGGTGGATTCGGTGAGATCCTCGACATCGGCGCGATCCAGTTCCAGTCCGCCCAGCTCGACCAAGAAGGCATACGCCTCCGCGATGTCGAAACGCAATGCGGTGGGGCCGATTTCGACCAGTTCGTCGCGGGCCCGCATGGAACTCATCGGCAGTCCGGTCTGACTGCGGCTGGTGATCACCAGATGCAATGTGGGACTGCAGCCTTCGAGCAGAAAGCGCAGTGCGCGGGTGGTGGCGGGATCGGTGGCGCAGTGCCAGTCGTCGATGACGACCACGAGTTCCTCACCGCGCCGGTCGATATCGTTGATCAGCGAGGTCAGCACATAGCGTTCGGATTCGTCGCCGTGCTCCTCGAGCAGCTCGCCGAGCTCGCGCGCCAGCGAGGGCCTAGCGGCTCGAATGGCTTCGATCAGATGCGAGAGGAACCAGACGACGTTGTTGTCGTCGTGATCGACGGTCAGCCAGGCCACCGCAATGCCCTCAACAGTCAGCGCCTCACACCATTGGGCTGCCAGGGTGGTTTTGCCGAATCCGGTGGGGCCGTGGATGACCGCGAGCCTGCGATTGCGTCCATCGCGCAGCAGCGCGATCAGGCGCTGGCGATCGACCAGCGGACGGTTGGCCACCGGCGGCCGCAAGCGGGTGGCGGGCACGGGTGGGGTGATGGTCGATGACGTCGCCGAGGTGCGGCGGCGGCCGGAGGTCGGTGACGGTGACGGCCGATGTCCGACGGGTTCGGCGGAGGGCAGCGGGATCGGCATATCGTCGGGCGACAGGCCGTGCCGCTCCTGGATCTCGCGCAATTGTGCACCGAATTCGGCTGCGCTGGAGGGCCGTTCCGCGCGCTCGCGCGACATCGCGCCTTCGATCGCGGCGGTCACGTCCGGGGGCAGGCCCGCCTCGCCGAGATCCGGTATCGGCTGTTTGGTGATGCGCAGGAACTGGGCGACCAACTGCTCGCCGTTGCGGCGCTCGAAGACCGCGTGACCGGTGCTGGCGCAGAACAGGGTCGAGGCCAGGCTGTAGATATCGGAGGTCACGTCCGGTACATGGCCCTGCAGTACCTCGGGTGCGGTGAAGGCGGGTGAACCGGTGATCGTGCCCGCGGTCGTCTCGAAGCCGCCGACCAGCCGGGCGATTCCGAAATCGGCGAGCTGCGGTTCTCCGTATTCGGTGAGCAGGATATTGCCGGGTTTCACATCGCGGTGCAGCAGGCCGCGTCGATGCGCGGTCTCCAGCGCGCCCGCGATTTTCACCCCGATATGCAGTGCGTCCTGCCAGCCGATCGGACCGTGCTCCTGGATGCGGGTGTCCAATGAGCCGTGCGGATGGTACGGCATCACGATGTAGGGCCGCCCGGTCGCGGTGGAGCCCACCTCGAAAACGCTGACGATATTGGGATGTCCCGACAGCTTGCCCATGGCGAGCTGTTCGCGGACAAAACGTTCGAGATTCTCCGATTCCAGATCGGCGGTGAGCACCTTGATCGCCACCATGCGCTCGAGGGCGGGCTGGGCACACCGATAGACAACACCGAATCCGCCACGTCCGATCTCGGCGGCATCGGTGAACCCGGCGGCGGCCAGCTCTGCCGCGAACCCTGAGGTGAGGTCGCGTTGCGTGGAAAGCGGATCGATATGCGACACGACGACCCCGATTACAACTACCAGCCAGCTACTTCGAGCATATTCCCGTCGCGACGATTCCGCGCGCGCTCGGTAAGATGCCGCCGCAATTGCCTGCGGGGCAGGCGATCCTGGTCGCCGAATGTCCGGCCACCGAAACTATTCGCGGCCCGCACACCGGAGGCTACCGGTTGGCGAACTGTGTCACGTCCAGTGGTAGCCGCCGACGTGCGCAGCAGCCGCCCGAGTTTCCATCCCGGGCAGTCCGGCACGGCAAGCGTCGGATGGGCATTTTCGACCAGCGATGCGAGCGTGCCGGTGTGCCTTGGGATTTCGACACAGCCGAGCGAAGTTCAGCAGACGCCTACCCTTCGGCGATGGCCGCGAGTCGGTCGATGGACACTTGGAGTTTGTCGGAGGTGGTGGCGCGGGCGCGCGGGAGCCGGTTCTGGTCGGTCAATCGCGACCAGTCGTAGGTGTGCGTGACCCGAGTATGCGCCGCGTCCACCGGCTCGAGCTCCCAACGCCACAGGTGGCCCGGCGGTTCGCTCGCCGGTTCCGCAGGCAGCCAGGCGATCCGGCGCCCCTCTTGGAATTCCACAATGTGGTTCTCGCGGATATGGCCCTTGGTGGTGGTCATGGCGAAGATATCGCCGACTTCCTGGACACGTTGGCCCGCCGGGGCTTCGGCCAGGTTGTCGTTGCCGTCCCACCGCGGCTGTTGCGCGGGATCGGCGATCAATTCGAAGATTTCATCGGCACCGGCCGCGATCTCCCGGCTGGCAGAAACAATGCGTGGCACCTCGTCGTCGGTCATACCATGATCGAAGCATCCGAGCCCGACTCCCGCCAAGCAATACACCACCTATCGCATAGGCTCCGCGTCGATCCGCGGGAAGGGGTTCTCCGCTTCCAGCAGGTACCCGATCTCCAGCAAGGTGCGCTCATCGCCGTAGGCCGCGCTGCACATGACACCGATCGGGACACCGCTGGACCCGATGCGCATCGGCATCGATAGGGCGGGCGCCCCGGTCACATTGGCGATCGGGGTGTAGCCCACATATGTACGCAGCCGCTCGATCAGCTCTTCGGACGGCACCTTCGGATCGAGATAACCCAGCGGCGGCACCACATGGGTGACCACCGGCGAAAGCACGAGCTCGTACCGCGTGAATACCTCGGCATAGATCCGGTACGCCCGGCGCAGCCGGTAGAGCGCGGCCGGAGTGCGGAGGATGCGCTCGCGGTGATAGCGGCCCAAACCGCGCGTGAGATCGTCGAGCGCATGGCGATCGAATGACCTGCCGTGCAGGACCTTGCCACCGACGGCCGACATATCGGCAAGGAACGCCCAGTACAACAGGAAGTCGTCGGCGAGGTACGGCGGGAAGGGGACGGCCATCGGCTCGACCTGATGTCCGAAGCGTTCGAGCAGCTTGGCCGCGAATTCGACCGCGCCGCGCGTTTCGGCATCGGGTTCGGCGCCGGTTCCTGCGGTGGTCAGCAATCCGATACGCAGGCGGCGGTCGGCCGGGCCGTGCACTTCGCCGATCGGCACGAGCTCGGGATTTCGCCAATAACGTTCGGCGGCAGCGGTATACGCGGCGCTATCGCGCACCGTCCTGGTCAGCACGCCCTCGGAGATGAGCCTTATCGGCAGATGCTTGTCGAGTACGTTGTCCAGGTGCCGATATCGACTCGGCTTCAGTGCGACCAGTCCAGCGCATGCGGCCGGGATCCGCAACGATCCCCCGCCGTCATTGCCATGGGCGACCGGCACGACACCGGCCGCGACCATGGCGGCCGAACCGCCGGAGGATCCCCCGACCGAATACTCCGGATTCCACGGATTCCTGGTCGGCTCGGCGGCTTGGAATTCGGTCGTCGGGTTCAGACCGAACTCCGGCATCCGCGATTTGCCGAGTACCGTCACCCCGATGCTGAGGAACTGCGCGGTGTAGGCGTCGTCGCGGGCGGCCGGACGGGCCACGAATGCGGCGCTGCCCTGGTTGGTCGGCATGCCCGCGACATCGGCATTGTCCTTGACGAACGTCGGAACGCCATACCAGGCACCGGTATGCCCCGACGCGTATCGCGGCCGCTCGACACTCGAGTACGCGATGGCATTGAGCTGCGGCTCTACCAGCGCCGCGCGGTCGATCGCCGCGCGCGTCAAATCCTTCGGACTCACCGCCCCCGACCGGACCATGGCCGCCAAGGCGACGGCATCGTGGTCGGCCAGGACATCATCGGAGAATGCGTGTATTCGATCGGCCATAACACCGCCCACAGCTACGAATCACGAATCCGGGCGCTTTGAACCCTGTCCGGTGGACGTTCGTCCGGGTAGGGGAAATGATACGCGCCCGGTCTCCGAATCAGAAGTATTGACGTCATCTCAGGCCTGTACGGGTGTTTATTCTCCCCGCACATCCCGCGACGAGAATATTGTTGGCGGCGTTGTGGTCCGGTCATGGACGCAAACCACCCGAATACCCTTGCCGGACAGCCGATCCGGCCTCAGCAGTACAGCCCGACGCGCCGATACGATCACCATTGCACCCGAGTGCGCATCAGAAGACTTGCAGCGGAGGGGATTCGGGGAAGGTGACGGGCAGCGCGACCGGGGCGCGGTGGAACGGACCCGGGCGCCATTCCAGTTCTTCGACGGGGACGGCCAGCCGCATTTCCGGCAAGGCGTCCAGGAGTTGATCGATCGCGTCCTGTGCGATCAGGGTCGCGATCGAGCGAGCGGGGCAGGCATGCGGGCCGACACTCCACGCCAGGTGGGAGCTGTTGTCGGTGTACGCGCCGGTGGTGATCGCGGGATCGTTATTGCAGCCGGTCATGCTGATGACGACCGGTTGGTGCGCGGGCAGCCACGAGCCCTCGATCAGGACCGGTTGCTTCGGGAAGGTGATGCAGTAGTTCGATAGCGGCGGATCGGTGAACAGCACCTCGTCCAACGCGTCGCGCGTGGATAGAGTGCCGCCGAGAATGCCACCACCGAACCGATTGTCGGTCAGCATCAGTCGCAGCGTATTGACGATCAGATTCTGCGTCGGTTCCATTCCGGCGCCGTACAGGAGCAGGACCTGCTGAATCATCTCGGCGTCATCGAGCTTCGCCGGATGGGCGAGCAGCACGGACACGATATCGTCGGCCGGTTGGTCACGCCTGAGGCAGACCAGTTCGAACATGGCATCGGCAAGAATCTTGCCGCCCTCGACGGCCGCATCCGCACCCTCCATCATGCGCGCCAGACCGCTTGCGGCACGCTGGCTGATCTCCTGCGGACAACCGAGCATCGCGTTGATCACGGCGAAGGCCAGCGGCAATGCGTACTGCCCGACCAGATCCGCCGTACCGTCCTGGCAGAAGGTGTTGATCAGGGGAATGGCGATCTGCTCCACAGTGGAATGCAGAGCGAACAGGTCGACGACAGCGAGGCCGGCGACGGTCGTCTCCCGGTAGCGGGCGTGCTCGAGGCCGGTGGTACGAATCGCCGCCGGACGCCATTCGAGCATCGGCCGCACCGGGCAGTCCTCGGGAACACCTTTCTGCCAGTTTCGCGAATCGTGCGGAAAATGGTCGGGATCATTGAGGATCTGCAGCGCGGTGTAGTAGCCGATCACCAGGGTCGCGGGTACACCCGAAGCCAACTCCACCGGTACCAGCGAACCATATCTCTCGCGCATTTCGCGGTACGCCTCGTGCGGGTTCGCGGCGAATTCCGCTGAGTAGAGCGAGATTCGGGGGCCGTTGGTATCAATCGGCGAGCCGTGCGGGACGGGGCGGGTGCGGGTGGTGGTTGCCGACTCTGGCGTGGTCAAGAGACGTGACTCCAGTCGTTGTGCAGAAGCGATGAGCATGGTGCGCGACCGCAGGCGCATCCGTGCCGCCTGCGCAGAGCAGAGTCAGACTACGTTGACTGCCCGGTCCGCGCGTGCCGAGCGCCCCCACCCTTGGCTATACGACATGTGACCGGCATTACAGTAGGTAGGGGCGACACGAAGGACACCGATTGAGCACAGCAGCGCACGGCAACCCCTGGGTGGCCGTTCGACCGGAGGACGACCTCGCGCAATTGGCGCGACAGGTGTCCTGTGCGCATCGCTGCTTCATCGAAGGCGACGAGCAGCTGCCGATCGATCCGGTGCGCCCGGTGGTGCTGGATTCCTGGCGGCGCAGCCGCAGCAACGGCGTCGATCCGGATCGCTTCGGCGCCGGTGTCGACCTCGATGGTCTCGAGCTGCAACGGTATCGGGCCACGCATCCGACCGCGCTGATCCGACCGATGGTGCGCAAACTGCTGGTCGAGGATGCCGCCGAGGCCGGACTGCTGGTCGCGATCAGCGATGCCGAGGGCCGATTGCTGTGGGTGGAGGGCGATTCGAAGGTCAAGGACCGGGCGCTGGCCATGAATTTCGTCGAGGGCGCGGACTGGAGTGAGGACCGGGTCGGCACCAATGCACCCGGCACCGCACTCGCCCTCGATCACCATGTGCAGATCTTCGGGGCCGAACACTTCAGTCGCGTGGTGCACGAATGGAGTTGTTCGGCTGCGCCCGTACATGATCCGCGCAGCGGCCGGATCATCGGCGCCATCGATATCACCGGCGGACCCCGCGTCGCGGCGCCGGAGGTGTTGTCACTGATCCGCGCGACGGTATCGGCCGCGGAATCCGAACTGCGGCTGCTCATGTTGGACGCTCCGAAACCGCTCGCGTCGACGACGGCACGCCTCGAGGCGCTCGGCCCGGCCCGGCCGACCCTGATCCGCGATGGTGAGCGCATCCGTCTGTCACAGCGCCACGCCGAAATCCTATTGCTGCTGGCCAATTACCCGGAGGGGCTGAGCGCCGACCATCTCGCCATGCTGCTCGACGAATCCGAGCTGGATCCGGTCACGGTGCGCGCAGAGATGTCGCGGGTGCGAAAGATGTTGGGCGCCAATGGCCTCGGCTCCCGGCCGTATCGGCTGCTGATGGAGCTGGATACCGATGTCGACGGGGTTCGGCGTGCACTCGCGCGCGGCGATACGTCGGCGGCGTTGCGCGCCTATCCCGGCCCGATCCTGCCTCGCTCGCTCGCACCGGGCATCGCTGAATTGCGCGTCGAATTGCGCGGACGCCTGCGCGCGGCCCTGTTGACGGCCGGTGACCGCCGCCTGCTGGCCCGCTGGACCGGTTCGGCAGACGGGCGCGAGGACGTTGCGGCGTGGACCGCCTACCTCTCCTCGCTGGACCGTCAGTCCTCGCTGTATGCCCAGGTGAAGACACAATTGCGACTACTCGACCGCAAATTGGGCATCTGACCAGTCTCTTGCAACGGTCGTGCAACATGAACACTCCTAGTGTTCCGGATCACACCCTGACGTGAAAAGTCAGCAGATCGAGGAGCATTCGATGACCGTCTTCGCCCGCCCAGGCACACCCGGCGCCGCCATGTCGTTCCAGACCCGATACGACAACTGGATCGGCGGCGAATGGGTCGCGCCCGTCAAGGGGCAGTACTTCGAAAACCCAACTCCCGTAACGGGTCAGCCGTTCTGCGAGGTCGCGCGCGGCACCGCCGAAGACATCGAACTCGCCCTCGATGCCGCGCACGCCGCCGCACCCGCGTGGGGCAAGACCTCGGTCGCCGAGCGCGCCCTCATCCTCAACAAGATCGCCGACCGCATCGAAGCGAACCTCGACGCGCTCGCCCTCGCGGAGGCCTGGGACAACGGCAAACCGATCCGGGAAACCCTTGCCGCCGATATCCCGCTGGCCATCGACCACTTCCGCTACTTCGCCGGCGCCATTCGCGCACAAGAGGGTTCGCTGTCGCAGATCGATGCCGACACCGTCGCCTACCACTTCCACGAGCCGCTCGGTGTGGTCGGCCAGATCATTCCGTGGAACTTCCCGATTCTGATGGCCACCTGGAAGCTCGCGCCCGCGCTCGCCGCAGGCAATGCGGTCGTGCTCAAGCCCGCCGAGCAGACCCCGGCCTCGATCATGTTCCTGATCGGTCTCATCGGCGATCTGCTGCCGCCAGGTGTGGTCAATATCGTCAACGGTTTCGGTGTCGAGGCCGGTAAGCCGCTGGCCTCCAGCCCACGGATCAAGAAGATCGCCTTCACCGGCGAAACCACCACCGGCCGCCTGATCATGCAGTACGCGTCGCAGAATCTGATCCCGGTCACGCTGGAACTCGGTGGCAAGAGCCCGAATATCTTCTTCAGCGATGTCCTCGCCGCCAATGACGACTTCCAGGACAAGGCACTCGAGGGCTTCACCATGTTCGCGCTGAACCAGGGTGAGGTCTGCACCTGCCCGTCGCGCGCGCTCATCCAGGCCGATATCTACGACGAATTCCTGGCCGCGGCCGTGGTGCGCACCAAGGCGGTGCGGCAGGGCGATCCGCTCGATACCGAGACCATGATCGGCGCGCAGGCCAGCAACGATCAGCTCGAAAAGATCCTGTCCTACCTCGAAATCGGCAAGGGCGAGGGCGCGACTTTGCTGACCGGTGGCGAGCGCGCCGACCTCGGCGGCGATCTGTCCGGCGGATACTACGTGCAGCCAACGGTTTTCGCGGGCAGCAATTCGATGCGGATCTTCCAGGAGGAGATCTTCGGACCCGTCGTCTCGGTGACCTCGTTCGCGGACTACGACGAAGCCATCAAGATCGCCAACGACACCCTCTACGGACTCGGCGCGGGCGTATGGTCGCGCGACGGTTCGGTGGCCTACCGGGCCGGACGCGATATCCAGGCCGGACGGGTGTGGACCAACACCTATCACCAGTACCCGGCACATGCGGCCTTCGGCGGCTACAAGCAGTCCGGCATCGGCCGCGAGAACCATCGCATGATGCTCGACCACTATCAGCAGACGAAGAACCTGCTGGTCGGCTACGCATCGAAGGCGCAAGGCTTCTTCTGATGGCCGCAGTCCCACGGCGCGTGCGCGCCACCGCGGCGGCGATGGATCTGCTCCGTCGCCTCCGCGGGCTGCACGGCCCGCTGATGCTGCACCAGTCCGGTGGTTGCTGCGACGGATCGGCCCCGATGTGTTACCCCGCAGGCGAATTCGTGATCGGCGATCACGACGTGCTGCTCGGATTGCTCGATCTGCGATTGCGGGTCGATGAGTTGCCGGCTACCGCGCCGGAGCCGGACGATATCGCACCGGTGTGGATCTCGGGACCGCAGTTCGCTGCCTGGCAGCACACCCAACTCGTCCTCGACGTCGTGCCCGGTCGCGGTTCGGGGTTCAGTCTGGAATCGCCGGAAGGGTTTCGATTCCTCAGTCGTGGAAGGGTTTTCGATGACGGCGAGCTGGCCGTTCTGGCTGCGACCGAACCGGTGACGGGCGCGGGCTGGGAGCGAGGGGAACGTCCTGTGGTCTCGAGCGAACCACAGGTCGTCGCCGAGGCAGCCGATGCGTGCCCGGTTCCCGGTAGCGGAACGCGGCCGTAGCCTTGACAGCTAACTTTTACTGAGGCCCCGCCGTTTCCGGCTCAGACTCCGGTTCGCGGCTCGATCGCCACCAGGTCGAGCACCAGGTCCTGGAGCACCCGGCGTGTGGTGTGCGCCTGCGCGATCAACGGTTCGGATGATTCCGTCTCGGCTAGCTCTACCAGCTTGTTGACTACGTGGCAGACCGCAACGAGTCGTCGGATCGCTTGACGCCGCTCGGCGAGATTCATGGTGTCGGTGGCCATATTCACCAGATCGCCGCAACACCTCCGACCGTTTCGCTCGAGTTTGCTGGATCACCGAGTGGCACTTCCGGCAATCGTGACGCAACCATCGATCATCCGGCTGACCGGAGAGCGGCACGGGCGGCGGCGCGGGCGCTGTCCGGGTCGGAGGTCGACAGGACGGCGGCCGCGGCGCGGTGGCAGTCTTCGAGGGTGACGGCGGAGAGGGCGGCTCCGACGGCGGCCACCGCGACACCGGCGGCGGAGAGCGAACTGATGCCGAATCCGGTTAGAACACAGGCCAATAGCGGGTCGGCGGCGGCTTCACCGCAGACGCCGACGGGCTTGCGCGCGGTCGCGCCGGCAGCCGCGGTGCGGGCGACCAGCGCCAGGACAGCGGGTTGCCAGGGGTCGGTGAGTGCGGCGAGGTCGGCGGACATGCGATCGGCGGCCATGGTGTATTGGGCGAGGTCGTTGGTGCCGATCGAGAGGAAGTCGACGTGCTCCAGAATGGCCTCGGCCAGGAGGGCGGCCGCGGGGACCTCGATCATGACGCCCGGGACCAGTCCGCGCGCTCGCACCTTGGCGGCGAACGATTTCGCTTCGGCCGCAGTGGAAATCATTGGTGCCATGACCCACGGTGTGGGCGTGCGGTCGGTGGCCGCCTGGGCGATCGCGTCGAGTTGGTGGTCCAGGATTCCGCTGTCGCGGGCGGCGATGCGGATGCCGCGCACACCGAGCGCCGGGTTCGCTTCGTCGGCATGGTCGGCGAAGCGCAGTGGCTTATCCGAACCGGCGTCGAGGGTGCGGATCACCACCTTCGACCCGGCATAGGCGTCGAAGACCTCGCGATAGATGCCCGCCTGTTCGGCGATGCCCGGCTCGGATTCGCGGTCCAGGAAACATAATTCGGTGCGGAACAGGCCGATGCCCTCGGCCGGTTGGGAGCGCGTCGCGCGGGCTCCGGCCGCGTCTTGGACGTTGGCGAGAATCTCGACCCGGTGTCCGTCGGCGGTCGCGCCCGGACCGGTCCAGGCCGCCGTGCGCGATTCCTGCGCGCGGTATTCGGCCACGGCGCGGGCGGCGGTTTCCGGGTCCGGGCCGATGGCGACCTGCCCGGCCGCCCCATCAATCAGCACCTGCACTCCGGCTGGCACGTTGTCCAGTCCGGCGATCGCGACCACGCACGGGATACCGAGCTGGCGGGCGATGATCGCGGTGTGGCTGGTCGGGCCGCCGCGCGAAGTGGCAAGGCCGACAATAAGATTCGGATCCAATCCAGCGGTATCCGCCGGGGCCAGGTCGTCGGCGAGCAGGATCGATGGCCTGGCAGGCGTAGGAATGCCAGGCTCGGGCACACCGGCCAGCTCGGCCACCACCCGGTCACAGACATCGCGAAGGTCGGTGACGCGTTCGGCCATCAGCCCACCGAGTTTGGTGAACACCTCGGCGAACTGCTCGGTGGCCGCGGTTGCCGCGACGGCGGCGGGACTGCCCGCGGCGATCAATTTCTCGGCGGCACTGAGCCAGCCGCGATCGGCGGCCATCGCGGCATTCGCGACGAGCACCTCCGCGGCCGCACCACTCGCGCGGGTGGCGCGCTCGCGCAAGCGCCGGGCAACCACCGATGTCGCGGCAAGGAAGGCTTCGTGTTGTGATGCCCGATCGGACTCGGCGACCGGTTCGGCACGAAGGTCCGCGCGGATCCGCGGTGCCGGACGCACGGTTGGCGCGGCGGCGATTCCGGGCACCGCCGGCGTCCCGCGCAATGTCATGGCGCTGCGCGCAACCTTCACGGACCCTGTGGTCTGCGGTGATCCGAACATTCGATTCCTCCTCCACGCCGATGTCGAGTGAGTGCGACCGATTACTCAGCTCGGCTCGTTGTGACCCAGACTACTCAAATCTCTTGACAAAGCAACATAGACGGGCATAAAACAACATAAACACACATTGCCAATCGGAGGACCGGATGTACGCAGAGGAGCGCCAGCAGGCCATCGCCGCCCTGGTCGGGCAACGCGGGCGCGTATCGGTCGCAGTTCTGTCCGAGCAGTACGGAGTCACCACCGAAACCGTGCGCCGAGATCTGGCGGTCCTCGATCGGATGGGGCTGATCCGCAGGGTGCACGGCGGTGCGGTGCCCGCGGCGGCGCTCACCGCGATCGAACTCGGCACCACCGAGCGCGAACACACGCACGCCGCCGAGAAGGACCGCATCGCCAAGGCGGCCCTCGACTACTTGCCGCCGACCGGTGGCAGCGTGCTGTTCGATGCCGGGACCACCACCGCGCGGGTGGCCGCCGCCCTGCCCGCCGACCGCGAGCTCGTCGCCGTGACGAACTCGGTGCCCATCGCGGCCCGGCTCAGCGGATTCGCCGGAGTGCGGCTGCATCTGATCGGTGGCCGGGTGCGGGGTGTCACGCAGGCCGCGGTCGGCGCGGAGGCCTTGCGGGTGCTCGGTGAGTTGCGGGTCGATGTGGCATTCATCGGCACCAATGCCCTGACCATCGGTCACGGACTGTCCACCCCTGATCCCGACGAGGCGGCGGTGAAGCGCGCCATGATCGCCAGCGCCCACCGGGTCGTGGTGGTCGCCGACGCCACGAAGGTCGGGCGCGAGGATCTGCTCAGCTTCGGTTCGGTCGAGGAATTCGATGTGCTGGTCACCGATACCGGGCTGCTGCCTTCGGTGCACAACGAACTCACCGAGTACGGCATCGAGGTGGTCACGGCATGATCGTCACGCTCACCGCGAATCCCAGTATCGACCGCACCGTCAGCCTGCGGGAACCGTTGCGGCGCGGTGCCGTGCTCCGGGCCGAGACCGCGCTGTCCCAGCCCGGCGGCAAGGGGGTCAACGTTTCCCGGGTGATCGCCGCCGCCGGGTGCCAGACCATTGCGGTGCTGCCCGGCAATGGCGGTGATCCGTTGCTGCGCATGCTCACCGATGCCGATATCGAGCACCGCGCGGTGCCGTGCGCCACCGCGGCGCGCACCAATCTCACCGTCGCCGAACGCGATGGCACCACCACGAAGATCAATGAACCCGGACCATCACTGTCCGCCGAATGCCTTGCCGCACTGGCGAATCAGCTCGATGCACTCGCCGATACGGCGAGCTGGGTCGTGCTGTCCGGATCCCTCCCACCCGCCGTCCCCACCGACTGGTACGCGTATCTGCTGCACCGGCTGCGCGGCGTCCGGATCGCGGTCGATACCTCCGACGCTCCCCTGCTCGCACTGGCCGCCGAACTGGAATCGGCTGCGCCGCAACTACTCAAGCCGAATGCCGACGAACTGGCCCAGCTCACCCACGGTGACCCCGTCGAGTTGGAGGATCCGGTCGCCGCCGCCCATGCGGCGAGCACACTGGTCGCTCGCGGGGTCGGTGCCGTGCTCGCGACGCTCGGCGCGGCCGGAGCCGTACTCGTCACCGCGGACGGTGCATGGCATGCCGCCGCACCCGCCATTACTCCGCGCAGCACCGTGGGAGCAGGCGATTCCGCGCTGGCCGGCTACCTGCTCGCCGACCTCGACGGGCTGGACGCGCCGGATCGGCTGCGCCGCGCCGTCGCCTACGGCAGCGCCGCCGCCGCGCTGCCGGGGACCGGGCTGCCCGGTCCACACCACACCGACCCCCGCGCCGTGGCCGTCACGACGTTGGAATCCCTGCACAGTCGCTGAAGGACACTGCGATGGCCCACTCCCCTGATTCGATCATCACCACCGAGCTGATCAGCCTCGATACCGACCTAGGCAGCGCCAAGGAGACGGTGATCGCGACGCTCGCGCAGCGCCTGACCGACCACGGGCGTGCTACCTCTGCCGAGGCATTGCGTGATGCGGCACTGGCGCGCGAATCACAGTCCGCGACAGGGCTTCCCGGCGGGATTGCGATTCCACACTGCCGGAATTCCGCCGTGACCAGTGCGTCGCTCGGATTCGCCCGGTTGAAGCCCGCGGTGGATTTCGGTGCAGCTGACGGGCCAGCGGATCTGGTGTTCCTCATTGCCGCGCCGGAGGGTGCTGGTGCGGAGCATATGAAGTTGCTGTCGAGTTTGGCTCGGGCGCTTGTTCGGCCGGAGTTCGTGGGGTCGTTACGGGGGGCCGCGAGTGCTGATGAGGTAGTTGCGCTCGTTACGGATGTGCTTGCGCAGAAGCCTGCGATGACGCCTAAAAGGGCTGCGGCCGAGGCTGTTTCGAGCAGCGTTCCCGGCGCAGCTTCGACCGGAGGCGCACAAGTGTCCCAGGCAGGTTCGAACGGTACAGTCGCACCCGCTGCGACAGACGGTGTATCCGCGTCCCCCGCAGATTCGAACGGTACGGCCGCCCCCATTGCGAACGGCGCGGCTTCCGCAGGCCCGGCCACGTCCCATGCAACTCACGGCGGCGCATCCCAGGCAGCCGCGAACGGCACTCCCGCACCACCAGCGCCTTCGATCGGCGCAGCCGTGTCGGAAACAGATTCGAACGCCACGCCCGCCGCCTCGATCGGCACATCAGAAGACGCCGCAAACGGCACAACCACTCTGGCAGCGACCGGAGACGGCGCATCGCCTAGCACGACAATGCTGGCGCCCGAGGGTGTTTCGGCTGACGCGACCGACACCGCTGCCGGGCGCACGATCGTCGCGGTAACGGCCTGCCCTACCGGCATCGCCCACACCTACATGGCCGCCGACTCCCTCGTCGCCGCCGGTGACCGTGCGGGCGTCACGGTGCACGTCGAGACCCAGGGTTCCAGCGGCAGCACCCCGCTGAGCTCCGAAACCATCGCCGCCGCGAGCGCGGTCATCTTCGCTACCGACGTCGGTGTCCGCGGCCGGGAACGGTTCGCGGGCAAACCGGTCGTCGAATCCGGAGTCAAGCGCGCGATCAACGAGCCCGACACCATGGTCGCCGACGCACTGCGCGCTGCCCTCGACCCGACCGCGGCGGTAGTTGCGGGATCCGCACGCCCCGAAGGTGATTCGGCTCCGGCAGCACTCGGCTGGGGAACCCGGTTGCGACAGATCCTGCTCACCGGCGTCAGCTATATGATCCCGTTCGTCGCCGCGGGCGGCCTGCTCATCGCGCTCGGATTCCTGTTCGGCGGCTACGAAATCGCCGACCACGCCAAGAAGATCGTGCTCGACAACTCACTGACGGCACTACCCGACGGCGGCCTACCAACCTACCTCGGCGCGGTGCTGTTCCAACTGGGTTCGCTGGCATTCAGCTTCCTGGTACCGGCCCTCGCCGGATATATCGCCTTCGCCATCGCCGACCGACCGGGTCTCGCCCCGGGATTCACCGCCGGTGCGGTGGCCGTCTTCGTCGGCGCCGGATTCCTCGGCGGCCTCGTCGGTGGTCTGATCGCCGGATTCGCGGCCCTGTGGGTGGCGAAATCGCCTGCCCCGCAATGGGCGCGCGGACTCATGCCGGTCGTGGTCATTCCGCTGTTCGCCTCACTGATCGTCGGCGCGTTGATGTTCATCTTCCTCGGCAAGCCGCTCGCCGCGATCACCAGCGGCCTCACCAACTGGCTCAACAGCCTCACCGGCACCTCCGCCCTCGCCCTCGGCGCCATCCTCGGCCTGATGATGTGCTTCGACCTCGGCGGCCCGGTCAACAAGGCGGCGTATTCCTTCGCGGTAGCCGGACTCTCGGTCACCGACCCGGCCTCGCTGCGCATTATGGCCGCCGTCATGGCCGCGGGCATGGTCCCGCCGCTGGCCATGGCATTGGCCACCGTGCTGCGGCCCCGCCTGTTCACCACGGCCGAACGCGAAAATGGTAAGGCCGCATGGCTTCTCGGCGCCTCCTTCATCTCCGAAGGCGCGATTCCCTTCGCCGCCGCCGACCCGCTGCGCGTGATCCCCTCGATGATGGCCGGTGGCGCGGTCACCGGTGCGCTGATCATGGCCACCGGAACCACGCTCAGCGCACCACACGGCGGCATCTTCGTCTTCTTCGCGGTGGGCCACATCGTCTGGTTCCTCGCCGCCCTCGTCGCGGGCACCGCCGTAGCCGCCCTCTGCGTCACCGCCGCCAAGGAATTCATCAAACCACGCATCCCCGCCCTCGCCACCGCCTGAAACCCCCTCTCACCCAAGGAGAATCCCCATGGCCAGCACCACCGTCACCGTCGCCTCCACCATCGGCCTGCACGCCCGCCCGGCCAACATCATCGCCGAAACAGTCACCGACTCCGGCGCCGAGGTAACCCTTTCCCTCGTAGGCGGCGACCCCGTAGACGCAGGCTCCGCGCTAATGATCATGACCCTCGGCGCCGCCTACGGCACCGAGGTTGTTGTCACCAGCGAAGACCCGAACGCACTCGAGCTGGTAGCGAAGCTTGTAGCCACCGACCTCGACGCCTGAGCGGATCCGGCAGTTCACGCCGATCCCCGGCCCCATCGGATCGTCTGCACCATGTAGGGCGCCGACTGCGACCCGTAAACTCGCCACCGGAAGATCGCGAGAGCTGAGAGAGAGTTCGGCCGCCCCATGACCGCCACGTCGAAACGCCCGTTCCCCCCGTTGCGTCCGACGTCGACAGCAGAGCCCAGCATCATCCGAAGAAACGACTGGTCTGCGTTCCGGGAGCTGACCGAACTCGATGACCACTGGACGTTGAAGGGCTGGGCATCCGGCCGATCCGGCTACTACTGGTATCTGACGTTCAGTGATCCGGCACTTGCCGACCTGGCCTCGGAATGCCAGGTTCAGCTCGGTACCGACACCCTCGACCCCGTGCCCTTGAACAGCTTGCACCTCACCTTACTGAGCATCGGCAACACCGATCAGGTACCCGACGCCGAACTCGCGCGACTGACCCATCTCGCTCATCAACAGCTGGCCGGATTCAAGTCATTTGATCTGAGCGTCGGCCCGCTCGCTGGATCCCGCAGTGCTGTCAGGTTTTCGGTTGCTCCATGGGAGCCACTGCTCGACCTTCACCGGTCATTGAGGGAATGCACCCTCACTATTCGGCCGAGCAGCCGACTGACTGAAACATCAGAATTCCGACCGCATCTCGGAATCGCTTACATCAACAAACAACAGACGGCGAACGGCCTCGTCGATGCGGTCAGACAACTGCGCGAACTCGCACCGGTCACAGTTCGAGTCGACAACGTGCACCTTGTCGAACTGCGACGCGATGGGAGAAAGTACGTCTGGCGTGACCAGGCGGTCATACCGTTGGACGGTTAGCCATCCTCCGGCGCGGCGAAGTATCGCGCCGAAGAAGACCATTCGTGCAGTGCTTCTATGTACTCCTTGGATGCTGATGTCGATACCGCCCCGATCGCGTCACCTAGCTCGTGCGCACGCTGCCACACCGACCGAATCGGCCGAGCATTCGATGTAGCCAGCGCCTCGATCCCCAACTGCACAGCATGCTCGACCTCTGCGGATTGTTGCCGAACGAGTGCGGTCGCAATATCCAGGCGGACCAGGGAACGACTCCAGACCGAGTCTGAATCGTTCACTCGATCCTCGACATATCGACCGAACTGCAACGCCTGCTCATATTCGCCAGCCGACAGATACGCAGTCGCCGCATTGGCCATGAGTCGAGCCTCGCCATATGGGACAAAAGTCAGCGCCGGTGTCAGCCCCGGCCCGGTTTTGTGCCTGGTCGCTATTTCGGTCGCGCGATCGATCGCATCCGCGACTCCAGCCGCATCGCCCAGCTTGCCGAATGCACGGGCGAGCCCATTCGAGTACAGACGAATTGATTGAGGAGTCTGGCCCGACAGGCGGATCCCTTCGCGCGCCAGCGCGACCGATTCCGCGAAACGCCCTTCGTAATAGGCGCAGAAGCTCTGGGTGCCGAGCACCCAAGCGTGCAGATCGCGGTCCTCCGTACGCGTCGCGATAGCAGATGCCTCTCGGCAATACATCTTTGCGCGGCTGAACATCCCTCGGTTGACCGCCATATACCCGAGGACACCGGACAACTGTCCCGCAATCCGATAGAGATGGGCGATCTGCACCGGATGACGCCGCTGCTGCAACAATTCTTCAACTCGTCGGCGCGCCGCGACCGCCTCCGGCGCGAGAACTCGCGGGCCTTCGAGCTCGTAACGCTCGACCAAATCATCGATGGAAAGCGCCAGAACGGCGGCTACATCGTCATCGGCGTCGATGTCTCTGAGGCGTGGCATTCGATCGGCAATCTCGAGGCCGTCCTCGAACCCCTCAGCGCCGACTGCTCGAAGCGAGGTCGGCGAAGCGGCCGAATTCTCGGGGACACCGTTGACGCGCGCCTCGAACCGCTCGAGTTGCTCTGCATCGAGGCGGCGCAAGAGCGTGTCCATCGCTGCGGCGTATTGCCCGGCAAGGGTGATGGTCGCGCCCCGCCGTTCCCATTTGCGCACAACTGCTTCGGTGTACCCGATGACCTCGGCGAACTCCTTTTGTGTCACACGCAGCGCCACCACGCGCATGACGTGCACCTCGATACCTGTCCAACTCACGATCATCACGATCCGCCCACCCGCAATCGTTGGTCTGTAGTCGCAGCGTAGAGGTTCCGTAGCGGTGGTGTGGCTTCAATCAGTCGGGAACCGGAGAGATGGTTGATCTGTGATGACCAATTCGACACTGCCGCAGCGTGATCCATTCATCGGTCCGCCAACCAGCTACAGCGGGGCACCATCCGATGCAGTCGAACTGTTCGCGAGCGCGGTCCGCGAATGGGCAAATCTGCCTGTGCCCACCGAGTCGTCTCGGTGCCGGGGTGCCGAGTCCCCCGGCACCGGGCGCGCCAACCTCGAGGAGGCGTGATGTGCCGAGATAGATTGCGTACCACGCAAACACACGACGGTCGCAAGCTCGCGGTATGGCAGTTGGCGGGGCTCTCGGCACGTGTCTTACGCGTGCAGCTCACTACCGAGTCGTTCACCGGCTATCGTCTGCCCGCGCGCACACCGCTTCCGGTAGCGCCGCCCGGAACGGTCGTGTTCGATCCGTATCCCGATCTGGCCGACGCTCGGGAGTTACTTCCCAAGCATGCCGACCTGTGGGACGCGCTTCGCGATGACTACTGGTCCGCACTGATGAATATGGAGGATCTGCCGAATCCGTTGGGAGCACAACGCTGATGTTCGAGGTATCGCCGTTCTATTGGAATGAGATAGCCCCGTCCGTCCGGGCCCTGCTCGCCGAATTCCATGCGGACACCAACCACAAGCTCGCCCGCGCTCCGGTCGACAGCGATGCGATCTATCAGCGCGCGTCAGACGGCTGGCTGAGCCCGGTCGACGAGGACGGTTGGATCTCCGATTCGGATGCCGACCTGGATAGGGCCGACGCGATCACCGTCACGCCGATCAGCGTTCGCGACACGGAAACGTCCTGATGGAGGTCGGGCACCGGCGTTCCTGGACTGGCTGTACAGATTCAGTCGAGGACTGCCGTGGCTTCGATCTCGACCAGATGCTCGGGGATGTCCAGGGCCGCGACGCCGATCAGCGTGGTCGGCGGCACCGGAGTGACCCCCAGCTTCGCGGTCGCCCGGGAGATTCCCTCCAGGAGAGCGGGCATCTTGTCGGCAGTCCAGTCGACGACGTAGAAGGTCAGTTTCGCTACGTCGCCAAAGGAACCGCCGGCCTCGCCCAGTGCGGTGGCGATGTTGAGGTAGCACTGTTCGACCTGCGCGGCGAGGTCGCCCTCGCCGATCGTGATCCCTTCCGCGTCCCAGGCGACCTGCCCGGCTATGAAGACCAACTTCGAACCCGAGGCGATCGCCACCTGCCGGTAGACATCGATTTTCGGCAGTCCCTCGGGGTTCTTCAGTGTGATGGCCATGTTGTCCGGCTCCTTGTCCTGGCTTCAGCAAGCCCGTGTTCGTCAAGCGACCCTTTGGTCTCTTGTGGTTACTCAGGAACTGTAGGAGAGTGAGCGTTGACATGGAAGAACGCACTTTTCAGTGACTGAGGAACCGTATGGTGACCAAGCAGCTCAGCGGCTCGGCCGAGGATGCCGACCTGCGGCGAGCCGACTCCCTGGGGCGGGAGATCTTCTCCGAAGTTGCCAACAAGTGGGCGCTGTTGATCATCGAGGCCCTGGGGGATGGCACCCTGCGCTTCAGCGAGCTGCGCAGCCGAGTCGAGGGCATCAGCCACAAGATGCTGACCCAGAATCTGCGTATGTTGGAACGCAACGGCCTAGCCGAGCGGACCGTCCACCCAACCGTCCCGCCGCGGGTCGAATACACCCTCACCGAAGCAGGCCACGGACTTCGAGCGACGGTCGACGGAATGTGCGAGTGGACCTACCGATACTTCCAGCACATCGAGTCCGCCCGGCGACGCTTCGAAGCCTGACGGTCGGTGAATGTGGAAGGCGCGCCATCACAACGGATTTCAGTGCCGGAGTCGGCGACAGCCCGATTGCGCAAGCGGCCCCGACGGCTTCATGCTCCGAGATCGGCGGTGGCGCGGAAATCGCTGGGGCGGATACCCCGATGTCGCTTGAACGCCGCACTGAAACCGAAAGCGTCCGCATAGCCGACCGCCTTCGCCACCTGCGCCACGGTGAGACTCCGGTCGGCCAGTAGTTCCTCCGCCTCATCCATCCGGCATTCGGTCAGATACGCCAGCGGCGACCGCGCCATGACCTCGGAGAAGCGCCGTGCGAACAGCGCCCGCGATACCCCTGCCACGGAGGCCAGCGACGCGACCGTCCAACCGGCGGACGGCTTTCCGTGCATTGCCTCCAACGCCGGACCGACCACCGGATCGGCCGGACCGCGATACCAACCCGGCGCGTCAGCGTCCAGCTGGTCGAACCAGTCGCGCAGCGTGCACACCAACGCCCAGTCGAGCAGCCGGTCCATCATCGCCTGCGCTCCGGCCGGACGCCGGGCCGCATCCGCGGCGATCGACTCCATCCACGCGCACACCTCCACATCGTCGGTGACGACCAGGACGGGTGGTAGAGCACGCAGCAGCCGTTCGTGGCGCCGACCGGACGCCCGATAGGCCCCGACAATCAGAGCGGTCTCACCGGCGGGGTCGTTCCCCCAGCGACTGCCGTCCAGCGCGGGATCGCATTTCGCGTCCGGCGCGAAGCAGGCGACCTCGTATTCCTCGTGCGGCAGGCCGACGGTATCCGCGCGGTCGACGAGGACGAACGTTTCCGGGCCGCGCACAATCGCGGTGTCCCCTACCGTGATCCGACGCTCGAGACCGCCGGGCAGCAGCAGTGTTCCCGCACCGCGCAGCACGGTGACCATGGTCAGCGGTGCTTCGTCGGCGAACCGGATCCTCCACGGTGCTTCCAAGACCGCGTTGGTGAGCACAGCTCCCTCGGCACGGATTCCGCTCAGCAGTTTGCTCAATGGATCCACACCACCGAGCGTAGACGAACTCCTATCGAATGTAGATCCTTACCCATAGATCGTCCATTGCCCGGGGTGTGGAATGAAACCCAGACCGCACAACCGATCGTCCGGAACTCCGGACCCACAGAGGAGGCCCCGTGCAGCACAACCCGACCGTGGACACCACGACCACCCGTACCGCGCTGGTCGTCGTCGCTCACCCTCGGCCCGATTCGCTGACCGCCCATATCGCCGAACTGACCACCCGGCGGCTCGCCGCGCTCGGCTACCGGATCGACCTGCTGGACCTGCATGCCGAGAACTTCGATCCCCGGATGACCGCCGCCGACCTCCCGGAATGGGGCAACCGGGAGAAGGCATACTCCCCCGAAGTCGAGAACCATATGCGGCGCATCCTCGCCGCCGACGTGATCGTCGCGGTGTTCCCGGTGTACTGGATGCAGGTCCCGGCGATTCTGAAGGGCTGGATCGATCGGGTGTGGAACTACGGATTCGCCTACGGCCGCAGCAAACCACGGCTCGCGGGCAAGCGGATGCTGTGGCTCGGCCTGGCGGGTGTGGCAGACGACGACGCGGTCGTCGAGCTCATGCAGGATGCGCTGAGCGCGCAACTCAACGACGGTATCGCCTACTACTGCGGCCTCACACAGTCGTCGATGGGGCTGTTGCCCGGCGCGGAAGAAATGCGGCAGCGCCTGGATGCCGCGGGCAATCTGCTGTTCGACGAAGCACTCACCGGCGCGGTCCGCGAAGCCCACTATGCGGGCTTGGAAGACCGGGCGCTGGGCTTCCTCGATGATTTCCTCGCCACCGACAGGGTTCCGGCCTGACCACTGACGGCCTCCCTCCCGCCGCTGGGCGGCAGACCGAACCAGACCACCGCCGCAAACGCGGGTCGGCCGGTGGCGGCAACCGTGTTCGACACCACCGTCTACCGAGACCGCCACGCGGTCGAGCGCGGCATCTGTCCACATTCCACGTCGCCGCCATCGACCAAATGGATCTGACCAACGAAGGCAGACACCGTCGCATCGAAAAAGCCCCCGGCGGCGGGGGTTTGGCATTCCCCGGAATCTGCGATCAACAGAATTACCAGCAGGACTCATGACAACACCCGCGAGATCATGCGAAGTGCTGCGATCGGACGGACGTTTCCGGGACGATGAACGTCATGAGCGCAAGGACACTCGATCAACTCCGGAAGGATCTGCAAGAGTATGCGCGCCTGGCCGAGGTTCGCTACGACGCCGCGATCGTAGATCCCGTACTAGAGACCCTGGCTGAGCTGTGGACCAACTCCGTTGTCGGCGTGCGCACCACCACGCATCCGGTGGGTGAGCGCGAGGTCAACGCCCGGGTGATGCACCAGGGCGAGCCGACCGAACTCATCGAGAAACTCTGTGCCGCAGGACTTCTCACCTACACCGGACATCCGATGGAGCAGTTGCTGGCCCAGATCGCGGCCGAGGTGCCGGTCAGTTCGGGTGTCGATCTCGCACTGGCCGGTGGGGTGCAGAAGATCTGGTTGGTCTTTCCCGAATTGCTCAGTGTGGAGCGGGTTCTCGGCTTCGCCGGGATTCCGGAGTCGGCACGTGCGCACGCCGACCACCTATCGCGCTATGGCGGCCGAATCGGGATTCTCGCAGTAGATTTCGACGCCCGCACAATGAACCTCTACTCGAACGTCTTCGAGCCCGGCCATCTCGCGCCCGCGGATATCACCGGGATCCTGGCCGAACTCGATTTCACCGCACCGACCGAAACCGAACTCGCCTTACTCACCCGCACCTTCAACCTCTACCGCACCTTCTCCTGGACCTCATCGCACATGGAGCGCATCTGCTTCCCGGTGCGCTGCGAACCATCCAGCTTCCCAACCCATCTCGACCCGGTCCTGGCCCGTTTCGTCGCCGAAGCACCCTTCGCCGACCCGGAAGCCCGCGGCTTCGTCTTCTACGCCGCCTACGGCCCGACCGACCGCTACTACAAAGTCCAGGCCGAATACGCGGGCGTCCGCGTCGCCACCTTCCCAGGCGGAACCACACCCCGCCCGACCTGACGAATCTGTTTCGGGAGGACCGGTCGGCCCGATAACCGCACAGACCGCACGCACGGTCGTCGGTTACCACGTCCGGGGGAACTGCTTCTCTACATCGTGCCCAGCCTGATGCTGTTCTGGGGCGTTCGTGGCGGTACGCCGCACGGTCGAGCGAACAGCACCGCTACCGAGTCGGTCGCAGTTCTCAGCCTTCAGCTGGCGATCTCGGTGATCTCCCGGTGCGGGTGCAGGCTGCGGAATTTGCTGCCGTGGAAGATCAGTGGCTCGGCCTCGGTGCGGGCAGCGAGGCGATTGATCCGCAGGATGACTACCGTATGGTCGCCCGCCGGGATGCGGGCTTCGACCGCGCCCTCGATCCACGCCGTCGCACCATCGATGAAAATCGCGTCGGCCGCACCGCGGTGCACATCCACATTGTGGAAGCGGTTGCCGTTGCGGTTGCTCAGTGCCCGAGCCGCGTGCTCCTGATCGGTGCCGAGCAGGCTCAGACCGAGGTGCGTCGCGGTATCGAGCTTCGGCCAGGTCGCCGAGCTGTTCTGCACGCAGAACGACACCAGGGGCGGGTCCAGCGAGACCGGAACGAAGGTGCTCACCGCCAAACCGTGTGGCGTACCTTCGATTTCGGCGCACACCGCGACGACACCGCTGGGGAAGCTGGCGAAGACGCGACGTAGTCCGGAGCCGTCGGACGGAAATTCGAAGAGCTCATGCATGATCGGCTGCTTTCGAGGTGAGAGCCGCGGCGACCGGGCGCCAGCGTTCGGTGTAGCGCTCGATGGCGCCGTCTTCGGAAAATGTCCTGTCCGACAGGTAGAGACCGGGCAGCGCCGCCGTCGCGCCGAGTTCGACCAGCACCGGCTTGAGCAGCAGATCCGGGGCGAGTGCGTGCGCCGGGCCCGCGCCGAGCATGAGCGGGACCGGCACCACATCGGCCAGTCCGGTGCCGCCGTCGAACTGTTCGAGGAACAGCTTCAACAGACCGGTGTAGGTAGCCTTGAAGGTGGGACTCGCGAAGACCACCAGCTCGGAATCAGCCACTGTGCGAACGGCGGCCGCGACCTCGGGATCACCCCAGGACAGCAGGCCCGCGCCGAAGGAGACCAGATCGATCACCTCCGGCTCCACGTCCGGGCGTAACCCCGCCGCGACCAGCGTCGCCGCGGTCAGAGTACGAGAGGCTGGCTTCGGATTCCCGACGACGACCGTAACTGTCACTTCCGTATCCTCTTCTCGCTCGATCAGATCACGCCGTGCAACGGTGGCGCGGTGTCGTGCAATAGCGACCGGCCGATGTGCTGCAATTTCCACCGAACCGGGTCGTGCAGTGTGTGGGTGCGGGCGTTGCGCCAGAAGTGGTGCAGGTTCAGATCCGCTGCGGCACTGCGTGTTCCGCCGACTTCGAATAATGCGGCCGAGACCTCGTTGGCCGCGCGATCGGCGAGCACCTTGGCGGTGGCCACGGCAAGCGATGCGGGAGCGACGGAGTCGGCGTCACGAATGGCGGCGTCGACGGCCACACCGGCGGCGGTGAGCGTGGCCTCGGCGGAAGTCACGGCTACCGACAGCTCACCGAATCGTTGGATCAGCAGCGGGTCATCCGTAGCCCTGTCGACACCGGCTTCGAACCACGGCCGAGTCGAGGTGCGCACGAATTCCGTTGCCGCACTGAGTGCACCACGGGCAATGCCGGTGTCGATCGCGGCATGCAGCAGTTGGGCGTAGGCGCCGTATCCGGTGGGCGCGTGCACCGCTGCCGAACGGGCGATCAATTGATCCGGCTCGACGAGCACCTCAGCGAATTCGATGGTCCCGCTGCCGGTGGTGCGCTGGCCGATGCCGTTCCAGTCGTCGATGATTCGCACGCCCGGGGTATCGGCTGGCAGATATGCGATGTACTCCCCCGCGGGCAGTCCACTGCGCCCCTCCGGATCGTCGAGCCGGGTGAGCACCGCGAGCAGATCCGCGAAAAGTGAACCCGTACAGTAGAACTTGACGCCATCGATGCGGAAGCGATCGCCCACCGGCCGCACCGTCGTCGCGATATCGGCGACAGTCGCAGTGCCACGCTCGGACTGCGCATTCGCAATCCGCGCACCCGCGAGAACCTGCCCGAAGTAACGCGCCTGCTGATCAGCGGCACCCGCCAACCGCAACAGGTTCAGGTACACGAAGTGGCTGTGTGGAATCTGCGCGATATTCGGATCAGCGGCCGCCAGAATCCGCACCACCTCCGCCACGGCACTCGGCGGCAGATCCGCGCCCCCGAATTCCGCGGGCACGGTGATCGCGAGCAACCCACTCGCCGCGAGTCGATCCACCTCGGCGAAGGGCAGCTCGCGGCCGAGATCACGCGCCGACGCGCCGACGGCGAACTCCGCAGCAAGCTGTGCCGCAACAGAATACGCGTGGGCGGCGGATTCGATCCGGTCGGCGACGACGGCGGTCATCAGTGCCCCACAGTAGCGGGTGTGCGTGCGGCCTCCAGTTCGCGGACCAACGGCAGCACCTTCGCGCCGAAGTACTCGACCTCCTCCTGGAAGTGCAGGAAACCGGCCAGAATCAGGTCGACACCGAGTTCCTTATAGGCGACGATGCGCTCGGCGACCTGTTCGGGTGTGCCGATCAGCTTGGTGCGGAATCCGTCGTTGTACTGCACGAGATCTTCGAACGTCGAATCGGCCCACATCCCCTTGCGGTCCTTTGCCGACGCGCCGGCCTGTTGCACTGCGTCCCGGAAGCCCTCTACCGCGGGCTTATTCGCCTTCTCGATGATTTCGCGCAGGGTATCGTGGGCTTCCTTCTCGGTGTCACGGGCGATGATGAAGCCGTTCAGACCGAATTTGACCTCACGCTGGTTCGCCTGAGCGATAGTGCGCAGTTCATCCAATTGTTCGGTGACACCGTCGAAATCCTTGCCATTGGAGAAGTACCAGTCGGCGTAGCGACCACCATTGCGGCGCGCCGCCGTCGAGTTTCCACCCTGGAACAGTTCGGGATTCGGACGTTCGGGGGTGTTCAGCGGCTTGGGCTTCAGCGTGAAATCGCGGATGCGGTAGAAATCGCCGCCGTAGTTGACATCATCCTCTGTCCAGATCTTGCGGATCACCTCGAGGAATTCGGCACTGCGCCGGTACCGTTCGTCGTGTTCGAGCCACGGCTCGCCGAGTGCGGTGAATTCCCCTGCGAACCAACCGGATACGACGTTGATGGCGAAGCGGCCATTGGAGAGGTGATCGGCGGTGGCGCCGAATTTGGCCAGCACGGCCGGATGCCAGAGTCCGGGATGGATCGCGGCGATCACCTTCAGCCGCTCGGTCGCGCCGAGCAGCGCGAGGCTGAACGAAGTCGACTCGTGCTGGTATTCCGCACCGTAGGAGGCGGTATAGCGGACCTGGGACAGCGCATAATCGAAACCGTTGTTCTCCGCGGTCTGCGCCAACTTCTTGTTGTATTCGAAGTCCCAGCTGGTGCGCTGTTCGATATCGCTGGTGACCAACCCCCCGCTGACATTCGGCACCCAGTAGGCGAACCGGATCTGATCGGCGATGTGCTCTGTGGTCATGCTTACTCCATTGTGTCGGGGAACCTTCTATCGCCAGGAAGGGGCGCACCACGCGCCCCTTCCACTCCAGCACCGCAAGCCCACCGGCAGGAGGGTTTGAATCTGTGCGATCGGATGGGTGTAGCGATCAGACGTTGGCCAGGCGGTAACCGGATCGGCTGAACTGCCCGGCCGGCGCGAACCGTTCGAGCAGTGCCGCCGCATCCTCGCCGGTTACCCGAGTGATGAATTCGGCGGCCGCGTCGAGCGAATCGACACCGAGGAACGGCTGCGGACGGTGCAGCAGTCCGACGAGCGCACTGGCGAAGCGCGGTTCGACCGCGGCGGCGGCGAAGAGCTGATTGCCGATATCCGCCAATTCCGGATCGCCGAGGAACAATCGGGTGACCTTATTCGCCGCATCACCACGCGCGGCCAGGAATGCCGTGTACTGCGCGCTGATCCAGTCCGCGTCGAACGGACCCTCGTGCACGGCTGCCGCCGCGACGAGTCGCTGCGCCTGGATCAGCCCGCTCTGCGCACCCTGCCCCGCGATCGGGTCGTAGGCAGCCGAGGTGTCGCCGAGCGAGGCAACCACATGGCCACCGGCGGTGCGCCCGATACCCGATCGGACTGCCGGCCGGACCGCACCCTTGAGCCACGAATGCGGATCCTCGGCGATCACCCGGTTCTCGAGTACCTCGGGCAGATCCCAATCGATGAAATCGCGGTACAGATCCTGCACGATCCGATGAGCCGATTCGGCCGAATCGGCTGCGGCGAACCGACTTTCCCATTCGCTGCCCGGCCGCGCCCAGCCGAGGAACGCCCAGCTCGGACCCACGTCCTTGTGCAGATACGGTCCCCACCAGCCCTCGCCCTGTTCGGCGAAGATGGAGAAGCCGCTGTGCGCGCCACCGGCCCGGCTGCGGTGCGCGAAAACGCTTTCGTCGTGGCCGATTCCGGTCACGGTGACGGTGAGCAGCGACCGCTGCGGTGCGTCGTAGGGCGTGCGCGCCTGATCGATCGCGAAAAGGTCGGCCAGGCCGCCGCGTCCGGTGGCGACCAGCGTGAGATCGGCGGTCGCGGCAATGGCGTCGAGTTTGTCGGGGGTGACATGCTCGACGACGAAACGTCCGCCGCGTTCCAGGAATGCGGTCAGCCGTTCGTCGGCCTTCAACCGGGTATCGACCGCGACTCCGACATATCCGTCGAAATGACCGTCGAATTGGATCAATTCCTCGCGCTCGGCTCCGGCGATGCGCACACTGAGCCCGGTATGCCGGGGTGCGCGGCCGGTGTAGGTATCCAGACCGAGTGCGGATTCGGCTTGTTGGGTCTCCCCGAATTCGAGTGCGGTACCGGTGGCCGGTACATCGTCGCGCAAAGCGCGCTGATCGCGGTCGCTGTGGAGCGTGACGTCGAATCCGGCGTCGAGTAATCCTAGTGCCGCAGTGACGCCGGTTTGACCGGCGCCGATTACCGCGGCCGAACGTGTGGAGCGGGAATTCTGCGTTGTCATGCCAATCATCGTCCGTCCAGAACCGCGATGATCGCAGTGTTGCGATCATCGAGAATCAATGGGGTGACCTGGAATTCGCGATCGCGGTGCGTGCCACCGGTCGTGGCCGTTCTAGGATCCAGCCATGTCGTTCACTGTTTCCGAACTCACCGGTGACCGGTCCGAACAGTACCGTCAGCTCGTCGCGCAGGCCGAGGCGCTGGTCGTGGGCGAGACCGACCGGATCGCGAATGCCGCGAATCTGGCCGCGCTCGTCTTCCACGCCCTCACCGAGGTGAATTGGGTCGGATTCTATTTCTACGATGGACAGGAATTGGTCGTCGGACCGTTCCAGGGCAAACCGGCCTGCGTGCGCATCGCCATCGGCAAGGGCGTCTGCGGTACCGCCGCCGACACCCGGGAAACGCAACTGGTGCCCGACGTGCACGCATTCCCAGGCCATATCGCTTGCGATGCCGATACCCGCTCGGAAATCGTAGTTCCGCTGGTGCGTGACGATATCCTCGTCGGCGTCTTCGATCTCGACAGTCCGCAACCGAACCGCTTCGACGATATCGACCGGAAAGGCCTGGAATCCATCGCCCAGGCCTTCCTGAATTCACTCGATTAAGCGACTGTGACGGTGGCGCTCGGCCGCGATACGGCATCGGGCAGCGCCGTCGACAATGACCCGCCTATGCGATACCGCGCACCGCGGTGCTCTTGGGGCAACCGATCCCCTCTGTCGAACAAGGCGTTTCGCAGGGTGCCCGGTGTGTATTCCGTGGCGTAGGCGCCGCGTTCGGTAAGCACCGGAACCACATGGCGCACAATATCTTCGAAACTGCCCGGAGTGATGGCGTAGGCCAGGTTGAAGCCGTCCAGGTCGGTTCCGGCGACCCAGTCCTGCAGTTGGTCGGCAACCGTGACACCCGAGCCGACGAAAACCGGTCCCATACCGCCGATCCCGGCCCAGCGGCCGATATCACGGACGGTCCATTCCCTGCCGTCGTCGTCGAATTCCTGGAAGGCGGCCACAGCGGACTGAATCGCATTGCTCTGCACCTGGCCGATCGGATCATCCAGGTCATAACTCGACAGATCGATGCCCATCCAGCCGGACATGAAGACCAGCCCGCCCTCGACGCTGGCGTAGGACAGGTATTCCTCGTGTTTGGCGTGCGCCGCCTCCTCGGTGGTGTCGGTGATGATCGTGGCCAATGCGTAGATGCGGGCCGAATACCGATCCCGGCCCGCGGCCTCGAGTGCGTCGCGGATGCGGGACACAGTCTGTGCCAGAATCCTTTTCGAAGGACCGGCGACGAATATCGCCTCCGCGTTCTCGGCGGCGAAGCGCACACCGCGCGGCGACGCACCGGCCTGGTAGATCACCGGCGTCCGCTGCGGCGATGGCTCCGAGAGATGGATGCCCGGCACCTGATAGTGCGTACCCCGATGGCCGATGTGATGCACTTTCGCCGGGTCGACGTAGATGCCTTGCGTGGCATCGCGAATCACCGCGTCGTCCTCCCAGGAGCCCTCCCACAGCTTGTACAGGACCTCCAGGTATTCATCGGCCTGGTTGTAGCGCTCATCGTGGTCCAGCTGGTCGTCGGCTCCGAAATTCCGTGCGGCCGAGGGCAAATAGCCGGTCACCACATTCCAGCCGATGCGCCCGTTGGTGAGGTGATCGAGGGTGGAGAGCCGACGCGCGAACGGATAGGGGTGCTCGAAACCGGTTCCGGTGGTGATGCCGAAGCCGAGATGTTCGGTCACCGCCGCCATTGCCGAGACCAGCAGCAGCGGATCGGCCACCGGAATCTGGGCGCCCTGACGCAGCGCGGCAATATCGTTGCCGCCGAATACGTCATAGGTGCCGAGCACGTCGGCGATGAAGATGCCGTCGAAACGCCCCTGCTCCAACAGCTTTGCCAACTCGATCCAGTAACTCAGTTCCTTGTACCGATGCGATTGGTCGTCGGGATGTCGCCACAGACCGGGTGATTGGTGGGCGACGCAGTTCATGTCGAAGGCATTGAAGCGAATGCGGCGCGTCACTGCTGGTCTCCTGTCGCGGGCTTGCGCTCGCCCGCACTCCAAGCGAACGGCAGCTGGGTGCCGTTGAGCAGGTAATCACCGATCGCCCTGGCCTTTTGGATGGCCGGGTTGTGCACCGAGATGGTGCGGGCATTACGCCAGTGCCGGTCCAGCCGCAGTTGCTCGGAGACGATCGATGCACCTCCAACCTCGAACAGCAGTGTGGTGGCGGGCAATACGAGATCGATGACCGCGAGTTGTGCCTGCGCGGCGGCGAATTCCGCTGCCACGATGGACTGTTCGTCCTGCGCACCGCCCGCCAGCACTTCATCGAGCACATCGGCGACAGCGAGCACGGTGGCCTCGGCAGCGAACGCGGCGGCGGAAAGTCGTCCGATCACCTGCTGCACCAACGGATCCTGGCGTGGCAGATCGGCGGCCGAATGAGTGTAGCCGCGGGTGCGTGCCGCCACCCATTCGCGGGCATCACGCTCAGCTCGCTTCGCTATGCCTGCGAGCACCGACAGCTGCACCAACTGCAGATAAGAGGTCGCGTAGGTCGGCCCCGGCGCGCCGTATCCGGGCCCGAGAATGCGCTCCGGCTCGACCGCGACATCGGCGAATTCCGTTGTACCGCTAGCGGTCAGACGCTGACCGAAGCCATCCCAATCGTCGTGCTGGCGGACCCCGTCGGCATTCGCGTCGACCAGTACGCCCACCCGCTCACCGTCGCGATCGGCCGCCGCGAGGATGTAGTCCGCGTAGAGCGAGCCGGTGCTGTAGTACTTGGTGCCGTTGAGCAGCCAACGATCACCGTCCTTGGTCAGCCGCGTGCGGTAGTGGTCGACCGCGCCGACACCCGGCTCGGTGATCGCATTGCCGACGAGCGTGCCCCCGGCCACGGCGCGCAGCCAATGCGCACGATCCTCCCCCGGTTCGGCGAGCAACTGGTCCTCGACAAAGGAGAAGTGCACCCGCAGCGCCTGCGGCAGATTCGATTCGGCGGCGGCCAATTCGATAAGCAACCGGAACAGCTGTCGCACCGTGACGCCGTAGCCGCCGAATTCGACCGGGACCCGCAGCGCACCGAATTTTGCCTCGCGCAGCCAGCCCACTTCCTCGAAGGGCAGCCGACGATCGACCTCGCGCTCGACCGCGCCCTGCGCGATGCGCTCGAAGATCGGACCGAAGATCGCATCCAGGTCGGAGTCTGTAGTGGATTTCGCGTCGATGGATGTCATCACCCCACGATCGCTCGGACCTACCGTCAGCTCACCAGTTATCCGCACTGCGATCGAAAAACGCTGGTAGGGGGTAAGAACCACGCAGATTTCAACCGGTGACAGCACTCGGCGACGCTGGCAGCATCGCGGTTATCCGTGCCTGAAAACGGCATCCGAACCGGCGAGGAGCAGTTGTCGATGTCACTGTCGTTCCATTGGTTTCTGCCCACCTACGGCGATTCGCGTGGCCTGATCGCCGGTGGTCACGGCACGTCGATGTCCGGTGACCGGCCGGCCTCGCTGCGCTACCTCAACCAAATCGGCGCCGCAGCCGAGGACAACGGTTTCGAGGCGGTCCTCACCCCGACCGGCGCGTGGTGCGAGGATGCCTGGCTGACCACCGCCATGCTCGTCGAAACCACCGAGACACTGAAGTTCCTGGTGGCGTTTCGCCCCGGACTGGTCAGCCCGACGCTGGCCGCGCAGATGGCCGGGACCTACCAGCGCCACTCCCGCGGCCGCCTGCTGCTGAATGTGGTGACCGGCGGCGAACCACACGAACAACAGGCCTACGGCGATTTCCTCGACAAGGAACAGCGTTACGCCCGCACCGCCGAATTCCTGCACGTGGTGCGCGCACTGTGGGAGTCCCGCGAGCCGGTCAGCTTCGAGGGCACCCACATTCAGATCCGCGACGCCCTGCTCAACAACCATCCGGACCCGATCCCACCCGTCTTCTTCGGCGGCTCGTCCGGACCCGCCGGACCTGTCGCGGCCCGCTACGCCGACACCTACCTCACCTGGGGCGAACCACCCGCCGCGGTGGGCAAGAAACTCGATTGGATCCGCGGTCTCGCCGCCGCCGAAGGCCGAGAGCTCAGCTACGGCCTACGCATTCACGTCATCAGCCGCGACACCTCCGAAGAGGCCTGGGCGGTCGCCGATCGACTACTTTCCGGCCTCGACCCCGCCGAAATCGCCCGCGTGCAAACCAGTCTCGCGCGCAGCGAATCCGAAGGCCAGCGCCGAATGCTGGATCTGCACGGCGGCCGCACCGATCGTCTGGAGATCGCGCCGAACCTGTGGGCGGGCGTCGGTCTGGTCCGCGGCGGCGCCGGCACCGCGCTGGTCGGTTCACACGAAGAGGTCGCCGACCGCCTGATCGAGTACGCCGACCTCGGTATCACCCACTTCATCCTCTCCGGCTATCCACACGTCGAAGAGGCCTACTGGTTCGGCGAGGGGGTACTGCCCATCCTGGCACGTCGCGGTCTGTGGACGCACCCCCACCGAACCGAATCCGCCTCGATAGCAACACCTTTCGCAACCGCGACGCACTAGTCGCCCATTTCGCGATGCGGCCGTCGACTATTCGGGCAAGGTCGCGCGGGTAATTGCGCCCGCAAGTTTCCAGCACAGGTTGTGCACGTCCGCGATGCCCGTGTTCATGCCGAGTCCGCCGAGGATGGGGACCGCGGGCACGGCGTCACCGGGCGGCAAAATCCGCCGTGGCGGAAGCGGTTGGGCCACGACTACGTTCATCCCAATGCGCCGGCCCGGTGGTGCCGAGGCCCAGCCGCCGGGCGGTGGAATTCGCGCCGTCGGCGGCGAGCAGCGTGGGTTGCACTGATCCGAACTCATCGGCGCGGAGGGCACTCGCTCGGGGCGGGCTCGCCGCGCAAACGTCCGTCGATCCAGCCGATCTCCCCGGGAAAGCCGGTGACCAGGGCGATGACGTGCTCGCCGGGTTCGGTGCGGTGTACCGCGCGGACGCCGCGCGCGCATTGGGCGCGGTAGAGATCGTCGCCGTTTTGCTGCGGGATCCAGATGTCGCTGGCGGCGTGATAGATGTAGAGCGGCGCGCCCGATTTGCGGTCGGACAGGCTGAGCCGCCCGAAGATCCGATCAGCGATATCGCTGGTCAGCGGGTTACTGATATTGGCAGCGGCATCGATGGGAACGCCGACAACGCCGAGCGGGCCATTGCTGTCACCGCAGGTGTCCTTGATGGGTGAGGTCGCCAACCACTGCGCCAGATGATTCATATAGCCGAGAATCGCCGGATGCTCCCGGCCCATCGCCAGCGCGACTATCAGCAGAATGCCGGATGCGGAGTTGCCGTTGAAGCGGCTGGCGACCATTCGATAGTCGGTCACCAGTCCACCCATGGCCGCCCCGACCACCGCACCGGACAGTTCCGGGGCGTACTCGTCGAGCAGCATCGCGGCCCCATATGACGCGATCGCGCCACCGGAATACCCGGTTATCGCGAAGCGGCTGCCGGTGAACTCCGTCGGCACCACATTGCGCACCGCGCGAATGGAATCCAGCACCAGGTGCCCGGCGACCTTCGGTTCGGCGTAGGCCATCCACGGCCCCTCGTGATCGGGAATCAGCACCGCATAGCCGCGGCTGAGGCCCCAGGCTGTGTTCGGCGGAAACAGATCCCCCGCATTGAACTTGCTGTGCAATCCGTGCGCCATCGCGTAGCTCGGCGTACAGCTGAGCCCGAGCGAATTGATCGGCACTGCGTTCACCAACACGGGCCGATCCCCCGGACCCGTCCATGCGGCGGCGGGAATCACCAAGGTCGCGGTGCCGAAGGATGGCACGCCGGAGGCGTCCGTCGTGCGGAACTTCAGCAGGATCGCACGCTGAATCGGCACGATCGCCAGCAGCGCAGACGTCGCTGTCACATCTCGCGCCTCGACGATATCGCCGGGAGCGAGACGATCGAGCCCATCGGGCCACTCGTCGAACATCCGATCCCCCGACGGCGCGGACCGTACCGCCTGCCACAGCGCCGCCAAGTCCGCGGGCAACACACCCGACGGCGGTGACGCGGCGGGCGGGAACGATGGCGCGGGGATGTGGGCATCGATCCACCGCTGCAGGTCGGACGGGCCGGGCGACACCGGCGCGACCGGGCCTTCGGTCGGGTCGGCATGCGCGGGCACCGGCCCCACCAGCAGCGAGCAACCCAGCATGCTCGCGACGACGACCGCTCGCAGACTCGACATCCGCCACCTCCCGAATTCGACACCGCCAGACAAAGGCCAGACTATGTCGCAGCCGAACAACACCTCGGATCTGTTTGGACTTGTCACGACTGCGCCCACCCGACACGCTGGCCGCACCCAAATTTTCGAAAATCACTGGCGCACAAGCAACATCGACCAACGACGGCCCTGTCGCCGCATCCGGTCCCTGGCCGTTCTCACAGACGCGGGTCAGCCGCGTATCGTTCTTGGTGCAGTGGTCCGCGATGACCTATGTCCCGGCATTAGGAAGCTCATGGACATCGTAAGAGCGCCGCAGCCGCAATACCGGCAGGCACGCTTCGCCGATATCGGAGATATCGCGGCCATCGAGGCCGAGGTATTCGCCGAGCCGTATCTGTTTCTGATGCTGCGACAGCTGTACGACCTGCACGGATCCGACTGGCTGGTCGCCGAGCTGGACGGCAGGGTGATCGGCTACGCGCTGACACTCCACAAGGCGGGCCGGGCCCTGCTGTTCACGTTCGCGGTACTGGAGCAGTACCAGGGCAAAGGCTACGGTCGCGCCCTGCTCGACCACATGCTGCAGCAGTGTCGGTCAGATGGGGCGGACGTGGTCTATCTGACGGTGCGTCCGGACAACCAGCCGGCAGCGGCCTTGTTCAAGCAGGCCGGGTTCGAATTCGTCGAACACGACGACCAGTATTTCGGGCCGGGTGAACCACGGGGCATATTCGAGTACCGATTGCGGAGCCGACACCTGGACTCCTGAGCCGCGGAATCAGCCGTCGAGCCATTGTTCGGGCGGCACTTCCGATGCCATCGGTGCTGTGCTCGAACTTCGTTGCACTCCAATGCCATTGAGCCAGCGATACCTCGGTGGAAGTACTCCGTCCCGGTTTGACACATCAACATCGGAATTCGCTCAAATCTCAACTAGAACCTGTTACAGTCTGCCGACTCGAGGCACTCTTTTACGCCTCACATCGGAAGGTTTCGCTCATGTACGACCGACGCCCCTCGGCCAACACCGGCGTTCGCCAAGGGATGAATCGCCGGAAATTCTTGGCGGGCACTGCAATTGCGGCCGGGGCGATGGCGCTCAGCCCGGCCGCGTGGACCGCCAAGGCGTCGGCGGCCCCCATCGGCAACGGGGATCACGTGCCGAATCTGATCATCGGCAGCGGCTACGGCGGCGCGGTCGCCGCGCTGCGCTTGTGTCAGGCGGGCAAGCAGGTCGCGATGATCGAGATGGGCCAGCACTGGACCACACCCGGTTCGGACGGAAAAGTCTTCTGCACCATGCTCGATCCGGACGAGCGCTCGTATTGGTTCCGGACCAGGACCGAGCAGCCGGTCAACCATTTCGTCGGGGCGGATATCAACCGAGACATCAGCCCGAGCGACGCCGGTGTGCTCGATTCGGAGCATTTCGCGGCGACGCGGGTATATCAGGGCCGCGGGGTGGGCGGCGGCTCACTGGTCAACGGCGGTATGGCTCCACTGCCGAAACAGGACTACTTCCAACAGATTCTGCCATCGGTCGACGCGACGACGATGTACTCCACCTACTTTCCCCGAGCACAGGCCGCGCTCGGGGTCAACAATGTCGACGCGGCCTGGTTCGAATCCGCGGAATGCTACAAATACGCGCGGGTCAGTCGCACAACCGCCAATAACGCGGGCTACACAACGACATTCGTGCCCAATGTCTACGACTTCAGCTATATGCAGAAGGAGCAGGCGAATACCGTCACTCGCTCGGCGCTGGGCGGCGAGGTGATCTATGGCAACAACTACGGAAAGCGCTCACTCGACAAGACCTATCTGGCGGTGGCCGCCGCGACCGGCAACCTGAGCATCTCCGCACTGCACAAGGTCACCAGCGTGGCACCGGCCGCGAGCGGCTACACGGTGGTCATCACGCAGATCGACGTGCTCGGCAATACGGTGGCGACCAAGACCGTCACCGCCGACAAGGTCTTCTTCGCGGCGGGCAGCGTCGGCACCAGCAAGCTACTCGTCACATTGAAGGCGCTGGGCAAGCTGCCCAACCTCGCCGATGCGGTCGGCGCCGGCTGGGGCAATAACGGCAATGTGATGGTCGGCCGGGCCGGACTGGATTTGACCGGCGCGCTCCAATCCGCGATCCCCTGCATGGGCATCGACAACTGGGCCGATGCGAACGGTCCGGTATTCGCCGAAATCGCCCCGTTCCCAACGAGTACCGAGAACGGCGTGAACCTCTATCTGGCGATCACCAAGAACCCCAACCGCGCCAAGTTCACCTACAACTCGTCCACCGGCGGGGTGGATCTATCCTGGCAGGCGTCCTACACCCAACCCTCGATCGATGCGGCGAAACGCGTCTTCGATGCCATCAATTCCAAGGCGGGCACGATTTACCGGACCGATCTGTTCGGCGTCTACAAGGTCTGGGGCGACGACTTCGTCTACCACCCCCTCGGCGGCTGCGTGCTCGGACAAGCCACCGATAACTACGGCCGCCTCAACGGCTACTCCGGGCTCTACGTCATCGACGGATCGCTGATTCCGGGCAACACCGGGGTCAATCCCTTCCTGACGATTACCGGCCTCGCGGAACGCAATATCGAAAAGATCATCGCCACCGACCTGGCATGACGCTCGGCCGGTCCGTGCGGGGTCGGTCAGCCTTCTTCCCCGTCCGGATCGGGCCATGCGTCATCGATCGGCCAGCCCGCGGCCTGCAAATGCGCTCGAACGCGGGCGATATCGGATTCGAGTGGCATCTCATTGGTCAGTTTGGTGATGAGCACGCCGACATCGACCCGATCGGCCGGCATGGCGCCCTGCTCGATCAGCGCGTCCGCGACCTGCCGCACATCCGCTTCGGGCAGTCGCCGCGAGAGCAGGGCCAGCAACGGCACATAGTCCGGATCCGGCACGCCGTGCGGATATCCGGCGCGCAGCCACGCGACGATTCTGGTGAGGAGATCGGATAGAGCCATAAGAGGTATCAGGCGTCGGAGGGGTGTGCCAGCGGCCACCCCACGGCGGCGAGCCGGGCCGCGACTCGATTCACATCATCCTCGCCCGGCTTCTCGTGCGCGAGTTTGCCGATTGCGTCCTGGACTTGCCCGCGGTCGATCACGCCATCGGTATCCGCTGCGATCAACTGTTCGACAACCTCACCGACCTCGTCCTCGGTCAGCTTGCGGTGCAGCACGGCGAACAATGCGACGTAGTCCTCGGGTGGGACGCCGTGCGGATACCCGGCACGCAGCCAGTTCAGAACCGATCCGAGGATGGATGCTTTGGATGTCATGAGGTCATTTCTTGGGAGGTTTGGCGCCGAACAGCTGGATGTCGAAGGTGTGGCTGATGAAATCCTTTGCGATATAAAGGATTCCGAGAACCACCGCGACGATGACAATCGCGAAGCAGAGGTAGGCGACGACCTGCGCGACTTGGTTGCGCGCACTGGCGCCGGCACCGTCAGCGGCGGCGGGCTCCATCGACCAGAGCCGGATCCCGGTCGCGAAGATCACCGGTAATCCGGTTCCCAGCAGAACGGCGATCAGCGTCACCTCGCCCAGCGACTTGGCGATAGCGGTGAACGTATCCATGAATCCAACCTCCTCAGACCGACGCGCCGGCCTTGGCCTCGACGTTGGACGCAGGCGCGAGCCCACCCTCCCATTCGTCATTGACATTGCTGGTGTCGACCGGACTGCGCCGCGACCGCAGGTACATGTAGGCCGACATCGCGATCAGAATCGCGAAGTCGATGAGCACGCCGCCCAAGCCGCCGACCAGATCGGCGATCCACCAGCACACCGCGCCGACCAGACCCGCGAGCGGGAGCGTGAACAGCCACGCGACAACCATCCGCCCCATAACACCCCAGCGCACCTCCGCGCCCGGTTTGCCGAGCCCGGTACCGAGGATCGAACCGGTCGCGGTCTGCGTCGTCGAGAGCGGAAGTCCGAACTGCGCGGACGTGAGAATAATTGCAGCCGAGGATGATTCGGCCGCGAACCCCTGCGGCGGATCGAGCTCGACCAAACCCTTGCCGAGGGTGCGGATAATGCGCCAGCCGCCGAGGTAGGTGCCAGCGGCGATCGCCACCGCACAGCAGATCTTGACCCACAATGGAATCGAGTCGCTATTGGTGAACGTGCCGTGCGCGACGAGCGCCATGAAGATGACGCCCATCGTCTTCTGCGCGTCATTCGTACCGTGCGCGAGCGAGACGAGCGCGGCGGATCCGATCTGCCCCCAACGGAACCCGTCGTTGACCTTCTTCTCGACCGATCGACGCGTAAGCCGGTAGACCAGGAATGTGCCGAGCCCGGCCACGAGTGCGGCAACGAACGGCGCCAACAGCGCGGGCACCAGGATCTTGCTGATCAGACCCGTCTTCTCATTCCCGGTCCAGATCACGCCACTGGTGCCGAGCGCAGCGACCGCCGCACCGATGAGACCGCCGAACAGCGCATGCGAGGAACTCGACGGAATACCGAACAGCCAGGTGAACAGATTCCAGAGAATCCCACCGACCAGACCGGCGAACACAATGTGCAGCAACTCCATGTGGTGCACATTGCCGATATTCAGCAGACCGCCCGACACCGTCTTGGCAACCTCGACCGACAGGAAGGCTCCGACCAGGTTGAGTACGGCAGACATACCGACCGCTACCCGTGGACTGAGCGCACCGGTAGCGATCGAAGTCGCCATGGCATTGGCGGTATCATGAAACCCGTTGGTGAAATCGAAGGCCAACGCGGTCACTATCACGATCAAAAGCACGATCAGTTCAGCGCTCACCCAGCCATTTTCATGCGCGCACAGACCGCCTGCTACAGCAGGGCGATCTGTTCACCCACTATTTAGCCGACCACAAGAACCCGGACAGGTGCCACCACCGATCGGGCCGTCGGCGGGTGCGCGGTCACGACGAAGGGTTCACCTGCCTCGACGTGCCCGACGACAGGTGCCATGCGCCATCCTCGAAGCCACCGCTGCGCCGCTGCCCGAACAGGACTTCGCTGCGGCGCAGCGGCCGTCGTATACGACGCGGATCACGTTGCGTCGCAACGCTGCGTCGCCGCACAGGTGACAGCCCACTTCGGGTGCAGCCGAACGGAATGCGCACATGTGGCTATCGTGTGACCTCGCCCCAGATCAGCTTGGCGAGTTGGTCGCGGTCGGCGGCGTCGAGTTTGGTGCAGGCCCGGTAGATGTGGCCTTCGACGGTGCGTACCGAGACGAACAGCCGCTCGGCGATCTGGCGATTGGACAACCCGCGCGCGATGAGGGCGGTGATCTCGCGTTCGCGATCGGTGATCGGCAAGGGGTGGGCAGCGGATGCGATGGCCGGGGTGGTCGCGCCGTCGCACCGGGCGGCGAGGTCCAGCGCGCGGGCCGCGGCTTGGGCGCTGAGCCGGCGTTGGCCCGCATGGTCATGGATCGGTACCGCTTGTGCGGCGGCGTCGGCGGCTGCCAGTAGCAGTCCGGCGCTTTCGAATTCGACACTGACCGCGGAAAGCGCGCGTGTGTCGGAGTTTTCGAAGGCGGCGGCGTGGCGGGCGTAGATCGCCACTACCGGCCCTTGCACGCGGTCGGCCAGTGCGGCCAGCCGTGCGGCGAGGGTTCGGTCGCCGAATCGGGTGGCGTGGTGCAGGGCTTCGGCTTCCAATGCGTACTGGCCCGCGGTGTGGGCGATGGCTGCTGCCTGGCGAGCGAGTTCGACCGCGGAATGCTGACTGCCGGAGCCCGCCGCCAGCCATGCGCGGGCGATCATGCGTTGCGGTTCATGCAGGGCCAGGTGCGGTCCGGTGTATTCCTCGGCCTCGCCGAGGACCCGTTCGGCTTGCTGGGAGTCGCCAAGTGCCGCATAGGCGCGGGCCAGAATCAGCTGCGCAGGCAGTTTCCAGGGCAGCGAGGTTTCGGCATTGAGCGCGGCGAGGGCTTGTTCGAATGAGGTGATCGCCTCGCGGAAGCGGCCACGGTAGGTGGCTACGACACCGCCCGCGATTTTGGCGATCGCCCAGCCGAGAAACTGTGCGGCGGAGGAGAACTCGCTGTATTCGGTGGCCCGCTGCTCGGCGAGGTCGAGTTCGCCGATGATCGTCAGTGACAGTACATCGCCGTAGCGCACCATGACCCGGATCATGCCGTCGGTGTTTTTCTGCTGCGCCCGGCTGCGGGCCGCGATCGGTGCGAAGTCGGCGCCGCGCCCGGCGACCGCCATCGCCAGGCCGAGGGCGAACGCGGCCCAGTCGACAGCTTGTTTCGGGGAGCTCGCGTCGGCGAGAACAGCTTCGGCGCCCTCGATGCCGACCGCGATTTTGTTCTCGTGGATCGCCATGGTGGCGTTCACGGCATCGATGATGAGGCGCAGCGCGGGATGCTCGACGCGGTCGCCGAGCAGGTCCATTATTTCATGGCCGCGTTCGACCTCGCCCACACACCAGAACAGCAGGCTGGCTCGCGGAACACCCCATTGGACGAGTTGAAGTTGATCGAGGCGGTCGGGATCGAAGTCGGCGAGGATCTTGTCGGCTTCCTGCGGTCGGCCCTGCCACAGCAGGGCGCGGGAGAGTACTTCGGCCGCGGGCAGCCCGCCGTCGCGCTCACATGCGGCACGCGCGAGGCGTTCGCCCAGCGGCAGATTGGACAGGGCGACAGCGTCTTTGGCGGCGGTGATCAACAGATCGTTGTCGATGGGCTGGGCGCTGTCGATGCACAGTTGTGCCAGTCTGATGCGATGGGCAGCGGTGCTCAGATCCTGCTCGCGCAGCCGCTCGACGATGCGGCCTCGCCGTTTGCGTGCGGCGGCGGTGCCGATTCGGCGGCGCACCACGTCACCGAGCAGCGGGTGACTGAAGCAGGCGCTGACAGACCAGCCGTCGCGGCTGGTGCGTATCAAGCCGGAGATCTCGGCAGCGTCCACGGCGTCCTCGCCCACGAGGTCGGTGAGTACGTCGATGTCGAGTGGCTCGTAGAGGGCCAGCATCTTCAAGGTCTCCAGGACCGGCTCGCCCACCCGGGCGAGCCTGCCGTCGAGCAGAGCCACCAGCCCGGCGGGCACCGCCGCGGGTCCGCGTAGTTGCCAGACCCCGTTGACTTCGGTCAGGGTGCCCGCCTCGACGGCGCCTTCGACCATATTGCGCAGGAACAGGGGGTTTCCACCCGATGACTCCCACATGACGTCGGCGCTGAGGCCTTCCAGCGTGCCGCTCAAGACGGTCTCGACGAGAGCGACGCACTGCCGTTTGGTCAGTGGTTCCAGTTCGACGCGTTCGAGGTAGCCGTCCTTCCACAGGGAAGTGACCGCATCGGGGACGGGTTCGCCGGAGCGGACGGTGGCCACGATGGGAGCGGCGCGGTCGACGGCGATCTGGTGCAGCAGGGTCGCGGAGAGCTGGTCCAGCAGGTACGCGTCGTCGACGCCGATAACGGTGTTTTGTTGGACGAGTAGGTTTTCCCTGGCCGAGCTGAGCAGCGCGATGGGATCGCGAGACGCGGTCGGGGCGACCCACGGCGCGAATACACCCAGGGGAATAGCCTGGGAAGACTCGGTACAAGCCGCCCACCGGACGGGGGTGCCCAGTGCCGAAGTCACGAGTCGGGCGAGGGTGGTCTTGCCGACCCCGGCGGCGCCGACGAGTACGACGCCGCCGACATCGCCGCTCGTCAACGCCGAGCGAACGGCCTCGTATTCGACGGGACGATCGAGCAGTTGCCAGCGCTCCCCCATGAGCAACAATTCTAGATCTTGCCCGCCGGTGCTGCGACGGGTTTTCGCTGGCGAGCGCACTGCCTCGGTACGGATCCGGACTCCTGCCACCGATGGCGCGGGTGGCGCGGTGGTCATTGTGGAAGTTGGTCGGGGGTGGGTTCGAGGCGGGGGGCGTTGTTGACGTTGTGACGGTAGTTGCTGGATGCTTCGTACACGCGCTGCTTGAGCCGGTTGATCGATCCCAGTGGCCGGTGAGCATCCAGACCACGCCAGGAATTGAACGACAACACGTCGTCACCGAAGGCGCGCCGTTGCGGGGTATAGGGATCCTGGCGGTCGAAGCGGATGGTCGCCACCGTCCGGTGTGGCGATTCGACTTCGGGCCATTCCACCGTGGCGTCCTCGATCGGCATGGTGTCGAGGTCGGTGCACAACTGCACGCGCAGCTCGTATTCGGCGCTGTGGCAGGCGAAGAAGTCGACGACCATTTCCTGGTGGGCGTTGATGCCCGCATCGTGGCCCACCGGTTGACCCGCCAGGGCGCTGACTTCCGGCGAAACCGGGGTGTAGAGGATCTTGGCGATGTAGTCGCCGTAGCGCAGAGGTGCCGAGGAATAGAACGTTTCGCCCAGGATGTGGGTGTTGGGCCGCACGAACACGCCCAGGTTGGGTGGCAGGGGACGTCCGATACGTCGCAACACGTGCGCGTCGAGCGCGGAAAGGACGGTACTGCCCGTGTGCAGGACGGGATCGGGCAACCGGGCCAGCACCCACGCGGTGGGCATGCCCTGGGTGTAGTAGGCGTGAGCGTCGGCGAACAGGAATTCACGGTGCGTGACCATGATGAAGTCCTGGGTGCTGGCCTGGTCGCCGGGCAGTGCGCGCGACCCGTCCACGCCGAGCACCTTGATTCCCAGCCCGCGCACGCCGCGCAGCTGGTCGCTGCGGATTACGCCGGAGGTACTCGACAGCCGGGCGACGACCGGATAGGTGGCCGGCGTGGCGAACAAGCCCTGGGCCAGTTCGGGCGGCAGGCCGGGGTGAACGGTGAGTTCACCGCGCAGAATGCCGTGACTCTTGGCGTGCGCGTCGCGCAGTCCGTGCTTGTGCATGCGATAGGCGCGTTCGTTGTTGGTGCGCAGCACCGTGATGATCCTATCGATGTCGCGCTCTTCGTCGGGTCGCGGCCGTTCGAGGTCATCGCGGTAGCGAAGATAGGAGCGGGTGGTCGTGCGTGGTGCGGTCAGGTCGGTCATCGCGGTCGTTTCCTTTCCGGCTCACGCGGCGGGGGCGATGCTGCGCCACGGAGCGAACGGGTTGGCCACACCGTCGAGCGCGGGCGCCAAAGTGGGAAAGTGACGCAGCAGGACGCTGCGCATGGTGTTGTCGCGTACCCACGCCATGCCGGCCTCGGTGTAGATCTCGGGACGGAAGTCGGTGGTGAAGAACCGGTCACCCGACAACCGCCGCGAGGCCATCAGTACGAACACGCGGAATGCGGTGTCGCTGAAACCGAATCCGGGTGGTTTGGGCTCGGCGTAGAGACCGACCATGAGATCGACATCTTCCACATCACCGTAGACCTGCTCGAGTTCACGCGCCCACACCGCGTTGTCGGTCAACTTGTCGAACGAAGTGGCAGGTGGCAGGCGCAGTTGGCGGCGGAACTCGTTGTAGCGCGGTACTCCTCGTTCACGGACCCGCAGGATGTCCACGGTCGCGAGATCCATCAGCGGGTGGCCGGGGCGGGTGAGTTTCTGCAGGTGGACCGGATAGTTGTGCAGGGTCAGCGCACCGGGGTTGGCGCGGCCGAACGAGTAGAACAATGCATCCATCGGTGTCTCGGCCAGACGCTCGCGGATGTGGGCGACCCCCAGATCGGGTAGCTGATGCTCGACGACGATACTGTCGTCGGCCAGGCTGCGGACCACGAAGTCGTCGGGGATCAGGGGATGCATCCGGTACACGGCGACGAACTCCTCGGTCAGCGAATACGGGACGCCGTGGTCGTCGGTGGCGGATCCGGGTATGCCGCACAACACTTCGTTGCCGCTGAGGCGACCGAACCGGCGAGCGATTCGCTCCCCGAGGACGCCGAACCAGTTGGCGCGCATGGCGGCGACGGTGGTGGGGTGGGCGATGATGGCTGGTGTCCAGTCGATGGTGTGGATCTTGGCGATCAATGCCGAGTTGACCAGACGGGCGGTGTTGTAGAGCTGCTCGTCGCTCATATCGGGGTAACGGCGGGCCAGGCGCTCGCAGATCGCGTTGTGTTCGCGCATGAACAGCGAATGCAACAGAGCGAGTCCGACCCAGGCGTTGGCCGCTGGGCCGGACAGGTCCAGCAGACCTTCCACATCCAGCGGCGGTAGTCCCAATTCGTCGACCTGGAGTCGCCCCTTCTCCCTGGTCCGTAGCGCTGCGGCGAATTTCGGTGTGCTGCCGTAGATCTGGGAGGCATCCCACCAGTGGGATTCCTGGGTCGTGTAAGTCGGGGGGCCGCCGGATTCGGGGCTGGGGACCGTGGGGGTGCGCGGGATCGTCATGGGCGGCACCGGCCACGGATCCAGGTCGGTCAGCGGAATCGTCCAGGGCTCGGTATCGCTGTCACCGTGGCTGAGCCAATCGTGGACCTCGAACTGAATCCAGGCCGCCGCCAGCAGATTCAACGTGGTCGCCGGCTGAAATCGGTCGCGGGTCAACAGATCCCGACTGATGAGCCGCGGGTTGGGTGCCATTATCCGGTCGGCGTCCTCCGGGTAGGTGTACTCCAGCGCGATGTTGCGACCGAACCGGCAGCCGACCGACCCCGCGCGGGGCTCGGCGAGAGTGTTGTAGGTCCCGTCGACGGTTCGTGCGCGCAGGTGCTCGCCGACAGCAGACCCGTCGGCGGGCAACGGTCCGTCCGGATGAGGACCGGTGTCGAAGAGATTCTGGGCGCGCAGGCGGCTGCGCAAGCCGACGAGGACGGCCAACCCCAGCGGCGTGGGCAATCTGAACCAGCCCACACCACGATCGAGCGTCTCGGCAACCGCGACCAACAGCCGGGTGACGGGCGGCAGGCGACGCGACGACGGTCGCGGCGGTGGAATTGTCGACTTTTCGCTGACCATGACGAACCTCCGCGTGGCTGGCGCGAGGCGACGCGCCAAGATCGAATTCGAATGCCAGTCTCCGGGGCGACCGGACACCAGTCGCGAGTAGTCGACTACGCCAAACCCGATCGCCGCAGCAGAAGTGCTGATCCTTCATGACCGCGACACTTTTCTGTAGCTGCGCCTAGCGCCGGGCGAGCCGTTCGGTTCCGGGCAATCCAGGCTCTTATTCCCCGTACGCCGCCGACGTCGCGCGGCAGACGCACGCAATCGGGTAGCGCGGTACGCGCGCCGACCGGCCCCGGTTGGACAACGCTGTCTTCGATGGTGCTGCCGGACAGCGGGAGGATCCGCGGCAACTGCGAGAAAGGGGCGCTCGAGTGATCACTCCGATCGAAATCAAGGTCAACCTCGACGGCGACGTCGCGGCGGCACTGACCCGGCTGGAGTGCACGGGCCAGCCGGCCATCGACCGTCGCATCTGGTTCGCCGAGCCCCGTCCCAACGGCTTCCACGCTGCGCCGACACTGCTGTCGAGCCGAATCGTCATCCGGCTACGCAGCGGCGAGACCGACGACCTGACCGTCAAACTGCGTCCCTGCTTACCATCGCAATTGGTCGGCAGATGGACCACCTCCTTCACCGACGATGCACTGCGGTACCGCATCGAAGAAGACTGGAACGCGCAACGCCGCGTCCTGTCCGCCTCGGCAGTCAGTGACCGACCGGCCGGATCACTGCGCGACGCGACAGTGCTCGGCGCCGACGTCAACACCGTCCTGGACACCGCCCAACGCCAACTCCTGGTGAGCTGCACACCTCCGGGGGTAGCAGTCGACCGCCTCATGGCCATGGGCCCCATCGCGTCGACCAAATGGACGAAGGTGCGCGTGGGCGATCTGCACGTCGATGCCGAACGCTGGACCATCGCCGACCTCGACCTGCTCGAGCTGTCCCTGAGAGTCACTCCCGAACACGGTGAGTCACACGCCGAGGTGCGAAACCGCGCCCTGCACCGGCAACGCAAATTCGAGGCCGCAGTACGTCGATGTGGTCTGCACATCGCGACCGGCGAAACCAAGACCCAGCAGGTGCTCGCCGCATTGACCGCGCGATCGATCCCCAAGTGATCCCGGATGCTGCTGAATCCGCTGCGCGAGTCGGGCGTATTTCGCGGAGATGGAGTAGCTGAATACGCTAGCTCGGCATTGCTACACAATGGACGATGGCTTTGCGCAAGAACAGAATTCACACTCTCGTGAGGAGACGATCATGGCGCAGACTCCGGCTATTCACGTTGGCTCCGACACACGGGCCAAGTCGCAAGCCGAGGCTTTCCGGGACGCGAAATTCGCCATTCAGGAGACCGGCCTCGCGGTGACCTTCACCTCCGATCCGCACATCGGCGGTGCAGGCAACCTCAACGGATCCGGTGTCGCGGTGCTGGTCACCTGCCTGTCGCAGGGATCGAGGACCTTCATCGAGGTCGTCGGCGCCAGCGACAACAGTGCGGCGGCGGAGGAGGCCCGCAACAGGGTTCGCACAATTACGATGGGTCCGCCGAGCTGACGCGTTGCGAAAGCCATCGCGTCGCAGTGAGAACGACGGAAGCCAATGGGCATTCCGACGCCACTCGTGCGCGATACCGATAATGGGTGTAAAGCGGCGATCGGACACTTTTCAGGAATTCGATGTTGCATTCCCACGAGGTTCTGTGGCCACGGCAACGATGACGTGGCTGTTCCGCTCCCCCGCTGACGCCCAGCATCCACACGACCGCGGTGTGCGCGCGGCCGGACCGTCTCGCGTCGAAGTCGATTTCCGCTCTGCGAACTGGAATAGGGCGGTCCGTCGAGTGGGGCGCCGATCCGTCAGCAGGTGGCGGGTGCGGGCTCGCCGAGAATCCGGGCGTTCAGCCAGACCAGCACCCCGGGGGCACCGATCACCGCGGCCGACAGATGCTCGAACGCGGGCACTTGCAGCGTCTGCACCTGCACCCCGGCCGCGCACCAGCGGCTGTCGACATGGTCGATCGCTTCGATCGGAATCAGGGGGTCGGTCGGCGAATGCCATTCGAACACCGGTATTTCCGGCACCCTATCGTAGAATTCCAGACTGTTCTCCCGCAGCACCGTTCGAGCTTCAGGGAGGGCAGCAGTCGGGGTGCTGGCGAGGTATTCGCGGGCGCTGCCGCCGACACCGGTGACGAGGATCTGGGCGGTGCAACTGTTGGCCATGGCGTCCCGGACCGCCAACCCGCGCTTGTTGAGATACCTGCTGACCGGCATCCGCTGCGGGTACTCCCGCTCCAGGCCGATCGCCGCCGCCATGGCCAGTCCGAAGGCCGGATGCGTCTCCATGCCCACCGCCTCCGCCATTATCTCCATGTTCATCGGAGCGCCGCCGATGGCCGCGCCCGCAAGCTCCAGTTCCGGTGCGTACGACGGCTGCAGCGCGGCTGCCCATCCGGTGGCCATGCCGCCGCCGGAGTAACCGGCCAGCACCACCCGACTGTGCTGCACGGCGAGTTCGGGCAGCCGTTTCACCGCGCGGATACCGTCCAATACGATCTGGCCGCCCAAACGCGCAGCGCCGAAAGCGAAGTTCGGGCCGAGATGATCCGGCAGCGCGACACTCCAGCCCTGCGCCAGCGCCGTGTTCAAAATCGACGCCGTCGTCACCAGATTCGGATCGCCGGTGTACAGCTGGTGCGATACCGCGCACGCGGTGCCGAGCGCATTGATGAAGTGCTGATACGACAGCAGCGGCCCGTCGGGCTGATGGCCGATGGGGGTAAGGATCGTGGTGGTCGCCGCGATCGGCGCGCCCTGAGAGTTGGTGGACCGGAACGAGACCAGCGTGACGGTGGCGCCGGGGAAGAGGATCACGGGCGGCAGCGCCCGTACGTCGAGTACATCACCAGGCCGGTGCGCCGCCAGATCCGCCGGTGCCGCGAAGAACGGGTCCGGATCGGGCTGCGGATACAACGGTTCCGCGGTTGCCGTCGTGGCCAGCAGCAGCCCGAGTGCCACGCTACCGAGCGCACTCAGGATTCGTCGTGAACCACTGCGCCTGCTGCGGAGAAAGCGAAGAAACCGACGAGTCACGACCATGACCTCCATGGGTAGTTCACGGCATTCGTTTGACCAGCAAGTCCGAGCTCTCGTGCGACCTTATCGGCAAACTTTCAGCGATACGCCGAAAATAGCCGATGTACTGGGAAAATAGCATTTGTCATTCGATACAGACAAACCTCAGCATCGGCTCAGCGGACACGTCGGGCTCGTGGACCCGCGACAACCAACCGGACAGCCGAGACCTTGTGGATCGATCCATCGCCGCCGGCACACGCCGGAAGTCGGTGGCATCGCCGGGCTGACGGCTCGGGTGCCATGGTGGTAGCGGATTAATTGAGGACACAAGCGCGCCAACGCAATTCCGCGCCGTGCTCACCGAACTCGGTGTCCGGATCCCGTTCACCATCGGTGGGAAGGGTCGTGCGATGGTCCTGAACGAGTATTGGAATACCGCCTGACCAAGAAAATCAACTGCTCGGAATTTGCGTGAACCGATGATCTGCCACCCCGTACCGCGGTCGACCATGCACACCGATGCCCGCACATCACCGGGAAGTGCAACGAGCGCCGGAGCATCCTACGAGCCGGACGTGCACCTCCGGATCAACCTGCACGGAGTGATCTTGGACTTCATAGCGCGGGCCAGCGCCGCCGAGCAGTTCATCGAGGACCACAAGACCCACCACTATGTCGACGCTGTTTCGGTGGTCCCGGGCGACACGCGCGGCCTCCCACGGCTGCCCAACGAGGAGTTATATGTCGGGCCGTAGAACCGGCCGGCCCGCGGGCCCCTGTTCGGTATGGTTGCCGGACCGACCTGATCGATCGCACGTCGGCCCCGGGGGTCAGCAAGGAGTTCGCCGTGGTTACGCCACAACAACCCGAATCGTTTCCACCGCAAGGGAATTACCCTAATCCGCAGGGGTACCCGTATCCGCAGCAGCGGCCGGAGTATCCGCCGCCCGGGTTCGGTGCACCGCCGCGGGCGGGCGCCTCACCGCTGGACTGGGTCACCGCGGGGCTGCTCGTACTGTCCGCGATTCTGATAGGAATCTCGCGATTCACCGACAAATACCTCGATTTCGGTGACCATATCCCCTTCCTGCTCACCGCCGCGATCGCCGTGGTGGCGGCCGTTATCCTGGTGACCGGCGCCGGTGCCAAGAACGGCGCTTTCCGTGCACTCGCCGCCGTCGCCGCGGGTGCGCTCTTCGCCCCGGCTCTCTCATTCGTGGTCAGCATCGCGCAGCACGCGGAATACGCCGAGGTCAAAGATTTCGCCCTCGGCATCCCGGCCGCGCTACTCGCCCTGGGCGCGTCGGTGACGGCAATCATCGCGTCGGCCCGATCGTCTGCGCCGCGTACCCCGACCCCGCCGCACCCACCGCAGTGGCAGCAACCACCCGCCCAATACCCGCAGCACCAGTACCCACCGCACTCCTCCTGGCCGCCGAGGTAGTACTTCCCAGAAGCTGCGTTCACCGCGGAACCTCTCGACGAGAACCAACGGCGGGACGAGATCACCATCCAGCCGAAGACAAACGGGCGCTAAGTCCTGAGCCGCAGTCGATCTCGCCTGCCAGCCGCGCGATAAACGGGACTGGGCGCAGCAGCACCAGCTGTAGCCAGTTTCGCGGGCGGCGGACCACGAATCGTCCTGATCCGCACCGGGATCCGCCGGCGGGGTGCCACAGTCGGCGCTAACCGATCGGTAGCGCGGTCAGGATCGGGTCGTAGGCCCAGTTCAGCATGCGCTCGGCGTCGTTCTTCGCGACGACACCGCTGCCGGGCGAACTGTGCAGGACCACACCGATCAGCGGTATTCCCGCCCGCACCGACTCGAACAGCAGGCAGGCTCCCGCGGCGTCGGTGGATCCGGTTTTGATGCCGATAGTGCCCGGATAGTCGCGCAGCAGCAGGTTCGTGGTCTGCCAGAAGTGATCGCGATTGCCCGGGCCGGCGGGCAGGTGATAGCTCCGCGCCCCGGCCACCTCGCGGAACACCGGCAGGCTCATCGCGCGCAGACCAAGGGCCACCAGGTCCGCAGGCGTGGAGTATGTGGAGTCGTCGGTGGGGGCGGGCAGCCCGCTGGGGTCGGTGAATTGCGTACCCGCCAGGCCCATTTGACGCGCGGTGTCGTTCATTTTGGCGATGAAGCCGTCTTGGCCGGGCCCGTAGGCCTCGGCAAGGGTATAGGCGGCGTCACAGCCTGACGGAAGCATCATCGCGTACAGGAGTTGTCGCGTGGCGAGCACCTCGCCGGGGACCAGGCCCGCGCTACTTCCGTCATACCTGGTGCAGTAGGCAATGCTCTCTTGCGGCACGGTAGTGGTCCGGTCGAGGTCACCGGCATTGATCACGACCAGCGCCGTCATCACCTTCGCGATGCTTGCAATCGGGACCGGCGTGTTCGGCTGTCGCGACCACAGCATCGTGCCGGTGATTCCGTCTGCCAGCGCTGCACCCGAGGCCTGCACTCCGTCCGGCTCGGAAGTCAGCCAGGGCAACTGAATATGGGCGTCGCTCGCGGCGGGCGCGGCAGCGACGCCATGACCGGCTGCCACGACCAGCGCCACGGCGACGGCATACTGCAACAATCGGGCAAATTTTGGCATGTCCACATTCTGCCGTTCAACCCCGTCAACCAGTGGGATTTCACCGACCGGATTACCCGCGCCTCCAGCGACAGCGTACAACCGGCTAATCCGCGACAGGATTATCACAGCCGGTACCTCATGGGATAGCGAGCTCCCCCGCTTCGCCCGGGTTGACGAGAGGGCCGGGCGCCACGCAGGATCGACCGTGAGATGGACGATTCATGCTGGTAAGGCTATTGGGTCCGGTGATAGTGGAGGCCGCGGACGGGACGAAGGCGTCAGTCGGGGGGCCGCGGGTGCGGGCATTGCTGGGGTTGCTGGCACTCGAAGCCGGGCGAATAGTGTCGGCGGCGCGACTGGTGGACGGGGTGTGGGGGGAGGACCCGCCGGCGGGCACCGGGAATGCGTTGCAGACCTTGGCGAGTCGGTTGCGCGCGGCGGCGCCGGGGGTGGTGCGTAATGACGGGGGCGGGTATGTGCTCGAACTGGCGCCCGAGGACGTCGATGCGCATCGGTTCACGCGTGAGGTCGAGGCGGGGCGGGCATTGCTCGCGGCCGGTGAGGCCGAACGAGCCATCGCGTGCTTCGATGCCGCGCTCGCGTTGTGGCGCGGGGAGCCGCTGATCGATGCGGGGGAATCGGCGGAATTGCGCGCCGCGGCACTGCGATTGACCGAACAGCGGCTCGATGCAGTCGAACTGCGCGCGGACGCCTTTCTAGCCCTGGGCCGAGGCGGCGAGGTATTGCGTGAGCTCCGCACGGAAGCAGCGGCACATCCGCTCCGGGAGACGCTGGCCGCACGACTGGTGCGGGCGCTGGTGGCAACGGGACGAACATCCGAGGCGATACAACAGTTTCAACGAACCGAGACCCTGTTACTGGACGAGCTCGGCACGACACCCGCCGAGGTGCTGCGCGCGGCCCTGGCCGAAATTCACACGAACGCACCCCGTAAACCCGCAGTCGACGCACCTGCCATCGAGACGATGCCCGGATCGGGTCGAACGGGAGTTACGGCGGCATCCCGGGCCAGCGCGGCAGCAAAGGTGTCCGCGCCGCTGCTGCCCAGGCGGTTCACCAGCTTCGTCGGACGCGGCCGCGACGTGGAGGGAGTGCGACGGGCGCTGCGCGAGGCCCGACTGGTGACACTGTCGGGTACCGGGGGCGTTGGGAAGACCCGGCTGGCCGCCGAGACGGTCGGGGCGCACGCCAATGACTGGGCGGACGGTCACGCTTTCGTCGAACTCGCCACACTCGAATGCGAACGGGCCGACCGACCGGCCGTGACCGCGGTCGGAGTGGCGATAGCGAACGCGCTCGCTCAGTTCGAGCGACCCGACGAACTGTCCACGGAATGGGCCGATGTGCTGGAGCAGACGCTGTCCGGCCGCCGAATGCTGTTGGTACTCGACAACTGCGAGCATGTCGTGGAGGCGACCGCGCGCCTGATCGATGATCTGTTGCAGCGGCTGCCCCTGCTGCGGGTGCTCACCACGAGCCGGGAGCCGATCGGCGTGGACGGCGAGCGACTGTATCCGGTCGTGACCTTGGACCTGCCTGAAGCCGACGCGGATTTCCTGACGGTCACCGCATCACCCGCGGTCCAGCTGTTCATCGACCGCGCTACCGCGGCACTCCCGAATTTCGCTCTGTCCGAGAGCAATTCCGAGGATGTCCGCGCCATCGTGCGCAGTCTGGACGGCATGCCGCTGGCCATCGAACTGGCCGCCGCCCGCCTGCGGAGCCTGCCGCTGCCGGACCTCAGCGCGCGGCTCACCGATCGTTTCCGGCTGCTCACCAACAGCACTCGCCATGCGGTCCCGCGCCATCGCACCTTGCACGCGGCCGTCGCCTGGAGCTGGGAACTGCTCACCGATGCGGAAGCCGCAGCGGCCCGGCGTTTTTCGATATTCGCGGGCGGCGCGACCTTGGACGCCGTCACCCAGGTGTGCGGTCCGGACGCCATCGACACGGTCACTTCACTGGTGACGAAGTCGTTGGTGGACTTCGATGGACAGCGCTATCGAATGGCCGAGACCATCCGAGCCTATGCGACCGCTGAATTGACCGCAGTCGGCGAGGCGGACGAGGTCGCCCGCATCCATGCCGACTGCTTTCTCGAATTCACCGACGCCGCGGCCCACGGATTACGCACTGCCGCACACCCCGATTGGCTCGCGCGGCTGATCGCCGAACACGGCAATTGCGAAACCGCGCTGCATTGGGCGCTGGACGTCGGCGACGGTGAGCGTGCGGTTCGCTTGTACGCGAATCTCGTCTGGTATTGGCTGCTGCGCGGGTTGCACGGCGACATCTCCGAACGCCGCCGCGAGGTCCTTGCGCTGCTCGGTGACACACCGCCGCCGGGGTGCACCGGGGCCTATCTGGCCTGTCGGTACGCCGAGGAGCTACCGGCGTACTTCACCAACATCTGGTGGGGCCAAATCCGGGAGAACACGGGGCAATTCGAGCGGCTGACCCGCGCGGCCCTCACCGAGGATCGGCCCCCGCACCCGATGTTCGTGCTCATACTGGCGCTGCGTGACCTGCTCGGCGACGACGACAGCCTGTTGACCGCGTGTACCACCTCCGACGATCCATGGCTACGCGGAAATGCGCTGATAGCACGGGGTTTCGATGAACTGGGCGGCGACCATCCGGCCCGCGCCCTACCCACTTTGGAGGCGGCGCTGACCTGCCTGAGCGCGCACGGTGACGCCCGGTCACACAGTCGCGCCCTGATCTCCCTGGCCAGCTACCGGACTCGGATGCTCGGCTTGGACAGCGCCCGCCCGCTGATCGCGAGCGCACTGGAACTGCTCAGCGCCGACCTGGGCGCCGGTGAGCGCATGGGCGTGCTGCTCTTCGCGGCAGAGATGCACCTGGTCGGCGGCGATACCGACAGCGCGGCAACCTATCTCGACCAGGCCGAGGCCCTGATCACCCCGCACATCATTCCCGCACCCGGGCGCTTCGTGGCGGCGACGCAGGCGCACCTGGCCCACCTGCGCGGCGACAACGACCGGGCACTGGAACTGTTCCGGCGGATGTCCGAGCAGCCGCTCCCCGCGGGTCCACCACCCGCCGGACGCCACGACACCGTCCGCTTCGTGAACGCGGTCTTCGTGAGCACCGCCCACGCGGCGGCCCTGGTCGCGGCGGGGCGGCCGGAGGACGCGCTGCGCGAGCTGGCCATGCCCCGCGATCTGGCCGCTCAGACCTCGGCGGCGCTGCTGGCCGAGGTCGGTATCGGTTACGCCCTGGTCGCTCTGGCGCAGGGCGCCCCTGGGCGCGCGGCCCGCATTCTCGGCGCCACCGACCGGATCAACCGGAGGGCCGGGGTGATCCGCATCGGCCCGTTTCGGCGGCGGGCGCTCGACCAGGTGGAAGCGGCGCTCGGCCCCGCGCGCCTTGGCGCGGAATTCCTTGCGGGCGCTCGGCTTCCGGACGAGGCGGTGCTGGAACTGCTGCGTACCGTTCGCTGACAACGACTGTCAGCGAACGGTACGGGCCGCACTGGATGCTCGGGACGCGTATCCCACCGATCCAGGAGTGTTCATGTCCGTTCCCCCGAACACGGAATCAGTTGTTTCCGTGCGTGGTTCCCGTCGACTCGGCGAACGTCTCGGCACGGCCGGTGCCGTACTGGGCGCCGGGTTCATCATGTCCGTCGGCGGCGGTTATCTGCTCGCCCCACAGCGAATGGCCCCTGAGTTCGGCCTCACCGATTGGCCGGGCGGTGCGGCCGACGGCTTCCTGAACGTCAAAGGCGTCCGCGATGTGGTCACCGGCCTGATCGTGCTCGCCCTGCTCGCGACCGGGCAGCGCCGCGCCGTCGGCGTCAGTCTGCTCACCATCGCCCTCATTCCGACCGGCGACATGCTCACCATCCTGGTGCGCCGCGGCTCCACCGCCACCGCCCTGAGTGTGCACGGCCTCACCGCCGCCCTGGTGGCCGCCACCGGCGCGCTCCTGCTGCGCCGTGAAAACCGTTGAGCGCCCGATGAAGACGCTGTTCAATACCGCTCACATCTACATGATCATCGGCCTGATCTCCGGGTTCTACTACCGCGAGATCACCAAGGTCGAACACTTCACCGGGCAGTCGCAGCTCGGTGTCGTGCACACCCACGTGCTGGCGCTGGGCATGCTGTTCTTCCTCATCGTGCTGGCCTTGGAGAAGCAGTTCACGCTCAGCGCCCGGAAAAGCCTGTACGGCTGGTTCTTCTGGCTGTACAACATCGGCCTGGTCATCACCATCGCGGTCATGACGCTGCACGGCACCCTCACCGTGCTGGGCAAGAGCAGTGGTGAGGCGATCGCGCTCGGCGCGGGTGTGGGCCACATCCTGCTGACCGTCGGGCTGATCCTCTTCTTCATCACCCTCGGCAAATCCATCGACGACAGCCGAACACCGCAGACCACAGCGTTATTCGCCGAACAGGAGGCATCGTGAACACCAGTGAGCTGTGGACGCGGGACGCGGTCTCGCTCGCGGCGCTGATCGCCGAGGGCGCGGTCACCGCGGCCCAGGTCGTCGAGGCCCATCTCGAGCGCATCGAACAGGTCGATGCCGAAATCGGCGCGCTCACCACGGTATTCGCCGAGACCGCGCGTGCGGCGGCGGCCGCGGCCGACCGCAGGGTGACGACCGGGCCGCTGCACGGGGTTCCGTTCACCGTCAAGAACAACCTCGATGTCGCGGGCAGCCCGACCACCTGGGGCGTGGCGGGCTTCGGACAGGCCGTCGCGACAGCGGATGCACCCGCGGTGTCCGCACTGCGGCGAGCCGGGGCGATCGTCATCGGGCGAACGAACATGCCGGACTTCGCCACTCGCTGGCACACCGACAACGACGAGGCGGGCCCGACGGTGAATCCGTGGTACCCGACCCGCAGTCCGGGCGGTTCCAGCGGCGGTGACGCCGCCGCGGTAGCCGCGGGCATGACACCCCTCGGCCTGGGCACCGACTTCGGCGGTTCATTGCGGATACCCGCCGCGTTCTGTGGAGTCGCCTCTCTGCGCACCACGCCCGGCCGGGTGGCGGTGGCCTCGAGCCTGCCCGGGGCCGCACCCGCACCGACGAACCAATTGTTCGCGGCACCAGGGCCGTTGGCGCGCACCGTGCGCGATCTGACGGCCGCCTTCGAGGTCCTCAGCGACAGCGCTGACGCGCGCGATCCCGGATGGATTCCGGTGCGTGACGCGACCGATTCCGCCATGCCCGCGATCGCCGTCACGCTCGGTGACGATATCGATCCGCAGGTGCGGGCCGCGGTGCTCGGCTGCGCCGACGCCCTCGAACGCGCGGGATATCCAGTAGCCGAACTGGATCCGCCGCAATTGGGCGAGGTGGCTGCGGACTACGGCCGATTGGTCTCCACCGAGGTGGTGGTCCAGCGCCGCGAAGCCATGCGACGAGTCGGCAGTGCCGGACTGAACACGTTCGTGGACGCGGCGATCGACTTGTTCCCGCCGCTGGATCTGGCGGGCTACATGACCGCGCTGGGTGAGCGCCTCACCCGCCGCGCGGCCTGGTCCCGTTTCCTCGCGGAGCACCCGATCGTGCTCGGCCCGGTCTCGACCGAACTGCCCTGGCCGGTCGGCTACGACCTCGGCGGCACCGCACAGGTCGCGACCATGTATGCGGCGCACCGCCTCACGATCGCCGCCAATTACCTGGCCCTGCCCGCGGTCACGGTCCCCGCGGGCGTCTCTGCCGAAGGTCTCCCCATCGGGGTCCAGTTGATCACCGCCCCATTCGCCGAGCGCCGCGCGCTGACCGCCGCTGCCCACATCGAGGTGGCCTTTCCGATGCCCACACCCATCTCCCCGGCGACCGACCCGACCACCCGGCGCCCTGCCCCGAGCCAGGCTCCGTCCAGTGGCTCGGGCACGACACGGTGAATATTCCATAGCGAAGGGAATCAAGATGTCACACAACACATTGCGATCCGCCGTGCGCGGGCGAGTACTGCTGCCGGGCGACGAAGAGTTCGATACCGCACGGACGCCGTGGAATCTGATATCGACCAGCCGGTCGCGGCGGTCGTCCACGTCGAAGACGCGGACGATATGGCCGCCGTAGTCGGCTACGCGCGCGACGCGGGCCTGTCGGTGACCGCTCAACCCAACGGCCACGGCGCTTCCGGTGATACCGCCGGCACCATCCTGGTGCGCACGCGCCGACTCGATCGGATCGAGGTGGATCCGGCACGGCGACGTGCCCGGCGCCTATGCTGAAAGTTGGTCCGCCGGGTTCGGCGGTGGTACCAACCAGCCAGTGGAGGTTCCGCCATGCCCATGTCACCGACCGTGCACGCGTGCCTGAGCGATGCGGGCGTCGAGTATGAACTCGTGCGGCATCCGCACAGCCACAGCAGCACCGAGACCGCCGAAATTGCGGCTATCCCGGGCGACCAACTCGCCAAGACGATCCTGCTCGAAGACGAACAGGGCTACCTCGGTGCCGTGCTGCCATCCACTCATCACCTACGGTTGCCGAAACTGTGGGACCAAACCGGACGGCGCCTATCATTCGCCGACGAGTCGGACATCCGCCAAGTCTTCAAAGACTGCGAACTCGGCGCCATCCCTCCCGTATGCACCGCTTACGGCATGAAGACACTGATGGACGAAAGCCTGACCACACAGCCCGACATTTACTTCGAGGCCGGAGACCACGAGACGCTCATCCACATGCGGACCGAGCAGTTCATGCACTTGATGGAACAGGCAGAAAAAGGACACTTCTCCAACTAGGACTGCCGCCAGTCACCGTCAGCGTGCGCGCCGTGATCGACCACGCGTTCGCTCCCCTGGTGCGGCGGCGGTTCATGCCCGCGGGCTTGGACGACACCGCTCTCCCCACACGGCCCAGAATGCGGCGGTCATCGCGGCGCGTCGCGCCAGGTGCCATTCCCTGCGCCGATCATCGTCGCCGCAAATGGGAGCACGCCCTGGAAATGGTCGACGAACTCCTCGCATGGGCCCTTCGCGGTCGCCGAGGCGTGCTGCGGCGACGCCGCCGAATTCCGCGAGCATTCTCGTCGGCTTCGGCCAGCCCGGTCGCCTAGATGTGTTCCCGCGTCCGGACGCCCGCGCGTCCGCCCAACCCAACGCTTCGCGCATGCCGGCCCACGGCAAGCGCCAGCCGACACCGAAACCACATGTGTGACGAACAGCTCGGCCAGCCGGAATCCGACGATCACCAATCATGCGGCCAGGTTGAACGGACCGCGACCATCGAAATTGATCGCCAGTACGTGGGCGCAGCCGATGGTGCGCCGCTGTGCACGACCTGTTCTTGCGGGCCGGCGTCGCGCCGCCGGAACCGGGTATCCCGCATACGGCCAAGTAGTGATCTCTGCGGCGAAAGGCAACCCATGGCAGGCAATCCACCGATTCTCACGGCCGTGGACGGCTCGGCCAGCTCATATCATGCTGTCGCTTGGGCAGCGGTAGCAGCCGCGCTGCACCGCAGCCCGCTGCACATCCTGACCTCGATGGCGATCCCGACCAGCTTCGGTCCCGGGACCTCGATCGGGGAAGCGGACCTGGAGTCACTGCGCCGCGACGGCGAGCGGATCCTGACCGAAGCGATCCGTGTGGCCCGAACAGCCGCCCCCGGCACGGAGCCGGACACTACCGGCGAGCTGACGTTCGACTCGATCATTCCCACGCTGATCGATCGAAGCGAACACACCGGAATGCTCGTCGTCGGTAGCCGCGGCCTGGGCGCATTCCGCAGCGGGCTGCTCGGCTCGGTCAGCACAGCTACCACGCACCACGCCCGCTGCCCAGTGGCGGTGATCCACAACACGCCCGCAATCGACGCGGTCTCGGCGACCAAACCGATCCTGGTCGGCGTGGACGGCACAGACAACAGCGTTCCCGCCGTCGAACTGGCCTTCGAGGAGGCCTCGCTGCGCGGCGTCGGCGTTGTCGCTCTACATGCTTGGAGCGACGTCACCGGCCTCGACCTCCCGATCGGTGACTGGGAGGACTTACATCGGCAGGAACAGGTCGTACTCGCCGAAGCTCTGGCAGGCTACACCGCCAAATACCCCGACGTCCCGGTCCGTCGGATCGTCGTCGTCGATCGGCCTGGCCGCTGTCTCGTCGAGGAATCCGCCAACGCCCAACTCGTGGTCGTCGGCAGCCACGGCCGCGGCGGCTTCGCCACCATGATCCTCGGCTCCACCAGCAGCGCCCTGCTGCACTCAGCGGAAATCCCGATAATCATCGTGCGCTCCAGATAGGCGAACGCGACACAGCCTCCGATTCCTTGCCCTGCATGCGATGTGTTTGCCGTCCCCTTCCAGGGGTAAGGCCGCAGCAGCGCAATTCGCGCTGCCCGTACCAGTTGTCCAAGGAGGCGATCGTGGAAGCAACGTCGATCAACACCACCGATGATGTCGTCACGTTTCTGATCGAGCAACACATGCGCATCCGCGAACTGTTCGCCGAGGTCGCACAAGCCCCAACGGCGGAACAGCGGGAGCAGAAGTTCTACGAACTGCGCCGCCTGCTGGCGGTCCACGAAACCGCCGAGGAAGAAATCATCCATCCGCGCTTTCGGCGAGAAGTCCATGACGGTGCCGACATCATCGAGGCGCGTCTCGAGGAAGAGAACAAGGCCAAGCGCCAGCTCGCCGATATCGAAGCGGTCGACATCGATTCTCCCGAGTTCGACGCCAAACTCACGGCCCTGCGCGAGGGGGTGCTCGCACACGCCGAACACGAGGAGCACGAGGAGTTCAACCGGTTACGTTCGGAGCTGGAACCCGACGAGATGGCGCGCCTACGCAACGCGGTCAAATTCGCCGAAGCGATGGCGCCGACCCGTCCGCACCCCGGCGTCGAGTCGGCGAGCGCGAATCTGCTCGTCGGACCATTCGCGGCCATGATGGACCGCGCCAAAGACGCCATCAGCAAACCCCGCACAAAATGAACACCGTTCCCTCACTTGCGGGCCTGGCAGACAACTAGTGCGGTTCGGCGCTCAGGTATCGAGGGAAGCGCCGGCGTCCGGCTTGGTCGCGAATGACCACGAGTCCGGCGGGTAGCCGGTCGTGCTGTCCACGTCAGCGTGGGCAGTTCAGGGATCGAAGTCTTCGGATGTGCTGTCTGACTCCAGGCCCGCGTCGCTTTCGGAAGTCCAGCAGCGAAACATCCGTGTCCGTCCCGAACTGGGCCACCATCCGGCACCGCGGTTGGCACGACCTGGAAACTCAGCCCTGGGTGCGGTGGAGTCGTTGCAGGCGCTGCTGTGGCCGGGTGAGTGAACGGGCATGCCGCTGCAGCCCGGTCCAGGGGGTCGCCGTATGCGGCGATGCGTATGTCGCGGATGGTGAAGCGGTCGGACCTCATGCCGCGTTCGTCGACTTCGTTCCAGTCCAACGGGTGGTGACGCGCTGCTCCGGTGGTAACGCGCTGTAGGGCCCGCAGGCGGTGCAGCGCGTGGTTCAGCATCTGCCGCTGCCGATGTGACGTGAAACCCGTTGTGCCAGGCGACTTTCCGGAACGGCTGGCGTTCTGCGAGTCAGTCGGCCGACATTCGTGTGACGCTCTGGCCGCGGTTGCGGCGCTCGAGCTGAGTCCGGATCCCGAGCGCGCGGTCTACTGTGGGCAGGTATGGCGACCAAGGAGGTCACCGTAACGGTGACCATGGACGACACCGAGTGGGCCCAGCTGTGTGATGCGGCCGAGTGCGCGGGCATGAGCGTCCCCGACTACCTGGCCCACAGCGCACGATTGGTCGCGCTACACCCCCGCATGGCGCGCCCGATGCGAGTACCTCGTGATCTCGCGCAGCGCGGCGCATCGCAAGACGACGACAGCGAAACGGCGGCCTGGACCGAGAGCTTCTCTCAGCGTCTGCACCATAGGGCCGACGTATTCCGCGACGACTAGACCGACACGAGCCGGACGCAGTCTGTCCGGGGCTGCCAATTCGCGGTGCCGTATGCGATGGGGCTTGAATCGAGTATCCGGACCGCACCAGCTCACGGGTCTACTGCACGCGATGTGCCCGTAGGACCGCATCGCGGTGAATCAACATTCGGAAGTGCCTGACCCGATGCCCGCGTGTTCTCCCGGGGATCGCGCGGGTGTTCGGAAGAATCGGCGTCGTTGTCGATCTTGTTACCGGAAGGTACCCGAAAGCACGAGCATTAGTTCGATCGCGGGAGGATGCGTGAACTGGGAAGCATGGCAACGCAGCTGGGATCGCCAGCAGGAGCTGTATATGCCCGATCGCGAGGAGCGATTCCGGGTGATGCTGGAGTTGGTCGAAGCGACAGCCGGAAAGGCACCACGAGTGCTGGATTTGGCGTGTGGGACCGCCAGCATCAGCCGTCGGCTCTTCGCCCAGCTACCGGAGGCGAGTTCGGTTGCGGCCGATAGGGATCCCACCCTGCTCGCGATGGCGAGGGGATCCTTCGACGGGGATGCCCGCATCTCGTTCGTCGTCGCCGACCTGGAGGAACCGGGGTGGACGCGGGCACTGCCGGCCCAGCCGTTCGACGCCGTGCTGACCGCGACATCCACACACTGGATGCAACCCGAGACATTGGCCCGGCTGTACGCGGACCTGCGGCCGCTCGTGCGCCCGGGTGGGATATTCGTCAACGCCGATCACATGCCCGATCCCCAGACCCCGTTGCTCAACGCCCTGGACGAGATCATTCAAACCGTCCACCGGGAGCGTGCCCGCGCCAAGGGAGCACGCGATTGGGACCAGTGGTGGACCGACGTCGCCGCCGACCCGGTGCTCGCCGACGAATTCGCCGCCAGCCGTGCGATCTTCGAAGGACGGGTCAGGGGAGTGTCGCATCCCCTCGCCTGGCATCGTGCCCGACTACGCGAGGCCGGATTCGCCGAAACCGGGGTGGCATGGCGATCCATCACCGACGCCGTGGTCGTCGCGATCCGCTGACTACGACGAATGGCTGGCCGGAATGATGTCTGGTACGTCGGCCGGGTTGCAAGATCTAGGCTACCGCAACACGATTGGTGCGCTTTCTTATCACAGGAGCTGGGATGGGACTGCGGATTCTTCTACTGTGCAGCACGGACAACGGGCTGTGCCGTCGCGCGCGGCTCGTTCTGCAACGCAGCGGGCACACAGTGCGCACCGCGACGGTCGCTGACAGCGACGACATCGGAAAAGCCGTCGCGAGAACCGACTTCGACCTCATCATCTGCCCGTACCTGACCGCACGCATCCCCGACTGGGTAACTCGCCGCTGGTGGCCGAAAGTGGTCGTCATCCATCCGGGACCGGTCGGCGACCGAGGCCCCAGCAGCCTGGACTGGGCCATCACTGACCAGGAACCCGTGTGGGGCGTGATCGCGGTGACAGCCACCGATGTCATGGACGCTGGGCCACTCTGGGCCACCCGAACTGTCGTGCTCCCACAGGGCCGGAGAAAGTCCGACATCTATGGCTCGATCATCTCGGATGCCGCTGTTCAATGCATCGTGGAGGTCGCCGACAAAGCCGCCGACCCCACGTTCCGGCCCACCGACCAAGCTGACGCGCATCGCCCGATCGCGCACGCACGAACCCGGCCGAGGATGCGTCAGTCCGACCGCGCGTTCGATTGGCGAGACGATTCCGAGCTGATTCGGCGACGCATCCTCGCCGCCGATGGATCTCCCGGAGTGCGTTCACACATCGCTGACCGCTCGGTATATCTCTACGACGCCCATCCAGGACATAAAGACGTCGTCGCATCAGCGGGAACGGTGGTCGGACGGCGACATCACGCGCTGGAAATCGCCTGCGGCGACGGCAAGAGTATCTGGATAGGGCACCTGCGAATCGACCTCGGCGACCGCTGGTCGTGTAAAGCACCCGCTGTCTCGGTCCTCGACCGAGCCGGGGTCCCGGCCCGCTCACTTTCGCCCACTAAGGGACAGGCTCCGGCGTCAGCAACACCAGAAGTATTCGAAGACATCGCCTACCGATCGATCGACGAACAGGTCGGTGAGCTCACCTTCCGCACTTACAACGGCGCGATGTCCACCGACCTGTGTCGACGGCTGGCGCGCGCGATCCGCGCCGTGTCGCTGCGCGACAGTCGCGTACTGGTGGTACGCGGTGAGACCGGGAAGACGTTCAGCAACGGACTGCACCTCGGCGCCATCGAGTGCGCCGATGACCCCGCCAATGCGGCTTGGCAAAATATCGTCGCCCTCAACGAAGTGTGCAAGGAACTTCTGCTGTGCCCCAAGCTGACCCTCGTCGCAATCACCGGATCCTGCGGTGCGGGCGGTGCGGTGATGACGCAAGCCGGCGACGTCGTGGTCGCGATCGGTCGCGCCGTCCTCGACGTGCATTACGCCACGATGGGATTGCGTGGTTCCGAACTGCACTCACTCACGTTGCCACGACGGGTGGGAGCGGCCACAGCACACCGCCTGCTCACCGAATGCGAGCCCGTCGACACGACACAGGCGCTGGATATCGGTCTGGTCGACCACGTCGGACCCGATATCGAGTTCGACCTCTGGCTGAACGAGCTAGCCCACGAATACGCGCTGCCGGAACTGTGGGAGAAAACCATCCGCCGCAAGCACGAACACCTTGCCCGCGATCTCGGACACCGACCACTGGAGGTCTACGAGTGTCGAGAACTGGCGGAGATGGCGGCGAACCTGTTCGACGACTCGCTCGGCTTCACCGCGAAGAGACGGGCATTCATGCGGAAAGCCGCTCCGCGACACTCGACAGGGGGCGCGCTCGGCATGAGGAAGACCTCATGAGCTCCCGTCGCCATCGACTGGCACTGCAGCAGTTCAGTGTTGTCGAATTGTAGATTTCGCAGGCAGGTCATTACTTACATTGTGGGGAGCTGCTCGCCTTGTACGACTTCGATGTCGAGGTCGAGTTTGACGGTAGTGCCGATGGCGGCCACGCCCGCGCGCACGACGGCGTTGTAGTCGATCGCGAAATCATTGCGGTGCAATACTGTTTCGGCGTGGAACGCGGCACGCACGCCACCCCACGGATCGGCTCCGAACCCACCGTAGGTCACGTCGAGATCGACCGGGCGACGCTGCCCGTGCAGGGTCAGCTCGCCCGGCATCACCCAGGTGTCACCACCGGTGCGACGAAACCCGCTGCCGGTGAAAGTGATCAGCGGATAGGTGTCGACATCCAAGAAATCCGGGGAACGCAGGTGATTGTCACGCATCGAGGTACCGGTATCGATGCTCGCGGCCTTGATCTCCACGTGCCCGGTGGACCGCTCGAACGGCTCAGCGATATCGAGCCGCCCACTGACCTCCGCGAATCGGGCCTTGATGCTCGCGATACCCAGATGACGTGCGGTTGCGATCACCGTCGAATGCACCGGATCGATCGTCCAGGGTCCCGGCGGCGGAGCCGCCATCGCCCCCGCGACCGGCAGCAACACCACCTCGCCGAGCGCACCCGTCCCCGCCGGAGAGATCTGTACGGTCCGCGCGACCGGTTCGAACCCGACAGCGGTGAGCACCGCGGTATGAACACCCGCGGGCAACAGCTCGGTGCCCACGGCCCCGGTCTCGTCGACGACGGCACGGGTGATCTGGCGCCCCCGCATATCCGTCACCGTCAAGATCGCATCCGGTACCGGCCATCCCTGTGTGGTGCACACACGACCGGTCAACCCGCTCATCAGCGATCCTCGGGCTCGTAGCCGAGCCGCACATCGTAGGCGACCTCGCCACCGGAGACAGTGACCTGCCCGGTCACCGGCGGATAGCCACGCGCAACCACCGTGTACTGCCCTTCGAGCAGATCGGTCACGACATAGTGGCCGTTCTCGTCGGTGCGTGCCGTCGCGGTCACCTCCCCCGCCGCGTCGAGCACACTGACCAGTACATCGGGCACCGCCCGGCCGCCGTCGGCCCACGCGGATCCGGCGAGCACCGCCATCGCGGCCAGCTCGATGTCATGGCGCAACACACCGCTGTCCGGCACCGTCAATGTGGCGGCGCTGGGACGCATATGCTCGGCGACCGCGACCAAGGTATAGACACCGGATGCCACACCGTGACACACGTAGCTGCCGTCGCCGCCCGTGCCAGCCGCTCCGACCACCTCACCGCGCAAATCGGTCAAGGTGACGGTCGCACCCGCCAGCGGCACACCGTGGCCGGCCGAACGGACCACACCCGACAACTCACCGGAACCCAGCAAGGTCACATCGAGGTGCTGGGGCCGCTGACCGACCGACACATTGACCGCAGCCGGCTGGTGCCCCATCGCCGAGACGATCAGCACATAGCCACCCGTCTCCGGTGCGGTGATCGCGTACCCGCCATCAGCGGCACTGCTCGCCCGCGCGACCTGACGGCCGCCGTGATCGATCAACGTCAGCACCGCACCCGACACCGGACGACCGTCCTCACGATGGACACGACCCCCCAATGCCCCACCGGCACCGGCCAAGTCCGACCCGGACACGGTCGATAGACCGTTCTGTGACGACGCAACGACCCGGTACACACGCCCGTTCTGTTCCACCGGCACATGCCCGGCGACCGACGCGGCCGGCACCGGTTCGGGCTCGGACAACACCGGCTCGGCGCCCTCCCAGAGTTGGGCTTCGTCCCAGCTCGACTCCGCGAATGCGGCAAGTTCGGCATCCAGTGCCGCCATGTCGTCCGCGACGGTTGGATCATCTTGCGACGCAGACTTTTTCGTTGTCGGGTCGAGGGTCGGATCGATGTCGACCGTGCGGCGCAGGGGACGGTTCGGAAGCAGGATGGTCGCGATGAGGGCGACGGCCGTCGCAGCCGCGGCGATGAGGAAGATCCGGCCGGTGGCATCACCGTAGGAAGCACGCACGATGGTGGCTATGGGTGCCGGCAATGCGTCGAGATTCAGGTTGCTGCCGCCGGAGGACCCAGTCTGCACACCGAGCCTGGCGAAACCCTGCGCCGAGAGCTCGCTCACTCGGGTGGCCAGTACCGAGCCCAGGACCGAGACGCCGATCGCGCCGCCGAAGGTGCGGAAGAAGGCGACGCTGCTCGATGCCGCGCCGATATTGTGCACGCTCACGGTGTTCTGCACGGCCAGCACCAGGTTCTGCATCATCATGCCGACACCGAGCCCGACAACGGCGATGTAGACCCCGACCAGCCACAGGTTGGTCGCATGGTCGATCGTGGACAGCAACCCGAACCCGACCACCAGCAGCGCACCGCCGCTGACGACGAAGCTCTTCCACTTACCGAACCGGGTGATCAGCTGGCCGGACCCGACCGACGCGGTCAGCATGCCCGCTACCAGCGGGATGGTCAGCACACCCGCGACGGTCGGTGAGTAGCCACGCGCGGTCTGGAAGTACTGACCGAGGAAGGTGGTCGCACCGAACATGCCGACACCGACCGCGATCGAGGCGATGATCGCCAAACCCGTGGTGCGTTCGGTGACGATGGGCAGCGGGATGATCGGCGACTCGGCGCGGGACTCGACCCACACCGTCGCGATCAGCAGCAGCACACCCGCACCGACATACAGCGCCGACTCGGCAGAGATCCAGGCGTAGTAGTTCGCCTTCCCGGCGAAGGACACCCAGATCAGCAGCACCGAAACACCAGCGGTCAGCAGGCCCGCACCGAGCCAGTCGATCGATACGCCCGTCTTGCGCTCGGTGGGCAGCCGCAGCGTGCGCTGCAGCAGCACCAGCGCGATCACCGCGATGGGCACGCACACGAAAAAGCACCAACGCCAGCCCAGCGGACTGTCGACGATGACGCCACCGAGGATCGGCCCACCCGACATCGACACCGCCATCACCGCACCCATATAGCCCGAGTACCGACCGCGTTCACGCGGCGCGACGATCGAACCGATGATCGCCACGACCAGAGCGGTCAACCCACCCATGCCGATGCCCTGGATGACACGCGCGACCAACAGCACCGCCACGTTGTGGGCGAGTCCGGCAACGATCGAGCCGGCGACGAAGATGACGATCGCCGATTGGACCAGCAGCTTCTTATTGAACAAATCGGCGAACTTGCCCCAGATCGGGGTGGATGCGGCATTCGCCAGCAACGCTGTGGTGATGACCCAGGCATAGGCGGTCTGCGATCCCTGCAGATCACCGATGATCGTCGGCAGCGCGGTCGACACGATCGTGGTACTGAGCAGCGCGGTGAACAGCGCCGCAAGCAAGCCGGTCAGGGCTTCCAGGATTTGACGATGGGTCATCGCATCCGGATCGCGGCGCGTCTGCGCGTCGACTGAATTAGACATCCACTTCCTGACTCTCTGTCGAAACCGGCTCCCGCTCACCCACCACCGTGTGATGCGCGACCGCGGCCAGTGAATTCCTGAGCTTTTGAACAACCATGGCGGCCTGCTCGGCTTCGTCCTCGCTCCAATCGGCGAGTGCGGCCTGCAATCCTCGTGCCCGCGACAGTCGGACCCGCCGCAGCAGATCGCGTCCCTGGTCGGTGATTTCGATGAGGGTGGCCCGGCCGTCGCTGGGATCGGCATGGCGGGCAATATCGCCGGAGCTCACCAGCTCGGCGACGTGCCTGCTCAGCGTCGATGGGGTGATGCACAAGTCCACGGCCAGATCCACCTGCCGGCACGCCCCCTTGGCCTCGAGGGACCCCAGCACGCCGACACCGCCTGGCAGCAGGTGCCCTTCTTCCGGGTGTGAAAGGGCAGCGCGGATCGCCCGGCCCATGAAATAGAGCTCCTTTATCAGGCCCTGAGCCGTATCGGGTGACACTGCCATGTCCACTCCCAGCACGAAATTAGTTGCTTGTACTACGCAACTATACATAGTTTACTTGCGCTAAGCAATTAACTGGGCGTGGTGCGTCGGCCGGCAGCGGCAACCCGCCCAAACTGACCGCACGTTGGATTGTCGGAAGCTTGCACGCCACGAACCTGGGCCGGGCGATACCGTCGGAGCTGATCGCGTCGGAGGTCGACTTGATCGTGGACGGCATCGCGCAGATGATGTGACGCTTCGGTTCACGCCGAGGGCCCGACGCCGTGCCGTGCAGAACGGCCGCGAAGCAGCTTCTCCTCGCGGGCAACGAGCGACAGCCGACCACCGGAGATCTGCACCCGCAGGCCAGCGGATCGGGCGAGAACGAGACCAACCAGTGCCGCCGCCACTGCGGAGACCGCCCCACAGGCGAAAAATCCGAACCGGGGGCCGTACCGTTCGGTGAGCCAGCCCACGATCGGGCCGCCGATCGGGGTGCCCCCGGTGAACACCATCATGTACAGCGACATCACCCGGCCCCGCATGGCCGGGTCGGTCTCGAGCTGCACCATCGAGTTGCCGGAAGTGTTGAAAGTGAGGCCGAGTAGCCCGACCACGGTGAGCATGGCCGTGAAAAGCCAGTAGTCCGGGGCGAAGGCGGTGACCGCCTCCAGCACGCCGAAGCCGATCGCGGTGGCGACCAGCATCCGCATCCGCACCCGTCCGCGCCGGCTCGCCAGGAGCGCGCCGACGAGCGATCCCGCGGCCAATGCTGTGTTGAGCAGGCCGTATTTTCCGGCGTCGACATCGAAGACGTGGTAGGCGTAACCCGACAGCACGGTCGGGAAGTTGTAGCCGAAGGTTCCGATGAAGCCCACCATTACGATCGGCCAGAGCAGTTGTGGATGCTCGCGCACGTAGCGAAGGCCTTCGCGCAGCTGGCCTTTCCGTCTCGGCAAGCGCGGCACCGGCGTCAACTCTGTTCGTCGCATCGCCAGTAGGCCGCCGATGACGGCCGCGAAAGAGCAGGCGTTGATCACGAAGGCCCAGCCGGATCCGACCGCGGCGATCAGGACTCCCGCGACCGCCGGTCCGACCAGCCGAGCGGCCTGGAAGTTGGCGGAGTTCAGGCTGACGGCGTTGCGCAGCCGCTGGCGGCCGACGATTTCCGGGACGAACGACTGCCGCGTCGGGTTGTCGACCACGGTCACCATGCCCAGAAGCAGCGCCAGCAGGTATACGTGCCAGACCTCGACCCTGTCGGTCAGCGTCAGGACGGCGAGTATCGCGGCGAGCAGCCCCATGGCTGCTTGGGTGATGACCAGCAGGCCCCGCTTGGGGAAGCGGTCGGCGATGACGCCGCCGTAGAGACCGAACAGCAGCATCGGCAGAAACTGCATGGCAGTGGTGATGCCGACGGCGAATGAGCTCCCGGTGAGACCGAGTACCAGCCAGTCTTGGGCGATCCGCTGCATCCAGGTGCCGGTATTCGAAACCACTTGGCCGGCAAAGTAATAGCGGTAATTGGGGACGGTGAGGGAAGCGAACATTCCGCCCGTGCGGTATGGCTGCTCCGACGCCGGTTCCGGCAGATCGGACCGAACTGAATCGGTGCCGGTGGTGGTGTTCTCGTAGTCGTCGGCGCGGGTCGCGGTCAAGACTGCCTTTCCTGCTGTTCAGCTCCTTGTTCGTTGGAGAAGCAATGTTCGGTTGCTACGGATGGGCCGGGAGCAGATGTGGCGCGGCGCCCATATAAACGACGGCGCGCCGCAAGCCCGGCGACGAACTTTTGTAGTAATCACACGGCTGGCAGATTTCCGATTGCCGCGCCACACTGCTTAGCCTATCTAATTAATTATAGGCGCTGGGCTCCGGTGATCTTGCCGACTGGTTGATCCACTAGGCATGCCTGAAGGTCTCCCAGATACGGCGGGTGCTATCGAGTCACAGAGTCAGCTCATGCCGGCGCCGTTGGAAGACAAAGGCGTACATGAAGGCGATCATGTTCGAACTCGACGCCAAATCCGCCTCGAAGCTGTCGTTGTCACCGCCCACGCACCCGCAGCACTCAGCGCGCAGTCCGACCATCAACCACCTCGAGGCGATGTCGCCGGCCGATAGCCCGCGCTCCCCCAAGGGAACTCACTTCAGCTGATCAGACCTCACAGTGCCCGCCCGCCCGACGGTGGGTGCGGGCGGTCTAGCAGGATGTCCACGAGTACATCGAGTACAAGGAGAAATCGAAGTGGAACGCATCGGCGTGATCGGCGGCGGCACCATGGGTGCCGGTATCGCCGAGGTAGCCGCCCGCACAGGCGGGTCGGTCCTGGTTCTCGAACGCGACACCGAGGCGGCCGAGGCCGCCGTCGGGCGTATCGAGAATTCCCTTGCCCGCGCGGTGAAGTCCGGGCGCCTTGAACAGGCCGCCGCCGACGCTGCCCGCGCCCACATCACGCTCACCACGTCGATCGACGATTTCGCCGACCGCGAACTGGTCATCGAGGCCGCACCGGAGATCGAAGCACTCAAGGCCGACTTCTTCACCAAGCTCGATGCCATCGTCTCCCCCGAGACCATCCTTGCCACCAACACCTCCTCGATCCCGGTCATCCGGCTGGCCAACGCCACCGCCAACCCGGGCCGGGTGGTGGGTGTGCACTTCTTCAACCCCGTCCCGGTACTGCCGCTGGTCGAGATCGTCGTGACGCTCAAGACCGAGCGTGCGGTCGTCGACAAGGTGACCGGTTACGCCCGCGACGTGCTGGGCAAGCGCACCATCGAATCCAAGGACCAGGCCGGCTTCATCGTCAACGCCCTGCTGATCCCCTACCTGTGCCACGCGATCCGCATGTTCGAAACCGGCTTCGCCAGCGCCGAGGACATCGACGAGGGCATGGTCAGCGGCTGCGCCCACCCGATGGGTCCGCTGCGCCTCACCGACACCGTCGGCCTGGATGTCACCCTCGCCGTCGCCGAATCCCTCTACGCCGAGTTCGGCGAACCCCAGTACGCACCACCGGTGCTGCTGCGCCGCATGGTCGACGCCGGATACCTGGGCCGTAAGACCGGCCGCGGTTTCTACACCTACTGATCCGTCATGGAATCGGCCGCCCACGACGAGTACGGGCGGCCACCACCGACGCAATCTGCTGCTCGATGGCGAGAATTCAACGGCGGTCAACGATTTCGATACCCGACGGAAGACGACGGTCAGGGCGCAGGATGGTAGGTGTGCAGGACAGCCTGCCTTTCCGAGCACGAAAACACGCGGACTTCACCGAATGTCGTCATCGGGTTTCGCCCCCGGCCTGCGGATGCAGTAGGTGGCGGGCGGGCGTACTGCATCCGCAGTACGCGCAACGGCCTTCAATCGCACGATGCCGACTACAGAGCCGTCGAACGACCATGGGGCATGGCGAAATTCCTGTACCGGCTCGGTCGGTTCGCGTTCGAGAAGCGGCGGCTGGTTGTCGTGCTCTGGTTGGGGGTTATGGCCGCGCTGGTGGCCGGGGCGGCCAATGCGCCGACGGCCCCGCCGGATACGTTCTCGATCCCGGGCACTGAATCCCAGCAGGCGTTCGATCTGCTCGGCGAGCGCTTTCCCGGCACCAAATCCGATGGTGCACAAGCGCGAATCGTGTTCGTGGCACCCGACGGCCAGCAGATCGGTTCCGAACCGAACAAGGCGGCGGTCGAGAGGATCGTCTCGAACGTGGCGGGCGGTGCGCAGGTGACCGGCGTACTCGACCCGTTCCAGACCGGTGCGGTCAGTAAGAACGGCACGACCGCCTACGCGACCGTGAGCTACGGCGTGACCAGCGACAACCTCACCGACGCCACCAAGTCAGCGCTCACCGACGCGGTCGACAGCGGCAAGGCCGCCGGGGTCACCGTGGAGGTCGGCGGGTCCGCGCTCCAGGCCAAGCCCGAAATGGGTGGCGCCACCGAGGTCATCGGCATCGCCATCGCGGCCGCCGTCCTGATGATCACCTTCGGCGCGTTCGCAGCCGCCGGCCTGCCCTTGCTCACCGCGCTGGTCGGGATCGGCGTCGGTATTGCCGCGATCGTGGCGATCGGCATGTCCACCACCACAACCACGCTGGCCATGATGATCGGGCTCGCGGTCGGTATCGACTACGCACTGTTCATCGTCTCCCGGTATCGAACCGAACGCGCCGAGGGATACAGCGCCGAGGAAGCGGCGGGCCGCGCCGTCGGGACCGCCGGATCGGCGGTGGTTTTCGCCGGACTCACCGTGGTCATCGCACTGGCTGGACTGGCCGTCGTCGGTATCCCCGTCCTCACCAAGATGGGTCTGGCCGCGGCGGGCACCGTCGCCGTCGCCGTCGCGATTGCCCTGACGCTGCTGCCCGCGCTGCTCGGATTCTTTCAGCGGGCGGTTATGCCGCGGGCATTCCGCAAAGCGCAAACCACTGATGCGCAGACATCGATCGACGGAAATACGCTGGCGGACAACCCGATTCAAGCGGAAAAGCCCGGTGTGGGCACGCGCTGGGCCACGTTCGTGGTGCGCCGCCCGGTGGCAGTACTGCTGATCGGCCTCCTCGGTATGGGCGTGCTGGCCTTGCCGGTGCGGAGCCTCGAACTCGGCATGCCCGGCGATGAATCGCAGCCGACCTCGACGACGCAGCGTCGCGCCTACGATGCGCTCGCCGCGGGGTTCGGTCCCGGATTCAACGGTCCGCTCACCATCGCCGTGGACGTGCAGGGCGTCGGCGATCCGAAGGCCGCGCTGGCGCAGGTATCCAGGACCCTGGCAGCGACCGAGGGCGTCGTCTCGGTGTCGCCCGCGATGTTCAATCAGGCCGGTGACGCCGCCATGCTCACCGTGGTGCCCGCGACGGGTCCATCGTCGGTCGAGACCAAGGATCTCGTGCACGCACTACGCGGTGAGGCAGGCGATCTGAAGGCAGCCACCGGTGCGACCCTACTGGTCACCGGGGCGACCGCCATGAATATCGACGTCTCGCAGAAGATGGCCGACGCACTGCTGCCGTATCTCGCGGTGGTGGTCGGGCTGGCGATTCTGTTGCTGATGATCGTGTTCCGCTCGATCGCGGTGCCGATCAAGGCAGCGCTCGGCTTCCTGCTGTCGGTCGGTGCGGCGTTCGGTGTGATCGTCGCGGTGTTCCAGTGGGGTTGGCTGGCGAACCTGATCGGAGTTCAGCAGACCGGGCCCGTGATGAGCATGATGCCGATCTTCCTGATCGGCGTGGTGTTCGGACTCGCGATGGACTACGAGGTCTTCCTCGTCACTCGAATGCGTGAGGCCTTCGCCCACGGCGAGAGTGCGGACAACGCCATCGTCACCGGATTCCGGCACAGCGGCCGGGTGGTGGTGGCCGCGGCGGCCATCATGATCGCGGTGTTCGCCGGATTCATCGGCGGCGGCGAACCGATGATCAAGATGATGGGGCTCGGGCTCGCGGCGGCGGTCTTCTTCGACGCCTTCATCGTCCGGATGACCCTGGTCCCGGCCGTGCTCGCACTGCTCGGCGACAAGGCCTGGTGGCTGCCGCGGTGGCTGGCCAAGATCCTGCCGAACGTGGACGTCGAGGGCGAGAGCCTGAACCGAATCGTGGCCGTCGAGCCGGTCCGGGAACTAGAGTCCGCCAACGCCTGAATAGCAACGCACTGGTAGGCCGTCCCAGCTGGGCGGCCTACCGGTCGCTTCGGAGCCCCTGCCGATTAGGGTTCTCAACGACAGGGAGGTGCGCACATGACCGCCGAATGGTCGCAATGGCCGCGTCGGCACAGCCGTGCCGTCGATGTGATCATCGCCATTCTGCTGTGCGCTCTGGCCACTTACGCGAGCCGGTTGGCCGATGAGGGCCACGGGCAGGGTCCGGTAGTGGTCCGTCCGGCGTCGCTCGCGGTGTTCGGATTGTCGGCGATGGCCTCGCTCACGTTGCTGTGGCGGCGACGGTCTCCGTCTACGGTGCTGGTGGTCACCACCGCCTGCGGTATCGCGATCGGCGCATTGGGTTTCGAGCTCTCTATCTTCACTGCGGGCGCGGCCTTCGTCGCGGCATACTCGCTCGGGCTGTGGTCATCGGATCTGCGCACGGCCAAGATCGCACCGGTGGTCTCGGGCGCGGCCTTGTTGAGCACCTCCCTTGTCCACAATTTCACGCCGGTGCTGACCGGCGGACGGATCTCGCTGATCGCCGGAGTGCTGGTGGCGGGTGCGTTCGCCGAAGCCGGGCGCAACAGACGCAACTACCTGGCGGCCCTGCACGCGCGAGCAGAACTCGCCGAACGCACCCGCGAAGAGGAGGCCCGGCAACGAGTCGGCGAGGAGCGGCTCCGGATCGCGCGCGAACTGCACGATATCGTCGCCCACCACATGGCCCTCGCACACGCCCAAGCCTCCACTGCCGCATACCTTTTAGGTAGCCAACCGGATCAGGCACAGGAAATGCTCGATCAACTGGCCGGCACCACCTCCGCGGCACTGCGGGAACTCAAGGCCACCGTGGGATTGCTGCGCGAGGACGACTCCGACGCCCCGCTGGAACCGACCCCCGGCCTGGCTCAATTATCCGAACTGCTCACCTCTTTCGAGCGAACCGGCCTCACCCTGTCGCTGTCGATCACCGGGGTGCCGCGGCCGCTCTCCCCCGGGGCGGACTTGACGGCGTACCGGATCATCCAGGAGGCACTCACCAATGTCACCAAACACGCGGGCAGCGCCGCGGCGACGGTGCGGCTCGTCTACTCCCGGCTATTGCTGACGATCAGTGTCACCGACGACGGCGGCAAACTACCCGAACCCGATCGCGGCGAACAGGATTCGGACAGCCAGGGCTACGGCCTGATCGGCATGAACGAACGCGCCATCTCCGTCGGCGGCCACCTACACGCCGGACGCAGACCGGACGGCGGCTACGAAGTCACCACCGAACTTCCGCTCGACCCACCCATAACCCCTGACCACGAGGACAAGACGCCATGACCATCCGGGTACTGCTGGCCGACGATCAAGCCCTGCTGGCCGGTACCTTCCAGCTCCTGATCGATTCGGCCGAGGACATGGAAGTCGTCGGCATCGCCGGAAACGGGCGCGCGGCAGCCGAACTGGCCCGAGCAGCCAAACCAGACGTGGTGGTCATGGACATCCGCATGCCCGGCGTCGACGGCCTCACCGCGACCCAGCAGATCTGTGACGATCCAGCCCTGCGCGCGACCCGCGTCCTGATCCTCACCACATTCGAACTCGACGAGTATGTGGCACAGGCTCTTCGCGCCGGGGCCAGCGGATTCCTCGGCAAAGACGTAGGCCCCGAAGAACTGTTGCGATCCATCCGGGCCGTCGCCGCGGGTGACGCCCTGCTCTCCCCGACCGCGACCCGCACCCTGATCGCCCGCTATCTCGCCCGCCCCGAAAGCCGCATCAGCGCAGCCGAATCCCTCGACGTCCTCACCACCCGCGAACGCGAAGTCCTCGCCATGGTCGCAGAAGGCCTGTCCAACGAGGAGATCGCCGACAAGATGTACGTCAGCCCACTCACCGTCCGCACCCACGTCCAGCGCGCCATGTCGAAACTGGGCGTCCAGAACCGTGCCCAACTCGTGGTAATCGCCTTCCAGTCGGGGCTGGTACGCGTCGAGCCGCCACGGCAGGACGGCACCCGCCACCCCTGAAATCCATCCGGCGATGCGGCACGATCAGGAGCTGTACAGCTACGCCCACAACCACGTTCGACACCGGACTGTCCATTCGGCGTCACGCTGAGGCGACCCGCTCATACGACCGATCGAACCGGTTGCCCAACACCGTGTAAGCCGCCAACCACCCACTGCTGGCCGCGATCTCACACAGCGGGCGGTCGCGGCGAACAGGAATTTCAGATCGGGCAACCGACTGGTGTCGCCTCGCCGAATCCGCTCGGAATGGTCGGTGAGATCGCCCACGACCTCCGCCCCATCCGCATACCGAGATTGCCAGCTCGTATCCTGCGGCCCGGCCTGCACGATCGCCATCACCTGATCGAGGATGTCGAGTATCTCCGTCGCCGCGGACTTCACTCCGCCAGCATGGCACGCCGGAACCCCAACTCCCGAAAGATGGCGAGTCTCTTCCGGTCAGCGAACTCGTGGTTCGGCTGTCAAGCGGCTCTAGCCCGAAGCCCGGGGGGATTCTGCCGGACAACGGCCCCCCGACCGCAATGAGGGCCAGATCGTTGGCGTTCTCCGTGAGATTCCGGTGAGAGTCGCGTGAAACATCGACGTCGGATGCTGGCAGCCGAAGAGATTCCGCCAGCGAGGAGTTGCACTATGGCTACATCGAAAGCAGTTGTCACCGTTGATGTCGCATCGGGTGATGTGCTGTGTCCGGCCTTGTCCACGACTGATCCGACGGCGGTAACCAAGGCCGTGCGCGCGGCATTGTTGGCAGGCACTGTGCCGGTGGGCATAGCGGTCGCTGCGGCCTCGGCCGGAGCGGTAGTGGAGTACTACACCGCAGGGACCACCGTGCCCGCCGCGACGACTGGGCTCGGAGCGGGGCTCGCCGGCGCGGTCATCGTCGACGAAACCGGCCGGTGCGCACGGGAAAAACCGGTGTCCGATGAGGATTTCGTCCTCGGGCAGTGCGATGCCGCAGGGACGCTGACCGTCCGGATAACCCACACCTTCGCCAATGTGCGCGACTTCGGTGCCGGGGGCGACCAGTCCCGCGACGACTGGCCCGCCATCGACGCGGCACGGCGGTCGTTGACCAGCGGCACACTGTACTTTCCGGCAGGCAACTATCGGACCAGTCGACCGATCTACCTGGGCAATTTGAACGGCATCGAACTGCGCGGCGCGGACAAGGACCTGGCCGATATCCGGTTCTTCACCGGACACGGCCCCGCGATCTGCATGTCGGCACCGATCGGCGGGCACCTACCCACCGGCGATGCGCTGCTGACCGGGCCGGGCAGGGCCGGGGTGCTCGACTCGAGCGAGGCCTGCACCCTCGACCTGCGCGACACCGCCGTCGTCGACCTCGATGGCGCAACCGAATTCGCCATCGAATGCACGGTGGCACCCGACACCGTCAAAGGCGCCTGTGCGGTGCTCACCAGCTCCGGTAAGCGACTGCCGAGCGAGTCAAAACACAGCGCCTTCAGGCTGTTCCTCATCGAGGCGCCGGGCGGGTTCACAGTGTCGGCCACCGCACGAATCGGCACCGAAGATGTGACGGTGGAGCACAAAACGCCCATCCCACTCGGACGCCCCACCTACCTCGGACTTGTATGGGACGGAACGACGTTGTCGCTGTACATCGGCGACCCGGGCGCCACCACCTCCCGGCATACCGCGAAACCCAAGTCTTCAGCCAACACAACGTTGACCCAAGCCGTCGAGGAAGGCGTCTACCTCGGCATCTACAGTGGCAACAGTTGGCCCGCCTTCGCGCCGTTTTTCAAATCCTTCACCGGGCGCATCGACTCGATCCGTATTTCCGACCGGGCCACCATCACCGGCCCCGAATTCACCGCGCCGACTGCGAAATTCCCCACCGATGACGCCACCAACCGGGGCCGCACCCGGCTACTCATAAATTTCGACCGGGATGTCGACGTATTCACCGTCGGGTACACCTGGTACCAGAGCAACAGCGCGATGCCGGTCTATCTGCTGTATCTGCGCGACAACCAAGCCGGGTGGTGCTCGGCGCAAATACGCGACATCACCGTCCAGTCCCTCGGCATCGGCATCCAGGGCCAGGTGGCCGCGGGTTCACTGATCGAGCGTGTGCAGATCTTCGCAAGGGACGGAATCCGGCTGCACAATTTCAGCTACCTCACCGGCCTGGAGTACCTGTCGATCGGCGCACAGCGAATCGGCATCGGACTGGACCAGACCGGGCTGATGAACATCAAGCGGTACACCTCCAGAGCCGCCCAGTACGAATTCACCGCCACCGGCCAGGTCGGGGTCGTCGCACGGGACTGGTACATCGGCGCGGGCACGAAGTCGATCGTCCCGATCCTGCTGAATGGTGAGCGCCGCAGCTACTTCCACGGCACCGGAATCGCGATCACCGACGAAGACCTGAGCCGGGTGACCCCGGACAAGCACGTTCGGGAAGCCAGCGTGATGACCGCGAATATGGGTGAGGTCACCTTCGAATCCTCGATATTCGAGGCGGTCAAATCTACCGGACGGCCGTGCCCGCCGGTTGTCATCGACTACTCCGCGATAACCACCAACGGCATTATCTCCCACGGCAATTCGACCTTCATCAACTGCGGGTTCGAACCCGGCGCATTGGCCCCGGCGCACATCATCTTCTCCGGCGCGACCGCGCCGTTCCCGGTGCGGATGATCGGCAGCCGCACCACCAACCCGAACATCCCGTGGACCCAGCCACAACACCGCCCCCGACTGTCGTTCGTCGGCGGCTGTGTGTCCAGCACCGACACCGGGTTTACCCAATGGCAGGGCACCCGCGACTGGGTATTCGCCATCGAAGCCGCGACCGGCACCCCGAGCGCCGTCGAGCGGGAACGTCAGGCGACCATCACCCCCGCCCCGGGCGCGTCGGTCGACCTGGCCACAGTGGCACTACCGACCGGGACCGTGCGCTGCCGCGCCGAGGTACTCGCCACCGGCCCGAACGGCCAAGCCGCACTGTGGATATTGGAACAGGCGTTCACCGGCGGCACCGGATGGTCGGACACCACCCGGGTGGTCAGCTCCACTGGCACCGACGGCGGGACCGTGCCGTCAGGCTGGCCAGTCCCCCAGATCGTCACCGCAGCAGGCAATATCGTCGTCCGCTGCACCGCGCCGAGCGCGACGGTAGTCGGCTTTACCGTGAAACTGAATGCGCTCGAAGGGATCTCGGCCTAGTCGCAGATTGCGGCTTCACGATCACAGCTAGGCCAGTGCGGCCGGAATCGTCACCGCACTCAGCAAGGCCACCATGGCCCGCTGGCGGGAACAGCATCCGGACGGGCAGGGCAAACACTCGTCCTACACCGATCCCGACGAACACGGCGCGCGTTTCCTGCACCCGATCAACGGCGTGTGAATAGAGCTTCCGATGTCGGGTCGTATGTCACAGGGATGCTCTTCGCGTCCCATTAACCCACAAATCGCGTCGATACCAATCGGTATCGACGCGGTCGAGTTGGGAACGCTTTCACCCGCAGTACCGCGGGTACTGCAGTGTTGGCATACGGCAATGGGATCGTCCGCTTTTGCAGGTAGCAGGAATGCCGGTGCGGGGGAGACAATAGATGCTCGATGTTACGTGCACCACCAGTATTGGGGTATGTCCCTGACATGCGCCGTGTCCGTTCAGCGGGGTGCCCGAAGCGGGCAGTGCCGTTGTGAATGCACCCTTTGCGCCCTTTTTGTTGGAATAACGGGCAGCCTGCCGAAATTTTTGCCTCGATATCCGATTCGTGACCAGGGACTCGATGAAAACCCACGGTAACGACCAGCCCGGAATCTGTGGAGCGAGCCTACCTCGGGCCGCGCCAGTACTGGAGGGTCCATGACCGATACCACTGCTTCGGTCACCGAAACGCCGAGCCAGGCCAGGCCGCATCGCTGGGGCTTCGGCATCGACGTGGGCGGTAGCGGCGTGAAGGGCGGCGTCGTCGATCTCGGCACCGGGCAGCTGATCGGCGACCGTTTCAAACTCCCGACCCCGCGGCCGGCCACTCCGGAGGCACTCGCCGACACGATCCGCGAGGTGGTGAAGCACTTCCAGTGGGACGCGCCGCTCGGTGTCACCTATCCGGGTGTGGTCACCGGTGGCGTAGCCCGTACCGCCGCGCACCTCGACAAGTCTTGGATCGGGGTGAACGCCCAAGAGGTGATCAGCGCCGAACTCGGCGGACAGCCGGTGACCCTGCTCAATGACGCCGACGCGGCGGGATTGGCCGAAGTCCAGTTCGGCGCCGGCAAGGACAATGACGGCGTCATTGTGCTGCTGACATTCGGCACCGGCATCGGTTCGGCGGTGATCCATAACGGGGTGTTGTTGCCCAATACTGAATTCGGTCATATCGAGGTCGGCGGGATGGAAGCCGAGCGTCGGGGCGCCGCGTCGGTCAAGGAAAGGCGCGCCTGGAGCTACAAGCGATGGGCCCCGGAGGTGACGAAGGTGCTGGTCGCCATCGAAAACGCGATCTCGCCCGACCTGTTCATCGCCGGTGGCGGGGTCAGCCGCAAGGGCGACAAATGGATTCCGTTGCTGAAGAACCGCACGCCGGTGGTGGCCGCCGCGTTGCAGAACACCGCAGGGATCGTCGGGGCAGCAGTGGCTGCGCGTGCCGATCCAACGCGCGCAACCAGCCCGCTCGGCGGCAGCGGTCGTCCTCGCTGGGTTTGATCAGCGGGACCCGGCGTGGTGGTGGATGTTGAACGCGAGAAAGTCACATCCCTGCCCTTGACGGTGAACAGGCAGCGAGGGTCAGAACTGGACGCTGGCGTGCATTTCCCAGACCAGGATCTCGGCGGGCTCGCTCGCGGTGACCTGCTGGCCGCCGGTAGCGGTGAAGCGCACGGCGTCTCCGGTATGCAGCGGGCCGGCACCCTCCAGTGTCACCGCACCGCGGGCCACGAACAGGTGCAGGAACGGCGCGTCGGGCAGGTACACCGACTGTCCTGGAGCGAGCCGCGCGGCGTACATGGCCGCGTGCGAGTTCCGGATCCGGATCGCGGCGTGGCCGTCATGTGCGCGCATACCCGAAGCGACCGGCACCAGACTACCGGACAGCAGTTCCGCCTCGATCTCGAGCTGCTCGTAACCGGGGGTGATACCGGCCTCGTCAGGTACCACCCACATCTGCACGAAGTGCACCGGGTCCTGGTGGACGTCGCCGCTGAGCCGCCACGAGTCGTTCTTCTCCGAGTGCAGGATGCCGGTGCCGGCGCTCATGCGCTGGGCCAGGCCGGGGTAGATCACGCCGTTGTGGCCGGTGGAGTCCTGGTGGACCAGCGAGCCCTCCAGCACCCACGTGACGATCTCCATGTCGCGGTGTGGATGGGTGTCGAACCCCATACCGGGATCGACGACGTCGTCGTTGTTGACCAGCAGCAGCCCATGATGAGTGTTGGCCTGGTCGAGATGGTGGCCGAAGGAGAACGAGTGCTTGGAATCCAGCCAGCCGAAGTCGGAACTGAACCGGTCCTCAGCGCGGCGGATGTCGACGGTGGGAGTCAAGTCGATGGTTCTCATGATGTGCCCTCTCCAAGATCGGCCCCGGCTGGTCGCCGACCCGCAATTTGGTTTCCATGGAAACTAACCTTCATCGGAGCGGAACTATTTCCGCCAGCGATCACACCGCACCCGGTTGTGGTGTCCAACTTGTTAGTTGCCATGTCCGCCAAGGCCGGACTTGGCCACTGTGCGGCGCGACCCGAAGGGCCACAGTCCGTGGTCATCCCGGGTCGTCTATCTTCGCTACCAGCGCATCCGCTGCGTTCGGTGCGCGGTGGAATATGTCGGATGATGCGGACGAGCGGATGCGTCGCCGGAGAACGTCGCATGCCTCAGCGGACGTGGTGGTGCCATGTGCTCGAGCGTGGTCGGGCCGTTGTCGTTTCGTCTTCTTGCGGGTCACACGGGTCGAAGCTGAGCACCCTCGTGGTGTTGTGGGCCACGCGGCCCATAGTCGAGGTCTGCTCCTCTGTTGCTGCTGGAAGTGACCGGGGCGAGGGAATCGAGGGGATCCATGATGGATTCGACGAAGATCAGCGTGTCATTGGGTGCGGACAGGGCATTGTGCAGCTCCGCTGGAGTTCCGGCGGTGAACGACCGTGCTGTGGTGTCGGGGCGCAGCACTTTCGGCAGATCCGCGTATGCCCACGTGGCGATGTCGTTGTAGGACTCGGTCTTGCCGAGGTAGCCGCGCTCGATGGTGTATCCCCCGTTGTTGATCAGGAAGATCACTGGCTTGTGGTCGTATCGCAGGATGGTCGAGAGTTCCTGCGCGGTCTGCTGGAATGAGCCGTCGCCGACGAACAGCAGGTGGCGCCGCTCCGGCGCTGCGGTCAGCGTGCCGAGCAGCGCGGCAACGGAATAGCCGATCGAGCCCCAGTTGACCGATCCGACGAAGGTGCAGTCGGGCGGGAACTGCAGGCCGAACAGGGCATATGACGTGCCGTTGTCAACGAGTAGCACGTCCCCGGGCCGGATGTAGTCCTGGATCGCCTGCCAGTACACAGCCTGTGTCAGGTTGGCAGAGCCGTCGGTGTGTACGCGCGGCGCGGCGTGCCTGGGTCGGCTCGTGGCGCGGTCGGTCACGTGCGGCACCGCATCGATCACGCCACGGAGAACTTCCGCGAGCGTTACCGCTTGGTAGTTGTCATTGCCGACGTCGACCGAGTGTCCCCGCAGGTGGATCGTGTCGGCGGGCAGCGAGGCCGTGAAGTCGCCCGTGGTCACTTCGATCGGTCGGTAGCCGATGCAGAGTAGGCAGTCGCTGGTCTCGATCGCATCGAGGGTGTGCTGCGCACTTGCCTTGCCGTTGTAGACGCCGAAGTAGTAGGGGAATGTCTCGTCGATCACCGCCTTGGCGGTGCTGCTCACCGCGACCGGAAGTTGCATTTTCACAGCGAGTTCCATGACCTGGGCGGCGACGCCGAACCGGTCGGCGTCCAGATCCACCAGAATCGCCGGTGACGTTGCGTCGGACAACTGGCGCGCGACCGCGGCGATGCACGAGGCCAACCGTTCGGGGTCGCTGGACGGTTGTTCGAGGGCCAGCGGCTCGGTCGGAACTTCGATGTCGAGGTAGGCGATGTCGGACGGCACCTCCATGTACACGGGCAGTTTCTCCCGCCATGCGGTGAGAATCAGCCGGTCGATCTCGAGCACCGCGTTGCGTGGGGTCAGCCTGGCCTGCGCGGCAGTCACCTGCGCGAAGGCGCCGAGAAAGCGGTCCCAGGTCCCGTCGGCCATCGTGTGATGCATTCCCAAGCCGCGATCGATGGACCGCAGCGGAACCGACCCGCAGATGCAGACCACCGGAACATGCTCGGCATAGCAGCCCGCGACCCCGTTGATCGCACTCATTGCGCCTACAGCGTTCGTCACGAGCAGCGCGCCCATGCCATTGAGCCGCGCGTAGCCATCCGCCGCGTAGGACGCGGTCAGCTCGCCGCAAGTGCCCACCCATTTTATGGTGCCGCCGTCCTCGAGTTGTTGGAGCAATTCGAGGTTGTAGTCGCCGGGGACGCCGAACAGGTTGTTTATCCCCGCCTCCGCTAGACGGCGAAACAGATAATCGCCGATCGTCATTCGTCGGATCTCGCGCTCAGACATCATGTGCTCCTCCGAATCATCATCGGGCCACGGTGACGTCATCGGTTCGAACTGGCCGACCCAGGCCTGGGACGACACTCCGAGTCGCCGCGGAGACGTCCGAGCGCGTGGCTCGCACCGGCCGGGCGGCGGCCAGGGAACAGTCGATGAACACTGTTAGCAATCTGTTAGCAATTCAGACGGATCGAGTGGCTGGAACTCCGTCACCGCATCTATAAGACCGTGCCGATGCCGTCGTTTACCTCGCCTTTTCGTCTGCGCCAGGGATGAGCGACTCGAACGCGCGCGTTTCGGTCTCCGCCGCGCGGACTGATTCGGCGATCAAGGAAAATGGAATCACGAGTATGCTGGCAACGCACTGGTTTCCGCAGGAGGGAAGTTTACCGCTACCTACTACGACTGGGGTGTGGATGATGAGCGTTGCATCGGGCACCGTGGAAAAGCTGGGGGCTACGGCATCGGCGACCGTCCATGTGGTCGAGGCGGCCGGTGGAGCCGCGGTCGGCGCGGTTACCGGTGCAGCGCGCGGCACGGTCGAGGGCGCTGTCTCCGGCGCTCGTAGTGGGATCGACGTATCGACCGCGACTGTGCTCGGCGTCGTTGTGGCGGGTGTGACGGGGCTGGTCGAATGGCCAGTGGCGGTGGCAGCGAGCGGGATCGCAGGTGCGGCCTACTTGCTGCGGCACACAAGAGCCGAATCCGGCAAGCAAGCCGCTGCCAAGAAGCCACAGCCGCGGCGGCGTACAGGTACTCGGCCCAAGAAGACCGCCACCGCTTCTGCGCGGGCGCGAACCCGCGCGAAGTGATGGGGTCTCTGCAGGGCTTGGCCACTGCGCCGATCCGGCTGCCCCTGGCGGCGACGGCGGCCACGCTGGGATTGCTCCGGCGCCCGGTCGCCGTGGCAGCGCGGCTGACGAACCCAGCAGTCGCCGAAATGGCCGCCGAACTCACCGAGGGCATCGGCCGGGAACTGAGCGCCCTTGTGGATCCGCGGCGGATGCGGAGGCAGCGGCGGATCACGGTGCATGCCAACCGTATTCACGCCGAAGTTCGCGGGTTGCAGTCGGCACAGAACGCTCGGGTGGCCGAGTTGGTGCGCAAGCACCTCGAGCAGGAACCGGAAGTGCGCTGGTTCCACGTCAATGCCACCACTGGACGGGTCACGGTGACCGCGAACCCGCAACGCCTGTCTGCGGCACAGCTGGAAACGATCCTGGAACGTGTCGAAGATCTTGCCGGAACCAGTGACACCCCTTGGAACCGCCGGTTCGAGCACCCCTCCGATCGGGAGCCGGTACTGACCTCGGCGCTGCAGCTGGCCGGCGATGTCATCGGCATCGGTGCGGCCGTCACCGGGCGAGTGCTCCCCATGCCTCCGCCAGCCCAAGTACTCCGGGGCGCGGTGGCATTGGTGGACGGACAGCCGCGGTTGCGCGGCGCCTTGGAAGCTCAGCTCGGCCGCCACCGCGCCGACACTGTGATCGTGGTCGGAAACGCCCTGAGCCAGGCCCTGGACTCGGAAGTGACCGGTCTGTGTGCCGATGCGATGCAGCGGGCGGTGCGGCTGGTCGAGGCCACCGCTCGCTTCGCGCAGTGGCGGCGCTGGGAACAGCTGATCGCCGACCCGGACCTGCCCGACGTAGACGAATACGACCCACCCGAACCGCGGCCGGCACCGCTGCCGCATGGACCGATCGAGCACTGCACCAGCCAGGTCAGCAGCGCAGCAGCACTGGCCTCGGCTGCGACACTGACCGGCGGCCGCGACGTCGCCGATGCCGCCGACGCCGTGGCCGCGGGCGTGCCGAAGGCGGCTCGAGCCGGTCGCGAGACCTTCGCCGGTGCCCTGTCGACCCTCATGGCCGCGCGCGGAGTGCTGACCCTCGACCCGCTCATGTGGCGCCGCCTGGACCGGGTAACCGCAGTGGTCATCGACCGGGACGCCCTGCGCGGTCAGCAGGCCGTAGTGCTCGACGCCGAATCCCATCACGACAGCTGGCCAGTCGAACACGTATGGAGCGCCGCCCAACGTCTGCTGTGGCGCAACGGTGAGAAACTGCCCATCCCGCCACCACCTCGGCACCAGCGGGAGAATCTGCACCTGGGCGTTGCTGCCGACGACGACCCGCAAGCACCGGCGACCGACACCGATCCCGGCCCCCGAGATGATTTCGGTGGCCCGCGCTGGTACCTGCTGCATGAGGACCGACGTGTGGTCGGGCGGGTGCTGATCGGTAACGAGCCACATCCAGGTGCGGCCGGACTTTTGGCCACCGCCCGACAGGCCGGCCTGCGGGTGGTACTTATCGGCGACGAGGGCACCGGCGAATTACGGCGCAGTGCAGACGAATTCGTGCGCGCAGGCGGGTCGGTGTCCGAGCTGGTACAGCGACTGCAGCAGCAAGGACATGTAGTGGCGGCAGTGAGCACCGACGCACATCGCGCTCTAGGTGCCGCCGATCTGGGAATCGGTATCGCCACCCTGAGCCCCGGCACCCCGGCGCGGATCCCGTGGCAGGCCGATGTGTTGTGCCCGGATCTGAGTTCGGTACAGCAGATAATCGCCGCCGCCGGTCCAGCACGCCACGTCAGTGAGCGCGGCCGGGTCCTGACGCTGTCGGCGGCCACACTCAGCGGTCTGCTGCTCGCCTCCGGTCCCGCTGAGGCCAGAGCAATGCGCGCCACCAGCCCGGTCGCGGCGGCCACCTTGATGGGGTGGGCCACCGGTCTGAACTCCGCGCGCCGGGCCGCCCGCGTGGCCGGACCGGCCGAGGTGCGGCTGGTGCCGTGGCATGCGCTGGAACCGGACGAGGTGCTGGCCCGACTGCCTGCCCCGCACCGGCCGCCACCGCTGCCTCGCTCGCACGTCACCACCGCCGCCAGCCGCATTTCACAGCGATTGGCCACGCCCGCAAAGACTCTCGCCGATCTGGTCACAGACGTGCGCCGCGAGCTGGCCGATCCGATGACACCGCTGCTTGGTGTCGGCGCGGTCGCCTCCGCGCTGCTGGGCTCGCCCACCGACGCGGTGCTGGTCGGCATGGTGCTGGGGCTCAACGCCACAGCCTCGGCCCTGCAGCGCCGCCGCGCCCGACTGTCGCTGCACAAACTGCTGCTCGGCGAGCGCTTGACCGCTCGACGACTCACCGAAGACGGCGAAATCGAAACTCCCGCAGACGATCTGCTACCCGGCGATGTGATCGCGCTCGCCACCGGCGAGGTAGTCCCAGCCGATGCGCGGCTGCTGGAAACCGATGGGCTGGAGGTGGACGAGTCCGGGCTCACCGGCGAATCGGTGACCGTGGAAAAGCAAACCCCCGCCACACCCGGCGCCGCGCTGGCAGAGCGCACCAGCATGGTGTTCGAGGGCAGCATCGTGGTCACCGGCGAGGCGCGCGCGGTGGTGGTCGCGGTCGGAAACGGAACCGAGGCCGGCCGTGCCCTCGCCGCCGCCGGGCGACCGCCCACCGGCGGCGTGCAGGAGCAGCTGCACAGCCTGACCGGACGAGTGCTGCCGTTCACCCTCGGCGGCGGAACCGCTGTCACCGTCACCAGTTTCCTGCGTGGACTAGCGCTGCGCCCGGCCCTGGCCGACGGTCTCGCCGTCGCCGTCGCCGCCGTCCCCGAGGGGTTACCACTGGTGGCGACGGTCGCCCAACTGGCCGCCACCCGCCGCCTGTCCCGACACGGCGTGCTGGTCCGCTCCAGCCGCACCATCGAGGCACTCGGCCGCATCGACACTATGTGCTTCGACAAGACCGGCACCCTCACCGAGGGCCAGTTACGGCTCGTCGCGCTTGCCGACCTCGACCACCAGTGGGACAGCGACCATTTCGCGAGCACACCAGGGTCGCGGGTGCTGTTGCGCGCCGCCGCCCGCGCCTGCCCCGACCCCGAAGACACCCCACTGGTACACGCCACCGACCAAGCCGTCGTGGAGGCAGCACACACCCACCTGGGCCAAAGACCACCCCACACCTGGGATCCCATCGAGGAGGTGCCGTTCGAGAGCTTCCGCGGCTACTCCGCGACAGTCGGCAACACCGGCCGCCACATCCGGCTGGCCGTCAAAGGCGCCCCGGAAGTGCTCCTGCCGCATTGTGACCAGATACTGCGCATCGATGACGAAGACCGCCATCAGATTTCACCGTTCACACCCGAGTGCCGAAGCCACGCGGAGACAGCGGTGCGGCGACTGGCCGCCCAAGGGCTGCGGGTCCTGGTGGTCGCGCGCCGCGATTTCGCCGCGGCCCCCGACGACGTCACCGAAGAGATCGAGCAACTCACCCTCCTCGGCTTCCTCGGCATCGCCGACAGCCCCCGCCCACAGGCCCTGGAACTGCTCGCCGAATTGGCCCGCAACGACATCAGCGTGCGGATGATCACCGGCGATCACCCCATCACCGCACGCGCGGTCGCCCAACAACTCAACATCCGCGCCGACACTGTGGCCACCGGCGCCGACCTGGACGCACTCGACGAGGACGGCCAAGCCGAACTGATCGAGCAGGCAACGGTTTTCGCGCGGGTATCACCCGAACACAAAGTACGCATCGTCTCCGCGCTCCAGCGGCGCGGGCACACAGTGGCGATGGCAGGCGACGGCAGCAACGACGCGGCCGCCATCCGCACCGCCGACGTCGGGATCGGGCTGGCCGCCAGAGGATCGGTCTCCGCCCGCGAGGCCGCTGACCTGATCCTCACCGAGGGCGTCGACCTCACTGTCCTGCAGGAGGCACTGGCAGAGGGCCGCGGCATGTGGCAGCGGGTACGCGACGCGATCGGCGTGCTGGTCGGGGGCAACGCTGGTGAGGTGGCGTTCACTGTCCTTGGCACACTACTGTCCGGTCGAGCCCCGATAGGCACCCGCCAATTCCTGGTGGTCAACCTGCTCACCGACCTCGGTCCGGCAATGGCGATCACCCTGGCAGACACCCGGCCCGCCGATGACACCGACACGGCCGATACGACACTCGGACCACCACCCGGCATCGGCACCGACTTCCTGCAAGCCGTCGCCGTACGCGGCACCTGCACCACCGTCGGCGCCGGCGCGGCCTGGCTGCTCGGCCGCGCCACCGGCCGCCGCCGCCGCGCGGAAACCATGGCACTGGCCGCCCTGGTCGGCACACAGCTCGGCCAGACCCTGGTGATCGGCCGGCACAGCCCCCTGGTCTGGACCACCGTGGCGGGCAGCTCCGCACTCCTCGCCACCATCATCATGACCCCCGGAGTGAACCGGTTCTTCGGTTGCGTACCCCTCGGGCCGATAGCCTGGTCGATCGTGATCGGCTGCGCCGCAACCGGCACCACCGCCGCGCTCATCGCCGGCCGCGCACTATCCCAACCCCTTCCGCGATCAGACCAGAGCACGTGACACCGAGCCGTACATTCCAACTGCGCCAGCCGATTCAGAATGGCGGGATTTGAAGCTTTACTGACGCAGCAGCATAAAGCGTCGAGACACACGGCGTTGAGGCTGCTCAGCAGTAGCTGCATGGCTCCCGGTAGCGCCGCTTCAACGTACCCTCATACCGATTGCAGGATGGTCGCCGTAGCGCGGGCATGCTGTGTTCGGCCGGCCTTGTGCGGACAGCTCAGGAGCGGTGGCGCTCGGGTTCCGGGCCGAGTGAGCGGATGGCGAAGTCGATTGCGGCGATCAGTCGAGCGGGTTCGTGGCGGGCACGTTCCCTGACTCGCAACCCCAGAACCGTGGTGAAAAGGGATTCGACTGCCGCGGCGATATCGAGATCGGCCGGCAGCTCACCTGTGGCGTGGCCACGGCGCAACACCGTTTCGAGCGTGTCGCGGGTGACGTCGAAAGCGGCCTCGATTCGTTCCTGCACGGCATTGTCGGTGGTACCGAGTTCGGTCGCGGTGTTGACCACGAAGCACCCGTCGGCGACATCGTCGTGCGGCGCGGTGATCATCCAGATCATCCAGTCCCGCAACGCTTCCCGGCACGAACCCGGCGCTTCGAGGCGGCGTTTGGCTTCGGCCGAGTCGTGCGCGCGGTAGTGATCCAGCGCCCGCAGGAACAGGGTGTGCTTGTCGGTGAACGTCCGGTACAGGCTGCTCGGCTTGAGATCCAGCTCTTCCCCTAGGTCACGCACCGAGGTGGCGTGGTAGCCGCGCCGCCGGAACAACGCGGTCGCCTTGGCGACCACCTCCTGCTCGTCGAACTCCCGCGGACGTGCCACAGCGCTAACCTACCACAGTTGTGGAGCGATCGTTACCGTACTACTCTGCTTCATATTGGAACGATCGCTACCAAATTGAGGAGTGGTTTTGACCACGACGCAACACCCAACCAATCCCGTTGTCCTGCAAACGAATCGCTGGCCTGCCGTGTCCGCAGTGGCGGTCGGGACGTTTTTGCTGGTGACGGCCGAACAGCTACCGATCGGACTGCTGTCTGCGGTCGGCCCGGCGCTGCAGGTCTCCGAGGGCACGGCCGGTGCGATGGTGACCGGAGCCAGTATCGTGGCCGCCCTCGCGGCGCCGGTGATTCCGCTGATCATCGGTCGACTCGATCGACGGGTGCTGCTCGTCGTGCTGATGGGACTCATGACCGCCGCCAACGCGATCTCCGCGGTGGCACCCAACTTCGGAATACTGCTGCTCTCCCGAGTGCTGGTCGGCATCGCCATCGGCGGGTTCTGGGCAGTCGCCGCGGGCCTGGCCGTGCGGCTGGTGACCGAGAAGGCCGTGCCGAAAGCCACCGCACTCATCTTCGGCGGGGTCGGGGCCGCGAACGTGCTCGGCGTCTCACTCGGGACGGCACTCGGCGAATTCGCGGGCTGGCGTATCGCATTCGCGGCGCTGAGCATTCTGGCTCTGGTGGTGTCCCTCGTCCTGGCCGCCATCCTGCCACCCCTGGTCGCTACGCAACCGGTCGGACTGCGCCAACTCGCCGACCAACTCCGCAACCCCGGCGCACGAGCCGGCATCCTGGCCACATTTCTTCTCGTGACCGGGCACTTCGCCGCCTACACCTTCGTCGGGCCGATCCTGCAACAGCTGTCCGGAATCGATGCCGCGTTCGTCGGCCCCCTGCTGCTGGGATTCGGCGCGGCGGGCATCGTCGGAAACTTCCTCGCGGGCGCGGCCCTCGCACGCGCCCTGCACCGAGCCGTGCTCGGCATCGCCACCAGCCTGACCGTGCTGGTGCTGGTCTACCCGCTGCTCGGGCACGGCCCGATCGGCGCAGTGATACTGCTGATCGGATGGGGCCTGTTCTTCGGCGGCGTGTCGGTCAGCCTGCAGACATGGATGATCACGGCAGCTCCCAAGGCGGTGGAAGCAGCCTCTGCCCTGTGGGTCGCGGTGTTCAACCTGGCGATCGGGCTCGGCGCACTGACCGGCGGAGCGGTCGTCGACGCCGTCTCACTGCCCGCAGTTCTGGTATTCGCCGGTGTGCTGCTGGCCTTGGCCACACTCGCTGTCTGGTCCGGCCGTGGCCCCCTCGCGAGTGCCGCGAAAACCCGGGACTCGCACCCGACAACCCTGCCCTGACCGACTACTGGAACACCCGGCGGCGCAAAGGAATACGGTTGCCCATCGACAGCACCCGGCTACGGCTGCTGCAAGCCCAGCAAGGTCGCTGCGCATGATGCAGCCAGCTACTCCTGCACGCCGACCACCCGCCACGGGCTTGCTCGAGCCGGATGCATAGCAATGTGCACGTCCGGTTCTGAGGGGGCCGGGCGCAGCAAAGCACCCGGCCTACCCGGCAATTCCGGGCGATTGCCGGAGTGTGGACACGATCTCGGCTACACCGATGACTTTCGGGTGAATCTGTCGTCGATACCTCTGGGTGTACCGACAGACAGGAGTCCAGGGCATGACGAGACCGTTTCGATCGGGCACGACCTCGGTGCGGGCCAACGGTGTGGATCTGGGCATCGAGAGCTTCGGCCGCGCGGACGATCCGCTGGTCCTGCTGGTCGGCGGCACAACGATGTTGTCCTGGCCCGACGCGCTGTGCGAGCGACTCGCCTCGGGCGGGCGGCGCGTGGTCCGCTACGACCTACGCGACTCCGGCGCGTCGACGACCCTCGACCCGGACAACCCGGCCTACGACCTGCGCGATCTCGCCGCCGACGCGGGCCGCGCTGGTCGAGGTGCTCGGTGCCGGGACCGCCCATCTCGGTGGAGTCGGAGTCGGTGGGATGGTCGCTCAGGTCGCCGCGCTGGACCACCCGGACCTGTTCTGCGCACTGACCCTCGTCGGCACCCGGCCGGTCGCGCCGGGCCCGGTCGACGAGGACCTGCCCGACCACGACCCCGCGGTCATGGGCGCGCTGTTCTCCCGCCCGCTGCCGGACTGGACCGACCGAGACGCTGTCGCGGCGTTCGCCGCCGGGGGCGCCGAGCCGATGGGCAACGATCCGCAGCAGGCGCGGGCGACCGCGGCCCGGATGTGGGACCGGACGCCGTCGAGCGATCCCGCAGTGCACCAGGCGAACCAGCTCGGGATGGTTTTCTCCCGGATCGACTGCGCCCCGCGCTGGCGGGAGCGGCTCGGTGAGCTCGATATACCCACGCTCGTGGTGCACGGTCGCGCCGACCCGTTCTTCCCGGTCGGCAACGGCGAGCTCTCGCCGCCGAAATCCCCGGGGCACGACTACTCGTCCTCGACGACATGGGTACGGCCCTGCGCCACGCCGCGACCGACCAGGTCGCTGCCGCCATGCTCGCCCTGTAACCGCCCAGATGCGAGGCATCCCGAGCCGGGAACGCACCATAATGCCGCGACGCGCGCGGTTCCGAACAGCCAAGTGTCTCTGTGGCGCGCTGACCGACCGGCTGGCAAGGTCAACGGGCCGAACCACCGTACACCCGTCGACAGTGCGCCCTCACCGCCGATAACGGAGCGTTCGAAGTGCATCCGTCGGCAACCGCTGAGCTGCGATACTTCGTGCGGGGGAAAGGATTCCGATAGAGAAGGGAGTGCCGATGAGTGATGATCCAGCCAACGACGATGCCGAACCCGCAACCACCGCCGAATCGGAGGCATCCGAGGCAGCACCTCAGGAGCCCGAGCAGCGGACTCCGCCACCACGGGTCGGTGCTGTTCCGGACTCCGTCGTCTTCATTCAGCCGCCTCCGGTGACCTGACGACCCATTCGATCGCCCTAGCAGATCATCGGGCTGATCGAACGCTCATGCCGCTGCGCGACTGTTCGATACGCCGCAGTCGTTGGGCGAGAAGCGATCTCGCGAATACCCGCACGTGCCGACTACCAGTCTCGGTCGGCGCCGTGCACACCTCAGCCCGCTCGGCGGCCAGCGAGCCGACCCAACGCCGACGACGCACGTGTCGCCACGGCTACGCCTCGCATCAGCCGGCGGAAGGACTTGCTCGACGGACCGGGCAGCAGTCCGGCGAGCTGGACCGCGTCGATGAGGTCGTAGAGGGTCTCCCCCTCAGCCATCAGATTATCCGTGTTGAAGGTGTAGCGATCGACTGCGGTGCACTGCACGAACGCGCCGTTACCGGGAATCGAGATCGCCCTGTCGTCATAGGGGTGCAGCTTCAGCGGACCGACGAGGTGACCGGAACCGAAGTATCTGACCACCATTCGCACGGTGCCGTCGGGTGCGACGTCGACGTAGGACTGACCGGGGATCGGGTCGTATCGCCAGTCGGGGATGGCGTCGAAGAAGGCGAAGTTGTACTTCACGAATTCGTCGAGACCCACAATCGTCGCGCCCATGGTGGTGACGTCCTTGTAGCGGAGATCCTCGGCGTAGAGCTCGTGGTTGTAACTCATGTCCCGGGCCTGCCAGCTCCACCAGTACTTCTTGGCCCAGTCGAGTGTCCAGGCGATGTCGAGGCCGTGCTCGCGGTAGAAGGCGATCTTCTCCTCGTATTCGCCGAACCACGCCGAGGTCATGGCGGACAATTCGGACTCGTCGAGGACCCGCACCGGCTCGGCACGGTTGGTCAGGACGCGCGGGATGGGTTGGGCCAACCGCGGCCGAGCCAGCGCTTCTTGAAACTTGGCCTCGTTTAACATCGACTCTCCTGAAATCGGGAACCAACTGCTTCCAGATGCGATACTCGCTGTTATCGTGGTTTCGTGTCAAGGAGCTATGGCGGCAGATCTGCGGAGGATCGCACCGCCGGCCGCCGTTCTCGCCTGATCGACGCCGGAATGACGGTGGTCGGAACCCAGGGAGTTGCCGCCCTGGGCATGCGAGCGGTATGCCGCGAAGCCGGATTGAGCCAGAAGTTCTTCTACGAGAATTTCGTCGATACGGACGCTCTGCTCTACGCCGTCTATGGCGCCGCGCTGTCTCAATTGGAAGAGGCGGTGCGCCCGGCACTTCTCGCCGACAACCTGACCGGAATCATCGATGCCGCAGCCCAGCTGATGGAACGCGATCCGCGAATCTGCCGGATCCTGCTGATCGAGCCGATCGCCGATCAGCGCCTTCGGATGCACGTTCGGGCCCTCGCCCCGGCATTCGGCCCGCTTCTCCTGGGCGGGATCGTCACGGGCGACCCCGGCGATCCAAAGGTCCGGATGCGCTACTCCGCGCTGTCGGGTGCGATCATTTCGCTCTTCATCGAGTGGACCGAGGGCAATCTGGGCGACGATCGTGGTGCCTTCGTCGCACACGTCGCCTCGGTTGCCGAACGATTGACAGGCGTCACCCGCCCCTGCCCGATGTGACCCGACACCAGCACCCCAAGCATCGGAACCCAGTGGCGACTCGGCCCGATCCGGGCCACCATTGGCCCCACGCGTGACCAACATCGTTCGCGCACGGTATGAAGTCTGTCCGATGGCGGCCGTCCCAAGCCTGTTTCCCCGGCTCGTGTTCGGCGAGGTTCGGCGAAACGCTCTATGGCTGGCCCGACGCACCCACATTCGACGTGCTGATCCGCGATCTGCCTACTGGCTGAGCGGAAATGCCCGGCATGAATCACTTCGGTCGACAGACGCGGGCGATCACGCAATCGGCAGGCTGAACGTCCGAAGAGCGATAGCCGCCGGCTAGGGGCAGGCCGGTGATTGCTGTCCATCGGCGACGATCTGCGCACACACCCAGCCATCGTCCAGCCGCCACGCGTTGTCTATGGGGACGAGTGGGATGAGCATGGGGACGTTGCCATCCGAGCCGGTTGCGCTGGTGGTGGCGATCAGGCGACCGCGGCCTATGTCGGTAGTTCTGTCGACTGTCACCTCGATGGCGGCATGGGCGTAGGCGCGGGCCAGTTTCGTGACCAGATCCGGGTCTTTGTCGTCAGCCTCGATCCGTAAGGTCTTGGCGGAGGCGGGAATCGACGGGTTCAAGGCCTGCGCGAGTTCGGCGGTGAGCTCGGCTGGAGCGGGGATCGGTGGTTGAGCGGTTGGCCGGTTGTCGAGGCCTGCAATGGTGCCTGGATAGAGTTGGGCCACCAGGTCGGTCCAGAGGTAGCTCGCGTCGATGGGGAGCAAGGCGCGGTATGCGGGGGTGTACTGGTTCACGGCGACAGCGACGCTGACTTTGCGTTCAGGGAGGTACATCGTCATCGAGGTGTAGCCGAGAACCGCGCCGGAGTGGCCGACCCAGGAGCCCGCACTCATCAGACCGAGGCCGTAACCGTCGGTGAAAGTTGTTCGTGCCGTATCGGTTCGAGGTTCGAGGAATCGTCCCGCACCCAGTGCGGCGGCGTAGGTGGCGAGGTCGGGCACCGAGGCCACCAGCGAGCCCGCGGCTTCCCACAGGGTTGGTGGTGTGCGTGCTGTGACGTCGGTGCGGACGTATTTGTCGTAGGCGTAGCCCCGGCTATCGGGTGTCGGCGCAGTGGCGTCGCGAGGGTATCCGGTGTCGTGCAGCCCGTACTCGCCGACGAGGTCGTTGACAACCTCGCGCACCGGGCGGCCGGTCACCTTTTCGAGGATCAGGCCGAGCAGGAGGTACTCGGAATTCGAGTACGCGGTACGGGAATTGGGGGGTCCTGCCTTGTCCGGGTTGTCCCTGATGATGCGCAGGGCATCGCCAATGGACCACGCGTGATCCGGTGCCGCGGCGAGTAATTGGGGAACGAACTCGGGATTCGTGGCGAAATCGTAGACGCCACCTCGCATACCGAGCAGGTCGCGCACGGTGATGGTGTCGCCATTGGGGATAGCGTCGACGTACTTCCGGAGGGGGTCGTCGAGTGAGAGCTTCTGTGCGTCAGCGAGGCGGAGTACGGCGGTCGCGACGAACGTCTTGGTGATGCTGCCGACCCGGTAGCGGTCGCGCACTGCGGCTCGACGGCCGGTGGCGGTGTCCGCCACTCCGTACGCCTGGCTGTAGGTGCCGTGTTCGGGGTCGATGATCGATACCGCTGCGCCCGGAATCAGACCGGCGTCGATATGGGATTTCATGATTTCGTCGATCTGGCCGGCCAGGTCGGCGGGAAACGCCTGTGCCCGGCCGGAATCGGCGGTGGTACCGCAGCCGACAGTGAGCAACACGACGACTAGGGGCAATGCGAGCATCGCCGAGATTCGTCGCGACAGGACATAGTGCGACCCAGACATTGCGGAATCCCCTCCCCGCCGGGTCAATCCGGCGCCTGTTGCCGAGGCTAGCAGCGGTGATGCTAGACGGCACGCGGGATCCGCTGCGGCTCAGAACCTCCGCTCCGCGGCCCGTGATTGGCGAGGCTCGGGAACGCGCTCTATGATCGACGCGATGATGATTCCTTCTGATCGCAGATTGGGGGTCCCGTTCGTCCAAGGTGAGTGCTGATGCTCACTGCGAAGACGAATGCGGATGATTCCCGCCCTTCCTTCTGGCCGCGGGTGCGTGAGTTCGCCGTACCGCCCTCCATGATCGAGACCGCTACCGCTCGGCGTCGCGCCGGGGATTGGGCCGGGGCGTGTGCGGCCGCCGGTTTCGATGTCGATGTCGATTTACGTTCTGTGGCAAGGGCTTACGGCCGGGAGTTGATGGCCGAAATCCGGTCCGATCTCCGGCATTTGGCCCCGGATTTGCTGCGCTGGCACCTGCCGAGGGTTGCTCCGGATGGCTTGCTCCGGCCAGGATTGACGATCACGCTCGCTCGTTACCCTTGTGGCAGAGCCGGTTTCGCGCATCTGGTGGTCCGTACCTCGCCGGCTTGGGCGGATGCCGGACAGCGGGTCGGCCTCGCGCTGTGGGATGGGCCCCGTCTCCCAACCGGCTTGCATCCGCATCCCCGGCCGGACCGGCGTTTCCGGATGGACCTGCACCGCCACCTCTGGGATGCGCGCAGGGCCGATGAGCTGGGGGTACGGTGTGGAGCCGGACCGGGCGCCGACCGGTCGGTGCTGGACCCGGCTCTGCTGGAGATTGCACCGCCCGCTCGTGGCTACGCTGTTGATCACTGGGCGGCAGAGGCGCGAATCCTGCTCGATTCCGAAGGGCGGCAGGAGAATACGTTTCTGGTGCGGTTGGGTGCCCGGCAACGGGTGATTGCCGAACTCGGGCCTGGCGGCTTGCGGATCGCGGCGGCATATCCGGCCGGAGCTGTCTCCGCGCTTGCGGTGCTGCCCGACGCCGCGACCTGGCAACCACCCGACCTGGAATTGCTTCGCACCGGCGTGATCTCGCCCGCTCGGCTGCATCCGCTGGTCGCCGCGGCGCTGGTGCCGGACTATTCGCCGAGCGAATCCGTCTGGGGGCCAATCCAAGCGGAGCGAACACACCTGGTGGAATGCGGCGGCGAGCAACATCGAATCGGCTTGGTCGACGGTGCGCTGTCCGCGCTGGACCACGACCCGAGCGAGATCCGGCGCGAGGAACTCCTGGCCGCCTTGACCGGCACCCCGCTGCCCTGCCTGCAGGCCATCGATCAGGCACATCGCCAACCGGACTGCCTCACCGGCGTTCGCGAACGTCTCGCACACGGCGACGTCGACGGCGCAATCCGCGTCGTCGAAGGCCTGCTCGGTCCCGAAGCGATCCTGCGCGACGGCGCTCTCCGGGACGAACTTATAGCCACCGCGCAACAGCGAATCGCATACGGGCTCTACCGATCCGGCCTGTCCGAATCGCAACTCGTCCCCAACTACCCCGGCGCTCGCCGTCCACGAGATCGCCGCGCGCACCCGCGCAACGCGACGAGCTACTAACCCCCTGCCAAAGCAGCGCGCTCCGACGCGAGGCGACTGCTTCCCGATCTTGCGACCGCTGCGCACAGCCGCGGCACGACCGCCTGACGGCCGGCGACGGCGCGACTACTTCGCACCGTCGTATCCGTTAATCCTCCTACAACACAAGGTGATTCATATGTCTGCTGCTGTCACGACCGCCACTACTCATACCTCCCAGCTCGATATCGCCGCTGATCTGCTGACCCTGCTCGACGCGGCCACCACCGAACCGCGCCCCAACAACCAACTGGAGGCCCTCACCCTGGCGGTGGCCGCCGACCTGCCGGTGCTGCTGTGGGGTGAGCCGGGAATCGGCAAGACCGCGGCCCTGACACAGCTCGCCGAAACCTTGGATCTTCCGCTGACAACGGTGATCGCAAGCGTGCATGAGCCATCGGACTTTTCGGGTCTGCCGATCGTCGGCGACGACCCGGCCGAGCACGGTGTTCCGATGGCACCACCGGACTGGGCGGTGCGACTGGCCCGGGCGGGCCGGGGGTTGCTGTTCCTCGACGAGTTGTCCACCGCGCCGCCCGCCGTGCAGGCTGCCCTGCTGCGGCTCGTGCTGGAGCGGCGGGTCGGTTCACTGAAGCTGCCATCTGGCATCCGGATCGTGGCGGCAGCCAATCCGCGCTCGTCGGCGGCCGATGGGTGGGAGCTGAGCGCGCCGCTGGCCAATCGGTTCGTGCACCTGCAATGGGTGCACGATCACGATGTGGTCGTGCGGGGTCTCGGCGGCACCTGGCCGCGCGCGACACTGCCGCAGCTCGACCCGGAAAAGCTCACGGAGGCAGTGGCGTTCGCGCGTCGCGCGGTGTGCGTGCTGCTCGCGGCGCGCCCGAAGCTCGTGCATCAGATGCCGAGCAGTGAAGCGCGCCGAGGCGGCGCCTGGGCTTCGCCTCGCAGTTGGGAGATGGCGCTGCGACTGATCGCATTCGCCACCGCCGCAAGCTCTTCCAGAGATGTGCTGTCACTGTTGGTTCGGGGCGCGGTCGGGGATGGCCCGGGTTTCGAGCTGCTGACCAGCCTGGACCGGATGGACCTCCCGGACCCCGAGACGCTGCTGGCCGATCCGGCGGGCGCTGAGCTGCCCGAGCGCGGGGATCTGCGCCAAGCCGCTCTCGACGGCGTGGTCGCGGCGGTGCGTAAACGCCCGGAGCGATCACGCTGGGATGCGGCGTGGATGCTGCTGGTCAGGGCGATCGAAACCGGCGCACCGGATCTGGTGGTCGTCCCCGCGACCACGCTCGCCACACTGCGCCAGGAAAATTGGGAGGTGCCCGCGTCGATCGAGAAGCTGGCGGGCGTGGTGTCGGTGTCGCAGCGCGCGGATCGCGCCGCCGATCTCGTGCGGGCGGGCCGATGACGGTTCCGGCAGCGGTTCAGAGACTGGATCTGGAAAAGCTCTTCGCCGCCCGGCTGTACGCGGTCCGAGTCCGGCCTTACCTGGCGACCGCCCTTTTCGCTCTGCACATCGTCGAATCGCGCCGCGTCCCGACCATGAGTGTGGACCGGTACTGGCGCTGCTACGTTTCGCCCGCGTTCGTGGACCGTATGCCCGTCGAGGAATTGGCCGGGGTCTTGGTGCACGAGGTCTCGCATCTGCTGCGCGACCATCACGGCCGTGGTGAGCGCTTTGCCCGCGAGCACGAGCTGAGTGGCCCTGGGGAACGACTGCGCATGAATATCGCCGCAGATTTCGAGATCAACGACGACATCTTCGGCGACGGACTCCTCCGCCCGGAGGGCGCGATCCTGCCCGCCGACATCGACTTGCCCGCAGGCAAACTCATGGAGGAGTACCTGCGGGAGTTCCGGTTCGGAACATACACACCGGGCATGGCGTGGCTCGATTGCGGCAGCGGCGCCGACGGCCTGGAACGCGAGTGGGAGCTGGGGCCGCTTGGCGCGGACGGCCTCAGCGAACAGGAACGCGACGGCGTGCGCTTCCGGGTAGCGCAGGGCATCATCGGCCGCCCGGGCAACGTGCCCGAAGGATGGCGGCGCTGGGCGCAGGAAGCATTCCATCCACCGCAGCCGTGGCGCGACCTCCTCGGCGCGGCACTACGCGCGGCCGTCTCCGCGCCCGGGGTCGGCGAGGACTACACCTATGGCAGGCCCGCGCGCCGCGCGGCCGGTGTGCCCGGTGTCATCCTGCCGAGCCTGCGGCGCACGCCACCGCGCGTCAGCGTGATCATCGATACCTCCGGTTCGGTCAGTGACGCCGAACTCGGCAGCGCCCTACTCGAAGTGACCGCTATCTGCCGCGCGGCGGGCGGCCGCCGCGACCTGGTCACCGTGTTCTCGTGCGACGCGGCCGCGCGGGTCGCGCACCCGCTGTGCGCGGCCGAGGGCATACCGCTGGTGGGCGGTGGCGGAACCGACCTACGCACAGGCTTCGCCAAAGCCCTTCGCGCCCAACATCGCCCGGACGTCGTCGTGGTCCTCACCGACGGTCAGACGCCCTGGCCCGAGACCAAGCCGTGTTGCCGCACCGTCGTGGGCCTGTTCCGCCGGGCCCCGTCGTGGAGCGAACGCGATCCCGATTACGTTCCGGACAGACCACCGGCGTGGGCGCGAGTCGTCGAAATCGGCTAGCTGATCACGCGGCGCGGAGGTTCGGCTGCAGATACTCCGAAACTTCCGGAGCATCCCTTGATGGAAATCGCGCGGCTGTAACGTGCGTGATCCCTCATGTCGAGAGGTGAAGTCTGTTGTCGGTGAACCTGTTCTCGGCGTTCGATGTGGGATGGGCTCGGCGGCGCACACACAATGCCGCAAGCTTCATGGGCAGGTCCCGTGAGGGGCGGTCGAATGCTCTCACCACGAAGGCCCGATGCCGGAGATCAGCGTGTCGCATCCACCGGAATCACGCAATCGCCTGCGGCACTGGGCGAGACGACCGATAGTCGTTTCGAGTGCATCGTGCTGTCTGCATCTATGGACCCCTGCGACGGGAGAAGTGCTGTGACAAGTCTCGACAACGACCAGACCAGCCACCGCGACAAGCCGGAATCGCCCGGCGAACGACTCACCGACCTTCTTGCCGGGCCCCACGGCCTGGGCACCGAACTCGCCGCACGCTTCTCGACGATGACCCGCGCCGAGCCCGAACCGACGCCACCACCCACACCCGGCGCGATGCCGGCGCCCACACTGCCCAGCGCCGGCCTACGGCACCTGCCCGGCACGGGAACTCCCCTGGGCGAGAGCGCGTTTCGGATACCGTTGCGGCACGCGACGACCGAGAACGAACCCTATCGAGAACTTGCCTGGGGTGACGGTTCCGCGCCGCCACTGTACTGCCCGCCCGCCACCCGGATCGACGACGATCTCGCCGACCGGATCGACGATCGCCTCACCACATGGGCGGAGTCGATCGGGTTCACCGACGAGGAGCTCGACAAGCTGCGCCAGACCGGCTACGGACGGCTGGTCATGCTGACCCACACCGATTCCGACGACCCCGACCGACTGCTGGTCCCGGCCCAGATGAACACCGCCTGGTGGATGGCCGACGACTACTACGCCGACGATTCAGCGCTCGGCGCGGACCCGACCCGGCTGCCGCAACGACTCACCTTGGCGATGGCGGCCTTGGATCCGTTGCCCGACGCGGGCGAGTTCACCACACCGCTGCAGCAGGTGCTGCGCGAAGACAAGGTGCTGCGTGCGTTCGGATCCGCGATCGCGAATCTGCGCGCCCACGCAACCCCCGGGCAAGTGCAGCGCGCCTGCTACGCGACGTTCACGATGTTCGTGTCCTGGACCGCCTACGCCGCATGGCGGCACACCGGCGAATCACCTTCGGCATGGGAATATCTCGCCGCCCGCCAACACGACACCTTCTACACCTCGATGACCTTGATCGACCCCGTCGCCGGCTACGAGCTGCCCGCGAACCTCTTCTACGACGATCGGGTCCGGCAGGCCGTATTCCGCGCGGGTACCGCCGCCGTCCTGGTCAACGACCTGTTCTCGATCAAAAAGGATGCCGCCGACGAAGTACCCGTCAGCAACATGGTGCTGCAAATCGCCGCCGATCGCGGCTGCTCGCTGGCCGACGCGACCAAGGTCACCGTCGACCTGCACAACCAGATGGTGCACCAGTTCGAAGCCGACCATCACGCCCTGCGCGCCATCCCCTCCCCCGAGCTCCAACTATTCATGCGCGGCGTTCGCGATTGGATGGGCGGCTCCTTCGAATGGCACAACACCAACCCGCGCTACCGCTAGGTGGGTCGCGCCCTGGCGATAGCCTCCTGATATCGCCTGGGCAATACCAACTAACCCACCGTCCGCCATCGCCTCACTTCGAATGGCCCTGGCGCAATGGTTCGGGACACGCCCGAGCGGATCGGAAGGACTGTTCGTCCAGCAGGAGTGGGCCGACCTGTCGTCGGCAATCTGGTGCGTTGCATAGTCGCGCCGGAGGCGATACCGGTCAACCGATACCCGGACGGCCGCGACAGCACATTGGCGACTCTTATCCCGCCGGCGGAGGCATTGACCGGATCCCTCGGCGAACCAAACGAACGTCTCGACAACAGGGTTTCCGAGGTCATCGGGCGTGCCCGGTGGCCGCTCGGACTCGAGCGGGGATCAGCGCGGCGATCTCGGCGTGGCGCACCACCGCCACTTCACCAGGCGGATCGCCGACTCCGGTGGCGTGTGGCTGGGACTCGACGTCGGCGGGCACGATGCCGTACACATACACCGCTGTTGATTCGGCAGCCAATCACCGGTCCTCCCGCTTGGAGGGCCTGCGCACTGTCCGACGCTTTTCCTGCACGTCGCCGAGGAAGTCAGCGACCTTCTGACCAGCCGAGTCGAGTGCGCCCTGGGTCTTGTGCTTGGCCGCGCGTTCGGTGACGTCGCCGACTATATCGGTCAGGCCCTTCGGCTCGGAGGTCGAGATCTCGAGCCGGTTGACCGCTTCAGCGAAACGCAGATACGTGTCGACACTGGCCACCACGACCCGCGCGTCGACGGTCACCAGTTCGATACCGACCAGCGACACTCGGGCGAACGCGTCGATGACCAGGCCTTTGTCGAGGATGGTGTCTACGACATCAGCCAGGCTCGATGAGTTCGGCCGAGCCATCGTGCCGGTTCCGCCGCCGCCTGAGGGTTGGATTGTCATCTACTTGCTCCTTGGCTCACACGCGACCGGCGGCTCACCGGGGTCTTGGGCCGGGCGGCCGTTCGGCGGGAAGGCGGCTCTGGTCCTTCCGCCTCGCCTTCGTCCTGCTCGTCTACCTCGTCTTCCTCGGCCTCGCTCGTTTCTTCGTCGACGGACGCGTCGTCGTCGCCGCGGTCGTCTTCAGCGTGGGTTTGTTCCTTGCGCCGTGCGGTCTCGTCGTCTTCTACGACCTCGCTGTCGTGGATCTCGCCATGCCAGCCCACGATGTCGTCGCTGTGCAGCACCGACTCCGTCATGACATGACGCTGGAAGTGCTTGAGCTCGAGCCGACACCGGCGACCTGCCGCGCGCCACAGATTGGCGGTCTTCTCGAACACACCGTGCGGGTGATACTCGAGCACCACGAGGATTCGGGTGAGGTCCGATGTGATCTCGTGGAAGGTGACGGCACCGTCGATGTAGCCCTTGGCACCTTTGGAACGCCACACGATCCGCTCGAAGGGCACCTGGTCGATGATCGTGGACTCCCAGGTCCGTCTCGACCAGAACACTTTGCCGGTCCAGCTGAGCTTCTCGTCGGAGACCTGCTCGACCTGCTCGAGCTTCTTCGTGAATTTCGGGAAGTCCGCGAATTGGGTCCACTGGTCGTACGCCAAATCGATCGGCACACCCACATCGATGTGCTCGACGATATTGGTCAGCTTCAGCTTCTTCGCGCCACCCTTACCCTTCCCGCCGGTCAGCGACTCCTTGACGTTCTCGAAATTGTCCCGGACCGCGGCCCCGAGCTTGCCCATACCTCCGCTCAGTAGCGCTTGGAACGGCGAAGCACCACCGGCCAGCTTTTCCACACCGGTCACCGCGGCCAGCAGATTCCCGCCACCACCTTCGGCGTACTCGTTCAGCCGATCGGCGGTCTTCGATACCCGATTCGACAGTCCCGCCACCGCGCGGTCGGTCAGGGTCCCGGCGAGGTTCTGCACCGATTGCTGCAGCAAACCCGTCGGGGCAGTAGTTGTTTCGGCGGTCTTCCGTGCGCTCGCCCCGGCACGGCTCGCGGTTTCGGTGAGTCGGCCGACGGTGTGGGCGGTCACCTTGCCGAGTCCGTTGGTCTTCGACATCGATCTCACCTCCTCGTGCGGCGCACAGGCGCTTCGTCGGCATCGGCGCGGGCACGGCGGCGGACAGTCGAGGAGGCCGACTTACGATCCGCGGACTCGGACCGACGCTCCGCGGTTCGAGAGCTTGTTTTCCGCGTACGTGCGGCTCTTGGGCTGCCTGCCCGCGTCCGCGCGGCGGGTCGGCTCCTATGCTCGTCGTCCTCGTCGTGTTCTGTTCCGGAATCGCCTTCGCCCGCGAGATCTTCGTCCTCGTCGGCGGACGCTTCCCCGGCGCCTCGGAGGGTTTCGTCCTCGTCCTCGTCTTCGTCTGCGTACGAATCCGTTTCACGCTCCCTGTCGGCGAGAAGCGTCGAGCCCTGCTGTAGTCGGGTGTTGAGCGCATCGATACGGTTGCTCGTGGCAGTCACCGCGGCCGACCGGACCGCGCCCAGCAACTCGCTACGCACGGTGTCGGTGAGCTGCGTCAGCTCCGGCGACGATTTCAGCAACGACGTCCCGCGCTCCAGCAGTTCGGCGGGCGCTCCCGTATTCCGCCGTGCCATCGCCGCACCCGCCAGCGACAACGCGAATCGCATCTTCCGTGTGCGTCCCAGCAGGTAACCGATGCCCACCCCTATCGCAATTCTTGTGCCACCTTTCATGGCTTACTCCTTGCTTGCTCGACTGCCGCTGCACCGATACGGTTCCGGGTCGGTCGAGCGACGACACCCCGATGAGTGGGATAGGCCACATTTCGAATGGCCATACTCAGCGTATACCCGGCAACCATCCTCGCCGGACCCGCCAACACACCCCGCCAGCGCTGCTCGTTACTGCCCGCCCACCGACCTGTCCAGTGCGTCCCGCGCCTTTATCGGCGCGGGACGCACTGGCCACGCCTCAGTCGATTGCAAAGAGATCTGGTTGCGGCTGGTCGGCGGGCAGGATCCAGCCGCCCGTGGCCAGCAAGTCAGGGAACGGATAGTCCTCGGGCACGCCGACCGCGACGACATCGAGCCCGGTCTTATCCCTGTACGCAGCGATCACAGCCGACCACCCAGCATCCTCGACCGTCTCGATAATGGTGTGCCACCCACTGCGGAACTCGTCCTCGTAGGCGGCCACGAATATCCAGCCCAGCTGCGGCGTCGCACAGCGGATCTTGTCGTGCTCCTGCTGACTGGTTCTGTGGAGGCGCCCCGCCTCCCGCACCGCCATGTCGAACCGTTTCGGCATCCCGCCCTCCAGGAAGAGTGTCAGTCGACCACCAAGACGCTGGCGACCCAGGCTAAGTTCGCGACAGAACCAACCGGATGGTCTTGAACAAATCGTGACGAACCTGGAACGGACACCCACCTCACTGCAACGCACGCTCCAGAAAGCCCTGAGATCCCTAATCCGCAAGGTCCATCCGAACCCCGCGCTGCCGAACTGTTCGGCCTCGGTCCCGCTGGTGCGCGACTGCGTCACTGCCGCCGGTGTCATTGGGCGGCGCGACCTCGTCGAATTTCGCGGTGCAGTACCCCGACCGCATTTCGCATCTCATCACCATGGGCGCCCCGGCTCCGCCGCCCACTCTCTTCGGAGCCGGTGGCGGCCCGACCGAAGGGCTGAAGGTTCTGCAGCAGAGCTATCGCGACCCATCGCCTTCGCAGATGCGCAAGCTGGTGGAGATCATGACGTTCGACGCGAGTTTCGCGACCGACGAGCTGATCCAGCAGCCATGGCCCTGAACTGAATCACGGGGTCCCGAAACACAAACGTCCAACCACGCAAGGCAATCGCACCCCGATCGCGGCTGGATTCGAGTTTCCGCGGCGGCGATCGACATAGACTGACCCGTGATTGTGGTACGCAGATAAGCCAATGAGCAGGGTCCCAATTCATAAAAGCGATCGATCACAATTCTGCTGAGCGCATACGGGGCCACCCGGGCAGTAGCGACCGCGACCCGCAGAAGAGCTGGATATCCGACGTCCCGACCGAGGAGATGACATGCTCGACTGGAAAAGTGCGGTACCACGAGCGGCCACCGTGATTCGCGAGTCCTTGTTGCGGCCGGACCTTATTCGTTCGATACGGGCGGTGTCCCTCGGCCCGCTGCTGCCTTCCATCGACGGCATCGAGATCACGCAGTCGATCCAATTCTTCAGAGCCGACCAGCATCTCACCGACCCGTCGGACATAGGACCGGACAATTCTGCACGGCTTGTCGCGTCCAAACCCGCCTGGGTCCGGGTCTACGCGAATCCCGGACTTTTCATCGGCACGCGTCCGACCGGGCTCCTGGATGTCGAAACCTATGGCAATGATCTTCGCTTCCATCACACAGCCACGCTCTCGCCCCAGTTCCCTGGCTCGGTCGATGCTTCCGTCCGCGACTACCTGGCGCGGCGCAGCACAAGGACGAACACACTGAATTTCGTTATACCGGCAAACCAGTTTCACGGTCGGATGCGCTTGACCTGCACACTGACCGACCTCAGCGGCAACAGCTACGAAACCAAGACCCTTATCGTCCACGCAACGGTCCGTCAAACACTGCGGCTACGCGGAATTCTGGTGAGCTACCAGGGTCCGTCCTCCTCCTCGCCTTCGGCATCCACGCTCAACCTTGCAGCACCGACCATTGCCGACCTGCGCGTGACGGCCGCATTCGCGAGTCGTGCGTTGCCGGTCCGCAGCGATATGGACCTGGGTTTCGCCGGAACGATTCCATGGAACCTGCCACTCGACGATCCAAAGGGACCCACCAGCAAGTGCACGCCGAATTGGGATGCTCTGATGGTCGCCCTCCGAGAAGCTCGCCAAAACGACGGCAACCGGCCCGATGTCATCTATTACGGCTTGTTGCCGACAGGCACCCCGGATGGCAGTAGCCCGGGCAGCGCAGGTACCACGATCGGTTGCGGCGAAGTCGGGCTCGGCGCCAGTGTGGCGGGAAACCAGCCAACGCTGCTCCACGAGTTGGGACACGCACTCGGTTTCTCCAAGCACACATCGACCAGCGCGACCCCCCTCTCCACCGAAGACACGACATTCCCAGATTTCGAGCCGCACCCGGACGGCTCGATCGGGGAGTTCGGTCTGGACATAGCCGTGGGCGCGATTCTCCCGCCCCAAACGACATTCGACTTCATGGTGTCTGGAAGCAACAAGACGCGGTGGATGTCGCTGTTTCGGCACAAGGCGCTCATCGGACACCGACGCCTCGGACCGGAGGATCTCGATATCGACATCCCCGTGGAGTGGGATCCGCGGTGGCGGACCTACACCGATGCCGGATCCAACTCCGGTCGGAATGAATCGCAATACCGTCCGGTCATAGCGGTGACCGGGTTCGTCGACGGTGCCGGTCGGGTCGAAGTGCAGTCGGTTGCGCGGATCGCCGTCGCCAGCGGCCCCTCCGGCGAGCACACTACGCTGATCGCGCGTCTCGGTGGACGAGATGAAAAGACGCTGGCGCGAGCACGGCTGTACAAGTCGACTATCCAGAGCTGCGGCGCGGCGGACTGGGACGACTATTCGTCCGGACACTTCTTCGAGGCGTATCTGCCCGACGCAGAGCGCGGAGCAGAACTCCGCATCGAGGACACGGCGGGTGATCGACCCATCCTGTGGCAGCGAACGGCGCCGCAGCAGCCGCCGACGATCGAGCGATTCGAGGTGAAGGCCATCGGTAACAGCCTCGAAATGCACTGGCGTACCGACCGTACTCAGGAGGAGTTAACGGCCTGGCTGCAGTACTCCACCGATAACGGTTCGACCTGGGACGGGCTCGCGACGGGTATTACGGACGAGGATCCGGTCTTCGATGTCGCGTCCCTGGCGAGTGGTCGCGCCCTCATCCGCATCCTGGTGCACAACGGCTTCGATACGGTCGTCTCAGATCCGATCGAGGTCGAAGTCCCGCCGCGAACGCCCGAAATCGTCATCCTCTGGCCGGAACAGAACGGGACATTGGTCGCGGGCGGCCCGCTGCGAGTCCTGGCTTCGGCCGCCACCCCCAGCGGCAGGCCGCTCACCGACGCTGCCTACCACTGGGTGCTCGACGAGCAGAATCTCGGCGATGGCGAGGACGAATGGTTCGACGCACCCGCGCCGGGAGCCCACCGCCTCACCCTGTCCGTGCGGGCGGACGGGTTCGAGTCCGAACGGACGGTCAACTTCACCTGCATCCCCGATCCCCGCACCGAACCTCCGACCGCCCAGGATTGACCCGAGTCGCGGAATACCTTCGAAATCAGCTCCCGTACAGAACCGAATCCGGCGGCAACCGCTGGGGGACATTCGACCGCCGACCTGGTCAACCAAACAGGAGGATGAGTATCAGGACGGCAACGACCAGAAGCAGCATGTAGGTTCCATCGCCGTTGTCGACCACGGACCCGGACGCCGTTATTCCGGGAGCGCCGCTCACACTACAGCGATATCCCGGAGACGGTGCCGGACAATCAGGACGTCCTCGAGCGGTGGGCACTCGGCGAGTAGGCCCGAAAGTGTGCATCCCGCTGGCTCCCTCCCGTCCAGGTCAGAAGCCTTTCAACGTCCAGCTCGTACTGCCCGGTCCGTCTTGTATCGACCAGTCTCGGCAAGTTCTAGGCACGCTGGATATCTTCTCTCACCTGCGATTACTGCGATCCCGTCACCGTCGGCTACCGGGCGCTCGCGACCAATCCAGTCGCGCTTTCCGCGGCACCCGCTATCTCTTCGGTAACACTGGCGCTACCTAACATCCACCCCCGATCACGGGGGTGCAAGTTCACCTTGGATCGGCCGATTCGTCACCGTGCCGCGGGGGTAACAATCGGACCGCCGCACGTGACAGGACGTGGCTGACCATCGCCATGCTTTGGTACTAAGCGAAGCTGCAGCCACCTTCTGCTTGTCGCCCAGCAGGGCGTCGATACGGGCTCCGAACACAACGTTTGTGCTCCAACTGGAGGCCGACAATCAAGACGCGATGGTGGTGCGGGCCATCATCGGGCTGGCCGCGAGCTTCGGACTAGGTGTCTCGGCGGCGGGAATCGAAACACCGGAAGCCGCCCGAATACTGGTCGAGCTGGGCTGTTTTCGCGGACAAGGTTACCTCTTCTCGGAGCCGATACCCGGCAAAGACACTCGTGCGCTGATTGCACGCGGCGGATTCGTCGGCCACTTGCCCGATGGGGCCGTGCGTGATGGCCTTACGCGCGCACCGGAAGTGGCCATCAGCGACACTGCGCCATAGGCGGCGCGCAGGGTGCTCTTGTCCTGGTCGGTCACGGTGATGGCGGTGGACATCTCGTGTACTCCTCGAAATCGGTTGCGGCACCGACTGAAACCCTTGTAGTGCAAGTCCGTCGCCGAACTCGCCGACCAGGTGCGCCAAGCCTGACCGCAGCCATGAGCCTGCTCGGCAAGCAACATCCAGACGAGGCCGACAACTTCCGCGGCACCGTCCTGGTCGCCGTCGAAGCCGCGGCCCTCGCCGCCTGACGGGCAGCGGGGCCGGCGCAGCGCAGCTGGTAGCTGGCTTTGCGCACCGCCAGAAAGTGTCAGTGCGCTCGGCGTCACGGATCGACGTGGGAATGGCCACCACTCCCGGAGGTGCGTGCCCTGTACCGGTGTGATCGAGATTTCCGGCCAAATTTTTCCGTTTCGGGAAATATTTGACCGAAAGGCGTCGCCGCGGGGCGACCCTGGCGTAAGAAGTGGAGGTAATTCCATTTTCATCGATAAGAATGAGGTTTTCATGCCCTCGACCGTCTACCGGGTCGTGCAGTGGACGACCGGCAATGTCGGCAAGAGTTCCGCGCGGGCGCTGTTGGCTCATCCGTCCTTGGAATTGGCCGGATGTTTCGCGTGGTCTCCAGACAAGGCAGGGCGTGACGTCGGCGAATTGTGCGGGCACGCCACGACGGGCGTCACCGCCACCTCCGATCCGGAGGCGCTACTCGCACTCGAACCCGACTGCGTCGTCTACAACCCGATGTGGATCGACGTCGACGAGTTGGTCCGGATCCTCGAAGCAGGCGTCAATGTGGTGACGACGGCGTCCTTCATCACCGGCCACAACCTGGACGAGGACCGCGATCGCATCCAACAGGCTTGTCTGCGCGGGAATTCGACGATCTTCGGCTCGGGAGTCAGTCCCGGCTTCGCCCAATTGCTCGCGATGGTCGCCGCCAATGTCTGCGACCGGGTCGACAAGGTGACCATCGCCGAATCCGCCGACACCACCTTCTACCGAACGCCCGGTCGGCTTCGGCACACCCATCGACGATCCGAATCTGGCAGGCATGGCCGCCAAGGGCACCGCGGTCTTCGCCGAAGCGGTACGCCTGCTGGCGCTCGCGCTCGGGACCGAACTGGACGAGATCGTCTGCGAAGCCGAATACGCCCAGACCACAGCCGATCTCGACCTCGGCTCGTGGACCATCCCGAAAGGCTGCGTCGCCGGGGTGTATGTGAGCTGGCGGGGCCGTGTGGGCGGTGCGACCGTCATCGACGTCAACGTCCGGTGGCGCAAAGGCCAGACCCTGGACCCGGACTGGAAACTCGACGGCGACGGCTGGAAGATCACCGTCGACGGCCGCCCCACGGTGACCATGAACGTCGGATTCCTGCCGCCACCGGATTTCCAGGCCGAGACCATTGCCGACTTCATGGTGCTCGGCCACATCATGACCGCCATGCCCCCGATCCACGCCATCCCCGCCGTCGTAGCCGCCGCGCCCGGTATCGCCACCTACACCGACCTGCCCCTGACCGTGCCCCGCGGCGTCCTGCGCGGGGCGTAAGTGATCTGACAATGTCTGCACCAGCAACTTCGTGCGAGCTCTGTCAGTCGGTGCATTTATCGCGACGCCGGTTCTCACCGGGTCGGTCGTAAATGCGATCGACAGCAGGCCCGAGGCCGTCGCGTGTCGATCCGGGGTTTGCCCCATCCCTCACAGAAGCGGCGTCGCTGGTAGTCATAGGGCTGGGATGGCGCGAAGAGCTGCAGCGACGCGTGATGGCGTAAGGCCAACGACTGGTATCGGTACGACTGCGCGATCCGGATGAAGGAGGATCCTTGAACGTTGGCACACCAGAGTTCAACCGCCCGCCTCTCGCCCCGGGCGCTCTGCCGTTGATCGGACACGGCGCGTCACTGATGCGAAATCCATTGCGATTCCTGTCGTCACTGCCGGAACACCGCGAGGGTACAGTTCGTGGTGGCCCGCGCTCAGCGGCCGGATGAGCAACTCCCCCGGACCGGGAACCGGATCGGCGGTCTCTCGGAATTCGAGGGCGCCGCCTCGTAAAACAACTGCACGTACAGCTTTCCTTTGTTGTCGGCGCGGGTTCAGTGACCGGATGTGGCCTCTTCGTCGGCGAAGTGTCTGGATGCCGCGCTCATCATTTCCACCAGGGCGCGGCGGTCGACGGTCCACACATGGGACGCGATCGACCGATTCGCCTCTCCGACAATGTGAACCGGTCCGTTACCGATGTTCGCGATGATCTCGCCAGCGACGTCACCGGGCTGCATGGTCCCCGCGTCCGGGGTGACACCCATACGCTGCATTGCCTCGGTGTCCGTCTTGCCGAGCACCGTGCAGACGACGTCGACCCCGTGCGGATGTAACTCCGACCACAGCCCTTCGGCGAAGTTGACGTTGAACGCCTTGACCGCCGAATACACGGCAATGGTGGCCGAACCGGCCAGACACGCCAGCGAGCCGACCAGAACGATGCCGCCGCGGCCACGCTGGCGCATCGCGGGAGCGAAAAGCCTTGCCAGCGTGAGTGGTCCGGTACACGCCAGCTCGATCTGCTTGCGGGACTGCTCGACAGAGTCCTCGAGGAATTCCACCGTGCGATTGGCCGCGCCCGCGTTGTAGATCAATAATCCGACCTCGAGGCCGTCGGTAGCCTGTGCCACCCTGGCACCGATATCGGGGGACGTGAGGTCGGCCACCAGTGGACGCGCCTGCACGCCGTGACGCTCTCGCACCTCGGCGGCGACCGCCTCGACCAGGGACTCGTTGCGAGCAATCAGGATGAGATCGATTCCCCGCGCGGCCAATTGATCGGCCAAGGCAGCGCCGACGCCTTCGGAGGCGCCAGCGATCACGGCCCACTGACCGTACCGGCGGGTGAAGGCATCGGGTTCAACAGGATTCGTCACGAAACACTCCCCTTAGTCATCACACGAGCCATCCGGGCGACTCGCTTACGGATCCGCCACCCGTCGGCGGTGCGGACGAAAACGTCCTCGTAGTTGCCTACGGCGTCGATCCAGCTCGACGGATCACCTGGTGTAGCGATGAGGACCGCGTGCACATAGGACCGGACGTTCGCGCGGTCTCCATCGACGTCGATGACGAAGTTGGACAACCGGTGGTGCGTCGGTCCCATCGGGTCGTGCGAGGCGACCATGAAGTCGGTGAGCGCATCGATACCGCTGAATGTCCCGATTTGGCCGTAGTCGGCCTCGACGTCGCTCGTCCAACATGTCCGGAACAGTGACCAGTCCCGCTGGTCGATACCGGTGGCGTACCGGATGAGTACGTCGCTGACCTGTGCCTGATCTTCTCGGAAATCGTCCATCCTCATAGTCGCCTCACGACGCCGCCCCAGCGCGGTGTCGGTGTGGTGGACCCCTGTACGGACGTCCTGCCGACTCTTCCGGTCCTACACCGGCCAATCCGGTACTCACTCGATGACATAGACGCCTCGTTCAATTCCTTTGTCAGGGAAGCAGTGTCACCGGCCGCGATGCAGCGAATTGTGTTCGGCCGCCGACCGGTAGGTACTCGGCGAGGCGGATCCAGAAGGCCCGCACCGAGTTTCGCGGGTAGGTCGCCGGCGAATCCTGTCGGCGTTCGCCTACCGCACGGTTCTTGTTTACACCCTGCGATCCGGGAGATGAAGACCTGTCGGCGAATTTTTTCAGGCGTCTGGAAAAATATTGGTACGTGAGTCAGGCGGGCAGAGCATCATCGTCGGCCTCCAGACGTCCTCGACGACAGCAGTTGTTGCAGTCCAGCGATGATCACAGACACGTTGAATGCGAGTCGGTCATCGCCACCGTCCCGACTTGCGTTTTCGCTGACGGCGACCACCTGACGCAACACCGGGAAGTCCGCCTCGGCCGCCTCCGCCAATGCACTGGCCAGCTCGGGGACGTTGGGATTACCACCGTGCCGGGCCCTGAGCAGGTCGCGCCCCGCCGAGGATGCGGTGTCGGTGATGAGCATGAGCGCACCCCTGGCCTCAGCGATATCGAAGCCCGCGTCCACCAACGCCTGAAGGACGTGTTCGACTGGAGCAAGTACCGCCAAACCGCTCGCGTTGGGCAGTTGCAAGTAGGTCACCATGGCCCCCACTTCGACAACCGCATCCCGCAATGCCGTGGCATAGGACTGCACCACGTCGCGCCAATCCCCATCGGTTGGCAACGCGACACGGCGCAACTCGGACTCGAAAACGTCCAAAGCGACCAGTTCCCGCAACCCCTCCTTGCCGCCCACGTGATAGTTCAACGACGTGGGATCGACACCAAGCACAGCGGCGACCGCCTGCATCGTCAGCGCCTCGGGCGCAACGCTGCGCGCCGCTGCGACGATCTGTCCACGACTGATCTGCCGTGGTCGGCCCCGTCCGCGCCCGCGGCCCGAGCCCTTGCCGGCATCGGTCCCGTCGAACTTCTCACCGCTCACCACCCCAGCCTAGTTTTGCCTCCTGTTTTCCTCGATCGGGAACCACACCGGCCGCAACCAAGTCGCCGAGCTGCATCGGACAGGCCGCGCCGATGCGCGGTTGGCAATCCCCGTACCGGTCACGGCTCGGATTCTTGCCGGGACGCCGAAGACACCAACGGCCACTGGCTGTTCTTCACTCTGTCGATGTTCTCGGCGATAGGCTGGGATTGGCGAAAGGTGAGCGCATGTTGCCTGGTGTCCGGAGACATGCCGGTCGGATTGCATCCGGCCGGTGACCGATGATGATCTGCGGCAGACGCGGCGCGAGGTGGTAACGCCCGTGACGGCGGAGTTGGCTGCTGCGGGTTTCGAGGATGCGGTCGAGATCGGTCGTGGTGGTTTCGGGGTGGTGTATCGCTGCTGGCAGGTGGGGTTGGACCGGACAGTGGCGGTGAAGGTGTCGACCGCGGAGTTGGAAGAAGACAATCGGGCGCGGTTTGTTCGGGAGCAGCGGGCGATGGGTCGGTTGACCGGGCATCCGAATATCGTCACCGTGCTCGAGGTCGGTGCCACCGAGAGCGGGCGCCCTTATCTGGTTATGCCGTATCACCGGCTGGATTCGTTGGATGTGTGGATCCGCAAGAATGGTCCGCTTCCGATGGAGCGGGTGTTGGTGATCGGGGTGAAGATCGCTGGTGCGCTGGCCAGCGCGCATCGGCTGGGGATCGTGCATCGGGACGTGAAGCCGGGGAACATTCTGCTCACCGAGTACGGTGAGCCCGCATTGACCGATTTCGGTATCGCGCACATCGCGGGTGGATTCAGGACGACCGCCAGCGTTGTGACCGGGTCACCGGCGTTCACGGCACCGGAAGTGCTCGAAGGCGACGAGCCGACCCCGGCCGCGGATGTCTACGGGCTGGGTGCGACCTTGTTCTGCGCGCTGACCGGGCACGCCGCGTTCGAGCGGCGCAGTGGTGAGAGCGTGGTGGCACAGTTTGTTCGGATCACCACTCAGCCCGCGCGGGACCTGAGGGAGACGGGTATCCCCGCGGACGTGTCGGCATTGGTGGAGTCGGCGATGAACCGCGACAGCCACGACCGGCCCTCGGCCGCGGAGCTGGGCGAGAGCATCCGGCAGGTGCAGCAGCGCCACGGGTTCTCGGTGGGCGAGATGGCGCTGCAGGGCGCACCGGATCTGGAGCATCCCGATCAGAAGCCTCCCGTGCATCACAACGCGAAGCCATCGTTGCGGGCAGGACGCAGGCCGATTGCGGCTGCGCGCGACCATAGCGGCAATCTGCCGCTCGAGCTGAACAGTTTCGTCGACCGGCGCACCGAGATGTCGGAGCTGAGGAATCTGCTGTCGAGCGCGCGGCTGGTGACGTTGACCGGCACCGGAGGTGTCGGCAAGACACGACTGGCGCTGCGCGCCGCGACACAGGCCCGACGGGATTTCACCGATGGGGTATGGCTTGTCGAACTGGCCGAGGTCTCCGACCCGACGATCCTGGTCGATGTGGTGGCGGCCACCCTCGGTGTCCGGGACGAACCGGCCACGCCGTTGCTCGAGGTTCTGCTCGAGTTCCTCAGTTCACGAGAAACCCTGCTCGTTGTGGACAACTGCGAGCAAGTCGTGGAGACCGTGGCCGAACTGACCGAGACGTTACTGCGGACCTGCCCGGAGCTGCGGATTCTCGCCACCAGCCGCGAACCGCTGAACATCGCTGGGGAAGCGGTACTGCGGGTGGCGCCATTGTCGGTCCCTGACCTCGACCGGGAACCGACCTTGGCGGTGCTGCCCCGTTTCGACGCGGTGACATTGTTCGCCGACCGAGCCGCGGCCGCCGTACCTGGCTTCGAACTCGACGAAGACAACAAGCCGGCCGTCACCGGAATCTGCGCTCATCTGGATGGGTTGCCGCTGGCGATCGAGCTGGCCGCGGCCCGAATGCGGTCGATGTCACCCGATCAGATCATGGCCCGGCTCTCCGACCGCTACGCCTTGCTGACCCGCGGCAGCCGCACCGCACCCTCACGGCAGCAGACACTACGGTGGTGCATCGACTGGAGCTACGGATTGTGCGCTCCGGCGGAAAAGCGACTGTGGGCCCGGCTGTCGGTGTTCGCCGGCAGCTGCGAACTCGACGCCATCGAGTTGATATGCGCTGCCGACCTGGCACCGGACACGCCGCTGGATGTGCTGTCCTCCCTGGTGGACAAGTCGATTCTGATCCGGGAGGCTTCGGAAACCGTTGTGCGATTTCGGATGCTCGAGACCGTACGCGACTACGGCCGGGAAAAGTTGCGGGAGTCCGGCGAAGACACCGAGCTGCGCCGACGCCACCGCGACTGGTACCAGCAGTTGGCGCTGGACGCAGAAGCCGGGTGGATCAGTGACCGGCAGCTCGACTGGATCGCCCGGCTCGGACGTGAGCTACCCAACCTGCGCGAAGCGCTCGAATCCTACCTGGCCGAGGACACCAAGCAAGCAGCCGAAGCAGGGCTGCGCGCCACCGCCGCACTCTATGATTTCTGGGGCTTTCGCGGCCGGTATGGCGAAGGTCGATCCTGGATCGACCGCTTTCTCGCCCACCCCAGGGCACAGTCGATACCCGACCGCATCAAAGCACTCTGTGTCGGCTCCCAACTGGCGGCGCCACAGGCGGACTTCCAGTCCGCGGCCGCCCTCCTGGAGCAGGCGCGAGCGCTGGCCGAAGAGGTCTCCGACCCCGCCATCCATGCGCAGATCGCCTATGCGGCCAGTCTTCTCGCAATGGGTAGCGGGCAAGCGGACGACGTATTACCTGCCCTCGAACGTGCCGTCGAGGTGCTCAGCTCGAACCGGACGGCGGCTCTCTACATCGGTGCGCTGCACGTTCTCGGCTGGGCATACGAAATGCGCGGCGACATGACTCGAGCGAGCGAACTTTACCGCCGAGTGTTTTCCATCACCGAAGCCCAAGGCGAACTGATCTATCGTTCGGCTGCGCTACGCGGCTTGGGTGTGGCCGCATGGCAGCAAGGCGAGTTGGATCGTGCCGAGCAGCTGCTCGCGGAAGCACTGCGAGTCAACGAGAGTACGAGCAACCCGGTGGTCGCCGCGCTCAGCCTCGAGGGATTGGCCTGGAGTGCCGCCGAGCGCGGCACCGCCGAGCCCGCGGCCATCCTGATGGGAGCCGCGCAGGGACTCTGGCGCATGGGAACCATAGGTACTGCGATACCGAGCATCACGCGCTTTCACGAGCACTGTGAGCAGGAAACACGTCGCGCCCTCGGCGCACGCGGGTTCGACGCGGCATTCCGGCGAGGCGAGACAATGGGTATGGACGCCGCTGTCGGTTACGCACTCGGCGAACAACCCCCTGCCACAACGCACGCACCCACGATATTGACCAAGCGGGAGCGTCAGGTCGCCGACCTGATCAGCCAAGGACTCAGCAACAAACAGATCGCCGCCAAACTGGTGATATCGCAACGCACCGCCGAAGGCCACGTCGAACACATCCTGACCAAACTCGGCTTCACCTCACGCGCCCAGATCGCGGCGTGGAGCGTGGCCGAAGCCCAGTCAGGAGTCCGGGAAACGTAAGCAGTCTGACACAGCATGGGCGTTTCCACGGTGCTGGGGCAGACGCACACCTGTCATGTGAGCATGTCCATGTTTCTTAATTTCATGATCGAAATCAATCGGGTGGCATACACATCCGATCCAATGGCAGCACCGAGAGCTCGATGCAGTGAGTTCGCTCGGCCGATACTCCACGCACACGACCACCCTTTACTAAGCGGACAACTGTCCGGTACTCTTGGAGTTACCGGACAGTTGTCCGCTTAGGTCTCATCCGCTGCCACCCGCGCGGTCAGCGGAACAGAAGTACACCCGCACACACGGAAAGTTTCCTTGTCATGAATTTGCTCATCCTCGGCGCGACCGGTCCCACCGGTCGCCACCTCGCCGATCTGGCGCTGCGCGCCGGTGACACGGTCACGGTCCTCGCCCGCAGGCCCGAGGCTCTGGACGACTTGGCGGATCGGGTCACCGTCGTCGCCGGAGACGCCACTTCGCACAACGATGTCGCCAAGGCCATGGCCGGGCAGGACGCTGTGATCTCGGCTCTGGGCAGGAGCACATCCGTGCGTGCCGACGACCTATTCACTCGCGCCGCGGCCGCTGTGATCGGCGCGGCCCAAGAAGTCGGCGTTTCCCGCCTGGTATGGCTGTCGTCGTTCGGCGTGGGAGACGCCTACCGTTCGGCGAGCCCCCTGCAGAAGCTCATGTACCGAACATTCTTGCGGAACCTCTATGCGAACAAGGAGATCTCCGAACAGCAGATCCGTGCCAGCGGCCTGGACTGGACGCTCGTCTACCCCACCGCACTGACCAAGGGCCCCGCCAAAGGCACCTACCTCGCCGACGACCGTCTCCCGATGAAGGGCACCCCGACGATCAGCCGCGCGGACGTCGCCGATTTCCTGCACAAGGCGGCACACAGCCCCGAGTGGATCCACCGCGACGCCGTCATCACCGACTGACCGACAATGAGCACCGACTCCCGCACCTCGCACGAATTCCTGCTCGGCGGCGACCTGCCGATCAATCGCATCGGCTTCGGTGCCATGCGACTGTCGGCCAACGGCATCACCGGCCCGGCCCGCGACCCGGAAACCGGTCGCATCGTGCTGCGCCGCGCTGTCGAACTCGGCGTCAACCACATCGATACCGCCTCCTTCTACGCCAGCAGCGACGGCACCGTCAGCGCCAACGCTGTGATCCGCGAGGCCCTTTACCCTTACCCGGCCGACTTGGTCATCGCCACCAAGGTCGGCCCAGCACGGACCCCAGAGGGCGGACTGCAGCAGACCACCGACCCCACCGCCCTGCGCCCGATGATCGAGGCGAACCTCGAAACACTCGGTGTCGACCGCCTCGACCTCGTCTACCTACGCATCGGCATGATGCAACCGCCACACGGGGAGTCCATCGCCGAACGCTTCGAAACACTCGCCGGGATGCGCGAGGAGGGGCTGATCCGCCACCTCGGCCTCAGCAACATCGACACCGACCACCTCGCAGAGGCCCGGGCAATCGCGCCGGTAGCGGCGGTCCAGAACCACTTCCACGCCGGCAAGCGCGACGGTGCCGAAGTCCTGAAGGCTTGCGAGCAGGCCGGCATAGCTTTCGTGCCGTACTTCCCACTCGGCGGCGGCATGAGCGACCTCACCGGCGACCGCATGGCCACGGTCGCCCAACGCCACGGCGCCACCGTCGCGCAGATCGCTCTGGCCTGGCTGCTCGCCTTCACTCCCGACGCCCTCGCCATCCCCGGCACCGGGTCTCCCACCCATCTCGCCGAGAACATGGCCGCCGGTGCGATCCGCCTTACAACGGAGGACCTCGCCGATCTCGCATGATGAGGATGAGCCCCTCAGTCGCCGAAGCCCGATCCGATGGCGCATCGAATCCGTTTTCCGCTGACAAGAGTGACCACGAGCGGCAGTAGCCGACGCTATCGTGGACATAATCGGACTGATGTCCGGTTCTCGGATGGTGCGTGCGAGGCTGTGGGTCCGAGCCTGGTAGGAGGGAAATGAAATCCGGGAACGACGGGCCGCAACGCTCGGATGCACAGCGCAATCGGGAGCGAATCCTGGAGGTGGCGCTGGCCGAGTTGTCGCGAGACGCGGATGCCCCGCTCAGTTCGATCGCCAAAAAGGCGAGGGTCGGGCAAGGCACGTTCTACCGCAACTTTCCCAACCGTGAAGCGCTCGTTCTGGAGATTTACCGCCAGGAGGTGCAACTCCTCACCGATGCCGCGACCGAACTGCTCCAAACCCGGGTGCCCGACCGGGCCCTACGTGAATGGATGGAACGACTCGCTCGCTTCGCCGTCACCAAGGTCGGTTTATCGGACGCCATGCGTCGGATCATCGGCACAACCGACGCCCCAGCACAGCCCGGATACGCGCGAGTAGTCGAGACGATCGAGGCTCTGCTCGCCGCAAATCACGAGGCCGGCACCATCCGTCCCGAGGTGACCGCCGACGACTTCATCCTCGCCATCGCCGGCCTCTGGCAGATCGATACCCGCGGAGATTGGCAAGCCAAGACCACTCGGCTCCTGGACCTCGTCATGGACGGTCTACGCGCCGGCGCACCCCGACAGCGATGACGACCCAGAACTCGGCATGCGGCGCTCAGTCCCGATATTGAATCGACACCGCACGGGCCGATCCACGAAGCGGTTGACAGCGGCGCTCGCATAACCGGCGGCGACTTTTCCGGTGTCATCGGCCCCGTGTGGCCGTAGACGAACCCGTTCGCTCGAGGAGGACCGGGCCCGAGTGCTGACCGTGCAGCGCGGTCCACCACCGCGTGGCCGGAAATCGCGCCGATCGCCCCCATGGACGCCGGTTCGTCGGCGACGGAAAATCGCCTGCTCGCGGAAGTATTCACGGCGAGACGCGATTTCATCGACAGGCAGCTGGAGTACGCCGGCCCCAGCGCGAATCACACTGCACCGCAGTCAATTCCAATCGACACTCTCGTACACCGATCTTCTGCCGGTTTGACGCTATTTCGCCGCCAGAGCTAAGATTCTATCAATTATATGACAGTTCTTATCGAATAACCGATAGATCGTGCTGGCCTGCTAGTAGGATTCCCCTTCATCCCGGTTCCGCAGGCCCGACAACCAGGAAGGCGAGTGGGAACAGCGGTGGATCCGCGAACATTGCAGGCGATCAACGCGATCGAGTCACTCAAGGCGCGTTATTTCCGCAGTCTCGACACCAAGGACTGGTCCGTATTCGGCTCCGTCCTCGCCGGGGACATCGACGTGGACACGACGTCGGTCGGTGGCGACCGTGTCAGGGGAGCGTCGAACCACGTGGCCGCGCTGCAAACCGATTACGGCAACTCGGTGACGGTCCATCACGGACATATGCCCGAAATCGAGATCACCGCTGCGGATACGGCGACCGGAACGTGGGCAGTTCAGGTGCAGCTGGTCAGACCGGACGGCAGGCGCTGGCTGTCGTCCGGACACGATCGCGACACCTACGGCATTCGCGACGGTCGATGGGTGATCACGAGCATGAAATCGACTCGCCTGCAGGCGGACCCGCTATGACGTACACGCAGCGAACCTTCCCTGGCGCGACAAGCTTCGGTCCGGCGCACGTAGGGCTGCGAGGCGGATCCGCGGATCCCGGTGACGTGGCGGCGAAAGATCGCGTCGAACCCGCCACCGCAGTAGCGGCTGTTCACGCGATCAAACAGCTCAAGGCGCGCTATTTCCAGGCGATAGATGCCAAGGACTGGGATCTGCTAGTGCAACAGGTCACGGCCGATGTGGTAGTCGACACGACCGCCTCAGCCGGAATCAGGACGACCAGTGCCGACGCTTTCCTCGCTTATCTCCAGGCCACCATCGGGCCCGCCCAGACCGTCCATCAGGGGCACATGCCCGAGATCGAGGTGCTGACTCCGACTACAGCGACCGGCGTGTGGGCTCTGCAGGACCTGCTGGTCTGGCCCGACAATATCCGAGGCATTGGATCCGGGCATTACCACGAAACCTATGTGTTCGCTGGTGACCGCTGGCTTATCAGCAGCTCCACACTCACTCGGCTCTGGCTCGACCCGGCCGCGGCGCAGCGACTTTTTCAGAACCGGCCACGTCGGTGGTGGCTCGGCAGGCGGACCGTCCTCTTGCGCTGGCGTCGATGAATCAGCGCCAATACCTGCCGCATCGGCAGGAGACGCTGGCCGAGGATTGCCGCGAAATCGACTCGCTTGCAAATGGATCAGTTTTGACCGCGCCGGATGAGGCGACTGCGCCTGCCGCCCGACCGGAGGTTTTGCCCCGCCGCCGTGCTCGCGTCGACCATAGCTTGGGAGTCGCACACACGCGGTCCGACTTCCTGATCGACATTTCGGTCACAGCCCTCGATGTCACCGGCGAGGCGTTCCCGAACTCGGATCCGGGATGCACCTCAGCGCAGAACCGTGTGGCCCCGGCGGTGTCTGTGCCGGCCGTCCATTCGATCAAGCAGCTCAAGGCGTGCTACTTCCGCGCAATTGACACCAAGTACTGGGCGACGCTCCTACAACTGATGACCGACGATGTCGTGGTCGACACCACCGCATCGGCCGGGATGAGGACGATCGGGGCGGACGCGTTCGTCGGATTTCTCCGGTCCGCGATCGGCTCGGCACGGACCGTGCACCAGGGACATCTGCCCGAGATCGATGTCATCTCACCGACGACAGCGACCGGGGTGTGGGCCATACAAGAAGATCTGCTGATCCGCCTGGCCGACATCAGGGTCCTCGGATTCGGGCACCATCACGAGACCTATGCACTCGTCGATGATCGATGGCGCATCAGCAGCTCGAAACTCACTCGGCTATATCTGGACCCTGTCGGGGAACAGCGCCTCTTCGGTATGTGAAGGCCGGGTCGACCATGCTCCTCATCCAGCCACCGAGATGGAACGAATCCCTTGCCGCACACCACAATCGAGCAAACGGCGCGACGGCACCGGGTAGTCCAGTGGGCCACCGGGAATGTCGGCCGACCCGCTCTGCGCGCCCTCATCGAACATCCCACCCTCACGCTGGTCGGGGTCCACACCCACACCCCGGACAAAATCGGCACCGACGCGGGCCGCCTGTGCCAACTGCCGACAGACACCGGAATCACCGCCACCGGCCATATCGACGAAATCATCGAACTGGGTGCCGATTGCGTGGTCTACACACCGCGCGTCCTCGACATCGACACCGTCTGCCGACTACTGGCCACCGGCACGAATATCGTGACCACCCACGGCATATTCCATCATCCGACCAGCATGGATCAAGCCCTCTACGCACGCGTGGAAGCGGCATGCTGGTCCGGCGGAGCCTCGATCCACAGCACCGGCCACAGTCCCGGCTTCATCACCGAAACCATCCCCATCACACTCGGCTCGATCCAACAACGCCTGGACCACATGATGATCGACGAATACACCGACCTCACCGACTCCGAAACCCCATGGACACTGCTCGGCATGGGCTTCGGCACAAGCCAAGCGACATTCGAGCCGCACCGCCTGACCCAAGCCCGCCGCACCATCGGCCCATCACTGCGCCTGGCCGCCGACGCCTTCGGCCCACCACTCGACGCGATCGAGGTCCGCGGCGAACTCGCCACCGCCAACCAGGACGTCCAGGTCGGCGCCGCCGTATTCCGCAAGGGAACCGTTATCGCACAACGGATCACAGTCTCCGGCACCCGCCGCGGCAAACCGCTACTGCAGTTCCGCTCAACCCGATACTGCAGCACCAACATCAGCACCGACTGGCCACTACGCCCGACCGGATGGCATATCTCGGTCGAAGGTGACACACCCCTCGAGGTCGACCTACTGCCCGGAGAAACGTCGACCCAGGCGAATGCCGCATCGCCGACCTACGCGGCCAACCGCGCCGTCAACACCATCCCCCACCTCTGTGCCGCAGCACCAGGCATCCGCACCGCCCACGATCTGCCACCCATTGCCGTAACAGTGTGGTGATCCCGAGGAACGCACTACCGGAGAGTAATCAGCGGCATGTGGTAGTGCCACCATTTATTACCGCAACGACGGCCAACTCATAGCCTGCTCTGTCAAATCCACTCTCAGTGCGCGGGACGAGAATGCGCCGACTCGGCCTCGCGGATCGGACCGCGATCGACATATTACGCACCATTTTCCATTTCTGCCACCCAGGCAGACATTCCACTCGAGGAGGTCGTCCAGAAAGTCACGGATATCATCGGAACCTGGTGATCACGGGGAAGGCGGGAGACCACGTGCGTGGTCTCCCGCTTTTCTGTTCTAGGCGAACCGACGACCGGACCGGACTACACTCGGTGATCTCGATGTCTTTACCAGAAAGATCGACCGAATTCCTGATCGAAACCGTCACCGTAATCCGAAAGCAGGAGCTATTAACTTCCGATCATCTCGAATTCGGTATCACGAGCCCCTGAGGTGGTTTATGCACGATTCCGGACTTCAGGCGGAACACGCCCCGAAAGCCCTGAGCGGTAGTCCACATCAGTATGGTGGTCCAGATATTTCCAGTTCTTGTAGAGTGGGATGGATTGTGGGGTTGGGACTGATGATCTGGAGGCGCAGGTAGCGCGCGGTGACTGCGTTTTGCACTGTGCCGCTCGCGGAGTCGGTGGCGACCGGTGTCCAGTTGTGATTGTCGGCGGATGCGGTGATCGTGTATGACGGTTCGAGATCGGCCCAGTGCGGGAGGATCTTGTCGATGGGTTGATCGGTGCCGAGATCGACAGTGAGGTTTCCTCGGTTGCTGTCGGGTGCCCATCCGGTGGCGAGGCTGCCGTCGACTGCTGCGTCGGCGTATCGGCCCGGTTCCTCGGAGGACGCGGTGACCGATGTACATCGGGCGAGGTTTCCGCTGTGGGTCAGATCTGGTCGCCGAGTCGTGACGGTCAACTGCTGGCCGGCGCTGAGGAGGTGTATGCCGCTCGTGGTTTCGACCTGCATCGGTACACCATCGGTGAGGGTGATGGTGGTGTTGTCCGGTCCGATTTCGGCGTCGAAAGTTCTCCCCTGCCAGTGCATTCCATGTATCGACAATCCGGATTTCAGATCAGGTGACAGGATGGGGTCGATGCGGATCGTGTCCTCGCGCAGGCGCAGTCCGAGCAGTCCATTGGTAAACGACTGCAGGAATCCGCCGGCCGCGGTGACGAACGTGAACGCTGGTGCGCTGAGCAGGATTTCCTTGATACCACCGACACCACGCGACTCCGCGAATTGCCCGAACGGCGCCCGCATGAATGACCGCACCGCACGTTCGAGATAGGTTTTCGTCACGCAGCCGGGGCGCCCGATCGCCGCAGCGGCGATGGCGTGGACGGAGTCGGTCATCGCCGGTCCGTCGGGATCGGTGCGTTCAGCATAGTAGTCGAGCGTTTGTGCCGAAACCTCTTGGGGCATAGGCCATTCCAGCGGATAGATCAGCAGCGCGGCGTCGGCTTGCTTGATCGGTGTACCTGGATATCCGTCGTACTGGAGGAAGGTCTGCCGCGCTGGGTCGAACGGTATGCGTAGCCGGTCGGCGATCGTGTTCCATTCCGGTGGGCTCGGTTCGCCGATCACATCGGCGGCGTGCGCGGCAGCGCGCAGGGCAAGGGCGGCCACCGCGTTGGTGTAGACCCCGTCGCGTACGCCGTTGCTGTATTCATCGGGACCCGCGACATTGTTGATCGAGTAGCTGCCGTCCGAATTCTGCGTCACCCGCGAGACCCAGAATTCGGCGACGTTCGCCATGATCGGCCAGATGCGGCTGCGTAGGTAATCCTCGTCACCAGTGGCGAGATAATACTGCCAGGCCGCTAGGGCGACATCGCCCTGCAGATGAATCTGATTCAGGCAGTGCGGCGGCAGCCAGCTCAGACATTCGGCCAGATCCCCGCGGCTCGCGCTGGTCCACGGATAGAATGCGCCAGCGAAACCGAGCAGCCGCGCATTGGCCTGCGCCGCGGGCAGCGTTTTGTACCGGTACTCCACAACCGATTTCGCCAACTCGGGCGCGAACTGCAACAGCGTCGGGAACATCCAGGTATCGGCATCCCAGAAAACCGCGCCCCCATAGTTGTCGCTACTGAGCCCAACCGGTGAAATGCTGTTGTCCTGTTGGGAGTTCGTGCTCGAATACAGCGAATACAGCGAGCCACGCACCCAAGCCTGGACCTCGGGATTATCCGGAATGACAATGTCGCCGTGCCACAGCGCCCGCCACGCCGCCGCCGTGTCGGCGAGCAGCCGTGACCAGCCTTTGTCCGCAGCCCTGCCAGCGGCGTCGAACGCCGCGGTGACCGGATCCGACGCGGTCAGCGTTGTGTCGACACCGACGAACTTCGTCACCTCATAGATCTGCTCCGCCTGCACCTCCCACCGCGCATCCCGGCCGATACTCAGATCGCGCGCTGGCGAAACCTGCTGTGCCGTCGAGGATGTCGTGCGTAACACCGAAGCGACCTCCCCGGTGACCGCGGTGCCATCGGTTCGGAAACCGACACCGATACCCTCCTCACCGCGCGCTCCACCATCGATCTGCGTCATTCGCCGCGCCCCGGCACCGTCGAGCACATCACTGACCACGACCTGACCCGACCAGTGCGGAACCATCGTCAGACGCACCGCCCCGACATGCTGATCGACGCGATCGGTGAGCACCTCATACACCAGATCGGTGGCCTTACCGTCCCGTGTCGTCCAGGTGAGAGAGGTGCGCACCAGCCCGCACCGCTGATACACCGTCTGCGCGAAATTCGTGATCTGCGCCGACGCTGTTGCGCCGGAGTACTTCTCGTCGCCGACACCGACGGTGAGCCCGGACCAGTTCGGAATGGCCGCCGCCACCTCGCGATCCGCGGCGACCAACGGTGTGTGACCGTACAGTCCGGCCACGAACGCGCCGTCATAGCGCGGCGTGTACAGCGGCCAACCACTCAACTCGTCCGTCACGGCGTAGCCCATACCACGCGGGGGCACTCGCAACCCGAGATAACCATTGCCCACGAACGGATGTCGATCATAGGCGGCATCGACCTCCCCGCTCGACGGCGACCACTCCGACGCAGCGGCGACCTCGTCATCCGGGCAAACAGTCCCCGCTATCGCCTCAGATATGTGGCGGACCGCGACCGCGGGAACCCGAACCCCCAGCGCGAGAACCATCAGCATCCCGATAGCGATCCAAGCCCTGGCCCACACGCCGACCCGCCCGAAGCACCTGCCGATTAGGGACAACTACGTACCTCTCCATGCAGCGACTACTACGCGTACGCCAGCGTCACGAAGGACGAGAGTCGACTATCGATTATTCGATAGATATTGTCTAATAATTGATAAGACCCTAATTCCGTGCCGGTCGAGGGTCAAGACCGTATTCCTGCTGCGAGCGAGCAGAATTCATGCCCGAGACGCATCGATGGCGAGCCGGCACCGCGAACCCGGAATCGCATGTACGCGCGACTGTCTCCGCGCCTTCGGCGCAGGGCTCTCGCTCTATCAATCACCAAATGAAGGGAAGTAGTGGGGAGGTGGGAGAAGAGACCACAAAAGAAGGACCACAAAAGGGGGTGGGAGTAGCTCGGTTTCGGTGACTGTTGATCAGGTTGGCGGTGGTTATCGGTTGGGCAGGTCGATGGTCTGTGCCGTGGTGTCTTGGGAGCTGCTGATGTCGATGCCGAAATCGGCCAGCCAACAGCGGAGTTGGTCGCGTGGGGTGATCGCGAGGCGTCCGCCGGTGAAGCGTGGGTCGTCGGTGATTTCGGCGATGACGTAGTCGGGCGGGACGAAGGTGAGCATGTCGTCGTCGTTGGTGAACTCGGTCTCGGCGAGGACGAGCCCGTCGAGCGGAGCGGCGAAGACGTCGACTCCGAGCGGTGGAATGCTGTGCCGGGTCTTGATCAGCATGTTGGCGGGCAGCGTGGCGAACATGCTGTATTCGGTGTCGGTCAGGTAGGTGTTGGTGATCAGTCCTTGGACAGGTCCCGGGGTGGGGGTGGGGATCTTCGCGGTAATCGCCTGTGCCGCAGCGGCGCTGGCCGTCCGGTCGAGATGCCCGTGCCGCTGTACCGCCTCAGCATCCTGCTCTCCTGGCCCGGTAACAGCCTCGCCTCGCCCGCTAAGCGGTTGGAGGCGGAGTCCTGGCTACGAAAGGCCGCTCGCACCGGCCTGCCCGAGGCGATGAGCAAACTCGATGCCCTGGCCACCGAGCGCGGATGGAGACGACGGATATGGCCGTTCAACAGAAGGCTCGGGTGAACGGTGTGCTGTTGAGGCACTCCCCGAAGCTAGGAAGCATCGAGGCTGGACACCGGAACCTGCATTACCGAATATCTCGAGCCGGTTGGAAAGGCACGCGGACACTGCTCAAAGGGCTCGGAGTGCGGTAGTTGATCGTGGACGACGGCACCGAATGGGGCGAACGTCCAGCTGCATCGGCGGTGCGCCCCTGGCCAACACGGTGATCGTCCTAACCGATCGATCGGCGCGGATGCCCGTACGCCGGCGACGCATCGGACGGCAGCGGTCACCGCCGCTGCTGTCCCCGGCCGTGCGGCGTCCTGACGCCGCACTCGGTGCGGTGCCGGACAATTTCCGGCGAAGTCCGCGAGCATGGATGCGACAGAGATGATTCGGGCAGAGATCCGGGCTCCGGTGTGGTAGTCGTACAGGGTGGATGGGACTCCATTCGGGCGGTATCGGCTGCTCGAGTTGCTGGGCGCGGGTGGGATGGGGCAGGTCTATCGGGCCCACGACACCGAGACCGATCGGGTGGTGGCGCTCAAAGTGCTGTCGCAACATCTGGCGCACGACCCGAAATATCGCGAGCGATTCCGGCGGGAGGCGCACGCTGCGGCGAGGTTGAGTGAACCGCACGTCATCCCGATCCACGGCTACGGTGAGATCGACGGGCGCCTGTATCTGGACATGCGGCTGGTCGAGGGTCACGACATCGCCGCCCTGCTCGGCACCGGGCCGATAGCGAAAGACACCGCGGTGGACTACATCCGGCAGATCGGCTCGGCCCTCGATGCAGCGCATCGGGCCGGGCTCGTGCACCGCGATGTGAAGCCCTCGAACATCCTCGTCACCCCGGGCGATTTCGCGTACCTCATCGATTTCGGGATCGCCGTCAGCAGCGGCGACGCCAGCTTGACCACCACCGGTGCGGCCATCGGCAGTTTCGCCTACACGGCGCCGGAACGGCTCCTGCACGGCGCCTGCGACGCCCGCTCGGATGTGTACTCCCTGACTTGTGTTCTGTACCAATGCTTGACGGGCTCCCAACCATTCCCCGGGGACAGCGTCGAGCAGCAGATCACCGCACACCTGAACACGCCACCACCACGACCGTCCGCATCCGCAGCGGTGCCAGCCACATTGGACGCGGTCATCGCACGGGGAATGGCGAAGAACCCGGACGACCGTTATCGCACGGCCGGGGACCTGGCCACGGCGGCGCGAGCCGCGCTCGACGCCACACCCACAGCGACACCCGCACCCTCCAGGCTGGCAACCACTCGAATCAATCCGGCCTCGCAACAACGAACCCGCAACCGGCCCGGATCGACGTGGATCGTCATCCTTGTCGTCGTGGCCGCCATCGCCTGGTGGGTGATCAGCAATCGTACCCACCACGACTCAACCCCCACGAGCCCAACGTCGCTCACCTGCGTCACCGCGGCACCTACATCGGCGAGTATCCCCGGCGTCCCCACCGCACCCGCACTGGGCTCGCCGTCCGGTTCGTGCGCGCGCTGAGTTTCCGCTGCGGGTGAGGCAGGCTCTTCGGCATTCACGAGAGGTTCGGGTGCCGGTTCATCGCCATCACCACCTCGGCCGAGTCCGAAAGCTCGACGACGGTCACACCCTCCTGACACGTCGGCACGCAACACGTCTGGACCTTTCCAGGAAATCAAGCGGCGACTTGCCCGTGCTCGAGCGTTCCGAGCCATACGAGAAATTCACTCCCCTGCGACGGTGATCCTGCTGAGCGACTGAATAACCCACCAGCCAGAACCACGAAAAGTGGGACAGAACCGAGATTCGAAGAGCGACAAAGGCATGCAACTTCACTCCGCCATGTCGGTGAACAGCGGTTTGTGCGGCCTAGGCCAGATTGACACCATCCTGGGGCGCGCGTCCTAGAGGGCCTCGACGGCGAGAATCCGCCCTCGAAACTGAGCATGCGGGCGTTGAGCAGGGCTTGCGCTGCGGCGTCAGCTATCTCTCGGCAATGCTCCGCCACACCACCCTGCGATTCGCAGAACGCAACTTCGGCAAAGCCGTCGCCAAGGCCTATGGCGGACACTCCGATCGGTTCAGCAGCGCCAACGACATCTGCACCACCGCCAGCATCGAAGAAGTCGCCCGCGTACTCGTCCTGCTCATCGGAGACCCGTTATCTTCTTCGCAGCCCTTGATCGAGGGCTACGGTCGCCAGGCCCGGTATGACTTCTTGCCCCTGTCGTTCGCATGATCCGGGGGGTGGTGTCGCCGGGACCTGGTGGCGTCGACGGACCGCTGATAGGGACAGGGCCGAGGGTAGGTCTCTTCATAACGTGGGTGCCGGGCGTCGACGCCGGATCGGCGACCGTGCCCGGTTTCGACGCGATGAGGAACTGCGAAGTGGCACAGGCGTATGCCGTGTTCTGCGGCGTTGACGTAGGTAAGGGCGAACACCACGCCGTCGGTCTCGACACCGGCGGCAAGCGGCTGTTCGACAAGGCATTACCGAACGACGAAGCCCGGCTACGAGCAGTGTTCGATCGTCTCGCCGAACGAGGGCCACTGCTGATCGTGGTCGACCAGCCCAACACCATCGGCGCCCTGCCAGTGACAGTCGCCCGCGTGTGCGGTCACGACGTCGCTTATCTGCCTGGCCTGTCGATGCGCCGCATCGCCGATCTGTATCCGGGACAAGCCAAAACAGACGCTCGCGACGCCTACATCATCGCTGATGCCGCACGCACGATGCCGCACACGTTGCGCCGCGTCGATACCGGCGATGAAGCACTGACCGAACTCGGTGTGCTGGTCGGCTTCGATGACGACCTGGCCGGGGAAGCCACCCGCACCAGCAACCGCATCCGCGGCCTGCTCACCAGCATCCACCCAGCCCTCGAACGCGTCCTCGGCCCCCGCGTCGCCCATCCGGCGGTCTTGGAAATCCTGTCGCGCTGCGGCGGGCCAGCCGGAATCACGGCAGCCGGACGGCGCAAACTCACCGCCATCGCGGTCAAACACGCCCCACGAATGGGCGCTCGACTGGTCGATGAAATCCTTGCCGCGATACCCGCGCAATCGGTCACCGTCCCCGGCTCCAAAGCCGCTGAGGTCGTGCTGCCCAAACTCGCCGACTCACTGAAAACAATCCTGCTGCAACGCAAATCCATCGCCGAGGACATCGAGAGGATGCTCGATGACCACCCTCTTTCCAAGGTCCTGACCTCGATGCCCGGCGTCGGAGTCAGGACCGGAGCCCGCATCCTGCTCGAAGTCGGCGACGGCTCAGCCTTCGCCTCCGCCGGCCACCTCGCCGCCTACGCGGGCATCGCCCCGGTCACTCACCGATCCGGCAGCTCCATCCGCGGCGAACACCCCGCCAGATCCGGCAACCACAAACTCAAACGCGCCTTGTTCCTGTCCGCCTTCGCCGCGCTCCACGACCCCGCCAGCCGCGCCTACTACACGCGAAAACGCGACGAAGGCAAGAAACACAACGCCGCCCTCATCTGTCTGGCTCGACGCCGCTGCGATGTCCTCTACGCCATGCTCAAAACCAAACAGCCCTACCGGAATTCGCGACCTGCCACCGCCTAAGCTGCCACACCAGAGCAGGGATCACCTGCCCAGATCCTCGGCACCTCGGGGTCTGGCCGGGGCGCCGCGCTGCCACCAATCGATGGCGTCGCCGTCATCGGCCATCCGCGCAATCAGCTGCGCGGTCGATTCCACCTGCGCACCGGACTGGTCACAGAACGACCACAGCTGCCGGGCCGCCCGATGAAACTGGTGGATCACGGCGTCGACCTCGAACGCGTCTTGCTCGCCCGCACGGAACCGGTCCACCGCCCAACCGACGTGCTCGATCAGCACACCGAGCTGCGCCTCGTGATACACAGCCACCGACGCACGGGCAGCCTGCCGTTCAGCCTTCGTCGCCACCCAATCACGCTACCGACAACCGGCTTCGCCCAACACCGTCACCAGCCACGCATCTACCCCGTGACTTGACAACAAACATAGGGACACCCCCCGCAGAATCGGGCGATCTATTCCCTGCGTTTGAGCACTATTGCCCTGCCCGATTCCGCTCCCACTCCAAGTTGAACAGTCGCTTTTCCCTCTCCAACTCCCACTGTTTCCGTTGAAGCTCTGCGCTTCGCATGCCGGATTCATGCTTGCTCCGATCAGCTGCGTCGGCTGATGCTTCGCGGCGTGCTGCCGCCTTCTCCAGCCGACGGTGTGCGGTGTAAGCGGGTGCCACGATGCCGCCGATGATTCCGCCTGCCAGGTAGCTACCTAGTGCGAATCCGGCGAGCGGTCCCGCGATCGCAGCTGTGATTGCAAGTATCAACATCAGGTCGGCCAGCCTGTGGAGCCTGAGTATCGAACGGACTCTGTAGTTGGCGAGATCGTTCGATGCTTCTTCGAGGGCCTCACGTATCGCGTCAGGAACGTTGGTGGTCCCCGTGGCGACCGCGGGTACTTCAGGGCGGCCCGGCATCCGTCCAGAGGCGGCGGTCTTCTCGGATATCCATGCAGCGATCAGCCCGGCGATCGCCGATGCGTATCCACCCACAGAGGCAGCGATCCAGAGGACGACGGGTCCTCTCTCGGGATCGTTGGCGGCGTCGGCAGCGAGCAAGATCCACATGAACCGCAATCCTCCCATCTAGATGACCCGACATGCCGCGATTCCTCGCACGATGCATATGCATCGACACTGCCCCTTCGGCAGGATCTGGCCCGCGACACCCGCGGACCATGCTCTCGGGATCGTTGAAACCGCACTCCCCTGGCGCGCCCCGCGACGCGATGCAACATCTGTTCCAGCGATCGGTGCCTGAGGCAGGATGATTGCTGCTCGCACACCTGTAGTTCCTCAGCTCGGCGATCTGCCGACGCAGCTGCTCGACCTGCTCCATGGCCGCCGCCTTCCGCCGGGCGAGCTCCTCACGCCACGACTCCATCACCGCTTCGGCGATAGGTCGCCAGCAATCACCGCAGCTCACAATGCCCGAGACCGCTATTCGATCAGTTTGTTCACAGGCACTCACGCACCCGGCCGGGACGGAAACAGGTAGTGCGCTACTCCATGCAGACACGTGGCGCGGGCGGAGAATATTCCTGCGCGGAGATCACGCAAATCAACCTGAGGGGGTTCCCATGTCAACATCAGTCGGCACCGCGACACTCGCCGCCGAGCAGGTCGTTCCGGTCGAACCGCCGATCCAGCACGATCGGGCGGCGCTGCCCGAACTCATCCAGGCGACACAACTCGTCCGGGCCATGCAGGCGCGCGACACATTCAACGTCGACGGCGCCCGCGCGACGGTAGCCGTGCTCGACACCGGGCTGCGCACCACGCACGTCGACTTCGCGGGCCGTGTGGTCGCCCAACGCAACTTCACCGCCGACAACAACGGCGACTCCGAGAACGCAGCCGACGGAAACGGCCACGGCACCAACGTGTCCGGCATTGTCTGTGCCGGCGAGATCCACACCGGGATGGCTCCGCGCGCGAAGCTGGTCGCGGTGAAAGTGCTCGCGAACTCCGGCGGCGGCAGCTTCACCCAGATCCGCGACGCCCTGCAGTGGGTGCTCGACAACCGTGCGCAGCACGGCATTTCGGTGGTCAGCATGTCGCTGGGCGCATCGGACAACCGCGACACCGACGCCGATCTCGACGGCGATGCGATCGGCGCCCTCTTCCGGGAGCTGACGGCGGCCGGTGTCGTCTGCTGCGTCGCGGCCGGCAACGACTACTTCGCGTTCGGCAGCGCGCAGGGCATGAGCTATCCGGCGATATTCCGCGAAACCCTCAGTGTCGGTGCGGTATACGACGCCAACGAGGGCGGATTCAGCTACCAGTCCGGAGCGCAGGCAATCTCGACGGCACCCGACCGCATCACCCCGTTCTCCCAGCGGCTGCACCGCAAGGTCGGCGGCGACTGCGAGACCGACATCTTCGCCCCCGGTGCACCGATCACCTCATCGGGCATCAACAACGATCGCGGCGAGTCGATCCAGCACGGCACCAGCCAGGCGACGCCGGTGATCGCCGGCATCGTGGCACTGTTGCAGGACTTCTGCATCCGAGTCACCGGCGCCCTGCCGAGTGTCGACGAGATTCGCGACTGGCTGGTCCGCAGTGCGGTCGACATCATCGACGGCGACGACGAGCAGGACAACGTGCAGCACTCCGGCCTGCGCTACGGCCGTGTCGACGCGATGGCCGCGTTGACCGCATGCGCGAAAGACCTCGCTCGGCGCCAACTTGCGGACGCCGGCGACCCGACCGTCGCGGTCTAGACCGATGAGCACCGACCTGGAAGCGGTCGCCCGGCTCCGGCTGGCCCGCAGCGAACCCGAGATCCGACATTCGGTACACGTCGCGGCACGCGGCAACCCGTTCGCCGCCGAACCGGACCCACGGCGCATCGCCGCGCGGTTGCAGGCGAAGTCGAGTGGCGAGTTGAGCGCCGACGACGCGCAGCGGGCCGCCACGGTGATCCACCGGTCGGCGCAATCCGGAGGCGAAGGGCTCGCGGCGGCCGACGCCCCGTTGACGAATGCGGCGGTCGCCGCGGCCACCCGGGTCAACCGGCCGGAGAAGATCTACGGCGACACACTGGATTTCGTGAACGTCGCGTTCCTCGAGAAGGGAACGCGGGTGGCTCGAGCTGTCGCCCGCGTCGCGTTTCGAACCGGAAATCCGCAGGGATCGGGCTTCCTCATCGGTCCCGGGCTGTTCCTCACCAACCATCACGTGATACCGGACGTCGAGACCGCGCAACTGCTTTGCCTCGAATTCGACTATGAACTCGACCTCGCCGGACGCCCGCGCCCGGTGACCCGGTATGCCATCGACACCTCGGTGTTCGTCACCGACGACGTCGAGGGGCTCGACTTCACGATCGTCGCGGTCGGCGCGCGCATCGACGGCGACCGCGAGCTTGCCGAATTCGGCTTCGTGCCGCTGTCGGATTCATCGGAAAAGCACATGCTCGGCGAGTTCGCCAATATCGTCCAGCATCCGATGGGCCGGCTCAAGGAAGTCGTCCTGCGGGAGAACAGGCTCGTTGCGCGGCTGGACGAGGTGCTGCACTACGTCACCGACACCGAGCCCGGCTCGTCCGGTTCACCGGCGTTCAACAGCGACTGGCAGGTGATCGCGCTGCACCACTGGGGCGGACCCTGGCGACAGGTGCAAGACGCAGCCGGACAACCACTTCCGGTCAGTGTCAACGAAGGCATCCGGATCACGGCGATCCTCGCGAAGCTCGGTGCGAGACTGACCGAACTCCCGGAGCCGGTCCGGAACCGGATCGACGCGGTCATCGAACTCGGCAAGCAAAACAACGGCGAGGGACTCATCGCGGCCCCGATCGCCACCCAACAACCGGCCGGGCCGGTCGTGGCCGGGCCCCGGATGTCCGCGGACGGCGCGATGACATGGACGGTTCCCATCGAGATCTCCATCCGGATCCCGCAACTGCCGGCGCAACCGACGGTGGTCACCACCTCGGAAGCCGCACCGCGCGGCGACTACGCCGAGCGCAGCGGGTACAACCCGAACTTCCTGCCAGCCAATATGGTTGCGCTGCCGAAGTTGAGTCCCGCGCTGGCCCCACAGGCCGCACCGAACAAACAGGCCCGCCCCGGCGACGACCCGTTCGAGCTGCGATACCACCACTTCAGCGTCGTGGTGAACCGGTCCCGCAAGCTCGCGTTCTTCACCGCCTCGAACATCGACGGCTCGACGAGCAAGAGCGTCGACCGCAAAACCAAGACCGTGAAGCCGTTGCTGCCAACCGATCCCGGTCTCGAGTCGATGAACGGCGCCGAAGCCGCCGAGACCTGGTACACCGACCCCCGCATCGAGCCAGGCGACTGCGCCGGCGCCGAGGTCTATGCCCGACAAAAGGTTCCGGGTTTTCCGAGCGGCAATGGCCGGATCGCTCGAATGTTCCAGCGCGGGCACCTGGTTCGCCGGCTCGACCCCGTCTGGGGCAGCGACGATCTCGCACTGGCGGCTGAACTCGACACATTCCACTTCACCAATTGCACCCCGCAGGTCGGGTTCTTCAACCAGGGCACGGCCGATCCCGCGAAACCTCTAACAGGCGGCGGACGGCTCTGGCGTGCCGTCGAGAACTACGTGCTGCGCAACGCGGTCGCCGAACATCAACGCGTCACCTGCTTCACCGGACCTGTATTCGACGAGGCCGACCGAACCTTCCGGGGACTCCAAGTACCCGGCCGGTTCTTCAAGATCGCCGTATGGGTCGAAGACGGGCGGTTGCGCTCGCTGGCCATGCTCGCCGATCAACGCCCAGTACTCGAGGTCTGGCCAGAAGCCCTGGAACCGGAAGCACTGGGCGAGGAAAACTTCCAGAACTCCGGCGAACTCGACCGGGTCGCGGACTTCCTGTCGACGGTCAAAGGTGTAGAGAAGCTCACCGGCCTCGATTTCGGAGATGCCGTACGGGCAGCGGACATTCGGACCGGCCTACGTCAGCGCACCGCGCACCGACCAGCCGAGCTACTCGACCGACGATGACAAGGCTCGGTGCGGGACGCTGACACGGATCTTGGTGGTCCGCCAGCGCGCCGGGCAAGCCGACGTCACCTTCACCACCACGACACCACGGCCGCCCTCCACACACTATTGACGACTCCGCGGCGGCCGCTGTCACCCGGCACGTGTACGCCTCAATCGTGGGTGACGGTTCGGTCGATCATTCTTGCAGCGCTTTGCATCGGCATTGGCCGGTGGTTCTCCGCCTGTCGTCTACCCCAAGTAGGCGTTCAACTCCACGTCATACTCGAACAACGGCGACAACAGGAACTACGTCCCCGGCGCGATCCCCCTCCGAGCCAGCCAACCCTGCTCCCCATCCGGCAACGTCTCCACAAACGACATCGGGTTCCTCGGGCGGTTCGGCTGATCAGTCGCGAACCTCACCCACCAACGTGATTCAGCCACCGAGAATTCTCTGGTCAATGACCGACCCAGTAGCAGGGACCCGAACGTCGCTACCTATGCGGCGGGGCCCTGCCTGTCAGAACTCGGCCGAATTCCGATCATCGAGGAGGAACATGATCGAAAGAAGAGGTCAACCGCGATCAAGGAGGAGCCGTGCCGCACTCATCGATCCACACCGCCTCGCTTCTGCAAGGCGAAGAGATCTACCGTAGCGAACTCGGCTCGCTGACCAGGCTCACCGCTGACAACTTCCCGATCCTCAGCGGGCTCTCGATCAAACGCCTCACCCTGGCGCCCGGCTCGATCCGGGAACCGCACTGGCACGCCAACGCCACCGAACTCACCTACTGCACCGCCGGGCAGGCGCTGGTATCGGTACTGGACAGCGGCAGTAACTTCTCGTCCTTCCTGGTGCGCGCCGGGGAGATGTTCCACATCGATTCCGGCGCCCTGCACCACGTCGAGAACATCGGCGACACCGATGCGGAATTCATCCTGGCCTTCCGCCACGAACGCCCCGAGGGCTTCGGCTTCAGCGCCGCGCTCGGCGCGATGACCGACTCGGTGCTCGGCAACACCTACGACCTACCCGCAGCCGACTTCGCCACAATCCGGCGCAGCACAACCGCGAAGCTCGTCCTGCGACGCGACGGCGCCCCCGAGGTCCCCGCCACCGCCCAGTTCGGCGACCCGCACCACTTCCCCCTCGAAGCGATGCCGGCGCCGGTGGACTCACCGGTCGGATCAGCGCGTACCGCCCGCGAACAGTTCTGGCCCGCCCTGCACGACATCTCGATGTACTCCCTGCGAATCCGCGAAGACGGCATGCGGGAACCGCATTGGCACCCCGTCACCGCCGAAATGGGTTATGTCCACCGAGGTTCGGCGCGCATGACAATCATGGATCCGGACGGAACCCTGGACACCTACACCGTGCACGAAGGCGAGGTCTACTTCATCCCCCGCGCCTACCCCCACCACATCGAGGTCACCGACTCACCACAAATCCACCTGCTGATTTTCTTCGACCAACCGACACCCGCGGACATCGGATACCGCGCTTCGGTGAGCGCTTACTCCCGCAAGGTCCTCGCCGCGACATTCGGTATTGCGCTCGATGCACTGCCCGACCTCCCCTTCACCCCCTCCGATCCGCTGATCGTCACCCGGAACAACCCACTCGTCTCGTAGCGGTCGACGAATGCAGGCCACTGCCTGCTCCGAAAGTTACGTCCCAACAAGGCCTTCCACGACCTGTGGATATCGAGCTGCAACGTCGCATACGGCCGCGCCGCCAGCGACCGACTCCACTGGCTCCACGCATCCGGCGAGCCAACCTCCCACTGCGGGTGAAGCCAATTGCTGCCTCGAACCGATCGATGTGCGCACCATTGCGAGTTCGCATCCGATGCAACTGGCGACGGAAGTGTCAGCGCTCTTCGAAAATCCGGCCACTAGCGCTCTTTGAAAATCGGCCACCCATCCACGATCGGAAGGGTGATCTCAGTGCAGGATTGGGCGCAGATCAGGTATCTCCATGCGAGCGAGGGCCTGTCGATGCGAGCGATCGCGACCAGGTTGGGTATTTCGCGGGACACGGTCTCGCGGGCGATCAAGTCCGACTCGCCCCCGCGATATCAGCGGGTGTCGGGTCCCTCGGCGTTCGATGAGTTCGAACCGCTGGTGCGGGCGTTGTTGGCGGAGTTCCCGGTGATGCCGGCGGCAGTGATCGCCGAGCGGGTGGGCTGGTCGGGGTCACCGTCATGGTTCCGTAAGAAGGTCGCCGAGCTGCGCCCGGAGTACGCGCCGAAGGATCCAGCCGATCGGCTCGAGTATCGGCCTGGTGATCAGGCGCAGTGTGATCTGTGGTTCCCACCGACACCGATTCCATTGGGCGCCGGGCAGATCGCGACACCACCGGTACTGGTGATCGTGGCTTCGTTCTCGCGGTTCATCACCGCGATGATGATCCCGACCCGAACGACGGCGGATCTGCTGGCCGGGATGTGGTCGCTGCTGTCGGGGCAGTTGGGCAACGTTCCACGAAGACTGTTGTGGGACAACGAATCCGGTATCGGTAAGGGCGGTCATCTGGCGGCCGGGGTGGCCGCGTTCACCGGGATGCTGGCCACCCGCATCATCCAGTGCAAACCCTTCGACCCGGAATCGAAGGGCATCGTCGAACGCGTCAACGGCTATCTGGAAACCTCGTTCCTGCCGGGCCGGTCATTCGATTCACCAACCGATTTCAACACCCAGCTCGCCGAGTGGCTGCCGATCGCGAACGCTCGACACGTCCGCCGCATCGCAGCCAGCCCTGCCGAGTTGATCGGCGCCGATCGGGCGGGCATGACAGCGTTGCCGCCGATCAGCCCGGCGGTCGGGTTCAGCAACCGGGCCCGGTTGCCACGGGACTACTACCTGCGGGTTCTGGGCAACGACTACTCGATCGACCCGACCGTGATCGGCCGGATGATCGACGTCCACGCCGATCTGGACACCGTCACCGCCCGCTGCGACGGACTGCTCGTCGCAGCTCACCGCAGAGCCTGGTCGAAAGCGTTGACCATCACCGAGCCCGCCCATGTCAAGACCGCCGCCCGACTACGAGAAGCGTTCGGACACAAGCGATCCCGAACAGATAGCGATGATGGTGGATTGGTGCGCAACCTCGCCGACTACGACGCCCGCTTCGGGGTCGACTTCAACAACGAGACAGTCGCGTGATGGCCGCACCCCGCGACACCGCCAAACAGATCGAGTACTACGCCAACGCCTTGAAGGCCCCTCGCATCCGCGACAGCGCCGCGCGCCTGGCCGACCAAGCCCGCGACGCGGGCTGGACGCATGAGGAATACCTTGCCGCGGTCCTGTCGCGGGAAGTCTCTTCCCGAGAGTCCTCCGGCGCCGAAATCCGCATCCGCGCAGCAGGATTCCCCGCCCGCAAAGCGATCGAGGAGTTCAACTTCGACCACCAACCCGCCCTCAAACGCGACACCATCGCCCACCTGAGCACCGGCCAGTTCATCACCAAAGCCCAGAACGTGGTGCTACTCGGGCCGCCCGGCACCGGCAAAACCCACCTAGCGATCGGGCTTGGCATCGCCGCCGCCCACCATGGCCACCGGGTCTTGTTCGCCACCGCGGTCGAATGGGTCACCCGCCTGCAGACCGCTCACCAGCAGGGCCGCCTGGCCGCGGAGCTGGCCAAGCTGCGCCGCTACGGGCTTTTGATTGTCGATGAGGTCGGCTACATCCCGTTCGCGCAGGACGCGGCGAACCTTTTCTTCCAACTGGTTTCCAGCCGTTACGAACACGCCTCGCTGATCTTGACATCGAATCTGCCGTTCTCCCGCTGGGGAGACGTCTTCTCCGACCACGTCGTCGCCGCCGCGATGATCGACCGCATCGTCCACCACGCCGACGTATTGACCTTGAAAGGCAACAGCTACCGACTCCGCAACACCGAAATCGACACACTCCCGTCCATGCGGACAGACAACACGGCAGACTAGACAACCATCAAGTGGCCTGATTTTCGAAGAGCGCCACCGGCCGAAATTCGAAGAGCGTCGACAGGAAGTAGCAATCGCGGAAGTTCCAACGGATATGTGAGTATCTGCTGTTCAAGCCGCTGGTTCGACGCAGACTCAGTGCCGATGCCTGTCGTCAGCAAACATCACGCACGAGCGGCGGTCGGGGATGAGAATGGTGTGTATGCGGGAACTGACCCCCGGCCGAACGTTCGCGGGTTACCTGATCCAACGCCGGCTCGGCGCTGGCGGTATGGGCGCGGTGTACCTGGCGCGCGACCCCAAATTTCCGAGATCTATCGTGCTCAAGCTGTTGGACAGCGCCGACGACGAGTCGCGTCACCGCTTCCTGAGCGAGGCCGATCACATCGCCACGCTCGAACACCCCAACATCGTCGCTGTCTACGACCGCGGCAGCGAAGACGACCAGCTTTGGATCTCGATGCAATACATCGACGGCGGCGACGCTGCCACAGCGGTGCGGACACGCGGTGCGCTACCGGTCGCTCGGGCCGTGCGGATCATCTCCGAGGCCGCCAAGGGGCTCGACTTCGCACACGCACACGGTGTGCTGCACCGTGACGTCAAACCGGCCAACATCCTGCTCGGCCAACCGGCTGGCGGTCAGGACGAGCGGGTGGTCGTCGCCGATTTCGGCATCGCGAAGGCGCTCGAGGACACCCAGGGACTGACCAGCAAAGGAATGCTGCTGGCCACCTTCGCTTACACCGCGCCGGAACGGTTCAACTTCACCGCAGTCGATGCTCGCGCGGACGTGTACTCCCTCGGCTGCACGTTCTACCACCTGCTCACCGGATCCCCACCCTATTCGGGTACAGCGGAGCAACTGTGGTGTGCGCACCGCGAGGCACCGATCCCACAACCAAGCCGGGCGACCGCTGCCCGCGACGCCGGCCTGACCAGAGCCTTCGACAGCGTCATCGAACAGGCCTTGGCGAAGAACCCCGATGATCGTCCACCGAGTTGTGGCGCCCTCGCCGCGGCTGCCCGACAAGCCTTGGACTCGGCCGCACCCGCCCACGCCGCCACTGATGCGACACCATCGACACCACTGCCCGACACGGTGGCCGATCAACCAGACCACATTTCCGTATCCACGAATCGCGCCAATGGCTTCTTGACACGTTGCCGACAAATCGTCGCGGCCGCGCAGCAGGTACTGCGCTCGAGGCCGGCGACGCCATGGTGGCGGAGGCGATCGACCACCGCAGCGATCGCGGTAGTTCTGCTGATCCTCGGGGTGGGGGTTTACACGATCTGGCCGCACCCGCGGCCCGACAGCAAGGTTGCCGAGAAGACGCTCAGCATTACCAAACCCGGTGACACAGACGAGGTGGTATTCACCGGCACCAAGGGGCAGAAGGTATTCGCCGAGGTTGCCTCGTCGACCCTGCCCTCTGGGTGTTCCGCGTTGTCGTTGCGCGACCCGGTCGGCAAGAAGATTGCGGACGGATGCATCAGCAGTGACGGCAGCGGCTTCATCGACACCACGACCCTGCCGGCTAGCGGCAAGTACTCCGTGGTGTTGCGTCCGTCGAACGACACCACCGGCAAAGCCACGGTACGCGTGATCGACGTCGTCGACCAGTACACGACAATCTCCCCAGACGGGACCCCGGTCACCAGCAAAATCGACACTCCCGGCGCCGTGAGCCGCTTCCGGTTCCACAGCACCAAGGGCCAGAAGGTGTTCGTCGAGATCGCATCGTCGACCCTGCCCTCTGAGTGTTCCCCGTTGTCGTTGCGCGACCCAATCGACAAGAAGATTGCGGACGGATGCATCAGCAGTGACGGCAGCGGCTTCATCGACACCACGACCCTGCCGGTCGACGGCGAATACACCCTCGTCATCGATCCGAAGTACACCGACCCGATAAAGAACGGAACCGGCGAGTCGCAGGTGCGGCTGTTCACCGTCATCGACCAGGACACGACAATCTCCCCAGACGGGACCCCGGTCACCAGCAAAATCGACACTCCCGGCGCCGTGAGCCGCTTCCGGTTCCAAGGGACCGCGGGTCAGAAGGTATCTGTCGAGGTGGCCCCGTCGACCCTGCCGTCCGACTGCTCCTTGTCGTTGCGCGACCCGGTCGGCAAGGAGATCGCGAATGGATGCATCCACAGTGACGGCGGCTCCGTCGATACCACTGCCCTGTCGGTCGACGGCGAGTACACCCTCGTCATCGATCCGAAGTACACCGACCAGATAAGGAACGGGACAGGCGTGTCGCAGGTGCGGCTCTTTACCCGGTGAAGTCCCTGCGTTTTCAGTTCCTGTCGGGGGCTGTCGAACTTGCTGGGCCGAAGTGCCTGTGCGGGGTCCGGTGCTCGGGCACGAAGTCCAGACCATTGGAGACGCGCCGGCACTGTGCCAGGTCCGATCCTGCGGTCTCGTTGTCGCCGAACTCGCTGATTTCGGACCGACGATCGGCGGCGTTGCCGAGCCGCTGTTCGTGCCGGACGAGGTGTGGGCACACAGCCGTCGCCACCAACGTTCCGCGGTGGGTGCACCGCACGACAACAGCAGGTCATGTTTCTTCGAAAGTCATCGTTGTCGAACCGATCCGGATCACGGTGCCGGTTGACAGCGGGGTGGTGAGCTCGATGAGTGCGCCGTTGACGTAGACACCGTTGATCGAGTGCAGGTCCCTGATCGCGAGGCCTTCCCGGCGTGGGACGATCTGCGCGTGGCAGCGGCCGACCTTCGGATCGTCCAACGTCAGATCGTTGTCGGGACCGCGCCCGATCTGCAACCCCTTCGGGAGGACCGCGACGACACGGCCGTCGTCGAACCGCAGCCGCCCGCTGCGGTGAGTCCTCGGGATCTCGGCCACCGTGGTGAGCAGCGTCTTGGCCTGCATCGTGGCGGCTGGCTCCGCCACGAGGATCGGTTCCTGCCGCCGCACCCGCTGCTCCAGCCGGACGAGCTCCGCGCACGGGTCGATTCCCAATTCGTCGGCCAGCATCGCCCGCACCCTGCGACACGCCTCCAGCGCGTCGCCCTGTCGGCCCGACAGGTACAGCGCGGTGATCAGTTGCCCCCACAGCGGCTCCCGAAATGGATATTTGTCGGCCAGCGTCCGTAGTTCGCCGACGACGTCGGAGGCCCTGCCGCACAGCAGATCCGCACTGATCCGCTCCGACACCGTGGTGATGCGTTCGTCCTCCATCGCGGTCGAGAAATCGTCGGCGTAGCGGAAACCGAGCAGATCGGCCAACGCCGTGCCGCTCCACTGATCGAGCGCGCGCTGGAAGTGCGCCGCTGCTGTGGCCGGGTCCCCGGATTTGCTGGCCGTTCTGCCGGCCTTACAGGCTGATGCATATCGCCCGACGTCGCATTCGGCATCGGAGATGTCGAGGCGGTAACCGCGGGCGACGGTACGCAGGATGGTGGAGTCGACCCCGGCCGACTTCAAGAGGTTACGCAGTCTGGCGACGAACACCTGCAGACTATTGGTGTACGCCTTGGGCGGGTTTCCGTCCCACAGCGCGTTCGCCAAGGCTTCCGTCGACACCCGCTGCTGCCGATTGATGGTCAGCATCGCGAGCATGGCCCGCGGTTTGGGACCACCCAACCGCAACTCCCGCGCATCGACGAACAAGTGCACGGGCCCGAGGACACGAACATCAATCCGCGGCACGATCACCTCCACCCCAACCTCGCCGGTGCCGGGCACCGCACTCGTCGATGCACAACCAGCCTCGCTGTTCCGGCGAAGTGTTCCAGACGCAGCCAGGTCCGCTGAGATAACCGAGCCGAACAAATGCTCCTCCTTACTCAACTACGAATCCTCACAACAACCGAATGAACGACCTTGTCATGCCAGGTTTGATGCTTGGCGTCCCAGAGGGGCCACAGGCCGTTCAGCAGGCCCGGAATACAGAAAAGGCAGTTGTTCCCGACGACATTGATCGCCAATTGGGCACACCACCGGGCAAGGGCGAGAGATGGCCCCAACGGTCGCCCGGTGCTTCCTCGATCACTGCGATCCTGACCCACTTCTTACCGAGGGACTGGCCGGTTCTGCCCTGCAGAATCACCTGGTTCGATACGGCGATCGCGAGGTAGATGAACACCCCGAGCCCCGCGATCACCAATCCCAGCCAGTTGGGTTCGGCTTCCGCGGATGGACCGTACTGCTCCCGGGCGACCCTCGTCGGCTCGGTGGCGATGGCGAGTCCGATACCCGCGACGATCACGGTGGGCACCACGGCCAGGGTGACGTCGGTCAGATAGGCGCCGACTTGAGACCACCACGACGCATACGGATAGTCACGTCGCGGGAGAGGCTGCGGCCAAACAGAGGGCGACATCGGCGGCTGCCCCCAGCGCAGGTTCTCCTGCCGGTACTGCGGGTACCCGAAGTAGCCTGGTCGTCCAGGATCCGAATTCAGGTTCGTCACGATATCTTCCGATCCTCGATGCCCGCGTCCGGCTGGCCATGCGTTTCGACCGGGGCGGGTGCCTCATCGGCGGCCACCATGAAGAACGTGGGTGCCGACTTCGTGGGCCGGTTCACGACGTTCGCTTGCCCGATCATCGTGCGACAACCCGCTCCCGCGAACACGGGTGGCCGACTACTCGTTTCCACCACTCGGTCATTCCCAGGCGTCTGCGTTCCGCTCAGGCGCCGTGCTCGACGACATAGGGTCGTCATACTTTTCTCCTCGAAGTTCGATGTACGGATCGGCTCGGCCCGCTGCACATTCGGGTGCGATGATCACTTGCGGGTGCAGCGGGACCGGCTGTCACGGAGTGCCTGGTACCGGCGCCGTATCGCCTGGAGCCAGCTACGGCGCCGTCCGCCTTCACATCAGGCCACCTTGAAAGTGCCCCGGTAATGACCGCTATCGCCTCGGAAGGCGAGCACCGCGATCGACCTGCCGCGTGGGCAGCGACAGGCGCTGCGGGCGACCGATAGGGTCGTCGTTGCCCTGCTTGGGGACACCCATGTAGATGGTGTGCAAGCTCCGAAGCGCATCCGAGATGGTCCCGGCGAGCACATCGGCCCGCTGGACCGGCGCTTGGCCGACCGTGCGCGCCAGCGCCCCGGTCCATGCCAGATTCAGGGCGCTCCGATAGGCGGCCGTCGCATCGTCGGCGACGTCGCGACCGTTGTCCTGTTCGATCAACTGAACGACGTACAGGGACTTGGGGTCGTACGCGGCGACCGCGACGTCACGGGTGCGACGGTCTCCGTCGTCCATCTCGTTCCAGAAGCTACCTGGCCCGGTCACGGTGAACTCCGTCTGCGAGGCAAGGTTGACACCGGTCGGGATGCTGCCCCGAAACAACAGCAGGTAGACATCATCTGACGTCCATTCGTCGATACCGGTACCTGTTTCGTCCACGCACTTCATCTCATCGACAAACACGTTCGCCATAACTACTTCTCCTTCAGGTCTGGGTGGAGGCGGGTTTCCGGCTCCACCGGATCGGACTTTCTGGAACCAACAATGAGGTCGCGAACTGATCACCAGCTGGCAGCCCTTGCACCCCGAAAACGAGCTGTGCCCGACAGTGGCGTGATCACGATCCATATCGACCTGGTCGGGGCGGTCACCGCCGCCGGGCTACATCGTCGTCAACGGCAGCTGGTATCGCACCGTGCGGGTATCGGACCTCTCCGCCAAAGGAGGGTCCCGGTCGCCGCGCGTAACAACGGATTTCGGCCCGGTGCCCCGTCCGGATAGGCGCTGTGCCGAACTTCGGTGACTTTTCGGCGACTACTACCGGAAAACTTCTTCAAGCCCCTGCACATCCTGCGTCCGGCCGACGACGAACTGATCACTGCCCGATCGGACCGTCGGCGTCGGTGCTTCGGGGTTGCCAGGATTCCGTCAGCCGGTGGCAAGCGAGGGGCCGAAGCATTGGTGCCAGTCCGGTCGACCGGACAGAGGGAGCCGAAAGTCCGCTTCCGCCAACGAAGGAGATAAACCATGACTCGCGCAACCCTGAACGTGAAGATCGCCCTGAAGAACCTCCATTGCCATGACGAGGGCGACGGATTGGGCAATGCTGCACCGTATCTGTGGCCGGTCTTCTTCAAAGTCGATGGCGAGGGCTACGCGGTGCGGTCGGCAACTGCCGGCCTCGCCGGGGCGCCGGTGATCGAAGCCCGCCCCGGCGGTCACGGTAACCTCGGCAGGTCCGAGGAAGGAAAGACCGTCAACGTCGGCCACAATGTGGGCGTCCCCGCCGCATTAGGCACGTGGGACAGCACCCTGAAGCCGATCCCCATCGTCGATGAGACGCTGCGGGCCAGGTTCGGCAACGATCTGCCTGGATTCGCCGGGGTCGTGGTCGTGCTCATGGAGGAGGACGGCTGGCCCGGCGATGTCCCACGGAAGGCTTACGCCGCACTGGTGGCAGCCGTGTCCAAGGGCGTGACCGAGGTGGCCGCCGAGTTCCAGCACGCGATGACCGCTCCGACGAAGGCCGAGATCGAGACCAAGCTGGCTGCCATAAAAGACGCCGCAGCCGACAAGGTCACGAAAGCGGTGAAAGCCGCGATGTCGGACCCTGAGAAGGTCTGGTTCGCCACCTTCGGTGACAACGACGACCTCATCGGTAGTCACGGATGGGTGTTCGGCTACGACGAGCTCAGCGCCCCGGTCATCGATTTCTCCCAGCGGTGGCGCAATGAAGGCGATTGGACGCTCACCGGGTCGGTCACGACCACACGGCAGGAATTGGTCCGCTACACAGCGGCGTGGACGCAGAACACGAGCGGCGAGATTCAGATCTATGACGCCACGTACGCCCAGTACCGGGCACGCTACGACGAGCTGTGGCCGAAAGGCTGGCGCCTGCACAGCCTGAACGCCGTCACGGTGAACGGGCAACCCCTTTATACCGCAGTGTGGCGTCCCGGCACTGGTGGTGAAATCCAGATCTACGGCGCGGCATTCGCAGAATACAAAGCCAAGTACGACCAGCTGTGGCCCCAGAACTGGCGGCTCACACTGCTCACCAGGTACGTAGTCGGCGGTCAGACCCGATACACCGCGGTGTGGGTTCCCGGCAAGGGCGGTGAGACTCAGATCTATGACGCCACGTACGCGCAGTACCGGGCGCGCTACGACGAGCTGTGGCCGAAAGGCTGGCGGCTCAAGCTCGTCGACGTCGTCACCGTGAACGGACAACCTCGTTACACCGCAGCGTGGGAACCGTCCACCGTCGGCGAGGTCCAGATCTACGACGCCACGTACGAGCAGTTCGAACAGCGCTACGACGAGCTCTGGTCCGGCGGGTGGCGACTGAAGTTCATCTGCACCTACAACCTGAACGGCCCGCGCATCACAGCGGTGTGGCGCAAGACGCGGGAACCGGAGGTGTGGGTGCACGGCTGGGAGCATGACGACCTACGGGCGCGCTACGACGCGCTGTGGCCGAAAGGCTGGCGACTGAAGGTCCTTGATCGATACACCGTCTGATCGCGCTGCGGCCGTTGGGCTCCGGTGGTCAGCCCGTCACCGCGACACGGTGTTCGGGCTGACCCGGATAAGCAGCCGGTGCTCCGGTCACCGGCTCCGGGACGCCCTGGACGAAGACCAGCGGCCCCGCCGACTCGATCATCGCGGTCGAGCAACCGGCCCCCAGCCCCGCTGCACCCTCGGTGACCACCACGTCCCGGGGGTGCGGCGGCCCCAACCATCCGCGGACTCGGCTTCGAGGAGAATTGTCATGACGACGTGGAAGCGACAGTGCCCCGCGGTCACCAACCGCGTGCACGACAACGACATTCGATGCCGACTCACCGAAGGCCATGGCGGAATACATCTTTCAAGGCAGTTCGACGAATTCATCCGATGGGACGAGATCGGGAACCCCACCGCGTCGACCAACGTGTTCGAGTCCGCAGATCACTTCCGATATTAGTGACGAAATCTTCAGATATGATCAAGGCCGATGTCAAGCACTTCTGATGAACCCATCAATTCGTGCCGGAAGCTACATGCCGTAGCTGAGGCTGGTTTGACGCGATACCTCACCATACTTACACTCCGTAGCTACGCGGTGTAACTTAGATCACGATCTCGCCTTGACGTGTCGTGCACCACAGTTGGCGAGCGGCAGAGTGGAGAGTGTTGTGAGGCACATACGTTCCACCCGAATGCGGGTAACCATCGGCATCGCACTTCTGGTCGCGGCAGCGCTCGTCAGGTTCGTCGGCGTGCCGTTCGCATGCCGGCTGCCGGAGGGATTCGCATCGTCGCAGCAACTGATAGGTGAGTACCAGACGCTCGATCCGGCGACCTTCGACCTGGGCACGCCGACGGCCGTGGCTGCCAAACGGGACACCGCCGTCGAGCAGACCGATTGGGCGACGGCCGTCATCAGATCCACCACCGTCCTGGACCTGCCGTCAGGACCCTTGACTTCCGAGTACCGCTACGCCGTCGATCGGGCCGACTACGGCCAGAGCCGAGCACCATCGGGAGCAAGAGTCCAGGATCAGCTCGGCGGCATGGTGATTTCACGACCGATCGGCGCCGGCAAGGACAGCTTCAAGGTGTACAACCCGGTGCTCGACAAGACACAGCGAATGAAATTCACCGGCGCGAGCGAGATCCAAGGCCGAGAAGCGTACGGATTCAGCGGTACGGCGACCGGACTTGTCGCCGACCATCAACTCCTTGTCCCGTACCAGTCCGCCATCGCGGATATGGCGAAAACCGGTGACGGGACGACGATCCCGAAGCTGCTACTCGAGATGATCGCCCCGAATTTGCCTGCTCGGTACTCCGCTGGTTTGAAAGCTGTCCTTCCCGAGCTTCCCAACGAGGTGCCGATCGGGTTCACCATCGACGACACGACGTCGATGACGCTGGACAAGCAACTAGGGGCGCCGATCACACTGGCCGCCGAGCAAACCACGATCTTGAATGTGTTCGTCGATCTCGAGCTCGTTCCCGTACTGCCGCTTTCGAAACTGGCATTGCACAGCACCGACCAATCAGCCGCGGAGGCGGCGCGTTTCATGGCCGATAGTGGGCGGAAACTGACAGTCTTCCGAACCTATCTGCCGATCGTCTTGGCATCGGCCGCACTCACGATCCTCGCCATCGCGGCGGCCATCCGCTCGACTGGCCGCAGGCGCGCCGGGCGATCTGCCCCGGACATCGAGATCGCGGCCGCCGATCCCCTACTGGGCCAGCCCGTCCGCGCCCAACACGAACTTCTAGAACCGCAGCGACGCTAGAGCAACGAGGTCAGCCGCGAGCCGGCCGCTTCGCGGCCTGTGGCATGACCAAGATGTTGTTGGCCACACCTTCGACGGCGGCCGTGTAGTAGACAACGAACTTCTTCCGCGACATCCGCGGGTTGGCGAGCAGCCAGCGTCCGAGTTGCTCACCGATACCCGACACCGCGTACGCGAATGCGGTGAGCGCCTCCTCTTTCAAGTCGGGCGCATAGGGTCTGGCCATCTCGATGGTCGCATTGATGGAGTTCTGGCGCAGGCCCCGAAGTTCCTCGGCGAGAGGACCTTCGAGATTCGCCGACGTGGTGAAAAGCAAGTTGAAGCGGCGCGGATCGGTGGTGATGATGTCGCAATACGCCGCGCTGCCCGCCTTGATCCGCGCCGTGAGGTTGTCCCGGGCGGCAGCCACACGGTCGAAAACCATCTGCTCGCATTGCTCACGAGCCCGCCGAACACACGCGACGAAGACCGCATCCTTCGATCCGTAGCGCTGGTAGACAACGGGCCGGGTGACATTCGCCGCACGCGCTATGTCCTCGATGGTCACCCCCTCGAAGCCCCACTCGGTGAACAACTTCTCGGCGATATCGAGGAGCTGCGTCTCCCGCTCGGCAACCGGCAGCCGGACACGCTTAGGGCGTTCTGCGGCTACTGACGACGCGGGCATACGCGCGATGTTACATCGTGTAGCTTTATCGGTCGCGCTACTGCGCATCCCACGGATCAAAGAGCATCTGTCTCGGATCGACAGCGCCTGATGCTCCGCGGAATTTCACTGCGGCACAGTCACTTTCGGCGACAGTTCGGCACGATCGCCCCGCAACGCGACCTGACTACACCGAAATCGATCCTCGATGGTCACTGCGGACTCCAACGGGCCGCGGGTCAGTGACGGGGCGCGATGGCCGCGAAAAGGCGGCGACCAGATGATCCTGGTCCGCGGATGCGGAGCCTTGGCGTGGCGGCCGACGAGACCGCGTCGAGTCCATGCTCGAAGCTGGTCGTGAGTCAGCCTCTCGAAGAAGCCTTCGAGACCGTCGGGTACGCGCGGACCACAGGCACCGAACGTTCCACGCTGTAGGCGTGCACGGCGGTGCAGGCGGTGTGCTGCTGGTCGATCAGAGCGGTGACCGAGTGTGATCGCAGGAGTTCGTCGACTGCCCCACGGCTCGGCACACCGAATACAACGGCACCGTGATGGCGGTGCTCCAGCGGGTTGTCGTGGCACACCCCGGGCGAGGTGTTGTACCACCTGGTCCACGGCAGGAAGGTATAGGTGCGCACGTCCCGCACGCCCGCGTCGAGTAGCGCACGTCCTACGCCCCCGTGCACGAATTCGCGGAACACCGACCCGCGCACCCCGCTGCGGCGGCGCAACAGCAGCATGACGTGATGCCCGATGGTCTCGTCGAAACCGTCGGTCCACCAGCGACCACCGCCAGGGCCGGTCACGTGTCCGATTACCTTGCCGAAGACGTTCTGTTCGTCCAGATACACCTCACGGGCGTACGGAGCGGTCATAAGGGTCGCGACCGTGCTGCGGAACCGGAGCTCGGCGCATCCATCCAGACGCCAATCCTCGGGGATGCGCGTGCCGACTCCGGCGGTGGCCGGCCAGAATCCGTGGTCGGTGGTCGAGAAGTGCCGCTGGGTGTACTCCACCAGATTGGGCAGCTTCTCGACCTTATCTGCATGCGTGCTCGCCCAATAGGTAGTGGCTACCTCCCGCGGCATGTCGCCGCGAAGCATCAGCGGAGACAGCATGGAGCTGGTGTGAATGGGAAAGGTCATCGTCGACTCTCTCGGTAGTGCGGTTCAGGTGTAGATGCTCTTGATCAAGTCCGCGTGGTTTCGTGCGACGACCGCGCGCTTGATCTCGAGGCTGGGCGTGAGTTCGCCGGATTCGACGCTGAGTTCGCGAGGCAGGATGCGGTACTGCTTGATCGTCTCCCACCGGTTGAGCCCGGCGTTGACCGAATCCAGGGCGCGCTGGACGGTGTCGCGGATCGCCTGCTCGGGCATGCCGACGGCGGCATCGGGGTCAACAGTCAGCAGGATGCTGGCGAAATTGCGCCCGTCGGCGATGACGATCGCGTGCGAGATGATCGGGCACGCGACTTTGACCGCGGATTCGATGGCCGTCGGGGCAATGTACTTGCCGCCGCTTGTTTTGACGAGATCCTTCTTGCGGTCGGTGATCCGGAGGAATCCGTCGGCGTCGAGTTCGCCGATGTCGCCGGTGGCGAACCATCCGTCGGCGTCGAGCACCGCGGCGGTTTGTTCGGGCACGCCGTGATAGCCGCGCATGATGCCCGGCCCGCGCAGCAGGATCTCACCGTCCTCGGCGATCGTCACATCGGTGCCGGGGAACGCGATGCCCACCGTGCCGATCCGGATATCGCGCGGGCGGTTGACAAACGACGCGCCGGTCGTCTCGGTCAGCCCATACCCTTCGAGCACCGGCAGGCCTGCGGCGGTGAACCATTCGGCGATCTGCGGTGAGCGGGCGGCACTGCCGGACACCAGGTATTCGAGGTTGCCACCGAAGCGGGCACGGATGCGCGCGAACACGAGCCGGTCCGCGATCGCCATCTGCACTGTGCGCCGACGAGATACGGGCTCGCCCGCCGCCTTCCGACGCACCGAGTCGATGCCGATGCGGAAAGCCCAGGTGTACAAGGCTTTCCGTAGCCCGCCGTTCGTGGTCGCCGCGATGGCGACCCGGCTGTGGATCTTCTCGAAGATCCGGGGCGCGGCGGCCATGAAGCTGGGGCGGACCACGGGCAGGTTGTCGAAAATGCGGTCGATGCGGCCGTCGATCGTGGTGACGAAACCGATCTCGTCGAGCCGGGTCGAACTCGCGATACCTACCCGATCCTCTGTGCTCACTCCCAAGGCGAGCAGCCCCGCGGCCAGGTGCCGACTCCGAGACGCGGTGTCACCCCAGGTCAGCGACTCCCATCGATCATCCGGGCGCGGCGCGCGAAAGGCCTCCGTGTGCGGCGCGCTGGCGCACTGCGCCAAAAAGCGGGCGCCCACGGAGGAGAAGGTCGATGTTGTCGTGGTCACGGTGGTGCTCCGGTCCTTTGTGCTCGCTTAGTGCAATGTCGGTCGCTCGGACGCAACGAATCGCCGCCTTCTCGACATAGTGACGAGATTATCAACACAGTGTTGACCGAGGTCAAGCCCTCACCTAGAGTCGGGTCCCAGCTGTTGTGGTCGCCATCACTGCGCGCGGACTCCAGCGGCTCCGGTCACCTCGAACGGCCGGAATCGAAAGGACGAATTCCGTGAGAACGGGTACGCGCTCGCGCCCCTGCCACCGGCCCCGGCGGCGAAGTGGAATTTTCAATCGTGACTGCCGTCGACGGATGGCGTCGACGGCAGCCGTCACCGCCGGTAGACCGCCGACATGTAGATCGAGACCAGGGTGTCGAGCAGCCGCTGCTCCGGCACCGCAGGCCCCTGTACGGCAAAGGTCATGAAAAGATTGCGCTCTACCATCCAGCTCAACGAGGTAGCCAGATCGCGTGCCGGAATCCCCGCCGCCGCGGCGCCGCGGCGACGCTCGGCCTCGATCGCGATCAGCGCGTCCTCGACGAACTGCTCCATTACCTGCGACCACAGTTCCCGCACCGCGACGCTGGTGTACTGCGCAGCGACAGCTGCGGAAGCGACCGCGCGGTGAGCGGCGAAGGTGTCGACGAACGCACCGATCGCGGCCCGCCAGCCTTGCTCCTCCCCTTCGTCGAGGTGCAGCAAGGCGTCGCCGCGGTTCCTGCGGGCCTCCTGGATGACTTTGTCGAACAGAGACAGCAGCACCTGCTCCTTCGACGCGAAATAGAAGTAGAAGGTCGGCCGCGAAATACCGGCCCCCTTGGCGAGATCGTCCACGGAAATCTCGGCGAGCGGCCGTTCGGCCAGTAGTCGCTCCGCGCCGGCGAGGATCGCCCGCTCGCGATCGTCACCGCTGACAGCGGGCGGTCGGCGACCCCGAGTGGAAGGCCGGGGAGTGGGCTCGACTGCTGAATCCATGGCCGTGAGTTTACCGACGGCTACGCACCATTCTCGACACTCTGTCAACTTGAACGACGGAGCGTCGACAACCTCCGTCCGTCGACTCGCGACGCGTACGGCCTGCAGAGAAAGCGCATACCCGCATGACCGAGCGCAGTGTGCTCGAAACGCCGTTGTCCATCGGCTCCATGACCCTTCGGGGCCGGCTGTTCAAATCCGCGACCAGTGAAACCCGCTCCACCGCAGGCGGTTTCGTCACCGATGAACTGTTGCGATTCTACGAGCCGATCGTCGAGGCCGGCACACCCATGATCGTTACCGGCAATCTCTTCGTCTCGGCGCAGGGCAAGTCCGCCGGGCACCAGGCCGGTATCGACGCCGACGACAAGCTCCCCGGCTTACGCGACTGGGTCGCCCTCACCCACGGGCGCGACGTGAAACTGATCGCACAACTCAACCACGGCGGTCGCCAGATAGCCAGTCCCGCACCAGGAGTCGATCGCATCGTCTCCGCATCCGCGGTCCGCGAACCGATGCTGGGCACCAAGCCGTCCCCACTCCGGGCCGACGAGATACCGACGGTCGTCGAATCATTCGCCGCCGCGGCGGCACGTGCGAGACAGGCAGGATTCCACGGTGTGCAGATCCATGCCGCACACGGTTACCTGCTCAATCAGTTCCTGACCCCGCACACCAACCGCCGAACCGACCGTTATGGCGGCAGCCTCGACAATCGGGCCAGGCTGCTGCTCGAGGTCCTGCGCAGTGTGCGTTCCCGTCTCGGCGAGGACTATCCGATTCTGATCAAGCTCAACGGCACCGACGATCTCCCCCTCCGGGCGGGCGCGACCACCGACGAACTCGTCCGAGTCGCCAAGTGGCTACAAGACGAGGGAGCCGACTCCATAGAGATTTCCCGCGGGCACTACGAATCGTGGCCTGGCACAATCCAGGGACGATACAAGGGCTTCTTCCATGCGAGTCTCACTGTGGGCTCAGGTCGGGATATGTCTGCGGGCCAGAAAGCGTTCGGACGCGCCTTGGGCCCGGTCTTCGAATACGTCGCGGGGAGACTGCGCCCTCCAGTGGAGGGATTCAACCTTCCCCAGGCGCAACGGTTCACCGACGCCCTCGACATCCCGATCATCTGTGTCGGTGGATTCCACACCCGGCGCGCAATGGAGACGGCGATCGACAGCGGCAAGGTCGACGCCGTCTCCGCCGCCCGGGCGATGATCGCCAACCCCCACCTGTACCGCACTGTCCTGCAAGAGACTTCCGATGCCCCGGACTGCGCGTACTGCAACAGCTGTATCGCCCGCCATGGCGGCATGCCGATCGACTGCTACAGCGACGAGATCCGATACACCCGCGACCTGATGATCGACCGGTACCGGCGCGAGTCCATCGCGCCCCCGGGCATCGGAAATCAATAACCATCCACGGAAAAACCATCCGAAGACAAGGAATAACCATGTTCACGAACAGATCCCGCAACACCTCCGACACCGACACGCTACGCGGCGCGCGCGTCGTGATCACCGGTGGCGCACACGGCATCGGCCGTGCGATCGCCACGCAGTTCGTCCACGCGGGCGCGTATGTCGCAGTCGGCGATATCGATGGCCACGCTGCCCAGCAAGCAGCCGCCGAACTCGGCAACGACACCTTGGGGACCGCGCTCGACGTCACCGACGAAGCGAGTTTCGCGTCCTTCCTCGATACTGCCGAGAACGCCATAGGGCCGATGACGGTCATGATCAACAACGCCGGCGTCGACTGGATGGGCCCGTTCCATTCCGAGCCGTCCCATGTCAGCCGCCGCCAGTTGGACGTCAACCTGATGGGGCCGATCATCGGCTCACGCCTGGCACTGCAACGCATGCTGCCGCGCCGCGGCGGGCACCTGGTCAACGTCGCGTCCGCGGCCGGTCGAGTACCGCAACCGGGAAGCGCTGTATACACCGCGACCAAGTTCGGCGTTGTCGGCCTGACCGAGGCGCTGCGGCTGGAATACCGCGAGAGCGGAGTACGCTTCAGCGTCGTCCATCCCGGACAGGTGCGGACCCAGATGATCGACGGCACCGGGCGGTCCTCGCGTCTACTGCGAGTGATCAGCCCCGACGACTGCGCCCGTGCCGTCATCGACGCCGTGCGCCGCAACCGCTTCGAGGTATGGGCGCCGGCCGACCAGCGCATCGGCATACAGCTCGGAAACCTGCTGCCGCGCGCCCTCCGTGAGCGAGCCATGCTCGCTCTCAAGGTGGACGCGATCGCCCGTGACGCCGACATCTCGGCGCGCAGTGCATATCACGAGCGCGCGTTCGGCAGCGACCGGTAAGGGCTCGCGGGATCGCACCATCCGCAGCCGATAGTCGTACACGCAGGGTTATGTTCAGCACCCACAAACGATCTGCAGACGACTGACAACTGTCCCAGCGCCGTCCGGCGGAACACACGACGTGGGCGCGCTCCGAAAAGCGCGCCCACGTTTCTCTCCCGGGTTCAGCCGACCAAAACGGCTTCCTCCACAGTGTTGGGTACATGAGCAGGCGCCGACTTGCGCCGCGCCGGGAGCAGCACCGCGACGCCGAGGGTGCCTGCCGCGAGCACGATCGCCGCGATCAGGCTGGTGTGCGAAACCGCGTGGGCGAATGCGGCATCCGCGGCGGACACCAGTTGTGCGGCCTGTTCGTGCATTCCGGCCGCGTCGATGCGTTGGGCCACCATGAGCGCGCCGCCGATGGAATCCTGTGCCACGCCAGCCGCTTCCGCGGGCAGATGACCATTGACCACGGGACCGAGCTCGTCGCTGTACGCGGTTCCCAATAGCGAGCCGAGGATGGCGATGCCCAAGGTGCCGCCCAATTCGACGGAGGTGTCGTTGACCGCGCCACCCACCCCGAGCAGGCGTTCCGGGAAAGCGTCCATGATCGTGTCGGTGGCCGGTGAGACGCTCAGGCCGATCGCGAGGCCCAGCAGCACCAGCGGCCAGGCGAACGCGCCGTAGCCGGATTCGGCGTCGACCCGGGTGAGGACCACCAGGGCGAGAATGCCGAGCAGCATGCCCGCCACAACCATGGTGCGCAGTCCGAGGCGCGGAGTCAGCACACCGGTGATCGCCGAGCCGACGAACACAGCGCCCGCCAACGGCAGCAGCCGCACCCCCGTATCGAGTGCGTCGTATCCGAGCACGAACTGCAAATGCTGGGTGACGTAATAGATCGAACCGAAAGCAGCCAAGAAGAACAGCAGCACAGCGAGATTCGCACCGGCGAAGGCGCGGTCGCCGAACTTGCGGACATCGAGCATCGGGTTGGAGTGGCGCAGCTCCCAGACGATGAACGTAGCGCCGGTGACCGCAGCGAGAATACCCGCGCCCAGGCGGAGGCGTGCCAGCCATGGCGAGGTCCCTCGATGATCATATATACGAGCGACGCGACGGCGACCATCGACAACGCGCCGCCCAGCAAGTCCAGCCGCTGCGCCGAGTGTGCCTTCGACGGAGGAACAAGCACCAGCGCCGCGACCATCGAAACGACCGCGATGGGCACGTTGATGAGGAAGGTCGATGCCCAGCCGTGGTCTTCGAGCAGCCAGCCCGCCACCAGCGGACCGACCGCGATCGCCAGACCGGTGGTCGCAGTCCAGATCGTAATCGCCACGGCGCGTTCGCGTTTCGGGAACGTAGCGACGAGTAGCGAGAGCGTCGCAGGCATGATCATCGCCGCCGCGAAGCCCATGATCGCACGAGCCGCGATTACCCAGCTCGCGCTGTCGACGAGCGACCCCAGTACCGCACCGCCCGCGAAGATGCCGAGGCCGAGCAGCAGTATGCCGCGGCGGCTGTATTTGTCCCCGATCGCGCCCATGAGGAGCATCAGAGCGGCATAGGGGATGGTGTAGGCGTCGATGATCCACTGCAGTTGCTGACTGGACAAGCCCAGGTCGATGGTCATATCGGGAGCGGCAACGATCAGCGACGTATTGGTCATGACGCCGATCAGCACACTCAGGCACAGCACCGCGAGCGCCGCCCATCGGCGGCCGTAGACGGTGCCCGGTTCAACCGGTTCGGTGACTAGCAGAGCCACTTGCGTTCCTCTCATTCAGGCCATTCATATGCACACCATTGTGCAATTGCACGTTATTGTGAAACTTAAGGGATTTGCACAGCAACGTGCAACCGTGGAACCCTGAATCGTGAAGGGACTCACATGACAGCGACGGGAACCATGACTTCATCAGCGACACCGGGCAGCCGGGCGCAAGCCAATCGGCAGCGAATCCTCGACGTCGCGGCCGGCGAACTGGCTCGTAACCCCGCATCCAGCATGGAGGAAATCGCCTCCGCAGCAGGTGTTGTGCGCCGTACTCTCTACGGCCACTTCCCTACTCGCGAGGCCCTGATCGACGGCATTCTCGACCTGGCGTCGGAGGATATCGCCCGGACGCTACGCCCGCTGAACCCTGACGAGCCGGTCGCCGTCACCTCGGCCCGCTGCACGATCGCCCTCTGGCGGGTCGGCGACAAGTACCGGCTGCTGCTGAAACTCACGGAGACGAATCTCGGAGCGCGGATCGCGGAACGGCTGGCACCGGTCCACGAGCACGGCACCGCGATGCTGCGCCATGGACAGCAACTTGGCATCTACTCGGACCACCTTCCCGCCGAAGTGCTTTCACGCGCCCTCGCCGGACTGGTCCTCGCCCTGCTCGAGGCGCGCAACGACGAGTCGTGGACCGAGCCCGAGCCGCAGCCGGAAGTAGCGGCGGCTCGCGCTTGCCTGATCACCCTGGGCGTGCCACCCGGCGAAGCCGATGAAATCGCCAAGACCGCAGCAGCATTGGAGGCTCGGACGGCAGTCGCGAACAACCCGACCGAAGCCGCCTCCTAGAGTCATCCGCGCCGCATCTCTGCGCGGATGGTCATCGCTCATTTGCGATCTCGGGGGTGATCCCGATGCGCTCCTCGCCAGGGCACGACTGCGACGACATGTCTTGGATGACGACGACGCCCTCGTCCCGGCGTGGTCTGCGGTGCAGTTTGATGGAAGCCTCGGCGGTCACCGCTGCTACCACGGCGCGCTCACCATCGGCGCGGACAGCCGCGAGCACATGCTCGACATACTGGCCGCGCCGACGGTCTCGGCAGTAGTCGACAACCAGTCGCGTGTGCTCACGGCCGCGCACGCCTACACGATCGACCGCACGATCATGGTGATACGAAACGGCCGCATCGTCCCGTTCGACCAGCGCTGGTTATGACGCGCTCGCAACGTCCTGCGGCACAATTGACGATATCTGCATAAATGGCCTCGATGGTCAGCTATCGTCACGTGACACTCAGCTCGCACGTGCCCGCCGAATACTCGGCGCGAATCGCGGAAGCGATGCGCACAGGTCAGGCAGGCTTCCTCTGCAGTTCTGCACGGTGCCGTCCGGTCGAACCAGGAGCGCGCCCGCGCGGCTGTGGCGAATCCAGCGGTATAGCTTCGTATGCGGCTCGGGGCGCAGCATGATACCGCCGCGTTGTTCCACGATCGTCCGATCACCCGGCGACAAATCGGCCGTGGTGATGATGGCGTATCGGCCCATGACGACCTCGTCCACGCGCCGCCCATCGGCCAATCGGTCGTTCGGGACCAGCCGACCGGCCAGACCTCTGTGTATCCACGGTGCCACCACAAGCGACGAACGGTGCAGGGGCGGGGACTCGCCGCTGGTAACCATCCCGGTGAGACCAGGCACGACGCGTAGCCGCGGTGCGATGAGGCTGCGCAGCCGGTTCCCCAGTTCACCGCCTTCGGTCATCGTCAGCCCGGTCAGTTTGGCCATCCGGATCATGGCCCGCGCGTGTGGTTTCCGCTCGGCTTCGTAGGTGTCGAGCACACTTTCGGACAGCTCACCACGAAGCACTCCGGCGAGCTTCCAGCTGAGATTCGCCGCATCACGCAGACCCGCACCCATCCCCTGCCCGATGAACGGCGGGGTGAGGTGGGCGGCGTCCCCGAGCAGGAATACGTGCTCACTGCGCCACCGGTCGGCGAGCTGAGCGCGAAAGGTGTATTCGGCGACGCGCACCAATTCCGATCGCTCGTAGGCTGTTTCGTCGAGCCATGGGGCGAGCAACGGTTGAAGCTGGACGAGATCCCGATAATCTTTAGCGGTCTCGGCTGGGTGCAATCGGAATTCCCACCGGTATCGGGTTTTGCCGATACGCATAAAAGTGGCCGCGCGCGAGGGATCGCAGACCTGGTGTACGCCTTCCCAATGACCGAGGTCGGCTGTCGTAGCGATGTCGACGACCAGCCACCGCTGGTCGAATCGCAGGTCCTGCATGCGTCCGCCGATCGCGCCGCGCACCAGACTGTTCGCCCCGTCGCAACCCAGGACGTACCGCGCCCGGACGGATTCGGCTCTCCCGGTGATCCGGTCGTTGAAATCCACTCCGACGCCACCGATTCCCTCTGTGACAGCGGTGACCTCCGCGCTGCCGCGCAGTGTCACGCCCGGGTAGAGACTCAGGTTGGTGCGCAGGATCGCTTCCAGCTCCGGCTGGTCGAACAGGTTCGCCTCCGGATGGCCGTTGCGACCACCGGCCGGGTCGCGATCGAACTGCGCCAGCACCCGATGATTCGGATCCACCAAGCGCAGCCCCAGCGCGGGCCGGGAAATGGCGTCGAATTCGGCGCCGACGCCCAAACGTTCCAGGATCCGCCGGATTTCGCCGTCGAGGTGGACCGCCCGTGGCTGCGGGTAGACCCCCTCCCACCGCTCCAGTACCAGCGATTCGACGCCGTACTGCGCCAGCAGCGTGGCAGCGGTGAGGCCGGCCGGACCCGCGCCGACGATCACGACCGGAATCGTCGGCGAACTCACGAAGATACACCCGCCAGGACGACGACGTATGCGAAGGAGATCAGACCGGTACCAGCCGCGGGGGCAATCTCCGCGACACCGTCACCATTTCGCAGGTGACTGGCGATGGCACCGGACATCAACAACACCAACCCGGTGCCCGCCGCCATACCGATCGACGGGCGGGCCAGACCGAGCAGCACCCCACCGGCCGCGACGATCTCGACAGCGCCGATGCCTCGATAGGCGGTCGTACTGTAGCCGAGGTGCTCGGCGCGTTTGCGCATCGAGGCCACTGCGGCGAGCTTGGCCGCCCCGAAGGACAGGAATTCGGCCGCCAGTAGGCCCGCCAGCACGGTGGACGCGATTTTCATTGCCGCACCTCGACTTTCCAGTTCATCGCGTAACGCCCCAGGATCGTTTCGGTCGCAGCCCGGTCGGCGTCGGTGTCGAGCGTGACCGTCGCGACGATCGCACCGTCCACGACCGCGGCGGCGATACCGGTCACTCCGGAGATCTCGGCGAGTGCGTCGAGCAGTTCACGGCGGGTGGCGTCGGCGCGCAGCCCGAGCTTGTAGGGCTTGCCGACATCGGTGACGGGCAGCGCGTCGAGGATGGTGACCGTCTTGGGCGCCGCAGCGCGCTCGTGCACTCGCTCGGCCGCCCACGACACCAACTCGTCCTCGGTGACGTCCGCGCCCGCCGTGAGCGCTACGTAGGCGACCGGCACCTCACCGGCGTGCACGTCCGGACGGCCCACCGCCCCGGCGGCACCGACCTGCGGGTGCGACAGTAGGGCGTCCTCGATGGTCGCGGGATCGATATTGTGACCCCCACGAATGATGAGATCCTTTGCGCGACCGTGCAGATAGATGAAGCCGTCGTCGTCTACATGGGCCAGATCGCCGGTGTTCAGCCAACCGTCGACCACGGTGCCGAGACCGTCGACGACATGACCGTGCTCATCGCGACCGGTGACATATCCGGCGAACAGGGTCGGGCCACTGATCACCAACACACCGATCTCCCCCGCGGGCAGCCTCTTCCACGTACCGTCATCGGCGACCCGGACGACCGCGACATGCTGGTAGGGCATGCGCTGCCCGGACGCACCAGCGCGTGGCGCCTGCGGGAAGCTTCGTGCGCTCGCGCAGGTCGCCTCCGTCAGACCGTAGCCCTCGACAAGGGTGACACCGGTGTGGTCCTGGAAGCTCTCCCGTACCGCGGGCGGCAGTGGCGATGCGCCCACCAGCGCGTAGTGCAGGCTCGAGATATCGGCGCCGACCGGGCACTGGGCAAGTACCGCGTACACGGTCGGTACGGCGCTCATCGCGGCAATCTTGTAGTGCGCCACCATATTCCAGAACTCCGCGTACAAGGCGAAGTCTCGGTAACCGAGCGGACCGGCCCACACCACGGCCTGACCACGGAACAGCGGTGCGAGCAGAGTGACGACCAATGCGTTGACGTGAAACAGCGGCAGCGCCGCGAACATCACCGCGTCCTCGTCCAGCATAGAATTAGCGGCGATCATCCACGCGTTGGCGACCTCGCCGGAATGCCGATGCGCGGCCAGCTTCGGCACACCGGTAGTGCCGCCGGTGTGGAACAGCGCCGCCAGATCCGATGCGCTCGGGGATGGTCCGGCGAAGCCGGTCGAATCCTGCTGAGCCGCAAGCTCATCGAGGTAGCCGATGCGGACGTTCGCTATCTCGGACAGCTCCGGCGGCGGCTCCGAGGCTGCGGTGGGACGCAGCACCAGCAGAGCCTCCAACAGACCGCGCGCGGCCAGTTCGCGCGCGGCAGTCCAGGTGTCGGGGGCGAGTTCCGGACCGGCGGTGATCAGGACCCGAGCGCCCGAGCGGCGCAGCAGTTCGGCGACGTGCTCATGCGACAGGCCGCCATTGATCGGCGCGGCGATACCCGCTACCTGTGCGGCGAGGGTTGCCGGGACCAGCTCCGCGCAGTTGGGTGCGATGAGCGCGACCGCATCGGAGCGGCGCACGCCCAGTTCGTGCAGCAGGTTCGCGTACCGGTGGACATCGGCGAGCAGTTCGCCGTAGCTGCGTCGCAACGGCTCTCGCCAGCGCGCCGCGTCCGGCAGCACCGTGATGGCGTTGCGTTCCGGCCACAGCGTCGCCGCGCGGACGAGCAGGGCATAGGTCGACTCGGGCAGACCGCGTGCCGCGAGCGGCACGGATTCGATGACCGCCAGGTCTTCCGGTCCGGCATAGCGGGGCCAGAGGAGTTCCTCGGTCGAGGTCTCCAGCGTCGAATTGTCGGTCACCGGGCGTACCTCACGACCGTGCGCTGGCGGCCCAGGTCGATGGCGCCGTCGTCGGTGCCGATCGCGGTCTCGACCGTGTCGCCGTCCTTCAGATACTTCGGATTCTTGGCCTGGCCTTGGAAGAACATCTTCCATTTGATCTTGGGCGGCAGCAGCGAAGCGATGACCTGCACCGCCTTGGGTGGCGCGCTGATCGCGGTGCCGATCGGGGTGCCGGTGAGCAAGAGGTCCCCGGCGTCCATCCGCTGGAAGCGGGTCAGCGCGCGCAGGGTCTCGACCGGCAAGTAGATCATGTCCGCGACCGTCATGTCCTGGCGCAGTTGTCCGTTGACCCACAGTCGCAGCCGCAGATCCCCGAACCGCTTCAGCTCATCGGCGTCCAGCAGCACCAGTGCCGGGCCGACAGGGGTGAATGTTGGGTACGACTTCGCCTCGTAGAACTGGGTTTTCGGCAACTGGACGTCGCGCGCCGAGATATCGTTCGTGACGACCAAACCCGCGACGTAGTCCGCGAGGCTCTGCGCCGTGATGTCCGATCCGACCGGCATTTCGCGGCCGAAGACCAGGCCGATCTCCACTTCGTAGTCGAGAAGTTGCACATGGGCGGGCCGGATGACGTCGTCGTGGGGTCCGCTGATCGATCCGGATGCCTTGCGGAAGAACGTCAGCGGCACCGTCTCTGGGTCCATGCCCGAATCCTTCACATGGGACACGTAGTTCGTCATCTGCGCCACCACACGACACGGTGCGGTCACCGGCGAGATCAACGAAAGGCTTTCCACAGCAACGACTTCCGAGCTACCGACGGCTGCGGCGATCGCCGCACGATCGTCGAGCAGCTCCCGCGTGGTCGTCGCGGCGGTGTCGATACGGGCGGCACCCGAGGGTGTCTGCACCCACCAGGCGTCGGCGGTACGGAGTACGGATGTGCTCATGAGTTGGCCACTTTCAACAGGCCGCGCAGGCGGCGGATATCGAATTCGTTGTCCTCGCGCAGCGCGTCGACGATCGCGCGTATCTCGCGCAGAGATTCGCCTCCCGGCTTGATGCCGAGGAAGTCTTTGGTAACCGGCGGGCCCCACTGCGCCAGACCGGAAGCCGTCATCGGGGCCCAGCCGGGCTCGACGGAGCAGTCGAACATGTCCCCGTCACTGAAATGTTCGACCATGAAACCGTCGGGATCACGCCAATAGTCGAAGATCTGACTGCCCTGGATATGCCGGCCGATCCCCCACGACCGGTGATAACCCTGCTCACGCAGATACTCACCGCCTGCAGCGAGCGCGTCCAGATCCGCGACCTGATACGCCGAATGCACATATCGGTTGGACGGCCCCAGCGTCAGTGCGAGCGTGTGATGATCCGCTGGAACCGAACCCCGGTCGCAGCGGATGAAGCTCATCACCGGCCCGCGTTGACGCTGGCCCGAGTAGTACTGGAAGTCGCTGACGATCAGCCCCAGCTTCTCCAGATACCAATCAAGGGTTTCCCGGTACTTGGTCGTTTGTACGACGATATGTCCGAGCCGTTGCACGCGCGCGGGTGCTCGCAGTGGTCGCTGGGTGGCGTTCACGCGTGCCACCTCGTGTCCGAGGTTGAATACGTGCGGCTGCTGCGTCGGCAAGGCCGCCAGCTCGTGGGTCTCGGCGACCACCCGGACCCGCAGCCCGCTGGGGTCGGTGAGATCGACAGTCAATCCTCCCAACGATTCCGGTAGGGCCACCGCTCGCGCGCCGGTCGCCTCGGCCAGCCGCAAGAGGTCGGCGGAATCGGCGACACGGAAGGCCGAACCGACGAACCGCGAGCGATCCCCGCGGCGGATGAGCATGCAGGGCGAGCCCGGATCGGTTCCACGCAGCTGCACCTCGTCGGCCGTCCGCATCGCAGTGGCGAAGCCGAAGGCGTGCGCGAAGGTTTCCGCTCTGTCCAGGTCGGGCTTCTCGAATTCCAGCCAGGCGAGATCGAGCACTTTGATCACCGGATTGCGTGCTCGGCCGGGATGCTCACCCGCCAGCCCGCCGTGCTCGCTGTGCAGACCGCTGTGCACATCGTGATGGCCGCTCATCGACCACTCCCTTCCAAACGTTGACGATATCGTCACTCACGATGAGGCTCTCAGTCAAGTCAATCTGACAATTTCGTCAGTATTGACTCGGGACGCTACGATGGCGTGCGAGTACATCAGGAGAGGTGCATCGATGACCGCACAGACCGGTTCGGAACCCAACCGCCTGGAACGCCGCAAGGCACGCACCCGGGCCGCGCTCGTCAGCGCAGCGCAGTCGTTCTTGGCCGAGGGAAAACTCAACGTGCCGATCCTCGAGATCACCCAGGCCGCCGACGTCGGCATGGGATCGTTCTACAACCACTTCCAGAGCCGGGAAGAACTGTTCCGAGCCGCGATCGAAGAGGCGCTCGACCACCACGGCGCAGCCCTCGACCTGCTGTGCGAGGACGTGGACGACCCCGCACAGGTTTTCGCCCAGAGTTTCCGGCTCACCGGCCGCCTGCACCGCCTGAACCCCACCCTGAGCAAGGTCCTGCTCAACGATGGACTCAACCTCGTGAGCTCGGACCGGGGACTCGCACCGCGCGCCCGCCGCGATATCGAAGCGGCGATCAGCGCCGACCGGTTCAAGATTCGCGATCCGGAACTGGCCATGACCATCGTTGCCGGAACCTCTCTGGCCCTCGGCCAACTCCTACATGATCAGCCGGAACGCGACGACGCCGAAGCAACCGATCAGGTGACCGAGGATCTGCTGCGAATGTTCGGGCTTCCGCCCGAAGAAGCGCATGAGGTCTGCCGGCGTCCGCTACCTCCACTGGACGCACCACGGGACGACTCGGCCGCCTGAAGTAGTCAGACGACCGAGCGGATCTTCCGCTTCCGGAGTGCCAGCGTCAGCCGCAACAGGCGAATACCCCACCGTTCCACTCGCCCGTCTCTGGTCGGCAACAACCCGATCGCTCGGGCGAACTCGGCAGTGTCGTAGTAGCCGTTGATCCGCGTGATCCGGCCATCATGGACATCGATGAGCGCGAGCCCGGTCAGCTCGAACCGGCGTCCGGTGGCCGGAATCCCCTGAAAGTCGCGGCCGGTGAAGGTACCGCACCGATACCATTCGACCGACGCGGTCGTCCCGTCGACATATTGGCGGATCACCGTAGTCTCCAGATCCGGGAACGCCTCGAACAGTGACCGCAGGAATCGCCGTTCGTCAGCCCGACCACGGACCAGCCCGATCCCGGAGAGTTGCTCGACGATGTCATCGGAGACCCACTCCATCATTCGACCGACGTCGCGCTCGGCGTAGGCGGAGTAGAAGTTGTCGATCACGGCACGCACATCCGCGACCTGTGATCGCCGCCGGGTGCCACGCGCTTGCGCCATTACATGTCCTGTTCGGAATGGGTCGCCGCCCCCGAGGTGACAGGCGGCGAAGCAGGGGTCGGAAAGATTGTTGGAAGTCAGAAGAATCAGGGCCGCCCCGCACCGCACATTCATCGCCGTCCAGCCGTTCGCATGCACGGTGGGCGGGATTCGTGGTCAGAAGTCGAAGGAAATAGCGGGCAGTGGTCTAGCGGCGATATCCCGCGCCTCGTCGCGTGGAACGCCCAGCGCGCACAGCGCGAGTTCGGCTGCGGCACATCCTGCCTCACGCCAAGCTTGGTGCCCCTCTAGCACCATCCACATGGCGCTGATCACGGTGCCCAGCAGCATCGAAGCGATCCCAGGCTCCATCCCGGGAGTGACGTTGTAGCGACCGGCCTCGATCCCGGCGGCCACGTCTTGCATCGGAGGGCCGCCCATCACCTCGCGCAACGACTCATCCGTCAGTCCGTAGCGGACGATAAAACGGCCCATCGCGGGATTCTCGTGAGCAAGGCGCACCAGCATGCGCGTACCGACCGCCAGCCGCAGGGGCGGATCCAGGTCGCCGTGGGCATCCATGGCGCGCACATTCGCGGTGTGGACATCGATGGCGAGCTGCGCCCTGACCTGATCGAACAGTTCATCCATGGAATCCACATTGCGGTAGAGCGTGCCGCGAGCGATTCCCGCTTCCGCGGCGAGCTCACTGATCGTCAGGTCCGTACTGCCCCGTTCCGCGAAGAGCTTCATGGCGGCGGCACTGATCCGCCGCTGGGTCGCATTCATCGGCATCCTCCTGATCTCACCGAGAGAGTACGTAGCTACCCAAATTAAGTCAATGAGGTGCCAGGTAGCACAACATTGACATGAATTGAACATGAGTGTTCAATTCGTGCTATCAAAGGAAGGACAACGAGATGAACAGCTCACCCCATGGGCATGGCGCGACCCCACCGCCCGAGAACACACCGGTTTTAGTGGTCGGTGCCGGGCCGGTCGGATTGACGCTGGCTCTGGAGCTGGACTATCACGGCGTGGAATGCGTTCTCGTGGAACGGAATTCCACGACGACGCGGCACCCGAAGATGGACATCACCAACTGCCGCAGCATGGAGCTGTACCGTCGGCTCGGCGTCGCCGACGATCTGCGCAAGGCAGCGATCCCCGCGGATACCCGCATCAAAGTGACCTGGGCCACCAACGCAGTCGGCTGGGAGTTGGCATCCTTCGAATACCCCAGTGTCGCTGAGGCTTACGAGCAGATCAACCAACGCAATGACGGGACCCTCCCACTGGAACCATCGATGCGAGTCTCGCAGGTGATCCTCGAACCCACCCTGCGGGATCTGATCGAGTCCCGAGCGCAGCACGCGACGGTGCACTACAGCTGGGCGCTGGACAGCTACACCGAGGACGCCGACGGCGTCACCGCAGTATTGATCTCCGGAGAAACGGGAGAGCGCCGTACCGTCCGCGCCCAATATCTCGTCGGATGCGACGGCGCAGGCAGTCTCACCCGGCAGCAGCTGGGAATCGGACTCGACGAGATCGACCTGCGCAAGATGCTCGTCACAGAGCTCGGCCTGCCGAAGATCGCGAAAGCGCTGGCCCAGGCGTTCCTGGCAAGGGGCGAACGCCCCGCCGACGGCCGCTTCTATCTGGTGCACTTCACCACCACCGACAAACCCGAAGTCCTCACCCGCTTCGGAACGGTGTGGCATCTGCAGTCGCCCGAGGGATGGACCGTCATCTCCCAGAACGACTCCGACACATGGACTTTGCACGCACCGCTCGGCATGGGCACCGACGCCGATCGCATCGACCCGCGCGAGTTCGTCTACGAGCGAGTCGGAGCGAAGTTCGACATGGAGGTTCTGGTCGCCAACGCCTGGACTCCCCGCCTGACGGTCGCCGACTCGTTCGGCCGCCGACGGGTCTGGTTGGCCGGAGACGCCGTGCACCAAGTAACCCCCACCGGCGGATACGGCATGAACACCGGAGTCGGCGACGCCGTCGGACTCGGATGGATGCTCGCCGCCCAACTCCAAGGATGGGGAGCCCCAGGACTACTCACGGCCTACGAGCAGGAACGGCGCTCCGTCGCCCTCCGCAACCGGGAAGCCGCGGCCCGACACAGCGTCGTACGCGCAGCGGTGATGACCACTTTCCGCCCCTCCATGTACAGCGAGCGCTGGCTTGGTGAACGTACCCGGCAACAGATCGGCCGCGAGATCGGCGATCTGGGAAACCTGGAGAACGAAGCCTGGGGCATCGAACTCGGGTACCGGTATGACTACTCCCCCGTCATATGCGGTGAGCCCGAACCCCGAGCGCCACAACAGCGGATGGATGTATACACACCGGGCACCTGGCCGGGTTCCAGGCCGCCGAGCGTTCGCCTCGACGACGGCCGAGCGATCTTCGACCTCTTCGGACGCGGGTTTACGCTTTTGCGATTCGCCGACCACGATGTCGACGGATTCATCGATGCCGCGACGCAGCGGGGTGTCCCCGTCGAGGTCGTCGACATCCGCGATGCCCGCGCCCATTCCCTGTACGAGCGCGACCTCGTGCTGATCCGGCCCGACCAGCACGTCGCATGGCGTGGAGACTCCACACCCGCCGCACCGCTGCCGATTATCGACCGCATACGGGGCGCCCGTAATTGAGCTCGCACACCCGGCCGTTGTGAATAGTCGAACGAGAAATCCAGCGAAATGAACAATAGGTCTCATTCAGCGACAACAACCATTGAGGCGCGTATCACAAAACGGTAACGATACCGCGAAGTGCATCGACATGGCGAATAGCCGCTGCAGCACCGAATCCATTGGGGCGTAGGGACTCGAGCGCTGCGAGGCTGTTCATTTCGTCGTCGAAAGGCACTGTACATGCAGCTCTTCCACCTCGGACCTCGTCATGGATCGATAGCCGGCCGATTCGCCCGCGGACTGCTCGCGGCTTTGTTCTCATTAGCCCTCGCCGTCGGCTCGACGAGTTTATCCGCCGCATCCGCTGATGCCGCTTTCAACGCAGATGGATTCGATTTCTGGGTGGATTCCAGCATGGGCCCCATCAAATCTCGTATCTTCCGGGCCGCCGACGGTAATACCGACAGAGTCGTCTATGCCCTCGACGGCATGCGTGCCAGGGAGGATCTCAACGGATGGGAGATCGAAACCGAGGTCGCCCGTGAGTTGACCAAATGGAATATCAACGTTGTGATGCCTGTGGGTGGGCAGTCCAGCTTCTACCTCGATTGGAACGCACAGTCGAGCTTCCTCGGAATCCAACCCGGCTCCGGATCGGCATCCGGTTCCTCCTCGGGATCCGGTGGCATGCAGGTCTTCTCGGGCGGCCCCGGTAAGTCCTATACGTACACCTGGGAGACATTTCTGACGCAGGAGTTACCCATTGCGCTGCGCGATCGACTCGGTTTCAAATCGGACCGCAACGGCGTGTTCGGCCTCTCGATGGGCGGCAGTGCGGCGCTCACCCTGGCCGCCTACCATCCGGATCAGTTCAGCTTCGCCGGTTCGTTCTCCGGCTACCTGAACATCTCCGGACCCGGTATGCGCGAAGCGATCCGGGTCGCCATGCTCGACGCGGGCGGTTACAACGTGGATTCCATGGCCGCACCATGGGACTCGAAATGGTTGCGCATGGACCCATTCCTGTTCGCGCCCAAGCTGATCGAGAACAACACACGGGTTTGGGTCTCGGCCGGCACCGGACGCCCAACAGCCTCCGACGGACCAAGCTTCAACACCCTGACCGGGATGGGCCTGGAAACGCTGGCCTGGGTGAACACCCGTGCCTTCCAGGCCAGAATGCTGACGCTCAACGCTACCAACGCCACCTACGACTTTCCGGAGTTCGGAATTCACAACTGGCTCAATTGGCAAGATCAGGTATTCCGCATGCTGCCAACGCTTTCGGATTCAATTGGGTGATGCTGTCACTGTGCGACACCGCGATTCGCCGACCGAGTCCGTCGCGCTAATTCTTGGCGTTCCAGCGGATCGCGGTGGTGAAGAACAGACCGAGGCTCAACGCCGAGGCCGGCGCGGTGAGCGCCGCGCCCTGGAAGCCTTGGTAGCAGGTGTACTGGGTGCTGTACAGCGCCCAGTACACCAGGAATAGCATCGGCGTGGCCGCGACACTCAAACTATGGATGCGCCAGTCGTAGGCTGCTACCTCCTGCCCGGAACGAGTCGCGCAGGTTCGTGCCCATACGAAGCCGACGAGGACTTCGATGTAGCAGACGATGAGTACCACCAGCATCGGATCGGTGGCACCGATCTCGGTCCGATAGAGCAGTGCGATCGCCACGACACACAGCCCAGAGACGGTCCACACCGCACAGTCGAGCCACGCGCCCGGCAGGCGCGGCGCCCATGCGGCGACCGCGCTGCGTGCGTCGGAATACCGGCACGCGACGATCGCACCGACGAGAATGAGGAACCCGCTCGCAATGCCGCCCAGCAAGTTCGTCAATTCCTGCGTGGTGTCGCGGCCGACGCCGAAAGCCAGCCAGAGCAGTCGCAGAGCCGGTGCGGTGAACAGGAGTGCGAAGCTGTAGGCCATCAAGGACTGATGTACCGCGATCTGGCGCATACCTGCGGCGAGCACCGCCACCACTGTCGAGACCAGCGTCGCTACGGCAAGAAACCAGAGCCACGCACCGCTTCGGGTTCGCGCGACAGGATCGCCACGTGTCCCAGCCCCGCCTCACCGGTCACCCATCCGGAGCTTTGCATGCGCAGCGGTTCGGGCGTGGTCACCGGGACCGTGAAGATCTCCTGCGCAATGTCTTTCGGCCCCGGGAAGCGCCATAGGCGTTCCACACCGCGCAGGGCCGCCTGCTCGCACTGCCTTCGACCACGGGTACGCCACGATCCGCGACGCGGGCAAGGATGCGGTCGAAAGTCTCGTGATCGTCGACCTGCCAGCCCAGCGCGGTCACATCCTCAGCCGGGCCACGCTGGATCAAGAAGCGGCAGGACCGGTCGTCCAGCCGGAAGCGCAACGTGTGCAGGTCCAGCGCATCGGTATGGAGCCCGATGGCATCCGCGCCGAACCGCTGCCACTCTGTGAGTCGATCCGATTGCACGACAACATATCCCAGATGTACGGCACCGAATACCGACCCATCGACGCGCGGTCGCGAGAGTCGGCTCACGACTTCGCGTCCAGAAAGGTGGCGGCGAGGGAGTTGAACAGGTCCGGCCGTTCCCATTGCACCCAGTGGCCGGTGTTGGCCGCCAGATACAAATCGCAGTTCGGCATTGCCTCGGCCAGCATGCGACCGCCCTCCGGCCGGTTGACCTTGTCCTCCGTACCCCAGACCACAAGTGTGGGATGCACGACTTTGCGCAATCGTTCGTCGCGGGTGAAGTCCATGCGCCAGAGCGTGCGCAGCGCGAACAGGCCCGACGGCCGACGCAACGGCGGGTTCCCTACCACGTCCGGGTGGATGCTGGCCCGGTACCGCTCCTCGATGAGTTCTTCGGGCACGGCGGCACCGTCGAACACGAGGAATTCGCGGACGAACCGGATGATCTTCTCGTGGCTGGGCCCACTGCCGGTGTAATAGTTCAGCAACTCTTGCAGCCCTGCGGTCGGCAACGCACGTGTGGTACCCACACCGCCGGGCCCCATCAGGATCATCCGGTCGACTTTCTCCGGCCGATCCATCGCCAGCCGCAGCGCGGCCGCGCCACCGTAGGAGTTGCCCACCAGATGCGCCGAAGCGATGCCGAGTTCATCCAAGAGTCCACCGACTGCCTGGCCGAGATCACCGAAGGGATCGGACGGGTTCACACGCTTGGATGAGCGGCCGTAGCCCGGCAGGTCCGGCACGATCACCCGGAACCGCTGCGCCAGCATCTCGATATTGCGTGAGAAGTTGGACAACCCGGTCGCACCCGGCCCGCCGCCGTGCAGCAGGAGCACCGCCGACCCGGATCCGGCCTCGCTGAAGAAGATCTCGCGATCGCCGACCCGGACCATCCGACCGGCCCCGACACCTGTATCAATTCTCGTCACTACTACCTCCACAACCATTATTGATGAAATCATCAATTACAGGGAGGGCGGACGTCAAGTAGGACTGACGAAAATGTCAGAACCGATCGATGCAGCACATCACCAATTATTGACCGTATTCATCATATATGATGAAATCATCATTAGACCGGCCGGGTGCACCATCACTCCGTCGGTCGCGCGCCGTCGACGTCGCATCGAAATCACTGTCGAGCGCTGGAGCGCACGAAGGGGGAAACAAACCATGGGGCATCCGAAACGACGTAGGCACCTCCGGATCGACGAGTCGTTCTGGGCATGGCTCGACTCACCCGACACGCCAATGCATGTCGCAGCACTCGCCGTTTTCGAATCCGACAACGAGCCCACCTCTGCGGTCGTGAAACGAGTCATGGCGGGCTTCAGAGCACGAACCGATGTGCACCCTCGCTTCCGGACGGTGATCCGGATGCGACGATTTCCCAGGCGCGCCCGACGCGAATTGGTCGACCACCTCGACCTCGACCTACACATGCGCCACCACGTGCTACCGGACACCGATGATGAACACGCACTGGCACAACTCATTTCGCACCTACAGTCGAAGCGGCTGGACGCCGGACGGCCGATGTGGGAGCTGCACGTCATCGAAGTCCTGCACGGCAACCGATTCGCCCTCTACGTCAAGGCTCATCACTCCTTGGTCAACGGCGTCGACGCTGTCCGGATGCTCGGCCGCTCCCTCACACCTGCCGCCGACGCGATCACACCGACCCCGCTGTGGACGATCGACGGTCCGAGGCCGCGGCTCACCACCGCAACAGGTAGCGGCAGGGCACGAGCCTCGATCACCGAACATGTGAGCCTGCTGTTCGCCGCCTCGAAAGCCGTTGCGCGACTGTGCCGCCCGCGGCGCGGTGACTCGCCGTTGACCAGTCCCTTCGCGGCCCGGAGATCCCGCATCAATGTCGATACCGGTCCGCAACGCCGGGTCCGCACGGTCTCCATGGACCTGAACAAGCTCAAAAGACTCGCGCAAGCCAGCGAGACCAGCGTCAACGACGTTGCGCTCGCCGCCTGCTCCACCGCACTGCGCCGGTATCTGCTCGATATCGGCGAACTCCCCGCCAAACCGCTGATCGCAGGCTGCCCCGTCTCCATCGCGGCGCCCGAGGGATCGGCGGCGGACAGCTCGATCGGCATCATGTTCGCCGATCTGGCCACGAACCGAGCCGATGCCGTCGCCCGGCTAAGGACCATTGCACGATCCACGAGAGCGGCGAAAGACCATCAGGCCGCTCTACCGCATCGAGCCCTGCTTCCCTACTCGATCCTCGCGATGGGCTCACACACTCTCCGACAGATCGCACCAGGCGCCGTCGAACACATGCCGCCCGCCTTCAATCTGATCATCTCGAATGTGCCCGGACCACCCCAGCCCCTCTACCTCGCCGGAGCCAGGATGGTCGAACTCCACCCGCTGTCACTGCTGTTCAAGGGTGAGGCACTCAACATCACCGCCCTGTCCTACAACGATCGGATGAACTTCGGGCTCACCGCCTGTGCATCCGCGCTGCCACAAGTCGACCTCATCGCCCGCTACCTCGAAGACGCCGTCGCCGAACTCGAAACCCACTACGCCTCAACGTTTCCCGATCTGTCCAGACCCGCATGAGGCGAACCGCCACCGAGGCCGACCAGACCGGCGGTCAACCATCGACGCAGATGTCGTGTGACATACCGCACGCGACCGAACGGCCGAGCAAGTAATTGACGAAATCGTCACAATGTGAGCCTTTTGGCCGTCGCAGCTGCCAGCATGGGCTTTGCGCTGGGACAACAACCCCATCATGGGTCCAAGACAGGCGTCCCCGCGGAACCGAACCGATGGAGTGAGCACGATGCGTTTGAGAAAGGCCATTGCCGCAGCGTCCGCTGCGACGCTGTCAGGGTTGTCCTGCATCGCACTGGGAAGCGGGATCGCTGACGCGGACCCCGGCTGCCCGGGGCTGTACGTGGTGGCTATTCCCGGAACATGGGAGACAGGGAAGGCGAAATCCCCGACCGCGAACGGGCGGGGCATGCTGGCCGGGGTGACCGACGGCCTGCCCAGGTCCACCCGGGTCGACTACGTCGACTACCCCGCCACCGCATTCCCGTGGGAGGGCGAGATTTACAGCGCGTCGAAGAAGCAGGCTGTCCAGAACGCACGCGGGATGGTCGGCGCGATGGCCCAGCAGTGCAACGCCACCCAGATCACACTCGTCGGTTACAGCCAAGGCGCGGACGCCGCCGGCGACCTCGCCGCAGAGATCGGTACGGGACACAGCGTGGTGTCGCCGGATCGGATCGCCGGTGTCGGCTTGCTTTCGGACCCCAGCCGCTCACCCAGCGATACCCAGATCGGCCAGCCGGTCGGTGGTGCAGGTGCTGCGGGCGCGCGGGCTGGCGGCTTCGGCACGGTTGCCGACCGAGTCCGCACGATCTGCGCACAAGGCGACCTCTATTGCTCCACCGACGATCGCGACTATCTCATGCGGCTGGCCGGATACCTCGCTCGCCAGGATATGAACCCGAGCGCCCCTTGGCGTTACGCGCTCCAAGCCACCTCGATCCTCATCGAGCTACGGGCACACGGCGGCATCGCCGCCCTGCAATCACAACTCGAGTCCGAGTCGACCCGAGCCGAAGCCCAACAGCTCGCGAAGTTCTACGCATCCGGAACGCACCAGTCCTACGGCACCTACCAGGTCGGCGACGGACAGACCGCGACGGGTTGGATGCACAACTGGATCTCAGCCCTGGGCGATTGAACAATCAGTATCTCATCGGCAGCACTGTCACAGATCAACTCGTCCAGGACCGGAACACGCCGAGTCGCCCACCCGCGCAACACAGTTGATCGATTCAGTGCGGGTCGACGACGCATGCCCGATGAGGGAAGCAAGAAAGGTTTACCGCCGTGAAGGTCACCGAGATCGCGGGGCGGCTCTCGCCGCCGCCGCACCGACCATCACCGACGTTGCAGCGGCTCCATCCGAGCCGCATCAAGGCCCAAATCTTGCCCGTCAGCGGCCCATCCAATATTATGACGATATCATCATTTACGATGAATGTGTCAGTCGCCGGAGCCTCGGCGGATTGGTTGGAAAGGTGGACGGCCGGTGGGCCACTACAAGAGCAATGTGCGCGACCTTGATTTCAACCTCTTCGAGGTACTGGGGTTGGACGCGATCCTGGAGTCCGGAGAGTTCGGCGATCTCGATGGGGAGACCGCGCGGTCGATGCTGACCGAGGCCGCCCGGCTGGCCGAAGGGCCAGTGGCGGCGGCCTATGCCGACGCCGACCGCAATCCCCCGGTCTTCGACCCGGCCACGCATTCCGTGCAGCTGCCCGAGTCGCTCAAACGATCGGTGCGCGCCTGGTACGACGCCGACTGGTGGCGCGTGGGCAAACCGGACTCGATCGGCGGTGTCCCAGCCCCACAAATGCTGACCTGGGCGATCACCGAATTCCTGCTGGGCGCCCAACCGGCAGTTTGGATGTATCTCAGCGGACCAAGCATGGCAGCCCACGTCCACCGCTCCGGCACCGAGCTCCAGCGGCATTGGGCTACCCTTGCCGTGCAACGTAATTGGGGTGCCAGCATGGTGCTGACCGAACCGGATGCCGGCTCCGACGTCGGAGCAGCGCGGACACGAGCGATCCCCCAACCCGACGGAACCTGGCACATCGAAGGCGTGAAACGGTTCATCACGTCCGCCGACTCCGACGATCTGTTCGAAAACATCGTGCACCAAGTCCTCGCCCGACCGGTGGGCGCCGGTCCGGGAACCAAGGGCCTGAGTTTGTTCCTGGTGCCGAAGTATCACTTCGACCCGGAGACCGGTGCCCCTGGCGAACGGAACGGGGTATTTGTCACCAACCTCGAACACAAGATGGGCCTGAAGGCCTCTGCCACATGCGAACTGACCTTCGGCGATCACGGCACGCCGGCAGTCGGGTACCTGCTCGGCGAAGCGCACGAGGGCATCGCGCAAATGTTCCATGTCATCGAAGAGGCGCGAATGCTGGTGGGCACCAAGGCGATTGCCACATTGTCCAGCGGCTACCTCAATGCCCTAGACTACGCCAAGACGCGAGTCCAAGGCGCGGACCTCACTCGGATGGCCGACAAGACCGCACCGAAGGTCACCATCACACACCACCCCGACGTTCGCCGCTCGTTGATGCTGCAGAAGGCATACGCCGAGGGCCTGCGCGCGGTCTACCTCTACACTGCCGCGCATCAGGATGCCGTTGCCGCCCAGCATGTTTCCGGTAGCGATGCCGAACTCGCCCACCGTGTAAACGACCTACTGCTGCCGGTCGTCAAGGGTGTCGGTTCCGAGCGCGCCTACCAGTACCTGACCGAATCGCTGCAGACCTTCGGTGGCTCCGGCTTCCTCCAGGACTACCCGATCGAGCAGTACATCCGCGACGCCAAGATCGACTCGCTCTACGAGGGCACCACCGCCATCCAGGCGCAGGACTTCTTCTTCCGCAAGATCGCCAAAGACCGCGGTGTCGCGTTGGCCCACCTCGCCGGGAAGATCCGCGAAACAGTCGAATCCGACGTCGATTCCGGAAGACTCAAGGACGAGAAGCTCCTGCTCGGCACCGCCCTCGACGACTTGCAGGACATGGTGTCCAACCTCACCCAGCACCTGCTCGCTGCCCAGGCAGAGCCCACCGAGCTGTACAAGATCGGCCTGGTATCGGTGCGCTTCCTCCTCGCATTCGGTGATCTACTGATCGCATGGCGGCTTCTCATCGGCGCTGAAACCGCCCTCACCGCAATGGATTCCAGCCCCAGCGACCAGGACCGAGCCTTCTACCAGGGCAAGATTACGGCCGCATCCTATTTTGCGAGGACAATCCTGCCGAGACTCGGCACCGACCGGACCCTGATCTCCGATATCGACACCACCATCATGGAGCTCGACGAAGCGGCGTTCTAGCGCGACACCGCGCGCCAGCCGATTCGACCGAAGCACTGCATAGCCTATAGGTGCACCGAATTCGAGGCTTCGTCCGAGAGTTCGCGATCATCGGTAAGGCGTCGACTCCGGTCAATGCCTTACCGATGGTCAGCATGTGCACCTCGGAAGTCCCTTGGTATGTCGTAACAGACTCGAGGCTGTTGTCGTGCCGGCGGACGAGGTAATCGAGCGAACGCCGAGAGCCACTTCGGGATTTGCAGCCAAACAGCCGCGATCCTGCCGCTCCGGCGGCGGGCGATGGACCCGAAAGTGGCCGCCCACTACGACGGCGATCTGAGCCTGGCAAACATCGACTTACTCGAGCGAGCCCAGATTCTGGCTACTAACTGAGCCCGGACCTTCTCCGCAGAACGCGACGACGCCCCATCGTCAGCACTCCAGCGATTGGTGCCGCTTCCGTCGTGCGAGCCGTTGTCCGCGAGAGTGCCACCTGTCGTGGACAACGGCTCCCCACACCACGATTCCAGACGCCGGAGGCTACTGGCCCTTGAAGGAAGGCACGCGCTTCTGCAACACGGCCGTGATAGCCGCCGCCAGATCCTGCGAGGGGAGGAACGCGGCATTCCAGGCGGACACATAACGCAAGCCCTCGGCCACGGCTGGCGCAGTCCGGGTCTCGAGCACATCCTTGATGCCCTTCACCACCAGCGGCGGGTTGGCCGCGATCTCGCGGGCGAGCGCATGCGCGGCGGCCAGCACAGCCTCTTTGCCGTCGAAGACCTCGTTCACCAGACCGATCTTCTCGGCACGGGCCGCATCGATGTCTTTGGCGGTAAAGGCCAGCTCCCGCAAGTGGCCCTCACCGATGATGCCGGGCAGACGCTGCAGCGAACCCACATCAGCAACAATGGCGACCTTGGCCTCCCGCAGGGAGAACTTCGCGTCAGCACTGGCCAGGCGGATGTCGGCGGCCGCGATCAGATCCAGGCCGCCCCCGATGCACCAGCCGGACACCGCCGCGATCACCGGCTTCGTGCACTCGGCCACCGCAGTCACCGCAGCCTGCATCCGGCGCACCTCGCCGAGGAACTCAGTGCGTGGTGCGGCCTTGACGTTCTCGCCCAACACCGGATCGAGCAGGCCTCCCATCGCGGTAAGGTCCAGACCGAAGCAGAAGTGCTTGCCCGCGCCGGTAAGCACCACTGCGCGCACCTGCGGGTCCGCGTCCAGCTCACGGAAGAGCTCCGGCAGTTCGCGCCAGAAATCCGGCCCCATCGCACCGAACTATAGGCCGACGCCAGCGTCATCGATCGTAGGTTCCACACACCGCACAGAGCTCGGTCTGTCCCTTTCGGGCAGTAATCTGTGCCCCACCGCCCGTTCCTGGTACCAATCGCCGAACTCGTCCCGGCCGACCCGAGTAACCCTTATGTGTTGGCGGGCCGATGTGATGGAAGGTGAGCGCGAGAGCCGCTCGGCGGGCTCATTGTGCCGCCCCCGGTGACCCGGATGGCGCCGTCTTGGTCGGCGGTGGCGCGATAGGCGCAAACCGCTTGGCCGCCACCGAGTTCGGCGCCGGTGGCCAGATCGTAGGTGCGGCCGTGCAGGGGGCAGATCACGACTCGGTCGTCGGTGAGGCCGTCGGCGAGGGGACCGCCCTGGTGTGGGCAGGTGGCGTCGAGGGCACGCAGTGTGCCGTCGCGCAGCCGGTATACCGCGATCTGCGCGCCGTCGACGACGTACGCGCGGCCCTCGCCGACCGGGATGTCGTCGAGCCTGCCGACAATATGGCCGGTCATCGGATCGGCACCCGAGGCAGCACGGTCAGCGGCAGCGCGCTGCGGAATTGTCCAGGGGTGCTGGGTTGTTCGGCATCCTGCCAGGGGTCGCGGTAGGCATCGACCGCCTGCCGCATCGCGGCATCCAGTCGCTCGGCGTCGCCGTCGCGGTCCTCGACCACGACGGCGCGAATGTCGTCGATGCCGATGCGGGGCACCCAGGCGTAGGTGCGTTCGAGCCAGTTGGCGTTTTCCCGGTAGTACTGCAGGAATCGTCCGGTCAGGCGGATCACCTCCGCCGGGCTGTCGACGGTTGCCAGCAGGTCGCCCTTGCGGATGTGCGCGCCCGCCGCGCCGCCCACATAGATCTCCCAGCGCCCGCCCTCGACAGCGACAACGCCGAGATCCTTGCAGAGCGCCTCGGCGCAGTTGCGGGGGCAACCGGTGACGGCGAGTTTCATTTTGGCCGGCCCGGCGATGCCCTGGAATCGCTGTTCGATCGCGATGCCGAGGGCGGTGGAGTCGCCGACGCCGTATCGGCAGAAGTCCGATCCCACACAGGTTTTGACGGTACGGAAGCTCTTGCCGTAGGCGAAGCCGGACGGCATCTCCAGATCCGCCCACACCGCGGGCAGATCCTCCTTGCGCACGCCGAGCAGGTCGATCCGCTGGCCGCCGGTCAGTTTGATCAGCGGTATAACGTATTTGTCGGCGACATCGGCGATCCTGCGCAACTGCTTGGCATCGGTGACCCCACCCTTCATCTGCGGCACCACCGAGAAGGTGCCGTCGCGTTGGATATTGGCGTGCACCCGGTCATTGACGAACCGCGCGTCGCGCTCGTCTACGAACTCGCGCGGCCACATCATCTGCAGCAGCGCGGCCAGCCCCATCTTCGAGTTGGCGTCCTCGCGCCCGTCCGGCGCTAGGGCCGCGAATACCGATGACACCGAATGCAATCGGAGTTCCCGGATCAACCGCATCAGCTCCGGCTTTTCGTGCGGGATGCCCGGCACATACCAGCGTGCCGACGGGTCCTCCTCGGCCACACCGCCCGCCGCCCATTCCACGATCTGCGCCACCAAGGTTTTGCAGGACCCGCACCCCTTACCCGCCCGCGTCGCGGCCATGACACCCGCGACCGTCTTCTGCCCTCCATTGACGGACGCGACCAGTGCGGATTTGCTGACGCCATTGCAGTTGCACACCTGGGTGTCCCCGGCCAGCTCCGCGACACCGACCGCCACGTCCGGGGTGCCGATATCGAACATGAGCGAAATGCGTTCCTCCGGTAGCGGCAAACCCCGATCGAACGCCTGCATCAGGAAGGCGACCTTGCGCACGTCACCGACCAGGGTTGCGCCGACCAGTTTGCCATCACGGACCACGATCGTCTTGTAGACGCCGTGTTTGGGTTCGGCGAACTGGACGAATTCATCGTCCGGATGTTCGGGCGCCTTGATTCCCATGGCGGCGACATCCACCCCCGCGACCTTGAGTTTCGTCGCCATCCGGGAACCGTGATAGGCCGCCTGGCGGTCGGTTCCGGTCAGCTGGTCAGCCAATACCTTGGCCTGCTCCCAGAGCGGGGCCACCAGCCCGTACACCTGGCCGCGATGCTGGGCGCATTCGCCGACGACATAGATATTGTCGTCATCGACCGAGCGCATGTGATCGTCCACGACAATGGCCCGCTCCACGGTGAGACCCGCGCGTTGGGCGAGGCCGACATTGGGCCGGATGCCCGCGGAGACGACGAGCATGTCGCAGTCGACCACGGTGCCGTCGGCGAACTCGATCCCGGTGACCGAACCCTCGCGGCTCAGCACCCGGGTCGTGCGCTGTCCAGTGTGCACGGTGATGCCGAGGTTCTCGATCGATCTGCGCACGATCGCACCGGCCGCCGCATCGAGTTGTGCGTTCATCAATGTCGTCGCGGAATGGACAACTTCGACACTAAGGCCACGATTCTGCAAACCGCGGGCGGCCTCGAGGCCGAGCAGTCCGCCACCAATGACCACGGCCTTCGACCTACCCGCCGCGTAGTCGATCATCGCGGTGCAATCGTCGAGGCTGCGGAATCCGAAGACACCGGCGGTGAGCGTCCGGTCGTCGGCCCACATGCCATCCATCGGCGGGAAGAACGAGCGGCTGCCGGTGGCCAGGATCAGTTGGTCGTAGTGCATCGATGTGCCGTCGTCAGCCTGCACGACGCGAGCGAACCGGTCGATGCGCACCACCCGTCCGCCGGCCCGCAGGTCGATATCGTTGTCGGTGTACCAGTCGAGCGGGTTAAGGAAGATCTCCGCGGTGTCATCCGAACCGGCGAGCACATTGGACAGCAGGATGCGGTTGTAATTGCCATAGGGTTCGTCGCCGAAAACGGTGATCTGGAACATATCCCGTCCGCCGCGGGACAGGATCTCCTCGATGGCGCGGACGCCGGCCATCCCGTTGCCGACGACAACCAGGCGTGGTTTCCCGGTCGTCGGCCTGCCATTGCCGATATCGGGCGAGATCATGATGCTTGTCATGTCACGGTCCTTCCGCGTGGCTCAGATCTCGACGAGACCGAGGTCGACGATCAGGGTGCCGCTCACCCCGGCGGGGGCGGCTACGAACAGTTCGATCACCGTGTCAGCGAGTAGATCCTCCACCACGCGCAGCGAGACATGAGTGGCGCCCTTGGCGGCAATCGGGAAGTACCGCATGGGACTACCGTCACGGACCAGTACCACGCCCACTATCTCGTCGGCGCTGTTGCCGCCGCGAAAATACACCGGTTGGGTGACCGCGCCGGACGGCACCACATAGCGCAGCGACGGGTCGAGCGGCAACGGATTGTCGAGGCCCTTGCCCTCGAAGGCGAAGACGCCCTGCAGGAATCGGGGCGTGCTGGTATCAGGCATCTGCTGCTCCTCCAGTGGTTCTGGGCGTCGGGTCGGATCGGCACGGGATAGGGCGACCGCGCACACCTTGAATTCGGGCATGCGGGAATACGGGTCGAGTACCGGGTTCGTCAGCAGGTTGGCATTGCCGTCGCCGCCCCAGTGAAATGGCGCGAAGACGGTGTCGGGACGGATACCCTGCACGATTCGAGCCGTCATTACCGCGGTGCCGCGCCGGGTCCGCAACCGCACCAGATCGCCTGCCCGCACCTGAATCCGCTGGGCCACTGTCGGATGCAGCTGGACCACCGCGGCGGATTCCGCCTCGCTCAGTGAGCGGACCCGCCGGGTCTGGGTGCCCGACTGGTACTGGCTCGGCAACCGGCCGGTCGTCAGGTAGTACGGGAATTCGACGTCAGGGAGTTCGGCCGCGCCGATGTGTTCGACCGGATGGAACCTGGCCCGTCGGTCGCGGGTGGGAAAGTCCTCGGTGAACAGGCGCGGGGTGCCCGGATGTCGCGGTGACGGGCACGGCCAGAACACGCCCTGTTCGGCGGCGACGCGCGCATAGCTGATGCCGGAGTAGTCGGCCTTGCCGCCCCGGCTCGCGCGGCCCAGTTCGGCGAATACTTCCTCGGGCGCGTCGGAGAATCCAGGTCGGCCCAAACGCTCTGCTAGGCAACGCATTACCTGCAGATCGGTGCGCACGCCGTCGGGCGGAGCCAGTGCGGCGGGGCGCAGAATTACCCGGCCCTCCACATTGGTCACGGTGCCGGTCTCCTCGGCCCACTGCGCACTCGGCAGTACGACATCGGCCAGTTCGGCCGTTTCCGACAGGAAGAAGTCCGATACCGCGAGGAAGTCCAATGCTCGGATACGCCGCGTGATCCGTGCCGAATTCGGCGCGGACACAACGGGATTCGATCCGAGCACCCATAGTGCGCGTACTCCGTCGTCGGTGCCGAGGCGGTCGAGCAGTTCGTAGGCGGACAGTCCGGGCCGCGGCAACTCGGCAGGGTCGACACCCCAGACCGCGGCGACGTGGGCGCGCGCGACCGGATCGTCCAGGCCGCGGTAGCCCGGCAACTGATCGGCCTTCTGACCGTGTTCGCGGCCGCCCTGGCCATTGCCCTGTCCAGTGATGGTGCCGTAACCGGAGTATCGGCGTCCTGGCAGCCCCAGCGCCAAGGCGAGATTGATGAATCCGAGCACCGTATCGGACCCCGAATGATGTTGTTCGGCGCCGCGCGCGGTGAGGATCATGGCCCGCCCGGCGCCCGCGAGCAGGCGCACCGCCTGGACGAGATCCTGTTCGGGTACGCCGGTGATGCGTTCCACCCGGTCCGGCCAGTACAGTCGCACCGCCCGGCGCACCGACTCGAAATCCGTTGTGCGATCGGCGATATAGTCGGCGTCGATCAACTTCTCCCGGATCGCGACGTGCAACATGCCGTTGGCCAGCGCGAGATCGGTGCCCGGCACCGGCTGCAGATGCAGATATGCCCCACGTACGGTGGTGGTCGCGCGCGGGTCGATCACAATGTGGCGGGCGCCGCGCGAGCGTCCCTCATCGAGGAACCGCATGGCGGGCGGCATGGTGTCCGCAGGATTGGCGCCGACCAGCAGCACCACATCCGCGTGGGCGATATCGGCCAGCGGGAAGGGCAGGCCACGATCGATCCCGAGGGCGCGGGTCGCGGCATTCGCCGCTGCGGACATGCAGAACCGGCCGTTGTAATCGATCGCCGACGTGCCCAGTGCCACCCGCGCGAATTTGCCGAGCTGATAAGCCTTTTCATTCGTCAGACCGCCGCCGCCGAAGCAGCCGACACTATCGCGCCCGTAGCTTCGCCACGCCGCGGTGACGGCGCCGACAATGCGGTCGAGCGCGTCGTCCCAATCCGTCGGACGAAACGGCTCCGCCCGCGAGTCACGCACCAGCGGCCGGGTGAGCCGCTGCGGATGCTCCAGCAGTTCCGCCGCCGTCCAGCCCTTCGCACACAACCCACCCATATTGGTCGGAAAGTCGCTCTGCGGACGCAACCCGACCGGCGTCGCCGTGCCGTCCAGCACGATCCCGCACTGCAGCGAACAGTACGGACAGTGCGTCTTCGTCGCAGTCGGGACCACCGTCACCATCCACCCCCCACCCCAGCAGCGGACGGCACCGAACCTATCCCGAAATACACGGAGGACATAGCGGCTGTCTCCCAGGTCGAGCCTGCTTACCAGTCCCGCCAAACTAGAACGATCACATTGCCGCCGTATTGCCCCAACGCTTCGGCAATGAATCCATGCAATTCGATGGGACGCACGGCTTTCGATGACCACACCCCGTGCGCCAGTGGTGTGCCACCGTGCGCACGATACCTCCGGTGCCCTTTGAACGTGGCCGACCCACCAGCGTCCGACGCCCATCGTTTCGCGCCTCGGTGTCGGTCGACGTCGGCGGTCGAGTTCCGGTCTGCGGCATGGGATTCGGCAGGATGTCGACGGTCGGGTACACGTAGAAGCAGTCCACTACCGGGCGACTCGGGTGCGATTTCGGGCCAGGCTGCGGTGATGTCGTTGCCATTGCGAGACAGCAGCCGCAACCGTTCGGCGACATATCCGATCGCCCGAATGCCGTCGAACTTCACCTCATAGGCCCCCCGGTCATCGTCGCTGGGCAAGACGCCGGGCGCCGCCAGCATCGCCGCGTAACGGGGCAGCTTCGTCACTTCCGCCTCGCCGCCATCGCCGGTCCCTTCGCGAACTCGAAAACCGCTGGCAAACAGTCAGAATAGTACCGACCGGTCCGACTGAACCAGTCTCGCGGAACCCGATTCGGGGCCCGAGGCCCGCGCGGTGACAGCTCAGGAGGCGGCGCAGCCGGATCTGATATTCCTCGCGGTGCCGTTCTTCGCCGTGCCGGATCTGACCGGCCTGACCGATTGGTCCGGAAAGATCGTCGTCGACACGACGAATCAGTTCGCCACGGCGAACCCCTGGCAGGGCCGCTACGACGTCGGTGACCTCACGGGCAGCGAGTGGGTCGCCGAGCAGCTGGCTGGCGCACGGATCGTGAAGGCGCTCAACACCATATTCGCCGGGTTCATCGCCGCGAACCCCCAGCACGCCGAGGGTCGGCGGGTGGTCTTCTACGCGGGCGACGATGCCGACGCGAAAACCCACGTGGCCGCCCTCCTGGGCGAATTCGGATTCGCCGCACTGGATCTCGGTGGTCTGCGAGCGGGCGGACAGCTGATGCAACTGCACGGCCCCGCTCAACGCCAAACACTTCCTGCTCCAGGATGCCGGTCGACGTCCCTGACCCTCCCGATCGACTCGGCCGGTCGTGATGCACCTGCCCATCCGAAAACAAGGAGTTCGGATGACCCGCTTTTCACGGTCCTGGCGGCTCGCTCGATTCACCAGGACGGCTGTTTGGCGCTCCCTCGATCCGGGAAATTGCCGAGCGCACCGGGCTCCTCCAGAGCCATGTGTCGGCGTCGGTAGCGCGGCTGCGCGAGGGCGGCGCGGTCATCACGACGATCGACCCGGCCGATCGTCGCCGCACACTGGTCCGGCGCGCGGACCACATCGCCTCCTTCGCCGACGACCTCAGAGCGATCGCCCCGGTCGATGAAGCAATCGCTGCCGCCATCGGCAGCGACAACCCGACCCGCGTCGACGAGATCGTGACCACGCTCGGCACCCTCGCCTCGCTGTTGCAGGCGGGAGCCGCTCACCCCTGACCGCCGACCCGCCCTGCACGGCGGGGACACCGCGATGATGACTCGATAACGATCGTTCGCGAGACACGTTGGGCCTGTGGAGATTCCCGCAGGTCGGATGCCGTCGAATCTGTAACGGTTGCCGTGTACGCGCCAACGTCAACCTGTTGGGGGTTATCGATACACTCCCGCGCCATGCGAATCGGCTACGACCGGGTGTCCACCCGCGATCAGCATCCCGAAGCAGCCAGAGGGGAACGGGAAATTTCGAAACAGAGTGAACCATCATGTGGTGCACAGCGTTTCTTCTGGTAAGCCGTCGACGGTGTGTCAATAGCGTCGAGCGCCGTTCGGAGATCTTGCGCTACCCGCGTACGCGAGACTGCACGTCAAGAAGAAGAGGTTTCTACGTGATCAACGCCAAGAAGACAATTGCCGTGTGTGCGAGCGTAATCGGAATCACTGCCGGGATGGCGGTATTCCTCCCCGCGACGGCATCCGCGGCAACCTACGGTGGTCAGTGCGGTAAGGGATATGACGTGATCGATTCGCACGACATCGTCGGTGGCACCGCCTTTCTGACCTACAACGGTAAGAACAATTGCGTTGTCACCGTCCGGGACCAGGCGGGGAAACCCGTGCGGATGGGCGCCGGGCTCCGGCGGTCAGGGGATAGTCGCGCCGTAGTCGTCGACGACGCCGAATACACCGAGTTCGCGGGTCCGGTGAAGGTCGAGGCAAAGGGCGACTGCATCGACTGGGGCGGCCTCATCGGTGATGACGAGTGGCAGGTATTCAAAGTGCACTGCGGCTGAACGGCACGTGCCCGTACCTGCTCATACCAGGCCCCGGTACGGGCTCGTGCGCAGGGGTCTGGCAGCAGCACCGATGCGTACTAGGTCGTGTTTTGGAAGTAGGTCGCTGTTGTGCGCCGCTGTGCGGCGCACAACAAGGGGGTGGGTGAAAGGTGTTGTCGGCGTTGGTGTGTCGGTAGCCGGATATGGGCGAGGTCTCCGGTATGTAGTTCAGCGACCAAGCAGAACGAATACCGGAGACCTCGTGCCCAGCGTAGTGGTGGCGGGGCGAGCGGATCTGACCGATGCCCAGTGGGCGCGGCTGGAACCGCTGTTGCCTCGTGGGAAGAAGGCGGGCCGCCCGCCGAAATGGAGCAAACGCCAGCTCATCGACGGGATCCGGTGGCGGATCCGGTGCGGGACACCGTGGCGGGACGTGCCCGGACGCTACGGGTGCTGGCAGACGGTCTACGGGCTGTTTCGCCGTTGGCAGCGCGCGGGAGTGTGGTGTGGATCTGGAAGATGCTGCAGGCGTTCGCCGACGCGGCCGGGAAGATCGGCTGGCGGGTGAGTGTCGACTCCACCATCGCGCGTGCGCATCGACACGCCGCAGGGGCTCGTCACGACGGTCATCGGCAGGTTGAGCCGCCCGGCGGGGTCGATGCCGAGCCGCCCGACCACGCGCTCGGGCGGTCCCGGGGCGGGTGGACCACCAAAACCCATCTGGCGTGTGAGCAGGGCCGCAAGGTGCTGTCACTGCTGCTGACGGCCGGTCAGCGGGCGGACTGCCCGCAGTTCACCGCGGTGCTCGAGGCGATCTCGGTGCCCCGCCTGGGCACCGGTCGCCCGCGCACCCGCCCGGAGGAGGCGCTCGCGGACCAGGCCTACAGCTCGCGCGCGAACCGCTCCTATCTGCGCCGACGAGCAATCACCGCGACGATCCCGGTCAAGGCGGACCACGCCGCCAATCGGCGCAAGAAGGGTTCTGCCGGTGGAAGACCACCGGCGTTCGACGCCGAGCGATACAAACAGTGTCACGCGGTTGAGTGCGGAATCGGTCAGCTGAAGGAAAACCGGGCCGTCGCAACACGGTTCGACAAGCTCGCCGTCCGCTACCAAGCCGTCCTGCACATCGCTGCCATCAATCAATGGCTACGACACGGGTGAGGGCGGGCATCCGCCCGCCCTCACCACTTCTAAAACACGGGCTAAGCGGCTGCCCGCCAGTGTCATCGGTGTGGCTCTCTAATGGCTTGCGTCCCACCGGGTTACCGTGCGGGCGTGGCTGGAAAGGGGTCTGCCCTGGCTCGAAGTAGCGGTGCCTTCCTGCACGGATACCTGTCCGTCGAACTGGGAAGGATTCCCCAACTGCGTTCGGGTCGCGAACGCGGTCACACGGTGACACTTCCCGCGCAATACGTGTCCACATTCGTGCGGCTCGGGTACGCGACAACGATCGATTCAGCACAAGGAGTGACCGCCGAAACGTGTCACGTCGCGCTCACCGGATACGAAACTCGCGCACAGTTGTATGTCGCGATGACCCGCGGCGCACACACCAACCACGCCTACCTACCGACCACTTTGGACGGCAGCGAGACATCGTTCTACAGCGAACCGGCGGTATCTCCGCGCACCGCGGTCGAAGTACTGTTACGTATTCTCGGGCGCGACGGCACACAGAAATCCGCGCACACCGAGCTACGCGACGCACTGAATCCGTTCCGCCGCATCGGCCGCGCGGTCGATATCTACCTCGACGCGATCGGCGTCGCCGCCGAACACGCCCTCGGCACCGACGGACTCGCCGCACTCGACGCCGCGGCCGAAGCACTGCACAACGGACTCACCAACTGCCCCGCCTACCCGATATTGCGGCAACACCTCGCGAGCATCGCGCTCACCGGAGCTGATCCGATCACCGCATTGCACACTGCCGCGTCGGTGCGGGAACTCGACACCGCCGACGATGTTGCCGCCGTGTTGGATTGGCGCCTGGATTCCTCAGGTATGCATTCGTGCGGGGCTGGGCCGCTGCCCTGGACACGGGGACTGCCTCGCGGCCTGGACGAAGACACCGATCCCGGACAGTTCGCGGCGCGAGCGCGGATCGTCGCCGACCTCGCCACCGCGATCCGCGCCGACGCCCGAGACTGGACCGCGGCCACAGCACCGTTCTGGGCACGACCCCTCATCGGCAGCGACCCACAACTGCTCGCCGACCTCGCGGTCTGGCGAGCCTCCCTCCATGTCGATGACCGCGACCTACGCCCCACCGGACCCGCCCGCCCCACCACCCTGGAACGCGAACATCAGCAACTACTCCACGCCCAAGTCGTCGACGCCATCGGCGACATCGATCGGCCCGTCACCACATGGTCGCCCGTGATCAAACAACTCGACGAACGCATCACCACCGACCCGTACTGGCCCACGCTCGCCGACAAACTCGACCTCGCCGACCGCGCCGGAATCGACATCCGAACCCGCCTCCGCGACGCCGCTGCCCTACGCCCCCTGCCCGACGAAATGCCCGCCGCCGCATTGTGGTCACGCCTGGAACTCGAACCCTCAGCCCTCGACATCACCAGCGGCGACCGCGATCTGCGCCCGCCATGGACCACCGAGTTGCACGACATCCTCGGCACCGACACCGCCGAACGAGTCATCAACGATCCGGGTTGGCCGCGCATCGTCGCGGCCATCGACCGCGCCACCGGCACCGACTGGACACCTTACGAACTGCTCACCACCGCACACGAACTCCTCCAAGCCGCCCAACCCGACAACACCCAAGCCCTACGCCCCGACCAACTCGCCAGCGCACTCGCCTGGCGCATCGACGCACTCCTACATCACAACCCCATCGACAACGCACCTAACATCGACGCCAAACCTCAGGCGCATGTCGACACCGAATCCGACCAACCGCCAAACACCACCACCGGGGACCGTCCGGAAACACACCACCACAGTGGTGATTTCGACGCCGCGAGCATCCCGGTCGACATCGGTGAGATCGCAGAGTTGTTGCGGACCGGCCAGACCCGTACCGCCGCTGCCGCGTTCCGCGAACTGACCGACACCGCCACCGATGAACAACGCGCAATCATCGAACGTGTCGCGGAAACCCTGTACCACTACGCATTTCCCATTGCGCTCGCTCGGCTACGCCACGCCGCCGACCGATACCCCGAGCATCGCGCACTCATCGAAGCCTGCACTTCGAGCAGCGATCCGCGCGTATACCAACCAGCCACCGACCCCTCCGCACCCACATATCGCCGTGACCGGCGCCACGAAGCCGCCCGCGACAACCCCACCCGCACAGAGTCGAGCCGACCCGACACGGCCCCGCAGCCGGTCGACGAAGACACCGCAAAAGCGGTCAAGGACTACATCGATACCCGCGCCAAGGTCGACGACAACCCCTTCGATCAGCCACTCCCCGAAGGAGTTCCCCACCACTACCACCACGACGTCATCCCCGACTCACAGCCCGATGGCTACGTCTTGGACTACGACCTCGCCGCCATTCCCGACAGCCACGGCCTCAGCTGCGTCTGCTGCGGACTCGAACGCGCCCGCATCGACATCACACCGATCGCCTTGCGCCGCAGCGACGACGGACTCTGCGGCGACTGCCGCGACAACAACGAACCCGGAATCCCCGACCACGACCCCACCAACCACATCCAAGCCCGCTGCGACCACATCGCCGCCACCCACCCACCCGAGGCAGCCCGCGCGATACTGCGACGCGACTGGCGCGCCAGCGGCCCCCTCGCCCGCGCGCAAATCACCGCATGGACCACAGCTCATCCCCTCCCCGAACCGGTCACCGCACCCACGCTCGACGCACTCGCAATGCTCAGCGAAACCGAACTCCAACAAAACATCAACGACCTCTACCAGCGCATCGCCCTCGCCGACACCGACGCAATCATCTACAACCCCCACCCGAACCCGCCCGACCCCCACGACGAAGAACCAGACCGCCATCAGCAAGAAGCACGCCAAGCCATCCACGACGCCCACACCAGCATCCGCGAATTCGAAGACGCCGAACGCGCCGTCCGCGCCCTCGCCACCCAACTCGACAGCGCCAGAACCACACTCGCAAACACACCCGTCTACCGCCGCAGCCAACGCCGCGCCCTCAACGCCCAGATCACCCGCCTCGAAACCGAACGACAACGCCGCACCAACCTCAGGGATTCCGCAGGCACCACCGCCCGCAACGCCCAACGTCGCGCTCTACAGATCGCCGGCCCCGCCGAAGAATGGGAACACATCCTGACCGCCGACACTCGACCTGCCCCCACACCCACCACCCCACAGCCAGCCAACATCGACACAGCCGAACAAGCCCACACCGCTCGCATCGCCGACTTCGAACAACAACTCGACCAGTTGCTAACCGAACAACACCGACGCACCCAACTGAACCCCACCGAAGCCGCCAGCGAACAACAACTACGCCAACAACTCAGCGCCCCCGAAGACGACGCATTCGACAGCTTCGACGATGCTGTCGAAGTTGGCGAGCCACAGCGCGGCTACGATCTCGAGCTTTAACCGCAAGGCCGCGCAGTTAGCGGTTCAGTTGGTGTGTCAATCGAATGATGGTGTGGGGCTTGGTATGCCGTGACGTAGGACAGCGGAGCGCCTGGTAGAAGAGGTTTGTCACTCCAAGACAACTCTTCACTGGGAGCTCCGCTGTCGGATCAGTCTGTCATCAACCGACGCGGCATGGTAGCCGCGGGTGTATTCGCGCCGGGTCATCTGGGGGAACTGACCCGGATCGTGTCGTTCGACCTGGTCGATGCGGCGCTGGAGGCGTCGGGCGCGGTGCAGTCGCGGGTGCGGCTGCTGCCCTCGCGGGTGGTGGTGTATTTGCTGCTGGCCGGGGCGTTGTTCACCGGGATTGGGTATCGGCAGGTGTGGGCGCGGTTGTGTGCCGGGCTGCCCGGCAGTCCGAGGGGGTGTCCGGGTTCCTCGGCGTTGTCGCAGGCGCTGCGCCGGGTCGGGCCCAAACCCCTGAAAGCGTTGTTCGACCTGGTCCGCGGGCCTGCCGTCGGTGCGGTGCGGTGGCGGGGTCTGTTGGTGTGCGCGATCGACGGCACCAGTGTGTTCGTGCCCGACAGCCCAGACAATGTGGCCGCGTTCGGTCGTCACGGCGGTGGTCACGCCCAGGCCGGTTACCCGATGCTGCGGTTGCTGGCAGTGGTGGCTTGTGGCACCCGCACCGTCGTCGATGTCGTGTTCGGACCCCTGCGGGTCGCCGAAACAGCCTATGCGCCACGCCTTTTCGGGTGTCTGCGTCCGGGCATGCTGCTGTTGGCCGACCGGAACTTCGCCGTCACGGCGTTGATCGAGCAGATCACCGGCACCGGCGCGGATCTGTTGATCCGCGCCAAACTCAACCGGCGCGTCCCCGCGATCGCGCGGCTGGGCGACGGGTCGTGGCTGACCCGCGCCGGCGCGGCGACGGTGCGGGTCATCGACGCCGAGATCGCCGTCTGCTGCGCCGGTGGGCCCCGGCGGGTCGAGCGGTATCGGCTGATCACCAGCCTGGCCGACGAGAAGCGTTACCCCGCACAGGAATTGGTGACTCTTTATCATCAGCGGTGGGAGATCGAAACCAGCTATTTCGAACTGAAATCGACCATGCTCGGTGGCCGGGTACTCCGTGCCCGCACCCCGGCCGGGGTCTGCCAAGAGGTCTACGCCCTGCTCATCACCTACCAGGCGCTGCGCACCGTCATCGCCGATACCGCCCTGGCCACAGGTGATTTTTCCGCGGACCGCGGAAGTTTCACCGTCGCCATGCACACCGCACGCGACCAACTGATCCACGCCGCCGGGATCATCAACGACACCACGATCGACCTCATCGGCACGATCGGCCACGCAATCCGGACCAGCCCGTTGACCCCACGCCGCGCACGCACCAGCCCCCGCATCGTCAAACGTGCCATCTCCAAACACCGCGCCAAGGGCGACATCGACCGCAACATCTACAAAACCCAGGTCAGCATTCATATCCTGCCCGGTTGACAACCGGGCAGAACCCCAAACTGCGCGGCCTTGGCTTTAACCGCGGATATCACGAAGCCACGTCGGCCACCGCGAAACATCGGCGCCAACTCTTCAGCCGGAAGCGTTGCGCAGAGCACACCCGTGCCGCCAGCCCGGTACATGCTCAGCGAAAGTTCCTCTCCCGCAACAAGTGTTGTTACAGTCTCGCTCACTCATCTTCAATCTGCGGCAGCACTTCCGTATCGTCCTCGTCGCTCCACCAGCGCACCGGCCGTAGTGGCAACGATGATGGCGGTCGGATCACTTCATCCTCGACCAGCTCGCCGTCCCACGAATCATGACGCGGCATCCTGCCCGCTCGGTGTCGCCCTGGGTGACCGTCCGATTCCCAGTAGGCACCAACCCGGTAACTCAGCACCGCCGTGAAGATCACCGAGGTAGGCCAGAGGAGCCAAACGAGTGATGCCGTCATTCAGGAGCCGTCCTCGATCAGCAGCAGATACGCCGCCTCGAGATGCACAATGCACTCGTCCGGATGATCAAAACGGTGGGTGCGCCGCAGCTCTCGAGCGCGTTCAACCGTCAACTCCAGCAAGGACACCTGGCACATGAATTCAGCCAGCTTGCTATCTGCATGGACAAATGTTCTGTGCGGCAATGGGTCTGGGGACGTCATTACTCTTCCCACAGCTCGGCGCAGGGTAGTGCAGGCAGATCGTCGGTAACGTCGTCGTCGACGGTGATTGGTAGCTTCAACTCCGAGTAGCCGTTGCCCATCAACGCGTCAGCCACGTTCTGCGCTTGCTCGGCCGAAGCCTGGTAATCCAGCTTCAACGCGCCGGACTCGATGTGAATGTGCCGGATGCGGCGCGGTGGGTTTGCCGGGCGCATGGTGGATCACAACCCTGGCGGCAGGCGCCGGCCAGATTCGATCTCGGCCGCGAAAACGTCATAGCCCGCACACAACTCGCACAGCTGGTGAGCCTCCGGCAGTTCGTCCAGGTCCGATGCCTTCGCGACCAACCTCTCCCACAAATCGGCCATCCGGGCAGCGATCATTCCGACCGACTCCGTATGCACAACGACGTTCGACGCGGTTCCGGCACGAGGTATCTCCGGCTGCACGCGCAACTGGTCCTTCCGACGCTGCAACAGCCGGTCGGCCACCGACTCGTCGATGACCATGATCAGCATCTCGATATCCGACCTCGCCGAGACAAGCTCTGCGGCAGCTTCTTTCATCTGCTCCGCAGATGCACCCGTCTGGCTGAGCACGGCGAGCGCCAACCGGTGCTGGCGTTGGCATTCAACAAACTCTCCAGCCGGATCGAGGATGTCAGTCGCCGTTACCGGCACCATGCCGGCGAAGGCAGCGAGGACCATCTCGCTCGACGGAAGCGGCTCAATTGGAGCCCACTCCGGGATTTCGACACCGGACTCCGAGTCGCTGGTGCCAGACGGGCGATCCTCTGATCCGCCCTGTTCGGGCAGTGCGTTCATCCCGCTCACCGCTGATGCGTCGTGGACGGCACCAAGCGGCCGGCCTCGGCGAGAACCTGGAGTGCGGCAGCCTTGCGCGGGCAGCACATTGCGCGACAGGCAATGTGGAACTGCACGACAAGGTGGGCTCGGTCGACGCTGAACGGAATCTCAGGCGTGGAGTGGATTTCCTGCTCGGTCATCGCGATTGTCTGGTGCATGGCCAGGGTGTGCATGTCGGACCTCGGTTCGTAGCGGGATTGGAGATGCACCCGGCACCGAGGGCTCGTAGCCACCGGTCTGCCAGCCTCTCCGGCGACCGGTGCGCCTGCCCGAGGGGCTGAAGGCGTCGTCCTGGTGCCGGGTGCGGTCCCGACCGTAAGGTGGTTTTTGGCCGTTGACCGGCGCAAATAGGCGAAACCTCTAAAATATTCGGAAAACCGTATATGGTGCCGTCAGGGACGAAAACCCTTGACCGGCAACGGGTCCCGAGCGTTTAGCCGATCTTGCAAATGCACGTTCATTTGAGAGCGGAGACAGCAGGATGCACATGACAACCGGCGAGGTCATCCGCCGAGTTCGTAAATCACTCGGGATGACCCAAACCGAGCTGGGAGCCATCCTCGGCTACACCCAGCCCGTTATTTCGCAGCTCGAACACGATGGCGCCGCCGTGCACGACGTACGGGTCCTGCGGCGAATTGCCAAGGCGCTTCACGTTCCGCTTGCCATACTGATAGTGGAGTCGGACGAGGAGGCAGACGTGAATCGTCGCAATTTCCTACGAGCCAGCGCATTCGGAGCCGGAACCGCCATGACTGTCGGTGCCGCAGGACAAGCCGCTGCAGCAGCTTCATCCACAGGAACCATCCAGGTCGGTGCCGCCGATATCGCTGAGATCAACGCCAGTACAAACCAGATCCATGAGCTTGACCTACTTGTTGGCGGTGATCGGCTGTGTCGTGTCGCCGCCAACGAAGTCCGGTACGTCGAGCAGCTGCTGGGTGCCGCCAGCTACAGCGAGGCCATCGGTCGCCAGCTCACCAGTGCAGCCGCTGAGATGATGACGGCTGCCGGATGGGTTCATTACGACGCTGGCCGCTTGGACCAAGCACGACGCTACTACGCGGAAGCGGCACAGACCGCAGCTGCGGCAGGTGACGGGCTTGCGGCATCCCATGCCCTGCTCAACGCCAGTATGCAGAGCTTCCAAGGTGGCTTCGGCCCGTCGAAACCTTCAAGGGAGGCGCGTCCCAGAGACGGGGTCAATCTGGCCGATGCCGCGCAAACCGCCGCGCGTCGCGACGGCGGGCCGCGAGTGCGTGCCTTGGGTGCTATCTACGAAGCAGGCGCCCACAGTGCGACGGGCGACGCAAGCGCGATGACGAATGCCATCAGCCGAGCGCACCGTGCCTACGAATCGGGTCGTGGTCACGATCCGGACTGGGTGTATCTGCCACCAGCGGCCCTGGCCGGCATGACCGGCTGGTCGTACATGCGGATCGGTGACCATCGCACCGCGACGGCCTATTTGCAAGAGGCAGTCGACGGCACGATGTCATGGCCACGGGAGAATGTCGGGTGGCGTATCAAGTTGGCCGAGAACCACATTCAAGGCGGCGAGATCGCAGACGGCTGCCAGATCCTGATCGATCACTTCGACCAGATCAACAGTGTCGCGTCGACGCGACTGCAGTCCACTATCGACAGCGTCGTGCAGGAGATTCATCCGCATGCAACGGTGCCGGAGGTCCGTGAGCTTCTGGGGTTGGCGGCCAGCCGCTGACCCCTCAGGAATATCAAGGGCGAAGTCACGCTCCGCCCGTGGACTGTGGCTGTCGCCGTCCCATTGCCTTACCGATGAGCACCCGAGCCGCTTCACCAACGACCGCCTGGTTCAGCAGCGTCTGGAATACCTGCTCGTACAGGACCAGTTCCCGCGGTTGCGTGATAGTCAGCTCAGCCGAGATCGTTTCGACGTGAGCCACCTTGCGGTCGAAGATGGCGAAGTTCGTCGTCGGCACCTGGTAGTCGGACATCGTCGGGATGATGCTCACCACAACGTTCGGCAGACGCATCATACTGAGCAGGTGGCCGAGCTGATCGATCATCACGTCGTCCGAGCCGACGGTGGTGTACAGAACTTGTTCGGCGAGAACGAAATTGAATCGATGGTTGCCGTGCCGAAGGACTTGCTGCCGTTCCAGCCGGGCAGCGATGCCGTCGTCGACGGGTTCGTCGTGAGCGTAGAACGCAGCGACCTTGGTGAGCATGGCACGCATGTAATCCGGGGTTTGAAGCAGGCCTGGCATGATGACCGGCTCGAACCAGCGCGTCAGCCGCGTGTCCTCTTCCAAGGTGTGCAGTTGTTGCTGCTTGCGCCGGATGCCAGCGATTCGTTTCCACTCGACGTAGGCGGCTTCGACGTTGCGCAGGGTGGCGATCAGATCGGGTATCTGCTGTCTGGCTTTGCAGTGGCGGCACCAGATACGAATGTCGGCTTCGGCCGGCGTCTGCTTGCCGCTCTCGATCTTCGAGACTTTGGAGGAGTGCCACCCGGCCAGCTCGGCCAGCTGGACGCCAGAGAGGCCTGCGTCTTTGCGTAGCTCCCGAAGACGGGACCCTAATGCCTCTCTGGCATCACGAACGCTGGAGCTGGTCACTTGGCAGCAGCGTAGTCGCTTCCCACATAGTCAGCGTGCGGGATGCCGAGGCCCCACACCTTGTCGCGAATGGCCACGAGGTGAGCCGCGATCACTGGATCTTCGGTGACGGCGAACCCGCCGAAGTCACCATCGTCTTTGAAGGTGACGAAAACGACCAGGTGGTCATCGAACAACCAGTAGTCATCACTGGTCAGCTCAGCTGGGTCGATCAGGGGCCGCGGGAGCCACTTGATCTCTTCACCCGCTTCGATGTTCAGCGGGGCGATGGTCAGTCCGAACCGGGTGTAGTCCACGTGCGGCACGCTGACCAGCCGCACCCGGTGCACTTGCTTGCCGAGACTGGTGACGTCGCGGATCAGGTCATCCCAGGAACGGCACCATTCGTAGTCGTCGGGCTCTCCGGCGAGGAACTTGCGGAACGGCTCGTGCTCATCGGCGACGAGGTACTCGTCCTGCGTTTCCAGATGGAAGGCCCGCTTCCACGCACCACTGCGGAAGAGGTCGACAAAGTCCTCGCCCTGGATCAGCTTCATACGGGCCGGATTTCCTTTCCGATCGGCACTTCGATGGCTGTTTCGTGATCGGGCAGCTCCATTTGCTGCAGGGCTTCCAGGTCCGTTACGGGGGTGCCGCTGAGCGCGAACGTGCCGCGCCCGGTATCCGTGAGCGGCGTTCCCAGGCAGGTGCCGGTCTCCAGAAAGCCCAGCAGCATGTGCGGGATCTCGATCACGGAGCCGTCCGGTCCGGTACGCCAGTAAGCGTCGGCATGGGGCGCGGTATCGGCCTTTCGGTCGGTCCGTTTCCCCATGCCGCGCTCCCGAACCCGCCGTGCGTCTTTCAACGCAACGGGCTCTCCATAGGTCATGCTGCTGGAGCGGCGCATGGTGTGTGCCATGGAGTGGGGATCGTCGAGCCCCGGTGTCGGTAGCGCTGGATGTGCACCGACGAAGGGTCGAAAAGCCTGACTCCGTTGTATTCCGGCCAGCGGCGCCTGTTGTAGCGCACCCAGATCCACCGTTTCGGTTTTCGTGGATGTTTGTGCACTGCCCAGGACCACACCCGCCACCACAAATAGTGGTGGAGTCTTTTGAATTCCTCGGCGGCGCAACTGAACCGGAAGTACTGTGTCCATCCCCGCAGCAGGCGATTCAACTGCTTGAACACCTCGTCAGCGGGGCGATGGCTGATCTGTTTGGTGACTGCCTTGATCTTGTGCCGGACCCGTGCGGCCGATTTCTCCGACGGGTAGCTGTAGATCATGCGCCGGGTGCCTCCTCTCTGGGTGTGCCGCCGGATGCGGAACCCCAGAAAGTCGATGCCCTCGTCGATGTGGGCGATTCTGGTCTTGTCCGGGGCCATACGCAGCCCCAAAGGTGCCAGGACACTGGCTATCTCACCGTGTAGTGCCTCAGCGTGCTCGCGGGTGCCGTGCACCAGGACAACGAAGTCGTCGGCATACCGGACGAGCCGGTATGTTGCTCCGCCGCGTTTGCGGTGCCGTTCCCGCGCGCTGGAGTTGCGGTGGGCTGCCCATCGGGCGTCGAAGTGGTCATCGACGTCGGTCAGGGCGATGTTCGCCAGCAGTGGCGACAAAATGCCGCCTTGAGGAGTGCCGGACCACGTGTCTCGGTTCACGCCGTCCTCACCGAGGATCCCGGCTTTGAGGAACGACTTCACCAGCGCCAGAACATGTTTGTCTGCGATACGATCACGTACCCTGTCCATCAGGGCGGTGTGGTCGATCTCGTCGAAACATGCAGCGATATCGGTCTCGAATACCCACACGTAGCCTTTCGCGGCCTTGTGGCGGATATCCTGAATCGCGTCCTGCGCACGCCGATTCGGGCGGAAACCGTAACTCGACGCCGAGAACCCGGCCTCGAAGATCGGTTCCAGCACCAGCTTCAGCGCCGCCTGCGCGACACGGTCGGCAACAGTCGGGATCCCCAGCGAACGCAGCTTTCCATTCGCCTTCGCGATCCTCACCTGCCGCACCGGTTCCGGCCGGAAGGCGCGGGCTTTCAAAACAGCCCGAAGATCTTCCAGAAACCGTTCCGTCCCACCCTGACTGTTCTCGATCGACATCACCGTGCGCTTGTCGATACCAGCCGTGCGGGCTCCCGTATTACCCGCGACCCGATCCCACGCATGCACGAGGAAACACGGGTCGCTCACGAGGTTGTACAGATCATCGAACCGACGACCACGATCGGCCGCCGCCCAACAGTGCAGCTTGGATTGCATACTCAGTACCCGCTGCTTCACCGTGAATGGTTTACCCAGCGCGGCACCGATATTCACCGGTGCATCTTCTGACATTGCTCTCCTGAAGTCTGCGAACCTACTGCCGTCCTTCCCCGTGTGACCGGCTTTCCCAGCCTCGGAGTACTACGACGGCTCCGCCCCGTCGCGCGGTTATCGGTGGGCAGTGACACCTACCCGCCGCCACCATGGCTCCAGTGGCGGTGAGGGATACCCAGCACGACGGTTCCCGTGTTCACGTATTTCCGATCGACGAGGTAGGCACCCGGCTTTGCCCCGGCGGCTCCCGGCAGGTACGCCACAGTCAATTCCCCACCGGCTGCCGGACACCACTGGCCGTGGCCCCCGGCGGGCGCATCCCCCAAGGTAAGTTCAGCGCGCGCCGCAACCCGTCCCATCCACCAGATTCCACAGGACGGTTCACTCTTAACGAGGGTTCTGACACCGGTTCCTCACGTATACCTTCTCGTCTCGCTCGCCGAACACCAGTCCATCTGGCAGTACTGAACCGTCCCGGCTTTATCAGGGCCGCTTGCCACCAAACCCGTTCACTCCCTTAAGGTTCGGCTACCCCTAGCTTTACGCGACTGCTGTGACAGCCACGAATCGGAGGTCTTTCACCTCCGTTCGGAAACACGCGCCTCACGGCGCACTCCCTGGATGACATACGTTCCCTGATCGGACGCGAAAAGCGTTGGGCACGTTCCGTTCTGACTGCCAACACCGAGGCATCGTAAACGCATGGCGACCGTCCTTGATCTCATGGTGCGCGAATTTGCTCGAACGTCGTCATCGTGGCTCGTCACGGGGCGGCCGGTCAATGGTCCAGGCATGCCCGAAGCAAATCCGAGCAAAAGCCTGGCAGCGCGTTGAGCTGGCCTTCTACCGTCGATGATCAGGCGCTCGGCACCAGTGAAAGCCCGCTCGGGACAAGACAAGTGGCTTGTTGCTCCCTGGTGCCGAGCTGCCCCACCAAGGCAGCGAGGGAGTGAATCGCATTGCGTCAGTATCTGGTGAAGGTGCACTGCTGCGGCAGCCAAAGGCTGATCGAAGTGCCAACAATCACACGCTGGACACCTGTCAATGACAAGAAGGCGATCGCCGTAACCGCCAAGACCATGATCGCCGCGATTACCGGCGCTGCCGTCGATTCGTTCGGCGTCGATCTCACCGAAGACCGACCCCAACGGCGGACTCGACGACCAGACCCTGTATGAGAGACTGCAGCAGAAGACACAAACCGGGAACGGGGTGTAGACAATCTTCGTCAGCGGCACACTGACACATGAGATTACGGAGCACCGTAGGTGCCGCAGGAGGCGTGGGGAGTGTTAGTCAAGCCCTCGCGTTTGCCGTCGTCAATCTCGGCACACATCGAGCCTCCAAAGCCGCAAGGGTTGGTGATTCCCACCTTCTTGACTCGAATCGGTTCGTGTCCTGGAACCGCGCTGCACTTGAAGGCTTTGCCGGCAGCTTTGATCTTGTCAGCGCCAAGGGTGCGTTCGATTCGGATGGGCTCGCCGGGAGCTGATCTGGGCGAGGCCGGTTTCCTGCGGCGCGCCGATGGGTGTCAGTAAGCGGCTTTGGTCCGAAGAGACGTGCCACGCGGGTGGCCCGATCACGTCGGCCGGGCGCTGCTGCTCGCTGACGATTTGTGTCTCCGCCATGAGGGGTTGCGCAACTAGACTCCGGACATGCCCGTCGACTTGTCGTGCCGCCTAGTGTTTCTCGCTTCGCCGGGCGGACTAAGTTCCGAACGAAAGCGCTGTCGGAAGGTCTTCCGTGAGTACAATGAGACACGTTCTTTGAAGCAACGGACCTCGTTCTATATCCACGCTTGGGAGGATGTCTCCGGTGGCGTGGGCAGGCCACAAGATCTGATCAACCCGAGTCTCGACGAATGTGATTTCGTTTTGATGCTGTTCAATGATCGGTTCGGTTCGCCGCCCGCCCATGACGACAGATTCGCTTCAGGAACCGAAGAAGAGTTCTTCCGTGCGCTTAAGTTGCTGGCGGATGCCGAGAGCCCCATGCGGGACATTCTTGTCTTGTTCAAGACTGTTGATCCCGATAGAATCCGCGACCCCGGCCCGGACCTCAAGGCAGTTCTAGACTTCCGTGCGCGCCTCGAAGCATCGAAAAGCCTGGTGTTGCAAAACTTCGACTCACTGGACAGTTTGAGCCAAATCGTCGAACGAAAGTTGCATGAATGGTCTGGTCCACTTGAATCCAAGCAGCCGCGCGAGATCTTAATACCTGAAGCAACGGTCGACATGTCCGGGATGCGCACGCGAGGGCGGGCGGATCTGCTGGAATCCGCCAAGTCGTTTGCTCTCGATGGCCTCTTGGTTCAGGCTGAGGCGGCATACGCGGCCGCAACCGAAGACGGTGACCCACGGTCGTTGTTAAGTTTCGCACAGTTCATGAGGCGGACGGGCCGACTCGAACAAGCTATGGCTCTCAACCGACAGGTGGTAACGAATTCAGATTTATTACTCTCTCGATCAGCGGGACCCGTTGCGCTCCGTGTGGAGGCAATGTCGAACATTGGCGTAATTCAGCGAAAGCAAGGCGAGATCACCGGATCTCTTAGCATACTTTTGGAAGCGGTAAGGACTGCGGAGACTGCACTGGAGCCTATCCATCGTGAGCATTGCTATGCGCTGGACAATTATGGACTTTCCCTATTGCGTACCGGGGAGAGCAGTCGCGCTCTAGTCCAGTTCGAACGCGCAGATTTTCTACGTGATCAGTACGGCACGAACGCCGAGCGCGCGCAGTCGGCCGTCAACTTGGGGCGGCAGCACCTAGCTCAACATCAGTTCCAAGATGCATTAAATAAGTTTGGCCGCGCACTTCGCCTTCTTGAAGCGGATCCTGACGAACATCTCAAGGCAAACGCACTGACAGGACGGGCAGAAGTACTCATTCGACTCGATCGGGAAGATGAAGCTGATGAACTTCTACGCGAGGCGCTTGAGCTCAATGAGCATTTACACCATCGGGATGGCCGCAGTATTGTCCATGCGCTCTGGGCGAGGTCTCTACTGAAGCAGGGACAGTCAGAGAAGGCAGGCGCTCACCTGGACGCTGCGGCCAAGATCGTTGACGAGTCGGGCAATTTGCATGGGCGCGGTGTTGTCGAATGGCTCCGCGCCGAGCGAGCCCGTTGCGAGGGCGATTTGATAAAAGCGCGAGCGCTACTTTCCGATGCGGAGGAGATCGCCTCCCGATCCACGGACCGCGCGCTTCGCGCAGATATCGAAAGGCTTCGCGCAGCGATTCAAGAGGCTTGAAACCATCTGCGGCTGGGCCACAGAAAACACGATAATCTTCCGTCCGGGAAGGTACCGCATCCCGTGTCGATCAGCGCGAAGTTTTGAGTAACTAACGGCACACGGGATAATTGCGGCTGGTGACCGAATACACCGAACTTATTAGCATGAACCGGCTGCGCATCAAATTTATAATGCATCGCTACGCAGTCCCCACTGACGAACGATGGTTCTAGTGAGCGCAGGAATTGGAGATGCCGACGGGGGATGCGTTGAACCAGCGGCAATATCGATCCGTCGGATTTACACCGAGGGTAGTTACTCAAAGTTGCAGCGCCGCCCATCCGCAGGAAGGCATCAATTCGCCCTTGCTCGATTGCTCGCAAAAATGCGGCGTCATGATGACCGCGAAGATAGTGGACTCGGTCGCCGACGTCTACCGAAAGATTAATCAGCGCTTCAATAACATCGCGAGACTGCGGTCCGCGGTTCACATAATCACCGAGAAAGACCAGCACTTCGGCTTCTCCAAGTGCTCGATTGATTACTTCACGCATGGGCACCACTGCGCCGTGAATGTCACCTATGAAAGCAAACTTTTCCATCAAAGCACCACCTTGGGGAGTTCGTCATACGGGAGGTCTTCATCATCGTTCGAGAGCGCCAGCGTGCCGAAGTTAGACAATTCCTGATTGGAACTCCAAGCGCCTTCGACCAAGCCATGAAGATCGCCGTACGGATTTGGTTCGAGTACGCCGATAACCTCCTCGAGGCGGCGGCACAGATCGTCGAAGACCTCGTTACTTGCCGGTTGCCGCACTGCCTTGTGCGACGACAAAACTGTCACTAGGGCGTGGTCGCCCTTTCGATGAGCGATCTCCCGTACTGAGAAGCAGGTTTGATTCTGAGCGAGTGCCTCGGCATACAACGCCGAACGAAGGAGGTATCGCGCGACTTGAGTAAGCCCTTCGATGTATGTTGCCCGGTCTACTAGAGGCATGTCGAGGACGGGAGTAAGAGAACGGATGCGCTCGATCAACCGGCCAGGCACTGGCGGCGCTATCTCTCCGAGAAGGGTTGCGAGCTGTCCATCCTTGTCCAACAGAATCCGCCCATCCCGACGGAGATGATAGCCGAACAAAGTTCCTGAAGCGTCGCGCAACTGTCCATCAGTGTAGAGGGCGACACTGACGGCTCCGTCGCTTTGCGGAACTGCACCGGTGTAGTTGAGCACAAGGATGTCGACATCAGAGTCAGTGTCTGCATCACCTCGCGCCCAGCTTCCATAGAGCAAAAGCGCATCGAACTTGGACACTAGCTTGGACCGCAACTCGCGAAGAAGGACAATTGGGATGCCCAGGTCCAGGAGCGTACCCTCAATCGGTCTCCATTGAGCATCGTCAAGTTCGGCGGCAGAACCACTATGCGACATCGTCATAGTGTTTCAGCCAGCCCGAGTGCATGGCATCTCAACTCACAGATTCCGCGCGGATGGTACAGAATCCGCCTGAGGGCCGCCGGGCGACGCACGCCATCGCGCTTGTCGATCCATACGAAGGGACCGTCACATTCGGCGCGGCGAGCGATGGTACTAGTGCAGTCTGCCAATACGTGGCTCGATTGATTCCTCAAGCTGCCCTAACATTCCGGCGTGGAATGACGAACTGTCTGAATGGCTGTCGATCACGTAGAGACCAAATCCGGGCGGGCCGGCCAACGGCCGGGTCGCCGCCGAACCCGGCATCAGCGAGGGCGGGTTGCACGAGTGGCTGCGAGACAACAGCCTCGACCACGGTGAACTCGTCGCGTTTCTGCCAGCGAAAGCCACAAGCTTCTCAGCCCGCCCGGTCTCCTGCGGCACGCTGCGAGGTAGCTGACCCCCACCACGAACCGCTGCCACCAGATAAGTCGACGGTTCAGCCGGTACCGGAATCGGTGCCTTGATCCCGCGCCAGCGCAGCCGGTTTCGGTTGGCTCTGCTGGAGTACGCCTTGTCGGCCAACACGCGATCGGGCCTGACGCGGGCACGACCACCGGCGGCCTTTGCGACCGCGATCGCATCCAGCACCGCCGTGAATTGCGGGCTGTCACCAGCCTGACCAGCAGTGATGAGCGTCGCCAATACTCGGCAGCTCTGTTTACACTCCAGATGCAACTTCGTGTCCAGCCGCGCCGAGGTTGAAAGCATCATGCGCTGCCCGCAAAGGCTACAGGGCCCCTGGAAGTCAACGATGAACAGATGGTCGCCTGGACCCGCATGACCCGGTAACAGTGGGGGGCGCACTGTCGATCATAGCTGTGACACTCCGTGGTGAGCTCTGCTGATACTCAAGGGGATTAATGGCAAAGCGCGTTTTCGTCAGCTTTGACTACGACTACGACAGGGTGCTGAAGGATTTCTTGATCGGACAAGCTCGAAACCACGATTCGCCCTTCGAAGTGCACGACTGGTCGATCAAGGAGCCCTCCGCCGACTGGCGAATCAAAGCTCGCAGACGAATCAGAGCTTGCGATCTAGCAGTGGTCATGTGTGGTGAATACACTCATACGGCCGAAGGGGTTGCGACCGAACTGGAAATCGCCCAGGAGGAAGCAATCGAGTACTTCCTACTCAAGGGCTATTCCGACAAGGTGTGCACCGCGCCAGTAACCGCGAAGGCCAGCGACAAGATGTACGTGTGGACCTGGGCGAATCTCAAACTACTGATCGGCGGTGCACGATGAGCCATCCACCCGAATCCATCCCATCTGCACAAGTCATGGACCTTTACAAGATGGCCGTTGAGATGGCCGATCGCGTATCAGCGCGTAGGGGAACTGCGAACTCATTTTTCCTGACGGTGCAGACAGCCTTCGTAGCGGTACTCGGGTTAGCTGACCCCCACCTAACCAAGTCCTTGTGGGCTTCGATAGCTGTCGCACTGGCGGGAATTTCCCTGTCTGCCACATGGTGGCTTCAGCTTAAGAGCTACCGCGATCTCAACCGTGCGAAATTCGATGTGATCAACAAGATCGAAGAGCAGTTGCCTGTTAAAGTGTTCTCCGACGAATGGACCGCACTTAAGCGTGACCCCATACGCTCCTGGCGTACTCGCTACGCAGAGCTGGGTGTTAGTGAACGTCGCGTCCCCTTCGTATTCATGGCCGTGCATGCCCTGCTCTTTACTGGAAGGCTGCTTGGATGACTTACCTTGGTGAGATTGCACACCGAATCCGCAACAACCTTCCTATCGACGCAACGCCACCGACCGATTCAGACTTCCTATTTCTAATCTATGCCGTTCTCGTACGAGCCAAGGGTGAATTAACCACGTTGGAGGATGTCCATGATGCGTGGGCAGCCTGGATGCAGACGGTGAAGTCCGATCACGATGCTCTTGTCCCATTTAAGGACCTTGCACGTACCGTACAGGACGAGGACATTCCGTACTTGGAGGCGATCCGTCGGACCGCACTAGAGTTGCGAACCACTAACCAAGATGCAGCCGATTCCCCACCTGCCTGATCCGGCCGTGCACAGCTAATATATTGTTGCGCCATGCAATTCAGTGAAGCTGGATTGCACAGCCTGCCACAAGATCAGCACGCGAATGCCTCGACATCCTCAATGACGTCGAAGGTGGCTGGCGCTGCCACACCACCTTCAACTGCACCGACACCTGCCCCGCGGCATCGAGGTCACCAAGGCCATCCAGGAAGTCAAGCGGCGGCAACTGTCATGTCCGCTGCGATGGCGAGGCCATCGATCGCTCTGATCGCCAGAGCGAGTGCAGCGGTGGTCCGGATCCACACGGCTCTTCCCCTTACCTGTTGCGGATCGCAGTGATCGACGGTCAAAAGGACGGGGCATAGCTCACAGGCGAAGCAGTGTGGGTATTCCGCAATCGGTCGTCCTGCACGATCATTCGGCCTCAATCATCACCGACGAAGATCATCGATCAACTTCTTTATCCTCGTAGCTGTTTCACTGGAATGTGTTCGAGCCCAAGGCAACCCGGCGCGACCTTATGGGTCACCGCTCCGATCGGGACGACATCCCATCAGCGCTACAGGGCAACCTTGTCAACCTCACCAACCGGCCGGGGCACGATCTAGCGTCAGGAATCGGACAGCACTCCGGGCTGCAGAAGTGCTCACCGGCCAGCGCCCCGGGGTGACCAGCGCTCTCCGAACCCGACCGTTATAGGTTGAGGACTCGCCGATCGACTGCCATTGACTTGTCACCATTAGGCTGTCAGGCATGGCAGACGCCCTCGGGTTGAATCCGCAGCGGGTTTTCCGTTTGATAGTCGCCGGTGGCGGCACCGGTGGTCATGTTTTCCCCGCCGTCACTGCGATCCACGCGCTGCGCACTCAGTTAACCGCCTCGGGCCGGGAGTTGGAGGTGTTGTGGATCGGGCAGGACGGTGGCCTCGAATCCCGGGTCGCATACGACGAGGGCATCCCGTTCGCTGCTGTGGCAACCGGCAAGATCCGGCGGGACCGCAACCCACTAAAGATGGTCAACAGGGCCAATATCATTGACCTGTGCCGGGTTCCGGTTGGCGTCGCACAGGCGCGCGCGACGGTGGCGAGATTCCAGCCGGATGTGGTGCTGGCTACTGGTGGTTATGTCGCTGTGCCGGTGGGGGTCGGGTCGTGGTTGTGTCGTCGGCGGTTGGTCATCCATGAGCAGACAGTCCGTTTGGGGTTGGCCAACCGGCTGCTGGCGCGTATCGCGACGCGCGTCGCGGTGTCTTCCGAATCGAGCTTGCCGCATCTGCCGCGCTCGGCGCGCTCGACGGCGGTCGTCACGGGCAATCCGGTGCGGTCGGAAATCCTCGAGGCAGGCAAGGCCGACAACGCAATTGAGGCGCTCGGGTTGCGTGGGTTCGATCGATCCCTGCCGACGGTTTATGTCACGGGCGGCGCGCAAGGTTCAGCGCAGATCAACTATGTCGTACGGGAAGTCCTGCCATGGTTGCTGCTCCGCGCCAACGTGATTCACCAATGCGGCAGCTCAGCAATCGCAGACTTTCAGCAGCACACCGTCGCCCTCGCCCCTGAGCTGTCGCCCCGGTATCGGGTCACAGAGTTCGTCGGACCGGAACTACCGGATGTGCTGGCGCTCGCCGATGTCGTGATCTCCCGCAGCGGTGCGGGCACGATCGCCGAACTCACCGCGTTGGGTAAGGCCGCGGTGCTCGTGCCGTTGGCCTCCGCGGCGGGTAACGAGCAGGCCCACAATGCGCGTGCTCTCGATGAGGCTGGCGCGGCAGTCGCACTGCTCGGCGAGGTGTCAGCGGAAACCCTTCGCGCGGTGGTGGATCCGCTACTCGCCGACCCTGACCGCCGCGCGGCCATCGCTGCACAGGCCCGGCTGCGTGGCCGACCGGAGGCGGCCGACCAGCTCGCACAACTCGTGCTGTCCACCGCACACTAAAGAGGTTGGCCTGGTGCAGATTCCGTGAGTGCCAGTGCCAGCACCGATACGACATGCGCGACGTCGTGCTCGGTCATTTCGGGGTGGAACGGCAGGCTCATGATCTGTCGCGCCGTGGTTTCAGTGACCGGCAATGATCGAGACCATCGCGCGAACGCGGGCTGGAGGTGGTTGGGCGGGTAATGCACTCCCACACCGATACCGCGGTCGTGCAGGATTTCGAACACGCGGTCGCGGCCGGTGAGAACGCGTACGACACAGTTGAACGGAACACTGCGCTCCACATCGACGTCGACCAGCGTGACCCGATCCAAATGGGCCAACTCCCGTGCATAGGCACGCCACAAATTCCGACGTACGGTTTCGATGGCGCCGAAATGCGCGAGCTGCACACGACCGATCGCCGCGTGCACAGCGCTCAAGTGATAGCGCCACCCCGGTGTATCGACGTCGTAGGAGGTTGTTCGGATCCGCGCAGCCTGCGCCTGGCTCACACCCAGGAGCCGCAAGGCGCGGGCCCTGACGGCTTCATCGGTATTGCGTGGAATCAATGCTCCGCCTTCACCACAGGTCAGCGACTTGATCGGACCGAACGAAAAGCAGGTGAGTGCGCCAGTCGCACCCACTCGTACCGGACCGAGGCTTGAGCCGAAAGCGTGTGCGGCGTCCTCGATGACTGCGATTCCTCGGCGATCCAGATTGTCCTGAATAGCGGTGAGATCAACGGCGCGTCCACCGTAGAGCACCGGCATCACCGCACGCGTGCGCGGAGTGATCGCCGCCGATATTGCGGCGCTGTCCACGCATAATGTGTCGGCGTCGATGTCGATGAAATGTGGTTCGGCGCCGCTCATCAGGATCGCCTGGATCGTCGCGCAAAACGTCTGCGACGGCACGATCACCTCATGCCCTGGACCCACTCCGGCAAGAAGCAGTGCCACATGGAGGGCAGCAGTGCACGAGGACACCGCCACCACATCGGGTACGCCGAGGAACGCTGCCAGCTCGACCTCGAATGCTTCGGTCGCGGTGTTGTGGCCCCACTGCCCGATCTGCAGCGCTTCGGCCACCGCAGCGTATTCCGGTCCGTGCAAGTAGGGCTTGGCGTTCCTGCTGACGGACTGGAAGTCAGAAGTTGTCATCGGAAGGTCCTTCTGCAAGGAACTGGAACGGTTGAGGATGCGTCGCCCCAGCGCTGTGACGGACCGGGGCGAGGTCGCGGACGGTAAGCGTCTCAACGTATTTGGACAACAAGACGCCAGGCCGGTAACGAAGCCGGTCGTGGTCGACTCGAAGTCCCCACAGCCCCGCCAGGGCCTGTTCGATCAGATCCGCACCGGCAGCTTCAGCAAGCAGAAATCCGCCCGCGACACGGGCGTTCATCTCAGTTAGGACGACGCGTCGCCCCGGACCGTCGTCACGGAGAAAGCCCTGTACGCAACACAATCCAGTCGCACCGACCGCCGCTAAAGTCGCGGTGACAGCATCGGCCACTTCTGAATCGTGAAAGGTGCTCGATACCATCGACAGCCCACCTTTGGTGAGCAGGCGATACCGCAGGATCACCGACGCTCTCCCATTGCGGTCTACCAAGCAGTCCGCTGTGAATTCACGGCCGTCGACACGAGCCTGCACGATCGGTTCGGGCACCACCTCGCACAATATGAGAGCCTGCTGCCAGGTCCTGCAGAACACCACGTTCTGGGAGCCCTGCCCGTGGCGCGGCTTGACAACCAGAGGGCAGTCGTCCGGTATGGCGGCGATCTGGTGGGGCAGCCAGGTGCGCGGAGTCGGGATACCGTGCTCGGCCAGCGTCGCGGCGAACTCGGCCTTGTCCAAGCAGGCGTGTATCGCATGCTGCGGCGGCAGCCATGTCCGCACACCCATCTCGGACAACCTCGGCCGCAGCGAAAGTAGTTGCGGGAGCTCGGACTCGACTGCCGACAGCATCGCATCCGGTCGCAAGTCACGACATAGCCGCAACAAATCGGCGTCGTACCGCGGGTCAGTAGACGAGATAGACTGACGGACAGTCAATCCCGGCAGCGACAGACCGTTGGCGAGGGGGTCGGCGTCGGTACCGAAAACCTCGCAGCCGAGCTGAAGCAGTCTTCTGGCCAGATCGAATCCCGGTTGACCACCGACCCCGGTGACGAGCACACGACGCGACGCGCGCGACCCATCCGAATTCATGTCACTCCCCCGAGGATGCGTCGAGTTTGATCGCCGCGACAGCAGCTGCCGGGTTCCGCAGTTGCGGTGCCCAACGGTCGGGGTTGTCGCGGTACCAGCACACCGTCTCGGCCAGCCCGTCCTCGAATGGCTGCACGGGTTGATAACCCAGGCCCGCGACCTTGTCCCAAGTCATGGAGTAGCGGCGGTCATTGGAAGGCCGGTCGTCCACACATCGCACCTGGTCCCAGTCGGCACCGAGCTGTTCCAGGATCAGGCTGGTGAGCTGTTTGTTCGTCAGGTCGGTGCCGCCGCCGATGTTGTAGACCTCACCCGGCTTCCCGTGCCGCAACACCAATTCGAGACCTTGGCAGTTGTCCTGCACCGACAGCCAGTTACGGACGTGGCCACCGTCGCCGTGCAGGGTTACCTGTTCACCCTTGAGCAAGGCGGTGATAAAGGCGGGAATGATCTTCTCCGGATGTTGTGCCGGGCCGAAGTTGTTGCTGCTGCGTGTAATACACACCGGGACGCCGTATGTTCGCCAGTACGACAACGCCACCAGATCCGAAGCCGCTTTCGACGATGCGTAGGGAACCGTCGGACGCAGCGGGAAGTCCTCCGACGCCGACGCCGACAGCAATGGCCCATAGACCTCGTCGGTGGACACATGTACGAACTTGCGGATTTCCGACCGCCTAGCGGCGTCGAGCAGAATGTGAGTTCCCAACACGTTCGTGCTCAAGAAATGGCCGCCTTGGAAGAAAGAGCGGTCGACATGCGACTCGGCGGCCAAGTGCACGATGGTCGTGTGTTCGGCGACGAGGTCGTCGACCAGACGCGCATCAAGGATGTTGCCGACCACCAGATTCAGCCGGTCCGACAGCATCGCCGCGCCAAGATTGCTGCGGTGACCGGCGTAGGTGAGTGCGTCGAGGACCGTTACCCGAGCCGTGTCATCCGAGGCCAATAGCCGCTTGACAAAGTGCGATCCGATGAATCCTGCACCGCCGGTGATCAGCACGTTTTCCATATCTAGCCTTCATTCAGGAGTTGTTGTCATCAATGGGATTCAGCGAGTAGGCGATGACTCCGCCAGCTGGGGCGACATCACGGCAGCGGGCGTTGACCGTGGACGACTTCGGCAACGAGGTCCGACCACTGAGTTGCGTGGAATCCCAAATCCGACCACGCTCGGTGCACTGCCATATCGGAGCCACGTTCAGCGTGCTCGAGGACGTCGAGGGCTTGGACATAGGCCGCGGCGAGCGAATCGGCCGCAGCACCAAGCGTTGTAGTGGTTCGAGGACGTACGTAGCTTCGAACCCATCGGTCTATTGCCGCGACGAGCGCGATACGGCAGCCGTCAATTTCGTTGGAATGCTCCGGATATCGGAGATAAATGTGATGCAGCTCGGCAAGACGGCGAGCGCATTCGGTGACAGGATGGTCTGTCAACTCAACTCCTGTCCTATAGTTGCTCGGCGTATTGCCGATCTGTTCGTGCATAGCGGCACGAAGCTCGTGCCAATCAGGAACGGACGGGCGCGCAAATACACCTTCGATCAGCAGAAAACCGGTGATCATCATGACTCCTGGTCCTCGGCGTCGAGCCTGCGTTGGATATCGAACACGCTGGGGCCGCGTCTTTCGGGCCCGAGGACGATCGCGGCACCAACGATGAGCCCGCCGGCAACGCCCCCGGCGGCTAACCACAGAAAAACGGCCATGGCTCAGCCGACGACATGCGACAGACGAGCGAGTGCCGCGAGGAACGGACTGCACCGCGGTCCATGCCCGGCGTGAGTGGTGAGGATGAACTGGGCCTGCTCCCGGTCGATCTCCTCGGTCAGCGGCGCATCGCAGTTACGAAAGCGCGCGACCCACAAGTCCCTGTCCCTTTGTGTCGGCATAGCCTCTCCCCTGGTGGCGGTGATTGCGCCCAGATGCCGGACTACCAACGGCGGCCCCATCGTTCCGTCGGTGGACGGGTGAGCATCCGGATGGGGAATTGCGTGCGACCTGGCATCGGGTTTGGAATGAGCCTGCGCGCAACGAATCGGTCCATAACAGTGCGGAACCAGCGCGGGAAGGGTTAAGAGCGGGTAATTTGCTGTTCGGCACTGGTCGCAGGCAGGGGAGCGAACCGTATGGTGGACATCGAGTGGGCGCCCGCGGAGGTTCGCGCCCTGCGTGAAGCGATGCGGCGCAGCCCACTCGAATTCGCGCGGTTAGTCGGCGTCACGAAGCGAACTCTCAACCTCTGGGAGTCCGGACAGACGTCGAACATGCACGAGTCGAGCAAGAGACTGCTGTACCACGTCTTGGAGGATGCCACCGACGATGCGAAGCAACGGTTCTGGACAACGGTCGCAAGAAATTCGCGTCCAGGGACTGTCCCTCGCCCGAGCGACGGTGATCTCCTGCTCGCGACGGCCGACGAATCCGCGTCACTGCTGGCATGGGCGGAAACGACCAACGTGGGCCCGCTGACGATCAAGGACCTTCGCGACAACCTGCGCTGGGTGACCCGCGAGTACCTGAAATCACCTACGCTGCCACTGTTTCAACGCGTGGTCCGGACCCGCAATCGAGCGATCGAGTTGCTGCAGGGCCGGCAACACCCACAGCAGAGCGCCGAACTGTACGCAATAGCCGGATGGTCCATGACGATCCTCGGCTGGATCACGACAGACCTCGGAAACGCCGATATCGCCGAGCGACATCTCCGGACCGCGTGGGCTCTTGCCGAGAACACCGAGGACAAGGAATTACGGGCCTGGATCCGCGCTGCACAAAACACAGCAGCGTCGTGGCGGGGCGAGTACGACGATGCCGCTGACGCCGCCGCAGACGGACTCACCTACGCCACCACCGGCACAGCTGTGCTCATCCTGGCCAGCGCCAGAGCTATCGACCTAGCCCACCTCGGCCGCGCGCGGGAGTCCGCCGCAGCGACTCAAGAAGCTCTCGATATCGCAGCCCGGCTGAACGACGAACCACAGCGCGACCAGTTCGCGGGACCATTCTCATGCTCCATCGAACGCGCCGGCGGATACTGGGCCGACACCGCCCTCGTCAACGGCGACCCAGCCAAATCAATCGAATTCGCCACCACCGCCCTCGACCAGTTCCGCAGCGCCGCACCAGCATTGCGTAACTTCGGCTCCGAACGCATGGTCCGCTGCCAGCGGATCAAGGGATACATCGCGCTCGGCGACCTCGACGTCGCTGCCGCCGAGCTCGCGAACGTGGCGGCCACAACACCAGCCGAACATCGGGTCGGGCCCTTGATGCAACGAGTCGACGAAATCGCGCAACTGGCACACGATACAGCCGGGCGGACGAGTCGCGTCACCGAAATCACTAATGCCGCAACGGCATTCCGGCAACTCGCAGACCTCGGGAACCTGCCTGCACTCGCAGCCGGTACGAACGGAGACCAACTCTGATGACTGAAGGCTCGACCTGGGATCACTGGTGGTGGCGCCCCGGTTGGAGATTGGGCCGGTCGTTCTACACCTGGCACGTGACCTTCGCCGAAAACTCCCCAGTCGCAGGCCTCGTCGACCTGTTCGCGCCGACACTGGCACAGATCCCCACCATGGACGCCGTCGGCAGAGAAGGACTGCACGTCACGATCCAGGGCATCGGATTCACCGATGAGGTGGCGGCCGGGGACGTCAGGCGGATCGCTGATGCCGCTTCCGAGCACATTTCCCGGCGTGCACCATTCGACGCCCTGATCGGGCCGCCCACCGTGGACGAGGAAACCATCGGGATGCCGATCGCGAATCCCGAAGGATTCCAGGGGGTTCGAACCGACCTGCAACGAGCCATCGCAGATGTATGGGGTCTGGACAATGTGCCCGAGCGCGACGACCGATTCCAGCCCCACCTCACACTCGCCTACTCCACCGGAGCGGCACCGATGAGCAGCCTGCGCGACCTACTCACGCGAAATCAATTGAGCCGCATCAAGGTTGCAGAACACGTCACAGCGGTGTCACTCATCGAGCTGAACCGGGACAACCACCGATACGAATGGCGCGAGATCGCCAAGGTGCCGCTGGGCACACCCAGATCTCTTGAAGCGCACTAGCGAGCGTTGACATCGGGCGGATGTTGCCCGATGTGTAAAGCCCGGAGCGGTCACGAGGCCTAGATCTGCGGATTCGTCGCACGAAAAGCATCCGCCGATACAAGATCGGTGGCGAAAATGTGGGATTTGGGGTTTCATGGAAGTTGGGGATGAATCGCGGATCGGGTGAGGAATGAGTAACCCATGTATTCACTCCCCCTTCTTTCTTCCAGCGCGGCCATGCCACCAGGCACAACAGCGCTGTCGTTGTTCGGGGCACGGGATTCCGAGCGAGGGCGTATCGCTGTCGGTTGGCCCCGTCGACCGCTCGGCATCTCTTCGGTCACTGGCCATGGACTGCCAGTCCGTTTCGTCGGTGTGCGCACAGCTGCGCACCGACTCAGTGTGGAGTCTTCCTGGCCGCCTCTGCACCGACGAGAAGCGAATCAGCGTGTAGCACACTCCTGTTCGGCTCACCGCGTCCTCGGCGACGAACACATCGACGGCCAGTGCACTGCGGCGGTTTCGTACGGAGACCTCGATGAGCGGTGAAGTGGTCTGGCTCAGCACCGACGATGTCGCCGAACGGCTGAAGATTCCGAAGAAGACTCTTGCCACTTGGGCGAGCGCTGGACGCGGTCCTCGATTCGCACGAATGGGACGGTACCGGCGCTACCGACTGAGCGATCTACTCGCCTGGGAGCAAGAACAACTGGACAAGACGTGACCGGCTGCTGTGTTGCTGCGCACCGAGCGCAAGGCAGCCACTCGTCCCAATTGTCTGTTGTCACAGGCGGGATCACCACGGAATCCGTGCAACCCGGCTGAACACTGTCGTTGACAGCTATTAATTAGCAAACTTTCGAGTCTTGAAATCGAGTTTTCGATCTTCGAGACTCGTCGCCGCTGGGCATCGCTATCCACCTACGACGATCAGTCAGTCCGACGAAGCCATCTCACGGACCTGCGTGGCCACTTAGGTCCCCGACTCGACAAAGCGCAACACGCAGCAATCCGCACATCGAGTACCGAACGGAGAAAGCACAATTGGGCGGCAGACTCCCCAAACCAATTGGGACCTTCGGCACACCGACGAAGCCGAAGAAGCAGAAGAACGGACGCTGGCGCGCCACCGTTCGGTTCTATGGTGCCGCGGGAAGTACCCAGCTCGAGCGGATCGGTGTTACCGCCGATGACGCACGCAACCGGCTTGCCGAAGCGATGCGCGACCACCGGGAACAACTGGGATCTCGGCGCATCACCCGCACCACCAAGCTGATCGATCTGGCCGCCGAACTCCTCGTCGAGCTGGAGGGTGATGACGCCTACACCGACGGGAACATCGAGGACTACCGCCGCGAGATCTACGTATCCAAAGACAAGCGCGCCGACCCCAAGACGATCAAGATCGAGAACTCCCTGGGCAACCTTCAGGTCTGGCAGGCCTCGGCCGGAGAACTGGATCGGCACCTCAAACGGCTGGTGAGTCTGGGTTTACGCCGCAAAGCCAAGCAGCACAAGATCGTCCTGCGTGCGATGCTGCAGATCGCCGTCCGCCACGGTGCCGTCGAGACGAACCCAATCGACGGCGTCGGCGCGTTCACCAGGCGCAAGAAGCAAGCGCGCGGCAAGGTCCAAGACCAGCAAGCGTTGCCCGCTTTCCGTGCCCAGGTCCGCGCGTGGGCTCGCGGTGAGGAGATTCCCGGCACCCCGGCCTACACGACCGGGCCCGCACGGGACTGGGCAGTGGTGTGGGTGATCGACGTGATCACTGGGACAGGAATGCGCCCGCACGAGGTATTCGCGCTGCTACTCGACGACATCGATCTCGATGCCGAAGACCCGTATCTGGACATCACCGGAACGCTGGTCGAGCAGAAGGGCAAAGGCACCGGCGGATGGGTCCGCAAGCCCGCTCCGAAGACCGAAAACGGATGGCGCCGAATCCTGTTGCCGCCACACACCATCGAGTCGATCCGCGAGGCCATCGAGCACCTGAAGACCTCCGGTCAGCCGAACCCGATGGGGCTGCTGTTCCCGTCCCGAGTCGGGACACTGCGCAATCCGAACAACTTCGGCAGGACCTGGCGTGCCGCCCGCGGCGAAACCTTCGCGTGGATCACACCGCGAACCTTCCGCAAGGGCGCCGCCACCGCTGTCGACCACGAGTACGACGACCCCGAGCGCGCGGCCCGCCAGCTGGGTAACACCACGGCTGTAGCGAAGGGCCACTACATCGACATCCCGGAGACGGTGCCGGACAATCGGGACGTCCTCGAGCGGTGGGCACGGGGCGAATAGGCCCGAAAGTGTGAGATTAATGTGGGATCGGGTCAAATCCCGACCCTCGACCTGAAAACAAAAACCCCTTCCGACCGAGGTCAGAAGGGGTTTTTCTGTCGGGCTGACAGGATTTGAACCTGCGACCACCTGACCCCCAGGGAACCCGTTTTCGACCTGGGGCGTCCGGCTGGTGCCCTCCCGTCCAGGGCAGAAGCCTTTCAACGTCCGGCTCGTACTGCCCGGTCCGTCTTGTATCGACCAGTCTTGGCAAGTTCTAGGCACGCTGGATATCGTCTCTCACCTGCGATTACTGCGATCCGCCGCCGTCGGCTACCGGGCGCTCGCGACCAATCCAGTCGCGCTTTCCGCGGCACCCGCTATCTCTTCGGTAGCGCTGGCGCTGCCTAGCATCCACACCGATCACGGGGTGCAAGTTCACCTTGGATCGGCCGATTCGTCACCGGGCCGCGCGGCGTAAACAATCGGACCACCGCACGTGGCAGGACGTTGCTGGCCATCGCCATTGCTTTGGTACTAAGACCGTGTCTTGCGTGGTTGTAGCGTCTGATGCTGCGCGCATACGTCTCCCGGTCGATTTCGTGGGACTCCTTGTATGAAGCGCGGGTGAGTTACCACTGTCAGTGGTGCGGCAGCACTCGGTAGACGATCTCCACCCCACCGCCGTCCAACGGCCGCGAACTCTCGAATTCCAAACTGGTCTGTGGATTCAGCGAATCGGTCAGGCGCAGGCCGTTGCCGACGAAGAACGGCAGTACCACGAGTTCGAGTTTGTCGAGAACACCGAGGGCGCGGTAGGTCTCGATCGTGCCGGGGCCGCCGATGAGATGGACATCGCCGCCGCGATTGGCCGCGCGAATCTTCTCCAGCAGCCGCTGCGGATCGTCGTCGACGGTCACATCGTCGGGAGTGCCCTCGGGCCGGTGCGAGCCGAGCACGAAGACCTCCAGGTCCGGCCAGGGCCAGCGATCGGCGGTCAGCGCGGGTTCGAAGGTGGTGCGACCCATCAGGGCGGCCTCGCAGGTCTTGAGGAATTCGGCGATACCGTGACTGCCCGGACCGTGCACCGGATCGATGACCTGAGGCGGCCAGCCGTGCGGAGTCGTCACATAGCCGTCCGCGGTCATGCACAGGCGAGCCAGGATTTGCATAGTTCGTCCTTTCGTCGAGTCACAGAAGAGACGGCGCCTGCTGCCGAAATTCATCGGCGGACGCAGAAGAGCCTGACCGGGATCGTTCCCCAGGTCCTGGACTGTATTCCCAGGCCGACCGAGAGGCGACCACGCTGCTGAGCAGGTCTTCAGCGCAATCGTCTGCGTCGAATCCGGTTGTGCTGCATGATATTCGGTTTGTGACCGACGAGTTGTCGAAACGTCTTGTGCCGGACCGGTTGTGGGCTCTGGCCGAGCCGTTGCTGCCCGTGTTCACGCCGCGCCCGTGGGTGGCGGCACCGCACAGGCCGACGAGCGGTCGGTGTTCACGGCGGTGGTGTTCGTACTCACCAGCGGCTGCGCGCGGCGGATGTTGCCGCCGTCGTTCGGCGTGACGGTCTCGACCGCGCACTGCCGGTTCAGCGTGTGGACCGAGGCCAGTGTCTGGCACCGGCTACACCGGGGGTTCTCGATGAACTCGGCAGCCAAGGCTTGATCGACTGGTCGCGGGCGGTAATCGACGCGGCGTCGGTGCCAGCCAAAAGGGGGACCCATGACAGGGCCCAGCCCGGTCGACCTCGGCAAGACCGGATCGAAGATCCACGTGCTCTCCGATCGTGCGGGAATCCCCCTGTCCGTGGGCATTTCGGCAGCGAACACCAACGACGCCGAAGCATTGAAACCGCTCGTGAAGGCGATACCCGCTCTGCGATCGCGGCGCGGCCCACGCTGGCGCAGGCCTGGCAAGCTGCACGCAGACAAGGCCTACGACACCGCCGACCTGCGACGATGGGTACGCAACCGAGGCATCACGGTCCGGATCGCCCGCAAGGGCATCGAGTCCTCCCAGCGGCTCGGCCGCCACCGATGGGTCATCGAATGCACGATCTCCTGGCTGACCGGCTACCACCGGCTCAACATCCGCTATGACCGCAGAGCCACAAACGTCCTCGGATTCCTCGCGACACTGACCTGATACAAGAAACTGACGAAATCAGCGACATGAGACACGGTCTTGGGGCTCGATTGGGTTTGGCGGCCCGCGTCTAGCGGGCTTGCAGGCAAAACTGCTGGGAGCAGCAGTAATCCCCGAAAATTGACGCTGCCGGTCGCTACGCTCGGCAGATGGGGCTCGCAGACGAAATCCGTAATGAGCGGGCAGCAAAGGCTGCCTCAGAACGGCGGGCGAAGGCCGAGAAGAACCGAGTTGATTCCCAATGGTGGACAGAAGCAGTGAAGGCGCTCGACTCCGCCGCGTCAGAGGTACCCGAGGCATGTCGCGAGATGAAGCTCCGCAATCACGGTGGCCTACTTACCCGTGGTTGGGTTTTCCAAATCGGTAACGCCTTTTGTCGACGACGTCAGTTACTCACTGGGATATCCGGGTCGACGTTTTTCTACGTGGCGTTTATGTCGTCTGGCGGGTGGCGATTGGTGCGCCCACGGGGGAAAGCCGACTGTATCAAGGGGAGTGGCTGTCTCGTGACGTGCCGAAAGGACGACCCTCGCGGCCATCCATACGAAGGTGACCCTGAGCTATTCCTCATGACAGTAGATGTACTGGACGACGTGCGGGAACAGCTCAAGAGACCGCTTGGCAGCCACTTTCATTGAGCTAAAGGGGATGGCCCGTTCCCAATGAAATGAGACCACTCGATATTAGAGTCCTGTTGGCCCTGGTGAGGGCTGGAAGGGACACTGAGGGGACATGGCAGGACGCAAGCGGCATTCCGCGGAGGACATCGTGCGGAAGCCGCGCCGTGCCGACGAACTCGCCGCTGCTGGGCAGACGGGTGAGCAGATCGCTGCTGATCTGGGGGTGTCGGCGGCGACGTTGTACAACTGGCGCCGCCAGTACGGCGGGGTGGACACCGATGCCGCGAAGGAACTCAAAGAGCTGTGAGAGCAGAACGCCAGGTTGAAGCGGCTGCTGACGGACGCGGAGCTGGAGAAGGACGCGCTGCGGGAGATCGCGAAGGGAAAATTTTAGGCCCGGCCGCCAAGCGGCGGGCGGTGGACATGCTTCAGCAGGTGATGGGCATGTCGGAACGGTTCGCGTGCAAGGTGGTTGGGCTGCACCGGTCCACGTATCGGCGGCTGCCGGCCGCGCAGACCCCCGCTGGATCCGGACGCGGGATTGCGGGTCTGGCTGCGTTCCTACGCCACGAAACATCAAGGGCACGGATTCCGGCGTGCGTGGGCGGCGCTGCGGTTCGACGAGGGCTCGCGGGTGAAAAAGAAGAGGGTGCACCGGCTCTGGCGGGAGGAAGGCTTGCAGGTGCGTGCGCACTCGCCACGCAAACGCGCTGGCTGCTCGGCTGTGCCGCTCGTTGACGCGCATGCGCCGAAGGCGGTGTGGGCGTTGGACTTTCAGTTCGACTCCACCGTCGACGGGCGGGCGGTGAAGATCGCGTCGATGATCGATGAGCACACTCGTGAATCACTACTGCACATGGTGGAGCGCTCGATCACCGCCGAACGGCTGGTAGCCGAGTTGCAGAAGGTGTTCACCGCGCGCGGCGGGCCACCGAAGGTGCTGCGCATGGACAACGGTCCTGAAATGATTTCCCATGCGCTGCAACAGTTCTGCACCGACCGGGTGGGGATCGTCTACATCCCGCCCGGCACGCCGTGGAACAACGGCCATATCGAATCGTTCAACCGGCGGCTACGCGCCGAATGCTTGAACCGTAACCACTGGACGAGCCTTCTCGAGGCCCGAGTCGTCATCGGCGACTTCAAGGACGAGCACAACAAGCGGCACCGGCATTCGGCGCTGGGCTACCTGACCCCGGCCCAGTACGCTGCCCGCTGCAGCCACACCCACCACCCCGTGGCCTGCAGTATCAACTGAATCCGGATCGAATCAACCCCGGACTCCAATGCCGGGTTGATCCGGCCCCCGGAGGGGAGACCAGCCTTGTGAGAGTTGAGGCAGACTGACCGTCAGGAGGTCATGGTGCCGAAATCGTATCCACAGTCCGTGCGCCGACAGGTGTGCGCGCGACTGCGCGCTGGGGAACGGGTCGCTGAGATCGCTGCTGAGACAGGGATTTCCGCGGCGACGCTGTTCAAATGGAAGGCTCAGGCACTGGTCGATGCGGGAGCCCGTGAGGGCGTGCCGAGCGTCGAGGCCGACGAGCTGGCCTCCGCGCATCGCCGGATTGCCCAGCTGGAGGCCGAGCTGAAACTCATCCGAGACGCGTGTGAACTATTCGACGAGCAGGTGGTGATCTCCCCAAAAGGAAATACGCGATCGTCGAAAGGCTGATCGCGCGTGGGCATTCGGGCCGAGCCGCCTGCCGTATCGTCGGATTGAACCGGGCTACATTTCATCGGTTGCGCAAGCCAGCGTTATCGATTCGGTTCCTGCGGCGAACGATTGTGGCCGACGAGATCGGCAAGATCCACCTGCGTTCTCGCGGAACCTATGGGCGGCGGCGAATTCAGGCGGCGTTGCTCAGCGAGTGCGACATGGTGGTCAATCATAAGCTGATCCACTCGATCATGGGTGAGTTGCAGCTCTCGGGGCTGCCGCTCCAGAAGGGGCGAAAACCGAACCTGCTGGGTGTTCATACGCCATCGGACCTGGTGAACCGCATGTTCGTCGCGAACCAGCCGAACGAGCTGTGGTGCACGGACATCACCGAGCATCCCACTCGTGATGGAAAGGTCTATTGCTGCGCGATACTCGATTGCTTCAGCAAAAAGATTGTCGGAAGGTCGTTTTCAACAGCCCCGGATACAGCTCTGGTCAATAATGCGGTGAATATGGCCGTCCGGGAACGGAAAAGATACCACGGCGCAATATTGCATGCCGACCACGGCACTCAGTTCACATCCTGGTCGTTCGGAGAGAACCTTCGCCGGCACAATCTGATTCCCTCCTTCGGAACCGTGGGCGATTGCTTCGACAACGCTGCTATCGAGGCGTTCTGGGGGCGAATGCAAACCGAGTTGCTGAACACCAGGAAGTGGCCCACGAGCCTCGAGTTGACCATAGCGATGGCCGACTGGATCGATAACTTCTACAACGCCGAACGCCTCCACAGCTACCTCGGCCACCTCAGTCCCGACGAGTATGAGATGCTGTGGCACGCCACCCAATCGGAGTCTCGACTCTCGTAAGAGCGGCTCACTCTCCGGGGGCCGGATCAGGTGGTCGCCTTATCGGGGGACTGGTCAATACGAACTGTCGAAAGGCAGGCTGCTGTCGATCCTGCGGGAACATGGGGTCCAGATGCGGAACCGGCCGATGACTGAAGAGGAGATCGAGTGGGCGGTGCGGCTTTACGGCGAGGGGCAACCGCTGAATGCTGTGGCGCGGCGACTCGGGAAGAGCAAGGGGAGTGTGTGGAAGGCGCTGCGGGAGCGAGGAGTTGAGAGGCGATCAGCCACAAGGTGACTGGCCCCCAGGCGTAGTGACACGACGCTGCGGGCACAGGCAGGTACACGCCGAACTCTCAAGAGTTCTCCGCGCTTCGGCGTTGGACGGCACGCCTTCGGGAGTAGTGCAGGTTGCACAGACCTCGCACCTCGGATATCCGCGTGCAGTCGATCTCTGAACATCGTGGATGGTTAGGTCGATCCAGCAACCATCGGTTGTAGTGCGATTTGCAGAGACCTCGGGTATGTGACCCGTTCAGACAACCCTCAACGGAGCAGGCACTCTTGCTCCGCAACCATCGACTGTAATGCGATCGACACAGCCCTCGTGCGCGTACTGGGTTGTCACAGTCGGGCTCAACACATACTGACGGCTTTGCCGGTAGTTCGATGGTGCCGTATTTCCTGCGGCGTCGGTAGTGCTTATCGCACAGGCCTTTTGTGCCGGCCTGTCGATCGCAACTGTCAGCTGCGCATCCCGCGCGGATGACCGGATTAGGGTTTGTGGCCCATTCGTCCAGGAGTGGCTGAACCTCAGCGGGGTCTCGTCGCCAACCAATCTTGTCACGTTTGGCCAGGTTGCAGCTCTTATGGGCGAGCGCCAAATTCAACGGGTCATGCGTGCCCCCGCGTGCGATCGGCACAATGTGGTCGACCTCGGCGGCGAGCGGATGAAGTCTAGGAACGTGCTCGGGCACGGGTAGCCCGCAAATGCTGCAGTCATCACCGTCACGTGCACGAAGCTCCTCGGCGGACAGGTAGAGGGATGCGCTACGCCGCCGGCAGTTATCGCACAGTCTCTTCGAGATCGGCGTCAAGCGGCGCCCACCACCGTTCGCTGGCGCCAGATAGTCAATCGGCACCCCACACTGACTGCATTGTCCCGCAGTGCTGCTTTGAGCATGCCGTCGGGCGAGATTGCGGCAGCCCACCGAGCAGTATCTGTTTGTACTGCCTACACCCACCAAATCACCGCACCACTGACACGGCCCGTTCATCGTCGGCGTCACACGAACCGCAATCACTCGCAAAGGCTGGCCCAAACTGCGCTGCTTCGCATGGCCAGAACATAATCCATGCCCGCTGACCACACGATCGCACTCCGGGCCGCTGCAACGAGGCTTGCATTTCTCGGAACAGTAGCGCCTCCCTCGCGGAAGCCCCGTCAGGTCCGCGCCGCAGCTCCGGCACAACCGCGCCATCCGATGACCCGCACGAAATCGGTTGTGATGCACAGCACAACGTCCACCGTTGGTTGCGGGATGATCGCAGCCGGATTCGGAGCAACCTGAAATGCCTAACGCTGCGCGCTCTTCGGATAGAAGCGGCGATGAAAGCAGCTGACCGGTCCGCTGAAGTTCGCTGTAGTGGCGGGCACAACGGCCACGTGCCTTGACGGTCCGGGAACAGCCAGCCACAGAACATGGTCGTGAGCTGTTCCTTGAGGAACCTCGGGCCCTGTCGTAGTGCGCTTGACAGAGCCCTTTCGCCGTGCTTGTTCGGGCACAGCCTGGCTCCGAGCATGGCTTCGGCTTCGCCTTCTCCAAAGAGCCGGTTCTTTTCAGGCGCTGCCGGTGCATGAAGCACAGTCCTTCACGACTGCTCCTCGTCCGATCACACCCAGCCGCAGCGCAGAGCTGCCCGCGTGACCGAGTTCCAACTCCGTTCGGATCGCCGTACTTCCAGAATGCTTGGTAATGCTTCTCGCACAGCTGCCATCGTTTGACGGACACCTTCAAGCGGCAATCCGCGACAGTGCAGGTACCGGCGGTTCTCACCTTGCTCCTTGGTCTGTCTGATGACAGCGCGGAGTGTACGGCGTGCCACCGACACGTCACCGGAACCAGGTGTCTTCCACCGCGATCCGTTACACCATGTTGCTTCGGATGACGGCGGCGCAAGGCGAGGAGCGGCCGGACCGGTTCAAGTATTGTCCGCCAAGGTATGCCGAAGTTGGGGTTAGCGGACGGTACTTGAAACAGTGGGAAGCCGACTGGCTGGGCCAGGTGATCGCCAAGATCGACGCAGCTCCGACTCGTCGGCCCGGAAGGATCGGCGGCAGTAACGTTCAACCGCGGCGGCTGGATAGGCGGCTGTCGCCCAACACCATCGCCGAGGTGGTCGACGCCTACCGAAGCGGTACCTCCCACCAATCAGCTGTGTGAGCAGTACGGCCTGTCGAAGGGCGGGCTGCTGAAGATCCTCCGCGAGCACGGCGTACAGACGCGGAACCAGCCGATGACGGACGAGGAGATTGACTGTAAGACTCACGGCCAGGGCCAGTCGCTGAATGCCATCGCGCGGCAGCTCGGGAAATGCAAAGGAAGTATGTGGACGGCGTTACGGGAGCGAGTGGTGGAGATGCGACCAGCGACGAGATGATCCAACCTTCCTTCTCCGTGATCGCTGAGGCTCCCGGCGTTTCAGCAACCGAGCATGTGCCCGGAGGTGAGATACTCCGCCGCATGTCGAGTGCTTTGTGGCCGTTCCCTTTCCAAGCTGGCATCTGGGGAACGGTAGCCGCCTGGGTTGTCATCGTGCTCATGGTCGGTTCACTCATCCTTGGGATACTGACCTACGTCCACAACCGTCGAACCGAACAACAGAAGGCACAAGCACGCCACGTTCGGTTCACCAGCCTCCATTGGACCGACGAGTCATACTTCGGTAAAGTACACAACCTTTCGGAGAAATCCATATATGATGTCTGCCCTAACCAGTCGAGAAAGTGGCCTTTTCGCAGAGTGGTAGCAGAGGAGTGTCTTGAACAGGGCCAGCGGCTATCGGCCGAGGAGATCGCAGACCTCAAAGCTCGGTGGGATGCGACATCTGGCGGCACTATGTACGCATGGGATTACGAGAGTGCGCACCTTGCGCCTGAAGAATCACGGGAAGTCGCGTTTCGTGGGCCGAAATCGGTAACCGAGCAGTACTGGGTTACCTTCCGCGATTCGATGGGTCGCAAATGGGCGCTTGAACTCGACGGAACCGAACCCCTTCCGGCGGTAGATGAGATCAGCAACGAAAAGTATCCGCCGCGGAGGTCGTTTCGGAACCCAGTCAAATACTTTCGACACCGAAACAGTATGTTCCATGAATCAAGCATGAAACACATGCAACACGAAACAGATATCCGCAATATACACAATTGGGCCAATAGATTAGGCGATCGAGACAGGCTTCCGAAAAGTGAATGATGACCTCGCGGAAAAGATTGCAGGATGGCAACCGAAGTCGGCCCCCGATACATTTCTGCAAGCATTTCAATCGCGATGCAAGTACGAAGAAGACCTGCTGCTAGCTCGTTCTCAATTCGAGCTCGAAACTCGCCTGCACAATTTTTCGTCCGGCCCGCCCATTGAGGCGTTGGTCCGCGACTTCTTTCGTCGTATTCTTCCGAGCAGATACGCCGTTGATTGCGGCCATGTCATGGATCTCACCGGAAAGACTGCTGGTGAATGCGACATAGTCGTTCACAACGACACGTGGTTTCCGTCGATAAGAGCCCGAGTATCCGAAGACGATCGTTATTATATCCTGGGCGCAGAAAGCGTCTATGCGGCATTGGAGGTCAAGCAGACGCTCGATCTGAGCACTCTTGAGCAGGCGATGGAAAAGTTAGTTGTCTGTTCACGGCTAGGTCGGGAGCGAAGAAGCTTCGCAACAACTCTGACCGAGAATCGCTACATGGAGAGGTCCGACACGACCGTTGGCAATAGGTTATTCACCGGCATCGTTGCAGTTCGGTTGGGCAACTGCACTCAGCAGGAATTGATCGAAAAATTCGTAGAGATAAACCGCCTCTTGAGCAGGGATGAGATGGTTCGCTCTATATGCATACTCGGCGAATGGACATCCCTTTGGGGCTATCGATCAGAACGATTCGGGCGAGATATGATTGCTTCGTTTATGGACGAGGATCTAACCTCAGAAATCAAGATTGGACTTGCCGCGAAAGAGTATGGGAATTGCCCGCTTTCTGTTTTCTCTGCCCATCTGATCGATTCAGTGACACTTAGCACTCTGTGCTCGTGGAAGTTCGCCGAAAATTATGGAGCCTACACTGCGCCTAAACTTGCCGATCCTTCTTATGGATTCACGATCTCGGCTCCCGGCTCAACTTAGCTGAGAATGGGCCGACGTATCGAGAGACTGGACGGTTGAGGAGTGCCTCGACCTCCACGCGGATGAGCGGGCGTCGGTTGACGACTGGAAGGCCCTCGGGCAGTTGTTCGTCGCCGGGTTTACCTCTGGGCATGTCAGGTACGCCGAAGACCATGTCAGGTACGCCGAAGACGGTGCCACGCAATAACGCTCGTCAGCGTATCCAAATCCGTTAGCTCCTTGTCGGACTCCGGCGCTACAGTCGGCGCATGACGCCTCGACTGGGTGGGTTCCCAGAGGAAGAAGCTTTCGGCACGGACCGGGTGTGGCTTCCCGAGCAAGCCACTGGCAGACACGGAACAATTCGGTCATCCCTGCCGCCGGGACCTGAACGAGAAGCGCTGCTGCAAGAGATCATGGCATCGCTCAGAGAACAGGCCAGCGATCCGACTGCGCTGGTAGCCGAGCTTCGGGATCTTCTGGCGGGTAAGGATCTAACACAGCTGATCAGTGCCGTAGCGGTGCCCGCAAGTATGTCCCTCATCCCTGATGTGGGCTCTGGTGCACTTGATGACGGCCCAGATACGTGGAACTGGGCTGCCAAGATCGAATACCTTGTGGGTATTGCGCTGTCCGTGGATAGTTCGGGAACCGAAGATTCTCCCCGCGCTGTCGTCGAGCAGGTTGTATCGCTCGTTGGTGCCATCTTTGAGGCGGAAGAGGCTCGGATCTTTATCGATTCGATAGATGAAGCCGACGATGGTGGAGCCGAACTCGGCTTCGCTCGTATGCAGCTGCAAATGGAGCACCTGTCCGATCGAATGCCTGGGTACGCGGTCCACATGGAGAAGATCGATACTGAGGTTTTCAGTCGGCATCGTCAGTATTACATCGACGCCTGGGGATTCAACCCGGCCGACGTCATGCGGATAACTAGACAGCATTCACAAGCAGTACGAAAGCGTTTTTCCTCTGCGATGGCCGCTCTTCGGGCAAGCGTTGATGCGGGCGACGAAGCGGATATCTCGGCCGTTATTGATGGTTTGAATGCAGCAAGCATTTGGACTGCTGAGACGGTTGCGGAGTCGACCGGTTCGGATGTTGACGAGATGCGGGCCATGCTGGAATTCTTCTCCACGACATACGAATGCCAGCCAGAATTCCGTTTGCCAGGCGATGACAACATTGTGCGGAAACGACCGTGCATCGCCCTCGGCGATGGGCAGCATCTCGTCCCAGATCCGTGGGCATTGCCGACCGCACTTCATGACCGTTTGGCGACGGAACCCAAGACGGCAAACTATGACCCCGCCAAATATCATAAACACCGGCAGCAAGCGCACGAACGGCTGGTGGAAGCTACGTTTACGCGCATTTTCGGCAATGCGAATGTCCATGCAGCCCAGTACTACACTTCTACCGCTGGCGGCGAAGGCGAGATAGATGTCCTCGTCGCTACGGAATGGCCACTGGTCGTGGAAGCCAAGGCGCACTGCTTGACTGAGGCTGGCCGAAGAGGCAGGCGCGATAGGGTCACATCGCGGGTGGATGACATGCTTGGAAAAGCCCTTGACCAAACCGACCGAGCGACTACCTACATCCTTGACGAGGGTGGCCGAAAATTTTCTTTGAAGCAAGGTGGCAAATTGCATGAGGTCTTGCCATCGGAAATTTCTGGCGTGACGTCAATTATCGTGACATTCGAGCGAATGGATCCAATCGCGACGTATGGTACAGCTATCGCTGCTTCGGCTAGGCGTCCAACGTGGGTTCTGGGTATAGGTGATCTTCTCGTGGTCGCCGATCTATTACCAGATCCGGCAGCTTTTCATCACTACGCACGGCTAAGAGCCGCGATGGCTGACGATCGCGTAACTGCAGCCTGCGAGTCGGATGTTCTTGGCAGCTACTTCTATGACCGCGTGCAACCCCTGCTCACTCAGGAGAGTGATGGCCAAGTCCTACGTGTAGTCGGCTATGCCAGCGGACAAATAAACCGATACTATTCGAATTGTGAAATGGAAATAGCAGCCGCCGAAGCTCCGACAACGGGGGTACCTTCCCACATCGCCGTTGCACTGAGTACCACCGTCGATAACGTAGGTTGGGCGGAATGCGCGCAGGCAGTTATGTTGGCGGAACCGAGTACTTGGACCAAGTGGAAGCGCTTTACGCGCCGACATAAGGGCAAGGGAGAGTTCAAGGCCACTGAAACGCTGACCATTACAACGAGCGGGGATCATTCGGCTGTCGAGGCTCTTGACGGCATTTCCCTACTTCGTGTAGGTCGAGCGAATTTGGGCTGGCCTTCAGCCTAGCGCTTTCCATCCCGCCCACGGCCGCGGCCCAAGTTCCCCTCGTATGCACGCCAGCCGGTGATGCGCCTGCTTCTCGTTGGCGGTCCCGCTCGTTGCCACCTGCGCTGCCATCGTGGTCATTCGTAGTTCCCGGATATCTCTGAGCAGTTCAAAGCCCTCCCAGGTGGCGACATCATGGCCATACACCTCGCAGAACTCGGCGTACTGCTCGGCGGTGATCCACCTGAACGAACTGTGCTTGATCGCCGTGTGAACCAGATCCCACTCCGGCGGCCCAACTGATGTCCGCTCCAGATCGAGGAGGACAGCCTCACCATCCTCCATCGCCGCGACGTTGCCGATCCAGGCATCACCGTGAACCACGCACCAGGAAAGCCCATCCGGCAGTGACTCCCACCGCTGTCGGAGATCCGCCAAATGTTCTCGGAGCCAATGCCTGTCAGGATCGTTCAACCACTCGGCAGCGGCGATTCGCTCTTCCAGTCGCACGAACGGCGCGATTTTGCCGAGGTTGAGTTCGGCTGGAATCGGCAGAAAGTGGAGTTGCTTGAGCAGAGCAGCCACCTGCGTCGGGGTGCCGTGATGGTGTGGCGGCAGTTCGCGCCAGAATGTAGTCGCGTGGCCAGCAACCTCGACCGGCTGATCGACATCTGGAACGACCTGCACCGCTGGAACGCCTGATTGCTGCAACCAACGCGCCACGTTGACCTCGCGTCGTGCTGCTTCCAATTGCCCTGGCCGACTTACCCGAGCGACGACAGAGCCCGGTAGCCGGTAGATGGCGTTCTCGCTCACCTGAATCGGTTCGGCATGGTCCACGTCCAGGCCGACCGCGGTGCCGGCCGTCCGCACGATCGCCAACCAATCGGTTCCGGTCACGTCTGTCATGCGCGAACCAGCGTGCTGTCGATCCGCGAGCGCAGTTCATCGACCTCCGTCGTTTGGGCATGAGGCTGGGTGAACATGCGGAGCTCACGCAGATCATCCGCCGCCCGGCGTGAACGAAGGTGTCCGGCGTCGCTGAGCGCAGTCTGGCCGAAGGACGCAGCCTCGACCGGATCACCCGTGGCCATGGTGAGCGACGCCAGCTTGATGCCAGATATTGCCCGCGAGCGAACAAAGGCGTCGGTGTGTCCTGCAACGGCAACCTCCAATCGTTGCCGTGCCTCACCGACGAACCGACCTTCGAGTGCCACATCGAACAGGGCATGGCCGGTGTCGCCGGAGTGCTGGGCATGGTCGTAGTAGGCCATCCAGGGAGGATCGTTATCCGGCGCGGCCTGAGCGAACTCGTCGTCGGCTTGACCGACAGCACGCACTGCTTCATCGGTGCGGTGCAGTTTGGCCAGCGCTCGGGCTCTGGCCGCGTGCAACATGGCACGTTCCGTCGCCGTCAGTCGATCAGCCCTGACCATGGCCAGCTCGATAAACGTCAGCCCATCGTCGGGATGCCCGCACCAGGTCGCTTGCCGAGCCATTGACGACAGCACCTTGCCGCGGAGGTGCCAGTTGCCGACGTCCTCAGCGCAGGTCAGTCCGAGTTGAAACATGCTGCGGGCATCAGCATGCGCGTAGGCATCGAAGGCCATGAACCCGGCCGTGTGTCCGAGGAACCCGACTGCGCTGTGCAGGTCAATGCGATGCTTCTCGGCACAACTGGCACCCAGCAAGTTCACGGCATAGCGCAGTTGGGCCGAGACCGCTTCCCGAACCAGGCCACCGCCATAGGTGTGATCCCAGGAGCTGAACTCCCGTGCGGCAGTTCGTACCTGCTCGATTTCCGCCAGGCCGACCGTCGACGGGACAGGCGTTGGTTTAAGTTGGGCCAGCAAATCCAGTAGCGGCTGTTTGGTCGCGACCGCCGCAGTGAAGCCCAGCGCGGCGCGAACAAATTCCTGGCGTTTCACATCACCGAGCGTAGCCCCGGACTTTGCTGGCAGCTTGAACCAAAGCAGCTCGGGCGGCACTTCCAGCACTTCCGCCCAACGGATCAGTTTGGACAGTTGCTCGGGTGCCGGACCCTTTTCGATACGGCTGAGTTGGGCCTGGGTGAGGCCAAGCCAAGTGGCGACCAGTTCTTGGGGCAGCGGTCGATTGTGAAACGGGTGCGTGCGGTAGGCGAAGATCACCCGGCCCATGTGCCAGGTGGCGAGCGCATCGCGCATCTGATCGGTTTGCCAAAAGGCAGGCGGAACTGGCGACGCCTGCTGTCGTTCATCCCGGAGCGCGATTTCGCATGGTGCACAACGCGATTCAAGGTTGTACCGATTCAGCCTGCTCCCACAACGAGCGCAGTACCGCTCTACCTGGGGTCCCCGCGTCATGATGGCCGCTCCCGGGTTTTCCTGGGTTTTCTCACCGTTTCGCTTTGGTCGCGTGAACCTACCAGGGCTTGACAGGCGACGCCATACGTTTCATACATACCCCGAATACCCCCTTGTCGTGGCCCTTTTCGCCCCAGAAACCGACCCTTGGGCAGTTCACGAAAACCTTGCCGAGGAAAGGGGTAGGCGTGGCGTTGTCCCTAGTAGTTCCCATCTTTGGTCCGCCAGCAGCGGGCAAAACGACGCTGACGATGCAGCTCGGATCGGCACCTGGGCGCCGGGTGTTCCGGCTGCGCCAGCATGTCTCTCAGGAGGTGCTGGCCGCAACGGCGGTCACACCGGAGCAGCTGGGTTGGATCGACGACTACACAGTCGCCGCAGCACTCCGCTCCTACTTCGAAACCGTCAATGCGGATTCGGAGGTTCAGGCGGTGCTGCTCGACAATTTTCCCGGTTCCGCGGCCCAGGTCGATCAGTTGCTGGCGATCCTGTGGTCACTGACGCCCTGCCACATCGAAGCCATCGAAGTGGTCACCGACGTCAAGACGCTCCGGCAGCGGGCCCGGAACCGGAAGGTCTGCCATCGCTGCGAGCGTGACCCGATCAACGATCCCCGCTCGCCGGCGATCCCGAGCGATGCCGACCCGTGGCAGTGCGGCCGGTGCGGGGGCCTGCTGCATCCCAGACGCGGCGATTCACCGCGGCTGTTCAAAGCGCGTATGCAGCGCTACCACCAGGCGGCTGCGGATATCCGTGATGGCTTCGCCCGTGCCGATGTCGCGGTCACCCAGCTCGACACCACCAACACCATCGACGGGGCGGCCAATCTGCTTGCCCCGCTGCTTATCTCACGGAGTGAACCACGATGACGACCGTCGATCTGCCCATCCCTGGCTTGCGAGCCAACGGCGACAGCTATGGCCATGCCCGCATGCCCCGTGGTGCCGACGTTCCTGAACCGGACCGGATCGACCGCATCGCGTACGGCCGGTTCCGCAACGTCTACCTCTACATCACCGAAGCGTGCCAACTACGCTGCGAACACTGCTACATGGGTGAGCGGTTGGACCGCGCACTCAAGATGCCTTTTCCGCAGATTGTGGACACTCTGACCACCTGGCGGCGGATGGGCGGCGACAAGCTGACCATCCTCGGTGGCGAACCGACGCTGCATCCGCACTACTGCGAGGCGATTCGTCTCAGCCGGAAATTGGGCTACGAGCACGTCATCACCACAACCAACGCCCAGAAGCCCGCGCTCAAGAAGTTCCGCAAGCTCGAACCCGACGATTTCGCGTACATCCAAGTCAGTTTGGACGGGGGTAGCGGCGATAGCCATGATGCGATCCGGGGGGCGGGTACCTTCACCCAAGCGCTGGAAACCACCGCCGAGCTGACGCGCCGTGGCTTCGATACCCGCATCATTTGCACGGTGAACAAGGCGAATGAGCAGGACGTGCTGCAGCTGCTCGTCATTGCCGATCACCTCGGTGTCAGCCTGGTGAAGTTCCATGTGTTCTCGACCATCGGCACGGGGCACGGCAGCCCGGAGATGGCTATGAACCCGCGGGAGTGGGTGGATTTCTGCGACAACCTGAATGTTGTTGCACCTCAGTACAACACGCGGGTGTGGTACCAGCCGACCTATGCCCGGCGTGACCAGATGGAACGCTATGCCGCCGAGGGCTACCAGGGGTGCATCGGCCGGACTCTGGATCGGATCTCGATCTTCCCGGATGGCCGCTGCTATGTCTGTTCCTACCTGTTCGACACCGAGTTGCACTTCGCGCAGATGGTCGACGGTCAGGTGCAACTGAACCACGGGGTCAATGAGTTCGACCTGTTCACCAGCGTGCTGGCCGAAAGTTCCTGCGGCGGTTGCAAAGCCAGTGCCTGCCAGGGTGGCTGCCCGGCCGAGGAGCTGGTAATGGGCAAGGCGTCCTGTGCTGCCTACGACGACATTGTGCCGGTCTGCCGGTTGTGGAAATCCAGCGCCAAACCCGAAAGCGAGCCTGCCTGATGGACACCATGGAAACCCTGGTCGAGAGCCTCCGCGGCCTGGATTGGACCGACATCGACGCCGTCGAAAACGCCTGCATCGAAGTACTCGATATCTTGGTCGAAGACCGCAGCATCGTGCGTGATCGAATCACCGTCCTGCCCACCAGGCCGGAGTTGTTCAATCTGTGCGAGCACTACGACATCCTGGACAAGCTGGTGCTGCACGATGACGCCGAGGCCGGCTTCCGAGTTCGGTTGCACATCTTCCTGCCCGGCTACTTCGACCGGCCACACAATCACCGCTGGTCGTATGCCAGCCGGATCCTGCGCGGTCAGTACCGGCACTTCCTGTTCGGCAATGCCGAAGTGGACGAACATGTCGATCCGGCCAAACTGCCGGTGCTGCAAGCGCGGGAGGAACTCGTCGGCTCCGGCTACGCCTTGCACCACTCGATGGTGCATGCCGTGGTGGCCGAGCCTTACACCGCCTCGTTGGTCATCCGTGGTCCGGCCGTCAAGGATCGCTTCTTGGTGATGGATCGCGTGACGAATGAAGCCTGGTGGCAGTACGGGGCCAAGCAGGAATCCGCGGAGGACGCCGAACGGAAGCGGATGACGCCGGAGCGTCTCGATTGGCTGATCGGGCAGCTGGATGAGTGGAAACTGTTCTGAACTGCGCAAACGATCAAGATCGACTGTCCGTCCCTCGGGTTACGCTCCGCCCGTGAGCACACAGAGCACGAAGAAGTGCAAATACTGCAATGGGCCGGTCCGCTACGTCGATAGCCCCATCGAAGGCCACGGCGCTGGCGAACCGGCTCGGGTGGACCGGATGTATCACTGCCTACACGGCTGTGACACGTCGCGCCTTACTGGCGAGTGCGGTCACGATATGCATCGGATTAGCTAGCGTGGCGTGACTGCCGAAGTTGGAGGCCACCGCCAGCGACGACGGCCTCCAGCTCCGCCAGCGTCGGCAGTGGGACACCGTGGTGTCGTGCGCACCGCAATGCCCCCTCGCCGACCCGAGCACCATACTGCGATCCATCGACCACCCCTCCCGCAGGCCATAGAGCAGTCCGCCCGAGAACGCGGCGCCCGCGCAATGGGTATGCCGTACTGTCACCGGAAAGGCAGGCGCAGCAACTGTGTCCGTGGGGTTCACTGCCACCGCCCCATAGGCTCCAGCCGTCACCACTACCCAGACCGCAGCCGTTTCCTCCAGCAGTGATCGAGCGACGGTGAACGCTTCGGCATGGGCACTGTCATCGACATTGGTTTGCACGAGCAGCTTTTCGTAGCCGGCCGCCGCGGACCGAAGCCCATCTGATAGCGGCGATCCGCCGAGGTTGACTAGCACCGGCACCTGCGCCGCACGCGCGGCTTCAATCACTCGCACGGCCGCTCTCTCAATGAGCTGGTAGGCGTCGACGTAGACAAACGACGCAGTGGCGATCGGGACAGGTCGACAGCGGCGAGTTACTCCGCCACCCCGGCAGATGCGCGAACCACGTCCGGGTGTGGTGACAGTCAGCGATCACCACGATCCACGGCGTGACGACTTCGGGATCGGACATGGCGGTCGTAGCGACACTGCGACGCTGCAGCCAGGTACTTCCGGCCTTCCTGATCGTCACCAATATCGTTGGCTACGAGAGTGGTTGGAACATCCAATGCCGCCAGCACCGCCGCGGCCATCGGACCATCGGCAGCAATGGACTGCCCGGTGGTACGAACCTCGACACCGTGGTTGGCAGCCGGAAACAGCGGCACGCTCCAAAGTTCGGCCCGGGCAAGATACGAGACACAGACGATCGGGCCGTCAGCGCGTGCCGCCATCACGACTACCAGCCGTAGATCGAGAAAGGCCTGTTCTTGGCGATGTGCTGCATGGCCGCACGGCAGTAGGCGATCATGTGGTCAGGCAACGCATCTGCCGGAAACCATCGAAGATCGCCGCACTTGTCCGGCTCCAAGTTGGTGGGTTCTCCCTGCCACGATCGGACCGTGAAGAAGAACGCCATCCGGCCACCCGAGGACGAGTTGTGCATGACGTGGCTGAAGTGCACGTCAGCCGGAGCAATCGTCACGCCGATCTCTTCTTCGGCTTCACGGATCAGAGCGTCGATGACGGATTCGCCGGCCTCAAGGTGTCCCGATGGCAGATGCCATGCCCCATCTTCGAATCCGGTGTTCTGTCGCTGGCCGAACAGCGCTTCGTTGCCGCGGCGCAGCAGCAGATGGACATCGCCGGTGACCTTGTGACGTTGAGGCTTGGTTTGGTGACTGGATTCAGTCGTGACGCTCATACGGGCGCGTTTCCTTTCGTCATGGATTATATCGCTGACCTGGGATTTTGCCGAACCGTGGGTGAATCAAGGCGAGCCTAATCCCTTCGTGACGTCCGGCCTATACACCGGACGCATAACGCGGCGAGCCAACGCGGTATAGCCCCTGACCAGGGGTAACGCGAACCCTGGACCGCACCAGGCCGCCGGAAAACGGCCAAACCGCAAGGGAGGCAACCGAAATGCGCGCAAAGCCGCGTCATATTCACATCGAGAGCGGTGCCCTGAAGCTCGACTACCGGCCCATTGGCGAACAGGTCCAAAGCGTCGCGGACGAGCTGACCAGCGGCGGCTACGCCAACCTGCACTGGTGGTGACCATCGACGACAGCGTTCCCGAGAATCTGCTGGTGCCCTGCGCCGGGCTGTGGGAGTGAGCATCACAGGGAGAAACCATCAATGACGTCAAATCCAGGGCAGCACAGAACATTTGTCCAGGCCGATGGCAAGCTGGCCGAGTTTATGTGCCAGGTGTCCTTGATGGAGCTATCCGTCGAACGCGCCCGAGAGCTTCGACGCATCCACAGGTTCCATCACCCGGACGAATGTCTGGTGCACCTGGAGGCAGCGTATCTGCTGCTTATGAATGAAGACGACTGCTGATCGAATGTCGACATCTCGTCATGATCATTTGGCCAATGCCGGAATTCAACCAAGGCCAGCTTCTAGGCCAAGCAGTTGCACACCTCGATCGTAGCGGTCATCCGAGGTCAATGTACGCCTCGCTGGGCACCCCCCCCAGGCTTTGCGGCCCGTTGGAAGGGGGAGCCTGTGGCATCGGCAATCCCGCCTCCGCACCCAAGGTCCTTGTCGCCGACTGCGCTGGCGGTTCCATTGGAGTGGGTGCCAAATAAGGAGTGGTTGAACCCGACTCAGAGGGACTCGTGCACGAGGCTCGAAGCCCAGTCGCGGATCTCGGCGATTACCGCCTGAGGCCGCGGCGCCGTCGAGTACACGCGAATCTCGGTGTACCTGGGATGAACAATACCCAGTGCGGAGAGGTCGTCCTCACGCAGGCGCACTACCAAGTACCCAGCCGCGAGCAAATCGAGGCTCTTGCGTTCGTCGACGAGCATTTTCGCGGGTGCACGGTGCCAATACGCACCGTCGTACTCGATCACCAGAGTCTGTCGGACCAACTCGCGTCGCGAGCCCGGATCTGCTGCGCAACATGATGTCCACGTTCATCCAGGCGCGGATGAGCGCTGAATCCGACCCGATGTGCGCGGCGCCGGTTACGGTGAACGCTCCGAAGAGCGGTTCAACTCCCGAAACGGCTACCGCCACCGCGACTTCGACACCCGCGTCGGCACCCTCGACGCGGCCATCCCCAAGCTGCGGTCCGGGTCGTATTTCCCGGACTGGCTGCACGAGCGCCGCAAACGCGCCGAACGGGCTCTGACCAGCGTGGTGTCGACCTGCTACCTGCCCGGAGTCTCCACCCGCCGCATGGAGCGCCTTGTCGAATCGCTCGATGTGACAAAGCTTTCCAAGTCTCAGGTCTCGATCATGGCCGCCGAGCTCGACGCCCAGGTCGAGGCGCTCGACCAGCCCCAAACCGCCCGGGGCCGGCGGGTCGATGCGAGACAAAGAGATCCACCAACGATCCGGGTCGAGAACGAGCCATCAACCACTCACACGACCACCAGCCCCATCTACTTGGACACACGAGAGGGACGACCGATGAACCATCGCATCGCCAGGACCCGACGCGCCGATGGCCACCCCCCCGACATCTGACCGCTCGCCATGTTCCATATAAGGAGCTTTCGCCGCAGCATCGGACATCACAAGAGACGCCGTTGCACAGCAGACGTCACCGCCGCGCGACTACGTCGGGAGGGGACGTAAGCATGGACATCGACATCTCCTGTCCCGCTTGCGGGCGCACGGATTGGGTCCAAGCCGTGCCCGCGGTCCGCGCCACCGGAGTCCGGACCGTCACCGGCACCGACTACTACTCCGGCGTCGGGATCGCTTCCAGCGGCTTCGTCCCGGTCGTCGGCTCCGCGACGATCGAACGCACCCAGACATCGAATCTCGCTGCAGCGCTTCCACTAGCACCGGCGCAACGAACCTCGGGCCGACTCGTTGCACTGGGTTTGCTGATGTCGATTCCATTCTTCGGTGCCATCGGTCCGGCGATCTATTCACTGACCGAGCGACCACCAGGAGCCAGCGAGCCGACCCTGTGGGCAACCGCTGTCGCAGTAGGAGTGGCGGTGGCGTTCCTCGTGGTCTTCGCAATCCCTTCGGTGATCGCGTTCGGAACTGCGATCCGGCGGGCTCGGCGAAGCGGCCGCATCTCTCGAGGGCTACCTGCCGCGCGCGCTGTGTGGAGTGCGGGCCAGTATTGCCATGGGTGTGGTCTGTGCTTCTGGCCGTACTCACCTGCCCCGAATGTGCCTGCTCGGAAGGCGATGCCTCCGCATAATTTCACGTGGGTCGTGTGGAATTCCGGTGGCTACGCCAACATCTGACGGCTGACAATGCGTAGCTGCCCCGTCTGGGCTGGAGGAGCCAGCGGGATGCATTCGTGGAAGCCAATCCCGCCGCATAGACGACATCGGGCTGGTTCTGCCACATCTCACGGCGTGTCTGTAGCTACCGCTCAAGTTTCCTGTCTATTCGCTCTGGTATCCGCGTAAACGTTGGCCACAGCGTCCCCAGTGTTATCCAAGCTCAGTGGATTCCCGGATTTCGCCGGTCGGCGGTGTCTCGCTGCCCTGGAAGACCTTTCGAGCTGTATCAGTTGCCGATCGCGTGGGTTCTAGCCCGACGATCGGCCCTCCCTCGGTGCGCTGATCGGCGATATCGGGCTTCCGTCGGTCGCCGGTTGAGCCGAGGAGTGTTGCACTTGTCTTCGCGGCGTCATTGGCGGCAGCTATCAGCTGGCGGGCCTGCTTCGGCGTAATTTCGAGCAGATCGGCGACATCGTCGTCGGTGTTGCCTTGTTCACGGATTGCCGCGGCGGCGCGTGCTTGCCGTTGTCGGTGCTCGCTGATTTCGGTGGCCGCTTGCTCCTTCGCCGCCGCTATCTGCTGATGCAGCGCGGCGATTCTGTCATCACGTGCTTGCTCGATGTTCGTGATCTGCTGCCAGGCGGTGATGTACTGCTTGACTGCTCCGCTGACAGCTTGTTCGCGTTTGCGGGCGGCGTCGCGGCGATCGCGGATTCGCGCTCGTGAGCGTCGAAGTCGTTCGGCGGCTTCGGGTGAGCGCGTGCTGCGGGCACGACGGGGTGTGGTGTTGTCGTTCATGCCGATTCCTGACCGGCCGATCCGCGCGTCAGTCCCCAACCTGCAGGATACGCGCCGATCGTCGGTGATGGATCTTGCCTTCTGCCATCTCGTCGCTGAATCTGTGCGCCGCCCGATCAGCTACCTCCTGGTATGGCTGCACTGACCAACTCCGTTCTGATTCTGCGTCTTTCGATTCGCGCAGGGACTGCCAGCGAGACATCTCGTTTGTCCCCGACGTTCCGCCATCTGCCAGCAAGTAGCTGAAATCTCCCACTGCGAACGCCAGGTCCGAGCACGCGCCCGGGCCTGGCGTTCTTTCGTATCCGGAAGGTGTTGAGCCATGCCCGAATCTCCTCCCTCGCCAGTGCGGTGCGTCGTGTGTCGCACCACAGATGCCGGTGGCCGGTTCCCCGTTCAGGATCAATGGGTTTGCCACCGCTGTGTGCCGGATCTGCCGCGCTGCGATGGCTGCCGTCACCGTGTTGTCACTGTGAACGACACCGCAGAGGAGTACCGGCTGTGCGGGCGGTGTACCGCCGGGTGGGTCGGTTGCGTGTCGTGTCGTCGTTTGACCGCGCCGTACCAGCGCACCGATTCCGGGGAGGTGGTGTGTGGGCGTTGCGCGGAGGTGTTCTTCGACCTGTGCACCAGCTGCAGCCGATTCAGCGCTACCAGCCGTTACCTCTCCGGTGGCGGCCGTGTCTGTAGTCGATGTGCCGAGCATTACTCGAGCTGCCGTAGTTGCGGCACCTTGACGCGTGTCGGCGGGGATTGCGATAGCTGTGATCACCGGCATCATGTCTGGAATTACAGCTACAAGCCCGATCCGCGCTTTCACGGGAACGGACCGCTGTATCTGGGGATGGAACTGGAAATCGTTGTTCCCGAACATTACTACCGGCGATGCGTCACGCTCGCGGGCGATCGCCTCGGGTCTTTGGGGTATCTAAAGCGTGATTCCTCGATCGAGCCCGGCGGGTTCGAGTTGGTTACTCATCCGATGTCGTATGAGTACGCGATCGGCGAGTTCCCGTGGACGTTGCTGGGGCAGCTCGCGGAGTTGGGATGCGAGACCGATACCGGTGTCGGGCTGCATGTACATGCCAGCCGTGATGGATTCGCGTCTTCGGCGCACATCTATCGATGGATGAAGATGCTGTACCGCAACGAGTCCGCGGTCACCACGATCGCCCGCCGCCGCTCGCATTACGCGCCGTTCGATCAGCGAGCCCGGGCAAAGGTCAAAGACACTGCCAAAGACCCGCTGCACGCGTTGGGGTTGAGCCGGTATCAAGCAATCAACCCATACCCGCGAAAAACCTTGGAGCTCAGGGTTTTCGCGAGCTCGCTCGATGTTCAGCAGGTGCAGGCGGCGTTGGCGTTCACCGCCGCCTCGATCGACTACACCCGCGGCTTGCGTGTCGCTGATGTTCGGGCCGGGGCGTGGGAATGGTCGCGCTTCGCCGCCTGGGTCACCGAACACAGCGACCTCTACCAGCCGCTGCTGGCGGAGATGGAGGACCTGTCGTGTGCTTGCTGACCTATTTCCCACCCGGCACCCCACCGGATCCGACCGCCTTATCGATCGGGGCGAGGGTGAACCCGCACGGTCACGGATTCGCCGTCATCGCCGGAACCCGCATCATCACCGGCCACGGCATGGACGCCACCGCGGTGATCGACCACTTCACCGCCGTCCGCAAACGCTACCCGCGATGCGCGGCACTGTTTCACTCCCGCTACGCCACCCACGGCGACCGCTGCGTGGACAACTGCCATCCATTCCGTCTGGGCGGTGACGCGCGAACAGTGCTGGCGCACAACGGCACTTTGCCCAAACGGGTGCATCCGGGCCCCTATGATCCGCGCTCGGATACTCGCATCGCCGCCGAGGAATACCTGCCGAGTGCGCCGTTCGGTTCGATCGACACCCGCCATGGCGCGGGTGGTCTGCGATCGTGGCTGGGCAGCAGCAAGCTGGTCATCCTCACTGTCGATCCCGTCTACCGCCACAGCGCCTACCTCTTCAGTGAATCCGCGGGCCGCTGGGATGGCGGCATCTGGTACTCCAACACCAGCTACCAGCCACCAGCGCCGCGCCGTCCGGTTCGCCGCGTTTTGTGCCGGTCCTGTCTGAACGTCGACTTCGACCGAAAAAGCCGCTATTGCACCCGGTGCGGCTGGTGCTTCGACTGCGACACCGTGTTCCCCAACTGCGAGTGCGCCGGGAGCCACCGTGCAGGCGGCCCCCCACCCCAGCGCGGCGGGCTTGTCTTGACTTCCTCCGCCTCGCACCAGCCGCGGAGGTCGCCGTGAGCCCTATCTTCCGCTGATTTGTCCCCGAGAACCCGCGCCCAGCGACTTCCGCTGCGTGCGGGTTCTTTCCATTTCACCGAAAGGTCTTGTGTCATGCCCGCATCCGTTGTGGCCGACTCAACGTGCTCGCAATGTGCCGATCCCCTCCCGCCTGGCAACCTCACCACGACCCTCGATGGCGAATGCCTGTGCGTCTCGTGCGTCGAAGACCTGTCGGTGTGCGTCGAATGCGGCGGGCACACCCGCAGCCCGCACCTCACCAGCGACGACACTCTGCTGTGCGCCCGGTGTATGTCCGGATGGGAGCGCTGCGATGACTGCCACACCTACAGCCGCGCCACCACAACGGCGGTCGGTGCCCGCGAGATCTGTGGCAACTGCGTCAGCGACTACCAAACCTGCGACGACTGCGCCCGGCTGTGCACCGACACCTACGGCGTCCAAGGCGGAAACCGGGTCTGCGACACCTGCCTCGACGAGGACTACCGCGAATGCGCCGAATGCTTCGACCTCATCCCCTACCACGACACCTACTGCCAGGACTGCACCCGCCCCGGCCACCCCGCGATCCACGGCTACGACTACAAACCCCCTCCCCACTTCCACGGCACCGGCCCGCTGTTCCTCGGGCTCGAACTCGAAATCAAAACCCCCACAGACCATTTCAATGATGCGGTCGACACCGCGCTCGCCCACATCGGCGACCTCGCCTACCTCAAGGAGGACTCCTCGATCAGCCCGTGCGGGTTCGAGCTCGTCACCCACCCCATGTCGTATGAGTACGCGCAGACGCAATTCCCGTGGGGGTTGCTGGCGCGGCTGCGGTTGCTGGGCTGCTACACCGACAGCGACGTCGGTATCCACGTCCATGTCTCGCGTGAGGGGTTCGACTCTTCCGCCCACGTCTACCGGTGGCTGAAATTCGTCTACCGCAACCAGACTCCGGTCACCATCTTGGCGCGCCGATCCTCCAGCTGGGCCGAATTCTCCCCGCACGCACGCTCGAACGTGCTGGCCTTCGCCAAGGGCGAGCGTAGCGCGGCCCGCTATCACGCCATCAACGTGCGCCCCGAGCACACCTTCGAACTACGCATCTTCGCTAGCTCCCTCCAGCCGCGGCAGGTGCAAGCCGCCGTGGCCTTCGCCGCCGCGTCCGTGGAATACACGCGCTCTCTGACCGCAGCCGATATCGCGCGCCGCCGCGGCTGGGAATGGAACGCCTTCACCACCTGGCTGCGTGGTCGCCCGCAGTATTCACCGCTTCTCGCCGAACTGGAGGACCTGGCATGTGCATCCTGACCTTCGTCAAACCCGGCATCAACCCCAACCTCGACGCCCTGCGCGGTGGCGCACTCGCCAACCCCCACGGCCACGGCTACGCCATGATCACCGGCAACACCATCACCGTCGGCCACGGCCTCGACGCCGAGGCGGTGATCACCGAATTCGCTGCCCTCCGGCAGCAGTACCCCGACGGGGCGGCGTTGTTCCACTCCCGCCTAGCCACCCACGGGCAACGAACGGTCGACAACTGTCACCCCTTCCTGGTCGGTGGCGATGAACGAACGGTGCTCGCGCACAACGGGATCCTGCCCCAGATCGTGCACCCCGCCCCCGGTGATCCGCGCTCGGACACCCGCATCGCCGCCGAGGAGTTCCTGCCACGGCACCCGTTCGGGTCGCTGGATTCCTGGGCCGGGCGCCAACAGCTCGAACGCTGGCTCGGCTCGGACAAGATGGTGCTGCTCACCGTCGACCCCGCCTACAAGGACACCGCCTACATCTTCAACGAACACCGCGGGCACTGGGACCAGGGCAGCTGGTACTCCAACCACACCTACCTGCCCGCACTGTGGGCCAGCGATACCACCGACTACTGGGGCTACTGCACCGAATGCGGCGAATTCAACGACGACCCCACCGGCCCGCACTGCATCGCCTGCGGGTTCTGCGCCGACTGCCTGCGCGTGTTCCCCCAATGCGAATGCCCCTCCTACGACGGCGAGGAACGCTACGCCGACCTCTTCGACCTCAAAACTGCCTGAACCCCAACACATCCACTCACACACCGTCGAGCTCGCGGTGACGACTCCCCGACGAAAGGCGCGAATTCACGTGAGACACAGACCCAATCCAGCAGACACCGCGACGCGACTACGCCATATCCACGTTCACCCGATCATAGCCACCACCGACGCCGTGGTCGGGCGGCTGATCTACCAGGGCAATAGCCTTCAGAAGGGTTGGTATCACACTGATTTCGGCTCCGCTGCGGCCGCTGGCCGCGCTGCGGCGCTGACCGCACCGCATCGCTCCCGCACGGTTGGTGATCTCGCTCGGTGGTTCGGCGTGAATGAGCCACTTCTATGACCGGCCCGTGGCTACCGGCCTAGATCGAGGCCGAAGGCGAGTTCCTGGCCTGCGTACTCAAAGCCATCGACAGCTGGTTCGCCGACACCGCCAATCTCTATGAGCTCCACCATGCACGCGAACTCGTGCGCGGTCGTCTCCTCGCCCTCGACACCGCCGGACCTCGCGCTGCCGACCCCGCGCCTGATCCGGTTGTCGAGGTCATCGGGACCGAACTGCACCGGCTGCGCCGCCGCGATTCCATCGCCACGATCGTGACCCGCGGGGGCTACCTACACGAGCAGATGCGGATCAGTGCCGTGCACCGCCACCACACTGTCCTGCACCGCCATCCCGACGAGCCCGGGGTCCTGCTCCCTTTGGCCTTCATCGAATCCGTGGCCGCCGCTGGCGTGGCCGAAACTTGTAGAGAGGAAGTGAATTCGTGAACAGCGCTTCGGCTTCGTCCCGTGCCGACATCATCGCCGAGTTATCGCGTGCCGTGCCCGCCTACTTCGATACGAGCCGTCGCATGGTCGCCGTGGGGGCCACCCCAGTTCTCAGTGATGACGCGCGCACCATTCTGGCTGCCGTACTCACCGAACACCACGACCTCGACACCAGGCTGTGGAGTTTGCATGGCACGCTCACGACAGCACCAGGCCCCAGACATCTCGGTGGCACCGATGGGCGCTGAACTTCACGCCTACACCGCGCGGCTGCGCACTGATCCGCGGTATGAGCCCTGTCTGCCCGAGGACGCCCGCACGGTCGAGGGCGTCGTAGTCGCCGGATATCACGCCGCGTTCGCCGCGCCCCCACGCCCGGCCATCGCCGTCGCGGTGTTCGGCGGGCTCGATCTCGCACGTTCTGGTCCGGCGGCGGTGATGGCGCTGGTGCGGGTCGAGCACGCCAGCCAGGTCATCACCGTCAACGATGACGGCAGCAGCCGAATCCACTGGGAAACCAACACATTCGGACAACTTTCCACCGGAATCAGCTGGTATCTCGCGCCCGCCGAACTCGCCTCCGACGGCCGACGAGTGATCGCCGATGGTCGTTGGGCCGCCGGTGGCCGTCAAGCAGTGCTCCCTCACTCGGTGACCGTCTTCGTTCCTGGAGCACCCCCGGTGGTCGATGTCCACGACCACGACCCGCGCACCGGCCGCCGCTGGGTGCCGGCGTGATCAGCAGCGGCGAAGACATGCTGGCCTGGATCGAAACCAACCTCCCCGAGCTGGACGAGGACCGGTTCGGGCCCTGGCAAGCAGTACCCGCGACCCCCGACGCGCGCACGGCCCACATATCTGTGCGCATCCACAGTCCCGGAACTGCTGACCGCACCACCACCATCACTCTGTCCGCGGCCCCGATCGACCTCATGCCCGGCGCGCCGCGCGACTTCCCGGCGCCACAACCAGATTCGAGGTGAGGATGTCCGATTCCCAGACTCCGCGCCGCACACGCACCCCGACGCAACCTCCGGTGCCGATGCGGTTGATGCACGCGCCCAGCGCCCACGGGCTCGTGGTTCCGTTCATCACATTGGCGCATCACGATCGCAACCAGCCGGTGTGGGGAGCGCTCGATCCCGTCCGTCGACTGCGCGCCTTCACCGGCAAGCTGTGCCAGGTGTGTGGTGAACCCCTGCAGGTGTACGGCGAACCGTTCGGTGACCGGGTCGTGCTGTATCTGCGGCCCAGCGATTACCTGCGGGGAATCGCTGTCGAGCCTGGCGTCCATCCCGAATGCGGACGCTATTCCCAGCGCGCATGCCCGACGCTGGCTGGACGCAGCCCCCGCTACAACCCGACATCCCTCGGCGAACGCCTTACCCGCTGTGCCGACCCCGACTGCGGCTGCGCCCACTGGGCCGTGACCGAAGACGCACCCACGACACCCTCGCGGGAAGGTCAGCCCGCCGAAGCCTGGTATCAGGCATGGCTGACGCTGTCGGACTACACCATCGTCTCCGACCCCGGCGACAACACCACCGCACCCGCGCTCGGTGTCGACATCCGCAACGCCCGCCTATTGAAACTGCGCAAGATCCGCGACGCCACCCCCACCGACACCGGTGACCGGCCGATGGATCTGCTCGCCGCGCTCGTCGCCGCACGCGAACTCTTCAGCGACGCAAGCCATTTGTAGTGAACCCACCGATCCGGCTCGCACACTCTCGTTCACGGCTGTGTCTGGCCGACAGCACCGAAACCGGTGTGCCGGTGAACAACCAGCCACTGTCCCCGAATTGCTGCTGCACGCGTTGACCCATCACCGGTAACCGTCCGCCATCACAAGCGCCGCGCAGCGCTTCGAGGTCATGCGCGAACTCGCTCGACGGTGTCACCAGGCCAGAAACCTCGTGGCCGATCCAGAACCCCCTGGCAGACAACGGATGCCGCCGCGAACAAGCCCGATCCCCCGCTACCAGGAAATGATCTGCGCTCATCTCGGGTCCGTGGGCGACTGTGCCGTCGTATCCATGCACAACGATCTGATCGCCTCCGCTCGATCAGCGTTCGAGTCTCCGCGCAGCAGCGGGCGGCCTCATCTCCTCGGTTCTGTCCTCAGCGCCGACGTCATGGCCGTACCCCGCCGTGCGCCGGTCATCGCACATCCATCCATGACCACCAGAGCCCGTGAGCCATCGACGAAAGGTAGGGACGAAATCCTATGTCCGACAATACCGATGACGATGCCCAGTCCCAGTCCATCGACTCGGGGATCTCCGATCCGGGTGACCGTACCAAGCAGTCTTTCTCGGCGGGTGCGTTGCACGTGGGCGATCCCGGCGAATTGATCGTGGCGGTGCCCGCGATGGTCGGGTTCGTGCCCGAACGCTCACTCGTAGTCACGCTACTGCGGAATGCGCCCGACCCCGACGGCGCTCCGACCATCGACACGGTGGCGCGCTTCGATCTGTACGTCGACAACGAGCGACCGGCCTCAGCGGCGGCCTACGCCGAGGCCGTCGCCCGGATCTGCGCCATGGACGGCTCGGGCGAGGTACTGGCGGTGATCGTCGATGATCGAGCACTGCCACCACACCCGGTCCCCGACCGGCACCAGAAAGGTGCGGGAGGCCACGCCGGGCTGATCGAGGCATTCGCGCAGCGGCTCGCAGACCAACACGTGCTGCTGGCCGGGGCGTGGGCTGTGCGATCGATCCAAGCGAACGAACCATGGTGGAGCCTGCTCGATGCCAACCACCATGGGACGTTGCCGGATCCGGCAGCCTCGATGGTGACCGCCGCGCATGTGTTCCACGGGCGACCGATCCGGCCCACACGCTCGCAGCTGACCAATCTACTCACCCCCGACACCGAGCTGACCGCCCAAGTCGCCGGGCACCTCGAGCAGTCCGTGGCAGCGGCGCACGACCGGTACACCGCAGCCGTCCGTTCTGGCGATTCCGACGCCTATCACCGGCACACGCTCGAGCGGATGCTGTGGCAGATCGCCGATACCGACTCCGGCACGAACCCTACTGCGCGCGAATTCGCTGACCTGGCTGTGGCACTGCGGGATCGAGTCGTGCGCGACGCCCTGTTCGGGCTCGCCGTAGGTGAGCATGCCGACGCCGCCGAACGCCTGTGGCTGGCGCTCTCGCAATTGGTATCGGGCACCGATCGTGCCAATGCCGCAACGCTTCTCGGGTTCAGCGCCTACGTCCGCGGTGAGGGCACTCTGGCAGGCATCGCTGTGCAGGCTGCCCGTGACGCCGACCCGAACCATTCCATGGCGATCCTGTTGGCGACCTGTCTGACCACCGGGATGCGACCCGAGACCGTGCGCCGCCTTGCTCACTGCGGTCTCGGCATCGCCGCCGACCTCGGCATCGACCTCGGACCGGACACACACTGACCCGGCCGCCCCAATCAGTTGCCAGAGACCGACCCCGGGCAGGCGCTGACAGCTTCGTTGCGGCACCTCCGTTCAGCCGCTGTCGGGCGCGGGCGACTCGTCAGAGGCGTGGCCGTGTCTCCTCGGCGTAGATCCGCATCCCCTCTGACACCTTGCGCGCCGCGTGCTCGAGCTGATCGGGCGTCAGATGTTTGCCGAACGCTGCGGCGTCGAGCAGCTGTTCACGGACCTGATCCAGATTCGTCCACGCCCTGTCCAACCGAGAGAGTTCGGGCATGAACGCGACGATACCGCACATCGAACATATGTGCTAACCAAGTGTTCGCCGTGGCATCCGACGCGTTCGACATCCTCGGCCGCGCAGCAGCTCGGCGACAGCGCTGTCGAGATGGCGTGACCGATGACCCGCGTCAGCCGGCCGCGGTGGCGTCAGACGACAGCATCAGGCTGCTCGGTCCCCGCCGAGCTGGTCTACGCGCGTGGATGCGCGGTGTTACTGCGTTGTCGTCGACTTCGGCATCGATACCGACTGGCCCCGAGAGCTACGCGCGGTCGACCGGCCCCGAAGTTCCAACTCGCTACACCGCCCCGCAGCCGCTGTCACTGTCCCCGATGACTGGAGGTCCGATGTATCGCTGTGCGTCCCAACCTGATCCAGCTCTCGCCTACCTCATGGTGGTGGGCTGATGTCAGATACCAGGCAACTGATGTGGGCCATCCTCGCCCGCGCGGCGTTGACCGCGCCGATTCCTGTCCGGGGATTGATCGACAGGGTCGGGGCCGAGCAGGCCACCGACATGCTCACCACTGGTGACTCTGCGCTGCGGGGTCACGGCGATCTTCGGGATGCGGCGCGTCGTGATCTCGATCGTGCCGCCTCGGTCGAGGTCCGCCTGCTCACCCCCGACGACGCGGACTGGCCCAGGCCGCGGCTGGCCGACCTGTACGCCGAGCATGTCGAGTCGAGCGCACCGGTCGCGTTGTGGTTACGCGGCCACGCCCGGCTGGACACCTTCGCCCAGTCCACCATCGGCATGATCGGAGCACGGGCGGTCAGCGACTACGGCCGCCACGTCACTGCCGATATCGCCGGAGAGCTCGCTTCGCGCGGTTGGACGATCTGCAGCGGCGGCGCGTACGGGGTCGATGCCGCCGCGCACCGCGCCGCCCTCGCACATTCCGGGACCACGATCGCGGTCCTGGCGACCGGGGTGGATCGCGCCTACCCGAGCCCGCATGCGGGCCTGTTCGACGATATCGCCGCGACCGGACTGCTCGTCAGCGAATACCCACCGCAGACCGCGCCGTCGAAATCGCAGTTTCTGGCACGGAATCGACTCGTTGCCGCGCTGACGCGCGGGCTGGTGGTCACCGAGGCCGGACTGGCCGGTGGGACCCGTAACACCGTGCGGTGGGCCAACCGACTCGCGCGCCCGGTGTTCGCGGTACCGGGCCCGGTCTACTCCGCGTCCTCGGCGGGCTGTCACGCGATGATCCGCGACGGCGAGGCCGAGCTGGTCACCACCACGACCCAGATCCTCGATGCCCTCACCAGCTCGGCCGACCACGCGACCGAGTCGTAGCTACCGATGGCCTGATCACCACCGGCCGCGCCATCCATGACCACCGCACGACCAACCCTGCTGCCGAACCCGGATCGGCTGCAGCGCAACACTTTCGGATCGTCTCCGATCCCAGCCCACACCTACAGATGTGTGGGCACCACTGAAACCACTGCTTCCCGACAAAGGAGTTCCCCTATGCCCGCCGTAGATACCCTTACCCGCAGCGAATACCAGCGGTTGCAGTACACCGGCTCGGCCGGACCCACCCCGGCGATCGAGGACTCAGCTGTGCTGGATCGCTGGCGCGCCGAGTTCCCGGACTGGCGCGGCAAGTACTGGTCGTTCCTCGCCGACGAGCGGGGAGTGCTGCGGCTGCGCCCGATCAACGTCGCCGCTCGCCAACCCGCCGCGACCGCAGCCTGACTCTGCCGCGCGTCGCCCGTATCTCGCAGTCCTCTCACCGTTTTCGACGGGACAGCCCACTACTCGTGGTGGGCTGTCCCGCCGCCTGTTTGTCAGGAGTATTGATGTCCGACACCGAAATCCTCACCGCCGCAGCGGTCCCTGACTCCGACGCCAGCGAGCCCGACGCCCGACATGACACCGCCGACGAGATTCGCGTGCGTGCCGATCTGCCCGCGATCGAGGCGGTGTGGATGCGGCCCGACGACATCGCGATCGCGGAGAATGTTCGCGCGACGTTCCGTATCGATGACCATCCCGCGCAGGTTGCCTCGATCAAGGAACGCGGTGTCAGGGATCCGATCAACGCTACTCGCGAGGCCGATGGTTCTGTGCAGGCCGATGACGGTCAGGTCCGCATCCTGATCGCCCGTGAGGTCGGGACGCCGTGGATCCCGGTGTTCATCACCGCCGGGCCGGTGGGACTCAGCGACAACGAGCGTCGCATCGAGCGCACTCTCGATCAGATCAATTTCAACGAGCGCCGGATCCCGCTTACCAAGGCCGACTACGCCGCGGGTGTCGCGTTGATGCTCGACCTGGGGGCGAACGTGACGCGGGTGGCGAAGGGTTTGCAGACCGGGCGAGAACAGGTCAAAGCCCAAGCCAAGATCGCCGCGTCGGCGACCGCCACCGCGCTGCTGGATTCCGATCAGTTCGGTCTCGATGAGCTCGCGGTCATCGGCCACTACGAAACCCTCGGCGACACCGACGCCGTGCAACGACTAACCCGCTGCACGCGGACCGGCTTCACGATCGAGGTCAAACGGATCCTGGCCGAGCGCGCCGCCCAACGCAACCGACTGCAAGCCGCACTTCCCTACGCCGCACACGGATTCGGCATCCTGGCCGCCGAGCCCGACACCAGCGGTCCCGACACGGACTACATCCCCGCCGAGCTGCTCACCACCATCGACGGACACCCGGTCACCTTCGAACACATCAACACCGACCCGACCCGGTGGGTGGTGTATCTGCACATCGAGGCCAACGGGCAGCTCGTCGAGAAAACCAGCGGCGCGGTCATCGACCCCGACACCGTCGACCCGAACACCCACAACAACACCGACGCGGCCCCCGAACCGGGTCTGGTCCACGCCGATCAGGTCGAGTGGCGTGATCGATGGGTGCCGTTCTGCTACCTGGCCGCCGATCAGTTGCCCGACAGCGGCCTCCAGGTGCCGACCGCCACAGGCGGCGCCTCGGCCGATAGCGGCGATGATTCAGCCGCAGTCGCGGCCGAACGTGATCAGGCCCGCAAAGACCGCGCCCAGGAGAACGAGCTCAACATCCGGGGTGAGGCCGCGGGCGAACGCCGCGACGGCACGCTGATCAAGTTCGTGTCCCGGCGCACTCCGCACAATCTGGCCGCCGCGTTCGTGGCCGAGTCCATCGCCCACGAACTCGACACCGTCCATCTACGAAAGGTGCTGCACCTTCTCGGGGTCGGCGGCACCCGCGAAGCACTCATCAAGGCCATCACCTCCGCGACTCCAGCGCGAGCGTGGGTGATCGTCACGGCCATGATCGTGGCCAAACACGAAACCGACCTCGATAAGTCCTTGTGGCGCAACCACACCGCCGCGACCGAACGGTACCTGCATTTCCTCGCAGAGGCCGCCGCCGGACTCGACTTCGCCCTCGACGACGTCGAACTCGCCGCAGCAGGCGACATCGACTACCGCGACATCGACATCGCCGCCTAACGCCTGCCCGATCAACGGGCACCGCGTCACCGGGCGACATCTCATGGTCAGCGGCGATGCCGAGGACAGTAGCCCGATTCCTATTCTCGCCAACAACATTCGAAGGAGAAGCCATGGCTGGCGATACGACACTCACCGTGATCGGAAATCTCACCGCCGACCCCACATTGGCCCTGACGCCATCGGGCGTACCCGTCGCCCATTTCACGGTTGCCTCGACACCACGCTACCGCGACGCCACCACCAACGAGTGGACCGACGGCGAGGCGCTGTTCCTGCGCTGCAACGTCTGGCGCGAGGCTGCCGAGCACGCCATGGAGTCGCTTAGTCGCGGGGCGCGCGTGCTCGTGTCCGGGCGGCTCAAGCAGCGCAGCTACCAAACCGCCGAGGGCGAGAACCGCACGGTCGTCGAGCTCGAGGCTGACGAGGTCGCAGCCTCGTTGCGCTTCGCCACCGCCAAGATCACCAAGACCACCCGGCGCGCGGGCTGGAACAGCGACACCCGCACGACCGCTTGGGCCAACTCCGATGACCCGTGGGCGGCGACCTCGCGTGGACCCGCGCTCGCCGGTGTCGGAACAGGTGAAGAGCCCGGCTTCTGACCAGACACTCCCCGATCCCGGGTCGGGGTGGGTGAGAGGGAGGTCATCGAGCGGGTAGGGATGTCCGTCCCGCCGGTCGTCCAGCCCGAACGAGGGCTACCAGACCGTCACCCGACACCGCGGGGCCCGCGCCCGGCACCACCGAATTTCGCTTGCGCCCGGCAGCAAGGCGGCGGTCGGGGTTCGAAATTCGGTGGTGCACGCCCCGGCGCCGTTCCCCACCGCGCCGTGCGCCGTCCCGGTCGAAGCGCCCTCAGGCTGGCCGCCCGGCCAGCCGACCATCCCTGTGGAATGTCACGTCCACGTGGGTTGGGTCGTCTCCGCTCGCACGAAGGGAAATCCGTTGATCCGCATTGAATCCCAGTCCTTCCTCGACGCGATCGCTCACATCCACTGGCATCTCGAAGCCGGTCGCCACGACGACGCCCGCGACGCATTCGAGTACGCCCTCACCGAACTCGCCACCGGCGAGGACCTTGACCGCCTCACCCGAGTGGCTGACACCTTCACCCACAATCCCTACGTGATCGCGCGCGCCTCCCTGCGGTCACAGTGGCGACGGTCCGATCCGAACCTGCGCGCATGGCTCGACATGTTCGTCACCCGCACCGACCCCGGCCTGTATCGCCCCATCGAGCAGCAACCCCAATGGATCACGACCGTCCCGCTCGTCGCCGCCGAGTCCAGTGCCCGGCGAATCCTCGCCACCAACGACAAACCGACGCTGAAACGCACACCCTCAACCGCAACCACCATCGCCGCCAAACGCGCCCGCCGACAGCCCGAACACATCGCGGCAATCAAATCCAAGCGCCGCCCCGTAACCGAGCCACGCATCGTCACCGACTACATCCGCACCCGGTTCCTCCTCGACACCGACCCCGCCCACGACGCGTCGATGTGGGATCGCACCTACCTGCGTCAGATCGTCGACCAAGTCCGCGTCGAGCGCGACCGCGCCGGTGCCCACACACGCGAGGACTTCGACGCCGATGCGATCGCCCGCGCCCGAACCGGTCTCGACATCCGCGACGACGACCGCCCCGCCTTCCTCGCCAACGGCAACGGCCTCGACTACGACCGCACCACACTGCCTCCGCTACAGGGCTGGGTGTGTGTCTACTGCTTCGGCGAACGCGCCTGCAGCGACCACTTCATCACCGACACCAACGGCCAACGCCTCAGCGACGACGGCCTCTGCCAGCACTGCCGCGACAACGACCGCACCGGAATCCCCTCCCTCCCCGCGGGTTTCACCCTCGCTGACGAGGTCGTCGCCTACTGCCAGCACCTCACCGACCACTACCCCGCCGCCGCACCCGCACTGCTACACGCCCTGCAGCAACGCTCGACACGGATCGTGTCCGGTCTGGTCATGGCATTCCTCGACCGAGGACTCCAACCCTCGGCACCAGGCACACCGATCACCGCACTGACTCCGGTGCAATTGCGCACGGGACGATGCTGCTCCTGCTACGCCCACCCACGCGACATCGACATCGACGACCTCTGCGGCGACTGCCGAAACCGCTACCCCGTCGCCGCCTGACTTCACACCTTGACCTGTTCACCCGGCCCGCAGTCAGCGGGTCCGCCATGACCGGTCCGCCGCGGTACCCACTCCCGCGGCGGACCGGACCACCACGCTCACACACCGATCGAACGGAGACTGCTCGTGTACGAAACCCTGCACAGCATCTCCACCTACTTCCTCCTCTTCACCGGCATTTACATCACCGCCCTCGTCCTCGGTCACGTCGTCGAGCACTACTTCGATCCCGCCGACCAACCTGCGCCCGCCCTCACCATCTGCACTTGCCACTGCCCATCCGCCAGGACGCGGACGCGCGGCGATAGCGGGTCACCCAACCGATCGGCAGGCAGCAGTCCGCATCCAGCGAACTGCCGATCCTTACCCATCAATCAGCCCCCACCACTACACTTCCCGCAATGCCATGACCCGCATCGCTCACCCCTTTCCCACACCACCACCCACCGACCTAGCGCCACCACTCGCACCCCAATCCCTTCCTCTTCACCCATTCACAGCAAGCACACCTCTTGCATCCACGGGATAACAATTCGGTAACGACCAGGGTTTTGCTTGATTTGACGAAAAAATAGTCAAATCCACCCCCTGGCGTAAATGGCCGGGTGGGTGCTTGATGGATATATGACCGCGACGATTCATAAAGTCGTGGCAGGCAATGGGTATCAATATTATCTACGTAATGTCGCCGCGAATGATGTTTCGGCTCGAGGCCGTTCCAGCCTCGCCGACTATTACTCCGCTCATGGGGAAGCTCCGGGCTGCTGGCATGGCACGGGCCTGGCCGCGTTGGGCCTGCAACCGGGTGAGGAAGTCACCGAAGAGCAGATGAAATCCCTGTTCGGACTGGGCCGCCACCCGAACGCTACAGCGATCGAAAACGCCATGTATGACGACCAGATTCGTCTCGGTGTGGAGCACAAAGATGCGGCACAAGCCGCTGATCGCGCGTCGCGTTTAGGCAACCCGTTTCGGGTTTATGCAGAGGTTTCCGAATTCCGTAAACGGTGCGCGGAGGCGTTCGCCCGACACAATAATTCGCGCAGGAAGGACCCCTGCGACGCTATTCCCGATGACGAACGTGCGAAAATTCGTACCCGTGTGGCGTTCGAAATGTTCTGCGAAACCTACGATCGCGCACCATTGAGCGCGCGGGAATTGTCGGGGTGGGTGGCACGAAACTCGCGCCCGAACACCGTCGCGGTCGCGGGTTTCGATATCACTTTCTCGCCCGTCAAGAGCGTCTCGGTGCTGTGGGCGCTGGCGCCACGCGCGGTCGCGGAGAAGGTCGAGGCTGCCCACCATGCCGCGGTCGATGATGCTCTGCGCTGGTTGGAGCAGCACGCGATCTTCACTCGGTTGGGCCGCAACGGGATCCGCCAGGTGGATGTCGACGGGATTGTGGCTGCCCGGTTTGTGCATCGTGACAGCAGAGCAGGCGACCCTGATCTCCACACGCATGCGCTGATCGCCAACCGTTGCCGTACCGGCGATGGGCGGTGGCGCACCCTCGATGGCACCGCGATCTACCGGGCGGTGGTCACCGTGTCGGAGATCTACAACACCCGCCTGGAACACCACCTCGAGGACTTGGTGGGTGTGGAGTTCGCCGAACGCGCCACCACCGATCCGTCCAAGCGTCCGATCCGTGAAATCGTCTGCATCCCAACACCGTTGATCGAGGCGTGGTCGCGGCGCGAAGCCGCGATCAAAGAGCGTGTTGGGGAACTCGCCGCACGGTTCCAGCAGCGGTTCGACCGCGAACCGATCCCCACCGAAATGTATGACCTGGCACAGCAGGCCACCCTCGAAACCCGACCGCCCAGACACCATTTGCGGTCGCTGGCCGAGCAGCGCGGCACCTGGCGCTCGCAGGCGATGGCACTGCTCGGCGGCCGCGACGCGCTATCGTCGATGATCGTCGCGGTCTTGAATCCCGTGCGGCCCCAGCGTGTTGCGGTGACCACCGGGTGGATCAACCGGACCGCGCAGCGGGTCATCGAGGTGGTTTCCGAGCACCGCTCCACCTGGCAGGCCACCAATCTGCGTGCCGAAATCGAACGCCAACTCCGCGGCCACGTGCGAGGTCAGGACTGGGAACAAGCCGCCGAAGCAGTGCTAGCCGAAACACTGTCACCTGAGCATGTGATCGCGCGCGGTGACCCAGATCTGGCCGATGAACCCGAATTACACGCAGTTCCAGCGTTGTTGCGGCGCCGCGACGGCACCAGCGTCTACACCGGCGCCGGTGCACAGATCTACACCTCTGCTCGGATGTTGTCGATCGAACAGCAGCTGATCGAAATGTCGGTGCAGCCCGGCGCACGCCAACTCTCATCGGATCTCGTCGCGGCGGCGGTGCGCCGGTACAACGACGCGAACCCGGATCAGCGGCTCAATGCCGGACAGGTCAGCGTGATCGATGGCTTCGCCTCGTCGAGTCTGCGGGTGCGAACGACCAACGCTCCGGCGGGAACGGGCAAGACCACCGCGATGGCGGTGCTCACCGACGCCTGGCATTCCAGTGGCGGTCAGGTCCTCGGGTTGGCGCCGACTGCGGCGGCGGCCGCGGAGTTGGGCAAGGCGATCGGCGCCCGGGTGGAGACCGTCGACAAGGTCCTCGACGTCCTGGCCCGCCACACACCCAGCCGTGACAGCCACGCCTTCGACCGCGAGCAGCCGCCGTCGCTGCCGCAATGGATCCTCGATATCGACGCCGACACGTTGGTGATCGTCGATGAGCACGTCAAGATCGGCAATCTCAAACGCCTTCGGCTGCTGCGTTTTCTGACCGACCGTGGCGCGACGGTCCGCTGTATCGGTGACCCGCGTCAGCTCGCGTCGATCGAGGCCGGCGGCGCGGACGCCGATATGGACGCGGCCTCACCTGAGGCAACCATGACCCTCACTCACGTCGTGCGGTTCGCCTCGAACGCGGAAGCGACCGCGAGTTTGCAGCTACGCGAGGGAGATCCGGCCGCGCTGGGCTGGTATCTGGACAACGGCCGAATCCACGCCGGACATTCCGGAGCCACGCACGATGACGCCTACACCGCATGGATCACCGACCACCGCGCGGGCCGCGACACCATCATGCTCGCCGCTACACACGACATTGTCACCGAACTCAACGCTCGCGCTCGCGCCGACCGCATCACCCGCAACGGCGGTGGCGTGGGCGCGGAATGCGTTCTCGCCGACGGCCTGCGGGCCTCGATCGGGGACACAATTCGCACCCGCCGCAACAACCGACGGCTGCGACTCGGTACCAACGATTGGGTCCGCAACGGCTACGCCTGGACCGTCACCGCCGTGCATGCGGACGGAAGTCTGACCGCCACCCATGTCGGCTCGAACGAAAAACACGGTCACAGTGTGCGCCTTCCGACGGATTATGTGACCGCGTATGTGCGCCTTGGTTACGCGACAACGATCGATTCCGCGCAGGGGATCACCGCTGATTCGTGTCATGTTGCGCTCACCGGGGGCGAGACTTTGCGACAGCTTTATGTCGCGCTCACGCGCGGAATTCACGCCAACCACGTCTACGTGCCGACCGCGTTGGATGGTTCCGAAGGCTCGTTCTGGTCCGAACCCGCCGTCTATCCGCGCACCGCTGTCGAGGTTTTGCTGCGCATTTTCGGGCGCGACGGCGCGCAAAAATCGGCGCACACCATGCTGCGCGATGCCCTGGATCCGCACCAGCGGATCGGTCGCGCGCTCGATATCTACCTCGACGCGCTCGGTGTTGCCGCCGAAAACGCCCTCGGCGCCGATGGTCTCGACCGCCTCGACGCGGCCGCGGAAGCGATACACCCGAACCTCATTGACAGCCCCGCCTACCCCGTCCTGCGTCAGCACTTGGCGATGATCGCGCTGTCGGGGCGTGACCCGATCACCGCGCTACTCACCGCCGCCGACGCCCGCGAACTCGACACCGCCGATGACGTTGCCGCCGTCCTCGACTGGCGCCTGGATCCATCCGGCGCCCACTCCACCGCCAACGCACCGCTCCCCTGGGCGACCGGGATCCCGCGCGGACTGCGCGCGGAGCGCGACTCCACCCAACTCGCTGCCCGTGCTCGTATCGTCACCGACCTCGCCACCCAGATCCGTGATGATGTCCAGACCTGGACGCCCGCGTCCGCTCCGCACTGGGCGCGCCCACTGATCGGATCGGCCCAAGGACTGCTCGAAGACCTCGCCGTGTGGCGAGCCTCCCTGCATATCGGCGACCACGATCCGCGCCCCACCGGACCACCCCGCTACACCGTGGGCGAACGCGAACACCAACACCTACTCGACGCACACGTCGCCGACGCCCTCGGCGATATCCATCTGCCCGCCAACAAATGGGCGCCGCTGATCACACAGCTGCAACCCCGCATCCTCACCGATCCCTGGTGGCCGATCCTCGCCGACAAGATCGAGATCGCCCACCGATCCGGAATCGACATCGAAACCCGACTGATCGATGCCGCGGCACTCCGGGCGTTGCCCGACGACATGCCCGCCGCGGCCCTGTGGTCGCGACTCGAGCTCGAACTCGTCGCCGCCGAGGTCACCGACACCGGCAACCTCACCCCTGACTGGACCAACGAACTCCACCAGATCGTCGGCGAGGACACCGCGCACCGCGTTATCAACGACCCCGCCTGGCCGCGCCTGGTCGCCGCGATCGACCGCGCCACCGGCACCAACTGGACTCCCGCCGAACTGCTGACCACCGCATACGAACTCATCCTCGCCGCCCAACCCGACGACGCCACCAACCTCCGCCCCGACCAATACGCCAACGCCCTCACCTGGCGCATCGACGCGCTCCTCCACCAACCCACCCACCCCAACTCTCACCCGTCCCCGGAACACACCATGCATCCACCGGAGCACCACCCAGACCCCGAACCGCACGATCCTCCACACCGCGACACCACCGCACCATCGACCCCACACGAACCGATCCGGCCACCGGAGATCACCACCAGTGCTGAAATCACACTGTCCGACAGCGCCGCCATGATCGCCGCATTGATCCAAACCGGTGACATGGCAGCGGCGCGGCGCGTCTTTCACGACCTCGCCGACGCCCTCACCGACGAGCAACGAGACATCATCGAACACGTCGGCACCACCCTCTACCGCAACCACTTCCGCGTCGCCGTCGCGCGACTACGGTGGGCCGCCGACCAATACCCCCAACACCGCGCACTCATCCACGCCTGCACACCCACCAGCGACCTACACGTCTACCGACCCGCGACCGAAGACATCCCAGCACCGGACCGGCACGTCCAGCACCGGCACGCGGCACGCGATAACCCCGGCCGTTTCGACCACACGCCACAGCAGCCACGACGCACCGACCCCGATATCGCGGCTGCACGCGACCACCAGGACTACCTCGACACCCGCGCCGACGTCGACACCGACCCCGAACACCTACCCAAACCCGACGGTGTCCCGCACGGCTACTACCGCGAAAAACTGTGGGAAGACCGCTATCTCGACTCCGAGGCACCCGACTACGACCGCCAAACAGCCCGCAACACCCACGCCCTGCCGTGTGTGTCCTGCGGCATCGGACGCGCCGTCACCGACAGCGCACCGATTCCGCCACGCCGCAGCGACGACGGACTCTGCGGGGAATGCCGCACCGACAACCAACCCGCCATCCCCGACCACCCACCCACCGAGTACATCCGCGCCCGCTGCGACCACATCGCCAATACCCACCCACCAAACACCATCCTGGGCCTACTCAAACGCGACTGGCGCGCCGCATGCACCCTCGCCGAACGCCTCGCCATCACCACCTGGGTCGAACAGCATCTCCTGCCCGACCCCCTAACCGAGCCATCAGCACCACCGTCCGAGGATCTCCTCGACGTGTCCGATCCGGTGCAGATGCTTACCGACGACCAACTCGCTCAAGCCATCACCGATGTCAGCCTGCGCATCGACCTCGCCGACACCGAATCCGTCCTCTACGGGCCCGCGCCCGGCACCGGGTCCGCGGACACGACAGCTGTCGACACCACCACCTGGCTGCACAACGAACTCATCGACCTCAACACCGAACAACACCGCCGCACCCAACTCACACCCGAACAAACCACCGCCGAACACGCCCTACGCGCACGCCACCACCACGACAACACCACCGAAGACCCCACAGAATTCGAGCCCGGCCCGATCCTCGATCCCTCCCTCGGCTACGACGACCTCGGGCTGTAGACATAAGCAGCGACGACATCGAATGCGACAGCCCCACGGCACTACCCACCGGACGGACCTCGCGTATAGACGGTCATTGACCTGCTCCTGGTGATGGCCGGTGTTCGTTGTGCCCCGACGCGTGTGTTCCCGGCCAGCGCACCGCTCCTGGTCCAGGTCCGGCACAAACGCGGCTGGCAGACTGCTGCGCCCGGCGCGATCTGTGATCGTCTCGCAGCCTTTGAAGTTCGGCGCGAACTGCTCGTGGCCCACACTCGCAGGCCCAGACCATCAGGGACGGAGGTGGCGGGCGGTATACCGAGGCGGCGGTTTCGGATCCAATCGGTCTGGCTATTCGAGGAGTCGATGGTCGACCGGTGGGGCTCCCACCATTAATCGACCGACCGGATGCTCGGTATCGATGGCAGGCTATTTCGCTTCTCGCAGTATCGGTTTGAGGTGATCAACGGTCTGGCTGCCCCGAGGATTCGGATGTGTCAGCCGTTTGGGGCGTGGAGGTTTGGTGTCCTTTTTGATGAACGACAGGCGCACGAGTGCCTGCTCGAGTGGCATGGCGAGTTCGGCGACGAGTTCTGTCAGGACGAGCATCATGGTGGCGCTGTCGAGTTCATCGGGGTGGGAGATGATGTCGTCGAGGACCATTGCGCTGATCGCCTGCTGACGGGTCAATACTTTCTCCGGCAGCCAGGTCAGTGACCAGCGTTCCTCGCCGGTTGCGGCATCTCCCATGCGCAATGCTGTTTCGGGCGAGGTCGTGCTGGTGATCTTCAACGGTGAAATGTTCAGCCCGGCAACGCGTTCGGCCACGATCTGCTGGCGTGCGGCGGCTGTCGGTCCTTTGATCAGGTTGCGTCGAGTCTCGAACGCGGCCGTGACTTCGTGGTGTCGGCGGGCGGCTCGTTCGTCTTGTTCGCGCCGAGCTGCTGTGAAGCCTGCGATGGTGTTCTGCAGCTTCACTAGGCCGGACTCGACGTCGTAGCGGTACTCCTCGGCGGTGTCGGCCAGGTGGCCGTCCAGTTCCTGGAACACCTGGTAGATCGTGAGCGAGTGGACGACGTGACTGGTTTGTTTATCGGAGCTCATGCTGTCACCTCACCTTCGTTGCGTGTCCTTTTGCCCGTTCCCTGCTGGGTGGAGCTTGTGCCCGGTTCGAAGTCGATGAGGTAGTCCCCACCGAGCTCGAGCGTGCGGATCTTCGCGCGGGCCCTGCTTTTGTGCGAGTGCACCGTGGATACCGAACTGCCGATGATCTTGGCGATTTCGGTGTCGGGCAGCCACAATGCCCACGCCATCAACGCCACCCGGTACTCGGCTGTGGTCAAGTTCTGCGACAGAACGAACCGGATGTGGCGGAACGCGTCGTCGTTGAGGACCCGCTCGAGCGGGTTCCGGGAAGTCATCGACAGCCCGAGCATCGGCACCGCGCTCTCGACATACTCGGGGATCGGGACCGCGCCGTCGGTGCGCCGCCACACGTCGATGACCCGTCGTTTGGCGATCTTCATGATCAGCGCGTCCGATCTGCTCGATGGCTTGCCCGCGAAGTCGCGTTCGTACTGCTCCCACACCGCCAGGAACACTTCCTGCACAATGTCATTGGCCCGCTCGGCGTCCTGCAACGCGCTCAATGCCAACCGGTAGACCGCAGGAGCATGGCTGCGGAACAGCTCGTTGAACCTGACCTGCTGATCAGCCACGGGCGGTTGATGATCTGTCATCGCGCCGAAATCTCCCCGGCTGCAGGCAAGGCGCTGGTGATGAACCGACCGGACCGCGCTTCACCGACATGAACGACGAGCACCCTCGACTCGCCAGCGCGGCGACCGGTGATGTCGGCGATAATCGAACCCCCGACCCCACGGTCGACATGAAACCGCAGGTCAGAGCCTCCTCAACGTCGGTGTCCGTCATCCAACAACCGACCGTTGATGACAATTCGGGACCTTTCACGTCATTTTGCGACACTACGTTTCAGTTTCTAATGACAGAACAAAGACAACAAAGCGTCGGTCGATACCAAATCAATTGGTAAGACGCTTCGATCATCGAGTGCGGTAACACGCTGGACGGCACCAGTTTTCCGTCACGGTGCGAATCTGCCCGCGGGTCGCCTCACCGGCCTCATCACGGAAATCAATGTGGCGCCATCGCCAAAAATCGGCTTTCATGGAGTTGGAGAATCTGCGGGCTGGATGAGAAAGAAGCGTCCATGCCTATTCAGCCGCGCCAAGCAGGTCTTCCCCTACCAGGAGGACTTGTCCCACCCCCACGCCAGCGCCGGCCAGCAAGTTCGATGCTGACGGTATCGATCATCAACGATCGCGCGCGCCTGTCCGGGCAACGAGTCTTCGCTGAAATGGGATGGCCCGCAGGCTACCCCATCACCTACTCCGTCGCCGGGAACCTCGTCGCTATCCGCACTGCCCAGCCGGAGGCAGCACAACAAAAGATCGGCCGACTAGGACAGATACGACTGCCTGCAACGGTGCGCCGCGCCACCGGCATCACCTTTGGCGATGCACTACTGCTCATCGGCTTGCCCAGCATCGGCGTGGTCGCGGTCATCCCGTCGCGGGTCGTGCACGAAGCCCTGTCGTCCGCACTGACCAACCTCCAAGGCGACGCATGAGCATCCCCAACGACCACGAAGTCGCTCGACTGTTCCTGGACCGCTTGGGAATCCACCCCGAAGAACTCCTGCGAGCGACGCCAGGCAGCAAAGTTCCGACCTTCGCGGAGTACATACCGCGAGTCGCTCGAGCAGTATCTCCCGGCGCCCGACGAGCCTACTTGCCCTACTGGCGTCGACTCAGCGCGCGCTGGCCCGACCGGGCACTCGACGAACCCACCGCCCTCGAACTCCAGGAACTCATCGAGCAAACTCGACACGCCGCCGTCGTACGCCGCAACAACCGCGGCGGACGCTCCGCCGCCGAGCACATGGTCAGCGCACTGCGCTGCCTGTACCGATACGCCACCCGCGACGGCTATATCTCCCCCGCCACCAACCCCTCGACGGACATAGACATGCCCACACGACTGCCGAGCACGCGCCGCGCGCTATCCACCCGCCAACTCACACAAATCAACCACATCGCCGCAACCACAGGAGACGACCCCGAACTCGACACCCTCATCCTGCGCCTTCACCTCGAAACCGCCTGCCGCACCGGAAGCGCCCTCAGCCTCCGGAAAGAAGACCTCGACCCCGACCAATGCCTGATCCGACTGTTCGGCAAGGGCGGAACCCTACACTGGCAACCGGTATCCCCCACCCTCATGGCCCGATTGATCGAACACAGTGAACGCAGCCCCGATCCAAGCCAACAACTGTTGCGTTACCGACATGGTCGCCCGATCACCCGCCGCCGCTACGACCACCTCTGGGATCGAATCGGACGCCACCTGGCCTGGGTCGCAACACAACAGATAACCACGCACTGGCTGCGACACACCACACTCACCTGGGTCGAACGCAACTTCGGATACGCGATCGCCCGCGCATACGCCGCGCACGCCGAACCCAGCGGCCACGACGGCACCACCCTCACCTACGTCCGAGCATCCATCGAAGAAGTCGCATCAGCCCTCGCCGCACTCACCAGCGAGCCTCATCCCCTCGCACCTTCACACGACGATGACATGCCAACACCCGCCGTCACCGAGACCCGTTGACCAATCTCTATGGCCAACAGCCAGGTCTAGAGTGCTGAGCCGAATCTGGAAGAGATCGGCGGAAGCCTGTCCCGACCGCACATCTCGGTAGCCGATGTCCGCGAGTGAATCGGCCCACCATGTCCTGCCGGATCTTTAAGATTCAGGGGTGTCGATAGGGCCGGGGGCTGGCCTAGATCCCAGTCAGATTCGTACTCGTGAGGAATTCGCGCGAGCGCTCACTCAACTACGAACCGATGCTGGGTTATCGGTCAGGCAAGCAGCCGCGCGGTCGGGTGCTTCACATGGAACGATTAGCGGTTGGTTCGCGGGCCAGCATGTGCCGACTGATGCGAACGAGCAGATGCTGCGTGACTTGCTGTCGGCGTGCGGAGTTGCTAGTGGTCAGCATGACCGGTGGTTGGACGCCATGCGTCGTGTCCGCCGAACAACGATTCGACGTGGCGACACCCCACTTTCAGATCGGCTCATGCTCATCATCGGCTCGGAGTGCGACGCACTGCCCCGCCTCGGGTTTGTTGATCAGGCCGCCGCAGAGTTGGCATCGTCACTAACAGAGTTCGGCGAGTGGGTTCCGGTTGGCCCCTCGGTGTTGAGTGATCCCACCGTTGCTGAGCTGAGACGCGCTGTGGCAGAGGCGTTCACAGCGGCTGCTGATTCAGGTGCCGCGTTGCTGATCAGTTTCATCGGGCACGGTGTCACAACCGGCGACGGGAACTTCTTTCTGCTGGCTCGTGATTCACCGGCGCAGCCAGACTCGGATACGGCGCTGCATCTGATGCAAGTGGTCACCCAGGAACTCGACCGCCGCCCAGTGGGCGGACTGGTCCTTTTGCTCGACGCCTCGGCGCTACCACGAGACATAACGAGGCGAACTCTCATGGCGGGAGCACCATTCGAGTTGCTGGCCGCCTCCGATAGCGGCGCAGCGTACAGCGGCCTGTTCAGTCGCGGCCTCACCGAGATCTTTCACAAGGGAATCCCCTCCGCTGGTGAGCGATTGCAGTGCAGCGATGTCCACAAAGAACTCGCGCGGTTGACCGGTGACCGCCAAACACCTTCATATGTGTCGTACTCCGGAGCGCAACAAGCAGAGCTGTGGTTGGTGAACAACCATGCGCGACTACCGACCACCCGAGAAGCGATGGCTTCGGTCGTCCAACCAGCCACACTGACGCTTCCATCGTTCACGAATGATGACGCCGTCGGTCCGGACCGGTTGGGTATCGATGGGGATGCTCGTGCGTTGGCCGCGCTCATAGCATCCAAGCAGCTCGTACCACCGTTGGCCATTGCGGTTTATGGCGAGTGGGGCAGCGGCAAAACCTTCTTCATGCGCCGAGTCGAGTACTACATCGACCGGCTCGCCAGCACCGGCACCGCAACATCGATGTTCGAAACCGATGTGCGACACATCCGTTTCGGAGTATGGCATTACGCCCGCGGCCACATCTGGGCCAGCCTCCTCGAACACATCTTCAGCACCTTGTGCCCACCGGAAACGACGACCGAACAGAAGTTCGCCGAAGCCACCGCGCAAATCCCGATCATCCAAGAAACCGTCGCGGCTGCCGAGCAGAAGATCGACGCCACCAAACAACGAATCAAGGACCTCGACACCGAACTCGCCGCAGCACACCAACGACACCACGAAGCCATCCAAACCCTCGGATCGGTTCGCGGACGCGACATCCTGCAGGCAGTCACCGCCGACGACGCAGTGCGCGAACGATTCGACATCGCGATGAACGAGATGGGAATCCAAGCCGCCACCGACAGCGCCCGAAACCTTCTCGATTCCGCCCGCACCGCGATCACTTTGGCGAACAGGACTACCTTCCTGGCAACGTCGGGAAAGCATTGGTACAGCTCGCCATTGGCGGTCGCGGCCGCCGTCGCACTGCTCGTCGGCGGCACCACCGCGTTCACTGCGGCACTGGCACCGGATGTGTTCCGCAACATCGGCACGGTGATCGCACCACTGGCCACCATCGGAGCGACTGCTGCCGCATGGATCGGGCGCCAGTCGGTTCTGGTGCGCAGGCTCCTCGAACCCGCCGAACACGTGCAGCGACAGATCGAAGGTCGAATCGAGCAGGCCCGCCTCGCACAGACGACCGAACTGGCTGAGCTCGAATCCGATGCCGAGGCCGCACAGGCCGAACTGGCGGCAGCCAACGACGAGAAAGCGACAGCTGTGGCTGATCTCGAGGCAGCCTGTCGAGCACGCGAGGAACTCACACCGGCACGGTTGCTGGACAGCTACATCGCCGAGATGGCCGCCAACGGCGAATACACCGAACACCTCGGAGTCGTCGGAATGGCACACCGCCATCTGCGCGGACTCAGCGACCGCCTCCACGCCGCGGCAACCGATCCGGCGGTGTCGATCAAACGAATCGTGCTCTACATCGACGATCTCGACCGCTGCCCTCCCGACACGGTGGTCACGGTGCTCGAGGCCGTGCATCTGCTTCTGGCCATGCCGTTGTTCGTCGTCATCGTCGGAGTCGACACCCGCAGCCTCGACCGATCACTTCGATCAGCACACCCCGAGATGCTCGAACTCACCGAGTCCGCATCAACACCATCGGACTATCTCGAGAAAATCTTCCAACTCAGCTACGCCATCCCCTCGATGACCTCCGAAGGCTGTCAGGCAGTCCTACGACAAGTCGCCACGATCTCAAAGGTCTCCACCCGCACCGTCTACCCGGGCGCTACGCTCCATCCCAGCGTAACCACGTTTCCCAGCGAGGATGAGCAGCCCCAGACCGAGCCAGCCCTCGATGTCTCCGCAACGACCACCTCATTCACGCAGCAACCAATATCCGATGACCAACTCGGACAAGCGCTGACCCTGACCGACGACGACCTCGACACCCTCGACCTCGTCGCGCCACTGGTCGCCGCCACACCTCGGCGCGCCAAGAGGTTCCTCAACACCTACCTTGTCGTTCGCGCCCGACTCTCCACGACCCAGCACGACCCCGCCGCACTGGCCTTGCTTGTTGCTGTCCTCATCGGCGTCCCGCATACCCTCGGACGTCAACTACTCCACTCCGATCCGCCGAACACCGACATTTCCTTCCGAGACTGGCTGCGCAGCACCAACATCGACAATTCAGCCGACCTGACGCGAATCCGTAACTTCCTTCAAATCGCCGACGACCTCACAAACACACCGATGACCACAATCCTCGCCCAGTTGCCGCATGCACGCCCCTACGCTGTCCCCGTGCCGGACTCGCCGCAACGCGTAAATGGCGAGGGCGCTACCCCTTGACTGTCGTATGCCAGCAGCTAGGGACCGCTTCGGGGCATGTTTCTGCCTGAGCATAGGACCATCTCGGTGGTCGGTGCCGACCAGCGGAGTAACGCATCGCGGTACGGACCGATCAAACAGCGTGATCGACTGCGCCAGTTGATTGCTGGCGCCGCTCTCCTGCAGACGAATGCTGGATTGGATAAGGTGAACCAAGTTGCCAGCTTCTGCGCCGGAAAAGCGCAAAGTCTTTCAGCTCTCCGGCAACGTGTGTGCGTTCTCAGGTTGCCGACTGCGGCTTACCGTGGAAGCCACGGCTGAGGAACGGCTGGTTGCACTCCGCGAAGTCGCCCATATCGTCGCGGAGAGCCCCGACGGGCCACGGGGTGATTCTCCGCTGGGCACCACCGAACGCAATCAATACGAGAACACAGGAGCCGACCAGTGGAAACACATTCTGACCTGCACCGATTCCTGGCAGATCCGCCAGAATCCGTCACATCTGTTCTATGTCGCGGCACCGGATTCGGTCGCTGATAAGGCACGCGGGAAGTTCGAGATCCGGTGGCGTGGCCATGCCGATCCTACGCTGCTGGCACTCGAGCACACGGCCGAGACATTCATCCCCTAAGCCTCACTGCGTGCTGCCTGACCCCGCGCACGGAGAAGTACGTGAGCAACCGCAGCGACGAACCCGGACTCGCGCTGGTGTTCGACGGTCCACCCGGCTCAACTCACTTTGAGCGGGGCGGCGTCGAGCTGCGGCACGCGTTCGCTGCCGCGAGGGGACGCTGAGTATCGAGCCGGACACCGAGGAAGCCGCCACCGAAGGCGCGTGCTGCGGCAGCGCCGCGAAGAAGGAGGCCGTAGCTTCCGGCGCGTCCTGCTGCGGCTGAGACCCCCGGAGGTCTTGTTCGCCCGATGTTCGCTTGCCCTCGGATTCGATAATCATCAATATCGATGCGTGTCGAATCGAGAGCTTCCGTTGACCGACGTGACCTCACCAGCGTGTGAGGTCACGCCCTTGGCCCGCCAACCTCTGACCGCCCAGACCGCGACCGAGCTGGCGGCGGTGTTCAAGGCGTTGTCGGACCCGGTCCGGTTGCGGCTGCTGTCGGTGATCGCCAGCCACACCGGCCAACAAGCCTGCGTGTGCGACATCTCCGACGGTTTCGACGTCTCCCAACCAACCATCTCCCACCATTTGAAGGTGCTGCGCGAGGCCGGGTTGTTGTCGAGTCAGCGGCGTGGATCGTGGGTGTATTACCGTGTCGAACTCGCCGCGCTGCACCAGCTCTCGACACTGCTGGATATCGCGTTGCCCAAGGCGGTGACCCGATGACGGTGTTGGCGCGGCGGCTGACCGCCGAGTTCATCGGCACCGCCCTGCTGGTGTGCGTGGTCGTGGGTTCCGGTATCGCCGCCCAGCAGCTGTCCCCCCACGATGTCGGCCTGCAATTGCTGGAGAACTCCACCGCTACCGTGTTCGGGCTCGCCGTCCTGATCCTGATCTTCGGCCCGGTTTCCGGCGCACACTTCAACCCCGTTGTCTCCATGGCGGATTGGTGGGCCGGACGCCGCAACCGCACCGGCCTCACCCCCACAGAGCTAGCCGCCTACATCGGCGCGCAGGTCCCCGGCGGTATCACCGGGGCGGTGCTGGCCAACATCATGTTCGACCAACGCGCCGCCCAGATCTCCACCCACCACCGCGTCACCACCGGGCACCTGATCGGTGAACTCGTCGCTACCGCCGGGCTGATCGCGGTCATCTTCGCCCTCGCCCGCACCGGCCGTGCTGCCCTCTCCGCCGCAGCCGTGGCCGCCTATATCGGCGCCGCCTACTGGTTCACCAGCTTCGCCAACCCCGCCGTCACCATCGGGCGGGTCTTCTCCGACACCTTCGCCGGGATCGCCCCGGCGGCGGTACCCGCCTTCATCACCGCCCAAATCATCGGTGCCGCACTCGGATTCACCCTCATCGCGCTGGTCTACCCCGACCCTGCACCAGCCGAAAACGTCGTCACACCCCATCCAGAACACCCACTCACCGATCGCCACGGCGCACCATGACCGACCACCCTCACCGGCTCCGCCGTCTGAAAGGCTCTGCCTGCCAATGACATCCATCCCCAGCGTGCTGTTCGTCTGCGTCCACAACGCCGGACGCTCTCAAATGGCCGCCGCGTTCCTGACCCACCTCGCCCCAGACCGCGTCGACGTCCGCTCCGCCGGGTCCGCCCCCGCCGACCAGGTCAACCCGGTCGCGGTGGAGGCCATGGCCGAGGTCGGCATCGACATCTCCGCCGAAATCCCCAAAGTACTCACCACCGACGCCGTGCAAGCTTGCGCCGTGGTCATCACGATGGGCTGCGGCGACGCCTGCCCCTACTTCCCCGGCAAGCAGTACCTGGACTGGAAACTCGACGACCCCGCCGGACAAGGCATCGACGCCGTCCGACCCATCCGCGACGAGATCGAACACCGGATCCGCGGCCTGCTCGATGACCTCGGCATCCCCGCATGATCACTACGCGCTGGTGAGTCTCAACGTTCCGGTCTACGACTACCTGACGGCCCAACGAATCTACTGACCACCGAAACGTCAGTGACCGCAAGTCTTTCTTCAGCAAATGCCAGGCCTATCGGGATTTCCGGCGCACGCGCATGAGAGAGGTGTTCGTCGCCATCCGCGCGATCCCGCAGCAGACCTACCAGGTCGCTGATCAAGCGCCCCCCGCGGTCAAGGCGCTACTGCTCCAAGACGCGGGGACGGGGGTTAGTGTTCGGTGTTCCAGAAGCCGATACCGATGGCGCCCCACCAGCAGATCTGCGAGATGGCACCCGATGCCGCGCCCCAGAGCAGCAGACGCTTCGTCAGTTGTGTCGCCACATGGTTCGTCAGACGCTTGCCCAACAGCAGCGCCTGAAGCCCGTTGAGCGTCAGGATCAGAACGAATGCCATCTTCGTTCGCGTCATGGCGGATTCGAGATTCGGTTCGAGCAGGCATCCACTGGCGACCAGTCCGACCAGGCCGGCCCAGATCGGCACATGCAGGCGCGCGATGCCAGCCAATGCTTCGGCGAGGGTGGTCCGCCCGACTAGCCAGACCAACATCAGATAGTCGGCGATAAGGACACCACCGAAGCCGAGTACGAGGGCGGCCAGGTGGATGAACAGGCCGACGGTGTGCAACTGCCGATCGACGTCGAGGTGGTCGGCAATCCACAGTGCGGCTCCGAGCGTCACGGTTGCCAGCAAACCTGCGGCAGCCACCGTCCACCACGAATCATGAAGTGCCACAGCGCGTTGCGGATTGTTCTCGGGCCACCGACGCCGCGACGCGACGGCCGGATGCCACTCGCCCCAGATCGTGGCGGCCGCCCGCGTTCTCGGCAACACCACGATCGTAGTGATGGACGTCTGACCAGGTACTTCGGCAGTCATGCCATCAGACATACGGGCCTCCAGACAACATTCACAGGACATTCACAGCAATTGTTAGGACAGGCTAATCTATCTCTTTGGTCGGGTAAAGATGGTGGATCGTCCGTGCGAGCAGGCGCGGATCGGGCGTGAGGATGAGATGAGAACGACCCAGGCTCTCGGATTGAGCATCGGCTCGGTAAACGCGGTATCGGCCGCGGTGACCAATGACCCCGCACATCCGGTGGTGACTACCCGCCCCACCACGGTGACTTTCTCCGGTGACGGCATCGCATCCATCGGTGCGGTTGCTCGCGAGGCCACGGTGCTGGCGGATTTCGCAGATCTGGCGATTGCGCAGGATCCGATCGTCGCCGTGGCGGGGCGGGCCATGAGCTGCGCCGATCTGGTTGCGGCAGTGGCAAATCGGCTGACCGCAACGTCGGTGCACAGCGTATTGGCCTACCCGGCAATATATTCCGGCGACCAGGTCGCCGAACTCCGGTCAGCGTTGAATCAGCTCGAAGCCACAGACGTCGGACTGATCCCCGAGCCGATTGCGGCGGCGCAGTGGCTCGAAACCTATAGTGGCGCAGCGGAATCCGACCTTGTCCTGGTCTATGATCTCGGCGCGAGCTGCCTGGATCTTGCGGTCGTTCGTGCTGGCAGGCTGGTCGGACCGCCGGTGCGCTCCTACGATTTCGGCGGCCGTGCATTCGATGTGGCGGTGGCCCGCTACGGACACGACATCACACCGGACGCCGAATCACGTTGGGCGGAGCGTGTATCCGCTGATGATATCGCCGGGCTCCGCACCCGTCAGGTGCGTGAGTCGGTCCCGCTGGTGCGCGACTACGTCCGTGCCGCCGGTGTCGCGGTATCCGATATCGACCGCATTCTGTTGGTCGGTGGCGCGGCCCGGCCCGCGGCGGTGGCACGACTGCTGGCCGATGAATTCGAACTCCCGATTGTCCTCGGCCCCGATCCGGCGCACACCATCGCGCTGGGTGCCGCACTGCTCGCATCCCGCGCCGCCGCGACCGACGACAGCCCGGCGGTCGTTCCTCGCGGCCGCCGCGAACCACGCGTCGCGGCCTTGGCGGCCGCGGTGCTAACTACCGGGCTACTCGTGCCTGCCGCAGTGCCGTTCGGGCGCACCTTGAACCATGAGTCCGCGATGGAGGAGACGTCGGTGGACGTGCCCGCGGCACCGCGTTTCGATCCCCATCTCGATCCGACCCCGGTCACGGTGGCGCCGAACACGGCGCCAGCCTTGCCGCCGAACGCGATGCTCGTCGACAACCCCGCTGCGTCCCCGCGGCTCACGGCCCCCGCGACATGGTGGGCGACTGCGCCGGACCCTGCGGCACATGACATCTCACCGCTGCCGTTCGCCGAACCGCCTGCCGGTTCAGCGAAACACGAATCGGCGCCAGACTTCCCGTCCGCGACAATTCGGCCCGATGGAACGGCGCCGTCCGCCACTGTCTCCGGTGCGTTATCGAATTCGGGGCGATCGAATGGTTCGGGCCGACCGAGCGATTCGGGCCGATCGAACGGTTCGGGCCGACCGAGCAATTCGGGGGGACCGAGCAATTCGGGGCGGAAGGGGTCCTCGGGTCGGCGGTGATCCGAAGCGACCCTGTCGATCAGGGCGCTCTCACCTGTTGCGCGCGGCTCAGCGTGTTGTTCGGGTAGGTGGGCGGCGGCTGCTGCGACGGCGACGCGGACGACAGGTGGTCGCTGTGTGCGGCCAGGGCCAGGACTTCGGCGCCGGCGGGGCCGCGGTCCTTCTGGCATGGCTGGCGGCCAGGAACGAATTCTCGTCCGTGACTAGCTGTTTGAAGTGCGGGATCCCGTCGGCGCCTTAGCTCGGCGGTGGCCGCGTAGTCGGGTTCGAAGGCCCGCAATGCGGCTGGAACCCCATCCACTGCTCACCGCCGAACCCCAACCCCATCACCCTGGACAACCATGGTGCCGGTCGCCCACAACACGCGACCGGCATCACAATGGATAACACTCCGATCAATGATTCCGCCAATGCCACAACCTTTTTGAAGCATGCAACAGACCGAAACCGAATCAGTCGACAGAACGCGACAACGGTCCCACTTAGCTACTTCCACTGCGGTACCGAAAACCATTACAGCTCAACAAAATACAGACACAGAAACACTATCGATAACCCTATGCTATGCTCCAGCGAACCCAAATAGCCTCCACTTGAACACAAATCCGCGTCATCACTGACAGAGATTCGTGATCAAGTCCCCTCTCGCGCACAGATTCACGTCAAACGTGACAGAAATTCGTGCTCTGTGTGCGAGTACCCTTGCACACACAGGCGCCGACCAGTCGAAACACGTTCTGACCTGCACCGATTCCTGGCAGATCTGCCAGATTGGGTCACATCTACCCCCTCGCGGAAGTTTGCTGGCGCGGGTGATCGCCGATGATCGCGCCGATCATCCCTCCCCAGGCCCCGCTACAGGAACTCATCCATGGCCCGCTGCCCGCGAGCCGGACGGTGCGCCCTGCCGACGGGTGATGTCGTCTACGGGATCTGCACCGTCGGCGACGGCGGCCGCGCGTCCTGGACAAGCTCGGCTTCAGCCAGCAGTTGCACCGGTACGGCCTGCCCGTCGGCTGTGTGGATGCGCGGTCACCGGCGTTCCGTCGAAGAACCGCGCTCCGTCACACAGCCCGAGTTCGAAGCCCTGGTTCCCGTCGAAGGTGTCTCTTGTCACCTGTTAACTCGGCTGACCTGGCGGTCCGCGGGCTGCTCACCGAGCCGGGGCCGGCAGGCCCGACGGTACGGTGCTGAGGTCGTAGTCGCGGTTGCTGGGCAGCTCCAAGTAGGGGAACCGCTCGACGGTCGCCCGGATCTCCTTGATCCGCCCGCCATGGTCGCCCCAATGGAGAACGACCTTGTTCCCGATGTGCGCCTGATCAATGTCGATGACGCATTGCGACAGCATCTCGCGGTAGTAGTAGCTGTAGACTGCGGCCGATGCGACGCCGACCTGCTCGTCGTCCTTGGTGACGAGGTCGGCGTGGCCACCGGCGATCTGCTGGGGGGCGCACGGGAACTCGATGTACTTGTATTCCTCACCCGGCCTGAAGTGCGAGGCGAAGACGTCAAGGATGTCTTCGGCGTTCCAGCGCAGGATCACCGTCTTGCGCCGCGGGGATGCCTTTTCGGCCTCGACCGCCGCGCGCCCGAGGAAGTCGTGGTCGAACTTCGCCATCCAATCCCAGTTGACCTCGGCTGGCGTCCGGTACCTCGCGCGCAGGTCGGTGGGGTCGACGCTCCCGGACATCGTCGTGCTCCGGCCCGCCCCATACGCGGCCATGAAAGCTTCGTCGCTCAGGACCGACGGCAGGAACGTGCAGTTGGCTTGCGGAAAACCGCCCTCGGTGTGGTTCACCGCGTAGGTCCGCCAGCCGAGGCGCTTGAGACCGATGTCCTTGCCTGCCCGGTAGACTGCGTCGTAGACGACCGGCCCGGCATCGAACGGGCCGCGCACCTCGTAGGCCAGGGTGCCCGCCATGCCGATCCGCGAGAGCTCGAGCTCGGCCTCGACGCCGGCGATCTCCACCTTGCGGATACCGAGGAACTTCAAGTCGCGCAGATCCCGGCCGAGCGTGCGTTCGAGCACCTGCAGCGACGCCGGTCCCGCGACCTGCAGAATGAAGATCTCGCGCACTGACGTTTCCACGTCCATCCCGGCCGAACCCAGCCGGTGCACTCCCCATGGCAGGCTGGCCAGCTGGCGGAACGAGTCCTCGCTGTCCCTGATCGCGAGGCCGTGGTTGGCGATCAGACCGTTCTCATCGGGCATCACGAGGTGCTTGGAGGTCCCAACAGGCCACTCGCGGACATTGTTGATGCTCAGCGACGACAGGAACGCTTGGGCGTCACGCCCGCGGTAGGTCAGCTCCGCGGGCCCGGTCAGGTTGGCCGCGACGTAAGCACCGGTCTTCCACGACATCGACTCGGCCTTCCAGCCATCCCCCTCCCAGACATGCAGATTGCCGAAGAACATCCGGTAGGTCGGGACGTCTCGGTACGCCGGCACCGCGCCGATCGAGCCGATGGGGAGCACGTCGTTGTCGCTCATGCTGTTCATCCTCTTCCCTGTCGGCCTCTCTCGTGGCCGGTCGTTGGGTGACGGTAACCCCGACCGCCTCGCCGCTCGGACGCGTGGCGGGATTGCTCAACTCACAAGTCTGCAAGGATCAAATCGGCGCAATCGCCGACACCGCAGGCTTCTCCACCGGGAACGTTCCAGCTGACCTGCGGGTGTCCCTGTGGGAGGAGCGCAACCGCCCTGGCTGCTGGATCCGCGTTGTCGGTGCAGTAGGTCGCGAGCGCGGTCGGCATCAGCGAGCGGCATCTGGCCCGCGTCTTCGCCACCCACGCGACCTCCGTCGCGCAGACGATCTCCGACGAGCGGATCCGGCGAGCAAGGGATTTGCTCCTGGATCCAGGCCGAGAGTCCCAGACCATCGGCGAGATCGCGGCTCTGGCCGGCTTCACCTCACCATCCCACTTCGCGCGGGCGTTCCGGAGAGCCTACGGCTGCAGCGCACGCGAAATGCGGCGCAGCGCTACCGATCGACTTGACACAGCCAGACAACATTTTCGCCGACTCACGCCGTGGGATCCGTGGCCGGTTCCGCGCTGCATAGCCTAATCGCACACCAGCGAGTGGGAAGGACCACAGCATGACCAACACCGAGACGACGGGCACCGGGACTCGTCCCCTGCCTCAGCCCGAGCCCGGCCTGCGCCCGCAGGACGTCATTGACCGGGCGGAGGCGATGATCCCGATGTTGCGTGCCCAGCAGGACGAAGCCGACGAGCGAGGACACTTCTCGACCGCAGTGCTCGACCAGTTCCGGGCGGCCGGATTCTACCGCATGGTCCAGCCGAAGCTCTTCGGGGGATATGAATTCGACAACGTCACGTTCTTCGAGGTCGTGTACCGCATCTCCGCCGGTCATCCCTCCTCCGGCTGGTGTTTTTGCCTCTCGGCGACCCACGTCTCGGTGATCTGCTCGTTCCTCTCCGCCGAGGCGCAGCAGGAACTGCTGGGGCCCGACGGCGAGTTCCGCTCGCCACACCGGGCCGTTCCGGGCGGCGAAATCCGGGAGGTCGAGGGCGGCTACCGGGTGAGCGGGACGTGGCGCTTCTCCTCAGGCATCCCGATCTCGACCCACTTTCTCGGCAACAGCCTGCTGCAGCGGGACGGAACGGAGCCGAAGAACGTCGCCTTCGTCGTGCCGCGCGAACAGGTCACCGTCCTCGACGACTGGGGAAACGGCGCCGCACTGGGGATGCAGGGAAGCGGTTCCAACGCGGTCCGGATCGACGACGTGTTCGTCCCCGCCGACCACATCATCCATGACGACATCCTGTTCGGCACGACGACCGACTTCAACGAGGGGACGCCAGGCACACGACTACATGGCAACCCCCGCTACCTGGGTCTGTTCGACCCGATCTACCACCTCTCGTTCGGAGCGGTGCTGGCGGGCACGGCCCGCGCGGCCGTCGAGCGTCTCCGTGAGCTGATGCCGGTGACCAAGCGGATTCTCGGCGAGGGCACGATGGCCGCCGACCCGGATGCCGTCCGCGCGATCGGGCGCTGCGCCGCACTGGCCGACGCCTCCCATTCGGTGATGCGCGAAACCGCCGCCCGCATGGATGCGCTACTCGCGCGGTGGGCACGGAACCGGGCCCCCATCGCGCCGGGCGAGCTGATGCGACTCCACGCACTCGCCCGGCAAGGTGCGCTCCTCGGTGCAGAGGCCGCTCAGCTCGCGTTCCAAGCCGGCAGCGCGCGAGCCTCCGGCCGTAGCGAGCCACTGCAGCGATACCTCCGTGACGCGCAGATGTACCTCGTCCACGCCTCGTCCCAACCAATGATCGACGAGGCGCGCGGGCAGGCCGAACTGGGACAACCGCTGACGATGGTGCGCCGCCGGTGACCGCCAAGGGCAGGGGTTATGAGCCACACCACTAACTCACCAAATGCCTGACATGGTCAGTATTGTTCGGAGGAATTCCCATGAGCCTCGAGCCGGTCACAAGCCCGGTGCAGGCCGCAGTGCCCGACCGCTGGACCTTCCGCGACGTCGTGGGGCGGTTCACCAGTGGTGTCACCGTCATCACCACTGTGCACGAAGGCATCCGGCGCGGCATCACTGTCAGCGCCTTCACCTCATTGTCTGACGACCCGCCGTCCGTTGTGGTGTGTCTGAACCGGAAGTCGGCCACTGGCCGCGCCGTGCGAGTCACGCGGCGGTTCGCAGTCAACATCCTCACCGAGCAGCAGCTGGCGCACGCGGGCTCGTTCGCGCGGAGGGGCGATGACAAGTTCGCCGGCATCCCGATCGTCGACGAGGCCGGTGTTCCCCTGCTCGACGGAGCGTTGGCCCACCTGATCTGTGAGGTCGACCAGGACATCGAATCGGGAACGCATGTGGTTCTGCTCGCCCGTGTCACCGCAGTATGGGCGAGGGAGAGCATGCCGCTGGCGTACTACCGCGGAGCGTTCGGCAGATTCGTGCCGAACCCGTCCACCTCCTAAGGGCGGAGTCGCGCCCGAGGCACACGCCCCGAGGCGTCACGCGGCCGAGGACGGGTCGAAAGTTCAGCGGCAGCAGGCAGAGCGCTGCGACACCGAGGACTCGTTGCGAGAAATTCATTCGAACACCGCCATGCGGCCGCCACGCTTCACGCTCCGCTAGCTTTCCTACTCGGTCGCCGTCGCGAGACCGGCTCGATCAGCGCAGCCGCAGAACAGCAACATGTCATGGAGCCGGCGATCAGCATGACGCTCACCGAGCTGGAACGAGCTCTCGAAACCCAGCTGTGTGCGACGCCGCGCGCGGCGTCGAGCTCACCGCGAGTGGTGTCATCTCGTCGGACGAGCTGCCGATCTGCGGGCCGACACCGCGGCCCCACGGAGTCGGCCGGCGATCCGGTCTCCGGCACGGTGGCACGGACTGCATGACAGAACTCGCCCCGATGTTGCTGCCGCCGATCGTTGCTGCTTGTGCGGCCGACATGCCGGCGGTCCGCCTCGACTTGGAGCTATACGACACGACCACACTCGTCGCGGAAATCGATACGGGTGCCGGATCTGGCCATCGCGTCCAACGTCCACCTGCAAGTCCTGCTGCCCGCCGAGGCCGCAGCTGCGAGGGGCTACGCCTCATGACGCGTCAGTGGCTCTAGCCTCCGCGAACGAAGGATCGTCCTGGCCTGGAGTTCGCGGCGCCGGCTCGTGCCCTCCGCCCAGGCTATCGCCGACGTGGCGGTTCGCGAATGGGATGGCCAGCGAGCGAGCTCATGACGGCCATCGCATTCAGGCCAGTGTCGGCCTGCTGTGGCAAGTTCGCTCGGAGCCGCACCCGAGCGTCCGCGCATGTCGGTGGTGGAGATTCCACGGATCGTGGAAGCGGTTGAAGATCGGGACGCGGACACCGCGTCCGCCGCGATGATGGCGCACCTTTGAGCCGTTGCGCAGACAGGTATCAGCGCTGTCGCGGCGGCGACCGTCGATTGAGCCGCTCGAGAGCTCGCCTGTGTTGCAGCTTGGATAGGCTCGCTCGGAGCGCCGAGTTGCCGCCTCCCCGAGCAGGACCTCGTAGAAGCGGTCCTTCGCGGCCAGCACCTCCGGAGCCTCCGGAGCAGACGAGGTCCCGAAGCCGGGTCAATGCGCGGCGCAACTGGACGATATTCCCGGCCCGGGCCCGGTCGACGAAGCGCCGGATCAGGTGACTTTCCAGAACCTCACGCAGGTCATAGAGATCTTCGGCCTCCTCCGCCGACAGGGCCACGCCCCTGCGGAATCGTCTTGACCAGGTCCTCGGCCGACAGTTCACGCAAAGGCATCACGGATCGTTGTGCGAGACACCCCCGGTCATCGCGATGAGCTCGGCGCTCGACCAACCGTTGCCCCAGGCGAGCTGCATGGTCAAGATCGCGTGGCGGAGCACGTCCAGGACCTTTATGGGGCCCTTTCGATCTGTGCGCCAAGGCTGGGCCTCGCCGCAGTAACCACCTCAGAACCGCATGTTCGTCATACGCTCTGCCCTCGAGGTCGCGACCTACGGCCGGGGTCAAACGGCATTGCGAACCCAGTTCGCCAGGACCTCGACCGCCTCCGCGCCGTTGGACTCCATCATCACACCATGGCCGTTGCCGCGGACTCCGCGTTCGGCAAGGTCGATGTACTCAACCGGGACGCCCGCAACAGCGAGGAAATCGGCAACCTGCCTGCCCATGCCGGCCAAGGGCGAAGCCTCGGCCGTCACCAGCGCGACAGGTACCGCGGCCAGCGCCGGCCACCCGGCCGGCCCGTGCCTCCCGCCTTCCCGGAACCCGTTCGGGCAGGCCGTCAGCCCGTGTGCGAGTGTGTGCTGACTGCCGGGGATCGACGCAAAGGGCGGACCGATCGGCTCGATCGCGACGATCGCCTTGACCAGTCCCGGACGCCGATCGGCGGCCACCCAGCCTGCAGGCGCTCCGGCGGAGTGGGTCACCAGCACGGCGGGCCCGATGGCGTCGAGCAGGCGGGCGATTGCCTCACCGTCGCGCTCATGCGCGGCGGGTACGTCGGCCAGCATCGGGCCATTCGACGCGACCAACTGCTCGACGACCGGGTCACCGATCGCGCGCCCCCCCGGCCACGCCGTTTGCCGCTCGGCCACCGCCTCTGGGGCGAAAAGCGCGATCGCGCGCTCGTAGCTGAAGGCCGGGCCCGGCTGACCGATGACGTCCGGGTGCAACGGTGAGCGCCCGTGCCCCGGACGGTCGACCACGTGGACGGCGAATCCCGCATCCACGAAGCGTGCGGCCCAGCCTATGCCGCCGTCCACCGTGCGCAGCCAGTCGGTGCCCTGTCCACCGCCGCCGTGCACCAGCACCAGCGGATACGGTTCAGCGACCCGCTCTGGGGCTTCCCAGGCAACGAACATCGGTCCGCAGGGCAGCGTGCCCACCTGGTCGCGCAGGCGATCTCCCGGAACCCAGAAGACCCCTCGCCGGGACGTTCGGACCGGTGCGGCGGCCAGATCCCATGCCGGCGCTGGAGCCGCAGGATCGAGAGTCCGGTCAGCGCTCACTGCGCCACCCCCAGCTCCAGGCTCGCGATCAGCCAGAAGATCTGGTCCCGCTCAGCCACCTTGCGGTGCCCGGCACCCCGGGGGCTGAAGTGGTAGTCCGGCCTGCCCGGACACAGGTTCGCAATCTCGACAACAGACATGTGTTCCTCCTCGGGCTCACCGTGAGCCCTTGTCCTCGATCTTGTTGGACATCATTCGATCCGCGGTCATGTCAACGCCTTCGACCTTCCGCGCGGTGACTGTCGGGCGAGGCACGCCGCACGCAGAAAACGATCGCGACCGACATCAGGGGCGCTGGAGAGACCAGCGCCTCGAAGTTCGCCATTACCAATGGAGCGGATCAGCACGAATCGCCCGGTGACCACCGGCAACCGGCTTGAATGTCTGACGGCCTGGCCGTAATCTGGCCGCGGGAAACGTAAGCGCCCCCGGGCGTCGCCGCCCGATATCAGCAACCCAGGCCCCGGTGTTGCGGGCAGGACGCGGCAGCGCGTCCGCGAGCTGATCGATCGGACGTGCTAGCACGGCGCGTCGCTCATACTGTTCATCCTCTTCCCTGTCGGCCTTCTCTCGTGACCGGTCGTTCGGGTGACGGTAACCCCGAACGCCCCGCCGCTCGAACGCGTGGCGGGATTGTTCAAGTCACAAGTCTGCGAGGATCAAATGGGCACAAACGCCGACACAGCGAGCTTCTCTACCGCGAACGTTCCAGCTGACCTGCGGGTGCCCCTGTGGGAGGAGCACAACCGCCACTGGCTGCTGAACCTGCGTTGCCGCACGCTGTCGGAGGACGGCCTGCAGGCCGCCTTCCGTAGCATGAGGCTCGGCCAGGTACAACTGACCGAACTGGTTGCCCGCGACCACGTGGTGGAGCGCGCCCCGGAGCACATCCGCGCCGCGCCGAGTGGCACGATCAACCTCTGCATTCTGCTGGCAGGGGAAGCGTTCGTGTACCACCGCGGCGGCACCAGCTTGGTGTCCGCGGGCGACGCCGTGGTGTTCAACCCGAACACGCCCCACGTCTACGGCTTTCCTGGTAGGTTCCACGAACTCGTCGTCCACGTGAACCACGACCTGTACACCGAAAGGCACGGCAGCGTCGAAATCAGCGAGCCACAGATCATCCGCAGCTCGGATCATTCCGCGTTCGGAGCACATCTTCAGGCCACGGTGGGCATCTTCCGCAAGGCGGTGACCGGTGGGCCGGCCCCGTCGGAGTTCCTGGACGAGACCGCGCTCGACCTGTTCGACCTGGTGACGCGCGGCGATGGACACTCCTCCGCCGGATACTGGCTGCCGGCTAAGGAGTACATCCGCCGGAACGTGCACGACCCGGCGTTGTCGGTGCAGCAGGTCGCGAGCGCGGTCGGCATCAGCGAGCGGCATCTGGCCCGCGTCTTCGCCACCCACGCGACCTCCGTCGCGCAGACGATCTCCGACGAGCGGATCCGGCGAGCAAGGGATTTGCTCCTGGATCCAGGCCGAGAGTCCCAGACCATCGGCGAGATCGCGGCTCTGGCCGGCTTCACCTCACCATCCCACTTCGCGCGGGCGTTCCGGAGAGCCTACGGCTGCAGCGCACGCGAAATGCGGCGCAGCGCTACAACGGACCGATCGACTTGACACAGCCACCCGGCTGAGTCCGGACAGGCCACAACGGACAGTGTGATCGAAAGTCTGACGTGAAGGAAGCTCAGATGACGACTGGGCGGCCGGACTCCGATCGATCTTTCCGACACCGTCGTGCGGACCTGCATTGTGCCGACCTTCGGATTATGCCGAGCGGGGTGGTGAAGCCGCCGGTAGTGGGGGGTAACCGGGCTGGCGAGGTCGGCATAATCCGGTTATTGCCCGTCACTGAGCTTGCGCACGTGCCGGTGACGACTTCGCACCGAGATCGTCACGTAACGTGAGCGGTTCGAGCCGATGCTCACGGTGCACGTCGCGAAATGTGCATAGTGTCGCCGACATCAGCGACACTGCTCCCGTGTATTGCCCGGCTTTCTGCCGGTGAGCCGGCGCCGCGGGCGTAGCAGGCGCTGCGCTCGGCCACGTCGTGCACAGCGATGCGTGCGGATGCTGCAGCCGCGCCGCCAGCGCTGCTCCCGCATCGCCTGCGTAACGGCATCTCCGCGATCAGCTACTTGACCGCGACGACCCGGTGGAGACGTTGGTCCCGCGCCCGCCACACGATCCCCATCGAACCGCGCCCGACGTGCGATACCAGCCGGTAGCGGCCCGCGATCAGGTCTTCTTCGCCAGTCACGACGAAGAAGGTAGCCGCTCAGCTGGGCGTGATCCGGAAGGTGAACTCGAGCAGCCGCCACTCGCCGTGGACGGCTCGGCCATCCGGCGTCGGGCCTTGCTGTGACAGGAAATCCACCACGAGCTCGTCCTTCACGCCGAAGACCGTGTCGCCGCGTCCAGCGCTCGTGTCGAGGTATGGCCCGCCGCGCACAAACAACTGCGTGATCAGCTGCGAGTAACCCGGCTTGCTGATCAGGAAGTGCAGGTGCGGCGCACGCCACGGGTGCCGTCCCGTCGCGGCGAGCATCTGGCCGACCGGGCCATCGTCGGGGATCGGGTACTCGCTGGGCAGGATCGACCAGAATCGCAGCCGCCCGTCCTCGTCGGAGTGGAACCTCGCGCGCAGCACGGGACCGTCGAGGTCCGGCAGCTGCACGTCGTAATAACCGTCCTTATTGGACTGCCACACGTCCACGATCGCACCGGGCACCGGCTTGCCGTCGACGTCGGTGATCCGGATGTCCGCCCACAGCGGCGTACCCGGCAGTCCGCCGCTGATGTCGGCGCCCTGCTCGGCGACCGGCGGTCCCTCCACGTAGAACGGGCCGAGCACGGCCGAGGCTGTGGCGTCCGGGGTGCGGGAGTTCGTAAGCACGTCCACCGCACTGGACACGCCGAGCACGTCGGAGAACAGCACGAACTCCTGGCGCTTGTCGTCGGTGATGTGCCCGGCGCGGGTGAGGAAGTCGATCGCGTACTGCCACTCGTTCTGCGTGACGTCGTTGGTGCGCACGTAATGATGCAGGTGGCGTACCAGGTCGGCGACCAGTTGCTTGACGCGCGGCTCGGGCGCCAGGTCGAAACTCGCGACGACTTGCGCCGTCAACCAGGACATGTCCGGAATCGTCCGCCCGCCGCCCCGACGCGTACCGTTCCACGCGTCGCGGAGCAGCGCCTCGATGCCGTCGCGGGTGAGTTCGCGCGGGTTCGGGTAGGGCTGGGACACGGCCAGCTCCGCCGCACGCGGGATGTCGGTCTCGACGAATCCCAAGTCGCGCAAGGAAACCGGGCCGCCGCAGTTGGCGATGAGGTCGTACACCGCGCTGGGCGCATCGGTGGCGCCGAGCGCCTCGGCGATGCGGGCCATCACCTTGGGGGCGGCGGGGGCGTTGTAGGCCATCGCGTGCGGAAGGATCACGGTGTGCGTTTCGGCGTGCGGTAGGTCGAAGGAGCCGCCGAGGGTGTGGCAAAGTTTGTGGTGCAGACTCATGCCCACCGTCGCCAGGCAGGTCCCGGCCAGCCACGCCGCTTCGAGCAGGTCCTTGCGGGCGTCGACATTGGACTCGTCGGTCATGAGGACGGGCAGGGACCGGCCGATCCGGGCGATCGCGTCGAGCGCCATGCCATCGACCACGGGATTGGCCTGGGGCGAGTAGAGGGCCTCGACCGCGTGGGCCAAGGCGTTGATCGCGCTCACGACGGAGATCGGCACCGGCAGGCCGCGGGTCAGTTCGAGGTCGTAGATCACTGTCTCGGGCAGGATTTCGGGAGACGAACGCGTTGTCTTGCGCCCGTTCTCCGTCTCGCCGACGACCGGCGTGACCTCGGAGCCGGCGTACGTCGTCGGCAAGATCACCTGCGGCACCCCGGTGCGCGCGGCGAGTGCCTTCGACAGGCCGGTGGTGGACCCGCCGCCAATCGCGACGACGCAGTCGGCATCGTGCTCGGTGAGGATTTTGAGGGCCTGTTCGGTGACCGCGACAGGCGTGTGCATGGCGGCGCCGTCGAACTCTGCGGCCAGCAACGGCCCAAGCGCTTCGCGCACTACGGCCGCCGATCGGGGCCTGGCCAGCAACAACACGCGCGAGGCACCGAGCCGCTCCACCTCCGCGCGCACCTGCCCGACGGACCCGAACACGACTCGCACCGGCTGGGCCTGGTACACGAAGCTCCCCATGAAGCGCTCACCTCTCTCACGACGCGCGACGACCTCTCCTGAAGTGAACCCGCTTGTTCGTATTCTGTCCAGAAGTGCGTTATGCGCACACTTTTCGGTGTGGCCCGACCGCCACAACCAGCCTTGGAGCCTCACTATCGAGCGGACTATGTAAGTAGTGAGATCGCCCGATGCTTCTTCGAGGCCCCGTATTGCCTCGGAACGTTGGCGGCACTGGTCGCGACCGCGGCTACTTCAGGTCGGGCCGGTATCCTCCAGTGGCGGCGGCCTGCTATGGACCCTGGTTCTCGAGGCTAGATGACCTGACGTGCCGCAGTTTCGCGCGCGATGCCTATGCATCGACACTGCGCCTGCGTGAATACCTTTCGGACTTTTCATGCCCCGTTGGCACTGTGGTTCGGAGTTGGATGTTTGTTGATCGCTGTCGGAGCCCGATCATGCCAGCACGGTCGACGACATCGAGGCCCGCTCTTACCCTCGTTCGGGCGAGCGCAGAATTCCGTGTTGCAGCAGCGCGAGAAAGGCCGATCGGGTCTCCTTCGGCTCACCCGGACGCAGCTCGGTCCATACGGTGACGGTGTTCAAGGTATAGACGATGTACAGGGCCAGTAGTTCCACATCGATCTCACCCGCCAGGTACCCGTCGGCGACGGCCGCCGTCACGAGCCCCACCCAGAACAACCTGAAGTCGCCAAGTTCTTGTTGGAAGCGCTGGCGCAGTTCAGGAGGCAACTGAGGGAGGATCGCGATCGCCGCTGGCGCCAGCGACCCGGACTCGAGTATCGACCCGAGGTGCGCATCGGCGGCAGCCAGCAGCCGGTCCTTAGAGGTCGCCTCGGCGGAGCAGGTTTCCACCGCCTTTTGAGCGGCATTGAGACTGTCGAGCACGCCTCGCCTCGTCACCTCCTCTACGAGGGCAGCACGGTCCGCGAAATGATAGTAGAGGCTCCCGGTCTGCAGATTGGCCATCGCGGCTATCGCGGACAATTTGGTGCCTGTTAATCCTCGCTCGGCGATAATGCTTGCGGCGCAGTGCAGAATGCGCTCGCGCACAGCGAGCAGCCGAGCCGACGGCTCGGTCGTAGCCACATCCGAGGAACCCATGCTCAATAGCATAGGGAGACCGCGAATAATCTCGCCGCCGAGGAAGCCGGTGCCTGCGGCCGTCGATGTAGTTACTCGAGGATCGCGACAAATGTCGCGCTCATGATTGCCCCTCCGTCGCCACCCGCAACGTGGCTGTGCCGGGCCGGCATGGCGTCGACGTCCGGGAACGCCCTCGCCCACTCCCGCTCGATTGCATCGCGCGCTTCGGGATTCGGCAGCCAAAAATCCATCTTCACGACGTCGTCGAACGATCCTTTCTCGGCCAGCAGCATGGCCTGTACGTGGCCGAAGATGTTCGTCGCCTGTTCTTCGAGGTCTTCCGGGAGCTCACGGGTTCCCGGCACAAGCCCCGCGATCACACTCGAGAAGACGAAGGGGCCGATGCGGCTGGCCACTGGAATGCCAGTCTGATGCCATAATCCGGGAATCCGTACCGAACGCCGCTGCGGCATCAGTGCTCACCTTCCTGCCTGCGCTTCTTCCATTCCTCGAACTCTGCTCGACGGTGCTGGGCAATCGGGAACACCTCGTTGGTGGGTTCGCCCCGGCGCACACGGGAGATCGCCCATTCGTCGGCGAGTTCGATGTCGAGGGCCTCGGCCGAGATCTCCTCCGCAAGGGCGAAGGGCACGACAACCACTCCATCGGCATCACCTACGACGATGTCGCCGGGCTGAACGAACACGCCGGCGCAGCTGATGGCTTCATCGATCGACCAGGGAAGGTGTTCCTTCTGCAGCGTCGCGCCGTGCGACGAGCGGTGGAACATCGCACCACCTAGTGAGCGCACCGCACCGGTGTCGCGGACACCGCCATCGGTGACCACCCCGCTCCCGCCGAGCTGGAACACTCGCAGCGCGAAGATATCGCCGATGGTGCCAGCGGACTCGACGCCCCGTGCGTCGATGACCAGAACGTCACCGGGCCGGATAGCCTCCACCGCCCGCCGCTGTGCGCTGTCGGCCGGATCGAGCGTCTTGGCAATGTCCGAGCGGAAGGGCAGATACCGCAAGGTCCTGGCGACACCGACCATGCGCACGTCGGGATCTATCGGACGAAGACCCGCCATGAACGTGTTCGAGATCCCTCGTCGCTGCAGTAACTGAGTCAGCGTCGCCGTACCCACCTGCTCAAGCCGCTTCCGCAAGTGCACGGGCAATTCGGGTGTCACAATCATCCTTTCCAGGGGCGCAATCAGCTTCGTCGGGGAAGTCCCAAGTGTTTGCGCATCATCAGTTATCGAAGCTAACAACGGGAAAGAGGCGCGGACAGGCGCCGTTCCCGATGCTGGAACCCCAACTCGCCGGCTGAGCCACCAGCGCCTTACCCGCGGAGGTCCGTGGCTGCGGCCCACTCTTCGCAACCTCCCAGACGGGAGTTGGTTCGACGGCAGCCGCTGACCGCGCTGACCACCCCGAGCGCGTCGACCGTCGCCCGCACATCGTGTACGCGGACCCCCCACACCCCTGCCGCGGACGCGAGAACCGATGTCGCGAGCGTCGCGGCGTCCCGCTCCGCAGGCGGCCGGCCGGGTTCTCCCATCGCCGTCGCCAGAAACCGCTTGCGGGACGCGCCGACCAGAATCGGCAGGCCGAGAGCCACGAACTCGTCGAGGGCGGCGAGCAGGGCGAGATCATGCGGTGCCTGCTTCGCGAAGCCCAGTCCGGGATCGAGGACGATCCGTTGGAGATCGACGCCTGCCGCAACCGCGGCATGCGCCCTGCGCAACAATGCCTCGCGCACCTCGGTGACGACATCGTCGTACTCGGCCCGCTCATCCATCCGCCTGCTGTGACCTCGCCAATGCATGAGGACCCACGGGACCTCGGCCTCCGCCACAACCCGTGCCATGTCCGGATCTGCCAGGCCACCGCTGACGTCGTTGACCAGGCAGGCGCCGTGTTCGATGGCCGCCGCCGCGACCCGGGCCCGTGTGGTGTCGATCGACACTCCGACACAGGCAGCGGTCAGGGCCTTGACGACGGGGAGTATCCGGCCCAGTTCCTCGTCGACTCCGATTCTGCCTGCGCCCGGCCTAGTGGACTCGCCGCCGACGTCGACATAGTCCGCGCCGGCCCGCGCCATCGCGCAGCCGTGCTGAACCGCCGCATCGACCGCGTCGTACCGGCCCCCGTCGGAGAAAGAATCCGGCGTAACGTTCAGCACCCCGAGCACCGCGCAGCGATCGGGCCGCCGCAGCGCGGCGGCGGTACCCACGCCGGGGACCGGCTCTGGCACTACGTGGATCGTGGTCATCGCTGTCCCGGCTGTCACTGGAAAAGATGGCGCGGTCTAATCGGCATGCACGAAAACGCTACGGTCGACAGCCGGCGACAACAAGGTTTCGTTCTGAGATTTGGAAACTGGCCCGCCCGAAGCATTCTCAGTGACGAGCAGCCGACGCGTTCGCGTCGGACCCAGGAGGGACATACCGATGTCATGGCGCTGCGGTCGAGCCCATGTCGTTGTTGACACGGTCTTGGACCGTGGCTAGCGTGATCGAACCGAAGTTCAATTCGACGGCCTTCCCCATGAATCTCATTGAATGAGAACGACTCTCATTCGAGGCAGCGTGCAGCGCCGAAGGCGGGATCAGCCGGAAGGAGCAAAAGCCGTGAGAGTGCTCTCTCGGGTCAATACACCTGAGGACCTGCGCCGACTGTCGGTACCGGAGTTGTCCGAGTTGGCCGAGGAGATTCGCGAGTTCTTGGTGCGCAATGTCGCGGTGACTGGTGGGCATCTGGGACCGAATCTCGGTGTCGTGGAGTTGACTATCGCGCTGCACCGCGTTTTCGACTCACCCGCCGACCCGATCATCTTCGATACCGGGCATCAGGCGTATGTGCACAAGATCCTGACCGGACGCAGAGATGGCTTCGGTACCTTGCGTAAGCAAGGGGGGATGTCAGGTTACCCTTGCCGTGCCGAAAGCGCGCACGACTGGGTGGAGTCCTCGCACGCCTCGGCGGCGCTGTCCTACGCCGACGGCCTGGCCAAGGCGTTCGCGCTTCGGCGGCAGCAGCGGCATGTGGTCGCGGTAGTCGGTGACGGTGCGCTCACCGGCGGTATGTGCTGGGAGGCGTTGAACAATGTTGCCGGCGGCCAGGACCGTGCCGTCGTGATCGTGGTGAACGATAACGGCCGCTCGTACGCGCCGACCATCGGCGGTCTGGCCGATCATCTCACCGCGCTGCGCATGCAGCCCGCCTACGAGCACGCCCTCGGCGCTACCAAGCGGATTGTGCAGTCCATTCCCCGGGTCGGGGATTCGGCGTACTCGATGCTGCACGCTGTCAAGGTCGGCATCAAGGATGCCGTTGCGCCGCAGAGACTTTTTTCCGATCTCGGGCTGAAGTACGTGGGCCCGGTGGACGGGCACGACGCCGCCGCGCTGGAGTCGGCGCTGCGGCGCGCCAAAGACTTCGGCGGTCCGGTCATCGTGCACGCGGTCACCCAGAAGGGGCGCGGCTACAAGCCCGCGGAAAATCACGAAGCCGATCAAATGCACACCATAGGCCGGATCGACCTGGCCAGTGGCAAGCCGCTGGACGGCCCGTCCGGCCCGAGCTGGACGTCGGTTTTTTCCATGGAACTCATCGCGCAGGCCGAGCAGCGCGACGACATCGTCGCCATCACCGCTGCCATGCCGGGACCGACCGGCCTGGCTGCCTTCGAAAAGCGCTTCCCGGACCGGACATTCGACGTCGGAATCGCCGAACAGCATGCGGTGACGTCCGCGGCAGGCATGGCACTCGGCGGACTGCATCCGGTCGTGGCGATTTACTCCACGTTCCTCAACCGCGCCTTCGACCAGCTGCTGATGGATGTCGCACTATTGGAGCTTCCGGTCACCCTGGTGGTCGACCGCGCCGGAATCACCGGCGAGGACGGCGCCTCGCATAACGGTATGTGGGATCTGTCGGTGCTGGGCATCGTGCCCGGCTTGCGGGTAGCCGCACCGCGCGACGCCGCGACGCTGCGTGAGGAATTGACCGAGGCGCTGCGAATCGACGACGGGCCTACCGCCATCCGATTCGCCAAAGGCACCGCCATCGAAGAGATTCCGGCGGTGGAGCGCTTCGAGGGTGTGGACGTGCTGCTGCTGCCCGACACAAGAGACGCGGCGATCCATTCGGTTCACGCCGACGTCCTGCTCATATCCGTCGGCGCTTTCGCCGAACTCGCTCTCGATGCGGCGAATCTGCTTCGAGCCGAGGGCGTTTCGAGCACCGTGATCGACCCCCGCTGGGTCCTCCCGGTCTCCGATACCATCGTCGAACTCGCTCGAAATTATCGCCTTGTAGTGACTGTGGAAGACAACGGCCTGCACGGCGGCATCGGCAGTACCGTCTCCGCCCGCCTGCGCGATTCCGGCGTCGACGTCCCTACCCGCGACCTCGGCGTCCCGCAACGGTTTTTGGACCACGCGCCCCGCGGGAAGATTCACCAGGAACTGGGCCTGACCCCGGACGCGATCGCCCAGCGTGTCCACGGGTGGCTTGGTGCGAGCGAGCGGGAAATCACCTGTATGGCTTCGGGAACAGTGACATCGACCTGACTGACCCGGGCCGAGCCGAGGGTCTGGGTCTTCGCCGTGGCCAAACGGACCGATCTTCCACGTCGACAGCATGAACGGCCCTTGGGATTCAATGTCGGCTGGGATTCAATGCCGGCCATTTCGGTCGCGTGCGACCGGCCGTACCATCCGGGCGGCGTCGAGAACATGCCGTCCCAACCGTTTGACAGTCTCCGGATCAGTGAACGGGAAAGTCAGGGAAATCGAGCCGAGTATCTTTCGGGTATTCACCTCGAAGATAGGCGCGGCCACGCAGCAGGTACCGCTTTGGAACTCGCACAGATCAACCGCATACCCGCACTGGATCGCGCGATTCAAGGAATCGGCCAGTCCGCTGCCGATGAGCGTATTCCGCGTGCGGCGAGGGAGGTCCGGGGCCGACACCAGCGGCTCACCCATCGCTGGATCGAATGCGAGGATGGCCTTTCCTGAGGCCGTGCAGTGGGCGGGCCGGCGGGATCCGATCCTTGCCCCTGGGTGACCCGGACTCCGAACGCGGTCGATGTAGAGCACCTCGTCGCCGGACAGGATGGCGAGCTGCACCGTCTGGCGGGTTCGCAGGAACAGCTCGGACATCGCCACACCGGCACAATCTCGTAAACCGCCGACCTGGCATTCGGGAATCAGATTACCCAGGTGGAACGTGTGCGGCGAGAGTCGATAGCGGTCTCCGCGCCGAACGGCGTAGCCGTGCGTCACCAGTGTCTTCAAGAACCGGTGCGCGGTCGACTTGGGAATCGCCATTGTCGCCGCCACGTCGGTGACGCCGAGTGTGGCCCGCGTCCCGTCGAAGAGACGAAGAACGTCCAGCGCCTTCCCCGCTGAGCTCTGCGCCTCCGCGGCATATACCGAGCGCGGCGGAGTTTCGAGAGTTGCTTGATTCATCTGCAATGAGCTGTTCGCCGCTGACACCGCTTTGTGCCTCCTTCGAGCGGATCCACATTCCGTTCGCCTCGCTCTTCACCCGCGGGGGCCGGAATTCGCGCGGTACTTCGCCCACGCAAGCCAACCGAATCGAATTTCGATTCGATGCTGAAGGTATGACGTGACTGAGCTCACGTCAAGGGGTAAACCCCTGGTACGGGCGCATTCGTGGGCAAGTTCCAACATCGGGAACACGGGGTTGTCGCCGGGCGGCGGCCGGGCTAGCTTCACCGTGCCGATGGAGATCTTTTTGTTGGCAGCTCACTCTCGGCGAGGCGAGATGGCCCTCGACGGCTCACCCGCGGTTGGGATCATCGCCCGCATTCCTCATGCACCCAGGAGTACGAAATGACCGCTCCGCCCATCGGTCACGGCTGGCTCGCCCAGACATGGCCATGACGCCTCTTCTGGCGTGGGGACGCTTCGATGATCTCCGCGCTGGCATCGCATGGGAATTCCCCGAGGTCACCTCCGAGCTGTGGGCCGATCGGCCTGCCGATGTCCCCGCGGTGCTCGCCGAACTCGACCGGGCGACAGCACAGGGCTGGTGGGCTTTCGGATTCGTCTCGTACGAGGCCGCCGCCGGGCTTGACCCGAGTTTGGTCGTGCACAAGCCGGTTCCGGGGCTTCCGCTGGTCTGGTTCGGCGTCTGTGCGCCGCCCACTATCGTTCCCGTGGTCCAACGGTCCGCCCCGAACTCTTATCGAATAAGCGACTGGTCGCCGGAGTGGGGTCCCGAACTCCATCGCCAGCGCGTAGCTGCCATACAGCAGCAGATCGCAGCGGGACATACCTATCAGTGCAACCTGACCACCCGGATCACCGCGGAGGCGGCGGGAGACCTGTACGCCTGCTATGCCGATCTCGCACTCGGACAAGGCGGTGCCTACAACGCCTACATCGACATGGAACGATTCGCGATCGTCAGCGCAAGTCCCGAGTTGTTCTTCGAGGTCGAAGATGAACTGGTGTCCATGCGCCCGATGAAGGGCACGGCCCGGCGCGGACGTACCGCCGCGGAGGATGCCCGGATCGTCGCCCAGCTGCGGGCCAGCGCGAAAGAGCGCGCCGAGAATGTCATGATCGTCGATCTGATCCGCAACGACCTCGGCCGGATCGCGCGAACAGGCAGCGTGGCAGTCGCATCATTGTGCCGGGCCGAAACCTACGAGACCGTTCATCAGCTCACTTCGGAGATCACCGCCCGCCTTCGCCCCGGAATCGGACTGACCGACATCTTCCGGGCACTGTTTCCCTGCGGTTCTGTGACCGGCGCGCCTAAACCACGCACTATGCGACTCATCCAGGAACTCGAGAGCGGTCCCCGCGGGGTCTACTGCGGCGCTGTGGGCATGGTGGCACCGCTCGGCAACGCGTTCCGCGCCAGGTTCAATGTCGCCATCCGCACCGTTCTGGTCGACCGGGTGACCGGTGTCGCGACCTATGGCACCGGCGGCGGCATAACTTGGGACTCCGAACCTGCGGCCGAATACGCGGAGCTCCAGACCAAGGCTGAGATTCTGGAAAGGTGCCGGCCGACGGCTACATGCCGATGAGGTCGGCGATCGCGATGGTGTTTCGGAGGATCCGCACCGACGCCGCGTCGACCATGTCGCCGTTCACCGCGACCGCGCCCAGGCCCTTGGCCTCGGCCTCCGCATAGGCCTTCGCGAGGGCTCGTGCCCGGTCGACCTCCTCCTGGTCCGGCGAGAAGACTTCATTGGCCAGGGCGATCTGGCTGGGATGGATACCCCATTTGCCATCGAAACCGAGTGTGTGCGCACGGACGGCCTCGCGTCGGTAGCCATCCGGGTCCCCGAACGCGGCGAACGGCCCGTCGATCGCCGCGATCCCAGCCGCACGTGCCGCTACCACGATTTTGCTGCGCGCGTAGTTCCAGATGTCGCCCGGGTAAAGATCTTCGTCCGCACCGCCGCCGGCGACAGCGGTCCTGGCTCCCTGCGACGCCGAGAAGTCACCGAGCCCGAAGACGATCGCGTCGAGCCGCGGCGTACAGCGAGCGATCTCCTCCACGTGGATCAGTGCCTCCACCTCTTCGATGAGCGCCATGAGGCCGATCCGACGGCTGGAGCGATGCTTGGCCTCGATCCCGGTGAGTAGGGTGTCGACGAACCACACCTCCCGCGGAGTTCGGACCTTCGGGACTACGATGACGTCCAGCGCGTCGCGCGCGCCCTCGACGACCTCAATGACGTCCTCGTAGCCGCACTCGCCCGTGACATCGTTGATCCGGATCGCGCGCGTTTTGCGACCCCAATCCAAGGTGGTCAATGCGGTCACGATCTTGCTGCGGGCCGCCGCCTTCTCGCTCGGCGCCACGCCGTCCTCGAGATCGAGCATCACGAGATCGGCGTCGCTCGCGGCTGCCTTGGTCATCATCTTCTCGCTACTGCCGGGGGTCGACAGCCCACTGCGGCTCAAACGGGCGGGGCGCACAGCCCGCTCCTCTCGCTCGGTTCGGATAGGACATCCGTGAAACGGACGATGTTGAAGTCAGTTTTCGTCGCTGGGCGCGCGCAGTGACGCGACCCAATCCGCAGCGTTCGGCAAGTCGGCCATGCCGCGCACGTCGCCCAGGATCCGCGCGCGATCCGCTGCGTCGAAGACGACACTCGCGAGATCGTGGAACTTCGCCTCGACCACGCTCCACGGCAGGGCCTGGCCCGGCTCTCCGATCGGCTGGTCCCTGCGCACGGTAAATAATGGACCCGAGGACGGCAGATAGGTCAGTACGGCGCCGGCGGTCGGCACATTTTCGTCCGCCGCCACGCGCAGGCGCCTGGCGACGGCGCGGACGTCGGCATCGGCGAGGCGGTCGTAGCTCGACCACTCCACGGTGCCGTCGAGCAGCGCCACCGCCGTCTGGAAGTAGACGCTGAACTGCCCATCGACGACGCTGATGGGCGCGGTCTTGTTGGCGTCGGTGCCACCGACGATCTGGTAGGCGCGCGGCGAGATCCGCAGACTCAGCGCTCCGGCCGCGTCGGGAAACCCGCCGAGCCTGCGGCGCAGCTCCAATGCGGCGTCGACGGCACCGTGGGCCAGCCGACAGGACGGGTACGGTTTGATCGCGGTGTCGGTCGACATCCAGCGGCCACCGAGATCACCGTCCAGCAGTTCGGCGACAGGCGCGCCACTGTAGCCGGTCAACAATCCGAAACGGCCCTCGAAGGGCTGCGCGGCGGCTATCACACCGGCCTCGGTGAACGACAGGCACAGCAGGGCGTTGTGCGCGGCGAGCCCGGGGTGCAGGCGCTTGTTCCATGCACCGCTGGCCAGGTATTGCAGCGAGCCAGCGGCCATCGATCCGCCGAGTCCCCACGCGGTCGCCACCTGGTCCTGGGTGAAGCCGAGGAGCCGGGCGCCGGCTGCGATCGCCCCGAACAGTCCAGCCACGCCTGTGAGGTGGAATCCGCGGTCGTACGCAGTCTGGCCCAACGCCGCCCCCACCCGGCAACATACCTCGTAGCCGGCGGCAAGGGCGGTCAGCAGGTCTGCGCCGGTGGCGCCGACCCTCTCTGTCATGGCGAGCGCCGCCGGAATCACCGGGGCGCCAGGGTGTAGTAAGCCGTGAATATTGGTGTCATCGAAGTCCAGGCTGTGCGCGAACGCGCCGTTGAGCAGCGCGGCATACTGGAACTGGTAACCGCGCCGCTCCCCGACCACCGTGCCCGCGCCGTCGGAGGACGCCAACCGGCCCACCCCGCTCCGTATCGCATCACGCGATTCCGATCGCACTCCGGCGAAGGCGGTAACACCGACGAAATCGAGCAGGCACTGTTGTAGCCGCTCGGCCGTCTCTTCCGGCAGGTCGTCCGCAGTGAGCCTGCTGACGAAGCCAGCGAGCCGGTTGGTCGCCGCGCCGTCCACGGTCACCCCGCGATCCCGCCTTCACGTAGTCGCGCAACGGCATCGGGATCGAGGCCGACCTCGCCGAGCACCGCTGCGGTGTGCTCGCCGAGCAGCGGTGGCCCGAGCTTGTTGACGGCATCGATTCCGGAGAACTGCGGCGGATAATCGAGCACTTTGACCTTTCCGACCGCGCTGTCGATGTCGAGTACCATGCCGCGATGCTTCATACGGGGATGCTCGAGCCCTTCGTCGAACTCATTGAGCGCACCGGACGGGATACCGACCTCGTGGAAGCGTTGCAGCCAGTACGCCTGTGGCTTCGCCGCGATCGCGGCGCGCACGATGCTGTCGAGGGCCGCGCGGTTGGCCAGCCGGAGCCCATTCGTCTGGAAGTCCGGGTGGTCGACGAGTTCGGGGTGATCGATGCCATCACAGAACCGCTTCCAGCTTTCGCGGCTCCCGGCACCGGCCGCGACAATGACGCCCTTGCCGTCCTCAGCCGTGTAGGGACCGTAGGGAGTCATCGTGTGATGGTTGAGCCCGACGCGGCCGGGCCGCTGGCCCTGGTACCACCACATGTAGGGGAAGTAGGCAGTCCACGTCATCACTGCATCGAACAGCGCCAAGTCGACGTCCTGCCCCTCCCCGGTCCGTTCACGGTGGAACAGCGCCTGAAGGATCGCCACCGTCGCGTACATCGCACCGGACAGGTCCGCCACCGAGAGACTGATCTTGGCGGGTTGCTCTGGCGACCCGTTCGTGGTGATCAACCCGGTCTCGCCCTGGATAATCAGGTCCAAGGCGCTGCGGTCGGCGTATGGACCGTCCTGCCCGAACCCCGAAACGCGACAGAAAATCACATCCGGACGGGCCTCACGAATCCGCTGCGGTGTAATGCCCCATCGCTCGAGCGTGCCCGGGACGAAGTTCTCCACGACCACATCGGCCTTGGCGACCAACCGCATCAGCACATCCTGCCCCTCCGGACGGGACAGATCCAGCGCGACGCTCTCCTTGCCCGGATTGACCCACACGTGACCGCTGCACATCCCGTTGACGTGAGTGTCCCAGTGCCGGATGATGTCGCCGACCCCCGGGCGCTCGACCTTGATCACGCGAGCGCCCATCTGGGCGAGTAAGCGGGTGCAGAACGGCCCCGCCACGCCCTGCGAGAGATCGACTACGGTCATGCCCTCAAGCGTTGCGCTCATCGGCGAGTTCCTTCCCGTGTCCATCGGCGACGGCCCAGTGCGATCGCCTCTTGACCAGTAATGTCCGTTTTCCCTGTACCACGACCGCACCGTCGCTATTGCGCCCCGTGAAGCGGTAGGCCACGATGCCCGCATCCGGTCGCTCCTCGCTGTCGCGCACTTCGAGGACCTCGCTGGAGGCGTAGAGCGTGTCGTCGCGGTAGACCGGCGTGGAAAGCTTGATCTCGTCCATCCCCAGATCCATGAAGGCGTTTTCGCTCATGTCCTCCGAGGTAAGCCCGACCACGAGGGCGAGGGTCACCGCGCCCATCACCAGGCGCTCGGCGAAGATCCCACCCATCATTTGCTGCCGGTAGTCCAGGTTGAAGTGCACCTGGGCGGTGTTGAGGGTCAGGTGGGTGATCCAGAGATTGTCCGCGTTGTCGATCGTGCGCGCCCGAGGATGGTCGTAGATGGCGCCGACGCGGAAGTCTTCGAAATAGTTGTCGCTGCTCGTTATAGGCATGTGTGCTCCCCGCGTTCGCTCAACGCTCGCCGAGGATCCGCCTGGCGATGACCTCGCGCTGGATGTCGCTGGTTCCCTCACCAATGGGCAGCACGGCCGAGTCGCGCCAGTAGCGGTTCACGTTGGCCTCGCGGGCGTATCCGTTGCCGCCGTGCACATATAGCGCCTCCCAGGCCGCCTTATGTGCAACCTCCGTAGCGAACAGCTTCGCCATTCCGGCTTCGAGATCGGCGCGCTGCCCTTGATCGAATTTGGCCGCCGCGGTGTAGCCGAGCGCCCGCGCGGCCTCGATCTGGGTGGCAATCTCGGCGAGCTTGAAGCGCACCGCCTGGTAGTTGGCGATCGGCTGGCCGAACTGGACGCGCTGCTTGCTGTATTCCACAGCCGTCTCGAAGGCGGCGCGGGCGAGCCCGATGGCGCGGAAGGCGAAGGTGATCCGCGCGGTCTCGTAGCCGCCCATCAATTGCCGGAAGCCCTTGCCCTCCTCCTCACCGACCAGGTTCCGCGCCGGGACGACGAGGTCGTCGAAATGCAATGAGTAGGAGTACATGCCGTGGTAGCCCGACGTCGGAATGTGGGTGCCCGTGAGGTGTGGCGGCGCGAAGCCACCCGCCGGCTTCTCGACCATCAACAGGCTGATCCCCCTGTGCTTCGCGGCCGTGGAGGTGCGGGTGTAGGTGAACAGCACGTTCGCCCGATTGGCGAAGGTGCACCACTGCTTGGCACCGTTGACGATGTAGTTGTCACCATCGCGCCGGGCGCTGGTCTTGATGTTTGCGGCGTCCGAGCCGGCCTCAGGCTCCGTACCCGCCGAGGCGGTCTGAATCTTCCCGGTGGCCATGCCCGGGAGGAAGCGCTCCTTCTGCTGCTCGGTTCCGAACTTGTTGAGGATGTGCCCACAGAGCGAATTGCGATGGATCACGCTGCCGACCGAGAGGCTGGCCCGCGCAAGCTCTTCAGTCACGACGCACAGCGCGACCGTGTCCATGCCCAAGCCGCCGTACTCGGGCGGGAGGCTGAGGCCGAACAGGCCCATGTCGCCCATCTTCGCGAGTACGTCCTCGGGAATCTGCTGATCTTCGAGGTCGAGAGTCGCGGCGATCGGATCGATCTCACGCTCGGCGAACTCACGGGTCGCCTGCTGGAGGGCAAGGTGGTCATCGGTCAGGAAGGTCATCGTGTCGCCTCCAGGGCTCGCATACGGGAAAGATTGGTGCGCCGAAACTCGAGGACGGCCTCGCCGCGCTGGTCGAGGCCGGTTGTGCGCCATTCGACAATTCCCCAGCCCGGCCGGGATGCCGATGGGCGGCGGCTGAGGGTCACCGATCGGGAAGTGACGGTGTCACCGTCGTAGACCGGTTTCAGGAACCGGAGGTCATCCACACCGAGAAACGGGCCGCCGGCCTCGGAGAGGTCCTCCACAGAGAGGCCGATCACCGTTGTGTAGACCAGAACTGGGTTGATGACGATTCCCTCGTAGCCGAGTCGGCGCGCGTACTCGACGTTGAAGTAGATCGGGTTGTAGTTCATGGTGATGCTGCTGTAGCTCATGCTCTCCGAGGCCGTCATCGTGCGACCCCAGTGGTGCTCGAAAGTTCGGCCGATTTCGAAGTCCTCGTAGAGCAGTCCTCGTTCCTTACGAATCACGGTGGTCATCGGTAAATCCCCGTTGCTCGTCGCACCACAGCCTCAACTTCCTCGTGGATTTCACCTGGCGGAGAACCCCTGCCCTCGACAGGATCTAATGTCCGACATTTGATTGGTGATGGGGAAAGCTAATAAGCGATGCAGCTCAGATCAAGGCAGCGTTCCACGGATCAGAACACTCATCGGTTCCCAGCCGGTGACGTCCAGCGCCGAGTGCGGGCTGCGGCGACCAAAACTAATTTCCTGTTCAAAGTCGGACAGTTACACTGCTGGCCATCGTGAACAAAGAACCAGTGCGCCAGCAGCCGATCATCCGCCCTGTGCGGCGGGCCTACGAGCAGGTGGCCGACCAGATGCGGCAGTGGATCCTTACCGGCGTAATCACGGTAGGGGAACGACTTCCGCCCGAGAGCGTACTGGCCGAACGCTTCAAGACGAGTCGCGGCACCATCCGCGAGGCGCTGCGCCTACTGGCTTCGGAGAACCTAATTCTCACACGGCCTGGCACCGGCGGCGGGAGCATCATCAGCCGGCCCGACCCGAATCGGATCACCGACTCACTGATGATGTCGTTGACATTACTGGTCAGCGTGAGCGAACTATCGCCGGGCGAACTCGTGCAGGCTCGTGAGCTCATGGAGATTCCCGCGGCGTCGCTGGCCGCCGCGAATCGCGACGAAGACCACCTGACGAGGCTGGCAACGTTGCTTCCGGACCGCCCCGACGAGATGGATCCGGACGATCTGTTCGAGGTCGACCGCGCATTCCATGAGACATTGCTGCATGCGAGCGCAAACCGCCTGCTGCCGCTCATCGCGTCGCCCATCTACGAGGTCAACGCCCGTCTGGTCAAGCGGAACCGCGTGCCAACGGAATTGTGGCAGGTCGTTGTCGACCAGCACCGCGAGATCTTCCGTGCCGTGCGGGCCGGCGACTCCGCGGCGGCCGCGTTGGCAATGTCACGCCACCTCCAAGATCTGCCCCCCATTTACAACCTCGTCGACGACGTCGCACCTTCCGCCGCGGCCTCCGACAGCCCCCGGGGAACTCGCAGATAACCGACGCGAACCTCCGCGCCAGACCGCACCCACCGCGGGCGGCATTCCGAAAACCTCGACACTCCCGCAGGTTCTGTGTTTCCATAATTATGGAATCGGATTCTACAATCATGGAACGCTGGCCGCATGCGGGGCCGCGCGTTCCTTCTACTTCGCCAGCACGCGAGGGAATCAGGTCCGGCAAGCTGCAGCCCCGGACGTCCCGCCGCATACCGCGGTGAAGGCGCAACCAATCGGCACAGTCCACGCCTCAGGTGCGCCAATTCATTCCGACCACCGGAAATCACAGAACCGTAGAACGGAGTTGCAATGTTCGATGAGCGACGTCGCCGCGTAACTAGCCCCGGCGCCGAGATCAGCCCCCTCGGCGCGCTGCCCCCGCTCGGGGTGGTGCCCCCGCGGATGCACGCGCAGGTCGTCCGGCCCGATCGCTTCGGTGACCCGGCAACGGCCTTCCGGCCCGAGATCGTCGACACGCCGCCGATCGGGCCCGACGAGGTGCTGATCGCCGTCATGGCCGCTGGGATCAATTACAACAACGTGTGGGCGGCGCGCGGATACCCGGTCGACCAGATAGCGGTGCGCCAGAAGCGGGGCGAAACCGAGGACTTCCATGTCGGAGGCTCAGACGCGTCGGGCATCGTCTACGCGATCGGTGATGACGTCACCGGACTCGAGATCGGCGCGCACGTCGTTGTGCATCCGGGCGTGTGGGACGCCGACGACCACTGGGTGCGTCGGGGTAAGGACCCCATGATCGCCCCCAGCGCGAAGATCTGGGGATACGACACCAACTACGGCGCGTTCGGCCAGTTCGCGCGGGTCCAAGCACATCAGGTGATGCCCAAGGCCGAGCACCTGTCCTGGGACGAGGCGGCCGCGCCGACCCTCGTCGGGACGACGGCCTACCGGATGCTGCACGGCTGGGCAGGCAATACCGTCCGGGACGGTGACCTTGTCCTGGTATGGGGCGGATCGGGCGGGCTCGGCTCCCAAGCGTCACAGCTGGTGAAAGCCGCGGGCGGCCGGCCCGTCGCCGTAGTCTCGGACGACGAGCGAGGCGCCTACGCCATGAAGCACGGCGCCATCGGCTACATCGACCGGCGCAAGTACGGCCACTGGGGAGTCCCACCACTGGTGGACGACAGGGCCGGCCAGAAGGAGTGGGCGGCGGGCGCACGCGCCTTCGGCAAAAAGTTGTGGGACATTGTCGGTCACCGTGAAGATCCCGCGATCGTCTTCGAGCACCCGGGGGCCGCCACCATTCCGACCAGCATCTTCCTGTGCGAGCCAGGGGGGATGGTTGTAATCTGCGCCGGGACAACGGGTTTCGACGCCATGGTGGACCTTCGCTACCACTGGACCAGGCAGAAGCGGCTCCAAGGATCGCACGGCACCAACGATGAGCAGGCCTACGCGTACAACGACTTGGTGCGCGACGGCGCGATAGACCCCTGCCTCGGCCGCACTGTCGCCTTCGACGAGCTGCCCGCCGCGCACTCGGCAATGGGCCGCGGCGAGGACGTCTTCGGCAACGTCTCCGTCCTGGTCGGGGCCCCCTCCCCCGGACTGGGCCGCGCCTGACCGGCCTCGGAAGCGGTCGGCCCGAAGGGTTTTCAGAGTCAGGCCCGGGCATCCCGCCAGACCTTCTCATCAAAGCCTGGCGGGGCCGCGTCGCGCCCGCGGACGCCCGGCCACTCGCTGGTAGCCGACAGACGCGGTGGGGATTCCCCGCCCGTCACCGAGCCTTGACTCCGCGCCCAAGCGAGTGCTAATTTGCCATCCTAGAATAGGATTCTAGGATTTCATTCGGTCGCGCCGGGCGCGATGACGAGCGGGTACGGAAAGAGGTAGCTGGAATGTCGCAGCCGGAAGCGTGGTCCGATGACTACCAGGCAGCGCGCGAGGAGGCGCTGAGCTGGCTCACCGCCAACTGGGATCCCGGACTCACGGTGCGCGCGTGGTGGGCAAAGCTGGCCGAGTCGGGCTGGGGCTTCCCCACGTGGCCGACGGAGTGGTTCGGGCGAGGTCTGTCGGCTGATGCCGCCGCTGGTGTCCGATCGGCGTTTCCGGTTGTCGGCGCGCTGCCCCCGCCCGCTGGCCTCGGGCAGCTTCTCGGCGCCCCGATGCTCATGGTCCAGGCCAGCGAGGAGCAGAAAGCGAAATACCTGCCGGCGCTCGCCCGAGGCGAGGAGTCGTGGTGCCAGTTCTTCTCCGAGCCAGGCTCGGGCTCGGATCTCGCCAGTGCGCAGACCCGGGCGGTCCGCGATGACGACGGCTGGCGCGTGCACGGACAGAAGGTGTGGACATCCCGGGCGCAATGGTGCGACCGAGGCATGTTGCTGGCGCGAACCGACCGAGACCTGCCGAAACACCAGGGCCTGACCTTCTTCATCATCGACGTCGACCAGCCGGGCATCGAGATCCGCCCGTTGCGCCAGATGAACGGCGACAGTCGCTTCAACGAGGTGTTCTTCGACGGTGCCCGTGTCGATGACGATCGAATAGTCGGCCAGATCGGCGATGGCTGGTCCGTGGCGTTGACGGTCTTGATGTACGAGCGATTCGTCACCTCGATGCCCACGGCCCGGGCGGGCACTCGGGGTGGGCAACTGGACGAACTCGCTGGCGCAGCTGCCGCCGGCGCAGCTGCTCCGGGCGGGGGCCACGGGCAAAGCGGAGTGAGTAAGTTCATCATCGACGTCGCCAAGGAACTCGGGCAGACCAGCGACCCTGTGACGCGGCAACGCCTCGCGAGCCTGTGGGCAACGGAGACGACGAGCACCTATCTCATCCGCGACGGCCAGAGCGCCCGCGACCAGCAGCGGCCATCCGCACGGGGTTCCCTGGCAAAACTCGGCGGTTCCCGGCTGGCTCGCGCGAGTCGCGACACCGGTCTCGCCGTGCTCGGCGCCGCGGGCATGCTGGACTCTCCAGACACCCCCGGCGGCGGCGCTATCCAGTACCAGGCCCTTTCGAGCCCGGGTCTCACAATTGCGGGCGGCACCGACGAAATTCAACGCAACATCGTCAGCGAGCGCCTTCTCGAATTGCCGAAGGAAGCACGTCCGGACCGAGACATGCCCTTCAAAAACCTCATCGTCGGTAGCCGCCCGACCGAGTGACCGGGCCCCGCCCGCCGCACATATCCGCGCGAGAATGCCCAGGAGAGAATCAATGGACCTCGAGCTCGGTTCCGACACCGCGGAATTCCGCGCCGCGCTACGGAACTGGATCGCCGCGCAGGCGCCCGACGCGCTCGCCGGCCTGACCGACTGGAACGCCTACGTCACCCCCGGTGGCTACGGGCGTCGCGAATTGGCGGCGGCCGCCGAACATCCGGCCTACCTCGAATGGGAATCCGAGCTGCGGGCACAGCGCCTGATCTGCCCGAACTGGCCGGAAGAATTCGGGGGCCGAGGCATGGACGCCCGCCGTATCGCCGTACTCGACGAGGAGTTCCACCGAGCCGGGGTACCACGCGTGTGGCGCGGCATGGGCGAAAGTCTGGTAGGTCCCGCGATCATGGCGCACGGCACAGCCGAGCAGAAGGCGCTTTTTCTCCCCCGGATCGTCTCCGGCGAAGACGTCTACCTCCAGGGCTACTCCGAACCCGACCATGGTTCGGACTTGGCCGGCATCGAGACACGGGGGGTGGTGGACGGCGACGAGATCGTCATCACCGGCCACAAGGTGTGGACGCCGGAGTCGGGCGAGGCCAACCGGATGTTCGTCCTGTGCCGGACAGATCCGGACGCTGAGAAATGCGAGGGACTGTCCTTCGTCCTGATCGACCTCGCCGATCCGGGAGTTCGGTACTGCGCCGTCGAGCAGATGACGGGTGTCACTGAGTACCGCGATTACATCCTCGACGGAGTCCGTGCTCCCCTCTCCAACGTCATCGGCGGGCTGAACAATGGTTGGCGGGTAGTTGCGACGCCGCGTGGGCACGAACGTGACACGCCCGCGACCGCCGCGCATCTGGGCTTCGAGCGTGAATTCTGGGAGCTGGTCGAAGCGTCGCGAAAGGAAGGAAATATCGCGGACCCGCTGGTCCGCCAGCAGCTCGCCTGGGCCTACACCAGGGTCCAGCTGATCCGCTTCACCGAACTGCGCATGCTGAACCAGGAGCTCGAGGGCGATGCGCTCAGTCGGGAGGCACTGGTCGCCAGGCTGTTCGCCAGCGAGTACCACAAGCGCCTCGGGGAGATCGCGATCGGAGTAGAGGGCGTGCACGCGATGCTCCGCCCAGATGGAGACGGATACCCCATCTCCCCGTGGCAAAACACGTTCCTCGCCAGCCGCGCCGACACGATTAACGCCGGTACCAGCGAGATCCAGCGCACCATCATCGGTGAGCAGGCGCTCGGCCTGCCCAGGGAGCCCGGGCCGGCGCGCTAGTCCACACGATCGGGCACAGACAAGGAGTATCTGAGCAGATGAACCTGGCAAAACTCGTTGACGGCGGCCGAGCCACCACCCGCGATCTGATCCCCACCGCGCGGCTCCGAGAGTTCTTCGATTCGCGCAGCATCGCGATGGTGGGCGCGTCGGACAACTCCGGCTGGGCCCGGTTCATTGTCGCCAGCTGCGCGACGGCCGGCTTTCGCGGCCCCCTCGTGCCAGTGCACCCTCGGGCCGAGACAGCCTTCGGCCTTCCCGCAGTCCCGAGCTTGCGCGACCTGCCGGAGCCGGTCGACGTCGCCTACCTCCTGACCCCGGCCCACGTCAACGAAAGCGTCCTCGACGATATGGCCGCGGCCGGTATCCGGAACGCGATCGTGCTCGCGGCCGGATATCGCGAAGCGGGCGCGGAAGGCAAAGCACTCGAGGAAGCGATGGTCGCACACGCCGCGGCCAACGACATCATCGTGCTCGGTCCGAACTGCCTGGGATTCGTCAACGCGCACACCCGCTGCGCACCATTGGCACTCAATATGCCCCCCGTCACGGCGGGGCCGGTAGGCGTCGCTCTCCAAAGCGGAGGGCTGGCCGACTATGTGATGACATTCGCCAACGCCCACGGCATCGGACTGAGCACCGTCGCATCGATGGGCAACGAGGCGATGATCACCACGGCAGACGTGATCAACTATCTGGTCGACGACGAAGCCACCAAGGTGATCTGTCTCTTTCTGGAGGAGATCGGCGAGCCCGCCGGCTTCGCACTGGCAGCGCTGCGCGCGCACGAAGCCGGCAAACCGATCATCGCGCTCAAGGTAGGATCGAGCCCCGCCGGCCAGTTGGCGGCCTTCGTACACACGGGCGCAGTTGCCGGCGACGACAAGGTAATCGACGCCGCGTTTCGGCAATTGAACGTCATCCGCGTCACCAGCCTGGAAGAGCTGCTGAGCACGGCCGCGGCCCTCGGCTACAACCGCTGGCCGCAAGGACGGCGGATGGGCGTCTTGACCCCGTCAGGTGGTGCCTGCGACATCATCGCCGACATCGCCAGCGCCAACGGCATCGAGATACCCGACTTCGCACCGGCGACGGTGGAAGGGATGAGGGCGCTCGTGCCAGCCGAGCAGGAACCGCGCAATCCGCTCGACGTGGGTTCTTACCACTACGCCAACCTGAACTCCACGTCGGGCAACCTTCGCGCCGTGGACCGTGCTCTCGACATCATCACACGGGACCCCGGGATGGATTTCGTCCTGTTCGGAGGTGTCTATGCGCCGGCGCGGCGCCCGGCGGACACAGCCTTGGGAGCTGCGGCCGAAGAACGCATGGACTGGCTGGCGAAACAGATCGCAGCCGCACCGATCCCGGTAATTTCGATCGGCTCCACGTGCCTGGACGTTTCCGGCTACGGCAGCGAGCTACTGACGAACCGCAACATCAATATCCTTCCCGGCATCAACGAAGGCATCCGCGCGATCGGCAACGCATTGCGCTGGCTGGAGAACCGGGAACGCGTCCAGCCGATCGGCCAGCCGACGGAAACCTCCCGTCACGTGTCGATTTCCGGACCGTGGTCAGAGGCACAGGGACGGGACCTGTTGGCGTCTTCGGGTGTCTCCGTCGTGCCCGGCGATCTGGCCACTTCGGCGGACGATGCTGTCGACATCGCACGGCGAGTCGGTTTCCCCGTGGTGCTGAAAATCTGCTCGGCGCAGATCAACCACAAGTCGGACGTCGGTGGCGTCGCCCTCGGCTTGAATTCCGAGGCCGAGGTCCGCTCCGCCTACGAGCGGGTCCGCGCCGCGGGCGCCAGGGTGCCCGGCGCCACGGTCGAGGGCGTCCTCGTGACATCCATGCGGACCGGCGGTATCGAGCTCTTGGCGGGAGTTACGGTCGACCCGACGTTCGGCCCCGTTCTCGCGGTGGGCCTGGGCGGGATATGGGTCGAGGTCCTGCGGGACAGCAGCCTACGGGTGCTCCCGGTGGACACCGCCGAGGTGAAGCGAATGCTCACCGAACTGCGCGGCCTGCCACTGCTGCAAGGGGCACGTGGCACCGTTCCCGCAGACCTGGACGCGCTTGCCGAGGCGATCACCAGGATTGCTCGAACCGCTCAGTCCCTTGGCGCCGCGCTGCGCGCCATGGAAGTCAATCCCCTATGGGTCAACGGCGATCAGGTCGAAGCGCTCGACATCCTCGTCGTCACGGAGCCCGAAGCCACATCGGAGACGGAGAAGACAGCATGACAATCGATCTGGCCGAGGAGCACAAGGAACTGCGTGACTCGGTGCGCCGGTTTCTCACCGACCGCGCGCCCATGTCGACGGTCCGCGAACTTATGGAGACCGGCCATGGGATGGACCTCGCGGTGTGGAAACAAGCGGGTATGCAACTCGGCCTGCAAGGAATCGCCATCCCCGAGGAATACGGTGGCGCCGGATTCACCTTCGTCGAGCAAGCCATCGTGCTCGAGGAACTCGGCGCAGCCCTGTATGGCGGACCGTATTTGGCCAGCGCCGTGCTCGCCGCCAACGCACTGCTCGCTAGCCGGGACGAACAGGCGTGCCACGAACTGCTACCGGGAATCGCCTCCGGCGAGACCATCGCGACGCTGGCGTTCACCGAGGATTCCGGGAGCTGGGACACCGAATCCATCCGTATGTCCGCCGTGCGCAGCGGCGACGCTTGGGTGCTCGACGGGCATAAGAGCTTCGTCCTCAGCGGCCACATCGCCGACCTGGTCCTCGCCGTCGCGACCACCGAGGCGGGACCGACGCTGTTCGCCGTCGACAGTGACGCCGACGGGCTGTCCCCAGCGCTACTGCCCACGCTGGATCAGACCCGCAAGCTCGCTCGTCTGGAGTTCGACTCCGTCGCGGCACATCCCATCGGCGCGCCTGGTGACGCCGCGCGCATCCTCGACCGGACACTCGACGTGGCCGCGATCGCCCTCGCCGCCGAGCAGCTCGGTGGCGCACAACGCGTCCTCGACACGGCCGTGGAGTATGCCAAGATCCGGTACCAGTTCGGTCGGCCGATCGGCAGCTACCAGGCGATCAAACACCGTTGCGCAGACCTGCTCGTCGAAGTGGAAACGCTCCGCTCGGGCGTCACGCACGCGACGTCGGCGGTCTCGTCGAATTCCGACGAGATCCCGGTAGTGGCACCGCTGGTGAAGGCATACGGTTCGGAAACCTTCTTCCACGTGGCCGCCGAAAACATCCAGATCCACGGCGGCATCGGCTTCACCTGGGAACACGACGCGCACCTGTATTTCAAGAGGGCGAAGTCGAGCGAACTCTTCCTCGGCGACGGCACCTACCACCGTGAACGACTGGCGCAACGGATCGGGCTGTGAGCAATCCTCGCACCGCTCGGAGACCCCGGCCGCCCACTCCCCGCTGGTCACGGTCCGGGTTCTCCTGCGGTTGACGTCCACAATTTATGGCCCGCCACCAGCGCGCTGGTGGCGGGCCATAAATATGCTTATCCGCTTCCGTCTCGTACATGAAGAGCGCCTCTGCGCCTACGGTTTTCATGACGTAGGCCGTGCCTCCCGATCTGACGATCCATGGCAGCGGGCGACCGGCCTACCTCACTCCGTACGACGACCGTTCAACACTGCTCGACACGGACCACCGCGTCGACCGCGACCGCGCCTCGGCCGCGTGGACCGACGAGGAGTGGGTTGATCTCGACTTCGCGGACCTCGGGCAACTCGGCCATCGCGGCTTCGAGCCGAATCACGGCCCCAATGATCGCATCGAGGTCGACTCCCGGCCGCCCCCGCATTCCCGCGAGGACGGGATAGTGCCGAAGCGCTTTCACGGCACGTTCGATCGATTCCGGTGAAAGCGGCGGAAGCAGTACCGACCTGTCGTTGTAGAACTCCGCCAGCAATCCGCCCACGCCAACCATGAACACCGTCCCGAACTGCTGGTCGCGCCAGGCACTGACGATGAGCTCTTGGTGCGAGCCGACGACCATCTGCTGGATCAGGTACCGACCACCCTCGCCATGACGAGCCTCCAACCGCGCGATCACCTCAGCGAGCTGGACGGGGCCCTCGACGCCCAGCTCGATGAGACCGGCATCGGACTTGTGCAGAACGCCGTCCTCCAGCCGCTTCACCACCACCGGGTAGCCAGGCACATCAATCGATCCATCGGCATGATCCGTCCGGTGCGTAGTCCAGGCGGCAACCGGCAGGCCGCCGTCGGCGAGCACTTCGAAGCTCACGTCGTCGGGAAGCTGGATCAGAGGACCGGTCGCCTCGCCCATTCGTCCGGTCAGCTCGACCGACGTGTCCACCGATTTCCGAAGCCGGACCAGGCGCCGAAGAGTCGAGAGCCACTCGACAACCTCCTGCGATTCCTGCACAACGTGATAGCCAGCGGCTCTCAGCTCTTCCGCGACGTCCGGAGTGAACGAACCGACGATGCCCACTGGAACGGTCATGGTCACCGCCTCCTCGAGCAGGATCGCCTTGATCGATTCCATCACTCTCGGGCTGAGCCCGACGTAGGCGAGCATGATCACCACGGCATCGATCTCGCCCGCGCACGCCAAGCGCACGAACTCGCGGAACTTGTCCGGTTCCACCGTGACCTGACCGGTCGCGTCGATCGGGTTGAGTGGTACGCAGTACGGAATCACCTCGCGCATCCGACGCTGGACTTCGCCGGGCATCTCGGGCAGGTCGAAGCCGGCGTCGGCCAGCTGTTCGGCAACCATCGCGCCGAGCCCGCCAGAGGTCGTCAGTACCGCGACTCGTTCGACGACTTCGAGTCCGCGCGCCACCGGCCCGGCCTCGACCGCACCGAGAACGCCGCTCAGCGTCGTCGCTCGGAACACCCCGAGCTGATCGAACAATCGCGCGTACACGCCGTCGTCCCCGGCCATCGCCGCAGTATGCGAGCGCACCGCGGCGGCACCGAGGGCGGTACGTCCGACCTTGATGGCAACCACCTGCTTGCCGTTGCGATGCGCGAGCTTCAGTGCTTCGACGACGCGGTCCGCGTCGCGAAAGCCCTCCGCGTACAGGACGATGGTTGTCGTCCCGGCGTCCGCCGCCATGTACTCGAGGCACTCGCCCATCGTCACATCGGCCTCGTTGCCCGTGCTCACGAAGTACCGGACGCCGACGCCACGTTCGCTCAGCAGACTTGTGACGTAGCTCCCGAGCGCCCCGCTCTGACTCACGATGCTCACCGAGCCACAGGTGAGTTGTGTCGAGTCGAAGGCAGTAGTCGCTATCGCCATCAGCCCGGAGTGAAGATTCAGCACGCCGAGCGAATTGGGGCCGAGGAGCCGCATTCCGTACGAAGCCACGACCTCGCGCAGCTCCCGCTCGAGCAGAGCACCATCGTCGCCGAGCTCGGCGAAACCGGCGGCGAGGACCGAGATCACCTTGGCCCCGCTCCGGCCAGCATCATGGACGGCGTCGACGAGGGCAGCAGGCGGCACCAGGAGCAGGGCTTGGTCGACGGTCCTTCCCGACGACGCGATCGTCGGGAAGCACGGCGCGCCGTCGATCGAGTCGTACCGCTCGTTGACGAGCGTGACCTGCCCCGAATATTTGTATCGCGCGAGCAACCGGAGCACTCGACGAGCCGTGGACGTCTCACGGGGCGACGCACCGACAATCGCGAGACTCTGACACTTGAACAGGCTCTCGAGCTGGTTCGTCACCGCGCAGTACCTCCATCTGTGCCGAGGTGGCAACCCCGGGCTTCGCCGTCCGCCCGCTTCACCGGGCGCTCGCGTGGGCGGCAATCCGAGGTGACGGGGATTCGCCAACGCCGGGTTCGCCCCTCGAGCTAGATCAACTTCGAAAGTTTCTAGAATCAAATATTAGTATTATGACCGACACCGAGGTGTCAAGATCGGCTATCAGACCCAATCAGCGCTTCCCATGGGAAGTCTCGAGTTACCCGTATCGGGTTCTGGGTTGACATTACTCACGTAACCGTTTACAAAATATTCTAGAACACGATTCTAGCAAATATGAGTTGGAGACCTCATGAAACTCGACGTCGCCGACGGCAACAGGGGTTGCCCAGGCACACCGACTGCGCCGAGGGCGGAGCGATGACTCCAGCCCGTGCCGCCATTGCGGGAATACACGAGTTCCCAACCCGACTCGCCGGTGGCCTCAGCAAGCTTCAGATCAAGGCGGAGTGCGCCCGGCGAGCGTTGGCCGACGCCGGCTTGAGCTGGTCCGACGTCGACGCGCTATACGATGCCGGCGAGACGGGGCCATTGCCGGGTGTCGGCGTCGCCGAATACTTCGGTGTCACTCCTCGGGTCATCGACACCACAGCCGTGGGCGGAAGCGCCTACCAGTACCACGCCGCCCACGCGGCACGCGATATCGCCGCTGGCCGCGCGAACGTGGCGCTGCTCACATACGGGTCGACGGCGCGCAGCGAGTCGCGGCCTGTCGGAACCGGTAGCCGGATCCAGGCCGAACCGCAACCCGGCCCGAACATGGAAACTCCCTACGACCCGCCGCTCATCGGGATCTACGCCCTCGCGGCCCAGCGGCACATGGCCCAATACGGCACCACACCCGAACACCTCGCCGAAATCGCGGTGACGACCCGGGGGCACGCCGTCCGCAACCCGGACGCCGTACAGGGCCTCACCGATCTCGGCGTGAAGCACACCGGCGAGATCACCGTCGACGATGTCTTGAGCTCCCGGCTCATCGCCGATCCACTGCATCGTCTCGACTGCTGCCTCATCTCCGACGGCGGTGGCGCGGTCGTCATCGTATCGTCAGCGGTGGCGGCGAGCCTGCCGAAGCCGCCCGTGTGGATCCTCGGCACCGGCGAAGCCATCGGCTATACGGGCAACCAGACCGACATCACGACGTCCGCGGCCGTACGGTCCGGGAAGGACGCATTCGGCCAGGCGGGGGTCCGGCCCGACGATATCGACATCGCGATGATCTACGACTCCTTCACGATCACCGTTTTGACGGTTCTGGAAGACCTCGGCTTCGCCAAGAAAGGGGAAGGCGGACCGTTCGCCGCCGGAGGGCGGCTGCGCTTCGACCGTCCCGGCGCGCCCGCGCTGAACACAGACGGCGGAGGTCTGTCGTCCAATCACCCGGGCATGCGCGGCATCTTCCTACTCATCGAGGCCACCCGGCAGTTGCGCGGCGAATCGACCGCGCAAGTACCCGGAGCGCGACTGGCCGTAGCGCATGGCAACGGCGGGTGGCTCGGAAGTCGACATTCCGCCGGCACCGTCATCCTCGGAAGGGAGTAACTCGCGATGTCATCAAGCAAAGCAATCGACGTAGTGGTGCCTACCCGGCCGCTGCCGGACCTGTCCGAACCGGACACCGCGCCATTCTGGGCGGCGACCAAGTCGCATCGTCTCATCTACCAGGTCTGCACCTCTTGCGGCGAGGCTGTGTTCCATCCACGCCGGCACTGCGGCGCGTGCGGCAGCGCGGAACCGCAATGGCACGAATCCGCGGGCCGGGGCACGGTCTACAGCTATACGGTCATCCGCCAGCACGGTCGGCCCTACTTCCGCGACAAGTTGCCCTACGCCCTCGGATTCATCGACCTCGATGAGGGCTTTCGGATGCTGGCAGAGATCGATGCACCTTTGCAACGCATCCATGTCGGGCTCCGGGTGATCGTCGGGTGGGAGGACCACCCCCAACTGGCCGTGCCCATCTTCCGCCCCGCATGAGCGACAGCACCAGCACAATCCGAATGAACATCTGGCGAGGAGGTTGCCGTGGCGCTTGATCACAGCATCGTGGGAGTACCGAGCGACCCCATCGAGTGGTCGTGGGCGTCGAAGGACGCATTGCTCTACGCGGTCGGAGTCGGCGCGGGCACCGACGATCCACTCCGCGAGCTCGAGTTCACCACCGAGAACAGCGAGGGCATCCGCCAGCAGGTGCTGCCCACCTTCGGGGTCATCGTCACCCAGGACCGGACGGGCCGTCGCGTGGGCGAGTACGACCGCGCCAGAGCCGTGCACGCCGAACAAGCCCTCGAGCTCCACCGACAGTTACCCGTTGCAGGGACGGTCCGCGTGACCTCCACAGTTACCGGCATCTACGACAAACGATCCGGCGCACTCGCAGTCACCGAGAACGTCGCCGTCGACGCAGCCACCGGCGAACCGCTGGTTACCGGCCGCAGCAGTATCTTTATCCGCGGTGAAGGCGGCTTCGGCGGGCCACGCGACTCCACCCCACTTTGGGAACGGCCATCCCGCGCCCCGGACTACCAGATCGTCAAGCAGACCAGACCAGAGCAGCCGCTGATTTACCGGCTCTCCGGGGATCGAAACCCCCTGCACTCCGATCCCCAGTTTGCCGCGCGAGGAGGGTTCAGGAAGCCCATCCTGCACGGCCTGTGCACCTACGGCATCACCGGGCGCGCGCTCCTGCAGGCCCTCGGCGACTCCGACCCGCGACGAATTCACCACATCGCAGTCAGGTTCAGCCAGCCCGTAATGCCCGGCGAACCCCTTACGATCTCGGTTTGGCAGCAACAAGGAACCGGAACCGCCGTTTTCCAGACCGCACGGCAAGACGGCACCGTCGTCCTCGACAGAGGAATCGTCCGGGTGGGTGAACCACTCCCAGAGTGACGCTCCCCGTACCGCCGAACGTCGGAGCGTGACGGTATCGACTGAACCACTACTCCACTGCGGTGACCGACACCGGAAATCGCACGCGATGACACGGCGGACCGAGAACCACCCCGGTCCGTCTCCAGCTAACCGGCTGCCCGGGTCCGCCGACGAGCACTCGCCGTGACGACGTTCTCGACAGCGCTCGTCTTCACCGGCTCCCGCGACGGCGCCCATGGCCCATCGGCTGTCAACCGTCGCACGTAGCCGATCGACGCCTCGATGATCTGGTTCGCCTGCCGACGGCTCTTGGCCAGCATCACAAAACGGGAGCACTCACCGATCATGGAGGTCAAGACGCGGACGTAGAGTTCGTCGAACGTGGAGTCGGAAAGACCGAGCAGCATGTCATTCTGCCCGATCCAGTCACTGGTCCGCTGCCGCCGCATGACTTCGAAGCCGGGAGGCCCGTCACCGGCGAAGAAGAGGGCCACGAGGTCCCGACGTACCCAGCATCCATCCAGCACAGCCCGTGTGCCCGCCTCGAACAGCTCGGCCGGATCGGTCACGCCGACTGCCTTGGCGCGCGCGACCGCCTCGTTGGCGGCCCGCTGCTGAGCGATCTGATGTTCCTGCCAGAGCGCGATGAACAACTCGCTCTTACCACCGAAGTGGTGGTACAGACTGCCGACGCTCGAACCGGCACGCTCCACGATTTGAGCGATGCTCGCCTCGGTGAATCCTTGTTCGACAAAGATCGCGCGCGCGGCATCCAGAAGCGCGCGCTGTGTGTCGGCCGTCCGGCTCCACTGCCAGGCAACCTCACCACGTGCGCGCTTGGGGATAGCTTCCACCGGGTGTTCTCCCTTCCGCTGGTTTCCAGAATTTCATTCTAGGACATATCGGCCGACTTCGTGCCGAGATACCGCCAGGCCACGCTTCGCGCTTGACAGAGAACGACTCTGGATAGAAGCTAATTTTAGAAGTAAATTCTGGAATTCAGAACGACCGAGAGGTTTGGGTGAGACATATGGCTGCCTTGGATGGGCGGGTGGCAATCGTGACAGGAGCCGGGCGGGGGATAGGCCGGTCGGTCGCGTTGCTACTGGCGAGCGAGGGCGCATCCGTGATCGTGAACGATCTGGGGACCGCGTCGGACGGGAAAGGGCAGGACTCCGGTCCCGCGCACGACGTCGTCGCGACGATCACCGACGCCGGCGGGAAAGCGATCGCCAACGGCGCGGACGTCACCGACCACGTCGCCGCCGAAAACCTGATCCGCACCGCGGTCGAGGAGTTCGGGCGGCTCGACATCCTGGTCAACGCGGCCGGCTTCCTTCGTGACCGGATGATCTTCAACATGTCCGAGCAGGAGTGGGACGATGTCATTCGGGTGCACCTGAAGGGCACGTTCAACACCACGAAGTTCGCTGCGGTCCACTGGCGGTCGTTGCGAGACGAATCGGCGCAGAACCGCATCATCAACTTCACGTCGAGGGCCGGGTTGGAGGGAGCGCCAGGGCAGCCCAACTACTCGGCCGCCAAGCTGGGCATCGTGAGCCTCACGTGGTCGACCGCCCAGGCGCTGGCCAAGTACGGAGTAACGGCGAACGCGATCTCACCGGCTGCGGCGACCAGGATGACCGACACCGTGCCCGCCGACCGACTGCCCAGCGGCGCACTGTCCGCCGAGCGTTCCCCCGACAACGTGGCGCCGATCGTGGCATATCTCGCCTCGCCCAGGTCTGGTTGGATCACCGGGCAGACCTTCCGCTCGGCCGGTTACGAGGTCTCGCTCTACAGCAAGCCGGTTCCTATCAGCCGCCTGATCGGAACCGGGCCGTGGGAGGTCGACGCACTCGGCGAGCAGGTCGAAGCCTCATTCGGTCCGCTCCTGGGCCGGTAGTAGTCCCCCGACGCGGGCCCTCCCGATGCGCGGGGGCCCGCGCTACCATGCCATCGACGCTCGGCGTTACGGACGTCGCGGCCTCCCCCATATCCCTCAGTTTCACATCCGCCGACCGCAGGAAATGTTGCGCACCGCACTGTCCATTGCAGACAGTTCGAAACCGAGTCGCCGCGAGCCTTCCTGCCGGTCCGTTATGTCGGCCCAGCGCCAAAGCTTGATATATCACCCTGGCACGAAGATCCGGCGCCACTCACTCTGTGCTCATTCTTTATCGCTGTCCGACCAGGTTGCTCCGGCAAGATCGTGCTGCTCATCAGTTCGCGCTGATCTTCGTCGTCGCGGGCCGACCGTCGATACCTCCTGCGCCGATGGCCACTGGGTGCGCAACTCTCAGCGTAAACCCTGGCGAACCGCGGCGCGTTCCAACATCGGGAACCGATGATTGCCCGACTGTTGCTCGATGGTTAGCGTCGAATCACAGAAGTTCGGGACCAAATTATTCATTCCGTTCCGACAGTCACAGATGTCGCACACTTCTGCGATCGTTCCGCTAACCGTGTCCCGACATATTGCTTTGATGGTGAAACCGAGGAAATGCCATGACTGCTCAGGTCATCGATGGGCGAAAAATCGCCACGAACCTCAAATCGCAGGTATTCGATGAAATTGCAAACCTGAGAAGCAACGGGTTCCATTGCGGTATTGCGATCCTTACCGTCAGCGGCGATTTCGCCTCGGACTCCCCCGCGCGACGGATCGGCCGTGAGCGGCTTCATCGTTATGCGTCCGCTGCCGCATCACGTCGATGAGTCCGCGGTCTTTCGCGCGTTGTCGCCCGCGAAGGACATCGAGGCGGTGCATCCGGTGAACGCGGGACTGCTCGCGCTCGGCGCACCCCGCTACGTGCCGTCCACCGCCGCATCGGTATTCCATATTCGCGACCCATGCATTCCCGATTACCGAATCAACGTTTTCGTGCACGCGGTTTCCTGCTGCGGCCGCCGCGGAAACAGGTCTTAATGTGCAATGACAATATTGCATTCCCATATATCAACCACCAACTAATCGCATCGACAAAAGGACGGACAATGCCCAACTCCTCATCAGCTCTCGGTGATCGCACCCTTCGGATGTTCGCTGTGTTGTGTGCTATAGCGATGTGGCTGGGCCTCTTGGGGCCAGCGTGGCAGTACTCTCCCGGCAATCCGGCGATGGAGATCCCGCCGATGCAAGCCAATTTCGCGCAGCTGATACCGATTATGCAGAACAGTCCATCAACGCTGCAGGCCGCCTTCTTCGGCTGGATGGCATGGCTATTCGCCTTGATCGCAACCGTGCTCGTCATCGTGGCTGCCCGGTCTGCGACGCCAGTGGTGGGTGGCGTGTGCGTACTGGTCGGAATCGCGGAGTCCGTCATCACGATTCTCGCGCTCAAAGGCACTGAGCCATGGTCGGCTGTCTTTGACAGCTTGCAATTCATTCGCGTCGGTGCCGTCATGTTTGTGATCGGCATGATCGCGCTCATCGTCGCAGGGGTGCGATGCCTGGTCGGCGCGCAGGCTGGTCGCTACGCGAGTCTGGAAACGACGCCTGCAAGCCCCTCTGCTGCATAGTCGGCTGTGCCCGAACTGGTGAATGAGCCGATCGACCGTTCCGTTTCCGGCGGGCATACTCGTCGCGCGAACGCGAGTGAGAGCGGGCGGCGATGTCGTGGTTGGCAGCAGTACCGCTGCACGAATCCGTCCTGCCCGATGGTGTTTCATTCCACGAGTATGTGCCCGAAGCCGGTTCCTGAGGATGATGGGCATGCGGGTTCTGTACCGGTGAGCTGGGCGTGAATTGTTGTGCCGCACAACACAGGAGGACCCCGCTGGCTACCGACCAGCGGGGTCCTCCTGTGTTCCGGGTTCCGTTACATGGCGCTCGAGGCGGCCTAAGGGCAATACCAGTGACTTAAGGCTGTTTGGGTCTGGCTGTTGCGTTGGCTAGCGATGTGGTTGATGCCGTGCGCCAGTGTGGGGCGATGGTGACTGCTTCGATCGGATTCGGTTGTCGTGGAACAGGTTTGCGGTGTTTGTCGCGTTTGACCTTGAAGCCCGACATTTTGCGTTTGACGACGCGGGGGTTGGTTCGTCCGCGTCTGGGTGGCAGCAGGTGACGGGCGATCTCGCGCAGGCCCTCGGCCAATGCTCTGGCCAGGTCGTCAGGGGGAAAAACCCGCCTGCGCGCTCACCTGGCGGCGCGCGAGGCGGATGCTGCGGGTGAACGATAACCGGTCGGCGTCGATACGGGCAGCGTCGGCGGTGTCGTGCATCAGGGTGCGAATGGCGTAGTGCACCAGCAGGTGTCCCCAGATCTCCTGCTCGACACCCTCGGGCGAACGCGACCGCAGCACTTGCGCGGGTCCGCGCTGGTGGGTCTTCAACTCATCGAGTGCGGTCTCGATCTCCCAGCGCTCGTGATACAACGCGGCCAGCTCGGTCGCCGGGGCCGCGGCGGGATCCAGGATCGTGGTGATCAACCGGTAGGGCGCCTCCTGCTGCGGGAATCCCGGCCCCTCGAGGGTGTACTCGATAACCCGTACCCTCGTCGGATCGGCGCGTTTGCGGTGATCTTTCGCCTCCACGATCTCCGACAGATACGAGCCGTCGCCCAACTCCTCGACCACCGGCAGGACGAGGTGGGATCGTATGCGCCACAACAGATCCGCACCACCAGCGCACGCCGCCCGCCACAGCTGCATACCGGTGAAACCACGGTCGGCCAACAACAGATCGCCAGACCTCAGATGCCCGAACAGCCCACGGGCCAGGACCGGTTCAGCGGTCGTGAACGACCCCAGAGCCGCCGCAGTGATCGCATGCGTGCCGCACTCGGCCAGAGCCACCATCCGCACCTGCGGATACGCGCACCGCTCAGTGCGATGGGTCTTCGGACGCCCGAAACACTCCGCGTTCTCGGCACTGTCGGGGACATCGAAGGTGGTGCCGTCCACCGCGACCAGCCGCCAACCCCGATACCAGCCACCCGGGGTCGATTCGGTCGCCAACGGCCGCGCGACCTCGGCGAACAACGCCTTCAACGGCGCCGGACCCAGCTTCACCCGCGCCCGCGAGATCGCCGCCGTGGTCGGCACCTGCCACGACCCCGACCAGCGCTTGGCCCACACCAAACCCTGCGTGAGCAGCCGCGCAACCTCCTCATAGCCCTGACCGGAAAACAAGCACATCGCCAGCACGAAATACACCACCACACGCGGCGGCAGCAACCGCGTCCGCTGCCCCGCCCGCCCGCAATCGGCCACCACCCGATCCACCAACTCCGGCGGAAACGTCCTCGTCAACAACCCGACCGCGATACGGTCAGACAACCGCTCATCCGTCTCCGTCTTGACCTGCCCAGGCCGCGGCATACACACCTCCCGGGCACAGAACCTACCAGCACACAAACCTTAAGTCACTGGTATTGGGCCTAAGGGAGGTCCTCGCAACCGATCTGAGCCTCAGCGAAGCACCGCACCGGATGAGGTGACTCGCTCACGCCAGCCGCTGGTGCGGACGTAGCCGAGCGCTGCCTATGTCTGGTCGAGATCGTCGAGGGTCGCGGTTGAGCCGGGCTAGAAGCTGACGCGAGCCTCCCGGCCGATCCGATGTGCCGGCCTGGTCGCCAAGGCTTGAAATATAACCCCGGCGCGCAGCTCCAACTCCATACAGACCTTCGGTACTTCCTGCGCCGATGGCCACTGGGTGCGCAACTCTCAGCGTAAACCCTGGCAAACCGCGGCGCGTTCCAACATCGGGAACCGATGATTGCCCGCCCGCTGCCCGATGGTTAGCGTCGAATCACAGAAGTTCGGGACCAAATTATTCATTCCGTTCCGACAGTCACAGATGTCGCATAATTCCGCGATCGTTCCGTTAACCGTGTCCCGACATATTGCTTTGGTGAAACCGAGGAAATGCCATGACTGCTCAGGTCATCGATGGGCGAAAAATCGCCACTGACCTCAAATCGCAGGTATTCGATGAAATTGCAAACCTGAGAAGCAACGGGTTCCATTGCGGTATTGCGACCCTGACCGTCGGCGGCGATTTCGCCTCGACCGCCTACGCGCGACGGATCGGCCGTGTGGCCGCCGAATTCGATGTGCAGTGCCAGCATATCCGGCTGGACTCAGCTGCCACGCAGGACGAGATTCTGGCAGCGGTGCGACAGCTGAACGCGGATCCGGCGGTGAGCGGCTTCATCGTTATGCGTCCGCTGCCGCATCACGTCGATGAGTCAGCGGTCTTTCGCGCGTTGTCGCCCGCGAAGGACATCGAGGCGGTCCATCCGGTGAACGCGGGACTGCTCGCGCTCGGCGCACCCCGCTACGTGCCGTCCACCGCCGCATCGGTATTCCATATTCTCGACCACTGGCTCGATGAGGCAGGCGAGGATCGGCGGGAGTTCTACCATCGCAGCCAAATCGTGGTCGTCGGCCGCTCGAGCAATGTCGGCAAGCCAGCGCTCGCGCTCGCGTTCGAACGACAGGCGGCGGTCAACTCGGTCGACGAGTGGGCGAGCCGCAACGGCAGGCTCGGATGGCACACCAGGCGCGCCCACGTGCTGATCGTCGCCGCCGGTCAACCGGGACTCATCCGCGCCGAGCACGTCCGTCAAGGCGCGGTCGTGATCGATGTCGGCATCAACGCCGTTCCCGATGACCGAACGGGCGGCGTTCGCGTGGTCGGCGACGTGGCCTTCGACGAGGTGCTCACTCGCGCGCGGGCGATCACGCCGGTACCGGGCGGCGTGGGACCGGTAACCGATGTGTGGTTGCTGCGCAACGCCGCGCTGGCCGCCCGCCACCTACAGGCCGAGCACTGACATGCGCGCCGGCGAATTCGGACACGAAAGGGCCCCATGGAACCGATAGCTTCGGCGACGCCGGAGGACAAACCGGCGGAGTATATTCTCACCCTCTCCTGCCCGGATGTCCCCGGGATCGTGCACGCCGTCGCGGCGTTCTTGATCGAGCACGACATGAACATTCGGGAGAGCCAGCAATCCTCTGATCCGGAGGACGGAACGTTCTTCATGCGCGTCCAGTTCACCTCGATCCAGCACCGGCCGCCACACGACTTCCCAGGAATACGGCAGGATTTCGAGTCGGTTGCCGATGCCTTCGGCATGACGTGGCGGCTCACGACCACCGCCGATAAGCCGCGTGCGGTGATCATGGTGAGCAAAATGGGGCACTGCCTCAACGATCTGCTGTTCCGCGCCGCCACCGGCCGACTGGCCATCGATATCCGTGCGATTGTCGCCAATCACCCCGACCTGGGCTATCTGGCCGACAACTACGACATCCCGTTCCACCACATCCCGGTCACCGCCGACTCGAAACCCGCCGCGGAGGCCCGGCTGATCGATCTGATCACCGATCAACAGATCGACCTGGTGATTCTGGCCCGCTATATGCAGATCTTGTCCGCGGACTTGTGCAAGTTTCTCGAGGGCAGGGCTATCAACATCCACCACTCGATGCTGCCGAGTTTCAAGGGCGCTCGTCCCTACCATCAGGCGCATCGGCGGGGGGTCAAGCTCATCGGTGCCACAGCCCATTACGTGACCTCTGACCTCGATGAAGGCCCGATCATCGAGCAGGAAGTCGCGCGCGTGGACCATTCTCATACCACCGCGGATGTCGTGGCCCTCGGCCAGGACAACGAATGCTCCGCTCTCGCGCGTGCCGTGCGCTGGCACGCCGAAAACCGCGTCCTGCTCCACGGCCACAGCACCGTGGTGTTCCGATGACGCGGCTCGACCACGACTTACCCGGCCGCCCACGAGGAGGAGGCGGCCTCGCCGCCGTGCCGCAATGAACCAACCCCGCCGACCCCACAACGAACGCCAGAAGGAGCAAACACAGTGACAACCGAGGACAACGCAGTCACCGCGCGGGTAGACGGCGTCGAGGTCGCGACCGGACACTTCATCGGCGGAAAGCGGCGAGACTCCACGGAGGTCTTCGAGGTTCACTCGCCGATCGACGGCAAACACCTCGCGAACGTCAGCCGCGGTACCGCGGCCGACATCGACGATGCCGTCGCGGCTGCGAAGGCGGCGTTTCCGGCGTGGGCGGCCCTCGGGCCCGAAGGGCGTTACCCGTACCTCATCCGGTTCGCCGAACTTATCCTCGAACACCGGGACGAGCTCGCCACAGTCGAGACGGCCGATGTGGGTATGGGACTTCAGATGACCAGGACGCACATGGTCGACCGGTCATCGCGCAATATTCGGTTCTTCGCCGATCTGGCACTGAAGATCAACGATCGCGTCATCGATTCTCCCGAGGTGACCAACTACGTCCGGTTCGACCCATCGGGTGTCAGCGCCCTCATCACACCGTGGAACGGACCTCTCATGCTCACGACATGGAAGATCGGTCCCTGCTTGGCCGCGGGTAACACCGCGGTCGTCAAACCGCCGGAGTGGGCACCGCTGACCTGTTCCCTGCTCGCCGATCTGATCGCCGAGGCCGGTATCCCCGACGGGGTGGTCAACTTCGTGCAGGGATTCGGCGCGGAAGCAGGTCAGGCGCTGGTCGAACACAAGGACATTCGGCGGATCAGCTTTACGGGGTCGCCGCAGACGGCGAAGACCATCGCCCGCGCGGCGGCTGACCGGCTGGTTCCCACCAGTTTCGAGCTCGGCGGGAAGTCCCCCAACATCGTATTCGCGGACGCGGACCTCGACCTGGCCGTGAACCATGCGGTGGTGGCGTTCCGAAGTGGGGGGCAGGGCTGCACGAACGGCACGCGCCTGCTTGTCGAGGAATCGATTGCCGAGGAGTTCGAACGCAGGCTCACCGAGACCGCAGCCAAGATGGCTGTCGGTGACCCGCGCGACCCTGCCACGCAGCTTGGCCCGTTGATCCACCCCGTCCACCGGGACAGGGTTCAGGGATTCGTCGATCGTGCGGTCGAGGATGGGGCCGAGATCGCTTGGGGCGGTGGCACTTTCGATCAAGGCGAGCTGTTCTACAAGCCCACACTCGTGAAGAACATCCGACGGGGCATGGAGATCGAGCAGCGAGAGGTATTCGGGCCCGTCGTCACCTGGCAGACCTTCCGCACTGAGGACGAAGCCATCGACCTGGCCAACAGCACAGAGTACGGCCTGTCCTCGGAAGTGTTCACCCAGAGCGAGGAGCGAGCCATGCGCATGGCCGCCCGCATCCGCTCCGGGATGGTCTGGGTCAACTGCTACATGGTGCGCGAACTCGCTGCCCCCTTCGGTGGACTCGGCCTGAGCGGCATCGGCCGCGAGGGCGGCGAATGGAGCTTCGACTTCTACTGCGACATCAAGAACATCGCTGTCCGCAAGGAGAGCCTCCCCCGGGACTGAAAGACCGAGACCGACCAGAAAGACATCTACCTAATGAACAAGCAAGGAGTCTCTTCGATGAGCGGGGTCCTCGAACTGGGCTACCTCGGGTTCGGCGTGTCCGACCCGAGCGAATGGAAGAAGTTCGCCGCCGAGGTTCTCGGTCTGGAATATGTGCCAGGCCCTGACGAGAACACCTACTTCTTACGGATGGACTACCAGCATCATCGCATCATCGTCACCGAAGACCCGGCTGACGACCTGACGGTGATCGGCCTTCGCGTCGCCGATGCCGAGGCACTGTCGCAGATGCAGGACAACCTCGCCGCGGCGGAGATTCCGTTCGTCGTCGGAACGGAGGCCGAGGCGTTGGAGCGACATGTCCTCGGGTTGATCAAGCTCGAGGATCCGGCCGGGATCCCCCTCGAGATCTATTACGGGCCCGAACTGATCTACAGCCGACCATTCCATCCCGGACGTCCGATGCACGGCAAGTTCGCCACCGGTGCCGCGGGAATGGGGCATTGCTTCATTTCCGGTGATGCAAAGGAGAGTCTCGAGTTCTACCGCATCCTCGGTATGCGCGGCGGCACCGAGTACAAGCTTCCCAGCCCCGACGGCGATGGTCATATCCACGTCGTGTTCATGCGCGGTGCGAAGCGGCAGCACTCGATCGCGTTCGGCGCCCCCCTTCCCAAGCGCATCGACCATTTCATGCTTCAGGCCACCGATTTCGATGATCTCGGCTTTACCCATGACATCGTGCGGGAACGGAAGATTCCCGTCACCGAGACTCTCGGGAAGCACTCCAACGACCAGATGTACTCGTTCTACTTCAAGACGCCGTCCGGCTTCGGCATCGAGTACGGCCACGGCGGCAGGGACGCCTTCGAGACCAGCGAGTACTACGCCACCGACGTCCACGGCCACCTGTCCGAGGCCCCCGGAAGCTTCGGCAGGGACGAAGATCCCCAAGTTTCGGTTCAGTCCTGAACCGCTCGACAGGAGACACCATGTTGACGGATGAACAGCGCGATGAACACGCGCGTGACCTCGTCGAGGCCGAGCGCACCGGCCAGTGGACCAAGTCACTCGTCACGGTTCACCCCGACGCAACGATCGAAGACGCCTATCACGTCGCCGCAGCCGTCACTGGACTGAAACAGCAGGCCGGCCGGGTCGTGAAGGGGCACAAGATCGGCCTTGTTTCGCGAGCGATGCGTGAAGTGGCGGGGGCGACCGAGCCCGATTACGGAGCGCTGTTCGACGACTGGTTCGTCGCCGAGGGCGATGTTCTGGACATCAGCCGCCTGAACCGCCCGCAGGTCGAGGTGGAAGTTGCGTTCGTACTCGGACGCGACATCGACGGCAGGACCGCGACGGCAGCGGATGTGATCAGCGCGACCGACTACGTGTTGCCCGCTCTCGAGGTGGTGGACAGTCGTTACTCATCCTCACCCGGCGGCGTCGTCGACAGTGTCGCCGACGCCGCAAGCTGCGGGCGCGTCGTCCTCGGCGGGAACCCCGTCGGTTTGCGTGATATCGACATCCGGGACGTCGCGGCGACGCTGTTCGTAAACGGCGAGCCGATCCGGTCGGGGATGTCCTCGGCCGTTATGGGCAATCCGGTGAACGCGATCGTGTGGCTGGCCAGGAAGCTGGCGGAGTTCGGTGTCACTCTCGAAGCGGGGCACGTGGTCCTGCCTGGCTCGTTCCTCCAGCTCGCTCCCTTCCGGGCCGGTGACACGGTGAGCGCCGTGTTCTCCGCACCGTTCGGCTCAGTCGGTTTCGGGGTCCGGTGATATGACGGCTTCCCGTAGCGGACTCGGGGGCGAGGGCATCGCGCTCGGGGCGTGGCTGTTTCTCCGCGAGCCTTTGGCCGCTATCTCGGCAGCGAACCAGGGCTATGACTACGTGTGCGTGGATATGCAGCACGGCTTGGCCGGCGACAGTGATATCGGTGATCTCCTCGGTCCGTTGGCCGTTGGCGGCGCGTTCCCCACGGTCCGCGTGGCTGGCAACGACGCGACCGTCATCGGCCGAGTGCTCGACGCCGGGGCGCGCGCCGTCATCATTCCGATGGTCAACACCGCAGCCGAGGCGCGCGCGGCGGTCGAGGCGTGCTACTACGCCCCGACCGGGAAGCGCAGCGTCGGGCCTCTGGCTGCGGGTACCTACTACGGCCGCGGCTACCTCGGCACCGCGAACGACGACGTGTGGTGCATCCCGATGATCGAGACCGAGGAGGCCGTCGCGAACATCGACGAAATACTCGCCGTGCCCGGGGTCCGCGCCATCTACGTCGGCCCGGCCGACCTCAGCCTGTCCATGAATATCGGACTCGATACGACACAGGACGATCCAAGGCTGGTCCAGACCCTCGCGCATATCGCGAAATCGGCGAGGCGCGCGGGGGTCCTGCCCGGCATCCACGCCAGTGCGGAACTCGCTCGGGGCCGGGCGGACATGGGGTACCGCATGATCACCGTCGGATACGACTGGCTGCCCCTGGTCGCCGGCCTCGACGAAAGCTTGAAGGCAGCCCGCGACACGGCGGTGCCGCGGCGATGATCATCTCTCGCCTATCTCCCTGTGACGTGAGTTCAGAACGACCTGAGAAGGAATGGTGACGTTCGCCATGACCGCGACAATCATCGAACACACGAGGCAGTACATCGGCGGCGCGTGGGTGAACTCCACTGGTGAGGGCGTCATCGAGGTCCGCAACCCGGCCACTGAGCAGGTCATAGCCGTCGTGGCCAAGGGGACCGAGGACGACGCGGACGCCGCGGTCGCAGCCGCCAAAGCGGCCCAGCCGGCGTGGGCGAGGCTGTCGACGTCCGAGCGGGCGACGTGGTTGCGACGGCTCCAAGCCGCCGCGGCGGCCGATCGCGAGAATCTGGTCCGGATCATCCAGGACGACGTCGGCTGCCCAACGCCACTGGCCGATCACGTCCAGGTCGGCGTGCCACTGGCCAACTTGGGCGCCTTCGCCGATCTCGCCGAGACCTACCCGTTCGATGAGCAAGACACCGAAGGGCGATGGGTGCGTCGCGAGCCGGTGGGGGTCGTCGCGTGTATCACCCCGTGGAACTTCCCGCTGCACCAACTGGTCCTGAAGATGGCCCCGGCTCTCGCCGCGGGCTGCACGGTGGTCCTCAAACCAACCGAGGTGACACCGCTGTCAGCGCTGCGGCTGGTCGAACTCGTCGACGGCATCGGGCTGCCGCCGGGTGTAGTGAACCTTGTCAACGGTTTCGGCCCGGTGGTAGGCGCACGACTGGCGGGCCACCCGGACACAGATATGGTGTCGTTCACCGGTTCGACTGCGGCGGGTAAGCGTGTCGCGGCGCTGGCTGCGGGCAATGTCACTCGCGTCGCCCTCGAACTCGGCGGGAAGTCCCCGAACATCATCCTCGATGACGCGGATCTCGAAGTGGCGGTCCGCGACGGTCTGGCCTGGTGCTTCGTCAACTCGGGACAGACCTGCTCCGCACTCACTCGGATGATCGTGCCGCGCGATCGGCTCGCCGAGATCGAGGAGATCGCCGCTCGGGAATTGCGGGAGTATCGGATCGGTGATCCACGCAAGCCCGGTGTGAACCTCGGTCCGCTGATCAGCGATGTCCAGCGCGAGCGGGTTCGAAGCTATGTCGACGTCGCCGCCGCGGAAGGCGCCCGGCTGGTCGCGTGCGGGACACCTGCCGACGAGCAGACCGGATACTTCGTACCGCCGGCGATCTTCAGCGACGTGACTACCGACATGCGCATCGCGCAGGAAGAAATCTTTGGTCCCGTCCTGGCCATCCTTCCCTACGACGATGAAGAACAGGCCGTGACGATTGCCAACGACACCGTTTACGGACTGGCTGCTTGCGTGTGGTCGTCGGACCCGGATCGAGCGGCCAGGGTCGCCACCCGAATCCGGGCTGGACAGGTACGGATCAACGATGGCGACCGGTGGCCTGGGGCGCCGTTCGGCGGCATGAAGCAGTCCGGCCTGGGCCGCGAGGACGGCAGCCATGGTCTCGAGGAATTCCTCGAGATCAAGGCGATCCTTCTACCGAAGCCGACGGCATGAGCAGCCGCGAAGGGTGGGCCGTCTCGCGTCTACGCGAGGGGGAAACCCCCTACGCGGCCTTTCCCATGGCCGAGCACCGCCGCGCCGAGTTCGGAGGATGGAAATCACGTCGGCAGGAAGGTGAACTCTGATGCCGAAACGCCCCCCGATACGAAACAACTCTCCCACGTCGTCCGGGGCTTCGAGTGGAGCCGTCCACCGCGTGGTGCGGATCTCGGAACCCCGGCGGTCGCCGGAGACCGGCCGGGGTGAACCCCAGATCCGCCGGACCGGGTGCCACCCACTCGAGCTGGACGATGTGAGCCCCTCGGACGTATCCGATACCGCACCGTCGGCTCGATTGCTCGCGGTTCGCGAACGCATCCTGCGCGGGGCGGCCCGGATCTTCGTCGAGCGAGGTTTCTCGGGCACCAAACTCACCGACATCGCCTCTGCGGCCGGCCTGCAAACCGGAAGCCTCTATTACCACTTCGTGGACCGCGCGGCCCTCGTTCATGAAGTGACACGCAGAGGCGTGCTCGACAGCGTCGAAGCCGCCCGGAAAGCTGTCGCCGAGTGCTCTTCCGAAGCGACATCGCGGGACCGGCTGCTGGCCGCCGTTGACGCCCACATCTGGTCGATATTGCGACCCGACTCCCTGGCGCCCGCAGCGATCTCGCTTCTACCCCAATTGCCGCCCGAGCAACGCGAGCGTGTTCACCAGGAGACCAGCATTTTCAAGTCGTTCTGGGTAGGGCTCGGGACCGCGGCGGCGGCGGACGGATACCTGGATGACGAAGTCGACGTGAACCTGCAAATCCTGGTCATCGTCAACACCTTGAACTCTGTCATCTCGTGGACGGAGGCGCAGCGAAGTAACCGCGCGGCCACGACATCGGCCTTCCGCAGGCTGCTGGAGGCAGGGTTTCTGCGTCGGTCCAAAAAAATGTGAATTGCCGCCGCAGTTGCCGTCAATATGTGCACGACCGATTATTCCGTATCGAGCGGCTGAATCGGCCTCGCCAACAACTAATCCGTAAATCAAGTGTATTAACCAAAACCGGAGGCCGATGATGCTCTTCACTCCCGACAGCCCAATTTTCCAAGGGGCGAGTCTGTACGCCCCATTCCACTCGACCGTGGTACCGGTCGCGTACACCGGCATGAAGGACGAATACCTTGCCGGCCGCAGCGCGGCCTGGCTGGGGGTCGCCTTGAATTTCTCGCCCGTATTCGATGTGAAGGGCCCTGACGCGGTCCGGTTCCTGAACTGGGTCGCGGTGAACAAGGACTTCGGGAACTTTCCGGAGGGAATGTCGAAGCACGTCCTCATCTGCAACGAAGAGGGATACATGCTCGCCGATGGTGTCGTCATCAAGGTCGCGGAGAACCACTTCCGCACCTACTGGCTTGCACCGGTGATTCATTACTTCCTCAGCACCAGTGGCATGAACATCGAAGGCGAGTACGTCACCGACGAGTACTTCTTCCAGATCGACGGGCCGAAGTCCCTCGAGATCGTCGAGCGCGCAACGGGTGCCGACCTGCACGACCTGAAGTTCGCCCGCAACAAGCGCATCGACTTCGATGGGCACGAGGCAGTGGTGCACCGTCTGGGAATGTCCGGTGCTCTCGCCTACGAGATGCACGGAAACGCCGAAAACGCAGTCGAGGCATATAAAAAGCTCCGCGCGACTGTCGAGGAGTTCGGCGGAAAGGTTCAGGGCGTTTTCAACTACCCTGTCGTCAACCACACGGTCGCCGGCTACCCCAACCAGTACTTGCACTACATCTATCCAGTACACGAAAGCGGCGAGGGTCTTTCGGAGTTCATCACGCAGACGCCGTATCTCGTTCTCACGCCGACCGGCAGCGCGGCGGATAGACTCACGAATTTCTATGCGACGCCGTACGACGTCAACTGGGGCTACCTCGTCAACTTCGACCACGACTTCATCGGCAAGGCGGCGCTGGAGAAAATCGCGGCGAACCGGCCACGCAAGACCGTCACACTCGAGTGGAATCCGGAGGACATCGCCGATGTCGTCGCCTCTCAGTACCGCGGCACCGAGGTCGAGCCCTACGACGACATCAACCATTCCGGTCTCCGGCCCGAGGAATTCGCCGCCGGCACGATTCGGGGCGATTACGTAGTGGACGGAGACGCGAAGGTAGGAGTCGCCACCGGCCGGACGATCGCCTACCACGAGCGAAAGATGGTCTCGCTCGCCTCCATCTCGACCGAACTCGCTGTGGAGGGTCGTGAACTCGAGGTCTTGTGGGGTGATCTGGGGCACCCCGTGAAGCGTGTACGTGTGAAAGTGGCGCGGTTCCCGTACTACAACGGTCCCTACCGCAACGAGAAGTTCGATACCTCGAATATCCCGCGTCTGGTCCACTGACCGTTCCACATCGACCCTCCATGGCAATAGCCCGCAGCCACCAACCTGCCTGCGGGCTCTCCGCCTGATGCCGAGCGTCCCGGTTCACGTTTCACGCGGCGGGCGTGCCGAGCGACACGGCTACGTTGGAGCAGTCGAGCTGTGCGATCGTTAGCATAAGCGGAGGAAGAGCATGACAACCGCAAAGGACCTGGCCGCGAGCCTTGGCCTCTCCGTCTCGACGGTGGGTCGGGCGCTGGCCGACGATCCGCGCATCAGCGCGGAGACCAAGGCCCGAGTCGCCCGCGCCGCGGAGAACACGGGATACATCGCCAATCGGGCGGCCCGCATGATGCGTGGCGCATCGAGCGACGTCATCGGGGTGGTCGTCCCGGACATCAGCAACAGCTTCTACGCCACAATCGCCCACGCACTGTCGGAGACTCTGGCACGCAATCAATACCAGCTGATGCTCGGTGAGACGGCAGACGACCGGACCGCGGAGCTGCGGCAGATCCGAGGATTCGCGGCGGCACAGGTGGCCGGCGCCATCGTCGTGCCGACCGCCCTGCCGACTCCGGCGACCGTGCGCCTATTGCAGACGCTGCCGCATGTGCAGCTGTTGCGGAACAGCGCGGCGCTGAGTCAACAGTGGTTCGGTATCGACGACGAACGGTCGCTGCGAATGGCTACCGAGCACCTGACGGCCCTGGGGCACCGGCGGATCGCGTTCGTCGGTGGCACCGCAGACCTGCCCACCGGCGCGGCGCGCCAGCGCGGCTATCAGGAGGCGCTCGCCGCGGAAGGCCTCCCGATAGACCCGACATTGATCGAGCTCGGGCCGCCGTCGTCGGTCGAGCACGGCCGCAGCGCCGTCGCACGACTGATCGACCGCGCCGACCCGCCCACCGGGATCGTCACCGGGTCGGTGCAGGCCACCCGCGGTGTGCTGGAAGCTCTGCTCGCGCGCGGCGTCGACGTGCCGGACGAGGTCTCGGTGGTCGGTTTCGGTGACGAGGCCGGCTGGTCCTGGTGGGGGCCGGGCCTGACCACCATCGCGCTCCCGATTCGACAGCTCGCGAGGACCTGTGCGCTGTGGCTGCTCGACCGGCTCGCGAATCCGGCCGCCGCCACAGCGCTCGCACCGTTCTCGTCCATCTCACCCGGTGTCCTGACCGTCCGGGGTAGTACCAGCCCCCCGACCCTCTGACCAGGAGAATTCATTGTCCATCTTCCCGCCTGTAGTCCTGCTCACCGATCGGGCTTGGCCCGATGATCTCGTGGAACGCGAGATCATCGAGGGTGCCGGCTTCACGTTCGTGAGCGGTCCGGCCGACCCCGCTCCGGCGGCCGTGATCGAGAAACTCGTGCGCGAGCACCAGCCCACGGCGATCCTGACCTGCTGGGCCCCAGTCAGCGCCACCGCGATCGGAGCAGCGCCCGAGCTGCGGGTTGTGGCCCGGATGGGCGTCGGACTGGACAATATCGATGTCACCGCCGCCACCGACCGCGGCGTCCTGGTCACGAACGTGCCCGACTTCTGCGTAGCCGAGGTCAGCGATCATGCCGTCGGGATGATTCTCGCCTGGACGCGTGGTCTGGTTACCGCCAACAGCGCCGTGCGCGCAGGCCGTTGGCAACCCGCCGGCGCCAGGCTCCGCCGCATCGGCGCCCTGACCTGCGGGATCGTCGGCTATGGCCGGATCGGCCGGGAGACCGCGCGCAAGCTCGCCGCATTCGGCACCCGCATCCTGGCCACCGATCCGCATCCACCCGCCGCTCCGGACCCGGCCGAATTCGTCGACCTGGACAGCCTGCTCGCGTCCTCCGACGTCGTCGTTGTCCACGCACCACTCACGCCCGAGACGCGTGGTCTCATCGGGGCGCCGCAGCTGGCTCGGATGCGTCCCGGCGGGCTGCTGGTCAACGTCAGCCGCGGCGGTCTCGTCGACACCACCGCTGTGATCGACGCACTCGCGACCGGACACCTCGGCGGGGCCGCCCTGGACGTACTCGACACCGAACCCGACGTGCCCGCGGACCTGCTCGCGCAGGAGGGCGCGCTGATCACGCCGCACGTGGCATTCACGTCCGAACTCGCGCTGCTCGACCTACGCCGCGGCGCGGCCGAGGAGGTCGTGCGTGTGCTCACCGGCCAGCCGGCTCGTCACCCTCGGAACACCGTGTCGGTGGCGGGATGACCCGCATCGAGGCGGTCCATGCCCGCCAAATCCTCGACTCCCGCGGGCGGCCGACCGTCGAGGTGGACGTCATGCTCGCCGACGGCACACTGGGGCGTGCCTCGGTGCCGTCCGGGGCGTCCACGGGCACCCACGAGGCCCACGAACTGCGCGACGGCGATCCCGGCGACTACGCCGGTCTCGGCGTGCGCGGCGCCGTCCGCGCCGTACGAGACGAGGTATCTCCCGTGCTGCGGGGCCACGATGTCACCGATCAGCTCGGCGTCGACAGTGCGCTGCGCGATCTCGACGGCACCGACAACCTGACCCGACTCGGAGCCAACGCCGTCCTCGGCACTTCACTCGCGGTGTGCCGAGCCTCAGCGCTGGCGCTGGGCCGGCCGCTCTACCGTCGGATCACTGAACTCGCCGGTGTCGACACCCCGATGCTGCCGATGCCGATGGTCAACATCCTCTCCGGTGGGCAGCACGCCGGGCGAGGCATGGACGTGCAGGATTTCCTCGTGGTGCCAGCCGGTGCCACGAACATCGCCGATGCGCTGCATGTGGTCGCCCGGGTCCGCGCCGCGGCGAGCGACGCCCTCGCCGCCCGTGGCCTGCCGACCCTACTCGCCGACGAGGGTGGGCTGAGCCCGGGTTGTGCCAGTGGGCACGAAGCGCTGGAACTCATGGTGGAGGTCATCGAACGCGCCGGGCTGGAGCCGGGAGCAGACGCCCTGATCGCGATCGATGTCGCCGCGCACTCCCTCGTGGACGCCGACGGTCGCTACGCCCTCGACCGTGAGGGTGTCGTCCGCACCACCGCCGAGATGATCGACATGGTGGAGAGCTGGGTCCGGGAGTATCCGATAGTGTCCGTCGAGGACGCGCTCGACGAAGAGGACTGGGCCGGCTGGACGGAGCTCACCGCCCGTATCGGAAAGTGCGCGCGGCTCATCGGAGACGACCTGTTCACCACCAATGCCGCACGCCTGGAGCGCGGTATCGTCGCGCGTGCCGCGAACGGAATCCTCGTTAAGGTCAACCAGAACGGCACACTGTCGGGCACGCTCGACGTTATGGCCCGCGCTTGCGAAGCCGGCTACGTGCCAGTGGTCTCCGCCCGCTCGGGTGAGACCGAGGACGACTTCCTCGCCGACCTCGCTGTCGGGACCGCGGCGGGCCAGATCAAGATCGGTTCACTGCGCTGCTCGGAACGGCTGGCCAAGTACAACCAGTTGCTGCGAATCGCCGAGGACGAGACGCTGCCGTTCGCGCCTTCGCCCGCGACCCTCGTAGGCATACCGTGACCACCCCTGCGGAATTCATGCTGCGCAGCGGGCTTCAGTCGGCGGAGGAGTCCGCGACGTGGACCGCGTTGACCGGCGGTGTGTCGTCGGATTTGTGGCGAGTGGATCTGCCGGGGCGCAGCCTCTGCGTGAAGCGGGCGCTGCCCACGCTGCGGGTCGGCGAGAAGTGGCAGGCCCCGGTGACCCGCAACGCGGTGGAGTACGCCTGGTTGACATTCGCCGCCCGGCACCGCCGCGGCAATGTACCCCGGCTGCTTGCCCACGACCCCGAAGCCGGCTACTTCGCCATGGAGTTCCTTCCCCACCCCGTGTGGAAGACCGAGCTCATGGCGGGCCGGGTCGATCCAGCGGTCGCGGCCGCCGTTGGCAACGTGCTCGGCGAGCTACACCGCATGTCGACCCGGGAGTCCGGCCTGGCGACAGAGTTCGCCAACGACGCGAACTTCGCGGCCTTGCGGCTCGAGCCCTACTTCACCACGGCCGCCCGGCGCCACCCGCAGGTGGCCCGCCAGCTCGTAGCCCTCGCCGACCGCACGGCTGCCACTCACCTTGCCCTCGTGCACGGTGACATCAGCCCGAAGAACATCCTGGTCGGCCGCGCAGGGCCGGTCTTCCTCGACGCCGAGTGCGCGGTATTCGGCGACCCCGCCTTCGATCTCGCGTTCTGCCTTACCCATCTGGCGCTCAAGATGCTCGTCCGCCCTGATCGGGCGGACGATCTGCGTGCCGCGGCGGACTCACTCCTCGCTGCGCACGCCTCGCAGATCGACTGGGAGTCGGTAGCCGCGTTCGATCACCGCGTCACCACCCTTGTTCCCGCGCTACTCCTGGCGCGTGTGGACGGCGCCTCACCGGTCGAGTACCTGACCGACGTATCCCGGACGGCCGTGCGGAAGGTGGCGATCGGCATGCTGCTGGCCCCGGTGTCTTCCACACACCGACTGTTCGACCGGTGGCGCGCCGACATCAAGGTAAGTCATCGATGCTAACGATGGCATACGAGAATCGAGAGGAACGAATATGAGCTGGCGGATCGAGCGACGTGGTCGCGTGGCCGTGGTGACCATGACAACCAACCCGGTCAACGCGCAGAACCGCGCCTTCTTCGCCGACCTGCACGAGGCTTTCGACCGTCTCCAGCGCGATCATCCGGACTCTCCCGTCGTGCTGACCGGCACCGGCAAGCGATTCTCGGCAGGACTCGATCTCGGTGAGCATTTCCCGCTCTTCGCTGGTGACCAGGAGGCCATTGCGTCCTGGCTCCGGGACTATCGAGCGACCAATATGCGACTGTTCACCTACCCGCGCCCGACCGTGGCGGCTGTGAACGGGCATGCCCTCGCGGGAGGGCTCCTCACCGCGGGTGTCTGCGACTACCGCCTCGCGGTCACCGACGATGAAGCACGGCTCGGCCTCAACGAGGTCCGGATCGGGGTACCGATGGCAGCGGTCTGGGTCCGCATGCTCGCCTACGCGTGGGGCGAGCCCGTCGCTGGTCGCACCTGCCTGCGAGGTGAGGTCTTCTCCCCTGCGCGGGCGCATGAGCTGGGCTTGGTACACGAGCTCGTGCCCTCGCATGACCTCCTCGACCGTGCGATCGCTGTTGCCGAGCTAACGCCCGAAGACTGCCTCGATGCCTATGCGTTCACCAAGCGAGCAAACCAGGCCGCCGTGCTCCGTGATATCGAAGACCTGTCCGATCCCCTCGACAAAGAATTCCCCGCGGCGGTATCCAGTGCTGATTCCCGCGACGCCCACCGGCGCTACTGGCACCAGCTCAAGAACTCCGCCCCATCTTGGTGAATACCGCTGCCGATAAACCCTGAATTCGGTTCTGTCGCTGAGGTTTATGTCGACCGACATCGCAGCCACCCTGAGCACTTCCGAGTAGCTTGCTGCCGCGATCCGGGCGTCCAGGTGGTTACGTTGCTGGGCCTCTCAGCCGTTTGGCCGTGGGCGCATGATCGCGAACTCGCGTAACGGTCAAACACCGCTCTGTTGGGATTCCGCGACGATCCAGGCCGCGATCTGAGTACGAGAGTTGAATCCGAGTTTGGTCAGGATGTGTTCGACGTGACCTTGGGCGGTGCGCTGGGAGATCACCAGTTCGGCAGCGATCTGCTTGTTGGTGAGTCCTTGTGCGACGAGGCCGGCGACCTGCCGCTCGCGCTTGGTCAAAGTTGCCGAGGGGCCCGCCGCGAGCGCATCGGCTGGCTGCTGTTCGCCGAGTGCGTACGAGACCGCGGCGTCCGCACTCATCGCCTCGCCCTTCCGGAAAGCCGCCTCGAATCGGCGAACTCCGAGCGTCCGGCGCGCCATCCGCTCGCACTTCTCATGCTCATGCGCCATGTTCGGAAAGACGCTCCCTGCGCTGCTTCCCAACAGCCAGCGCCGCTGCGCGGCTCCGATCAGAACAGCCGCGCGTTCCGCGTTTCCCTCGTCGGCGACGATCCACGCTAGCGTCTCGAGACCAAATGTGGTGACCAATTGGCTGCGAGTCCGCCGGTTGACCCGTAACGCTTGCTCGAGCAGCCGTCGCGCACGATCCCCTGCGCCTTCCCGCCAAGCGCCGACTGCCATGCCACGAAGCGCCACCGAACGATAGAGCAGTTCGCCGCGCTCTTCGGTGATCGAAGCTACTTTTCGGTAATATTCACTCGCGCGAGTAGTGTCACCACACAGTTCGTAGGCCCAGGCGAGAATCGTCACGGCACTGATGTAGGAAGCCGCAGTTTTGTTCGAACCGAGCATCTCGACGGCACGCGCGAGGAAGGCCAAGGCGTCGGTGACCTCACCGCGGGCGAGTGCGAAGAAACCGGTGGTATAAGTGATCTGCGCCTGAATCGCGGGAGTGGGCGCCCGATCGGCGATCACGCGCGCTTCCGCGAAAAGCACGGCAGCCGCATCGAAATCGCCCTGGGCCGCAGCCATCTCGCAGCCAACGCAGAGCGCCCTGACGCGATCGGGCGCCGATGCCGCCTTGGCGTGGCCGAGAACATTGTTCAGCCAGGATCGAGCTTCGCCATACAGACCACGGAAGCTCCAGAACTGGTAAAGCCCCGCCGCGATGCGCAATCCCGTTTCGGCCGCATCTACGGACCGGCAGGCTTCGACTGCCTCGCGCAGGTTTGGCAGCTCGCAGGCGAGCCGATCGATCCATTCCGGCTGCTGGTCACTGATCCAGCCAGCCTCCGCCGCCAGAACCAGCGCGTGATACCAGTCGCGATGCCGCCGCCGCAAGTCGTTGTCTTCCCCGGACTCCCGGAGCTTTTCCCGGCCGTAGTCCCGTATTGTCTCGAGCATCCGAAAGCGCACCGCATGGTTCGTTTCCTCGGCGACCAAGATCGACTTGTCGACCAGCGACGAGAGGACATCGAGCGGGCTGCACTCGCCCACGTCAGCCGACAGGCCAGTGGTCAGTCCGGTACCACAGATTCCAACGGCCGCCTCGAGTTCGAAGCTGCCCGCGAACACCGATACCCGGGCCCACATCCGCTGCTCGACGGGCGTGCAGAGCTCATAGCTCCAATCGATGCAGCACTTCATCGTCTGCTGCCTGCTGGGAGCGGTCCGACTCCCGCGAGTCAGCAACGTGTACCGATCGGTGAGCCGCTCCAGGATCTGCGGCGGCGTCATTGTGCGCGTCCGCGCTGCGGCCAATTCGATGGCGAGCGGCAAGCCATCCAATCGAGCGCAGATCCGGGCCACGGCGACCTTGTTCTGATCATCCAACTGGAAGCCACGCGCGGCAGCCGCGGCCCGGTCGGTGAACAGCATCACCGCGTCGAAGCGGGGCATAGCGGCGAGCGCCGGTTCCCGGACCGGGTCTGGGATCGGGAGAGGCATCAGCCGCAGCACCGCTTCCCCCGCGATATTCAACGGTTCGCGGCTGGTGGCAAGGATCCGCAGCTTCGGACACGCCCGCAGCAGCATCTCGGTCAACTCGGCTACGGATCCGACTACCTGTTCGCAGTTGTCCAGAACGAGCAGCGTTTCCTGTGCGGCGAGAATCTGGGCCAACGCCTCGGGCAGCAGCCGGGCCGCTGCATCGTGGAAACCAAGGGTGGCCGCCACAACGCCGGCTACGCCCGCCGCGTCCGTCACGTCGGCCATTTCGATCAACCACACCCCGTCGGCGTAGTCCGCCTGAACTTGCGATGCGGCCCGCAACGCCAGCCGCGTCTTGCCGACACCTCCGATGCCGCTCAACGTCACCAGGCGGTTCCCGGACAAAAGATTCTTCAGCTCCGAGAGCTCGGTCCGACGATTGACGAAGCTGCTCAGCTCTAGCGGGAGGTTGCCGTCAACAGGCACGGCGCTGGCCGCCCACGGACGTCGCTTCTCCGCTTCTAGTGTGCGGTATCGGGCCGGGTCGGCGCGTGGCGTTGTTTGGCCTGGGACCGAGCGTAGCTGTTGTTGCACTCGCCTGAGGCTCTGGCCCAGCGCAGCTGCGGTCGGCCGCTTGTGGGGATCACGGTCCATCGCGGCTTGCACCAGTGCCGAGACCTGTGCGGGAATACCTGTCTCCCGCAAGTCCGGCACCGGCTGGGTGGTGATCCGCACGAACTGCGTCACCATGTTCTCCCCGCTGCGGCGCTCGAACGCGGCGTGCCCGGTCAGCGCGGCGAACAACGTCGCACCCAGCCCGTAGACATCTGCCGCCTGTGTCGGGGTCCCTCCCTCGAGGACCTCCGGCGCGGTGAACGCCGGCGAGCCGGTCAACGTTCCCGCCGAGGTCTGGAACCCGCCAGCGAAATGCGCGATACCGAAATCGGTCAATGCCGCGTCCCCGTGCTCGGTGAGCAGGATATTGCCCGGTTTCACATCCCGATGCACGATACCGAGCCGATGCGCCTCCGCCAGGGCACCAGCGATCCTGTCGCCCATCTCCAACGCCTGCTCCACCCCCAGCGGCCCATGCTCGCGTATCCACACATCCAGCGAATTCAGCGGGTGATACGGCATCACCAGATACGGGCGTCCGCTCGCGGTGGTACCGACTTCCAGCACGGTCACGACATTGGGATGCCCGGTCAACCGGCCCATTGCCCGTTGCTCACGAAGAAACCGCGCCCGGTCATCGGCATCCCCCTCCGCGTTCAACACCTTCACCGCCACCGTCCGATCCAGCTCGGACTGCCAGCAGCGATACACCACCCCGAAACCACCCCGGCCGATCTCCACCGCGTCCTCGAAACCAGCCGCGTCCAACTCCGCCGCGAGGGGCGTCCCAATATCGCGGCGGGTACGCAACGGATCATCATCACTCATCGACCACAGGCACGCCGACCGGCATGCTCACCGACACCAGGCAACATGCGCTCACCTTTCGTCAGTGTCAGCCTATCGCCGAAGAACATCGGTTAAGAGTGAATGCCAGCTTCGCGGCCGCATATGGCCTGCAGCTAACCGTGTGACCAGTGTTGTCGAGGGTTACTTCCGTCCAGCCGTGAGCCAGCCTCAATGCGATGTCGAAGGCGCTCAGAGCGGTCTTCCAACGGGTGACCCACCGTTTTGCCTGGATGTCGTGGTTATTGCCTGCTGCCGTTCAGCACCCAATGGGCGTGGACATGGTTTCGTCTCGAGAAGCGACTTGGTGATTCACCGCCGCGGACCTCGTGGTCCCGCTCGACAAGCAGTCGCTGAGCCCGGCCGCCGACGCGGGCGCTGCGGATTGTTGTCGGTCAGTGCTCGTTCGGCGGCCGGTGCGAGGTCCTCGGCGATGGCCTGGTCGAGGGCGGCACCGCGTGCGGACCCGAAATCAATACCGGCGCTTGATTTCCCAGCCGTATGGGTCCTCGGCCTACTGCGGTGCAGGTTGCTTATCTGCCACGGCGACCCGTCCGAGGCGGGACAGGCGGGACTGTCTTGTCGGCAGGTCGAGCCGCTGGGCGACCGACATCAGTTCATGGTCATCGATCACGGTGAACCCATACTCCGCTGTCAGGGCCCGAATGGCCTCCGGTTGCCAGGTCGAGATATGCGGCTCGTCCTGCAAGGGATCACGAGCGCCGACCACCCGGGTAGCCACCCGAAGTACCCGGCCGCCGATTGCGGTGAGCCTGTTCGGTGTTGGATAAGTGACGATCAATCGGCTACCTGCGGCCGACCGTTCGCCGATCGCGGTCAGGGTGGCCCGCACCGCAGCTTCGGTGAGGTAGGGGACGACGCCTTCCCAAATCCAGGTGGTCGGTGTCGCCGCGTCGTGTCCGGCGGCCGCGAGCGCGGGCCCGAGCGGGTCGTGCCCGAAGTCCACCGGGACGTGGGTCAGCGATTTGGCCACCGGCTGCAGGCCGTCGATCCGATCACGTTTATCGTGTTGGGACGCAGGATGATCCACCTCATACACATCGACATCACCCAATTCGGGCAGACGGTAGGCGCGCGCGTCCAAGCCTGCACCGAGCACAACCAGTTGCGGATTCGCCTTCGCTCGGACCGCGTCGTCGATCACGACCGTGCGCGACACCAGTACTGCCGTGGTGGCGTCGAGCACCATCGCCTCCAGCCGCACCCTCAACCCGTCCGGCGCGCTCTCATTGCGTGCGCGTTCGACGGGCACCCGCTCATCCTTGCGGAGCAGGTGCGCGGCTATCGGATCTCTGAAACGGCCGATGCCGAGACGGTCGTCGGCGACTGCGCGCGCCTGGCACACCAACACAGCGGTCCGACTTGCCGGTTTGGTCGTCATGTATTTCCTCCAGGTCGAATTAGATCGGCCAACCATGTGGCCGCGACGGGTAACGCAAGATCGGCGCGGCGGGTAAGGAACTCGCCGCCGGTGGCGACAAGCTGTCGAGCACGAGCCCGAGATAGCGTCGCCAGCCATCACTTTCGGGATCCATCGTCCACAGCACCGAGAACAGCATCGCCATGATCCTGCGGAGGTCGTCGGCGACCAGATCGCCGCGGATACGGCCCGCTTGCTGCGCCCGCTCGGTCAGTGTGGACAGAGCTTCGAAGAACGGGCTGGATAGATCTGCAGTCAGCGAACCGGCGTGCTTGGCGGCCGCGAGTGTGTTGAACTCGCGGGAGGCCATCGACAGGGCGGCCTCCACCAGCGACACCAGCCCTCGATACGGGTCGTCGTCTGCAAGCGCCCGCATCATGGCAGGCGCGAGATCCTCGGCCAAACTCTGCTCCAGCGCTGCCCTGACCAGGTCCGCCTTGGTTGGGAAGTGCCGATACAACGTCCTGGCACCGACTCCGGCATGCCGTGCCACATCTTCCAGTAAGGCATCCGGCCCGGCCGCGGCGTACACGGTGCGTGCCGCCCGCACGAGTCGTTCGACGTTGCGCGCGGCATCGGCCCGTAACGGCCGATCAGGATAGACAGCCACTTCCCCACGTTAACAAACTGACAGTCGACTGACAATTAGGTATTCTGCGACGAGAGGTAGATCTGACAGTCAGCTGCCAATTAGTCTGCGGAGAAGGGACACTCATGCGTCGGTTACTCCTCGAACGCGCAACGGCGTCCGTGACGAAAGCGCCGACATGGGCGCGCTACCTGGTTGCAGGATTGGCCATGGGAGGTATCTGGGCCGTACAGAGCGGGCCATTATGGCACCGCGCCGTCGGACTGGTCGGTCTGTCCCTCGTGGGACCACCGGTTATCCATCTCGTGCGAGCCAGGCTCCGCCGCCATCGTGCGCGTTCCGGTCCACGCATATCCCTGACACGGTTCTTCGCCGCGAAGGCTATCGTCGTGGCCTTCGCCCTGATCGCAACCTGGCTACTCGGATACACCCACGAAAACGCGCCTCTGCACGCCGGGCTACTGATGGCGATGGTAATCGCCATCGCTGGTCCGATACTGCATCCGCACCTACTGATTCCCGAGCCCGAACCGGCCGCCGAACCGGCGTTTCCGCATCCGTGACGATGACAAAACTGCTGGCATACCGCTGCCCTCGGCGATCCATTGTGACCACTAGCTTTCCCGCGGCGTGTGCCGAGCCCGGCAGCGCCGCAGCAACTTCCGTCGACAAGGTCCACTTGCTGGTCCTGCTTTCTGTGATGTGAGTGGAGTTCGATGAACAAGATCAAGCAATTGCCGAGCCTCGATGCCGGCGGCCTGCCGGTGCTGGCGCTGGCAGCAGCGGCCTTCGCGTTGGCGCAGACAGCGATCGTGCCGGGAGTGAGCACGCTGTCGCACACCCTGCACGCGTCGGCGGCCGACGTCTCGTGGGTGATGAGCGGTTATCTGCTGGCGGCGGCAGTGCTGACGCCGATTCTCGGGCGGCTCGGCGATATGTACGGCAAGCGCCGCATGCTCGTGGTTGCTCTAACCGGGTTCGCCCTAGGCAGCGTTGTCGCGGCGCTCGCGCCCAACGTGTGGGTACTAGTCGCGGCGCGGGTGATGCAGGGCGCTGGAGGGGGCATCATCCCACTGTGTCTAGGGCTCATCGGCGAGCGGTTCGAGCCCAATCGGCGCGCGGTGGCGCTGGGAGTGGTCTCGGCGATCGCTGGCATCGGCGCGGGAGCGGGCCTACTTATGGGCGGTCTGCTCATCGCTCACGCCTCCTGGCATTGGATCTTCTGGATCGGCGGCATCATGGCCTCATTGGCCGCGCTGGGCGCGCTTCGGCTGCCAGCCGATGTCGGCGACGCGCGCGGCCCACTGGACTTCGCAGGTATGGCGCTGCTGACAGTGGGGCTAATCGCCCCACTGTTCGCCCTGACTCGCACCTCGACCTGGGGATGGGTGGACCCACGCACACTCGGCCTAATTACATTCGGCATCGTCGTGCTCGTGATCTTCGTATTCGCCGAGAGGCGTACGACTGCCCCACTCGTGGATATGAGGGTGCTGGGCCGCCCGACCGTACTCGTCACCAACATCACAACGCTGCTCTTCGGCTTCGGCATGTTCGGCGCTTTCATGCTCATCCCACAGCTCGCCCAGACCCCCACGGCGGCGGGGTACGGCTTCGGCTTGGACGCTGCCGGGGCAGGCCTGCTGCTACTACCTGCCTGCATCATGATGCTGGTTGCGGGCGCCTTGTCCGGCCGGCTCAGCGCCCGACTCGGCGCGAAGACTGCGTTGGCGGCCGGCGCGGTCGTCGCAGCAACCGGATTAGCCGCGCTCGCCGTATCGCACAACGCACAGACACCAGTCATCATCTGGTCGATGGTGCTGTTCAGCGGACTCGGCCTCGGGATGGCCGCAATGCCCAACCTCATCATGGACGCCATCCCACCCGAGATGAGCGGCCAGGGTAACGCCGTCAACAATCTCATCCGGACGGTCGGCTCTTCCCTCGGCACCCAAATCGTCGCCACCCTGCTGGCCGGCAGCATCACCACGACCCACCCCATTCCCTCCAACGACGCCTACAGCCAGGCCTTCTGGATCGCCGCCGCTGGCATCGCCATCGCCGCCGTCGCGGCGCTCCTGATACCCCGTGGCCGTCCCACCGTCGCTATCAGCGAACCCGATCGGCGACCAGCAGGCCATGGTGCGCCCTCCTGACGTTGTCTGCGATGAACACCCAGGGCGGGGCGTCGAGCAACGGCCGGAGACGCTGCCCGGCGACCTACCGCGCCGTCGAACACCCTCACTTTTGGAGTTCAGTGAGCCAGATAAACCGCGTGAACCCCGCGCCTCCCGATCTCGGGGTGGTCCGGTAATGGAAGGTTACGGCGCCATAGGTTCTTGTAATCGTTCCGTGGTGTGGAGATTTACTGGAGGACGTGGATGCTGCCTTACCTCGCCCGGGCTGTCGAGGCGCCGACGGGGGGCTTGGCCGGCTGGGCCGTGGACCTGATCGACACGCTGGGTGGGCCAGGGCTGGCGTTGATGTCCGGTTTGGACAGCATGCTCTCGGTCGTGCCCGCCGACTTGGTAATGCCCCTCGTCGGGTTCTCTGCCACGCAGGGAGCCATTAATCTCGGGGCCGCTATCGCCTGGGCCACAGCGGGGTCAGTGGCGGGTTCACTCGCCCTGTACTTCCTCGGGATGCTGCTCGGCCGTGAACGGGCATGGGCGTTGCTGATCAGGATCCCGGGAATCAAACCAAAGATGCTCGATCGTTCCGAGGTATGGTTCGGCCGCCACGGCGCCAAAGCGGTCGTGTTCGGTCGGCTGTTGCCCGGCGTCCGTGCCCTGATCTCGCTACCAGCGGGTGTCGAGCGGATGTCGCTGCTGAAGTTCGTAATACTCACCGCCGTCGGCAGTCTGATGTGGAACTCCACCTTGCTACTCGCTGGTTATCTGCTCGGCGCAAACTGGCACCTCATGGCCGACATCTTCGGCATGCTCATCTATGTCCTCATCGGTGCAGCAGCCCTGGTTGTGGCCTACCTCGTCGTCCGGCGCTGGCGCACGAAGCCGGCCGGGCCGACATATGGAGGCAGCGGGACGAGCCCGAAGACCCGGTAATCGCCCTGAATACTTCATGGATGCTTTGTGGCCCACGGCACAGTGCGAGGCTGGACGTCGTGACCGAGCCGCATGCTCGGTCGTAGCCTGGATTCGTCGCGGACGCGACCAAACATTTATGTCAACGAGCGTTTATGTACTGCTGAGAAGGCTTTACGCTTCTGGTCAACCTGGAAGGACCGCGATGACCACAAGCCCTCCCCCAGCCGGCCGCGAAGTTCCGAGCCAACTTCGACGCCGGGACTCGGCTAGGACGCGTCAGCGACTGCTCGACGCCGCGCGCCACCGTTTCGCCCGGAACGGTTACGCAGGCACGCCTGTCCGGGAGGTCGCCGACGAGGCGGGGGTCAATGTGGCCCTGATCAACCGGTACTTCGGGTCCAAGGAAGGCCTGTTCGCGGCCTGCCTGACCGAGGCCATCGACGGGCTTCGCCGCGCCACCGTCGACACCCCGCAGCACATGTTGCCGAGCATCATCGCCATGGAGGTCGCCGACCCGGGTCACTACGAGCACCTCCTGCTGTTGGTGCGCTCTTCCGGTGACGAGCGTGCCGACGAGATCCGGAGCGCCGTTCTGCGCGACTACGGCGAGGCGCTGGCCGCACGGGCCGGATGGCAACCAGACGCCCCCAACGGCGAGGATCTTCTCCTGCGCGCCCAACTCATCCTGGGTACCGCGATCGGGATGGCGCTCCTGCGTTCCTCAGGACTGCGCCCCCTCGCCTCCGTCCCCGAAGAAAGCCTCGTCACTCCTCTCCGAGATCTGGTCAACGCGGCACTACCCCCCATCAGCGCTAGCCCGAAACAGGCATAAAAGACCCGCATCCCCCGTATGTAAACAAGCTTTGACAACTGCGGTAGATTTCTTTACTCTCGGCTATGTCAACATTTGCTTACATGTTCGGGAGACGGGATGAAAGTCACGGTCCACGCTGAGAGGTGCGTTGCCGCAGGGCAGTGCGTGCTGCTCGCGCCGGAGGTCTTCGACCAGCGCGAAGAGGACGGCGTCGTGCTGCTGCTGGACGACGCGCCCCCAGCGGAGCTGCACGCCAGGGTGCGGGAATCGGTCGCGGTCTGCCCCGCTGCCGCCATCGACACGGTTGAGGACTGACCGCCGTGAGCACCGACACGACCGGCCTGCCGGCTTTCCCCGGCGAGCACAACGCCCGTTGCCCGTTCGACCCGCCAGGTGAATACACACAGTGGCGGAAGACCGTCGGGTTGCGGCGGGCGGTATGGAAGGACACTCCGGTCTGGGTGGTCAGTCGACATGAAGACATCCGGGCCGCACTGGCCGACCATCGGATGAGCGCCGACACGGGCGAGCTTCAGTCGTTCAGCGGGATCGACAATCCACCACCGGTTTTCCCTCGGATGGACGACCCCGAGCACGCCCGGCTACGCCGCATGTTCACCAAGGACTTCACGGTCAAGCGAGTCAACAGCATGCGCCCACAGATCGAGAAGATGGCGCACCAGTTCATCGACCAGCTGATCAGCAAGGGACATCCCGCGGACCTCGTGCGTGACTACGCGCTGCCCATCCCCTCGCTGGTGATTTCGCTGATGCTCGGCGTGCCCTACAAAGATCATGAGTTCTTCCAGCGGCACAGCACGACCATGTCCACCATTCACGCCACCAAGGAGGACAAAGGCGAGGCCGCGTTCGCGCTGTTCGGGTACCTACAAGACCTAGTCGCACGCAAGGAAGCCGAGCCCGGCGACGACCTGATCAGCCGTGTCCTTCGTGAGCACGTGGCGACCGACGAGCTGGACCGAGTAGCCCTGGTGATGAACGGCCTCATCCTGCTTTTCGCCGGTCACGAGACCACTGCCAACGCAATCGCCCTCGCCACCCTCGCCCTGCTCCGCAACCCCGACCAAGCCGCGCGGATGCGCGAAACCGACGACCCCGCGGTCCTCGCCACAGCGGTCGAGGAACTTCTTCGGTACTTGCCGATCGTGCACGCCCTGGTAGCCCGCATCGCCAAGGACGACGTCGAGATCGCCGGCCAACACATCAAAGCGGGTGAGGTTTTGCTGATGAACCTGCCCGCCGGCAACCGCGACGCCGCATTCGTCCCCGACCCGGACACCCTCTACCTCGACCGCCACGCTCGGGGACACCTCGGGTTCGGTTACGGAATCCACCAGTGCCTCGGCCAGACACTGGCACGCGCAGAGATGCAAGTCGCGCTACCGGTACTGCTGCGCCGACTGCCTGACCTGCGGCTCGCCGTCCCATTCGAGGAACTGCGGTTCCGGCACGACATGAACATCTACGGCGTCCATGAACTCCCGGTCGCATGGTGATCATGCCCCGGACCTGCTACTTCGGCGCCGGCAAGCGCACCGTCGACCCACGCTACGTCGAGCGGCGCGAGGCCCGCTGTGCGGGCCCAGCTCCAGCACGGCGAACCGGTCTGGCTGGCCACCCCGCGAACAACAGCCGAGCGGGAAGGACACTGTGCCTAGCCGGTACGAACCATGGACTTGAACCGCCTGTGCGCTGCTGCTCGACCGGAAGGACTTCCGGTGGGACCACAGGCATTTTCACGGCTGTCTGATTATCGAGAGGACCAGTTCAGCGGTCTGACCTACCAGATCCATCAGCGCGTCAACGCCGCCGAGACCTTGACCTGGTCAGCGGCGGGCAGTCGATCCCTGTAGTCGACGACTGTCGTGACGCCGAGCGCAGTCAGCCATTCGGCGTCTGCCGGGATGCCGTTGCGACCACGACGTGGCGCTGGCCGTCAGCAACTGGACAGCACTAGACCTACCCCACCCGTAGCACCGTTGACCAGTACGACCTGGCCTGGGCTGCGGATCGATGCGATTGATGGGAAGCGAACATGACTGACACACACATGACCTATCCATTCGACACCGACAAGCTGACCGTCGATCCGCGCTACGCCGAGCTACGGGAAGGACCGCTGCACCGAGTGCGTCTGCCCTACGGCGAACCGGCCTGGCTGGCGACCCGGTACGCCGATATCAAGACGGTCCTGGCCGACCCGAGGTTCAGCCGAGCCGCTGCGGTGGGCCGCGATGAACCCCGCACCCGGCCCCATGCGGTCGGGCCCGGCACGATCATGAGCTTCGACCCGCCAGAGCACAGCCGGTTGCGCAGACTGGCAAGCCAGGCGTTCACGGTCCGCCGTGTCGAGGCGCTTCGGGTCCGCGCGCAACAGATCGCCGACGAACTGATAGACACAATGCTGGCCAAGGGCGCACCCGCTGACCTCGTCGCAGACTTCGGACTGCCGCTACCGACCATCGTGATCTGCGAATTACTCGGTGTCCCCGTCGCCGACCGCGGCGAGTTCCGGGTCTGGTCCGATGCGTTCATGTCCACCACCAAATACACACCCGAGCAGGTGAAATCCTATCTGGCCGAGCTGACCGACTACATGGCCGGCCTAATCGTCGAACGCCGTAAGTCAGCGCGCGATGATCTGCTCAGTGCGCTCGTTGCCGCACGCGACAACGACGACCGGCTCACGGAGGAGGAACTGCTGATCTTGGCGCAGTCCCTGCTCGTCGCCGGCCACGAGACCACCGCCTCACAGATCCCCAACTTCGTCTACACACTGCTCACCCACCCAGAACAGCTCGCCGCTCTGCGCACGGACCCCGACCTGATACCGCAGGCAGTGGAAGAACTGCTGCGCTACGTCCCGCTCGGCACCGGCGGCGGGCTACCCCGATACGCGGTCGAAGACGTCCAACTGGGTGCGGTCACCGTCCGTGCTGGCGAACCCGTTCTCGTCGCATTGCACTCAGCAAACCGCGACGAGACCGTGTTCACCCGCCCCGACGAGCTCGACCTGCTACGCCCACCGACATCCCACATCAGTTTCGGCCACGGAGCACACCACTGCCTTGGTGCGCCCTTGGCCCGCATGGAACTGCAAGTGGCCATCGCCACCCTCGTCAACCGCGTACCCGGCCTCCGCCTCACCCGGGAGCACGACATCGTCTGGAAAACCGGCGTATCCACCCGCGGCCCGGAACGGATGCCCATCACATGGGGCTAACCCGACGAAGCCTGTCTTCTTACCCGGATGACCTGGCCGTCGCTTACTTCGATCCAGAGAAGAACCATGATCAACCGCAAACAATGGGCACGCATCGCTGGTCTCGCTGCCACATCAACCCTGGGCCTGTACTTCGCTGGAATTGCCGAGGCCGACACCGTTATCGCACTTCCCGGAGGTGAGATCACCAAGAGCCTGTCCGACGGCACCGTCGTCACGGTCCGGCTGGTCGGGGAGTCGGCCAACATCAGCCCGTCGTTGGGTTCGACCCCGTTGCACCGCAACGCATGGGTATCCGGTAGCGCGCAAGTCGAGCTGTCGAACCCGGCAGGCGAAGCGGGGGGCATCGTCTTTCCGGGCTATACCGTGGGCTGCCAGGTCGACATCACAGGCGGCGGTACAAGCGGTGGAGTCGACGGGACGCTCGACTGGAGTGATGGCCAGAAAGTCACACCTGAGGCCAGCGCGACCTCCGCTGGCAACCTGACCCTAGGACCCGGGCAAGCCAAGTCGTTTTACATCCTCGACCAGGAAAAACCCGACAACTTCGGAAACGAGGCCCACAAGAAATACAACCGCTTCTCCGGTAGCAGTAGTTCGGTGACTTGGGCCGACGAAACAATCGGGCTGAACGGCTGCGGCGGTTACGCCCAAGCACGCGCCTTCGTCAGCGTCGGAGTCACAACCTCCAACGTCTCCACCTGGATCACGTTGTGGGGACAGCCCTTCAGCCTCAACTAGGGCCTGGTCGCTGACCGCACCCGTGTCATCAATCGCCTGCGAGGTTTGCTGCTGGGGGTCTTCCCCGCGCTCGATCGTGTTCTCGCGGACCTGACGCGCACAGGGCAACTGACGCTGCTGACCGGCTACCACACCCCGGCCGCGCTACGCCGTATCGGCGCCGTCCGACTCGAACGCTGGTTGCGCGCAAGGAAAGTCCGCAACAACGACACGATCGCCGCGACGGCTGTCGCCGCCGCACACCAGCAGCACGTCAGCCTGCCAGGCGAGGCGCTCACCGCCATGGCCGCGCTTGCCGGTCTGGCGCCCGCTTCCTGAGATTCGGGCCGCATCCGCGGAAATCTGCACCGACCTCGCCGCTACCACCGCGGTCTCAACCGTGTCTTCTACATGTCGGCCATGATCAGCATCACCTGCTGTCCGGAATCCAGACGGTTCTACGATCGAAAACGCCGCGAAGGCAAGCGCCACAACCAGGCCGTCATCGCCCTCGCCCGACGACGCGTCAATGTCGTCTGGGCACTCAGCCGCGACAACCGGCTCTACCAACCGACTAAACACCTACCGGACCTCACCCATACACCGACGCAGACAACAGCTTTCAAAAGCAGTTGAGGGTGCACCACACAGAGGTGCTCCCTCAACTCATTTTGACACACAACCTAGGTCAGCCGCCCTCAAGCATGCGGCGGTGAACCCACCTGAGGATCTTCGAGCTCGACGAGTGCCAGTGCCTTGTCCCGGGCCGCTTGGACGTCGAAGTGCTTGCGCAGCACGGTACGTTGCGCATGCAGGCCACCGCCCGAGTGCAGGGCCGTGATTGCCCGCCAGCTACCGTATGTCTGCGCGGTCAGGTCCCGGATCGCGAGCAGGAGACGCAGCCGGTACTCGCCGTCGACGGCGCCCTGCATATACTTGCGCAACTGTCCCCCGACATCGGGGTTGCGCAAGTCCGCCAGGATCGGTGCCGTGGCCAGCGAGCCGCCGCAGATGTCCCAGACTTCTCGCGTCATCTCGTTGTAGTGGAAGGCGCCATAGAGCTTCCCAGCGTTCGTGTAGAGCTCGTCGGGGAACACCGCGCCGCCGTCACCCACTTTGCAATTCGCGATCGATGCGTCGAGGGTGGCGCGGATCAGGGTGGCCTTGAGCATTAGCTCAGACAGCTTGTCCTTGATGTGCGAGATCCTGAGGAGCCCGTTGGCCTCGGCGATCAGGTGCGCGAGCCCGACGAGCACGTGGGCGCGCTCCGAGAGGTTCATCAACCCTCCGGCCCGCTCCCACAAGCCCAGCGAGTGCGCGAAGACACCGGCCTTCGCGGTGTTGCCGTCCATAAAGATGCGCTCGTTCGGCACGAAGACGTCGTCGAACATGACGAAGCCTTCAGGGAAGTAGTTCTTGCGCGAAAAGACGAAGTTCTCCTCGTCGCCTGCGGGCGGGTTGTTGAGCGTGTCGATGATCCTGACGCCGGGCGAGTTCACGGGCACCATGCAGGCGATGGCGTACTCCTCCTCGCCCGGCTTCATCGCCTTCGTCGGGATGACCATGAGCTCGTGGCCCAGCGAGGCACCTGTGATGTGCAGCTTTGCGCCACGGATCACCACGCCGTCACCGGTGCGCTCGACGACGCGTGTATAGGCGTCGGGATCTGGCTGCTTGGCCGGAGCTAGGCCCCGGTTCCCCTTCGCATCGGTAATGCACTCGGTGATCCGGATGTCGCGGGGGCCGACTTCATCGACGTAGCGGTGGATCCGCTCGACGACCTCCGGCGCGTCGCCCAGCCTGCCGGCCGCCGTCATCAGGGTCATCACGCAGGTCGAGGTGATGTGCGACAAGAGCCCCATGCGTGTGTGGTGCTCGACGTGTTCGCGTAGCTCCTGGGCATCGCGCGGCACGGCCATCACGCTGCTCACCCCCGTACCGTCACCGTAGTAGGTGTCATACTCGGCAGCGATGTCCTCGACGCACAATCCCAGGACCGGATGATCCGGCATATTCGGGACGCGCTCGCCCTTGAAGTAGATAGACCGTCCGTCTTGGAGGGACTTCTTGTATTCCTCGCCGGTCATCATTGCTTCAAGTTCCTATCGTTTCGCTAAATCGAATGAATGACTGATTTCACATTGCCGCTACAACAACGCCGCGCGGTCGGTGGCCGCGTGGCGGACGGTCCGTCTTAGTCGGAGGAGGGCAGCGGCTTGGCCTGCCGGAGCGGCAAGGGCGTATTGCCAGCGCTGAGCGTGCCGGCGCCGGCCTTGCAGCACAGCAGCTCGAGGTCACCTTCCGGGGACGCGTACCGCTTGCCGATGACCGAGCCCCCGTCCAGTCCGGCCACGATTGGCTGGCTCGCTCCCTGCGTGGACTCGTCCGCGGCAACCATTGGCTCGCCGCCGCAGCGCAGGTCCATGTCGCCGTCGGGAACCCGAACTGCGATGACTTCGGTCTCACACGTGACCGACCGATACCGCTTACCAAGTACCAATTGCATATCGCTCACCTTCGCTTGCCGAGTGGGCGCCTCACAGGACACCCCCGCTGTCCTTGAGAGCCGCGATCTCCGGCCAGGTGTAGCCGAGTTCGAGTAGCACCTCCTCGGTGTGCTCGCCGAGTTCCGGAGCGCGCCCGAAGGCCCGCATCGGCTGGCCGACGAAATCGACGGGTGAGGCCACCGAACGCATATCCGTATCGGCGACCTCCCGGAACGCGTTCGACGCGACCATCACCGGGTCGGCCACGACGTCCGGGAAGTTCTGGATCGGATCCCACCAGACGTCCTCCCGGTCGAAGATCTCGGCCCATTCCGCGAAAGTCCGCTTTGAGAACGCCTCGTCGAGGACGGTGATGATGTCGCGCCGGTTCTCCATCATCGCGCGCAGGTTCGCGAAACGCGGGTCCGCGGCCAAGTCCTCACGCTCGATGGCCCTCATAATGTTCGGCCAGTGCCGCTCGCCCTGGTACGCGAGCAGCCAGAACCACTTGTCGTCGGACGAGCGGTAGCAGCCCAGCAGCGGGTTGAAGATCGTCCGTCGGAACCCCGGCTGCGGATTCATCCCGTTCAGCTCCGAAAACAGGTCGAGCCCGATGAAGTAAGCGCCGTTGCGCACCAGCGACGTGGTCACGAAATCGCCGACCCCACTGGTCGCCCGCGCGGTCAACGCCGCAGCGATCCCACCAGCCAACGCCAGCGCCGTCATGTGATCACCCATGGCCGGCCGCTGCACCGGTGGCTCGCCGCCTCGTCGCATGAGCGAACGCCCAACACCTGCGCGTGACCAGAACGCACCGATGTCGTAGCCGGCCTTCCCCGCCGCAGGACCCTCTGTTCCATACCCCGTGATCAGCCCGTACACGAGCCCACGGTTACGTCTACGCAAGGACTCGTAGTCCAAACCCAGCCGCCGCAATGCGGACAGCCGCAGGTTCGTTACCAAAACGTCCGCGCGGTCGATCAGCCGGAGCGCGACCTCGATACCCCCGGGCGTCTTCAAATCCGCCGAAATACTGCGCTTGCCCCGGTTGTCCAGCTCGAAGTATTGCTTCACGGCATTCCCGCGCTGAAAGTCCCCCGTCGGGCCCTCCAGCTTGACCACCTCGGCCCCCCAATCGCCAAGGATGGCCGCCGCGGCGGGCCCGGCCACTGCGACGCCAAGCTCGACAACCAGGAGACCACTAAGCGGTCCATCGCCGCCGGACGCTTCCGGATCGGCCATCCAGGATGATGCTGTCATCTTCACCTCAGCCTGCGATCGAGTCCGAAACCAGCGCATCAGCGTCATCCTCAGCGCAACCCGGCTCACCCTGATCGGTGACAAACAGCGAGAAGTCCGGACTCTGCGCAACATGCCAAACATCCACGGCTCGCCACGGAAGAATCGCCGTCGGTTCGCTGGACCCCGCTTTGAACCAGGTGGACACACCTGGGGCACTCCATACCAGGTTCCGAAGGCTCTCCCTCGACTCGGCCACGAACTGCTTCACAGCACTGTCGCGGATCTCGATGGACCTGCTCCCCTCCTCCAGCATGTGGCGCACGCAGGACAACGCAAAACCCAGCTGCATCTCCGCCGTCACGGCGCCATTGCTGCCGTGCGCGGTGATACCGTGCGGCCCGAATGTGTTGAACAGGTTCGGACAGTCCGCCATCGCGATACCCATATACGCCTCCGGCTGCTCATCGAGGCGAGCCCGCACATCCACGTCGTTGCGGCCCCGGATCTCGATCGGCCACAGCACACGACTGGTATCGAACCCGGTCGCCAGCACTATGACATCCAGCGGCACGAACCCGTCAGCGGTAACGACCCCGGTCTCGGTGACCTCCTGAATCGGGTCGGTCACGAGCGTGGTATCCGACCGCAGCAGAGCTTGGTACCAGCCGTTGTCAACCAGGATCCGCTTGGCGTGCGGCGGGAAGTCCGGCAGCACCTTCTCCAGCAGGTCCGGCCGCCCCTTCAACTGCTCGCTCGCGTACTCAACCATCCGCCGACGCATCTCGTCGTTCTTGGCGTTGACCGAGTCACGGCGCGGCCAGTCCGGGTCGACCCGCAGCGACTCCAGGATGTGATCGCCCAACAACCAGGACTCCTTGAAACGCAACCAATTCAGGTAAAATGGAAGCTTTTCGATCAGCCACCGCTCGGCGCCCACCAGCGACTTTCCGTACCGCGGATGAGACATGATCCAATGCGGCGAACGCTGGAAGACGGTGACATGTTCACAGGTTCCCGCGATCGCAGGGACGATTTGGTTGGCACTCGCCCCAGCCCCGACTACAGCAACCCTCTTACCCCGGAGATCCACATCGGACCGCCACGTGGCCGAGTGCATCGTCACACCCTCGAACCGATCCAACCCCGGCAACTCGGCGCGCTTAGGCCAGTGCAGGATGCCAGTAGCACCCAGAACAACGTTCGCCCGCGAGATCTCCTGGCGACCATCCGGGCCGACCACCACGATCTCCCAAACTTTGTCCGCCTCGAGCCAACGTAATCCCCGCACCTCAGTGTTAAGCCTGATGTGCTCTGCAATGCCATCAGCGAAGGACTCCAGATACTGCAGCACGGCCGGTTGGAAGCTGAAGTGATCGGGCCAACCCTGGTCAGGAGCGAACGAGTACGAGTAGAACACACTCGGGGTATCGACGCGGCATCCCGGATAGACGTTGTCCCGCCACGTCCCACCAACGCTCGCGCCCCGCTCGAAGATCGTGTAGTCCGCGACACCGGACCGCTCCAGCAACACGCCAGCCAGAATCCCAGTCAAACCCCCGCCGATGACCGCGAAGCTGAAGCCCTCCGGTATTGGCAACGGCTCCACGTCCTCCGGCGGCCCCAACCGCATCTGCTGACGAGTCATGGGCAGCAACTCCTCCGGCACCGATTCGCCGGCCACCAAGTCGGCACACGCCCTTAGCAGTTTGTCGGACGGGTAGCCCGCAACCTTCTCACCGGTCAGGAACGCGGGCAGGATTTCGTCCGCGAGATCCAGCAACTCCTCCCAATCCCGCGGGTTGCCGATAACCGCCGGATCACCACTCAGATGCGTGATCACCCCGCAAAGCGTGCGTCGATCCGCCTGCCGAAGCACGTCACGCAACGAGACGGACCTGTCATCGATGGATATACGCACGAAGACCTCTCCTCTGACAATTGCCCGCCCGTCCCGCAGCCCCCAGGACAACCGAGCGAACCAACTGCAGCGAGTGACTCAACTGCAGTGAACTAGCGTAATGCTAAATGTCTGGACGTCGGCTGCGCAAGTCAGCTCATGGCCAGCGCGGTCTGGCTGCGGGGGTGAGGAGATGGCGTCCATGAAGAGGCCCCAGCCTCGTAGTTGTCCCGAGTCAGGACTCTGACCAGGCATCCGAAAGGCCTGTCGCATCACCCGCGTCCAGGAAAGCCACGGACGATCACCGACCGGCAAGGTCGATTAGGTGATCGTGATCACCTTTGAGGTGACCCCGGGTGAGGACACATACTGGTCGACCCGGTCGATGGTGCAGGCGATGAGCTCTCGCAGTCGACGGTCTGGCGGATCTCGCGCGCCTTCGGTCTCGAGCCGCATGCGATCGAACCCGGAACTTTCGACCCGAAGGTGATTCGTGCACCAGGTTCGGGAGTCGTGAGCCCGTGCATGAGCCCACCGCATAATGCGTTGGTCCCCGCGGTCGACAGGAAGTCGCAGAGGCAGGCGCTCGACCGCCCTGTCCCGATCCTGCCGATCATGCCCACCACCCCGGCACGGATGACCAGCCACGAGCGGATCCGCGACGGCACCGACGACCGACCTGCTACCTGCGAGTTCGCCGCCCCGGCGCTGCGACGGAAGGAAGGCCGGCAACGGGGCCGTCCGTGATGCGGGGAGTCAAGTCGCTTAACCGACGGCCAAAGCGTCGCCGAGAGCAACGTCGCCGGACTCAGGGCGATGAAGGTGGAGCAGGCCCTCGAGGCCTCATTAAGCTGGCACCGTCATCGGTCCACCTGAGGTAGTTGGTTCCTTAGGGGCACTGCCAGCAGGCGTAGGATGCTGCACGGGGACGCCGTCGTGGAGAGAGTCGGACATGTCGCGCAGCGCCGCCCTGCGATCGCGAGTCGGCTGCCTGCCGGCGGAGGTGGACAGCTTCGTCGGTCGCAGGCGTGAACTCGATGAAGTACGCAGGCTGTTCAGCCATTCCCCGATGGTGACGATCGTTGGACCCGGCGGGGTGGGGAAGACTCGCCTAGCCCTCCGCGCGGCCGCCGGCCTGGCTCGCTCCTTCCGCGACGGAGTGTGGTTGGCGGAGCTGGCGAAGCTGCAAGACCCTGCGCTCGTCACCCAGGCCGTCGCCGACGCTTTCGGCGTTGTGGATGAGTGGACGACGCTGACCGATAGGTCGTTGGTCCACTCGGTTTCGGACCGGCACCTTCTACTGGTGCTCGACAACTGCGAGCACCTGCTCGAGGAGACAGCCAGGCTTGCCGACGCTCTCCTCAGGGGGGCGCCGGAGCTGCGCATTCTCGCCACCAGCAGGGAGCCGCTCGGTATCGCGGGCGAGACGATCATGCCGCTGACGCCGCTCGTCGTACCCCACCCCTCCAAATCGAAGTCTGCCGAGACGCTGCCGAGTTACGAGGCGGTGCAGCTGTTCCTGGACCGAGCCGTCGCGGCCAGTCCGGACTTCGAGCTCACCGATGACAACGGCGTCTACGTCGCACAAATTTGCCGCCAGCTGGACGGAATCCCCCTCGCCATCGAGCTCGCCGCGGTGCGAATTCGGGCCCTTGCGCCCAAGGAGCTCGCGGACCGGCTGTCGGACAGATTTCAGGTCCTCACTGGCGGAAGCCGGGTAGGCCCTCTGCGGCACCGGACCTTGCGGCGCTGCATTGACTGGAGCTATGAGCAGTGCTCGCCGGCGGAGCAACTGCTGTGGAATCGTCTCGCGGTCTTCGCCGGCACATTCGACCTCGAGGCCGTCGAGAGCATCTGTGCCTTCGACGGGCTTGAGCACAAGCAGATTCTCGAACTCGTCGCCACGCTGGTCGACAAGTCGGTGGTCTCCCTGGAGGCGCGCCACGCAGGAACCCACTACAAACTGCTCGAGTCACTGCGTGAGTACGGCATGGAGAAGCTGGTCGAGTCGGGCGAGGCGTCCCCCATGCGTCGTAGGCACGCGGACTGGTACCACCGGTTCGTTGCGCGGTTCGAGGCGGGATTTATGACGGCCAGGCAGGCGGAGCTCGCCGACGGCCTCGACGCCGAACTCCCCAATGTGCGAGAGACCCTCGACTTCAGCCTTGGTGAGGGCCAGGACCCAGTGGCTGCCGTGCGGACGATTAATGCGATGTACTTCTACTGGCTCTCGCGGGGGCTGGTGTCAGAAGCTCGCTACTGGCTCAGGCGAGGCCTGGCGGGCGAGCTTTCCCAGGCATCCCGTGACCGTGTCGTCGGGCTCCATTACTCTGTGGGCCTCGCTGGCCTCCAGGGGGACCTGGACGGGGCGAGAGAGGCGGCCGAAGCAGCCCGCGTTCAGATACGTCAGCTCGAAGCCCCGGCCGTAGAGGCGTTCGGCGCCACCATCGAAGCCATCCTCGCAATGTTCGAGGGCGATCCTCAGCGCGCTTTGGCACAGCTTCCCAAGGCGATCGAGGGTCATCGGCTGTCCGGCGACCTCCACCGAGAGCTCGAGATGCTAGTGGCGTACGAGTTCGCGCTGGCCCTGACCGGGGACGGGCCGGGATCGGCGGCCGCTCACGAGCGTGTTCTCGAGCTCACCCGGCCGCGCGGCGAGAGCTGGTTCCAGGCGTACTCTCTCTGGGCCGCAGGACTGGCCGCCTGGCGGCGCGAGGACAATGAGCGGGCAGGCAGGTTGCTGGAGGAAAGCCTCCGTCTCCGCCGGTTGATGCAGGACTCCATGGGATCAGTGTGGAGTCTCGTCGGCCTCACCCTCGTCCTCGGGGCAACCGGTGAATCCGAGAAGGCAGCAGTACTGCTGGGAGCGACGCGTTCCCTCACTACCGCCGCCGGGATCCCGGCCTCAGTGTTCCCTGGGCTCGCCGAAGCCGTCACCGACTGCGCGTCGACGCTCATCCGGAATCTCGGGGACGCTGCTTTCGACAAGGCCATCGATCAGGGACGGCAGCTCGATGTGTTGGAGGCGGTCACGTTCGCGCTGGATGACGCGTCGCCACGCCAGAAAACCTCGCAGCCGGCGCCGTCGGTCCTCACCAAGCGCGAGTGGGAGGTCGCGAGCCTCGTTGGTCGCGGACTGACGAACAAAGAGATCGCCGCCAAACTGGTCATCTCCCAACGCACCGCCGAGGGGCACGTCGAGAACATCCTGACCAAGCTCTCGTACACATCCCGCACCCAGATCGCCGTCTGGGTCGCTGACCAGCAGCAGGACGGGACAGCGCGCCCCTCGTGACGCCGTACGTGGTGGTCGTCGTCACGAAACTAGGTACCTGACTAGGTATCTGCCCCCGGGCCTTTCCGCGTCGGTCAGTGGAACGGTGGAGAACAGGTCCGGGAAGCGGGCCGGTCCATCAAGCGACGGGTGAGCCGATGCTCGTTCTGCTCGCGGACGCGCAGGAGCGGTTAGTCGCGGATGAGTTCGCCGCCGAGGTGGCGTCGCGCTGTCCAGGCCCGTTGAGGGCTATCACACCACCCCGCCGTCTGCGTCCCATGCGAGGTTGCGGCAATGGTCGGCACGTCGAGCGCCGCTGCCTGATCGCGTTCGGTTCTGCGGTCGGACCGGCTGGGGTCGTTCAGCCTGGGGTCGTTAGCACTGTGACGGTTCATGCGGGACAACCTGTACACCGCCTGTACGGGGCTTGATCGCGTTGTTGCATCCGTGCTACGTTCACGTCGATTTAGCAAAGTGTCAAACGCAATGTTCGATGAGGAGCATCTTCGATATGGAATCGACAGCCACTTCCTCTGTGATGACATCGGAGTGGGGAGACATGCTGTCCCGGGCGCTCCGCGTTGCCGACCTGAATGTCATGCGTATCGTGGTCAATCAACTCACCGGCGATGAGTCCATGCTCCGCATGAACACTGTGAAGGTGCCTATCCGGGGCGGATCTCGCTTCATCGAGCAACTCGCGCCCGAGCACCACGACAAAGTGCGGGCGGCCGCGACGGCCTTGCTCTCCCAAGGGCCGATCGAGGATGTCCGCATACCGCAGCCGGACGAGCTGCGACGCCTGATGACAATCCTCGGGGGTGAGCCGCTCGACGACATCGGGTTCCGGTTCGCCCGTGAGGAGTTCGCGATCGATGACTTCCCGCGCGACGTCGAGTGGGAACCAAGTGCTGCAGCTGCCGAACGGCTCGAGAACTTCCGGGTCGTTGTCGTGGGCGGCGGAATCAGTGGGATCGCGACCGCGGTTATGCTCGGTCGCTGCGGGATCCAGTACGAAGTGATTGAACGCCAGTCGGATCTCGGGGGGACCTGGACGCTGAACGACTATCCCGAGGCCAGGGTCGACGTCACCAGCTACCTGTACCAGTTCAAGTTCGAGAAGCGTTATCCGTGGACCGAGTACTTCGCCTCGCAGGACGAAACGCGCAGCTACCTGCGCGGCGTCGCCGCCAAGTACGGCGTGCTGCCCCACGTCACGTTTGGGGCAGAGGTCGTCGAGGCGACCTGGGACGAGGACACCGCAGAGTGGATACTGCAAATCTCCGCGGCTGGTGAGGTCACCGAACGTCGCGCTGACGTCGTGATCAGCGCGAGCGGGCTCTTCCACCTGGCGAAGCGCCCGAACATCGAGGGCCTGGAAGACTTCCAGGGTGCAATGTTCCACACCACCAGCTGGGATCACTCGACCGAGCTGGCCGGCAAGCGCATCGGGCTGATCGGGAACGGCTCCAGCGGCACCCAACTCATGCCGTATCTGGCGTCGGTGGCCGGCACTCTCACGGCGTTCCAGCGCACTCCCAGCTGGATCACCCCGATGGAGCGTTACCGGGAGAAGGTCCAGCCTGAGATGCAGTGGCTATTCGACCACGTTCCGTTCTACTGGAACTGGTATGTGTTCTCCCAGTACATAGCTACGACGCGCCTGGAGGCGGCTCAGACCTATGACCCGGAGTGGCAGGCTGCGGGCGGGCTCATCAGCGAGCGCAACGACGCCCTGCGCGAAGCCGCGCTCACCTATATGCGTACCAAGCTGGCAAGCCGTCCGGACCTTATAGAGAAGTCCACACCCACCTACGCGCCCCTGGCGCGACGGCTCGTCGTCGACAACGGCTGGTACGACGCCCTGCTCCAGGACAACGTCTCGCTCGAGACCGACCCGATCGACCGGGTCACCGCCGAGGGTGTCCTGATGGCCGACGGGACCCTGCACGAACTCGACGTGCTGGTCCTGGCAACCGGCTTCGAGGTCGGGCGCTACTTCGCCCCCATTGACTACGTCGGACGCGACGGCGCCACCCTGAACGACCTCTGGGCCAAGGACGGCGCTCGGTCCTACCTCGGGATGGCCATCCCCGGCCTTCCGAACCTGTTCTGCACCTACGGCCCCAACGGACAGCCACGCACGGGCGGCAGCTACTACTCGTGGGCCGAGATCTGGGCGCGCTACATCGTGAAGGCCGTGATCGGACTACTCGAGAGCGGTGCAAGTTCGATCGAGTGCCGCAGGGACCGGTACGACGAGTACAACGAGCGGATGGACGCCGCGACGGCCGAGATCATTTGGGAGGGTGAGGGCGTCGGGGGCTACTACGTCAACGAGTTCGGGCGCTCCGGCGTCAACATGCCGTGGGGGTTCCTGGAGTACTTCTCGTGGGTCATCGAACCAGACTTCGACGACTACATATTCGCCTGAGATCGGTCTGCGCAAAGTGAGTGGAGGTGTTCGTTGAACCGTTTTGACGACAAGGTGGTCCTGGTGACCGGCGGAGCTCGAGGGCTCGGCGCGGCCACCGTCGAGTTGTTTGCGCGTGAGGGTGCGCGAGTGGTCGCGGGCGATCTCGTGCTAGGTGCGGCCCTGCCGGGATCCGCACGCTCGGTCACGCTCGATGTTGCTTCGGAGTCCTCCTGGGAGGCCGTCATGGCCGACATCGAGCGCCGTGAGGGACCTGTTGATGTCCTCGTCAACAACGCCGGGATTGTCCGGCCCCGATGCATCGCGGACGCGTCCCTGGCCGAGTACCAGCAGGTGCTGAACATCAACGAGACGGGCACCTTCCTTGGCTTGCGTGCCGCCTTTGCACACATGAGCAAGAAAGGGAAGGGGGCAATAGTCAACGTTTCGTCCGTCGACGGCATTCGTGGTTCGAACGCCTCGGTCGCCTACTGCGCCACCAAGCACGCGATCATCGGCATGAGCCGGGTCGCGGCATTGGAGGGCGCCGCGAAGGGGATCCGGGTCAACAGTGTCTGTCCTGGGTCAATGATCACCCCGATGTTGGAAGGCGTGGACGCCAGCGCGTACGGCGAGCTCGATGTCGAGGCGATTCTGGCGAGCATCCCGCTCGCCCGTCCGGCACGGCCTGAGGAGGTCGCCGAGGCGATCCTCTTCCTTGCCTCCGACCAGGCTTCCTACATCACCGGCACGGAGATCGTGGTCGACGGTGGCTGGACGACGGGTCACGGCGTTTGAGCAACCCCAACTTATCGATTTGCTATTTCATGATGCGAAAAGAAGTGCAGGTCGAGCAACGTAATGCCTATTGAGAACGACCACGGTCCGCTGACCGGAGAACTGCCCGCTCGATCCCGCCCAAATGGGTTGCAGCGGATTAACATAGTGACAAGGAGTCTTGCTTCATGATCGAACTGGCTGTTCTGAACAACGGTTACACAGATCTCCCCGCCTACAAGAACGCGGACGGGCGCACCCTGCCGAAGGGGACCTTGGACGACTCGATGGCGGCCATGCAGCGCCAGGTCCTGGCTCAGTACGAACAGGGTGTGCTGGCCGACCGCCTGGGGTTCGACTACTACTTCCTGACCGAGCACCACTTCCAGCCGGAGGGCGCCGAGTTCAGCCCGAACCCATTGATGCTCCAGGCAGCCCTGGCCGTGAACACGAGGCGGATCCGCCTCGGGCAGATGGCGAACATCCTTCCGTGGCACCACCCAGTGCGGATCGCCGAGCAGGCCGCCACCCTCGACATCCTCAGCGGTGGCCGGCTGGAGTTCGGGATCGGTCGTGGCTACCAGGCCCGCGAGGCCGAGGTTCTCGGTCGTCCCTACGGTGCGGGCATCCAGGATCAGGAGGCCAATCGGGCGATGTTCGAGGAAGCCTACGAGATCGTTCTCAAATGCTTCACCGAGAAGTCGTTGTCCCACCGCGGCGAGTTCTTCAGCATCCCGCCGTCCTATCTGACCTGGCATCACGCCCAGACCATCGCCTATTTCAGCCAAGAGGGTGTGGGTCGCACCGTCGACCAAGTCCTCAACCTCGGCGTGGAGACCGGTGGCCCCGGCGTGCAGAGCGGCAGCACGACCCTTCGCGAGATCACCGTCGCTCCGCAGCCCCTGCAGAAGCCGTACCCGCAAATGTGGATGCCGATGACGAGCAAGCGGTCGGCACAGTGGGCGGCCGCGCACGGCGTCAACGGGATCTACGCGGCGGCTCCCACGCGTAGCCTCCAGAAAGAAATCGACACCTATTTCGATGCCGCGGAGAAGGCTGGCTGGGTCGACCGCTTCGGCGACGGGAAGCCGCTCAAGCGCGGCTGGGATGCAGAGCGCAAGCGGGGCGTGGCTGCGGTGCGCATGGTGCACACCGTCCACGGTGAGTTGGGCAACGCGGAGCGCTACCACCAGGGCGCGAACCTGTACTTCAACTACATGCAGCCGTTCGGGTTCCTGGGCGCCATCCTGACCGGGATCGACGACGCTGCGGTGCCCTCCGGCGAGGACCTGGCGGACGCGGGGCTCCAGCTGGTCGGCAGTCCAGACCTCATCCTCGACTCCATCGACCGGATGAAGACCGCGGGTGGCTTCGAGGACCTGTTCATCGTCCTGAACTTCGACGCCCACTCGCTGTCGAACCAGGAGGTCATGGACCAGATGCAGTTCTTCGCCGAAGACATCATGCCGGTGCTCCACAAGGAGTACGGACGCAAGCCCCAGGATGAGCCTGCCCTCACGCCGCCGCCCCTGTCCATCTGAACAAGACCGAATCCGGTCACCTCACTGAGGAGTTTCTGTGCCGAAAAAGTTTGAGCCGACGGTGGTGCTCGACGGGTTGATCTTCCCGGAGGGTCCGCGGTGGCACGACGACAAGCTGTGGTTCGCCGACATCCATGCCCACAAGGTCTACACGTGGGTGCCCGGTGGGTCGCCAGAGACCGTTGCGGACCTGCCGAATTGGCCGTCTGGGATCGGGTTCAGCGAGGACGGCGAGATGATCGTCTCGTCGATGAGGGACGGAATCGTCTACAAGCTGGTCGACGGTAACCTCGAGGTACTCGCCGACCTGTCCGGCCACGGCGCAGGCACCGGCAAGGTCAACACCATCCTCAACGACCTGACCACCGACGGCCGTGGTAACACCTACGTCGATATCTACGGGATCGACGGCGATGCCGACAACGGTGGCATCGCGCTGGTGCGGCCAGACGGTAAAGCCGAGATCGTCGCTGACGGGCTCGCCTTCCCCAACACGGTCGTGGTCACGCCGGACTACAAGACCCTCATGGTCTCTGAGACGAGCTCTGATGTGATCACGGCCTACGACCTGGACGAGGATGGGCGGCTGAGCAACAAGCGGCTGTGGGCGCGCATCCCCGGCGCCACGCCGGACGGGATGTGTCTGGACGCCGAGGGCGCCTTGTGGGTCGGATCGGCGTTCACCGATCACTTCTACCGCGTCAAGGAGGGTGGCGAAATCCTGACGAAGATCCACATGCCCGGCAAGTTCACCCTCGCGCCGGTGCTGGGCGGGCCGAACGGAACGACCCTCTACCTGATGACCTGTATCTCGACAATCCCCCAGCTCGAGCAGGGCATCGGAGACGGCTTCATCGAGAGCGTCGAGGTGGATGTGCCCGGCGCCGGGTGGCCGTGATGGACGCCAAGGTGCTCGACGGCCGGGTAGCGGTTGTCACCGGTGCAGGGTCCGGGATCGGGCGGGCGGCGTGTGAGCTCTTCGCCCGCGAAGGCGCGCACGTGATCGCGACCGACGTCAACAAGGCCAGCGCTGAGGAGACGTGCGACCTCATCATCCAAGCGGGCGGCAGTGCCGAAGCGCGTGCGGTCGACGTCGCCGACGTCGAACAGATCGTCGCGCTGGCCGACTACATCGAGCGCGAGCACGGCATCCTCCACGTCCTGTTCAGCAATGCGGGAGTCGCCGGTCCGGCTGGCCTGGACATCACGCCAGAGGAGTACGACCACACCGAGGCGGTCAACGTCCGGGGCGCGTTCTTCATCACCGGGAAGATGATCCCGCTCCTGCGTCGAGCGGCGCCGCATGCCTCGATCGTCTACACCAGCTCGGTCTCTGGTCTGATCGGCTCACCCTCCGGGCCTGCCTACGGCGTATCGAAGGGCGGCATCCAGATCCTGACTCGGTCCGTGGCGAAGATCCATGGGCCGGAGGGGATCAGAGCGAATGCGATCTGTCCTGGCTTCGTGGTTACCGGCATGACGCCGATCGTCGCCGACCCTGGACGGGCGGGGGTCACTGACGAGGAGTTCGAGAACTTCACGCAGCGCGCCATCGAGACCTATCCACTGCGGCGGGTCGGGACGGTCATGGAGATGGCGCAAGTGGCGCTGTTCCTCGCCTCCGACCAGTCCAGCTTCGTGACCGGTGTCAGCATCCCGGTCGATGGCGGCATGCTGGCGTGACGTCGGCCGGGAGCCCCGAAGCGGTCACTCCCATGTGTACCTCGCGAGCGAGGACAGTTCGGTCACAGACGAGGTCTTTTCGGCGATCGGCGGCCGTTTTGCGCGAGCGTTCACCGGGTTGTGTGACAGATGGTTCGGCGGCAGCCCAATCCCGCAGCAGTCGAGGACATCGCGGAAAACCTCGAGACGACCAAGTCCACCGCGACGTACTCGATTCACAAGAGCAATGACGAAGAGCTGACGATGGTCGAACCCACGATCAAACCTGCTGTTGCGACGTCGAGCTCTCAGTCAGAGAAAGGACGTTGATATGGAGAGCGTCTACCTTTACGACGCGGTGCGTACACCCCGTGGCAAGGGCCGGGGCGGAGCACTGCACGGGGTCAAGCCGATCTCGCTGCTGGTCGGGCTTCTCGGCTCGCTGCGCGAACGCAACTCGTCCCTTGATCCCGCAGTAATCGAGGACTTCGTGTGCGGATGCGTCGCGCCGCTGGGTGACCAGGGAGCGGTGATCCCGCGGGTGGCCCTGCTCGCCGCCGGCTATCCAGAGACGGTTGCCGGCGTCCAGCTCAACCGCTTTTGCGCCTCCGGTCTCGAGGCTGTGAACATCGCAGCCCAGAAGATCGCGTCCGGCTGGGAGTCCGCGGTCCTGGCCGGGGGGGTCGAGAGCATGTCGAGGGTCCCGATGGGATCCGACGGCGGCGCCTGGGCCAATGACCCGGAGACGAGCTTCGCGACCGGATTCGTGCCGCAGGGCATCGGCGCGGACCTGATCGCGACGCTGGAAGGCCTCCGTAGGGAGGACGTCGACCGTTTCGCGGTGGAGTCGCAGGCGAAGGCGGCCAAGGCGTGGGCTGATGGGCGGTTCGCCAAGTCGGTTGTGCCGGTTCGGGACGCCTCGGGGGTCACTGTCCTCGACCACGACGAGCACATGCGGCCGGGTACGACTCTCGAGACTCTCGCCAAGCTGAAACCCGCCTTCGCCGAGTCCGGGAAGCGTGACGGTTTCGACGCGGTGGCGCTGCAGAAGTACCACTGGGTCTCCGAGATTGAGCACGTCCACACCGGAGGCAACTCCTCGGGCATCGTGGACGGCGCGGCGGTGCTGCTGCTCGGCAACGCGCGGTTCGGCGCCGAGCAGCAGCTGACGCCTCGCGCGCGGATCCTGTCGACTGCTGTGGTCGGCTCCGAGCCGACGATCATGCTCACCGGTCCGGCACCAGCCAGTCGGAAGGCGCTTGCCGCCGCCGACCTGACCGTTGACGACATCGACCTGTTTGAGGTCAACGAGGCCTTTTCGTCGGTCGTGCTGCGCTTCATGAAGGACCTGGACGTCCCGCAGGAGAAGGTGAACGTGAACGGTGGGGCCATCGCGATGGGGCACCCGTTGGGTGCGACCGGCGCGATGTTGATCTCGACCGTCGTAGACGAGCTCGAGCGTCGTGATCAGCGCAGGGGGCTGGTGACCTTGTGCGTGGGGGCCGGTATGGGTATCGCGACGATCGTTGAGAGGGTCTGAGATGGATTCAAGTGGGAGCGCAGTTACCTGGGACGACCAGGATGGTGTCGTCACGCTGACGTTCGACCATCCGGGCAAGTCGGTGAACGTCGTCGACCAGCTCTACCTCGACTCGGTGAGTGCGGCACTTTCACGGCTGCGCAGCCAGAGGAACCAGCTGGCCGGTGTGATCGTTACCTCTGCGAAGAAGACATTCCTGGCGGGCGCTGACCTCCGTATGCTCGCTGCGAAACAGCCCGGGGACGCCGAGGACGTCACGGCCTTCACCACGCAGGTCAAGGCGCAGTTGCGCGAGTTGGAAACCCTCGGCGTCCCGGTCGTCGCGGCGATCAACGGCAGCGCACTCGGAGGTGGATACGAACTGGCGCTCGCATGCCACCACCGAATTGCGGTCGCGGCGCCTGGCCTGCGCGTTGGGCTCCCGGAGGCCACCCTTGGGCTGCTTCCGGGCGGTGGCGGCCTGGTGCGAACCGTCCGCCTGCTCGGCCTGGACCGGGCGCTCGACGACGTCCTGCTCACTGGCCGGACCTACGATGTCGAACGTGCCCTGGAGCTCGGCCTGATCGACGCGACGGTCGAGTCCGTCGACGACCTGTCGGCGGCTGCTCACGAGTGGATCCGGACCCATCCTGCGGCCGTGCAGCCGTGGGATGAGTCGGCCGCTCTCCCCGGGGGTGACGTGAACGACCCACGGATCGCCGCCTCACTGCCGGCTCGGATTTCTACACTGCGGGCCCGGCACAAGGGATCTCCCGCGCCCGCTCCAGAGGCGATCCTCAGCGCTGCCGTTGAGAGCATCCAGGTCGACGTCGACACGGCGTTCGCGATCGAGACCCGCTACTTCGTCCGGCTGGTCACGGGCCAGGTGGCCAAGAACATCATTCAGGGCACCTTCTTCGACCGGCAGGCCGTCAACTCGGGGTCCGGCCGACCGACGGACTTCCCACGCCACGAGGCCCGGGAGATCGCCGTGTTGGGCGCCGGCCTTATGGGCGCTGGCATCGCCCTGACTGCGGCGCTCTCAGGGGCCCTGGTCCGGCTCAAAGACGTCGACCAGGCGGCGGGTGAGCGCGGGAGGGAGTATGCCCAGCGCTACCTGAACCGTCAGGTCGCCTCGGGCGGACGCACCCGAGCCGACGCTGATGCGGTGCTCGACCGGATCAGCGTCGTGACGGATCCGACAGACCTCACCACGGCTGATCTGGTCATCGAGGCGGTCTTCGAGGACCCGAACCTGAAGGCGCGCGTGATCCGCGAGGTAGCCGACGTGGTCAGCGCGGACGCGATCCTCGCTTCGAACACATCGACGCTGCCGATTTCCGCCCTGGGCAGTGCCGTCGGCCAGGAGGAGCGGCTGGTGGGTATGCACTTCTTCTCGCCGGTGGAGCGAATGGACCTCCTCGAGATCGTCGTCGGCGAGCGGACAAGTGAGCAGACGGTCGCCCGGGCATTCGACGTCGCACGTCAGCTCGGTAAGACCCCGATCGTCGTCAATGACGGTCGTGGCTTCTTTACTAGCCGCGTCATCATCCAGCGCCTGCTCGAGGCGGCCGCGATGCTGGCCGAGGGAATCTCGCCGAGCTCGATCGAACAGGCATCGATGCAGGCGGGCTATCCGCTCGGCACGCTCGCGCTCAACGACGAGACCTCGATCTCACTGCCGAACACGATCTACACGCAGTTCCGTGACGAAGCGTTGCGTGCCGGGGCAGCCTGGGTGGATCATCCGGGCGGCGCGGCCCTGGCGGCCATGGTGGCCGCGGGACGCACGGGACGTGCCGCCGGTGGCGGATACTACGAGTACCTCGAAGGGCGCCGGGCCGGGTTCTGGCCAGCCCTCGCGGAGATGTTCGGCCCGTTCCGTCCGGCCGAAGATATCGGGGACCTGGTCGACCGACTGCTATTCGCCGAGGCCCTGGAAACCGCGCGTTGCCTCGAGTCCGGCGTGCTCCGCTCCACTGCGGACGCGAACGTTGGCTCGATTCTCGGCATCGGCTACCCGGTGTGGACGGGCGGGGCCGCCCAGTTCGTCGCCGGCTACCCAGGCGGTCAGGCAGCGTTCGTCGCGCGAGCAACTCAGCTGGCGCGCACATACGGCCAACGGTTCGAACCGCCGGCGGGGCTTCTCGAGTCCCCCAGCACGTCGCGGTAGGCGCCGATGCGTAGGACGCTCTATACAGAAGAGCACGAGGTGTTCCGAACTGCCTTCCGCTCGTTCGTCGATCGTCAGGCGGTACCGTACGTCGACCATTGGGAGAACGCCGGCACCCCCGACCGGGCGTTCATCGAGAAGGCGGCCAAGGCAGGCTTCCTCGGCTTCGAATTCCCCGCTGCGTACGGCGGCCTCGACGTCGCGGACTTCCGGTACAACACCGTGGTCGCCGAGGAAGTCGTTGCCTCCGGCATGGCCGGCGATACATTCAGCATGCAGAACGACATCGCACTGCCCTACCTGCTGACCCTGACCACCGACGAGCAGAAGCAGAGGTGGCTGCCTCGCTTCACCCAGGGCCAGCTCGTGACGGCCATCGCCATGACCGAGCCGGGAGCCGGATCGGACCTGCGATCCATCCGGACCACCGCTCGTCCAACTGGAGACGAGCTGGTGATCAACGGCTCCAAGACGTTCATCACCAGCGGCTCCACGTGCGACCTAGTCCTCGCCCTGGTCACCTCCGAGGTGGGAGGCGGCGAGTTAAGCGTGGTCGCCGTCGAGAACGGTACACCCGGCTTCGAGCGCGGCCGACCGATGAAGAAGATCGGACGCAAGGGTCAGGACACGGCGGAGCTGTTCTTTTCCGAGTGCCGCGTCCCGATCACCAACGTCGTCGGACAGCTGGGTCGGGGGCTCGCTCACATTGTGGCGAACCTCCCCCGCGAGCGACTGTCGATCGCGGTACAGGCCGTCGCATCGGCGCAGCGTGCGCTGACGATGGCCGCAGAGTACGCGCAGCAGCGGGAGGTGTTCGGGGCACCATTGGGGTCGATGCAGTCGGTGCGAATGGCCATCGGGGAAATACACACCGAGGTAACTGCACTTCAGGAGTACCTCGACCGTTGTGTCCTAGCGCTAAATGCCGGCGACTTCAGTCCCGCGGAGGGCGCTGGCGCAAAATTCCTCGCGACCGAGCTGCAGTGGAAGGTCCTCGACCGGACGATGCAGATGTTCGGTGGTTACGGCTACATGGAAGAGTCCGAGATCGCCCGCATGTGGCGCGACGCCCGAGTCCAGCGTATCTACGGTGGAGCCAACGAACTGCTGCTGGACTCGATCGGTAAAGCCGTGCTGGGCGGACGCTGAATGCGAGCCAAGTCGTCGAGCCGGTGGATCCGGCCAGCTGGCTAGCGATTTTTGCGAGTTGTGGGAACATCCAGGCGGGGCTTCCGGTCGCTCGGCCGCTGCATTGGCGGAATGAGCTATCGGGAGCCCTTTGATTCTGCTAACTGTCAAGGCGCGGCAGGATTTTCAGGTTCAGAAGCTGGATCGCCGAATGGAATGCGGTCGGACGAGGCGGAGTCGATGTTCGTCGTTTCTGCGTGTGCTGTGCCGCGTTTGAGGCGAGAGGATCGGCTGTTCTCGTGCTGTTCGCGATCCAACCTCGGTTGGTGGACCGCCTCCTAGCGCCGAAACCTGCCATTGCTGACGCGCCGCTACGATGACCACGCCTCCAGGGGTTCTCACTCTTGAGCACACAGCGCCGGGTGGATTCGAGGTTGCCGCGGTCGGCGTTTGTCCCCACGCTGGCGACAATTACGGCAAAGACGAGCCGATGCATCGCATCGCGCTGGAACGAACTTCCCGACGAAGCCACACGTTCACCGACGCTTTCGTGAACCTGGTGCGGACGGCGTCGCGGCTACCGCTGTCTACAACCCACCGGCGTGAATGTTGGCAATCGTGTCACGCAGGTCACTCTCTCCGGGCACCTCGCCCTGTCGCGGTCGGCACCGGACTCCGCGCCCATGGCACGGCCTGACCCGGGCGGTCAGCGGTGAAGGTCGCGGGCACACCAGCCCGTCACCGCGCCGAGCAAAATACCGAGAGCAAACGTCAACAAAACATCAATCATCCTGGGGATCACTGCCTTTCGGGTCGACACCCCCGAGAGTTGTCCGATACCAATCCTGTTCGTGGCCAATCGACGGCTACAGCTGTCTATGCCACGGCACCTTTACGATTCCGCTATTGACGCGCCCTCATCGGCGCACGCCTACGAGAAGCCGCCGGAATGTCTTTGGCCGATCTCGCACCGCGTCCCCTACCGCCAAGCCGCACTCGGGATTCTTCGAAACTGGAAGCAGCACACCGACTCCTGAGGTCACACCCTGCGAGGAAGTGGCAGTCGGTTCCATCTCGAAGATGCTGCTCGTCGAAATTACCTGTGGCGTTTTGCTAAATCGACGTGAACGTAGACGGTTGCAACAACGCAATCGAGCCGCGATTGTGGCTTCACAGCCGGGCGCGACCTCTGTCAACCCGCAGGGACTGTCCCACCCAATCCGACTCCAAGAACGCCGCAAGCACGTTGTCCTCGGTCGAGCTGACAATTGTCCCCTCACCGTCGCCGGTGCGGACCAGCGCGAATGCTCGTGCCGGTTCGTTGCGCTCGAACAGGACGGTCACTCCCTCGATCTCGGCGGGGCCGGAATACTGCAGCACGCTACTACGCCGCCTCACCGCTATGCCCGCCCGCGGGGTCAGGTCCAACGCCTGGAACGGTGACTGGGGCCGGTCCCTGGCGAACGAAACCGCACCCTGCTTGGTCAGGTAGCCGGAGTTGGCCGTGACGAAGGCGTTGGACCCAGCGCCCTCCTGGATGAGCTCGACCGCGCGCGCGAAGGCTTGAATTGCGGCGTGGTTGAACCCCCCGCCACCGAACGACATCCCTCCGGTGACGCTGGGCACGCGATCGGCCGAGATCCCGAATGCGTCGCACTGTAAATCGAGGGCGACCGGGAAGCAGTTGTAGAGGTCGAGCAGGTCGTAGCTGGCCACCGGGCGGCCAGCGGCCTTTTCTACCGCCTCGGACATCAGGACCCACTGATCGTTGCGACTCGGGTCGGCTCGGTTCGCCAGCGGTACGACGTGGGAACAGCCGACCCCGACCTCGGGGTAGACCCACCGATCCTCGGGTACGCCGAGGCGCTTGGCCTCGGCCTCTGTGCAGATCAGCAACGCCGCCGCCTGGTCCAGGTACATCTGCGTCACGGTCTTCACCGAGTACGGGTAGGCCAGCATTCGGTTGCCCGGCCTGCTGGTGTCGAGGAGTTCGTCGGCCGACCACAGTGATCGCTCCCACGCAGCGGGGTTCGCGACCGCGACCCGGCTGAGCTGCTCGTAGCGTCGTGCGATCGCCTGGCGGTGCGCGGTCATCTCGATGCCGAGCCGATGCCGACGGGCGCTGTCCACCAAGACGTACTGCAGGTACGGCTCCCGGATGCCCCAAGACTCCTCCTCGTTGCCCACGAACGGGCTTGGGGCGGCCTGGACAACGTCTGGCACCTCACCGACCTGGACCGTCTCGAGTGCCCGCATGTTCGCCTTGCGTGCCTGACGGCGCCGATCCAGAGCTTCGCCTCCGATCACGACGGCCGACTCGACACGTCCCTCAGCGACCGCTTGGATCCCAGCGATCAGCGTGTCGCTCTGCAGGATGCCGACCTCAGAGACGAGGGTCGAGCTCCGCTCTGCGCCAATCGCTCGCGCGACCAGGCGGCCCGCGTCGCTGTACTTCCAGGTACCCCGCGGGACGGCGACCAAGCCGACCTGCGGTAACAGCTGCTCGGCGTGGTGACCAGCCGCTGCGACGCACGCAGCCGCCATGAGACCGGCGGCGTCCAGGGTGCTGTCGAGCGACGAGTCACAGTGCTGGACTACCCCAGCCGCTCCGACCACGACGGGCTGACGTCCCGCACCAGCACTGCGATTGACCATGTCGAACGCTTCACCTCTCAGCAACTTTCTGCCACGCATCGAGAGGCAGTATCGTATCGGCAATCGCTAGCGTATCGCTAATCTAAGCTGTCACACAAACACCGCCGATCGAAGGAGTGCTGCCTGCGATGCCCGATCTAGAGACGGTCCTTACCGAGACGCACGCGCGCACCCGCCTGGTGCGAGTGAACCGACCGTCCCGGGCAAACGCGCTGGACCCGGCAACTGACGAAGCGCTGCGGCGCGCACTTGTGGCCGCCGACGAAGACCCACGGGTCGAGGCGATCGCGCTTACCGGCATCGGGCGACACTTCTGTGCGGGGGCCGACCTGGACTCCGTCGTGGCCACCCAAGACGGCAGCCGGGATTGGAGCTCCGGCGGCGGGCTCACCGGCATTGACGGCGGGAGGTGGACACCGCGCAAGCTGTCCATCGCGCTCGTCAACGGAGCGGCGGTCGGTGCCGGCGCGGAGCTCGCGCTGGCCTGCGACTTTCTGATCATGAGCTCGACCGGCTACCTTGCGTTCCCCGAAGCAACCGCGGGCGTGGTCGGAGGTGCCGTAGTTGGGCAGCGTCTGGTGCGCCAGCTTCCCTTCCGCATTGCGCTCGAGATCGTGGTCACTGGCCGCCGACTGACCAGCGACGAGGCGCTGCGCTGGGGGCTCGCGAACGCGGTCACCGAACCCGACGATCTCCTCGAGGTCGGGCTGGGACTGGCCGCGAAGCTGACCAAGCCTGAGTCTGCGGAAGCGATCCGTGCCACCGCTCGGGCTCTCGGCCACGACGCCGAGTCGACCATCGGTGATGCTCTCGGTCGGTGCTACCCGGATGTCGAGGCATATGTGCAGAGCCCCCGAATGCAAGCGGCAGTGGCCCGACTGGCCTCACGCGACTAAGTCTGCGGCGGCGTCTGCTGGGCGTTTGTAGCACCCCATAGCCGCCGACGTCACGGTGAACCGCCATATCGCCGACGCAGGCACGCTGTTTCCATGAGCGAAGTGGTGAAACTCAACGCGGTTTGGACTCCCATCAGCCGCCGCCACATCGCTGTCGGTCAGTAATCCTGGGCTGGTCCCAGGCCGTGTTCTGGGGTCGAGTCGGTGAGCTGTGTCAACGTCGGTCGAATCTTGGATCTGGCACGGTTTGCGTGATTGACCGGTCCTGGATTGCCAACGGGCGCTTGATGATCGATCATGTCGTCAGTGTTCTGATCTTGGACCGATCGAGGTCCTGTTCCCGCACCTGGATGGGCTGCAGTTCGACGGCATGACCGCGGTCGGGCTTCGAGTGAACCTCGATGCGAGGACTCGCGACGAGGAGGCTGTCTGTCCGGGCTGCGGAACGTTATCCCGCCGGGTCCATAGCCGTTATCGGCGGCGGTTGTCCGACACCGCGATCACCGGCCGTGAGGTAGTGATCCGGTTGCTGGTGAGGCGGTTGTTCTGTGACAACTCCGATTGCGACAGAAGGACTTTCGCCGAGCAAGTCCCAGGGTTAGCGGCGCGGTACGCTCGGCGCACGAGCATCCTGCAACGGCTGCTGTGTGCGGTCGCGCTGGCCTTGGGTGGTCGTCCGGGGGCTCGGATGACCCGGCATCTGGCGTCCACGGTCAGCCGGATGACGTTGTTGCGGCAGATCCGGGCACTGCCCGATCCGGACCGGGCGACTCCACGGGTGCTCGGTGTCGACGATTTCGCGCTGCGTCGCGGGCATCATTACGGATCGATTCTGATCGACATCGAGACCCGGCGTCCGGTCGATGTGCTCGAAGACCGCCGTGCCGAAACCCTCGCAGCCTGGCTGCGAGCCCATCCCGGCGTCGAGATCGTCTGCCGGGACCGCGCTGGCGCCTATGCCGAAGGCATCGCCGCCGGAGCACCCCACGCATTGCAGGTCGCAGACCGCTGGCACATCTGGCACAACCTCGGCGAAGCGGTCGAACGCGTCGTGGCCCGGCACCGCGACTGTCTGGTTGCTGTCGCCGAACAGGCGATGGCCGATGCAGAGTCAGCCAGCGAACTGGACATCGCGGCCCAACAGGAAATCCCAGTAACCGGCGCGAGGACCGAGTCGCCGGCGGACAGGACCGACAAGTGGGCTATGCGGGCGCGCGAACGTTATGCCGCGGTCCACGCCCTACTCGACGACGGCGTGAGCATCCTGGCGATCGGCGCCCGGCTCGGTCTTGCCCGCGGAACCGTTCGGCGCTTCGCCCGGGCGGCCAGTGTCGAGGAGTTACTGGTCAACAACGGCACCGGGCAGCGGCCGAGCCTGTTGGAGGAGTTCAAGCCTTACCTGCATCAGCGATGGAACGAGGGCTGCACCAACGCCACCGAGCTCTTCCACGAGATCAAAGCCCGCGGCTACCAAGGTGGAGCCAAGATCATCATGAACTATCTACAGCCATTCCGCACGACCGGCCACGTCCCCCGCTCAGTCCGCAAACCACCCTCGGTTCGCCGGGCCGTCACCTGGATCATGACCGACCCCGCCAACCTCGAGCCCGACGATCGTCAACGGCTCGAGGCGATCTTGGCCGCGAGCCCCGAACTCACCAGCTTGGTCGGTCACGTCCGTGCTTTCGCCACGCTCATGCGCCAGCTCCGCGGCCGTGAACTCGAACAGTGGATGAAAGCCGTCGACACCGACGACTTCCCGGCCCTGCACTCGTTCGTCCGAGGCCTGCGCCGCGACCTCGATGCGGTCACCGCCGGTCTGACGCTGCCCTGGAGTAGTGGACCGGTCGAAGGGCACGTCAATCGCATCAAGATGATCAAACGCCAGATGTTCGGGCGAGCGAAACCGGACCTCCTCCGAAAGCGAATCCTGTTGAGCGACTAACCAATCCAGCTGGCCGAATCACGAAATTTGTGCCTGATCCAGTATTCAGCCGGACGCGACAAGCTGCATCCCGATCGCCGCGGCCATGAACACCGAGTGCGGCTACGGGTATCCGGTGCCGCCGAAGTATGAGAAGCGCAACGAGTTCCCCGCTCAGTTCGAGGGCCGAACGCATGCCCGCAGGTGGGGAACAGCCGCGTTCGGGCTGCGTTCGCAGCACCTCGCGAGGGTTGCCTGGGACGCAGGCCACTTCGACACCCCAGGTGGCACTGCTGGAGGTCCCGGAGCGGGGCACGGCCGACGAGCTGGCCGAGCTCGGTGCGGTCTCGGACCCGGAGGGCGTCCACACAACCGTTAGTGCCTCCCAGTTCTCCGACGGCGCGGCTGCGGTGCTGCTGGCGTCCGCCGAGCGGGCTGGCGATATGCGGCTGTCCCCATCGCCTGGGTAATCCTGCCCGGTGGGCAGCGATCCGCGGCTCATGCTGACCGGCCCGATCCCCGCGAGGGAGCGCGTCCTCGAGCGGACCGGGCTCGGTCAGGAAACTTCTTGAACTCCGCGGCGCGGTGGCGGCGGTAGATTTCGCCGATCACCTCGGCGCAGGCGATGTCGGACCCGGGCGGGGCTCGTCAATCAAACCCTCAATGCATTGTCCAAGAACTGTTTTCGCCACTTGGTCACCGTCCAGGGCCAGATACCCAGTCCGGCAGCGACTTCCTTGTTGGACCGCAACCCGCCTTCCTCGGCGCAACCCAGCATGATCCGGCAATGCAGCGCCAACGCCTGTGACGACTTCGCCCGCCGCGATCAGCGCAACAATGCCTCCCGCTCGTCGTCTGTCAGCGCGAGAGGTTCTTCGGTCGACCAGTCCCAGCCACACGTCACAACCGACATCAATTCCCCGAATACCTGTCGCGGCACTAATCCTGTCCGCGGCCTTCTTCGCCAGCGAGCCGTGACATGAGCTCCTCGGCCATGCCAAGGCGCTGCCAAGCCTTCATGTACTCCGGCAAGTCGGACGAGACCCGCATAGGGAACCGTGGCGGCCGCTTCTCGAGGAATGCTTCGACCCCCTCGGCGCAGTCGGCGCTGCGACCTAGGAAGTGGATACCCCGAGAGTCGATCTCGTGCGCCAGCTCGGGGCTGCCAGTGCCGAACATCTGCCACAGCATGCGACGTGAGATCGCGACCGCGACTGGCGAGGTCGCTTCGCGCATCTCCCGTGCGAGCCGGTAGGCGGCCGGGAGCAGGTCCTCTGGCGGGTGGACGCTGCGCACGAGTCCAGCCCGGCACGCCTCGTCCGCGTCGAAGACTCGTCCCGTGAAGACCCATTCGGCGGCCTGGCTGATCCCGACGATGCGCGGGAGGAACCAGGACGAGCAGGACTCGGGCACGATGCCGCGACGGGCGAAGACGAAGCCGAACCGGGCCGCCGACGATGCCAGGCGCACATCCATGGGCAGCGTGGCGGTTGCGCCGACGCCTACGGCCGCACCGTTGATGGCGGCGATGAGCGGCTTGGTACTGTCGAACAAGCGCCGGGCTAGATAGCCGCCGTAGTCCGCGTGGCGGGCCATGTCGAACGGCTCATCGGCCCCCCGCTCGAAGACGCCAGCGCCGTCGCCGATATCCGCGCCGGCGCAGAACGCCCGTCCTCGCCCGGTGAAGACGGCCACTCGGACGTCGTCATCGCTGTCGATACGGTCCATGGCGTCGATGACTTCACGACCCATCGCTCGGGTGAACGCGTTCAGCCGGTCTGGGCGGTTGAACTCGACGGTGGCGATCCCGTCGTCGGTCGAATACTCGATGAACTCGTAGCTCACGGTGCTCCTCTGTGCTTCTAGACGATCTCTTGACGATCTCTGCTGCTTAACCAGGCGGCATCAGCCAGCAAGCGCGGTGCCGCGTCGGCCAGCCGCGCAGTCGGAGGTCCGCGACGGCGGTGTGGCTGTCGATGGTGTAGGCCCCCTGGTTCTGCTCGTACTGAACCGGCACAGCGCAAGTCCAGCCACGGGAGGTCGCTCTCGGGCCAGCCGAAGGCCCATCTCCGCAGCACGATGTCCTCCTCGACCTAGCGACTTCCTAAAGGGCAGCCGCCAACTCCTGCAGCTGGAGTGCCAGCGCGACGTTCATCAGCGAGTCGAGTCGTTCGGGCTCGATCGCGGACAGTTCGCGGATGCGATTCAACCGATAGCGGACGGTGTTCTCGTGCACGACGAGGGCAGCGGCGGTGGCTCGGATCTGCCCCTGAGATCGGGTGAAAGCGACCAGTGTCTGTAGGAGCGCACCCCCGGTTGCCCGGTCGTATTCTCGCAGCGGGCTCAGAAGTTCCTCGGCGAACGCCGCCGCACCAGCCATGCCCTCACGACGAGTAACCAGCCGCGCCAGGGCCAGGTCGCGCTCGATGACAACCCTGGGCGGTGTGTTCGCCTCGCTGAGGAGCAAGGCGATGTCCTCGACCCGGTTGGCCATTCCTGCGATCGCGACAAGCGAGCATGAGGCATCGGAGACGACGACGTGCTGTACCCCGAAATGGTCGACGAGGTTCGGTAGTGCTCGTCGCAGCGCTGTGGTGAGTCTGCCGTCGGAGGCGCCCAGCTCGTCCACCGGCACCTCCAGCAGCAACAAGTCGGCGCCGGGCACGGCGGTCCCGGTGAAGGCTCGTCCCGCTCCGTCCAGTAGACGGTCCAGTACAGCGAGGAGGTCCTCCCGATGGTGCACAAGGCTGTAGGTCCGGCCGCTGTTACGCGGATACTGCAGGCGCAACACGACGTGGCGCCGCTCGAGGTCGATGCCTAAGCGCTCGGCGTATTGAGCCAGCGACTCCGCATCGCGGCGGGGATGGAGCATCTCGACGAAACACTCCTCGCGCTCCCGTCTCTCACGATCAGCGTTACGTTCGTCAATGACCAGCTTGAGCGCGATCGCCATCGAGGCTTCCTCGAGCGATTTCGCGTCGACCGCGCTGAAGGGGTGCCCGACCTCGCAGAGCTCCAGGTAGCCCGCGCAGCGTTCACCCACGGCCAGTCGTACGAGCAATCGCCGCCACCGCGTGTCAGGGCCGGCGTGCAGTACGACGCTCGAGCTGCCGTTCTGCAGAGACGCGATGCTGGCCCGCACCCACGCCAGCTCCAACTGCTCTGCGGTAAGTCCCGGACAGCGGCGCACCGTCGACCGCTCCGGCGCTGCCCATTCGGTCACACGGAGTTCGGCCGAATACAAGACCACCGGCTTGCCAAGTAGCCGGGCAACCAACTCAAGAGTCTGCGGAATGTCGCGGCCGTCGAGAACCGCGCGCGTCACCAGGTTGTGCACCTTGGCCGAGGTGCCCAGCACCTTGCGCTGGTCGTCGATCACCTTGACTCGTTCCCCAAGCTGCCGGTACAGCCACGCTTGTTGGACGGCCAGCGCGCAGAGTCTGGCGAAGGTCTGCGCGAGCTTGACATCGTGCTGGGAGTAGGTTCGCTTCTGATCGTCGTTGTCGACGAAGATGACACCGATGACCTCGCCGTCGAACACCAGCGGCACCCCCAGCATGTCGCTCGAGCCCCAGCGTCGCCTGGCCCGTTGGACGATCAGCGGATCCTCGGTCGCATCGGCGACGACCACCGGCGCCGAGCTCGCGACGATCTCCGCGGTCAGCCGGTTCTCGGGCCAACTCGACACGAGCTTGCTGACGGCACCGTCGATCCGCCGACCCTCACAGCACCCGACGCGGCCGTGCAACCTGCCGTCCTCAGCGCGCAGGTAGACCGAGAACCTAGTGGCACCGATGAGCTCGCACAGTCGTTGGCCGGCGAGTCTGAGGACGTCGTCCACGGGCGTGACGTCCGAGGACGCGAGCAGCGCGACCTCCTCGAACGCTCGGACTGCCCGGCCAGTGAACTCATCCGGGCCGAGGTCGTCGACATCCTCAAGGGCGAAACGCTCGGCGATATTCGACACGGACGACCTCCTGGAACCGATTAGCAAATCGCTAGATCGAGTGGAATGTACTTTGCCGCCCGACGGATCCGCTAGCAGTTCGCCGAACTGGCGACCGCTATGTACCCCGCCTACGCAGCACGGACAGCAAGCACCTCCGCCAACGGGCTGATTGAGGTTACATGATCCCGTTGACATCTCGCTAAGAAAGTGGTCCGATCAGTGAGCTCGACGGGATGGCAGCTGTCCGGGGCATGTGTAGGACCAACTCGGAAGGAGGGCGCTTCCTATGGAGGTCTTCAAGTCATTGGTGCTCTTCGCTCTCATCGGGCTCGGTACGGGCGCGCTGTACAGCGGACTGGGCCTCAGCCTGGTGACAGCGTTCAAGGGAACCGGCGTCGTCAACTTCGCACAGGGCGCGATCGCCATGTTCGTCGCGTTCCAGTTCTCGATGCTGCGCAACATCGGCGTCATGTACTTCCCGTGGCCGCACCTGTTCCCGGGCTGCCCGACGGAGCTGACGATTTCGGACACCGGTGTGGGATGGGTCCCGGCGTTGCTGCTGTCGCTCGCCACCGCGCTCCTGCTCGGGGCCCTCCTCCATTACCTCGTCTTCCGGCCACTTCGCGCGGCGCCCGTGCTGGTGAAGGTCGTCGCGTCCGTCGGCGTCCTGCTGTACGTGCAGGGCGTCGCGGCGAACAACTTCCAGGACCAGTCGGCCGATATCCCGCCGACGCTACCGACCGATACCTGGAACAACTTCCTGGGCCTGGGCAGCGTCCCTTCGCTCTCGATGTATTCGGCGATCACCGTCGTCGGCATCGGCCTCGGGCTCATGGCCTTCTACCGCCACACCCTCCTCGGCGCGGCGACCCGAGCAGCCGCCAGCAACGAACAGGGCGCGATGATCGTGGGCTTCTCCCCCAACCTGCTAGCCCTCGGCAGCTGGCTGATGTCCAGCGCGGTCGCCGCACTCACCGGCATCCTCCTCGGCCCGGTCGCCGGCGGCGTCGACACAACCAAGTTCACCCTGCTCCTCATCCCTGCCCTCGGCGCAGCACTCCTCGGCTCGCTACAGTCAGTGCCGCTCACCCTGATCGGCGGATTCGCACTCGGCATGGGCGGCTCGATATGCGTATACCTCTCCGGGTTCCCCTGGTTCCCTGACGAACTGCGCAACTCGGCGTCGCTGATCTTCCCGATCGTGATCATCCTGGTTCTACTGCTGACCCGCGGCTCGAAGCTGCCCATCCGGCACATCGTCGGGCACACACAGCTACCACGCAGCCCGAGCCCGCACCACGTGCTATCGACCTTCCTCATATGCGTCCCCATCGCCATCCTGATCGGCTGGTGGCTCGACGGACCCGCCCGCCTCGCCTACACAGCGTCGATCATCGGGGCACTCCTGACGCTGTCCTATGTCGTGATCGCGGGCTACGTGGGACAGATCTCGCTGGCCCAACTGACTTTCGCCGGTATCGCCGCGTTCGCCGCAGCACGACTGCTCTCCGGCCACACCGAGGGCGGCGGCTTCCAGCTCCAGGGACCGGGATGGCCGGTCATCGCTGCCGTGCCGGTGGCAGTGGCGGCGTCGGTGGTGATCGGTATCCTCTTCGCGATACCAGGACTGAGAACAAGAGGGATCCAGCTCGCCATCGCCACGCTGGTGATGGCCTACACGGTGGAAAACCTCTACTTCACGAACTCTGCACTATCGAAGATCGAGGGACAGCCGAACATCCCAGCGCCGACGCTGTTCGGATGGAACATCGGCGTCCAGTCCGCCAATGGGCAATCGGATCGGCTGACCTTCACAATCGTGACTATTGTCGTCGTCGCGCTCTGTGCCGTGGTCGTGGCAAACCTGCGTCGCGGCGGTACCGGCAGCCGGTTCCTCGCCGTACGCAGCAACGAGCGCGCGGCCGCCGGCGTCGGGATCAACGTCTCGACCACGAAGCTGCTGGCGTACGGCGTCGCGGCGGCGATCGCCGGCCTGGCCGGCTGCTTCACGTCCTTCCAGCAGCAGGCCGTCGGCTCGACGGTGTACGCGACGCTCACCGGCCTGTCTGTCATCGCCTTCGCCTACATCGGCGGCATCACCACGATCAGCGGCGCGTTCATCGGAGCGTCGATGGTTCCCGCGGGCATCGGGTTCTTCCTGCTGGACAAGGCGACGAGCAGCAGCCACCAGTACATCGCGATCATCGGTGGCACGGGCGTCGTGCTGTCCTGCCTGATGAATTCCGGGGGCGTGTCGCTGGAGGTGCAGCACAATATCGGCCTCTTGAAGAACAAACTGCTCGCGAACCGCGGCAACACACGGCGCACTACGGAACCGGAGCTGAGCCCGGAGCCCGGGCCGAGCACACCGGACGTCGTCGTGGTCGACCACAAAGTGGTGCGCAACGGTTCAGACGAGCCGATCCTCGAGGTCACCGATCTCTCCGTCACCTTCGGTGGCCTACATGCGGTGCAGGACGTGTCACTCACGCTGCACGAAGGGGCGATCGTCGGTCTAATCGGCCCGAACGGCGCCGGTAAGTCGACGTTCATCGAGGCGGTCACTGGCTACGTCCAGCCGTCGTCCGGGCGAGTCAGATTCCGGGGCACCGACGTCACGGGCGCGCCGATCCATCGCCGTGTCGGGCTAGGAATCGCGCGTACCTTCCAGGGCGCGGAACTCTTCGAGGACCTCACTGTCCGGGAGAACCTGCTCGTCGCGGCCAGCACATGGACACCGCTGTCGTGGGTGCTCGATGTCATCATGCCCCGACGGCGCAAGCCGGGAGAGCTGCGCGCGGACGAACTGCTGCGCCGGTTCGAGCTCGGGCAACTCGCGGGCGTCTACCCGAGCGAGCTGTCGCACGGGCAGCAACGGCTGGTCAGCGTGTCCCGCGCACTCTGCACCGCTCCGCAGGTCGTGCTGCTCGACGAACCGGCGGCCGGTCTCGACAACCACGAGACGCAGGTGCTGACCACCAAGCTGCGCGGCCTGCGTGACGAGGGCATGAGCATCGTGATCATCGATCACGACATGTCGCTGATCATGGGCTTGTGCGACTACATCTACGTGCTGAACTTCGGCAAGCTCATCGCCGAGGGGACGCCAACCCAGGTGCAAACCGACCCGGTCGTAATCGACGCCTACCTCGGCACATCGAAGCACGGCGAGACCGATCCTCCGCCCGAACTGAGTGACGGCCGATCCCTCGTTCAGGCCGTCCTCGAGGAGACCCAGTCATGAAGCCGCTGCTCTCGATGACCGATGTCGACGCGGGCTACGGGTCCGCGCGAGTCCTGCGGGGCATCAACTTCGACGTCCGGCCGGCCGAGGTCGTCGTCGTACTGGGCGCCAACGGCGCGGGCAAGACGACACTGCTGCGCGTCGCGACGGGCTTCGTCCAGCCGTTTGCCGGGTCGGTCGAGACGCTCGACGAGCCACCGAAGGACCCGGTGAAGACCGCCCGGCGCGGCGTGGCGTATGTGCCGGAGGAGCGCGGCCTGTTCACCGACATGAACGTCCACGAGAACCTCGCCCTCGGCGCCCGGGGCGCGCGCAGGGAGCGCAAGGAACGCATCGAGCGGGCCCTGGCCTACTTCCCGCCGCTGGAGCGGCTGATGCGACGGCAGGCGGGGCTACTGTCCGGCGGCGAACAGCAGATGCTGGCCGTGGCGCGAGCGCTCGCCGGGGGTCCGAAGCTGCTGCTCATCGACGAGATGAGCCAGGGCCTGGCACCCCTGATCGTCGAGCAGATGCTCCCGCGGATGCGGGAGGTCGCTGCCGACCTCGGTCATGGTGTGGTGCTCGTCGAGCAGCACGTCGATCTCGCGCTCGAGATCGCCGACCGCGCCTATGTGCTGAGCCGGGGCCAGGTGGACATCGCCTGCGACGCAGCCGACCTCATCAAGGACCGCTCAGTGCTGCAGCGCAGCTACCTCGGCAACGTCACCGACCCGGAAGCCGCAACGGCCACCTGATGCGAACGCTGGCCGAGCATGCGCCGGCCCCGGGCTCAGCTCCTATCCGCCACTCGACGCGCCTGTGCATCGACCTCGGCGGCGCGGGGCGCGGTCGGCCAGCGACGGCGGGCGCACGGGTCGATCCTCTCGCCTGGGACCGTCCCGCCGCCGCGTCGGTCGCGTCGAGTATGGCGGGGAACGTCTGCGTCCCAAAGCGGGAAGTGGGGTGGGACTCGAGGATGCGCAACGCGCCACGGGTTTAAGGCGGCCGAGCGGGTCCTAGAGGCGGAAAAACGAGCAGGCACCGCCGCGTCGAGGATGCCGCCCGGCGTCTCGCGGGCCCACCAGCCGACATCCAGCAAGACCACCGCAGAATCTTGGCCACAAGGACCACATTTCGGTGCGGTTGCATCACCAACGTCTCGTAGAGCGGACAGACCTTCTCGATTTCCGCGCGGGATAGCTGGAGGAACCACTCGGCGAACATATGCGAGGGCAGGAAGTTCGCGAAGTCGGCCTGGAACTCGCCGACCAAAGTCGAGCAGGTCGTTGACGATAACCGCCACGCCGTCCTCGAGGCGGATGACGTGCTTTTGGTCTAGAAGCTGGCGAGGTGCCGGGGAACCTCAGTGCGGCATGGTAGGTCGACGTCGGCCGAACATTGCGAAGCTCGCAGATCGGCACGACCGCGTCGCCGTCGATCGCCGACGACCGGCCCTGCCAGTCCACGACTGCCAGGCAGATAGCCTCGTAGTCAGCATGGAACGCAGAAGCGACCGTGCTTGTCACTGTGCGCGACCGCGCACCACTATAGAAGGCCGCTGATCGGCAGCCGCGATTTCATCCTGAACTCGACCTCCCGCATGAAAGTCGCGCGGTTCCGAAGGACCTACCCATGCGCGTCCTGCCCACGGAGTACGACCGGAAGGATAGCGACGAACATTCCTGCTCCGCCACCTGCCTTTTAGTTATCCCGGCCTAAATGCGGCAGTAGCAGTTTCGGCGGTCGCCCAATTCAATATGTCCAGCCTCGACCCGAGAGCGGTTTGGCGGAGTCAACAACACATCGAATGCATTTCGGAAGCGCACTCAACGGTATAGCTGGTTTTCGGCGACACTTCCTTCGGGCCGCGGGCGATCGCGCGTCGGCACATATCGTAGGAGGCAAGTTGATCAACAGGACAATGACGTATCGGCTCGGTGGGAGTGTCACCGTAGCCGTGTTGTCAGCTGCCATGCTCATTGCATGTTCATCCGGATCCGGCGACTCGGCGTCTGGCGGCTCCGCCGGTGGCCCGAGCGCCGCAGGCGCGGCCTGCACGGCGGCGGATCCGTCGCTGGATAAGGACCTCGGCACGAACGCCACGATGGCGCAAACCTTGATCAGTTGCGGCGAGCATTCCCCGCTGAAAGCGGCCGGCACGGCCATCAAGGTGGCGCTGGCGAACCTGCAAGGTGACCCGGCGGCGAACTTCACCGACTACTCCGACGGTATTGCCGCCGCGGTGAACTACATCAATGACACCCTCGGCGGTGTCGGTGCCGACCCGGTGAACGGCAAGGCTGGTGCGCCAATTTCGCTCGATGTCTGCCCGCTCGGACTGTCTCCTGCCGACAACGTGACCTGTACGAACAAGTTCGCGTCGTCGAAGCCAGACCTCGTACTCAACGGCATCAACCCGTTCGGCGCTGGCATGTACCCGCCGCTGGCCAATGCGAACGTGCCGGTGATCAGCAGCTACCCGGTGTCCGACGCCGACATGCAGACCTCGCATGTGCCGGCAATCATCCCGGGCGGCGGGCAGCTGGGCGCCTCGCTCGGCACGCTCAACTACGCGGTGAAGGTGCTGCATGCGAAGAAGCTCGCGTTCGAGTACACCACCCCGCAGGCCGACGCCGCCTACCAGAACTTCACCGCGAACGTTGTCAGCAAGTACCTTCCGGGTGTTGAGACGCAGGGCTTTGGCATGACCGCAGGAAAGGCGAATGCACAGTCACTGGCCGGTTCGATCCTGAACTACAAGCCGGACGCGATTGTGGTGCTGGACGGCCCCGATGGCTTCGCGGCCATGGTGAACTCGCTGACCCAGCTGGGCTGGTCGCCATCGAAGACCCCGATGCTCGCGTGGACGAGCAGCATCGACAACAAACAACTGCCAACGGTGAAGTCGCAGGCGAACGGCTCGATCTTCCTGAGCCCGACCCTTGTTCTGAGCCCGGAGCTCTACACCGGCCTGAAGGCAACCGAGGCCAAGCTGTACACCGACCAGCTTGCCAAATACAAGTCGTCGTCCAAGCCGGACAACGTCGGAGCCCAAGGCTTTGCGTCGATGATGACGGTGTATCTGCTCATGAACGAGTTCGTGGCGAAGAACGGCGGCACCCCCTCGCTGGGCCAGGGTCAGGCCTTCACCGACTTCGTCCTGGGCACATCGAACGAGCACCTGTGGGCGGATGACCCATTCAGCTGCGCCGCTGCGCCGAAGCAGTACCCAGGGGAGTGTGCGATCTCTAGCGCGCCGTACAAGTACACCAATGGCAAGTTCGTCCAGGAAGGATCCAGCTCCAACCCCGCGGCGCTGTTGACGTCATAGCGTGTAGGCAACCTTCGCAGTGGGGGCACGTCGGCGGCGACGTGCCCCCATAATCACAGTGCGGGGACGGCACCGACGGCGGCCTCGCCCAACATCCGGGCCAGGTCGTGGTTGCCGTGCCTGGTTGCGAGTCGCCCTTCCCTCCCAGCGGATTCCTTCACCCGGGGCGCAACGAGCCCTGGCAACCAGGCGCCTGGGAAACGAAGTGACGTCCAGCCCGACGTCGACGCGGACCGGCATCCGGCATGGCGTCACCGCCCTGGATATCAGCAGGGGTCAGGTGATCGGCTCGATCCAACGTCGCCACCGGCCGGTTGAGTTCAAGAATTTCCTGACCAAGCTGGACACTGAAATTCCGGCCAGCCTTGATGCGCACCTGATCTGGGATAGTTACACCACTCGCAAAAAGCCGCACAATCGAGAATTGGCTGGCGGCGCAATCTCCGTTTTAGAGGCTTTTCACGCCCGCCTACCCATCCTGGCTCAATCAGGCGGTTCGGGTCGCTCACCAATAAATGCCTGGGGCACAGCGCTTACAAATCCCTCAGCGGGTTGGAGAACAACCTCCGCGACCAGCTCGCCAACTCGAATCGCGCTCCCAAGCCATTCGACTGGACCAAAACCGCGGACACAATCTTCGAGCGCCCCCTCACATCTTCAACGGATTCCCGCACGCAGGACACAAGCTGTCGCGCGAAGTTAATCCTCCCGTCGGCCGACCGCCTCCAGGTCGATCATGTGGACGTGCGCCGGGACGTCGACCAGGTCGATCGAGGCGCCGCCGTGACTCGACCGATGTGCCAGCGCCGTCGGCAGCGTCGGCCGGCACCCTCCCCTCCACGTAAAAGAGAGCGCCGATCACTTCCCTGCCCTCGCAGAAGCCAAGGAGGTAAGGCGGGCACGGCCGTGCCCGCCAGCGCCGAGGCGGTGCTGGCGGGCGATGTTGTGCACGGTCACGAGACAGCGACGGACAGCTGTCGCTCGATGATCTGCTCGGCCTGCGAGATGATGCGTTGCACGAGCTGGCTGACGGTCGGTGTGTCGCGGATCAGTCCCCCGGCGATCCCGACGCTCCAGACGCCTCGGTTTGCGTCACCCGACTCGTACACCTGTCGCCCCCGTGCGCCACTGACCAGGTCACGGACGTCCTCGAAGGCGCCGCCGGCCGCCTCGATGCGCACTACCTCGCGGCTTACCTCGTTGCGCGCCACTCGTGCGGTATTCCGCATCGTCCGGAAGATCAGTTCGGTACTACGTTCGTCCATTTCAACAATGCGGCGCTTGATCGCGTCGTGGACCGGCGACTCAACTGTCGCCATAAACCGCGAGCCCATGTTGATCCCGTGTGCTCCCAGGGCTAGCGCGGCGACCAGACCACGGCCGTCCGCGAATCCGCCGGACGCAACGATCGGGACCGACAGCGCGTCGGCCGCGGCGGGAATCAGCACAAGGCCCGGGATGTCATCCTCGCCGGGGTGTCCTGCGCACTCGAACCCGTCGATCGAAACGGCGTCGACGCCGACTCGCTCGGAAGTGGAGGCATGGCGCACGCCGGTCGCCTTGTGAATTACCTTCGTGCCGGCAGCGCGGAAGTCGGGCACATGGTCCTGCGGGTTGTATCCGGCCGTCTCGACCACCGGCACCTTCGACTCGATGATCACCTGCCGATACTCGGCATACGGGGGCGGGTTGATAGCGGGCAGGATCGTCAGGTTCACCCCGAAGGGGCGGTCGGTAAGCTCGCGCGTCACGCGGATTTCCTTCTCCAGTGCTTCCGGCGTCGGCTGTGTGAGCGCGGACAGGAACCCCATGCAGCCGGCGTTCGCCACGGCGGCGACCAGCTCAGCGCGGCCCACCCACTGCATGCCACCCATGCAGATCGGGTTATCGATGCCGAGCAGCTCGGTCAGTCTTGTCTGAAGCGTCATAGCGGGATTGGACAACAGATTCGGCTTTTCGACGTACCTGCTGCTCGCCGGTCTTTGGAGGTTTCACCAGGAACAACGGAGATCCGACCAACGGCGCGGCCATGGCGACAGTACGTTGTCGCAATGGCGGAGTGGAAACCAATCGATGCAGACAACAGCTTCGATTTAGCACAATGTTAAGGATTGCTAAGGATCGAGTTCGACAGGCCGAAGTCCTCAACGCGGTCGACGGCACGGGGCCGGTGAGTCAGGCGGTACGCCGATCGCTCAATCCTCGAAAGGGAGCAAAACGTGGAGAAAAGTACGTACCCGATTCCCAACTCCTCGACTGATTTGACCGGTCAGGTTGCGGTGGTGACTGGAGCTGGATCAGGACTGGGACAACGGTTCGCAACAGTTCTTGCTGCAGCCGGCGCGTCGGTAGCTGTGGTCGGGCGCCGCGAAGCGCGTCTGGCCGAGGTTGCATCGGAGATCGTATCCCGTGGGGGCCGGTGCCTGCCCGTGGCTGCCGATATCACTCAGGAAGACGCTTGCGTCTCCGTCATTGATCAAGCATCGCAGCAGCTCGGACCGGTGTCCATTCTTGTAAACAACGCGGGCATTCCCGACGCGCGCCGTCCGCATCGGATACCGATTGATATTGTGGATGCCGTCATCAATACGAACTTCCGAGCGCCATTCTTGTTGAGCACTGAAGTCGCAAAGCGACTGATCGCCGACGAGCTGCCAGGAAGAATTGTCAATATATCCTCAAGTACTTCTTTCTATTACACCGGGGGCGCCGCCGCTCTGTACTCGAGCACCAAAGCAGCTATCAATCGTTTAACAGAGGTTCTTGCTGTTGAATGGGTCAAGTACGGAATAAACGTCAACGCGATCGCTCCTGGCGCTTTCGAAACGGATATGATGCAAGGAATGATTGATAGGGTTGGTGACCCATCATCGTCGTTTCCCCGGAAGCGGCTGGGTAACCCGGCTCAGCTCGACAGCACACTTCTCTACTTGGTCTCGCCCGCGTCTGACATGGTCACCGGAACGGTCATCAAGGTGGACGACGCTCAACACGCGCTAGGTGTATAAGGCCTTATGCCAGCGCTTAGACGCTGGCTGATGGCCGGTATTCGGCGGCCGATAGGGCGATGTCAGTTGTAGTACTTTCCGGATCGAGCGTTCCCGGACCGGTCCGCGTCGATCGCCGGCTTGCCGGTTCGGCCGCGTCCGTCACCTACGCCCGGTAACGATCCATCGATTCAGGACAACGGAGCAATTTCACCACCGGTTCGCGATACAAAAGCGATCCAATAGAAACCGCATCCGTTGTCGATTCCGAGAATTGTTTCATTCGAGCGCGGTCGATATGTTCGACTCCAGCCGTGAATACAACCGGCATGATCACGGGGGCCGAATTCCGGCCTGATCGCGTCGTGGCACTGCGCTGCGCTGATCTGGTTTCCATCCTGAACTCAGTGCCAGGACGATGCTTTCCCTCCACATCGTACGAGGGAATGGAAGAGAGAGAACACGATGAGAAAATTCGCCTTGACCCCGATACCGCTGCGAGCCGCCAAGTATGCCCCCACCGCGGCGGGGCTGGTTGCCCTGATCACAGCCTCGGCAATAACAGCGGGGACTGCGACGGCCGACACCGCCACGCCGGACCAGGCCGCGGTGATTTCGCAACCAGTGTCGGCGGACGGATCCGAACAGCCCGGCCCGTCTCCGGCCGCGCCGGTCGATCCCGGCCAGGAGTACCTCGACGCCTTCAGCAGGGTTGCCGGTGCATTCGCCCTCGACTCGACTTCTGGACGTGTCGTGGGTACGGCTGCGGGAATCGTGATCGGTTGTCCGCTGGGGGCGGTGACCGGCGGTGCGTTGACCCTCCCCACCGCGGTCTTGACTCCGGTTGGGATCGTCGGCGGCTGCGTTATCGGTGCAAGCACACTGGGATTCTTCGGGGGTCTGGCCGGCAGCCTGATCACCGGTTCACCGGCGGGCGTGAACGCGCTCAACCAGGAATACGGCGCGCTGCGCGCGAAGGGCCTCATCGCCGCCCCGGGGCCGGACACCAGCACCGCCCGATAACCGAAATCGCCGCAACATCAGTTGAATCAGAAAGCAGTAGTAATGATGAACGTCAAACCCCAAGGCGTGGCTGTTGTCTCACTGGCCGCGGCTGTGGTCGCCTTCGCAGCTGGCACCGCGCACGCCGATGCCGGCTCCCCGGCTCCCGTCGACTCCCCGCAGGCCCCCTTCACCACCGAGGTGGCCCCGGGCATTCGCTTCAGCGACAACGTCGCGACAGGTGTGTCGTCACTGGCCACCCCGCTGGGCACGGTGCTAATGCAAGGCGGGCATTATTCTGTCCTGGATGCTGGCGGCCAGACGGTGGTCGGCACGCCGATCACGGACACCGCCGCCCCGGCGACGCCTGGCCTGCCCGGGACCACCAACTCCGCATCACCGTCGGTGGTGGCACCCGAGATCGCCGCCGCCGCTGGGGTGCGGCCGGTGGCGGGCGGCGATCTCATGTCCGACCTCAACCAGGCCGTAGAGGCCGCGAATCCCCCGATGGGCGCCGCGCTGGCGGTAGGGTCCACGGTCGGTTCGGTAGTCGGCGCGATCATCGGCTGCCCCTTCGGCATGGCAACAGGCGGCACGCTGACCAGTCTGATATCGGTTGGCACACTGACCGTTCCCGCGATGGCGGCAGCCTGTCTTGTCGGCGCGGTCACCTTCGGCGGCTTCGGCGCCGTGGTCGGCGGCGTCGGCCTGGCAATACCGGTCGGCATCGCCGCAGGCGTGCAGAAGTTCAACCAACTGCAGGCTCAGCACTCCGCTAACGAGTCGGCTCCGCATAGCCCGGCAAACTCCTGACGGCAGCAAACCGCAAACGACCCCGGTGGCGACCAGCGGTGCCGGTGCCACAGTCAGGCCAGAACCAACAGCCGCTCTCAGGTCGGCGGGGTACACGCGTCGGGTTCCCGTGGTGGCAGAACGCGACCGCGCTGCCGTGACGATCGATTACCGCGCCCAGGCAGTCGCTGCCATCCTCGGGCTCACCTGCCCGAAGTCTGGAGCCTTCAAGCTCAGGTCTCGTCCGACGCTGTCGCGTCCGATATAGAGGTACGGCCGAAGAGGCACTCCGGCGGTTCAGCCCCTCGGTCGGATGATCATCCGACCGAGGTCGGCGCCCTGGTCGCGTTCGTGTGCCGTGAGCACGCCGCCGCCGTTACCGGACGGGAGCAGCAATGTCGACGTCGGCTCCCTCCAATCTTGACAACAATTAGCTTTTCGTTAAACATACAAGGAATTAGCTTCCTGAGTCCGAAGGAGTTCCGCACGTGAGCTTGGAACCCAACATTGCAGCCGACTTCGACCCTCTCAACCCGGATCTAGCAGAGGGCAATGCCGTCGACGGTGAGCGCTTCTGGCCGGTCGTTGCTGAGTTCCAGCAGAAGTGCCCGGTGGCCCGCGCCGAGACCCACGGCGGGTTTTATTACCTGACCAAGTACGACGACATAAGGCGCGCGGCCACAGACTGGAAGACCTTCTCGTCGTCGCTGCGCGGAGGCTCGGCCGTCCAGTTCGGCCTCCAAGAGCCGCTGCTGCCGCTGGACGCCGACCCCCCGCTGCAGCGAGAGATGCGGACTCTGATGGCGCCGCACTTCACGCCCGCTGCGGCCCAGCGCTCTGCCGACCGGATCAGGGAGATCGTCAACCAGACGATCGACAACTTCGCTGAGCCGGATCGTTGTGAGTTCGTCGAGGAGTTCTCCAACACCGTCGCGCCACTGGTCGTCTTCGAGTGCGTCTTCGGTCTACCGACCGAAGAGATCGAGTACATAGCGCCCATCGCGCACCAGTTCCCGGCCGCCCCCGAGAAGGCTGCGGCCGTGATGCCCGCCTTCCAAGAGTGGTGCCACAAGGTGCTCGCCGAGCGGCGGAATCAACCGCCCCGCGGCGACTTGATGGACGTGATTGTCCACGGGAAGCCGGATGGCCAGCACCCGCTCACAGACTCCCAGCAAGTCTCGACGATGGTCGTCGTCGTGGGCGGAGGCCTGGAGACAGTCGCCCTCGCGTTCTCCAATATGGCGCGCCTGATGGCTACCCGGCCAGAGCTCCGGGCCGAGTTGGAGGCCCCCGACGCCGACCTGGGTCGCGCCATCGAGGAGTTCCTCCGGTACGAGGCACCCGCACCGCACATGGGCCGCGCGGCCCGCAACGACGTGACGATCCGTGAGGTCGACATCCCTGCGGGAGAGCGCGTTGTGCTCGGATACGGCGCCGCGGGCCGCGACCCCGAGATGTTCGAGAAGCCGGACGAGTTGTGCCTGACCAGGAGCAACGCGAACAAGCACCTCGCGTTCGGCGCCGGTGCGCACGTCTGCCCAGGCTCGCACCTGGCTCGTGTTGAGCTGCGGGTCGGCCTCGAGGAGATGCTCCGCCGCCTCCCCAAGTTCTCCATCGACCCAGCCAGTGAAGTCGAGTACCGGACCTCCCTCTCACGCGGAGTTCAGGTACTGCCGCTGGTCTTCGAGAAGCCGATCCCCGGACACCCGAAGGCGCTACGTTGAAGAAGACAAACGGCGACGGAGGGGTTTGATGAACCTCTCCGTCGTGCTCGAGATGGCGGCGGCCGGCTTTGGCGACCGCGTGGTCGCCGGCCGCCGTGCACATGGATTCTCGGCCGCGCAGCTGCTGGAGCTGAGCGTTGGTGGTGCGCGGCTTGTGCAATCCCACGACGCAGACGCTGTCGTCTTCCTCGATGTCAACGGCCCGGCGTTTCCGGTCGCCCTGTTCGCCGCGGCCCGTGCGGGCGTGCCCTTGGTGCCGCTGAACTACCGCTTGGCCGACGAGCAGCTTGCGAAACTTCTGGCCCGTCACCCGGGCGCCGTGGCGATCGGTCGGTCCGCCGCCCAATTGGATACGCGGATCGGTGTTCGTGCCTGGACGGCAGCGGAGTGGCTGGCGGCCTGCGAGACCGAGGGCGGCGTCGAAGGCGCGGCGGAGCCGGCTGACGAGGCCGCAGTGATCATCTACACGAGTGGCACGACCTCAGAGCCCAAGGGGGCGCTGCTCAGCCACCAGAACCTGCTGAGCTACGTGTGGGGCACCGTCGAGTTCGCATCGGCGGGGGCCGAGGAGGCGTCGCTGGTCAGTGTGCCGCCGTATCACATCGCGGCGGTCGCGAACACGATCACGAACCTCTACGCCGGGCGCCGCACCATCGTGCTCGACCAGTTCGACGGCGCCCAGTGGCTGGAGCTGGTCCGGGCGGAGGGTGTCACCCACGCACTCGTCGTGCCGACGATGTTGGCCCGCATCGTCGGCACGGATGGAGACCGTTCCGTGCCGACTCTCCGCTCGCTGGCCTACGGCGGAGCCAGTATGCCGCCTCAGGTGATCGCCGAGGCGCTCACCGTCTGGCCGCACGTCGATTTCGTGAATGCCTACGGCCTGACCGAGACGAGTTCGACGATCTCGGTCCTGGGGCCGCAGGAGCATCGAGCCGCGCTGGACAGCGGCGACCCCGTCGTCCGGGCTCGACTCGGCTCGGCAGGCCGACCGGTACCCAGCGTCGAGGTGGAGATCCGTGCCGAGGACGGGTCCGCACTGCCCGCCGGGGTGGTCGGACGTATCTGGGTGCGTGGCGAGCAGGTCTCTGGACGCTACGTCGGCTCCGGGTCGACCCTCGGAGTGGACGGGTTCTTCGACACCCGCGACGAGGGCCAGCTAGATTCCGAAGGCTACCTTTTCGTGGCCGGGCGCGCCGACGACACCATCATCCGCGGCGGGGAGAATATCGCGCCGGCCGAAATCGAGCAGGTCATCCTCGGCCACCCGGATGTGCTGGACGTCGTCGTCGTGGGCGTCCCCGACCCCGAGTGGGGCCAGCACCTCGAAGCAGCAGTCGTGGCCAAGCCGGGCCACCAGGTCGACCCGGAGGAGCTACGCACCTTCGTCCGTCAACGACTGCGCGGCTCGAAGACGCCGGACCGGATCCTGGTCTGGGCAGACCTCCCGCGCACCGAGACCGGCAAGATAATCCGTCGAGAGGCGCTGACACAGATCCAGCAGGACCGGCGGAGATCGGCCACGACGGGCACGTCGCTCGACTCTGTACGGTAGGTAACTCAAATTCGCCGATAACGCGAAGAGGCCGTCTCAGACGGCTCGGTAACATTCGAGGAGCAAGGTTCGTGTTCTACGACATCGGCAGCATCCTGACGCGCTCTGTCGACAAGTTCGGGTCGCGGCCCATGCTGTCCTGGCATGGCCGGACGATGACATACAACGAGGTCTACGAGCAGGCCACCCGATTCGGCAGCGGGTTGCTTGCGCGTGGCTTAGCCCCTGGTTCGCGGCTCATGCTCTCTATGCGCAACTCCCCCGAGTACGTCATCGCCATCTTCGGTGCCTCTCTGGTCGACATCACCCCGGTCCCGGTGAACCGGCGCTACGCGTTGCGCGACATCCGCCACATCGTGAACGACACCGCCGCGCCCGCTGCGCTGATCGACGTCGACGGCCCCTTCGCCGACCTCGTCGACGACGAGGCGCTCAATGTCGACTGGATCATGGCCGGAGAACGAGGCTCGAACAAGAGCACCTTCGAGGACGTCCTGCGCGCGGGGGCGTCGACCCAGCTGCCGCAGTTGTTCCTCCCCGACGAGGCAGAGAGCGCTATCCACTTCACCTCGGGCACCACATCGTTGCCCAAGGGCGTCATTCGCTCACACGTCTCCAACGCGTCGATGGCGCTCGGCTGTAACGAGGCGAACCGCGTCGATGGCGACACGACCTGGCTGGTGGCGCTGCCAATGCACTCGTCAGGTGTCCACGGGTTCATCCTCGGCGCGCTCATGGTGGGCGGCAGGTTCGTCCTCTGCGACTATGACGAGAGCACGCTCGGCCAGGTGATCGATGAGTACCAGATCACCCACGCGGCCATGGGGCCGACGATGTACCGCGCTGCCGCCACCAGCCTCCGCAAGGCGAACCTGAGCACCCTCCGCCGTGCGCTGTCGGGTGGTATGACCAACTCGGAGGCGACGCTACGCTACATGGAGGATGTCTTACCGGTGCCCGTGCTCGGCAGCTTCGGCATGACCGAGGCCACCATGGTCACATTCTCCACCGACGAGGTCTACGCCTCCGGCCGGGTTGGCTCTTCCGGCTACCCGACGAGCATGATGCAGGTGCGTGTAGTCGACCCGAGCGGCAACGACCGTCCACCTGGCGAGTTCGGCCAACTACTGCTTCGTGGCGCGACGTGCTTCACCGAGTACCTCAACCTCCCGGGCAGAACAGCCGAGACGCTGATCGACGGCTGGCTCCACACCGGAGACAGGGCGTACCTGGACGTCGACGGGGCGGTGACTGTTAGCGGCCGCCTCGGCGAGATGATCGTCAGCGGCAACGAGAACATCTCCCCAGCCGAGGTCGAAGAGACGATCGCTCGGCTGGTCGGCGTACAGGACGTCGCAGTGGTCGGCGTCCCGAGCGAGAAATGGGGCCGGGAGGTGCGCGCCTTCGTCGTCGCCGAGGACGCCGGGGTCACCGAGGCTGCGGTGCAGGAGTTCTGCCGCCAGCACATCGCCCGCTACAAGGTGCCCAAGCGCGTAGTCTTCATCGACGAGTTGCCCAAGGACAACCTGGGCAAAGTGCAACGGCGCAAGCTCACCGAGATCGACGCCTAATTCTCGATCCGTGGAAGGGCTGCGTCTTTTGATCTTCGTGTGGACTCGTTGATCTTGGCTGCGGTCGGGAGCGTGATAGCAGCGATGAGCTGCTGGTCTGCCCAGCTTTCCACGCATCGGTTTCTGGTCGGGCCCTATTCGGTGGCGGCGGTCAGGTCCGGCCGCCGTCGGTGGACTGGTCGCGAATACCGTTGTCACAGAGGACGATCCATGTGTGGCCGGGGACCAGTGCGCCGGTAGTGCAGCACGCAGACCAGCGCACGTCACGAGATCCTCACCATGAACTAATACCCGTGCCCGCGGCCAGCCCTCAGGCAACTTCACTGCCAGTGCCTTCTCGGATCGAGCCGGACCAGAGACCTCGACACTCCCGATTCTCTCCATCCAGAAGGCGCTGTCTCATTCAACGCGCCGAGCAGCCACCTCATCTGGTCCACGGATCCGGGCCAATTCTTAGAGGTAGACGGTCACAACATTCGTCAATGTGCGCTCACCTGACAGTATCTGTGGGCGCGACGGGCCAGCCCGCTGCCAGGATCCGCTCGATGAAGGCCGACCGGTTCGCGCGGGCGTTCCGCGCGAGGGTCGTGTCGGCGGCCATCACGTCGAACCCGTGGAACCCACCCGGGTAGACATGCAACTCGACAGGCACGCCGTCTCGGCGCATCCGCGTCGCAAGGTCCAGGCCCTCGTCGATAAAGATGTCGCTCGAGCCGACGTCGATGAGCGTCGGAGGCAGCCCGGCGAAGTCGGTGCAGCGCGTCGGGGCCGCATAGACCGGCACGTCGTCGGAGCCGTAGAGGTCGCCGAGGTAGGCCGCCCAGCCGGTCCGATTCGAGATTGAGGTCCATGGCGCACCATCGCCGAACGCGGTGCTAGAGGGAAAGCTCTCCTGGTCGTCGACCATCGGTGCGACCAGCACCATCCCACACGGCAGTCGCTGCTCGTGGTCCCGACGCCAGAGCACCGTACCCAGGGCTACGCCGCCACCGGCGCTCGGCGCGAAGAGGAGCACCCGATTAGCATCGACGCCGAGAGCTGCGCTGTCATCGAAGAGCCAGTCCAGGGCTACCACGCAGTCGTTCATGGGCGCTGGGTAGGGGTGCTCCGGAGCCAGTCGGTACTCGACGGAAGCAACGACGGCGCCCAGTTTCATCGCCAGGTCGAGCACCCGGTCCAGGCCAGTGAAGCGATCGCCGGCGACGAGGCCGCCGCCGTGGATGTGCAGGATTGCCGGCCGGGACCGAGCATTCTCTGTGTCTGGGATCAACACCAACATTTCTAGCTCCCCGTCGTCGACGGGAATCGAGACCTCCGACACCGCGAGGCCGGGCCCGATACGGTCCAGCGGGTCGCCGGGCATCATCCCGGCGACGAGGGCACGCTGAGCTTCGATGCCCTCAGGACGGATCGGCGCGATCACCTCTGGTGGAATGCGCCGCAGAGCCGCTGCGAGCTCCGAGTCCAGCTGCGACCAGAAATCGTCCTGCACTGCTGCTCCTCTCCTCAAAAACGCCCACCATCGACGGTGACCACCTGACCACTGGTGAATGACGAGGCATCGGACGCGAGGTAGAGCAGCGCGCCGACGACCTCATCGTGCCGGCCGACGCGGCCCATCGAGATACGGTCGAGAATCCCCCGCTTGCGCGTTAGGCGGGTCATCCCCTCCTCATGGCCCAGCCACGCGATCGAGCCCGGGACGATGCAATTGGCCCGGATGTTGCCTGGGCCCCACTCCTGGGCCATGTACTTGGTGAGCAACATCAGCCCACCCTTCGCCAGCCCGTAGGCGGCGAAACCAGGAGTTGGAGTATGCCCCGTGGAGGATCCCAGCGTGACGATCGAGCCGCCGCCCTGACCCATCATGCGTGGCGCCAGCCCACTGCACAGGGCGACGCACCCGCGCACGATGAGGGAGTAGGTCGCGTCCCACACCTCTGCCGGTGTGTCCACAAGCGACGCGCCGCCCTCTAGCCCGGTCACGGCGTTATAGACGACGATGTCGACTCGTTCGTAGGCGTGCCACGCGCGCGCTGCAGCCAGCTCCGCGTCGGCGACCACACTCAGGTCGCAGGTGACCGACCGGGCCTCGGATCCCCCTGCGGCGACCCGGGCGGCGAGCGCGTCGAGCGCCTCGCCGGATCGCCCGATCAGCACCAGTCTCGCGCCAGCACGGGCGAGCGCCAGCGACAGATCGCTGCCCAGGTGGCCGGTGGCGCCAGTGACAACGGCGACCTTGCCGGTGAGTTCGAAAGAAAGCATCTCGCCGCGAGATTAGCATATTGCCAATCTGGTCACAACGAGCCTCGTAACACTTGGTGCCCTGCCTACCCGGCTGAGTAGACTGGGCGGTAGATCAGGCTGTAGGCTATTGTTTTAGACACTGTGTATAGTCGCGCGTGAATAGAGAGAGATGCCACGAGCAAACGGAAGGCAGGCTCGCGGACGAACCATGCCAACAACCCCCTCGTCGAGTTCCAGCGACCGGCACCGCGGCGCCGCAGGCACAGAGCACGTCGAGTCTGGGGCGTCCGGCAACCGGGAGCAGACCGAACGGATCATCGAAGCGGCGGCGTTACAGCTGCTCGCTGACAACGGTGTGCTCGCTGGACTTAACCTGCGCGAGGTCGCAGACAGCGCCAAGGTCAACCGCGGGCTGGTCTATCACTACTACGGGACGCGACGCGAACTCCTTCGTTCGGCGCTGCGCCACCGAGCGAAGTCGACGCCGACCTGGGGCATGGACGCAAGTCGCGCGGAGCAACCGTTCGTCGAGCGCACGCTCAACGACCTCGCCAAGATTGCCTCGCTCCAAGACCAGAACACGCTGATCACGCTGCTTCACCTCGATGGTGATCCCGACATCCGAATCCTGCCTGGCAAGCGACTTGTCATCGCTGTGCTGCAGCAGGACCAGCGCGACGGCGACCTGCGGTCCGACCTGGACGTAGAGGCACTGCACGCGATGCTGTCCGCGCTTTTCACCGGGTACTCGCTGTACCGAACCCGCTTCGCCCAGGAGATGGGCCGAACCGTCGAGGAGCTCGACGATGCGGCACGCGAGATCCTGATGCGCTTCCTCGACGGCGTGACTCAATCCAAATGACCGTGAGGTACGCCGACCACACTGCGCCCTGAATAGCAGCTGTTTAGCGGTTACTTCCGAGGATGACGATCGGGCTTAACGCGTCACCGTCCGGCTTGAACCGGCCAACGGCGTCCAACGGACGGCGCCATCGAAATCGTGCAGATCTCCGCGCACTGGATCGGCGCCTCGGAGGAGCTGAAGGCTTGGCCTGCAGGTGCGTGTTGGAGGGACCGAGGATAGTCGGGAAAGCCTGACATCCAGCGGCAGATCTCCGCCGTTCTCGGCAACGAACTGGTTCATGAACAGGTAGACCGTCACCGAATTGAACCCTGCAGCCCCGGTCGATTCGGAAGTGGCGGAGGAGTCGAAGGCTTCGAGCTGTTCCGTGACTTGGCGCGTGCTTCGATCAGCGCGGCGGTCTCCTCGGGCCGGACGCGGCGTCTGGTCAGCGACGGTCATGGTCGCCGGGCGGTTGAGGTAGCCGACATCGATGAGCCAGCTGATCGCGGTGGACGGGTCGGGGTTGCAGGCTTCGTGACGAGCAGATCGACTCGCTGCTGCTACCGGTGTATGGGCACGCCAAGCAGGGCGCATCCCGCGGGTACACCAAGATCGCGGGCAAACATGTTCTGCGCAAAGGTCTTTCACCATGGGGACCACGATCAGCACCGATCTGGCTGCGCCGGTGATCCCAGGAATGCGGCTGCGCGACGGGCAAGCCGCGTCCGCCAAAGGACAGCCACGCTGTGCCGCAAGATCATCGCCGTTCGTGCTCGGTTCGCGCGTCCGCAGCGAAAACCCGTCCCGCATTTGCCCGCTCACTGACCTCGGGCCACCGCATGGCGGCAGCTGTGCACGCGACCACCACCACACTCTCAATCGCCGAACACTGGTAAACCGTCCCTACGACCGGAGACAACAGTGGAAAGGCCAGGTAGACCAGCGCCTACTTGCCTACCCAAACCTAGGCGCCCGCGCGCCCGCGGCGCGCGGGCGACCGAGAAACCGCATCGGTGCATCGAGGCCAAGTGCGAGTCGTCCTCCTGGAGGTCGGACCAGCCGCGAACGCCCAGGCAGGTTGCTTGGTGGCGGCTGCGGGCACGACCTCAGAAGTAGCCAACGTTCGCAGGGTGCTTGGGGTTGTCGTAGATCTCCTCGACGAAGCGTGGCAGGACCTTCTCGGCGTAGAGCTGCATGCTGTCAACCGTCACGCCGAAGCCCATGGTTCCGGACTGCATCTCCATCAGGAAGTTTCCGAAGCCGCCGACCCGCTCGTAGAAGGTTTCCATCTGACGGAACACGGAGTCCGGGCTGCCGACGAAGAAAATGCCGTCATCGACGAGCTTCTGGATGGGCGCGCTGCCTATCTTGCGCAGTACTTCGGCCATGCCACCCGAGCTGTTCTGATCGCGTAGGCTGCGCTGGAGTTCCTCCGCCCGAACTTGCGCTGGCAAGTATCCGGGCACATCGATGAATTGCGACGGCGTGTGTTCCTGGCTGGTGAAAAACCACTTCAGCTTGGTCGCCTGCTCATAAGCCTCGGCATCGGTCTTGGCGACGAAGACGAACCCGCTGTACGCGAGCAGATCGCGGTCCGGAGGCATGTCCATGGCTGCCCGCGTGCGGCGGTACGCGTCGAAGATCTCTCCGCAGGCCACATGGCCGTTAACCATCGTTGCCGTGACGTGTCCACGTCGGGCGAATTCGGCTGTCGAACCGGCACTGAGTGTGGTGGCCCAGATAGGCGGGTGCGGCTGCTGGTAAGGGCGCGGCCAGATGTTCACCGACCGGTGGTGGAAGAACTCTCCCTCCCAACAGAAGGCCTCGTCGTGCGTCGTCCACGCTTTCACGATGAGATCGACTGCCTCCCAGAACCGGGCCTTCTGCGTCACCGGGTTCGTGTTGGTCGGAGTCAACTCCATCGCCGAACCGCGGACGAAGCCAGCTTCGAGTCGCCCTCTGGACACAATGTCGATGGTCGCCAGCTCCGCCGCGACACGAACCGGCTCACTGCGGTTCGCGACGGGGTTACCCAACGCAAGCAGCCTCGCGTTCTTGGTGATCTTTGCGAGCGTCGCCAGGTGCAAGGGAAGGGCGCTGTTCAGACATGTCGGCGTGGCTTGATGCTCATTCAGCATCACATTCAGGCCGAGCTCATCTGCCGCGACGTAGATATCGAGGTAGCGGTTGTAGAGCTCGTGACCGATGTCCGGGTCAAACCACTTGTTCGGCAGGACCACCCGCACGGCCGGGATGGTCTCGCTCGGGGGGAGACTCGGGTACGGCATTTCGGTGAAAATGAAGCTACGAAACACGTTATGCCCTCTCCCTATCACGGCTAATTCCCACACCGGAGAGGTGGCCGACGATCAATTTCGAAACCTCGCCGGCGTGTGTCTGCTCGACGATATGGCCCGCGCCGCCAACAGTTGCCGCCTGCGCGCGCGGAATGCCCTCCACCACCATGCCGAACACATCTCGGTTGAGCACAACGCCGTCAGCATCGCCGCAGATCACGAGCGTCGGTGCAGCAATGCGGCGAAGACGCCGCGCGAGCTTGGGGTCGTGTAGATACGGTTGCCAGCCGTAGCGCGCGACCGACTCCTGGGCACGCGCCATAGCGAGAAACTCCTCGTCTGTCCACGCCGAGAAATCCGGCCATCGATCTCGCCCGCCATAGAAGGCGCGCATGACCTCCTCGTGGGAGACGGCAAACAGATCGAGATAGTCGCGACTCTCCCGGCTCCCCGCTTTAACCCCGATCGGCGAGACCAACACCACGCTCGCTGAATTCCGGGTCACCGTCGCTGCCATCTGCATGGCGATCCATGCGCCGAACGAACAGCCCACGATTCCCACTAGATTGTCGAGCTGCTCACACAGCTCGGCGTAGCGCTCCGCTAGATCGGTCGCACTGTCGACACCGGTTATAGTCGGCTCATCGTCCCAACCCGGATGACTCGGCACCACTACGCGGAACCGGGTCGCCAGCTCCCTTGCCAACGGCAGCACGCTCCCCCGGCCGTTCAGCCCGTGCAGCAACAGTGCCTGTGGTCCTGTCCCCATTGACAGGCAGGACACTGCCGAGCCGGCCACCTGCAGCTCTATCTCGGCGAACTCGTCAGTGCTTGTCGGCCTAGTCGACCCGATCATGCCGCTATCCCGTCGTCGACGGGCAGGTCCACCCCGGCCACACATGAGGCGTCCTCACCGGCGAAGAGCAACGTGGCCATCGCCTGCTGCCGTGGTCCGCCGACCCCGCCCAGCAATGTCGGGTCGGTGATGCGCTTCAGCCTGGCCGTATCGGTCAACGCGAGCGTCTTGTCAGTGGTCGTCGGCCCGGAACACACTCTGTTCGCCCTTCCGAGCGACGCGAGTTCCTTGGCCAAAGTCCGTACGAGCATCACTGCTCCACCTTTCGGGGTCTTGATAGGCGGTCTGGTGCGTCCGCGCGCGACCGGCGAGCGACGCAGTGATGATGAACGAGGGATACGGGTTGTCGACCAGAGTCTTCATCGCCGAGCGGGCGCCCAGTCAGGGGCCTTGACGTTGACCGATAGCAACATGTCGACGTTGTCTGGATCGATATTGAGCAACGTGCTGCGGGCCCGCCAGCGGCATTGGCCCAGAACACGTCGAGACGGCCGCAGTTCTCGAATGCGGCGGTCATAGGGGCGTCGTTGCTCGGTCGAGCTGTCGCCCGACACATCCACTGTGGTGCCGCCGGCTTCCAGCACCTGGCGAACCGTCTCGTCACGCCCACCTTGGTCGACGTCGTTCAACACAAGCCAGGCACCTTGGGCGGCGAAGACCTCCGCGCCGACACGCCCGATGCCAGCGGCCGCCGCGGTGATGATCGCAACCCGATCCGCCAATCGCATCCAGCCAACTGTTCCTTCGAGTCGGGGCACTCCGCTGAGGGGAAGGCCCGCATCCTCATCAACACAACGCGAATGTAGCATTATGCTATTCCGACGTCAAAGGGCGTAGACCAACCTCAGCCTTGCGGCTCGGATAAATGGCATGCAGTAGGGATAGTCAGCCTGGGAGATTTCGTCTAGCATTGCGTTAAATTACTTGAGGAGGCACTCGTTGCACGTCACCCGAAACCAAATGGACGAGGCGGTGCTGCGCAACGCGTTCGCGGCGTTCCCCAGCGGCGTCACGGTGGTCGCCGGCCTTATCGGCGACACACCGGCCGGTCTGACGGCGAGTTCTTTCACGTCGGTGTCGCTGAACCCGCCCCTCGTGTCGGTCTGCGTGGCGCACACCTCGACCACATGGCCGGTATTGCGCGGCGTGAGCCACTTCGGCGTCAGCGTGCTGAGCTACCACCAAGCCGACCTCGCGCGCGAGGTGGCGTCGAGGAGCGCCGCTGACCGGTTCAACGGCGTCCGGTGGCGCAGCACTGAGCACGGGGCAGTTTTCCTGGACGGCGCTGCCCTTTGGCTCGAGTGCTCGCTGCATGACCAGTTACCGGCTGGCGACCACGACGTCGCACTGCTCGAGATCCACGAACTGAAGACGTTCGACAGGAAGAGGCCGCTAGTCTTCCACCGCAGTCGCTTCCACCAGATCGTGCCGTGGACGCCGTGGCCCGACAACGACTTTGGTTAATGCCCCCCAACGAAAACCAACACATTCTGATCGGATCGGCTGTGAGCACTGTATGCAGGCCCGACAACTCCAACGTGACGAGAGGACAAAAGGAGTGACCGACGATACGCAGGCGCGCCTCGACAGGCTCGAGGCTCAGTTGCAGCGAGCGACGGATGAGCTAGACATCATTAAGTTGCTGGCCCGCTACGGGCCGGCAGCGGACTCAGCCGACCAGCCGGCGTACTCACGCCTGTGGGCCGACGGCGGCGGCCTCAACTCCCCGGTGCACGGCCTGATTCCGCAGGAGCGGGTAATGAGTGACGAGCTGCACCTCAAGTTGTGCGAGGACGGCGCCGCCCACGTGCCCAGCATCCCCTTCATTCGCATCGACGGCGACACGGCGGTCGCATACCACTACCACCGCGTGTACGTGCCAGGCCCTGAAACGAAGTACTTCTCGACCAAGGGAGCCGTCGTCGCCCGCCTCGCCTACATTCGCAACGACCTGGTGCGAACACCCGCCGGCTGGCGCCTGCAGCGCAGGACCTCGATCGCCCTTGCCGGCGACCAGACCAAGGACGCCCAACAGCTCATGGTCGAAGCGTCCGAGGCAGGCGCGCGCGACTGAGCGTCGGCCGTAGCCCTGCACTTCTACCGAACACCATCGATGTCCGTGGCGGTGGCAATCCCAAGGGTTCGATCCCGCGCAGTCGTGGGATTCGAGGGGATTCTGGGTGCTCGGCGCTGTCGACCACGGCGATAGATCCCGTATCGCTGGCGGCGTCGAGCTTCGCCATGGCCCCTGCGGAAGCGCAGGTTTGAACGAAGGTTCGGCATTACCTGTCGAGCAGCCCTTTCAGTCCCTCGCGGAGGAGGAAGAAGACGTCTTCTCCCCATGGTTTTCATGTCGGTGAGCACACTCATCCAAGTCCCTCGCCGGCCGCTCCCTACCCACAGGCCGAATATCCGTGCGGCCCGTCCACGGTGGCCCCGATAGCCGCCTCCGCCAGGACGCGCTCCACTGCTATCCGGAACACCCTTCGTTTGAGCACAACGCCGTCAGCGTCGCCGCAGATCGCGAGCGTCGGTGCAGCAATGCGGCGGGAAAGCCGCGCTAGGTTGAGACCGTGTAGGTACCGGTCGCCAGCCGCCCCGTTGGCTGCGACCGCTCGAGCGGTCATGTGAGCGTGCCGCCGTCGATGGGCAAGTTCCCCCGGCGATGAAGGACAAGTCGTCGCTAGCGTAGAGCGACGGCGGCCAATGCCTGTTCGCGTGGCTGAGTCCCGCACTAGATCGTCGTTGCACAACTGTGTCGAGATGTCTGTGGTCACGCCAACGACGGTGCCGCCCTCGTCCGACACCCACAGGACCGTTCGTCCAGGCCAGCCCCCGAGCGATATCACTGACGATCAACCGGTGATGATCGCAACCGGTCCGCCAATCGCGCCCGGCCAGCTGCTCACCTCGAGTCGAGGGGCCCGCCGGAGGAGGCAACGCGACATTGGCGGCGCCGGTGAGTCCGAGCCAAAGTAGCCCGGCCTCGATCGCGGCCGGAACGCTCGCCAGCGGCAATAATCTAGCGTTATGCTAGACAACGGCAATGGGGATTATGGTATGTGGGGGTCTCAGGAAACGGCTCAACCCGCGTCGACCACCGGCCGCGCGAGGTCGCGCGACGTGTCTCGGGTCACCCACTCGGGGAACCATGTCAGTTCGCTCGTCGGCAGCAGGTGTATCGAGCGGATCGCGAGCCCGTCAAGTATGTCGGCGACGGCGGCGATGGTCTGCGGGTCGGTCGTGGTTTGGTGGTCGGACTGCACGCAGCGCCCGCCGTCGGCGACGACGCGGTCCAATACACTCGCAGGATTGTCGGCGCTAGCGTTCGAACCGCGCAGGTAGACGACGACGCCAGCGCCCGAATCCATGACGGTACGCAACGCGGCACCCAGACGCTCCCGGCACTCGCAGCTCAGCGATCCGAACACATCGCCGATGACGCACTCGTGGTGAACGCTCGCGATAACCCTCGCCTTGCCCTTGACGTCGCCGAACACGAGCGCAAGGTGTTCGACTCCATCGCCACAGGTGAAGCCGACGGCACGGAAATCCCCACCCAGCAGCGGTATCCGGGCCGCAACGGTGCGCACATCGCTGCTCAACCGCTGGGCGTGGACGATTTCACCGATGGTTAGGAGCTGCAGGCAGTGGTTCGCCGCGAATGCCTGAGCCTCGACGGCAGTGGCCATCGCCCGCGGGTCCTCGACGCTGACCAACTCGGCAAGTGCCACCGCCGCGGCACGCCCGGAGTGAGCGGCCAACTCGAGCGCGGCCTCGATGACCGTTCGAGCGCCGCGCAGGCCGTCGCGGTGCGCAACCACTGGCACGATGTGCCCAGGGCGCGTGAAGTCCGCGGCGGTTGATTCCGTTGCCGCCAGCGTCCGGATCGTCCGGGCGCGGTCGCGGGCGGAAATCCCAGTCGAGGTGTCGGAGACAGCATCCACGGTGACCGTGAATTTCGGCCTGTCGGCGGTGAAGCCGCCCGCCATCGGCGGCAGGTTCAACCGCTCGGCGGCGCCAGGCGACAGGGCGACCTGCACGAACCCCGACGTGTGCCGCACGAGAAACGACACCGTGTGGGTGTCCGCCAGATCGGCTGAAACCGCGATCCATGCGCGCCACTCGGGGGCATCCTCGGCAACGATCACGACTGGTCGGCCGCGGCCGAAGTCGGCCAGCGCCGCCGCAAGAAGGTCCTCTGAGCCGACGGTCAATGAACGGATAGCACGCACTGCCATGCCCCAAGGATATGTGCGGAAAATAGATGCGTCTAGCATTATGCTAGTCCGCTGCCCCAGCCCACCGGTGTACCGCGCCGCCAACGGGGCCAGAACACTCAGGAGCAACCGTGCACTCCAGGCGTAGCCAGATGGACGAGTAGCTATTGCGGACCGCATTTGCCGCGTTCCCTATGGAGTCACTGTGGTTGCAGGGATGCGTGGCGACGTACCAACCGGTCTCCCCTCAGTTCATGCTGCTGGCAGTCTGCGAAGTGTTTGAGATTCACAACACTGTGCGCCGAAGCAAGCCCGCCACCCGCGCAGCCACGGCACCGGAGCCGTCAAGACGGGGCACCAAACGGTTGCTCACCAGCCGCTCTCCAGACACCCGGAACGACGCCGACGCTACATACGTTTCTACCGCCGGCCCCAAACACTGGCCCCTCGCGCAGCAACGCCGGAGCGGAGAGCCATGACCACGGCGCCTTGCCGGACTATCATGCTGGCCTCTATCAGGCGCCGCCGGTCTAGTCGATCAGCGATTTCCGCACACAGCGCCCGAAGTAGCCACCGAAGGCGTGCTAGCACCTGCAAGACCGAGCAGGGCGTGATCGCGCGTAGCGAGGAAGCGACCGCACAGGGGGAGCCAAAGGACGAATCGATGAGCGATCACACAAGTCACGTCTGGAGAGGTTCTAAGCACGGCGTTCGAGGGTGACGCCGCGTTCAGCGAATCAGTTCACCTAGCGATGCAAGCCGCCAATTGCGATGGCGGTCTTATCATCGGGTGCAGATCCCTGAGACCGCTTTGCCTACGCCACGGCTGCCGCCCGCAACCAAGACCACCCGTCCAGTAACGGCAGGGTGCCCTTTTAGCACGGACGACAGCCGCCGCCGGTTACAAGAACCCTTCGATGGTGCGCGATCGTAACGCTGCGCGTGCGCCCACGGGACGAACTCCTGAAGGGCCACACGATGGCCGTCTCACATCACGACGCCACGCACGTCAGCGAGCAGCACGAACACCGCGCCGTGGACGCGACTTACGTCTGCGCCTCAGGCGCCTTTGTCGGCAACGAGGTAAATATCGCGGTCAGTAAATTCCTCACGCGACGTCCCCAAGGATGCGCCTCATCCACGGCACTCGGACTGATCTCGCAGATTGAGAAATCGCCGCATCAGAAGCTACGACATCGAATCCGTGAAATCCGCCGCCCCAAACGTGAAGCTCGACCTGGCCCCCGCAGAGCCAAATCTTAGAGGCATATGCGACAGCCTCGTCGCGGTAGATTTCGGACCCACCGACGTCTATGAATGCCGGAGGTAGACCCGAAAGGTCCGTGGCGCGTGCCGGAGCCGCGTACTGAGCGACCGTAGTCGTACCCCTGTGATCGCCCAGCAGAGCTCCCCAGCCCACGAGATTAGCTGAGCGGTCCCAAACGTCGAGACCCTCTCCCTGGATCACCGATGGCGAATCGCACCTGTCGTCGAGCATGGGAGACAGGAGCATCTGGCCGATTACGTCGGGCCCTCCGACATCCCGCGCCATCAAAGCTACGGCAGCGGCCAGGCCGCCCCCTGCACTCGTTCCGCCTAGGATGATGCGCCCAGCGTCAATATTCAGTTGCCGAGCGTTGTCGGCCAACCAGCGCAGACCCGCGTAGCAGTCGTTGACTGGTGCCGGGTAAGGATGTTCGGGCGCCAAGCGATAGTCGACCGCGACTACCGCGATTTGCAGTTCTTTCGCCCGCTCGAGGTAGCTGGTAATTTCTGCCATCCGCGGTTCCCCACAGATCATCCCGCCACCGTGAATGTAGTACGAAACTGCGTATGGACCAGGTGTAGCTGTCGGCCGGCAAACGAGCAATGAGACAGGCGGATCCGAAGCCAGGCCGGGAACGGTTACTTCCTCGAACTCAAATGCTCCGCCTCGAGAAAGGTCCCCATCGGTTAATCGACCTTGTCCAGCAAAATCTCGTAGCGAAGAGATGAAATTCTCGCTGTGCGGGTCAGGCAACAGTTCCTTGGCAGCGCGAAGAGCCGGGACCAGCTCAGGATCAATCGGCGGCAGGGGCCCGATCGTGACACCCGCGCTCGGTTTCCACATCAAGTTTGACATATCGCTATCCTGTTCCATCGGCCGTGTGGCCAGCCAAGGATAGGCCCTAGCGACAGTCCACACCAGGCCAGAAGGGAAAAGCCTGCCGCCTGACTCATGCAGGCACTACGGACCACCAAGTCGACTCTTCAGCCCCCGTTGACATCTTGCTAAGAAAATGCTCCGATCAGTGGGCTCAACGGACTGGTAGCCGTCCGGGGGCACGTGTAGGACCAATCGAAAGGAGGGCGCCTGCAATGGATGTCTTCAAGTCATTGGCGCTCTTCGCCCTCATCGGGCTCGGTATCGGCGCGCCGAGCCTCAGCCTGATGGCAGCGTTCAAGGGGACAGATGTCGCCAACTTTGCACAGGGCGCGATCGCCATGTTCGTCGCGTTCCAGTTCTCGGTGCTGCGCAACATCGGCGTCATGCACTTCCCGTGGCCGCACCTACTCCCGGGCTGCCCGACCAAGCTATCGACGGGGTGTCGACCGACTGGTCTTGGAAGTTGTTCCCCGCGACGCCCTGCACGTACAGCAGGGCGCCGATGGAGGCAGCGACCCGCACCAGGACGGGCGCCGCACCAAGCCGCCAAAATACAAGGTAGTGGGCGAAGGGCCCGAGCAAGAGCCCTGTCGCAATCGATAGCAGCTACGCCGAGACCTATCCCACAGCAGTGTCCGAAATCGTCAGATGGGAAAGTACCCAGGCCCAGGAAGCTGTTCCACATACCGATCGGTAGCGCCGCTCTCGATGCATTCGGCGCTCATAGTCGTCGGCATCGGCATCGGGCGCACGGCCTTATACCGTCACGCCCGCCTCGGGCGCGGCACCCGAGTGGGCCACCAACAGGTCCATCAGGGTTGAGATTGGGGCAGCCGTCAATCCGGTATTGCGGCGCGATCGCTTTCTCCAGTCGGCGAAGTCTGCGCGGATGACCTCCGCGCCCGGATTACCTGCGGTGGCGACACACTCGGAGCGTCACTTTTAATAGTAGATTCGTCAGCTTGACTGAGTGGAAAAAGTACCGGATGATGGACACTGCGGGCGGCAGATTGGCCCGCCCAGGTTGAGTTACCAGGAGAAATTCCGATGCCAACGTGGTGCCAAGCGCGTTTGCCGGGCCGCTCTGATCGGAATGCCTAGACTTCCGAACCGCTCCAGCCCGCCCCAAAGACGTCCCCGTTCGCTACAACACGACGGGTAACCATCGCTCTATTAGCAGAATCAATCCCGCCGGGGCCGGGGCCGCTTACTCGGATCAGTGAGGGCCTAGGAAAACACCGGCAACACTGAGGAGGAAGTCAAATCAATGGCGCTGCGACAGGTTGAAGAAGTTACACAGGGTCCGAAATTAAGTCATCGACTCAAATCTGCAGCAATGCGCTACGCGCCGGTAAGAAATAGCTATGAAGTCACACGCGGACTGCCGATTACTCTCCGAGATGGTGTAGCGATTCGGGCAGATCTCTACACTCCGACGGGCGGCGGACCCTTTCCGAGCATACTGATCCGGACTCCTTATGGCCGCAAGGCATCCGCAGCAAGCGCGATATTCTTTGCTGCTCGCGGCTACAACGTCCTGGTTACGGCCAGTCGCGGTACCGATGGAAGCGAGGGTACCTTCGAAGCGATGATTTGCGAGGCCGACGATGGCTATGACATCGTCGAGTGGATGCGAAACCAGCATTGGTTTGCAGGTAGATTCGCGACATACGGTCTCAGCTACATTGCCTATACCCAATTCGCACTCGCCGAGTACGAGATCCCGGAATGGGTGGCGATGATCGTGGCTATCGGACCGCACGACTTCAGTGGCGTCGCGCGTGGGCGAGGAGTTTTCGACCTGCGCAACTTCTATGAATGGTCGAATGTACAGTCTCGTCGTCACGATCCGCACGGCCCCCTCTACGGCATGGTAAAGAGCGCTTCCGAGAGCAAGACCGCACTGATGACGAGAGCATTGACGGACGCGCCGACCGCCAAAATGCGCGAACTTTCCCCCTGGTACGATGACTGGGTTCGCAATTCTGATCCGGCCGATGACTATTGGAAGCCTTACAACCATTCGGCGGCACTTGAACGAATCAGCCGTCCCGTATTACTCGAGGGCGCATGGAACGACCTCTTCCTGAGGCAGACCCTGACCCAATGGCGTCAACTTCAGGAAAACGGTGTGGATCTCGAAGTTCACATGTCCCGGGGTGGCCACACATCCCAACGAGAGCTCATTTTCAATTCGGCGCACCTCAATCGGGCACTGAACTGGCTCGATGATGTGTTCGGTGATCGTCGGCACGAAGGCCACCGGCAACACCAGGTCGCGGTCGGTGGCATCCGAAGCACTGTCATCACGCTGGAATCATGGCCACCGCCGTCAACTCCAATGCAGTTGTTCGGAGCCGCTGGCGCTGAGTTGCAGAACAGCAAGGAAGATGCGCGAGACAGTTGGACAACTTTCATCTACGACGCGTCTGATCCCACACCCGCCGTCGGCGGCAACATCATGGCTCTCCGCGGCAGTGGAAACGTGGATAATACCGATCTCGAATCAAGGCCGGATGTGGTCGTATATACGAGCGCCCCACTGACGGAGGACGTGCTCGTTTCCGGGCACCCACATGTGTCGCTCAATGTCGACGCTTCGAAGGAATTCGACATCTTCGCCCGCCTGTGCGATGTCTCGGGCAACAAGTCGATCAACGTATGCGACGAAATCACCCGCTTTTCGCGCGGCGGGCAACATCGCGTCGGAATCGACCTCGACGGCACTACCCACTTGTTCAAACGCGGCCACCGCATTCGTCTGCTGATCGCGGGCGGCGCCTTCCCGCGGTTCGACATCAACCCCGCACTTCGGCCCATCGACCAAGGACCCCACGGAGTGAACAGCTCGGTGACCATCCGCATCAGAGATCGAGACGTCGAACTGACGCTGCCCACCCGAGGGGACCTGGCCTGACGTGGTACTGGCTGAAATGACTGCTAGCTCGAATCGGCGGTTCCGAACTGGTTCAGCTGCGGAACCGTCACCACCCCCAAGGGCGGTGACCTGTTTGCTGACGGCGACGTGACGGTAAGGCACGTCGCCGGGAAGCGGACGAAATCGCCAGGTTCGAGCGCGACCGGATCAGTGAGCGGATCGTCTGCAGCCGACAGCTGGTGATGTACATGTGGTGCAGCGTCCTCGGCAGCCGGGGATCGGATGCCGCAGTCCTCCGAATGAGCTGTAACCCCCGACATTTCGCACACCCTGTCCCATCCCGGGTGGGGAATGCCCAATACGTTTCGAGGATCTGCGAGATATGGCCTACGTGATCACACAGCGTTGTTGCAACGACGCGAGTTGCGTACCCGAGTGCCCGGTCGATTGCATTCGCCCCACTCCGGAGCAACCCGAGTTCGCGACGACCGAGCAGCTCCACATCGACCCCGATACCTGCATCGACTGCGGTGCCTGTGTGGATGCCTGCCCGGTGGAGGCCATCTTCTCCGAAGACGATCTGACCGCTTCCCTGGCCCGCTTCCGCGATATCAATGCCGCCTACTTCCAGCGGTACCCGCTGGAGTCGAATTTCGATCCGAAGGTGACCCCGGCGCGTCCGCCCAAGGAACTGGGCACGCTGCAGGTGGCGATCGTCGGTGCGGGGCCGGCGGCCTGCTATGCGCCCGACGAACTGCTGAGCCGCGTCGATGTCGAGGTGGAGATGTTCGACCGGCTGCCGACACCGTGGGGTCTGGTGCGTGCTGGTGTGGCCCCCGACCATCCGGGCACCAAGTCGGTGTCGTCGATGTTCGAAAGCGCGTTCCGCCGCGACACCCTCCAATACCGGCTGAATGTCGAGGTGGGCAAACATATTTCGCATGAGGAGCTGGCCGCCCATCATCACGCAGTGATCTATGCCGTGGGTGCTTCCACCGACCGCCGCCTGGATGTTCCGGGTGCGGATCTGCCCGGCAGACATTCGGCCACCGAGTTCGTGGCCTGGTATAACGGGCACCCCGACTACGCCGACCGCAATTTCGACCTGACCGGTGAGCGGGTCGTGATCGTCGGCAACGGCAATGTCGCCGTCGACGTCGCGCGGGTGCTGACCCTGCCGCCCGACGAGCTGGCGAAGACCGATATCGCCGAGCACGCCCTCGAGGCGCTGCGCAACAGCAACGTGCGAGAGGTCGTGGTCCTGGGCCGCCGCGGCCCGCTGCAGGCCGCCTACACGTCCGCGGAATTCCTGGCCCTCGGGCATCTGAAGGGCGTCGACGTGACCATCGACCCCGCCGAGCTGAAGCTGGATCCTTCCAGCCAGGCCCTGCTCGACGATCCAGAGATCGAACCGTCGCTGCGCCTGAAGTATGAGCTGGCCCGGGAATACGCGGCCAAGGCACCGAACCCGGACAACAAGCGCATCGTGTTCCGCTACCTGGCCTCACCGACCGCGATCAGCGGCAACCGGAAGGCCGAAGCCATCGAGTTCGTGCACAACGAACTGGTCGCCGAGGACGGCAGGGTCGTGGCACGCCCATCCGATTGCACCCAAACGCTGGCGGCGTCGATGGTGCTGCGCTCCATCGGCTACCGCGGTGCCCCGATCCCGGATCTGCCCTTCGACGAGCGCGCCGGGATCGTGCCCAACGAACACGGCCGGGTGATCGCCGACGGCGCCCACGTGACCGGTGTGTATGTGTCGGGGTGGATCAAACGCGGCCCGCGCGGCGTGATCGGATCCAACCGGGTCGATGCCACCGAAACCGTGGAACAGCTGCTTCAGGACTTCACCTCCGGCAAACTCATTGCCCCCCAAGGCGATCGATCCGCGCTCGGGGCCCTGCTACCGAGCGGCAACCCGACGCCGTCGACCGCGAAGGCTGGAAAGCTATCGACACGGCCGAGAAGACCGCAGGCAAGGCAGGCGACCGCCCCCGCATTAAATTCACCGCCATCGAGGACCTGCTCAAAGCCGCACGCGGCTGAGCGGCTTCGCCACGCCCTGTCCAGGCGATGCCGATAGAGGTGAAAGCTGTCCCCCTAGTTATCCCAACCCAATCCAGCGTTCCGGAAAAGTATGATTCCGTTCATTGCCCTCTATCTATCGTTCATCGCTCTCTATATTTTCGGACGTTTCGTGATGCGTCCGGAACCACGCTTGATCCAGCGAGCCGATTCCCGCGCCTGTGCCACTGTCCACCCTGTTGGACAGACCGCGCCACGCACGTCGACTCGTATTTCTGCCAGCCCGCGATCCGGTGAACGCGTATGGTGAGACCACGCATTCCTTTGACTACCGCCACCCAGCGTGACGGATTTCCCCGTACAGGTGTGCGGCGCCACTTGGTTAGTGTTCGCGCGCGCGTTCTCGCTGTCGCATTGATCCTTAGTCTCGTTGTCACCGTTGCAGTGGCAGGTGTCGTGATCCATTTGATCGGACAGGCGCGGCAGGATCGCAGATGGGCCGATGCGCTTCTCCAATCGGCCCCGCACACTGTGGAATTCGCTGACGCCATCATGCGTGAACGTCAGTTGACGTTCCTACGAATCGCCCACCGCAATGTCACCGATGCCGAACTCAGGGCTCAGCGTCAGCGAGTGGACTCGAGCAGTCGTCTTCTCGCCGATGCGTCAGCAACGGTGATCGATGTCATTCCCGGAGCACTCGACGAGCTCGCCACGCAATTCAGCAACAGCATCCGTGATCTGGTCGATCTTCGTGCACGTGTCGATGCCGACACAGCGAGCCTAAGCGAGGCGTACGGGATCTATAGCCAGGTAAACGCGTTCGGAGCGCAAGCCATCGAGATCATGGCACGGAAAGCCTCCGACATCAGCGGTGCACTCGACGCGTCGACCACTGCGACGCTGTTTCGGGCTGCTGACTCGTTTTCGGCTGGGTACGCGCTCGTCAACTCGACTGCCGAAGACCACGGCCTCGACGGCGAATTGTTTCGGGAGTTCGTCGGGCGAGTCGGTGCATACCACGCCTCGCTTGACGCGGTTGCGCAGAGTACCGACGTCGATATGCGGAAACAGATCTCCGAACTGACATCCGGTCCGCAGTGGCAGCAGCTGGTTGCCTTCGAGAACTCGGTCATTCAGTACGGTGCTCAGGACCAGGCCGCAGTCAAAAGTTCGGCCCATCCGGTCACCGGCCCCTTGCAGACGGTGGATCTTGTTGCAATGCAACAGAACTCCAATGTGATGGCCGACCGAGTGAACGCGCTGTGGCATACCCGCTACGACTACGTGCAGCGCAGGGCCATCGCGAACGCCAACGACACCACGCGCACGGCGATACTCGTTGGCGGATTGGCACTTTCGATGGTGGCGGCGGCGTTTCTGATCACCTTGTGGCTGGCGAACCGGCTCACTCGGCGGCTCAAGCGGCTGCGCCAGCAGACACTAGCGCTATCGGAGGAGCAGTTGCCCTCCATCATGGCCAGCATCCGCGCTGGTGAGCTGGTCGACGTCGAGTTGGCATTGCCGGTCCTTGACTTCGGTCGCGATGAGATCGGTGAAGTGGCCAACGCATTCGACACAGCCGGGCGGGCTGCGGTCGCGGCGGCTGTTACCGAAGCGAAGACCAGAGAGACGCTCAACGCGGTCTTCTTGAATCTTGCCCACCGTAGCCAACTCATGGCGCACCGCCAACTTGAAGTACTGGATGCCGCGGAGGCTCAGCAGGAGGATCCAGCCTTCCTGGAGGTGCTGTTCAAGCTCGATCACCTGGCCACCCGAGAACGGCGCAACGCGGAGAATCTGATCATCTTGGGCGGCGAGCGTCCCGGCCGGCAATGGCGCAATCCGGTACCTCTGCACGCTGTCGTGCGCGGTGCGATCGCCGAGACCCACAACTACTCCAGGGTTCGGGTCGCACGGTTTCCGGAAGTTCGGATCAACGGGAGCGTCATTGCCGACGTGATTCACCTGTTAGCCGAGCTCTTCGACAATGCGACCTCCTTCTCGCCGCCCTCCTCTTGGGTTCAGGCTGCGGGAAGCATCGTAGGCAAAGGCGCGGCGATAGAGATCGTCGACCAAGGGCTCGGTATGCCCGCTGCGGAGCTCGAACGAGTCAATGAATTGCTCAGGAGCGCACCAGATTTCAGCCTGATGCAGCTCTCGAGCGATTCACGCCTCGGACTGATCGTGGTGTCGCAACTCGCGTCTCGAACCGGGATAAAAGTCCGTCTGACCGAGTCCGACTACGGCGGGATCAAGGCCGTGGTAATCGTCCCGTTGGAGCTGCTGTCCGCGCCGACCGACGAGCCGACTGCCAACGCCGCGGTTGCTAGTCCGCATTCGCGGAGCGATTTCGACATTGCACCCACGCAGCAGCTTTCGCCGGCAGAAAGACACTGGCGCGCACCGCCCGAGCATTCTCCGCTAACGACCCGTGACGGCTTTTCTGGGTCACCGTTCACTGATGCGACAACCGACGAGCAGCCCTGGGCCCCGATTCGCAATCCGTCCGGCGACGGTGCGCCTGCATACGAGCATCCCTCCATCCCTGATGGGAGACCGCCGCTACCCAAGAGGCAACGGCAGGAGAGTCTTGCCCCCGAATTGGCCGGGCCGCTCACAGCGGGTGGTCCCGCTTTGCCGAACCCAGCCAAATCACGTTCAGCCGAGCAGGCGCGAGACCTGTTCTCGGCGATCGAGACCGGGACCAGGCAAGGTCGCGAAGTTCGCCCCGATATCCACAACCACCAGGAAGGACACCAGTGACTGCGCGTGCCGCCGATCTCGACTGGCTTCTGGACGAATTGGCCCAGCGATTGCCTGGCGTGCGCCACGCGGTGTTGTTGTCGACCGATGGGCTTCTGATGGCGCGCTGCAGCACTACAGAAGAGGCTGACGCCGAACACTTCTGCGCAATGGCATCGGCATTGCACGGGCTGGCTCGCAGTGCTGGAGGCCGATTCGCCGGCGGCGAGGTGCGACAAGCGGTTATCGACTTGGACCACGCGGTCATGTTCGTGACCGCTGCGGGCCCGAACGCGTGCATCGGGCTATGGGCAGAGGAATCGGCCAATATGGGAATGGTTGCCTACGAAATGAACCAGACGGTTCAACGTGTCGGTGCCTACATGTCAGCGTCCCCGCGTCCGGACGTCCGATGTCCTTGAGCACGAATCGGCCCACCCGACGGAAGTTGCGTGCGACGTCGAATCAACGATCCACGTCGGCAGTAGCGCCGTGACCGCGGCTGCACCGAACACTCCTGTGTTATCGGGCGCGCGCGTCTATCGCATCCACTGGACACCCTGTACAGACCTGCTGCGTGCAGTGTGCCACTGCGCTGAACAGGAATTCGAGGATCCGGTCGAAATGTGGGAGTGGCTGCTCGCTGACCTCCGCGGGCACGATCCGGCTCCCGTCGATCCCAAGCCCGCGCCGGTCAATGCCGGCGTGTACGCCCTGACATAGGAAAACAGACCCATGACCACCACAGCACCCGCCGAACCGGACCTGGAACTCATTCTCGAGCACAAGCAAGCCATAGCCGAGAGCGTCGTCGAACTGACGCTGCGGCACCCGAACCAGCGGCCACTTCCGGCCTGGGAGCCGGGCGCACATATCGATCTGGTGCTCGGCGACGATCTGGTGCGCCAATATTCGTTGTGCGGTGACCCTCGTGACCTCTCGGCGTTCCAGGTTGCGGTGCTCCGCGAACCGGAGGGCCGGGGTGGCTCCCGCCATGTCCACGAGGCGCTTCAGGTCGGACACCGAATTCGCGTACGGGGTCCGCGGAACCACTTCCCCCTGGTCGATGCCAAGCGCTACGTGTTCATTGCCGGCGGGATCGGGATAACGCCGTTGAAGCCGATGGTCGCGGAGATCGCCGCGACGGGGCGAGAATGGGCACTGGTCTATGGAGGCCGGCACCGGACTTCGATGGCCTACCTCGACGAGTTGGAGCAGCGCTACCCAGGGCAGGTCGATATCTACCCTGAGCATGAACGCGGTCGAATCAATCTTGCCGGGGCGCTCGGCGAACCGGGCGCCGACTGGGAGCAGACCGCCGTGTACTGCTGCGGCCCCGAATCCTTGCTCGAAGCGGTGGAGGCCTACTGTGCCACGTGGCCTGAAGGCATTTTGAATATCGAGCGATTCGCGCCCAAGCCCGATGCGGCCGACGGCCGGCGCACGGCCTTCCAAATCGAGCTGGCGCAGACCGGACGGGTATTGGACGTGCCGTCCGAACGCTCCATCCTCGACATCATCGAGGAAGCCGGAGTCCCGGTACTCTCGTCGTGCCAGGAAGGCACCTGCGGGACCTGCGAGACCGTGGTCCTTTCCGGCACGCCGGACCACCGCGACTCGATCCTCACCGAAGCGGAGAAGCAGACTGGCGAGACGATGATGATCTGTGTGTCCCGTTCCTGCTCAGCTCGACTCGTTCTCGACCTGTGAGCGACGAGAGACTGACGTGACTACCATCGTCCCGGACAGCAACGCACCCATTCTCGACCTGGATCCGTTCGCCGAAACCAATCTGGCAGAGCCCTATTCCAATGCATGAAGCCCTGCGTGACGCAGGCCCCGTGGCCTACCTCGAGCCATACCGGGTGTGGGCGCGAGGGTGGATACGACCGTCTACGGGATCGCGAAACCGGTTGAGGCGCTCGCGGCCAATCCGGAACAGTGGGGTCGACTCGATGCGAATCCGTCGTTGGCGCGCTTCGCGTTCGACGAACCGCTGCGATACAAGTCCCGGGTCCAGACGTTTTTTCTACAACCACCCACGAGGTGGAAGTAGCGGGGACGCGCATTCCGGAAGGACAGAAGGTGCTGCTGTTCCTTGGCGCGGCCATTCGTGATCCACGCAAATGAGTCAGGACGCTGACCGATTCGACATCACGCGCCTAGCAACCGGCAACGTTGCTTTCGGCGTGGTCATTCACCAAGGCGTTGCGCAGCCGAACACACGGCTAAAAGTCGAGTTGGTCCTCACCGCATTAGCGGAACGAGTCGAGCGATTGGAATTGATCGGCGATTCGGTTCCAAGCTCAACGACACCCTCGAAGGGGGGAAAGCGTGCCGGTCCGGGTACACCCGGCCTGACCTTCGGAAATAGGGGAAGCGGAACCGTCCAGGCTGGCGCACTCCAGAATCATAAGAGTTTCCATCTGGACGGTTCTGTTATGTGGCACCTATCGGGCCAATTATCCAACTTCGGCATCGGCTCGGAAATTGTGGACCCACTCCTGAATCGGAGGAAGGAACCTAATTCTCATGATCGGGTTCGCTCCCACCTGAGGCCCTCAGTATCAGGACGGTGCTCGAGGTCAAGAAACTCTGGACAAGCGGTCATGCGACTGGGCTCGGTTGGCACACCTATGTTAGGCCACGGGTCGCCTGCCTGTCAGTTTTTCAGCGTGGTCGGACAGGCCAAGATCGATCGGCATTCGGACGGCCCATTGTGTGCCGAGATATTCTATGGGTTCCCAGGGCAATTATGGCCATTTGTCGTCGAACTGTTCGACCATCCTCACTTGGACCTCGTGGCACCGAACCGGGGAAAGAAGAGGGCTTAGGTGACGTGAGAAGTCGCCGGCACGGAGGCGGGGGCTCCCCGTCAGCGTCCTATAGCCATGGCACCGGCTTTGAACTGGCGTCGACGCCGATGCAGGATTGGTTCCGTATAACCGTTGGGCTGCCGTGCGCCTTCGAGTATCAATTCCTTCGCTGCCTGGAATGCGAGGCTGCTATCAAAATCCGGCGCCATCGGCAGATAGTCGGGGTCTCCAGCGTTCTGCCGGTCGACAACGGAAGCAATCCGCTCCAGCGCCGCAATGACGTAATCAGAGGAGACGACCCCGTGGCGGAGCCAGTTCGCCAATAGCTGGCTCGAAATTCGAAGAGTCGCACGATCTTCCATGAGTGCAATACCTTGGATATCTGGTACCTTCGAGCAACCGACGCCAGCATTGATCCACCGGACGACATAACCAAGGATCGATTGACAATTAGTGTCGACTTCGTCCCTCTTTTCAGATTCGGACAGATCTCCGACGCTGGCGAGCGGAATAGTGAGCAAGCTGTTGATTTCCGACAGTTGAGCATCAGGCAATCGGTCCTGAACCTCATAGACGTCGACTTGATGGTAGTGGGTAGCGTGAAGGGTGGCCGCAGTAGGCGACGGCACCCATGCGGTGTTCGCTCCGGACTTCGGGTGGCCGATCTTCTGCTCGAGCATCTCCGCCATCTGCTCGGTCATCGCCCACATACCCTTACCGATTTGCGCTTTGCGCTGAAACCCGCTGGCCAGTCCGGTGGCGACGTTCCTGTCCTCGTAGGCTCCAAACCAGGGCTGCTTCTTCATCTCCGCCTTGCGAATCATCGGACCGGCTGCCATCGAGGTGTGGATCTCGTCGCCGGTGCGGTCGAGGAAACCAGTATTGATGAACACGACCCGCTCAGATGCTTCCTTGATACACGCGGCAAGATTGATGGTGGTGCGGCGTTCCTCGTCCATGATTCCAACCTTCACCGTGTTGGCGGCAAGACCGAGAACTATCTCGACGCGATTGAATAGTTCGGACGTAAATGCCACCTCTTCGGGCCCGTGCTGCTTCGGCTTCACGACATATATAGATCCAGTTCGAGAGTTCTGGAGCGGCCCCGTCTGCTCCGATACCGACAACCCAGGAATTGCGCATAAACCAGTGATCACAGCGTCGAGAATACCCTCGAAGACCTCGGTCCCGTCGGCGTGCAGTATCGCTGGTGTAGTCATCAGATGCCCGACATTGCGGACAAACAACAATGAACGCCCGTGTAGGACGAGCTCCCCGCCGTCCGCGCTTGTGTAGACACGATCGGGGTTTAGGACGCGATTGAATGATGCACCATCTTTAGTTACTTCCTGCGTGAGGTCGCCACGATTCAAACCCAGCCAGTTGCGGTACCCGGCGACTTTGTCGTCGGCATCAACCGCGGCAACTGAATCTTCGAAGTCAATGATCGTTGTTACCGCGGCCTCGAGCATCACGTCTTCCACGCCAGCTCGATCGGTCTGTCCGATCGGCGAGTCAGCATCGACGCAGATTTCGATGTGAAGGCCATTATTCTGCAACAAAACTCTGTCTGGGCAGTCGACTCTTCCGGCGTATCCGACGAACTTTCCTGGCTCTACCAGTGTGGTGACCGCCCCGCCCGGAAGCTCGGCATTCAAGGCAAAATTGGTGATGAAGTAGCGGACGACATCGGCATGGGAGCCCTCAGTGAGGGGCGCGGCCACATCGAGGAAGGCCCGAGCCCAGGCGATGACCTTGGCACCTCGAATTTCGTTGTAGGAGTCGCCTCGTACGGCCTCGCCGTCCTCGGAGATGACATTGGTGCCGTAGAGGGCGTCGTACAGCGAACCCCAACGGGCGTTGGCAGCGTTTAACGCAAAGCGTGCATTGAGGACAGGAACTACCAGTTGCGGGCCCGGAGTCGCGGCAATTTCGTCATCGACGTTCGCAGTGGTGATGCGGAAGGGGGGCGGTTCCGGTACCAGATACCCGATCTGAGTCAGGAAGTCCCTGTATTCGCGTCGCTCGATCGGCTCGCCAGCACGGGCATGGTGCCACTGATCGATCGAGGACTGCAATCTGTCACGGGTGGCGAGCAGTTGCTGATTTCGCGGCGTGAGATCCGTGATCAGGTTATCGACTCCCGCCCAGAAGTCGTGGGAGGAGAGCCCGGCAGCCGGCAGAGCCTCGCTCTCAACGAAGTCATACAGGGCCTCGGCGACCTGGATCCGGCCAACCTGTCGATACGTCGTCATGGGACTACCTTCCGTTCCTGTCTATTTGCGTTAGTTCGTGTTCGAAGGCCAAAGGGATGGACAGTTGCAACGCCTCTTCCTCCCGGTATCGGCGCCGCTTTTTCGCTTCGTGGAATGATGGCGGTGATCGCGACGCGAATGAACGGAGACGTGAGATGGCAACGACCCCCCGACCTGCATCGGGCGGCGGTTTTGTCCAGTCCGTCGAGCGCAGCTTCGACATTCTCGAATCGATGGCGTCGTTGGGCGGGCCGATCGGCGTGACGGAGCTGGCAGAAGCCGTCGACTTGCCGTTGCCGACAATCCATCGGATCATCAGAACTCTCGTGAACCGCGGCTACGTCCGCCAATTGCCGAATCGTCGATACACCTTGGGGCCTAGGCTGATTCGACTCGGAGACAGCGCCACTCAGCTCATCGGGACCTGGTCGCAGCAACATCTGTCGCGGCTCGTCGAACGAACCGGTGAAACCGCCAACATGGCCGTGCTCGACGGAAACATGGCCGTGTACGTTGCGCAGGTTCCTTCGGCGCACTCCGTACGAATGTTTACCGAAGTCGGCAAACGTGTCTATCCGCACTGCACCGGCGTCGGAAAAGCGCTGCTTGTGCAGCTGTCCAACGACACCGTGCGGGCCCTTCTCGCACGGACCGGCATGCCCGCCTACACCGAAAACTCGATCACCGACCCCGAAACGCTGCTTGCCGACCTCGAACAAAGCCGCACGCGCGGATTCGCCATTGACGAAGGTGAGCAGGAGGTCGGAGTGTGCTGCTTCTCCGTGCCGGTTCCGAATGCACCCTCTCCGACAGCAATTTCGATCTCCGGTCCGGCAGCGAGGTTGACAGTCGACTCCGCGGCCAGCATCGCGCCTTTGTTGAAGGCGGTAGCGCAGGAGCTCGCGATGGAGTTCGACAAAGGAGCGGTGCTGTAAACCTCGGCGCCCATCTCCACGACCCGCGGAACCCCTTGCGGCCGCCCGCGCCGCAGAGCCGGTCCCGCCACGACGGTCAATGCCCTGCGAAAATGAAGGCGCCCATTTCCCATTCGCAGCAGGTGATCCGGCTGTCACTGAAGAAATCCATTTCTGCCCGTCGTCGACGGGCGTGGCATTCATGCGCGGGGAACCGTGCTGCGGCAGCCGCGCTCTGCCCTAGACGCTGAAGGATGCTGTCGAGAATTATTCCGCAATGCGAAAAACTAATCTCGTTATGCGATAGAGTGAACTCGCCAGGCGACAACCTGTCAAGCGGGCAGGTTTGACCTCACTCAGTGGTCTGTCTCACAGGGCTCCTCCAGGCCGCTCCCCCCCGGACACTTGAGCGACCCAACACCTGGCTCGGCAATCGAACTCGGCAATGAAGTCCTGCGTCATCGCCCCAGCCGGTATCGCCGCGGCCGCAGCGCACCGCCCACAGATGAGCATTGACAATCCAGGGGGTGCCTGTCACTCTCGTTTTTTGGAAGAAACCTCTCGCATCCCGGAAGTTTCGCGCGCTTCGACGCCGCGTTCCGGCAGCTTGCGATTGACCCGGGTACGCACGAAAGCGCGCGACTACCTGCTCGCGCCCTGCGGCCATCGGAGCCGCGCGGCCCCTTACACGATCGAGGAGATCCCGATGACAGCCATGGATCAGCGACTGCGCGAATTGCGGGAGCAGATCCCGCAGGCAGCGATCATCACAGATCCCGATGTAACCGAGTCCTATCGCAGAGATCGGGCTCGCGACCCCCAAGCCGGCCGACCGGCTGCAGTCGTGCGTCCCACCAGCACCGAAGATGTACAAGCCGTCATGCGATGGGCAAGCAAGTACGAAATCCCGGTCGTTCCACGCGGTGCCGGCTCAGGACTGTCCGGTGGCGCCACTGCTGTCGACAACGGCATCGTGTTGAGCACCGAAATGATGCGCCACATCGAGGTCGACCCGATCACCCGTACCGCGACCGTGCAACCGGGCCTGATCAACGCGGAGGTGAAACGCGCAGCCGCAGAACACGGCCTGTGGTATCCTCCGGATCCCTCCTCGTTCGAAATTTGTTCGATCGGCGGCAACGTCGCAACGAACGCGGGAGGCCTGTGCTGTGTGAAGTACGGTGTTACAACCGATTACATCCTCGGGCTTCGGGTCGTCTTGCCTGACGGCACCGCAGTTGCGCTCGGCGGTCCCCGCCTCAAGGACTCGGCCGGACTCTCCTTGACCAAACTGTTCGTCGGCAGCGAAGGCACACTCGGCATCGTCACCGAGATCATCCTCCGCCTCATACCAGAACAGGCTCCCAGCAGCACGGTGGTCGGTTCGTTCGCCACCGTTCAGGACGCAACCAAGGCGATTCTGGACATCACCCGGGTGATGCGTCCCGCAATGCTCGAGTTCATGGACCGAGCATCGATTGGCGCGGTCGAGAACAGCATGAAAATGGGCCTGGACCTCACCGCGCATGGCATGCTCATCGCCCAGTCCGATTCCCCTGGAGCGGACCGAGCGCGCGAAACCGAGTTCATGGCCGAAGTATTCCGTACCAACAACGCGACAGATGTGTTCACCACAGACGACCCGGAAGAGGGTGAAGCTTTCACCGCGGCACGGCGCTTCGCTATCCCAGCCGTGGAGCGTCTCGGCAGCCTACTTCTCGAAGATGTCGGCGTCCCGCTGCCAATGCTGCCCGCCCTGATAGAAGGCATCGAAGACATCGCCGCTGCGCGCGATGTTCTAGTGGCAGTCATCGCACACGCCGGCGACGGCAACACTCACCCACTGATTGTGCATAACCCAAACGACGAGGACGAAACTGCCCGCGCCAACCTCGCTTTCGGTGAAATCATGGACCTCGCAATAACTCTCGGTGGCACCATCACCGGCGAGCACGGAGTCGGTCGCTTGAAGAAACCATGGCTGCCCAAGCAAGTCGGCGAGGACGTGATGGAACTCAGCCGCCGTATCAAATCGGCTCTCGACCCGCACTCCATCTTGAACCCCGGAGCCGTCCTCTGATCGTCTTACGGCGCGTGGCCACCCAGGGGGAGTTACCCCAGGCGGGCCCGCCACCACCCGTTCCAGAACTGGACACTTCTGGGCGCATGGCGCCATTCAGATACTGCCGGAAGGACCTTCTGGCCTCCGCCGTCGCCGACCGCCGCAGGGGTTTGGACGCCGCTGTCGCTTACGTACTCGGCGAACAACCAACTGCCACAACGCATGCATCTCTTCCGGCTCGGCGGCGGCATGGATCGATCTCACCGGCATTCCCCGTTTCTGATCGGTAAGTTGCTCGAGCACGTCAGCAGACGTGGAGGCGAGCAAGCTGCCAGAGGTTCTAACACGCTGGTTGGAGCGAACTCGCATTATTTGCGTGTTCATGGCTGTCAGAGACTCACTGCAATGCACCGTCCGGAACCTCGATCCAGCGATTGAGGTCGCCGAGATCGCGGACTCAGTGTCATCGACACTCACCCGCTTGCTGCCGTGCGGCGGTGTCGTGGTTGATGAGCCACCGCTATTCCCCGCGGCCGCTGACGCCGGAAGAAAGTCCGACACTGACGGATTAACCACCTCACGGTTTCCGAGGATGTCTCGACATCGGCGCGCTCGAATCGTGACTACGCCGCACCTGCATCGCCGCGCGGCACGGGCGGTTTTGCAGCTTGCCCGCTCCGGGACGCTGCAACGGGATGCTGACCGTCCGCGCCGGGTCAGGGCCGTTCCGCCTGACGGAACGCCAGCTACGCCACACTCCGATTCATGAGTGACAGTGTTCACACCAGATGCGCTCGCTGCATCGGTCATCCGCGACAGAACGTCCCAGCGCAGCAACCGGGGGCTCGGCCACCGGGACAAATTCGGATTGGGCGCCGCCCGCCCGCGGACACAACAGATACCGACGGCGTTGGGCCTACGGTAGCGGATCAGGAAGGACTCCTCATCGGTGAGGAAGGCAATGCCGTCACTCTTTGTACACGTCCGCCGATTAAGCACTCTCGGCATCGCAGCAACACTGTTCCCGGCGCTGACCGTGTTCGGCCCGGCAGGCCAAGCCGCCGCCGAGGTCCAAGTACTGCACGACATCTCCCGCTCTACCGCCACCCGCGCCACCTGCGCACCGGATTCGACCCCCGAAACCGGCCTTCAAGGCGACGTCCCTGCCGCTGACCGCGACAACGGCCGCAGCACTCAGGGCTACACCTGCAACATCACGCGCGTCGGAAGCTACGGCGGCTACGGCGGCGGTGTGGTCTCAGCGGCCTTCGACACCTGTGCCTACATCGGCAGCTTCGTCCCCGGTAGCTTCAACGGCCCCGCTGTCGGAGTCCAAGTGCTCGATATCGCCGACCCCGCCAATCCCGTCCTCGCCGGTGCGCTGACCGAACCCGCGATGCTGGCGGGCACCTGGGAATCGCTCAAGGTCAACACGACCCGCAAACTCCTCGTCGCTACAGGGGCGCCGTTAATGACCGGCGCCGGACTGATGTCGGTCTACGACATCTCCGACTGCCGCCACCCGCGTCTGCTCAACCCCGGACCCGGCAGCACCCTGTCCATTCCCTTGCCGATCACTGCCCACGAAGGCGGATTCTCACCCGACGGCAACACCTACTGGTCCTCTGGGGTCGCCCCCGGACTGGTCAGCGCCATCGATCTGAGCGACCCCGCCCAACCGAAAGTCATCTGGCAGGGCCTGCCAGGACCCTCCATGCACGGTATGGGCTTCAGTCCCGACGGCAACCGCCTCTACCTCGCAAATAGCATGGGCGGGGTCACCATCATGGACATCTCCGCTGTGCAGCGCCGCGAAACCGACCCTGCGGTCCCCATCTTGTCGGAGACGACCTGGACCGATGGCTGGGCCACCCAGCACACCGTCCCCGTAACCTACGGCGGCACACCGTACCTGTTCGCCCCCGACGAAGCAGGCAGCGGCGGAGTCAAACTCATCGACATCTCCGACGAGACCCGCCCGCGCGTAGTCAACTCGATCAAACTCGAAATCAACCTGCCCGAAAACCTGGCCTCCGCGCTCGCCTCGAGTATGGGCAGGTCGATCTTCTCCTACGACCCGCACTACTGCACCGCCGATCGCCCAGCCGACCCGACCGCGCTGGCGTGCGGATGGTTCGGCTCCGGCATCCGGGTCTTCGACGTCCGAGACCCGTTCCAGGTCAGAGAAATCGGCTACTACAACCCACCCGCGCGCAAGAACGAAGCGGACCAGCTCGTCAACTCCGCGCACAAGACGATGGCCGTCCTCGGGGCGCCTATCCTCGGCGCGAACGCGCTCATGCAGGCCATCACCAACGTCTTCGATTCCGGACAGGTACACAACCCACGCTCCGGCGAGTTCGTCTTCGGTGACATGTCCAGCGACTGGTGCACCTCCCCGCCCCACTGGCGAGGAAACCAACTGTGGGTGAGTTGCAATGACAACACCTACTCCACGCTGGCGCTCGCCCCGGCCGTCTACACCCCGCCGTCGAACCAGCAAACCACCATCGGCTCATGAGAGCTCGTACCTGGGTGACCGCGGCCGGACTCACCAGCCTGGCCGTACTGCTGCTATGCATCGGCGCGGGCGCGCGGCCGCTCTTCATCGACGATCGCGCCCCGGCCGAACCCGTACTGACACAGACCGAGGTCGGCTTCGCCCAGGATATGCTCGCCCACCACAATCAGGCCTTGATCATGGTCTCGCGCCTGGACCCCGACGCCGACCCCGCGGTCTTGGCTATTGCCCGCCGCATCGACACCGTGCAACGAGGCGAGATCGGTGAACTTATCGGTTGGCTGCGCCTGGCGGGCCAACCGACGGTCAACCCCACACCCATGTCCTGGATGCACCAACCCGACCCCACCACCGCAGCCCACCACCGCACAGGGTCCGCCACCGACGTCACCGTCCACGAGAGCCTCATGCCCGGGATGGCAACACAGCAAGAACTCGACGCCCTCTCCGCCGCCCGTGGCCAGGACGCGAGCGTGCAGTTCCTGCGCCTGATGCAACGCCACCACTACGGCGGCATCCAGATGACCCAAGCCGTCGATCGGCTCCTCGACGGCGGCATCGTCAAACAAACTGCCCGCGACATGATGAGCAGCCAAGGCCAGGAAGCCGGACTCATGGGACTAGAACTCGACTCGATAACTCCCCGCGGCTGAGTGGCACTCGGCTCGAATTCGACTGGACGACAACGATATTTCGCCGAGTCTCACTGTGGTCCTCCTCGAAACGGTAGCGTCGCGGCCACCCCGCCCCCGCCAAGGTGTGCCACGATCGGTGCCGTCCCCGGACGGCGGCCGCGTCAGCGCGGTCTCGCCGGTATTCGGATCGTCTTGGTGCCGGGGAGATCACGCGGCAACATGCCTGCGTCCACCAATGATCGAGGGCAGATCGTCCCAGGCCGGGCCCCTTGATGTCGAGTGCCGGTGACCACAGAACATCCGGAGCCGATCCACGCGGTCCGTCCCCGTATAAGAACACATCCTCAAGCAAAGTCGGCTTCACTTCGCGCGCCCAGATCGCGGCCTGGGTCGCGGAAGACGCTTAACGATACGGTCAGTGACCGTCCTTTACCTGAAGCCGGACACGGGCGGCCCTCATGCCGCCCGTGTCCGACAGTTACCCACCTACGACATCGGCAGCAGCACGACGGCGTCCGGAATTGTCGTACCGATTGCTCATCGACCACTTCCTCCGTCGATAGGGATGACCGCTCCGGTGACATTCCAGGCACCGGACGCCAGCCAGCCGAGAGCATCGGCGACATCGTCGGCGGATCCGAGTCGACGCAACGCAATGGTGGCGACCGCCTGTTCGGTCGCTTCTTCGACGGAGACCGATGTCTCCTGCGCGATTATCTCCAGTTCGGCCGCGCCCATGTCGGTGTGGACGAATCCCGGCGCGACGGCATTGACGCGACCGCCCTCGGGACCCTGTTCGGTAGCCATCGTGTTGTCCTTGCGGCCACCGCCGGATGCTCGGATGCCACCGACCGCAGGGGTCAGCCTCCGGTGGCCCCGACGCCGAACCATGGCAAGCCAAAACCGCCCGGCTCCTAGACCTCATCATGCCCGGTCTGCGCGCCGGAGCGCCCAGACCGGGCTGACGATCCGGGGCCCGGTATGCGGCGCTCAGACACGACCGCCGGGTGGGCCGCAGACCGACCACACCGCACACGACCGACGGATAGCAGATCGCCCCGGCGATGTCGTTGCCCCATGCGACTCTCACGACGGTTCTGAGCGCATGGGCAGTTCACTCCGCAGGCGATAGCTCATCGCTCATTGTCGTTCGCAGGGCGGGAGAATCAGTCTGCGGGCACAGGGGCCTTATCACCGACGAGGTCCAAGGCGATGTCGACGATCATGTCTTCCTGGCCGCCGACCAGCCCGCGGCGGCCGACCTCGAGCAGCAGGGTGCGGGCGTCGATGCCATAGCGTTCGGCGGCGATCTCGGCGTGGCGCAGGAAGGAGGAGTAGACACCGGCGTAGCCGAGGGTGAGAGTTTCGCGGTCGACCTGGACCGGCCGGTCACGTAGCGGGCGCACCAGGTCGTCGGCCGCGTCCTGGAGTGCGAACAGGTCGCAATTGTGTTTCCAGCCTTCGATATTCGCGACGGCGATGAATGGTTCGATCGGGCAGTTACCGGCACCGGCGCCTTGTCCGGCCAGTGAGGCGTCGACACGGGTGACGCCCTCCTGTACCGCGACGACACTGTTGGCCACCGATAGTGAGAGGTTTTCGTGGGCATGGATGCCGATTTGGGTGTCGGGTTCGAGTACGTCCCGGTAGGCGCGGATGCGATCACGTACCGCGGTCATGGTCAGGCGTCCGCCAGAGTCTGTGACGTAAACGCATTGCGCGCCATAGGATTCCATGAGTTTGGCTTGCGCGGCCAGTTCGGGGGCCTCTGCCATGTGGCTCATCATCAGGAATCCGGAGACATCCATGCCGAGTTCGCGGGCCGTGGCGATGTGCTGGGCGGAGATATCGGCCTCGGTGCAGTGCGTGGCGATCCGCACCGAGCGCACACCGAGGTCGTAGGCGCGTTCGAGTTCGACGATGGTCCCGATGCCGGGTAGCAGCAGGGTGGTCAGCACCGCATTGCCGATATTCGCCGCTGCGGCCTCGAGCCACTCCCAGTCGGTGTGGCTACCGGGTCCATAGTTGACCGAGCCACCGGCCAAGCCGTCGCCGTGGGCGACCTCGATGGCATCCACGCCGGCCGCGTCGAGGGCCGCGACAATACGGCCGACCTCGACCGGGTCGATGCGATGCCGGATGGCATGCATCCCATCACGCAGCGTGACGTCCTGGATATACAGCTCGTGGGTCATCGCACTGCCTCCGAAACCATCTGGGCGGCACGGGTTTTGCGCAGGGCGATCGATTCCGCGACTCGCAGAGCGGCCGAGGTCATGATGTCGAGATTTCCGGCGTAAGCGGGCAGATAATGGGCAGCACCTTCGACTTCGAGGAAAACCGACACGCGGGTGATCACCGGCCCGGCGCCGTCAGGCACGAGAGTGTGTATCGGCTCATCCGAGTCGATCGGCGTGAACTGAACCTGTTGTTTCAACCGGTAGCCTGGCACGTATTGCGCTACGCGGTCGGCCATTTCGGCGACCGAAGCGCGGATGGCGTCGTGGTTAGCGTCGCCGATGAGGCAGAACACGGTGTCGCGCATGATCAGCGGTGGGTCAGCGGGGTTCAGGATGATGATCGCCTTGCCACGTGCGGCGCGGCCGACGGATTCGATGGCGTGCGAAGTGGTTTCGGTGAATTCGTCTATATTCGCGCGCGTGCCGGGCCCCGCCGACTTCGACGCGATCGAGGCCACGATCTCCGCGTAGTGCACTGGCGTTACTGCGGAGACAGCGGCGACCATCGGAATTGTCGCCTGTCCACCGCAGGTCACCATGTTCACGTTGTCCACGCCCGCGTCCAGGTGCTCGTCCAGGTTGACCGGCGGTACCACGAACGGCCCGATGGCAGCGGGGGTCAGGTCGATCAGCGTCTTGCCGTAGGGTCCGAGCTTTTCGGCGTTCGCGATATGGGCCTTGGCCGAGGTGGCATCGAAGACGATGTCGATGTCGTCGAAGTTCGGCAGCGCGATCAGTCCGTCGACACCTTTGTGGGTGGTCGGCACCTTCAACCGGTTGGCGCGAGCAAGTCCGTCGGAGTCGGGGTCGATGCCGACCATCGCACCCACTTCCAGGATGTCGGACAGGCGCAGTACCTTGATCATCAGGTCGGTGCCGATATTGCCGGACCCTATGATGGCGACTCTGGTCTTGCTGGGGGTCATTACCCCTCCTTCGGGGAGAATGTGGCGGAAACCGAACCGAGCGGGCCGATCTCGGCGCGGATGCGCGTGCCAGGCGGTGTCGGCACCATCGGCCCGAGTGCGCCGGACAGAATGATCTGGCCCGCGCGCAGCGGCTCCCCGTATTTACGGGCAGTGCGGGCCAGCCATGCCAAGGCGTTGAGTGGGTCGCCGAGGCAGGCGGCACCGTTGCCTTCCGAAACCAGCTCGTCGTCGGCGTACATGCGCATCATGATTTCCCGTGGCGAGAAATCGTCGAGGGTGAGCCGCTGGTCGGCGAGGACGAACAATCCGCTGGAGGCGTTGTCGGCGACCGTATCGGTGATGGTGATGTCCCAGTCGGCGATTCGGGAGTCGACGATCTCGAGTGCGGCGACCGCGTAGTCGACCGCGGCCCGGATCTGCTCGTCGCCTAGGTCACCATCGTCGAGGTCGTCCTTCAAGATGAAGGCAATCTCGGCCTCGGCCTTGGGCTGCAAGAGACGCCACGACGGCACCGAGGCCGCGCTGGAGCAGTCCATATCGGCGAACAAAACCCCGAAGTCGGGCTGGTCCACGCCAAGCTGCTGTTGCACCGCGGGCGAGGTGAGACCGATCTTGCGGCCAACGATCACCGCACCGTCGGCGATGCGGCGGCGGGTCAGTTCGGCCTGCACGGCATAGGCGGACGCAATGTCGCCCACGCCGAGCAGGCGAACCGGTGGGATCGGCTGCTGGGTGCGGATCGCGCCGATGATGAGGTCGGCGGCCTGCCCGACGATATTCGCGTCGATTTCGGTTGTGTTCATGTGGTTCACGTCCTCGAGACTGGTTGTGGACGACGGTGTTTCGCGAGATGTTCAGCGACGGATGCGTTGAACAGCACAGGTTTCTCCACGTTCGCCAGATGCCCGCAATCGGCAATCGACCCCCATGTCGAGCCTGGAATGGCCAGTGTCATCTCCCGCACCAATGACGGTGATGTGACCTGGTCCAGTTCGCCGGCGAGGATGAGTGACGGCGCGGTGATAGCGGGTAGCAATTCCTCGGCATCGTGTGTGGCCAGGGCGTCACAGCAGGCGGCATACCCGCGCGGGCTCATCGTCGCCAACATCAGCAACGACGCGGCATAGGTATCGGGTTCCCGCTCGGCGAACCCCGGTGCGAAGCGACGCGCCGCGGTGACTCGCACGATCTCGGACAGCCCGTGCGTCCGAACGACTCGGGAGCGGGCATGCCAGAAGTCGGAGTCGTATCTCGGTGCCGCACACGCAATCACGACGGAGGTCACAAGATCGGCGTACGTCGCGGCGAGCACCTGTGTGACCGCACCACCGAAACTCAGCCCGACCACAGCGAATTCGTCCACACCGAGCACCTCCAGCAGCCGCACCACATCGGCGGCAAATCCTGCCACTGTCCACTCTTGCTCAGGGACCGGGTTGCCACCGTGTCCCGGCAAGTCGACGGCGATCGTGCGGTAGTCGGTGGCAAAGGCCCGCAGCTGCGGATCCCACATCGACAGCGTCGTACCGAGTGAACCAATGAACACCACCACCGGAGCGCCGACTAGCCCGTTGTCGGCGTAGTGCGGGTACCTCATCGGCGTCGCGCTGTCGTGACAGAGAATCCGGCGATCCAGGCCGGAATCGCTTCGTAGAACCGGTAATTCATCTCGTAGTCGCCACCTGCGGCCAGTGAGGCGTATGCGGCGATCCAGGTCCGCACCTCATGGGCCGAGCCGCCGCCTTCCCGGGCCATGTCTTCGACGCTCCACGAATCGAATTGCGCAAGTTCACCCTTGGCGAGGAGATCGAGCAAAGCGTTGTCCCAGCTGGGATTGATCGGAACCATGGTGCTCGATCCAGCGACATAGTCTCGTCCGGCCTGCACGACCCGCTCCTCCCCTCTGGCGCGCTGTTCAGGTGTCGGTGAATGTCCCTCGATCAGCGCCTCGGCTACCCGCGGCGGTGCGCCCTGCAGAACCGGCACCGGCGGGTCGTGCGACAGTCCGCCGGAGGCGAGGTAAAGCACACGCAAGTCCAGTTCGCTGGCCGCGTCTCCGATTGCGGTGCCCAGCGCGCGGATCCGACTCACCGGCCCGAGCGGGGTGGCGACACCATTGACGAACACCGGAACCACCGGTACACGATCGATGCCACCGAAGAGCACCTCGAGCGGCTGTGCGAATCCATGGTCGACCAGCATCCGCGAGGAGATGGTGAGATCGACACCACGGTCGAGCACACCTTGTGCGAGCACCATCGCAGCGCCTGAGTCGACAGATAGCTTTCCCGCGGTTGTGCCGAAGTCGCCTACCGCCTGTGCCTCGGTGGCCAGACAGAACGGCGGCATTTCCTTGTAGAAGAAGCCGTTGTAGTGATCGGGTGCGTACAGCACCACCAGTTCGGGGTCGAAATCACGGATGAATTCTCGTGCGGTGTCAACTGCCTGATCGACACGCACCAACACATCCGGTTCCGGATCGTTCTTGCCGATCAGGGGTGAGTGGGACAGGCCAACGGCTGCTGCGGTCACGCGTGTTCCTCGGAGTTCGGTGGATTGATGACGAGTTTGCCGGTCAGTGCACCGTCGATCATGAGCTGGAAAGCTTTGTGAATATCGTGGAGCGGCAAGGCTCTATCGATGACCGGGCGCACACCTGTGGCCTCCATCATGCGTAGCATCGCGACGAGCTCGGCGCGGGTGCAGCCGGTGGAGCCCAGGATGCGTTGCTGCATATAGAAGACTCGACCGAGGTCGGCTGGCGGATTCATTCCGCTGGTGGCACCGGCGACGACGACGGTGCCACCCGGGCGCAGTGATTTCAGCGAATGCGACCAAGTGGCTTCGCCTACGGTTTCGATTACAACATCAACCCGTTCGGGCAGCCGCGCACCGGTGGGCAGGGCAGCAGTAGCACCCCAGGTGAGCGCTTCTGCGCGCTTGTCCTCGCTACGACTGGTGGCGTAAACAACCGCACCGGCGGCCGCAGCGAGGATGATGGCGGCCGATGCGACGCCACCGCCGGCACCCTGCACGAGTACCCGATCACCGGCGCGTAAACCGGCTTGGGTGAACAACATTCGGTAGGCGGTAGTCCAGGCAACCGGAAGGCATGCGGCCTCATCGAATGACAGCCACTGCGGCTTTGGCACCAGATTGCGGGACGGGACACATAGATACTCCGCGAATGTGCCGTCGTATTTTTCGGACATCAACGCACGATTCGGATCCAGGGTTTCGTCGCCGTCACCGGCATCCGGATCGGCGATCACTGGGTGGACGATCACAGCATTGCCGTCTTCGTCGTAACCCGTTGCGTCGCAGCCGAGCACGATCGGCAGCTGTTCCGCCGGATGCCCGACGCCCCGCAGCGTCCACAAGTCGTGCATATTCAGCGACGACGCCACCACCCGCACCCGCGACCATCCAGGCCGTGGCTGCGGGACGGGAATATCGCGCAACACCAGACCCGATAGTGGATCAGCGGCGCTCTGTGATACGGCCTGTGCAGCAAGCATGCCATCACGTTCGCTTGGGTCCGTGATCTCCCACCAGTCCGTGTGCCGTTGTGCGGAACGTGGGGTGGATACCGTGACGGTGGACCGGTTCCCTGATGACATGACCTCCATCGAATCCGCCACCGGCCGCGAAGCCGTCTGCGCCACCCCGTGTGGCGCGCTGCGGCGTCCGGCCGAACTGGCTCGCAATATCGATGTCTCGGGGCTGGTCGACAGCCAAGGCGGTCTGCTGGACCGGGCCATTTTCACCGACGAGCAGCTCTACCGCCAGGAACTGCGCAGGGTATTCGCCCCGAGCTGGTTGTTTCTTGCGCACACCGACCAGTTCCACAAGCCGGGCGATTTCTTCACGACCTACATGGGCGAGGACCCGGTCATCGTCACGATGGACAAGCAGCGCCGCATCCGCGCCTACCTGAACTCGTGCCGTCACCGCGGCGCACGCGTGTGCCGCGCGGACTTCGGCGCCACCCGCAACTTCACCTGCACCTACCATGGGTGGGCCTACGACCTCGACGGCAAGCTGGTCTCGATTCCGAACCAGGACGGATATCCGGACTCGTTCGACACCGGCGACTGGGGTCTGGTCGAAGTGCCGCATGTGCAGTCCTACCGCGGCCTGATCTTCGGCACCTGGAACCCGGAACCCATGACCCTGCGTGACTATCTGGGCGATATGGCCTGGTACATGGACGCGATGCTCGATCACGACGACGAGGGCACCGTGGTCGCGGGTGGGGTGCACAAGTGGGTGTTGGAGGGAAACTGGAAACTAGCGGCCGAGCAGTTCGCCACCGACTGGTACCACGTCAATATGAGCCACGCGTCGGCGCTGATGGTGCTCTCGCCGACGAAGAACCCGAAGAACGAGATCGTGCACCGCGTGGGCCGCCAGTACGTCGATCCGAACGGGCACGGGCACGGTTTCCCTGTGCATCCGAAGAACCGTTTCAACGCGCAGAAGGTGCACGAGTGGACCGACTACGCAGCCCTGCGCGAACGCCTCAGCGATGCCCGGGTAGAAGGCCCGCTTACCGACGGGCACGCCACAGTGTTCCCGAACTTCTCCTACCTGCCGGTCATAGGCACCATTCGGGTGTGGCATCCCAAGGGCCCTGACCGCATGGAAGTGTGGTCGTGGACCGTGGTCGACAAGTCCATGCCACCGGAAGTGCGTGAGGCGCAACGGCTTTACAACCTGCGCACCTTTGGTCCCAGCGGCATCTTCGAGCAGGACGACGGCGAAAACTGGAGCGAGGTGCAAGCCATCTCGCATGGGTTCATCACCAACCGGGTGCCGCTCAACTACCAAATGGGACTGGGCTCCGAGCGCGAGGACGGCCGCCATCCCGGCGCGACCAGCGAACTCTACAGCGATGCCGCCGGTCGCGGTTACTACGGCCGCTGGCGCGACCTGATGAACACCCCCGCCTGGCACGAGAAGGAAAACCGATGAGCAGCACTGGAATTCGGGTCGCCACGCTCGAAGACATCCCGGTCGGCGAGGGAATCGCGATCGACAAGACCGTCACAGGCACCGATGACAACATCGCGCTGCTGCGCGATGACGATGGCAACGTCTATGCCCTCGACGACACCTGCCCGCACGAAGTCGCGTCCCTGGCCGAGGGCTGGGTGGAGGACGGTTTCGTGGAATGCCCAATGCATTCCAGCAAGTTCTGCCTGAAAAGCGGTGAAGTGCAGTGCCTCCCGGCGACGCAGAATACCCGGCCGCACCGCGTCGAGGTACGCGACGGCGAGGTGTTCGTCTATCCGAACGAGGCGCCGTGATCGGCAATGTCATCATCGTCGGCGGCGGGATCGCCGGGATAGCCACCGCGGCGGCGCTGCGATCGGGCGGGTTCGTGGGGGATCTAACGCTCGTGGACGCGGGCGAATTCCCCTACGACCGCCCACCGCTTTCGAAGCACTTTCTCGCCGGGAAGAAGCACCACAGCGAGATCGCACTTCAACCAGCCCAATGGTATGACGACAACAAGGTCCGGCTCATCGCGCGATCGCAGGTCACCGCGCTGCGACCGGATACCGGCGAAGTCGAACTCCGCGACGGCACAACGCTGTCGGCCGATCGCGTCGTGCTCGCCACCGGTGGCCGGGCGGCCCAGCCCCCGATTCCGGGCGGTGAAAGCAGCCTCGTGCACGTGTTGCGGAGCACGACCGACGCCGAGCGGCTGCGCGACGCGCTTCAGCCTGGGGCACGCGTGCTTGTGGTCGGGGCCGGTTTGATCGGTGCCGAAGTCGCCTCCACCGCAGTAGATCTCGGCTGCGCGGTAACGCTGGTCGATCCGGTATCGCCCCCGCTATCCGGGACGCTCGGAGCGGAAATCGCGACCTGGCTGCACTCCCGGCACACCGAACGCGGTGTAACCACATTGCGTGCCAGCGTGAAAGCGCTGCGCGACACCGTTTCCGGCATACGAGCGGATCTGGGCAGCACCGACACGCACACCTTCGATGCAGTCGTCCTCGGTGTCGGGATGGTCCCCGCCACCGAACTGGCCGAGGCGGCCGGCCTCGAGGTCGATCGCGGCATCGTCGTCGACAGCACCCAGACCACATCGAACCCGGCTGTCCTCGCTGTCGGTGACCCGACCCGGACACGCCTCGATGGCGTCCTACTGCCGCGCGCGGAGCACTGGGAGGCGGCACAGCACGACGGACAGCGCGCCGCGGCAACGATTCTCGGCACTCCCCCACCGCCCACGACCGCATCCTGGTTCTGGACCGATCGGCACGGCGTGCACGTCGAGGTAGTCGGCGACATGGCGGCGGCCCAGCACACAGTGCTGCGCGGAACCGTTGGCGACCTCCCGTTCGCCGCCTTCGGTCTCACCGGAACCCGCGTCGTCGGCGCCGTCGGTGCCAACGATGCCGCCGCGATCCGAGCCGCCCGAAGGCTGATCGATCGCAATATCGAGGTCCGAGCCGATCAGCTCGCCGACACCGGCACCGACCTGCGCAGGCTGCTGCGCGGCTGATGTGCCGCTCTGCGGCACAACCGCTTCGACCTGCCGACCCGAAGGAATGGAATCAGATTGTGAGCACCACGACAGCGTCGTCCGCGGCCGCTAGCTGCGCCGACCGCGACACCCATTTCGAGGTCGAGCAGTTCTACTACCTCGAGGCCGAACTGCTCGACGACGGCCACTTCACCGACTGGCTCGATCTGCTCGACGACGACCTCGAGTATTGGATGCCTACCCGCACCAACCGATTGCGTCGTCAGCAGGCCCTGTCGATCGCCGCCCGCGGTGAGGCCGCCTTCTACGACGAGACCAAGGAGAGTCTGGCCTGGCGCATCCGCCGCTTCGACTCCGGTATGGCCTGGGCCGAGGACCCTCCCTCGCGCACTCGCCATCTGGTAACGAATGTCATTGTGCAGCACGCGGATCCGGATGAGCACGCGGGTTTCACCCCGGCGGACCTGCTCGTGCGATCGGTTTTCCTCGTCTACCGCAATCGTCTCGAACGCGAGGAAAACATCTTCGCAGGCAGGCGTACCGACCTGCTGCGGCGCACCGAGAGCGGACTGCGCGTGGCGCGGCGCACGATCCTGCTGGACCAGAACATCCTGCAGGCCAAGAACATTTCCACCTTCTTCTGACCATAGGGGCTCTGTCATGACCGCTACCGAATTCGAGTTGCAGCGCAAAGATATTCAGCTGAAACATCACACCGTGACCACATCGCTCGGCGAGATCGCAATTGCCGAGGCCGGATCCGGCCCGGTGCTGGTGATGCTGCACGGCGGCGGCCCGGGAGCCTCCGGGGTCAGCAACTATCACCAGAACCTGCCCGCCCTGGTGCAACACTTCCGGGTGCTCCTGCCCGACCAGCCCGGATTCGGCGACAGCTACCGGCCCACCGAGGCCGACCTCGACGCCCGCTCCATCACCGAGATCACTGTCGACGCCCTCTACCAGGCTCTCGACGCCCTCGGCGTGGAAAGCTTCCACCTGTTGGGCAACAGCCTCGGTGGTGCCGCCGCGATCGCGATGGCCCAAACCCGCCCCGAACGGGTCACCGGCCTGGTCCTCATGGCCCCCGGCGGTGGCTGGCTCCCATTCGGGCCTACCCCGACCGAGGGCCAGAAGGAGATGTTCCGCTACTACAACAGCGGCGGCCCCAGCCCGAAGAAGATGGCCAACTTCATCCGCACCATGGTCTTCGACCACAAGCAATTCGGTGAGGACGTGGTGCGCGCCCGCTACGAGGCATCCCTCGACGAAAGCCACATCAAGTTCTACCACCACTACAACGCCGCTTTCGCCAAGCGGCACGGCATGGACCCGCTGTGGCGCGACCTGCACAAGATCAAAGCGCCGACCCTGCTGTTGTGGGGACGTGACGACCGCACCATTACCCTCGACGGCGCCCAGATCATGCTCAAGAGCATCCGTAATGTCCAGATGCACATCTTCGGCAACTGCGGGCACTGGGTCCAGCTCGAACGCGCCCGCGAATTCGAGCGCCTGGTCGGCGATTTCCTTGTGGAGCTCGCGTGACCGGGTCGAGGCCGAAGGCAGCAGTGGAGCGTAACCACGAAGGCTCCGCGGACATGCGCAATGGACACCGCGTGAGCGGGTGGCTCGACGGTTACGTCGCCCTGGTCACCGGCGGCGGTTCCGGCATCGGCCGCGCTGTCGCCGAACGCTTCGTCACCGAGGGCGCCTCCGTGACGATCCTCGGCCGGAATCTCGACCGCCTCGACGAGGTCGTGCGCAGTTCTCCCGACCCGTCCCGCATGCATGCTGTGGCGGCCGATGTCCGCGACTCCGATCAACTGCACGCCGCTGTCGCGGAGACGGTCCAGCGGTTCGGCAAACTCGACACGCTCGTCACCAATGCCGGCATTTGGGACTATCAGCGCCAGCTCACCCGGCTGACCGGCAAAGAGCTCTCAGATACGTTCGACGAGCTCTTCTCGATCAATGTGAAGGGGTATTTCCTGGCGGCCGAAGCGGCCTGGCGGGAACTGGTGAAAACCCGCGGCAGCATTGTGATGACGCTGTCCAATGCCTCGTTCTACGTCAACGGCGGCGGACCGGTCTACACCGCGAGCAAACACGCCTGCCTGGGCCTGATGCGCGAACTGGCCTATGAGCTCGCCCCCAAGATCCGCGTCAACGGTGTCGCCTGCGGCGGCATGAACACCGACCTGCGCGGACCGGAATCGCTTGCCCTCCAAGATCGTTCGCTGGCGACCTCGTTCGCCAAAAAGACCACGGACACGCCCCCGCCGCCCATTCCGCTGCACGACTCCAGCACCGACCCCCGCGATTTCACCGGTTCCTACGTCCTGCTCGCCTCCCGCGAGCAGAGCGGACCCATCACCGGACAGGCCATTTCGGTGGACGGCGGCATCGGCGTGCGTGGCTTCGCCTCCGCCGCCGGCGGCGACCACCTGTAGCACCAACGCTCAGTGACGAGCCAGGAGACTCTCATGACCACGGCCCATCTGGCGAATTCCGTTGCCGGAGTGGATATCAACCCGGCCACAGCGATTCGGGTCAACGCCCGATACCAGGCTGACCATGTCGCCGTCCGGTACGCCGGCGGCGACCTCACCTGTGCCCAACTCGACGACCGCGCAGCCCGGCTGGCCACGGCGCTCACCCAAGGTGGTGTGATCGCGGGCGACCGGGTGGCCTACCTCGGGCTCAATAGCCCAGCCTTCCTTGTGACCATGCTCGCGGCGTTCCGGCTCGGTGCGATCTTCGTGCCCGTCAATTTCCGCCTGGCCGAGCCCGAACTCCGCACCATCCTGGACAGCAGCGGTGCCATTGTCCTTGTCGCCGAGGACGGGCATCGCGACATCGTGGATGTCGTATGCGAACACACTGCCCTACAACGCTTTCTGCTCGTCGACGACGATTCCGAGATCCCGGCCACATCGACGCCGCACCTGCGATGGGAGCCGTGGAGTCCCCTGTTGCACGCTGCACATCCGGCCGAGGCGGTGCGGCCGGCCCGGTTCGAGGATCCAGCGATCATCATGTTCACCTCGGGCACCACCGGCCTGCCCAAGGGAGTCACACTCTCCTACGGCAATATCTGGTGGAACGGCGTCAACGTCGACACCCGCCTGGACACCCGCCGAGGCGATGTCACCCACGCCGTCGCGCCGCTGTTCCACATCGGCGGACTCAACGCCATCGCGTTGCGCACCCTAATCCGCGGTGGCACGGTGGTTGTCCGGCGCAGCTTCGACCCGATCGCATTCCACCGCGACTTGATCCAGTATCGCGTCAACTCGTTCTTCGCCGTGCCCGCCATGCTGGCCGCACTCGCTCGCGTGCCCGACCTGTTCCGCACCGAACTCCTCGACCTGCGCACCGTGGTCGTGGCAGGCGCACCGGTGCCGCCGTCGCTCATCGCCGAGTACGCGGCGCACGGCATAACTTTGCAACAAGCGTGGGGCCTGACCGAAACCGCGCCGTTCGCAACACATCTGCCCGCCGAACACACCCGCGGGAAACTCGGCTCGGCCGGAATTCCCATGCCGTACACCAGGATCAGCGTGGTCGACCCCGCCACCAACACACCAGTCGAGGCGGGCATCAGCGGCGAGGTCGTGGTATCCGGACCCAATGTAACCCTGGGCTACTGGAACAATCCGGACGCCACCGCAGCGGCCTTCGACGCCGACGGCTGGTTCCACACCGGCGATATCGGCTACCTCGACACCGACGGCTATCTCTACATCGTCGACCGCCTCAAAGACATGATCATCACCGGCGGCGAGAACGTCTACCCCGCCGAGGTGGAACGCGCCCTCGCCGATCTACCCGGACTGCTCGACGTCGCCGTCGTCGGCACAGCGGATCCTCAGTGGGGCGAAACGGTCGTCGCCGTCATCAGCTGCGACGAAGGCGCCGAACCCAGCTTGGATGAAGTTCGCGACCACGCTGCGGCCAAACTGGCGCGCTACAAAATCCCACGACACGTGAAGCTGGTGAAAGCGGTGCCGCGCAACGCATCCGGAAAACTCGACAAGATCGCGGTACGCCGTCTACTGGCCGAGGGCAGCTGACATGCTCAGCCCCGAGATCCCTGCGCTCGCGCTGCCTGGCCCATGGCACAGCAAGGTCCGCTCCCACTCCGGGACAACCGTGCTGCTCGAGGTCGGTAGACCCAGCGACGGCGGCACCACCGTCGAGCTCGAACGCTGCAACAGCGGCCGACTGCGCCACAGCTACCCGGTCGACTCCCACGATATTGAAGCGCGAATACTCGGTGCGCTGCCCACGTCGGTACTGGCGGAACTGCTCACCGCGCTCAGTAGCGCCATAGCCATGGCCGATCCGCGGTGTCGACGGCTCGTATACGCCGCTCCAGCCGAGGACACCGAGACGATCGCGACCGCCGAGGCCGCGGGATTCCGGTATGTCGTGGATGTCGATCTGCCCGACAGCGCGCTGAGCCTGCTGGTTTCCGAACCGCGGTGGGTCACCGCCGTCGATGCCGACCTCGACCGCGTGCCCGGCACGTGATGGACGCCAGCGCGCGGTCATCCGACCTTAGGAGTCATGGATGCCGTTGTGCGGCAGGTCATTTCGAGCGACAATCGGGCGCGTCGGCGAGAACCGACCCACTCGCGGCACCGTGGTCACCATATGCGCGAGTACCCGGTCGGTCAGCGGGATGTACACGTGCGCGACGTCACCGGGAAACCGGACGAAATCACCGGCGGCCAGATCGACCGTGTCGCTGACCGGACCCGTGCGGACCTTGCCGGTGACGACGTACAGGTGATGCAGCGTGCCCGGGGTATGCGACTCGACCACCGTCGAGGCACCGTTCGTGCGTTCCAAACGCATCATGAGGGTGCGCACATCGCCGGATCCGTAGGTCTCGTCCATCATCCGCTCGGCCCAGCCGGTCCGGGGCGACCACTGCACCTCGTCGGCGCGCTGCACGAAGACCGGCGTCCCCCACTCGGTCAGCAACCGCCGAGCAGGCACACCCAACGCCGTCCCCAACAGCGACAGGGTCTCGACCGTCGGATTGCCCACGCCCTGCTCGATCTTCGACAGGGTCTGCTTGGACAGCCCCGAACGACGAGCGAGGTCCCCCAGCGACATGCTGCGCTCCAGCCGGTATCGGCGGAGATTACGTGCGACGAGATCGTTCTCGTCCGGTCGCCCGTCACTTGTGGTGTCCATGCCGCCATTGTCGACCGCGCACGGGAGTGCGTGCATCGCGGCCTCACACCCACCCCACCCGCGCGACCGCCTGGGAGGCCGCCGCACAGACCTGTCGCAGGCTGCGCTCGAACCGGCGAATATCGACCTGTCCGCGCGGTCCGGATACCGAGAATCCGGCGACTGCACGGCCACGGTTGTCGAAGATCGGAACCGCCAAGCAGGTCAGGCCGAGCCTGCTTTCCTGATCATCGATGGCACAGCCCGTACGGCGAACCGCCTCTAGTTCGGTTGCCAGACATTCCGCATCCGTAATGGTATATGCGGTCAGCGCCGCCAACGGTTGTGCCAGTGCCGCAGCGTGCGGAGCGTAGGCCAGCAATACCTTTCCGACCGCGGTGCCGTGCGCAGGCAGCCGTCCGCCGATCCGCGAAGGCGCTGGTACGGGGCGATGGCCGTACAGCTTGGCCAGATACACGACATCCGTACCGTGCAATGCGGCAAGATGCACTGTCTGCCTGGTCGATTCGTACACATCGGTGAGATATGGCAACAACAGATCCCTGATCCGCTCATGTTCAGGCGAGTACACCGCCCGGCCCAGCTGATGCAGCCGGGCGCCCAACCGATAGCCCGAACCGCTGCGCTCGACAACACCACTACGTTCCAGCATGCCGAGCACCCGGAACGCCGTCGACTTGCTCAACTGTGCACGTCGAGCAAGTTCACTGACCCCCACCCCAGCATCGGCCTCATCGCCGAACGCCGCGAGCAAGCTGATCGCCTTCTCCACCGCGGGCCGATCGTCCCGCACCGGTTCGACAACGGACACGGTCATCCCGGACCTCCTGTTCACCCCCATTGTCAACTACAATATGCACGTCGGCACTTTTACATGACAATCATGGGAGCGGTTAGAGGTGTTCGTCAACAGTGACGACCGTACATTAAAAGTGACATTTTCCGACAGGCGCATGCACCCGACAGTGGCGTGGCCAACCATCGCCAAGACCACAGCCATCATCACTGTGAACGCGACGATGTGCCGTATCCGAATAGGTCAAGGCCAATCATCGCGACCGACCTTCGATTCGCCAGCCCGCGCCACGGCGCGTTTCCAATGAAGTTACTCCGAACGGCCGGTCGCCACGCCGGATCAGCGCCCGCATCAGAGCGAATAACTCATCGAGATGGAACGGGTTGGCCAGATAGCCATCAGCAACATCGTCGAGCCCGGCGACCCGGTCCCGGACCGCGCCCCACGCGCTCAACAACACCCGAATCCAGATCTCCTCACCCGCCGCGACGTCCGCCACATTGACCGACCAGGTCAGAGCACTAGTGGTGTCACCGGCACCACCGTCCCGGCGGGCGCTGGCCATTTGCACCTTCCGCCTGCCACGCTGTCGCGCCTGACCGGCTCGACCATCCGTGCCGCGTCGCACTGGACCCACACCGTCGCCGCGAGGAACGCAAATACGTCGCGCTGAGGCCACACGAAGTTGACAGTCATTCGTGACCGTGAACCTATTGACAGTCACATATGACTGTGAAAATTTGTGGTTGTAGCCGAGAAGAGAACCGATGGAGTAGGCGTGCGGGCGGTGCAGCGCGAGGCCACGCGGGAGTTGATCGTCCAGACGGCGGTCGACTTGCTGGTTTCCAGAGGTCTAGCTGCGACGACGACCGTCGAGGTCCAACGCGCTGCGGGATTGAGCCGGGGGCGCTGCTGCATCACTTCCCGACACGAGAAGCGATGCTGGGCGCGACGATTCGCACCTTGATGCAGAGCAACGAGCAGGTGGTTGCGGAGGCTGAGGCCGCGGTGCCGCAAGGCATCGACCGGGTGGAGCGTGCTATCCGTCTGCTGCGAGCGGCGGTCGTGCGGCCCTCGTTCGTCGCAGAGCTCGAATTGTGGTCGGCGGCGCGCACCGACGCCACGTTGCGGCAGGTGCTGCGCGACGAGGAGAAACGAGCACGCAGCGACCTGTATCGGGTGGTCGCGGAGGCATTCGGGCCCGAACTGGTAACCGCGGCAAGGTATCCGATTGTCGCCTCGCTGACCGTGCAATTTCTGCGTGGATTGGCTATTTCGCAGGTTCTGCAGAGCGAACCGGACAGCGCCGACGCGATTGTCGCCGAATGGGTGGGCGTTGTGCGTGCACTGTTATCCGGTTCGCCCCTTGGCGATGACGGAGCCCTCAATGAAGAAGAGAGAACTGACGATGTCGGATGTGGTGACCTATGAGGTGCGTGGCCGCAAGGCATATTTAACGTTGAACCGGCCTGACAGGCTCAACGCGATCACCGACGAGGTGGCGCGGCGGTTGAAGGAACTGGTCGACCGGGCCAACGACGACCCTGCGGTGGAATATCATCGTCCTTCAGGATGCCGGGCGAGCCTCCAGCGCGGGGTACGACCTCAAGCAATATGCCGAATCTGGTGATCTCACTCAGCCGCCGGTATGGGATCCGATCAAGGATTTCCGGTTGATGAAACGCAATACCGACGACTTCTTCAGCCTGTGGCGGTCACTGAAGCCGACCATCGCCAAAGTCCACGGCCACGCGGTGGCCGGCGGCAGTGATATCGCACTGTCGTGCGATCTGGTGGTGATGGCCGACGATGCGCGTATCGGCTACATGCCAGCGCGGGTGTGGGGCTGCCCCACGACCGCGATGTGGGTGTACCGGCTCGGTGCCGAGAGGGCGAAGCGGATGCTGTTGACCGGTGACACCATCGATGGCGCAACTGCGGCCGCATGGGGCCTGGTATTGCAGGCCGTGCCCTGCCGACGAACTCGATCAGGCAGTGGAGACCTTGGCCGACCGGATCGCCGGGGTACCCATCAACCAGCTGGCCATGCAGAAGCTCATGATCAACCAGGCTTACGACAACATGAGTCTGCACGGCACGCAGATCCTTGCGACGTTATTCGGCGGCATCACCCGGCATTCTCCCGAGGGCCGCTGGTTCCAGGAGTTCGCTGCCAAGCATGGGTTCGCGGCCGCGGTGGCGTGGCGCGATTCCGGCCGCGAGATCCCCGACGGCGGTGGCCGGGTTCCCTCGGTCGATGAACTGGTCGGCAACTGAGGCCGGGTGGTCATGACAGTGGAATTGGAATACGCGTACTGGTCGGCCGACACCAGTCGTGTACCGATGACGATGTCTGGACCAGCAACTTCGTGCGAGCTCTGTCGTCGCTGCATTGATTCCGGTACCGGTTCTCACCGGGGCGTCGTAAATGCGACAGCCTGGGCTTGGTGTGTGGCGACACCAACCCGACCCTCGCTTCGGGTCCTTGAAGTGATGAGTCTTCGTCCACTGCGCAAGAATTCGGCAGGAACTCCGCAGAATAAGAAATGCCCCTTCAGCGTCGCGGCGAGAGGGGGCATTCATTCCTGTCGAAGTACAGAGGGGACAAGCACCCACTTCGCGACGAACTTACTTTCGCTCGAACTCGCCATCCTGTACGCCAGCGGTGAACGCATCCCATTCCGAAGGGTTAAAGACCAGCGCCGGGCCGGTCGGGTTCTTGGAGTCCCGCAGCCCGACTATCCCCCCGTCGAGGTGAGCGACTTCGACGCAGTTGTCGTTACCGCCACTGTGGCGGCTCTTGAACCAGTGTGCCCCCGACAGGTCGACGCTCACGGCATGTACTCCTTCGCTACCCGCCTCAGCAGGCGTTTACTTTCAACTACGTCCAACGCTACCCGTTGGATCACCCGGAAGGCTTCTCGGTACGCCCGAACACTGCGCGGAGTCTCCAGGTGCATACTCCCTGCAAAGCTTTCGACGTACACGACCGGTGGTTCAGGCGGCTTGCCGTTCCCGAAGTCCAACAGGGTGAACGCATCGACCGCTTTACCCATGGGGTATCCGCTGCTATCGGGCAGCACCCGGACAGATACGTTCGGTGGCAAGTCAGCGAGGCGCCGAAGCTGTCGACTCATCAATCGTGGCCCGCCGACGATCCGCCGCAGCACTCCCTCATCGATGACTAGATCAACCTCCAGAGGGGACACTGAACGGTGAATCAAGTGCAGGCGCTTGCGCCGTACTTCCATCCGTTGTGCCCTATCTTCAGGCGAATCATCGCGAAAGTAGATGCGATCCAGTACCTCGGCGTACTCCTGAGTCTGGAACAGGCTCGAAATGATGTCCGGTCGGTACACCGTCAACCGTTCGGCAGCAGCTTCAAGGCCCAAATAGACTTTGAAGCTCGGCGCCAACATGTCCGTTCGTTCGTCCCACCAACTTTGCTCGCGTCGTTGCGCCGCAAGGTTTTTCAGCTCCTCAAGCCGATCCATCCTCTGATAGAGACGACACAGCTTCGTCAGCTTCGCATCGTCAATCTTTGACGCCTGCGCACTCTCCAGGCGTTGAAGTGACCCTGACCCCATGCCGACTGCCTTCGACGCGGTCAGGATCGAAAGGCCTGTCTCGCTCCGCATCTCACGCAAGATCCGCCCCAGCTGGCGGTGCGGTACTCCATTCACGAGCGGTTCGTCGGGTGAATTGGGTGACGACGCAGCCTTCGCGTTGTCGTCATTCCCCCTGGTCGTCGGCTCATCCATCGCTTACGCCTCTCAATTCTCCGGGCAGATGGCGCGGCCTTTTGGGTGACGCATTCCGCCGATTCTGGGTGACGAAGATCCGTGTCGTTGGGTGACTCTACCTGCAAGTATGGGTGACATTCTGGGCAAATGAACCAGTAAGTGCGGGTGGCCCATTGGGTGACCCAAACTGTCCATCAGAGTGATCTTATGGGCACGTGCTCGGCTGGACGCCGGAAATCAATCCTTTGCAGTCCGTTGCCAGCCGGGCGCACCTTAGCCGTCGTACTGAGGGGTCGTGATGTTGAAGCCGGAACTGCCGAAGCGAGCCACGTTCATGGGACCACTCGGCCTCACCCGATGTGATGTGCCAGCTGAGGTGCTCGCGAACTATCTTGTGGCACTCCAAGAGTGGACGCCGCCTGAACACCCCGATGGCGGGGTGTCGTGTCCTCCGCCATCGGGGCAACCACACCGACGGAGGGGTGAATATGACCCGGGACATATTTCGTACCACTGAATCACCGGATGGTCGCCAGGTCGCCAAGTGGCGGTTGATCGGTACGGTGCCGCACATATATCAGGTCCAGAACCGCGCGGATGCTTCGGTCGCGTACCGGTGGCCAGATCACAAGCAGGCACCCAGCGCGGCGCGCGGCCTTGTGCTATTCGATGAGGTGTCCCCACCGGATCTCGTCACTGCCCGCGAAGCGTTCCCCGGATTCACCGATCTCTGGGATGCGATACGGCACGAACGACTTTCGTTGGTATTCAGCCTCAATGAGCTACGCACTGCGGGCGAGGCATGAGTGCCTCCCTCTCATGCTCGAGCCCCATGACGCGGGAGCGCGCGCCGCTGTACTACGCCCGACGCTGGGAGGACCAGCGAGCGGGGAAACGAACCTCTATCAACGTCATCAGCGCCCCGGCCGTCCCAACCTTCCGCCGGGGCGTGGCCCAACAACCAAAGGCGTGACAACGTGCCCGATGCATGGCCGTTCGATGAACCCCAATCGAGACCGATTTCGGGGACGACATCGATCAACGAGGCAACGAGCCCTGACCTGACTCTGCCGCGGCGCACTGAACCCACGACCGACGAACTACGCCAGAATGTTCCGACTCCGGCACGTGTCCACAATTGCCTCCTCGGAGGGGATGACAACTATTGCTGTGACCAGTGGGCCGCCGCCGAAATGTCCCGGCTGTACCCGGAAATGCGCACCGTGGCGCGCGCTGGCCGCGACTTTCAGCGTCGAGTCACGAATACCTTGCCGCACAAGATATCCGCCAGTTCGTAGACATCGGGACCGGTACGCCGCATCACCCCGCCCTGCACCAAATCGCTTTCCTACACGCGCCTGAATCTCGAGTGGTCTATATCGACAACGACCTGATCGTCGCCGCGCACGCGCGAGCTCTGCTAGTCGGCGAATGCCCCGAACGTATCGATTTCGTCCGTGCCGACCTGACGGTACCCGCGTCGATCACGGCTGCCCTGGGTCGCACGCTCGACCTCGGCCAGCCCATTGCGGTCTCGCTGATCTCGGTGCTGCACTGGATCGAAGATCACCACGGCCCCCACGCAGCCGTGCGCCACGTCCGTTCAGCGCTGGCACCGGGCTCATTCCTGATCGCTTCGCACATCACCGGCGATTACAACGAGCAAGCGACGGACGCGGTGACACTAGCTTGCCAGAAGCACAGCCTGCCGTTCCGTGCACGAACGCACGCCGACTTCGCCGAGTTCTTCTCCGACTGCGACGTCATCAAACCTGGAATCGTCAACCCCTACCAATGGCACCCTGACACCGGCGACGCGCATTGGTCAACCATCTCGACGGAGCTGCCTTGCTACGTCGCTGTGGCCCGAACCCGATGACTCCCAGCGACGCCGCCTCTGCGGGGATTTCGGGAAACACCCACCGACCCCGACGGAGTGTGGAGGCGAACACGACGTGGTCGCGCAGGATCCACACGTCCGAACGCTCTTGCATCTGTCCAGATGCGTCGACTGTCGTCGCGCCGAAGAATGTGAGACGACCGTCAATGATCACCGTGGCATTGGTGAGCCGGTAGCCATCCATGGTCAGGCCCGCTTGCACCGGGTGTGAGTAGTTGAGGTACAGGAAATCCCGGTGAGAACGATCATGGTCGTTTAGCACACGCGATCGGCCTGGTGCGGGGGTTCGGGGGAAGATCCTCGATCGCTGTCGGGGCATGGCTACCGTCCGCCGCATGCCGGTGGAATTTTTAACTGATGAGCAGGCCGAGGCGTACGGGACGTTCACCGAGGTGCCCACCCGCCCGGAGCTGGAGCGGTTCTTCTTCCTCGACGATGACGACCGTGATCTGATTGCCCTGCGTCGTACGGACGCACATCGCCTGGGCATGGCCGTGCAGATCTGCACGGTCCGCTACATCGGCCGGTTCCTGGGTGAGGACCCGCTGGCGGTGCCGTGGGAGGCCGTGGAGTACCTGGCCGGGCAGCTCGGCATCGCCGACGCCTCGTGCGTGAAGCGGTACCCGGAGCGCCGGTCGACGGTGTACGAGCACGCGGCGGAGATCCAGAAACGGTTCAGGTACCGGGACTTCACGGATCGGAGGTGGGCCGGGAGTTCCGTGGCTTCCTGTACGGGCGTGCGTGGACGCACGCCGAGGGGCCGGTGGCGCTGTTCAACCACGCGGTGACGTGGCTGCGGAAGAACCGGGTGCTGTTGCCCGGCGTTTCGGTGTTGGCCCGGCAGGTGTCGGAGGCCCGGACGGTTGCCGAGCGGCGCTTGTACGAGGCGGTGGCCCGCGCCGCATCCCGGGCCGATCCGTCTCTCGCGCCGGCGCTGGCTGAGCTGCTGGTGGTGCCGGAGGGCAAGCGGGTCTCTGAGCTGGAGCGGCTGCGTACTCCTCCGACGAAGTCGACGGGTACGGCGATGGTGCGGGCCATGGAGCGGGTGGAGGAGATCTCGGCGTTCGCGCTGGGGCAGGTGGACCTGTCCCGGGTGCCGGTGAACCGGCTGTCCACGCTGGCCCGGTACGGGCAGTTGAGCAAGGCGCAGACGATCGAGCGGGCGCCGGAGCCGCGGCGGACCGCGCTGTTGACGGCGGTGGTGCGTCAGCTGGAGGCGCAGGCGGTCGATGACGCGCTGGACCTGTTCGCGGTGCTGATGGCGAACCGGCTGATCAGCCCGGCCCGCCGGGCGTCGGATAGGGACCGGCTGGCGATGCTGCCGCAGCTGGAGAAGGCGGCCCGCATCCTGGCGAAGGCGTCGAAGATCCTGACCGAGGAGTTGGATCTGGTCGCGGAGGGCGGGACGGACCTGGACGTCGGCGCGTTGTGGGCTGCGGTGGAGGAGGCCGTGCCGCGTACGGCGGTCGCGGGGGCGGTCGCGACCGTGGAGGCCCTGGTGCCGGAGGACGACGGGTCGGCCGAGGCGGCGATGCGGGAGAAGCTGGCCCTGCGCTACAACACCATCCGGCCCTTCCTGTCCCTGCTGGGTGAGTCGGACGCGCTCGGCGCGGCCCCGGCCGGACGGCGGGTGCTCGCCGCGGTGCGCCGGCTGCCCGCGCTGTCACGGCGGCGGGTCAAGGACCGGCCGCTGCTGCCCCGCGAGGTCGACGCCGAACTCGTGCCGGCGATGTGGAAGCGGGCGGTGTTCTCCAACGCGAAGCTGCCGCAGGGCGCGGTCGACCGGGACGCGTACGTGGTGTGCGTGCTGGAGCAGCTGCACCGCGCGCTGAACCGGCGGGACGTGTTCGCCTCGCCGTCGAACCGGTGGGCAGACCCGCGCGCGAGGCTGCTGGACGGGCCGCGGTGGAAGGCGATGAAGGCGGACGTGCTGGCGGGCCTGTCCCTGTCAGAGGACGCCGCCGAGCACCTGGACCAGCTGATCCGCGGCCTGGATGCCGCGTGGCGGCAGATGGCCGACCGACTCACGGAGGCCGGTGACGACGCGAAGGTGGAGGTCGTCGTCCCCGAAGGCGGCGGCAGGGCCAAGCTGTCGGTGGACAAGCTGGGTGCGGTGGGCGAACCGGAGTCGCTGACCTGGCTGAAGAACACCACGGAGGCGATGCTCCCCCGGATCGAGCTGCCGGACCTGCTCTTCGAGGTCCATTCCTGGACCGGGTTCCTCGACGCCTTCGGCCACGTCTCCGAGCGGCGCACCCGCATGGAAGGCCTGCTCGTCTCCCTGGTCGCGCTGCTGGTCTCGCAGAGCTGCAACATCGGCCTGACCCCGGTCATCGACACCGAGAACAAGGCGCTGACCCGCTCGCGCCTGTCCCACGTCGACCAGAACTACGTGCGCGCCGACACCATCGCCGCAGCGAACGCCGCGCTCATCACCGCCCAGTCCCGTATCGAGCTGGCTCAGATGTGGGGCGGCGGGCTGCTCGCCTCCGTCGACGGCCTGCGCTTCGTCGTCCCCGTCAAGAGCATCAACACCGGACCCTCACCCAAGTACTACGGCTACAAACGCGGCGTGACCTGGCTCAACGCCGTAAACGACCAAGTAGCGGGGATCGGCGCGATGGTGGTGCGTGGCACCCCGCGCGACAGCCTGTACACGCTGGACACCCTGCTGAACCTCGACGGCGGGGTGAAGCCGGAGATGGTCGCGACCGACAACGCCTCGTACTCGGACATGGCCTTCGGCCTGTACAAGATGCTCGGCTTCCGCTTCGCCCCGCGCTTCCGGGACCTGGAGGACCAGCGGTTCTGGCGGGCCGACCTCCCCGACGACGGGCAGACGCCGGCCGCCGGGTACGGGCCGCTGGAGGCCGTCGCCTGCAACAAGGTCAACCTCAAGCGGATCGCCACGCACTGGCCGGACATGCTTCGCGTCGCCGGATCGCTCATCACCAACCAGGTCCGGGCCTACGACCTGCTGCGCATGTTCGGCCGCGAGGGCCACCCGACCCCGCTCGGTGCCGCGTTCGCCGAGTACGGCCGGATCGACAAGACCATGCACCTGCTCGCCCTGGTCGACCCGGTCGACGACACCTACCGGCGGCTCATGAACCGACAGCTGACCGTGCAGGAGTCCCGCCACCGCCTGGCCCGCGCGATCTGCCACGGCGGCCGGGGCCAGATCCGCCAGGCCTACCGCGAGGGCCAGGAGGATCAGCTGGCCAGTCTGGGTCTCGTTCTCAACGCCGTCGTGCTGTGGAACACCCGCTACCTGGACGCTGCTGTGGCCCAGCTCCGCGCCGAGGGCCACGACATCAAGGACGAGGACGTCGCCAGGCTCTCCCCGCTCAAGGACCGGCACGTCAACTTCCTGGGCCGCTACCTGTTCAATATCAAGGCCAGCGGCCCCGGCCAGGGCCTGCGCCCTCTGCGGGACCCGGACGCGGTCGAGGACGACGAGGACGAGGAGTGAGCGGCGCATCCGTCGTCCGGGGCGGGTCGTTGTACTACCGGAAGACCGCCGCTGACCCGTGGCTGAGTGCCTTCGCAGGCTGATCGCCTGGGTGACGGCGGCCTCGGTGGGCTGCACCGGCTCTTACGAGCGACCGCCCTGTGGCCATCCCTGTGCGTCGAATACGGCGATGGGGTCCAGGTAGTCGCGCCAGTGCGTCACCTTGCTGTCCTCGATCGTCACGACGGAGACGAAGCGGTTGTCGTAGGGCCGCCCCGTCACCGGCGATGTGCCGTGGACCTCGTACTCCAGGACGACCGTCGAGGTCTCCGGGTCTCGGTGTACGCGGAGATTGTCAGCGCTGCGCAGCGTGATGTAGTCGTCGTAGTCGCTGTACAGGTCGATGATTTTCTGGCGTCCCTCGACCCGTCGGGGGTAGCCCGGCACGGTGATCACGTACTCGAAGACCACGTCCTCGGCGAGCAGGTCGTAAAAGTCCTCCCCGTCGACCAGGCCGTTCAGCCCCTCCTTGATGATGTGGAAGAACGGGCTGTTCGCCCCGAAGGGAGCATTCTCGCCGACGATCTTGGTCACTTCGCCTCCGGAGTCCAGACGTGGGCGTTGCGCTCGGCGAACTCGCGGAAGGTGGTGGCCGGCCGGCCGGTGACCTTCTCGACGTCCCCGGTGGGCGTGGCACCGTTGCCGGAGATGACGGCGCCGGTGAGCCAGCGCATCATCACCTCGTACTCGGCGGGGACGCCCGCGGCGATGAGCGTGTTGATCCACACCTCCTGGTCGATGTCGTGGTAGGCGACGGGTCGGCCGCTCACGGCGGCGATGATGTCCGCGACCTCCTGGTGGGTGAGGGCCTGCGGGCCAGTGAGCGAGTAGACCGCGCCGGCGTGGGCCTCGGGGTCCAGCAGCGTTTCCGCCGCGACCGCCGCAATGTCGGCCGCGTCGATGAACGCTTCCTTTCCGCCGCCGCTCGGGGCCGCGAACACTCCGTCGATGAGCGGGATGTGCGCATCGCCGAAGTTCTGCATGAACCATGCCGGGCGCAGGATGGAGTGTGTGATGCCCTGCCGGGACGCCAGATCGGCCTCGACGGCCGCGATGTCGACCTCCGGCGGGGCCTGGTCGGCGTTGTAGACGCTCAGGTAGGTGACATGACGCACCCCGGCCGCCTCGGCGAGGTCCAGGAAGGCTGCGACCTGGCCTGCGTAGCTGATACGCGCGGTGACCGTCACCAGATAGAGGCGGTCGACACCGGCCAGGGCGGCCGCATGGGTGGCCGGGTCGTCCCAGTCGAAGCGGACGTCCGCTCCGCTGCGTGCCGCGGTACGGGGGTAATGCCTCGCTGGGCGAGCAGGTCGGCCAGCAGCGAACCGGACCGGCCGGTACCGCCGAGGATGAGCGCGGTGGGTGCTTCGTTGTTCATGACTCCATACTCGAAGCTCGGAACTAGATAATCCATGCGTGATTCGCTCTACCTTTTACGCGATGCTCTCAGTCCTTGACCCGGTATGGTCGTTCTGGTCAAGGTGATCCCATGGACCTGTTGACTGACCACCTGGTACGGGCACGCGCCACCGGCGCGGTGTTCGCGCGGACGGTCGCCGAACCGCCATGGGGCCTTCGGCTGGACGGTTCGATACAGCTGTCGGTGCACACGGTCGTCCGCGGCCGCGGCTACCTCTGGCTGGACACCCCCGGCAGCACCGTGGAGCTCATACCGGGAAGCGTCACGCTGGTACGCGGCGGGCCGGACCACTACATCGGGCATGAGCCGGGCGCCGAATGCCTGGAGCCGGAGGAGTTCCGGGCACGGCATGCCCAGACGCTCCCTGGGGACAACCCGCAGGCCACCGTGTTCCTGTGCGGTGCCTACCAGTTCTCCGGCGACGTCGGCGGGGGACTGCTCGACGCACTGCCCCCGGTCATGACCCTCTCGGCGGCCGATGACGACCCGCTGCGGGACGTGATCACCTTGCTCTCCCGCGAACTGGTCCGCAGCGAACTCGCCCAGCAGATCGTCCTGGACCGCCTCCTGGACCTGCTCCTCGTCCTGGCCATCCGCAGCGACTTCCGCCGCAGCGCGACCGCACCGCGCTGGTACCGGGCATCCTCGGACCCGCGGCTGGGCCCGGCTCTGCAGGCTGTGCACGAGAACGCCGCCCACGCGTGGACGGTCCCCGAACTCGCCGACATCAGCGGCCTGTCGCGGGCCGCCTTCGCGCGGGTGTTCCGGGAGGCGCTCGGCCAGGCCCCCATGCAGTACCTGACCGAATGGCGCATGACCATCGCCCGCGACCACCTCCGCGCCGGTGACCTCAGCCTGGCCCAGATCGCCGACGCCGTCGGCTACGGCTCGCCGTTCGCCTTCGCCGCCGCCTTCCGCCGTCACCACGGAGAACCACCCGGAACCTGGCGCCAGAGGGAACGAATGGCCGCCCCCGCGCGGCTGCTGACCACACACCCCGGCTCGTGAGCGTTATTCGGCCCCGCTCGCGGAGCAGCAGTGCCCCGCCGTCGAACCCCGGCAGCGTGTCGACGCGAACTTTCGACCCGCGGCTGTTTCATAGGTGGTCGCTCGTGAAACACCCCGCCGCCCGGCGGTCCACCTGCGGCGATCATGTTTCATGAGTTGTTGCAAACGGCTGGACGTCTGAAACGCCCTCATGAAACGATCCGGGGTCGTGAGCGACGACTTCAAGCTCGTGGAATCGCACAACTGCCCTATGTCCACCTGTGCCGCCCCCGCGGGCTCCCCTTGTCGCACCGGCAAGGGCAAGGTGGCCATCCAGTACCACACCGCCCGCTTCCGCCTTGTGCCCCAACTCGCCAAGGCGCTTGGCGTGCCGACCCCCGCCGTACGTAAGCCGGGGTCGACGTGGACCGAGCTGCCACGGCCAGTGAGCGCCGGCTCCCAACCGGCCGGGCACGTCCGCCTCGGCTACGCACGGGCCTCGACCACCCGGCAGTCCCTCGACGCGCAGCTCGACTCCCTCGCCGAGGCCGGGGTGACCCGGGTCTTCTCGGAGAAGATCTCCACCCGCGCCACCCGGCGCCCCGAGCTGGAGGCCGCCGTGAAGCTCGCCGGGGAGATCCGCTCCTCCGGCGTCGCCGTGACCCTCGTCGTCCACGAGCACAAGCGGCTCGGCCGCGGCATCGAACTCGCCATGCTCGCCGAGGAACTGAAGGCGAGCGACGTCGGCCTGGAATTCCTCACCGGCGAACTGAAGGGATCGCACGACCCCTCCGGGATCGTGTTCACCGTGCTCGCTGCCATGTCCGGCATGGAACGCGAGTACATCCGCGACCGCACACTCGAAGGCCACGAGTCCGCCCGCAAGCGCGGCAAGACCATCGGCGGCGCCGGCGTCACCGACGAGGACATGCTGTCCATGGCCCTCCACCTGCGCGACCAGGAGATGAGCCTGCGCGACATCGCCAAGAAGCTCGTCATCACCACCGGCACGAAGAAGGGCCAACATCCTTCACCCGCCACCGTCATGCGGATGCTGCGCGAATACGACGAGCAGGCCGCCACGGCGGCGAGCGCGTGATCACCTGGCTACTTTGCGGCTGGCGTCTGAGCTAGGACTACGGAGCCCACCCGGGCCGAAGCCCGCCGTGCCGCGCTCGAAGCCTCCGGACAGGTCACGTTCGAGATGTAGAGAACTTGCTGGCCGAGCCCATGATCGTTCTCACCGGAATTTCCTGTACCTCAACTACTCACACCCGTGCACCTGCGCGACAACATTTTCCGACGCTGGCGCGCATCGCGGATCTGACAGGGACACCGGCGCAGCGGGCGGCGCGGTAGGGGCTGAGCTGCTCGTCGTACTCGCCGCAGTCGATTCCGACTCGCGTCGGTGATCGCGGCACCGATCGCGGCGACCACCTCTTCATGCTGTGGCAGAGCCGCCACGGAATGGGCTGTGAGGACCTTTGTATGCGCGCGCCGGCGTGGTCACGCGCGCGCCTCCCCCGGTGAGACGGGCGCCAGGGCCCGGAAGTCGGGTCCCCATCCGAGTTGTTCGATGGGAGTTTTCGTGCCGTCGATGCCGAACCAGGCTGGTGCGATCGTGGTGTTGGGGAGTCCGGTCAGTTCGATGTGTCGGTGTGGGGTGCACAGGTGTAGCGGTCCTTGTGCGGCGTCGAGGATTCGGCGCATGTGCCGGTCGAGGTGGCTGACGAACAGGATCGACATCGCGGTCTTGTCCTCGGCGCGGCGCGCAGCTTCGAAGACGGAATGGATGGCGGCGAAGCGGAGTACGACCTCGTGGTGGCGCCACCATTGCCGACACCATGTGTAGTGGCCTTCTCTGCGGTTCGCGGTGATGCGGAAAGCGGTGACCGGCAGCAGCCAGCCGGTGACGAAGCTGCTGTAGTGGACGAACAGTGGTTGTGGTTTCGGTTCGCTTGCGGTGCCCGCTTCCGGCGCAGGGGTGGGTTTGGTGCCGAACCAGTTCGCGGGCACCGGGTCCGCCGATAGCGAGGGCACGGTGTTGTGTTCGGTGCGGGTGCAGCGATAGAGGGGGCCGTTCGCGGCGTCGAGGATGAGGTTGAAATGGGCGTCGACGTGGTTCAGGACATAGGTGCTGATCGCGCTGCCGGCCTTGCTGCGCCGCGAGGCTTCGAAGGCGTTGTGCAGGTGGGCGATGCGGACCGCGACGGGGCGGTGGCGCCACCATTGACTGCACCAGGTGTACGTGTTTTCCCGGTTCGCTTCGGCGAGGCGGACGTTGACCATCGGCAACAGCCATTTGTCGGCGAATTCGGTGAAGTGCCGGTACGCCGGTGGTTGGGCTGGGCGGTTCGGTTTCCCGCTCCCTGCCGCGGGTGGGGTTGGTGCCGGGCTGTTCATGGCGCGCCCCCCGCGGTGGGGTCGGTGGTCCCGGTCATTGGTGGGGTGACGGTGTCGGCGGTGAGGTCCTTGAACCGGTCCAGCGATCGCTGGATCTGGGGTGCGAGATCGGGGTTGTGGTACCAGGGAACCTTTTTCACCAGCAGCGGCCCGTGGTTCGGTAACCGGATGACCGCACGGTCTTTGGGTAGCGCCGCTAGCTGGGCAACATCCAGGATTGGTTCGGAGCGCCAGGTCAGCGACCGGGTGACTCCGCCGGGACCATAGCTGCTGGAGCGCTCAGCGACGTCGTGCGGCCCGGTCATGCGTGACCAGTGCTCGAGATAGTCCAGGGCGGCGATACCGCCGCCGTAGACCTCGATGGCTTGGGCACGCATGATCTTCAGACCGTTCGCACCCCACAGGGCTTCGCCCTGTTCGAGGACTTGCAGGATGGTCATCAAGATGATTCCGCAGCCCGCGCAGTAGGTGTAGTACTCCGGTAGCTCCGCGATGCGTGCGCAGTTGGCGGCTTCATCCAGCACCGCCAGCAGCGGAACCGCAAGGCGCCCATCAGCTCTCGCTCGTGCCGTGGCCAATGCGGCTTCGAGGATCTGCCCGATCAGCGCCGCGGTCAGCGGGGTCGCGCTGTCGTGTCCGGCCATCGACAGCGCGTAGAAGGTCTCGTTGCTGGTGACGAACTCGCGGGGCTGGAATTGCGGAAGGTCATGGACTTGCGCGCCGTCGCTGATGTCGAGGATCCCGGTGTTGTCGGGACCTTCGTGGGCTTTGATAATGCGCCGCTGTGGAGGGGTCACCATCCGCGCATAGCCCTCATGGGTCAGGACGTTGAGATACCGGCGCGCCATATCGAACAGACCGTCCCGCTGACGGGCGTACAGGCTTTGGGCCTCCAGGATCCGTTCGGCGGCGCGCGGGTGTTCGGAGTGGCGCAGGATCAACGCCGGGGTTTGGTCCTGGTCGCGGCCGAGCCATTCCGCGGCGTGTATCAGATCCCCACCCGCACATGCTGCCGCGAAAATATACAGCGCCAGCAGCTCGCGCGCGCCGCCGTCGAAATAGGCGTCCACGCGGGCGTTTTCGGCGTTCGAGTCGGCGATGAAGAACCCGCCCAGCTTGCGGGCGGCGGGCAATGTGCCCACCTGCGCGAGCAGATCGACCCAGAACGAACATTGGACCGTCCCGGTGACCGCCTGCAGATCACACAACCAGATCCGGCTGCGCTGTTCTTCGCGCCCGCCGACAGTGTGGCGATACACGTCGGGTTTGTTGGAGGTCGCCAGCACCGGCCCCCACCCCGAGAGCACCGCGGGAACAGCCCACACCATGGTCTTGCCAGTGCGCTGACCAGCGGCGATCACCACACCCATCTCCGCGGGCACATACAACTCGATCCCACTGCGGACCGTTGTGCCCAGTGGTGGCCCCTTCAGCGATTGGATTTCCGGCGGCGCATCACGTAGGAGCCGCGTTGCGGCGGTGGCGTTGTCGGCTTGGGTGGCCATGGTGATCTCGCTGGGGCGGTGCATGGTGCGGGCGGCGGCATCGAGGCGCGGACGCGAGGCCACCGATCGCCACCCCACTCGAACCAGGACCGCGACCGGCACGGCCAACACGGCCGCTATGACGCTGGATTGCCACGGCCACGGGTGCTGACCGATTGCCACTTGCAGCAACGCCACCACCGGGTGCCGGGTCACCGGCATCCCGGCCCACCAACTGCCCGCGCTCAACACCGCCCATGCCAGCAGCGCGAGTGCCATGACGGCCGAAAACAGCAGTAGCGCGGTGGTTTCGGGTCCCAGACCACCCACGCGGCGGCGGCGAGCCTCTCGGGTGGAAATCATGACCGGGGACTCCTCGACATCACGCACGGATTTGCGCTCGGATTGTGTTGCAGAACAACCAAATTCACCGACTTACCTCCTCAACGACGTCGGTCCGGAGACTGGCGGGAATCGGTTCGTCCGGTTCGGTGGTGGCGATGGCGACGTCCCAGTCGTTGCCCGCGCCGTCTGGTATGGCAGCGTCGATGGCCGCGCCGATCGCGGTGCCACCGTCGCCCGTGGTGTCGGCGCCGACTGCGGGGTTCACGGTTGTGGGCGTCGAGAGTGTTGGTGCGGCTGCGGTTTCGGTACTGGTGGGCGCGGCTGCGTGGCGGGCGAGCTGGTTGCGCAGATCGGCCACGACGCCGCGCAGGGTGGCGGCTTCGGCGCGGGCGTCGTCGCGTTCGGCGGTGAGCTGCGCGATGCGCCCCAAATGAGGGTGGGCCGGACGGTCGCTCCAATACGTGCCGTCCAGGCCAGCCCGATAGGCGAGGTCGATGTCGGAGTACTCGACTCCACCGGCGAGGGCATCAGCACGGGCGCGCCGCACCTGAGCCAACAACGACTCCATGTGCTCGACGAGAGCTTCTGGGTCATCGATAGGCTCGCCCTGTCCGTCCGCCACGCGCGAGTGTTCGGCCGTGAGGTCCTGTACTTCACGCAGCAGCGCTGCCTGGCGCGCCAGCTGTTCGGTGCCGTCGCGGTCGCCGAGCTCTTCCTCCCAGTCCAGGGCGAGGTCGATACCGTCGATGACGGCCTCGACCTCGTCCATGCTCAACAGCCGCGCGCCCGGCCGGGCTCCCAACGCACGATCCACTGCGCTCAACACTGGTCCGGTCCCCTGCGTCGAGGCTGCCGCAGTATCTGGAGCCGAGTGGGCTTGGGAGGTGGTCGTGTTGGTGATGAGACGTGATGGCCCGGTTGCTCGCCAGCTCGCCTGGTCCTGGCTGGAGCCGTAGGCGATGCCGTCGGTGTGGCCGGTGATTTCGCGGGCTTGGCGCAGAGTGCGCCAGGTCATGTCATCGACACTGCGATCCCCGGCATGCCGGGAGCGTGCGAGGCTGTCGAAATACCGGCGCGCCGCCTCGGAATCGGCTTCCCATTCGCCGGCGACAGCGTCGATTTGCCCCCAGAGGGTGCGCCACTGCGGCATGTCGTGGTGGACCCACGGCGCGGCGAGTTCGACGGCGGAGTTCTCGAGCCGCGCAACATCGGCGGGTGTTTCGCCGTAGGGCGCGATTTCGCGCAGCGCGTAGTGCTTGGCGAAATCGGCCCGTAGGTGCTGCTCAGTATCGGAGGCCGCGTCAGCGTAGTAGAGCGGGTCCAGGTAGCCGCGCGGCTGTTCCAACCACGTCATAGCCCCCGCTCCCAACCCAGCGTCGCCGGGGGATCCTGCTGCGGCGATTCCGTTTCCGATGCCCATCGCGCACCGCCGAGGTCCGGCGATGTCGCGTCGATGGCCTCACCGATCTCGCCACCGGAATCCACCGCGCGGCACTCGAGGTCGTCACCTACCGCGACACCGCCCCCGGCCTGCCTGGACACCGTCTCGGGGATAGCTTTGTCCCCCAGCAACTCTCGAAGTTTGGCGTGGCTGGTACTGACCTGGTATTCGAGTCCGAGGATCTTGGTGTCTTGCCCGATGACGTGCATGCGCAGCGCCATGGCCTGCTGCCGGTGCTCGAATGCCTGTTGAGCGAACACTTGGGCTTGGGTGTCGAGGCGTTCGATCCTGCCCAGCCAGCGGTGTGACGGGTGCGCCGCCCATGGCATGCCCTCGGTGCCCAGCAGTTCGGCCGCGATGACATCGTCCTCGGCGACGCCGTCGGCCAGCGCGTCGCGACGCGCCTGCCCCAACGCCACGGTGAGGGCATCCAGCTGGGCTGGCACACCGTCACCTTGCTCCCCCGGCGGTGCGGCGTCGGCGAGCAGAGTTGTTGCCGCGGCGAGGTTTTGCACCTCCCGCAACCGGCGCGTGTAGAGCGCGTCGGCCGCATCGTCGGCAGCCGAGGACCGGCTCGCCTCGGGTTGCGTGCGGCCGATTCGCTCGGGGGACTCGAATAGTTCCAGGGCCAGCTTTTCCACCTGCGCGGGGGATGTATCCAGCGCGGGTGGGGTCGATCCGGTGGGCGGGGATTGAGCTGCGGCGGCGGTATCGCCCGAGTTCGGGGGTGAACCGGCTGTGATGGTGGGTGTTTCGAGATTATCGTGGAATGTGTTGTCGGACATCGTCTTTCGACCTGGTCGAAGTGGGCCGCGGCGCCGAAGCGTCTCGCGCGGCTGATTTCTGATGTCCCCGGCGGATTGTGTGGCTGTCTTGCCTGTGACCGGCACCTACGGTCAGCGAGGAAGACCCGGATGTTGCATGTGCTGTCGCTGGATGCGCCGCGACCGGCACGGTAGGGGCGCGAATGTTGTTGCGGTGTCGATAGTTACGGTTCGGGACCGGCCTCCTTATGCGTGTGCGGTGGGCGCTCGGTGGTGGGGGTGGTTTCGCTGTTCCACTGCCCGACCAGTCCTGGTGGCAGTGCCTGCTCGATGGCGGCGGTCATACCTTGCGGAGCGAGGGCGTCCTCGATGAACTGGGTGCGGATCGCGGCGCAGGCGTCAGCGATCATCTGCTCCGGTGCCGGTGGCACGCTGTCGGCTTGCGGGATCGGTTGACCATCGTCGTCGACCGCGACATACTGCGGCACCGGCAATCCCGGATCCGCGCTCATGTAGCCGCGTAGCTCGTCGTGAAGCCCGGTTTCGTCCTGGGCGCTGACGTAAGAGTTGTGGAGTTTCAGCCATCCCGCTCGCCCGATTCCCCACAACTGCTCGCCCTCGGCCACGCTCACCTGCGCCATGTGCGCGAACGCGGTCGCCCGCTGGTGGTGCACGCGCATAGTGCGCTCGAAATGTCGTGCCTGGGTGGGCGATATCTCGAACGTTGCCCGGCCGGTGGCGACGCGGTCCTGATAGGCGGCGGCCAGATACGCCATCCGCTCCAGATTCCACAGATCCGGGGCCATCATGTCGAACCAGAACCCTCGGACCTCACTCGATACGCTCGGCGACTCCACCTGCTGCGGCGACGTCGCGGTCCGGGAGATGGCCGCCACGGCATCGGTGATGCGGACGTTGATCACCTGGAGGTAGTCGATGCGCTGGTTGTCCAGGTGTAGTTCCACCAGATGCACCGTCGCGGTTGTGTCCGCGATCGGGGTGATCGCGACGCAGTGGCGGGTGTCTTTCGGGATCGAGGCGATACCGACGGCCAGCGCCTCGGGCAGGATCCCTGCTTCCGGTGCGAGGAATCGCAGTGCGGCATCTGCGTCGCCTTGGTAGTAGGCGTGCTCGAATCCGGCGATCGCCCGTGTCATGGGGTCGGGACCATCGGTGGTGTCTGTCACCACGGGTGCGGTCAGGCCCTGGCACGCAGGGCGTGTCGGCGGTGTTGACGGTGGCGTCGCGGCGGGCATGGTCGGCGCCGCGGTCGGTGGCTGTTCATCTCTGACGACGAATCCCCCGGCGATGACCACGCTCGTGGCCGAGAGGGCCACTGCGCCGAGGGCAGCCCATGCCTTTGCTGGGAGTCCGCGCAATCGGCCGGGTTTGGTTTCAACGTCGGGGTCGAGGGCGCTGCCGTGCGGAGGTGGCGGGTTGTTCAGCCAGTCCCATTCGTCGTTGCCAGGGTGATCGGATGGTGTTGCGCGCGAACCGATGAGGGGTAGCTCGACCGCGGTGTTGTCGTCGAGCCATCCCCACCCGTGCGCGTCGTCGGTGCGGATGTCAGTGCCGGACTGGGTTGCCATGTGGGGTTTCACCTCCTTGGTGCTCGTGTCGGAGTGCGTGGGGCCCTTCGGGGGAAGTCGCCGGGGATTGATTCACAGATCAGCCCTGAAGTAGGTGCGAGCTGATCGCGCCTTCCCCCGAAGGGGTCATGAGGCGGGCGTAGTGCCTGCCGGGCTTGTGCTCACCGTCGAAGTGCTCGCTGCCGCAGTGGTTGTCGGCAAAGCCGGTGTCGTGGTGGGGGCGGTCGTGGTTGTCACCGCGGTGGTTGTGGTTGGTGCCGGTGTGGCGGGCGGGGTGATGGCGGCGATGTCACGGGCCGCGGCGGCGAACCAGGCCGCTGTGGTCGCCAAGGGCGATTGCCCGGTCGGGGTGGCAGGGGTGCTGGAGTAGGAACCGTGGCGCCCGGAGGTGTCGCTGTATTGGGTCGAGCTGGCGATGTTGTAGAGCTGGGTGTTGTCGGTGACGGTGGTGGTGATCGCGTCGAAGGCTTGGTTGATCAGCCGGATCCCGGTCTGTGGTGGGACGAGTTCGACCACGGCGGCGGCGAGTTTGGTGCCGAGGGTGGCGATCGCGGCCAACGGGTCGGTCATGCCGACGGTGGCGAGTTCGGTGATCGTTGCCGGGGTGAACACTGTCTGTGCCACGGTGGTGACCGCGTTCAGCGCGATGGTGCCGATCCGCATCAGTGCGGCGATGGCCTGGTCGGGGCCGGGCAAGGGCGTTGCGGGGTTCGAGGCTTCGGCCAGGCGCTGGCTGATCGATTTGCTGGGCTCGTAGGACAACTGGTCGAGGCTGTTGCCGTGGACGTCTTCGGTGACCACGCCGACAGCGGTCTTGTACACCGTCGCGGCGAGGGCTTGGGCGATCGTGGAGATTGCCGCGACGGGGTCACGTAGATCCGATTGCGCGGCGATGTTGGTGACCGTCGTTGCCAACGGCCCTTCGGATGGGGCCGCGCACGTGATGTCACCGGCAACACAGAAATCAGCGACGCGGCCGGTGAGAGAGCCGAAATCCGCTGATGTATCGGCGGTTCGAGCGATACCGGAGCCGGTCGTAGCGGTGCCGGTGAAGGCGATCTTCGACACCTGGGTTCCCGTGGTGCCAGGCACGGCTGTGGGGGTGGTAGCACCGGCGAGCCCCGGCAGCACTGCGGTGTCAGAGGCGCGAGCGGGGTTGGCCAGCAACGCGATGCCCGCGACTTGATCCGCGCCTACCTTGCCGGTGCCGGTGCCGACCCGTTGGGCGAACGCCGCGACCGCCGCCGCGCCTTGGCCATAGCCGGCGACAGCAATCTTGCTGCCCGAGCAGCGGCGCACAATCTCCGCGGCGGTGTCCTCGAGCCGCGTCGACGCGGTCGCCACAGCCTGGTCGTAGGGTTCTTCGGCGCCATCGCCGCGGCTGCCGTACGGGATGTAAGCGCGTTGCGCCAAACCCTGTGCCGCGCCGAGCATCGGCGCGAACAATTGTCCGAGCGCGCCGGTGTCGGTGGTCGATGCGGCATCCGGTGAGCTCTCTTCAGGTCCCTGCACGCCGAGCGCATAAAGCGCGGGACAGGTCGTATCGAACGGGGCATCAGGATTCGACGATTGCGCCGACGCAGACCCGCTGGTGACGATGCTCGCGACCACCGTCCATGCCGCGACAATTATCGACAGTGCGTAGTTCGGTGCTGACGTTCGCCTCGCATGTGTGTCCCGAGTTGTGCTGATGCGCATGGCGTGTGTTCTCCTTTCAGTCCTGAGTTGCGGTGCGACCAGCCGTGTTTCACGCTGGTGGGTCAATGCGGCGGCTCAGCGGTGCGGACCACAGGTGAACCGGGCCGCTCGAGTGCTCCTGCCGGGATCGGCGGCACGAGGTTGCGCGGTCGCGCTGTCCGGGTTGTCGAGCTGGGGTTTTCGCGGTGGTCGTTGTGTCGCATACTGTTTGGCCTCGATCCGTTGGGGTGTTTGTCGTCCGGGGCCTGCCCGCGCCGCTGGCGAGGGGAAGACGGGGCGCGGGCAGGGTTTCCCGGAAGCGGGTTCAGGAGTCCGGAGTCGTCGTTGGCGGTGATGTCGATGGCGTCGACCGGATGGACCTCGGCGGGGTGCGCTGCAGGTAGTCCGCCAGGTGGGCGATGGCCTCACCGGCTCCGTCGGTGGCGGCTTGTAGGTGATCGACCTGGTATTCACTCCAGTTCAGATCCACACCCAATCCGCGATAGTCGCTGAATAGTCGCCGCGCTGATTCGACGGGGATGAGGGTGTCGTGTGTGCCGTGGTAGAGGTGCACCGGGATTTGGGGTGGTTGCTGTGCGCAGCGTTCCCGAGCCAGCACATATCGCCACATCGGGTCAGCCCACGGGTCAGCCTGCTCGCACCAGTGTCCCAGCGGTTGCCGGTATCGCGCGAGAATCGTTGTTGCGTCTAGGTTTTCGATGTTGGCGACGGCGAGGTGACCTTCGGTGGTGAGGATGTGCAGCATCGGCAGGTGCGCATAAGCGCGGGCCAACCCGACCAACCCGGCTAGCCCGAGGCCCGCGAATGGTCCGTCGTCGATCTCGGCGACCAGTTCCCCCGGATCCGCGACCACCGCGCCGGCGGCGACACCGCGCAGGTCGAGGTCGGGTGCGTATTCGTGCTGGATTTCCGCGGCCCATAAGGCGTTTCGGCCGCCGTCGGCGTATCCCCACAAAGCGATCGGCGTGGTGTCGTCGTTCAAGCCGGGTAGTCGCTGTGTGGCGCGGGTGAGGTCGAGGATGGTTTGCCCGGCGCAGCGACCGGCCAGGAATGTATGTGGTCCCAGCCCCGTGATGCCGAGTCCGCGACCGTCGGCGACCGCGACGCTCCAGCCACGATCCAACGCCATCGCAAGGTAGTCGGCTTCGGGTTCGGTCCCGTCGGCCAGCAGCTGCGAGGGTGCGCACCGGCCGCCGAGCCCACGGAACACCGGACAGTATCCGAGAATGGGTCCTACACCCACCTGGGTGGCGATGTCGGGGACGATTACGATGCCCGAAGCCGGGATCAGCTCGCCGTAGGAATCGCTCGTGACGTAGACGATCTGCCACGCGCGCGCAACCGAACGCAGTTGCGGGACAGCGACTTCCCGCAGTCGCAGGATCTCGCCGCGCGTGCTGCCGGTCTCGATCGGTGTCGCGGTGTAGAACTCGTCGTCGGTGAGGGGCTCGGTCATCATCGGCTCCCGAGGTCGTGTGCGAGTGCGGTGAGCCACGCGGTGCCCGAGGTCAGTTGGCCGGTTGCGGCGTAGCCGTTGTGGCGGGCGACGGTGTCGGCGAAATGCAGCCAGACACTGGGGTTCGTCAAGGCGGCGTTGTCGGCGAGTAACTGCCCCCATGCGGCACTGAGTTGCCCGACCACCTTCGGCAACAACACCACCGGGTTGCCGACGATGGTGGCAGTGATCTCGTTCCAGCGCGCCGCCGCCGCACCGGCGTCTTCTGGCGTCGGCGCCGGAATGCGCGGGTCGGCAGCATCGATCAATCGGACTGACAGCGGTTGCTGTGGGGCGTAGTCGACGTTGCCGCCGCCGACCTGGATGTCGTTGTTGATGACGGTGGTCCAGGCGTCCCCGAGGGCCTGCGACAGCAGGGCGTTGATCGATGCGACTGCCGAGATCGGGTCGGCCAGATTCGCTCGAGCGGCGATCTCCGCACCCAGGCGCAGCAGCGCCGCCTGATCCGGTGCCGAGCACGCCAGATCACCATCGACACAGACATCGGCGACGCGCCCTTCGAGCGCACCGTAACCCGCTCCTGTGCTCGCGATTCCGCTACCACCGGCCGCGCCACTGATTACCTGAACACCCGACACAGCTGCTCCCCTGGTACCCGGCGCCGGGTCCGGAACGGTTTGCCCCGGTCGACCGGGAAAGGTTGGACTGCCCTCGACGCGGATCGGGTTGGAATACAGGGCGATCGCGGCGATCTTGTCCGCGGGCACCGAACCAACCCCTGCCCCTACTTCCTGGGCGAACTGCGCAAGGGCTTGCGCACCTTGGGAATAGGCGACACCGGCGATCAGCGTGCCAGGGCACTGCTCGATCACTTGCGCTGCCGCAGTCGCGAGTTGGTTGTGCGCATCGGCCACCGACGCCGCGTACGGGGCCGCCCCGCCGCCAGGAACGATGCCGCCGAATCCGGCACCGTAGGCGATGTAGCTGTGTTGCACCAGTCCCGGAACAGCGGCAGTGACCGGCGCCAACATCGTGCCGAGCACACCGGTATCGGCCACCGGGTCCGCTGCCGGTGAGGACTGACCGGTCCCCTGAACACCAAGGACATACAAGGCAGGGCACCCCGGTCCGATCGGCATCGCCTGGGCACCGCCCGCCGCGGTGGTGAGAGCGGATGCCGCCGATAGGGCCAGCAGGATCATGGTGGCGCGGACGCGTCGAGTCATGGACTTTGTCACGGCTGACCCACTCCCACGCCCGCACCGAACCCGGCACCGATAGTGCCGGCAACCGCTGCTCCCACCGCAGCGACCGGCAATCCGGCGATGGCCGCTCCTACCGCAGCGCCGATCGCGGCACCGATCGCTGTGCCCGCGATACCGGAGGTGACGGTCCCGATCACCGGGACCTCGATCACCGTTCCCACTGCGGCCCCGGCGATCCCGCCGATGGTGCCACCGGCCAGACCACCCACGACCGCCCCTACGGCAGCGGTCGGAGCACCCGCGATCGCGGCACCGGCGGCGCCGCCCAGCAGTGCACCCGCGGTGGTCGCGCCACTGACCCGGTCAGAGCGGCCGGGTGGGAGCCCGATCGAATCCAACGCTTGCGCCACTTGGGCTTCGGCACCAGCGGCGGTGTCGTTGATGCAGTCTCGGATCTCCGGTGGCAGCCAATCCGGTGACGGGGTTTCGAATTGCCCGATCCGGATCGTGTCCGCAGGTGGCTCGATCGGCGCGACCGGTGGAACCGGTTCGGGCAGATGCAACTCCCCCAGCTCAACCGGCGCGACCGGAGCGGGCGAGGGCACCGGCCGGCTGGGTGCTTCGTTACGTACCGCTGGTGGTTGCTCGTAATACGCAGGCGGTTGGGGTTCCTGCACGGGAGGACTGGGAGGCGGTGGTGCGGGTGCGGCGGTGCCAGGCTGTTCAGGACCGGTTACCCCCGGCTGATCCGCGATCGGATCGGCCGAGATGGCCGCTGACGCAACGCCGCCGCAAACCAAGACCGCCACCACCGGGATCGCGCTCGCCAGCGCGATCCGCCTGCCACGCCCCACTCGAACAGAGTCGCCGTGAACCGAATGCGAATGGTTCGGACTGGGACTCTTGCGCGGCGCCGCGCAACTTGTTGTATTTCGATATTTCGGCACGCCAAATAGCCCTTCTACACGAAGGCGGAATAGGAAAGTCGAAGAATGCGCTCAGCGCGGCCCCACAGGGCCTCCCGACCCGGTTTCCCCAGTAAGGAGGCCCTCTTCAGGGCAGAACTATCAGAGGAACGGCACGATCAGAGACAGCGCTTGGGCCGCGACCGACAAACCGTTCGACAACACCGACAAGCCGGTGTTCACCCACGATAGAACAATAAACGGATCCACGATTTTTCCCTTCGATGCGGTTTAGATTGCCTCCCTATCCAAACCGCGAAGCCCGTTGTGAATCCAGACTTTTTACCAACAAGATCATCCTATACAACAGCATTGAGCAATTCGCTGATTGATCTAGCAGCGCGAACCCCGCCATTTAACAATGCTGTTGTCAAACAGATTTCTCCCCACCACGACCGAACACGGCCATTTCTTGATCCCCCTCGGAGCCCGCCGAGCCGCTCGGGAGACAACATCTCGCTATCGTGCGGCGAAAACGACATTGCCAGCACCAGCCGGAAGTGATGGAAACGGATCGCACACCATCTCGGCAGCTCACGATGGCGTCGGGGCGAGTCCGCGGCTGCGGGGCCGCATAGCCACGAGCGCGAGCACCGCGTCCGTGATGGTGTTGTTCTCATCCGATGAGGCGACCTGTGAGTCGTGGAGGACAGGGTCGGTTCAACTCCGTGCAGCTCTCACCGCCCGCAGCGGTGTGCGCGCCCTTTCGTCAGCCGATCAGCTTGCAGGCAAACACGTTTTGTCGTAGGCGGCGATGACGCGCAGATAATCCGAGCACACAACGGATCCACTGCGGCAGCACCGGTTCCGCCGAACAGCGCCAGATCCTGTGGAGTTTCGACGACCCGGAATTCGGTCAGCGCCTCGGCCAACGCGGTGGTCGTTTTCATCGCGTCCCGCCGCCGCTTCGATTGGCTTTTGAACCAGTGACCGACCGTTTAGGACCAGGCTGTACCAGTTGCGGCCGCCGCGTCGGCAAGCGTTTCGGCGGCGAAGACCTCACTGGCCCGACGGTCGGCGGTCCAGCAACGGTTACCTTCCTCATCGTAGGTCCACGAGCATTGGCGCACCGAGTCACGGTCCGGCGGCGGCCGGTTCTCGTAGGATCTAGGTCATAGCGTTTCCATCGTCGTGCCCCGGCGTCATTGGCGTCGAACAGCCTTCGGCGAACAGGTGTCGTTGATCACTCGACGAGTGCGGGTACTTGCCTTGTGTTCACTCGCATCTGCACCCCGTCGGGTATCGGAATCTGCGTCATCGACATCGAGATCGGCCGCTGCGTAAACGACGACAGCCGCCACCGACCGGTGATCGTTGCCAATGCGAGCGCGGCCTCGATCAACCCGAACTGCTCGCCGATGCATCGGCGAGCACCGAGACCGAACGGGATAAACGTCTTGCGGTTGTGATGCGGTGTGGTGTCAACCCAGCGGTCGGGACGGAACGCACTCGGGTCGTCATATATCCGTTCGCTGCGATGAATGACGTACGGGCTCACCGCGATCTTCGTCCCCGCCGGGAGCAGGATGTCGCCCAATTCGGTATCCGCCGTGACCTGTCGAGTCAGCACCCAGGTCGGCGGGTACAGCCGAAGGGTTTCGGTGATGATCCTGTTGGTGAGGGGGAGCGAGGGAAGGTCTGCGCGCGTCGCTGTGCGGCCGCCCAGGACCGAGTCGACCTCCTCGTGTAACTGCTGCTGCACGTCGCGATTGTGGTCGAGCAGATACAACGCCCAGGTGAGACAGCCCGCGGTCGTCTCGGCGCCACCCAAGAAGAATGTGAATACTTGGTCGATCAGCTCGGAGTCGGTGAACTGTGCGCCGTCCTGTGCATCGCGGGCTTCCAGCAATGCCGACAACAGATCGCCGCGGTCTTTTTGTTCGGCGCGTCGTTCCGCGATGACGGATGCGGCGAGTTGCCGTACGCGGCGCGCGGTGGCGTCGTAGCGTCGATTGTCGGGGGTCGGTAGGCGATTAATGATGGCGGGCAATGCTGTCCGCCGGAACAATCCGTGAGCGATCGTGCTCAGATCTGTGGCGAATTGGCGAATCTGGCTGTCGGACAGTGATGTTGAGAAGATAGCCTCCGTCGCAACCCGGAAGGTCATGGCCGACAGATCGACACCCAGGTCGATTACCTGACCGTCGTGCCATCCCCGCACTGTGGTCTCGATCGACCGGGTCATGCTCTCCACATACGACGGGAGCCGGTCCGAGCGGAACGCTGGCTGGCACAGGCGACGCTGCCGACGATGCATATTGTGCGGGCAGCTGCCGAGTCCATCGCCAGCGACCTCTCGGGCCCGAGCATAGAAGGGCCCCCCTTTGTCGTAGACCTTGTCGTCCACGAAGACCTGCGATGTCAGGTCCGGATCGGAGACGAAAACGACAGTGTCTGTCCCGAGCCGGATTCGGCACATCGGACCATGCTCCGGCAGTGCCGAGAGAAGTCCGAGGGGGTTTCGCATCAGCGCCACGCCATGTCCGATCAGCGGCAGACCACCCGGAACGAGAGGGATGCGGTCGAGGTCGGACTTATCCACGTTCATAGGGGTCCCCCTTAATCAGCTGACTACTCCCCAGGAGAGCGCGGCACTGCATTCGCCAGCGAGCAGAACAATCGTCCTGGATGCTATCAACATTCGGATGTTATAAACATCCCAAATGTGTTGGGGCGCGTAGAACGTGAGCGTCGTGCGTTGTGTCGGTGCCCGTGTGACCCACAGCCGCTGGTACCGATCAGGACAGCGGTGGACCAGCGTATGGCCGTCGGATCGCCTGTTGGAAGCGGACATCGCGGGTATCAGGGAGTTCACCGACCTGAATGGACACCGAGAATGGCTCTCCGGTTACCGGATCTAGCATGTGGCACAGATCGTCTGGCTCACGTCCGTAGGCGACCTGAATTCCGCCCTGCCAGCGCTCATTGAACTCGTCGCTCGCACGGAGTCGCGCCAGCAAGTCGGCGGCTTGGGGTGAATCGCGGTAGCGACCGAGTCCCGCACGGACCAGTGCCATGAGCCCGGTCGCCTCGTAATCCCATTGCAGGGCAACATCTTTGGCAGGCGATCTGGCCACACCGGGCCGGAAATGCCACAGTGCGACGTTGTTGCCTGCAGCTACGATATCGGGTTCTGCCTGGTAGAAGCTTCGGTTGCCGACAAGGACATTCCACAAGGGGTCGGTGAAGACGCAAATGATGCCGACCTGGTCGAAGAACTTCAATGCGGCAAGGCGGTCCGGCGTGCTCACGCGTTCGCGCAGCTCTGCAATCGGCGTCAGCTCGAGGGGCGGCTCGGCTAGTTCCCGAGTGAAACGGGCTTGCATCTCGTCAAGCCGGTAGCCGACGATGAGCTGGTCGAGCACACCTCGAAGTGGCACGACCTTGTTGTTCTCAATCTGTTTGATGTAGGAGTCGCTGACACCGGTACGCGCCTCGGCGGACTTTCGAGTGTGGTTCCGGTGCTCACGCACCTTACGTAGCCAGTCACCGAGGTTTGGCATCTCGGCCTTGTCGGATGTGTGGGCGCGGCCACGCCGCTGTGTCATGGCTCGTCGCGCAGGAGCCGAACTCACGTTGTCGTCCTCCCCGTCTCGTCATCGCCGCCAGAGATAATGCCTCGCCATGGCAGGATGACGAGGAAAGGTCACCGCAGACTCCCCCAAGCTGCTTCCGTCCTATCAGACCTAGATCAATCCGGCAAACGCGTAACGCCTTCATGCGATTGCGAAAAGGTTGCCTCAGCGGCCAACACTTCGACTCACCAAGCGAGTCCGCGATCGAGCAGAGCCACCCGGTCGCGCAGCTGCGGACACCGCACTCGGAACCCCATTGTTGCGCCATGGCGTAATCGCCTTCTCCTTAACCGATTTTGTGCCGATACGCTGGAATGGTCACCACCTGGAGGCGTCGAACGACACGTGTCACGTAGCGGCGGCCGAGAATCTCTGGATGGACAAGGCTATTGCCAATTTTTCCGATCCGTGCTGGTCAGGATGGTCAAGTGTATGGGCGAAGAAATTGACTGGCAAAAACGTTGTCCATTGAAAGGCTAGCGCCGCAGCGGTTTTCGAGGGTTTGATGGCGTAAGCGCGACTCTCGATCTCGGCGCGTACCTAGTCGCGTACGACGCAATCCGCGAGAGTTCGTCTCGGAAACTCTTCGCAATATTCGATTGCAATCTTGCAGTGGAAGACTGCCAAAAAGGGAGGGGACGTCTTTATGGACAGTCACAATCAAGGACGTGGTCCGGACCGCCGCCTACGCCGACGGCGCAGGCCGCGGTCGCAGGAGGCGCAGATGCCGGACTTCTTCGAATGGATATGGGAGCTGCGCACGCGCCAAGATCTGAGCCGGGACAAGGCCGCTCCCCTCGTCGGCATCAGCGCCTCCTACCTCACACAGATCGAAACCAAGCGCTATCCACCCGAACGAGAAGTCGTCGACGGACTCATCATCGGCTACGAACTCAACGACATGCAGGCCCGACACCTGCGCGAACTATCCGAACCTCCAGTCGATCTCGCACCACTGGACGAACTCCGAACCCGACTCATCGCCTCAGGACAACTCGAAGTACTCAACTACCACCAACACAACGACACTCTCGCCGTATACATCGACTACACCTGGCATGTCCTGGCCGCCAACCCATCAGCAGTGCACGCTTTTCCCGGATTGAACGCAGTTGGCGGCAACATCCTGAGCTGGTTCTTCACCCCTATCGCGCAAGAAATCATCGTCGGTTGGGAACACGTGGCACCCCATATCGTCGCCACCGCCAAGGCCGTACTCGGCCGACACCGCAACACCCCCAGAGCACTACACCTACTCGAACAGCTCCGAAAAAGCAGCGAGGTCAACCGTCTCTGGCGCGACAACATCGACCTCGCCTACGGCCGCCCCCCAACCGAGCTGTTCCACTGGCGAGACCCCACCACAGGTGAACCCTTCTCCCTCAGCGTCCAGACCTCCGATCACTTCGGCACCCAAGACATCTTCCTGTCGTGCGGCTTCCGACGCCCCTACTCCGGACCACCACTCCAACAGACCCCGAAACCATTGGGCACAAACACTTTTCAACCTCCACGCGAAGTTCTTTGAACCTGACGGACCAGACCAACCGAGGATGGTGCAGACGGCCAACTGGCCGTCTGCACCCGTCTTCGCCACTGCCCCACCTCCATGAGACTGTGCCCCCACGACGCCGTACGCCATGTCGCACGAATACGCCGATGCACACCTCCGACACTGCACAATCAGCACGCAACGACCCGATAACGAACTCCGGTGAGCTCCTCGGCAACCTGCTACAACCGTGCCCCGGCGGCCGGATCCACCGCGCGACGCGAGACCACGGGATTACCGAAGGACGAAGCCCGGCTACGAGCAGTGTCCGATCGCCTCGCCGAACGAGTACCACTGCTGATCGTGGTCGACCAACCCAACACCATCGGCGCCCTGCCAGTGATAGTCGCCCGCGCGCAGTCACGACGTCGCTTATCTGCCCGGCCTGTCGATGTGCCGGATCGCCGTCTGTATCCCGGACAAGCCAAAACAGACGCTGGATACGCAGGCCCGCGACGGCCTCGGCGGCGGAGTTGACGCCGTCGTAGTTGTCGTAGTCGATCGGGACTTCGTCGCGATGTTCAGGGCCGCGCCCGACCGGTCCGGGCAATCTACGGTACTCGCGACGTCGAATCACTTGACGGTTGCGCAAAGTGCTGTGTCCGTCGGGGCTCACAAGCCCTGACAGGCACGGGAGCCCGATCGAGGAGCAAGAAGTCCGGGCCTGGTTCGTCTCGCGGTCCTCCCTGGCTTCTATGAACACACGCGGATGCTTGTCCCCCGGACGCAGGAGGCAGGACTTGGACGAGGCGCTCGACAGGGTGACCGATCCCCTTGTCGCCGCGAGCATGCGGCAGCTTGTAAGCGAGATCCTGTGGCGCTATGGGTCGATCGACGCATTCTGCGCACGGCTGCACCGGCTCCTCGACCAGCCCACCGTCCAGATCCCCGCCGTGACCGGCATCCCCAGCACGCACCCGCAGGGCCGACACCGACTGCGGGAATAGTGAGACCGTGGGTAGCCGCTGCTAACTGGAGGTGTTTGATCTGGCTGGGCTCCTTGGTGAACCGAGGGACTGGCTACCTGGCCTTGTCCCCCTTCACAGCGGCGGAGCCACCCGGGACAAACGAGGAATTTCGGTGAGCGTCAGTGGGAAGTTCAAGGCTCTGGCGACGATCATGTGACGTGCACTGGTCGGAGTGTGGGTAAGTCCCCTGGAGTGGTGGGAATCGGATCGACTGCCCGGCAACGTTTTCCGGCGTGTCGTGCGTGAGGTTCGGGGGCTGCCGAAGATGATGTCGGGCGTGGATTTCGCAGTGTATTGATGTGTTCTTGCCGCACTTCGCGGCGGTGGCTGTGGATGGTGTCGACCTGGATGGGGATCTGGTGACGTTCCGGGTGCGGGCGAAGGCAGGTGAGGCGCCCTGCTTGGGCTGCCGATGGCGCTCGGGCCGGGTCCATGCCCGCTACCAGCGGCAACTCGCCGACATCCCGCTGGGTGGCCGTAGGGTGCGGGTAGTCGTGTGTGTCCGCCGGTTCAAGTGCGTCAACCCCGAATGCTCGCAGTCCACGTTCTCCGAGCAGATCGAAGGGTTGACCACACCGTTCGCCCGCCGCACCCCGCCATTGACCCAGGCTCTGGTCCGCGTCGCGCTCGCTCTGGCCGGCCGTCCCGGAGCGAGGCTCGCAGCCAGGCTCGCCATGCCATGCTGCCACGACGTGCTGATCGGCCTGATCCGCGCCCAGCCACTGCCCGAAGCCGGACGGATCGAAGTGCTCGGTGTCGATGACTTCGCGGTTCGGCGCCGCCGCTCCTACAACACCATCTTGATCAACATGGACAACCATCGGCCCGTGGACGTGCTGCCCGACCGTGAGGCCGGCACGCTCGCAGCCTGGCTACGCGAGCACCCCGAAATCCGGACCGTGTGCCGCGACAGAGCTGGGGCCTACGCCGAGGGCATCCGCTCGGGCGCCCCGCAGGCGATTCAAGTCGCGGACCGATTCCATCTGTGGAAGAACCTGTGCGAGGCGGTGGAGAAGACCGTGTCCGCCCACCACCCCTGTCTGCGCAAAGCCGCTGCGGCCCAAGCCATCCCGGGCGAACCGGAGCCTTCCACGCCCGCACCGGCACCCGCGGCCGAGCTCATCGCCGCGCCCCAGCGCAGCTACCGGCTGGCCGAGCGGACCCGGGAGCGATACACCGCGGTACAGCAGTGCCTCGCCCGTGGACTGTCCCGCTCGGCCATCTCACGGGAGTTGAACCTCGACCGCCAGACAGTACGCCGGTTCGCCAATGCCACCTGCGTGGAGGAACTGCTCGGCAGGGCCGAGCACCGCCTCACCAAGCTCGACCCCTACATCGACCTGGTCAACCGGCGGTGGAACGAGGGCGTGACGAACGCGCAGACCATCACCTGCGAACTACGGACTCTGGGATTCACCGGAGACGTCCAGACGGTGCGCCGCTACCTCAAGCCCTTCCGGATGCCCGGCACCAGCCGCTGCCGCCCGGACCCACATCGGCGCAGGCCCACCCCCACCGCTGCGGCAGTCCCGAAGCCACGCAAGATCAGCAGGGCGCTACTCACCCATCCCGACCGTTTGACCGAGCAGGACGCACTGATCGTGAAGAACGCAACCACCGAATGCGTCCATCTGGAACACCTCCAGCAGCACGTCCGCACCTTCGCCAAGATCATGACCCAACGGCGCGGCCTCGAACTACCTGCCTGGCTCGACGCCGTCGAAGCCGATGACCTACCCGAACTGCACAGCCTCGCAATCGGTATGCGCCGCGACCTGACCGCCATCATCAACGGGCTCACCACCGAACACAGCTCCGGCGCTGTCGAAGGCAACGTCACGCGCGTGAAACGACTCAAGCGCGACGGCTACGGCCGGGCGAACTTCGATCTCCTCAGAGCACAGATACTTCTCGCCGCCTGAACGGCCGTCACATGATCGTCGCCAGAGCCAAGTTCAACGAGCGCCATCACCGACCGGAAAACAGTGGTACGACAAGGCATTGCCCAATGACGAGTTTCGCCTGCGGGCAGTGTTCGACTCCCCGCTACGCGCGGGCTGCTGCTGATCGCGGTCGATCAGCCGAAGACGATCGGCGCGCTGCCGGTCACGGTGGCCAGCGCTTGCGGCCATGACGTGCCTATCTGCCTGGCCTGTCGACGTGATTGCGACTGGCGCATTCTCGTCGAATCCGGTTCTATTGTTGTAAGGGATGACTCACGGATCGGCCCGTAATCGAGGCCGAAAGTTGAACCACAAAAATATTCTCGCTGTCGGGGACATACTTCACCGTCTGCTAAGCGAGCCGACGGTGTCGGTCCCCGATGCAGCACGGCTCCTCGGTGTCGGCAAATCCACTGTCTACGCGGCGGCGAAGTCAGGTGATGTGCCAGCAGTTCGAGTCGGCAACCGAGTGCGAATCCCGTCGCGATGGGTACGACAAGTGCTCGAGTTGCAAACCAATCCAGCCGACACCGACACCCTCTAAGACATCAGCGCTTCCGATGCCGTTCACAGGTTGTCGGTCCCACTGACAGCCTTCCACCTACGTGCCGAGGCAACACCTCCGCCGCCACCGGTGCCGCGACTTGCACTGACAGCGTGACCACCGACCAAGCCGTCAAAGCATCCCAATCGCAACAGCTCTCACGGTGTGCAATTGAGTGACGCTCAGGCACACCAATCTTCCGATTCGCCAAGATACTTCTGAGGAATCTCACACTGCGGCCGCGCATCGAAGAGGGCGACTTCAGCAACTTGCGCCGACTCCAAACACGCCAGCGCCAATCATCGCTGTCGACGCCGTCTCTGAATTGACAGTCACATATCCGAACGGACCGCTGACATGTCGTCGAATGCCCACCGTCAGCGCGAGTTCCTCACTCGGCGAGTAGCGCCCCGTCCGCAACGAGAACCGATAAAGACCACCACCCACCACGGACAGGAGTCACGACATGACGAATAAGCCGGCCAGACGCGCCGAACCGATCAACAAACACACAGCCAAGAACGGCAAGGTGACCTACTGGTTCCAGGCCGATGTCGGCACCAAGCCGGACGGCAGCCGCGACCGGCAGCGTTTCACATACGACACCCAAACCCAGGCGCGGCGCGAATACCGGCGGATCACAACCGAAGTCGCTGCCGGAACATACGCCAGACTCCTGGACATCACCGTGGACGAAGCGTGCGACCAATGGCTTGACAGTCGGCGCGGTATCCGCCGGATCACGCTGCAGGGCTACCGCAATGATCTGAAGGCCGTTCGGCGGCACATGGGTGGCAAGAAGCTGCGCCAGCTCACAAAGGCAGACGGGGACGCACTCGTCGAATGGATGCTTACGAAAGGTCGTGTCGGTCCCCGGCATTACCGCCCGGACAGCCTCATGTCGCAGGTAGCCGAACTAATCGGACAGCACCCGGAGGGCATCACGGCGGCGAGAATCAAGGCGGCATTCCCGGACAAAGATATCCACACGTGCTTATCAGGGCTCATCCGCGTCGGACGTATTACCCGCCCCCGACGGGCGGTCTACATCCCGGCGGACACAACGCAGACCGAGAAGGCACCGAGCGGCGTCAAACCGGTGACGGTGCGGGCTACATTGACCGCCTTCGGCATGGTCGTGCAGTCCTATGTCGACCAGGGAGCCTTGCCGCGCAACGTCATTGCGCTCGTGGAGCGGCCCAAAGACGACTTCAGTGAAGACGACGACGAACAGTCGAAGTCTTGGACGGTGGCCGAGGTCGAGACCTTCCGCGAGTCGGTGCGCGGCGAACGGCTCTACGCCTGCTGGCTGTTGTCCTGCTATGGGGCGCGCCGATCCGAAGTGCTCGGCATGCGATGGACGCGCTTCGATGAATCCGCACTGCGGGTGCGCCGAGGCCGTGTGGCCATCGGCAAGGAGACCGAAGAAAACTTGCCGAAGTCCCGCCGCAGCCGCCGCGACCTTCCCCCGCCCCCTGATTTGGCGGAGGCGCTCAACAGGCTGAAAATGCTCCAGAAGGCCGAGTGCTCGGCGCTCGGCATCGAGTGGTCCGACGATCAGCTGATCGCGGTGGACGAAGCGGGAGAGCCGATCCGACCGGAGTACTACTCCGACACGTTTCACCGTCTGCGGGAACGCGCCGGGCTCCGTCGCATCCCACTGAAGGGGCTACGGAACACGAGCGTAAGTCTGATGTTGGCGCTGGGTATTCCGGTGCACATCGTCGCGGCCTGGCACGGCCACGACCCCGCGGTCTCGCTGGGCATCTACAGCGATGCACAGCCGGAGGACTTGCGCGCGGCCGGCGCCGCGCTCTTCGGATGATTCGAATGCCCGCTCCCGCATGTTGGCAAGTTCTTGGCAAGATCGCGTGCCGAAGAACTCCTCCCGCATACGATAAAACCCCTTCCGATGCTGGTCGGAAGGGGTTTTCGTGTGTCGGGCTGACAGGATTTGAACCTGCGACCACCTGACCCCCAGTCAGGTGCGCTACCAAGCTGCGCCACAGCCCGTTGCGCCTAATGTTCGGGCGCTCGGAAAGATTACCTCAGGGGGCGCCCAGACGCCGAATCGCCTGGTTATCGGTGGGGCGGGAGTCAGCGTGGGGTGATGCGGGCAGTGGCTCGGGGGTCGTCGGCTACGGCGAACCAGGCGTCGAGGGTGCTGCCGGTGCGGCGGCCGATTACGCGGACCTGCTCGCCCGCGGTCAGGGGTTTGGTGTATTCGATGACGGTGCGATGCGGGCCGGAGGTGAGATCGGTGTGGGTGGCGAGGAGTTCTTCCAAGGCGCTGAGGTAGACAGCATTGTTGACGTGGTCGAGCCAGTCGAAATCGGCGACGCGCAAGGGGAAGGGCAATTCCTGGACGTCTGGGCCGGTGGGTAGCGGGTCGGTGAGTGTGGCTTTCCAGCGCAGGCGATGTTCTGTGGTGCTGGCGAGCATGGGTGCCATGAAGCGGTCGCTCATGCGCGCGGGCACGCCGGATTCGGTGCCGAAATGGATCAGGAATCCTTCGGTTTCGACCAGACCGCCGTTGCTGCCACAGATCTGCACGCGCATATTGCACCAGCGGTTCGACAGGGCTGAGCACCAGCGGCGCAGGGTGACGTGCTCGCCGAATTCGATGGGCTTGAGGACGTCGATGACGGTGCGGCGGACCACCCAGCCGCGGTGGATGTCACCGTCCTCGACGGCTTCGAGGTGTTCGAAGCCGATGTCCTGCAGGTAGCGGGCGATGGCGTCGAGGCGCAGACGCTGGTCCCGGTCCGTATCGGCGAGGCGGACCGGCCAGCCGGTCTCGAACGGGGATCCGACGGTAGGGCGTTCCGGCAGCACGCTGGGAATGACCATAAACGGATAATGCCAGGTCCCGCCCTGCAGCAGCACCCCGACCCGCTCAGCGTGTCAACCGGCAGCAATGTGCTCCCGCCAATGGTGATAGGCATTCGCCCTCGGTTAAATAACGTTGAAGCTATGAGTCCCCCGGCCACGCCGTGGTCGAACCAGCCCAAGGCCCTCCCGAGCAAGGAGTCCAGCGGCGGCGCGGAGCTGGCCATCGACCCGGTGATTCTCACCGCTATCACGCTTCCCTCGAAGCGAGGGCAGCACTATCCCGACCTCGGCATGCTCATCGGAACCAGCTTCGCGGTCCTGCTGTCGTTGGTGGCCTACCTTTCCGTAGCGTCCATCGGTTCGACACCGGTCCGAGATTCGGCAACCGGCGGATCCGCGGCGGCCACCGCCGCCCCGGCGAACGCGGTCCAGGTCGATCGGGGGCTGACCGTCGGCAAGGTCACTGCCAACGACGGCAAAACGCTTGCGGTGCAAGGGATATTGGGTGCCACGACGAACGTTCGTGTCAACACCGGTACCCGGGTACTTGTCCTCACCGGCAGTAGCGTGTCGGATGTGACGGTCGGTGCCGCGGTCGTCGTCTACGGCAATAAGGAAGCCGACGGCACAATTACCGCGAACCTGATCGTCGGCGGCTCGGTGAGCTAGGGGGCCACCGGCTCGGTGATGAGACCGCCGGTGAGTTCGACCGAGCGGAGTCGGTCATCGATTTCGGTGGCGTGGTGGGCGACGATGAGTTCGTCCGCATCGATGGAGCCCGCGAAATCCGCCAGATACGAACGGACTTCGGTGGGAGTGCCGACGGCGGTGTATCGGGTCATTGCGCTGAGCTGGCTGCCGTTCGGCGAGGCGAGGAACGCATCGATCTCCTCGTCGGTGAAGTCCGCGCCCGCCGCGCCACGCCGAATCATGGCTCGCGCGCGAGCACGGTAGGAGATCGTCTTCTGCGCCACCGCCGCATCGTGGTCTTCGGCCGCGAATACATTGACACCCGCCATCACATACGGCTCGGCGAGTTGCTCCGACGGCCGGAAGCTGTCGCGGTAGACGGCGACCGCCTGGTGTAGCGCGTCCGGCGCGAAGTGGGATGCGAAGGCGTACGGCAGGCCGAGTTGCGCGGCGAGTTGCGCACCGAATAGTGACGACCCCAGAATATAAAGCGGCACAATGCCTTCCGCGCGCGGCACGGCCTGCACACCGGGTACTCGCGAGTTGCCCGACAGGTAGCCCTGCAGCTCCAGCACATCCTGCGGAAAGGTGTCCGCCGAGGAAGGATTGCGGCGCAGTGCGAACATGGTCTTCTGATCACTGCCGGGCGCGCGGCCGAGTCCGAGATCGATCCGCCCGGGGAACAGCGTCTCCAGCGTGCCGAATTGCTCCGCGATCACCAGCGGCGAGTGATTGGGCAGCATGATGCCGCCTGCGCCGAGCCGAATGGTGTCGGTGTGCGCGGCGACGTAACCGATGAGCACACTGGTGGCGCTCGAGGCGATCGAGCGCATGTTGTGGTGTTCGGCGTACCAGACGCGTCGATAGCCGCTGCGCTCGGCGGCCCTGGCCAGCGCGACGCTGTTCTCGAAGCTGTCGCGTGCGGTGCTGCCGGGTGCGACCGACGCCAAGTCGAGGATCGACAGTGCGGTGGGCATAAGACTTCCTTCGTAGCTCAGAGAACGCGGTTGAGTTCTTCGGTGAAGGCCCGGATGCGGGCTTCGTCGCGGCGGTAGTAGGTCCACTGGCCGCGTTTAGTGGCGCTGAGAAATCCAGCGCGCTGCAGGATCGCGAGGTGTGCCGATATGGTCGAGGCCGAGGTCCCCGCCTTCTGCTGGATGAGACCGACGCACACCCCTAACCCGCCGGTGTCGTCGCCCCGCGCTGGGAAGTTCGCGTCCGGATCCTTGAGCCACGCCAGGATGCGCAAGCGGGTCTCATTCGCCAATGCCTTGCACTCGTCGAGCACATCCACCTCCCTTCGGTATTTCGCTAATTAACGAATTTACGCCGGATGCCCTGACTCGGCATCGTGACGCAGCACACGTCAGAGGAGCAGGGAGCCCGCGCGTTTGACGGTACGAATGATCGGAGCGGTTTCGAGCGTGGCGATGCCGGGAAGTTCGGCGATGCGCTCGGTGAGGTAGCGACCGAGATCTCGAGGGTCGCGGCAGTTGACCGCCGCGACCAGATTGGTAGCGCCGGTCGTGACAGCGGCGAAGGAGACTTCGCGGTGGCGGGCCAGCGCTTCACCGACGCCGACGGCGGCGGCCGGTTGTGTGGCGATCCAGAGTCGGGCCTCGGTACCGAATCCCAGTGCAGCGGACGGGATGTCGAGCTGGAATTGCAGGACTCCGTTGCGACGCATGGCTTCCATCCGGCGACGCACCTTGGTTTCGGACCACTGGGTGGCGGCGGTGAGGTCGGAGTAGGAGGTGCGGCCGTCGCGGTTGAGGGCGCGCAGCATGGACCTATCGCCTTCGTCGAGATGAAGGGGTCCGTCTTCCGGGTCGACGGGGGCGGGCCTCAGATGGTCGACCTGGTCGGGTGTCAGCGTGGCTGATCCTTGCCAGCCGTCGGGCAGCACGAATCCGCGCAGCAGCAAGTGCGCGGACATGGCCACGATTCGGCTGGTGCGTGGAAGTTTGTGCAGCAGTAGAGCTTCCTGCTCTTCGATACTGCGAGTCTGCACCGTGCAGGAGACCTCGGTACCAGCGGAGAGGAGATACACGAACGACGTATCATCGCGTGCCGCAAGGGCTTTCGCGACGGAACCGGCGGCGTCGGGAGTGCAGCGCAACCGGATCGTCCATTGGACGTAACCCAGCCGCTGACCGTTCACCAGTCCGATCACCCTGAGCCCATGCGTATTTCGCAGCTGATGATACCGACGTGCCACGGTGTTCTCGGAGACGTCGAGAACTTCGGCGATCGTTCGGAAAGGCGCCCGGCCGTCGATCTGCAGCGCATGAATGATCCCCCTCTCGACGGCATCCATCATGAACCCTCCAAATCTGACGGTTTCCAGCAAAATGAGACCTTACCCTGGTCGATTTCTCTCCCTTAGCGCCAGGATCGAGGCATGAACATTCTCGTCCTCGCCGCCACCGGAAACGTCGGCAGCCGGCTCGTCCCCCAACTGCGTACAGCCGGTCACACCGTGCGCGCGGGCACCCGCAACCCGGCGGCCGCCGATCTCCCGCCCGACGTGCAGGTCGTGCGCGTCGAACTGTCCGAAACCCGAAACGCTGCGCGCCTGCCTCGACGACATCGACGCGGTCTTTCCTACTGTGGCCGCTGCAGACCGGCGCACAACTGCCCAACGCACTCGATCTCATCGCCGAGCACGCCCGGCGCATCGTATTTCTCGGCACCGGCGGCATCCCGGACCTCAGCTTCGAGGATCAGCAGAAGCTGGTGCACGCTTGCGGAATCGAATCGGTGGTGCTGCGCCCGAGCACTTTCGCCGTCAATACCCTCTGGTGGGCCGATGAGATTCGAACCGGCGATATCGTGCACGGCAGCCACGGCGACCTGCCGATGAGCCTGATCCACGAGGCCGATATCGCGGCGGTCGCGGCCCGGACGCTCACCGAAAACGCCCATGCCGGAGCCACTTACACGCTGACCGGACCGGAGGTACTAACCCAGGCGGAGCAGGTCAGGATCATCGGCGAAGTACTCGAGCGTCCCCTGCGCTGGGCCGAACTCACCCGCGACCAAGCCAGACAGCGCCTACTCGACGACGACACCTTTCCCGACTCCTTCGTCGACGTCCTCCTCGACGGCTACACCGAGATGCTTGCCGTGCCCCGCCCCGAAATCACCTCGACCGTCGCCGATATCACCGGGCGCCCGGCTCGTTCCCTGGCCGAGTGGGTATCCGACCACCTCGCCGCGTTCCGCTGACGGCAAATGGCAACGGACGCCGTTGCTCGGCAACGGCGTCCGTTCCAGCGCCTACTTCCGGCGTTCCCGCTTCTCACGCACACGTACCGAAATACGAACCGGAGAACCGTCGAAGCCGAACTCCTCACGCAGTCGGCGCTCCAGGAACCGGCGGTAGCCCGCCTCCAAGAACCCCGTCGTGAAGAGCACGAAGGTCGGCGGCCGGGTAGTGGCCTGCGTGGCGAACAGGACGCGCGGCAGTCGACCACCACGCATCGGCGGCGGTGTTGCCGCGATGACTTCCTTGAGCCAGTTGTTCAGCCTACCGGTCGGGATGCGCTTATCCCAGGACTCCAGTGCGGTTTCCATTGCGGGAACGAGCTTTTGGACGGCGCGGCCGGTATGCGCGGAGATATTGACGCGCTGCGCCCACGGCACGCGAACCAGATCCCGATCGACTTCCTTGTCGAGTTGCAGGCGACGGTCCTCGTCGACCAGATCCCACTTGTTGAAGGCCAGCACGAGCGCGCGACCGGAGTCGGCGACCATGCTGATCACCCGCAGGTCCTGTTCGGTGATCGGCTCGGAGGCATCGATCAGCATGATCGCGACCTCGGAGGCCTCCAGCGCCGCCTTCGTGCGCAGCGAAGCATAGAACTCCATGCCGCTGGCATGGGAGACCTTGCGACGCAGACCTGCGGTATCGACGAATTTCCAGATCCTGCCGCCCAATTCGACCAGCGAATCGACCGGGTCGACGGTCGTACCCGCGACATCGTGCACGACCGAACGCTCATCACCGGAGAGCTTGTTGAGCAGGCTGGACTTGCCGACGTTGGGCTTGCCGACCAGCGAGACCCGGCGCGGACCGGTACCTCCGGTGCCCTCACGCGGGGTCTCGGGGAGGACTTCCAGGACATCGTCGAGCAGGTCACCGGTGCCGCGACCGTGCGCGGCACTGACCATGCGCGGCTCACCGAGACCGAGCGACCACAGCGCGGCGGCCTCGGCCTCGACGCGTTCGTCGTCGACCTTGTTGGCGACCAGGATCACCGGAATCTTGGAGCGACGCAGCTTCTTCACCGCGGCCTCGTCCGTGGCCGTCGCACCGACGACGGCATCGACCACCAGCAGGATCGCGTCGGCGGTCTCCATGGCCAGTTCGGCCTGGCGGGCAACCGACTGCTGCAGACCCTTGGCATCGGGCTCCCAGCCACCGGTGTCCTGAACCAGGAAACGGCGACCAGCCCAGTTCGCCTCATAGGAGATACGGTCGCGGGTCACGCCGGGAATGTCCTCGACGACGGCTTCACGACGGCCGAGAATACGGTTCACCAGGGTCGATTTGCCGACATTCGGGCGGCCGACGACCGCCACCGTCGGCATCGCGAGGTGTTCGCCCTCGTCGAACTCACCGTCGAGATCGGCTATCTCCCAATCGGTTTCGTCGCTCCAGACGCCATCGCCGGCGAGAACGTCTTCACTCATGACTGCGCCTCGCTGGCGCTCGGCTCCGTCAAGAGTGACACTGCTGTGTCTTCGATTCGCTCGCTACGCTCGCTCACGGTGTCCTGCCTGTCCGGCCGATCGAAACCTGCCGCACCACAACGCGATACAGCTCGTCGATGACCTCATCCATATTCAGTTCGCTGGTGTCGACCTGCACCGCGTCGTCGGCCGGACGCAGTGGGGACACCGTGCGAGTGGAGTCGAGGGTGTCGCGACGCTGCACGTCGGCAAGTACGCCCTCGTAGTCGTCGCCGCGGCCTTCGGCGATGTTCTGCTGATTGCGCCGCTGCGCGCGGGCCTCGGCGGAGGCGGTGAGGTAGATCTTGGCGTCGGCATCCCGCAGCACGACGGTACCGATATCGCGTCCCTCGACCACGATTCGCTGTGCGGCGGAAGCGATTTCACGCTGCAGAGCGACGAGCAGCTCGCGCACCTCGGCCACGGCGGACACCGCGGACACCGCCTTGGTGACGGCATTGCCGCGGATCTCGGAGGAGACGTCCTCACCGTCGAGCAGGATCAGCTCACGGCTGGGATCGGTACCGATGGTCAGCGGCAGTTCCTTCACCGCGGCACCGATCGCTGCCGAATCGGTCAACTCGACCCCGGCACGCAGCACCCGCAGCGTCGCGACGCGGTACATCGCGCCGGTGTCGAGGTAGCTGGCGTCGAGCCTGGTGGCCAGTCGCCGCGACACACTGGACTTGCCCGTGCCCGAAGGCCCGTCCATGGCAACGACCAGCGGCGTGGTTCCTTCAACCATCGCAGGGACCTCCACGGGAATCTCTACACCGTTCACAACGACACCGCCTCGTAAAGTTTGCCGACTTCATCGCGGCCGATCACGCGCAGCGTGCCGGGCCGTTGGTCGCCGAGTGCGACCGGACCGATATTGGTGCGCACCAACCGCGTCACCGGATGACCGACCGCGTCGAGCAGCCGGCGCACGATGTGCTTGCGCCCTTCGTGCAACACGATCTTGACCAGCGAACGTCCCTCGCCCAGCTCGAGCACCTGGAACCGGTCGACCTTGGCCGGACCGTCTTCGAGTTCGACACCGTCGCGCAGGCGCTTGCCGACCGACTTGTTGACCTCACCGTTCACCGTCGCCAGATAGGTCTTCGGGACCTGGAACGACGGGTGCATGAGCCGGTGCGCGAGGTCGCCGTCATTGGTGAGCAGCAGCAGTCCCTCGGTGTCGGCATCCAGCCTGCCGACGTGGAACAGGCGCTGACCGGCCGCGATGCGTTCGGCGACGATATCGCCGACGCACGGGCGGCCCAGATCGTCGGACATGGTGGACTGCCAGCCCTTGGGCTTGTTCAGCGCGATATGGACCAGTTCCTCACGCACCATCACGCGGGTGCCGTCGACGCGGACCACGGCATGCTGCGGATCGATCCGCAGACCCTGCTCGGTGACAATGGCGCCGTCGACCTCGACCCGTCCCTGGGCGATCATCTCCTCGGCGGCGCGGCGCGATGCGACACCGGCCTTGGCGAGAACCTTCTGCAGCCGCTCGCCCTCGCCCCACGGCAACTTCTCGTGGCCACCCTCGGCGGGCTGGCCGACGTGCTGTTTCTTGGCGGGCTTGGCGTTGTTCAGCAGCGGGGCGGAGACCACCTTCTTCTGCGGCTTCGGATTCCTGGGCTTCTTGCCAACAGGCGCGGACATCGCGCCCGACGTTGTGCGGCGCGACGGATTGCCTTGCTGCGCAGCGCCTCCCGGTGCGTAGCCGCGCGAACCGGCGGAACGCGGGGCCGAACCGCCTTGTGCGCCAGCACGATAGCCCTCGCCGCGCGAACCACGATGATCGGATCCGCCGTGCGACGAACCGCGGTAGCCCGAGCCGCCTTGTGAGGAACCGCGATAGCCGCTGTCACCCTGGGCGGAACCGCGATAACCGCCACCCTGCGACGTGCCACGTCGATCTGATCCGCGCTCGGCGGAACCGCGATAGCCACTGTCGCCGTGCGACGAACCGCGATAGCCACTGTCACCCTGGGCGGAACCGCGATAACCGCCACCCTGCGACGTGCCACGTCGATCTGATCCGCGCTCGGCGGAACCGCGATAGCCACTGTCGCCGTGCGACGAACCGCGATAGCTACTGTCGCCCTGCGAGGTGCCGCGGTAGCCGCCGCGCGAGCCACGCTGATCGCCCTGCGACGAACCGCGGTACCCACGGTCGCCGCCTTCTGAGCTCCCCCGATAACCCCCTTGCGAGGAGCCGCGCTCGGAACCGCCCCATGCGGCCCCGCGCTGCGTACTTCCCCGTTGCGCCGAACGCATATCGCGTGCGTTTCGGCCTGCGCCGCCCCTGGTGGGCTGGTCGCTTCTGTTCCTACGATCCGGTGTGCCATCTCGGCGAGCGGGCGTATTCATTTTGTCCTGTCAGTCTTCTTCGGTACCGAGATCCAAATCGGTCTCGGCGGATTTCTTCAACCTGGTGTAACGGGGGTCCGTGTCCAGGCTCTCGTTGATCTCGTCGATCAGGTCGACGCCCGGCAGCAGGGGCGCCAGTGGCGGCAGATCGGACAGTGATGCGAGTCCGATCCGCTCCAGGAACAGTTCGGTCGTGCAGTACTGCGTGCCGTTCGTTTCCGGGTCGACCCCGGCCTCGGCGATCAATCCGCGAGCCAGCAGGGTTCGCATCACACCGTCGACGTTCACGCCGCGCACCGCGCTGACCCTGGTCCGGGTCACCGGTTGGCGGTATGCCACCACCGCCAATGTTTCCAAAGCGGCCCTGGTCAATTTCGACCGGGCACCGTCGAGCAGCATCCGTTCCACATACGGCGCGTACTCGCTGCGAGTATAGAAGCGCCACCCATCACCCACGAAACGCAGGTCGATGCCACTGGCCCGCGCGGACAGTTCCGCGGCCATTTCGTGCAGCGCCCACTCCACCCGCGCCGGTTTGTCCTGCAACGCGTCGGCCAGCAGTTCTACCGGGGCCGGAGCGTCCACAATGAGCAGCATCGCCTCCAACGCCGACCGGAATTCATCGTCATCCAGCGGTTCGGGCGTGAACTCCGCCACTTCGTCGTCGGAACCTGCGCCTGCGTCTTTTTTGTTCTTCGCTGCACGTGCGGTCTTCGTCGCACTTACAGAAGCTGGGACGTCGTTCCTACTACTGCCTCGCCGCGTCTCACTCGGTCCTCCAGCAACGCCGTCGTCGACCTCCGCGCCCAGCGCTACCTGCTCGCTGACGGTCGGCTCGCCTGTGCCCGCGGAATCGGCGTCGATGATCGCACTACTCATCGCCTCGGGCGCACCAGCCGCAAGCTCCTCGCTCACTCCCCTCGTCGGTGGCGTATCAGCGCGCCCCGCGACGCCCTCGACTCCGCCCGACGCCTGCCCGCTGAGGCTCGGCTCGCCCGCGCTCGAGGAATCCGGTTCGACAATTCGACTGCTTACAGCCGCCGCTCCCGTGCCGCTCGAGCCCGCCGCATCCCCGGCATCGTCACCACTCGAATTCGCCGCACCACCGTCGGATCCGGATGCGCTCGCATCCGCAGCGTCTTCGATGAACTCATCGCGCCCACTCGCCACCTTGTCGACGCTCGATTCTGCGGCGCTCGCACCCGATGCGATACCGCCGCTCGAACTCAGCGCCGCACTACCGTCAGAGCCTGGCGCGCTCGCATCCGCAGCGTCTTCGATGAACTCATCACTCGACGATGGCGCTTCGTCGCCCGAGCCCGCCGCGCTCGCGCCCGATGCATCGCCGCCCCCGGCGATCACTGCACGGTCACCGCCGTCGACCTGCTCGCCCACGACGCCGGTGTCATGCTCGATGCCGTTGTGCTCGAGGGGTGTCGCGTCGTCGGTGCGCTCACTCACCCGTAGTCCTCCTCGATGGTCACGGTGTCGGCGGTTTCGTCCTTGGGGTCGCCGGTCCAGCTGATCGAGAGCGGGCCGAGCGGGTCGGGTTGGTCGAACTCGATCGTCTTGCCCCGGTACAGCTCGAGCAGTGCCAGGAAGCGGGCGACGATCTGGATCGGCACATCACAGTCGGCGACCAGTTCGCCGAAGGTCGTCCAGCCGCCCGGTCCGCGCAGTTTGAGCTGTTCGAGCACGAGCGCGGCCTGTTCGGCGACCGAGAAGGCGTGCTGGTGCAGATGGTCGAGTCCAACCCGCGGCGCCGGGCGAGGCCGGAAGGCCGTCGCGGCGATCGCGGCGAACTGGTTTGCGTCAACACCCAGCTTAACCTCGGGCAGCAGATCGGCGTATCGCTCCTCCAGCCCGACCGCGCGTGGGTAGCGTCGCAGCGCGACCGCCTCGAGTTCCCCCAGCAACTCGGCGACCTGTTTGAACGCGCGGTACTGCAGCAGCCGCGCGAAGAGCAGATCGCGTGCCTCGAGCAACTCGAGATCCTCGGCGTCGGTCACCTCACCCGACGGCAGCAGTCGCGCCGCTTTGAGATCCAGCAATGTCGCCGCGACGACAAGGAATTCGGTGGTCTGATCCAGGATCTTGTCCGCACGCAACGCCTGCTGCCCGATGCTGGCGGTCAAAGCCTTTGTGTAGGCGATGAATTCGTCGGTCACCTGATGCAACGCGACCTCGGTGACATCGAGCTTGCGCGAACTGATCAGACTCAGCAGCAGATCGAACGGCCCTTGGAAGTTGCTGAGCCGCAGCTGGAACCCGGAGGTCTGGGCCGTAGGCTCGCTCTCGCCGCCAGGTCTGCCTGGCCGATCATCGGCGGCCGAGTCGTTCGCAGCCGACGCGGCACGCCCGGCGTCGGAGTCCCGATCGACGAACTCATCGGACTCTGGGCCGAGCGTATCGGTGTTCGTCGACGGCGCCGGTTCCGTACCGCCGATCACCGGCCGGACCGGTGGATGACTTCCCGCGCCATCGCCCGATATGCTTCGGCCCCACTGGATTTCGGTGCCCACGTGGTGATGGGTTCACCCGCGACGCTGGCGTCCGGAAAACGTACGGTGCGCGCGATCGCCGTGTCGTACACCAGGTCGCCGAACACTTCGACGACGCGCGCCATGACCTGACGCGAATGTAGTAGCCGCGCATCGAACATGGTCACTACGATGCCGTACAGGCTCAGGCGCTGGTTCAAGCGGTCGCGCACCTTCTCCACGGTGTCGTTGAGCAGGGCGAGTCCGCGCAGCGAAAAGTATTCGCACTCCATCGGAATGATCACGCCATCGGAACAGGCCAGCGCATTCACCGTGAGCAGGCCGAGCGACGGCTGGCAGTCGATGAGGATGTAGTCGTAGCGATCGCGCACCGATTCCAGTGCGCGGCCCAGTGTCTGCTCCCGGCCGACCTCGTTGACCAACTGGATTTCCGCGGCGGACAGGTCGATATTGCTCGGCAGCAGGTCCAGATTCTCGACGCGGGTCTCCATCAGGACATCGTCGATCGAGACCTTGGATCCGATGAGCAGGTTGTGCACGGTCAGATCGAGATCGTGGTGGGCCACACCCAATCCCGCCGACAGCGCACCCTGCGGATCCAGGTCGACCAGCAGTACCCGCCGACCGAACTCCGCGAGCGCCGCACCAAGGTTGATGGTCGAGGTGGTCTTGCCGACGCCACCCTTCTGATTGCACATCGCGACGATCAGCGCATCACCGTGGTTTTCGACCGGCGGCGGGTCGGGCACGACACGCAGCGGGCGCCCGGTCGGGCCGAGCGTCGCATCGTCGGGGACGGGTTCGGCGCCGTCGCCCCACAGCGTTTCCGCCGCGGCGGCCGAGTACGGACCCGTCCGGGGACCCGTAAGCGGCTGCGCCCCAGCACTCATCGGCGGCTCTGCCGCGCCGGCTGTCGTCACGATCCGCTGCTCCTTATACGTTCCTGCCCGTTGCCTTCGCCCGACTCCGGCATCTTCTGCCCGAGCGTAGCGAGGCCGATCAGGCCCGACCTCGCTTTCGTACGGTCCAGCTCTCGATAGACGCTACCGCTTGACAGCGCAAGACCCACGCTCGGACACGCGACACCCACGTTTACCTGCGCAGGCGTCCACTCCCCTAGCGCCAATCCGGTCCGCCGTCGAAATGGACGTCGAACCGATCGTGGAGTTCATCCATGCTGTCCCAATCCGCCTCACCCCGAGCGATACGACCGAGCTGCCGGAAGTACTCGAACCGGACGATACCCGGTGTGAGTACGGCGAAGAACTCGGCGGGACCGTCCGCGGACGCCCCGAAGGCATGGACAGTACCCGGCGGAACCACCACCAGACCACCCTTCGCGACCGCATGCCGTTCGCCGTCGACGAGGAATTCCATGGTCCCGTCCAGGACGTAGAAGATTTCCGCGGACTTCGTGTGATGGTGCGGCCTGGTCCCATCCGCGCCCGCCGGCAGTATGAGCCGATTCGCTCCGAACAGCCCATCGGTGTTCTCGCTGTCCTCGAGCAACCGGAACGATCCGCCACCGGGCAGCGCCACCGCCTCGACATCGCGCTCCTGAACGATGAAAGCCTTTGCCATCCAACTCACCTCACGTCGGTGTGCCGAGACCACCCGATCCCGGCATACCGACACAACCGGACCACGGTTCTATTTCTTCCGCGGCGGCGTCCGGAGCACAGCGGGTCAGCGGGCGCGGGGGTGAGCGGTTGCCCAAACCTCACGAAGCGTGTTCACGGTGACCAAGGTGTAGATCTGAGTGGTCGTCACCGATGCATGCCCCAGGAGTTCTTGGACCACACGCACATCCGCACCCCCGTCGAGCAAATGCGTTGCGAAGGAATGACGCAGCGTATGTGGCGAAACGGTAGCCCCGATGCCCGCCCGCTCGGCGGCGGTCTGCAAAACCTGCCAGGCACTCTGCCGCGACAACCGACCACCGCGGGCATTCAGAAACAGCGCGCCCGCAGTGCCTTTCCCATTCGCGGCGAGCACCGGCCTCCCGCGCACCAGATATGCGTCGACAGCCGCCAGCGCGGGCCTGCCGATCGGAACCATGCGCTGCTTGCCACCCTTGCCGTGCAACACAACAGCGCGTTCCTCGGTATCGATATCGTCCACATCGAGCCCGACCATCTCCGAAATTCGCGCCCCGGTCGAATACAGCAGCTCGAGCAGCGCGCGATCGCGCAATCCGCGCGGCCCGCCATCGCTTCCGGCGCCATTCGCATCATCGATCGGCCCGCCGCCGGCCGCCTCCAACAGCCGCAACACCTGATCGTACGGCAGCGCTTTCGGCAACCGCCGCCCCGGGGTCGGCGGCTTGACCGCATGTGCGACATCGGTACTCGTGAAACCCTCCGCCGCGGCGAAGCGATGCAGCCCGCGCACCGCGATCAGCGCACGAGCGACCGAACTAGCGGCCAGGGGCGGATGTGTCTCCCCGCCCGCTCGCAGCACCATCGTGAACTCGGCGACATCGGATTCGGAAACCTGCTCGAGCGCCGTAATCTCGTGCCCGGTCAGGAAATCCCGATACCGGTCGAGATCGCGACGGTACGCACCGAGGGTGTTGCGGGCGGCGCCGCGCTCGACCGCAAGATGATCGAGGTAGGCGTCCACCTCCCGCGCGAGCACCGCCCGGACCCGTCAGTCTTCGGACTGCCGCTGCGCCTTGCGACGCAGGAATGCGGTGGGCTGCCCCGGCCACGGCGCATCGGCCGGACGCAGCTGCGCCCCGCCCGCCCTGGCGGCCGCGAGCGCGAGCAGACCGGCGACGGCCGTGGCATTGACGATCTCACCGGCCAGCGCGGCCCCCACTGCCTCGTCCACCGGCAGGCGGACCAATTCCAAGTCCGCCTCCTCCAATTCCGGCTCCGGCCGGTCGGTTTCGTACAGACCTCGCGCGGCGTATACCCGCAGCGCCTCATCGGTGAATCCGGGCGAAAGCGCGACATCCACCAAAACCGACCATTCCCTGGCAGCCAGTCCGGTCTCCTCGGCCAATTCGCGCTTGGCCGCTGTCAGCGGATCCTCGCCGGGCACATCGAGCAGTCCGGCGGGCAGCTCGAGCAGCCGCTGATCGATCGGATGCCGATACTGCCTGATCAGCACCACATTGTCGGCATCATCGATGGCCGCAACCGCAACCGCCGCATGATGTTCGATCACCTCGCGCTCGACGACGCATCCGCCCGGCATTGCCACCTGGTCGAGCCGCAAGGCGAGAATGGCACCGCTGTACATGGTCTTGCTCGCCACGGTCTCGAAGTCGTGGGTTCCCGGCTGGGCGCCACCGATCTCACTCATCTACGACGCCTGGTCGGCGTTCGCGAACTCTTCGTCCGGGATATCGACCGGAAGCCGCTCGGCCAGTTTATATTTCAGCGCCGCCGCGATCAGCGCCGCGAACAGTGGGTGCGGGCGAGTCGGACGGCTCTTGAGCTCCGGATGCGCCTGGGTGGCCACGAAGAACGGATGCTTATCGGCAGGCAGTTCGACGAATTCGACCAGATGTCCGTCGGGGGAGGTACCGCTGAATTTCAAACCGCTGGTGGCGATCTTGTCGCGGTAGGCGTTGTTCACCTCGTAGCGATGCCGGTGCCGCTCGGAGACCTGGTCGGTGCCGTAGGCCTGCGCCACCACCGAACCCTTCTGCAGCGTCGCCGGGTAGGCGCCGAGGCGCATGGTGCCGCCGAGATCTGCCTCACCGGCCACGATCTCCTTCTGATCGGCCATGGTGGAAATCACCGGATGCGGTGTGTCCGGCTCGAATTCCGCCGAATTCGCTTCGGCCAGACCGACCGAGCGCGCGGCTTCGATGACCACACACTGCAAGCCAAGACACAGACCGAGCAGCGGAAGCCCCCTGGTCCGCGCATATTTGATGGCGCCGACCTTGCCCTCGATGCCACGGATACCGAAGCCGCCCGGAATCAGCACCGCGTCCACATCGCGCAGCGCGGCCTGCGCACCCGCCGGGGTCTCGCATTCATCCGACTGCACCCAGCGGATATTCACCTTGGCCCGCGAAGCGAATCCACCCGCGCGCAACGCCTCGGTCACCGACAGATACGCATCGGGCAGATCGACATACTTACCGACAAGTGCGACCTCGACGGTCTCCCGCGGCTGATGCACCCGGTCGAGCAGATCGCCCCACACCGTCCAATCCACATCGCGGAACGGCAGCCCGAGCCTGCGCACCACATAGGCGTCCAGGCCCTCACGGTGCAGCACCTTGGGAATGTCGTAGATCGACGGCGCGTCCGGCGTGGAGATGCAGGCGTCCACATCGACGTCGCACATCAGCGCGATCTTGCTCTTGAGCGCCTGCGGCACCTCGCGATCGCAACGCAGGATCAGCGCGTCGGGCTGGATACCGATATTGCGCAGCGCGGCCACCGAGTGCTGGGTCGGCTTGGTCTTGAGCTCACCCGACGGCGCGAGGTAGGGCACCAGCGATACGTGCAGGAAGAACACATTGTCCCGGCCCACATCGTGGCGGATCTGGCGCGCGGCCTCGAGGAAGGGCTGCGATTCGATATCGCCGACGGTGCCACCGATTTCGGTGATCACCACATCGGGCACCTGCCCCTGCAGATCCGGTCCCTGCATCGCCAGGATGCGACTCTTGATCTCGTCAGTGATGTGCGGGATGACCTGCACCGTGTCACCGAGGTATTCGCCGCGACGCTCCTTGGCGATCACCGACGAATAGATTTGCCCGGTAGTCACATTCGCGTCCCGGGACAGGTCCCGATCGAGGAACCTCTCGTAGTGGCCGACATCGAGATCGGTCTCCGCGCCGTCCTCGGTGACGAACACTTCTCCGTGCTGGAACGGATTCATGGTGCCAGGATCGACGTTCAAGTACGGGTCGAGTTTCTGCATGGTCACCCGCAGTCCGCGCGCGGTCAGCAGCTGACCGAGGCTGGAGGCGGTAAGACCCTTACCCAATGAGGAGGCGACACCACCGCTGACGAAGATGTGCTTCGTGGCCGTTCGCGCCTGATTCCGTGTATGACCCACGGGTCTTCACGGTAACACGAAATTGCTGGTCTGATCACACGCCACGCACGTTTGCCACCGAGTCGCTGCGATCAAGGGATTCGCACCGCGTGCTATGTGCGCAGCCTGGGGCATCGCGGATCGGGCGGGTCAGCTCGAAGGCAGCGCGACCAGTGTGAGGGAGGTCGCCTTGGTGCCGGTTCCGTATCGGCCCGCGCCGCCGTTGAGCTGCTCGCTCAGGCCGAGCACGGTGGTGACGCGGCCGATATCGCGGTCGAGATTGTCGACGGTGGTGACGGCGGTGGCGAGCGCGGCGTCGGAGCGAATGAGCGCGATCGGGCCCGGATTGTCGGCGGCACCGGATCGGCCCGCCAGCACCGCCCCCGCACCGCGACCACGCAGGGCGCCTGCGAATCGGGCGATATTGCTGCCCTGACTGTTCTCGCTGGACTTCGCGCCGTCGCCGGTGACGACAACGGCGAGGTTCGCGGCCTGCGTCGGAGTGTCGCCGTAGGCGAGGAAACCGCCGCCGCGCAACGTCTCCATCACCAGACTCAGCTCCTGCGGGGTGCTGCGCGGTTGCGCACTCGCCGGATCGAGCAGCAGCACCAGGCCGAGCAGATCGCCCGCCATACTGCCCTGATCCACCTGGCCGGTGCGCAGCTGCGCGCCCGCGGGGATGACATTGGTGACCGCGGTGCGCATCCGGTCGCCCTCGGCGGCGTCGAGGAAGGCGTCGTTGAGTGCGATGCGGCCGGTCACGGTGGCGCCCGAGGTTTCCAGATCCTTCGCGACGGCCTCGACATCGGCGGGTTCGGCATCGGGGGTCGTGAACACCACGACGCTGCGGTCGGTGAGCGTGCCGCCGAGGATCCGGCCCGCCGACCCGGCGATGAACCGGTCCGCGGCATTGATTTCGTCGCCGAACTGCCGGTTCTGATCGGTGGCCACATCGAGCTGTTTGCGCAGATCCGTTTTATCCGCGCGCAATCCGGACAGCAGGTCCGCCGCCACGGTCTGTGACCCGAGCACCACGCCGAGGGCGAGGGCCAGGAAGATCGCGACGATCGAAACCGCGTGCTGCCGAATCGAAATCATCGGCTCCCTCCCGAACCGGCTAGGCCCTCGGCCCACAGCGTGAACCGGTTCCAGCTATCGGCAGCCCAATCCAGCGCCTCGGTCCCCATATTCGATGCGAGCATGGCCACGATCACCGCGACCAGTGCGGCGAGGACGACCATCGCGATGGCGGTGCCCGACACCCGGTTCCGGTAGAGCGTGGCGACGGCCTTGGCATCCATGAGTTTGGTGCCGACTTTCAGTCGGGTGAGGAAGGTCGCCGGATTGCTGTCGCGGCGGCCGCGGTCGAAGAAATCGTCCAGCGAGGCGGCGGCGCCGGCGGTCACGATCAGCGATGCGCCGTGGTGGTGGGCCAGCAGCAGGGCCAAGTCGGAAGGTGCGCCCGACGACGGGAAAGTCGTCGCGCCGATGCCGAGATCCTGGATGCGTTCCAGCCCCTTGGCGTGGCCGTCGGTATCGGCGGGCAGGATCATCTCGGCACCGGATTTCAAGGTGGCGGTGGTGATTTCGTCCGGGTCGCCGACGATCAGATCGGGGTGGTAGCCCTGCTTCAACAAGGTGTCCGCACCGCGACCGACGCCGACCATGATTGGCGCGTACTCCTTGATGAAGGGCTTCAGTCGCTTGAGATCGTCGGCGTGCTCCGGGCCGTCGGCCACCACGACCACATGCCGATTCTTCATGTCGAGCTCGAGCTCCGGCACCCCGATACCGTCGATGAGCAGTGCACTCTCGGTGCGAATGAATTCGATGGTGTTGCCAGCGAAGGCCTCCAGATGATCGGCGAGACCGTTGCGCGCATCGATCATTCGCTCGGCGATATCGGATTCGGTCAGCTCGATGCCGGTGACCAGGACCTCGGGCTCCTTCTTGACCAGCTTGTCGGAGTAGACGACGCCCTCATCGATGCGGACCTTGGTACCGTCCTTGATCCGGAAGGCATCCGAACTCACTGTGTCCAGCAGCAGAATTCCGTTGGCGACCAGCACTTCCGGCCCCAGATTGGGGTAGCGACCCGAGATCGACGGCGAAGTATTCACCACCGCGACCACGCCCGCCTCGACCAACCGATCGGCGGTGAGCCGATCCAGATCCATCTCATCGAGTATTACGACATCACCGGGCCCGACCCGCTTCAGCAGACGCCTGGTGTTGCGGTCAACCCGAGCTGTCCCGGTCAGCCCGGGCAGCGTTTCGGTGCTCTTCGACAACAACGCCAACATCTTCATGTGGCCGATCCTGTCCGCAAACCCTCAACCATTGGTGGAGGCGCGCCGTATCACCTATCACATTCGTCACTGTGATAACACGAACACCACGCCGCGCCAAGAGTGCGCCAACAAGTACCCGTATGCTGCGGGTCACAGATATCCCGAATAGGAGTCACCATGGTCAGCAGTACCGTCGACGCCGTGATCGCGGCACCGCGCGATGTCGTCTACAAGTTCTTCACCGAGCGGGATGGCATCAACCCCTACATCCCGGTCGACTTCACCCTGAAAACCCCCGGCTCGCCCACCCCGACGGGCGTCGGCGCGCAGTACTTCATCGGCAAGGCCGGCGTCGGCATCGTCGAGGAGACCACCAAGCTGGTCCCCGGCGAGCTCATGGAATACAAGATCATCAAGGGTGCGCCCGTGAAGCGGCACATCGGCACAATCACCTTCACCGACACCGACAACGGCACCCTCGTCTCCTACACGATGGAGTCCGAGCCCAGCCTTCCCGTCCCGTCAAAGGTCCTGGAATTCGGTCTGAAGAACCTCATCAACCAGTTCATCAAGGGCGCCCAAAAAGCCCTGCGCTGAACTCCTCAGGCGAGGGCGCGTTCGGCGCGGGCGGTTTCGAGCAGTTCCTCGGCGTGGGCTCGGCCGGTTTCGGTGTCATCGAGACCGGCCAGCATGCGAGCCAATTCGATGACGCGCTCGTCCTTGGTCAATGCCCGGACGCCGCTGTTGACCTTGCCCTTGCCGTCATCGGACTTGTCCACCACCAGATGAGTGTCTGCGAATGCCGCGACCTGCGGCAGGTGGGTCACCACGATCACCTGATGGGTGCGCGCGAGCCGAGCCAGTCGGCGGCCGATCTCGACCGCGGCCCGGCCGCCGACACCGGCATCGACCTCGTCGAACACCATGGTCGCGCCGTGATCCGAACTGGCGAGCACCACTTCGAGAGCCAGCATCACGCGTGACAGCTCACCACCGGATGCGCTCTTGCTCAACGGCAACGACTGCGCGCCCGAATGCGCGGACAGCCGGAATTCCACCTCGTCGACACCGGTCGAACCCGCGTGCAATTCCTGCCCGTCCACCGTCAGCGGCGCGGAATCCTGTGGGCTTGCAGGCGCCGGCCGCACCACGACCTCGAGCTTCGCCTTACCCATCGCAAGCCCACCGAGTTCGGCGCTCACCGCCGAAGCGAGCTTGCCCGCCGACTTGGTGCGCGCCGCAGTCAATTTGCGTGCCGCTTCCCGAACGCGTTCCGCGGCGATGTCCACCTCCGCCGCCAGCGCCGCCAACGCCTCTTCGGAGACATCGAGCGAGCCGAGACGCTCGCGCGCCTCATCCGCCCACGCGATGACCCCGTCGATATCCGGCGCGTACTTGCGCGTCAGCGATTTCAATTCGGCCTGCCGGGTGAGCAGCGAATCCAATGCGCCCGGGTCCGAAGGCAAATCCGACAGATAGCCGCTGAGCTCGGTGGTGAGATCGACGACCACCGCGATGGCCTCACCGAGCCGCGGCCCGAACGCGGTCAGCGCCGGATCGTGGGCCGATTCGATGCGGGCCCGCGCGGCGCCGAGCAATTCCAGCGCGCCCAAACCGTCTTCGGGCGAATCGGCGGGACCAGCCAACGCATCGTGCGCGATCGCGGCGGCCTCCCGCAGCGAATCCAGATCGCTGAGCCTGCGCACCTCGTCGACGATGCGCTCGTCCTCACCAGGTTCCGGTGCGATGGTATCGATTTCGGACAGCGAATGCTTCAGCCGGTCGGCCTCCAGCGCGAGTTCCCTACTGCGCGCGGTACGTTCGAGCAGCTCAGTGCGGGCGTCGAGCCAGGATCGCCGCTGCACCTGGTACTTACGCAGCAACGAACCGACCGTATCGGCGGCGAACTGATCCAGCGCGGACAGCTGCTGATCCGGACGCTGCAGGCGCAGCTGATCGTTCTGACCGTGCACGGTCAGCAACGGCGCGGTGAAATCGGCGAGGACAGACGCGGGTACGCCGCGCCCACCCAGGTGCGCGCGGGAACGTCCGTCACTGCCGACGGTGCGGATCGCGATGATGCTGCCGTCGTCATCGCGTTCGGCCGCAGCCGCTTCCAAGACTTCCTGCACTTGCTTCTGCGCGGTGGTATTGACCTCGTCGACGGTGAACCGGCCCTCGACCACGGCCCGGTCCGCACCCAACCGGACACGGCCCGCATCCGCCCGCGCCCCGCTGAGCAGGTGCAGGCTGGTCACCACCATGGTCTTACCGGCGCCGGTCTCACCGGTCAGAACCGTCAGGCCCTCATGGAATTGCGCGGTGGCCGTGGATATGACGCCAAGCCCGTCAATCCTGATCTCTGTCAGCACGTGTGATCTCCGTTCGCCGTCGGCCACGCCAGCCTGTCACGGGCAATTGGAACTTGCGCACCATCCGGTCTGCGAATGGTGCGGAATCCAACCGCACCCACCGCACCGGTTCGGCGCCGCGGACCGCCTCGAGCCGGCCGCCCTTCGGCAATGCCAGGGTGCGCCTGCCATCCAGGAAAACTATCGCATCATGGCCCGCCGCAACGGATTCGACCGCGATCCTGGACTCCGGACTGGTCACCAGCGGCCGTGCGAACAGGGCGTGCGCATTGCTGGGAATCACCAGCAGCGCTTCGAGTTCCGGCCACACCACCGGACCACCCGCGGAGAACGCGTAGGCGGTCGATCCGGTCGGTGTGGAGATGAGGATGCCATCGCAACCGAACTGCGAAACCGGCCGCCCGTCGACCTCCAGGACCACCTCCAGCACACCCATGCGCGCGGCGTTCTCGATGCTGGCTTCATTGAGCGCCCAACCGGTTTCGACGATCTCGTCGTCCACCCGGACGTTCACATCGATGGTCATCCGATGCTCGAGGCGGTAATCGCCGCGGACCACGCTCGCCAACGCCTCATCGAGGTGTTCGGCCTCGGCCTCGGTGAGAAAACCGATGCGGCCCAGGTTGATTCCGAGCACCGGCACCCCCGCCGGCCTGGCCAGTTCGGCCGCGCGCAGGAAGGTGCCGTCACCGCCGAGCGAAAGCACCATCTCGCAGCCGACCGCCGCGTCTGGGCAATGCTCGACCACGCGCGCCGGATATCCGCCCGGTTCCGCGACGGCGGTCCCGCCCGAGGTGTCGGGCTCACAGTCGAATCGGGTGCTGTCCGCTTCGTCCGCGAGCACGCGCAGCCCGATACCCGCGTCCGCGAAAATCTTCGCGACACGATGAGCGGTTTCGATGATCTCCGCCCGGCCCGGGTGCGAAACCAGCAGAATCTCTCTGGATTCGGCCGGCGTCAGCGCGTTCACTGTGGACCCTCCTCAACCGCACGTTCGACAAGCGCCGCGACCTGTTCGCCGTCGTACTCGAACTGCCCGTCTTTACGCAGCCACACAAAGTATTCGACATTGCCCGATGGGCCGGGCAGCGGGCTGGCCACCACCCCGACGGTGCGCAAGCCCAATTCGGCGGCCGCCGCCGCGACATCGCGCACCACTTCCGCGCGCAGTGCGGGATCGCGCACCACACCGCCGGAGCCTACTCGCTCCTTGCCCACCTCGAACTGGGGTTTGACCATCGGCAACAGGTCGGCACCCGGCGCGGAGCAGGCCGCGAGGGCAGGCAGCACCAGATTCAGTGAGATGAACGATAGATCACCGACAACCAGTTCGACGGTGCCGCCGATGGATTCGGGGGTGATGGCGCGAACATTGGTGCGATCGAAAACCCGCACTCGGTCGTCGTTCTGCAGCCGCCAGACCAGCTGGCCGTAGCCGACATCGACGGCGACGACCTCACGCGCCTGCCTGGCGAGCAGTACGTCGGTGAAGCCACCGGTCGACGCACCGGCATCGAGGCAGCGCTTCCCCTCGACGCTCAGGCCTCGGGGTTCGAATGCTTCGAGCGCACCGAGCAGCTTGTGCGCACCACGCGACGCCCACGACACCTCGTCGGGCTCCTCGCGCACGACCAACGGCGTGCCGGTCTCCACGGCAGTCGCCGGCTTCACCGCGACCGTTCCAGCAATCAGGACGCGGCCCGCACCGATCAGCTCGACCGCATGTTCACGCGATCGCGCCAATCCGCGGCGAACCAGTTCGGCGTCCACCCGCGCGCGTCTGGCCACCTCAGATCTTGTCCACCGTGGCCAGTGCCTGTACGAGCACTTCATGCGCCTGTTCCAGAATGCGGGCGCGCCGGGTGATGTCGGCGCCGGAATCGGAGGCCGTCGGCGGGGGCGCCGCCAAGCCGGCCCACGCCGGACGCGCGTCGAGTTCGGCGAGCAGACCGTCGATCTCGGTGCGGATCCGCTCGGGGTCGGCAGGCTCCGTGCGTCCCTGTGCACCCGGCAGATGCTGGCCGGGCAGCGGTGGCCCGGGGCGCGGTCCATTCGAGCCGGGTCCGTTGGGGCGTGGCATCGGAGTAGTCATCGTGGGGTCAACGCTATCGGATTTCCGAACCGGACGCGTGCACCCTTACCGCTCTTCCCGGGTTACGGCGTAAGCGTTGCGCCAAGTCGTCGGCGAGGTCGGTCGCCTCGTCCTCGACCGGCGGATGATTCAGTGCATCCAATGACTCCGAGACGTAGGTCGGGATCAGGTCCGCCGGGGCGTCGCGTAGTTCGTCGAGGGTGCTCACGCCGGTCAGGACCAGCAGCGATTCGAGGCCGACGCGGTTGGCGCCCTCGATATCGGTGTCCAGGCGGTCGCCCACGACCAGCGCGCTGCGCGTTCCGGCGCGCACCAGGGCGTCCTCCAGTAGTGGCGCATAGGGTTTGCCCGCTACAACAGGCTCTCTACCGGAGGCGGCACGTAGTGCGGCGACCATGGCGCCGTTGCCGGGGGCGAGGCCACGCTCGTTCGGCAACGTCCTATCGGTATTGGCGGCGACCCACAGTGCGTCGGCGCTCAGTGCGTAGGCAGCCTCGGCCAGATCCGGCCACGCGGTTTCGGGCGAATGTCCTTGTACAACAGCATCGGGCGCGGCTCCGTTGAAGCGCCGGATCGAACGCAGCCCGACCGCTTCGACCTCTTTGGCCAGGTCATCGGTGCCGACGATCAACACCGTTGCCCCGGAATCGAGCCGCTCGGCCAACAACCGTGCCGCCGCCTGCGCACTGGTCACGACATCATCGGTTTCCGCCGCGAACCCGAGCTCGACCAAATGCCGTGCGACCACATCCGGACCACGACTCGCATTGTTCGTGACATACACAAGCCGCTGCGCCGCAACGGAATCCGCCAACGCCGCCGGTGCGCCCTCGATCACCTCCGGCCCGCGATACAGCGTGCCGTCCAGATCCAGCAGCAGGGCTTCATACCGCTCTCGTAGCCGCTTCACACCACTCTCACTTCACGTAACCGACCGACACCTTCCCGAACCCTACGCCAGCCCGCCGACAGGAAAATGACGGCGTCGACCGACCGTATGCCACAACTCCACTTCCGAGCCCACGCTCGAATCGACAGTACGACGTGTGACACCGCCTAGCCAGCGCGTTGCGCAGGGTCCGCAGCCACGAAGAGTGACCAGAACCGCCGGACATCCGCAGGCCATGCGCAATCTCACAAGCCACGCCTTCGCTGGCTAGCGCCCAACGCGAGACTGCGCCGGTCTTCCGACAAGATCCGTTCACCTGTACCCGCGAATTCCATACCCGCTTGACGGCTGTCCGACTGGATCGCCCCCGCACTTGTGACCTGAGTCCACTAACTCTTCGGTGTCGGGTCCCAGCCACTGTGCCTATAGGTCGGTGTCGCCGGTTAGTTCCTCGGCACGCTCTTCGGCATCTGTTTCACCGTCGAGGTCGGCGGAGGCCGCGTTGAGGAACCAGGTGAGGCCCTCTGCGGTGCGGCCTGCGGCGACCAGGGCGTCGGCGTAGGCGTAGAAGAGCCGGGCGGCGGCGGAGCCGGTGCGGGAGGGGTCGAGTTCCGAGGTCTGCAGGGTGACTACGGCCTGGTCGTATTGGCCGAGATCCATGCGGGCGCCGGCGACCACGATGCGGAGCTCGGTGGCCTCGTCACCGCGCAGGGCGCGGGCCTCATCGCTGCGGCCCAGTTCGATGGCACGTTCGGGGCGGCCGAGGCCGCGTTCGCAGTCGGCCATGACGGCGAGCAGACCGGAACCTCCGGACATCCGGCGGGCCGTGCGCAATTCGGAAAGGGCCTCGGCCCACTCACCCGCGTGATAGGCGGTGACGCCAGCGGTTTCGCGGACCACGGCAATGCGGCCGGCGCGTTGGCGAGCGGCCCGTGCATGAGCCAAAGCGAGACGCGGATCGTCATCGATGAGTCGGGCCGCCATTACCAGATGCCGGGCGACCGTTTCGGCGTTGCTCTTGTCCAGACTCAGCAGGTCCCGACGCACCTCGGTTTCGAGGTCGGCGGCCTGGACGTCATCGGGCAGATCCGGCTCTTCGGGACGCGCGGCGCGTCGATCAGCCGAACCACCCCCGGCACGTGCGCCCTCGCCACCACGACGGCGATCCTGTGCGTCGTCGCCGCGGTTCCAGCCGCCGCGCTGACCGGAGTCACCGCCACGGTTGAAACCGCTACGCTGTCCGGCGTCATCGCGTCGCTTGAACCCGGTGCCTTCGTTCACCTCGCCGCGCTGACTCGAGTCGCCACCACGCTTGAAACCACCGCGCTCACCCGTGCCACCACGGCCGACCCCGCCGCGCTCCGCCGAGTCACCACGGCGGAAACCACCGCGATCCCCCGAGTCACCTCGGTTGAAACCGCCGCGGTCGCTCGAACCGCCACGGCTGAAGCCACCGCGATCGCCGGAACCACGGCTGGAACCGCCACGGTCGCCAGAACCACTGCGGCCGAAGCCACTTCGATCGCCGGAATCACCGCGCTGACCCGAATCGCCGCCACGTTTGAAGCCACGGCGCTCGCTGGAATCACCGCCTCGGTTGAAACCGCCACGCTCACTGGAATCGCCCCGATCGAAACGGCCGCGATCGCCGGAGCCACCCCGGCTGAATCCGCCCCGTTCGCCGGCATCGCCGCGTCGGCCCGAATCACCACTGCGGTTGAAGCCGCCGCGTTCATCCGAACCACCACGGTTGAAACCACCCCGGTCGGCGGAATCACCGGAGCGCTTGAATCCGCCGCGTTCACCCGAACCACGGTTGAAACCCCGCTCGCCGGAATCACCACTCCGGCCGGAGTCACCGCGCTCGAAACCGCCACGGCCGCCGCGGTTGAAACCTCCGCGATCATCGGCACCGCGGTTGTAGCCGCCACGGCTACCGGAGTCGCCGCGCTCGCCGGATCCGCTGCGCTTGAAACCACCGCGGTCGCCGGAACTGCGATCATTGGAATCGTTGCGGCGATTGAAGTCGCCGCGGTCGTTCGAACCACTCCGGGTCGAGTCGCTGCGTTTGAAGCCGCGCCGTTCACCGGAATCACCTCGGTCGGAAGAGCCGCGAGAGTCGCCGCCTCGATCGCGGTCGGGACCGTCCTGCCGGAAAGACTTCCGGCCGTCGTTCTGTTCCGACACGGTGGCCCCTTTCTAGGTTCCGCCAGAGGTTGTCGAACCCCTGAATTCAATCACGTGTCGGCGGTCGGGCCCGAACACGGCATAGATATAGGTGCAAAAACGACGATAGGGGACCCAGTTCTGGGTCCCCTATCGTGAAGGATGTTCCGGCGGTGTCCTACTCTCCCACACCCTGTCGAGTGCAGTACCATCGGCGCTGGTGGCCTTAGCTTCCGGGTTCGGAATGGGACCGGGCGTTTCCCCACCGCTATAGCCGCCGTAACTCTATGAAACTATCCACACACAACCCGACAACCAGCACAGGGAAACGAACCCCTTCTGTTGTCTGCTGCAGTGTCTGTGTGTTGTTTCAGATACCGCACAGTGGACGCGTAGCTTCTTCGTTGGTAAGTCCTCGGCCTATTAGTACCAGTCACCTACACCCGTTACCGGGCTTCCAGTTCTGGCCTATCAACCCCATGGTCTGTAGGGGGCCTTAACCACTCGAAGGTGGTGAGAAACCTCATCTTGGAACAGGCTTCCCGCTTAGATGCTTTCAGCGGTTATCCCTTCCGAACGTAGCTAACCAGCAGTGCCCTTGGCAGGACAACTGGCACACCAGAGGTTCGTCCGTCCCGGTCCTCTCGTACTAGGGACAGCCTTCCTCAAGTTTCTGACGCGCGCGGCGGATAGAGACCGAACTGTCTCACGACGTTCTAAACCCAGCTCGCGTGCCGCTTTAATGGGCGAACAGCCCAACCCTTGGGACCTACTCCAGCCCCAGGATGCGACGAGCCGACATCGAGGTGCCAAACCATCCCGTCGATATGGACTCTTGGGGAAGATCAGCCTGTTATCCCCGGGGTACCTTTTATCCGTTGAGCGACACCGCTTCCACTTGCCGGTGCCGGATCACTAGTCCCGACTTTCGTCCCTGCTCGAGCTGTCACTCTCACAGTCAAGCTCCCTTGTGCACTTGCACTCGACACCTGATTGCCAACCAGGCTGAGGGAACCTTTGGGCGCCTCCGTTACATTTTAGGAGGCAACCGCCCCAGTTAAACTACCCACCAGGCACTGTCCCTGAACCAGATCATGGCCCGAGGTTAGAGGTCCAATACGATCAGAGTGGTATTTCAACGACGACTCCACAAACACTGGCGTGCCCGCTTCACAGTCTCCCACCTATCCTACACAAACCGTACCGAACACCAATACCAAGCTATAGTGAAGGTCCCGGGGTCTTTTCGTCCTGCCGCGCGTAACGAGCATCTTTACTCGTAATGCAATTTCGCCGAGTCTGTGGTTGAGACAGCAGAGAAGTCGTTACGCCATTCGTGCAGGTCGGAACTTACCCGACAAGGAATTTCGCTACCTTAGGATGGTTATAGTTACCACCGCCGTTTACCGGGGCTTAAATTCTCAGCTTCGCCACCGAAGTAGCTAACCGGTCCTCTTAACCTTCCGGCACCGGGCAGGCGTCAGTCCGTATACATCGTCTTACGACTTCGCACGGACCTGTGTTTTTAGTAAACAGTCGCTTCTCTCTGGTCTCTGCGACCACACCCAGCTCAGGCTGCAAGAACCGTCACCAGACGTGGTCCCCCTTCTCCCGAAGTTACGGGGGCATTTTGCCGAGTTCCTTAACCACAGTTCTCTCGATCGCCTCAGTATTCTCTACCTGACCACCTGTGTCGGTTTGGGGTACGGGCCGTGTACCAACTCACTAGAGGCTTTTCTCGGCAGCATAGGATCACTGAATTCACCTCAATCGGCTACGCATCACCTCTCAGGCCATATGCAACACGGATTTACCTATGTCGCGCCCTACAGGCTTACACCAGTACAACCACTGACTGGCCCAGCTACCTTCCTGCGTCACCCCATCGCTTGACTACTACAGCCAGGATCGTATGCAGCCCCCTCCAGCTTCCCGAAGGAAGTCTCTTGGGTTTTGGATACTTAGCACAACTGATTCGCCATTGGGCGCGGATACACGGGTACGGGAATATCAACCCGTTGTCCATCGACTACGCCTGTCGGCCTCGCCTTAGGTCCCGACTCACCCTGGGCGGATTAACCTGGCCCAGGAACCCTTGGTCATTCGGCGGACGAGTTTCTCACTCGTCTTTCGCTACTCATGCCTGCATTCTCACTCCCACAGCCTCCACAACTAGCTCACACTGCTGCTTCCATGGCTGTAGGACGCTCCCCTACCCATCCACACCACTGCACCAAATCCCGTAGAACTCAGCGGATGTATTGTGTGAATGCCGCGGCTTCGGCGGTGTACTTGAGCCCCGCTACATTGTCGGCGCAGAATCACTTGACCAGTGAGCTATTACGCACTCTTTCAAGGATGGCTGCTTCTAAGCCAACCTCCTGGTTGTCTTCGCGACTCCACATCCTTTTCCACTTAGTACACGCTTAGGGGCCTTAGCCGGCGATCTGGGCTGTTTCCCTCTCGACTACGAAGCTTATCCCCCGCAGTCTCACTGCCACGCTCTCACACACCGGCATTCGGAGTTTGGCTGATTTCGGTAAGCTTGTAGGCCCCCTAGACCATCCAGTAGCTCTACCTCCGGCGTGAAACACGTGACGCTGCACCTAAATGCATTTCGGGGAGAACCAGCTATCACGGAGTTTGATTGGCCTTTCACCCCTACCCACAGCTCATCCCCTCAGTTTTCAACCTAAGTGGGTTCGGGCCTCCACGACGTCTTACCGTCGCTTCACCCTGGCCATGGGTAGATCACTCCGCTTCGGGTCTAGAACACGCGACTCAAAACGCCCTATTCGGACTCGCTTTCGCTACGGCTACCCCACACGGGTTAACCTCGCCACATGCCACTAACTCGCAGGCTCATTCTTCAAAAGGCACGCCATCACCCACAGTGACAAGTCACTCGCAGGCCCTGACGGATTGTAAGCGCACGGTTTCAGGTACTATTTCACTCCCCTCCCGGGGTACTTTTCACCTTTCCCTCACGGTACTAGTCCGCTATCGGTCACCAGGGAGTATTCAGGCTTACCGGGTGGTCCCGGCAGATTCACAGCAGATTTCACGGGCCCGCTGCTACTCGGGAAACATCCACAACAGCCGTTGAGTTTTCATTTACCGGACTATCACCGTCTATGGCAGGCCGTTCCAGACCACTTCAACTAACACAACGGTTTCTCACTGTCGCCCTGACCGGCAGATCAGGGAAGAATGCTCCCACTACCCCGTCCAGACAACCCCTGCCGGGTATCACATCTGAACGGTTTAGCCTCATCCGCTTTCGCTCGCCACTACTCACGGAATCACTATTGTTTTCTCTTCCTGTGGGTACTGAGATGTTTCACTTCCCCACGTTCCCTCCACACACCCTATATATTCAGATGCGGGTAACACGACATCACTCGTGCTGGGTTTCCCCATTCGGAAATCCTCGGATCTCAGCTCGGTTGACAGCTCCCCGAGGCTTATCGCAGCCTCCTACGTCCTTCATCGGCTCCTGGTGCCAAGGCATCCACCGTACGCTCTTAAACACTTACAAACAAAGATGCTCGCGTCCACTGTGCAGTTCTCAAACAACACACAAGACTGAAACCCGATACAGCACCAGCACTTCCGAAGAAGCCGGTATGACTGCGGCCCAATCTCGTCGTTATCTTGCCTGGAAAGAACGTCTGTTCTCTCAGGACCCAACAGTGTGTCGATATATCCACCGCGACCAACCACTCAGGATTGATCCAATGCAATGAAACTTGCCAGCGTTCCACCCATGAGCATCCGCAGTTCTACATGTGAGAACTACACGGTCTCTGACGCGGTCGAGGACGACTATTCGAACCGACCAGCGTAGAAGTGCTCCTTAGAAAGGAGGTGATCCAGCCGCACCTTCCGGTACGGCTACCTTGTTACGACTTCGTCCCAATCGCCAATCCCACCTTCGACGGCTCCCTCCACAAGGGTTAGGCCACCGGCTTCGGGTGTTACCGACTTTCATGACGTGACGGGCGGTGTGTACAAGGCCCGGGAACGTATTCACCGCAGCGTTGCTGATCTGCGATTACTAGCGACTCCAACTTCACGGGGTCGAGTTGCAGACCCCGATCCGAACTGAGACCGGCTTTAAGGGATTCGCTCCACCTCACGGTATCGCAGCCCTCTGTACCGGCCATTGTAGCATGTGTGAAGCCCTGGACATAAGGGGCATGATGACTTGACGTCGTCCCCACCTTCCTCCGAGTTGACCCCGGCAGTCTCTCACGAGTCCCCGCCATAACGCGCTGGCAACATAAGATAAGGGTTGCGCTCGTTGCGGGACTTAACCCAACATCTCACGACACGAGCTGACGACAGCCATGCACCACCTGTACACCAACCACAAGGGGGCACCTATCTCTAGGCGTTTCTGGTGTATGTCAAACCCAGGTAAGGTTCTTCGCGTTGCATCGAATTAATCCACATGCTCCGCCGCTTGTGCGGGCCCCCGTCAATTCCTTTGAGTTTTAGCCTTGCGGCCGTACTCCCCAGGCGGGGTACTTAATGCGTTAGCTACGGCACGGATCCCGTGGAAGGAAACCCACACCTAGTACCCACCGTTTACGGCGTGGACTACCAGGGTATCTAATCCTGTTCGCTACCCACGCTTTCGCTTCTCAGCGTCAGTTACTTCCCAGAGACCCGCCTTCGCCACCGGTGTTCCTCCTGATATCTGCGCATTTCACCGCTACACCAGGAATTCCAGTCTCCCCTGAAGTACTCTAGTCCGCCCGTATCGACCGCAAGCCCACCGTTGAGCGGTAGGTTTTCACGATCGACGCGACGAACCGCCTACAAGCTCTTTACGCCCAGTAATTCCGGACAACGCTCGCACCCTACGTATTACCGCGGCTGCTGGCACGTAGTTGGCCGGTGCTTCTTCTACAGGTACCGTCACTCACGCTTCGTCCCTGTCGAAAGAGGTTTACAACCCGAAGGCCGTCATCCCTCACGCGGCGTCGCTGCATCAGGCTTCCGCCCATTGTGCAATATTCCCCACTGCTGCCTCCCGTAGGAGTCTGGGCCGTGTCTCAGTCCCAGTGTGGCCGGTCACCCTCTCAGGTCGGCTACCCGTCGTCGCCTTGGTAGGCCATTACCCCACCAACAAGCTGATAGGCCGCGGGCCCATCTCGCACCGATAAATCTTTCCACCCCAAGACATGCATCCTGAGGTCATATCCGGTATTAGACCCAGTTTCCCAGGCTTATCCCGAAGTACGAGGCAGATCACCCACGTGTTACTCACCCGTTCGCCGCTCGTGTACCCCGAAGGGCCTTACCGCTCGACTTGCATGTGTTAAGCACGCCGCCAGCGTTCGTCCTGAGCCAGGATCAAACTCTCCGTTGAAGACTCACAACCACACCCCCAAAAAGGGGCGCAATCAGAAGAATTAACCAGAGTCCGAAAACCTTGGCAAAATCAAACGCCAGCAAAAGTATTTGCTGACAAAAATGTCCAACCTCACCACACGGGGGTATGAGAGGCCGGAACCAAAAAATATTTGGCACTGACATTCATCGACACACTATTGAGTTCTCAAAGAACACACGCACACAACTGGACCCCAGATTCTCTCGGGGGGCTTGTTGAGGCAACTGTCCTAGCCTAGCCAACCGCCCGCGCAGAGTCAAGTCTGCCCGTCCGATCCGGCAACGCTGATCGCCAGGCGCTCCTCGTCCTACCTCGTTTCCCAGGCCACTGTGCTCAACGTTTCCGCTGCGCTTTGGGCTCCGGGTCGGTGTCCGTGTCGCTCTGACTTGGACAAAGTTACGCGGCGGAGAACGTCGAGTCAAATCCGCACTGCACGGATGTCATTTCGCAGGTCAGAGGCCATCTGGCCGCCCGGAAAACGGGCTCGGGCCACTCGAATGTGACCCGAGCCACGTGATCTTCATGCGCCCGCCCGCAGTACGCCGGCGAAGTTCCGCTTGCCGCGGCGCAGTACCAACCATCGTCCGTGCAGGTAGTCGGCATCGGCGGGCATCCATTCCAGATCCGAGATCCGCTCGTTGTTCACCGACGCTCCGCCTTCGTTCACCGCGCGCCGTGCGGCGCCGCGGCTCTCCGACAGGCCGGTGGCGACCAGCAGATCGACGATCGTGCTCGGTTCACCGACACCGACCTCGGCGACCGTGCCGTCGACGGCGGCTTCACGCAGGGCTGCCGACAGCGTCGGCTCATCGAGTTCACGCAGATCCGCGCGTCCGAACAGCGCCTGACTCGCCAACTGCACGGCCCGGGTATTCGCCTCGCCGTGCACCAGATTCGTCATTTCCTCGGCCAGCTTGCGCTGGGCTTCCCGCGCGTGCGGACGCTCGGCCGTGGCGGACTCCAGCTCGGCCAACTCTTCACGGGACAAGAAGGTGAACCAGCGCAGGTATCGCACGACATCGGCATCGGCGGTATTCACGAAGTACTGGTACCAGGCGTATGGGCTGGTCATTTCCGGATCGAGCCACAGGCTGCCGCCGCCGGTCGACTTTCCGAACTTCTTGCCGTCGGCCGAGGTGACGAGCGGCACGGTCAGCGCGTGCACCGCCGCACCGTCGACGCGCCGGTTCAGCTCGACACCGGCGATGATGTTGCCCCACTGATCCGAACCGCCTACCTGCAGTGTGCAGCCGTAGTTGCGGCGCAGTTGCAAGTAGTCGTTGGCCTGCAGCAGCATGTAGCTGAATTCGGTGTAAGAGATGCCCTCGCCGTCCAGGCGGCGCTTGATGGTGTCGCGGGCCAGCATGACGTTGACCGAGAAGTGCTTGCCGATATCGCGCAGGAAGTCGACGGTCGACAGCTGGCCGGTCCAGTCCATGTTGTTGGCGATGATCGCGCCGGTAGGCGAGTCGTCGAGGTCGACGAAGCGCTCGAGCTGTGAACGGATCCGGCCCGCCCATTCCGCGACGGTATCGGTCGAATTCATGGTGCGTTCGCCCACGTCACGCGGATCGCCGATGAGTCCGGTGGCACCACCGGCCAGCACGATCGGGCGATGGCCCGCGCGCTGGAACCGCTTCAGCGCCAGCAGCGGGACCAGATGTCCGGCGTGCAGGCTAGCCGCGGTGGGATCGAAACCGGCATAGAGGGTCAGCGGCCCGGCGGATGTCGCCGCGCGCAGGGCGTCCAGGTCGGTGGACTGCGCGATCAGTCCGCGCCAGGTCAGTTCGTCGATGATGTCGCCGCTCACGCCTCCGCCTCGCTGGCGCTCGGCTCCAGCGTGCGCGATGCGCGCCGGCACATGGTTCGCTCACTTCGTTCGCTCACGCTGTCCCATCTTTCCGCACCGGTCCCCGCGACCGGCATGGCCCTCAGTGTCGCCGCGCGCCGCCACGCAGGGCGAACGACTTTCGGTAAACGCGACGACGATCGGCAGACCGCGGTCTGCCGATCGTGTGGGTTGTTCAGATGTTCAGCGAGCCGGCAGCTCCCGCAGCGCGACGATGCTGTCGCGACGCTGCCAGGCGATCCAGACGAACACCACGCCGAGCACCAGCGGGAACGGTGCCAGAGCGGGTGCGCCGAGCAGGAACACCTGGGTCAATGCGGCGCAGACCATGGTGATGGTCAGGCCGACGGCCGCGGGGCCGGTCAGGCGGGGCACCAGCAGGCCGATGCCACCGGCGAGTTCGACGACGCCGGTGAAGTAGCGGAACCACTGGCCCCAGCCGATCGTGTCGAAGGATTCGATCGCCGCATGCGCGCCGAGCAGTTTCGGGGCGGCGGAGGCGATGATGAAGAACAGCGCGAGCAGGACCTGCACGGTCCAGAGCGCGATAGCCATCTTCTTGCCGGGGCGGTGGGCGACGGTGGCGGCAGCGGTGGTGATCGGGGCGGCGGGGGCGATGGCGGTCATCTGTCTTTCCTTCGAGTCGGTCGCGCCGGGTGGAGCGCGTTCAACAGATAGGACGGACACCGCGGCGAAAACTCATCGCCGATCCCGAAAATTCTTGTGACCTGGTGTTATACCGCTTCGATCGGAGCACGCGGGCTGCGCCGGTAGACCGAGACCGCCGGCGATGCGAGCCAGAATCGCCACGGCACATCCGCCGCACTGCTGACCCCGACGCGCGGTCCGTCGGAAATCTCGGCGGGGTCGATCGCGCCGTTCAGCTCCAAGCGAATCGGCGAGGCAGGGTCGAAGAGCGGAGTTCCGTAGTCGCTCAGCGTTATTCCGAGCGCGCTGCCGAGATTCCCAGGGCCCCTTGCCAAATCGGCGTCGGTTCGGGCCGCGGGTCGTCGCTCCCTGACCGTGTCGGCCCCGGCGATCACCTCGCCCGATCGGATGAGTACCGCACTCGCGGTGCCGTCCGGGCCGCTGGTCACGTTCACGCACATATGCATGCCGTAGCTGAGGTAGACGTACAGCACGCCGGCGGGCCCGAACATCACCGCATTGCGCTTGGTCCGCCCGCGTCCGGAATGCGATGCGGGATCCGGCCACGGTCCGGCCGGATCGCCGCCATATGCCTCGACCTCGACGATTCGCACGCCGACCGGTCCAGACCACAGTGTCGAGCCGAGCAGTCGGCGAGCCGCGGCGGGTGGTTCGACCGCGAGTTCCTCATTACGCACGACTCTCCATTGTTCCCGAAAGTCAGACATAGCGACTGTGCTGGCCCGAGCGCAGTGTGACGAGATCGTCGATGATCACCGCGGCATAGCCGACCGCGACCAGCACCGCGAGCTGCGCCCAGGCGACCCACGCGATACCGATCGGGATGGTCGTGGCCACCGCGGCGGCGGCGAGCAGTCGCGACCACGGGCGCGGCAGCCCGAGGGCGAGCCGGAAACAGAACTGGCCGAAGAAGTACAGCGCGACGCCGCCGGAGAGCGCGGACGCGGCGGCGACGGAGGCGGGTTCGTTGCCGTGCGCGATGGTCATATTGATGCCCGCCGCGGTGACGGTGATGCCGATCAGCAGCGGGTAGAGCGCGTAACCGTAGGCGAGCACCGCGGGACGCGAGCGTTCCCGATCCGGGACCGCGGCCAGCGCATGCTCGCCAAGGTCGTCATCGATCCCGAAGTAGGCCCACCACAGCACATAGACCAGGCAGAGTCCGAGTGCGACGGTGGCGGTCAGCGGCACGGTCAGCTTCTCCCCCGCCAGGCCCAGACCGATCGCGACCACCGACTCACCGATGGCGACGATGATCACCAACCCGTTGCGCTCGCAGAAATGGCTGGCCCGCACCACGAAATCGCGGGTGTCGACCAGGTACGGACTCAGTACCTGCACCCCGAATGCCAGCCCCCAGCACAGGTACTGCCACCAGCCGTGCACGAAACCGCCCGCGAGCACCAGCGCCGCCGCGAGCGCGTTCAGCGGCGCGATGCGTTTGATCGCCTGGCTCGCCGAGGTGCCGCCGCTGACCCAGAACAGGGCCGTGTGCACCGTGTTGACCAGGACGTAGCCGAGACCGAAGGCGAGACCCGTGCCGTGGAACGCGTCCGGGATCGCCAGCGCAAGCACGAAGAATCCGAACATGCCGATCAGCAGCAGCGTGCGACGCTGCGAATTGCTCGGCGCCACTTCGTTGGTGAGCCAGACGTAGCCGCTGTACATCCACCAGATGACCCCGAACAGCACCAGCACCTGAGCCAGCGCCTCCCAGCCGGGATGGTGGGTGAAGACGTGGGTGAGCTGGGTGATGGTGAAGACGAAGACGAGATCGAAGAACAGTTCCAGGGTGGAAACCCGAACCTGTCCCCCGTCCACGTCCGGTTCCGTGGTCTGGCTGGTCACGGCAGGATCGTAAAGCAACGCGGCGAACTGGTCATCCGATCACGTCGGTCCCCATGTAGAGCCCCTTGAGCTTGCTCGGGTTCACCTGGAAGCGCAGGTTGTGGATGTGGCCGTCGATGATGTCGTAGGTGAACGCTGCCACCGGGTTTCCGTCGATGCGCGCGAGCGCTCCGAGTTCCCCGTTGATATGCGCGGGCTCGAGGACGACGCCCGCGACCGACGGCTTGGCGAGTACGCCGAGGACCCAGCGGGCCACATGATCCGGTCCGTACAGCGGACGCCGGGCCGCGGTGACCACACCGCCGCCGTCGGACCACGAGGTGACGTCGGGGGCGAGCAGATCCATCAGGGCATTGAGATCGCCACCGGCGCAGGCGGCCATGAACTGTTGGGTGATGTGAGAGCGCTCGGCCTTATCGGTATCGAAACGTGGGCGACGGGACTGCACATGGGAGCGAGCCCGATGCGCGATCTGCCGCACGGTGGCCTCGGGCTTGTCGAGGGTGTCGGCGATTTCGGCGTGGCTGTATCCGAACACCTCGCGCAGCAGGAAGACCGCGCGTTCCACCGGATTCAAGGTCTCCAGGACCACCAGCATCGCGGTGGAGACGGTGTCGGCCAACTCGGTCTCCTCGGCGATATTCGGTGAGGTCAGCAGGGGTTCGGGAAGCCAAGGGCCGACATAGGTTTCGCGCTTGGCCTTGGCCGAGGTGAGCCGGTTCAACGACAGGTTGGTGACCGTGCGCACCAGATAGGACTTGGGGTGTTGGACTGTCGACTGATCGGTTTCATTCCACTTCAGCCAGGTGTCCTGGAGGATGTCCTCGGCATCGGTGACGGTGCCCAGCATCCGGTAGGCAGTGGAAAAGAGCAGCCGCCGGTGTTCGATGAATGGGTCCTGCGCGGACGTAGCGTCGGCCATCTGGACCATGCTCCTAGGCCAAGTCCGGATTTGGCAATCCAACTTTCCGGACGCACACGGAAACCGCCCGCCTGGTTGGCGGACGGCTGATCCGGGCCGGTTCATGCGGTCCGACGCGTGGATTTGCCGCCGTTGGACAGCTGGACCGAGACCGTCATCTTCTTGCTCAGCTTGAAGCTCGGCACCGGGCTGCTGCTCACCCCTTCCTTGTACAAGACGGCCGCTCGTCCGGTCAGGTAGAACCGGCCAGGGGTGTCATCGGCCTTGGTGAACTGGATGACTGCATCCTTGCGCCCCAGGCTGACGGGCTGATGGAAATAACCGAACCGGAAAGGCTTGACGTTCTTGCCCTTCAACTGCCGCGCGATGGAGTCGGCGGCGTAGGCGGCGGTCGGCAGACCGGACTGGCAGGTGCCGTGGATCTGCCCCCAGGCCTGGCGCACCGCGGCAGCGTCGCCGACGGCGTGGATGTTCGGGTGTGAAACCGACCGCAGGGTCGGATCGACGACGATCAGCCCGCGTGCGTCTGTTTCGATGCCCGCCTGCGCGGCAAGTGGCGAGACGCGGACACCGGTGGTCCACAGGGTCAGATCGGCCGAAACCAGTTCGCCGTCGGCGAGTTCGACCGCATCCGGGAGCACCTTGGTGACCGCTTGGCCGACCATGCGGGCAATACCGAGCCGATCGAGCGCCTTGTTCAGGTAGGCGCGAGACTTATCGCCCATCATCGCGCCCGGTTCGGTGCTGCTGATCAGCGTGACGCGCAGGCCCGGGTAGCTCTCTGCGATTTCGGCCGCCGCCTCGATGCCGGTCAGACCGCCGCCGCAGACCGCGAGGGTGCCGGCACCGGCCGCGACCACCGCGAGGTGTTCGGAGAAGCGGTGCGCGGTGCGCGGATCGTTCAGGGTCCAGGCGTGATCGGCGGCGCCGGGCACGATGCTGGTGTCGGTGCTGCTGCCGAGCGCGTAGATCAGCTCATCGTAGTGCAGTGTGCCGGTGCCGTCGAGGTAGACCCGCTGCGCCTCGGGATCGATGGAAGTCGCCCAGCCCTGGACGAATTCGACGCCCGAGCCCGCCAGGATCTCCGGGATCCGGTTATCGGCCAACTCCTGACCCGCGGCGACCTGGTGCATGCGCAGCCGCTCGGTGAAGCGGGCGGACGGGTTGACGATGGTTATCTCGACGTCGAGTTTGCGGGTCCGCCGGGCCAGCCGGATGGCGGCCAGCATGCCGGTGTAGCCCGCGCCTAGTACGACGATCCGATGCTTTGTCATGGCTTGCTCCCATGGTCGGTGTCACCGGGGCAGGTTTGTTGGTTGGTGACGACCATCGGACAAAGCACCGCCGCCGGACGTGACAGCCATGCGATGTGACGTGGGACACACGGCGGATCAGGGGCGAAATGGGGACGCTCCCGGATGTGGCCAGGGGCCGGTGATCCATACCGTCAGCGGTATGTCTTCGGTTTCCCGGCCGCGGTGGTTGCGGCGGTTGCTCTTGGTCGTCACGGCGATCGCGGCGGTGGTGCTGCTATCGGTTGGTGGCTGCGTCTCTTGGGTGTACAGCAGTGCATCCGTATCTACTGTCGGTGGCGGCGAATTCAGCAATGAGCTCGCGATTCCGCCGCTGGCGCAGTCCCGGGTGCGCGCCGATGGCACACGTGTCTTCGAACTCGAAATGCGTTCGGGGCAACGCGAATTCCGGGCCGGGCGGGCGACCGAGACGTGGGGGTTCAACGGGAACTATCTCGGTCCGACGCTGCGGGCGCGGCGGGGCGAAAAGGTGGAAGTCGAAGTCCGGAACAATCTTTCGGAACAATCGACAGTGCACTGGCACGGAATGCATCTGCCCGCGGCGATGGATGGCGGGCCACATCAGATGGTGCAGGCCGGTGGCACATGGACACCACGTTGGACCGTGGACCAGCCCGCCGCCACGCTCTGGTACCACCCGCATCCGCACGGCGCGACCGAACAGCACGTCCGGCGTGGGCTCGCGGGGCTTTTCCTGCTCGATGACGAAGTGTCCGAAGGCCTTTCGCTACCGCAGAACTATGGCGTCGACGATCTGCCGGTCATCGTCCAGGACGTGAAATTCCGTGGCAATCAGCTCGATTCGTCGCACGGCATGTTCCGCGATGTCGGGTTCCTCGGCGACCGGACCATGGTGAACGGAACCCTCACGCCGTATCGGAATGTCGGCGATGAGTTCGTGCGATTGCGGCTGCTCAACGCCTCGACGGCGCGGGTCTACACCTTCGGATTCGCCGACGATCGCCGCTTCTCGCTGGTCGGTACCGACGGCGGGCTGCTGGAACGTCCTGTCGCGCTCGATCGGGTGCGGCTGTCACCGGGCGAACGCGCCGAAATCGTGGTTCGCGTGCGGCCCGGCGAACGGACCGTGCTGCGCAGCACGAAACTCGATGCGGGACTGGGCTTCTGGACGCAGCGATTCGCCGGCGGTGACGACAGCTTCGACATCCTTGAACTGCGTGCGGCAACGATATTGCGGCCATCCCCGGAATTGCCTGCGGCACTGGCACACCCGTCCACGCCGGATGGCTCCGATTCGGTGCGTGAGCGGAAGTTCGAACTGAATCTGAGTGGCATCAACGGCAGTCCGATGGCGATGGATCGGATCGATCTGACGGTCACCCGGGGCACCACCGAAACCTGGGTGGTGCACAACAACGACGGCATGCCGCACAACTTCCACATTCACGATGTGCAGTTCCGCGTCCTCGAACTGAACGGCGCACCGCCGCCCGATGCACTGACCGGACCGAAGGACACCATCTTCCTGCCGCCGAATGCCACCGCGAAGCTCGCCATGCGGTTCGACGGACCCGCCGATCCGAACTCGCCGTACATGTATCACTGCCACCTGCTCTGGCATGAGGACCAGGGCATGATGGGCCAGTTTGTCGTGGTCGAGCCGGGTCAGTCGGCCGGAACACCGGCACATCACCACTGACGGGTCTTGCCCAGAAGTCCCGAGCGCGCTAAATTCATCACACAGTGAATTCAACACTCGATGAATTGAGGCGTCCCATGACGGACCTGCACTCATCCCACGCCGTCGAGGTTCGCAACCTCACCGTGCGCCGCGGCGGCCGCGAAGTCCTACACAACATCTCGCTGACCATCCCGCGCGGTTCCATCACCGGACTGCTCGGTCCGTCGGGATGCGGCAAGACCACGCTCATGCGAAGCATCGTCGGCACCCAGATCGTGGCGTCCGGCGAGATTTCAGCGCTCGGATTGCCCGCGGGCTCCGCGGAATTGCGACACCGGATCGGCTACGTGACCCAGGCGCCGAGCATCTATTCCGATATCAGCGTGCGCGAGAACGTCGCCTACTACGCTGCGCTCTACGGCCGCGACCGCGACGACACCGATGAGGCCATCGGCGCGGTCGGCCTGTTGGATCACGCCCATCAGCGCGGCGACGAACTCTCCGGCGGCCAGAAGACCCGCGCCTCGCTGGCCTGCGCCCTGGTCGCGCAGCCGGAAATGCTGATCCTGGACGAACCTACGGTCGGCCTGGATCCGGTACTGCGCGTCGATCTGTGGAAGAAATTCCACGAATTGGCCGCGAATGGAACAACACTGCTGGTCTCCAGCCATGTGATGGACGAGGCCGAGCACTGCGACGAGTTGCTGCTGATGCGCGAGGGCGATCTGCTCGCCGAGCTCAGCCCGGACGAACTGCGCACCGAGACCGGTGAGCAGAACCTCGAACAAGCCTTCCTCACTCTGATCACGATGGGACGTGCGGCATGACCACCACCCTCGTACCGCGCCGCCGGACGCCGACACTGCGTCCCTATGCCGCGACGACCGGACGGATCCTGCGTCAGCTGCGCAATGACCACCGCACTGTCGCAATGATTCTCGTGGTTCCGGCGGTCCTGATGGCGCTGCTCTACTTCATCTACAAAGACACCCCGCCGAACCCCTTCAACCCGGTGCCGATATTCGATCGCGTTGGCATCAGCATGCTCGGCATCCTGCCGTTCATCGTGATGTTCCTGATCACCGCGATCGCCATGCAGCGCGAACGCACCTCCGGCACCTTGGAGCGGCTGCTCACCACACCGCTGTCGAAGCTCGATCTGCTCGCCGGATACGGCACCGCCTTCTCGGTGGCCGCGGCGGCGCAGGCGGCGGTGGCCTGCCTGGTTTCCTTCGGGCTGCTCGGCCTGGATTCGGCGGGTAGTCCGCTCTGGGTGGTGGTGATCGCGATGGTCGACGCGGTCTGTGGCGTCGCACTCGGGCTATTGGCAAGTGCCTTCGCGCGCACCGAATTCCAGGCCGTGCAGTTCATGCCGGTGGTGGTCGCGCCGCAGATCTTCCTGTGCGGCCTACTTGTTCCGCGTGGACAGTTGCCCGGCTGGTTGGAGGCGATCAGCAATGTGATGCCGTTGAGCTATGCGGTCGATGCGCTGCAACAGGTTTCGACGCATCCGGACGTCACCGGTCAGATGCTGCGTGATCTGGCGGTCGTCGCCGGATTCGCGATCGTCGCGCTCTGCCTGGGCGCGGCCACGCTACGACGGCGGACCGCGTGACGGCCGAGGAGATCGCACAGGACCCGACGACCAACGGCGACCGGGGCACTCGCTCCGGTCGCCGGCCTGGTCGCTCCGACACCCGCGAGGAAATCCTCGCGGCCGCCCGCGCCCGCTTCGCCGAGATCGGTTTCGACAAGACCTCGATTCGTGCCGTCGCCGCCGACGCGGGGGTCGATCCCGCGCTGGTCCACCACTATTTCGGGACCAAACAGCAACTGTTCGCCGCGGTGGTCGAGTTACCGATTGATCCGGAGGCCACACTGCGCCTGATCGAGGCCGCGCCGCTGGATCGGCTCGGCGAAACCATTCTCGGCTCGGTGCTAGCGGTGTGGGACTCTCCTGCCGGCCCCGGGGTCGTCGCGGCGGTGCGCAGCATTCTCGCGGGCGGCGATACCGCGCTGGCCAGGACGTTTGTCCTGGATGTCGTCCTGGAACGGGTACGGATGCGGATCGCGAAGCCCGAGGACGACGGCCGCGCCCGGGTCGCGCTGGTGGGTACGCAGATGATCGGCGTGCTGGTCGCGCGCAAGATCCTGGAGATAGAACCGCTGGCCTCGATGCCGGGTCCCGAACTGGTCGCGGCCGTCGCCCCCACGCTGCAGCGCTATCTCACCGGTGAAATCCATACTCCCGCACCGTAATTCGCGGTGGCGCACGCTATCGTGCGCCACCGAGCGAATGGCTGCTCAGGCGTCGGCGTGCTGACTTGTGAAGGCGGTGTGTTCGGCGTCGGTGACATCGCGAGCCTCATCGATCAGCAGCACCGGAATGCCGTTCTCGATCGGATAGGCGCGGCGCAGGCGCGGGTTGTACAGCGCGGTGGCGCCCTTGTCATCGCGGACCAACAGCAGCGGACCCTTGTCCTGCGGGCAGGCGAGCAGGCTCAACAGGGTGGCGTCCAAGGCGGTTTCCTCCGGCATGATCGATAACTTACCCGCCGCCTAGGACCGTTCCGCACCCGAACCGGCCGACGGCGGCTCGGGCACGGGCGCCCGGTGGAACGAGATGTAGCGATGTCCGAAGAAGCTGGCGACGGCGACCAGGCCCATCACCACCACCGCGGCCGGCCTACTCGGCAGATGCAGCACCGAGACGGCCAGCGACAGCAGGGCGATATTCATCAGCAGCCCACCGGAGTTGACCGCCACGAAGCGAACGAAATCGCGCAGCATATGTCCGCGCACCCGGAAGACCAGCGTGCGATGCAGTACGAAAGCGATGACGATGCTGACGGCGTACGCGGCGACCACCGCGACCGCGGGCGGCACATTACTGCCGAGCACCGATAGCCACAGCACGGTCAGCCCCATACCGAGCGCGGTATTGAACGCACCGACCATCGCGAAGGCGATCTCCTGCCGACGCACCAGCCGCAGCAGCACACCCGGATCCTCGGCGCCGGTCGCACCCGCATGATCCGCCGTGAATTCGGCCTGCTGGTCAGCTGTCAACGAGATACTCCCGCCAGATCGGGTTCCGAAACCGTCACGGTCACCGGCGGTTCGGTCAGCGTCGCATCCTCGTCACGCTTGCGACCGCGCACGAACATCCATTGCAATGCGCCGATTCCGAACAGCCCGAGCAGTATCGCGACCCCGCCGATCTTCCACCCCGGCGGCCGCCAGGTCAGCTCCAGGTCGCCGTTCTTGGTACCGGCCGGAATATCGACGGCAACAAAGGTTTTCGCGACCACGTCGAAGGGAATCGCGCGACCGTTCAGCTTCACCTGATAGCCCGGCCAGCCCAGCCGTGCGAAGACCACGCGGCCACCACTATCCGAACTCACGCGAACCCGGCTGGTCAATTCCGATTCCGACACCGACGTCGCGGTGCCACCGGAGACCGCCGACACCCGGCCGTTCTGCGTGGACAGCAGCCCACCCACTCGCTCGAGCACCGCGATGTACTGGTCGTGCCCCGGGTAGTCGACCCACTGCCAGCCAGATGGTGCGGGTTGATCGCGCGCGTCCGGGTACAGCGCCTTCTGCAGTACAACCCGATCCACCTTCATCAGGTCGACGATCGTCCTGCCGGTAGTGGGCTCGGTCGCGAAGGCCCGCCGGAAGGCATCGGGGCAGACGCTGGTGTCCCAGCGCATGCACAGCATTTCACCGAACCAGAAGTGCCCGTTGGGCGTATAGCCGCTGACGTAGGTCTTCTCCAGATCCTTGGCGTAGTTACCGAAGACCAGCGATCCGTACGCGCCCCGCAGCGAACGATCCTCCGGCCGGATCAGCCCGCGATCGGCCAATTGCAGGGTGGTGCCCCGAAATTCGGGAAACGCGTCCTTCATCTGCGACCGCTGCTCGGGCAGGTTCCAGCTCATCGGCGTCGGCTGTGCCGCATGCACCTGCAGGAAGGCGATCGGGAACACCGAAACAATGGTCAACGCGCAGGCCGCGGCCATGCTTTTCTTCATCCCGAGCCACACGACGGCCGCGCCGAGCACGGCGATTCCGACCGCCGCCACTACATGCCAGACGACCTCGCGCGGCGCCGCCGAGAACGACCGCACCCACAGCAGCCCGATCAGCACACCCGCCGCGATAGCGCGGCCACGCCAATTCTCGAAGGTGGCGAAGCGGCCGAGCAGCACGCACACCAGCACCAACAGTCCGAGGGCCAGCATCGGCAATACCCGCGCGGGCCAGCGCAGCGGGCCGATGGTGCCCGGCCCCGCCGTCCACATCAGCGCCATCAGCGCGACGAGCGCGATCGCACTGAACTCCCGCCAGGACGCGCGCGCCTTGCGCCAGTCGATGAAGGCCAGCGCCGGAATCAGGAACCAGGCGATATAGACCACCGGCATCGGCTGCACATAACCCCACCAGGAGTTGTACGCGGGTAACGAGCTGGGCAGGCTGGCATTGAGCGATTCCGACCACGGCACGGTCAAGAACTGGTCGTTATTGATCTGAGCCGTGCCGCGCCAGGTCACCTTCGCCGACAGCATGCTCGGCAGATAGGTCGCCAGCCCTGCCACCGCCGCACAGCCCGCGACCGCGAGCAGTCGCAGCGACGGCTGCCACTTGCGTTGGTAGACGACCTCCCCCACGGCCACCGCGCCGATCATCAGCCCGGCCTCGACCGCCGGAAAAATGTATTGCACCGAGATGGCCAGGTACAGGAAAACGAAGGTGGGGATCGGGCCGCCCCGTCCCCGTGCGTAGCGCACGCCGGACGCCCACGCGTGCACCAGCCACGCGGTACCGGTGAAGGCGGTGTACCAACTCGCCTCGTCGAAGAACAGCAGCCAACCGGTGAACGGAATCGACACGCCCGCGACGGCGGCCCACGGCAGCCGCGCCCCGTACTCCACGCAGATGCGGTACACGCCGGTCCCGAGAACGACCGCGAAGATCAGCTTGATCACGGTGGTGTAGAGCGCGATGTTGTCGACCGAGGGCGCGATCAGATCGATCAGCAGTTGCGGCGGATTCAGCAGGCCCGCCTCCTCGATGGCGTAGTTGCCCGCCATCCAGTGCTCGGGGACCAGCACCGGGAACTGTCCGTCGCGCAGGGACCGGCCGAGCATCACCCACAGCGGGCCGTACTGCGACTCGCTGTCATCGGTGTAGAAATGCCTGGCATTGGCCAGCAGGACGGCACCATATCCGGCGATCACACCGAGCGCGGTTATGAATCCCCACTTGTACACGTCCCGCCGGGCGGGGGCGCTGCTTTCCACCACGAGTTCCAGACCCTACAGGGCGCACTCGTCGAGGGACACCTCCGATCGGGCCTGCGCGGATCGACCGCTACGAGACCAGGTCCGCCAGTTCACGATCCGGCTCGCCGGGCCTCGGATCCGCCGCCGATGGCTCCGGATCCCGACGCCGCGACCGTACCCACAGCCACTGCAGCACCCCGACGCCGGCGAGACCGAGCGCTGTGGTGCCGATGCCGATCTTCCAGCCCGGTGGCCGCCAGGTCAGCACCAGTTCGGCGTTCTGCGTGCCCGCGGGTATGTCGACGGCGACAAAAGACTTCGCCACGGTGGTGATCGGGATCTGCTTACCGTCCAGGGTCACCCGGTAACCCGGCCAGCCGAGGCGCGCGAATACCACCTTGCCGCCGCCGGCCGAGGACACCCGCACCCGGCTGGTGGTATCGGTCTCCGAAATCGATGTCGCTGTCACATTTTTCGCATCCGCGACGCGGCCGTTCACCGTCGAGATCGGACCGTCCACGCGTTCCAGCACCGAGATGTAGCGCTCATGACCGGGATAGTCGGCCCACTTCCAGCCCTCCGGCGCCGGCTGATTGCGCGCATCGGGGAACAGGGCGCGCTGCAGCACCACCCGGTCCAGCTTCATCAGATCGACAAGGGGACGGCCGGTGCTCGGCTCCGGGGCGAACATGCGCCGATAGGCGTCCGGGCAGACGCTGCTGTCCCAGCGCATGCACAGCAGTTCGCCGAAATAGAAGTGACCGGTCGGGGTGTAGCCATTGACATAGGTCAGCTCGAGCGATTTGGCGTAGTTACCGAAGACCAGGGATCCGTAGGCGCCGTCGAGTCTCATATCGTCGCGCTGCAGCAGCCCGCGCTCGCCGAGTTGGATCGTGGTACCGGGAAAGTCCGGGAACGCGGCCTGCGCCTCGGACCTGTTGGTCGGCAGATGCCATGTCATCGGTGTCGGCTGCGCGGCATTGACCTGATAGAACGCGATCGGGAACATCGCGACGATGCTCAGCACACCCGCGGTGGCAAGACTCCGGTTACGGGCCAGCCAGACCACCCCGGCGACCAGCGCGCCGATCGCGGCGGCCGCCAGCACATGCCGGACCACATTGTGTGGATCCGCGGAAAAGGACCGCACCCACAGCAGACCGATCAGCAGGGCGGCGGCGATGCCGCGACTCTTCAGATCACGCAGGGTGGCGTAGCGCCCGAGTAACACACAGACCAGCACGAGCAGGCCGAGCGCGAGCATCGGCAGCACCCGCACCGGCCAGCGCAGCGGACCGATCGAACCCGGTCCGGCACTCCACATCAGCATGATGATCGCGAACAGTGCGACCCCGCTGAGCTCGCGCCAGGATTCGCGGGCGCGCCGCCAGTCGATGAAGGCCAGCGCCGGAATAAGGAACCAGGCGATATAGGTGACCGGCATCGGCTGGATATAGCCCCACCAGGAGGTGAACGCGGGCAATGTGCTCGGCAGACTGGCATTGAGCGATTCCGACCACGGCACCGTCAAGAACTGGTCGTTATTGATCTCCATGGTGCCGCGCCAGGTCACCTTCGCCGACAGCATGCTCGGCAGAAAGGTCAGCAATCCGGCCAAGCCTGCACCCGTCGCGGCGACGGTCAGCCGCGCCACCGGCTGCCATTTGCGTTGGTAGACGAGCTCGCCCACCGCGACGGCGAGCAGCATGAGCGCCGCCTCGACGGCCGGGAAGATGTACTGCGTGGAGATGGCCAGGTAGAGGTAGATGAAGACGGGAATCGGCCCGCCCAGACCGCGGGTGTAGCGCACCGACGACGCCCAGGCATGGACCAGCCATGCGGTGCCGGTGAGCGCGGTCATCCAACTGGCCTCGTCGAAGAACAGGAAGAAACCCGACAGCGGGAACGCGACACCCGCGACCGCGGACCACACCGGCCGCGCGCCGTACACCAGGCAGATCCGGTAGACACCGAGCGCGGCGATGATCGCGAAGATCAGTTTGACGACGGTCGCGTACACCGCCATGTTGTCGACCGACGGCGCGATCAGATCGATCAGCAGCTGCGGCGGGTTGAACAGCCCGGCATCATCCATCGTGTTGTTGCCCGACATCCAACGCTCGGGCACCAGCACCGGGAAGGTGCCGTCACGGAGCGCGCGTCCCAATCCCACCCAGAGTCCGGTGTACTGCGATTCGGTGTCGTCGGTGTAGAAGTGCCGCGCATTGGCCAGCAGTACCGCCAGGTATCCCGCGATGACACCGAGGGTGCAGAGGCCACCCCATCGGTACACCTCCCGACGCGAATCGGGCTCCCTGTCGCGGGCGTCGGGTACTGCGCTTTTCGCCTCCGTCACTGCACCAACCGTCACGAGTTCCAAACCCTACAGCGCACAGTCGAGCTTGGCATCGAAGCGCCGACACCACCATGATGGTGCGATGAGCTGCTCCGGAATGCCGTATGCGTACCGTGTTAAAGTTCACGGCGGCTCGGGCTCTGCTGTCCAGCGGAGATTACCGGCACGCACCGTCATCGAAAGTCGATCCAGCTGATGCCGATTCCCACCGCCCACCCCAACGGCTCGCCCGCGGGTGCGACCAACGGACGCCCCGCTCGACCGGGCGCCGACCAGCCGCACGCGGTGTCGGTCGTGGTGCCGATCTATCGGGGCGAAGAAACCATCGGTGGACTTGTCGAAGAACTGCACCGGCTGACCGATCCCACGGACACCCCCGGCGGCGCCGCCTTCACGGTCGGCGAGATCATCCTGGTGCACGACCACGGTCCCGACCGCTCTGATGTAGTGCTGCAGGAACTGGAGCAGACCTATCCGGAGGTCCGCGTCGTCTGGCTCAGCCGCAACTTCGGGCAGGACGCCGCGACCATCGCCGGAATGTCGGCCGCCCAGGGCGACTGGATCGTCACCATGGACGAGGACGGGCAGCACGATCCCGCCTTCATCGGCGCATTCCTGGACGCGGCCCTGACCGAGCGCGCCGATCTGGTCTACTCGAAGCCGACCAACACCCGCCCGCACGGATTCCTGCGCAACATCACCTCGCGCGGCGCGAAGGTGGTGCTCGCGACGATCTTCGCTTTCCCGGACTCCACCCGATTCGAAAGCTACCGGCTCATCCGCGGCGATATCGGCCGCCAACTCGCCGAGGTCGCCTCCAACGGCGCCTACCTCGACGTCGCACTGACCTGGGTGGTCGGCACCGTCGCACAGGTGCCGGTGACCTTGCGCGCCGAGGGCCGCGAGGAATCCGGCTACAACTACCGGCGGCTGTTCTCGCTGTTCTGGAAGATGGTGCTGTGCAGCGGAACCCGGGGCCTGCGGCTGGTCAGCCTGCTCGGAGTCACCCTCGCGCTGGCCGGTGGCGTGATGGCCGCGTTCGTCGTATACGAGGCGCTCACCGCCGACAATTGGGCGCCCGAGGGCTGGGCCTCGATGATCGTCGTGCTGCTGCTATGTTCGGGAACGATCTTGTTCTCGCTGGGACTCATCGCCGAATACCTCGGTGTGGCTTTGCATATCCTCGTCGGCAAGCCGCTGTATCTGACCGTCGGTTCGCCGACACCGCGCCCGGCGGATAACCGCGAAATGACCACGACCACCGCCAGCAGGGAGAACGACCGGGTTGAGCACTGACCGCGTCATCTTCAGCCGCCCGTACCGGGCCCGCCGCGAACTGGCCAATCTGGAGGCCGTTCTCGCCTCCGACCACAGTCACGGCGACGGGCGGTTCACCGCCTCGGCCACCGCGAAGCTGAAGACCATCACCGAGGCACCGCATGCGCTGCTGACCACCTCGTGCACCTCCGCACTGGAGATGGCGGGTCTGCTGCTCGAGCTCGGCCCCGACGATGAGGTGATCGTGCCGAGTTTCGCGTTCACCTCGACCGCGACGGCCATGGCACTGCGCGGGGCCACCTGCGTCTTCGCCGATATCGACCCGGAAACGGGCAATTTGGATCCCGAGTCGGTCGCCGCGGTGCTCACCGAGCGAACCAAGGCCGTTGTGGTCATCCACTACGGCGGGGTGGCCGCCGATATGGCCGGGCTGCTCGCACTCGCCGACGCGCACGGCATCGCCATCGTGGAGGACAATGCGCACGGCCTCGGCGGCCGGTGGCGCGATCGCCCACTGGGCACCCTGGGCACCCTCGGCACGCTCAGCTTCCACGACACCAAGAACGTGCACTGCGGCGAGGGCGGTGCACTGTTGCTCACCGACGAGATCCTGATGTCGCGCGCCGAGATCATCCGCGAGAAGGGCACCGACCGCGCCCGTTTCCTGCGCGGCGCGGTCGACAAGTACTCCTGGCAGGATATCGGCTCCAGCTATCTGCCCAGCGAGCTCAACGCGGCGGTGCTGGACGCGCAGCTGGACGAATTCGAGACGATCCAGACCGGACGGCACCGGGTTTGGGACGCATACGCCGCCGCACTGCCGGACTGGGCCCGCCGCAACGATGTCCGGCTCATGGCCGTGCCCGCGGACCGCACACATACCGCGCATCTGTATTACCTGCGCACACCTACCGAGCGGCAGCGCGACGATCTGATCGCACATCTGGCCGCACGCGGTATTTCGGCGCCGTTCCACTATGTTCCGCTGGATTCCAGCCCGGCCGGACTGAAACTGGGCCGCACCCCGAAGCCCTGTCTGCGCAGCGCCGAATTCTCGGGAACCGTTGTGCGCCTGCCACTTTGGCCCGATCTCACCGACGATCAGATCGCCAGGGTCATCGACGCCGTCACCGCATACACCGTCTAGGCGAGAGTCGGACCCGCCTCACGCGGTGAGCACGAACAGCTTCTCCCTGCCACCGGCGATCAGCGACCGCTGTACCACCCGCGGCTCGTAATCGCGGAAGAACGCGTCCAGAGTCGCCTCGCTGAACCGACGCGCCTGTGCGCCGTCGCCCGCATCGGTGAACCGCTGGCCGATCGCGGCGAGTACCCGATTCTCGCTGGTGGCAAGGTTGCGAATCGGCTCCGCGATGATCACCTGCTTTCCCGCCGCCGCCAGCATCCGATCGATGACCGAAGCAGGCTCGGGCAGAAAGTGATACAGGCTCGACTGCATGATGACGTAATCGGCCTCGGGCAGCGGGGTATCGGAACGCAAATTCCACACCACGCCGCGTCCACCCGTCCGGGCCAGCCTCGCGATGAATCGGTCGTTGAGGTCGAGTCCGGTGTATTCGATGGCCCGGTCGCGCAGATAGCGGGTATACAGCGTCGCGGGCCCACAGCACAGGTCGACCACACTGACGCCATCGGGCACGAGTTCGGCGATCGCGCGATACCGAGCGGGGTAGTGCCGCCCGTACAGCCCCCGCATCAACAGCTCGTAGATGGTTCCGTTGCGGTAGATAAGGCTCGGTCTCACAGCACCCCTGAACAGTTGTCGACATGGCAACTACGCCACCCGGATGCGCCGGGCAGCCCGCACGCGGCACCGCCCTCTTGGTAGTGAATCAACCGACTCGCCAACACGATCCGGCGCGGCAAGCGTACCCGCCTACGGCTGCCCCTGCTGACGGGCGGCCTCCTCGCGGATCTCGCGGAGTCTGGTCGCCGCATCCTTCGTGGGACGGGTCGGGAGCGCGGGTGGTGGGGTGGCGGGCAGCTGTGGCGCTTCGGTCTCGGTGGCTTTGCCGCGACTGCCGACGTAGAGCCGGAACACGCCGTAACCGGCCAACAGCAGGATAGCCAGTGGCACCAGGGAAAGCACCAGGCTCTTCACGAACCCGATCACCATCAGCACGCCCAACAGCGCCAGTATGCCGACGCCCAGTTTGACCTTCCACGACATCTCGAGACCTCCGTTGTCGCCGCGGACCTGGCATCCACGCTACCCCGCCGTTGCGACCGGAACCGGAACGACGGGGCGCCGGCTTATTCGCCGAAGATGGTTCCGGCTTCGTCCTCGGTGCGGATTTCGTAGGCCTCGGATTCCCGGTTGTACCACCAGGTATCGGGTCCCGGCTGCGGACGACCCGCGGCCTGCACGGCCCGCGTCGACGGGCGGTAGGACGAACTACGCGGAATCTCGTCGACGACGTAGACGATGTCGGGCCGCTGGTCCGGATCGAGCGCGCGCACCGCCTCGGTCACATCCTTGGGTTCCAGCCGGAAGCCCTTGCGGACGCTCACCGCCGCCACCGCCACCGCATGGTCGCCGACGGGCAGTGCGTAGGCGACCTCCATATCGACGGCGGTGATGTCGTTGAGCATGTCGACGATGGGCTGGGTGAAGACCGGGCCGCGTTCGGTGTGGATCACCGTATCGGTGCGATCGACCAGCCAGTAGTCGCCGTCGCTGTCGCGGCGGAAGAGATTTTCGGTCGGCATCCACGCATCGCCCGCCGTGAACACCCCGCGGAGCCCGCCGTCGGAGAGGTCGATGCCCTCGGTCGCCTTGCCGATCAGCAGACCGACCTCGTTATCCGCGCACCGGCGCGCGAAGCCGGACCCGTCGGTTCGGATCTGCTCGGTGACCGGATCGTAGGCGACCAACTCCACCTTCGCGGTGCCCGGCACGGGGCGGCCCTTGCAGCCGGCTTTCACGCCGGCCACATTGGCCAGCACCACATCGCCCTCGATGGAGGCGTAGAACTCGAGTACCCGCGCGGGTGCGAACTGTTCGGTGGTGCGTCGCCACAGGCCCGCGGGCATGCCCGAGCCGATGAACAGACGGATCGGATGCCAAGGGGGGCTGGAAGTCGGCGAAGCCGACGGGGTGGGTGAATGCGGCCCGGCCGGGAAGACTTCGGCATCGAGTATGTCGCGCAGCATGGTCCAGGTGTAGGTGACCACGGTGACGCCGTAGCGGTGCACCTCCTCGCCGAACCGGATCGGGTCCAGCGACCTGGCCAGTGCGATCCGGCTGCCGCCCGCGATCGCGCCGCCCAGACTCACCAGCAGACCGGACGAATGATGCAGCGGCGCAAGGCAGTAGACGGTGTCCTTGCGATCCAGATCGGCAGAGGTCGCGGTGCCGAAGGCGGACAGCGCCCAGCGGTGATTGGTGATGTATTTGGCTTCCAGGCGGTCGCCGGTGCCGGTGACGAGCACGAAGGCCAATTCCCGCGCCAGACCCGGATCCGGGCGGTACCAGGCGGGCAGTTCGACCTGCGTGGGATCGATCTGTTCCAGGTCGATCACGTCATCGCTCAATGCAACAGCGAGAGTGCGGGTGCTACCGCCGCCGAGCACCAGGACCCGGGTGCCGGTTGCCGCCGCCGCGCGCAGATTCTCCGGATCCGAGACCAGGGCCCTGATGCCGGTGAGTTCGATGGCGCGATCCAACTCGCTACCGGGGGCGAGTAATACGGACACCGCGCCGATACGGGAGAGCGCGGCGACGGTGGCCAGCGCGCTCGGCCGGGTCTCCATCACCACACCGACGCGCATGGCCGGGCGGATGCCGACGGAGACGAGCCCGCGCACGACATTATCGATGCGCGCGTTCACGGCGGCATTGGTGTGCACGCGATCGTCGAAGAGGAACAGATCGCGCAGCGGCGCGCGGCGCGCCTGCTCGGCGACCAAGCGGCCCAACGAGATGCGGGTGTGCGGCTGGATCATGCCGAGTCGAGCCAGCCGCGGCAGTGCGCGCGCGGCCTCACCCGCGAGTTCGATCGAACCGCGCACGGTATTACCGGCAATGCCCTCCAGCGCCTTGCCGACGCCTGCGCCCGCCTCGGCCAGGGTGGCCGCGGTGTGCACGACCCGGGTGGCCGCCGAATTCGGCCGACTGGTCGCCACATGGTCGGTCATCGGCGCGATCTCCGGCGGCAACGGCTGATCGCCGTCCATCCAATCGATCCACTGACGCACCAGCGGCCAGGTATGCCTGGTCGCCATGCTGCCCGCGACGAGGCCGAAATGTCCCGCCACCAAACTGGCTTCGTATACCTCGGCATTGGGTGCGGCGCGGACGATGCCGCGCACCGCGGCCGGTTGGCCGATATCGTCGACCTCGCCGACGAAGGCCAGGATCGGGCACTTCAGCTCGGCCAGCGAAACCGGCTGGTCCCGGATCACGAAGCCACCGAGCATCAATCGGTTGTGCACGACGAACTGCTTGAGCAGGTCCGCCGCCGCCGGACCGGCGTAGCCGACCCAACCGTCGTTATTGAGGAACCGGCGCTGACGTTCCTTGGGCAGCAATGCCTCTCGGTCGTGCAGCTGGCGCAGGAAGTCGATCCGCGATTTGGCGGTCTTCATCGGATCGAGCATCTGGAAGCCGAGCCGGACCATGGAATCGGTGATCGGCAGGCGGGTCACCACATGGTCGGCCAGGAACTCCGCGACATCGGAGACCATGCCGTAGGGCAGTCCGAACGGCATGCCCGCGACCACATCCACCGGGCTGCCGAAGGTCACGATGCTCTCCACGCCCTTGCCGAAGCGGTAGGCGGTGGTCTGATAGGCGAACATGCCGCCCTGCGAGTACCCCATCAGGTGCACATTGGCGCCGGTCGCGTCGCAGACCGTATCGATGGCGCTGTTGATCGCGAGGACGTGATCGGCCAGATCCCGTTCCCAGCCACCCTCCTCACTGGCGGGCGAACCGAAATCGACCACCCAGCAGTCGATTCCGCCACGGTGCAGAATGCCGACCGCGCCGTCGTCGGCATTCACATCCCAGATATCGGCATTGACCATCAGCGGCGGTACCAGGACCGCGACCGGGCGGGCCGGCGTCGCATCGTCGGGGAAGTAATGGCGCAGTCGATACATTCTGCGCCGTTCGACTACCTCGAACGGCGAGGACTCGACATCGTGGGTCAACCCGCCGAAGCGGATGACCTCGAGGCCGTTCTGGGCCGTTGCCATCAACCGCTGCACCGACCCGACCACACTTTCCACATTCAACTTCACGATCGCTCCTGGCCCTACCCTGCAAAGTGACCCGCATCACACACCCCGATGTGCTCAGACGAGCTTCCCACACCGTGTATCCATTATGGGTCGGCTGTGACGGGATCCATGCCGGGTCGGGCCGATGATGCGGGATGTTCGCGGTGGCGGTGCGCAAAAGATACCGACCGTACAGCCTTGCCCGGCCCGCACCGATTCACGCGGGTCGTTATCGGCAGTTATCCGCATCGAGGTCATGTCGTAACCATCCGAAAAACAGACCAGCATTCTCGTGGCGTCATTCTCGAGATTCGTGTGCGCGCAGCATCTTTCGCGGTTTAGGATCGAACCCGTTCGGAACGCAATGTCGCGTAAGCCAATTCGCACGGGAGAGTCGGTCACCGTCTGCATGCCTCGGCTCGGCCACTTCTCTCGGCAACCATGCCGCCATACCCCAGCAGGCCTGCCGCCTGTCGAATTGTTGTGCACCACCGCCGAATTCGAAAGTCCGTCGAACCACCAGTACAGCACAATCGACCGTCTCGGTGACCATCTCAGGTGAGGACCACGCATGACCATCGAAATGCCAGTCCAAACAGAAACCAACGGGCGCAAGAGCCTCAGCACCGGTGCTGCCCACCAGCTCGCGCACACCACCAAGTCCGAGCCGCAGATGCAGGGCATCACATCGCGCTGGCTCACCCGCGCATTGCCGTGGACGCAGGTCAACGGTGGTATTTATCGTGTCAACCGACGACTGACCCACACCGTCGGCAACGGCGAGGTCGAGTTCGTCATCGACGGCTCGCAAGCCAGAGTGATCCCGATGGAACTCACCGAACTTCCGCAATTGCGGGACTTCGACGACGAAGAGGTGCTGCGCGCGCTCGCCCAGCGTTTCGAGCAGCGCGATCTCGAACCCGGTACGGTGGTCGCCGAATTCGGCAATCCGATGAATCAGGTCATGCTGATCGTGCACGGCAAACTCAGCAAGATCGGCACCGGGGAATTCGGCGAGCAAACCAAGCTCGGCATGCTGGGCGGCGGTGATTTCTTCGGTGATGAAACCCTCATCGATGGGTCCGGTATTTGGCCGGTGACCGTCAAAACCGTCACCCCCACCACCATGCTGGTGCTGTCCCGGCAAACGCTCGAAGAAATGCTGGAGTACACCCCGGCGCTCCGCGAGCAATTGTCCCGTGTCGCCGACGCTCCGGCACGTCCGCAGAACACCAAGGGCGAGGCGAACATCGAGATCTCCTCGGGCCACTTCGGTGAGCCGTTGCTGACCGGCACCTTCGTCGACCTCGACGACGCCCCGCGTGAATACGAGCTCAGCCTGGCCCAGAGCGTGCTGCGGGTGCACACCCGCGTCGCCGACCTGTTCAACGATCCGATGAACCAGGTCGAACAGCAGCTCCGACTCACCATCGAGGCACTCTACGAGCGGCGCGAGAGCGATCTGGTCAACAATCCCGATTTCGGATTGCTGCACAATTGCGACCTGAAACAGCGCATCTACAGTGAGTCCGGTGCACCGACGCCGGACGATATGGATGAGCTGTTGAGCATGCGGCGCAGCACGAAACTGTTTCTGGCACATCCGAAAGCGATCGCCGCTTTCGGTCGTGAATGTAGTAAGCGCGGCCTGTATCCGGATCCGGTCGAGGTGGACGGACACCGCGTGTTCGCCTGGCGCGGCGTCCCGATCTACCCGTGCAGCAAGATCCCCGTCAGCGATACCCAGACCACCTCGATTCTCGCCATGCGTACCGGCGAGAAGGATCAGGGCGTCATCGGCCTGCACCAGACCGGCATCCCGGACGAATACGAGCCGAGCCTGAACGTCCGCTTCAAGGGCATCGACGACCAGTCGATCATCTCCTACCTGGTCAGCTGCTACTACTCGGCGGCCGTGCTGGTGCCGGACGCGCTGGGCGTGCTCGACAACGTCCTGGTCGCCCGGCAGGCGGACTGACCGGGGTGATGACCGATGTCGGTGCTCTCCCGCGCCTCGGCACCACCCGCCACCCACGAGATGGCCGCCGCTGTCGCAGCACTGCTGTCCAACCTCGATACCACCGCTGCGCCCACACTCCCGCTGGAGGTTCCGGAACCGGCAACCTCGGCTCCACCTGAAAACACCGATATACCGGAAAGTACGGAATTACCCGAATGCACAGCAATACCCGAATCATCCGAAACCCAGGTGGTGGAAGCTGATTCGTCAGAACTGGACCGACCTACCCGACCTGCGGCGATTGTTCCGCGCAGCCTGCTCGGACCCAGCGGCCTGGGTGCGGCTGCACTCCTACTTCCGTCGTCCACCACCACCCAAGCGGGATTACCTACTACTGAGGTACCCGACCCCGCACGCACACCTACTATCCGGGCGGCTGGTCTCCAGCCGCCACCGGTGTCGTTCGACGCCACATCGATCGCTGTCGGCGTGGCGCAGGGGGCCGCGCCGGCAGGATCGGCCCCAGCCGAACCGAAAACCAACCGGGGTCGAATTCCATTCGGCCCCACCGGATCAGGTACCGCATCTGCCTACCCGCGAGGCACCGCGGCACCGATTCCACCGTTGTACTGTCCACCGGCGTTGCGTGATGACCCGGCGTTGGCCCAATTGGTCAACGACGGGCTCATCGACTGGGCGCGGGATATCGGTCTCTACACCGGGCGCCTGGACGAACTGCGCGATGCCGACTTCGGCCGATTGATCATGCTCGCCCATCCGGACAGTAACGATGCGGACCGGTTGCTCGCGGCCGCGAAATGCGCGGTCTCGGAATGGTCGGTCGACGATTACTACTGCGAGGAAGGAGCCGATGAGACCGAACCCGACGGCACACCGTCCAGTGCCGAGGCCGAACTCGGCCCCCGACTCGAGTTGGCCGCCGCCGCAATGGATCCCGTCCACCTCCCGGCTCGCTACCAGCCACAGCTGGAGCGGGCGCTACAGGCCGATCCGATCCTGCGCGCGTTCCGTACGTCCTTCGAGCACCTGTCCCGGTATGCGACCCCGGCACAGCTGGCTCGATTGCGCACCGAGATCGCCGGATGGTTCATCGCGCTCGGCGCGGAGGCCGGCTGGCGGGCCGCACACCGGATGCCACCGGTGTGGGAGTACCTCACCAATCGGCAGCCGCACAGTTTCCTGCCATGTATGGCGCCGATCGATGTGGTCGGCGGCTATGAGCTCCAGGCCGCCGAGTACACCGATCCGCGAGTGCGCCGGGTCGTGACCACGGCCGCGCTCGCCAGTCAGATGGTGAACGACCTGTATTCGATGGCGCGCGAAGACCGTTCGGACGGTAGGGAATTCAACCTGCCGACGGTTTTGGCCGCGGAAGAGCGCTGCTCCCGGCGCGAGGCGGTGCTGCGCACCGCCGTCGTGCACGACGAACTGGTGCACCGATTCGAACAGGAGGCCGGTCCACTGGCCGCCGTCGGATCGGCCGAACTGCGCCGGTTCCTCGGCGGACTCTGGGCGTGGATGGGCGGCAACCGCGCCTGGCACGCCGCGAGCAAGCGCTACAACGAGTCGAATTAGCCAGTACCGCAACCTAATCAGCAGTACCGCAACACGAGAGGATGATCAGGCATGACCATGCTCAATCCCGACACGGGGTCCGTCCTGCGCACCAGCTACCAGAAGGCCGTTGCCGAGTACTGGAACAACAACCCGAATGACGACCGGGTCAATACCAAACTCGGTGAGGTCGACGGGCTGTTCCACCACCACTACGGCATCGGCGAACCCGATCAGGCAGCGCTGGCCGGACCGGCGGATTCTCGCGAGGAACGGATCGTCAAGGAACTGCACCGCCTGGAGACCGCGCAAGCATCGCTGCTGCTGGACCACCTCGGTGATATCCGGCCGGGCGATCGGCTGATGGACGGCGGCTCCGGCCGCGGCGGTACGAGTTTTATGGCCAATCAGCGCTTCGGCTGTCAGGTAGACGGCGTCACCATTTCCGAATACCAGGTCGGCTTCGCCAATGATCAGGCCGCCCATCGCGGTGTCGCGGACAAGGTGCGCTTCCATTTCCGGAATATGCTCGAAACCGGTTTCGACACCGGATCCAGGCGCGGCATCTGGACCAACGAAACCACCATGTATGTGGATCTCGGCGAGCTGTTCGAGGAGTTCGCCCGGCTGCTCGAACCCGGCGGTCGCTACGTATGCATCACCGGCTGTTCCAATGATGTCAATGGCGGGCGTTCGGCCTCGGTCAGCTGGATCGACGCCCATTACGGCTGCATGATCCATCCGCGCAGCGAGTATTTCCGGGCCTTGGCCGACAACAATCTGGTGCCGGTCAACGTCATCGATCTGACCGCCGCCACGATTCCCTATTGGGAGCTGCGCACCGAATCCGAGCTGGCGACCGGTGTGGAGAAGCCGTTCCTGACCGCCTACAAGGAGGGCAGCTTCCAATACCTGCTGATCGCCGCCGATAAGGTGGGGCGATGAGCGAGCGTAGCGAGCCATCCATAGGCACAGCACCATCGGTCACCGCGGAGCCGAGCGTCGGCGAGGCGCAGGCATGAGCGCGCGGAGCGAGCGAATCATGGGCACAGCACCATCGGTCACTGCGGAGCCGAGCGCCAGCGAGGCGCAGCTGTGACCGAAACGCTGGCGAAGCCGATCACCGACCGCGAGGCCCTGCCTGTCGAGCTGGTCGACGCGGCCGGGCGCGCGGTCGGTGCGTGCCCGGTAGCGCAGGCGCATACCGCGCCCGGGCTGCTGCACCGCGCGTTCTCGGTGCTGCTGTACGACGATGCGGGTCGGGTGCTTTTGCAGCAGCGTGCCGCGGTGAAGACACGGTTTCCGCTGCTCTGGGCCAATACGGCGTGCGGTCATCCGGCGCCGGGTGAGCCGGTGGTGGCGGCCGCCGCGGTCCGGTTGGCCGAGGAGTTGGGGTTGGCCACCGCGCTGACCGAGGTCGGAATCTTCCGGTATCACGCCCAGGATTCCACGACCGGTCGGGTGGAGCACGAATGGGATCATGTGCTGATCGGACGGCTCGATGCCGAGTTCCTGCGGACCGCGGCGCCGCGGCCGGATCCGGCGGAGGTCGCCGACTACGCGTGGATCCAACCGGAGGCGCTGCGGGATGCGATCGCCGACGACCCTGGGAGCTATACGCCGTGGCTGCTCGGTGTGCTCGATATCGCCGAAGAAGCGGTTCGGGTCATCTGAGGCTCGTTGGGGGTCGTCGCGCTGACCCGGCCGTTTCAGGTTCGTAGGCCGGGTCAGCCAACGATCATCTCCCGCCGTCCCCGCGTAATCGCCGCGGCGATCCGTAGCTGCCGCCGCGATGCTTCGTAACTGGCTGCCTGGGCCAAGTCCCCTGCTCCTTGCTGGTTTTGGTTCGCAACATGTGCTGTACGACTTTCAGCATCTGAGATCTCATGTTTCAATGCGCATATCTACGTTTCAGCAAGTATTTTTGCCAAAATACGGGGGGCTTGTAACACCGGTCGAAGCCTTCGAGAAATCACAGGAACGACACAGGGTGCGAACAGGAGCGACTCGGATCCTGGATCGCGTACGAGGTCTTGAATTCAGCGAGGTGCACGATGGTCGAAGTCGAAGTCACGGACGACAAAGTGACGGTTCATGTGCTCGGCGGGCACCGACTGCTGGCCCTGCGCGAGCACGTGACCTTCGATCTGGCCGATATCAAAGAGGTGACCCCCGCCCCGGTCGATCTGCGCCCACCGTGGGTCCGCGCACCGGGCACGTTCTTTCCCGGCGTTATCGCGGCGGGCACCTACCGCGGCAAGGGGCGAAAAGAGTTCTGGGACACCAGATTCGACGGCCATGCCATTCTCATCGACCTTGCAGGCCCCGGGTTCACCCGTCTCGTCGTCGATGTCGACGATCCCGATGCGGCGATGGAAGCCCTGGCCGCAGCCGCCTGACAGCTCAGGAATTCGAGCCGAAGGAGCGCAGCGGGCCGCTATACGCCTTGGGTGGTGGTGCGGCGAACTCTCCCCTACCCGATTTGCGCAGGCCGAGGGTGATCAGCGACTGGGCGGTGAGGGTGGCAGCGGCGACGCCGTCGATCACCGGTACACCGATCTCGTCGCGGATGTGGTTGCAGAGGTCGGCCATGCCCGCGCAGCCGAGGACGATCGCATCGGAACCATCGGCGTCGACCGCATCGCCGCATGCCTCGGTGACGACTTTGCGGGCATCCGGATCTTCCAGTGCGAGCACCGGGATTTCGCAGGCGTGGATGCCGCGGCAAAAACGTTGCATGCCATAGCGATACACCAGCTCGTCGGCTCGGCCGATGGTCCGGCCGAGCGTCGTGACGATGCTGAATCCGCCGCCGAGATGACTCGCGGTACGCATTGCCGCCTCCGCGATGCCGATTACCGGCCCGCGTGCCAGTTCTCGGGCCGCGTCCAGGCCCGGATCACCGAAGCAGGCGATCACGTAGCCGTCGACACCCTCCTGTTCGCCGCGTCGGATGGCGGCGAGAATGCCCGGGACGCTGAGGGCTTCGTCGTAGTGACTCTCGATCGAGGCGGGCCCCATCTCGGCGGTTACCGCGTCGAGCAGTGTGTCCCGGCCCGCTACGGCCTGGGCACACTGCTCGATCGTGTCGGTCATCGCCCGCGTGGTGTTCGGGTTGACGACCTGGATGCGCATCAGGCGGCAACTCCCTGCACTGCCAACCGGGTTCGGGTGGCCAGCAGGTAATAGGTGAGGAAGCCGAGGCCGCAGCCGATGAACCAGCTGTACTGCGCGGCGGTGTACATGCCGGTGACATCCTTGGCCAGCACCGGGATCACCGCGATGATCGCGCCGACGGCGGTTGCGATGATCGCCGCCGGGTTGTAACCCTTGCTGTACCAGTAGGATCCGGTCTGCGACAGGGTGAACAAGTCGTCGACGACAACCTGCTGTTTGCGCACCAGATAATAGTCGGCGATGAGGACACCGAACAGCGGGCCGATGAATGCGCCGAGCACCTCCAGGGTGTAGTGGATGACCTCCGGATTGTTGTAGAGGTTCCACGGGGTGATCAGGACCGAACCGACCGCGGCGATCATGCCGCCCGCGCGCCAGCTGATCCGCTGCGGGCTGACGTGTGAGAAGTCGAAAGCCGGCGAAATAAAGTTGGCGACGATATTGATACCGATCGTGGCGATGGCGAAGGTCATCGCGCCCAGCACGATCGCGAAGGTGCTGTCGATACGGGCCACCGTCGCAACGGGATCGGTGATCAGCTCACCGTAGACCGGGACCGTCAGCGATGCCGTGATCACGACCAGCAGTGAGAAGAGCAGGAAGTTGACCGGCAGCCCGAGCAGGTTGCCACGCCGCACCACCGCGAAACTCTTGCCGTAGCGGGAGAAATCGCCGAAGTTCAGCATCGGACCGGAGAAGTAGGACACGACCAGCGCGATCGCGCCGAGCATGACCGGGACCGAGGCCCAACCGGTGTACTTCACCTCGCCGAGCTTCAGGTCGATGGCACTCCAGCCTGCCTTGGCGATCAGATAGCCGCAGAGCAGGAACATCACGACATACACAGCGGGACCACAGAAGTCGATGAATTTGCGAATCGATTCCATGCCGCGCCAGAACACGCAGGCCTGCACGACCCACAGCAATAGATAACTGCCCCACCCGAGCAGTGAGAGACCGAGGAAACCATAGTCGTCGACGACCGCATACGGAGCGAGGCTCGGAAATAGTTTCACCAGTACGACATCCAGTGCCGCCGAGGCGAGAAAGGTCTGAATCCCGTACCAGGCGACGGCGATCAGGCCACGGATGATGGCCGGGATATTCGCGCCGAGCACCCCGAATGCGCTGCGGCACATGACCGGATACGGCACACCGGTCACCTGACTCGGCTTGGCGACCAGATTGCAGAAGAAATAGACGATGGTGATGCCGATCAGCAGCGCCGCGAGCACCTGCCAGCTGGCGAGTCCGAGTGCGAATAAGCTGCCCGCGGTGACATAGCCGCCGACGCTGTGCACGTCCGACATCCAGAACGCGAAGATGTTGTAGGAGCCCCAGGTCTGCTTGCGCAGTGGGGCCAGGTCCGCATTTGTCAGCCGTGGGTCGTAGGCGGGCGGCGCGAGTACGGGCGGGGCCGCGGTGGTGAGCGTTTCGGTCATGGTGTTTCCCATCCGAAGGTGAAACTGTTGATCGAAACGACAGTAGAAACCACGCATTGCCCGGCCATTGCGCAGTTATTGCCCGGCTATTGCGCGATCGATATATCTTCCGGCGCGAGCAGTCCGGTATCGGTGGGCAACGTCGCGATTACCGTCTCCAACCTGCGGTGATGCCGTTCGGCGATCAGCAGCAGGCGATCCACATCCCGGGCCATGAAAGCATCGAGCATCAGCGCGTGATCGGTGTGCAGGCGCACCCGATCAGCGCGGCCGATATGCACCATGGACTGCACCGGCTCGGTGACATTCCACGCCGATTCGAGCATGTGCAGCAGTCGGAACATCCGTGACGGCTTGGTCAGCGCCACGTGGAAATGGCGCGACTGACGGTGGTATGCGACCGGGTCGTCATCTCGAATCGCCTGTTCCAGTAGCGAATTCACCTCGAGCAAACGAGCGCGGTCGGCGTCGGTGGCATTGCGCGCCGCGGCCGCCAGCGACGCGGTTTCCAGGGTCTCCCGCGCGATATACATTTCGCGCAGCTCGTTGGAGGTCAGCTGGGCCACCGCATAACCGCCGTGCGGCTGATGGGTGACCAGTCCCTCCCCGATCAATGTCTTGAGCGCCTCCCGCACCGGGATATGGCTGACGCCGAACAATTCGGCAACCTCGCGCAACGGGATCACCGTGCACGGCGGCACGGCCCCATCCAGAATCACCCGGCGCAGTTCGCCGAGGATCACTTGCGGTCGGCCTGGTTCGTCGACAACCAACCTGGCCAGTAGCGCCGATCGTCGTCTCGGGGGCATGCGGCCACGCTATGCGAGCCGTGTTGCGATCTCGGTCGCGGATATGACGGTCAGGAAAAGTTCACCGAACCGACCGGTCTCACGGTTGGAATTTCGGCTCCGCGATGGCCGCGGTCGCTGCCGTGCCATGCTGTTGGTTGGTCTAACGACAGAGGTAATCCAATGACACTTACCGCAACGCAGTCGGTGGATCGTCGCTATGTGCGCCTGGTCGCCGAATTCGACAGGCTGTTCCGCAGGCCGAGCGACGGCGGCGGGGCGCTCGTGGTCTATCAACACGGCGAACCGGTCGTGGATGTGTGGGCCGGATTCGCGCATCCGGGCGTGCCGTGGGCCGCCGATACCGTGGCCATGGCCTATTCCACCGGCAAGGGTGTGGTCTCGACGCTGGCGCACCGATTGGCCGAGCGTGGACTGTTCGATTACGACGAGCCGGTCGCCACCTACTGGCCCGAATTCGGGGCGGCGGGCAAGGAGCGCATTACGGTGCGGGAAATGCTCACCCACCGGGCGGGTCTGCATCGGCTGCGCGATCTGCTACCTGGGCCGGTAGCGCGTTTCCTGGACGATGCCGAGGTCACCGCTGCGCTCGCGGCCTGCTCCCCCGACCCGCGCCACCTGGTGACCAGCGGCTACCACGGAATCTCCTTCGGGCACTTGGTCGCCGAACTGATCCGACGGGTCTCCGGTTCGGATTTCACCGAGCTGTTGCGCACGGAAATCGCGAGACCGCTCGCGGCGGAGGAACTCTGGTTCCGCGTGCCGGAATCCGAACGCGGCCGCATTGCCACCAACTTTCCTCGGCTCACCGTTGCGGGCATGAGTTGGGAAAACAGTGCGCGGCTCATGGGCCGGACTCGTTTCGCTGCGGCCGCCGAAACCACCCCGCGCGGATTCGCGGATATGGTTTCCGATCCGCGGCTGCATGATTCGGTGATTCCAGGCGTCAACGGCGTCTTCTCGGCGCGTGCCCTGGCGAGGATGTACAGCGCGCTCGCGACCGATGGTCGGCTCGGGGACTTCCAGTTGCTGCGTCCGGAGACCATCGAGCAGATCACCCAGCGTCAGGTCTTCACTCCCGATTACGTTCTGGCGTTTCGCATTCCGTGGGCGCTGGGTTACCACGGTGTGCCGATGAAGCCGTCGAAGGTTGATCCCATCTCCGCGTTCGGCCATTTCGGTCTCGGCGGTTCGGGGGCGTTCGCCGATCCGGCCACCGGGATGTCGCTGGCCTTCGTCACCAATCGGCTCGGCGGGAAGCTGACGCCGCTCGGCGATGCTCGGCTGGCGCGGCTCGGTGCCATTGCGCATAATCTCGCGAAGGCCGGATAGGCGCGCGAAATCATCGGATGATTTCTGCCCATGTGGCAGCGCATCCGTGCCATGGGCTGGCAGCATGGGCGCATGGAGTTGCTGGGACTGGACCGTATCGAGGCGGCCGCGGCGGCATTGGCGCCGGTGATTCGGCGGACACCGGTGGTCGCGTCACGGGTGTTGTCCGAACACGCCGGAACCGAGGTGCGGCTGAAGTGCGAGAACCTGCAGCGGACCGGCTCGTTCAAACCGCGCGGGGCATACTTCCGGATCGCGAACCTCCCGGCGGAAGATCGGGCGCGCGGCGTGGTGGCGGCCAGTGCGGGCAATCACGCGCAGGGGGTGGCGTGGGCCGCGGCTTCGCTCGGGATTCGCTCGACGGTATTCATGCCGGTGGGCGCTTCGCTGCCGAAGCTGGTGGCCACCAAGGCGTATGGGGCCGAGGTGCGGCAGGTCGGTGAGACCATCGACGACTCGCTGGATGCCGCACTGGATTTCGCCGAGCGGACCGGTGCGACGCTGATCCATCCGTTCGATCACGGCGATATCGTCGCCGGGCAGGCGACGGTGGCCCTGGAGATCATCGAGCAGATGCCCGAGGTCGGGACTGTGATCGTGCCGACCGGCGGCGGTGGGCTACTCGCCGGGGTCGCCATTGCCCTGCATCATGTCGCACCGCACGTACGGGTGGTTGGCGTGCAGGCCGCGGAGGCAGCGGCGTGGCCCGATTCGCTGGCGGCGGGTAAACCGGTGCGGGCGACGCGGATGTCGACCATGGCCGACGGCATCGCGGTCGGGCTGCCGGGTGCGGTGCCGTTCGCGCACGTCGCGGCGCATGTGCCCGCGGTGGTGACGGTCGACGAGGATGCGCTGTCCAAGGCGCTGCTGCTGTGTCTGGAACGCGCGAAGTTGATCGTCGAGCCCGCCGGTGCCGCTGCGGTGGCGGCCCTGATGAGTTGCGAGCCAACGGAACTCGGGTTGCAGGGGCCGGTGTGCGCGATCCTGTCCGGCGGCAATATCGATCCGATGATGCTGACCAGGATCATCGGACATGGTCTCGGCGCCGCCGGGCGTTATCTGGCTGTGCGCGTGACGATTTCGGATCGGCCCGGTGCGTTGAGCGGATTGCTCGCGGTGGTCGGGAAGACCGGTGCGAGTGTGGTGGATGTGGTGCACTCGCGGACCGGTGGGTGGCTCGCGGTCGACGAGGTCGAGGTAGCGCTGACGTTGGAAACGCGGGGTCCCACCCATCGCGACGATGTGCTCGCCGCGTTGGAGAATTCGGGATACACGGTGCGAGTGGAGGATTAGCCGGGTCCGAGCGTGCTCGGACCCGACCTCGCCCCCGTCAGCACTTCCGCTTGTAGAAGTACTTCGAGTTGGCATCCATATCGGCCTGGGTGATCGCCACCATATCGGTCTGAATATTGCGGGTGACCGGCTTACCCTCCAGCGCGGCCGCGGCCTCGTCGACGCCCTTCGCACCGATCCCGGCCGGATCCTGCGCGATAAGCGCCTGCACGGTGCCGGCTTTCAGGTCCTCGACCTGTTTCGGGCTCGCATCGAAGCCGACCAGTTTGACCTGGCCGAGCTTATTGGCATTGCGTAATCCGGTGGCCGCGCCCTCGGCCGAACTCAGGTTGGTGGCGAAGATCCCGGCAAGGTCGGGATGGGCGGCCAGCGTCGCGGTCACGATCGAAGCCGCCTGTGCCGCTTCATTGTTGTTGTACTGCACGCCGAGCGAGGTAATGCCCGGGAAGGCCTTGACCGCATCTTCGAAGCCCTGGGCACGCGCATCGGTGGTGGAGGTTCCGGCCTTGGTGTTGATCACCAGCACGGGTCCCTTGTCGCCGATGAGCTTGGCCAGCGTCTGCGCCGCGAGCTCGCCGCCCTTCTTGTTATCGGATGCGATCGACGACAGCGCGATCGACGTGTCGTCCAGCGCGGTATCGACTTCGATGATTTTGATCCCGGCATCCTTGGCCTGTTTGATCGGATTCGCCATCGCCTGCGCATGTGTCGGGGCGATCAGGATGCCGCCGGGCTTATTGGCCACCACACCGGTCAGTACCGGAGTCTGCGCGCCCGCATCGAATTTCGTCGGCGCCTGTGTCTGCAGCTTGTAGCCGAGTTTGCTCGCCTCGTCCTGCGCGCCGCATTGCATGGAAATATAGAACGGTTCGTCGGCGACACCGGGAATCAGCACCAATTTCTTGGCATCAGTTCCGCCGGAATTGTTCACCGAGCCACCACATCCCACCATCAGCGTGCCGACCGCCGCCATCGCGCCGATCATCACCGCGGTCCGCTTCGCCACCCTCATTTGGCTACCTCCGCCTTATTCTCTTATCGCGCAGTGCTGTACTGCTTACCTCTCTACTTGCGGTCCCGGGCACGGCGGCGCAGTTGGTCGAACCACACCGCCCCCACCAGAACCGCGCTCACCGCGATCGGCTGCCAGAACACCGGCACCCCCGCGATGACGAATCCCTTGCGCAGCACCGACGGAATGAAAACGCCGATTACCGTGCCGGCAATGGTGCCGATTCCGCCGAAAAGGCTGGTCCCGCCGATGACTACACCGGCGATGGCATCCAGATTGTCGGTGCCGTGTCCGCCGATGGTGGTGGTGCCGAAGTAGGCCAGATTCATGAATCCGGCCACTCCGGCGAGTAATCCGGTCATCAGATAGACCAGCACGAGGTGGCGGGTGACCGCGATGCCCGAACGCCGCGCGGCCTCCTCATTGGAGCCGATCGCGTAGGTGTAGCGACCGAACCGGGTGGTGTGCAGCACCCAGGCGGCGAGCACCGTCACCGCCGCCGCGACCAGCACCAGATTCGGTACGCCGCCCAGCGACGTCCCGAAACCCAGGGAGTTGCGCAGTTTATCGGGCACCGTCCTGGTGTCGACACCGCCGGTGATCAGTTGTGCCGCACCGAGTGCCGCACCGAAGGAGCCGAGGGTGACGATCAGCGGTGGAATCTTGGCCTTTGCCACCAGAATTCCATTCAGCAATCCCCAGATGCCACCGCCCGCAATGGAAATCAGGAGGCCGACACCGATAATTCCCCAGCCCGCGCCGGTGGCGTTCTCGTCGGGGCTCAGCCATTCCATCGTTTTCGCGCCGAGTACGCCGGCGAAGATCAGCACCATGCCGACCGACAGGTCGATGCCCGAGGTGATGATCACGAAGGTCATGCCGACCGAAAGCACCAGCAGCACCGAGGTTTCGATCAGCAGCGTCTGCAGGGTGAAACGGGTCGGGAAGGCGTCGGGGCGGATGATGCTGAAAACGATGCACAATACGACGAGCACCACACCGATCCACAGCGTGCTAGCGCCGAGAAGCCGTTGCAGCGCAGTGCGTTCCGGCAGATCGGGGCCACCATTCGGCTCTGCTTTCGTCATGCGGCGTCCTCGTGTGACAGCGCTCCGGTCATCGCGCCGACCAACTGCTCCAGCGTGGCATCGGCGGCGACGAATCGGGCTACCCGCTTGCCGAGGCGCAGCACCTCGATCCGGTCGGCCACGGCCAGCACCTCCGGCATATTGTGGCTGATCAGTACGACGGCAATGCCCTGGTCACGCACGTTGCGAATCACCTCGAGCACCCGTTCGCGCTGCACAACGCCGAGGGCCGCGGTCGGTTCGTCCATGAAGACGACCTTGCTCGCCCACAGCACCGCACGCGCCACGGCGACACTCTGGCGCTGTCCGCCCGACAATGCGCCGATCGGCACATCGGTGCTCTGCAGCGTCACGCCGAGGAGCCGGAAGTGTTCCACGGCTTGGGTCCGCATCGCCCGCTTGTCGAGCATGCCGAGTCTGCCTGCCAATCCGCGGCGAACCAGCTCTCGGCCGAGGAAGAGGTTGGCGGCCGGGTCCAGATCGGGTGCGACGGCGAGGTCCTGGTACACGGTTTCGATGCCGAGCCTGCGTGCGGCGGTCGGTGAGCCGAGCACCGTTTGCGAACCGTCCAGCAGGATGGTCCCCGAATCCGGTTGTTCCGCCCCGGAAAGGCATTTCACCAGCGTGGACTTGCCCGCACCGTTATCGCCGATCAATGCGACGACCTCACCGGCGCGCACCTGAAAGTTGGCTCCCCGCAACGCCTCGACACCGCCGTAGCGTTTCACCAACGACTGGGCCTCGAGTACTACATCGCCCGCTTCCGATGCCATACCGTCACCCGCGTCGACTCAGTTGAGCAAACGTCCGATCCATCGGCCGATGCTACGTTCGCCGCCACCTCTCATGGGACGAATTCGACAAAATGCGCAGGGCGCAACGAGATTGATCAGCCGAACACCGATAATTTCGCAGCGCGGATGTCAATGTGCGCCACCGAGTTCCAATGCAAGCACACCGAGAATCACCAATCCGATGCCGCCGACCTGGATCAACGAGAGTCGTTCGTCCAGGAATAGGACACCGATGACGGCGATGGCCGCGACGCCGACCGCCGACCAGATGCCGTAGGCGACACCGATCGGCATGCCGCGCTTCAGTGCCTGGGACAGGAAGAAGAAGGCCGCACCGTAGCCGATGACCACGATGATCGAAGGCACCAATTTGGTGAAACCGTCAGAGATTTTGAGCGAGACGGTCGCGGTGATTTCGGAGGCGATGGCCAGCGCCAGCAACAGCAGGGTCATCGGCGCAGCGTAAACCCGGGCGGGCGGGGTGCGGTCGGCGCCATAAGCATTCGACCATCCCGATCGAAAGGTCGGCACCGCACAATTCGGTCGTCGATCGAGGAGGGACAATGGACGCAGCGGTGATCTTGGTCCTGGCCGGGCCGATCCTGATACTGGTCACGCTCATTGTGTTCGTTCCGCTGACGATTCGTGCCGAGCGCGAGCGCCGAAGGATCTTGCGGCAGTGGGCGACCCAGCACGGGTGGACGTTCGCGGACAGGTCGCGGGCTCGGTGGGTCTCGCGCATGCCCCGGGGTGGACGCTATCTGGGCGTGACATTGACGGGGCAGATCGGCGGGCGCTGGGTGACGGTGGCGGAGTACAGATATGAAACGGAAACCGTCGGTGCGACGGTCGGCCCACGTTCCGCGTCGAACAGGACTACGACAACGCACCACCTGATCGCGACCATGGTGCTGCTGGACCGCCCCTTCCCATCGGTCAACGTGTCCACCCGCGGCATGCTGTCCAAGCTGGGTCGCACACTGTTCGGCGACAAGCCCACCGCCACCGGCAATGTTTCCTTCGACTCACGCTTCCGGATCAATGCCGTCGATCCGGACTTCGCCCGCTGGCTCGTCGGCAAACCGCTGATCGACGCGCATCTCGCCGGAACCGTCCCGGACTGGAGCCTTGTCGGCCAGGAGTTGCTGACATACCGAGCGGGCCGACTGCGCGACCCATCCGCGATCCCCGCAATCGCCGCCCCGCTGGTGCGTGTGGCGCAGTTGTTGGGTCGCTGACGTTGTCGGACAGCGTCGCTGACCTATCGGCGACCCAACTGCGCGATCCCGGCGATCCCACCATTTCGCGCCCGCGTAAGGGCGTCGAGGGGAGCTACGGGAAGAGGGGGCGCAGGGTGGTGACGGTGTTGCGGATGTCGTCGAGTTGCGCCGTGACCTGCACGCCCGCGGTTCCGCCGCGCGCATTGCGGGATGCGATCGAGCCCTGCACGGTGAGCACTTCGCGGACCTGTGGGGCCAGTGCCGGATCGATGGCGGCGAATTCTTCGTCGGTCAGCTCGTCGAGGCCGACACCGCGCGCCTCGGCGGCGCGCACGCAGCCACCCGCGGCCTCGTGTGCGACGCGGAACGGAACACCCTGGCGGACAAGCCATTCGGCGATATCGGTGGCGAGGGTGAAACCGGCGGGGGCCAGTTCGGCCATGCGGTCGGTGTGGAAGGTGAGCGTCGAGACCAGGCCCGCGATGGCCGGGAGCAGCAGTTCGAGTTGGGCGACCGAGTCGAACAGCGGTTCCTTGTCCTCCTGCAGGTCCCGGTTGTAAGCCAGCGGTTGAGCTTTCAGGGTCGCCAGCAGTCCGGTCAGATTGCCGATGAGGCGGCCTGCCTTGCCGCGGGTGAGTTCGGAGACGTCCGGGTTCTTCTTCTGCGGCATGATCGACGAGCCGGTGGACCAGGCGTCGGCGAGGGTGATGTAGCCGAATTCCGGTGTGCTCCAGATGATCACCTCTTCGGCCATCCGGCTCAGATCGACGCCGATCATGGCGAGCACGAAGGCCGCCTCGGCCGCGAAATCACGCGCGGAAGTGGCATCGATCGAATTCGCCGCGGCGGCATCGAAATCCAGTTCGGCCGCAATGGCTTCCGGATCGAGTCCGAGCGAGGATCCGGCCAGTGCGCCGGAACCATAGGGCGACACCGCCGCCCGCTTGTCGAAGTCGCGCAGCCGATCGATATCGCGCAGCAGCGGATGCGCGTGTGCGAGCAGATGGTGTGCGAGCAGCACCGGCTGCGCGGCCTGCAGATGCGTCTTGCCGGGCATTACCGCGTCCGGATGCGCGGCGGCCTGGGCGACCAACGCGTCGACCACATCGAGGAGTCCGGCGGCGACCCGGCGGGCCGCATCGCGCAGCCACATCCGAAACAGCGTGGCCACCTGGTCATTACGCGAACGCCCGGCCCGGAGTCGACCGCCCAGTTCGGCGCCGACCCGCTCGATCAGCCCGCGCTCCAACGCGCCGTGCACGTCCTCATCGGCCTCGGCGGGGGCGAACGCACCCGAATCCACGTCCGCCGCAAGGCGATCCAGCCCAGACAGCATGGCGGCGAGGTCGCTCTCCGACAGCAGTCCCGCCTTGTGCAGCACGCGCGCGTGCGCCTTCGACGCGCGGATGTCGTAGGGAGCCAGCGCCCAGTCGAAATGGGTCGACTTGCTCAGCGCGGCCATTGCCGCGGCCGGTCCGGACGCGAAACGTCCGCCCCAGAGCGCCCCTTCGTTGGTGCTGCCGCTCTGCGTCATCGTGTGCTGTCTCCTCCGGGTCGTCGGGCGGTGAACAAAATATCGGTCTTCAGGTGGGCAGCGGCCGCGTCGGACACCTCCCGGCCACGGCTGCGCAGCACCTCGGCCGGATCGGCGCGCGACACCGTCCAGCCGTGTTCGGTGAACCAGTCGATCGGATCGCTGCGGCCCTCGTCGGAGTACCACAGTTCGCCGACATCGACCGTCACGTCGACCCCGGCCGCTCGCGCATCCCGCAATGCCTTCGAGTCCGGCGCGGAACCGGATGAGCGGTAGATCGCGATGCGACTGCCCGGTGCACTCGATGCCACGATGTTGTCGAACAGCCGGTCCTGAGCGTCCGCGGGGAGGTAACGCAAGAGGCCTTCGACCAACCATGCGGTCGGCGCGGTCGGATCGAATCCATTGTCGCGCAACGCCGCAGGCCAATCCTGACGCAGATCCACCGCTATCGCGCGGCGGTCTGCCGCGGGCGGAAAATCCGCAAGCGCGCTCTCCTTGAACTCCAGCACCTTCGGCAGATCCAGCTCGAAAACCGTTGTGCCGACTGGCCATTCGAACCGATATGCCCTGGCGTCCAGGCCCGCGGCGGGGATGACGAGCTGCCGGATGCCGTCGGCGGCCGCCTCCTGGACGTAGGCGTCGAGGTAGCAGGTGCGTGCGATGAGGGCCGAGATAATAGGGCCCATCGCCGCTGTCGCGGCCTCCTCGAGATTCGGGATCTCCCCGCGCACGATGCGCGTCCAGGATTCCGAACCGACGGCGGTCACCAGCACTTCGGCGTACGGATCATGGAACAGTGCGTCCGCGCGGCGGCTCTCGGCGGCTCGCATTGCGGCGACGCCGAGGGCGGTGGCGCCCACGCTCGATTCGATATCCCAGCTGTCGTCGTCGGTCCGCATAGCGCTCCTTTCGGGTCGGCGACTCACTGCGCGCCGACCCGATCGAGCCTAGTAGGCGCAGTCGGACGAGGTCCGTCGCTGAATCTCTCGCGCTCGGCCGAGCGAAGGCGCGGCCACCGCCTACTTCTGGTTGAGGTCGCGACGCGCCGCGACCTTGGAGGACAGGCCGTGGATCTGCACGAAGCCCTTGGCGAGGGACTGATCGAAGGTGTCGCCCTCGTCGTAGGTGGCCAGGTTGAAGTCGTAGAGCGACTGCTCGGAGCGGCGACCGTTGACCACGACCGAACCGCCGTGCAGCACCATCCGGATCTCGCCGGTGACGTGCTGCTGGGTCTCGGCGACGAAGGCGTCCAGCGCGCGCTTGAGCGGGGAGAACCAGAGGCCGTCGTAGGCCAGCTCGCCCCAGCGCTGCTCGACCTGCCGCTTGTAGCGGCCCAGTTCGCGCTCGATGGTGACGTTTTCCAGGGCCTGGTGCGCGGTGATCAGCGCGATGGCGCCTGGGGCCTCGTAGATCTCGCGGCTCTTGATGCCGACGAGCCGGTCCTCGACCATATCGAGGCGGCCGACACCCTGGCGGCCCGCACGATGGTTCAGCTCGACGATGGCCTCGAGCACGCTGACCTGGCGGCCGTCGATGGCGACCGGCACACCCTTGTCGAAGGTGACGATGAGTTCGTCGGGCGCCTCGAAGTTGACCGTCGGGTCCGAGGTGTAGTCGTAGACGTCCTTGGTCGGCGCGTTCCAGAGGTCCTCGAGGAAGCCCGTCTCCACCGCGCGACCCCACACGTTCTGGTCGATCGAGAACGGGGACTTCTTGGTGACGTTGATCGGGAGCTGGTTCTCCTCGGCGAAGGCGATGGCCTTCTCCCGGGTCCAGGCGTAGTCGCGGACCGGGGCGATCACATTCAGGTCGGGGGCGAGCGCGCCGATGCCGACCTCGAAGCGGACCTGGTCGTTGCCCTTACCGGTGCAGCCGTGCGCGACGGTGCTCGCGCCGTGGAACTTGGCGGCCTCGACGAGGTGCTTGACGATGAGCGGGCGGCTGATCGCCGAGACCAGCGGGTACTGACCCATGTACATGGCGTTGGCCTGGATGGTCGGCAGGCAGTACTCGTTGGCGAATTCGTCGCGAGCATCGACCACGATCGCCTCGACGGCACCGCAGTCCAGTGCGCGCCGGCGCACCACATTCATGTCCTCGCCGCCCTGGCCCAGATCGATGGCGACCGCCACGACCTCGGCGCCGGTCTCCTTGCCGATCCAGCTGATCGCAACGGAGGTATCGAGCCCACCGGAGTAGGCGAGTACGACGCGCTCGGACATGTCTTTGTGCTCCTCGGTTTCGTGCTTGTCTGCAGGTCGTGCCCGCATCCGCGGGCGGCGGGGCGCGGCGCCCACCGACGCACGCAAATCGCACGTCAGGCGGCCCGCACCGTCATGCAAATGATTATGCATGATGATGCAAGCCCATTCACAACCGGGTCCGAGTTCCACCTTCCCGTAGCACCTTGGCACCCCCTTCCAGCTATGTCACGCTTTATCCGGTAACTATCGGAGCGGGCGAAGGACGGACCCATGCTGCTGCACCTCATAGCAGGCGAATTCAGCACCCTCGGCAACGACGTCCTCGACATCGGCCGCGCACTAGTCGACCTCGTGCAAGACATCATCAACGTCGGCACCCCCAGCAACACCCCGCATGGCGGCGGCCAATACCCCTTCGGCTGACCCTGCAATCGCATCGCGTATGTAGTGGCTACCTCGCATAGGTTGTGTGCCCTATGCGAGGTAGTCACCAGGTATGCGCCACCGATCGCTGTGCCGAGCCGACCGCGCTGAGGATGAGATTCCCGGCTCAGGCGAGTGCCTCGATCTTGGCGGCTAGTTCGGCGCCGGTGAGGGGTTCGCGGGCTATTACGGCGATGGTGTCGTCCCCGGCGATGGTGCCGACGATGAACGGGAGGGCGGCGCGGTCGAGGGCGCTGGCCAGGTAGTGGGCGGCACCTGGCGGGGTGCGCAGGACGGCGATATTGCCGCTGGCATCGGTGGAGACCAAGAGGTCGCCGAGGAGTTTGGAGAGGCGGTCGGTGCCGCCGGTGACGCCGCGGACAGGGCTGCCGTCTTCGGGTACCACGTAGACGCCCGCGCCACCGTCGGCGGCGCGCAATTTCACGGCGCCGAGTTCATCGAGGTCGCGGGACAGGGTGGCCTGAGTGGTTTCGATACCTTCGGCGGCGAGCAGTGCCGCGAGTTCGGTCTGGCTGCGGACCGCGTGCGCCGTCAGCAGTTCGATGATGCGGGATTGGCGGCCGGCGCGGGTTCGAGCGATAGCGGGGGCGGACTTGCCCGCGTCGGGTTGGACTGTCATGGCCGAGCCTCGCTGCCGCGTCTCGCGCCGAGCCGCACGAGCGCCGTGATGAATGGAGGGCTGGTATGGCCACACCGAGCCACCGCCTTCGATCCTGTCACTCCCGCGGCACCACACACACTCACCGCGCCTCACCTCTCTTGGCCAACAACCACACAAGCAGCGCCTTCTGTGCGTGCAGCCGGTTCTCCGCCTCGTCCCACACCACGCTGTGCGGTCCATCGAGCACCTCGTCGGTGATCTCCTCACCGCGATGAGCCGGAAGACAGTGCAGCACAACGACATCCGGCTGTGCCTTGGCGAGCAGATCGTCGTTGAGCTGGAACGGACGGAACGGCCCGACGCGATCGAGGCCGTCGTTCTCCTGTCCCATGGAGGTCCAGGTGTCGGTCACCAGAGCATCGGCACCCGCCGCGGCGGCGACCGGATCGCCGGTCAGGGTGATGGTCGCACCGGTCTCGGCGGCCCGCTTGCGTGCGGCCTCCAGAATCCACGGCAGCGGCTCGAAACCCGTTGGCGCGGCGATGGTTATGTTCACACCCGCGGTCACACCACCGAGCAGCAGCGAGTGCGCCATATTGTTCGCACCGTCACCGAAGTAGGTGAGGCTGCGCCCGACCAGACCGCCCTTGCGCTCGGCGAGGGTCTGCAGATCGGCGAGCACCTGACACGGGTGGAACTCGTTGGACAAAGCGTTGACGATCGGAACCGTTGCGGTTACGGCCATTTCGTCCAGTCGCACCTGTTCGAAGGTACGCCACACGATCGCATCGACATAGCGCGAGAGCACCTTGCCGGTATCACCGAGCGTCTCCTCGCGACCGAGCTGGGTGTCGCGACCGTCGACCACCACCGCGTGCCCGCCGAGCTGCGCGATACCCATTTCGAAGGAGAACCGCGTGCGGGTGGAGTTCTTCTCGAAGATCACCCCGACTCCGCGCGGCCCTTCCAGCGGCCGATGCGCGAATGGATCCTTCTTCAATTCCGCTGCGAGCGCGAGGATTTCGGCTTGCTCGGCAGGCGTGACGTCATCGTCACGCAGAAAGTGCCGGAGTGTCATTTGGCCCCCTTGGCATCCGCGATCGCACCGTCCAGGATCTCGGGCAGATCGCCGACGAAATTGTCGGACTGGGTCTCGGTGAGCACCAGCGGCGGCGCGAGCCGAATGATGTTGGGCTTGGGCGCATTCACCAGATAGCCCGCCTCCCGCGCCCGGTTCTCGACCTCGGCCGAGATATCGTCGGTCAACACGATTCCGAGCAGCAGACCCGCACCACGCACATGGTCGATCAGCGGGTGCTCGAGCAGCTCGATGCCGTCGCTGAGCCGCTTGCCGACGGATTCGACATGGGCGAGCAGATCGGTGTCGTCGATGGTGCGCAGTACCGCCAAAGCCGCTGCGGCACAGACCGCATTGCCGCCGAACGTGGTGCCGTGCAGACCCGGCGTCAGCAGATCGGCGGCCGGTCCGGTGGCCAGCACCGCACCGATCGGCAGCCCGCCGCCGAGCCCCTTGGCCAGCGTGATCACGTCGGGCACTATGCCGAATGCCTGGTGCGCGTAGAACTTTCCGCATCGGCCGATTCCGGTCTGCACCTCGTCGAGAATCAGCAGCGCACCGTGACGCGCGGTGATCTCCCGCGCCTTCACCAGATAGTCGATGGGCGGCACGACAACGCCGCTCTCCCCCATGATCGGTTCGAGGAATACCGCCGCGGTGTCCTCGTCGACGACCGCCTCGAGCGCCGCCGCATCGCCGTAGGGCACATGGACGACACCCGCGGGCATCGGCTCGAACGGCGTCCGCTTGGCGGGCTGTCCGGTGAGCGCGAGCGCGCCCATGGTCCGGCCGTGGAATGCCTCGTCGGTCGCGATGATCTTGTGCCGCCCCGTCAGCCGCGCCATCTTGAACGCCGCCTCATTGGCCTCGGTGCCCGAGTTGCAGAAGAACGCGCGGCCGTGGCCGTCCCCGAATTCACCGTCGCCGAAATGCGCGAGCAGCCGTTCGGCCAGTTCGATGACCGGTTCGTTGGCGTAGATATTCGAGGTATGGCCCAGCGTGCCGAGCTGCTGGGTAACGGCTTCCAGAATCGCCGGGTGGGCGTGGCCCAAGCTGTTGACCGCGATACCGCCGAGGAAGTCGACGTAGCGTCTGCCGTCCGCGTCGTAGACCACCGCGCCCGCGCCGCGCACCAGCGCGACCTTGGGGGTGGTGTAGTTCTTCATCAACGCGGCGGACCACCGCTGTTGCAGCTCTGCTGTTTCGCTCATATTCTCGTTCCGTTCAGTGTGTCCGCCGCGCTCGTCGGGAGCGGGGCGGGCGTCACCATCGTTCCGATTCCTTCTCCGGTGAACAGTTCCAGCAGCACCGAATGTGGGACGCGACCGTCGATGACATGTGCGGTCGGCACCCCGCCCTGCACGGCGCGCAGGCAGGCTTCCATCTTCGGCACCATGCCCGCATCCAGACGCGGGAGCAACTCGGCCAGTTCGGCCGCATCGATGCGCGAGGTCAGCGACGAACGGTCCGGCCAGTCGGTGTAGAGGCCCTCGACGTCGGTCAGGATCACCAGTTTTTCCGCGCCGATGCCTTCGGCGAGTGCGGCGGCGGCGGTGTCGGCATTGATGTTGTGCACCACGCCGTCAGCGTCCGGGGCGATGGTGGAAACCACCGGAATACGCCCCGCGCCGATGAGGTCGAGCACGGCGTCGGCATTCACCTCGGTGACATCGCCGACCAGCCCGATATCGGTGGCTTCGCCGTCGACGTCGACGGTGCGCCGGGTCGCGGTGAACAGGCGCGCGTCCTCACCGGATATGCCGACCGCGTACGGACCGTGCGCATTGATCAGCCCGACCAGTTCCCGGCCGACCTGACCGAACAGCACCATCCGCACCACATCCATCACCTCGGGTGTGGTGACCCGGAAGCCGCCGCGGAATTCACCTTCCAGCCCGAGCTTTTTCAGCATCGCGCTGATCTGCGGTCCACCGCCGTGCACCACCACCGGGTGCACACCGACGGTGCGCAGGAACGTCATATCGGCGGCGAAGGCCTGTTTGAGCTCCGCATCGATCATCGCATTGCCGCCGTATTTGACAACTACGATCTTGTCGCGGAACTTCTGCAGCCACGGCAATGCGTCGGCGAGGACGTGCGCCTTGTCCAACGCCGAAAGTTCCCGCACCGCATCGCTGGTCGTGTTGATTGTTCGCTCGCTCATGAGCTGTAGGCCGAATTCTCTTCGACATAGCCGTGCGACAGGTCGGTGGTGCGCACGGTGGCGGTGCCGTCACCGACATTCAGTTCGATCCGCACCTCGATATCGGCGCCGGACAGGTCGACCTCGCGCGCGCCCGGCGCGCCGACGCTGTCGACGCAGACCGGATTTCCGTTGAACGACACCGAGATCCGGTTCGGATCCAGGGTGACCGGTGCGATGCCGACGGCGGCGAGCACCCGGCCCCAGTTCGGGTCGGAACCGAAGAGCGCCGTCTTGACCAGACTGTCGCGGGCGACGGCGCGCGCCGCGACCAGCGCCTCGTCCTCGGAGACCGCACCGGCGACGGTGATCTGCACGCGCTTGGTCACGCCCTCGGCGTCGGCCATCAGCTGGGCGGCCAGATCGTCACAGACTGCGAGCACCGCCGCGTCGAGGTCCTCCTGCGACGGCGTGACCTCGCTCGCCCCGTTGGCGAGCAGCAGCACGGTGTCATTGGTGGAGCAGGAGCCGTCGACATCGAGCCGGTCGAAGGTGAGCCGAGTCGCGTTGCGCAGTGCGCGATCCAGTTGTTCGGCAGTTGCGGCGGCATCGGTGGTGAGCACTACCAGCATGGTCGCCAGCGATGGGGCGAGCATGCCCGCACCCTTGGCCATGCCGCCGACATTCCACTTGTCGCGGTGGTGGAAGGCCGTTTCCTTGGGCACGGTGTCGGTGGTCATGATCGCGTATGCCGCGTCGAGACCGCCGGACAGCCCGCCGCCCATTTCGTGCACGATCTCGGTGACGGCCGGAACCACCTTGTCCATCGGCAGCCGGTCGCCGATCAAACCCGTTGAGCAGACGGCGATTTCGCCCGCGCCGGTCTCGGTGCCCCAATTGCTCAGTGCCTTGGCCAATTCCTCGGCGGTCTGGTGGGTGTCCTGGAATCCGCCCGGACCGGTACACGCATTGGCTCCACCGGAATTCAGGATCACCGCACGCAGACGACCGGCGGTGAGCACCTGCTGCGACCACAGCACCGGTGCGGCCTTCACCTGGTTGCGCGTGAACACGCCCGCGGCCGCGTATTCCGGGCCCTCGTTGAATACCAGTGCCAGATCGGGTTTTCCGCTGGCCTTGATGCCTGCGGCGATGCCCGCCGCCCGGAAGCCGAGCGGAGCGGTCACGCCCTGGCTCCGGACCAGCTTGCCGGCCGGAGTTTCGATCGTCGTCACGGTGCCACTCCTACGGTGGAAAGTCCTGCCGTCTCGTCGAATCCGACGGCCAGATTCATGGATTGGACCGCGGCACCCGCGGTGCCCTTGGTCAGGTTGTCGATCGCGCCGATCACCACGAGCAGTCCGGCATCGGCATCCACCGCGACCTGGAGGGTCACGGCATTGGAGCCGAGCACCGAACCCGTCTGCGGCAGTGTGCCTTCCGGCAGCAGCTGCACGAATGGTTCGTCGGCGTAAGCCTTTTCATAGATCGCGCGAGCCTGGTCGGCGTCGACTCGGGTCGGAGCCGTGCAGGTCGCGAGGATGCCACGCGGCATCGGCGCCAGCACCGGGGTGAACGAGACGGCGACCTCGGTGCCACCGGCGGCCTGCAGGTTCTGCGCGATCTCCGGGGTGTGCCGGTGCGCGCCCGCGATGCCGTAGGCCCGCACCGAACCCATCACCTCGGACCCGAGCAGGCCGATGTCGAGTTTGCGGCCCGCACCCGAAGTGCCGCTCACCGCAACAACATTCACCTTCGGTTCGATGATTCCGGCCGCGATCGCCGGTGCCAGCGCGAGGCTGGCGACCGTGGGATAGCAGCCGGGCACGGCGATCCGGTGCGCGCCGCGCAGGCGCTCGCGCCCGCCCGGCAGCTCAGGTAGGCCGTACGGCCAACTGCCCGCATGGGTGGTGCCGTAGTACTTCTCCCAGGCCACCGCATCGGTCAGCCGGAAGTCGGCGCCGCAGTCGATGATCACGGTCGACTCCGGCAGCTGCTCGGCGATGGCCGCGGACTGACCGTGCGGCAGGCCGAGGAAGACGATGTCGTGACCGGCCAGCTCATCGAGCGTGGTCGGCGCGAGCACGCGATCGGCGAGCGGCAGCAGATGCGGCTGCAGCTCCCCCAGCGTGCTGCCCGCATTGGATCCAGCGGTCAGCGCCCCGATGACGAGGCGCCCGTCGCGGTAGGCCGGATGACCGAGCAATAGGCGCAGCACTTCACCGCCGGCGTATCCACTGGCACCGGCCACAGCAACCCGCAACACTGGGTTACTCGACGAATCAACCATGTGATGATTATGCACGATTATGCAAGCCCATTCATGAACGGGGTCCTGCTCTACCTATCCTGGCCCACGTCACCAGGCGGTTCCGCATCGCTCGGGCAGTGATACCCGGGAAGGTTGCGGGTCAATCGCGTCGAAGAGATTCGGCACTCGATCGATCCTGCGCGAAAACGGGCGCAGTGTCAGCCGACTGTTGCGGGATCGATACCGAGCGCCTCACGCAGACCGATCTCACCCTTCTGGGTCAGGCGCATAGCGCGGCCGGATCCGACGCGTCGCACCCAATCCAGTGCCTGCAGTCGGCGGCACAGCTGTGCGCCCGCGGCACCGCCGAGATGAGTGCGGCGTTCGGTCCAGTCGAGGCAGGGGCGGGCAATCGGGCGGCGCGTCCGCAGTGTGTCCGCCTCGACGCCCATCGGCCCCGTCAGCCATGCCAAACCCGCCTCGGTGAGGGCGAACCCGCCGTCGTCATCGAGCAGTTCGCGCTCGGTCATGGCAGCGGCGATCGCGACGCCGAGTCGGCCCGCGAGGTGGTCGTAGCAGGTTCTGCCACGAGCCAGGGCCGCCGCCGCGGTGGACGCGCGCAGCGTCGTGGGTTCCGGGTGCCCCGGTTCCAGATGGGCGATCATGGTCTCCAATAGCTCGGCGACCTGCGGGCTCGCCAGCTGCACGTAGCGGTGCCTGCCCTGACGGCGTTCGATGAGCAGACCGCCGTCGAACAGCCGGTTCAGGTGCTCGGTCGCGGTGGACGGCGCGACTCCGGCGTGACGGGCCAGCTCACCCGCCGTCCAGGCGCGACCGTCGACCAGGGCCAGGCACATATCGGCCCGGGTGCGGTCGGCCAGCAGGGTGGCCAGTGCGGCCAGTTCGGCTCCTCGGATTTGCACCACACCATGATCGCGCCGGGATATTTCGGCGTGCACCGAAATATCCGACCGATTTCTGTCCGCGATGTCGATTCGCCGCAGGGCCGTTCGTGTAGGTAGTGAAGCCGGTCACCGACCGGCCAACGGAAAGGACTCCCCATGAGCAAGATCATCGCGGTCGAGCACCTCACCCTGGACGGCGTCATGCAGTCCCCCGGCGGGGCCGATGAGGACACCCGGGACGGCTTTCTACACGGCGGCTGGGCGCATCGCCACGACGACCCCGTGCAGGCCAGGGTGTTGGGCGAGCATATGGCGACCCATCACGGTGCGCTGTTGCTCGGACGGCGGACCTACCAGCAGTTCTACAGCTTCTGGCCGCACCAAACCGACAATCCGTACACCGAGGTGCTGAACAAGACCGAGAAGTTCGTCGCGTCCCGGACGTTGACCGATCCGTTGCCTTGGGAGAACTCCACACTGCTCGGCGGCGATGTCGTCGCCGCGGTACGCGAACTGCGGCAGGATCTGGTAGTACTCGGCAGCGGCGATCTGCTGCAAACGTTGATGCGCAACGATCTCGTCGACGATTATCTATTGCTGATCCATCCGATCGTGGTCGGCGGCGGGCGGCGGCTGTTCGATGGCACGGACCTCGGCGAACTGCGACTCGCCGATAGCGTGACCACTCCCACCGGCGTAGTGATCGCCACCTACCAGCGGGGATGAGGACGAGCCGTGCAGCAGTATCTACTCAGCATCTATCAGCCCGAAGGCAGTGCGCCGCCGGACGATCTCGACGAGATCATGCGCGATCTGTACGCGCTGAACGACGAGATCCGGGCCGCTGGCGCTTGGGTTTTCGCCGCGGGACTACATGCGCCGAGTACCGCGACTGTGCTGCGCGCCCAGGGCAACGATGTGCTCGTCACCGACGGTCCGTATGTCGAAAGTAAGGAGTACATAGGCGGATTCACCGTCATCCGGGCAGCCGATCTGGACGAGGCGCTCGACTGGGGCAAGAAGATGGCCGCCGTACTCACCTTGCCGATCGAGGTACGGCCGGTGGCCGATCACTGAGATGGTCACCGATGCCGCGATCGCCGCCGTATTCACCGAACACTACGGTCGGGCGGTCGCCAGCCTGATCCGCGTCTTCGGCGATATCACCATCGCCGAGGACGCGGTGCAGGACGCGTTCACCGCCGCCGTACAACGCTGGCCGACCGACGGACTCCCGCCGAGCCCGCCGGGCTGGATAATCACCACTGCGCGCAACCGAGCCATCGATCGCTTGCGGCGCGAAGCATCTCGCGACGACCGCCATGCCGAGGCCGCACTTCTGCACGCCGACAACGAACCCGACGATATGACCGCCGTCGAGGATGACCGCCTCCGCCTGATCTTCACCTGCTGCCACCCGGCTCTATCACTGAATGCCCAAGTGGCACTGACATTGCGGCTGCTCGGTGGCCTCACCACACCCGAAATCGCCCACGCCTTCCTGACTTCCGAATCGACCATGGCGCAACGGCTCGTCCGCGCCAAGGGCAAGATCCGCGACGCCCGCATCCCCTATCGAGTCCCGCGCGACGCCGACCTGCCCGCCCGCCTGCGCGCGGTCTCGGCCGTCATCTACCTGATCTTCACCGAGGGCCATACCGCCACCTCCGGAGATCAGCTGGTTCGGACCGACCTGTGTGCCGAGGCAATCCGATTGGGGCGCTTACTCATCGAGCTGATGCCCGACGAGCCGGAGGTACACGGACTGCTCGCGCTGATGCTGCTCACCGAATCGCGTCGAGCCGCTCGCACCGCCCCGGACGGATCGCTCGTGCCGCTGCCCGACCAAGACCGCAACCGTTGGGACCGCACCCTCATCGCCGAGGGACATGCCCTCGTCCGAGAGTGCTTGCGCCGCAACAAACCCGGCCCCTACCAGATCCAAGCCGCAATCAACGCCGTACACGCCGACGCCCCCGATCCGGAATCCACCGACTGGCAACAAATCCTGCAGCTCTACGACCAATTGGCCGCCATAGCACCGAGTCCAATGGTGGCGCTGAACCGCGCCGTCGCGGTCGGTGAAGTCGAGGGTCCTGATGCGGCGCTCACGCTGCTCGCTGAGATCGATCTACCGAATCACCACCTGTTTCACGCGATCCGCGCCGACCTCCTACGGCGACTCGGCCGCACCGCAGAGGCAGTTCAGGCCTACGAAGCCGCCATCGCCCACACGGAAAACACCGCAGAACAGACCTTTCTGCGGCGGCGCAGGGATGAGCTCGCCGCAGCCAACTGATGCCCAGGCGTTGCGCTAGACTCGAATGGTGCCTGATGCACTGATCGTGGGTGGGTCCGGCGTGATCGGACGCGCTATCGCATTGCGGATGGCGGCTGCCGGCTGGCAGGTGCGAGTGACGGGACGTATCCGCCTCCCCGTCGAACTCCGAACGGCCGGTGTGAGTTTCATCTCCGGAGATCGCGCCGACATGCAGCGAGAGTCGGCCGCCGGAGTAGATCTCCTCGTCGACTGCGCCTGCTACACCGCCGACCACGCTCGAGCCCTGGTGGAACTAGCGGCGGAAGCCGGTTCGACGGTATTGCTGTCCAGCAAGGCGGTATACATCGATCCCGCTGGCAACCACGCGAATTCGGATGTCGAGCCTCGATTCGACGGCCCACTACCCGAATCCGCACCGACAGTGGCGCCTGGCCATATCGACTACAACTCCCGCGTCGGCTACGCAGCGAACAAGGTTGCCGCAGAGCAGGTCTCGCTCGACAGCGGCCGCCCCATCACTGTGCTCAGACCATCGCGCGTCCACGGAGTGGGCAACCGTCGTCCACGCGAATGGGTCTTCGTGAAGCGAATCCTCGATGGGCGCCGCTCGGTCCTGCTGCGCCGAGTTCTTGGCCGGGCGGTGATCCGCGTCGAAGCTCTCCGCGCGGGAGGCCCGCCGAAGCGACTTCTCATCGGATCACACCCGCACGGGCGGTCGAACGGCGAGTGACGAGCCCATGAAAGCGCACCGTCTGATCCGGCGGTGATCACTGCCGAACTGCCTCAGCTGATCACCGCCGACCAGCCGCTCTCAGTGCTTGCGCACCACTCGCTCCCCCTGCCCGGGCTTCCAGATGGTGATGTCCAGGTGATCGTCGGTGACCTCGACAGTGGAGGCACTGGTCAGGTCCGCAGTGTAGAAGTGGTCGAACTCTTGGCCGCGGATGTCGAAGCCGGTTTCGTCGAACAGTTGCTGGGCGAAGCGGGCGTGGACTTCCTTGTCCGGGAGGTCGATGACGGTGCCGAAGAGTTTTGCGTCACCGTCGCCGACTTGGGTGTCGACGGTTGCGGTGTGCAGGCAGAAGCGCGGGTCGCGGGCGAGGTCCTTGAATTTGGTGGTGTTCGGCATGCCCGCGATTACCAGCATGCCCTCGAAGATCCGCGGTTCTATGGGGCTGATGCGGGGGAAGCCGTCGGAGCGCAGGGTGCCGAGCATGCAGAGATTGCCGGTGGCCTGGTGCCGACGAGTGAAGACGGTGGCGATGCGCGGGGCTTCTTCGGTGAACTGGCTCCATGTGGTCATGGGGTCGACGGTACGAGCAAAACCTGACATCTTCTGTCAGGTTTTATGGCTAATCTCGAATCATGCGAGCGAGTCGACTGGTGCAGCTGTTGTTGCTGCTCCAAACCCGCGGCCGGACCACCGGGCCGGAGCTGGCGCGCGAGCTGGAGGTGTCGGTGCGCACGGTGTATCGCGATATCGAGGCGCTTTCCGCCGCGGGCGTGCCGATCTACAGCGAACCTGGCCGGACGGGCGGCGTGCGGCTCGTCGACGGGTACCGCACCCGGTTGACCGGTCTCACCACCGAGGAAGCCGATGCGGTACTGCTGGCCGGACAACCCGCGGCCGCTGCCGATCTCGGACTCGGCACGGTATTGGCGACCGCGCAGCTCAAAGTGCTCGCCGCACTGCCGCCTGAATTGCGTGGCCGGGCAACACGAATCGCGGAACGCGTCCATGTGGACGCGCCGGGCTGGTTCCATCGCCCCGACGAAACACCAACGCTCGCAGTGGTTGCCGACGCCTTGTGGCACGACAGACGACTTGATATCCGGTATCGGCGCAAGGATCGAGCCGTCGAACGCCGCTTGGATCCACTCGGCCTCGTATTGAAAGCCGGGACTTGGTATCTCGTCGCAAGCGACGGGTCAGCCATCCGCTCCTATCGGGTCAGCCGGATCACCTCGGCCGAGCAGATCGGCGAATCCTTCACGCGGCCAGACGATTTCGACCTCGCCGAGCATTGGTCGGAGTCCGCCGATGATTTCGCCCGATCGATGCTGCGAGTGCGGGCCCGCTGCCGGGTCGCGGCCGCCCAGCTGCGCCTGCTCCGGCTGATGAACGAGCCAGCCGCGGTCGCCGAGGCGATGGCATCGGCCACCGAACCGGATGCCGAGGGCTGGGTCGAAGTGACCATTCCCTCGGAGTCCTATGAGGTTCTGGCGGGGGCGATCCTGCCGCTCGGCGAATTCTGCGAGGTTCTCGACCCTCCGGAATTCCGCGACCGGCTCGCCGCGACGGCTTTCGCCATGGCCGAACGCTACCGAGGCCCGCACGCGCCCTGACCTTGCGCAAGCCACACCCACACAATGCTCAGCGCAGCGAGCGGAAGAATGCGCGCACATCGTCGGTCAGCAGGTCCGGTGCTTCCATCGCGGCGAAGTGACCACCCCGGCCGTACTCCGTCCAGCGCACGATGTGGTGCTGCTGCTCCGCGAGTACGCGAATGGAATTGTCACCGGCGAATACGGCGGCCGCAGTCGGCACGCCGGGATTCCGCGCAGGCATCCCCCATGAGTCCCCCTCCCCGTACAGCCGGATCGATGAGACGAAGGTTTTGGTAAACCAATAGAGGCTGACATTCGTCAGCAGCGCGTCGCGATCCACCGCCTCGTCGGGCAACTCGAGCGTGGGATTGCTCCAGCGCTGAAAGAGATCCACGATCCAGGTCAGCAGCCCGGCGGGTGAATCGTGCATGCCGATCGCCAGGGTTTGCGGACGCCCCGCCTGCACCATCGCATAGCCGAAGCGCGTATAGCTTTCGCTACCGGTGAGTTTGTCCAGCTTCGCCCGATCCTGCGGGCTGTATTCCGGTTCCGTACCGTCAGCGCTCCAGGACGGCAGCGTGATCGGCCCGTTCACATGGATGCCGAGCACATGGTCGGTGGCGATCCGTCCCAATTCGGTCGAGACGAAGAAGCCCGCGTCGCCGCCCTGCGCCCCGTACCGGTCGTAGCCGAGCCGTGCCATCAACTTGGCCACCACCTGCGCGAACTGTTCGGTCGAGCCGTCCCCGACCTTCGGACCGGGCTCCGAGAAGGCGAATCCGGGCAACGACGGGATGACCAGATGGAACGCATCGACTGGATCACCGCCGTGCGCCCGCGGATCGCTCAAAGGTCCGATCACATCGAGGAATTCGATGAACGAGCCGGGCCAGCCGTGGCTCAGTACCAGCGGCACGGCATCGGGTTCGGGTGAGCGGATGTGCAGGAAGTGCACCTGCCGCCCGTCGATATCGGTGATGAATTGCGGCAGCTCGTTCAGCCGCGCTTCGACTGCGCGCCAATCGTATTCGGACCGCCAGTAATCGGCGAGGCCTTTCATATACGAGATCGACGCGCCCTTATCCCAACCGCCGCCCGGGATTTCATCCGGCCACAAGGTATTCGCCAGCCGGGCGTGCAGATCGTCGATCTGGGCCTGCGGGATCTCGATGCGGAAGGGGCGGATGTCCTGTTCGGGGTTCATGAAAGCGACGGTACTACTCCCTTAGGACAGGAACGTTCCTAAGCATCTGACATGCTGGATTCGTGTTGGAAACCTCGGCGCGCCTGCTCAAACTGCTCGCCCTGCTGCAGACCCACCGCGACTGGACCGGAACCGAACTCGCCGAACGACTCGGCGTCACCGGCCGCACAGTCCGCCGCGACGTGGATCGGCTGCGCGCACTCGGCTACCCGGTGCACGCCACCCAGGGCGCCGCGGGCTATCGACTCGGCGCCGGGGCGGCGCTTCCGCCGCTGCTGCTCGACGACGAGGAGGCCGTTGCGGTGGCGGTCGGGCTGCGCAGCGCCTCCGACGGCACCGTCGCGGGCATCGAGGAGGCATCGCTGCGCGCGCTCACCAAACTCGAACAGGTGCTGCCGCCGCGGCTGCGCCACCGGGTCCGCACGCTGCGTGGGGCGACGGTCCGGGTCGGGACACCGGACGCAACCGTGGAACCCGACACTTTGATGGCCGTCGCCGAGGCCTGCCAACGGCACGAGCGCTTGCGCTTCGACTATCGCGCACACAGCGGTGCCACCACCCGTCGCACGGTGGAGCCGCACAGCCTGGTGCACTTCAGCAGGCGCTGGTACCTCGTTGCCTGGGATGTCGATCGCGGTGACTGGCGTACCTTCCGAGCCGACCGCATCGCGCCACGAACCCCCACCGGCCCGCGTTTCACGCCACGGGAACTTCCGGAAGGCGATGTCGCGGTCCACCTTTCGCTACGACTGTCTTCGAGAGCCTGGCCTTACCAAGCAATTGCCTTGCTGCACAGGTCCGCCGAAGACGCCGCACCGCATGTCTGGCCCGGTATGGGCGTTATCGAAGCCGTCGATGACCACACCTGCCAACTGCACGTCGGCGCGGATACTCCGGAGGCACTGGTCTGGATGATCACCTCGGTCGATATCGACTTCACATTGCTCAACGGCCCACCCGAACTCGTCACAGCCGTCCGCGCCCAAGCCACCCGCTGCACAGCCGCCCTCCGCAACTTCCACTGAACCGCGCTCTGCGACTTCGATCGAGCACCTAAGCTTCGACAGCGCCGACGACGGCACCGAGTCGCATGGCCGCGTTCCGCACTGCAACCTCCAGTGAGCGACTCGAAGAACATGATGGAGGTCGACCCGGAAGACAACCGAGCCGCACGAATCATCCAGCCCGGCACCGGGATTCGATCGCGATGCCGGGCTGAAGCCAGCTGCCCGAGTTCAGCTGACAATCGCGAACAGCACCGCCGCGACCGCGAAACTGACCACCGAGAGCACGGTTTCGAGCACCGTCCAGGTCTGCAGTGTCTGCTTCACCGTCAGGTTGAAGTACTTCGAGATGATCCAGAAGCCACCGTCGTTCACATGGCTGAGAATGATCGACCCCGCCGCGATCGCCATGGCGATGAGCGCGATGGCCATCTGCGAGTACCCGTGCCCGGTGACCAGCGGCGCGACAATGCCGCCGGTGGTCACGATGGCGACGGTCGCCGAGCCCTGAGCGATGCGCAGACCGCAGCTGATGATGTACGCGAGGACGATCACCGGCAGACCGGCGGCCGACATGGTATCGGCGAGGGCGGTCCCGATGCCGGTTGCGGAGATGACCTTTCCGAAGAACGCACCCGCACCGACCACCAGCAAGAGCATGCCGACCGGCTTCAGCGATTCCGCGGTGAGCGTACTGAGCTCCTGCACACTGGAACCGCGCCGCACACCGAGCAGATAGAAGGCGACGAGCACCGCGATCAACAGCGCCACGGCCGGTGTGCCGAGGAAGGTGAGCACCTGCAGCAGCCGCGAATCCTTGTCCAGCCATTGGCTGCCGAAGGTCGCACCGAGGATGAGCACCAGCGGAATCGCGATGATGCCGCCGATGAGCCCGACCGCCGGCGGGCGGATCTCGGTGCGTACGGCCTCCGGATCTGTCGCGGTGCCAGGACCTTCGCCCTTCACCGCAGTCTCGGCCTCCGGCCGCACCAAGAACTCGGCAGGCACCTCGACCTGTACCCGCTTGCCGATGTAGGTGCCCCACACGATGCCCGCGGCGATGAATCCCGGTATGCCGCAGACGAATCCCATGATGATCAGCCATCCCAGGCTCACCCCGAGCAGTCCACCCAGTGCCACCGGACCTGGATGCGGCGGCAGAAACGCGTGGGTCATGGACAGACCCGCCAACATCGGCATGGCGTACAGCACCAGCGATCGCCCACCGCGCTTGGCGGCCACATAGATCAGCGGTGCGAGCACGAAGATGCCGATATCGAAGAAGACCGGGATGCCGAAGATGAGCCCGAGCAGACCCATGGCGACCGGTGCGCCCCTCTCACCGAAGATGCTCAGCAACTTGCCGGTCAGAACATCCGCACCACCGGAACGTTCGAGAATCGCACCGAGCACCGTGCCGAGGCCGATGATGACCGCGATATGCCCGAGAATGCCGCCGAAACCGGTCTCCAGCAGCGAATCACCGGGCTTGATCGCCGAACCGACGATCTTCGACACCGGCAGTCCGGCGGCGAGCGCCAGCCCGAGCCCGGTGAGCAGCAGCGCGATGAACGGCTCCAGCTTGACCTTGATAATGGCGAACAGCAGTACGGCAATCGCGAGACCGCACAGCACCAGCAATCCGGGTGTGGTGGTGCGCAGCCAGTCGACAGTGGTGCCCATGTGGGTACCTCTCAATTCATGGATCGAACGAATGACGCCGCGCGCGAGGCGATTTCGGACCATCGGCCCGCGGCGACGTCGGATGGGGCCACGACATCGGTACCCGCGGTCACGGCCACGGCTCCGTTGGCGAGGAATTCGGCGGCATTGCCCGCATTGACGCCCCCGGAGGGAATGAGCGCCACATCGGGGAAGGGACCGCGCAGGTCTTTCAAATAGCCGGGACCGAGCGCCCTGGCGGGGAAGATCTTCACCGCGGCGGCGCCGAGGTCGAGTGCGGTGAGCACCTCGGTGGGCGTGAAAGCGCCCATGACGACCGGAATGTCGCGTTCGGCCGCGACTGCCGCGACCTCCGCGCGCACACCGGGTGTGACGAGGAACCGTGCACCGTTGTCGATCGCGGCCGCGGCCTGATCGGCATGCAGTACGGTTCCGACACCGACGACAGCATCGGGAACTGTTGCGGCGATACGCAGGTGATCGAGCACGCCAGGCGTTGTGAAGGTGAGCTCCAAGGTGCGAATCCCGGAGCGCGCCAGCGCATCCGCGAGCGCCAATGGATCCGGAATCTCCGGCGCCCGCACCACAGTCAGCACGCGGTCGGCGCGCATGACTTCCAGAGCGCTCATGGCGTTCAATATGTCTCCTTCCGCGTGGCATCCATGCGCAGCGCGCGTCCGGCGAGCTTGCCGGTGGGCGCACCGTTCTCGATAGCGAATTCACCGTTGACCAGCACGTGCCGAATGCCGCGCGCCTGCTGCTTCGGGTTGTCGAAGGTCGCGGTATCAGTGATCGTCGATGGGTCGAACAGCACGAGATCGGCTGCGTACCCGGTGAATACGTGTCCACGGTCGCTCAGTCGCAGGCGCTCCGCGGGCCGTCCCGTGAGGTGGTGCACACACTCCTCCAGCCCGAGCACTCCGAGGTCGCGGACGTAATGGCCCAGATAGCGCGGGAAGGTGCCCCAGGCGCGCGGATGCGGCCGATCACCGACGAGCAGTGCGTCACTGCCGCCCATATGCACCGGGTGCACCATGATCGCGCGCACGTTCTCCTCGTGCCCGACGTGCTGCAGAATGGTGGTGGCCAACTGATCTCTGCGCAGCAGGTCGAAGAACACCGCGACCGGTGCGCGATCGGTATCGGTCGCGATTTCCGCGATGGTCTTACCGACGTACTCCCCCAGCTCCGCACTGGCGACACCGCTGATTTGAATGGTCTCCCATTCGACCGTGACGCCGTGGCAGCCGTCGGAACCGTTCACGTTCACGTCCAACGTGATTCGCGCGCGCATCTCGGGATCATCGATGCGAGCCAATGCCGCATCCGGGCCACCGGACATCGCCCAGCTCGGCAGCAGTGCCGAAAGTGTCGTGGAGCCGGGGAGGTACGGATACGTGTCGAGGGTGATATCGCACCCTTCGGCTCGGGCGGCATCTATCAGCGCCAGCAATTCCGGTGCGCGTCCGCGGTTCACACCGAAGTTCATGGTCGCGTGGGTGAGATGCAGTGCGCAGCCGGTGCTGCGAGCCAGTCCGATCATCTCGGCGTATGCCGCCAACGCGCCTTTACCGTAGGAGCGCGTATGCGGCGCATAGAACCCGCCGTATTCGGCGACGATCTCGCACAGCGCCGCCAATTCCCCGGTGTCCGCATACATTCCGGGCGTATATGTGAGCCCACTCGACATACCGACCGCCCCCTCGCGCAGCCCCTGTGCGAGCAGGTCCCGCATCCGCCGGATCTCCGCCACCGTCGCTGGGCGCTGCTCGCTACCGACGACCAGCAGCCGCAGCGTGCCCTGCGGTACGAGGTACGCGGCGTTCGGTGTTATGCCCTGATCGAGCCGGTGCAGATACTCCGCGACCGTGCGCCAGGAGAAGTCCAGATCGGTGGGATTGCCGTTCCATCCCGCGATCTGACGCCGCAACACCGCCAGCGTGGTGTCATCGATCGGTGCATACGAGAGCCCGTCCTGTCCGATGACCTCGGTGGTGACACCCTGGCTGATCTTCGGGAAATGGCCGGGCTCGGTGAGCAGATGCAGATCGGAGTGCGCGTGCATATCGATGAAGCCGGGGGTGAGCACCGAACCAGGCGCGTCGATGAACCGGGCCGCATCGATGATCGTTCGCGGGTCGGCGATAGTGCTGATCCGTCCCCGATCGATGCCGACATCGGCGCGGAAGCGTGATGCTCCCGTGCCGTCTATGACATCGATATCGCGAAACACTAAGTCCGTCATGGTTACTCGTCAGAAGAAGGTGTGAACGAGGTCGACAACACGTGGCCGCTCCGCATCGGCGTCATCAATGACCGGGATCAGCCGCCACTTGTCGAACGCGGTGCACGGATGCGACAGACCGAGCCGCACCACACTGCCGACCGGTAGGTCACCGGCGGCGCCGCCCGGCAGCCGGAGGAACGTGTGCTGATCATTGAGCGCACTGACATGTGCCGCCGGATTCAACGAACCTTCCGGTCCCGCAACGAATTGCGGGACCGGAAGCCCCTCATCGAATGGCAGATCGCGCTTACCGGCGTCCAGCAGCGCGAGTTCTGCCTCGGGTCGCGAAACGGTCCGCGCCCAGCCGTGCATCGCCGAGCGCAGCGGTCGTTCGCTGCGTGGCGCGGCGAGCGGCGAAATGCCCGCATAGAAGCCGTCGTCGTGAATGATGTACGCACCGGAGCGCAGTACCACGGTGGTCGCAACGCCTTGCTCGTCGGCGAGTCCGGCCAGACATTCGACGACCAGATCCGGATAGGCGCTGCCGCCCGCGGTGACGATCGCGCCTTCCGGATAGCGTCCGGCCGCGGCGAGTTCGCGATGCAGGCGGGCGATTTCGTCCAGATAGCGCCGGACGGCGGCGATCCCGTCCGGGGTGCGATCGTGAGCGAGCGCACCCTCATAACCGCCGACTCCGGCCAGCGTCAGTCGCTCGGCGCGGCCGACTGCTTCGGCAATCGCATGCGCCTGTTCGACCGTGCGTGCCCCCGTACGCCCATGCGGCCCACCGAGTTCGACGATCACCCGAATTCGCACATCACCGGTCAGGTGCTGCTCCATCAGCGCGACGGTCTCGACGCTGTCGACCCAGCAGAAGAATTCGAACTCCGGATCCCGCACCGATTCTGCGGCGACCCAGCGCAATCCGACCGGATCGACGAGTGCATTGGCCAGCACGATCCGTCCGACGCCGAACGACCGGGCCACCTGTACCTGCCACACGGTGGCGAAGGTGATCCCCCAGCACCCGGCGGCCAACTGCTGCGCCCACAGCTGCGGGGCCATGGTGGTCTTCCCGTGCGGCGCCAGGCGCACACCCGCAGCCGCGGCCCAGTCGGCCATCACCGCGACATTCGCCGCGACGGCGGCGCGGTCGACGGTCAATACCGGGGTTTCGAACTCGTCCAGGTGTGGCGCGGAGTCCAGAAAGTCGCGAACCGTGCGGCCCCACGCCGCGGGCGGCAGGCCCTTGTGCTCGGGTCCGAGCGTCCGATCCGCCAGTGCGGCAACGGCTTTCTCATCGATAGCCATGTCGCTCCTTCCCGCGGAATCGTCTCCGCCGAATCATATCGCTCAGGCATTGCATATTTTGCAACGCTTGTTGCACATCGTGTTTTGTGTGGTTATTCTGCACTGGATGGCCGGTGGCCGCAAGGGCAGAAGGGAGATCGATGTGACGTGGCCTACTACGTCGCTCCGCCCGCGGGCGGTGACCATCGGTGAGGGGCTCGCCGTGCTGGTGGCGCGCCCCGGTCCGCTGGAGGACTCGGAGAACTTCGAGCGAACCGCGGGCGGCGCCGAGGCGAATGTGGCCACCGTGCTCACTCAGCTCGATGTGGACGCCGCGTGGATTTCCCGAGTCGGCGATGACGGATTCGGCCGGTATCTCACCGGACACCTCGTGGCACGCGGCGTGGATGTGTCGGCGGTTGTCATCGATCCCGCACGCCCCACCGCCATCTATGTGAAGGAGCGCGGCAGCGGCTCGGGCAAGGCGACCGATCTGGCCGATGGAGCCAGCCGCATGCTGTACTACCGCACCGGCTCCGCCGCCAGCGCGCTGTCCACCGCCGATCTGACGGCGGCGGCCGGACTGCTCGAACGCGCCGACCTCGTGCACTTCACCGGAATAACCACCGCGCTCTCGGAATCCGCGACCCGCCTCACGGAATCCCTTGTCGCACTTCCCCGCCGAGGCATGCTGGTCAGCTTCGATCTGAATTACCGTCCGGCGCTGTGGGCGGGGCGCGTCGAGCAGGCAGCCGAGGTGCTGGCTCGTCATGTACGCGGCTGCGATGTGGTGTTCCTCGGCGCCGACGAGGCGGATGCGGTCTTCGGCACCGACGATGCCGACCGATTGCGGGCACTGTTCCCCGAGCCGGAACACTTGGTGGTCAAGAACAATGAGCATTCGGTGACCGGATTCTCCGGAACCGAGCGCGTCGAAGTGCCCGCGCTGGAACTGGAGATCACCGAGCGGATCGGTGCCGGTGACGGCTTCGCGGGCGGATATCTGGCCGCCCTGCTGCATGGACGCCCGCTGGAGCAGCGGCTGCGCTTCGGGCATCTGTGTGCCGCCGCCGCGCTGACCGGCACCGGTGATGTCGCGGAATTGCCTTCACCCGGTGCGCTGGCGGCATTGGCGGCACTCGACGAGTCCGCCTGGGGGCGCGTGCACTACAGCAGAGATGTCGTAGCAGAGAATGTGGCCTCATGAGCGAGCGAACCGAAGGCACAGCGCCCATGGCGATGACGAAGCCGAGCGCCTGCGAGGCGAAGTCATGAGCCAGAGTTTGTTGCGCGCGTTGACCATCCTGCTGTCGCTCGGGGAGGATACGCGCTCGCTCGATCAGCTGGCCGGTGAACTCGGCGTGCACAAGTCGACGGTGCTGCGGCTGCTGCAGACCATGGAATCGCAGCGCTTCGTCACCCATGACAGCCAGCACCAATACGTCCTCGGCTCCCGGATTTTCGAACTCGCCAACCGCGCCTTGGAACAGCGTGATGTTCGCACCCTCGCCCGCCCGCACCTGAGCGCACTGAATTCCGCTACCGGACAGACGATTCACCTCGCCACCTACGAATCCGGTGACGCCATCTACATCGACAAATTCGATGCGATCCAGAGCGTGCGAATGTATTCCCGCATCGGTCGACCCGCCCCGCTGCACTGCACAGCGGTCGGGAAGGTGCTCGTCGCCGCACAGCCGCGCACGGAATGGCGCGCGATCGCCGAGCGCCTCGACTACCGCAAGTTCACCGACCGCACCATCCGCACCCCGCAGCGCTATCTGGAAGAGCTGGAACTCGTTGCGACACAGGGCTATGCGGAAGACCACGAGGAACACGAGAGCTTCGTCAACTGCATCGGCGTCCCGGTGCGCAATGGCACCGGGACCGTGGTCGCCGCGGTCTCGATGTCGGTGCCGGACATGCTGCTCGACCACGACCAGGTGTTGGCCGAACTGCCGCGGGTTTGCGCGGCGGCCGATGCCATTTCCGCCGAACTCGGCTGGACTCCCGGCCGCACCCCACTGAAAGGCCACTCATGAGTGAGAAGATCGCCGTCCGCACCAACGACGCCCCCGCACCCGCGCACACCTTCTCCCAGGGCGTGCGCAAGGGCCCGTTCGTGCAGGTCTCGGGGCAGGGGCCGGTCGACCCGGCGACAAATGAATACCTCTTCCCCGGCGACGTTGCCGCCCAGACGATTCGGACGCTGCAGAATGTCAAGGCGATCGTCGAAGCGAGCGGCGCCACCTTCGATGATGTGGTGATGCTGCGCGTCTACCTGACCAAGCGCGAGGACTTCGCCGTCATGAACGAGGCCTACGGCGAGTTCGTCACCACCAACACCACCGGTGACGTATTGCCGAGCCGCACAACGGTATTCACCGGCCTGCCGCGGGAGGAAATGCTGGTCGAGATCGATGCGGTCGCCATCGTGTCGGCGTAACTAGCCGGAGTTGCGCAGCGCGGTGGCGAGTCCGTTCATGGTCAGCAGGATGCCGCGTTTGACGAGTTCGGAATCGTCGCCCGCCCGCAGCCGGCGCAGCAACTCGACCTGCATCTGGTTCAGCGGCTCCAGGTACGGGAAGCGGTTGTGGATCGATTCCGCCAGTGACGGGTTGTCGGCGAGCAGGTGATCATTGCCGGTGATCGCGGCGTGCATGCGGATGGTGCGAGCGTGCTCGTCGCGGATCATCCCGAAGATGTGCTCACGCAAGGCCACATCATCGACGAGTTCGGCGTATCTGGCCGCGATATCCAAGTCGCTCTTGGCCATGACCTGGGCCAGATTCGACAGCACCGTCCGGAAGAACGGCCAGCGGCGATAGAGGTCCGACAGAATCGCCAAGCGGTTGGGGTCGCCGCCGACCCACTCCTCCAGCGCCGCACCGGTCCCGTACCAGCCCGGCAGCATGACGCGGGCCTGACTCCACGACATCACCCACGGAATGGCCCGCAGATCGTTCACCGAATTCGTCGGCTTGCGGGAGGCGGGACGACTGCCGATATTCAGATCGCCGACCTCGGCGACCGGCGTGGACTGCCGGAAATACTCGACGAATCCCGGTGTTTCGTGCACCAGCCGCGCATAGGCCGCACGGGCGCGCGCCGCCAGATCGTCCATGAGGTCATAGGACGGCTCGGCATCGGGGCCGAGCCCCTCCACATCGAGCAACGTCGACTCCAGGGTGCCCGCGATCAACGACTCCAGATTGCGATGCGCCGCACCGGATTCCGCGTATTTGGCCGCGATCACCTCACCCTGCTCGGTCAACCGCAGCGAGCCCCGCACAGCGCCGACGGGCTGGGCGAGAATGGCGTCATAGCTGCGCCCGCCACCGCGACCGACCGTGCCGCCGCGACCGTGGAAGAGCCGCAGGCGAATTCCGGTCTTGCGCGCCACCTCGACCAGATCCAGCTCCGCCCGGTAGAGCGCCCAATTGGCGGCCAGATACCCACCGTCCTTGTTGGAATCGGAGTATCCGAGCATGACCTCCTGCCGCATTCCCTTGGCAGCCACCAACTCTCGATACACCGGGACATCCAGCACCGCGGACAGGGTCGCCGCACCGGCGCCCAGATCCTCGATGGTCTCGAACAACGGCACGATATTCACCGGGCAGCTCGGCGGCCCATCGGGCTCACCGGGATCGAGCAGCCCGCCCTCCTTCAACAGCAGCGCCGCCTCCAGCATGTCGCTGACCGAGGTGCACATGCTGATGATGTAGTTCGGCACCGCCTCGACGCCGAAGGTGACGACGACATCCCGTGCGGCACGGACGATATCGAGCTCCTTGGCAGCGAGTTCACCGAGCCGTGCATGCGGGCCGAGCAGCGGACGACGGGTACGCAACTCGGCGGCGAGCAGTTCCACCCGCTCCGCCTCGGCCAGACTCGCGTAGTCCTGATGTACACCCGCCCACGCCAGCAGCTCGGTGACGACCTGTTCGTGCACCTCCGAGTTCTGGCGCATATCCAAGCCCTGCAGGTGAAATCCGAATGTCTCGACGGCATATCGCAGTGCGGCCAGCCGGTCGTCGGCGAGCAGACCGTCACCGCTGGCCCGCATCGAGACGTCCACGGCGTCCAGATCGTCGAGTACCGCTTGCGGGGTCGGGTAGGCCGGTGCACCCATATCCAGTCCGTCCGCGGGTAATTCGCCCAGCGTGGCAAGCGCCGATGCCGACAGGCGCGCCCGAATCCGGTGCAGCGCACGGCGATACGGCTCATCGGAATGTGACGAGGGATCGGGATAACCGGCCTCGGCCAGTGCGGCCACCTCCGGTGTCACCAGCACCAGCCGCGCCGATTGCGACAGTGACTTCTCCAGCTCCACCAGCTCGTGCAGGTACCGTCCGAACGCCACCGCCGACGCTTGCGACGCTGCCTGACGCACGACATCCGCTGTCACGTAAGGATTTCCGTCACGATCGCCACCGATCCACGATCCGGGGCGCAGGATCGGCCGCGGCAGCAATTCCGCACCCGGCCACCGGGACCGCAGCGCCGCCCGAACTTCCGCGTTGATCGCCGGAATAACGTCGAACAGCGTGATGTCGTAGTAGCGCAGTCCGACCGAGATCTCGTCCTGAATCCGCAAGCGCTGCAATCGAATCAGCGCGGTGCGCCACAGCGAGAGCACCTGGCGGCGGATCCGCAGCTCCAGATCCGCACGTGCCCGCTCGGTTTCGGTATAGCGCTGCCGCAATCGCATCAACTCGGTAATGCGGGTCTGCACATCGAAGACGGTGCGGCGCCGGGTTTCGGTCGGATGTGCGGTGATCACCGGCGATACCAGGGCGTCGGCGAGCAGATCGGCGACCTCGGCACCGTCCAGGGCCGCGGCGTCGAGCTTGCGGTAGGTCGCCGCGAGCGAGGAATCCTGCGGCGGCTCCCCCGCCGCCTCATGCGCCGCGCGCCGCCTATCGCGCTGGATATCCTCGGCCAGATTGGCCAGCAGCACGAAATAGGTGAACGCGCGGATCAGCGGCAGCGCGACCGCGATCTCGACGCCGTCCAGCATTTCCGCCACCGCGCTGCGCTCGACCTCCTCGCGCCGCACCCGGAACGCCTCGATCCGCACCCGCTCGATCAGGTCGAAGACCTCGGGGCCCTCGTGATCGCGAATGGTGTCGCCGAGGACGCCGCCGAGGAAGCGGATGTCATCGCGCAGTGGCCGGGTCGCATCCTGTTCCGTCTCGATCCGCGCTTGGGTCATAATTCGACCCTAGTGCCCGGTGCCACACCATTGGCGGTGACATTCGCCTCGGGCGGTTCTCGCCGATGCCACCGAGCCTCGGCACCGGCGAGTGCGGCGAATCAGCCGAGCACCTGGGAGAACCGCAAATGGTTACCCCACGGATCGCGGAAACCGCAGTCGCGGACGCCGTACGGCTGGGTGATCGGTTCCTGATCGACATCGACACCAGCGTCGCGCAGCCGGGCGAAGGTGTCGTCGACGGCCTCGGTGGTGAAGATCAGGGTCCCCTGCGCACCGCTGGCGAGCCGGCCCCTGGCGGCCTCGCGGGCGGCCTCGTTCGGGTTCATCTCCGGGTTCTCCAGGATGAATTCGATACCCGGCTGCGATGCCGGTCCGACAGTCAGCCAGCGACCGCCCGGAAACGGCATATCCTGGCGGACCTCGAAGCCGATGACATCGCGGTAGAACTCCAGTGCCTTGTCCTGATCGCCGACCAAGATGGCGACGTGGGTGAGAGTGAAATCCTTGCCGTTGCTCATTGATATCTCCTTGTGTCGACGGGATCACCAGCGAAGACGGCGAGTGCGTCCGGAATTCATCGGTGATTTCGCGAGAATCTGCGATCTCGCTCAATATCTATCGCTTCGGCTGGCACCAGGGCGCGGCACCCGCGCCGGGGGTTGCCCGCCGCGAACACCCGGGACGACAGATCCCGGGTGACGACACCGCCCGCACCCACGATCAGCGCGCAGTCCAGCAGAATCGCGTCGTAGTCGAGGAAGCTATTCGCCCTACGAGTCAGACGACCTCGCGGGCTTGCAGGGGCGGTGCGGACAGGCGCTGGACCAGGACCTGTTCGAGCAGTGCCACGAGCACGTCCCTTACCGAGCCGCGTTCTCGCGCATCACATTCCAGGACGGGGATCCACTCGTCGAGCTCCAGTGCCTCGCGGACCTCGTCGAGTTCGAAGTGCTCGCCCTGTTCGAAACGGTTGACCACCACCACGAATGGCGTGTTGTGCTCTTCGAAGTAGTCGAGCACCGGGTAGCAGTCCTCGACCCGGCCGGTATCCACCACGATCACTGCGCCGAGCGCGCCGTCGACCAGGTCGTCCCACAGGAAGACGAAGCGGTCCTGGCCGGGGGTGCCGAACAGGTAGAGGATCAGCGAGCTGTCGAGGGTGATGCGGCCGAAGTCCAGGGCGACGGTGGTCTGGGTCTTGTCCGCGCGCCGCCCCGGATCGTCGACGCCGATGGCGACCTCGGTCATCGCCGCCTCGGTCACCAGTGGTTCGATTTCGGAGATCGCACCGATGAATGTTGTTTTGCCGACACCGAATCCGCCGCTGATCACGATCTTGACCGACGAGGGCATGGGCCGCTCGACCTCTGGTGTCCGATATTCAGAGTGCCCGTACAAGGTCCCTGATCCTCTCGATGGCTGCGGTGGAAAGTTCGGGGGCGTCCCGGACCGAAACATGCCCGGCGGCCGCGAGATCGCTGACGATCACCTTCGCGACGCCCACCGGAACGTGCAGCGCCGTCCCGATTTCGGCAATGGAATGCGGCTGCTGGCACAGCCGAACGACGGTGCGCTGTTCGAAGTGCAGCGGCGCGGACAGCGCGGCAGGCGTTGCCCGCACCAGTGTTTCGATGCGCAGCCCGTCGATCACTGGCGTAGTGCGTCCCGCCGTCACGACGAACGGGCGCACGAATCGGTCGTCGAGGACCTGCTCATCCGGACTGTCTTTCGGCGACCGGTTCGCCACGAGCCGGCCGAAAGATTGATTCACCGGGATCATCCGCGGGTCCGGCAACCGCGGCCGGTATGGATCTCTCATCTGCGCAACGACTCTCGCAATTCCGAGATGAGCGCAGGGTCGAGCAGCGCACCGGCGCGTTCGGCCAGCACCGCCATCTCGTACCCGACGAGACCGACATCGCAACCACCGTCGGCGATGACCCCGAGGCAGCTGCCGTCACCGAGTGCCGAGACCAGCAGGAAGCCGCGCTTCATCTCGATCATGATCAGCTTCAGCCCGTCGAACGCGTAACTGCGCGAAGCACTTCGGGCCAGGCTCGACAGGCCCGAGACCATGGCGGCGAGTCGATCCGCGCCCGTGCGGTCCAGCCCCTCGGACATGGCGATGAGCAGACCGTCGGAGGAAACGGCGACGGTGTCGCGGACGCCGTCGGTGTTGCGGACGAAATTGGCCAGCATCCAGTTGAAGGTATGCGGGTCCGCAGTCTGTATGTGGGTAGTCACCGAATCTCCTCTGCGGTGGTGGGTGAAGCCGAGGTTTGCGCCAAATCCGTGACGCGCGGGATATTTTCGGCTGGCTCCGCTCGCGGCGGGGCGGGTGTTCCACGCTCGTGTCCGGCACGGAACGACGAGAGCATGCTGCGGATTTCGGCCGGTGAGCGCTCCACGACCGGAGCGCTGGGCGGAGCCGGGGTGAGAAGCCTTGGCGCGCTGTCACTTCCGGCGGTACGTGCCCGCTTGTTTCGCTTGACCAATCCGTTCCTGGTCCGCTGCACGCCGATCGGAGCCGCATCGGATTCCGGTGCCGCTGACGCCGTTTCGGGTATCTGCCACAGCGAATCGCTCACCGAAGATCCGGCGGGCCGCGGCTGCGCGGTCATGGGTGTGCCATCGGTCGGGTGATCGGATCCATTGAGTCCGGGCAGCCCGGTCAGGGGCCGGTTGGCACCATCGTGCACGGTTCCATTGCCCTCGGGCAGTCCCGTCACCTCGGACGCGGCCATATCGCCGATTGGTACGGCTCCATCGGCCCCGCTCCCAGTGGACACGCGCTTTTGGCGCTCGGGTTCGAGTTCGGCGTCGGCGGAACCGTCCGGCGTGGAAAGGAAGTAAGCGAACGGCGCCGGTGTCGGCGACGCGAATCCCGGTCGTGAATGCGCGGGTCCACCGGACCTCGACGGCCGAGGCCCAGCGCCGTCGAGGTCGGGCCCGCCGGTCATACGCACATCATGGGTTGGCGCCGGGGTGCCGTTGATCGGGGCACCGCCGATCGAAGCCCCATTTACCGGAGTACCGCGGGTCAACGCCCCATTTACCGGACCGCCACCGATCGGATCTCCGCCGACCGGAGCACCGCCATCGTCGGCTGCAGCATCGCCACCATCGACCGGAGCACCACTGATCCGAGCACCGCTACCGCCGATCGGGACACCATTTGCCGGACCGCCACCAGTCGAAGCGCCATCTACCGGAGTACCGCGAGTCAGAGCCCCATTTACCGGACCACCACCGGTCGGAGCACCGTTGAGCGGAGCACCAGTGATCGGAGCACCGCCACCGTTGAGCGGAGCACCGGTGACCGGTGCACCATGCCTCGGCGCCCCGAGCACCGACCTCGCCGTAACAGCTTCGCCCGCAAGAGATCCACTTGATTCACCGACAAGAACGCCCGCCGGCTCGATATGCCCTTGCGCACCCGGCACCACTGCGCCAGACCCCGGAGCCGTCTCGCGCCGCTCCCCTGCCGCAGGTGCGCGCCGATCCTTCTCTCCCGCAATGATTCCCGCGGGCAACAGCAGCCGCGCGGCGATTCCGCTCACCGGCGACACATTCAACTCGACCTCGATCCCGAGCCGCCGTGCCAACCGGCCGACCACGTAATGCCCCAGATAGCGCGTCGGGGCGACAACGAAATCGGTCTCGCCGCGCAGCCGGGAATTCGCCTCGTCCAACTGTGCCACCGGCATGCCGACACCGTGATCCACCACCGCGAGCAGATAGCCGGTAGGCAGCTTGCGCCCGTAGATCTCCACCTCCATATCCGGTGGGGAGAAGGCCAATCCGTTCTCGATCAGCTCGGCGAGCATATGCGCGAGATCGCTGACCACCGCGCCGGTGATGGCGATATCGTCCACTCGCCGCAGCACCACCCTGCGATAGTCGTCGACCTCCGACAACCCGGCGCGAATCACATCGGTGAGCGCGATCGGCTCGGCCCAGCGCCGTGGGCTCCCCGCACCCACCAGCACCAGCAGACTTTCGGCATTGCGCCGCATGCGGGTAGCGAGGTGATCGAGCTCGAACAGATTGGACAGCGCCTTGGGATCGAGTTCCTCGCGTTCGAATTCACTGATCAGGCCGAGCTGACGGCGAACCAGATTCTGGTTGCGCCGCGCCAGATTCGCCATCGATTCGGTGGTATTGCGGCGGACCAGCGCCTGTTCCGAAGCCAATTCGAAGGCCGTGGTCTGCACACCATCCAATGCCCCTGCCACTGCGGCGATTTCGACACTCGCGCCGCGCGGTGTGCGCACCGGCGCGGGCGGATCCGGTTGGGTGTCATCGGATTCCCGCCAGGCCGCGATCACCCCGGGCAGCCGGTGATTTGCGACATCATCCGCCTGCGCGGCCAACTCGGCGAGTGGACGCACGATGGCGCGCACACTGGTGAAGACCAGCGCCATCTCGGCGGCAATCGCGATCAGCGCCGCGAGCAGGAAGCCGCCGAGTGTCAGGAACGCATCCCTGCGCAGCGCCTCCGCGCGCCGCTGCACATCATCACCGACCGTCTGCTGCACCTTGCGCTGCTCGTCGATGACCGCCGTCATCTGCGCCCACCAGGTGCTCGGATCCACCGAGCGCACCAGCGGACCGGTGCTCGACGCGATCGCGATCCGCTCCGATTCGCCTGCCTTGACGGCATTCTCACTGCGCAGCGCCGTATCGAGCTGGGCCTGCTGTGCCGCGGTCGCGTCGCGCGCGAAGGCGGTCAGACCGGCCATCTTGGCGGCGCGGATATCGAGGAATTCGACATACTCGCCATTGCGGAACTCATCGGCGGCGAAGACGCCATTGAGGAATCCGCGCTCTTTGGCTGTCTGTTCCTTGGCCTCACCGAGCGCGTACAGTGCCTCGAGGCCGTGCCGAACCTCGGCGTCGCGCGCCTGATCGAGCCCGAGCGTCAGACGATTCAGCGCGGAGATTCCGTCGGTATAGAACTGAAAGGCGGCCTGCCTACTGGTACGGCGGGCATCGATCTGCGTCCGGATCGTGTCGATCGCGTCGAATTGGCTTATCGCCGAACGTACTTGGGCGGCGCCCGGCGCGTTGCCGGCCGCCGCCTCCTCGAGTGCGGCCAGCGCCCGATTCGTTTCGACCCGCTGGTCTGCCACCGCCTGCACCAGGCGGATATCGCCGCCGAGCAGGCCATTGCTGAGCCCGCGCTCGCGCTGCGCCTCCTGCACCAGATCCTGTACGACCAGTGCGAGCGAGACCGCGTGCACTGTGTCACCGCTGTCGCGGAAGACCTCGACCTCCCGGGCGACAGTCACACCGAGCAGCGCCAACACCAAAACCAATGAGACGACAAGGATTCGGGCCAATTGCCCCCTGATCGTGCGTGATCGCACTATTCTGTTCCCGGCAACCTGGCGTTCACTTCCGGGATCGGCGGTCATATCCGCGGACTTTTCCGACCGTTGACGTAAACGCACCACCCTGCTCCTCCGATTGCCAAGCCGTGACAGCCCCACCGCGAACGCACGGAAAGTCACGCAGCAGCCTGCTCCAGGGGTATGTCGCTGTCAACGCGAAAACCGGACAAAACGGACACAGGGCACATTTGTATACATGCTGGTAATGCACCGTTTCCGCGGTGTCGATCCGCTCACACCGCATCGCCGGACGGTGTGACGTGACGTCCGTCGCAGACAGCTGCGCCGAGGATTCACTGTGCACGCTTCCGGCCGAATCCTTCGCTCCCACTTCCCATCGCGACCAGCAATGCCCCGCATATCGTTTGATATGGTCATGATCTCCGGATAGCCGCAGGTCGAGAGGGTGGGGATGGCGCACCGATTGAAGTTGATGCTGCTCGCGGCGGCTGTGCTGCCGGGGTTGGTCGCGTGTGGGAGCTCGAAGAGTGGAGACGCGACGCCGAGCAGCGGAACGAGCGCTGCTCCTGTGAAGTTGTTCGATCCGTGCATCGGAATCCCGGATAGCGCGCTGACGGCGGCGGGCGTGAACCCCTCCGCCAAAGAGAGTGGCGTGGCCGGCGTGCACCAATCCGGGTGGGAGATCTGCAACTGGAAGGGTTCGAAGTACTCCCTCGGAGTCTTCTCCAGCGCCCGAACTGTGCAGGAGATCGAACAGAAGCAGGGAAATGTCGAGTTCCAGGATGTGACGATCGCCGGACGGCAGGGCCGTCAGTTCCGTGTCGAAGGTGCGTCCCATGACCTGATGTGCGATGTTGTCTTTCCTGCGTCCCAGGGCATCTTCGAGGTCACTCTGATCAACAATCCGGTGCTCGACCACCCCGCGCCACCATGCGGCCTGCTGCAGCAGGCCGGTGAGGCCATAGTGCCGGTGCTACCGAAGTAACTCCGAGGGGGAGGACAGTAAATGAGCCAATCCGATGTCGCGCAATGGACGCGATTTGCCGATCAAGCACGGTCCGGCGAACTGTACTTGGATAGCGAGGAAGCAGCGCGGCAATGCCTTACGGCTTGCGACCAACGACTCAGCGATCTTCAGGACATGCTGATTCAGGCGCAGGCGGCGCAAAGAGTCTCCGGCTTCGGCGATTTCAACATGGCCAATGACCTCGTCAAAATGTTCAAGGGCCAAGCCACCGGCGAGGACAATTCGATCGACAAGATCATCCTGGACCACATCGAGGTCGTCAAAGACATGGGCCAAATCATGGCCCTCTCCATCAAACGCATTACCGGCCAGGACGTCACCAACTCCGTCAACTTCAACACCAACACCGAATCACTAGGCGGCTGACACCATGGGATTCGGCATGTTCAACTGGAGCGCAGGCGATCTCGGCTCCGCAATGCTGGAAAGCCTCACCGACTGGATCGCCGGCGACGAACGCAAACCGGGCGTCGACCCCGCCGCAGTGCAGACCGAATTCAATCAGCAGCGCGACGGCGTCCGCAGCACCGCAAATGGCATCGGCTTTCAGGGCGAGTTCCGACCGCGTTCGGTCAAATCTCGCGACGACTTCGACACCCCGTCCACCTCGCAACTGCGCGAAAAGGTCGACAAGATCGATCTCACCGCCGTCGACAATCTCGCGACGGCATGGAATGAGATCGGCAAACGCGCTGAGACCTCGTTGAATACCTTCAATGCGGCGATGAAGCGCGCGACCGACGAAAGCATCTGGAAAGGTGCGTCGCGCAATGCCGTAGCCAAGGCGGTGAGTGACTACAGCAACCAGGCCGTGCAACTCGCCAACGCCGCCAAGCTCACCGGCAGTAAGGTCGCCGAACTGAATACCGGTCTGGAGCCGACGAAAGCCCTTGTGCCGCATGCTCCTGAGCTCCGGTCGAATGTCGAGAACGCCAGGCATTGGATCGCGGGCCGCGGTTGGCGCGACAACGACGAGGCCGAGAGCACCGCGCATGCAGAAGCGGTGCGCGTGCTGAGGACCGTGTACGCGCCGGTCATCGAGGAGACCGACACCAACGTTCCGGTCATCCCGAAACCCGATAACCCGACCGCGAAGCCGGGCGAAACCCCCAACACCGGGCCGGGTTACAGCCCCGGCGGCAGCCAGCCGAAACAAGAACCCACGAACACCGAGGAGAGTCCGACCACCGATCCGTCGAGTACCCAGTCGACGGATGGTTCGACGACGCCCAGCACCACCAGCACCGACCCGACCACGACCAAGCCGGACATCACCGCGACCAACCCGTCGTCGACGACAACACCGACCGGCACGGGTTCACCGACCCACTCGGGCAGCCCGAGCGGCAGCCCCGGTTCGACCGCCCAGTCCCCGGGCCGAACCGTCACCGGCACACCGACCGGCACCGCCACGCCCACCGCCGCGGCCACAACGACCGCTGCCACCACGGGTCGCAATGGCATGTCCGGCATGGGCTCCCCCGGCAATCGCGGCGGCAAGGACGAAGACGAGTCCAGCAAAGCCATCCCCGACTACTTGATCAACCAGCAGAACGGCGAAGAACTCACCGGGCTCGCCAATGCGCCGAAGACGGTCCCGCCGGTCATCGGCGAATGAGCACCGGCAGACAGGAAGACCGCATGACAACCGCGCGGCGGTGGCGTTTTACCGCGCTCGAATTCCGAGTGCTCTGGGAATCGACCGGACGGGATGTGCTTCCCTATCCGCTGCGACATCGTTCCACCGAGGTCTTCCAGGAGGATTCGGATCGGCTGCGTCGGGCCGCGGCCCAGGTGGTGGTGCCACAACTGGACGAGGATCTGGTGCGCGCCGTCGAGGTGCTGCTGGCGCCGGAGGCGCGGGTGGAGGTGGCGGGGTTCCGCGGTCCGCGCAACGAGCGCAAGATCCGTGCGCACGGCGGCGTGCATTTCCAGCACGGCGCACTGGCTATGCAGGAACCGGGCTCCGAACACGAGCACGGCGGGGATGTGGACCTGCTGTTCCTAGCGGCCGATGATCTGGCCCCCGCCGTGGTCGATGTATTACCGGAATCCCGTCCGGGACAGGGGAAACCGATGCGGGTTCCGATCGAGGAGTTGGAGAAGCCGCCGCCCGTGGTGCGCGACGCCTGGCGTCCGACGGTGCGCGAGGAGTTCGACAAATTCTTCCGTCGCCCGACGACCGCCACCGTGCACGTCGGGGTGTATCCGCTCGGCAGTGTGGACAATCGGCATACCAAGGGCCGCAAGGACTTCCAGATCACCGATTTCGACAATGACGGCCGCTACGTCAGTTTCGGCAGTCGCACCGTGATCGTTAAGCCCACCGATCGGCAGCGCGTCACCGCGACGCTGCGCGAAATGATCGAGCGCACAGTCGAAGAGGTCCGCAACGGCGATCATTTCGCACGCTGAGGACTCAGCTCTTGACCTCGCCGAGGATTCCGAGCACCACATCCGAGGTGTAGAACGGCGCCAGCCGCTCGCGAATCAGCTTGCCCAGCACGCCATTGCGCTTCGCACCGTCGATGACGGCGGGACCATACCGCAGGATCTCCTTGGCGATATCGTCGCCGGACAGACCGAGTTCCGGCAGCATCGCGGCCAGCGTGTAATCCCCGTACTTGGTGAAGAAGACATCCACGCACTCGTCCACGAGCAGCCCGAAGTACTCCTTCTCCCTGGTGGTCACCGCGATCTCGTAACAGAGCAGCACCAGTTCGTTGAGATCCTTCTGGGTCAGATAGTCCCGCAGACCGCTCACCGGCTCGTCGGCGTGCAGATCCCAGAACTCCATCGCGGCATCGTGCACCGGAGCGTCGCGCAACATCTCCCGAATGGCATTGTTGGTGCGCTTGAGCGCGAATACCGCACCCTTGCCCGCCATATCGCCGATGAAGGTGCTCTCGGTGGCCTTCTTGGCGGTCTTGGCCGCCGACTGTCCCATGGAGATCAGCGATGAGACACCGGGAATCTTGCCCGCGAACTGCTTATTGGCCTCCATGAAATCGGAGATGAGCTTATCCACGAACTTGGAGGCGACGGTGGCGACCAGCGGGCTCTCGGTCAGCCGCTCCAGGATGCGCTCCTGCGCCTGGTGCATGCCGAAGATCTTCTCCAGCAGCGCCTCGACCGGTTCGCGGTCGACCACCTGGCCCAGTGTGTATTCGTTGTTCGCGGCGATATGGTCGTAGATCGAGTCGGCGAATACCCCGACCATATCCGCGATGACCGGACTACCGCCGATCAGGTCGATGACACTGCGGACCGTCTCCTTGGCATCATCGATGCCGACGACGTCGCGGAAGATCAGGGTGTCGGCCACCCCGAGCACCGATTCCACGTCCCGTACGACGACCTCGGTGAAACGTTCGCCGCTCACCTCGGCCAGCAGGAACTCCACTTGGGCATCGAGTAGCCGTTCGGCGATCTCACGCGGCTCGCTCATCGAATACCACCATCACATTCGTAGTCCGTCGCGCTCGGTCAGCTTACGGATCGTTCGAGTCGACGTCGTTGCCGTGCAACGATTTCCGTATCTGTGCCAGACGCTCGCGCGCCGCCTTCTCGCGCGCGTCCCATTGTTCGTCGGCGCTGCGGCCCGCAGGAGTCTGCCGGTCGAGTTCGCCCATCCCCTGCGCGGTGCCGAAGCGCTGCTCGACCTTATCGCGAACTGACTCAAAAGTAGGTACGCCGCCGGACGAATATCCGCCCACCTCGGAGCCGGCCGGGATACCGGTCGGCGGTACCGGTACCGCGGGTACCGGAGAAATGCCTCCGACCTGCCCGGATGCTCCGGCGCCCGACTGTTCGTCATGCGGTCGCGGTGTCACAGTGGCGGGACTCACAGTGGCTTCGGAGCTGGTATTACCGAGGCCGGTTGCCTCCACGACCGCGGTGTGCACCCACGAGAGCCGAGGTCGCCCCGCGGTGGCAGCGCCGAGCACCGCCAACAGTTCGTCATCGGACAGTGCTGCGAGGCGCGCGGTGATCTCACCCAAATCACTCATATCGCCAGGCTACGCATCAGCGCAATCACGGGGTCAGCAGTCCACCCGCCCAGGAACGGATCAAATCCTGCCAGTCGACTCCGGTCGACATGATCAGATCGTTGTGATGCCCGCCGGGAAAGACCACAAGTCGCTTCGGCTCGGGTGCCGCCGCATACAACCGCTCGGCATGCCGCAGTGGCAGGAGTTCGTCCTGGTCGCCGTGCATGATCAACACCGGTGCGCGCAGCTTGCTGATGCGGCGCAGGCTCGGATAGGCGTCCGGGACGAACGGGCTGGGCAGGAAGGGATATACCGAGCGGGCCGCGTCACGCAGCCCGGTAAAGGTGGACATCAGAATGAGCCCAGTGGGTGGATGCTCGATCGCGAGTTCGAGCAGCACGCCGCCGCCGAGCGATTTGCCCAGGTAGACCACACGATCCGGGTCGACGCCCGGCTGTTCCAATAGGACCCCGCGGGCCGCGTGGGCGTCGAGATAGGTGCCGTACTCGGTGGGCCGCCCGGTGCTGCGCCCGTAACCGCGGTAGTCGAAAGTCAGTACGTCCAAACCGATTTGGGTGAGCAACGAGTAGATCGGCACCCGGTCGCCGATATTGCCCGCATTACCGTGTGCGAACAGGACGTGCCCGATCGAGCGTGTAGCGGGCAGCCACCAACCCTGCAGCGTCTCGCCATCGGTCGTGCGGATGGACAACTCGGTGTAGTCCATCTCGAGGATCGACGGCGTCTGCACGACCTGGCGATCGGGCATGAAGGTCAGCGCATTGAGGATCGGACTGGCCGGATGTCGCATGCCATCGTTCTTACCCGGAACCCGCCACCGCCGCGCGCCGACTCCCCGAATGCACTACACCTCGACGACGTCGACGCCCTTCCAGAACGCGACCCGGTCACGCACCTGCTCGGCCTCCGGCTTCGGATCCGGGTAGAACCAGGCGGCATCCGGATTCTTCGCACCCTCGACCTCGACCGTGTAATACGACGCGAGCCCCTTCCACCCGCACACGGTATGGGTATCGCTGTCCCGGAAGTACTCCGTCTTCAGCGCTCCCGCCGGAAAGTAGTGATTACCCTCGACCACCACGGTGTCGTCGCTCTCGGCCAACACCGTGCCATTCCAAATGGCTCGCATACTCATCGAATCTCCCGCCGTCGCACCGGATTCCGCCGCTGACAAACCACAGCCAGCTTGTGTAACCCAGCCCACACCCGCCCTATTCCCGCCGCCGATGTCCCGCTCGTCCTCCGCGACGCCGTGCACGATCTCTTGCGCCGCGCACCGATTTGCCCGGCCGATCACCGCGCGGCGCGATAAAAGGTGCGCGACGGCCGATAGCCGATCCGGGACCGCGACGCCGCGCACCGGCCGTCGTGCGTGCCAGCTCCGCCATGTGGCCGGCGTTCGCGGACGCCGAACGACTCACTCAGTGCGCGAAAGCCCGTTCTGGTGGCGACTGTTCAGATCGTCACACGCGGCGACACTGTGACCGGGGCCCTCTTATACGCCGAGGCCCGCTTTGAGGGCTGGCCAGGATTTGGGCAATGCAGTCTTCCAGTACGGCCATGAGTGGACGCCGACCGCGGCGTAGTCGATGGAGAGGTCGGCGCCGAACAGTTTCATGGCGGGCGAGATGGCGAGAGTGCAGTCATGCGAGATCTGTTCGATCTCGTTCGCCCGGATCGGGTCGTTGGGCCACGACCAACTGTCGTCGAACGGGGCATCGTCGGGACCGGGCACACCGGTGCCGACGTATAGGTGGACCGGTTTGCCGCGCAGCGCGTCGAGGTGTTTGCTCGGATCGTGCGCCGCCCACTCCGGGTTGCCCGCGGTGCCCCACATGTTGTCCGGGTTTCCGCCCTTGGATTCGACCACGGGGCGTACCGATAATTGCCCGACACCGTCGGTGGAGTAACAACCGCTGAAGGCTGCCAGGGCTCGGAACATGTCGGGGTGCCGCACGGCCAGAATGGCAGCCGCTCCCGCTCCCATCGAAAGTCCGCCCACGGCGTAGACCCCGTTGCCTTTCAGCTCACGGTCGATCAACGGCGGCAGTTCCGAGGTGAGGAAGGTTTCCCATTTCTGATGCCCCAGTTTCGGGTCATCCTTCATCCAGTCGGTGTAGTAGGTTCCCCCGCCGCCGACCGGCATCACCACATTGACCGGCTTGTCGGCGAAGAACTCCTTCGCGCCACCGCGCAGCGTCCAAGTGCTCGCGGGCTGGGATTCCGATGCCCCGTTTCCGTCCAGTAGCAGCAGGGTCGGCCGGGATGCCGACTGGTTCGCCGGTACCAGCACGTCGAGGTGGATGGTCCGGTTCATCGCGGGCGAACGAACATACATCTGCCATTGCTGCGCGGAGGTGTGCTCGATCCGCTCGACGGTGGCGGCCGCGTTCGCCTGCGGAGCCGCGACGATCAGTGGCGCGACCGTGACCGCCATGGTCGCGGCGACAGCCCCCACTCGGCGCAACACCCGACGACCTCGCAACACCGACATGCGCAAACCCATGTGCACCCTCTCATCGACAGTCGGCCCTTCGGGGCCGGTGGCTGATTCGCGTCGACAATGCCATGGACCGCGCACGCAGACTTCCCACCGTCGGTAACTATCGGGCAACGTTGCAATCTGCGGCCCTCACCGTCTGATGACAGCCGGGCGCCTGCGATATCCGTGCTCCTATCGCCACAGCGCCAATTCTCAGCAATATCGCGGATTTCGCACGCGCGTGGGCAGTGAGCACATCGGCGGCACGCACGATACCGGCACACAACGAATCGGCCGCTACCCGCGTCTGCGATCGCATGGCCGCAGGGAACATAAATGCGCTAGCCACAACGCAAATCGACCCGGGCACAGGAACACCCGGCCCCGACAACAGCTCACCAGCCCCACAGCACCGTACTGACCACATCAGCAAATCACAGAGTCACCGGCGACACGTAAGACACCGAACCACAACGCAAATCGACCCCGGACACAGGAACACCCGGGCCCGACAACAGCTCACCAGCCGCGTCGCTCCGCGCTGACCACATCAGCAAATCACAGAGTCACCGGCGACACGTAAGACACCGAACCACAACGCAAATCGACCCCGGACGCAGTCGCGCCCGGGGCCGATAACAGCTCATCAGCCGCGCAGTACCGCGCCGACCGCGCCGGCGGCGGCCGCGACCGCCGAATCACGCGCGGCACTCGCTTCGTCCTCGGTCAGTGTCCGGTCACCGGCACGGAAACGCAGTGCGTAGGTCAGCGACTTGCGACCTTCACCCGCCTGCGCGCCCTCGTACACGTCGAACAGGGCGATATCCTCCAGCAACGCACCGCCGCCGGTGCGCAGCGCCGATTCGACCGAGGCCGCGGGCACGGACTTCGCGACACTCACCGAAACGTCCTGCAGTACCGCCGGGAACGGGGAAACCACTGGGACAGGCCGGGATTCGCGCAGCGGCAGGGCATCGAGATCGAGTTCGACGGCGCAGGTCCGCGGCGGCAGGCCCGCCCGCTCCAGAACTGCCGGATGCAATTCACCCGCATGCCCGATGACCTGACCATCGACCACCAACTCGGCGCACCGCCCCGGATGCCACGGCAGGTGGACCGCCGGCCGGCGCTCGATGCTCACGCCCGCCGCATCGCCGACGGCATCGGCGAGCGCGAAGGCATCGGCGGCCTCCGCCGGACGCCCGGCACCCCACGGCCCACGCGGTTCCCGCCGACCCGTCAGTACCGCGCCGATGTGCACCGGCTGGGCGGGCAGCGAATCGAGCAGTTCCTCGATCTGCGCATCGGTCGGACGTCGATCCACCGGCAGCGCCGCCACCGCGCGCACATTCGGACCGGGCAGCACCACCTGCGCGATCCCGAAGATCGCGAGATCGCGCGCACCACGAGAGATATTGCGCGCGGCCACTTCCAACAGCCCCGGCAGCAGCGTGGTCGCCAATTCCGCGCGCTCCACATCGAGCGGGTTCAGCACCCGCGTGGTGTTGCGGCGCGGATCGTCGGCGTCCAGACCCCAGATGTCGAAAACCCCGGCGGCGAGGAACGGCGGCGGCGGCACCTCGACGCAGCCGGCGAAGGCCAGCGCCCGGCTCACCGCGCGACGGCGGCGTTGCGCGGTGGTCAGCCCACGCCCGGCCGGCGCGGTCGGAATGACGGACGGAATCTGCTCCAGCCCCTCCAGCCGCAGCACCTCTTCGACGAGGTCGGCGGGCTGGGCCAGGTCGGGCCGCCAGCTCGGCGGCGTGACGACGAGTTGTCCGTGACCGGTGGCCTCGTCGACGCCCACCTCGACCGTGCAGCCGATCTGCGCGAGGCGACGCGCTGAGGTGCCGGTCGGATACACCACGCCGGCCACCCGGTCGGCGAGATCGATATCGATCCGGATCGGCGGCGTGGCGGGCACCGGCACCCGTACATCGGTGAGCGCGGATTGCACAGTGCCACCGGCGATTTCGGCCAGCAGCCGGGCGGCGCGATCGAGCGCGACGACATTGATCTCCGGATCCACGACCCGCTCGTAGCGCTTACCGGCCTCGGAGACCAGCTTGTGCCTGCGCGCGGTCCGGTAGACCAGCAGCGGATTCCAGGTGGCGGCCTCGAGCACGATATCGGTCGACTCCGCGCCGACTTCGGTTGTCGCACCGCCCATTACACCCGCGAGCGAGACCACGCCGGAGTCGTCGGCGATCACCACATCCTCGGCATCGAGCACCCGCTCGACCTCGTCCAGGGTGCGCAGCGTCTCGCCCCTGTTGGCCGTGCGCACGACGAGCCCACCGTTGAGCTTGGCCGCATCGAAGGCGTGCAGCGGCTGGCCGAGCTCGAGCATCACGTAGTTGGTGACATCGACCGCGGGGGAGATCGGGCGCACGCCAGAAAGCAGCAGCCGACGCTGTAACCACCAGGGGCTCACCGCATTCGGGTCGATGCCGATGACCCGGCGCACCGCGAAGCGGGTACACTTGGACTCCGGCTCCAGCCGGACCGGCCACGCGTCCTGCTCGTCATCGGCCAGGGTCCGCACCGCAGGATCCGCGTATTCGAGATCGAACCCGCACGCCAGCTCGCGTGCCAGCCCGCGGGTCGAGAAACAGTACCCGCGATCCGGCGTGATATTCAGCTCGATGACCGTATCGTCGAGCCCCAGCAGCTCATTGGCGTCGGTGCCCGGTTCGGCGGTACCCGGCTCGAGCACCAGAATGCCCGAATGATCCTTGCCGATGCCGAGTTCGGCGACCGAGCAGATCATGCCGTTGGACACATGGCCGTAGGTCTTGCGCGAGGAGATCTGGAATCCGCCGGGCAGCACCCCGCCCGGCAGCACCACGACCACCAGGTCGCCGACGGCGAAGTTCGTTGCGCCGCAGACGATCTCCTGCAGCTCCGGATTACCGACATCCACCTTGCAGAACCGGATCGGCTTCTTGAACTCGGTCAGCTCGGTGATCTCGGCGACGCGACCGACCACGAGGGGCTTATCGATATCACCGCTCACCCGCTGGAGCTTGTCGACCTCTTCGACCTCCAGCCCGACGCGGACGAATCCGGCATCGAGCTCCTCCGGCGTCACCGACCAGTCGGGGGTGGTCCGCTGCAGGATTTCGGTCAGCCAGGACTGCGCTACTCGCACTTGACGTTTCGCTCTCTCGATCGAAGGAAGGTCAGGACCGGATACCGAAGGGCAGTGTGAAACGCACGTCGCCCTCGACGATGTCCCGCATGTCCGGGATGCCGTTGCGGAACTGCAGTGTCCGCTCCAGCCCCATGCCGAACGCGAACCCGCTGTACACCTCGGGATCGATCCCACTGGCGATCAGCACCTTCGGGTTCACCATGCCGCAGCCGCCCCATTCGACCCAGCCCGCGCCGCCCTTCTTGTCCGGGAACCACACGTCGACCTCGGCCGATGGCTCGGTGAACGGAAAGTAGTTGGGACGCATTCGCGTCCGGGTATCGCGGCCGAACAGGGCGCGCGCAAACGCGTCCAAGGTGCCGCGCAGATGCGCCATGGTCAGGCCCTTGTCCACCGCCAGTCCCTCCACCTGGGAGAAGACCGGGGTGTGGGTGGCGTCGAGCTCATCGGTGCGGAAGGTCCGACCGGGGCACACCACATAGATCGGCAGTTCCCGCTCGAGCAGCGAACGCACCTGCACCGGCGAGGTGTGCGTGCGCAGTACCTGTCGCGAGCCCTCGGGTGCGATATGGAAGGTGTCCTGCATCGTGCGTGCCGGATGGTCGGGCAGGAAATTCAGCGCGTCGAAGTTGAAGTGCTCGGTCTCGACCTCGGGCCCCTCGGCGACCTCCCATCCCATCGCGACGAAGACATCGGCGATCTGCTCGGAGATAACCGTGATCGGATGCAGCGCACCGATGGCGTTCCGGCGCGCGGGCAGTGTCACATCGATCGTCTCGGCAACCAGCACGGCGGCGTCGCGCTCGGCGAGCAGCACCGTGCGGCGCGATTCGAAAGCTTCCGACACCCGCGCCCGCGCGACGTTCACGCGCTTGCCCGCATCCGCCTTCTCCGACTTCGGCAGGCTGCCGAGCGCGCGCTGCGCCAACGCCAGCGGCGCCTTACCGCCGAGATGCTCGGTCTTGGCGACCGCGAGCGCATCGAGATCGGCGGCCGCCGCAAACGCCTTCTCAGCCTCTGCCGCGGCGGCGGCCAATGCCTCCTCGCTCAGCGCTGCGTTCTCGACTCCATCGTTGTCGTCGGCCACGATCGTTCGTCTCTCCCCTGGGGATCGGTTCGCGGGTCCACGGTATTGCCGACCCACATTGCTCCTGGTCGAATCGTATTAGATGCGCGAGGGCCGATTCATCCGGATTACCGCTGACACGCTTGCCGAGTGTGTGCCGGCCTCGAACTTGCGCAGTTCACCCAGGCCAGCGCGGCTCGGCGCACAATGCGGTCGATAACGGTGCGTCCCCTAACTATGTGCGGACGGGATGCCCAGCAGGCCGAGCACGACACGAACAATCGCACCGACCACGAACCTACAAATCCGATCGTCGGCGAGTACAAGTCCCGTGCCACCGACATCAGCGGCAATTGGATGACGATCGCGAACCAATCTCCGTATCCAGCCAACGAATGAGCCGCCGGGCCACGAAAACACCAGCCCAACCAGAAAATCTGGATACCGATACCCGATTCATGACCGACCGCACCCCCCGCCGCGGCCTCCGCCCCGCACCTTCCAACGCAACCAGCCGACCAGCCACCCGCACCACAGCGGACACCCGCCCGCGCACCACTTCGCCGCCACGTCCGCCAAACTCATTAATAGCGACTGAGCATTACTGCTGGCCACATGATGCGCGGCCCGTCCGGCGTCAGGCGCACCACTCGTGCTTGATCGCCCCGGTCGCACACCCCGTGCGCGCCTCGCAGAAGGTAGGACTTATGCGAGGCGTGCACGGAATATGCGCCACCGCGCATGCCTATTTCACGTGCTGTAAGCGAGCGCTGGAGTAGAGGCAGATCGCGGCCGCCGCGGCGCGATTCAGACTTTCGGCGCGGCCCGCGAATGGGTAGGCGCACACGATGAGTCGCGCGCCGCACGACAACGCGGCACACCGCTGGGCCGGCCACACAAGTACGCCCGTCCCAGGCGACTGGCCCAGGGCGGGCGCGACCTCGTGAGCGCGTGGCACCGATCCAACTGGGCAGCAGCCGGGAAAGTACCGCGCCCACCCATCAATCCGCCCCAGAAACAACGCACACCCACGACGGCCCACCACGACACAGCCATGTACCCGCCCCACACGAGTAAACGTGGAGCGGGCACACCGCGATTCAGTGCCGCGACGATCAGCCCACTGCGGTGATGCGGCTGGGCAGGAGCCGGGAGAGTGCCGCACCCACCGCGACGATCGCGGCGCCGACCCACAGCGCGGGAATCAGACCGTCGATGAAACTCTGCGGGTCCGTGTAGGAGCCGTGGGAGGCGAAGACCGACGCCAGCACCGCGACACCCATCGCGACACCCACCTCACGGATGGTGCTGTTGGTGCCCGAGGCCATCGCCCGATCTTCCGCACTCGCGCTGGCCATCACGACCGTGGCACCGGGTGCGAAGGTCAGTCCCATACCGATGCCGCCGAGCACGAACGGACCCACGAAGGCGAGAAAGCTTGCGTCCACCGACGAAATCGCCGCCATCCAGGCCAGCGCCAGCGCCAGCAACGTCTGCCCCGCGGTCAGCAGATTTCGCGCACCGACCCGGTCCACGACCAACCCGGCAAGCGGCGCCACCACCATCGGAGCCATCGTCCACGGCATGGTCCGGATGCCCGATTGCAGCGGCCCATACCCCTGCACCACTTGGAAGTACTGGGCCAACAGGAAGATCGAACCGAAGACGCCGACCGCGAAGGTGAAGCCGGTCGCATTGCTCACCCGGAACGCGCGGGAGCGGAACAATCGCAGCGGCAGCATCGGATCCGGCGTCCGCAACTCCCAGGCCATCAGCAGGCCGAGCAGCGCCGCTCCGCCGATCAGCGCGGTCAGCACGCCGGTCGAAGTCCAGCCGTCATCGGCGCCATGGATCACGCCCCACACAACCGCGAGCACGCCGCCTGCGGACAACACCAGCCCCAGTGGATCCAGCCGCTTGGCCCGCCCGTGCGATTCGGTCAGAACCCGTGCCGCGAACGGCAGTACCAGCACACCGATCGGCACGTTGATCCAGAAGATCCACTGCCAGCTCAGGCCCTCGACCACCGCGCCGCCGATCAGCGGGCCGAGTGCGACGCCGAGTCCGGAGATGCCGCCCCAGATGCCGATGGCGGCACTGCGCATCTTCTCCGGGACCGCCGATGAAAGCAGGGTCAGCGAAAGCGGCATCACCGCGGCCGCACCGAAACCCTGAATCGCCCTGGCCGCGATCAGCATCCAGGGCTCGGTGGCCAGCGCGCAGGCCGCCGATGCCGCTGTGAAGATCGCGATACCGGCCAGGAAGACCCGTCGGCGGCCGAGCCGGTCACCGATGGACGTGGCGGTGAGCAGTAGCGACGCGAAGGCCAGCGTGTAGGCGTTGACGAACCATTGCAGATCGGCGAGGGAGGCGCCGAGTTCGGTGCGGATCACCGGCAGCGCATTGGTCACCACCAGGTTGTCCAGCGTGACCATGAACATCGGGATGCCGACCGCGGCCAGCACGGCGGCCAGCGCCCGCCCGCCCGTGCGCGGTTCGACGACCGCCTGCGGGGCGGCGGTTACGAGTGTCTCGGACATGTCCAGCCTTTGTTGTAATCGACTGATAACTAACTGCTCGAAGAGTATGCATCGACTGATAACATGTCAATGGCGAGCGGCCGACGACGAAGTGGAGCACGATGGCGAGTTCAGCCCGAACCCGGATGACCGCGACCGAGCGCAGCGAGGAAGTACTGCGCGCGGCCGTCACCGCATTCGCCGAATCCGGTTATGCTGCAACGAAAACCGATGAGATCGCGCGGCTGGCCGGGGTATCGCAGCCATATGTGATCCGCCTGTTCGGCACCAAACAGCAACTGTTCCTGGCCGCGACCCATCAGGTCTGCGATCGCATCGAGGAGATCTTCCGCGCGGCCGCCGCCGAGGGCATCACGCCGGACGCCACCGGGGAGGAGAAGATGCGCGCGCTCGGCAAGGGCTACCAAACCTTTCTCAACGAACGCGAACTTCTCCGAGTCCTGTTGCAGTCCTTCGCCGCCGCCTCCGACCCTGCCATCGGTCCGGATGTCCGCGCCCGCTTCGGCGGTATTTACGGCGTGGTCAAGGAACTCACCGGCGCATCCGTCCCGGAGATGTGCGGCTTTCTCGGCACCGGCATGCTGCTGACAGTGATGGCCGCGATGGGTGTCGCCGGGCCCGATTCGGTCGACGTCTGCTGGGCCACCGAAATGCTCGAAAGCCTCCGCACTGAGGGCGACTAGTGCATCTGTCCACGCGGTTGTCGGACAACAAGGGTTATTTGAGAGCGACGGACCGGTGATGGCGGTCATCAGATGCATTTCCGCTCACAGGCACGGTTACGGCGGCACCCCCACACCGCTCCGGCCAGTCGGGTGCGCCGCACCTCAGCGATGACGGCAGGTGTCCGGGTTTTACTCATGGTGATCGAGACCGATGGCAACGGCGTGGTGGTGCCGGACAATCGCGAGACCGCTTAGTCGCGGTTTGGCAGCGCAGTCGATTGTCCCCACGACCTTGTCAGGAGTATCTCGCTTGACCACATCACTGCCGGTGAATCTCAAGCACACCAGCGATATTCATCCCGCTGTCGATCTACCGCTGATGCGCGATGCGGTGTGTCCGGAGCGGACGCTGTGGTCACCCACCGAATTGCGGGAGTTGACCCGGTCGGTCGCCGATGCCATGGCCACACCACTATTGGACATCGTGCGGTTCGATACACAGCAACGTTGGTGGACCCGACTGGCGCTGACCATGGGCGTCGAGGTGTGGCTGCTGTCGTGGGCACCGGGGCAGGGCACCGAACCGCATGATCACGGCGGCGCCTCGGGCTCGTTCACGGTATCCATCGGCGAACTCGGCGAGGAATACCGTCACCCAGACGGACCGGTACGCACAGTCCAATGGCAGGCCGGTGAAACGGTCGCGTTCGGACCGGAGCGGGCGCATCGACTGCGCAATAACAGCACCCGCCCGGCCGCCTCGGTCCACGCGTACTCACCACCGCTGCGTCCGGTCCGCGAGTACCGCGCACTCACGGATTTCGTGGGCGTATGAGCGAGCGAACATTCAACACAGCTGCCATGGTCATGACGGAGCCGAGCGCCAGCGAGGCGCATTCATGAGACCAGTCCTCACCGGGACGACACCTTCCAAGACCACCCGCCTCCGGCACAGGCACCCGGGGACGACGTCTCATGACAGTCCGCGAAGGACAAGCGACGCGAGCGTTCCCAGGAGGCCCCGGCCATGAAAGAAGGTAGTGCTATCAGCGCCGAGGACAGGCTCGACAACGCGCGGGCCAAACTGGATCGCGTCGCCCCGCAGCAAGCGGCGACGCTACTGGCCGAGGGCGCATTGGTCGTAGATATCCGCCCGCACGCCAACCGCCTCGCCGAGGGTGAAATCCCCGGTTCGGTCGTGGTGGAACGAATAGTGCTGGAATGGCGGCTCGACCCGACCGGCGAGCATCGGCTGCCCGGTCTCACCGAGAACACTCCGGTCGTGCTGGTCTGCAATGAGGGCTACGCGTCCAGCCTCGCCGCCGCCGACCTCCTCGAACTCGGCCTGCACCGAGCCACCGACCTCATCGGCGGCTTCCGCGCCTGGCAAGCGGCCGGCTTGGCCGTTGTCCCGGGCGGCACACCAGCCGTCCCCTAGCACGCCACCCGAACCCACGAGCCCAGTTGTCGCATATCCAGTACCTACCTCGCACAACCGAGTCCCGCGTCCAGTTGCTTGCTGCGCGGTCCGCCTCCGGCAAGTCGCCGAGCATAGCGATTCTGCGGTCGAAATCGGTGTGGGCGACCACCATTCGACTACGTTCGACCGAATCCCGGCCCGAGCAGCGATACGGCAGAAGCTATCTGGACACGACACTAGGCAAGCTAGGACCTACGCGCGACCACTACTGGATATGCGACAGCTCACGGGTAGCGGGCAAGTAATGCCCGCTGCCGCAATGGCATCGAGCGGTGCACTGATGTCGAGCGGTCGGCGGCCCGCACGCGAGCGGACGTGTTCGCTGTTGTGTGGGCATCGCAGAGGAAGTGAAACCGCCTTAAGTCACCGATAAGTTCGGTGCAAGCGACGGGATGCATTGTTACTCCGACAACGCGCGAACTGCCCGCCACCGCGCACGGGCCGCCGCTTTCGAGGAGCCATCATGACCAGCAATCCAGACACCGCCGTCGCCACCCGCGTAACCCCTGACGTCACCGGGATGAGGATCGCGCACCGGGGGATGATCGCCGATACCCGGCGATTCGCGCAGATCACCGCCCAGATCGCGGCCGGATCCGCATGCCCGCACCGGCGCGTAGCGGCCATCACGGAGTACCTGAATCTGCTCTGCGACTCTATCCACCATCACCACACCATCGAGGACGATGTGCTCTGGCCGGTCCTCATCGCGTCTGCTGGTCCCGACGTAGATGTGCGCGAACTCGAAGACGATCACATCCACGTCGACGAGTTGCTGTCGACACTGCGTACACGCGCGGCCGCGTTTGCCGTGGCCAGCGATAAACAAGCGGCCGCCGCCGAACTCGCCGAAACGCTGGAAACCGCACACGCATTGCTCAGCGAGCACATCGCCGATGAGGAAAAGGTGGTGTTCCCGATCATCGACGAGTACGTCAGCCTCGAAGACTGGGCGCGCGTCGAGAAGGCGGCGAAGCAAGGCGGAAACCTGAAATTCGAGGTCCCGCGCGTGCTCCAGCACGCGACAGAACCGGAACTGGCGCGAATGAAGCAGGAGGCCGGCCTGGTCATCCGGCTGATGCTGAAGGTTCTGGTGCGCGGCTTCGATAAGCGCGAGGCCATCATCGCAGGCTGACTGTCGCCGCACCGGCTCACCGAGAACACTTCCGTTGTGGTCTGCAATGCGGGCAAGGCCTCCAGCCTCGCCGACGCCGACGTCCTCGAACGCGGCCTGCACCGAGCCACCGACATCATCGGCGGCTTCCATTAAAGCCGCTTCGCCAACCTGCAGGTCCAGCACGATAGCGTTGCGGCCGAAAACCCTTGTCACTCATCGTAATTCACCACCACATCGGCGCTCTTGGACCTACGCGGCGACACCCGCGCCGGCCAGCACACCGCCCACACCAACACCGCCAACGGCAAACCAGCCGCCACCACCAGCCCGGCCGTACTCCAACTCATCATCCCCGCCTCTCCGATGAGAACACCGTCCACCGAGCGAAAGACATTCGCGGAGCGACAGTTTCGACGTCCGCGACACACATCACCGCATGCAACATCAGCACATCCATATGCAGCGGCGAGGGCATGATCACCGCATCCACATCCGCGCCCCGAACCTGGTCGACCAGCGGCACCAGCGTGATGTTCGGCGGCCACACCAGCGCGCAGCCGAGTCGCCGCGCCAGCCGCCGCACCTGCGCGGCATCCCATTCCGGCACTTCGGTGACCACTGGGTCTATCCAACCCAGCGCAGTCGGACGCGGCCTCATCGCTGCCTTGCATCACGGGGTATCGGTGTTAGCCGTGCGGCGAGGGTCGCAGCAACCGCGCCGGGGTCGGTCAGCCCATCCACTACATCCAGCAAGGTCTGCATGTCGGGGCCGGGCGACTGCCGTGGCTCGATATCAGCGAAATAGCGACAATCCAACCGCTCCGCGTGACAACGAGTCTCGATCACGCGCTCCGGCCCATTGGTCCGTTCGAAGCGGACGGCTTTCGGCGTTCTCTCGTCAGCATCGACGGATGTGGATCGCCACGGCGTGTACTGCTGGCACATATCCATGTCCTGGCTCATTCCGCGCATTTCCTCCTGATCGCGTATCGGTAAGCACCCGCCGCCGAGGAGCAGTCGCCGCCGACCGGGCGGGTTGGCCGGGCGGTCGATCTAGCGATGGGGAACACGGCGACGGGGCTGCGAAAACCTTTGGCACGCCCGGTGCCTGGGGATGCGGCACCCCGGCACCGGGCCGACTGTGTGAACAGCGACTGATTCGCCCATTCGCGGACCGCATCCGCGAACAGTTCGACCACATCGGCTGGTGCGCCGCTGCAGACGGCCAGCGGACCGATGAGCGCATCACGTTGCGGCAGTTCCGAATCGCGGTCCACTGCTCGCGATTGGCGGCCGTTCGGGTTTCGCGTGGTCACCGGCCCGCCTGACCGGTGTTCTCCGCGCCCGGATCGGCGTGAAGCTTCCCCACGGCACAGAACAGCCACACTCGGTAAAGGAGGGTAGTGAGCACGACGATCAGAGCGGCGATCTGAGTGCGCATTAGGCAGCTGCTTCGGTATCGGAAATCTGTTGTCAGGCAGAGGGTCTGGTGCACGTCGGGCAGTCGGCGGCCGAATCGGTGGGGTGCGGATGTCCCGTCTCGATCAGGCGGGTCCAACAGCCGCGCAACATCTCACATGTACCGACCGCACAGTCGGCGTGGAGATCGCGGGAGATCTCCCGATGCATCTGCGCCGGTGCCATCGCCCGGCTCGGATACCGGTGCTCGATGCGATCGGCGGCCATATCAGAACCCCTGGTGCGGAACATCAGCCGGGACCAACCGCCCGGCATCGATCAGCCGCTTCTTCGCCTGCGCCTTGACCGGGCACATCGACGCCTGACAGTCCAGGTGGCGCTGCATGGTCTCGTGGGCGTATTCGATTGTCATCACGGGCAATTCGCTGTGGTTTGTCACGGGCAGGCCATGCATACGGAGACTCCGAACGTGGGTGTGAGTGTCTGGAAAGCCCGGCAGCGGAGGTCGAAACCACCTGTGCGACACAGTTATTCACAAGAAAGTCGGTACATCCCGGCTACCGGGGTGATTTCAGTAGTACGCTCCCATGGAGTGCTTTGGAAGATTTCTATCTGCGATTCGCGGAATTTACTCCCGCACTTCCAGATTGCCGCTCGTAGTCATTCCAAAAACCACGCCAACGACTAGCGAGGCTACGTAATGACCGGTTCGGCTGTACCGCGTCGGATGTTGGGCCGTCAGTTGAAGAGGCTCCGGGAGGAATCGGGTGTATCGCCTACCGCGGCGGCTAGGGCGATCGAGGTATCACCGCAAACGCTGTGGCGGATGGAGTCGGGTCAACGGGGGCCGAAGCTGAAGGAGTTGTACATCGGCGTCTTGTGCAAGATGTACGGCGCAACCGAGGAAGAGGCTGCGGCGCTCGCCGGCCTCGTCGCGGAGACGAAGAAGCCGGGCTGGTGGCACAGCTACGGCGATGCCGTTCCGGCTCACTTCGACCTGTTCATCGGGTTGGAGGAGGCCGCGAAGCGGTTGACGACGTTCCAGCTCACCCTTGTCCCAGGTCTGCTGCAGACGCCGGATTACCGGCGGGCGCTCGCCTGGATCGAGTTCCCCAGCCATGCCACCGCGGCCCTGGAGACGTTGATCGAGGTACACAGTCGACGGCAGTCGAGGTTGCGGGACAGGGCAAGCGAGTTCAAGTTACGCGTGCTTCTCAGCGAGTCGGTACTACACCATCAGGTGGGCGGTCCAGCCGTGATGGCGGAACAACTCCGGCATCTTGCCGACGTCGGCCTATCGCCAAATGTGTCGATCCGGGTGATCCCTCAGCAGGTCGGAAGCCACCGGGGATTGATCACGGGATCGTTTGTGTTGATGGAGTTTCCCGTGCATCCGACATCTCGGCTGACCGAGCCTCCGGTGGTGTATGTGCAGGGCTATACGGGGGCTCTCTACTTGGATCAAGAAGCGGAAATCACGCAGTACCGCACTGCGATCGCGCAGATCCAGCAGGTAGCGTTGGATGAAGACAAGAGCAGGGAACTGCTACTGAAAGTTGCAAGGGAGTACCTAGCGTGAGTATCGACCTGTCCGGCGCAGCATGGTTCAAGAGCAGCAGGTCAGCCAGCCAGGACACGTGCGTGGAAATCGCGCACCTCGACCGCGGCATGGTCGGGGTAAGGGACTCGAAAAACCCCACAGGTCCGGCCTTGGTGTTCAGTCCTGTCGAGTGGGATGCGTTCATGGCGGGGTTGCAGAGCGGGGAGTTCGAGCTGTCGTGAGCGGCACGTGTATATGAAGTTGTAGGAATCCAGGATTCGCCTGGGGTTCTTCCTTTCCCGGGGCTCGATGCCCCCCGCATCGGCGACGGTTCGGCCACGACGGCGACATCCGAGGCAGCCTCGGCATCGCATCCAGCATCATTGTTGTCGGCGTGCGCGGCCCGCAGAAGCCACACTCTGCAGAAAACACCAACGCTTTTTACGCGCTGGTGACTTGGCCGGTACGGTCTAGGGAGTGCTGGCCAGCGCGATCAATGACACCCCGGACACTGAACTACCCGCAGCAGCCGACCACATACGAGCGGCACAGGAGTTCGCAGCCCGCACGGGGGACACAGATCTGTTCATGACGGCATTCGGCCCACTGGATGTCGAGTTCCACAGCCACACTGTGGAACTCGAAGCAGACGAACCCACAAGTCAGCGGTCGAAGGCGACACGCTGACCTACATATTCGGCGCCCCAAGGGTCTCCTACCTCGATCTGCGCTGCTCCCAATGGGCATCGGTTAGGATTCGCGGCATGAGTGATGGGGGGACATCAGCCTCTGGCCAGAACCTCGCGGTGGTGCCCGAGAAGGTGCGCGAGGTCGGCAAGTACGTCTACGAGTTGGCCGAGGCACTGCGCACGGCGTTGGATTCCGCCGCGAAGGACGTCGCTTCGCTGACCGATGGCAGCTGGACCGGGGACGCGGCCAATGAGTTCTCCGAGGGCTGGACCGAAGTGCGTGACGGCGGTGTCCAGATCATGACCGCTCTGACCGGTATGGCGGAGAAGCTGGGCGTCACCGCAGACACCTACCAGGCGCGTGACGAGAGCAACGCTGCCTCATTGAACACCTCGAGTTTGGATCTGCCATGAACTCTCAATTCTCGGTCGACCTGGACCATCTCGATGAAATCGTGATCCGCCTGTCAAGTCTGGCCGGGTTCATCGGCGAGCATCTCGATGAGATCGATGACCGGGTCGCCACCCTGACCGGCAGTGGGTGGGAAGGCGTTGCCGCCCAGGCCTATGCCGATGCCCACGCTCAATGGGTCACTGGGGCAAGGGAGTTCGTCGAAGGTGTGAAGGATGTGAGCGATGCGGCCAAAGCGGCCCACGCGCGCTACACCACCGCCCACGACACCAATTACAAAATGTTCTCCCAGGGATAAGACACATGGGTGTACTGGTTATCGACTGGCAGACCTACTACGACGCCGGCAAGAAATGCCACGCCCTGGCCACCGACCTCCGCACCGCAGACAAACCGGTCCACGACGCGGTCAAAGGCGAATGCGCGGGCATGGCCGGTAACACCGGCGGTTGCGAAGCATGGGGCAAAACCTACGACCGCCTCGCCCAGGAAACGATGCAGACCTGCACGAACCTGGCCGACGCCCTCACCAACTTCGGCAACATGCTCTACGCCGCCGGACACAACTGGGCACAGTCCAACAACTCCAACCCGATGCCCGACCCACCCACCGTGACGGCGATGTCGGAGTACAAGGTCACCATCCCGACATCGGTCGGCAACAACGGCGACGGCGTCACCGAGGGACACGGCAGCATCCCCGGCTTCTACGACGCCCTGGTCGGCAAGATCCAGGAAGAGTTCGGAAGCAACCTGCCCAACGGCAACAAAGACAAACTCGCCAAGGCCGCAACGACCTGGAAAACGTTCGCCGAACACAAAACCATCACCGATGCGCCGTCCCGGATCACCGAGATCAGCAACCTCTTCAGCGACATCCAGGACAAGAAAGGCCTCGAACCCCTCCTCGGCCACCTCACCACCCTCAATAGCGGTGCCACCCAACTGGCCTCCGCATCCCTCAGCCTCTCCGCACCCGTCACCGAATACAGCACCGCCACCTCAGAAACCCGCGACAAATTCCGGACCGCGGTCACCAATGCCCTGATAGCAGCCGGCACCACTGTCGTCATCGGCGTCGCCGCCTCCTGGATCACCGCCGCCCTCAGCGACGTCGCCGCCGGTGTCGGCGTCGTAGCGATCGCCGGCAACACCGCCAGAGTGCTCAAAAGCACCTACGACGCAAGCAAACTCATCAAAATAATCGGCACAGCCTCCGCAGTCGCAGGCGCCGCAGCCTTCACCGTCACCGCATTCGACAAAGTCCCCAGCCTCACCGATATCACCATCAAACTCGGCGCCATCATCGCCATGAAGGTCTACATCGATGACGACGACAAATTCGAGAACTTGCCGCTGGCTCCCGGCAACCCGGCTCCGGGTATGACTGATGAAGTTGAAAAGTACATCCTCGGGAAGCATGTCAAAGGCGCTCCCAACTATAATCCTTCAAAGGGCACCTGGCCTGACACGATTACCGGTGAGGCGCTCGACGAGCTGGCCGAGGCAGCCGAAAACTCACCGGCACGAGGACCGAACGATGACGGCAATTTTGAACGCGAGGTTGACGCCGGTAAAGTCATCGGCAGCGTGTCAGAGCAATTGGGGGGTCACGCCACGAGTCGATACAAGATAATTACCGACCGATTTGGCGGCATTATTACCATGTATCCGATCCCATAGATTTTAGGAGTTGAATTGGGAATCGACATAATTATTCAAAATCAAATCCACGAACGGATCGACCTGGTATATGGGGACGCGGAAGATACGCTTGTCAAGTATCGAGGGAATGCTCCGGCGGGCTCATTGCTTCGGGGGCTTCATGCGCACGCGGACACAATGTTCAACACGACTCAACTGACCATGCTCTTGGACGAACTAGCAAATCTGTTGCCGAACAACGACAAAGAGGCAGAGATGCTCGTCGTATTGCGCGATGCCGCCGAAACCGCTATCCGCAGGAATGGGTATCTTTGGTTCAGTGGGGACTGAAAGCGTGAACGTGTTCCGCCATTGTTAGCGTAATGCATTCTGGTGACTTTGTTATTCGATTGCGGTACGGAGACCTGGAGAGGTATCGCTATTTCTTGACGAAGGCGCAGCGGCCGCCTCTGGAGGCCCGCAAAGCAGCGTCGCGTAGCGACGTAATCAGCAGCAGCACACGCTGATTGGTGTACGCACCTCCTCGCGTACCCTTGCCGACAACGCCGGTTCGGCGGTATCGACGAGAGAGCTGGGCTATGAGTTATCCGCAGTACCATGGTGTTCAGTACCCGTATTCGCAGGCGCCGACACCGAAACCCAAGGGCGGGACAGCAATTCCGCCGGGGCGCTGGCGGCGATCGGCGCGGTTGTGCAATTGCTGGTCGGGCTGATGAATATCGTACTGGTCCTCACGCAGTCACATGAGCTCCGCCAGGCTGCGGGCTTCGCGTGGTACTCGACTTACGTGTTGGGCACCGGGGCGGTCGCACTGCTTGCCGGGACGCTGCTAGGGACCGGAGCAGTGGCATTGTTCCGTCGCAGGCCAGCGGGGCGTTTGCTGATCGTCGCCGGCTGCGCGTCGACGATCGTGTTCGGAATCGCCTGGGCGCTTGTCATGTTCGGCGTCATCTTGATCGGAGGCGCGTCGGGTATTGCCGGGACACTCGGTGGTTCCGTCGGCTTGGTGTTCCCCATTGCCACACTAATTTTGGCATTGGTGCCGTCGACCCGCCGCTGGATCGCCGCCGACCCGGCACAGAACGCCGACCAGCCCCCGCCCTACCCGGGACAGCCTTACCCGCCGCAGCCGAAGCCGGCTACCTTGCTGCCTATTCCGCCGCCTGGACACCAAATGCCGTACAGCCCGATGCACGGTCAGTTCCCGGCAATGCAGCCGGTGCCATATCCGCAGCCTGCTCAGTACCCCGGCCAGCCGTGCGATCGATAGGCAGCAGGAAGAACAGGTTGAGATTCCGGAAATCCGATCAGCCGAGGGTGTTATTGCACCCGATCCGTTCACCCTCATGATCGCGTATTGGTAAGCACCTGCCGCCGAGGAGCTGCCGCCGGATGCGGGTGGTTGCGTCCGAGCTGAAATAGCTCGACCCGAACATGCCACGAACGTACGCTGCTCGCATGTGCATCTACCCGAGTCGGACTCACCTGGTGTGCCCGCGTTGCCGGGTTGCTCACAAGCACACGATCGGACACGGCCCGGAACAGTGTCCGCAATGTCATGGCGAATTCATCGACGCCGGACCGGATCTCGAGGTGCCAAGGAAAGTCGACAACGAAGGTTGGCGAGTGCTCGCAACGGTCCTCGAATCCGGGCTGAACTTCTACGGCGGCTGCTGCGGCACCGGTCCCGGCTACCGGCCCCGTACCTCCCGTGAGGTTCGTGAGCGGCGGATGCTTGCCGAACGCACAGGTATATCGCTCGCCGAGGCATTAGCCACGCCGAACCCATGATCGGTTGTCCGAAAGCCCTTTTCGTATGAGGGCAGGCCAGGTTTACAGTCGGGACACGCCCGATCATCACCCGCTGACCATGGCGGCAAGGTCGGCGTGTGGGATTCGAAATTGGGGGCCGCCACCCCGATGCTGGTTTTCGACGGAGCGGCAAGGAACTGTTCGACTCCGCCGTGAAGGCCGGCAAGGCCGACCGCAAAGAGTTCAGCCAGCCTGCGGGTTCGCGCCCGGCCTATTTCGTGTGCTGGACCCGTGCGCTCGCATACAGGCAGATAGCTGCTGCGGCCGCGAGATTGAGACTTTCGGCGCGACCGTGGATCGGGATACGCACCCGGTGGTCGGCTCGGTTGGCGACCGACGGATCCAGACCGTGCGCCTCGTTGCCGAACAGCCAGGCCACCGGACCGGCAAGCAATTCGTCGGCCTCGTCCAGGCCGACCTCCCCCTTGGCGGCAGTGGCCAGCACCGTAATGCCCGCTGCCGCAACGGCATCGAGCACTTCGCCGATATCCCGATGCCGCGCGATCGGCACATGGAACAGACTGCCCGCACTCGCGCGCACGCATTTGCCATTGTGCGGATCGACCGCATCCCCGGCCAGCACAACACCATTCGCGCCCACCGCATCGGCGACTCGAATGAGGGTGCCGGCATTGCCGGGTTCGGCGATCTCGACAGGGACGGCGAGCAGTGTCGGACGCTCGGCAAGCACGTCCGCCAGCGGCACGTCGATGTGGTCACACACCGCGACAAGGCCCGGCGCGGTGACGGTTTCGCCGAGGTGTTCGGCGGCGCGCTCACTGACCAACGTGGTGCGCACGCCCGCGGCGGCGGCCCCGGCGATCAGCTGATTCTCCCGAACCGCGGCGTGCATCGAGTAGAACAGCTCGCGCACCCGACCGGCTTCCAGCGCCGCCGCAACGGAATTCGCGCCCTCGGCCAGGAACTGTCCGGTCTTGCGGCGCTGCACGGCGCGCTGGAGCTTGACAGCGGAAACGACCCGCGGATTGTGCTCGGAGAGCGCATCCACGGGTCGTTCCGAATGCTGTGTCGTCACGCAGGTGCGGATCAGGCGGCCGGGGCGTTGACGTCCTGCGGGAGGGCGGCCTTGGCGACGGCGACCAGACCGGCGAACGCCTCGGCGTCGGAGACGGCGAGTTCGGCGAGGATCTTGCGGTCCACCTCGACACCGGCGGCCTTCAGGCCCTGGATGAAGCGGTTGTAGGTGATGTCGTTCAGGCGCGCCGCGGCATTGATGCGGGCGATCCAGAGCTTGCGGAAGTCACCCTTGCGCGCCCGGCGGTCCCGGTAGGCGTAGGTGAGCGAGTGCAGCTGCTGTTCCTTGGCCTTGCGGTACAGCCGCGAGCGCTGGCCGCGGTAGCCCTTGGAGGCCTCGAGAACGGAACGGCGCTTCTTCTGCGCGTTGACGGCCCTTTTGACGCGTGCCATGGGTCTGTCCTTTTAGATCTAGGGGGCGGATGCGTGACGCCCTGGAATTGGTCGGTGGTCGGCGTCCGGAATCCCGGTCGCGCGGGGGCTGGCCTTTTCGAGCGAGCTGCAAGCAGTCGCTACGGAGTAGCTGAGTCTCAGAGACCCAGGAGGCGCTTGACGCGAGGGACGTCAACGGACGCGACGGCTTCCGTGCCGTCCAGACGACGAGTCCGGCGAGTGGACTTGTGCTCGAGCAGGTGGCGACGGTTCGCCTGCTGACGCAGCAGCTTGCCACGGCCCGAAACCTTGAATCGCTTCGAGGCGCCGCTGTGGCTCTTCATCTTCGGCATGGATTCCTCTATCTGTCTCGTACCGGTGGTCCTCGTCGGACCACCGGTTTTCTGATCGGTATTACTGCGGGTCGGCCGGCGCGGCCTGTTCGGCGACCGGTGCGCCCGCGGCAGGTGCGGGAGCGGCAGGCGCTTCGGTGGCGGCGGGACGCGGTGCCCGCGAATCCTCCTGCGCCTTCACCCGCGTCTTCGCACCCTTGTGCGGTGCGAGGACCATGGTCATATTGCGACCGTCCTGCTTGGCGGAGGTCTCGACGAAACCCAGTTCGGCGACGTCGGAGGCCAGACGCTGCAGCAGCCGGAAGCCCAATTCGGGACGCGACTGCTCACGACCGCGGAACATGATCGTGACCTTGACCTTCGAGCCGGCCTCGAGGAAGCGAACAACGTTGCGCTTCTTGGTCTCATAGTCGTGGTCGTCGATCTTGGGACGGAGCTTCTGCTCCTTGATCACGGTCTGCACCTGGTTCTTGCGAGACTCGCGCGCCTTCTGCGCCGTCTCGTACTTGAACTTGCCGTAGTCCATGATCTTGCAGACCGGTGGACGGGCATCCGGCGCGACCTCGACCAAGTCGAGATCCGCCTCGAGGGCGACGCGTAGTGCATCTTCAACACGCACGATCCCAACCTGTTCACCACCCGGTCCGATAAGTCGGACCTCGGGAACGCGGATGCGATCGTTGATGCGGGTCTCAGTGCTGATGGGGCCTCCTAGGTCAAGCGGTGTCGTCAGACGACCGCACGCAATAACGGCAACCCCTTTTCAACACAAAGGCCCCGTTGCGGTATTCCGCCACGGGGCCCGAGTCGACCGGCCTTCGACCACGAGCATGCTCGTGCCGTCCTTGTCCGTGATGATCCCCGCTAGGACCGTCCGCACAAGAAACCCGCCCCGGAGGGCGGGGGACCGGACCGTTTGACCAGTACGATTGCTCGTCGGCAACGGTGGGAGTCGGGCTCCACTTATCAGCCCCGGGCAAGCCGGGGCGGTCGTCAGCGGAAAGTCTAACATTCCCACTCGCTATCGCCGAATCGCCCCGCCCCGGCGAGCGCGCCCACCTACCACGATGCCATCCTCATGGCTATGAGTGACGAGGCATCCGACGTCCGCGAGTTGGCCGAAATCCCCGCGGTCGAGATCATCAGCCGCGCCGCGATGATGCTGATGAGCGCGGCGGCGGAGAAGCTCGGACTCGCCGACGAGGATCCGGACAACAGTCCGCGCCGCGATCTGGACGAGGCGCGCCGCCTGATCACCGCGCTCGCCGGGCTGGTCACCTCGTCTATCGAATACTTCGGTCCGCATGCCGGTCCGTATCGCGACGGCCTGAAGTCGTTGCAGCTCGCCTTCCGCGAGTCATCGGCGCATCCGGACGAGCCGGGCAAGGGTCCGGGCGAGAAGTACACCGGCCCGGTCTACGCTTAGCTAAATTTTGCCCAGCGGGAAATATTGCCCGCCGGGCAAGTTTCGTCGTACTCTGGTGTCATGCCAGATGAGCAAGTCCTCGGCCTTCGCGAGCGCAAGAAACTCGACACCCGCAAGGCACTCAGCGACGCGACGCTCGAGCTGGCGTTCGAACACGGACTGGCCAATATCACCAGAGAGGACATAGCCGCCCGGGCGGGCGTGTCGGTCCGCACCTTCAACAACTACTTCACCGGTAAGCACGAGGCGCTGGCCTACCGGCAGACCGAGCGGATCCAGCGCAGTCTGATCGCATTGCGGAACCGGCCCGTGGACGAGCCGCTCTGGACCGCGATCACCGCGGCAGTCCTCGAACCACTCGAGGCCGACGGCGCCGGAGACCACCCGCCAACCGCGCGGCAACTGGCGGTCGTTCGCGAATTGCTCGAGGCACCGGAGACCCGAACCGCGGTGTCCAAGGCGGTATCCGACGACTGGATCGAGGCGATCGCGGCACGCACCGGAACCGACGCGGCCCGCGATCTGTATCCCCGCCTCGTCGTCGGCGCGATCGGCGCGATCTACCAGGCCGCTACGGCGACCTATGTGTACGCGGATCCGCCGGTATTGCTCACCACACTCCTACGACAAGCCATCGACGAGGTAGCCGCGGGACTTCCCGCGCCTTCCGTCGACGACTGACTCACCGCACACTCACTTTTCAAAGGTAACAAGAGGTGTATTCGTCATGCCCGAAAACTCTTTCGAGGTAGTCATTTCCGGTGCCGGACCGAACGGGCTCATGCTCGCCTGCGAACTCGCACTGGCCGGTGTGCGTCCTATCGTGCTGGAGAAACTGAGCGAGCCAAGCGTCGAGCCGAAAGCGAACGGCCTTGTCGGCCAGGTGATTCGGCTGCTGGATATGCGCGGCCTATACCACGAATTCGGCGGCGCGCCGGGCGCTCCGCAGCCCGTGCCCGGCTATCTGTTCAGTGGGATGCCGGTGTCATTCGCCGAAGTCGCGAACAATCCGATGTACGCGCTGCTCATCCCCCAGCCGAAACTGGTTCGACTGTTGGAGAAGAGGGCACGCGAACTCGGTATCGAAATCCGTTGGGGCCATGAGCTGACCGATCTGGTCCAGCGGGACGGGAGCGTGACCGTCACAGTGACGGGTCCCGACCGCGAGTACGACCTGACCACCACATACTTGGTCGCGGCTGACGGCGGCAAGAGCTTCGTCCGCAAACACACCGGAATCGAATTCCCCGGCAGCACAAACGCATCGAAGTTGGTCCGGATGGCACATGTGAGCGTGCCGGAGGAGCTGCGAACCGGAGACGGCGGCATCCTGATTCCCGGCCTCGGGCGACTCCCCTTCGGACATAACCGACTCGAACGTGGCATGTTCATCTTCGCCGAGCTCGAACGCGGCCGCCCGTTGGTCGCGACCATGGAGTTCGACGGCGATCCGGTACCGGAGGACACGCCGATGACGCTCGACGAACTACGCACAAGTCTGCGGCGGGTGCTCGGTGTCGACCTGCCGATCGCACCACCGCCTGGCCCCGGCCCGCACGCCTTGCGCCGTACCGAAGGCCAGAACACTCGACTGGCCGAACGCTATCGCGAAGGAAATGTGTTCCTGCTCGGCGATTCCGCCCACGTGCATTCGGCGATGGGCGGCCCGGGCCTCAACCTCGGTTTGCAGGACGCGGCCAATCTCGGTTGGAAGCTCGCCGCACAGGTGAACGGTTGGGCACCCGTGGGACTGCTGGACACCTATCACTCCGAGCGATACCCGGTCGGCGAGCGCGTAATGATGCACTCACTGTCCCAGCTCGCACTGATGGCGCCCGGTCCGGAGATCACCGCGCTGCGCGAGTTCATGGGCGAACTTCTCAAAGCGCCGGAAAGCGCTGGACATATCGCACATCTGCTCGCCGGATCCGATATCCGCTACGACATCGGCGATCCGCACCCACTGTCCGGACGCATGGTCCCGAACCTCATCCTCGAAACCTCGGACGGCCGAACGCGTATCGCCGATCTGCTCCACTCGGCACGAGCTGTACTGGTCCAATTGACCGAGACCAGCGGGTTCGCCGATATCGCGGGCGACTGGAACGACCGGGTCGACACCGTTATCGCGACCTGTCCGGACGCGCCCGCTGACGCGCTACTCGTCCGACCGGACGGATATGTGGCATGGGCAGGCGAAGTCGGTGCCGAAGATGACCGACTCCGGAACGCATTGGCGCGGTGGTTCGGTCCAGCTCGGAGCTCGTAGGCACGCCGATGTGGCCCGCCCGGAACCGCGGAGATGCCACCCGGGTGGGCCGCAAGCAACGCGGGGCGATCCGTGCCGCCGAGTCGATCTCACGGGGCAATCCAACTCGACCCGAAGTAGTTCATCTTGTGAACAATGAAACACTTTGTGCGCGTGGCCATCTCGGTGACCCAGACGTATTACTGCGGATTTGCGTTCCGCCTGGTTCGGCGTGCGATGCTCACTGCATGGCACGGATACTTCTGATCCCCGGATTCTGGCTCGGCGCGTGGGCATGGGACGACGTCGCGGCCGATCTGCGCGGCCGGGGTGACGATGTGTCGGCGCTGACGCTACCCGGACTCGACCCGGCCGACGACGAACGGCTCGGCGCGACCCTGGAAATGCAGGCGCAGGCCATCCTCGACGAAATCGCCCCGGATGAAGCCGTGGTGGTCGTCGCGCACTCGGGCGGCGCCGCGGCCGCCTATCTCGCCACCGATATCGCCCCGGAACGCTTCAGCCGCGGCATTTATGTCGACGCCGCTCCGCTACCGAATGGCTTCATCCTCAATTCCGCACTGGACGCGACCGTTCGCGAACTCGCGCTGCCGGATTGGGATCAGTTGGAAGCCGACGGCAATAGCCTCACCGGACTGGACGAGGCATCCCTGGCCCGGTTCCGCGAATGTGCCGTTTCCGAACCCGTCGGAGTCGCCGCGGCTCCCCTGCGACTGAGCGATTCCCCGGCGCGCCTTGCCATCCCGACGACGGTGATCTGTAACAGCATCACCGCGGACCTGGTAAAAAAACTCCGCGACGCGGGTCAGGAACCCATGTTCGCCGAGTTGGCCAAGATCGACGCCGAATACATCGATCTGCCCACCGGCCACTGGCCGATGTGGTCCCGATACAAGGAACTCGCCGAACTGATCCACACCATCGCGAACCGGTCGGACTAGCGAGACCTCGTAGCGGGCCGGTACCGGACGTCGACCACCGAGATGGGATCGGCTGGTCGTTCGGCTGGAAGACAAGCTCGCAGCGCGTCGACCCAAGAGCTGAGCGGGCTTCCGTTGTCTTGCCCGACACCGAGTAAGCGGTGTCGGACGAGACAAGTGGTGTGCGGACAGGTCAGCGGAGCGCGGCGGCCTTCCGCGATGCGCGCTTCGCGGCGGCAGCATTCGGTGCCGGAATCTTCGTCGCCGTCGCCTTGGTAGCCGACGAATTGTTCGTCGCCTTCTTCGCTGGGGCTGCCTTCTTCGCCGCTGCTTTCTTGGCCGGAGCCTTGGGCTTGGTCGCGGCGGGCAGTGCCAGGACCTCCTTCAGGAACTGGCCCGTGTAGCTGTCGCCAACTGCCGCAACATCTTCCGGGGCGCCTTCGGCGACGACCGTACCGCCGCCGGAGCCGCCTTCGGGACCCATATCGACCACCCAGTCGGAGGTCTTGATGACGTCCAGATTGTGTTCGATGACGATGACCGTATTGCCCTTGTCCACCAGGCCGTTGATGACGAGCAGCAGCTTGCGAATGTCCTCGAAGTGCAGGCCGGTGGTCGGCTCGTCGAGGATGTAGACGGTGCGTCCGGTGGAGCGCTTCTGCAGTTCGGCCGCCAGTTTGACGCGCTGTGCCTCACCACCGGAGAGAGTCGGCGCGCTCTGGCCGAGTCGCACATAGCCCAGGCCGACGTCGACCAGGGTCTTGAGGTAGCGGTGGATCGAGGTGACCGGCTCGAAGAAGCCGGCGGCCTCCTCGATCGACATATCGAGCACCTCGGCAATGGTCTTGCCCTTGTAGTGCACCTCGAGCGTCTCCCGGTTGTACCGGGCACCGTGGCAGACCTCGCACGGAACATACACATCCGGCAGGAAGTTCATCTCGATCTTCAAAGTGCCGTCACCCGAGCATGCTTCGCAGCGGCCGCCCTTGACATTGAACGAGAACCGGCCGGGCTGGTAGCCGCGGACCTTCGCCTCGGTGGTTGCCGCGAACAGGGTCCGGATCTTGTCGAATACGCCGGTATAGGTGGCCGGATTCGAGCGTGGCGTCCGGCCGATCGGCGACTGGTCCACCTGCACGAGCTTGTCCAGATGATCGAGGCCGTTGATTCGGGTGTGTCGGCCCGGCACCTGCCGCGCACCGTTCAGCTTGTTCGCGAGCACGGTCGCGAGAATGTCGTTGACCAGCGTGGACTTACCGGAACCGGAAACACCGGTGACCGCGGTGAGCACGCCGAGCGGGAAGCTGACATCGATATTGCGCAGGTTGTGCTCGTTCGCGCCGACCACGGTGAGCTGGCGCTTCTTGCTCACCGGCCGCCGCACCATCGGCACCTCGATGCGTTCGCGGCCCGAAAGGTATGCGCCGGTCAGCGATTTCGGGTCGGTGAGCAGTTCCTGATACGGACCGCTGTGCACGACTTCACCACCGTGCTCACCGGCCAGCGGACCGATATCGACCACCCAGTCCGAGGCCCGAATGGTGTCCTCGTCGTGTTCGACCACGATGAGCGTATTGCCGAGATTCCGCAGCCGCGTGAGCGTTTCGATGAGCCGCCGGTTGTCGCGCTGGTGCAGACCGATCGACGGTTCGTCGAGCACATACAGCACACCGACCAGCCCGGATCCGATCTGGGTCGCCAACCGGATGCGCTGCGCCTCACCGCCGGACAGCGTCGCCGCGGCCCGCGACAGGCTCAGATACTCCAGTCCGACATCGAGCAGGAAGCCCAGGCGCGCCTGCACTTCCTTGAGCACCTGCCCGGCAATGGCGGTCTCCCGCTCCCCCAGCGTCAAGGCATTCAGGAATGCCGAGCAATCACCGATCGACAATTCGCTCACATCGGCGATGGACTTCTTCGCACCGCCCGAGGCGATGGTGACGGCCAGAATTTCCGGACGTAGCCGAGCACCGTTGCACACCGGGCACGGCACATCGCGCATATACCCGTCGTAATGCTCCTTCATCTGCTCGGATTCGGTGCTCTCCATGCGCCGCTGCAGAAACGGCATCACGCCCTCGAAATCGGCGTAATACGAACGCTTCCGGCCGTACCGGTTGGTGTAGGAGACGTGCACCTGATCCGAACTGCCCTCCAGCACCGCCTTGCGTGCCTTCGGCGGCAGGTCCTGCCACGGCGTATCCATGGAGAATCCGATGGATTCGGCCAGACCCGACAGCAGCCGGGTGAAGTATTCGGCGGTCTGTCCGCGCGACCACGGTGCGATCGCGCCCTCGGCCAGGCTCAATTCGGGATCTGGCACCACCAGTTCCGGATCGACCTCCTTGCGGATGCCGAGCCCGGTGCAGTCCGGGCATGCGCCGTAGGGCGAGTTGAACGAGAACGAGCGCGGTTCGAGATCCTCGATATCCAGGGGGTGACCATTGGGGCAGGCCAGGCGTTCGGAGAACCGGCGCTCCCGATCGTGGGCGTGCTCGTCGCGGTCGACGAAGTCCAATACCACGATGCCGTCGGCCAACCGCAGCGCGGTCTCGATCGAATCGGTAAGGCGCTGTTTGGAACTCGACTTCACCTGGAGCCGGTCCACCACGACCTCGACGTCGTGCTTCTCCTGCTTCTTCAGCTTCGGCGGATCGGTGAGCGGATACACCACGCCATCGACCCGGACGCGCGAATAGCCCTGGCTGTTCAACTGGTCGAACAGATCGACGAATTCGCCCTTGCGGGTGCGCACCACCGGCGCGAGCACCTGGAATTTGATGCCCTCCTCCATGGCGAGCACCTGATCCACGATCTGCTGCGGACTCTGCTTGGCGATCAGCTCACCGCAGACCGGGCAGTGCGGAGTACCGGCGCGCGCGTACAGCAGACGCAGGTAGTCGTAGACCTCGGTGATGGTGCCGACCGTCGATCGGGGGTTGCGGTTGGTCGACTTCTGATCGATCGAAACGGCAGGCGAAAGGCCCTCGATGAAGTCGACGTCCGGCTTGTCCATCTGCCCGAGGAACTGGCGCGCGTACGCCGACAGCGATTCGACATAGCGGCGCTGCCCCTCGGCGAAGATCGTGTCGAAGGCGAGGCTGGATTTGCCCGAACCGGATAGACCGGTGAACACGATGAGACTGTCGCGGGGCAGATCGATGTCGATGCTCTTGAGATTGTGCTCCCGAGCTCCGCGCACAGTGAGGCGTTCCGCCACCAGGTGTCCCTTCTCGATCGTGTCGGTCCAACAGACGTGATACCCCCAGCGCCATGCTAGGCCGACCCACCGACAAGTTTCGTCGCACGCCGGGGTCCCCGGTCATCGGTCCAGGTCAGGAGTCGGATCGACGCAGCTTTCCAGCCAATCCGCTGAGCTGCCAGCCCCCATTGTCCACGGTGACGGTGAGCACATCGGACCCCACCCGGACCCCGCTCACCCGTAACGGCAGATACCGGTCCGGCACCGCGGGCGCGACCGACGCCGAGCCGGTGCCCGGCTCCAACCGCAACATGCTCCGCATGAAAAGCAGCGGCGCCGCCGACGCCCACGCCTGCGGTGAGCAGGAGGTCGGATACGGCACCGGCGCGTCGAACTCTGCCCGGTCGAAACCGCTGAAGAGCTCGGGCAGTCGATAGCCGAAGCGAGTCGACGCGTCGAGGACCCCGTCGATCACACGGTTGGCATGTTCGGTGAAGCCGTAGCGCATCAGTCCGGCGGCGCAGATCGCGTTGTCGTGCGGCCAGACCGAACCGTTGTGATAGCTCACCGGGTTGTAGGCACCCATGTTGGTGGCCAAGGTGCGGATACCCCACCCACTGAACATCTCCGGCGACAGCAGGTGATCCGCGACCGGCCGCGCCTTGTCCTCGTCGATGATCCCGGTCCACAGGCAGTGCCCGATATTCGAGGTCAGCGCGTCGATCGGCCGCTTGTCCCCGTCCAGACCGATGGCGAACCAACCGTGCTCGGGCAACCAGAACGTCTTGTTGAACGCTTCCTTCACTGCCGCTGCCTTGACGCGGAACCGATCCGCGGTCGGGTGATCGCCCACATCGGCCGCAAGGGCCGCCCGGGCCACATACGCGGCGTACACATATCCCTGCACCTCGGCCAGCGCGATCGGCGCCTCGGGCAGCCTGCCGTCGGCGAAGTTCACCCCGTCCCAGGAGTCCTTCCACCCCTGATTCGCCAAACCGTGCTCGGCCGCGCGCTGATACTCGACGAATCCGTCGCCGTCCGCGTCACCGAAGTTTTCGATCCACTCCAGCGCCCGATCCGCATGCGGAAGCAGCTCGTCCCTGGTCTCGGCATCCAGTCCCCAGCGATGCAACTCACCGAGCAACATCACGAAAAGCGGTGTGGCATCGGCGGTTCCGTAGTACACGGTGTCACCGCCGAGCAGCGACGTCGCCGCCCGCCCGAACCGCACCTCGTGCGGTATCTTTCCCGGCTCCTCCTCGGTCGTGGCGCGCACCTCGCTGCCCTGCAGACCCGCCAGACTCTGCAGCGTGCCGACGGCGAGCCGCCGGTCCAGCGGCAACACCATCCACGAGGTGAGCAGCGAATCCCGCCCGAACAGCGCCATGAACCACGGCGCGCCCGCGGCGACCACCGCCCGTTCCGGATGACCTGGATCGAAGATGCGCAGTGCGCCGAGATCGACGACAGCGCGGCGCAGTACCTCAGCGAGTGTCTGATCGTCGGTCTGCACCGACGGCGAATTCTCGTACCATTCGCGCATCCGCAGCGCCGGCGCGCTGTGCGAGATCGGATTCCCACACTGATGCCGCGGCGTCACCACCGAACCGAGCGTCGGCTGGTACTGGATGCACACCGACCATTCCCCCCGCCCTGGCAGCTCGACCTGCCACCGCAATTCGCGATCGACCGCGGTCGCCCCCGCGGCGGTCACCGTCACCGCCAGCGGCAGATCGGTCCGGCTGATCTCGACCGTGCCTGCCGTCGCCTTGCTCTTGGTGACCACCACGCTGTCGCCGATCCGTCCCTCCTTCACCTCGAACAGATCGGCGAAATCGGCATCGAGTTCCAGCACCACCACACAGCTGATCGCCGCACCGGAGAGATTGCGGACGGTCACGTCATCGCGCATACCGTCGCCGACATACCGCGCGACGGTCACCAGTGCCGTGCTGTCGGCGCGTCCGGGCCGCGGCGGCGTCCTGGCCAGCAGCGTCGCGCTATAGGGCTCGGTATGCTGGACAGTGAGCGGTTGCGGCGCCAACCCGTCGACGGTCAGCCGCCACCGCGACAGCACCCTGGTATCGCGCACGAACAATCCCTCGGCACGATTCGGGCTGATGACACCGCCGTCCTCGCTGATGCAGAAGGTCGAGCCCTCGACCAGGGTGACCCCGGCGACCGCCCGGGGCGCCCCGGGATCGCCGCCGTCACCCCAGGGGCTCGTCAAGCGACCGGTGTGGGCAGCATGGCCCGGCTCGTCGCTACCCGAGGCGCCGGTGGCTCCTCACGCGGTTCGGGGTCGTCGGCTCCCATCAGTGGACGCACCCGCTCAGTGTAGTAGCGGCACTGCTCCGGTTCGCGGATCTTGGTGATCATCACCAGTTTTCGGCGCGCCCAGCCGATCCAGACCGCCCGATGCGCCCGTTCTCCGCATTCATCCGGCCGACGAAGGCGATGTAGCCACCGGCGCGGGCACTCACGGCCGCACGAACAGCCGGATCTTCATGGACACGTCCACGCTTCTTCGGGTCCCGGCTGGGAATCGATAGCTGGGAACTCTCGAATGGCGCGGCCATGTGCGAACCGCCATTGCACGCCGCATTCTCCGCAGCGGAACAGGGCATCCCGGTGGTCGACGAAGGTGCCGATAGCATGCGAACTACAATCGGGACAGCTCCGCGGCGGACCGAAAACATTGCCGAAATCGAGCGTCGCTGAATATGTCATTGTTCGACATAACTTTGCATGGGGCCCTCCAAGGCCGCGCTACCAAAGACCGCTATGAATGACCTCGGCCTCAGCATACCTGGAACCCCGATGCGCACAATGCCATTCCAGCGGTCGGTTTCTTTCGGTGTTTCGATAGCGCTCGTCGGTAAATTCGAGTCGCCATTACTCGAAATTGTCGTTCCCGACATACCGGTGCGGCCCGCCGAGGGATACCTTGTCGGGTAGGACCAAACGCCGGGGGCGCACGAGATCCCCTGCACCACACAGGAGGTCGCGTGATCACAGTGTTCCTCGTCGACGACCACGAGATCGTCCGGCGCGGCCTCGTCGACCTGCTGGAGAGCGATCCGGAACTCACCGTGATCGGCCAGGCCGGCGATGTCGCCGACGCCATGGCGGGCATTCACGCCCTGCGACCCGATGTGGCTGTACTGGACGTCCGACTTCCCGACGGCAACGGCATCGAACTGTGCCGCGACCTGCTCGCCGAAATCGACGATTTGCATTGCCTCATCCTGACGTCCTACACCGATGAACATGCCATGTTGGACGCGATATTGGCGGGCGCGAGCGGCTATGTCGTCAAGAACATCAAGGGCATGGAATTGGCCGCGGCGATCAAACAGGTCGGCGCCGGGCGTTCGCTATTGGATAACCGCGCGGCGGCCGCACTCAAGGCCCGGCTACGTTCCAGCACCGAAAAAGACGGGCCGCTGGCCGGCCTCACCGAGCAGGAACGCCGACTGCTCGCACTACTCGGCGAGGGATTGACCAATCGACAAATCGCGGCGCGAATGTTCCTGGCGGAGAAGACCGTCAAGAATTACGTCTCGCGGCTTTTGGCCAAACTCGGCATGGAACGGCGCACCCAAGCCGCGGTGCTGGCCTCCAAACTGCGTGAGAGCTAGCGAATTTCGACCGGAACGACGATGGTGAGATCCCCGTCGTAGCGGCGGTACAGCAGGCGGCCGCGGCCCCTGTCGGCATCGGTGAAGAACAGGAAAGGCAATCCCTTACGGCACAGCCGGGTCACCGCCGCCTCCTCGATCAGGACCGGCGCCGGATCCGAATCCATGATCAGGGGTAGGGAATTCACCGTGAGCGGCCGCTGCGCCGGAGCCTGCGGCGGCTGTGTGGTGCGCTGCCTGGTCAGCCGGACGCCGATCGGATCCGCCCAGCTCATCAGGGCGTCCTCACCGGTTTCGGCATCGATGAACAGGTATGAGTCATAATCCATGGCATCCATCACCGCCGACGCCTCGGCGGGCGTACCGGTCAGCAACGCGCAGTGCTTCCTCCGCACGATCGGGCGCGGCTCGGTGACCCTGGCCAGGGGCGGACGCGCCGGATCGGGCCACTCGCGTGACTGTTTGGTCGCCAGCCGGGCGATCTGACGGTCCAGCCGTTCCACCGCGAAGGTCACCGCGAAGCCGCGCGGACCGGTGACCTGCACACGGGTCGGGGTGTCGTGTATGCGAATGTTGGCCTGTACCAACGTGGGTTCTTCCGAATCCACCGGCGCGGTCACCCGCACCCGCGCCGCTGCGTCGAGATGGTGCCGGCGCAGTACCCGGCCGATGCCCCGCACCGCCCTGGTCACATCCGCGGGCGGCACCGCCCCCCGGGTGGTCACGGCGAGTTCGGGGTCGGCGGCAGTGGCCCACAGCTCAGACGAATGCAACGGCGAATTCATAGGACAACCCTACTTTCTATTCCCGGTGTGCGACCATGCCATCACCGCTACGCCACCGCGAACAGGGCCGAAAGTCCTCGATCGACCAACTAGACTGGCGTAGGCGCTATTACGCGCCTGCCAGAACAGGATGCCGTCATGACCGAAGAGCTGGGCAGCGGCCTCTATTCGGTACGCGACACGCTGTCGCAACTTCGGCTCCGGGAGCTGCTGTCGGAGGTCAAGGAACGCGTCGAGCTGATCATCGATTCCCGCGACCGGATGGACGGCTTGGTCGAGGCGATGCTGACCGTCACCTCCGGCCTCGACCTCGATGAAACGCTGCGCGCCATCGTGCACACCGCCACCAGCCTGGTCGACGCCCGCTACGGCGCGCTCGCCGTGCGCGGACACGAGCAGCAGGTCACCCAGTTCCTCGACGAAGGCATGGACGACACCATCCGGGAGCGCATCGACCGACTTCCCGCCGGACACGGCGTACTCGGCGAGGTGTTCACCCAACCCAAACCGCTGCGCCTCGACGAACTCTCGAAACACCCTGCGTCCGTGGGGTTTCCAGAACACCACCCGCCGATGCACACCTTTCTCGGTGTCCCGGTGCGCATTCGTGACGAGGTCTTCGGCAGTCTCTACCTCACCGAGAAAGCCAATGGTCAGCCGTTCACCGAGGACGACGATGTACTCGTGCAGGCGCTGGCGGCCGCGGCCGGCATCGCCGTCGACAACGCCAGGCTCTACGAATCGGCGCGCACCAGACAGGCCTGGATCGAGGCCACCCGCGATATCGCCACCGAATTCCTCGCGGGCACCGAACCCGATCTGGTGCTCGCCCACGTCGTCGACCATGCGCGCACCCTGACCGGCTCACATCAATCGTTCCTGGCCAGCACCGCGGTACCGCAACTCCAACTCGCCGCGATCTCCGAACTCGTCATTACCCAATGGTCCGGTCCGGGTAGCGGATTCGACGGACTGGTCGTGGACGCCGACGGCACCGCACTCGGCGAGGCCTTCACCCGCCGCACACCGCTGCGCTTCGACAATGCCGCCCTGATCGACCTCGGCGTCCCACTGCACGATGTCGGGCCCGCGCTGATCCTGCCGCTGTGCACACCCGACGCCACCCTCGGCGCGCTGGTCACCGTGCGTCCCATCGGCTCACCGCCCTACCCCGACGAACTCGTCGAGCTGACCAACGCGTTCACCGACCAGGCCGCGCTGGCCATGCAGCTGGCCGAAACCCAGCGCAGAATGCGCGAACTCGATATTCTCGCCGACCGCGACCGCATCGCCCGCGACCTGCACGACCATGTGATCCAGCGGCTGTTCGCCATCGGGCTCACCCTGCAGAGCGCAGTACCGCGCGCCGAGGTACCCGAAGTGCGCCAACACCTTTCGACGGTCATCAATGATCTGCAGGAGGTGGTCCAGGAGATCCGCACCTCCATCTTCGATCTGCACGGCGGCAATGGCGGCGGTATCGAATTGCAGCAGCGGATCGAGGATGCGGTGCGTCAGCAGACCACCGATTCGCCGCTGCGGGCCACCGTGCAGGTGACCGGACCGCTGTCGGTGCTGGAGGCCGAATTGGCCGATCACGCGGAGGCGGTAGTGCGTGAGGCGGTGAGCAATGCGGTGCGGCATTCCGGCGCGGCGACCGTCTCGGTGGAGATCAGCGTGGCCGATGATCTGACCATCGTGGTCACCGATAACGGCTGGGGCATCCCGAATCACGTGATCCGCAGCGGGTTGCGGAATCTGGAGCAGCGGGCCGAGAAGTCGGACGGGCAGTTCACCATCGGCCCCGCGGTGGCGGGTATGCACGAAACAGAGGGCATGCCGGGCACGAAATTGTCCTGGTCGGTGCCGCTTCCGTAAACGGCCTCAGTCGACGGGACCGAGCACGACCATCGAATTATTGCCGCCCATGCCGAGCGACAGCTTGACCGTGATCCCGCCCTCGAAGGGCGTGGGACCGTCCAATAGTCGCTCGTAGGCGGGTGCGACGATCGGTGCGGCGGGCACGATGCCGCGGTCGTAGGCCAGTGCCGCGGCGGCCACCTCGACACCGGCCGCCGCCCCCTGGCAGTGCCCGGCAAGCGGCTTGACCGAATAGACGTGCGGCCGGTCGTCGAACATCCGCCGCAGCAGATCCCGCTCGGCCACATCGCACTGCCGGGTGCCGGTGCCGTGCGCGTTGAAATACCGCACGTCCGCGGGGACGATGGCAGCGTCGGCGAGCGCCTGGCGCGCACAGTTGAAGATCTGGGTGTGCCCAGGATCGACCGAAACCACATGATAGGCGTCATTGGTCATGCCGCCGCCGAGCACCGCGGCATAGGGCCGCTCGACCGAGCGTGTGAGGACGAAGGCGACCGACGCCTCACCCATGCTGAAACCGCGGCTGCCCTCTTGGAAGGGGCGGCAGGCGGCCAGTGGTTCGGTATCGCCGACCGCGGCACCGAGCCGGACGAAGTGCTCGAGCATTTCAGGGGTGGCCGACATATCGGTAGCGATGCAGATCACGTCGTCAGCGACACCGCACCGCAGCCAGAGTTCGGCGGTGATCAGCGCGACATTCGCCGAACTGCACGCCGCCGAGACATTCATCGATGGCCCGTGGAAGCCGAATTCCTGCTGTAGTACCGAGATCGGTGTGGAGGGCAGCAGTCGCAGGTAGTCGCGCGAGCGCCGGTGGCCCTCATCGACCAGATAGAAGTCGCGCCAATTGGCGACATCGCCGAGCACGATGGCGTGCAGCAGGCCGACCGTGCGGCCCGGTCGCCAACCACGCGCGGAGGCGTCGGCGATCGCCTCGCGACCCGCCTCCTGCATGGCACGGCCGTAGAGGCTGGTGCTCACCATGGGATCACCGCCATCGGGAATCAGCGAAACCCAGGCGTGCTCATCGCGGCCGAAGCCGTAGCCTGGTTGTAGCGAGGCCGCGGATTTCCCGCTCAGCAGCCCCTGCCAGAGCGTCTCCCGACCCCAGCCGTACCCGCTGACCGCCCCGATCCCAGCGATCGTCATATGATCTTGATGGTGCTTTTCACTGTTCGGGTTGGTACCCGACATGGCATCGCTCCTTCACCGGCTCCCGGGGCCGAAGCGACGTTCGGCTCGAGAAATGTTCACAAATCCGGGTTCTGTAATGATCACCAGATAGCGGCGGATGGAGTGGCCGGACTGTGAGCGAAGCAATAGCGTCGACGATGTGATCTTGTACACGTCGAGACCAGAATAATCCCATGTTCCAATGGCCATGATCGGGTCGATGATCGGGGGTTCGGAGTGGATCAGGACAAGGCAGTCGACGTCGGGGTCGACGCCGAGCAGCTGGCTCAGCGCTACCGGTCCCTGGTCGAACACACCCCGGACGGGATCGTCGTGCACGAGCGCGGCACCGTCGTCTACGCCAACCAGGCCACCGCGCGCATGCTGGCCGCCGACAGCGCCGACGAGGTGATCGGCCAACCGCTGACCAGGTTCGTCCATCCCGATTCGGTATCCGGCATGGTGGACCGCATCAGCCAGCTGACCACCGCGGGCGCCGCCTCCGATCCCACCGAAATGGAGCTGATCCGGGTCGACGGCGAGATCGTCCCGGTCGAGACGGTTTCGGTGCTCACCGCATGGCACGACCACCTCGCCTATCAGGTGGTCATCCACGACCTCACCGCCCAGCGCGCCGCCGAGGCCGCTCAGCGCCGCGCCGAGCAGCACTTCACCACGGTGGTCTCGCAGTTGGAGGAGGGCGTGGTGGTGATCGACCGGAACGGCCGCATCGAATCGGCCAATCCCGCGGCCGTGCAGATCTTCGGCACCGACGAACGCACCGGTGAACTCATCGGCTCCACCATCGATGAACTGCCGCTGATCCTGCTCGACGCCAATGCCCAGCCGCTGCCGCCGAGCCGACATCCGGTCGCACGCACCTTGGCGACCGGCGAAACGATCACCGGATACATCTTCGGCGTCGACCGGCACGACGGTCAGCGTCGCTGGCTCTCCGGCAGCTCGCGACTGCTCAATCCGGGCGATCCGGAATCATCCGCAGTGTCCTCCTTCGCCGACATCACCGAATTCCGGGCCAGTCGAAGGCAATTGGAGTTCCAGGCCACCCACGACTCACTGACCGGACTGGCCAACCGCTCACTGATCCTGTCCCAACTCGCCAATGCGCTGACCGCCAGCGAGGATCTGCCGGTCTCGACGGTGCTGTTCATCGACCTGGACGGCTTCAAGGCGATCAACGACACCCTCGGCCACGCGATCGGCGATACCGTGCTGCAGATCGTGGCCCAGCGGTTGCAGCGCGCACTGCGCGGCACCGATCTGGTCGGCCGACTCGGCGGCGACGAATTCCTGGTACTGCTGTCCGGCCGGACCCGACGCGTCGATCTCGACTCGCTGGTCGAGCGGCTGCGCTCGACCATGGCCGAGCCGATCATCGCGCGCGGGCACCGGATCGCGGTGAACGCCTCGATCGGCGTGACCGAACTCGCCGAGGGTGACAACCGCACGCCCGAGGCGGTGCTGCACGACGCCGATCTGGCGATGTACCGCGCCAAGCCGACCGGCCATCGGGAAGGCACCAGCCTGGGCCGCAGACCGAATAACACGCACGCTTCCTGAGGGTTCCATGATCATCGAACACGCGCTGTTGCCCGTCCGCCCCGCCGAGTCGGCGGCCTTCGAGGCGGCGTTCGCCGAGGCCAGGCCGATCATCGAGAGTATGCCGGGCTTCCGGTCGCTATCGCTGTCCAGGTGCGTCGAGGCGCCCGACACATATTTGCTGTTGGTGGGATGGGAACAGTTGAGCGACCATGTTGATGGCTTCCGCGGGTCCGCCGGATATCAGCGCTGGAAGCAACTGCTGCATCACTTCTACGAACCGTTCCCCGTCGTCCAACATTTCACGCCGGTCCTGGCCACGGACCCGCTACCTGCGGTTACAGCGAGCCCGCCGAACCAGCAGTAGACTCGAAAACTCTGTTTTCAATGGCGTTCGCGTGCACCGTGACCTGCGTGTGCACCGGCTCATCGCGGTGACAAGGAGTTCAGTTTGCCCGACCGCCTCACTCAGGATCGTGCCGCGCACGACGGCACACCCGAGCGGAACCGCGAGATCGACCTGGAGCAGGCCTACCTGTCCGTGCTCTATGAACGACTCGACGATATGCGCGAATACGCCACGAAACGGCTGCGCACCGTGCTGCTGGAAACCGGTGGAACCCCGCAGGCGCGCACCGAACGCGAATCCTTCAGCCAGCTCTATTCCGAGGATCTGGCCAAATACGACGCCGCCGAACACGGCCTGTGTTTCGGCCGCATCGACCTCGACGGTGAGCTAGAAGGCGAATACCGCTACATCGGCAGGCTCGGCATCCTCGACGAGAAGGACGATTACGAGACGCTGCTGCTGGATTGGCGCGCGCCCCTGGCCCGTCCGTTCTATCTAGCGACGACCGCCGCCCCGGACGGGGTGGTCCGGCGACGACATATCCGGTCCCGCAATCGTCGGGTCACGGCCATCAATGACGAGTACCTGGACCTCGACGCCGCTCGGACCGCGGGTGTGACCGATGGTGAGGGCGGGGTCGGCAGCGAGAGCGCATTGCTCTCGGCGCTCAATGCCGCGCGCACCGGTCATATGAACGACATCGTCGAGACCATCCAGAGCGAGCAGGATGCGATCATTCGCTCCGAGCACAAGAGCGTGCTGGTGGTCCAAGGCGGTCCGGGCACCGGTAAGACCGCCGTCGCACTGCACCGCGCGGCGTATCTGCTCTACACCTACCGTCAGCAGTTGGCCAAGAGCGGAGTGCTGATCATCGGTCCTAACGCCACCTTCCTCGACTACATCGGTCAGGTGCTGCCATCGCTCGGTGAGACCGGCGTGCTGCTGTCCACCATCGGCGATCTGTATCCGGGAGTGAAGGCCACCCGCGAGGATTCGCTGCGCGCCGGCGAGGTCAAGGGCTCGCTGGCCATGCTGGAGGTGCTCAAGCAGGCGGTACGCGACCGTCAAGAGGTGCCCGCGGAGCCGGTCCGCCTCTCCTTCGACGGCTACCCGGTCACACTCGATCGCAAGATCGCCACCAAGGCGCGCGGTCGCGCCCGCTCCTCGCGGCGTCCGCACAATCTGGCCCGGCCGATCTTCGCCTCCTCGGTCATCGACGCACTCACCGAACAACTGGCCCAGACCATGGGCGCGGATCTGTCCGGCGGACACCGGGGGATGGCAGGAGGCGCAGCCGACGGGGCGGGTAAGGAAAGTCTGCTCAGCCGAACCGATCTGGCCGAGATCCGGGACGAAATGCGCGCCGATCCGGAGATCCAGGCGGCCATCGGCAAGCTCTGGCCGATCCTGTCGCCGCAGGAGGTGCTTGCGGATCTGCTGGCCGATCCGAAGCGACTCGACCGGGCCGCGAGCAGTCTGGATCCGGCCGACCGAGCCGAACTCGCGCGCTCGGACAACGGCGAATTCAGCGCGCCGGACGCACCGCTGCTCGACGAACTGGCCGAACTACTCGGCATCGACGACACCGAGGAACGCGAACGCGCCCGCCGTCGCTGGCGGGCCCAATTGGCCGAGGCGCAGGACGCGCTCGACATCCTGACCGGTTCCGCGCCACAGGATCTCGAGGACGACCTCGATCCGGAAATCCTGATGGCCTACGACCTGATCGACGCCGGCCAGCTGGCCGAACGTCAGGATGTGCGCAATCGGCAGACCACCGCGGAACGCGCGGCGGGTGATCGCAATTGGACCTACGGCCATGTGATCGTCGATGAGGCGCAGGAACTTTCGGAGATGGCCTGGCGGATGGTGATGCGCCGCATACCTAATCGGTGGGTCACTGTGGTCGGCGATGTGGCGCAGACCGGTGATCCGGCGGGCGCCTCTTCCTGGCAGCGGATGCTGGAACCCTATGTGGCACAACGATGGAAGCTCACCGAGTTGACCGTGAACTACCGGACCCCGGCGGAGATCATGGCGGTCGCGGCGGATGTGCTCGCCGAGATCGATCCGGCCGCGTCGGTGCCGCGGTCAGTTCGGGAGACGGATGTGCGCCCCCGCGCCCATGCCGTCGATGCGAGCGAATTGCGCAGTGCGGTAGCACAATTGGTAGCAGCGGAGTCCGGGCCCGGTACCACGGCCGTCATCACACCGCACGAGATGGTCGCGGACTTCGCCGAGTTGGCGGGCGAATCCGTCCGTGTGCTCACGGTGCACGAGGTCAAGGGGCTGGAATTCGACGCGGTCTATCTGGTGGAACCCCAGGGGATCCTCGATGAATCGCCGCGTGGGATGAACGACCTGTACGTGGCACTGACCCGGGCGACCCAGCGACTCGGCGTGGTGCACACCGGCGACCTGCCACCAGTGCTCAGCGCACTGGATTGACGACGACAGCCGCACACTGCGGGAATGTGCGGCTGTCGCTTCGGCTTTACTGCTTACCTGACGGTGTGCACGATCAGCACATCGGAGCGGGACTTGCGCGCCACATCCGAAGGCACCGAACCCAACAACCGGCCGGCCAGGGTGTTCAGGCCGCGGTTACCGACGACCAGCAGATCGCCCTCGACCTCCTTGATGAGTGCGAGCAGGGATTCGACGGGCTCACCCACGATCGCCCGCTCGACGATCTGCTCGGCGCCCGCGGCGGTCGCGCGGTCGCGGGCGGTGCGCAGGATCTCGTTGGTGGGCGCGGAGCCGCGCACCTGGTAGGCCTCGTCCTTGAGCACATCGGCGGCGGCGGCCACATCGCGATCGTCGGTCGGGTAGTACGCGCAGGCCACGACCAGGGTCGCACCCGCGGCCGCGGCCAGCGAAGCGGCCTTGTCGACGGCGACGTACGACGAGTCCGAGCCATCGGTACCGACGACAATGGTCCGGTAGGCGGTCATGCCTCCACCTCGCTGACGCTCGGCTCCGGCATGACCGCCTGTGGCGCTGCGCCCATGGTTCGCTCGCTTCGCTCCCTCACGGCTTTCTCCTCCAACTATGTGGTGTCGGGTGCCTGCGCCGGTGCCACGTGGAGTCGTGGCACCAGCGCGGCGACTGGGGTCGACCATAGCGGCAAATCGACCGGAAATAGCAGAAATCGCAACACATCACACTTCGGGTGTTCTGGGTTTACCGACACAGGTTCATCCGGCGAATGCCACAGGACCTTTGCGACCTGGGCGGATCTAATTTCGGGGTCCGTGACTTGTGATCCATCACAACCGGCGCGAACGCCCTTGTCTCCCTGGGATATTCATCACATATACCCGACCGTGACCGCTATACGGCGGCAATGTCGGCCCGACCAGGACGGGTAAGAACGTACCCGGCCGGGCCGACGCCATCCACCCGGTTCCGCAGTAACCGCGATGGAGCTCCGTCGACTCGAAAATGCGGACGGCGTCTTTACGGCTCACAATATCGGCGCGATCGGCGCAAATCCGGTCGTATCTACAGACCTGTGAAAAGCGGTCCGGTGATGGTCAATCCGAGTTCGTCGACATGCGCGAAGAAGGCGAACAACATCAGCGAGGCGCCGGCGAGCGCGAGATCCTTGTTGAAATGGATCATCTCGCCCTGCTGGGCCTGCGGATCGGTCTCCTTCCAGAACTGGTGCATCAGAAACGCCGTCGGCACCAGCATGATCACCAGCAGCAGTGCCCCGAGGTCGGCCCATACGCCGAGCAGCACGCTGAGGCCGCCCACCGCGAGAACGACGCCGCCGGCCAGCACCGCGACCCGCGGCTGCGGCAGCCCGCGACTCCGCGCATAATCGGTCATCGCATCGGTCTGCGTGAAATGACCGAACGCGGAACTGAAGAACAACACCACGAAAAGCACTCGCCCTATCAACACCAAGACATCCATCACGAACTCCTCATTCGCCGATGTGGCGGGCCGATTCCGATTCGTGCTCGAATGGGTCGAACGCGAGCGGTCCTGCAAACTACATTCTCGTTGGGACGACCTTCGAAGTCACCTCGTTACGCGAGCGTAGCGAATTCTTGGCATATTCCAGTGGAGCCATTCCGACTTCCGCGGTGAACTCACGCGAGAAGTGCGCTTGATCGAAATAACCCAACTCGGTTGCCAGCGCCGCGAGATCTTCGATGCGTCCGCGCGCGAGTAGATCGGCGCCGTCCTGGAGCCGGTATCGGCGCAGCACCCATTTCGGTCCGGCGCCGACATAGCGCCGGAACAGCCGCTGTAATGTGCGGATCGGGATATCGAACCGATCGGTGACCTGATCGACCCTGGTCAGTTCTCGGTCCTGTTCCATGGCGTCGACGATGCGCAGCACCAATCGGTAGTTGGGATCCGTCGCGGCCTTCCGGCCGATGAGGAAATCCTCGATTATGCTGCGGCGCTTGATATCCGAGGATTCGGCCGATACGCGCTCGGCCAGCCCGGCGGCCTCGGGCAGCACGTCCGTGAGCGGTACGGCGGTGTCCCGGAACGCACCGACATCCAATCCGGTGAACGCACCGAATCCGCCGGCGCGAAAACGTGCGCCGAAAGTCTCCCCCGCGCCGCTGAGTTCCCGGACGAACTTTGTGGTGCAGACGCCGTTGACGAATCCGCCGGTGCGGGTTTCGGTGCGTTCGAAGGTGACGTTCACGCACGGGAACGGCAGCACCTCGGCATAGTACGGCGGCCGGCCGGTCAGATCCCAGCGCACCGACCAATACCACTCGACGAACCGCCCGACCTCGGGCCCGGCCGACAACCGCGCCAACGAGCGATGTCTGGCCTGCTCACCGGGATGCAGAATGCCCTTCACATTGTCGAGCGCGGGCACCGGAACCGGCCCGTCGGCTGCGCCGGTCACGGCTGTCGCTTTCTTACAAGACCACTTCGCCGCGCTCGACGAGGCTTATCGGCATGAGCGAAACAGTGAACACCGTGAACCCCATCGCCGACGGCTACCACTCCATCACCTGCTTCCTGGCCGTCCCGGACGGCAATAAGGCAATCGAGTTCTATACCAACGTCTTCGAGGCCGAGGTGATCAGCCGCAACGATCTCCCCGACGGCCAGCCCGCACACGCTGAACTGAAGATCGGCGACTCGACTCTGCAACTGGGCATGCCCATTCCGGACAACAATGTCCTGGCTCCCAACGGCGAATGGGTGCACACCTCGATCGTGCACTATTGCCCCGATGTCGACGCAGTGGTCAAGCGGGCCATCGAGAACGGCGCCCGCAGTGCGGAGGAGCCGCAGACATTCGTCACCGGCGACCGCTTCGGCGTCGTCCTCGACCCTTTCGGCCACCGCTGGGCGGTGATGACCAAGGTAGAGAATGTCTCGCGCGAGGAGGCCGAGCGCCGCGTCAACGAATGGATGGCCACCCAGGGCTGAACCACGCCGAGCCCGGCGGCGTCGAAAGACGCCGCCGCTCAACTCAACCCCGCGGCATCCATCCCGCGCAGTTCCTTCTTCAGATCCGCGATTTCGTCCCGCAACCGACCGGCCAATTCGAACTGCAGCTCGCGGGCCGCATTCATCATCTGCGCGGTGAGTTCCTTGACCAGATCAGCCAATTCGGCCCGCGGCATCGACTTGACGTCGCGGCCCTCGTACACCCCCGCGCTGACCGCCCGCCCCGGCTCGCCCTGGGCGCGACGGCCGCGGCTGACATTGCGGCCGGACCCACCGACGGCCACCTCGCTGTCGTCGGCCTCCTGATACACCTGATCCAGGATGTCGGCGATCTTCTTGCGCAGCGGCTGCGGGTCGAGGCCCATCGATTCGTTGTAGGCGACCTGCTTGGCCCGGCGGCGTTCGGTCTCCTCGATCGCGTGCTGCATCGAGTCGGTGATCTTGTCCGCATACATGTGCACTTCACCGGAGACATTGCGCGCCGCGCGTCCGATGGTCTGGATGAGGCTGGTGCTGCTGCGCAGGAAGCCCTCCTTATCCGCGTCCAGGATCGCGACCAACGACACCTCGGGCAGGTCGAGACCTTCGCGGAGCAGGTTGATGCCGACCAGCACGTCGTACTCGCCCAGTCGCAGCTGTCGCAGGAGCTCGACCCGGCGCAACGTATCGATCTCAGAATGCAGATACCGCACCCGGACACCGAGCCCGAGCAGATAGTCGGTGAGGTCTTCGGCCATCTTCTTGGTCAGCGTGGTGACGAGCACCCGTTCGTCACGCTCGGTCCGCAGCCGGATCTCGTGCACCAGATCATCGATCTGGCCCTTGGTCGGCTTGACGACGACCTGCGGATCGACCAGACCCGTCGGACGGATCACCTGCTCGACCACCTCGCCGCCGGCCTGACCGAGTTCGTACGGCCCCGGCGTTGCCGACAGGTAGACCGCCTGCCCGATCCGCTCGGCGAACTCCTCCCAGGTGAGCGGTCGGTTGTCGATCGCCGACGGCAGCCGGAACCCGTACTCGACCAGATTGCGCTTGCGCGACATATCGCCCTCGTACATGCCGCCGATCTGTGGAACGGTGACATGCGACTCGTCGATGACGAGCAGGAAATCCTCCGGGAAGTAGTCCAGCAGCGTGGCAGGTGCGGACCCCGCCGGGCGTCCGTCGATATGGCGCGAGTAGTTCTCGATGCCCGAACAGAATCCGACCTGTCGGATCATCTCCAGGTCGTACTGGGTGCGCATACGCAGCCGCTGCGCCTCCAGCAGTTTGCCCTGGCGGTCGAACTCGGCCAGCCGCTGTTCGAGTTCGGCTTCGATATCGCGAACCGCCCGCTCCATCCGATCCGGGCCCGCGACGTAGTGTGTGGCCGGGAAGATCCGGACGGTATCGACCTGCCGCACCACATCGCCGGTGAGCGGATGCAGGTAGTAGAGCGCCTCGATCTCGTCGCCGAAGAATTCGATGCGGACGGCGAGTTCCTCGTAGGACGGGATGATCTCGACGGTGTCACCGCGCACCCGGAACGAACCGCGGGTGAAGGACATGTCGTTGCGCGTGTATTGCACGTCGACCAGCAGCCGCAGGAATGCGTCGCGATCGATTTCGGTGCCGACATCCAGCTGCACCGACCGATCCAGATACGACTGCGGTGTACCGAGGCCGTAGATGCACGACACCGACGCGACTACCACGACATCGCGACGCGAGAGCAGACTCGAGGTGGCCGAATGCCGCAGCCGCTCGACATCGTCGTTGATCGAGCTGTCCTTTTCGATATAGGTATCGGTCTGCGCGATGTAGGCCTCGGGCTGGTAGTAGTCGTAGTACGAGACGAAGTACTCGACGGCGTTGTTGGGCAACATCTCTCGCAGCTCATTGGCCAGCTGCGCGGCGAGGGTCTTATTCGGCGCCATCACCAACGTCGGCCGCTGCAGCCGCTCGATCAGCCAGGCGGTGGTGGCCGATTTACCGGTGCCGGTCGCGCCGAGCAACACCACGTCACGCTCGCCCGCATTGATGCGACGCTCGAGTTCGGCGATGGCCGCGGGCTGATCACCGGCCGGCTGGTGTTCACTGACGACCTGGAACTGCCCGTCGGCCCGCTCGATCTCCCCGACCGGCCGGAACTCCGAATACGCCAGCGGGGTGCCCCGGTCCTCGTAGCCTTCCGCCGGGATTTCGGTTGCGAATGCCATGGTCACCAGCCTAGGCGCAGGCACCGACAGATTCTGCGGCCCGGCGGATCCGCCGGCGCCGGACTCGTCACCGGATCACGATCGGCGTATCCTTTCGCGATCTGAAGCATCATCGCGCCCCAGGGCCGATGCGCAATCTGTTACCTATCCTATAGGACAGGTAAACGGACGTTAATGTCCGTTGCCGCAACGAGATTCGGCATTTCTCGGCATCGGCGAACCGGCCGCAGCAGGTGTAGCCTGATTTGGTTGTCGGACATGAGGATGAGGCCAATGAGCGCTCTGATTCCATTGCTTGCCGCCGCGCCCGCTGTGACCGGTATCGCCGGTTACGTTGCGCGTGACTTTCGGGGGGTCGCTCCCCTGATCCAGCCAACCACCACCGCCGTCGCACCGGGGTCGCCGATGACTACCACCCAGCTAAGACCGAAGATCGAACATTTCAATATCGCCGAGCTGACCATGACCGATCCCAAGGGTTTCGTGCGCCCGATCGACCGCGTGCACGTCGAGCCGTGGGGCCTGTATGTGGCACGCACCGTCGGCGGTCCACGGATCCAATATATGGAGACCTGGCTGCTGCCCGAACTCTGGTTGCGCGTGACGATCGTGCACTACCAGCCCGGACATCACCGCGACCTGGACTATTGCCTGCATATCGGCGAGTACACCCGGATCGAGCCCAAGCGCTGGAAGTCGATGGACCAGTACCTCGAGATCGCGGTGCGCCACTCCCGCGCGGCCGAATTGCGGGGAGTCGACGATCTGCTGGCCGCCCATTCGGCCGGTCTGATCGACACGACGCATGCGCATCACGCGCTGGACCGGGCGACCAAGGCGATGGAGGGCCTGGCCGCGCACGGACACGAGGTCGAGCGCTGGCTTGCCACCAAAGAGATCACACTGACCTGGATGTAGCCGATTCGCCGGACGATCTGCCCAACCGCTGCCGTACCACTCGACGGCGCGGCAGCGGCGGTAGATTCTATTTGCATGACACAGGCACCATCAGTGGACGTGCACAGGCCCAAGGTCGAGTACTTCAATCTCGCGGACCTGACCAACACGGACCCGAAGGGCTTCGTCCGGCCGGTCGAGCGCTATTGGACCGAGCCATGGGGCCTGTACATGGCGCGCACCTCGGATCATCCGCAGTTCCACTACATCGAATCGTGGCTGTTACCCGGACTCGCCATTCGCGTGACGATCTTCCACTTCCACCCCGCGCATCGGCGGGATGAGGACTACTACATCGACCTCGGCCAATTCGCCCAGGTCGGTCCGAAGAAGTGGAAGTCGGTCGACCACTACCTCGACATAGTGGTGCGCTCGGGACGCGAGATCGAACTGCTCGATGTGGACGAGTTACTCGCCGCGCACACCGCGGGATTCATCACCCTCCGCGAAGCCCAGGCCGCCATCGAACGCGCGTCCATCGCGATCGATGGCATCGCCGCCAACGGCTACTCGCTCGACCGCTGGCTCGCCACCCAGGACATCACCCTGACGTGGCTGTAGTACCGCCGCTCAGCGTTCGACGCTGTCGCGCCAGGCCGCTGCCCGCGGGTAGGCGGCATCGAACCATGGTTCCTTCACATCCAGATACGCCAGTGTCGCCGCCGCGCCGGTCAGCCCGGCCGCCTTGGCCGCACCCTCGCGCTTGACCTCCAGATACTCCGCGCGCACCGCCGCATCGGCGATCAGCCAGTCCCGGAACAGCAGCGCGAACTCCTGCCCCGGCGAGCCCGCCACCCGGATATGTACATTCGCCAACCGCCCCGGATCGGCACTCTGGTGAAAACGCTTGGCCCACAACGCCGTATCGCTGCCGGTCGGATCCGCCGGGGTCGGCTTCGGGTTGTCGCCGGTGACATCGGGCCGAACCGGAAAACCGCCCGCCCCCAACGCGTCTCGCAGCCCATCGGCGGCCGCCAGATCCGCGACGGTGATCTGCACATCGATCACATCCTTGGCGGGCAATCCCGGCACCGCGGTCGAGCCGATGTGGTCGATTCGCGATGCCGCCGGACCACACGCCACCCACAGCCGGGCGATGAGCCGCTGCGCCTGCGCCGCCCACTCCGGATTCGCGGGCACGACGCGCAACTCCTTGCGCCGCGCCGGTGTCGCGGTGCGCAGGTTCTCCTCGAACGGCACCAACCGTTGCGTCCACAATTGCCGGACCACCGGGTCGATGGCCCCCGGTTCACCGCTATTGTCCAACAGCACATCCGCGACGGCGTGGCGTTGTTCATCGGTGGCCTGCGCCGAAATACGCGCCCGTGCATCCGTTTCGGAAACGTCACGGAATTCCACCAATCGCCGTATCCGAGTTTCCGCGGGCACGTCGACGATCAATACGAGATTCATCAGCGGTGCGAGACCGTTTTCCACCAGAAGTGGAATATCTTGAACGAGAATCGCATCCGACGGCGCGGCGGAAATCAATTCCGTGGTTCGTTTACCGACCAATGGATGGACAATGGAATTCAACGTCGCGCGAGCGTCGTCGTTTCCGAATGCCTTGGCCGCCAGCGCCGGCCGGTCCAGGCTGCCGTCGGCGGCGAGGATGTCGGGGCCGAACGCCGCCGCCAACGCCGTGAGGCCCTCGGTACCCGGCTCGACAACCTCCCTGGCGATCACATCGGAATCGATGATCACCGCGCCGAGCTCGGCGAGAATCCGCGCCACCGTCGACTTGCCCGCTCCCATGCCTCCGGTGAGGCCGATCCGCAACATTCGACCAGTCTCGCATCCGCGATGTCGCGCCGAACCAACCCCCTGTGCACACATTCCACCCAATGGGCCGGAATACCCACTCGCGCCGCACATTCCACCGTCTGAAACACCATTTGCCCGATCCGTGACTAGGCCGAGACCATCTCGCAACATTTCCGGTCGATTCCGGCCCCCGGCCCACAACTTTCCGACACGCCGAGGCAATTACTCGTGCAAAATACTGTGCCGAACACTTTCGTTCGACTAATCTTCGCCGTGGCGATCCAGGCCAGCACCAGCAAGCAAAGGAACTTTCATTGGGCACCAAAATCAACCAGGCGGGTCGCCACCGCTTGGGTAAGGCGGGGGGCATGCACTGCATCAAGCACCCTGCCGTCGCGGCCGCGCTCGCCGAGCACCGCCGCTCGTGGTTCACCGCTTTGATCAGCCCCGCCCGGCACAGCTTCGCGGCCATGCGAAAACGCTCCGCTGCCGCGACCGCGTACTGGGCGCCTGCGACCGCCAGCTGATTTCAGCCGCCTATCCGGCCATAAACTTCCGGTGACCCAGCCCCATCAGGGGTTGGGTCACTTCGTGCTGCCGTCAGCATTCCGCGCAGCGCGCATGCTCTCGGGGCCGCAACCCATCCCCACACACCGAAGGCGGCGGCGATCCCGATCGTCAGGTCGGCCTTGCGGCCGATCCGTTCGGCGAACAGCAAGAATACTCGCGACCTAGCCCCGCACGATGCCACTCGGACGGCGTCGCGACCCGGGCTGCTGGGTCGGCATCTGGTTGGGCGGCACCGGATACGGAACACCCTTGGTCGTGGTGCCCAGTGCGATATTCGGGCCGCACTGTGCGATCGCGGCATCCATCTTCGGCTTCGGATCACTCAGCACCGGCTTCGCCGCATCCGGGCTCGAGCCGAAATCGAAGGCCGAGGTCATATCGCCGGTGACACTGCGCCGCCACCGCGTCAGGTTCGGCACCTCGACGCCGAAGCGGGTTTCCAGCAGCCGCAGTTGGGACGTGTGATCGAAGGTCTCCGAGGCGACCAGCCCGCCGCGGCTGTACGGCGAAATCACCAGGCCGGGGACGCGATACCCCAAACCGATCGGACCCGCGACACCGTTGGATGCCTTCACCCGATCCAGCGGCACGGTGACGAATTCGCCCGGTGTGCCCGCCGGCGCGGTCGGCGGGGTGACGTGGTCGAAGAAGCCGCCGTTCTCGTCGTAGCTGATGATCAGCGCGGTCTTCTCCCACACCTTCGGATTGGAGGTGAGGATATCGAGCAATTGCACGATGCCGTATGCGCCGAACGCCGCGGGCAACGCGGGATGTTCGCAGTTGATCAACGACGGAATCACCCAGGACACAGCGGGCAGCGTGTCATTGGCGACGTCGGCCTGAAAGTCGTTGGGATACACCGGCGTAAGACCGCGCCGAGCCAATTCGGAATTCGGATCCGAGGATTGGGTGAAACAGCCGAGCATGCCGTCCAGAATTACCGAGGACAGCGGGCCGACATCGCGATTGTTGTAGACCTTCCAGCTGACGCCCGCCTCGGAGAGGTTCTCCGGGAAGGTCCGCCAACTGTAGACGTGCTGCGGAATCAGCGTGGGCGTCTCCAACAGCGGCCCACCGGCCACGCCGTCCGGGTCGATTGTCGCGCTGATCCAGTACAGCCGGTTCGGGTCCGTCGGACCCAGGACCGAGCAGTGGTAGTTGTCGCAGATGGCGAACGCGTCCGCGAGTTCATGGTGGATCGGAATGTCCTCACGCAGGTAGTAGCCCATGGCCGCGGGTGCGTTGGCCGGGCCGACGCTGGCAATGGACATCGGCATCCACTGATCGTTGGCGCCGCCGTTCCAGGCCCGGTGCATACCGCCCCAGCTGTGGTCCGGATCGTTGATGCATTCACCGTCGAGGGTCGCGCCGCGGGTGGTATCGAGGCGGAACGGATTCACGAAGCCGTCCGGGGTCGGACCGACACCGGGCGTCCATCCGTACTGCTGCCACGCCTTTGACGCCTCGCCGAAGCCGCGCACACCGGACATGGTGCCGAAATAGTGGTCGAAGGAACGGTTTTCCTGCATGAGCAGCACGAAATGCTCGATATCCCCGAGACCACCGGTGCCGGCCGGATCGGCGGCATAGGCGCGTTCGATGATCGGGTCGGCCCAGGACGCCAATGCGCCCACCGCTCCCGCCGCGGCGGCCTTCGCCAGGAACTGCCTACGGTTGAGACCGCTGAACGGACTCGCTGCGCACATGCGTGGTGTTCCTTCTCATCCGGTACTGATTGATCGGGGTTGATCTTGCCAGCGGGCTCCCGACTCGCCCGCACCCTATCGCTGAGTCGGGCACACATTCCGGCGAAGTTGGTCGATTGTCCAACTCGTCGCTATCGGCGGTTCACCTGATCCCCCGACTGGTCGAGCTCGTCCCTACTCGAGCTCACCGGCCGTGTCGCCGACCACGTTTCGAGCACCCGTGTCAGCTGCCCGATGAGCGCGGACAGCCCGGACAGATCCCCGCCGAGCTGATACGTCGTCAACTCACCGGGCGTCGGCAACTGCGCGACGATCTGGGGGAGCGCATCGACCAGCTGCGCCTGCGTAGCGGCGACCGAGCGGTGGTTCGTATTGTCGATGCGAATCCGATCCCGTTCCAGATCGAGCAGGGCATCATCATGCGCCGCCCGCGAGCGCCGGGCCGCGACGGCGATCTCACCGTCGAGTTCCAGCTCCCGCAATTCCAGCTTCCTGCGCAGGTTTTCGGCCTGTTCGCCATGTTGCTCACGCTCCAATCGCAGCGCGTGCAGTGCGGTCTCCTTGGCCAGATCGGCGACCGCGCGCTGATCGTCGTGCTCACGGGTGGTGCGCCGCAACCGTTCCGCGGTCTCGCGGTCGAACCGCGCGGCCTCGTTGCGCGCCCGTAGTTCGGCCAATTCCCGCTCGTTCTCGATCCTGCGTTCCTCGGCAACCCGATTCGCGTCCGTCTCGCGGGCCGAAAGCACTTCCTGCGCGGCGAGTTCCGCGAGGCGGGCGATCTGGTTCTGTTCGCTGCGGTAGGGCTTCTGCAGGTTCTCCCACAGCGTCGAAGAGCTGACCACCGCCTCCTTGATCTGCACCGTGACAATGCGCAGCCCGAGCCCACGATCGCTGTCCGCCTCGGCATTTCGATCGGCGCTGCCCTCGGCGACCGCCCGCAGCCGCGCGGTCAACTCTTCGATGATCGGCTGCTTATCGCTGAGCACATCGCGCACACCCATCGTGGAGACCTTGTCCTTGATGGCCGCCTCGGCCTGCTCGCGCAGCTGAATGTTGACCAGCCGCATGGGATCTTCGGCATCGGAGAAGTCCAGCTTGCGGTACGCGGTGGCGAAATCCTCGATGATCCACTGCACATAGCCCTGCACCAGCACGCCCTGCAGTTCACTGCAGATGCAGTAGGCGTTGATGAGAATCGTCTGCATCGCGCCAGGCACAACGAGATACGAATCCGTCGCGGGGTTGAACCGGAACGACACCCCGAGGCCGATGTGCAGCGGTTCCCCGCGACCGCGCCGGGTGTGTACGACGAAGGCATTGGGTGGCACCAAAACCGTTTGCCAGCGCCAGAATCCGGTGATCCGGACCTCCACCGGCCCCGGACCACCGCCCTGTGGTGTGGGCCCGACCCGTTCGGCCCGCTTGGCGATCGCACCGCGCCGCACCGGACCGCCCGGCGCCGCAGGGGCTGCGGCCGCCGCCATCGGCGCCGGGGCGACGGGTTTGCGGCTGCGCAGGTCACCCTCGAGCGCCGCCTGTTGCGCCACCACTTGGTCGAGATAATCGTTCTTGCCCGGATTGCTCCCCATGTCCGGGCACACTACCGCTTACCGCAACACAAAGGCCCCGGTCCGATCGGACCGGGGCCTTTGGCTACTGCTCTACGAATCAGGCGTTGCCGGAGAGCTTCTCACGCAGGGCCGCGAGCTGGGCGTCGCTGGCGAGCGAACCACCGGCGGGCTCGGCCTGGCCGGAGGACGCCTGCGAACCACTCTCGGAGGAGTAGTTGCCCGACGCGCCGCCGCCGTTCGCGGCCTCGGCCGCGGCGTCGGCCGCCATCTTCTCCATCTGCGCGGTGTGCATCTTGTGGCGACGCTCCGCCTCGGCGTAGCGGCCTTCCCACTCTTCGCGCTGCTTGTCGAAGCCCTCGAGCCACTCGTTGGTGTCGGGGTCGAAGCCCTCGGGGAAGATGTAGTTGCCCTGATCGTCGTAGCTGTCGGCCATGCCGTACTTCGACGGGTCGAACTCGGCGTGGTAGTCCTCGTTCGCCTGCTTCAGCGACAGCGAGATCCGGCGACGCTCGAGGTCGATGTCGATGACCTTGACCATCGCGTCGTCGCCGACCGCGACAACCTGGTCCGGGACCTCCACGTGGCGCTCGGCCAGCTCGGAGATGTGCACCAGACCCTCGATGCCCTCTTCGACGCGCACGAACGCACCGAACGGAACCAGCTTGGTGACCTTGCCCGGCACGATCTGGCCGATCGCGTGGGTGCGGGCGAACTGACGCCACGGGTCTTCCTGGGTCGCCTTGAGCGACAGCGAAACCCGCTCGCGGTCCAGGTCGACGTCGAGGACCTCGACGGTGACCTCGTTGCCGACCTCGACAACCTCGGACGGGTGGTCGATGTGCTTCCAGGACAGCTCGGAGACGTGCACCAGACCGTCGACGCCGCCGAGATCGACGAACGCGCCGAAGTTGACGATCGAGGAGACCACACCCTTGCGGACCTGGCCCTTCTGCAGCTGGTGCAGGAACTCGCTGCGGACCTCGGACTGGGTCTGCTCGAGCCAGGCGCGGCGGGACAGGACCACATTGTTGCGGTTCTTGTCCAGCTCGATGATCTTGGCCTCGATCTCCTTGCCGACGTACGGCTGGAGGTCGCGGACCCGGCGCATCTCGACCAGGGAGGCCGGGAGGAAGCCGCGCAGGCCGATGTCCAGGATCAGACCGCCCTTGACGACCTCGATGACGGTGCCCTTGACGGCCTCGTCCTTCTCCTTGAGCTCCTCGATGGTGCCCCACGCCCGCTCGTACTGCGCCCGCTTCTTCGACAGGATCAGGCGGCCTTCCTTGTCCTCTTTGGTGAGAACAAGAGCCTCGACCTCATCGCCCACGGAAACGACCTCGTTGGGGTCGACATCGTGCTTGATGGAGAGTTCGCGAGAGGGGATGACGCCTTCGGTCTTGTAACCGATGTCGAGCAGGACCTCGTCGCGATCGACCTTGACGATGGTTCCTTCGACGATGTCGCCGTCGTTGAAGTACTTGATCGTGGCGTCGATGGCGGCGAGGAAGTCCTCGGCGGAGCCGATATCGTTGACGGCTACCTGCGGCGAGGTGACGGTGGTGGGCATATGTCGGTTTGCTCCGGACGGATTGTGGTCGGTTGCGGACATTGGAACTTTCGGTACGCTGCGATCTCACCGCGATGACGCGACGTGACGGACATAATGAACGTACCGCACGCAAACGCTTGTGAAACTCAGCACGGGTGTTGGCATTACTTTTGTACAGTTGCCCCCGCAGATCGTTACTGCAATGACACCGGTACGGCAGTACCCAAGACACTCGCGCGTTCAGCGTACGCGACCTTGGTCCAGCCGGGCAAACCGGTCCCGACGCCACGCCGGGATAGTCTGACGGCGTGTCGGAAGATCGTCATACGCAGGCAAATGCGCTGCTCGGAACCACCACGACCGCGCGGACCAGAATCGGTTCGGCCGCCAGTCAGCAGGCCAGTCGGCGCTGGTGGGACGCCGACGCCGACCAGTATCACCAAACCCATGCCGACTTTCTCGGCGTCGACTCCCCCGCAGGCGAATTCATCTGGTGCCCGGAGGGCTTGCACGAGGGCGATATGCATTTCCTCGGCGAGGTCGCCGGTAAGCGGATCCTGGAGATCGGATGCGGATCCGCGCCGTGTTCGCGCTGGCTGGCCGGGCAGGGGGCCCACCCGGTCGGGCTCGACCTGTCCATGGGGATGCTCACGCGCGGACTCGCCGCGATGGCGCGCGGTGGACCGCGGGTGCCATTGGTGCAGGCGGGGGCCGAGGCATTGCCGTTCGCCGATGAATCCTTCGATCTGGCGTGTTCGTCCTTCGGCGCGGTCCCGTTCGTCGCGGATTCCGAACTGGTGATGCGCGAGGTTGCGCGGGTGTTGCGGCCGGGCGGTCGGTGGGTGTTCTCGGTGAACCATCCGATGCGCTGGATATTTCCGGACGACCCCGGACCCGCCGGTCTGACCGCCTCGATCCCCTATTTCGACCGCACGCCGTATGTAGAGGTCGACAGCGAGGGCGCGCCGACCTACGTCGAACACCACCGAACCATCGGGGATCGGGTGCGCGAGATCGTCGCCGCCGGGCTGGTGCTCGATGACATCGTCGAACCGGACTGGCCGGAATGGCTCGAGCGCGAGTGGGGACAGTGGAGTCCGCTGCGGGGTGAGTTGTTCCCCGGCACCGCCATCTTCGTCACCCGCAGGCCGGCCGACGCCTGATTTCTCAGAACGGCGGCAGAGCCGCGAAGTTCGGGTCGAGACGGGCGGCGGGGCAGGTATATGCCGCCCAGCGGCGGGCACGCGAGAGACAACCGCTTTCGGCATGGATCTCGGCGAGCCCGCGGCGCAGCGTTGTCAGGTCCGTCAGTGGCGCAAGCAGATCTGGTACCAGATCGAAGTAACTCAACTGGACGATGTCGCCCGTGGCGGGGTCCCGCCACGCGTTGCTGTCGAGCTGCTGTAATCCGCTGGTGTCGAACGAGATTGGCACCCGATCACGCTACCCGGCCGTGCGCTCGGGCAACCGCGGACGCGTTCGGCACCCGCAGATCGAACACCGTGTCGGGCGATACAGCGCGATATCGGCGTCTCCGATACGGCCACCATGGCATTCGGGGGCAGCTACGGCTGCTGGGGATTCCTCTAGCTGCCGCGAACTCGGCATCGCCGGATCAGATACCGGCCGAACGAAATTCATCGAGCAGCGCGGTTCGCGCATCGCCGATGTGCGAGCCGAGGTCACCGCCGGTGTGCAGCCAGATCTCGTAGCCCGCGAAGAAACATGCCATACCGACCTTGGCCCACAGCAGCGGCCGCACATCGGTGCCCGCCGCTACGCCCAATCGGCGCGCAAGGTGTTCGGCGACAAGGGATTCCACCGCATTTCGCTTGGCCAGCTCGCGGGCCTGCAGGGCCGGATGGTCCGCGATCAGCGCATCGCGGGCGCGCGCGTCGGCGATGCGATCGGCGAAACGCTCGACCAACGGGCCGATCACCGCCGCCATGGTTTCCTCCGGGGATTCGTCGGTCGGACGGTCGGCCAATAGCCGAGCCAGCTCCGCGCGATGCTCGTCGTCCTCGGCGAACAGCAATTCGTCCTTGCTCGCGTAGTAGCGATGCAGGGTGCGCGTCCCGACTTCGGCCTCGGCGGCGATATCCGCGACGGTGACGGCGTCGTACCCGCGCTCGACGAACAATCGCAGCGCGGCATCGGCGATCGCCCGCCTGGTCCGCTCCTTCTTCCGATCCCGCAATGACATCGGAATATTGTCGCACAGCGCGCCATATGGCAGACTCTGCCATATGGCAACAAGTGACAGAACTGTTGTGATCACCGGCGGAACCAGCGGACTCGGCCGTGAATGCGCGAGGGCGCTCGCCGCCGATCCACGGTGGACGGTCGTCGTGACCGGGCGCGACGCCGACCGGGCCCAGACGGAGGCCGCCGCCATCGGCGCGCGAGCGGCGACACTCGATCTCGGCGCACTGGCCTCCGTCGCCCATTTCGCCGACGAATTCCGCAGCAGCGGACTGCCTCCGTTGCACGCGCTGGTCTGCAATGCCGGACTGCAATTCACCCGCCGCAGCTACACCGAGGACGGCATCGAGGCCACCTTCGGCGTCAACCATCTCGGACACGTCGCGCTGGTCCAAGCACTGCTCGACGACCTGATCGCGCCCGCGCGCATCGTCTTCGTCACCTCGGGCACGCATAATCCGGATCAGTTCACCGGCATGCCCGATCCGCTGGATACCAATGTCCGCGAACTCGCCTATCCACCCGAGTCGACCGAATCCGCGCAGCGCGACGGTCGTCGCCGCTACAGCACGTCGAAGTTGGCGAACCTGCGGACCACCTACGAATTGGCGCGACAATTCGAGGCGCGCGGCATCACGGTGAACGCCTTCGATCCTGGACTGATGCCGGGCACCGGACTCGCCAGGGATGCCGGGTCGGCGGCACAACTGTTGTGGCGCACGGTCGCTCGGGGTCTGGTGTTGTTGCCGGGTGTGAATACGCCGCGCCGATCGGGCGAGGATCTCGCGTGGCTGGTCACGGATCCGTCGCTCGACGAGGTGTCCGGTCGGCATTTTGTGGGCCGCACCGCGAAACCGTCGTCGAAGGCGTCCTATGACCGCGGCGCGCAACACGCGCTCTACGCCGACAGTCTCGAACTCATCGGCGAACTCGCGCGCTGAAATCGTCGGACCGAATACCGACGATGCCGAATACCCATGGGCATTCGGCATCGTCGCGGCAGAGCTTGTTCCGGCTACTCCTCGGCCGGTTTCGCCTTCGGGCTTCGGCCCGCCTGTTTCAACGCGAGGCGCAGTGCGTACTCGATCTGGGCATTGATACTGCGCAGATCGTCGGCGGCCCATTGGGCAATGGCCTCGTGTATCGCCGGGTCCAGGCGTAGCAGGATCTTCTTGCGCTCGGCCATGAGGCGACTCAAGAGTAGAGCGAGCCGGTATTGACGACGGGTTGGGTGGCGCGGTCACCGCAGAGCACGACCAGCAGGTTCGACACCATCGCGGCCTTGCGTTCCTCGTCGAGTTCGACGACGCCCTGTTCGGCGAGCCGGTCCAGCGCGAGGCCGACCATACCCACCGCGCCCTCGACAATGCGGGTGCGCGCGGCGACCACCTGGGCCGCCTGCTGCCGAACGAGCATGGCCTGGGCGATCTCCGGCGCGTAGGCGAGGTGACTGATCCTGGCCTCGATGACCTCGATGCCCGCCAGATCGGTGCGGTCGCGCAATTCGATGGTCAATTCCTCGGCCACCTCGGCGCCGTCGCGCAGGCTGGTGGTGTTCTGGTCGTGCGCGTCGTAGGGGTGGGTCGTGGCCAGATGCCGCACCGCCGCCTCGGACTGGGTCTCCACGTACTCCTCGTAGTCGTCGACCGAGAAGGCGGCCTTGAAGCTGTCGACCACCCGGTAGACCACGACTGCGGCGATCTCCACCGGATTGCCGTCGGCATCGTTGACCTTGAGCTTCTGGGTTTCGAAGTTACGCACCTTCAGCGAGATGCCGCGCCGGTCGGTGAGCGGCACCACCGAGTAGAAGCCGGGTTCACTCAGCGAGCCGATGTAGCGGCCGAAGAACTGAACGACCTTGGCCTCGTTGGGATTCACCACGGTGAGCCCGGTGGCCAGCAACAGGAGCACGACCACGACCACGGTCGCGATGATCGAGCCGACGAGGGCGAGCACATTGTCGTTGTGCGCGGCCACGGCGTATCCGGCAATGGCGCCGCCACCGATCAGGAGCGTGAGGACAAACCACGACACCAGCACGAGAAAGCCGTTGACGTGGAACGCCGACCGAAGCTTCATGACATCCTCCGAGTATCAAAGTGATATCACGAAGATAGCATCAGACCGTCCCTCGCGATAGGGCGGTCGCGGCGATCAGTTCGCAGGTGTGATGTTGCGGTTGAAGCGGAACATGTTGCGGGAGTCGTACTTCGCCTTCAGCCCGGCCAGCCGCGCGTAGGTGTCCGGCGCGTAGCCACCTCGGGTCTGCGTCTCGTCGGCCGCGGCGCCCGCACCGTAGAGGAAGTTCAGGCTGTGGCCTACGGTCCACGGCGCGAGTGCCGCGCGGACCACCGCATGGTCCTCGGGCGCGGCATCACCCGCATCAGGCCCGGGCATGGTGATGACGCGAACGAGGTACTCGGCATCGCGGTTGTCCACGGCAATCCCCGCAGGACCACGCCTGCCCAGCGCGCCGCCGAGGTGCCGGATATCCACCACCGCCTGAATCGTCGATTCGGGTCCGGTGGCAGTGCGCAAGGCCGACAACGTTTCTCCGGTGAGCTCACCGAGCAAGGCGTTGGTGGCGGCATAGGCATGCGGGTGGTCGGGATCACTGTGGATGGTGTGCGATTCGGTGTACGGCATAAGCCGCAGATCGTCCTTCAGACGATCCCCGACCGCGCGCAACGGCGCGACCAGCAGCTCGCCGTCCGCTGCGGATCCGTTGTAGGCGATCCGTATCGACGCGACATAGCGCCCGCGCAGCGGTTCCGGAATCTGCGGAATGGGCGGGAAGGTCATGACGGTCACCGTCGAGGTCACCTCGTCGGGCAGCGTCGCGGTCCAGTCCTTCCAGGCTGCCATGGCCTGCTCGACCAGTGGGGTATCGAAGATCAACTGACCGCCGTAGACGGTGGCGACCGGCACGAGTTCCAGTTCCAGCGCGGTCACCACGCCGAAGTTGCCACCGCTGCCGAGCACCGCGCCGAAGAGTTCGTCGCCGGGGGTCAGCGTGCGGACTCGACCGTCGGCCGTGACGAGCTCGATGACGCGCACATGTTCGGCGGCGTAACCGAATTGCCTTGCCAGCAGGCCCAATCCGCCGCCGAGGCTGTACCCGACGACACCGACCGACGGCGAGGACCCGTTCAGCGGCGCCAGCCCGTACGGTGCGGCGGCCTCGACCAGCGCGCCCGCCCGCACTCCGGCACCGACACGGGCGGTGCGCGCCCGCGGGTCGATCCGGATATCGGTCATCCGGCGGGTGCTGATCAGCACGCCGCCGTCGGCCGCGACCGAGAGGCCGTGCCCGGTGGCCTGCACCGCGATCGGAAGTCCCTGGCGCGCGGCGTATTCGACCGCACCGCGCACATCCTCGGCGTGCACCGCACCGACGACCAGTGCGGGGCGGTGATGGTAAGCGGCCTGGAAGCCGGCGATCTCTTCGTCATATCCGGCGTCGCCGGGGCGGAAGACCGGGCCGGTGAAGGTATTGATGATCTCTGCGGTGTTTCCCATGCCATAGACGATGCCGCGCGCCAATCCAGAAGTACAACAGATAGTTCTGCTTGGACCTATAATCAGCAGTTATGGAACTGCGCCAACTCCGCTACTTCGTGACCGTGGTCGAGGAGGCCAACTTCACCCGCGCCGCCGCCCGATTGCACCTGGCCCAACCCGGACTCAGCGCCCAGATCCGCCAGCTCGAACACGAACTGGGACAGCAACTTCTGGATCGCGGCGGCCGCTCGGTGACCTTGACCGAGGTGGGCGCGGCGGTGCTGCCGCATGCCAGGGCCGCGCTGGCGGCGACCGAGCGGATTACCGCGACGGTGGACGAATTCACCGGACTGTTGCGCGGACACGTCCGCCTCGGCTGCATCTCCGGCGCGGGCGATGAGGAATTCGATATCGCCTCGGTGCTCGCGGACTTTCACGACGACCACCCGCAGGTCGGCATCAGCCTGACCGAGGACACCTCCGAACGGATGCTCGCGGCGGTGCGCAGCGGCGAGCTGGACATCGCCCTGGTCGGATTGACCGGTGCGGACATCGGCGCCGATATCGGTATAGATGTTGTGCTCGATACGCCGGTGGTCGCGGCGGTCGCGCTGAGCGGTAAGAAGCGTGCATCGATCACGCTCGACCAGTTGCGTGCGCACCCATTGATCTGTCTACCGCGCGGCACCGGCATCCGGGGTGTCTTCGACCGCGCCTGTGCCGCAGCGGGATTCGAACCCGATATCGCATTCGAGGCCGCCGCTCCCCCGCTGTTGCTGCGGCTCGCCGCCCGCGGCCTCGGCATCGCGGTGGTGCCCGCGCTGCCCGCCGAGGAGGCCACGGCATTCGGCGTACGGGTACTGCCGATCACCGAACCGGAGCTGCGCGGACAACTCGCGCTGGCGTGGCGGCGCGATCGCCCGGGCAGTCCGGCCTCGAAAGTCCTACTCGGACAACTCCGTATCGGCTTGGGCGGCCACTGAATTCAGAGCAACCGTGACAGGAACGCCTTGGTGCGTTCATGTTTCGGGTCGGCGAGCACCTCCCGCGGATTACCCGCCTCCACAACCACGCCGCCGTCCATGAACACCAGTTGGTCGGCAACCTCGCGGGCGAAACCCATTTCGTGGGTCACGACCACCATCGTCATACCGTCGGCTGCGAGTTCGCGCATGACCCCGAGCACCTCGCCGACCAATTCCGGATCCAGCGCAGAGGTGGGCTCGTCGAAGAGCATCAGCTTGGGATCCATGGCCAGCGCACGGGCGATCGCGACGCGCTGCTGCTGGCCGCCGGAGAGCTGGGCCGGATAGGCATTCGCCTTGTCCCCCATGCCGACTCGGTCCAGCAACTCGAGCGCACGCGCCACCGCGTCCGCCTTGCGGATGCCCTTCACCTGAATGGGCGCCTCGACAATGTTCTCCAGCGCCGTGCGATGCGGGAACAGGTTGAAATGCTGGAACACCATGCCGATATCGCGGCGCTGCTTGGCCGCATCGCGCGGGTGCAATTCGTAGAGTTTGCCGGCCTTTTCGCGATAGCCGATCAGATCACCATCGACATAGAGCCGACCCGCGTTCACCTGCTCGAGGTGGTTGATACAGCGCAGGAAAGTCGACTTACCCGAACCCGAGGGCCCGATCAGGCACAGCACATCGCCACGCCCGACCTCGAGCGAAATGCCCTTGAGCACCTGCAGCGCACCGAAGTTCTTACACACCCGATCCGCACGGATCATCGGCTGTACACCGGCCGGGTCTACCTTGTCTGTCGTCGCGCTCATTTCGCCTTCACAATCGTCTGAGCGTCGGCCAGTTCCTGCAGCTGCTTGGCGGTCAGCTGCCGCGAGGCGCCCCGTGAGTAGTAGCGCTCCAGGTAGTACTGCCCGATCATCAGCACGCTGGTGACCGCGAGATACCAAGTGGCGGTGACCAATAGCAATGGAATGGGCTGGAAGTTCACGCCGTAGATATCACGGGCCCGGCCGTAGAGGTCGGTGCTCAACGGGATCGCGGTGACCAGCGCGGTGGTCTTGAGCATTCCGATCAGCTCATTGCCGGTGGGCGGGATGATCACCCGCATGGCCTGCGGCAGCACGGTCCTGCGCATGGTCTGCGACCACGACATGCCGAGCGCCGTCGAGGCCTCGCGCTGGCCCTCGCCGACGGAATTGATTCCGGCACGGACGATTTCGGCCATATACGCGGCCTCGTTCAGTGCGAGGCCGATGACCGCGAAGGCGAACGCGGCCTGCAGCCCCTGCACGTCGATCCGCACGAACTCGGGCCCGAACGGCACACCGAGCTGGATCGACTTGTACAGCGACGGGAACAGACCCCAGAAGACCAACTGCACGAAAACCGGTGTGCCACGGAAAATCCAGAGATACACCCACGCCACGGCGCGCAACACCGGATTCGGCGACAGACGCATCACCGCGAGCAACGCGCCGAGCACGATGGCGATCGCCATCGCGAGCACGGTCAACTCGAGGGTGACCGCCGCGCCGGAGGCGATCCGGCTGTCGAACAAATACTTTCGATAGGTTCCCCATCCGTACGCGGGATTGGTGGCCGCGCCGTAGATGAACAACCCGAGCAAGGCGAGGATAATCGCCGCAGCGATCATGCGGCCCGGCCTGCGTAGTGGAACGGCCTTGATCGGCTCCGGTTCTGCCGCGTCGATCGGCCCGCCGGGCCCGGTGTTGTCGCCGGGCGCCGACGTGATTTCGGATGACGACATCGATCAGCCCGCGGCGCCGTTGATGACCGACTTGGTGATCGCGCCTTCCTGCACACCCCAGTTCTTGGTGATCTCCGTGTACTTACCGTTGTCGATCAGGTGCTGGACGGCGGCCTGCAGCGCCTTGCCGAGCGCCGAACCCTTGGGGATGGCCCAACCGTAGGGTGCGGAATCGAAGACCTTGCCCGCCGCCTCGATCTTGCCGTCGCTCTTCTTGATCGCGTACGCGGTCACCGGCGAATCCGCCGACATCGCGTCGACCTGGCCGAGCACCAGTGCGTTGGTCGCCGCGCTCTGCTCATCGAACGGCTTCTTATCGATGGCGGGCTTGCCCTCCGCCTCGCACTTCTTGCTGCGCGCCGGGATCTCATCGGTGTCCTGAACCGTGGTGGCCTGCACCGCGACCCGCTTACCGCAGGCATTGTCCGGGTCGATCGGCTTACCCGTCTGCTGCGCCCACTGGCTGCCCGCGTTGAAGTAGGTGGTGAAGTCGACGCTCTGTTCGCGTTCCTTCGAGTCGGTGATGGAGGACATGCCGACGTCGTAGGTGCCCGCCTGGATCGCGGGAATGATCTTCTCGAAAGAGGACTCGACGTATTCGGCCTTCAGGCCGAGGGTCGCGGCGACCGCGTCCATCAGGTCGACATCGAAGCCGACGATCTTGCCGCTCGGATCCTTGTACTCGTTGGGCTGATACGGGACATTGACTCCGACGACGAGCTTGCCCGACTGCTTGATCTTGTCCGGGAGCAGCGCGGCGGCCGTGTCGAGCTTGTCGATACCCTGTACCTTCGCCACCGCGGGCGAGTTGTCTTCGGAGTTACTACAGCCCGTCAGCACCAGTGCACCACCGGCTAGTACGCACATCGCTTGCAGGGCGCGCCTGCCAAGAACCGATCGAACAGACACAGCAGCCCTCCACATTTCGGATTCGAGAAACCCGGGTGTCACCACCCGTTTGGCAATCTAAGCGATCGTGGCGTTTCGTGCTGGACAGTAACGGAAGATTATCCGTTCTGTGCGGAACACTCCGGGCACAGCAAACACTCAGGTACCGGCGGTGGACCCTACCGGACGGTCCGGTGTTCGAACGATTTGGGTTCCCGGTCGCCCCGCCGGTCCGGGTCAGCGCCGGTGCACCCTGGCGCAGACATGCTCGGTGAATTCGCTGGTCGAGGCGAGACCGCCCAGGTCGGCGGTGGCAATGCCCGCGGCGAAGGCGCCCGCGACGGCGCGTTCGATGCGTTCACCAGCGCTCGACAGCGCGCGGTTGTTGTCGCGAATTCCCAGCCAGTGCAACAACATTGCCGCCGAGAGTTGGAGCGCCGCCGGGTTTGCGCGGTTGTGTCCGGCCAGTGTCGGTGCGGCGCCGTGCACCGCCTGTGCCATCGCCTTGGTTGCCGAGCAGTTGAGCGACGCGGCGATGCCGAGCGAGCCGCTGAGCTCACCCGCGAGATCGGAAAGGATGTCGCCGAAGAGGTTCTCGGTCACCACCACGTCGTAGTCGTGGGCGGCGCGGACCAGATGGGCGGCGACCGCGTCGACGTGTTCGTCGTCGACCTCGACGCCCGGATAGGCGCGGGCGACGTCATAGCAGACGTCGCGGAACAGGCCCATGGTCATGGGCAGCACATTGGCCTTGTGCACGATGGTGACCCGCTTGCGTCGCGCGGCCGCGAGCCGGAAGGCCTCATGCGCGATCCGCTCGCAGGCCGGCCGGGTGATCAGGCCGACCGCCATCGCCACGTCGGGGGTGGGCCGGAATTCGCCCGATCCGGCGAACATATTGCGGTCGGCATAGAAACCCTCGCTGTTCTCCCGGACGATCACCAGGTCGATATCAGCAGCGCTCGCCTTGATTCCGGCGAAGGCACGGGCGGGGCGGATATTCGCATAGAGGCCGAAGCGTTTGCGGATGGCGCCACCCGGTGCGATTCGATGTTCGGGCGGGTAGGCGGCATTATCGTGCGGGCCGAGGATCCAAGCGTCGAGTTCATCGAGGGCCGCGAGGGTCTGCTCCGGCAGCGGATTGCCGAATTCCGCGATGGCGTGCCGGCCCATCGGTAACCGAACCCAGTCGACCGAGACCGCGCCGGCCGCAGCGAGTGCTTCGTCGACCACCGCGCGGGTGGCGCGGACCACCTCGGGGCCGATGCCGTCACCTTCGATGAGGCCGAGTCGCATGGGCGACGTATCACGGTTCACCTGGCCATCCTCCCGCGATGCAAGTTGTTCGCCCACAACCGGGCCGCGTGTTCGCCGCCCATCGAGCCGCGCGGGCGGCTAACCTCACGTGAACTATGGTGCAGTCGGTCGAATTGTTGTTGGACGATGTGGCCGACGCGGAGATCCGGCGGCAGTGGCAGTTGCTCGTCGATGCAGGCATTCCGAGTTTGGCCGGAAAGCAGACCGAAACCAACCGGCCGCATATCACCGTCGCGGTGGCCAGGCAGATCTGGCCGCGTATCGATCACGCGCTGGACCAGCTCACTTTCCGGCCGATTCCGATACGACTAGGCGGCGTGCTGGTCTTCGGTGCGCGCAATCCGATCCTGGTTCGGTCGGTGGTGCCGTCGGAACACCTGCTCGCACTGCAACGTCGTATTTTCGCCGTCGTTTCGCCGTGTCCCGGCATACCGTCGAATGTGCAACCCGACGAGTGGACGCCGCATATCACCCTGGCCAGACGGGTGCCGACGCAGCATTTGGGCGAGGCGATCCACGCCGTCGCCAGGGACCGTGATTTTCCCGCGACCGTCGTGGGTATCCGGCGTTGGGACGGCGATCAACGGCGCGAGTGGCCGGTCGCCCGAGGAAGATAGCAGCATCGCCGGAAGATATATACCGCGCCGGACGTTATAGCTGGCGACAATCGACACGAGAGGACGTCATGGCCACCCAGACCCTGAATCAACAGAATTTCGATGAGATCGTCACCGGGAACGACGTGGTACTCGTCGATTTCTGGGCCGACTGGTGCGGTCCGTGCAAGAGCTTCGCACCCACCTTCGAGGCCTCCTCGGACAAGCATCCCGATGTCGTGCACGGCAAGGTCGACACCGAGGCCGAACAGGGCTTGGCCGCCGCCGCCAACATCCGCTCGATTCCGACCATCATGGCGTTCCGCGAGGGCGTGCTGGTCTTCGCGCAGCCGGGCGCCCTGCCGCCAGCCGCGCTGGAGGATCTGGTCACCCAGGTGAAGGCGCTGGATATGGACGAGGTGCGCAAGCAACTCGCCGAGCAGCAGACCGGTCAGTAAACCGCACCAACGGGTCGTTCACATTCCGCGGAATGTGAACGACCCGTTGCGTTTTCGTAGGCTCAGGCGTCCAGCTTGTTGACGCCCGCGATCATGGCGCGGACCGTCGATTCGGCACTGTCGTCGGCCAGGGCCGCACCCCAGCCGCGCCTGCCGTTGCATTCGCACTGCACGAACGTCGCGGTGCCCGCAGCGGTGCGGCGCTGGTGGAATTGCAGGATTTCGACCGGATAGCCCTCGTCGTAGAGCGCCGAGGTCATCGCGGCGACCGGACTGCCTGCAGCGATCACCGTGCGCAGGTGGTCGGCGAATTCCAGGGTGGCCGTGAACTCCGCGCTCCGATTGCCCGCGGGCGACCAGTCGCCGACCCGAATCGGGCCGGAGTGCTCGCAGTAGCGGTGGTGGAATTGCGTGGGTGTCAGATCGGCGCATTCGGCGCGCAGCGCCTTGGGGGCTGCGGCGATGAACATGTTGGGGTCAAGAGTCAGGATGGTCATTGTGCGGAGGTCTTCCCGAGGATTGTCTTCTCAATTGACAGAGGGGACCAGCAGTAAGTAGTCAGTAGCCCGCAGCGAGGGGGCCGGTCCGAATCAGACCCCGCTACGGCGGGTTACTACGAGAAGTCGCCGAGTTGCCACCATCGCGGTAAGCGGAATTAGCACTGCGCTGTCGCGGTCTGCGACGTGGAGCGCGGCGCTGTGGCGGTCGGCGGGATTCGGCACGCCGACAAGAATAGGTCGATCTCGACGCAATAGCAACCACATTCCTCACCCCGTCGCGCCTACTCGCCAGTACCATTTGCGCAGCTCAGGGGCATAGCGCCGAGGACGGATGGCAAGCCGTCGTCGGGCCGGTACTTTCGGTCACATGGGTGCTCTCGTCGCCATGACCATTCCCGGATTGGCCATCCTGCTGATCGGACTCGCATTCGTCGAGGTGCTGTGGAATCGGCTCACCGGCAGTCGGATACTGCCGTGGTTCAAGCACCGCAAGCACACGCCGGTCGCCGCAACCGGATTCGAACAGGTTGCCGCGACCTTTCAAGGTTCGAAGCATTACGAGTTCGAGCAGCGACAGACGGCACTGATGCATAAAGAAGATAAGTCCGATGGAGCGCCGCCGCGCGATGAGATCGATCTGCGAATGGGATCGGCGAGACTGGTGCGGCGCGAGCAGTGATCATTCGAACGTGAACGATCCGGCGGTCTGACGTGGTATCCGCACCATTATCGCCAAAGCTGTCCCGGGGGACGTTGATATCGTTTTCGGTCTTGGCTAGAGCCGGAGGTGCGCTGGTTGTCGCCGTAATCCTCGCGATCGGTGTAACTGGTTGTGGCTCCGCGATCAGCAGGCCACCGCGCAGTACAAATTACTGGCCGCTGGGCACTGAATGCGGTGCGGCACACCGGATTCCGGCGTGCCGCACCCAACGCTCAGTGCGCGGCGGAGTCCCAGCTGCGGCCGGTGCCGACGGAGACATCCAACGGCACCGACAGCGTGATCGCCGAGGACATCTGTTCGCGGGCGAGTGCGTCGAGGGTGTCCCTCTCCCCCTCGGCGACCTCGAAGACCAGTTCGTCGTGGATCTGCAGCAGCATGCGCGAGCGCAGGCCCGCCTCCTTGATCGCCTTGTGCACGTTGATCATCGCGACCTTGATGATGTCGGCGGCGGTGCCCTGGATGGGCGCGTTGAGGGCCATACGTTCGGCGGCCTCGCGGCGCTGGCGGTTGCTGGAATCCAGATCGGGCAGGTAGCGGCGGCGGCCGAAGAGGGTTTCGGTATAGCCGACCTTGCGTGCCTGTTCGACCACCTCGTAGAGATAGTCGCGAATGCCGCCGAAGCGGTCGAAGTAGACCTCCATCTGCTCCTTGGCCTCCTGCGTGCTGATCTTCAGCTGCGTCGAAAGACCATAGGAGCTCAGACCGTACGCGAGACCGTAGGACATCGCCTTGATCCGGCGGCGCATCTCGGGCGTCACCTCCGACAGCGGGATATCGAAGGCCTTGGAGGCTACGAAGGTGTGCAGATCCTCGCCGGAGTTGAAGGCCTCGATCAGGCCCTCGTCACCGGAAAGGTGGGCCATGATGCGCATTTCGATCTGGCTGTAATCCGCGGTCATCAGCGACTGGAAGCCCGGGCCGACCACGAAGGTGTCGCGGATCTGGCGGCCGGTGTCGGTGCGGATCGGGATGTTCTGCAGATTCGGCTCGGTCGAGGACAGTCGGCCGGTCGCGGCGATGGTCTGGTTGAAGGTGGTGTGGATGCGGCCGTCATCGGCGACGGATTTGAGCAGACCGTCCACGGTGACCTTGAGCCGGGTGGCGTCGCGGTGCTCGAGCAGATGCCGCAGGAACGGATGCTCGGTCTTCTCGAACAGCGATTCCAGCGCGTCGGCGTCGGTGGTGTAGCCGGTCTTGGTGCGCTTGGTCTTCGGCATATCGAGTTCGTCGAAGAGCACCACCTGCAGCTGCTTGGGTGAGCCGAGGTTGATCTGCTTGCCGATCACGCCATAGGCGGCGTTGGCCGCATCGGTGACCTTATCGGCGAATTGGCGCTGCAGGTTCTCGAGCTGCTCGATATCGACCGCGATGCCGGCGTTCTCCAGTTCGGCGAGCACGCTGAGCAGCGGCAGTTCCATATCGTCGAGCAGTGCACTGGATTCGATCCGGCGCAGTTCGCCGTCGAGTGCCTCGGCCAGGTCGAGAACCGCCCGCGCGCGCAGCATTTCGGTCTGCGCCAGCTCGGCGTCCACGGTGTCGGCATCGTCGAGCAGGGAAAGCTGCGGGGTTTCGTCGGTTTCGGCGCGCAGTTCGCGATGCAGGTAGCGCAGCGAAAGATCGTCGAGGTTGAAGCTGCGCTGGCCGGGGCGGACCAGGTAGGCGGCCAGGGCGGTATCGCTGGTGAGACCGGCCAGGGTCCAGCCACGACCACGCAGGGCGTGCACGGCGGCCTTGGCCTCGTGCAGCGCCTTCGGCACGGCCGGATCGGCGAGCCAAGCGCCAAGCGCGGCTTCGTCTTCCGGGGTCAGCACGGCGACATCGATGTAGCCGCTCTCGCCGTCCGCGGCGGCGATGGCGAGCGCGCGCGCGTCACCATTACCTGGGGTATTGGTGCCGACCACCGAAATACCGTGTCGGACACCAACTTTCGCATGTTCAGCAAGCCACCCGGTGACCGCGCCCACCTCCAGCGCGCCGCCGCTGATCTCGAAGCCGGATTCGGCCTCGGGCTCCGGCGGGGCGAGGGTTTCGAAGAGCCGGTCGCGCAGCACCCGGAACTCCAGGTCGTCGAAGAGCTGGTGGATCTTGTTGCGATCCCACGGCTGCTGGGCCAGCTGATCGGGGGTGTAGGGCAGCGGAACGTCGCGGATCATCTCGGTGAGCTGGCGGTTGAGCACGACACTGCTGAGGTTGGCGCGCAGTGCGTCGCCGACCTTGCCCTTCACCTCGTCCACCTTGTCGACGAGGGTGGTCAGATCGCCGTATTCGCGAATCCATTTAGCGGCGGTCTTCTCCCCGACGCCAGGAATGCCGGGCAGGTTGTCGCTCGGGTCGCCGCGCAGGGCCGCGTAATCCGGGTATTGGGCCGGGGTGAGCTGATATTTGGCCATCACCTCATCCGGGGTGAACCGGGTGAGATCGGAGACGCCCTTGCGCGGGTAGAGCAGCGTGACCTCATCGCTGACCAGCTGGATGGCATCACGGTCACCAGAGACGATCAGAACGCGGAAACCCTCGCCCACGGCCTGGGTCGCGATGGTGGCGATCAGGTCGTCGGCCTCGAAACCGTCGATCGCCATCACCGGGATTCCCATGGCGCCGAGCACATCCTTGGTGAGTTCGACCTGGCCGCGGAACTCATCGGGCGTGGCATTTCGGCCCGCCTTGTACTCCGGATACGCCTCGGTACGGAAAGTCTTGCGACTGACGTCGAAAGCGGCCGCGATATGCGTCGGCTTCTCGTCCCGCAACAGATTGATCAGCATCGCGGTGAATCCGTACACCGCATTCGTGGTCTGCCCGGTGACCGTCTTGAAGTTCTCCGCGGGCAGCGCGAAGAACGCGCGATAGGCGATCGAATGCCCGTCCAACAGCAACAATGTCGGCCGCTCACCACCCGCATCACTGGCTGCCGTAGGCACGACGCTGGAACGCTGATCAGTAGTCGCTGGGGTCACGTGCAAGAGTCTAGGGAGCCCCACCGACAATCCACAGTCGCGGCACCCCCTTGTTGTGCGAGTCCAGCGAGCCGTCCGATTTCCGCCGGAAGCGGTACGCAGCGGCGACCATGATTTCCCGGTGACCACAACCCGCGCAGCACTGCAGAACTTCTTCGCCGCCGAAGCCGCCTACATCACCGAGGGCGCGAACTTCGATGCGATGGCCGCCTGCTTGGCCCCCGATGTCGTCATGTACCAGGCCGAACACCTCCCCTACGGCGGCGAATGGCACGGCCCCGACGGCATCGAGAACTTCATGGCGGCAATGAGCCGGACCTGGGCCTCGCTGGAGTTCCTCGAGCAGCGATTCGTGGTGGACGGCGACGCGGTGGTCATCTACAACCGCGGCCGCATGCTGGCCCGTGCCACCGGCCGGATGCTGGAGACATCGGTAATGCAGCTGATGACATTCCGCGACGGGCTGATCGCCGAGATCCGGCCGTTCTATCTGGACACCGCCGCCGTCGTCGAGGTGCTGACCGAAGCGCACCGCTGATAGAACAACGCACTCATTCGACGTGGGCCGGGGAGCTGTACCAGGTATTGCACTCCCAGGTGTCGCCCTTGTCGGAGCCCCATTTCCACCAGCCCCACACGTTTTCCTCGGTGCCCTGCATGCGGGGATCGCGGGTGGCGTGGCCGCCCTGGACGGCGTGGGAGGCTTCGGTCCAGGTTTGTTCGTCGATATCGGCGCGGCCGAAGTTGGTGCCGAGGAACATGCCGGAGAAGCAGCGGGCCTGCAGTTCCAGGCGGCGGCTCAGTTCGCGACCGGCGATGGTTTCCTTGCCGACGATCGCACGTTTCTCGTTGTAAGCCTGCATGACGCCGATCAGGTTCTGCACGTGGTGGCCGTATTCGGTACTGAGAACGGCCAATTGGGCGCCGCGGCGCGAGCCGCTGGACAGCGGCCGCATGGCGTCGTACGGCAGGACCACGGTTTCGTCGAGCGCGCAGTAGAAGGTTGTCGGGCCGTTGCGCAGTCGCTGCACGCATTGGCTTGCCACCTCACGGGATTCGGTGGGGGCCAGTAGCCGCGGCGGATGGAACGGCAGTCCGGCGCCGCGCAGTGTCGGTTCCCATGACGCGTCCAGGCAGGCGATCGCGGACCGGTAGAAGGCCCGCGCGGTCTCCGGATCGTCGTGCCAGGCGGGCAGTTTGCAATCGACCCTGCCGAGTCCGACGTGCTGAGCGAAGAGCGGATGATCGGCCAGCGCCTGCACCGCGCGGCTCGACGCGAGCGGCATCCCGGCCGGCGATAACCCGGCCAACGGCGCGAAGGCGACCGGGGGCGCGGCATCGCCGATCGGATTCGCCGAGTCGGGCAGGGCGCCCGCGAATCCCGGTGTCGTCGAATCGGAAATCGTACGCGCGGTACGCATTTCACCGGCGTCGGCGGAGCGTCCGGTCATGAGCAGACCCGCCGCGGTGAGCGCACCGATCACACCGAACACCACCCAGATAAGGACGATGCGATTGCCGCGCAACAGACCGAGCCGAGAGCCGAACGTGCTGTTCATGACCTACCTAGAGAGCTCGATCACCGCACATTCATTGGAACTCCGCGCACATCGGTCCGCAAGTCGAGGAGCCGCTCAGCGGGTCACAGAGTGGCCACAAGTTCGCGCAGCACCGGCAGGCTGACCGAGCCGGAGCCGAGCACCACATCGTGGAAGGCTTTGATGTCGAAGGCGGCACCGAGCCGCTCGGCGGCCTGCCGACGTTGCCGACGGATCTCGAGCTGACCGACCTTATAGGCCACGGCCTGACCGGGGATCGCGATATAGCGGTCGATCTCGACCTCGATCTCGGTCAGCCCGACCGGTGCGTTGGCCACCATGAAGTCGACGGCCTGCTGACGACTCCAGCCCTTGGCGTGGATTCCGGTATCGACGACGAGTCGGCACGACCGCCACGAATCTGCGGCCAGCATGCCGACGCGCGCCAAATCGTCTTCGTACAAACCCATTTCGTCGGCAAGACGTTCGGTGTAGAGCGCCCAGCCCTCGACGAAAGCGGTATTCGCGAAGGACTGCCGTTGGAATCGCGGCAGCTGATCGAGTTCATTGGCGATGGTGAGTTGCAGATGATGCCCCGGAATCGCCTCGTGATAGGCCACGGCCGCCGTCTCGTAGCGGCTACGGCCGGTGGGTTCGTGCTGGTTCACGAAGTAGGTGCCGGGCCTGGATCCGTCCGCGGCGGGCGGAAAGTAGTACGCCGCAGGCGCATCCGCGGCCAGGAATTCCGGCACCGCGACGATATCGCAGGATTCCTTGGGCAGGCGGCCGAACCAGTTGCCCATCTCCGCGACCGCCGCACCGAGCGCGCGTTGCGCATCGGCCATGATCTCCTGGCCACTGACGTAACGCAGTTCGGGATCCCGGCGCAGGCGGGTGAAGATTTCGGCGGTATCAGCGGTACCGAAAAGCCGGGTCCCGACCGCACCGTATTCGGCACGCAACAGCGCCAATTCGGAGAGACCGAGTTCATGGATCTCGTCCGCGCCGAGATCGGGCAGGGTGGTGTGGCGGCGCAGCTGCCGTCGGTAGATGTCCTCTCCGTCGGCACCGAGCCAGCACAGGCCGCATTTGTCATCGGGACGGGCGGCGGGCCGCAATTCGTCGGCCAGTACATCCCGATAGCGTTGGAAGGCCGGGCGAATCACCTCGCGGGCGACCTCGGTGAGTTCGGTGCGCCAGTCGGCTTCCCCGTCCCAGTCCGCCGGTCCGGCGAAGGTGACGAACGGATCGGTGGCGATATCGGAGGCCAGGTAGCCGTCCAGCTGGTTGAGCGAGCGTTCGATGGTGATGCGCGCGGGCGTGCGGCCTGCGGCCAGTCCGTTGCGGAACTGCTGGACGGCTTGGTCGAACAGCGTGCCGAACTGGCGATACCGCCGGACCAGGGCGTGCGCATGTTCGGGCTGCGGCGCCTTGGTCTGGGTGGCCATCATGAGCATGCCCGCGTGCACACCGTCCATCTGGTCCGATGCCAGTTCGGTCGGTCGCCACGCCAGATTGTCGATGGCCGTATCCAGTTCGGTGCGCAGCAGACCGCGGGTGACCCGGTCGGTTCCGTCGAGCTTTTCGGCGTCGAGGCCGACCACCTGATCGCGCAACTCGCGCAAGGTCGCGAGCAGTCGCTGTTCGGCCTCGGGCGAGCGATCCTCGACGCGGTCGTCGAAGCGGTGGTCGCCGAGCAAAGTGGCTGTGCTCGGTGCGGCCGCCAGCACAGCATCCCAGTAGCGGTCGGCCAGATTCGTCAATTCGGCATGCCCGTCCACAGCGCCATTCCTCCAGTAGTGGTCATTGGGCGCCAGCGCCCAACGCAGGCCAGCGTCTGATGTGCACGGCGAAGACCGAGCGCAAGCTCGGCCTTCGCCGCGCACTTCCCGCCATCATGCCTGACGGCGGCCACGGACGGGTCCGACTTTTCAGCCCACGCCGAGGTAAGCCGACTTCACGGCCGGATCGGTGAGCAGATCCCCACCGATACCGCTCTTGGTGACCTCACCGGTCTCCAGGATGTAGGCGCGATCGCTGCGGGTCAGCGCCTGCTGGGCATTCTGCTCGACCAACAGCACCGTGGTGCCCTGCTGGTTGATCTCGCTGATGATCCGGAAGATCTGCTGAATCACCATCGGCGCCAAGCCCATCGACGGTTCGTCGAGCAGCAGCAGGCGCGGGCGGGCCATGAGCGAGCGGCCGATGGCCAGCATCTGCTGCTCACCCCCGGAGAGCGTGCCGCCGACCTGCTTGCGCCGCTCGGACAGCCGCGGGAACAGCTCGAAGACCCACTCCAGCGTCTGGCCGTACTCCGCCTTCTGCTTGAAAGCCCTTCCGTAGCAACCCATATCGAGGTTTTCCTGGACCGTCATACCGGGGAAGACACCCCGGCCCTCCGGCGCCTGGATCAACCCGTGTGTCACCCGCTCGTGCGCCTTCATGTGGGTGATATCGCGACCCTCGAACCTGATCTTGCCGCGGGTCAGCGGCAGCAGGCCGGACAGCGCACGCATGGTGGTGGTCTTCCCCGCGCCGTTGGCGCCGAGCAGGGTTACCAGCTCGCCCTCTGCGACACGGAGCGAAACCCCGTGCAGCGCTTGGATTCTGCCGTAGTTGACAACCATATCGTCGACCTCGAGCAGCGGCGGCGCCGCGCTCGAGTCGCGCGGCTCCGCTTTGCGATGCTCGCCACCGGCCGGAGTCGATTTGTCGACGGGCTGTTCCGGTTCGATCACTTCGGTTACGGCAGTTGCCTTTTCGGCCGCCGCGGCCTCGGCATCCGGCACACCCAGATACGCCGCGATCACATCCGGGTTGTCGCGGATCTCCGCGGGCAGCCCATCGGCGATCTTGCGACCGAACTCCAGCACCACGATCCGGTCCGTGACACCCATGACCAGGCGCATATCGTGCTCGATCAGCAGCACGGTGAACCCGTCGTCGCGGATCTTGCGGATCAGATCCATCAGCGCCGATTTCTCGCTCGGATTGAACCCGGCGGCGGGTTCGTCCAGGCAGAGCAGTTTCGGCTCGGTGGCCAGCGCGCGGGCGATCTCCAATCGGCGCTGATCGCCGTAGGAGAGATTGCGCGCCTTCTCCACCGCACGCGGTGCGATTCCGACGAATTCGAGCAGGGCCATGCCGCGCTCGATCGCGTCCTTCTCCTCGCTGCGGTGCCGCGGGGTGCGCAAGATCGCACCGGGCACCGAGGTCTTATGCCTGGCGTCGGTGCCGACCACCACATTCTCCAGCGCGGTCATCTCGCCGAAGAGCCGCACATTCTGGAAGGTGCGGGCGATACCGAGCCGGGTGATCTCGTTGCGCTTGGTCTTCGTCAGCGGTTTGCCGTCGAAATACACCAGACCCGAGGCCGGTTTGTAGACACCGGTGATGGCGTTGAAGCAGGTGGTCTTGCCCGCACCATTGGGGCCGATCAGTCCGAGGATTTCACCGCGGCGAATCTCGAAGCTGACCTTGTCCAATGCGGTCAGACCGCCGAACTGCACCGTGAGTTCATCGGTGCGCAGCAGCGGCGCACCCACCGCGGTCTCGATATCGCGGTGCGGCGCGACCACATCCGCGACCACCTCGGCGTCGGCGAGCACCGGGATCACGGCGGTGACATCGACCTCGCCCGCGCTCTCGACCTCGGGCGGTGCCGCATAACCGGCGGCCATATCCTCATTGTCGAACAGGGCGTCACCCGCGCCTGGCCCGGTCATCGTCGCGCTCCGATCAATTCACGCTCACCCGGTTTACGCACGGCCTGATACACCTGCCTACCGAAGGTCAGCAGCTTCTGCCGCACCGGGAACAGACCCTGTGGCCGCAGAATCATCATGACCACCAAGGTAATTCCGAAGTACATGTACTTGAGGTCACCGAGGGACTGCGCACCGCCGACCCGGAACAGCAACACGCTGCCCAGCAGCAGTGCACCCAAGACGCCGGTGACCACCATGCCGGTGATGCAGCCGCGCCGCGGCCACGCACTCAGACTGTCGCCCTTGTACTTCCACAAGAGGATCAACCCGACGAAGACCAGCACATCGATAGCCAAGAGGATGTACCCGGTGGACTCGTTGCTCACCAATTTCACCGACTGCAGCCGGGCGGGCAGATAGGCAATGATGAACGCGCCGAAGATGACTCCGAGCTTATTGCCCTGACCGCCGATGACGACCGCGCACAGGAACAGCATCGAGTTGATGATGTTGAACCCGGTCGGATTGATGAACTGCACCTGACCGGCGTAGATCGCACCGGACATGCCGCCGACGGCAGCGCCGATCGTGAAGGCCCACAGCTTGAATTTGAAGGTCGGCACGCCCATGATCTCAGCGGCGTCCTCGTCCTCGCGAATGGCCACCCAGGCGCGGCCGACCCGGCTGCGTTCCAGATTGCCGACGATCAACAGCACGATGATCACCAGCACCATCGCGAACCAATACCACCAGGTGCCGTAACTGGCTCGGTCGAGCAGATTCGCGCTGTCGGCATTGCCGCTGTTACCGCCGGAGAACACACCCTCCGGCTTGCTGGCGGATTCGCCGACATGTGGGAAGGCGACACCGGACAAACCCAGGCTGCCATTGGTGATATCGGAGAGATTGTCGGCGAGCAGCCGCACGATCTCACCGAAGCCGAGAGTGACGATCGCCAGATAGTCACCGCGCAGTCGCAGCGTCGGGGTGCCGAGGATGATGCCGGAGATGGCCGTCACCGCGACCGCGATCGGCAGACAGGCCATCCAGGCCCAGGTCGGATTCAGCCACCCGCCGTCGGTCTGATTCCACGGACTGTTCGGACTGGTGAGCAAGCCGACCGTATACGCACCGATGGCGTAGAAGCCGACGTAGCCGAGGTCGAGCAGACCCGCCTGACCGACAACGACATTCAGGCCGATGGCGATCAGCGCGTACATCGCGACCTGCGCCATGACCAGACCGAAGTTGTAGCCGGGGGTATCCAGCAGCGGCGGCGGGAACAGCGGAAGCAGTGCGAGCAGAATGAGGATCGGCACGCCGACACCCCATTGCGCGGGGCGGCTCAGGCCGTCCCACCAGGTCCGAAGCGCGTCTCCCACACCATGTTTGGGCGGGGCCGCATTGGGTGTCTCGGGTACCGAGTCCGGGGTTTTGGTCGAGTCGGTCATGCGCGGGCCCTCCCGAGACTCTCACCGAGGATGCCGGTCGGGCGCACCATCAGCACCAGCACGAGCACCACGAAGGCGACGACATCGCGCCACTCCGAACCGAGCAGCGACTGGCCGTACTGTTCCACCACTCCGAGCAGAATGCCGCCGAGCAGTGCGCCACGCAGATTGCCGATGCCGCCGAGCACCGCGGCGCTGAATGCCTTGATGCCCAGAATGAATCCGCCGGAGTAGATGATGCCCTGCGGGATCTTGATCGCGTACAGCAGCGCGGCCGCACCGGCAAGTACACCGCCGATGAAGAAGGTCAACATGATGACCCGCTCCCGCGAAACGCCCATCAGCGTCGCGGTATCGGGATCCTGGGCGACCGCGCGGATGCCGCGACCGAATTTGGTCCGGTTGATCAGCACCTCGGTCACGATCGCGAGCGCGATCGCCGCGAGCACGATCAGAAGTTTGATGTTGTCGACCTCGGCGCCGAAGAAGCTGAACTGCACGCTCGGCTCGACCAGTTTGATCGGCTGCTGCGCATTGGTGCCGCCGAGTTTGGGATTGATCTTCGGCAGGATGAAGTGCACGAATTCCTGGATCACGAACGACATACCGATCGCCGTGATGAGGAAGCTGAGCGGTTTGGCCCCGCGTTTGCGCAATGGCCGATAGGCCACGCGCTCCAATCCGACTGCGGCGCCACCGGATACCAGCATGCCGATGATCATCGCCAACGCGAGATAGGTGACCGTCAGGATTATGCCCTGGGTGTACACATCTGGATTCGCCACGAATCCGAACAGCATGAGCCCGACCAATTGGCCGAACATGCCGAGCATGAATATTTCCGAATGGGCGAAATTGATCAGCCGCAATACGCCGTAGACCAGGGTATAGCCCACGGCGACCAAGGCATAGATTGAGCCGTAGGTCACCCCGTCGACGGTCAGTCGCCAGAAGTTATCGATCACTCCGTGGTAGTTGAAGTCGATCGAGCCGGCGAGTTGTGCTGCACCGGCCAATGCCGTTGATGTCATTCGTCTTTTGCCCTCATTCATTCGCCCACCCGACACGGCGGCACGTACGGGGATTCGCACGAACCCCTGTACGTGCCGCCGTGCTGGTTGTCTAGGGCTACTTGACCTCGTAGATCCAGATCAGTGCGTTGGACAGTTCACCGGTCGCGTTCCACTTGTACTGACGCGCAAGACCCGGGCCGTCGTAGGACCGCACGTACTCCAGCAGGTCGGGACGGGTCAGCTTGCCGCCATCGATGCCCTTGGCCAAGATCGTGGTCAGATCGTAGCCCTCGACGGAGTAGACACCCGGCTCCGCGCCGTTGAGTGCCTTGTAGTCGGCCGTGAACTTGTCCGGCGCCGGACCACACGGGCAGGACAGCACCGCACCCTTGGACGAGCTACCGGCCTGGGCGACGAACTGCGGATCATTGGTGCCGTCGGCGGAGACGAAGACCGCCTTGACGCCACCGGACTTCAACTGCTGGGCCAGCGGGGCGCCCTCGGAGTAGTAACCGGAGTAGAAGACGGCGTCCGGCGCGGCGCTCGCGATCTTGGTGACCGTGGCGGAGAAGTCCTTGTCGCCTTTCTTGATGCTGGCGTTGCAGGACGCGTCGTTGGCCGAGCCGAGGCCCTCGATGATCGTCTTGGCCAGACCGGTGCCGTAATCGGTGTTGTCCTGGATGACGCAGACCTTCTTGTAGCCCGCCGTGTTGACCAGGTACTTGCCGACCGACGGACCCTGCACGCCGTCATTGGCCAGGCCGCGGAAGAAGCTGGTCCAACCGTTCTGGGTCAGCGTCTCATTAGTGGCGGAGGCCGTCGTCGAAACCAGGCCGGCGTCGCTGAGGATCTTGCCGGTCGCCTTGGTCTCACCGGAGAACGCCGGACCGACCAGGCCGATGATCGACTTGTCGTTGACGATCTGCGGGATGACCTGGGTGGCCTTCTGCGGGTCGCCCTCGGTGTCGAACTGCTTGAGCTCGATCTTGCAGCCCGGGTTGGCCTTGTTGTGCTTGTCCAGCGCGAGCTTCACACCGTCGACGATATTGATGCCGAGGGCCGCGTCCGGACCGGTAAGCGCGCCCGCCATGGCGATCGCGGTGCCCGCCGGGCAGGTGGCCTTGCCGTCGCCCGCCGGGTCGGCGGCCGAGGCGCTGTCCGACTTCGGCACCTGCTTGCCGTTGGCGTCGATCTGCATGACCGGCTGGATCTTCAGACCGCCCGCGCCACTGCTGCCGGAGGTGCCCGAACCACCGTCGGTCGATTTATCGCTACACCCCGTCAGCACGAGCGCGGCGGCGGCACCGATGGCCAATGCACCCCGCATCGAACGACTGCGCCATGTCGAACTAAGCACGTTTCACCTCTACGTCCTGTGCTCCCCCGGGCTCTCTTCCGAGGAGGCCGACCACGTCAGCCCGGTCAGAACATAGCGTTGGTACGTTAGCTGCGCATCACATTCGGATCATCCGATCGACATCGTTTCGAATTTTTCATTGTGATCGGGTTTCCGGAAAGTAAAATTTCCGGCCTTGAACCGCCGAGGCGCAAGGACGGGCCTACTTCGGGGCGAGATTTTCCAGCACGACCTCGGCTACCGCCTTCATGGTAGTGCGGCGGTCCATCGCCGTACGCTGAATCCACTTGAATGCCTGCGGCTCCGACAATCCCTGGGTCTGCATGAGCACGCCCTTGGCCCGCTCGACCAGCTTGCGCGTCTCGAGGCGGTCGGCCAGATTGGCGACCTCGCTCTCCAGCGCGGTGATTTCGTGGAAGCGGCTGGCCGCCAATTCGATGGCTGGCACCAGATCCGACTTCGTGAACGGCTTGACCAGATACGCCATCGCACCGGCGTCGCGGGCCCGCTCGACCAGATCGCGCTGACTGAATGCGGTCAAAATCACAACCGGCGCAACGCGTTTCGACGCGATCTCGGCCGCGGCATCGATGCCGTCGCGGCGCGGCATCTTCACATCCATGATGACCAGATCCGGCCGATGTTCCACCGCCAGATCCACCGCCTGCTGGCCGTCGCCCGCCTCACCGACAACCTGATAGCCCTCTTCGGTCAGCATCTCCACCAGATCCATGCGGATCAGCGCTTCGTCTTCCGCGACGACGACCCGCTTCGCCCCGGCGTCCCGCTTCGTGCCGGCGCCCCCTGCTGTGTTGCTCATAGGTAGACCCCTCTGGTTCCGATGCCGTGTCCTCGACACGCGAATGAGTGGCCGCGGTCCGGGCACCGGTCCAACGCCCCACTATCGCCGTCGAGTGATGTAAAGAGTACCTTTCAGTTCCACATACAACCCATATACCCTGCGCAAACCGGGCGTCGGTCACTTCTGACCCAGCCCATTCGTGATTTTCGACAGTGACCCGCTATGCTTTTCCACCGGTGCGCCGATTTGGCGGAACTGGCAGACGCGACGGTCTCAAAAACCGTTGTCCGAAAGGACGTGTGGGTTCGAGTCCCACAATCGGCACCAGCTGGTAGGCGGCCCATGCTCTTGGTGAGCATGGGCCGTTCTCACAGAGTCCGCCGGGGTGGCGATCGAACTAGGGCGCGGGCTGTCTCGTTTTCCCGGCGTAGGGTTTGCAGTGAGCGGCCCGATGCGGAGGTGCCTCGATGCGGGTGAACAGGACCACTGTCGATCTGTCCGGGTATCCGGATCTGGTCGTCATCTATCTCGGGATGCGCGTACGCAAGCCGCGCGGGATCCTGCGATTGCTCGGTCTGGGCCCGAAACTGTATCGGTCGCACAAGGATCGGCCGGACGGGCTGCTGCTGCACGAGGACGTGATCTGGTCGCTGTTTCCGCCGCATTGGGGGGCGCGCCAGTATTGGCGCGATCTGGATTCGCTGGAACAGTGGACACGCTCTGCGCCGCATCGGGATTGGTGGCAGCAGTTCCTGCGCGACTCCGGCGGGACCGGGTTCTGGCACGAGGCCTACTTCATGCGCGGCGGTATCGACGCGATGTACGACGATATGGAAGGCGCCTCCGGCCTGCCGCGGTTCGCACCCGTCGTGGCCTCGCGCGGCCGGAAGTTCACGACACGGGGGCGGGTGCACGGCGAAGCGGACAAGACAGCGCCGGTCGTCGCCGAATCCGCTTACTACCGTGGGGAGTCCGAGTAAATCCGATCCCCAACCGTGGCAATACCGTGATGGTTGAAACCACGCGCGCCGGGTATCTTCAGCAGGACGCCCAGACCTCGATTACCGATCGGCTGCATTGCGGCAACGCGGATCGAGCGTCTATCCGAATACCGGGGCGTACTTCGTGTACGGCACTTGACCAGCAGATGAACATGTGTTCCGTGGGCTGTGATTCGATCTCGACAGCCTTCTGGTCGGCCCGTGCGCGGCCTACCGTATCCGCATGCACGTCCTGTTCGTCTGCAACGGCAATGTCTGCCGTTCGGTAATCGCCGAGCGGCTCACCCGCGCCGTAGCGGTCGAATACAACCTGTCCGGGCTCACCGCGGAGAGCGCGGGAACCCGTGCGCTGGTTGGCTTTCCGATCGAACCGCTCGCCGCGCGGACGATCGAGGGGCTCGGCGCGGGCGCGGACCATTTCCGGGCACGCAAACTCAAGCCGGAACTGATCGACCGCGCGGATCTGGTGCTCGCCATGACCGAGCAGATCCGGGATCAGGCGGCGCAGATGGCGTTCGGCGCCGGATCGCGCACCTTCACCCTCTTGGAGGCGCATCGCATCGCCAAGGTCACCGGCGCCGAGACGATCGCCGATCTGCACCGCGCCCGCGACGATCTCGCGCTCGTCGGCCGGGAGAACATCGCCGACCCGGTCGGACTGTCGGAGGCCGCGTTCTGCGAGGTGGGCGACCGCATCGCCGAGGCATTGGTGCCGCTGCTGCTGGCGTTGGCGCCGCACGAGCAGCACCGGCCGGACGAGGACGAGCGCCCCGGCCTCGTGGTGGCCCCGGGAGCGCGTCCCGCGCCGCTGGCCGCCTTCCTTGCCGCCCAGCGAATCCGGTGACACGCAGGGCCCGGTGTCCGAATAGCGGGTAAAGGGATTACACTCGCGCGCGGAATAACTTCCGCCGTTGATGGTTCGACACACGACAGGAATCAGACATGCCGAAACGAATTTCGGATGTTTCGCTCCATGTTTATGTGACACCGGAAACCCTCGATCGCGTCGTCGATTCGGTGCGGGAGGTGGTGGACGACCACCTCCAGGACCGCGATGTGTTCGCTTGGCGCTTCACACTGCCCGTCGAGCCCGATGCACCGGAACACCTACTACTCGAAACCCAGTGGCGGGTAGCGCATCCCGGCCAGGAGCAGGGCGCCAGACGCACCTATGAGATCGCACTCAGCCTGGTCGGCGCGCCGCGCGATCTGACCGCACCGAGCCTGAGCGCGCTGGAGAAGCGCCTGATGTTGGAAACCGCAAGCTGCCCAATGGATCCGGAGATCCCGCGAACCATCCGAGTGCAGCGCCGCGACAGCTTCGACTTCGAAACCGAGCGCGAATCCCTATGATTTGCGCTCGGTTTCGCGGTGTCAGCGCCGCGCCGGGAAGTGGCGGATAATGCCTTCCTGGACCGTGGTGGCGAGCAATTCGCCACTGCGGGAGAAGAATCGGCCCGTAGCAAGGCCACGCGAACCAGCGGCCACCGGGGACTCGGTCGCGTAGAGCGCCCAATCGTCGAAGCGGAACGGGCGGTGGAACCAGATCGAATGGTTGATCGTCGCGGCCACGATGCGATCCAGCCCCCAGGACAGACCGTGCGTGGTGATGATCGAATCGAGCACCGTGGTGTCGGACGAATAACCAAGCGTCGCAACGTGAATCAGCGGATCATCGGGCAGTCGGCCGTCCGCGCGCATCCACACGCGGTTGTGGTTGAGCCGCTCCCCCGTACCCTTCAGGATCCAGGCCGGGTCGTTGGTGTAGCGCATATCGATCGGATGCGGCGCCTTGACGAACATCTCGAGCTTGTCTTCCAAGCCCGCGAAGCTCTCCTCGACGCGTGGCAGTGTCTCGGGATCGGGCACCTCCGGCTGAGCATGCGCGTGCTCGAGCCCCTTGCCCCAATCCTGGAACGCGGCGAGCATGACGAACAGCTCCTGACCATCCTGGGTCGCGGTGACCGTGCGGTTGGCCAGTGAGCGCCCGTCGCGGTGGCGGTCGACCTGATACTCGATCGGCTTCTTCACATCGCCACCACGCACGAAATGCGCGTTGACGGCGTGCAGCGGACGGTCACCATCGACCGTCCGCCCCGCCGCCATGATCGCCTGCGAAACCAGCTGACCGCCGAACGTACGGCTCCAGACCTTCTCCGGATGCTGGCCGACGAAGACATCCTCGTCGACCTGATCCAGATCGAGCAGCCCGAGCAGCACGTCGAGATCGGTACCCTCCGCTGTGGCCTTGAGGCCGACAGCGCCACCTAGCGAAGCGCTCACGACTAATGGTCCTCCTCACCGATACGGTGCACGTGGATCAGATTGGTGGAGCCGACAGTACCGGGCGGGGAGCCTGCCACGATTACCACCAGATCACCTTTTTGGTATCGCTCCATGGACAGAAGTGCTACATCCACCTGATGGATCATCGCATCGGTGCTGTCCACCGTCGGGACGATGAAGGTTTCGGTGCCCCAGGTGAGCGACAGCTGGCTGCGCACTTCGGGAAGGGGGGTGAACGCCAGCAACGGCAGCGGGGTGTGCAGACGCGCCAGCCGGCGAACCGTATCGCCGGACTGGGTGAAGGCGACCAGCGCCTTCGCATTGAGCCGCTCGCCGATATCGCGGGCGGCGTAGGAGATGACACCGCGCTTGGTGCGCGGCACGTGGGTCAGCGGCGGCACCCGGGTGGATTCGGTCTCCACCGCGTGCACGATGCGCGCCATCGTGCGGACCGTCTCGATCGGATACGCGCCGACCGAGGTCTCACCCGACAGCATTACCGCATCGGCGCCGTCGAGCACCGCGTTGGCCACATCGGAGGCCTCGGCGCGGGTCGGGCGGGAGTTCTCGATCATCGACTCCAGCATCTGGGTGGCGACGATTACCGGCTTGGCATTCTCGCGAGCCATCTGGATGGCCCGCTTCTGCACGATCGGCACCTGCTCGAGCGGGAGTTCGACGCCGAGGTCACCGCGGGCGACCATGACCGCGTCGAAGGCCAGCACGATGGCCTCGAGATTGTCGATGGCCTCGGGCTTCTCCAACTTGCCGATCACCGGAACGCGGCGGCCGACCCGGTCCATCACGTCGTGCACCAGCTCGACATCCGAGGGTGAACGCACGAAGGACAGCGCGATGAAATCCACGCCGAGCTTGAGCGCGAATTCGAGGTCCTCGATGTCCTTCTCCGACAGCGCGGGCACGGAGACGTCCATACCCGGCAGCGAGACACCCTTGTTATTGCTGACCGGTCCGCCCTCGGTCACCCGGCAGACGACATCGTTGCCCTCGACCCGAGTGACGGTGACACCGACCTTGCCGTCGTCGATGAGCAGCCGATCGCCCGGCTTAGCGTCCTTGGCCAGCTCTTTGTAGGTAGTGGAGACGCGATCGTGGGTGCCATCGATCTCGTCGACGGTTATGCGGACCTCTTCACCGTTGGCCCATACGGTCTTGCCCTCTGTGAAGCGGCCCAGCCGGATCTTCGGTCCCTGCAGGTCGGCGAGAATGCCGACCGCGCGGCCCACATGGTCCGAGGCCTGCCGCACCTTCTTGTAGTTCTCGGCATGGTCGGAGTGCTCGCCATGGCTGAAATTCAGCCGCGCCACATCCATGCCGCTCTCGACGAGTTCCCGAATACGTTCCTCGGTAGCGGTCGCTGGGCCGAGAGTGCACACAATCTTCGTCCGTCGCATCACGAGTAGAGCCTAGTCCCGTGTAGTGCCCGTAGCCTGCTGTGGCCTCGGTGAAAGCTAGGTGAAAAATATGTACGAAGGCTTAGCGGAATGTACAAACCTCACCCACCCCGCCGACTCCGCAAGCTCCGTCGGCTGCCATCCCCCTGGGCCTCGTCAGCGGGCGACATGGCGTGACAGCCGAGTTTCCAGACGGGTCTGGCCGAAGCCGAGGACCAGACAGATCACCCAGTAATACAACGCGGCGACGCCGTACAGGGCGAAGAAGTCGAAGGTGGGCGCTGCGGCCAGCTGCGCGGTGCGCAGGAGTTCGGTCACCAGGATGGTCGAGGCCAGCGAGGTGTCCTTCACCAGAGAGATGAGGGTGTTGGACAGCGGCGGCACGGCGATACGCGCGGCCTGCGGCAGGATGATCAGCCGCAACTCCTGCGCATACGACATGCCGAGCGCCTTGGCCGCCTCCCACTGCCCTTCCGCGACGCTCAGGATGGCGGCGCGCACGACCTCGGCGGCGTAACCGCCGACGTTGAGGCTGAAGGCGATCACCGCCGCCGGGAACGGATCGATGACGATATCGAACTGCGGCAGCGCATAGAACACGATGAACAGCTGCACCAGCAGCGGCGTGCCCCGAATGATCGAGATGTAGAACCTGGCGGGCGCCGAGACGAACCACAGCGGTGACATCCGCGCCAGCGCCACGAACAACGCGATGACCAGACCGATGACGAAGCTGATGGCGGTGAGCGGGATGGTCTTGTCGATCGTGGCCTGCAGCATCGGCCACAGGTTGTGCCAGATCAGCTCCCTGGTCGCGGGATCCACGGGCGGTTACTTGCTGACGTCGGTGCCGAAGTACTTTTCCGAGATCTTGGCCAGCGTGCCATCCGCGCGCAGCTGATCCAGGGCGGTGTTCACCTGGCCGATCAGCCCGTCGTCCTTGCGGGCGGCGAACGCCTGATTGCTGACCTCACCGGCCTTGGCGGAGATCTTGACGCTGGAATCGCCGTTCTTCTTGATGTAGTCGAGCGCGACCAGGCTGTCGTTGACGGTCGCGTCGACGCGGCCGGTCTTCAGCAACTGAACCGCCTGCACGAAGCCCTCGACGGCCTCGACCTTCGCACCCGCGCCCTGGGCGACCTTGGCCCAGTTACTGGTTGCCGACTGCGCGCTGGTCTTGCCGTTCAGGTCCGCGAGCGAAGTGATGTTGTTGCTGTCCGAGCGAGTGAGGATCACGCCCTCGGAGGTGGTGTAGGACTGTGACAGGGCGTACTTGGCCTTGCGCTCGTCGGTGATCGACACCTGGTTGGCGACCAGGTCGAAGCGCTTGGACTCGAGACCGGCGAAGATCGCGTCCCACGGCGTCTGCACGAACTCGATCTTCTTGCCGATCTTGTCCCCGACCGCCCGGATCACCTCGATGTCGTAGCCGGTGAGCTTGCCGTCGGAGCCCTGGTAGCTGAACGGCGAGTAGGTGCCTTCGGTGCCGACCTTGAGCACGTTCGGATCGCTGCTGCTGCCGCAGGCGGTGAGCCCGGTGGCTGCGACGATGGCGAGCATGGCGGCGGCGAATAGCTTGCGGCGCACGGAAGTCCCTCTCTCGACACAAAAACCCGGCTCAGGCTACGCCAGGAAGATACCGACCGACAGTATTGCGATCACGGTGCGCCGAATCCTCGCACAGCCTGCCGAAAATGGCGACGGGCCCCGTCACATCGTCATCCGATGCGACGGGGCCCCTCGGTCGCTTGTTCGCGGCGGTCAGTCGCGCAATGGCCGCCCGAGGCTGTCGGGCACCTTGCCGGTCAGCATCATGATGCCGTCGATCAGCGGCCAGATACCGCCGATGCCGCAGGTCAACCAGGTGACCGCGATCTGGGCAATCGCGATGCCGGTGTGGCCGGTGTAGAAACGGCCGATTCCGAAGCCGCCGAGGAAGATCTGGAGCAGACCCGCGGTCAGCTTCTGCTTATCCGAGAACGGCACGCCGAACGGGTCGCGACCGTAGGGCGCTTCCGGATCGTTCGGGTTGTAGCCGCCGCCCTGGTACGGCGCGGGCGGGTAGCCGCCCGGCTGCTGACCGTAAGGATCGGGCTGGCCGTACTGCGGCTGGCCGTACTGTGGCTGACCGTACTGCGGCTGCTGCTGGTTGTACGGATCCGACGGGTACTGCTGCCCCGGTGCATCGGGCTGCTTGTTCAGGTCCGGCCCCGTCCCGGGCGGACCATACTGCGGGCCGCCGAAGCCTGGCTGGTTCTGGTAGGGGTCGGTCACTAAATGTCCTCCATCATTCGTGCATTTCGACGGGCGCTCACCCGCCTCCCCGCGTATTTAGCCGGGCAATTGGGCGCCCGCAGGTATCGTCGCGGACACGCGTTCGCGTGTCTACTCGGTGCACCGACGTGTTGCCCAAGTCGTTATGGGATCAGGCGTCCTTTTTCGAGGTATCGACCTTGCCCTGCTCGGCGTCCGAGGTTTCGGACTCCGTTGAGTTATCGCCGGCGGTATCCGGTTCGTTGCCGGAGTTCTCGGATTTTGTCGGCTCCGGATGCTCGGCACTGTGCTTCGGCGGCGCTGCTTCGGCCACCGCGGCGGCCTTCGACGCGGCCTCGGATTCGGCGCCCGCCGCCCGCAGGGCCCCGATCTGCCACGGCCACGGCCGCGAGACCGTCGACGGTTGCAGTTGATCGGCGGTCTCCCTGCCCTTGGTCGCGAAGACGAAATAGGCGACGGCGGCGAGGAATACCAGTGCCGAGGTGAACGAGTTGATGCGGATGCCCGCGATCTTCGTCGCCTCGTCGTCACGCAGCAGTTCGACGACGAAGCGGCCGAGGCAGTACCCCGCGACGTAGAGCGCGAACAGGCGACCGTGCCCGATGCGGAAGCGCTTATCGATCTGCACCAGTAGCACCACGATCAGCAGGTTCCAGATCATCTCGTACAGGAAGGTCGGCTGCACGACCTTGTCGACAACGCCGTTGGAGACGCCGTTCATCATGTCGAGTTTGAGATCAGGGTCGAAGCGCCGATAGATCTCCAGACCCCACGGCAGCTCGGTATCGCGGCCGTAGAGCTCCTGGTTGAAGTAATTGCCGAGCCTGCCGATGGCCTGGGCCAGCAGAATCGGCGGCGCGATCGCATCGCCCAACGAGGGCAATGGAATTCGGTAGACCCGGCAGCCGATCCAGGCGCCGACGCCGCCGAGGAAAACCGCACCCCAGATGCCGAGACCACCCTGGTAGATCTTCAGCGCATCGATCGGATGACCGTCGGCGCCGAAGTATTTCTGCCAGTCGGTGGCAACGTGATACAGCCGCCCGCCGACCAGACCGAATGGCACCGCGAACATCGCGACATCGAGAATCGCGCCCTTCTGCCCGCCGCGCGCCTGCCAGCGCCGCTCACCCCACCAGATGGCGACGACGATGCCGGCGATGATGCACAGGGCATAGGCCCGTAGCGGGAATGGACCGATATGCCAAACGCCCTGGGACGGGCTGGGAATGTAGGCCAGCACATCAGCGGTGACGGCACCGTTGCTCAGGACGCTGTCTGCGAGGACTCGTAAGGTCACGGCCCCAACCGTAGCGGAGCACGGCCGCATCGCGAGATTCGCGGTCGGCGTGCCCCTCTCGCGGGCGCTTAGGAGGCGACAGTCGCGGAACGAACACCCTCGGCCAGTTCGGCCGTGAGGGTGCGGACCGCGTCGAGCCCCTGGGCCGCGGCCGTCACCAGTGCCGAGCCGACGATGACTCCGTCTGCGTAGGAGGCGATTTCGGCCGCCTGCACACCGTTGCGCACGCCGAGGCCGACACCGATCGGGATATCGGAGTGGGCGCGGATGCGCGCACACAGTGCCGGAGCCGCAGAGGAGACCACATCACGGGCACCGGTAACACCCATCGTCGATGCCGCGTAGACGAAGCCGCGGCTGGCCTCCAGCGTCTTGACCAGACGCTCCTCGGTGGACGACGGCGCGACCAGGAAGATGCGGTCCAGATCGTGTGCGGCCGAGGCGACGAACCAGCTGTCGGCCTCCTCCGGAATGAGGTTGGGGGTGATGATGCCGGACCCGCCCGCGGCGGCCAGGTCACGCGAGAAACGATCGACGCCGTACTGCAGCACCGGATTCCAGTAACTCATCACGACGGCCTTACCGCCCGCCGCGGTGATCGCCTCGACCACCGAGAACACATCACGCACCCGGACACCGCCGCGCAGCGCCTGATCGGCGGCGGCCTGGATGGTCGGTCCGTCCATCACCGGATCGGAGTAGGCGACGCCGACTTCGACTATGTCGCAACCGGATTCGACCATGGTGCGGCACACCTCGATCGAACCGGCCAGATCCGGATACCCCGCGGGCAGGTAGCCGATCAGTGCGGCCCGGTCCTCCGCCCGACACGCGGCGAAAGTGTTCGCAAGGCGGGACTGCTGACTCACGACTGCGCCTCGCTGGCGCTCGGCTCCGTCGACCTCATGGACGCTGTGTTCATGGTTCGCTCGCTGCGCTCGCTCACTGGTGACCCTCCTTGTCGGCGGCGTGGTCGTCGAACAGCCCGAACCATCGTGCCGCCGTGTCCATATCCTTGTCACCGCGCCCGGACAGGTTCACCAGGATGATCGCGCCCTTGCCGAGTTCCTTGCCGAGCTTCATCGCACCGGCTACCGCATGCGCGGATTCGATGGCCGGGATGATGCCCTCGGCGCGGCTGAGCAGCAGCAGCGCGTCCATCGCCTCGGTATCGGTTATCGGGTGGTATTCGGCGCGACCGATGTCCTTGAGGTAGGCGTGTTCCGGACCGACCCCCGGATAGTCCAAGCCGGCCGAGATCGAATGCGATTCGATGGTCTGGCCGTCCTCGTCCTGCAGCAGGTACGAGTACGCGCCCTGGAACGCGCCCGGCGTGCCACCGGTGAAAGTCGCGGCGTGCCTTCCGGTTTCGACGCCGTCGCCGGCCGCCTCGTAACCGATCAGCCGCACGCCGGGATCGTCGATGAAGGGATGGAAGATGCCGATGGCGTTGGAGCCGCCGCCGACGCAGGCCGTGACCGCATCGGGCAGCCGCCCGGTGAGCGCCTGCACCTGGGCACGGGCCTCCAGCCCGACGATGCGCTGAAGATCGCGCACCATCATCGGGAACGGATGCGGGCCCGCGGCGGTGCCGAAGCAGTAATAGGTGGCATCGGCATTGGTAACCCAGTCGCGCAGCGCCTCGTTGATCGCATCCTTGAGGGTCTGCGAACCGGTCCGCACCGAGATCACCTCGGCGCCGAGCAGCCGCATGCGGGCCACATTCAGCGCTTGGCGGGCGGTATCGACCGCACCCATATAGACGACGCATTCGAGGCCGAGCAGTGCGCACGCGGTCGCAGTTGCGACACCGTGCTGACCTGCGCCGGTCTCCGCGATGACCCGGGACTTGCCCATGCGCTTGGCGAGCAATGCCTGGCCGAGCACATTATTGATCTTGTGCGAACCGGTGTGGTTCAGATCCTCGCGCTTGAGAATGATGCGCGCACCACCGGCGTGCTCGGCGAGCCGCCGGCATTCGAAGATCGGCGACGGGCGACCGGTGTAGTCGCGCTGCAGCCGGTCCAGTTCGTCGAGGAAGGCGGGATCGAGGCGACACTTCTCGTATTCAGCGGTGACCTCCTCGATCACCGCCATCAGCGCCTCGGGCACATGCCTGCCGCCGTAGACGCCGAAGTGGCCGCCCGGATCCGGCTCGTGGTCGCTGCGCTCATGGATACCGTCGGAAGCCTTGGGCAGTGCCGCCACTGTCGTCACCGACCCCGCCGCGCGGGCTTCGGGCAGGACGGATGGGTGCCCGCGGTCACCAGTTCGGAGACGGCCGCGCGCGGGTCGCCACTGGTGACCAGGCCCTCGCCGACGAGCACGGCATCCGCGCCTGCACCTGCGTAGGCCAGCAGGTCGGCGGTGCCGCGGATACCGGATTCGGCGATGCGGATGACCTCGGTGGGCAGGCCGGGCGCAATGCGCGCGAAGACATCGCGATCCACCTCGAGGGTCTTGAGGTTTCGGGCGTTCACGCCGATCACGGAAGCACCGGCCTCGAGGGCGCGGTCGGCTTCTTCCTCGGTGTGCACCTCGACCAGGGCGGTCATACCGAGCGATTCGGTGCGGTCGATCAGCGAGCTCAGCACGTCCTGTTCCAGGGCGGCCACGATGAGCAGGATGACGTCGGCGCCGTGCGCACGGGCCTCGTGGATCTGGTAGGGCCCGACGACGAAATCCTTGCGCAGGATCGGGATGTTCACCGTGGCGCGGACCGCGTCCAGATCGTCGAGCGACCCGTGGAAGCGACGGCCCTCGGTGAGCACGCTGATGATGCGCGCTCCGCCGTCCTCATAGGACTTGGCAAGACTCGCCGGGTCCGGGATATCCGCGAGCTCCCCCTTGGAGGGGCTGGCCCGCTTGACCTCGGCAATGACGCCGATGCCGTCTTCGAGGAGGGCGGCGCGGGCGTCCAGCGGCGCGGGTACCGCGGCCGCGGCCGCCTTGATCGCCTGGAAGTCCAGAAGGGCTTCCCGAGCGGCCACATCCGCGCGGACCCCGTCGAGAATCGAGTCGAGTACCGTCATCTGGCTCGAATCCTTTCTGGGGAGACGGACTTGCTGCCTGAGAATCCCCCCAGGCGCTGTCTCACCGATGCTGACAAAGAATAAATGGCTGCTTGTGGCGCAACTGCGCCGGGGTTTGTAGTCACCTGCTCAGACACCTCGATGTCTTTGTTTCCCCTGATCATGATCGGCGGAATCGTCGGTTGCCGAAGCGGGCCGACTCGCTTCCTCGGTCGGGTCGGTCCCCGCGTCCAACGCATCCCACAGCACTCGCTCGGAAAGCTGACCCGTATCGGGCGCCGCCCCGTCGGTGCGCTGACGCGTCACCTGTTCGGTGGCGGCAGCCCTGCGGAAGACCGGATTGTCGTACTTGCCGGACAGGCGGGCGGCGTCCTCGGACATACGGGCCAGCAGGACACCGGCCGCAAAGGCCGCCAGCGCTCCCAGCAGCGAAAGTACGGCCGGAAAGTGGGACGTGACCACCTCGGTGACCATTGCGCGGCCGGGCAGCTCCGCCAGGGTGGCGGCACGGGCTGCGGTCGCGCCGGATCTGGTCAGCAGGGCGAAGGCCGGAACGGCCGTCACCGCGGCGACCAAACCGATCAGGACGCCGAACATGCGCCGCAACCAACCGCGGGTCGCCAGCACCGCGGCGATGGCGGCCAGCAGTACCAGGGCCAGCGGAGTGAGCGCACCGAACCAGACACCGCCGTTCAGTTTGTCAGTGCGCGGTTCGGTCAGCCCGTCGGTGGACGAGACAGTCACCCACGTCATCCGGGACGAGCCCCACAGCGCCGCTGCGGCGACGGCGAGCAGGACGATCGCGCCGACCGGATATTTACGCTTCGCGGTCTGCGAATCCGCCGGGGCGGTCGGATCGGTATCGGCGGGTTCGGAATCGGTCATTCCGCGCCGCCGTCCGCAGGTGCGCTATACGCCCGAACGGTTTTCGCGGCCGCCACCGCTCGCAGCACCGCCATGGCCTTGTTGCGGGATTCGACGTCCTCGTAGTCCGGATCCGAATCCGCGACGATGCCCGCACCCGCCTGCACATAGGCGGTGCCGTCCTTCAGCAGTGCGGTGCGGATGGCGATCGCGGTATCCGCATCGCCCGCGAAGTCGAGATAACCGACAACACCGCCGTAGACGCCGCGCCGGGTGGGCTCGAGTTCCTCGATGAGTTCCATCGCGCGCACCTTCGGCGCACCGGACAGCGTGCCCGCGGGGAAGCAGGCGTTGACCGCGTCCAGCGCGATCTTGCCCGGCGCGAGGCGGCCCGAGACCGTCGAGACCAGATGCATGACATGGCTGTAGCGCTCGATGTGCCGATACTCGGTGACCCGCACCGTGCCCGGCTGGCAGACCCGGCCCAGATCGTTGCGGCCGAGGTCTACGAGCATCAGATGCTCGGCGTTCTCCTTCTCGTCGTCCAGCAGTCCCTTCTCCAGCAGCAGATCGTCCTCCTCGGTGGCGCCGCGCCACCGGGTGCCCGCGATCGGATGTGTCGTAGCCACGCCCTCTTTCACGGTCACCAGCGATTCCGGGCTGGAGCCGACGATGGAGAACGCCGTGCCGCCGTCGCCGTCCGGTATGTGGATCAGGTACATGTACGGGCTCGGATTGGAGGCGCGCAGCATCCGGTAGAGGTCCAAAGGCGCGCCGTCGTAATCCATTTCGAAACGCTGCGAGAGCACCACCTGGAAGGCCTCGCCCGCCTCGATCTCCTTGACCAAGCGGCGCACGCCCGCACCGAATTCTTCGGTGGTGCGGCGGCGGATGTACTCCGGGTCGGGTTGATCGAAGACCGACACCGTCGACTCCGAGGAGGCGGCCAGCGCGGCGGTCATCCGGTCCAGCCGGGCCACCGCATCGTCATAGGCCTCGTCGACCCGTTCGGCGGTGCCGTTCCAGTTGACCGCGTTGGCGATGAGCGTGATCGCGCCCTCGTGGTGATCGAAGGCCGCGAGATCGGTGGCGAGCATCAACACCATCTCGGGCAGCCGCAGATCGTCGGCGGCGAGGGTGGGCAGCCGCTCGATCCGGCGCACCGCGTCGTATCCGAGGTAGCCGACCATGCCGCCGGTCAGCGGGGGCAGGCCGGGCAGCCGCTCGGTCTGCAGCAACTGCAGCGTTTCGCGCAGCGCAACCAGCGGATCGCCACCGGAGGGCGCGTCCACGGGGGTGTGCCCGAGCCAGGCCGCTTCACCGTCGACAACCGTCAGCGCGGACGGGCTGCCCGCACCGATGAACGACCAGCGCGACCAGGACCGACCGGTCTCCGCGGACTCGAACAGGAAGGTACCGGCCCGATCGGCGGCCAACTTGCGGTACGCCGACAGCGGAGTCTCGGAGTCCGCCAGCACCTTTCGGGTCACGGGGACCACCCGGTGCTCCGCGGCCAGTTGGTGGAACTGTTCGCGGGTCGTGGTGGTGGGAGTGGACGCGCCAGGCATGTGTCCATCATCCCAGGCGGCACCGACAGCCTTGTCGGCGCGTCCCATCCTCCTGAACCGACTGTCCGGTTCTGACGTGCTGCGGGCGTTGGTGACAGCCGTCACTACACTCGCCCCGTTCGATCTCATACGCGGTATCCATTTCGGGAGGAGACAACTGATGTACCCCTCGCAACCTGGTGCGCCGGACGGGCGGCGTGCCGCCGGCTCCGGCCTGCCGGGTCAACCCTCGCGGATGGTCGGCCTGCATTCGATGGGCGGATCACCGAGTTCCAACCAAGTGAACGCCCTAGCTTCCTTCGTCACCTACGTGAAGGCGCTGGAAGCCCTGGACAAGCACCACTTTCCGGATGAATACGCCACCCACAGCGACCGGATCAGGGAACTCAGGCCGCTCCTGCGCGCGCACGGAATTCTCGATGTCATGGAGATCAAAAATCCCGAGGTCGCCGCTCTCATCGGCGCTTAGTCGCGATAAGAACCCGTCATTCCGGTCTCCGGCGTGACGGGAACCGAGCGCGGGGGCGGCAACCGACCTCGCGCCCGGTACTGTCCCCACTATGCAGACAGGTCAGCTCGCCCCCGAATTCGAGCTTCCCGATCAATCCGGCACCCCGCGTTCGCTCGATGCGCTGCTCGCGAACGGTCCGCTGGTGCTGTTCTTCTATCCCGCCGCGAATACGCCGATCTGCACGGCGGAGGCGTGCCACTTCCGCGATCTGTCCGCCGAATTCACGGCGCTGGGCGCATCGTGCGTCGGCATCAGCACCGACAGCGTCGACACTCAGGCCGGATTCGCCTCCAAACAGAACCTCGGATACCCGTTGCTATCGGATGCCGACGGCAAGGTCGCCTCGGCGTTCGGCGTGAAGCGCGGGCTGCTCGGCAAGCTCGCACCGGTCAAGCGGCAGACTTTCGTGATCGACCGGGATCGCAAGGTCGCCAAGGTGATCACCGGCGAGTTGCGCTCCGATGCGCACGCGGACGAGGCGCTGAAGTTCCTGCGCGAACGCGCTCTGCAGTAGCCCTGTTCGCGAACGCGCGGTAGCCACCGCGAAAAACGCCAAGTCTATCGCCGTTGATCTCCTAGTTGCCCGGCATACGCTGGGTTCATGACTTCGAGCGAGGTTCGGCCGGACGGGCAGAAATCCACGCTGGCCACGTGGCGCACCCGGATCATCGGCGCACTGGCGGTCATCGCCGTACTGATCATCGCCTACTTCATTCTGGCGGCGTTCATTCCACGCTGGTGGGCCCAGCGCATCGCCGAGCTGGTGAGCGGCAGTTTCAGCAAGGGCATCGGCTGGGGGCTGGTGTACGGCTTGCTCGGCACCGCCATCCCGCTGTTCCTGATGTTGTTCGCGGCATGGATCTGGAAGCGGCGAGCCGGGAAGTTCATCGCGGGTGCTGCCGCGTTGCTCGCGGTGATCGTCGCGATTCCGAATCTGATGACACTGTCGATCGTGCTCGGCGGGAGTAGTGCCGCCCATGCCGGCGAACGAATTCTGGACGTCGACGCGCCGGCCTTCCGCGGCGCGTCACTGGTGGGCGCCATTGTGGCGGTCGCGATTTTCCTCGCCGCATCTGCCCTGATCAGCCGTCGATGGTGGCGGCGCAGGCATCCCGGGAAGCAGGCGGCACCGACGCCGCCCGCCGCCACTCCGCAAACGCCGACGGTCACCTAGGACACCATCCAGCGCTGTGAGTGACCTCACGTCGCGGACCAAGTTCATGACGGTCGAGCGAAGTCGTGGCAAACTCATTCACGCGAGTGACCGTGAACATGCTTTTCGTTAATCGCTAGGTTCGCTAACAATAAGACGTCACTTGGCTCGAAAGAAGGCACCCAGTGACGAAGTGGCTCGACCCGGACGAACAACGAGCTTGGCGCGCGATCGTAGCGCTGATGACACGTCTACCAGGCGCTTTGGATACCCACCTGCAGCGCGAATCCGGGGTGACGCATTTCGAATACTGGGTGCTCACGCTGTTATCCGAGGAGCCCGGCCACCGGCTGCAGATGAGTGAGCTTGCCCACAAAGCAAATGCATCGCTATCGCGCCTGTCCCATGTGGTGTCGAAGCTGGAGCGAATGGGCTGGGCGCAACGGTCAGCAACCACCGGCCGCCGCGGCGTGCAGGCGGTGCTCACCGACGACGGCTATTCGAAGGTCGTCGAGGCCGCGCCCGGTTATCTGGATGCGGTGCGGCAGTTGGTATTCGATGGTCTCGACGCCGAACAGACCGCGCAACTCGCCGACCTCAGCGAACTGCTCGTCAGGCAGCTCGGCGACACTCTGAGCCAGTCCAATGGCAGGTCAGCGCCGGTCGAGGAGCGCGGCGAGCAGCCGAATTCCTAGCAGATCGGGCTCAGCTGTCGGCGAGCAGCAGGTCGGAGTCGAAGCAGGTGTGCGTGCCGGTGTGGCAGGCCGCGCCCTCTTGGTCGACGACGAGCAGAATGGTGTCGCCGTCGCAGTCGAGACGGACCTCGTGCACGTACTGGGTATGGCCGGAGGTTTCGCCCTTGACCCAGTACTGCTGGCGCGAACGCGAATAGTAGGTCGCCTTGCGGGTTTCCAGCGTGCGGGCCAGCGCCTCGTCGTCCATCCAGGCAACCATCAGCACATCGCCGGTGCCGCGCTCCTGCGCGACCGCGGCGACGAGTCCGGCGTCATTGCGCTTGAGCCGGGCGGCGATGGCGGGGTCGAGAGTCATATCACCGTTATACAGGGGGCTCCCGCCGGGACACATCGTGTAGTGCCGAAACACCATCCGCCGCGACAGTTCCTACTCCTCCGGCAGCGGAATCAGTTCGAGATGTTCGGCCACAGGCTTTTTGGCGCAGGCCGCCCTGCCGGTGACCAAATTCACCCCGCCCCGGTGGGCAACCAGCCATTTGCCACAGACACAACGCAGATAGCGAACCGAACCATGTGTCGACACCAGCATCGGCGATGACCAGGAGCATGCGGGACACGTGGCGGACATGGTCGCTAAGCCTGGGTAACTGTCGAGCAGATAGCAATCACCGCCCCGGCGTGGCGGACGAACTCTCCGAAGAAAATTCAAGCCGCGCGAGTGCGATTCAGCTCCCCCCGGATCTGCCGAGCACGCCGACAATCAGCCTCGGAGCCAAATCCATTTGGGCCACAACAACATCGGTGGAACCCTCGACCGCACCAGGCATCAGCGTTACGGCACTGAGGTTTTCGCCGCCGAATTCCACCGGAGGCTGCCGCATATCTACTGAGAACCTCGCAGAGACCTTGTGCGAGGCAGTCACTGGCTATGCGTCAGCTTCGTGTGCGCCCGGGCGCGGGCTAGCGCACGATGATTTGTTCGGCGCGCATGGCGGCTTTTACCTGGGGGATGGTGAGTTCGCCGAAGTGGAAGACGCTGGCGGCCAGGACTGCGTCTGCGCCGGCCTCGACGGCGGGGGCGAAGTGTTCGACGGCGCCCGCGCCGCCGCTGGCGATCACCGGTATCGAGACCGCTTCGCGGACGGCCTTGATCATGGGCAGGTCGAAGCCTGTCTTGGTGCCGTCGGCATCCATCGAGTTGAGCAGGATCTCGCCGACGCCGAGTTCGGCGCCGCGCACGGCCCATTCGATGGCGTCTATGCCGGTGCCGCGCTTGCCGCCGTGTGTGGTGACCTCCCAGCCGGACGGAGTGTCGGGCTGTCCGTCCGGAACGGTGCGGGCATCCACCGACAGCACAATGCACTGAGAGCCGAAGCGCTCCGACATTTCCCGCAAGACTTCGGGGCGCGCGATGGCGGCGGTATTCACCGATACCTTGTCCGCGCCCGCGCGCAGCAGCCGGTCGACATCCTCGACCGTGCGCACACCGCCGCCGACGGTGAGCGGGATGAAGATCTGCTCGGCCGTGCGGGTCACCACATCGATCATGGTGCCGCGGTCCCCGGTGGAGGCGGTGACGTCGAGGAAGGTCAGCTCGTCGGCGCCCTGCAGGTCGTAGGCGGCGGCGAGTTCGACGGGATCGCCCGCGTCACGCAGGTTTTCGAAGTTGACGCCCTTGACCACCCGGCCCGCGTCGACATCCAGGCACGGAATCACGCGTACCGCCAACGTCATCGGCTCACCCTTCTTCGAATCTTGCGGTGTTTACCCGCCCCGCAGGCTCCGCCGACTGCCAGCCCCTGTCCTTCGTACGCAGCCTCACGCATCGTCGGCGACCGTGCAAATCATTTCGAGCAGTTCCTCGTGCACCCCCGGCGCGGCGGCCAGCACCGAACCCGAGGTGATGGTCCACGGATCCCCCGCCAGATCGGTAACCACCCCGCCCGCCGCACGCACCATCGCAACGCCCGCGGCGTTGTCCCACGGATGGTGCCCGAAGACGATCGCGCCACCGAGCACGCCCGATGCGGTGAACGCGAGGTCGATGCCGGTGGAGCCGTGCATGCGCACCCGTGACGAAAGCCTGCTCAGCGGACCGAGCAGATCGAAACGGAACCGGCCGGGAATGCGTCCGGCCGAGTCCACATTGAACGCGCCGAAGCCGATCATCGCCTCGCCGAGCTTCCCGTGCGGCAGGCGTGGCAGCGGTTCGCCGTTGAGCAGCACCGGACCATCGACGGCCGCCGAATAGCGCTGGCCGAGCAGTGGCAGCCAGGTCAGCCCGAGCAGCGGCTCCCCTTCGTGCACCAGGGCCAGCAGCATGCCCGAAAGGGGATGTCCCGATGAGTAATTGAAGGTGCCGTCGATCGGATCCAGCACCCAAGCGGTCCCCGATGTGAGCTGCGGACCGCCGAATTCCTCACCGTGCACCTCGATTCCGGTGCGCTGCTCGAGCTGCGCGGAGATGGTGCGCTCCAACTCCAGGTCGAGTTCGGTCGCGAAGTCGTTGCGGCCCTTGGCCACCGCGCTGGGCGCGCCGACCCCCTCGATGAAACGGGGGCTCGCCGCGTCAAGGATTTCGCTGGCGACATCGAGCAGGGCCGGTAGTTCGGTATCGAGGCGGTTGGCGGTCATCGAATCGTCAGCGGACCGCGGCCAGCGCCTCGGGCAGCGTGAAGCGGCCCGCGTACAGCGCCTTACCGACGATCGAACCCTCGACACCCTCGGGCACCAGTTCGGCGATGGCGATCAGATCCTCGATGGTGGAAACGCCACCGGAGGCGATCACCGGCGCGTCGGTGGCGGCGCAGACCTCGCGCAGCAGATCCAGGTTGGGTCCGGTGAGGGTGCCGTCCTTGGTCACGTCGGTGACCACGTAGCGCGAGCAACCGTCACGCTCGAGGCGTTCGAGCACCTCCCACAGATCGCCGCCGTCGCTGACCCAGCCGCGACCGCGCAGCCGGTGTTCGCCATCGATGATCCGCACATCCAGGCCGACGGCGATGCGCTCTCCGTGCTTGGCGATGGCACGGGCACACCACTGCGGATCCTCCAGCGCGGCGGTACCGAGGTTCACCCGCGCACAGCCGGTACCCAGCGCGGCCTCCAGGGATTCGTCGTCGCGGATACCGCCGGACAACTCCACCTTGACATCGAGTTCGCCGACGACCTTGGCCAGCAGCTCACGATTGGAACCACGGCCGAATGCCGCGTCCAGATCGACCAGATGCACCCACTCCGCACCGGCTTCCTGCCAGGCGAGTGCCGCGTCGCGCGGGGAGCCGTAGTTGGTTTCGCTGCCGGCCTCCCCCTGAACCAGGCGCACGGCCTCTCCATTGGCGACATCGACAGCAGGTAGCAGCACAAGACTCACGGATGCAGTTTAGTTGCTCGCTCCGCGTGCCCTACCCCCGGCCTGCGGAAATAGGGGCGCGATCACCCTTGCACATGATCATCGAGGATCCGGGTGAGCAGCCGGACCAGTTCGCGGCGCTCGGCGGCGGAGAGAGCGGTGAGTAGATCGTCCTGGGCGGCTTCGATTCGCTGGTCCAGTTCGTCCAGGTGGCGGGTGCCCGCCTTGGTGATGGTGACGATATTGCGGCGGCGGTCGCTCGGATCCGGGGTGCGTTCGATCAGGCCGCGCTCGGCCAGATCGTTCAGTGCGGCGACGATATCGCTGCGGTCGATCCGGGTGCGACGGCCGAGATCGGCTTGGCTGGCCGGGCCTAACTCGCCGAGGGTGGCGAGCAGGGCGTAGTGGTAGCGGCGGGATCCGGTTGCTTCGAAGGCGCGTTCGGTCGCCCGGTTGGCGAGGATGGCCACCTGGTTCACCAGCCGGGTGGGCAGGGCGCGCAGCCTGCCCGGGGTGTCCTCGTGCGCGATCTCCATGAGAGCAATGTAGCAAGACTTGTTGGTGTAACCCACGATCTGTTATCGTTGGACTCGCCAACGTTGGATCGACCAACGTTTAGTTCGAAAGGTTCGACGATGAGCAAGATCCGCCGCTTCCTCCCCCTCCCCGCACTGCCGCTGGCGCTACTCACCGCCTGCACCACTGCCACCAGCGACGACACGCACCAACTCCGCGAACTGATGGACCGCGACGAAATCACCGGACTGGTCAACCAATTGGGCCGCGCCTTGGACGAGGGCCGCTTCGATGACTTCCGCACGATCTACACCGCCGACGCGACCGCGAAAACCCCCGGCGGCCGGGCCGAGGGGCGTGCTGCGCTCATCGCGCAAGCGAGCCGGAATCACTCCGACGACAAGCGCATTCAGCACTTCATCACCAATGTGATGATCGACCTGCACGGCGATGCGGCCGAGGTACGCGCGAATCTCATCGCCACCTTCGCGCCGGCCACGAGCGCCGTGTCGGAGCCGCAGTACACCCTCGGCGAGGTCTACCGCTTCGACGCGGTTCGTACGGCGCAGGGCTGGCGACTGTCGAGGGTGGAGACGACGCCACTGTGGTCCACAGGCACTCGCCCCTAAGCCGGCCGCTCGAACCGCGCGTCGACCGTGGCGAGAACCCGTGTGCGATAACAACTCAGCGTGGCGGCGACCGCAAATACCGCGGTCGCCAGCGCAGCCGCAATCCGAACCCACTCGCCTACCTGAAATTCGGTGGCCGCGCTCTCGATCTCGGCGAGACTGTGCCGGGAGCGTTCGTCGAACAGAATCGTCGCGCGGGGCCACAGGTACAGGATCGACAGCAAGAACTGGCCACTGACCAGAGAAATCATCGATGCGCCAACCCATCCTCGTGCGAGGCGATACCGTGCCGCTGCAGCACAGGCGACCAGCGCGCACACCGTCAACACTCCGCCGAGCGGGCGCATCACATCACCGACCGCGACCTCACTCATGAACTGCTGGGTCTGCGCCAGCGATTCGGGTACATCACGAAAGATATTGGGATACAACATGATCGTCTCGGTGAGGGCGGCCGCGAACGCGAAGCTCGCAACCGCGGCATAGCCCCCGATGACGGTCAACGGAACCGTGACGGACTTCATCGCGACCTCCTCGCCACAACCGTAGGCCCGCACTCCGGCTCGGCGGATCAGGACGCATCCCCCATATGGCCGGCCTCCAGCTCAGGGTGTACCCGGAGAGCCGCCGACTACCGGTGTTTCCCGCATCCGACGGCTTCCGACCGCGCCGTATCGGATGCACGTCATCCGCGGCATTTCCCGGCCTATACGGTTGTGGGCGAGTTGCCTCCGGATTATGTGAGGAGGATCGGTCGTGGGCAAGCAAAACCGTCGACGGCACTCGGGACGTGGCGCCGCCGAGGGCGCCGCATTCTGGTGTGCGCAGTCGAGTGGGCCGCAGGATTCCGAGCAGATCGCGAACGCGATCATGGCGACGGCAATGGCAGCCGCGCAGGGGAATGCCCGCGCCGCAGAGCAATTCGCGCAACAGCTCGTCGGGCGCGAGTCGCTGACGCTCGAACAGGCCGACGGCGCGCACCTGGCGGCACAGCACATCATCGGCCGAATCTTTCAATACGGTTGGCTGCCGGAAGACATCCACCAGGTCGCGCGGCGACGCGTGGACCAGTTCGCGATCGCGCTACTCATCGATGTCATGGCCGCCTACGTCCGGCCCAACGCGCCGGAATCAGTCGATGAGACCTGGCAGCTGCAGCTCGCCGCGCTGGGAGCCGACATCTGGTGGTCCGCATCAGAACCGCACCTCGATCAGTGGGCCGCAAGGCAATTACTGACTCCGGCAGAGGCGGTAACGACTGTGGTCGAGGCGCTTGCGATGCTGATCCGACTACCCGAGCTCGAACTGATCCGGCCCTTGCCCGGCACTGCACGACCGCAAGCGGCAGCGCACCACCACGGCGTCGACGTCAAGGTTCTGAGCCGAGTTCGCGGACTGCTCGCGAAGGCCGAGTCGACGTCATATCCCGAAGAGGCGGAAGCACTTTCGGCCAAGGCCCAGGAGCTGATGACCAAATACGCGCTCGATCGGGTACTCGTCGATGCGGACAACGCCGTGCCCGATCTGCCCGGCGCGTGCCGGATCTGGTTGGAAACCCCCTACGCCGACGCGAAAGCGCTGCTGGTCGATGTGGTCACAAAAGCCAACCGGTGCCGCGCGATCTACGCCTCGGCATTCGGCTTCATGACCGTCGTCGGCGACGAAGGCGACTTGGAGGCAGTCGAATTGCTGACGACCTCGCTGCTCGTTCAGGCCACCAGAGCGATGATCGCCAGCGGCAACGAGTCAAAGCGCAGCGCCGATGCCAGAAGCCGCGCATACCGCAAGTCCTTCCTCATCGCCTATGCAACGCGCATCGGTGAGCGACTCGAAGAAGCGAATGAGACGACGATTGCGGAATCCCCGGATCCGGCGCGTTTGCTTCCGGCGCTCCGCTCCCGCCAGCACAAAGTGGATGAGGCGTTCGACGCGCTGTTCCCCACTATCCGAGACCGCGGGATTTCCATCGGCAACGCCAATGGTTGGGCGGCCGGGCGTGCCGCAGCTGACAGCGCCCGGCTACAGGCTCGCCGCCCGATCAAGAAGTAGCTCACCCCGATGCACTGAAATACATTGCGGGGAGCTCTGATACGCAAAAAGGCCCCCAACTGGTGTTGGGGGCCTTTCGCAATGATGTTCCGGCGGTGTCCTACTCTCCCACACCCTGTCGAGTGCAGTACCATCGGCGCTGGTGGCCTTAGCTTCCGGGTTCGGAATGGGACCGGGCGTTTCCCCACCGCTATAGCCGCCGTAACTCTATGAAACTATCCACACACAACCCGACAACCAGCACAGGGAAACGAACCCCTTCTGTTGTCTGCTGCAGTGTCTGTGTGTTGTTTCAGATACCGCACAGTGGACGCGTAGCTTCTTCGTTGGTAAGTCCTCGGCCTATTAGTACCAGTCACCTACACCCGTTACCGGGCTTCCAGTTCTGGCCTATCAACCCCATGGTCTGTAGGGGGCCTTAACCACTCGAAGGTGGTGAGAAACCTCATCTTGGAACAGGCTTCCCGCTTAGATGCTTTCAGCGGTTATCCCTTCCGAACGTAGCTAACCAGCAGTGCCCTTGGCAGGACAACTGGCACACCAGAGGTTCGTCCGTCCCGGTCCTCTCGTACTAGGGACAGCCTTCCTCAAGTTTCTGACGCGCGCGGCGGATAGAGACCGAACTGTCTCACGACGTTCTAAACCCAGCTCGCGTGCCGCTTTAATGGGCGAACAGCCCAACCCTTGGGACCTACTCCAGCCCCAGGATGCGACGAGCCGACATCGAGGTGCCAAACCATCCCGTCGATATGGACTCTTGGGGAAGATCAGCCTGTTATCCCCGGGGTACCTTTTATCCGTTGAGCGACACCGCTTCCACTTGCCGGTGCCGGATCACTAGTCCCGACTTTCGTCCCTGCTCGAGCTGTCACTCTCACAGTCAAGCTCCCTTGTGCACTTGCACTCGACACCTGATTGCCAACCAGGCTGAGGGAACCTTTGGGCGCCTCCGTTACATTTTAGGAGGCAACCGCCCCAGTTAAACTACCCACCAGGCACTGTCCCTGAACCAGATCATGGCCCGAGGTTAGAGGTCCAATACGATCAGAGTGGTATTTCAACGACGACTCCACAAACACTGGCGTGCCCGCTTCACAGTCTCCCACCTATCCTACACAAACCGTACCGAACACCAATACCAAGCTATAGTGAAGGTCCCGGGGTCTTTTCGTCCTGCCGCGCGTAACGAGCATCTTTACTCGTAATGCAATTTCGCCGAGTCTGTGGTTGAGACAGCAGAGAAGTCGTTACGCCATTCGTGCAGGTCGGAACTTACCCGACAAGGAATTTCGCTACCTTAGGATGGTTATAGTTACCACCGCCGTTTACCGGGGCTTAAATTCTCAGCTTCGCCACCGAAGTAGCTAACCGGTCCTCTTAACCTTCCGGCACCGGGCAGGCGTCAGTCCGTATACATCGTCTTACGACTTCGCACGGACCTGTGTTTTTAGTAAACAGTCGCTTCTCTCTGGTCTCTGCGACCACACCCAGCTCAGGCTGCAAGAACCGTCACCAGACGTGGTCCCCCTTCTCCCGAAGTTACGGGGGCATTTTGCCGAGTTCCTTAACCACAGTTCTCTCGATCGCCTCAGTATTCTCTACCTGACCACCTGTGTCGGTTTGGGGTACGGGCCGTGTACCAACTCACTAGAGGCTTTTCTCGGCAGCATAGGATCACTGAATTCACCTCAATCGGCTACGCATCACCTCTCAGGCCATATGCAACACGGATTTACCTATGTCGCGCCCTACAGGCTTACACCAGTACAACCACTGACTGGCCCAGCTACCTTCCTGCGTCACCCCATCGCTTGACTACTACAGCCAGGATCGTATGCAGCCCCCTCCAGCTTCCCGAAGGAAGTCTCTTGGGTTTTGGATACTTAGCACAACTGATTCGCCATTGGGCGCGGATACACGGGTACGGGAATATCAACCCGTTGTCCATCGACTACGCCTGTCGGCCTCGCCTTAGGTCCCGACTCACCCTGGGCGGATTAACCTGGCCCAGGAACCCTTGGTCATTCGGCGGACGAGTTTCTCACTCGTCTTTCGCTACTCATGCCTGCATTCTCACTCCCACAGCCTCCACAACTAGCTCACACTGCTGCTTCCATGGCTGTAGGACGCTCCCCTACCCATCCACACCACTGCACCAAATCCCGTAGAACTCAGCGGATGTATTGTGTGAATGCCGCGGCTTCGGCGGTGTACTTGAGCCCCGCTACATTGTCGGCGCAGAATCACTTGACCAGTGAGCTATTACGCACTCTTTCAAGGATGGCTGCTTCTAAGCCAACCTCCTGGTTGTCTTCGCGACTCCACATCCTTTTCCACTTAGTACACGCTTAGGGGCCTTAGCCGGCGATCTGGGCTGTTTCCCTCTCGACTACGAAGCTTATCCCCCGCAGTCTCACTGCCACGCTCTCACACACCGGCATTCGGAGTTTGGCTGATTTCGGTAAGCTTGTAGGCCCCCTAGACCATCCAGTAGCTCTACCTCCGGCGTGAAACACGTGACGCTGCACCTAAATGCATTTCGGGGAGAACCAGCTATCACGGAGTTTGATTGGCCTTTCACCCCTACCCACAGCTCATCCCCTCAGTTTTCAACCTAAGTGGGTTCGGGCCTCCACGACGTCTTACCGTCGCTTCACCCTGGCCATGGGTAGATCACTCCGCTTCGGGTCTAGAACACGCGACTCAAAACGCCCTATTCGGACTCGCTTTCGCTACGGCTACCCCACACGGGTTAACCTCGCCACATGCCACTAACTCGCAGGCTCATTCTTCAAAAGGCACGCCATCACCCACAGTGACAAGTCACTCGCAGGCCCTGACGGATTGTAAGCGCACGGTTTCAGGTACTATTTCACTCCCCTCCCGGGGTACTTTTCACCTTTCCCTCACGGTACTAGTCCGCTATCGGTCACCAGGGAGTATTCAGGCTTACCGGGTGGTCCCGGCAGATTCACAGCAGATTTCACGGGCCCGCTGCTACTCGGGCACCCACTACAACAGAGCACGCGTTTTCACCTACCGGACTATCACCGTCTATGGCGGGCCGTTCCAGACCACTTCGACTAACACGCACTTTTCTGACTGTCGCTCGACTCGGCAGAATCGAGAAAGTGAGCCCCACTACCCCACACGGACAACAACTGCCGTCTATCACATCCGCATGGTTTAGCCTCATCCGCTTTCGCTCGCCACTACTCACGGAATCACTATTGTTTTCTCTTCCTGTGGGTACTGAGATGTTTCACTTCCCCACGTTCCCTCCACACACCCTATATATTCAGATGCGGGTAACACGACATCACTCGTGCTGGGTTTCCCCATTCGGAAATCCTCGGATCTCAGCTCGGTTGACAGCTCCCCGAGGCTTATCGCAGCCTCCTACGTCCTTCATCGGCTCCTGGTGCCAAGGCATCCACCGTACGCTCTTAAACACTTACAAACAAAGATGCTCGCGTCCACTGTGCAGTTCTCAAACAACACACCCCACCGAATCGGATTCCAGCACCAGCAGAAGACCTCTCAGCCTTCCCGGTATGAACAAGAGACCCGGCAAGATCGTTATTTTGCTCCGAAAGAAACACTCGCGTGTTCTCTCAGGACCCAACAGTGTGTCGATATATCACCGCGATCGAAGACTCGGCTCCGATCCCATGCGATGAACTTGCCAGCGTTCCACCCATGAGCATCCGCAGTTCTACATGCGAGAACTACACGGTCTCTGACGCGATCGAGGACGACTATTCGAACCGACCAGCGTAGAAGTGCTCCTTAGAAAGGAGGTGATCCAGCCGCACCTTCCGGTACGGCTACCTTGTTACGACTTCGTCCCAATCGCCAATCCCACCTTCGACGGCTCCCTCCACAAGGGTTAGGCCACCGGCTTCGGGTGTTACCGACTTTCATGACGTGACGGGCGGTGTGTACAAGGCCCGGGAACGTATTCACCGCAGCGTTGCTGATCTGCGATTACTAGCGACTCCAACTTCACGGGGTCGAGTTGCAGACCCCGATCCGAACTGAGACCGGCTTTAAGGGATTCGCTCCACCTCACGGTATCGCAGCCCTCTGTACCGGCCATTGTAGCATGTGTGAAGCCCTGGACATAAGGGGCATGATGACTTGACGTCGTCCCCACCTTCCTCCGAGTTGACCCCGGCAGTCTCTCACGAGTCCCCGCCATAACGCGCTGGCAACATAAGATAAGGGTTGCGCTCGTTGCGGGACTTAACCCAACATCTCACGACACGAGCTGACGACAGCCATGCACCACCTGTACACCAACCACAAGGGGGCACCTATCTCTAGGCGTTTCTGGTGTATGTCAAACCCAGGTAAGGTTCTTCGCGTTGCATCGAATTAATCCACATGCTCCGCCGCTTGTGCGGGCCCCCGTCAATTCCTTTGAGTTTTAGCCTTGCGGCCGTACTCCCCAGGCGGGGTACTTAATGCGTTAGCTACGGCACGGATCCCGTGGAAGGAAACCCACACCTAGTACCCACCGTTTACGGCGTGGACTACCAGGGTATCTAATCCTGTTCGCTACCCACGCTTTCGCTTCTCAGCGTCAGTTACTTCCCAGAGACCCGCCTTCGCCACCGGTGTTCCTCCTGATATCTGCGCATTTCACCGCTACACCAGGAATTCCAGTCTCCCCTGAAGTACTCTAGTCCGCCCGTATCGACCGCAAGCCCACCGTTGAGCGGTAGGTTTTCACGATCGACGCGACGAACCGCCTACAAGCTCTTTACGCCCAGTAATTCCGGACAACGCTCGCACCCTACGTATTACCGCGGCTGCTGGCACGTAGTTGGCCGGTGCTTCTTCTACAGGTACCGTCACTCACGCTTCGTCCCTGTCGAAAGAGGTTTACAACCCGAAGGCCGTCATCCCTCACGCGGCGTCGCTGCATCAGGCTTCCGCCCATTGTGCAATATTCCCCACTGCTGCCTCCCGTAGGAGTCTGGGCCGTGTCTCAGTCCCAGTGTGGCCGGTCACCCTCTCAGGTCGGCTACCCGTCGTCGCCTTGGTAGGCCATTACCCCACCAACAAGCTGATAGGCCGCGGGCCCATCTCGCACCGATAAATCTTTCCACCACAAGACATGCATCCTGAGGTCATATCCGGTATTAGACCCAGTTTCCCAGGCTTATCCCGAAGTACGAGGCAGATCACCCACGTGTTACTCACCCGTTCGCCGCTCGTGTACCCCGAAGGGCCTTACCGCTCGACTTGCATGTGTTAAGCACGCCGCCAGCGTTCGTCCTGAGCCAGGATCAAACTCTCCGTTGAAGACTCACGAAACACCCCGAAGAGTGAATCAGAAATATCTAACTAGAGTCCGAAAACCTAGCAAAATCAAACGCCAGCAAAAGTATTTGCTGACTAAAATGTCCAACCTCACCACACGGGGGTATGAGAGGCCGGAACCAAAAAATATTTGGCACTGACATTCATCGACACACTATTGAGTTCTCAAAGAACACACGCACACACATTCACTCCGGCATTGATTCGGAACTTCAGTGAGGCAACTTGATGAAGCTTAGCTCAGCCGACTCCCGACACAAAATCAGGAACCTTCCGAACCAGTGTGATCGCCAGGCGCTCCTCGTCCTACCTCGTTTCCCAGGCCACTGTGCTCAACGTTTCCGCTGCGCTTTGGGCTCCGGGTCGGTGTCCGTGTCGCTCTGACTCGAATAAAGTTACTTATCGGCGTGCACGATGTCAAATCGCCTGGCCAGCGGGTGTTTACAGCGAGTTCACCCAATTGCGGAGCAACTGCGCGCCCGCATCGCCGGACTTTTCGGGATGAAACTGCGTCGCCGACAGCGGACCGTTCTCGACGGCCGCCAGGAATGGGACGCCGTGTTCGGACCAGGTGAGCTTCGGCGCGGCGAAGTGTTCGCTCGGCGGCAGGTCCCAGGTCTGCGCAGCATAGGAGTGCACGAAATAGAAACGGGTATCGCTTGCCATTCCGGCGAACAGGACGCTGTCGGTAGGAGCCGACACGGTGTTCCAGCCCATGTGCGGGAGCACAGGTGCGGACAGGCGCTCGACCACGCCCGGCCATTCCGCGCACCCGTCGGTTTCCACACCGAATTCCACCCCGCGCTCGAACAGGATCTGCATGCCGACGCAGATACCGAGCACCGGGCGACCACCGGCCAGCCGCTGACCGATGATGCGCTCCCCTTTCACCTCGCGCAGTCCGGCCATGCACGCGGCGAACGCACCGACCCCGGGTACGACGAGGCCATCGGCGGCCAGCGCGATATCGGCATCGGCGGTCACCTCGACGTTCGCGCCCGCGCGGATCAGCGCGCGGTGCGCGGAGTGCAGATTGCCGGAGCCGTAGTCGAGCAGCGCGACGGATTTCGTTGTCACAGCGTCCCCTTCGTCGACGGCACACCGCTCACCCGCGGATCCAGTTCGACGGCGGCGCGCAAAGCCCGCGCGACCGCCTTGAATTCGGCCTCGGTGATGTGATGCTGGTCGCGGCCATACAGCACGCGCACGTGCAGTGCGATGCGGGCGTTCAGCGCGATCGACTCGAAAACATGCCGATTGAGCACTGTCGAATACGGGGCTCCGGGGCCGGAACCGGGAATCACCGCGTGCAGCAGGTGATCGGGTTCGCCGGTGTGGACGCAGTACGGGCGGCCTGAGACGTCTACCGCCGCGTGCGCCATGGTCTCGTCCATCGGAATGAACGCATCGCCGAAGCGACGGATGCCGGACTTGTCGCCCAGTGCCTTACCCAGCGCCTGGCCGAAGACGATGGCGGTGTCCTCGACGGTGTGGTGCGCCTCGATCTCGATATCGCCCTCGGCGCGCACCGTCAGATCGAAGCTGGCGTGTGCGCCGAGCGCGGTCAGCATGTGGTCGTAGAACGGGACACCGGTGGAGATGTCGGTCTTGCCGGTGCCGTCGAGGTCCAGTTCGACGACGATATTCGATTCCTTGGTGACGCGCTCCACCCGCGCGGTGCGATTCATCTTTGCTTCCTCCACAGGCGGATTCATCGGATGGTGAGATCGGTGTCGGCCAATGTGCCACTGGCGCGCAGGAATTCGTCGTTCTCGGCGGCGAGACCGATGGTGGCGCGCAGATATCCCGGAATTCCGACGTCGCGGATCAGCACGCCGCGGTCCAAATAGTGCTGCCAGGCGCGGGGGGCGTCGGTGAAGCGACCGAAGAGCAGGAAGTTGGCGTCGCTGGGGATCACCTCGAAACCCATGGCGGCCAGCGCTTCCGCGACCCGGTCCCGCTGTGCCGCCAGTTCGGCGACGCTGGCGAGGGTTTCGTCGGCGTGGCGCAGGGCCGCGCGGGCGGCGGCCTGGGTGACCACCGACAGGTGATACGGCAGTCGCACCAGCAGCATCGCATCGATCACCGCCGGGGCGGCCACCAGGTAGCCGAGGCGGCCGCCCGCGAAGGCGAAGGCCTTGCTCATGGTGCGGCTGACCACGAGTTTCGTCGGATACCGGTCGATCAGGGCGATCGCGCTCGGCTCGGCGGAGAATTCGCCGTATGCCTCGTCGACGACCACGATGCCCGATGCGGCGGCCAGGATCCGGGCCAGGTCGGCCTGCGGGATGCTGTGTCCGGTCGGGTTGTTGGGGCTGGTCACGAAGACCACATCGGGTCGGCGCTCGGCGATGACGGTGAGCGCGTAGTCGATATCGAGGGAAAAGTCGGCATTGCGCTTGGCCTCGACCCACTCGGTATCGATGCCCTCGGAAATGATCGGGTGCATCGAGTACGACGGCACGAAACCCATTGCGCTGCGGCCGGGCCCGCCGAAGGCCTGCAGCAGTTGCTGCAGGATTTCGTTGGAGCCGTTGGCCGCCCAGACATTGGCGGTGTGCACCGCGGTGCCGGTCTGGCGAGTCAGATATTCGGCCAGGTCGGTGCGCAGGGCGACGGCGTCGCGGTCCGGATAGCGGTGCAGGTCGGTGGCGGCGGCGCGAATGGATTCGGCGACGTCGTCGATGAGGGCCCGGCTCGGCGGGTGCGGGTTCTCATTGGTGTTCAGCTGTACCGGCACCGTCAATTGTGGTGCGCCGTAAGGTTTTTTGCCGCGCAGATTCTCGCGCAGCGGCAGGTCGTCCAGGCTGATATCGGAGCCGGGCACGGTGTCTGTGTTCGTTCCCGCCCCGCCACCCACCGGCGTCATGCCAGTGCCTCGAATCGCGCTTGTACCGCCTGGCCGTGTGCGGGCAGATCCTCGGCATTGGCCAGGGCGACCACGTGACCGGCGACATCTTTGAGTGCGGTCTCGGTGTATTCGACGACGTGGATTCCGCGCAGGAAGGTCTGCACGCTCAGGCCCGAGGAGTGCCGCGCGCAACCCGCCGTCGGGAGTACGTGGTTGGAGCCCGCGCAATAGTCACCCAGGCTGACCGGGGCATACGCACCGACGAAGATCGCGCCGGCGCTGCGCACTCGGGCCGCGACACCCGGCGCATCGGCGGTCTGGATCTCCAAGTGTTCGGCGGCGTAGGCATTCACCACCCGCAGCCCCTGCTCGATATCGTCGACGAGCACGGTGCCGGATTGCTTGCCGGACAATGCCTCTCGCACCCGATGCGCGTGCTTGACCACTGTCATCTGGGTGGTGAGCGCGGCGTCCACCGCATCGGCGAGTTCGACGCTGTCGGTCACGAGCACGCTGGCGGCGAGCACATCGTGTTCGGCCTGGCTGATCAGATCGGCGGCGACGTGGACCGGATCGGCGGCGGCATCGGCCAGAATCGCGATCTCGGTGGGGCCCGCCTCGGCATCGATGCCGACCAGGCCGCGGCACAGACGCTTGGCGGCGGTCACGAAGATATTGCCGGGACCGGTGATCAGGTCGACCGGCTCGAGCTGCGCTCCATCGGTATCGATACCGCCGTAAGACAGCAACGCGATGGCCTGCGCACCGCCGACGGCCCACACTTCCTCGACCCCGAGCAGTTTCGCGGCCGCCAGAATGGTCGGGTGCGGCAGCCCGCCGTGCTGCGCCTGCGGCGGCGAGGCCACCACCAGCGAGTCGACACCGGCCGCCTGCGCGGGCACCACATTCATCACGACGCTCGACGGGTAGACGGCATTGCCGCCCGGCACGTAGAGCCCCACCCGCTCGACCGGAACCCACCGCTCGGTGACCGTGCCGCCGGGCACGACCTCGGTGGTGGTATCGGTGCGTCGCTGATCGGCGTGCACCTTGCGGGTCCGTTCGATCGCGACCTCGAGTGCACTGCGCACGGCCGGATCCAACTTCTCCAATGCGGCTTCCAACTCGGCCGCGGGCACCCGCACGCTCGCCGGAATCACGCCGTCGAACTGCTCGCTGAACTCCAGCGCCGCGGCGACCCCGCGATCCCGGATGGCCTCCACCACCGGTCGCACCTGATGCAGCACCGAGTCCACGTCGACTCCCCCGCGCGGCAGCGCGGTGCGCAGCTCGGCAGCGGAGGGAGTACGGCCGCGCAGATCAACGCGGGCGAGCTCGATGCGGGATGTCATGAGGTCTGCGATCCTGTCTGTCCTGATCCTTGGACGCCGTGCCCGAGGCCGAGCGGTCGGTATCCTCCGCTCCGCTCCAGCTACCAGCCTATCGGTCCGATGCCACCCGTTATCCGGTGCGGTCGCCGGATGTGGCGCGGACTGCCCCGGTCCGATAGTGGACCGGGGCGCGACGGGTGTCAGGCCGAGACGAGGCGCTTGATGATCATCGGTTCGGCGAGGATCTGGTCGAGTACATCGCGCACATGGAAGAAATGTGGCGTCGTGAAATGTTTGTCGAGGGCTTCGGGGGTGGTCCACTCCTCGACGAGCACCATGTGGGACGGATCGTTGGGGTCGGTGTAGGGGTGATAGGTCAGGCAGCCGGGCTCGGCGAGGGATGGTTCGATCATTGCCTCGAGTGCCGTGCGTAGGCGGTCCTCGCGGCCCGAGTTGGCGCGGAATTCGGCGACGACGTGCAGTGTCATGGTGGTTCCTCCGAAAATTACGCGCGGGCGGGGCCGGTGCCCGCGCCGGTCGTGGTGATGGCGGTCTCGATTGCGGCGAGGTCGTCGGGGCTGAGCGCGAGGTCACGCGCGCCGAGCCAGCCGTCGATCTGCGTGGCGTTACGTGCACCGACGATCGCGCCGGTGATGCCGGGCCATGCGGTCGCCCAGGCCAGGGCGACCTCGGCGACGGTCACGCCGTGGCGGGCCGCGATCGGGCGCATGGCTTCGACCAGGGCGAGCTTGGCGGACAGGCCGGTGGTGAAGTCCGGATGCGAACCGCGCCAGTCCTCGGCGGGCAGATTGCGCAGGCGTTCTTCGGTGAATGTGCCGGTGAGCAGGCCCGATTGCAGTGGTGAGTAAACGATCACGCCGGTGCCGTTCTCGTGTGCCCAGGCGATATCGGCCGCGGCCGAGCGGTTGATCGCCGAGAACGGCGGCTGGATCGCATCGACATGGGCGATGGACTCGGCGATCGCCAGCTCGGCCGCGCCGTGGTTGGACAAGCCGATCGCGCGGACCTTGCCTTCCTTCTTCAGATCGGCCATGACCTGCCAGTACTCCTCGAGCGGAGTCGCCTGGTCGTTGGCCTCGCCCTCGGCGCCGTAGACGAAGACCGCGCCGGTATCCGGCCAGTGCACCAGGTAGAGGTCGATCTGCTCGGCGCGCAGCCGACGCAGCGAATCCTCGACTTCCCTGCGCACCACGTCGGGCCGCATGATCCGGCGCGGCGGGCCGGAACGGTCATCGCCGTCGTCCCAAATCAGGCCGGTTTTGGTGAAGAGATAGGGTCGCTCGGCTTCCGGAATGTCGGCGAGCGCGCGGCCGACCACTTCCTCGGCGTGGCCGAGGCCGTAGGCGGCTGCGGTATCGATCCAGTTGATTCCGGCGTGCACCGCGTGCCGAATGGCGGTGATCGATTCGGCGTCATCGGTGGCGCCCCATGAGTACTGCCAACCAGATCCGCCGAAGATCCAGGTGCCGAAGCCGAGCGGGGTGATGTCCATGCCGGTGTCGCCGAGGGGGCGGGTGTTGCTCATTGTTTCCGTCTCCGTTCACTGCCGGAACCGTTCCGGCGGTGATCACTACTTTCGGCGCGGACAACGGCGGTAAACAGCGCCGCGTGAGCCTGGGCACGGCATGACCAGGATGCGCCCGGCAACCGGCTGGATACTGGATGACGTGAGTCTGGATCGACGTGCCGAACTCGGCGAATTCCTGCGTTCCCGGCGAGCGCGGCTGAGCCCGGAGGAGGTCGGCCTGCCCGATTACGGCAGCCGGCGCCGGGTGCCCGGTCTGCGCCGCGAGGAGCTGGCCATGGTGGCCGGGGTCAGTGTCGATCACTATGTGCGTCTGGAACAGGGCCGCACCCTGCACTTCTCCGAGTCGGTGCTGGATGCCGTCGCGCAGGCGCTGCGGCTGAATCCGGTGGAACGCGAGCATCTGTATCGACTCGCGCGGCCGTGGTCCGGCGAGGAGCCGCCGGCCGAACAGGAAGTCCGTCCCGGATTGCGCAGGCTGCTCGACGCGGCCGCCGACGTCCCCGCCTACATCGTGGGTCGCGGCACCAATGTGCTCGCCTGGAATTCCCTTGCCGCCGCGCTCATTACCGATTTCGGTGCACTACCGCCCCGCGAGCGCAATCTGGCCCGACTGGTCTTCCTCGATGAGGGGATGCGGGAACTGTACGAGGATTGGACGGCCAAGGCCGCCGATGTCGTCGCGTATCTGCGCCTGGATATGGCGCGCCATCCCGGCGACGCCGCAATCGTTTCGCTCATCGAGGAATTGAGCACGAACTCCGCCGACTTCGCCGCCATGTGGCAGCGTCACGAGCTCAAGGACAAGACGCACGGGCGCTACATTTATCTGCACCCGGTGGTCGGCCGGCTAGATCTGGGCTTCGAAACCCTGCGCCTGCCCGACGATCCGGATCAGGCGCTGATCATGCACACCACCGAAGCGGATTCGCCGAGCGCCACCGCCCTTGCGCTGCTGGCGAATTGGGCGCAGACCTCGGTGCGGTCCGTTGCCCGATAGCGCACCGCACCCGCCGCCGTGACTAGCGCGCGTCGCCGCTGCGGGTGTCGCTGTCAATGAGTGGGGCGCCGCTGCCGGGGTTGATCAACCGCAGCGTCACCGACCTGTTCTGGCCCGCATAGGTCACGCTGGCCACATTGATTTCCACCGAACCGTCTGGGTTGGTACCTGTACCACTACCGGCCGCATCAACAGTGTTGAAGCCCGTGACCCGATTCTGCGTCCAGTAATCCTGGAAGGCCGACTGACTGCCGTAGACCCGCTGGGCAGCGGGAGTCAACTGTTTCCATGCAGACGCGAAACTCATATAGGTGAGGTTGTTGTAGAAGTCCACCACTTGATCGATGGATTGCCGCGAGTCGGCCGTGCCGACGCTCTTCGTTTGCCCCGGCGCGCCCGCGGCAGCCGTGGAAGTGGTCCCCTTGGACACCGACGACGAAGGCGGACTCGCTTGCACCGACGGCGTATTGGTGCCCGACTGATTCAGCGCACCGATCAGGATGGCCACGACGGCCACCACCGCACCGATGGTCGCACCGACCAGTACGGCCTTGCGCTTGCCACCGGACTTGCGCTGCGCCGGACGCGGCTGCGTCGCCGTCCGCGGATGTGCGGCGGTCGTCGGATGCGATGCACTGGAGTTGGCGGGACGGACGGAATTTCGCGGCGGCGGCGCCGGACGTGGCTGCCGTGTGGTCGGCTGGTGCTCCGGCGTCGGATTGGCCGGTGGCCGCAGGGTACGGGTTGCGGATTCGCCGCGCCGGCCGAAAGCCTCACTGGCCGGTACGAATCCGGCGGTCACCGGTCCGGAATCGGCGAGCGCGGAAAGATGTTCGCGGGCCGCACGCATGGTCGGCCGCTCGGCGGGATCCGGGCTGAGCAGATCGAGCAGGAAGTCGGTTGCGGGGCCGGCGTGCCGAGGTTCGCTCACCTGGCCGTTCGCCGCGGCGTAGAGCACGGCGAGCGGGTTGGCGCTGGCACCGTACGGCGGTTCGCCCTCGAGAGCGTGGAAAAGCGTTGCACCCAAGGCGAATACGTCGGCGGCCGGGGTCGGGTCGGCGCCGCGCGCGACCTCCGGCGCGAGATAGGCGGCGGTACCGCAGATCAGACCGGTCTCGGTGAGGGTGACGTCACCGGTGGCGCGGGAGATGCCGAAGTCGGTGATCTTCACCGTGCCGGTGTCGTCGAGCAGGATATTGCCCGGTTTGACATCGCGGTGCACGATCCCGGCGTGATGTGCGGCGATGAGCGCCGAGGCGACCTGTTCGCCGATCCGCGCGACCTGGGTCAGCGGCAGCATCCCCTGCGCGGAGATCACTCCCGCCAGACTCTTCGACTTCAGGTACTCCATCACCAGGCACGGGTCGCCGTTGTGCTCGGTGATATCGAAGACGACGATCGCATTCGGATGCTGGAAGCGCGCCGCATTGCGGGCCTCGCGGATCGCGCGCTGTCGCACCACGTCGCGCTCGGCTTCGGGCAGGCTGGGCTTGATGTGGATCTGCTTCACCGCGACCGAGCGCTGCAGGCGTTCGTCGATGGCACGCCAAACTACACCCGTGCCGCCGCTACCAATCCGCTCGACCAGGCGGTAGTGCTCCGCGATCAATTGACCGGTATCGATGGCGCCTACTCCGAACCTTCTCGAAATCGTGACATCACGCGTATTGACCATCAACGCGTTCCGCCGACGAGTGTAGCGGGGCGCAATCCTCGGCACGCGTCTGCGGGGTATGTTCGCCGCCCACACGCGCCGAACGCTGATGTCGTGCTGATTCGGCAGTGACGCTCAATGTCTTGCACGCAGCATACGGCCTGCGGCTTCCACGGCCGGACCCGAGCTGTTGGCATCGCTGACGAATACGGCGAAGGCCAGGTCGCCGTCGATGCCGACGAACCAGCCGTGGGCGTGCTTGTCATCGATGTACTCGGCGGTGCCGGTCTTGCCGATCAGCCCCGGAATATCGCGCAGTGCGGTGGCGGTGCCGCCGGTTATGGTTTCGCGCATCATGGTTTTCAGCTGCTCGTCGGTGGTCGGCGGCAGCGGCGCCGGAGTGTGGTCGGCCACGCCGGGCTGCCCGTCGACGACCATCGGCAGCGGCATCGATCCGCGCGCGATGGATGCGGCGACCAGCGCCATACCGAACGGTGACGCCGTCACCTTGCCCTGGCCGATACCGGATTCGACGCGCAGCGCCGGGGTGTCCGCGGTCGGCACCTTGCCGGTGACGGTGGTCAGACCGGGTGTGACGAAGTCGATGCCGAGGCCGAGTTGTGCCGCGGCATCGGTGAGGCCGTTCGGTGCGAGATTCACCGCGAGTTGGCCCATGGTGGTGTTGCAGGACTGGGCGAAGGCGGTGTGCAGCGCGACATTGCCGAGGTCGAAGTTGTTGTCGTTGGGGATGCGGCGGCCTTCGATATTCGCGGTGGCCGGGCACGGCAGCACGGTGTCGGGTGTCACCGCGCCGGATTGCAGCGCGGCCGAGACCGTGACGGTCTTGAAGGTCGAACCCGGCGGATACAGGCCGGTGAGCGCGATCGGTCCCTGAGCGTCGGCGGCCGCGTTCTGCGCGACGGCGAGCACCTTTCCGGTGGACGGTTGCATTGCGACGATCGCGGCGGGCTGCGTGATCGGCGTCAATGCGCTCTCCGCGTAGCGCAGCAGATCGGTGTCGAGTGTGGTCACGATATCCGCGGTGGGTTTCGGATCCTGACCGGCGACGCGTTCGGTGCCATCGGCGGTCTGCGCCCGCACCGCCCAGCCTGCCGCCGCGTCGGCCGAGTTCTGCCACAGGTCGGCGAGGCCGGACAGCACCGGTGACGCGAGGGATTTGTCGGTGGCGAGCAGGCGGGTCTGCGGCGCGAGGGTGACGCCCGGGACTGCGGCCAGCGCCGTCTGGATCGGGGCGATATCGGCGTCGCGCAGGGTGACCGCCGTGATCGACTTGCCCTGGGCCGCAGCCAGATCCGATTGCAGCGACTGCGCGGTGATGTCGGCGGCGACGGGGGCGAGCACCGCGGCGAGCGCGGCGGTATCGGCACCGGGGGCGACGTTCACCAGGGTGACCACCTGCTCGGTCATCAACTCACCCCCCGATGACTCCAGAATGCGCGCGGGCTTCGGATAGGCGGTGGCGTAGCTCAGCGGTCCTGAGGCGAGACCGGGTGCGATGGCATTGGGATCCCATTTGATCTTCCAGCCGTCGCCGGAATCGCCTGCGGAACCGTTGGTGGTGTAGCTCCACTCGTTCTTGCCGAACTTCCAGGTGGCGGCGAGGGTGAAGGAGTTCTTGTCCGCAGTGCGGACCTCGTATTTCACATCTTTGCCGAGCCCGTCGTAGAGCTTGCCCAGCACATCCGATGCCGTGGTCGGGTCGTCGGTGAGCGCGGCGGCCGCGGCGACGTCGTCGCGGCTGAGCGCATCGGCGAACTGCTCGGCGACGGTATCGGGCTGGGCCCGCCCTGAGTTGCAACCACTCAGGGCCAGCGCGGAGGCTGCGAACAGAACGAGAAGATTCCGGTAAGCACGCACCTGGCCGACTCTAGTGCCGCAGGGCAGCGAGCCCGGGTAACCGCACGGAGCGGATTCAGGCGAGCCAGGGCCCCTGGGCGAGGGCGGTGGCGTCGGGTTCGGACAGGTCGATGTCGAAGACCTCGGTGAGGATCTTCGGAAGTTCGGCGAGTTCGAGTTCGCGGGTTTCGCTGGAGCCGTTCGGATATTCGGTGATGAGGGTGAGGTTGTCCAGCACGTGGTGGACCTCCGGAAGGAAGCGTTGCACGAACGGCCGGGCGGTGAACGGTGAGCGCGGCGAGGTGGAGACAAAGTGGTTGCCGACCGCGAAATCGATGCGGTACTGCGGATTCAGCGTGAAGGTGTAGCGGTCGATCCAGCCGTCGCGGCCGAATTGGTGCAGCACCCACAGATCGCTGTCGAGTTCGCCGGTGGTGTGTTCGAGCCGGAAGCGCCAGTCGCCGAGGCTGAATTCACCGCCCTCGGCCAGTTCATAGGGCGCGAGGGGTCCGGAGCCGAAGCCGACATCGCAGATCCAGACGCGATCGTCATCGCCGGTGGTGACGCGCAGCAGGGCGTGGGTGGCCGGGCGCAGACCCTCGGAAACGCCCATGGTGACCCGGCCGCTGAGACCGGTCACCCCGAAGCCGAGCCGTTCCAGCGCGGCGGCGAACAGGCCGACGTTCTCGTAGCAGTAGCCGCCGCGCCGGTGCCGGATCATCTTGTCCTGCAAGGATTCCAAATCCAGCGGCACGGGGCGGCCGAGAATGGACTCCAGGTTCTCGAACGGGATCGTGGTGGTGTGCGCGTGGACGATGGCGCGCAGGGTGGCCAGCGTCGGGGTGCGGTCGCCGGTGTAACCGATGCGCGCCAGGTACGCGTCGAGGTCCAATTCCGCGCCGCTCCAGTGGTAGGCGGGGTCATTCGGCTTCATTGCACCTCTCCTTGTATCCGGTCCTGCCCGAATGAACCACAACGCACCGACCGGTGTTCCCTATGCGGCGCATTTGGCGTTCGGCGGGGCCGGGGGCGCGGTCACGATGCCGCGGGCGACGTCGACCAGATAGTCGCGGTCGGGTCCGTCGACGGGTTCGGTGCCGAGCAGCAGGCGCTCGACCACGCAGCCGCCCTCGAAGTAGGCGGGTCCGACGCTGTGATCGCCCGGGACGACGGCGCCGTTCAGGTCGCGGCCGGTGACGATGGTGTACATCGAGGCGGGTTTGCCCGCGGCGAGCAGTCCGGCTCGCATTTCCACGGTCGCCGGGTACGGCACCACATCGTCACCGGTGCCGTGGATGAGGAAGGCGCGTTTCATGCTCATCCGGGCAGCGAGGAGAACGGGCGAACGTTCGGCATAGACCTGCGGGCAGACCGTCGGGGCGCAGCCGCCCGCATCGCGTTCGATCTGGCCGGGCAGTGCGGGATCGACGCCCGCCGACGCTAGCCACATGGTGAAATCGTCCGCGGGGCCGTAATTATCGACCCAATAGTCGAAGAGTCCCTGCGGACCGTGCGCCACCGCGAGTCCGCTCATGGTGCCGCCCTGACTCCAGCCCCACAGCACGGTGCGGCCGATCGTCGGATGCTCGTCCTTGTACCACTGGGTGGCGGTGACGATATCGCGCCAACCCGCCCACAGATTCCAGTCGCCGGTCCGCCAGACACTGGTCGCGCTGCGGGCGTCCATGGACAGAATGGGGGTCGCGGTGCGGCGGGCGATCGAGGTCAGATATTCGGCGTAGTCGGCGGAGGTGCCGTCGTGGCCATGGACCGCGACGACCAGATCACGCGGCGCCGGGTCGCCTGCCGTGCAGCGATGCGGTTCGTATACCCGACCGGTGGCGTCCTCGCCGTCCACTGTCAGGGTCACCGGTCGCACGTCCACCTGGACCGCGCATTCCGGTTCGGCCGAGACGGGCGGTGCGACAAGGCTTGTCGTCGACACCGCGACGAACAGCGCACAGCCGAGCGTCAGCAGTAGGTGTCTCATGCCGAAATGATGACATGCGGCTATCGCTGTCCGGTCGCGGTGCTGGGGCGAATCGCGACGAATACCGCGCCGAGCACCGCGGCGGCGCCGACGATGCCGGCGAAGGTGGTCGCGCCCGCGGGCAAACCGATTGCGTCACTGAGAAATCCGGCTGACAGCGGAAGTACCGCGGCGGGCAGGTATCCGCCGACGTTCTGAGCGGCATTGGCCTCGGCGAGCCGATCGGCGGGCACGCTCGCGCTGATGGCCGTGAGACCGCCGAACTGGCCCATACCCTGGCCGACGCCCGCGAGGATCGCGGCGGCGGCGAAGAACGCGATCGATGACAGCCGCAGCGCCGCGACCAGGGTGATCATGCTGAGCAGGGTGGCCGCCGTACCGCCGAGCAGGATCGTGCGCAGACGCAGTCGCCGCACCGCGAATTGGATGCCGGTGGCGCCGAGGAACATGACAAAGGCAAGGCCGCCCGCAAGCACGCGGTTGGTCGCGCCCAAGAGGTTCGACAGCAGCGAGGGGCCGAGCGAGAGCACGAATGATGTCGCGGTGATACCCGGCGCGAACACCGCGATGCCGAGCAGCACCGCCGTGCGTCCGCCCGGTGCGACCGCGGGGATGCGGATCCATGGGCCACGTCCGCGAGCGCCTTTGGGCAGGTCGAGCCGCGCGACGACCACGAAAGCCGTAGCAAGCAAGACGATTTCGACGACAAATATCGTGACGGTCGGGCCGGGAACGAACTGTGACAGCAGACCCGCCAGCAACGGACCGAAGCCCGCGCCGAGCACCATGGCCGATGAGGCCGCAAGTGCGGCAAGCCGTTTGCGCGCCGGGCCGCCGATATCGGTTACCGCCGCCATCCCCGCCGAGACGGCCGCGCCGACCGCTGTTCCGGTGAGCAGGCGCGCGATCGCCAGCATCGCGACCGAATTCGCGGTGGCGAACAGGACGCAGGCGAGCATCGCGAGGAGCACCGCGGGCAGCAGCACGGGCTTGCGGCCGATGCGGTCCGAGACAACACCCGCGACCAGCAGCGCACCGAGCAATCCGACGATGTAGCAGGCGAATACAGCGGTCAACGTGCCTGAGGAGAAGCCGAGCCGCTGCTGCCACAAGACATACAGCGGGGTCGGGGCATTCGAGAGCACGAAGACCGCGAGCACAGGCCAAGCCGCCAGCCACACTGCGCCGTCGTGCCGCACCTCGGTTTCCGGTTTCGCTGTGAGTGTCGCCATCCCAACCTCCTGGTTCGAAAATTCTCGTACTGGTACGACGGGAATCGAACTTAACATCTAGTACGATAGAAGTCGAACTAGGAATTCGCGATTCGCAGGAGAGCCGATGCCATCGACCGACACCGTCGCGACCACGCTGCCCGAGCCGACGCGTGCCGAACTGCGGCTCGAGGATGTACTCGGCGTACTCAGCGATCCGCTGCGGCTGAGCATGGTGCAGAAACTGCTGCTCGAATCCCCTGAGGCCGATCGCTCATGCGGCTGGTTCGATATCGATCGGCCGAAATCGACGCTGACGCACCATTTCCGGGTGCTGCGCGAGGCCGGTGTCACCCGGCAGCGGCAGTACGGACTCGAGCGCCGCAGCAGGGTGCGGATCGAGGATCTCGACGCCCGTTTTCCGGGGTTGCTCGATCTGGTGCGCGCCTGGCAGCCGGCGTAATTCGGCGGTGTTTCGGAGGCAGGCGTGTCCCGGCGGGTTCTGCTACCGTGCGCTCTGTCGATCCAGAGTTCGGGCCCGTCTGTCGTCCGAACTTCGTTCCGGGGAGTTTCCATGGCCTTCTTGAACCGTCTCATCAGCAATGCGACCAATATCGGTCGCCTGATGGATCTGATGGACAAGGCCCCCCAGTGGCGAGCGCAGTTGCTGGCCAAGAAGAACGAGCTGCGCGGCGGTTCGTTCCGGGATGCGAGCATGGGCATGTGCGCACTCGTCGCGGCGGCCGACGGCACCATCGATCCGGCCGAGCGCATGCGGGTGGCCGGACTCATCGGCTCCGATCCGGTGCTGCAGAACTTCCCGACCGATGAATTGCGCGATCTGTTCGAGGACAACTGCAACCGGCTGGTCGCCGATCCGGCATTCGGGCGGGCGCATGTGCTGCAGCAGATCGGCAAGGCGGCGGGGAAGCCGACCGAGGCGCATGCGGTCGTCCAGATCGGCATCATGATCGGCAATGCGGACGGAAATTTCGATCAGAACGAGATCGCCGCGGTACGGGAGGCATGCCAGACGCTGGGAGTGGATCCGCAGCAGTTCGGCATCTGACCGCTAGTATTCGCATATGCGTTCGATCGATGCGGCAGAACGGCGGGCCCGGCTGGCACGGCGGCATCGGCTGACACCAGCGTGTCGCACCGATGACGTTGCCGACATTGTCCGATCCCTCGTCGTCCTGCATGCGACGGATCCAGCGACGGTGTACCTGTCGGTGGGCGCGCGCAGTCTCACCGCTGAGCCCGCACATGTCGAGAAGGCGCTGTACGACGATCGGACGCTGCTACGCCTGCTGGCGATGCGGCGCACGATGTTCATCGCACCGGTCGAGTTGCTGCCGGTATTGCAGGCGTCGTGCGCGGATGCGTTGGCGGAGAAGCAACGTCGCACCTACGGCAGGTTCATCGAGCAGGCCGGTGTGGTCGACGGGGATGTGCGCACGTGGCTGGCCGATGTCGAAGACGAAACGCACAAGGCGCTCTTGGCGCGCGGAGCGGCGACCGGCGCACAGCTGAGCAAGGACGTGCCCCGGCTGCGCACACAGGTGAATCCCGCTCCGGACAAGGCATATTCGCGCCCCACCAGCATTACCACCTGGGTGCTCGTGATCCTGGGTGTCGAGGGGCGCATCGTGCGCGGTCGGCCGAACGGCAGTTGGACGAGCAGCCAATACACCTGGGCGCCGATAGAAACCTGGCTGCCGCAAGGTGTTGCGACCATGCCCGCCGATGCGGCACGCGCCGAACTCGTCCGGCAGTGGCTCTACGCCTTCGGACCCGCGCCCATCACCGATATCAAGTGGTGGACCGGCTGGACACTCGCGGAGGTTCGCAAGGCCCTCGCCGAACTCGATGTGGTGGAGGTCGATCTCGACGGCACCACCGGTCTGCTACTCGCCGACGACCAAGACCCGACCCCCGAGTCCGAACCCTGGGCTGCCCTGCTCCCCGCACTCGACCCGACCCCCATGGGCTGGCAGTCTCGCGATTGGTACCTCGGGCCCCATGCCTCAAATCTCTTCGACCGCAACGGAAACGTCGGTCCCACCATCTGGTGCAACGGGCGCATAGTCGGCGGCTGGGCCCAGCGCAAAGACGGCGAAATCGTTTACCGCCTACTCGAAGACATCGGCTCCGAAGCGGAATCTCTCATCGAAGCCGAAGCCGCCCGCATCACCACCTGGTACGGCGAGGTTCGCGCCATCCCCCGCTTCCGCACGCCGTTGGAACGCGAACTCACCGCCTGACGGTTACATGTCCAGGCCGAGGTCGAGGACGCGCACCGAGTGGGTCAGTGCGCCGACGGCCAGGTAGTCGACGCCGGTGCGGGCGTAGTCGGCAGCGTCGGCGAGGGTCAGGCCGCCGGAGGATTCGAGTTTGGTGGTGGGGGCCTGGGCGTCGCGGCGTTGGACGGCGGCTTGGGTTTGCCAGAGGGGGAAGTTGTCGAGCAGGACCAGTTCGACGTTTTCGGCCAGGACGGCGTCCAGTTGTTCGAGGCTGTCCACTTCGACCTCGCAGGCGATATCGGGGGCGAGCTCGCGCACCGCGCGCAGGGCGGCGACCACCGAACCTGCGGCTACCACGTGATTGTCCTTGATCAGGGCGGCATCGCCGAGGCCCATGCGGTGGTTGACGCCACCGCCGACGCGGACCGCGTATTTCTGCAGGGCACGCAGGCCGGGCAGGGTTTTGCGGCTGTCGCGGATGCGGCAGTCGGTGCCCGCGACCTCGTCGACCCAGGCGGCGGTGGCGGTCGCGATGCCGGACAGGTGGCAGACCAGGTTGAGCATGGTGCGTTCGGCGGTGAGCAGGCCGCGGGTCGGCGCGACCAGCCCGAGCACTGACCGGCCCGGCTCGACCCGGGTGCCGTCGGCGACCCGATCGGTGATTTCGTAATTGCCCGCGCCGATCACCTCGTCGAGCACGAGCAGCCCGATATCGAGCCCGGCCACCGTGCCCGGTTGGCGCGAAACCACCGATGCCTTCACCGCCGCATCGGCGGGAACCGTTGCCGCCGTGGTGATATCGGGGCCGTAGCGCAGATCCTCATCCAGTGCGGTGCGAATCAGGGCCAGCACCTCGTCACGATCCAGGCCGGTATCCAGTCCCATCAGTGCACTCCTAGTCCTACTTGTTCTCGTGCATTGCCGCGGTCATGAGGCGCTGGGGATGGCGTCCTGAGTCCAGGTGGTGAGGTCCAGGCCGTCGGGGGCGGGGACGGGGTGACCTTCTGGGCCCAGACGCACTGCGCGACTGCGGCGTTGGTGATCGTCGGGGGTCGGGTGATCGGAGCGAGTGTGGGAGCCGCGGCTTTCGGTGCGGGCTGCCGCGGAGAGCAGGAGCACCTGGGCGGTGAGGGTCAGGGCAGCGTCCTCGAACGCGGTGATGCGCTGTGCCGCACCGGTATTCATCGCACCGCTGCTGTTCAGTGCGGAGAGCTCGATCGGCGCACCCGTCAATCGCTGTTTGGCAGTGGTCAACTCGGCACGCAAGCGACTTGCCGCACTGTGCGACATCGCATCTCGCAACCGCACGGCCGCCTCCGCCAGTCCGGCGGCATCGCGAACCACGGAGGCATGCAATGTCATCGACTGCTGCACCAAGGCTCGGGCCGCACGCGGGATGGTGTGGAAGGACACGTCGGTCACATGCGCTTCCTCGCCGAGGCGTTCAGCAGCGGCCACCCCGGCCCGCTCACCGACCACCAGTCCCTCGAGCAGACTGTTCGAGGCCAGCCGGTTGGCACCGTGCAGCCCCGTACGCGCCACCTCGCCCGCGGCATACAGACCGGGAACCGCAGTCCGGCCGTGGGTGTCGGTCACCACCCCGCCGCATTGGTAGTGCGCGGCGGGTGCGACCGGAATGAGCTCGGTATGCGGGTCGATCCCGGCGGCCAGGCAGGATGCGGTGATCGTCGGGAACCGTTGCGGGAAGCTTTCGATCGCTCGGGCGTCGAGGTAGACGTGATCGGCGCCGAGGGCGCGCATCCGTGCGGCGATCGCACGTGACACCACATCGCGCGGTGCCAGATCACCACGCGGGTGCACACCCGCGGTCACCGAATTCCCTTCGGAATCGACCAGTGTCGCGCCCTCGCCGCGGACCGCCTCGCTGATCAACGGCCGTCTGCCGAGTCCGCCGGGGGTGTACAGCACCGTCGGATGGAACTGCACGAATTCGAGATCGGCCACCGTGGCGCCGGCCCAGAGCGCCAGCGCGATGCCGTCGGCGGTCGCACCCGGCGGATTCGTGCTCAGCGCGTAGAGCTGACCGAGCCCGCCGGTGGCCAGCAGCACCGCCGGTGCGTGCACGACCCCGAATCCGTTCTCCGACACCGCGATCACACCCTGCACACCGGTGCGCCCGGTGACGACTTCGAGTGCCGCGGCACCGAACAGGACCGGCAGCCCGGCCGCGTTCAACGCGCGCTGTACCTCGGCGCCGGTGGCGTCGCCTCCGGCATGAATGATCCGCCGCGTGCTGTGACCGCCCTCGCGGGTGCGTGAGATCTGGCCGTCCCGAGCGAGATCGAAGACCGCACCCAAATCGGTCAGTGCGGCGACGGCGGCCTGACCACCCTCGACGATCGAACGCACCGCCGCCTCGTCACACAGTCCGGCACCGGCCTCGACCGTGTCGCGCACATGCGATTCCACCGAATCCTCATGCGGCGCAACAACGGCGATACCGCCTTGGGCGTACTGGGTTGCGGTATCCGTCGGGCCGCCCTTGCTGAGGATGAGCACCCGCAGTCCGCGCAGCGATGCCGTCCGTGCCGCGGTCAATCCGGCGACGCCCCCGCCGATCACGACCAGATCGGCGGCGGCCTCCCAGTCGACTCGCGGCGCGGCGCTCATGCGCCTCGCCCCTTCTCGACCTGGTCGGCAGCGATATCGCTACCGACCGCCCCGGCGATCATTCCGCACCGCCACTCCGGACGAGCGCTCGCGTCGCGCTCCGTTCGCGGCCGTTCATTCGCCACCGCCCGGGTTACCGATTTCGATCATGCGCTGCACCGAATTACGGGCCAGCGCGGCGGTTTCCAGGTCGACGTGCACCTCGTCGGTGTTCTCCACGAGCGAGCGCAGCAGCGCCGCCGGGGTGATCATCTTCATGTACTTGCAGGACGCACGATCGTTCACGGCCTGGAAGTCGATGTCGGGGGCGGCCTTGCGCAGCTGGTGCAGCATGCCGACCTCGGTGGCCACCAAGACCTGATTCGACTTCGCGGCCTTGGCGGCGTCGATCATCCCGCCGGTCGACAGAATGTGCACCCGGTCGGCCGGGAAGGAGCCCTCGCCCGCGAGGTACAACGCCGAAGTGGCACAACCGCATTCGGGGTGCACGAACAGTTCGGCATCCGGGTGGGTGCGAGCCTGTTCGGTCAGCTCGTCGCCGTTGATCCCGGCGTGTACGTGGCATTCGCCCGCCCAGATGTGCATGTTCTCGCGGCCGGTGACCCGCTTGACGTGCGCACCGAGGAACTGATCCGGCAGGAACAGCACCTCGCGGTCGGGATCGATGGAGGCGACCACGTCGACGGCATTCGAGGAGGTGCAGCAGATATCGGTGAGCGCTTTCACCGCGGCGGTGGTGTTCACGTACGAGACGACCACCGCATTGGGGAACTCGGCCTTCCAGGCCCGCAATTCGTCGGCGGTGATGGAATCGGCCAGGGAACAGCCGGCCCGCTGGTCCGGAATGAGCACGGTCTTCTCGGGGCTGAGGATCTTGGCCGTCTCGGCCATGAAGTGCACACCGCAGAACACGATGGTGTCCTCGGGGGCCTCGGCCGCGATACGGGACAGCGCCAGCGAGTCACCGACATGGTCGGCCACGTCCTGGATCTCGGGCAACTGGTAGTTGTGCGCGAGAATCGTCGCGTTGCGCTCCCTGGCGAGGCGCTTGACCTCGGCCGCCCACTCCGGTGTGGCCTCGACACCGGAGAATCCGGTCGGACCGTCGACTACCTGTCCCATCAGCGGGGGCGCCAGCTTCACACCCATCGTCGCCATGATGGCTCCTCTCCTCGTGCGCTCGGCCCTTGTGCCTTTTCACATGCCAGCCGATTCGCACCAAACCAGGTTTTCGACTTATAATCGAAAACGTGGCCCATAGTAGCACCATCCACGAAACGCTCACCGCGGTGTTCCAGGTTCGGCGCTTCTCCGAGGACATCACCGCAGGTAGCGGCCCTGCGCGCATGACAGATGAGCTGATTCGACCGTGTCCGCCCGGTCAGCGGACCGAACTCGCGGTGCTGCTGTGGGAGCGGGCACTCGACCCGCAGAAGGGCACCTGGTCGCTACCCGGCGGGCGGCTGCGCGACGACGAAGACCTCAATGTCTCGGCCCGTCGCCAGCTCGCCGAGAAGGTCGATGTGCGCGAGCTGGCGCATCTGGAGCAGCTTTCGGTATTCAGTAGTCCGGACCGCGTGCCCGCACCGCGGCGAATCGCCTCGGCCTATCTGGGTTTGGTGCCGCTGACCGCGGACCCGCAACTGCCCTCGGACACCACGTGGCATCCGGTTTCCCAGTTGCCGCGCATGTCGTTCGATCACGGCACAGTCGTCGAGCACGCGCGCACCCGGCTCGCCGCGAAGCTCTCCTACACCAATATCGCCTTCGCGCTGGCACCCGAGCGGTTCACCATGTCCACGCTGCGCGAAATCTACTGCGCCGCACTCGGTTACGATGTCGACACGACGAATCTGCAGCGAGTTCTCACCCGCCGCAAGGTGATCACGCCGACCGGCGCGACCGCATCCCCCGGCCGGGCGGGTGGGCGCCCCGCGGCGGTGTATCGGTTCACCGACTCCGAAATCCGAGTCACCGACGAATTCGCCGCACTGCGCCCACCCACCTGACCTCCCGCGATCGCCTGCCCCACGATCGCCCCCTCCCGGTTCGGCGACCGCTCCCCCGAAGCGATCGCCGAGCTCGAAATGGACTGTGCCGTGGCCACTGCCGTAGGGGCCACGGCATCCGAGCGTGCCCTGGTCACCATCGACCAGGGCACTCCCCTTCTACTCGGACAGCCCGCCGGGCACCCCCAGGTGCCCGGAGCTCGAAACGCACACCGGCCAGAGACACGCCGAACGCGGACTCGGCCTCGACCGGTGTCGGCACCTCGCCCGACTGCTCGGCGGCCGCTTGCGCCGCGCCGGAAATCACTCCGATCGCCAGCACGGCTCCCGCCACCACCCCGTACACCGATTTCCAGGACATTGCTCTCCCCCTCCGAATCGCTGAATCCTCCCGGTGATTCGCGGAGTCGAGACCCGGAAACCGGCTCCGCGATTCGAACGAATCGAACAACTCAGAGGGTAGACAGCGATCACGCCGGGCGATACGGAGCAATGCGCGGAGCCGCCGAATATGGCTGGTCACAGTCGGATACGAGTTATCCGGTCCGGAAAGCGGTCGCCTGTTCATCGTTCCGGGGCGAATGAATGCAGGTACCGACAGGCAGCGAAAGTACTGTGGCAGAACCACTTTCGAGCGTGTCCGACGACCTCGCCACAAACAAGTTGCTCACCGGATGCGCACTGCTGGAAACGGACTCCGAGAGGCACCGGCTCGTCCGAGCCCTGTTCCCGCCAACAACAGAAAAACCCCGCCTCCACGTGCCTTCGCACGTGAAAACGGGGTCACTCGGGACGCGACCTCAATCCCGTTCCCGCCCCTTGTGCTTCGCCTTCCGCCGATACCGCCGCGCACTGGGTATCGGCTGCGCAGCACTGGACCGGCGCAACGCGTCCCGCCGCCGCCACGCCACCAGATCCGCCCGTTCCGACTTCCCGACCTCCGGAACCAGCACCCCCTGCCCATGCCTGGTCAACACATCCTCGCTCATCGCCACCTCCTTCCCACGCTCGACCTTGCGCACCAACGGTATCCGCGCCCCCGACACCGCCACCACCGATTTTCACCTGCACGGCGGTTCGTCCGTCGTCGCGCCGAAGCCAAGACGACGGGACATCGTCGGGTTCCGGGTCGCGCAGCGGCAGCTTCCGCAACTCCTCGGCCAGCCGGGTCAGCTGATCCGGAGACATCATCAGAACCCGAAGCGCTGAACCGATGCACCGCCTTCTGTCCGGGTCTCCGCGTCGCCCGCATCCGTGCCTCCGCTGCAGCCGCCACCCGACGCAGGGTGGGATTGCCCGCAGCTTTGAAGCGCGGCGCATTGTTGTGCGAAAACGGTTCTCGGCGACGCTCGCAGACGCGATTCCATCTGCCTCCTGCACGTTCCGATAGCGGGAGCGAAACTCCCTGGCGTGCAATGAGATCAAGCCGGGTCGCGAGCGCGAGCCTCGATCACGACATGCGAACACGCAGGTTGAACTGCCGAAGGAGAGTTCCGGGCCGGACGGTCAGGCGGTCTTCATCTGGGGTTGTGGTGGCGGGGCCGCGGTGCGCTGTCCGACGCGCGCTGCAGCCCAGAACACCAACTCCACCAACCAGAACAGCCACAGGAACACCTGCACCACGAAAACCGGGATCGCCAGGAACAGGATCGAGGGGATCGCGATGAGCAGAAAGCCTGCGATATCACCGACAGTGGCGCCGCGCAATCCGCTCCCCAAACGCACTGCGGCCCACATCATCCAACGACGCGGTACCGATACGTTGAACTCGTGCAGGCAGCGTCGGAACAGGCCGTCCGCGTCGGCGGTGCTCACCTCGTGCGAGCTCCGCAAATAGTCGTGCAGGATGGCGGCGCGGGTGTAGGCGCCGTAGCGGGGTATCAGCCAGACCAATGCTCGTGGCACCGACGCGAAGTCGGTGCGGAAGCCCGCTGGGATGACGAATTCCTGTGTGGCACCGTGATAGACGAGCGGCTCGACGACCCGCCAGAATTTCGCGTCGAGTTCTTCGACCACTGGTCCGCTACCGACGAACGCCATGATCCGTTCCTCTCTGAACGCACAGCGTGTCCCACAATTCTAGGCCATTCTGGTACGTCTGTGCCGCCGCGCGGGCAACGGTTCGGATAACGTCAGCGCGCGCGATCCGAACCGGGCGGTCCGAAGCCGCCATACGGCACACCGTAGGGCACCGGCCCGCCGTTCGCAGCGCCACGATACGAATCGGCATTGTCGACGGACGCGAATCCGCTTGCCGCAGTGAAGTATGGCCGCGAATCGCCGAGCGGTCCGCTGAAGCCGGTGCCGAGATCCTCTGTCGGACTGAGCGCAGCGAGGAACAGCACGATCAGCGAGGCGAGCAGCGGTTGCACGAGCAGCGCCAGCCAACTGCCGACCTCCACCGGCAGCCGAACGATCTGGCCGACCGCGGGGTCGTAGGGCATCGGATGCTGCCACTGCATGATCTGCTCGCCGACCTTCGACATCACGTAAGCGCCTGCGCCGGAACCGATCAGCAGCCCCAGTTGCAGCAGCGGTCCGCGCACGCGACGCCAACGCCATGCGCCGATCGCCGTCAGCACACCCAGCACCGCGCCGATGCACACGAAGATCGCCAGCGCGTCGAACTGGTGCACGCTCTCCCCGGTCAGCGCCGCGCCCTTGGCCGGCTCCGCGCCTGCACGCGCCTTGACCACCAGATACTGCTCGGTGGGTGCCACGAAGGCCCACACCACACCGCCGAGCACGCCGAGCAGCACCACCGCGACCGCGATCAGCGCGGACGCCCGCAGCTCACGCCGCACGCCCGCCATCCGGGCCGATCCCGTCGGCGCGGTGACGACGTCGCCGTATTCGGCCACCACTAGCGGTGTTCCAGATTCTTCGAATCCAGCACGCCGTGCCGCGAGCACTTCGCCCACCAGCCGTCCGGGCTGACCTGCACGATCATGCGCCGACCGCACTGCTCGCAGAAGCGCGGCGGCTCCAGTCCCAGTGCCGCGGCGGCCGGGACCGGATCGTCGAGCCCCGGCACGATGCGTTTGCCGGTGAACGGGTTGTAGCGCTCGTCCATATCCATGACAGTACTCACGGCGCCAGCCTCTTTCGTTACCGATTCAGAGTGTTTCGTTGAGCGCCTTGATCGGCATCTTCAGCTCACCGAGCAGATCCAGGTCCGCTTCGGCGGGCCGACCGAGGGTGGTCAGGTAGTTGCCGACGATGACAGCGTTGATACCGCCGAGGATGCCCTGCTTGGCGCCGAGGTCGCCGAGGGTGATCTCGCGACCGCCCGCGAAGCGCAGGATGGTACGCGGCAGCGCGAGCCGGAATGCGGCAACGGCGCGCAGTGCGTCGGCGGCGGGCAGCACCTCGAGGTCGCCGAACGGGGTGCCCGGACGCGGGTTGAGGAAGTTCAGCGGCACCTCGTCCGGCTCGAGCTCGGCCAGATTCGCCGCGAATTCCGCACGCTGCTCCAGGGTTTCGCCCATGCCGAGGATGCCGCCGCAGCAGACCTCCATGCCGGCCGCGCGCACCATGCGCAGGGTGTCCCAACGCTCTTCCCAGGTGTGCGTGGTGACGACGTTCGGGAAGTGCGAACGGGAGGTCTCCAGGTTGTGGTTGTAGCGGTGCACGCCCATGGCGGCGAGCTGGTCGACCTGCTCCTGGGTGAGCATGCCGAGCGAACAGGCGACCTGGATGTCGACCTCGTTGCGGATGGCCTCGACACCGGCGGCGACCTGCGCCATCAGCCGCTCGTCCGGACCGCGCACGGCCGCGACGATGCAGAACTCGGTAGCACCGGTCTTCGCCGTCTGCTTGGCGGCTTCGACCAGGCTGGGGATATCGAGCCAGGCGGCGCGCACCGGCGACTGGAACAGGCCCGACTGCGAGCAGAAGTGGCAGTCCTCGGGGCAGCCACCGGTCTTGAGGCTGATGATGCCCTCGACCTCGACCTCGGGACCGCACCACTTCATGCGCACGTCGTGCGCGAGGGCGAGCAGTTCCTCGAGCCGGTCGTCGCCGAGCCGCAGCACCTCGAGGGTCTGCTCCTGCGTCAGGCCTTCGCCGCGCTCGAGCACCTGCTCGCGGGCGGTCGCCAGAATGTCGGTTTGGACGGGTGCCTGGGTCACTGCACGAATCCCTTCGTCCGGCCGAGGTGGCCGTGCAACTTGAACGGTGTTCAGGCTAGGGTAGCGGTAACAAGTGAGTCAAAGCACCTCGGGGAAGGAAACAGCGTGCAGCTGCACCGCGCGGACGTGGTCGACGGCGCCATCGCCATTCTCGACCAGTACGGTCTCGCCGACCTGACCATGCGCAGGCTCGCCGGTTCACTCCAGGTCCAGCCCGGTGCGCTGTACTGGCATTTCCCCAATAAGCAGGCGCTACTCGGCGCGGTCGCCGACCGGATTCTGGCCCCGATGGAGGATCCGATCGAAGCCGAGGACTGGTCGGGCCAGATCACCGAATTGGCGCACCGGTTGCGCGGTTGCCTGCTCGCCTATCGCGACGGCGCCGAATTGGTCTCGGCGACCTATGCCTCCCGACTCACCACGAGCAAAGGGCGGGAACGGCTCGTCGGCGCCGCGATCCGGGGCGGGATGCCGCGGCCGGAAGCCGAACTCGCGGCGTACACGCTGCTGTACTACGTGCTCGGACAAACCGTGGACGAACAGTCCAGAATGCAGATGGATTCGGCCGGTGCGCTCACCGACGACGCCTCACCGCTCAACGAAACCCCGGACGCGACAGCGCGTTTCGACTTCGGTCTGCAACTGTTCGTCGGCGGCGTGCGTCATCTGCTCGGCACCCGCGTACGCTGAATCCTTCGTCGGCGCACACGCCTGGAAGGAACGTCCAGATGCCTGATTCGGATGTTGGAGTGTCACCCGAGGACGGACGTGTGGTTTCGGCGGAGGAATGCGAAAGGCTGTGGGCGGCGTGGACGCCCGCCGAAGTCGCGCAGCGCTTGTCGGATGTCACGGTTCCGTGGTGCGTGACCGCGGGGTGGGCGCTGGAACTGTTCACCGGCGGCGGGGCTCGGGAACACAGCGACCTCGAAATCGGTATCCCGCAAGGCAGATTCAGCGAGATCGTCGCTGCTTTTCCCAGTTTCGAGTGGGACGTTGTCGGTGACGGTCGAATCTGGCCGTTTCCGGCGAAGTCGTCAGACTTCCACCAGACCTGGCTACGCGAACCCGCGACCGGGCGCTATCGGCTCGACGTGTTTCGGGAACCGCACGCCGATGATCGATGGGTGTGCCGCCGCGACCCATCGATCACCCTGCCCTACGAACATCTGATTCGCCACACCATTGAGGGCATTCCGTACGCGACTCCCGAAGTCGCGCTCCTGTTCAAGGCAAAGGCACGCCGCGACAAGGACGAAGCCGATTTCCGTCGTGCGCTACCCATGATGGACCGCTCCCAAAGGTCCCGGCTGTTCGAGTGGCTGTCGCGGGTGCACCCCGATCACTCATGGCTGGAAAGCATTTCGACCTACCAGGATTGACGGGTCAGACGGATACTGTCGCCTCCTCGACGTCGACTGCGACGCCCGCCCTGCGCCCGGGCAGTGCGAGTGCGACCACCGCGCCCAACAGGGCAAGTGCCGCACCTACCTTGATCGCCGCGCCGAATCCGTCGGTGAATTCATCCACTGAACCGTATCCGCCGGTCGCGGCGAAAACCGCTGCCGCGATGGCGATTCCGAAGACGCCCCCCAGCTCGCGCATCATGCTGTTGGCACCGGCCGCCTTACCGAGCATCGCGTGTTCGACCGCACCGACCACCGAACTCTGTGCCGAAGGCAGCACCATCGACGTGCCGACGCCGGAGACGATGAACGGAACGACGAAGGAGCCGTAGGCCATCGCCGGGTCGGCGATCGCGGCGATCCACAGCATGCCGCCCGCCATCAGGGCCAATCCGCTCACCATCAGCGGCCGCTCCCCGATCCGGTCGGCCAGCGCACCGGCGACCGGCGCGCAGAAGAAGAGCGTGAGCGTCCATGGCAGCAGCCGCAATCCGGCGCCGAGTGGACCGTAGTGCAGGACCGCCTGCAGGAACTGCGCGTAGAAGAACACCTCACCGAACAGAGCGGCGAAGGTGAGGAATATGGCGGTATTGCCCGCCGCGAAACCGCGATTCACGAAAAGCCGCATCGGGAACATCGGCTCGCGTGTGCGCGCTTCCCAGACCGCGAACGCGATCAGCAACGCGATCCCGCCGACCAGTGCGATCAGCACCTCCGAACTCGACCAGCCCGCGATATTGCCGCGCACCAAACCCCACACCACACCGAACGCGCCGCCGGTGACCAGTGCCAGTCCGGTGCCGTCCACCGCGGTGTCTGGGCCGAAGCCCTCCGGAACACGGGCCGCCACCAGTGGCAGCGCCAGCAGCCCGAGCGGCACGTTCAACCAGAAGATCCATTGCCAGGACAACCCCTCCGCGACGGCCCCGCCGACCAGCGGACCACACGCGACGGCGAGACCGGTGATGCCCTGCAGCAGCCCCATGGCCATACCGCGCCTGTCCGGCGGAAACGCCGCGCTGACCAGCGCCAAAGCCAGGCTCGTGAGCAATGCCGCGCCGATGCCCTGCACGACGCGGGCAGCGATGAGGGTCGCGACGGTGGTCGATATCGCGCAGGCCGCAGACGCGGCGACGAAGATGCCGAGCCCGACCATGAACATCCGTTTGCGTCCGAAGCGGTCGCCGAGCACCGCCGCGGTCATCAGCAAGACCGCGAAGCTGAGGTTATATCCGTTGACGGTCCATTCGAGCGTCTGCAGCGACGCCCCGAGGTCGTGCCGGATGGTACTGAGTGCGGTGGCGACGACCAGGGTGTCCAGTGCCGCCATCAGCGACGCCACCGCGCCGAGTACCAGCACCCAGCGCTGTGTCACCGCCGAAATGATTGGTGTGCTCACGGTGATCCTTCCTTTGGTTTCGTCGTGCCCGATGGTTCGGGCACGCACAGATACCGACCGACCGCCGCCCGAAACTCATCGCACCGATGAGTTCTGGGCAGCACGGCGGTCGATATTTCAGAGGGAAACCATTCGGGGCACCCGGAAAGGAAGGCAGATGACCGACAGCGACGAATTCGCCGCCCGTACCGCGCCGTATAGGCGCGAACTGCTCGCCCACTGCTACCGGATGCTGGGTTCGGTCGATGATGCCGAGGATCTGGTGCAGGAGACGCTGCTGCGGGCCTGGCGCGGATACGGTGATTTCGAGGGGCGCGCTTCGATGCGGACCTGGCTGTACCGGATTGCCACCAATGCGTGTCTCAATGCGCTCGAGCACCGACGTCGCGTGCTACCCACCGGATTGTCCGAGCCCACCGCGGATCCCACGCGCCCGGTGAACTTCGCGCCCGAGATTCCTTGGCTGCAACCGATGCCGGATGTGCTGATCGCACCCGAGACGTCGGATCCGGCCGCCATCGTCACGGCGCGCGAGGGTATGCGGCTGGCATTGGTCGCCGCCTGGCAGCATCTGCCGCCGCGTCAGCGTGCCGTGTTGATACTGCGAGATGTGTTGCACTGGAAGGCCGCCGAGGTCGCCGAGCTGATCGGAGCCAGCGTGGCCGCGGTCAACAGCATGCTGCAGCGCGCACATGCGACGCTCGCGGAACTGGAGCCGGACACGCCGGTGGCCGAGCCGAGCGACCCCGAAATCCGCGCGCTGCTGGACCGCTATGCCGCCGCATTCGAAGCCGCCGATATGGATACGCTCGTCACGCTGTTGCGGTCGGACGCGGTGTGGGAGATGCCGCCGATCGAGGAGTGGTTCCGCGGCAATACCACGATCATCGAGCTCGTTCGGGCGAAGTGTCCGTATAGCGCGGGCGAGGTCCGGATGGTGCCGATCGCCGCGAACGGTCAGCCCGGATTCGCGTTCTACCTGCGCGGTCGGGCGCAATCGCTGCAGATCCTTACGGTGACCCCGACCGAGGTCGCCCATGTCGTCTCGTATCACGACAGCTCGATGTTCGCGGCGTTCGGACTGCCCACATCGTTGGTGGCGAATACGTCACCCGAGCCCGCCCTGCCATGAGCGATGATCTGCTCGAGCGGGCGGTCGCGTATCTGCTGTCGGTACTGCCCGGCATCGGTTCCGATCTGACAGCACCCACGCCGTGTCGGGGCTGGAATACGCGCATGCTGCTCGCGCATGTGGACGAGTCGATTGCCGCGTTGCGGGAAGGTTTGGCGGGTGGGCAGGTTCGGCTCACGCCGGGTGCGCCGCTACCGAATTGTGCGGGGACGGCCCATATTCGAAGTCGAGCCGTGGCGCTGCTCGGTGACTGGACGAATGAGCACCCGGGGTCGGTGGTCGTCTTCGGTAGACCGGTGCCCGCCCGGGTGCTCGGGACCGTCGGTGCTCTCGAATTGACGGTCCACGCTTGGGATCTCACCGCCACTGATCGCGGCGCCCCGCCGATCCCGGAGCGCCTCGCCCGCGAATTACTGTCGGTGGCACCGGAACTCGTCCCGATCGCGGGCCGATGGCCCCTCTTCGGTCCGCCGATCGAGCCGCCGACCGCGGCCCCCGGCGACCGGCTCCTCGCCTACCTCGGCCGAACCCCAGCAGCGCCCTGAGGTACCCGGCACCAGCGCATCGGTGCAGGCCGTCGCATACACCGCGAACACCTCGCAGAAGGTGCACCCTATGCGCGGCACACACCAGGTCTGCGCCACCCATGGGCCGAGCGCGACCCGCGTCCTGACCTGACCGCACATACCCAACGAGCACCTCACACGGGGAGCAACCTATGTGCGGGAAGCACCAGGTCTGCGCCATAAGTGGTCCGAGCGCTCAGTCGGTCGGCTGGGTTTCGGGACGGCGTGCGCCTGCGAACAGGGTGGGATAGGCACCGGGGAACCAGCGGTGCATGGCGATTGCGCCTGCGAAAACCGCCGCGGCGATGGCGAGCGCCGAGGCACCGAGAACTGTTGCGGCACTGATCAAGCCGACGGCAATGGGACCGGCGAACATGCCGATGTCATGGGTCAGACGCCAGGCACCGAGGAATTCCGCACGTCGACCCGGCGGCGCGGCGCCTGCGCCGACCGTCATGATGATGCCATTGCTCACACCATTGGCAAGCCCGAGCAGGACGGCGGCACCGGTGAGTTCGAGCGCCGTCGAGGTGAACGGAAGAGCCGCGAAACCCACCGCGAACAGCAACATCGATGGCACGCCGGTGGCGCGACTGCCGTAGCGGTCGAGCAGGATGCCGCCCGGGTAGGACAGCAGCACGTCCATTGCGCCGGCGATGCCGAATATCAGGCTCGTGGCGGTCGCGCTCACGCCGATATGCGCGGCCCACAGCGGGAGCAGTGCGGTGCGGGTCGCCCTGGCACCACCCATCAGCAGTGCCGCCAGACCGAGTGTGCCCAGCACGCTGCGGTTTTCGACGACCACTGAACGCAGGGTGTGATCGGCGCCATCCGTATCGTCGGCGTCGGCCGAACGGATGGCGAGCATCGCCGCGCCCGATGCGACGGTCGTGCCGAACTGCAACCACAGCGCACCGCTCGGCCCCATCGCGTACACCATTGCGGCCCCGATGAACGGTCCGCAGAACGAACCGAGGCGCGAGGCGCCGGCCAAGGCCGAGAACGCACGGCCCCGCTCGTCCGGTGGCACAACGGACACGATGTAGGACTGTCGCGCCAAACCCCATACCGCACTTGCGGTTCCATTGAGCAGCACACCAACCGCAAGCACCCCGGTATGCGGGGCGAAGATCGCACACAGCACCCCGACCAGACCGAGGCCCGATCCGACAGCGATCGCCCAGCGTTCCCCGATGCGCGCGACAATCCGCCCGGCGGGCAGATCGGCCAGCACCATCCCCAACCCGCTCAGCGCGACGACGATTCCGGCGACACCGGCCGACGCACCCAGATCCAATGCGCGCAACGCGTACATCGGCGCGGCCGCGCCGGATCCGATGCCGTAGAGCACCACAGGTACGAACACCGTCCACACCAGCGAACGCAGACGAACGGATTCCCTTGTGGTGCGGACCTGTTCGCTCACGACTTCTACCTCGCAGGCGCTCGGCTCCGTCGTACGCGAGGGCACGCTGTGCTGATGGTTCACTCGCCGACGCTCACTCACAGCGCCCGCAGGCGAACGGAATCCGATGTGACGCCCATCCGCTCGCTCACAGCGCCTGCGCCGCGGGAAGTCGGCATCGCAGCGCCCGCACACGAATATGCCGCTGGGCACCTTGCGGCGGCGCTTCGAGATGCTGGTCGCCGACGGTGCGAACGACGCCTGTACGCACGCGCTCGATGCGCCGATGGCCCTGCGTCCGGCGACAATCGCCAGGTCGCTTACTCCGAAAGTTCATGCAGCACCCGCCACGGTCGACCGGCTTCCGCGACGGCCGCCCGACCCTGACCCGGCTGGCAGCGTTTTCTTGCCGCAACCTATGGCCCGACGATGCCGATCATCTCGCCGGGCTCGATGCGGACCGATACAGTCGCTCACTGCGCGAGCGCCGGTCGCCGGGCGTGCCGGCTCTCGGGTCGCGGCAGACCGAAGTGGTCGCGCAGTGTGGTTCCGGTGTATTCGGTACGGAACAGGCCGCGCCGCTGCAGGATCGGGACGACCTGCTCGGCGAAGACCTCCAGACCACCCGGGTAGTAGGGCGGCATCACATTGAAGCCGTCGGCGGCGCCATTGCGGAACCATTCCTCGATGGTGTCCGCGACCTGCTCCGGCGTACCGGCGAAGACTCGATGTCCACGGGCACCGGCGAGACGATGCAGCAGTCCGCGCACGGTGGGCCGTTCCCGCTGTACGATCCCGGCGACCACCTGCCGACGGCTGCGCTCGTTATCGGTGACATCGCCCGCGTCGCTGAACAATTCGAGCGGCACCGGTTCATCGAGCGGCAGGTTCCGCAAGCTCTCACCCGCGATGCCCTCCAACTGCTTCAACCCGTATTCGGGCACCGTGAGCTCGTTGAACTCCCGCTCCAACTGTTTGGCCGCCGCCTCGGTATCGCCGATGAACGGGCTGATACCGGGCAGGATCTTGATCTGCTCGGCGTCGCGGCCGAATTCGGCGGCCTTGGCCTTGATATCTGTATAGAACGCCTGCGCGTCTTCCAGCCGCTGGTGCGCGGTGAAGATCGCCTCGGCGTACTGGCCCGCGAACGCCCGGCCGTCATTCGACGCACCGGCCTGGACGAGCACCGGATGTCCCTGCGGGGTGCGCGGCGAATTGAACGGCCCACGCACGCTGAGGTATTCGCCGACGAAGTCGATCGGGTGGATCTTGTCCGGATCGGCGTAGATGCCCGCCTCCTGGTCCAGCAGGATGGCGTCGTCCTCCCAGCTGTCCCACAACGCGACGACCGCATCGACGAATTCCCGCGCCCGCGCATATCGCGTCGCGTGATCGGGATGTTTGTCCAGCCCGAAATTCGCTGCGGCGAGGTCGGTTCCGGTGGTGACGATATTCCAGCCCGCCCGGCCACCGGAGATGTGATCGAGCGTGGAGAACAGCCTGGCCAGGTTGTAGGGCTCGTAGTAGGTGGTGGACGCCGTGGCGATCAGCCCGAGATGGGTTGTGGCCGTCGCGATCGCGGTGAGCAGGGTGATCGGTTCCAAACCCGAGGCCGCATTGTGTTTGACATTGGTGCGCAATGCGGGTCCGTCGGCGAAGAACACCGCGTCGAGTTTCGCGGCTTCGGCCGTGCGGCCAATCTCCTGATAGTAGGCGACATCGTAGATCCGGTCGGGTCGGCTCTGCGGATGCCGCCAGGCCGCCTCGTGATGTCCGGACGGGTAGATGAACGCATTGAGGCTGAGTTGACGGGTCATGAGGCTTTCTTTTCATCGTGCAGGGCCGCGACATCGACGCCGAGACTGGAGAGCAGCAACTCGCGCAGGCGGTTGAAGTCCGGATCGATGTGGCGGCGTGGACGTTCCAGATCGATGCGCTGGTCGACGGCGATGCGTCCCTCGTCGAGGACGAGCACGCGGTCGGCGAGCAACACCGCCTCATCGACATCGTGGGTCACCAGTAAGACAGCTGGCTTGTGTTTGGCGCACAGATCCTGCAGCAGCACATGCATTTTGATGCGGGTAAGCGCATCCAGCGCACCGAAGGGCTCATCGGCCAGCAGCAACTCCGGCTCCCGGACCAGCGACCGCGCCAAGGCGACGCGCTGCTGCTCACCTCCGGAAAGCTCCTTGGGCCAGGCCTTTTCTCGCCCGGCGAGGCCTACTTCGGCCAGCGCGGTGCGACCGCGCTCGGCAGCATCGGCACTCTTCAAACCGAGAGTCACATTGTCCAGTACCCGATTCCACGGCAGCAGCCGCGAGTCCTGGAACACGACCGCACGTTCGGTCGGCACCCGCAACTCACCCGAGCCGAGGACGTCGCGATCCAGCTCGGCCAGCGCGCGCAGCAAGGTGCTCTTACCCGAACCGCTGCGGCCGAGCAGTGCGACGAATTCGCCGCGCGCGATATCGAGATCGATCCCGTGCAACACGACGCGGTCACCGAAACCCCTGCGCAGCCCGCGGGTTCGGACCACATTCAGTCCGCGATCGTCTGCCGCCATGACAGTGCCCTCCGTTCTGTCGCGCGCACGGCGAGATCGCCGAACAATCCGAGCAGGCCGTAGATCACCAGGCCGACCACGATGACGTCGATCTGGCCGTAGGTACGCGCCTGTGTCATCAGATAGCCGATGCCGCTGGTGGCATTCACCTGTTCGACCACGACCAGGGCCAGCCAGGAAATGGTTACCGCCAGCCGCAGCCCGGTGAAGAATCCGGGCAGCGAAGCGGGCAACGCGATCCGGCGGATGAATCCCCATCGCGAAAGACCCACCGTTGCGGCCAATTCCACATACCGGCTGTCGACGCCGCGCAGTTGTGCGTGGGTATTGATGTAGATCGGAATCGCCACACTGGTCGTGATGACGATTAGCTTCATGTCCTCACCGATGCCGAACCACACGATGAACAGCGGGATCAGCGCCAGCGTCGGAATCGAACGTTTGATCTGAATCGGCCCATCCAGCAGGGCTTCACCGACACGGCTCAATCCGGCGATCAAGGCGAGCACCACACCGATCACCACGCCGAGCCCGAGGCCCCAGGCCGCGCGCTTCAGCGAGGTCAGCAGGTTCGACTGCAGTCTGCCATCGGCGAGCAGATCGCGTGCGGTCTCGGCGACCGTCCACGGCGCGGGCAGTGTCTGCTCATCCAGCGCGCCCGAGGCGGATCCGATCACCCATGCCGCGATCAGCAGTACGGGCCCGATGGCGATGCCGAACGGAATCGGGCGGCCCGGTCCGAGCCGGGGCCGAGTCGGCTTGCGGCGACCCAGAACCGGCTCGGTGGCGGTGCGTGAACTTCGTCCGATTCGGCCCAGTACACCGGCATCCAAGGTAGCCATTGCTATTTCGCCTTCGGTTCGAACGCGGCGCCGCTCTCGGTCACGGCCTGGGTGATGACAGCGTCGAAGCGCAGATCGAAATCGTCTGCGGCGCGCACCTTCTTGGGCAGTTCGCCCGCGTTGTCGATCGCGTCGATGGTGCCCTGCTGGCGATCGATGAGCTGCTGATCCAGATGCGGGAAGGTGTAGGTACCGAACGAGTCGACGATGCGTTTGGCATCATCGGCGCTGACCTTCTGGTTCTCGACGTAGTACTTGCGCGCCCACTCCTCCTGGTGGGTATTGACCCATTGGTAGGCCCGAACATAGGCGGCGACCACCGCCCGAGTCGCCGCTGCCTTGGCCGGATCGGTGACCGCGACGCGTCGCGCGTACAGGTAGCCGACACCGCCGTAGATGCCGGTGGTCTCCGAATCCGGGATCAGCGAGGCGCCCGGGGTACGCAACAGCCGGGTGACGTTCGGTTCGGCCAGTGGCGCGATATCGACCTGGCCGGTGCGTACCGCGTCCAGGAATTCCGCGAGCTGCAACCGGACCAGTTGCACATCAGTGGGTTTCAGTCCGGCCTTGGCAATCGCCCGCAGCACTGCGGCCTGCTGGGCGGTGCCCTCCGCGTAGGCGATCTTCTTGCCCTTCAGGTCGGCGAGCGTGGTGGCCGTCTTGCCCGGCGCCACCGCGAGTTTCAGTGCGTTGGGATTGGATTGGTAAGCCGCGACGATCGGCACATCCTGACCGGCGACCTGAGCATGGATCGGCGGGACATCGCCGACCGTCGCGACATCGGCGGCGCCGGCCCGGAATGCCTCCAGGATGGCCGGTCCACCGATGAAATTGGCGAACTCCACCTTGAACGGCAGCTTGTCGAGCTCGCCGGAGAACTGGAGTACCGACTTGAACCGCTCTTGTTGGTCGGCGAGCACGAGCTTTGTGCCCGCGGGGATTTCGGTGGGCAGCGGAGCGTCGGTTTTACCGACCGGCTTGTCGTCGCTCGCGCAGCCGGTCACACCCAAGCTCGCAACGGTCACCGCAGCGAGCAAAGCGGCGATTGTGCGGCCGCGCAGGCCGGTCAGGAACGTACGTGGTCGGAACATGCGGTGATTGAATCAAGACGAAACCGGCACGCATACGGTTTGCCTTAGCCTGATTCCAACGCAGCGCCCGATGCCGACTGTGTTCACCCACCCCGCCGGCTGCCATCCCCCTCAGCGCGGCGCCGCCGCGGAAGTCGTCGCGCGCACCTGCTCCTGATATCGCTCGATGAACGGCAGGATCTGCTGATCGATGATTCGGTTGTACTCCTCGGGACGCTGCATCGGATTGGCGTGCCCGGTATTTCGCGGCATGACGACCAATAGCGAGCCGTCGACGCCACCGGCCCGCTCGATGAGTACCTGATGGGAGTACTCGACATCCACCACTCGGTCGTTATCCGGATTGCGCGGGCGGATGAAGACGATGGCCGGGCGTGGTTTGCCCTCGGCGGGCCGGGACAGCGCGCGCAGATCATTGATCGCACCGCCCGCCACGATCGCCAGGAACTGTGTCTCGATCAGGCCGTTGCTTGCCACGTCTTTGGAGAAGACCTTCTCGCGCAACACTTCTTCGACGACATCGCGCAATGGCTCTAGCCGGACCCCGGGCAACCCGTTGGCCCCGCGATCGACGAATCGGTCACGGCGCGCGTAGGTTTCGACCGCCAGCCGCAGGGTACGGCTTTCCCGCGCCCCCGGCAGCCAGCCCATCCAGCGCACCATATCCTCGCCCGCACCGCGACTCTCCGGACGCACCGCATTCAAATCCACCGGCGTGCAGTCCAACATCACACCCACCAGGCGCAGGTCGCTGTCGAGATGGATATGCCGCGCGACCTCGAGCGCGATGACCCCGCCCATACTGTGTCCGACCAGCACAACGTTCTTCAGCCCCGACATCTGGGCGGCGCGGATGATCAGATCCGCGATCACCTTGGTGTCGATACCTTGATTGTCGTATTTGATGGCCCAGACCACTCCCATATCGCTGAGGGCGGGCAGCGCGGCCGCGGTATTGCTGGCATTGAGTCCACCGAGACCGACCATATCGACGACGACCGTGTCCCAGTCGCGATCGTGCGCGGGGGTGGCGATCGGCAGGACGGCGGGTTCGGTGCGCGCGAGCCGATCGCGTTCCGGGGTGACGTCGTGCACCCAATACTGGGCGAACACGATTAGCCCAGCGAGCAATATCAAGGCGACCCGCAGCAGCGCCAACCTGGTACGGCGCAACGTCTGCCACCCGTGCCCGAGACGAGTCTCCCGAAGCCGGGCCCTCCGTCGCGCGTCGTCCCAGTCCGAGACGGTGGACGGGTGCCGATCGTCCAACGGCGACATCCTCTCCACTGTAGGTACGGTTCGCGAGTGCTGCCAGGCGAGTGCGCGTGACGATCGCCGAGTCGGCGGCGGAAAATGTTCGCCGACTACCGGCCGCAAACCCACGACCAGCAGGTCGATGTGACGCGCGCCGTCGCAGGTCCGCACACAGCTCGAGCGCTGGAATCCGGTGCCTGTGTTCAGTATTGAGCCGTACGATGACTGTTGCCGCGATCAGGGCAGTTCGCCGGTTTCGGCGAGGGTGGCAAGCTTGCCGAGTGAGATGCTCCAGCCGAGTTCGTTCTGGTCGAGCGGGACGCCCTCGGGCAGGCCGTCGTGCACGGCGTTGATCTGGGTGCCGCCGTCGGCGTCGGCCACGTCGATTGTGATGGTCATCTCGCCCGTCACCGAGGGGTCGTCGGTCTCGAATTCGACGATCTGGACCACCTGCTCGTGCCGGGCCCGAATCGGGTCAGTCCGCCCAACCGGGAGTGAACCAACCGGGTGCGGCGGCAGCGAACCGCTCGCGATCCCACCCACCCGCACCCGCAGGCACCGCGCCGACCAACTCGACCCCGGTAACCCGCGGTAGATCAATACGATTGCACTCGTCCGCCAACCCTGGCTCGTCCGGCCATGAGCCGATCACCAGCCCCGCGCAGCGGACACCGGCGGATGACAGTGCGCGCGTGGTCAATTCGCTGTGGTTGAGGGTCCCGAGCCCGGCCGCCGCGACAACGAGCACTGCAGCGTCGAGCTTCTGCGCCAGCTCGAGCAGGGTGAATTCGCCGAGGCGGACCAGCAATCCGCCTGCGCCTTCGACCAGCGTCAGATCCGCATCGGCGAGTGAGTCGATGGCGGTGGCGGTTTCACTCAGCGTCAGCAGCGGCTGCCCGCACCGACGCGCGGCGGTATCCGGAGCCAACGGATCTGGATACCGGGCGATCTCGACCGTTCTCGTAACACCGGTGAGGCGTTCGACCTCGGCTAGATCGCCGGGTTCACCCGGCGCCACACCGGTTTGGGCCGGTTTGCACACCGCCACCGACCGACCGACGGCCAGCGCGGCCGCGGCCAGCGCGGCGGTCACCACGGTCTTGCCGACCTCCGTCGAGGTACCGGTCACGAACAGCACGCTCATGGCTCGCCTCGCCGGCGCTCGGCTACGCCATGCGCGACGCGCACTGTGTCAATGATTCGCTCACTTCGTTCGCTCATGCTGTCACCAATCCACGCGCCTGCGCCAGCACCTCGCCGAGGACCGTTGCGATGGTGTCGAGTTCGCCGGGAGTCAGATTCGCCCGTGCGGTGAGCCGCAGTCGCGATGTCCCCTCGGGCACGGTCGGCGGACGGAAGCATCCGACATCGAGTCCCCGTGCGCGGCACGCCTGCGCGGCGTCATACGCGACCTGTGCCTCGCCGAGCACCACCGAGACAACCGCCGAATCCGGTTTCGCCACACCGGCAATGCGCGCGATATCGGCGGCCCGCTCCAACACCCGACCCGCCATCTCGGGCTCTCGACGCAACAACCGCAGCGCCGCCCTGGCCGCACCGACCGCGGCGGGTGCGAGTCCGGTATCGAAGATGAACGTGCGCGCCGCATCGATCAGATGCGCACGCACGCGCTCGCTGGCCAATACCACACCGCCCTGCGCGGCAAGGGCTTTCGACAGCGTCGCGGTCACGACAAGATCCGGTTCGCCGGCCAAGCCGACCTCGTGCACCAGCCCGCGCCCACCCACGCCGCGCACACCGAGCCCATGCGCCTCATCCACGATCAATACCGCGCCATTCGCCCGGGTGACCCGGTGCAACTCGGCCAGCGGAGCCATATCGCCGTCGGCACTGAATACCGAATCGGTAAGTACCAGTGCCCGTTCCTCACTCCGCTCGGCCAGCAACCGCTCGACCGCCTCGACCTCGGAATGCGCGGCGATCTCCACGCGCGAACGCGAGAGCCGACAGGCATCGACCAGCGAAGCGTGGCTAGCCGCATCGGAGACGACCAGCGCGCCCCGCCCGGCGAGTGCGGTCACCGCTCCGAGATTGGCGGCGTAGCCGGAGGCGAAGACCAAACCGGCCTCGGCGCCGACGAATTCGGCGAGTTCGGTCTCGAGCTGCTCGTGTTCGGCGGTGGTGCCGGTGACGAGCCGGGAGCCGGTGGACCCGGTGCCCCAGCGTCGCACGGCCTCGATCGCGCCCTCGATAACCTCCGGATGACGTACCAGCCCAAGGTAGTCGTTGGAGGCGAGGTCGATCGATGGCGACTGTGCCGCACGGGGTCGCAGCTCACGGCGCAGCCCGACGCGCACGCGCTCGGCGGCGCGTTCGTCCAGCCAGCCCAACGGATCGGTAGTCACAGCTCCGCAGCATACTTGAACACCGTTCAAGCCGCATGGGCGGGGTCTGGTGCTGGTACCGTTGGAGCCAATCGTTGAAGGTCGCCACCGACCGACGGTGGCGCGGCATTTCCGCCAAAGGGAGTAGGGCCGAATGCCACGGTGGGCGATAGTCGTCGAAGAGACAACAGGTTCCGGCGAGCTCAAGCGTTGGTCGCCGCGGGTTCTGGCGGAGGTAGTCGGCACGCGCGAGCAGGCTTTGGCCAAATTGCACTCGCTCGTGCCCACTTTCACTCCGCAGCATCCGAGACTTCCGGGTCGCCGTGTCCTGCTGCGCGACGGCGACACCTATCTGCTGATCGCCTCCGGCTGGGCCGACGACTACCACTGCGTCTTCCGGGTCTGGGAGATCGTCTCCGACACCGACCGTCCCGAGAACGCCGAAACCGCGCACGATGCCCGCCGACGCGCCTGACATGTCAGGCCTGGGCGGCGGCGACCATACCGGCGGTGATGCGTTCGATGTCCTCGGTCGTACTGATGAAGGGCGGCATGGTGTAGATCAGATCGCGGAAAGGGCGCAGCCAGACGCCCGCTTCGACGGCGGCGTGGGTGGCCTTGCGCATATCCACCGGATGATCGAGTTGCACGACGCCGATCGCCCCCAGCACCCGCACATCCGCCACCCCGGGTAGCGACCGCGCCGGGGCCAGACCGGCATTCAGCTCCGATTCGATACGGGTCACCTCGGCGCGCCAATCCCGTTGCAGCAGTAGCTCGATCGAGGCCACCGCGACCGCACAGGCCAGCGGATTACCCATGAAGGTCGGACCGTGCATGAGCCCGCCGTGCTCGGCGCTGATGGTTTCCGCGATCCGGGAGGTGCAGAGCGCGGCGGCCAAGGTCAGATACCCGCCGGTGAGCGACTTGCCGACGCACATGACATCCGGGCTCACCCCGACGTGATCGGCCGCGAAAAGCGCTCCGGTGCGCCCGAATCCGGTCGCGATCTCATCGAAGACCAGTAGCACCCCGTACTCGTCGCTCAGGCGCCGCAGATCGGTCAGATACCGCGGATCGTGCCAGCGCATCCCGCCCGCGCCCTGCACGACCGGCTCCACGATGACGGCCGCGAGTTCCGCCGCATGCGCGGCCAGCAACCGCTCGAACTCGGCCACGTACTCGGCCGAATACGCACGCGGCGGCGCCGGCGCGAAGATCTGCTCGGCGAGCACATCGGTCCACAGCGCGTGCATGCCGCCCTGCGGATCGCACACGCTCATCGGCGTGAAGGTATCGCCGTGATACCCGCCGCGCCAGGTGAGCAGCCGCCGCTTTCCCGGCTTACCCGCCGCGCGCCAATACTGCAGGCACATCTTCACCGCGACCTCGACCGATACCGAACCGGAGTCGCACAGGAATACCTTGTCAAGACCGCCGGGCGTCAATTCGACCAGCAATGCGGCAAGCCGAGCCGCCGGTTCATGGGTGAGCCCGCCGAACATCACATGACTCATCCGCTGCGACTGCGCCACCAGCGCGGCATCCAGTACCGGATGCCGATAACCGTGGATGGCCGCCCACCACGAACTCATCCCGTCGACCAATTCCCGACCGTCGGCGAGGGTGAGCCGGGTTCCGGAAGCACCGGAAACCACCAGCGGTTCGGTCGTCGCCGGAAAGCCGCCGTAGGGATGCCAGACATGTTCGGCGTCGATGGCGGTGATCTCGTGCGGGGTCAGGGGGGTGGCAGCCGGCGGAGCCGGCGGGGTGGGTGAACTCATGCCACAGGATTCCTCGCGGTCGCGTGACAGCCCAGATGGGCTTGAACGGTGTTCAAGTTACCACTCGAGCTGCACGCGCACGGTCCCGGCGTCGAATTCCACACCGACACGACCGTTCCGACGTATTCTTTGACTCAGTCAAAGACTGGGAGCCGCCGTGACCACCGTTGCCGCCGCCGATATCGACGCCGTGCGCGAATTCAACCGCCGCTACACCCGAGTCATCGGGGTGCTGCGCGAGGGCCTGCTGGACAGCCGATATTCACTCACCGAAGCGCGAATCATGTTCGAACTGGCCAACTCCGGCGCGAGCGAGGTCGTCACGCTGCGCCGCACACTCGACCTGGACCCCGGCTATCTGAGCCGCATCCTGGCTCGCTTCGAAAAGGACGGGCTGGTCCAGCGCAATCGCTCCGAAAGCGATGGGCGACGCCAAGAGGTTCGGCTGACCGACCGCGGCAGGGAGATCTTCGCCGTGCTCAATCAGCGCTCGAGCGCCGAAGTCGGCTATCTCCTCAATGCGCACAAACCGGCCGAGCGCGCGCGACTGATCACCTCCATGCGCACCATCCAGCGCATTCTCGACGGACCGGGCCTCGGCGAATTGGTACTCCGCGCGCCGAAACCCGGCGACTACGGCTGGGTCATCCAGCGCAATGCCGCGCTCTACGCCGCCGAATACGGATGGGACGCCAGCTACGAAACGCTCGTGGCCCGCATTGTCGCGGACTATCTGAACGACCACGACGAGCATCGCGAACAGGCCTGGATCGCCGAATACGACGGCGAGCCGGTGGGCTGCGTTTTCTGTGTCGCGGAGAACGAGACCACGGCCCGACTGCGGCTATTGCTGGTCGAGCCGACCGCGCGCGGCCTCGGCGTCGGCTCCGCACTGGTCGAGCGCTGCGTGCGATTCGCCACCGAGGTCGGCTACCGCGACATGGTGCTGTGGACCAACGACATCTTGACCTCCGCGCGGCATATCTATCAGCGCGCGGGTTTCGAACTCGTCGAATCGAATCCGCACCACAGCTTCGGCCACGACCTGGTCGGCCAGACGTGGCGACTGACGCTGCCCGCGCGGCAGTGAAACTCAGTCGCGCAGCGCCTCCTGTACGCGGCTCAGCGATTGTCGCAGCTCAGCCAGCCCTCGCTCGCTCAAAGTCGCCACCAGCTTCCGCTCGATCCGGCTGATCCGCTCCGCCGCCACACCGAGCGCCGCATGCCCCTCGGCGGTCAGCACTACGAGCCGTGCCCGCCGATCATCCGGGTCGATCTTCCGTTCCAGATAGCCGCACCGCTCCATATGCAGCACCAAACTCCCCCATCGACTGCTGGGTCATGCCCGCCTCCTCGGCCAACGCACGGAAACCGTTGTGTATCCAGGTGATTCACTAACCGCGCCACCGCGCGCGGTACACGAGTTCTGGTGCGAGGCGCCCGATACCGTCTTCGACCACGAGATCCGCCCGCCGCTGCGGCACTGGGAGATGTTCCAGCTCTGGCACAATCTCGACGCCGCACACAAGACCACCGTCGGCTCCCGGATACCGCGCGACCCGTTGGCGCTGGCATTGCTGTGGGATTACCAGGACGGCTATCTCGCGGGCATCCCGGTCTGGCTGCAGCATGCGGTATTCGGCGGGCTCGCCCGGCTGGCCACCCGGATCGGGTAACGTCGGCGCTGGCTCGAAACCAGCCCCGACCAGGACTGACTCGCCCGGCCGCAACCACCCGCACGGAGCGCGATTCGGCTGACGCTAGTGTCGTTGACATGGCTCAGCCCGACGCAGCGCCCGGTGAGGTGACACCCCTCGGTGTCTGGCCCGGCACCGCCTACCCACTGGGCGCGACCTACGACGGCGCAGGCACCAATTTCTCGGTGTTCTCCGAGGTTGCCAACGCGGTCGATCTGTGCCTTATCGCCAGGGACGGCACCGAAGCCAGAGTGCCGCTGGAAGAGGTCGACACCTACGTCTGGCACGCCTATCTCCCGACCATCGGACCCGGCCAGCGCTACGGCTTCCGGGTGCACGGACCCTACGATCCCGAGCACGGATTGCGCTGTGATCCAAGCAAATTGCTGCTCGATCCCTACGGCAAGGCCTTCGACGGCGAATTCGACAACGACTCCTCGCTCTACACCTACGGCGAGGATTCGCTGGGACACACCATGACCGGCGTGGTGATCAACCCGTTCTTCGACTGGGGCGCCGACCGTCCACCGAATCGGCCCTACCACGAGACGGTCATCTACGAGGCGCACGTCAAGGGCATGACGATGACGCACCCCGACATTCCAGAGGAATTGCGCGGCACCTACGCCGGTATCGCACATCCGGCGATCGTGGAACATCTGAAGGAACTCGGCATCACCGCGATCGAGCTGATGCCCGTGCACCAATTCCTGCACGACCGCGTCCTTTTGGATCAGGGCCTGCGAAACTACTGGGGTTACAACAGCTTCGGCTACCTAGCCCCGCACAACGAATACGCGGCCAGCCCACGCGGCGGTGCGGCGGTCACCGAATTCAAGGCCATGGTGCGCGCACTGCACGCCGAGGGCATCGAGGTGATCCTCGATGTCGTCTACAACCACACCGGCGAGGGCAATCATCTCGGGCCGACCCTGGCCTTCCGCGGGATCGACAATGCGGCCTACTATCGCCTGGTCGACGAGGACCCGTCGCACTACATGGACTACACCGGCACCGGTAACAGCATGAACGTGCGCCACCCACATACGCTGCAGCTGATCATGGACTCGCTGCGCTACTGGATCCTGGATATGCACGTCGACGGGTTCCGCTTCGATCTCGCCGCCACGCTGGCCCGCGAACTGCACGATGTGGACCGGCTCTCGACCTTCTTCGATCTGGTGCAACAGGATCCGGTGGTCAGCCAGGTGAAGCTCATCGCGGAGCCCTGGGACGTCGGCGAGGGCGGCTACCAGGTCGGCAATTTCCCCGGCCAGTGGACCGAATGGAACGGCAAGTACCGCGACACCGTCCGCGACTACTGGCGCGGTGAACCCGCCACCCTCGGCGAATTCGCCTCCCGGCTCACCGGATCCTCGGATCTGTACGAGGCCACCGGGCGCAGGCCGAGCGCGAGCATCAACTTCATCACCGCACACGACGGCTTCACGCTGCGGGATCTGGTGTCCTACAACGAGAAACACAACGCGGCCAATGGCGAGGGCAATCGCGACGGCGAGAGCTACAACCGCTCGTGGAACTGCGGGGTGGAGGGTCCCAGCGACGATCCGGAGATACTCGCATTGCGCGCCAGGCAGAGTCGCAATCTGCTGGCCACGCTGGTGCTCAGTCAGGGCACCCCGATGCTCGCCCATGGCGACGAGATGGGCCGCACACAGCAGGGCAACAACAATGTCTACTGCCAGGATTCACCGCTGGCCTGGATGGATTGGTCGCTGATGCAGACGAATTCGGACCTTTTCGAATTCACCAAGCAGGTGATCGCACTGCGCACAGCGCATCCGATATTCCGGCGCCGCCGCTTCCTCGCGGGCCGGCCGATCCGCTCGAAAGAGCACGCCCGCGATATCGCCTGGCTCACCCCGGCGGGTGAGGAGATGACACCCGCCGATTGGGACAGCGGTTTCGGCAAGTCGCTGACGGTTTATCTCAACGGCCTCGGCATCAACGAACCCGGCCCGCGCGGCGAGCGCATCACCGACGATTCGTTCCTGCTGTGCTTCAACGCCCACGACAGCGGTCTGGACTTCGTACTGCCCGATCCGGATTACGGCGCCGAATGGGCTGTCGCACTGGATTGTTCGGTGCCCGACGGCCGCGCCGATGCCACCTATCCGGCGGCGAGCACCGTCGCCGTCCCCGCCCGTTGTCTGCTCGTCCTCCACTGCCCCGCATAACCGAAACCGCCGATGACCGAGACGCCGAAGATCGAGACGCCCAAGTCCGATATGCAGACCCACCACACCGACCCCATCTCCCGTGGCCGCACCCCGGCCCGGCAGACGACGGTCCGCAGCACCTACCGACTCCAGCTGCGCCCCGACGCGTTGACCTTCACCGATGCCCGCGCGATCGCGGAATACCTACAGCAGCTGGGTATTTCGCATCTGTACCTCTCGCCGATCCTCACCGCGACGGTCGGTTCGACGCACGGGTACGACGTCACCGATCCCACCACGGTTTCGGCGGCCCTCGGCGGCCCGGCCGGACTCAAGGCACTCGCGGACGAAGTGCGCAGTCGCGGCATGGGTTTGATCGTCGATCTGGTGCCCAACCACGTCGGCGTGGCCGATCCCCGGCAGAACCCGTGGTGGTGGGATGTGCTGCGCAACGGCCGCGAATCACAGTTCGCGCATTTCTTCGATATCGACTGGAGCGCGGGCAATGGCGCGGGCGGCCGGCTGGCGCTGCCGGTGCTGCAGAGCGAAAACGATCCGGCCGCACTGACGGTGGACCGGACCGGTTCGGAACCGATGCTGGCACTGCACGATCTGCGCTTCCCCATCGCGGCGGGCACCGACGGCGACAATGCGCTGCGCATCCACGACAAACAGCACTACCGGCTGGTCAGCTGGAAGGCCGGGTTGTGCACCTACCGGCGGTTCTTCGCGGTCGGCAGCCTAGCTGCGGTGCGCCAAGAAGATCCCGAGGTCTTCGAGATCACCCACCGCGAACTGGCCGCATGGTGCGAACACGATCTGATCGACGGCGTCCGGGTCGACCATCCGGACGGATTGTCCTATCCCACCGCGTATCTGACGAAGCTGCGTCGGCTCATCGGCCCGCACCGGCTACTACTCGTGGAAAAGATCCTCGCCAACCGCGAACCCTTGGACAAGACGCTGCCGGTCGACGGCACCACCGGCTACGACGCACTGTCCGACTACGGCGGCGTGCTGATCGACCCCGACGGCGAACAGACGCTGACCGAACTGTCGCGCAAAGTCGCCGGGCACGGCAGCGACCGCGCCTGGATCGGCGAAACCGAACACCGCATCAAACGCGCGGTGGCGGAGAACATCCTGGCCCCGGAGATCCGGCGCCTGGTCGCCGCGATCAAGCGCGACGCGCATGCCGAAAGCTTCGACACCATGGCATTGACCAATGCCACCATCGAGGTGCTGGCCTTCATGCCGGTCTACCGGGTGGATTACGCGCCGCTGGCCGGTATGACCGGCGCTGTGGTCGCCGAGGTGGAGAAGCGCAACAGCGAACTGACGGTGCCGCTGAGCGTGCTGGTGGCGGCGCTGGCGTCCGACGGCGAGGCGGCCGTTCGATTCAGCCAGGTCTGCGGTGCGATCACCGCGAAGGCCGTCGAAGACACCATGTTCTACCAGGCGGCGCGGCTGGTATCGCTGCAGGAGGTGGGCGGCAATCCGGCCCGATTCGGCCACTCGCTCAACGAATTCCACCTGTCCAATAGCGAACGCGCGCAACGCTGGCCCGCCACCATGACCACACTGTCGACGCACGACACCAAGCGCGGAGAGGATGTGCGCGCCCGGATCGGGTTGCTGTCCCAGGCCGCGGAGACCTGGGCGCGTGCCGTCGAATCCTGGCAGGAGATCACCCCGGGTCCCGACGGCGCGACGACGTTGTTCCTGCTGCAGAACATGTTCGGCGTCTGGCCCGCCGACGGCCGACCGGCTTCGTCGGTGGCCGGACTGCGCGAGCGACTGCATCTGTTCGCGGAGAAAGCGATTCGCGAGGCCGGTGTTCATACCTCCTGGGAGGAAGCGGATGTCGAATTCGAGAAGCAGGTGCACGGCTGGCTGGATGCGGTGATCGACGGTCCGGTCGGTTCCGAAATCGGTGATCTGGTGCACGAACTCGCCCCGCACGCCTGGTCGGATTCGCTGTCACAGAAGCTGCTGCAGCTGTGCGGGCCCGGAATTCCCGATATCTATCAGGGCTGCGAGCTGTGGGAGGACACGCTCGTCGACCCGGACAACCGCCGCCCGGTGGATTTCGCGGCCCGTGCCGGACTGCTGCAATCACTTACCGGCACACCGGCTCTGGATACCACCGGCGCGGCCAAGATGTGGATCGTCGCCTATGCGCTGTGGTTGCGCCGCGAACGTCCGGACTGTTTCGTCGGCGGCACCTACCTGCCGCTGTTCGCCACCGGCGAGCAGGAAAGCAGGCTGGTCGCCTACGCGCGCGGCCGGGCCGGTGAGACGCCCGAGGTGATTGTGGCCGCCACCCGGCACAGCCTCGGTCTGTCCGAAACCGGGTGGGCCGATACCACTTTGGAGTTGCCACAGGGCAACTGGACCGACCGGCTTACCGGCCACACCTTCCAGGGCCGGGCGCGATTGGAAAAACTGTTCGCCCGGCTGCCGGTGGCGCTACTCGTGCGCTGAGGGCTCCTCCGGCGAGATGGCCGTTACCGTGCCGGTCTTCTCGATCAGCGTCTCGGGCACCATTCCGTCGTTGTCCTTCAACCAGCGCCGCAGATTCGCGGGTCGGTAGTCCGTGGCGTCGTGCGCGGTGGAGGCCAGGCGCACGCCGCGGTCCCCGTCGGTGTACAGCCGCCGCCAGGAATCCCAGTAGAACCGCGGGTTCCTCGGCTGGCGAATGGTGCGCAGCACATTGAGGATTCGGTATCCGATGCCGAGCGAGCGATGCAATTCCATATGCTTCGCACCCGAGGCAGCGCACCGCTGGGACAGGCCCTCCAGCCGCTCGCGGTCGAAGACGAGTCCGACCGCCTCGGCCTGTTCGACCATCCAGCGCAGCGTGATATCGGAGAGTCCGCATTCCTTGTAGCCGCCGCCGACATCGCTGTGCACGCCCTCGAACCAGACCTGCTTCACCCGGTCGTAGTCGTGGGAGTACTTCACATCCGGTTCGATCGGCACCTCCCAGAGGCACGGTTCGAAATTGCGTCGCCGCTCATCGAGTGCCAGGGCCTGCCGCGCGCAGTAGACATTGCGCCCGAGCTTCACATCGTGGAACCGGTGTCGCAGCGACGTCAGTCCGGGCACGCCGAGTGCGCCGACGGTATCGAAGACCCCGATGAAGTCGATCTTGGCCGGAGCGTCCCAGCAGTTCGCCTTGCGGAAGTCGATCCACTCCTGCGGCTCCTTCGGATCCGGGTTCTCCGGGGTCCGCGGTGGCGTGGGCTGATGGTGAATCCGCAAGGCGTCCGGGTACTTTCCTTCGATCATCGCATCGGGTGTCATGATTCCGATGCGGCCGATCAGACCGGCCAGGCTACGCGCGGTGTACGCACCGCGGCTGAAACCGAAGATGTAGATCTCGTCCCCCGGCTGCCAGTTCAGTGCCAGATGCCAGTACGCCGAGGACAGATTCGCCTCGAGTCCGAGTCCGAACGCACCACCCATCAGGCGGTCGGCCAGGAAGCCGCGGGCGCCTGGCCCGGATACGTAGCTGACCCACTGCGGGATCGACTCCCCCGACGGTCCCGGCGCCTCGTACCGGATCGTCTGCGCGATCTTGATGATATTCGATACCGTGTTGCTGGATTCGGCCTTCCAGGTGCCGTCGCAGCAGACCACCAGTCGTTTCATGAGTAGATCCTCCGCCCCGATTACCGTCGAAACCTGCGTACTCGACTACCCGAATCATCGACGGGTCGACGCGGGATGTTAATGAAATTGTTGTCTTTCAACGCAAAAGACCCGAGCCGAGCGGGATTCTCGCGAGTATTCCTGCGCGGCTACAACCACGTGGGGTCCCCGAATAGGGATGGGGATGACGAGGTCGAGGGGCGCACCGAAGGTGCCGATACCGATGGTCACCGCACATCCGATCGGCTTCTACCGAAGCGTCGACGACAGGGGTCGGTCACTCGGGTTCGGTCGGCGGTTACGGTGAGCAGATGCTCCACGGAAGAGAAGTCGAACAAGCTCGGATAGATCGGCTTCTGGAGGCGGCTCGGGCCGGACGCAGCGGGGCGCTCGTGGTGCGCGGCGAGCCAGGGATCGGAAAGACGGCGCTGTTGGATTATGCGGCGGCGCAGGGGATCCCGGCTGTACGCAGTGCTGGAATCGAGTCCGAGGCGGAGTTGCCGTTCGCGGGGCTGCATCTGCTGATCAAGCCGGGAATGGCACTGGTGGACGGGTTGCCCGCACCGCAGCGGGATGCGCTGCGCGGGGCGTTCGGTCTGGCGCAGCATGATCCGGCGGATCGGATGTTGATCGGGTTGGCGGTGCTGTCACTGCTGGCCGAGGAGGCGGCCGAAGGGCCGCTGCTGTGTTTGATCGATGACGCGCACTGGCTGGATCGGGCGACGGCGGAGACGCTGCTGTTCGCGGCGCGGCGACTCGATGCCGAGGGCGTGGTGATCATCTTCGCGACTCGGACCGGCGAGCAGGATTTTCCCGCGCCCGGCCTGCCCGAACTCGCGCTGACCGGCCTGGCGCAGGAGTCGGCGGCCGCGCTGGTGGACAGTCGCGGTCCCGATCTTTCGCCCGCCATCCGGTACCGGTTGCTCGCCGAGGCGGGCGGTAATCCGCTGGCGCTGCTGGAGCTGCCCGCAGTTTTGGCGGCCGAGGGAGCCGATTCCGGTCATGGGCCGAATCCCCTGCCGCTGACACAGCGGCTCCAGGTGGCATTTCACGGCCAAGTGACCAGACTGCCTTCAGCCACCCGGACGTTGCTTCTGATTGCGGCCGCGGCGGGCACCAACGATCTCACCACGGTGCTGCGCGCGGCCGACGAACTCGGGGCGCAGCTATCGGACCTACAGCCCGCCGCGGACGCGGGGTTGGTCGGTAGTGATGGCGTGAGCGTGAGTTTCCGGCATCCCCTGCTGCGTTCGGCGGTCTACCAGGGTGCGCCTCTGACGCAGCGGCTCACCGCGCATGCCGCCCTCGCCACCGCACTGACCGAACCGGAGAACGCCGACCTGCGCGCCTGGCATCTGGCCTCGGCAGCGACCGGACCGGATGAGACCACCGCGGCAGCGCTGGAGGACACCGCCGATCGCGCGCGCCGGCGCAGCGGCTATTCCGGCGCCGTCGCCGCGTACGAACGCGCCGCGGGTTTGAGTACCGACACGAGTGCTCGCGTTCGACGGCTGGTGGCTGCCGCCGAAACCGCCGGTGAGGCCGGGCAATTGGACCGTGCCGGCCGACTGGCCGATCGCGCGGCTGGTTTGAACACCGACCGAATGCTCGGGGCCCGACTGGATCTGGTTCGCGCCACCGCGGAATTCGGTGCGGGCAAACCACTCTCGGCGCATCAGCTATTGCTCGCAGGTGCCGATCTGGTGCGCACCGACGATCCGCCTCGTGCCGCGCGCATCCTCATGCAGGCGGTGCACACGGCCTGGTACCTCGGCGCACCGGAACTCGCCGAGATCGCCGCGCACATCAACGCATTGGACCTGCCCGACGCCGAACCGATGACACCCATCGCCCGTTACACGGTCGCGGGCATCGACGGCCGATTCACCATCGACCTGCGCGACGCGGCCGCGGCCGCCCGCCGCAACGGTGCGGACAGCCCGCGCGATCTGGTGCAGATGTGCGGCGTCGGGCTGGTCGTCGGCCAGGACGAACAGGCCGCGGAGCTGGCGCGGACCCTCATTGCCGAATGCCGCGAACAGGGCCGCATCGCATTGCTGCCGACCCTGCTGTTCTTTCGCGCCGAGACCGAACTTTTCCTCGGCCGACCGCGCGAGGGTCGCATCGCCGCACTCGAAGGACTGCGGATCGCCGGGGATATCGGGCAGCGGCATTGGATCAGCCAGATGTCGAGCTATCTCGCCTATCTGGCGGCATTGGAGGGGCGCGAACAGGATTGCCGCGAGTTGGTCGACCGTGCTCTTGCCGAGGAACTCGGCGGCGCGGCCGCGCCCGGCGCACCGTGGACCCAGGCGGCGCTCGGCGTGCTCGACCTCGGTCTCGGCAAGGTCGACAGTGCGCTGTCCCGGCTGGAGCTGTTGCGCGTCGAACCCGCCCGCCACCACGTGGTCGGCCTGCGCGCCCTACCGGATCTGATCGAGGCGGCGGTACGGATAGGCAACGCGCAGCGAGCAGGTGACGCACTGGATCGCCTCCGCGGCTGGGCGAAGGTCTCGCAACAAGAGTGGGTCACCGCGCTGGTCGAGCGCTGCCTGGCACTGACCGGGCCGGAAGCCAAGGCGGAGAGCCACTTTCAAGCCGCACTGGCATGCGGCGGGCGCCCCTTCGAACAGGCCAGAACCCAATTGCTTTTCGGTGAATGGCTACGACGCAACCGTCGAAAGTCCGAGGCGCGCAACCAACTTCAGCCCGCATTGGAAACCTTCGACCGTCTCGACGCCGCACCGTGGGCCGAACGCACCCGCACCGAACTCGCCGCCCTCGGCGTCGGTACCACAACCCGCCCCACCACGGGCATCCTCGCCCGCCTTACTCCCCAAGAACTCCAGATCGTCCGCCTCGCCGCCCAAGGAATGTCCAACCGCGACATCGCCGCCCAACTCTTCCTCAGCCCCCGCACCGTAGGCCACCACCTCTACAAGGCCTACCCCAAACTCGGCGTCCTCTCCCGCACCGAACTCCCCGACCTCCCCCTCGACGTCGCCTAGGCCTCGATCAAGATCAGGTGGCACTGGTGGCTGGGCTTCTCGACCGATGCCACCATGGATTCCACCTGATCTTGAAATGCCCGCGGAGAGCGGCCCTGCTCAACGACGATGCACCGTTTGCCTACGCTGTGCCGCGCGCGCCGACCTGGCCGATAACCCAGCGGCCGGTTCCGACTCCGGCGGCGACCAGCACGGCGACCTGCAGCGACCCCGTGATCAGCGCGAGGACAAGGCAGATGACCAGACCGAGGGCCATCGCCTCGAGTTTGTACATCGGCCACGCACTGCCGGCGATATCCACCGCCGTGGGGCGAGCCTGAAGGGGGACCACTGCCATGTCGTCAGGCTACACGGATGGGGAAGTTCGGGCTACCTAACATTTCGACGGGAACAGAGGCGGGCGCCGCGTTGTTGCCGGTGTCATGCCATTGACAGGTGAGTACGCACCGAGCACATCCGATTGGGCCCGTGAGCAGGCCGAGCTGATCGAGAATTCCGGCGGCACCGAGGGCCTGACCATGCAGGGCAAGCCCGTCATCGTCCTGACCACCAAGGGCGCGAAGACCGGGCTGCTGCGCAAGACCGCACTGATGCGGGTCGAGCACGACGGCGAGTACGCGGTCGTCGCCTCGCTGGGCGGCGCGCCGAAGCATCCCGTCTGGTACTGGAACATCAAGGCCGAGCCGCATGTCGAGCTGCGTGACGGCGCCGTGAACAAGGACTACACCGCGCGCGAGGTCTTCGGCGAGGAGAAGGCGCTGTGGTGGGCGCGGGCGGTCGAGGTCTGGCCCGATTACGCGAACTACCAGACCAAGACGACCCGCGAAATTCCGGTTTTCGTGCTGACCCCGCGGTAGCTCCGGCCGGGAAACCGACCGAAGCACTTCTCCGACGCCCACCCGACGCGTCCGCCCGACGCGGCGGGTGGCACCATATTTCGAGTGTCCAATCCGCTCGAGCTCCTCGACGACCAGTCCACCTCTCGTCCCGCGCTGACCGCACACGAGATCGACGCCGCCGCCAAGCGGATTGCCGACATTATCGAGCCCACCCCGCTGCAGCACAGTCCCCGGCTGTCCGCGCTGACCGGGGCGCAGGTCTACCTCAAGCGCGAAGACCTCACCGCCGTTCGTTCCTACAAGCTGCGCGGCGCCTACAACTTGATCGTGCAGCTCACCGACTCCGAGCGAGCCGCGGGCGTGGTCGCGGCCAGCGCAGGCAATCACGCCCAGGGCGTGGCCTTCGCCTGCAATGCGATGGGCATCAAGGGCCGCATCTATGTGCCGACCACGACACCGAAGCAGAAGCGTGACCGCATCCGAGTGCACGGCGGCGAGTTCGTCGAGTTGATCGCGGTGGGGGAAACCTACGACGCCGCCGCGGCCGCCGCCGCCGAGGATGTCGAGCGCACCGGCGCGACCATGGTGCCGCCGTTCGACGACCCGCGCACCGCGGCGGGACAGGGCACCATCGCGCCCGAATTCCTGGAACAACTCGGCGGTCGGACCCCCGACCTGGTGGTGATCCCGGTAGGCGGCGGCGGTTGCCTGGCGGGCATCGGCACCTACCTGCGGGAGCGCTCGCCGAGCACCGGCATCCTCGGGGTGGAGCCGGCGGGCGCGGCCTCGATGACCGCGGCTCTGGTCGCGGGCGGCCCGGTAACGCTGCCGGAGATCGATCCGTTCGTCGACGGGGCGGCCGTGCGCCGGATCGGCCGACTGCCCTATACGGCGATCGCCGCATTCGGCGGCCGGGTGGTCTCGCACGGCTCGCTGCCGCTGCTGACCGCGACCGAATCACCAAGTGGTGCAGGCGCTTTCCGCATGATGCAGGTCGACGAGGGCGCGATCTGCACCACCATGCTCGAGCTGTATCAGAACGAGGGCATCATCGCCGAACCCGCGGGCGCGCTGTCGGCGACGGCGCTGGCCGAAATCACGATCGAACCCGGTTCGACGGTGGTGTGCCTGGTCTCCGGCGGCAATAACGATGTGTCCCGCTACGGCGAGATCATCGAGCGCTCGCTGGTGCACCGCGGCCTGAAGCACTATTTCCTGGTGGATTTCCCGCAGGAGCCGGGCGCGCTGCGGCGCTTCCTCAACGAGGTGCTCGGTCCCGACGACGACATCACCCTGTTCGAGTACGTCAAGCGCAACAACCGGGAAACCGGTGCAGCGCTGGTCGGTATCGAACTCGGTGCGCCGGAGGGGCTCGGCCCACTGCTGAAGCGGATGGAAGACTCGCCGATCCAGTGCGAGCAACTGGATCCCGGCTCCCCGGCTTACCGCTACCTCACCTAGAAAAAGCGCTGGACCCCGAACCGGCCGCGCGATATTGTCCGCGCGGCCGGTTCCAGCGTTTATGCGGCCTCTGGGGTCTCCACCACGGTGACGGACCGGCGGGACGTTCGCACACCCGTCATGACCATCGGCAACAGCCAACCGGCCGCGGCCTGGTCGAAGCTCAGCTGCGCGGCCGAGAGGCGATTGTGGACGAATCCGACCGACAGGCCGAGGCGGGGTTCGGCCCAGCCGAAGGAGCCGCCGAGGCCGATATGGCCGAAGCCGCCGCGTGCGCCCGGCATCGGCAGTGAGTGATAGCCGAGGCGCCAGAGCATCGGCGCGTAGAACAAGGTGCGGTCGAGCCGGTAGGTCCGAATTCGACTGAGCGCCTTGATGGTTTGCGGCGTCAGATACTGCACGCCGCCCGCCATGCCGCCATTGGCCAGTGCGCCGTACATGGTGGCCAGCGCCGGGGCGGTGCACACGCCGTTGCCAGCACCGAGTTCGGTATCGAGAATCGGCGGGATTTCGCCCTCCAGGATGGTCTCCAATCCGGGCAGGAACAGGCACCGCGCGGCCGCGCCGAGCGCACCGGGCAGACCATAGCTGCGACCCAAAACCCTTGTGCTGACCGGCTTCCCGATCAGACTGAGCTGGGATCCCGCCAACGGCGCATAGACGGTCGATGATTGCGCGGACGGCTTGCCCAGGTGCAGCCCATCGATGCCGAGCGGTTCGGCGACCTCGGTGCGGAACAGCTCCGCCATCCCCTGGCCGGTAATGGCGCGGGCCAATCCGGCGAGCAGCCAACCGAAGGTGAGCGCGTGGTAGGCCGGAGTGCCGAGCAGACGATCGGGTTTCGCGGCGGCGAGACGCTGCTCCATCAGCTGGTGGTCGAGCACATCCTCGAGCCCGGCCGCGATCGGGTTGAGACCACCGAGTCCCGCGCTGTGCGTCATCACCTGACGAATGGTGATCTCGCCCTTGCCGTTCTGGCCGAACTCCGGCCAGAACTCGGCCATCGGCGCTTCGTAGTCGAGCAGACCCCGATCGGCCAGCCGGTGGATGACCGTCGCGGTGATGCCCTTGGTGGCGGAGAAGATGATCGCGCCGGTGTCCTGGCTCCAGGGTTTGTCGCCCGCGCTCCCGGTCCAGATATCGACCAGCGGCTCACCGCGCAGATGGACGGCCAACGCGCCGCCCGCCCCCCGACGGCGCCCGAAGACCCTCGCGAATGCGCGTACCAATGGTGCGAATTCGGTGGCGGCGCTGCCACCCACCCCATCGGGGAGATTCGCTAGGTCCCCGGGTGAAGCCACGTTGCTCATATTCCAAAGGTAATGGCGCTGGTCACACTCGGCAATATTGTGTCTCGGACAGTTATATTCAGGAGGTTTTCGGTAACCGGGTTCCGACCTGGGGTTCTGCTATGCGCCCGTGAGTATCACGAACGAGTGGCCCGGTATCTCCGTCGCGAAGACGCCTTCGGTCGCGGGTTCCCAAGACAGCAGCGAAAGACCAGCAATAGGCACGGTGACCTGCTCTTCGGAGAGATTGCACACCAGCGTCAGCGGGCCGCGGCGCACCGCGATCCAGCGGGCATTCTCGTCATAGTCGACAGATACATGCGTGAGCTGCGGGTCCGTTATTTCGGCTCGCTCGCGTCGCAAACCGATCAGCTTTCTGTAACAGGACAGCAGCCGTATGTGGCGGTCATGTTCGAGTTCGGACCAATTCAGTTTCGACCGCAGGAAGGTTTCGGGGTCCTGCGGGTCCGGAATCTCGTCGCTGTCCCAGCCGTGTTCGGCGAATTCCTCCTTGCGGCCGGTGGCGGTGGCGGCCGCGATCACCGGATCGGTGTGTGAGGTGAAGAACTGGAACGGGGTGCGCGCGCCCCACTCCTCCCCCATGAACAGCATGGGCGTGTATGCCGAGAACAGCACCAATGCGGCTTTGATCGCCAGTTGTCCGTCGGTCAGGTAGGCGCTGGGACGGTCCCCGATCGCCCGATTGCCGATCTGATCATGGGTGCAGGTATAGGCGAGCAACGCGCTCGCCGGGATGAGCCGGGTATCGATCGGACGGCCGTGGATGCGACCGCGGAAGCTGGAATAAATTCCGGCGTGAAAGAATCCGCGCGTCAGTGTCTGGGCCAGACAGCGCAACGAACCGAAATCGGCGTAGTAGCCTTGGCGTTCACCGGAAACCGCGGTGTGCACCGCATGGTGCAGGTCGTCGTTCCATTGACCGGTCAGGCCATAGCCGCCCGCCGCGCGTGGGGTGATGAGCCGCGGATCGTTGAGGTCGCTCTCCGCGATCAATGTCAGCGGCCTACGCACATGTGCGGCAAGGGATTCGGTGTCGGCGGCCAGTTCGGCGAGCAGGTGGGTGGCGGTGCGGTCGACGAGCGCGTGTACCGCATCGAGTCGCAGTGCGTCGATATGGAAATCGCGCAGCCAGCGCAGGGCGTTGTCGATTATGAAGCGGCGCACCGGATCCGAGTACGGACCGTCCAGATTGAGGCTCTGCCCCCAGGTATTGCGACCTTCGGTCAGATAGGGCGCGAAGCGGGGCAGATAGTTGCCGGAGGGACCGAGATGATTGTGGACGACATCGAGGGCGACCGCCAAACCCCTTGCGTGGCAGGCATTCACGAAGCGCTGCAAACCGTCGGGTCCGCCGTAGGGCTCGTGGACCGCATACCAGAGCACACCGTCGTAGCCCCAGTTGTGGCTACCGTCGAAGGCATTGACCGGCATCAACTCGACCATGGTTACGCCGAGTTCGACGAGGTGGTCGAGGCGCTCGACGGCCGCGTCGAAGGTGCCCTCGGGGGTGAAGGTGCCCAGATGCAGTTCGTAGATGATCGCGCCCGCCAGTGGGCGGCCGGTCCAGTTCGCATCGGCCCACCCGGCCGGATCGAGAGCGTGCAGCGCCGAGCGGCCGTGCACGCCGTCGGGCTGGCGCGCCGAGCGCGGGTCGGGCAGGACGGTCGGGTCGTCGTCGAGCAGGTAGCCGTAGCGCGTGCCCGGTACGGCGTGCACATCTGCCCGCCACCAACCGTCAGGCGACCTTGTCATCGGATGTAGGGCGCCATCGACCTCGATGCGCACCCGTTCCGGTAGCGGGGCCCATACCTCGAACAAGGTCACCGAGCCAGCATCGCATGTCGGCGATCGCACGGCCCGCCGACACAGGACCGCCCTTTCGGCAGCTGACCATTGCCTGCGGCGCGCCGGCCCTGACAGAGTGGGTGCGTGGGCGTCTACAACGATCAGTTCGTGCCGCGGCTGGTGAATCTGGTCTGCGGGGCCAAGATGAACAATCCGCAGCGCGAGCGCGCCTGCGCCGGACTGCACGGGCGGGTGATGGAGCTCGGCTTCGGATCGGGACTGAACATCCCGTTCTATCCGGCTACCGTCGAGTCGATCAGCGCCGTGGAACCCGCCGACCTCGGCTGGCGCCTGGCGGACAAGCGGCTGGCCAAGGCCACCGTGCCGATCGAACGCGCCGGGCTCGACGGCCAGTCGCTGCCCTTCGCCGACAACAGCTTCGACTCCGCACTCTCGACCTGGACTATGTGCACCATTCCGGATATCGCGGCCGCGCTGGCCGAGGTGCGCAGGGTGCTCGTTCCCGGCGGAACCCTGCATTTCGTCGAACACGGGCTCGCGCCGGATCCGGGCGTCCAGGCGTGGCAGCACCGGTTGAATCCGATCGAGAAGGCGATCGCGGGCGGCTGCAATCTCGATCGCGATATTCGCGGCACCGTCGAGAGCGCCGGATTCGAGATCCGCGAGCTAGACGAGTTCTATGCGGACGGACCCAAGTTCCTCGCCGCGCTGTCGCTCGGGGTCGCGGTCTCGCCATAGCCAGATCCATATTGGACCGATTAATTCAAAACGTGCTAGCTTGAACCCATGGCACGACCGAAGGCATTCGACGAGGATCGGGCGGTGGACGCGGCCATGCGGGCGTTCTGGTCCGCGGGCTACGAGGGCACTTCGACCCAAGACCTCTGCGACGCAACAGGTCTGGGCCGCAGCAGTATCTACAACACCTTCACCAGTAAGCACGAACTGTTCGACCGGGCACTGCGGCGGTATATGAGCGGCAAGAACGCCTCGATCTTCGAAGTGCTCGACGGCGACCTGCCCGCGCGGGCGAAGATCCGCACATTACTGCGCCAGACCATCGACGCACCGGCCGACGACCCCATCGGCTGCCTGGTGGTCAACTCGACGGTCGAGTTGGCGCCGCGCGATCCGGTGGTGGCGGCGACATTGCGCGCCGACCTGGAGCGCAGGCTCGACGCACTGACGGGGGTTATCCGCGCGGGCCAGCGGTCCGGCGAGATCGACGCAGGCAAAGATGCTCGCACGCTGGCCCATTTCGTGATCACCACGATCAGCGGCATGCGCGTCGCGGCACGCGGTGGAGCCGATAAGGACACCCTGGAGGCGATCGCCACCACAGCGTTGAGTGTGCTCTAACTCCACCACTGCCGCCATCAACGTCGAATCAGGGCGCAATAGCGGGGAACCAGACCACCGGCGCGCCGCTCGCCCGGCACAGCATTCGACACCCGAGCAGCCCAGCCTTGTTTGCTTTTTGCCTGAATTTTGAACTGATCAATCCAAAATGAGAGAGGGCTGCGATGCCGTTCGCCGTCTACATACTCGGGCTATCCATATTCGCCCAGGGCACCTCGGAGCTGATGCTCTCCGGACTGCTCACCCAAATGGCCGCCGACCTCGGCGTCTCCATACCCCAAGCGGGCCTGCTGATTTCGGCATTCGCACTGGGCATGCTGGTGGGCGCGCCCGCGCTGGCCGTGATCACCCTGCGCTGGCCGCGCCGCGCCGCACTGCTGGCCTTCCTCGGGGTGTTCATCGCCGCCCATGTGGTGGCCGCGTTGACCCCGGGTTACTGGGTGCTCTTCGGAACACGGGTGGTCGGCGCATTCGTCTACGCCGGATTCTGGGCGGTCGCCGCGACCACCGCACTGAGTCTGGTGCGGGAGAACGCACGCGGCCGGGCGATGGCCATTGTCGCCGGCGGGCTGACGGTGGCCAATATCGTCGGGCTCCCGGCGGGTACGGTGATCGGCCAGCATCTGGGCTGGCGGGCCGCGTTCTGGACGGTCGCCATCCTGTCCGCGCTGGCCATGGCCGGGGTAGCAGCCAAGATTCCGGGCGAACGCCCCGCCGAGGTGCCGAACCTGCGCCGCGAACTACGCACCATGATCAATCCGCGCCTGTGGCTGTCCTACAGCACAACAGCGCTCTCGACCGGCGCGCTGTTGGTCACCTTCGCCTACCTCGGCGCACTCCTGGCCCGCACCACCGGAATCACCGAGAGCTGGATTCCCTTGGTGCTCACGTTGTACGGCATCGGCGCGCTGCTCGGCATCACGGTCGGCGGCCGCGCCGCCGATGCCCATCCCTTCCGCGTACTGACCATCGGCATGATCGGGTTGACCATCATCTCGGCAGTGCTGGCGCTCACCGCGACCATGCCCGCGCCGGTCGTAATCCTCGTATTCCTGTTGGGCGCCTTCGGATTCGCCACGAATCCCGCACTGAACACTCGGGTATTCGCACTGGCCGGGGCCGCACCCACCCTCGCGACCGCAGTCAACTTCTCCGCATTCAATGTCGGCATCACCGTCGGACCGTGGCTCGGCGGCCTGGCCATCGGCGGCGGCCTCGGCTACCCGTCGGTCGCCTGGATCGGCGTTGCGCTCGGCTTCGCGGCACTTGCCACCGTCGCATGGGCAGCCGCGCTACACCGTCGAGCCCAGCAAGTCGAGACGGTCAGCGCGGCGGATCGGGCCATGGTCGAACTCACGGTCTGAATACGGACCACCGCAACGCTTCTCGATCGGCCCCTCGTCGAGGCGAATACCGCGCGGACTGCCCGACCTTCGCCGTCGCCGCGACTGCTCGAACCCGCACAAGGGTTCGGGCAGTTGGGCGTTTCGCCCCGCAGCGGACAGCTCGTGCCCGCGCACCGTCTTCCGCACAGCTTCTCGCCGAAACACGCACGATCTGCGGGATGCGGCGGCCACTGGCGGCCTGCACGATGCTGCGGACGGTGCCGTCGAGGTGGGCGACGGCCACCCGAGAAGGTGCGCGGGACCGCCGCAAATCGCCGACGCTACCGATCAGGGCGTAGCGCTAACCCGCGAGGCAACCCGGACCGAGCAGCGCCTTCAGGTCACCCATCAGGGCCGAGGACGGTGAAACCCGCAGGCTGTCATCCAATTTCCACAGTGACGTGTTGTCGCGTGCGCCCACATGGCGGACGTGGACGTCCGCGGTGCCCGGATGCCTGGACAGGATGCGCTTGAGTTCGCCGATCTTGTCGGGCGTGCACAGCCGCGTCGGCATGACGACCGCCAGCGGCTTGGCCACACCGATCGAAGAGAGGTCGGGGACGGCGAGATCGTTGGCGATCAAGGAGATCCGGTCATCGCGCACCGACACCCTGGCCTTCACCAGCACGACCGCGTCCTCCACCACATCAGCGCCGTACACCGAATAGGCCTGCGGGAAGAACAGCACCTCGATACCACCGGTCAGATCCTCGATCTGCGCCGAGGCCCAGGCCAGGCCGTTCTTATTGATGCGACGGTTGACCGAGGCGAGGATGCCGCCGATGGTCACCTGGGTGCCGTCCTTGATATCACCTTCGAGAATGGCCGGAATCGCCGTATCCGCCTGTGCCGCAAGCACATGTTCGACACCGTTGAGCGGATGCCCCGACACGTACAGGCCGAGCATTTCCCGCTCGAGCGCCAGCTTGTGCTTGGTCTCCCACTCGTCCTCGGGCACCTTCACATTGAAGACCGAGGCCACCGACTCGTCGCCGTCGTCCAGCCCGCCGAACAGGTCGAACTGGCCGATCGCCTCGGCCTTCTTGGTGGACATCACCGCATCGATGGCATCGGAGTGGATCAGCAGCAGACCCTTGCGCGGATGTCCGAGCGAATCGAATCCGCCTGCCTTGATAAGGGATTCGGTGACCTTCTTGGTGCAGGCGATGGCGTCGATCTTGTTCAGGTAGTCCGAGAAATCGGTGAACTTCGACTTCTCCTTGCGCGCCTGGATGATCGAAGTGACGACATTGGCGCCGACATTGCGCACCGCGCCGAGCCCGAAGCGGATGTCCTTACCCACCGAGGCGAAGTTCATCTCCGATTCGTTGACATCCGGCGGCAGCACGGTGATGCCGAGGCGGCGGCAATCGGACAGGTAGACCGCGGCCTTGTCCTTATCGTCGCCGACGGAGGTGAGCAGGGCCGCCATATATTCGGCGGGATAATTCGCCTTGAGATAGGCGGTCCAGTAGGAGATCAGGCCGTAGGCGGCGGCGTGCGATTTGTTGAACGCGTAACCGGCGAACGGAAGGATGGTGTCCCACAGCGCCTTGATGGCCGCCTTGGAATATCCGTTGGCCTGCATGCCCTCCTCGAAGCCCTCGAACTCCGCGGCCAGCACCTCGGCCTTCTTCTTACCCATCGCGCGGCGCAGAATATCTGCTCGACCGAGCGAGTAGCCGGCCACTTTCTGCGCGACGTGCATGATCTGCTCTTGGTAGACGATCAGGCCGTACGTTTCACCGAGGATTTCCTTGAGCGGCTCCTCCAGCTCCGGATGAATCGGCTTGACTTCCTGCCGGTCGTTTTTGCGGTCGGCATAGTCGTTGTGCGCGTTCATGCCCATCGGGCCGGGGCGATACAGCGCGCCGACGGCGACGATGTCCTCGAACGCGGTCGGCTGCATGCGCCGCAGCAGATCGCGCATGGGCCCGCCATCGAGCTGGAATACGCCGAGAGTGTCACCGCGCGAAAGCAATTCATAGGTGCGCGAATCGTCGAGCGGCAGCCGGTCCATATCCAGGTCGATGCCGCGGTTTGCCTGGATGTTCTCCAGCGCGTCACCGATCACGGTCAGGTTGCGCAGACCGAGGAAGTCCATCTTCAACAGGCCGATGGCCTCACACGACGGATAGTCCCAGCCGGTGATGAGCGCACCGTCCTGGGGCCGCTTCCAGACCGGGATCGCGTCGGTGAGCGGATCACAGGACATGATGACCGCGCAGGCGTGCACACCCGCGTTGCGGATCAGGCCCTCGAGACCGCGCGCGGTTTCGTAGATCTTCGCGACATCCGGGTTGTTCGCGATGAGTTCGCGCACCTCGGCGGCCTCTTTGTACCGCTCGTGCTCCGGATCGGTGATACCGGATACCGAGATGTCCTTGGCCATGATCGGCGGCGGCAGCGCCTTGGTGATCTGGTCGGCGATGGCGAATCCGGGCTGGCCGAACAGCACTCGCGCCGAGTCCTTGATGGCGGCCTTGGTCTTGATGGTGCCGAAGGTGATGACCTGGGCGACCCGGTCGGTGCCCCACTTCTCACTCGCGTAGCGGACCATCTCACCGCGGCGGCGATCGTCGAAGTCGATATCGATATCGGGCATCGAGACGCGCTCGGGATTGAGGAAGCGCTCGAAGAGCAGACCGTGCGGAATCGGGTCGATATTGGTGATACCGAGCGCGTAGGCGACCAGCGAACCGGCCGCGGAACCACGGCCGGGACCGACCCGGATGCCGACCTCCCTGGCGTGGTTGATCAGGTCGCCGACGACGAGGAAGTAGGCCGGGAAGCCCATCTCCAGGATGACGCCGATCTCGTACTGGGCGCGGTCCAGATACTCCTGTGGCGCGCCGTCCGGGAAGCGGCGCCGCAGCCCGAGGTCGACCTCGCGGCGCAGCCAGCTGGCCTGGTCATGGCCCTCCGGCACCGGGAAGATCGGCATCCGGTCGCGGTGCTGCCACACCTCGTCGTAGGACTGCACCCGCTCGGCGATCAACAGGGTGGAATCGCAGGCGCCGGGCACCTCCTTATCCCAGATCGCCCGCATCTCCTCCGCGGACTTCAGGTAGTAACCATCACCGTCGAACTTGAAACGCGTTGGGTCACTGAGTGTTTTGCCGGTCTGGATGCACAGCAGCGCCTCGTGGTTGGTCGAGGCGTCCTTGGTGACGTAGTGGCAGTCGTTGGTGGCCAGTGGCCGGATCCCGAGCTTCTTGCCGATCTCGAGCAGACCCTCGCGGACCCGGCGCTCGATGGACAGGCCGTGGTCCATGATCTCGAGGAAGAAATTGTCCGGTCCGAAGATCTCCTGCCATTTGGCCGCGGCCTCGAGGGCCTCGCGGTCGTGGCCGAGGCGCAGGCGGGTCTGCACCTCACCCGAGGGGCAGCCGGTGGTGGCGATGATGCCCGCGGCGTGCTCGGCGATGATCTCCTCGTCCATGCGCGCCCACTTGCCGAGCTGACCTTCCAGCGAGGCGAGCGAGGACAGCTTGAACAGGTTGTGCAGGCCGGTCGCGTTCTCCGCGACCATGGTCATATGCGTGTAGGCGCCGGAACCGGAGACGTCGTCGCCCTTCTGGCTGGGATCACCCCACTGCACGCGCTTGGTGTCGAACCGGGAACCCGGTGCGATGTAGGCCTCGATGCCGATGATCGGCTTGATACCGGCCTTCTTGGCGGAGTTGTAGAACTCCGAAGCCCCGTACATATTGCCGTGGTCGGTCATCCCGACCGCGTTCATTCCCAGCCGGTTCGCCTCGGCGAAGAGCGGAGAGATTTTGGCCGCACCATCGAGCATGGAGTACTCGGTGTGGTTGTGCAGGTGAACGAACGATCCGGACGAGGCGGCCAAGACGGTCCTTCCTCCCAAGGTCTCGACGGGGGTTGGTGTAGCGATTCTAGGGGTCCCCACCGACGAGTTCGGCTTCCCGCGCCGGGCTGACGCAGGTGCTCGGCGTGTCGGTGGTGAAGATCACCGGCGCGTCTCGCGACCCGGCATTGCGGCTGTCCGATTTCCGCGACAGTGGGGTGTTCCGCGGATCGCTCGACACTACGCGAGCCCTCGATCAAGCGCGCTTGCGCCAGACGAATTTCAAACCGGACCAATCGTTGTCGAGCGCGGCCACCTTCACATCGACGACGCCGATCGGGAGCAGCAGTTCGCGCAGATCGTTCTCGGCGATATCGCTGATGTGCCCGCCCGCTTTGCGCGGCCAGGCGATCCACAGCATCGCGCCCGGCCTAAGTGCAGCCGCCAGTTCCGGGGCCTCGTCGGCGAGGTCGGCGCGTTCGCGAAAGAAGGCGAGGATGACATCCGCGGACTCGGGCATATCGGTGGCGATCGCGATATCCGCTGGTAGATCCGGAATCTGCCAGCCTGCGGGCGCATGCCGCAGCAGCACACGGTGGCCGGATTTGATTCCGATCTTCTTCGCCAGCGGCGTCCCGGAGTAGCCCGCGGTCATGGACACGACTGTATCCGGCCGGGTCCCTGGGCTCCGAAAGTCGGCAACCAGCCCCAAGAGGATGCGGATTCTGGGGGTGCCGTCAGCTCGATCGGCGCTGTCGGGCGCGGATTCTGCTGGCGCTGTAGGACCGATCGGCGCGAATTCTGCCCGTGCTGTAGGACCAACCGGCGCGAATTCTGCCCGTGCAGTAGGACCAACCGGCGCGAATTCTGCCCGTGCAGTAGGACCAACCGGCGCGAATTCTGCCCGTGCAGTAGGACCAACCGGCGCGAATTCTGCCCGTGCAGTAGGACCAACCGGCGCGAATTCTGCCCGTGCAGTAGGACCAACCGGCGCGAATTCTGCCCGTGCTGTAAGACCAACCGGCGCGAATTCTGCCCGTGCAGTAAGACCAACCGGCGCGAATTCTGCCCGTGCTGTTGGGCCGATCGGCACCGTTGGGCGCGGATTCGGTGGGACCGCCGCGATAATCAGGCGATGAAGTGGCGGAGACGTTCGGGGAGCCCGCGATGACGACCGCCGGTGTCGCGGTTGTCGCCGGGGCGGTATTGATCGTCGGCGCGCTGGTGGTCTGGTCGCGGACCCGGCGAGTGGTGACCACTCCGGCCGAGCGGGCGGTGTACAGCGCACTGCATACGGCGTCGCTGGCCGCGCGGCCGTTGCGGCAGGGGTTGAACGATCGGTCCGCCCAGGAGGCCGCGCCGCATCTGCGGACACTCACCGGGGCCGACGCGTTGGGCGTTGCCGATCCGGACGGCACGCTGCTGGCTTGGGACGGGACGCATCCGGATCTGGCCGAGCCGTTCGCCGATGCGGCCAGGCGGGCGGTGGCGACCGAGCGGCCGGTGCTGGTGTCTGGGCCTGGTCGCGGTGAACATGCCGGGCGAACACTGATCGCGCAGCCGCTGCTCATCGAAAATGGTGGGGTGGCAGGGGCTTTGGGAGTGGTGACCACCGCGAAGCCGGAGCCCGGACGGCTGGGTGCGGTCGCCGAGGTGGCGCGATACGCCTGCGGGCAGCTGGAATTGGCGGAATTGGACGCCTCGCGGGCCCGCCTCGATCGGGCCGAGGTGCGTGCGCTGCGCGCCCAGATCAGCCCGCATTTCATCTATAACGCACTCAATACCGTTGCGTCCTTTGTACGCACCGATCCCGATCGGGCGCGCGAGCTGATCCTGGAGTTCGCGGACTTCACCCGGTATTCCTTCCGTGCCGCGGGCGAATTCACATTGCTCTCCGACGAACTGCGCAATATCGAGCGGTATCTGGCGCTGGAACGCGCCCGGTTCGGTGATGCCTTGCAGGTGCGGTTGCAGATCGCACCGGAAGTGCTCGGCGTCGTACTGCCGTTCCTGGCGCTGCAACCGTTGGTGGAGAACGCGGTTCGGCACGGTTTGGCCGGGGCGACGCGCGGCGGCACGGTGACCATTGTCGCGATCGATGCGGGTACCGACTGTGTGATCAGCGTCGAGGACGACGGAATCGGGATGGATCCGGATCTGCTGCGCTCCGGCGCCCTCGATGCCATCGAAACCGGAACCGGCCCAGCGGGTTCCGGAGAATCCGCCCATGTGGGACTGGCCAATGTCGACGACCGGCTGCGGGCGACCTTCGGCAATGACTACGGCCTGATCGTGGAGACCGCCCCCGGCGCGGGCACCAAGGTGAGCCTGCGCGTGCCCAAATTCCGCGCGGGCATCCAGGCCTGACCGCGCACGCCTGCTTCCCACCGCACACCGCTGCTCGTCACGACACCTGCGTGATCGCACGGTGCGCTGAGGAGCAGGCGTGTGCAGTCGCCCCCCGATTCAGCCCGGTGAAGGCATCCGGTAGACGGAGCGAGTTCCCGTCACAACCACGCTCGGCGCGTCGTTGACGCGTTTCCTCCCCGGCGCTGTAGGACGGGGGCCATCCACGCTACGTTTCTCTGGTGACCCGGACCACCGACCAGTCCGCCGCCGCACTGCGTGTGCTCGCCGTGGACGACGAGCAGCCCGCTCTGGACGAGCTGGTGTATTTGCTGCGCGCGCAGCCGGGGGTCGGTGAAATCCACAACGCCGGCGATGCGACCAGCGCATTGCGGCTGATGCGGGCACATCCGATCGACGCGGTATTCCTCGATATCAATATGCCCGGACTGGATGGCATGGAATTGGCCGGCATCCTGTCCGAGTTCGCCAACCCGCCCGCGGTGGTGTTCGTGACGGCCCACGATGACCAGGCGATCGCGGCCTTCGATCTGGGTGCGGTCGACTATCTGCTCAAACCGCTGCGAGAGGCGCGGTTGGCTGAGGCGGTGCGGCGGATCGTCACGGTACGCACCACACCGGCCCCGGCCGTCACGGCCCCGCGCACCGACCCGAATGAGGTGATTCCGGTCGAGCTGGGTGGGGTCACCACGCTGGTGCACCGGTCGAGTGTGAGCTGGGTGGAGGCGGAGGGCGATTACGCCCGGCTGCACACCAGCGGCGGCTCGCACCTGGTGCGGATTCCGTTGTCGGCGTTGGAATCCCGGTGGGAGAACACCGGATTCCTGCGGGTGCACCGGTCCTATCTGGTGGCGCTGCGGTTGGTGACCGGGCTGCGCACGGTCGGCACCGGAACGGTGGTGCGGCTGCGGGCCGACGGCAATGCCGCGGCCGTGGAGTTGCCGGTCAGCCGTCGGCAGGTGCGCGAGCTGAAGCAACGGCTGGTGCACGGGCCGCGACAGCAGTGGACGAATCCGTGACCACTCCGCAGCGTCCGACCAGACAGCGTGTCGTGCTCGCCGAACGCCGCGGTGCGCGACGCGCGCGGACCCGCACGGAGGTGGTCGAGCAGACCGAGATCGGCGAGGCACTGATCGGCGGGCTGATTCGGGCGCAGTTGGGGTTGGCGGTGCGGGTCGGGTTGGTCATGGTGCTCGTATTGTGTTCGCTCCCGGTGCTTTTCCGGCTCGGATCGGTAGGATCGTTCGTTCTGCTCGGGGTACGGCTGCCGTGGTTGCTGCTCGGTGTCGCGGTGTATCCGGTGCTGTACGGCGTAGGTCGGCTGTATGTCCGCCTCGCCGAACGCAATGAGCAGGACTTTTTGGAATTGGCCGAGGACTGACCCGATGTCCGGCACCGCAACACAGCTCACCCACCACCGCTCGGCAGCGGATCCACCCGCCACGACAAGCCGGAACTCGGTCGGCGGCGACAACGGCGGCCATACCGCCGCATCACGGCCCGCCGTGCACCAGCACTGCCGAACCGATGCCGGAACAGATCGGGGCATGCCGTGAACACCGCGCCAGCGCTCACGGTGCTCGCGCTACTGTTCGCCGCGCTCGCGACGGTCGCGATCGGCGTCTACGGTGTCCGGTTGGCGCGCACCACCTCCGACTTCCTGGTCGCCTCACGCAGCGTGGGGCCGCGCTGGAATGCGGCGGCTATCTCCGGTGAATACCTCTCGGCCGCTTCATTTCTCGGGGTCGCTGGACTGATCGCGAAATACGGCGCGGACGCGCTCTGGTATCCGGTCGGGTTCACCGCCGGATATCTCGGCCTACTGCTGTTCGTCGCCGCGCCGCTGCGCCGGTCGGGCGCATACACCGTGCCCGATTTCGCGGAGTTCCGACTCGGCTCGCTGCGGCTGCGCAGACTGGCGGCGGTCGTGGTGGTCCTGGTCTGCGGGGTGTATCTCATTCCGCAGTTCCAGGGCGCGGGGCTCACACTGCACATCCTGCTGAATGTGCCGAAATGGGTCGGCGCGGTGGCGGTCGGCGCGATCATCATCGCGAATGTGGCAGGCGGAGGCATGCGGTCGATCACGCTGGTGCAGGCCTTCCAGTACTGGCTGAAGCTGACCGCGGTGGCGATTCCGGCACTGGTGCTACTCGGACATTTCCTGGCCGAGGACCGTGAACTCGGCACACCCGCGCCGCCGGTGGTCACCGAGCGCACCACGGTGGATGTCAGCACCGGCGTCATCGTGCAGGTCGGTGCGCCGCAACGGGTTTCGATCACCGGAACGCTCGACGATCGCACGGTGGATGGTCCGGTCCTGCTCACACCCGGCGCACACGAACTTGCGGCGGGCACCGAACTGACCCTGGATGCGGGCTCAACCGTCCCGGTGGTGGCCGGAGCGCCGACCGACGGTGCGGCCTGGCTGGCGCCCGGCGGCGGATTCGGCGGCTCCCATCCAAGCTACCAGGTGTATTCGCTGATCATCGCCACTTTCCTGGGCACGATGGGACTTCCGCACGTACTGGTGCGGTTCTATACGAATCCCGATGGCCGCGCGGCGCGCACGACCGCACTCGCGGTGATCGGCCTGGTCGGAGTGTTCTACCTCTTCCCCATTTTGCTGGGGGTTTTCGCGCGGCTGTACGTGCCGCAGTTGCTGATCACCGGTACCTCCGATGCCGCCGTGGTGCTGCTGCCCGGATCAGTGCTGGCGGGGCTGCCGGGACAACTGCTGGCGGCACTGGCCGCGGCGGGTGCTATCGCGGCGTTCCTTTCCACTTCGTCCGGGCTGTTGGTCAGCATCGCGGGTGTGCTCAGCACGGATATGCTGCGCGGACGGATTCGCGACTTCCGGGCCGCCGCGGTGTTCGCCGGTGCTGTGCCCCTTGCCGTTTCGATCATGGTGGTCTCACTGGATCTGTCCCGCACTGTCGCCCTTGCCTTTTCGGTCGCGGCCTCGACACTGTGTCCGCTGCTGGTGCTCGGCATCTGGTGGCGCGGTCTGACGGCCAAGGGCGCGGCGACCGGGCTGATGTTGGGCGGTCTGGCGGCGGGCGGCGCGACGGCGGTTTCGGTGACCGGCGGCATCTCCGACGAACTCGCGGACGGCTGGCTCGCGGCCGTACTCGGCTATCCGGCGGCGCTCAGCGTACCGCTGGCATTCGTATCGATGATCCTGGTCAGCGTCCTGACGCGCGGTCAGAACGCGCGCACCGTCGGCCGCGTCTTCGTCCGAATGCACGCGCCGGAGCGGCTGGGTATGGGCGCGGACCGGGAGCGCGCTATCGGGCTGAGTCGCTGACCGTTCGTCGCGGCAGGCCGACCGTTCACCGCACAAATCGGCGCCTTCACAGAGTGATCCACGCCACATCATGAATCCCGCACGAGGGTCCCCTTATGGTCGGCGGACAGCAAGTCACGTCACACGCTAGGACCCTGCGATGACCAGTATCGACCTCGACAAAGATGGCACGCCACCGCGGCGCACGCCGACAGCGGAGGATTTCGCCGCCGTCCAGTCGAGTCCCCAGTTCCAGGAATTGCGAAGCCGGTTGCGCCGCTTCATTTTTCCGATGACCGCACTGTTCCTGGTCTGGTATCTGAGTTATGTGTTGCTCGGTGCCTACGCGCACGACTTCATGGCCACCCAGGTCATCGGCAATATCAATCTCGGCCTGCTGCTCGGCCTCGGGCAATTCGTCTCGACATTTGTGATCACCTGGCTGTATGTCCGGTTCGCCAATAAGGAACTCGATCCGCGCGCCGCGTCGATCCGCAACTATCTCGAGGGAGACCAGGCGTGAGTACGCAATATCTGTCCGCCGCGGAGAAGGTCGGCAACCCGGCCGCGAATATCGCCATTTTCGGCCTGTTCGTGGCGATCACGATGATTGTGGTGATCCGGGCCAGCCGCAATAACCGCACCGCCGCCGACTACTTCACCGGCGGCCGCGGCTTCTCCGGCCCGCAGAACGGCATCGCCATCGCGGGCGATTACCTTTCCGCCGCCAGCTTTCTCGGTATCGCGGGTGCCATCGCGGTATACGGCTACGACGGGTTCCTTTACTCGATCGGCTTCCTGGTGGCCTGGCTGGTCGCGCTCCTGCTGGTCGCCGAAATGCTCAGGAACACCGGCAAATTCACCATGGCGGATGTGCTGAGCTTCCGACTGAAAGAAGGTCCGGTCCGCACCGCGGCCGCGCTGACCACCCTCGCGGTTTCACTGTTCTATCTGCTCGCGCAGATGGCGGGTGCCGGCGGTCTGGTGGCGCTGCTGCTCGATATCTCCGATAAGACCGGACAGAGCATCGTCATTGCCGTCGTCGGCGTGCTGATGATCGTGTATGTACTGGTCGGTGGCATGAAGGGCACCACATGGGTGCAGATCATCAAGGCGGTGCTGCTCATTACCGGCGCGGCGCTGATGACGGTGATGGTGTTCGCCAAGTTCGGCTTCAACTTCTCCGACATCCTCGGCTCAGCACAGGACGCGGTGCACGGTTCCAAGACCAAGGGCGTGGCCGCCCGTGACGTGCTCGCTCCCGGCGCCCAGTACGGCGGCAGCGCGACCTCCAAGCTGAACTTCGTCTCGCTCGGCTTGGCGCTGGTGCTCGGCACCGCGGGTCTGCCGCATGTACTGATGCGCTTCTACACCGTGCCGACCGCGAAAGAGGCACGGCGCTCGGTGGTTTGGGCGATCGGCCTGATCGGTGCGTTCTACCTGTTCACCCTGGTGCTCGGTTACGGTGCGGCCGCCATTGTCGGACCGGATCGCATTCTCGCCGCGGCGGGCGGGCAGAATTCGGCCGCGCCGCTGCTGGCCTTCGAACTCGGCGGCGTAATTCTGCTCGGCATTATCTCCGCGGTCGCCTTCGCCACCATCCTCGCGGTCGTCGCGGGCCTGACCATCACCGCATCGGCATCGTTCGCGCACGACATCTACGCGAGCGTGATCAAGAAGGGGCAGGTCGACGAGAACAAGCAGGTCAGGGTATCCCGGATCACCGCCGTGGTGATCGGTGCGCTGGCCATCGGCCTCGGCATCCTGGCCAACGGCCAGAACATCGCCTTCCTGGTGGCGCTGGCCTTCGCGGTTGCGGCGGCGGCGAATCTGCCGACCATCGTGTACTCGCTGTTCTGGAAGCGGTTCAACACCACCGGCGCCCTGTTCAGTATGTACGGCGGCCTGATCTCCACCATTGTGCTGATCGTGTTCTCCCCGGCGGTATCCGGGACGAAGACCTCGATGATTCCGGGCTCGGATTTCGATTGGTTCCCGCTGTCGAATCCGGGAATCGTCTCCATCCCACTGGCTTTCGTACTCGGTGTGGTCGGCACCTTCCTGGGCGGACGTAAGCAGGAGGATCCGGCGAAGCAGGCCGAGATGGAGGTTCGCTCGCTCACCGGTGTCGGCGCGGAGAAGGCGGTGGTGCACTGACCCCGCATCCGAGGAGAACTTGCCGCCCTGTTGTTTCGAGAGGATAGATCGACGTTGACCAGTGCAACCACCGACCCGACCACCTACCCGCCGGATGCGGCATTCGCCGCGAGCGCCAATGCCGATGCGGCACTGTACGATCGCGCCGCCGCCGATCGGCTGGAGTTCTGGGCCGAACAGGCTCGGCGGTTGCACTGGCATCGGCCGTGGACCCGGGTCCTCGACTGGAGCGACGCGCCGGTCGCGAAATGGTTCGTCGACGGCACACTCAATGTCGCCTACAACTGTGTGGACCGGCACGTACTCGACGGATACGGCGAGCAGGTGGCCATCCATTGGGAAGGCGAGCCGGGCGACTCCCGCGATATCACCTATGGCGAGTTGCTCGCCGAAGTATCCAGGGCGGCAAATTACTTCACCGAGCTCGGGCTGCGGTCCGGCGATCGCGTCGCCATCTACATGCCGATGGTGCCGGAGGCGATCGTCGCCATGCTGGCCTGCGCCCGGCTCGGACTCACCCATTCGGTGGTGTTCGCCGGATTCTCGCCGACTGCCCTGCGCCAGCGGGTCGACGACGCCGGGGCGCGACTGGTGATCACCACCGACGGGCAATGGCGCCGCGGTACGGCCGCGCCGCTGAAGGCCGCCGTCGACGAGGCGCTTGCCGATGGCGAGCACACCGTCGAGCACGTACTCGTGGTGCGGCGCACCAACATCGAGGTGCCATGGATCGAGGGCCGCGACCTGTGGTGGCACGACACCGTCACCGACGCATCCCCCGATCACGAGGCGCAGGCCTTCGATGCCGAACATCCGCTGTTCATCCTCTACACCTCGGGCACCACCGGAAAACCCAAGGGCATCCTGCACACCACCGGCGGCTATCTCACCCAGGTCGCCTACACCCACCACAACGTCTTCGATCATCGTGCGGGACAGGACGTTTACTGGTGCACCGCCGATATCGGCTGGGTCACCGGACACAGCTATATCGTCTACGGGCCGCTGGCCAACCGCGCGACCCAGGTCGTCTACGAGGGCACCCCCAACTCCCCCGATGAGCACCGGCATTTCGACATCATCGAAAAGTACGGCGTCACCATTTATTACACCGCCCCCACCCTGGTGCGGACCTTCATGAAGTGGGGTCGCGCGATTCCGGACGCGCACGACCTGTCCTCGCTGCGGCTGCTCGGCAGCGTCGGTGAACCGATCAATCCGGAAGCCTGGCGCTGGTACCGAGAGGTATTGGGCGGCAATCGAACTCCCATCGTGGACACCTGGTGGCAGACCGAGACCGGCGCCATCATGATCTCCCCGCTGCCCGGTGTGACGGCGACCAAACCGGGTGCGGCAATGACCCCGCTGCCCGGCATCTCCGCGAAGATCGTCGACGACGACGGCGCCGAACTCGCGCACGGCCGCTCCGGATTGCTGGTGCTGGATCAACCGTGGCCATCGATGCTGCGTGGCATCTGGGGTGATATGGACCGATTCCGCGCGACGTACTGGGACCGATTCGCCGATCGCGGCTGGTATTTCGCCGGTGACGGCGCCAAGTTCGACGACGGCGGCGACCTCTGGGTGCTCGGCCGGGTCGACGATGTCATGAATGTCTCCGGCCACCGCATCTCCACCGCGGAGGTCGAATCCGCCCTCGTCGGACATGCCTCTGTTGCCGAGGCCGCGGTGGTCGGCGCGAACGATGCGACCACCGGACAGGCAATTGTCGCCTTCGTCATTCTCACCGCGGGCGCGCACGATTCCGGCGATGCGCTGATCGGTGAACTGAAAGCCGCTGTCTCCCAGGAGATCAGCCCCATTGCCCGACCGAGACAGATCCATATCGTCCCGGAACTCCCGAAAACCCGCAGCGGCAAGATCATGCGCCGCCTGCTCCGCGATGTCGCAGAGGGTCGAGAACTCGGCGATACGTCGACCCTCGTCGATCCGTTGGTCTTCGAGGCCATCGCCCGCGGATAGGCGCCGCCCCGAGCGGCGGACCCGGCCACCACGACGATGAGGGGGACCGGGTCCGCCGCTTCACCCCGGCCGACTCGCCGCCGAGATCGCGGCGCGAACTCGGCACCCGGCTAGAATTCCGACGTGCGAATTGCCGCGCTCCGCCTCTGCGCTGTCGTCGGCGCCATCCTGATCGCCACCACTTGTCCGCTGCTCGGTGCACCGCGCGCGCAAGCCCTGGCAGACAAACGCTGCTACACCAACGCCGCGGGCACCCGCTGCTACTACCTGCATGTGCCGCCGGGCAGCAGTGCGGGTAAGCCGCTGATGGTGTACCTACACGGTTGCAACGACCCGCTCACCGAGACCCAGCCGAGGGGGTTCTCGCTCACCCGGGTCGCCGACGAAATGGGTTTCGTACTCGCGTACCCGATCCAGGACCAGGCGGCGAACAAAGACTCCTGCTGGAACTGGGACAAGGCCGAGGACCGCGAGCGCGGCCGGGGCGAGCCGTCGATCATCGCGGGCATCACCACCACGCTCATCGATGAATTCCAACTCGATCGCTCGCGGGTCTATCTCGGCGGATACTCCGCAGGTGGCGCGATGACCACCAATCTGGGCGCCAACTACCCGGACCTCTACGCGGCGATCGCCCCGATGGCCGGAGCGCCGTATCGCTCCGAACTCGGCGGCCAGGTGATCATCGACGCGATGGCCGCACGTGCCCGCCCGATGCCGACATACTTCCTGCAGACCCTGTTCGACGAGATCAGCAACTACGTGATCGGCCGCACCAACCTCGCGCAGTGGCGCGAGGCCGATAACCTCGCGGATCCGGGTTCGGTGCCGCCCCTGCCGACGCGTCAGGAAGTTCTCGCCGCCGGACCGGGTCTTCCGATCCCGCTCACCGTCGAGCACTATCAGAGTCCGCGCGGATGTGAACTGGCGCAATTCATCACACCGCTGCTCGCCGAGCACGCGATCGGGGCACGTGTCGTTCAGGACGACGGGGGCATCGAGGTCCAGCGCAACCTGATGCGTTTTCTGCTCGCGCACCGCATGACCGCACCCCATCAAGCCTGTTAGTCGACTGAGGCGTCTGCGCGCTCGCAAAGCCGTTGCCCACCAGCCCAGTTGGTCCGCTGCGGCGCCCACCTCCGCCCCGATAACCACACTGACCCGACGGTAAGAACCGACACGTCCCGAGACACGCCGCTGAACGGCCGTCGCGCGTGCCCAGTTTGAACCGTTCGACGGGTTCACCACGTAGTCAATGCGAACGGCGGCGCCTGGTGGCCGCGCATCGAGGAGACCCTATGAAACGACTGGGACCGTGGCTCACCCTGGCGGCAGTGGCCGTACTCGGCCTCGTCCTACTGGTCATCAATATGTCCAAGGACACCGAACCACCAACCGCGAATACGAATGCGGTGGTCACAACCACCCCCGTGGCCACGACACAGACGCCCACACCGACCACTGCCGCATCTGTTCCGTTCCCCGGCAAGGCCGACTATGTGGGCACCATCCCACTGGCCTCCGGCGGCACCATCACACTCGAGATCACTGTCGCGGGCGACAAGGCCATCGCCTATGCATGTGATGGCAAGAGCATCGAGTCCTGGTTGCGAGGCCCCGCCACGAACGGGTCCTTGCAGCTCACCGGCAAAGATGACGCGAAACTGACCGGCGCCTTCGACGGCAAGGCGGTGCGCGGGACACTCTGGATCGGCGGTAAGCAGTGGAGCTACACCGCGAATCCGGTGCAACCACCCGCCGGACTCTATGTCTACAGCGAGGCGGGCACCCGCCAGAGCTGGATCGTCGATGCGAACGGCGGGGTCACCGGCGTCCAACGCAATCCCGACGGCTCCACCACCCCTGCCGTCGGTCTCGCGCCGGACGCGACGGCGATCGTCAACGGCAAAAAGGTAACCGCGAACAGGGTAAGTGGTGGTGACAGTGTCGGCTGATCGAGAAGCCCCGACGGTCCGGGTGAATCCGGGCCGAGCGTCGGCCACCATCATTGCGTTGCTCGTCGGCGCGGCGGTTTCGGTACTGCTCGGCGTCTACGCGAAACAGCATGAGCCACGGTTCTTTTCGATCAATGTGGCCGGATTCTCCAGTCCGGTCGCGGTGAAGACCTGGCTGGCCACCCTGGCCACCGCACTCGCACTGTTCCAATTGGTTTCGGCGCTGACCATGTACGGCAAGCTCGGCGCGATTTTCCCGAAGACCCCGTCCTGGATCGGCACCGCCCATGTCTGGTCGGGCCGACTCGCCGTCCTGGTCACCGTCCCGGTCGCCGTGCATTGCCTGTTCGCCTTGGGTTTTCAGGACTACGAGAACCGCGTACTCATCCATTCCCTGCTCGGTTGCTTCTTCTATGGAGCATTCGTCGCCAAGATGCTGCTGCTGACCCGAAAGGGCCTGCCCGGCTGGGTCGTTCCCGTCGCGGGCGGCCTGGTACTGGCCGGGCTGACCGGCCTGTGGCTCACCTCGGCCCTGTGGTTCTTCCAGCACAACGGCATCACCTTTTGATCGGAGTCCGATATGACCAACGATGATCTCGTCCTCGACCGCCGCCGCGTCGTAATCGCGGGCGCCGGGGCAGCCGCGGCCATCACCGCGTTGACCGCATGCACCACCTACGGCAAGACCGACGCCCCCGCGGCCGAACCACCCAAGGCCGCCGCCGGATCGACCGGACCGAATGTCGCCGCCGGACAGCCGAATGCCATCGCCACCACCGCCGAGGTACCGGTCGGCGGTGGTGTGATCAAGGGCGATGTGGTGGTGACCCAGCCGAATGCCGGCTCCTTCGTCGGCCTGTCCTCGACCTGCACACATGCGGGGTGCAAGGTCGCGACGGTTTCCGGCGGCACCATCAATTGTGCCTGCCACGGCAGCAAATTCGGTCTCGACGGCTCGGTCGTCAACGGCCCGGCCACCCAGCCGCTCGCCCCGAAATCCGTTCACGTCGAGGGTGACTCGATCGTTCTGGGGTAACCAGCCCGCCATCTGCCGCGCGGCACCGGCCGCGCGGCAGATCGCACAAACGCTCAGGCCCCGCCGAACAATTCGGCCATCCGCCGGTCCATCTCATCCGGCGGCACATCTTCGACATGCGTGGCCACCGTCCACCGGTGGCCCCACGGATCCTCGAACGCACCGCTGCGATCACCGTAGAACTGGGTGGTCATCGGGGTGAGCTCCTTGGCGCCCGCGGCGAGGGCGGCGCTGAAGGCCGCATCGGCGTCCTCAACATAGACGTAGAGATTGACCGGCGTGCCGCCGACCGTCTTCGGGTCGAGGAAATCCATATCGGGAGCCGGATCGCCGACCATGATGAGCGAATTGCCGAACGTGAGTTCGCAGTGTGCGATCTTGCCGTCCGGTCCTGGCATGCGCATCCGTTCCGATGCGCCGAAAATATTCTTGTAGAAGTCGATGGCGGCAGCGGCCCCATCGATTGCCAATCCCGGCGAGACCACCGGATAACCCTCGGGGATCGGTTTCACATCGGACATGGGATACCTCCGATCGAGGCGTTTGTCGGACAGGTGCGAGCCTATTCCTCACCCGCAGGCGACATGTCTGATCGGAGCAAAACAGCTACTGACTCATTCGTTCCAGGTGACCTGCGTATTGATCGTCTGCTGCAGCATGCTCGCGCTACGCGGGTCGCGGTAGGCCTGGTGTCCGCCGAGTGTGATCGAGCCCGCGACCGGCAGCGGCAGACCGAGATCGACGGTGATCGTGCCCGAGCCCTGCATGACGTAGTCCTTGATATCGAGGGTGCCCGCATTATTGGGCAGCGACCATACCTGCGTCTTCGGTTTCTGGGTCACCTCGAGTTCGATGGTCAGCCGATCGCCCTCGCGCTTGGTCAGCGTGGCGGTGGTCACCTGATCGAGTGCGACACCGCCGTCGACCTCCTGCCGCACCGTCCACACCGCACCCTCGCCGACCGGTTGGTCGGGAAAGGTGATCGAACGGTAGACCGCCTGGTAGAAGGCCTGCTCCAAGGCTGCTCGGGCGTTATTGGAGGTGTCCGGTGCCGGGGCGAGCCGCAGCGCGGTGATCGCACCGAGTTCGCTCATATCGAATCCGGCGTGCGAACCGTCGGCGGCGGTGAGTGCCTTGGCCAGCGACGGATCCGGGGTGGAAATGGTGCCGAGAGTCAGCTCGACACCGTCACCATCGGTCTGCGCCGTCATCGGAATCGTCAATGCGGGCGAGGAGAAATCGCTCGGCGGCTGATCGTTGATCTGCTGCTCGATGTGGTGATCGGTACGCAGCGTCACCTGCTGCACGGTGCCCGCCGGATAGCCGGGACGCAGCAGCGACCGCGGCTCCTCACCCGCCGTGACCACAGTGGCGACCGCGGCCGAAATCGGCACGGTCACTTCCTTGCCGATGCCGACCGGCTCGGTGCTGTCGGAATCGACGCGCGACTCGGCACCGTCACTACAGCCGACACCGAACGCGGACAGTCCGACCGCGAGCACCACCAGAAGCACACCCGAGCGCGCGATTCGGGGTACGTGGGAGGAAGACAACACCGTCACGAGCATCAGAGTACGACCGCTTCCTGAGTGTCAGCTGGGACATGCAGGTGACCGCGTGCGTAGCGCAAATCGTTACTCGAGAGATGATGGTCGGCGTGAGTGACGACCGGCCGCCCGAGGACAAGCCCGCCGATAGCGCGATGCCACCCGGCGACGACGCAGAAAATCCGAGCCCGACCGCCGATCCGGGGAAGCCCGCCGCACCGCTGCGGCTACGCACGCTGCTGATCATCGCCGCGGTATTGCTCGGCCTGGACCTGCTCACCAAGACCATTGTGGTGGCCGAGCTGACCCCGGGCGATCCGGTGCCGATCATCGGCGATTTCGCGCGATTGTCGCTGGTACGCAACCCGGGCGCGGCATTCTCGATGGCCACCGGCATGACCTGGCTGCTGACCCTGGTCGCCGCGGCCGTGGTGATCGGGGTGATCCGTATCGGCCGCACGCTGCGCTCACTGTGGTGGGCGATCGGGCTCGGCATGGTGCTCGGCGGCGCGCTCGGCAATCTGGTCGACCGGTTGTTCCGCGCGCCCGGACCACTGCAGGGACATGTGGTGGACTTCATCGCCGTCGGCTGGTGGCCGGTATTCAATCTGGCCGACTCCTCGATCGTGTGCGGCGCGATCCTGCTGGTGGTGCTGACCGTCTTCGGCTTCGAGCCCGACGGCACGCGCGCCGGACACGGCCACCACCCCGAAGCGACCGCCACCGAAACCGCCGCGGAGCCGGACAAGCCCTCGGACAACGGCGCGAACGGTACGGCCAGCAGCAAGGGGAATGCGGCGTGAGCGAGCGAACCATGTCACAGCGAGCTTCGCTCATGCCGGAACCGAGCGCCGGCGAGGTGCAGGCATGAGAGAAACGCGGACGATGCCGGTACCCGACGGACTCGACGGGATGCGCGTCGACGCCGGGCTGTCTCGGTTGCTCGGTCTGTCCCGCACCGCCGTGGCCACGCTGGCCGAGGAAGGTTCGGTGCAACTCGACGGCGTCGCCGCGGGCAAATCGGATCGGCTCGTCGCGGGGGCCTGGCTGGAGGTCGAGTTCCCGGAGCCGAAGCGTGAACTCACCATCGAGCCCGAGCCGGTCGAGGGTATGAAGATCCTCTACGCCGACGATGACATCGTCGCGGTCGACAAGCCGGTCGGCGTCGCGGCCCATACCGGCGTCGGTTGGACCGGGCCGACGGTGGTCGGCGGACTGGCCGCGGCGGGCTATCGCATCTCGACCTCGGGCGCGCACGAGCGGCAGGGCATTGTGCACCGGCTCGATGTCGGCACCTCCGGGGTCATGGTGGTCGCACAGTCCGAACATGCGTACACGGTGCTCAAGCGCGCATTCAAACAGCGCACCGTCGATAAGCGCTATCACGCACTGGTACAGGGACATCCGGATCCGAGCAGCGGCACCATCGATGCGCCGATCGGCCGGGCCCGCGGCGATGCCTGGAAGTTCGCGGTCACCGCGGACGGGCGCCCGAGCATTACCCACTACGACACCGTCGAGGCGTTCCAGGCGGCCAGCCTGCTCGATATTCATCTGGAAACCGGGCGCACCCACCAGATCCGGGTGCATTTCTCCGCGATCCGGCACCCCTGCTGCGGTGATCTCACCTATGGCGCGGATCCGCGGCTGGCGGAGCGGCTTGGGCTGGAACGGCAATGGCTGCATGCGCGTTCGCTGGGATTCAACCATCCGGCCGACGGCCGGTATCTGGAGATCACCAGCGAATATCCCGATGATCTGAAGAACGCACTCGACGTGTTGCGCAATGCCTGAAACATTGCGCCGCATTGCCATTGCCGTCGGCGCCGTCGGCTTCGTAGTCCTGATCGTGGTGCTCGGTGTGCTGAATCCCCCCCGACCGTCGGGCATTTCGACCGACCGGCTCGGGCCGGAGCGGGGTGAGCACGTTGCGGATTACCTTGCGCGGGCACAGGATTCGCTGTCGGGTTCGGATACCGAGGAGCACTGGGCCCTGGTCTCGTTCACCGAACCCCTCGCCCCCGATCAGATTCCGGCGCACAGCGGTGGCCTGCGCATTGCCGCGGCAAGCCACCATGTGTCGATCCCGCGGGTGAACACCCCGATGGTCACGGTTCAACTGCCCGCGGGAAATGCGGTAGCCGTGGCGTCCGCCGATAACGCCGCCTGGCAACTACTGGCTCAGCACGCGGCCGACGAACGCACCGAGCGCATCAATGCGGTGTCGGCGGCTCGCTTGCGCGCCGGGTGCGCATGCACCGTCGGTCTCGTGGTCCGTGGACCGCTCCCTCAACTCCGAAATCTGGCGGCCCAGAACGGAATCCGAGCCGTGCAGGCGCTGCCCGCCGACGCGGTCGCCACCAGTTTCGCGATCGTTCCGCTGCTGCCGGAGTACGAGGACATCGCGCTGCCCGGTACGGACGACGGCCCGGTGCCGGATCAGTAACGCGGCCGGGCTGGTCAATCCGGCAGTGCCACAACACCATCCAGGTACCGGCGACAGCGGCCGATGAGCAGTACCCGGTCGCCCGCGAGTTCACAGCGCAGCCTGCCGCCGCGCCGAGACAGCTGGTGGGCGCTGAGTTCGGCGCGGCCGAATTCGCGGCTCCACAGCGGAACCAGCTGTGCGTGTGCCGATCCCGTGACCGAATCCTCGACCACGCCGAGACCCGGACCGAAGACCCGGGAGACGAAATCGGCGGTATCGCCGGGCGCGGTGATCACCGCGTCGAAGGCGAGCGGTGGAAAGGTTGCGAAATTCGGCCGAGCCTCGCGCACTTCGCGTTCGGAACCCACCACTATCACCTCGTCGAATCCGGTGTAGGCACGCACCGCACGGACGCCGAGTGCCTCCACCAGCGCGGGATCGGGCGTGACCTCCTTGGATTCCAACGCGGGTAGGTCGAGTACGTATTCGTCGTCATCGGTGCGGTCGACGTGTAGCCAGCCGCTGCGCGTGAAGAAGCTCACCCGGTCCTCGCCGGGATGGATGTCCTCGAGAATCTGCGCGGCCGTCGCCATGGTGGCGTGGCCGCACATATCGACCTCCCGGGTCGGGGTGAACCAGCGCAGGTGGACGGCGGGCCACTCCCCGGGTGGACCGCCCGCCTCGACGGGTAATTGCGAAGTGTAGAAGGCGGTCTCGGCGAGATTGTTCTCCTCGGCCAGACGTTGCAACAACTCGTCGGGCAACCACGCCGACAGCGGCATGACCGCGGCCGGGTTGCCCGAGAACGGTGCGTCGGCGAACGCGTCGATCTGATGCAGCAATACCTCCATAGTCGAGAAGGTACTCCAACCCTGAATGATCGCTTCGCACAAGGTATCTCGTGGCGCGGCGGGTCGGGCGTCCAGTTGTTCAGGCGCCCCCGCCCGGTGAACTCGGAAGTAGCGTGTGCTTCTCCCCCTGAACTGCGGCGGCGATCCACCAGGCGGCCTCGACGAGCACGATGCCGACGGCGCCGCAGATGAACGCCGCGGCGGTCAGCCCGATATTCGAGGGGTCGAGTTTGAAGAAATGCCTGGTGAACGGGATTGTGAACAACAGCACATAGGCCAGGATCGATGCGCCGATGAGCGCTACTTTCCACCACACATACGGCCGGGCGACGATGGCCAGCACCCACACCGCGATCATGATCAAGGTGATGAGCGCCGTGGTACCTGCCTGCTCCTTCTGCTGCTCCACGGAGTCATACGACCCCGCATTCGCGATCAGATAGGCGACGAAAGTTGCGACGCCGATCACCACGCCGGACGGAATCGCCAAACGCATGACCCGCGACACGAATCCGGACCGGGCGCGTTCATTGTTCGGAGCCAGCGAGAGGATGAATGCGGGGATACCGATGGTGAACCAGGCCGCGATCGTGACATGCCTTGGCAGGAAAGGATATCCGATCGCTTCGTAGTCGAAGATCTGCGAGCCGACACCAGCGACACCGATCAAGAAGGCGAGCACCACCGAGTACACGGTCTTGGTGAGGAACAGATTCGAGACCCGCTCGATATTGCCGATCACCCGGCGGCCCTCGCCGACCACATACGGCAGTGTGGCGAACTTGTTGTCCAACAACACGATCTGGGCGACAGCGCGGGTGGCCGGACTGCCCGAACCCATGGCCACGCCGATATCGGAATCCTTCAGCGCCAGCACATCGTTCACGCCGTCACCGGTCATGGCGACGGTGTGGCCGCGAGATTGTAAGGCGCCCACCATGGCTCGCTTCTGATCGGGGCGCACCCGGCCGAAGGTGGTCTCACGTTCGAGCATGTCGGCGAGTGCGGCACGATCCTCGGGCAATTCGCGGGCGTCGACCGCGTGATCGCCGCCGCGCAGATCGAGCGAGGAGGCGACCGCACCGACCGAGACGGCATTGTCGCCGGAGATCACCTTGATCGAAACCTGCTGGCCGGCAAAATAATCGAGGGTTTCGCGTGCATCGGGGCGCACCTTCTGCTCGAGCACGACCAGGGCCGCGGGGTCGACGGCGCCCGGTGCGTCGGCGGCGTCGACCGGACGGTCGCTGCGCGCCAGCAGCAGAATGCGCAGGCCCGAGGAGCCGAGTTCCTCCGCGACACGGGCATCTTCGGAACTCGGGTCGAGCAGCACATCGGGCGCGCCGAGCAGCCAGTCGCCGTGCTCGCCATAGGAGAACCCGCTCCATTTCTTCGCCGAGGAGAACGGCGCGACCGCGGTGTGCTGCCAATTCGGCCTATCGGTGAGCTCCTCGCCGATGGCCTGCACGCTCGCGTTCGGGCGCGGATCGTCGGCGGCCATGGCGGCCAAGGCCTGTCGCACCTCGGCGTCGTCGGACGTGCCGAGCGTCTTGATATCGGACAGGCGCATCCCGTTCTCGGTGAGCGTGCCGGTCTTATCCGCGCACACCACATCGACGCGGGCCAGGCCCTCGATGGCGGGCAGCTCCTGCACCAGACATTTGCGCCTGCCCAGTCGCACCACACCGACCGCGAAGGCGACCGAGGTCATCAGCACCAGGCCCTCGGGCACCATCGGCACCAGCGCGGCGACCATCCCGGTGACCGCGGGCCGCCAGGACTCCTTACTGGAGAAAAGCTGGTTGTAGATGCTCAGCAGACCCGCCGGGATCAACAGATAGGTGATGACCTTGAGGATGGTGTCGATACCGCTGCGCAATTCGGACTTGACCAGCGTGAACTTGCTCGCCTCTTCGGACAGCTTGGCGGCGTAGGCGTCCCGGCCGACCTTCGTCGCACGGTAGGCGCCGGAACCGGAGACGACGTAGCTGCCCGACATCACCGACGCGCCGATCGGCTTGTCCACCGGATCGGCCTCCCCGGTGAGCAGCGATTCGTCGACTTCGAGCAGTGCGGATTCCTCGACTGTGCCGTCGACGACGATCTGGTCGCCGGGGCCGAGCTCGATCAGATCGTCGAGGACGACCTCCTTCGGCGCCACCTCGAGCGACTGTCCGTCGCGGCGCACGGTCGGCTTGGCCTGGCTGACGATGGCCAACTGGTCCAGGGTGCGCTTGGCGCGGACCTCCTGGATGATGCCGACCGCACTGTTGGCGATGATCAGCAAGCCGAACATGCCGTCGATGATCGAGCCGGTCGCCAGTACCAGAATGAACAACACACCGAGGATGGCATTGATCCGGGTGAAGACATTGGCGCGGACGATGTCGCGTACGGATCGGCTCGCCCGGTCCGGCACGTCATTGGTCAGCCCGTCGCGGCGACGTTGCTCGACCTCCGCCGCGGTCAGCCCGGTGACGGCCGTTTGGGGCACGGTAATCGACATGACCGCCAGGCTACCGAGAACTACCGTCGGTAGGGTGCAGCGAAGCAGGGCGGTCCCAGGTGTTGTGTTCGGTACAGGCGCATTTCTGATCTGGGGGCTGTTTCCGGCGTACTTCGGGTTGCTGGCCTTCGCCAATCCGGCCGAGGTGGTGGCACAGCGGATTCTGTGGACACTGGTGCTGGTGCTGGTCGTGCTGGCGATAACCGGGCAGCTCGGTGGGCTGCGCGGAATCGCACCGCGGACCTGGCGGATGGCGGCGGTGGCCATCGCGGCGCTATCGATCAACTGGGGCGTGTACGTCTACGGCGTCACCTCCGGGCATGTGGTGGAGTGCGCACTCGGGTACTTCATCAATCCGCTGGTGACGGTGGCGTTCGGTGTGCTGATCTTCCGTGAGCGGTTGGCCAGGGCGCAGTGGGCGGCGCTGGGGCTGGGTGCGGTGGCGGTCGCCGTGCTCACCGTCGACTACGGCAGACCGCCACTCATCGCGCTGGCACTGGCCTGTTCATTCGCCACCTATGGGCTGGTGAAGAAGGTGATTCCGCTGGACGCGCTGCACGGGATCGCGGCCGAGGGGCTGGTCGCCGCACCGTTCGCGTTGGCCTTCGTGATCGTATTCGCGATGTCCGGACGTAGTGAATTCGCCAGTGGCGTAGCACATTCCGGATTGATGATCTCGACCGGTCCGGTCACCCTGGTGCCGCTGCTGCTGTTCGCCGTTGCCGCGCAACGGGTACCGCTGTCGACCATGGGACTGCTGCAGTACCTCACGCCCGCGCTGCAGATGGCCTGGGGTGTGGCCGTCGCGCATGAGCCGATGCCCGCGTCGCGGTGGGCCGGTTTCGCGCTCATCTGGGCGGCGCTGGCGATTTTCACCGCCGACGCACTGGTGCGCGGCCGCCGTCGGGCCAAGACCAGCCGGCCGGAACCGGCCAGTTCAACAGACCTTCGCTGATCTGCCCTTCCCAGCTATGGCTTCGTAGTGAGGGCACAGTTTTCCACGCGATCGCTTGTCGAGTTCGACAGGACGGAACAGCCTATGTCCTCGGGTACATTGACCGCGAAAACCGCAGGCGGCGGAAGGTTTCTTGATGCTGGACGATGCGCAACTGGATCGAGCGGCGGGCGTGCTGCTCGGCACCGCAGCGGGCGATGCGCTCGGAGCGGGCTACGAATTCACGTGGCCGGGAACCCAAGTCGCGATCGAGATGATCGGCGGCGGGCCGTGCCGGTGGGCGCCGGGACAGTGGACCGATGACACATCGATGGCGATCGCCATCGCACTGGCGGCCGATAAGGGGCCCGGCATCGAGCTCGACGAAGTGGCAGCCGGATTCGTCCAGTGGTTCGATTCCGATCCACCGGATATCGGCATCCAGACCCGCGCCGTGCTCTCGGTGCGCCCGCGCTCGGCCCGGGAGATGCAGGTGCAGGCAATGTCCTTGCACGGCAAGACCGGAGGCAACGGTTCGCTGATGCGCACCGCGCCCGTCGCCCTCGCCTATCTCGGCGAGGCGGACGAATGCGTCCGCATGGCCGGTGCGATCGGCGCGCTCACCCATCACGACCAGCAGGCGATCGAGGCCTGCAAGATCTGGACCTACGCCATCCGGCATGCCGTGCTCACCGGAACCTTCGACGGTGTCCGCGAGTTCGTCGACGCCTCGCCGAGCGCCGCCTACTGGAACCACCTGCTCGACCAGGCCGAAGCCGGTACCCCGCAAGACTTTTCGAATAACGGCTGGGTTGTGCACGCCCTGCAGACCGCGTGGTGGGCCATCACCACCGCCGACGCCTCCGATCCGGATCACCTCCCGTGCGCGCTCGAACTGTGTGTCCGCGCGGGCGGCGACACCGACACCACCGCCGCCATCGCGGGCGGCCTCCTCGGCGCCCGCTGGGGCGCCACCGCCATCCCGCACCACTGGCGTCAACTCCTGCACGGCTACCCCGGCTTCACCGCCACCGACCTGACCGCCTTGGCCACCCGCATAGCGACCAACAGCATCAACCGCTAGTACGACGTGTTGATGTGGCCCGGCGTCCAGAGACCGGAGTGGTCCTGCTGGGTGATTTCGGGTTTCGCGGGGTCGGCCTTGGGATCGATGCGGACCAGTTGTTGGAGTTCACCCCAGTCTCGCCGCCAGTCCTGGTCCAGGTAGGTGGCCAGGGTGCGGGGACGCAGGAGCATATTGGACCAGCCGAGCGGACCGCCGCCGTCGTGGCTCTGCCAGAGGGTGGTGATCTCGGCACCCGGACGGTCCGGGAGGATGCGGTAGGCCGGGACCTCGGCGATATTGTCGCGGTGGTCGTAGGGGCGCTGGTTGGGGAATTGCAGGCCCACCATCCAGTCGGTGAGAACCGGGACCTGTGCGCCGACAACATCGTTCAGCGTTCTGGTCTGCGGCACCCGCGGTGGGGTGACGGCCAGCCACTGCTTCGGATTGCGGTCGCGGTCGACGGCGACGACGCGGATAACGTCTGCGCCAGTGGGGATTTCGCTGAAGGGCACGCGCAGGTTACGCCACGACGGCGCCGGTCCGATATCTATCGGGGTGACCTTGCCCATGGGCTGCGCAGTGTTTTCGGAATCGGTTGCGCCGTATTCGATTTCGAGGGTCTGCCCCTGCGTGACTATGCCGTCTGCGTCGACCGAGCGGATCCGTCCCGCTGCGGTCAGCGCGATAATGCCATTGCGGTCACCGGGTTCCGGAAGCCGGTACCAACCAGTAGTCAGATCGGCGGGGCCCGCGTCGCCCGAACCGTAGCTGCCCAGCATCGGCGTTGTCGCCGGGTTCAGTCCGAAAGGCAGTGCGGCGGTGGCGGTTCCGGCGGTGTTCTCCGAGGCGGATTTGCTGCTCAACGCGTCGGCGATACTGCCGGTCGGACTCGAATCGTCGTCGGGGCGCAGATCGGCGGCCACACCCGAACCGGTGAATCCGGTGCCGGTGCCCGAGAGCGTGCTCACCGCGTCGCCGGTCAGCGGGCGCAGCATGCCCGCATTCGGATCGGTCTCCACCAGCACATGACCGGCCAGACCCGCCGTCTTCCCGGTGAGCGCTTCGATATTCGAACGCGCCAGCGAGAACGCGGGCCCCTGGGCCACGGCCGCCTTGGCGAAGGAGCCGACATCCCAGACCACGAGCAGCGCCAGCGCGATGGTCAGTGGCGGCAGCACCGACACCCGCCACGCGAGACGCGAAACCCGATGCGGGGTACCGGGTTCCGGCGATCGCACATGCCACCACGCGGCGACGGCAAGCAGTGCGGCGGCGGCGAGCAGGAACAGTTTGTTGAGCTCGATACCGGCGATCATCGGCGGCTTGTCCCACCACGGAATGCCGTAAGACGAGACGTACCACCACTTATTGGGCCCGGAGAACACCAGCGCGAGCAGGAACGCCACCACCGCCGCGAATAGCGCACGGTAGCGCGGCGCCCGCAAAACCCGTGGCGCGACGGCCATCGCGGTCACCATGGCGACGGCACCGGCCACGCCCGCGTACACACCGAAGTGATGGGTCCACTTGGTCGGCGTGACCATGATCAGCAGCAGCGCGCCGACGGTGACACCGAGAATGCGTCGGGTCGGCCCCGCTGCCAGCAGCGGAATCCGACCGCCCTTGCGCAGCAGGACGATGACACACACGATGAGCCCCGCGAACATCGCGAGCACACCGATCCGGCGGCCGACCGAGCCGTCGGTCTCGCCTTGGAAGAGGTACTGATAGCGCAGATAGTCGTTGAACCACTCGACATCCGGGCCGACGATGTGGTGAATCCGCTTCATCTCGAACATCGCCGCCAACGGCTGATCGGCGAACATGATCGCCAGCGCGACGATACCGGCGGCCAGCAGCGGAGCGAGCGGCACCGCATAGCCCACCACCCGGGCACCCAACGATCCCCGAGTCCCGGTGCGGTCCATGATGATTCGCGCGACCGGCCGCAAGCCCGCCAGCAGCGCCGCGATACAGATCACACCCGACGGCCCGGCCGTACAGGCGAACGCCGCGACCAGGATCGCGAATCCGGCGGGCAACAAACGCCGCGTGGCAATGGCACGTTCGACCAGGCACCAGGTGAGCAGCAGTCCCAGCGCAACCGGCGGTTCCGGACGCAGCCCGTTGTCGTAGGCCAGCCAGATGGTCAGGAAGCCGAGCGCACCGGTCCACATCGCGACACGGTTGCCGCGCACCGCGACCCCGAGCCGGGTCGCCGCCTCGCGGCTGAGCAGCAGCCACATCAGCACACCGCAGCACAATGCGGGCAGCCGCACCCACGGACTGGCGGTGCTGATCTCCGTCATGATCCGGATCAGGTCGTAATACGGTGTGCCGACCGGATTTTCGGGCACCCCGAAGTAGGCGAAGTAGTTGGCCATATAGCCCGCGACACCCGATGCACGGGCCATACCGAACTGATAGCCGTCATCGGAAGTGGTCGACCCGATGAAGTACCAGACCACCATGGTGCCCAGCACCACCGCATCGAGCAGCGTGAACGTCCACCAGCGCTGCGGCAGGAAGCGACGCACCCGCCGACCGTCCAGCCGATCGAGCCGATACAGCGCGACCAGCGCCACAATCGTGCACAGCACCGCGAGCCAGATCGCCGCGCGCTTCACCGGAGTTGGCGTCGAAGAGAACCTGGTGTCGAGTTCGGCGGTGACGCGCGCACCGTCGGCCGCGGCCAGATCACTGAAGATGCCCACCATCTGCGGCCGGTAGTCGCCATTGAGCACCACCGGGAGTCCGGGCGCTTCGAATCCGACCAGGGTGGCGCTGGCACTGGTGTTGTCGGCGTGCACGGTGAGTTCACAGCCCGGAACCAGTTCGGCCACCGGCACGCTGAGCAATGCCTGATTGCGCAGCACGACATCCAGCCGCGCCGGCGTGTCGGCTCCGGCGTGCACGCGGGCGACGAATCCGTAGCGCTCGAGGTCCGGCGCGCCATCGGGCCCGGTCGCCGCGAGAGTACCGCCCTTGGCGCTGAGCTGGTTGATCGCCGTGCACGGCAGGGTGGCGTCGAAAGTCAGTGGCGCATAGGAGATCAGCGGCGCCTCGATGCTGCGCGCCGAACCCGCCTGCGGCCAGGTCAGCGTCGCCGCGGCCACCCGCACGGGCAGCAGCGGCACCGCCACCGCGAACAGTGCGCCCAGCAGGCCCGCGATCAGCGCGATCGGCCCGGCCCAACCCCTGCGCGTCTTCGATTGTGCCGTCCCGAGTTCGGAGTGCTCGACGGACGGCTGCCCCGCCCACACCATCGTGTCAGCCACGGGGCCTGATCCTAACGGTAACTATTTCAAACGAAAGTTCTTGCCGGCGTGCGGCATTGATTCTCAGCAAGCACACAGCTGGCGCGGCCGACACGGGGTCGGCCGCGACCGCTGGTTTATCAGCCGCAGGCCACCGACTGCTGGCCGAGGTTGGTCAGCATGGTGCAGGCCCAGGCCTTCTGGATCTTCCACTTGCCGTTCTCGGCGACGAACGGCACGTCGATAACGTTCTCCTGGCCGTTGAGCAAGACCTTGGCCTTGGCATTGACGCTGTCGCCGAAGCTGGTCACATCGGTGACCGTGATGGTGACATTGGCGCCCTTGGCGGCCTCGGCGAGGCGGTTCGGCAGTTCCGGATCGGCCTCGGCGCCCTGCACACCGTCGAGCTTCTCCGAATTGGGGATCGACGGATCGAGGGCACGCTGCAGCTGCGTGTTCAGTTCCGCGACGGAGGGGACCGGCGGCAGATTGGTGGCGCTCGCGCCGGCCGAGGCCTTGGCGCTGGTACTGGTCTTCGCGGCCGGCTTGCTGTCTTTGTCATCGCTGCAGGCGGTCATACCGAGTGCGGCGACGACGGTCAGGGCGGCGATGGCGATGCGTCCAGTCTTACGAAGCTTCAACTGCTCGTCCTTTGCGTTCGAGTAGGTACATGTCGTTCCACCAACGGCAGCCTTCACCCGAATCGGCGACGCTGCACGAATGACCCAGGCTACCTGTCAGCGGAGACTGCCGAGCGGATCCGCCCGGGACAGACTGATGTCGTCGGCGGCAAAGGTACGCGCCGGACCGGGCCCTGTCGAGCTGGTCTCGAACCGAACAGTAACCACACCGAGCCCGGCGCCCTGCACCCACCCGTGCCCGAATTCGGGGTGCGTGACATCCAGTCCTGGATACCACAGCGTCGTGTTCCGCACTGGCGAATCGTCCTGAGCTGCACCGACGCTCGGCTGCGTGGTCACGGGGATCGGGGGTGTCGCGGTTACTCCCACCTCGACGCCTACCGCCCCGACCGACGCACCCGCGCCGAGCTCGACGGCACCGTCCTCAGGTGCGGACGGCCCCGCTTGTGCGCCCCAACCATCGGAGTGCGGCGCGTCGCCCTCCCCGACGCCGCCGTCCTCGACCGGCGCCTGATCCAACTCCGGGAACAGCGACTCCTGCCGAACCGTCGACAGCCCGCCGTAACCCACCCCGACCAGCCGGATCGGCCCGAGCTCGGCCGGATCAATGGCCGAACGCTGTGCCGCCGTCGTCAGCGTGGCCAGCTCGGTCGTCGCGTACGGCAGGGTGAACGACCTGGTCACGATGCTCATATCGGATTTCTTCAGCTTCAGCACCACGGTGCGTGCGGCCCGGCCGTCCTTTTCCAATCGACGGTGCGCGGCCGCCGCCATAGTCTCGATCGCCGGACGTAGCTGGGCCAGCGTGACGATATCGGTCTCATAGGTGTTCTCGGCGCTGATCTGTTTGGCCTCGGCCCGCTCGGCGACCGGCCGGTCGTCGATGCCGCGGGCCAGCCGGTGCAGCGCCGCGCCGACGCTGCCGCCGAGAATGGACACCGCCTCCGATTCCGGCAGCGCCGCTAAGGCGCCGACAGTTTCGATACCGAGCGAACGCAAGCGACTGTCGGCCACCGGACCGATCCCCCACAGCTTGCGCACCGGCAGCCCGGCCAGCAGTTGCTGCTGCTCGTCCGGCGAAACCACCCGCACCCCATCGGGTTTGGCCATTCCGGAGGCGATCTTGGCGAGTTGCTTACCGGTACCCGCACCGACCGAGGCGACCAGTCCGGTCCGCTCGCGAACCAGCGCACGCAACTCTTCGCAGAATCCGCGCACCTGCTCGACGGTCGCGCCCACCAACTCGGCGGGCTCACCGAACGCCTCGTCGAACGACAGCGTCTCCAACACCGGGATGCGGCTGCGCAAGGCGTCGAACACCCGCGCACTGACCACGCTGTAGACCGCACCGCGCGGCGGCACCACGACCGCCGTCACTCCGACCAACCGCCGCGCCTGATGCATCGGCATGGCCGAGCGCGCACCGAAGACCCGCGCCTCATAGCTCGCCCCCGCGACCACGCCGCGCCCCCCGGTGCCGCCGACCAGCACCGGGCGACCGCGCAGTGTCGGCCGCGTCAATTGTTCGACCGAAGCGAAGAAGGCATCCATATCGATATGCAGCACCCATCGCCGAGCCGTGCGCGCGGACGCGGACCCCACCGCGCCTCCCCCGGCGGCCACAGCGGTGTTGTCGGTGCTCACGCACCGGAATCTACGCCGCCCCACCGACAGGTCGGCCCACCGCGCAACACCGCGTCAACCTGTGAAGACGCCACGCAACCTGGGTGCGGGATGTAGGTCAGCCGAGTGGTTTCTGCGAGATTGCTATCGAACTTCGCGGCGCGACGACGCGGCGAGCGCGGCGCTCTGCCCTGCCCAAGCACCCGTGACCAGGTCCGATACCGGTATGTTGCCGCCTCGACATGCCCGGCCCAAGCCTGGGGATCACCGGTTCGGACCCGCTCGGGTATGTGATGATCGGACCATGAAGATCCGCAAGGCCGTGATACCGGCCGCCGGAATCGGCTCCCGGCTGCTCCCGCTGACCAAGGCCATCCCCAAGGAGATGCTGCCGGTCGGCGACAAGCCGGTCATCGAGCACACCGTCCGGGAGCTGGTCGCATCCGGAATCACCGACATCACCATCGTGGTCAGCAGCGGAAAGTCTCTGATCCAGGACCATTTCCGCCCTAATCCGGCCCTGGTGGCCCAGCTACGCGCCGACGGCAAGGACGCCTACGCCGATGCGGTGGAGGAGGTCGGCGAGCTGTCCCGGCTCGGGCATATCACCTACCTCGATCAGCACGGGCCTTACGGCAACGGCACCCCCGTGCTCAATGCCGCCCGCAATCTCGGCGACGAGCCGATGCTGGTGCTGTGGCCCGACGACGTCTTCGTCGCCGGGGTGCCGCGCGCCCAGCAGCTGATCGACGCCTATGAGGCGACCGGCGCGCCGGTGCTCGCGCTGATGCCGATGGACCCGTCCGAATCTCAGCGCTACGGCGTCCCGGTCGTCGCGGACGACCAGGGCAACGGCCTGCTGCGCATTACCGGGCTGCGGGAAAAGCCGAAGCCCGAGGACGCACCGTCGAACTATGCCGCGATCGGCGGCTACGTCGTCACCCCCGGCATCATCTGCGAACTGCGCAGACAGACCGAGCAGTGGTACGAACACCGCACCGGCGAGGTGTACCTCACCGATGCGATCAATGTGCACGCCGCCGACAACCCGGTCTTCGGCCAGGTCATCCAGGGCCGCTGGTACGACACCGGCAACCCGGCCGACTACCTGGTCGCGCAATTCGCCTCGGCACTGGCGCATCCGCAGTACGGACCATTGCTGCGTCAGCTCGTCGACTGATACCGGGTTCCCCGTCGTTGCCGTCCACGCGCAACCGCGCCGGTCCAGGAGAAACGTAGCCGATCCGGATCAGAAGCGACGGATGGTGTAGATGTCGAAGTCGCGGAGTGGATGCAGACCGACCGGAACGCCCCAGTCGTGCGCATCCAGGATTTGCCCGGAGCCCGCGTAGATGCCGACATGCGAGGCGTCGTCATTGAGGATTACGACATCACCCAGTGACAGGGCCGGGCGCGGCACCGGGGCACCGACCTTGGCCTGCTCCCAGGTGGTGCGCGGCAGTTTCACCCCGACCTGACGGAATGCCCACTGGACCAGAGCCGAGCAATCCCAAGCGAACGGGCCGGTGGCGCCCCATTCGTAGGGTTTGCCGATCTGAGTGTAGGCCGCAGTCAGTGCGCCGAGTCCGGCGATACTCGGCAGCGGCAGGGCAGCGGAACCGCTGGAACTACCGGAACTACCGGATGCGGAGCCAGAACTACCCGAACCGGACGCGCTTCCGGTCTCACCGCGCACCGGTCCGGCCAGTACGAGCGTCGTGACGATCGATACCAGAAACCCCATAGCTATCTGGCGAAATGCCTTCTTGTGTGCGCTGGTCATATGCTCGCCCCTTCCGTCGACCCGGCAAACACGCGGTACCGGCCTCGTCATCGGGGGATGGAACCGCACGTCACAGAACCTGCGCCGCGGCACCTATCCGCATGTGGCGCAAGGTATTTCAGGTAGAGCAGTTCAAGCAGAACATTCACTGCCGTCACAGAAGTACATCTGCGTACCAGCAGTAACATGCCGATTGTGCCGGGCATTGTTCGAGCACGACAAGAGAATCAGCTAATTCTTGGCATGTGATTTATGTCACATGAAAGGCGGTGCGGTGGACGCAAGTCGGGGCGGGATCTCGAGATCCCGCCCCGACTGCCGTTCGAACGACCGTGCTCCGGCCGAGCGGCCGCGTCAGACCTTCGCGATCGACGCCCGCACGCCACCGACGATGTCGGCGGCATCCGCGCCCGGCTCACCGAAAGTCAGCTCGGTGGCGAGGATTTCGCCCGCGATGAGGTCGCGATGGGTCTGCGCCCAGACCTGCTTATCGTCGGGCACCGCGAGCACCACGGTGATGCGATCGGATACGTCCAGCCCCAGGGACTTTCGCGTCTCCTGCAGATCGCGGATCACATCGCGGGCCCAGCCCTCGGCCTCGAGCTCCTCAGTCACCACCGAATCGAGCACGACCAGGCCGGCATTGCCGGGCAGGGCCGCGGTCGACTCCGGTTCGGCCGCGACCAGGCGCTGGGTGTACTCCTCCGGCAGCAGCTCGATGCCCGCCGCGGTGACCACACCGGCGGCGTTCTCGGACCATTCGCCCGCCTTCACCGCCTTGATCACCGTCTGCACATCCTTGCCGAGGCGCGGGCCCGCGGCGCGGGCGTTCACGACCAGCTCGAAACGGCCGTGCACTGCGACATCGGTGGTCAGGTCGACCTTCTTGACGTTCACCTCATCGGCGATGATGTCGGCGAACGGCCGCAGCCGCTCGGCATCGGGCGCTGCGATGGTGACCTCGGCCAGCGGCAGGCGCACCCGCAGGTTCTGCGCCTTGCGCAGGCTCAGCACCGTCGAGCAGACCACCCGGACCTCGTCCATGGCGGCGACCAGATCCGGATCCTCCGGCAGCTCACCGTCCTTGGGCCAGTCGGCCAGGTGCACCGACTGCTCGCCGGTCAGCCCACGCCAGATCACCTCGGAGATCAGCGGCAGCAGCGGCGCGGCCAGCCGGGTGACGACCTCGAGCACCGTATGCAGTGTGTCGACCGCATCCCGGTCCTCCTCCCAGAAGCGCGAACGCGACCGGCGCACATACCAATTGGTGAGCGCGTCGGCGAAGGAACGCAATTCCTCGCAGGCGCCCGCGATGTCGTAGACCTCGAGCGCCTCGGTCATCACATCACGGGTCGCGGCCAACTTGGCCAGGATGTAGCGGTCCAGCACGTGCGGTGAATCCGTGCGCCACACACCGGTTTTCGAGGCGTAGAGCTGCAGGAAGGTCCACGCGTTCCACAGTGGGCGCAGCGCATGGCCGATCCCCTCGCGGATGCCGCGCTCGGTGACGATGAGATTGCCGCCACGCAGGATCGGCGAACTCATCAGGAACCAGCGCATCGCATCGGAGCCGTCCCGGTCGAACACCTCGTTCACATCCGGGTAGTTGCCCTTGGACTTGCTCATCTTCAGTCCATCGTCACCGAGCACGATGCCGTGCGCGGCAACGGTTTTGAAGGCCGGACTGTCGAACAGCGCGGTCGAGAGCACGTGCAGGTTGTAGAACCAGCCGCGGGTCTGCCCGTTGTACTCGACGATGAAATCGCCCGGGAAGTGGCTGTCGAACCACTCCTTGTTCTCGAACGGGTAGTGCACCTGGGCATACGGCATCGAACCCGATTCGAACCAGCAGTCCAGCACCTCCGGCACCCGGCGCATGATCGACTTACCGGTCGGATCATCGGGATTCGGCCGGGTCAGCTCATCGATGTTCGGCCGGTGCAGATCAGTCGGGCGCACGCCGAAGTCACGCTCCAACTCCGCCAGCGAGCCGTACACATCGATGCGCGGGTAGGCCGGATCATCGGAGACCCACACCGGGATCGGGCTGCCCCAGTACCGGTTGCGACTGATATTCCAGTCCCGCGCACCCTCGAGCCACTTGCCGAACTGTCCGTCGCGGATATGTTCGGGCACCCAGGTGATCTGCTGATTCAGCTCGACCATCCGGTCGCGGAATTTGGTCACCGCGACGAACCAGGACGGCACCGCCATGTAGATCAGCGGCTGGCCCGAGCGCCAGCTGTGCGGGTAGGAGTGCTCGATCGTCTCGTGCCGCAGCAGCTTTCCGGCCGCCTTGAGGTCCTTGATGATCACCGGATTGGCGTCGAAGACCATCAGGCCCTCGTACGGCGGCACCATCGAGGTGAACTTGCCGCCCGGATCCAGCGGCTGCACGAGTTCGATGCCGTTGGCGCAAGCGACATCCATATCCTCCTCACCGAAGGCCGGTGCGAGGTGCACGATTCCGGTGCCGGAGTCGGTGGTCACGTAGTCGGCGGTCAGCACGCGGTGCGCGTTGGGATGACCGACGAAGAAGTCGAACGGCGGTGTGTAGGCCAGATCCGAGAGGGCGGCACCGTCGAACTCGCCGAGTACCTCTGGCTCATCGCCGAATTCGCGGGCGTAGTGCGAGACGCGCTCGGCGGCCAGCAGATAGCGCTTGCCGTCGGCGCCGCGCACATGCACGTAGCGCACATCCGGGTGGACCGCGATCGCGAGGTTCGACGGCAGCGTCCACGGTGTGGTGGTCCAGATGAGTGCGTTCGCGCCGTCGAGTTCGTGCAGCGGATGCTCACCCGGCACGCGTAGCACCATATCCACGGTGACGGCCGGATCCTGCCGCATCTTGTAGGCGTCGTCGAGCCGGCTTTCCTGATTCGACAGCGGGGTCTGCTCGTACCAGCTGTAGGGCAGCACCCGGAAGCCCTGGTAGATCAGGCCCTTGTCGTACAGCGACTTGAACGCCCACATCACCGACTCCATGAAGTCGAGATCCAACGTCTTGTAGTCGTTGTCGAAGTCCACCCAACGGGCCTGACGCGTCACATAATTACGCCATTCCCCGGTGTAGCGCAGTACCGATGATTTACAGGCTGCGTTGAATTCCGCGAGCCCCATCGCATCGATCTGTGATTTGTCCGTGATACCGAGCTGCTTTTCCGCTTCGATTTCCGCGGGCAGTCCGTGACAGTCCCAGCCGAAACGTCGATCGACCTGCTTGCCGCGCATGGTCTGGAAACGCGGGACGAGATCCTTGACGTACCCGGTGAGTAGATGTCCGTAATGTGGCAATCCGTTGGCAAACGGCGGTCCGTCGTAGAAGACGAACTCCGCCGCACCCGAACGGTTCTCGATGCTGGCGCGGAAGGTGTCGTCGGTGGCCCAGGCGTCGAGTACCCGACGTTCCAGGTCAGGGAAGGATGCACCGCTGCCGACTCCGGAGCGACTGCTTGCAGGTCGCTCGAAAGGGCCTGCCAGATCGACGCGCGGGTATGCGCTGCTGGAAGGTTCGTCCGCCATTGCGGATCCGTCTCCTCGTGCCGCCGCGCCGTGGCGCGTATGTGTCAGCACGGGGACGATGACGACGCCGGTTGCGTCGAAACCGCGGTACCACCCCGCTTGTCCGAGCGGCGCGCCGATCCGCGCGACCAACCAGGACCTCTCGTTTCGAGCTGTGACGGGCTCACCCGTTCGGTTCTACTGAGTGCGGCCCGCGCACCGTTCTTCCGAAGACTCCCCGGTGATGGCCGGATCCACGCCGATTACATGTTTGATTCTAACCAGGACGGTCAAACCAGTTTGTCGGGCCCAACGATTACCGTTTGGCATGCCGACCAGGTGGCGGCGCGGCATCGCCATCGGAGCTGCGCATAGAAAGCGCGCTCACCAGCAACAGCACAGCGCCCACGATACAGATAAGGATGCACCCCCAGGCCCACAGCACCGACCCAGTGGTCAGCGCGGCCACTAGCAGGGCGAACCCGATCGCCGCAAGGACGAGCGTCAAGACGAGCATTTTGACCCCCTAGGCATGCCAGGCGGCTCGGCGTACCTCTAGCTACTCGAACAGCAACTACAGCGGAGATATCTCTCTACTACGAGATTACTTGGCGCCCTTGGCGAACGAGGCGGGAGCGAGATTGTTCGCGGTATTGGCGTCGACGAAGGCCTCGCCACCGTCCACCGGCACCGCCGAGCCACGGTTCTCCAGCTCCTCGAGCTGGGACTCCAGGTACGACTTCAGCCGCACGCGGTATTCCCGCTCGAAAGTCTTGAGCTGCTCGATCCGGCTCTCCAGCACGCTGCGCTGCTGGGTGATAGTGGCCATGATCTCGGTGTGCTTGCGCTCGGCGTCGGCCTGCAACGCATCGGCCTTCTCCTTGGCCTGCCGTAGCTGGTTGTCCGAACGGGTCTGGGCATCCGACAGCATCGCATCCGACTTCTGCCGCGCATCGGCGATCATCGCTTCCGAGCGGGTTCGCGCATCGCCGACCAGGCGTTCGGAATTGGCCCGCGCATTGGACAGCAGGTTCTCCGCCTCGAGCTTCGCATCGCTGGTCAGCCGGTCTGCCATCTCCTGGGCGAGGCTGAGCACCTTGGCCGCCTGCAGGTTCGCATCGGCGCTCGGCGCATCCTTGGCTACCGGTGCCGCGACCGGCATCGGAGGTGGCGGCGGCGCCTGCTGCACGGGTGGCTTGATGGGCTCGGGTGGGGGCGGCGGGGCTTGCTGGACCGGTGCTTTCACCGCGGCGGCATTGGCCGGACCGCGATTTTTCTTGGCGTCGGCCAGTTCCACATCGAGTTCGGCAACCCGCTGGCGCAGGTCAGCGTTCTCCTCGATCAGACGCGAGAGCTCCTGCTCCACGAGGTCCAGGAAGGCATCTACTTCATCCTCGTTGTAGCCCCGCTTTCCGATCGGCGGTTTGCTGAACGCGACGTTGTGCACATCGGCTGGGGTCAGCGGCATGGAAGGATCCCTTCACGCGTCTTTTGGAGATCTAGCAGATCTAGCAAGCTATCTTCTCGGTTCATTCTGTCACACCAGGGCTACCCGTCGGCGTGGCCGCCCACAAACGTCATCGAGATGAAGACGACGAAAAGCAGGACCATAATCGACAGATCGAGCCGAATTCCTCCCAATGACACCGGTGGTATCAAGCGCCTCAGGAGTTTCACCGGAGGATCGGTGATCGTGAAGATCACCTCGAGGATGACGACGACGAAGCCGCTCGGGCGCCAGTCTCGGGCAAAGCTGCGGATGAACTCCACGATCACTCTGCTGATCAACAACAGCCAGAAGATGAACAGTACGAAGTACAGCACCGCAAACAAGGCCACGACCTCACTCTGCCCCAAAATCCGCGTCGCGCAAAATGACCACACCGCCCCATACGCAACGGGTCTAACAGAACCCCCGGATCACAGCGCTATTTCTGGTTGTAGAAGCCGGTTTCGGCGATCCTGCGACGTTCTTCGGCCGAGACGTCGACATCGGCCGGTGAGAGCAGGAACACTTTGGTCGCGACCTTGTCGAATGAGCCACGCAGCGCGAACGCGAGGCCGGCGGCGAAGTCGACCAGCCGCTTTGCATCGGCATTGCTCAGATCGACCAGATCCATGATCACCGGGTTGCCCTCGCGGAAGCGCTCACCGATGATGCGGGCCTCGCTGTAGTCGCGCGGGCGCAGCGTCGTGATCTTGGACAAGGGACCTCCGTCCTCGAAGATCCCCGGCCGGCGTGCGGGCGCGGGCTCGGGGCGCACGCGCTCCTCCAGCCGCCGCTCTTCGGCCTCGGGATCGACGGCGAGCGCACCCCTGGTGGCTCCCCGCAGCATCGGCGCATTACCGCCCGCACGGAATCGGGACGCGCCAGGCGCGGCATCGATCCTGGTGGGACGCGGCCGCGCGTCATAGCGGTCGTCCACATAGGGCTCGTCGACATAGTCGTCGCGCCGAGACACCGGGTATCCCGCCTTGTACGGCGACTTGTACGCCGGCTCAGGGTAATCCGGCTCATCGTCGTAGCGGTCTTCGGCGTAGCGGTCCGCGCCGTAACCGGCGCGCTCGGAATAGTCACGGGGCCGGGGACGACGTGAGCCGCGCTCGTCCACACCACGGGGGGCGGGCTCGGCGACATAGTCGTCTTCGTAATCCTCGAGCGGAACCATGCCGAAGTACGCCTTGAACTTGTGCAGCGTGCTCATTTCATAGACCTTCCTTCGGCCCCGGTGGCGGCCGGGTGTTGAAGTCTTGCTCAGTCCTCTCCAGTCCCAGCATATGTGTCGAATGTGACTGATGAGGTTTCTTTGCTACGCCGAGGTTATCGGTCGAGCGCCCATCAAGGCGGTACCGACACGCACACAGGTAGAACCGTGTTCGATCGCCGATTCCAGATCACTCGACATGCCCGCGGAGAGTTCGGTCGCTTTCGGATGGTCCGCGCGTACCAGCGAGTGCAAATGCGCAAGGCGTGCAAAAGCGTCGTCGGGCACGGCGTCGAGCGGGGGAATCGCCATCAGGCCCGCGAGCTGCAGTCCCGGCGCGGTGGCCACCCGATCGGCCAGTGCCACAAGATCTTCCGGAGCGACGCCACCGCGACCCGGATCCTCGTCCAGGCTGACCTGTATCAAGACGTGAACCGGTTCACCGCGCTCCCCCGCGTCCAAGGCGGCCCGCGCCGCGGTGTCAAGGGCCGTTGCCAGGCGTTCGCTGTCGACCGAGTGCACCGCATGTGCCCAGCGCGCGACGATCCGCGCCTTGTTGCGCTGCAGCCGACCGATCATGTGCCAGCGCACATCCGCGAGCCCGGCTAGTTCGGCGACCTTCGCGGTAGCCTCCTGCTCCCTGGACTCGCCGAATTCCCTGCAGCCCAACCGATGCAGGATGGCGATATCGGTGGCCGGGAAGAACTTCGTCACGGGCAGCAGCCGCACCGAATCCGGATCACGTCCGGCCGCATGACAAGCCGCGCCGATTCGCTTGTTCAGATCGGCGAGATTCGCCGCGAGTTCGGCGGTCCGGCCGTCCATGGCCTCGGCCGCAACGGATTCCGTACTCATGCGTCCGCCTGTATCCAGATGACACCGGCCATGCGCCCGGTCGGTGCGCCGCGGCGATGACTGAACAACGTCTTGTCCTCGATCGTGCAGCGCGGATCGATGGCCACCCCGCCGATTCCGGCTTCGGTCAGCTGCCTTTTGATTCCGGCGCGCAGGTCGAGTCCGGGGGTGCCGCGCGCGGTGGTTGTCGCGCTGCCGGGCAGATGCGCCTCGACATCGGCGCGCATCGCGGCGGGCACCTCGTATTGACGACCCGATGCGGCCGGGCCGAGGAAGGCGCCGATCCGCTCGATGCTGGCGCCGGCCGCAACCATCGCGTCCAATACCCGCGGCACGATGCCGATGCGCGCGCCGATTCGTCCGGCGTGCACAGCCGCGATCACCCCCGCTTCGTCATCGGATAGCAGGATCGGTACGCAGTCCGCGGTGAGCACCACAAGTGCCAGGCCCGGCACGGTGGTCACCAGTGCGTCGGTGGCGGGCACCGGCGCATCCGGTGGCCCATCGATGATTTCGACATTGCGCCCGTGGATCTGTTCCATCCACACGAGCCGATCCGGTGTCAGGCCGATCCCCTCGGCCAGCCGGTCCCGGTTCCGCTGAACGGACGCCGGGTCGTCCCCCACATGATCCCCGAGATTGAACGAATCATATGGCGGCGCCGAGAAACCGCCCGCTCTCGTGGTCGTCACTCGGCGAACGGCTCCCCCGCCTCCCCGGACCTTTTGCCGGTCGTCGGGCGCATCAGCACCACCGTCGCGGACCGGCGGTCGTGTGCTCAGCTGGGTGCTGGGCGTCCCCGACGGGTTACCCATGTACGTAGGAGATCAGGTGTTGCGTGGGCATACCGCCCAGTGTGCCAGTCGCGCCTTGCGATTTGCTTATGACCTACCGGCGCATGAACGAAGGCACATCGACATCGTCGTCGTCATCGGAATCCGGCGGCTCGATATGCGAGCGCGTAGTGTGCGGTGCCGTCGGCTCGGCCAGCGTGCGCGCCCGCTCGGAATCCCGGTAGCTGGGCACCGCACCCCGTGTAGAGCCGGTTTGACCTGCGGCGGAAGCGGTTTCGGTACGTGCGGCGGCGGCGATCTCGCTGGCCCTGCTGGTCTGGCCGACCTCACCGGCCCGACCCGACCCGATCGCGCCGCGACCCGCCTCGAAGGTGCGCCTGGCCGGACCGCCGCCGTCGAAACCGGCCGCGATCACCGTGACGCGAACCTCATCGCCGAGCGAATCGTCGATGACGGTACCGAAGATGATATTCGCCTCGATATGCGCGGCCTCCTGCACCAGCGAGGCCGCCTCGTTGATCTCGAACAGACCCAGATCCGAACCGCCCGCGATCGAGAGCAGTACGCCGTGCGCACCATCCATCGATGCCTCGAGCAGCGGCGAATTGATCGCCGATTCGGCGGCCTTGACCGAACGGCCCTCGCCGCGCGCCGAGCCGATGCCCATCAAAGCGCTGCCCGCGCCGGACATCACGCTTTTCACGTCGGCGAAGTCGACGTTGATCAGACCCGGGGTGGTGATCAGGTCGGTAATGCCCTGCACACCGTTGAGCAGCACCTCATCGGCGGAGCGGAAGGCGTCCATCAGGCTGACCGCCGCATCGCCGAGCTGCAGCAGCCGATCGTTCGGGATGACGATGAGCGTGTCACAGGATTCGCGCAGCAGGTTGATGCCCACTTCGGCCTGGTTGCCGCGGCGCTTGCCCTCGAAGGAGAACGGCCGGGTGACCACACCGATGGTGAGCGCACCGAGTTTGCGCGCGATGCTCGCGACGACGGGTGCGCCACCGGTACCGGTGCCGCCGCCCTCACCCGCGGTGACGAAGACCATGTCGGCGCCCTTGAGCACCTCTTCGATCTCGTCCTTGTGATCCTCGGCGGCTTTGCGACCGACCTCCGGGTCGGCACCGGCGCCGAGACCGCGGGTGAGCTCACGGCCGACGTCGAGCTTGACGTCGGCATCGCTCATCAGCAGCGCCTGCGCGTCGGTGTTGACCGCGATGAACTCGACTCCTTTGAGTCCCTGTTCGATCATCCGGTTGACGGCATTCACGCCGCCGCCACCGATGCCGACGACCTTGATCACAGCAAGGTAGTTGTGCGGGGGCGTCATGGGCTCTCGCCTTCCTTCGATCTAAAGTCTGTCGTTTTCGGGTTCTCGACATTCGGCCTGTGACAGTCCGGGCAAACCCTAAACCTCAACCACAGGGTTAGCGTTATGTCAAGTATCCGACTGCTGCGGAACGCTATTCGCAGCCGCCGCGATAGACGCGCAGGCGCGCCGAAACGACTGACAGAATCTTGTGTGATCCCTCTCGTCTCACCGCGCAACACGTCGTATCGTGAACGGTTGCCCCCGAACCCCCGGTCTCGCTGGGCTGTTCCCACTGCGGTCACAGTTCCATCGAAAAACCCCTGGGCACAATGGGTATCGATCACTTTACCGTGACCAGATTCGGACTCGAAACATCGAACACCGTTCCATCGCGGGTCAACAGCGGCATCACCACGGCCGCCTTGCGTTCCGCGTCATTAGTTCCTCCCCACAGTACCGTGCGGCCGTCACGCAGGTTCATCGAAATATCCGAAATCGACCGCGCGACAACCTCGTCCACTTGCACGACCAGCGCCGCGGGCAGTACCGACAGAACCGAGGCCGCTGCCCGGGTGACCGGATCGTCGCCGCCGGGATGTTCCGTGGTGAGCATCGGAACGCCGATGGGCGCCTCTTCGATCGCGAACTCCACACCCTCCGCATCCAGCAGATGCGCGCCTTGCGGACTGTCCCAGAACAGTACTGGCGTGCGCTCCACCACCGTTACCTTGACGGTGGACGGAAATACGCGTTGCACCCGTGCCGTGCGGACCTTCTGAATGCTCGCCACCCGCCTGGCCATCGCATCTGTGTCGATGCGCAACATCGAGCGGCCGGACGGGATCTCGAGTTTGTCGCGCACCTGTTCCTCGGGCACCGCCACCAAACCGTCGATCTCGACCGTGCTCGCCGAAAGCACCGGGGTGAACCAGGCCAGTACAACGACAACGGTAAGGACGCACACGCCGAGCAAACCCCACAGGCGCAGGCGACCCCGGTGTGCCCGGTCGAACCAGTCACCCGCGGTTCGCATCGCGGGTCACCGCCCGTATTGCGGACGAGCTCGCAGCCCATCGAGAATCTGGCTGCCGAGCATCGTCACATCACCCGCGCCCATGGTGATCACCACATCGCCGGGCAGTGCCAGACCCGCGACCTGACGACCGACCCGCGACATATCCGGCTGGTAGTGCACGGGTTTGGTGACGGCTTGTGCGACGAGCGCGCCGTTGACGCCGGGCAGCGGCTTCTCCCGCGCTCCGAAGACATCGAGCACAACGACCTCGTCGGCAAGGCTCAGCGCCGCGCCGAAATCCTGGGCGAAGGTGGCGGTGCGGCTGTAGAGGTGCGGTTGGAACACCACGATGACCCGGCCCTGTCGGGAGCGGGCACCGTCGCGGGCCTCCTGCTGCACCAGCTCCGCGGCCGCGCCGAGTACCGCACGCACCTCGGTCGGGTGGTGGGCGTAATCATCGAAGACGCGCACCCCGTTTTCCCGGCCCACGAACTGGAAGCGGCGGTGCACACCGCCGAAACCCTCCAGCCCCTGGATGATTTCGCCCACATCCGCACCGGCGGCGCGTGCGGCCAGCAGCGCGGCCAGCGCATTGAGCGCCATATGCCGACCGGGCACCGCAAGTCGTAGGGTGCGCGGCGCGGCCTCATCGGCGAGCTGGAACTGAGCCAAGCCGCCGACATCGCGCGGCTCCCAGCTGTGCAGCCGCACGCCCACCGGCACCGGCGCGTCGGACAGCTCACCCGACCCGTAGCCGAGTACCCGAACGTTCCTCTCCGCCAAACGCGCACCGACCCGCTCGGCCAGCGCCCGTGAACCGGGATCGTCCAGACACACCACCAGCAGCCCGCCGGGGCCGAGACGATCGGCGAAATCGTCGAATACCTGGACGTAGGCCTCATCGGAGCCGAAGAAGTCCAGGTGATCGGATTCGATATTGGTGACCACCGCGACATCTGGGTCGTACTGCAGCAGCGAGCCGTCGCTCTCGTCGGCTTCGGCGACGAAGATCTCGCCGGTGCCGTGGTGGGCATTGGTGCCCGCCTCGTTGAGTTCACCGCCGACCGCGAAGGACGGATCGAATCCGCAGTGCTGCAGCGACACGATCAGCATGGAGGTGGTCGAGGTCTTGCCGTGCGTGCCCGAGACCAGCAGCGTGCGATGTCCCTGCATCAGCGAGGCGAGTACGGCGGGACGCAACAGCACCGGAATATCGCGGCGATTCGCCTCGACCAGTTCGGGATTGGTCTTCGGGATGGCCGCGTAGGTGGTGACCACCGCGGTCGGGCCGCCGGGCAGCAGATCCAGGGCACTGGCATCGTGACCGATGCGCACCTGCGCGCCGCGGGCCCGCAGCGCGAGCACACCGCGACTCTCCTTGGCATCCGAGCCGGAGACCGAGCCACCGCGCGAGAGCAGGATGCGAGCGATGCCGGACATCCCCGCCCCGCCGATACCGACCATATGCACACGCGCCAATTCGGGCGGCAGCGCCGAGCGCGTCTCGTCGGCGCCGGCAGTGTTGGATTGGCCGCGCTCGCGGGGCCCGTCGTGGTTACGCTCCGCTACCGCCTCCGGGCCCGTCGCTCCCGCGGCGCCGACCGCCCCGTATTCGGTGGCATCGGCTCCCGTGGTCACCGGCCGCTCACCTCGACGACAATGCGCGCCAGCTCGTCGGCGGCGTCGCGGTGTCCGGCGCCTGCGGCGGACAGGCTCATCTCGATCAGCCGTGCGTGGTCGGTCAGCAAAGGTATCACCTCGTCGATCACGTATTTCGGGGTCAGCTCGGCATCAGGGACGATTCTGCCACCCCCCTGACGGACGATCGGCCTGGCATTGAGTTCCTGCTCACCGTTGCCGTGCGGCAGCGGTACATAGAACGCGGGCAGACCGACCGCCGACACCTCGGCGACGGTCATCGCGCCGGAGCGGCAGACGACCGCGTCGGCGGCGGCATAGGCCAGGTCCATCCGGGAAAGATACGGCACGGCGATATACCGCGCCCCACCCTCATCCGATTCCGCGACCTCGAGGGTGTTCTTGGGTCCGTGCGCGTGCAGCACCGAAACGCCCGCCGCGGCCAGCTGTGGCGCCGCGCCGGAGATCGCCTTGTTCAACGAGACCGCACCCTGCGAGCCACCGAAGACGAGCAGGACCGGTCCCTCGGCGGGCAGGCCGAAATGCGCACGGGCCTCGGCCTGCAGTGCGGCCCGATCCAGCGAGGTAATGGACCCGCGCACCGGAATGCCGATGACCTCGGCCCTGGCCAGACCCGAATCGGGTACGGCGGCAAGCACTCTGGCCGCGCGCCTGGCGCCGACCTTATTGGCGATCCCCGCCTTGGCATTCGCCTCGTGCACCACCACCGGCACCGCGCGCCTGCGGCCGAGCGCGCCACGGCCCGCGGCGAGATAGGCGGGCAGTGCGACATAGCCGCCGAAGCCGACGATCACATCGGCCCCGACCGCATCGATGACCGCCCTGGTCTTGGCCACCGAGGCCCGGACGCGGCCGGGCAGCCGCAGCAGATCCGCGCTCGGCTTGCGCGGCAACGGCACCGGCGGGATCAACTCCAGCGGATAGCCGCGTTCAGGCACCAGTTTGGTCTCGAGTCCGCGTTCGGTGCCGAGTGCGGTGACCCGGATCGAATCATCGAGTCGCCGCAGCGCGTCGGCGACGGCCAGCGCGGGCTCGATATGTCCCGCGGTACCGCCGCCCGCGACGATCACCGACAGTGGTTTGCGGGGTCGCTCCGCACTCACCTGGATCTTCCCCGATCTCTCGCATGGTTTATCGGATAGCTCGGCTCCCATGCCCTGGTCGCCCGCAGCGAACTCGTTCCCCGGCTCTCGGGCACGCGGCGTCGACCGGATTCGGACTGGCTGCGCCGCCCCTGCGGCAGTGCGGCCCGTGCCCGGTCGGCCTTGGCCCGTTCGGCCTTGGCCCGCTGTTCGGCCGCCTTGGCCTTGGCCGCGGCCGAGCGGGCACGGGCCGCGTCTGCCTTCGCCGGTGAGTACACCTCAGGCTTGGGCAATCGCAGCAGTCGGCTGAATCTGCCGTCCTGCCCGGCCTGCAGCGCCGAAATCGCCTCGGGCTCGTGCCGGGCCGCATTGGCGATGATGCCGAACATGAACAGGGTGATCGCCAGCGACGAACCGCCCGCCGAAACCAGTGGCAGCTGCAGACCGGTCACCGGGAGCAGGTTGACCACATAGCCGATATTGATCAGCGCCTGGCCGGTGATCCAGGTCGTCGCGGTCGCGGTGAGCAGCCGCAGGAACGGATCGACCGAACGGCTCGCGATGCGCAGGCCGGTGTAGACGAACAGTGCGAACAGGCCCAGAACCAGTGCGCAGCCGAGGAATCCGAGTTCCTCGCCGATGATGGCGAAGATGAAGTCGTTGTGCGCGTTCGGCAGGTACTGCCATTTGGCGCGGCTCTGGCCGAGGCCGCGACCCCAGATCCCGCCGTCGGCCAGCGAGTACAGCGCCTGGCGCGCTTGATAATTGATGCCCTGCGGATCGTCGCCCGGATTGAAGAATGCGCGCATCCGGTCCGAGCGATAACCGGCGGACAGCGCGAGGATGCCCGCGGCGATCATGCCCGAAATCGCGATGGTGACGAACAGCCGCACCGGCAGCCCGCCGAACCACAGCAGCGCGGCGAGCACGATGCCCAGCGCGATGGTGGTGGACAGGTTCGGCTCCAGCACAACGAGCAGACACACCAGCAGACCAGCAGGCACCAGCGGCACCAGAATGTCTTTCAAGCCGGCCTGTTCCGAGCGCCGCGAGGCAAGCAGATGCGCACCCCACACCACCAGCGTCACCTTCACGATCTCCGATGGCTGCACCGAGACCGGCCCGAGGAAGAACCAGCGCCGCGCACCCTGCACCTCCGAGCCGATGCCGGGAATCAGCACCAGCAACAGCGCCAGCACCGAGATCGCGAACAGCGGAAACGACCATTGCCGCAGTCGGCGCAACGAAATCCGCAGTGCCAGATAAAACAGCACCGCACCGATCGCGGCGAACATGGCCTGCTGGATGAACAGCGAATACGCCGACCCGCCATCGACATACGCCTCGACGCTCGATGCCGACAACACCATGACCAGACCGAGCACCGTCAGCAGTGTCGCGATCGTGACGACGAGATGGAACGACGCGAGCGGGCGCGCCAGCCAGGCGCCGAACTTGGTGGCCGCCAGCCGATTCCGCCGGGTCGTCTCGGTCATAGATGCCGCCCGATGTCACCGTCTTCCAGCGCGGCCACCGCCGCGGCGAAACTGCGCCCGCGGTGGGTGTAGTCGGCGAACATGTCCAAGGAGGCCGCGGCCGGAGCCAGCAGCACAGTGTCCCCGGGGCGGGCGAACCCGGCCGCGGCGCGCACGGCCCGCGCCATCACGGCCTCGGCGCTCGCAGCCCCATCGATCCCAGCGTCACCCATTCCTGCATGGTCTCCCGCGCGGAGCTCGACAACCGGGACCTCGGGCGCGTGTCGCGCCAATGCGGCCGCGATTACCGGCGCGTCGGCCCCGATCAGCACGGCCGCCACGAGGCGATCGGCGGTCTCCTCGACCAGATCCTCGACCGATGCACCCTTCAGCTGCCCGCCTGCGATCCAAACCACCTGCGGGTGACCGAGAATCGATGAGCGGGCGGCATGCGGGTTGGTGGCCTTGGAGTCATCGATGAATTCGACACCGGACACCTCGCGCACGAAAGCGGCCCGGTGCGGACCGACCCTGTGCTCGATGAGACCTTCCCGCACGAATTGTGGTGCCACGTCGATGGCCCTGGTCAGCGCGGCGGCGGCGAGTGCGTTGGCGACACCGGCCGGTCCCTTGGGGCTGATATCGCCGACCTCGGCCAGGATCGCGGCCTTGGTGAAGGCGCGGTCGAGCAGTTTGCCGTCCACGACACCGAGTTCGCCGTCGGCGGGTACACCGATCCGGAAGCCGACCGTCCGGCGCGCCTTACTGCGCCGGGCCAGCGATGCGGCCACCGGATCGTCGAGTCCGACGACACCGACTCGGCCGTAGAGCGCCCTGGACTTGGCGGCGGCGTAGGCATCGAGGCCGCCATGCCAATCCAGGTGATCCTCGGCCACATTCAGCACCACACCGGCCTCGGGCCGCACCGAAGGTGCCCAATGCAATTGGAACGAGGACAGCTCGACCGCCAGCACCTGCGGACCGGGATTGCGGCGCAGCGCGTCCAGGATCGGCAGTCCGATATTGCCGCAGGCGACACTGGCGATACCGGCCGCGCGCAGGATCGAATGCACCATCGAGGTGGTGGTGGTCTTGCCGTTGGTACCGGTCACCACCAGCCATTTGCGGACCGGACCGTAGATCCTGGCCTGATCGACCCACCAGGCGAATTCGACATCGCCCCAGACCGGGGTGCCCTCGGTCACCGCGGCGGCGAGCACCGGCGAATCCGGCCGCCAGCCCGGACTGGTGATGACCAGTGCGAAGCGGCTCCAGTCCGCGGTTTCCAGTTCGGTGCAGGTCGCGATGTCCAGACCGAGCCCGGCCGCCTCGGCCAATGCGGCGGCACCGCCGTCGGTGACCACCGGTCGCGCGCCGATATCGCGCAGCGGTTCGATCAGCGAGCGACCCGAGACACCCCATCCAGCCACCAGAACGTCACGGCCACGCAGGAATTCGAGCATAGGCCCCGGTGTTCGCAGGGCCCGCGGAGAATGTTCGACCATCGCTACTTCACCCGACCGCTGAGAGATATTCGCTGTAGAACAGGCCGAGTCCGACCGCCGACGCCATCGCCGCCAACAGCCAGAACCGAATGATCACCGTAGTCTCGGCCCACTTGCTGAGTTCGAAGTGATGATGGAACGGCGCCATCTTGAATAGCCGGTTGCGGGTTGTGCGGTACACCGCGACCTGCAGTACCACCGAGGCGGTTTCCGCGACGAACAGCGCACCGATCACGACCATCAGCAGTTCGGTGCGGGTCGTGATGGACAGGCCTGCGAGCATGCCGCCCAGGGCCAGCGAACCGGTATCGCCCATGAAGATCTTGGCGGGCGCGGCATTCCACCACAGGAAGCCGACACATGCGGCGGCGGCCGAGGCGCAGACCAGTGCCAGGTCCAGCGGATCGCGCACGTTGTAGCACCCCGCCTCCGGGATCGTCGCGCAGGCATTGCGGTACTGCCAGAACGTGATGATCACGTAGGCACCGAGCACCAGGCTCATCGAACCCGCGGCCAGGCCGTCCAGGCCATCGGTCAGGTTCACCGCATTCGACCAGGCCACGACCAGCAGACAGACCCAGCACAGGAAGATGATCACGCCCATCGACACCGTGGTGATATCGCGGACATAGGACAGATGTTTGCTCGCCGGAGTCAATCCGTTGCCGCCACGGAACTGCAAGGCGAGGATGCCGAACAGGACCGCGGCGCTGAGCTGACCGACGTATTTACCCGCGGCCGACAGACCGAGATTGCGCTGCTTGCGCAGCTTGATGAAGTCATCGAGGAAGCCGACCACACCGAGTGCGGTGGTCAGCCCGAGCACCAGAATGCCCGAGGCGGAAGGTCCGTCGGCGTCGTAGCCGATACCGATCAGATGTGAGCCGAGGTAGCCGGCCCACATGCCGACCAGAATGGCCACACCGCCCATGGTCGGGGTACCGCGCTTGGCCTGATGACTGGCCGGACCATCGACCCGGATCTCCTGCCCGAAGCCCTGCCTGGCGAAAATCCGTATCAACAGCGGCGTCAGCAGGATGGAGACCGCCAAAGCGATCCCAGCCGCGAACAGAATCTGCCTCACGACTCCGCCTCGCTGACGCTCGGCTCCGTCGTTCGGCAGGAGGCCGCTGTGTTCATGGTTCGCTCGCTCACGCCTCGCGCCTCCGTGCTACCCCGACTAATTCCCGCACGTTCCGCGCTGGTCAAATGTTCGGCGACCGCCCACAGTCCGACCGCCTTGGATGCCTTGACCAGCACCACATCGCCCGGTTCGACCTCGTTGTCGAGCAGCGCGATGGCCGCGCCGATATCGGGCACGAGGATCGACTCCTCGCCCCACGAGCCTTCCATTACCGCGCCCTGGTGCATCGCGTGGGATGGCCTTCCGGTGCCGACCACGATCAACCGTGAGACATCCAGGCGCACCGCGAGGCGGCCGATCCGGTCGTGTTCGATGACGGATTCCGCACCGAGTTCGCCCATTTCGCCGAGTACGGCCCAGCTGCGGCGCGGGGTGTCGCCCGCACGCGACATGGTCACCAGTGCCTTGAGCGCGGCGCGAACCGAATCCGGATTGGCGTTGTAGGAGTCGTTGACGACGGTGATGCCGTCGGCGGTGGTCCGCACGTCCATGCGGCGGGCCGATGCGGCATACGCGCCGCCGAGTGCCTGCGCGACGGTTTCGAGGTCCGCACCGCATTCGAGTGCGACGGCGGCGGCGGACAGCGCATTGCCGACCTGGTGTTCGCCGTGCACGGCGAGCCGCACCGGGATGCTGCCCTTACTGGTGTGCAACGTGAACCCCGCGCGTGCCTCGGCATCGAGATGTACATCGGTGGCGCGGATTTCGGCATTGCCGGCTTGGCCGACCGTCACCACGCGGGCCTGGGTGCGTACGGCCATCGCGGCCACCTGCGGATCGTCGGCATTGAGCACGGCCAGACCCGTCGACGGCAACGCCTCGACGAGTTCGCCCTTGGTCTTCGCGATCGCCTCGCGACTGCCGAACTCACCGAGATGAGCGGTGCCCACATTGAGCACGACACCGATCTTCGGCGGCGCGACCTGTGCGAGCGCGGCGATATGGCCGGGACCGCGCGCGGACAGTTCCAGTACCAGGAAGCGGGTGTCGGCATCGGCGCGCAGTGCGGTCCACGGATGGCCGAGTTCGTTGTTGAACGATCCGGGCGGCGCGACGACCGGCCCCAGCGGCGTGAGCACGGCCGCGAGCAGATCCTTGGTCGAGGTCTTACCCGATGAGCCGGTCACCCCGACCACAGTGAGTCCGCCTGCCGCGGAAAGACGTTCGACGCTCACCCGGGCGAGCGTAGCGAGCGCGACCAGCACCGCGGCACCGGACCCGTCCGAATCACCGGCCAGCGCAACGGATTTCGCGGGCACGGTACCCGGACTGGGAGCCACCACGATCGCAGGCACGCCCACCGGACGGGCCGCGAGCACCGCGACCGCACCGGCGTCGACGGCAGCCTTCGCATAGTCGTGGCCGTCGGCCTGTTCACCGGGCAGGGCAAGGAAAAGATCCCCGGAACCGATTCGGCGCGAATCGAATTCGACCGAACCCGTTACCGTCACCTCCGGGTCGGGAGCGTCGTGCAGCGTGCCGCCGACGACCTCCGCGATCTCCCGCAGCGTCATCTCGATCATGAAACCGTCATGTCCTCCGCGTCCGACCCCTGCGGACTCTGCTCAGTATTGGATCCGCCGCGCTCGCGGGGCCCTACGTGGTCCCGCTTCGCTACCGCCTCCGGGCCCGTCGCTCCCGCGGCGGGGTTGTCGTCCCGCGGGCCCCGGTCCCGTCGCTCCAACGCCGCCGCGAGCACCTCGCGGTCGTCGAACGGATGCTTCACGCCCTGGATCTCCTGCCCTGCCTCATGTCCCTTGCCTGCCACCAGCACCACGTCACCGGGACGGGCCCAGTCGACGGCGGCGGCGATGGCCGCGGCCCGGTCCCCGATTTCGCGTACTTCACCGCGTTCGGCCTCCGGGACCGCCAGCGCGCCTCGGCGCAGCGCGGCGCGGATCGCGGCCGGATCCTCGCTGCGCGGATTGTCGTCGGTGATGATCAGCAGATCGGCGCCGCGCGCACCGGCCGCACCCATCAGCGGGCGCTTACCCGCGTCCCGGTCGCCGCCCGCGCCGACGACCACGGCCAGCCGACCACCGGTATCGGCCGCAGTATTGGATTCGCGGCGCTCGCGGTGCCCTCCGTGGTCACGCTCCGCTACCGCCTCCGGGCCCGTCGCTCCCGCCGCCAGATGACCGCGCAGCGTGGCGATCACCGACTCCACCGCCGCGGGCTTGTGCGCATAGTCGACGATCGCAAGGAAGTCCTGTCCGCGCTCGACCCGCTGCATCCGGCCCGGCACGTCGACGGTGGCCAGTGCTGGCGCGGCGATGGCGGGCTCCACTCCAGCGGCGGTGCACACCGCGACCGCGAGCAGTCCATTGGCGACGTTGTAGCGGCCCGGAAGCCGCAGGCGTACATCGACATTCGCCCCCGGTCCGGCAGCGGTGAACTCCTGCTCGCCGCCGTGCGCGGACACCTCGCCGGTGAGCTGCCACGTGCCGGAACCGGTGGTGGATACGGTGATCGGATCCGTGAGATCGGCGGCGAGGCGCCGTCCCCATTCGTCATCGACGCAGATGACCGAGGTGCGTGCGGCGACCGGCGACTCCGGTTCGAAAAGCCGGCGCTTGGCGGCGAAGTAATCCTCGAAGTCGGCGTGGAAGTCCAGGTGGTCCTGGGAGAGATTGGTGAACGCGCCCACCGCGAAGCGCACACCATCCACCCGGCCCAGCGCCAGCGCGTGACTGGAAACCTCCATGACGACCGCATCCACGCCCTGCTCGACCATCAGCGCGAACATGGCGTGCAGCTGCGGCGCCTCGGGCGTGGTCAATGCGCTCGGCACCCGGCGCCCGCCGATCCTCGTCTCGATGGTGCCGATCAGCGCCGCGGACAGGCCGGCGGCGGCCAGCCCGGCCTCCACCAGATACGCAGTGGTCGTCTTGCCCGAGGTGCCGGTGATACCGACGATGTGCAGCCGCTCGGACGGATTGCCGTAGAGCGCGCCCGAAAGCTCGCCGAGCACCGACCTGGGCTGCTCGCGCACCAGCACCGGCACGCCGAGCTCACCGGCCAGTTCGGCGCCCGTGGGGTCGGTGAAGACCGCGACCGCGCCCCGTTCGACGGCATCGCGCGCGAAACGTGCGCCGTGCGCCTGCGCGCCCGGCAGTGCGGCGAACAGATCACCCGGCTGCACCGCATGCGAGCGCTGCTCGATGCCGGTGACCTGGATCTGCGCGAGGTCGGCTCGCGACGAGCCGGCACCGGTCATGGCCAGTACGGTGGACAACGACGTCGACCGCGGATGGGTCGGCCGGAGCACGTGCTGGCTGGACTGCGCGGGCACAGGGCTCCTCTCGGGAATCGGCATGGACGGGACTGAGTGGATCTATAGGAAAGGCGGGAACGTCGAGTCAGGTTACCGACGTCGGCTCACGGCCGGGCAACGCGGCTCCAATCTTATGAAGCCTGCAGAACGAACCGTCGCGACGGCTCGGGTGAAGGGGGGATACGGTCGCGCTGCAGCGCCCAGGAGGCGATGTTGTGGAACAGCGGCGCAACCGACCCGCCGCCGCTGCCGTCGGAGCTGCGAATCGGCGCGTCGAGCATCAGGCCGATGACGTAGCGCGGGTTGTCCGCGGGAGCCATACCGGCGAAAGTGATGTAGAACGACGAAGTCGAATAGCAGCGGCAGCTCGGGTCGACCTTCTGGGCGGTGCCGGTCTTGCCCGCCACCTGATAGCCATCGATTGCCGCGGACCCACCGGTCCCCATCTGCACACCCATCGGATCGCGCTGCACGACCGCCTGGAACATGGTGCGCAGCGTCGCCGCGGTCTGTTCGCTCACCACGCGCACGCCGTCGGGCTGTGGCTCCTCGGTGCGGGTGCCGTCCGGTGCGGTCTCGGATTTGACGATGCGCGGCGGAATCCGCACGCCGCCATTGGCAATGGCCTGGTACATCCCGGTCATCTGCAGGGTCGTCATCGAAAGGCCCTGTCCGATGGGCAGGTTCGCGAAGGTGCCGCCGGACCACTGGTCGCGGGCGGGCACCTGGCCCGGGCTCTCGCCGGGCAAGCCGACACCGGTGCGCTGGCCGAGTCCGAAGCGGTTGACCATATCCGCGAACCGGTCCTCGCCGACCCGCTGCGCAAGCATCAGCGTGCCGACATTGGAGGACTTACCGAAGATGCCGGTGGTGGTGTACGGCAAAGTGCTGTGCTCCCAGGCATCGTGCACGGTGGCCCCGGACATCCGGATCTCGCCGGGCACCTGCAGCACCTCGTCGGGATTGGTCAAGCCGTATTCGATGGCCGCGGCCGCGGTCACGATCTTGTTGACCGAACCGGGTTCGAAGGGGTCCTGCACCGAGGGGTTCTGCATCTCGGCATTGCCCCAATGCTGCGGTCCCAGCGCCGGGTTGAAGGTGTTGTCGTTCGACATCGCCAGCACCTGGCCGGTCTTCGCATCCAGCACGACGGCCGAGGCCCCGTTCGCGCCGGACATCTCCTTGGCCTGCTGCACCTGCTGCTGCACGTAGTACTGCAGATCCGAATCCAGGGTCAGTTGGACCGAGTAGCCGTTCACCGCAGGCTGCTTATCGCGCCAGCTGCCCGGAATGACCGCACCGTCGGAACCGCGGTCGTAGGTCTGCGAGCCGTCGGTACCCGCCAGCAGCGAGTCCAGCGACGATTCGAGGCCCATCTGGCCGTGTCCGTCCCAGCCGGTGGTGCCGAGCACATTGGCGGCCAGCGAGCCGCCCGGATAATCGCGTACATCCTGGCGCTCGGCGCCGACCTCGGGAAATTGCACCTTGATATCGGAGGCTATGCGCGGATCGACATTGCGGGCGAGATAGACGAACTCCGTATCGCTCTTCAGCTTGTCCAACAGTGCCGATTCGGCGGGCGCGTCCTTGCCGATCTTGTCGTGGATGGTCTTGGCGATCGCTTTGAGCCGCTCATCGGGATCCGGAGCCTTGGCCGACTTCTCCTTCGCATCGGTGAGTTGTTTGCGCACGACCACCGGCTGGAAGGTCAGCGCCTGCGCACTCAGCGTGATCGCGAGGGACTTCCCGTTGCGATCGGTGATGGGCCCACGGGTGGCGTACTCGGGCTCGTGGGTGGTGCGCTGACTGGCCGCCTGCGCGGACAGGCTGGGCGCCGAAATGCTCTGCACCCACAGCAATTGCAGCGCGACGACCGCCAGCGCGATCAGCATGATCACCCGCCCGACACCGAGACGCAGGCGCAGCGGCCGATCCGGGGCGGCCGTCCGCGGTCTGGATGCGGTTGCCGTCCTCGATGTCCCGGAGGCGCTGGTAGAGCCCGCCTTGGATGCCGACGGCCCGCGGCGCTGACGCGACGCGGGCCTGGTCTGCCGCATGCTCATCGGGCGCCCTCGTCAGGGGAGGGCGCTGGTTGGGGCGTCTCGAACTGCGGCGCTCGAGCTTGCGCCGGTACGGGCTGCGGAGTTTCCGGTTGCGGTGTCTCCACCGGAGCCTGCGCGACCTGACTCGGCGTCGGCGCCGGGCTCGCCGGTGTCGGGCTGGGCGTCGGACTCGCCTGTCCCGCAACGGAGTTCGCGGGCTGGCCGGTATTCGGCTGGGTGGACGGCGCGGTCGGCGTGGTCGTCACCGGAACCAATCGTTCACCGCGGGCCTGGGCATTGCCCGTCGGCGGGACGGTCGGCGTTGCGGGCGAGCTGTTCAGCGGCGGCACCGGCGCGCCCTGCGCAGGAGTCGGCTTACCGATCACCGTTACCCCGCCATCCGGTCCGATCACCAGCCGGGCCGGATCCTTGGCCGGGATCATTCCGAGTTCGCGGGCCCTTGCGGCGAGTTCGGGCGCGGAGTCGGCGGCCTCGACCTCGCGCTGCAGCGCCGCGCGTTCGTCGGCCAGCTTGCGGTTGGTCGCCCTGGCATCGCCGAGCTGATAGCTGTCCTCGGCCGAACGGGTGGTGAGCAGCAGGGTGAGCGCGAGACCGCAGCCGAGCAGCGCAATGATGGCCGCCACGAACGGAATTCGCGAAGCCATCGCCGATGCGCGCTGCTTCGGCAGATCGTGCTGGTCCCCCGACTGCTCGGCCCGCATCCGACGCTTGGCGTAGGCCCGTTGTGCGGCACCCGATTTCACCCGCTCGGCGGCCTGAACCCGGCGAGCGATCCGGCCCGGCGCCTCGACGGTACGCGTGCGCACACTCATGCTGTCCCCTCCTGGATTCTCTCCGCCGCGCGCATCCGCACGGGTGCCGCCCTCGGGTTCTCTTCGATCTCTTGTTCGGTCGCCTTCTCGGCGCCCCGGGTCAGCAACTTGAATTCCGGTCCCATACCGGGCAATTCGACCGGCAGGTCGACCGGTGTCCGCGATGTCGTGCGCGGCGCCAACTCCTGTTTGACCACCCGATCCTCGAGCGACTGATACGACATGATCACGATCCGGCCGCCGACCCGCAGCGAGTCCAGAGCGGCGGGCAGGGCGGCGCGCAGCGAGTCGAGCTCGCCGTTCACCTCCACCCGCAGCGCCTGGAAGGTCCGCTTGGCCGGATGCCCGCCCGTCCGCCTGGTGGCGGCCGGGATTGTGGCATAAAGCAATTCGACCAATTCGGCACTCGTGCGAAACGGCTTCTGCTGCCGACGGCGCAGCACTTCGGATGCGATCTTGCCCGCGAAGCGTTCCTCACCGTAGGTTTTCAGCACGCGCGCCAGATCACCGTGGCTATAGGTGTTGAGCACATCGGCGGCGGTGATGCCGGTGGTCGGATCCATCCGCATATCCAGTGGCGCGTCGACAGAGTAGGCGAAGCCGCGCTCGGCCTCGTCGAGTTGCATCGAGGACACGCCGAGATCCATCAGGATGGCGCTCACCGATCCGGTAGTCGGCAATCCGGCCTGCTTCAGCGCGGCCGCGATTCCGTCATATCGGATGTGCACCAAGGTGATTCGGTCCGCGAATGGCGCCAATCGCTCGCCGGCCAATGCCAGCGCATGGGTATCGCGATCGAGTCCGACGAGGTGGATATTCGGGTAGGTGCGGAGGAAGTGTTCGGCGTGTCCGCCCAAACCCAATGTGGCGTCGACATATACCGCGCCGGGTTCGGCGAGGGCCGGACCGAGGAGCGCGTCGGCCCGCTGGAGCAGAACCGGAACATGGCGAGGACCGTCCTGTTCACGGTTCACCTCGACCTCCCGGAATCCTGCCTCGCGTCGTCGCGCATCGAGCCGTGTCAGTGGGATCACTCGCTGCGGGGTCGCCTTGTTACACAGCTGCTTTCGAAAATACGAATGCCGCGGGGTCTCTGACCGGAGCCTCGGCACCTGGCGTCGGGGAAGTACGTCAGGGTCCGCGCGTCCGGGCAGAGGCCGCGTGGCACTCGTTCGCTCAGGGCTAGAAGATTCCGCCCAGCGACTCGTCTCTCGCTTCGGCGTAGTCCTCCTCGTGCTCGGCGAGGTAGTACTCCCACGCCTGCTTATCCCATATCTCGAGGAAGTCGACCGATCCGATCACCACGCAGTCCCGCGAAAGGTTCGCGTAGCGACGATGATCGGCCGACAACACGATCCGGCCCTGGGCGTCCGGACGCTGTTCATCCGTACCGGCCGCGAGTGCCCGGACGAACGCGCGCGCCTGCGGATTGCTTCGAGATGCCGCCGCAGCTCGCCGTGCGAGAGCGGTGAACTCTTCCTTGGGATATACGGCAAGGCTGTGGTCCTGACCCTTCGTGACCATCAACCCTCCCGCCAGATCGTCTCGAAACTTCGCAGGCAACGTCAGTCGCCCTTTGTCATCCAACCGAGGTGTATAGGTACCGAGAAACAACCCGCTACCTCCCGGATCAACCCCGTGGTACGGGGAGCACGATCACCTCGGATGTATGCCCTTCCTCTTGTGCGCGCTCCACATTACCCCACTTTCCCCCACTTTCAATCGAAACTCGGGGTGATCTGGCTCCCCGCGTCGTCGATTACGCAGGTCATCCCAGCTATCACTGTGGTGGAGAACTTTTTCCGTGTTCTGGCGACACGCGCCACACGGCGAGACAAGCGCCCGACAACTACCAGCAAACGCCCTGGTTCCCCAGGTTTCGGCCGGTCACGGGGCGGCGCGGAGGTGGGGGGTGGGAGGTTGTGGGGGAAGATCGTGGAGCGTTGTGGGGAACCGCGCGCGGCGCACCTTCAGCAGCCGGGTGGTTCACGCATGAGAACGCGCCGCCGCACCTGTTCGGTGCGGCGGCGCATTCGATATATAGGTGTCGGCTACGGGCGCGCTACTCCTGATCGAAGCGACGGCGGAACCGATCCTCCATGCGCTCGGAGAAACCACCGGACTTGCGCCCTCGCCCACGTCCGCCCGATCCGCCACTCGCGCCACCGGATTGGGCATTGCCCGACCGGTCGCCCTTGGCGATGCCCTTGGAACTGCCGAGCAGTAACAGCACGCCCGCGGCGAACATCACGATGAATCCGATCAGGCTGATGATCGGAAAGTCGCCGAGCTTCACCGGAGCGGCTATGCCGGCGACAAGTAGAAACAGGCCGAGGACGAACAAGGCCGCGGCCTGGAGTCTGCGACGACTCGAGGTCGAGCGAAGGCGTCCGCCGCGGACGGACGACGCGAACTTCGGATCCTCAGCATAGAGCGCGCTCTCGATCTGTTCGAGCATGCGCTGCTCGTGCTCGGAGAGTGGCACGGTACCTCCCCCGGCACTAGGACGTGGCTGTCGCCTCCGGGTAGGCGACAGATAACCAAGGTCGGCTATCTGCCACCAATGATACGAGTTCGATCAGTGCCGTACCACCTACTCGTCGATAACTAAGCGGTCATACCGCCGGACCAGCCCGGCGCGGGACGCAATCGAGCCCCGGCATTCACCAGATCTTCCACGTCGTGGAGGAATGCGCCCACCCGCGAATAGAACTCGTCGGCCTGCCGATCATCCACATTCCGATCCAACCCCGCCTCCAGCGCCGCCCTGATCTCCGAACGGGCGCTGAAGTAGTCGGCCCACATGACGAATTCGGGCGCGGCGCGCTGCATCAGCACCCAAGCATTGCGCGAGCGCGCTCGCGGCGCCGCGTCTGCCCCGGTGAACGCGAGTACGGCCCCGGCACCGCGCAGCGCGGCGAGATACGCGGTCCGAAAACGTTCGCGCGGGTCGTGTTCCCCCGCCGCCTGCATCAGCAAGCCGTCCGCCCGCTGCAGCAGCTTGCCCGCCTTGCCGGGTTGCCCCGGGTGTTCGATCCGACCAGACATCAGCCGTCCCTCCGAGTCGCTCACCTGGCCTATCCTGAGCGCGAATGCCGAGTTCCCAGCACCGCGGGGATCGAACAGGTATTCGAACGTTTGAATTGAGATTGAATATAGGGATACCCACCGACAACTTTCCGCGGACCGACGAGAGCCATGACAGCCGTCAAGCCCAGACACACCCCCGCCAACGCCCCTGTCGCCATCGACCTCTCCGTCGCGGCGCTGCGCTCCCGGCTGCACGACGCGCTCGCGGTGTACGTCGCGGCGATGGAATATCCGCACGGCACCGAACACCATCGCGCACCGATGTGGACCGAGCACACCACCCGCGTCGGCTGGCAGGGCGTCGCCGCCGTCATCCCCGATGATTCCGGGCAGATCGACCTGCGGACCGCGCCGATCGTGGCCATCGCATACGGCTATCGCGGCGCCGCCCACCAGTGGTGGCATCAGCAGGTGCACAGCGGGATGCGGCGCTCGGGCTGGCCGGAACATTCTGCGCGCGAACTGCTTTCGGACTATTTCGAACTGACCGAGCTGCACGTGCATCCGTCGGCGCAGGGTCGCGGCATCGGCGGCGAACTGCTGACGCGGCTGCTGGCGAATCGCACCGAGAGCGCGGTGCTGCTGTCCACACCGGAAGTGCAGGGCGAGGCCAATCGCGCATGGAAGCTGTATCGGCGACTCGGATTCACCGATGTGATCCGTAATTTCGTCTTCGCCGGGGACACCAGGCCGTTCGCGATACTGGGACGGCGGCTGCCTCTGTGACCGTTGTGGTCGTCGGGTCGGGCCATAACGCGCTCGTCGCGGCTTGCTATCTGGCACGGGCCGGGGAGCGGGTGGAGGTGCTCGAGCGCGACGAGGTGCTCGGCGGCGCGGTGTCGACGGTCGAACGCTTTCCCGGTCATCTGGTCGATCGCGGATCGTCGGCGCACATCATGGTGCGCCATACCGGGATCATCGAGGAACTCGAGCTGTCGCGCTTCGGGCTGCGTTATATCGATTGCGATCCTTGGGGTTTCACGCCCACGGGGCCGGATGGCGGTGCACCGATCGTTTTCCATCGCGATCTCGATCGGACCTGTGCCGGAATCGCGGAGATTTGTGGTGCGCGGGATGCGGTGGCGTATCGGCGCTTCGTCGAGGTCTGGGGGCCGCGGTCGGCGCGAGTGATGCGCGCCTTCGGTGGTGCGCCGACGCCGGGGCGGCTGCTGCGTTCGTTCTGGGGGCTGGACGCGGGCGATGGTGGGAGCGCGTTGTCGCGGGAGTTCCTGCAGACCGGCGACGCCCTGCTGGACAGCTACTTCGACGATGAGCGGCTCAAGGCGTCGCTGGCCTGGTTCGGTGCGCAATCCGGGCCGCCGATGTCGGAACCGGGGACCGCGCCGATGGTCGGATTCGCCGCGCTGATGCATACGCTGCCGCCGGGACGGGCGGTGGGAGGAAGTGGGGCGCTGACAACGGCACTGGTCGCGCGGCTGCGCGCCGACGGCGGTGTGGTTTCGGCGGGCGATGGGGTCACCAGGCTGCGGCAGGTCGGCGCGGGCTGGCAGGTGCGCACGGCGTCGGGACGAAGCCTGCACGCGGACACCGTGATCGCGGGCATCCATGTGCTGACTACGCTGGATCTGCTGCGCGACGGCGGATTCGACGATGTAGTGCTCGACGACTGGCAGCGACGGATCCGGGTCGGGCCCGGTATCGGCATGGTGGTGCGACTCGCGACGTCTGCGCTGCCGCAGTATCCCGGTAGTTCGACCGCCGAATCCGCCAATGGTCTGCAGTTCCTCGTCTCCGATCGGCGGCAGCTGCGGCGGGCGCACGGTGCGGCGCTGGCCGGTGATCTGCCGCCGCGACCGGTGGTCCTGGCCATGAGTTTCAGTGCGCTGGATCCGAGCATCGCCCCGGCCGGTGAGCATCAGCTCTCGCTGTGGGCGCAGTGGCATCCGTACGAGCTGGCCGACGGGAGCGACTGGGCCGCGCACGCCGAGTCGGAGGCCGATCGGATCATCGCCGAAGTCGACTCCTACGCACCGGGTTTCGGCGCGAGTGTGCTGCGACGGTACGTGCAGACGCCGGTCGATCTGGAGCGCGAGCTCGGGTTGCGCGGCGGAAATGTGATGCATGTGGAGATGTCGCTGGATCAGATGATGCTGTGGCGGCCGCTGCCGGAGTTGTCCGGGCAGCGGGTGCCAGGCGCGCCCGGGTTGTATCTCACCGGTGCGTCGACGCATCCCGGTGGCGGAGTGTCCGGAGCGAGTGGGCGCAGCGCGGCTCAGTTGGTACTGCGCGACCGACGGCGCAACCGGTTTCCCCTGCTGCGCAGACGATGACGGACCCCACCGGGCCAGCCGTACCGGACCCGGACGAGCGACCTACGTCAGGGACGAAAAGCCCTGGTCCGGGGACCACCGGGCAAGTCGAGTCCTCCCGCGCAACGGATTCCGACACCCATAGCCCGGCGAGCCCAGAGATCACCCGACGAGCCGAGTCCTCCCGCGCAACGGACTCCAACAGCCACGACCCAGCCTGCCCAGAAACCACCGCATCGACGAAATCCACCGACACAACGAAATCCGACACCCACAGCCCGGCGAGCCCAGAAACCACCCGACGAGCCGAGTCCTCCCGCGCAACGGACTCCAACAGCCACGACCCAGCCAGCCCAGAAACCACCGCATCGACGAAATCCACCGACACAACGAAATCCGACACCCACAGCCCGGCGAGCCCAGAAACCACCCGACGAGCCGAGTCCACCGACGCAACGGACTCCGACGGCCACGGTGCTGACGGGAGCCCGGCATGTCGGCGCGGTCCAGGTCGGCGCTCACGGTCGGCGGCGGCCCTTCGGTGGACGCCGCGGTTGCTGGTGCCCGCGGTCCCGGCGGTGCTGCTCGTGCTCGTGCAGATCAGTTATCCGCTCGCCTCGGGGGTCGCTCGTGATCGGGTGACTGTTGCGGTCGTGCTGTTGTCGGCGGGGACCGCGCTGGTGCACGCGGTGGTGACGTGTGGCATCAGGTACGCGCTGGGGTTCGTGGTGATTGTCTCCGGGCTCGGACTGGTTGCCGAAATCGTTGGCACGGCAACGGGTTTTCCATTCGGTTGTTATGAGTACGCCGACGGCAGATTGGGGCCCGCGGTGACGGGGGTGCCATTGGTGGTCGCGCTGGCCTGGACCGGTGGGCTGTATCCGGTGTGGGTGGTCGCCGGGTTGTCGACTCGGCGGTGGGGTGGGCGAGTTGGTTTGACCGCGGTCGGGGCTGTGGGCTGGGATCTGTTCCTCGATCCGCAGATGGTGGCGGACGGGCAGTGGACTTGGTGTGCCGCCGGTCGAGGGCTGCCCGGACTCGATGGGATTCCTTACACGAACTATCTGGGGTGGTTCGCGGTGGCGCTGGTGATGGCGTTGCTGCTGACCGGTTCGGCGGCGCAGGATGGAACATCTGCGCTGGAGTCGGGAACGCCTGACCCGACCGGTCCGGAGCACGGATCCCGAGGGCCGGTATCCCCGATCCCGGCAGCCGCGGTGGTACCGGTGGCGGTGTTCATGTGGACCTGGCTCGGGTCGACGCTCGCGCACGCGGTGTTCCTCGATCTGCCATATTCGGCCTGGTACGGGTGCATCGGGCTGGGGGTGCTCGGCGTGCCGCTGCTGGTGCGATCGGTCGCGGCCCGGCGAGGCTGAAGCGGTGCGGACCAGCTCTCCGATACTTCGGTCGGCGTGCGTTCCGCCCGTCGCGTGGCAATTCGGGGCGACCGCCTGGCACGATGTGAGCCGTGCAGCCGAGTCCTCTCACCGCGATGCCCGACACATCGGTTCTACCGCCACGTTCTCCCCGGCCCGGAGCACGGGTGGCCGCGGCAGTACTGCTGGCCGCAATGCTGGTGCCCATGCTCGCGGGCTGCCTGCGGGTGCAGGTGTCGATGGGTGTGTCGTCCAATGACCGAGTCTCCGGACGGATCGTGGCCGCGGTGGTGCCCGCGGACGCGAATGACAAGGGCCCGCAGCTGAAGGCGCCCGATTCGCTGGCCGCGAAGGTTCGGGTCGAGCCGTACAGCCAGGACGGCTACGTGGGCAGCAAGGTGTTCTTCGAGGATCTGTCCTTCGGTGAGGTGGGCCAGCTCGGCGCGCTCTCCGATCAGACCCAGGGCATGTTCAACCTGTCGTTCCAGCGCACCGGCGACCTGGTCAGCCTCACTGGCCGGGTCGATCTGAAATCCGTTCCGCCGCACGGTTCGGATGTGCAGTTCACCGTGGCTTTCCCGGCCCGCGTGGCCAAGACCAACGGCAATCGCGAGGACGACTCGACCGTCTCCTGGAAACTGCCGCCCGGCGATGTCTCCACCGTGCGCGCCGAGGTCAGCTACGCGGACCCGAATACCCGCTCATTCGCGGGCTGGGCAGGGATCGTCGGCGGTATCACCCTCGCCGTCGCCGCCATCATCGCCGCCATCGCCTATATGGACCGCAACCCGGCACCGCCCGGTGCACCGGAAACCAACTTCTCACCGAGCAATCTGTGGCGCTCGCTGACCCGCCGCTGACGCGAACCCTGCGCGCGGGCGCGGCGATCGCCGCGTGGGCGGGCGCGGGTATCGCGCTGTTCGGTTGCGGGATCGCGTTGTTCAACCGCGTGACGGTGCGCAGGCTCTCGGCCGGACCGAATACCGTGATCGAGCCGGTGTCGGTGTGTATCCCGGCACGCGATGAGGCACAGCGACTGCCCGAGCTGATCAACGATCTCCGTGGCCAGATCGGCGTGCCGCGACTGCGGGTGCTGATTCTCGACGACGCGTCGTCGGACGGGACCGAAGCGGCCGCGCTCGACGCGATTGCGGGCGATTCGCGCTTCACGGTGTTCCGCTCCGAGGCCGAACCCGCACCCGGATGGACCGGAAAGGCCGCGGCTTGCGCGCGACTGGCCGAGTTGGCGGACGCCACGGTGCTGATCTTTCTCGATGCCGATGTGCGACTGGCACCGAATGCGATCGCCGCGGCGACCGCCGAGTTGCGCCGCAGCCGAGCCGCATTGTTGTCACCATGGCCGTACCAGGTGACCGGATCGCTGGCCGAGGCGCTGGTGCAGCCGCTGCTGTGCTGGTCGTGGGCGACGAGCCTGCCGATCGCGGCCGCCAATCGCAGCCTGCGCCCCTCGACCGCCGTGGCCTGCGGACAGTTCCTGGTGTTCGACGCCACCGCCTACCACGCCATCGGCGGGCATGCCGCGGTCGCCGCGAGCCCGACCGATGACCTGGATATCGCACGCGCGCTGCGTCGCTCGGGTCGCCGGACCGCGCTGGTGGCGGCAGGTCGAGCGGCGAGCACCCGCATGTACCGTGGCGCGGCCGAACTGGAGACCGGTTACAACCGCTGGCTGTGGTCCGCCTACGGCGGCACGACAATCGGCGGCGCGGCGGTGGGAGCCGTTGCGACACTGGCCTACTGGGCGCCCCCACTGGCCGCGATCGGCGGCCGAGGCTCGGTACGCACCGCCGGTCTCATCGGCTACGGCGCCGCGGTCGCCAGCCGCCTGCTCGCGCGCTCACTGGAACGCGGCGCCACGACCCGCACCGACGCGCTCGCGGCCCTGGCACATCCGATCTCCATCGACGCCTACCTCCGCCTCTGGACCCGCTCCCGCCGCGCCCACCGCACCGCCGCGTTGACCTGGAAGTCTCGCCCTTTGACCCGCTGATCAAGATCAGGTGGAATCCGTGGCGGCATCGCCCAAGCGAGAAGACCCAGCCGCCAGTGCCACCTGGTCTCGAGCGGTCCTCAGGGGTCAGCGCACTGTGGTGAGTCCTATGGTCGGGAGGAAGAAGCAGGGCTTGGTGTTGTTGTTCAGGGTTCCGAAGACTGCGGCGAGTACCGTGCCGGATCCGGTGTCGACCGGAACCGCGCGCACCCCACCGACCGGGAATACGGCGAAGAAGTCTTGGATCGCGCGTTCGGCCAGTGGCCTTATCTCGGTCGGGGTTTCGGCGGGCACCATCGTGCGGACCATATCGGAGATCGATCCCATGGCGGTGATGCCGCTGCGGCCATTGGCCAGGTTGACCCAGGCGACGTTCATGCCCGAAGCATTCGTGCCGTCCGGGCCGAGGCCGTAGGGGACGAAGGTGAACATGACCTGGCCCGCCTTGACGGCGGTCGGGTCGAGTCCTGGAATGGCCACCGTGGTTTTGGGCCACGGCCCGGGGACTGCGCCCGCTACCGCGGGCACCAGGCCGAGGCTGCCGGTGTCGGAGCAGAACGGCGCGATCGCCGGGTACAGGAACGGGTCGATGCCGAAGGTGCGTAGCGCGTCCACGACGGCTCGGTAACCGGCGAACAGATCACCTGGTGCGGCTTGGGTGGACGGTGCGGTCGCGGCCGGAACGGCGGGTGCGGGTATCGGCGCCGGACCCGCGGCGGCGATGCCGGGGGCGGCGAGAGTCAGCGCGGCCGTACCGGTCGCGATGGCGGTTAGCGTGGTCAGACGGCGCAGCAGGGTCACGGTGGACCTCCTCATCGTCGGGCACGAATCGAGGTCCGAGAGTACTCCGGCAAACCTTCGCAACAGCGTTTATTTCGGCGCTCGACACGTTCGCGCCGCGCGTCCCGATGGACCGCTGCGGCGCTGCGCAGGCGGGCGATCCGGACGAAGAGCACTCGGAGAACTTGGGCCGAAATACCGCGATCCACTGCATGAACGAGCCAATAGTGCCTGCTCAAGACGATGCAAACAAGGTCTGCGCTCACGCTGATTCGTACCCTTGTGCCGGACTTCGCCTGCTTCGCATGATATTTCGGCTAGACCCATTGACCGACCCGTGCTCGGCGTCGGACACACCATCCAGAGCGACCGAGAGACCTGGCTCGTCGACGTCGCAGCAACCCCCCGGTCACCGGGTGCGGGTGCTTCCGCCGGGAACGATGGAGGAACCGAAGTATGAGCGCATCCGTCGCATCCGATACTCCGGTATCGGATGTCCCGATACCGGCTGCACCCACCGCCACCGTAAGCACTACCGACGCACCGGCGATCGCCAAATCCTGGCACCCGTGGCGCTGGGTCGTCAGCGCCATCGCCCTCGTGCTGCTCGCGCAGTTCGTCCACGGGCTGGCCACCAATCCGGGCTGGGATTGGTCGACGTTCGCCAAGTACTTCACCGCGAAATCGGTGCTGTCGGCGCTGAAGGTCACCTTGGAGCTGACCCTGTGGGGTACGGCACTGGGCTTCCTGATCGGCACGGCTTTGGCGATCGCCCGCCTGTCGAACAATCCGGTGCTGCGGGTGATCTCGTGGGTCTATATCTGGGCGTTCCGCTCGATTCCGCTGATCGTGCAACTGCTGTTCTGGTTCAACATCGCCTACCTCTACCACACGCTTTCGCTCGGAATCCCGTTCGGCCCTGCCTTTCTCACCTTCGAGGTGAACGGGGTGATCAGCGGTTTCACCGCGGCGGTCATCGGCCTCGCGTTGCATCAGGCGGCGTATGCGGCCGAGATCATCCGGGCCGGATACATTTCGGTCGATCCGGGGCAGCTGGAAGCAGCCGCGGCACTCGGTATTCCACGGGTGCGCCAGTTCCGCACGGTCATCGTCCCGCAGGCCATGCGCTCGATTCTGCCGAATGCGACCAATGAGGTGATCAGCCTGTTCAAGGGCACCTCGATCGTCTCGGTCATGGCTATCGCGGAACTCTTCTACCAGGTCCAAGTGATCTACGGCCGCAACGGCCGGGTGGTGCCACTGCTCATGGTGGCCACCGTCTGGTACATCGTGTTGACCACAATTCTGTCGGTGGTGCAGTTCTATATCGAACGCCACTACGCCAAGGGCGCGCACCGCACGCCCCCACCGACACCGGCGCAGAAGGTCTGGCGCAGGCTGCGCGAAATCGCCGAAATCGGTTCCGCCGCACCGCGCGGAGCGACTCGATGAGCGCGCCGGTGGCCCAGGCTCCTGCGGTACAGGTGCGCGGGGTGCGTAAGTCCTACGGCAGCACCGAGGTACTTGCCGGCATCGACCTGACCGTGCGGGCCGGTGAAGTGGTCACCGTTATCGGACCGTCCGGATCCGGCAAGTCGACGCTGCTGCGGGTGGTCAACCATCTGGAGTCGCTGGACGCGGGCACCGTGCACATCGACGGCGAACTGATCGGATATCGGCTGCGCCGCAATAAGTTGCACGCGCTGTCGGACCGCGAAGTGCGAAAACAGCGCTCGCATATCGGCTTCGTCTTCCAGCAGTTCAATCTCTTCCCGCATCTGACGGTGCTCGACAATGTCACGCTCGCACCGATTTCCGCGCAGGGTCGCCCGCGTGCGGAAATCGAGGCCGAGGCACGCCAATTGCTCGATCGGGTCGGCATCGGCGACCTGACCGACGCCTATCCGCGGCGGCTGTCCGGCGGACAACAGCAGCGCGTGGCCATCGCGCGGGCATTGGCGCTGCGACCGCCGGTGATCCTCTTCGACGAGCCCACCTCCGCGCTGGATCCGGAGCTCGTCGGCGAAGTCCTCGATGTGATCCGCGATCTCGCCGACGGCGGGACCGCGCTGGTGATCGTCACCCACGAAATCGGTTTCGCCCGTGAGGTCGCCGACACCGTCGTATTCCTCGACGGCGGCGTGATCGTCGAACAAGGTCCGCCCGCCGCCGTACTCGACAACCCGCAACACCCGCGCACCCGCGCATTTCTGTCCCGAGTCCGCTGAGCGCGGTGCGCGCTCCCCGATGAACAGGTATTCGATGAAGCTCTCTGCCCTGGTCGGCCTGGCCGCCACGGTCGCCTTGCTGGCCACCGGCTGCGGCACCGATCCGGACGCGGAAACCTCCGCGCAGCCCGCCGGTTCGATCACCTTCGACCTCTCCCCCGGCCAGTCCGGCCGGATCCACGCCCCCAAGGTCGACGCCATTGCCGCCGAACTGCCGCAGGCCATTCGCGACCGCGGCACACTGGTCGTCACCGGATCCGGTGGTGCCGCGCCGCCATTGCGGTTCTACGCCACCGACGATAAGACCATCGTCGGCTCCGAGATCGATTTCGCCTCGCTCATCGCGGACATTCTCGGGCTGAAACTCGTTGCGCAGGTGGCCGATTGGTCGCAGAACTTCGTGCGGGTCGACTCGGGCGAGGCCGATGTCTTCATCTCCAATGTCACCGTGACCGAGGAGCGCAAGGAGAAATACGACTTCGCCACCTATCGCAATGACACCGTCGCACTCGAGATCCCGAAGCAGAGCACGCTCGATTACAAGGATCGTAAGAGCCTGGCGGGCAAGCGGATCGGCGTCGGCAGCGGCACCAATCAGGAGCAGCTGCTGGTCAAGTGGAACGAGCAGAATATCGCCGAGGGCCTGGCCCCGATCGATATCGCCTACTTCCAGCAGGTCACCGACTATTACCTGGCTTTGGCCTCGCAACGCCTGGACGGCTACATCGGGCCGAACCCGTCCGCGATCTATCACAGCACCACCGCGAATCAGACCAGGATCGTCGCGACCTTCTCCGGCGCCGGTGACGCATTGCAAGGCGAGATCGGTGTGCTCACCAAGAAGGACAACGGGCTGATCGGCCCGATCAACAAGGCCATCAACAATGCCATCCAGACCGGCACCTACCAGCAGGTCATCGATCGCTGGGGGTTGAAGACCGAGACCGTGCCGAGTTCACGAATCAATCCGCCCGGCCTACCGAAGAAGTCGTGATCGCGTGAAGTTCCTGCTGTTCACCCTCGTCTCCCGGGTGCCGGATCCGAATACCGGTCGGCTGCCCGAGACCAGGCAGCGACTGCTCGATGTCATCGGCCAGGCCCGCACCGCCGAGGAACTCGGCTACGACGGGTTCGCCGTCGGCGAACGGCACGAGGATCCGTTCCTCTCGGCCGCACCGCCGGTGCTCCTGTCCCATATCGCCGCGCTCACCTCGCGGATCAGTCTGTTCACCGCCGTCACCACGTTGAGTCTGTTGGATCCGGTGCGCGCGTTCGAGGACTATTCGACGTTGGACAATCTCTCCGGCGGCCGCCTCGAACTGATCATCGGCAAGGGCAACGGTGCGGCCCAGGCGAAGCTGTACCACGTCACCACCGAGGACCAGTGGGATCGCAATCGCGAAGGCTACGAACTGTTCCGGGCGCTGTGGGACAGCGACACCGTGACCTGGTCGGGCCGATTCCGTCCGGAGCTGGTCGGGGCCAAGGCGCTGCCGCGGCCCTGGCAGCCGCGCATCCGCATCTGGCACGGCAGCGCGACCAGCCGCGATTCGGTGGAACTCGCCGCACGCCACGGTGACCCGCTGTTCTCGGCGAATGTCACCAATCCGATCGAACCGTATGCCGAACTGGTGCGCCACTATCGGGAGCGGTGGGAGCACTACGGGCACGATCCGGCCGACGCACTGGTCGGAGCGGGCACCGCGGGATTTCATGTGGCGCGCACGTCACAGGAGGCCCTCGATGTGTACCGCCCGATCTTCGAGGCACGACTGGCATTGGCGCGCAAGCTCGGGCTGCCGATCGTCTTCGAGACGCTCGACGATTTCGTCGCGCGCAGTTCGGCACTGGTCGGCAGCCCGGAGCAGGTGATCGACAAAGTGGGTCGCCAGCACGAGGCGTTCGGGCACGAGGTGATCCACCTGTCCGCCGAACGCGACGGCCGCACCGAATCGCAGCATCGCACCGGCCTCGAACTCTTCCAGGCCGAGGTCGCACCCGAACTGCGCCGACGCATCCCGAGCCGACCACTGGCCACCGCCCCGAATACCGCACGTCCCACCGACTACGACATCGATTCCCGCGGCGAACTCGTCCGCACCGAAACATCTGGAGTACCACAGTGATCCGTCCCCGCCACCGAATCGCGGCCGTGGCCGCCGCCGTCACCGCGGCCGCGAGTCTCGCCGCCTGCGGCAGTGATTCGGCCACCGGCGGCGCTGAAGCGGGTCCGCCACAGCCGGGCGGCACGCTGCGCTATGGCCTTTCGCAGGCGCCGACCTGCTCGGATCCGGCGCAGTCCGGAACCAATCAGACGCTGTACGTGACCCGCCAGATCGTGGATTCACTGACCGATCAGGATCCGAAGACCGGTGAGATCAAGCCGTGGCTGGCCAAGAGCTGGGAAATCTCCCCCGACGCCAAGGTGTTCACCTTCCATCTCGCCGACGGCGTCACCTTCAGCGACGGCACCCCGCTCACCGCGGATTCGGTGCGCAACACCTTCGATTCGGTGATCAAACTGGGCGCGGGCAAGACACCGCTCGGCTCCAGTTATCTCACCAATTACCTCGGCACCACCGCGGTCGACAAGCTGACCGCACGGGTCGAATTCAGCAAGCCCAATGCCCAATTCCTGCAGGCCTCTTCGACCGCGCAGCTCGGTATTCAGGGCGATACCACGACGGCCAAACCCGCCGATCAGCGCTGCCTCGGCGACAATGTCGGCAGCGGACCGTTCAGCTATGCGGCCTGGCGCCAGGACGCCTCGGCGACCCTGGCCAAACGCGCTGGATACCGCTGGGGTTCGGCGGTCTTCGCTCATCAGGGCGAGGCCTATCTGGACAAGATCGAGTTCACGGTCGTGCCCGAATCCGGTGTTCGCACCGGCAGTCTCATCTCCGGCCAGCTCGAAGCCGTCAGCGATGCACTGCCGCAGGACGCACCGCAGATCGAGGCCGCGAGCGGGCGGGTGCTGAGCACCGCGAATCCCGGTGTGCCGTTCGGCTTCCAGACCAATGTCACGCGCGGGCCGCTGCGCGATGCGGCGGTGCGCCAGGCGCTGCTGCCCGCGATCGACCGGAAACAGCTGGTGGACACCGTGCTCGGCCCGCAGTTCAAACCCGCTACCAGCACCTTGGCCAGCAGTACGCCCGGCTACCAGGACCTTTCGGCCCGGCTGAGCTACGACCCGGCCAAGGCGCGCAGCATCCTGGACCAAGCGGGCTGGACGCCGGGCGGTGATGGAATCCGCGCGAAGAATGGTGAGCGCCTGTCCTTCTCGGTGCTCTTCAGTCAGGCGTTCGCGGGTAATCAGGCCATCCTGGAGCTGGTGCAGCAGCAGCTGCGTCAGGTGGGCGTCGAGCTGAAGCTCGATCTGGTGTCGGGGCCGGAGAGCACGGCTCGGCAGAACGTCAAGGATTTCGACACCACCTACTACAACACCACCCGCGCCGACGGTGACATTCTGCGCACCTCCTTCAGTGTCGACGGACGCAATCTCAATGCCCGCGAACGCATCCCGGCACTGGACGATGTGCTCGACGGGCAGCTGAGCGCCTCGGATAGCGCCGCACGCACCGCACTGATCCGCACCGCGCAACAGGCAGTACTCGATGCGGGGCTGTGGATTCCGACGGTCGAACTGTCGCAGGCCATCGGTGCGGCACGGAGCGTGCAGGATCTGAAGTTCGAGGCCTCCGCGCGGCTGCAGTTCTTCGATACCTGGTTGAGCGGGCGGTAGTCATGGCTCGGTATGTGGTTGTGCGGGTCCTGCAGGCGATATGGGTGCTGTGGGCGGCCTTCACAATTTCGTTCGTGGTGCTCTACCTGCTGCCCGCCGATCCGGTCTCCATCGCGGCCGACGGTGCGGGTGCGGGCACCCCGATCGACAAGGCCGCGATCGCCGAACTCCAGGCGCGCTACGGACTGGATCGTCCGCTCTGGGAACAGTATTGGACCGCACTGACCCACGCGTTAACCGGTGACCTCGGCCACTCCATCGCCACCGGTCAGCCGGTCACCAGCGCACTGGGCAACGCGCTGCCCAATACACTCGGATTGGCCGGTCTGGCACTGCTCTTCGCGGTGCTCGGCGGGGTGAGCGTGGCCTTCGCGGCGACGTATGTCCGCCGCCCGTGGTTGCGCGACGCGCTCAGCTCACTGCCCTCGCTCGGGGTTTCGGTGCCGACATTCTGGACCGGACTGCTACTGCTGCAACTCTTCTCGTTCCACTGGCGGCTCGCTCCTGCCTTCGGCGGACACGGTTTCAAGGGCACGGTACTGCCCGCGCTCACCCTCGCCATCCCGATCGGTGCGGTGCTGGCCCAGGTGCTCGCCGCCGGGCTGGCCTCGACCTGGCGTCAGCCGTTCGTCGATGTGGCACTGGCCAAGGGGGGCTCACGCGGTTGGGTGCTGCGCAAACATGTGCTGCGTCCGGCCAGCGTGCCGACGTTCACCATCGCCGGCGTGCTGGTCGGCAATATGCTCGCCGGATCCGTGGTGGTGGAGACCGTTTTCGCCCGTCAGGGCGTGGGTCGGCTCACCCAGACCTCGGTACTGGCCCAGGACATTCCGGTGGTGCAGGGCATCGTGCTGCTCACCTCGACGGTCTTCGTCACCGTGAATCTGGCGGTGGATCTGCTGTATCCGCTGCTCGATCCGCGCATCGCCGGTCGATCCGGCCGTGCGACAACCGATTCCGAGACCGCCGCTAGCGATATCGCGGAGGAGGTGGTCGTCCGTGCCTGAGCCACTCGTCACCCACACCGGCGCCGCGCCCGGCCCTCTCGTCACTGGCTTCGCGCCGTGGCCTGACCTTCGACAGCAGGTGACCGATCATGGTTGATGTCGCCGATGAGTCGCGGCGGATCGCGCTTCCCGGACTCCACCGACCCGCCCTACGATGGAAGTCGCTGCGCGGCAATATCGTCGTGATCCTGTCCGGCGCCGTCGCGGTGCTTGCGCTCGGCTGGGCACTGTTCCCCTCGGTTTTCGCCGGCGGTGATCCGCTGACCGGTGTGCCCGCGCAGAAATTCCAGGGCCCGAGTGCCCGACACTGGTTCGGCACCGACAACCTCGGGCGCGATCTGTACACCCGGATGGTGCACGGCGCGGGACTCTCGCTCACCGCCACCCTGTCCGCGGTCGCCATCGCCCTGATCGCCGGATCGATACTCGGGCTGCTGTCCGGATCGCTCGGCGGCTTCGTCGACACCGTCATCATGCGGCTCGTCGATGTGCTGCTGTCGATTCCATCGCTGCTGCTATCGCTCGCCCTGGTCACCGCGCTGGGGTTCGGCACCCGCAATGTGGCCGTCGCGGTGGGTGTTTCGCTGATCGCCAACTTCGCGCGGGTCATGCGCTCGGAGGTGCTCCGGGTGCGACAGGCGCCGTTTGTGGAGGCGGCACACGCTTCCGGGGTCCGCTGGTACAGCGTGCTGGCCCGCCATGTCCTTCCGAACTCCTATCAGCCGGTACTCGCCCTGGCCGCAGTCGAATTCGGTATGGCGGTGCTTTCGGTCTCGGCGCTGAGCTTCCTCGGCTACGGCGCGAAACCACCCACCCCCGAATGGGGCTCACTGATATCGGAGGGACGCAATTTCCTCGCGACGGCTTGGTGGATGACCACCCTGCCGGGCCTGGTGATCATCGTCGTCGTCCTCTCGGCCCAACGCCTCGGCCGCGCCGCAGGAAGGAGTCACAGCGCATGAGTGAGTGCATCACGTCCGCCGATCCGACGGACGGCACGCCACATATCCGCGACGTCACAAATGGACCGGATGGGTCGGCGGCAGCACTGTTGCGCATCGACGGCCTGCATGTGCGCTACGCCTCCGACAGCGGCGATGTCGCCGCACTCAGCGGCGTATCCCTCGCCGTCGCGCGCGGCGAGGTCGTCGCGCTGGTCGGCGAATCCGGTTCCGGCAAGTCGACTCTCGCGCAGTCGGTGATCGGCTTGCTCGGCCCCAATGCCGAGATCACCGGCGGGACCGTCACCTTCGACGGAGAGACGGTGGATACCGGATCCGAGCGGGCGCTGCGGCGGATTCGCGGCGCACGGATCGGATTCGTACCGCAGGATCCTGGGCTGTCGCTGAATCCGGTGCGGCGCGTGGGTGATCAGGTCGCCGAGGCGCTGCTCGTGCACGGACTCGCCGATCGCCGCGATGCGACCGCGCGGGCGATCGAATTGCTCGCCGACGCCGGACTGGACCTGCCGGAGCTGCGGGCCGCGCAGTACCCGCACGAACTGTCCGGCGGCCAGCGGCAGCGGGTGCTGATCGCGGCGGCGCTCATCGCCGGACCGGAACTAGTGATCGCCGATGAGCCGACCAGTGCGCTCGACGCCACGGTGGCGCGGCGGGTGCTCGACAAACTCGCCGCACAGACGGCGGCACGCGGTACGGCGGTGCTGCTGATCACCCACGATCTGGCGATCGCCGCCGAGCGGGCCGATCGGATCGTGGTGCTGAGCGGCGGGGAAATCGTCGAAACCGGGCCGACCACGACGGTGCTCGCCGAACCCCGTCATCCGTACACGAAGCGATTGCTCGCCGCCTCGCCGAGTCTGGCCCCGTTCGACGGGTTCCGCCCGCCGCGGGTGAGCGCCGGCCCACCATTGCTCACGGTGCGGGACGTGCACAAGCGGTTCCGCGCACCGGCCGGTGGTTCGGTCACCGCGGTGGCGGGTGTCGGATTCGAACTCGGTCGCGGCGAAACCCTCTCACTTGTCGGCGAATCCGGCTCCGGCAAGTCCACCACCGCGCGAATCGCATTGCGGCTCACCGAACCCGATAGCGGCGCGATCACGTTCGACGGGCAAGACCTGACCGCGGTGAAAGGCGGACGGCTGCGCGACCTGCGGCAGCGCTTCCAGGTGGTCTACCAGAACCCCTATGGCTCACTGGATCCGCGTTGGCGGGTCGGTTCGATCATCGAGGAACCGCTGCGCGCCTATGCCGTCGGCGATCGCAAGGCCAGGCAGGAGCGGGTACGGGAACTGCTCGGCCAGGTGGCGCTGCCGGAGAACTTCGCCCAGCGCCGCCCAGCGGAACTGTCCGGCGGACAACGCCAACGCGTCGCCATCGCCCGCGCCCTGGCCCTGCACCCGGACCTGCTCGTGCTCGACGAACCGGTCTCGGCACTCGACGCCTCCGTCCAGGCCCAGATCCTGGAACTGCTGGACCGCCTGCAAACCGAACTCGGACTGAGCTACCTGTTCATCTCGCACGACCTCGCCGTGGTCCGCCGTATCAGCGACCGCGTCGCGGTCATGCGCGGCGGTCGCATTGTCGAATCCGGCTCCACCGCCGAGATTTTCGACAACCCACAGCACGAGTACACGCGCGAACTGCTGTCGGCCATTCCCACACCGCACCTCACCGCGCCGGGGGCGGCCTGATGACCGGCACCCGACTACGCCATCCCCATCGCAACCGCACACTCGAAGGAGTCAGAGCGTCATGACGACCAGCATCACCAGTCTTTTCGAAACCGAGTGGGCGCATTGGCATCACGCCAGGGAAGAGCAACTGCGCGATCCGCTCGGCTTCCTGAGCCTGACCGGATTGCATTGGCTCACCGACCAACCCGAGCGCATCCCCGACATTCCCGGCACCTGGTGGGTCACCGACGACAAGGTGTTCATCACCGCCCAGCCCGCCGACCGCCTGCGGTTCGAGGGCACCGACATCGCGGGCGTACAGATCGTCACACCGGCCGAAGGCGCACCGGGACTCGAGGTGCTGCACGAGAATCGGGTACTCGAGGTGATTCGCCGCAGCGGCCGCTACGCCGTGCGCGTGCACGACCCCGCCGCACCCACATTGCTGAGCTTCGAGGGCATCCCGACCTATGCCCCGGACCAGCACTGGGTGGTCGAGGGTCGCTTCGAACCGTTCGACGAGCCGCGCACGATCACCACGGGCGCCGTCATCGACGGACTCGAGCACCACCACACCGCCTCGGGCACCATCGAATTCAGCATCGGCGAGGTCACCGAGCGCGTCATCGCCTTCGGCGCGCCGACCAACCTGCGGGTGCTGTTCACCGACGCCACCAGCGGCGTCACCACCTATCCGGCGGCCCGCTCGCTGGCCCTCGACGCACCCGATGTCGATGGAACCGTGCGTCTCGATTTCAATCGGGCGGCCAACCTGCCCTGCGCCTTCACCGATTTCGCCACCTGCCCGCTGGCACCCGCGGAAAACCGGCTGCGGGTCGCCATCGAAGCGGGCGAACAGCATCCGCGCCTAGGACGGTCCGCATGACGATCCCGCTTTCCATCCTCGATCTGGCCCCGATCAGCGCCGGATCCACCGCACAGCAGGCCTTGCGCAACACCATCGATCTGGCCCAGCACGCCGAGCAGTGGGGTTACCGCCGCTACTGGCTTGCCGAACATCATTTCGTTTCGGTGGCGAGTTCCTCCTCCATCACGCTGATCGGCCTGGTCGCGGCGGCCACCACCCGGATTCGCGTCGGCTCGGCGGCGGTTCAGGTCGGCCACCACACCTCGGCATCGATCGTGGAGGCATTCGGCACCATCGACGCTCTCTACCCGGGACGGCTCGACCTGGGCCTTGGCCGATCGGGCCATCGCCGCACCCAGTTCGGTGCGCAGCCCGCGCATCCGAAGGGCGGTCACCCGGTCGTCGACACCGTGACCGGACGCACCGAGGTCCGCGACGGTGTGGTGGTTCCACCGCCGTTCGATCCCGGACGGATCACCGACCGGTCCAGGTTCATCGCCTCGCTCGGCGCGCTGCAACAGCAGGGCGCGCAGGCACCGGACTTCCCGGACCAGGTCGACGAGGTGCGCGCCCTGCTCAACGGCACCTACAAGAGCGCCGAAGGCATTGCGCTGCACGCGGTTCCGGGTGAGGGCGCACAGGTCGAGCTGTGGTTGTTCGGCAGTACGGCCAGCGAAAGCGCCGAATTGGCGGGCAAACTCGGTCTGCCCTTCGCCGCCGCCTATCACGTCTCACCCGGCACCGCCCTGGATGCGGTCGCGGCCTATCGAGCGGCCTTCCGCCCCTCGGCCGAGCTCGCCGAGCCGTATGTGGTGATCTCCGCGGACGTGGTCGTCGCCCCCGACGACACGCGCGCCCGACATCTGGCCGCCACCTACGGTCACTGGGTGCACAGCATCCGCAGCGGCGCCGGCGCCGCGGACTACCTCGATCCGGATACCGCCACCCCGCTGACGCCGGAGCAGCGCCGACTGGTCGACGACCGCCTCGCCACCCAATTCGTCGGCAGCCCGGGGACCGTTGTCGAACGCCTGCAGGCCCTGCAGCGGGTCACCGGCGCGAACGAACTCCTCGTCACCAGCATCACGCATCGTCACGAGGACCGGTTGGAATCCCACCGGCTCCTCGCCGATGCGTGGGGTAGCTCCCCCGCCTCCGCGGATCTGTTGCCAGCCGTAGGTGCCCCGACGGTACCGTCGGGGATCGGCGGTTGACCACGAAGCAGTTCGGGCGTACCCGAGAGTTACCCATGTGCTCAGCTCTTTCGTCGGCCTCGTACGCCTGACTCTGCCCCGGCGGGCTCGGCGTACGACCGTCCGATGCTCAGGCGCTGATCGGGGCGGCGGTTACGCCGTAGCCGAGGTTGGTGAGGACCTCACCGGTGGCCTTGGCGAAGTTCAGCGTGATGAAGTGCAGGCAGGGCGCGCCCTCATCGATGAGGCGCTGGCCCATCTCGGTGGCGATTTCGATGCCGACCTCGCGGACCGCGGCATTGTTCTCCTCCGGCCCGTCACCGGCGGCCTTGCGCAGGCGCTCCATGACCGCGGGCGGCAGGGGACGTCCGCACAGTTCCTCGGCGCGCGCCACCGTGCGCAGCGAGGTGATGGGCATCAGCTCCGGAATGATCGGCTTCGCGCCCTCGATCGGGTCGAAGGCCGCGATCCGATCGCGCAGCCGCAGATAATGCTCGACGTCGAAGAACATCTGAGTGATCGAATACTCCGCGCCCGCACGCAGTTTCGCTGCCAGGTACGCGGTGTCGTGCTCCAGATCGGGGGACCGGTGGTGGCCCTGCGGGAACGAGGCGACGCCGACATGGAAGTCACCGAGGTCGCGAACGATGCGCACCAGTTCCTCGGCGTAGGCCACACCCTCGGGATGTTTGCGCCATTCGCCGAGTGGATCGCCGGGCGGGTCGCCGCGCAGCACGAGGATATTGCGGATGCCCGAATCGGCGTACGCGCCGACCAGTGAGCGCAGTTCGGCGACGCTGTGCTCGACCGCGGTCAAGTGCGCGACCGGCAGCAGCGTGGTCTCCTCGGCCAGCGCACCGGTGATCCGCACGGTGCGGTCACGAGTGGTGCCGCCGGCGCCGTAGGTCATCGAGACGAAGGCCGGATGCATGCGCTCGAAGGTGCGCGCCGCGCGCCACAGCCGTGCCTCGCCCGCGGCGTCACGCGGCGGATTGAACTCCACCGAGAAGGGCACCGAACCCCCGGAATGGGTCCGCAGACTCTGTACAACCGAGGGTGTTCCAGAGACGATCGGTGGCGTCGGGGACGGCCGGCCAGGGGTCGAACGTCCCCGCACGTTATCGAAAGTCACCGGTCCAGTGTAGTGGTGGGCCGTCACCGGGCCGTCAGGTCGTCGCAACCGTACGCGTATTCTGCGAGCAAGCGACACGCTCGCAATCGCCGGAACGACACGCGCGACGCTCACCGTTCGGCACCGAAGTACCTATAGCGCCCACGATCCACCGCGCACCAGCACCCGCACGACCTTGGAGGCTCCCCTGTCCGCCGGAACCGGTATCCAGACGCCTCACCCCACCCCGCCCGCGAATCACACGCCGGGCACCCCCGGGTTCGTCGCGGCGGTCGAGGACGCGCTCAAAGCGTTCTTCCTGACCCGACGCCCGATCGTCGAACCGCTCGGTCCGGTTTTCGTACAGGCCGCGGACGCACTCGAACTGTTCGTGCTGCGCGGCGGTAAGCGCACCCGTCCGGCCTTCGCCTGGACCGGCTGGATCGGCGCGGGCGGCGATCCCACCGGCCCGCACGCCGCCGCGGTCCTGAACGCCTGTGCCGCACTGGAATTGGTGCAGGCCTGCGCGCTGGTGCACGACGACATCATCGACTCCTCGCGCACCCGCCGCCGCTTCCCCACCGTGCACGTCGACTTCGAACAGCGCCACCGCGACCACGGCTGGGCCGGTGATGCCGAACACTTCGGCACCTCGGTCGCCATCCTGGTCGGCGATCTGGCGCTGGCCTGGGCCGATGACATGGTGCACGCCGCCGGACTCGACGCCGCGGCCCTCGGCCGCTTCGCACCGGTCTGGGCGCTGATGCGCACCGAGGTGCTCGGCGGGCAACTGCTCGATATCCACGGCGAATCGGCGGGTGACGAATCCGTCGCGGCGGCGCTGCGCATCAACCGCTACAAGACCGCGGCCTACACCGTGGAGCGCCCGCTGCACCTGGGTGCGGCACTCGCCGACGCCGATCCGCACCTGATCGAGGCCTACCGGACCTTCGGCACCGATATCGGCATCGCCTTCCAGCTGCGCGACGATCTGCTCGGCGTCTTCGGTGACCCGGCGGTCACCGGAAAGCCCTCCGGCGACGACCTGCGCGAGGGCAAGCGCACCGTCCTGGTCGCCGACGCGCTGCAGCGCGCCGATGCCACCGACCCGGCCGCCGCCGACCTGCTGCGCACCAGCATCGGCACCGATCTGACCACGGACCAGGTCGAACGGTTGCGTGCGGTGATCACCGAACTCGGCGCGGTCGACGAGGTGGAGCGCCGCATCACCGAACTGACCGAACAGGGCCTGGCCGCGCTGGCCTCGAGCACCGCCACGCCCGATGCCAAGGAGCGGTTGCGCGCCATGGCACTGGCCGCGACGAGTCGCACGCACTAGCCGCGACCGCGCGAGGAGATCCACATGAAAACCGTTGCGGGACCGACCGATCGCGTCGTGGTAGTGGGCGCTGGCCTATCCGGCCTGGCCGCCGCCCTGTATCTGACCGGGGCCGGGCGTACCGTCACCCTGCTGGAACGCGCCGATCATCCCGGCGGCCGAGTCGGCCTGTACCGCGGCCCCGATTACGAAATCGACTCCGGCGCAACGGTACTCACCTTGCCGGAGCTGATCGCCGATGCCCTCGCCGCCGTCGGCGCAACCCCCGAAACCTGCACACCGCCACTGCGCATCCACCAACTCGCCCCCAGCTATCACGCCCGCTTCGCCGACGACTCCACCATTCGCGTCTACGCCGATCCCGAGGCGATGGCCATCGAAGTGGCCCGTGTCTGCGGCGCGGACGAGGCACTGCGCTACCGACGGCTGCGCAACTGGCTCGCGGAGATCTACCATGCCGAATTCACCGAGTTCATGGATACGAACTTCGATTCGCCGCTCGATATGGTCCGCTATCCGGCCAAGCGCCGCGCGCTGGCCGCGCTCGTGCGTCTGGGCGGATTCGGCAGGCTCGGCCCGCGCGTCTCCCACTTCCTGCGCGATACCCGCCTGGCCCGCCTGTTCACCTTCCAGGCGCTCTACGCGGGCATGGGCCCGGCGCAGGCACTGGCCGTCTACGGCGCGATCCCGCATATGGACACCTCATTGGGCGTCTACTTCCCCGAGGGCGGTATGCGCGCCATCACCGCCGCACTCGCCGACGCCTTCACCGCGGCGGGCGGCACACTCGAGCTGAACACCGAGGTCACCGGGATCGAATACGCGGACGGGCGGGCCAAGCGGATCCGCACCGCGAACGGTCGCACCTTCGACTGCGACGCCGTGGTGCTCACCGCCGACCTCGGCGCGCTCGAGCGCTTCGGCGTGCGCCGCCGCCGTCGACTACGCGCCGCACCGTCCGCCGTCGTCGCACACGGCACCATCCCCGCCTCGATCGCCGAGAGCTGGCCGATCCAAGCTCACCACGCCATCGATTTCGGCGACGCTTGGGACCGAACCTTCGACGAGATCGCCGCCCGCCCTGGCCGCGGGCGGCTGATGAGCGACCCGTCGTTGCTGCTCACCCGGCCCGCGCTGACCGATCCCGGGCTCTACATCGACCGGGCCGACGGCAGGCACGAGCCGTTCTCACTGCTCGCGCCGTGCCCCAACCTCGACACCGCACCACTGGACTGGGACCGACTCGGCCCCTCATACCTGCGTGAACTCCTGAATGTGCTGGCGGAACGCGGATATCACGGAATCGCCGAGCACTTCACCATCGATCATCTCGACACACCCGGCACCTGGCGCGATCAGGGCATGCTGGCGGGCACACCCTTCTCCGCCGCGCATCTGTTCCGGCAAACCGGTCCATTTCGTCCGCGCAATTTTTCCGGTGGCAGCGACAACGTGGTTATCGCCGGTTGTGGCACTACTCCGGGTGTCGGCGTGCCAACCACCTTGCTTTCCGGAAAACTGGCGGCAAACCGAATTATCGGCACCACGCGAGCCACTCGGGATGAATCCCCACGCACCAGCGGGATAGTGTTCCCGGCGAGCCGATAAACTAACGGCCGACCTATCAGCCTGCGGTTGCGACCGCCGACCACTCCGGGGGGACCGACACCACATGCATCCCCCTGAGACGACGGCCCCCGCGCCCACCGACAACTCGATCACCGCGACCGAAGACGAGGCGCGTCCGTCGAGCGCCCCGGCACGCCAGGCACCGCCTGCCGTCGACGAACACGGGTTCCGGGCCTGGCTGCGGACCACCGCCGACTTCGCCCGCAGCCCCGAGGGACATTCGGCACTGCTGGGTTTCTTCGGCGCGCTGATGATCACCTTCGGCGGATTCGGCGCGGGCAGCGTCCGCAAACGCGATCCGCTGCTCGAGGCGATGCATCTGTCCTGGCTGCGATTCGGGCACGGCTATGTGCTGTCCACCATGGTCATCTGGGTCGGTGTGCTGTTGATGATCACCGCGTGGGTGCGTCTTGGCCGGACCACGATCGGATTCGGCGACCGGCCCGACGCCGGGGTCACGTTGAACGAGCTGCGCGCGATCGTCGGCATCTGGATCTTCCCGCTGCTGTTCGCGGTGCCGATGTTCAGCCGGGACGCGTATTCGTATCTGGCCCAGGGCGCACTGCTACGCGACGGCTTCGATCCCTACGTTTCCCCGCCGGTCGCCAATCCCGGCGTGCTGCTCGACAATGTGAGCCCGGTCTGGACCACTACCACCGCGCCATACGGTCCGATCTTCCTGCTGCTCGGCAATGCGATCACCGCGATCACCGGCGATAACGTGGTCGCGGGCACCATTGCGCTGCGGCTGGTCATGCTGCCGGGACTGGCGCTGATGATGTGGGCGGTGCCGTATCTGACCAAACATCTCGGCGGTAAGCCGACGGTCGCGTTGTGGCTGGCAGTGCTCAATCCCCTAGTGCTGATCCACCTCATCGGCGGCGTGCACAACGAAATGCTCATGGTCGGGCTCATGTGCGCGGGTATCGCACTCGTGCTCGAGCGCCATCATGTGGCGGGAATCGTGGTCGTCGCGATCGGCGTCGCCATCAAGGCGACCGCCGGTGTCGCACTGCCGTTCCTGGTGTGGATCTGGATGCTGCACGAACGTGAACGCCGGGCGCTGCAACGCGCAGCGCAATCACCGGGTGCGACCCAGCAGGTCGAGAGCGAGGCCGAACCCGCGCGACCGAGTGCGGAAGTACCGCATCCGGCGCTGATGTTCGCCAAGATCGCCGGACTCGGTTTGAGCGTGTTCGCGGTGGTCTTCGTGGCCGCCTCGGCCATCGCCGGAGTCGGCATCGGCTGGCTGACCGCGCTGTCGGGCTCGAAGAAGATCATCAACTGGCTCTCGCTGCCGACGATCATGGCGCATATGGTCCGCTGGGTGACGCCGTTCCCGATGGATCCGGTGCTCGCGGTGACCCGCGCACTCTGCGCGCTGGCGCTGATCGCCGTGCTGGCGTGGACCTGGTGGCGGTTCCGGCACAGCGAACGCGAGGCGGTCTTCGGCATCCTGATCGCCTTCGTCGCCATCGTCATCCTCTCGCCCGCCGCACTGCCCTGGTACTACTCCTGGCCGCTGGCGCTGGCCGCCGGGTTCGCGCTGTCCACCACCACGCTGATGATGCTGGTGGGGCTGTGTACCTGGTTGATGCTGGTCTTCCAGCCGGACGGCTCGATCGGGCTCTACAGCTTCGGCCACGTGGCCGCCGCGACGTTCGCCGCCGTGGTCGCGGCCCTGTCGCTGCGGCGGGTCGACCCCTTGCGATTGCGCGCCACCCCACCGGAGAGCAATCCGGTCGCCGTCACCCGGTCATGACCGAGGTCGCGCTACCCGCCCGCGGCTCGGAACTGGCCGCGGCATACCGCGTCTGCCGGGCGATCGCCGCCGAACACGGGCGCACCTACTTCCTCGCCACCCGCCTGCTGTCCGCACCACGAAGACCCGCGGTGCACGCGCTCTACGCCTTCGCGCGAATGGTCGACGACATCGTCGATCACCCGACGCACGACGCCGAACACGGCCCCGCGGGCGAACTCGATCTGGTCGAGAAACAACTGCGCGTCGCATTGGAGCAGGCAACGCCGCCCACCGACCGCCGCGCCCAGGTACTGGCCGCACTGGCCGACACCATCCAGCGCTACGACATTGCGCCCCAGCACTTCTGGATCTTCCTGGACTCCATGCGCATGGATGTGCCCGGAACCGCGCACTTCCGCGCCGACTACGCCACCATGACCGAACTGCGCGACTACATGCGCGGTTCCGCGGCCGCGATCGGTCTACAACTGCTGCCGGTGCTCGGCACGGTCGTCCCGCTAGCCGAGGCCGAACCCGCCGCCGCCGCGCTCGGCGAAGCCTTCCAGCTCACCAATTTCCTGCGCGATATCGCCGAGGATCTGGACCGGGGCCGGATCTACCTCCCCACCGACGAACTCGCGGCCTTCGGCGTGGACGCGGAGCTGCTGGCCTACTGCCACCGCATCGGCCACACCGACCGGCGGGTGCGCCGAGCACTGGCCCACCTGATCGCGATCAACCGCGACCTCTACCGATTCGCGAACCCGGGCATCGACCTACTCGACCCACGTGTGCGCCCCGCCATCCGCACCGCGAGCACGCTCTACTCCGGCATTCTCGATGAAATCGAACACTCCGACTACGCGGTATTCGCGCGCCGCGCCGTGGTCCCCCGCCACCGACGACTGCGTGTCGCGGCGGTGGAATTCACCACCGCCGCGCTGCGCAGGTAGTAACTCAAAAAGGCTCGGCTGCCGCGCGGCGCAGGACCTCGCGCGCGAGCGGGCCGTGCAATGCGTCGACGGGCTTACCGGGCAGGCTCTCGTCGTCGGTGAAGATCCACTCCAGGATCTCCTCGTCGGTGTACTTGGCGTCTTTCATGACGGTGATCAGGCCCGGCAGCGACTTCACGATCGCGCCGGTATCGTCGAAGAATCGCTCGGGCACGCCGGCCACGCCATCGCGGCGCAGGGCGAGCAACTGGTGGTCGCGCAGCATCTGATGCACTCGGGTCACCACGAGCCCGAGCTTGTCGGCCACCTCGGGCAGCGGGATCACCGCCTCCGACTGGGGAAGAACATCGTCACTGCAAGGAAATGCACTCACCTGGATAACGGTAGACGGTCCCGCGCCGAGTGGCTCGAGACACCCTGGACCGTTCCCCCACGATTCGACACCCTGTGCCAGGAACCATCAGTTAGCACCCAAACCAACCACCACGGAGCGAGTCTTACGAGCGAGGAGTTCGCGGCCCGTCTCGCGTCCGAGCCGTCCAAGCGCATGCGACGAGGTCGCGAGTCGCAGTGCGTGCCTCGGGTGCCGAACCACTCGCCATCACCAACCACCACGGAGCGAGTCTTACGAGCGAGGAGTTCGCGGCCCGTCTCGCGTCCGAGCCGTCGTAGCGCATGCGACGAAGTCGCGAGTCTCGACGGCTCGGACGCGAGACACCAGGGGGCCGCGAACCCGCCGCGCCCGCGCGGCCAAAAACACAGCCGCGGCTACGATCGTGAGCGGGCCGCGCGAGGCGGTCAATCGCTTGTCGCATCGGAGCGAGGGGTGAGAAGTTTGTGAAAGCCGGAGGACATCACTTGATCGGGCAAATCCTGGAGGGGCGCTACCGCATCGACGCGCCGATCGCGCGGGGCGGGATGTCGATGGTCTTCCGAGGGGTGGATACCCGTCTGGACCGTCCGGTCGCCATCAAGGTGATGGATCCCAAGTTCGCCGCCGATCCCCAGTTCCTGTCCCGGTTCGAATTCGAGGCGCGCGCGGTCGCCAAACTCAAGCATCCTTCCCTGGTCGCGGTCTATGACCAGGGTGTGGACGGCGAGTATCCGTTCCTGATCATGGAGTTGGTCGAGGGCGGCACGCTGCGCGAGTTGCTGCGCGAACGCGGTCCGATGCCACCGCATGCGGCGCGCGCGGTCGCCGAGCCGGTACTGGCCGCGATCGGTGTCGCGCATTCGGCGGGCCTGATCCATCGCGATATCAAACCGGAGAATGTACTGATCTCCGATTCCGGCGAGGTCAAGATCGCCGATTTCGGTCTGGTGCGTGCCGTCGCGGCCGCGAACACCACCTCGGCGAGCGTAATTCTCGGCACCGCCGCGTACCTGTCACCCGAACAGGTGACCGCGGGTACCGCCGATTCCCGCAGCGATGTCTACTCCTTCGGCATCCTGATCTTCGAACTGCTCACCGGCCAGGTCCCGTTCACCGGCGACACTTCGCTATCGGTGGCATATCAGCGCATCGAGAACGATGTGCCCAGCCCGAGCGAATTCATCTCCGGTGTCCCGCAGGAGTTCGACGAACTGATCGCGCGGGCCACCAACCGCGAGCCCGCGCATCGCTTCGCCGATGCCAACGAGATGGCGGCCGAACTGCATTCGATCGGGGTCGCGCTGAATCTGCCGCCGTATCGGGTGCCCGCCCCCCAGGAGTCGGCCGAACATCTCAGCGCCAGCTTCAAAGTTGCCGCACCAACCCCGCAGCAGCCCAGGGCCGCGGTACCGCCACCGCAGCCCGAGCAGCACACCAAGGTCGTCACCGCGGTGCGGCCGCGGGTGCCCGACTACGGTCCGCCCGACAACTACGGGCCGCCGGACACCTACCGCGATCACTACGCACCATCGCATTCGCCGCAGCCATCACCCTTCGCCGACGACCGGACCAAATCGCGGCGCACGGTCCTGCTCTGGGTTGCCATCGTCGCGGTCCTCACCCTGCTGGTCGGGATCGGCGGCTGGTGGTTGGGCATCGGGCGCTACTCGGCCGTCCCGTCAGTCGCAGGAAAGGATCAGGCCAGCGCGATTTCGGCGCTGTCGGATGCCGGTTTCGACACCGAGATCAGACAGAAGACCTCCGACACCATCCCAGTCGGCGGGGTGGTCGGCACCGATCCCTCGGCCGGATCCAAGGTCACCAAGGGTTCGACGGTGGCCGTGCTGATCTCCAGTGGCAAACCCCGGGTGCCGGATATCAAAGCGGGCGATGACATTTCGAAGGTCAACCAGCTCATTCGCGATGCCGGACTGCAACCGGTGGACGCGGGCGAAACCGGCAGCAGCGCGCCCAAGGGCACCCTCGCGAAGGTGGATCCGGCTCCCGGCACCGTGCTGCCGCTGGCCGCACAGGTGAAGGTATACCGCAGCAAGGGATCTCAGCCGGTGAAGATGCCCGATGTGCGCGGCAAGACCACTGAGGAAGCGAACAAGGTGCTCACCGCGGCCGGAATCACGGTGCGCGAGACCAGAACTCAGTACGACCGCAGCATCGAGGCGGACAAGGTCATCGCCACCGAACCGGCCGCGGGCGCCACGATCCAGTCCGGCGACGGCATCACCCTGATCGTCTCGAATGCCGTGAAGGTGCCCCTGCTGGTCGGCTCGAGCGTCGGCGACGCCCGCTCCAAGCTGCAGGCGCTCGGCCTGGTGGTGGCGGTGCGTCAGCTCGCCCCGTCCGACAGTTCCGTGGTGATCGGCCAAGTTCCGGGCGTGGGTTCCAATGTCGAGGCCGGCAGTACCGTCTCGCTGACGGCGCTGCCCTGACGACAAAGGAGCGCCGCATGTCGCGGCGCTCCTGTCGGAAAGCCTTGGTCAGCGCAGCATTTCGGCGACCAGGAAGGCCAGCTCCAGCGACTGCTGGGTGTTCAGCCGCGGGTCACATGCCGTCTCGTAGCGACCGGACAGATCCAGATCGGAAATGTCCTGCGCGCCGCCGAGACATTCGGTGACATCCTCACCGGTCAGTTCGATGTGCAGACCGCCGGGATGTGTGCCGAGTGCATGGTGCACCTCGAAGAAGCCCTGCACCTCGTCGATGATCCGGTCGAAGTGCCGGGTCTTGTAGCCGGTGGAGGCCTCGTGGGTGTTGCCGTGCATGGGGTCGCATTGCCAGATGACCTGATGCCCGGTCGCCTGCACCTTCTCGACAATGGGCGGCAGCACGTCGCGAACCTTGTTATTGCCCATGCGCGAGACGATGGTCAACCGGCCCGGCTCGTTATTGGGATCGAGCCGCTCGACGTATTCGACCGCCTGATCCGGGGTGGTGGTCGGGCCGATCTTGAGGCCGATCGGGTTGGCCAGCAGTTCCGCGAAGGCGATATGCGCGCCGTCGAGCTGACGGGTGCGCTCGCCGATCCATAGGAAGTGCGCGGACAGGTCGTAGAGCACCGGCTCGCCCGCCGGGTTCTGACCGAGCCGGAGCATGGCGCGCTCGTAGTCCAGCACCAGCGCTTCGTGGCTGGCGTAGATACGGGCCGACTGCAGGCTCGGATCGTTCACCCGACAAGCGGTCATGAAGGCCAGACCGCGGTCGATCTCCCCGGCCATCGCCTCATAGCGCGCACCCGCGGGCGACTGGGCCACGAAATCCCGGTTCCAGTCGTGCACACGGTGCAGATCCGCCATGCCCGCACCGGTCAGCGCGCGCACCAGATTCATCGCCGCGCTGGCGTTGGCGTAGGCGCGGACCAGTCGCGACGGGTCGTGTTCGCGCACCTTCGCATCGGCGACCAGCGAGTTCACCATGTCACCGCGGTAGGACTTGAGGCCGAGCGCGTCGGTGTCCGAGGAGCGGGGCTTCGCGTACTGGCCCGCGATGCGCGCGACCTTGACCACCGGCAGGCTTGCGCCATAGGTGAGCACGACGGCCATCTGCAGCAGGGTGCGGATATTGCCGCGGATATGCGGTTCGGTGTTGTCGGCGAAGGTCTCCGCGCAGTCACCGCCCTGCATCAGGAAGGCCTCGCCGCGCGCGACCTCCGCGAGCTGCCCGCGCAGCTCTTCCACCTCGGCGGGTACGCAGATCGGCGGCACACTCTCCAGCACGGTCCGCATCATTGCCGCCTGCTCCGGATCCCACGCCGGCTGCTGCAGCGCCGGACGCGCCAACGCGTCGTCCAGCCGCCTCCGCAGCTCTGCGGGCAGCGGCGGCAGCTCCGGCAGGCGATCGATAGGTACGTCGACGGTCCAGTTCACCCGTTCAGAATACGGATACCCCGCAGCGCGCAGGTACCCGGTATTAGGGGTGGATTCTGCCCACCTAGGGTGAATTGCCGGCAGTATCGCCGCACCGTACCGAGCTTTGGAGGAGAGACCGATCTCGCTTCGATATTTTTATGACTGCGAATTCATCGAGGACGGGTCGACCATCGACCTCGTATCGATCGGTGTGGTCTGCGAGGACGGCCGCGAATACTACGCGGTCTCAACCGAATTCGATCCCGAACGGGCGGGTCCGTGGGTACGCAGGTACGTGCTTCCGCAGCTTCCGCCGCCCGCCTCCCCGCTCTGGCGCAGTCGCGAACAGATCCGCAAAGACCTCTACGAATTCCTGGTCCCGCGCCCCAGCGTCACCCCCGAACTGTGGGCCTGGGTGGCCGCCTACGACCATGTCGCACTGTGCCAGCTCTGGGGCTCCATGGTCGATCTGCCCAACGCCCTCCCCCGCTACACCAACGAACTGCGGCAACACTGGGAGGCCCACGGTCGTCCCGAATTGCCCCCGGTTCCCCCGGACGCCCACGACGCCCTCGCCGACGCCCGCCACAACCTGGCCAAATTCGAGGCCATCGAGGCCGCCCGCCGCCGGGTATCCCTTTAAAGCAGAAGGCCCCGAGTCGAATTCGACTCGGGGCCTTCTGTTCATCTGTCAGTGCGAGTGACTACCGTTCTGACCGTTCGCCTTCTCCTGGACCTTCTGCAGTACGGCGAGCTGCTTGTGCTCTTCTGCGTGGTCGTCCTCGAAGGCCTGCTCGATCTCGTGCGGCGGGTCGGCGCGCAGGAAGCTACCGGTGCCCGGCTTACCGGCCGAGCCCAGCTTGTTCATCTTCTTGGGCACGGTCGCGCCCTGGTACTCCAGCGGGATCGGGTGGCCGTGATCGTCGACCGGGCCCAGCGGCTGGTGCACCTCGATGTATTCACCGTGCGGCAGACGCTTGATCACACCGGTCTCGATGCCGTGCTCGAGCACCGCCCGGTCACTACGCTGCAGACCGATGCAGAACCGGTAGGCGAGGAAGTACGCCACCGGCGGCACGACCAGCAGGCCGATGCGGCCCATCCAGGTGGTGGCGTTCAACGAGATGTCGAACTTCAGCGCCAGGATGTCGTTGACGCACGAGAGCGTCAGAACCACATAGAAACCGATCGACATCGCACCGATCGCCGTGCGCACCGGCACGTCGCGCGGGCGCTGCAGCAGGTTGTGGTGCACATCGTCGCCGGTGAGGCGCTTTTCGATCCACGGGTACAGGATCAGCACCGTGAACACCAGACCCATGATCAGCGCCACCCAGAACACGGCGGGCACCGTGTAGCGACCGAGGTAGAGCTCCCACGGCGGCATCAGACGCGCCAGACCGTCGGTCCACATCATGTAGAAGTCGGGCTGCGAACCCGCCGACACCTGCGAGGGGTTGTACGGACCCATGTTCCAGATCGGGTTGATCTGCAGCACACCGGCCATGATCGCCACGATGCCGAGGGTGAAGGCGAAGAACGCGCCCTGATCCGAGGCGAACACCGGCACGATGCGCGCACCGACGACATTGTTCTCGGTGCGGCCAGGGCCGGGGAACTGCGTGTGCTTCTGGTACCAGACCAGCGCGACGTGCGCGGCGATCAGCGCCAGGATGATGCCGGGGAACAGCAGCACGTGCGCGATGTACAGGCGCGGAATGATGATGTCGCCGGGGAAGTCACCGCCGAAGATCAGCCAGTGCATCCAGGTGCCGACGATCGGGATACTCATCGTGATACCGCCGAACGCGGCCCGCAGACCGGTACCCGAGAGCAGATCGTCGGGCAGCGAGTAACCGAAGAAGCCCTCGAACATGGCCAGGATCAGCAGCAGGCAGCCGATGACCCAGTTCGCCTCACGCGGCTTGCGGAACGCACCGGTGAAGAAGATGCGGAACAGGTGCACGATGATCGAGGCCGCGAAAAGCAGGGCGGCCCAGTGGTGCACCTGGCGCACGAACAGACCGCCGCGCACCTCGAAGGAGATGTTCAGCGCCGTCTCGTAGGCCCGCGACATGGTCACACCACGCAGCGGCTGGTAGGCGCCGTTGTAGACGACCTCGCTCATCGACGGGTCGAAGAACAACGTCAGATAGATACCCGACAGCAGCAGGATGATGAAGCTGTAGAGCGCGATCTCGCCGAGCAGGAACGACCAGTGGGTCGGGAAGACCTTGTTGATCGACCGCTTCACGAACGCCGCGGCGCGATAGCGCTCGTCGGCCTCGTGGGCTTGGGCTGCGACTGAAGGACTCATGCCTGCACCTCGCTAGCGCTCGGTTCCGGCATGTGCCCTGCACGCTGTGACATGATTCGCTCACTTCGTTCGCTCATGAACGACGCTCCCAGTAGGCCGGTCCGAGCGGCTCGATGAAGTCGCCCGCGGCGACCAGGTAGCCCTCGGAGTTGACGGTGATCGGCAGCTGCGGCAGTGCGCGAGCGGCGGGACCGAAGACCGGCTTACCCCATTCGGTCGCCAGGAACTGCGACTGGTGGCAGGGGCACAGGATCTTGTTGGTCTGCTGCTCGAACAGCGACGTCGGGCAACCGAGGTGGGTGCAGATCTTCGAGTAGGCGAAGTAGTCGCCGTAGTTGAAGCTCTCCTGGCCCTTGCGCTTGATGGCCTTCTGCGCGTCTTCGGTGCGCAGCCGGATCAGCATGACCGCGTTGCGGATACCGCGCAGGGACTGCAGCGTCGCGTGCTCGTCACCGCGCCACTTCTCCTTCCACGGGAACACCGTCTCCATCGCGCCCGCGTCCAGATCCTCGGGACGCACCAGCATGACGTCCTCGGGGCGCCCGGTGTCGCGACGGATGTAGATGGTCTCGCCGGGGAAGTCCGGGGTCCAGCCCGAAACCCACAGCGGCGACTTGTCGCCCTTGGCCCACGGGTTCTTGATCATGCCGCCGACGAACACCAGCAGTGCGCCGATACCGAGTACACCGACACCGGCGCCCGCGGTCCGGGTGATCATCTTGCGGCGACCCAGCGTGGAGGTGTCCAGCGCGTCCTGCAGCTCGGCGACCAGGGTGCGGCGCTCGACCTCGGGCGAGGGCCCGTCGTGGCGCACCTGGATGGACAGCTCGGCCGGGATGAACTTCTTGCGGATCAGCACGACCGCGACGCCGATGACCAGCACGGCGATACCGAGGCTGAGGCCGACCAGCGGGGTGAACAGCGAGTAGGCGGTGTGGCCTTCCTCGTTCGAGCCCTTGAACTCCCATGGCCAGAACAGGAACACCCCGACCAGGACCGCGGCGGCGATACCGGAGACCGCGAACCAGAACGAGACCTGCCGCTCGGCGCGCTTCTCGGCGCGGGTGCCCGGCACCGGGAACCGCTGGCGCCGGTAGGCGACGTCGACGCCGTCGCGCTCGGTACCGAGCTTGACCAGCTCGTCGCGCGACATCGCGTCGAGTTCTTCCTCGGTGGGCTCAGCCGGTGTGGTGTTCACCTGCTCGTTCGACGGCTCCGCGCCGTCGTGGCCCTCATCCGGCCGACCCATGTCAGTTGGCTCCTTGCTGTCGCTCATGCCTCCGCCTCGCTGTCGCTCGGCTCCGACATGACCGACATGTCGGCTGTGTTTGTTGTTCGCTCGCTGCGCTCGCTCATGAACGTGATCCGATCCACATCGCGGCGCCGACGACGAGCGTGATGCCGACCACCCACATGGCCAGACCCTCGGTCGCGGGACCGAACCCGCCGAGATCCCAGCCGCCGGGGCTCTTCTCCTCGGTGGCGTTCTTGACGTAGGCGACGATGTCGCGCTTCTCTTCCGGGCTCAGCTGCCGATCGGAGAACTTCGGCATGTTCTCGGGGCCGGTGAGCATCGCGTCGTAGATCTGCTGCTCACTGGCGGGCTCCAGCGGCGGCGCGTACTTACCGGAGGACAGCGCGCCGCCACGGCCGGTGAAGTTGTGGCAGGAAGCACAGTTCATCCGGAACAGCTCGGAACCGCGAGCGATGTCCGGTCCGCGCAGCGATTCCTGCGCGATCTCGCCGTTGGCGTCGCGCACCACGGACGGCCCGCCCCCGTTGGCGGCGACGTACGCGCTGAGGGCGTCGGTCTGGTGGGCATCGAACTTCGGCGGCTTGCGCGTGGCCTGAGCCTGGTTGGCCGCCAGCGGCATGCGACCCGAGGAGACCTGGAAGTAGACGGCCGCCTCGCCGACGCCGATCAGGCTCGGACCGCGGTCGGGCACGCCCTGCAGGTTGGCGCCGTGGCAGGTGATGCAGGAGGTCTCGTAGAGCTGCTTACCGTCGCGGATCAGCGCGGACTGGTCCTCGTGCGCGGTCGCGACCTGAGGGTCCGGCGTGATCGCGGTGGCGAGGAATCCGGCTCCGACGAGGCCCACCAACAGCGCAAGCCCACCCGCGATACGACGCCGCATACGGCGTTGCTTGCGCGTCTTGCTTGCCTGGCCGGCCGCGACATCTTGGCGGCTGATCGCCGCGCTGAGGCTGGCGGGCTCTGGCGCTGACGGGGGAGATGAACTCATCTGTGTCCCTTTGGAGTAGACGGAACCGACTTGTGCAAAAGGTTTGGGGTACTGGCCCGACTCAGCGGACGAAGTAGATCGTGGCGAACAACCCGATCCAGACGATGTCGACGAAGTGCCAGTAGTACGAGACGACGATCGCGGCGGTGGCCTGTGCCGGGGTGAACTTACTGACCTTGGTGCGGACCAGCAGGAACACGAAGGCGATCAGACCGCCGATGACGTGCAGACCGTGGAAACCGGTGGTGATGTAGAACACCGAGCCGTAGGCACTGCTCGAGATCGAGGTGCCTTCCTTGACCAGGTTGGTGTACTCGTAGCCCTGACCGGCCACGAACATCGCACCCATGATCAGGGTGATGACGTACCAGCGGCGCAGGCCGAACACATCGCCCTTCTCCGCCGCGAACACACCCATCTGGCAGGTGAACGACGAGGCGACCAGCACGGTGGTGACCGGCACGGCAAGCTTCAGGTTCAGCTCGGTCGGTTCCGGCGGCCAGTTGCCGTGGGCCTGGGCGCGCGCGACGAAGTACATCGCGAAGAGCCCGGCAAAGAACATCAGCTCGCTAGACAGCCAGATGATGGTACCGACGCTCACCATGTTGGGCCGGTTCAGCGAATGCACACGCTGAGTAATGGCCGATCCTGGGGTCCCTACTGCGGTCGTCACGGGGGTAAGTATGACTCGTCGTAGTACGACACAAGTACCCGGGTGCGAAACTTGTCCTCCCGTGTCGGAAAACGCACGGACAGTGTTTGATTGCCGCGCCTTCGGCGCGGCGTGTTCGCGGCCCCCTGGTGTCTCGCGTCCGAGCCGTCGAGACTCGCGACTACGTCGCATGCACTTCGACGACTCGGACGCGAGACGGGCCGCGAACTCCTCGCTCGTAAGACTCGCTCCGTTGTGGTGATGTAGGGGTATGAATGTCGCGTGACCACAGGATTTCCGCCTCGAATAGTGACAGGCGTCGGTAAGGAAAAGCTGAGATCAGGAGGCGGACTTGACGTGGTGGTGGCAACGGCTGTTCGGCGGGAACGAACCCGAACCGCTCGATCCGACCCGTTCCGATCTAGTAGTCGTAGCGGAGTGCTTCGATGACTCCGAGGCGTGTTCGACGACACTCGCGCGCGCTTCGGCTCTCAAAGCCGACGAGCCCGCGCTGCTGCGCCATCACTTGCGCATTCCGCCCGATCGGATCGATGAGGTGTGTGCGATCGCGGCCCAGGACGGTTACGCCGCGGCGCCACGCACCGAAGGTCTACACGAACTGGAATCGCTGATCCTGCAACGGGTGCAGCTGCTCGACGCACTGCATTGTTCGCAGGAGCGGGCCAGGATGGTCGGTCTCGCCCAGCGCCACGACGGCGTCACGGACGGCTGGGACGCCCTGCAACCGGGTTCCGCGACCGCGCAGCGGTAATAACGTCTCGACCACTACGCTCTATCGCGACAGACTGGTGCGCGAACCAGTGGTGACAGGAGAAGTGGACATGCGCAGCTGGCCCCAAGTACTCGGGACCCTTGCCGATGGTGGCGATCTGGCAGCGGACGACACGACCTGGGTGATCGACGAGATCTTCACCGACAATGCGACGCAGGCACAGATCGCCGCATTCGGTGTCGCGATGAAGATCAAGGGCCCGACTCCTACCGAGCTGTCCGGCATGGCCGCGGGCATGCTCGGCCACGCCCGCCTGGTGCGCGTCGACGGCGACGCCGTGGACATTGTCGGGACCGGCGGTGACCGGTCCGGTTCGGTGAATATCTCGACGATGTCCTCGATCGTGGTGGCCTCGGCCGGTGTGCCCGTTGTCAAGCACGGCAATCGCGCTGCCTCCTCGAAGAGCGGTGGCGCCGACGTGCTGGAGGCATTGGGCGTGAAGCTGGCCCTCGGCCCCGACGCCGTGGCTCGTTGCGTGCGCGAGGTCGGCATCGGCTTCTGCTTCGCGCCGCTGTTCCACCCCGCGTTGCGCTTCGCCGGACCGGCCCGCAAGGAGATCGGCATCCCCACCGTTTTCAATGTGCTCGGCCCGCTCACCAACCCCGCGCAACCGCGCGCCGGACTGGTCGGCTGCGCGTTCCCGGAACTACTGCCGGTGATCGCCGGGGTTTTCGGCGAGCGCGGCGCCAGCGCGATCGTGGTGCGCGGCAATGACGGCCTGGACGAGATCACCACCTCCGACACCACCGACGCATGGGTGGTATCCGGCGGAAAACTGCGCGAAACCACCATCGATCCGACCCGCATCGGCATCGCACGCGTCGAGCTGGACGCATTGCGCGGCGGCGACGCCGAGGTCAACGCCGGTGTCGCGCGCAGCGTGTTCGCCGGTACCACGGGCCCGGTGCGCGATGCGGTACTGCTGAATTCCGCCGCCGCCATCGTCGCGTACGAGTTGTCCCAGGGGGTCGGCGATCCGGATGCCGAAATCCACGACGTCATCGCCGCGGGCATCGATCGCGCCGCCGAAGCCATCGACACCGGCAGATCCGCAGCCCTGCTCGACCGTTGGGCCAAGCTCACCAACACCCTCGGCGACAACTGACTGCCGCGGCGCGAATCGTGCGCCGCGTGCCGGCAGGCCTCTTGTGGCGGTACAGGTTCGCTGAGTACGGCTCACTCGCCGAGGGAGAAGCCCGCTTCGACGTCGGCGCTGGAGTAGGACTTGAAGGCGATGTGGGTGGTGGTGCGGGCGACGCCGGGGGTCTTGTCGATCCGGCCGGTCACCACCTCGGCGATCTCCTCGTGGTCGCGCACCCGCACGATCGCGATCAGGTCGACATCGCCCGCGCAGGAATAGACCTCGGTGACGCCCACGGTGTCGGCGACAGCCTGTGCGGTCTCCGGAATGCGGGCGTTCTCGGCCTGGATCATCACGATCGCGGTAATCATGGCTGTCAGCCTAGGCGGTCACCGCTCCTGTACTCCGCGAGTTCGGTCTCCGGCCCGTGCAGTCGGGCCCGTGCGGCCGCATCGGCGAGATCCGCCCACCCGGCCCACCGTCCGGCACTTCGGATCGGAGCGCCGTATCCCTCACTCGTGCGCACGATCCGCACCCCCGGCCGCCCCAGCCATCGCGTCACCAGACCGACCTCTTCCGGCGAGGCACCGCGCAACGGCGGCACCGGATCCGGCAGTACGGTCTCCGATCCCGCGACGATGCGTTCGATCACCGGCATGGGCGGCACACCCCGCACCGAGGTGCCTGCCCCCGCCAACCGCCCATAGCGGATCACCGCGTACTCCCAACCGCCGGCACCGTCCGGATGCGCCGCGATCAGTTCGGCGATCCGCGCCACCGCGGCGAGTCGCTGGGTGCGGTGCAGCGCACGCACCACCGCGACGGTCCGGTCGCGCAGCCGGGCGGCGGCCTCGAAATGTTCGGCGCTCGAATGGGTTTCGATGCGGTCGAGCATGGCCCGCAGCGCCGCGTCGGAATGCCCCGCGAACAGCGCCCGAACGGCCGCGGCGGCGGGTTCGTATTCCTCCCTATATATAGGAGTGCCGCTGACGGCCGCCGGACATCCACCGACCACCGCGGGCGGACAGTCGTGTCCACCGTCGCGCGGCAGGCGCGTGGTGCAGGTGCGCAGACCGCCGTGCTCCGCGATGGTCAGCGCGATGTCGTTCGCGTCCATCCGAGAAGGGAAGGGCCCCAACGCATCCGCGGTCGGTGTGCGCGCGATCGCGAATCGGGGAAAGGGTTCGTCGGTCAGCGTTATCCACCAACCGCGCTTCGGGAATTTCGACCGCCGGTTATAAGGCGGCGTATGCGCGACGATCAGTCGCAGCTCGCGCACCCCGGCCTCCAGACCGTGCGCGCACACCACGTGGTCGACCCGGATGGCAAGGGCGACCATCTCTTTCATCCGGCCGCGGGTCTCGGATCCGGTGAAGTAATTGCGCACGCGTCGGCGCAGGTTCACGGCCGTCCCTATATAGAGGACTTCGTCGGAGGGTCCGCGGAAGAGATAGACGCCCGGACTCGACGGCAGATCATTGGCGAGCACGCGCTTGGCGCGTTGGCGCGGTGTGACATTCGGCAGATAGTCGAGCAGTTCGGTCAGGCTGTGTACACCGAGATTGCCGACTCGACCGATGAGGGCGTGCAGCACGTCCACTGTCGCCCTTGCATCGTCGAGTGCACGGTGGTTCGGCTGGGTGCTCGCACCGAGCAGCGGCGCGAGCACCCCGAGCCGGACCGAGGGCGCCTCGTCGCGGGCGAGGACGCGCCGCGCCAGCTTCACCGTGCACACCACCGGCACGCTGGGCCACGGCGTGTCCATGCGGGCCGCAGCCGCGCGCAGGAAGGCCATATCGAACCGGGCGTTGTGCGCGACCAGCACCGCGCCCTTGGCGAATTCGAGAAAACCCGGCAGCACCGCCTCGATCCGGGGGGCCTCGTAGACCATCGCGGTGGTGATCCCGGTGATCTGCACGATCGCGGGCGGGATGGCTCGTCCCGGATTCACCAGGGTCGCGAACTCCCCCAGCACCTCACCGCCGCGCACCTTCACCGCACCGATCTCGGTGATGGCGTCGCCTTCGGGGCTGGTGCCCGTGGTCTCGAGGTCGACGACCACGAAGGTGGTGTCGTAGAGCGGCGTCTCGAGCTCGTCGAAGGCCAACTGCAGTGCGGCGGCCTGGCGCGGCGTCGGATCGGGCACGGCGTGCAGCGTAGGGCCTCGGTACGACAGGAACCGCCGGGAAAGCCACCTGGGATTTCACCAGAGAAATGTCCGAATTGCACGGCGAGGATTTCGCTCCAATTCCCACGAAATGATCTAGAACACCAAAAAGTGGTGCACGTCACATTATTGGGCAAATTGCATCAATCGAGCAGACACGCCCGGGCGCCCGGCGTCGACACCCTCGGCGTGCTGCCGACGACGCTAACGAGAAGACCGTTCGGTCCGACTCGCCCGGCCGCGCATACCCTGAGATACCGTTGCGACCTGGGGAAATTCCGAGAATCTCAGCGTCTGAGACACGCCGCCCGCAGATGCCGCGCAGGCCGGCGGCGATGCCGCCATCCCTGGGAAATCACGCGTCGTTATCGTTTCGTGATTGGTGTGACATAAGTCGCACATATTCGGCGGAAAATTTGTTGAGCACCGCCATTTCGGATGACTCCGGCTTTACAAAACACCGTGATGTGTTCGTAACCTTTTCGAGACCTCACGGAGTTCGGCGCACCACCCGACGGTGCTTCGACACGCAGTCCGCTGTACCACCGGGTGCGGCGTCGTGGGGCAGATTGGAAGTACCGCATCATGGCGACCAACACCGTCAAGCGACATGCCAAGCGTGCCGTCGCGGCCGGAGCCGTCGGAGCTGCCTCGCTCGGCGTCTTCCTGTTGCCCGCCGCGCCCGCCTCGGCCCAGCCGGTCACCATCCCCGGCATCGGCACCTTCGACGTGCCCAACGAGATCCCGATCCCGCAGGGCGTCCCGGGCATCGAGGTGCCCAACGCTCCGCTGCCGTTCATGGCCCCCAAGAAGTCCGTCGGCGATATCGCGCTCGACGCCGCGATGAGCAAGGTCGGCTCGCCGTACGTCTATGGCGCCGCGGGCCCGAACGCCTTCGACTGCTCGGGCCTGGTCAAGTGGTCCTACCAGCAGGCCGGCCTGGAACTGCCGCGCACCAGCGGTGAGCAGCTGAACGCGGGCACCCCCGTCTCGCTGAACGACCTGCAGCCGGGCGATCTGGTGTCGTTCTACGGCGGCAGCCACTCCGGCCTGTACGCCGGTGACGGCAACGTCGTCCACGCCTCCACCTCCGGCACCCCGGTGAAGCTCGCGCCGATCTCCTCCATGCCGGTCGCCGGCGCGCGCCGCTTCTGAGCAGCTCTTTCGATCATCCCGCCCGGCCGTACGAGACGGCCGGGCGGCGGGACGGCATGAGTGATCGTTTTGTGGCCCACTGGACACAGACCTACGCCGTTCCGTAACCTAATCGAGACCTTCCCGGCTTGCGGGGTTCGCCGCAGAAGTTCCGCAGCTTGCGGAGGCGGCAAGATCGCTTCACGAGAGAAACGGGGCCTGGCGCGCTGTGACAGCACATCACCGGAGACATCGCAGGAAACGTCTGGTGGGAGGGGCATTAGCGGCCGCGGTCTTGGGCGCCGCACTCTCCGGTGGCAGTCCAGCCGGAGCCGATCCGGCAGCCATGCCGACCACGGCCGGTGAGGCCGTACAGCGGATGATCGACCTGTCTCGTGAATCCGAGCAGCTCAATCAACAGGCACTCGAAGCACAGGCCGACCTCGATACCAAACTCGGCGTGCTGCAGGATGCCGACGCCAAACTCGCCGCGGCCACACAGACCGCCGATGGGGCCCGCGAGGAAGTCCGCAAGTTCCAGCCAATTGTCGATCGCACCGTGATCGCCGCCTATCAGGGCGCGCGCACGAGCCGGCTCTCCGCCGTCCTGATGAGCGATTCGCCGCAGCGTCTGCTGGACCAGATGTCCACCATCGACGTGATCTCGGCCAAGAACTCCGAGCAGCTCAATCTCTACCGGCAGGCGACCGCCACCGCGACCGAGGCGGAAAAGGCCGCACGTGCCGCCGCCGACACCGCACGCGCCGCCTCCGATAAGGCCGACCAGGTGCGCGCCGATCTCGAGCGCAAGCGGGCCGGTCTGTCCGGATCCATCGCGCAGGTTGTCGAGGCATGGGGTCAGTTGTCCACCAAGGACAAATCGACTCTGGCCGGATCGCCCTTCCCACCCGGTTTCGATACCGACACCCTGCTGCGCGGGCTGGTTCCCGGCAGCGGCACCAGCGCATTGGCCGCCGGACTCACCCGCATCGGCGACCCGTATGTCTGGGGCGCGACCGGACCGCACCAGTTCGACTGCTCCGGCCTGGTGCAGTGGGCCTTCAAACAGGTCGGCAAGGATGTGCCGCGGACCAGTTCACAGCAGGCCTCCTACGGCACCCCGGTGGACAAGACGGACCTGCAACCCGGCGACGTCGTGTTCTTCTATTCCGATATCTCCCATGTCGGCATCTATGCGGGCAATGGAATGATGCTGCACGCCTCCACATTCGGGGTTCCGGTAGCCGTTGCGCCGATGGGGTCGACGCCCTATCACTCGGCTCGGCGATACTGATCAGCTATGAGTAGCTTTCGGCGGGCCCACGCCTGGTTGTTCGTGCGGCGCCGCTTCCAGTTCGTCGCCACCGTCGTGATGGTCACCGTACTGACGGGAACCTGCGGTGCACTGCTGATGATGCCGAATTCGGTACTGCCGAAACTGCGTGCGGCTCAGCCGACTTCGATCGGCGGCCTGCGCGCCGCCGATGACGATCCGCGCCTTTCCTCGGTGCGTCGCACGCTCGAACCCTTCGGGCAACTCGTCACGGAGCAGGTGCCGACCGGGAACGGCCAGAAGTCCCTCGTCGTCGGTCATCCGGCGCAGCGGGCCGAAATCGATACGCTCGCGGGCGAACTCGCCGCCGCGACCACTGCCGTCACCGGAGTGTGGGGGCCGGGCTGGGCCCAATCCGCGATGGTCGTGGTCGCGTCGAATCCGTCGGAGTTCGCCGCGCTGGTCCGCTCGGGTGCGAGCATGCCCGCCGATGTCGCCGCAGCCTCGGTCGCCGATCCGTTCGTGCCCGGCACTCAGCCGACCGGCCAGCGCGTCGTTTTCAGCTCCGATGCCGGACGCCGCCTCGACGCCGACGGTCTGCGCACCCTGCTGCGCCATGAACTCACCCATATCGCCACGCGAGCCCAAACCATCGATGGCGCACCGCAGTGGATGCTCGAGGGGTTCGCCGAATTCGTGGCCCACCGCGGCACCGGACATCAATTCACCGATATCGCGCCGACAGTGGCCACCCGCATTCGCGCCGGAGACGTCCCCCGCGATCTCCCGTCCGCCGCCGACTTCGCGGGCAGCGGTGCCGTCACCGCCTATGAGCAGGCGTGGTCGGTCTGCGCGTTCGTCGCCGATAAGTTCGACCAGCCGCGCCTGGTCGAGCTCTACCGCCGCATCGCCGCGGGCAAACAGGACCACGCGAGCGAGGACCGCATCATGCGCGATGTCCTCGGCACCAGCCGCGACGATCTGGTCGCCGACTGGCGCGGCTGGTTATCGGCCCGAGCCACTTGAGTCGAGCGTCGGCGCATCCACGACCACGACCACGACCACGACCACGACCACGACGGAGCAAGACTTACGAGCGAAGAGATCGCGACCCGTCTCGTGTTCGCGCCGTCGAAGCGCATGCGACAAAGTCGCGAGTCTCGCCCGCCGATGTGAGTGCATCAGGTGCCGAACAACCGGCCATCACTAACCACCACGGAGCGAGTCTTACGAGCGACCGTTCGCGGCCCGTCTCGCGTCCGAGTCGTCGAAGCGCATGCGCCGCAGGCGCGAGTCTCGACGGCTCGGACGCGAGACACCAGGGGGCCGCGAACACGCGGCGCCGAAGGCGCTGCAATTAGACACAGCCGCAGGCGCGGCAAATCCAACACAGTAGTTTGTTCGCATGGCCCGAACTCTGCTGGTTACCAATGATTTCCCGCCGCGGCCGGGCGGTATCCAGTCGTATCTGCAGGCGTTGGCAGGTGAGCTGCCGCCCGATGATCTGGTGGTTTACGCACCGCGGTGGCGTGGCGACAGTCATCTGAAATTCGATGCGAAGCAGAAGTTCCAGGTGGTGCGCCACCCGACCACGCTGATGTTGCCGACCCCGCTGGTGCTGCGGCGGGCCGCGCGCCTGCTGCGCAGCGAGAACTGCGACACGGTGTGGTTCGGCGCGGCGGCGCCGCTGGCACTGCTGTCGCCGATGCTGCGGCGAGCGGGCGCCACCCGGATTCTGGCCAGTACGCACGGTCACGAGGTCGGCTGGTCCATGCTGCCGGGTGCGCGGCAGGCATTGCGCGCGATCGGTGAGCACACCGATGTCGTCACCTATGTCAGCAGATATACGCGTGGTCGGTTCGCCTCGGCGTTCGGGCCCGATGCCGCGCTCGAATATCTTCCGCCGGGAGTGGATACCGATGTGTTCCGGCCGGATCCGGCCGCGCGTGCGGCATTGCGCGCGCGCTACGGCCTCGGCGATCGCCCGACCATCCTGTGCCTGTCCCGGCTGGTTCCGCGCAAGGGCCAGGACGCGTTGATCGTCGCCATGCTCGAGATCCGCGCGCGGATTCCCGGTGCGGTACTGGTGGTCGCGGGCGGCGGACCGTACGAGGAAAAGTTGCACGGGCTCGCGGCAGCCATCGGCGTCAGCGATGACGTGGTCTTCACCGGACGGGTCCCGTCCAGCGAGTTGGCGGCCCATCACACCCTGGCCGATGTCTTCGCCATGCCGAGCCGCACCCGCGGGGCCGGACTCGATGTCGAAGGTCTGGGCATCGTGTACCTGGAGGCCTCGGCATCCGGAGTACCGGTGGTCGCCGGACGCTCGGGCGGTGCGCCGGAGACCGTGCTGGAGGGCAAGACCGGCCGCGTCGTCGACGGACGCAAGACCACCGAGATCGCCGACGCCATCGTCGAGATCCTGTCCGACCGCGATGCCGCCGCCGAGATGGGCGCGGCGGGACGCGCCTGGGTCGAGGAACAGTGGCGCTGGGACGGTCTGGGCGCGCGACTGCGCCAGCTGCTGCAATAAAGGCGACGGCGGCTCACAGGTTCGGCCTGTGATCTACTACGCTCGGGCTGTGAACGAGCGTCAGCGAGTGAACCAAAGACACAGCGCGCATCTGCGCACGGCGGAGTCGAGTGTCAGCGAGGCGCAGCAGTGAGCGAGCGTAGCGAGCGAACCATGTGCCAGCGCGCTCTGCGCACGGCGGAGTCGAGTGTCAGCGAGGCGCAGCAGTGAGCGAGCGTAGCGAGCGAACCATGTGCCAGCGCGCTCTGCGCACGGCGGAGCTGAGCGTCAGCGAGGCGCAGCAGTGAGCGAGCGTAGCGAGCGAACCATGTGCCAGCGCGCTCTGCGCACGGCGGAGCTGAGCGTCAGCGAGGCGCAGCCGTGAGCAGTATTCAGATTGCTGATCAGACGTTTGTCGCCGCCCCCGGGGCCGCGGTCGCCGAGATCCTGGCCGGGGCGAACAATTGGCGCCGCTGGTGGCCCGATCTGACCCTCGGCGTCCGGGAAGACCGGGCCGACAAGGGTATTCGCTGGTCGGTCACCGGTGCGCTGACCGGAACCATGGAGGTATGGCTCGAGCCCGCACTCGACGGGGTGATCCTGCACTACTTCCTGCATGCCGAGCCGAAGGCGCCGACACGGGATCTGGCCGCCGCGAACCGGGCGCGCCGGGTCGCGGGCAAGGATATGTCGTTCGAGATCAAGGCCAGGCTGGAGGCGGGCCGCGCGGCCGGTGTCGCGCCGGCACACGCCGCACCGACCGCCCGCTGACGCACACGAGCACAGCACAGCAGCTGAAAGGAATCGTTGTCCGCCATGGCCGACAGGACCCAGAGGTCGATCATCATCGATGCACCGTCGCGGCGGGTGATGTCCGTCATCGCCGATCTGGAGTCCTACCCGGAGTGGGTCTCGGCGGCGAAAACCGTTGAGGTGCTGGAGAAGAGCGCCGACGGCCGGGCCCGGACCGCGCGCTTCGTGCTCGATGCCGGAGTCGTCAAGGACACTTACGTGCTGTCCTACACCTGGCGGCCCGATGATAAATCGGTCAGCTGGACGCTGATCAGCGGCGAACTGCAGAAGGCGCAGGACGGCACCTACGAGCTCGTCGACCAGCCCGACGGCACCACCGAGGTGACCTATGAGCTGACCGTCGACCTGAATATTCCGATGATCGGCATGTTCAAGCGCAAGGCCGAGAAGGTGATCACCGATACCGCGCTCAAGGAACTGAAGAAACGGGTCGAAGGCTGATCACGCACAAGCCCGAGGCGGCCGGTACTCGGGTCGAACTATTCATCGGCAAAGGCGGAGTCGGCAAGACGACGTTGGCCTGCGCTACCGCCATGGCCTATGCCCGGGCGGGGCAGCGGGTGCTGGTGGCCTCGCTGGATCAGGCGCATTCGCTCGGTGACGCGCTCGGCTTCCGATTTCCGCACGATCCCGGCACCGTGCCCGGGATCGCGAGCGTACTGTCCGGACTCGATGTGATCGAGGTCGATTCCCTTGCGCTGCTGGAGGATCGGTTCCGCGAGGTGGTGCGCGTGCTCGCGACCGGAACCGATCACGATCACGGCATCGACCTGGCCGCACTGGATCCGGCCGAGCTGACCGGACTGCCCGGTGTGCAGGAACTGCTGATGCTGGTGGAGATCACCCAGTTCGCCACCGAGGACGACTGGGATGTGATCGTCGTGGACTGCCCGCCCTCGGCGGATATGTTGCGCATCATCACCGCGCCGGAAACCCTGCTCGGATACGTGGAGCGGATGTGGCCGCCGCACGCGCGGACGATGAGCATGGTCGGCACCGATGTGCGGCGCGCGGTGCTGGCCACTACGGTCGAGCGGATCGTCAAGGCAGTCACCGAGGTGCGCGATCTGCTCGCCGATCACCGACGAACCGGTGCGCGACTGATTACCGTCGCCGAACAGGTCGCCATCGCCGAATCGGAACGGGTGCGTTCGGCAGCGGCACTGCTCGGTCTTCGGTTGGATGCGGTGGTGGTGAACAAGGTGCTGCCCGCCGTGCCCCCGCCGACCGCACTCGAGGTGGCCGCCCATCCCGCCGTGCAGTGGTATGTGAATCGACGCGCCGAACAATTGGATGTGGTGAACCGGCTGCAACGGGGTATGAACGGGACACGGGTGCTGATCGCACAGCACACCGGGCCCGAGCCGGTCGGGCTCACGTCCCTGTCCGCGCTGTCGTATGCGATGGATTCGGGTGAGCGGTTGAATGCCGACTCGAAGCTGAGCGACAATCCGGCTGAGGTTCGCACAGGTTCCGGCGAGCCGGTGGTTCGATTGGAATCGGGCACCGGTCTGCATTCGGTGTACGCGTTGCGGATGCACCTGCCCGTCGTCGATCCGGCGACGCTGCGACTGGGACGAGTGGAGGACGATTTGATCGTGGGAGCGGACGGGGTCCGGCGCCGGGTGCGCCTGGCGCCGGTATTGCGACGGTGCACGGTCGACGGCGCCGAACTCGACAGCGGCTATCTGATCGTGCGATTCCACCCGGACCCGGAAGCGTGGCCGGTATGAGCGAGCGAATCATGTCACAGCGTGCATCGCGCATGCCGGAGCCGAGCGCTAGCGAGACGTGGGTATGAGTGATTCGAACGGCTGGACCGGCGCTGCCGAGCCCGGTGACGGCCTCGGCGAATTCGCCGCGGAATTGAAACTGCTGGCCGAGGCGGTGCTCGAACGGGTCGAACCCGTGCTGCGGCGCGCCGCCGACGGAGAGCCGGACTGGTCGAGTTGCAGTTGGTGCCCGATCTGTGCCGCCGCGGCGCTGGTGCGCGGTGAGCATCACGATGTGCTCGCGGTGGTGGCCGATCACGGTACCGCGATCGTCACGGTGCTGCGCGAGGCGCTCGCCGGGGTGCCGGTCGATCCGGTGATGCCCGAAGACGATGTACCGCACGATCATTCGTTCGCCCCCGAAAGGCACGACGACCCACCGGACACGGAATCCACACCCGCCGACTCGGATACCCGCACCCGGCAGTCGAACTCGTCCGGGCGCAAGCGATCCCGCTATGTCGGCATCCCCGTGACGATCAAGGCATGACGGCGCGAGTAGCAGATGCGCGACCGCTGACCGTCGGAATCGACGTCGGCGGCACCAATATTCGCGCATCGGTGGTCGACGGCGACGGCGAGGTGCTCGACACCGTGGTCGCGCCCACACCGCATTCGGCGCGGGCACTGGAGAACGCGCTGGACCGCGCGGTCCGCGAACTGTGCCGCAGACATCCGATCAGCGCGGTCGGCCTCGCGGTGGCCGGATTCATCAACGCCGATCGCTCGACGGTGCGCTTCGCACCGCATCTGCCCTGGCAGGACACCCCGGTCGCGCAGCGGCTCACCGAACGCCTCGAACTACCGGTGATCCTCGAGCACGACGCCAATGCCGCCATGTGGGCCGAGTACCGCTTCGGCGCGGCGGCCGGCGGGCACAATTCGGTGCTCGTCGCAATCGGCACCGGCATCGGCGCGGCGCTGCTCATCGACGGCGAACTGTATCGGGGCACGCATGGCGTCGCACCGGAGCTGGGGCATCTGCAGGTGGTGCCGCAGGGCCGGTCCTGTCCGTGCGGTAAACGCGGCTGCTGGGAAAGGTATTGCAGCGGAACGGCTCTGGTCGACACCGCGATCGAAATGCTGGCCACCGATCCGGTGCATTCGACGGTGCTGGCGCGCGAGGTGCTGCGCGATCCTGGTTCGCTGACCGGACGCCGGGTGGCCGGGGCCGCCCAGGACGGCGACCCGTTGGCCGTCGCGGTTATGGCCGATTTCGCCCGCTGGCTCGGGCTCGGGTTGGCCTTCGTCAGCGATATCTTCGATCCCGGACTGATCGTGATCGCCGGTGGCGTAAGCAGTTCGGCGCCGCAGTTTTTGGACGAGGCACGCGAGGAGTACGCGCGGGCGATCACCGGCGCCGGGCATCGGCCGCTCGCCCGGATCCGGACCACACAGCTCGGTGAGGCGGCCGGGATGATCGGCGCGGCGGAGCTCGCCAGGGCCACCCTCGCCGAGACCGGCCGCGGCCGTTCCTGGGCGGCTCGTTCCACCCACTGAGCGGTCCGTTATCAGTCCTCGAGAACATGTGGTGAGATACGCCGCTCGGCTTGGATGTGATCTGTACCCAGCGGTAAAGTCGGCAACAGACGGTTGTACTCGTAAACGATCCCGGCCGCGGGGGTTAGGACGCCATGCTCTACTGGATGCTGAAGTACCTGTTCCCAGGACCGTTCATGCACCTCTACAACCGTCCGACGGTCGAAGGCGTGGAGCATATCCCCGCCGACGGGCCGGCCATCCTGGCCGGGAACCACCTGTCCTTCTCGGACTGGTTGTTCGCTCCGCTGATGAGCCCGCGTCGGATCAGCTATCTCGCCAAGGCCGAGTACTTCACCGCCCCCGGCTTCAAGGGTCGGCTGCAGAAGTTCTTCTTCAGCGCCACCGGCCAGTACCCGATCGACCGCAGCGGCGCCTCCGCGGCCGAGGACGCGCTCAATGCCGCACGCAAATTGCTCGACAAGGGTCACCTTGTCGGCCTCTACCCGGAGGGCACCCGCTCCCCCGACGGTCGCCTGTACAAGGGCAAGACCGGGTTGGCGCGGCTCGCGCTCGAGACCGGCGTGCCCGTCATACCGGTCGCCGTCATCGGCACCTTCGAGGTCTGCCCGCCCGGCCCGTTCCGCTGGCGCCGCCACAAGGTCACCGTCAAATTCGGTGCCCCCATCGACTTCTCCCGCTACGAAGGTATGGGCGGCAACCGTTTCGTCGAACGCGCTGTCACCGATGAGGTCATGTACGACCTCATGCAGCTCGGCGGCCAGGAATACGTCGATGTCTACGCCGCCAGCCTGAAGAAGGGCGTCCCCAGCGGCTCCGCCCCCGAAGCCACCCGCATCCCGGAAACGGCGGCGGGCTAGCCTCTTCCACTTCCCGAGCCCGGTGCCGAACGCACCGGGCTCGTTCGGTTTCGGCGGTTCCACAGCCCGGCACATATCGTTGAGTCGTGACGGTGCGCGCAAAGATTTGCGGGATCAGATCCGAAGACGATCTGCGGATCGCGCTGGCCGCCGGTGCCGACGCCATCGGATTCATCTCCGGAATCACCCATTTCAGCGAAGATGCCCTCGATGCCGCGCGCGCGGCGGCGCTGTCACGACTCGCTCCGGCCTTCGTCACCCGTGTCCTGGTCACCCATCTGGAAGACGCGGCCGCCATCGTCGACCTGGCCGACCGAGTCGCGGTGGATGCGATCCAGGTTCACGGACTCGTCACCATCGACACCGTCCGTGAAGTCCGCAAGACCGCCGGTGGCCGGAAGGTCGTCAAGGCGGTGCACGTCACGGGACCGGAAGCCGTCGATACCGCGCGCCAGGCCGCCGCGGATTGCGATGCGGTACTACTCGATTCGCGCACCGAGGACCGCTTGGGCGGCACCGGACGCACCCACGACTGGTCGGTGAGCGCGGCCGTCGTGGCAGCGCTGCACGAGCTGGGCTGCCCGGTGATCCTCGCCGGTGGTCTCGGTCCGGACAATGTCGCCGATGCCATCGCACGGGTGCGTCCGTTCGCGGTGGACGTCAATAGCGGCGTCGAAACAGCCACCGGGGATAAAGATCCCAACGCATGTGCGACGTTCGTGGCAGCGGCGCACGGGGCATTCGTACCTCGAGTTCCACGGCCATGAGCCACCGGTTCCGGCGAGCAGTGTCGCCGCGGCTGCCCGCAATCACAGGGCCGACAATGGCCTTTTGCCGCCGATGATCAGTGGCCGGCATTGGTGGCGGACTATCTGAGTACCGGACTGGTCGATCTGGAGGTCGACAGCGACCCGCTCGATACCGGCGACTTCGCGATGATGCAGGGGCGATTACACGCAACGCCCGTGGCCGGTCAGCCAGGACGTCTACTGGTGGCACGGCGGCACCATCGAGTTGGCCGCCGCCACGCAGCACACCGGTGAATCGCTCTGCATCTATCCGTCGGACGACTTCCGCGCCGCATTGAACGAACTCCCCGAGCCCTGACGAGATCTACGTCACACGGTAGTACCTCTCGCATCCCGGCCGTCACGTTTCGGACCGCTCGACCGTCTTATGCGTAGCCGGCTGTCGATCGAGAAGGAGATGACAATGCCTGTGCTGTTCATTCGTTACGACGTGGCGCCACGCGGCTCGGACAGGAGCCCGCGATGAGCTCGAAGGCGGCCCAGCATGCCGACGCCGCGGACGAGCGCTACCGCGCCGCAGCCTTCGTGAAACGGTCGATCAACAAGGTCTTCCCGACGCACTGGGCCTTCCTGCTCGGCGAGATCGCCTTGTACAGCTTCATCATTCTGCTGATCTCGGGTGTCTACCTGACGCTGTACTTCGATCCGTCGATGACCGAAGTGGTCTACGACGGCGCGTATCAACCGCTGCGCGGCGTGCACATGTCGGCCGCGTATGCCAGCTCACTCGACATTTCGTTCGAGGTGCGCGGCGGTCTGTTCGTCCGGCAGGTACACCATTGGGCCGCACTGATGTTCCTGGCCGCGATCATCGTGCACTGCCTGCGGATCTTCTTCACCGGTGCGTTCCGCAAACCGCGCGAAGCGAATTGGGTGATCGGCTCTACCCTATTGGTCCTGGCCATGTTCGAGGGCTACTTCGGCTACAGCCTGCCCGATGACCTGTTGTCGGGTACCGGCCTGCGTTCGCCGCTCGGCGGGATCACGATGAGCATCCCGATCGTCGGAACCTGGATCCACTTCGCCCTTTTCGGCGGCGAATTTCCGGGCGAGGTGCTGATTCCGCGGCTGTTCATCACGCATGTGCTGCTGTTCCCCGGCATCATGCTCGCGCTGATCGCCGCGCATATCGCGCTGGTCTGGTATCAGAAGCACACGCAATTCCCGGGGCCGGGGCGCACCGAGGGCAATGTCATCGGTGCGCGCATCGTGCCGGTCTTCGCCGCGGACCAGGGTGCGTTCTTCATGTTCACCCTCGCCACGGTGGCGATCATGGGCGGGGTATTCCAGATCAATCCGATCTGGGAGCTCGGGCCGTACAACCCGGCGCAGGTGTCGGCGGGTTCACAACCGGACTTCTACATGATGTGGACCGACGGCCTGGCCCGGCTCATGCCACCGTGGGAGATATACCTCGGCAACTACACCATCCCGGCGGCGTTCTGGGTTGCCCTGGTGATGGGCCTGGTGCTCGTGATCCTGCCCGCCTACCCGTGGATCGAGAAGCGGCTCACCAAGGATTACGCGGCCCACAATCTGTTGCAGCGGCCGCGAGATGTGCCGGTGCGCAGCGGAATCGGCGCGATGGCTATCACCTTCTATCTGGTGCTGACGCTCAGCTGTGTCAATGACATCATCGCGTTGAAGTTCGATATCTCGCTCAATGCCACCACCTGGATGGGCCGCATCGGCCTGTTGATCGCGCCACCGATCGCGTACTTCATCACCTACAGGTTCTGCATCGGTCTGCAGCGCAGCGACCGGGCGGTGCTCGAGCACGGCATCGAGACCGGCATAATCAAGCGACTGCCGCACGGTGAGTATGTCGAGGTGCACCAGGCGCTCGGACCGGTCGACGAGCACGGCCATCCGGTGCCGCTGGTCTACCAGGGCGCGGCGATCCCGAAGAAGATGAACAAACTCGGTTCGGCGGGCAAACCGGGCACCGGCAGCTTCCTGCGACCCGATCCCGTGGCGGAATCCGAGCGACACTTCGAGATCGAGCACGCCGAGGAACGCAAACAGCTCGCCGTGCTGCAGAAGTACCAGGACCAAAGCACCGACGGCGAAAGGCACACCCCATGATGTGGCTCACGCGCTCGCATGAGCCGGCTACCGAGGACTACGGCCTGCTCGTCGCGGCCGCGACGGTGGCCGCCGAAGCCACCGCCCGCACGGTCCGCGACCTGTTGCGCGACAACGGGATCCGCGCCACAATCGGCCCGGCTCAGCCCGCCCGACACCGGGTACTCGTCTTCCCGGAGGACGCCGTGCGCGCATTCGAAATCCTCTGCGACAACACCATCTGAGGGTTCGCACCAGAAGGCCCCGAGCCATCCGGGTTCGGGGTCTTCGGTCATCCGGCGTCCGGCCACGAAATGATCACCGAAGTGGAATGCTGTCAGGTAGACAGTTCCGAGCGGTATGGGAGCGAATCATGAGTTTTCAGAAGATTCCACCGGGGACCCGAGGGTCCCGACCGCCGTCACCCAATCCGGTGTTCCGTTTCCTCATCCAGGCGATGGAGCGATACCACCGATTCCGCCACGACCGATTCATGGGGATGGACCTGGTCTATCTGACCACCGTCGGCGCGAAGAGCGGTCAGGAACGTCGGGTGACGGTGAGCCGGTTTCCGGCCGATGACGGCGGCTGGCTGATCGTCGCCTCCATGGGCGGCGCGATCCAACATCCGGGCTGGTATCACAATATCGCCGCGCATCCGGATCAGGTGTGGGCCGAGGTGGGCGGTACCAAGTACCACGTCACGGCCGAACAGCTGGACGAGCAACGGCGTGAGCAGGCATGGAAGCAGATCACCGCTGTGCAACCGCGCTATCTCGGCTACCAGAAGAAGACCGACCGGCTCATCCCGATCATCGAACTCCGGCCACGTAGCTGATACCGGGCGCCTGTTGGCCGAGCCGACGATGGGAGTTCACACGGTGTTGGACTCCCTGCGCCAAGGTAGGCCAATGACTGGTTCGGACTTCGGCATCTCCCGGCGCACCCTGCTGCGCACCTCCGCCCTCGGTCTCGTCGCGGTCCCCGCACTCGCCGCCTGCTCGAAGGACGGGCCCACACTGGTCCGTCCGCGCCCGAAACTCACCCACGGCGTCGCGGTGGGCGATCCGCGCACCGACGGCGCGCTGATCTGGGCGCGCTCGGATCAGCCCGCGAAGCTTATCGTGGAGACCGCGGCCACCGAATCCTTCACCGACGCCAAACGATTCACCGGCCCGATGCTCACCCCGGACTCCGACGGCACCGGACGCGTGCGCGTCAACGGTCTGCCCGCGGGCCAGCAGGTGCACTACCGGGTCACCCTGGAAGGCGAGGACGGCGCCACCTCCGAACCGATTACCGGGGTGTTCCGCACCGTGCCCACCGGCGCGTCAGATATCAAGCTGCAGTGGTCCGGCGATGTGGTCGGCCAAGGTTACGGCATCAACCCCGAACTCGGCGGTATGAAGATCTTCTCGGCCATGGCCGCGCGCGACCCGCACCTGTTCATCCACTCCGGTGACTCGATCTACGCCGACGGCCCGCTGCAGGAATCGGTGACGCTGCCCGACGGCCGGATCTGGCGCAATACCGTTTCCGAGGCGAAAAGCGCTGTCGCGCAGACCCTGGCCCAGTTCCGCGGCAACTACGCCTACAACCTGACCGACCAGAACTACCGCCGCTTCAACACCTCGGTCGCCCAGGTGGTCCAGTGGGACGACCACGAAACCGTCAACAACTGGTACCACGGTGGCCTGGTCGCCGAGACCAAGGGCTACAGCGAGCGCAGCATGGACGCCCTCGCGACGCGCTCCTGGCAGGCCTTCCACGAGTGGATGCCGTTGGAGCCCAAGGAGGCGGTCGACAGCCGCCTCTACCGCAAGATCTCTTACGGCCCGCTGCTGGACATCTTCGTCCTGGATATGCGGACCTATAAGGACACCAACGACATCGACAACGGACCCACCGGTCGCATCTTCGGCCCGGAACAGACGAAGTGGCTCATCGAGGGTCTGCGCGATTCCAAGGCCACCTGGAAAATCGTCGCCAACGACCTACCGCTCGGCCTTGTCGTCAAGGACGGTGAACAAAAAGTCACGGCCTACGAGGGCCCGGCCAATGGCGACAACGGCGCCCCGTCCGGCCGGGAAACCGAAATCGCCCAGGTACTCTCGGCGATCAAGGCGAACAAGGTGGGCGGCGTGGTCTGGCTGACCGCGGATGTGCACTACACCGCGGCCCACCACTATTCGCCCGAGCGCGCCGCCTTCACCGACTTCGACGAGTTCTGGGAGTTCGTGTCCGGACCGCTGAATGCCGGTGCGTTCGGCCCGAATCCGCTCGACGGCACCTTCGGTCCGGAGGCGGTATTCGTGCACGCGCCGACCGTTCAGAACGCCTCACCGCTGGACAGCTTCCAACATTTCGGTGAGGTGCTGATCGATGGCAAGTCAAGGGAACTGACGGTCAACCTGTGCGATGCGACCGGATCCGTCCTGTTCAGCCAGCGGCTCGCGCCGCCGGTCCGGTAACCCTTGGAGATCGAACGAGCATCGGAGGCCCCGCTGTGGTTAGCTTTCGGTCCATGAGCACGCCGCACACTGTCGCCGCCGAAGAATATCTACCTCGTGACACCGCGGATGTCGTTCGTACGGTGCGGAATTCACGCGGTCGCGCGGAAAACCTCACGGTGCGTGGCGGCGAACCGATCGACGATGGTCTGTCGTTACCCGATCCGCGCGCGGTGGTCTCGCTGCGAAAGATGAATGCGGTGCTCGATATCAACCTCGGCAGGCGCACCGTGCGAGTGCAGGCGGGCGCCAAACTCTCCGATATCGATCGCCGCCTCGGCGCGCACGGGCTCGGTCTGCCGATCGTCGGCGACCACCGCGACATCACCGCGGGTGGTTTCGCCTCGGTCGGCGGTGTCAGCACGGCATCGCACAAGTACGGCATGTTCATCGATCAGATCGTGGACCTGGAGTACGTCGATCCGGACGGACGCATCGGCACCTGCGGTCGCAACCACCACACCGAGCGTTTCCACCGGATCCTCGGCGCCGGCGGACGCGCGGGCATCATCACCGCACTCACCCTCGATGCGGTCGATATCGATAAGGACCACACCTGGCTCACCACCGACGCCGACCGCTTCCTGGACTTCGACTCCTTCGTCGAACACGCCTATGCCGAAATCACCCGGCCGGGTAATGTCGCACTGCAGGTCGGTCGTTGGGTCGATACCGCGCCACTGAAGGTTTCGCGCCCGGTCGGCACCGGCCATGTGCAGTTGGGGACCGTGCGGTTCGGTCAGTGGTCGAGTCTCTACCCGACCACGCCCACCCGCTCGCTGCGGGCGCGCCGTGAAGTCGGCACCAAGACCAGGAAGTCGTTGGGCGTCATAGCCTCTGCCGCGGGCGGCCGCGCGGGTGCACCGGTGCGCAATGCCGCGGCGGGAGCGCTCATGTTCGCCCCGAAGGTGCTGACACTGCGCGATGCGGAGTATCTGGCCGATACGGTCATCAGCTCCTCCGAGCGCGGACCCGCCTACCGGGTCGCGATTTTCGCGCCGCTGTCGACCTACACCTCGGTTTTCTACAGACTGCACGATTTGTTTGCTGGACACCGGGAGCGGACCGGATGCTTCACCGTCATCTCCGCGATGACCTACGGCGTGCGCTCGAAGTACCTGCGTGAGGAGGCGCAAGCGCGCGGGCTCGCGGTCGAGGACCACGGGCTGATCACCTTCACCTGCCGTTTGCGGCCCTCTGCGCTGCCCTCAGAACTGTTGCGCGACATCGTTACCGGAATCGATGAGATCTGCGCATCCGAACGCGCCCTGCGGTACGACTCCACGGATTAGACTGTGTCGCGCCGCATATAGTCGCCAGAAAATAGCTTCACCGCCCATGTGGCGGTTCGGCTATCTGTGGGCGACGGCGGTCGACTTCGGCACTGTCGGCGGGGTGTCGATGCGTTGGTTCAGCCCATCTACGGTGAAGGTTGCTCTGATGCTCGAATTCCGCACTGCCCCGACCCGTTTGCCGGATCGTAAGCGTCAGCGGCCCGAATCCGTCGAGGGGCTGCGGGTTCTCGTGACGGACGCGTGTTCCGAGATCGGTCACGCCACAGCCACACTGCTTGCCGCACACGGTGCGCAGCTGCTGCTGGTCGCCCGGCGCGGGGATCAACTCGTCGCCGGCTGCAATCAGATCGTCGATGCGGGCGGTGCGGCGAATTGGTTCCGCTGCGATATCTCCGCACTAGGTGATGTCGATCAGCTCGTCGGCTGGGTGCTCAGCGATTTCGGCCGGGTCGATGTGCTGATCAACAATGCGGGCCGTCCGCTGCGCCGACCCGTATCGCAATCCCTGGACCGCTTCCGCGACTACCAGCGCATGATGGCGACCAACTACTTCGGTCCGCTGCGCCTGACGCTCGGCCTGCTGCCCGCCATGCTGGAATCGGGCTCCGGCCACGTGATCAATGTGGGCCCGTGGAGCCTGAAGACCGGTGCTACACCGAATTTCGCCTCCTACGCCAGCTCCCAGGCCGCCTGGACCACCTTCGGTCAATGCGCGGACGCCGAACTGGCACCTCGCGGCATTCAGGTGACCGCCGTGCACTATCCGGCCGTCCAGCCGGAAACGGGCACCATCGCGCACTATGTCACCGAACCCGCGCTGGAACCGACCGAGGCCGCCCGCCTGGTCGAAACGGCCATCCGCACCCGCCCGGCCCGCCTCGAACCCCGCTTCGCGCGCACCCTGCGCGGACTCGCGTGCGTCGCACCGCGCTCCACCAACCGCATCCTGTCCCGCTGGGCCCGAGCAGACGTATCCGCCTAGAACACCTCCTACGAGCGTCCGCGATTCGTGCTGCCCGCACCGATCGACGGGTCTCGAATCCCGATCGCGATCATTCGTTGCGACGCCGCGCCGGGCCACGGTCGTCAGCCCGTCGCATGCGTGAGATTGCGCCCGAAACGCCGAAGCGCCCCACCGGAATCCGGGGGGCGCTTCGTAAAGAGCTATTCGCTCAGTGCTTTTCCGGGCCGAGGTAGTACTCGAACACCAGACCGGCGGCCGCACCGAGGATGCACACCACACCGATGCCGATGAGCCAGAACTGGAAGAACGCCAGGCCCAGGGCGGTGATGGAGCCCGCGCCGGCCAGGGTGATGGGCCAGAAGCTGCCGGGCGAGAAGAAGCCCAGATCGCCCGCGCCGTCCACGATCTCGGCATCCTCGTAGTCCTCCGGGCGCAGGTCGAGGCGACGTGCGACGAATCGGAAGTAGGTGCCGATGATCAGCGACAGACCGGCGGTCAGCACCGTCGCGGTGGTGCCCGCCCATTCGACACCGGTCCGCGACTGACCGGTGAAGTAGCCGTAGACGATTGCCACGATGACGAAGAACACCGTGAGCAGTTCGAAAATCCGCGCTTCGATCTTCATTTCAGATCAGTCCTCACTTGCTCTCTACCGCGGACGCGCTCTTGGTGTCGCGCTTGGTGTTGAACGGCTGTGTGGTGGTCGCGACCGGGGATTCACCAATGGACTCGAGCGCCTCGGCGTTGGTCTTACCCGCCTTGCGCGCATCGATGTACTTGGTGAACTTCTCCGGCGATACCGCACGGACCTCGAAGTTCATCATCGAGTGGAAGGTGCCGCACATCTCGGCGCAGCGGCCGACGAACGCGCCTTCCTTCTCGATCTTGGTGATCTGGAAGACGTTATCCGAGTGGTTTTCCTTCGGGTTCGGCATCACGTCGCGCTTGAACAGGAACTCCGGCACCCAGAAGGCGTGCACCACATCGGCCGCGGCCAGCTGGAATTCGATGTTCTTACCGGTCGGCAGCACGAGCACCGGGATCTCGGTGCTGGAGCCGACGGTCTCGACTTTGTCGTAGTGCAGGTAGGACAGGATCTCGTTCTCCGGCTTGCCGTGCACCGGGCCCGGCTGCGGGTGACCGTCCTTGGTCCGCTCCTTGTACTCCTCGAGCTGCTCCTGGTTGGCGTCCTCGCGGGCCTTGTCGATGCCGTCGAAGCGGTAGCCGTCCTTGAAGTCGACATTGCGGTAGCCGAACTTCCAGTTCCACTGGAAGGCGGTCACGTCGACGGTCACGTCCGGGTTGGCGACCTTCTCGTGCACGTAGTTCTGCACGACCACGGTGAAGTAGAACAGCACCGCGATGATGACGAACGGCACGGCCGTGTAGGTCAGCTCCAGCGGCACGTTGTAACCGGTCTGGCGCGGGAACTCCGGGGAGTCCTTCTTCTTGCGGTGGAAGGCGACGGTCCAGAAGGTCAGACCCCACACCAGCACACCCATCGCCAATGCCGCGATGACCGACCAGGTCCACAGCTCCCGCATCCGGGTGGCCTGCGGCGTGATGCCCGAGGGCCAGCCGAATCGCAGCCAAACATTGTCGATCGAGCAGCCCGAGACGAGCATCGCGGTGATCCCCAAGGACACCGCCAGCCCGGCCCGTCGAAGGATGCGGCCCTGCCGACCCTTCACGGGGCGTGCCCCGATCTCGTCGCTCGCCTTGTGCGCCACGCTCACGCCTTCCTGGTCGCCACACATTCCGACAGTGCACCGCTCGGGGTGCGATCGCCCGGCGGTACGTCTTAAGCACGTTTCAGGGCATTCCGTCGGCCGCTTGCTTCGCGCGCGATCCAACTGAGAATGTCCTGAGTACTACGCAGCGTAGACCAAACCGGCGCCCCGTTTGACGTCGGGTCGCATTCGACACTCCGCCGCCCCGGGGGTTGATCCGGTCACCCGGACATCGTCGCAGTACAAGGCGTGCGATGCGGCCGGATCGGCCAGGTGCGATGCAGGCGGACAACATTTCGCAGTGCAACTGTCCGGTGGGCGCGACACACGAATCCGCCCGGTGCGGCATACTCGGACACGAGATTTCGTCCTGTGCGCCCACCTATCGGGCGCAGCCACCCAATGAATCGGGCCAGCGCCCGTACCGAAGCGGAAACGAGGTTGCCGACGCCGTGTGTGGACTGCTCGGATTTCTGACATCTGATGCGGCAACCGACGACCGTCGGGGACGGCAGCCAGCGGAGCTGGCGGGGTGGGTGAACACCGTGGAGCGGGTGTACGACGCCCTGCACTGCGTACGCCATCGCGGCCCGGACGAGCGCGGCACCTGGCACGACGATCATGTGATCTACGGCTTCAACCGGCTGTCGATCATCGATATCGAGCATTCGCACCAGCCGCTGCGCTGGGGTCCGGCCGAGAACCGGGAGCGCTACGCGCTGACATTCAACGGTGAGATCTACAACTATATCGAGATCCGCGAGGAACTCGCGAAGGCCCATGCCGAGGAGTACCCGGACGGGAAGATCTTCGAGACCGAGGGCGACAGCGAGGCGATCGTCGCGGCCTTCCACTACTGGGGTCCGGAGGCGGTGCGCAAGCTGCGCGGCATGTTCGCGTTCGCGATCTGGGATACCGAGACCCAGGAGTTGTTCCTGGCGCGCGATCCGTTCGGGATCAAGCCGTTGTTCCTGGCGACGGGGCCCGGCGGCACCGCGTTCGGCAGTGAGAAGAAGAGCCTGCTGGAGCTGCTGCCCGCACTCGGGCTGTCCGATGGGCTGGATCCGCGGGCTTTGGAGCACTACACGGTGCTGCAGTACGTGCCGGAGCCGGAGACCCTGCACAAGGACATCCGTCGCCTGGAATCCGGGCACTACGCGACCGTGCGGGCGGGCGAGGCGCCGCAGGTCACCCGTTACTTCGATCCGCAGTTCAAGGTGCGGGCCTTCGCACCCGGGTCGGCGGCCGCCCGCTACCGCGATATCGCCGAGGCCCTGGAGGACTCGGTCGCAAAACATATGCGCGCGGATGTGACGGTCGGATCGTTCCTGTCCGGCGGCATCGACTCCACCGCGGTCGCGGCGCTGGCCATGCGGCACAACCCGAAGCTGATCACCTTCACCACCGGCTTCGAACGCGAGGGCTACTCCGAGGTCGATGTGGCCGCCGAGAGCGCGGAGGCGATCGGCGCGCGGCACATCGTGAAGGTTGTCTCCCCCGCCGAATTCGCGGCCGCGATCCCCGAAATCGTCTGGTACCTCGACGATCCCGTGGCCGACCCGGCGCTGGTTCCGCTGTACTTCGTCGCCAAGGAGGCACGCAAGCACGTCAAGGTGGTGCTTTCCGGCGAGGGCGCGGACGAGCTGTTCGGCGGATACACGATCTACCGGGAACCGTTGTCGCTCAGGCCCTTCGAATACCTGCCGCGTGGCGTACGCAGGCTGGCGGGCAAGCTCTCGGAGCGGATTCCGGACGGCACCCGCGGTAAGAGTCTCCTGCACCGAGGCTCGCTTCCCTTGGAGCAGCGCTATTACGGCAATGCGCGCAGCTTCAGCGATGCGCAGTTGCGTGCGGTGCTGCGCGAATTCCGGCCGGAATGGACCCACCAGGACGTCACCGCGCCGATCTACGCGCAGTCACGCGGCTGGGACCCGGTCGCGCGCATGCAGCATCTGGATCTCTACACCTGGCTGCGCGGCGACATCCTGGTCAAGGCCGACAAGATGACCATGGCGAATTCGCTCGAGCTGCGCGTGCCGTTCCTGGATTCCGAGGTGCTGAAGGTCGCCGAACAGCTGCCCTACGAGCAGAAGATCACCAAGGAGACCACGAAGTACGCGCTGCGCCAGGCACTCGAGGGCATCGTCCCGCCGCATGTGCTGCACCGGGCGAAGCTGGGTTTCCCTGTCCCACTGCGGCATTGGTTGCGCGGCACCGAACTCTACGACTGGGCGCACCTGCAGATCGCCGAATCGCAGACCGATCACCTGCTGGACAAGGGCGCGATCAAGGGCATGCTCGAAGACCACCGCGCAGGCCGCGGCGACCACAGCCGCCGGTTGTGGACGCTGCTGGTCTTCATGGTCTGGCACGGGATCTTCGTCGAAAAGCGCATCACCCCCGACATTCAGGAGCCGGTCTACCCCGTCTCGTTGTAGCCACTCGCGCCGCGCACATTGTGTTGCGCAGCACGGCGGCACCGTCGTCTCCGCGCAATGCGACTGTGCCGCACATCTTTTCACACGCCGCGCATGGATGCGCCCAGCGAATTCGTGCGCGGCGCAACAAGACGCGCGCAGCACGTGGATCAGAGCGACGCGCCGCCATCATCTCGGTGCGACGCGACCGTGCCGCGCATTTTTCGCACGACATGCATGGGATTTGCCGGCGAATTCGTGCGCGGCGCGCTAAAGCGTGCGCAGCGGGGCGTTGGCCGAGCGCGGCGAGTGGGCAGATGCGAACGGCCGCACCGGATACGGTGCGGCCGTCGGGATCGGCGTCGGTCAGAGGAGGGGCTTGATATCGGCGGCGGCTTCGGGACCGTAGGCCTTGGTAAGGCGCTCGAGGGCGTCGTCCTTGTTGAGGGTCCACTCCTGGGTGCCCATGGTCTCGAGTACGAGAACCGCGATGAGCGAACCCAATTGGGCGCAACGCTGCAGCGAGAGTCCGGCGGTGTGGCCGGTGAGGAAGCCCGCGCGGAAAGCGTCGCCGACGCCGGTGGGCTCGACCTTGTTCACCTCGGGGACCACGCCGACGATCACCTCGGTGCCGTCGCGGTCGACGATCTGCACGCCGTCCTTGCCGAGCGTGGTGACCCGGATACCGACCTTGCGCGCGACCTCTTCCTCGCTCAGACCGGTCTTCTGCAGCAGCAGCGCCCACTCGTACTTATTGGTGAAAAGGTATGCGGCGCCGTCGATCAGCTGCACGGCCTGATCGCCGTCGAGGCGGGCCAGCTGCTGGGACGGGTCGGCGGCGAACGGAATGCCGAGTTCCCGGCATTCCGCGGTGTGGCGCAGCATCGCCTCGGGATCGTTGGCGCCGATGAGCACCAGGTCCAGGGTGTGCTGCTCGGCGAGTTCGCCGATCGAGATGTCGCGGGCCTCGCTCATCGCGCCCGGGTAGAACGACGCGATCTGGGCCATATCGTCGTCGGTGGTGCAGACGAAGCGCGCGGTATGCGCCTGGTCCGAGATCCGGACGGTGGAGCAATCGACACCGTGCTTCTCGAGCCAGGCACCGTACTCGGCGAAATCGGCGCCGACCGCGCCGACGAGCAGCGGCGTGCGATTCAAAACGCCCATGGCGTAGGCGATGTTGCCCGCGACACCGCCCTTGCGGATCTGCAGATCATCGACGAGAAAGCTCACCGAGACGTGGTCGAGCTGATCGGCCAGCAGCGCGTCGGCGAACCGTCCGGGGAAACGCATGAGGTGGTCGGTTGCAATGGACGCGGACACGGCGATAGACACGAGGCTGAGCCCCTTCGAGTAGGCGGCAGACGACGAAAGGCGCGGGACACAAAACCCGCGCCTTCACCGTATCAACTACTGCATCCGCCGAGCACGACTTCTTCGCCCGGCTGCAACCGGCCGGGGGCCGAGATGTCAGTTGAAGGAGTCGCCGCAGGCGCAGGAACCCGTCGCATTCGGGTTGTCGATCGTGAAGCCCTGCTTCTCGATGGTGTCGACGAAGTCGATCGAGGCGCCCTGTACGTACGGCGCGCTCATCCGGTCGACGGCCAGCTTGACGCCGCCGAAGTCGACGGTCAGGTCGCCGTCGAGCGAGCGGTCATCGAAGAAGAGCTGGTAGCGCAGGCCCGCACAGCCGCCCGGCTGCACGGCGATACGCAGGGCGAGGTCGTCGCGACCCTCCTGGTCGAGCAGCGCCTTCGCCTTGCTGGCGGCGGCGTCGGTCAGAGTCACACCGTGGGTGGTCGTCTCGTCTTGCACAGTCATGAACTCTCCTCAGGACAGCTGTGTTCAACCCGTGAACAGCGCACGGCTCGTGGCTACAACACCACTCAGCGGGCTGTTATTCCCCCATCTTGCCACCACCGGGTACTGCGGTGGACACAACCTCCCACGGACCTCATTTCCTGCGGGGTACCGCATCGAATAGCCTGGTCGCGTGAAATTGTTCCGTCGCGGCGAGTCCAGCACCACCGACGAGAGCGCCGACCAGACGGCGGGCTCGGACGGCGGCTCGACCGCAGTCTCCATCACGAAAGCGGCCACCGCCACCGAGGGCAAGGGCCGACCGACTCCGAAACGCCGTGACGCCCAAGGCAAGCGGCGCGGCCCGGTGGCTCCGGCCCCGCTCACCGCGAAGGAGGCGCGCGCCCGGCGCAAAGCCACCCGCGGCAGCCGCGAGGACCGCAAGACGGCCTCGGCCGAGCGTCGGCTGGCGGCCCAGGACCGGCGCGCCAGGATGCTGGCCGGCGAGGACAAATACCTGCTGCCCCGCGATCAGGGCCCGGTGCGGGCGTTCGTGCGTGACATCGTCGATGCCCGACGCAACCTGGTGGGGTTGTTCATGCCGATGGCGCTGGTCCTGATCCTGTCGATGTTCGTCGCGCCCGCGCTGCAGACGATTGTGACGCTCGCCATGCTGGTGATGATGTTCTTCATGATCGCCGAGGGCTTCCTGCTGGGCCGGATCGTCAACGGACGGGTGCGTGAGCGTTTCCCGGAGAGCACCGATACCGGCTACAAGCTGGGGTGGTACGCCTTCGTCCGCGCCTCGCAGATCCGCAAGATGCGGGCGCCGAAGCCGCGGGTCGGCCCCGGCGACAGTGTTTGATTTGCAGCGCCTTCGGCGCTGCGTGTTCGCGGCCCGGGAGAGCGGAAAGCGAACCGCCAGCCGAACGTGCATCCCTCAATGGTGATGTGAGTGGGCGATGATGGCGGATAGATCGGACTGCAGGCGCTGGGCGTCGCGATCGGTGACATTCGCTGATCCGGCGTGACCGCCGCCTCGTGTGATGAGGACCGCGAAGCCCACTACGACTGCCATGCTTACGAGAAAAGTTATCATGGCAGTAATTTTGCGCTCGGTGATTTACCGCCGAAAGTGGCTGTTCTGACATTGTTCGTAAAGATTCAGCCAGGTATGCTGTCCGCATGCTGTCCAAGGTCGCGGTGGTGCTGTCGGAGCGCCTGGCCATGTTCGAATTCGGCGTGGTCTGTGAGGTTTTCGGGCTCGATCGGACCGCGGACGGACTGCCCGGATTCGATTTCAAGGTGTGCGGGGCCGAGCCGGGGAAGCCGCTGCCGTCCACCACCCCCGGTATCACTGTCACACCGGAGTTCGGGCTGGAGGAGTTGGCGAAGGCCGATCTGGTGGCGATTCCGGCCTTTCCCGCTTCGGCCTCCGAACATGGGCTCGATCCGCGGGTCGTCGACGCGATACGGGATGCCTCGGATGGTGGGGCGATCGTGCTCACCGTATGTTCCGGTGCGTTCCTGGCCGGGGCGGCCGGTCTGCTCGACGGTCGCAAGTGCACCACGCATTGGCGCTATGTCGACCAATTGGCGGCACAGTTTCCGCAGGCCACGGTCGATCCCGATGTGTTGTTCGTCGACGAGGGCAATCTGATCACCTCGGCGGGCACGGCCGCGGGCATCGACGCCTGCCTGCATCTGGTGCGCCGGGAGATCGGCAGCTCCGTCGCGAATGCGATCGCCCGCCGGATGGTGGTGCCGCCGCAGCGTGACGGCGGACAGCGCCAATTCATCGAGCGTCCGGTGCCAGAGTGCACCTCCGACAGTCTCAGCTCCACGCTGCAGTGGATGAACGAAAATCTCGGCCTGCCGCACACCATCGACGATCTGGCCGCCCGCTCGATGATGTCCACCCGCACCTTCGCCCGCCGCTTCGCCGCCGAAACCGGAACCACACCGGTGAAATGGCTGACCAATCAGCGCGTGCTGTACGCCAAGCATCTGCTGGAGGACACCGACGAGGGGCTGGAACAGATTGCCGCACAAGCCGGTTTCGGATCCGGTGCGCTGCTGCGGCATCACTTCCAGAAGGTCGTCGGCATCGCGCCGACCGAGTATCGCCGCCGGTTCGGCGGCGCGGAGGCGACCGAGCAGCGCGCCTGAGCGAGCGAACGCCGCCGACGCGGTCATGCCGGAGCCGAGCGGCAGCGAGGTGCAGGCATGAGCGAGCGGATTGATACGGTGCTGCCGTGTCGGATCGCTCATCTACCAGCAGTCGCGCGCACCGCATCCTCGTGCTCGGCGGCGCGCGATCCGGTAAGTCGGCATTCGCGGAAGTGTTGGCGGCAGAGGGCGGCCCGGTGCGCTATATCGCTACCGCGATTCCCGATCCGGCCGATCTCGACTTCGCCGAGCGCATCGCCCGCCATCGCGACCGCAGGCCCGCGGACTGGACGGTCCTCGAAAGCGCTGATCCGGCAATGGTTCTCACCGCCGCTCCCCCGGCCGGAACCACACTGATCGACGATATCGGGACCTGGCTCACCGCCCGCATCGACGCGCGCGCGGCCTGGGATGCCCCGCGCGGCACCATCGCACCAGACACGGACGCCTTGGTCGCCGCGGTCACCGCCTACCCCGGCCGCTTGGTGATCGTGACGCCCGAGGTAGGTATGGGCGTCATCCCCGCCACCCGCTCCGGCCGCCTTTTCCGCGACGAGATCGGGACCCTCAACCAGCGCCTCGCGCAAACCTGCGATGAAGCCTTCTTAATTGTCGCCGGGCTTCCCCTCCGCTTGAAGTAGGACCGCACGGCAGCTGACGTCGCGACCTCGGCCAACTGCAGGGCACCGCGGTCCATGCCGCGGCGCAGGCAACTGGTGCGGCGACCACGCACCGCGAATCACTCGCGAGAGCCGCGCCCCTCCGCATGCGTCATGCGGAGGCCGAGTGGAACCGCGAGCGCGCGGTACGAGGCATCAGGTAGGGCGCGGGTGGTGTTGGTGCGATTCGCCTGAAATACGAGCGCACCCCTGCGGCGATCATGCCCCGTCACCAACGGGAGCCGCGCCCTGCGGGGCGTCGCGCCAGCCGTCCACGCTGCGCCGTACGGACCATCAGGTCCGACCGCGAGCACGCGAGACAAGACATCACGTAGGGCGCGGGTGGTGCAGCCCACCTGAAAAACGAGCGCACCCCTGCGGCGATCAACGCGTCACCAACGGGAGCCGCGCCCTGCGGGCCGTCGCGCCAGCCGTCCACGCTGCGCCGTACGGACCATCAGGTCCGACCGCGAGCACGCGAGACAAGACATCACGTAGGGCGCGGGTGGTGCAGCCCGCCTGAAATACGAGCGCACCTGCGATCATGCCGCGTCACCAACGGGAGCCGCGCCCTGCGCGAGTGTCGTGCCAGCCGTGCAGGATGCGCCGTCGGACCATCAAGTCCGACCGCGAGCACGCGAGACGCGGCATCAGGTGCCGGGGTGGTGGTGCGGACTGGCGGGGGTGGCGGCAAGATTGGGCCCGGTATGGACTGCGCGGTGTAGGAATGAACTGCCCCGACCCGGAAAGGCTCGATAGTGACAGACGGATTCGGACCGGTGGTGCCACCCGATGCGGGGGTTCGGGCGGCGGCGGAGCAGCGGCAGGCGCAGCTGACCAAACCCGGTGGGGCGCTCGGGCGGCTCGAGACACTCGGGAATTGGGTGTCGGCATGTCAAGGTGTGTGCCCGCCGAAGCAGTTCGAGCGGGCGCGGGTAGTGGTGTTCGCCGGAGATCACGGCATTGCGCGCCACGGCGTTTCGGCCTATCCGAGTGAGGTGACCGCGCAGATGGTCGCCAATTTCCTCGGCGGTGGTGCGGCGGTGAATGCGCTGGCCGCAGTGGCGGGTGCGAGCGTGCGGGTCGTCGATATTTCCGTCGACGCCGATACCGATCCGCAGGTCGCCAAGCACAAGGTGCGGCGGTCGAGCGGGGCGATCGATCGCGAAGACGCGCTGAGCGAGGATGAGATCCATGCCGCGCTCGCCGCCGGCAAGGCGATCGCCGACGACGAGATCGATGCGGGCGCCGACCTGCTCATCGCGGGCGATATGGGCATCGGCAATACGACACCCGCCACCGTGCTCATCGCGACCCTCACCGATACCGAACCCATCGCCGCTGTCGGCCGGGGCACCGGCGTGGACGATGCGGGCTGGATCCGCAAGGTCGCCGCGATCCGCGATGCCATGCGCCGCGCCCGCCCGGTCGCCAAAGACCCGGTCGAATTGCTGCGCGTAGCCGCAGGCGCCGACTTCGCCGCCCTGGCGGGCTTCCTGGTACAGGCCGCGACCCGACGGACTCCGGTCATCCTCGACGGCGTGGTCGTCACAGCGGCCGCCCTGGTCGCCGAGGACCTGGCCGCCGGTGCCAGCGCCTGGTGGCTCGCGGGCCACCGGTCCACCGAACCCGCGCACACCCTCGCTCTGCGCCACCTCCGCCTCGAGCCCCTCCTCGACCTGGACATGCGCCTCGGCGAAGGATCCGGCGCGCTGACCGCCCTCCCCGTCCTCCGCGCCGCCGTAGCCACCCTCGCCGAAATGGCCACCTTCGCGGAAGCCGGTGTGAGCACAGCAGATTCGGCCGCCGAAGCCGAAGCCGAAGCCGAAGCCGGGACCAGCATCGCCGCCGAAGCGACCGCGCAACCGGACTTGCGGAAATAGACCTTGGCTGCACGCGCCTCCAGCGACCAGCGAAACTCGCACCGCGAACCAACGGACCGCGCCCTCGGTCGGAAGTACCGCGACGACCGCCATCATCCGCAGACGATCCCGTCTTGCGGGTCGCCCCTGGCCGCTAGCGGCAACACACGCGTCGAGCCTCATGCGGACCTGGCGCTCCGAGCCGACGGAACGCCCGGCATGAACGGCGCGCGGCGTACGGCGGGCGCGGCGGCGGTTTCGCTGCGTGGATCCGGCGATGGCGACGGTCGAGCGATTACAGGTCGGCGAATATGAACGGTGTGCGGCTTGCCGTGTCGTGGCTGACGGTGCTGCCGGTGCGGGGGCCGGACAGTGTCGATCGGAGCGCGGCGGGGCGGGCGATTGCGTTGGCGCCGTTGGTGGGCGTGGGACTCGGGGCCGCCGGGGTCGGGTTGCTGTGGGTGCTGGCGTGGGGTGGGGCGAGTGCAGCGGTCGCGGGACTGGTGGCAGTTGCCGGGTTGGCGCTCATCACCCGGGGGATGCACCTGGATGGGTTGGCCGACACGCTGGACGGGTTGGGGTCGTATGGTTCACCCGAGCGGGCCAGGGAGATATCGAAGAGTGGTGACACGGGGCCGTTCGGTGTCGCGGCGATTGTGTTCGCCGTTGGGGTCCAAGCGTTTTCGTTCGCCGCGCTGGCCCAGGCCGAGCGTTGGTTCGCGGTGCTGCTCGCGGTGGCGGTCGGCCGAGTGGTGGTGGTCCTCGCATGTCGGCGTGGCATCGCCGCCGCACCCGGCACCGGCTTCGGCGCACTGGTCGCCGGGACCCAGCACCCGATCACCATTGCATTCTGGTCCGCATTCGCCGTTGCCGCGGGCATACTCGCCGTCCCGGACCATCGCTGGCTCGGCCCCGCCGTTGTCCTTGTCGCCCTGGGCATTTCAGCCCTACTGATTCGACACTGCAGCCACCGCTTCGGCGGCCTCTCCGGCGACATCCTCGGCGCGACACTCGAGATATCCGTCGCCATCACCGCCGCCGGGCTAACCCTGGGCACCTGAGTCGGCCAACGCGCACCAAGCACCGGCGAATGTGCATCGCCCCGAACGCAGCGCCGAGGTGTGCGGACTCGGCGGAAAGGTGAACGCTCGGGCCCGAACGGCGGCGGCATTCACTCGCATCGGGCGCCTGCCGACATCGCGGCTTCCTCAGTCCGCTTATTACGCACACGAGCATCGCATGCGGACGCACTCCCGCGACGAGATAGCTGGCACGGTGCGCGCATTGTCTGGGTCAGGCAATACAGTGGACGGTATGTCTTCCGAGCGTCTGTATTTTCGTCAACTGCTGTCCGGTCGAGATTTTGCCGTGGGTGATCCGATCGCGACGCAGATGCGAAATTTCGCGTATCTGATCGGCGATCGGGAGACCGGCGAGTGTGTGGTGGTGGATCCGGCGTATGCGGCGGGTGATCTGGTGGATATCGCCGAGGCTGACGGGCTGCGGCTGACCGGGGTGCTCGCCACCCATCACCATCCGGACCATGTCGGTGGCACCATGCTGGGATTCACCCTGCGCGGGGTGCGGGAGCTGCTCGAAAAGACGAGCGTTCCGGTGCACGTCAATGCCGAGGAACTGTCCTGGGTCGCCAATGTCACCGGTATCGCGCCGAGCGAACTCACCGGACACGAGCACTGCGACAAGGTCAGCGTCGGCGCCTTCGATATCGAACTGCTGCACACCCCCGGCCACACACCCGGCAGCCAGTGCTTCCTGTTCGACAATCGCCTCATCGCGGGCGACACCCTCTTCATCGACGGCTGCGGCCGCACCGACTTCCCCGGCGGCGACTCCGATGCCATGTTCCGTAGCCTGCGCTACCTAGCCGATCTATCCGGCGACCCGGTCGTCTACCCGGGTCACTGGTATTCCCAGGACCCCTCCGCGGCGCTCTCCACGGTCAAGGACGCCAACTACGTCATGCGCCCGCAAACCCTGGAGGAATGGCGCACGTTCATGCCCAGCTGAACCACGAACGGCACACGGCTGCGGCGTGCGCGAGACTGCCGCAGTCACATGCCGCGCATCCACCCGTGGATATCGGCGAAGGTGCCGCGCTGGATCCCGGTGAGAGTGTCACGCAGCGCCATGGTGACCTCGCCCGGCTCACCACCGCCGACGGTGAACTCACCATCGGCGGAACGAACCCAGCCGACGGGTGTGATCACGGCGGCGGTACCGCAGGCGAAAACCTCGGTGATCTCACCGGATTCGGCGCCCTTGCGCCACTCCTCCACCGAAACCTTGCGCTCCTCAACCACATAGCCCGAATCGGCGGCGAGGGTGAGCAGCGAATCGCGGGTGATGCCCGGCAACAGCGATCCGGACAGTTCCGGGGTGACCAGCCGCGCCTCGGAACCGGAGCCGAAAACGAAGAACAGGTTGTTGGTGCCCATTTCCTCGACATAGCGACGCTCACAGGCATCGAGCCAGACGACCTGATCGCAGCCCTTCTCGGAGGCCTGCGCCTGCGCCAGCAGCGAGGCCGCGTAGTTGCCTGCGACCTTCGCCTCACCGGTACCGCCCGGTGCGGCCCGCACGTATTCGGTCGACAGCCAGACCCGCACCGGCTTCACACCGCGCGGGAAGTACGCGCCCGCAGGCGATCCCAACAGCAGGTATTTATAGGCGGAGGCGGGCTTCACGCCGAGCCCAGCCTCGGTGGCGAACATGAACGGCCGCAGATACAGCGACTCCTCACCACCGGCCGCGGGAACCCAGCCGCCGTCGACCTCGAGCAGCTGACGCACGGATTCGATGAATAGTTCCTCGGGCAGTTCCGCCATCGCCATCCGGCGCGCGGACTTGCGGAAGCGCGTCGCATTCGCGTCGATTCGGAAGCAGGAAACGCTGCCATCGTTCTGCCGGTAGGCCTTCAGACCCTCGAAGATGGCCTGGCCGTAGTGGAACACCATCGTCGCCGGATCCATCGCCAACGGCCCGTACGGCTCGACCCTGGCATTACCCCAGCCTTCGCCCTCGGTGTAGTCAATGGAGACCATGTGATCGGTGAAGAAGCGTCCGAAGCCCGGTGCCGCCAGAATCTCCTGTACCCGCTGCGCCGGGGTGGGCGCGGGATGCGGAACATGGGTGAACTGTGCGGCAACGGTCATGAGGCAGATCCTATCGGGCGCGATCTCGCCGCGGTGCGAGTGTCGGCGCGCCGCGAATGTACCAGCGTCACCTGCCGACATCCGCAGTGCACAGCGCGACGCCGACTACTTGGTTTTCGTGTCGACGAACGGCGGACGCACGACCTCGCAGCGCAGGCGGCGGCCGCGCACGTCGACCTCGACCTCCGCGCCGGGTTCGAGGCCCGCCGCGGTATCGAGCAAGGCGAGGGCGATACCGATCTGCAGCGACGGCGAGAAGGTGCCGGAGGTGGTTTCGCCGACGGGCGCATCCGCACGCAGCACGGTCTGTCCCTGGCGCAGCACGCCCCGATCAAGTGCCTTCAGCCCCAACAGGATTCGACGCGGACCGGCCGACTTCTCCTGCTCCAGTGCGGCTTTACCCCAGAAGTCGGCCTTCTTCCAGCCGATCGCCCACCCGCAGCGCGCCTGCACGGGCGAAATCTCCAGCGACAGTTCATGTCCGTGCAGCGGATAACCCATTTCGGTGCGCAACGTATCGCGGGCGCCGAGCCCGGCGGGCTGCCCATCGTGCGCCCGGACCTGCTCGGCGAGCGCGCGAAACAGCGGCTCGGCATCGGCCCAGCGGGGCAACAGCTCGTAGCCGTGTTCGCCGGTGTATCCGGTGCGACAGACCCGAATCCGGCGGCCGTCCCATTCGGCGTCGGCGTAGGCCATGTACTCCATATCGGTCGGCAGCCCGAGCGCGGTGAGCACCTCCGTCGAGCGCGGCCCCTGCACCGCGAACACCCCGTAATCGCGGTGCTCGTCGGTCACCGTGATGCCGTCGGGCGCGACCTTCTGCAGTTCCGCGACCACCGCGGCCGTGTTGGCGGCATTGGGCACCAGGAAGATCTCGTCCTCGCTGACGTAATAGGCGATCAGATCGTCGATCACACCACCGTCGGGGGCGCAGCACAGCGTGTACTGCGCCTTGCCCGGCCGGATCCGACCGAGGTCGTTGGTGAGCGCCGAGTTCACGAAATCCGCCGCGCCCGCGCCGCGGACAGTGGCCTTGCCGAGGTGACTCACATCGAAGAGGCCGACGGTCGCGCGAACTGCCTGATGTTCGCCGACTGTCCCCGCGTATGACACCGGCATTTCCCATCCGCCGAACGGTGCGAACTTCGCCCCGAGTTCGACGTGGACGCCATGGATCGGGCCTTGCAGCAGGTTCGCTTCGGTCACCGGCCGAGCTTAGCCCGGCGGTGGCGTCGCGATGCGCCACCCGGAGCAGACCGAATAGCCTGTGCTCATGACCGCTGTTGCAGATCGCTCGCTCGGACCGGACCTGGACCTGGTCGACACCATCAGTGCCGACACCGACGTGTTGGTGATCGGCCTGGTGGCCGGTGACGACGGCCCGACGATCGCCACACTGGAGGACGAATTCGTCGACAACATCCTCACCCCGGAGGTCCGCGCGGCGCTGCAGGAACAGCTGCGCGCCGTCGGCGCGAAGGGTAAGGCCGAGGAGCTCACCCGGATTCCCGCCCCCACCGGCCTCGATGTGAAGAGTGTGCTCGCCGTCGGACTCGGCGCCGCGGACAAGATCGATGCCGAACAGATCCGCCGCTCGGCCGGTGTCGCGGGACGTGCGCTGACCGGTGTCGGCCGGGCCGTGACCACTTTGTCGGGTCTCGAGGGCGGCATCGGGCCCACCGCTGAAGGGTTCTTCCTCGGCGCGTACACCTTCACCGCGTTCAAATCCGACAGTGCCGACGGCAAGCCGGACGAGCAGCCCGTGCGCAGGGTCGAACTCCTGGTCGGCGATCCGAGCGTGTCCTACCGCAAGGGCTTCAGCCACGACTGGGTGATCGCCGAATCCATCGCCACCGCACGCGATTTCGTCAACACTCCGCCGAGTCACCTGTACCCGGCCGAATTCGCCACCCGCGCGAAGGCTTTGGCCGAGTCGGCGGGTCTGCAGGTCGAGGTGCTCGACGAGCAGGCGCTGGCCGACGGCGGCTACGGTGGCGTGCTCGGCGTCGGCAAGGGCTCCTCGCGCCAGCCGCGCCTGGTGCGCCTGACCTACAACGGCGGCGCCAAGAAGATCGCGCTCATCGGCAAGGGCATCACCTTCGACACCGGCGGCATCTCCATCAAGCCCGCCGCGAACATGGAAAATATGACCTCCGATATGGCGGGCGCCGCCGCGGTCATCGCCGCGACCATCGCCGCCGCCAAGCTGGAACTACCGGTCACCGTGATCGCGACCGTGCCGATGGCCGAGAACATGCCGTCGGCCACCGCGCAGCGCCCCGGTGATGTGCTCACCCAGTACGGCGGTAAGACCGTCGAGGTGCTCAACACCGATGCCGAAGGCCGCTTGATCCTGGCCGACGCCATTGTGCGCGCGGGTGAGGACGATCCGGAGTACCTCATCGACGTCGCCACCCTCACCGGTGCGCAGATGGTCGCGCTCGGCACCCGTACCCCCGGCGTGATGGGCACCGACGATTTCCGCGACCGGGTCGCGCGGCTGTCGCGGCTGGCCGGTGAAAACGGCTGGGCCATGCCGCTGCCCGCCGAACTGCGGGCCGATCTGAACTCCAAGGTCGCCGATCTGGCGAATGTCGCATCGCACCGCTGGGGCGGCATGCTCTCGGCCGCGATTTTCCTCAAGGAGTTCGTCCCGGAGGGTGTGCAGTGGGCGCACCTGGACGTCGCTGGTCCGGCCTACAACACCGGCGGCCCGTTCGGCTACATCGGCAAGGGCGGCACCGGGGTTCCGGTCCGCACTCTGGTTTCGGTGATCGAGGACATCGCGCACGAGGACGCGGCGGAGTAATCGAATGCCGGTGCGGCGTCCGGAATTTCCGGGCGTCGCACTCGGCGGGCCGCGAACAAATTGAACGAAAGTCTTACAAATCGCCCAATTCGCGTTCCAGCGCCCGCTGGCGCTCGATCCGCTTGCGGGCGTCGTAGTCGCGCATCCGTTGCGGATAACCGGTCTTGCGGACGTCGTAAACGGGAATCCGCAAATCTCCGGCTAGCCGCTGCGCGCCGCGCTCGCCGACGACGCGACGAGTCCATTCACCATCGGCCGCGACCAATACGACAGTGACATCGGTCACGGTCGTCTTGGGCTCCACGTAGCCCTCCACCCCGGTATGGGTACGCACCCACTCGGCGAGGTAGCGCGCATCGTCGCCGCTACCCGAACCCGCACGTAAAGCCCTGCCTCCCCGCGCCGCGCCGCCTCGGAAACGATCCAGCAAACCCAAGGACGCCGACCTCCTTCCACCGGTGACCCACTGCTCGGCATCGGTCATTCCATCTTGCCAGCCCTGTGTAGTTCGCTGCCCTGTGCTACACGTCTCGCGGGCGAGTGCAAGGATGGATCGCGGTACAAGAACCACACAGATCTCCGGTGCCACGCACAATGATCGGTGGCTTTCGGACACCCATCGCGACCCGCGGTGGGTGTTCGCAGTGAGATCAACTGTTGTAGAACCCGTCGAGCAGTCAGAGGAGTCAACGGACATGGCCTTCTCCGTCCAGATGCCGGCTCTTGGTGAGAGCGTCACCGAGGGAACGGTGACCAGGTGGCTGAAGCAGGAAGGAGACACGGTCGAGGTCGACGAGCCACTGCTCGAGGTCTCCACCGATAAGGTCGACACCGAGATCCCGTCGCCGGCGGCGGGTGTGTTGTCGAAGATCGTCGCCGCCGAGGATGACGTCGTCGAGGTCGGCGGTGAGCTCGGTGTGATCAGCGAAGCCGGCGAAGCGCCCGCACCCGCCGCCGCACCCGCACCTGAAGCCGCACCTGCACCCGCCCCCGCACCGGAGCCGGAACCGGCCCCCGCGCCGGCCGCCGCCGCTGCGGCCCCCGCGCCCGCGGCTCCGGCCGCCCCCGCCCCCGCCGCCGCGTCGGGCACCCCGGTCAAGATGCCGGAACTCGGTGAGTCGGTCACCGAGGGCACCGTCACCCGCTGGCTCAAGCAGGTCGGTGACCAGGTCGCCGTCGACGAGCCGCTGCTCGAGGTCTCCACCGATAAGGTCGACACCGAGATCCCCTCGCCCGTCGCGGGCACCCTGCTGGAAATCTCCGCGCAGGAAGACGATGTCGTCGCCGTCGGTGGACAGCTCGGCGTGATCGGCAGCGGCGCCCCCGCGGCCGCCGCACCGGCACCCGCCGCCCCCGCACCGGCCCCGGCAGCTCCGGCTCCCGCCCCGGCCCCTGCGCCCGCGCCCGAACCGGCTCCCGCCCCCGCGCCTGCTCCGGCGGCCGCCGCTCCGGCGCCGGCTCCCGCCCCGGCACCCAAGCCGGCTCCGGCTCCGGCCGCCACGGCTCCGGCGCCGACCCCGGACACCTCCGGCAACGGCGCGACCCCGTACGTCACCCCGCTGGTCCGCAAGCTGGCCGAGGAGAACGGCGTCAACCTCGCCACCGTCACTGGTTCCGGTGTCGGCGGACGCATCCGCAAGCAGGATGTGCTCGCCGCCGTCGAGGCGAAGAAGGCACCGGCACCGGCACCGGCCGCAGCCGCCCCCGCGGCGGCCGCACCGGCCGCGAAGGCGCCAGCCCCCGCGGCCCCGTCGCAGCTGGCGCACCTGCGCGGCACCGTGCAGAAGGCGAGCCGCATCCGCCAGATCACCGCCACCAAGACCCGGGAATCGCTGCAGACCACCGCGCAGCTGACCCAGGTGCACGAGGCGGATGTCACCAAGATCGCGGCGCTGCGCAGCCAGGCCAAGGCCGCGTTCAAGGACCGCGAGGGCGTCAACCTGACGTTCCTGCCGTTCTTCGCCAAGGCGGTCGTCGAGGCGCTCGGCGTGCACCCGAATGTGAATGCCAGCTACGACGAGGCCACCAAGGAGATCACCTACCACGCCTCGGTGCACCTCGGCATCGCCGTCGACACCGAGCAGGGTCTGCTGTCCCCGGTGATCCACAACGCCAGCGACCTGTCACTGGCCGGACTGGCCCGCGCCATCGCCGATATCGCCAACCGCGCCCGCACCGGCGGCCTCAAGCCGGACGAGCTGGCCGGTGGCACCTTCACCATCACCAATATCGGCAGCCAGGGCGCGCTGTTCGACACCCCGATCCTGGTTCCGCCGCAGGCGGGCATGCTCGGCACGGGTGCGATCGTCAAGCGTCCGGTGGTGGTCACCGATGAGACCGGCAACGAGTCCATCGGCGTTCGGTCCATGTGCTACCTGCCACTCACCTACGATCACCGCCTCATCGACGGTGCCGACGCCGGTCGCTTCCTGACCACGATCCGGCACCGGCTCGAGGAAGCGGCGTTCGAGGCGGACCTCGGTCTGTAGTCGGAAAGGGTCGTCTGTCGCGTATGAAAGTGGTGATCGCCGGTTCGTCCGGGCTGATCGGGACGGCACTCGTCGCGGCGCTGCGCCGCGAGGGGCACGAAGTCGCCAGATTGGTACGCCGCTCACCCAACGCGCCGGACGAATACCGCTGGGATCCCGCTCGCGCCGATCTGGACGAGCGGGCCCTGCGGAGCGCCGACGCACTGGTCAACCTCTGTGGGGCGAGCATCGGACGACGGCGCTGGAACGGCAGCTACAAGCAGGAGCTGCGTGACAGTCGGCTCACCCCGACCGATGTCCTGGCCAATGCGGTCGCCGCCGCTGGTGTGCCGGTGCTGGTGAATGCCAGCGGCGTGCACTACTACGGCGGCGCCACCGGCAACCGGGTGGTCGACGAAACCACCCCCGCGGGAACGGGTTTCCTCGCCACTCTCTGCCGAGACTGGGAGGCCGCGACCAAACCAGCCGTCGACGCTGGCGTGCGCACGGTGTTGTTGCGCAGTGCCGTGGTGCTGTCCCATCACGGCGGCATGCTCAGCATGCTGCAGCCGCTGTATTCGCTCGGCCTCGGCGGGCGACTCGGCAATGGACGGCAGTACACGCCGTGGATCTCGATGGCCGACGAGATCGGTGCGATCATCTTCGCACTCACCCACGACAGCATTGCCGGGCCGATCAATTCCGTCGGTCCGGCACCGGTCACCAATGCCGAATTCAATCGGGCCCTGGGCCGTGTGCTGCACCGGCCGGCCCCATTCGTGGTGCCCGCGTTCGCATTACGCGCGCTGATCGGCGAATTCGCCGAAGAGGCAATCCTGAACGGGCCGCGCGCGATTCCGACGGCGCTGGAAGAGGCGGGGTATCCGTTCCAGCACCAGACGATCGGTGCCGCGCTCGCGGCTGCCTTGGGCCATGATGACGACCGATGACGCTGGACCCGAAACCGGCGGTGCGTTGACCGCGCGCCGACATTCACCGGCAGCACAATGGTCCAGGCACCGGAGCCAATTGCCAAGCGTCCCCACGGAGTAGATCGATGACTGAGCTAGACACCCGAGGTGCCACCGTCATCCGTGACGCGCGCGCGGGCGATCTGCCCGAGATCCTGGTCATCCACAACGCGAATATCGCTACCTCCACCGCCATCTGGGATCACGAGCAGGTCGATCTCGACGATCGGCGCGCCTGGTTCAGCGACCGCACCGCCGCCGGGCTGCCGATTCTGGTCGCCGATATCGGCGGTGAGGTTGCCGGTTACGCCAGCTACGGCCCATGGCGGACCCGATCGGGTTACCGCTTCACCGTGGAGAATTCGGTCTACGTCGCCGACCGTTTCCACCGCCGCGGAATTGCGAGTGCCCTGCTCACCGAGCTGATCGAGCGTGCCCGCCAGGCCGGTACCGTGCACGCCATGGTCGCCGCAATCGAATCCGGCAATACCGGTTCGATCGCGCTGCACGAGCGATTCGAATTCCGCACGGTCGGGGAACTGCCGGAAGTGGGCCGCAAATTCGGGCGCTGGATGGACCTGACGCTGATGCAACTCACCCTGCCGGTCGAGGGCGACTGAGCCGCACGGACCAGCGCGCCCACTTGCACCGATGCCAAACGTGGCAACCATGTGGCATCGCCCACATCGGGTTGGTTTATCGAATCGACACACTCGGCGTACCGTCGAGGACGTGAACGACACGCGCACCACCTGGTCCGCCAGATTCGATACGACCCCGATCGTGGTCGAGGATCTCGGACTCATCGATTACCACAGCGCCTGGGAAATGCAGCGGTCGATTGCCGCGCAGCGGGCCGCCGGGGACGGCTCCGACCATCTGCTCCTGCTGGAGCACCCGTCGGTCTACACCGCTGGGCGCCGCACCGAGGCCGAGGATCTGCCGATCGACGGCAGCCCGGTGGTGCAGGTCGATCGCGGCGGCAAGATCACCTGGCACGGACCGGGCCAGCTGGTCGGCTACCCCATCGTGCGGCTGGCCGAGCCGGTGGATGTCGTGCACTACGTGCGCAGGCTGGAAGAAGCGCTGATCACCGTCTGCACCGGCCTCGGCCTGGATTGCGGCCGGGTCGAGGGTCGCTCCGGTGTCTGGCTGGCCGCGACCGAGCTCTACTCCGAGCGCAAGGTCGCCCAGATCGGCGTGCGGGTACAGCAGGGCGTCGCGCTGCACGGCATCTCGCTCAACTGCAATCCCGCGCTCGACGGCTTCCAGGCGATCGTCCCCTGCGGCATCCGCGACGCCGGTGTCACCACGCTGACGCGCGAACTCGGTCGCGAGGTCACGGTGGCCGAGGTCAAGCCGCTCGTCGCCGATGCGATCACCCGCGCGCTCAATGGCGAACTCCCGGTGACCGCACGCGATATCGTCCGCGCCGCACCGGCCGTGGAGCCCGCGAAAGCCGAATGAGCCGGCTGCTGTCGCGTTGCCCGAGACAGTGACGGACTGCATCCGACGGTGGCGCGCGGCAGGCGTAAGGTCGATCGAGTGACCTCAGCTTCAGCACCGGCAGGACGCAAACTGCTACGCATAGAGGCGCGCAACGCGGAGACCCCGATCGAGCGCAAGCCTCAATGGATTCGGACCCGAGCCAAGATGGGCCCCGAGTACACCGAACTCAAGGGCCTGGTGAAACGCGAAGGCCTGCACACGGTGTGCGAGGAAGCGGGTTGTCCCAACATCTTCGAATGCTGGGAAGACCGTGAGGCCACCTTCCTCATCGGCGGCGAACAGTGCACCCGCCGTTGCGACTTCTGCCAGATCGACACCGGCAAGCCCGCCGCACTCGATCGCGACGAGCCGCGCCGGGTCGCCGAAAGCGTCCAGGCGATGGGCCTGCGCTACTCCACCATCACCGGCGTCGCGCGCGACGATCTCGGAGATGGCGGCGCCTGGCTCTACGCCGAAACCGTCCGCGCCATCAAGGCTTTGAACCCGAACACCGGCGTCGAACTGCTCATCCCGGACTTCAACGCGGTCCCCGAGCAGTTGGCCGAGGTCTTCTCGTCACGCCCCGAGGTGCTCGCGCACAACCTGGAGACGGTGCCGCGCATCTTCAAGCGCATCCGTCCGGCGTTCCGCTACGAGCGCTCCCTCGCCGTGCTGACCGTCGCCCGCGAAGACGGCCTGGTCACCAAGTCGAACCTGATCCTCGGTATGGGCGAAACGCCCGAAGAAGTCACCCAGGCCATGCGCGACCTGCACGAGGCCGGCTGCGACATCCTCACCATCACCCAGTACCTGCGGCCATCGCCGCGCCACCATCCGGTGGACCGCTGGGTCAAGCCCGAGGAATTCGTCGAGCACTCCCGCATGGCCGAGGAAATCGGATTCGCCGGTGTCATGGCCGGGCCGCTGGTCCGCTCCTCGTACCGCGCGGGCCGCCTCTACGCCCAGGCAATGGCCCACCACGGCCGCGAAATCTCCCCTGCCATGGCGCATCTCGCACAGGAGGGCACCGCCGCACAGGAGGCCAGCTCCGTATTGGCCCGCTTCGGCGGCTAGTCGATCAACATCCCGGCTGGAACGGGAAGCACTGCGGTTCGGGCTGAGCCGGAGCCTGCGGTGCCAGCGGGGCAGCTGGTTCAGTACTCGACACGGGGCGCGGCTGAACGGCGCTACCGCGCTCGTTCACGCCCGCGGAAACCAGGATCCAGATCGTGCCGATGACAACCGCGACGATCAGCAAGGTCGCGAGATGTTGCGGGAGGCCGGGAATGAGCTCGACTCCTTTCGCCAGCGCGGTCGAAGTACGCCTGCGCACTGCGGACACCCGTCGGCGGAACAAATCCTGGGTCGACCGCTCCGCGGCGGGCGGGGTTGCCGGCCGCGGGGTTGCCAGCCGCAGGGGTTCCGGCTCAGCCTGTGGTGGAGTCGGTATCGATTGCGGGGCGGAGTCGACCCACGACGACCACGCGTCGGCGTCGGGCGACGACGACGGTGCCGACTGCGCCTGATCGGCATCGACAGCGGCGATCGGTTCCGGCTCTGCCGGTAGCACGGATACGTGCGAACGCCCCGCATCCGAGCGAACCGCAAGCCGCGAGCGTTGCGCACCCCTCGCCTGAGCCCCGACGATGTCGGCTGCCAGCCATGGCGGGTACGGAGCCGAGGGAGGCGGCTGCAGTCCGGCGGATACCGTCCCCGTATCCGCTATCGCGGACGAAACAGACTGCGGCCCATCGTGCTTCGACAGTGATACCGCTGCGACCAGCGCCGTCGAGTTGTCCACCGTCGTTGTCGAATGATCGTCGACAAGAACTTCGGTGATATCGGAAGGCCGCGGCAGGGCCGACTCGAACCGTGGTTCGGAAAGCCCATCCGCATCCGGCCGTCCGGCAGCCACACTCGAACTGTCGACCGAAGCCGAGATAGCACCGAGCGGAGCAGATGCGCGGACAGCGCCGACCAGCGCCCTGGATTCCGAACGCATACGACGTCCCGACTCCGACGGAAATCCCTCGGCCGCGAGATCCTCGACGGTGACCACGTGCGACAGGTGAAGCTCGCCGAGTAACGCGTGTACTTGCTCCGCGGTCCAGATCAGCTTCCGATTCGCCGTCCGATGAAACCAAGCCCGCAACCCGGCCGACGAACCGAGGACCACACAGTTGCCATGCTCGGACCCTTCGATATCCAGCACGACCGACGCGTCCCGAGGTGGCACGACCACGACCAATCCATCGACGAAGGCGTCCGGATGCCGCTTGCGCACCAACTCCTCGAGATCGAGCACATGGCTCGTCACTCGGTCGAACGGACTGGTGTCGCAATCGCGGACAGGAACCGGATCCCCCTGGAACTCGAGGAGCCGCGAGCGCCCGCCGGCCTGGCCCGAAACCCCGGTAGCCACCTCGGCGGCAGCCTCCTCGGCTTCGATCACGACCATCGCGCGTGGTGTGAACACCACCAGGCCCGCCTCCCGCACAGTCCCCTCGGAGTTGCGATCGGGCCGGTGACATCCCGAAATGGCAAGCCCCACAATGACATATTGACCGGTCCACGTTCGCATCCAGTCGAGCACGCACTGCTCGGATCGCGTAACCGCCGCCCGTTCGTTGACAACCAGCATCGAGGTCACCCTCCCTCTCGTCCGCACAGTCGACCCACCAACGGTATTCAGCGCGACCGCCTGACGAGAATTCGAAAGGCACCGTAAGAGTGTGGTTTTGGCGACAAAAGGTGTCACTACACCGGCGTGGCGGCGACAGACCGGAGTGTCGCGGCGAGCCGCCGGGTCGGTGTTGTCGGTTGAGAGGAGGCCGGATCCCCCCGGCGAGTCGAGTCTTCTCCCCCGAAGACATCGTCAAGAGCGGCAGCCGCGCGGACGAGCCGCCGAATTCTGGCGAGGTGCGCGGAGTGGGCGCACCCAACCGCCCACTCGAATTTCACTGCCGCACTTGACTTTATCCGACAGCAGCGAGGATACGGTGCAAGTCAGGTTGTTGCAGAGTGCGCCGCCTGGACGACACCGAGTTGCTGCATCATCCCGAGCGTGTCCCAGCACACCCAGTTTTCGACGATCTCGCCGTCCTGGAAGCGACTGATTGTGATTCCCTGAACGACCGCTGATTTGCCGGTCGGTGGCATGCCCATCATCTCGCCGTCGTTGGTGCCTGTCCCCGTCCATCGGGTAGTGACGAAATCGCCCTCGGCGATCTGTTCGTTGACCAAGAACCGTTGATCCGAGAACGCGGCGAGATACATCTGCACGAGCCTTTTGAAGCCGTCGGGGCCATGGACCTCGGCGAACGGGTTCTGTGGATCGTGGTTGATGCAGTCAGCCGCGATCACCTCGTCGAATACATCGAGATCTCGCGCGTTCCATGCGTCGAAGATGCGCTTGGCGGTGGCCTTGTTCTGCTCTGACATGGCGCTTCCCTTTCGATTGACGGTGCCGAACTGGCGGCGGCCGTAGTCGCTACAGGCAGCATTCGCGATGCCCGGCATCGAGTGTGGTTTGGCGCGCGGCCGCGATGCCAGCAGCGGATCCAGGCGCCGCGACCCGGTATGTGGACGCTCTCATCACGGCAGATGCCCGTCCGAATGTCATCGGCGGACATCAGCTACCCGCCGATCACAAACCCTGAAACCGGTGTACCGCAATCATTGTGCGCCTCTTTCGTACGCGAGGTAAGGGGCAACGGAGCTGTCCCGTGCTCGCATGATGTCTACCTGCGGGTGGATACCCCGGCGGTCACATACGCGCCGCACGTCACCAGCCTCGTGCAGACTGGTCGGTCGACCAATTTGCCGGAACGGCTCGCGCCCTGAGCTGTCGTACCCGATTACGCGCAACAGCCGACCACACCTGTCCCATCGCACACTTACACAGCCCCTGGGCCGCGTCTGGCCGGATGCTGAACCCCAGGTACACGCCAACCCGAACGCAAATGAACGCATCGGATCGCCCGATCCGTGCACGCGATGCGACCGCTGGTGGGAAGCTCGAAGGACCGTAAGTGTCGACCGAGAAAGCGAGACACATGGTCGAGAAAGCGAGTGCGTCCGCAGGGACCAACGGTAAAGGTGTGACGGCACAGCGACCGGAGGACATCCGGAATGTAGTGCTGGTCGGGCACAGCGGATCAGGTAAGACCACGTTGGTGGAGGCGTTGGCGCTCACGGCGGGCGCGGTGAATCGCGCGGGCCGGGTGGAGGACGGGACGTCGCTATCGGATTACGACGAGATCGAACACCGCCAGCACCGATCGGTGCAGCTGTCGGTGGTGCCGATGGTGTGGCACGGGATAAAGATCAATCTGCTGGACACCCCGGGATACGCCGATTTCGTCGGTGAGCTGCGCGCGGGTCTGCGTGCGGCGGATGCGGCCCTGTTCGTCATCTCGGCGGCCGAGGGCGCCGAGGCCGTGAGCGGTGCGACCCGCGCGCTGTGGGAGGAGTGCGCGGCGGTCGGGATGCCGCGGGCCATCGTGATCACCCACCTCGACACCGCACGCGCCGAATTCGACGAGATGACCGAGACCTGTCGACAGGTACTCGGCGGCGGTTCCTCGGAAAACATTCTGCCGCTGCATCTTCCGGTGTACGGACCGAAGAGTCCGGACGGTCATCGCCCGGTGACCGGATTGGTCGAGCTGCTGCCACACTGCATCGCGGACTACTCCTCCGGCGAGGAGGTCCAGTGCGAACCGTCCGACGATCAACTGCCGCTGCTCGAGGACGCGCGCAACCGGCTGATCGAGGGCATCATCGCCGAGAGCGAAGACGAAACCCTGATGGAGCGCTATCTCGGCGGTGAGGAGATCGAGCTGGCGGCGCTGGTCGAGGACCTCGAACGCGCGGTCGCCCGGGGCAGCTTCCATCCCGTCCTGTTCGGCGCGCCCGCCCCGGAAGGGGCCAAACAGGGGCTTGGCACCATCGAACTGCTGGAGCTGATCACCGGCGGATTTCCCACACCGTCGGAACACGCGGTCTCGGCGATCAACACCTCCGACGGCGCGGCGCCGACACCTTTGCACTGCGATCCGGACGGCACCTTGGCCGCCGAGGTGATCCGCACCGCCTCGGATCCATATGTCGGCCGGGTCTCGCTGGTTCGCGTATTCTCGGGCACCCTGCGACCCGACGACACCGTGCATGTCTGCGGTCACGGCCTGGAGGACCGCGGCCACGAGAGCCACGATGTGGACGAGCGCATCGGCGCCATCACCGCACCGTTCGGTAAACAGCAGCGTCCACTCGGCCAGGCCATCGCCGGTGATATCGCCTATGTCACCAAACTGAGCCACGCGGAAACCGGCGATACCCTGTCCGGCACCGCCGCACCGCTATTGATCGAACCATGGCAGATGCCGGATCCCCTGCTGCCCATCGCCATTCAGGCACGCAGCAAAGCGGATGAGGACAAGCTCTCCAGCGGCCTGGCCCGGCTGGCAGCCGAGGATCCCGCGATCCGGCTGGAACAGAATCCCGACACCCACCAGATCGTGCTGTGGTGTCTGGGTGAGGCGCACCGCGATGTCGCGCTGGAGCGGTTGCGCACCAGGTTCGGCGTGCAGGTCGACGTGATCGATCACAAGGTCGCGCTGCGAGAAACGTTCGCGGGCAAGGCGACCGGTAAGGGCAGGCACGTCAAACAGTCGGGCGGGCACGGACAGTACGCGGTCTGCGAGATCGAAGTGGAACCGCTGCCGGGCGGTTCGGGCATCGAATTCGTCGACCGGGTGGTCGGCGGAGTCGTACCGCGACAATTCATTCCGTCGGTGGAGAAGGGTGTCCGCGCCCAAGCCGGGCGCGGAGTGGCGGCCGGATACCCGCTCGTCGATATGCGCGTGACTCTCTTCGACGGCAAGGCGCATTCGGTCGATTCCTCCGATGCCGCATTCCAGACAGCGGGCGCGCTCGCGCTGCGCGAGGCCGCGGCCGCCGCCGGTATCGACCTGCTCGAACCGATCGCCGAAGTATGGGTGGTGGTAACCGACGACTATGTCGGTCCGGTACTCAGCGATCTGTCCGGACGCCGCGGACGCGTCCTCGGCACCGAACCGCACGGCACCGGCCGCACCCGCATCCACGCCGAGGTGCCCGAACTCGAACTCACCCGCTACGCAATAGATCTGCGCTCCATCTCACATGGTGCGGGTGATTTCACGCGCTCGTATATCCGGCACGAACCGATGCCGAACGCGCTCGCGGGCGCGGTCCGCGCCCAGGCCGGGAAATCGGGCTGATACCAAGCGCCACAGGATGATTCGCTAGCGTCGAAGGAGCCGGTTGATCAAACCAGAGCGTTTCGTTGTCGATACCGAGCATTTCGGCAAGATCGTGATCACGCGGACCGACGAAAGAGTAGTAACCACACCGGTATTCGACGATGCCACCGTGGTGACCATCGAACGCATCGGTCCGCGCACACGCCAGCGCGTGCCCATCGGTACGCGCAATGCCAAGCACCTACGGGCATCGATCAATGATCGCCCCATCAGATTGACGGTCGGGCGCGGGCATTTCTACTATCGGTGGACCTATCGCGCGATCGCCGAGGTCGACGGCAAGATTTGGCGGCTGATGCCGACGAATCTGCACTCCAGCACATTGATGCTGGGGCAAAAACACCAGGGCGATCATGTACTCGGCGAATTCATGCTGACGGGGACGCACCAGATCGATGTGGTGTGGGCGTTGCCGTTCACATCACGCGACCACGAGATAACCATTCAACAGCCGACTGCGCAGGATGCGCTCATCGCCTACGCCTTGGTTGCGGCGTTCGGCACCGGCGGTGTCTCGCTGTGGGAGATAGTCCACATGGTGCTCCCGATCTGAACTCCGCTGTCGTCCAGATACGGTGTCCGCGATCGTGAATGTTTTTGCGACGGCTCGCGTGTTCGGCCGCGGATACGATTGGCGGTAGTAGAAGGGCCGAGTGCTGGATGATGTCTTGCCGTAGATATGGAAGGCGGAGTGGGCGCGGTGTGCCTCGCACGGCATCCGCGCCTCCCGCGGCTGGTCGCACTGAAGCTGCGCGATCGTGAATTGCCCGCCGACAATGAGATTCGAGCGCGGTGGACAAGCGTTTGCGCCGAGCTGAACGTGCGGCGGGCCCACCCCCTCGGAAAGGGATGGGCCCGAACCGTTCTCGCTAGCTCACCAGGTTCTTCCGCAGTTGTACGAGGGTGCCGCCGTCGAGGCCCAGGCCCTGCGTCAGGAACTTCCCGAAATCGCCATAGGCCTGCTCCATCGCAGCGATCGCGGTATCCAGGTACTCGTCGCTGACCACTTGCAGCGGAATGAGCAGATCGGGATTCTGCATCAGACCCGCCTGCTTCACCTGCTCGCGCAACTTGGCATCCGCCGCGGCGCGATACTGATTCGACAGCAGATAATCCTGCCGCGCAGTCTGTTCGGGCACCCCGACGGCCCGCAACACCACATACGTCAGCCAGCCAGTCCGATCCTTACCCGAGGTGCAGTGATACAGCGTCGCCCGATCGGTCGCCGCCAGATCCCGAATCGTCTGCCCGAACTTCGCCCGCGAATCATCGGTGAAGAAACTCCGATACACGTTCGCCATGATCTCCTCGGCCTTCCCGTTCCCGAGCAGCTCCTCCTGCTTCTGCGGATCCCGAGACTGAATCGCCGCCAACATCTGCTGGAACAACCCGGTGTCATCAATCGGCCGCGCCACCTTCTGCACCCCCGCAGGCACCTTGTCGGCCCCCGCGAACTGCACCTCCGCCGGCGTCCGCAGATCAATAACGGCTTTGAGGTTCAGGGTTCCCAACTTCTGTACATCGGAGTCCGTCAACTTCTCCAACGAATCCGACCGAATAACCTTCCCCGCCTTGACCTTCCCGCCGTCATACGTCCGATACCCCCCGATATCCCGAACATTGACCGCCCCCTGCAAATCGATCTTCCCGCCGACCGCCGCAACACTTGGCTCGGCCACCGCCGAAGGCTGCACCCCCGTCGCAGTCAACGCCAACGCCGCCGCAGCAGCACCTATCAGTGAAACAAGTGAAATCCTCATGGCGCGGGACAGTAGAACCCACCCCACCCCTCGTGCGCGACTTCCCACCGATCCCGCCGCGGTTACCCCACTGACCGGTATTCCCGTGCCGTTCAATGGGATTGAGCCTGTTCCTTCGGCGCAGAACACCCCGGCTTGCGAGCGAAACCCCGAGATCGGTTGCGGCTGTGCCGAAGAAGTATATGCCTACCCGAAAGCAGCCGCACGGTATACAGGTTGCGACCAACTGCGGCGGAGACTGAAGCAACGTTGGTGAATCGCTCTGCTTCGGCAACATTTCCGTCGGCTTCGACTCAGGCGTCGTACTCGACGGCTTGGTCGAAGTGTCTGTACTCGACGGCTTAGTCGAGATGTCCTCGGTCGCCTTCGGCCGCGAACCATGCGGCTACCAAAGGTGTTGCGACACTGAAGGAGAAGACTTCTTCGGCCGCCCACGCTGCCAAACGGCCCACCGCTCGAGCGACGAGGTCGCGGACCACCATCCGGACCGCTGCGACGATTCCACCGGCCATGCGCACCGCATCGGAGGCCGCCTTCGCTGCGGTGACGCCGCCGACAGCTTCGCCTCCGTCCTCCCCCAATGCCGTTTGCGCTGATTCGATCGCATCGATCTCCACCGCATCCACGAATAACGGTGGGAGAAAGGCGCACAGCTTTCCGAACGCGTCGGTCGGCAGTGAAACCGCCTGTGCCGCTTCCAATTCCTGCGACAGGGACTGGCCGATCTTTTCCACATTCGTGGCGTGGTCCGCAGCTTCTCCGGCTCCACCGAAACTTCGCTCATCTACCCCCCGTACATCCCGGTTCCCGAAACGCCTTGCGGTCGAACCGGTGTGGTGCGCGATTACCCACTACAGCCAGGACTTCTGACGGAAAGCCCCCGGAAAACGACAGAGCCCCATCCGTCGAAACGGATGGGGCTCCATGCCTTCAACGCAGAAGCGAATCTGCGCAGCGACCGACTTACACGTCGAAGTAGAGCTCGAATTCGTACGGGTGCGGACGCAGGTTCACCGGCGCGATTTCGTTTTCGCGCTTGAGGTTGATCCAGGTCTCGATCAGGTCCGGGGTGAACACGTTACCTTCGGTGAGGTAGTCGTGGTCGGCCTCGAGGCGGTCGATGACCGAAGCCAGGCTGGTGGGGGCCTGCGGGATGCCCTTGGCCTCCTCCGGCGGGAGCTCGTAGAGGTCCTTGTCGACCGGGGCCTTCGGCTCGATCTTCTTCTTGATGCCGTCCAGGCCGGCCATCATCATGGCGGCGAAGGCCAGGTACGGGTTACCCGAGGAGTCGGGCGCACGGAACTCGATGCGCTTGGCCTTCGGGTTGTTGCCGGTGACGGGGATGCGGACCGCGGCGGAGCGGTTGCGCTGCGAGTACACCAGGTTGATCGGGGCCTCGTAGCCCGGGACCAGGCGGTGGTAGGAGTTCACGGTCGGGTTGGTGAACGCCAACAGCGACGGGGCGTGGTGCAGGATGCCGCCGATGTAGTGGCGCGCCAGATCCGACAGGCCCGCGTAGCCGGCCTCGTCGTGGAACAGCGGCTTGCCGTCCTTCCACAGGGACTGGTGCACGTGCATGCCCGAGCCGTTGTCGCCGAAGAGCGGCTTCGGCATGAAGGTGACGGTCTTGCCCTCGGCCCACGCGGTGTTCTTCACGATGTACTTGAACAGCTGCAGGTCGTCGGCCGCGCCGAGCAGGGTGCCGAACTTGTAGTTGATCTCGGCCTGACCGGCGGTACCGACCTCATGGTGGCCACGCTCGAGTTCGAAGCCCGCGTTCTGCAGGTTGGTCGAGATCTTGTCGCGCAGGTCGACGTAGTGGTCGTACGGGGCGACCGGGAAGTAACCGCCCTTGTTACGGACCTTGTAGCCGCGGTTCAGGGTGCCGTCCGGGTTGAACTCCGCGCCGGTGTTCCAGGAGCCCGAGATCGACTCGATCTCGTAGAAGGCGCCGTTCATGCCCGAGTCGTAACGGATGGAGTCGAAAATGTAGAACTCGGCCTCGGCACCGAAGTAGGCGGTGTCGGCGATGCCGGTGCTCTTCAGGTACTCCTCCGCCTTGCGCGCGACGTTACGCGGGTCGCGGCTGTAGGCCTCCCGGGTGAACGGGTCGTGCACGAAGAAGTTGAGGTTCAGCGTCTTGGCCTGACGGAACGGGTCCAGGCGCGCCGTGCTGAAGTCGGGGAGCAGCAGCATGTCCGACTCGTCGATGGACTGGAAGCCACGGACGGAGGAGCCGTCGAACGCTAGCCCTTCCTCAGCGAGGTCAGCGGTGAAAGCCTTCGCGGGGATCGAGAAGTGCTGCTGCACACCCGGAAGATCACTGAAGCGGATGTCGACGTATTCGACTTCCTCTTCCTTGATGTGCTTGATGACCTCGTCGGCCGTGCTGAACGTCACTTGTTCTCCTTACGGATCGGTTCCCAGCCAGTGTCGATTGCATGGGTTCGTCGCGTCCAGACGCTATGGACGCGATGTTTCCCAGCAATCAAGGCTGTGTTTCGCCAGTGTTACACGTGCGGCTGGCCGGGTGTTGATGGCCACCCGGGCTCGAACAGCATCGTAATCCTGTCCTTTTTACCAGCGCCCGCCGAGGTCACTCGGGTTAATGCGGTGTCCTACGACCGGTCGTAGAGGCCTATTCTGGGGATCATGGCACGCATCAGCGGATCCTGGCTCTCCGGACCTTCGGCCGACCCGGGCGATCCGGCAACCCCCGAGTTCCCCGGTCAGCACCTGGGTCTGCCGCGCTCGGGCGCGGGGTCACTGGTCGGCATGTTGCGGCGGATCGTCGCGCTCGTGGTGGACTGGTTCATCTCGCTCGGTGTGACCGCAATCATCGTTCGACCGAACCCGGACAAGATCATCGCCGGCATGGATATTCCGGCCGGGAAGCCGCGCCCGTCGAATTTCGAGGCGATTGTGAGTGCGCTCACGACTCCCAACCTGCTCGTCTGGTTCGTGATCGGCGTCGTCGCGGTGTCGTTGTTCGGGTATACGCCGGGGCAGTACTTCCTGCGCCTGCGCGTCATCCGCGTCGATGCACCGGTGGCCGTCGGCGTCCTGCGCGCGCTGGCCCGCCAGGTGCTACTGGTCTTCGTGGTTCCGGCACTGTTCACCGACGCCGACGGTCGCGGCATGCACGACCGCGCCACCGGCACCGCGGTCGTCCGCTCGCGCTAGTACCTCCGGGCGGGCGTCGGAACAGTACGCTCCGGCGGTGTCTCTGAATCCGGTCATGCTGGCGGTCCGCCTGTTCCTCGAACTCGCCGCCATTTCGTCGTTCGCGGTCTGCGGTTGGCTCGCGTTCGATTCGCCTTGGCGCTACGTGCTGGTTGTAGTGCTGCCGCTTGCCGCCGCCGCGGCTTGGGGCACGTTCGCGGTGCCCGGCGATCCGAGCCGCAGCGGAAATGCCCCGGTCGCGGTGGACGGCTGGGTCCGGCTGCTGGTCGAGATCATGGTGCTGTTCGGTGGCGCGGCCGCATTCTGGCTCGCGGGGCTGCCGCGTTGGGCCCTGGTCTTCACCGCGGTACTCGTCGTCTACCACGTCGTCGGCTACGACCGGATCACCTGGTTGCTCGGCGTCGGGCGAACCGGAACGACTCCTTAGAAATGCGAAGGCCCGCATCCCATGGGATGCGGGCCTTCAAACAGGATCAGCGCCGGCGGATGGTGCGCTGCACTCCGCGCATCTTGGCGCCCGCGGGCATCGGGCCCTTGGGCAGTGCGGGACCGCTGCGCGAACTCAGTGCGGCCAGGCGACCCTCGATGAGGTCCATGCGCTTGGCGTCGATATTGCGGGGCAGCTTGGTGAGGTGCTTCTGCAGCTCCTTCAGCGGGATCTGGCCCTCATCGTTGCCGATGATGATGTCGTAGATCGGGGTGTCGCCGATGAGTCGCGCGGTGCGCTTCTTCTCCTGTGCCAGTAGCGACTTCAACCGCTGCGGGGAACCCTCGCCGATCAGGATGACGCCCGGCAGACCGATTACCCGGTGCACCGCATCCATCTGAGTGGTGGCCGCGACGCCATTGCTGACCCGCCATTTGCCCTGCAGATTGTCCAGCACCCAGGCCGCCGCACCCGCTTGGCCCTCGGCCTTGGCGTAGACATTCCGCTGCACCCGGCGACCGAAGATGATGAACGCGACGAGCACACCGAGCAGCAGGCCGAGCGGCAGCAGGAACCACTGCAGCCCGAAGATCAGGCCGACCACCAGGAAAACGACCGTGATGCCGACGATGGCGCCGATCATCAAAGGCAGCAGCAGCTTGTCTTCCTTGCGCTGCATCTGGAACGCCTGCCAGAGCTGCTGGCGGCGTTCTTTCGACTGCTGCTTGCGGGCCGCCTTAGCCGCGGCCTTCGCTTCCTTCGACGGCGTGCCGCCCTTGCCTACTGCCATATTCACAGGATAGTGGCACGTCGGGTGGGTGCCCCCACCGCGTCAGTTGACGCCGCGACGCGCGATCTCACCTAAAGCGGTGAGATCCAGATCACCCGAGGTCTCGGTCCACCCCATGGCACGCAACTCCGCAGGAGTGCCGACACCGAGCGCGTCACGCAGGCCGACCGCGACCGAGCGGGCGAGTCCGCGCAAAGTGTCCAAAGACAGTGGCCAGAGCAGGGTGCGAGTCCAATTGTCGATCTCGCGCCGTGCGACGGGTTCGCGCCAGCCGAGATCGCGCAGCATGCGTTCAGCGGTCGGCGAGATGGGCTGCGCGAGATAGGAATTGCCCGCCAATTCGACGGACAGTTTGATGTCGTATTGCACGAATTGGACGTATCGATTGCCGGGCGCGGCAATGACCAGCGTTGCCCGCGAAGGTAGTTCCGACAGGCACTGTGCCAGCGACCGCACGAATAGGTCCCAATCCGTGGTCACCGGCTCACTCATACTCCCCCCGGGGACTCGCACTGGGCCGATCATACGCCGAGCTACCTGAGACACCAGCCGAAACTTATTGACCGAACATGACCTTCGCCGTGCTGATAGCGAGAGCGGATAGCCTGCCGTTCTCACGAACGACAGGCTCCTTCGTCACATGGTCGCGGCAATCCGCCGGGGCGTCACATCTTCCGATTCCGGAACCCGGCCGAGCCCGCGGAAAACGGGCACCTCCAGCTTGCGGCTCGCGGGCCGCAATCCCCACGACGCCACCACGCACAGCGCGAAAAAGCCGGTGTAGATCAGATGATTCGCGGCGGAACCGTGCGCGATATGCGAGGCGAATCCGCCGGTCAGGTCGAAAAACGCACCGGCATAGGCCCATTCCTTCACCAACGGAAATCGCGGGACAGCAAGTGCCATGGCGCCGAGCACTTTCCAGAATCCGAGGATGGTCATGACATAGGTCGGATAACCCAATTCCGTCATGCCCGCAGCGGTCCCGCCGCGATGCAGCAGGTCGGCGATACCGCCCGATGCCAGGACGAACACCGTCAACCCGGTAGTGGTCCAGTAGCCGATCGATCGTGCGTTGCTCATGGTTTCTCCTGCCTGCGCGAGCGTTTCCCGCTGTCACACCCCTGACCAGCGCGGGGCCCGAGATGTGACAGGCAAGGCTCAGCCCACCTGCAGTTCCATGAGTTCCAAGGTCTGCGGGTCGGCGAGCAGATCGATCGCCACGATCCGGCCTTCGGACACGGTGAAATCGAAGACCACGCGCGGTTGGCCGCCGACGGACCACACGAGGCCCGCCCGTCCATCGATGAGCGCGAGCTGCGCCGCCCTGGCCCGGCCGGAGAAGGTCTGCGCGACAGCGTTCGCACCGGACGCGCCCGCGGCACCGGTGGCGATGGCCGCGGCGTCGACGCGCAGCACCACATCCGGATCCAGCAGAGTCAGCAGCGCCTCGAATTCACCGCTGCGCGAGGCGGCGAGGAATGCGTCGACGACCTCACGCTGGCGATCGCGGTCGGCGGCGGCTCTGACACCCTGCACCCGCCGCCGCGCCCGACTCGCCAATTGCCGTGCGGCCGTGGGAGTTTTGCCGACGATCGGCGCGATCTCGTCGAACGGCACGGCGAACATGTCGTGCAGTACGAACGACAGCCGCTCCGGTGGGGCAAGGGTGTCGAGCACGACGAGTAGGGCCAGTCCGATCGAATCGCCGAGCACCGCTTCCTGTTCCGGGCCGTCGACATCGGGCACCGGTTCGAATTCGTCGAGCGGTTCCTCGCGCCGTGTCTTGCGGAACTGCAGCATATTCAGGCAGACCCGGGCGACCACGGTGGTGAGCCAGCCACCCAAATTCTCGATCTCGTCGCTATCGGAACGGCTGAGTCGCAGCCAGGCCTCCTGGACGGCGTCATCGGCTTCGCTGCCGGAGCCGAGCATGCGATACGCCACCGCGAGCAGATGTGTGCGGTGCTCCTCGAAGCGCTCGGCAAGAAATTTCTCGTCCACTTGTCACATTCTCCCGTTCGGGCTGGTCATGTACGTGAACTGGAAACCACAACCGCGAACAAGGAGCGAATGATGACCGCTGGACTGCAGACCATCGTGTACCCCGTCACCGACCTGGTCAAGGCGAAGAGCGTGTACGGCGCACTATTCGGCTCGGAGCCCACCGCCGACACCCCGTACTACGTCGGCTACCGGGTGGCGGGCCAGGACGTCGGCCTGGACCCGAACGGCCACAAGAAGGGTATGACAGGCCCGATCGGCTACTGGACCGTCGATGACATCGAGAAACAGTTGGCCACCCTGGTCGAGGCCGGTGCCGAGGTGACCCAGCAGCCGACGAATGTCGGCGGCGGAAAGCTGATCGCGACGGTCGAGGACACCGACGGGAATGTCTTCGGCCTGATGCAGCCGTAGGCGAGGATCGAACCATGCCCCACGAGACCTATGACGTGCGCCCGATCGGCCGGGTGCGCTCACCGTTGACCGATCCGGCGGATGCGCCGAAACAAGGCGACGAAGGCGCACCGCCCGCCGAGATCGTGCTCGATCCCGAGGTCACGGCGGGCGTGGCGGGCTTGCGGCCCGGCGCCGAGGTGTTGGTGTTCACCTGGTTGCACCGGGCGGATCGGGAGGTGCTCGCGGTGCATCCGCGCGGCGACCGCACCCGCCCGGTCACCGGGGTGTTCGCGACGCGCGCACCGCATCGGCCGAATCCGATCGGGCTGCATCGGGTCACGATCGCCGATATCGATGGGGCGACGCTCACCGTGCACGGTTTGGAAGCAATCGACGGCACACCGGTGCTGGATCTGAAACCGGTGCTCGGTCCGACCGCTGAGCGCTGAGTGACACCCCCGTTCCGGGGGCTGGACTATCGACCAGTAGCGGTCGATAGTTCTCGAGTGACTGTGCTGTTGCGTGGTGTGGCCGGTGTTTTGTTGATGCTCGGCGTGCTGGCGCCGGTGACGGCGGCAGACCCGGTCGGTGTGCCGTTCCAGTGGTCGCAGAGCTTCATCACCGCGCCGGACGGCACCCGGCTGCACGCCGATATCCTGCGCCCGCAGGGCATTTCCGCGGATACGCGCACGCCGGTGGTGATGACCGTCAGCCCGTATCGCTCACATGCCGCCTACTTGAGCGTGCCGCGTCTCGAGGGTGGGCCGTCCACCGACGACCTGCACGTCGCGATGTTCCTGAATGCGGGCTATACCTACGTCATCGTGGATCTGCGCGGCTACGGCGGCTCGTCCGGATGTCCGGATTTCGGTGGGCCGGGCGAACGCTCGGATGTGGCTGCCGCCGTGAAGTGGGCGTCGGGGCAGCCGTGGTCGACCGGTCGGGTCGGCATGATCGGCACCTCCTACGAGGCCTGGACCGGGATGATGGGGCTGGCCGCCAAACCCGCGGGCTTGGCCGCCGTCGCGGCGTTCGGACCCGATGTCGACCCGTACGCGTACATGTACATGCAGGGTGTCGCTTGGAAGTTCTCCGGTAAGCCGGTCACCGAGAGCGGCATTCGCCCAGCCGAGATGACGGGTTTCGAACACCTGCTCATCGCCTCCACACCGGGCCGACCCGACGACTCCCCCGAGTACCAGTCCAATGCCGTCCAGGTTTCGGCGGGGTGCTACGAGCAATTCGCGGCGAACACCACCAACCATGACGCCACCACTGCTTTCTGGCGTGAGCGCGATCTCGTGGAAGAGTTGCGCGGCAATACCATTCCGCTGTTCGTCGGCCAGGGCTTTCTCGATTACAACACCCGGGCGTATCGCATCTTCGACGTCTGGAATGCGCTCGGTCCCGGCGATCATCGCGCTTGGTTCGGCCAATGGGGCCACAGCGATTGCGACAGCAAATGCGGTGCACCGGATTTCGATACCCAATTACTCGCCTTCTTCGACAAGCATGTCGCCGACCGCGATATCGAGGTGCCCGGCCCGCGCGTGACGGTCGGCCAATTCGATGGCGGTTGGCGCTCCGAAACCGCATGGCCGCCCGCTGACTCGCGCCGCATTCCGATCGACCTGCGCACCGGGACCTATACCGATCGCGGCCTGCTGCCCGGACCCGATCGCGAGATCTGGTCCATTTCCGAGCCGCTGAGCACCACCCAGCACATCTCCGGAATTCCGACGGCGTCGCTGCGCCTGTCCGGTCCGCCGACCGCGACGGTCGCGGTCGAACTATTCGATATCGCTGCCGACGGCCGCGGCACCATCATCACCCGCGGCATCGCTCCGGTCGCCGATACCGCCGAGATCAGACTGTTGGCGCAGGACTGGCCGATCATTGCCGGGCACCGCCTCGGCGTGCGGATCACCGATGTCGTCGACGACGTCTGGTCCCATACCGCCGCCAATGCCCAGGTCACCGTCGTCTCGGCGCGCCTGGACCTGCCCCTGCTCAGCACCCCGCGTACCCCCGACCTCATCGGCGGGACCAGCGAGGCCTGGGCGAAGTGGCGCGACCAGAAGGTCCGCGCGCTCGGCCCCGAGGTGTTGAATGCAGTGGTGCCCATGAACTTGCCGAATGCGGCCGGCCCTCGATGACAGGTAACGCCGCGCAGACCCACCCCACGCCGGTGGTCGTCGATACGGACGTCGCCGAACGCCTCGCGCAGGCCTTGCGCTGCGCGACGGTTTCCTACGAGCCGTCGGATACCGCGGAGCCCACAGAACCCAGCGACTCAGCATTCGTCCGGCTGGGCGCGCACCTGGAACAGTCGTTCCCGCTGGTCCACGCCGAACTGGAATTGGAGCGGTTCGGACACAGCAGGCTGTATCGCTGGCCGGGCGTCGAACCGGATCGGGTGTCGGCGATTCTGCTCGCCCACCAGGATGTGGTGCCGGTCGACGATCTGCAGCGGTGGACGCATCCGCCGTTCGCGGGCGTGGTGGACGACGAATTCATCTGGGGCCGCGGGGCAATCGATGACAAGAGCCGATTGATCGCCATTCTGGAGGCGGTGGAATCCGCACTCGCCGCCGGAATCCGCCCGCGGCACACCATCTATCTGGCATTCGGGCACGACGAGGAAGTGTTCGGCGATGACGGCGCGGTGCGCATGGCGCAACGGTTGCGCGAATCCGGTGTGCACGCGGATCTGCTGCTCGACGAGGGCGGCGTCATCCTCGACGATATCGCCGACGGCATAGACCGGCCGGTGGCCTCGATCATGGTGGGCGAGAAAGGCTATGCGACCGTTCGCCTTTCGGTATCGGCGGTGGGCGGACATTCGTCCATGCCCGGCAGACAGACCGCGGTCGGACGGATCGCCCGCGCGGTCGGCCGAATCCAGGACCATCCGATGCCGCTGCGGTTGACGCCGGTGGTGTCCGACATGGTCACCAGACTGCGCCACGTCATGCCCGAATATCGCCGCCGCCTGCTCCGCTTCGCCGGACTGGCCACGCCGGTGATCATCCGGATACTCGCGGCCCGTCCGCAGACCGAGGCGATGGTGCGCACCACGACCGCGCCGACGGTCATCCGCGGCGGCGTCAAACCCAATGTGCTGCCGCAGCAGGCCGAGGCCCTGGTGAATTTCCGCATCCTGCCCGGCGATTCGGTCGAATCGGTGCTCGCACACTGCCGTAGGGTGGTGCGCGACGCGGACGTGCGGATCGAACTCGTCGGCATGACCTCCGAACCCTCCCCCGGCAGACCGCCCGGCCCGGCATTCGACATGATCGCGGGCCTGGCCGAGTCCGTCGTGCCGGGCATCGCGGTGACCACCGGCATCGTCCCCGGCGCCACCGATTCCCGGCACTACGACGACCTCGCCGCCACCCGCTGCAACTTCGCCCCCATCCTGCTGACCAAGGCGGATGTGGAAACGATCCACGGAACCGACGAGCGCATCTCCCTGGTGAACTACGCTCGGCTCATCGAGTTCAACCGGCGGCTGATAGATCAGCTCGCGGCGCCGCCACCTACCCGAGGAGCCGATGCATGACAACCGATCCGAAGGCCGGCGAGTCCGCCGAGCCGACACCGGTCACCGAGGGCCAATTCGACGGCATCGGCAGCCGAATCGCTTGGCGCGCATGGCTTCCCGATACCACCGCGCATGCGGTGATCGTGCTCGTGCACGGCGTCGCCGAACACTCCGGCCGCTATGCCCATGTCGGAAAGCGACTGGCGGACAATGGTTTCGCGGTCTACGCGCTCGACCATCTCGGCCACGGCAAGTCAGCGGGCAATAACGCGAATATCGGTTCGATGGCCGGCTCCGCCGACAATGTCGCGGAGATGCTGAAGATCGCGAGCCGCGAACATCCGGATGTGCCGCGGTTCCTGCTCGCGCATTCGATGGGCAGTCTGATCACGTTGTATCTGGCGGTCCGCGCGCCGATCGACGTCGACGGCATCGTTTTGTCGGCGCCGCCGCTGGATATCGCGGTCGGCAATCTGCTGCAACGCCTGCTCGGTCCGCTGCTGTCCCGGTTCGCGCCGAATGTCGGTGTGCTGAAACTGGATTCGTCGATGATCAGCCGCGATCCCGAGGTGGTGCGCGCCTACGACAACGATCCGCTGGTCTTCCGCGGCATGCTCCCGGCCCGAACCGGGATGGAGATGCTCAATGCCACCGAGTTCGTCAAGAGCCGTCTGGACCAGCTCACCGTGCCGCTGCTGGTGTTGCACGGCACCGCCGACGCCATCGCGGCACCGTCGAGCACCGATCTGATCGAGCAGGGCGCGGGTTCGAAGGATCTCACGGTGATCCGCTACGAGGGCCTCTACCACGAGGTCTTCAATGAGCCCGAACAGGACAAGGTGCTCGCCGATGTCCTGGAGTGGCTGCGGGCCCACGTAGCGGACCAGTGAGCCGCTAGCGGTAGTTCGTCAGGCAGGTCTGCTCGCCGTCGAGGACTCCGGTGCGGAACGCCGCCAACCGTTGGAAGCCGCTCGCCACCACTTTGCCGTCCACATCGCCGGCGACCAGACCGTCGGCGAGCAGTCCGGAGACCGCCTCGTCGAGATCGTTCGCCGACAGCCGCGGATCGCTGGCCGGCTCGCTCAGCTTGGTCGTCACGACTCCGGTGAGGCATGCGGTGCGCAATCCCGCGGTTTCGGCCCCGGTGACCGAGAGCTTGCGTTCCTGTTGCACCGCAAGGACATACCGCGAGATGAAGACCGCGAATGCGTTGTAGTCACCGTCCACCACCGCCGAGAGCGGTTCGTCGTCGCCCTTCATCGCCCCGCCGCGTTTGGCGAGTTCGGGCACATCGGTGCCGATCTTGTTCGAACTCGGGCAGTACGAGACCGGCTCGGTGGCGGTTACTTTCGAGCAGTTCTTGATGATCCCGTTGTAGTCGTACTGCGGCGCCTGCTGCAGCGGGAAGATCTTCGCCAGCGCCTTGCTCAGGCTGGTCAGCGATGCCACGTCGACCGGAAGCTGGGCGTCCTGTTCGCCGTCCTCATATGTCGTCGGCAGGGTGCCCCGACGCTGCTCGATCTCCTTCTTGTTGATCTTCTTGCAGCCCTGGGCGCCGTCGGTGTAGCCGATCTGCACCGCGGTCACCCGCTCGAAGGCCGAACCGTGCACATTCTTCGGGTTATCCGGATCGGTATCGCGCACCGCGATGGTCGCGCCGAGGACCGCATTGAGCCCGTCGGTCATATTCAGCGTGAAATGCGCCGAATTCCCTTCCGCCACATGGCGCAGGAACACACCGGCCAGGCAGTCGGCCTGCTGCTCCTTCACCAGTGTCCCGGTGAAGAATCCGGCGATCTTGGCCTGCCCCTGGATGGAGTGACCGTATTCGTGCGCGAGCACCATCACGATCGCCATATCGCTGTACTTCTCCTGCAGCAGCGGCAGCAGCACACCGCGGTCCCAGCCGATGGTGTGGTCCACGCTGCAGTAGGCGGCGTTGACCAGGTGATAGGTGCTGGACTTGCAGAATGTGATCGCCTGCTCCTTGGAGGCCTTGGCATCCCAGGAGATGTAGCGGCTCACCGGCTTGAAGGTGCCGGGAAAGTTCTTGCCGTACTCGGTCTTCCAGAAATCTTCCAGGTCGGCGATGGTGTTGAGGGCGAGTTTGTCGACCGCGCCGCCGTCGCCGTTCTCCGCGGTGAGCGGTGCGTCCGGCACCCCCCTGCGCGGGCCGCTCGGACCGCTATTGGAGACCGCGCCGGTCAGCTCCCACGGATTGTCCGCGGTCACCGCGCTCGCCCCCGGCTGGCCCGTCTTGCTGTCGCAGCCGACCAGCGCCGCGCCGACCAATAGCATTACCGCGACCACCCCGAACCGCAGCCGTCTAGTCCTCATCAGGTCTTTCCTCCCCGAACTCACTGTGGGTCCGTCCTCGGCGAACCCGACCCGATGGGGCAGCCGCCTGCCCGTCGAGCGATCACATGGTAATCGCAGAAACCCCTGCGCGCGTATACGTCTGAGCGCATTCGCTCCGTCAGGCGTTCAACTGCACCTGTGCCAGTATCGCGCGGTGATCGGATCCGGGAATAGTGAGCGAGCGGACGTCGGCCGCCGTGCCATCGGCGACCAGAATGTGGTCGATGCCGATCACCGGACCCCACCGACGATCCGCCGGATAGGTCAGCAGCGGCCCGGCACCCGCCTGATCCGCCGCAGCGACGAACCGGCCGCGCAGCAGATCGCGGAATGCCGAATGATCGCGGGTGGCATTGAAATCCGCGCCGACGATCGCGGGACCCTGTTGCGCGTCCAATATTTCGCGAATCCTGTCCAGCTCCGAACTCCAGGCCGGGAAGTCGACCGACGGCGGCACCGGATGGAATGCGAACACCGCGACCGGTCCGCGCTGTGGATGCTCCATGGTGGCGGACAGATTGTTCATCCAGAATCCGTCGTATTTCTTGGTGTCCCGCAACGGATATCGGCTGTAGATCCCGGTGCCGTTGCCGCCCCCACGTGGCTGTAGGAACTGATGTGGCAGCAACTCTTCGATTCCAGCTGCCGCGAGTCGCTGCGCGACCTCCGGTGTCAGCTCGTCGACGGTGAGCACCTCGACCCGGTTCTCCCGCACCGCCCGAACCACCGCCGCCGCATCCGCCTCGCCGAACAACAGATTCGACTGCATGACCGAAACTTCCGGCCCACTCGCCGCCCGACCCTCCGGAACGAACATCGGCACCTGCATCCACAGCACCGACGCGACGATCACCCCGGCCACCGCCGCACTCTTCCACCCCCGCGCGATCAGGAACAACAGCAAACCCAACCCCGCCCCGAGCATCAAATACGACGCACCCGACGCCAACAGCACGAGAGCCTGCCGCCGCCACGTCCCGAAATGCAGCACGATCCCCAGAACACCCGCCACCAAGGCGCACCAGCCCAGCCCGAGCACCACCCACTCCACCCATTTACGCATGCCCCGACCCTAACCGGCAGCGATGGAGACCCGGTGCGGCGATTGTGGAGATCCCGTGGGGAAACACTCCACCTACACTGGCCGGCAGAGAGTGAGGTGGTCGCGATGTATGTAGAGGAGTTCACGGCGACGGGTGCGCTCACCGCGGACGCGGCCGAGGATCTTGCCCACACCGCGGGCCGGTTCACCTCGCGAATCACGGTGACCTGCAGTGGGCACACCGTGCTGACACCGGTGCTGCCGTCGTGTTGGGACGAGTTGCGTGTGCGCGCGGGCAGCACGGTATCGGTCACCGCCGAGCGGGGGTACTGCCCGCTCGACGATGAGGACCGCATCGCGCTGCGGGAATTCGTGCGCCGCTTCCAGGTGCTGACCGCGGTCGGTCCGGCGCGACTTCCGCTCAGTGGCGGTGCATCTGCTCGACGAGCACGGCGGCGTCCGTGGTGAGCGAACCACCAGCGAAAGCCAGTGTGGCCAAGGAACGTTCGGCCGCGGCCGGATGGCCCGCGCCGCAGGCATCGGTAACCACAATCGGGAGATAGCCCAGGTCCAGGCTGTGCCGGACGGTGGGTTCGATGCCGACCTCCACAGCGATGCCCGCAATGGCGTAAGTGTCGATGCCCAAGTCGCGCAAGGCGATATCGAGCGGCGTCGCCGCGAAGGCCGACATGGTGATCTTATCGATGACCACCTCGTTCGCACCTGGCGTCAGCTCGGGGACGAGCTGATATTGGGGTGACCCCTGCGGGAAGCTGGAATTCACCTCGTTCGGGTTGTCTACCCGCTGCCACTCCATGGCCGTGCGCAGTTGCGCGACACCGGCCGCTGCGGGCGGCAGCGACATATGCCGGGTGTAGAAGACGCGGAAACCGTTCTCCCGCGCCGCATCCCGCAGCTGCACACAGGTCTGGACGATCTTGTCGCCGTCCGGCAGCTGCCGCACGATGCCGACCTGCATGTCGTAGACGATCAGCGCCATCCTGGTCGGATCGCAGGCATCCGCGAGGGTCTGCGGAATGCTCAGACCGTAGGCGTATTGCATCAGGCCGACCCCACCTTCGTCCGGTCATAGGGCTCGGCGACGTCGACGGCGGGATCCATCAGCGCCTCCAGCGGCAACGGGGCCTGCACCGGAACGTAGGTCCATTCCAGGTGACCGGCCTTGGTCAGCGGGAAATCGGCGACATAACGTTTCGCCTCCTCCACGCTTTCGACCTCGAATACGATCACCACGCCCGGCTCGTCGGCGCGCGCATAGTTCTCGCGCACGATGCCCGCCTTCCACAGCCGCCACACATTGGCGACCTCCTCGGGGAGATAAGGGGTGATGGTCTCCATCGTCACGCCGGGCTTGAAGCTGTCGAAAACGATGACTTTCACGGGAATCGAACTCCATGTCTGCAGAATGTGGTGCGGCCGCGCCGCAGTGCGAGTTCCATGTAAGCCCGATGATTACAGTGTTACAAGAACGCACTTTTTGGTGAGTACCGGGAGGCGAGCAATGCCGGAGAAGCGCTATTACTGCGCGGTGGAGGTGACCGTCGATCTCATCGACGGCAAGTGGAAGCCGGTCATCCTGGCCCACCTCAAGGAGGGCGTGCGCCGCTACGGCGAATTGCGGCGCCTGATGCCGAGCACCAGCGAGAAAATGCTCGTCCAGCAACTGCGCGACCTGGAGTCCGACGGCCTGATCCGCCGCACTACTTTCGATACCGTGCCGCCCCAGGTCGAATACGACCTGACCGAGGAGGGCTGGAGCCTGGTCCCGGTGCTCACCGCCCTCTACGAATGGGGACAGAAACGGGCCGACCGCGCGGGTATCACCCTGCCCTGAGCGAAATCGCCGACGGTAGTCCAATAGCGGCCGCCGTGCCCACTGAGAACCACCTTTCGACTACCGTCGGCGCGGGTCAGCCGCCGAAGACGCGCTCCACCACGGCTTTTGCGCGGCGGGTGATGCGCATGTAGTTGTCCAGGAACTCGCTGCCGTCATCGTTGGGCCACCCGGCGACCCGCGCGACGGCCGATAGTAGACGGCCCGGGCCGGGGAGTTGATCGGCCGGCTTGCCGCGCACGAGCACCAGTGCGTTGCGCGCCCTGGTCGCCGTGATCCAGGCTTCGCGCAGCAGCGAAACATCTTCGATCGCAAGCAATTTGGTCTGCTCGATGACATCGAGGGATTCCAGCGTCGAGGTGTTGTGCAGTGCACGCACATCGTCGGCGTAGCGCAGCTGCATCAGCTGTACGGTCCATTCGATATCAGCGAGACCACCGCGTCCGAGTTTGGTGTGGGTCGCCGGATTCGCACCGCGCGGCAGGCGTTCGGCATCCACCCTGGCCTTGATGCGGCGGATCTCGCGCACCGCCTCCGCCGATACCCCGCCCTCGGGATAGCGCACCTTGTCGATGATGTGCAGGAACCGGACACCGAGGTCCTGGTCCCCGGCCACCTGATGCGCGCGCAGCAGGGCCTGCACCTCCCACGGCTGCGCCCACTGCTCGTAGTAGGCGGCATAGGCGGCCAGCGTGCGCACCAGCGCACCGTTGCGCCCCTCCGGGCGCAGTCCGGCGTCGACCTGCAGCGGCGGATCGGTACTCGGCGCACCGAGCAACCGCTGTACCTTCTCCGCAATGCCGATCGCCCATTTCACGGCCTTGGTCTCGTCCTCGCCGGGACGCGGGTCGCAGACGAAGAGCACATCGGCGTCGGAGCCGTAACCGAGTTCCAGGCCGCCGAGTCGCCCCATGCCGATCACCGCGAAATCGGCCGGTGCCTGCGCCCCGAGTTCGACCTCGCTGGCTCGAATCACCGCGCGCAGTGCGGCTTCCAGCACCGCGACCCACACCGAGGACAGCGCCCGGCATACCTGGGGCACGTCCAGCATGCCGAGCAGATCGGCCGACGCCACCCGCGCCAATTCGTGTCGGCGCAGCGAACGGGCAGCGGCCACAGCACGTTTCGGATCGTCGTAGCGTGCCGCCGCGGTAAGGATCCCGCGCGCAACGTCTTCCGGCTGCGGGCTGAGCAACAGCGGCCCGCCCGGACCGTCGGCATACATCCGGATCGTGTCCGGTGCGTTGATCAGCAGATCCGGCAGATATTCCGAGGAGCCGAGCACGATCATCAACCGCTGCGCGATCGCGCCCTCGTCGCGCAATTCGCGCAGGAACCAGATCTGATCGTCCAGGCCCTCCGAGACCCGCCGGTAAGCGAGCAGTCCGGCATCGGGATTCGGTGTGTCCCCGAGCCATTCGAGCAGGGTCGGCAATAGCAGCGCCTGAATCCGGCCCTTGCGCGATACCCCGCCGGTCAACGCTTTCAGATGTCCCAGTGCGTTTTCCGGGGCCGCATAGCCGAGCGCCGCCAACTGGCGGATCGCCGCGTCCGGGCTCAGGCGCAGCGCGTCGGGATCCAACTTGACGACCGATTCGAGCAGTGGCCGATAAAAGAGCTTGGCGTGTAATCGCCGCACCCGCACCGCGTTTCGGCGAATCTCATTGCTCAGCACGCCGACCGCGTCCTGCCGTCCGTCCGGACGGATATGGGCCGCGCGCGCCAGCCAGCGCATGCCCTCCTCGTCATCGGCGGCGGGCAACGTGTGGGTGCGCTTGAGCCGCTGCAACTGCAGCCGGTGTTCGAGCAGGCGCAGGAACTCATAGGAAGCGGTGAGATTCGCCGCATCGTCGCGGCCGACATAGCCGCCCGCCGCCAACGCCGTCAGCGCCTCGATGGTGTCCTGCACATGCAGGGTCTCGTCCACCCGTCCGTGTACCAATTGCAGTAGCTGCACGGCGAATTCGACATCACGCAAGCTGCCGTGGCCGAGTTTGAGTTCGCGTTCGCGCAGATCGGCGGGCACCAGATCCTCCACTCGGCGCCGCATCGCCTGCACATCGGCGACGAAGTCGGGGCGCTCGGAGGCGGTCCACACCATCGGCATCAGCGCGTCGCGGTACTGCTCTCCCAGCGCCAGATCGCCGGTCATCGGCCGCGCCTTGAGCAGTGCCTGGAACTCCCAGGTCCTGGCCCAGCGCTTGTAGTACGCGATATGCGAGTCCAGGGTGCGCACCAGCGCGCCCGCCTTGCCCTCGGGCCGCAGTGCCGCGTCGACCTCGAAGAAGGCCGCGCTGCCCACGCTCATCATCTCGGCAGCCAACCGGGTGGCGGTGGCATCGGCCGGTTCGGCCACGAAGACGACATCGACATCGCTGACGTAGTTGAGTTCGCAAGCACCGCTCTTGCCCATGGCGATCACGGCCAGCCGCACCGGCACCGGCGCATCCTTGCAGACCCGGGACACCGCCACCGCCAGCGCCGCGGTCAGCGCGGCATCGGCGAGATCGGTGAGATGGCGGCCGACCACCTGATACGGCAGCACCGGCTCGTTCTCCACGGTGGCAGCCAGGTCCAGCGCGGCCAAGAGCATCAGCTGATCGCGATATCGCTTGCGCAGCAGCGCAACTGCCTCGGGACCGGACAGCTCGGCCCGGTACAGCACGGCATCCGTATGCGGACTCTCGGCCGGTACCGCTTGCACGGCAGCCAACAGATCAGCGATCAGCTCCTCGCGCGCGGGCAACTTGTCCCGCAGCAGAATTCGCCACGCCGGAGGGTCCGCGACCAGATGATCGGCGAATGCGCTCGATGATCCGATGAGCGCGAAAAGCCTGCCGCGCAAGGCGGTATCGATCCGCAGCGTCGAATCGAGTTCGGACCAGTCCTCGCCGAGCGCCGCCTGCAACCGCGTCAGCGTCAGCAGTGCGAGATCGGCATCGGGCGCGCGCGACAGCGCCCACAGCACCGGAATGGAGTCGATATTGTCCCAAGCCAACTCTCGTAACGAGGCGGCGGCGGTCGGCTCGAGCAAGCCGAGCCGACCGACACCGGGGACAGCAGAACGAGCAGACGGCGGCCGGACCATAACTCCAACTTAGATGGCCCTTCATCTCTTTCCACCCGGCCGGGGTGGAAAGAGTCGCAAACGTAGCCGACCGCGGCCGCTAGCGACTGCTTGCAGGTCGCTCGAAAAGGGGCCGCCAGCGACTGCTTGCAGGTCGCTCGAAAGGGTCAGCTTCAACCGGCTAGAGGCCGAGGTACTCCTTCAGCTCGTACGGGGTCACCTGGCTGCGGTAGTCCGCCCATTCCCGGCGCTTGTTGCGCAGGAAGAAGTCGAAAACGTGCTCGCCGAGCGTCTCGGCGACCAGCTCCGAGCGCTCCATCGACTGCAGCGCCTCGTCGAGCGTGCCGGGCAGCTCACGGAAGCCCATGGCGCGCCGCTCGGCGGCGGTCAGCGACCACACGTCGTCCTCGGCCTCCGGCGGCAGCGTGTAACCCTTCTCGATGCCACGCAGACCGGCGGCAAGCAGCACGGCGAAGGTCAAGTATGGGTTGCAGGCCGAATCTGGGCTGCGGATCTCGACACGCCGCGAGGATGACTTGTTCGGGGTGTACATCGGCACCCGCACCAGCGCGGAGCGGTTGGACCGGCCCCACGAGGCCGCCGTCGGCGCCTCGCCGCCGTGGATGAGCCGCTTGTAGGAGTTCACCCACTGGTTGGTGATCGCGCTGATCTCCGGGGCGTGCTCGAGGATGCCCGCGATGAAGGCCCGTGCGGTCACCGACAGGTTTTGCGGATCGTCGGCATCGTGGAAGGCGTTGGCCTCGCCCTCGAACAAACTCATATGGGTGTGCATTGCCGAGCCGGGGTACTGGGCGAATGGCTTGGGCATGAAGGTCGCGCGCACGCCCTCGTCGATCGCCACTTCCTTGATCAGGTAGCGGAAGGTCATCACGTTGTCGGCCATGGACAGCGCGTCGGCGTAGCGCAGGTCGATCTCCTGCTGTCCCGGGGCGCCCTCGTGGTGGCTGAACTCTACCGAGATGCCCATCGACTCCAGCGCGTCGATGGCGTGGCGACGGAAGTTGGGGGCGGAATCGTGCACGGCCTGATCGAAGAAGCCGCCGGAATCGGCCGGGGTCGGCATGGAGCCGTCCTGCGGGCCGTTCTCCAGCAGGAAGAATTCGATCTCCGGGTGCACGTAGCAGCTGAACCCGACGTCACCGGCCTTGTTGAGCTGACGCCGCAGCACGTGGCGCGGGTCGGCCCAGGACGGCGAACCGTCGGGCATGGTGATATCGCAGAACATACGCGCGGAGTGCTGATGGCCCTTGCTCGTCGACCATGGCAGCACCTGAAAGGTGGAGGGATCCGGCCGCGCGACCATATCGGCCTCCGACACCCGGGCGAAACCCTCGATGGCCGAGCCGTCGAAGCCGATGCCCTCTTCGAAGGCGCCCTCCAGCTCCGCCGGAGCGATGGCAACGGACTTCAGATAGCCCAACACATCGGTGAACCAGAGACGCACGAAGCGGATATCCCGCTCTTCGAGCGTCCGCAGCACGAATTCCTTCTGGCGATCCATGTCGCCGAGCGTAAGCACCCGGCGTTAAATCCGTGTTACATACACGCTTAGGGATTGCAATCCCATCATTCGGAATGAGTCGCACGGAGTGCAAGATCGCGTTGTGAGCGAGCGTCAGCGAGTGAACCAAAGGCACAGTGCGCCGCCGCGCACGACGGAGCCGAGCGTCGGCGAGGCGCAGTCGTGAGCGGGGAATCAGCAGGTCAGACCGGCCTCGGGCACCTTCAGATCGGTGAGGTAGGAGATCACCGCGTCGTCAAGGCACTGGTTACCCGCGACCAGCGCCGCGGTGTGTCGGGTGCCCCTGTAGGTGATCAGTGCGGCGCCCAACTGGTTGGCCAGATCGACACCGGCTTGATACGGGGTCGCGGGATCCTCGGTGGTCGACACCACCACCGTCTGCGGCAGACCCGGCGCCGAAACCTTGTGCGGTGTGCTGGTGTTCGGCACCGGCCAGACGGCGCACAGTTCCAGCGGTGCGCTCCCGGTGCCGCGGCCGTCGTCCAGGAACGGCGCCGCCTTGCGGTATTCCGTGTCCTGTCGACCCGTCACCGCACGATCGTTGATCGGCGGATCGTCGACGCAGCGGATGGCGTTGAAGGCCTCCTGCGTGTTGTCGTAGTTACCGTCGTCGCGGCGGCCGTCGTAGAGATCGGCCAGCTTCAGCAGCGTGTCGCCCCGCCCGTCGCGCAATTCGGACAGGCCGACGGTGAGCACCCGCCAGAAATCATCGGAGTAGAGCGCCTGCTGCACACCGGTGATGGCATCGCCGTAGCTGAGTCCGCGCGAATCGGTGGTCGCGGCCGGTTTGGTCTCCAGCGGATTCACCAGCGCGCGGAACTTCGCGACCGCCTGGGCCGGATCGGTGCCGACCGGGCAGTCCGCCTGCTTGGCGCATTCCGCGGCATAGGCTTCGAATGCCTGCTGGAAGCCCGCCGCCTGTCGCAGTGATTCCTGCACCGGATCCTGGGATGAGTCCACCGCACCGTCGAGCACCAGCGCCCGCACATTGCCCGGGAACTTCTCGGCGTAGGCCGAGCCGAGCTTGGTGCCGTAGGAGTAGCCGAGGTAGCTGAGCTTCGGATCGCCGAGGACAGCGCGAATCACATCCATGTCCTGCACCACCTCGCGGGTGCCGACGTGGGCCAGGAATTCGGTGCCGGTGCGCTCGACGCAGTGACCGACGAACTGACGGTTTTCGTCCTCGGCCTTGGCGATGCCGTCCGGGGTGTTGTCGGTGGGGGGTTCGGCGCGTTCGGCGTCGTTCTGCTGCGGGGTCAGACAGGCGATGGTCGGGATCGAGGAGCCGACACCGCGCGGATCGAAGCCGACCCGGTCGAAGCGCTCGGCCAGCGGCGTCTTACCCGCGATACCCGCCATCGACAGACCCGATACGCCCGGCCCGCCGGGATTGAGCAGCAGTGAGCCGATCCGCTTGCCGCTGGCCGGAATTCGGGCCAACGCGATCTGCGCGGTCGCGCCGTCGGGCTTGGTGTAGTCGACGGGCACGGTGATGCGGGCGCATTCGGTATTGGGCGCGGGGCGGTCGTCCGGGGAGCCGAAATCGTCGCAGGAACCCCAGTTCGCGGTCTGGCTGTAGAACTTCTCGAGGCCCTGGGGAGGTGTGGGTAACGCATTGCCCGGCCCGCCCTCGGATGCGCTGCATCCGGCCGCCACCACCGCCAACGTCACCGCGACCAGCACACCACGCGACCCACTCCGCACCACAGACATGGGAAAGATCCTGCCACTGCCGTGCGTGCGGCCGCCCGGCGGCGCGGATACGGCTGTGACCAAATGCACCGTCATCGCCCTTAAGTCGCGATCGCACGGGTGGCAGACTGGATTCGTCACACAACCCGGGGACCCGGACGGGCCTCGAGGCGACACCCACGAAAGGGACGATGATGTCCGTATCCGAATCGGAGACCCCTGCCTACGGCGCTGCCCCGGCTGCCAAGCCGGCCAAGCGCAAGACGCGGGTACCTCATCTGCAGCAGATGAAGGCCGATGGCGAGAAGTGGTCGATGTTGACCGCCTACGACTATTCCTCCGCTCGCATCTTCGAAGAAGCCGGAATTCCGGTGCTACTGGTGGGCGACTCCGCCGCCAACGTCGTCTACGGCTACGACACCACGGTGCCGATCACCGTCGACGAGCTCATTCCACTGGTGCGCGGCGTGGTCCGTGGTGCACCGCATGCGCTGGTGGTGGCCGATCTGCCGTTCGGCACCTACGAAACCTCGCCGCAGCAGGCACTGGCCACCGCGACCCGGTTCATGAAGGAGGGCGGTGCGCACGCGGTCAAGTTGGAGGGCGGTGAGCGGGTCGCCGAGCAGATCGCGCTGATCACCTCGGCCGGTATTCCGGTGATGGCGCATATCGGCTTCACCCCGCAGAGCGTCAATACCCTCGGCGGTTTCCGGGTGCAGGGTCGCGGCGACGGCGCCGAGCAGCTCATCGCCGATGCCATCGCGGTACAGGAGGCCGGTGCGTTTTCCGTGGTGATGGAGATGGTCCCCGCCGAGCTGGCCGGCCAGGTTACCCGCAAGCTGACCATTCCGACCGTCGGCATCGGCGCCGGCGCGGAATGTGATGCGCAGGTGCTGGTCTGGCAGGATATGGCGGGCTTCACCAGCGGCAAAACCGCCAAGTTCGTCAAGCGGTTCGGCCGGATCGGCGATGAATTGCGTTCCGCCGCAGCTGCTTACGCCGACGAGGTGCGCCGAGGGACCTTCCCCGGCCCCGAGCACAGCTTCTGAGTTCACGATGACCGGCCGAACAGTGCACGCACCAGCGGCACTGCTCGGCCAACCCGCGCGACCGATGCTCGATTGGGCCACGGGTGTACTCACCGATCGCGGCGTGAAAATCGTTGGGACGCCGGAGGAAACGCGACGGCGGGCCTGGTCGTTGATCGTGCGCATCCCGACCGATGCGGGTCCGACGTGGTTGAAGGCCAACGCTCGCGCCGGTGCACACGAGGGTCCGCTGCTGCAGGCATTGGCCCGGTTGCGGCCCGGCAGCGTGCTCGAACCGCTTGCGGTGCAACCGGATCACGGCTGGTTGCTCAGTCCCGACGGCGGTGCCACCGCGCAAGATTCCGCGGCCGCGTGGGCAGAGTTGGTTCGCCGCTACGCCGACCTCCAGTTGGCGATGGGCGATCACATCGATGAGCTGCGCGCCACCGGCACACCGTATCTGCCACCGTCCCAACTGATCACGGTGTATCGGCATTTCGAGCCGCGCGTTCCCGGCCTCGGCGCGGCGATCACCGAAGCCGGCGCGGCGCTTGCCGAATTCGGCAGGCTGAGCATCGAACACAATGATCTGCATCCGGGAAACGTGTTCACCGATTCGGACATGTTGTTCGACTGGGGCGATGCGGCAATCACCCATCCGCTGCTGTCCTGGCGCGTGCTGCGCGGTCCGCACCGCTCGGAATACCTGAACCGGTGGCGGCAGTCGTGCGCCGTCACCGATGCCGAAATCGCCCTCGTCGACCGGCTGGCACCACTGGTCGCCCTGCATCCGTGGCGCACCATCGACGCGTCACCACCGCGATTTGCGCGCTTCCTGCAGGGCTTGCTCGACGATCTGCGCGCGGGCTTCGGCTCGGTTTGATCGGCGGCACGCAGCAAACTCGCGCGGGCCAGGCGCGGCAAATAATGGCAGACTCGAAGCCGACAATGCCGACACGAGCAGAGGTACCGATGCCGCAACCCCGTTGGATTTCACGCAGCACGCTAGTGGTGGCGGGGCTATTCGCCGCCGCGGCGCTCACCGCCTGCGGGAGCGACACCAGCCCGGCCCCCACCGGCAGCTCGAGCTCCACCACCGGATCGGCGACAGCCACCAGCGCGGGCAAGACCACCAGCGCACCGACAACGACCCTGGAGATCTCCGACGCGTCGGCTACCCAGCTGTGCGACATGATCCGCCCGGAACTGTCGAACTGGCGGGTGCAGGGTCCGACACTCGGCCGGATCGGACTCAATGCGCTGGTGCACGAATGGGCGCTGCGCAATGGCGGCATCAACGGCCATGTGCTCGCCGATAAGGCGATGATCGACCGGATCACCACCAAGAGCTGCGCCGATGTACACCAGCAGGCAATCGAGGCGCTGGAACTGCCCGATCTGGCTTCGGGAATCGCCTTCTGATGCGAACCCTCTACCCCGCGATCGAGCCGTACGAAACCGGCATGCTCGATGTCGGCGCGGGCCAGTCCGTGTACTGGGAGGTCAGCGGCAATCCCGAGGGTAAGCCCGTGGTGTTCCTGCACGGCGGACCCGGTGGCGGCACCGAACCGTTCCACCGGCAGTTCTTCGATCCGGCCGCCTACCAGATCGTGCTGCTGGATCAGCGCGGCTGCGGACGGTCCACCCCGCATATCGCGGACGGTGCGACTCTGGAGACCAATACCACCGCACATCTGATCGCCGATATCGAAGCGCTGCGTATTCGTCTCGGCATCGACCGCTGGCAGGTATTCGGCGGCTCCTGGGGTTCCACGCTTGCACTGGCCTATGCGCAACAACATCCGGAGCGGGTCACCGAACTGGTGCTGCGCGGGATATTCCTGTTGCGGCGCAAGGAAATCGACTGGTATTACAACGGCGCCGCGGGCAACATCTACCCCGACGAGTGGGAGAAGTTCCTGGCCCCGGTGCCGGTGGACGAGCGCGACAGCGATCTGGTGCAGGTGTACCACCGGCTGCTGCACTCCCCCGACGAGCAGGTCGCCGCAGCGGCCGCCATCGCCTGGTCCACCTGGGAGGGCGCGACGAGTTCGCTACTGCCGCACCCGGATCGGGTGCAGGAGAGCGCCCAGCCACGGTTCGCGCTGGCCTTCGCCCGGATAGAGAACCACTACTTCGTCAATGGCGGATTCCTCGACGAGGGACAACTACTGCGCGATATCGACAAGATCGCGCACATCCCGGCCGTCATCGTGCAGGGTCGCCACGATGTCGTCTGCCCGGCGACCAGCGCATGGGAACTGCATCGCGCCTGGCCCGGATCGGTACTGCACATCGTGGACGACGCCGGTCACGCCGCCGCCGAACCGGGAATCACCCACCATCTCGTCGAGGCGACCGACGGATTCGCGAAAGTGAGCTGATCATGGTCAGGGCCGGAACCGCCATCGTCGCGGCACTGCGCGACGACGTCGACCGGCTGTTGGCCGCCGAACCGGACGTCCGCGCCGACGCCTGGGATTCGGTGCACCAGATGCGGGTCGCGACGCGCAGACTGCGCAGCGTGCTGCGCTCGTACCGCACGCTCTTCGAGGCCACGCCGATCGCCGAGATGCAGGACGAACTGAAGTGGCTGGCCGAACTGCTCGGTGTTGCCCGCGATGCCGAGGTGCGGGCGGAACGGTTCGCGGCACTGCTGGCCGCACACGCACCGCAGGATGAATTCGCCCGGCTCGCAACGGAATCAGCTGTGCCAAAGGCGGCGGGCAGCGCCTATGTGCCCGGCACCACCGAGTATGTGCGCACCGATCTGGTCGACGCGGAGCGAGCCCGGTACCGAAGCGCGCATGCCGAGATCCTCGACGCCCTCGATCACCATCGCTATCACGCACTGCGCCACCGTCTTTCGGCCTGGCGCACCGACCCGCCCCTCGATGCCGACAAGTCGAAGCAGCCCGCCGCCGAAGTCTTCGAACGTATCCTGCGCAAGGACCGCAAACGCCTACAGCGAATGGTCTACGCCGAGCCCGCCGTCTCCCCCGCCGAGCGCGTCGAACTGCTGCACGACATCCGCAAGGGCGCCAAGCGCCTGCGCTACTCGTGCGAGGGCGCGATCGACGTACTCGGTAGTGCCGCAAAGGATCTCGGTACCGAGGCGAAACGCCTGCAAACCGTACTCGGCGACCACCGCGACGCCGTCGAATCCCGCGAAGCCATCCTGGCGCGCGCTGCTCAGACCCACGCCACCGGCGTCAACGCCACCATCTACGAACTACTCGCCGACGCCGAAGAAATCGCTGCTGGCGAAGCACTGGCCAGGTATCCGGCCGCGGCCGCGTTCGTATCGGGTTGACCGGAGTCAACTGTGGGGTGGCACCGCCACCCCACAGTTGACTTCGAAACATGCCTAGGGCCGCAGCACCGACACCAGGAACTCGGTCTGGTCGTACACCGTCTGCTCGAAGACGTCGTCGAAGTAGACATCGAAATGCCCCACCGGATAACGCTTTACGATCGCGTGCTTGGTGCGTTCGGCCGCGCGCAGTGTCGGCTTCGCCGGTGCGATGGTGTCGTTGTCGGCGACCGCGTAGAAGACCGGCATCTTCAAAGCCTTCGCCCGGCGGCCGGGAGAATCGAACAGTGTCGAGAATGCCACGCGGGCGGCGACTTTCGGTTCGTAGGTCTCGCTCTCGTCGGCGAGCCTGCCATAGCCCTCCGGCGCGTCCGGCGCGCTCATCAGCGCCGCCGAACGCTTGCGCCCGGCCAACCGAACGCGAACGGGCTTGCGCCGGATGGGACCGACGAGCAGATCGGTGGCCGCGATGGTGGCCACCTTGGTCAGGCTGGTCGGCCCCTTCGCCATGGCCGATGCCCAGCCACTGGTGAACGGAACCTGGGCGACGACAGCCGCGATGTAGTCGTCGTCGGGCGCGACCGACAACACATGGCCGCCGCCGAAAGAGGTGCCCCACAGCGCGATACGGGTCGCGTCGAAGCCGCGCAGCGTGCGCGCGTAGGCGATGGCCGAGCGCCAGTCCTCGCGCTGCCGGGCGATATGTAGTAGCTGACGCGGTGCACCCTGACTGGCCCCGAAATGCCGGTAATCGAATACCAGCACACCCATCCCGGCGGCGGCGAAACGCCGTGCGTACCTATCCAGACCCATCTCCCGGTTGGCGCCGAGTCCGTGCCCCATCACGACAAGTGGGCGAGGCTTCGGGATGCCAGCCGGGGGATACAGCCAGGCAGCGCAGTGCTCGCTACCCGAGGGAAAACTGACCTCGACACGTTCCATGGCACCTCACCGTACTGTTTCGGTCCGAACTATTGCCCCCCGACCGGTCACCAGGTCAGGCCAGTGAACAAAGTACCCCTAGATCAAAGTAGGCTAAACGCTGCGGACGAGTTGGCCGGGCGGCCGCGGTGATGGGAACGGGCACGCGAGTGCCGCCGCCCCTCGCCGAGGAAAGTCCGGACTCCACAGAGCAGGGCGGTTGCTAACGGCAACCCGGGGTGACCCGCGGGAAAGTGCCACAGAAAACAGACCGCCCACGATCCCTCGGGATCGTGCGGTGAGGGTGAAACGGTGCGGTAAGAGCGCACCAGCGCCCCGGGTGACCGGGGCGGCTAGGTAAACCCCGCCCGGAGCAAGGTCGAAGGTCGCACCGTTCGCGGTGCGGCTGCGCAGGTGTTCGAGGGTTGCTCGCCCGAGCCTGCGGGTGGACCGCTCGAGGCACCCGGCAACGGTGTGTCCAGATGGATGGCCGTCACCCGGTGTGAACCGGGGACAGGATCCGGCTTACAGGCCAACTCGTCCGCCCCTGCAATCCGGTGCTCGCCGGTGCCATGATGGAAGTGACCGCTGAGCCGGAATTCGGTGCGGTCAGGCACTTCGCACGGGGTGTAGCCATGGATATTCTTTCTGTTATCGGTGCGATTTTCGGGATGGGGGCGATCGCGGGTGGGGTGCTCACCGCGATGAGCGCACGCATTGTCGCCCAATACGAGAAGGGGCTGGTGTTCCGGTTCGGCCGCGTGGTCGGAACCCGAGATCCCGGACTGCGCATGCTGATTCCGTTCATCGACCGGATGCGCAAGATCTCCACACAGATCGTCACCATGCCGGTGCCCGCGCAGGACGGCATCACCCGCGACAACGTGACGGTGCGCGTCGACGCGGTGGTCTATTTCCGGGTGATCGATCCGGTGTGCGCGGTGGTTGAAGTGCAGAATTATCTGTTCGCCGTCGGGCAAGTGGCGCAGACGTCCTTGCGTTCGATCATCGGAAAGAGCGATCTGGACAGCCTGTTGTCCAATCGTGAGGAGCTGAACAAGGGGCTCGAGATCATGATCGATAGCCCGGCGCTCTCCTGGGGTATCCATATCGATCGGGTGGAGATCAAGGATGTCTCGATTCCGGATTCGCTGAAGCGTTCGATGTCGCGGCAGGCCGAGGCGGAGCGGGAACGACGGGCGCGAGTGATTTCCGCCGAGGGCGAATTGCAGGCGTCGAAGATGCTGGCGCAGGCGGGCGCGCAGATGTCGGAATCACCGGCGGCACTGCAACTGCGATTGCTGGAAACCGTGGTTCAGGTTGCGGCGGAAAAGAATTCGACATTGGTGCTGCCGTTCCCGGTGGAATTGCTGCGGTTCCTGGAACGCGGTACACCGTCCGCGGCGACCACCGCTGAGTCCAACCCGACCGCATCCGAATCCGCACCGGAGATCAACCCGCCCGACCCGACACAGGCGCTCGGTCAGGGCAACACGCCAGCGGTCGAACAGGATGGAACGCGCCCGTAACACGACAGGCGTATACCGATACGGGTACGGCAGCTATTGCGTGCCGCACCACCGCATCGGTAGCACAACGTAAGGAAACCGGGCCGATGTCCATACTGATTCCCGTGATCGCGATCATTCTCATGATCACCGTGGGGTATGTGTTGAAATACCTGCCCAATTACTTTCCGTGGCTGAAGGATTGAAGTTTTCGCTCAGCAGAGCATCTTCGCCATCTGATAGATCGCCTGGGCCTCTTCCTTGGAGGCCTCGGTGGTGCCCTTCGTGCGCTTGATGACGTTCTGGACGACTTCGTCCTCGCCCTTGCCGCCCTTGATGTCCTTGCAGGTGTCGACCAGAATGCCGCTGATCTTGACGTCGTCTTTGCCCTCGGCGAGCTTGGGGAAGGCGCTGCGGTAGCTGACGACGAACGTCCCCGCCTTGACGTTGTCAATTGTCTCGCCGCCCGCGGACTTGGCCGCCGAGGTCGTCGCGGGAGCGGCGGAAGAGTCTTTGTCATCGCCGCAACCGGCAAGGAGCAGGGCTAACACGGCGGAGCTGGCCGCGATAGCGGCGGTAGTTCTGGTCACGCAGCGGGATGCTAGCGGCACTTGGGAAACGTCGCCTCCCGTCTGGTTAACGGAAGGCGACGAAAACCGCATTGTCGACGGTGAGGTCAGAGCGGGTTGACCATGAAAACCTGAGCCCAATACGCCGCCTGCTCGGGACCGAGCAGAGGCATCAGGTAATCGAAAAGAATCGTTGACATCAGTGGATAACTCCCAATTGTCGACGTACAGGTCACTTGCGAATGTGCGGGAAAAGCTCGATCCCGCCACGCCGGGGAACCCTAGCAGTCGGGGTGTGACCTCGCCGGGCTCGGCGTGTCCGGCATGGCGATTCGGTTGGAACTGGCCTAGAACGTGAGCGACGTCATAGAGTAGGCGCCGTTGGTAAGACCCGTTGCCGGTCCGCCACGAAAATCACATTCTTCGATCACGGAAGCAGGTCACAACTCTATGCGGATTGTTCGTTCACTGGTCGCCGGTGCGCTGATCGCCGGGGCCGCATCGGTTTTCGCCGTGCTGGGCACCGGATCCGCCTCGGCGGTCGCGGTCACCCCGCTGGCGGGTGGGGTCCAGGTCGACCTCAACCCGGCCGACACCGCCTGGGTGTACCAGAACCACATCGGGCAGACCATTGCCGGTCTGCCGCATCCGTCGGCGGCGTCGTTCGGCGAGGCGCTGGACGCGGCCGCGGGCGTTTCCACCAGCGTCCCGGGTGGCCGGGTGACCTTTACCGTGTACGGGCCGCTCAATGAATTGAACGGCACCATGTTGGCACTGCAGTAGAGACCGACTGCGACAGCGTGGAACTCCACCAGCGGATCGTGTCGGCGCCGGTCGATTTCGGCGCCATTCGATCCGAATTCGGATTGGCCTCGGCGTATCCCGCCGCGGCCACCGCGGCGGCCCGCGACGCGATCGACGCGTTCGCGGGCACTCGCGCCGATCGCACCGATATTCCATTCGTCACGATCGACCCGCCCGGTGCCATGGATCTGGACCAGGCGGTGCATATCGAACGCACCTCTTCCGGTTTCACCGTCCACTACGCCATCGCCGATGTCGGCGCTGTAGTAGACCCCGCAGGCCCGCTGGCTCAGGAAGCGGGCGCGCGCGGCCAGACCTTCTATCTCCCCGACGGCATCGTGCCGCTGCACCCGCCGATCCTGTCGGAGAATTCCGCAAGCCTGCTGCCCGACCAGACCAGGCCGGCCGCCCTCTGGACCATCGAATGCGATGAGAACGCGGAACCACAGCGATTCACGGTGATCCGGGCCACCGTGCGCTCGCGCGCCCGACTCGACTACGCGAGCGTCCAGGCCGACGCCGACACGAACCGCCTGCATCCCTCGATCGCGGCCCTGCCGGAATTCGGCAAGCGGCGCATCGAGGCCGGGCTGGCACGCGGCGCGATCGGGCTGCGCCTGCCCGCCCAGAGCGTCATCCGTGACGACAAGGCCGTCGGCCACTGGCGTCTGGTGGTGGAACCGCGCACCGCCGCCGACGATTGGAACGAGCAGATTTCCCTGCTGACCGGCATGTGCGCGGCGCAAATCATGTTGAACGGCACCGGATCCGATGGTGCGCCCAGTGTTGGTGAGCGCATCGCATTGCTGCGGACGATGCCGCCGCCCATTGATTCGGCGATCGCTTCGATGCGCAGGACCGCTGCGGCGTTGGGGGTTGACTGGCCTACGGAACAGTCCGTGGGGCGGATGTTGGCTGGGCTCGATCCGAATGCGCCGGCGACGTTGGTGTTGATGTCCGAGGCGACCGGGTTGCTGCGTGGTGCCGGGTACACGGTGCTCGATGGGGCTGTCGCAGGGGCGAATGGTTCTGGGGCGGGTGCTCAGTCATCGGGTCGTATGCGATCGGCGGGCGATACGCCCTCGACGGGCGATGCCGAATCGCTGGGCGGCTCTGGCGCACCAGACAGATCGGGTTCCGTCGGTGGTGCGGGCGCGCCAGGCAGTACCGGTGCAGTCGGCGGCGTGGGCTCGCTTGGCAGTGCGGGTACGGTCGGCGGCAAGGGCTCGGTGGGCGGTGGGCGGACCGGAGCCAAGCTTGCGAGCACCGCTCAGACCGCGAACAACTTGCAGCACAGCGCAATCGGCGCGCCCTATGCACACGTCACCGCTCCGCTGCGCCGCCTCGCCGACCGTTTCGCCACCGAGATCTGCCTCGCCCGCTGCACCGGAACCGAAGTCCCGCAATGGGTCCGCGATGGCTTGCTCCCCACCGCCGAGTCGATGAAGCGCAGCGACAGCCTCGCAGGCAAGGTGGAACGCGCCTGCATCGACCTCACCGAATCCACCTTGCTCGCCGAACGCAGCGGCTCGATCTTCGAAGCCGTAGTAGTACGTGAAGCCAACGGCACCCGCCCCGCCGAGGTCTTCATCGCCGACCCGCCAGTAGTAGGCCCCTGCATCGGCGCACCGCCAGAAGGCGAGCAAGTCCAGGTCCGCCTGGTCGCCGCCGACCCCACCACCCGCAAGATCAGCTTCGGCTACCCCATCTGACGCCCCTACTTCACGCACCATTGCGCAATACCGACGCTATGCTGGGACGATACGGCCGGTCGTCAGGATAACCGGCCACGTCGATGGCCCGGATGCGCCGCGAAGCATCTCCGTGATGGAATTCGTTGTCTGCCAAGACTTCCGCTCCCTCGGGAAGGGTATTCCCGCGCGCCGGTGACGGCGGCGCGGGTGCGCACCCGCCCCGAAATCCGCCGGCAGCGCCGTCCGCGTTCGCATGGGATCGATGTGGCGGATGAGCCTTGTCTGCGCGGTTGTCGTGGTGGCGACCGGGTGCGGTACCTCCGCGCCGTCCGACGCACTGCCGCTGCGTCAGATCGGGCAGCTCGATTTGCGGGTGCGGCAGTGCGATTCGACTATATGAGCCTCGACGCCGGATCCGGCCTGCTGTGGGTGGCGCATATGGGTGCGGGCTGCGGTTGTGGGGTTCACCTCGGAAGTGGGGAGCGTGGGATGACCGATCCATTGGCATTGGAGATTCGCCGACAGCAGATGATTCATCGGCTGCGGGAGTTGCGCGGGCAGCTGGCCAGGCTGGACGCCGACTACGGTTCGTTGCAGGCCTCGGGGATATTGGTCGATACCGAGGGGATCGGGGCGCTCACGACCCCGGCCTACTGCATTGCCGGGGCGCGAGAAGTCTTCGAGGAGACCATGATCGAACTCGATGCCGCCGCCGATGCACTCGATCGCGCCGGGGTGTACACGACCCGGCTGCGCCCGGTCGTGCTCGAGTAATAAATCTGTCGGTGCCTGCGGCTACAGTCACCTGCCATGAACCTCGCGACCGCGACCGTCGCCGATATCGTCGACGCGATCACGCCGCTCGACGCGCTCGAGCGGCAGCATATCGAGGACACCAGGGCCTGGTTGGCCTCGACCGATGATGTGTTCCGTCGCGTCAAACCCGACACTCCGCCACGGCATCTGGTCTCGTATGTGGTGCTCGTCGACCCGCGAGCCCGCGCCGTCCTGCTCGGCCGGCATCTCTTGGCGGGACTGTGGCTGCCGACCGGCGGCCACATCTCGCCGGGAGAACATCCGCTGACCGCCGCCGGACGTGAGGCCGCCGAGGAGTTGGGCATCGATCCCGAATTCACCGTCATCGGGACCGAACCGCTGTTCCTCACCGTCACGACCACGATCGGCATCCACAGCGGACACCAGGATGTCAGCCTCTGGTACGTCATCCGCGGCGACCGCACCCGCGAATACACCTTGGACCCGGGCGAATTCGCGCAAGCACGCTGGTGGGATATCGACACCTTCGACCGCACCGACGCCGATCCACATTTCGCGCGCTTCCTCACGAAACTCGAACCGTTACTCCCCGAAAGGATTCCGAACCCTTGAACGACTACCGATCGGCCTCGTCCGGCCCCACGTACTCGATTCCGGTGACAATGTCGGGCAGGATTCTGGTCACTCGATCACCGGCACCGACAGTGCGAGCGGGCAAGAACTGTTGGTAGTGCACGATTTCGTGTTGGTCGCGCACGGTATCGGCGATACCGGTCACGATCACACACCAGCCGAGGGAGGTTTGGTGGTCGATCGCGTCCACCTCGTAGGCCACGACTTGACGATCGAGCGAACCGGTCGTCGCGGCGTCGGCATAGATGACCAGATGCTCCTCGACCATCGCGTGGCTGACCGGGCGAATCGCGGGTAAGGCGTAGCGCGAGAAGGCGACACGCCCGAATCCGATCGTGCCCAGCAGGTGCAGTGCGGTATCGACCGACAGTTCGCGTGACTCCCGCACACCGTGTGCTGCCATACCCCATTGTCCACCAGTTCGCGGCGCGAAGCAGCCGGTATCGGTCACCTCACTCTGGACAAGCGGTGATCATGTTGCCTACCAAGCAATTACACGGTACGAAGGATAAACAGGTAGCGGTTTCCGAAGGAGCCGTTCGTACCCGCCGAAATCGGGCGCAGTAGAACGGCCACGTCTCCGGGTCCCGAAACGTGGCCAACCAATACTCAGGAGGAATTTCGATGCCCGACGATGTGCGGTCGAGCTCCCGGACCGGCGCCCGCGGCGGCAGCAGCCGAAGCACGTGGCGTAGTCGGCCGCGACGATCATTCGGTCCCGCCAAGGAGCTATCCGGAAACGCGACCGCGTTCGCCGATTCCAGCGATCGGCTGGTGCGCCGCCTCTTCGACACCGGGCTGCGGCTGCACAAACTCCGCATGGTCTTCGATCGGCCGGATCCGAGCGCCGCAGAGTTACGAACAGCCAGCGATGCGATCGCCGCGATGCTCGACGATCTGGATGGGCTGATCCGCGAAACCGGACTTGCCATGCTGGATCTCGCCCACGAACGCGACACCGAGACAACCGAATCACCGCACAGCCAAGCGATACACGCCGGCCGTCTGACGAACCGTCGCGGCCGACTACGCTGACAGAGTGTCTGGCACCCTGTGGGTGTTGCAGGCATCGGTTTGCGCGAGGTAGCGGAGTCGGTGCACCATCGCCGGATGAGGGTGCGGCAGTTGGGCGGGGACGAGTGGACGGTCGCCCGGGAGATCCGGCTAGACGCGCTGGCGGGATCGCCGCCGGGAACATTCGCCTCGACGTTCGAGGTGGCATCGCGGTGGGATGAACCGCGGTGGCGGCAGTGGATGGGTACGCGGCTGCTGTTCGTCGCCGAGCGCGACGGCGGGGTCGTCGGCTCGGCGGGTATCGTCACAAAATCCGATGACAGTCCACCGATCGTGGTGTCGGTCTGGGTGAATCCGCGCGCACGCGGCACCGGGGCGTCGGATCTCCTGCTGGCCGCCACCTTGGACTGGGCCAGGGAATATGGTCACAGCGAACTTCGGCTCTGGGTTGTCGACGGCAACCTGCCCGCCGAGTCTCTGTATCTGCGAACAGGTTTCGTCTTCACCGGCCGCCGACAGCGCTGTGGGGAGGATGATCCGCGGCTGGAGAAGGAGATGTTCATCGCGGTGCCGCCGGCTCGGCCTCTCGACGGACACGAGCTGTCATGAGATCCGCACTTGCCACACAGCACCGAAGTCCGGTCTTCACAACCCGGCCCGCCGCACCCCGCTGACCTCCAGCGCCGCGAAGACCGCAACCCACGCCGCGCCGATCAGCAGGAACGCGACGCCGAGCCCGGTCAACTCGAGCAGACCTGAGAACGGCAGCACCACCAGCGCCAGCGCCGAGACCACATTGACCCCGATAACAGCGACCGCATGGCTCGGCACGAGGTCCGGGTACCCGGCAATGAGCAATAGCGCGAGTCCGCCGCCGACCATCGCGACGCCGAAGGGAATGGACCAGGCGGTCGGCAGCCCCAACGGCCCGCTCAGCGCAGCCGCCCCGGCCAGCATGACGACGCCGAACACTCCGGTGCCCCAGCCGTCCAAGCGCAGTACGGTACGCAGGTAATCGGTGCGCGCGACGAGTGTGCTCATCTTCTTCTCCTTTGTCGATCCGGTAGCCGATCGGCTCCCGAAACCGACCATGCCGGACCTGAGGTGAAGGTCTCAATAACCTCTGAGGTCATGGCCGAGCGCACGCGACGCTGATTAGCCTGCCCAGGTGGCGGTAAATCAGACGGAATCGCGGGCCGGCGCCCTGCTGCGCGACTGGCGGCAGCGGCGCAGGCTCAGCCAGCTCGATCTGGCGCTGGCCGCGGACAGCTCCTCGCGCCACATCTCCTATGTGGAGACCGGACGGGCCAAACCCAGCCGAGCCATGATTCTGCGGCTCTGCGATGCGCTGGAGGTGCCGCTGCGCGAGCGCAACACCCTGCTGCTGGCCGCCGACTACGCACCCGCCTACCGGGAGAGCAGTCTCGACGACGCCGACCTGGCCTCGGTCCGCTCCGCCCTCGACATCATGCTGACCGCGCACGAGCCCTATCCGGCGGTCGTGGTGGACCGGCTGTGGAATGTGGTCACCGGCAATAACGCCATGGGCCTGTTCATGGCCGATATCCCCGAAGCGCTGATGCTGCCGGAGCCGAATGTCTACCGGCTGGTGCTGCACCCCGACGGCCTCGCGGCCCGTCTCGCCAATCTGACCCAGGTGCGAGAGTTGTTCCTGGAGCGACTGTCTCGCCAGGTCAATGCCACCGGCGACGCCGAGCTCCGGACACTCTACGACGAGGTCGCCGCCTATCCCCTTCCGCTGGGCTGCACCGATGAACCCGATGACGATGCGGCACAACCCAATCCGTTCGAGGTCCCGCTGCGCATCAGAACTCCGTTCGGCGAACTACGCATGTTCAGCACCATGGCCACCTTCGGCGCACCGGCCGATGTGACGCTGTCCGAGCTCGCGATCGAATTGTTCTACCCACTCGACGGATTCACCGCGACAGCACTGCGCGGGCTCGCGGCGGCGTACACCCCGTCGACGGATCAGATGGGTTGGAATCCGCTGCCGACACCGCCGGTGGCGTCGACGGCCTGAAGTATCTGATCGATCGGTGCGAAGAATGCCGGTGAGTGAATGGGATTCGCGGGGAAGATGCACGGGATATTGAGTCCGATGCCACCGATTCCGGTCAGCCGCCCCTGATTCATGCCGACCAGTCGATCACCGACGGTGACCGGACCACCGGAATCGCCCGGCTTGGAACAGGATTGGTTGATGGTGGTGCCCTCCAGCGAACCCCAGACCACACCGCAGTCGAATCCGCTGCTGCGCCCACTCGTACACACCGGTTCGCCGGGTGCGGGCGCCGCACCGAATCCGGCGATGGTGGTCGGCCCGACATTGCGCACGGGCGTGACCTTGGCCGGATCGAATTGCAGCACAGCGAAATCGAGACCTTCGCCCTCATCGGAGTACGCGACCGTGCCGATCACACCGACATCCAGGAAGCGCTCGGCGCCGAACCGCGCGCCGGTCGGGGCGCAGTGCCCCGCGGTCAGCCCGACCAGGCGCCCGTCGCTGTCGTAGCCGATCGTGGTCAGCGAGCACGCGGCGTTGGTATCGAACACCAGACCGGAACTGCCGCCGACCACCGCATTCCCGGCGGCCTGCGCGGTCCCGGCGAATCCCGTGGCGGCCACGGCCGCCGAACACAGCGCGATCGTCGCGAACCTCACGGCAACTACTCTCCTTCTCGAAAAGCGCTGGCCGACATCGCAATCGACTCAGGCGTTGGCCAACCGCACACGATGGAGAGCCGCCTACGACAGCTGCGGCCACTCCGGAAACTGTAGTTCACGCTTCGTGTGCAGGGTTAGGCCACACCGCTCAGGCGTCGAGCATTTCGGCGCCGAGCTCCCGGTCCGGGTCCGGATCGGCCGCCGCGAGCGCCGAGTCCAGCTGCACCGCGACCTCGCGAACGTGCGGTTCGGTCATCATGTGCAGGTGGTCACCGGGCACCGGAACCAGCGTGAAGCGCCGGGCCGCGTACTGCTGCCATCCGTTGTTCGCGCTGTCGAACATGCTGCCGACGGCCTGGTGCGCGAGATCCACACCCGGTGGCAGGCCCTCCTCGGCGCGCAGCAGGGTGATATCGCGGTCGTAGGGTTCGAGCTGGTACTCCAGCAACGCCGTGTAGTTGGCGTAGAACACTTCGTAGAGCCGCCGGATCGCCTGCGGTGAACTGTCGGCGGGCAGAATTCCCGACCGGATCGCCTCGGCGAGCATCGCATCGAAGAGCTCCTCGGATCCGTGCACGCCGGGTTCGAAATCGACGAGCGCGGCCTGATTTCCGCGGGCGTACCACAGCAATTCGAGGAAGAACCAGCGAATGAGCTGTTCCTCGGCGATGGGTTCGCGGGACTGCTGACGCAATGCCATGGTGTCCAGCAGTGTCACACTGGCCACCTCCCACTCGGGCAGTTGCCGCGCCATCTCCAGCGCGACATTCCCACCGAAGGACCAGCCGGCCAAGTGGTAGGGGCCCTCCGGATGCACACGACGCACCGCAGCCAGATAGGACTCGGCCATCCCGACGATCGTCTTCTCCGGGGTACTGCCCGCGTCCGCGCCCGCGGCCTGCAGGCCGTAGATCGCGCGATCCGGATCGAGATAGCGGGCAAGGGTCAAGTAGCACAGCACATTTCCGCCGATCGGATGCACCAGGAACAGCGGCGGCTTGTGCCCGCCGACGGTGATCGGCACCAGCGGGTCGAAGGTGCGCCGGGTACTTCCGGACCGGATCAGCGCCGCGAGTTGGGCGGCCGTCGGCGCGCCGATGAACAAATCCAGCGGTATTTCGGCGCCGAAGCGCCGGGACAACCCCATCACCACGCGCATGGCGCCGATAGACGTCCCGCCCGCGGCGAAGAAATCGTCGTCGAGGCCGATGGACCGTAGACCCGCGTATTCGGCGAGTAGCTCGACTGCGGAGTGCTCGTATTCGTCCGCCGGCTCCCGTTGTGCGGTAACCGATTCCGGTGCGGATTCGACGATCGAGCGCAATGCGCCGTCGTCGCGTTTGCCGCTGGGAGTGCGGGGCAATTCGTCGAGGAAGACGAATCGCGACGGCACCATATGCGCGGGCAGTACGCCGCGTAGATCGTGGCGCAATGCCGCCAGATCGGTCTGCTCGGGGTCGCCGACCAGGAAGGCGATCAGCGCACCGTCGATGCCGCCGAACCCCCGTGCCACCACGGCCGCCTCGGTGATGGCCGGATACTTCTCGACCAGTCCGAGAATGCACAGCTCCACCTCGGCGGGCTCCACCCGGAAACCGCGGATCTTCACCTGACTGTCACTGCGGCCGAGGCAGACGAGATCGCCGGAGGCCAGCCGCACGCCGAGATCGCCCGTGCGATAGAGGATTCCGCCGCCGTGGGTGGCTACGAACCGCTGTGCGGTCAGTGCCGCCCGGCCCTGGTAACCGCGGGCGAGGGACCGGCCGCCGAGGTAGATCTCACCGATCACACCATCGGTCACCGGACGCAGTGCGCTGTCGAGCAATTCGACGGTATCGCCGTCGACCGGGCGTCCGATCGGCGGCAGCGCCGGGTAGTCGTCGGGTGAGCCCGCAAGGGTGAATACCGTCGCGACATGGGATTCCGTTGGGCCGTATTGGTTTTCCAGCAATAGACCCGGCACTACTTCGCACAGCGCGCGGATCTCGTCGGTGATGCGCAATTGCTCACCGGAGGACGCGAGCACTTTGAGGTCGACCGGGAACTTGCGCCGGGCGACAACGGCCTCCGCGAAGGCCTGCAGTGCGACATAGGGCAGGAACAGCCGCTCGATACCCTCGCTGATCACGGTATTGAGCAATTCCTCGACATTGGCGCGCAGATCCGCCGAACTCACCCGCAGCGTGGACCCCGCGGCCAGGGTCGTGAAGATCTCCTGGAACGACACGTCGAAGCTCAACGGCGCCAACTGCAGTGTGCTGGCCAGATCCATGCCCGATGGGCTGCGGTTCTGCCAGTCCACCAGCGTGCTCAGGCCGCGGTGCGGCATGGCGACGCCCTTGGGCTCGCCGGTGGAGCCGGAGGTGAACAGCACGTAGGCGAGTGCGTCGGGCGATAGGTAGTCCGGGACAGCGAACTCTGTGCCACTGTCGGCCGTCGGATCGAACACTTCCGCCGTGTCCAGCACAAGTCGAACATTGTCGACGATTTCGGCATAGGCGGCGTCGGCGATCACCCGGTGCGGGCGGGCGCGGTCGATCATGAGATTCAGCCGGGCCCGCGGGTAGCTGACATCGAGCGGGACGCAGGCCGCGCCCATTCGCATGAGTGCCAGCACCAGCAGCACCAATTCCGGGCGACGGCTCATCAGGATGCCGATCCGGTCGCCGGGCCCGACCCCCAAACCGTGCAGCCATCGGGCGAGTCGTTCGCTGCGCTCGATCAGTTCGTCGTAGGTGAGGCTGGATTCGTCGCCCTGAACAGCGATGGTGTGCGGATTGAGCGCGGCCGCGTCGGCGACGAGTGTGCCGACATCGCGCGCGGTGGCCGGACCGGTGCCGCGATCGATCGCCGCATCCGGATCCGCGACGATCGCCGCCAGCATGCGCAGCTGAGTCACCGCGACGGTCTCGCACTGGTCCTTGGTCAGCGTGTGATCACCGTTGACCCGCACCCACATTCGGCCGTCGCGCGGATCATGGGCCACGGTCACCAGCAGCTGGAAATTGGTGTCCTCGCGAACGTCGAAGTCGCGCAGGGTGACTCGGTCCGTACCGAGGATCGGTGCGAAGACGTGGTAGTTGATGAAGTTGAATGCCGTCTCGAACGCCGGCCCGCCATCGGCGAGGATCGACCGCAGTGGATAGCGTCGGTGCGGGTAGGCGTCTCGATCCCGGCGCGCAATCTGCTCTACGGCCGCACGCCAGGTGGTGGCGGTGTCGTCCAGCCGCATCGGCAGCGTGTTCAGGAACAGGCCCGCGACGCTCTCCGCGCCCGCCCGGTCCGGTCGGCCGTGGCTGACCACGCCGGTGGTGATATCAGCGCGGCCGGTCACCGTGCGCAGGGTCAGGCAGTGCGCCGCCAGGTAGACCACCTTCTCCGGCACCTGATGCCGGGCCGCGAAGGCGGTGACCCGCTCGGCGAGCCGACGCGGCACCAGGGCGGCCGCCTGCGGGTCCTCCACTCCCGCGCCCTCGTGGACACCGAGGGCGGTCAGCGCGGTCGGCTCGGCTCCGGCCAGCGCCTCGCGCCAGAACTCGCGGGCCGAGTCATCGTGCAACGCGGCGATTTCGGACTGGGCGTACTCGGCGAGGACAGTCGTCGCATGCGGCGTGTCATCGATACCGGTTTCGATCAGTCCCAGCTTGTTCAGGTAGTCGACCAGCAGCTCGAGCACTGAGGTCGCGACACTCCATCCGTCGAGGATGGCGTGGTGGAAGCTGAGCACCAGGTCGACGGTCTGCAGGGTGCCCTCGGACGGCTGTAGGAATACCCGGACGGCATGTAGCGGTGCGCGTGCGAGGTCGTACCGGGCGCGCCTGCGTTCCTGCGTGTAGTCCTCGACGTCCTGATCGGCCAGCACCGGATCGAGATCGGAGACATCGACAATGTCCATCTCGTACTCGATCGCGGTATGCACGACCTGTAGCGGGACCGAATACCTGCTCAGCTCGAACGAGGAGCGCAGTGCGGGCTGACGGCGCACCAGCCGGTCGAATGCGGCGCGGAATTGCGCGGCGTCCCATGGCATTTCGAACCGGTAGCGGAATACGTCCTTGTAGGTGACCGAATCCGTGCGCTCGATGCTGTGGAAGAGCATGCCGAGCTGCAGCGCGGTGGCCGGGAAGGCGTCCTCGGCCTGATGCAGTGCGGCGCGGTCTATCAGCGGCACGGTCGCCAATGGATCGGCGATGCGAATCCGGTTGCCGTCCGGACCATCCGAGACTATCTGAGCCAATTCGGCGATGGTCGGATGCTCATAGAAGGCATCCACAGCGAAGAACAGCCCGGCGCGCTCGGCTGAAGTCCGTACCGAGAGCGCGAGTATGGAGTCGCCGCCGTGGGTAAAGAAGTTGTCGTGTACACCAATCGAGTCGATACCGAGCACGCTCCGCCAGAGGAGTGCCAGCTCGGCCTCGACCGGTGTCCGCGGTTCGATCGGCACGCCGACGAACTCCGCATGCTCCGAAGCCGCCGCCCGTGCCAGCGCCTTGCGATCGGTCTTGCCGTTGGGCGTCAACGGAATCCGGTCGACGCGCAGCAGCCGCGTCGGAATCAGGTAGCGGGGCAGGCGAAGCGCGATCTGTTCGGCGATCTCGTCACCGGTGACGGCATCTCCGACGAAATATCCGACCAGATGCAATCCATGTGTTTCGGACTGCTCGTCGACGACAACCGCGGCGCGCACACCCGCACAGCCCAGGATGGCGTTCTGCACCTCGCCGAGGGTGATCCGGTTACCGCGGATCTTGACCTGATCATCGAATCGGCCCAGGTACTCCAGGGTGCCGTCGGCCAGCCAGCGCGCCAGGTCACCGGTGCGGTAGCGGCGACGGCCCGGCACGGTCAGATCGTCGACGAATGCGGCCGCGGTCAACTCGGGGCGGCCGCGGTAGCCACGCGCGAGGCCGACTCCGGCGATATTCAGCTCGCCGGGAACGCCGATGGGCACGCGACGACCGGATTCGTCGAGCACCAGCAGGTCGATATTGTCGATCGGACGGCCGATCGGCACCAGATCCAGCGAATCACTTTGCGGGCAATCGAAATACGAGACGTCCACGGTGGCCTCGGTGGGACCGTAGAGGTTCACCAACTGCGGTGGTCGCTGAGCGACCGTGGCGAAGGCGGCGTGGAAGCGGCGGACCAGCGCGGGCGGCAGCGCCTCACCACTGCAGAAAACCCGGCGCAGGCCCGCGATGCGCGGCACGATCGTGCGATCGGCCTCCAGCTCGTCGACGAAGGCCGCCAGCATGGACGGCACGAAGTGCACGACGGTCACCGCATTCGCCTCGATGGCCTCGGCGATGCGGCGCGGATCGCGCTCGCCGCCGACCTCGAGCAGCGCGACCTTGGCACCGGTGATGGCCCACCAGAACAACTCCCACACCGAAACGTCGAAGGTGACGGGCGTCTTCTGCAGGATCACGTCATCGGCGAACAGTGGGTAGCGGCGCTGCATCCAGGTCAGCCGGTTGACCACCGAGCGATGCTCGACCATCACGCCCTTGGGCACACCGGTGGAGCCCGAGGTGTAGATGAGATAGCTCAAATCATGTGGATGCGAGACATTTTCGACGGAGCCGGGCGCGGTGTCGGCCACCGTGACACGGGTGATGCCGAGGTCGCGGTAGACCCGCGCATGCCCGCTTCCAGCGACCACGAACCGCGCTGCGCAGTCCGCGAGAACCGTCTCGATACGCGCCGCCGGGTAGTCCGGATCGAGCGGGACGTACGCGCATCCGGCACGCAGGATGCCGAGCACCGCGATGAGCATGTCGGTCGAACGGGGCAGCACCACCGGAATGCACTCGTTGCCGGTGGCACCGAGCTCATGCAGCCTGGCTGCGAAACCGTCGACCAGACCGGACAATCGGGCGTAGGTCAGTTCACGGGAGTCGGCGGATACGACCGCCACCCGGTCCGGATGGTCGGCGGCCTTTTCGGTGAAGAGCCGATCGATGGTGGTGTAGGGGAATTCGATACGCGGACCGGCCTCGAAGGCCGCGACTTCGGCACTCGCCTGCGTCGAAAGCAGCGGCAGCGCACCCACCGGGGTCTGCGGATCCGCCAGCGACGCGGTGACCATTTCACCAACGCTGCGCAGCGCCGATTCGATCGGGAAGCTCACGTCGAAAATGTCTTTGTCGTAGAACAACTGGAGGCTGAACGAGCCGTCCCGGCCATTTTCGGCAGTGACGATGGTGAGCGCGTTGGTCACCGAACCCGGATTGTGCACCGTCCATTTCGAGATCAGCTCGTGGACGTAATCGGCATCTGGCAGCTTCGTGTGGGAGAAGGCGACGTCGTACAGCGGGGGCGCGGCCGGATCCGGATTCAGCGCGCGGGTCAGCTCGCCGTACGGGAAGCGCTGATGCTTCTTGAGCTTCCGAATCTGCTGGGTCACCTGCTCGGCGATCCGCAAGAGCGGCACGTCGCGATCGACGCGCACGGGCAGCGGAACGACATTGGCGCGGTGGCCCTGCGTGCGATAGGTCTCCGCCGAGTGCCGGTTCAGCATCGGGACGCCGATCACCACCTGATCGGTGCGGTGGATCGTCGCGAGATACGAAGCCAGCGCGGCGGTCAGATAGGCGAAGACGGTGACACCGGTGGCGCGGACACGATCGAGGTACTCCCCCGAGATCATCGTGCTGTAGTGTCCGCGGGCGATTCTCGGCGAGCTGGTCCGGTTGGGGAACAGGGCGGGTTCGACGCCGTCGAGTGCGGCGAGCAGACCGTCGCGGTCCGCCGTGTACTGCTCGGAGGTCCGGTACGCCTCGTCGTCCTCGATGATCCGCCGATAGGTGGCCACGGAACGGTCGGTGTGCTCGTTGGCGGACTCGGGCACCGCAAGCTGTTCGAGCGGGACGTCTTTCATCTTGTAGCTGGTATCCAGCGTGGCGATGACCGTATTCATGCCGTAGCCGTCGGCCAGCGCGTGATGGAACGACATGAACAGGAAGAACCGGTCCGGCCGGTCCACCACCGCGGCCAGCCGCGCGGGCCGATCCGGGCGCTCCGGCGCGCCGACCTCGCGCCACAGCCACTCCTGGGCCGCGGCCTCGGGGTCCGGTGCTCCGGTCAGATCGACGACCTCGACCGCCGGAATGTCATTCGAAATCCATTGGCGGAATTCGCCGTTCTCGAACACGAAGCGCAGTCGCAATGCGTCATCGCTCATCAGAGCCCGCTGCCAGCAGGCCTGCAGCCGCTCGATATCCAGCGGCTCATCCATGCGCAGGCTATAGGTCTGCTGCGCAACGGGTTCCGGCGCCAGCCGGAATGCCAGGCCGAGTACGTCGCGCTGATATGCGCTGACCGGCCATGCTTCGATTGGTCTTTCGGGATTTGCGCTGGTTTCCGACGTCACAGTCACTCCTATCGCGACAGTCGCGGCACAGACCGTGCGCGAACTGTCCAGGACCCACCCCTGACGACGCCGAAACGCATAGCTGTTACCACTTGTATCCAGTTTTCAGATAGCGCGAATTACCGGCATCGACATAGATGCCGGGATTCGCCCTCGTTTATGGGTGCTGACCATTTCGAGCGACCTGCAAGCAGTCGCTACGGCCAGCCCTGTCAGATCACCGACAGCAGCGCGCGCACACTCTCATCGGCAAGACGTTCGGCACGCTCACGCGACACCGCGGGCTCGACATAGCCGATGTTCAACGACAACTCGCCGTGCGTGGCATTGGCGGTGGCCATGATGAAGCCGCTCACCGACATGCCCGAGACGAATTGCGCGCCCGAGAGCTGCCACGCGCCGATCTTGTCGGGGAACGCGTAGCGCCCCAGATATGTCATACACAGGTGACCTGGACCGCGGGTGTCCATCAGCTTGACCGTGGATGCACTGGCGGCCACCGATTTCGGTGCGGCGACCTTCAGCAGGCTCAATGCCGCGAGATGGTCGCGACGGTCCATTCTTGCGCCGTACTCGCGCTCGATCTCGCCGGCGATCTGCCACAGCGAGGACCACGGCGCGTACTTCGCCGGGGTCGCGATCATGCCCTGGTAGGTCCCGACCTCGGTATCGGCGACCGCGCCGTCGAGGTGGCCGCGGAAGTTCACCGAACTGCCAACGGTGTACCAGGATTCGGTGTGGGTGCCCGACTCGCGGGCCGCCGCGATGAGCAGCGCCGCCGAGAGTGCGGCCTGCAGGCCGACGCCTTCGCGCTCACAGCCTGCGGACAATGCGTCGAGTCGATCGGCGTCCAGGCTGCGGTGCACGACCCTGCTGCGTCGCCGCGACGGCGGTGCGAGTTCGGTCGGTTCGAGTCGGCGCGGCCGCTTCAGCTGCGACTTCTGGTCGCGCAGCAGCGATCCCACGGTGCGACCGAAGCCCTTGGCGCCCTGGAACTTTGCCGGGAACAGTTCCTCCGGGCCCGGCCGGATCGGTGCGGGCTCGAGATCGACGTCATCGCCCGCGGCGACCTGCAGCACCTGCTTGGCCACCGACATCGCGCTCTCGCCGTCGGCGATCGCATAGTGCAGGGTGAGGATCAGATCGCTGGTCTCACCGGTCGCATCCGTGATGAGCACGGCGCGCGCGAGCGGTCCGGAGTGCCAGTCGAAGGGTTCGCGCAACTCGACCTCGTCGACCTCGGTCAACCAGGCATCCGGATCGGCGGATTCGACCACACGCAGCGGAATCGGCGCGGGCACCGGCACGAAACGCGGTGCGGTGCCATCGGCTTCGGCCGCCACGGCGACACCGAGCAGCGGATGTCGGTGCTGCACTTCGTCGAGACCGGTGCGCACCTGCTCGGCGGTAATCGAGCCGTGCACCCGCACCCGGGCCAGAATATGCAGCGCCGCAAGCTGATCGGCGATCCAGTGCCAGCGCTCCACCGGGGACAGCTGGCGCGGCAGCCGCGCGGTCGGTCCCTCCAGTGGTGGGAACGACATCGGCTTGCCCAATTCGCGCAGGAAGAATTCGGTGGGTGCGTGCCGGAAGTAGGTGTCGCGCACCTTCACCAGCTTGGGGTCGGTCGTCTGCTCGATCTTGCCGAGCGACCAGGAGCCGTTGACGAACATGGCGGTGCGCTCGGCACGCACCTGCTCGTAACGGCGCAGGCCCGCAACAGGATCCAGCGAGGACTTCAGCGTGTGGGCGAGCACGACCGCGTCCTCGATGGCCGAGTTGGCGCCCTGGCCCAGGCTGGGCAGCATGGGGTGTGCGGCATCTCCGAGCAGGGTGACCCGGCCGCGGCCCCAGCCGTCCAGCGGCGGACGGTCCTGGCAGGGCACGGCGAGCACATCGGACCATTCGGTCTGATCGATGCAGGCGCGCACCTCCGGCGCCCAGTCGGCATAAAGCCGCCGCAGATCTTCCTTGGTGCCCTGCCAATCGGCGGCCTCGTCGCCCGGCATGGTCATGGTGCCCCACCAGTACACCCGGCCGTGGCCGATGTCGTGGATGCCGAAACGCATTCCGGTGCCCCAATAGTGGGCGGAGTAGCCGCGCGGCACGGCGGGATGTTCGAACGGGATGCAGGCCAACCAGGCGACGAAATTGCCGGGGCGCGGTTCGGCACGGCCGTGCAATTGGGCGCGCACCACGGAGTGTATGCCGTCGGCGCCGATCAGCAGATCGCCCTCGGCGATGCGGCCGTCGGCGAATTCGACGCGCACGTGCTCACCGTCGTCGATGAACCGAGTCGCTTGTGCGCCAACATGAGTCGGGGTGTCGCCGATCGCGCGCAGCAGGATCGCGTGCAGATCCTTGCGGTGCAGGGCGACGCTCGATGCGCCGAGCCGGTCGTCCTGGCGGTGCACCGGAAGCACTCGGATGGCCGTGCCGTCCGGGTTGTTGAAGCGGAAGGTCTCGACCTTGCCACCGCGCTCGAACAGTTCCTCCTCGATGCCGAGGCCGATCGCACGCAGCGCCTTGATCCCATTGGCCTGCACCGAAAGTCCGAATCCCTGGCCACGCAGCTCGGCAGCGGCCTCGTAGAGTTCGACCGCGAAGCCCGCCTGTCGCAATGCGGCGGCGGTGGTGAGCCCTCCGATCCCCGCACCGAGCACGATAACCTTGATCGGACTACTCATTCGAACCTGCGCTTCCATCGAATCACTCGACCGCACAGGGCTACTTCATCGTTCGAAGCGACCATCGAGCAACGCTGCTCGTCAGCTCTCATCCCCCCGAGCAGCACTGTTCGAAGACCTTCGTTATCCCCGACCAGACAGGCGGGGCGGGATGCCTGTGCCTGACCGACCCGAAGCCTACCGCTATAACCGTGTCTGAAACGTTACCGTGTGAGATTCAACCCAAACGGGTCGTTTCGACAGGCCGAATCCATTGCGATGCCCCATAATTCACGGTTCGCGAAAAGATTCGGGTTTGGTCCGATGCCCAACTTCCTCAGAGGTAGGACGTGTCGTTGACCAACCGAACCGACGAACCGCCGTCCGGATAGAACTCCGCGATCGAGAGCGACGCCAGATCCAAGTGCAGGTGATACAGCAGCGACGGACCGACGCCGAGCGCCAACTGCAGCAACGTCTTGATGGGGGTCACATGGCTGACCACCACGATGTTCTGGCCGGGATACCGGGCGAGCAGATCGCGCCGCGCCGCCTCGACTCGTTCGCGCACCTGGTCGAAACTCTCGCCGTTCGGCGCGGGAGTCGAGGGATCGCCGAGCCAGCGGGCGTGTAGTTGCGGATCTCGTTGTGCCGCTTCCTGGAAGGTGAGACCCTCCCAGTCGCCGAAGTCGGTTTCGGTGAGGCCGTCGAGGACGCGCACCGGGATATCGAGTGCGGTCGCGGCGGCTTCGGCGGTCTCGCGGGCCCGGCCGAGCGGGGAGGTGACCACGGCGGCGATACCGCCCTTCGCGGCGAGCATTTTCGCGGCGCGGGCGGCCTGTTCACGGCCGAGGTCGGTGAGTGGCGGGTTGCCGCGGCCGGAGTAGCGGCGCTCTATCGAGAGGGCGGTTTGGCCGTGGCGCAGCAGGAGGAACCGGGTCGGGCGGCCCGTTGCGCCGGTCCAGGCGGGCGGGTTTTCGGCGGCTCGGGTATTCGATGCGGTCGACTGGGCATCCCGGGCCTCGTCGATCCAACTCGGCAGGTGCTCCTCCACGCCGCGCGCGGAGGGCTGCAGCTCGTCGGTCCAGCCGAGCAGCTGTTCTTCGGCCTCGCGCACCTCCTCCGCCAGGGTGGCGGCCGCTGCGCCCGCGTCGAGCAACTGCCGCTCGGCGGCGTGCACCTCGCCGATCAACGTGGCGTCATCCATCGCCTCGTTCGCCAGCCGGTCGGCATGGGAGTTCTCGGCGCGTGGAATCCAGGTGAAGGTCACACTGTCGAAGCCGGCGACGAGCCTGCGTGCCCGGTCGGCCAGTGGAATCATGGACGCGTGCTTGACCTTCCAGCGGCCGGACATCTGCTCGACCACCAGCTTGGAATCCATCCGCACCGACACCACGCGCGCGCCCAACTCAGCCGCCGCCTCCAAACCCGCGATGAGCCCGCGGTATTCGGCGACATTATTTGTGGTGATACCGACGTATTCCCTGCGCTCGGCGAGAATGCGGATGTGATCGGCATCGAAGACGACCGCGCCGTAACCGGCCGGCCCCGGATTGCCCCGGGAACCGCCATCGGCCTCGACGATCACCTCGTGCTCGGTCATTGTTTCCCTCGTCCTCTTCGACAGCCGACCATCCGTCGCTGGGAGCGGACCGACGCGAGTACTGATACCCGCACCGGAAACCTCACAAACCCGACTCTTTGGTGCGCACCAGGATCGCACCGCACTCCGGACACCGCATGATCACATCCGGCGCGGTCTTGGCGATCCGCGCGATCTCACCGCGGTCGAGTTCGATCCGGCACGCGCCGCACCGGCGGGCCTGCAGCAGCGCGGCGCCGACGCCGTGCTGGGTGCGCTGCCGGTCATAGATGCTCAGCAGTTCGCCCGGGAACAGCGCGACCAGATCCTTGCGGTCGGAATCGCAACGGCCCTGCGCCACATCGAGATCCGCCAGCGCCTCGTCGCGCAGGCGCTGCGCATCGGCCAGCTCCTGCTCGGTCTTGCTGAGCCGCGCACCCGCGTGATCATGATCGGATGCCGACGCCTCGCGGCGCTCCATCACCTCGAGCAACTCGTCCTCGAGCACCGAACGGCGTCGCTCCAAGCTGCCCAGCTCGTGCTGAATTTCCGACAGCTGTTTGGCGCCCACCGAACCGGCGGTCAGCATGCCGCGGTCGCGCTCCTCGCGTTTGCGCACCGCGTCGACCTCGCCCTCCAGCTTGCGGATATCGCGGTCGAGATCATCGAGCATGATCTCGACCGCTACCGCCGCATCCTTGTGCGCATTCCGCTCACCCTCGAGCCGCGCCACCTCCTGCTGCTCGGGCAGCACGGTGCGCCGATGCGCGATCCGCGTCAGTTCGGCGTCGACGGCGGCGAGCTGGAGCAGCTTGGCCTGGACAGGTGGTTCGACATTCAACGCGGACAAACTCCTGGACGCTGTGGACGGATGGGGGCACCCGAGGTGACGATGCCAGTCTTCAACCGTACCCCGGATGGTGGGCGATCCGGTCCGGGCCACGACTAGTGGCGGTGAAGTGTGTGGCAGAGAGGCGGGGCGGGGATTCCTACCACAGCCGTATCGCCGTCTCGGCGGGTATAAAGAAGCGGTACACCCCGCCAAGCTGCGCCCGTACGTGCCCGCTTTCTTCGCTGGCATGCGGTGAACATGCCCGACCCGCGTCGTGCACGCTCTCGGCGCGCCGGGGGCGGGCGAGACGCGATCAGCCGATCGCGACGGTGGTAGCTCGCTCAGTCAGCTGCCGGGGGCGCGGGTCTTGATGGCGTCGCGGGAGATGAAGACGTCGTAGGTGCCGGGGGTAGCGATTACGGCGTTGCCGTACGCGGAGCGGACGAAGGGGTCGGTCCACCATTTGTGGTTGCGCATATCGTTGAAGAAGTCCTGGTCGTCGCCGTTGACGAAGATCTGGTTCTGGGTGGTTGCGACGCCGTCGAGACGTTGGCCGTAGAGGCGGGTGACCTTGTAGCCGGAGTGGAAGCCGAGGGCATTCACCCAGGGCTTCAATTCGACGATATTGGCCTGCAGCACCCACAGGTCACCCTCGACCTGATATTTCTCGTGCTTGTCGGGATGATGCTCGTCGCCGTAGAGCGTGAGGTCGACCTCGAGCCGATGGTCTTGGCCCGCAACCTGATTCACCACCACGTGCGCTGCCTTGACCTCCCCGCTCAGTCCGAGGAATGTCTGCACGAGCGTGATCACCCACAGCAGCAGTACCGCGACGACCAGCAGCGCTAGTCCGCCCGCGCCGCGCCCGAGCAAAACCCGCAATCCGACCTTGCGCACCATGACGAGCGCCGATATCAGCAACGCGACCGCGACCAGGATGATCAGCATCAGACCGATCTGCACGATCCCGAAGTCCACCGGGTAGTTCATGCGGTAGTTGTACCCCGAGCGGGCGCGTCAACTCACCTGAACCAGCTGCCCTTCCGGCGAACGATCACGACACGCCCCGAACACGCCGTCGCACTGGATGGTTCGGCGCTGCAGGACTCCTGCACTGCAACCGGTGCTGCGGCCCCGAAGGCGCACCTCCGCCCCGCACATCCGTTGCGTGAACCGCACACTCGGTGCCAGTGATGCGGGAATTCTCAACCTCCGCATTGGCCAACGGAGTTCACGCGTCCAGTGTGCCGGTGGTCAGATGCTCACGGGGTTGGCGCCGATCGTCCAGGGATCGGTGCGGAGGGTGGAGACTCGAGTTTCGAGGTCGGGCAGGGCCGTTCGGACCACCGCCTGTGCCTGTGCGCACCAAGGGAATTCGGTTGCCCAGTGGGCGGCATCGATCAATGCGGGGCCGCCGCGGCGCAGGTGTTCGTCGACCGGGTGGTGGCGCAGATCGGAGGTGACGTACGCGTCGACACCGAGGCGCGCCACCGTACTCAGATAGGAGTCGCCCGCGCCACCGCATACCGCGACCGTGTGGATCATCCGGTCCGGGTCACCAGCGGCGCGCACACCCCAGGTCGTCGCGGGCAACGCCGCAGCGACCCGAGAGGTGAACTCGCGCAAGGACTCCGGTTCGGGCAGCGTGCCGACCCGACCGATGCCGAGTCCGGATGGCAGCGCGGCGCGCTCGGTGACGTGATAGGCGGGTTCTTCATAGGGATGGGCCGACCGCAGCGCCGCGAGCACGGCCGTGCGGGACGAGGGCGGTGCGATCACCTCGAGGCGGTCCTCATCGACCTGTTGCAACTCCCCGATGGCACCGATCGCCGGATTCGCCCCTTCGACCGGGCGAAACTGCCCGACGCCCGGTACCCGCAAAGCACAGTCACGGTAGGTCGCGCTGCCACCGGCCCCGGCGGCGAACAGCGCCGTCAGCACGGCATCCGCATGCGAGCGCGGCACCTGCACCACCCAGTTGTCCAGGGCGGCTCGCGGTTTCGCATCCAATGCGCCGGTGACCGTGAGCCCGAGCGCATCGGCCAGCGCATCGGAAACTCCGGGATCGGCGGAGTCCGCATTGGTATGCGCCGCGAACAACGCGCACCCGGACCGGATGAGCCGATGCAGCAGAGCACCTTTGGGTGTATCGGCCGCGACAGTATCGACGCCACGCAACAGCAGCGGGTGGTGCACCACCAAAGCCTGTGCCCGCCAATCGATCGCCTCGTCCACCACCGCCGCGGTGGCGTCGACCGCGAACAGCACCCGAGTCACCTCATCGCCCGGGTCGCCGCACACCAACCCCACCGAATCCCAGGACTCCGCCAACTTCGGCGGATAAGCCGCGTCGAGCACCCCGATGAGATCCGCCAGCGTCGTCACCATCCGCCTACCTCCATTTCTCGACCGACTGCACCATGATCGCTGGTCATCCAACCTCCGCCGGGTCCGGGACCAGCGCCATCCCGTCACGCCGCCTGCCATAACCCCGCGCATTTCTGTGCGGCTGGGGAATGCGGTCGACACCGAGCGCCCGATACGAACGATCCGCTTCGCCGGCACCGCCCGCGCATCGCACAAGGACCACCCCCTCTGGGCAGACATCAAACTCCTGCCACAACAATCCCGGCTACCAACCGATCGACCTCGGCTGGACCGCGAACGGCAACGCGCAGGTAATCCGGTCCGAGCCCCGGGAAGGTGTCGGCGCGGCGGACCGCGATTCCCTGATCTGCCAGGTGCTTGCGCAGCAGTTCACCGTCCGGCACGCGCAACAGTAGGAATGGTCCTTGGGCAGGGGTGTGGACGTGTATGCCCAGCGCGGTCAGTCGCTCGATCATCGAATCGCGGTGCGCGGCGATCGTATGTGCCCGCTGGTGGGCCGCATCGACCGCATTCGGCTCGGCGGTCGCGATGATCGCTTCCAGTTGCAGCGTGCCGAGCGGCCAGTGTGCGCGCCCGTGATTCAGGCGGGCCAGCAGTTCGGGTGCACCGAGGAAGTAGCCGGAGCGCAGGCCGGCCAACGCCCAGGTTTTGGTGAGACTGCGCAGGACGAGGATGTCCGGGGTGGCCGATGCGGCCAGTGACTCCGGCTCGCCCGGAATCGCATCGGCGAAGGCCTCGTCGACCACGATGACGCGGCCGGGTCGGCGCAGCGCGCGGACGGTGTCGGCGGGGTGCAGCACCGAGGTGGGGTTGGTCGGGTTGCCGAGCACCACCAGGTCGGCGGCGGCGGGGACGAGCGCCGGGTCGATGGTGTACGGCGCTTCGAGTACGACACGGGTCACCGGGATGCCGGCCTCGCGCAGTGCCAGCTCGGGTTCGGTGAACGAGGGGTGCAACACCGCGGCCAGTTGCGGCGCGAGTCGGGGCAGCATCACGAAGCCCTCGGCCGCACCCGCCAGCAGCAGTACTTCGTCGGTCGAGCGACCGTGGCGGGCCGCGACGGCCCTGCGTGCGGCGAGTTCGTCGGCCGTGCTCGGATACTTGCCGAGGTCGCCGAGTCGCGCGGCCAGTCGTTTCCGCAACCAGTCCGGCGGCGCACTGCCCTGCACATTCACCGCGAAATCGAGCATGCCGGGGCGCGCATCGACGTCACCGTGATGACGCAATTTCGCGTGATCGACACTCTGCGCTGACACGAGAAAACACCCTACGTGGCGGTCCATCGGGACGACCGGCCAGAATGGCTGTCGTGGGTGAGTTGCACGTGTCGTTCGTCTGTACCGGCAACATTTGTCGATCGCCGATGGCGGAGAAGATGTTCGCGGTACACCTGTACCGCGCGGGGCTCGCCGACCGGGTGCGGGTCAGCAGTGCGGGCACCGACGGCTGGCATGCCGGAGCCGACGCCGACGCCCGCACCAATGCCACCCTGCTCCGCCACGGCTATCCGACCGGCCACGTCGCCGCGAAATTCGGCAACCAGCACCGCGACGCCGACCTACTGGTCGCCCTCGACTCCGGCCACGAACGCCGCCTCGCCACCCTCGGCATCCCATCGGATCGCCGCCGCCTACTCCGCAGCTTCGACCCCGCTGCCGACGCCCTCGACGTCCCCGACCCGTACTACGGCGACACCGCCGACTTCGACCTGGTCCACGATCAGATCGCAGCCGCCATCCCTGGGCTGTTGGACTGGGTTCGTGCCACCCTCACCGCGCGTACCGGCGACACGGGCCGAGCCGCGGGCTCGGCCCCCACCGACGCATTCGACCGCGGCCTGACAGTCGACGCATCCCGAGACGTCGCCGCATCCGCGGACGGCTCCCTCGCTGTCGAAGAGCCCGGACGCAAATCGAACCAATCGGTCTCTTGCGAACCCGCCCCCGATGGACGCCTGTGATGCGCCGACTGACCTTCCTGTTGCGCCCGAGCTGGCTGATCCTGGCCGTGCTCGTGGCGGCCTTCGCCTACCTCTGCTTCACCGTGCTCGCACCATGGCAGCTCGGCAAGAACACCACCACCTCGCACCGCAACCAACTGATCGCCGATTCGGTGGACGCCGCCCCGATCGACATAGCCACGTTGCTGGACGACCAGAGCACCGATTCGCACGCCGAATGGCGACGTGTCACGGCGACCGGCAGCTATATGCCGAACTCGACCGTGCTGGTTCGCCTGCGCCACCTGGACGGCGCACCGGGCTACTCGGTGCTGGCCACCTTCAAACTCGACGACGGCCACATCCTGCTGATCGATCGCGGTCTCGTCGCGGCCGTCGACGGCTCCCGCCCACCGCAGATTCCGGACGCGCCCGCCGGGCCGCAGAAGGTCGAGGCGCGAATCCGGATGTCCGAGGGCGTCACCCCAGGTAAGGACCCGATGGTCCAGGACGGCTACCGCCAGGTGTATTCGGTGGACACCACACAGGAGATGAGCGTCCTGCAGGTGCCCCTCACCGTCATCCCCACCGGCGAACGCGGTGGCTACCTACAGCTCAGCGAAAACCAGCCCGGCGCCTTCACCCCGACCCCCCTCCCGCAACTCGACGCGGGCCCCTACCTCTCCTACGGCCTGCAATGGCTGGCCTTCGGCATCATGGCTCCCCTCGGCCTCGGCTACTTCATCTACGCCGAGATCCGCGAGCGCCGCAAAGGAAAGGCTACGGTTACCCCGGAACCAGCCCCGGCCGAAACCCCAACCCCCGCACCGGCATCCACCAACGAGCAGCGCTTGGCCGACCGCTACGGCGGTACTCGCTGAGCACTAGCCGAGCGGGTCAGCGACGCAGAATTGCCCAGAGCGCTGCGGTCAGGACCGCCCCGACCTGGATAGCCTCCGACATGCGTACCGCGCGACGCAGATCCGCGACCTGAGGCGCGGGACCGTCACCCAGGCTTGGACGCATTTCGATGCCGTGCCGGTACTGAGTCCGCCCGCCGAGGCGGACACCGAGCGCACCGGCCATCGCGGCCTCGACGACCCCAGCATTCGGGCTGGGGTGTTCGGCCGCGTCTCGTCGCCACACGTGCAGCACGTCGGCCGGATGACCGCCCACGGCAGAGGCCACGACGGCGGTGAGCATGCCGCTGACGCGCGCGGGCAACAGATTCGCCAGATCGTCGATACGAGCGGCGGCCCAACCGAAGCGGAGGTACCGCTCGTTGCGGTAGCCGATCATCGCGTCCAGCGTGTTGATCGCGCGATACCCGAGCAAGCCGGGCGTCCCGGCGATCGCACCCCACACCAGCGGGGCGACCGTCGCGTCAGAGGTGTTCTCGGCAATGGATTCCAATGCGGCACGGGCCAATCCGTCCGCATCGAGCACCTCCGGATCCCGTCCGCACAGCGAAGGCAGCAGCGCTCGCGCACCCGCCACATCACCGGATTCGAGCCGGTCGGCCATCTCCCGTCCAGCGCGCACGAGGCTGCGCCCGCCGAGCACCGTCCAGGTCGCCAGCGTGGTCGCAACTACCCCACCGCGCCGTAGCCCGAAGCCGAACGCCGTTGTCGCACCGACCAACACAAGTTCGTGCACGACTCCCGCCGAACGCCGATCGGCATAGGTAACCCGCTCCAGCGCACTTGCCGCCGTACCGAATCCGGCCACCGGATGCCACCGGCGTGGATCACCGAATACCCGGTCGAGGGCGAACCCGAGCACCAGCCCGACCGCCGTAGAAGTCCCCGTTCGCACCCGGCGAGGGTAGCCCGCCGCCACCTCCCACCCACGCCCACGCCCGTCGTACGTGTTCGCCCCAATGGGCGCTCGCATCCGCAACCGATGCGTACCGCTCGTATGGCCTTACGACCGATCCCCCTGCGCCCTCGGTGCCGAACGCGGAATTGTCCAGGTAGCACTGCGCCGCCAGCCGATCGCTGCTCGACCCGCCAACTCGCCCGGAGAGCGGTGCTGTCACACTCGCTAGCCCCGCGTCGTCATCAGGGTGACGACGCATAAGCTCGCCCCTGACGGGGCCGTACGACCGAACGGCGAGACCAGTGACTGCAGACCACTCCTACGAACCCATCGACCAGGCCGAGTTGGCTCGGCGTTTCGAGGAGCACCGGCCGTATCTGCGCAGGCTCGCCTACAGCACGCTCGGCACTCTCACCGATGCCGACGACGTGGTGCAGGAGGCGTGGCTACGGCTGCAGCGCCAGTACGAGGCCGGGACCGCGGGCGAGATCGAGAATCTGCGGGCCTGGCTTTCCACGGTCACCGGGCGGCTGGCCCTCGATCAGCTCGGTTCGGCCCGCGCCCGGCGCGAGCAGTATGTCGGTGAATGGTTGCCGGAACCCGAGGTCACCACCTGGGACGATCCGGCCGACCGGATCACCCAGGACGAGCGCGTCACCACGGCGCTGCTGGTCGTGCTGGAATCCCTCTCGCCCGCCGAGCGCACCGCATTCGTGTTGCAGGATGTGTTCGGTATGAGCGGCCCCGAGGTCGCCGAGGTCGTCGGGCGTACGCCTGCGGCCGTGCGCCAGCTCGCCTCGCGCGCACGCAAGCGCGTCGAGGACGGCACGCCCCGCTTCCCCGCCTCGCCCGACGAGCAGGAGAAGGTCGTCTCGGCCTTCGCGGTCGCCTGGCGCTCGGGTGATCTGAGCGCGCTGCTCGGCGTGCTCGACGCCAATGTCAGCCTGACCGCCGACGGCGGCGGCAAGGTCCCCGCGATCCGCCAGCCCGTGCGCGGCGCCGAACTCATCGCCAAGATGCTGCTCGGCTGGTACCACGCGCCGTCTGCGGCGGGCGCCTGGGGCCGCGCGGTCCTGGTCAACGGCGCGCCCGGTCTGGTCGTCTTCGACGGCACCCACACCGGCGTCTTCTCCTTCACCATCGACAGCGGCCGCATCGTCGCCATCAATGTCGTCCGCAATCCGGACAAGCTGCACGACCTCCCCACCGAAGGCGCCCCCGACTGGTACCTCGGCCCGAACGCCGAATAACCCACGCGGCCCGCACATTTCCATGTGCGGGCCGCTGTCGGCTAGGCGGGTGCTCGGTCCGCGGGCGCTTCTCGCTCGATATCAGTCCCGGATCGATCGCGCCGCAGCATGATGAGCCGGACACCGCGAGCGAGAAGGACGCCCGCGCCCGCCGACGCGGCAATGCCGAGAAATACCACGAGACCAGGCCAGACGTAGGTCACCTGGAGGAAAGTCGGGGCCCGGCCGCGGAAGACCAGACCAGCGAGCTGTGGTAGCGCGATGAGGATCGGGATCGGTGCGAGATAGGGCAATTGGCGCAGGGCGATCAGCCAGCTGGGCCGGGCGGTCTGCCGATCGGCCCAGCGGCGCGACCGCACCAGGCAGAGCACACCGAGAACGAGAGTCGCCAGCGTCAGCAGTGCCATGCCCCAGTCGGCGTAGATGCCCCACGGGCGGTGCACATCCGGTGACTCGCCCCTGGTCAGCTCGACCAAGCCCTGCGCGATGATCCTGGGATCGTCCTCGAGCGCCAAGCCGGTATCGGCTATGACAGCGATCCCGTATCCGGTGTCGGGCACCAAGACCTGTGCGGCGGTGTAGGTGAACCAGTCACCGTAGTGCACGATCTGATCGGATTGTTCGCGCTGCCAACCCATTCCGTACTCGTCGTCACCGACTCCCGAAGGTGTGTGCATCTCGGTCACCGCCGCCGCGGACACCACCCGGTGCCCATCTGGTGCCACACCACCGTTGTTCTGTGTGATCAGCCACGCGGCCAGGTCGGCGGCCGTGGTGATCACGCCGTGGCTACCACCGACGAACCAATCGGGCTCGGCAACCGGAATCGCGAAGCCGTATGCCCGAATGTATCCGTGCGTCACATCCTCGGCCTCGCGCGGCGAATTCACCGTCGTGCTGTCGCGCATCCCGATGGGCCCGAATACATTTCGCCGCATATAGTCCGCGAACGGTTCGCCGCTGACCACCTCCACCAGCCGAGCGGCCACCTGGTAGTTCGGGTTGTGATAGTGGAATTCCGTCCCCGGATCGGCGGCCAGTTTCGCCGCGTGTAGTCGCTCGACCGCCCCGGCCAGTGAATCCGCCTGCGGCCGCCGCAGGTCGGGAAATGCGGTATCCGACATTCCCGACGTCTGATTCAACAACTCCCGCACGGTGATCCGATCACCGCGCGAATCGGCCAACCGAAAGTCGCTGAGGTACTCACGCACCGGCGCGTCGAGCCGTACCTTGCCCGCATCGACCAACTGCAGCACGGCCAACGCCGTCATGGACTTGCTCACCGAAGCGATCGGCATGCGCGACGTCGCGCTGATCGCCGCACCGCTCGAATCGTGACCGTAGCCCGCGACATACACCACCCGATCCCCATGGGTAATGGCGATCGAAGCCCCCGGCAACCGTGTCCGGGAAAGGTATTCGGACATATACCGATCTACGTCGACCGGATCGACGCCCTGCGCCGGTGCCGCAACCGCCGTACCGACCGACGGCAACAGCACCAGCAGTAATGCGATCACCACTACCCGCCGCAGGTATTGCGCAGTCACCGCTTTCGCCCTTCTCATCGCGCGTCCGCGGGACCACCATCGCACCACCTCAGCCTGCCAACCCAACCGGCTCGGGCATCGTATATCCGTGCGCCGCCGCAACCTCCGCCGACAACAGCCGCCCGTTGTCCGCAGTGACCCCGTGGGCGAGATCGGGGTACACCGTGCACGCCTCCCGCCACCCGTGGTCGGCGATCGCACGCACATACGGCAGCGTGGCATTGGTGAGCGCGACGGTCGCGGTGTGCGGCACCGCACCCGGCATATTCGCCACACAGTAGTACAGCGAATCAGCCACGCGGAAAGTGGGATTCGCATGCGTCGTCGGATGTGAACCGGCGAAGCACCCGCCCTGATCGATGGCGATATCCACCAGCACCGACCCCGGCCGCATACCGCCGACCAGTTCCTCGGACACCAGCTTCGGTGCCCGCGCGCCGGGCACCAGCACCGAACCGATGACGAGATCTGCCGCCAGCACGGCCCGTTCGACCTCGACCGTATTCGAGGCCACCGTCGAGATACGCCCTTCGAACCGCGCGTCGAGCTCGCGCAGTCGCGTCAAATTCGTATCCAGCACAGTAACTTTCGCGCCCATCCCGGCCGCGACCGTGGCCGCGTTCGTCCCCGCGACACCACCGCCGAGCACCACCACATCGGCCGGAAGCACCCCCGGCACTCCGCCGAGCAATAGCCCGGCACCGCCGAGCGGCGCCATCATGTGATACGCGCCGACCTGTGGTCCGAGCTTGCCCGCGACCTCGCTCATCGGTGCGAGCAGCGGCAGCGACCCATCCGCGGCCCGCACCGTCTCGTAGGCGATCGCGGTGATTCCGGACCGCAGAATCGCATCGGTGCATTCGCGCGACGCGGCCAGATGCAGATAGGTGAACAGCACCTGCTCCCGCCGCAGCCGCGGATACTCCAGGGCCATCGGCTCCTTGACCTTCAGCACCAACTCGCCCTCCCACCACACCTGCTCGGCGGCGGGCACCATGCGGGCACCCGCGGCAACATAATCCGCATCCGAAAATCCGGACCCCACCCCCGCACCGGCCTGGATCAGCACCTCGTGCCCGTGCCGCACCAGTTCCCCGGCACCGGCCGGGGTCAGCGCCACTCGAAACTCCTGCTCCTTGACCTCCCGCGGAATTGCGATCCTCATATCGCCATCGTGGACCACCGACGGTCCCGGCGCCATGACCGCCGCGCTGAGCGCACCGCTGGTTTTCCGAGGGCGCTCACACGGTGAACGTCTCACCCCGCTTCGGAATGCGCAGCTGCTCGCCCCGCCCCGCGTACCCGAAATTCCGCTCCAGGCGCTCGAGCGTCTCGCTGAAATGCGCCCAGCCCTCGGCATGCACCGGCACGATCACCGCGTCACCCAATATCTCGGCGGCCTGCACCGCGGTACGGGCGTTCAGGGTGAGATCGATATCGCCGAACCGGCCGACATTCGCGGCACCGGCGAACAGGATCGCGATATCAATCCGGCCGATCCGCGCCACGATCTGCTCGACGACCTCGACCGAGGCATTGTCACCGGATACATACACGGTCGGCAGCCCCTCGGCCTGCAATACGAACCCGGTGACCACACCGGTCTGCGACTCGCACCCCTCGGGCCCGTGCAGTGCGGGCACGGCCGTCACGCGCACGTCACCCAACGTGACCGTCTCCCAATTCGCCAGTCCCCGAACACCTTCGATGCGATCGGCCGCATCCGGCGTCGACAAGACGGTCGGCACGGTCGAGAGGAATTCCCGGCCGGAATGATCCAAATTGTCGTCGTGCTGGTCGTGCGACAGCAGCACGACGTCCACCGGCCCCACCTGGTCCACCGAAACAGCGGGGCCGGTGAGCTTGTGCAGCGTGATCGGGCCGGGGTAATCACCCGGAGCGTCGAAGGTGGGGTCGGTCAGCCAAGTCAGGGTGCCGTACCGGAAGCGCAGGGTGGGCCCGCCGATGTGCAGGGCCTCGATGGTGGTGCGTGCAATCGTCTCGGTCATGGGATCAATACTTGTCGTCCCGATATTCGATCAATAGTGGCCCGCGAGCCGCTCAGCGATAAGATCGGGCCATGCGTTCCGTCGCCGCCCTGGCCTTCGACGGGGTTATCCCCTTCCATCTATCGGTACCGACGCTGGTCTTCGGCCGGGTCGGCACCGAGGGCACACCCGACTATCGCGTCGAGGTGTGCGCGGAAAACCCCGGCACCCTGCGGACCCCGGCCGGTTTCGACATCGTCGTGCAGACCGGGCTCGAAGCCTTCGAGCGGGCCGACATGGTGGTGATCCCGAGCTGGCAGCGCGATATGGACATCTCGGCCGAACTGCGCGACGCACTGCATCGAGCCCACGCCCGGGGCGCCCGGATCGTCGGCCTGTGCCTGGGTTCCTTCGCGGTGGCGGCGAGCGGTCTGGCGGACGGTCGGGAAATCACCACCCACTGGGCCGCGGCCGGCGATTTGGCCGCGACCTATCCGAAGGTCCGGGTCCGCGCCGACACCCTCTGGACCGACCTCGGCGATATCGTCACCTCCGCGGGCGTCGCCGCCGCCCTCGACTGCTGCCTGCACCTGGTCCGCGACGACCTCGGCAGCCGGGCCGCCACCGAACTGGCCAGGTCACTCGTGACCGCCCCGCACCGCAGCGGCTCCCAGGCTCAGTACATACCGGTCGCCGTACCAGAAGCCGCCGACGACGATCCGATCGAACGCGCAATGGTCTGGGCGCGAACGAATCTCGGCGAACCGATCGACCTGGACAATTGGGCTCGCATCGCGCTCATGTCGCGACGCACCTTCACCCGCCGCTTCCGCGAACGCACCGGAAACAGTCCACAACAATGGTTGCTGCAGCAACGCGCCGACCGCGCCCGGCTGCTCCTGGAATCCACCACCGACACCATGGATCGCATTGCCGCCGAGACCGGCTTCGGCACCGCGGTCAGCCTGCGCCACCACTTCCACCGCATCCTCGGCACCAGCCCGGCCGCGCACCGCGCGCTGTTCGCGGGCACGCCGGTCCCGGCGGAGTAGCGCGGCGCCGGCTGCGTTCGTCCACCCCGCCGGCTCCGCCGCTTTCGGTCCCCTTATGTTTTCGGCATGAGGATCGAGGTAAGCGGACATACGCCCGAAATCGACGAGACCGCGTGGATCGCTCCGAATGCCACGGTAATCGGACGCGTGCAACTCGCCGCCGAGGTGAGCATCTGGTACAGCGCGGTTCTGCGCGGTGACCTCGAGGCGATCAGCATCGGCGCGCGCACCAATATTCAGGACGGCTGCGTACTGCACGCCGACCCCGGCTTCCCGCTGACCGTCGGCACCGGAGTTTCGGTGGGACACAATGCGATCCTGCACGGCTGCACCGTCGGCGACGATGTGCTCGTCGGCATGGGGGCCACGGTGCTCAATGGTGCGGTCATCGGCGCGGGCAGTCTGATCGCCGCCAATGCCCTGATTCCGGAGGGTGCGCAGATTCCGCCCGGCTCGCTCGTCGCGGGGGTGCCCGGCAAGGTGCGCCGCGAGTTGAGCGAGGCCGAGCAGGACGGCATCCGACTCAATAGCGCTGTGTACCTACACAACATGGCCAACCACCGAGACGCGAAACAGGTGTGAGACAGAACACACTGATCAATTGACCAAACTAAATCGCTGATAGCATTCTGCCAGCGTGCCCGGTATCCCGGGGTCTCCCGCCGACACAGCTGTCGAGTGGCCTGTAGCGCGGAGGGCGAGCCCACCGGGATGGTGGCCGCAGAGCGTGCAGGCAGGAGGTAACACGGTGGCGTACGTGCAGCAGATTATGCACCAGCCGTCGGGGCGGATCAGCGTGGCCGATATCGCGGCCCAGCCGGGTGGGATCGAGGCGCTACAGCGGCGAGTGCACGAGTTGCGCTCCAGCGGGGTGGATTTCGCCGCCAATGCGATCGAAAAGGAGATGGCGGAACTGGATCTGCCGCGCACATAGGCGCGCTTGCGCCTGTCGTCGGTCGAGCTCTGGTGCCGATCCGCGGTCGAACCGCCGCGACCCGGTGAAATAATGAACGGCACGCACCCGCACCGTCGCGACGCCCAGACACCATCGGCGTCCCGAGCCGATTCGACTGGAGCTTCGATGCCGACCGTTCCGCCCATCCTCCAGCGCATTCTGGAAAAGCCCGTCAGCGACGGTGAGAAGCTGCTGGAGAGCGCGCTGTCGGCGTTCCTGGACTTCGGCATCAAACGCACCAGCATGGGCGAGATCGCCCGGCGCGCCGGAATCAGCCCGGCCACCCTGTATCGCCGCTTCGAATCGAAGAACGATCTGGTCGAGGCGGTCAGCGTGCGCGAGGCACAGCGTTTCGTCGCCGAGATCGATAAGCGGGTGCAGAAGGTCGACGGCGTCGAGGAACAGCTGATCGAGATCTTCGTCGCGGTCATCACCGAGATCGCGGGCAACGAACTGTTGCGGCGGCTGCTGCGCACCGAACCCGATCTCATCCTGCCCCGATTGACTACCGAGGCCGGACCGATCATCGCGGTCGGGCGCACCTATCTGGCGGAGAAACTGCGGGAACTCCGCAGCGGCGCGGATGACGACTTCGACTTCGAACTCGTTGCCGAGATCATGGCGCGGCTGGCCCTGTCGCTGGCATTGACGCCCGATGGGCTCATTCCGATCGATGATGTGGCGGCCGGTCGGGATTTCGCGCGACGCACGTTGCTGCCGATGGTCGGTGTCCGGGCCACCGCATAACTCAACGCATTTCGAACATCCGGGTGCCGAAGGCGGCCGCCACCCATTCATCGAGCAGGCGGAGCGCATTCGCGTCGGGCTCCCTGCCGTCGTCGATGAATTCCCGCACCAGTTCGACGACGCCACCGGCCCGCATCGTGGTCGGATCCGGCAGCGGCAGCCGCGACACATACTGGGTGATCCACCGCCGCCGACCCGAATACAGCCGATTCCCGCACACCGCATCGTAGAACCGCAGGCCCAGCGCCGAATTCGCGACGCCCATCAGCAAATACGCCAACCGCTCCGCGGCCCCGTCCACGCCGAGATCGGCCAGCGATATCCAATAGCAATCCCCGTTCACCACCGCCCCGGACCGATCCAGGGCGAATCGCGGCCGCGCGCTGATATCGGGGAAGACCACCTTCGGCACCCGCCACAGATGCGGTCGCTGCGGCACCCAGATCTCGAACCACTGTCTGCCGCTGTCGGTCAGATACTTCCGGCCTGCCAACGTCTCCCGATGCGACTCCAAATATGCCGCTGCTCCGGGAAATTCTCGCAGGTCAACCGGCATCCGCGCGGGTTGCGCTGTGTCGTATGGATACAGCACCCGTACGTCGCGCTCACGCGAGATCCGCCACGGATCGACATCCTGATGGGTGATCAAATCGAATAGCAACTCCCCCTCCGGCCGCGGCCGCACCTGCGCCCACCGATCGGAAATGAACACCCGATCCGCAGTTGTCTTGATCCCCACCCGAATCCGCCCCACGGCGCCGAAGGTCCGCCAGGTCCCCGCCTGCACCTCGGCCAGCCACCTGTCGACCGCCGGCCGGGACATTCGCCACGCGCCGCTGTGCGCGTCCGCGTCACAGGCAACGGTTTCGGGCGCGTCCACATCGTCACCACGACCGGAAGTGGCAACCCGCCAGGCGACTACCTGGCCCGATACCACCGGATCGCTGCGGCTTGCTCGATCACCCGGTGTCCGATCGCCGGATGGCCCACGGATCACAGCCTGATCGCCCGTCGCCAACGTACCGACCTCGACCGCGAAAGTGCGCCCGCAGTGCTCGACACAGTGACTGTGTTCGGCCGCCAGCGCCTCGAAAAGATCTGTTCCGCCGACGATTTCGGCGGCATCGACCTCGTAGGCCGAAACATAGCGGCAGACCGCGCGGGCTGCCGTCCGGGTGGCGATGGTGACCGCGGGCAGCACCGCCGCCTCGAACAACTTCGTATCACCGAGGTCGTACAGCTCGACCGGAGCCAATTCGGTGCGCAGGAGGCTGCGAATATTCGCACCGGCCTTCGTGGTGAGAAACCGATTGGCACAGAGCAACCCGAGCACCCCACCCGGCCGCAGCAGGCGCGGCGCGACCGCGACGAACGGGTGGGTGAGATCGATCCGGCCCTGCAACCCGAATTGCTTGCTCAGCAACTGCGCGGTCGGCCCACCCAACTGCTGAGTCCGCACATACGGCGGATTGGTGATGATCGCATCGAACGACCCCGTCGCGATCCCCGCGGACTCGGTCAGGAAATCCCCGATATGCCACTCGATCGCGACCCCAGCGGCCGCCGCCCGCTCCCGCGCAACCGCCACCCCGGCCGCATCCAGGTCGTACCCCACCAATTCCACCCGCACCCCCGGCACCGACTCCCCCGCAACCTGATCCAGCGCGAGTAGCAGCTCACCGTCCCCGCAGGCCGGATCGAGCACCCGGAGCACCCCTGCGCCCGGCGCACGGCCCCCGGCGCCGAGGGCTGTCGTGTCCCGCACCCCTGCATCGGACGTCGCGGCCCCGGATAACGCGTCCCGTCGCGCCTGCTGAACAGGTCCCGACACTGCAGCCCGCACGTCCGGCGCCACAGCATGAGCGGCTCCCGACGTCCCTGCGTCAGCCGATAGCGGCGCATGTTCGAGCAGCCGCTGCGCGAGAAAGCGCGCCAGGGCGGGTGGCGTGTAGTGCCTACCGTGCCGTTTGCGGTCGCGCGCGGCCGGCTCGCCGGGAGTCATGCCTGGGATTCTGCCTCGTCACGGCCCGACCGAGGCGGTAACGCGGTCGACCGGATCTCGCGTCGTCGCGGGCGGACGCACGGCGCGGCGGCCGGCGAACCGACGCATCAGCGGTTCGTCCACCCAGCGGTAGATCGCGGCCGCCGCCGCAATTGCGACGATCAGGCTCAGCCCGGCGAACCCCAGCCAGCCCAGTGGGCCGAATTGCCGCCCACCGATGTACAACCGGGTGATCAGTGTGGGCCGTGCCTCGGCGGGATCCGCCGTGGGCTCGGTACTCACTTCCCGTACCGCTCGTACAGCGCTCCAGCGGTCACCGAATCCCCGTACGCCGATGGATGAAACGGAATCCCGACCGCCCGAACCTCGCTTCCGGCGCTCCGCGCGCCGCGTATCCCGAAGTGGGCCAAGCATTTTCGCTATCGGGACCGGTCAATGCGTATGCACCCCAACCGGTTCCACGAATGTAACCGCCATATTAACTCCGGCAAGCAACACCACACGCCCGATGATCCCACCTCGCCGATTCCAAAAAGAGACCAGCGATGCTAGCGTTCAGTCTCGAAATAAGACCAACTCGAGGGGTACCCATGAGCCCGACCAGCCTGCAGACCGACGAGTTCACGACATTGAGCCAGATCCTCGACAGCAGATGGACCTGTCGTCAGTTCAAATCCGACCGGGTCCCCCGCGACACCATCGAGGCGCTACTGCGACTGGCCCAGCGCACCCCGTCCTGGTGCAATACCCAGCCCTGGCAGATCGTGCTCACCGAGGGCGCAGGCACCGACCGATTCCGCAAGGAACTGCTCGAACACGTCGCAATCGCCGCGCCGGAACCGGATTTCGCCTTTCCCGCGCAGTACACCGGCGCCTACCGCGACCGTCGACGCGCATGCGGCCTGCAGCTCTACGACAGCGTCGGCATCGTAAAGGGTGATCAGGCAGGCACCATGCGCCAAGCCATGCGCAACTTCGAACTCTTCGACGCCCCGCACGTCGCGATCGTCACCACCGAGGCCGACCTCGGCGTCTACGGCGCCATCGACTGCGGCCTCTACATCGGCACCTTCCTCCTCGCGGCCCAGAGCCTCGGCCTCGGCGCCGCACCCCAAGCCGCCCTCGCCTCCTACTCGCCCTTTCTGCACACCTACTTCGACCTGCCCGAACACCGCCGAGTGGTCGCCGCGATCTCCTTCGGCTATCCGGACCCGGACCACCCGGTCAATGCCTTCCGCACCGCCCGCGAAGACCTGGACCAGGTCGCAACCTGGCACAGCGCCTGACGCCGCGATCCCCGACTCGCAGGCCAACCCGACACCGTGCGCACCCACCGATCGGAGCCCTCCGCCCGACTGAGCCGCCCCACCTGTACCCCGATCGGCACACCGACGGAACATTGCTTGCGCGCCGGCCCACCGCGCTAGGGTGGCGGAACGAATCGGGGGTGGGTTCGGCAACCCCCTGCCGTTGATTGCACAACGAGGAGGTCGGCTTTTATGCGTTCCATCAGTGCACTCTCGACAGTCATCGCGGCCGCGGTTCTCGTGCTCGGCCTGGCCGCCTGCGACAAGGAGGACAACAGCGCCGAGCCCACGAGCACCACCGCGCGAGCGACAACCACACACCCCACCACCACCTATGCGGCGGCAACCCCGACCACCGAGCCACCGACCACGGTCACCACCCCACCGCCGAGCACCCCAGCGGTCGCCGAGCCCACCACGATCTCCTGCGGCGCGGGCCCCTTCGACCTGGCCGTCTCGGCCGTCACCACCAGGGGCGACGCCGCCTGCGCCACCGCTGTCGCGGTCACCAATGCCTATGCCGTGCAATCGGATCTGTGGGACGTCGGCTTCGTCATCCCCATCACGGTCGGCACCACCACCTGGGACTGCCAGGAACATATCGGCACCCCGAACCCGTACCAGGAGTGCATCAGCCGCGACAACCCATCCGAAAAGGCCCGCCTCGGTTGATAATTGGGCCGCCGCCGGTTAGCCGACCTGACGTCCGTCATCGGAGGTGAAGCCGGGACCGGGCTCGGCGGAGATGTCGCGTGCGGTGAGTTCGGTTCCGCACGAGTCACATTCGAGTTTGATGTGTCCTTCGCCGGTGCAGTCCAAATGGCGGTAACGCACCGGCGGACCGTCCGGTGCCATATAGGTATCGCCCCAATCCCGGATCGCCATCAGGATCGGGTAGATATCGTGTCCCTTCGGCGTCAGCCGGTACTCCTCGTGCGTGCCGACGGCCGCCTTCTGTTTGACCAGAATCCCGTGTTCGATCAGCCGATCGAGCCGATCCTGCAACCGGCTCCGGGAGATGCCGAGCGCGCTCTGGAATGCGTTGAACCGCCGCACGCCCGCGAACGAATATTTCAGGATCACCAGGGTCCAGCGGTCGCCCAGGATCACCAGCGGCCGTGTGATCGAACACGGCTCATCAGCAAGTTCCTCGTAGCGCACCTGTCGATGCTACCGAGCCCGCGCTGCCCGGCGGCGGCTTTACCCGCCGGGCACCAATGCTCGAGCTTCCTTACCGGTGTAGGCGACCATCGGGTCCTTGTCTTCCAACGGCGGCACCTCTTCCCCGTCCAGCACCTTGCGCATCCGCTCCGAATCCAACTGTCCCTCCCACTTCGCGACCACGAAGGTCGCGACGCAATTGCCGAGCAGATTCACTGTGACCCGCATCGAATCCATCAGCCGATCCGCGCCGAGCAACAGCGCGACCGCCGCCACCGGAATCGATCCGTGCCCGATCGCGGTGATCGTCGCCGACAGCGCGAGGAATGACGAACCCGGTACGCCCGCCATACCTTTCGAGGTCAACATCAGCACGCCGACTGCCGTGATCTGCTCGCCGAGACTCAGATCCACCCCGAGCGCCTGCGCCAAGAACAGCACGCAGATGGACAGATACAGCGTCGCACCGTCGAGATTGAACGAGTACCCGGTCGGTATCACCAGCCCGGTGGTGGCTCGTGAGCAACCGGCTTCGGTCAGCTTGATCATGATCCGCGGCAGCACCACCTCGGTCGAGGCGGTGCCGAGCGCGAGGAACAGCTCGTCCTTGATGTATTTGAGGAGCTTCCACAGGCTCACCCCCGCGAAAACCCGCACGACCACCGCGAGCACCAGCAGGAACAACACCGCCGCCCCATAACAACAGGCGATCAGCTTGCCATAGCTGCTGAGCGCGGAAAGTCCGTACTGCCCAACGATGTAGGCCATCGCGCCGAACGCACCCAGCGGCGCCAATTTCATGATCCAGCCGATGATCGTGAAGAAGATCTTCCCGATGTGATCGACCGCCTGCAGAATCACCGGCGGGCTATTCTTACCCACCCCGCCGGCTGCCGTCCCCCGGTGCTCGCCGAACTTCGCCAGCGCCAAGCCGAACAGCACCGCGAAGAACAACACCTGCAGCAGCGCGTTCTCCGCGAATGCCGAAATAACCGATGTCGGAATAATATTCAGCAAGAAATCGACGGTATGCGGCAGCTCACCGTTCTTGGTGGTCTTGGCGATCTTCTCGGCACCGGTCGCCAGGGTCTGCGCGTCGACATGAAAACCCGCACCCGGCTGCACCAGGTTGCCGACCAGCAAACCGAAGAGCAGTGCGAAGGTGGTGATCACCTCGAAGTAGATCAGCGCCTTCACACCGATCCTGCCCACCGCTTTCATATCGCCGACATGGGCGATGCCCAGCACGACTGTGCAGAATATGATCGGCGCGATCACCATCTTGATCAGCTTGATGAACCCGTCGGCCAGCGGTTTGAGATCCGCGCCGAAGCCGGGCCACAGCTTACCGACCAGAATTCCGGCGACGATCGCCACCAGCAGTTGCAGGAATAGCGACCGGTACCAGGGCGGTTTGCGCACCGGGTCGGTTGCTGCGGTGGATTCGATCGTCACGCTCATGCGCGCAACATAAGAGCTATTCGTATCACCAAAGTTTCAACTACATTGCCGCGCGGAAACCCGATCGATATATGCCCGTCACCCCAGGTTCGACACCAAGAACAATACGAACGAAAGCGGGCCCCGGGAAATCCCGAAGCCCGCTTCTGCCATGGATTTACAGCGGAATGTTCTTGTGGTGACTCTTGCGCACCGGCGCCGCCGCCAATGCCGCGGCAATGGTGCTGCGGGTCTTGGCCGGGTCGATGACCTCGTCCACGACACCGATCGCGATGGCACGCTCGACACCACCGGCGATGCGCTCGTGCTCGACCGTCAAACGCTCGTGCAGCGCCTCACGCTCTTCCTCCGGCGCGGCCGCGAGAGCCTTCTTGTGCAGGATGCCGACCGCGGCCTTGGCGCCCATCACGGCGACCTCGGAACCCGGCCAGGCGTACACAGCGGTCGCACCGAGCGAACGGGCATTCATGGCGATGTAGGCGCCACCGTAGATCTTGCGGGTGACCAGTGTGACCCGCGGCACCCGGGCCTCGGCGAATGCGTGCAGCAGCTTCGCGCCGCGCCGCACCACGCCCTCCCATTCCATGCTGACACCGGGCAGGTACCCGGGCACATCGGTGAGCACCACCAGCGGAATGCCGAACGCGTCGCACAACCGCACGAAACGCGCAGCCTTCTCGGCACTTTCGGAGTTCAGGCAGCCACCGAGGCGGATCGGATTATTGGCGAGCACACCCACGGTGCGCCCGCCGAGCCGTCCGAGACCGGTGACGATGCTGCGCGCGTAACCGCCCTGCAACTCCTCGAACGAGGACTCACCGTCGACGTTGTCGAGCAGTTCGTGGACGATCGGCTTCACGTCATAGGCGCGCTTGGCCGATTCCGGCATCATCGCCTTCAGATCGACATCACCGTGTGCGGCCGCGACCAGATCGAATTCGCCCTGCTCTGCGAACATCGACACCAGGCGCCTCCCACGGTGCAGCGCGTCGGCCTCGTCATTGGCGACGATGTGCGTGACACCGGACTTCTTGCCGTGCGTCTCCGGACCGCCCAGGGTGGCCATATCGACCTGCTCACCGGTCACACTGCGCACCACATCGGGACCGGTCACGAAGACCCGGCCCTCCGGCGCCATGATCACGATGTCGGTCAGCGCCGGACCGTAGGCGGCGCCACCGGCCGCGAAGCCGAGCACCACCGAGATCTGCGGCACCAGGCCGGACGCGCGAACCATGGCCTCGAAGACCAGACCGACCGCATGCAACGCCTCGACACCCTCGGCCAGGCGAGCGCCGCCGGAATGCCAGATGCCGACCACCGGAATGGCGGAATCGATGGCGGTGTCGATCGCGTCGACGATGTGCTTGCAGCCCTCCACACCCATCGCACCGCCCATAACGGTGGCGTCGGAGCAGTAGGCAACCGTGCGGACACCGTCCACCTCGCCGATCGCGGCGAGCACACCGGACTTGTCGCGCGGGTGCAGCGGTAGGACGGTTCCGGGATCGAAGAAGCGCTGGAGCCGCCCGAGCGGATCACGCGGATCGGTGGCAGTTTCTGGTCGGAACGCGGGAGCCACAATCGTCATCGCGTTTTCTCCTCACCTCAAGGAAATGCGCCGCTACCGCGGCTGCGTATGTCGAACACCGGTGGGGTCGACCGACTTTGGCGTTGGTCGACCCCACCGGGGATCGTGTGCAGTCGATTAGGCGGCTATGCCCGACCGAAGGCGAGCGCGACATTGTGCCCGCCGAAACCGAACGAGTTGTTGATCGCGTACTCGATCTCCTGGCGGCGGGCCTCGCCGTGCACCACATCCAGATCGATCTCCGGATCCTGGTTCTCCAGGTTCAGCGTCGGCGGGACGAGCCCGTCGCGGATGCTGAGCACGGTGAGCACCGATTCGAGCGCACCGACGGCGCCGATCGAGTGACCGAGTGCCGACTTCGGCGCGTACACCGAAGCGTGGTTGCCCACGGCCTTGGTGATCGCGTTCGCCTCGGCGGTGTCACCGATGGGGGTCGCGGTCGCGTGCGCGTTGATATGGGTGATGTCCTTGGGGGTCAGACCCGCGGTCTGCATCGCCCTGGTCATCGCCCGGGCGGCACCGTCACCCGTGGGATCGGGTGCGACCAGGTGGAAGCCATCGGAGGTGATACCGGCGCCGAGCAGGCGCGCGTGGATCGTCGCGCCACGAGCCTTGGCGTGCTCCTCGGTCTCGAGGACCATCAGCGCACCGGCCTCACCGAAGACGAAACCGTCACGATCCTTGTCGAACGGACGCGAGGCGCCCTTCGGATTGTCATTGCGGGTACTCATCGCACGCATCATGGTGAATGCCGCGATCGGCACCGCGTCGATGAAACCCTCGACGCCACCGGTGACGACCATATCGGCGTCACCCATGACGATCATTCGCCACGCATTGGCGATGGCCTCGGAGCCCGATGAGCATGCCGAGACCGGAGTGACCACTCCTGCCCTGGCCTTCAATTCGAGACCGACGACGGCCGACGGACCATTCGGCATGACCATCTGAACAGCCAGCGGCGAAATCTTGCGATAGCCACCGTTCTTCAGCTTGTCGACCGAGTCGATGAGCGCATCACCGCCACCGAGCCCGGTACCGATCGCCACACCCAGACGCTCCGGGTCGACCTCGGGGCTGCCCGCGTTCTGCCAGACCTCGCGACCGAGTACGGTCGCGAGCTGCTCGACGTAGGCCATGCGCCGACATTCGACACGGCTCAGCAGGGTCTCTGGCCGGACCTTCAGGTGACCGCCGATGCGGACCGGAAGGTCGTACTCCTCGACGAAGGGGTCCTCGAGAACGTCGATGCCGCTCTCGCCGTTGAGGAGTCCCTTCCACGTCGCATCGACATCACCAGCGATCGACGTGGTCGCCGCCATACTCGTGACGACGACATTGGGGAAATTCCCGTTCAAGGTGGAAGGAGTGGTCACGGTGTCGGCCCTACTCGGCGTCGAACTTGGCCTTGAGCTCCGCGGCCGCGTCAGCGTTCTCGGCCTCGAGCTTCTGGATGTAGCCGACGGCGTCGCCGACCGTCTTCAGGCTGGCCAGATCCTCGTCCGGGATCTTCACGCCGTACTTGTCCTCGGTCTGAACCGCGATCTCGACCATGGACAGCGAGTCGATGTCCAGGTCATCGACAAAGGACTTCTCGATCGTTACCTCGGAGGGCTCGATACCGGTCACCTCTTCGATGATCTTGCCGAGTTCCTCGACGATTTGTTCCTGGGTCAGAGCGGCCACTTCGTGGCTCCCTTCTTATCTACTTTGTAGGGCTTCACTGTTGTTTTTCGAATCGAGCGAGCCGATGGTTACCGTCCGCTCGGTCACGATCGCGTATTGGGTTACACGGTCGCGGGGGGAAAGCTAGCCGGAAGTGGTGAGCCCGGCCAACGCGGGGAGGTCTTCGGGGGTCTTCAGGGCCAGTGTTGGCGTGCCTTTCAACTCCCGTTTTGCAATGCCGACGAGCGTGCCCGCCGGCGGCAGCTCCGCCACTGCCGAGACCGCCGCTTGCCGGACGGTCTCGGTGCACAGGTCCCACCGGACGGGCCGGGTGACCTGCGCCGCGAGCTTAGCGACAGCATCGGCCCCGGAGGTAACCGGCTTGCCGTCGAAGTTCGAAAGCAGGGTCCTGGTCGGCTCGTTCGGCGTGATCTTGGATATGGCGTCTGTCACAGCGTCCTGGGCCGGGGCCATGAACGCGGTGTGGAATGCGCCCGCCACGGGCAGCGCACGCACCCGCGCCTTCTCGGGCGCATCGGCGGCGAGTTCCGCGAGGGCGGTCAAACGTCCGGCGGCCACGATCTGACCCGCGGCATTGCGGTTGGCCGGGACGAGTTCGAGCTCTTCGAGCCGGGCGAGCACGGCGGCCTCATCGCCACCGAGCACCGCGGACATACCGGTCGGCTCGAGAGCACACGCTTTGGCCATCTCCGCACCGCGGATGGCGGCCAGCCGCACCGCATCGTCGGCGGAGATGACTCCGGCGACCGCGGCGGCGGCGAGTTCACCGACCGAATGTCCGGCAACGATAGTATCGGCCGGAAGGGCATCCGGCTCGATTTCCGCGAAGGCCAGCAGTGCGGCGGCGACGACAAGCGGCTGGGTAACGGCAGTATCGGTGATCTCCTCCGCCGTTGCGGTGGTGCCGAGTCGAACCAGATCCAGGCCGGAGGCCTTGGACCAGATGGCGAGGCGATCAGTCGCGCCGGGAAGGTCGAGCCAAGGCGCGAGCATGCCGGGTGTCTGGGACCCCTGTCCAGGGGCGAACAACGCGATCACACCTCTAAGAAAACACTGTGAGGTAGGCCGCAGGAGATGTCGACGCGAATGAACCTTGCGGAGCGCTTTTGTGGGGGTCCCACAAAAGCGCATGTGGGTTGTCTCGATCGACCTATTCGCTGGATCCGTTACATGCCCTCGTGACTCACCGGGAATTGAGTGACTTCCGGGGTAGGAGTTGACGATTCGTTACGGGTTCGTGTCAAACGACCTACTGTCGCGGCGATCCGGAGCACGTACGCATCCCGCGGATTCATCGGATCGCGGCCCGTTATCTCGGCTATCCGCTTAAGGCGATAACGAACGGTATTTGGATGAACGTACAGCTGACGCGCGCACGTCTCGACCGCGCCACCGCAATCCAGATAGGCCTCGAGAGTGTCGGCCAACGCCGATCCGGCGGCGGCCAACGGTAGGACAAGATACTCGTTCAACGCGTCGATTGCAGCTCGGTCACCCAAAAGAGCTCGCTCGGGTAACAATTCCGCAGCGTGCACCGGTCGCGGGGCCCCGCGCCAGCCGACAACGGCCTCCATTCCGGCCAGCGCCTCCACCGCGCTGGCATGCGCCGCGCCGAGCGTGCGCATGGTCGGGCCGATCACCACCGGACCGTCGGAGAACACCTCGGCCAGCAGATCCGCGAGAAAAGGGGAGGCATAAGAGGTATCGCCCAGATTCCCGCTGACCACCATCACCAGCCGTGAACCTTGGACCACCGCCAACGCCGCGCGACCGTGCCGCGCGGCGATCGTGTGCACCGAGCCGACCATCGAGACGCCCTGATCCCCCGGTGGCGTGCCGACCAGCACCGTCGCCGGTGCGGTGGCGTCCCAGTTCAGGGTCGCGGCCCGCGACAGCATGTCCGGACCGGTATCGCCGCGGACGACGGCGTCCACGACCAGCGCCTCGAGGCGGGTGTCCCATGCGCCGCGGGATTCCGCGGCGCTCGCGTACACCGAGGCGGCGGCGAATCCCAGCTCACGCCCGTAGCGCAATACCGCCTCGGTGAGTGCGACCAGCTGCCGATCATTGCGCGCGAGCGCGGGCAGCCACTGTTCGAAGAACTCCATGGCCACACGGACCATGTCCACGGTCTGGCGCAGCGTCAACCGCCGAGCCAGATCCTGCGGGATCACTTGGAAGGCGTCCAGGCTGAACCGGATATCGCTATCGGGATCCTGTAGCCATTCCAGGAAGTTCACCACCGCGGTCTGCACCAGCATCTGGACGCCTGCGCGTTGCGCGGCGTCCAGATCGGCGAAGAACGGCAACCGATCCTGCATCGACCCGACTGCCTCGGTGGAGAGGCGTCCGGAGAACTGCTTCACGCGTTTGAGCAGCGTGTCCGGCAGTGGGTCGCGGGTTTGCCGGTTCGGGGAGAGCGCGCCCGTCGGCAGATACACCTCGTGCTCGGAGGAGCCTTCGGAGATCCGACGCGGCCGCGGCGGTTTACGTTCCACCATCCAATCGTCCGCTATGCGAGTTCATCTTCGGTGCCGGGAGCCGACTTCGGCGCGGCGGCGACATCATCGATGCGGTATTTGGCCGCAGCCTCGACAGCCTTGGCCGGATCGAGCTTGCCGGTACGGCCGAGTGCGGCCAGGGCGGCGACCACGATCGACTGCGCGTCGACGTTGTAGACGCGGCGCGCGGCGGGGCGGGTATCGGAGAATCCGAATCCGTCCGTACCGAGCGTGGTGAAGTCGCCGGGCACCCACTTGCGCACCTGATCCGGCACCGCGCGCATCCAGTCCGTCGCGGCCACATACGGACCCTCGACCTGGGCCAGCGCCTGGGTGACGTACGGGACGCCCGCATCGGTGCCCGGATTGCGCAACTGGGCGACCTCCTTGTCGAGTGCCTCCTTGCGGAGCTCACCCCACGACGTCACCGACCAGACATCGGCCTGCACACCCCACTCCTCGGCGAGCAGCGCCTGGGCCCGCACGCCATCGGGCACCGTGACGCCCGAGACCAGGATCTGGGCGCGCACATTGCCCTCGCCGCCGCGCTTGTACAGATAGAGGCCCTTGAGCAGTCCGGCGATATCGAGATCGTCGGGCTCGGCGGGCTGTACATACGGCTCGTTGTAGAGGGTGATGTAGTAGAAGATGTCCTCGCCGCCGAAGCCGCCCGCGGATCCGTGCGGATGCGTGCCGGGCAGTGCGCCGGGACCGGGCTGCGGTGTGCCGCCGCCGTACATGCGACGCAGACCGTCCCGCACGATGTGCGCGATCTCGAAGGAGAACGCCGGATCGTAGGTGACCACGGCCGGGTTGGTGGAGGCCAGCAGCAGCGAGTGGCCGTCGTTGTGCTGCAGCCCCTCACCGGTCAGCGTGGTTCGCCCGGCGGTTGCCCCGAGCACGAAGCCGCGCGCCAATTGGTCCGCCGCCGCCCATAATCCGTCGCCGGTGCGCTGGAAACCGAACATCGAGTAGAAGATGTACAGCGGGATCATCGGCTCGCCGTGCGTGGCGTACGAGGTGCCCGCCGCGGTGAACGAGGCGGTCGATCCGGCCTCGTTGATGCCCTCGTGCAGAATCTGCCCGACGGCACTCTCTTTGTAGGCAAGCATCAATTCCGCGTCGACGGAGGTGTACAACTGCCCGAGGCGGTTGTAGATCTTCAACGAAGGGAACCACGAGTCCATACCGAAGGTACGGGCCTCGTCCGGAATGATCGGCACGATCCGCTTGCCGATCTCCTTGTCTCGCAGCAGCTCCTTCATGAGCCGAACCAGGGCCATGGTGGTGGCCACGTTCTGCTTGCCGGAACCCTTGCGCACCGACTTGTACGCCTCGTCCCCGGGCAGTTGCAGCGGCTTTGCTGCGGCGCGCCGTTCGGGCAGGAAACCGCCGAGCGCCTTGCGGCGATCGAGCATGTACTGGATTTCGCGCGCCTGCATGCCCGGGTGGTAGTACGGGGGCAGGTAGGGATCCTTCTCCAGTTCGGCATCGGAGATCGGAATCCGCTGCAGGTCACGGAAGTCCTTGAGGTCCTGCAGGGTCAGCTTCTTCATCTGGTGCGTGGCATTCCGGCCCTCGAAGTGCTTGCCGAGGGTGTAGCCCTTGATGGTCTTGGCCAGGATCACTGTCGGCTGACCCTTGTGCGCCATCGCGGCCGCGTAGGCGGCATAGACCTTGCGGTAGTCGTGACCGCCGCGCTTGAGGTTCCAGATCTCCTGATCCGAAAGATCCTGAACCAGGGCCTTGGTGCGCGGGTCGCGGCCGAAGAAGTGGTCGCGCACGTAGGCGCCGTCATTGGCCTTGTAGGTCTGGTAGTCGCCGTCAGCGGTGGTGTTCATCAGGTTCACCAGTGCGCCGTCGCGATCGGCGCCGAGCAGCGCGTCCCACTCCCGGCCCCAGATGACCTTGATGACGTTCCAGCCCGCGCCACGGAAGAACGACTCCAGTTCCTGGATGATCTTGCCGTTACCGCGCACCGGGCCGTCGAGACGCTGCAGGTTGCAGTTGATCACGAAGGTCAGGTTGTCCAGCCCCTCGTTGGCGGCAACCTGGATCAAGCCCCGCGATTCCGGCTCGTCCATCTCGCCGTCGCCCAGGAACGCCCAGACGTGCTGATCGGAGGTGTCCTTGATGCCGCGGTCGTGCAGGTAGTGGTTGAACCGCGCCTGGTAGATGGCGTTCATCGGGCCCAGGCCCATGGACACCGTCGGGAACTCCCAGAAGTCGTTCATCAACCGCGGATGCGGATACGAGGGCAGGCCGTGGCCCGGGCCACCATGGCTGTACTCCTGCCGGAAACCGTCCATCCGGTCGGTGCTCAACCGGCCCTCGAGGAATGCGCGGGCGTAGATGCCGGGCGAGGCGTGACCCTGGATGAAGATCGAATCGCCGCCGCCGGAATGGTCCTTGCCGCGGAAGAAGTGGTTGAAGCCGACCTCGTAGAGCGCCGCCGAGGACGCGTAGGTCGAGATATGGCCGCCGACACCGATACCGGGACGCTGCGCCCGGTGCACCATGATCGCCGCGTTCCAGCGGATCCAGGCACGGAAGCGCCGCTCCACCTCTTCGTCGCCGGGGAACCACGGCTCGTTCTCGGTGGGGATGGTATTGACGTAGTCGGTGGAGGTCAGGGATGGAATGGCGACCCTACGCTCACCGGCGCGTTCCAACAGCCGGAGCATGAGGTAACGCGCGCGGCCCGGACCTTCCCGGTCGAGCATGTCATCGAACGATTCGAGCCATTCGGAGGTTTCCTCCGGGTCGATGTCCGGTAGATAGGACGCCACCCCTTCGCGGATAACCCGCACCCGCCCGCCCGTAGGCGGCACTTGCGATCCGTTCGGATCACGCGGCGCGGAGTCGGTGCCGGCGGATTTCGCTGGCGCGGAAGAGTGGATCAGGTCGGTCAAATCTGCTCCTCGTACAGGGGTGGACAAGCTGATAGGCGTCTGTTTCCCCGGGCGGCACACTTGGTTGGCGGACCACCCGTTTTACGAAAGGTTCGGGCGCACCTCCATCCTTGCGGAAGTTGTGGCCCAGGTCATCATGTCAGGGGCATCTGCAGTACGGTTCCGCAGGGAACGTGAGTCGAGGACCGCCGGTGACACAGAGAGGCACGGAGGACGATGAAGGTGCTGGACCCACGCGGGTTCGGAGCGGTGTGCGCGGCAGCGGCGGTCGTGGTCGGGCTGACCATCGCGGGATGCGCGAAACACGTTGACGGCGTTGCCAATCCGAATGCCTCGGAGCTGGCCGCCTACAAGACCGAGGCGGCCGCTTCCTCCGCCGCGGCGACCTCCTCGCGCAAGGCCGCGGCCCAGGCGCAGGCGATCAGCGACAACTGCGGTCAATTCCCCACTACTACGGGCGTCGGCGTTTCGAAGTACAACGAATTCGTAGATGCGCACGACGCGAACGCCGCGGACTACAACGCCAAGCGCGATACCGCCGCCAAGACGCTCGAGGACGCCGCGACCAAAGTCGAGACCGGAGTGAACAACGCCAACGGCGCGCTGCCCGCCGATCTGCAGGCCAAGTTCGCCGAATACGTCGCCGCCGCACGCCAGCTCGCCGCGGAGACCCGCAAGATGACCTACACCGCCCCGGTCGGAGCGCTCAACGAGGCGAGCAAGCGGGTCAACGACGCGCGCAACGCGGTCAAGGACGCCTGCCCGAAACGCTGAATTCGTCCCACGAACCGGGTGCGGGTGGCGAAAATCGGCCAATGACACGAGGTTGCAACGCGACATTCCATGGGTATTTCGTCCGATCAGCTTGCGCTCGAGGCGATAACCATGTTCGCTTGCAACTACCTATTGTCTGGAGTTGAGGAGGACACCACCGTGGTCGCCGCGGCGGACGCGCAGAACTACGCTCAGAAGCTTGGCATTACACACGGCATGGTTGTCCAGGAGCTGGGCTGGGACGAGGACACCGACGACGACCTGCGGGCCGATGTCGAAGAGGCCAGCGGTGGGGAGATGGTCGACGAAGACTCCGACGAGGTTGTCGACGCTGTCCTGCTGTGGTGGCGAGAAGGCGACGGCGATCTGGCGGATGAGCTGATGGAAGTCATCAGTCCGCTGGCCGACGAAGGCTTCATATGGGTGCTCACTCCCAAGACCGGGCAACCTGGTCATGTCGATCCGAGCGATATCGCCGAAGCGGCGCCCACCGCGGGTTTGACGCAAACCTCGGCGATCAGCCTAGGTGCCTGGTCCGGCAGCCGCCTCGTGCAGCCCAAGGCACCCTCGAAACAGCGCTGACCGCTTTCGCTATGGTTTCGCCGGGCGGTGTTTCACCGCCCGGTGTAGCCCGACACGATGGAGGATCAGTGATGCCAGTCGAGGTTGGCCCGCTGGAAGTCGGCACGCTCGCGCCGGATTTCACACTCAAGGATCAGAACAACCAGGACGTCACGCTCTCGGATTACCGCGGCAAGAAGAACGTGCTGATCGTGTTCTATCCGCTTGCCTTCACCGGCATCTGCCAGGGCGAGCTGTGCAAGGTCCGCGACGAGTTGCCCAAATTCCAGAACGACGCCGCGGAAATCCTCGCCATCTCGGTAGGCCCACCGCCCACCCACAAGATCTGGGCCGCCGAACAGGGCTACGTCTTCCCGCTGCTGTCCGACTTCTGGCCACACGGCGCCGTCGCCCAGTCCTTCGGCGTCTTCAACCAGAAATCCGGCTACCCCAACCGCGGAACCTTCGTCGTGGACCGCGACGGCGTCATCCGCTTCGCCGAAATGAACGGCCCCGGCGAGGCCCGTGACCAGGCGGCTTGGGAGAAAGCGCTCGCCGCGCTAGAGTCCTAGACCGGCCCGTCGGTCACCCACCGACGGATCCCGGGCGTATAGCTCAGTGGTAGAGCTCTGGTTTTACACACCAGCGGTCGGGGGTTCGAACCCCTCTGCGCCCACCGAACGAAGAACATCCGCGTCGAGATCTATTTCTATGGGACGCCTTCGCCCCGCAACTCCGAATTGTCGAGCAAGCGTGGGGCCATGATTGCGATGAAATAGCTGCAAAGCGGTATGTGGGCCGACGATTTGCCCTGAAATGCGATATTGTCCGAAGGCGCGAAGATAGCCGGGAGCGATCCCATTCAGTGCCGTTCGTCTGTGAAGGTCGAAAAATCGGAACGGATGGAAGTGTGGTGAAGATCAAGAAGCTCCTGGCGACTGCGATCTTGGCCATCGCGGCCACCGGCACAACCACCGTCATGGCCAACGGTCAGGCCACGGTGGCCTCGGACGTCACCGTCGGCGCGAACGCCGGTCCGGTCGCCTACACCACCGCCCTCGCCGCCGATCACACCAGCGCGCTGGTACGGCTTGCCTCCGGCAGATTCACGCTCGGCCCCGACGCGGTCACCGTGACCGCGGACGACGGCACCGTCGTCGGCACCATTCCGAGGACGTTGCAGGCCCAGACCGGGCAGACATTCAATCTCACGCCGGCGCTGGACAACACCGGCACGGAATTGACGCTGACCCCCGCGTCGGCCCCCGTGCCCGGGCTGCACCAGGCACTGGGAAACTTCGCCGTCGTCGAGGTCGGCGAGATGATCGGTTGTGTCATCGGCATTCTCATCGGGATTTGGTTCTTCCTGGTGGGCGCCATCATCGGCTGTGCGGTCGGTGCGATCCTCGGCCAGCTCATCGCCTAGGGCTTCCCCTCCGCCAACTCCGGAGCCTCATCGCGGGAGCACGCGATCGCACCACGCGCAGAACTCGAGGCGCGTAGTCGAGGCGCGTGTCCCTCGGAACTCAGCGCTCGTTTCTTGCGGCGATGACGCAAGAAACGACTGGGTCACGCGATCGCACAGTTGCTAGTTTTCGTCGGGCGTGTGCTCAGAACCGGTGTCGAGGGGGTTCGCGGCCATCCTGGTGGCGAGGCCGGACTGTATTGCGCGTGCGGCGGAGCTGCTGGTCTTCCGGTCGGCCTGAGCCCGGAAGCAGGCAAGAAACTCGTCGGCGAGCCCCAGCCGGGGGTACTGGTGGAGTACTGCGGCACGGAAGGCTGGGCTGAAGTCGTCGATGTTCTTCCCCGCGATGTCCAACGCCGTCGCCCGCCAGAGCAAGTGACCTTCAGGATCATCGGCTACGTCCACGTGAGGCCACATATGCCTGACGATGACTTCGCCGAGGCGTTCGCGGCGCTCGCTCGACCAACCGGCGCCGGCGGCGAACACCCGCGCGACATGGCCGCCGGCCTCCTCGAAGGAGACGGTGTGGCTGTCGAACTCCGGCACCAGGCAGATGTCGTGGAACATCGCAGCCGCGAACAGAAGCTCAGCGTCGTACCGGATGCCCTGCTGCCTGCCGTAGACAGCCGCCCAGAAGTAGACGCGGCGCGAATGGTTCAGCAAGGCGGCGGAATGATAAGTGGAGGCCACCTCGAGGGCAGCCGATGAGGCGGCCGTGTCAGGAATCACGAGTTCGTCCGGAACGACCATACTTCGACAGTACGGCGTGGAAGGTCCGTGCAGGTGGTCCATTCCGACGCCACGATCACTACCGGAAGGACCTCATGCGAGCCATCACAGTCCGGGATCGCGAAGCTGGCATCGGCGGATTGGCCCTGACCGATCTGCCCCACCCCCATGCCGCCGAGAACGACGTCATCGTGCAAGTCCGCGCCGCCGGCTTCACCCGAGGCGAGCTGGACTGGCCGGGGACGTGGACCGACCGCGCCGGCCGCGACCGCACCCCGAGCGTCCCCGGCCACGAGCTATCGGGTGTAGTCGTCGAACTCGGCTACGGCACGACTGGTCTCACGGTGGGGCAGCACGTCTTCGGACTGACCGACTGGGCCCGCAATGGTTCGCTCGCGGAGTACACCGCCGTGGAAGCCCGCAACCTGGCTCCGCTCCCCGCCGACGTCGACCACGTCGCCGCAGCCGCGCTACCGATCTCCGGTCTGACGGCTTGGCAGGCCCTGTTCGACCACGCTCACCTGAAAACTGGCCAAACCGTCCTCATCCACGGCGTCGGTGGTGCCGTCGGCTCCGTCGCCGCACAACTTGCCCACGAAGCAGGAGCCCACATCATCGGCACCGGCCGAGCCTCGGACAACGTCGCGGCCCGCGATCTCGGCGTCCACGAGTTCGTCGACCTGGACGGCGAACTCCTGGAGGATGTCGGCGAGGTCGACGTAGTGCTCGACGTGATCGGCGGCGACATCCGCGACCGTTCCACCGCGCTACTACGCCCCGGCGGCACCCTCGTCACCATCGCCGATCCACCCACCATCCACCCTCACGATGGGCGAGCCATCTTCTTCATCGTCGAACCCAACCGTGAGCAACTGGCCCAACTGGCCACCCGCCTGCACGACGGCCGACTCATCCCCCTCGTCAGCGCCGTCCGCCCCCTGGCCGACGCCCCCGCGGCCTTCAGCCCCGGGGGACGCACCCGCGGCAGAACGATCATCAAGGTGACCACGGACTGACGCTCGCCGGTCCCGGTCGAGGCGGGCGTGGTACCGGCGAAGCTCGCTGGCATTCCGCTGTGCACCCACCGGCTCATCGGCACCCGAATCGCCGGCCCGTCGCCTGGACCGAACAACCCGCCCACAACCGATTGCGGCACTGCTGGAATCGTGTCGGCCGGTCTGGGCGGTTCAGCCGACCGGGAGTTTCACCACCGGATTGGGGCCCAAGTCGGTGACGTACACGTTGTTGGCCGTGTCGACCGCTACATCCTGGGGATTCTTCAGGCCGGAGAACGGCAGCATGGTCGGCGTCGACGCGCCGGCCGCCAACCTCACCACCCATTTGTTATCCCAGTCGACGACGTACACGTCTCCCGACGCGTCGACCGCCACACCTTGGGGATCTTTGAGCCCGCTGAACGGCAGCGTGGTCGGTGCCGACGCGCCCGCCGCCAACCTCACCACCCGCTCGGTACCCAATTCGGTGACGTACACGTTGCGCGCCGTGTCGACCGCCACACCGTGGGGACCTCGAAGCTCCGTGAACGGCAGCGTGGTCGGTGCCGACGCGCCCGCCGCCAATGTCACCACCCGATCATTACCCTGGTCGGCGATATATACGTCCCCTGCGCTGTCGACCGCCACCCCCTGGGGACTCTTCAGGCCGGTGAACGGCAGCGGTGTCGCCGTCGACGCGCCCGCCGCCAATTTCACCACCCGATCGTTACCCATGTCGGTGACGTATACGTTGCCCGCGGCGTCGGCCGCCACACCGGTGGGCAGGCTGACGCCGGTGAAGGGCAGCGAAATCTGCGACGAGTAGGCCGGGGCGATAGGGGTGGGCGAGTTGCCACCGCCGCCTGATTCCCGCTGCACGCCGATGATCACCGCTACCGCGGCCAGCACCGCGACCACGGCCGCGACGGCGAGCAGTCCGGCGGCCTTGGGCGACAATCTGATTCGCCGCCCGAGGCGCGCAACTACGCCCCCGCTGGTGCCGACCGCGGAATCGCCCACCGCGGCGCGTGCCGCCGCGGCCAGCTCACGCACGGTCTGGTAGCGATGGTCGGGGTTTTTGGCCATTCCCTTGGCGATGACCGCATCGAAAGCAGTCGGTACATCGGCTGTAGTGGTGCTGGGCCGCGGCGGCGGGGTACGCAGGTGATGGGCGATCACACCCTCTATGCCCGATGTGCTCGCAAACGGGGGCCGGCCGGTCAGGCACTCGTCCAGCACGCACGCCAACGCATACACATCCACTCGGGAATCGGTCTTGACCTCCCCGCTTATCGCCTCCGGCGCCATGTAGGCGAAGGTGCCGAGGGTCTCGCCGGTCTTGGTCAGCGTGCGCTCGTCGGCGGCGTGGGCGATCCCGAAGTCGATCAGGTAGGCGAAATCATCGGCGCACAGCAGAATGTTGGAGGGTTTGACATCGCGGTGCGCCAGCCCGGCGTCGTGGGCCGCCTGCAGCGCGCCGGCCACCTGGGCGATGATCGCCACTGCCCGCTGCGGCGGCATCGCCCCTTCTCGCGTGATCACCGTGCGCAGGTCGGTGCCCTCGATCAGGCGCATATTCAGATACAGCCGACCGTCGATGTCGCCGAAGTCGTGGATGGGGATCACATGCGGTTCGGTCAACTGTGCGACCGTCCGGCACTCGCGGCGGAACCGCTCGCGCAGCTCTTCGTCATCGGCGAAGCGCTCAGGCAACACTTTCAGCGCCACCACCCGGTCGGTGAGCGAATCATGCGCCCGCCATACCTGGCCCATGCCGCCCTGACCCAGCAGTGACAACAGCCGATAGCGCCCGAATGCCTCCGCTGGTCCCGACCCCCGGACGGTGTTCCCGCCGCCCACTGGTGTGTCGTTCATTGTGCCGTCCCGTGACTACCTGTCTGGCTAACGGCCGTACTCGCTTGCATTGGACCCTCGCCCGCGAGCAGGTAGGTCCACACTAGTTGATTCAGGCAGCCCAGATGCTCAATAGTCGCGCGCTATCGTCGGTGATCATCGCATGTACGGCCAGAGCCGGTTCCACACGATCAGCGGTGATGCTCGCCGAGTACGCCACCGTCATCGACAGTGCCCGCCCCAGGGGCGTACCGCACCGGCAAACGCAAGCCGGAGGAGGGATCCACCTCGACCAGCCTCACGAAATGATTCCATGTGCGGGCGGGAACCGGTCAGGAGATGCAGAAGTCGTATGGGCTGTAGAGCGCAGACTGCGGGTCGAGCAGGTCGAATAGCACACTCGACGAGGCCCACAGCGAATGAGTAGCTACCTGAATGTTCGGGCGGCGGCGGATGCGATTCACATGCGCGCAGCAGGGCGATGCCGCGCTGTCCCAGTTCAGGAGGGCGACAGCCAACGGCTTGCGCGCCCGCGACCCGACCTCACAAGGGGGGAGTCGAGCCTTGTGATAGCCAGGCCCTGGATAGCATCGATCTTCGTACAGATCGAGGAACGCCGAGGGGCTTGTGTTGACTACCGACCATCTTGACCGCTGGAACGCTCACGAAGCTTCGGCGGAGGCGATGATTCCGATCATTGGCAGGCTGTATCGCGAGAAGGGGGTGACCATCCTCCTGCACAGCCGGTCGCTGGTGAACAAATCGGTGATCAGCATTCTGCGGACGCACCGGTTCGCGAGGCAGATCGAGGGTGAGGAACTGTCGATCGAGGAGACGCTGCCGTTCCTCGAAGTGCTCAGCGCGTTGGATCTGGGGCCGTGCAAGATCGACCTCGGCCGATTGGTGATGGCCTATCGCACCGACGATCGCGGGCTATCGATTCCGGAGTTCACCGCCGCAGTGTTGGCCGATGTCACCGACGGCAACAAGGCCGAGCCGCAGGGTCCGCGGGACGTGGTGCTGTACGGCTTCGGGCGGATCGGTCGTCTGGTCGCTCGGCTGCTCATCGAGAAGGTCGGGTCCGGCAATGGGCTGAACCTGCGGGCCGTGGTGGTACGCAAGGGCGGCGAGGGTGATCTGGCCAAGCGCGCGTCGCTGCTGCGGCGGGATTCGGTGCACGGCCAGTTCAATGGAACGATCAAGGTCGATGCCGAGAACGACACGATCATCGCCAACGGCAACGTCATCAAGTTCATCTACAGCGATGATCCGACGACGATCGACTACACCGAGTTCGGGATCAACGAGGCGATCCTGATCGACAACACCGGCAAGTGGCGTGACCGTCAGGGCCTGTCGCAGCACCTGCAGAACGGCATCGCGAAGGTCGTGCTCACCGCACCAGGAAAGGGCGACGTCCCGAATATCGTGCACGGCGTCAACCACCGCGACCTCGATCTGTCCGAGCAGATCTACTCGTGCGCTTCCTGCACGACCAACGCGATCGTGCCACCGCTCAAGGCGATGGATGACGAGTACGGCATTGTCCGCGGTCACGTGGAGACGGTGCATTCGTTCACCAACGATCAGAACCTGCTGGACAACTTCCACAGGGCCGACCGTCGGGGTCGCTCCGCGCCGTTCAACCTCGTGCTCACCGAAACCGGCGCCGCATCCGCGGTCGCGAAGGCGATGCCGGACTTCAAGGCCAAAATCACCGGCAACTCGATTCGCGTTCCCACGCCGGACGTTTCGGTCGCGATTCTGAACCTGCAGCTCGAGCGGGAGGTCACGAAGAGCGAGGTGCTCGCGTACCTGCGCCAGGTATCGCTGTCCGGACCGCTGAGCCGCAACCTCGACTACACCGCGGCCACCGATGTGGTCTCCAGCGATTTCATCGGATCCCGCGCGGCATCCATCGTCGACGCCAATGCCACCATCATCGACGGCGACACCGCGATCCTGTACCTCTGGTACGACAACGAATTCGGCTATTCGTGCCAGGTGGTCCGGACGGTGCAGTTCATCTCGGGCATCGAGTACCCGACCTACCCGCAGTTGGGCGCGCCGGATCGCGCCGCCGTTCCGGCGACTGCCGCGCGGTAGTCCGCACCACGATTCGGCCGAAACCTATTCGGCCATAGCGGTTTTCCGCCGGTAGCGGCGTGGCTCACGCCGTCGCCCACGCCTCGACCGGCGACCGTAGTGCGGCCCCAACCCGTCGACGGTCCACCGGTACTCACCCGGCTTGGTCAGCCCGCCGGAGGTGTCGCCGTGGCCGTACCCCTGAATTCGACGACACGATCCGCCCGCCAGCCAGGGCTGTGATCGCTTGCCACGCTTGGCAAATAACGCAGACTCGATGGTTGAGACGTGAGTTCGGCGGGTCAGTTCCAGGCGGTCAGGTAGCGCCGCACGCAGTGTCGAGGAGGGTGGCCGCGGCAACGCGGGCGTGTGCGGCGGCATCAGGCTGCCCTGCGATAGCGGCGGTGGTCTGGGCTCCTTCGATGAGGATCGCGATCTGCGCAGCGACGGCTTCGGGGGCGCCCGCGTCGTGGACCAGTTGAGCGAGGTATCGCTGGAAGCCGTCTTTGTGTTCGTGTACGACGCGAGTGACGTTCGGCGAGCCGGCGCTCAGTTCACCGAAGATATTGATGAAGGCGCAGCCGTGAAAGTCCGGCTGGCGGAACCACATGTCGAGGAAGTCGAAGACGGATAGCACCTTCTCACGTGCGGTGACCGCGTCCTCGGCACTGGCGGAGATGCCGGCATTCCATTGGGCCCTGCGGCGGTGCAGGACACCGACGATCAGGTCGTCCTTGGAGGGGAACAGGGCGTAGATCCGTTTCAGGGATATCCCCGCGTCGCTTCGGACCGCGTCCATGCCCACGGACTGAACTCCGCGCGCGTAGAAGAGTCGGTCGGCTGCTTCCAGCACCCGCTCTCGAGCTTCTGTGTCGTCGATCATGGTCTTATCCCTTGCGCTGAGAACGTTCGTTCTCTAGCGTAGTGCACAGTCCGGAGAACGACCGTTCTCCAGCTGATTTCAGGAGTATGGCAATGACTACCATCACGGTCGGAACCGAGAACAGCACACCGATCGAGCTCTACTACGAAGACCACGGAACCGGCCAGCCGATCGTGCTCATCCACGGCTACCCACTCGACGGCCACAGCTGGGAGCGGCAGTCCCGTGAGTTGATCGCCGCTGGTTACCGGGTCATCACCTACGACCGGCGCGGCTTCGGACAGTCGAGCAAGGTCGGCACCGGATACGACTACGACACCTTCGCCGCCGACCTCAACACACTGCTCGAGACGCTCGACCTGCGGGAGGTGATCCTCGTCGGCTTCTCCATGGGCACCGGCGAACTCGCCCGCTACGTCAACAGGTACGGCCATGAGCGTGTCGCCAAGCTCGCCTTCCTCGCCTCACTGGAACCATTCCTGGTGCGTCGCGACGACAACCCGACCGGTGTACCGCAGGAGGTCTTCGACGGCATCGCCGAGGCCGCCCGCGCCGACCGGTACTCCTGGTTCACCAAGTTCTACGAGGATTTCTACAACCTCGGCGAGACGCTCGGCAGCAGGATCAGCCAGCAGGCCGTCACCGCCAGCTGGAACACCGCGACCGTCTCGGCACCGGTGGCCGCCTACGCGGTCGTCTCCTCCTGGATCGAGGACTTCCGCGACGACGTCGCCGCGGTCCGCGCCTCGGGCAAGCCCGCACTGATCCTGCACGGCACCAAGGACAACATCCTGCCGATCGACGCGACCGGGCGCCCGTTCCACGAAGCCTTCCCGGAGGCCGATTACGTCGAGGTCGACGGAGCCCCCCACGGACTCCTGTGGACCCACGCCACAGAGGTCAACGAAGCACTGCTGCGCTTCGTCCGCTCCTGAACACCACCTCCGGCGGGTCGCGGTGGACCGCGCCGTGTCCCGCCGGAGGGCTCATGGCAGAACGTAGGAAAAACGGCGGATTCGCGGCAACCAAGTATGCAGGTCGGTTAAGTCGGCCAGGTCGGCAACGGTGGATACCCGCACAAGACCGCGGTGCAGACGGGTCCACTCCGCGAGTCGTCATAGCGCTGGCTTCACATGCCGAGCGTGCGCAGTGGTATGGATCGATGGGTGAAGCCTGATCCAGCATTCACCATCCCCACCCCCGAGCTCGCTTCCCCTTGATACCGGATCTCGCTTGGACACGCGAATCTTAGTCCAGAGCGATCGAGCCCTTACGTGCCCCGCCCACATGCGCACGGGCCGCCACCGTTGCCGCGCAGTACCCGGTCGCCGCCGAGTCGCCCGGTCGCGAGCCGCTGTCCGGGTGGCACCGACCGCAACATGAGCGATCACAACGTACTAAACAGCTGAGTCCTTGACACGGGCCAAATGTTCGCGCTAACAATGTTTGCGTTAACATTGTTAGGAGCGTCACAGTGGCGGACGAGTATGTGGTCGGTGTCGACTTCGGGACGTTGTCCGGGCGGGCACTTGTTGTCAGGGTGCGGGATGGGGTCGAGTTCGGTAGTGCGGTAAGCGAATACCGGCATGGGGTCATCAATCGCACCCTGCCTGTCACGGGCGTTGACCTTCCGCCGGATTGGGCATTACAGGATCCTGAGGATTACCTCGACGTTTTGCGGACGGTGGTGCCGGCGGCGCTGGCCGACGCGGGGGTCGACCCGGCCGATGTCATCGGGATCGCTACGGATTTCACGGCGTGCACGGTGCTGCCCACGCTTACCGACGGGACGCCGTTGTGTCGGCTGCCGCAGTTTGCGGGCCGTCCGCACGCTTACCCGAAGTTGTGGAAACACCATGCGGCACAAGCGCAGGCGGATCGGATCAACACCCTCGCCACCGAACGGGCTGAGCCGTGGATCAATCGGTATGGCGGCAAGATTTCGGCGGAATGGGAGTTCGCCAAGGCGCTGCAGATGTTGGAAGAGGATCCGGAGATCTATGCCCGCGCCGAGCGCTTCATCGAAGCGGCGGACTGGATCGTCTGGCAGCTGTGCGGCACGGAGACACGCAACGTCTGCACGGCTGGTTACAAAGGAATTCACCAGGACGGGAATTGGCCCAGCCGCGACTACCTCGCTGCGCTGAATCCGGACTTCGCCGACTTCGCCGTCGGCAAGCTGGTCCACCCGCTGTCCCCGCTCGGCGGCCGTGCCGGTGGCCTGACCGAGCGGGCAGCGGGATGGACGGGGCTGCGGCCCGGGATCGCGGTCGCGGTCGGCAACGTCGACGCGCATGTCACCGCGCCCGCCGCACAGGCTGTCGAGAATGGGCAGCTGCTCGCGGTGATGGGCACCTCCACCTGTCATGTCATGAACAGTGATCACCTCGCGGAGGCGCCCGGGATGTGCGGGGTGGTGGATGGCGGAATCATCAGTGGTAGTTGGGGATACGAGGCGGGGCAGAGTGGGGTCGGCGATATCTTCGCGTGGTTCGTCGACTCGTCGCTGCCGGGGCGCTATCACGCCGAGGCCGCCGCGCGTGGCATGGACGCGCACGCCTATCTGAGTGAGTTGGCGCAGCGGCAGCGGGTCGGTGAGCACGGCCTGGTCGCGCTGGACTGGCACAGCGGAAACCGCTCGGTGCTCGTCGACCACGACCTGTCCGGGATCCTGGTCGGCCTCACCCTTGCGACGAAACCCGAGGACATCTATCGCGCATTGCTGGAGGCCACCGCCTTCGGCACCCGCACCATCATCGAAACCTTCAATGCCGCAGGCGTTCCCGTTCGCGAACTCGTGGTCGCCGGCGGCCTGCTGAAGAACTCGTTGCTGATGCAGATCTATGCCGATGTGACGCGGTTACCGCTGTCGATCATCGGTTCGGATCAGGGCCCGGCGCTCGGCTCGGCCATCCATGCCGCTGTCGCCGCCGGGGCCTACCCGGATGTCCGTGCCGCCGCCGAGGCGATGGGCCGGGTGCACCGCAATGCCTACCTCCCCGATCCCGACCGCGCCGCCGCCTACGACGCCATCTACGCCGAATACCAAGCCCTACACGACCATTTCGGACGCGGCGGCACCGAGGTGTTGCACCGGCTGCGGCGCATCCGTAACGACGCACGAAGGGAAGTCGCCACCGCATGAACGAGCGCAGCGAGCGAACAGTAGGCACAGCTGAGCGAACCGCCATTACCGGCCTGCGTGAGCAACTGGTCGATCTGCATCGAGAACTACTGCGCTGGGGGCTGGTGGTGTGGACCGCGGGCAATGTCTCCGCCCGGGTACCCGGGGAGGAATTGCTGGTCATCAAGCCGAGTGGGGTGTCCTACGACGAACTCACCCCGAATTCGATGGTGGTCTGCGATTTCGACGGCAAGCTGATCGAGGGCGATCTGTCGCCGTCCAGCGATACCGCCGCGCACGCCTATATCTACCGGACGATGCCCGAGGTGGGCGGGGTGGTGCATACCCATTCGACCTACGCGAGCGCGTGGGCCGCACGCGCAGAACCGATTCCGTGTGCGCTGACCGCGATGGCCGATGAGTTCGGCGGCGAAATTCCGGTCGGCCCCTTCGCGCTCATCGGCAACGACGATATCGGCCGGGGTGTGGTCGCGACGCTGTCGGGCCACCGCTCCCCCGCCGTCCTGATGCGCAATCACGGTGTCTTCGCGGTCGGGCGCGACGCCCGCGCCGCGGTCAAGGCGGCCGTCATGTGCGAGGACGTAGCTCGAACCGTGCATATCGCGCGCCAGCTCGGTGAACCGGTCCCCCTCGCGCAGGCCGATGTGGACAGCCTGCACGACCGCTACCAGAACGTATACGGCCAGCACTGAATTCCGGCCGCCGACAAAGGAGTACGTCCTCGATGAACCCGAAACCGCGCATCGGCCTACTCGGCATCATGCAGGCCCTCTATGACGACATGATCCCGGGCATCGCCGAGCGCCAGGACCGCTACGCCCACGATATCGCCGAACAACTCGCCGATCTCGCCGACTGGACCGTCGGACGCCCGGTCAAGGACCGGCGTGACGCCGAGGCGGTCATGCGCGAATTCGTCAATGCCGATCTCGACGGCGTCATGGTGGTGATGCTCACCTACGGCCCGGCGATGCGGGTGGCGCGATTGTTCAACGAGAACCGACTTCCGGTGCTACTGGCCAATATTCAACCCGAACCCGCCGTCACCCCCGCCTGGGATATGGCGGACATGACCTATAACCAGGGCATCCACGGCGCCCAGGACACCGCGAATGCAATGGTCCGCGCCGACCGTCCGTTCACCGTCGTGACCGACGACTGGCGCACACCGGAATTCGCAGTGCGCGTTGATCGTTGGGCACGCGCCGCACGCGCGGTCACCGCATGGCGATCGCTGAAGGTCGGTGTATTCGGCTACGCCATGAACGATATGGGCGATATCCGCGTCGACGAGAACGCGCTGTTGCGGGCGCTCGGCCCGGAGATCAGCTTCGTCGCACCCGGCGACCTCTACCGCGGCAGCCAGGCGGTGGCCGACGACGATGTGGCGGCGCTGATGGCTTGGGAGGACCGGGAATTCGCGATCGATCCGGCACTGACCGGTGCCGAACGCGAAGACCACGCCCGGATGCAGATCGCCATCGAACGCATTCTCACCGACCGCGGCTACGGTGCGTACTCGACGCATTTCGACGCGATCGGCGAGGACGGCCGGTTCCAGCGGCTGCCACTGGCCGCGGCATCGAGTCTGATGGCCAAGGGGTACGGCTATGGCGCCGAAGGCGATGCGATGGCCGCCGCCATGGTCTACGCGGGACATCAGCTGATCGGCGACGGCCATTTCACCGAGATGTACGCGATGGACTTCCCTTCCGACTCGATCCTGATGAGCCATATGGGCGAAGGGAATTGGCGCATCGCGCGCACCGATGAGCCGGTCCGGCTGATCCGGCGCGAGCTCGGCATCGGCAAGCTCGACGAGCCGCCGACCTTCCTGTTCCGCTACCGGCCGGGGCCCGCGACGCTGGCCTGTCTGGTTTCGCTCGGCGGCGAAAAGTTCCGGCTGGTGGTGGCCGAGGGCACCGTGCTCGACAGCCAGGAACTGCCCGCGCTGGAGATGCCCTACGGCCAGTTTCGCCCCGCGAGCGGCGTTCGGGCCTGCATGGACGGCTGGCTCACCGCCGGCGGGCCGCATCACCAGGTCATGAATATCGGCCACCACGCCGCCGACTGGCAGGTCTTCTGTCAGCTCGCCGGCATCGAGTTCGTCCAGGTCTAGTCAAGGAGTTGTGCCCATGCCCACTATCAACCGACGCGGACTCTTCGCCGGCGCCGCCGGTGTCGCCGCGCTGTTGGCCGCCGCCGCGTGTTCCGTTGAGGACAGCGGTAATTCGTCCGCGGCCGGCGGCATGATCGGCATCGCCATGCCGACGAAATCCTCCGAACGCTGGGTCGCCGACGGCAACAATATCGTCAAGCAGTTCAAGGACCTCGGCTACGACACCGATCTGCAGTACGCCGAGGACGTCATCGAAACGCAGGTTTCGCAGATCGAGAACATGATCACCCGGGGCGTCAAGGCACTGGTGATCGCGGCGATCGACAACAAATCGCTCACCGGCGTATTGCAGCAGGCCAAGACGAACAAGATCGCGGTGATCGCCTACGACCGGCTCATCCGCGACACCGCGAATGTCGACTATTACGCCACCTTCGACAACTTCAAAGTCGGTGTGCTGGAAGCGAATTACATCGTGGACCGGCTCGGCCTGCGGGATGGCAAGGGCCCGTTCTCGATCGAACTGTTCGCCGGTTCCCCCGACGACAACAACACCTACTACTTCTTCAACGGCGCCATGTCGGTGATCCGGCCCTATCTCGACTCCGGCAAGCTGGTGGTCCGCTCCGGTCAGACCGCCATCGATCAGGTGACCACGCTGCGCTGGGACGGCGCCACCGCCCAGTCTCGGATGGAGAACCTGCTCAGCGCCAACTACTCCACCACGAATATCGATGCCGTGCTGTCGCCCTACGACGGCCTCAGCATCGGCATCGTCTCGGCCCTCAAGGCGGTCGGTTACGGCCGGGGCGATAAGAAGATGCCGGTGGTCACCGGCCAGGATGCCGAGAAGGCGTCGGTGAAGTCGATCATCGCGGGCGAGCAGACCATGACCGTCTTCAAGGACACCCGCGACCTCGCCAAACGCGCCGTGCAGATGGTCAATGCGATCTTGACCAGCGGCACCCCGGAAACCAACGACACCACCTCCTATGACAACGGCGCCAAGAAGGTGCCGTCGTATCTGCTGCAGCCGGTCTCGGTCGACAAGGACAACTACCGCAAGGTGCTGATCGACTCCGGCTACTACTCCGAGCGCGACTTCGCCTGACGACCAGGAAATGCCCGCATGGCCGAGTCAGGGCCCGGAGGAGGCAGCCTGCGTAACCACGGAGGGCCCCTCGGGCATGCAGAAAAGGACACAGCCCATGACCAAGCACATTCTCGAAATGCGCGGAATCACCATGGAATTCCCGGGTGTCAAAGCGCTCGACGCGGTGGATTTCGCGGTGGCCGACGGCGAAATCCACGCGCTGGTCGGTGAGAACGGCGCGGGCAAATCGACGCTCATGAAGGTGGTCAGCGGCGTCTACCCGCACGGCTCCTACAGCGGACAGATCCGCATGGACGGTACCGATGTGGCGTTCAAGGATATTCGCGGTAGCGAGGCGGCGGGGATCGCGATCATCCACCAGGAATTGGCGCTGGTGCCGCAGCTTTCCATCGCGGAGAATATCTTCCTCGGCAATGAGCGGCTGCGCAGCTGGACCGTCGACTGGCACGAGACCAATCGGCAGGCGATGCTGCTGATGCGGCAGGTCGGTCTCGTCGAGGATCCCGAAACCCTGGTCGCCGCTTTGGGGGTCGGCAAACAGCAGCTCGTGGAGATCGCCAAGGCGCTGTCCAAACAGGTGCGATTGCTCATCCTCGACGAACCGACCGCGGCACTCAACGAGACCGACAGCGCGAGCCTGCTCGCGCTATTGCGGCAACTGCGCGAACAGGGGATCACCTCGATCCTTATCTCGCACAAGCTCAATGAGGTGCTCGCGGTCGCCGATTCGATAACCGTGCTGCGCGACGGCCGCACCATCGAGACCCTCGATGCGGCGGCCGAAGAGGTCACCGAGGATCGCATTATCAAGGGAATGGTCGGGCGCGATCTCGACCACCGGTTCCCGCCGCGGGCTGATCCGCAGATCGGCGAGGTGTTCTTCGAGATCGCCGATTGGAATGTCGATCACCCGACCATCGCCGATCGCCGGATCGTCCGGGACGCCGAACTGAACGTACGGCGCGGTGAAATCGTCGGTATCGCCGGATTGATGGGTGCCGGGCGCACGGAATTGGCGATGAGTGTTTTCGGCCGGTCCTACGGCCGGAATATTCGCGGCACGATCCGCAAAGATGGTGCGGTACTGCGAGTTTCGTCGGTGCGCGATGCGATAGGCGCGGGTATCGCCTATGTCTCGGAGGACCGTAAGCAATACGGACTGATCCTCGATGAAGACATCCGGCGCAATATGACCCTGGCCAATCTTCCCGCGGTCTCCCGGCACACCGTCATCGACACCCACCGCGAGATCGTCGAAGCCGAGCGCCTGCGCACCCGGCTGACAGTGAAGACGCCGACGGTATTTCAGAAGGTCGGCAACCTTTCCGGCGGAAATCAGCAGAAGGTCGTGCTCGGCAAATGGATCTTCACCGAACCCGATCTGCTGATCCTCGACGAGCCGACCCGCGGTATCGACGTCGGCGCCAAATACGAGATCTACCTGATCGTCCACCAGCTCGCCGCCGCCGGGAAGGGCGTGCTGATCATCTCCTCGGAGCTGCCGGAATTACTCGGCCTGTGTGATCGCGTCTACGCGATGAGCCAGGGCCGTATTACCGGTGAACTCCCGAAACACGAAGCCACACAGGAGGCTGTCATGAAACTGATGACACGCGGCACCGCCACAGCCGAGGCGGTACTCGAATGACGTTGCTGGACAAGCTCGAAGACGACGGCTCCGCGGAGGTTATCGCGAAGGCCGTCGAGCAGAAACAGGTCGGCGCGCTCGCAGCGCTACGCCGCACCCTGCGCGGAAACGTGCGTCAATACGGCATGATCGTTGCGCTCGTGGTGATCACGCTGCTGTTCCAAATCCTCACCACGGCAAAGCTTTCCGACGGTGTCAGCCTATTGACGCCGCTCAATGTCACGAATGTCATCCTGCAGAACGGGTACATCCTGGTGCTGGCCATCGGGATGATGCTGGTGATCATCAACGGGCACATCGACCTGTCGGTCGGATCACTGTGCGCGCTGGTCGGTGCGGTGACCGGTATCGCCATCGTGCAGTGGCACTGGCCGTGGCCGCTGGTCGTGCTTGCGGCCGTCGCGATGGGGGCGGCCATCGGTGCATGGCAAGGATATTGGATCGCCTACGTCAAGATTCCGGCATTCATCGTCACCCTCGGCGGCATGCTGCTGTTTCGTGGTCTGGCGCAGTTGGTGCTCAAAGGGCAGTCGATCGGGCCGTTCCCGCAGGGCTTCGTGAATATCGCGGCCGGGTATCTTCCGAATTGGTTGCCGCTGCATGCCGTTCAGTTCGCCGGGTTCAACGGAATCGCGATACGGCTGCGTGTCGGCGAGCTGAACGGTTTGACCTTGCTTATCGGTGTGCTCGCGGTGGCGGCCCTGATGTGGTCGCAAATGCGGGTGCGGCAGCGCCGCCACTCCTACGGTCTGCCTGCCGGACCACGCTCGCTGTTCATCGCGAAGTTGGCGGCGCTCGGCGCGGTCATCCTGGCATTCAGCTTCGTATTGGCCTCCTACAACGGGATTCCGATTATCGGCGTCATCCTGATCGTGTTGATCGTGCTGTATTCGTTCGTCATGAACCGGTCGGTGATCGGGCGACGGATCTACGCCGTCGGCGGCAACGAGAAGGCCGCACAACTGTCCGGGGTGAATACCAAGGCCAATACGTTCTGGGTTTTCGTGAATATGGGCGTGCTCGCGGCGCTGGCGGGTGTCATCTTCGCGGCCCGGCTCGGTGCGGCAACTCCGAAGGCTGGACAGAACTTCGAGCTCGACGCCATTGCCGCGGCATTCGTCGGTGGCGCGTCGGCCAGCGGCGGCATCGGCACGGTCGTGGGTGCGATCGTCGGAGCGCTGGTGATGGGCGTGATGAACAACGGCATGTCGATGCTCGGCGTCGGCAGCGACTGGCAGCTGGTCATCAAGGGCCTGGTGCTGCTGGCCGCGGTGGCTTTCGACGTCTACAACAAGAAGCGCGCGGCGGCCTGACCCGTCACCGCTGGGCCGGTGCCGCCGTGCTGTCGCGCGTGACCAGCGTCGGCACCACCGACGGCGATGCCGGCTCGGCGGTGGTGCCGTCGAATTCCAAGAGCCGCAACAACATCTGCATACTGCGACGGCCTACTTCATCGAAGTCCTGCCGGACGGTCGTGAGCGGTGGCGAAAGGTAAGCGGCCTCCGGAATGTCGTCGAAACCGACCACCGAGATATCCGCGGGCACCCGGATACCGCGTTCGGTGAAGGCGCGCAGCATGCCGAGCGCCATCTGGTCATTGGCCGCGAATACCGCGGTCACGTCGGGCTGTGCGGCGAGCAGCAGGCCCGCTTCGTAGCCGGAGCGGGCACTCCAATCCCCGCCGATCACCGGGGGGATCGGCGCGCCCGCGGCCTCCAGCGTGCGTCGCCAGCCCTCGATGCGGTCGCGTGCCTCCAGCCAGTCACTGGGTCCGGCGACCTGCCATACCGTGCGATGCCCCAGATCGAGCAGGTGTTGCACCGCCAGCCGGGCGCCCTCGACTTGATCCACCGAAACCGACGGCAAGCCACTGTCCTGACCGGCTTCGACCGCGACGGCCAGCAGGCGTTCGGGCAGATTGTGCAGTGCCGCGGCGGCGGCCATCTGCGGCGCGATGACGATGATTCCATCCACACCCTGATCGGCCAGACTGTTCGCGGCCGCCAGCACGCTGGAACGGTCCACCGTCTCCAGCGCGAAGATGTTGACACCGTAACCCGCTGTGCGAGCGGCACGTTCGATGCCGAGCAGGGTGCATGCCGGGCCGTACAGGATGGTGTCGAAACTGACCACGCCGAGCATATTCGAGCGCCTGCTGACCAGCCCCCTGGCCATGGCGTTGGGGCGGTAGCCGAGCTGTTCGACGGCGCGCAATACCCGCTCGCGGGTCTCCGGGCGCACGTTCGCACTGCCGTTGAGCACCCGCGACACGGTCTGATGGGAGACTCCGGCGAGTTTGGCGACATCGGTCATGACCGCCGGGCGCGCGCCCGTCGGTCGAACCGCCGTTGAGGTGTCCCCGGCGGCAAATCCGTCCCTGTCCGTCACATCCCACCTTCCAAAGCGTCGTCCCGGTTCCCCCAGGTTAACGCTCACACGGCCGGTGGCCACACCGCGACCCGGAACCACCGCGCTGACCTCGGCAACCGATATTCAGTCGTCGCCACCAGATTACGGCCGCGCGAGCTCTTGACTAGAAGAATGTGAGCGCTAACACTAACAGGACTACCGCACCTCGGTGCAACACGTTTCACAATTCAAGGGAGAGCCTGATCGTGTTGAAGAGGCTTCTGATCACCGCCAGCGCACTTGTCCTCACCGCAGCAACGGCCGTCGGCTGCGGCAGCTCGGGAAGCGACCAGACCGTACTCGGGTTCTCCCAGGTAGGTGCCGAAAGCGGTTGGCGCACCGCGAATACGAAATCCATCCAGGACGCCGCGGCCGCCGCCGGAATACAGCTGAAATTCGCTGACGCCCAACAGAAACAGGAAAACCAGATCAAGGCGATCCGCACCTTCATCCAGCAGCGCGTGGACGTCATCGCCTTCTCCCCCGTCGTCGCATCCGGATGGGACACCGTCCTGAAGGAGGCCAAGGACGCCAAGATTCCGGTGATCCTCACCGATCGCGCGGTCGACTCGGCCGACACCTCGCTCTATGTGACCTTTCTCGGCTCGGATTTCGTCGAAGAGGGACGCAGGGCGGCGAATTGGCTCGTCGACGCGACCAAGAACTCGAACGACACCGTGAATATCGCTGAGTTGCAGGGCACCACCGGATCCGCGCCCGCGACGGATCGGAAGAAGGGCTTCCAGGAGGTCATCGGCGCCGACCCGAAGTTCAAGATCATCGCATCGCAGACCGCTGAGTTCACCCGCGCCAAGGGCAAAGAGGTGATGCAGGCATTCCTGGCCGCGCACCGGGATATCAACGTGCTGTACGCGCACAACGACGATATGGCGCTCGGTGCGATCCAGGCGATCGAGGAGGCCGGGCTGAAGCCGGGTAAGGACATCAAGATCATCTCGATCGACGGGACCCGAGATGCCTTCCAGGCCATGGCAGACGGCAAGATCAATGTGGTCGTCGAATGCAATCCGCTGCTCGGCCCGAAGCTGATGGAGATCACCAAGGAGGTCGTGGCGGGCCACCCGACGCCCAAGCGGATCGTCACCGACGAAGGCGTCTACACCCAGGACCAGGCCGCCGCCGCGCTGCCCACCCGAACGTACTGAGCCGGAGCAGTACATGCCGGAACCGACTGTCACACCCGCACTTCGGATGTCGGGCATCGTCAAGCGTTTCGCCGGGGTCACCGCACTGTCCGAGGTGGACCTGCGGCTGTTCCCCGGTGAGATACACGCACTGGTCGGTGAGAACGGTGCGGGCAAATCCACCCTCATCAAGGTGCTCACCGGAATCCACGACGCCGATGCCGGAACCATCGAACTCGACGGTCGCCCGGTGCGCTTCACCGGCCCGCAGCAGGCGCTGCGGGCCGGGGTGAGCACCGTCTATCAGGAGGTGAATCTGTGCCCGAATCTGTCGGTCGCGGAGAACATCTACATCGGACGGGAACCGCGGCGGGCCGGTCTGATCCGCTTCGCCGCGATGCGTCGCGATGCCGCCCGGCTGCTGGCCAGACTGCATCTGAACATCGATGTGGCGGCCCCACTCGGCTCGTATTCGCTTGCGGTGCAACAGCTCGTCGCCATCGCCCGAGCCGTCGACCTGGATGCGAAGGTCCTCATCCTGGACGAGCCGACCTCATCGCTGGACACCGGTGAGGTCGAGCAACTGTTCGCGGTGATGCGCAGGCTCGCCGCCGAGGGCGTGGCGATCGGATTCGTCACCCACTTCCTCGATCAGATCTTCGAGATCTGCGACCGGGCAACCGTACTGCGCAACGGAACTCTCGTCGGCGAATATCCGGTCGCACAGCTGGACCAGAAGGATCTCATCGCGCACATGCTCGGCACAGCGCTGCGCACGCTCGATGAGATCGAGCACGAAAAGCCGGATCCGGCGGTGGTGGCGCGCCACGATCCGCTCTTGCAGGCCACCGGGATCGGCGGGCGCCGCAATTCTGTCGCGCCATTCGATCTCACCGTCCGGGACGGCGAAGTCGTCGGGTTGGCCGGGCTGCTCGGCTCCGGCCGCACCGAGGTGGCGCGACTGCTCTTCGGCGCCGACCGCGCATCCACCGGGAATCTCCGCGTGGCCGGCGCACCGACGGCACTGCGCTCGCCGCGCGCCGCGATCGACCACCGGATCGCCTTCTGCCCCGAAGATCGCAAATCCCAGGGCCTGATCCTCGACCTGTCGGTGCGCGACAATATCGTGCTCGCGGTCCAGGCCGCGCGCGGCTGGGCCCGGCCGCTGTCGGCGCGCAAGCGTGACGAACTCGTCGCCGGGTACATCACCTCGCTGCGGATCGTCCCGGCCGATCCGGACACGCCGGTGAAATTCCTCAGCGGCGGCAACCAGCAGAAGGTGCTGCTGGCCCGCTGGCTGGCCACCCGGCCGAAACTGCTGATCCTCGACGAACCGACCCGCGGCATCGATATCGGGGCCAAGGCGGAAATTCAGCGGCTGGTCATCTCGCTGTCCGAGGAGGGCATGTCGGTGCTGTTCATCTCCGCCGAACTCGAGGAGGTGCTGCGGCTCAGTCACAAGGTGGCGATCCTGCGCGATCGGCGGCTGGTCGCCGAACTCGTCAACGATGCCACCCTGACCATGGACCGCCTCACCGAAACCATTGCGAGCGGGGCGATTTCATGACGATCATCCGAAACCAGCTGTTCTGGCCCGCGGTCGCGCTCATCGCATTGCTGATCGTCAACGTCGCGTTCACGCCCGGGTTCCTCTCGATCCGCATCCAGGACGGACACCTCTACGGCAGCCTGATCGATATCCTGCGCTACGGCGCACCACTGGTGCTGATCTCGCTCGGCATGACGCTGGTCATCGCGACGCGCGGCATCGACCTGTCGGTCGGCACGGTCGTGGCGATCGCGGGCGCGCTGGCGTGCCTGCACATCAGCAATATGCCGGATCAGACCGATGCCGGTGGCGTCGCCGTCGCGGTGCTGATCGCGCTGGGCGTGGCGGTTGCGCTCGGACTGTGGAACGGCGTGTTGGTGGCGCGCTTCGGGATTCAGCCGATCGTGGCGACATTGATTCTGATGGTTGCCGGACGCGGTGTCGCACAGCTGATCACGTCCGGCCAGATCATCACGATCAACAGTCCGCCGTACAAGGTCATCGGTGGTGGTTATCTGCTCGGGTTGCCGGTGCCCGTCTTGGTCGCCGCCGCAGTGTTCGCTGGGCTCGCGTTGTTGCTGCGGCGCAGTGCGCTCGGACTGCTGCTGGAATCGGTGGGCGGTAATGCCGAGGCGGCGCGGCTGGTCGGCATCCGGGCCGGTGGTCTGATCGTCGCCGTGTACGCGGTCTGCGCGTGCTGCGCCGCGATCGCGGGACTGATGATCAGCTCGAATGTCTCTGCGGCGGATGGCAATAACGCCGGTCTGTGGATCGAACTCGATGCGATTCTCGCCGTCGTCATCGGCGGTACCGCGTTGACCGGCGGGCGATTTCAGCTCGGCGGCACCGTCCTCGGGGCGCTGGTTATCCAGACGCTCACCACCACGATCTACACCGTCGGGGTGCCACCGGAGACGACGCTGGTCTCCAAGGCGGTCGTGGTGATCGCGGTATGCCTGATCCAGTCACCGGCGTTCCGTGCCAAGGTATTTCGCCGCCGAACCCGACCGAGTATTCCATCGACAGCGACGGAGGCGACGACATGAACGTGCTGACTCAGGCCCGCGCCGCCCGACCTGTTCTGCGCCGCCCCACGATGCGCGGGCACCGCAGCCGCTATATCCCGGTGCTGGCGACCGCGGCACTGTTCGCGATCATCTATGGCGTCGGAGTGATGCGCTATCCGGCGTTCGGCTATCCGCAGGTTTTCGTGAACCTGTTCATAGACAACGCCTTTCTGCTCGTCCTCGCCGTCGGGACGACCTTCGTGATCCTCACCGGCGGCATCGACCTGTCCGTCGGCGCGGTGCTGGCCCTGTGCACGGTGGTCTCGGCGTGGCTGGTGACCGTGCACGGGTGGCCGCCGCTGCTGGTCATGCCGCTCATGCTGGTCGGCGGCACGCTCTTCGGCGCCGCGATGGGTGCGGTCATCCACTACTTCGAGATCCAGCCGTTCATCGTGACGTTGGCCGGTATGTTCCTCGCGCGCGGGCTGGCGTATGTGATCAGCACGGATTCGATCACGATCACCGACCCCGTGTACACGGATCTGGCGCAGCGTCGCTTCCGGCTCGGCGGGGACGTATTCCTGACGGTGGGCATGATCGTCGCGCTGGTAGTTGTCGCCGTGGCCTTCGTCGTTCTGCACTACACCCGATTGGGTCGCACCGCGTACGCGATCGGCGGCAACGAACAGTCTGCGCTCATGATGGGGCTACCGGTGGCCAGGACCAAGGTCGCCGTGTACGCGATCAGCGGTTTCTGTTCGGCACTCGCGGGCATCCTGTTCACGCTCTACACCCTGTCCGGCTGGAGCCTGCACGCCGTCGGCATGGAACTCGACGCCATCGCCGCGGTCGTCATCGGCGGCACCCTGCTCACCGGCGGCTCCGGATTCGTCCTCGGCTCGGTACTCGGCGTACTGACCCTCGGCGTAATCCAGACCATCATCAGCTTCGAAGGCACCCTGAGTTCCTGGTGGACCAAGATCTTCATCGGCGTCCTGCTACTCGCCTTCATCCTGCTGCAACGGACCATCGGAACCCGCGACGGATAGGTACTCGCGGCATGACATCACAGCGGTGCCGACGTTTCGTGCACGTCGTGTCGAACCACCGCTCACTGCAGGCCCCCGTCGACGTCGATCACCTGTCCAGTGATCCATCCGGCATCGTCGGAGGCGAGGAAGGCGATTACCTCGGCGATGTCACGGGTCCGGCCGATGCGGCCGAGGGCTGTCGCCGCGATCAGCGCCGCACGTTCCGGCGTAGTAAGGATGTCGCCCAACATCGCGGTGTCGACGATGCCCGGGGCGCGGCGTTCACGGTACAAGCCGGGAGAATTCGGGGACGAATTTCCGCAGTGCGGGATTCCGATGGAAATCCTCTAGCAGGCCTACGTTATGGACCGTGCCGTAGACGACCACGGATGTGATTTCAGGTATCGCCTCACGCGCGACAACTTCCATGTAATTCCTATTCCACACTGCGCGGCAGTCCCGGCAGAAACCTGCCGCGGGCGGATGTGCCCGAGTCCGCGACGCCGACTTCCCTCATACTGTGTCGTTGTCGGTGGCGCCGGACCGTACCGATTCCGGCTGACGGTGAATTCAGGACAGCTGCTCGCAGGGAACATCCGCCAATCGGTACGGGAATATCCACAGGTGCGGGTGCACCACCGCGCCGGTTGATGTGCGTGCTGGTGATCGTTTCTCTGCGAGGAACATTTCGTTACAGGGACATTGCAGAGCTACGGCTTTCCGTATCTGCCGCAGAGCCGCTGACCCGATGTTTCGGAGCGACTCCCACCAAATCTCGTCTCGAACGGGGTTTGATTCTCCAATTCTGTACCGAGATTGCGGTCCGCAGCCGAAGGTGCGGATGTTTCTGCTCGATCTGGCGGATGTTCTGCGGGCGCATCCGCCATAACGTGCCAAGTGTCGAGCGGTGGGCGATACACACTCCAGTACTGCGTGCATCGAAGGTTTCGAACAGATGCCATCGCCCCCGGGCCGAGTAACAACACATTAAACTGGAGGATCTTCCGGCATAAAGATAATACACACAGCTTCTCCGGCGGGTCGTTACGGCATCAACTCCGGAGTTGATCTACCGCGCATACGACAGTCTTTGAACAGGTGCTGGAGAAGAAGATGGATGTCGAGAAACGTCAGCGCAAGGGACTCTCGGAAAAGGTTGTCGCAGTCGGTGTCGAGCGAATTCGCATTTCGGGGACCATCCGGGTCGGTGGGGTGAGTTCCCAGCACCTCGGCGTGCTGGCGCGGCTGCCCGGTCCATTGCCGCCGATCGTGGTGCACCGCGCGACGATGGAGGTGATCGACGGCGTCCACCGTCTGGTGGTCGCCCGCCGACGGCAGGCGGTGTCGATCGATGTCGTGTTCTTCGATGGTGCGCCGCAGGAAGCGTTCGTGCTCGCGATCGAACTCAACAGCGCTCGTGGACTCCCGTTGTCGCTTGCGGACCGCAAAGCCGCAGCCGGACGGATGCTCGCGGATTTTCCCGAATGGTCGAACCGGCGGCTGGCTGAACTGACCGGATTGTCCGACAAGACCATCGCCGCGCTGCGACGTGGGTCGGGTGCGGAATATCCGCACCCGACCCGGCGGATCGGGCGTGACGGCACGGCATACCCGATGGATGCGAGCGCGCGCCGGCGACGGGCCCGAGAATTCTTGGAAGCCGATCCGGCGGCGTCGACTCGAGAGATCGCTTCGGCGGCAGGTATCTCGCCAACTACCGCGAAGGATGTCCGGCGGCGGCTGCGGGTGCAGCTCGGTGCCGCATCGCAGTATCGGCGCCATGGTGAGGTGGCACCGGAAGCGTCGCCCACCGGCCTCGTCAGCGGGTCAGCGAGACCCCCTCATTCGCCCGATCGCACACTGATGGTGCGCCGTCTGCGCGCCGATCCGTCCTTGCGTTTCACCGAGGTCGGCCGAAAGTTGTTGCGGTTGTTGACAATTGCCGATCCCGCGCCGGAGGAATGGCAATCGATGGCCGACAGTGTGCCGTCACACTGTGCGTCCGCGGTTGCCGAACTCGCGAGGTGCTACGCGGAAAGCTGGCTGTCGCTGGCGGACTCGGTAAGTCGTCACCTCGGCACCGACACCTGACCCACTACAAGCGCAACCGCCGGGCCCGCGCCATCGAGATACTCGACACCTGGATGTGAAACATGAACACGAGCACCGGCGCTTCGTCCGAACGGGTGGACCTACGCATCTTCACCGAGCCCCAACAGGGGGCCGACTACAGTCGGCTGCTCCGCGCTGCGACAGCGGCCGAGGACGCCGGTTTCGACGCATTCTTCCGGTCCGACCACTACCTGAGGATGGGAATGGCGTCCGGGCTCCCCGGAGCTACCGATGCTTGGATCACGCTCGCCGGCTTGGCACGGGAAACGACCCGGATCCGGCTCGGCACCCTGGTCACCTCCGCCACCTTTCGGCATCCATCCGTGCTGGCCATCTCGGTGGCGCAAGTGGATCAAATGTCCGGCGGCCGTATCGAAGTCGGCCTCGGCTCGGGCTGGTACGACGCCGAGCACATCGCTTACGGCATCGAACTGCCCGATTTCGGTACGCGCTTCGACCGCTACGCCGAGCAATTGGAGATCGTGACCGGCCTGTGGGAGACCCCACCGGGTGCGACGTTCAGCTTTCACGGCAAGCACTATCGACTCGAAGACGCTCCAGCCCTGCCCAAGCCGACGCAGCGTCCGCGCCCGCCGGTCATCATCGGCGGCGTCGGCAAGAGACGCACCCCGGCGCTGGCGGCCCGCTTCGCCGACGAATTCAACCTACCCTTCGTCGACTCCGCGACGGCCGCGGCGCAATTCGAGCGAGTGGACGCGGCGGCCAGGAAGTTGGGGCGCGACCCGAAGGAGATCATCCGCTCGGTCGCCCTCACAATGTGTGTGGGCCGTGACGACGCCGAGGTCGCCCGCCGTGCCGATACGATCGGCCGCGAGCTCACCGATCTGAAGCGGCGCACCGAGCTGGTCGGCACCCCCGCCGAGGTCGTCGACAAGATCGGCCGATATCGCGAGGCGACCGGTATCACCCGTCTGTACCTGCAGTACTTGGATCTCTCGGACCTGGACCACCTGGAGCTGGTCGCCGCAGAGATCGCACCGCAGCTGGACTGATCCCGGCGACACGCGGCGGCGATCAAACCTGGCGGCGACCCCGCCGCCGCACTGGCCAAACCAATCTGTGGCCCTTTTCACATAATCACGCTGGTATCGTGCATTATCGAGATGTCGCACCCGAATTCGCCATTCCTGACCCTGGGAATATCTAGCCCAGCGGCGGCGGCTCTTATACCATCGCGCTGATCCGAAATCACAGGAATTTCCCGGCGCGGCTTTCGGTCGACGAGATCGAGCCGATTTGCGCGCGAAATTCACGGACTATGGACCGGCCATCGCTCGCTTATCGTGCCGCCGTCCGTCCTAGAGTTGGCAGGAGTAGAACCGATGGTCTCGATCGCACAAGAACTCGTATCGCATCCGCGCATGCAACAGCGCCACATATGGATCGGCGAGTCCTCGTTTCCATATCTGTTCGGCAGCAATTGTCTCGACGCCATCGGCGAGACCCTGGATAAGCTCGACGCGGACAGATTCTTAGTCGTTACCGACAACCATGTCTTCGGGCTGCACGGGCAAGCATTGCTGCGCGCCCTCGGAACCGAAACACCCGTGACGGTTCTCGGCCATGAGCCAGGTGAATCCATGAAGACCCTTTCCTGCCTGGGTGAGCACATCGAGCAAGCCTTGCGAGATGGCGCTACGCGGAGATCGGTTGTCGTCTCCTTCGGTGGTGGAGTACCGGGAAATCTGGCCGGGCTCATGGCCAGTCTGTTGTTCCGTGGGGTTCGTCTCGTTCATATACCGACCACGACTGTCAGCGCGATGGATTCGGTGCTGTCACTCAAGCAGGCCATAAATAGTCAGGTCGGCAAGAATCATGTGGGAAGTTACTACACGCCGACCGCAGTCCTGACCGACGTCGAACTTTTCACCACGCTATCTGCCCGGGAACTCCGCTCCGGACTCTGCGAGATGACCAAGAATTGTCTGGCCATCGAACCCGCAATCATTCCCGAACTGCAGGAAATCTTGGCCACAGCGAATCTCGCCGCACCGGAGTCGCTCCTTTGGCTGTTGGATGCCAGCATCAGCGCGAAGGGGCAGGTAACAAAGAACGACACATACGAACGGAAGGACGGCCTCGTTCTCGAGTACGGCCATACGGTCGGGCATGCCATCGAATTGCTGGACCATCGACAACGCGATGCCGATGGGCTCTCACACGGGGAGTCCATCGCACTCGGTATGTTGATTGCCGCGCGAATATCGTTCGCGCGCGGGTGGCTGACGGACACCGACGTCAGCATCCACGACGAACTCGTAACAAGCCTCGGCGTGCGGACGACGATCCCGGACGGCGTCACGCCGGATGGCATCATCGACACGACTCGTGACGACAACAAACGGGGATACCTGCCACTGGCGGACGACGCCGCGGCTTTCGTGCTCCTCGAACAGCTCGGCCGCCCCGCACGATCGGGTGGCCTGCCGCTGGTTCCTGTTACCTTCGACGAGGTATATGCCGCATTGGAAGCGTTCGAAGCAGCGGGAACCGAGATGGCACCCCTCGGGGTTACCAGCCGATAGGCTGCCGTCGTGGCCGTCGCCTCAGCCCGGAACTCGCGGCGGGCGGCGGCCAGAAGCAGGCTCTTCCCCGACTAGGTATCAGCGACCCAATATTGAATCCGACGTCAACTTCAACTAACCTCTGAGCCATCCGGCAACCGGCGCTCGAACACGGACGCCCCGGTCAGCGCGCATGGACATGGAGGTTTCTTGTCGTGAAGAGCCGAGAGGTGCATCTGGTGGCCCGGCCCACCGGCGAACCCGCACCATCCGATTTCCGGATGGTGACCACGGATGTCCCTGAGCCGGGCAGCGGACAGCTGCTGGTCCGCAACGACTGGATGTCCGTCGACCCCTACATGCGCAACCGCATGAACGACGTGAAGTCCTACATCCCCCCGTTCCGGCTCGACAAGCCCATGGACGGTGCAGCGGTAGGTACCGTCGTCGCCTCCGGCGTGCCGGGAATCGCAGTCGGTGCGACCGTGCTGCACGATTTCGGCTGGCGGGAGTACGCGCTGTTGGAGGCGCGGCAGGTACGCGTGGTCGATGCGGCGCTGGCCCCGGCCGAGGCCTACCTCGGCCCGCTCGGCATCCCCGGCCTGACCGCGTATGTGGGTCTGAAGGAAATCGCGCCGGTCCGTCCGGGCGATGTCGTATTCATCTCAGGCGCGGCAGGTGCCGTCGGACTTGCCGCCTGCCGGGTGGCCAGGCACTTCGGCGCGGCCAAGATCATCGGATCGGCGGGCGGTCCGGAGAAGGCACGGCGGCTGGTCGAGGAGTTCGGCTACGACGCCGGGATCGACTACCGGGCGGGCAGTCTGGGCAAACGGTTGCACGAGGCCGCCCCGGACGGCATCGACGTCTACTTCGACAATGTCGGCGGCGACCATTTGCAGGCGGCGATCGGCTCGATGCGCGACTTCGGCCGAATCGCCCTGTGCGGAGCCGTCGCCGGGTACAACGCCGAAACCCCTCCGCCCGGCCCGAGGAATCTGGCGCTGGCGGTGGTTCGCCGACTGTCGTTGCGCGGCTTCATCGTCACCGACCATCCGGAGCTGGCACCCGAATACGCGACGCTCGCGGCGGACTGGGTGCGTGATGGCAGCCTCCGCGTCCCCACCACGGTGCTGACCGGGATCGACACCGCTGTCGACGCCTTCCTCGGCCTGCTGCGCGGTGCCAATACCGGCAAGATGCTGGTCCGGCTGAATGGCGAGGCGAACTGATGCGCGTGCAGAACGCGGTCGCGATCGTCACCGGCGCCGCGGGCGGCATCGGCGCGGCGATCGCGCAACGCCTGCTCGAGCACGGAGCTCGCGTCCTGATCACCGACCGTGACGCGGACCGGCTCGCGGCGACGGCACGTCAACTCGCCGAGGCATTTCCCGGCGCGGTATCCGGCCATGCCGGTGACGCCGCATCCGAATCCGATCTCCGCGAACTCATCGATACGGCCACAACCGAATTCGGCCCCGTCGACATGTTCTTCGCGAACGCCGGTGTCGGCGGCGGCCCGGGACTGGACGCCACCGAGGCGCAGTGGGAGCAAGCACTCGAGGTCAATACCTTGGCCCACGTGCGGGCGGCGCGGTTGCTCGTCCCGGGCTGGCTCGAGCGCGGCAGCGGCTACTTCGTGAGCACCGCCTCGGCGGCGGGACTGCTCACCCAGATCGGTTCGGCCACCTACGCGGTCTCCAAGCACGCGGCCGTCGGATTCGCCGAATGGCTGGCGGTGACCTACGGGGATCTCGGTGTGCGGGTCAGCTGCCTGTGCCCGATGGGCGTCGATACCGCCCTGCTCACCGGACTCGGCACGGACGGCGGATCCGCAGGCGACCTGGCCACCCGCGCCGTCACCGGAGCCGGCGCGGTGCTGGCTCCGCTCGACGTGGCCGATCGCGTGCTCGAGGCGATCGAGGCCGAACGCTTCCTCGTGCTGCCGCACGAGGAGGTCCGAGAATTCCTGCAGCGCAAGGCTGCCGATCATGATCGGTGGATCGCGGGCATGCAGCGCTATCAGAGGTCACTGTCATGAGCGGGCGCAGCGCCGTGCTGTTCGATTTCGGCGGTGTGCTCACCACCGCCGTCCTCGCCGCCTTCACCGAATTCGGCGCGGAGCTGGGCGACCCGCGGCTGCCGCTGCGACTGCTGACCCGCGATCCGGAAAGCAGTGCGCTGCTGGTGGATCACGAGGAGGGGCGCATCGGCGAGCGTGAGTTCGAGGTCGGGTTCGCGCGGCGACTGCGCGCGCACGGCGTCGAAATCGACGATGCGGGCCTTGTCGATCGCATCCAGTCCCGGCTGCATCCCGACCCGGAAATGATCGAGCTGGTCGCGGGTGTCCGCGCGGCGGGCTATCGCGTCGGTCTGCTGTCGAATTCGCTCGGCGACAACTGCTACGCGGGCTTCGACCTGCCCGCCATGTTCGACGCGGTGACCATCTCCGCGGAGATCGGCACCCGCAAACCGTCGCGCCGGGCCTATCTCGTCGGCTGCGAACGGCTCGGTGTCGCGCCTGAGCAGACCATCATGGTCGACGACCTCGAACAGAACATCACCGCGGCCGAACTGCTCGGACTCGGCGGCATCGTGCACCGCGACGCCGCATCGACGGCGGCCCTGCTGTGGCCCGCGCTACGCACCCCCAGCTGATCCACCCACCTTGCGGCGCAGTCTCTTTCGACCACCCGCACCAACGATCGGAGCCTCGATGGACCTGTTCAGCACGTCCGAGCGCACCCAGCGGTATCAACGCGATCTGCGCGCCTTCATGGACGAATGCGTGTACCCGGCCGAGTCGGAATACGAAAAGCAGATGGCCGCAGCCGGCGATCCGCACCACCATCCGCAGATCGTCGAGGACCTCAAGACCGAGGCCCGCGCCCGCGGCCTGTGGAATCTGTTCCATCCGCATCCCGAATGGGGTCCGGGGCTGACCAATCTGGAGTACGCTCCGCTGGCCGAGATCATGGGCCGCAGCCCGCATCTCGCGCCGGAGGCGTGCAACTGTTCGGCGCCCGACACCGGCAATATGGAGGTGTTCACCCTCTTCGGCACCCAGGAGCACAAGGAGCGGTGGCTGGAACCGCTGCTGAACGGCACCATCCGCTCCGCCTTCGCCATGACCGAGCCCGCCGTCGCCAGCTCCGACGCCACCAATATCCAGCTGAGCATGGCGCGCGACGGCGACCACTACGTGCTCAACGGCCGGAAGTGGTTCGCCTCCAACGCATTGCACAAGAACTGCAAGGTGCTCATCGTCATGGGCAAGACCGATCCGGACGCGCCCAAGCACCGTCAGCAGTCGATGATGGTCGTGCCGATCGACGCACCCGGTGTCACCGTCATGCGCAATCTGCCGGTCTTCGGCTACGCCGACCGCGAGGGCCACGCCGAGATCGATTTCTCCGATGTGCGGGTCCCCGTCACGGATGTATTGAAGGGCGAGGGCGAGGGTTTCGCCATCAGCCAGGCCCGGCTCGGTCCGGGTCGCATCCACCACTGCATGCGCGCCATCGGTATGGCCGAACGCGCGCTGGAACTGATGTGCGCTCGCGCCGAATCGCGAATCACATTCGGGCAGAAGCTGAGTGCGCGCGCCAACATCCAGGACTGGATCGCCGAGGCCCGCATCGATATCGAACAGGCCCGGCTGCTGACCCTCAAGGCCGCCTGGATGATGGACACCGTCGGCAATAAGGCGGCCCAGGTCGAGATCGCGGCGATCAAGATCGCCGCACCGGAGATGGCGCTGCGGATCGTGGACCGGGCCATCCAGGTGCACGGCGGGGCCGGTGTCACCGACGATTTCCCGCTCGCCAGCATGTACGCGCACCTGCGCACACTGCGTCTGGCCGATGGACCCGACGAAGTGCACAAACGCGCCATCGCGCGCGCCGAACTCGGTAAGTTCAGGACCGGGGCGTAGGACGGACAGGAACGTATGCAGACAAGTAGCGGGCTGATTCAGCCCACCGCGGACGCGACCGGCTTCGATATCGATGCGGCCGCGTTCGCGGACTGGGTGTCCTCGCTCGGTTCGGCGTGCACCGCGCCGGTGCGGGCCGAACGGGTGGGGATCGGCCAGTCCAATCTGACCTTCCTGATCACCGACGCGGCGGGGCGGCGTTGGGTGCTGCGGCGTCCGCCGCTCGGCCACCTGCTGGCGTCCGCGCACGATGTGGCGCGGGAGGCCCGAGTCATGTCGGCCCTTGCGCCCACCGATGTCCCGGTGCCGCGCGTCCACGATATCCGGCACGAGGGCGAGATCGCGCTCGTACTCATGGAATTCGTCGACGGACTGGTCATCGACGGGGTCGAGACCGCCGAGCGGATCACCCCCGAGCTGCGCCGCAGCGCCGGGCTGTCACTGGTGCGGACGCTGGCCCGCATCCACGCCGTCGATCTGGAAGCCACCGCACTGATCGACCTGGCCAGTCACAAACCGTATGCCGAGCGACAGCTCAAGCGGTGGTCGGCACAGTGGGAGAAGTCGAAAACACGGGACCTGCCGCTGGTGGACCGTCTCACCGAACGGCTCCGGGCCGCCGTTCCCGAACAGCGCGAACTCGCGCTCGTGCACGGCGATTACAACCTCCGCAATGTGATCACCACACCGGCGACCGGTGCGATCGCCGCCGTACTCGACTGGGAGCTGTGCACCCTCGGTGATCCGCTGGCCGATGTCGGCAGTCTGCTGGCCTACTGGCCGATGCCGGGCGAAGCGGCCATTCCGGGCACGGAAATGGTCATGCTCCCGGGCTTCCCGTCCCGTGCCGAACTGGTCGAGGAGTACCTCGCGATCACCGGACGCGACCGGCGCGCACTCGGGTTCTGGCATGCGCTCGGTCTGTGGAAGCTCGCGGTCATTGCCGAGGGTGTGTACCGGCGAACCCTGGACGACCCCCGCAACCGTGCGGCCGCGGGCATTCCGACTACCGACCTGGTCGACGGACTCGCCGAAACCGCCGACCGGATCGCCACCGAAGCCGGTTTCTGAGACGAAAACGGCCTGTCTCCCGATATGCCAGGGAGACAGGTCGTTTCGCGTATTCACTCGAACGAAGTAACCGCCGGGCACAGGATGTCCGGCGGTACTCCTATCAGGGCACGAGTACCGACAGCGCTTCGGCAATGCAGGCGGGCTTGTCGCTGCCCTCGCGCTCAATGGTCACCAGAGCCGTCACCTGAACCCCCGCTTTGGTCGGCTCGAGCTTCACCAGTTCCACGCCCGCCCGCAGGCGACTACCCGATGGCACCGGTGACGGGAAGCGAACCTTGTTGCTGCCGTAATTGATTCCCATCTGCACCCCCTCGACGCGATACACCTGCCAGACCAACTGCGGCAATAGAGACAGGGTCAGATAGCCGTGGGCGATCGTCGTGCCGAACGGTCCCTGCGCGGCCCGCTCCGGATCGACGTGAATCCACTGACGGTCACCGGTCGCCTCGGCGAACAGATCGATCTGCTCCTGGGTGACGGTGTGCCATTCGCTGTAGCCGAGATGGGTGCCGACGGCCTGCTCGAGTTCGCCGATTCCATTGAATACCTTCATTATTCGCGCCTCAGACCGTCGGCGCGCCAGCGACGTAGAGCACCTGGCCGGTGACATACGACGCGCCCTCGCTGACGAAGAACGACACCGTGTGCGCGATATCCTCGGGCTTGCCGACGCGTCCCACCGGAATCCGCGCCACCAGGGTCTTGCTGAACTCCTCGAACGAAACACCCATGCGCTCGGCGGTGGCGGCGGTCATCTCGGTCTCGATGAAGCCCGGCGCGACGGAGTTCACGGTCACGCCGAATTTGCCGAGTTCGATCGCGAGGGTCTTGGTGAATCCCTGTAATCCGGCCTTGGCCGCGGCGTAGTTGGCCTGACCGCGATTGCCGAGCGCCGACGTGCTGGACAGATTGACGATGCGGCCCCAGCCCGCGTCGGTCATGTACTTCTGCGTCGCGCGGCTCATCAGGAAGGATCCGCGCAGGTGCACGCCCATGACCGCGTCCCAGTCGTCGACAGTCATCTTGTACAGCATGTTGTCGCGGATGATGCCCGCATTGTTCACCAGGACGGTCGGCGCGCCCAGTTCGGCGGCGACCCGCTCGACCGCCGCGGCGACAGCCTGTTCATCGGCGACGTTCGCGCCCACCGCGAGCGCCCGGCCGCCGGCCGATTCGATCTCGGCGACAACGGTTTTGCAAGACGCCTCATCGAGATCCAGGACGGCGACCGCGAATCCATCCGCCGCCAGCCGCTTGGCGACAGCCGCGCCGATGCCGCGTGCCGCTCCGGTCACGATGGCGGTACCGGTTGTCTCACTGCTCATTACGGTTCTCCTTGTCGAATTCGGTTGGCACCGTTCACGGTTCGAACACCACACGGCCGACGGTCTTGCCGTCGGCGAGGCGCTGCAGTCCGGCAGCCACGCTGTCCAGTGGCAGCCGCTCGCCGATCAAGGGTTTCACCACACCCCGCTCGGCCAGCCCGGTCAGTTCCAGATGGCAGTCGCGCACCGCTTGCGGATCCTTGTCGCGATACAGGCCCCAGTGCAGACCTAGGATCGAATAGTTCTTCACCAGTGCGTGATTCAGCGCGGTGGACTGGATCTGCCCGCCCGCGAAACCGACGACCAGGATGCGTCCCTCGAAAGCGATGCACTTGGTGGACCGCTGATATACCTCGCCGCCGACCGGGTCGTACACCACATCCGCTCCGCGACCGTCGGTCGCTTCCCGCACAACCGAGACGAAATCCTGTGCGCTGCGATCCACCACGATGTCCGCGCCGAGCGCCCGCGCGACCTCGGCCTTGGCCGCGCTGCCGACCACCCCGATCACCGTGGCCCCGGCGGCCTTACCCAATTGCACGGCCGCACTGCCGACGCCACCTGCCGCCGCATGCACCAGCAGCGTCTCCCCCGCCCGCAGGCCGGCGCGCCGATGCAGTCCGAACCAGCCCGTCTGATAGCCGATGAAGAGCGCGGCGGCCTCGGCATCGTCGAGCGCCGCCGGGGCGGGAAAGACATCCGCGGCGCGCATGACCGCCAGTTCCGCGAAGCCTCCCCACGGCAGCGCCGGACTGCCGAGCACTCGGTCACCGATCGCGATGCCGTCGACGTCGGCACCGACCGCGACCACCTCACCACACAGTTCCACCCCGGGGGTGAACGGGAGTTCGGGCTTGATCTGATACTCGCCCCGGCACATCAGTACGTCCGGGAAGTTCGCGGCCGCGGCGCGGGTCCGCACCACCACCTGGCCTGGACCGGGCTCGGGCTCCGCCAGTTCGACCAGCCGCAGTACCTGCGCCGGTTCGCCCAATTCCGTTACCCGCCAAGCCTTCACGCAACGCCTCCGGTGAGGGTGACCCCGCCGTCGACGACGATCAGCTGGCCGGTCAACCAGGCCGCGTCATCGGAGAGCAGGAAGGCGGCGACACTGCCGATGTCCTCGGGTACGCCGAGACGCTTGAGCGGATAGGCCGAGGCCACCTGCTCCTCGCGGCCGTCGTAGAGCGCGGTGGCGAATTGGGTCTTGACCACGGCGGGCGCGATCGCGTTCACCCGGATCGACGGGCCGAGTTCGACCGCCAACTCCTGGGTGATGTGCACCAGCATCGCCTTGGTTGCCCCGTAGAACCCGATGCCGGGCGCAGGCTTGATCCCGGCAACCGACGCCACATTGACCACCGAGCCACCGTGCTCGCCCAGCCATGCCTTGTGCGCCTGCTGCACCCAGGAGATCGCCGCCAGGCAGTTCACCTCGAAGACTTTACGGGCCGCGGCCAGGTCGAGTTCGACCATCGGACCGTACACCGGGTTGATGCCGGCATTGTTGACCAGGAAGTCGACCGAACCGAAGGTCTCCAGCGTGCGCTCGATGGCCTCGGTCTGATGTTCGACGTCGTCGGCTCGTCCCGCGACGGCGATGGCGTGCTCGGGTCCGCCGAGTTCGGCGATCACCGCGTCCAGCGCGTCTTTTTTGCGGGCGGTCACGCAGACCCGCGCTCCGTCGGCCACCAGCCGCTGCGCGATGGCCAGCCCGATACCGCGGCTGGCTCCGGTGACAATCGCCGTCTTTCCGTCGAAACGACCCATTACGTAAGCCTCTCCTGATGCTCGAACTGCGTGACCCAGACTCACCGAACTTGATTCCGACGTCAAGTTCAAGTGAGGCCGCGCGTCACGTGATACGGGTCACATGAATGATCGGTGCACATCGGCCGACCGTGTGGCCGACGCTCGGTCAGTCAGCTTCTTTCAGCTGGAGAGCGTTGAACCACAACTGATTCAGCGTTTTCACCAACTTCTCGAAGGACACCTTCCGCCCCTCGACGAATACGAAGTACGCCATGCGGCTCACCATGCTCGACAGCGCGAGCGAGGTGACCTCGGCATCCAACTCGGCGTCCACCAGGCCACGATCCTGCAGATTCCGGATCATCTCGGCATTGCGCTCGACGAAGGCCAGGGCGCGCTCGAAGCGCAGCACCCGGAACTTCTCATCGATCTTCGAGACCTGTTCGAGCACGGCCATCAGCCGCGCATTGCGCCGATACGACAGCAGGTACTCACGATTGGCGGCGGCGATCAACTCACGCGGGTCGTCGATGCCGACCCGCTCTCGGATGTGCGGGTGCAGCATTTCCTCGCGCACCTGCTCGACGACCGCGGCGAAGATCTCTTCCTTGCTGTCGAAGTAGGTGTAGAACGAACCGGAGGCGACCCCGGCGGCCTTGGAGATATCACTGATCCTGGCGTCGAGGAAACCGTCGCGTTCGAACACCTCGCGCGCCGCGGCCACCAGGGCGGATCTAGTGCGCATGCCACGCTTACTCCGCGGGGGCACCCGACCGGGCTGGTCCTCGGTGGCTTCCTGGGCGTTCACTGCCTCACTCGCTGTCGTCCGGCTCGCTGACGTGGTGGATCGTAACAGCGCCCGCCGCACCCGCGACCCCACGACGCCGCTGGGCAACCTGTATCGGCACAACCTCTATTGAACATGACGCCAAATTCAAGTAGCGTCCGACCCACTGACGTGGCCTGGGTCACATCAGTTCTCGCCCACTCATGAAACTGGAGCAAGCCATGCCTGCGAATCCGGCTTCCCCGACCGCATCGGATCAGCCGACCAATGTCGCCGACCGGTGCTGGCAGCACGCCGCCGAACGCCCCGAAGCCATCGCGCTACTGGCCACGGACACACAGCTCACCTACGGCGAATTGGCCAGGCGCAGTGCGGCTTACGGCGGCCTGCTGCGCGAATCCGGTATCGCCACGGGCGACCGGGTGCTGCTGGTGGCGCCCACCGTCGCCGAATTCGTCGTCGCATATCTGGGCGCGCAGCTCATCGGCGCCATCGCCATCACCATGAACACCATGGCCACCGCGCCCGAAATCGGGTACGTGCTGGACGACTCCGGCGCGCGGATCGTCATCGCATGGCACAGCGCGCAGGAGGCCGCACAGGAGGCGGCCACCGACCGAAATCTGCCATTGCTCGCGCTCGCGCCGGGTGCGCATGCCGAACCGGCCGAGCCCGTGGCCGAACCGGTGCGCCGCCGCGCCGACGACACCGCCGTGCTGCTCTACACCTCCGGAACCACCGGCAAACCGAAGGGCGTCGAACTCACCGTCGCCAACCTGACCGAGACCGCTCGAATCTTCACCGATCAGCTGCAGCTCGGCCCGGACGACCGCTTCGGCACCGGACTGCCGCTGTTCCATGTCTACGGGCAGGCGGTATGCCTGCTCACCGCGCTGCACGCGGGCGCGTCCTTCGCCATGGTGACACCCTTCGAACCGCGGGCCATGATCGCGATGATCCGCGATCAGCAGCTCACCCACGTCGCCGGTGTGCCGACCATGTGGAATGCCATGCTGCACGCGGCCGGTGACTACGGTGCGGCAGATTTCGCGAGCTTGCGGCTGGCGGCATCCGGCGGGGCGTCACTGCCCGGCGAGGTGATCCGCGCCTTCTCGGATCGCTTCGGCTGCACCATTCTCGAGGGCTACGGACTCACCGAATCCACCGGTGCGGCGACCTACAACCCGCTGAATCGCGAACAGCGGGTGGGTTCGGTCGGCGCTGCGCTGCCCGGGACGTCGATCGAGGTTCGCGATCCCGACGGCAAGATACTGCCGGCAGACACCGTCGGCGAGATCTTCCTGCGCGGCCCCAGCATCATGAAGGGGTACTGGAACCGGCCCGACGCCACCGCCGCCGATTTGTCCGACGGCTGGTTGAAGAGCGGCGACCTGGGCCGCGTCGACACCGACGGCTACGTCTATATCGTCGACCGCGCAAAGGATCTCATCATTCGCGGCGGATACAACGTCTATCCGCGCGAGGTCGAGGAAGTGCTGTACGAGCATCCCGACATCGTCGAAGTCGCGGTGATCGGCATTCCGGACGACCACTACGGCGAGGAGGTCGGCGCGGTCGTCGCCGCCACACCCGGGGTCGAACTCGATCCGGCGGATCTGCGGTCCTGGGCGAAGGAGCGGCTGTCCGCGTACAAGGTGCCGCATCGCTTCGCCTTCACCGACCAGCTACCGAAGGGCGCCACCGGCAAGATCCTCAAACGCGCTCTCGACCCGAATCTGTTCACAGACAAGGCATCCCGATGACGGAAATCCCCACCGCAGCCGGAACCGTGGACTCTGCCGAACTCGGCCGCGTCCTGGTGCACGAGCACGTTTTCGTACTCGGCGAGGAATTCCGGCAGAACTACGCCGACTGGGACGAGGACGCCCGCGTCGACGATGCCGTGAGTCAACTCGACGAGTTGAAATCCCTCGGCATCGACACCATCCTCGATCCGACCGTGCTCGGGCTCGGCCGCTATCTGCCACGTATCCAGAAGATCGCGGCCAGAACGGATTTGCGGATCATCGTCGCCACCGGCATCTACACCTACAACGATGTGCCCTTCCAATTCCATTACACCGGTCCGGGTTTGCTGTTCGACCGGCCGGAGCCGATGGTGGAAATGTTCGTCAAGGACCTCACCGAGGGCATCGCCGATACCGGTGTGCGCGCCGGATTCCTCAAGTGCGCCATCGAGGAACCCGGACTGACGCCCGGCGTCGAACGCGTCATGCGCGCGGTCGGGCAGGCGTCGGCGCAAACGGGTGCGCCGATCACCGTGCACACCAACCCGCACACCCGATCCGGGCTGGTGGCGCAGCGGGTGCTGGCCGAGGAAGGCGCGGATCTGAGTCGCGTGGTGATCGGCCACTCCGGCGACACCACCGATATCGATTACCTCACCGAACTCGCCGACGCGGGATCGCTGCTCGGCATGGATCGATTCGGGCTCGACGTCCTGCTGCCGTTCGAGGATCGGATCGACACCATCGTCGAACTGGTGCGACGCGGCTACCTGGACAAGGTCGTTATCGCGCATGACGCGGCATGCCACATCGACTGGTTCGATCCGGAGGCCAAAGCGCAGGTGGCGCCGCGGTGGAACTACCGGCACATCAGTGAAGATGTGATTCCGGCGCTGACCGCGCGGGGACTCACCGACGACGATATCGACGCGATTCTGGTGCGCAATCCGCGCCGGTACTTCGAGAAGTGATCCGAATAGACACCGGAGCAACGCCATTGACTACCGTCTCCTCGCGTAGTGCCCGTCTGACGTTCCGCGCACTCGAGCCGATACACGGGGTGATCTACTTCACCCCGCACGGCCCGGATGCTTACCGCGAGTTGGGCATTACGGATCCACGCATGATGTACTTCGCGTCCCGGTCCGCGGCATTCGGGCCGGTACCTGCCGAAGTCACCATCGCCACGTTCTTCAATTTCAATCCGGACGCGGTGCGGGCCGTCATCCCAGCCGCATGGGAAATCGCCTCTCCCGCGGACTTTTTCCGAGCTCGTATGCGTGCCGTCGATAGGTCGCTTCGGCAGGCATGGGGCGATGACATCTATGGCCCCGAGGTGAGTGAAGCCGCCGAGCTCGCCCGGCAAGCCGCCGAACGTGCCTGCGAACGCCCGCAGGGCCGTCCGTTGTTCGCGGCGCATGCGGCGCTGCCGTGGCCCGATGAACCACATCTGGTGCTGTGGCATGCGCAGACACTGCTGCGGGAGTACCGCGGCGACGGACACGTCGCACTACTCCTGACGGAGGGGCTCGACGGTATCGAGGCATTGATCACCCATAGTGCGACCGGCGAGATATCGCCGGAAGTATTGCGCGCCAGCCGATCCTGGAGCGAACTGGACTGGGCCGCGGGTGTGCGGCGGCTTCGTGAGCGGGGTTGGATGGCCGACGATGCTGTCGCGCTGAGCGAGCACGGCTCCGAGCGACGCGGCGCGATCGAGAGCCGGACCGACGAACTCTCGGTCTTTCCGTACGAGGCGATCGGCGAAACCGGGTGTGCGCGCCTGCGTGCGCTCGCGTCGCCGTTGGCGATCCGGGTGATCGAAGGCGGCCTCGGATTCCCGCAGCTGCTGTCCGCGCGCTATCGGCAGGTGGTCGGGTAGGTCTTCAGCTGACGCTGCGGGCGAAGTCGATGAGGGCGGCACTGACTTCGTCCGCGCGTTCCTGCTGAATCCAGTGTCCGGCCCCGTCCAGGACAACGGTCGCCCGCAGGTCGGACAGTATGTAAGCCATTTTGGTGGTCGGAGTGAAACGGATGACGGCATCCTGCGACCCTGCGATGAACAGCGCGGGCTGATGGATCTTCGCATCGGCCAGGTGCGCGCCGTGTTCCCAGTTGCGGTCGAGGTTGCGATAGTAGTTGAGTCCGCCGGTGAATCCGGTCGCCGTGAAAGTCTCTATGTAGTAGGCGAGTTCGTCCTCGCTCAGCCAGGCCGGGGCCGCCATCTCGGAGCCGTTGCCGCTCAACAGATCCCGGACACTGACGACATCGTCCTGCAGCAGCGTGCGACGCACATCCGACGCGAGCTCAGCGTCAGCGCGGCCCGGTTCCTGAAACCAGCACATATAGAACTCGTCGCCGAGCCGGGACCGCAGAATCGGCAACGGCGCCGCGACCGACCGCGGCGTGGCCGGAACACTCAACCCCGCAACGGCCCGCACCCGATCCGGATGCCGCAGGGCCAGCTGCCACACCACCGACGCACCCCAGTCATGACCGACGAAGATCGCATCCTCTACACCGGCCGCATCGAGCAAACCGACGAGATCACCACACAGCGCGACCATGTCGTAGTCCTCGATCCGCCCCGGCCGAGAACTGCCACCGTATCCGCGCATATCGGGTGTCAACGTCCGGAAACCCGCCTTCGCGAGCGCGAAAACCTGATGCCGCCAAGAGAATCCGAGCTCGGGAAAACCATGACAGAACACCACAACGGGACCGTCACCATGCTCGACAACCCGCAACTCGATCCCATTGGTCGCGACCTGGCGACTCCCCAGCCCGAGCCACTCGTCCAGCAGATTCCGTGCGTCCATATTCGAGGTCACCTCGTCTACCGCGGCAATATAACTCGGCACAGTATTCGATTCTGACGTCAAGTTCAACTTTTGGCTGCGCGGGTGGGACCTCCGATCGCCGATTCGGCAAAGACCGCCACATCGCCAACTTGGTCCTCGGCAACCTCATGCGCGACGATGAAGCGACCGCCCGGCGCGAGCAGAGTTCATCCATGCGGTTGTTCATGCCGGAGAACAGTTCGAACAGTTCGGAATTCCGTTCGCGCACCGCATGCAAGGTGACCGCGCGACGATCCGCGGAGTCCGGGTCGCGTTCGCGGACGATCAATCCGCCCTTCTGCGGGCGATCCAGAATCCCGTCATGGTCGCGGGGTGCAGTCCGGCGCGGCGCGCCAATGCCGTCGGGGACATGGGGCCGTGGCGGTTGATCAGATCGAGGCAGGTCCAGTCGACGTCCTCGAGTTCGACCCGGCCGCGAACCGTCGATTGCGCAGCGAAAGCTGAATATTCCAGTCACGCAATGCTTCCCGCACGTCGGCCGTCAATCGCCGACGGCTGCGCGTCGATGTACGACCTGCTGAACTAATTGTCCGCCACCTCGCCTACGTTTATACGGTTTTCGTATCATACGTAGGCGAGGGGCAGATACGGCTCGCCGCCGTGTGCGATTCGTTCCGTCAGACCGGAACGACGCGGAAAACCGCAATTCGATGCGCCGATGCGGCCACGCCATCCGGAGTGGCGGCATCGGCCAGTCCGGTGGTGACGAAACGCTGGCCGACGCTCTTCGGACTCGTCGCCACCAATTCGTGCAGCAGCGGCGGGCGCTCGTCTACCGGCACCTCGACCAGGCGCGCGGTCGACGACTTTCGGCCGCGCGTCAGCGTAACGATGTCTGCCGCACGGGCATTCGCGACCCACGCCGCCTTCGGGAATGCCTGGAAGATGAAGCGTCCGCTGTCGAGCTGGTTCACCGCGATCGGGAAGGTGCGCAACTGTCCGCTGCGCCGCCCCGCGACCGTGAGCAGTTGCATCGGGCCGAAGGCGATGCCTATCCGCTGTAGCCCGACGATGACCTTGTTGATGGTGTTGGTTGTCCGACGGTAACTATCTGCACTCATGCACACAATCCTAGTTGAAGATTATATGAGTTTCATATCGTATATTTCACAGATCAACCCGATCCTCTGGGCGAAGCGACCGGCGTCGGCGATTATCACTGCCCGGACAGTCGGACGCGCCGACGTTGGCGTATTCGATGGCAGGCGGCGCGCCGAACAGCTCCTGGCACCCGAGCACGTCATCTGCTGCCCACCGCCGATTCGTCGCCGACGTACGCCGACCACAGCTTGCGGTAGGGGCCATCGACTTCGAGAAGGTCGGCGTGGCGGCCGATTTGGAGCAGGCGGCCGTCGCCGACGACCAGGATGAGGTCGGCAGCGGCAGCGGTCGCCAGACGGTGTGCCACGACGATGGTGGTGCGGCCCGCGGTGAGCACATCGACGGCCGCGCGGACACGGGCGTCGGTCGCCAGGTCGAGAGACGCCGTCGCCTCGTCGAGGATGAGGATGTCGGGCTCCACCAGTTGGGCACGGGCCAGGGCAAGCAGTTGGCGCTGGCCCGCGGACAGCCCCGCACCGTGCGCGCCGATCGGCTGACGGTAGCCGTATTCGAGGGCGGCGATCATTTCGTGCGCGCCGACCGCACGTGCCGCCCATTCGATTTCGGCCGGGGTGGCGTCGGGTTTGCCGTAGGCGATGGCGGCGTGCACGGTGTCGCCGAACAGGAATGGTTCCTGCGGCACCACACCCAGGCGTTTGCGGTAGTCGCGCAACCGGTAGCCGCGGATATCGGCTCCGTCGACGAGTACCGCGCCGTCGGTGGTGTCGTACAGGCGCGCGAGCAGTTTCACCAGAGTGGATTTGCCCGCACCGGTTTCGCCGACCACGGCCACCTTCTCGCCGGGAGCGATCGTCACATCGATATCCGACAGCACCCGCGCACCGGCACTGTCGTAGGCGAAACCGACACCGCGGAACTCGATTTCGCCCGCGAGCCGGTCGACGGTGCGCGCATCGGGTGCGTCCGGTGTGGTGACGGGTTCACGCATCAGGGCGCCGATGCGCTCCACACCGACGACGGCCTGCTGATAGCTGTCGAAAACCTGCGACAGCTGCTGGATCGGCGCGAACAGCAGATCGATGTAGAGCAGAAATGCGATCAAAGTGCCTGCGGTGAGCGCATTCTCGCGAACCTGATGCACACCGACGGCGAGCACGGCGGCCGTGGCGATCACCGACATGATCTCGATGAACGGGAAGAACAGCGCCATCAGCGTCTGGCTGCGCAGGCGCGCATTGCGGTAACCCCAGGAGCGACGCTCGAATTCGCGCTGGTTGATCGCCTCCCTGCGATAGGCCTGCGTCACCGCGATGGTGTCGACATTCTCCTGCAGATAGGCGTTCGCGGCGCTGACCTGTTCGCGCGCAAGGTTGTACGCGGGCACCGAGGCTCGGCGGAACGCGACCGTGGCGGCCACCAGCACCGGCAGCAGTGCGAGCACAACCAGCGCCAGCTCGGCGTCGATCACTACCAGCGCGATCACCACGCCGCCGATGGTGAGTGTGCTGGTCAGCGCGACCGTCAGGCCCGTCTGCAGGAAGGTGGACAGCCCGTCCACGTCGGTGATCATCCGGGTCATGATGCGGCCGGCCAGTTCTCGCTCGTAGAACTGCAGACCCAGCCGTTGCAGTTGCGCGAAGACCTTCACCCGCAGGCCGTACAGCAACCGCTCCCCGGCGCGCCCGGTCACCCGCACCTGCGCGACGGTGATCGCCCAGTCCAAGACCACCAGCACCAGCGCCGAGGCCGCGGCCAGCAGCAGGACATCGCGGGCACCTACCAGCACACCTTGGTCGATACCGTAGCGCACCAGGAACGGAATGAGCGTCTGCGCCAGCGCGTCCAGTGCCACCAGTCCCAGCCCGGCCAGCAGCGGAATGGCGAACGGCCGCAGCAGTCGAGGCAGATCGAAGTTCGGCTCGGGAGTGTGTGAAAACTCGTCGGGCACATCGGGTTCACCACGCACGGCGGGCAACCGGCCGATCAGTGCGCGCACATCGCCGCTCGGCGGTGCGCTCGACATCATGCCGCCACCCAGGTGACCGCCCATGCCTCCGGGCCCGCCCGCGGCTCGCTGGGAGAATGCCTTCGCCATCTGCTCCAGCGTGCGCGACTCGTCACCGTCGGTGTCGGTGTGCACCCACAGTCCCGCGGTGGGCACGGGGTCGGTGACCGCGGTCAGATCGGCGGCGATACTCGCCGGATCGGGCGGGGTGAACAGGGTGTGGAACAGCTCACCGGAGGTCTGCAGCTCGTGCAGGGTACCGAGTTCGGCCACGCGCCCGCCGTCGAGCACAGCTACCCGGTCGGCCAGCGCCAGGGTCGAAATGCGGTGTGCCACCACGATTGTGGTGCGCCGATACACCTCCGCGGCGATGCGGGCGAAGATCTCCTCCTCCACCTGCGCGTCGATGGCTGAGGTGGCATCGTCGAGTACCAGCACCGGGGCGTCGGTGATCAGGGCGCGCGCCAACGCCAGTCGCTGCCGCTGCCCGCCGGAGAGTCGTTGTCCGCGTTCCCCGATGACGGTGTCCAGCCGCTCGGGCAGCGCTGCGACGAAATTCTCGGCGGCGGCCAGATACAGTGCGTGCCATACCTGTTCGTCGGTGGCGTCCGGACGCCCGTAGCAGACGTTGGCTAGCACGGTATCCGCCATCAGCGAGGTGTCCTCGAAGACCATCGCCACCCGGCTCCTGAGATCCGGTAGCTCGCGGATGTCGGTGCCGTCCAACAGAATCCGACCCGCATCGGGATCGAACAACCGCGGTAGCAGTTGCACCAGAATCGATTTGCCGGAACCCGCCGCACCCGCGATGGCGATGGTCTCCCCCGGCTCGATGGTGAGATCGAGTCCGTGCAGCACGGGTGGCTGACCTTCGAATGCGAAACGCACACCGTGGAATTCGATTCGCGGCGCGCCGTCCGAGGTGTCGACGACCTGGCCGGCGGTCGACTCGCTCGGCGGTGGCGTCTCGATCACCTCGCGTACTCGCTCCAGCGATGCCTTCCCTTGCTGGCTCACCGTCAGCAGCATGGAGAACATGCGGACCGGGGTGACGAACGACCCCAGGTAGGTCATGAATGCGAGAAATGTGCCCAGCGTGATGGACTGCCGCAATGCCAGCAGCCCACCGACGACCAGGACCAACGCCTGCCCGGCGGCGGGCACCGCCTGCATGACCGGCGTGAACCGACTGGTAATTCGCGTGACTCGCAACCGCGACCGATATAGATCACGAGCGGAAGCGGCCAACTGCTCGAGCTCGTGCGACTCCTGCCCGAACCCCTTCACCACCCGCACCCCGGCCACCGCGGCCTCCACCCGCATGGCGACCTCGGCGGCCCGGGCCTGCGCATCCCAGTTGGCCGGGAACAGCTCACGCTGACTGCGCGAGGTGATCAACCACAGCGCGGGCACCACCAGCAGTGCGATCACGCTCAGCACCGGCGACATCGACGCCATCAGCAACAGTGATACGGCGATCAGCACGACGTTGCCCGCAACCAGCGGAACCAGTTGCAGGAACATCTGGATCAGCGTCACATCGGTAATGGCGCGGCTGACCACCTGCCCGGTGTAGAGCCCGGCCCGCTGTCGTCCGTTCAGGCGCAGCAGCGCCGCGAACAGGTCACGGCGCAGATCGTGCTGCACATCCAGCGACAGCCGCGAGGATCCGGTCCGCCGCAGGTATCCCGCGACGAACCGGACGGACCCGATCGCCAACAGCACGAGCACCCACGGCAGCACCGACGCGGCCGTGGTGGTCAAGGTGTCGACCACATGCCGCACCAGCAGCGGCAGGATGGCCGTGAGTACCGCGGCCACCACCGAACCCACACACGCGACGATTACCGTCCGCCGATGTTGCGCGCAGCGCCGCAGCAGATAACGAATCCACCCGTCGGCAACTGCGTCGCCGGAACAGCCCGAGCCCGAACTCATCCGGCGACCACGAGGGCGTCCGCTTCGGAGAACTGGTTGGCGGGCCGGTCCAGGCCGTAGTGCCCGCGCAGCGTGGTCTCGGTGTATTCGGTGCGGAACAGCCCGCGCCGCTGCAGGATCGGCACCACCTCGTCGACGAATCGTTCCAGGCCCGAGGGCAGGACGGCGGGCATGATGTTGAATCCGTCCGCGGCGCCGCGGCTGAACCAGTCCTCGATGGTGTCGGCCACCTGTTCGGCGGTGCCCGCGAAGGTATGGTGACCGCGTCCGCCGCCGAGCCGTCCGATCAGCTGACGCAGCGTAAGACGTTCGCGCCGAGCCAGATTCACGATGAGAGTAAATCGGCTCTTGGCGCCCTGGATCTCGTCCTCGGTGGGCAGATTCTCCGGCAGTTCGCTGTCCAGGTCGAGGTCCTCCACCGGAATGCCCCAGGTGCGGGCCAGCTGACGCTTCGCGTATTCGGGCGAGATCAGCCGCTCGAGTTCGGCGTCGAGTTCGCGGGCGTGCTCCTCGGTGTCGCCGATGACGGGCACGATGCCCGGCAGGATCTTGATGGTCTCCGGATCGCGGCCGAGTGCGATAGCGCGGCGCTTCAGGTCGGTGTAGAACTCGAGGCCGTCCTCGATCGTCTGCTGGGCGGTGAACACCGCTTCGGCGTAGCGGGCGGCGAATTCCTTACCGTCCTCGGAGGATCCGGCCTGCACCAGCACCGGATAGGCCTGCGGCGAGCGCGGCACGTTCAGCGGACCCGCGACCTTGAAGAAGTGGCCCTCGTGTTCGATCTTGCGGACCTTGTCCGGATCGGTGTGGAGTCCGGATTCCTTATCGGCGATTACGGCGTCGTCCTGCCAACTGTCCCACAATTTCGTTGCGACATCGACGAATTCGGCGGCCTTCTCGTAGCGCAGCTTGTGGTCCGGGACATCGTCGAGCCCGAAATTTCGCGCCGCGTCCGCACCCGCGGTGGTCACGATATTCCAGCCGACGCGCCCGTTCGACACCCAGTCCACCGACGCGAACCGGCGCGCCAGATTGAACGGCGAGTTGTAGCTGGTGGACGCCGTGGCGATGAGCCCGATCCGCGAGGTCTGCACGGCGATCGCGGTGAGCAGAACCGTCGGCTCCAGCTTGCCGCTGGGGCGACGACCGGTATCGCCGAAGAGCACCGGGCTGTCGGCGAAGAAGATGGAATCCAGCTTCCCGCGTTCGGCGATGCGGGCGAGGTTCACGTAATGCTCGATTTTGGTGTTCGAGTGCGGATCGGATTCCGGCAGCCGCCACGAGGCCTCGTGGTGGCCGGTCGACATGAGAAATGCGTTGAGGTGCAACTGTTTCGACATGATATTCCTTTTCAGACTCCGGCCGGAACGACGCCGAGCGCGGTCAGTAGGGTGCGGCGGATGCGCTGGAATTCCGGTTGGCCCGGATCGCGCTCGGCCGGCAGTTCGATGGGTAGGTCGACGGTGAGGCGGCCGGCGTCGAGCACCAGCACCCGCTGCGCGAGGGTGATCGCCTCGTCCACGTCATGGGTGACGAGCAGGACGGTCGGGGTGTGGCGCTGGATCAGATCGCGCAGCAATTCGTGCATCTTGATGCGGGTCAGCGCGTCCAGCGCGCCGAACGGTTCGTCGGCTAACAGCAGGTCCGGTGCGCCGACCAAGGCTCGGGCCAGCGCCACCCGCTGCTGTTCGCCGCCGGACAACTCCGACGGCCAGGCGCGTTCGCGTCCGGCCAGCCCGACCTCCGACAGCAGGGACTTTCCGGCTTCGCGGTGGTTGCGCGGCTGCCCGTACAGCACATTGGCCAGCACCCGCTGCCAGGGCAGCAATCGCGAATCCTGGAATACCACAGCGGTTTTCGCAGGTACACGCAGTGACCCGGAACCCTGGACATCGTGATCGAGCCCGGCCAAGGCCCGCAGCAGCGTGCTCTTACCGGAACCGCTGCGGCCGAGCAGGGCGACGAATTGGCCCGGCGGGATGGTCAGCGTGATCTCCTCCAGGACGGTCCGGTCCCCGAAGGAGCGGACCAGGTCCCGGGTCCGGACGCCTAGGTCGCGATCGTGCGACGCCATGACAGCACCTTGCCTTCGAGCAGACGGATACCGGCATCGGAGATCAGTCCGAATACGCCGTAGATGAGCAGGCAGAACAGGATGACATCGGCTTGTCCGTAGTTCTGGGCGCTGCTCATGAGCTTGCCCAATCCGTCTGTGGCATTGACGGATTCGACGACAACCAGGGCCAGCCAGGAGCCGGTGACCGACAGTCGCAGCCCGAGGAAGAATCCGGGCAGGGAGCCGGGGATGACCACCCGGCGGATGAAATCCCAGCGCGAAACCCCCTGCACCTCCGACAGTTCCACGAATCGCTTGTCGATGGTGGTGAGCGAGGCGTGGGTCTGCAGGTACATGGTGACGAGCACACCGAAGGTGATCAGCACGATCTTGAACGTCTCACCGATGCCGAGCCACAGGATCATCAGCGGAATCAGGCCGAGGGTGGGGATGGCCCGCTTGACCTGCAGGGGGCCGTCGATCAGCGACTCGCCCAGGCGGGAAAGGCCCGCCAGCAGCGCCAGCACCGTACCGACGAGCACACCGACGCCGAGGCCGAAGGCCGCACGGCGCAGCGAGGCGGCGACATTCTCGCCGAGTGTGCCGTCGCGGAACAGGTCCCAGCCGGTCTCGAGCACGGTCCAGGGCGCGGACAGTTTGCGTTCGTCCAGTAGACCGAAATGGATGCTCGCCGTCCATGCGGCCAGCACCAGGGCCACACCGAGCAGACGGGCGAACGGCACCGGTTTGCGCAGTCCGAGTCGGCGCAGGCGACGTCGAGCCACGAACCCCTCATCGGTCCTCGGTATCGACAGTGCGGTGCGCGGTAATGCGAGTGTCATTGCGACTCCTTGGTCCGGTACTGCGCGGGCACCGCCTCGTTGGCGATATGTTCGAAGCGCCGATCGAACAACGCGGCGGCGTCGAAACTCTTACCGAAGTAACCGGAGCGGGTGACCAGCTCGATGGTTTCCTGTTCCCATTTGATCGCGTCATCCCAATTCGATGGGTAATAGGGCTTTTCGACCGTGCTCAGGATCCGCCTGCCGTCCTCGGCCGAAACCTTCTGATCCTTCACGTAATACGCGTCGAGCCATTGATCTCGATGCTCCCAGGCCCAGATATCGGCGCGCGCCCAGATTTTCACGAATTCGGTGACGGCGGCGAGTTTCGCGGAGTCCTGCAGCACCGCCGTCGGCGTCCACAGGATGGTCAGTGCGTCCACTGCGGGAGTAGCAATGGCGCGTGCGCCCTGAGCACCGTACTGGGCGAGATATTTCGTCGTCGAGGGCTCCGCGAGCGGTGCGACGTCGATTTGCTTGCCTTGTAATGCGGTCAGGAATTGCGGACTGTTCAATTCCACCAGCTTGACTTCGTTCAAGCCGATGCCCGCGGCCTGCAGCGTACGTAGCACCACCACGCCCTGCGCTTGCCCAGGTGAGAAGCCGATTCGCTTGCCGCGCAGGTCGGCGAGGGTGTTGATACCCGAATTCGGGGCGGTCGCCAGCTGATACATCGGGGTGGAGCGCACCTTGACGCCGACGATCTTCGCGTCCACACCGGTGGCGTGGGCGTGGATCGGCGGGATTCCCGCATTGCTCGCCACGTCCAGTGCGCCACCGCGAAAAGCCTGAATGACATCCGGCCCCGCGGACACGACGGGCCATTCGGAAACGGTGAACGGCAACGTATTCGACTGACCGGAAGCCTCGAGGGCGACACGGGTGGTATTCACCGAAATAGACAGTTTGGTGCCCGGTGGCACACTGGTCGGCAGTGCGGCCGAAAGAGCGGTATCTCCGCCGTCAGGGGTAGCGCAGCCGCTGATGAAAAGCGCTGTCGCTACCAGGAGCCCTAATCCATATATGGCGGATCGCATCGCTCGCTCCTGATTCGTCTGTATTGGAAAGCATTGAGGGAATCCGAGGGGCGATGACAGGCGAGGCATTCGAACCGGATCGCGGTTGTGTGATCTTCCATGTATCGACTTTGACGGAAGACATTGCGGTAGGGCAACATTCGTTCGACTTAAAATAACTGCGAATCAAAGTCGCGCGTCCGACAGCGGCGTCACCTCCCCCGGCGCGGCGGCGGTGACCACCGAGAGTGGGTCGGTGAACAGCTGCTGGAGCACCACGGTGCCCGCGGCGGTCTCGAGCGCATGTCCGAGGAACGACGATCCAGTGATGACCTCCTCGGGACGCTCACACGCCGAGAACCGTCGCACCGCATCGAGATAGGTGGCACGCACGCCCGGCACCCGAACCAAGGCCGGATCGACGATCACCACGGCGTCCGGATCCAGCAGGTCGATCACGACCGCGACCACCCGACCCAATACCGTCGCCCGTTCCACGAACAGCGCCTGCGCCGTTTCGTCCCAGCCCGCGACCTCTATGAGATCCCGGAGACCACGCACCGGCAGCGACGCCCGCTGCGCGCGGGCCACCAGCGCGCGATCGGCGCATTCCGCCAGCGCCGACTCCGCGGACTCGCCGGCGACCAGCCGAGTGATCGCGCCCGCGGCCGAGCGCGGGCCGTAGTGCACGCGCCCGTGCACCGCGAACGCCACATCGATCACATTGCCCGCGAACAGCACCACCGTCGCCGCCGCATCGCGCGCATGTCCGAACAACTGCTCGGCGTGCACGAGGGCGCGCGTATGACTGTCCAAGGTCACCGGAAGACCGGTTTCATCCGAAAGATACTGCCGCACAGCGACATTTCGCCAAGGTAGGGTGCCGTGGTCGACGACCGCACCGGCGGAGGTGTCGACCCAGCCGCCGATCGCGACCCCCAGACCGAGTACGCGTTCGGTCAATTCACCCCGCAGGCGACACACTTCGGCGGCAGCGGCGGCCAGAATCGCGTCCGGATCCAGGCTGATATGCGGCACCCGATGCGAAAGCCGCACCGCCCCGGCGATATCCAGTACGGCGACCGTGGTGTGCTCGGCGGCGATATGCACCCCGATCACCACATTGCCCGCGACATTCAACATCAGCGGCGAATGCGGACGGCCCATCCCGGCCGGCCCTGCCGTCTCCGGCAGTTCGGTCAGCAAACCCGCCGTCCGCAGCGCACGCACCTGCGTGGTCACCGTCGCGGGCGACAATCCCGCCAGCCGAGCGATCTCACTACGCGGCGCCGTCCCCTGCCCGAGCACCGCACGCAAGACCGCCCCCGCACTATTGCCCCCAGCCACCACCGTCATCTCACCCTCGGTCAACCCGACCGGGACATCATCGACCCCGCCCGACCCGAACGACACCCTTGCGCTCGAGCCGATTCTGAGCACGCGCCCGGGCGGCATCACTCGAATTTCTTACCGCTTCCGTCCGACCTGGCGCTGTCCGAACCCGATTGCCGCCCTCGATCCGGATAGCGAGAGCGGCAGCCGAATTCAGGCCGACACCGTGGACCGGATATTCGGCAGACCGAGGTTGTCGCGCAGCGTGGTTCCGGTGTATTCGGTGCGCAACACGCCGCGGTCCTGGAGCAGCGGCACCACCTGGTCGACGAATTCATCGATGCCCCATGGCACCAGATGCGAGCCGAGGATGAAGCCGTCGGAGCCGTCGTTCTGGACGAAGGTGTCGATCTGCTCGGCGACCTGAGCGGGAGTGCCGACCAAGGGCCCGCGTTCGAACTGATCGATCACGACCTCGCGCAGGGTGAGTTTCTTCGCCTCGGCGACCTGGCGCAGGCGCTCAACCGTGGCGAACCGGTCCTGATGCACGAAGGCGCGCCCCTGGATAATCGGTGGCGCATCGGGATCCGGATCGATATCGGGTACCGGGCCCTCCGGGTCGTATCCGGACAGGTCCCGGTTCCAGATCTGTTCCAGCAGGATCAGCGCGGTCTGTCCGGTGACCTGCTCGTTGCGCACCGCATGGAACTTCTCGATGGCCTCGTCCTCGGTATCGCCCAGCACGAAACTCGCCGACGGCAGGATCTTGATGTCGTCGGCCGCACGGCCCGCCGCGACCGCGCGCGCCTTGATATCGCGGTAGAAGTCCGCGGCCTCCGGCAGCTTGCCGTACGGGGAGAAGATGGCGTCGGCATTGGCGGCGGCGAAGGCGCGGCCCTGCGGTGAGACACCTGCCTGCAGGATCACCGGCCGACCCTGCGGGCTACGCGGCACGGTGAATCGCCCGGAGATATCGAATTGGTTGCCGTGGAAGGCGAATGCTCCGGCATCGGGGCGGGCTAGGAAGCGGCCGGACTCCTTGTCGGCGACGATATCGGCGGCGTCCCACGAATCCCAAAGGACGCGAACGGCATTCAGTGTCTCCTCGGCCCGCACATAGCGGTCCGCCGGATCGAGGAAGCCGCCGCGGCGGAAGTTCTGGCCGGTGAAGGCGTCGAAGGAGGTCACCACATTCCAGGCGGCGCGACCGCCGGACAGGTGGTCCAGGCTCGCGAGCTGGCGGGCCAACTCGTAGGGCTCATTGAAGGTGGCGTTGATCGTGCCCGCGAGCCCGAGATGTTCGGTGACCGCGGCGATCGAGGCGAGCACCGTGAAGGTATCGGGGCGGCCGATGATGTCCTGATCGAAGATCTTGCCAGCGCGTTCGCGCAGGATGAGACCTTCGGCGAGGAAGAAGAAGTCGAATTTGCCGCGTTCGGCGGTGCGGGCGGTGTGTTCGAAACTGCTGAAATCGATCTGGCTGCCCGCCTCGGGATGCCACCAGGCGGTGTGGTGGTTGACCCCGCCGAGGTAGGCGCCCAGGATGACCTGCTTACGTGGAGTACTCATGCTGACCTCGCTCAGGCTGTCGCGTAACGGTTGGGAACGTCGGTGGGCAAGCCGAGCAGCGCGCGCAGCGAACCATCCGGATAGCCGGTGCGGAACACACCGCGACGTTGCAGGGCGGGAACGAGCCGGTCGGCGATAGCGGCGAGGTCATCGACCGCGACACCCGGCCGCAACCGGAAGCCGTCGATGCCCTGCTCGCTCCATTCGATGAGCAGATCGGCGAGGTCCTCGGCGCTGCCCGCGAAAATCCCGGCATCCGAGGTGAATTCGGCACCGGCGAGCTCGTTCAACCGCGCCAGTCGCTGCGGACCGGTCGCTTCGCCGGTATCGAGGAATACGACGATATCGGCATAGACCCGCAGCGGTTCGCCCGAGCGCTCCACTCGCGCAGCCGCAGCCGCGACCTGCTCCAGAATCGCGCCGGGACCGGCCTCGCGACTCGGCGTGACGAAGGCCAGATCGGCTGAGCGAGCGGCGAATTCGTAGATCAGCGGACCGTGCGCCAGCGCCGCCACCACCGGCTGCCCCTGGGGCGGACGCGGTGTGATGGATGGCCCACGGACACTGAAGAAGCGGCCCTCGAAATCGATGTAGTGCAGTTTGTCTCGATCGATGAAGCGGCGGGCGGCCACATCGCGGATCTCCGCATCGTCCTCCCAGCTGTCCCACAGCCGCCGCGCCACCTCGACCGCGTCGTCGGCTTCGTCGAACAGATCGTGCACCTGACTCGGAAAGACTCCCGACGCAACAGCTTCCGCGATATCGGCGGCGGTGAGTTCGTGCACTTCGCGACGGCCGAAGTGCGCGGCCTCCTCGGCGCTGCTGGATACCCGCACCTGCCAGCCCGCCCGGCCACGTGAGGTGTAGTCGAGGGTGGCGATCGATTTGGCAACGTGGAACGGTTCGGTATGGGTGACGGTCACGGTCGGGATGAGCCCGATGTGCCGGATGACCGGCGCGACTCGCGCGGCGATCAGATTGGCATCGATCCGGGCCCTGACCTGGTCGACGGCGTCATCGGACGGCTCGTGCGGCGTGCCCGGAACCCGCAGTGTGTCCTCGATGCCGACGAAATCCAGCAGGCCGCGCTCCGCGGTGGCGACCAGATCCGTCCAGTAGCCGGGGCTGAACAGCTCGGCGGGTCGGGAGTTCGGCTCCCGCCACGCGGCCGGATGCCAGCCTGCTCCATCGAGCGCGACGCCGAGATGTAGTTGTTTCGGTGCCATCGTCTCCCGTTCCTGTGCATTCGCGAATGTCATGTCCTCCCAACGCGCGCAATCGCTGGTGCGTCGGGCGTAGTCGACTCCGACCGGACGCTGCGCTGCCTGGTCCGACTCCGCGCAGACCGAATATGGCGTGGCCAGGCGATATTCGTGGCGAACCGACCTGGTGGTGTCAACGATTGAGATCAGCTCGAGCGCGGGGAAATACGCTGCGAGTCGACTACCACCGGATAGAAATTCCGCTGAGCACAATCGGTGCCGACATTCGTGCGCCTCGCTAACGTTCTCAGGTCGGACCCTGTTGCGGAGGACTGCGCGATGACCACCGAGTCGACCATCGACATCAATACTGCACTGCACCCGCTCGACGATCCCGTGCGGGCATCGCTGCGCGGCGAGCACCGCCGCTTCGCCAGCTGGGTGGGCCGCATCGGCCGCTACGACCCGGACGTCGCCAGATTCATCGGCCATCCGCCCGTACTGGACGAACAGGATTGGTCCGATCTGGCCACCCTGCTCGGACCGAGCGGCAGCACCGCACTGCGCGGCTACGGCCATGTGCCGCCGGATGGGTGGACCGTGCTGAACGAATTCGGTTCGGTACAAATGGACGGCACCGGACTACGCGTCGCCCACGATCCGGAACTCGAGGTCCTCACCGCCGCCGATGTGCCGGAGATCCTGGAGCTGATCGCCCGCACCGAACCCGGCCCTTATGCGCCTCGGACCATCGAAATGGGCACCTACCTAGGGATTCGGGTGGACGGCAAGCTGGTGGCAATGGCGGGTGAGCGCCTGCACCCGCCGGGCTGGACCGAGATCAGCGCCGTGTGCACCGATGCCGAATTCCGCGGCCGTGGGTTCGCCTCCCGATTGACCCGGGCGGTCGGCGCACGCATCCGGGCGCGCGGCGAAACACCGTTCCTGCACGCCGTCGCCCACAATGCGACGGCGATAAGTCTGTACGAGACGTTGGGATTCACCCTGCGCAAGCGTTCGTTGTTGACCCTCGTGCAGGCACCATCATCCACCGTCTCCGCATCGACGCCGAATTAGTGCCGCGTCCAGCTTGCTTGTGCTGCGCTATCCGCCTCCGGCGGCTCGCCGAGCGCAGTGATATGGCGGTCGAATTCGCCGCAGGCGACCACCATTCGACTACGCTCGACGGATCCCGGGCCGAGCAGCGATACGGCAGAAGCTGTCTGGACACGGCGCTAGCCGACTTCCTGTATTCAAGGCTCAGGTAGCGGGGGGAGTTCCAGGTTCTCGCGGAAAGTGCCACCGACATAGTCGTTTCCGACGATTCCCCGGCGGCGCAATTCGGGCAGCAGTCCATTGGTGACGAAATCCCGAGTTCGGGCATCGGCCAGGCCGCCCAGCGAGATGACATCGAGAACCCCTGCGCGATAACGCTCTTCGACAGCATCAGCCAATTGTTCGGGCGTTCCGGCCGCCGCCCAGTGCCCGGTATCCTTCGCAGCGATGATCAGCTCACGCAGCGTACGACCCGATGCCGCCAGCTTGGTGAAGATCTCCACCCGCCCGCGACGACGATTCACCGAATTCGGTTCCGGTAGCAGCGTTTCCGGGATCGGCCGATCCAGCGGAAGTTCCGAAAGGTCGATACCGCCGCCGAACATATCGGCCAATTGGATTCGGCCCGCATCGAAGTCTGTCGCCTCGGCCGCCTCCCGGACCAGCCGGCGCGCCTCTTCTTCCGTTGCCCCATAAGTCGCATGGAACGAACTCATGATCAGTGGTAAGCCTTGTGCGCGACCGAGTTCCGTCGCGCGGGCGCGAATCGTCTTGGTATAGGTCACCGCATCTTCGAGCGTCGGCAGCGAGGTGAAGACCACCTCGGCGAACCGCGCGCCGAGCTCGATTCCGCCCGCCGATTGACCGGCCTGGAATTGGACCGGTCGGCGCTGTGGCAACGGCGGGATATTGAGCGGACCGCGCACCGTGAAGTATTGCCCCGCATACTCGATCGGACGCACCTTGGTCGCGTCGAGGACCGCGCCACCGTTGCCGTCGGGTGTCAGCGCACCCGGCTCCCAGCTGTCGAACAGCGCATTGATCACCTCGAGTGATTCGGTCGCACGCGCATACCGCTGCTCCGGGCTCGGCAGCTCCTGATCGCCATAGTTCTCCTCACCCACCGAGGATGTGACGACGTTCCAAGCGGCGCGGCCGTTGCTCACATGGTCGAGCGTTCCGAACAGCCGGGCGAGATTGTAGGGGTGGTGGAAGGTACTGGTCACGGTGGCGATCAAGCCGACGTGCGAGGTCACCGCGCTCAATGCGGACAGCAAGATCAGCGGCTCCTGCGCGCCGATCGCTCCCTGTGCGCCGAAGCTCAGCAGGTCGGCGGCGAACAGGGCGTCGAACTTGTTTGCTTCGGCGATTTTCGCGATTTCGATCGAGGACGCGACCGTCGATTCACGCGGATCGATCGCGGCCGCATAGACGCTCACCGCGCCGCTGACTCCGGTAACTGTTTTCAACGGCCGACGTCGTACAGAGCTCATTTGCTCGAGACAACCGTATTACGCTCCCGCAGAACAGGTTTGCGATCAGATCGAATGCAAGTCCGCCCGGTCGGATTCGGAAAGCGACCTGGTTGCTTTCAGAACCGGCTGTCGTTGACGTCCTCCTCACGGCTGAAGCCGGGGGATTCCAACCTTGCCGGTTGGAGGTTCCTGCTTCACGGACCGCCCAAGCAGTAGTCGCGGCTCCTGGAAAACCACCGCGCAGCGCGGGTCGATGCCGCGCATCGGCCGACCGTCCAGCACGACTTCGCCCTCGGTCGGCTCGTCCAACCCGGCGATGACCCGCAGCAGTGTCGATTTCCCACTGCCGGACGGACCGACCAGCGCGATCACCTCACCCGGCGCGATCTGCAATTCGATATCGCGCAGGACGGTGTGGGCGCCGAAACTGCGGCCGAGGCCGCGCAATGCGACCCCGGCGGCACGACTGGCAGTGGGTGACACGTCGACTACTGAGCGGCAGCGAATCCGCCGCGCAGATCGGCGACGATGTCATCGATCCCCTCGATGCCGACCGCGAGACGGACCAGACCCGGGGTGACACCGGCCGCCAACTGCTCTTCCGGAGTCAGCTGGGAGTGGGTGGTCGAGGCCGGATGGATCACCAGCGAACGCACATCGCCGATATTGGCGACATGGCTGTGCAGCGTGAGCGCCTCGACGAAACGCTTACCCGCATCGATCCCACCGGCCAATTCGAAGCCGATCACCGCGCCGACGCCCTTGGGCGCGAGGGTGCGGCCGCGCTCGTACCACGGGGAGGACGGCAGCCCGGCGTAGGACACCGAGGTCACCTCCGGACGGGCCGCGAGGAAGTCCGCCACCGCCTTCGCGTTCTGCACATGCCGTTCGATCCGCAGACTCAGCGTCTCCAGACCCTGGCTGATCAGGAAGGCGTTGAACGGCGAGACAGCCGAGCCGAGATCGCGCAGCAGTTGCACCCTGGCCTTGAGGGCATAGGCGGGAGCGCCGAGGTCGGCGTACACCACACCGTGGTAGCTCGGGTCCGGCGTGGTGAAGCCGGGGAATCGGCCGCCGGTCCAATCGAAGGTGCCGCCGTCGACGATCACGCCCGCGATGGCCGCACCGTGGCCGCCCAGATACTTGGTCGCCGAATGCACCACGATATCGGCGCCGTGGGCGAGCGGCTGGATCAGATACGGCGTCGCGACGGTATTGTCGAGGATCAGCGGAACGCCTGCGGCATGGGCGATTTCGGCGATGCCAGGAATGTCGAAGATGTGGTTCTGTGGGTTGGAGATCGTTTCGCCGTACAGCGCCTTGGTATTCGGCCGGATCGCCGCGCGCCACTGGTCCAGATCGTCCGGATCGTCGACGAAGCTGACCTCGATGCCCAGTTTGGGCAGCGAGTAGCGGAACAGGTTGTAGGTGCCGCCGTAGAGCCGCGGGCTGGACACGATGTGATCGCCCGCACCGGCGATATTGAGGATCGCGAAGGTCTCCGCGGCCTGTCCGGAGGCCAGCAGCAGCGCCGCGACACCGCCCTCCAGCGCCGCGATGCGCTGTTCCACGGCATCCTGGGTCGGGTTCATGATGCGGGTGTAGATATTGCCCGGCTCGGCGAGACCGAACAGCGCCGCAGCGTGCGCGGTATCCCGGAACGTGTAGGAAGTGGTCTGGTAGATCGGCAGCGCGCGGGCATTGGTCGTGCCGTCCGGCGCCTGTCCGACATGGATCTGCTTGGTCTCGAAGCTCCAGTCGGCGCTCGGGTCGGCCTGGGTCTGGTCGCTGGTGGTCACATCAACGGACACTAAGAAGCGCCCGGCATGGCGTCGAGCATTACATTCAGCCGGAACCGAATCCGGGCCCGCGGGCAGCGCCCGAAACCATAGTCGCGATCGACTCTGATTCTTTTATCAGATACGATTCTGATAACGGAATCAATGGGAAAGAGGACATGGTGACAGGCGTGGTGGGCAACCGCATCGACAGGCGGCGTGAGCGGACGCGCAATGCGCTGCTCGGGGCGGCACGGAAGTTCCTGTCGGAGGGGCGATCCGCGGTCAGCATCCAGGAGATCACCGATGCCGCCGATGTCGGATTCGGCTCGTTCTACAACCACTTCCAGTCCAAGGAGCAGTTGTTCGACGAGGCCGTGCGGTCGGTACTGCAGATCTACAGCGAGATGCGCGACGAGATCGTCGCCATGTACGACGATCCCGCCGAGGTATTCGCGGTGAGCTTCCGGATGACCGGGCGGCTGCAGCGCCAGATCCCGGAGGGCGTGCGGGTCATCCTGAATTCCGGTACGTCGGTGCTGCTGCGCGACGAGGGCTTGGGCCCGCGGGCCCGCCGCGACATCATGGCCGCCCAGGAGGCGGGCCGATTCGAGCCAATGGACCCCGATATGGCGCTGATGGCCGCGGGCGGGGCGCTGCTTGGACTGCTGCAACTGTTGGACGCCCGGCCCGACGCCGACGCCGGGGCGCTCACCGACGAGATGACCCTGCATGTGCTGCGGATGTTCGGTATGAACAAGCGCTCGGCGCAGAAGCTGGTATCCAGCGAATTGCCGCCGCAGCCCCAGCTGTGATCAGCCGTTGACCGCTGCGGCCAGTCGCGGCAGCTGCCGCAGCGGATTGTGGTGTTCGACCTCCATGCGCTGGTCGGCGTCGAAGATCTCGCTTAGTCCGGGCGCGGGATCGTGCGAACCGCTCTGCGGGAGAGTGAGTGCGCTGAAGGGCCAGTCGGAACCGAAGACGATGTGGTCACGGCTGGTCACGGCGAGGGTGCCGGCCATCGCGGCCGCCGAACCGCTCAGCGCGGTGTCGTAGTAGAACCGCGAGATCTGGTTCTTCATATCGAGCACCGACGGATTCGGCAGGTCTTGCGGCCACAGCTCGCCCAGCACCGTTTGCGACGCGACACTGATGCGCCAGGACAGGAACGGCACGGTCCCGCCCGCGTGCGCGAGCTGGAAGCGAATGTTGGGATACCGCTGGGTCATTCCGGTGACCATCATCATGGTCGCCGCGCGCGTCGTGTCGAAAGTGAACTCCTCCAGGAAGTCCGGCAGCGGCAGCTTGGGCTTGGCCGCATCCGGAATGGCGGCAGGATGCACGAAGACGTAGGCATTGCGCTGGTTCAACGCGATCATCAGCGGTTCGAAGCGCGGATCACCGAGGTAGACACCGTCATAGGCCGACAGCAGGATCACACCGTCGAGGTGCAGTTCGTCCAGCGCGTAGATCGCCTCGGTGATCGAGGCCGCGATATCGGGCATCGGCAGCACGGCGAATGCGCCGAACCGCGTGGGATCGGACCGGAACAGACCGGCGGCATAGGTATTGCAGTAGCGGGCCATATCGCTGGCCTCTTTACCGGCCAGGAACGACACCCCCGGATCCGATACCGACAGTGCTTGGGCCTGGATGCCGTAGTAGTCCATGAAGGCCACCGCCGCCTCCGGGGACCACTGCGGTGTCGGGTAGCCACCGATGGTGAGGTGACCGTGATCCAGCAGTGCGGCACGGTAATCCGGTGGCAGGAAGTGCGCGTGCAGGTCGATGCGGTAGGTGCCCGACGGCGCGGGCTGCTGGGCGCGGGCCGGTGCGGTATAGGCGCTCGGCAGCGCTGCGACGGCAGCCGCACCGAACGTGCCGGCAACAACGCCACCGAGGGCACGCCGACGACTGACCGCCAGCGGGGCCTCTGCACGAGGACCGTTCACAGAACTTCACCTTTCGTGTTCATGACAGCAGTCCCCCGTCATCCCGCCACAGCGGTCAAGTCGAGTGCGATATCGACGATCATGTCTTCCTGCCCGCCGACCAGACCGCGGCGTCCGGCCTCGGTCAACAGCGTCCGCACGTCGATTCCGTATGTGGCGGAGGCCTTTTCGGCGTGGCGAAGGAAGCTCGAGTAGACCCCCGCGTAGCCGAGGGTCAGCGTTTCCCGGTCCACCTGCACCGGTCGCTCCATCAGCGGGCGAATCAGATCGTCGGCGGCGTCGGTGAGCCGGTTCAGGTCCGCACCGTGCTCCCAGCCTTGGAGATCGGCGACCGCGACGAATGCCTCGAGCGGTGTATTGCCCGCCCCCGCGCCGAGCCCGGCCAACGAGGCGTCCACGCGCGTCACGCCTGCCTCGACGGCGACGACACTGTTGGCGACCGACAGTGACAGATTCTGATGCGCGTGGATACCGATCTCGGTCTCCGCGTCCAGCACGGCCCGGTAGGCGCGCACGCGTTTGCGGACACCGTCCATGGTGAGCCGCCCGCCGGAGTCGGTGACGTAAACGCACTGTGCGCCATAGGCTTCCATGAGCTTGGCCTGTGTCGCGAGCCCGGCGGGGGTGTTCATATGGCTCATCATCAGGAAGCCGGAGACGTCCATGCCGAGTTCGCGGGCGTAGGCGATGTGCTGGGCGGAGATATCGGCCTCGGTGCAGTGGGTGGCCACCCGCACCGAACGCACCCCGAGGTCGTAGGCGCGGCGCAGATCGTCGATGGTGCCGATACCGGGGAGCAGCAGTGTGGTCAGCCGGGCGAAGCGCAATGCGCCGGCGGCGGCCTCGAGCCACTCCCAATCGGTGTGGCTGCCCGGCCCGTAGGTGAGACTGCCGCCGTGCAGACCGTCGCCGTGCGCGACCTCCACCGCGTCGACTCCCGCGGCATCCAGCGCGGCGGCAACGACGGCCACGTTTTTCGGGGTGATGCGGTGGCGCAGCGCATGCATACCATCGCGCAGCGTCACATCCTGCAAAAAGACTTCCGGCCCACCCGCCACCCGGCCACCACCCCTCATCGAATCGCTGTGCGATGCTGTGTTCATCGGACACGCTCCCGGATCGGCACCGAAACGGGTGCTGTGGCAAGGCGTTCGGCGACGCGCAACGCGGCCGAGGTCATGATGTCGAGATTTCCGGCGTAGGACGGCAGATAATGCGCCGCGCCTTCGACTTCGAGGAATACCGAGATCTGATGCGTGACAGCGGTATCGCCGACAAGAGTTTCCGACTGCGTGGCCGGAGTGATCTGGATGTCCTGCTTGAGTCGGTAGCCGGGCACATAGGCGGCGACTTCGGCGATCATCGCTTCGATCGATTCCCGCACGGCCGCATGGGCTTCCGGATTCGGATCGCCGATCAGCGCGAGCACGGTGTCGCGCATGATCAGCGGCGGCTCGGCCGGATTGAGGATGATGATCGCCCGGCCACGCGCCGCGCCGCCGACCGCTTCGATCGCCTGCGCGGTCGTTTCGGTGAATTCGTCGATATTGGCGCGGGTGCCGGGTCCGGCGGATTTGGAGGCGATCGAGGCGACGATCTCGGCGTAGGGCACGTCGGTGACCCGGGAGATCGCCGCGACGATCGGGATGGTGGCCTGGCCACCGCAGGTCACCATATTCACATTGGGGGCGTCGAGGTGCTGGTCCAGGTTGACCGCGGGCACGACAAAGGGACCGATCGCGGCCGGGGTCAGGTCGATCAGGCGTTTCCCGTGCGGCGCCAACGCGGCGGCATTGGCGCGGTGCGCACCGGCGGAGGTGGCATCGAAAATGATGTCGATCTCGTCGAAATGCGGCATGGCGATGAGTCCGTCGACACCGCTCGCGGTGGTCGGGACGCCCAGCCGTTCGGCACGGGCCAGGCCGTCGGAGTCCGGGTCGATGCCGACCATGGCGGCGACTTCCAGGGTTTCCGACAGCCGTAGCACCTTGAACATCAGGTCGGTACCGATATTGCCCGAGCCGATGACGGCCACTTTGGTGCGGCTCATATTTCCTCCAGCGTGAAGTCGACGGAACCGAGTGCCTGTGTGCCACTGAATAATTCGGACCGAACCCGGGCACCGGGACGCAAGGCAACCATCGGTCCGAGCGCACCGGACAGGACGATCTCACCGGCGCGCAGCGGGTCGCCGAAGTCCCGCGCGGTGCGGGCCAGCCAGGCCAGTGCGTTGAGCGGATCGCCGAGGCACGCGGAACCCGTTCCGGTGGAGACGATTTCGCCGTCGATCGCCATATTCATCGCGATCTCGCGCGGTTCGAACTCGGCCGGCGACAGCCGCTCGGTGCCGAGGACGAACCATCCGCTGGACGCGTTATCGGCGACAGTGTCGGCGAAACTGATATCCCAGTCCGCGATGCGGCTGTCGACGATCTCCAATGCGGCGACCGCGTAGTCCACCGCCCCGCGCACGCTGATCGCATCCAACTGCTCGTCGTCGAGGTCGGCGCACAGGACAAAGGCGAGTTCGGCCTCGATCTTCGGTTGCAGTAGCGGCGGCCGTTGTGCCACAGGCGTTTCGGTGACATTCATATCCTCGAACAGCACGCCGAAGTCGGGCTGATCCACCCCGAGCTGCTGCTGGACCGCCGGTGAGGTGAGTCCGATCTTGCGTCCGACAAGCTTGGCGCCGGCGGCCACCCGCCGCTGGACACCGATGCGCTGCACCGCATATGCCAGTTCGACGTCGTCGGGACCGATGAGGTCTCGGACCGGCGCGATCGGCACTCCGGTCGTCGTGGCGCCGGACAGACGTGCGGCGGCGGCACGCACGGCCGGTGAATCGGTCACTGTTGAGGTCATCGAGCCTCCTCGAAGTGGCGGGTCGGGACCGAATCCGATTGCGGCGGTGCCGGAAGCGATCCGGTGAGCTGCTGGAAGAGCTCGGCGATCAAGGACGCGCCGCGCCCGGCACCGGCGGTACCGAAGACGAACTTGTCCGGACGCAGCAGCACCAGGCCGCCGGTCCCGACGCTCGCCCTGGCGAACCAGCGGGTCAAGGTGCCGGTGTGGTCTTCGATATCGGCGTAGTCATCGCCGGTGGTTCGGCCGTCACCGGGTTCCCCCTGCGGTCGCCCGCCGAGCGGATACACGGTGACGAAACGAGTGCCCAGGGCCCGCAACCTCGCCAAGTCGTCGGCGCCGAGCACGGCGCGCGGGTCGACCCCATTGCCGACGACCGCGAACCCGAGGCCGAGCACATCGTCGAACCGCCGATGCCGTCCGTCATAAGTCCGTACATCCGGTTGCGGGGCGAGCGTGCCCTCGACGCCACGCAGCCCGCGCCGGGGTAGGCCCAGGTAGGCGCCGCGACGGAAGCGTGGAGCCGGTTTCATCTTCGCGGCGCGAATCCAGCCGCCCAGGCCGGGCGTTCGCAGCGCGGTGGTGAGTGCGATATCCCGGGCCGCCGCGACCAGCTTGTTGTCGAAGGAGACGATGTTCTTGTTCAGTACCGAGAAATCGATCATCGCCTTGGCGTGCGGCCGCCGTTCGGACTCGTAACTGTCCAGAACCCGCAGGTCCGCACGCTGTTCGAGGATTGCGGTGAGCTTCCACGACAGGTTGTCCGCATCGCGCACCCCGGAGTTCATGCCCTGTCCGACGAACTGCGGCGTCATATGCGCGGCGTCACCGGCGATGAGGATCCGCCCGTCCCGCCACCGGTCGGCGACCACGGCATTGAAGGTGTAGACCAGCTTGCGCAACACCTCGACCTCGTCCGGATCGACATAGCGCGCGATGTGCCGCCGGACGTTGTCCGGATCTTCCATCTCTTCTTTGGTCTGCGATTCGTTCAGCATGAACTCGAAGCGGTGATGCCCATTCGGCTGCGGGCAGGACACGACCGGCATTGCCGGATCGCAGACGAAGTTGAAGTACGGCAGATGCCGGAATGCGTCGATCCCGTCCTTGGCCTTCAGGTCCACCACCAGCCAGCGCTCGGGAAAGCTGGTCCCGGTCATATCGATACCGAGCTCGGTGCGCACCACACTGCGCCCGCCGTCGCAACCGACCAGGAACTTCGCGCGCACCCGCTCGGCGGTCCGCGGGTCGGTATCCGGTGCGCGGTTGCCGTATCCGGTGCCCCGGCACTCGGCATGTTCGATGTTCACGCCGGCTTCGTCCTGGTCGAAATCGACGACCTCGCGACCACGGCGGACGGTGACATGCGGATAACGCCCGAGCGCACTTTCGAGGGTGTTCTCCAGGTAGGGCTGGTATAGGAAATTGACCACCGGCCACCCCAGCGGACGGTCGGTCTGATGGAACTGCACCAGCACCCGGCCATCTGCGCGCACCCACTGCACGGTGGAGTCGACATTCATATCGGCCGCGAGTTCATCTGCCGTACCGGCGGTTTGGAAGATGCGCATGCCTTCGTCGTCGGTGTAGACCGCGCGCGCGAGTCCGTAGTATTCCGGTTCGCGTTCCAGGACGAGCACGTGCGCGCCGCGCCGCCCCAGCAGGTTGGCCAGCGTCAGGCCGGTCGGGCCGAGGCCGACGACCACGACGTCGTAGTCGGTCGTGCTCATCGCGAAAGTCCTCCTGCGAGTTGCGGAACGGTGATCTCCGGTGTGGTCGCGCTCCGCAATGCCTGGCGGAACTGGGCGAATTTGTCCAGCACCGTCTCACCGACAGTGCTGTGGCCCCAGATGCTGATGCCCTGGTAAGTCGTTGGTTCCCAGGTGGATTCGAGTTCCGGGCCGATCACCACCGGATTCCAGCCGACCTCGAGTTCGAAGCCGGACGGGGTCACGCAGTAGAAGGACAATTCGCGGTCATTGGTGTGCTGACCGACCGACCACGCCATGCGGAAGCCGAGGTCGGTGACCCGCCCGAATGCGGCGAGCATGTCGTCGAGCGTCGCGGACTGAATATTGATGTGCTGCACCCGGGTTCGAATCGGATCGATCTTCACGCCGCGAATATTGGCGATGGCGATCGAGTGGTGCCGCTCGTTGACCCGCAGAAAACGGATCTTCATCTTCACCCCGGATACGTTCTCATCGATGTAGTCGCTCAGTCGCGAGTCGAAAACCGTGTGGTAGTAGCCGCGCATCGCTTCGGGTTGGCGCGAAATTATCGCGATATGGCCCATTCCGGCCTCTCCCGTCACCCATCCGGAGCTGAGCATCCGCAGCGGTTCCGATGTGGCGATCGGGGCCGTAAAGATCTCCTGCGCAATACCTTTCGGGCCAGGAAAGCGCCAGAGTCGCTCCACGCCACGCAACGCGGCCTCTTCCACAGTGCCCTCGACGACCGGCACACCGCGATCGGTCACCCGGGCGATGATGCGGTCGAAGGTCTCGTGGTCATCGATGTGCCAGCCCACTGCGGTGACATCCTCGGCCGACCCGCGCTCGATCAGGAATCGACAGGTGTGCTCGTCCAGCCGCATGCGCAGCGCATCGCGGTCGACCTCGTCCACGTGCATGCCGATCGCCTCGGCACCGAAGCGGCGCCAGTCCGGCAGCCGATTCGATTGCACCGCAACGTATCCCATGTGCACCGAGCCGAACACCGAGGCATCGGTGTTCGGGCGCAGAAAATCGTTCACCGCTATGCCTCGAGAAATGCGGTCGCCAGAGTGTTGAACAGCTCGGCACGTTCCCACTGCACCCAGTGCCCGGTGTTGGCCGCCAGGTACAGGTCGCAGTTGGGCATCGCATCGGCCAGCATTCGGCCGCCAGCGGGACGGTTGACCTTGTCATCGGCGCCCCAGATAACCAGGGTCGGATGGGCCACCTCGCTCAGCCGGGAGTCCCGGGTGAAATCCATCCGCCACAGCGTCCGCAGGGCCAGCGGTCCGGAGGGACGGCGCAGCGGTGGATTCGCGATCACCTCGGGATCGATGCTGGCCTGGAATCGCAGTTCGATGAGCTCATCAGGCACCGCGGCGCCGTCGAACACCAGGTATTCGCGGATGAACCGGGTGATCTTCTCCCGGCTCGGTCCGTCACCCGGATAGTAGGCGAGCAACTCCTGCAGACCCTTGGTCGGCAGTGCGCGCGTGGAACCGACACCGCCGGGGCCCATCAGGATCATTCGGCCGACCTTTTCCGGCCGGTCCATCGCCAACCGCAGCGCGGCGGCACCGCCGTAGGAGTTGCCGACCAGGTGCGCCGAGTTCAGGCCGAGTTCGTCCAGCAGACCCCCGACCGCCCGCGCGAGGTCGCCGAACGGGTCGGACTGATCGACAACCTTCGAGGAGCGGCCGTAGCCCGGCATATCCGGCACGATCACGCGGAACCGCTGTGCCAGCCCCTCGATATTGCGCGAATAGTTCGACAATCCGTTCGCGCCCGGCCCGCCACCGTGCAGCAGCACCACAGCGGGACCGGATCCAGCCTCACTGAAGAAGACCTCACGCTGGCCGACCCGGACCGTCCGTCCGGCGCCGACCCCCTTGTCGATGCTTGTCACAGTTACCTCCACGACGTTGTTGATGAAATCATCAGTGACGATCACTATCTCTGTCAAGAGGAAATGATGAAAACATCAGAATGAGGTACGTCGAGCGCGTAGGCGCCCGAAGGGGGAATACCGTGAGTCGCCCGAAACGACGCAAGCACCTCATCGCCCACGTGCCGCCGACGTTCAACCTGATCGTGTCGAACGTGCCGGGTCCCGACCGACCGCTCTATCTCGCCGGAGCGCGGATGGTCGAGATGTATCCCCTGTCGCTCGCGCAGGCTGGCCGGATAGGCGTGAGCTGCGGTTATGACACATATGACGGGTTCGATCGGCCTACCCTGGGAAGTGGATTCACGAGACCGAAGGGAAGGCGAAATGAACCGCGGAGGTGACCCATTCGCCCACACCGAACAGACAGCGCGAATCTGGCTCGACACCGTTATGGAGTGCCTGGGGACCAGTGATCGCCGTTATGCGTACCGCGCGCTCCGCGCGTGGTTGCATACGGTGCGTGACCGTCTGACGGTGGATGCGGCAGCGCATCTCGGCGCACAGCTCCCGGAGCTGTTGCGCGGCATTTACTACGAGGGCTGGCGTCCGAGCGACGTTCCGAAACGCTACGACCAATCCGAATTCGTCCAGCTCTTCGCCAAGGAGGCCACGATCTCCGACGGCGATGTGCCATTTACGGTGACCTGTTTGAGCGCGGCGCTGCGGGACCGGTTCTCCCCGGGCACGCTGGAGCACGCGCTCGAACAACTGCCACCCGCACTGCGCGAGCTCCTGTTATCCCCCGAAACGGCCCCACCCAAGGCGGCCAGGCACGATACGGCCGACCGGTTGGATCGACTGGAACGGTCGGTCGAGTCACTCTCGGATACGCTCGCGCGCATCGATCAGCGGCTGGCCGGTATGTCATCGGATCAGACCGGTAAATACGAGGCCGTCTATTAGCCACGGTTTAACAGATAGTCCAGCGGTAACCCGCACATTGACGCTGCTCGGCGAGTACGAGATCAGCGCGAACCTCTCCGATTCCGAGGCAGCTTCCGAACCATCGATCGACCGGAGGAAACTATGGCGAATCCCACCAGCCAGCGATCCGACGTGCAACGGACGCCGGCCCGCGCGGACCTGCACAGTGCCGCGTTCACCGACCACGCGACGATTCCGGACCGCTACTCCTATGACGGCGGAAACGTTGTCCCGCCGCTCGAGTGGAGTGGCATCCCCGACGACGCCGAAGAGCTCGTCCTGTTGTGTGAGGACGAGGACGCACCGGGCGGCCCGTTCACCCACTGGCTGATGACCGGCATCGCGCCGAATGCGACCAGTGTCCGGGCGGACGCGCCGCCGCCCATGGCCGTCGTGGGTCCCAATGACTTCGGCGAAATCGGCTGGAGCGGTCCGCGACCGCCGGCCGGCGACCAGCCACACCGGTACTTCTTCCGCCTCTACGCCCTGGACCGAAAGCCCGGATTCACCAAGGAAACCACGGCCGACGTGGTCCGCTCCGCCATCACGGACCACGTCATCGCGAGCGGCACCCTGGTCGGCCTCTTCGCCGCCTGATCCACCCGCACCGCGCATTCTTACGCCGCGATCGCCTCGGCGCGCAGGCGCGAGTAGTCCTCGCGTGACAGCGCGGCCGCGTTCGGTGCGCCGAGGTCTTCGAGCGGGATGCGGCATGTCTCGCGCGCGAAGAATGCGGCGCCGCGGCGCCGGCCGACGCTGAGCTGGGGGAAGGCGTGGCCGTGCAGCGCGGGCGCGGCAGTATCAGGCGCGGTCCCACCGTTTTGCTCCTGCAGCCACAGCAGCGAACGCATCAAGTCACAGACGGTGCGCGCCGGATCGGCTTGGTGGAAAACACCATCGAACAATTCGAGCTTCCTCCCGACACGTCGGCGATGCCAGCGGGATCGCTTGCGCGCGAATGGATGTGGAAGCTGTCCAGGCACCCGGTGCCGATGGATCGCCGAGTGGTGCCGTCGATCGATATGTGGGACTTGAGTCACCATCGGATCCGACCTACGATGTTCGCATAACAACCAATTGTACGGATTGCGCACAATTAACCATCGCGTAGGTGGCTACCTCGGTTGCGCCCGAGCGGATCGCGCTCGGGCAGCTGCCGGACCCGGTTTGCGTGGCCGGGTGATGTCCGATTTCGAATGAGGAGTGATATGGCCAGGATTACCTCCTTGGCAGCTGCGGTCGGCGAACTCGTCCGCGACGGCGATACGGTCGCGCTGGAGGGGTTCACACATCTGATCCCGGTGGCCGCCGGGCAAGAGATCATCCGCCAGCGCAAGCTGGATCTGACACTGGTGCGGATGACACCGGACATCGTCTACGACCAGCTGATCGGGGCCGGTTGTGCACGCAAGCTGATCTTTTCCTGGGGCGGCAATCCTGGTGTCGGGTCGCTGCACCGGTTCCGCGACGCGGTACAGCATGCCTGGCCCAGGGCGTTGGATATCGAAGAGCACAGCCACGCCGGTATGGCGAATCGCTATGTCGCGGGGGCGTCCGGATTGCCGTTCGCTGTGCTGCGCGGATACGTCGGCACCGATCTGCCGACGGTCACCGACACCATCAAACCGATCACCTGCCCGTTCACCGGTGAGCAGCTGACCGCGGTTCCGGCGATCAATCCCGATGTCACGGTGATCCACGCCCAGCGCGCCGATCGGGCCGGGAATGTGCAACTGTGGGGGCTGCTCGGGGTGCAGAAGGAGGCGGTGCTCGCCGCGCGCCGCAGTCTGGTCACGGTCGAGGAGATCGTCGACGAACTGACCCCGGTGCCCGGGGCGATCGTGCTGCCCGCGTGGGCGGTGACCGCGGTCGCGAAGGTGCCCGGCGGCGCGCATCCGTCCTACGCGCAGGGCTATTCCGAACGCGACAACGCCTACTACGAGGCCTGGGACGCGGTCGGCCGAGACCGTGACCACTTCACCCGCTGGCTCGACGAAAACGTGTACACCGCCACCACGGAGACTGTATGACCATCGCCGAAACCGGCACCGCCACAATGGAAACGGCATACACCGCCGACGAGATGATGACGATCGCCGCCGCCAGGGCACTCGACGCGGGCAAACGGTGTTTCGTCGGGATCGGGCTGCCGTCGACGGCAGCCAATCTCGCACGCAATACCCACGCGCCCGACCTGGTCCTCATCTACGAATCCGGAACATTGGGTTCGAAGCCGGATCGGCTGCCCGCTTCCATCGGTGACGGTGTGCTCGCCGAAACCGCCGACGCCGTGATCAGCGTGCCGGAGATTTTCAACTACTGGCTGCAGCCGGGTCGCATCGATATCGGGTTCCTCGGGGCCGCGCAGCTCGACAAGTACGGCAATATCAACACCACCGTCATCGGCGGTGACTACACCCATCCCAAGGTCCGCCTGCCGGGAGCCGGCGGCGCGCCCGAGATCGCCGCCTCCTGTGGCGAGGTTTTCGTCGTCGTGCGTCAGTCACGCCGATCCTTCGTCGACAAAGTCGACTTCGTCACCTCCTTCGGGCACGGTCGCGGCGCCGGTGAGCGCGCGGAACTCGGCCTGCGCGGCGCGGGCCCGACCCTGGTGATCACCGACCTCGGGGTGATGCGGCCCGACGACACCGGCGAGTTGATCCTCGTCGCGGTGCATCCGGGCGTGACCGTCGAGCGGGTCCGCGACGCCACCGGCTGGCAGCTGCGGGTCGCGCCGGATCTCGAAATCGGCGAGCCGCCGACGGCCATGGAACTCACCACCCTGCGAGCACTGAAAGCCGCCTCATGACCAGCGCATTTCTCTACGACGGTCTGCGCACCCCGTTCGGCAGGTACGGCGGTGCGCTGAGCGGCATCCGGCCCGATGACCTCGCCGCTGCCGTACTGCGGTCGCTCGCGGACCGCAATGAGCTGGACCCCGCGACGGTGGACGAGATCGTCTTCGGGGCGGCGAACCAGGCGGGCGAGGATAATCGCAATGTGGCACGCATGGCAGCGCTGCTGGCGGATTGGCCGACCTCGGTACCCGGCACAACCGTGAACCGGCTGTGCGGGTCGAGTATGGACGCCGCGATGCAGGCCGCCCGGATGATCGAAACCGGTGATGCGGCAACGGTTGTCGTCGGCGGCGTCGAATCGATGAGCCGTGCGCCCATGGTTATGCCCAAGCCCGCCAAGGGATTTCCCGCTGGCAACGAAACACTGCACTCCACCACCTTGGGTTGGCGGCTGGTGAATCCGGCAATGCCCGCACAGTGGACGGTCTCCTTGGGTGAGAGCACCGAAATCCTCGCGGGCCGTTACGGCATCGAGCGGGCGGCGCAGGACGAATTCGCCGCGCGCAGCCATCAGCTCACCGCGAAGGCCTGGGACAACGGCTTCTACGACGATCATGTCGTCGCCGTGCCCGGCACCGAACTGGCCCGCGACGAGTCGCTGCGGGCGGAAACGACCGTCGAGCGGTTGGCGGGCTTGAAACCGTCGTTCCGGCCGGATGGCACCGTCACCGCCGGAAATGCCTCACCACTCAACGACGGCGCCGCCGCCCTGCTGCTCGGTGACGAAGCCCTGGCCGATCGGCTCGGCCGCGCACCCTTGGCGCGGCTCGCGGGACGCGGTGCGGCCGGCGTCGATCCGGATGTGTTCGGTATCGGTCCGGTCGAAGCGGCGGCCATCGCCCTGCGGCGCGCTGGAATCGGCTGGGGCGATGTCGGTGTGGTCGAATTGAACGAGGCCTTCGCCGCGCAATCGCTTGCCTGCCTTGCCGATTGGCCGGAGTTGGATCCCGGCATCGTCAATGTCAACGGGGGTGCGATCGCGATCGGCCATCCGCTCGGGGCGTCGGGCGGACGCGTCATCAACCAACTCGCCCGCGAAATGCGGCGTAGCGGCAGCCGGTGGGGACTGGCCGCATTGTGTATCGGCGTCGGTCAGGGGCTGGCCGTTGTTCTGGAGGCGACATCATGAAAACCCATGCGCTGCAAGGCTATAGAAAGGATCCGGCAGGCACCCACCCGCCGCTGGACTCCCCGGACTACAAGTCCACCGCCCTGCGGCATCCGAAAGAGCCGCTGGTCCTGCTGCCGCAGCGGCTGACCGAACTCACCGCTCCGGTGCTCGGCGCGGACCGGCTCGCCGAGACCGATAACGACCTCACCGCACAGCACCGTGCGGAACCGCTCGGGCAGCGCATCATCGTGCACGGCCGGCTACTCGACGGTGACGGCAAGCCGATCCCGAACTCGCTGATCGAGGTCTGGCAGGCCAATGCCGGTGGCCGGTACCGCCATGACCGGGGCGCGTGGGACTGTCCGCTCGATCCCAACTTCGACGGTGCCGGGCGCACGCTAACCGACGACGCGGGCCGCTACGAGTTCACCACGATCAAGCCAGGCGCCTATCCGTGGCGCAACCACCACAATGCCTGGCGGCCCGCGCACATCCACTTCTCGCTGTTCGGGCGCGCCTTCACTCAGCGACTGGTCACCCAGATGTATTTTCCGGACGATCCGTTGTTCGCCCAGGACCCCATCTTCAACTCGGTGCCCGAGGCCGCTCGCCCGCTGCTGATCAGCCGCTTCGATCTCGACCGCAGCGAACCCGAGCGGGCGCTGGCCTTCGAGTTCGACATCGTATTGCGTGGCCGCGACGCCACGCCTTTCGAGGACGACGAGGACGATGACTAATCTGCCCACCACGCCTTCGCAGACCGTCGGCCCCTACCTGCACATTGGCCTGACGTGGGACGACGGCCCGTATGCCGTACCGCTGGGCACGCCCGCGGCCGGGTGGATTCGCGGCCGGGTGCTCGACGCCGTCGGCGAGCCGATCGATGACGCCATGGTCGAGATCTGGCAGGCCGACCCGGACGGGCACATCGCGCATCCCGACGATGGTCGCGGCGTCCGCGAATACTTCCGCGGATTCGCACGCAGCGACACCCGATCCGGCGAATTCGCCGTCTACACCGTCGTTCCCGGCGCGCTCGGCGACGGGCAGGCCCCGCATATCGATGTCTCGGTATTCGCCCGTGGTCTGCTGCATCGAGTGGTCACCCGCATCTATTTCCCCGAGCACGCCGAGCAACACGCGACCGATCCGGTGCTGGCCGCGGTGCCGCCGGAGCGTCGCGGCACGTTGATCGCCGCCGACGGTCCCGATGGCTACGTTTTCGACGTGTACCTCCAAGGTGCGCGCGAGACGGTGTTCTTCGATGTCTGACGGGTTGTTCGACGCTGTGCTCGCGGCCGGTCCGGTCGCGGCGCAGGTCGGCGACCGGGCATGGCTGCAGGCCATGCTCGACTTCGAAGGCGCGCTGGCGGCCGCCTCGGCCGCGGCAGGCGTCGTTCCGCCCGAGGCCGCCGCCGCTATCCAAAGCTGTTGCAATGCAGATGATTACGACATCGTCGAGCTCGGCGCGCAGGCGGTCGGCATCGGCAATCCGGCCGGGCCGCTGGTGCGGGCACTCACCGCACGCGTCGCCGACGATGCGGCCGGATACGTGCACCTCGGCGCGACCAGCCAGGACGTGGGCGATACCGCCGCCATGCTGGTGACGCACCGGGCGCTGACGGTGCTCGATGACGACTTGCGCGCTTGCGCGGACCAGCTCGCGCACCTCGCCGAAATCCATACCGACACCGTGCTGGCCGGGCGCAGCCTGCTCCAGCAGGGACCGCCGGTCACCTTCGGCCTCACCGCGGCCGGCTGGCTCGGCGGTATCGCCGCAGCGCGGGACCGGCTCGACGACATCCGGCGGCACCGCTTGGCCGCGCAGTTCGGCGGGGCGGTCGGCACACTGGCTTCCTTGGGCGACAACGGGATTGCCGTCCTGAGCGGGCTCGCGCGGCAGCTCGGATTGGCCGAACCGGCCCTGCCGTGGCATACCGAGCGCGGCCGCATCGCCGAGATCGCCGGGGCGCTCGGTCAGACCTGCGCGGCGGTGGCCAAGATCGCCCGCGATATCACGCTGCTGGCGCAGACCGAGGTCGCGGAGGTCCACGAGGAGGGCCCGGCGGGTACGGGCGGCTCCTCGACCATGCCGCACAAACGCAATCCGGTTGCCGCCGTGCTTGCCGACGGATCCGCCGGGCAGGCACCGGGTTTGGTTGCCGCACTGCTCGGCGCGGCAGCCCACGAACATCAGCGCGCGGCAGGCTCGTGGCATGCGGAATGGCGGCCGTACATCGAATTGCTGCGGACCTCCGGTTCGGCAGTGCATTGGCTGCGCATCAGCCTGGAGCGACTTCGCGTCGATCCACAGCGCATGCGCGCCAACCTCGAACTCACCGGCGGCCTCGCGCTCGCGGAAAACGTGGTGGCCGAGTTGGTTTCGACATCCAACGGCGAGGTCGGCAGGCATACCGCGGGCGATGCCGTCGCGCAGTGCTGCCAGGCCGCCCTCGCCGGTGCAGGCCCGCTCGCCGATCTGCTCGCCGCCGATCCGATGGTCGGGAAGTACCTGGAACGCGAACAGATCGAAAGACTGCTCGACCCGGCGCGATACCTCGGGTCGACGCGCAAGTTCATCGAACGGGCACTCGACGATTGGCGGGCCAGATTATGAGTGAACGATCATTCGTCGTCCAGGCCCCGAGGAGCCAAGCGCCACGAGACGGAGGCATGGCATGACCGTGGTCGAGATGCACTGCCGCGTGGACGGTCCCGACGACGGCGAACCCGTCGTACTGAGCCGATCACCGGATGGCAGGAAACTGATTCGGCAGGCGCCGTCGTGAACGCCGTCGAAGTGAACTGCGCCGTGGCCGGTCCCGACGACGGCGAACCCGTCGTACTGAGCGGATCATTGGGCAGCGATCTGCGGATGTGGGATCCGCAGGTCGCTGCCCTGACCGCCGCCGGATATCGGGTATTGCGCTACGACCACCGCGGCCACGGCGCATCCCCGGTACCCCCTGGCCCGTACACGCTGACGGACCTGGGCTCCGATGTGATCGGGTTGCTCGACCGATTCGGGCTCCGACGAGCGCATTTCGTCGGACTCTCCCTCGGCGGCATGGTCGGCATGTGGCTCGGCGAGCACGCACCGGACCGGCTGCACACGCTCACCCTGTGCTGCACCTCCGCCGAACTGGGCCCGCCCAGCGGTTGGGCCGAACGCGCCGCGCTGGTCAGATCCGAAGGTACACAGGCAGTTTCAAATGCTGTGGTGCAACGCTGGTTCACTCCGCAATGGCGCACGGACCATCCGGAACAAACCCATTACTACGAGGAAATGGTCGCGGCCACCGACTCCGACGGCTACGCATCCTGTTGCACGGCAATCGAAACGATGAATATCGCGGACCGGCTGTCATCGATCACCGCGGCCACACTCGTGATCGCCGGCGCCCAGGATCCGGCCATTCCACCGGAGCACGCACGGCGCATTGCGCGCACGATCCCGCGCGCGCGCCTCGAAATCGTCAGCCCCGGTGCACATCTGGCCAGCGCCGAGGCGTCGGAGGCGGTCAACGATCTGATTCTCGCTCACTTGAAGGAGGACTCGTGAACGAACGAGCCGATAGCGGCATGGCGGTCCGGCGTGAAGTGCTCGGCGACGATCACGTCGATCGCGCCGTCGCCAGGACCACCGAATTCACCAGGCCGTTCCAGGAGTACATCACCGAGTCGGTCTGGGGCTCGATCTGGACCCGCGAGGGCCTGGACCGGCGCACCCGCAGCTGCGTTACCCTTGCGGTGCTCACCGCCCTCGGGCGGCACGAGGAGATCGCGATGCATGTCCGCGCCGCGATCACCAACGGTCTCACCGCCGCCGAGATCGCCGAAGTACTGCTGCACACCGGCGCCTACGCGGGCGTGCCCGCGGCCAACGCCGCCTTCGCGATCGGGCAGCAGGTATTGGCCGAACTCGGGGACGATACCGCCCTGTAGCACCCTGTCGAGGAGGAGACGATGACGACCGGCGGTAGCGACGACGACGGGCAGCGCGGCACCCATTATGTGCAGTCGCTCGAACGCGGCCTCGCGGTCATCAAGGCCTTCGATGCCGAGAACCCGCAGCTGACGCTCTCCGATGTCGCGCGCCTGACCGGACTCACCCGCGCCGCCGCACGCCGGTTCCTGTTGACCCTCGCTGATCTCGGCTATGTCCGCACCGACGGCAAACGCTTCTCGCTCACCGCGAAGGTGCTGGAACTGGGCTATTCGTATCTGTCCAGCATGAGCCTGTCCGAGGTGGCGCAGCCGCACCTCGAACAGCTCTCCGCCGACGTGCACGAATCCAGCTCGGTATCGGTGCTCGACGGTCCGGATGTGGTGTACGTCGCCCGGGTCGCCGCATCCCGGATCATGACCGTCAGCATCAATATCGGCACCCGTTTCCCCGCCTACGCCACCTCCATGGGCCATGTCCTGCTGGCCGGACTCCCGGCTGCCGAACTCGACGCCTATCTGGCGCGCACGCCACTGGCCCGGTTGACCGCCAATACCATCACCGATCAGGATGCCTTGCGCGCCGCCTTGGAAACGGTCCGCGCACAGGGCTTTTCCATCGTCGACCAGGAATTGGAGGAAGGCCTGCGGTCGGTCGCGGCCCCCATCCGCGATCGATCGGGCGTGATCGCCGCGATCAATATTTCGACGCACGCCTCCCGCCGCAGCATCGAATCCATTCGGGCCGAACTGATTCCGCGCCTGCAGACGGCCGCCCACCGCGTCGAAGCGGATCTCACCGCCGCGAAGCCGATTACGCGGCTGGGCTGACCGACGGCAGATTCTCCAGCGCCGCCCGAACCACCTCCAGAAACCAACCCTGAGCCGCCGCCCGGCCAGGTGCGCGCCGGGTATAGGCCGCCACCTCCACCGGCTCGATGGGCCACGGGAGGGTGAATACGCGCACGGGATGGGTGCGCGCCAAAGCGTGTGCCACCCGTTCGGGCACGATGGCGACCAGCTCACTGTCCTGCACCACATAGGGCAGGGTGGCGAATCGGGTGACGCGCACGGCGACGCGGTCTTCGAGATGGTGCTCACGCAGCGCCTTGCGTGGGCCGGGGTGGCCGGTCACGCCCTCGACGACGATATGCCGCTCACGCTCCAGTTCGGCTCGGTTGGGCGTCGCACCGCGCAGCCGAGGGTGGTGTGCCGCGACCAGCCCGGCATAGCCCTCGCTGAACAGCGGCGTCCGAGTCAGCCGAGATGAATCGAGTATCGGACTGGCCACCATCGCGTCGACCTCGCCGCGGGCCAGCCGATCGGTCGCGGTATCGACATCGAAGGCCTCGACCTGCAGGGTCACCTGCGGTGCCCGTATCGCGAGTTCCGCGAGCACCAGCGGCAGCACCGTCACCTCGCCGAGATCGGAGAGCCCGAGCGTAAACCGCGCCGGTCGACTCGGATCGAATTCGGTTGCGGCGCCGAGTGTTTCATCGACACCCGCGATAGCCGCGCGCAGCGGCGGATACAGCCGCTCGGCCTCCGCGCTCGGTACCAGACCACCCGGGCCGCGCACGAACAGTTCGTCGCGCAGCCGCCGCCGCAACTTGCCGAGCCCGTAGCTGACCGTCGGCTGGGTGACCCCGAGCAGGTCCGCGGCGGCCGTGACACTCCTGGTCTCGTACAGCAGCACAAAGGTGCGCACCAGGTTCAGATCGAAGGCGGCAGCCATAGATCTCCTCTATGTGGATCGAGAAAAATATCAATTGGATTTCTGATTGGCGGTCATTCTAGCGTGAGAGCCATCACAATCAGGGCTCGCTATGACCGGTCCGAATCTGCAGAAACGAATCATCATGAACAAGCTGTCGTCGTGGCCGGCCGTGCTGTGCTGGCTCATCGTCCTGCTCGAGGGCTACGACCTGGTCGTGCTCGGCGCCGTCATTCCCACCCTCATCGAGCACCACCACATCGGATTCACCGCGGCGCGTGCGACATTCGCCGCAACGATCTCGCTGGTCGGCGTCGCCGTCGGCGCCGCGTTGGTAGGGCCGATCGCTGACCACTACGGCCGTCGCAAGGTACTGCTCGCCTCGATCGCATTGTTCTCGGCATTCACCGCGGCCGTCCCGGCGGCCGGATCCATCACCGTTTTCGGGGTATTCCGCCTGCTGGCCGGGATCGGGCTCGGCGCCTGTCTGCCGACGGCGCTGACCTTCATGGCCGAGCAGGTACCCGCCACCCGCCGCGCCTTCATCGGCACCATCACGATGACCGGCTACCACGTCGGCGCGGTGCTCACCTCGCTCCTCGCGCTACAGCTCGTTCCGCACTGGCAGCCGCTGTTCTATCTCGGCGGCATCGCGGGATTCCTACTGCTGCCGCTGATCTGGGCCGAACTGCCCGAATCCGAGGCGTATCTGGCCGCCAAGGCCACTCCGGAACGGGTAAAGCCGACCGTGCTGCTCGCGCCACGTTATCTGCGCACGACCCTCGGGGTGTGGATCGGTTCGTTCATGGGCCTGCTGCTGGTCTACGGACTCAACACCTGGTTGCCCAAGCTGATGCGTGACGCCGGATACAACATGTCGACCTCGTTGACGCTGCTGTTGGTGCTGAATGTCGGTGCGATCGTCGGGCTGCTGATCGCCGGTCCGCTCGCGGACCGTCGCGGCACGAAACCGATTGTCCTCGTTTGGTTTGCGGCCGCCGCCGTATTGCTGGCCATGTTGAGCGTCAAAGTCTCCAGCACCGTGCTCCTCAATGCGCTGGTACTGGTCACCGGCATCTTCGTGTTCTCGGCCCAGGCGCTCGTCTACGCCTACGTCACACAGGTATATCCCGCCGAGGTGCGGGCCACCGCGCTCGGCCTCACCTCGAGTGTGGGTCGACTCGGCGCGATATTCGGGCCCAGTATTACCGGCTGGCTCATCGTTGCCGGATCCGCATACCCGTGGGGCTTCTACTTTTTCGCCGCGGTGGCGGGCGTCGGCATGCTCGCGATGACGGCGGTGTCCCGGCTCACCACTGGATCGGTGCAGCCGGCTGCCACCCTCGACACTTCGAAGGGGCTCGCCCTATGAGGAATACACGCACCCAGGTCGCCATTGTCGGCGCGGGTCCGGCGGGTCTGCTGCTGTCACATCTGTTGCACCGTTCTGGAATCGACTCGGTCGTCATCGATATCCGTACGCACGAACAGATCGCGACGACCATTCGCGCGGGCATCCTGGAGGCGGGTTCGGTGCGCACGCTGGTGGATTCCGGCGTCTCCGACCGCGTACTCACCGAAGGCGACCGACACGACGGGGTGGTGCTGCGCTTCGACGGTGACAACCATCGGATCGATTTCCGGGAACTGGTCGGCGAATCCGTGTGGCTGTATCCGCAGACCGATGTATTCATCGATCTCGCCGACCGCCGCAAGACCGATGGCGGTGATGTCCGCTATGGCGTCCGGGATACCGCGGTCCGCACTGATCCTCCGGTGGTGACGTTCACCGAGGCGGACGGCCGCCCGGCCCGGCTGGCGGCCGATCTGATCGTCGGGGCCGACGGTTCACGTTCGATCTGCCGTCACGCCTTTCCGGATGGCCTGCGCACCGAATGGTTCCGCGAATATCCCTTCGCCTGGTTCGGGTTCCTCGCCGAGGCGCCGCAGTCGCATCCGGAACTGATCTACGCGCGCTCCGAACACGGCTTCGCCCTGGTCAGCCAGCGCACGTCGACGATGCAGCGCATGTATTTCCAATGCGCGCCCACCGAACGCCCCGAAGACTGGGATGACGAACGAATCTGGGCCGAGATGCGCCGCCGCGTCAACGGCAATGGTTTCGCACTGCAAGAGGGGCCGATCAGTGGGAAGACGGTGCTGCCGTTCCGCTCGTTCGTCACCGCGCCGATGCGCCACGGCAGACTCCTGCTGGCAGGCGATGCCGCCCACACCGTCCCGCCGACCGGCGCGAAGGGGTTGAATCTAGCGCTCGCGGATGTGCGCGTGCTGCACGAGGTCATCGACGAATACTTCGCCCGGGGATCCGACGAATCACTGCGTCGCTATACCGACCGCGCACTCGATCGAGTGTGGAAGGCTCAGCATTTCTCCTACTGGGCGACGACCCTGCTGCACTCGACAGACGGCGCGTCCCCTTTCGATCTCGAACGCCAACGTGGTGAACTCGCGATGCTCACCGAATCCCGACGCGGCGCGGCGTACTTCGCCGAGGGGTACACCGGAAGCTGGGGCCCGTCGTAGACACATCTGGAGGCATCACGTGACCCGTCGACCCACCACCGACGACAAGTTCTCCTTCGGCCTGTGGACGGTCGGTTGGACGGGTACCGACCCGTTCGGCCTGCCGACCCGACCGGCACTCGCACCGTGGGAGTACGCCGAACGCCTGGCCGAACTCGGCGTCTGGGGAATCACCTTCCACGACAACGATGTATTCCCGTTCGATGCCGACGAGGCCACCAAGGAGCGCAACCTCGCGCGACTCAGAGCAGCGACCGATCGCTGCGGACTCACCATCGAGATGGTCACGACCAACACCTTCACCCATCCGGTCTTCAAGGACGGCGGGCTGACCGCCAACGACCGCTCGATCCGCCGCTTCGGTCTGCGCAAAATCCTGCGCGCGGTGGATCTGGCCGCGCAGGTCGGCGCCACCACCTTCGTGATGTGGGGCGGCCGCGAGGGCAGTGAATACGACGGATCCAAGGACGTCTTCGCCGCGTTCGAGCGCTACAAAGAGGGTTTGGATACGGTCGCCGGCTATATCAAGTCACAGGGTTACGACCTGCGAATCGCGTTGGAGCCCAAGCCCAACGAGCCACGCGGCGACATCTTCCTGCCTACCGTCGGGCACGCACTCGCCCTGATCGCCGAATTGGAGCACGGCGATATCGTCGGCCTCAATCCGGAAACCGGCCACGAACAGATGTCCAACCTCAACTACACGCACGCCCTGGGCCAGGCATTGTGGAGCGGCAAGCTGTTCCACATCGACCTCAATGGCCAGCGCGGTCTCAAATACGACCAGGACCTCGTCTTCGGACACGGTGATCTGGTCTCCGCATTCTTCACCGTGGACCTGCTCGAAAACGGTTTTCCCGGCTATCCGGACGGCCCGCGCTACACCGGACCCCGGCACTTCGACTACAAACCCTCACGCACCGAACACCTCACCGGCGTATGGGAATCGGCCAAGGCCTGTATGGCGACCTACCTGATGCTGGCGGACAAGGCACGCGCCTTCCGCGCCGATCCCCGCGTACAGGAGGCGATGGCCTACTCCGGCGTCCTCGACCTGGCGCAACCCCCCCTCGACGCCAGCGAATCGATCGAGTCATTCCTGCGCGACGACGAAGGTTTCGACCCGGACAAGGCAGCCGAACGAGACTTCGGTTTCGTCCGACTGCAACAACTCGCACTCGAGCACTTGATCGGCTGAGGCGATGTTCGTCAGATCGCGGCCACATCTTCGCCGTGGCCGAGGCTGCCGCGCGCCCCCGACTCCTCCGAACCTGAGGTGGCCATCACGCTGAAAGAGTGACCGGTCAGCCGACGTCGCGGCGCAGCCAGGTCACCTCGGCGCCGGATTCGGTGCCGTAGCGGTAGATCTCGAGATCTTCGTCCCACGGAGTGCCGAGAGCACGGTCGAGTTCGGTTGCCAAGTCATAGCCGGTGTAGTTGCCGAGTTCATTGTCGGCCTGCAGCATGGCGCGCAGACGCATTTCGCCGATGGTGACATCGCCGTTGGCCGAGGTGGAGCCGTGCCAGAGGCCGAGGGCGGGCACGAAGCTGTAGCGCTCACCGTCGACGCCGTCACTGGGGTCCTCGGTGACCTCGAAGCGCAGAACCGGCCAGGACCGCAAGGATTGGGCAATTCGGGATGCGGTGCCGACCGGACCGATCCAGTCGGTGGTCGCACGCAGCTGTCCGTCGGCGGGTTGTGCGGTCCAGCGCAATTTCGCGGGTGAGCCGAGCGCCGAGGTGAGTGCCCATTCGATATGCGGGCACAGCGCAGCCGGCGATGAGTGGATATAGACCACACCCGCCGTCGCGTCCGCGAACTGACTCGATGCGCGCACCACTGACACCTCCAGCTTCGACGAGAAACGTCTTCCCCAACGATCCGTCGTACTGGCGTTGCCCGAGTGTACTGGAGTGCCCCGAGTTACACATGTTACTTCGGAGGCGTGTCCGACCTGTTACTTCGCAACCGAGTTCCGAGCGAGGATCACCTCGGCGATCACCGCATCGGAAAAGACGGGCCATGCCTCCCGTGCCCAGTCGCCGAAATTCTCGTCGCTCAAAGCGATACTCGCCACCCCCAATTCGGGATCGACCCACAGAAATGTGCCGGACTGCCCGAAATGGCCATAGGTACCTGCGGAATTCGATCCGCCGGTCCAGTGCGGCGATTTCCCGTCGCGAATCTCGAATCCGAGTCCCCAGTCGTTGGGACGCTGCGATCCGTAACCCGGCAGCACACCGTTGAGTCCGGGAAACGCGACCGTGGTCGCCTCGGCGTGGGTCTGCGCCGAAATCAGCTGGGGATCCAGCAGTTCCGCACCGAAGCGCACCAGATCCGCCGCGGTGGACCGGCCCGCATGTCCGGCCGGACCGGCCAGCACGGACGCCGTCATGCCGAGTGGCTCGAATACCGCCTCACGCAAGTACTCCGGGAACGCGATCCCGGTCTGCTCCACGACGAAGGCCGCGAGAATTTCGAATCCCGCGCTGGAGTAGATGCGCCGCGTCCCGGGCGCGGCAATCACCTCGGTGGTATCGAAGGCGATGCCGGAAGTGTGCGCGAGCAGATGCCGAACGGTAGCTCCCGGCGGACCGGCGGGTTGATCGAGTTCGATCGCACCCTCCTCCACCGCGACGAGCACCGCGTAGGCGACCAGCGGCTTGGTCACCGAGGCGAGCGGGAATACCCGCTCGGTGTCACCTGCCGTCTGCGCACCGTCGCGGGTGACGACGCCCGCCGCCGCATGCCGAACCGGCCAGTCCTTGATCTGCTCGAATGCACGCACGAAATGAGCGTACGAGACGCCCGTTCCCGGCGTGTCCGCACCGTCTGCATGGGAAAGTCGGTACCGCCGGTACCATCAACCGATCATGAGCGAACCCACCATCCACGGCGATGTGGCGGCCGGTTTCGGCCCCGTTGCCGACGCCTTCCGCCGCAACTTCACCCGGCACGGCGAAATCGGCGCTGCCGTGGCCGTTTACGCGGGCGATCGCCCGGTGGTCGACCTGTGGGCAGGTCATCGTGACCGCCGCCGGACCCTGCCGTGGGAGCGCGACACGATCGTGCCGGTCTTCTCCTCGACCAAGGGTATGGCCGCGTTCGTCATCGCCACGATGGTGTCGAAGGGTCTGCTGGACTACGAGGAGCCGGTCGCGAAGTACTGGCCGGAGTTCGCCGCGCAGGGCAAGGGCACGGTCACGGTGCGTCAGCTGATCGACCATCAGGCCGGACTTTCCGGACTCGATACCGTGGTGCGGCTGCGGCAGATCGCCGATCTCGACGGTCTCGCAACGATTCTCGCGGCACAGCGGCCCGCGTGGCGGCCGGGCACGCGACACGGCTATCACGCCATCACCCTGGGCCTTTATCAAGGCGAACTCGTGCGCCGCGCCGATCCGGAACACCGCACACTCGGACGGATCTTCGCCGAGGAAATCGCGAAACCGCTCGACCTGGACTTCTTCATCGGCCTGCCCGCCGAACAGAGCATGGAAAGGATCGCCACCCTGGCCGCCACCGAGGGTGTGGACATCCTGCGCTACGAGCGCGATATTCCGGTGCGCATCGGCGCGGAGATCTTCGCCAAGCGCGGACTTTCCCATGCGGCACTGACCAATCCGCGCATCGGCGCACCGGTGCGGGCGAGCAGACGCGAACTGCTCGAGTTGGAGATGCCGGGTTCCAATGGCGTCGGCAATGCCAGGTCGCTGGCCAAGACGTACGGCGCGGCGGCGGGGCGCACCGGTGCGCTGCCGATCGAGGACACGGTGCTCGATCGGCTCGCCGCTGCGGCCGCCGACGATGTGCCCGCCGATGATCTGGTGCTGCACACCAAGTCTCGCTATCACCTGGGCTTCCGCAAATCCCGCGGCTCGTTCAGCTTCGGCTCGGATAAACGCGCCTACGGCACCACGGGCCTCGGCGGCTCTTTCGGATTCGCCGATCCGGCGACCGGTCTCGGCTTCGGCTACTCGATGAACCGCCTGGGCCTGGCCGTCCTCGACGACGTCCGCAGCCGCAACCTCCGCAACGCCCTACTCCGCTGCCCCGTCTGACCGAGATTTCCGATCGGCAAGCCGGTTCGTCGCGACCAGGCTCGCCGAGCGGTGACCCGGCGATTTACCAGTCGGCCTCGGTGTACTTGATGATGCCGCGAATGTTCTTGCCGTCCAACATGTCCTGGTAGCCCTCGTTGATCTGCTCCAGGGAGTACTGACGGGTCACCATATCGTCGAGGTTCAGCTGGCCCGACTTGTACAGCGACAACAGGTGCGGCGCGTCCTGGCGGGCGTTGCCACCGCCGAAGATGCAGCCCTTGACGGTCTTCTGCAGCATCGACAGCAGGAAGCTGTTCAGCTTGACGTCGTTCTCGTCCATGCGGCCCATGGAGGTGACGACCAGCGTGCCGGCCTTGGCGGTGAGGATGAGGCCCTCTTCGATGTATTCGCCGTGCATCTCACCCATGGTCAGGATGACCTTCTGCGCCATCCGGCCCTCGGTGGCCTCCATCAGCGGCATGATCGCGGCGGCCATGCTCTCGTAGGTGTGCGTCGCGCCGAACTTCTGCGCCTGCTCGCGCTTCCACGGATTCGGGTCGATGGCAACGACTTTGGACGCACCGGAGAGCACAGCGCCCTGCAGCGCGCTCATGCCGACGCCGCCGATACCCGCGATCACCACCGTCTCGCCGGGCGCGACCTGGGCGACGTGGGTGGAAGAGCCGAAGCCGGTGGGGACGCCGCAGCCGACGAGGCAGGCGACCTCGAACGGAATGCTCGGGTCGATCTTGACCACCGAGGTGTGGTGCACCGTCATATACGGCGCGAAGGTGCCCAGCAGGCACATCGGGATGACATTCTCACCGCGCGCCTGGATGCGGTAGGTGCCGTCGCTGATGGCCTGACCCATCAGCAGGCCCGCGCCCAGATCGCACAGCGCCATATTGCCGCTCACACACGCCGGACAGCGACCGCAGGCCGGGATGAACGACAGGATCACGTGATCGCCGACCTGCAGATCGGCGGGGCAGTTCGGCCCGAGCTTGGTGATCACGCCCGCGCCCTCGTGGCCGCCCATGACCGGGAATGCGGGCATCGGCGTCGCGCCGGTCACGATGTGGTGGTCCGAGTGGCACATACCGGCGGTTTCCATCCGGATCTGTACCTCACCGGATACCGGATCGCCGACCTCGATCTCCTCGACCGACCACTGCTGGTCGGTCCCCCACAGGATCGCGCCTTTCGTCTTCATTCGTGTCGACCTCTCGCATGCACGGGCTTCTATGTGACTGCACCCACAGTACGAGAAAACTGTAACGCGTTCTAGTACTCGACCGAAAATTCGTCGACACGGATTGACAGAGCCCCCGAACGAGTTCCAGTTCCATTCGACCACGAACCCGTCTCGGACCGATACTGCCCGACTTCAGCCGCGCACGTCGTGCACATGGTGGATTACGTCGTGCAGGAAATAGGCGGCCAGGGATTCGACCGTGAAGACCGAGCCGTCGCTGCGTCGCGCCCGGTTGCCGAGGGCGGTTTCGGGGACCGATGCGAAGGCGCGCGCGACGGTCTCGGCCGCATCGGTCAGCTCCGCGGCGACCTGCCGCGGGTCCTGCTTGCCGTATTGATCGGCGATGGCGCTGACGTCCTGATCCCAGTTCGAGAACACCGGGATGCCGTCCGCGGACTCGAGGCCTTCGGCGTCGAACCCGGGGACCCTCGGATCCACCGCCTCGGTGCGGGCCGCGACGGCCGTGCGGTAGGTGAAAATTCGGCAGACATCGCGAACGTGAGCGGCATATTCGAGCGCCGACCAGGTGGAGTCGTCCGGGCGAATGGCCGCGTCGGATCGCGCGAGGGTCGCCGACAGACGGCCCGCATACTCGCGGGCCAGATCGGGCACCGCCGCGTAGGTAATCGACTCCGGGTCGAATCCGCATTCGGCACAGGAGCGTTCGAGGACCCAGGTCCAGTTCTTGACGTCGGGAACGATCGGCATGCGCCTACCCTAGATTGGCTGAATATCTTCAGCGATAGATATTCAGCCAGCTAGCGACAAGATCCCGACAGCGAGAGCTCAATCCATCAGACGAAGCGCGCGTTCGAAGAGTTCGAGCGTGATGGCATGCAGGAAGTCACCGACCTGCTTGGGCGCCTTGCCCGCGAATGCGCGAGCATGCGTGCCCTCCAGCACAATTCCCAGCTTGAAACAGGCAAGCACGGTGTACCAGGTGACATTGCTCAGGTCGCGATCGGAGAACTCGCCGTAGTGCTCGACCATCTGCTCCGGCGTCGGCAGACCGCCGACGGCGCCGAGCTTGCCGATCAGTGCCGCGCCCGTGGTACCCGGCTCCGGACGCGTCGCGATCTGCCAGCCGAGGTCGAGCAGCGGGTCGCCGATGGTCGACATCTCCCAGTCCACCATCGCGGCCACTTCGGGGCCGTCGTAGGAGAACATCATGTTGGCCAGGTGGCAGTCGCCGTGCAGGATGCCGGGAGTCCACTGCGCGGGCCGATGCCGATCCAGCCATTCCCCGACCTGTCGCACGCCGGGAATCTCCGGGCCCGGATACCCCGCATTGGCGGCATAGGACTCGAGTTCACCTAGCCAGCGCGGCACCTGACGCTCCAGGAAGCCGTCCGGTTTGCCGTAGTCCTGCAGGCCGAGCGCCTGATAGTCGAGCGAGCCGAGGCGGGCGATGGCCTCGACCGCCGACAGGCCCATCTGCCGCCTGATCTCCGGATCGCTCGCGTGCGGCTCCGGCAGTTCGTTCTGCGGATTGAATCCGGCAATGGGCTCCATCAGGTAGAACACCGCACCGAGAACGGATTCGTCCGGGCAGGCGGCGATCACCTTCGGCGCGCGCACGCCGGTGCCGTCGAGCGCGCCGAGCAGCCGGGCCTCGCGACGGATGACGTCATTGCTCTTGGCGCGCAGGTGTTTCGGGCCGCGGCGCAGCACATAGTCCTGACCGCCGCGCGCGAAGCGCAGCATGATGTTCTGCGTGCCGCCGCCGAGCGCGGTCACCTCCTCGAACTCACCGGCAGGCAGACCCTGCTCGTCCATCCATTTACCGACGACGGCAAAGTCGACGATCTCACGATCCACCTCTGACATGTCCCACATTGTGCACCACACGCCGAACCCAACTGAAGGCATATGACAACAGTTTGCTTCGACCCGGTGCGGCGTAGGGTTCGGAGCACGATGCGCACGCTCTTGATCGACAATTACGACTCGTTCACCTACAACCTCTATCAGCTGATCAGCGAGGTGAACGGGGAAGAACCCACGGTCGTGCGCAATGACGAGGTGGCCGATATCGCGCGGCTGCGGCTGGAGCGCTTCGACAATGTCGTCATCTCCCCCGGGCCGGGTCGCCCGGATGTCGGCCGAGATATCGGCATCTCGGCCACGGTGATCCGCGAGACCGAACTGCCGCTGCTCGGCGTCTGTCTCGGACATCAGGCCATCGTCGTCGCGGCGGGTGGCATCGTCACGACCGCGCCCACCGCGCGGCACGGCTATCTCGATCACATCGAGCACGACGGCGACGAACTGTTCGCCGGGCTGCCCGAGGGGTTCACCGCGGTGCGCTACCACTCGCTGTCCGCACAGCGGCCGTTGCCGGACAGCCTCGAGATCACCGCCGTCGCGGCCGATGGGGTGATCATGGGTGTGCGGCACCGGAACAGACCGCAGTGGGGGGTGCAGTTCCATCCCGAGTCGATTGCCAGCGAGTACGGTGCGGCATTGCTCGGCAATTTCGCGAAACTTACCGCGGGCAGGCGGATTCGATCGAGCATCATCGCGCCGTTCGAGAATGCCGAGCCGCTGATGGGTAGACACGAGTTCCGCGAATCCCGGCGCTCCTGGCAGCTGCGGCATGCGGTGATCGAGCGGGCGATCGATACCGAGGCCGCGTTCCTCCGGCTATACGGCAACTCCCCCACCGCATTCTGGCTCGACAGCGAACATGTCGAACCCGGACTGGATCGGTTCTCCTTCCTCGGCGATGCGAGCGGACCACTGGCCGAGGTGATCCGCTACCGGGTCGGCGAGAACAAGGTGACGGTCGAATCCTCGGACGGGAACCGGCGGACCGTGCCCGGCGGAATTCTCGACTATCTCGCCGGGCAGCTACACCTCAGACATACCGAACTACCCGATCTGCCTTTCGATTTCGCGTGCGGTTACGTCGGATACCTGGGCTATGAGGTGAAGGCCGATTGCGGTGCGAATGTAGCGCATCGCGCCTCGACACCGGACGCACAGTGGGTCTTCGCCGATCGGATCGTGGTCGTGGACCATGTCGGCGGGCGCACCCATCTGCTCGCACTCACCGATCCCACGCCGGAAGCCCTTCGGGCGGGCGCGGATTGGTTACGCGATACCCGCGAGATCCTGGAATCCCTACCGACGTGGGCGAATCCGCCGACACTCGAGGTGGGCTCGGATACCGCCGCCGTCGCACCGCTGTTCACCCGCGGGCGCGAGCGGTATCTCGCCGATATCGCCGTCTGCCAGGAGCGGCTGCATGCGGGCGAGTCCTACGAAATCTGCCTGACCGACGCCGCATCCATGGCGGCCGCCGAAGCGGATGGACTCGACTTCTACCGCACACTGCGCCGCTGCAATCCCGCACCGTACGCGGCGTATCTGCGCTTCGACGATCTCGAAATCGCCTGCTCCTCACCGGAACGCTTCCTGAAGGTGGACCGCGCCCGCACCGTGGAGAGCAAGCCGATCAAGGGCACCGCGCCGCGCGGGACCACGGCCGCCGAGGACGAGCGGCTGCGGCGCGAACTGGCCGACAGTCCGAAGACCAGGGCCGAAAACCTGATGATCGTCGACCTGTTGCGCAATGACCTGGGCCGCGTCTGCCAGGTCGGGAGTGTGCACGTGCCGAAATTGATGGCCACCGAGACCTATACGACTATGCACCAACTGGTTTCCACCGTGCGCGGCACGCTGCGGCCGAATGTCGATGTGATCGATTGTCTGCGTGCGTGTTTCCCGGGTGGATCGATGACCGGGGCGCCCAAGTTGCGGACCATGGAGATCATCGACGAGCTGGAAACCGAAGCGCGCGGTATCTATTCGGGCACCATCGGTTTCCTCGGTCTGGGGGGCACCGCCGACCTCAATATCGTCATCCGGACCGCGGTCCGCCACGATGGCCACTGGCGCATCGGGGCAGGCGGCGCCATCGTCCTCGACTCGGACCCGGACGACGAATACCGCGAAACCCTGCTCAAGGCCGCCGCCACCCACCGCGCCGCTCCCCACTGAGCCCGGTTATTTGCGGCGGCGGGTGCGCTTCGGGGGTTCGGGAGGCGCCGGAGGTTCGGCGGGTTTGCCGGTGAAACGACCGAGGAGGGAGACGCCCGGGAGTTTGGCGATGGCGGTGAAGAGATCTTCGCCGAGGCCGATCATCGCCTCCAGGCGAGGCAGCAAGCGGTCGTAGGCGGCGAAGGCCGGATCCGCTAACGCCAGTGTGCGGTCCAGGCGATCGATGGTGGAGTTGAGCCGGTCGATGGCCATCGCGAGCCTCTCGATCAGATCCGGGAGCTGAGCCGCCAACTGCGCCGAGGCCGGTGGCAGCCGTACCGCCGCATCGAAGGCCTGACCAGCCGTAAGTTGTGCGGCATCCAATACTTGACTCGCCGCCGACTGCGCCGCCTCCACCCCCGACTGCGCGGCCGCCAGCACATCGCCGGGACTCGGCACCCGCCCACCCGGCGCCTTCGGAGTCGCGCCCTTGCGGCCCGCACCCTTCGGGGTAGTCATTCTTCCACTCTGCCGCACCCATAGCCCGCGAGGCCGGATATCCCCGACCGCCCGGTTTGTGTCGCGTCGCCGCGCACTCGCTCGCATCGCCGAAGGTATGGACCGCCGAAGTCGGCGTGTCGGTGCTTCGTGGCATAGTTCGAGCACGATGAAACTCAGTAAAGGGGCCAATGCGGCGGTGCCGACTTCCCTTCTTGCCGTGGTTGTTTCATGGCGGTCGGGGCATACGGTGGATGCGCACGCGCTGTTGCTGGCGGAGGCGGGGACGGTGCGCACAGATCGGGATCTGGTGTTCTTCAATGCACCCCGACATATGTCGCAGGCGGTGACGCTCGATCAAGAGCCGGCACCCGGCACGGCGCGCTTGAGCGTGTCGCTACCGCGCACCGAATCGGATGTGGCGCGGATCGTGGTCGCCGGATCGATCGACGACGGCACCTTCGGCGATATCGCGGATCTGACCCTCACCATCGAGGCCGCGCACGGGCCGATCGCCCGGTTCGAGATCACCGATCCCGACGCGGTCTCCGCGATGATGTTCGGCGAGTTCTACCGCCGCGACGGCCAGTGGCGCTTCCGTGCGATCGGCCAGGGTTGGGACAGTGGGCTCCCCGGTCTCGTCACCGAATTCGGCGTCACCATCGACGGCCCCGACGAGCCGACACCCGATCGCTCCCGCGCGGCAGACGCGAATCGGATACCCACTTTTCCAGTGCAGCAACGTGTCTCGACTGGCACGGCGCTGGCCGGATCACCCGGTCCTCAGCAGCTCGACACTGCGTCCTGGGAGCAGGACGGCACACACGCAGACCCGAATGGACAGCACGATCGCCCCGATGAAGCACCGGCCCGACCACGGCCACTCGGCGCGCACCGCGGAGATCAGACCGGCCACCGCACCGCCGCCACCGGCCCCCGGGATCGAGCCGACCATCGCGCCGACTTGGCCGACGACCGGCCTGCCCGGCCGCTACCGGGCAGGCCGGTCGACCTTCAGCGCCAACGGCACGAGGTCGAACCGCCGATACCAGCACCACCGAATCCCGAACGCGCGGACTGGCATTCGGATCCCGCGAATCCCTCGCGGCTGCGTTGGTGGGATGGGGCCGAATGGACCAGTGCCACATACGAACGACGCCAGCCTGGCCCACGCAGCTGTGAGCGGTGCGGAAATCCCCGGCGCCGCAAGCTGTTCGGCGGGCTCGCGCCGTGCCCGAGCTGCGCGCATGAAATCGAGGAATTCCTGACGCACTGGCATACCCAGGCCTGGCGGGCGCTGACCGCAGCCGGACCGCGCGGTACGGAGTGGGATGCGCTGTGGGCGTCGTTGCGGTATCAGCGAATCGATGCGGGCCTGGGCCGGGCGGCGCTGCGGGATGTGGCGCTCACCTATGTCGAGCGACTGGTCGCGTTCGCATTCGCCGATGGCGAGATCGAGCAGGCCGAGTTCGAGGCGTTCGAGTACGCGATCGAAGAGCTGGCGCTCGGCGGACCGCTGGTCGAGGATCTGCGCAGACGGATGCATCGCGGGCGCACCCTGTCGCGGTTGCGCGGCGGGGATCTGCCGGTGGTGCGCACGCCCGGCCTGCATCTGGATCCGGAGGAGAAGGTGCACGTGGATCTGCCCGCTGTGCACGTCCGCCTGCTCGCCAAGGGCCCGAAACTCACCGATGGCAGGCTGATCGCCAGCAATAAGAAGCTGCGGTTCGTCGGTACCGATACTGGCACCGAATTGCCGTGGAACCGGGTGGTTTCGGTGCATGTCGAGCAGCGTTCGGTGGTCGTCGCGGCGACCTCGTCCCGCGGCGGCGCCATCTTCGACGTCGATGACCCGGATTACGTCGCGGCCGCACTGGAGGGTGCGCTGCGGGTCGCCAAACGCCTGGTGCTGACGCCCGGGCAGCGCGACACGCGCAGCATCCCGCAGGAGGTCAAGGCCGAGGTGTGGCAACGTGACGGCGGTAAATGCGTCGAATGCGGCGACGGCCACTACCTCGAATTCGATCACATCATCCCGCTCAGCCGCGGTGGCGCGACGAGTGCGACCAATCTGCAGATCCTCTGCCGCGCCTGCAACCGCGCCAAGGGTGCGCGAATCTGATGTGGATACCGCACGCGATCACGCACCGGAACACCGATGTGGCGAACAATGCATATGCGATGAAGCACGTTGAGCGGTCCAGCGTGTCACCGTAGCGTCCAATACCGAACAGAGCCGTTTGGGAGGATCAATGCAGGTAGCGGTAATCGGCGGAACCGGGGTGCTGGGTGCCGCGGTAGTACGAGAGCTGAGCGCACGCGGACATCGAGTCCGCGTGGTGAGCCGGACCGCTCCGGCGGATAGAACTCTGGAGCACCGGTCCGCGGATCTCGCCACCGGCGCCGGCCTGGAATCCGCACTGGAGAGCTGCGATACCGTCGTCGACGCGGTGAGCGCCCGCAGCCGGACCCGATCGGTCATGGTGGACGGCGTACGCCGACTACTGGCGGCCGAAAAGCAGGCGGGTATCGGCCATCACGTCGAAATCTCCATCGTCGGTTGCGATCTCGTCCCCTTCGGCTATTACAACGCGAAGGTGGACCAGGAACAGGTGGTCACCACCGGTGAGGTCCCGTGGACACTGTTGCGCGCCAGCCAATTCCACGAACTCGTCACCGATATCCTGGCCCTGTCGGCACGCTGGCGGCTCGCACCACGCTCGACGGCGAAGATACAGCCGATCGACGTCGACGCCGTCGCGGCAAGGCTCGCCGACGCGGTGGACAACGGCCCGGCCGGGCGCATCCCGGATATCGCCGGACCCACCGTGCACACCCTCACCGAACTGGCCGATATCTACCGCGAACACATCGGCCGCAAGCTGCTCCCGCTGCCCGTACCCATCCCGGGGCGCGCCGGACGTGCCCTGCGGTCGGGCGCTCTGTGCCTGCACGGAAACGGCGACGCGATCGGCATCGGCTACGCCGAATGGCTGTCTCGCCGCATCACTCACTGATCAACCCGGCCGTGCGCCCCAGATCGGCCAGCATCGCCTCGAACAGGATCTCCGGATTCGACAGCGGGATCGGATAATTCCCGAACACCTCGAGCGTGACGTGCCCGTAGAGCCGGGCCCAGATCTGGATCATCAGATACGTCACGCCGAGGTCGAGCTTTTCGGCCGGAAATTTCTGTCCGGACTCCGAAAGCGCTGCCAGCAGCTCGGTTTGAAACAGCACGAGGTCATCGCGCAACTCTGCCGGAATCACATCGGTCGGCGGCGTCACGACATCGTAGGTGGCCAGCAGTCGCCCGGCTGCGGCGAGGAAGATCCGGCCGAACGGTTCGTCGAACCGGCGCAGCATGCGCGCGCGGCCCGCGCCCGGCGAGGCGAACACCAGGGTGAATTCCCTGGTGTGCGCCAGCGCCCAGCGCCGGAATCCCTTGCAGATGGCGAAGAACTGCACCGCGCCGTCATCGGGCAGCGTCGCGATCTGCTCGGACAACTCGGCGGCGAGGTCCGCGCAGAACTCCAGGCGCAGACTTTCGAGCAGGTCCTCGCGCGAGTTGTAATACCGGTAGAGCGCGGGCGCGGTAATGCCGAGTTCGCGCGCGATCGCCCGCAGCGTGACCGCATCGGGCCCGTGCTCGACCAGCAGAGCGCGGGCCACCCGCCGGATATCCGCATCCGAAACCACCGGTGCCCGCCCCCGCGGCTTGGCGCTGTTCATAAAAGAATTCAAGCGTATTCGACTTCCCAGCGCTTGATGCCGTTCAACCAACCCGAGCGCAACCGCACCGGATCGGAGACCTGACGCAGGTTCGGCATCACATCGGCAATAGCGTTGAACATCAGATCGATCTGTAGCCGGGCCAGGTTGGCGCCGACGCAGTAGTGCGTGCCGGTGCCGCCGAATCCGACGTGCGGGTTGGGGTTGCGCAGCACATCGAAGGTGAACGGATGCTCGAATCCGTCCTCGTCGAAATTGGCCGAGCTGTAGAACAGCCCGAGGCGCTGTCCCTTCTTGATCTCCTGGCCGCCGACCTCGGTGTCCTGGGTGGCGGTGCGCTGAAAAGCGGTCACCGGGGTGGCCCAGCGCACGATCTCATCGGGCGCGGTGCGCGGGCGCTGCTGCTTGTAGAGCTCCCACTGCTCCGGATTGTCGACGAAGGCCTTCATGCCGTGGGTGATCGAGTTGCGGGTGGTCTCGTTGCCCGCGACCGACAGCAGGATCACGAAGAACGCGAATTCGTCCGAGCCCAGGTTCTCGCCGTTGATATCGGCATTGATCAGCTGGGTGACGATGTCGTCGGCCGGGCATTTGCGCCGCTCCTCGGCCATATTCCAGGCGTAGCCCATGACCTCGGCGGTGGCGGTGTGGTGATTGCCGTCGAACTCCGGATCGTCATAGGAGATCATCTGGTTGGTCCAGTCGAACAGCTTCTTGCGGTCGTTCTGCGGCACTCCGAGCAGTTCGGCGATGGCCTGCAGCGGCAGTTCGCAGGCGACCTGTTCGACGAAGTCGCCGCGACCGGTCTGCTTGGCCTCGTGCACAATTCGAGCCGCACGCTCGGTGAGCGCCGCGCGCAGGCTCTCCACCGCGCGCGGGGTGAAGCCCTTGGAGATGATGCGGCGGGTCTTGGTGTGCTGCGGCGGATCCTGATTCAGCATCAGCATATTGCCGAGCATGTCGATCTGCTCGCGGGTGGTTTCCTCGTTGAACCGGATGATCGCGGTGTTCTCGTGCGAGGAGAACACCTCCGGATTCTTCGAGATCTCCTTGATGTGGTCGAGCTTGGAGATGACCCAGTAGCCGCCGTCGTCGAAGCCGCTGGCCCGGCCGGATTGCGCGCACCACCAGACCGGGGCAGTCCGGCGCAGCTCGGCGAATTCCTGGATGGGCAGGCGGGTGGACAGCAGATCTGGGTCGGTGAAGTCGAATCCCGCAGGAATCGACGGCGTGGTCACGGTCACGGCTATCTCCTACCGGTCTGACTTGGGCTGCAGACCTCACGACACTGGGGATGGCAGCCGGCGGGGCCGGCGGCGCGGGTAAGAACTGTGTGGACACGTTCCAAAGCCGATAAAATCACACAACCGGGGTTTTGTGAATAGTGTTTAGTAAACTCCGTTAACTTTAGCGGCGATAGCCATACAACCAATAGCTATCTGCTATAAATAGTGAGCTTGATCGCTTACCGCGAAACCGTGCACGCGACCGAGCGGACAAGCCTGTAATGGGACGCAACAGGTCACCGTTCGGAGGTCCCCCATGCCCAGCCTGTACGAGCACGCCGGTGGCGACGAGGCATTGCATCGCGTCGAAGAAGCCTTCTACGACAAGGTGCTCGCCGATCCGGTGCTGAAAACCCAGTTCACCGAACGCCGCCCGACGCATGTCGACCATCTCACCTGGTTCACCGCCGAATCTTTCGGCGGCCCGGACCGTTTCACCCGCAACCTCGGCTTCGACTACATCATCGCCGTGCACCGCGGCCTCGAAATCACCGATGAGCAGCGTGCGCGCTTCGCCCAGCTGTATCTGGCGGCGTTCGAGGAGGCGGGGCTATTCGACGATCCCGCCTTCCGCGATGCGGTGCGCGCACATGCCGAATTCGGCGCCCAAGTGGCACAACAGAATTCGCGTGCCAAGACCGACGACGAGCTGCACCCGATCCGCGAGGTGCCGCACTGGACCTGGGACGGCGACGACTGACCGCCGCCTATCCCGTCACACGCGCGACCAGAGCCAGTAGCAAGAACGGCACGGTCGCGCTGACATCGGCCGTCTGATCCTCGGGTGTGCCGCGGGTATGTGCAGCGACCGCGAAAGTCTCGCCGAACGATGCCGAGGCTACCTCCAGCGGTCCGCTGTCGGACCAGCCCCACTTGCTGCCCTGCACGCCGGGCAGCCGTGCGGTCCCCCAGTCCTGTGCGGTGCCGTCGGCCGCCTGTTCGCCCGCCGCGGCCATCCAGCCGAAGATCGGCGACCAGGGCTCGGTGCGCTTCTTGGTCGCCAGGAAGTTGGCCACATCCGCGGTGCTGGTGTACGACATGCCCCAGGCCGGGCCCGATTGGGTAGCGGTCAAGCCGTACTCCGCGGCAATGGCGTCGATCGCCTGCGGATACTTCGCGCCGAGTTCGTCGGCCGCGGAGTCGTCGGAATAGCGGATCATCCGCTCCGCCAACGCCAGATCCGTAGCCGACCCGTCGCCGTGATGCAGCGCGTAGTCGACCATATAGAGCTTGACCAGCGACAATCCGGTGCGCATCTCGTGTTCGTTGCTGGTGCCCCACTGGACGCCGGGCAGCACCGAACGGAAGGAGAACGCGGTTCGCGACGGCACACCGTCCTCATCACCCACCTCGGCGGCGGCAACGGGCGCGGCGAATACCAGCATCGCCGCGGCGGCGATCGAGATCGGGAAAGCCAAGCGACCCATAGTTTCTCGCTCCTATCGCAGTACGGTCAGGACGGGTGACGCCCGGCAAGACGACCGGCTCAGCAGAGACATCGCGGCGTCTTCATCCGACTCGGTTCAGACTCGGCGGTTGCCAGTGACCATCGAGCGCCCGCTGCTCGGGCACATACAGCCGAAGCGCGAGCCGGAAGGTGCCGGATTCCGGTATCGGCAACCAGTTGCCGTACGGCACATCACTTCCCGGGTCCGCCGCCTGGATGGCGAGTTCCAGCGAGCCGTCCGGCAGCGGTACAACCGGACGCTGATGACCGACCGAGAAGATGCCCGCCGGGTTGGGCACCAGAAAGCGCTCCGCGGTGTAGGCGGTCAGCGACCAGAAGGCGCGCGCGGGCGGCGTCTGGCCCGGGGGGAAATGCAGCCGGTACGAGCGCGGCGCACCCTGCTCACCCGCATTCGCACTGATCTCCGGATAGACGGTGTCTTCCGGCAGATTCGCACCGAGTGCGGTCCACGCGGTCGAGGCACGCAGTGAGTAATCGGTGCCGTAGGTCCCGAGGTTCGTCGCGAAACCCCAGCCGTTCTCACGTCTGGCTTTGGGATTGGCATAGTCCGGGATGCGCATCTGGCCCGCCGCCACCGCGGCGTCGAGGTCAGCGACCGGCGCACCGTCGACCGTGCCGCCCGGCCGGATGCCGATCTTCGAAAACCGCTCCAGCGCGGGGGCATCGTCGCGGGCGGGCGGGTTGGTGAGCATAAGTGTGCAGAGCCGGTCGAAGAAGGTACGCCCGTCCATCCGCGCAACCTGCTGTGGCGGTGCGATCGGGGCGGCCATAACGGGATCGATCACCGGGTTCGGCCGTTCACCACGCAACCAGGCGCTCAGCGGTGCGAGCAGCACCTGCTGCTGCACGCGCTCGGCGGCAGCGAAATCGGCCTGGCCGCGCAGCTCGATGCGACCGATCAACCAAGCGGTCGCGGTGGGCATCGCCAATCTGGTCAGGTTATCCGGCAGCGCACCAGACCAATTGGGGCCGGTGATCACGTAGCCGTACGGCGGGTCCTGACCGGCGCGCACCCGTGGTGCGACACTGCTGGGGTTGTGGGTGGTGTTGGTCCAAGCGTCCATGATCTGCATGAGCCAGTACCGGTCGCCGTCCATCGGCGGAACCTGTAGCACCACCGGTTCGGCACCCACGTCGAGCCAGGCTGTGGCATACAGGGTGTCGATATTCGGCATGACCACCGTATTCATCGCGGGATTCACGGGACTGACGGCCCAGATCTGGTTGGCGGGCACGGCGGCGGTATTCGACTGCAGCGTGACATCCATCAGCACCAGCGGATATCCATAGATATAGGCGTCGGTCGCGATCGAACGCGGATCACTCGGCGGCGTACTGCCAGAGCTTGCCACATTATCGGAATTCGTCGATTTGCCGCACGCGACCAGGCCCGCGCCCGTAACGGCACCGGCCAGCAGCACAGATCGCCGCGACATACTCATGCCTTCTCCCTACTTTCCCGATCAGGTCGGACAACTTCGAGAGAGATCAGCCGGAGTATAGCCACATATTTGCCGTAATTCGGGCAAGCGGCGATGAGGCCGGGTTTTCGCCGATCAGCCGGTGCCGAGAATCGAATTCATAATCGTGCCCGCACTGGTGGCGACGACACCGCCGATCATGGCTCCCGCCACCATCTTCGGCGATTGCATCGCACCGCCGCTCCATTTCTCCCAGGCGAACCGGCCGCCCGCATAGATGATGCTGATTATTCCGGACAGCAGGGCAAACCAGGTCAGATAGCGCACCATCTGCAGCAGCTTGTCCGATAGCGGCGGAGCTTGCGGCGTCGGATTCTGGATCTGCGCCAACATCGCATAGGCATCGCCGATCGACATCAGATAGATGTTCATCGTCTACTCCTCGACTATCACGCCCCTTCCATGATCCGCACAACGAGTGGTCTCGCAAGCGCGCAGGCATCGTGACTGCACGGTCGCCGAGAAACCGATACCATCTGTCGGAGAGCGCGTTAACCCCCTGTCCCGCATCCAGAATGAGCAACACGAGATGATCCTGGCCGCCGTTTACGACACTTGGGCACAGATCGGCAATCCCACTCCCGAGGCCCCTCCGGTGTCCGACAAGATTCTTCAACTGGTCCGCTACTTCACCTGGTTCGTGCTGCTCGCAGGCATAGTCGCCATCATCTATGCAGGTGGCCGCTTCGCCTGGGAGAAGTGGAGCGGCGGCGGTCTGGAATCCCCGAAGATGGTGGCCGGAGCCATGATCGGCGGTGTCGTCGCCACCAGTGCAGGCACCATCATGAACGCCGTCATCGGCTGAGTCCGCGACTTCGACTGCGGACCGGCACGATTCAGCGCAGGATGCCAGCCTGCCCGGCCGCGCGCAGCCAGTCCGGGAATTCGCCCAGCAACCGGGCGTACAGCTGCGCGTCGTCCACTTGGTCGATGTCGTCGAGGGCGAAGAAGCCCGCGTTGTCCACGACTCGGTCCGACATTTCGTCGAGCGTGCGCAGCAGGCCGTAGTTGGCTCTGCCGAGGCCCACGAACTGCCAGAAAGCGGGCAGTCGGGACGCATCGCGCATGAGTGCGGCGATCTCACGCTTCTTCGCGAAGCCGCCGTCGGTGAAGAACAGCACCAGGGTCGGCGCATCGCCGGGCCGCAGCGAGGCGATGATGTCGCGCATGATCGGCAGTTCGTCGTTGCGACCGCCGATCCTGGCGTAGTCGATGCCCTGGTGAGTGCCGGTGAGGTGCAAGAAGGTCTGGGCCCATGCCTCGCCGTGCTCGACGGTGATATCGGGCAATTTCGCGAAGGACAGCGCGTAGAGGTAGGCCTCCAGGGCACCGTCCTCGTCGAGCTGGGTCGCCACCGGGATCATCCGCTGCACAACGCGGTGCACGACCTGTTTGCTGTATTGCCTGCTCATACTGAGGGTTTTGTCGATGACCAGGATGACGCGGGCGCGAATTCCGAAGGCGTTCTTGTTGATCAGGACCTTGGCGACTTCGCGTTTGCGCAGGTCCAGTACAGCGCGCTTCTCGAAGGAGAGTCCGGCTTCGCCCGGGACGGTGCGGACCTCCGCAGGGGCGGGAGCAGGGACCGGCACGGGCTCGTCGTCGACACTTACGCCGTGATCGGTGACCAGTGCGGCGAATCCGCCCGCATAACCCTGCCCGACCGCGCGGACCTTCCACTCGGATTTACGCCGATATAATTCCAGTGCGATGACGACGGACTCGCTATCGGGTCCATCGATTACATACTCATAGAGCGCGTTTCCGAATCCGTCGGCAACGGTCGCAATCGGCGGCGCGAATTGCCCGAAGGTTGCCCCGGATTCGTCCAAAGTAATTACCACACGTATTTGGGCGATATCGGCGGGCACGTGGGCCGCGGAAACAACCAGCGCCGCAGGCGTTCCCGCCCGCAACTCGACGCCGGGTGCCTGCGGCTGATTGAAGAAGACGAAATCGGCGTCGGTGCGAACGCGGCCCGCTTCGGTCACCAGTAGTGCCGAGACATCGGCCGGGGCGATGGATCGCACCGAGACAACGACATTCGATGCCGCGAGCGGACCGTTCTGTCCCTTGACGAGTGATATGCCCACCGCGGACTCCTTGCCGTACCCGATCGGACCCGTACAGACCAGGCGTCTCACAAACCCCTGAGCATTGTCAATACATCCAACGCCGTTTCGACGGAATCGCCGAGCAGCCGGATCTCCGCCGCGGTCGCGTCGTGCAGTCCGGGATTTTCCAGCGCCAGGCCATTGCCGTAGATCACCACGTTGTAGCCTATATCGGCGGCCCGCAGCAGCGGACCGGTCGCCACGCCCGCACCGAGCAGCAGGTCCAGACCCTCGCCGACGAAATAGAACCGCCACAGCGGACCGAGATCGCCGTTGTAGATCTCCTTGGTCCGATCGATGATCACCTGCCCGGAGGCCGCGATCGCGTCGACGATCTTGAAGTAGTCGGGCGCGTTGTCCGGCCTACTTTCGACCGTCGCTACGGAATACGCGAGATCCACGCTCAAATGCGCGTTGTAGCCCGCCATGGCGACACGGGCGGGCGATACCTCACACCGGCGAGCGAGCTCGAAATACCGCGCCCACTGCGGCTCGACCGGCGCGCCGGTGAAGGCCGCGTGCACATTGACCAGGAACCGCCGCAGCAATTCCAAGCTGATCGCGTGCGCGTACGCCGGATCCAGGAAAGCACCCGGATCGCGCTGCAACGGCATTACCGCCGACTGCTCCACACCGTCGAGCCCGAGCGGAAACAGCCCGCGTCGATCCCGGTGCGCGACCAGGATTTCGGTGACCTCCCGGTGGCGCGCTACCGCGGTCTCCAAGCGCTGCACCGCGTCTCCGATCAACGTGCTGGTATCGGAGAGTTGAGCGATGGTATCGAGTTCGTCCGCCGACAGCGGTGTGCCACAGAACGCCGGGGCAACCGGCTCCGCGATGGCCATCGGCGTCAACCCGACGCTCATCGTGAATATCGCGGTGATCAGTCCGAGGACGGCCGTTCGCAAAGATGCTCGCACCGCCGAAGTCTAAGGGCCGTTCAGGTTTCCGCCGACCAGTGACACGTCAACCCAACCTTAGCGCTTCGAGCGGGACCAGCCGAAGGTCAGTGCCACGGCGCGTTTCCAGTTGTCGTATTCGTCCTGACGGTGGGTGGGGTCCATTCGGGGGATCCATTGTCCGGCCAGGCGCCAGTTGCCGCGCAGGCCTTCGAGGTCGGGCCAGTAGCCGACGGCCAGGCCGGCGGCGTAAGCGGCTCCGAGAGAGACGGTTTCGGCTACGAAGGGGCGCATGACGGGGATGTCGAGGACGTCGGCGACGATCTGCATGAGCAGGTTGTCGGAGGTCATGCCGCCGTCGACGCGTAGGGTGCGGGCCTGTAGACCGGAGTCGGCGTTCATGGCGTCGACGACTTCGCGGGTCTGCCAGGCGGTCGCCTCCAGGACGGCTCGGGCGAGATGGCCCTTGTTGATGTAGGAGGTCAGACCGATGACAAGACCCCTTGCGTCACTGCGCCAATGCGGCGCATACAGGCCGGAGAAGGCGGGCACGATATAGCAGCCGCCGTTGTCTTCGACTGTGCGAGCGAGGGTTTCGATCTCGGGCGCACTCGACACCAGACCGATATTGTCGCGCACCCACTGCACCAGCGAGCCGGTGACCGCGATGGGCCCCTCCAGCGCGTACATCGGTTCGGCCTCGATCTGATAGCCGATGGTGGTGAGCAGACCGTGCGAGGACTGCACCAGCTCGCGTCCGGTATTCATCATCAGGAAGCCGCCGGTGCCGTAGGTGCATTTGGTTTCCCCACGGGCGAAACAGGTTTGGCCGAACAGCGCGGCGTGCTGGTCGCCGAGCGCGGCGGCGATCCGGATGCCGGGCACCACTCGGCTGGTCGTCCCATAGGACGCGGTCGAGGGCTGAATGCCGGGCAACATCGCGGCGGGAATTCCGAAGAACTCCAGCAGTTCTCGATCCCAGGTGAGCGCGGCGATATTCATCAACAGCGTGCGACTGGCATTGGTGACATCGGTGCGATGCACACCGCCGTCCGGTCCGCCGGTCAGATTCCAGATCAGCCAGGTCTCCATGGTGCCGAACAGCACTTCCCCGCGCTCGGCCCGATCCCGCAGTCCGGGAATGGTATCCAGCAGCCAGCGCAGCCGCGGCGCGGCGAAATAACCGGCCAGCGGCAGGCCGCACAGTTCGCGAATCCGTTCCGCACCGGGCTTGCTCTCGAATTCGCGCACCAGTTCGTCGGTGCGCACGTCCTGCCAGACGACTGCCCGCCGGATCGGCACACCGGTATGGCGATCCCACACCACGGTGGTTTCCCGTTGATTCGCGATGCCGAGGGCCACGACCTGTTCCGCGGCGATACCGGAATCCCGCAGCGCCTGCGGGACGATGCGCTCGACATTGCGCCAGATCTCCAGTGCATCCTGCTCGACCCAGCCGGGCCGCGGATAGTGCTGCTGATGTTCACGCTGTGCGACGCCGACCAGGCGTGCGCGCTGATCGAACAGGATGCACCTGGTGGAGGTGGTGCCCTGATCGATCGCCAGCACATAGCGTTGCGCCATCGGCTACTTCCTGTCGGACGAGAATTTGTGCCGCATGATGTACGAAATTCATTGTCCGGCACCGAGATCCCGCGATACCGCATGCGCGGCATCGCGGACGTGCCCGACCAGCGCCGGCCGGTGCCGCAGTTGCGGATCACAGAGCCGGTCGACCGGACCGCTGATCCCGATCGCACCGACCACGAGTCCACCGTGTGTCCGGATCGGCGCGGCTATACCGGCCACCCCGGACCGGAATTCCTCGGTCTCCCCGGCCCATCCCGCCTGCCGGACCGCGGCAAGCGCCCGGTTGAGCGCCGCCCGATCGACAATGGTGCGCCGGGTGAGCGGCGCCAATTCCGCACCGCGAACAGCGACGGCCAGCTCGGCGTCATAGGCGAGCAACACCTTGCCGAGCGCGGTCGCGTGCGCCGGTAGCAGTTCGCCGACCTCGAGCGCCTGTTCGGTGTTGTCCGGCCGGAAGACGTGGTGCACGACCACCACGCTTTCGTCCGCCGCGGCACCGATTCGCACCGACTCCCCGGCCCGCGCGGCCAGGGCATCGGCCCAATTGATCGCCCGCGAGCGCAGTTCGTTGTTGTCGAGATAGCTTGTCCCGAGGTGCAGTACGGCCGCCCCGAGCTGGTACTTGCCACTGGCCTGATCCTGTTCGACGAATCCCACGCCCTGCAATGTGCGCAGGATGCCGTGCGCGGTCGGCTTGGCCAGCCCGAGCGCACCCGCGATTTCGCCGACCCCGAGGCGGCCGGAACCCCGAGCGAGCAGCTGCAGGACGGCCGCCGCTCGTTCGATCGATTGAATCGGACCGGGCATACGCCGAAACCTACATGGCGATGGCCATCACAACCGTTCGGCATTGTCGAACGCACGCTATGTCCGTTTCGACAATCCACTAATAGCGTCGGCCCCGACGGCCGCGACCGCGGCAGTCTTTGCAGACGGAGGCTCAACGGTGAAACTCGGCTCATACGTCGGCGCCATCGATCAGGGCACCACGAGCACCCGCTTCATGGTGTTCGACCACGGTGGCAACGAGATCGCCCGGCACCAGCTCGAGCACGAGCAGATCCTGCCGCGCGCGGGGTGGGTGGAACACAACCCGACCGAGATCTGGGAGCGCACCCGTTCGGTCATCGTCTCCACCCTGAACAAGGCCGATCTCGTCGCGAGCGATCTGGCCGCGGTCGGTGTGACCAATCAGCGCGAAACCACCGTGGTGTGGAATCGCCGGACCGGGCGGCCGTATTGCAATGCCATCGTCTGGCAGGACACCCGCACCGACAAGATTGCCGCCGAACTGGAACGCGCGGGTCACGGCGAAATCATCCGCCGCAAGGCGGGTCTGCCGCCGGCAACCTACTTCTCCGGCGGCAAGCTGCGCTGGATCCTGGACAACGTGCCCGGCGTCGCCGCCGATGCGGACAGGGGCGAGGCCGTCTTCGGTACCACCGACACCTGGCTGCTGTGGAATCTCACCGGCGGCATCGACGGCGGCGTGCACGTCACCGATCCGACCAATGCCAGCCGCACCATGCTGATGGATCTGGAGACCTGCGACTGGGACGACGAACTGTTGTCCCTCTTCGGGATCCCGCGCGCCATGCTGCCCACCATCGCGCCCTCGTCGAATCCGGAACTGTTCGGCAGGACCCGCGCCGACGGACCCTTCGGCGGCGAAGTGCCGCTGGCGGGCGTGCTCGGTGATCAGCAAGCGGCCACCGTCGGCCAGGTGTGCTTCCGTCCCGGCGAGGCCAAGAACACCTACGGCACCGGAAACTTCCTGCTGCTCAATACCGGAACCGAACCCGTGCGCTCGCAGCACGGACTGCTCACCACCGTCGCCTACCAGTTCGGCGACGAGAAACCGGTGTACGCGCTGGAGGGTTCGATCGCCGTCACCGGCTCGGCCGTGCAGTGGTTGCGCGATCAGCTCGGCATCATTTCCGGTGCGGCACAAAGCGAATCGCTGGCCAGGCAGGCCGAGGACAACGGCGGGGTGTACTTCGTGCCCGCATTCTCCGGCCTGTTCGCACCGTATTGGCGATCGGACGCGCGCGGGGTGATCGTCGGGCTGTCGCGCTACAGCACCAATGCCCATCTCGCACGGGCCACGCTGGAGTCGATCTGCTATCAGACCCGCGATGTCGTCGAGGCCATGGAAGCCGATTCCGGTGTGCGCCTGGACACATTGCGTGTGGACGGTGGCGTCACGGCCAATGAACTGTGCATGCAACTGCAGGCAGACTTCCTCGATGTGCCGGTCTCGCGGCCGGTGGTCGCGGAGACCACCGCACTCGGCGCGGCCTATGCGGCCGGGCTGGCGGTCGGATTCTGGAGCGACACCGACGAACTCGTGCAGAACTGGCACGAGGACAAGCGCTGGACCCCCACCTGGACCGCGGAGCAGCGCGAGCGCGGTTACGCACGTTGGAAAAAGGCGGTCTCGCACACGCTCGGCTGGATCGACGTCGACGACTGACCAACCCATCTCGAAGACGCAGTAGCACCGAAACAAGGAGACATACCGTGTCCGCACGTTTGGACTCGAACTACCGCGCCAATGCATTGAACACATTGGGCGACAATGAAATCGACGTACTGGTTATCGGCGGTGGCGTGGTCGGGGCCGGTGCCGCCCTCGATGCCGCCGCCCGCGGTCTGACCGTAACCCTGGTCGAGGCAAGGGATTTCGCGGCGGGCACCTCGAGCCGATCCAGCAAGCTCATCCACGGCGGTCTGCGCTATCTGGAGCAGCTCGACTTCTGGCTGGTGCGCGAGGCTCTGAAGGAGCGCGGCCTGCTGCTGCACCGGCTCGCACCGCATCTGGTGCGCCCGGTGTCGTTCCTGCTCCCGCTGCAGCACCGGGTCTGGGAGCGCGCCTACATCGGCGCAGGCGTCGCGCTGTACGACACCATCGGCGGGGCAAGGGCGCTGCCCATGCACCGGCACCTCTCACACACGCGCGCAATGGAATTGGCGCCCGCACTGCGCGATGACGCGATGATCGGCGCGATCCGCTACTTCGACGCACAGGTCGACGACGCGCGCCACACCATGACCATCGCCCGCACCGCCGCCAAGCACGGCGCGACGGTACTCACCCGCACTAAGGTCACCGGACTGTTGCGCGACGGCGAGCGGGTGATCGGCGCGCACGTCACCGATGTGGAGACCGGTCGCGAATACACCGTGCGCGCCCGCCGGGTGATCAGCGCGACCGGCGTCTGGACCGACGAGATGAACAAGATGACCGGCGTGGAATTCCCGTTCCACGTGCGCATGTCGAAGGGCGTGCACATCCTGGTCCCGCGCGAGCGGCTCGACCTGGATACCGGTCTGATCATGCGAACCGAGAAGAGTGTGCTGTTCGTGATCCCATGGGCCCGGCACTGGATTATCGGCACCACCGATACCGATTGGGCGCTGGACAAGAACCATCCGGTGGCCAGCGATGCCGATGTGCAGTACATCCTCGATCATATGAACGCGGTGCTGCGAGAGCCGTTGACCCGCAACGATATTGTCGGCACCTACGCGGGTCTGCGCCCGCTGCTGTCGGGCGCGTCCGCCGATACCGCGACACTCTCGCGGGAACACGCCGTCGCGGAACCGGTTCCGGGTCTGTTCGTGGTCGCGGGCGGTAAGTACACGACCTACCGCGTGATGGCCGCCGATGTGGTGGACGCGGCCGTCGAGGGACTCGGTCGCGCGGCCGCCCCGTCGGTGACCGAACACCTGCCGCTGCTCGGTGCCGTCGGCTACCAGGAACTGGCCGCCGATGTGAACAGCGTCGCGCAGCGGGCCGGTCTGCCCGCCGCGACCGTCGAACACCTGCTCGGTCGCTATGGTTCGGGCGTATCCGAGCTGTTCGATCTGATCGCGGCCGAACCGGAGTTGGCCGAGCCGCTGCCCGGTGCCGGTGAGTACCTCGGTGCGGAGGTCGTCTACGCGGTGACCCATGAGGGCGCACTGCATCTCGACGATGTCCTCACCCGCCGCACCCGCATCTCGATCGAAACCGCCGACCGCGGCCTGACTGCCGCATCCGCGGTGGCCTTCCTCATGGGCGCAAGACTCGGCTGGGATGTCGAGACCACCGATCGCGAGATCACCCGCTACCGCGAACGGGTGCGGGCGGAGCTGGCCGCGAACCAGGCCGCCGACGACGAGGCGGCGAACGCCGCGCGCTTGGTCGCCGTCGCCTGAGCCCCCGGCGCACGGTACGGATACGTACCGTGCGCCGCCTTATATGTCCGAGCCGCCGTAGCCCTCGGGCGTCGATTCGTCGGTCTCCAACTGCTCCTCCTGCGGATGTTCGTCGGCATGCGTGGGTTTGCTGTGCTCGTCCGCGAAGTCACCCTCGGCGTTCTCGGTCGTGCGCGGATCGATCTTTCGTCCGGTCATGCTCGCCGTATACCCGGGATCGGCCGCCGAACGCAGCTTTCATTGAGCAACTATGTCCCGAAAGTTGGTTGTTGGGTTGGCGGCGCGGGCGAATGTTCGCCGGTTCCGCACGGCTCGGAAAAATTGCTGCAACGCGTATTCATCCGAAAGTTCTGCTGTTCCGAATGTAGGTAAGTAAGCATCCCACGTTCGGAATGAGGTTATTTATGGGCAAACATCGAGCGACAGCGCGGATTCGACCCATGGGTCGACGAACCGCCGCACTCACCTTGGCAAGTGCGGCACCGCTGTCCGCCATCCTGATCAGCGCCGCACCCGCGACCGCTGATTCGCAACCACTGGACAACAGGTTCGTCGTCGAACCATGGGCTCCGATCGACGGCAACATCGCATTCGCACCCCTGCCGCTGCGCAGCGCCGCCGCGCTGGTGGCCGATCCGAACCCCACCGCGCCCGACAGCGTGGATGCGACACAGCCCGAGCAGGCCCCACAGCTGTCCGTCACCGACAACCGCATTCGCATCGGCAATCTGCAGATGGATCGCCCGGACTGGTTCCCGCCCGAATACGCCGCTCAGATCAACGATGCGTCCAAGGGCGCTAAAACCACTCTGTCCCAGGGAATTCAGGCGGCGGGTATCGACCGCGACCGCGCCGACCATGTCGCCGATACGATGATCGGTGACGCCGTCATCGGCGCATCGGTGGGTTCCACCCTGATGTCCCCGATCGCCGCCACCAGTGCGATGGTCGGCGCGGCCTCAGGTTTCATCGCCGGAATCCCCTTCCTCCCCGCCGGACTGGTGGTCGTCCCCGTCATCGGCGCGGCCATCGGCTACGCGGTGATCGCCCTCCCGGCCGCGGCGGCCGGCGCAGCCGTCGGCGCGGCGGTCGGCGCGATCGAGGGTGCCGTGACCCCGATCCCACCCCAGGAGCAGCCGGCAATCGCATAACGTACGTTGCGCGGCAACCGCCGGATACCGTTGCCGCGGCTGGACAGTCCTCGCGTGAGCCGGGGTGCCGCCACGCGGCACCCCGACCACGATCTACTCCGCGTCCAGGAGAACCGGCAGCGTGCGGTGGCCGTTCGAGATGAAACTGCCGACCGGCGCCAATTCCGCCGGATCCACCGCCAGCCGCATATTCGGGAAGCGCTCGAAGATGGCTGGAAGGGCGATCGTCGCCTCGAGCCGAGCGAGCGGAGCACCGATGCAGTGATGCGCGCCGTGCCCGAAGGACAGGTGTTCCTTGTTGACCCGGTGCAGGTCGAACGTCGCGGCGGTGGCTCCGTGCAGATTCGGATCACGGCCCGCGGCGGCGTAGGACGCCAGAATCGCCTCGCCCTTGGGAATTCGGATCTCACCGAGCTCGATATCCTCGACCGCATAGCGCAACGGCAAGTGCGCGACCGGCGCCTCGTAGCGCAGCGTCTCCTCCACCAGATCCGACCACGGCACCCGCCCCTCGACCAGATCGGCGCGCTGCTCGGGATGGGTGAGCAGGATGAAGATCGCCTGATCGAGCAGATTGACCGTGGTCTCGTGACCGGCATTGATGACCAGCATCAGCGTGTCGACGAGTTCCTTCTCGCTCAGCTGCGAGCCGTCGTCCTCGTCGCGGGTGGCGATGAGGACGCTGGTGACATCGTCGCCCGGGGTCTCGCGCCGGTAGGCCACGAGTTCGCTGACGAGGCGGTACATCTCGAGGTAGTTGGCCTGCGCTTCCTCGGGGCCGAACGAGGTATCGAAGAAACCGTCGACACATGTGCGCAGACCGGGTCCGAGATGTTCGGGCACACCCATCATTTCGGTGATGATCTCGATCGGCACCGGATAGGCGTAACCCTCGCGCAGATCGGCCACCTCGCCCTTCGGGGTGGCCGCGAGCGCATTCAGCAGCCCCTCGGTGATCGCCTCGATCCGCGGGCGCAACGCCGTGGTGCGACGGTGCGTGAACGCGGGCGAGACCAGCTTGCGCAGACGGCGATGGTCCGTGCCGTACGCGGTGAACATATTGTCGACCGCGATCCACGGAAGCAGCGGCCACTCCTGGGTGATCTCGCCATTGATGAACGAAGACCAATGCTGCCGTGCGTCTTTCGATACCCGCGGATCGGCGAGCAGAGCCTTGAGCACGGCGGCATCGGTCACCGACCACGCGGGCACGCCGCCGGGCAGCGCGACCAGCGCAACCGGCCCGCGCTCCCGGATCCGCTCGTTCTCGCCTTGGATATCGGCGCCGGTCAGATCCAGGACCAGCGGTTCATGCTCCATCGTTATCTCCTTCAGAAAACGGGCAGCGGAGGGGACTGAGGAAAAACGACCGGCAGCGCCGCCAATGCGCGGTGGAAGGGGCCGGGCCGCCAAGCCAATTCATCCGCGGGCACGGCCAGCTCCATCTCGGGCAATGCGTCGAGCAGCTGATCGATGGCGTCCTGAACTACCAGGTAGGCAACGGATTTCGCGGGGCAGGCGTGCGGCCCGGCGCCCCAGGCCAGATGCGAGCGGTTGCCGGTGCGGTCGCCGCCGCGGATCGCCGGATCGTTATTGCAGCCGGAAAGGCTGACCACGACCGGCTGATGGGCAGGCAACCAGGTGTTGTCGATGAGGATCGGCTGGCGCGGGTAGGTGATGCTGAAGTTGGCCATCGGCGGGTCGTTGAACAACACCTCGTCGAGTGCGTCGCGGGTCGAGAGGCTACCGCCCAGCATGTCGCCGCCGAACCGGTCGTCGGTGAGCATCAGCAGCAGGGTGTTCGTGATCAGATTCTGCATCGGTTCGATGCCCGCGCCGTAGAAACTGATCAGCTGGCACAGCATTTCGGTGTCGTCGAGCTTGGATGGGTGGTGGGCCATTCGCGAGGTGACGTCGTCACCGGGCTCGGCCCTGCGTAGCTGCACCAGCTCCAGCAGCGCCTCGCTGAGCATCGCCATACCGGCGGCGGCCTCGACGGTGTCGAAGAGCATCGCCATACCGGTCGCGACCCGCTGCCCCAGTTCCGCTGAGCAGCCCACCATCTGGTTGATGACCTCGAAGACGACCGGCAGCGCGTACTGGGTGACCAGGTCGACCTCGCCTGCCTCGCAGAAGGTGTTGATCACCGGGATGGCGATCTTCTCGACCGTCGAATGCAGTTCGTGCAGATCGATTCCGTCGATGCTGCCGGTGTAAGCCTGCCGGTAGCGAGCATGCGCCGCCCCGGCATTGCGTAGTGCGTTCGGGTACCACATCATCATCGGCTTGACCGGTGAGTCGTCGGGAACCGTCTGTTCCCAATGCCGCGGATCCGCCGGGAAGTGTTCCGGATCATTGAGGATTCGCACCGCGGTCTGATATCCGACCACCAGGGTGGCGGGCACGCCAGGCGCCAACTCCATCGGCACCAGCGACCCGTACTGGCTGCGAGCCTCCCGATAGGCCCGATGCGGATCGGCGGCGAACTCCGGCGTATGCAACAGCACTCGGGGCTCACCTGGATCGAGCGGTGAGCCGTGCAGGGCGGGGCAGACTCCGGTCGCGGTGGCGTGGGTTGACGATGGCGTAGTCAAGGGCGTGACTCCAGACGTTGGATCAGCAAGAAGGCCAGGATCAATGGAAGCACCGCGGCGATAACACAGCCTGCGGCCACAGCACTCAGTTCAGCCCTCCTCGCGACGCCGACCGTATGTGACCCCGGCCATGAGGTCCGCGTCGAGAACTCGGACCCTGGCGAGGCAACCACAGTCGACTGCGGTCACCCCACAGTCCCTGCAGGACAGGCGATTTCGACGCGCAATCACCGGACGCCCTACCAGCCGCCCAGAACTCGACGACCCGCCCACGTTATCAGCATCCGGAAGAACTCTCTCCAGATCCGACCGCAATGCCCGCATACCCCGCGCAACCGGCAAATATGTTGAGCTGCTATTGATCACGTCTCTCATCGAAGGTCGGCTCGCCGGCGCAGTCCCCGGGGCCGCTCAGTCGGCACTGGGAAGTTCGGCTTCGCCTGCGGGCCCGCGGACTGCGGGTTCAGCCAACTGTCCACGGCCGCAGTTTCTCCGGATTCCGGATCGCCCAGATGCGAGTGATCCGGCCGTCGGCGATGTCGAAGGCGTAAACCGACACGATAGTGTCGGCGAGCTGCGCGACCAGGCCGGGCTGGCCGTTCACCGTGCGCTCGAGCAGCGTTATCTCGGGGCCTCGGGCGGCAATTTCGATCCAGGCATGCGCGATCTGCTCACCGCCGATGATCGGTTGGCGGAAGGCCGGGGCCAGGCCGCCGCTGTCGGCGGTCGCGGTCGCGGTCGGATCGAGCAAACCGATCAGGGCCTCGATATCACGTGTCTCCCAGGCCCGTTTGAAGTCCCTGACCACATCGGAGCGCTGGGCGCTCGACGGGCCCCGCGATGTGTCGATGCGGCGGCGGGCAGAGGAGGCGAGCTGGCGGCAGGCCGCCGGAGTGCGGCCGACAACGTCGGCGACCTCGGCGAAGGAGTAGCGGAAGACGTCGTGCAGGACGAACGCCACCCGCTCGGCCGGTGTCATGGAATCGAGCACGACGAGGAAGGCCATGCTGATCGACTCGTCGAGGGTGACCCGGTCGGCCGGATCGGCGGGGCCTGGACCACCGAACCATTCGGAGTGGCCGGGAATCGGCTCCGGAATCCATTCGCCCACATACCGTTCCCGCCTGGCGCGCGCCGAGCCGAGCAGATCGAGGCAGATCCGGCCGGCGACCGTCGTCAACCAAGCGCCCGGCACCGCCACCTCATGGCGCTGCCGCTCGGATAGCGCGTACCAGCGCACATACGTCTCCTGCACCACATCCTCGGCCTCGGCGAGCGAACCGAGCAGCCGATAGGCGAGATTGATCAGCTGACGGCGTTCACTGATCACCGAGCGCAGTTGCGGATCGGTCATGGTGTTCGGCTCCTTCGGTCGATGCTTCCTTACCGAATCCGACGAAATAGCGACCCGAACTGTGAGACGGCCTGAAATTCCGACCGCCTGGATCGTCGGAAGGTCGTGACAGTTTCAGCAGAGCAGGAGTTGCGGACATGATCAGAATCGCCATCATTCTCGGCAGTACCCGGCCCAACCGCAATGGTCCGCAGTAGCCCAGTGGGTTCTCGACTCCGCGTCGCGCCGCAGCGATGCCGAGTTCGAACTGATCGACCTGCGCGACCACCCGCGGCGACCGGCACGGCACAGCCCTGAAGACGCTGCTGGATCAGCTCGTCGCTTGGAGCAACGCACTCGCGCTGTTGCGGCACCCCGGCACCGATACCCCGCACACCGATGAAGGAGCCGATCGTGACGACACCGAACGACTTTGACCCGAAGCGTGCGGCGCGGCCGAAATGGAACGCTGGCCGATTGCTCCGCGAACGTCCATCAGGAACTATGCGTTAGCTGTGAATCTGGGACCCGCGCTGGCCATGAGCGTCCAGCCTGGCTATTGTCAGCGCCTGGCGGAAATATCACTGTAAATTTCCGCAGATCGTGAGGTTCCACCCGATGTTCATTGGTTTACTGCCGCTGTGCTCGACGGACAGCTGGTTGCCGCCGACCGATAGCCGGGTCGCCCCGACTGACCGGCATTCGGCCGAAACGGCACAACTGGTGAACGCGGAGTACACATGCTAGAACTCGATCATTTCAGCCACGGCTGGTTGACCCCCGTCATGGCCTACCTGGTCTCCTTTGTCGGATCCGGCCTTGCGCTCCGTTGTGTGACACACGCTCGGTCCTCCGATTGGCCGGGCGGGTGGTTGGCCACCGCCGCCGTCTCCCTCGGTGGGGCGGGCATTTGGGTCATGCATTTCACCGCCATGCTCGGCTTCTCCATTCACGGCGCCACCATCCGTTACGACATTCCGATGACATTGCTCAGCGCCGTCATCGCGGTCGTGGTCGTGTGGGTCGGGCTATCGATCGTGGTACGCGGTCGAAACGAATTCGTGGCACTGCCCATCGGCGGCGCGGTCACCGGACTCGGCGTGGCCGCCATGCACTACCTGGGCATGTACGCGATGAAAACGAACGCACACGTCGAATACGACCGCAACACGGTGGTGGTGTCGATCGTGATCGCGGTGGTCGCGGCCACCGCGGCACTGTGGTTCATGCTGCATGTCCGCGGTCTGTTCGCCACCATCGGCGCCGCGCTGATCATGGGTGTCGCGGTATGCGGAATGCACTACGTCGGGATGACGTCCATGCACGCCAGCCATGCCGACCACCAAGTCGACCGCGGCGGCATCGATCCCCTCCAGCTGGTGTCGCCACTGATCGTGACCGTCACGCTGGTCATCATGATCCTGATGGTCGTGGTGGGACTCGCCGAGATCGATGAACGCAGCACCCGCGAAGCGCTGCCCGTCCGGCGCGCACCACGCGAATCCTCAGCCACGACGACCGGTTCCTGGCCCGTGATCACCGACGTGCGCCCCGACTCCCCGAGTTGGGCGCTGCGTACCAGCTCGCGCACCGAACACCGAAATCGCCATCGCCTCGATTCCGATAGGTAATCGGACCTATCCGCGGCAGTACCGCTCGATGAATCGGCTCAGAATCACACTGGGCACCGTGATCGATTCCCGATGACCGAGCTCGATCAGATCCTCGGCCTCATGCGGTTCGAAATAGCCTGCGTGCCGATAAACTTCGATGCGCAAAGCCAGCCCATCGCTGTCCAATTCGGGATGGAATTGGGTCGCGTACACGTGCTGCCCGACGCGAATCATCTGAACCGGGCAATCGGCCGATACGGCCAGCAGCACCGCACCGGGCGGCACCTCCTGACAGGCCTCCTTGTGTCCGACGAACGCTCGGAATGTCTGTGGGATACCTGCTAGCAGCGGGTCCGTGCGGCCGTGCTCGGTCAGATCGATGGTCTGCGCGCCGACCGGTTCACTGTATTTCTGGACGCTCACCTCGCCGCCGAGCACGTCCGCGAGGATGCCCAATCCGTAGCAGGCGCCCAGATAGGGGAAATCCCGGCCGACGACCTCGGTCATCAGCTTCTTCAGCTTGGGTTCGAATGTCCGCTGGTACCCGTATTTCTGCTCGTCCGGACTGCTGACATTGCTCGGACCGCCACCGACGATGACCGCCGAGTAATCGTCGAGATCGATATCCGGGAATTCCTGATCCATCTGCACCCGGACCGTGTCCCCCTCGGCGAGGTCGGCCATGCGCAGGACGGCGCGGTATTCGTCATCCGCGGCGGGTCGCTCCGGCCGCAACTGCAGAACTAGACACGGCTTGGTCATGCTTCAGATTGTGGAAGATCGGCGGTCAGTTTTCATCCAAGACCGCCTGTAAGAATTCGCGAGTCCGATCCTGCCGGGGATCGGTGAAGATTCGTTCCGGGTCACCGTCCTCGAGCACCCGCCCCGCGTCGAACATCATTACGCGATCGGAAACCTTTCGGGCGAACTGCATTTCGTGGGTGACACAAAGGAAGGTGATCTCGGTATCGGCCGCGATATCGGCCAGCAGATGCAGGACCCCGGTCACCAACTCCGGGTCGAGCGCCGAGGTCACCTCGTCGAGCAGCAGCACTTCCGGCTCCATGGCCAGCGCCCTGGCAATGGCGACTCGCTGCTGCTGACCGCCGGACAGGTGCGCGGGACGGGCGTCGATCTTGTCGGTGAGTCCGACCAGTTCGAGCAACTTTCGCGCCCGGTCCTCGGCGGCGGCCTTGGACTGGCCGAGACCGCGGATCGGGCCCTCGGTGACATTGCGCAGCACGGTCATATTCGGGAACAGATTGAACTGCTGGAACACCATCCCGATCTTGCGGCGCATCCGGCGCAGGTGCGCCGGACCGGCGGGCACCAGTTTGTCACCGCGCCGCTGGTGACTGAGCAATTCCCCGCCCACCTCGATAGTGCCCGCGTCTATCCGCTCGAGCCCCATGAGCAGACGCAGAATGGTGGTCTTACCGGAGCCCGACGGCCCGATCAAAGTGACGAATTCACCTGGCGCAATGGCGAAATCGAGTTCGTCCAGGCACACCGTGGCGCCGTAGCGCTTTTCCACACCGGTGAACCGGATCATCGGTTCAGACACGTCGTTCCAACTTTCGTACCAGGATCGAGCACGGATAGCTCAGCGCGAGGAAGGTCAGACCGGCCGCGAACCAGGCCTCGGGTCCCGCGCCGCCGGTATCGGCGGCGTATTCGGTTTTGACCTGATACACCATGTCCAGAATGACGATCGAGGACAGCAGCGGCACCTCTTTGAACATGGCGATCGTGTAATTGCCGAGCGCGGGCAGCACCCGCGGCACCGCCTGCGGCAGAATCACATCGACCCAGGTGCGCGTGCGCGGCAGATTCAGCGCAGTAGCCGCCTCCCATTGCGCAGCGGGCACCGCCTCGATGCCCGCGCGGAACACCTCCGAGGTGTAGCAGGCATAGTGCACGCCTAGTGCCGTCACACCGACCACCAGCCGTTGGGTGTCGACGGACAGCCCACCGAGCAGATCCGGACGCACCACCCAGTACAAGAAAAAGATCTGTACCAAAAGCGGTGTGCTGCGGATGAATTCGATGAATGCCCACAGCAGCTGATCGATCACCGGAATCCGCAGCCGCCGAATCACCGCGAAGAACAGACCGAGCACATACGCGACCAGCGACCCGAGCAGGGTGTACTGGATCGTGACGAGCAGCCCGTCCCAAATGAAGGGAAAGGCGTCGAAGAAGCGGTCCCACCGCCATTTCTCCATCAGACCCCCACATGTGCCGAGAGTCGAATACTCGAAAGCTTCGGCCGCCGCCCGACCCGCCGCGCTGCCAACAGCTCCAGCACCCGCATGATCACCGTGATCACCACCGCGATCAGCAGGTACACGACCAGCTGAATCCCGTAGATGAGACCGAGCTCGCGAGAGAACGCCGGTACCGCACGCAGTTCATCGGCCTTCTTGAAAACCTCCGGCACCGCGATAAAGCTCAGCAGCGCAGTTGCTTTCACGAGCTGAATGAAGAGATTGTTGAACGACGGCAGCATCTCCACCACGGCCTGCGGCAGGATTACCCGCCACATGCGTTGCGCCGGTGACAGATTCAGCGCGATCGCGGCCTCGACCTGTGCCTGCGGCACAGATCCGATCGCACCCCTGACTATTTCGGCACCGTAGGCGCCGTGATTGAGACCGAGCACGATAATGCCGATGACCAGCAGCCCCTTCGCCGTCGCACCGAGCGATACTCCGAAAAAGATCGGTATCGCCACCGCGAAGAAGAACAGCTGCACCACCTCCGAGCTGCCCCGGAACCCCTCCACATAGATGCGGGTCACGAACCGCACCGGCAGATACGGCGACAGCATGGCGATTCCGGCGACGAAGGACAGCACGGCGGTCAGCGCGATGCCGCCAACCGCCGCCCACAGCGTGAAAGGAAGACCCTGGAGAACCCGCTCGAGGTAGGTCGAGAAATGCGATGACACGAGGTCAAGCCGTGCAGTACTGCTCGGCCGTGGCCGCCGGATCCGCCTCGTTCGCCTTGGTCAGGCCGAACGGCTCCACCAGCTTCAACCATTCACCACTTTCGTGCAGTGCGCGCAGCTCACGGTTGAAGTCCTCGCGGAACTTGTCGTCGCCGATGCGGAAGTTGAAGGTGCCGACATCCGGCTTATTGCCGAAGCGGAAGGACGGGCCGACCGCCAGATTGGCGTCCGGATTGTTCTTCACCAGCCATGCGGCCGTGACGTCCAGCATCGCCGCACCATAGACGTCCTTGTTGCGTACCGCGCGCAGGATGTCGTCCTGTTTGGCCATCGGCTCGATGAGTTGCGATGGCACGCCCGAGGATTGTGCGTAACCGTTCTCGACCGCGCCACCCAGCGTGGCTATCCGGACGTTCTCCCGAGTGATGTCCTCGAACTTGTTGATATTGCGTGGGTTGCCTTCCGGCACCAGGAATGACGAGCCGACTTGATAGTCGGGCGTGGCGAATGCCGAACTCGCACATCGCTTCGGATTGATGAACATGCCCGCCGCGACGAATGCGTAGTTCTTGGCCCGAACACCGTCGATCAATCCGTCGAAATCGGTTACGACGCCTTCGATTTCGTTTATGCCGAGTCGTTTCAATACCGCACGGGCGACGGTCGGCGCATATCCGGTCAGCTGGCCGTCCGCACCGAGGAAGGCCCACGGCGCCTCGTTGGCGAAGCCGACCTTGATCTTGCCCGAGGATTTCGCATCCTCGTAGGTCACGGCCGCCGCATCGTCGCCGCCCAATCCACAGCCCGCTACGACCACAAGGCTGGCCGCAGCCACCGCCGCGGCCATGGCGCGACGCAATCGCCTGCGCGCACCCCCGAATTCGAACTTCATGAACCAGTCCTTCCGCAGACACGCGAGTCGTCCCATGATCTCGGATGAACTTTGCGATCGGCCTGCCGAATTCTTTGCGGTCACATGACGATACGGATCTAAGGTTGTGCGAATACCGACCCGGTCTCGACCAATTCGGCCGCACGGTGCGCAATGGCACTGCCGAGCTCACCGGTCGTCGCGGCGCCGCCGAGATCCGGTGTGCGAATTCGACCTTCGCGCAGGACATCGCAGACCGCGCGATCGACCGCCGCGGCAGCCGCGTATTCGCCCAAGTGCTCCAACAGCATTGCTCCGGCAAGAATCTGCGCGACTGGATTCGCAATGCCCTGGCCGGCGATATCGGGCGCACTACCGTGTACTGACTCGAACATCGACGGCGCCGTCCGCTCGGGATTGATATTGCCCGATGGGGCGAGGCCGAGGCCACCCGTCACCGCGGCGGCCAGGTCGGACAGGATATCGCCGAAGAGATTCGACCCGACGATCACATCGAGCCGATCCGGATGCAGCACGATTTCGGCGGCCAGCGCGTCGACATGCAGCTGCCGGGTCTCCACCTGCGGATATTCCGAGGAAATGCGCTCGAAGATGCTGTCCCAGTACGGCATCGAGTGCAGCAGCCCATTAGATTTGGTGGCCGAGCACAGGCGGCCGTCGCGTTCGAGAGCCCGTTCGAAGGCGTACCGGATGATCCGTTCGCAGCCGACCCGCGTGAAGATCGATTCCTGCCGGACGAATTCATCGGTGCGGCCGGGATGGTGCATGCCGCCGATCGCGGAGTATTCGCCCTCGGAATTCTCCCGCACGATCAGGATGTCCAGGTCTTCGGCGGTACGGTCGCGCAAGGCCGATTCGGTGCCGGGCAACAGTCGGACCGGACGCAGATTCACGTACTGGGCGAAGGCGCGACGCAGCGGAATCAGCAAACCCCACAGCGAAATATGATCGGGTACACCGGGAAAGCCGACCGCACCGAGCAGGATCGCGTCGAATCCGGCCAGTTGACCGGGCGCGTCGGCGGGCATCATCGCTCCGGTGCGCAGGTAATTCTCACAGGACCAGTCGAATTCGGTCCATTCGATACCGGGCAGCACCGCGTCCAGTACCGCTACCGCCTCGGCTGTGACATCGACACCGATGCCGTCGCCGGGAATCGCAGCTATCCGATACTTCGCCCGACCGCCACCCCACATGGAATCGCTCCGCGCTGCTGTACTCATATCCGCACTCCGATGTATTTGGTCTCCAGGAATTCGTCTATGCCGGTGAGTCCGCCCTCACGGCCGAGCCCGGATTCTTTCACGCCGCCGAACGGTGCGGCGGGGTTGGACACTACTCCCTGGTTCAAGCCGACCATGCCGGATTCCAGTGCCTCACACACCCGCAGTCCGCGCCGCAGATTTTCGGTGAAAACATAGCTCACCAATCCGTATGGCGTGTTATTTGCGCGCGCGACGGCCTCGTCTTCGGTATCGAATGCGGCGATCGCTGCGACCGGTCCGAAGATCTCGGTGTGGCACATCTCGGCGTCATCGGGAACATCGGTCAATACCGTTGCGGGATAGAAGTTTCCGAGACCCTCGCGGGCAGCGCCGCCGGTACGCACGGTGGCCCCGCGGCGGACCGCATCGGCGACGAGACCGCTCACCTTGGCCACCGCATCGGCGTCGATCAGCGGGCCGACGACGACTCCCGGTTCGGTCCCACGCCCCATGGGCAGCGCCCTCAGCCGGTCCGCGAGCCGAGTCGCGAATTCGTCAACGACACTGCGCTGCACGAAGATTCGGTTCGCCGCAGTACACGCCTGCCCGATATTGCGCATCTTCGCCGCGAGCGCGCCCTCGACGGCCTCATCCAGGTCCGCGTCGTCGAATACGATGAACGGCGCATTCCCGCCGAGCTCCATCGAGGTGCGCATCACGGTCCGTGCGCACTGCTCGAGCAGCAACTTTCCGACGGCGGTCGAACCGGTGAACGACAGCTTGCGCGAACGGCTGTCCAGAATCAGCGGCGTCATGACCGCCGCCGGATCGGATGTGGTGATCACATTGACGACCCCCGCCGGGACACCGACTCGATCCAGGATGTCGGCCAGCGCCAGCATCGAAAGTGGTGTCTGCTCAGCGGGTTTCACGATGCAGGTGCATCCTGCGGCCAATGCCGGACCGATCTTGCGGGTCCCCATCGCCATCGGGAAGTTCCACGGCGTGATGAGCAGGCTCGGACCGATCGGCTGTCTGGTCACCAGGAAGCGCGAACCACCCGCGGGTGCAGGCATGTACCCTCCGTCCAGACGGACCGCCTCTTCGGCGAACCACCGGAAAAACTCTGCCGCATAAGCAATTTCACCGCGCGCCTCGGCCAGTGGCTTACCCATTTCCAGCGTCATGATCAGTGCGAGTCGTTCGGTATCGCCGAGCAGTGCCCGGTGCGCGTCCATGAGGATGTCGCTGCGCTGCCTCGGCGTCGTTCGCGCCCACTCCGCCTGTGCCCGATCGGCCGCGGCCAAGGCGTCCAGTCCATCGGTCGCATCGGCATCGGCCACCGCACAGAGCAACTGGCCGGTTGCCGGATCGGTGACCGGGAGCGAAGCGGCTGTTCCACGCCACCCGCCGTCGATGAACAGTCCGGTCGGAACCGTGTCGATCGCGGCGCGTTCGGCTGCGGTCAGGGCGGTTTCGGTGAGCATTTGGGCTCCTTTTCATTCCCGACGCGGCCTTCGGCCATTGCTGTGAACCCCGTGCCCATGTTATGCATATTGTCAACAATCCGACAATAGACAATCAGCGGATACGCGCCCGGGAGGCGGATCATGACCGAGTTATCCCCCGTTCTCAAGCAGGCCACCCCGGTAACCGTCGACCACGGATCGGGCTGCTACCTCTACGGCACCGACGGCCGCCGCTATCTCGACTTCACCGCGGGCATCGGCGTAACCAGCACCGGCCACTGCCATCCGCACGTGGTCGCCGCGGCCCAGGCCCAGGTCGCCAGCCTGATCCACGGCCAATACACCACCGTCATGCACCGGCCGCTGCTCGAACTCATCGAGCGACTCGGCACGGTGCTGCCCGAAGGTCTGGACACGCTGTTCTTCGCCAACTCCGGCAGCGAGGCGGTCGAGGCCGCACTGCGCCTGGCCCGCCAGGCCACCGGACGGCCGAATATCGTTGTCTTCCAAGGCGGATTCCACGGTCGCACTGTCGCGGCGGCGACCATGACGACCTCGGGCACCCGCTTCTCCGCAGGATTCAGCCCGCTGATGTCCGGTGTGCACGTGGCACCATTCCCCACCGCCTACCGCTACGGCTGGACCGAGGCCGAGGCCACCGACTTCGCACTGCGCGAACTCGACTACCTCTTCGCCACCGTCACCTCCCCCGCCGAAACCGCCGCATTCGTGGTCGAACCCATGCTCGGTGAGGGCGGCTACATCCCCGGCAACGCCACGTTCTTCCATGGGCTGCGCGAACGGGCGGACCGGCACGGCATTCTGCTCATCTTCGACGAGATCCAGACCGGCTTCGGCCGGACCGGAAAGTTCTTCGGACATCAGCACTTCGACGTCCGGCCCGATGTCATCACCATTGCGAAGGGCCTGGCCAGCGGGTTCCCGCTGTCCGGAATCGCAGCCCCGCGCGAGCTGATGGCCAAGGCCTGGCCGGGCTCGCAGGGCGGCACCTACGGCGGCAATGCGGTGGCCTGTGCGGCGGCGATCGCCACACTCGAGGTGATCGAATCGGAGGGGTTGGTGGACAACGCCGCAGCGCGCGGCACGCAACTGCTGACCGGACTGCGCGAGGGCGCCACCAAGGCGATCGGCGATGTGCGCGGTCTAGGACTGCTCTGTGGCACCGAATTCACCACCGCCACAGGCGAACCCGATACCGCGACCGCCGTCGCGGCCCAGCGGCTCGCGGTCGAGAAGGGGCTGCTGCTGCTCACCTGCGGTGCGTATATGAACGTGGTGCGGATGATCCCGCCGCTGATCGTGACCGATACCCAGATCGACGATGCGCTCGCGATCTGGTCCACCGTGCTCGCCGAACTCCCCGCGTGACCAGGAGGCAGAACCGATGGCCCGCTATATCTCGATCACACTGACCAAGGCGGGCGTCACCTGCCGAGCCCGACTGCTCGACGCGGAGGCACCACGGACCTGCGCGGCGGTGTGGGATGCGCTGCCGCAAGAAGGCGACGCCTTCCACGCCAAATACGCCCGCAACGAGGTGTACACCCTGCTGCCCCGGATCATTGCGGCACCGCATCGGGAAAACCCGACCGTCACCCCCATTCCGGGCGACGTGTGCCTGTTCGATTTCGAAGCGTGGGAGATCGGCAACCCGGCCTACGGCTACGAGCCCGGTACGGCGGCGCACCACGAGCAAGGCGCCACCGACCTCGCTTTGTTCTACGGCCGCAACAACTTACTGATCAACGGGGATATGGGCTGGGTGCCCGGAAATGTCTTCGCCACCATCGAAGAGGGCCTCGCCGATATCGCGACGGCGTGCAACGCGCTCTGGCTGCACGGTGTCCAAGGCGAAACTTTGGCATTCGCCCGCGTCTAATCGGCGCGAGTCCCGGAGGCGAGAAAGATCGGGACGGCGACGAACAGCCGATCGTCGCGTGCCCTAGCGACTTGGCTGTCGAACCAAACACCTTCTCCCGCGATGCCGGCAGCGCAGTGGCATCGCCGACATGGAACTCGCCTGCGGGCCAGCGCTCGACGGCGACCTCGATCATGGCGGGGTCGAGGTCGATGCCGATGGCCCGCACCCCGCGAGCGGCCAGCTCGCCGACGGCGTGCCCGCTCCCGCAACCGACGTCCATAACGGTGTCGCCCAACGCTTCGTAGGTGTGTTCTCGCAGGTTACGGACCTGGGGCAGATCGTCGAAGGCGTCGAGCACGGTGAGCAACGTGGACATGGCCGCACGGACTCGGCGACATCCGGACGATGCTGGCCGCCCGGTCCGCACCAGCCCGCCACGAGGTGACGGTCCGCCACCGTGAGAGGCTGCTGGCTCGGATCGCCCGGGCGCAGGCCGCACTCGACATGCTCGAGGGCGAATGCCCGTACGACGACATCATGACGTGCCCGCGTTTCCAGGGACTCCTGGTTGCTCGACTGCAGTCCTCTTCGGTGACCAATCCCGAGGACGCGACTCAGCCCAGGACGTATTCGGCGTAGCGGGCAACCGCGAGGACCAGATCATCGGAGTGGCGCGGTCCGATGATCTGCAGTCCGACCGGCAGCCCCGCGGCGGTCTTGCCCGCGGGGATACTGATCGCGGGCTGCTGGGTCATATTGAACGGATAGGTGAACGGCGTCCACTGCGGCCAGCCGTCGAGCCCGCTGCCGGGCGGGACATCGTGCCCCGCCTCGAATGCGGTGATCGGCATCGTCGGGGTGATCAGCAGGTCGTAGGTGTCATGGAAGGCGCCCATGGTGATGCCCAGTTGGGCGGCAACCGCGCGGGCGTCGAGATAGTCGACGGCACTGACGGTTTCGCCGCGCTCCCACACCGCGCGCAGTCCCTTGTCCACCTTCTCGCGCGCGCCGTCCGGGAATTTCGCCAACATGGTCGCCGCACCGGCGGCCCACAGCACTTCGAATGCGTCGCGCGGGTCTTCGAAACCCGGATCCGTGGCGATGACCCGCAGCTCGGCATCGGCCAGCCGCCGCACCGCCGAATCCACGATCGCGGCAACCTCCGGGTCGACCTGCGCATAACCGAGCGTCGGCGAGTAGGCGACGGTAAGTCCACGCACCTCACGCGATATCTGGCCGCGAAAGGTCGCCACCGTGGGCGGCAGCGCGGTCGGATCGCGCGGATCGGGCAGCGCCAGAATGTCCATGAGCAGCGCGGCATCCTCGACCGTCCTGGTCATCGGCCCGGCGTGTGCCAGCGGACCGAACGGGCTCGCCGGATACAGCGGGACCCTGCCGTGCGTCGGCTTGAAACCGACGATGCCGCAGAACGCGGCCGGAATGCGAATGCTCCCACCGCCGTCCGTGCCGACCGACACCGGACCCATCCCCGCCGCCACCGCAGCCGCGCTGCCGCCGGAGGATCCGCCCGAGGTTGTCGTGGGATCTACCGGGTTGCGGGTGATGCCGGTCAGCGGGCTGTCGGTGACCCCCTTCCAAGCGATTTCGGGCGTCGTCGTCTTCCCGAGGAACACCATCCCGTCCTCGCGCAGCCGGGCCGCGACCGGGCTGTCCACCTGCCACGGACCACTCGGATCGACCGAGGTGCTGCCGCGCCGAGTCGGCCAGCCCTCGGTCAGGAAAATGTCCTTGATCGAAATCGGTACGCCGTCGAGCAGTCCGCGGGCGTAACCCGAATTCCAGCGCGCCTCAGAATCTTTCGCCTGCACCAATGCGCGATCCGGATCGACCAGACAGTAGGCATTCACCTCACCGTCGCGCGCCGCGATGGCTTCCAGAATCGCCTCGGTCGCCTCGACCGGGGACAGGGTGCCGGCCGCGTAGGCCGAGACCAATTCGACGGCGGTCATCGCGGCCGGTTGCGTATTGCTGTCCGGATAGCTCATGCCTGCACCTCGCTGACGCTCGGCTCCGGCATGCGCAAGGCGCGCCGGCACACGGTTCGCTCACTTCGTTCGCTCACGGCAGGCTCCTTCAGCCGGGCACGTACCCCAGCTCTTTATCGACCACGTTGTCCAAAGTCCGGCCGGCGATCCAATTATCGAAATTGCGGGTGAACGCCGTGACGACCTCGGTTCGCCAGCCGCTGAAATCACCCGAATTGTGCGGAGTAATAAGCACATTCGGCAGATCCCACAGCGGATGCCGCGCCGGTAGCGGTTCCGGATCCACCACATCGAGTGCTGCCCCGGCTATCGATCCGGTGCTGAGTGCGGCGAGAAGGTCGTCGGTCACAACGAGTTCCCCACGGCCGACATTGACAAACCTTGCATGTGGTTTCATCGCGGCGAATGCCTTGGCATCGAACATTTCCCGGGTCTGCGGCGTCAACGGCGCGACCGCGACGACGTAATCGGCAATGGGAAGTTCGGCGAGCAGGTCGGTGCTCACAGTGCCGAAATCCGGGTCGGTGGCCCGCGCCCGGCGTCCCACCGCCCGCACGGTCATACCGGCCGCGCGCAATAACCGCGCGACAGCGCGACCGATCGAGCCGGTTCCGACTATCAGGACGCAGGCGCCCGAAATGCGTTCGGATTCGCGGTGCCGCCATTCGTGGCGTTGCTGCAAACGCAGCGATCCGGACAGATCCTTGGCGAAACCGAGGATCTGCCCCAAGACGTATTCCGCGATGGCCGTATCGAATACGCCACGTGTATTGGTGACCACGACCTCGCTTTCCCGAAGTTCGGGGAACATCACCGGATCCACCCCGGTCGAACCCATATGCAGCCAGCGCAAACGATCGGCCGCGTGCCAGGCCCCGGGGATCGCGCGAGTCAGGAAGTCGTAGACGAACAACGCGTCGGCGCCGCGCAGTGCGTCGGCGAGTCCGGGCGCTTCCGTGTACCGTACTTCGGCTCGATCGGCCACCGGGGCCATGAGGTCCGCGGCGGGCACACTGTCACTGTGCAGGACGGTGACAATCGGGCCCTGTTCCACATTGACACACTAAAATCGCATCGTATGATTGTCAACAATCCGATCGTTCTCGGAGGTCTGACGGCTGAGCGCGAGAGGGGCCGCATTGGAACTCGGCTTTCCCGATATCGAAGGGCCCGTTGCACAACGGGGGATCGGGATCATCGCACCGTTCGACCTCGCACTCGAACGCGAACTCTGGCGCTGGGCGCCGCTCGACGTCAGCCTGCACCTGGCCCGCACGCCGTATGAACCGGTGCCCGTTTCGATGGCGATGGCCGAGCTGGTCTCCAACCCGGTACATCTGACGGCGGCGACGCGCGATGTGATGCATGTCGAGCCGGAAGTCGTTGCCTACCTGTGTACTTCGGGCAGTTTCATCAGGGGGCTCGCCTATGAGAGGTCACTGCGCGACACCATCTGCCGGGCCGGCGCGCAGGACGCCGTCACCACTTCCGGCGCACTCGTGGAGGCGATCCAACATCTGGACATCAGCAGAGTCTCGGTACTCACCCCCTACGACGAAATCCTCACCCACAAACTGCACGACTTCCTCGCCGAGGCGGGCTGCACCGTAATCCGTTCGGACCACCTGGGATTGGGCGGCGGCATCTGGAAGGTCAACTACCGCACCATCGCCGAACGCATCGTCGGCGCGGACGACCCGCAGGCCCAGGCGATCTTCGTCAGCTGTACCAACCTGCCCACCTACGACGTCATCGAGCCGCTCGAACAGGCGCTCGGCAAACCCGTACTCACCGCGAATCAGCTCACCATGTGGGCCTGCCTGGGCCGGATGAAGCTGCCGATGACCGGTCCGGGAAAGTGGCTACTCAACGTTTTCTGATTGGAAGAACATGCAGGCACCCACCGTCGGTTTCATCTACCCGGACCACGCGGCCGAGGACGACTACCCGCTCGCCGCATCGCTGCTCGGCGTGCGGTTGCCGGTGGCCCACATCTACGGAACCGATCTGCACGCCATTCCGGAGCTGCTCGATCTGGGCAGTCCGGACAAACTGCGCCGCGGCGCCGCACTGCTCGCATCGGACAAGCCCGACGCCGTCGTCTGGGCTTGCACCTCAGGGAGTTTCGTATACGGACCGCAGGGTGCGCGGGAACAGGTGCGCGAGCTGGCTTCGGCTGCAGGAGTACCAGCCTCGAGCACCAGCCTCGCCTTCGTCACGGCAGCGCAGGCGCTCGACGTGCGCCGCGTCGCGATCGCAGCGAGCTATCCGGACGAGGTAGCGCGGCTGTTCGTGGAGTTTCTGGCCGATGCCGGAATCGAAGTGGTCGCCTTCTCCAGCGCCGGCATCGACACCGCCGCGGAAGTCGGCACCTTGACCGCCGAGCAGGTGCGCGAGCTGGCGGCCGCCAACGATCATCCCGACGCGCAAGCGCTGCTGATCCCGGACACCGCCATGCACACTCTCGGGGTATTGCCGGAACTCGAGGCCCGCTTGGGCAAGATCGTGTTGACGGCCAATCAGGTCACCATCTGGGAGGGCCTGCGACTTACCGGCAGCACGGTGGCATCCGGGGTGCTCGGCTCTCTCTTCTCGGAAAGGCATATCCATGTCGGTCGTTGATTTCGAGCCGGTTAACCGGCAGTCGACGGCGGAAATGATCGCCGACCGGCTCCGCGAAGCGATCATGCGCGGCAACCTCGCCCCGGGCGCCCAACTCGGCGAGGCCGACCTCGCGACCCGATTCGGCGTATCGCGCGGCCCGGTCCGCGAAGCACTGCAGCGCCTGCTCACCGAGGGCCTGCTGTACAGCATCCGCAACCGCGGCATCTTCGTCATCGAACTGACCATCGACGACGTCGTCGACATCTACCGCGCCCGAACCGCCATCGAAGGCGGCGCCTTGACCCTCATCCTCGACGGCCGCCGAGATATCACCTATGCGGCTTTGGAACCCAGCGTCACCGCCATGTGCGCCCACGCCGAAAACGGCGACGCCGCAGGCGTTTCCGACGCCGACCAAGCCTTCCACGAGGCCCTCGTAGACAGCGCGGGCAGCCCCCGCCTGGTGCGCGCCGCCCGCACCCTTTTGATCGAAACCCGAATGTGCTTGGGGGCGTTGCAAACAACGTATCCGGACCTGCGTGAACAAGCACGAGAGCACGTCGAACTGCGCGATGCGATCGGCTCGGGGCCAGTGCGCAAGGCACGCACGTTACTGGTCGAGCACATGGACGACGCGGTCCAGCGCCTGCACCACCAGTACACCCTCGGTGAGCAGGCGACCTGAGCATCTCGGGGGTGCTGCCCAGCTATCGTTCACTGCTCGAAGCCACCGATCATGACCGCCTGCTGCTCGGTCCGCGCCGACATTCAGGTGTTCTCGACCGTGATGTCCTCGTAGACGATCGTCACCGCTTCCGTCGCCGGACTGTTCGCTCCGGCATCCAGCGACGGCCCCCGCCAATCGGACGCCCGAGCGCGCGCCAAGTGCACACGCTTGACCGGCTTCTTATTCGGGTCCAGCACCATCAACGTGATGTCTTGGCGAGCATCATCCACATCTCGCATGGTCATGGTCGTATAGATCCATTCGGTGAACACCCTGCTCTGGTCCAACCCGCGAATGATCGTGATCTCCCCACTGCGCGCGGAGCCCGGCTGCGTGCCGACGATCACCTCGCCATCCGGAGTCACCTGTTTGATTTCGACCGCGTCCTCCGCGAGCGATAGCCCACTGATCTGCTCAACCGTTTCCACCTGAAACTTTCCCAGATCGACAATGAAGGTGGAGCCGCTGATCGTGTCGCCGATAGCCATGGGAATCTCCTTGCCTGTCGGGGCGCGGCACAGTCCTCGCCATCCGCGAGACCTGCACATACTGTCGCGCCATCGTCTACGTCATGGAGAGCACAACGAACTCGGCCAGAACCCGTGGGGCCATACCCACATCACCCATCATGCGATGATCCATGGCAAGTCCGCAGCAGATCGGACCTATCCGCCCCGATAAGCAGGGTGCCACTGCGACGATGGCGCCACTGGCTACCCCGACTCTGGCAATAACCGCCCAACTCGATCCAAGCGGGCATTTGCCGATCCGGGTCCGGAACTCCTGGCGACGGTGAACCATTGTCTGTGGATGAGGGCATCCCATGAGCGATCTCGGGGAGACCATCAAAGCCCGGCTGGTCGATCATCCGACTGCGTAGCGAAATGGCGAAGGACGACACCCCCGGTACGCAGACGACGTGGGGTCTTGAAATGTCACTGTCCTGACCAGGCGAAATGCTCGCCAGGACAGAGCATTCGAGCAGATACATTGTTCTCGAGCCGCTCATCCAGCGATCTCGACGAGCCTCGAGATTACTTAGCTTCAGCTCAGCAACTCAGGCCTGGTAGTGGTCAGGCGCAGACGCGGTTGAGTTCGTCGGTGTAGGGGTCGAGGTTGGCGACGTTCTCATCTGCCAGCGCGTAGGCGTAGGCGGCGATGACATCCTTCTCCGCGCCCTGGGCCAGATCGGCCAGGCCGCTAAGCCTGTTGGACAGCGCTGTCGCCGTCGCCCCGTCCAGGGTGCCGCCGCTCGTGTCGATCGCGATGTTGATCAGCTCGATGGCCTTGGCGCAGTGGGGGGACTGGGCGTGCGCGGGGGCGGCGGGCAGGAATAGCAGAGCGGCAGCGGCCGCAGCGAGCACAGCGGCGAAAGCCGTCGACTTGGTCACGATTTCCTTTCAGAACGTTGGGCTGATCGTAGCGCCACGGACTGCGACCCCGATCGCCACGCTCGGCACCGGTACCTAGTCAGGAACCGCCAAAGGGACGCGACGGCTGGCCCCCATCGAGACCTCGTTCGGCTTGTGCAGCTGTCACCATCGGCCAGCCCGAGCATCGTCGGAGGTACGGTCCCGGCACCACCATGACGATCAGCACGCCGATACCCGCAACCGCTATCAGCAGCACACCGCCGTCCCCGACAGGGCCCAATGTCCCACGGGCGTAAAGGATTCCGATCTGGTGGCAGAACAGGCAGATGAATATCAGATTCCATTCGGCGAACCGGTTCACCCCGCCGAAGCGCAGCACGTCCACCGCGAATGAGCAGCCCAGCAACACCACCGGCGCCAGCAATGCCGAAACATCGTGTGCGCGAACGGCAAACGGCGCGACCATGGCCGCGATCAGATACACCGCGAGAAACCACAGCGGGCTGGCGACGATATCGGCGGCCGCCGCAGCGGCCGGTTCGGAGAAGGCGTCGAGGCCGACATCGACTGCGACGATGAACGGATCAGCGCGATCATCGGGGTGGTCAGTCGCCGCACCCGCAACCCGAGATAGTCCCCGTAGGTTCGGCCTCGGGCACGGTATCGGTCGACGATCAGGGTGTTGGCGAATCCACCCGCAACGAAGAACATCGGCATCACCTGCAGCGGCCAGGTCAGTACCCCAGACGGGTCGCCCGTGCAGCGCCTGGTCGCCGCGAACGACACCATCGACCACGGTGACCCTGATCGATATCCAGTGCACGACAACCACCACCGTGATCGAGCAGACGCGCACAATATCGATGGCCCAATCGCGCTCGAGCACGTTGGACCGCATCGCCCGGTCGGGCTGGGTCACCATGACTTCGGATTACTCGCCCCGGCTGAACGCGTAGTGAATATGTCGCGTGCAAACCGGCCTCGTATCGCCGTCGAACTGCGCCGACGAGCCTGCCGCGGCCGCTCGACTCGGGACGTCGTGGTCCGCATCGCCGAGGTCTACGTCATGGTGGACGTCGAGGTGTTGCTTCTGCGCGGGATCGACCTGCGATCTCTGGGTTATGAGCCGACGAGGTGCAGCGGACGGTGCCACGGCCTTTTGCTTCGAGTTCGCGCTACGGTAGCTACGTCGGCACTTTCGGACCTACTGCTCGGATTGGGGTGTGTGACGAATCTTCCGCGGATATGCACGCCATGTGGACATTCCTCAACGGCGGCGGCTATCGCGTCGATATCGATGCGCCGCGGAATCCGCGACTGAAGCGAATCCAGCGACGAAGGGAATACTGACATGTCGGAGCTGTCGGCATCGAATTCCACCGCGACGTGGCCGCAACTGCGTGTGGCGGACTGGACGGATACGCGTGACACCCTGCACATGTGGACACAGGTGGTGGGGAAGATCCGGCTCGCCCACGCACCATTGTTGAATCACTGGTGGCAGGTGACCCTGTATGTGAGCCCGCGCGGGCTGACGACCTCGGCAATCCCCTACGCCGACCGCCTCTTCGATATCGAATTCGATTTCCTCGCACACCGATTGGTCATCCGCGCCGACAACGGCGATACCCGCACCGTGGCACTCGCGCCGAAACCGGTGGCGCAGTTCTACACCGAAACCATGCAAGCGCTGGACGAACTCGGGTTCGAGACCCGAATTCAAGGGCACCCCAATGAAGTCGAATTGTCGATCCCGTTCGCTGAGGACACCCAGCACGCCTTCTACGATCCGACGTCCGCGCAGGCGTTCTGGCGGCAACTCGTCCATGCCAACCGCCTGCTCAACGAGTTTCGCTCCGGCTATACCGGCAAGACCAGTCCGGTTCATTTCTATTGGGGCGCAATGGATCTTGCCTACACACGCTTTTCAGGACGGACCGCTCCCGAACACAGCGGCGGCGCACCGCACTGCGCCGACTGGGTCATGGTGGAGGGCTATTCACACGAACTCAGCAGCTGCGGATTCTGGCCCGGCGGTGGTGCGGAGGGCGCGTTCTACGCCTACACCTATCCCGAACCCGACGGCTACCGCGAACGCCGCCTGCAGGTGCCCGGCGCAACCTACGACCCCAACCTGGGTGAATTCGTCCTACCCTATGAAACGGTCCGCACCGCGAACGATCCGAATGCCATGGTCGCCGAGTTCCTCCACGAAACATATGAGGCCGCAGCCGAACTCGGCCATTGGGATCGCAGCACACTCGAATGCGATCCACATCGGTGGGCTCAACAGCGAGCCGCCGCACCCTGGTCACTGCGCTGACCGTCCGCCACAGGAAACGTTCGAGCACGTCACGGCGTTTGCGCGGGGACGTTATCGACGATCGCATGCGACTTCTCGCCCGGCCCGCGCCAGCAAGAATGGCTGCTGGGGGCGCGAAACTCGGTCCAACGCTTGCTATCTCGGATCCGACGGTAGGGCGGACCGATGGCCAGATCAAAGGCGCCGGATAGACTAGCGTGGCAAGCATGGGCCTCGACTATGAAAAGACTCCGACCGTAGAACCCGGTTCTCCGGTCGACCTGCGGCAGAATCAGCCCCACACCGCCCGAATGTATGACTACTACCTCGGTGGCAAGGACCATTACAGCGCGGACGAGGCAGCGGCTGAACAGGTCGTGGGCATCTGGCCGGGAGTGCGGGTGGCCGCCCAGCAGAACAGGGCCTTCATACACCGCGTGACACGGTTCCTCACAAACGCGGGCATTCGTCAATTCCTCGATATCGGAACCGGTATCCCCACCGAGCCGAACCTGCATCAGGTGGCACAACAGGTTGCGCCTGACGCGCGAGTCGTCTACGTCGACAACGATCCGATCGTGCTCGTCCACGCCAGAGCATTGATGGTCAGTTCACATGAGGGGCGTACCAACTACGTCTCCGCCGATGTCAGGACACCCGAAAAGATCCTCAACGCCCCAGGAATGCTCGAGACACTGGACCTGACCCAACCGGTCGCGCTCAGTCTCAACGCCCTGATGCATTTCATCCCCGACGAGCAGGATGCCTACGGAATCGTCGATACTCTGATGGCCGAGCTCGTCCCTGGCTCGTATTTAGTGATGACACACGTCACGCCCGACTTCGATCCGACGGCAATAGCTACCGTGGTCGACATCTACCGCCGAAGCGGCCTGCCATGCCAAGTTCGAAGTCGAGACGAATTCATGCGGTTCTTCCAGGGATTAGAGCTGGTCGATCCCGGTGTAGAGGTGCCGCACCGCTGGCACCCGGACGGTGTCGCACCCCCGAAGAAAATGGACGCGCAGGTGTCCGCCTACGCGGGCGTTGCACGCAAGTAATACAACCCCCGAACCCAGGACACCGACCCGGGACGAGCACAGTTGTCGATGATCAGCCAGGCATCGATACGGTCGCCGGGCTGGCACCCGCCGTCGAACGTGATTCGCCGCCTGGACGAGAGCAACAGCAGCCCAGCGGGACGGTACCGCGGCGAGTCGATACCCCCTCGGTCCCGAGCGGCACCGCCCTCACACGTGGTCGACCAAACCTTTGGCACCCTCGGACACGGCGCAATGCGCGCAGCAGAAGAATCGACCATCTGACTCCACTCCGTGGCCGATGATCTTGCAGTCGCAGTGCTCGCAGATAGGTGCCATGCGGTGGATCGCACATTCGAAGCAGTCGAAGACATGCCGCGTTCCCTGAGCTTCGACGACGATCGGCATAGCGTAATCGTTACCGCAAACCTCACATGCGCTCATGGAACCGTAGGCTACTTCGCGGAACCGGCACCATGTTGCTACTTTCGGATTATGTGCGCCTGACCAGCTCGATCTGCGCGGTGGAGGTCATCGCCCCTAGATCGGCATCGATGTCCGGGCCGCCGACGCCGTATCGCAGCGCCCGCAGATTCGATACGACCTGGTCGACAAATTCGTCGTAGTCCGGGGTTCCACACAGATGCGCTCGGTACACACCCATACCTCAGGCGGACGAGGTCGGGACAGGGTTCGGTGGAGGTTATGGGATGAGTTTCAGATTGGCGGCGTACGCCGTATGCATCGAGGAGGGACAGGTTCTGCTCGCCTGCCACGTTCCACCGAGTGGCGAAACCAGCTGGACTCTTCCGGGTGGTGGGGTCGAGCACGCGGAGGATCCGTTCGATGCGGTGACCCGGGAGCTCACTGAAGAAACCGGATGCGACGGGATCGTTGAACGTCTGCTCGGCGTGGACTCGAGGGTCATCCCCGCTGCCGCTGCGCGGGCCGGTACCGAGCACCAGAATGTCGGCATTTTCTATCAGGTGCGCGTCACCGGCGGCCGGCTCCGGCCTGAGCCGAATGGTGAAACCGCTGAGTCGATCTGGATCCCGATACCTGATGTAGCCTGCCTGCGTCGATCTTCACTTGTGGATATCGGCCTCGCCCTGGCTCGGACGGTTCCGGCGACGGGCCATGTTCCTCCCGTCCCGATCGGTGGGTTGATCCAGCACTGAGGCATGTGCGGCTCAGCAAGCCCCGTCCACCGGTCCGGGAATTCAGAACTTGTCCGGGAACTGAGCTGTTATACAAGATGCGGAGCCGTCTGATAGTCCATCTTGAACCAGAACCGCGCCACCGACACCCACGGCGCTACGCCGCTGCGGCGGCGCCGTAGTCGCAACTGCGCAGCGAGACCGCCTACTCCTCCGAACGGGCCTCGGTCGAGGTAGCTGGAGATTCGCGACAACGCCTGCCGACGTATAGTCGAGTGTATGACCAGTGGCACCGCACCGGCGGCGGCCGGACAGGGCTCGGACCTGTGGGCGCGGGCGTTCGCGGCACTGTACGACCCGCTCCTGTGGAGAGGCGAGCGGGCGGGCATGGGGGCTCGTCGGCGCCAGTTGCTCGGCCGCGCAAGAGGACGGACGGTCGAGCTCGGCAGCGGTACCGGTCTCAACCTGCAGTACTACCCCGACCACCTTGATGAGTTGATCCTGACCGAACCCGAGGCCGCGATGCGTGCGCGGTTGGACCGGCGGCTGCGCGGCACCCCACGTCGGGCGAAGGTGCTCGACGCGTCGGCGGATCAGCTGCCGTTCACGGAAGGATCCGTGGATACGGTCGTCTCCACGCTTGTCTTGTGCACTGTCGACAGCCCCGATGCGGTGTTGCGCGAGATCAAGCGCGTGCTGCGCCCCGACGGCAGGCTGCTGTTCGTCGAACACGTCCGCTCACAGTCGCCGCGACTTGCCCGTTGGCAAGACCGCCTCGAAGGCCCGTGGCGCCGGTTCGCGGAGGGTTGCCGCTGCAACCGCGCCACGCTCGAGCTGATCCGGGCATCCGGATTGGAACTCGACGACGTCCAGGAAGCGACGTGGCGGGGAATGATGGTCCCCATTGTCCGACCGCTGATTATCGGCGCAGCGACCAAAACGGATGGCCGACGCACTTAGCCCGAATCGGCCGACGCAATCTCCCGGATTCGACGCACCATGATTGGCAACGGTTCCCCAGGACGATCGGCGCCGACCCGCCATCCTTGCAATGCCCGGAGGTCGGCCACGCTGGTGTTTGTGGGGCGGGCGGGGCTCGAACCCGCGACCAATGGATTATGAGATCAAACACTGCGAACACTGTCCTGACCAGGCGATACCCTGGTCAGCAGTCTGCAAAAGGGTGGAATACATTGCTGTCGGTCGGCATACGTTGCGATCTTGATGCGTCACAGAGCAGCTCAGGTTCAATCCCGGTATCGCGTACCGTCCGAGGTTGCAACCTGTGGGCGTTCACTATCGCTGATTTCGAGTGATCGGTGAAGTTGGCCCGGCTGCTTTGCAGGCTGTGTTAAGCCCCGGAACGAATTCGACAGCGATCAATCCCTTCCCTCACGGCTCAGCCGATTCGTGGTTCGTAGAGTTTGAGGGTGCTCTGGTCCCAAAACACGCATCTCGTCTGCGAGTAGCCGCTCAAGTTCAAGTTTCGTGTCGGCGGGGTCTTCATCCTTCGCGCGCAATAAGACCAGATTGTGCCGAGTCTGAAGGGTACCAGGATGGTCAATTCCCAAGACTCGCGTCTCCTGGGTCAGCAGTCGCTCGAACTCAATTACAGCCTGGACTATATTTCCACTCTTGGCGCGCAAAACAGCTAGATTATGCCGGGTGACTAGAATGTCGGGGTGGTCCGGGCCGAGGATTCGTTCGCTATCTGTCACAGCTTGCAAATAGAGCCGTTCGGCCTCGCCGTAACGTCCAGTCGACTGATAAACCCCAGCAAGATTATTACGGCTGGCGATCGTAGCGGGATGATCCGAGCCGAGGATTCGCTCCTGGCCGCTGATGACATCCAGATAGAGCCGTTCGGACTCGCCGTAACGTCCAGTCGACTGATAAACCCCAGCAAGGTTATTACGGCTGGCGATCGTATCCGGATGATCCGAGCCAAGGAGCCGCTCGCTATCTGTCACAGCTTGCAAATAGAGCCGTTCGGCCTCGCCGTAACGTCCAGTCGACTGATAAACCCCAGCAAGATTATTACGGCTGGCGATCGTAGCGGGATGATCCGAGCCGAGGATTCGCTCCTGGCCGCTGATGACATCCAGATAGAGCCGTTCGGACTCGCCGTAACGTCCAGTCGACTGATAAACCCCAGCAAGGTTATTACGGCTGGCGATCGTATCCGGATGATCCGAGCCAAGGAGCCGCTCGCTATCTGTCACAGCTTGCAAATAGAGTCGTTCGGCCTCGCCGTAACGTCCAGTCGACTGATAAACCCCAGCAAGATTAATACGGCTGGCGATCGTAGCGGGATGATCCGAGCCGAGGATTCGCTCCCGTCCGCTGATGACATCTAGATAGAGCCGTTCGGCCTCGCCGTAACGTCCAGTCGACTGATAAACCCCAGCAAGATTATTACGGCTGGCGATCGTAGCGGGATGATCCGAGCCGAGGATTCGCTCCTGGCCGCTGATGACATCTAGATAGAGCCGTTGGGCTTCGCCGTAACGTCCAGTCGACTGATAAACCCCAGCAAGGTTATTACGGCTGGCGATCGTATCCGGGTGATCCGGACCGAGGATTCGCTCCGCATCAGACACTGAAATCTCGTATAACTCGGAAGCTCTCGTGAGTGCGCCCCGGCGTGCATAAAGACTGGCAAGGTTCAACATAGAAATAATCATGCGCTGCCCGAATATGGCTCGATCGAAATTAGCCACATGCGAATAAATAGAAAACGCCTCTTCAGCAGCTTGCAGGGCCATTGCAATATTTCCTGTTTGCACAAGACGATTACTGAAGTTATTTAGCGAAGATCCGAGATCGGCAAGATTATCGACCGCGCCCGGATCCTCCTCAAGCAAACGGCGACGAATAACAACCGCCTCCTCGCTGACCTGAAGCGCCATATCAAAACGACCCAATTCAGCCAACACGGTGCTGAAGTTGTTTAGCGAAGTAGCGAGATCGGCAAGATTATCGACCGCACCCGGATCCTCCTCAAGCAAACGGCGACGAATAACAACCGCCTCCTCGCTGACCTGAAGCGCCATATCAAAACGACCCAATTCAGCCAACACGGTGCTGAAGTTGTTTAGCGAAGTAGCGAGATCGGCAAGATTATCGACCGCACCCGGATCCTCCTCAAGCAAACGGCGACGAATAACAACCGCCTCCTCGCTGACCTGAAGCGCCATATCAAAACGACCCAATTCAGCCAACACGGTGCTGAAGTTGTTTAGCGAAGTAGCGAGATCGGCAAGATTATCGACCGCACCCGGATCCTCCTCGAACAAACGGCGACGAATAACAACCGCCTCCCCTATCGCCTCCGCGCCTTCAGAAAAACGTCCTAGGGTCGAGAAGACTTCCCCCAAATGGTTAAGTGCTGCAGCGAAGTCCGTCAGATCGGACTCAGATTCGGAACTGACCAAACTTCGTTTAGCTTCGACCAGTTCATGTGCTTCAGAAAGCCGGTGATTTGACTCGTCTTCTTCTCGGCGCCGATCGTCCCGAATTGATTTTGACGGTGAATTCAGAATGCCGATGTCCCGACCCGTTCGATAGTCAGGGCCACCGAACGCTAGGTACAGTTTGCCATCAGTCAGATACAATGCGCGATTGACGCCGGAGTTGAATTGGGTTGTCACCTTCTTGTCATCGCTGGCCATTGCCATCTCTTTTCTCTAAGACTTCCCGGGCAATCTGGCGATCGAAGATGTCCAAGGGTTGCTGATTTTGACCCCAAACTCGTAGTAACGGCTCCTGTCGCAGCAATAGGCCGCTGATTGGTTCCGAAGATGTCGACTCAACGCTTCGATCATCCTCCGGAGACGCTTCTGAGGGAGGAATTGCTGGGCTCGTTGAATTTATTGTTCGGCGAAAGTGCGGCGCAAAATGGCTAATGCCAATATCGAGTACCGCCCCTCCATCCGCCAGACTCCACAACGTATGGATTTTTGTAATGACATCCTCAGTATCGAATTTACCAACCCGTTGCAGTGCTACTAATCCGCGCACCAGCGCTTCGAGGTTGCGCCACCGAGGCAGGCTCGAGCCACGCAGGACATCGCTGATTGCTTGTCGTCCGAGATTGCCATCCAGATCGTCTCTGGTGTCCAGATAGTCACTGATGTCACGTACCGCGGGCTTGCCCGCCGCCGAGTAAAGGACGTGGATCGCTAGGACGAGGTCTCGATGCGGGCTGGGCGGGAGTTCCTCCTCAGCTGGCACTTGGATGCCCATTCCCCCACTTCCGTCCAGTTTTGTCCAGTTTTGAGTGTTCCAGGTACCGGTCTACACCGCTGGGCGTCCGCCGAAATCGTTCGCTTAACCACATGCGATCAGGCACTTCGGGCGTGACCCATCGTTGAAGTGTGCCATTGAGACGAGCACGAGGAAACGGTGGAGAAGGGGTCGACCCAATGACGAGTCTTGCGGTGCCGGTAGCAGTGACGACAAATGTGGCTGCGGTGGCCGAGGTTGCCCGGCTAGATGCCCCGCTGTGGGTCGCTGCACTCGCCGCCGCGCCGACGGCGGTTTGGCTAGGTTTGGTCGTGTCGCTGGCTATTTCCTCGGCCTTCGCCCGCAAGAAGTCGCGCCGAGACGCTGCATACCGCACGCTGAAGTTGATCACCTCGGGTGGTCGGATGCGATCCGATGACACAGATCCGATTCCTCAGATTCTGAATTCGGAACCGGGCGAGGTCGGTCATCCTTCGGTGGCAGCCCCGGCGGCGCCACCGCTTGCCTCACGCCAGTAAGCGATGTGGTTGCGAGTGGCGCACGTGTCGGGGTCGTCGGGCCCAAACACCCGCATCCGGTCGGTGAGCACCACCTCGAATTCCGCGACAGCCCTGGCCGGGTCACCACTTACCCCGCGCCAGTGTGCGAGATTGTGACGGGTGGCGAAGGTGTGGGGGTGGTCGTGTCCGAGCACCCGCAACCGGCCGGTGAGCACCACCTCGAATTCCGTGACAGCCCCGGCCGGGTCACCACTCTCCCCACGGCAGCGTGCGAGATTGTGACGGGTGGCGAGAGTGCCGGGGTGGTCGGGCCCCAACACCCGCAGAGAATCGGTGAGTAGCACCTCAAGTTCGGTGATGGCCACGGCCAAGTCACCGCACTGCCCACGGCAGTAGGCAAGGTTGTTGCGGGTGATGAGGGTGTCGGGGTGGTCGCGCCCCAACACCCGCAGATAGTCGGTGAGCAGCTGTTCGTATTCGTTGACGGCCCCGGCCGGGTCACCACTTTCCCCACGCCACTGTGCGAGGTTGTTGCGGGTGGTGAGGGTGTGGGGGTGGTCGCGCCCCAACACCCTCAACCGGTCGTTAAGCACCACCTCGAATTCCGCGACAGCCCCGGCCGGGTCACCGCTTTCCCCACGCCAGCGGGCGAGATTGTCGCGAGTGGTGAGAGTGTCGGGGTGGTCGCGCCCCAGCACCCGCGACCGGTCGTTAAGCACCACCTCGAATTCCGCGACAGCCCCGGCCGGGTCACCGCTTTCCCCACGCCAGCGGGCGAGGTTGTTGCGGGTGGTGAGCGTGTGGGGGTGGTCGCGCCCCAACACCCTCAACCGGTCGTTAAGCACCACCTCGAATTCCGCGACAGCCCCGGCCGGGTCACCGCTTTCCCCACGCCAGTAGGCGAGGTTGTGACGAGTGGCGAGGGTGTGTGGGTGGTCAGGCCCCAACACCCGCAGATAGTCGGTGAGCAGCTGTTCGTATTCGGTGACGGCCCCGGCCGGGTCACCACTTTCCCCACGCCAGTAGCCGACGTTGTGACGCGTGGTGAGGGTGTCAAGGTGGTCGGATCCGACGGCATGGGTGAATGACGGCAACCATGCAGCCCACCGATCACGATTGTCAGCGGGGCGGGGTGTGTCCAGGCTAAGGAGGAACAGCACTGCCGCGGTTGAGTCGCCGTAGGCGAGGTAGTGGCGCACCGCTGATCCACGGGCGTATTCGAGGACTTGCTCGGTGGTCGTATTGTTAATCGCCGCGATGATCGCCCGGTGCGCCTGCTCGGTGTGCGCACCGAGTCGCCGGCTTTCGGCTTGCAGAGAAGGCATCAGCGCGTTGTGGGTGACGCCGAGGGCTTCACGCGTCGTGCCAGAACGGCTGCGGCTCAGGAGAACACCCAGACCGACCGTAGCGTCACGAATACGGGCGGTCGTCCATGACACACCGAGACTCGACAGCGCGAATTCGAGCAGTTCCATCGGCAGTACCGGCCCAGCGCCCGCCGCGACAAGGATGCCCAGCAGCCAACCCACCGCTTCGCCGGAGTCAGGTCCTGCGGACTCGACCCCGTCGTGGACACGATGCGCGACCAGGGTGTCGAGGCTGACCCCCTCGGCCACCTCCCTGCCGGTGATCGTGGCTTTGACCTCGATCAGCAACCGAGCCACTAACCACCCGCCCGGGACAGCCTGTTCCCCCTCGATTGTCGTTGGTGTTTGGGCCAGTAGCGCGTCGATCCAGGTGATCCACTTGGCCGAATCGACGCGCTCATGCTCGGCTCCCCTGGATTGGTGCACCATCTCGGCTATCTCGGCGGCGGTGGGTTCGCGCAAGTCGATACGGCACATGTGCGCCAGGTCAGGCCGGTCCACGACACCGATGCCTTCACGGATTCCGGCGATGACCCGTACATGGGTGAACTCGGCATCGCGGGTCAGCGTGGACACCGCACGCACGAGTAGCTCCTGGCTGCCTTGCTCGGGCTGGTCGAGTCCGTCGAACACGATCGTGACCCGAGGACCCGGCTTGGCGACCCGCGCCAGCGGCTGACTGATCTCGATGTCGAACACGTCGCGGGTGGATCCAGTTCGCTTCGCGAGTTCGCGGGCCGCTTGGGCGGCGTCTGCGAAGCCAGGAACCCGCTCACCCAGCTGAGTCGACAGTTCCGCCACGACGGACTCAAGCGAGCTGGCGACGGTGAGAAAGATCCCCGCGGCGACATATTCCGGCGTGATCGGTAACCCCTCGACCAGGCCGGGCCGGATCAGCATCGCCATGAGCGTGGACTTGCCGCACCCCGGTGGACCGACCACCACCCGCAGCCGTTGGCTGCTGGTTTCGAGGATCTCGGTGAGTCGTTCACGAATGGAGTCGGTCAACAGCAGGGCGCGGGTGAGTTGATCAACGAAACCAGCCGCCGGACGACGGTAGACCGCATCGCGGCGGCGCGCGGAGTTGGGAACCAGCCACAACCCCGGGTCCGCACCCGAGGTAGATGTTTCCATGCCTGCGGTGAACGACAAATGCTGGGGCTGTTGACGTTTGCACGCCCCAGTGATCGGATCGACCAGATCCGAGGGCAACAGATTCTCCCCCCGCAGCGGCAGCCCGCTGTCGAACGCGGCAACCATCGTGCGGGTGAAACAGCCTGCGAAGGCCGGGCCCTCACCGGTCGCGACAAGTAGCTCCATGCGGCCTTGAGTGCGGGCCAGCAGCTCACTCCACCGGCGTGCGGCGCCCTGCACACCTGGACCGGCGTCGCACGCATCGACCAACACGATCAACCCATCCACAGCGGCCGTATTCAATCGTTCCCGGATTCCCTGCGTTAGATGAAACGCCGTACCCGAGTTCGGCAGCTCCGGCGAATCACGAGCGAGTAGATAGAAATCCTCGGCGCCGGTCGCGGTGCCATGCCCGACGAAACTGATCAACAGCGTCGCTCGCTGCCGCGACGCGGCAGCGAATGCCTCATCCACCGCGGCCGACAACTCGGCGGCGGTCGGATTCAGTATCGGGCCCGGAAGGCTGGTCGCATCTCGCCAACCACCCAAATCGCTCAGACGTGAATGCAATTCGGTCGCGAGCTGCCCAGGGAACTCAAGAGTCGCCAACGCAGCGCATTCAGATCCGACAACCAGCGCCAGCCTCCCACCGCCCATGGAAGGAACATACTCGCCCAGTAAACCCGTGGCTGTCAGTAACAGGACGATCGGAGTTAAACAATCGACACCGACGATCTACCCCTATGCCGGTGACACCAACCTTACGAGGCAGCACAGCGAGGTCACGGTCCGAGGATGGCCCGGATCTGATCGGCGGCGCGGCGGGCTATCTGCTCATCGACGGACGCGATCGGTTCCTCGGCACCGGAAAACCAGCCAGGTCCGACCGTGAACGGTGCGCCGGTGAGTGCGACACCGACCGGTCCGAGGTCGCAGATGATCGCGTCGCCGGACAGTGGATCGGCCACGACCTCGACGATGATGAACTGACGCCGGATGCGGTTGTAGTCGTCGGAGCTCACGATCAGGCACAGCATGCCGCCTGGCAGCACCGAGCCCGACGGGGCGTTCCAGACCTCGCCGAATCGGGGTATCGCCATCAGCTGGCCGCGCGGCGCTGCGCAATCAGGGCAGCGGTCACCGCACTCGCGCGGTCAGGGGTGTGCCCGGCGGCGTTGAGCGTGGCGCTGTCGGCGGCGAGACGGCGGCGATGGTCGTCGCGGCGCACCAACTGCGCGAGGTAGGCCGACCGATCCAGGCCTTCCTCCTCGGCGCGGCGCGCGAGGATATCCAGGGTCTCCTCGTCGAAACTCACCGATGTCTTCCGTCCAGCCATACCGCCGAGCATACCGCCAACAGCGGTAAAAATGGCAGTAACCCGCAGACGTCAGAAGCGGCGTAACGCCAGGCCGAAAGGTTCGTTGTCCCGCCAACTTGCGGACGTCCGGGGGTCTGTTCGGGTTCAACAGAACTTGTTAACGTTCCGGCTTGCTATTGGTTGTCCTCGGCGTCGACGAGAGCGATCCGCACGAATCGGAGTCCTGCGAACAGGATGATTTGACCGATAGCCACCCCGAGCACGAAACCTATCCGGCTGGGCCATGACACTGGCAAAAAGAGGGTGACTACAGCCGCCATTGCCACTGGCACAACGCCCAAGACGATATTGACTGCCTTGGATGCGAAGGCAAGCCTCACAAAGGGTCTCAGGTATGCGGAGCGCTTGAGTGCTCTAACGAAAGCAACGAACTGGTCGGTGTTGGCTTCAAAGGAGCTCGGGTCCTGGATCCGCGCCGTCTTGCGGCCGGTGATCAGCAAGGGGAGGGGAAAGCGCAGTGCCCAGAAGAGTCTGGTGAGCGGAAGTTCCTTCGCGTTCTGGAAGTACTCGTCGAGCTCGGCGGCCCACCATTCGTAGTAGACCTCGCGCAGATCTTGCGGCAACCGACGGCATACCAGGTGCAGAATCGCATAGCCGAGCTGATTGATGCGTCCCTCGATTTCCTCGCCGACAAGGTGAGAGATCACCTTGCTGCCCACGTATACGAGCAGCGCGCCGAGCAGCGCGAATCCGCCCGCGGCCGTCAGGAGCGCATTCACTGAGCACCACCGAATGCCGACCCGGCACCCCGGCAGGGCAGCTGAAATAAGGCCAGGGCGTTTCCGGTAGTCGGTCGCGGTGCCCACGAAGGCAGTCGCAGCCGGGCGGAGAGCCTGTTGAGCGCCTGGGTAGCGGCGAACTCGCCTTCGGCGGTCATCGTGTAATACCGTCGCGCCCTTCTGCCTTCAACCTTCGGGTCGATGTCCTCGAGTTTGCTCTCGATCCAGCCAACCTTCTCCAGTCGGGCCAGGATCGGGTACAGCGAGCCGCTGGAGATCTCGCAGGTGCGCATCATCTCGAAGCCGTAGTGCGGCTCGTTGGGGCATTCCAGGAACTCGCGTAGAACGGTGGCAACCGTCGTGGTGATGCGGATTTCGTCAGGCATATCGCAATTCTACATAGGGGCAATATCGCAACTCGACATAGAGTCACTCCCCGCCTGTCTATGACTTCGACGGCCTCTGTTATCGACGGTCAGAATGCAATTCCGGCCGGACGGAGCAAGCGGTCGATCGGTATGCGGACGTGCACTCCGCAGTCGAGGGCCGCGAACAGCCACCACTGGACCGCTCGGGCGCGGCCGTCGGCGGCTGCGATTGGCGTGGTAGGCGTCCCAGCGCCGCCGCTTCGAAGGGGATCAGGGATGGCCTGAGCAGTAGCTGGACTGAGCCAGGCCTCCATCGTCAATTGCACCGCCTCTAAAGCAGTAACCGCAGTAGTTGCCGATTGCCCTCGTTAAGAGATGACTCGCCGCGCTGGTTCGTCGGCCGCGTCGATATCCGTCCGTGGCCTGATCTGGCGTGTACCGCAGCGTCCGCGCTCGTCGTGCTCAGCAGCGAAGGACCCAACGTAGCGACGCTGGCCTTGTGTGGCGACAAAGGCCGCCCTGGCGGCCGACTCGACGCACGAGCCCTGTCGCGCAACCACCTTGCCAACGCAGCTTCCGTACCCAACCCAGCCACACACCCAACTGCTTCTTTTGATCTTTTCCGTACCCGAAACCCTCTGTCCCCCTTCACTCTTAATAGGTTTCTGGTCCTGTTCCGGGGGCACACTTCATGCGCCCGCAGGGTGTATGAAGTGTGCCCCCGGAACAGGACCAGGGACCGACCCCAAATGACCAGTTCAAGGAGGGTTTTGGGTACGGACAGCAAAGTATGGACTGTAGTCCGTACCCGAACTGTCCATAGTTTCGGCGGTCTCGGCGCCGGAGATCGGGCACACGAAGCAGCCCCGCGGCCGATGGGATCGGATCGCGGGGCTGCCGGTGGTGGTGCTATGAAGTTGTCGATCAGGTTGGGAGTGATGTCGCGGGTCGCATCCGCGTCATCGTTGGTGCCCGTCCAGATCGGTCGGGTTGCCCTGATCGGGGCCGTGCCTGGAGCCGATATCGGTGCTGGGCACGGCATCCCGGCTGGTGATCCTGAGTTTGATCGGGTTCATCGCTCGAACCCTTCCCGCTCGCTGTGGATCGATACGGGCAACGCGCGGTCCACGCCGGCGCGCAGCGGGGAGACGCCTCGCTCATCGGCGACCGATCGTAGTGTCGACGGCTGCTGGTCGGGGCCCTGGTCACGGGCCTTTTCCAGCTGGTCGGACAACCGCATGTTGTCCTGGTCGAGTTTGTGGAGGTGTTCGGTCAACTCGTTGATGCGGTTATCACGATCGTCGATCTCCGTGCAGAGTTCGGAGATCTTGTCGTCTTGCTCGCGGATGATGTCGTCGCGTCCGCGCACTTGGCCGAGCAGCAGTTCGACCCCGGCGACGTCGGCGATGTCGTGGTCCAGAGCCTTGCGGGTCTGGTTCCAGTGCGCGTACAGCGTCTGCACGGGTTGGGCGCTCCACTGTTCGCCCCACTTCTCGGCTTCGGCCGCGTTCGGGTGTTCGAGGTTGGTGAGGGCTTCTCGGCGCTCGTGTCTGCTGGCATCGGCGTGGGTGATCATGCCTTTGAGCAGTTGTTTGACGCCGTTGTCGTAGTCGATACGGTTGCGGTCTCGCTCGGTGACCTCGCGGTCACGGCTGGCGAGGTTGATGGCGTTGCTGACCATGGCCAGCCGCTGGTATCGGTGTACGACATCGCCGATGGTGGTGGCGTGGTTGTTGATTCGCCACCGGCGGCCAGATCCGGGCCCGGGCTCGGTGTGCTCGTGCTCGGGACGGGTGTCGTTGTCGACGCTTTCGTTTCCGGGGATGGGCATTGTTGCTTTACTCCTTGCTGTTGCTGGGTATGGTTCCTCCGGCGATGAGCCGGAATCCGTTGTGTTCGCTGTCGCCTGCCGCGTCGCGGCTGGCGCGGCCGTTGTCGCGGCCGTCGCGTTTGGCGGCGGGGGTGTCGGGTTTGCCGACGATGCGGGCGACGGTGGAGTGGTGCAATCCGAAGGCTTCGCCAACTTCCCGGGTCGAGTTGCACTGCCGGTACATCGCCCGGATGTGGTTGTCGCGGTCGTCGTCGCTGAAGGTCTCCGGCGTTGTCGCGGTGGTGTCGCGTTGCGGTGTCGCACTATCGGGTTGTGTGTTGCGTACGGCTGTGGCGACTGGTGCGGGTGTCGCGGTGGTGTCGCTGGGTGTGGACTCCGAGAGCATCGCGAATCCGGAGATGACCATCAGTCCGTCGAGCACGATCGGGCCGACTGCGGCGCCCACTGCTCCGTATCCCCAATTCAGGAGCACGTCGTGGACGTGGCCGTAGGAGATGACCGCCGATCCCAGGGCGACGCTGCCAGCGCCGATGTAGCGGGCCAGCATCCAGCCCAGCCCGCGGCGCCACCGTGTGCGGGACAGGACCTCGACCGAGAGCAGCAGCCCGATCGGCCATACCGCCGAACCGATTTGGGGTGCGACACCGGGATGCCATCCGTCGGGCATCGTCGCGGCGGGCAACCAGGTGTGCAACCAGTTCGCCGCGACCGAGAGCACGGCACCGAAGATGAACCCGGCCCATGCGACACCGCGACCGCCGTTGGATGCGACACGATCACCGCGCCCGGCACCGGAATTGCGACGGGTACGACGCTGTCGTGTCGCGGTGTCCGGGGATGCGACGCCGCGACGTGGTTGCGCGACACTGGAGCCGTTCTGTGTCGTGGTCATCGCTCGAACTCCCAGTCCTGATCGAGGTCGAATCTGGTTTGGTAGGCCAGAATTTCGCGTTGGTGTCGCGTGCAGTCGGTGGCGTGGCCGGTCTCGTTGTCGGCGGGGTGGCCTTCATACGGGCCGCGGTCGGTCACGCGTGTGTCGCATGAGGTGCACGTCCAAGAGGTGCTCTCAGCACCCCACCGGTCCGGCGGAACGATGCGCTGGAACGCCTCAACCGCAGGATCGACGACATCGTCGCTGTCGATACCGAAAGCGCCGGCGATCTCGGCCCACGTCCGGCCTTGACCGCGGGCTTCGCGGGCGTACTCGCCCGCCATGCCGCGGGCGGTGCTGGCGAGACGTTCAGCCGCCTCGATGGCCTGCAGGTAGTTGGTGGGCACGTCCTGGTCACCGAAGTTGTAGCCGGTGAGCTTCGATATCAACGGCTTCTGCGTGATAGCGGTCTCGCCGTGCTCTTCACGGATACGGGCGAGCACGACCCGCTCCATTTGCCTTCTGGCGTCCCATGCGTCCATCACGCCACCGCCTCTCCGGCGGTATCCGCCTGCGCAGCACCCGATTCCGATTCCGCACCGGTGTCGGTGGGTGGGGTGTAGGTGGCCTGGTAGAGCTTTGGTGGCCGGAAGTTCACGTTCGCCGGGGTGCCGAGATCGGCGAAGATGATCCGCAGAAATGCCGAGACGGCGGGTTCGCGGGTGCCGGCGTCGAGAACGGCTTCCAGGACGGCGTCGCGGACACCGCTGCGCATCCACAGCTTGCGCAGCCCGGGGCCGACGGCGCGTTGGGTGCCGTCGGTCTGCAGGATCAGCACCGGGATCATGACCGGTTTGCCGTCGCGGTCGAGCTTCGGTTTCTTGGTCACCCAGTCTTTGTCCTGCTCCTCCTCGATGCGGGTGATGTAGCCGCTGACCTCGGTGCCGATCGGGTCGCTCCCGGCGAAAGCGGCCTTGATCTTCGGGTTCATTGCCGCGTGCATGGTTTTCGCGGTCACTTTCGCTCGCCGCGCGGGTCGCGAAGTAGCGGTCTTGACGGTCATAGAGGGTTTCCTTTCCTGAAAGTTGTTGCGGGCCTTCGCTGTCGACGTCGAATCCGACGGTGGCGGTGCACTGCTGCTGGTGGCCGACGCCTTGGTGAGCTGGTATTTGCGGCGTAGCTCGTCGGCTTTGTCGCGGTAGTTCGCGGATTGGGTGGTGTCGCCGAGGCTGTCGGCGACGGCGGTGAGCTTGGCGGCGAGTGCCGCGGCTGCCTGGGGTGTCATCGGTCGAACCCGTCGCCGATATCGGGCCGCTCGGCGCCGTTGCTCGGGGCGCCCGCCATTTCCGGGCGCTTCAATGGCTGGGGCCGTTCCGGGCCGTTGCGGTCGCCAGGGTGGGCGCCGAGTCGCTGCTCGGGCGGGGTCATTTCGGCCACCTTCGCCACCGCTTCGTCGCGCTCACGCAACCGCTGATCAGCCAAGGCGCGCGCGTTGTCCCGCTCGGCGGTCAGCTGCCCGATCACCTTGGCGTGTTCGGCACGCAACGCTGAGAGGTCATCGACCGCGGTCCGCCGCGCGCCATCGACCTGCTGGTACTGCTCGGTCAGGTCATCGACCTTGCGCACCAACGCCTCGTACTCACCCCGCGTAGGCGCCGAATCACGCTCGGGCACAGCATGTTCGGAAACCCGCTCGGCAAGCAGCTGGTCGCGTTCGGCGGTCATCGCGGTCAGCTTCCGAGTCAGCCGGGCGTTGTTGTCGGCGAGGTCGGCGTTGTGCTGAATCGAGAGTGTGTGCCGGGTCGTGAGCGAGTCCAGCTCGCCAGCCAAATCACGGCCGCTGTCACGGTCGCGGTCACGGTCGGCCCACTCGCCTGTACGAGCGGCGACTTGCTTCAGGCCGCCTTGTGCGAACCGCAGCGGGGCGTCCCTGTTGCCGCGCTTGTGTACGTCGGCGCGCAGCTGCACACCCGGCACCCAGTTCGACTCGCGCACCTGCTGATCCGCCCACGCCGCCGCGTCGGTCTCGCTCGGGTGATACGAGTACGTGTGACGCCACGCCGCGTCCGGGTGATTCAAGGAATGAACCTGCGCGACGTAGCGGCTGTTGGCCTCTGCGTTGGCGAACTCGTGCTCGATCTGCTCGGTCGAAAGACCGGCCCTCTCCGCGTTCCGCGCGGCCTGACGCCACTGCCCGATCAGCTCGTCCCGGCCCCTCGCAGTCGCGGTGTCGCCGTTGACGCTCCACTCCAGCTGGGCACGGCGCAGTCCCTGGATCGCCTCGGCCTGTACACGCGTCGACGTGAACGGTTGAGCAATCTGCTCTCGCTCCCTCGGCGGGCTCATCACCGCGCGGGCCTGCTCGGTGAACACGGTCGCCCGTTCGATGCCCGTGGCTTCCCGCGTGCGCGCGACCTGCGCCCGATACCGCAGTGCCTCAATGCCTTTCACCTTGTGCGCCCGGTTGAACAACCGGCCCGTCTCGAACTCCGGGAACGTCGTCGCCGCGTCCAGACCGTCGAGAGCGATACCTTTCTCGACCTCAGTCAGGTGCGGGTTACGCAGCAACAGATCCCGCATATCGGCCTGATGCCGCACCAGCACCTGCTGGTCCCGGAACCTGCGGGCGTGGTCGACGGTCGGGTCGTTCGCGCGCTGCGACACCGCCAGCGCATGGACCCGGAATTTGTCGACGGCCTGCTCGCTATACACCAGATTCCGTTGACGGGCGGCCTGCTGATCGCGGGCCTCCTGGCGAGTGATCAGGCTGATCTCGCGTCGCGCGCGGCGGCGTTCGAGCCAGTTCGCCGCTTGGGCGTACCGGCGCATTGCTGCTTGCATCGAGGCACTGAATTTTCGTGCTTCATCCACGATTTCGTCCTCGGGGCTGCGGTCGGACATGGTCAGTTCTCCTCAAATGTGTCGGTGAGGGTGCCGAATTCGGCGAGCCCGGGGCCTTCGAACGACGGGTACGGCGGATAGCCAGCAGGCTGTGTCGGGGTGGCCCAGGCTTCGGCGAATTCGATGGCGTACACCTGCTTCTCGACCGCTTCCATACGCAGCTGATCCAGGTGCGAGAACTGCCGGCGGTTCTCCCACGTGCGGCGACGGCGGAACTCATCGCGCAGCGCGTCGAGGTGCCCGCTCCAGCGGGTCACGGCATCGACGTCGCTACCAACGCTGGGGTTCGCGCGATAGCTACTCACGTGCGCGGCGGCCTGCTCGATCGCGCGGATCAGCATCGGCGCCGACAGTTCGTCGAGTGCGGCGACCGGATGTTCGGTACTGATCAGGTACGGCTGGAACTTCGCGCGTGTCTCGGCGTGCTGGGCCTTCTCGGCGCGGGTCTTCGCCTCGGCCTCGGCGGTCCGGGCCGCCTGCAGACGGTCGAACTCGGCGCGTTCGGCAGGTGAGAGACGCTGGCGCGCGATGGCCTGCTGCAGCCGATCCCACGGGTCGTAGTCTTCCCAGGCGATCAGTCCGGCGACGGTCACCACTGCGGCGACCACGCCAGCGGTCACACCGATCCCGGTGGGACGAATAAGGTTGCGGTTCATGATAATTGGATTCCTTTCCGGTTACTTCGAGATTGCGGGGCAAGACTGTGGCATCTGCCCCCAGATACGGCCGTCGAGTTCGCGACCGAGCTGTTTGGGGTGGCGCCCACCCCACTGCTTGAAAAAGAACGGCACTCCCGAGTCACTGCACTGATCGCGCAGGTCGCGAACCCAGTCGGGATTCATCGCCCTGGCGTCGGGCCCGGACTCGCCGCCGACGATCACCCAGTCCAGTGCCGGTGCCACTCGACGATCGGCGCACCCAGCGCCGCAACCGCATTCGTGGCGATCCGGGTCGTCGGGTCGTCGACAACCGCACCCGCCCGCGCATTCGTCCGGGAACAGGTGCGCATCGAGATCGACCGGACCGAGTAGCGGCTCGCACGACAGGAACCGCACCGCCGCCGGAATCGCCTGCAGGTGCGGAATCCGGGAGTCCGCGGCGTCCTGGTCCTCCACCGAGACGCCGAGCCACAGATTCGGCGGGAACTCCAGATGTTTGTCCGCCATCCGCCGCGCCCGCAGCGGACGCTTCGTCAGAACCTGGTAGGTGTGCTGCGGCGTCGCACGGATGACATCGAAGACATCGCGAACGAAGTCCTCGTCCACCCGCGCATGGAACAAATCCGCCATGGAGTTCACGAAAACCAGCCGCGGGGTCCGCCAACGCAGCGGAATCCCCAGTGCCGCAGGGTGCATCGTCACCCCGAACCCCGGCCCGGAGGTACGCAAGTCGCCATCGCGCTGGTACTTATCGACACCCATCGCTTTGAGCCTCTTGGCCATCGCGAGCGCGTAGCAGTGGTCGCAGCCCGCGCTGATCCGGTCGCAGCCGGTGACCGGATTCCACGTCTGGTTCGTCCACTCGATCCCGGTCATCGCTCCATGCCCTCTCGCTCAGGACTGGAGGCGGACGCAGTTCCTGGGATCGGGGCGCTCATGCGTGAAAGCGCGGCGGTGCGGGCGCGCGCGAAGTCTGCCGACACCGGAAACGGTGCAGCGGTGCTTACTTCGGCGGCATTCGCCCACGGCATGTGCGGCCTGACGTGCTGCCGACGTTCATCCGGTTCGGACGCGAAAAACGCGCGCGCGAGCGATTCCTGATCCGCCTCGGAAATGTCCCACTCCTGGTCTTCCACGCGGGTCACATAGCGGGAGGTCAGCAGACCGTGGTCGTCGCGCTCGATGCCATGCTCGGCGATGTAGCGGGCCTGATCCTCGCTGCGCGCCTCGATCGCCGACAGCACGCCCACGCGCTGAACCAGGCTCGTCTCGGCGGCGGCCGGGTTGTCACGCCACCGCTGCGTTGCGTCCGACAGGTACACCCATTCGTGCATCCATCGCTCGTCACCGTTGAGCCATGGTGAGGCGTACTCGGCGTAGTCGACCTCATCGGCCGGGTCGTAGTCTTCCGGCGAACGCGCGACGCACGACTCGGCGCGCATGAAGTCCGCGCGCATCTGCTGCTCGGTCTCAGATTCGATTTCGCGCGGGTTCTCGCTGTTCTCGACGCGCTCGGCCGGTGCCTGCGGGCGGGCGGACTCCGGCCGGTACCGGTACCGGGCCTGCTCCTGCAGGGCGTGCTGGTTCTCCGGGCGGCGCATCCAGCTGCGGACGTTATCGCCGGTGAGTTCGATGTTCGCGCCGGCCAGTTCCGTCACCATGTGGGTGGCGTACTCGCTGGTGTAGCCCTGGCCGGTGAAGATCCAATGAGCCTCTGCGGGGGTCATCGGCACCAGGCTCGGATCGTCGTAGCGAGGCGGCAGATCCGGGTAGCGGGACTGGGATTCGGTTTCGTGCGTCTGGTCGCTGGTCTCGCCGCGGGTAATGTCTTTCATCGGTTCGGCTCCTTCTCGATCGGTTGTTGTTGTGGTGGTGTTGAGCCATCGGGCGTGGCCAGCCAGGTCGCGTGCCTGCAACTGGCTGCGCCACGTCACCGGGTCCATGCCGGGCGGTGCCTCGCCCGGCATGGTCGGCAGCCCTTGTTCCGGGGAGCTGTGCGGGAAAGAGCTGTAGGGGTTACCGGTCTCGATCCACAGGGCGTGCAGCTCCGCCCAGCGGGGCGCGACCGCCGGGTCGGCGGTCCACCGCTGCTCGATCTCGTTTGCCCGCTCCCGCAACCAGATCGCGTCCGGGTGCTCGCGCCACGGACGGTCCTCGGCCAGGTCGTGGCGCATGTGCGCGCGGGTGTAATCGGTGCGCCACAGCGCCTCGTGCGGGTCCGGGACACGGCTGGCGTAATAGTCGGAGATCGCTTCGTCTATCCGATCGAGTCCGGACTGGGACAACACCATCAGCAAGGTGTCCATACACAAGTCCTCAGCGCTGACCTCCCGGACCTGTCCCGGTCCGTTTGCGGTGCCATTTGCCCACCGAATCGCGCGTTCGGAATCGGCACTCATCGCTGCATCTCCTCTCGCTCCTGGCTGTGGTGTTGGTCGAGGTAGCGCCATTCGATGCGGGTGACGTCGGTGCTGGGTGTGCATCCGCGGTGGGAGGCGCGGAAGAAGTCGATGAACTCGGGTGGGCTCATCTGTGGGAACCCTTCGGCGGCAACATCGTCGGGTTCGATGGCGTCGAGTGGTTCGCGGCGGATCGACACCACTTCGACGTCGGTGATCCGGACCAGCGGCTCGCCGGGCTTGCGGCCCATCACTTTCCGGCACAGGGTCAACCGGTCGCCCCCGCGCAGCATCTGCCACCCCAACCGGCGGGTGACGGTCTTGGTTCGTGCCTGTACCTGCGGTTCGGTCAGCGACACCGACATCAACCGGGCCATCACGCGGCCCGCTTGCGGCTGGCGGCGATGTCGCGGATGCCGGGGCGGCCGTGTGTGGTCCAGATCGTGTAGCCGATCCAGCCGAGCCCGTAGGCGCCGATAGCGGCGGTGACGACGATCCCGGCTCCGGCGGCAAGGACGACGGCGCCGATCACGCCGGTGCTGGTGAGCACCGTTTTCCACCAGGTGGCGATGAACTCGCGCACCGCGAGCGCGGCCCGCACCGCCGGGTCGTCGGTGTCGATGCCCTTACCGGTTTTGAACAGGTCCACCGCACCGGGTCCGGCGGCGATAACCGCGGTCGCGCTCTGCTCGACGGTGAGGCCGACTTCGAGGTCGCCGAACATGGCGCGCAGCTGGCTGGCGGTCGGTGTCGGGACGTCGATATCGCCGCGGCCTGCGGGTAGGGCTTTGGGCTGCTCGTCTGGGTCGTCGGGGGTGGGTGCGTCGTAGTCTTTTTCGATGGTCATGCGGGGTCTCCTTGTCCGTGGATGAGGGCGGTCCAGACGCCGCGGGCACGGCTGTCGCCGCCCCCGGCGGTGGTATGGGTGATGGGTTCCGAGGCCAGCAGCGGGATCGCTTTCGGATCGAGTCGAGCGACGCGGCCCCAGCGGGCGGTGCCCGCGTTGACGTGCACGGCGTCGCCGGGTTCGATGCGCCGCAACAGGTTCGGGTCGACCAGGAAGCTGTCTTGCATCCGCACTGATCCCTCGTTGCCGTGCTTGGCGCCGAGGGTGTGTCGTGATGGTTCGATCGCGCGGCGGGTGCCGAAGGTCTTCAAGATGTCGTCGGCGCCCTCGGAGCGGCACGCGATCACCCCACCTGCACAGCCCTTGATCGTGCGGGCTGCTTCGCGGTCGGTGGCCGCGATCGACTCGAACGAGTGGTAACCCAACACCAGTGCCACGTCCTGAGAGCGCAACGCTTCGGCGGCGTCGTAAACGTTCGCGTCCACCCGCGACAACTCGTCGATGGTGAAGGTGACCACGCGGCCGTGTTTGGTCGCGGCGGTCTGCTCGACCATCGCGATCAACGCGTTCATCTGCGCCGAGGCGACCGACTTGTTCGCGGTACCAGGAACAGTGACGAACCAGTAGTCCTTGTCCAACAGCCCGGTGTCGCCGTCGAACGCTGTCCCGAGTTCACGAAACAGGTTGCCGAACCGCGCGGACTCGGCGGGTAATACGGGCTGCTTGCCCTCCATCGACGCCTGCACCGCGTACAGCTCCCGCAGGTATGACACCGGCCCATCGCCTTGCACGGCACCATCGGCGTCCGCGCTGGGGGCGGGATCGGTTGCGGTGGTGTCGAGTTCGACGTCGAGCAGGTCACCACCCCACGCGTGCCACAGGTATTTCTGGTCGAAGCGGTCCAGGAACTCCTGGGAGTTCCTCGGCGGGTTCTCCCCCGGCCCGAGGCCCTTGTCCGGATCCGGTGCGTCAACAACCAAGTGCACCAGCGAGATACGCATCTGCTCGAAAAACGCCTGCGCAGCGTCACCGGCCTTTTCGGTCGGGCACAGCTTGTCCAGCACGTACCGCAGCGAATCCACCGGCATCCCGCGGAACAGATTCAGCGCGGTCTCCGGGAACATCGCCACCTTGCTCGGATGCACACCCGCGGCCAGGATCGCCTCACGCTGCTCGGCGTAGACCCGCAGGTCTTCGTGCCCGCCCTTGCACGAAGCCATGATCGACAACGGCCGCTTCGGAGTGACCCGCAACACACCGCGCATCCACGGCCGCATCTGCGCCGCCTTCAAATACCGCAGTTGCGCGGCCACATGCACCGCGATCACCAGCCGCGACAACAACGTGGTCTTGCCCGAGCCTGGGCCGCCGACGACCAGCAGGTGCTTGCGGATATCGGCGTAAGCGATTTTGAATAAGGTGTCGAACGTCGAGATCAGTTCAGCAGCAGCGCTTTTGCCCTGCTGGCTGATCTCCTCGGCGAGGCGTCCGAGCACGATCCACCGGTCGGACTGCCCGACCCCGGTGACCACCGTCAACGGGGTCGGTGTCGAGGCGAGCTCGCGCGCCATCCGCAGCTTGGCGTTGATGCGGCGCCGCTGCGCGCGTTCGGTCGCGGCGACAGAGCGTTTCCCGATGGTGGCGACGCGTACCGAGTACCGCGCCCACAGGATCGTCGCGACCGCCAACCCCACCGGTACCGCGGTGATCGCCAATGCCGCGATACCGGCATAGATTTCCCCGCTGGCGGTGTTGGCGGCGCCTTCGATGAGCAGGTGTACTGGTGCGGTCCAATCCCAGTGCGCGGCCACGGTGACCGCGGGCATCACCATCGACGCGGCCGTCAGGTTCCGTAGCCGTCGCGCGTCCCAACCCAACCGCGACGCCGATACCCACGCGATACCGACAACCGTCGCCATCGCCCCGACGCTCACCGCGGTGTCGGCGAGGATCGCGCCGATATGCGCCCACAGCTGCGCATCGGTGCCAGTCCCGCTCGCGGTGCTGGTGCCGGGCGGCTGGTGGGTGTCCATCCACTCCAGCACCCGATCACCGACATGTGAGTCGGCATCGGTCGGCGCGGCCGGCGTCGACGGCTGCACCGGGGCCACAGGCCCGCAGTCGGTCGGGGTGAGAACGGGTGTGCAATGCGGTTGCGGCACAGCCTGCGCGACATCTGCCGGGGTCGGTGCTGGGGCTGTGACGGGGCCGCAGTCGGTGGGGGTGATGATCGGCGTGCACGCTGGGGACTGCAGGAAGTAGTTGTTCATGAGACGGCCTCCTCTGGGCCAGTGATGTTCGAAGGGAGCTCGATGCTTCGGCGGGTGATCACGCCGTCGAGGCGGCGCAGTCGGATCCCCGGCGAGCGGGGCAATTTGCGGGTGCGGATCAGCTCGGTGATTGCCTTGTCCAGGGCGTTGCCGATCCGGTCGGTCGCGTAGATGTAGAGCAGGCTGTGCCCGTCCTGCAGTGACCGGTAGGCGGCGAGCACGCAGATCATCAACCGGGCTTCCGGGGTCTTCAGCGATAGCTCGACTTCCACCGCCCACCAACGGGTTCCGTCGAAATAGCGGCCGTCGTGCACATGCGGGCGCGCCGAGAACTGCGACAACAGCGACGCCTGCCCCGAAGCGAACAACCCGGGCGTCTTGCGCGCCGCATCGCGCAGCAGGGCACGTTCAGGCACCCACACCCCGGACCGCAGCCCGACCAGGGCGGCACGCACTCGCGATACTTCGCCCTTGTGGGTGAGGTTGGTCGAGCGCGGCACCCACGCCGATGCCTGCCACCCCAAACAGCGGGTGGCGGTGGCTTGGGTCGGCCACACCCACGTCACCGGCTTGTCACGGCCGCGGGCCCGCAGCGAATCCGAATGCACCGCAGCGAAATCGTCGCGCCACTTCTCGATCAGCTTGTAGGTGCGGGACCGGCGTGTGCCGAGCAGCAGCATGAGGGTGGCGAAATCGGCGATCCACTGCTCCGACAGGAACCGCGCCATCGCCTCATCGCGTGGGGTCCACCGCTTGCGGCTGCGCGCGCTCACAGCGACCACTCGAATTCAGGAGCCAGTTCGGATTGCTGCAGCGCGTCCCGCCCGCCTGCGGCGGCCACGACGCGCTCGGCGAACCGGCGCGGGATCCCGTGGCGGGCCTCGATCTCGGGGACGGTACTGCCGCGATGCACCTCTACGAGCACCCGCTCACGCCGCTCGGCCAACAGGTCTTGCCGGTCGGTGTGCGGGGTCCGTTGCGCCCGAACAGGTTTCGCGTCCGGATCATCGATGGACTCCTCGTCCCACTCCATCGGCAACGCCCACCCATGCGCTTTGCCGAGGTCTCGAGCCTTCTGTGAGGGACCGGGCTGCAGCTGCAGCTTCTCGAACAGCTCCTTGACCTGCCGATGCCGGGCCGCGGTGATCTCTTGGCCCTGCACCTTCGGGCCCGGCACCGGCCGCCCGGTCAGCACGCGCATGCTCGCCACCTGGATGCCGAGTTCTCGTGCCAGCTGGGCTTGCGGATACCCGTAGGCGACCAACGCTTGGATTCGGCGCACCGAACCGACCACCGGCACCCGGGACGCATCCGCCACAACTTCGGCGCCATGCTCAGGCACCGGGACCCCCAACAGGGCCGCCTCGGTACCGCGGCTGATGAACCCAGCCTGCGGAAGTCGCGACAGCACCGAGTGATTGATCCCCGCCAGCCGCGCCACCTGATTCGCGGGCACACCCGCGGCCAGGAGCCGATCGACATGCTCACGCGCTGCCACTGGGTCAACCCGGTCCGGGTTCCAGCGCCGGAGAATCTGAGCCTTGTAGCGGGTAGAGCTGTAGCAGTGCGTGCACATACCGCGCGCGAAATCACCCGGGGCGCCACACTCACAGGTGCGGGTCTGCTTCTTGCTCACGGCGCCACCCCCAACGCTGCGGCGACGCGCTGGCCGAACCAGCGAGCGACGTTGACGCTGACCGCGTTGCCGATCTGGGCACGTACCTCATCGACCCGTTTGCCGTTGACCACGGTGTTTCTGCCGTGGAACACATAGCTATCCGGGAAGCCTTGTGCGCGAGCTCGTTCGGGGTTGGTGAGCATGCGGTGCCGCGGCCCCTCGTCGGTGAGGGTCGCGATCGCGTGATGGTTCCCGCCGGCGGTGACTGTGGCCAGCTGGTGCCGGTCGGCGCGGCGTGCCTTCGCGTGCTTGCGGTAGGTCACCAAATGCGGCACGCCGTGCTCGCGGATCTGCTCGATCTGCGGGGTCACATACAACTGCCGTGTAACGAGCTTGCCGAGATTCGAATCCAGAATCGCGTGGGCGGGGGTACGGGTGGTCAGCGACACGGTCAGGTCGACGTCACCGTCATGTGTGAAAACGGCATAGAAGCGGACCCGGTTCTGCGCCACCGGGTTCGGCCCGATGTCTGCGGAGTTGAGCAGCACGATCTGGGCCTTGTAGCCAAGGCGCCGCATGCCGTCAAGCCACCAGTCGTAGAGCACCCAGTTCTGGAACTCGGTGACGTTCTCCACGATCACCACGTCGTACTGGTGCACCTCGGTTGCCGCGATCACCGCGAACGCTGTTGCGCGGTCGACGCTGCCGTCATCGGCGCGCCGCAGCTCAGTCACGGCCGGCGGCTGCTTGCGGCCTCCCGAGCGGGCGTGCCACACACAGCTCGGCGAGATCCACGCGATATCCGTTCGTGGGAATGTCCGGAAATCGGTCTCGGACAGATTCGCCAGCCGATGCTCGGTATCCGGGTGGTTCGCCTGATGGGTCCTCACCGCGGTAGCCCAGTGGTTGGCGGCAATCACGATGTCGAAACCGGCTTGCCGCAACCCCTCTGAGCTGCCACCGCCTCCGCTGAACAAGTCGGTCACTGTCAGCGTCATCGCTCCAACTCCAATCCTTGGTCTTGATGCGGCACCGCGCGCATATGCCGGACAGGCATATTGGCGGCACGCAATCGCAGAACAGCCGGTGCGGGCTGCTGCTCGGCCAACTGCTCGGCTTGTCCCAAACCCGTTCGCACCGCGGCGATTCGGGCGCCCGTGGCATCGCTGCTGGTCGGGCGGATCCGCAGAATCCCTTCCTGGTCGCGGGCACCCTCGACCGTCCAACCGGCGCGAAACAGCACCTGCTCGGCGTGCTGGAACCGGGTCAACGCCTGCATACGGGCGGTCCGGTCGGTGTCGACGGCCTCCAACGCGACCGCATCGACCCTGCTGCGTGTGACCACGCCATCCGGGCCCGCTTGCTGATACACCTGCTCAGCCGCCCCGTACGCAGTGGTGACCGCGTCAACACACTCGCCAGCGGCCCGGGTGATCTCGCTCTGAAAGCGAGGCAGAGAACGCTGCAACGCGTCCGCGAGCCCGTCACGGCCATCGGTGCGCGCCTGCCGGATCCGGGCAACCGTGCGGTCGTACTGACCCAGCAGCGTCTCTACGTGCTCGTCGACGGACTCGTAGTCCTGCCACCGGTCGGCCGCGGCGAGCAGATACGGTCGCTGCCGATCCGCCTCCCGCGACAACCGCAGCAGCGTCGGGTCTGTCGCCTGCATCGCCGGACCACCCGCACCGCCGGGACGCAACTGATGCGACAACCCGCGGTAGCGTCCCCACGCCTCCCGCAGCTCGACGACCAACGCCACCACCTGGTCGGCATCGCCGCAATCATCCACGGGTGGAACCGATTCCATCGCTGTCACCGCTCCCACCCCCACTCCCGGCCCGCAACGGCTCCAGCGACCGTGTGGGCGCCTGGTGCCTGCGGTGCGGGATGTTCAGCGCGGGGACTGCCGTACCGCTCCAGCACGGCCGCCGGTGTCAACCGCTCATGGGGCGCGCACAGCGAATGCAGCTGCTCACGGTCCAAGGAGTCGTCCAGCGCGGCGGTCAGTTCTGCGATTCGCTGATCCCTGTCGGCCAACTGGCCGCGCAGCTGGGTCAGCTGCTGCCGCAACGTATTCCGGCCGCCGTAAGGCAGATGCAGGTGAGCCAGATGCAGGCTCATCGGTCCCACTCCCGGTCATCCCACTGCGGGCCCGGGTCACCGACCTGCTCAAACTCCGCACGGCTGAACCCATGTCGCTCCGCGGCCCGCAACAGACGCTCGCGGTTCGCCTTCGCCAACGCGGCCTGCCGCGCGGGGGTGAACACCCGTTTAGGCGCGGCCTGGTTGATGTCGTAGAGGTAGGCGACGCGATCTTTCTGTTTCGGCAGTGGCAGCTTGCCCGCGATGTCCTGCCCATTCGGGCGCAGACCCTGCGACGCGAGCTGTCGAAGCGTCCGCAAATGCGAAGGCGCACAACGCCACTGATAGGTCGGAATCCCACCCTGCTGCGCATCGGTTGATGTCGTCATGACGACACCCCTTGCTCCGGTTCGCCATCCAACCGCTGAACCAGACCCCGCACCCGCAGCAGGTCGGTGTCGATATCCAGCACCGCCCGCCGCAGCTTCGCCACGGTCTCCAGCGCCGCGCTGGCCGTCGTGACCGCGTCGGTGACGCCGTCGATCTCCCAGAACAGCGGATCCGCCGTCAGCCCGGCAGCGCCCATCAGCGCCCGCAGGCGGCCCTCGATCCCACGCAGATCACTACTCAGACGGTCGGCCGCGACCAGCGTGTATCCGACATCGGAAACCAACTGCCGCAGGTTGTATTGCGCATCAGTCATCGCCGCTCACCACCCGAAGGCACCGCCGACGCCGGAACGCACGAACCCGGTTTCTCCGGTGGCACACCGGAATTCGCCGAACGGCAGATATTCGGTGAGGGCGTGTAGTGCTGGTAATCGACCATCGCGGCCGTGCAACCAGCCATACCGATCAACAGAATCACCGCGAACGCGGCCAACCGCACCGTCGGCGGTAATAGCCCCAGCGGCGAGTACACCGCGGCGATCCCCGTGAACTCCGGGCCCGCCATCGAATGCAAGGCGTTGTGTCTGTGCCCACGACCGTCGTAATGCGTCACGGTGACCCCGTGCGGGGACGGGACATCCCTCCAATCCGTGATGCTCATCGCCGCACCCCCCATCGCCGCGACGACCGCCACAACGCGAACGCTGCCAGCAGCATTACCGTGAAACCGATCACCTCTGGGGCCGTCAGCAGGGCGTAGCCAAACAGCACCGCGGCGACCACGAGACCAAATGTTCTGGCGCGCATCACGAATCACCGCCTTCGCGGTGGTTCCTGCCACCACGGCGCCGACGAGCTTGAGCCGACTTCAACGCCAGCCGGGTGTAATGGGCTTTCCGCGCCTGCGCCGCTCGGAATGCCCGCTCTTCCGGGCTGAGCAGCCCATCGGGATCAACGAGGCGATCGAATTTGGTCAGCAGCGCATCGCGGGCCTTCGCCGTCCGGGCGGCTCGATCCGGTGTCTTTGCCCAGGACTCGTGCGCGGCAATCCGCGCCTGCAATGTCCTCTCGACCGGGGTGCTCATGCCGCACCGCCGGCAACAGAAGTAGGCGCATCAACCGGTTGAACGAGAGCAAGCACCGCCGCGCGACGAACGCGCCACCGACGGCCGTTGACCAGCCATCCCTGGAGGTCACCGGCCTTGATCCAGTTCTTGATGGTCTTGGCGTCGACGTCGACAAGGGACGCCGCGGTCCTGACAGTGATGAGGTCCTCGGGGACCTGGATAGAAGGGAGATTGATCGTCATCGAGAGTCCTCCTGGGAAATCCGGAAAGTTCTTCCAAGACAGGCTCTCTCGATACAAAGTCCTATTAAAGGCCAAAATATGGGCCATTGATGGGACAAATCACGGACGCTTTTGCTGCAACGGCCGCTCTAAGGCACTAGACTGTCCTCATGTCAACCGCAGGTAACGCAGCACTTCGTGCCGCCAGGCAGGCCCTCGGCATCAGGTCTCAAGCCGATCTGGCGAAGGCGCTGACCGATACGGCCCGCGAGATCGGACTGCGGGCCGAGGTCGCTCCCCGGACCGTGCGTAGATGGGAATCGGCAGAACCGCCATGGCCGCACCACGATCACGTGTCGGCGCTTGAGGCACTGTTTCGACGCCCGATCACCGAGCTTGGATTCACCCCTCCATGGGCAGATGAACGCCAAACAACCGATCGCAGTGGGCTGCCTGAGCCGCGAGTCTCAGCCAGTCAACGGTTACACAATGCGGCCTCGCATCAGCTTCCGCCTTCTGTTGCAACGGATTTCGCAACCGTGACTGTCTCGCATCGCCACATGTATTGGTCCATCCCCGCAGCGCGACTTCATCGGCTTGTTGCCGAGCACGCGCAGCTAGGAATCGACCTCCTGCCACAGGTGCCTGGCGCTGCGAAAGAAGTCCTCGCCCGCGCAGTTTCAGAATCAAACTTGCTCGCTGGCAGGTTGGAGTTCTTTGACCTTCAGCAGCCAGAGTCAGCGCACACAAGCCTCGTTCTTGCTCTCCAGGCCGCGCACGAGGCGTCCGACTCACTTCTCGGCGCGGCAGCGCTCGCACACATGGCATTCGCTCCCGCCTTCTCCGGCGAACCGGCACGCGCGGAGGAAGCGCGCGAACGACTCCGCGCTGCCCGAGCCTTCGCGCGGCGCGGCGGTGCGAACGCCGAATTCACGGCATGGCTTGACGCTGTCGAGGCCGAGGTTGAAACCCGGTTCGGAGATACGCGACGCGCGCTAACACTGATCCATCACGCCGAAGATGCATACAAGAGCTACAGCCCCGACACTGATCCGTCTCCGTCGTGGATGGACTGGTTTTCGCCGACCCGCCTGGCTGGCTTCAAGGGCAACACGCTCCTCACTGCGGGGAGAGGCCGTGAAGCGCGCGAGACGCTCACAAGCGTGATCGGCGACCTGCCTCCAGAAGAGGTCAAACAGAAACCGATCTACCTCGCCGATGCGGCAGCTGCATGTGTTCTGGAGAAGAACCCAGAGGCCGCGTGCGGTCTTCTCGAGGAAGCGCTCGACCTCCTCGCCCGGAATTGGTACGCCACCGCGCTTGATCGAATCAAAGCTGTGCGTCAGTCACTTCGTCAGTGGGACTCGTTGCCCGCAGTCCGCGCGCTGGACGAACGCCTATACGACTGGCACACGACGGTGAACTCACTGATCAGCTAGTTGTAGCGCTAGGTGTTGCGGGAGATTTGTGTCATGGCCTCCCGGCGGCGTTTGCTAGCCCGATAGGGCGATACGTCAACGAAGTCGCGCCGACTCAGTTGGGTGCCGGGCGCCTTCGTGATCGACGCAATCGCCACATCCGCAGATGCTTCCACCAAGGGGTACGGAGCCAGCGACTGAACGAATGGTTTATCTGGGCGACCTGGCGATCCGTGACATCGGATGGGTCCTCGTCAACGTTGGGGACAGCTTTGTCGACCCACAAACGAAACAAGTTCACACTCGGGACTGGAGAACGAAGTGCCCACGACGCGGCCGGAATGCTGGGCAAGTCATCGCGATCGCCCAGTCGGGCGTAGAGCAACCGGCGACCTCTGCGCCTGGTTTGCGTTCGGAAGCTCGGAATAGAGATCACGCCAACGTAGGCAATCACTAGCGGGTAGCCAGCCATGATCGGAAATCCGAGATTGATTGCGACGGTCAACGCGCCTATGCCGACGACATAGAGCACCTTGAACTGCCGATGCATCACCCTGTCTGCGGGTTCGTAATCCACAGCGTAGAACGAGGCGAGGCTGCGGGCGACGCTGTCGCGCTTCTTTCGAAGTGCTTCAGGGCAACGAGCATCTCCGAGTTTGTCGATGACATTCGACAGGTGCTCAAGTTCTTGCAGGTCGAGGTGCGCCCTTCGGCGACTACCGAACAGTCGCCCGAGGTGCAACGACTGTAGCGCGCCGATGGCAGCCGGCAGCGCCACACCAATTGTGAGCAACTGAGCCGCGGACATGCAGGCACGATAGATGCTCAACGCAAGGAGCACAGTCCGAATCTGTTGTAGGCAACAACTTTCGATGTCTGCGGTACGGCCGCTGGCGCCGCCGCGCCGAATCAGGGCTAACAGAGACTGGTTCTATCCTGCGCCGACGACTCGACACCACTCCCGCACACCCCACATCGCTACATCGAATCCTCTTCCCTAACGGATTTCGTAACGCTTTAAGCATGTCGGACCACATCGAGAAAACCGGGTCCGAGGTCGGTCAGCTCGGACCCGTCGGCCGCGGTAACAACCTCACGAGACATCACAGCTAGGTCGCCACGTTCTCAACGCCGACGATCCCCGGCAGCTCGTTGAGGTCACGGATTCTCCAGTCGGAGAGTTCCGTGACCTCTTCCTTTTCGCGATGGATCCAGCCCCACGGACCGCGCTGTAGATACGCAGTCCGCATCCCGACCCGCTTTGCTGGTGCTACGTCGTTGTCGATCCGATCCCCCACATAGACAATTTCAGCCGCAGGGCAGCCCGCCGCCTCGATTACCTTGTGGAAGAACTCAGGGTCCGGCTTCTGGATTCCCCAATCATCTGACGTGGCAATGAAATCGGTGGGCAGATCCAGCCCGCGCAGCAGACCTCCGGCGCGGACTGTCTGATTACCGACGACTCCAACCCACACGCCCATCTCGCGGAGCTTCGACAATGCAGGCCTCACGTCGGGGTACAGGTCGTCCTCTCCGAACCACTCCGGCTGGCCAGCATCAGCCCGAGCCTGCCGCTCGAGGTCGAGATCGAACCCAGGCCGAAACACCTGGAAGGTCTCGCGGTAGTCGAGGCCGGACGCAATGACGGCACCGAAAACTGCAGCGAACGTGTGCCGCGGCACCCCCAACCAGTCAGCCCAAGTTCCATATTCTCGGGTCTCGTCGACCAGCGTTTCGCCCACATCGAAGACCACAGCACGGATCACGTTCCTACCCGTTCCTTCCATCGAGTTCGAACTCCCAGGATCTCATCAATCACGACGTATGGTCCTGCCCGCCCCCGTCCTCGAGCGGCCGGGTGACCATTTACCGGAGCGATGGGCGGCCTCCATGGTCCGCGCGCCTGCGGCCAACAGTTCCGGCGCAGCCTCGGTTACGGAACGCGAGACGACGTGGTCTGGTCCATAGCGCTCGCACACTTCGGCGAGGCGGCTTGAAATATCGGTGGTATCGCCAGTCGGCGTGGTGGTCATGTCAGCCCACCAAAGGGCATCGCGAAGCGGACTGCGCTCGTCCGGCCACGGCAAGGGAACCTCGCGGTTACGCGCCTCGACTCGTGCACATGAGTGATTTGCGACGAGCGCGCACAGCCGGGGCGGCGCCCCCTGGTCCCGAAGAAACTCCGCACCATCAACAGGATGAAACCCTGTGCGCGCCAACTGCGCCGAATAGCCGACATCGTGTAGCCAAGCGGCGGCGATAAGCAGGTCGCCATCATCGACCAAGTCGGCAACAAGCTCAGCGTGACGCGCGACGCCCGCAACATGCGCGAGCCGGGTGGGGAGGTCGCTCAGCAGTTCTTGCGCGGTCCGTTCGGCCCATTCCAGAAGCTCTGCAGCCATGTCGCCACCGTAGCCGCTCCGAGGGCGACGGCCACGCGTCAAACCCAACTCGCACCCTCCGCTATACGGGAATCTCACAGCTTGTCTCCGAGCCGTGCCCGTCGGTGCGCAGACTTCGCCCGGCTGTCCGCGACGGCGGCTCCGTATCGTGCGAGCATCTGCCGCGACCGCCACCCGGCGAGCATCATCAGGTCTTGTTCCTGGCCCCCGCTGTCGAGCCATGTGTGCGCGAAGAAGTGGCGGAGCTGGTGCGGATGCAGACGCTCGATTCCAGCGGCGTCGCAACGACGTTCGAGCATCTGCCGGATTCCGGAATCCGTCATTTGGCCCTTGTATCCGAGCCACAGCGCGGGGTTGTCGTTCTTCGCACCGGAATGCTTCGCCCGGACTCGTAGGTATCTCCGGAGCGCCGTCCGGGTCTTGTCTCCGAACGGGCATGTCCGCGGCCGGTTGCCCTTGCCGATCACAAGCACGGTGTTCTCGTTGAAGTCCAGCGCGTCCACCTCGAGCGGTGCGAGTTCGCCGCACCGCATCCCGGTGTCGGCGAACAGCCTGATGATGGCGGTGTCGCGTCGGTCGGCGAAGTCGGCACCGTCGCACTCTGCGAGGAGAGCTTTCACCGCGTCCATGCTCGGGACAGGCACCTGCTGATCGGGGACCGCTGGCGGGCTCATCTTGTCGAAGGGATTCGCATCGATGATCTCTTCCGCTGCGAGGTACTTGAAGAACTGTTGCAGCGATCGGTACTGGCCGCGTGCGTACTCGGGCGACAGTGGCTCGCCGGTGCGCTGATTGGGCCGCGTGAGCAGGTCCTCGATGTAGCCGCCGATGTGGGCGCGGGTGATCTCCGGCGCAGTGGTCGGCAGCTCACGCTGCTGGAGGAAGTTGGCGAAGTACCTGATCCGCGTGAGGTAGCCGTCGATGGTCTGCTTGCTCCGGTTCTTGCGACGCAGCTCCGTCGCGAAGTCCTCCGCAAGCTCTCTGATGTCATCCAGATCCATCCCCATGTCTGGATTCTACCGGCGAAATACATTGCTGTCGGAGCGTTGTTCTGGATCAACTCGGCTGTCGATGTCAGCGTTGTCGCTGATAGAAGGGGGTTTGTGGGGCGGGCGGGGCTCGAACCCGCGACCAATGGATTATGAGTCCACGGCTCTAACCGACTGAGCTACCGCCCCGTGTGTGGTGGATATCGACAGCGTTGGGGATGGTACCGGGTGGGGTGGGGTGGGCACCACTCGGATGGGGGGCGGCGTGGTGGCGGACGGTGGGGATGCGGGGTGGATAGGGTGGGGGTGTAACCCGGGAAGTGGCTGGAGGGTGGGCTGTGGCGAGTTTGTTTGCGAATGTGCTGAAGGTGCATCAGTGGGTTTATGAGAAGAGTGGCGGGGTGGTGGGGCATCGGGTGTTGTTCGGGAATCCGACGTTGTTGTTGCGGACGGTGGGGCGCAAGACGGGGCAGGCGCGGACGTCGGCGCTGACTTATGGGCGGGATGGGGCGGATTATTTGGTGACCGCGTCGAATGGTGGGTCGCCGCGGCCACCGGGGTGGTTGGCGAATGTGAAGGCGAAGCCGGAGTGCGAGATTCAGGTCGGGCGGCGCAGGGTAGCGGTGATCGCGCGGGCGACGCTGCCCGACGATCCGAATTATGCGCGGCGCTGGGCGATTGTCGACAAGGTCAACCAGGGGCGCTACAGCGAGTACCAGAAGATGACCAAGCGGCCGATCGCGGTGGTGGTGCTGACTCCGGTCGGCTGAGTTCAGTCGGCTTCCCAAGCCTCGTAGTCGTCGTCGACATCGCCACGGTCCCAAGCGGACTCGCTCTGCGGCGGGCGGCTGGCCCACTGCACGATGAGAGCGACCAGACCGAGCACAATGAGGACGACGACAACGATAATCAGCGTTTCCACCCGGGGCACCTTAGTGCTCAAAAAAGGTACTCGCAGGTACCGAGACAAGTTGTCCCGGAAGGCCGTTCAGACCGTAAGAAGTGTGCGTCCGACGGCGATTCGCGATTCTATTGCCACATGTGCTCGATCGGCTTGTTCGAGCGGAAAGGACTGGCCGATAACGACTTCCAGGCGTCCGGCCGCCGCCTCGGCGAGCGAACGTCCGGTCAAGGCGAGCCAATCGATATCGTCGTTTCCGGTCAGATCGAACAGCCCGAGCACGTCGATTCCACGCGCCGCCACGGCTTCTCGATCGAAGTCGGCGAATTGTCCTGCGGCAGCGCCATATCCGATGAAGCGCCCGCCGTCGGCCGCGGCTTCGATCGCGCCCGCACCCAATTCGCCTCCCGCACCGTCCAATACAACGTTCGCACCGGCTCCACCGGTGGCCGCGCGGGCCTGCGCAGGCCAGTCGGACTCGGAGTAGTCGACGACCGCATTCGCGCCGAGTCGTGCCGCGAGCTCCAGTTTGGCGCTACCACGCGCCGCGGCAACGACATTTGCTCCGGCCGCGCGGGCGAGCTGGATCAGCAGGGTGCCCAATCCCCCACCTGCCGCGGTGATGAGCACCCACTCACCGGGTTGGATCGCAGCTCGGTCGAAGATGGCGAGCGCGGTCTTTCCGTCATGGGCGAGCGCCACCGCCGCCGACAGGCTGAGTTCCTCGGGCACGGCGACCAGGGTTTCCGCCTTGGCAAGTGCCCGCTCGGCATAGCCACCTACCGGCTGACCGCCTCCGATGCCGCTCGCGGCGGTATCGGTGACGACGCGCTTGCCGACCCAGCTCGGGTCGACCTCCGGACCGACCGAGGTAACCACCCCGGCGACCGCGCCACCCGGCACATACGGCGGTTCGAGCTGGAAGAACTCGGTGCCCCAACCACTTCGGAGCTGAACATCGAGGAACATGACATCGGCGGCCGCTACATCGACGACCACCTGTCCCGGTCCGGCAATCGGCTCCGGCACCTCACGCACCGAAAGAACCTCGGGCCCACCGAATTCCGCAGCGTGTACAGCGCGCATGACAACCTCCATCAATTCCTGACTCGATCCGACATGGACCAGCCTGGAACCTCGAGCAGAGTTGAGGTCAAGTCGAGCGCACCAAATTACGCTGAGCGCGGAATTGCGGCCGACCGGGAATCGAACTCACTCACGGCGCCAACACGTCCGCAGACCAGCCGACGGCGGCGCCAGGCCAGGGCCTCGCCTATTACGGCACTCCCCTACCGCCGCCGTCGCGCAAATGACCGATAGCCACTCGCATCTCCGACCGACCGCAGCGCGCGGTCAGGAACCTCCCCCGCCGCAGCTACTGCCACCACCACCGCAGCCGCCGCTACTGCTGCCCCCGCCACAGCTACCCCCACTCCCCGAGTCATTGCCGCCCGCATCACCGGCATCCCAGGACGAAGAACTGGGCCCCCCGATCCACCCGATCCCGCGCCGCGGCGTCCGACTCGGCAAGTTGGTCACCAGCAGCACGAACCCGGCGAGCCCGCCCATGATGAGGAGCGTAATCAGGAAGACCAGCAGCAGAGCCAGCATTCAGGACCCGCCACCGCCGCAGCTGCTCCCGCCGCCACCACAACTGCTCCCGCCACCGCCGCAGCTACTACTCCCGCCACCGCAGCTGCTACCCCCACCACAGCTGCTGCCGCTGCCACCATCGTGACCATGACCGTGCCCGTGCCCGTGATCATGACCGTGGCCGTGCCCATAACCTCCACCACTGCCCGGATCGAAACCCATCCCCGAATCGAACCCGGCGGCCCCGTAAGCCCACGGCGAGTCGTCGGAGCCCCCATACCCCCGCTGCCCGTGCTGGACTGACCTGTTGGTCGCCCGCGTGATCAGAAATACGACCAGTGCCGTGATGCCACCACCGACCAAGAGGATGATCAGCAGCAGTACAACGAAGAAAACCGCCATTCCGAAATGGTATAGGCCCACTCCCCCACACTGAACCCACGAAAAGCAACGGCTCGCCGGACTATCATCCATTCGCCGTAGAGTGAATCGTGGCCTTCTTACGGAACCGTACCCAGCGCCGAATCGACCTGAGCGATGTCGGCCGGGTGGTGGCCGCACTCGAATTTCCCGACGCGGTTTACAAAACCAGCCCGTGGCAGCCGCGGGAACTGGTGGAAACCGGGCTGCGCCAGTGGCTGCGCTGCTGTGGTGCGGCCATGCGCGACGGTCAGGTCATCGGTATGCCGTCCCATGCGGTCGACGAGGCCTGGCACGGTTTCATTTTGTGCACTGAGATGTATGCCGCATTCTGCACCGCGGCATACGGCCGTTTCCTCCACCACTTCCCGGAAGGCGTTGCGACGAAGGGTATTTCGCACGGGTCCATGGGCGAGCAACTCGGCCGCACGGTCGTCGCGTGGTCGATGGTCGCAAAGCCGGGCGAGACGTGCGTGCTCTGGGATCTCGACAGCAAGGTGGGCGTCGAGCACCCGTGGGGTATCGGTGCCGAGCGAGTTGCGGCCATCGAGGCCGAACTCGCAGGCACACCTCAGACGCTCAGGTGAGTTTCACCCGTGCGGCGAAGAACCGCACCACCGCCGGGGCGAACTTGTTGAACTGGTACTGCAGCCGCGCCTCCGGGGTGACCGGCACGATGCTGCGATCCCGTTCGACCGCCCGCACGATCTGTGCCGCCACTTTCTCCGGACCGTAGCGCCGTGCCTGGTACAGCTTGTCGTACCGCTCCTGCTTGCGCTGCTCTTCCTCCGCACTGACACCCGAAAATCTGGTGGTGGCAACGATATTGGTGTGCACGATGCCAGGGCAGATGGTGTGCACGGAGATGCCGCGCCCGGCCAGTTCCGCGCGCAGGCAGTCGGAGAACATGAATACCGCCGACTTACTGGTGGAGTATGCGCTGAACCCTTGCTGCGGACTGTAGGCCGCCATGCTGGACAGGTTCACGATGTGTCCGCCGAGTCCGCGCTCGGCCATCGCCGAACCGAAAGCGCGGCAGCCGTTGACCACCCCGCCGAGATTGATCCGCATGACCCGATCGAACTCCGCCGATGGCGTATCGAAGAACCCACCGGCCTGCCCGATTCCGGCATTGTTGATCAGAATGTCGGGCACGCCGTGCGCGGCGAGCACCCCGACCGCGTGCAGGTGCACCGCCTCCTCATCGGAGACGTCGAGCTGGTAGGCATGCGCCACACCGCCTTCGGCGGCAATCAGCTCTCGCGTCTCCTTTGCCGCATCCAGATTGATGTCCGACAGCACGACTTCCGCACCCAGGCGCGCGAATGCCAGGCCGGTCTCGCGACCGATACCGCTGCCGCCGCCGGTGATCACCACGAGCTGATCCTCGAATGGCCTTCGACTGCGCCCGATTTCGGCGCGACGAAGGCTACGCGGCGCCACACCACTATTGACCGCGTCGATGAGCTCGGTGGTCGCGGTGGCGAGCAATTCGGGATGGGAGAACGGCATCCAATGTCCGGCGGGCACATCACGGCGCCACAGCCGCGAAACCCATTTGTGCCCGTCGTCATAGCCCGCCGGCCGCACCGCGACATCGCGACCGGCGACGATCAGCTGCACCGGCACCTCGGTGCGGCGCTCTCGCGGCGCGAGCATTCGCGGCAGGATATTGGCACGGTAGATGAGCAGACCTGCTACGGCGTCACGACGGAACGTCGGGCCGAGCACGATATTCGACGGCGCGGTGTCGTTCATGATCGAAACGATGCGCTGCCAGCGCTTTTCGTGCGCTAGGACCCGGAACACCTGATTGAGACCGGGTGTCATGGAGAAGATCGTGTATCCGGACGACAGCGCTTGGGTGAGTGGCTGCCACAGATTGCGTGGCGTCGGCCGGGACAGCCTGGCGCGCACCCACTTCGCGAGGTGGTCCAGGTTCGGCCCGGAGACCGAGGTGAACGAGGCGACCCGGGCCGCGGCCCGCGGTTCGCACACCGCCTCCCACACCTGTACCGAACCCCAGTCGTGCGCGAGGACGTGCACCGGCCGATCCAGGCTGACCGCATCGGCGACGGCGAAGAAATCACCGGCCAGCGCATCCAGGCGGAAGTCTCGGGCGCGCCGGGTGCGGGTGGACTCCCCGTGGCCGCGGGTGTCGTAGGTGACGACGTGGAAGCGGTCGGTCAGCAGTGGCACCACCGCATGCCAGAGATGGTGGGTGTCCGGCCAACCATGCACCAGCACAATGGTTTCCGCACTCGGATCGCCGTATTCGAAGACGGCGATATCGAATGCGCCGCTGCGCACGGTCCGCCGCGTCGCGGCCGAGTCCAGGTCGGTCGTCGTCATTGACGTATCTCCTCGAGGTTCCTACTCACAGGTCCAAAACCAATCGCCCACCCCGCGAACGCGAGACGCAGACGAGCATCTCCCCCGCCTCGTGATCGGCGGCGGTGAGCACGCTCTCGCGATGCTCCGGTTCACCGGAGAGCACCCGCACCTTGCAGGTTCGGCAGAAGCCCTGGCGACACGAATACGGCCGATCCGGGCGGCTCCGCAGAATCGTCGCCAGCGCCGACTCGTCCGCAGGCACCTCGACAACTTCACCGGTGGAGGCGAATTCGATCTCGAATGCGATACCGTCGACGATCGGCGGCGGCGAGAATCGCTCGGAATGCAATTCGACGCCGGGTATTTCGCGCACCGTGTCCGCGACGGCGGTCGTCATCGGAACCGGGCCGCAGCAGTACACCGCGGTATCGGAGGTGACCCCAGCGAGTAGCGTTGCGGCGTCGGGCAATCCGTGTTCGTCATCGGTGCGCACAGTGACCCGATGCCCGAATCCGGCGATCTCGTCGAGAAACGGAATCGTGTCGCGATTGCGCCCGGTGTACACCATCGACCAGTCGATCCCGAGCTGCATCGCCAGCCGCGCCATTGGCAGAATCGGGGTGATCCCGATCCCGCCCGCGATGAAATGCAAACGAGCGGCGGGTGATCCGTGACCGGGGACCGCGAACGGGAAGGCATTGCGCGGACCACGCACGACAACCCGCGATCCGACCGGCAGTTCGTCGTGCACCTCCACCGAACCGCCGCCGCCATCGGGAATGCGGCGCACCGCAATCCGATATGCCCGGGTATCGGCCGGATCACCGCACAGCGAGTACTGCCGCAACCGACCCGAAGGCAACTCCAGATCGAGGTGCGCGCCCGGTCGCCACGGCGGAAGTTCGTGCGCGTCCGGCGATTCCAGCCGCAGGCTCACCACATCCTGGTCGTGCGCCTCGATGCGTCGACCGGTCACCACCAGCGACAGCCGGTGATCATCGGCGCGCGGTGACAGATCTCGGCGGTTGATGATCGTGGTCCACCGCAGCCGCGCCGAGGCGACCGCGTCGAGCACCCGCACCGCCCGATCCTGGTCGCGCTTTCCGAACAGATCGGCCGGCCGCTGCTCCGGCGTCGGTCGCCAGTTCAAGACGCAACCGCCTGGGCCGCAGGCGATTTGGCCAGATATGCCACCGCCTGCGCGGTCGAACCGACGGATTCCGGGTTGTAGCCGGGCTTGAATGTCGTCAGAGCACTCCACAGCAGCGAGGGCACACCGGGCAGCGCGCCGCGCCACATCGAACCGAAGACGCGCGTGATCAGGCGCGGATAACCGAGGTCCGGCAGCGCTGAATCCTGGTGCACCATGAACTTGGTGCCGCGAACCACCAGCGTGATGAAGATCGGGAAGACGATCATCATGATCGCCGCCCGCCGCACGTAGCCTGCGCCGAAGTAGACGGCCACATCGTGGGCGACGTGCCGGTGTTCGACCTCCTCGGCTCCGTGCCAGCGGAACAGGTCGGCCACTCGCGGGTCGGCGCCGAACTTCTCCAGATCGGCATTGAGCACCCAATCGCCGAGGTAGGCGAAGAAATGCTCCAGGCAGGCGATGAATGCCAGGCGTTCCACCATGACCTGCCGCTGGGCGATACCATCGACGTTCTTGGGCCCGAGCGACTTGCGGAACAGGTATTCCGCCTGCCGCACATACGGTTCCGGATCGATGCCGTTCGCGGCGAGCACCTCGTGCAGCACCTTGTCATGGGTCTCCGCGTGCATGGATTCCTGGCCGATGAAGCCGAGCATGGCCTCGCGCAGTTTCTCGTCTTTGACGTAGGGCAGCGCTTCGGAGTACGCGGCGCAGAACATCCGCTCACCCTCGGGCAGCAACAGGTTCAAGGCATTGATCAGATGCGAGGCGATGGGTTCCGCGGGCATCCAGTGCAATGGGGTATCCGCCCAGTCGAACCGCACATTGCGCGCGTTGAGGGCGACCGCACCGGGATCGATGTCTTGCCGCATCCTACGAAGTAGCTTCATCGATACTCCTCGATCTCACCCGCCGCGCCACAGCTCGAAAAGAGCCACGACCCGCGACGTTGCGTACCTTCCTTCATGGCCGTAGCAATGATCATACACATATATGAAACCCTCGGTAACATACATGTGTGGCCAGCGGGTATGGCGCCGAAAAGCCCGCTTGACGACAGAAAGCTGCACTGTGACCGAGATCCCCGCGATCCGGCAGTAAACTAGAACACGTTCTAGTAGTCTTTGGCTATGGAGCGACTCACCGGATTGGATGCCAGCTTCCTGTACCTCGAGACCGGGACCCAGCACCTGCACGTCTGTGCACTGCTGATCCTGGATCCCGCCGCAGGGGGCGCGCACTACACCTTCGAAAAATTCAAAGCAGAACTGGGCCGCAGGCTGCCACTGATCCCGCAGATGCGGCGGCGTATCCACGAGGTGCCGTTCAATCTCGATCATCCGGTCTGGGTGGAAGACCCGGATTTCGACCTGGACCACCACATCCGACGCATCGAAACGCCGCGCCCATTGGAACGCAGGGAAGTCACCGACCTGGTCGGTGAGATCGCCAGCGTGCCGATGGATCGCAGCCGCCCGCTGTGGGAGATGACCGTGGTGGAGCACCTGACGGACGGCAAACTGGCGGTGATCTGCAAATACCACCACGCTGCCGTGGACGGCATTACCGGCGCCGACATGATGATGCATCTGTGCGATCTGGAGCCAGGTCTCAGCGAGCCCGAACCGGCCGAGGAGTGGCATGCCGAGCCGCAGCCCAGTGACTTGAAGCTGGCAGCCGAGGCGGTGCTGAACCTGCCCAACAAGCTCGGTCTGGTCAGCATGGTGCCGAAAACCCTTGGCATGGTTGCCGGTTTCGCGCAGCGACGCCGAAACAGCCAGGCGGGCATGGCCTTACCGTTGACCGCACCACGTACCCCGTTCAACGGGGCGATCAGCCCGGATCGCGTGGTGGCCTGCGCCGAGGCCGAACTCGCCGCGATCAAGGAAATCAAGACCGCCTTCGATGTGAAGATCAACGATGTCGTCCTGACCATCGTGGCGGGTGTGCTGCGCACCTATCTGGAGAAGCACGACGAGCTGCCCGATAAATCGCTGATCGCCTCGGTGCCGGTGTCGGTGCACGACGCTTCCCGGCACACCGCGGGCATCAACAAGGTCTCCTCGCTGTTCACCCAGCTCGGCACCGATATCGCCGATCCGGTGGAGCGACTGCGGCAGGTGGCCGAGGCCAACCGCGACGCCAAACAGGAACACGAGTTCGTCGGCGCGGATTTCCTGATGGACTGGTCGAAGTACGCTCCGCCGAACACCTTTCAGTTGGCCGCGCGCGTCTACTCGTCGCTGAAGCTGGCCGAGCTGCATCCGGTGGTGCACAACCTGGTGGTGTCGAATGTGCCGGGCCCGCCGATGCCGTTGTATTTCCTCGGCCTTCAGGTCGAGGGGATGTATCCGTTCGGGCCGGTTTTCCACGGCGCGGGACTGACCGTGACCGTGCTGTCCAATAACGGTGATCTGGACTTCGGATTCATCGCCTGCCGAGAACTGGTGCCCGACCTGCAGGCGATCGCCGATGCGGTCCCCGGCGTCGTCGATGAATTGCTCACCGCGGCACGCGATCTGGGCTGATGCCCACCGCTGCCCTGTTCGCCATCGCCGCCGGACAGGGCCGCATTCGAAGTCTATTTCCGCCTTGCGGCAACGGCGGCGCAAGCCTCCAGCAGTACCGGCACGAAGCGGTCGGCCTCGAGCACGCAGGATGCGTGACCGGCCTTGACCAGATGAATGCTCGCACCGGGAATCATGGTCGCCATCTCCAATTGCCGATAGACCGGAATCGCACGGTCCCGTGTCGTGATCACGACGGCGGTCGGCATCTTCAGTTCGGAAAGCCAAGCGGTCGCATCGAATCGGCCGACCTCGGCGATGACCTGCGCCATTGCCCAGCCACTGCTGCTGCGAAATTCGGTGAGCGCCCAGCGATTCAGCTTTCCCGGGGCCCAGGTGTGCTCCGGCAATTCGGGTAACCGGCCCACGTACTCCGCGGCACGGCGGTACGAATAGGGACCGATGGCTCCGGCCAATGCGCCGAAGGTCAGATGAAATGCGCGCTCGCGCCACTTCTCCTGGAACCGATACGGCGTCGCGCACAGCACCAGACCACTCACCCGATCCGAATGCCGGTGCGCGGCAAGCAATGCCACGACACCGCCGAGGGAGTATCCGGCCAGGATCGCTTGCTCGATACTGAGCGCGTCCGCCACCGCGATTACGTCGTCGGCACAGTCCTGTACCGAGAACCGCTGCGAGCGGATACCGCGGCCGTGCCAGCGCTGATCGAAGACGATGACCCGGTATCGCTCGGCGAGTGCGTCGAGCGCCGGAAACCAGGTCAGGTAGCCCGTGCAGGCAGTGGCGTGCAGCAGGATCAGGGTCGGTGCGCCTTCGGGGCCCGGAATATCGACGACGTAGGTGCGCCCGCGCCCCGGCAGCTCGACGAGCCGTCCGCCGGGCACCTGCGCGATATCGGGTACCCCCGAACGCCGGGAGAACCGCCGCATGGCCACCACCGCGGGATTCGGATTCGTCATCGTCGGCCTCCTCGCGCGGCATTATTAGAACGCGTTCTACATCGATGATGCCACAGGACTCGGTTCAGGCGAGGGCGCGGACGATGTATTCGGCGATGCAGGCGGGCTTATCGCCGCCTTCGCGTTCGATGGTCGCCTGGATGACGATCTGCAGGCCGCCGGCAACCTCGTCGACGCTGACGATCCGGGCGCGGCCGCGAATGCGGGAACCGGCGGGCACGGGCGAGGGGAAGCGGACCTTGTTCAGGCCGTAGTTGAGGCGCGCCGAGGCGTCCTTGATGGCGATCAGGTCGGCCATCAGCGGCGGGAGCAGGGAGAGAGTGAGGTAGCCGTGTGCGATGGTGGTGCCGTACGGGCCGGTGGCGGCACGCTCGGTATCGATGTGGATCCACTGACGGTCCTCGGTCGCCTCGGCGAAGGCGTCGATGCGGTCCTGGGGGACCTCGATCCAGCGACTCACGCCGAGATCGGCACCCGCTGCAGGTGCGCAGTGATTCCATGCTGAAGACGGTCGGTTCACTCATAGATCGCACAGTAGCGCCGAGTCCCACTGGTCGATACCGATGCGAGATTCGACCGGCAATTATCTGTAACGTGTTTCCACAAGGCGACGGGATCGAGAGGAGGCCGCGATGGGGCGGTTGACCGGCAAGGTGGCACTGATCAGCGGCGGGGCGCGGGGCATGGGCGCCGCGCACGCGCGGGCACTGGTGGCCGAGGACGCGCGGGTGGTGCTCGGCGACATCCTCGACGAGGAGGGCGCGGCCCTGGCCAAGGAAATCGGCGACAATGCCGCCTACGTCCACCTCGACGTGCGCGAAAAGCAGCAGTGGCAGGATGCGGTCGCCGAGGCCGTGCAGCGCTTCGGCGCGCTGAATGTCCTGGTGAACAATGCCGGGATCGTCAATGGCAACCTGCTCGTCGACTTCGAATTGTCCGAGTGGCAGAAGATCATCGATATCAATCTGACCGGCACCTTCCTCGGCATGCAGGCCGCCACACCGGCGATGATCGAGGCGGGCGGCGGTTCGGTCGTCAATATTTCCTCGGTCGAGGGTATGCGCGGCAGCCCCGGCCTGCACGGGTACACCGCCACAAAATTCGCGGTGCGCGGACTCACCAAATCGACCGCACTCGAGTTGGCGCAGTACGGAATTCGGGTGAATTCGATCCATCCAGGGCTGATCCGCACCCCCATGACCGACGGTATTCCAGAGGATTTCCTGCAGATCCCGCTGGGGCGCGCCGCTGATCCGTCCGAGGTGTCGGCCCTGGTGACCTATCTGGCCAGCGATGAGTCGTCCTATTCGACGGGGGCGGAATTCGTCATCGATGGCGGTCTGACCGTGGGAGTGCCACACAAGACGTTCTCCTGATCGCTATCGCCAGTGCCGCGTCCAGATAGCTAGTCGCCGAGCGTAGTGATATGGCGGTCGAATGTGGCTCGGCTGACCACCATTTGACTACGCTCGGCGGAACTCCGCGTTCGACCAGTGCCTGCTGACCTCGCTTGGATAGCCTCCGGCCCCGGCTCCTTCGGATCGACAAATCAGGCAGCGTGAATGCACTGGCCTTTCTTGGCATTTCGGCACCGCTACGACGTCAACCACGCGTCGATCCGATCGAGGCTGCCGCTGTAAATGCGTTCGCCGTTCTCGATGGCCAATAGTTGCCATCCGTACGGCGGCCGCTCGTCACGGACCAGTCGATATCCGGCACGGGCGGCCCGCGCCTCGAGGAAACGCACTCGCGTTGCAATCGAATCCGGATGCGGTGTGTTCACCACGGCCTCCCCCACAGTCGATGGCGGCGTGCCGAGTCGGGATGGATGCGTCCGGCCGCCACCAGCGCGTCGAACGCGGCGTGCTTGCGGGCGCAGTCGTGGTCGCGGTGCAGTTGCATGGCGAGATGGGCGTCGGCCAGGGTGAACGGGTGCTCGGGCGGGCCGCACGTCCATACCTTCGGCCATTCGATAGGAAGTAGGCGGCAGCGACCTGCGGCAGGCCGGTGGCGTCGCGGCCGATCGACCGGCCACACACACGCCACCCCGACCATCGCGAACGCGCCGCACCCGATGACCGCGAGCACGCTATGCACCACCTGCCATGCGCCCACGCTTGTTCACCGCCCGCGATCCTCGCACGGATGGGTCGGCGGTAGCGCTAGTTGCGTGAGCCCGTCGAGCACCTGCTGGAACGTCTGGAGTCCGGGCGTACCGATTGGCAGACTGCGCTCGATGGTCTCGGCCGGGAAAACGATGCCGCGCCGGTGGGCGCGCTCACGCGGGCTCAACGCCTGCGGCGCGATCCGGCCGTGCCGCACAAGTGTGTAGTAGGCCGCCCACTTCCACGCGCACCGTTCGATCCGGCACGCGCGGTGTTGCCGCATCTGCTGGTGCGCCAATTCCACCTCGGCGCGGCCGCAGATGGTGGGCGGGGTGAGGATCGTGTCGTCCATCAGGCTGCTCTCCGTTCGACGGCGGGCCTGGAGCGCTTCCAGATACCTTGCGGGCAAACGGTTTCCAGATCGAAACCGTTGTCGCAGACCGATGCGGGCCGACAGCCGACGTGCTCGAGGTCGAAGACAACGATCACCTCGATTTCGAGACCGGCCGCCATCGCGAGTACATATCCGATCGGATCGTCGATGTCGCCCGGTGGCCGAACGGTGTAAATGTATTGGTAGCCAAGCATGTTCGCGTGCCGCTGCACGTCGGAGGCGTGGCGTGGCGCATCCGGACCGGACACGTCATCGCGGACGAACCCGATGGCTTTCGGCTTGGCACTGGTGGTTTGCGTATGTGTCATGGCTTCCCCGGAACCTGGTCGGTGTGCTGGATGTCGGCGTCCGGCGACAACGATCGCGGTATCCGCTCGCGGGAACTTCGAGCCGCGAGGCGAACAGCTGAAGTTGTTGTGGTTGGGGCAGATTGGCGCCGTTCTCGGTGCTCCAACCTGCGGTGTCATCCGAACGTCGGGGGCAAGCACACCACGAACTTCGAGCGAAACGCGCGGATCTGGGAGTCCCGAATCCAATTGACCCGAATCACCAGAAAAGGGTCCACCGCCCACGTACAGTCTGTCCCGCGTTCAGGTTTCGTTTCGTTCCGCTCTTGCAGAGGATGCAGACAATATGACCAGCGACGATGAACCATCGACCCTGCCCCGGCGACAATTGGGGCGCTTCCTGCGCGAGGCCCGTGAAGGCACCGGGCTATCGATCGAGCGCGCCGCCCACCTGGTGGAACTGAGCAAGAGTGGCCTCCATCGCATCGAGACCGGTGGTGTAAAGAAGTCCCGCATCCGCGACATTCAAGCGCTGTGCGAGCTCTACGAAGTCAAGTCGGCCGACATCGACCGCGCGGTCGAACTCGCCAAGCAAGCGCGAGTCACCTCGTGGTACACCGCATTCGGCGGGCTTTACAGCGATGCGACGTTCAACATGTACGTCGAACTGGCGGCGGCTGCACGCCAACTGATCGCGTACCACGAGATCGTTCACGGGCTATTACAGACCGCCGACTACGCGCGGGCACTGATCAGCGCGTTCTATCGTGACAGCGACCCAGAAGACATCGAACGCCGCGTCGAGTTGCGCCTGAAGCGGCAAACGATCGTCACCCGCAAAGCAGATCCAGTGAAACTCGAACTGCTACTTCATGAATCGGCGCTCCACCGCGTTGTCGGCGGGCCGAAGGTAATGGCTGCGCAGCTGAATCATCTGGCCGAGATCAGCAAGCTGCCGAGCGTCTCGCTCCGCATACATCCGTTCGCAAGTGGATGCGCTTCGGGTCTGTTGCACGGCCCGTTCGAGATCCTCGACTTCGGCACCGACGCCAAAGGCCGCCAAGTAGAACCCCCGCTGGTCTATCTCGAAGGGGCCGGGAAGCCGGACTTGTACCTGGAACATGCCGATGACGTGCGCCGCTACCATGACATTGCTTCGGCCGTACGGAGTACAGCACTGGATGAGACGCAAACGCGAGAACTGCTCAGGCGGGCAGCAAGGAGTTATAGAGCGTGAATACTGACCTATCCGGCGTGAACTGGTTCAAGAGCAGCCACAGCAGCGGCCAGACTTCATGTGTCGAGGTGGCATGGCTCGACGGCGGCAGCGTCGGCGTTCGTGACTCGAAGAACCCAACCGGCCCGGCGCTGACCTTCGCGCCCGGCGAATGGGATGCTTTCACCGCTGGCGTCGCCAACGGAGAGTTCGACCGCCCGGCCTGAGCCCGGTGAACCGAATACCATGCGGATGAAGACGAGATCGCAAGACCTGCTACGGCGGGCAGCGAGGAGTTACAACGGGTGAATACTGACCTATCCGGGTGAATTGGTTCAAGAGCAGCCACAGCAGCGGCCAGACTTCCTGCGTCGAGGTAGGTTGGCTCGACGGCGGCAGCGTCGGCGTTCAGTGGGGTTCCCCCAAGGCCGGGTAGTTAGTGTTTTCGCTTGTCATGCAAGGGTTTCGGGTGACCAGGCGGTGGTGCTGTAGAGGCCTGGGCCGAGTTTGTGGATGAGGCCGTCCTCGGCCCACCGGGTCAACTGTCTGTACATGGTGTTGAGGGTGATGTCGCCGAAGTGGGCGGCGATGTCACGGGCTCGCCACAAGCGGGTGGGGTCGGTGTCGAGCAGGGTCAGGATCCGGTGGCGTCGGCGCTGGTCGGGAGTGGTGCGGCTGTCGTGGCGGGAAGTGGTTGGGAGCGGGAGTTGTTCGGTGTCGGGCACTACGATGGCGAGGTCGAGATTGGTGACGGTGCGGCTGGTGTCGGGGCGTCCGTCGTCGAGGCGCTCGTTGTAGCGCGACATCGGTGATTTGACCTTGCGGGTGCTGACCCGTTGCCGGCGTGGTGGTAGCAGGTGCCCCAAGATCCGGACGCCGATCCGCCCTAGAAGGCCGCTTCCGGTCCCGGTGGGGACGACCCCGTCCGCGGTGAGGACCTGGTTACGGGCGGTGTGGAAAGCGATGGTGAAGCTGCAGCGGTCCGGGTCGGTACCTGGACGGGATTCGGCGGCGTCGACCATCACGATGCGCAGCGCTTGGTACAGGCCCAGCAGGGCCCACATTTCCTGTTCGACGCCGACGGGGTCGCCCGAGCGTAGAACTCGTCCGGCCATGATCGTGTGGCGCAGCGCGTAGTAGGCGGATTCATGTTCCCACCGCTGGTGGTAGAGGGCCACTAGCGTCGCTGCCGGGTAGCGGCGGGCGTCGGTCAGGGTCGTGACGAGGCGGTAGCTGGCGGTGAACACGGTGCCGTCGATGCAGGTCACGGTGATCTGGGCGTCTATGATCCGCACCGGGATCCCTGCGATGACCGCCAGATATGAGCCATCGCCCAGGCGGGTCAGGACCGGGATGCGCCGGTTGCTGCGCGACCGACCCAATACTTGGGCACCGGTCGCGCAGACTTTGACGAGGAAGTCGTTGCTGTCGAAGCCCCTGTCCCACAACACCAGCATGTCCGGGCGCAGTAGATGCAGCAGCTTGCAGGCGTAGCCGGTCTCGCCCAGCTCGGTGGGTCCGAACACTGCCCCGATCACCGCGCGGGTTCCGGTCTCCACCAGCGTCATCAATTCCAGCATCGGGTAGGCGTAATGGGCGGTGGCACGCAGCCAGGCCCGGTTCCGGGCGGTGGCGGGCACTTTCTGGGAGGTGCAGCCATCGAAGGACACCATCCGATACGGCCCGAACCGAACCCCCGGAGTCGACGGCTGCGCCAACGGCCCGGCCAGCACATCGAACAACATCCGCATCGGCGCGACCCCCACCCGACGGCGCAAGTCCCGCAACGCTTTCGCGGTCGGGGCGGGCAAGGGTATCCCGGTCAGCGAGGCTGTGAGTTTGTCCCAGACCGCCCGATAACCCACCTCGGGGAACAAGCACATCGCCAGGAGGAAATAGACCCCGACCCGAGACGGGAGATCACGCAACCGGCGCTGCACCGACCGGGTTTCCTCGAGGACCGCGTCGACAAGCTCGAAGGGCACCACCACGGTCAACTCGCCCAGATGACCGGCAGCGAATCGGCCCGCGGCCACGGTCACCGACCGGGTGATCGCCGCCAACGCGGGAGGCAGGGGAGAATGAAACGGCAACGGAGCTCCTCGGCAACAGGCTGTCTTGGTCGACTTCCTGAACCAACGAGCTCCGTTGCCCTATGCCCGAAATCCTCAAACCGCTTGCGCCACCAGCGAAAACACTAACTACCCGGCCTTGGGGGTTCCCCCGAAAAAGTGGACAGCGTTAGCTTGCTTCGGGGGCGGCTTTGAGGGACTGCTCGTAGTCGATCGGTGAGCGCATCCCGATCGCCGAGTGTCGCCGCCGATGATTGTAGAAGTGCATCCAATTGTCAACTGCGGCAACCAATTCCGCCTTGGTGGCGTAGGTGTGCCGGTAGTAGCACTCGTGCTTGAAACTCGACCACAGCGATTCCGCGCCGGCGTTGTCCCAGCAGATCCCGGTGGCTCCTGCCGACCGGAGCAAGCCGTGGCAGGCGCAGGCTTGGGCGGTCACGGCAGCGGTGTATTGGCTGCCCCTGTCCGAGTGCAGAATCGTGCCCCGGCAGCGGCCACCACGGACGAACACGGCGCGGTCCACGGCGTGCACGACCAACTCGGCGCGCATATGGTCAGCGACTGCCCAACCCAGTACGCGCCGGGAATGTTCGTCGCGGATCGCGCATAGGAACATCTCGCCCTCACCACAGCTCAGGTAGGTGATATCCGAGGACCAGACCAGGTCGGGCCGGCCACGGTCGAAGCGACGTCCGACCAGATCCGGCGGGAACGATGCTGCTGGATCGGCGATGGTGGTGGTCTTGAACGAGCGTGGGCTGATGCCCTCGATCCCGAGATCGGCCATGATCGCGGCCACGGTGTTCTTCGATACCCGTTCGCCTTCGGCGAGCAGGTCGGTGGTGATCCGGGGCGATCCGTAGGTGCCGTCGGATGCACGGTGGTGGGCAAGGATTTTCACCTCCAGATCCCGGCGCCGCTGCAACCGCGCCGACGGCTCCACGCTGGCACGGACCTGCAGGAACCGGTAGTAGCCGGAGGTCGAGACGCCGAGCAGTTCGGCCATCCGGGTCACGTCGAGACCGGCGCACTCTGCCGCCATGAGCTCGAACCTGCTCACTTTGGATGCCGTGCCGCAAAGTACGCCGAGGCTTTTTCCAGGAACACGATGTCCTTGGCCTGCTCGGCGACCTTCGCCCGTAACCGCACCAATTCCGCGCGCTCATCGGCTGAAAGTGGCTGGCCACCACCGTCATCGCGAGCCCGGCCACCGCTCTGGCCTGCCGCGGCCATACGGCGGCGTTCTTCTCGCACCCACTTGTGCAGCAGGTTCTCGTGCACGTCCAGCTCACGGGCGATCTCCCGCACCGGCCGGCCGGAATCGATCACTCGATGCGCCGCTTCCACCCGATACTCAGGCGAATACGATCGACGCGGACGAGGCATGGCGAACATCCTTCCAGGGACCATCGGTCCCGCTATCTCAGATGTCCACTACTTCAGGGGAACCCCACAGGACTCCAAGAACCCGACCGGCCCCGCGCTGACCTTCGCGCCCGGCGAATGGGATGCCTTCACAGCCGGTGTCACCGATGGAGAGTTCAACCGCCCCGCCTGAACTATCGCCTCATTCCTGTACGGTCTCGGAAGTCGTGGCCGGATCTCAGAATGTGTGGCCACAGCTCGGCTTAGTCGGCCACAATTTGAGATTCTGTTTCCTACAAGGTCTGTGCGATCTTTGGTTGTCGATTCTGATCCGGTGACGTTCCGCTGAGCCGACGATGATGTCGATGAGGTCTGCCCCCTTTCCATCGGTGAGCGCTGAGTCGCTGAGGGATGGGGCATCGTGTCGGAGACCCCCTTGCTGTCACGGCTAGAAGCACAGTTTGGGGCGGGTATCGGTCGGCCACCGAGGGCATGCCGCCCGGCAGACTTGCATTGGGCACAACCGGATTTCGGCTAATGTGGTTGGACATCGGTGTATCGTTGCTGCGCTGAGGTATTGGTTGAACGGGGCGGGTGTGCGGTTGGATCCGGGATCTGTTTTCGCTGGGTACACGATCGAACGTGGGCTCGGGGTGGGCGGTATGGGTGTGGTGTACCTTGCACGCCATCCTCGCCTGGACCGGTCCGTGGCGTTGAAGGTGATCGGCGGCGCGCTTGCGGACGACCCTCGTGTGCGTACCCGGTTCGAGCGGGAGAGCGCTCTGGCCGCGAGCCTCGATCACCCCAACATCGTGCACGTCTACGACCGCAGTGACAAAGATGCCGAAACCCTCTGGATCTCAATGAAATACATCGCCGGCGGGGATACCGTCGACCTTCTTGCGCGTAGCGGTGGCCGCCTGCGTGTGGACCATGCGGTGAGGCTGATCGGCGATATTGCCCGCGCCCTGGACCATGCCCACGCACACGGGATAGTCCACCGCGATGTCAAACCGGCGAACATCTTGGTCGACAGGTCCGAAAACGGGCTCGAACGAGCAGTGCTGACCGATTTCGGCATCGCACGGGCGTTCAGCGATACACAGACGCTCTCCGCGATCACCGCGACTTTCGCCTACGCCGCGCCGGAACGTTTCGGTACCGAGCCGGTCGACCGACGTGCCGATCTGTACTCCCTGGCCTGCACGCTGTATGAACTGCTCACCGGCCAAACACCGTTTCCACGCTCGGATCAGGCTGCGGTTATTGCCGCGCACCTCCACGAACCGCCGCCGCGTCCCACCGATCTCGTACCCGGGGTGCCTCCGGGCGTCGACGAGGTGATCGCTACAGCCATGGCCAAACACCCCGAGGATCGGTACCCCGACTGCGGAACCTTTGCCGCTGCCGCCAACCAGGTCCTCACCGAAGCCTGGCGGCCAACCGAGGTAAACGCCGTTCACAACATCGAATCAAATCCACACCAAAGCGCGATGAACCCGAGTTCGCCGCCACCGAGCGCGGTGGGAAAAGCGACAAGCCGGACATCCTGGTCACGTCTTCCTGTTTGGCTCGCGTATCTGATCGCCGTCGTGACAACGTTCATGATTGAGCTGGCAACCGGGGCTGTGACGACCCTGCAACTCGGCGTGTGGTTGCGCTGGATGGTGGCCACGACCATCCTGGAGGGCGCCGCATTCGGCAGTATTTTGTTCCTCGCTCGGCCCAGGACCTACGCGATCGTTCCGGCCAGCGTGGTCGGTGTTCTGATCACGGTAATAGCCGCCGACTGGGCCATGAGTGTCGGCTATTTCAAGTTCTATTTCACCTATCTGACGGTGGCGTGGTGGCTGCCCTGGCTCTTGTTGCTGCCGACGACAGGCATGCTGTCCTGGCTACGAGTGCGGCTCGTCCGCAAGCCGAACAGCAATCGTTGAGTCAACATCCCCTGGCCCGATCTCGATGCGGTCCACGCGGAGGCGCTGCGGGAGTGCCTCGCTTTGCGCTGCTACGTAGGTGCGGGCCACGCGATCGACCGAGCACTTTATGCGGCATGAGGATTGGCCCGATAACTGAGACCGGCTGTGATGGCCGCAGTTTGGGACAACCGGAGAAGTCGCAGGTCCAGAGACTTAGTGGTGGCCACGAATTTCGAGACCCTACAGTTCCGGCCGCCCTGTCAGGGAACCTGGACTCGCCTGTCCCAGCGCAACCCCGGTTGACGATGCACTGCAAATTAAGCGAGAGAGGAGCCAGTAGTCTTGTCGTCACCAGTGGGGTGCGTACCGAGGGAGGCCATTCAAATTGTCCAATCCAGTGACCGATTCCCCGCTTCCCGAACGTATGACATGGGACGAGCTCAACGCACTACCCGTCGGACAGGCCGAGCGAATCGAGCTGGTCAAGGGCAAACCGGTCTGGGTCAGGACAGGACCGCCGGAGCACCAGCGATTCGCCACTCGGATGCGCAACGCCCTCGAGGTGTGCGCACGCGACAGCATGCGGGCGCGGTCGAGTGAATGCTGGCAGGTGGACACTGAAACCAATGTCTTTCTCAGCCACACCAAGGATGACTTCCTCACCCCCGATTTCATGGTCTACCGCTGCCCGGAAGAACCTTGGAAACCAATCTTCGCCGAGACCGTGCTGATCGTCGGCGAGGTCCTGTCGCCGTCCAATCACATCGGCCAGATGCTCGCGAAGCAGGCACGCTACGCCGAAGCGGGCATCAGTGAATACTGGGAAGTCCTGCTGGACCGAGAAGGCCGCCGGATCGATACGATCCTGACCTACGTGCTGGCGACTCCCAGCGACCTTCCCGAGGGCGTCACACCACTGCGGCCACGCCAATACGCCCAGGTTGGTGAGTGGTCACCGAAAGTCGACCCCGAGATCACACTCCCATACCCCTTCCCCATCTCACTCAGTTGGACCGACCTCGAGTACTGATCCCGCCGTTACTGGTCCCACCGTCGGATAGCCGGTCCACGTCCCGATACACCCACCAATTGGCTATCAGGTTGCTGCCGCTTGATGGAGTTCCGCCGGACCAGCGCCCGACTTTTGTTACGGAAGTCATATCTCACGACACTCCAATCAATTTAATATGAGAGTCATACGATATGATTCTCGAATAGATGGGAATGTCATGATTGTTGTCACCGGAGCCACCGGAACGGTCGGCCGTCCGCTCGTCGAACTACTTGTCGCACAGGGGGTTCAGGTACGAGCCGTAACCAGATCACCCGAAAGTGCCGCGCTGCCCGCCGGTGTCGAGGTGGTGGGCGGCGATCCGGCCCGGCCGGACACCCTTGCCGATGCTCTCGACGGTGCGTCCGCCGCATTCCTGCATCCGCGCGCCGTGGGTGATGCGGCCTTCGAATTCGCGGAACTGGCTGGTAAGCGTGGCGTGCGCCGACTTGTCGCCCTCTCGGCCATCAATATCGACGACCCGCTCGGCGCACAGCCGTCGCGCTTCCGCGGCGATCGGAACAGGGAGGCCGAGAGGGCGGTGGTCGACAGTGGTCTGGAGTGGGTGAGCCTGCGCGCCAGCAGCTTTGCGATCAATGTGGTGCAGAGCGGTTGGGATGCCCAGATTCGCGCGAGTGATGTGGTGCGCGGGCCCTATGCCGAATTCGCCGAGAGTCCGCTACACGAAGGCGATATCGCGGCGGTCGCGGCGCATGCCTTCCTGACCGACGAACTGCTGGGCCGACGGGTGGAACTGACCGGGCCCCAATCACTTACGCACGTCGATATGGTTCGGATCATCGGCGAGGTCATCGGTAAGACGTTGCGCTACGAGGAAGTCCCCGCCGCAGTGGTGCGGCAAGGCATGGTGGCGCGCGGCTTTCCCGAGGATTTCGTTGACTCCCTGCTGACCCGGTACGCCGATGGCGTCGGCCAGCCCGCACCGGTCACCAACGACGTCGAGAAAATACTCGGCCGCACAAGAACTTTCTCCGAGTGGGCCGCCGATCACGCTGCCACCTTCCGGAATTGAGCGAACAATGCGCACAATCGCCCATTTCGCCGCTCAGGTATTCAGCGGTATCTTCGCCGGGTTCCTGATCGCCGTCCTCGTCCTCGAACTATCGATGCGTGACGCAACCGCAGCCGTCTATACCCAGGTCAGGCAGATCGAACTGGAATGGCTCGACGTCCTCGCCACCGTCACCCTGCTACCGGCCCTGATCGCCACCGCCCTGGTCATCGCGGCCCGCATCCGCGACCGAGGCCCGGCCCGCTGGCTGCCGATCATCGCGTTCGCCCTGCTCGCGAGCGTCCTGATCCTGACGATCATCGTCAATCTGCCGATCAACGCCGACCAGCGCGACTGGATCGTCACCATGCCGCCGGACGACTGGGCAACCATCCGTGACCGATGGCAACTCTCCCATGCGGTGCGCACAGTGGCCGCCACCCTCGCCTTCACGACGCTGTGCGCGGCTCAGGGCACCCGGCGGTTCGCCACCGCCCACTCGGCGACGGCGTCGGGGGACACGTCTTCGCCGAGCACGTTATCGATGACGACCCGCCCGACGCAGACCGAGCGCAGTATGCGATCGGCGAAAGCCTCCACATCTCCCCACGGCAGATAGGGTTTCGCGATCAGCAGCGAGGCGACGCCGTGCGCGGTCGACCACATCTCCAAGACGACCGGCACCGGGTCACCCGGCGTGACCACGCCGAGGTTCATGCACTCGGTGACGGTGGCCGCGAGATGGGCGAAGGCGCTGCTGGTCAGCACTTGGTCGACCGCGCCCGCCGTCTCGCCGGGCGTCATGGCCAAGCGGTACTGCTCCGGATGCTCCCTGGCGAAGCGGACATATGCCAGGCCCTGCTGACGCAGACGCTCCATCGGCGAGTCGTTCGGATCGGATGCGGCCAGCATTTCCGCGTCCAGATCTTCGAAGACCTGGGCCACCACCGACTCGATCAGCTGATCCTTGTCGGCGAAATGGCGGTAGATCGACGGCGGGGTGACACCGACGATCTTGGCGATCTCCCGGATGGAAACCGCGTCGACGTGACCGGCATCGGCCAGCAGTTTCTTTGTGGCGTCGAGGATTTCGGCGCGTAGCTCCGCACCGGAGCCACGTGCCGAACGCTGCCTGCGGGTAAAATTCACATTCGTCCGGCTAGTTGGTGTTCATCGGATTCGGTTGTGCCAGGCACGGTTTCGCCCTCACTCAAGCCGATCTTGGTGTGCAGCCGGGCGAGTGGCGCGGGGGCCCACCAGTTCGCGGTGCCGAGCAGCCGCATGAGCGCGGGCGCGAGCAGGCCGCGGATCAGCGTTGCGTCCGCGAGCACTGTCAAAGTCAGCCCCAGGCCCGTCATCTGGATGAACGATACCTTCGAGGTGACCATGGCGGCCATCACGATGGCCATCAATAGTGCGGCCGCGGTGAAGATCCGGCCGGTGCGCGCGACACCCAGCGCCACCGCGCGAGTGTTGTCCGCGGCGGTGCGTCCCGACGCCAGCCACTCCTCGCGAATGCGCGAGAGCAGGAATACCTCGTAGTCCATCGACATTCCGAAGGCGAGACAGAACATCAGGATCGGCATGGTCGGAACCAGATATCCGGTCGCGTCATTGCCGAAAACGCTGGACAAGTGTCCGTCCTGGAAGATCCAGACCATCGCACCGAACGCGGCGGTCAGCGAAAGCGTATTGAGGGCAAGAGCTTTCAGCGGCAGCAGCACACTGCCGGTGAACAGGAACAGCACCACGAAGGAGGCGAGCACGATCAGCCCACCGGCCAGTGGCAGTCGCGCACCCAGTGCGTCGAGGGAGTCGCGGTTGATCGCGGCGCCACCGCCGAACAGCGCCGGTCCCGGGCTCGGGACATCGCGAAGCCGGTCCAGTTGCGTCTTACCCGCGGAGGTGAAGGGATCGACGGTCGTCGCGACCGTGAGGAATGCGCCGGTGTCGTTCGTCATCTGCGGCGATCCCGTCGCTACCCGCATGCCGCCTGCGTACAGGCCAGGACCCGAAAGCACTCCGGACACGCCTTCCACCTTCGACAGCGCTGCGGCGTAATCGCCGATGGCGGCAGGATTTCCGTGGTAGTCGTCGAGCACCACGCTGACATTGGTCGCGGCATTGGACTGGAAGTCCGAACGCAGCGCGTCGCCGACCGTGCGACTGCTGGAGGCGGCGCCCGCATTGAGTACTCGATCGTCCGGAAAGCCGAATTTCACGCCGAGGAACGGGGACCCGATTGCCAGCATCAGCACGATGATCGCGATGGCGACCGGTGCGGCATGGCGCATCACCCACTGGACGGTGCGGTACCAGAAGGTCTGCTCGGGTTCGCGCTGGGCGTGCAGGTCCCGGCCGAGCAAGCGCCCCAACGGCTTTCGCAGATCCAACGCATTCACGCGGTGTCCGAGCACCATCAATACCGCGGGCAGGATAAGGATCGATGCGGCGGCGGCCGCGACGACCACCGCAACGCCGGCGTAGGCAAAGGATTTCAGGAAGTACAGATTGAATACGCCCAGCGCGGCCACCGACAGCGCGACGGTCAGCGCGGAATACAGCACCGTGCGTCCCGCGGTCTGCACCGCGCGCACCACCGCCGCCTCCACATCGAGTCCATTGCCGAGTTCCTCGCGGTAGCGGCTGACAATGAACAGGCTGTAGTCGATCGCGAGGGCAAGACCGAGTGCCGTGGTCAAGTTCAGCGCATAGATCGACACATCGGTGAATACCGCGAGGGAGCGCAGGATCGCCAGGGTGGTCAAGATCGCGAAGATGCCGACGGCCAGCGGCAAGAAGGCCGCCACTAGGCTGCCGAACACCAGAATCAATACGATGAACGACAGTGGGATGGCCACGCTCTCGGCGACCGCGAGATCGTGGGTGATCTGCTCGTTCGAGTCGTGGTAGATGGAGCTGAGGCCGCCCTGATCGACGCTGACGCCGTCATAGGTTCCGGTGACATCGTCGGCGATCGCACCGGCGGCCTTTTGGGCCACGGACTCCTCGCCGGTGATGTACCCGAGCACCAGCGCGCTCTTACCGTCCTTGCTGCGCAATGCGGACGAAAGCGACTGCGGCGCGTTCCAATAGGACTGGATGCCGATCACATCGCCGCGCGAGCGCAGGGTGTCGACCACCTTCGCGCCCGCGGCCTTGGCGGCCGGGCCGTCCGCACCGGCATCATCGCGAACCAGCAGAATGAGGTTGGGTTCCGCGCCGCCGAAGTTATCGGCGATCAACTTGGCGACCTGCGACGATTCGGCATCGTCGGGGGTGAAACCACCGGTCTTCATATGCGAGGTCACCGTGGCGCCGAATGCGCCGCAGAGTACGGCCAATAGTGCGGCGGCGAGCAGGATCGTCCGCGGATGCCTGGTGGCCAGATGTGCGATCCGTACGAGCATGAGCGATCTCCCCTAGTTCGACTGCCCGGGCAACAGCGTTAGCGTAACGCCGTTAACTCAGTGTCGACAGGGGCGCACAGCTAACAGATAGTGATCCCGATCACGGTTTAGGCGACTACCCCAGGAAGGCGACGATCGCATTGGCGATGGCGTCCGCGTACCTCGCCCTACCGTCGGGCGATTCGATCAGCGCGGCGTCACCCGGATCGCTCATATTTCCACACTCGACCAATGCGACCGGGCGTTCGGACAGGTTGAGACCCGCCAGATCCGCGCGCGGGTTCATGCCGTCGGAACCGACATAGGTCGACGGCGCGAAGCCGGACCCGATCATGGTGTCGCGCAAGGTCGTTGCCAGTCGCTGCGACGGCTCGTGCTGCGCCGCGTTCAGTGGCGGCGACGAGTAGGCGACATGGAAGCCGTGGGCGCCCGCGGCGGCGCCGTCGGCATGGATCGAGACGACAGCCGCTGCGCCACTGCGGTTTCCGATGGCGGCGCGTTCGTCGACGCACGGGCCTACGCCCGCATCGTCGTCGCGGGTCAGCACGACACGAATTCCGCGGGCGGCCAAAGCATCCCGGACACGGATTGCGACATCCCAGTTGAATTCGTGTTCGGTATAGCCATCGGTGGCCGACGTGCCGGTGGTGTTGCACGCTTTGGTTTTTCCGCGACCGTCCGGCACCTGACGGTTGATCTCGCCGGGCTGTGCGGCATTGCCGCCATTGTGACCGGGATCGATGACGACCACGCGGTCATCGGCGATGAAGCGCGGCGGGGATGTCGCCGGTTCGTCGCCGACCTGCGGTGCCGTGGTGCGCGCCGGTGAACTCGATGCGTCGTGCGCGCATCCGCCGAGCAACATGCCCCACGCGCAGATCGCGGCGGTCGTCTTCCAGCTTCGCAATCGCATGACATCGACACTGCCACAGGCTTGCGGCCGGTTCATGGCTAGCGGAAGGCCAGTGCGCCGAGCGTGTCCGCGTGCCGGTACTGCAGATACTTCTTGACCGTGTCCGCGGCAACGCCGGCGTTGGCGGTGGCCACCGTGACCACGACGAACTCCTTCTCGGTCCCGTCGCGCCATTTGCCGGTGACGAAATTATCGATATAGGTGCCCGGACGCAGGTGCAGATCCTCGTCGGTGAACTTGCCGAGCGCGGCGGTGGCTTGGCCCTCGGTCGACATCGCCATGACGAATTGGGTGATCTTCAGCCCGCCGCCCTCGGCCCGGTACACCAGTTCGGCGGCGTACTCGCAGCCCAAGCCGCTGAGCTTGCCGTTCACCTCGAAATCGCGGCAGTTGGCGTGGTCGCGGCCCTCGACCCAGTCGGCGTGCAACTCCACGCTGTCGAATTTGAAATTCCAGTCGTGGGCGAAGTCGCTGTAGGTGAGCTTGCCCGAGGACGGCTGGCCCGGCGTTGCCGTGGTTGTTCGCGGGGTGCTCGTGCGCGGCGCACTCGTCGCCGGGACGACGGTGGCGGTGGCATCCGAGGCCTGCGGCCGGTCCGTATCTCGCGTGGTGATGACGACCAGGCCGACGCCGACCGCGGCGAGTACCGCGACCAGCCCGAACACCACGGCGACGAGCACACCGGTCTTCGACTTCGGCGGCGGGCCCGGTGTCGGCGCACTGGGATAGCCCATCGGGTAGCCAGTCTGAGCCCAACCCTGCTGAGCCGGATAGTCCACCGGCTGGCCCCACTGCGCCGGATCCTGCCGCGGCTGCTCCCCGTATGGATAATTCACTGCCTGCCCACCTCCCCCGCCGGGGCGGCGACCCCCACCCTGCTTCGGCCGAACCAGTCAGGTACTGATCGCGAGCCGATCCCCCGGCGTTGCAGTTATGCCAGCTTAGCCGGTGAGCAGTAGGCCCAGCGCAAGGCAGAACATCACGGCCGCGATCACCGAATCGAGCACGCGCCAGGCGATCGGGCGGGCGAACAGCGGGCCCAGTTTGCGGGCGCCGTAGCCGAGCGAGGTGAACCAGATGATGCTGGCGACCATCGCGCCCGCGCCGAGGAACCAGCGGTCCGGACTGGTGTAGGTATTGGCGAAGGAGCCGAGCAGTAGCACCGTATCCAGGTAGACGTGCGGATTGAGCCAGGTCAGGGCCAGGCAGGTGAGGACGGTCGCGCCGAGTGCGACGGTGGCGCCGGTGGACTCGGTGGTCAGGCTCGATGCCGCGGCGGCGCGGCGGGCGGCGAGAATGCCGTAGCCGAGTAGAAATGCGGCTCCGGCGTAGCGGATCACCGTCAACAGCACGGGTGCGGATTCGACCACGACGCCCAACCCGCCGACGCCCGCGGCGATCAGCACGATGTCCGACACGGTGCACACCGCGACCACCGCGAGCACATGCTGACCGCGCAGACCTTGTCGCAGGACGAAAGCGTTCTGCGCGCCGATCGCCACGATCAAGGAGAGTCCGAAGCCGAGTCCCGAGATGGCCGCCAGGGCCGCCGATGATGCCGTCACATGCATCGACGCTAGATCCACAGGTGAGACCAGACCAGCTAAAGATTCTGAAGTACCTTTACGATTCCTTAATGGACCTGCAGCTCGATCAGCTCCGCGCGCTCAATGCGGCGGTCACCGAGGGCACCTTCGATGCGGCCGCGCGCAGTCTGCGCGTGACGCCTTCGGCGGTCAGTCAACGCATCAAGGCGCTCGAGGATGCGGCCGGTCGCATATTGCTGCAGCGCACAAAACCGGTGCGCCCCACCGAATCCGGGCTCGCGGTGCTGCGGTTGGCGCGGCAGATCGAACTGCTCGCAGGCGATGCCGCACGCGAACTCGGCGATACCGATCGACCCGCGGATCGGCCTATTCGGGTGCCGATAGCGGTCAATGCCGATTCGCTGGAAACGTGGGTGATGCCCGCGCTGCGGCAGGCGCCCGCCGGTGTGTGTTTCGAGATACATCGTGAGGACGAGGAGCATACGACTCGACTGCTACGCGACGGGACGGTGATGGCCGCGATCACCGCCACCGCGGCGGCGGTACAGGGGTGCCGGGTGGAGCGGCTCGGCGCCATGCGCTATCGGCCCATGGCGAATCCGCGGTTCGCGCGGACCTGGTTCCCGGATGGGCCGACCGCGGCGGCGTATTCCGTTGCGCCGGTTGTGCTTTTCGATCGCAAGGACGACCTGCAGGATCGGCATCTGCGGCGGCGGTGTGGGCAGCCGGTGGATCCGCCGCGGCATTATGTGCCGTCGTCGGCCGGGTTCGCGGAGGCGATTCGGATCGGGCTGGGATGGGGGATGTTGCCGGATCTGCAGACTCGGGGTGGCCGGAATCTCGTGCCTATCGATGGCGATTCGTATATCGATGTCCCGCTCTATTGGCAGCAGTGGAAGGTTGATTCACCCGCGCTCAGTGGGGTTGCGGGTGCTATCGCGGTTGCTGCGGCCGAGGCGCTGTCAGATGGTCCACGGCGGTGACTTCGGGAAGGGCCCGCCCTATTCCTGGTCGGTGGACGGGATTTCTTCGCGCTGGGCCGTTGGGGCGTCGGCTGCGAGCCAGGGCATGCGGTCGAGCAGCCGGTCCCGCAGTTCCGTCAACCGAGTGATGCGCTCGTTCAACTCGGCAACTCGTGGCGGTCCGACGGCCGCGTACCCAGTGGCACAGCGCGGTTCGAAGGGAAATACGGCGGGCAGGTCGTGGTCCAGGTAGGGCAGGAAGGCCCGGACATCGTCGACGGTGAAACCGATGTCGAGCAATTCGCGGATGTTGTTCACCTGTTTGATCGCGTTTTCGTCGTAGGTGCGGTACCCCGAGGTGGTGCGCTCGCAGGTGAGCAGACCCTGCTCTTCATAGAAGCGCAGGGCGCGGGTGGTCGTTCCGGTGCACGCCGCGAGTTCACCGATCAGCATCTCGTTCCCTTTCGTCGCTACGGTCAACGCGCGAGACCTACGATCACCTTCCCGGTGTAGTGGCCGCGGACCAGATCGAGCAACGCACGCGGCGCGTTCTCCAGCCCGTCGACGACGGTCTCGGTTTGCACGAGTTGCCCGTCTGCAATCCAGCGGCATAACCGTTGCCCGAATTCCGCCGCCAGATCCAGATGGTCGAGCATGGTGAAGCCACGCAGCGTGATCCGCTTACCGATCACCGGCAGCAGATCTCCTGGGCCTTCGTCGGGCAGACCGCCGGACCGCTGCCGAGTGAGAGCACCGCACAGCGCAATGCGTCCGCCCACATTCATCACCTCGATCGCCGCCCGCAACTGAGCACCACCCACATTGTCGAAATACACGTCGATTCCGTCCGGCGCGACAGCTCGCAACTGCTCGACCAAGGGTGCGTCGTGGTAGTCGAACGCAGCGTCGAAGCCGAGATCGTCGATGACGTGGCGCACCTTTTCCGCCGAGCCCGCGCTACCGACGACCCGGCCCGCACCGAGCAACCGCGCGATCTGGCCTGCCATGCCACCGGTGGCGCCCGCCGCGCTGGAAACGAAAACGGTATCGCCGGCACGCAGACCCGCCACGGCCGTCAGGCCCGCGTAGGCGACCAGCCCGAATCCGAGATAGCTGGACGGCGATGGGTACGCGTCCGGATCCACGACCCGGATCGCGCTCGCCTCGGCCGTCGCGTACTCGCGCCAACCGAGCCGATGCAGCACCAGCGCGCCCTCCGGGACGTCCGGATCCGCGGAGGCGACGACCTCGCCGATCGCATCGCCGAACATCGTGGCGCCAACAGCGAACGGCGGCATGGGAATTCCCGGATAGGCGCCGATCTGCATGAGCATCCCGGGATCGATCGACATGTACAGATTCCGCACCAGCACCTGCCCCGGCGCCGGATCGGGCACCGGCTGCTCGACCAGTCGGAAGTCGGATAGTTCCGGAAATCCGGCCGGTCGTGCGGAAAGCTGGACAGCCCGTGCGGTTCGCGTCATAACAGTCATGCGAGCGAGGCTAAGGATTGACGTATACGTGAAGGTCAAGCCCGCAAGTTGACCTCGCCGGTTGCGGCAGATGTGGTTACAGCTCGAGCCTGTGCGGCCGCATCACCGTTCCGGGGAAAGCTGTCGGCTCGAGGCGGGGGCCTGCGGCGCGGTTTCGCCACGGCGGACGGTGATTACTCCGGTGAGGATCAGGGCGCCGCCGAGGAGTTGGAGCGGGCGGGGGGATTCACCGAGCAGGACCCAGGCGAAGGCCAGGGCGGCCAGGACTTCGAAGAGCGCTACGAAGGAGGCGAGGCGGGAGCCGAGGAGGCGGGTGGCGGCGATGCCGGAGACGTAGGCGAGGGCGGCGGTTATCGTGCCGAGCGCGAGGACGGGGAGCCACCAGGAGACGGTGAGGTGTTGGAAGACAACGGGATCGGTCGTGGCGCGCAGGGGGACGATGCCGATCGCGCCCGCTGCGAGGAGGGCGAGTCCGCCGAGGAGCAGGCCGCCGGCGGCGAGTACGGTGCCGGGCAGGGTGCCCTCGCCGTGGGCGGAGAGCAGGAAGTAGGCGGCGGCGCCGATCATGGCGGCCAGGGCCCAGGCGATGCCGATGCCGCTGGCGGCCAGGCCGGAGCGCAGGTCGATGACCAGGACCAGGCCGGTCATGCCAAGCAATGCGCCGAGAACCGTTGCCGCGCTGGGTCGTTGGCTCTGACGCAGCCAAATCCAACCCACCACGGCGACCGGTGCGGTGTACTCGATGAGCAGTGCCACGCCGACCTGCATATGGGCGACAGCGTTGAAGTAGGCGAGTTGGGTACCGGCCACGGCGAGTAGTCCGTACGCGGTGATCAAAGAGGCGTTGCGGCGCAACAGATCCCAGTTGCCGCGCAACTGCACCACCGCGATCGGCACCAGAACAGCGGCAGCGAGCAGCACCCGGACTGCCACCACGGATGCGGAGCTCCAGCCCGCATTCATCAAGCCGCGAGCCAGTGATCCCGATAGCCCGAACGAGGACGCGGACACCACCGCGCAGAGCAGTCCGTTCCGCAGCCGCCGCGCAGTGTTGTCATGAGTCATCGTAACCATGACTCATGACGCTAAGGTGGGTCGGGTAATATGTCAACATGGTCTTTGCTCATGACACTGAAGCGGCACTGGTTGCTGCGGTGGAGCTGGTGAATTCGGCGGAGGAGCCGGATACGTTGACCGAGATCGGCCAGCTCGACGAGTTTTTCGTCAAGCACGTCTACACCGGCGTGCACTCCGGCGACGCCGCCGAGCTCGCGGCGGTGCGCGCCTTGCGCACGCCGCTACGCAGCATGCTGACCAGCGATCGCGACACAACGGTGCGGCTGATCAACGAGACGCTGGCGAAGCATCGGGCCCTGCCGCAATTGGTCCGGCACGGCGATGTCGACTACCACATCCACGCGGTGCCCGCACAGGCTCCGCTACCCGTTCGCATCGCCGTCGAGACCGCTATGGCAATGATCGATCTGGTCCGCTCCGACGAGCTGAGTCGGCTGTCCCTGTGCGCCGACGAGGACTGCGCGGGTCTGGTTCTCGACCTGTCCCGCAATAGATCGCGCCGCTACTGCAGTACCGCATGTGGGAATCGCAACGCCGTCGCCGCTTATCGCGCCAGGAAGAAGTGAATCCCGGTCAGTGGAAGCGCTCTTTCAGGCGCGAGATGCTCGACGGCATCCGGGCGGCCGGACAATTCGAGCCCGAGGTCTCACCGCGGCAACTCCCTGGGGACTGTCCGGCTACTCCGGCGGCGCGGCCATCTCGGGGTGGGGCGGCCCAGTTGCAGCCGTCCCCAGTTTGGACCGACGATCACCATGCATTCACGGCGGCATCGGCCGAGAAGCAACGCAGCCAGTGCATGATGATCATCTCAATGATGGGTCTAGCTGTCGACGTGGACGTGGGGGCGGTCGGCGGGGTTCGGGACGGCGCGGCGGATGATTTCGCGGGTTACAGGGGCGACCTCGCCCTCGCCGACGAAGAGGAACTTCAGGAGGTTGACCAGCGGGTTGCCTTCGGTCCATTCGAAATACACGTGCGGTTCCAGGCCGGTGCGGTCGCGGATGGCGAGCAGGATGGCGGCGATGGAGTTGGGTATGGCGGTGGCTTCGACGCTGAGGATGCGGTAGCCCGCTAGGTCGAGTCCGGTGACGCGCAGGTCGGTGCTGAAGTCGGAGGCGTCGCGGACGATGACCTCGAGGAACAGGATCGGGGCGTCCACGGGGATGTGGCTCTCCAGGCGTTGGTCGGCTTCCTTCTCCCGGTACTCCTCGGGCCTGCGCTGATCGATGTCGTGGGTGACGATGCGGATCATGCCCTCGGCCGCGGCCTGGTCGATCATGCGGGCGGCGGTTTCGTCGAAAGTCACCTCGATGGCGCGCAGTTCGAAGGAGCGTCGGGCGCGCGAGACGAACGACATGACGATAATCGCCACGATGAACAGCGATGCCAGCTGCACACCCTCGGGACGCTCGAAGATATTGGTGATGGTGGTGTAGACGAAGACCGCCGATATCGCGCCGAAGCCGATCACCTTGTTGCGCTCGCCCTTCCGCGCGGCCGACAAGGTCACCGCGACCGCGGCGGAGGTGATGAGCACGAGCACACCGGTCGCATACGCACCGCCCTGGGCGTCGACATCGGCGTCGAAGTACCAGGTGATGCCGAAGGCGATGACCGCGAATACCAGCACCAGCGGCCGCACGGCCCGCGCCCACTCCGGCGCCATCCCATATCGAGGCAGGTAGCGCGGCACCAGATTCAGCAGTCCGGCCATGGCCGAGGCACCCGCGAACCAGAGGATCGCGATGGTGCTCACGTCGTACACGGTGCCGAACATATCGCCGAGGTATTTGTGCGCCAACCAGGCGAGTGCTCGACCGTTCGCGGACCCACCCGCTTCGAATTCCTGCTCCGGAATCAGGACGACCGTAATGAAACTCGTCACGATGAGGAAGGTGCTCATGATCAGTGCGGACGTGGTCAACAGCATGCGCGCACCCGCGATGCGAGCGACCGGGTTCTCCTCGGAATCCCCTGGCGCACCCTTGATTTGCGGCATGACGGCGACACCGGTCTCGAATCCGGACAAGCCGAGCGCCAGCTTCGGGAATACCAGCAGCGAGACGCCGATCATTGCCGCGACATTGCCGTGTTGGGCTGTCAACGCATGCGTCCAGTCGACGACCAGATCACCGGCGGTGAGTACGTGGTACAAACCGACCACGGCGACAACGACATTCAGCGAGAGGTACGCACCGACCAACGCGACCGCAATCTTGATGGCCTCGGCGAAGCCCTTCAGGAAGATCGCCGCGAGCAATGCCAGCAGAACCAGTGTGATGAGCAGATTGTGATTGTGCAGAGCCGCAGGCACATAAGGGTTTTCGACGATATGTGCGGCACCGTCGGCGGCCGAGAGCGTCATGGTGATGACGAAATCGGTTGCCGCGAAACCGAGCAGCACCAGAATGAAGATCTTGCCGGTCCAGCGTGGTAGGTGTTCGGTGAACATGGCCAGCGAACCGCCGCCGTGCGGGCTCTCCCGCGCCACCCGCCGATACACCGGTAGCGCACCGAACAGCGTCAGCGCGACCAGCACCAGCGTGGCCATCGGGGACAGCACACCGGCCGCGACCGCCGCGATACCCGGCTGATAGCCGAGGGTCGAGAAGTAGTCGACACCGGTCAGGCACATCACCTGCCACCATGACCGCTCGTGTTCGGCATCGCCCGGCTTGCGCATCGGACCCGCGTGCTGCGAATAGCGCTCATCGGTCGCGCCGTTTAGTAGCCAGGCCGAGAAGGGTGAGCGCGTGCGCCCGTCGGTTGTGGTCACGAAATTCCCTTGCGAGGTTTGTCCGGTGCTGTCGGATTGTCGCCGACCCGGGCAAATCTACGGGAAACGTCAGGCGGACAACGAAAGCATCACCACTCGGCGAAGGAACCGTCCTTGCGGTGCCAGATCGGGTTTCGCCAGCGGTGGCCCTGTTCAGCGGCGCGAGTCACCGCGGCTTCGTCGATCTCGATGCCGAGGCCGGGGCCTTGGAGCAGGTCGACATAGCCGTCGCGATAGGCGAAGACCGTCGGGTCGGCGAGGTAGTCGAGCAAGTCCGAGCCGGTGTTGTAGTGGATGCCGAGGCTTTGCTCCTGGATGAGCAGATTGGGGGTGGCGAAGCCGACCTGAAGGCTGGCGGCGAGGGCGATGGGACCGAGGGGACAGTGTGGGGCGAGGGCGATATCGCGGGCCTCGGCGAGAGCGGCGATGCGGCGCACCTCGGAGATCCCACCCGCGTGGGAGAGATCGGGTTGGACGACGGCGATGCCCTGATCGAGCACCGCATTGAAATCCCAACGCGAATAGAGCCGTTCACCGGTGGCGATGGGAATGCTTGTCGCGCGGGTGATCTCGCCGATCTGGCTGCTGCACTCCGGGACGAGCGGTTCCTCGACGAAGAACGGCAGAAACGGTTCCAGCAGCGGCAGCACCCGCCGCGCCATCGGAATGGACAGGCGGCCATGGAAATCGACGGCGATATCGAAATCGTCGCCGGTCGCCGCGCGCACCGCCGCGACTCGATCGACAATGCCCCGGGTGGCGCGCGGGGTATCGATCAGCTCCAATTCGGCGGAGCCGTTCATCTTGATCGCGGTGAAGCCCTGCTCTTTTCGCTCTACCGCCGCCCGCGCGACATCGTCGGGACGATCACCACCGATCCAGCTGTATACCCGGACACGATCGCGCACCGCACCGCCGAGCAACTGCCAAACCGGGACGCCCAGCGCCTTTCCGGTGATATCCCACAGCGCCTGATCGATGCCCGCGACCGCACTCGAAAGGATCGGTCCGCCCCGATAGAAGCCGCCCTTGGTGAGCACCTGCCAGTGCGCTTCGATGCTCATCGGGTCCTTGCCGACGAGGTAGTCGGCCAGTTCGTCGACCGCGGCGGCGACCGTGTGGGCGCGGCCCTCGAGTACCGGTTCACCCCAGCCGGTGATGCCCTCGTCGGTCTCGATCTTCAGGAAGCACCAGCGCGGCGCGACGAGGTAGGTGGTGAGTGCGGTGATCTTCACCGGGACTCCTTTCGCACGCTCCAGCCGCCGTCGACGACCAGGTTGGCACCGGTGATGAAGGATGCGTCGTCGGAGGCCAGGAAGGCGACCGCGGCGGCGACCTCCTCGGGCGCGCCCATCCGGTCCAGGGCGGTGGCCTGGGCGGATAGCCGTCGACCTGCCTCGTCGACGTCGTCCCAGACCGGCGTGAGAATCGGGCCGGGCAGCACGGCGTTGACCCGCACGTGGGAGCGCCCGTACTCGACGGCGAGTTGCCGGACCAGTGCGGTCAACCCGCCCTTGGCGGCGGCATAGACCGGGTATCCGGGCAATCCGAATTGGGCGTGCACGCTGGACACCGCGACCACATTGCCGCCGCGGCTGCGCAGATCGTCGATGAAGGTGCGCAGGCCGAGGAACAGCGGGGTCAGGTTGACCGCGAGGCCGTCATCCCATGCCTGCCTGCTCAATTCATGTGCCGGGATGGTGGCCTGCCGGGATGCGTTGCTGCACAGGAAGTCCAGCGGTCCGAACTGCTCGTTGACGCTGCTGCGTAGCTCGATCCAAGAATCCTCCGAAGACACATCACAGCGGATGAATTCGGCTCGATGACCGGCCGCACGGATCTTGGAGGCGACCTCGCGCCCACTCGCGTCGGCGATATCGGCGATGACGACCGCGGCGCCATCGGCGGCGAGCCGATGTGCGGTGGCCGCACCGATGCCGGATGCGCCCCCGGTGACGACCGCGACCCGGTCTGCCAGACGACTCATGCTGTTCCCCTCATCGGTTGATGTCGGCGCCGGTGAGCAGGCCGAGTTCGTGCCGGAACGGCAGACCAGCCCAATCACCGGGTACGGATACGGCGAATGCGCCGCAGGCGGCGGCCAATTGCAGGCTGTGCCTCGGGGACCCTTCGTCGAGCACGCCGGCGAGATAGCCCGCGACGAATGCGTCGCCCGCACCAACCGGGTCGATACTGCGAATCTCCACTGCAGGCTGCGGGATCAGCTCGCCGTTGTGCAGTGCGAGCGCGCCTTCGGCGCCGAGTTTGATCACGACTTGCGAAGGCCCCAGTGCGGCGAGCGATTCCGCCATCGCGACGGGAGTCGCGGCTGGTACCAGGATGGCCGCTTCGTCAGTACCGGCGAAGAGGATATCGGCACGCGACGCCAGCTTCGAAAGTTCCACGGCCGCATCCGATTCCGACCACAATGCGCGGCGGTAATTGATGTCGAGGGACACGATCGCCCCGGCGTCGACGGCGGCATCGAGTGCCGTGTGGACGGCGTCCCGGGCGGATGGGCTCAGTGCCGGGGTGATGCCGGTGAGATGCAGCACCCGTGCGGCGGCGATCCGGTCGGTGTCGATATCGGCGGGCGACAGTCGAGAGCCTGCGAAACCTCTGCGGTAGTAGCTAACTCGTATATGGTCCGCGGTTCGTCGCTCGCGCAGCATCAGACCGCTCGGCAGTTCTGGATCGATTCGGCACCTCGAGATGTCGACCTGTTCGGCGCGCAGCCGGTCGAGCACCATGGTGCCGACGGCATCGGCACCGACACTGCCCACCCACGCGCTCTCGTGCCCCAGCCTGCGGACACCGATGGCGACCGTCGCTTCCGCGCCCGCGAAATCCATCCGCATTTCCGCACCGGGAGCCAGCGGACCGGGCTCAGTTGCGGCAACGAGACCGAGCGCCTCGCCCAGAGTTACCAATCCGCCCGTCATCGCAGCGGCTTTCGCGCGTTGAGAATTCCGCCGAGCACGATCGGAGTCCAGGAGTCAACAGCACCTTTCGCAGGCGGCGCCTCATGACCGCACATCGGATCGCGCAAAGTGCCCGTCACAGCAACGCTTTTCGCGCGCAGAGCCGCTCCCTCAATCGGAGCACTCATAGCAACGCCATCTGCGCGCGCGACTTCGACAGCAATCGGATCACACGAAACCGCCCTCATAGCAACGCCTTCCGAACGGCAGACGCACGCACGCGCAGCGCATCCAAATCACCGCCGATGCACGCATCACCGACGAGCGGCGAGCCCATGCCGAGCGCCCTGGCACCCGCATCCAAATACGCTCTGGCGTCAGCAAGCCCGATGCCGCCCGTCGGCACCAGCGGGATCTCGTTCAACGGACCCCGAATCGCCTTCAGATAGCCGGGACCGCCGACCGAGGCCGGAAAGACCTTCACCATGGTCGCGCCCGCCTGCCACGCACTGTGGATCTCGGTGGGCGTGAACGCGCCGCAGATCACCGGGACACCCAGGCGGCGGCCCTCAGCGATCACCTCGGGGCATACCGTCGGGGTGATCAGATATGCCGCGCCCGCATCCACGGCTCGCGCGGCGTCGATGGCGGTGAGCACCGTGCCCGCACCGACCGGGTGGGCCGATCCGGCGCAATCGCGCAATGCGTCCAGCGCTCCCGGCGAGTTGAGCGTGAACTCCACGGCCGTGATGCCCGACTCGTGCAGTACGGCGGCCACTTCGGCGAACCGAGCGGCCGTCGGGGCGCGCAGGATCGCGATTACCGGCGGATCCAGGATCAGGCCGTGGTCGGTCATGGGTTGCTCACCAATCTCGCATCGGAGTAGGTATTCGTCGGAAGACCGGTCACACCCGGCCTACAGGTGAACAGCCGCCCGGCATCCGGATCGGCGGAACCTTCCGCGGCCGTGGTGATTACGAGGACATCCAGGTCCGCACCCGCGAAGGCGCAACTGGAGACCTGCGCCGGGCCGACATCGATCACCGCATGCGGCCGACCCGATGGATCGAATGCCCGGACCTGCCCGGCACCCCACACCGCGACCCAGACGAAACCCCGCGCGTCCACGGTCAACCCATCGGGCAGACCGTCCGGGAATTCCGCGAAGGTGCGCCCACCGCTGAAGGTGCCGGTGGCCGAGTCGTAGTCGAATGCCTCGACTCGATGGGTCGGGCTGTCCGCGTAGTACACAGTGGCACCGTCCGGGCTCCAGCCGAGTCCGTTGGAGATCGTCACCTGCTGCCGCACGGTGGTCAGCGTGCCATCGGGATCGAGTCGATAAAGTGCTGCGGTGCCTTGGATTTCGTCTTCCGACATGGTCCCGGCGAACAGTCGCCCCCACGGGTCTGCCTTGGCATCGTTCATGCGCCGCCGAACCCCGTCATCGGGCAGTGATAGCGCCGCGACCTCGGTCATTGTGCCGTCGGCGATATGCAGGAAGGTGTCGACGGCAGTCGCGATCAGCCCGCCCGATGCGCACGGCACCACCGCGCTGACCCGCTTCCCCACCGCCACGGTGGACCGCTGCACGAGGTCGCCGTCACGCAGTGTCGCGCGGTGGATACGGCCCGCCGGAATGTCCACCCACAGCACCTGATCGGTGCGGTCATCCCAGACCGGCCCCTCGCACAACCTGCCCGGCCTCGGCGAGCACCGCTCGGCTTTCAGTTCGATCATCATTGGCTCCTGACGGGTGCTAGGTCGGCAATCCGACCGCACGTTCCCCGCTGCGTCGCTGCTGAATAACAACCGCCGCCACCAGCAACGACCCTTGAGCGACGTTCTGCCAGAACGTATTCACACCAACGACGTTCAGCCCGTTGTCGAGCGCACCGAGCAGCACGACGGCCAGCAGCGTCCCGCCGATCGTGCCCTTACCGCCCTTCAGCGCACAACCGCCCAAAGCCGCCGCGGTAATCGCCTTCAGCTCGAGCCCCTCACTGCCCGAGACCGGCTGCCCGGAGCCGGTCCGCGCGGTCAGGATGATCCCGGCGATCGCCGCCACCGCACCCGCGAGCACGAACACCGCAATCAGGTACTTGTTGATATTGATGCCGGAAAGCCTTGCGGCCGTGTCATTTCCGCCGATGGCATAGATATTGCGGCCGATATCGGTGTACTTCAGCAGTACATGCATACCGATCGCGACCACCGCGAGAATGACCACCGGCACCGGCAGACCCAGGATCTTGCCGCGAGCGATGAAGATGAAGACATCGTCGCCCAGTACGAAACCCTGCGCCTTACCACCGGATATCAACTGCGCGACGCCCTTGAACGCCGCCAGGGTGGCCAGTGTCGCGATCACCGGATTGACGCGTCCGTAGACGATGATCAGCCCGTTTATCGCCCCGAGCACCAGCCCGACACCGATCGCGGCCAGAATGCCCAACCAGGCATTGCCCGAGGTCGCGGTGAAGGCCATCGCGCTGATCACCGAGGCGACTCCGGCCTGCGAGCCGACCGAAATATCGAGTGCACCACAGATGATCACGACCGTCTGGACCACGGCGAGCAGTCCGAAAACCGTTACCGCTTCGCCGATTCCGGCCAGATTCGCCGGATCGAGATAGCCGTCGTTGAGCCAGGCGAAGATCGCGACGATCACCACCAGTGCGCCGATGAGGCTGAGGTTGCCGGTGCCGATCGCCTGCACCAGACGACGGGCGGCTGCGCCGGGAGCCAACACCGAGGGCGCGGCGGTCTTCACCGGAATCGAAAGTTGTTGGTCTGTCATGTGTTTCCTCGCGATGTATGCGACAGGTCGGCGGCCATCGCCAGCGCGAGAATCGCCTCCTCGCTGGCCTCTTCGCGGTCCAGTTCGCCGGTGACCCGGCCGTGCTGCATGACCACGATCCGGTCGGCCAGGCCGAGCACTTCGGGCAGCTCCGAGGAGATCACCAGCACCGCGACACCGGATTCGGCCAGTTCCTCTATGATGTGGTAAATCTCGATTTTGGCGCCGACATCGACGCCACGGGTGGGCTCATCCAGGATGAGCACCTTGGGTTTGCGGGCGAGCCAGCGCGCCAGCACCACCTTCTGCTGATTGCCGCCGGAGAGCTTGCGCACCTCTTGCTCGATGGAAGGTGTTCGCACCCGCAGTGATTCGACGTACTGACGAGCGAGCCGCCGCTCCTCACCGCCCCGGACGAACCGCAGCCGTCGTAAACGGTCGAGCATCGCGAGCGAAATATTGTCACGCACACCGCGATGCAGCAGCAGGGCTTGCGCCTTGCGCTCCTCGGGCGCGTACCCCATCCCGGCCCGCACCGCGTCCCGCGGTTGCCGCAGACGCAGTTTCTTGCCGTCCACCCGCACCTCGCCGGAGCGGATAGGCAGATCACCGGCCAGCGCACCGGCCAGTTCCGAGCGACCCGCACCGACCAGCCCGGCCAGCGCCACCACCTCACCGGCGCGCACCTGCAGACTCACCTCCGTTACGTCGTCGGTGGTCACCGCATCCGCGTCGAGCACCACCCGGCCCGGCGTATTGTGCTTGCGCGCGAACAACGTCGACAGATCCCGGCCGACCATCATCCGGACGATCTCGCGATCGGTGGTGTCCGCGGTCGCGCGCTCACCGACGAGCGCGCCATCGCGCAGCACCGCGACCCGATCGGCCAGCCGGAAGATCTCCCGCATCCGATGCGACACATAGATCACCGCGAGGCCCTGCTCGCGCAATCGACCGATCAGCGCGAACAGCGATTCGGTCTCATGGTCCGACAGCGACGAGGTCGGCTCGTCGAAGGCGATCACCTTGGCATCGGTGGTCAACGCGCGCATGATCTCCACCAATTGTCGTTGCGCCGCAGTGAGTTTCGATCCGATGGTGGCCGGGTCGAGGTCACGGTCGAAGCCGAGTCGGGTGAGGTCGGCGCGCATCCGTTCGCGCAGGGCGGCCCGATCGAGCAGTCGACCCGAGCGCCGCGGCAGCGATCCGAGATAGACGTTCTCGGCGACGGAAACGTGCGGCACGATCTCCGGCTCCTGGCCGATCACCCGGATTCCGGCCGCCCGCGCGTCGGCGGGGGTGGCCAGCTCGAGTCGCACACCATCCAACTCGAGCCGGCCACCGTCCGGGCGGTGATCGCCACCGAGGATGCGGATCAGGGTGGACTTACCCGCTCCGTTCTCACCCATCAGGGCGGTCACCGCGCCAGCGGGAAAATCCAGGCTCACTTCGCGCAGGGCCGGCACCCCGGCGAAGCTCTTGCTCAGCCCGGATACCCGCAGTCCGGTCAGCTGCATGTGACGCCCGCCTGCTGCCAGTTGGTCGAGTCGACCATCTTGGTCGGCGCGTAGGCTTCGGGCGGCATCTGCTTGCCGTTCTTCAGGTAGTCATAGATCGTCTGAACCGACAGTGCGCCAACGTCTTTGCCATTGATGAACAGTGCCGCCTTGAAGCCGGTCGGCTTGCCGCCGCGCCATTCCTTGCAGGCCAGGTAGGCGCCGAGGCCGACACCGAGCACATTGTCGGCGGAGTATCCGGCGTTCTGGATCGCCGCGACGCCGCCGCTGACGTTCTCGTCGTTGCAGCCCATGACAATCCAGTTCTTCACCGACCGATTGCCCGACACCGTCGCCGAGATCTTGTTCTGCGCGTCCGACGGAGTGTTGTCGGTGCCGACCTCGATCACCTTGACGTCCACACCGGCGGCATCCTTGAATGCCTTCTGGTTGGCCTTGACCCGGTCGGTGCACACGGTCACGTCCTGTTTCCAGGCGTCGATGATCGCGGTCTCCTCCGGCTTCCACCCGGCCTTCTTGAAGTCCTGACCGGCACGGGTGCCGACCTCGGTGCCCATCTGAGTGCCGCTGAAGCCGACCCGTGGCACCAGATTGTCCTTCGCGCAGGACGAGGGATCCGGCCCGTTCGTGCAGACCTGGTCATCGGAGGTCAGCAGCGCGACACCACCGGCCTTCGCGAGTTGGGCGACCTGCGGACCGACCGAAGGATCGGGCACCACGACGATCACACCGCCGGCCTTCTGGTTCACCGCGTTCTGCACCTCGGTGACCGCCTTGTTCGCGTCATTGCCGAGGTTCACGACCTTCAGATCGATGCCCAGTTCCTTGGCCTTGGCCTTCGCGCCTTCGGCCTCGCCGATGAAGTACTCCTGATCACCCTGCTTCTGGGCGTACACCAGGCTGATCGCGCCGGTGGCGTGCTGCGGTCCGGTCGCCTGCGAATCGTCTTTGCCCGATGAACAGGCCGACGCGGCCAGTGCGAGCGATACCCCGCAGAAAACGGCTCTGGTCCAACGGCTTCGGCGGGTCCAGGACATGAGGTGCTCCTCTGATGCTGCGCCGGGCACTCGGCGTCTTGTAGTGACCTGGGTTACAGTAGGACTTCGGCTAACCGTTGTAAATAGTGTTGTCAGAACTGCTCGGGTAGCGTCTGCGAATATCAATCGGAAGGAGATGGCCCGACCGTGTACCAGCTGACCGCGCGCGACATCCGACGCCGGAATCGGTTCTATGTACTGCAGGCGGTCTATGCCGCTGCGGGCCACACCAGCCGTCAGGAGATCGCCCGCGCCACCGGGCTCTCGTTCGCGACGGTGGGCAATTTGCTCGCCGAACTACTCGATGTGGGGGTGCTCGTCGAACTCGGCTACGACGCGCCCGGCATCGGGCGGCCGCGTGCGCAGTTGGCGATCAATCCGGCGCGCGGCACCCTGGTCGGGGTCGATATCGCCGAAACCAGTATTCATTTCGACCTTTTCGACCTGGCGATGACGGTGCTGCGGTCGGTGGAGATTCCGGTCGATCCCGCGGCCACCCGGCCCGAGGATGTCACCGAGCTGATCGTTCGCGGCATCGGCGAGCTGACCGCAGACGATGCGGAGCGAGTACTCGGGGTCGGATTGAGCGTGCCGGGACTGGTGGAACCCGAGGGCGGCGTTTCGGTGTTCTCGCCGTACTGGGACTGGCACGACGTGTCGTTGAAATCGCTGCTGCAACCGCGGGTGCCCCATCCGCTGTATCTCGACAATCCGCTGAAAGCCAGTACGGCAGCGCATCTTTGGTTCGGCGCGGGGCGGGATGTGGACGATCTGATCGTCGTCACACTGCGCGCCGGAGTCGGCATCGGCGTCGTCATCGATGGCGCGCTCTATCGCGGCGTCACCAATAGTGCGGGCGAATGGGGCCACACCAACCTCGTCATCGACGGACGCGAATGCCGATGCGGGCGGCACGGCTGCGTCGAGGCCTATGTGAGCGCGCGCGGCATCGTGCAGACCCTGCGCGAAATCGCCCCGGACAGCCCGCTACTCGCGGCCGACGATGCCACCACCATCGCGGCCATAGGCGCCGCCGACGACCCCATCGCGAGCGAGGTCATCGAAAAGACCGGCAATTACCTCGGTGTCGCCGTCGCGAACCTGGTGAACCTCTTCAACCCCCGCACCATGGTCTTCGGCGACCTCGTCGCGAACGTGCTCGGCGACCGCCTCCTCGACGCAACCCGCCGCGTAGCCGCCCACCACGCCATGTCCGACCCCTTCGCCGCGGTAACCCTGCAACTGTGCACCCTCCCCCACAACCCCGTCAGCCTCGGCGCCGCCACCTTCGCCCTCGAAGGCTTCCTCGCCGACCGCGAAACCTTCGGCTCGATAGCCGCCCGCCGCGCCATCCGCTCCACCACCTAGCTCGTTGGCGCGAGTTCGCGGCGATCCTGGTGGAGCGCCGCGAAGCGGCCCGCCGACGTCGAGGCATGGTGACTATGGCGTAATGCCGTCGAATTGCATGACCCAGTAAGGGTTGTTCGTGGTGGTGTTCCATTGTGAGACATACAGAGTCACGTCGGTAGGCGAGGCGGAGCGGGGGTGGATGTATCCGCCGTAGAGCTGGGGGAAGGAGCGGACCCAGAACTGCCACCATGGCACGGCACCCTGGATCTGCGCTCTCGGGGCGGTCCACACCCGGTCGATTGCCGGTGCGGTACGGGTGGAAATGCAGTAGCCGCCGACGTCGAAGTAGGACATGACCCACGTTCCGGCAATGTTTTTCACACTCAACTCCCCGATGGGCCCCGCCCCGGCGAACAACGGGGTTGGTGTCGGGTTGCCCCACTGCCAGGTCGAGCCGTTGTAGCCCCAATACTCGTAGTCGGCGCGGGCGGCGATCCGCCGCCACGGCACGCGCATCAGGATCGGTCCGTTCCGATTGTGGATGCGCCCCCATTCCTTGGATACGACATACAGGTAGCCGTCGCCGTTGTTGTTCCCGACGCCTGCGAAGGACTGCATCATGAACGGGCTCCAGCCTGCGTAACCGTCACTGCCGTCGTTGGGCCACACGGTCGCGTAATCCGTCCACGTGGCGGCGTCGTCGTCGGAGTACGCGAGGCCGCAGAACAGCGCCCCGTACCGGTCGTTGGAGGCCTTCCAGTCGTGAACGCTGGTGTAGGTCAACCATGTTCGCCCGTTCGGGTCGACGAAGGCGTCATTGGGAATCCGGGTGACCTCGAACCCGTAGCCATTGTCGGCGTCGTGGGTGTAGGTGAGGGCCTGTCTTGCCTGCGCCCCGCCGGGGGTTGCGGTGAAGGTGGTGGTGGCATCCGGAAGGTTGGGGCTGAACAGCAGGATCGGCGAGCCCAGCCACGTGCCGGAGCCTTGGCTGTCACCTGTGAAAGTGTCGCCGAAGACGAATCCGGCCCGGCCCGGCTGGAAATGGCTCCGGTCATATGGGATCCCGAGGTCGGCGCCACCCACCCCGAACTGCTTCGCCGTACTTCCGGCGTACCCGGTGATCGCGGTGCCCCAATGGTTCGACATAGGTTCTCGATTCGGGCTCAGGCGGCAGCGGCGAGGACGAATCGGGTCCATGCCGCGGCTCGGTTGGCGTTCTCGGTCCAGACCTGCCGGGTGGTGAGGTCGATGGCGTAGACACAGCCCTCGCGGGCCCCGCCGTCGAAGGTGGCGAACCAGGCGGTCGGTCCGGCTTGCGGTGCGCCGCAGGCTGGTCCGGCGGCGAATGTCCCTTCCGGGAACGTGATCTCGGCGACGGTGGCAGCGGTGAGGGCAGCCAGGGTGCCGCCCGCAGCGGCGGCGGTCGCCGCCGCCTGTACCTGTGGCACGCAATCGGTGATCACGAAAAAGCGGCCGTTCGTGCTGGCGATGGTCGGCATGCGAATACTCCCTCGAGGGACTATCGGATGGGTGGCTGGAAACCGTCGATATCGAGCTTCTGTCCGATTGCCGCGATCGCGTCGACGAGGGACCAGCCGCCGAGTTGCGGCCAGCCGCTGCCTTGTACACCCCGCAGCTGAATCCACTCGTCGCGGATGCGGCCGTCGAGGTCACGCGGCAGCGGGACCTGGGTCGGGCCGGGCGGCGGCCCGAACCCGGGCAGCCCGAGAGTCTGTCCCACGGTGGCGACACCGTCGACGAGGGTGTGACCGGCCAACTGCGGCCAGCCGTTGCCGCCGATACCCATGAATTGAATCCACATATCGGTCACCGGATCCGGCGCGACGACGCCGACGCCGACCTGGTTGGCGAAGTCCTCCGGCGAGAATCCGTCAGCGGAGTTCATATCGCAGTTCCCGAACGGCGAGGCGCCCTCGGGCAGGCCGCCGCCATATCCCTGGCCGTCGGTGTACTGATGTGCGATCTGACCGGGCAGATCGGGGTTGCTGCCGTAGCCGGCGCCGATCATATTGAGCCCATCCGGGCGCACCGGCCACATGCTGTCGAAATCAGGCCGGTTCGCATAACCGATGACCCGGCGGGTGGAGCCCAGCCAGTCGGCCAGTCGCCAATAGGCGCGGTTGATACCGTCGGACTGGTCCCCGCCGGGATTGCCACCCGATTCCACATCGATCATGGAGATCATCTTCGGATGCGGACCGCCCGCCTGGCCGACCATGTTCCGGTGGGTGTCCACGGTGTCGAGCCAGTTCGGCCGCCAATAGAAATAGACGATGAAGCAGGCTATTCGCCCAGTGTCGGCGGCTCGAGCAGCCCAGGCATAGTTGGTGTAGAAGTTGTGGTCCCGGTAGGTCCCATCGTTGGAACGGCACGAAAAGATCTGATACGGATAGGAATCATCGACCGGAACTTGGAACTCGGACACATCGGCGAAAAGGGAATCAACCATAATCCCCTCCAAGAGGTCGACCGGCCCTCGAGCGGACCGGATTTCGGATGGTTGCTACCAATTCTCCAGCGCCGCGGCCTGGCACGTCATCGATAGTGCACTTCTCGTGACCACGTCGTAATCGGTGACGCCGCAACGCAACCCGTCGCCGCTCGCGCTACTGGCCCCCGTCGCCCGCCACCACGGCGCGGACCCGCAGCTGCGTCGTAGTCATCTGCCCGTTACCGCACGCTGTCGCAGCGCGCTCGAGATATGCCGATGCGGTGTTGTCGGGCGGGTAGATCCGCAGCCCCGGCACCGCCACCGGCTGACATTGTTCAGGTGGAATGTTGTGCACGTTGACCGCGAATACGAGCGCCGACGCCTGGCCGCCGGGAGCCAACTGGATCGGACCGGATGAGGTGCCCTCGCGGGCGGCGGGCGCACCGACCGCTGCGCTATCGGGACCGGCGGCATAGGAGACACCCGGGAAACCTTCGAGTACACACGGACCGGACCCGTTGTTGGTGAACACGATCGGGAAGGCGACAGTTCCGGCAGCCGCGGATTCCGGTCCGAGACCGGCCGCCAGATCGGATGTTCGACATTGCGGTGCAACAGGGTTCGAATCGCGCGCCGGCACCGGGGCGGCTGACGATCCCGAAACCACATCCAGCGCCGGGCCCGCGCTGTTGCTCGCCGTATCCGGTGCCGAGGGTTGGGAACCGCAACCGCTGACGGTCGCGGCCGTAGCCGCAGTGAGCAGCCACCACGCCATCCGCCATCTCCTCACAACAACTCACGGTACTCCGCGAGCAGGCCGATGTGCAGCGGAAACGCAATCACCACAACCGGATACGCCACGAACGAAGACCCCGCCCGGGGTGAGGAACCGGGCGGGGTCGGGTGTCCCCCAACGAACGCCGTTGGGATCTTCTTCGCTATCTACTTCGCCGGCGGGAACGGCGGCTGGTTGATAGTGGAGAAGTACTGGATGGCCGCGCCGATGGCGACCGGGGCGGTGATGAAGATCTGACCGACCAGGGTGCCGAGAGCGCCGACCGCGACGATGCCACCGAGGCAACCGATAGCAGCGGCCGGGATGAACGCGCCGAAGAGGCCGATGATGGCGGCCGAGGCGACCGTCGCGCCGGCGATGCCGCCGAGGACACAGCCGATGGCGCCGCCGCTGAGGCCGCCGACCAGGGTGCCGAGGGTGGCGCCCATGGTGATGGTGCTGGTCATGCGGGACCAGGCGGCTTGCTCACGGTCGTATTCGTTCTTCCACGGCGCCTTGTCCTCGAACGGCAGCGCGACCGGCTTGTAGGCCGCGTGCGCGATGTCGAACTGCGGGGTGAGGGTGGCGGAGTGGTCGGCGATATCGGCCACGATCGGGAATTCGAAGTCGTCGACGCGGAACTTCAGCGGCATGCCGGTGAGCACGGTGCCGTTGCTCGCCTTGATCTTGAAGACGTTGTCCTCGATGACCATGGAGCCGCCATCGGTCTTGACAATGGACTGGGTGTCGGTGGCGGAGGCCGTGAATCCGACCGCTTCGTCACCGTCGGTCTGGGCGCCGGCGGTACCGGCGGCGATGCCGACTGCGGCGACCAATCCGGCGGCCACCGCAACGATTTTCCTCATCCTTACTTCTTTCCTCTCGATTTTTCGGGGAGGTCGGGCGCGCGAGCGCGCCGCATGCCGGTCGCCGATAGCGCCGACAGCTCAGGGTTCGCCGGTCACAGGTCCAGGACGAGCACGTCGGATCTGGCCCGCGAAACGCACAGCATCATGGTGTTGCCGCAGGCCTGCTCTTCGGTGGTGAGCACCGAATCGCGGTGGTCGATTTCGCCTGCGAGCACGGCGGTTTCGCAACTGCCGCAGGTGCCTTCGCGACAGGAGGTGATGATGCCGATACCGGCGGCGTCGAGCACATCGGCAATGGACTCGTCCGCACCGATGTGGAAAGTAGTTCCACTGCTTGCCAATTGGACCTGAAAGGAGCCCCGCGGCGTGGTAACCGTGCGCGGCACGAAACGTTCTACGAAAACAGCCGAATCGCGCAGAGCCCCTTCGGTTTCCACGGCCACGAGCAGTGGTTCGGGTCCGCAGCAGTAGATCGCGGAATCAGAGCGTTCGGCGAGAATGTCGGCGATCGGGAGCAGTCCGTGCTCGTCCTGCGGCAGCAGTCGTGCGCGCGGGTGGCGAACGATCTCCTCGGCGAAGGCCATATGCGCCAGGGTCCGTCCGCCGTAGTACAGCTCCCACTCGGCGCCGGCGGCCTGCGCGGCGGCCACCATCGGCATGATCGGAGTGATTCCGATACCACCCGCGATGAACACGTAACTTGCCCGCTCGACGAGCTCGAAATTGTTGCGGGGAGCCGAAATACGCAACTCCGAGTCCACCAGCGCCGTCCGGTACAGATATTCCGAACCCCCGCGCCCGTCGGGCTCGCGCAGTATCGCGATCCGCCAGTGCAGCCGATCCGCCGGATCACCGCAGAGCGAGTACTGCCGCACCCCCGCGACGCCGACCGCCACGTCGATATGCGCGCCCGGCTCCCACGACGGCAGCCGACCGCCCGCAACCGGGGTCAGCTCGAGCGAGAACACGCCCTCGGCCTCGTCACGGCGGGCCGACACCCGTACCGGAATGTCCGTCATCTGGTCCCCTCGGCTATCTCGTCTTCGCGACTACCGTCGCCGAGAGAGCGCCGCTGCGCACCGGACGAATGCGCAGTCGATTCGCACAATCGACGTTGACTATCGACCCGACCCAGACGCCGCCCGCCCACCGAAACTGACGCCATGACCACTGTGGCGCATTTGGTGGACAAGACCACCCAGTTCATACGTGACCAGGTAATTCCGGTGGAACGCGAGGTCGTCGTCGACGGGCGCGTCATGGACGACGCGCTGCGGCTCGAATTACAGAAGAAGGCGAAAGAGGCGGGCGTATTCGGCCCGCTGTCCGCTCCGGAGTACGGCGGACTCGGCCTGGACACCCGGGCCCAGGCGCGGGTGCTGGAAGCAGCCGGAGCCAGTCTGCTCGGCCCGATCGCGGTGAACGCCTGGGCACCCGATGACGGAAACATCCACCTGCTCGCCCACGTGGCCGATGCCGAACAGCAGCAGCGCTATCTCGCGCCGCTGGCCGCCGGTGAGGTGCGTTCGGCCATCGCGATGACCGAACCGGCCCCCGGCGCGGGATCCGATCCCGGCATGCTGCAGACCGTCGCCGAGGAGACCGACGATGGCTGGATCATCAACGGCGCCAAGCATTTCACCACCGGCGCCCAGGGTGCCGCCTTTACCATCTGTGTCGCACAGACCACCGACGGACCCACCATGTTCCTGGTGGACCAGGACAATCCGGGTCTGAAGATCGGTCGCCGGATGCCGACGCTCGACCATTCCAGCGCACCGGGCGGACACTGCGAGATCGCCTTCGTCGACTGTGCGGTACCCGATTCCGCCGTACTCGGCGCGGTCGGCCAGGGACTCGTGCTCGCCCAGGTCCGGCTCGCGCCCTCGCGCCTGGTGTTCTGCATGAACTGGCTCGGGCTGGCCGTGCGTGCGCACCACCTCGCCATCGAACACATCAGCACCCGAAAGTCTTTCGGTGTGCCGATTGCCGATCACGGTCTGGCGCAGGGACTCGTCGCAGACAGCGAGATCGATATCGCCGCGGCCCGTGGCGTGATCCGCACGGCCGCCGAGACCATCGACGAGCAGGGGCCGACATCCTCGCAGGCGCGCCACGATGCCTCGATCGCGAAAACCTTTGTCTCCGAAGCAGTCTGGCGGGTACTCGACCGGGCGGTGCAACTGCACGGCGGACTCGGTGTCTGCGAGGACTATCTGGTCGCCCGATTCCTGGTGGAGGCCAGGGCCTTCCGCATCTATGAGGGCCCGTCCGAGGTGCTGCGCTGGTCCATCGCCCGTCGCGCACTGCGCAATCGCTGAAGGAGACACAATGACAACGCGTGAAATCGTCGGATTCGCCGCCGCCTATCCCGAACTCGATTGCGATGCGGTCGATTACGAATATCTGCGGGCGGTATCGCAGGATATGGTGCCGTTCGGACGGCACGTCGGCACGCTGATCACCGAGATCTCGCCGGAACGCGCGATCGTGGAGATTCCCGCCGTCGACACCGTGCGCAACCACATGGGCACCGTGCACGCCGGTGCGTTGTTCACCGCCGCCGATATCGGTGGCGCGGCGGCCTTCGTCGGTGCGGCCGCGACTCGCCTGGACACCGTCGAGCGGCTGGTGCTGCGGGCGGGCACGGCGTCCTATCGCAAGCCGGCGGTCGGGCGGATCCGCGCCATCGCCACCGTCGACCAGCGTGAACTCGCCGAGGTGCTGGCCGCCACCGCCGCCAACCGGTTCGAATTGTCCGGCAAGGCAGTGCTGCTCGACGACGCCGATGTTGTCGTCGCCAAATTCACCTTCGACTACGTCTGCGATATCGCGATCACGGAGGCGGACCAGTGACCAGCACGGCACACCGGAAAGGTTCGGAATTCCAGACCTTGGAGTCGACCACGGTCTCGACCGCCGACGGCGTCGAATTCACCGTCCGCTTCCTGACCTCCAAGAAGGCCGACGCGCCGGTGGTGCTGATCCTGCCCGCCATGGCGATGAAGGCGAAGAACTATCTCGCCCTCGCCAAAGAACTGAACGCCCAGGGGCTTTCGGTCGCCACCTGCGACCTGCGCGCGCACGGTGAGGCCAAGCCGGAAATCGGGCTGCACACCGATTTCGGCTATCGCGAGATGTTGGAAATCGATCTGCCCGCGATAGTTTCCGCGGTGCGCACGCGCTTTCCGCAAGCGCCGATCCACCTGTTCGGGCACAGTCTCGGCGGCCAGCTCGCGCTGCTGTTCGCCGCCGCCGAACCCGACCAGGTAGCCGGCGTGACCGTCATCGGGACCGGCACCGTCTTCTGGTGGGCATTCGGACCGCGCCGCTGGTACGAAGCGCTGAGCCAGATCCAGTGGATCGGCTTGGTATCGCGCTGGAAGGGGCACTGGCCCGGCGGCGTGCTGATCCCCGCACCGATGCCGGGCCGGGTGATGCGGGACTGGTCGATGCACTCGCTGACCAGCTACTACCGCCCGAAAGGCACAGCGCGGCAATACAACACGCTGCTGCGCCGGATGACGTTGCCCGTGCTGGTCATCTCGCTGTCCGAGGATGTGCTCGGCCCGAAGTCCAATGTCGACTTCCTGGTCTCTCGGATGCCGAACGCTCGGGTCACCCAGTGGCATATCGACGAGAACGCGCCGGTCGACCACCGTGACCACTTCCAGTGGGTCAAGGACGCACCGGCGATCGCGGCCCGGGTGGCGACCTGGGTCGTCGCGGGCGAGCTGCCGGTATAGGAGATCTAGTGGCACGACTGCGCATCGAGCAGGTATCCAAGCATTTCGGCACGACCTATGCGGTGCGGGAGGTGAACCTGGATATCGCCGACGGTGAGTTCATGGTTTTGCTCGGACCGAGCGGCTGCGGCAAATCCACCCTGTTGCGGATGATCGCGGGGCTGGAGGAGCCGACCGGTGGCCGAATCCTGTTGGACGACAACGATATCACCCATCGGGCACCGCAGCAGCGGGACCTGGCCATGGTGTTCCAGAGTTACGCGCTGTATCCGCATCTGACGGTGGCGAAGAATATCGGCTTCCCATTGCGGGCGCGGCGCATACCGCGCGCGAAGATCGCGGCCCGGGTCGCGGAGGTGGCGGCAGCGCTCGGGTTGGACGAGTTGCTGCGCCGCAAGCCTGCCGCCTTGTCAGGCGGGCAGCGGCAGCGAGTTGCCCTGGCCCGCGCCATGGTTCGCGATCCAGGTGCGTTCCTGATGGACGAGCCACTGTCCAATCTGGATGCGAAATTGCGTAGCGCCACTCGGGCCGAACTGATTTCGCTGCATCGCGGGTTGGGAGCGACGTTCCTCTACGTCACTCACGACCAGGTCGAGGCAATGACCATGGCGGACCGGATCGCACTGCTCAATGACGGTCAGGTGGAGCAGGTCGGCACGCCGACCGAACTCTACGACCGGCCTCGCTCGACCTTCGTCGCCGGATTTCTCGGCGCCCCGCCGATGAATCTGTTCCCCGCGGCCGTGACCAAGCGCGACGGCCGCCTGTTCCTGGTGGCCGATGGCATCGACACCGAATTAGCCATAACCGCAGCGGATTTCGATGCCGATATCGAGGTCGTCGCCGGAGTCCGCCCCGAACAACTGCGCATCGACTCGGCTGACCCCGCCATCCGCGGGCACGTGAGGATGGTCGAGAACCTGGGCAGTGAGGAACTGATCCACTTCAGCACCGGCGAGCAGACACTGTGCGCCCGCGCACCGCGCCCGGTCGGAGTGCGCGCCGACGAACCGATCGGACTGCGCGTCGATCCCGCACACCTGCACCTGTTCCACCCCGAATCCGGACTGCGCTTGACTTGGCAAGAGCCGCACCAGGATTCGGTTATCGATAGCGCCGTAGTCGCCGTCGCCTGATTCGTAACAACCACCCTTCATCGATGAGGAGAACCACTGTGAAACGCACCTTGCCCGTACTGGGCCTGGTGTTCGCAACCACCGTCGCGCTCAGCGCCTGCGGCGGCCTCGGGAGCACCACCACCGACTCGAACGCCGACACCGCCCAGATCCCGGAATTGAAGCCGGATCAGCAGGTGTCCATCGTGTTCGAGTCCTACAACTACGGACTCGCCGGCGCGTGGACCGACACCTTCAACTCACTGATCGCCGATTTCGGCAAGAAGTACCCGAATATCAAGGTGACCGCGCAGAAGCCGCAGGGCAACAGCCCGAACCCGGCCACCGACACCATCTCCAGCATTCAGAACCAGATGGTCGCGGGCACCCCGCCCGATGTCGCGCAGCTCGGCTTCAGCGATCTGGACTACACCATCCACCAGCTCGGCGCCAAACCGCTGGACACGCTGGTTTCCAAGCAGGAAGTGCAGCACAACTTCGACGGCGCCAAGTACCCGTACGCCGCGAAGGCGCGCACGCTCGCGGATTGGGACGGCCACACCTACGGTATTCCGTTCGTATTCTCCACGCCCGTCCTGTATTTCAACGCCTCGCTGTTCAACGAGGCCGGCCTCGATCCGGCCAAGCCACCGGCCACCTGGCAGCAGGTCTCCGATGCGGCCGCCGCGATATCCGGCAAGACCGGTAAGGGCGGTGTGTACATCGACTGCCTGACCAAGACCGCCAAGGACTGGTGCTTCCAGTCGATGGTGCGCTCCAACGGCGGCCGGGTCATCTCCGAGGATCGCAAGACGCTGTCGTTCGCGGATGCGTCCGCGGTCGAGGTCACCCAGATGAGCAAGGCGCTGGTCGATTCGGGCAGTATGCCGAAGTTCAACCAGAAGCAGGGTTATGAGGCGTTCGCCCGCGGTGAGATCGGCATGATCCTGGAGACCAGCGCGATCCAGGGCACCTTCGTCACCGGCGCCAAGGACAAGTGGGATCTGCGCGCGGCACCCATGCCCAGCTTCGGCAGCAAACCGACCGTGCCGACGAACTCCGGTGCGTCGCTGCACATTCTGTCCAACGACCCGGCCAAGCAGCGGGCATCGTGGGAGCTCATCGAATTCCTCACCAGCGAGGAGGCCTACACGAAGATCTCGCAGGGCATCGGGTATCTGCCGTTGCGTACCGGTTTGATGGACGACCCGAACGGGCTGAAGGCCTGGTCGGAGCAGAATCCGTTGCTGAAGCCGAATGTCGCGCAGCTGGCGAATATGGAGCCGTGGATCTCCATGCCGGGCACCAACTATCTGCAGATCCGTGACGGCATGATGGACGCGGTCGAATCCATCGTATTCCAGGGCAAGGATCCCCAGCCCACGTTGACCACCGCCCGGGAACAGGGCGCCAAACTCCTGCCCGCGTCATGAGCGAGCGCAGCGAGCGAACATTCAACACAGCCACGAGTGTGCTCGTGCCGGAACCGAGCGTCAGCGAGGTGGAGGCATGAGCGCGGTGACCGTCGTTCAGCTGACCGATACCCACATCCGGGCCACCGGGGAACGGGTACACGGCATGATCGACACCTATGCCAATCTCACCCAGGTGCTGCAGCAGCTGCGGGCCTCGCAGCAGCGCATCGACGCGCTGGTGTTGTCCGGGGATCTGACCGATAACGGGTCGCCGGAGGCATATCGGCGGCTGCGTGATGCGGTGGAGCCGGTAGCCGCCGAACTCGGCGCGCGGACGGTGTACACGATGGGCAATCACGACGAGCGCACGGCGTTCGGCATCGAGTTGCTCGGTCTGGATTCGGTCGACCCGGACGTCACCCATGACCAGGTGTTCGACATCGCCGGACTCCGGATCATCGCGCTGGACAGCAGCACACCCCGCAGGCACGACGGGCGGCTCGAGCCCGAACAGCTGGACTGGCTGACCGATCAGCTGCGCGAGCCCGCCCCACACGGCACGCTGCTGGTGCTGCACCATCCGCCGATTCCGTCCCCGGTGGCCGCGACCGAATATCTGCGGCTCGAGCAGCCGGAGTTGCTCGAGGAGGTGCTTGCGGGATCGGATGTGCGACTGATCATCTGCGGGCACAACCACTTGACGGGCGCGGCCGCTCTCGGCGGCATTCCGGTGTGGATCGGTCCCGCGCTGGCATACCGAATCGATACGATCGCGCCGATCGGGCGGCATCGCGGCCTGACCGGATTCGGTTACAGCCGGATCGATCTGCTCGGTACGACATTGGTTGCCACCGCGATCGAGGCGACGCCCGCCGAAACCGTCTACGACCGAGCCGAATCGGATGTGCTCGAGCAGTTGGCCGCACTGGCCGCCGAGGCCAGGTAGATGTTCGTAGTCGAAACACCCACTGCGGCACCGGATATCGTGCCGGCGCCGCAGACCCGCCGCCTCGCCCGGTTCCGCCGGGCGGGGCGGTTCGTGGTGCCCTACCTTTATCTCGCGCCCGCGCTGCTCCTGCTCGTCGTGTGGATCTATCGGCCGCTGGTGCAGGCGTTCGAGTTGTCGACGTACTCGTGGAATCTTTTGCCGACCTCGCCGATGAAGCCGGTCGGCACCGGCAATTACGAACGGCTGGTCGAACTTCCGGCGTTCTGGGATTCGATCGGGCGTACGGGGGTGCTGATTCTGGGCATGCTTCCGTTCACCGTCGTGCTGCCGGTATTGATCGCCTTGGCCAGCAGGCGGGTGCAGGGCCGGACCATCTATCACGCCTTCATATTCGTGCCGTTCCTGGTGGCTCCTGTTGCGGCAGCGGCGGTTTGGCGGTGGCTGTTGCATCCCGGCAGCGGCTTCGTCGACCAGCTGCTCGGCTCGAATCGCAACTGGGTGTACGACGCAGGCACCGCGCACGCCGTCATCATCGGGATCACCGGCTGGCAGCTGCTCGGTTTCGCGGTGCTGGTGGTGTGGGCCGGATTGGCCGGCATCAGCGGCGATTACGACGAGGCCGCACAGGTGGACGGCGCGAGTCCGGGACAGATCCGGCGTTGGATCACCATGCCGCTGCTGTCCCCCACGCTACTGTTCCTGGTGCTGACCACTGTGCTGCTCAGTCCAACACTGACCTTTCCGCTTATCGACTCGATGACACAGGGCGGCCCCGCACAAGCCACCACCAATATCTATTACCTGCTGTGGGACTACGCCTTCCACAGCTTCGATGCCGGACTCAGCGCGGCGGCCGGTGTGCTGCTGTTCGCCGGATTCGGTGTGATCGCCGGGATCCTGGTGTGGATCTCGGAAAGGGTTGCCTTCCATGATGATTGACCGTCTGCGGACCGCGAGCAGCCATCTGCTGCTCGCGGTCACCGCCGTGGTGTGCATATTCCCGATCTATTGGCTGTTCGCCACCTCGCTGCGGCGCCCCGAGGATGTCACCTCACTCTCGCCGTTCCCCTGGCCGATCTCCTTCGCCAACTACACCGATGCCGCCGAAAAGGTCGATGTAGTCGGCTTGATCGGCAATACCTTCTTCGTGGCGGCCCTGTCCGCTGCCGGACAGTTGCTGGTGGCGCTGCTCGCCTCCTATGCGTTCGCGATGTACACCTTCCCGTTCCAGCGGATCCTGTACCTCGCGTTCGTCGGCACCTGGCTGGTTCCGTTCCAGGTGACGATGCTGCCGAACTACGTGCTGCTCACCCGGCTCGGACTGGTCAACTCCCTGATCGGCGTGGTCCTGCCGACCCTGTGCTCGGCACTCGCGGTGCTGCTACTGCGCCAGCACATGGCAGGCTTCCCCAAGGAACTCGTCGCCGCCGCCAAAATCGACGGCCGCTCTTCGTGGTCCATCCTCTGGACCGTCGTCGTCCCCAACCTCCGCCCCGCCCTCGCCGCCCTGGCCATCCTGCTGTTCATCAACGCCTGGAACGAATACTTCTGGCCCGCGGTCGTTTTGCGCCAATCCAACAGCGTGCTGCAATTGGGCCTGCGCAGCTTCATGGGCACCGAAGGTGATCAGTGGGGGCCGATGATGGCGCTGGCCAGTCTGGCCTGCCTGCCGGTGTTGCTGATGTACCTGCTGCTGCAACGGCACATCGTGAACGCCTTCGTGCGGTCGGGGTTGAAGTAACGAGTTCCGGGGTCGACACCGCAGTTCTGACAATGACTGTGGGTCAGTCGTGCAAACCTCAGTCGACTAGTGCGCCGCCGGACAGGTTGACGATTGCTCCCGTCATGGCCCCAGCTCGATCAGAAGCCAGAAATGCGGCCGTCTCTGCTATTTCGGACAGCGTGGGCAGCCTTTTCAGCAGCGTCCCCTGCGCCATTGCCCCGCCTTCGAGCAATTCCTGGACCGACTGCCCGGCCGCTGCCGCGATTTGCCCGAAGAGGTCCTTGGTGTAGGAACCCGCTGCGGGCGCATCGACGACAGCGTGTGGACGGATGCCGATGACCCGGATGTTGCTGGGCGCCAGCTCCGCGGCCAGGTTCCGGGTGAATGCCTCCTTGCCCGCCGCGCTCACGCTGTGCCCCAAGATGCCGCCCACAGCCAGCTTGGAACCCGGCTCGGACAAAGTCAGGATGACGCCGGGACGCTCGCGCCCCATGTGCCGCGCCACGGCCTGGCTCGTGATGAACAGCGTCCGCAGAAAACCGTCGATCGGCCGCATGAACTCCTCCAGCGAGAGGTCCGCCAGCAAAGTCCCCTGGTCGTGCATGACACTCACGGCGTTGAGGGCGATGTCGATATTGCCTGCCGTCGCCGCGACCGCATCGGCGTGCTTTTCGACCGCAGGTTGATCGAAAACGTCGACTTGTGCGGTCTCGACTGTTCCGCCCGTGGCGGCAATATCACCCGCCACGGCGTCGAGCTTCGCCTGCGTCCGCCCGGCGATGAAGACCCGCGCGCCTTCCCTGGCGAATACCCGTGCGATAGCGCCGCCGATAGCGCCCCCGCCGCCATAGATCACAGCGCTCTTACCTTCCAGCAATCCACTCATATCCGATCGGACTCCGTTCCATCACGTGCGACGCCGACACAGCGCCGACATCGGTCGAGGAGGTCGCCGGACGAACTCCGCACCGGACCTCCAATAAGCAACCATCGGTTGCGCATTACTCTGCCATGCACAACGAGAACGCGCAACCTTTTGTTGCGCAATAGTGGCGCGGCGCATTGCGCGCGCTGCGATGTTCGACTGGAGCCGGGAGGCGGCGGCTAGGCACTCGGTGACATCCATCCCGTTGTGCGAAGCGGCATTTTATGTCCTCTGCGGCAGGCCGATAGCGTCGGATTCATGGAGTGGAGTTTGCGGTCGGCCGAAGAGCTCGCAGCTGCGTTGCGTGCCGGTGAGGTGACCTCGGTGGAACTGACCGACGAGGCGATCGCCCGGATCGAGCGCGACGACAAGGCGATCAACGCGATCTGCGTGCCGGACTTCGACCGTGCGCGGGCCGCCGCGCGCGGTGCCGACGAGGCGCGTGCCCGCGGCGAGGACCGGCCGCTGCTCGGTATTCCGGTGACGGTCAAAGAGTCCTACAACATTGCCGGGCTGCCCACGACCTGGGGCATACCGCAGCAGCGGAACTACGTGCCTGCCGAGGACGCGGTACAGGTGTCGCGCCTGAAGGCCGCGGGCGCGGTGGTGCTCGGTAAGACCAATGTGCCGTTGATGCTGCGAGATATCCAGAGCTTCAACGAGATCTACGGCACCACCAACAACCCGTGGGATCACGACCGCACGTCGGGTGGGTCGTCCGGCGGTTCGGCGGCGGCCCTCGCGGCCGGCTTCGGCGCGCTGTCCATCGGTTCCGACCTTGCCGGTTCGCTGCGCACCCCCGCGCATTTCTGCGGTGTCTACGCGCACAAGCCGACACTCGGGCTGGCGCCGACCCGCGGCATGGTCGCGCCGCCGGCGCCGGCCTTGCCGATCGACCTCGACCTCGCCGTCGTCGGCCCGATGGCGCGCACCGCCCGCGACCTCGCGCTGCTGCTCGACGTGATGGCCGGCCCGGACCCACTGACCCACGGCATCGCCTACGACGTCGCACTGCCGCCCGCGCGCCACGAGCGGCTGTCGGACTTCCGTGTCCTGATCATCGAGGACCATCCGCTCATTCCGACCGGATCGGCGGTGCGGGCGGGCGTGCACCGGGTCGCCGAGGCGCTCGTCGACGCGGGCGCCCGCGTCGAACGGCACAGTCCGCTGCTGCCCGATCCGACCGAAGCGGCGACGCTCTACATGCTGCTGATGCTGTCGAACGCCGCCACAAGCCTTTCCGTCGATGTGTACGAACAGCTGCAGACCCACGCCGACGCCTTGAGCGCGGACGACCGGAGTCTCGATGCGGCGCGGCTGCGCGGCATGGTGCTCAGCCACCGCGACTGGGTCGAGGCGAACACCCGTCGCGAACTCCACCGCCACGGCTGGCGGCAGCTCTTCGCCGAGTTCGATGCCGTGGTGTGCCCCATCACGCCCACGCCCGCCTACCCGCACAACCACAACGGAGGTCTGGAGGACCGGCACATCGACATCGACGGTGTCGAGTACCCGTACTTCGACCAGCTCGTCTGGGCCGGTGTGGCGACCATGCCCGGCCTGCCCGCCACCGCCATACCTGCAGGCCGGTCCCCCGAGGGCCTGCCGGTGGGAGTGCAGCTCATCGGTCCGATGTTCGAGGACCGCACCCCGCTGCGGCTGGCAGAACTGCTCGAGCAGAAGATAGGCGGCTTCCAGGCCCCGGAGTAAGGGGCGTACTAGGCGCAGATCGGTTGGCCGCCAACATCTCAGGCCTGGGCCGCCGGCCGCTTCGGTAGCAGGAACACGCCAATGCCTGCTGTCACGGCGATTACGAACGTCCCGAAGGACGCGGTGGCAAAGGCGTGGCCTGCGGCGGCGACCCTGCCGACTTGCGCGGGATGGAACGAGCTGAAGTAGACGGCTCCGATAACGGCAACGCCCAGCGCTCCGCCACACTGCTGGGCGGTGGAGAGCGCCCCGGACGCGACGCCGACCGACTCCGGTTCGACGCGGCTCAGCACGGTGTTGAGCGCCGGGGTGATAACCAGTCCGCCACCGACGCTTTGCAGAATGAGGGTGGGGATCACGAGCAGCGGAGTGATTCGCGGGCCGGACACCAGCAAGACGCCGGTCGCCAGGTAACCGCTCGCCAGGATGATCGCCCCGACCTCGAGGACGCGTCGTCCATATCTCGGGATGATTCGGCTCGCCACCACACTGAACACGAAGAATGCGGTGGCTGCCGGCGTGTAGACCAGGCCCGCGCCGAGCGCCGACATATCGAGCCCCTGCTGCAGCGTCACCGACAAGGCCAGGTAATACGAGTAGATCAGCGCGTACAGGGCGATGACGAGAATGATCCCGAGCGAGAACGAGCGCTGGCTGAACAGCGTCAGCGGTACCAGCGGATCCTCGCCCCGCCGTTCCAGGCCCCGTTCGATCGCGACGAACACGCCGAACGCGACCGCGCTGCCCGCGAAGCAAGCCCAGACCCACCATGGCCAGCCTGCCTGCTGCCCCTGGATCAGCGGGAGCACCAAGAGGAAGAGGGCCGCGCTGAGCGCCAGGACGCCGGGCATGTCCAGCTTGCGGGTGGCGGCCGAGCCTGTCTGCGGCACGTATCGCACCGCGAGCAGGAACATGACAATTCCGATCGGCACGTTCACCCAGAACACCAGGCGCCAGCCGGAGTCGAACAGATTGGCGCCGATAAGCAGTCCGCCGACGACCTGTCCGCCGATGGTGGCCATACCCATGACGATGCCGACTACGCCATATACGCTGTGCCGCTTCGCCTCCGGCACCAGCACCGTGACGTACGCGAACACCTGCGGAACCATCAGGGCAGCGCCTAGGCCCTGGATCACACGCGCGGCGATAAGGCTGCCCGCGTTCGGTGATAGCGCGCAAGCGACTGACGACAGCGTGAACAGGGCCACCCCGAGCAGGAAAATCCGCTTGCGGCCGTACATGTCGGCCAGGCGAGTAGCGGCAATGATGAAGACCGCGTAGCTGAGCTGATAACCCGCCAGAACCCACTGGACATCGCCGGCGGAGGCATGCAGGTCCGCCACGATCGAGGGGTCGGCGACCACGACGATGAACGAGTCGAGGACCGCCATGAACATGGCGGACAAGACAATCGACATCGTCATCCACGGAATGCCGGCGCCCGCCGCGGCCACTACCGGCCGGCCAACTGCTTGTTGACTACTTGCCACGGTAAGAGACCTCTTCATTCGTGCGTCCCAGGGAATTGGCCAGCATCTTGACCACCTCGGCCGCCATGACAGCCTGACCCGAGGCCGAGAAGTGGATGCGATCCGCACTGAGCAGGTTGTCGCGGTCGTTGACCGGGTGATCCCACATGTCCACGACGATGGCGTCGTATTCGGCTGCCAGCCCGCGCACGATCTCGTTGACCGCGGCAATCCGCTCCGGCCAGTCAGGGAAGACCGGGACGACGTACGCCCTGCCGAGCGTGAAAGTGGTCAGCAGGGCGCCGGTCCCCTTCGCCAGGTCGTACATCTGCCGAAGCGTTCGCTCTATCGCACCGAAGTCCGGTGTCCGCCGCACGATGTCGTTGGCCCCGCATGGCACGTGCAGCAGGTCCGGGGAGAACTCGAGCATGCGGGCCGCCTGGTTCTCCAGCGTCTGGGCGGTTGTCGCCCCGATCTCGGAGACGTTGAGGTAGTCCAGCTCCGGCCGGACCGATCGCAAGACACCAGCAACCCGATCTGACCAGCCTTGATCCTGGTAGCCCGGGGTGGGATCGCCGGTTCCGGCCGAAAGGCTGTCTCCCACAACGGCATACCTGCGCCACGGGGCACCTGTCAGCAATGCCGCGGCATCCGCCTGGTCCAGGCAGAACGGGTCGGCCGCCTCGGTGAAGGTTTGTTGCACCATGCCCGAGAGCATACGGTCGGCCGTATGTTTTTCTCAACCCCACACCGTTTACCGGCCGACCCCCGCCTCAACGTGGCTTAGTGCGACACCTGCGCGAGGCCGCACGCGGCTTGGCTGCGGGCGGACCTACGGACCTCCTCCCCCGGGCCGCACCGCGTACGAATCCGACTCGAAATGCAACGCGACCGTGGTGATTCCGAATCGGACGCAGGATCGCGCAGACGGCGATCGTGTTGCACTCCTCAGCACTGCTGGATGGGGCGCGGCACGAAGCGGGTGCAATCGGCAGGTAGGCGTACGCCTGCGGTACGGAGTTGGGCGATTCGGGTGAGATAGGCGGCGCCCAGCATCATTTGGTCGGCGATGTCGGCCGCGTGGCGGTTGTTGAGGGCGGCGAGGTAGGTTCCGGCGACCCAATTGTTGAAGCCGCCCATGGCGGGGCCGCACCAGATCTGGTAGTCGGCGGTGCGGTCGGCTTCGCCGCGGATGCTCCAGCCGGAGGACAACCCGAGGTACCACCGGAATACCAAGGCCATCTTGCGTTTTGGATCTTCGTCCGCGCCGACCAACTGTCCGGGGTCGCGTTCGGTGAAGTAGGTGACGCAGTCCTGCCAGACTGTTTCCAGCGGCCGCCGGAACAGGGTTGCCTCGAGATCGCGGCGTAGGTCGGCGGGGATATCGTCCAATCCGGCGTAGGCGCGGTAGGTGTCGTACAAGCGCTGGGCCCGGGCGGCGAACATAGTGCCTCGGCGCAGGACCTGGACCTGCACACCGAGTTCGAACATGTCGGAGGACGGCGACATGGTGCAGTCGGCGAAATCTGCTCGGGCCAGTAGCTGTTTGGTTGTTTCGCACTGGGCCGCCTCACGGGTGGCCTGGTTGATCGAACCGGTCACTACATAGGCGGCACCCAGTGCGAAGGCGGCGGCCGCAGCGGCGGGTGTGCCGATACCGCCTGCGGCACCGATCCGTACCGCTGCCGCTGCGGGCACGGTGGCGGCAATCCGATCGCGCGCGGCGACCAGCTCCGGGAACAGCACGAGCAGTGGCCTGCGGTCGGTGTGGCCGCCGGAATCGGCTTCCGCGGTGATGTCGTCTGCCATCGGCACCTGCTCGGCCAGGCGGGCCTGTTTCGGCGTCAGATCACCGGATTCGACCAGTCGGCGGAGCAGAGCGACAGGTGCCGGTCGCAGGAACGGTTCGGCGACCTCGACTCGGGACACCTTGGCTATCAGGCGATTGCGCACCTCGATCTGGCCGTGCCGGTCGATGCCGAGGCCCGCCGCCCGGTATCGCACGACCTCGGTGGTCAGGCCCATGAATGCCGAGGCCTCTACGCAGCGCACGCGGTGGCGCAGGCAGGAATCGACGATCGCGCGTTCCAGCGCCGGCTCGGAGGGACTGTGAATCAGATTGCAGGCGAAGGGCTTTCCCAGCGAACTGAGTTCAGCCAGCGCCGCATCCACGGCCGGGGGCGTCACCCCGGCCGCACCATACGATGCCAGGTAGCCCGCACGCGCCATCGCCGCAACCAAGGCCGGAGCGGCGATGCCATTGGCCATCGCACCTGCCGCGTAGGCCGCGCGCACGCCGTGCGTCGCGTGGAACTGTTTGTCCCCGAGCGACTCCGGCGGCAGCGGCGCGACCGCGGTGAGCACCTTCGATCGTGCCGCGACCGCCGCGTCCGAGGTCGCGCCCACCCGGCCGTCGTGCCGCACGATCCAGCACGGTTCCCGCACATCCAGTAGTACGGCCGTGATGTCGTCGGCGGTTTCCGCGACGACGGTGGTTGACGATGCGGTCACGGCCGCTCCTCTCGCTCACCGAGTTCGATTGCCAGGTCGACCAGTTCGTAGATGCGCAGACCCGGTTTCCACAGCGATCCGTCCGCGATGACGGTGACACCGTTTGCGCCCCTGCGGATTTCTTTGATGTGGGCCTCCAACCGCACCGTTGCATCGGTCGGTAGGAATTGGCCGCGGTAGCGCCAGCTGAAGGCGATATCGCTGGGGATGCGGAAGACTGGGTCGCCGATGGTGTCGGCGAATCCGGCGTCGAGCATCCACTCCTGGACGGCGTGGATGACCGACTCCACTCCGAGCGATCCCGGGATCACCGGGTCCAGGTGGAAGTGGCGGGCGAAATACCAGTCCGACGCGTCGATTTCGCGCAGTGAATGCAGATATCCCGCACCGTATTTTCCGCCGCCGTCGACCACGTCGATCCGGTCGATCAGTGCCAGGGTTCGGCGGGCACACAGCCCGGCATTCGGATCCGCTCGGCGAGCGGCGACATCGATGGTGCGGGTGGCTTGTGGATGCTCGTCCAGCCAGGTCGGGACGGACCGTCCGGCGTCGAGGCCGGTCTGGTTCGCCAGTGCTTCGTCGCTGAAGTACCCGAACATGGTCTCGCCGGTGTAGAAGGGTGCACCGTCCACGCTCAGCGTGTAGTCGAAATTCTGCAGTGACGAGCCGGGCAGGATCGTCGTCGACAGCAGGCGCGAGGTCTGCTCGATCGTCTTGTCCCGCAGATCTACCTGGCGCAGAACGGTTGCGGTGCCGCCGAGGTTGCGCAGACTCAGGGTGACACCCGGCTGGGTAAGGGTGGGACCGGCGTAGTAGCCCATCAGCAGTGCCGCCTGCAGCGAGGTCTCCATGTACACGAAATGCGGCATGGATTCGTTGGCGGTATCGCCGTAGTACCAGGAATCGGCGGGTGAATCGTATTCGGTGCGGTACGTCGCACCATCCAATTTGCCACGGGCACCGTCGAATTCGAGGACACGGTCGACCAGGAGCAGCCCGCCCGTCGGCAGGCGGGTCGCTCGGACGTCGGTGTATTCCGCGAATTCGGGGCCCATGGCGATGGCCTGATCGCCGCGGGCGAGATGGGTCATGTGGAATTCGTTGAGCAGTAGGCCAGGTACGGCGGCACCTAGGCCGACGCCCGCGCCCGTCGGTTCGGCCACCGTCACGGTGACCCGCAGCGGAGCAGTATCCGCGATGGTCGCGGTGCCGGTGACATGCGGCCGGGGCACCAGGTCGATTTCCGAGACTACGAATTCGACTGTGCCAGTCCTGCTTTCGGTCATTCCTGGCTCGCTCACCAGCGTGCTCCGTGAGAGGCACAGCTGCATGCCGGTGAACAGTGCGAATACCTCCGCCGCCTGTACTGCGGCCGCTCGGGTATCGCCGTCGAAATGCGCGACCAAGCGGCCGTTTCCGGTGCCGCCGCGCAATTCGATGGCTACGACCTCGGTGAGCACCAAGGGGCCCGCCGCCGCGAGTCGCGCCACGGATTCGACGCCGGCGCGCCGATATCCGAATACGCCGGCGGCATCGCCCTCGGTGAGGCGTGCCAGCGCTGCTCGATCGAGGCTGGTGCGGGTGGTGCGGACCGGCGGCTTGAATGTCCACTCCGGTGCGGCGGTGACGCGTGCACTCGAAATGGACGGGCCGCTGTGGCCCTGGTCCGACGCCGGGACCTGCGGGTGCACCGTCCGCCGCCAGATCGCCCGTTGCAGCGCGACCTGGGCGGTCAGCGCTGCGCGGTGGGCGGCGACGACACCCGAACGGATCTCGGTGAGCGGACCCGGGGTTTGCGTACGTGCCTGCGCTGCGGCCGTCGAGATGGCGACTTCCCGTACCGCAGGCAGTTCATGCGCCCTCGGCGTTTCATTGCTCGCAGGCGTTTGGTGCGTGGCGAGGCCTTCGTGCGCGGCCTGGCCTTGGCGCATCGCCAGGCTTTCGCGGACCGCAGGGCTTTCGCGGACCGCCGGGCTCTCGTGCATCGCAGCCGACGTGCCCCGGACGGCAGCAGTGCCGACCGGGTCGAACGGCACTCCGTCGAACTCGATAACCGTCACGCCAGCCACCCCCGCACCGAAGCCTGGAATTTCGCGGTCAGATCCGGTGTCGTCACCACGGTGACATCCGAGAAGCGTTGCAGCACTGTCCCATCCGATGTTGTTGCGGTGGCGTCGATCCGGACATCGAAGCTGCTGGGCCGTGGGTTGTCCACGGTGAGCAGGAACGGCTCGTCCGTCGGCAGCTGCCGGTAGTAGTCCACGCGGCCGACACCCAGTGGCAGACAGGCTGCCCCGAGGAGTCGGTAGCCGAGCACCGGCGGTCCCTGCAGGATCAGGTCGGCGAGGACCGGGTCGTGCAGGCGACCGGCGTAGGCGCCGTCGGCCACTCGCGCGGCGGGCAAGGCGCAATCGAATACGATCGCCTCGTCCGATGCCGCCAGTACCGTGCGCAGGCCCTGCAGGGCGGGCGCGTGGAACTGGATGGCATCGCGGTAGATATTCGCGTCGCTGACCGATCCGGTCGGGATCGACTTGGTCGGCGGCTGATCGGCTCCGGCAGCCAGCAGCAGCGTCGCCCGGAAGTGCAGCGCATCGTCACTGCGGACAGTCGCCTCGACCAGCGCTATGCCATCGACCGACTCGCCGGGGACGAGTGCGAGTTCGAGCTCATCCACCGGATGGTCGAACACGATTCCCTTGAGGACCTGGAAATCCCTGGCACCGACGACCATTCGGCCGGGCAGGCTGCGCTCGGCCAGGTTCACCAGCGCACCGATGCCGAACGTGGCTGGAAGCACGATATGTTCGCCGATTCGGTGCGCCTGGATGATCGGATCATCGGTGAGCCCGGTGATAATCCGCCGGGCCTGCGTCGCGGGTGGAGCGACTGTCGTATCGCCCGTGAGACTTTCGGCCGGACCGATCAGTACCACCGCGTCGGCGTGTCGGTCCGCGGTGAACTGTTCGGTGAAGGCCGCCGCACCGGTCTCGGGATCCAGCAGGGCGATGCCGCGAGCGTGGAAATGCTCGCGCAGTTCGGGCGTCACCATGCCGCCGTCCCAGGCACCCCAGTCGATCGCGGTGACGTGGCAGTCGGGATGGCGGCGCCGATAGCTCACGGCGAATCGAGACAGTGCCTCGTTCGCGGTGGCGTAGTCGGCCTGACCCGCGTTACCGAACAGTCCGGCCACCGAGGTGAACAGCACCAGATGCCGTAGTTCGCCGAGTGCGGCCAGCACGGTCGCCAGCCCGGAGATCTTGGGATCCAGTACCCGCTCGATGGATTCGGCGGTTTTGTCGGTGAGCATGGAGTCCGCCAGCACACCTGCCCCGTGCACGACGCCGGTTATGGTGTCGCGCCACGGTGCGAGTGCGGTGCGCACCGCCGCTTCGTCGGTCGCGTCGACGGCCAGATACTCTGCCCGCGAACCCAATTCGGTCAGCGTTTCGCTGATTTCGCGGCTGGCCCTTATCTGGGCGCACGCACGCTCGATATCGCGTGGCTTTGCTCCGGTACCGGCGAGTGCGCGCACCGCGGCGGCCTTGAGCTCGGTATCGGAAACGCCTGCGGCCCAGTCCGGTTCAGGCGCCAACTCGGAGCGACCGAGGAGCACGAAGCTTGCCTCACTCCGCTGTGCCAGCGCCCGAACGCACGTGGCGGTGACGCCACGCGCACCGCCCGTGACGAGCAGAACATCCTGTGCCGTAAGCACACTCGGCCCCGACTCGTGACGCACGATGCTGACCGAACGGGCAGGCGCATGCGCACTGGGCACCAGCGTCCTGCGCTGCTCCGCCGCATCGATACCGACCTCGAGCGCGTCACGCGCGGCATCGTGCAACTCCGCGGTGACCAGTTCGGCCAGTCGCACCGGTGTGATTTCCGGATCGAAATCGAGTGCCCGGCAGAACAGCGCGGGCTGTTCGGCCGCAAGGGTTTTCACGACGCCGCCGACACCGCCGAGCAGGGCGGTGATCGGACCCGCCGTGCCGAGGAAGCCGAGGTGACCGTCGAGCCGGGTCACCGTGACGAACGCCGCCCGACTATCGGTCTTCGCCAGCCGCGGCAGCGCATGACCGGCGGTCAGCACGGCCGCGCCCAGCCACCGCTGCGCAGCCTCCCAATCGGCGAACTCACAGCTCAGCACCGCGAGGCAGACATCGACGGAATCGAGATCGGACAGGCCTGCCGAATCCGTCCGATGCACCGACCAGCCCTGCTCGGTGAGCACGGATTCGATGGCGGCGCAGTCGGCATCCGCGTGACCGGTGAGGTCGATCAATGCGACCGCACCGCCCTCGCGATACGGGGCGACGGCCCGGTCCAGCGACGGCAGAGTGATCAGTTCGACGGCATACCGCGGCGTTTCGGCCGCGGCCTCAGCTTTTGGGTGGACATCACCGCCCACCGACGTCGCGAGCTCGTCGACGATCTGATCCACTGTGCGTAGCGTGCCAAGCTGCTCCGGACCAAGGCTGGGTAAGTCCGGAAACCGTTCCTGAAGTGCGCCGATCACCTGAACTCGCTTGATCGAATCGACGCCGAGGTCGGCCTCCAGATCCATCGACGGATCCACCATTTCGACCGGATAGCCGGTCTTCTCGGCGACGACCTCCCGCAGTGCGATCCGCAGGTCGTCACCCGTGGGTGCGGCCGTCGACGCGGTTGCGGCATCGGCCGCAGATGCGGCCGGCACACCAGTCCCGACACCAACCGTAGGCGCAGCGGCCCCAGCAGTCCCGGCACCAGCCGTGGGTGCAGCCGCAGCAGCATTTCCGGCACCAGCCGTGGGTGCAGCCGCAGCAGCATTTCCGGCACCAGCCGTGGGTGCAGCAGCAGCTCCGGCACCAACCCTGGGTGCAGCAGTTCCGGCAGCAGGCGTAGGTGCAGCCGCCGTAGACGCACCCGAGACCTGCGAGGCTGCCCCGTTCCCCAGCAAATTCGCGATCTGATCGAGCGTGCGCAGCGTCCCCAACTGCTCCGGCCCGAGGTTCGGCAGCTGCGGGAAAAGCTCCTGCAGCGCACCGATCACCTGAACCCGCTTGATCGAGTCCACGCCGAGATCGGCCTCGAGATCCATCGACGGATCCACCATTTCGACCGGATACCCGGTCTTCTCGGCCACGACCTCCCGCAATGCGCTCAGCAGTGCGCCGGTGGATGTCTGAGAGCTGGATGCCGCGGACTCGGCAGCAGCGACGCCGCCATTGGCCTGGAACTCGGGAGCAGCGGCAACGCCACCGTTGAACTGGGCAGCGGCGGAAGTGCCACCGTTGAACTCCGGAGTGACCGGTCCACCATTGGCGGAGATCCCCGAATGCGTCGCATTGGTTTCGGCAGCACCAGAGGTACCGACACCCCCGGAAGCCAACGGCCGACGCTCGGGCGCCGACTCGATCGCGGTCTGCCGTGTGGACTCCACCCGCCGCGTCACCGCCGTCCGCGCAACAGGCGCGAAGCCACCCTCCAGCTCCGCCAACTGCGCGAGTACTTCACTTGCCCGCGAATGACTTTCACTGATCGCCACACCGTGATCCTTCACGGCTTCGATCGCCCGCACGGTCGCCTCGTCGAGCGATCCATTGCCGAGTGCCCCGGCCAAGTTGCGGGCCATATCCAGCTGGCCGTCGAGGAACTGACGGTGGGTCTGTAGGTGCTGCACGAGCGCACTGTCGAGTGCGTCCGAGCCCGAGTCGTAGGGCTGATACACGGTCGTCTCCGTTGGTTCGGCGAAAGTTGCTGCCACGGGCAGCATTTCAGGCTGAGGATCGACGACGGTGTCGACAGGAGTTGGTGCGGCGACACTGACGCGATAGCCGTCGTCGAGTGCGGCCGCATACGCCGCACGCCGGCTCTCGGGCACGTACTCGGGCGCCGAGATCGTCACGGTCATCGCACGATTCGAGGTGCGCGAAGCGGGCAGAGGCGCGACATGCCTATTTATGCCGTGCAGGCCGAAGCCGAGCACGGCCAGCCGCACCGCCGCCCGTCCCAGCGCGAGATCGCTATTGCCGATGGGACCGGAATCCGTGGGAATGGCGATGACGTCGTCGCCGAGGGTGCGCCGCACCAATGAGGTGAGCACCTGCTTCGGCCCGAATTCCACGAATACCGTGCAGCCGTCCGCACGCATCGCGGTCAGCGCGGCGACGAACTCGACCGGCTTACTGAGCTGTCCGGTGAGCAGCGCGCGATTCGCCGCGACATCATCGCCATAGCGGGCGTCGGGGGTATTCGCATACACCGGCGCGTCGGGCGCACCGATCGTCACCGCCGCGGTCGCGCCGGCGAATGCGTCCACCGCATGCGCCACATAGGGCGTGTGGAACGCACCGGACACCGGCAGGGCCCGAGTGGCCACCCCACGCGCACCGGCCCGCTCGACCACGGCGGCGATCCCCTCCGGCCCGCCGCCGACGACGACCTGATCGGGCGCATTGTGGTTGCAGATCCACACATCGTCGACACCGGCGAGCAGTTCCTCGGCGATCTCCCTCGACGCGCCGATCGCCACCATGGTCCCGGCCTCGACACCGGCTGCCGGCGTCATCGCCGCACCGCGCGCCCGGGCCAGGGCGAAGAAGTCCTCGGTGCCGACCGCACCGGAGGCCCACAGCGCGGTGAGTTCACCGAAGCTGTGGCCCAGATAGCCGTTCGCACGGAATCCGCACTCCGCCAGCGCCCGGAACTGCCCCGACGACAGCGCGCCGATCGCGGGCTGTGCGAATTCGGTTCGGCGCAAGGACTTTTCCTGCTCCGACGATGTCTCTTCATCGAAGGCGGGCGGCGGGAACACCACCGAAGACAGCCGCACCGGCGCGCCGGTGAATGCGATATTGGCCGCATCGAAGGCCGCGCCGACCGCCGGATTGCTCAGTGCCGCATCCGCTCCCATATCGACGTACTGACTGCCCTGCCCGGCGAAGAGCGCACCGATCTTGCGCTCCGGCAATGCCGCCGCCCGGAAGTACACGCCCTCCGGGTGATCCCAGGCCACGGCCTCGGGATTGCGCACCAGTTCGTCCACCGCGAGCGCCCGCAGGTGCGCGGCATTCTCATCGTCGACCGAGACGAATCCGATGCGCGCGTGGTCCTCCGGAATATCGCCGCCGTCGACGCCATCCACGCTGCGGACCGCATCCACCAGCCCGGCCACATCGGGCGCATGCCACAGATGCGCCTGCGCGGTGCGATGCAGTACCGGCTCGGTGCGACCGGAGTCGGCTTCCTCCAACACGACGTGGAAGTTGGTGCCGCCGAACCCGAATGCCGAGGCCGCGGCCCGGCGCACCGGACGCTGCGGATCCAGGATCCACGGCCGCGTCCGAGTATTCACGTAGTAGGGCGCGTCGTCCGGCGCGATCTCCGCATTGGGCGCGTCCACATTGATGGTGCCCGGCAACACCTTCTGGTGCAGTGCGAGCGCCAGTTTCATGACCGAGGCGGTGCCCGCGGCACCCTTGGTGTGCCCGATCTGCGACTTCACACTGCCCAGCGCCGCGAAGCGCGACTCCGAAGTCGCCTCGGACAACAGCGATTTCAGCGCGGTGAGCTCGGTCTTGTCGCCGACGGGCGTACCGGTCGCATGCGCCTCGATGAGCGCGACATCCGCCGGTGAGCAATCGGCATCGGCATAGGCCCGATCGAGGGCGACCCGCTGCCCGCCCGCCCGCGGCGCGTAGATGCTCTTCGCCCGGCCGTCACTGGAGGAACCCAGGCCGCGGATGACGGCATAGATCCGATTGCCATCGCGACGTGCGTCTTCCAGTCGGCGCAGGGCGAGCATGGTGATGCCCTCACCCAGCAGGGTGCCGTTCGCATCGGAGGAGAACGGGCTGATCTGACCGTTCGCCGACAGCGCCCCCACCTTGCTGAAGCACATGTAGATGAAGATGGTGTTCTCGGTATCCACACCGCCGGTGATCATCATGTCGGCCCGGCCGTCCTGCAGTTCGGCGATGGCCGTCCGCAGTGCGGCAAGCGATGCCGCACACGCAGCGTCGACGGTGCAGTTGATACCGCCGAGGCCGAGTCGATTGGCGACCCGGCCCGCGGTGATATTGGCCAGCAGACCCGGGAACGAATTCGCTTCCCACGGTGCGAACGCCGCGACGAACTTATCGGCGATCGCGTCGGCGTCGGTATCGGAGAGTCCGACCGAGCGCGCCGCCTCCTTCAACACCGGTGTCGAAAGTCGTGCCGCCAGCGGATGCATCAGCGGTACAGGCCCGGTGGTGCCGAGCACGACGCCGGTCTTGCCCGGGTCGTACCAGGCCGAATCGACCGCGCCCGCATCGATCAGCAGATCGCGCGCCACACCGAGGCTGAGCGTCTGCATGGTGCTGGTGACTTCGAGCTGATTGGGCGGCAGCCCGAATTCCAGCGGGTCGAAGTCGATATCGGGCAGGAACGCGCCGCGACGCGAGTAGGTCTTATCAGGCGCGTCCTGATCGGCGTCGAAGTAATCGTCGAGGCTCCAGCGCGATGCGGGCACCTCGGTGGTGCAGTCCACGCCGTCGACGATGTTCTGCCAATACTCTCGATGGTTGTGCGCGTTGGGCAGCAGCCCGGACATCCCGACAATAGCGATCGGGTTGCGCGCCAGGCGTCTGTCGTCTGTCACGAAAGTTCCTCTCGAACCGGGTGGAAAATCAGGCGGCGACGGTGGTCGCGGTACGCGACGCGATGAGTTCGGCCGCACCCGCGGCGAACATGTGATGACCGAGCGAGCTCGGGTGCAGACCATCGGCGGTCCACACCTCGGGCCGCTCCCACTCGGTCTGGGCGGCGATATCCAACAGCAGGGTGCCGGTTTCGGCGGTGACGGCGGCCAGCACCATATTTGCGAAGTCGAACCGCTCCCGCAGCAGCGCACGGAAGCCGTCCGGCACCGGCAGGCGGGCCGGAATGTCGGGGTAGCTTGCGGTGAAAACCGTTGCGCCAGTGCTACGTAGCGTGCCGAAGAGGGTTCCGAGGTTGCGCTCGAAACGATCCGGGTCGAAGTCGCTGACCAGATCGTTCACGCCGACGACGACACCGAAGAGGCCGGATCGCGTCGAAACCGCCCTGCGCAGTTGCTGCTCGAGCACAATGCTGGTCGTGGCCCCGTGCACACCGAAGTTGCGCACGGCGGCGGGCCGCAGGCCGAGCTGGCCGCCCAATCGGGGCACCCAGCCGCGGTAGCCGCCACCGGCCGCGGCGTCACCGCGACCCTCGACGAAGCTGTCCCCCAACGCGGTTAGGCCGGGGCCGTTCATGCCGTCACCCCGTCATTGGTGACATGCCGCGCGTCGACCGGGAAGTCGACCTTCTCGTACAGCTCGGTGAGCTCCTGCTCGCCGAAGTACTTGTCCGGCGAGTAGATTCCGGCGATCAGCCCGAAGAACTTCTTCGAGTAGTCCTCGTCATAGCTGGTCGCGCGGAATACCGAGTCGTAGTACGGCGTCAGCGACAGCTCCGAAATGCTCTGTGTCAGTTCGTAAGTGCTCGCGCTCTGCGCATCGCGCTCCACCTGGTATTCGGCCAGTGCCTCATCGAGCGGCCGGGCGCCGGACAGGCCCGCGTCGACCAGATCGGCCAGCAGCTGGGCGTACTTGAAGGCGTCGGTGATGCCCCAGCCGGTGAACGGATCCTTGTGGTAACCGGCGTCTCCCACCAGCGCCCAACCGGGCCCGTAGGAGCGGCGACGGTAGTTGTCCGGGTAGAGCATCGGCCGGAACTGCTCGACCCGCTTACCCGTATCCCGCAGGCGCGCACCGATTTCCGGGTCGATCTGGTCGACGATCTCCTGCACACCGGCATCCGGATCGGTGCGGAAGTCGCGGAACCGGTCGCGCTTGCGCATCACCGCGACCAGCGCGAGTCCGTCGTTGGTCGGCCACGACGCGAACTGCTGCTCACCGAATCCGGTGCGGTGCTGCATACCCCAGTCGACGCCCTCGTAGTAGGAGTAGTAGACGAAGCACGCCGCCGGGGAGCCCTCGTACACCTCGGTGCCCACCGCCTTCGCCACGGTCGAATTCGATCCGTCGGCACCGATCACCAGACCGGCACGGAACTCCTGTTCCGCACCGTCGCGGATGCGCCCGCGAATGCCGACCACCCGATCCTCGTCGAACACCAGCTCGGTGACGGAGAATCCGTGGATCACCTCGACGCCCGCGTTGCCTGCCGCGTCGACCAGGATCTTGTCCAGCACGGTGCGGCGCGGGCAGTACACGGCGTCGATGCCATCGGCCGCGACATCGGCGAAGCCCTTGATGACGATGTCGGTGTAGGAGAAGTTCAGGTGCCGGATGGGCGGGCAGCCGGAGGCCACCACCTCGTCCAGCAGACCCCACGACTTCAGCATTCCGAGTCCGGCCTGGTGAATGTAGTGGGTCGAGGGGGTGTCGCTCGGGAAGGTGGCGCGGTCCACGGCAAGGACCCGGTAACCCTTCCTGGCGAGCAGCATGGCCAGCGGGGAACCCGCAACCCGAGTTCCGACAACGATGACGTCGTACATGTTCGCATCACTTTCCGGTAGTCGAATTCGATTTCGAGATCAGCCGCGCTTATTGCGCGGGTTGGCGTGCCGGGTAGAGGTAGTCGATATCGGCGGAATAGGCCGCCGCGATCGCGGCTCGGCGCAGTTTCCGCGAGGAGGTCAGCAATCCGTCGTCAACGGTGAAGTCGCCGTCCACAATTCGGAACGCGCGGATCGATTCCGCGCGGGAGACAAGGGAATTCGCGTCGTCGACAGCGGACTGCACCGCGGCTTCGAGATCACCGTCGGGATGGTCGCCGCGCCAGCGTTGCACCTGCACCGGATCCAGCGTCACCAGTGCGGTGACGTAGTCGAGGCCGTCACCGACCACCATGCAGTTGCTCACCAGCGGATGCAGCCGCACCCGATCCTCCAGCGGCGCCGGCGCGACATTCTTGCCGCCGGAGGTCACCAGGATCTCCTTCTTGCGGCCGGTGATGCGCAGGTAGCCGTCGGCGTCGAGTTCACCGATATCGCCGGTGTGCAACCAACCTTCGTCGTCCACGATCGATGACTGCGTCGCGGAGCGACTCGGTGAGGGGCGGTGGTCGGGCGACGGGCGGGCCTGGACCGCCGCCGCACCCCAGTAGCCCGGTGAGACGTGCGGACCAGCGACCAGCACCTCGCCGTCGGCGTCCGCGATGGCGACCGAGGTGCCCGGAATCGGTCGCCCCACGGTGCCGAGCCGATTGGTTTCCGGGGCACTGACCGTCACGGCCGTCGCCGCCTCGGTGAGCCCGTAGCAGTTCAGCAGCACCACACCGAATCCGGCGTAGAACCCGATCGTCGACTCGTCGAGCGAGGCGCCGCCGGAGATGACCGCGCGCAGCTGCCCACCGAGCGCGGCCGCCACCGGATGGTCGGACGGGTCCGGTGTCGCCTGGTCACGCAACACCGCCAGACCGCGCGCCACCGCCTCCTGCTCCTCGGTGCCGGACAGCAGCGTTCGGCAGTACTTGCGAATCTTCTCCAGGCCGTAGGGAATCAGCGCCAGGAAGGTGGGCCGCAGCGTCGGCAGCACCGGCACCAGGTCCGGGATGCCGGGCAGCAGATGGGTGCGGCTGCCGCCGAACAGGCAGGCGAACAGGATGGTCTGGCCGAAGACGTGCGACAGCGGCAGCGCGAGCACGGTCGTGCCGTCGAACAGCTCGCCGGTCTGGCGCACGGTATTGGCCGAGGATACGAACATATTGCGGTGCGTGATCAGGCATCCCTTGGAGACGCCGGTGGTGCCGCTGGTGTAGACGATCATGGCCAGGTCATCGGCGTGCACCGCGGCGATGCGGGCACCGAGATCAGCGTCGATCTCGGTGGCCGTCCACTCCGCGATCAGTGCGAAGGTCCAGACCTCGCCCGCACCCGCGGCCCGCAGGCGCGCTCCATCGGACTCGTCTTCGGCGACGAAATAGGCACTGTCGCTATCGCGCAGGATGTGCTCGATCTGCGCCGCCGAGGAGGTCGGATACACCGGCACGACCACCGCGCCGAGGGCGAGCAGTGCGCAGTCCAGTAGCGCCCACTCCAGACTCGTGCGGCCGAGGATCGCGACCCGATCCCCCGCTTGCACGCCACGCCCGGCCAGCGCCGAGGCCAGCGCCCGAGCGCGCCGGTCCACTTCGGCGCAGGTGAGTTGGGTCCCATCCGCGCCGCACAGCGAATGCCGTTGCGGATGTGCCGCGGCCGCACCGGAAATCACCGAGTACAAACTCGCGTCGTCCGGGAGGTCGATTCCGTTCTCGGTCACTGACACTGTATTCACAATGTCGAATTCTGGTCGGCGGCAACGAATTACGTCCCCGCCTATACAGAGGTTCCTACCGCGCGAATGTCATGGCCTATCGAAGGACTCAGGCCGATAGCGCGCGGGCAATATCTATACGTGCCGGTTCGGGGGAATCGATGCAATCCAGGAAAAACGAAACCGCCGGATTCGTCTCATCCGTACGCCACACCGCGTACAAATCCAATGTCGGCACCGGATCGAACAGTTTGACCGCCACCGAGCTACTGCCCGGCGCACCCATACCCATCGAGATCGCGCGCGGTAGCGAGGCGAATCCGACGAACGGACGCACCGAGACCATATGCGCGGTCGCACCGGGATCATCCGCGGTATGCGCGACCGCCAGGCTGATCCTGGTGTCCGCGGCCGCACGGAAGATGGAGTCGTACATGGCCGGACACTGTTCGCGGGCGAACAGTACACACTCCTGCCCGGCCAGTTCGGCGAACGGTACACCGGGCCGGTCGGCCCAGCGGTGTCTGCGCCCGACCACCGCGACCAGTGGAACCCGGTGCAGCAATCGGCGATACGAGAAGTCCGAGGTGCTCGGGTGGCCGTAGACCAGCGCCACGTCCAGCGAGCCGTCGGCCAGCGCCGCCAGCTGCGGGCCGGTGCGCTTCTCCCACAGCGACACCACGATATCGGGATGTCGTTCGGTCATTCCGGTGAGCGCCTCCGGCAGCACATGTCTGCTGGCCGGAAGGTTGTAACCGATATTGAGGGTGCCCGCGCGCCCCTCGGCGGTCGCCTTGGCGACCTGGGCGGCCCGGTCCATCTGGGCCACGATGATGCGGGCTTGACTCTCGAATTCTCGGCCCGCCGGGGTCAATTTGACCTCGTGGGAGTTACGTGCGACCAGTTGCACGCCGAGTGATTTCTCCAGCTTCTGCAGCTGGGCACTGAGACTGGGCTGCGTGAGATGCAGGCGCTGCGCTGCGCGGCCGAAATGCAGCTCTTCGGCAATAGTGATGAATGAGACCAGGTGTCGGAACTCCATACCGCCGGCTCCTTATTCCGCGTATCCAAAACGTTAGCGGAGCCAGGTAACCGAGGATGAACCGCGGTCGGACGGCTATTGCCGAGACCGTTGCTGCCGGGTGAACTGACTACGGAACGTTTCGCAGATGTGCTAAGCGGAGCCGCGACCATCTAGCATGCCCGAAACGACAGGCCGAGGCAATAGCGGACCCGGTGCGCTATCACACCGGGTCCGAGCGCAACTCACTTGGCGGTGAACCTCGTCGGCAGAGATTCCAGCCCGCGAATGACCACATTCGGCTTATAGGGGGGTTCGTCCGAAAGCAGTTCGATATCACGCACTTTCCGCAACAGCACGTCGAGCAGCACCTCCATCTCCAGCAGTGCCAGAGGTGCGCCGAGGCAGTAGTGGATGCCGAGACTGAAGCCGAGGTGCTTCTTGGCCGGACGCATCGGATCGGAATACCTGGCGACGTCGACCCGGTCCGGATCGGCGAAGACGGCATCGTCGCGGTTGGCCGAATTGATCAGCACCACAACCCCTTCGCCGGTTTCGAACTCATGGCCGGCGACAGTGATCGGCCGGGTGGCGGCGCGGGTGGTGATCTGCACCGATGGCTCCAGTCGCAGCAGTTCGTCGGGTGCGGATGCGGTCAGCTCGGGACGTGCGCGCAGGGCCGCGATTTCGACCGGATTGCGCATCAGCTGCAGCATGCCGGTGCCGATCAGATTCGCGGTGGTCTCGTGCCCTGCGACGAAGGTGGTGATGCAGGTGGCCAGCAGTTCCTGTTCGGTGAGCACATCGCCGCGGTCCTCGACCTGCGACAGCACGCTCAGCAGGTCGTCCTTCGGATCGTGGCGCCGTTCGTTCAGCAACTCACGGAAGTAACCCATGAAGCCGCGCGAACCGGCGCTGCGGGCCTTCAGCGCCTCCTCGGGCAGCGTGTAATCGTGATCGAAGCCGCGCGCCAGGTCCTGGGACCACTGGTGCACCTGCTCATAGGCCTCCGGCGGCACGCCGATCAACTCGCAGGCGATGATCAGCGGCAGCGGGTAGGCGATCATCTCGACGAGATCGAATTCGCCTGCGGCCAGGGCATTGTCGACGAGTTCCTCGGTGAGCTGCTCGATGCGCGGGCGCAGCCGGGTCACCATGCGCGGGGTGAAGCCCTTGGTCACCAGATTGCGCAGCCGGGTGTGGTCCGGCGGCTCCATCCAGAGGAACGAAGTGGGCAGTTCCTCCGGCGCATCATCCGGCGACACGGTGGGATGCATCATCGCGGCCTCTTCCGCATGACTCCACGCCGTGGTCGAAAGAACGGCCGTGCAGTCCTCGTAGCGGGTCAGCAGGTGGTGGCCGAGCGGGGTCTGATGCAGCGGGCCCGCTTCGCGCAGGACCCGTGCGGGGGTGTATGGGTCGGGCCTGCCTTCCGGGCCGAATAAGTGGGCGATGGCGGTCTGGATGGCGGAATCCTGATCCGCCACCGCAGTATTCGCTTGCGACATGTCGGGGTGGTCCCTTCTGTGCGGTGCACCGCCGAACTGGCGGTGCGGCCGGTCGGAATGTGGCGGTGCGGGCCGCGACATTGCGGACCCGTCACCTCGTCGGTTCGATGAGGATCGGTGTGCGTTCGGCTGCTGCTGCCGGTTTTGTGTTGCCGCGCAGCAGGATTCGGCCCGCTATCAACGGGTGCAGGAGCGCCGCGGGCGGTTCGACGAGGTTGGCTACCCGCAGAAAGGTGCGCGCGACCTGCGGGTCGACATGTGCGGCGCGGTGCGCTCGGGCGACATAGGCATTGGTGAGGCGCGTACGCGTCGTACGCGGGCCGATGACGCCCGGATGGCTGAGGTCGGCACCCGCCGCGAGCTGCCACGCGACATCGACCACTTTGCCCGCGGCGCAGTAGAACCGGGCGGGTAGCCCGGCCTCGGATCCGGCGCGCAGACAGTCACGCAGGACGAGAGCTTGCTGGGCGGCCACGGCCATGCCCTGCGCGTACAGGGGATTGAAGCTGCACAGCGCGTCACCGAGTACCAGAAAGCCTTGCGGCACAGCGGAAAGCCGCTCGAATCTGCGCCGCACCGGAGAGCGGAATCGATGGGGCACAGCATCCTCGAGCGGTTCGGAGCTGGTGATGAGTTCGTGGATATCGGGTGCCGCAATGGTGGCGGCGAATTCGGCGAAGCCGTCCGGATCGGTGGGTGGATGGTCGCCGAGCATTCCGGCCAGCGTGATGTGCCAGCGGTCGCCCTCGACCCGGATCGCGCCGCCACCACGGCCATTCGGGCCGGTGGAGATGATCACCGAGGAGTGGCCGCCCAATTGTCCTGGCTGCCAGCGGAAGAGTCGGGAGGCGTAGCCGAGATCGACCTCGAGGCGCTCCTCCAGGGGTATCCGCCCGCCGAGGGCAGCCAGCCATACGCTCGCGCGGGAGCCGCGTCCGGTCGCGTCGACAATGAGGTCGGTGGCGTGCGCCTCTGCGCCGTATGCGCCGGAGACCGACACCGCACGCACCCGTGCGGCATCGCCGATGAGGCCGCGCGCCATGCCCTCACACAGGCGCACGCCGGGCACAGCGAGTGTTCGTTGCCGCAGTATCTCTTCCAATAGCGGCCTGGTCGCCATGATCGAGGTAAGTCCGGTCGAGGTGGGCGCGACCCGCAATCCGCCGACGTACCAACGCGTTCCGACCAATGCCTCCGCGGTGGTCGCGCCCCGATCGGCCATTTCGGAGGTGAAACCAGGATACAGCTGCTCGATAATGGTCCGGCCACGATCCAGCAGTCCGTGCAGGTGCCGTGCCTGTGGTACGCCGCGTCGCATGGCGGTACCGGCCACCGTGTCGCGCTCGAAAATGGTGACCCGGGCGTAGTGCTCGGAAAGCACCCGGGCCGCGAGCAGCCCCGCAATGCCCGCGCCGAGCACTACCGCGTGCCGCCGCTCGTTCATGACTCCGCCTCATCGGCGCTCAGCTCCGGCACGAGCGAGAGCTCGGCTGCGTTCGTGGTTCGCTCGCCGCGCTCGCTCACACCTCCCCCTCGCCAACGCTCGGCTCCGTCCCGACCGAGGTCGGCCGCGTTGGTTGCTCGCGCGCTCACAGCGACACCGGCAAGGACACAATGCCGCGGTGGATCAGGCTGGGCCGGTATTCGACGGTTTCGGTGGCGAGTTCGAGGTTCGCGGCCCGGTCGAGCAGGGTGCCGAGGGCGGTCTCCGCCTCGATGCGTGCGAGCGGTGCACCGACGCAGTAGTGGATGCCGAGGCTGAAGCCGAGATGCTTGCGCGCCGGGCGGTTTCCGGCGTAGCGAGTGACATCGAAGGTGTCCGCGTCCGGGTATACCCGATCGTCCCGGCTGGCCGAGGCGGTGAGTACAACTACGCCGTCGCCGCGGCGGAATTCATGCTCACCGACGGTGGTGTCGGCCAGGGCGACCCGGATGGTGAACTGGGTCGGGGCGTCGTACCGCAGCATCTCGTCCAGCGACGGGCCGATCAACTCCGGATTGTCCCGAAGCAATTGCAGCTGTGCCGGATTGCGCAGCAGCGCGAGCATGCCGTTGCCGATCAGGTTGATCGAGGTCTCCATGCCCGCGACCAGCGTCAACAGCGCGATCCCGATCACCTCGGGCTCGGTCAGCTGCGCACCGCTCGCGGCCGCCAGCGCGCTCAGCAGATCCGGTGTCGGATTCGCCTTCTTCTGCTGGATCAGCCGGGCGAAGTAGCCCATGCACTCCATCGCCGCGGTGCCGCGCGCGGCCACCTCGTCCGGGCCCAGCAGCGAATCCGGATCACTGCCCCGCGCGATCGCCAGCTGCCACTCGCGGAACAGTGCGCCATCGGCCGGATCGGCGCCGAGCAGCCGCACCGGCACCATCGCCACAGCGAGGGGTACCGCGAGATCGTTGAGCACATCGAGTTCACCACGCCGCACCGCCGCGTCGACCAGGTCGCTGACCACCTGACCGGCGACCGGAACCATCTCCGCCATCAGCCGCGGCGTGAACGCCTTCGCGACCAGCTTGCGGTAGCGGCCGTGCTCGGGCGGATCCATCCGGACGAACGAACCCGGAATCGCGGCGGTGGTGTCGCGGAACGGGCTGATTCCGGCGGCGTAGCCGTGACCCCAGTCCGAGCCGGTCAGGATGGCCGCGCATTCCTCGTAGCGGGTGATCAAAGTGACCGGCACATCGCCGAATTCGTACGGGAACAGTGCGGCGGCATCGCGCACCCGACGGTATGCCGGATACGGGTTCGCCCGCTCGCTGGGATCGAAGGCATCGAAGGCAATAGGGATGGCTGTATGCCCACCCGTCACCCGGCCGCCACCCCCCATGGAATCGCTCCGCGATGCTGTATTCATTTTCCCTCCAGCCGCACATGAAGTTCGGACATGCCGCGCACGACCACATTCGGCCGATACGGCGGTTCCTCGAGCAGGGTCATGGCCACGACCCGATCGGCGATGGCACGCAGCACCACCTGCATCTCCAGCCGGGCCAGCGGTGCGCCGAGGCAGTAGTGCAGGCCGAGGCCGAAGGACAAGTGCCGCTCGGCCTTTCGGCCCCTGGCGTATCGCGCGATATCGAACTTGTCGGCGTCCGGGAAGGCAAGCGGATCACGGTTCGCCGAGGCCAACAGGACGATCACCGCATCACCGGGCGCGAAAGTCCGTCCGGAGACGGTGATCACGTCGTGCGCGGTGCGCGTGGTGAGGTGCACCGGCGCGTCATAGCGCAGCACCTCGTCGACGGCGGATTCGCACAGTTCCGGGAATTCACGCAGCCGCTCGAACTCCTCGGGATTGCGGATCAGCGCGAGCACCCCGTTGCCGATCAGGTTGACAGTCGTCTCGTGCCCGGCGACAACGAGAATCAGCAGCGTGCCCAGCAATTCGGTGCGGGTCAGCCGGGCGCCCGCGTCATCGGCCTGCACCAGCGCCGTGATCAGGTCGTCGCGCGGGGATTTGCGGCGCTGCTCCACCAGATCGCCGAAGAACTCCAGGAAGGCGTGCACCGCCGTGGTGCGCGCGGCCAATTCCTCGGTCGAGAGCAGCAGATCCGGATCGAGGCCGCGGGCGATGCCGGTCGAGATCTGACGCACGTGCTCGTACGCCTCGGCCGGAACGCCCAGCAGTTCACACACCATGGTGAGCGGGAGCGGATAGGCCAGCGCGTCCAGCAGATCGACCTCACCCGCGGCGAGCATCTTCGCCAGCAGCTCGTCGACCAATTGTTCGGCCCGGTCCCGCATGCCGCTGACGGTGCGCGCGGTGAATGCCTTGCTGACCAGTCCGCGCAATCGAGTGTGCTCCGGCGGCTCCATCCAGAGGAACGAGCCGGGCAGTTCGACATCGCTGTCGCCGTGCAGCAGTTGCGGTTCCTCGGCGTGGCTCCAGCGCGGGTCCTGCATGATCGTCTGCGCCTCGTGGTGACGGGTCACCAGGTGCATATCGTGCGGTCCGGGTACGAAGGGGCCCGCGTCGCGAAGCACCGCATAACTGTCATACGGATTGTGTCGCATATTCGGTGCGACGCTCTCGACGACCGCCAGCTGCACCGGGGTCGACTCCTCGACCGCGGAATGGTCGGAACTCACCGGCAACTCCTGAATGGAATGCGAAATGGACACCGGGGGAAAACAATTCCCGTCCATCGTGGTGCCGTCGCACCCGGCGGTACGGCGACGATTGTCCGTTCCTATCGCGCCATAGCCCGAATACCTTATCGGGCAACGCGATTGAATGATCGCGGATGTTTATCGCAGACCGTAATTCACAATGCGTTCAAGGCGCCGTCACAATTCACTGTTGTCGTGGCAGACATGAATTCTGCGGAATCGGTCGAAACGCTGCCGAGTCAGCTGGCCCGGATCGCGGCCGAGCACCCCGAGGTGGCCGCCACATTTTGGTCGGTTTCGGAAACGCTGACCTACGCCGAACTCGACCGGCGCTCCCGCGGAGCTGCCGCCGCGCTGGTCCGCCGTGGGATACGGCGGGGCGAGCCCGTTGGCATCCTGTGCCCGAACGCGCCCGAATTCCTCGTCGGGCTGTTCGGTGTCGCAGCGGCCGGCGGTGCCGCGACTCCCCTGCCCCTGCCCGCCGGTTCCGCGCAGCTGAGCGGATATCCGCAGAAACTCGCGACGATCGTGGCGGCCGCCGGGATGCGCACGGTGCTGGTGTCGCACCGCTTCGCCGATCTGGCCGCGCTGCTCGACACCGCGGTGAACGTCGAATTGGTGGACACCGCAACGCTATTCACCGAGGACAGCACCCCGCTGCCCGCCATCAATGCCGATGACCTGGCCATCGTGCAGTTCACCTCCGGCAGCACCGCCACCCCCAAAGGCGTTCGCCTGACCCATCACAACGCCCTCAGCGGGCTGGCCGCTATCCGCACCGGCATCGCGCTCGACCTGACCGATCAGGGCGGATTCTGGCTGCCGCTGTTCCACGACATGGGCCTGTTCGGCACGTTGTCCGCGATCCTGCGCGGAATTCCGGCGCACGTCTGGTCGCCGCTGGCATTCGTCAAGGATCCGGCCCGCTGGCTGGCCGAATTCGCGGCCAGCGGCACCACGATCACCGCCATGCCGAATTTCGGCTACGAAGCGCTGCTCAACGCCATCCCGACGGACGAGGTCACCGATTACGATCTGCGGCGCTGGCGCATCGCCTTCAACGGTTCCGAACCGATCTCCAACGATGTGGTCGAGGCGTTCTGCGCGCGTTTCGCGCCCGCTGGTTTCGCGCCCTCGACGATGTTCGGGGTCTACGGCATGGCCGAGGCCACCCTCGCCGTAGCCTTCCCACCGCTCGGCCGGGAGCCGCTGTTCGAGTGGGTCGACCGCACGGGACTCGCGGAAGATGCTCGAGCACAGGTTGTTTCGCCCGCCACACCCGGTGCGCGCGCCGTAGCCGGTGTCGGCTCCGCCGTGGCCGATCTGCGACTGCGGATCGTGCATCTCGGTACCGGCGCGGAACTCCCGGACGGCGCGGTCGGTGAAATCCACATCCAGGGCCCCTCGGTGACCGAGGGCTATCTGACCGCCGACCCGTCCAGCGTCGCGGGACTGCATACCGCAGGTTGGCTGCGCACAGGCGATCTCGGCTACCAGCGCGATGGTGAACTCTTCGTCACCGGCCGCTGCAAGGACATGATCACCGTGCGCGGCGTCAATTACTACGCCCAGGATGTCGAGGCCGCCGTGCGTGACCTCGACGGCATCTACAAGGGCCGCTGCACCGCCGCGACCGATCCCGACGGCGCGGATGTCATCGCGCTGATCGCCGAATCCGAATGCACCGGCGCCGCGGCAGAGGCACTCGCCGATCAGATCCGCGGCCGCATCTCCACCGAGCTCGGACTGACCGCAGTCCAGGTGTATCTCGTTGCACCACGCAGCATTCCACGCACCAGCAGCGGCAAACTGCAGCGCCTCGCGGCGCGCGACCTCATCTCCCCACGGCAATGACCTTCGACCGAACTGGAGCCTCCCGTGCACAGCTATGAAGTCTTCCGTCACTACGAGCGCCTGCATTGGCGGCTGACCGATCTGGACCTCGACGCCGTCGACCACGCATTGATCCGTCCCGAATACGTGACCCTGGCCAAGAGCGCGACCATGGGCGAATCCAATGTCATCGCCGCGGTACACGGCTTCATGAACGAATTCGTCGACGACTACGACTTCTCCACCTTCGCCGTGGTGTGGGGCTACCAGGAAGTGCAGCACCACTATGCTTTTCGCTCCTGGCTCGGCGCGGTCGGCGAGAGCGTGGACGAGAAGGCCGTCGACTCCATGCGCGAGCCGTACGCGCCCGGCAGCACCCCCTCGGCCACCCTGGCAACCAACATCATCTCCGAACTCACGGTGAACCACATCTATCGCGCCGTCGCGAGCTGGGTGCAGGAGCCGGTGCTGAAGGGCCTGCTGCTCAATGCGAGTCGCGATGAGGCCGGACATGCCCGCGAATTCATCCACTACGCCACCAAGCGGCTGGAACAGCGGCCCGAGGAGTTGCCCTCGGTGCTGGAGACGCTCTACGTCTACAGCTCCGAGGCCAAGATCAAGCATCCGGTGAGCACCTTCAAGGCGGGCATCAGCGAACTCGGCGACCACGAGACCATCGACACCGGATTCGATCTGTTCCTCGAACAGGTCGCCGCCGAGGGTGAGCTGGAGGTCCTGCACGACAAGGTGCGCCGCACCTTCGCCAATATGACCGGCCTCGACCTGTCCTCCAATGCGAAGGTCCGCCGCGCCCTCGCCGACGCGATCGCCTAGCTCATGGAGCGACACAGCTCGGTTCAGGTGCCGTGGTCGGTGATTCCGGACTACCACTGCTTCGGCTGCTCCCCGCACAACGCGTCCGGGCTGCGGCTCGAGTTCGAACCGCATCCGGACGGCCTGCAGGCGCGGTTCCGGCTCGGACGCAGCTTCGAGTCCTACCCGGGGGTCGTGCACGGCGGGCTCATCGGCGTGATCTGCGATGAGGTGATGGGCAACCTCATCGTGCTGGCCCGCCACCATCCCGCATTCACGGTCTCACAGCGCACCCGCTTCATCTCCCCGTTGCTGATCGACCGCGAGTACCACTGTGTGGCAACACTATCCGAATCGGAGCACCCGATTCAGGCGTCCGCCGAGATCCTGGACGCCGACGGCGCCGTCTGCGCCACCTCCAGCGCGGCCTATCAGCCGTTCGAACTCGATGCGGTCCGCCATCAACTCAAGCTGGGCGACGACGAGGTTGCCCTGCTCTCGCAAGCATTCGCCACCGCGAATGCCCTCTCTTCGAATGGAGTTCAGCATTAACGCTTCTTCCGCTTCAGGGCGGGAGATTTCACGCTCGGACCGCAACCCCACCAGCCACCCGAGGGAAGTGATCGGATTGTCTGACATCGTCGACACGTGTGTGGCCGCGCTCTGCCACAGCCAGAATCACTCTGGCGGCGTTCCGGTCCCGACACGCGGTAAACCCACATGCCAGGCATCGGAAGATTCGTTCGCCGAGTTCGAGGGGCTGCTTGGCTCTCGCGAAACACCTCGAACACGTCATCGTCGTATACGCGGGCCGCACCAACACCACCTTCCGGCCGGCCCGCACGCCACGGCTGATCAGTTCGGACTTCGTCGCGCCGATGGCCGCGTCGGCAGCTTTGCGGGCCATCGTGGATTTGGCCAGAAACTTGGGCGTGAAATCCTCCACCGCGATCAAGTCATGGTGGTCGACAACGCTTTTCGCCCACACCCGCGCCTCGTGCTGTGTTTGGCGTGCGGCTTTCTTGTGCAGCTTGGTGGCCTCGCGGGCGGCTCGCCGGTACCCCTTCGACTGCGGACCGCGTGTGCCGCGTCGGCGTCTGGCCATCTTGCGTTGCGACCGGGCCAGTTCAGCGGCACACCGCGCACGATGGCCGCGATAGGGCAAATCGAACGACAGGTCGGTGGTCGTGGCCGTAACACGCACACCCCAGTCCAGACCGATACCGCCCTGGACCACCGGTGCGGGATCGACGGTGCGGCGCACGACGAACGAGGCATACCAGTGCCCGAGCGAATCCCGCGTGACACGCACGCTCGTCGGTGCGGAAGGCAACTCACGCGACCACACCACCGGAATACTTGTCCCCTTCGCCAGCACCAGCCGCCCGTCCCGCAGACTGAACCCACGCCGGGTGTACTCCAACGACAACTCGGTCGTCTTTCGGGGTTTGAACACCGGCCGACCCCGCCCCTTGACGGTGAACGACTGAGCAAGCGCCTGCGCATAGGTTCGCAACGTCTGCTGTTGGGCGACTTGGGAACCCTCCCGCAACCACGCGCTCCCCGCGCGGGCGGCGGTCAGCAGCTTGCTCAGCGTGCCGAACGTCGGCTTATTGCCCGACTTCTGCTGGTGCACAGCCTCGTTCCACAGGAACCGACAGCGATGCCACTCCGCCAGCAAAGCCGACTGCGCAGCCCGGCCCGGCCGCAGTCGATAGCTGTACCGCACCACCTCCTCCACGCCCGTGAATCTATCCGACACCACCGACAAGAACCCTCGAAAGGAGGACGGCGCTTCCTCACCCTCGTAAACGAGGGAGTCTCCGCGCCGAACATCCGATGACCCACACCGCCGACAACATCCTGCGCACCGTCACCGATATCGCCGCCGCCGAGACCGGCATCGCCGAGGCCGAGCTAGAACCCGACGTCGACCTGCGCGGTATAGCGGGCGTCGATTCGGTGCGCGTACTGCGCATGGTCGCCAAGATCGAACGCACCTACGACATCGAGTTGGAGGACCAGGACGTCTTCGGTCTCTCGACGCTCGCGGATGTCGTCAAGGTGGTCGATCGGGCACTGCACGAGGCAGCGGCATGACCGTCACCGCCGATACCAATCAGCACTACGATCTGGATCCGGATATCTTCGGGCAGTTCCTCGACCCGCTGCGCAAATACAGTTCGGCGCTGTACAACTCGCCGACCGACACCCTCGAACAGGCGCAGCGGCAGAAGCTGCACTTCGTCGCCGATCGGCTCGGATTGCGCGGCGGGGAGCGGCTGCTCGATGTCGGCTGTGGCTGGGGTTCGCTGATCCTGTTCATGGCCGAGGAACTCGGTTGCGACACACTGGGTGTCAGCCCGGCACCACGGCAGCACCGGTACATCGCCGAACAGGCCGTCGCACGTGGTGTCGAGGCACGCGTCGATACCGAGGTCGGACACTTCGAAGAGCTCGACCTGCCGGTACGCAGCTTCGACGCGGTTACCCTGCTCGGCTCGATCGTGCATATGCCCGACCTCGGCGCGGTCTTCCGGCGCGCACGGGCGGTACTGCGACGCGGTGGCGCACTGTATGTCTCGGAGAGCTGTTTCCGAAATGCCTCCGCCCGCAATGCCTTCGACACCCGCGTCGGCACCGAATTCGTCCGCGAGGACATTTTCGGCTGGGGTGATCTGCGCCCACTGTCGGAGCTGCTGACCGCCGCCGAGGACGCCGGTTTCTCGATTATCGCGGTGGACGACCTCACCGAGCACTACCGCCGCACCATCGATGACTGGATCGCCAATGTCGACGCGGCCGCCGAGCGCATCGACGCGCACGGCCCCGGGCTGGCCGCGAAGCTGCGGCACTACCTGGAGATCGCCAATGCCGGATGGGGTTATACGACCAAGCATTACGCGCTGACCTGTCGCAATGCCCGGTAGGAGACGCAGATGAATACGGAGTCAGCTCTGATTCCGGTCGACGAGGTGGCCGCCGCGGTCGACGGCTTCCTCGCCGCTTCCCCGGCCACGCGGGCCTGGGATGTGGAGACCGCCTTCGACTGGTCGCTGGCCGATGCGGGCCGGCTCACCGAGGGGCAGCGCTCGGCGGTGCAGTTCGTCACCCTCATCGAGGATCATCTGCCCGGCTATTTCGATGTGTACCACCGGCATTTCCCGGTGGACGACACCGTGGACCGGGCCACCTTCGTCCACAACCGCGAGCTCTACCACTTCACCGTGCGGTGGGCGCTGGAGGAGGATACCCACGCACGGGCGCTCACCCGATACCAGGAAGCATCGGGTATCGCTGAACGTGGCTCTCTCCGTGAAGAATTGGCGATCGAAGGCCAGAAGCCGTTCGATCTGCCCTACGACCATCCGGTGCAGTTCTTCGCCTACGCGCTGGTGCAGGAGAAGGCGACCCAGATGTACTACCAGCACCTGCGCGATGTGGTCGACGACCCGATCCTCGCGACGGTGCTGGGCCGGTTATCCCGGGACGAGGCAAGGCATTTCAGCTTCATGGCCGATGTGGTCGGACGGTATCTGCGGGTGCAGGGCGATGCGACCGTGGAGCCGATCCGCGATGTCATCGCCAATTTCCGCATGCCACTTGCCGATACCATGCGCGGCTACTGGCGGTGGGCGCTGAAGATCGCCGATGTGGCCTCCTACGATCACACCGAGGCCTATGAGCATCTGGTGAAGGTGATCGACCGGACGGTGGATGCCAGATCCGACCGGCTCGACGAATTGGTTCGTTTCATCGGCGAGTGCAACGCGCTGGCCTGACAAATAGCCCTGCCGCCGCTTGTTCGGAGGCAGGGCTATTTATTTCACCGCTCCGGATTCAGCACCAGAATCGTGGTCGAGCCATGCGCGATCAACTTGCCGTTCGCATCCACGATCCGTCCCTCCGCGGTCGCGGTACGGCGCCCGACGTGAATCGCATTGGCCTCACACGTGAGCCGCGATCCGTCCAATGTCACCGATCGAATGAAATTCACCTTCAGCTCCAGCGTCGTATAGGCCACGCCGTCACCGAGTTTCGTGAATACCGCACTCCCCATCGCGGTGTCCATGAGCGTCGCGATCACCCCGCCGTGCACCGTGAACATGGCGTTGATGGTGGCCGGATTCGGATCGAGGTAGTACCGGGTGTACCCGTCCCCCGCCGTCTCCAGCCGAATCCCCAGCGACGCGCCGACCCCCAGATTCTCCTGCAGCCCCCGCTCGAATACCGCCGTCAATTCCTCGACACGGGTGGCGACGGTCCCATTGCTGTGAGTATCGATGCTGGTCATGGCCTCTTCCTCCCTGGCGAACAATGCCAGCCCATTCGACCAGCGCCCGGTGAACTCCACCTGGCCACGACCCACTGCATATCCAGCTTCGATCGGCTGATCGAAATCAGAGGTCGGCGACCGCGCGCACCAATTCGGCGAGCTGCTCGAAGTCCTCCTCGACGAACGGGCCGGAGCGGCCGAGTACTACGTGCTGGATACCCACATCCGCAAAGCGGGCGAATGAATCTGCCTGCTCGGCAACCGACTTATCCGGGTACCAGTACGCGACCATGGTCTTTTCGATGTCCTCGTACCGACGGCCGACAGCTTCGCAATGTCCGTGCAGGACTTCGAGTTTGGCCGCGACGGTCTCGGCGGATGCACCGAACAGATTGCAGGCGTCGGCGTATTGCGCGACCAAGCGCAGTGTCTTTCGCTCGCCTTGGCCGCCGACCATGATGGGCGGATGCGGGCGGGTCAGCGCGTTGGGAACATTGAGCGGGCGTTCGAGGGTGTAATGCTGTCCGTGGAAAGGCTTTTCGGATCCCGCCCACATCTGCTTCGCGATCCGCAGGGTTTCCTCCAGGCGCTCGTATCGCTCGGAGGTCGGCGGGAAGAACAGGCCGAGACCTGCGGCTTCATCGCCATTCCAGGCCGCGCCGATGCCGAGCCAGGCGCGGCCACCGGAGAGCACATCGAGGGTCGTGACACTCTTGACCAGCAGACCCGGATCCCGATAGCTGACGGCGGTGACCAAAGCGCCGAACCGAATTCGCTCGGTCCGCGCCGCGATATACCCCAGCGCGGCGTAGGCCTCGAGCATGTCGTGTTCCGCAGGACCGTTCGAACCGATCTGGAACAGATGATCCATGACGAATACCGAGTCGAGCCCGGACTGATCGGCGGCCCGCACGATCCCGTCGACTCGCGGGCCGATCGCACCCGGTGAATCCGGCCAGGTGAAGTCGGCAAGAGAAATACTCAGTCGCATGAGCCGAGCCTGGCACGACAGGCGCGCGCTGGGGAGGCACCACCGGTCCTAGGACAGTCCCACCACCGGGCCTGGCTCGCCGTCCGGTCGGTCGATGGCGTGCAGCCATCGGTCGATGCATTCCAGCAGTTCGTCGGGGTCGACGGGCTTGGTGATGTAGTCACTGGCGCCGGATGCCAAGCTCTTCTCCCGATCGTCTGCCATGGCCTTCGCGGTGACCATGATGATCGGGAGCCGGTCGAACCGGGGCATTCTCCGTATCGCTGCGGTCGTGGCGTATCCGTCCATCTCCGGCATCATCACGTCCATCACGATGACATCGACACCCGGGTTGGCCCGCAGTGTTTCGATGCCTTTTCGCCCGTTGGGCGCGTGGTCCACCGACATTCCGTTCAGTTCCAGCATTCCCGCGATCGCCAGGACATTGCGTGCATCGTCATCGATGATCAGCACCTTGCGTCCGGCCAGTCTGGGCTGTGCTGCCGGCTGCGCCGGTGTTTCGAGCTCCGGCCGGTGCGGACGGGTCAGCAGCAGGATGAACCGCTCGCAGAACTCATCGGGCGAAGCCACCAGTTCGACCCCATGGTCGCGGGCATCCGCTTCGATAAGCCGTTCCTGATCGGGACCGAGTTCACCGACCGGATGTGCAAGCAGTGGAATACTTCTCGACTCAGTGCCAGCACGCAGCCCACGCAGGAACTGCGGCGTCCACACGGCCGGCAGGCTCGCATCCAGCAGGACACACCGATATGGACAGGCCGGCAACGCCTCGAGTGCCTTGTCGGCGGTACCGACGGACTCGATACGGACCGACCCTGCGGTGTCCGCAAGTGCCCTGACGACCCCACGCGCCATCCGGGTCAGCTGCCTGCTCTCCTGGTCCTCTATGACAAGGATGGAACGATCGATCGGCTTCGACCGCGTCCTCGACTCGGCCGCCACCTCCGGTTGCGGTGTCACCGGGATATAGACCGTGAACGTACTCCCGCCGCCGAGCCTGCTTTCGGCACGAATCTCGCCGCCGAGCAAGTTCGCCACCTGCCTGCTGATCGACAGGCCGAGGCCGGTACCCCCGTATCGCCGGCTGGTGGTGCCGTCGGCTTGCTGGAACGCGGTGAAGATGGCCTCCAGGTTCTGCTCTGCGATACCGATTCCGGTGTCGCTCACGGAGAATGCGATGCGGTCGTGCTGTCGCCACACCCTGAGCCGGATCATGCCTTTCTCGGTGAACTTGACCGCATTGGACAACAGGTTGCGTAGCACCTGCCGCAGCCGCTGCTCATCGGTGTTGAGGTGAGCGGGAACGTCCGGTTCGACATCGACGTCGAACTCGAGGCCCTTCTCGCTGATCAGTGGCAGGAACGTGGTCTGCACGTATTCCAGCAACTGCCGCAGCGGCACGAACTCCCTTTGAATATCCATCTTCCCGGCCTCGACCTTGGACAGGTCGAGGATATCGTCGATCAGCTGCTGTAGATCCCGGCCGGCGGACTGGATCACGTTCGCGAATTCGACCTGCTTCTCGGTCAGATTCCGGGTTGTGTTCTGCGCCAAGATGCCCGCCAGGATCAGCAGGCTGGTCAACGGTGTGCGCAGCTCGTGCGACATGTTCGCGAGGAACTCCGACTTGTACTTCGACGCCAGCGCGAGCTGTTGGGCTCGTTCCTCGATCTCGCGCCGGGCCTGTTCGATTTCGAAGTTCTTGATTTCGATATCGCGGTTCTGGCGGACCAGCAGTTCTGCTTTTTCTTCGAGATCCGCATTGGACTGTCGCAGCTCTCCGGCAAGTCGCTGCGATTCCTCGAGGAGGGCGTCGGTGCGTGCGTTGGCCATGATCGTATTGGCATTCACGCCGATGCTTTCCATCAGCTGTTCCAGAAAGTCTTGCTGTACCAGCGTGAACCGGCTGAAGGAGGCCAGTTCGATCACACCGAGCACCTGGTCCTCGAACACTATCGGCAGCACGATCAAGTTGACCGGTCGCGCGGCCCCGAGACCGGAGCTGATCTGAACGTAGTCCGGCGGTGTCCGGTCGACCACGATCGTCTTTTTGGTCAGCGCCACCTGCCCGACCAGCGACTGGCCCAGCTCGAATACGACGTTGTCCGCATTGCGCCCGTAGCCCGCGATCAGCCGCAGCCGAACGTGGTTGCCTTCGGGTTCCATCAAGAAGAACGCACCGTACTGAGCGCTGACGAGAGGGGTGAGCTGGTTCATGATCAGCTGGGCGACAGCGCTGAGATCCCGGTGTCCCTGCAAGCGTCCCGACATCCGCGCCAGATTGGTATTGAGCCAAGCCTGCTCTTCGTTGGTGCGGGTGGTTTCGCGGAGGGACTGCACCATCGTGTTGATGTTGTTCTTGAGTGCGGCGACCTCACCTTGCGCCTCTACGGAAATCGATCGGGTGAGATCTCCGGTCGCCACCGCGCTCGCGACCTCGGCGATGGCACGCACCTGACGGGTGAGGTTGCCTGCGAGCTCATTGACGTTCTCCGTCAGTCGCTTCCAAGTTCCGGATACACCCTCGACCTCGGCTTGACCGCCGAGCCGACCATCCTTACCTACCTCACGTGCCACCCTGGTCACCTCGGCGGCGAACGCCGACAACGTGTCGACCATGGTGTTGATCGTGGTCTTGAGTTCCAGGATCTCGCCGCGCGCATCAACGTCGATCTTCTGCGACAGGTTGCCGCGCGCCACGGCCGTGGTGACCTGGGCGATGGATCGAACCTGACTGGTCAGATTGCCCGCCATCGAGTTCACATTGTCGGTGAGGCTCTTCCAGGTGCCTGCGACATTGGGCACGCGCGCCTGCCCGCCGAGGATGCCTTCGGTACCCACCTCCCGGGCGACACGGGTGACCTCGTCGGCGAATGAGGACAAGGTATCGACCATCGTATTGATGGTCTGCGCCAGCACGGCGACCTCGCCCTTGGCTTCGACGGTCACCCGCTGCGACAGGTCGCCGCGCGCAACCGCGGTGGCGACCTGGGCGATCGAGCGCACCTGATCGGTCAGATTGTCCGCCATCACATTGACCGACTCGGTCAAGCCCTTCCAGGTGCCGGATACGCCCTTCACATCGGCCTGGCCACCGAGCCGACCCTCCGTACCGACCTCGCGCGCAACACGAGTGACCTCGTCGGCGAACGAAGACAAGGTATCGACCATCGTATTGATGGTGTCCTTCAACTCGAGGATCTCGCCCCGGGCATCCACCCGGATCTTCTGCGACAAATCCCCGCGCGCAACCGCGGTCGTGACCTGGGCGATCGAGCGCACCTGATCGGTCAGATTGTCCGCCATCACATTGACCGACTCGGTCAAGCCCTTCCAGGTGCCGGATACGCCCTTCACATCGGCCTGGCCACCGAGCCGACCCTCCGTACCGACCTCGCGCGCAACACGAGTGACCTCGTCGGCGAACGAAGACAAGGTATCGACCATCGTATTGATGGTGTCCTTCAACTCGAGGATCTCGCCCCGGGCATCCACCCGGATCTTCTGCGACAAATCCCCGCGCGCAACCGCCGTGGCGACCTGGGCGATCGAACGCACCTGATCGGTCAGATTGTCCGCCATGAAGTTCACCGACTCCGTCAGCCCCTTCCAGGTGCCCGAGACGCCCAGCACCTGGGCTTGGCCACCGAGTTGACCTTCGGTACCGACTTCGCGGGCGACGCGGGTGACCTCGTCGGCGAACGAAGACAAGGTGTCGACCATCGTATTGATGGTCGACTTCAGCTCCAGGATTTCGCCACGGGCATCCACGGTGATCTTCTGTGACAAATCGCCCTTCGCCACCGCGGTCGTCACCTCCGCAATCGACCGAACCTGCGCGGTGAGATTGCCCGCCATGATGTTCACCGATTCGGTGAGGTCACGCCATGTTCCCGACACGCCGGGCACCTGCGCCTGGCCACCCAGCCGTCCTTCATTGCCCACCTCTCGGGCGACACGGGTCACCTGGTCGGCAAACGCCGAGAGCTGATCCACCATCGTGTTGATGGTGTTCTTCAGCTCCAGCAGCTCTCCCTTGACATCCACGGCGATCTTCTGCGACAGGTCGCCCTGCGCCACCGCTGTGGCTACGCCTGCGATATCGCGGACCTGAGCGGTGAGGTTGTCCGCCATCGCATTCACCGACTCGGTCAGATCCTTCCAAGTGCCCGAGACCCCAGGCACCGACGCCTGGCCGCCGAGCTTGCCCTCGGTGCCCACCTCCCGGGCGACGCGGGTGACCTCGGTGGTGAATAGGGAGAGCTGGTCCACCATGCCGTTGAACACGGTGGCGATCTCGTCCAGCAGCGGATCACCGACCTCGGGCAGGGACCGCCGGAAGTCGCCGTCGCGTACCGCTTTGAGCCCATCCAACAGGGGCTGCAGGCGTTCGTCGTTGCCGCTTACTCGATCCATGGTCGCGCTGTCTCGGGCCATTGGCTGTACCTACCTAACGTCGCCTCTGCAGCCGCTCAATATCCGGGGTCGACGTCGAAGTAATCCTGGCCTGCGGCGACCCGCCGAATAGCGTTCAACAGGTCGTCGAACATTCCGGTCTTGAGCACCAGGCCGGCACCACCCGCCGCGATCACCCGGTCGACCATCGACTGATTCGCATCCCCGGTGAAGACCAGCACCCTGGTCTCCGGGGAGACGATGCGCAGCCGCTCGATCGCATCGATCCCATCTCCATCGGGCAGCCGACGATCGAGCAGGACGACGTGCGGATGGTGCCGGCTTGCCGCACCAATGGCGTCCTCGACCGACCTCGCTATTTCGATGACCTCGATGTCGTCGACGAGTTCGAAGGCGGAGTCCAACGCCATCACCACCATGGGGTGATCCTCCGCCACCAGTAGCCGGGTATGACCAGCGTCGACATCAGTCGACATAAATGTCAGTCTACATCGATGCCTGTTCGTTGCCACAAGATTTCTATCAGTCGCAAATTCTGATGGAAAATCTGTGATTTCGATGGAATTGACACAAAATTTACACCTTCCAGCGATCCCGGATCGCAGGAAGGTAACCACGCCGTCAAAAGCTGTTCATGTTCGGCGCCAGCTACCGCCGATACAGCGGTTGACACAGGTCCTGGCCACGATTGAGGCTACATCGAGCTTGTCGTACGCGATGTCGCCGGCACGCTCGGTGACTGCTGTCGAGAGCCGGCCACTGAATACATTTGCACGACAACCGCCACAATTCTGATGAGGCCGCCGAGCGAGTAGCTATGGATTTACTTGAAAGAATTACGACCGATAATTATCGGGTATAGCCGCACGACGGAAGCCAAAAGAACTTATTCTGCAGATTCCTAGGACAACAGCGGCGGGGATTTCGGGAAGGCGGTCGGAAGTGCGGTGAGGGCCCGGTGGAACGGTCCCGGTCGCCAGATCAGTTCGTCCGCAGGCACGGCGAGGCGGACCTCGGGGAGCGCGTCGAGTAGTTGGTCGATGGCGTCCTGGGCGATCATGTAGGCCATCGAATTCGCAGGACATACGTGTGGTCCGGCGCCCCAGGCCAGATGGGAGCGATTGCCCGCGTACTGATTCGCGACGATCGCCGGATCGGTATTGCAGGCGGCGATGCTGATGACGACCGGCTGGTGGGCGGGTAGCCAGACATCGTCGATCAGGATCGGCTGGCGCGGAAATGTGATGCAGAAATTCGCCATCGGCGGATTGTTGAACAACACCTCGTCGAGCGCGTCCCTGGTCGACATGGTCCCGCCGAGCACGCTGCCACCGAACCGCTCGTCGGTGAGAATCAGCAGCAGGGCATTGACGATCAGATTCTGCTGCGGTTCGATGCCCGCGCCGTACAGCGTGCCCAACTGGTGCACCATCTCGGTATCGCTCAGCGCCGCCGGATGCCGCAGCATTCGGGTGGTGATGTCGTCGCCGGGCTCGACGCGCTTGAGCTGAGTCAATTCCAGCATCGCCCCGACGAGCAACTGATTGCCGTGCTCGGCATCGATCCCCTCGAAGATCGCGGCCATACCGGTCGCGGCCTGCTGCGCGATATCGTCCGGGCACCCGAGCATGGCGTTGAGCACCGTGAAGGAGAGCGGAAACGCGTACTGGCGCACCAGGTCGGCCGACCCGTCGCCGCAGAACGAATTGATCAGCGGAACAGCGAGTTTCGCCACCGTATCGTGCAGGTGGTACTGATCGACCTTCTCCAGGCCCGCGACATTTGTCTGCCGATACCTGGCGTGCGCTTCACCAGCATTGCGCAGGGCATTCGGTCGCCACTGCATCATCGGCAGCACCGGGCAGTCCGCGGCCACACTCTGCTGCCAGGTGCGCGGATCGGCCGGAAAATGATCCGGATCATTGAGGATCTGCAACGCAGAGTAATAGCCGACCACCAATGTGGCGGGCACCCCAGGCGCCAGATCCACCGGAACCAGTGCCCCGTACCGCTCCCGCATGTCCCGATACGCCCGATGCGGATCCGCCGCGAATTCCGGCGTATACAAGGCCACCCGCGGCCCATCTGTGCCGATCGGCGAAGTGAACGGTGCACGGCTGTGCGCCGAAGGCGGCATCGTCATCGAAAAACTCCAGGATTCGAACAAACAAGCCCCGTGAGCGTAAGCACCCACCCCACCCCTCGCACCCCGAACAGCGATAACCCCCACCCGTGGCCGCCGCGGGCTGGTCAGACGATCACGATGCGTCGGTGATCCTGCGCCGCATGGCGTCGACGACGGTGTCGCCCAGGGAGGTGAGTGATTCGGCGGCCTCCAGCTGCGCTATGCCTTCGGCGGTAAGCGTCCGGACCTCGGCGAAGCGACGCTCGGCGGCCTCGGCCTCGGATCCGGTCGCGATGGTGCGCTGGACTCGCCAGAAGTCGGTGATGGCGAGGTGGGCGTAGGTGCTGTGCAGTAGGCCTTCGATCGGGCGTGGATGCGAAAAGCACGGTGGGTGGTAGCGCGGTTCGATATCGGCGCGGTCGTACAGTTCGAAGGCATCCATCATCGCGCCGAGCTTCACATGCTGGAATTCGTGCACCAGCAGTTCGGCGAGTGATTGCGGATCCAGGTGCCGGGCCGCGATACCCACCGCGCCGAATGCCAGTCTGGCCGACGCACTTCGGTTCGTCGGACCATCCGGTCGCAGCGGCAGTATCGTCCGCAGACCTGCACGCAGGCCGGGCATATACGCAGGCAGATGTTCTTCGAGGAATTCGAGAGCGCCCACGAGGACCTGCTGCCAGTGCTCGGCCTCGACATCGCTCAACCGCTCGGTCGGGTGAATTTCGCTGCCGTGATAGGGCAGCCCTCGATAGGGATCGGTGTCCTCCAGCGTCACGGTCAGCTCGCCGTAGGTCAGCTTGCGCACCGGCTCGGCCAGCGCGACCTCACCCTTGCCGGTATCGATCCACACGCGCTGCGCGGCCCGCAACGCACCGAACATCGGCAACGGCGCCATACCGTCGCGCACCGGCACCGGCAGTCGCAGATCCGCGCCTGCCAGCAGCGCGGCGCTGGCCGCGACCGCCTCCAAGTGGTGCACATCCGCGGCGACAAACTCTGCGCGACTGATGTTTTCGAGCAGTGCGGTGGCCCACACCCGGGTGTAGGGATGCGCGAGCACCGCCGCCACCGCGTCCGGGGCCGATGCGTCCAAACCCACCAGCACATCCCACGCGGCGGCGAAGCGCGCATCGTCGTGCGGGCCGAATCTGCCTACTGCCGCCAATAATTCACGTTGCACCGACGCCTGCGCCTGTACCAGCCAACGCACCGTCGCCGCATCGCCGAAACCCGCTGCCAGCTGCGCGAATTGATCCTCCGACAGACTATGTGCGGATTCAACTGAGGTCACGGCTCACCTTCATACGTTCGTCGAATGTGGCGCGGTGCACTTCCGCGGCGCGGACCGCGGCACTTTCCGCGGTGGGATCGACCGGCTCGGCGAGCCACGGCTGCACCGTCGCACTCATGCCCGCAACGAACCGAACCCCCAGCGGGGTCAGTGATCCGGATGCCTGGAGTTGGCGAATCGCCTCCGCGGTCATCATGCGCCACCGCACGAATTCCCGTTCCGATTCCTGGCGCTGCGCCCCCTCGGCCCGGATGCGATGCACCCGCCAGAAATCGGTCACGCCGATATGCGCGTAGGTGCCCTGCAACAGCCCCTCGATCGGACGCGGGTCCGGCCGCCACGGTGCGTAATACCGCAGCGCCGTATCGGAGCGGTCGAACAATTCGAACATGTCGAGAATGGCGCCCATCTTCACGTGCTGGAATTCGTGGATCAGCGGCAGCGCGGCCGATACCAGCGCTCGTCGCAACCCGATGCCGACGGCGCCGAAAGCCAGTCGCATAGAGGCACTTCGGTCGTAGTTCTCGTCCGGCTCCATCGGCATGACCGTGCGCAAGCCGGCGCGCAGCCCAGGCGCGTACACGGGCAGATGTGCGTCGATGAAGTCGATGCCCGCGGCGAAGGCGCGCTGCCACCGCTGCGCCTCGGCATCGCTGAGCCGGTCGGCCGCATAGCTGTGACCGATGCGGTAGGGGTCGGTGTCCTCCAGCGCAACGGTCAGGTCGGTCGCCGTCAGCAGGCGCAATGGATGTACCAGATCCAGCTTCTCGGCCGCGCCGGCATCGATCCAAACCTGTTCTTCCCCATCGGCTTTCAGCGCACCGAAAGTAGGCAGCGGCGCAACACCGTCGCGCACCGGCACCGGCAACCGTAGATCCTTGCCCGCGTGCAGCGCCGCACTCGCGGCGACCGCTTGCAGGTGATAGACATCCTCGGGCACCATCTCGCCCTTGCTCACACCCTCCAGCAGGGCGATGGCCCACACCCGGGTGTACGGATGCGCCAGCACCGTCGCCACCGCATCGGGCGCCGACGCATCCAGGGAGACGAGCACATCCCATGCGGCCGTGAATCTTTCGTCACTCTGCGGCCCGAATCGGCCGATGGCGGCCAATAATTCGCGCTGTAGCGACGACTGCGCCTGTGCTAGCCAGCTCACCGTGGCCGCATCACCGAAACCGGCTGCCAGTTGGTCGAATTCGTCATCGGACAGGCTGTGCGCTGCTGCTGCGGCGGCATGGGCGGAGGTCTGCGCACCGCCTCTACCCGCTGCGGCTTCGGACTCGGCCACGTGAGCGATCATCTCCTTCAGATCGGCGCAATAGACGGAGGGATTGTCGAACTCGGTGCCCGGACGGTATCGGTGCGGGTAGAACCCACCGCCGCAGACCTGAACCACGTCACAGGACCGGCAGGTGGCGCTGACGCCGTCGATGCCGTCGCGACGCACGGTGATTCCGGGCAGCATCGCAGCCTCGTCGAGACTGTTGTCCCATACATTCAGTCCAGTGGCCGCCGCGCCTTCGAAGGCGGTCTTGAGCGAGTCGACCTGCTCGAGCGTGCCATCGGTTTCGATAACCAACAGGTCCACCGGATCGAGTCCGATTGCCTCCGCGGTGCTCGGACGGCCGTACATGGCCGCTACCACCGATTCGAAGGTGCGCAACGGTACCGGTCGGCCGTCGGCATTCCACGCGTCGAATATGGCGATGAGCCATTGCGCATACTCGCCGCCACCCTGTTCCGGATTGTCCGGGTCGCGCGGTATTCGCAAGCCCGGCGGCTGATGCTCCCAATTCGAGTGCGGCAGTAGCAGATCCATGCGCGGCGGCGCCTGCTCCAGCAGCCCGTGATAGACAGCGATCGGGTCGTTGGCGATATCCACCGTGCACAGCAGGCCGGAATACAGCGGGCGGTACTGCGGCTTGCGCAACAGGTCGAGGCTCGTGATCACCTGGTCATAACTGCTGCGGCCGTTGCGGTACAGCCGATGCCGGTCGTTGGCAGTGCGATCGCCGTCGAGCGAAACACCAACTCGCACATTGTATTCGGCGAACAAGTCGAGGTACGCCGCGCTGAGCAGAATCGCGTTGGTATGGATGTGCAGATTCAGGCGGGCCACCGGGGCGATGGCCGCGTGCAGCGCGACCAGGAATTCCCTGGTCCGATCTACGCCGAGCAGCAGTGGTTCGCCGCCGTGCAGCACGATGGCGACCTCGGGTAGCGCATGGGCCACCGCATGTTCGGCGATGCGGAACGCAATCCGGGTGGCCGTCTCCGGGGCAAGCCCCATCGGACGGCCACGCCAGGATTGGTCGACGTGCTCATACATATAGCAGTGATTGCACGCCAAATCGCACCGGCTATGCACCTTGATCACAAACTGACGAAAGGGAAGCGGTTTACGGTTCACGGAGATAGCCGGTATGCCGAAGCGGTATTTCGGATCAGATCAGAGCGGAGCTGAACGAAATACCGGTGGTTGAGGAGTTGGCCAGATTCGCGAGCAGATCGGTCAAGCTCTGCCCCGAAAGCTGCCCGAGCGGAGTGCCACGCAGATCGTTCACAGCGGACACCACGGCGCGATTATTCGACTTCATGATTCGTTCTCCTAACGAGCGAAACCCTTTGGCGCTCTTGATGAATGCTACGCACCACCGGTCGCGCCCAGTTTCCCAACTTTGGGAGTCTGGTCATGGGTGAGAGGGACTGTTCCCGCGTCCTCCGCCCGCTTGAACCGCTCAGACGAATTCGACCGAATCGATGCGCCAGTCCCGGCCGGAGCGCTGCAGGGTCACCTTGGCGGTGAGATCGATGCTGTCGACAACGGTGCCGTCGGGCGCTTTGACATCCTGGGTGATCATCGCCAGCCGATCGATCCGCTGATCGGTATCGGCACCGTGCTCGGTACCCAGGATCAGCACCGTGGCCTCCACGGTGGAACGCGCACGCGCCCACTGGTCCCACTGCACCCCCGGCCCCCGTTCGGACGTCGTCGTCGAGGTCGCCGCGAATTTGTCGGTGAGCCAGGGCGCTGCGCGCCGGAATGCGTCGAGCCTGCTGGTATCGGTTCCCGGGTGCCAGGTGAACATGGTCCGCAGACCGGAGGTGATCGTCTCGATCGCCGCGTTGTCGGCGGGTTTGTCATCGCTGCCGGACGGCGTCGAGGAACACGCGACGCACAGTGCCGCTGCGAGCGACGCGAGTAGGATGAATGCGTACCGCAGTTTGGACATGGCAACCTCCTCAGAAGTGCATGGCGTGGATGCGCCAGCCTTGTTCGGTCTGCACGACGGTTGCCCAGACCGTGATTTCGATGTTCTCGATCGGTTTCGCCGCGGCGTCGGTGATCGTCTGGCCGATCAGCACCACGCGATCGATGCGGGCGAGTTGATCCGCGGGATGTTCGTCGGTCGTGACCTGCACGGTGACCTCGACCTTCGCCTTGGCGTCCGCCCATGCCTTCCACTGGGTCTTCGAGCCGCCGGAGGTGGTCTCGCGGGCGCGGGCGCCGAGTTGGTCGGTGAGGTACGGACGGGCGCGGGCATAAGCGTCGTCGGGTGAGTTGTCGCTCTGCGGCCGCCAACCGAACATCGTCGAGAAGCCGTCGTGCAGAACGATATTCGGATCAGCAGTGGCGGCGGCACCGAGCGGGGCCGGCAGTGCGAGACCGCGCACCGTCGAACCGCAGCCGCTGATCGACGCGATACCGAAGGCCGCGAACAGCAGGGCCGACACGATTCGGCGAATGCTCATGACATGCTCCGTACCTTGGCATCGGCGGCAATGGCTGCCTCGACAACCGTGCCGTCGGTGCTCGACGCGTGCACCATCCGGCCGTCGCCGATCGCAATGCCGACGTGGCGCGGTGTTCCGTTCGAATTCCATTCGCTGAATACGAGATCGCCAGGTTTGGCCTGATCGGCGGCTATCTCACGACCCTGCGCCCAGTGTTGCTGGACGGTACGTGGCAGCGTGGTGCCGCCACTGGTCGCGACGTAGGTCACGTAGCTCGCCAAACCGGGTGAGTCGAAACCACCGAGCGTGGGGCCCTTGGTATTTCCGCCGCCCCAGGCGTATTTCGTGCCGAGATACTCCTTGGCCGCCTGTGCTGCCTTGGCCGTTCGATCGGACTGCTGATCCGGCGTCGCACTGAAGTCGGTCGAGGCGAATTGGCGTTCGAGATCCCTGATGGTGCGCACATAAGGCCGGGTCTGCGTGGTGTAATCACCGCCAGAGGGCATGCCGCCCGCGGCTTGGACCGCCCCGAAGCCCGCGTTGTACGCGGCCAACGCGAGATCGACCGCATCGCCCCGCAACGAACCGCTGTTCACCCCGGCCGAGGTGTCCTTCCAGTTCTTGCACATGAAATGTGCCTGTGCCACAACGGAATCGGCAATGCTGTTGATATCGGCGACACCGTTGTTGTCGGCGTCGACCTTCCAGGTCTCCCAGGTGCCGGGCATGAACTGCGCCGGGCCCCTGGCACCGGTCGACGACACCGGAGCATTCGCACCGTAGTTGAAGTTGTTCTCCGCTTTGAGTTGTCCCGCCAGCAGCGGCGCGGTGATACCGCTGTTCGGACATTCGGCGGCACCTTTGACCAGCCACGGCACGAATTCCTGCGGCACCTTGCCCGGCGCGAGGCCCGTCCCCGGACGCACGGCACAGTCGGCGATCGCATGCGCGATCTTCAGCGCCGACTGCGACGCCGCCGGCGCGGCCTGCTCCAGCATCGGCGCGGGATCGACGGCCTTACCGCTGCCCAACCGCAGACCCTGCCACAGCTCGAAATGCAAATGGGCGCCGGAGGATTGGCCATTGCTGCCGACATCGGCGATGTGCTGGCCCGCCTTCACGATGTCACCGGTTCTGACGTGCAGACCGTTGTCATACATGTGTCCGTAGACGGTCGAGACCTGACCGGTGGATGTCGTCGAGTCGATGACGATCCAGTTGCCGAATCCGGTCGCCGGCCCGGCCGCCGACACCTTTCCGTCCAGCGCCGCGTAGATCGGGGTGCCCTCCCGCGCCGCGAGATCGATGCCGCGGTGGAATTCACCGCCGCGCTGACCGAACGGCGACGAAACCGTATACTGCCCCTTGGCCATCGGGCCGGTGATCACCGCGCACGGCGACGACTGCGAGAGATCGTCGGGGACCGTGCGTTCGGGGGCGGGCTGATTGCGCGGCGGTGGCGGGATCTGCGCGTCATTGGTAATGACCACCGGACGGTCGGTGGTTGCGCTCGTCGTTGTCGACGTCGTCGTGGCCGCGACAGTTGAATTCGTCGAGGAGACACTGGATTTGGTGTCCACGCACGGAACCGCGGAGGCGGTTGCCGTTGTCGTTACGGTTGGGCACGCCGATACTTTGGTATCGCAGGGTCGACCGGTCGCGGTGGTCGGTCCTGTCGTGCTCGGGCATGTCGTGGTAGTTGTCGTCGGCCCGGTACCTGTCGTCGGCCCAGTGCTCGTCGCGGTCCCGGACGAAATCACCGTCGTGGCGGCAACCGACGTTCGCAACGGTACGGCCGATGTAGTAGTCGTCATGGTCGTCGGCTCGACCCGAGCAGATGACGAAACCACCGGCGGCACAGTGGTTCCGGTTACCACGGTGACCGGAGCCGGAGCGGGTGACGTGTTGACCGGAGCCGGAGCGGGTGACGTGGAGACCGGCGCGGCACCCGCGTACCCGATCCGATTCCCGGACAGCAGACCACCCGCCGCCATCACGACGACCATCGCCACAAAAAGCAGCCCGGTCGCCAGCCGACGATGCGGTTCACGGTTATTACGAGTCGATCCCATTCAGGTGTCCCCACGCGCTCGAATGCGGAATGGACAACAGCGTGGCCGCGCGCCCGCCGCATCGCACCTGCCCGATCCGCCACCACGCAGCCGCCTCGGTCGTGAGCGCCGCGCACAATAACGGCCCCTACCTGGGCCGATGCCCTCGAATACGGTGCCCGAATGGGCAACGACCTGCACGTTTAGTTCTTGATGAGTGCACGGTTAGAAGTCCGCGGATGCTCGAGTTCCAGGCATCGAGAGCACTCGAAGCCCAGTCCTCACGAGAGGTGCTCCGATGGAGAGAACCGCGGTCTATGTCGACGCGCGCGACCCGATCTCGCGCGCCGGTCTCATCGCCCAGTTGCGATCACGGACGGAGGTGCTGGTCGCCGACGATCCGACACGTGCCGCTGTCGCACTGGTCGTCGCCGATACCGTCGACGAATCCACCCTGCAGACGCTGCGGCGCCTGCAGCGCGGCAGCTGCCGTCCGGTACTCGTCGCATCCGATTTCGACGAACACGGATTGGCCGCGGCGGTCGAGGCCGGAATCGCGGGACTGGTGCGCCGACAGGACGCTTCGGCCGAACGCCTGGCCCGCGCGGCATGTGCCGCGGCGCGCGGCGAAGGCACGGTGCCGCCCGATCTGCTCGGCCGGCTGCTCGATCAGGTCGGCCGGTTGCAGCGCCAGGTACTGCATCCGCGCGGACTCAGCCTGACCGGCTTGTCGCAGCGGGAGATCGAGATCCTGCGCCTGGTCGCCGAGGGCGATGACACGGCCGAGATCGCCGCCAAACTCTGCTACTCGCAGCGCACCATCAAAAACGCGCTGCACGACATCACCAGCCGCCTGCAGTTGCGCAACCGGTCGCATGCCGTGGCCTACGCGCTGCGCCAGGGCCTGATCTAAGGCTGGTGAGACGATGTTCGTCGAGGTGGACGAGGCGTTGCGGACGCTGATCGGAGCCGATGCGGTCGATCGGAACGAGGTCGATGTGGTGTTCGACGCGCCGACCAAAGACTGGGCCGCGCGGCGCAATTCGCCGACGGTCAATATGTTTCTCTACGACATCCGCGAGGACCTGCGACGACGCCAGCGCGGGCTGATCAACGAGTACGACGACCGCGGTGTCGTGGTCAGCCGACACCAAGGTCCACGGTATTTCAAACTCTCCTACTTGATCACGGCATGGACCCAGCGGCCCGAGGACGAGCATCGACTGCTGTCGGCGCTGCTGTCGTGTTTCCTACGCCACGACCAGATTCCACCTGCCTCGCTGACCGGGACGCTGGGCGATATCGGCTTGCCGGTGGCATTGAATATCGCCTTGCCACCGCCGGAGGATCGGTCCTTCGCCGACGTGTGGTCGGCACTCGGCGGGGAGCTGAAGCCGTCGCTGGATCTCGTCGTCACCGCACCCGCGGACGGTGGCCGACGGCTGCCTGCCGCGCCGCCCGCGACCGACGGTGTCACGGTCGGTATGCAGGACCGCGACGGCGCGACCGTCGACACGCCACGTAAGGCGGTGTCGCGGTGAGCGCGTCGAGTCTGCGATATCTATTGGCCCGCTTGGGAATTGTCGAGGCGAGGGTGCGTCGGGCGGTCGCGCAGCGCCGCGTCGGCGACCCGCAGCCGGACGACCCGTTTCGCGGTCTGTATCTCTCCGATGACGCGGTCGATCGGTTGCTGCGGACCCAGCACGAGCCGGTTGGACCGGATCAACCGGAGGCACAGGGCGGCATCGATGCCGATACCGCGGCCGCTGCGGCGCGGGCCGATGGCAAGGATGTGCGGCTCGCACAGGTGGTCGACGCGTTCGGACTCGATGCCCTCGATGTCGAAATCCTGCTCGTCGCACTGATACCGGACGTGGACGCCAGATTCGAATGGCTGTACGGCTATCTCAACGATGACGTGACCCGCCGCAGAGCAACTGTGGGCCTTGCCCTTTCGCTGTGTGGTGTGCCCGCCGCAGCGGCGCAGGGGCGCGCCAGATTCGCCGCGACCAGCGCGCTGGTAGGCGGGGGTCTGATCGCTGTCGACGACGCGGAGCGCCCTCTGCTGTCGAGGACACTGCGTGTACCGGACCGAGTCGTCGGATTCCTCTTGGGTGACAACACACCCGAACCCGAACTGCGCCAGGCGATCTCGCCGGAACCGCCGTACCCCGACACCGCGGATTCCCGACTGGTCGCGGCACTGCGGACCCGCGCGCCACTGCTGTATCTACGGGAACGTCCCGGCGGGGGCGGCGTCGCCGCCGCCGTCGCAGCCGCGCGACACCACGACCGCGCCGCGCTGATCATCGACCTGCGCCGAGTCGCCGAACATTCGGATCTACTGTCCGCCGCGGTGCTGGAGGCACGACTGACCGGAGCGGTGCTGATCGCGGCCGGTATCGATGTTTTCACCGAACGACCCGAAACCATCCGTCAGATCGCCGAGGCGTCGACCTGCGTCGTACTGGTCGGCACGGCGGTATGGGACCCGGAATGGGTGACCCGGCAGCCGCTCACCTTCGATATCGAGCCGCCGAATGCCGAGGAGCGCACCCGCATGTGGCGCAGCACCCTTGATGACCTACTGCCCGACGAACTCGACCCGGCGGCCGCGACCATGCAATTCGTGCTGACCCCGGAACAAGTCGCGCGCGCAGCCGCCGCAGCCGCCCTGTACGCCGAACTGTCCGGGCGGCCGGTCTCGGCGGCGGATCTACGTCGCGGCGCCCGCGCCCAGAACGGCGCCGGCCTCGAACGATTGGCCCGCCGGATCGAACCCGGCGTCGGCTGGCCGGATCTGGTATTGCCCGCGCCGGTGCTCGACCAACTGCGCGAGGTGGCGTTGCGCGCCAGGCAGCGCGCACTGGTGCTCGACGAGTGGCGGATGCGGCCGGGCGGTGGACGTGGCCGCGGCGTCACGGCGCTGTTCGCGGGCGACTCCGGCACCGGTAAGACGATGTCGGCGGAGGTGATCGCCGCGGATCTCGGGCTCGACCTCTACACGGTGAATCTCGCGACGGTCGTCGACAAGTACATCGGCGAGACCGAGAAGAATCTGGAGCGAATCTTCGTCGCGGCGGCGGGTGTGAACGCGGTGCTGTTATTCGACGAGGCGGACGCCTTGTTCGGCCGGCGCACCGAGGTCCGCGACTCACACGACCGCTACGCGAATATCGAAAGCGCCTATCTGCTGCAGCGCATGGAATCCTTCGACGGACTCGCTATTCTCGCGACGAATCTGCGGGCAAATCTGGACGACGCGTTCACCCGTCGCCTGGATGTCGTAGTGAACTACACGCTGCCCGACGAGAGCGCGCGGCGCAGCCTGTGGGAGCGCTGCATCGGCACCAGGATTCCCCGGGCCACAGATCTCGACCTGGATTTCTGCGCCCGCGGTTTCGAATTGTCCGGCGGCAATATCCGCTCGGCCGTCGTCACCGCCGCCTACCTGGCCGCCGACGCCGGAAGAGAACTGCGCACCGCCGATCTCGTCGCGGGTGTGCACCGCGAGTACCGCAAGCTCGGAAGACTCACCCTGGCAACAGAATTCGGCGAATACCACGAAGCACTGCGCTGATGCGGATTGCCCGATCGGGCAGTATTGGCTGCCCTTTCGCCGTCACGCCGGTCGACTGTCGGCGGCCTCGCCGCCACGCATACTCGACTCACGTGACAACAAGGAGATCGGCCGTGCGCGAATGTTCGAACTGCGGGCAGCCCAACTCCGAGAATGCCGAATTCTGCGTGAATCCGCAGTGCCGCACGTACCTGGGTTGGGCGACGACGGCGTTCTCGGATCCGGCGGCAAAGCCGCCGAACCCGACGCGCGCCGAGACGGTCGGGGTCTTCCCCGGGCCGCCCCGGCAACCGAACGGTCCGGCGACACCGTCGAATCCACAGCGCTTCGGGGTCCGGGTGACCATGGACCCGACCGAGTTGAGCGTCGATCCGGGCGCGGCCGTGGTCAGCACGGTGACCGTGCACAACACCGGCACCCGGGTAGAGGAGTTCGAACTCGGCGTCGCCGGTCCGCTGCGACCGTTCGCACATTTGGAACCCGCTGTGCTCAGCGTATATCCGGATGCGAAGGTCACCGCGGTGCTCCGGTTCGCACCACCGCGCGATGCCGGGGTGCGCGCCGGGCGCGCGCCGTTCGTGGTCGGCGCGCGGTCGCGGGTGAATGCCAGGGTCGAGGACAAGGTCTCCGGCACGGTGACCATCGGCTCGTTCACCGAGTTGAAGGCGGCACTGCAACCGGAATCCAGTCGCGGGCGCAAACCCGCGCGGCATACCGTGGTCGCCACGAATCTCGGCAATGTTGCGCTGGGCGTGCAGGTGGTGCTCGCCGACCGGGCCGGTGCGCTGACCTTCGAACCACCGCAGGCCATCACCACCCTTGCGCCGGGGGCGAGCGCGGAGACGCCGGTATTGGTGGGCGGATCGCGAAAGTGGTTCGGCCGCACAGAATCTCATGCCTTCACCGCTCAGGTGAGTCCGGCCGACGGCGCTCCCCCGATCGGGCTGAACGGTGTGCGGAATCAGGTTCCCGTCCTCCCGTGGTGGGTGCCGACCGCGGTGGTGGTACTGCTCGCGCTGACGTTGGCCGTTGTCGCGCTGGTGCCCAAGCACAAGGACACGGTGCCGGGGACCACCGGCATGATCCAGCTCGCTGCCGAGCAGATCCTGGAGAACGCGGGCTATAAGCCGGTCATCGTGCAACGAGCCGATCCGAATGTGCCGCTGGGCGAGGTGATCGATTCCAAACCGGTTGCGGGATATGAGTTGAAGCACGGTGAGCCGGTCCAGCTGTTCGTGTCGATCGGGCCGTGTGACGGCGGATGCCTGATCGAGGTGCCCAATGTGGAGGGGTTGAAGCAGGCCGATGCCGAGGCCGCGTTGAAAGCGGGGCAATTCGAGGTCGAGCGGTCCATCGAAGTGCCGAATCCGGCCATTGCCAAAGGGTTGGTGATTTCGAGCAGTCCCGCGGCGGGGGAAAAGAAGCAACCAGGCAGCAAGATCGTTCTCGAGGTGTCGACCGGTCCCACGCCGACCACCACGATGGCTCCGCCGACCACGACCGGCGGTACGGGCGGCCCAGGTGGCACCGGCGGTAAAGAACAGGTCGAGGTACCCGATGTGGTCGGAAAGACGAAAGCTGACGCGACCGAGAAGATCCAGGCCGTCGGTTTGACCGCCGACATCGCCGAACAGTCGAGCGCCGCCGTTGCCGCGGGCAAGGTCATCGCCACCGATCCCGCCGCAAAATCCAAGGTGGACAAGGGATCCGCGGTCAACGTCACCGTCTCGACCGGTCCAGCCCCCATCCCGGTCCCTGATGTGACCAAGAAGCCGAGAGCGGACGCGCTCTCGGCTCTGACCGCGGCCGGGCTGAAGGCCAAGGTGGTCGAACAGACGGATACCAAGATCGCCGATGGTGCCGTGATATCGACCGACCCCGCCGCGAAGACCGAGGTCGCCAAGGACACGGTGGTCACCGTGACGGTCTCGCAGGGACCGCCGTGCAAGTCAGGCTTCGTCTTCCGGCTCGCCAAACCCGACGACCACGTATGTGTCGCCCAAACGATCGCGAATCGCACGAAAACCGAGAACAGCCAAGCCGCGTCTCGGGTCAGTGCCACCGACCACACCTATGGTCCGGATACCTGCATCCAGGGCTATGTGTGGCGGGAGGCGGTGCAGGACGACCACGTCTGCGTCACACCGCAATCCCGCACCGACGCCGCGACGGATAACGCAGCCGACAAGGATCGACACGCCAAGTGAGGAATCATGCGAGCACATGACCACGAGACCGCCGAGGAAACAGTTCGCCCCAAGTCGAGCCGGGTCGAGGACCCGACCGCCGCGCAACTGCGCGCGGCACTGTCGGGACGGCTGGACGCGGTAACCCCGAACGGCCTGCTCGGATTGCAGCGCGCCGCCGGGAATGCGGGTACCACAATGCTATTCGAGGAGCAGTCGCCGGTGCACGGTGTCATCGGATCCGGTGGCGGCGCCCCGCTCGAACCCGAGGTGCGCGCCGATATGGAATCCCGCTTCGGACAGGATTTCGGCGATGTGCGTGTGCATACCGATGATCGCGCGCATCAGTCGGCGAAATCCGTGAATGCCCATGCCTACACGGTGGGCTCCGATATCGTCTTCCAGCGCGACACCTACGCCCCGACATCGGATGCCGGACGGCACACCCTCGCCCATGAACTCACCCATGTGGTGCAGCAGCGCAGCGGCCCGGTCGATGGCACCGATGCCGGTGGGGGCGTGAAGGTCAGCGACCCGTCGGACCGATTCGAACGGGAGGCCGTAGCCAATGCCGACCGCGTGATGTCCGCGCCAGCGGTGGCGGCCGGGCCCGCGGTGCAGCGCTGCGCCGACGAATCAGCCGAGGTCCAGCGGACCGAAGCGCCCGCCGAGCAGGAGGAAGAGCAGCCGACGGCGCAAACCTATGTCCAGCGCGCCGAGAGCCAAGAGGAAGAGGAGTCGGCGTAGGCCGGTGATCCGATCGGAGGCAGAGCATGCCCGAGCCCGCCCGCAAATCGAAACCGCCTCGGCCCCCGCACAATCCGGCGAATCCGGTGCGTGCGGTCGGCACCGCGAACGCGATGCAGCGGCTGCAGGCGACCGCTGGCAACGGCGCCGTCGCAGCGCTTTTCGCTCAGCGACTCAGCGCGGGCGAGGGTGCGTCGGCATGTCTGCCGCCCACCGTGGCTCCGACCCCGATGACACCGAAGCAGGATCCGAAGTTCGCAGCGGCGACCGATCGGGTAGCGGCGGAATCGGCGGCGGCAAAAGCACATCCGGCCCCGGCGAAGGAAGTCAAGGCGGCCCAGGACGCCGCCGTCGCACCGGCCGACGACAGAGACGCACAGGCCAAGGCAGCCCACACCGCGACCATGGCAGCAGCGAAACCGGCTGGCTTCGACAAAGCCGGATTCATCGCCGCGGTCAATGCCGCGATCGTGGCCAAAGCGCCCAAAAATCTCGATGAGGCCGATAAATTCGCGTCCTCCGGCAAGGCCGATCAGGTCAAGAACGAGGTACTCGGCAAGGTCGGCGCGGGCAAGGAGGCCTCCGCGAAGAACGTCGCCGACACCACCAAGGCGACACCGGATACCACCGTCGCCGAAGACAAACCGGTCACCGCGATGCCCGCCGCGCCACCGGCCCGCCAACCCGTCGCGCCCGATCCAGCGGCAGCCGCACCGAAACCCGCACCCGCCGAACAGGTCCAGCTCGGCGCGGGCAGCTGCGAGACCAACGCGAAAATGGCCGATGCCGGGGTGACCGACGAACAGCTCGCCAAATCCAATGAGCCCGAATTCACCGGCGCGCTCGATGCCAAAAAGGAGCTGCAGGCCCACGACGCCGCAGCGCCCGCGCAATTCCGCCGGCAGGAAGCCGCCACCCTCGCCGCCGCCAAGGATCAGGCCGGTGCGAGCGCGAAAACCGGTCTGGCCGCGATGGGTTCGGCCAAGGCTTCCGCACTGCGGGCCACGGGATCGGGCAAGGACGCCACCAAAGCCAAGGACGAAGCCGAACGCGCACGCATCACCGGGGAGATCAAGAAGATCTTCGACGCCACCAAAACCGAGGTGGAGCAGATCCTCACTGGTCTGGACGGTTTGGTGGCCCAGAAGTTCGAGGAGGGCGAACGCAAGGCCAAGGAGGCCTTCACCGCCGACCACAAGGAGCGGATGTGGCAGTACAAGCTGCGCCGCTACGGTGGTCCGCTCGGACCAACACTGTGGGTGAAGGATCTGCTCCTCGATATGCCCGCCGAGGCGAACAACCTCTTCCTGGAATCCAAGAAGCTCTACGAGTCCAAGATGTCGGCGGTCATCAACGATATCGCCGACACGGTCGGGACCGAATTGAACCGCGCCAAAGAACGGATTGCGCAGGGGCGCACGCAAGTTCAGAAGTTCGTCGCCGAACAACCGGCGAATTTGCAGAAGCTCGCGAGCCGGGCCGTCGACGAAATCGGTTCGCAATTCGCGGATCTGGAGAAATCCGTCGACGACAAGCAGCAGTCGCTGGTCGACGATCTGGCGACCCGCTACAGCGAGGCGCGCGACGGAATCGACGAGGAGATCAAGAAACTTCAGGACGAGAACAAGGGGCTGGTCGGCAAGACGATCGATGCGGTCGGCGGCGCGATCGAGACGATCAAGAAACTGAAGGACATGCTCCTGGGCGTGCTGGCGCGGGCAGCGGGCGCGGTCGAGAAGATCATCAAGGATCCGATCGCCTTCCTCGGCAATTTCGTCAACGCGGTCAAGGCCGGCATCAGCAACTTCATGTCGAACATCGGAACACACCTGAAGAAGGGCCTACAGGGCTGGCTGTTCGGCGCGCTCGCCGAGGCAGGCATCGAGATTCCGGCGAAGTTCGACCTCAAAGGCATTATTACGCTGCTGCTTTCATTGCTCGGTCTCACCTGGAACTCGATCCGCGCGCGCATCGTCAAGGTGGTCGGCGAACCCGCCATGCAGAAGATCGAGGGCGCTGTCGATTTCGTGAAGGCAATCGTCACCGAAGGCATTCCGGGACTGTGGAAGTGGATCGCGCAGAAGATCACCGACCTCAAAGAGCAAGTGCTGGGCCAGATCCGGGAATTCGTGATCAGCAAGGTGATCACGGCCGGAATCACCTGGCTGATCTCACTGCTCAACCCCGCGGCCGCCTTCGTCAAGGCCTGCAAGATGATCTACGACGCGGTCATGTGGTTCGTGGACAATGCCGAGCGCCTCGAGGAATTCGTCGACTCGGTACTGGATTCGGTCGAATCGATCGCCTCCGGCGGCGTCGGCAGAGTCGCCGCCCTGATCGAAGGCACCCTCGCCAAGACCGTCCCAATGCTGATCAGCGGCCTGGCCAGCCTCCTCGGCCTCGGCGGCATTGCCGACAAGATCAAGAAGATCCTGGAGACGGTGCAGAAGCCAGTCGGCCAGGTGGTCGACAAGCTCATCGGCGTCGCGGTGAAGTACGGGAAGAAGTTCCTTGGGAAGCTGAAGAATTCGAAACTCGGGAAAGCGGCCGGACGGACCGCCGACAAGGTGAAGGCCAAACTTCGCGGAGGCGACGACAGTCCGGAGGGCAAGCAGAAGCGGCTCGAGGGTGGACTTGCGACCGGGGTGTCGATCGCGAACAGATTCTCCGGCAAGACTGTCGGCGAAAGTGTGCTGCGACCACTGCTGAGCGCCGTGCGACTGCGGTACGGATTACAGGTGGTCGAGCCCGTGCAGCAGGGCGATCACTGGGCGGTGCACGCGGAGGTACAACGCGCGACGCGGGTGACGGCCGCCAAAGCGGGCACGGGTATCCAATGGGATAAGCCCCCTGCGACAAAGCTGCAGGCACGCGGACTCGACCGAGCTGAAATCACCCATGTCTTCGACCAGGCGCCCAACATCAATCTGATCAAGTCCGCGATCATGGAGGGAATGCTGGCCCGCGCCAAAGCCAGGACGCATCCGTCGAAGCCGGGCAAACCAGCGCAGGATGCCACGGGACGACCGCAGCCGGAATTCATAGCGGGGCGTCGTCTCAGCATGGGCGGCCGATCTCTCACCGACGGGATTCTCGCAACTCTCGGCATGGAGAACGACCGGCGTGTGGTCAAGATTCACAAGATCTACGAGGCGAAGTCGAGCGAGCGCCAGAAGTACAAGCTCGCGGAGGAGCACGATCGCTACAGCCGCATGTCCACCACGCCGCAGGGCAAACACCAGATGAGCGACAAGGACTTCCTCCGAAAAGAAGTCATCGAAGACCTCATCGTGCAGCACTACCCTGGTGAGCCGTACGAGACAGCGCAGGCCAAGGTGACCACGAGATTCAAGTCGAGGCTGGAATCCCTTATGGCTGCCAAGTACCGAGAGGCCACTACCGGCCAGGCGGTACGAAATCGGGAGCGGTTCAGCCCGGACGTCGATATGAAGACCGGATCCGATATCCCGGCCGTCGTGACCATCGACGAAAAGTCCTATACCGTCGTCGCATTCTCGCCGCACCAGATAGTCACGGTGGGCGTCCTGCCCAGCGATGTGAAGCCCGGTGTCACTGTCCCGGCACGGCTCGCGGAACAAGGCGTAAGAGCCGAATTCGAGAACGTCGCGATCACGGCCGACGCGCTGTCCAAGCTGGCGTCGGAGGTCAAAGCTGCGGCAGGCAAGTGACACATCGTCCGCTGCTGTCGTCCAGGGATGGACCAGGCGCCGTTGACATACCTCGCTCTCTAAATTACCTTTGCTTACAAAGCAATTATGGCGAACCTGACCCTCGTATTCCCACGCGAACGCGCGGGTCCCACGCTCCACAGAGGAGAACCAATGTCCGAACCATTCGTACGGCCCAGGGCACTGACCATCGGATTGCATCCACAAGCCATGGACTACAACCGCTTCCCCGACTTGGACGAGGCACAACTGACGGCCAGGATCGGCGCCGCGAACGATGCCCTGCGCGACACCGAATTCGATATCACCCCATACCTGGTCGGCGCATCGCCCGACGAAGCCGAAACCGAAATCCGAACCCTGCTCGCCAACCAGCGATTCGACCTCGTCATGATCGGCGGTGCGATACGAGCCTTCCCCGACCACACCCTGCTGTTCGAGCACATCATCAACGCCGTAGTCGAGGCGGCCCCGGGAATTCGATTCTGCTTCAACACTTCCCCCGAGACCACCCTCGACGCCCTGCGCCGAGCATCCGCATCCATGTGAACTCCGCCTGGTCGGAATGACCATGCTCGGTCGACACCTGCCATGCTTTGGGTCGCCAGCCGATACGGTAGGACGTACCGAGGGAGGGCAGTCATGGAGTTGGTCAAGGGTGCGAATGCGCCGATTGCTGCGGGTGAGGTCCGGGTCGCGGTGGTTGCTGCGGCGGCGGTGGATGTGGCGGCGCTGCTGCTCACGCCCACCGGGAAAGTTCGCTCCGACACTGATTTCGTCTTCTACAACCAGCCGACCGCGCCTGGCGTGGAGGTGCATCCCCCGGACGCCATCCGCATTGTCCCGGGCGCGGTGCCCAGCGATATCGACAAGATTGTCGTCACCGCCAGCCTCGACGGTTCCGGGCCCGCCGACTGGGGACAGGCTGGCCCGCTGCGGATCTCGGTGACCGACGGTGCCACCGGGGTGGTCCTGGCCACCTTCGTGCCGACCGGTTTGGGCCCGGAGACCGCCCTGATCGCCTGTGAGCTCTATCGACGGCAGGGTGCCTGGAAGGTGCGTGCCGTCGGCCAGGGGTACGCCAATGGATTGGCCGGTATCGCAGCCGATTTCGGGATCACTGTCGACGACGCCCCGCCGAGCACCAGCCAGCCGGTATCGCCGCCCATCACGCCGGTCTCGCCCCTTGCCGCACCGGCAGGCCAGCCGCCTGCCGGGCAGCAGCACGCCGCACCACAGCCGAACGCGGCGCCACAGCCGTACATCGAACAACTGCCCGCCGCACCACAGCCCTACGCCCAGCAACCCCCCGCCGCACAGCACCCGGCCGCAACGCCGTATTCAGCCCCAGCGCAGTACTCCGCCGCAGCATCGCAGTTCGGGCAGCCGACGCTGAGCCTCGACAAGGGCCGAGTCTCGTTGCGCAAGAACGAAACCGTCTCGCTCACCAAACGCGGCGCGCCACCGCTGAGCCGCGTACGAATGGGATTGGGGTGGGACCCGGCAGTACACGGCCGCAACATCGACTTGGACGCGTCGGTCATCGCATACGACAACCGAGCCAAGAAGCTGGTCAATGTCTGGTTCCTGAAGCAGGAGGCATTCAAAGGCGTCATCCGGCACTCCGGCGACAACCTGACCGGCCACGGCGAAGGCGACGACGAGGTCATCACCGTCGACCTCACCGCGCTACCACCCGAGGTCTATGCACTGGTCTTCACCGTGAACTCGTTCGCGGGCCACAAGTTCGACCAGGTGAGCCGGGCGTATTGCCGACTCGTGGACGACCACTCCGGTACCGAACTGGTGCGTTTCGAACTGTCCAAGGGTGAGCCGACCACGGGCGTGTTCATGTGCATGCTCACTCGTGGCGCGCACGCCTGGAACATGACGGCCCTCGGCGAATACGCCAAGGGCATGACCGTGCGCAAGATGATCGATCCGGGCAAGCGGTTCGTGCTGACGAGCCTCTGACCGCAAACGACGGCAGGCCCCGGCATCGGGGCCAACTCAGACTTTCTGCAACTCTCCTGCGGCGGTGAACGCTTGCGGTGCCGTCCGGCGCATCTTGGCTAACACCTTCGTGGTTCGTGCCGAATTCACCGCCGACAGGATCTGTACCGATGGTTGCCACATCGAGACCGCCCCTGTGTGATCGCCTGTCTTCCACCGGATCAGCCCGGTTTCGGCTGCGGTCAGCGCGTACACACGCGCGTGCGTATCGGGCGACCAGATAGTTGTAGCAAGCTCGTAGTACCGCTCGGCGGCAGCAAGCTCTCCTGCAGCTAGCAACGACTTGGCCGACTGGTCGACCACGGTCGCTTTGTTCGGGCACCACAGCGAAATCCATCGCGGCTGCTCGCTGGTCATCTCTGCGTTGATGTAGGGATCGGCCCGACGCAGGGCGGCGAGCGCTTCGGGCTTGTTGCCCGACTCGGCATGACAGCGCGCAACGGCCACGGTGAATAGTGCCATCGCGTCTGGGCCGATCTTCCCGGCCGCACGGCGTTCGGATTCCGTGGCAAGGTCGACGCTGAATTTCTGTTGCCGAATGTCGGTGCCTTGCAGGGCAAGGATGCGGAACACGAATGCGTCTTGTCCAGGCATCTTCGACTCTTCGGCCAGCCGGAGCGCGCCGAGGAAGTACCGTTGCGCCACGCCGTCTTCGCCCGCGTCGTGCGCCTTGAATCCGGCCAGGTAGGCCAACTCGGCGGCGGCTGAAAACGCGTGCATCCGCGTCCTTTCATCCGGGTATCGAGCCCGCAGCATTGCGCCGACGTCGGTAGCCAAGAGTTCGGCAACCGCAGTCCGGCCGACACCCCCTCCGCGAGCTTCGTCCAGCTTTATAAATGCATCCGTAATCGCTTGCACTGCACGGATTTCCGGCATTCCGACCATGCGCGTATCGTCTGCTCGGATCAACCGAGCAATGTCGGACCGAGCGACGAGACCGGTAGCGGACAGCGCAGCACTGTAAGCGGCTTTCCGCAGGAAGCTGCGTCTATCCACGTCCGCTCGCCCCAGCACTTCCACGGCGGTCACGGCATCGGCAAATGGTGCGCATACTCGTTCGTAGCACGAAATAACGTCCGCAGTCGCGGTGCGTTCACCGGTTTCGTAGTAGGCGAGCGTCGTCTTACCCCAAGGAACACGGCTAGCAAGTTGGGACAGCGACAGCCCGGCCGACTCCCGTACCTGGCGCAGTCGCGCCCCAACGATCGCGGCGTCATCCATAACGCCAGCCTAGGTGCATTGTCTCCGCTACGCGGCGGACCGAGCGGTTGTGAACGACTGTGGACGCATTCGCGCATCAATCCGATACGCCCGGGGCGACGCTGGTGAGATGACGCCCGGCATAGTCAACGAGCATCAAGCACTGCCGCAACGGATTCCGTTCGTCGGCCCTCCATTTGTGTACTCCGGTGCACCAGCGGAAACGGTTGAGCAGTTTGCGGATGCCGTCCGCAAGTGGGCAACGCAGCCCGAATCGTCCCGGTGCCGGGGTGTCGGGTCCTCCGGCACCGGGCGCACCAACAGGGAGGCGTGATGCGACGAGATGGGTTGCGGACCACGCAAACCGAGGGCGGCCGCAAGATCGCTGTGTGGCAGTTGGCAGGCCGTATACCGCGAGTCCTGCGCGTGCAGCTCCCTGGTGAGCACTTCACGGCTTACCGCGTGCCGTCGAAGACGCCGCTCTACGGAGCTCAACCGGGAACAATCCTTTTCGACGCGTATCCGGATTTGGCCGACGCTCGGGAAATGCTTCCGCAGCACGAAGACCTGTGGAACGTCCTGCGCGATGACTACTGGGCTGTGCTGCTCGGTACGACTGATCTCCCAAATCCGTTGGGGGCGTGATGATGTTGTCCGACCTCGTTTCGTCTAGTTCGCAGGAGATCGCGCCGTCCGTGCGGGCGCTTCTCGCCGCCTTCCATGAGGAGACTCTTCAGAAACTCGCTATTGCTCCGATCGATAGCGACCCGATCTACCAGGCTGCGGACGGTTGGCTGTGCCGGGTGGGCGAAGACGGCTGGATCTTCGACTCGGACGCGGTGCTCGACAAGGCCGACACAATCACGATCCAGCCGACCAGTGTTCGCGATATCGAGGAACCCTGTGATGAGACACTGACGCAGAACGGGCAGCGACGACCATACGGAGGCATCGGCGTGGGGAATGATGAACAACTCGGTCTGGATTTCGAAGTTGAACAGACCGAGTGGGGTAAGTGGGTCGACCCGGACCGGCGAGCGGCACAAGTCCGCAAGTTCTTGGAATATGCAGGGTTGCAGCGGATTCCATCGAAGCCATGGCCGGAAGACTCGGCGGAGGTAAAACGACTCGACCCCATTGTTGCGGGCCTCTTCCCCGATATGGCTACCGCGATGGCCCCTGAGAACGCCAACATGGCCGATGCGTTCATTTGCTTCATCGGGGAATGCTTCATCAAGTTCGCGGGCGCGAAATGGGTTGAGTTCGAGTGGTTCGGCCGCGAGAACTCGTTTTATGACCACGTCAATCCAGCCCTGCTGATGGACACCTATGACGAAGACGTGGATACGGCGTGGGGGTTGATGGAAAGCATGATCGACTATCACCCCGAAGTATATGACGGCATGTTCTCGCAGATAGCCAAAGCGATTCGCGAATACGCAGCCGATCACGAAGAGAAACGCCGCGAAGAAGCCTCGTCGGTCATGTGATGTGACCCGATAACTTTCGACACACAATTCAACACCTCGGGGGGTGGATTCCGTTATGCCGGACGGATACGACAAAGACCGCGATAACGTCGACAACAACACGCGCGGCAGGGTATTCGAAAACGGCACCGATCGCTTCTTTCGCGATCGCGAAAACGGATATGTCCAGCAGTCTCGTACATACACAACACGCGCGGGCCGGACCGAGTTCGACAAGATCAGGGAACGCGACGGTCGCACTGACACCATTGAAGAGAAATCAGGAAGGGTCGACACCCCCAAAGATAAAAAGCAACTGGAAGTCGTCCGCGCCATCCTTGAAAAGGATGAGAATCACCAGCATATACTGCGAACGGTCGAAGGCGAGTTCATTTCGAAAGACGTGCAGGTACTTCTCAAAGACCTCAAAGAACGGTTTCCGGACCAGTTTACGCATCAAGTTATTTCGAGAGAGGATGCCCGGGAGATCTGGGCGCGAGGTCTGGAAAGGGAAAGGAGTCCGCAACTCGAATTGCCCGGTGTCCGCGAACAAGCGCGTGAGCAGAAGGAACGACAGCGCGAGGCCCGGCAGCAGGCGAAAGAGCGTCAGGACCGGACGCGGATCGCAGAGCGGGTACAGCGGGCACGTGATCGAGAGATGGCGCGTAGCGTCGGTTCACGAGAGTTGAACGAGAAACGCGAACATGTCCGCGCGGATGTCGCGGAGCAGACGCGGAATATCGCCGAAACTCGCCAAACGGGTCATGCGCTGGAACTCGAGAAGATTCGGGAAGCCCACACCCGGATAACCAAGGACTTAGCCGATATCCGCGAAATAGAACGCGCGAAGGCGCGGGAAATGACCCGTAGCACCGGACTCGGCCGCGAACCAGCGCAAGAGATGGAACGGCACCTCGAGCAGAGCCACGAAGAGCAACGCAAAGACGTGACACGTGAGCTGGGGGAGATCGGCTCTACGATCGCGCGGGAAGACGATCGGCGACACGAGCGCGAATCGGTCGAAAGGCAACGCGAACAGATACGCGAAGTCCGTGAGCGTGCCGCACGGGAGGGTGTGCCGCGCGAAGTCATGCACGTGTTGGAAGTCGGCCGACTACAGCCCGGAGAACAACCCAGAACACGCGAACCCGACCGCGACCTCAACGAGCACCGAGCGCGAGAAGCCGCCAGGGAACGCGAACGAGTAGCCGAACGAGAACGCCTGCGCGGGTTGGGACGAACGCCGGACGGAGCGACTTAGCTGTGTCTACTTCTGGACTCGTATGCGCAACCGTCGCCGGAGTTGCGGGGCTGGGCGTCGTGGTGCGCGCCGCGTATTCCGTCAGCGCATCAACTGTGACGCCGACTCATGCGGCGCAAAGCACGAGGCCGTCTGGACTTTGATCGACGCGGGGGTGCTCCGACCAAGCACACGTATCGAACGGTGATGAGACACTGACACAGAACGGGCAGATCATGGAAGCGGCGAAAGAGTTGTTCGGCGACCGGGCCGGATTCTTCGCCATAGAAAACCGCGACTCCGCAGACCAATTCATCCGGTTCCTTGGCGAATGCTACGTGCGGCGCGCGGGTTATGGATGGATGAACATACCGGAATGGGGTCCGCCACTGTACAACGATTTCGGGCCGTCCGTGCGGCTCGGCGACGACCGGATCTCCGACGTGTCTATGGTGTCGATAGCGAAGCGCCTGTTCGACGACAGTGACGGACCCGAGATGATCGAATACAACATCACCGAAGCTGTTCGCCGGGCACGGAGAATCCGAGCCGTCACATAGCAGCACGCACCTGGGACTCAACAGCGACAGCCCACGCCAGATGATCGACGCTGACCAGGCAAGGGCACGCGTTGAGGCTGAAAGGGACCGTTCCATACACCAGCAGCGCGAACGAGCGGAACGCGAACGTCAACGCGGGCTCGGACGGGAACAGAACTGAGACGTACCGGTGAGCAATCGACATGAGTGAGCGCGAGTACTTTGCCCGGTTCGCCAAGCGGGTTGGTATGTACCTCGGGCGCACGAGTCTTCGCGGCGTGACGGCCTTCATGGTCGGTTATGACCAGGCCGCCCGCCGCTATCGCCGGCCGGGGCTGGACGGCTGGTGTGAGTGGCTGACGGCCAATCACCAGCCACATACAGCTCCGAGCGCCGCAACAATCACCAACCAGCCGCCGTGGCATCGAAATTGATCACGGCTGGCCGGTGGCGAGCGCCTGTGCGGCGTCGAGGAACTCCGGGCCGCCCATGACGTATCCGCCGACGGTTGCACCGATCAGCGCACCCGCGGGGATGCTGATCCCCCATATCAAGGGGAAGCACGCTCCGAGGATGCCGCCCACGATCGCACCGCCGATGACGCCGGGCAGGTTCTTGTTGACCTGCTCCTTGAGCCGGTCGTAGGAGCTGATGTCCTGCAGTTGCGCAATATCTTCTGCCGTCGGGGTCGGTGTCACCGACAGAGTGCGACCGTCCGAACCGATGTGCTGCGCAATCGCGATCGAACGCCCGTCGGCGGCGAACCACTGCGGTATTTCGGTCACCGCCGCTCCGTCGCCGGACTCGAGCACCACCGCACCGTTCTGCGCGATCTCGAACTTGCCATTCTCGACGGTGGCGGTAATGACCCTGTCGACTGGCGAAACGGCGATCTGGTAGTTGATTCCGTGATCCACACCGGAAGTCGTGTCGCCCGCAGTCACCGCGGTCGGCTGCGCCGTCACGGCCGGTTCTGCATGCGCTGTTGCCGCAGTGACACCCACGGCCGAGATGGCCATGAAAACAGCAGCAGTGATCTTCTCGAACTTCATCCTTCGAATCCCTCCACTCAGCTGCCCCGGATGGGCGGACCGAGTCAGACCTTAGGCGTCGAATCCAGTGGTGTGCGGTACGCCACACACAGCAGACGACAGATTGCGCATCTGGCTGCACGATGGGGCAATCTGCCGTTCCCCATCGGCTCGCCGCGCGGGCGTACTGCGGGAGCGGCGGTCGTACGACGCTAGGTGGGAACAGTTCACCTCGGAATGAGGAGGCCCAATGCCCACCTACCTGTCGCCTGGCGTGTATGTCGAGGAGGTGGAGGCCGGGTCGCGACCGATCGAGGGTGTCGGTACGGCGGTGGCGGCCTTCGTCGGGTTCGCCGAGCGTGGGCCGTTCAACGAGCCGACGCTCATCACCAATTGGAGCCAGTTCAGTCAGCAGTTCGGCGATTTCATCGACGGGAGCTATCTGGCGCATGCGGTGTACGGGTTTTTCGGCAATGGCGGTGGCGCCTGCTATGTGATCCGGGTCGGCGTGGACGCCAATGGGAAAGGCAAGGGGAACAAGGAACTTCCCGCCGGTACGCGTCAGGCGGTGCTGGGCGGGTATCGGGTTGCGGCCCTGGATCCGGGCAATGTGAAACCCGATATCACCGTCGAGGTTGCCGCGGCAGGCGACGGTGCGCCGGAGGATCAGTTCACGATCATCGTCAAGCGGGGACCGAAGGTGGAGGAAACGATCGGACCGGTCACCACCAAACGCGGTAAGGACAATGTGGTGACGGCCGTGCGGGCACAGTCGAAGCTCATTTCCATCGAGGAGCTGAGTTCCGGTGGCGCACTTTCCCGTCCGGAATTCGGCAGCGTGACGCTCGTGGTGCCGCCCGCACCGAAGCCGACGCCAGACCGCGTCTGCGCCGAGGATTACGTCGGTGATGTCGCCGATCGCACCGGTTTCTCCGGGCTGGAGGCGATCGATGAGGTGACGATGGTCGCGGTGCCCGATCTCATGAGCGCCTATGAGCGGGGCGCCATCGATCTCGAATCGGTGCAGGCCGTGCAGCTCGCGATGATCGCGCACTGCGAATTGATGGGTGATCGGGTGGCGATCCTGGATCCGCCGCCTGCGCTCGGTCCGCAACAGGTGAAGGAGTGGCGGGTCGAAAAGGCCGGGTACGACTCGAAATACGCGGCACTGTACTACCCATGGATCAAGGTATTCGACCCCGCCGCGGGGACCGGGCGCTTCGTCCCGCCCAGCGGCCATATCGCCGGGATCTGGGCGCGCAACGACGAGTCTCGTGGTGTGCACAAGGCTCCGGCCAACGAGGTCGTTCGCGGTGCGCTCACGCTCGGCGTGCAACTCACCAAGCCCGAACACGATCTGTTGAATCCGTTGGGTATCAACTGCATTCGCACATTCCCCGGTCGCGGGATCCGCGTGTGGGGTGCGCGCACGCTGTCCTCGGATCCGGCCTGGCGGTACCTGAATGTCCGGCGGCTGTTCAACTACATGGAGGAATCCATCCTGAACGGCACCCAGTGGGTGGTGTTCGAACCCAATGACGACGCGCTGTGGGCGCGCATCCGGCGCACGATCAGTGCCTTCCTGGTGAACGAATGGCGTAAGGGCGCACTGTTCGGTCTCACCCCCGACGAGGCGTTCTACGTCAAATGCGACCGCGAAACCAATCCGGCCGAAGCCATCGACGTCGGGCAGGTGGTCTGCGAAATCGGTGTCGCCCCGGTCAAACCCGCCGAATTCGTGGTCTTCCGCCTTGCCCAGATCTCCGGCGGCACCAGCCTCGTCAACGAATGACCACCCCCCAGAAAGTAGGACATCATGGCGCTCCCAGACCTCGACACGTCGGTCGGCCATTCCTTCGGCTTGGAAATCGACGGTGTTGTGATCAAACAGATTTCGGAAGTGTCGGGCCTCAAACTCGAACAGGACGTCATCGAACTCAAGCAGAACACCGCCGATGGCAAGTACGTCATCAAGAAACTGCCCGGCCGGTACAAGGCCGGCGAGGTCACCTTGACGCGCGGTCTCACCGGTGACAACAGCTTTGAAAAGTGGGTCAAGGATTCGCGATTCGGCAAGATGGGTGCCGCGCGCAAGGGCGGGGCCATCATCGTCTACGACTACGAGGGTCAAGCGATGAAGCGCTACAAGCTGACCAATGCCTGGCCGAAGTCGCTGGAAATCGGTTCCTTGAAGGCGGGCGACACCAGCGTGCTCACCGAGAAATTGGTCATCACCTACGAAAACCTCGAGGTCGAGTAATGCGCCGCGTGCACAGTGGGGTCGACCGACTCGGCGCCGTAGCGGTGGATACGCGGGTCGAGTCGACGCCGGAGCCGGTAATGCGGACGGAGTTTCCGTTCGTGCTGCCGCGCGGCTACCTCGACTCGTCGGGGACTGTGCACCGCAGCGGCACCATGCGATTGGCCACCGCACGTGACGAATTGGTGCCACTGCGTGACGATCGGGTTCGGGAGAATCCGGCGTACCTGTCGGTCGTGCTGATCGCGCGGGTGATCACCCGACTGGGCACCCTCACCGATATCCACGCGGGCATCGTCGAGGACCTGTTCGCATCCGACCTGGCCTTTCTGCAGGACCTGTACCAGCGGATCAATGCCGAGGGCCACAGCAGGGCCGGGGTCACCTGCCCGGAGTGCGCGCATGAATTCACCATCGACCTCGCGGGCAGCCGCGTGGGGGAATAGCGACGTACGGGGTCGATGCATTGCTCCAGGAGATCTCGTACGTCGCCTACCACTTCCATTGGCCGCTCGCCGAAATCCTCGACCTGGAGCATCCGGATCGGCGGCGCTTCGCCGATGAAATCGACCGCATCAATACCAGAGCCCGAGGGAGGTGAGCAGCGATGGGGTGGTTGGACCGGCTGTTTCCATGGCGGGGTACCGAGTCGGTGCGCGAGACGGAACCTGCTGTGCGGGCTCATGATTGGGCTGTGACATCGCCGGTGCAACGGGTTGTTGCAGCGCCATCCCTGATCATTGGTCCGGCGCGGTTCGCGGACGGCCTGGTATCGCATCGGGATCCGTCCTTTCGGGGGCCGGTGGTGCATGCGGTCGATGCCGAGGCGCCGTCCGGGTGCGTGGCGGGGCTCGATAGCAATCCTGTTGCTGTGCAGCGACACTCGGATGGCACGGATGCCGCGACTGAGCGCCGGCCAGCGGTGATGCGGCGTGAGCTCGCGGCACCGGCGGGGTCGGCTGGTCCGGTGGCCTGGGCAGGTCGGTTGGGCTCGGCCGGTCCGGTGGTCCTCGCCCGCCTCGAACAGCCTGGGAACGAGTTCGTTTCGGCCGGAGGCGCATTCGAACCGGAGATTCGTCCGGTGCCGACCATGACGATTCCGCCATCGTCGATACCGGAATCAGTAGCGCCACTTCCGCAGAACTCCTCATCGGCAATCGATTCTTCAGTCGCGCAGTATGATTCGGAGTCGGCTGAGCCATCGAGCTCGGGGCGTGACGAGCCGGAGAGCGGAGCAGACGTTCCCACCGCGGCGGTCGATACATCGTCCGAACCCATACCGACGCATCCCGATTCGACGGTGCCGAGGCAGCGCGCGATCTCGCCCCTGCGTCCACGGCGGTACGGGCTCGGCGCTCCCTTGCCGGAAACCAGTGACCCTGCGCATTCGACCGCGCCTTTCGTTCAACGATCCGCTGGCGAAGGTGATTCGGGGCTCGCATACCCGCTGTCTGCCGAACCGCCCGGCATTCAGCGGAGCTACGTCGGCGGCACACACGACGTGATCCGTCGCGCGGTCGAACGATCGGCCGGCGCACGAACGGAACCCGTCTCACCGCCGACGCCCCAGGTGATGGGTGCGAGCGCGCCTTTGCAGATCCAGCCCGCCGCATCGTACGACGATTACTCCGAAACCCGTTGGGCTCCTGATTCTTCTGAGAAATCAGCCTCGACATCTGAGCACTCGATGCCGTCCTCCCAGCGGTCCGTACAGACCTCCGAACAACCGGTACCGACCTCCGAACAGCCGATACCCACCTCTAGGCAGCCAATGCCGACCTTTCAGCGGTCCGTACAGACCTCCGAGCAACCAGTACCGACCTCTGAACAGCCGATACCGACCTCTAGGCAGCCAATGCCCACCCTGGAACGGCCGATCTCCACCTCCGAGCAGCACGTGCCGACCGCCGACCGGCCGATACAGACCTCTAGGCAGCTGATACCCACCTCGGGGCGGCCGATGCCCATCTCCGAACAGCACGTTCTGACATCCGAGCGGCCGATGCCCACCTCCACGACCTCCGGGCAGCCGATGCCGATCTCGAGGCAGCTGACACCCACCTTCGAGCAGCACGTGCCGACCGCCGACCAGCCCGTCCCGAACTCTGGGCAACTGATACCCACCTCCGAGCAGCCAAGACCCAACCCCGAGCGGGCAATGCTCACCCCCGAGCAGCCCATGCCCACCTCCCAGCAGCCGACGCCGCCCTCTGCAGAATTGGTGCCGATCTCCCGCCGAACAGCACCGACCATCGGAGCAATCGACACAGCGAGCTCGGTCGACGGCCCGCTGCCTGTACCTGCGATGTCTCCCGATACCACTCCGCGCCCCGCAACCACCTCCGAGTCAGCCCAATTGACCGCTCCCCCGCCGACGCCCGACGTCATGGCGGACTCATCGGCCAGTCACGCCGCCAACTCCGAATCGGCTGCACCCCAAAAATTTACGCCCATAACGTCACCTGACATCGTTGCTCCAGTACTCGCGACGCGCACCATGCAGCGCCAGACTCGACCTGAAGTTACGGACGTCCCGGCAGCTTCACTTCGGCCCCGAGCCTCGACCTCGGTGCGGCGCGCGATATCCGAGCCGACACCCGAATATTCCGGTGGGCCAGCGGGGTTCGAAGCCACCCCGGCTCTGACCCACGCTGCACCAGACCCCGGGTCCACCGATTCCTCGGCCATCGCAACCCACATCGTGGGAACAGTCGGCACGTCGGCCCTACCCACGACGGTGCAACGCTCAGCGGGTTTGCAGCCAGTCGCATCGGCACGTACCGCACCCCTCACTCCGACTACTGTGCAGCGCCAACCCGCGACGGACAAAACCACCACCGCCACGCTCGCTCACCCACTCACTGGCTCTCCAGCCCCCTCAGCCCCGCCAACCCTTCAGCGCATCTTCGACTTCGGCATCTCGACCGCTTCCGCCCCGTCAGCCACCAGAACCGCATCCGCGCCGGACCTGGCGCATACCGCCGCCCACAACCGCGCCATCGAGCCTGTGTGGTCCCCGATGCCCCTCCAACGAACCGTGGCAGCGCCGACACCGGATGTCGCCGACACGCCCGCGCAAAGCAGCCCTCCGGAACCACCGAAAACCACAGAACCCCCTGTCGTCGTCCCCGACCCCACGCCCATTGACCAGCCCAGCAGTGTCTCGACAGACACCAACGCGGCACCCCACGCAACCCCCATCGGCACCTCCCCCACCGACATCGACGCACTCGTCGCCCGCCTGTACGACCCGATCGTCCGCAAACTCAAGGCCGAACTGCGCCTCGATCGCGAGCGTGCGGGCACGGCCCTCGATCTCACCCTCTGATCACCCGAGGAGAACATAATGCCAACCGATCTCGACCCCGCGGTCAGCGTCTGCTTCGTCGTGACGATCGACAATATGAGCCTCGGCGCATTCAACAGCTGCGAGGGCCTCGGCTGCGAGGTGGTGATGGAGCAGCGTGAAGAGGGCGGCAACAACGGTTACGTCTGGCAGCTGCCCACTCGAATCAAGTTCTCCACCATCAAACTGAGCCGTCCGGTCACCCCGGATACGGCGAAGGTGGCCGCGTGGTTCGGCAGTGTCGCAACGGGTGTGCGCGCGAAGACCGGCCAGATTCGGGCCATGACCGCCGACGGCACCGTGGTCGCGCAGTGGGGTCTGCTCGGTGTGATGCCGGTGCGCTGGACCGGTCCCTCGCTCAATGCCGAATCACCGAAGGTCGCCGTGGAAACCATCGAGATCACCCATCACGGCTTCGTCGAGCCGGGGAAGGCCTGAGATGCCCGCGCCGATCGCCTTCGCCGCCAGCAGTGCGGGTGCCGACCGATCCGGTAGCGGCCGGCCGAAATTGGAGCATGCGTTCCTCGAGGTGCGCGATCCGCCGGTGGAAAAGGGATCGCTGCAACCCGGCCCGCGCTGCGGTCGGATCGACTTCCAGTTCAATCCGAAGGAATTGTCGGTTACCAAGTCCGCCAAGTGGAATCGCGATGCGCAGAAGGGCAGCAAGAAGAGCGGCGTGCCCGAGTTCAAGGGCGCCGACCCCGCCAAACTCACCCTCGAAATGTTTCTCGACGCGGGCCCACAGCAGGACACCAAGGTGGTGGACACCGTCGAGCGGCTGTTCGCCTGCTGCGTGCCCACCGACGAGAGCCACGACAAGAAGAAGTCGAGCCCGCCGTGGGTGATCTTCCACTGGGGCGGCCTGACCGGATTCACCGCATATGTGAGTTCGGTGGCGGTGAAGTACACCCTGTTCACCGCGGGCGGTCTGCCGATCCGCGGCACCGCGACGGTCACAATCGAGGAGATCGCCGCCGACCAGCCCAAACAGAATCCCACCTCGGGCAGCCTGACCGCGCGCACGATGCACACTGTCATCGCGGGCGATACCCTCGCCTCGATCGCCTGGCGCGAATACGGCGATCCGACCCGCTGGCGCGCCGTCGCCACCGCTAACAATATCGATGACCCGATGCGGTTGCGGCCCGGTACGGAACTGCTCATCCCGGCCGCCGACGAGCTGGGGTAACCGTGCCCGCCCAGGACTTCACCAACCAGCTGCTCGTCCGCATCGCGGGCACACCACTGCCCGCCGATATCGCGGCACTGCTCACCCACGGCATGGTCGACGACAACCGCAGCGCGCCAGACCTTTTCGTACTGCGCTTCCGCGACCCCCAGAACATTGTCCTGGACAAGGCGAATATCAAAATCGGCGTTCCGGTCGAACTCGGCGTCGCGTCCAATGAGGCGAACACCCCGGTGCCGCTGCTGTCGGCCGAGGTCACCGCGATCGAAAAGGAGTTCGACGGCACCGGCACCTTCACCACCGTGCGCGGACTCGACAAATCGCATCGGCTGCAGCGCGGACGGCGGGTGACCGGCTTCGAGCACATGTCGGCCGCGGACGTCGCGCGCCGGATCGCGAGCGACGCGGGTGTCGATATCGGCAAGATCGCCGCGGGTGGTCCTGTGCTGGAACAGATTTCGCAGGGCAATGTCAGCGACTGGGAGCTGCTACGCCAGCTCGCCGCCGACAGCGGCGTCGAGGTGGCGGTCACCGACGGCAAACTCGACTTCGGCAAACCCACCACCGCGGGCTCCGCGCCGCGCATCGAGGCCAAGGCGACCGAGGATCCGCTCGTCCTCGAGCTGGGACGAAATGTGTTGCGGCTATGCGCCATTGTCACCTCGGCCGACCAGGTACCTGGTGTCCAGGTCCGCGGCTGGGATGTGACGTGCAAGAAAGCCGTCGTCGCCGATGCCCCCGCGAAGACCGTGACGGCCGAGAACGGCGTGCGACCGGAGGACCTCGCCAGCCTGTTCAAAGCGCCGAAACTCGTTGGTGCGCAAGCGCCATATGGCACCCAGGGTGAGGTGGACATCGCATGTAAGGCACTCGCCGAACAGGTCGCGAGCGGATTCGCGGAATTGGAGGCGGTGCTACGGGGCAACCCGAAGGTGCGCGCGGGCACGGCCGTTGCGCTGGCCAATGCCGGTAAACCGTTCGAGGGCAAGTACACCGTGACGGCGTCGCGGCACACCTTCGATCCGGAGACCGGATATACGACCAGCGTCATCGTCAGCGGACGGCGTGATCGCACGCTAGCGGGACTGGTTAGCGGTGCAGCACAAACTAATTCGGCTCGCGCGGGGTTCCCTGGTGTGGTGATCGGACAGGTCAGCGATAACAACGATCCGGCGAATACGGCCAGAGTCCGCATCACCTTCCCGTGGCTGGCCGATGGTTTCGTCAGCGTATGGGCCCGGACCGTGCAGCAGGGGGCGGGCCACGAACGCGGCGCGCTTTTCCTGCCCGAGGTCGGCGACGAAGTACTCGTCGCCTTCGAGCACGGCGACTTCAGACGTCCGTACGTCATCGGCGGCCTGTACAACGGCGTCGACACACCCCCGACCGGGGCGGGCGGTCTCGTGGACCGCACCAGCGGTGCGGTGAACCGGCGCTCGATCGTCTCCCGCACCGGCCACCGCGTCGAGTTCCGTGAGCAGGCGGCAGGCGCCCAGGGCGTCCATGTGGCGACCGGCGACCAGAAACTCACCCTCGACTTGGACCAGCAGCAGACCACGATCACCGTCCACAGCGACGGAACGGTCACCATCTCGGCCCGCAATGGCGTGACGATCGACGCGGGCACCGGAACCCTGAAGCTCACCGGCAACGACATCTCGCTCGGCGCGAAGTCCGGGATCACCCTCGACGGTGGCGCCGGACCGGTGCGGGTTTCCAGCACCGCCGGCATCGAGGTGCGAGGCACAACCGTATCCGTGAATGGCAGCGCCAGTGCGGAATTGACGGCCGGTGCGACCGCGACCGTGCGCGCGGCCATGGTCCGGATCAACTGACGGAAAGGAAGTGGTCGATATGCCACCCGCCGCTCGCGTCGCGGATCCGACCGCACACCCCGGTGTGATCGGCCCCCCAGGCGTGCCGACAGTCCTGATCGGCGGAATGCCCGCCGCCACCGTCGGCACGCCGCATATCTGCTCATTTCCGCCGCCTGCCGTCCACCCGCCATCGGCGATCGCAGGCCCCGGCTGTCCGACGGTGCTGATCGGCGGAATGCCCGCAGCCCGCGTCGGCGACCTGTCGGCCTGTGGCGCACCGATCGCTATGGGCTGCCCGACCGTCCTGATCGGAGGGTGACCATGGCCGAACAGTTCATCGGCGCGGGCTGGGCGTTCTTTCCCATGCGAACCGACTACACCGGCGCCATCGCGCTGGTGGGCGCGGATCAGGAGATCAAGGAGAGCATCCGGCTGATCCTGGGTACCGCACCCGGGGAACGTCCGATGCGACCCGAATTCGGTTGTGCCATCCATGAATTCACATTCGCACCGGCGGATGCCGCGACTGCTGGGCAGATCGTCTACGAGGTGCGGGCCGCGCTGGAGCGGTGGGAGCCGCGCATCGACGTCGACACCGTGCAGGTGCGTTTCGATTGTGTGGACAGCGGAACGCTGTATATCGATGTCCGGTACAGCATTCGGGGCCGCAACGACCCCCGCAATCTGGTGTTCCCGTTCTATGTCATCCCGGAGCACGCGGAATCGGGTGGTGTGTCGTGACGCTGCCCGCGCCCAACCTCGACGACCGCAGCTTCCAGGGCCTCGTCGACGACGCGAAACGCTATGTCCAGCAGCATTGTCCGGAATGGAGCGACCACAATGTCTCCGATCCGGGCGTCACCCTGTTGGAAACGTACGCCATGGTGGTCGACCAACTGCTCTACCGGCTCAACCGGGTGCCGGACCGGCTCTACCTGAAATTCCTCGAGCTCCTCGGCATTCGACTGTTCCCACCCGCGGCCGCCACCGTGCCGGTCACCTTCTGGCTCTCCGCGCCGCGCGAGGAGGTCGTGCTGGTGCCCGTCGGCACGCAGACGGCCACCGATCGCGAGGACACCAGCCGACCCGACCAATGGCGTACCGAGACAATCGAACCCGTCGTCTTCGCAACCACGGTCGACCTGCCGATCGTGCCGTGCACATTGACCGCGATCGCCACCGGAGCTGCGGGCGGCCCCGTAATCGACCGCACCGACGAGCTGACCACCGGAGCGCAATTCGCCTGCTTCTCCCCCACTCCCGCACTCGACGACACGATGTATGTAGGGCTGTCGAATCCGGTGCCCTCGTGCGCCGTTGTGCTGCGATTCGACTGCCGCGTCGAAGGTGTCGGCGTCGATCCGCGCCAGCCACCACTCGTGTGGGAGGCATGGGACGGACGCCGCTGGGCCGGCTGTGAACTGGAACGCGACGACACCGGCGGACTGAACCGTCCCGGCGATATCGTGCTGCACTTGCCGCCCACGCACCGGGCATCGCCGATCCAACGGCGCACGGCGGGCTGGCTGCGGTGCCGCGTGGTGCCCGTGCGCCCCGGCCAACCGCCCTATACCGCCGCGCCGCGGGTGTTCGCCGCATCGGCCTTCACCATCGGTGGAACCGTCGACGCCCGCTATGCCGAGATCGTGCGCGACGAGGTCATCGGGATGTCCGAAGGTGTTCCGGCACAGGAGTTTCCGCTCGATCAGCGACCAGTCGTCGCCGAGCCGGACGAGGATATCGTCGTCGAGGTCGCGGCGGGCGATGGCTGGCAGCAGTGGACGCGGGTCGAGCACTTCGGTGACAGCCGACCCGATGACCGGCACTTCACTCTCGACGCCGCCGCGGGCGTCATCGTCTTCGGACCCGCCGTCCGTCAGCCGGACGGCTCGGTGACGCACTACGGTGCGGTGCCGCCGAAGGGTGCGCCGATCCGGGTACCGCTCTACCGGACCGGTGGCGGACGTCGCGGCAATGTGGCGCGCGGTACCGTCCGTTCGCTGCGCAGCTCACTGCCCTACGTTTCGCGCATCGAGAACCGCCGGCCAGGTACCGGCGGAGTGGACGGCGAGACGGTCGAGAATGCGAAACTGCGCGCGCCGATGATGCTGCGCACTCGCGAACGTGCCGTCACCACAAGGGATTACGAGTTGCTCGCGCTGGCCTCCTCGCCGCGCGTAGCCCGCGCCCACTGCCTTGCGGGCTCGGGCCAGGACGCGGCGGTGGTCCGGGTGCTGATCGTTCCCGAGGTGGACAGCGACGAGACGGCGACCGTCCCGTTCGAACGGCTCCAACCATCCGACGAGCTGCTGCAGCGCGTCGTCGCATATCTGGACGAACGGCGGATGATCGGGGCACGCCTGATCGTCGAACCGCCGCGCTATCGCGGGGTGACCGTCGTCGGCGCGGTGCGCGCACGCGCGACCAGCGATCCGGCGCGGGTCCGCGCCGGTGCGATCCGAGCGCTCAACAGCTACCTGCACCCGGTGACCGATGGTCCGAGCGGTCAGGGTTGGCCGCTCGGCAGATCGGTGCAGGCCGGGGAACTGTATGCGGTACTGCAGGGGGTCGACGGCGTCGAGCAGATCGATGACCTGCGGTTGTACCCCGCCGATCCGATCAATGGCACGCGCGGTGAAGCCACGCAGCGAATCACCTTGCCGCCCAATGGTTTGGCGTATTCGTTCGAGCATCAGATCAAGGTCACGTCATGAGGGGCACGGTCGCTGGACTGCCGTCGGCGCATCCGCTCGGCGAGTTCCTGCCGGGCATCTACCTCGACGACCCGTTCGTCCAGCGCTGGACGAACGGGATGGACGAGATCCTCGCACCGGTCTTCCTTACCCTCGACGCCCTGCACACTTACGTCGATCCCGCGCTCGCCCCCGCCGACTTCCTGACCTGGCTCGCCGGCTGGGTCGATGCCGACACCGACGAGCAGTGGCCGACGGATCGGCTGCGGGCCGTCGTCGCGTCCGCGGTCGGCATGCACGCGCGTCGCGGGGGTGTCGCGGCGATGAAGGAGCACATCCGCAGGGTCTGCGGCTGCGAGGTGGAAGTGGCGGAAAGCGGCGGCGCACGGTGGTCCCGCACACCCGACACCGTCGCACCCGGCGATGCGGTGCCACGCCTGGTCGTGCTGGTACCCCCCGACCGCTGGGATGGGCCTACCCGGCAGCGGATCGCACGCGCGGTCGAGGCGATGTGCCCGGCGCACGTGCCGTTCGAGTTGGCCCCGCAAGCACGGTAACCGGATTCGCGGATTGAACGCCCAACTCGGCGAGCATCTTCGCGTAGTCGCGCCGTGCTCGCTCCGCGGCGGCCAGATCGTCCGCACGCTGGTAAGCCGAGATCAGCAGCCGCCAGGCGCGATCCAGGTACGGATCGATATCCAGGCTGCGCCGCAGCGCATCGATCGCGGCGGCGGCACGATCGCGGCCCAGCTCGAGTTCGGCGAGGGCGACACCGGCGAGCGATGCTTGGGTTCGGAGCCGGTCGCGTTCGGCAACCACCCATTCGACGGCTCCATCCGAGGGCAGTAGTTCGCCTCGATATTCGGCCAACGCTGTCGTGAGCGCACTGTGCGCCCGGTCCTCGTCGCCGATCTGCAGGGCGGACCGGCCCGTCTCCAGCGCGGCCTCGAAGGTGACCACGTCGGCGGTGCTACGGCCGTTGAGGACAAGAGAATACGTCTCGCCCCGGCGCATCAGCAGCGTCGACTTGCCGCGGCCGGTATCGGGTTCGAGGAAACGCCGAACCGCGGACACGCTCACCTGGAGGCTCTGCCGGGCCTGTGCCTCGGACAGATCGGGCCACAGCGCCGCGACCAGATCGTCACGATGCACCCACCGCCCCGCCCGCATCGATAGGTAGCGAAGGGTCGCCGCGGCACGTGGCCGGAGGGTCCGCGGATCCAATTCGAAGCCGTCGACCTCGACCACGTAGGCGCCGAGACAGCGCAGCCGCAGCAGCGCGTTCTCCGGGGCTGGCAGTGCAACAACGGGTTTCGGCTCACTAACGAGGTCGACGAGTGACCGAGGTAATGGCATCCCGATTTCCACGGCGAGTGCACGCGCGGCCGCGAAAGGTGCCGCGGCGACATTGTCGGTTCGGACGGCGTTGGCGAGTAGGGCGATCGCGCGAGCACCGGGTACGCCGGTCGCACGAGCGAAAGCCTCGGCGCACGTCGCCTTGGTTTCGGCATCCCCCGCATTTTCGGCCGCAGCCGCCAAGGCTTCGAACGACAACGCCCACGCCTTCGGTGTATCGGCGCGCAGCCGCACGCACCGTTCGATGACCGCCCGCCACAACGACATCGACGGCTCGCCCGCCAGCAGTGCCCGATACGCCGCGATCGCCCCCGCCAGCGCGGCTCCCCAATGATCTCCCGCCGCATCGCATTCCGCGGCGACCTCGGAGCCACCGAGCTGTGACAGCGCGCGGCACTGCCGCAGCAACGCCGTCGCACCCGCGCGTTCGGCCTCACCCGCGAGCAACTCGATGCGCATCCCGACGTGCTCACCACAGACCATCGCCGCGATGGTGCCGACGAGCTGTGTCCACAGATCGAGCATCGGGACCGTCGCATCGTCAACCGACAGCTGGGCTCGCTGACCGGCGCCACGCACGTGACCGGCCAGCAGCAAGGCACATGTGTGTGCGAAAGCCGTACCGGCACAACCGTTGTCATCGTCGACATAGTCCAACGGACGACGCATCGATGCCGCCCGGATCCGATCGAGCCAATGCAGTTCGACTTGCGGCGCGGCATCGAGCCAGATATCGACCAGACGCCGTTCCCGCGCGGCCGCGTCGCGCAGATCGGGCTCGGAGAACAGCCGCTCGGCATGTCGATACCGCTGCGCCCCCTGCCGCAGATTTCCCGACGCCACTTCCCGACGAGCCGTCGCCAACGACAGCCAGGGATCCTGCTCGACCACCGATGCGGGCAGGCCGGCGCACCACACCGGACTCCGCGGATCACCGACCACCCGCGCGCCGTGCGTGTTCAGCAATCTGGCCACCTCGGTCCAGTGTTCCGCACGCGCGAACAACCGTGCCGCCTCCGGATAGGCGTGCTCGTCTTCGAGTTGGGTCGCGGCCTTGCGGCACCACCGGGCCGCCTCGGCCGCGCCGAGTTCTTCGCGCAGCGCCGAGGCCAGATGCTGGCGCAGCACCTCGTGGTAGCGGAAACTGTGGCCGTCGTCGTCCGAGCTGGTCAATGCCTGGCGCCGCTCCAACTCGGCCAGCAGCGCCGCCGAATCGGTGCGATCGAGCAGCCGGTCGCAGCGTTCGGCGGTCACCGTCTCGAAAACATGTGTGCGGCGCAGGAATTCACATAATTCGGCGGGCAGCTCACCGAGCACAGTGCGCGCGAGATAGCCCTGCAGATACCGCGCCCTGCCACTCAGCGCGCGGATCGCCGCGCGTCGCGCACCCGCGCCGAGCGTCTGGGTGCCGAGGTGGAACAGGTGCAGACCCGCCGCCCAGCCATCGGTGAACCGGGACAGCGCCGCCGCCTCGTCCGGTGGCAGGCGATGGCCGTAGACGCTCGTGAACAGCTCCTCGACCTCCCAGCAGCGGAAGCGTAGATCGTCACCGGACAGCACGGTCACCCGACCGATTTCCGCGCGCATCAGGTTGAAGGTGGGGCGCACCCGAGAGCCGAGAACGACACGCGCACCGGGACCCGACAATGCGAACCGTTCGAAGGCCGCCTCGGCAGTCCCGCCCACAACGAAGTGGAAATCATCCACTATCAGGGTTCGCGGCCCGTGCTCCGACGCCGCACGCAGCCGCCGCACGAAACGCTCGGCATCGATATCGTCCGGATCGGCCCGATACCAGGCCACGCCAGCGCCGCCGGCCGCGGCATGCTGCTGCAGTAGGTGCGTCTTCCCCGAACCCGCAGGCGCGATGACCACCGTGACATCGGCATCCGCCATCCGGTGCAGCAACCTGGGCCGCTGCAATCCCAGCCGTCCGCCCCCAGACGATGCCGTGGCACCTGATTCGACCACGCGACACCTCCTCCCGGCCATCCCGGTGTCACCTCCGAGTTTGCGCCGAGTCGAGCACAAGGACACGGGTATTCGACTACGCAATTTTCCTAGTTGACTCGCGCGAACCTACCTCCTCCATGCTGGTCAAACGATCACCATGCGTTCGTGGCGGCATCGGGCGAGAGCCACCAACACCAGCGCATGCTGGTCATCAGTCCAGTTGGGGGAGGGTGAAGCGGAGGGTGAGGAGTTGGAAGGGGCGTAGGTGTAGGCGGACTCCTGTGCCCTCTGGGGTTGCGGAGGTGTCTGCTGGTTGGGGGCGTTCCAGTAGGTCGCAGGTTTGGCATCCGGCGTTTTCGAAGCCTGTGGTTACCAGCGCCGAGGCTCGGCCGCCGTGGGCCTCGTAGACGCGGAGCACGACGTCGCCGCTGCCGTCGTCCGCGAGTTTGACGGCGCTGGTCACGACGGCGTCGTTATCGATGATGACCAGTGGCGCAACGGGTTCGGCGACACCGGGGCGCGAGATGGTGAGGTTGATGCGGTAGCCCGCGCGCACGGCATCTCCGATCGAAGCTCCGGGAATCAGGGCGTGCCGGAAGTGGTGCGTACCGTGGTCTGTCTCCGGATCAGGGAACCGGGGTGCCCGCAACAGCGAAAACCGCAGCGTTGTCGTTGTTCCGCCGTCGGCTCGAACGGTGCGGGTGACGTCATGGCCGTAGGTGGAGTCGTTGACGAGCGCCACACCCCAGCCGGGCTCGGCGAAGTGGACGAACCGGTGATTGCAGGCCTCGAACTTCGCGTACTCCCAGCTGGTGTTGGTGTGGGTAGGTCGGAAGACGTGCCCGAATTGGGTTTCGGACGCATAGCGGTCGGCGTGGATGTCCAGGGGGAAGGCAAGTTTGAGGATTTTCTCGGTCTCATGCCAGTCGACGGTGGTGTCTATATCCAGACCGCGCGCGCCCGACCGCAGCGTCAGGGTCTGCTCGACCTTGGACGAGCCGAATGAGCGGCCGATTTGCACCACCGCTTTGTCTTTCGAACCTTGTTCTGCCGCAACGAATTTCGCCTCGGTCAGGTCGGTGACCCGGTTTCGGTAGAAGAGATCGACATCCCAAGCGTCCCAGGAGTTCGGGAAATCCGGGTGTAGCTGTAGGAGATTCGCGACCGAACCCGGTGGCAGCGTCTCGCGCCGATGCTCGAGGTCGAACACCGATGCGACGAGCCCGCGCGCGTCGACTTCTACCCGCAACAGACCGTTGTCGAGGACGAACCCGCCACCCGCACGCTCGACCACCGAGCATGAATCACCCGAATCCACCGGAGCAGCGGCACCGGCTGGAACCGCTCGCCAGGTGTGCGGCGTCGGGTTGAAAATATTCGGTCCCACCCGCTCACCGCCGAGCACCCATTGCGCCCGCTCGATAATCGCCGTCAACTCCGCTGCCACCGCCGCATACGTCTGCTCCGCCTCGCGGTGCACCCATGCGATCGACGAGCCGGGCAAGATGTCATGAAACTGGTTGAGCAGCACCGTCTTCCAGATTCGGTCAAATGCCGCGTACGGGTACTCGAGGTGCTTCCGCACCGCCGCGGTGGCGGCCCACAGCTCGGCCTCCCGCAGCAGATGCTCGCTGCGGCGGTTGCCCTGTTTGGTCTTCGCCTGACTCGTCAATGTGCCACGGTGCAACTCCAGATACAGCTCCCCCACCCACACCGGCGGGTTCTCGTACTCGGCCTCGGCCTTGGCGAAGAAGCCGGATGGGGAGTCCCACACCACTTTCGGCGAACCCTCGAGGTCGGCCATCCTGGCGGCCTTCGCGATCATCTCCCGCGTCGTGCCGCCGCCACCGTCACCCCAGCCGGTCGGCGCCAGCGATATCGACACACGGCCCTTCTCCTTGAAATTCCTTGCGGCATGGGCGATCTCACGACCGTGCATCGAACAGTTGTAGGTATCGACCGGCGGGAAATGGGTGAAGATCCGGGTGCCGTCGATCCCCTCCCACAAGAAGGTATGGTGCGGAAACTTGTTGCTCTGACTCCACGAAATCTTCTGTGTCAGTAGCCATTTAGATCCGGCCGCCTTCATGATCTGCGGCAGTCCGGCCGCGAACCCGAAGGTGTCGGGCAGCCAGGCCTCTTCGTTCTCCACGCCGAATTCCGTCAGAAAGAACCGCTTACCGTGCACGAACTGCCGCGCCATCGCTTCCGAGCCTGGCATATTCGTATCCGCCTCGACCCACATCCCGCCGGTCGGCACGAACCGTCCCTCCGATACCGCCTGCTCGACCCGCGCATAGACCTCGGGACGGTGCTGCTTGATGAAGTCGAACTGCGCGGCCTGGGACATCGCAAAGATGAATTCGGGCTCCTCGGCCAGGAGGGCGGTCATATTCGAGGTCGTACGCGCGACCTTGCGCACTGTCTCGCGCAGCGGCCACAGCCACGCCGTGTCGATATGCGCGTGGCCCACCGCGGAAATCGTGTGCGCGGACGGCACCGCGGGCTTGGCCAGCACATCGACCAGGCATTCGCGCGCCGCCGCAGCGCTGGCGTTCACATCCTGCAGATCGACGGCGTCGAGCGCGCGCTCGATCGCACGCACGATCTCGTAGCGGCGGGCAGGTTCCTCGGGCATCTCGTGCATCAGCTCACCGAGGACCTCCAGATCCTGCACCAGCTGCCAGACCTCGTCATCGAAAACCGCGAGATCTATTCGGCCCAGCCGGTATTGCGGCTCGGCACCAGCAGTGAGCTTGTCACCGAGAGCGTTCGGCGAGAAGAAGGGGATGATCGGGTTCGAAGCCGCCTCGACATGCAGCAGTACCTGCTCGCCACCGACCGCCGGGGACGCCACCCGCACCCACTGGTTACGCGGGTGCAGCCCCTTCACCGGCGATCCGTCCGACCGATAGACCAGACCCTCGCACTGGAAGCCAGTCATATTCCGGTCGAAGCCGAGATCGATGATCGCCTCGACAGTCTTGCCCGCCCACTCGGCAGGCACCGTTCCCTCGACCGTGAACCAGCTCGTTCCCCATGGCGCGCCCCACCTGACACCGGATTCGATGGGCGTCCGAGGCGCGGCCAATCCCTCGGCAACCGGCACCGGCTCATCCGGCGCAACCCAGACCGATGCCCGCAGCGGCACCGATTCCGGATAGATCGCCGGAACGATCCGCTCTGCGAGGACCCGCCCGAGGCGGTCCTCGATCAACCGACGGTCATCGTGCACAGCGCTGGCTCCCATCGGCCCGGAGGAGTGATCACCGACCGCCCCATTGTCCGACAGCACAGTGAATTCCGGGTGATACCAGCCCCTTTCATCATTCCATCATTTGATGTACCGTTATTTAACGGCTCAATAAATGCGGTTTATGCATTCGGCGGACCGGACTTCGGTGACGCCGACGGACATGCAGCTGTGCGCGCTCGGGAGGCGAAATGCTCAGTCTGGAAGGTCGACTGGCCCAACTCATCAAGGAAGCAAGAAACCTGGGCACCAGGGCGACTGTTGAGACGGTAGGTCAGTTGCAATCCGCCCTCGGCTCCCTGGACCAGGAACTCGAGAGCACGGCCCCCGACGCCGGGCAGCGCCGTCAACTCGGCAGACTGCGCCGAGAAGCGGGCCTGCTGCTGGCCGACGCTCGCGCCCGAGCTGTTCTTGCGCGCGATTTCGGGGTGGCAACTTAGCCCGCGGGTGATGATCGACCTGGCCGCTCAACGTTGGGAAACGCTGTGCATCAAGATGCGGAAGACTCGACCCCATGGCCACCATCCGCACCGAAATCGTCATCGATGCTTCCCCACAACATATTTGGGACGTCGTACGTGATGTCGGGGCGGTGCACACACGCCTGCTCCCCGGCCGAGTCGCCGACACCCGCATCCAGGGCGTCGAGCGCTTCCTCACATTTCCCGACGGCCACATAATCCGGGAACTGATCATCTCCATCGACGACGAAACCCGCCGAATCGCCTACTCCGTCGCGGAAGGCGCCAGGCCATCCCTGGACTACCACCACGCATCCTTCGAGGTCCGAAGCGAAGGCGAGCGCGGCCGCCTGATCTGGATAACCGACGTCCTGCCCGACAGCATCGCCCCCGAAATCCGAATCCGCACCGAATACGGGATCAAGGAAATGAAGCAGGCAATAGAAACATCGGCATAAGCACCTCGATGTCCTTGGTACACAACCGATCAGCGGCGGTTTCGGCTTCCGCTGTGAAGTCCTCCGGGCTCAACGGTGCAGTGGGATTTCGCGTTGCATATGCGACAGCTTCTGCGGATTGCGCACGGAGTAGATGCCGCTGATGAGGCCGTCGTCGATGCGCACCGCGGTGACTGTGTCGAGTTCGCCGTTGAGCCGGATGATCAACGCTGGGTAGCCGTTGACCTGTGTCGGTTGCAGTGTCGCCGCGGCGCCGATCGTGTGCCAGTAGGCGGCGAACAGCCGAGCCACTCGCTCGGCCCCGACGATGGGGCGCGGGAGGGCCTGTTTGATTCCGCCGCCGTCGTTGAGGGCGACGACATCGGGGGCGAGGATTTCGAGCAGGCCCTGTAGATCGCCGGTTTCGACCGCGCGTTGAAAGGCGGCGAGCGCGTCGCGGGTCTGGGCCGAGGAGATGACTCCACGAGGTCGGCGCGCGGCGACGTGTGCTCGTGCGCGGTGGGCGATCTGGCGGACCGCGGCGGGAGTTTTGTCGACGGCTTCGGCGATTTCGTCGTAGGCCAGGTCGAATACCTCGCGCAGTACGAACACCGCGCGCTCGGTCGGGGCGAGCGTCTCGAGCACGAGCAGCATTGCCATCGAGACGCTGTCGGCCAGTTCGACATCGTCGGCCACGTCGGGGGCGGTGAGCAGCGGCTCGGGCAGCCAGGGACCGACGTAGGACTCTTTGCGCCGGTCGAGGGTGCGCAGCCGGTCGAGTGCCTTGCGGGTGGTGATCCGGACCAGGTAGGCGCGTTGGTCCTGCACCGTGGTCAGGTCGACATCGGCCCACCGCAGCCAGGTTTCCTGCAGGACGTCTTCGGCGTCGGCGGCCGAACCGAGCATTTCGTAGGCGACCGTGAACAGGAGATTGCGGTGCGCGACGAACGCCTCGGTGGCGGGGTCCAGGCGGTCGACCTCGCCCGCGTCACTCATAGCTCTCGACTGTGCCATACCCACGAGACGCCGGACCTGCCCACTTTGTGACACCCACCATCAGTGACGCACGTCACCTAGGCGCGGACGTCACAGGACCGCGGCCATGAGCGTCTTGTGTTCGTCCAGTTACCAAGACAGGAGGCTGACATGCAGGTCGTCGTAGTCGGCAGCGGATATTCGGGCACGCTCGTGGCGAACCGGGTGGCCAGGAAAGTCAAGGATGCCGAGGTCACGGTGATCAACCCGCGCCCGGACTTCGTGGAGCGGGTTCGGCTGCACCAGCAGATCGCGGGAACATACTCGGCGGCAACACCTCTCGCGGAGGTACTGCGGGAAGGGATCACGGCACGGGTAGGCACAGTCGACAAGATCGGTGACAGCACCATCGCCCTCGCCGACGGCGAGCGGATCGACTTCGATTACGCCTTCTTGGCCGTCGGCAGCACGGTGTCGCCCATCCCCGGAACCGTGCCGGTGGGCACCTGGGAAGGCGCACAGCAAGCTCGCGCGGCGCTGGGGCGGCTCACCTCGGGTGACCATGTCACCGTCATCGGGGGTGGTCCGACCGGCATCGAGACCGCGGCCGAAATCGCCGAGGCCAGACCCGATCTGCGAGTGCGGCTGATCGGTTCCTCGGTGGGCGGCGGCCTTTCCGACGGGGCCTATCGGCGAGTACGCGCCGGTCTGGAGCGACTGACCGTCGAGATCATCGATGATGAGGTGGCCGAAGTCGGTTCGGGCGCAGCGGATGTCGTGCGGCTGCGGTCGGGTCGGGAGATGGCTACGGACCTGACCCTGTGGGCGATCGTGTCGGGCGTGCCCGACCTCGCGGCGCGCAGCGGTCTCGAGGTCGACGCGCGCGGACGTGCGGTCGTCGACGAGTTCCTGCGCAGCGTCAGCGACCAGCGGATCTTCGCCGTCGGTGACTGCGCTGCCGTGCCCGGAGCACGTTTCGCCTGCTACACCGCCCTACCGCAGGCCATTCACGCGGCCGACAACTTCGCGCGCCTACTCGCGGGCCGCAAGCCCAAACCGCATTCCTTCCCGTACTTCAGCCGCGGACTGTCGCTGGGCAGGAAGGACGCGATAGCCCAGTTCACCCACACCGACGACACGGTCCGGCGCACTTACTTCGCCGGACGCACCGCGGTCGCACTCAAGGAAATGGCCACCCACAGCGCGTTCTCGTCCGCCCGCGCGGGCGTATCCAGTTTCTGATCGACAGGAGAATCGAATATGAAGATCGGCATCATCATCTGCAGCACCCGTCCCGGCCGCATCGGCGACCGACTGGGCGACGAGTTGCCGGCGTGGGCGCGGGCACTGGCCCCGCTGCGCACGGCTTTGGTGTCGTGAGGGCGGAACTTCATGCGTATCACAGTCTTCGGAGCAAACGGTCCCACCGGCCGCCTGCTCACCGGCCAGGCACTGGCCGCCGGACACGAGGTCGCCGCGGTCACCCGGCAGCCGGATTCTTTTCCGCTGCACCATGATCGGCTCGAGATAGTCGGTGCGGATGTGCTCGATCCGGGTGCCGTCGACACCGCCGTGGCAGGGCGGGATGCGGTGCTGTCGACGCTCGGGGTGCCCGCGGGGAAGGAACCGATCAGCACCTATTCGCGTGGTGTGGCCAATATCGTCGCCGCGATGGAGCGGCATCGGGTGCGTCGGCTCGCCGTGGTCAGCTCGAGCGGAGTCGATCCGCACCCGTACTCCGACGGCGGATTCGTGTTCAACCGCGTACTACTGCCATATGTGACGCGGGTGGCGGGTAAGACCCTGTACGACGACATGCGGCGAATGGAATCCCTGATCCGGTCCACCGATCTGGACTGGACGATCGTGCGCCCGAGCGGGCTCTACCACCTGCCGTCGGTCACCGACTACACCATCGTCGAGGGCCATGCCGACGGCAGGTTCACCGCCCGCGCGGACCTGGCCGCGAGCATGCTCGCCCTACTGGACGACGACCGCTACGTCCACACCACCATCGGCGTCATCACCACAGCCGAAAACCCCACCTTGCTCGAGTGGATTCGTCGCGAGGCACTTGCCAAGACCTGACGCGACAAGGGTTCGGCGTCGACACCGTCTGCTGCGACGCCGAACCGGTCGAACGTTGACGCCTACTCGGCGCTGTCTGTCGAATGTTCCCCACAGTTGTCCTCAGCTGCGGTACAACCGTTGTTCGCGCCGCCTGGTGCAGCGGCAGGTTCCGGGTCGCAAATCGTCGGTCGGTATTCCTCTTGTCGACGGGTCCACGCCGCGGCGGCGGCGTGCTCGGCGACATGTTTGCTCCACTCCCACATACCAGTCCCCCTGAGAATCGAAATCACTTGCGCACACGGGGTTTACAGACTCCCCGCCCCCGCTGATGCGTCGTGATCACGATATGAGCGCGTTCCTTCTCGATCGAGAAGCCGCACCGCCGGCGCACCCTGAACTGCCTGGTCCACCGGCCGGACAAGAATTCCGGACCGGACCCGGAGATTCCGGACCGGAACGCAAAGATCAGCTGACCTGGGACTACGATCGCAGGACAGTCATCACACGCGGACAACGCTCAGGCAGGAGTCCCATGTGTCGCTTGTTCGGTTTGTCGGCCGCACCGCGGCGCGTGCGGGCCACGTTCTGGTTACTGGATGCGCCGGACAGTCTGTCGATCCAGAGCAGACGTGAACCCGACGGCGTCGGCCTCGGCACCTTCACCGCCGAGGAGGCCCCGCTGGTCGAGAAACAACCGATCGCCGCGTACCAGGACGTCCAATTCGCTCGGGAGGCGCGCGAACGAGAATCGATGACGTTCGTCGCGCACATCCGTTACGCCACCACGGGCGGCTTGCAACCCATCAACACCCACCCCTTCGAACAACATGGCCGCCTGTTCGCCCACAACGGTGTGCTGCACGGCCTCGACGAACTGGACTCCGAACTCGGCGACTACCTCGACCTGGTACACGGCGACACCGATTCCGAACGATTCTTCGCCCTGATCACCAAGCGCACCGACCAGCACGACGGCGACGTCACCGCCGGTATCACCGACGCGGTCAGGTGGATCGCGGACCGACTGCCCGTCTACGCCCTCAACCTGGTGCTCACCACGGCAACAGACCTGTGGGCACTCCGATACCCCGACACACACGGCCTCTTCGTCCTCGAACGCGAGCCAGGCGGTCCACAGGGCGACCGGCACCTGGACCAAGCCGGACGAGCCGGAATCCGGACCCGAAGCGGCCACCTGCGCGAATTCCCCGCGGTCGTGGTGGCCAGCGAGCGCACCGACGAGGACCCACGCTGGCGAGCACTCGCACCAGGCGAACTACTCCACGTCGACGACCACCTGCGCGTCCGATCGACCACCGTCCTGGATTCCGCACCGCGCCACCCACTCTCGCTCGCAGAACTCGACACTCGTGCGGCGGCAGCACAGTCGGGTCGGTGACCAACCTCCCGACCCGAGCCCGCTACCGCGGTAGATGTCCTACCCCAGTGCAAGACTCGGGAGGTGAGATGGGCGGTGGCGGAAACGGGCGACGGAGGTGCGACTCTGTGTCCGCTCGATCAGGATGGCCGGCCCGCCGGACCGGTGGTGCGTGAACCCTCGCTCGCCGCCGCGGTGCGCGCACGGCCCGAGGTCGAGCGGTGGGTTTGGCGATCCACGGCCGAGATCTACCGACCGTTGCTGGCGGCGGGCGTGCGGGTGGAGCGGTGCTACGACGTGCAGGCCGCGGAGGCGCTGCTCATCGGCCATGAGGAGGGTCAGTCGGGGCAGGCGCGCTCGCTGGCGGCGGCCTGGGCGCGACTGAACAACCTGCCCGTCCCGCCGGACGCGCCCGCGCGTGCCGCCGAGACCCAGCCGTCGCTGTTCGAATCCGGCCCGGTACCGCTGCCACCCGGCACGGACGAATTCGACGTACTGCTGAAGGTCTACGCGGGTCAGCTGGCTCGTACGGCGAAGACCGAGTATCCGGAACGTATGCGGCTGCTCCTTGCTGCCGAATCGGCGGCCATGCTGGTTGCCACGGAGATGTCCCGTTCCGGGATCCCCTGGCGTGCCGACGTGCACCGTGAGCTGCTGGACAAGCTGCTGGGTGAGCGCTTTCCCGGCGGGCTGGAGCCGCGCCGGATGGCGGAGTTGGCCGACCAGGTGTCGCGGGCATTCGGGGAAGGTGTGCGGGTCCGGCCAGACCTGCCCAACGACATCATCAGAGCCTTCGGCCGCGTCGGGATCTTGTTGTCCTCCACCCGAAAATGGGAAATCCAGCAGATCGATCACCCCGCCGTAGCGCCACTATTGGCCTACAAATCGCTGTACCGCCTGTACACCGCGCACGGCTGGTCCTGGCTCGAGCAGTGGGTACACGGCGGCCGCTTTCGTCCCGAATACCTGCCCGGTGGAACGGTTTCCGGCCGCTGGACCACCAACGGCGGTGGCGCCCTGCAAATCCCGAAGGTGATCCGTCAAGCGATACGCGCGGACCCGGGCTGGCGCCTGGTGGTCGCCGACGCCGACCAAATGGAGCCACGAGTCCTCGCCGCGATCTCCCGCGACCCGGGATTGATGGAGGTGGCCGGTCGCGGCGAAGACCTGTACGCCGATGTCTTCGGCGGCGACCGCGCCCAGGCCAAACTCGCCCTGCTGGGCGCCATTTACGGCCAGACCTCCGGCGATGCCCTCACCCACATGGCCGAACTGCGCCGACGTTATCCGGCCGCGGTGTCGTATGTCGACGAAGCGGCTCGCGCCGGTGAAGAAGGCCGGTTGGTGCGCACTTGGCTCGGCCGCACCTGCCCGCCGGCCTCGGTCGCAGCGCCTGAGACGGACGGGTATGGCAGCACCTCCGCGACGCGCGCTCGCGGCCGCTTCACCCGCAACTTCGTGGTGCAGGGCAGCGCCGCCGACTGGGCCCTGCTGGTGCTGGCGGGCGTGCGTCATGCGATGACGCACGCCGGGCTCCGAGCCGAGCTCGTCTTCTTCCAGCACGACGAGGTAATCGTGCACTGCCCGGCCGAGGAGGCCACGACTGTCGCCGAAATGATTTCGGCCGCGGCCGAGACCGCAGGCCGGATCGCCTTCGGGCCGACACCGGTGCGGTTCCCGTTCACGACCGCGGTGGTGCAGTGCTACTGGGACGCCAAGTGAGGTTCCCACGCGAACCCGTCCGGATCGGTGCAGGCTCCGGCACTGCCCGCGATGACGATCCGATGCGACCCGGTTCCCTCCGGCGGCACACCAGCATCCTTGGCTGCGGCGCGGCGCCCGTAGAGCGCCAGCTTGATCGAGGACGCCGGGGTTTCGAACTCGACGTACTTGCTACCGAAGCTCTTCGCAACGGCCAGGCCGTGATCGACGTAGAACTGCTTGGTCGCCTTGACGTCGTCGACTCCGAGGAGAACCACGAAATCATCGATCTCGCGGGTCGCCGGACCGGTGTCCTTCTTCGACGACGTCGCGATCTTCCAGATCGCCCCGTCCGGCGCCTGGACGACGCCGCCGTAACCCCAGAAGCTCTTCTTGGCGGGCTTCAACGTCGTCGCGCCCGCGGCGACAGCGCTGCCGATGAGGCTGTCGACGGTACTCGGCTGCGACACCACGAGCGAGAGGATGAAGCCGCGGAAGCCGGTCGTCGGCGCTTCCGAGGTGCGCACGCGCAGCTTGTCACCGAGACCGAACGCGGCGGTGTAGAAGGCCGCTGCGGCCACAGCGTCGGGCACCTCGAGGATGACGGATTCGATAGCGGCTTGGTTAATGGTGATGTTCATGGCACTAACGCTATTTTCTACCCGGCGACCAGCGCTTCTCGATTCCTGATCGCTTCGATCGCGGTTGGAATCAGCCCGTCGAGGCGAGCCACCGGCGACCTCGGTCGACCGCCACACGCCGTTGAATGAGCCTCTGCCCCTGCTGCTTTGGGTGATCAACAGTCGACATGAACGGGAAGGTCGACCACCGCGCAATCGTCTCGACACCGGCCGTTGGTGAGCCGGCCGCGGTCACCACATGATGCCGTGACGCACCATCTGGAGACCGCCCGGCGTCTAGGGTCTGAGCGTATGAGCTGCCGCCTGTCTGAACTGATCGTCAAATGCACCGACCCCGTTGCCCTGTCCCGTTTCTGGTGCGCGGTACTGGACTACGTCGAGCTGAGCAGGGAGGAACCGGAGGACGGCATCGAGATCGGGCCGCCGTCCGGATTCGGCGGGGCCGCTGCGACGCTGGTGTTCAGCCGGGTCGCCGAGCCGAAGACCGCGAAGCTGCGGCTGCACTTCGACGTGAACCCGGTCGACCGCGACCAGGACGCCGAACTGGAGCGGCTGCTGTCGCTCGGTGCGCGACCGGCCGACGTCGAGCAGACCGGCGACGAGCCCTGGCACGTGCTGCAGGATCCGGAGGGCAACGAGTTCTGCCTGCTGCGTCAGCGGTTGCCGGAGCTTTGATTCGCGAATAACCGAGCGCCCCATAGCGGCCAACCGCTGGGAACCGCGAAATCTGCCCAGCATTCTTGATTCGTCCATCGCCGGCGGCGATCGAGTTACCCTGAATTGATGCGTTGGTTCCGTCGGTACGTCCTGGCCGCGCTCGCCGCCGCGGCGTCGACCTTGCTGCTGTGCACGAACTCCTCGGCCGTCCCGCCGATCCGGTCGAACGCGCTACCGGTACTGGACTCGGATTTCCTGTGGGGTGTCGCGTCATCCGGTTTCCAGTCCGAAGGCCATGCGCCCGACAGCAATTGGACGCGTTACATCGCGGGCTCCGGCGCCGACGAACTGCGCGATTCGGTCGACTTCTACGACCGGTACGCCTCCGACATCGACCTGGCGGCCGAGCTGGGTGTGAAGGTGTTCCGGATCGGGATCGAATGGGCTCGCGTACAGCCCGCACCGGGCGCCTGGGATGCCGGCGCGTTCGGTTTCTACGACGCGGTGATCGCGAAGATCGTGGCCGCCGGGATGCGACCGATGATCACCCTGGACCACTGGGTCTATCCCGGCTGGGCCGCCGACCGCGGCGGCTGGCGCAATCCGGGCATGGTCGAGGATTGGCTGGCCAATATGCGCACGGTCGTCGACCGCTACGCCTCCCGAAATCCATTGTGGGTCACCATAAACGAGCCGGTCGCCTACATCGTGCACGAGACCGGCCGGGGCGCGGCGAGCGGACCCGAGATGCTCGACCGCCTCGCGCAGGCCCACAACGCCATATACGACTACATCCACCAGGCCCAGCCCGGTGCCCAGGTGACCAGCAACGTCGGCTATGTCGCCGGCTCGGAAGCACAAGTCAACGGCGAGTTCGTCGATCGCGTCGCCAACCGGCTCGACTACGTGGGCGTCGATTACTACTTCGCCTACGATCCGGTGCAGTCGCTGCTGAGTTCCATCACCAGGGCCATCGGGTCGGCAATGCCGCAGCTGCCCGGACAGCGCATTTGGGAACTGCCGGTGCGCACCGAGGGCATCTACTATGCGCTGCAATACTATTCGCGCCGCTTTCCAGGCAAGCCGTTGTACATCGTCGAGAACGGCATGCCCACCGAAAACGGTATCCCCCGCGGTGACGGCTACACCCGCAGCGATCACCTTCGCGACACCGTCTACTGGATCCAGCGCGCCAAGGCCGACGGCATGAATGTCATCGGCTACAACTACTGGAGCCTGACCGACAACTACGAATGGGGCAGCTACACACCACGATTCGGCCTCTACACCGTCGATGTGCGCTCCGACCCGACCCTCACCCGCCGCCCCACCGATGGCGTCGGCACCTACACCCAGATCATCGCCACCGGCGGTCTCCCCGCCGACTATCGCCCCACCCGCGGCCCGTCGATCTGCGTGCTCGTCGACCCACCGGCCAGCTGCCTCAGCCCTGTCGCAAACCCGTAGCGTGCGCCACAGTGTAGCGACGAGTCAGATCACGCAACGCTCTGCCGCGGCTCACCACACGGCGCGCCCCGGGCCAGCCGTGTCACTGTCCGAGAGCGTCGAAGACTGCCTCGGCGCGGTCGCGCGTCTCGTATATTCCCCATGCGGAATCGGCAATTCGGTCGGGATCGAGCGTATGTCCTTCTGCGGCCCCGTATTTCGCCGGATCGGCGGTGACCATGGCATGGATGTCGCCGCGTTCGACCAAGCCGCCGATGGTGAGCGTTCCGGCGTAAATATTGCGGTCGGCCAGCGCGGCATTGAGGGTGAGCGCGTAGTTGCGCAGCGCCGCCGCAGCCAAAGCCAGTTGCCCCAGCATCGGCATGGGCCGCACACTGGACAACCCGCCCGCGAAAACCAGTCCGCCGGTACCGCGTTCGAGCATGCCGGGCAACACGGCACCGACGACGTGCACCGCGGGCCATACCCAGTCGAATGCCGATCGCGCGATCGCGACGTCGATCTCCGCGATCGGGACCGGCAGCTGCGTCGGGCCGGGACCGTAATAGACGAACTCGACATCCCCGCCGGCGCTGATCACATCCAGGACCTCGGTCAGTCGATCCGGATCGGTGACATCGGCTGTGTGGGCGGTGGCGTCGATGCCCTGTGCGGCGAGATCAGCCAGATACGCACTGTGCCGGGCGTCGCTGCGCGAGATCAGCGCGACCCGGAATCCTTCCCGACCCCATCGACTGGCCATGGACATGCCCAATCCCGGCCCGACACCGACGATTACGGCCGTGCGTGCGTTGTTCGCCATCTCTACCTCCAAATTTTGAGGGGCCCCTCACTTTCGACGAGGCTAGCACCAGAGTGAGGGGGCCCTCAAGTTTGTATGATGGTCGTCGTGACTCGACCGATGCGCCGCGACGCGGCCCGCAACCGCGACCGGTTGCTACAGGAAGCTGCCGGCGTGTTCACCGAACAAGGACTGTCCGGGTCGCTCGAGGAGATCGCACGGCGGGCCGGAGTCAGTATCGGCACCCTCTACAACCACTTCCCGACCCGCGACGCCCTCATCGACGCACTGCTGCCACCCCGCCTGGCCGCCGTAGACGAACTCGCCGAACAGGCTGCGGCTGAACAGGATTCCTGGGTCGCACTCACCGGTTTCGTCGAAAACCTGCTGACCCGACTCGCCGCCGACCGCGGACTGCTCGAAGCATTCACCGGCGATCACCCTGCCGCCGCACAACTCGCCCAGGCCTGCGCGCGGGGAATGAGACATCTGTCGACGGTGCTCGACCGCGCTCGCCGCGACGGGACACTACGCGCGGACGCCACCGACGACGAAGTGGTGAAGCTTGTCTGGGCGCTGTCGCTGCTCGGCGACAACGCCGGCGAATCGGCATGGCGACGATCCCTGCCGTTCGTGCTCGACGGTCTCCGCGCTAGCCGACGCACATCACACCATCGGCCCGGTCAGGAGTCGGCGGGTGTCTCCACGGCGATTTCGCCACCCAGCTCGTAGCCGCCACTCAACTGCAGCCCGTCGCCACTCCAAAACCGTCCGGGGTCATACCAATTCGGGCTTCGGTCCTGCGACAACAGCCCCATCGACTGATAGGTCGCGGCAACGATCTCCGCGCAGTACGCGCTTTCCAACTCCTGGACGACCGTTCGGCGCGACCGGCGGCGCGGGAGGCGGGCTCGGCCGCGTAGCCAGCGTCCAGCGAGACCGGCAGTGGAGGGAAAGGGGGTTCCGTCGAATCGGGCGATGGTGCGCAGCAAGCTGTCTTCCATCTCTTTGGTTGCCGGACGGTTCAATTGGCGCAACCAGGCCTGCTGACCGTAGCGATGCGCCCACACCAATACCGCATCATGCAGGTTGTGCAACTGGACGCCGCGGTGCGCGACACCCGACCACATGTCGGGCAGTGATCGGCCGAGCTCCGCATGCCAGATCAACGCAGGCAGATCATCGAGCACGACCGACATTCCCACGTGGTTTACCGGACTGTTCGTCGTCATCCGAATCGCACGATCGGCCGCCGAATGCCCACGGAACAACCAGATATCGCCGGTTCTGGTGAGCTCGAGCGCCCGATCGAGACTGATGCTCGTCCCCGTCATGGAAGTAGCCTATGCGGTATGAGGTGGTGGAAGGCAGTGGGATTGGCAGGTGCGGCCGGTGTGGTGGCCACCGGCGTGGTGGTCGTGCGCGCTGAGCGCCGCCGCCGCGCCTACACCCCGGACCAGGTCCGCGAACAGCTGCACGTGCGATTCGCGCAGGCGACATCGGCCGAGTGCTGACCCGGATGCTCGAACTCATTCGTCGGGCGCGACACCGGTCGGCGCGGCCGCGCGCCCCAGGCAACACCGCGCTGAATCATGCTCACATTCCATTGAATTCGACGATCGGCGGCGGGTAGTCGGCGGCACCGACAACCGCCCGCCACGGTCGATGGATCTCCGCGCCGGGCAACATCGCCAGCTCGGGCAGCCAGCGCCGGACATAGTCGCCTTCGGGATCGAACCGCTCGGCTTGGCGCAGCGGGTTGAGCACACGACTGGAGCGGGTGTCGGTGCCCGTACCCGCCATCCACTGCCAGTTCAGCCGGTTGTTCGCGATATCGGCATCGACGAGCCATTTTTCGAAATGTTCTGCCCCGGCCCGCCAATCCACACGCAGCGTCTTGACCAGGAAACTCGCGGCGATCAAGCGGGCACGTCCCGGCATCCACCCCTGGGTGAGCAGTTGTCGCATCCCGGCGTCGACCATCGGGTATCCGGTGCGCCCGGCCCGCCAGGCTTCCTCGGCCCTGGGATCCGAACGCCACGGTTCGTGCGCTGCCTTGTAGTCGGACACGGCCACCTCGCACCGGTCGGCAAGCACCTGGTGATAGAAGTCGCGCCAGGCCAGTTGCCGCACAAAGGCGTATCCGCCCGGATCAGCCGTGTCGGTGCAGGTCACCACCTCGGCCGCGGACAAACAGCCGAAATGCAAGAAGGGTGATAGTCCGGAGGTGCCATCGGCGGCGGGCACATCCTTGTCCTCGGCGTAGCGGCGCACCGGCCCGGACAACCACTGCTCCAACATCTTTCGGCCTGTCTTCTCGCCGCCCACCGCCAGTTCGGGTGAACCGGCACCGATGTCGGCAGGGTCCGGTACCGGCTCACCGGTTATCCGCGGCACCGTGACCGTGCCGGGCGCAGCGAGTGGTCGCCGTATCGGCGTATCGAGCCACCGGCGGAAGTACGGCGTGAAAATCGCGTAATGACCGCGCCCGGTATCGGGCCGAATCGCACCCGGATCCACGGCGGTGATCGAAGCCGCGTGACTCTGCACGGCGCAACCGATGCGCGAAAGCCGCTCCCGCAGCGCGCGCTCCCGACCACGGCTGTAGCGGGTGACGTCGGTGGCGAGGTGCAGACTCCGCGCATCGACATCGGTCGCCGCCCGCTCGGCCTCATCGACTACCCGGCCGCGGCGGATGATCAGCCTGCCACCCCGTGCCCGCAACTGCTCGTCGAGCTCACGCAGCGCCGCGGCCAGGAACCGCATCCGGTTGGGCGCGTTTCGCACCCTGGCCAGGATGTCGATATCCAATACGAACAGCGGCACCACCGACTCGGCTTCGCGGCATGCGGCGATCAGTGCCGGGTTGTCGTGGACACGCAGATCCCTGGTGAACAACACGATGGAGGCGCCCATACCCTCAATGTAGATTCATATTGATGCACAAACGATGCAGCTGCATTCGCGTCCTGCTATGGGCGTGGTAGAGATTTTTTCGGCGGCGCGTCGATCTTCGACATTCCCCGTTCGACTCGAAGGTGAGAGGGTCCGAGAGGGACCCGGATACCCGAGGAGAAATGAACCATGAAGTACATGCTGATCTGGCGCGCCACCGACGAGGCCTACGCGGGGATGGAGAATTTCGACTTCGACAAGATGCTCGAGACCGTCGGTCGGTACAACGAGGAGATGATCCGGGCGGGCGTGCTGGTCGCCGCGGAGGGTCTCGACGATGCCGCCGACGGCGTGGTCGTCGACTATTCCTCCGAAACGCCCGTGGTCACCGACGGACCGTACGGCGAGACCAAGGAGCTGTTCGGCGGGTTCTACATTCTCAATGTGGCATCCAAGGAGGAGGCCGTGGAGTGGGCCAAGCGTTCGCCGATCACCGGTCCCGGCTTCAAGACCGAAATCCGCCGGGTCACCACGATCGATGAGTTCCCGCAGGACAACGAGTGGATCCAGAAGGAGCGCAAGTGGCGGGAAGCGACCGGTCAGCTCTGAGCGAATCGAATGGCTGAGCACACCGGCCGCGCGGCCGTCGCCGCCATCTGGCGAATCGAGTCGGCGCGGATCGTCGGTGCACTCGCGCGGTACACCGGCGATTTCGCGCTGGCCGAGGATCTCGCCCAGGAGGCGCTGGCCGAGGCACTGGTGACGTGGCCACGTGACGGCGCGCCCCGCAATCCCGCGGGATGGTTGCTCACCGTCGGCCGGCGGCGCGCGATCGACGCGTTCCGCCGGCGTTCCGCCCTCGACGAGAGATATGCCGCCCTCGCCCGTCATCTGGGCGAGGGCGGTGTGCTCACCGGGCGCGAACCAACCCGCGAAGCCGAGTACATGCTCTGGGATCCGGATCGCATCGATGACGACGTGCTCGCGTTGATGTTCATCTCCTGCCACCCTGTGCTGTCACGGGAGGCGAGGCTGGCGCTCACCCTACGGGTGGTCGGCGGTCTGACCAGCGATGAAATCGCCAAGGCGTGCCTCGTACCGACCGCCACCGTCCAGGCCAGGATCACCCGCGCGAAGAAGACCTTGGCGGCGGCGCGGGTGCCGTTCGAGGTGCCGCCGGCACAAGAACGGGCCGAGCGCCTCGGCTCGGTGCTCAGCGTGATCTATCTGATCTTCACCGAAGGCTCGACGGCCAGCTCCGGTGACGAGCTGATCCGATTCGAGCTGGCGGGCGAAGCACAGCGTCTCGCGCGGGTGCTTGCCCGGTTGGTGCCGAACGAGCCCGAGGTCTACGGCCTGCTCGCGCTGCTCGAACTGACCGCGGCGCGCTTCCCGGCCCGTACCGGACCGGACGGCGAGCCAGTGTTGTTGGAGCAGCAGGACCGTCGCCGCTGGGACCGCGCCGCGATCCGCCGGGGACGGGCCGCCCTGGTCCGCGCGGAGCAGGTCGGCCGTGGCCTGGGCGCCTACGGCTTGCAGGCGGCGATCGCAGAATGTCATGCCGTCGCAGCCTCGGTCGAGACGACGAACTGGGAGCGCATCGTGCTCATTTACGAGGCGCTCGGCAGACTGGCCCCGTCGCCGGTGGTGGACGTCAACCGGGCGGTGGCAGTCGCCATGGCCCAGGGTCCGGCTGCGGCGCTGCCGATCGTGGATACGTTGGCGGCTGGGGCGCTTGCGAATTCGCATCTCCTGTCGAGCGTCCGCGGTGAGCTGCTCACTCGCCTCGGACGCACCGATGAGGCGCGCACCGAGCTGGAGCGCGCGGCACAGTTGTGCGGCAATGAGCGCGAGCGAACGGTGCTGCGGCGCAAGCTCGCTGCGCTCGGCTGACAGTGGGCAGTACCTGGGCCTGGTCGGTGAATCGGCTTCGCGGATGCCGGGGGTGTTCTCGGAAGGCGGGCGGCGCGTTGCCGGACGCGGTTCAGAGCGGAGGATTCCATGCGGAACCGAGTCACCTGGACTGCCGATGTTTCTGCATTTTTGCAGACGGCACCTGCAACTTTCCCTCTTGCCTGGACCCGAACAGCACATCGATACTCGCCAGGCGAGTCTTGTGCGGTGCGTCACATGCACCGGGCGACCTCGTGCGGAGAGAAAGATGAGGAACGACGGGATGACGTCCGCCGATACACAAACCAGCCCCGACCAGGTTGAAGCAACCAGCTCTGAGAAGGGGCTTGCGCGAGTTGCGCAGTCGCTCGCCAGGTGGACGGAGAAGTGGTTCCCGGACGCCTACGTCGTCGCGCTGGCGGGCGTATTCATCGTGGCCGCAGCCGCATTGGCCAACGGCTCGTCACCGCGAACAGTCGCGAACGCGTTCGGCGACGGCTTCTGGGATCTGACCGCTTTCACCCTGCAGATGGCGATGGTGGTGCTCACCGGATACGTCATCGCCACCTCCCCACCTGTCGCCCGGCTCATCGATCGGCTGGCCACGTTGCCGCGAACCGCCAGCAGCGCAGTGAGTTTCGTTGCCTTCCTCTCGATGTCGATATCGTTTCTGAACTGGGGACTCAGCCTGGTCTTCGGCGGTCTGCTGGCCCGTGCGATCGCCCGTCGGGCCGATCTACGCGTGGACTATCGTGCGCTGGGCGCGGCGGCGTTCATGGGGTTGGGTGCGGTGTGGGCGCTGGGCATATCCTCCTCGGCCGCGCAGCTGCAGGCCACCGCCACCTCGCTGCCTCCGGCCCTGTTGAAAATCACCGGTGTCCTCGACTTCGGGCACACGATCTTCACCTGGCAGTCCCTGCTCATGTGCGCCGTCATCATGGCGCTCACGGTGGTGATCGCGCACTTCTCCGCACCGAAGGACGCGGCGATCAAGACCGCCGAGGAACTGGACGTCGATCTGGATGACCAGCCGGCGGATGTGGCTCCACGCTCGCGTCCCGGGGAATGGCTAGAGTACAGCCGCATCCTGCCGATCCTGGCCGTGGTGTTGACGGTGGGCTGGTTGATCTCCCAGCTCACCAGCAAACCGGTGCTCACCGTGGTCAGCAGCCTGAACGGTTATCTGCTCGTCTTCCTGATGCTCGGCTTGGTGCTGCATGGGACCCCGCGCAAGTTCTTGCAGGCCATCTCCCTCGCCGTACCCGCCACGGCCGGAATTCTCGTCCAGTTCCCGCTGTACGCCGCCATGGCCGCAATCCTCACCAAAGCCAAAGGCCGGGGCGGCCTCACCATCTCCGAACACCTCGCGCACTTCTTCACGAGTATCGGCGGCGGCGGAAGCTTTGCCGTCGTCATCGCCCTCTACACCGTGGTACTCGGCGTCTTCGTCCCGTCCGGCGGTGGAAAATGGCTGGTCGAAGCCCCTTACGTGATGCAGGCATCAACTGATGTCCACATGAACCTCGGCTGGACGGTGCAGATCTACAACGTGGCCGAGGCGCTGCCGAACCTCATCAACCCGTTCTTCATGCTGCCGCTGCTGGCCGTGCTGAAACTGCGAGCACGCGATCTCGTCGGATTCACATTCCTGCAGTTCCTCTTCCACCTGCCGGTGGTTCTGCTTCTCGTATGGCTGCTCGGCATGACATTCGAATACGTGCCCCCGATCCTGCCCGCCACCCCGTGACCTCGGTCGGTCCCGCGAGCCTTTCCCGGACATCGGCGTATTCGATTGCCCCTTAGGCGATCTCACGGCCTAGGACGTCGACGAGCCACGCCCACTATCGGACGAGAAAGTGCCAGCCGACCCATGCCCACACGAGCACAGCGACGATCCTCGCCACCCGATTGCGCGTGAGGTACGCGATCGTTTCCCCCAGGGGCGCGATCTGATCCCGGCGCACATGCGTGACCACGACCACGCCGAGCGCGACCACCAGCATCACCACGAACCCGACGATGACGATCAGCCGATCGCTCATCTCGACACCAGCCACCAGCCGGCACCCAGCCACACGAACCATCCGGCCAACCGCAGCGGCAACTGCTCTAGCGCCGGATCCAGCAGCGTCGACAAGGTCGGGTGCAGGTCGCTGGCTCTCGTCCAATCCGGTTGCTGCACAAAGGCATACACTTCCCACATCGACGCGACGACCAGCAGCGTCGACCAAACGGCCACTCCGCGCCGCAGCCGGACGGTGCGTGGCCTCTGCTCGGGTCCCGTGCGGAACGCCAACACCGACACCACGATCACCGGCACCAGCACCAGCACGGTTGCCTGCCAACTGAACGGCCGGGTCGCGGCCCCACCCGCCGCCAGCACAACACCGACGACCAGCAGCAGCATCCGCCGCCGAAATGGTCGCGCCGATTCCCCTGTCACCTGGGCAGAATAAGCCCCTGAGCACCGAATTCGGGCGTTCGATGCCACCGACACCGCGGCTGGTCACGGTATACATGGCACCGACAAGCCGGTCGTGCTGTGTCTGCGCCGCACCCGTACGCGCGGCGCGCGATGGCTGCGCCGCGGCGGCACCGCGGTGCTCCCGCTGAGCCTGGCGGGCAGCGCCACACTCGTCCACTCCGCACTGTTGCCGGTGTTGGCCGTGAGCACGCTCGCCTTCCAACTGTGGGTCGGTGCCGTCGCCTGGCACTGGCTGCACTCCGAGTCCCCCCGCTGATCCCCACCTCGAGGAGAAACAAATGCACCACAACGCCGCTCAGATCGATTTGCCGGCCCAGGCCTGTGTCGCTGACGGACCGATCGACCACACCCGCATGTACGTTCCGGTATCCAGTGAGCACTTAGCCCGGCTCGTCATATCGGTCTCGGATTTGCTCGGCAAAAGATCGAGAAACAGCTGATCGGCCGAGACGGACGTTCGGCGCCACCAACCAGCCCGACAACTGAGCATCGATGAAACCATGCAGTCTGTCTGTAGTCCACTCACCCTGAGGAGAACCATGCTCGCAGTAACCGCCGATGTGACCGTCAAGGACGGGTCCGGCCCCGAATTCGAATCCGTCGTCGCCGACCTGGTCGCCCAGGTCCGGGCCAACGAACCCGGCAACCACGCCTACCAACTGGTCCGCTCGCAGGCAGATCCCAACAATTACCGCTTCTTCGAAATCTATTCCGACAAGGAAGCTTTGGACGCGCACAGCCGCTCGGACCACTTCCGCGCCGCCGGCAAGCTCATGGCGCCACTTCTGGCCGCGCCCCCGAAGCTCGAGTTCTTCGACACCCTCTGAAAACCCCACCCTCTGCGGACCAGATCGGTTCGCAGAGGGTAATCCAGCTCGCCGCACATACACCTGCCGAATGAATGCTCCGGCGGCCGGGATGGACGCAGTGGCTCAGCGATGACTGATACCCGCTGTGTGTCCGAATCAGTTCCCGCGAGGTGGCCGGGTAGCAGTCGTAATTCCGCTGTTCCACGAGCACGCCGTCCTGGACGGTGCGGAACATGGCGATCTCGGCAGCAGCACCAGCCCGTCAGCGGAGCTCGATCGGGCCGCGGATCTGGCGCGCCGCCGCAGTGGCCCAACCGAGGTGGTAGTGGCCGCCCTCGTCCAGGAACTTCGCACGCAGTTCGTACCAGCGCAGCCCCGGATGCCGGTGGTGCACGCCGTGCAGGTTGAAGCTCAGCGCGAAACGCTCCAGCGATCGAAGCGTACGCAGGTTCATCGCCTCCAGCGGTGCGTCGAGTGCGGTGCCGTAGTGATAAGCGTTGTCCGACAGGGAGATAACCAACGCACGCCCGCACAATGCCGCCAACAGCATCCAGCCGTCCGCACCGTAGGCAGCAAACGCGGCGGCGTAGAGCACAACGATCGCAGCCGCATCGACCCGGAACCGACCCAGCACCTTGGCCTGCGCGATATGTTCGAAAAGCAGTCCCGCAACGGAGTCCGGCGCGTCCATCAGCCGACCGAGGCGACGCAGCACCGAGGCAGGCAGCACGGCCAGCAGCGCCGCCGCGACCTCGAGCAGGTACAGACCACCGAACAGCCGCAGGTAATACCCGGGCGCGGCCTTCAGCCAACTGGATGTCGCTGGGTCGTAGATCTCGGTGCGCTCCCGTGTCCTGCTGTACCGGTGATGCAGCAGATGGCCGGCCTTGAGCATCGAAAACGGTGCACCGTACAGCACTCCGAGCACACGCCCACAAACGTCGTTGCCCGCACGCGCGCGAATCAGGCTGCCGTGGATGGCCTCATGGATCAGCGACCAGAACGGTGTCGTCCACAAAACCATGATCACCAGCGTCCAGCCCCACATCGCGCCGCGTGGCAGCAGCACCAGCGGCAGCAAGAACATCTGGAACAACCCGAGACCAATAGCGATGCCGATCAACCAACCATTGATGGCCCGAGCCGGTCGCACCGGTCCCCGGGACCCACGAATCCTGTCACGGGTACGCACCTCGGTCATATGCTGCCCTCGTTCACATCGAGCCTGCCACGGCTCATCGTGCCACCCCCGACAAGAATCGGCCGAGCTCGAAATATGCTGCCGACCAGGAACACTCGATCTTTTCATCGAATGTCCGGACACAGTTCACCTTGCGCGGCAGCGCCAGCATGCTTCGGGTTGGCCGGTGTGAGCGCGACGGCCGGGGTGCGAGGGCAATGCCACGCACGTGCCATATAAGGGGTACCTCAGCTAATCGACGCTCCTCGTCATCTGGTCTGTTTCTTCGCCTTGTTCGGCTTCTTCTTCGTCTTCGGCTTGTCGTGGTCGGGCTCCCACTCGAAGCCCGCGAGGTTCTGCTCGCAGTGCCAGTTTTCGACTACAACATCGTCCTGGTCTCGTTCGCACCAGCGTTCCGTCTTGCCGCAAGCGGTGACGCCGAGTCCGGCGGCTACCGCGATCGCCAAGGTGATCACAGCGGCCCGGAAGCGGGTGTTATGCATTGAAGTTCTCCGATTTCGGTGATTACGTGCAACTGCCGATCCTCGCCGGTGCTCTCGGCGACCGCCGGCCAAGTCGGCGGTCGCGGCGGTGCGGGATCCATTGGTAGATCGACGGTTTGGGCACCAATCCTCGCCAGTCGGCCTTGCAGGAACCTTAACGATCGGTAACTGAGTACCGGGCGCACGGGCAGCCCGGCCGCGACCCCCGCCTGCCGTGATCGCCGACGTGCTGCGCTACAGAGTCCGCCGCATCGGACGAGCCACATGGCTTGCCGCCCGGCATCTCGTCACCGTGATCGCATCCATGATGATGGTGCGGCCGTCAGCGACAGCGAGCATTCGACTTCGCCCTGGCGTCATCGAACGTCTCCGGAAAGCGAGAGACACGGCTCGCTATTCGCCGCAGCCTTGGCACAACGCTACGACGGCTAGGCAATCAAGACATCGGCAAAGACACCGCACGCTTCGAGAAGCAAGGGTGTGCCGGCGGTTCCGCGGCGCGCAGATGATCAGCGGCAGACGTGCTCGTACTCGCGGACCTCGACTTCGAGTTCGCGATGCTGGTTTGGGCCGATACGGACCTACGTTCGACGCCTCAGCCCACAAATCACCGCGCCGGCCGGTCGGGCTTGGTCTGGTCGGGCGGCTGCTCGGGCTGGGTCTGCTCCGGGGTGGTCGGCTGTGGATGCTGCTGCTCGAGCAAAGGCTCATCGGGCGCAGGCTCATGCGGCGCAGGCGGCTCGGGCAGTGAGTAGTCGTACCGGGTCACTGTGGCCGACGTAGCGCCGGCGTTCGCGATCGCAGTTCCCCCGAGCACGAGCGCCAGTGGAACCGCTCCCGCCACGACAATCGAGACCATCTTCTGTCGACGTGGGTGGCGGGCCCTGTGCGTGCTTGTGCCCATAGATATCCCCTTCTTACGAAAAGAGATTTTGGACTCGAATATTTATATCCGACAGCCGTCTCGACGACCTCGGATTATCTCCGAGCATAGGTGACAGTTTGGCGCATGTCCATGGCACCTGTTCGATCCGTATGAATATTCCGGTCGATGAATCAGGTAATCCGTGCCCCTGAACAAGACGGGCGATTACCGAGGCTTCGGATGCTCGCATCTCTTACTGCCAGTGGACTTCGCAATCAGGTGACCAGCGAAGACGTGCGCGTTCACACAAGCCAACGGTGGCATATCCGTCAACCGAGAACCAGATCCCGCCCCGCCGCAGGGACTTGACTTTTTGGTCTACCCCGGCATCCGAAATTTTGATTCGCACGGGTTAGCTGTTAATTGTTCGGACTATTCTTTGGTTCGCCGCCGGGCCGACCGTCGCCGGTAAGCGAGGGATCGATCGGAAGAGCCTCAAATCGGCTCGATGACGCTCTTCCGCAGGTGCCCGTAGACCACCGAGGTGCGTACGTCCGCGAGCTCCTGCCGCACGGTCAGCTTGTCCAGGACGACCGCGTGTAGATGGTCGGTGTCGCGAACCGCCACATGGAGCAGGAAGTCCTCTGTGCCCGTGAGCACGAAGACTCCGATCACCTCGGGCATCCGCGCCACGAAGGCCTGGAACTGCTCGATGATCGCACGCGTCGGCGGCCGTACCCGCACGGCGATGATCGCCTGCAGCCCCCGGCCGATCGAGGGGAGGTCCACCTCGGCGTGAAATCCGAGCAGCACACCTCGCTCACGGAGCGAGCGCACCCGTTCCAGACACGTGGATGGGGCAATGCCCAACTCCTGTGCCAGATCCCGGTTGGTGCGCCGACCGTCTTGCTGCAGAAGCCGCAGCAACGCCGAATCTAGTTCGTCCATGTTCCGTCTCGCTTGCAGAGGACCAAATTTAGTTCGGCCAGGCTGCCATACTCCCGGACTAATTGCTAGCTTCTCGCAGTAGTTCCGTCCATGATGCGCTCTCCGCGATGCGTAGGGCGGAGATGAGAGTTCGGACGGAAAGAGGTATCAGGGGTGGACGAGCGCAGAACCAGGATCTTGGCGATCTGTTCCATCGTGGCGGCTGCGCTGTTCTGGAGCAGTTCGTACGCGGTGACCAAGCAGGTGCTGGCGGACGTCGGGCCGTTGACCATCGGGGCCATCCGCTTCACGCTCGCCGCCGTACTGCTCGCGATCATGGTGCGCATCCGGCGCAACCCGGTCGCGCGGCCGGATGCCCGTCTGCGGCGCATGATCTACCTGAGCGGCGTGCTCGGCATCACGGTCTACTTCGTGCTGGAGAACATCGGCGTCGAACTGTCGACCGCATCCGACGCTTCTCTGATCGTGGCCACCTACCCGCTGATGACCATGCTCGTGGAACTGGCGGTCTTCCGGGCCGGAATGCCGCCGCTGCGGGTCGGCGGCGTGCTGCTCGCCACGGCGGGAGCCTTCCTGGTCGTGCGCAACGGGGCGGAAGTCGGCGGCAGCGGGCGCTGGTTCGGCGATGTCCTGCTGCTGCTCGGCGGGCTGGTGTGGGCCGGGTACAACGTGCTGGGCAAGTACGCGGGGCGCGGGCAGGACGCGGTGAATCTCACCTACTACCAGACTGTGGCGGGTGCCACCGGCTTCCTGCTCGCCTCGCTCGTCGAGATCCGGGACTGGCGGGTACCGGACGCCACGACCTCAGCGCTGCTCGCCTATCTCGCCGTGGCATGTTCCGTCGGCGGCTTCCTTCTCTACAACTACGGTCTGCGCAGGATGACCTCGAGCGTCGCGGTCAACATCCTCAACCTGGTACCGGTTTTCGGTGTGCTCGGTGCGGTGGGGATCAACGGCGAGACGGTCCGGCTCGGACAGGTCTTCGGCGGCGTGATCATCGTCGCGGGCGTGACAGTCGGGTTGATCGAGCGCCGAACGCCAGGCGCCCGACCCGCGCGCCGTCGACTCCGCGTACCCGGAGCATCAACGCGAAGCCCAGCGCGATCATCGGTCGACCTGACCCTGTGAGCATCGGAAGGTGTTGTGCCGCGTCGAGATCCAGGCGTTCACGCTCGACGGATATCACGGGGACTGGTACCGAAACGATGCCGGAAGGCAGTACTGAATGCGCTGGCGGAGCTGAAGCCCAGTTCGACTGCGAGAGTGGTGATGTTCCGATCGCGATACGCGGGGTCCTGCAGTCGCAAGTAGGCGAGCCGCAGGCGTTCTTCCTTGATGAGCTCGCGCGGTGTCGTACCGGCCCGCTGCAGAGCGACCTGGATCTGACGCAATGACCAGCCGAGAGCGTGCGCAACGCCGGCGCCGGTCAGTTCGTAGTCGTGGGCGTGTGTCCGGACGTAGTGCCGGATTGCGGATTCCACATCCTCGAGGTGACTGGATTCGGTGGGGTGGTCACCGAGGATGTGCATGCAGAGTAGATCGACCAACCGTCCGGATACAGCATCGAATTGGCGGCGGCCGAGAGAGTCGCGCTCGGCGACCAAAGCGGTGGCCATGTCGGCGACAACTCGTCCGAGTCCCGTGGTGAAATCCCAGAGCTGTGCGGGCGGCGCGGCGCGATTGAGGCGGTGATCGATCTCGCTCCGCCGGATGGTCATGACCAAACCCTCGGTGTCGTCGGCCTGGGCGTAGCCGAACGGTTGGTCGACGGTCACCAGGCAGCCGATACCTGGTGGCAGCGGCACGTGCCGACCGTCCTGCCAGATCGTCATCCGCCCGGTGACGGGCAGCAGTAAACGGTAGTCGTCATCGGAGTCGACACGCACCTGCCCGGGGGTGCGATAGTAGGCCACGGCATCGCACTGCCATCCGACAATCTGGTAGTTACCGGTACGTCGTAGCACGGTGCGTCCATGGAAGTCCCGGCGTGGGAAGGCGTATCCGAAAAGTCGGCGCTGATGGGAGTGGAGCACCGCGGCCCAATAATCGGTGCGTTCGTGCGGTAGGACCGACTCCGTTGTCACGGACTCGATGAGATCGGTCCCCTCTGTCATCCCTCAGCTCCTGGTGGCGATATATGCCTGTCGAGCACACCGTCCGGGAGGCACGGTGGTGACTTCGGCGCACAGGAACAATTCTTGTGCGCTCAGCTGAAGGCGGGGCTCGATGCAGCACCTTTACGTTGTCATTCCAGCACGGCACCGCCGCAACGACAACCTGAGCATGCGGCCGATAACGAGGTCCGAAACCAGATGGATGACAAACAGGTTGAGCAGCCGGGCGCCACAAGGGACGACATCTGGCAACGGCGCGGGGAGCGGCGGCTGGCGTCCGCTTGGCGAATGCTGCTCACACATCTGGGCAGCATCGTCACCCAGCCTGGGGATCTGGTGTTCGCCGGGGACGCCGATGGGCATCTGCTCCCCGCACTGGACCAGCGATGACCACCGGCCACAAACCGATCGGCACACCCATATCTGCTGGGTCGCAGCCCATTTCCCCGGACTCGAGCACACCGTGGTCGCGAATGCCGGGGGCGGGTTTCCCGATCGAGATCACCGAACTCGGCGACCGAATCTCCCAGGTGGCCCCGGATCGAAACGATGACGGGTCGGAATCGGCCAGCACCACGTGGTGGATCCTGCTCGATTGCACGCTCGTCGCGAACCTGGCGCAATCCAGCAGGCGGTCGGCACCCTGGTGAGTGTCACTATCCCACCCGACTTCCCGGACTGGCTGACACGCTGGGTGATCGGCCACTTCCCGGTCGGTAAACCCAAGGACATCCGCGCCGCAGCCGACGCCTGGGCACGCTCGGCCGAACGTCTCAAAGTCACACTGGCGCACCTCGAACGACTCGCACGCGACGTGCCAGCGGCGATCCAGGGCGAGGCCGGCGAGGCGATCCAGAAACAGCTGAAAACCGAGATCGCCAACACACGCAATCAAATCGAATTCGCCGACGGCATGGCCACCCTGCTCTACGACTCGGCCAACGCGATCGAACTCGAGCAGTACATCGTCATCGGCATCGCAGCGGTGCTACTGGCCAACCTCCTCATCGATACCGCCGTACCGATGAAAGCCGCCAGCGACCGCATCGCCGCCGACGTCGCCGCCACCGCCGCCCGCCGCGACACCCTCGCCTTCATGTTCCAACGCATCGCCGCCTTCATGCAGCGATTCCCCGGCATGGGGCTCGCCATTCGCGCGACCATCATGGGCGCGGCCTCCATGGGCGGCGTCGTCGCCGGTGCGCAATATGCCCAAATCCTGCAGGGCCACGGCAAACCCGGTCGGCGTACCAGCATGGATTGGAGCCAAGTCTGGGTGGCGGCGACCGCCAGTGGCGCGGGTGGCTTGGCAGGTGCCCTGGCTACCCGCGCGGTGCTGCCCGCGCTCACCCGCGTCGCGGCCAATGCCGCGACACCGGCGGGACGCACGACGGGACGCGTTGTGGCCGTCGTGCTCGCCAGTGCCACCGGCGGAGCCGCGGGTGGGGCCGGTGCCGCGGTGGTCGTAGCCGAGCTCACCGACACCGAACTCACCGGCCGAAACCTCGCCGAGATGGTCATGATGGGAGTCGGCAGCGGGGTCGTCGCAGGTGTCAGCGCGGCGGTGCGCGCCACCCGAGCCATGAACGCCGCCGAGCTCCCTGAGGGGACCGGCCCCGAGCTCGGCCGGTCCGGCTCCGATAGCTCGCGTGACGGTCTCGCAGTCCGATCAGCGCCCGAGTTGGCGAGGCCGCACAGCAGCACCGACACACCGCGAGCACATGAGGAGACCTCCCCGGCGATCGGCGGATCCCGAAATGACAGCTCGCAGGACGTGCTCTCGGTCCGATCGGAACCCGAATCGACCGATCAGCACGCCGTCGGCGACGGTGACGCACCCTGGCAACGACCTGAGGAGACCATCGACAAGATCGGCGAGCCATACGAGGAGGCCTTCGAAAGACTCGATAAGGGTGGCCCTTCGGATCCCAACCAACCGCCGCCGGACGCGCCGCATGGCACGCCTGCATCGCCGACCTCCCCCGGTAGTACACCCGAAGCCGGCCACGGCTGGAGTTCCTGGGACGATGCCCTGCGAGCACTCACCGATGACGCCTTGCAAGGCCACACCGAGCGCAGCTTCGGAGCCGCACCGGCCGATCCCATGGCCACACCGGGAAGGCTACAAGGGCTACTCACCGAGGGCACTTTCGCAGGCGCACCGGCCGATCGGACGGCCACGCCGGGAAGCTTGTTGTCGACCGGCCATCCCGGCACCGCCCAATTCAGCCGACCTGATGCTGCGCCGATGAACCTGGCAGGAGACGTCCGCGCCGCCGACAGCCAGCCGGGATCGGTGCTGACAATGAGTGCCGACACCCATGCCGAGAACGTCCCCCACGTCGCTTCCGCCAAAGATCTCGGCGGCACCGGCGGCGGCAACGGGCCGGACGTCACGGCGGGATCACTTGGCTCGCAAGGGAATTCGCCGACCGGAGGCGGACCCGGTTCGCGACCGCCCGTGACCGGGAAAGGGCCCGGCCAACTATCGCCGGACCCCGACCTGCTCAACCTCGATTTCTTCGACTTCGAGTCCGCTCCGAACGAGCCGGTCGCAGCGGCCGACAACTCCCCCACGGCGACGTCGCGCGCCACAGGCACCGCACCGGTCGAACCAGGGCTGGGCAGCGAGTCCGGCCCGACGCCATCGCCCGCCCCGATGGAGACGAAGAGCCCGACCGCGCAGGCGGGGGCAACACCTGGTCCCGGCGTCGCACCGGCAACACCCACTGCCACACCTGCGGCCAACGCACCCCACGCAAACCCACCACAGCACCCCAACGCCACACCACCTCAGCAACCCCACGCCACACCACAGGGCAGCCCACGACAGCAACCGCACGTCAACCCGCAAGCCGCGCAAGCCAACACACCGCAACCCCACGCCGCAGCGCAAGCCAACACACCGCAACCGCTACCCAACCAACAAGGGGCACAAGCACACTCGCCGCTACAGCCACATGTCGCAACGTCGCCTCCCAGCCCTGCGGTGAACAACCTTGCAGACCAGGCGATCCCACCGGCGGCACTGGCCAGCGCAGCGGCACTGAGCGGGCACGGGCCATCGAATCCCGATGCCGCTTCGGAACTCTCGGCACCCCTGCCCGCCCTGTCCGGCGGGCACCCCGCCGACAACGACCAAACTCCCAGCGATCCCAGGGAATTCCCCGACCAGAACGAGATCGGGACCGTCGTCAAACCCCCGATGCCCAGCTACGTCCCCGCACAACCACAAGTGGACGAATCTCCATACAAAGAGGCTGAGCGACACCCCGAAAGGCCGGGCACCACCTACACCCGCCCCGGCCAACCCGACCCACCACACGGCCCACCCCCCAACGCAATCCCGATCGTCCCGCACCCCACCGCACCCGCGATCCCCGACACCGGATCAGCCATACCACTCACCGACCGACCACAGGTCCCGATCCCCGACACGGCCATCCCCGGCGCACCCGCCGAAGACGAACGCGGGCAGAAGCTTCTCGTACACGACTCCGAACCACCCCGGCCCCGTCACAACAACAACCCAGCACCACACCTACCCGCCGCACCCGCCGACCGCCCCACCGAACTCAACCCACCCTCCCACTACGCCACCACACCCAACCCCCAAACCCCCGGCGCCCCAACCGACCCCGGCGGGAGACCGCAACTCAACCGCGACAGCACCCAATACATCCCCGACCCCACCATCCAACCCACGCGCGGCGGCACCCCCGCCACCAGCCTCGCAGGGCCGTTGCCGGAACCAGTGGTCGCCGCACGCCCAGTCCCCATGGCCTCGGCAGACAAGCCCAAAAGGGGCAAACGCAAACAAGACACGCCCCCACCACCGCCTCCACCCGAACCGCTTGTCGGCCGGAATCAGGAAGGCCGTGCGTTCCGGCTGCCCGGTAAGCGAAGGAAACATTCGGCTGCCGGCGCGTCCGCCGAACCCGGACAGACGCCGGCCGCCGAATCGGCACCGTCATCGCCCGCCGAGCCGTCCCAAGAACCCGAAGAGTCGGTTTCGCCGAAGCAATTGCTCACCACCAACAAGGCATACCGAAACGGGTTGTACATTCCGAATGCCGTCTCCAACATAGGTTTCAGCATTCAGGAGTCGGCCCTACCACTGGCGATGCTGGAACTGACCCATTCGCCGGTGGCCGCGGGCTTCACCGTATTCGCCCCCATGGCAGCGAGGGCTTTGTCCGAGCCCCTGGCGGGCTATGCCGCAGACTTCCATGACCGCGTCAAGATAATGCTGGCCGCGCAGTGGGCAAGTGTCACGGCCGCTACCGGCGCCGCTACCGCGGTGGCCCTCGGGGTCCCGCATATCGGCCCGGTACTCACCGGGACAACCCTCGTCGAGGGGGTTGCGGCGACGTTTTACCTGCGCAGTCTCCTGCGTACGGTTCCAGATCTGGTCACACCCGAACAGCTGACGGCAGCGAACCGCATGGCGGAAATAGATCGTTATGTCGCTGGTACCGGTGGGCGCGCGCTCGGGCCCATCGTGCTGAATGTGGCGAATTGGCTGCCCTTTGCGGCGAACGGCGTCTCATCTCTATGGAACCTGGCTGCACTGTCTCGGCTACCAGAGTCTCTCCCCCCGCATGCCCCAAAGGGCCGCCACGCATTCCGCGACATATTCACCGATGTTCGCGACGGCGCGCGGGCAGTCTTAGATGAACCATTTCTTCGTGAATACACCCTGGTCATAACTGCCACCAATGCGGCGTTCGGAATGCTGAGCCTCCGCACGGCCGCCATCATCGACGAGGCCCAAATGCACGCATTGGCCACCGCGGCGGTCGTCAGTGCCGGTGCTGTCGGTGGCGTAATCGGCGGGCTGCTGCCGAAGAAGGTGATCAGCACGGCCAAGATCAACCTACTGTTCCCGGCAGCGCTGTCCGGCTTCGCAGCAGTCGCCGCACTGCAAGCGGCAACTGCCAACCCCTTCATCGTGGCGGTTGGCTCACTCGGCACAGCGGTAATCGGTGTCGGCATGAATGTACGGGTGGCGGGGCACGTACAACAGGCCGTTCCCAAGAAGCTCTGGGCCCGGGCGAACAGCGCGACATCTCTGGTCATGTACTCCGGAGCGGCCGCTGGTCCGCTGCTGGGCGGCGCCGTGCTTTCGACACAGGGAATCTTCATCCAGGGCTGGATGGCGGCTGGCATCGTCGGTGCGGCCGCCGTCGGGGTCGCCGCGCACCGTGCCGCGACCATCGGTGGCGCCGCACATCAGCTGATCAGACGCGTGTTCGGTCTGCACCAGCGCGGATCCGAAACGCTGCCGGTAAGCGAGACAGAAAGCAGCGGTGCCCATTCCGATTCCACCCGCGCGGACGGCACCGATCCGTTGGTCGAGCTGATCAGTGACGTGAACCCATTGGGCAACGGGAACAACTGTGCCGAATGCGCGATCGTCACCGACCTCAGAATCGACGGCCGTACCAACATGGTCGCCGCACCATCGACAACGGGTCGAACCGGCGGCCGCGATACCGACGGCAGACATGACCTACCGTTTATCGAGGCCCACTACCAGACGACATTCCGACCCGTCCGGAGTTTGACCGACGTCGAAGACGAATTGATCGAGGGCGACCACCTGGCTCGCGGCATCATCGTCTACTACGACCACTCCCGGCTGGACGACAAGCAGCAGCCGACGGCACACGCGGTGAACGTGGTCAACGACGACGGCACCATCCGCTACCTCGACGGCCAATACGGCCGCGACGTGACTACCGACCTGCGCGCGACCGGCAATCGACTCACGGTGCCGGAGCGCCAGATCGACAGCAACCGACCACCGATCGAAGCATATTTCCTACGGACCGACGGCCGATACACCGGATTCCAGCATGGCGCACCCCACATCAGAAGGCCCGCACCGAACCGACCGATCATCACGGGGACCGACGCCACACCTGATTCGGAGCAGGCGAATAGCTGGCTTGCACAGGCGCGCGCACTTCGCGAACGGGGTCCCGGATCGTGAGGAACCGCGGCACCGGGCCCAGCCGCCACAACGACACGCTCTCGACTGGGTTCCGTCGGATGGCGGTCCAAAGGTGACGAGGCGGTGGCTCGAATCCGCAACGGCATCGGCTGGATTCATCTGTGGCACGATCCGGTCAGCTCGTGGCGACCCAGGCAATCTGCCCCGTGATCCCGGCGATCCACCGCACCCGGCGAAACCAGGTCCCGGCCTTCCCTCACGGGAATGCACACGATCGCACGGCAATCGCGGTACCGATGCCCCACCGGGGGCCGTCATCCCGGCCGCCGCAGCCTGATCGGTTGAACACCCAGGCAATCTCCGGCTCGCTGTGGACACCTTCCAGGTGTCGATCATCGCCACCGCGACCACCACACCCTGCTCACTCACCCGTACCGGTGTACGCGAACGGTGGTGCGCCGGAAGGACTTCGGTCCCGAAGTCGTGGCGAACGGCATCCCACAAGGTATACGCGAATGGGTCCAACAGCGCGGGCCCGGCGGCAGCAATACGCCAGCATTCGGCGTGCTCACGAGGTCAGGTGCCCCACCCTGATCGCCAGGAGATTCGCTACCAGGACGGCGACGAAGACGACCGCGACCCATCGGTAGCCAATGGCCCACAGTCCGACCGCGGCACTGCCGAAAACCACGACCTTGGTGACGACCGCGAGTGGTGGGCTGTCGAATGTCGCATTCGGCGCCGCGAACAGGCCCCAGGCCAGCGCCGCGAGGAGTGGCAAGCCCACAGCCAACACGAGCTTGACCGGAGTCACAGTGGCGGTCTTCCAGCCCCACAGTCCCAGCGCCCCGAGCGCGACCAACTCCATCCCGAATGCCAGCGTGAGGTTGGCCCATTTCCAGACTTCCTGCATGTCCGTTCTCCCATGAGTCGCCGAGAGCATCGCTCTCTAATGAGAGCAGTGTGCATGGTTCGTTCAGCTTCGTCAACTCCGTTTGCCGCAAGCCCCTGCGACTGTTGCTGTGGCGGATGCACTTTCGGCCCGCGCGCTAGGTTGAGTCCAGTTGGTCACGGCATTGGGCCGCTCCGTCGACGCTCGTTCGTCGCACCCTTTTGCAACCGGCTCCCTCCGCCAGGGGATACGCGGCGTCCTCGGATTGGGCAACGATGGGGATGGGGCCGAGATTATAGATGTGTCGTCGCGGATACTTCTGGAGTTCGGCGAAACCGCGTAGAATTCCAGCAGGTCGGGACAGCATTTGGAGCCCTATCATGACCGAGAGAAAGAATTCACACACGAAGTTCACCCGGTTGGCGACGGCCGCCGGTATAGCCGCAGTTGCCGCGATTCCGGTCGTCGCAGCCGCGGCGCAAGCGCCTACCGCGCGCGCAGCGACGCCCACGTCCGCAACCCAACTCGTCGACAGCCCCGGTTGGGGCGGCGGTGGCTGGGGTTGGGGCGGCGGCGGTTGGGGCCACGGCGGCGGTGGCTGGGGTTGGGGCGGCGGTGGCTGGGGCCACGGCGGTGGCTGGGGTTGGGGCGGCGGCGGCTGGGGCCACGGCGGTGGTTGGGGCGGCGGCGGTTGGTGGAACCCATTCGGCTGGGGCGGCTGGGGAAGCTTCTAGCGCCGGTGACCGAGCCCGGACACGCACGGCGTGCCGGGCTCGGTTGCATCAGTACCGATCATGTGAAGCCAGGTTCGACCAACCGGGCTGGCGCTGGTGACGAGATGAAGATTGTTTGTATCGGCGGCGGGCCGGCCGGGTTGTACTTCGCTATTTCGATGAAGCGGCGCGACCCGGCCCACGACATCACGGTGATCGACCGCGATCCCCCCGGGTCCACCTATGGCTGGGGTGTCGTGTACTGGGACGACCTGCTCGACATTCTGTATCGGAATGACCCCGACAGCGCCCAAGCGGTGCGCGCCGGGTCGGTCCTATGGCGTGAACAGGCAATCCATGTGCGCGACGACCAGATCGCACATTTCGGGGGCTACGGGTTCAGCATGGGACGCGCGGCATTGCTCGACGTGCTTTCCCACCGGGCGAGCGACCTGGGCGTCGATATCCAGCACGGGCGAGAGGTCCACGAGCTGTCCGGCTTCGAAGACACCGATCTCATCGTCGCCTCCGACGGCGCGAACAGCCGGGTACGGCTGCTGGGCAATCACCGTTTCGGCACGTCCGTCACACTCGGCGAGAATCGATATATCTGGCTCGGTACCGACAAGGTCTTCTCCCGATTTACCTTCGCCTTCGAACACACCTCGGCAGGTTGGATCTGGTTCCATGCCTACCCATCGGTTGCCGAAAAAATCAGCACCTGCATCGTTGAGTGCCAACCGCATACCTGGCACGGACTGGGATTCGATGCCATGGACAACCTCGAGAACTTGCGTGTTCTGGAGAACATCTTCACGCGCCCTCTCGACGGTCACTCGTTGATCAGCAAGACACGAGGCGAGTTCGCAAGGTGGAGCCGCTTTCCCGAGGTAACCAACACGACCTGGTATCACGACAACGTGGTGCTGCTCGGCGATGCAGCGCACACGACGCACTTCACCATCGGTTCGGGCACCCGGTTGGCAATCGTCGACGCCGTCGTACTCGCGCAGAGCCTGTACGAACATGCCGAGGTCGCCGACGCGCTGGAGAACTACGATGCGCAAGGGCGCGCTGCGCTGCGCCCGATACAGGCCGCCGCCCGTGCCAGCATGATGTGGTTCGAACACGCCGACCGGTATCTCGACCGCAGCGCCGTGCAGTTCGCCTATGCGATGGCGGCTCGGCACGGGCTGCAAATGCCGTGGCGATATCAGCTACACCTGCTCACACAGGTACCCACTGTGCGCAAGATCCGGCGCGCCATCGACTCCGGACAGCGGTGGTGGCGGGCCGGCCGACGGGGGGAACTCGCGATGACACTGCCCTCGCCACGGCGCCCACCCGAACCGATCCCGACCGATCAGTCGATGATCTGATCCCGCACAAGCCGGGTCACCGCCGGAAGACCGTCGTATCCCGAAACGGACAAAACCAGGGTCGAACTGACTGTGTCCGATCATGTTGCACCGCAACAGATTCAGCGTCAGCTTGATCGAGCACCGCATGCAGCAGGACGCGGACCCAGGACCACGACGAGCTCGGGCAGACCGTGAGGTCGACGGTGCGGTGAGTGCGGCAGCGCTGGCATCCATTCGAGGAGTCGTTTGCACAGAATTAACGTGCAGGGCACATGACCGCGGCCGACAGCACTCCGCCGACCACTAAAATCAATGACGCGTCTACCACACGACATCGGCGTCACCGCAAGAGCGCAGCGGCTCTATCGGTTCCTAGCGCCCGCAGATTCCAACAGACCATACAAGCGTCGCGGCACCATCCCATCGCCTGAATCGGCAATCTGTCCTGAACCCAGCGACAACGCGGAGACCCTTATGTCCCACGCCGACCTGAAACCTGCCCGCCACCTGAACGTCCGCATCATGACACCGGGCCAACTCGGCAGCGGCACATCCCCCGACCCGGCAACGCTGTCGCAAAGAATTCCGTTATCGGGCGACACCGGGCCATCTCGGCAACTCAGCTCGCTCGACGTCGTGCTCCTCGATGCCGAATCACCCACCATGCTGCTCCATGTCGGAGCGGTCACGCTGCTGGAGCCACCCGGAACAGGTAGCCCGCTGAACGTCACGATACTGCGGCGGTTGATGGCGAGCCGACTACATCTGGTCGCACCCCTGAGGTGGCGATTGCGCACCGTCCCATTAGGTCTCGACCTCCCCTACTGGGAAGACAGCGACACCATCGACCTCGGATATCACGTACGCGATACACGCCTACCCGAAGGTTCGACCGATGTAGCGCTGGCCGATCTCGCCGCCCGCCTACACACCCAGCCCCTGGACCGAAATCGACCACTGTGGGAATGCCACCTGATCTCGGGGTTGCCCCAAGGCCGCCAAGCCATCTACACCAAAGTGCACCACGCACTGATCGATGGCGTGTCCGGAGCCGAGGTCATGGCAGCAGTCTTCGATATCGTGCCCGAATCCCAGCCCGTACCGCCACCGCCCGACGGGCTCCGCTTGGGACGAACGCCCAATCCCGCTGAAATACTCGGCCGCGGCATCGCACACACGATGACCCGCCAAGCCGATCGGATGCGCCTACCGCTTCGCCTGGGACCGATGCTGCCGAACGCACTCACCGACATACCCAAAGCCAATCCCACACTGCCCGGTAATCACCCCAACGGCCCCGACCGGTCCTTCGCCTTCGCCTCGCTATCACTCGACACCGTCAAACAGATCAAGAACAGCTTCGGCGGCACCGTCAACGATGTGGTAATGACATTGTGCACCACCGCATTTCGCCGCTGGCTACACGACCACGACGCAGCAGCCGACGACCCCGCCGTGGCCGCGATCCCGGTATCGGTGCGCACCCAGGAGCAACTCGGCACCGCGGGCAACCAATTCTCCATCATGTTGTGCGAACTACCGATCGGCGAACCCGACCCACAGCACCGCATGAAACTCACCCACGCCGCGATGCTGGCCGCCAAAGATCGCTTCCAAGCCACCCCACCGACCCTGCTGCACTACGCCACCGCGGCCCTACCTCAGATCCTGCACGGCCTGGCCACCCGCCTGCTCCTACGCGTCGCCGCCCCCGCACTCCCCCTGGCCAACATGATCGTCTCCAACGTGCCCGGACCGCAGATACCGTTGTACGCCGCAGGAATTCGAGTGGCCGGGACCTACCCCATCTCCGTACTCACCGACCTTTCAGGCCCACTCAACATCACCGTCATGTCCTACAACGGCCACCTCGACTTCGGCATCCTCGCCTGCACCGACACCATCCCCGACGTCTGGAACATCGCCGCCTACCTACAAGACGCACTCGACGAACTAGCCCCATAACCGCTCACCCACCGGCGATGTACAGAGATCCGGAGACTGGGTCGTGATCGAACCCGTCGGGCGTTCTCGGGTTTACAGCGAATCGAATCGCTCTCGCTCCAGTCGCTCTCACTCCAATCGTTCGAGCTTCGCCTGCTCCTTCCCCCAGGCCCGATAGCGTTCGAAATAGTCGACCAGGGGGCGCAACGTGTTCCGCGTCCGTGCCAACTCGGGACCGAACTGCCGGACGATTGCGCGATGGCCTCCAGTGTCGGCGCGACCGCATCCGCGAAACGTTTCGCACCACGCAGATTCGCGCCGTACAGATTCAGGGCGTTTCCGTGTCGTCAGTCGAGTGGCGCGACCTCGGATGTACCGCGCAGGCAACCGCCCCCTCGCCGCCGCCCACTACCAGCCGAACTCCGCGACCTTCCTAGGGGTGGAGAATCTGCGGCTGAGGCGACTGCGAGAACCGGTCGCCGCTCCTACACCACGGCGTAGACGGTATTCAGGTCGACCAGCATGGGGCTGTCGACTTCCTTCGGCCGCTGCCCGAGGCCGATCCCCACAGCCTGCAGGTTCTCATCGAATCCCGCTCCGCTGTAGCAGGTCAGGATGGTTTGGGTGGTGTCATATCCCTTGGCCGCCAACAATTCTCGCGCACGCCGCAAGCGGTCCACATGCCCGACGGTCATCGTGCGGTCCCATTTGACCTCCCCCAGAGACAGGATGCGTCGCGGTCGTCCGGTCTCCTCTGGCGCCAACACCGCGACATCGACCTGAATCTGCCGCTTGTCACGCGGATCGCTGACTGTCGCGGCCGCCACATGCCCGGGCAACGCACCGAACACCTCAGACCCCACCGACATCGCCCAGTCCCGGCAGATTCCCTCGAAATGCGGGCCCACCACCTGCGACAGGAACGTGGCACGCGAATTACGCCATGCCGCTTCGAGGTTCCCACGCTCCAACCGGGTCCATTCCCGCCGCATGATCGCCTCGTAGAACACGATCAGCGGCTCGGCCACCCGATACACAGATTTGCCCCGATTGAATGGATCCGCCTCTCGGATGACCAGCTGCGCATCTTCGAGCACCGATAACGGATGCCCGATGTCGGTGGAACTGCGGCCGATCGTGTTCGCGATACCACCGCGTGTCGTGTGCCCGCCCGCGATCGCTCCCAGCACCGCGTGATACAGCGCCACATCCCGGATGTCGGTCTCCTCCGCCAACAGATACCGCGCCTCGCGGAACAGCGGCACCTGTGGGTTGAGCACCGTCCGCAATACCCAGGAATCGAAATCCTGCAGGGACGCCGGTGCATCACCCGCGACGAACTCACGCCGATACGCCGGCGTCCCACCCACGATCGAATGCACCAATACCGCCAACCGCGGATCCTTGATCCCCCAGAACCGCGCCGACTCCCGATAATCGAGCGGCTTGACGATCAACTCCAAACTCGCCCGCCCACGCAACGGCGCACTGCCGGCCAGCAACCGCCCCATCACCGACATCGCCGAACCACACAACAACACCCGCGAACCCGCCCGCCGTGCATAACCGCGAGGGTCGAGCGCGCGCTGCAACACCGACGGCAACGACGGACTGACCTTGGTCAGATACGGAAACTCATCGATGACAACCAGCCCATCCCCCACCACCGCGAACAACCGCTCCAACGCCTCGTCCCAATCCCGGAACGCATACCGGCCACCACCGGCATGCGCGGCCACAGCCGCGCCGAAACCGTCCAGCGCCTCGATCTCCGTCGCATCGGTCGCCGTAAAAAAGAAACCCCCCACCACGTCGGCCAACGCATCCAGTAAGTAAGTCTTGCCCTGCCGCCGCCGCCCGCTGACGATCCCCAACCGCACATCCGGACTCGGCGAGGTCACGAACCGCACCAGTCCGTCCCATTCGCGGTCACGGTCGAACACCCGGTCCGGCTTCACCAAGGCTGCCATAGATAGAAGTATACTTCTAATAAGTACACTTCTATAGAAACTGAACCACTCGGGAACAACCGTGCATCGTGACGCAGCCGTTGCGACTCACCACGATCGGTGCTACGGCGCCCCAATGTCCAATCCCGCACTGAAACCCGGCACAGCCGGGCAACCCCAGATCCGGAAACTCGCCGACGGCCGCCACGAAGCGCGGCTACTGTGCCGCAACAACTTTCGTGATTTACCGAAGCGCAACTATCCAGCGAATCCGGGCATGTTTATCCGGGCTACAGGCTGGCGCCGAGCCAGTGCGCGAACCCGAGCAGGCCCTCGGATTGGCGGGCGCTGGGCGGCGGCGATCCCGTACACCGTTTCGCGCACCGTGTGAAAATCACGTTTAGGGCGGACTAAAGCCGCCCGCGTGTACAGACCCCTTTAGCCGAGGTATGGCGCGCATCGCCCCTCCAGGTAGTGGGTCAGCCTGAGTCGCTGCGTGTGGTGCATGTCGAGGCTGTCCAGTTCGGCAGGAGCTACGAACCGCAGTTCGGTGGACTCATCGGAGATCGCGAGCTCGCCCCCGATGACACGAGCCAGGAAGCACACATTGAACTGGCGTCGAACCTCGCCGTCGCTGTAGGCGATTACGTGGCGCGGATCGGTGTAAGTGCCGACGAGCCCGGTGATTTCGATGTCGAGACCGGTTTCTTCCTTGACCTCTCGTACCGCGCAGCCGGGGAGGCTGTCGGTCATCTCCATGCCGCCGCCAGGCAGTGCCCATAGGCCGCTGTCAGCGCGCCGTTGAAGCAGGATGCGGCCCATGGCGTCGCACACCACGGCGGAAGCCGCGACGACGAGACTGTTCGGCTCTGGTGCGGCTGGGTCGTCGTAGAACTCGGTGCGCGCCATCGGCTTACCCTTCCACCGGTTGTGAATGTCCTAGCATAAATTGATCGCCTTGATGCTCGATGACGCGAAGCTGTCGGCGCGGGTGACCGCCGATGTACTCCAGCACGCCGACCCGGCCATGCCCCAGCGCAAGTACATGCGCCGCGGCAAGGTCCACCACAACGCGGCGGCCGTGATCAACGAGGCGGTCATGGAGGGATTGCTTAGTACCGAGCAAGATCAACACGCGGACAGACGTGCGGCGACTTATCGACAATTTATCTACAAGTCTGAGCTCTAGAGTACGAATTAGGCCCCTGACCGGTAGGCTGAGTGCCTGGTCAGGGGCCTATTCTTGCTCCCCCATCTGGACTCGAACCAGAAACCTACCGTTTCTGAGTAGGCGATGTTTCTGACTTCCCGACAGTTCCCAATAATGCCCGTGAGCTGCATGGATACCGAAAATCAAGATCCCAACGAATCCCGTTGAATCCGGTTGATTCCCGTTGAAAGCGTGACGTTTGCGTGTCGTTGGTCGAGTTGGCCCGATGAGCGTCTGCAGTACACGCCGCGGGTCACGGCGCGTTGCCATAAACGGAAGATCCGTCACGGACGAGCCGATAGGACTCGGTGCCGAACGGCCGGAGAAGGGGTACCGGCCATGCCGTCACCACCAATGTCACTGAGCTGCAGACAACTCGAAGCTCGAACCATCAAACTCACAGCGAAAACCCGAAGCCGGGCGGCACCGCCACTCTCCGAAGAAGCAATCTCCGGCGTGTCAATCAAACGACACGCCGAAGATTCAAACGTTTCAGCAACTTATCAGCAAACTTTGCAAGCGCATCCGTAGTGCCCCACATCGTAGAGGCCACGGAGCACACAATGTTGAGATCCTCGCCGATCCATTCGGACCGGCGCCGCCCGCGCCGGCCCAGAGAATGCATGTCGGCGAGGATAGTTGAGTTCGGCGGCCTGAAGGCCGATGACGCCAAACGCTTGAAGGACCTCTGGTTGCGCCATCGGCAGCAGGTGGCCTCGGCGATCTTGCAGGGCCCGGCACACCTCGGCGACGTCCCTGTCCTCGCCCGCCAGCCGATCGGACAGGATCGCCTGGCAGATCGGCAAGGCCAAGGGGGCGCGTGGAAGGCATTGCGAAAGGGAGGTGTAACGCTGAGGCCAGCTGTCCGAAATCTTTAGCAGATCGACCTTGAGAGTATGGCACGAGGTCGGCCGGATATTTGCTATGGTTAACTAATAGTCAGCACACGTCGCAGGAGTAAATTTCAGAATGACCACCGGTGAGAACCCATACGGATTCTGGAGTTATGTTCACGCTGATGACGATGCCGAGGGGGGTCGAATCATACGGCTCAACGAGCGAATCAAGGCCGAATTTGAACTGATAACCGGCGGTGGACGGATAGATATATTTGTTGATCGTAGCGATATCCATTGGGGGAAGAAGTGGCGGACGGTAATTGACGATGCCCTCACGGAGACGGCATTCTTTATACCGATCGTGACCGCGCGCTATATTCAACGGCACGAATGTAGACGCGAGCTACTGCTCTTCTCCGCCAATGCGGCACGTCGGGGCGTTCCTGAACTCGTTCTTCCTATCCTCTATCTTCCTGTACCTGACCTTGACGAAAGCTCGACCGATGAAGTAAAGGCAATCTTGGCCGGGACTCAGTACGAAAGCTGGGCAGACCTCCGATTCGAGGATGAGGATAGCCCCAGCTATCGACGAGCGGTGAATAGGCCTGCAGCTCGCCTCGCGCAAATCGCAGACGAGATTTCCGCTCGTCCCGAGCAGGGCCCTATCGATGCCGAGGATGCGATGGCTGCATTGAAAATCCATTCGTCGATTGAACTTGCACCTGAGGATGATGCGCCCGGGATTCTTGATGCGATGGCAGAGGCTGAGACTGGATTCCCAGCGTGGACCGAGACGATGGGTGAATATCAACAAGCAATCGAGAAGATCACCGTGCTGCTCACCGACTATGGCTCCAAAATGGAGCTAGCAGGCAATACAAGTTCAGGCGCGAAACTCCTCGTCGCTAAGCGGTTCGCTTCGGACCTCGATCCTCTCGCCGATAACTTTAAGGAAATAGGTATCCGGTACCTCGACCAGGCAAAAGCTATGGACGGCAGCATCTCTGTGGTCCTGTCGCACGTAGGTCGTTCTGGCATTGGTGATTCCGAGCGAGAATCGTTTGCCGAATTTGGCAGCTTCCTGCGCGAAATAGCCGATAGCGGCCGCGAATCGATCACAGCTGTGGAAGGATTTCAAGCTGGCGCCGACGCGGTTGGCCGCATGAGCAAAGACATCCGGCGCCCGCTTAGGAAAGTGTCTCAGGGAGCGCAGAGTTTCCTGGACGGGCAGGAGTTCTTTGATGAGTGGGTCCGTCGTCTCGATGAAATCGAACCTGGGCTTTAAGGGCGCTACTCGAATCAGATCCATCAGTCGGCGTTGTTCCTGTTTGAAGCGCAACCAGGCGGACACCTCGCGGACGAAATCATGGGTTCAGGTCAAGGTCAACCAGGCGGTTCACTACGACGGACTCGGCTGCGTACACTGTCCGTTTCGGAGACAGAGGGGATTGCCGCGGTGAATGAGAGAAGGGTCGACGCTGACGACGCCGACCCGGTGTGGACGCGACTGATTGATCAACTGCAGTGGTACAGCACTAGAAGCCATGCGGCCCAACGGTCTTACAAGTGCGTCAAAGTCGGTCAGATCGCCGTCGGTGCTGCGGTCCCGGTCGTGGCTGCGCTCGCCGGACCTCCTGCAGTGACAGCTATCTTAGCTGCTGTCGTGGTCGTCGCAGAGGGAGCCCAGCAGCTGTTCCAGTGGCACGCTAACTGGATCTTGTATCGATCCACAGCAGAGTCACTCAAGCATGAGAAGTTTCTGTTCGTTGCTCGCGTCGGCCGCTACGGAGGGCCGGACCGTCGAGAAGTATTGGCTGAACGCATCGAAGCTCTTGTCTCACAGGAGAATACGCAATGGACCATCGCACGCGAACCGCAGAATCAGGACCAAATCATTCAGAGGCCCCCGCCTAACTGACCGGCTGTCGCGGTCAGCGATCACCTGCCCCGTGTCCAAGCTAAACTATCCGACCGGTGACCGACGCACCCACATCGTTGTCGTCAAGTTGCGGCCGAGCAGGGGTGGATACACCTCTCCTGCAATAAGTTTAGTACCTTGGGGGTTGGTGTGATGCGGCATCCTTATCGCTCTACTGCGGCAGATGTGTTCAGCACTTCACCATTCAATCGCGATCCAGCATTCAAGCGCGCAAACCGTAGTTCCGTCTTCGACGAGGACTTCGAACTTCTGATACGCAATACCTACAAGGTGCTGTTGACGCGCGGGATGCGAGAGATAGTCCTCTACGCGGTTGATCCGGCGACACAGGAATTCATTGCAGGCCTGGTCGGCTTGGGGCCGCGACATCAAACCGGGCAGGGCAACGAAGCTGACCGTTCGACAGCTAAATGGGCTCCACAAGGAAGTCGGATGCAGAAGGCTATCGCTTCGCTGTCGCCGAGCTCGCAGCAGGTGTTCTTGTGTCATTCGTCTGGCGACAAGCCAGCAGTCCGTCAGCTATACCAGAAGCTTCTCGCCGAGGGCTTTCGACCATGGCTGGACGTGGAAGACCTTGTGCCAGGCCAAAATTGGGAGCATGAAATCCGTCAAGCGATCGAGTCGTCGGACGTGGTCGTCGTTTGCCTTTCCAAGAGTTCGGTGAACAAGAGGGGCTTTGTCCAGAAAGAGATTTTGTTCGCTCTCGATGCGGCTGATAGGCAGCCCGAGGGCGCGATCTACCTAATACCTACTAGGCTGGAACCGTGCGAAATCCCGCGTCGCCTTGCTCATTTGCATGGGGTGGACCTTTTCGACGACGTTGGCCATGAGAAGCTTCGCGCGGCGATACGGCAGTCGGCATCTGGGTAAAAAGACCGTGTGGCGTCTGCGCTGCGCACCTGGCAGACACGATGCACGTGAAAGCCGACCCGCTCTCCTAACAGTTCCCCTAATAGTCTTCTTTCCCCTTCTATCGTCCGCTATGGACGGGTCTTCTCACAAAGTCGAGTAAGCACTGGGCGAAGCTCGCCGGACCTAGGTAACGGGCGACGACCCACCGAAGTTCCGGTATCGCGCTCCGTGAGGGCAACATGCCGATGAACACCAGCTAGGGCGGCCGACCGATAGTGCCGCTTCGATCGCTCCGCTCAATACAACTAATGCCCGGAGTCCCCTTTGTCGCCTCCAGCCCCCTCTGGATCATCTAGCGAATCGTCGTCCTCGACGACCTCGATGAACGAGTCGGAGGTGATCCCGGCCAATCCCTCGGTAGTGCGCAGTTTTTCTGCCATCGAGATCAGTAGCGTCCGGGACTCGTCGCTGAGTTCTATGACGCGCGCTAACAACCCGCGCACTGCGTATCCCTCGAGCCTGGCTATCCGCAGATAGTCGAAGTCGGTTCCTATTGGGTTCTCGCGGAGGAAATACTTGGGATTGACCCGGAAGAACTTCGACAATGCCGAGATCGTTTCGTCCGATGTAGTGCTGAGCTGGCCGTCTCGTAGCTGTGTCAGGTATTCCTCGGAGATCGGGTGGCCGCGACGGGTCAACGCGGCGGCGATATAGGCATCGGTGTACGGCGGTTGTCCTGGCGGGTGCAACGTGTCGATCAGGATGTTCAGTCGACCCGCGAATGTCTCGGGATACGTGACGCCGTGACCAGGCGAATCAGTGGACCACCCCGGATCGGGCTCGGATCCGAACTCCGGCTCCCGGGCGATCCGGGCACCCGAATCGGACGAATATGTCAGTGCCAGTATATATTTCGCTCGGATACTCTTGACCTTGCGCTGTACCGCGTCAGGTGTGATTTCCAATTGCCGCGCAATCCGACTCACACCTTCACCCGAGGCGAACAGGTGCAGAACCTGCCACTCGGACTCGGTGAGCTCGAGGTCATCGAGGTCATCGGATTCGATCGCGATCGCCCAGTCCGCGGATGCCACCAGCTCTCCCGAGGACGCCGAGCGGATGGCCGCGACAACGAAATCCCAAGGATCGGACTTCCTGACTATCGCCAGGGCACCGCCACGGACCGCCGCCAGCAAATCGGAGGGACTACCACCATGGGTATAGATCATGATATTGGCGATACCGGCGTCGAGTATCTTCTGCATGCGCTCGGTCAGTGTCGTGTCATGGCCCTGAATATCCATGACGACAAGGTCGAGGCTCGTCGTAGCGGAGAGCAGTTCTTCCTCTGACGCTTCAGCTGCCACCACTTCCAGTTCCGGGTCCGACGCGAGCCGGCGTGCGAGGGCTCCTCCGACCAGGTCGCGATGATCATCGACCACTCCGATTCTGCGACGGCGAGTGCGGAGCGCTCGCTCGCGGACGATCTCCGTGGCAACCGGGTTCGGCACGTCTTCCCGCAAGATCAGCGTGCCGTACGTAGGCCCCTGCCCCTGCCGAAGGGCGACACCGGCTTCGATCAAGCTGAGCAGGCGGCGCACTGCCCTGGCGTTGCCGAAGTTCTCACCTTCGGCGACGCGGCAGTCCTCGAGCCAGTGCTCCGCCATTGTCTGCACGCCCGTCTCGAGCCCGAATCCCTCTTGCTCCGCCATCCGCGCGAAGATCAAACCAAGCTCGGGCACCGTGTAGTCGGCGAACTCGATGCGATGCGGGAAGCGCGACGCCACTGCGGGATTGCCGGACAAGAATTCGCCCATCCGATGCGAATTGCCCGCGAAGATGACCGACAACCGGCCCCGATGGGCCTCCATCAGACTGAGCAACGTATCCAGGGACTCCCGCTCGAAGCCGGTGCGCGCGAGTTCGTATGCCTCATCGATGAAGAGCACGCCGTCCAGGGCTTCCAGCACGCGTTCCCGGGTCTCGTTCGTGCTCTGTCCGATGTGATGAACACCGACCAGGTCCGTTCGGGTCGCCACGACGAGATGTCCGCGGGTGAGGAGGCCGAGCGCAGCAAACAGGCGGCCTATCAGTTCAGCGACCGTAGTCTTGGCGGTGCCTGGCCCCCCGATGAACAGCAGGTGCGGCGGCCCGGCGGGCTCGTGAGATAGCTGGTGCACCAAACCCAGCTGCACCGCGAGATCGCGGATCGCGGTCTTGACCTCGGCGAGCCCTACCAGCGAATCGAGTTCAGCGAGAACGACTTCCGCCGCCCTAGAGCTATCCGAACTCGGCAACGCCGAAACCGGCGGTTCGATCGGCACCGTACGCCGACTCGGCTTGTCGTCCGGTACGAGGTACACAGCCCCACGCGCGGTACCGAGCTGAACCGGGCCCGGCCCGATGGCCACCCGGGCGACCTCCCCGGCTCGTACCGTCAAGGTGGTCGACGCACGCCGCGACCCATCCGACGGCAACACCTCGAGAATCCGAGGATCGGTGTCGGGCACCAGGATCGACCTGACATCGGGTCCGACCGCAAGCGCACCGACTTCGAGAACTAGCCCGTCCCGACGCACAGGCAATGTCACATCCGGCAGAAACGACACGATATCGGCCAGATCCGCCAGCGTGACGTCGGCCGAATCCTGCCTCCCCACTTGGGCGATGGGAACGGTGACCCGGCTCGTCTGTCGAAGCAACCACGCGGTCTTCGTCGTCCGCGCCTGAGCGGGCATCCGATCCCATGCCCCCGCGAACCAGTCGGCGATACCCGATCGCCCCTCGTGCACCAGGGCATACAGTGCCCGCCGCAATTCTCGCTCGATCGGCGCCCCCGTCTTGCCCGAAATCGCCAGCCACGTCACGTGCTCCTCCAGCAACAGCGCGGGCGATGTCCGGGCGTGTACTTCGGCGATGATCGACCAGATCTGCCGGACCCCATCGGCCGGTTCGGCGCGGACGATCCACGTTGTGAGCCGTTCGCGCAACCTGTTTCGCGCTTCGCGTTCGAGAATGATGCTGCCGGGCTGCCGATCGACGACCTCGCTGAACCACAAATCCGCCTCGACTCCGACGTCCAGATACGGCAGCACCCGCAGCCGTACGGCACGGATCAGTTCGGGTTCGATCCGCACCGCGACGCTCAACGCGGTGGCCAAGTCCTCGACGGCCGCAGATAACATCGGAAAGATCTGCGGCGGAGCGCTTTTCATCGCCGTACCCGCGCCGCAAACACCGCTCCGACGGTGGTATTGCGATCCCAGGTGATCACCGACATGCGCGATAGCAGTGAATGCGGACACCGCGATCGCGGATAGGGAATGAAAGCGACTGTCTCGCAGGAACGTTGGCCGACAAGTTCAGTCAGTTGAGCCCAATCGCGCACGGTGCTCCGGTGGTGGAACAGCGCTGGTCCGCTGATGCCCAGATCGGACAGGATCACCACGCATGTCCCCGGATCGGGTGGCGTGTACGGGCCCCAGGTCCAGCCGGGTCCCAGACCGGCGCCGCGCAACGGAGCGTCCGCGAAGTACTGCACGCTGGTTCGTTCCCGCCCGACCAGCGAGGAGATCTGTTCGACGAGTTCGACCTGGTCCCGGGCGAACGGCGCCATACCCTGGCCGATGTCGACGAGCACCTGCACGCCGAAACGCATCGTCGACCTCGGTTCGCGGCGCACGTGCTGCACTGGCAGCCCGCGTGCGAACGCATCCACTACGGCATCGACATCCGGCGGACCTTCCTCCGCCTGTCGCGCCACCGAGGCTTCGACCATGGCCGCCGCGGAGCGCGGCGCAAGCAGCGGCTCATGCGGCAGCTCAGAATCGAGGTGGGCCGCGGTGGCTTCAGGCAACGGCTGCACATTCCATATTCGGTCGATTACCCGGCGCTGAGCGATCGGCTCCAGTAACGGGACCAGCGACACCGGCGCGGCGGATGTTTCATGTCCGGCATCGAATTGGGCTTCCGGCGAGCTCGCAAGCCGCATATCCCTGGCCGCAGCGGGATCCGGCATGGGGGTATGTCCGGGCGAACCCTCGTTCACCGGCGCCGAAACATCGAACCCCAATAGCCGGTATATCATCTCGCGCTCGCGGTCCGACCGCGGCACCAGCATGCCGATCGCGCGAACCACATCACCGAACCAAATATCGCTACCCATAGGTCACCACTTCGGCTGCTGCGGTTTGAGCAGGGTCAGGTTGCGCAGCTGCGCCCACTGGTCGCTGTCGACGGTGACGCCCAGCTCTCGGCAGGCGCGCAGCGCATCCAGATATTCGGCGGTGCTCGGAGCTCGAATATGCTTGTCCCGTGCCGACACTCGGAGTTTGATCAGCACTGCGGCGAGTTCGTCTGCCAATTGCTTATCGGCCTTGGTGAATCCGCCGTCGTAGGTTTTGAGATGGGCACGCGCGATGTCCACCAAATGCTTCGGGCCGGGCTCGTCCAACCAAAGCACCACGCATCGGCGCAGAAAGGCTTGGGGCAGTTCACGTTCCTCATTCGTGGTGACTACCACCAGATGGCGGCTCAGGCCCGGATCGATCGGCGCCCGCGGCGGTTCCTTGCGGATGACCGAATTTGTTTCGGTGACGACGAATTCGTTCGATCCGATCGGTACCAACAGTCCGTTGGGTACGTCTGGCTCGGCCTTGTCGATCTCATCGATCAGGACAACAGCATGGTCGGCGGAGCGGTCCGCGTTCATCATTGCGTTCGGTTCGACTGCGTCTATTGCCATCTGGTCCAGGTCCGCACCACGTCGACGGGCCGATTCCCTGGCGAACGCCCACCAGAGCACGCCGGGCTCGATATAGGAGGAGTCGTTCAGTACGGCACCGGCCGGGTTTCGCGCTTGTGCGTCGCCGAGCCTGCGCACGCTGTCGAAGGTCCAGAGCAAGTCGCGAGCCTGTGTTCGGGAGGTGACGACGTGTTCGTAGTACCGCCAGCGCCGCTCGCGGGCGATGAAGGCGGCCAACGACGACTTCCCGGAACCCGGTTCGCCGCGCAGCAGCAACGGACGCCCAGTCGCCAGCGCAACCCGGACCGCGAAGTCGACGTACTCGGACATGATGTACACCAGTCCGTCGCGGCGGTCTGGTCCGTCCAGCACGCGGCCGTCCGAGCTGGAATCGTTGTTGTTCATGCGGCACCACCCATCATGTCGCCGAGAAGCTGCTTCGGTAGGTCGGTCAGCAGGGCCACCACCTGGTGACCGGTCAGTTCGTCTTCGTAGCTGAGCGGAGGCAGCACGAACGCATCGCGCAGATTCCAGCGATCCAGATCGTGCTCGGTTGCCTGCGTCCCACCGGTGAGCAGTAAGAACGGCAGCCACGGATAGCGTTGTTGCGCGGCATGAACCGGCCGGGCGAGGTGATCCATCGGCGCCGTCGCGGGATTGACGATGAGGAAGAAGTTGACCTCGCCGCGTGCCTCTCGGATCTCCAGTGCCTTCGCCAACGGGAAGCCCGGCGGAAGCCGGAGCAGCCGCGCGACGGCGAGGTCGCATTGCCGGAGAAACTCCTCGACGAGCGCCTCGCCAGTTTGGATCGAGACGAACTCGTACCGATAGATCGGCGCGGAGCAGGTGGCCCGCATAATGTAGTGCTCAGCGGTTCGTGGGGCGTGCGCGTTGAGTGCGATCAAGCGGACACCCTGCTGAGCCACCAGCAGTTGTCGCGCCGCTTCACCGTCGACCCAGGTCGGGGCGATGAGCGCGACGAGCCGTCGCAGCCATTCCACCTGGGTGAAGCTCGCGATTCGGCGGACCGCGCAGTACGTATCATGTTCGGCGGGAACCTGATTCAGGAACTGGTGCGCCAGAAACTGATGGGCCAGAAACATGTGGCCATCAGGCAGCCGGACCTGATCGAGCACATCGTCATCGACGCGCAGATGCCTGGCGGCTCCCACCAGGGCATCGATCTCCGAGGTGTACTTCAAACATTCCGCGATGCTCTTGATCCAGTCCCGCATCGGCGAATCATCGTGCTGTGGACCGAGTTCCACGAATCTGTCGACAATGGTCCGAGCGATGACGTCGACGGCGTCGTCACTGTCATCGCGCATGGCCGAGCGCGCGATCTGGATGGGTTCGAGCTCGCTCAGTCCCGCAGTTCCCACCAGCGACGCCTTGATGTTGCCGACGAAGGCGGGCACGATGTGCAGCGGCGCGCCGAGCGCGCGACGCCACAGCAGGATGTTGACCTCGCGCCGAACCCATGGCGATCGGAAAGCCTTCTCGTTCAGCAGGATCACCGCCGCGTGGCACTCCCCGAGCCGCCTGTACAGCACCGAGCTCCACTCCTGGCCGGGCCGCAGCGCTTCCATATCGACGAAGACGTCGTAGCCCTTTTCGCCCAGGCGCGACCGCACCGCATCGCGCACCCGCCCGGCGAAATCGTCGCCGTTGGAACTGTGACTGATGAAGACCGTTGTCAGCACAGGTCAGTCACTTTCGATCACTTGGTCGCCCCACCGTTTCCACTCCGCCGCGCTCGCGTCGCACCCGCATTCAGCGTCGCAGATCGCGGCGATGTACGCACCATGAATCGATCGGATCTTCTGGCACACCGCGAGCCAAGACCGAGCTATCTTTGCAAGAGGCGCGGGGTTCGGGAGGACCGATGAGCAATGTCTTCGTCAGCCATCGTGGGGCCGATTCGGTAGCGGCGGAGCGACTCGCCGACGAACTCCGCAATCGGGGGCACACGGTGTGGCTCGATGTCTGGACGATCGGTGTCGGCGATTCGATCGTCGCGAAGATCAACGAAGGTCTAGCGGGGGCAACCTATTTGGTGCTGTGTTACTCCGCCGCCGGATCGTTGAGCCCGTGGATGAGCCAGGAATGGATGTCGGCGTTGGCTCGCCAACTCGGCGGGGCCGACATCAAAGTGCTGCCGGTGCAGCTGACTGGCGGTGAACCGCCTGCCATTCTTGCCGGTATCAAATATGCCGATCTCGTCGCCGACTGGGCCGCGGGAATCGACGCCTTGTGCGCCGCAATGAGGTGAATCGGTGAAACGGCAAGCGGTTTACGTCCTGTGCGCCGAGGGAGAGGAAACCTTCGCCGAGCAACTCGCAGGTCCGTTGCGCGAGGCAGGCTACGACGTGACCCATGCGGGCACCGTCGCCGTCGGTGAGTCCCAAATCTGGTCGGTGACAAACCTGTTGATGACCGGCGCGCCGTTGGTCGTATGCGGCACCATGAAAGCCGTCGGCAGCAATTGGGCAAACCAAATCGCTTATGCCGCACACTCGAACGGCGATAATCGGGTGTTCGTGGTGCAGATGGACGGCCGGGCACATGTCAAGCAGCTGGCTGCGGACACCAAGGTGGCCAGGTTCGACTTGGATCCCGCCCAGGGTGTTCGCGACCTGATCAGCGCGCTCGCTCAACGGTTTCCGCCGAAACTCACTGTCCTCCAATCGATTCCGAGATCCGACAGCCAATACACCGATCGTCTTCGGACATCGACCGGTTTCGACTTCGACGCACTGCGGCGTTTCCGCGGCGACCTGCGGCCCGAGGTCGAAGCCGTCTATCCGGCGATGCTGAGTCCGCGCGAGTTCCTCGAACGCGCCGCGCTGATCGACGAGGGACAGCTCACCGGCACTGGCGTCCTGCTCTTCGGCGAGCGACCCGCGCTGATGTTTCCGGCGGCGCAGGTGCAATGCATGCGGTACTACGGCCTCAACCAAGCCGCGCCGCGCGAACGCGAGCGCTTCGGCGGCACGGTTCCCGATCAGATCGTCGCCGCAAGGGAATTCGTCGCCCGGCACGTCCGACGCGGCGAACTCCCCAGCAGCGAACAGGCGGCCGCGCGGCCGGTTTATGAGTATCCGATGCTCGCGGTCCGCGAGCTCATCGCGAACGCGGTGGTGCACCGCGACTACTCGGCCATGGATGCCTGGGTGCACGTCCGGATCTTCCAGGACCGACTCGAAGTATCCAGTCCCGGCGTATGGATCGATCGCGATCTCACCGATGGCGTGCAACGCGAATTGTCAACTCTCGTCGGACAATCGAAGAAACGCAATCATCTGCTGGCGAGCATCGTGTCCTGGATCAGTTTGGTGGAAGCCGATGGCAGCGGAATCCCGACGGTTCTGCAGGACTGCGCCGCGATCGGAGCGCGGCCTCCACTCGTCAAACAGGACCAGGGCTTCATCACCGTCACACTGTGGCCCCGCCCGGATCCGACGCTCGTGGCCCGCGAGGCGAGCGAGAAGAGCATCGTAGTCGGAAAGTTTCCGGCCGCACCACCCGCGTTCATCGTGCGATCGACGGAAACTCGCCTAGCCGAAACACTGTCGGCTTCCCCGGTCGCGGTGGTCTGCGCGGTCACCGGTATGCGCGGAGTCGGGAAGACTCATGTGGCAGCGGCCTACGCACGGTCCTGGATTCAGGATCGGCGCGGCTTGGTCGGCTGGGTGAATGCGGAAAGCGTCGGCACCGCCGTCGCGGATCTCGCCAGAATCGCCGCAGCCGTGGGGGTTCAGGATCCCAAGGGCGATTCGGCGGTGTCCGCGGCGAGACTGCGCGAACGGCTGGCGTCGTGGCCGGGGGATTCGTTGATCGTATTCGACAATGCAGCCGATCCGGATAAACTACTGCCGCTCTTGCCCACGCTGGGACGCACCCGGGTGGTGATCACGAGTACCGACGCGGCCTTCACCGAGCTCGGAGAAGTCGTCGAGATCACTCAGTTCACGCGTGCCGAATCGGTGGAATACCTGCGGGCGCGGACCGGCCTGGACGACAAGATCGGCGCTGCGGGAGTAGCGGCCGAGCTGGGGGATCTGCCGCTGGCACTGGCCGCGGCGGCGGCCAACATCCGCCAGCACCGCACCCGCGAATACTCGCACTACCTGGACGAGTTGCGACGGTATCCGGTGCGGGAGGTGCTGCTCCGAGTTCCCGGTCACGAGTATCGGGATTCGACGGCCGCGGCGTTGTTGATGTCGGTCGATGCCGTTATCTCCGGTTCCGACCGCTTGGTCGCCCGGTTGATCGCGATGCTGGCGGTGCTGTCGCCCGATGGCGTCCGACTCGATGTGCTCAGCACCCTCGATGATCGGCATGGCAATTCGGCAACGCCTTCACCGGCGCTGTATGGCGCGATAGAGCACTGCCGGCGCAGCTCGGTGCTGTCCTGGTCGGTCTCCGGCGACATGTTGACCATGCATCGGCTGCTGGCCCGCGTCGTCCGGGAACGGGCCAGCACCAATGACACGCTCGGCGAATGGCATGCCGATGCGTTGCATGTCCTGGAACCACACATGTTCGAGGAATCGCATGCGTGGAATCGCAAGGAGCTCGGCTTGCACCTGGTTTCCCAGATCGAAGCTCTCTGGGCCTCGGGGATCGGGGACGCACCGAGAGAAACGGTCGAACGCGCCGCGGTCGCACGGTCGTGGGCGGTACGTCAGCTGAGCGCGTCCGCGGATCTCACCCGGGCCGCCGATGTCGCCCGACAGGCCGTCGCCGACTTCACGCGAACCCTGGGGCCCGACCACCCGCAGACGTTCACAGCGCGCAGGAACCTCGCCGGAGCCCTTCGGCACCGCGGTCGCCTGAGCGATGCGATCGCGCTGTACGAGCGAACTCTCGCAGACTGCGAACGCGTGCTGGGGCCCGGTCATCCAGATACGTTGACTTCGCAGAACAGTCTTGCCGGGGCCTATCGGGCGGTCGGGCGGCTGGCGGAGGCCATCCAGTTGTTCGAGTACACGCTGTCGGAACGGGAACAGGTGCTCGGCCAAGACCATCCACATACCTTCGCTTCCCGCGACGAGCTGGCAGCCACGTACCGCACGGCGTTGCGCGATGGCGACGCAATCCCGTTGTACGAGAAAACACTTGCCGACCGGGAACGCGTATTCGGCGAGGATCACCCCGATGCGCTGGCGTCGCGGAACAACCTCGCCAGCGCCTACTGGGCGACCGGACGTCTCAGCGAGGCGATCCCGCTGTTCGAACGGACGCTGGCCGATTGCGTACGAGTACTCGGACCGGACCACCCCGACACGCTTACCGCCCAGAACAACCTCGCGGGAGCCTACCGATCCGCAGGACGACTGCCCGCCGCGATCACCTTGTACGAACGGACCCTGGCCGATTGCGTACGAGTACTCGGACCGGACCACCCCGACACGCTTACCGCCCAGAACAACCTCGCGGGAGCCTACCGATCCGCAGGACGACTGCCCGCCGCGATCACCTTGTACGAACGGACCCTGGCCGATTGCGTACGAGTACTCGGACCGGACCACCCCGACACCCTGTCTTCTCAAAACAACCTCGCCGGGACCTATCGATCAGCGGATCGCCTTTACGACGCGATCACCCTGCACCGACGCACGCTCGACGCACGCATACGGATTCTCGGACCGGACCACCCGGACACGCTGACCTCACGCAACAATCTGGCCGGTGTATACAAGTGGGCCGGGGAGTTCAAGGATGCGACCGCGCTGTACAAGCGAACATTGGCCGACCGGGAACGCGTTCTGGGACGAGATCATCCCGAAACTCTTCGCACGCGCTACGATCTCGCGTCCACCTATCGTGCGGCTCGACGCTTCGACAAGGCGATCGCGACCTTCGAGGTGGCGCTGGCGGACCTCGAGCGGGTGTGCGGTCCGGACTATCCGCTGTCGATCGAAACGCGGAAAAAACTCGAAGACGTCCGACGGTTGGCGGCACGACCGGAAAGATCGGGCACGGCGGCTCCCGACATCTACCTGGGAGAGCAGCCGGAGGGCGAGCTCACCCAGATTAGGCCGATCATCGATTTCGGCCAGTCCAACCAAACGTGATCCACACAGAGGGCACCGGTATGCGCCTAGGCCAGAGCAACTTCCTGCACCGCGACGCCGCCCCCGGCGACCCCGAACAAGAACGCGAAGCCGACGCCTTCGCCGCCGAATTCTCACCCCCGCAAACCAGACCACCGACCGACTCCGTTCCAGTCTTCGAGTCCTGCAAGGTAGGTGAGACATGTGATTGCAGCAAACCAATCGTCCACGCGATCAGGCCGACGCGTTCGCCGGCCCAGCCCCGCATCGCAAAGCAAGCCAGCTCCGGACCGTTGACGCAGCGCTGCCGGTAGCCGCGTTGCGCGGCGATACGGTCGAGCTCGTCGATCAACCGGTCGGCGGTGATTGAGCGCTAGTCCCTGGCACGCCTGCCCGACCACGGAATCTGAATCCTGACCGGTCTCCGTCATGGTCGCGAAAGCGTGTGACGGCGCGCCAGCTGCCGTTCGGCTATCGACCCAGAAGCGGGGGTCGATGCCCCGGATTGCTTGTAACCGGTCGCGAGCCTCCATCCCGCACAATCGACAGCCATGGCCAACTGCCATGAAGATGACCGACGCGGCTTGGTGCATTGCCGATGTGATGCCGAGCGTTCTGCTGGCACTCACGTTGCTCTACTGGCCCGCCGAGGGCGGCCAATCAGACCTTGTTGGGCCCACGTAGACGGCCTTGATCCGCCGTCGGGCGATCAGTTCTGCGACGGCGGGCACGATGCGCTGGGCGCTGACCAGAAGTTTGGCCTGTCGACCGGAAACGATCGTGCGCTGGCCGCGGTCGATACCGGCGAGAGTGCCAGCCGCGATCTGCTGAACGCCGCGCTTGGGGATGGTGAGCGTGTGGGCGCGGTTCTCCGGGGTACGAGTCTGCTCGAGGTGGTCGACCATCGGGGAGTCGAATTCGCCAGGCTGGCATCAATCCGTAAGGTTGCCCTGCGCCGAGTGACCTGCTCGATGCTCAGGTCCACCAGATGCGAAAGCCGATCTCTCAGATCAAGGTCAGCGCATCCGAAACCGTGATCGACTACTACCTGGGAAACTCCCAATCCTCAGGGCGCCAACAACTTTGCGAAGCCATCATCCGCCGTCCGCTGACAGGTAGCGTTGGCAGCGCGAGATGATCTCTCCAACAAGGGGTGTACGACGATGCGACTGTTCTTGAGTCATTCGAGTCGGAACAGTGTGCAGGCTGTGGCACTCATGCGATGGCTGGTCGACCAGCGCCCCGCATTGGCGGACAACATCTTTCTGGATCTGGACAGGAATTCCGGGATCGGCCAGGGCGTGCGGTGGCGGGATGCCGTGCGTCGAGCCTTGGCGCGCTGCGACGCGGTGATCTGCCTGACGTCACGGGATTGGCACACCTCAACCGAGTGCGTTGCCGAATACCTGACGGCGGTGAATTTGGGCAAGCGAATCTTTGTTGCCCGGCTGGAAACGATTACCGATCCGGATCCGACTCGTGAATGGCAACGGTGCGACCTGTTCGGCGAAGGTCCGGTCACCGAGGTTCCGGTCGGTGGGGCCAGCGAGCCGATGCGATGGCAGACCGAGGGTTTGTACAGGTTGTTGGATGGCTTGGGCGATGCAGGGATTGGCGCCGAGAACTTTCCGTGGCCGCCCGCGAAGGATTCGGATCGCTCTCCGTACCGGGGTTGGCGTCCTTTCGAGGCCGTGGACGCCGCCGTGTATTTCGGGCGCGATGTTCAGATCAAGGCGGGTCTGGAAGCTGTCCGGCGGATGCGGTCGATCGGCGGCGAGGCGATGTTCGTGGTGCTGGGCGCGTCCGGGACGGGGAAATCGTCGTTCCTGCGCGCGGGATTGTTACCGCGGCTGGCTCGGGAGGATCGACACTTCCTCGTGCTGGACATCATGCGCCCCGAACGTCGTGCGCTGACCGGTGCGCACGGCCTGGCCGCGGTCCTGCACTCCACTCGCACTCGTCTCGGACTGACAACCCCGACACTCGGGGGGATCAAATCCGCGCTGCCCGATGTCGATCGCGTACGTGAGTTGCTCGTCCAGATCCAGCACGCCGCGCGAGAGAGGTGGCCGTCCGATGATTCCGACACACCCGCGCCGACATTGTTGCTCCCTATCGATCAAGCCGAAGAGCTGTTCGTCGCCGACGCCGGGGCGCAGGGCGAGCAATTCCTGACGCTGCTCGGCTTGCTGGTCGCCGAGCCGGAAGACACAGGCACCCAGCACGTGTCGATCAAAGTTGCGGTCACCATCCGCACCGATTGCTACGAGCAACTTCAGAATGCCGAGCAGCTGAAGGCTATGCCGCGCTTCGTTTTCGATGCGCTCGAGCCGTTGCCGCGGACCCAGTTCAAGGAGGTCATCACTGCCCCCGCGGCCCGTGCCGACGACAGTGCGCAGCTGCGCATCGAACCGGAACTGGTGGATCGACTCCTGACTGACGGCGATCACGGCGCCGACACCCTGCCACTGCTGGCATTGACGCTATCGCGACTCTACGACGACTACGCCACGAGCGGAGTACTCACTGTCGAGAACTACAGCGCGATGGGTGGTATCGACCGGGTGGTGCACACCGAGATCGAATCACTGCTGGCCACCGATCCGCATATCCGGCTGCGTCAGTTGAAGGTGCTGCGTTCGGCGTTCATCCCGGCGTTGGCGACCGTCGATCCCGACACCGATCAGCCGATGCGCCGCATCGCCCGCTGGGACGAACTCCCCGATGATGCCTATCAACTGATCGACGGGCTCGTGGACAAGCGACTGTTGGTCAAGGACCGCCGCGACGGCGAGGTGGTCGTCGAGGTGGCATTGGAAAGTCTGCTGCGGCAGTGGGATTCGCTAGCCGCATGGCTGCGCGAGCAATCGGACGACCTCAAGGCAGCCGACCGGCTCGAGCGTGCCGCTGACAGCTGGGAGCGCAACGGCCGCGACGAGTCCTGGCTGTTGGAAGGTTCTCGACTGGCCGAAGCCGAAACCGTCGCGGCGAAAACGGAATATCGGCGACGCCTCCAGCCCGTCCGGGAATTCCTGCACGCGTCCCGTCATCGCCAACAGGACCGCCTCACGGCATTGCGTCGCCGAGCTCAGGCGCTGACGGCATTGCTGGTCGTCGCCGTCGTGGTGGCAGGGCTGGCCGGAGTGGGGTTCTGGCAGGCTGGCACCGCGAGCAATCAGGCGAAGGCCGCGAGTGTTCAGGCCGAGGCCCGCACCCGCGAGGCGGTCGGGCGGCAATTGGTCGCCGAAGCTCAGGCCATGCTGGAGCATCGCCGATCCGGTGGGGACATTCGAGCACTACAAGAGATTCTCGCAGCACGAACTCTGGCACCGAGCCCCGAGACAGCGGGCGCGCTCGTCGGAGCCTTGTATGGGCGGCGACAGACAGCCAAGATCGTAAACACCGGTTCGGAAGTCTGGGATGTGACGTTCAATCCGGATGGGCGTCGGGTCGTGACCAGCGACCTGAGTGTGAAGTTGGGGATCTGGGATGTCGAGTCCGGCAAACTAGTCGAGCAGCCGCGGATCACTGGCACCGACAGGTTTCTGCCAGGGCGCCAGTTCAAACAGTTGAGCCCGGATGGGCATCGAGCCGTCACGGTCGATGGGCTGGGCGGGCCGCTGCGGGTGTGGGATATAGCATCCGGACAACCGATCGGCGAGCCGCTGAACGTCGATATCGGCCTTGAGGGCGCTGTGGCCATCAGCCCGGACGGTCGGCGGGTCGTCACCGGCGGATTGGACAAGACAGTGCGGTTGTGGGATGCCGAAACCGGACAACCGATCGGCCAGCCGCTGGTCGGCCACTCCAACGCCGTGGAGAGTGTGGCGTTCAGTCCGGACGGTCGGCGTGTCGTCTCCGGTAGTTTCGACGCGACGGTGCGGTTGTGGGATGCCGAAACCGGGCAGCCGATCGGCCAGCCGCTGATCGGCCACACCTCCATCGTCCGATGTGTGGCGTTCAGTCCGGACGGTCGGCGGGTCGTCTCGGGCAGTTCCGACAGGACGGCCCGGGTGTGGGACGCCGAAACCGGTCGGCCCATCGGGCAGCCGTTGACGGGGCACACCGACTATGTGTCGAGTGTGGCGTTCAGTCCCGATGGGCGGTCGGTCGTCACGGGCGACTGGGGCGGGATCCTGCGGTTGTGGGATACCGAGTCAGGGCGATTGATCGGAGAGCCGCTGATCGGCCACACAGCCGGTGTGCTGAAGGTGGCCTTCAGTCCGGACGGCAGGCGGTTGATCTCCGGCAGCCTCGACGGGACCGTGCGGTTATGGAATACCGGTCCGGGGTATCTAGTCGGGCAGCCGCTGACCGGCCACGACGGAATCGTTGCGAGTGTGGCGTTCAGTCCGGATGGCAAGCGTATCGCTTCCGGCGGTGAGGACAAGACCGTGCGGTTGTGGGATGTCGGGTCAGGGCAACCGATAGGGGATCCGCTGGTCGGGCACACCGAAGCTGTGAAGCATGTGACCTTTAGCCCCGACGGCAGGAAAGCCGTCTCTGTCTCCTATGACGGGACGATGCGATTGTGGGATATCGACACTGGGCGGGCGATCGGGGCACCGCTTACCGGTCTTGGCAACGGGGTGCCGAACGCGGTGTTCACTGCGGACGGTAAGCGTGTCGTCGCCAGTTCCGACACGAAGTTGCTGTTCTGGGATGCCGAGTCCGGCCGAAGAGTCGGGGAACTGGCGACCGGAGGCAGGGGCGATGCGGACAGTACGGTCTTCAGTTCGGACGGCAAGTGGGTCGCGACCGTCCTTGACAAAACGGTGCGGTTGGGGGATGTCGAATCCGGGCAAAAGGTTGTACTGCTGGATAACGACGGTCAGTCTGTGTACAGCATGGCATTCAGTCCCGATGGGAAACGATTCGTCATCGGCAGGGGTGACAACACGCTGCGAGCGTGGGATGTCGAGTCCGGACGACCACTCGGCAAGCCCATGGTCGGCCACAGCGACATAGTGGGAAGTGTTGCCTTCAGCCCGGACGGGAAGCGGATCGTGTCCGGTAGCCACGACAAGACCGTGCGGTTGTGGGACGTCGAGTCCGGACAGCAGCTCGGCGAGCCGATGACCGGCCATACCAACATCGTATACAGCGTGGCGTTCAGCCCGGACGGAATGCTGGCCGCCTCCGGAAGCTGGGATACCAACGTGCGAGTGTGGCCTGTCTTCGAGGCCGACCCGAAGAAACTGTGCGCCAAACTCACATCCAATATGAGCCATCGGGACTGGGCCGAATGGATACGTATACCGAACCAGCCCTACATCGAGCTTTGTCCCGGTCTGCCGATCAGCCCCGATTGATCAAGTCTGTCGCCGTCGCGTGAGAGTGTTATCCCGATGAGGATCAGCACCTGGAAGCAGAACTCTCAGATCAAGATCAGCGCACCGCGCACCGCGCACCGAGATCGCTGCCGCATACGACGCCGGAGCCTCCGCCAAACAGCTCGCCATCCAGTGGCAACTCACCAAAGCCAGCATCCTCTCCATCCTGCGCGACGCGGGTACCCACATCCGGGAACAACGGCGACTCAGCGAAAACGAAATCGACGCCGTCACCAGCTACCAGCACGGCGAGTCGCTGAACCGCATTGGCGACCGGTTGAACGTCGCCCACACCACCGTTCGGTCGGCACTCGAACGCCGCGGAATCCCAAGGCGTGATAGCCACGGCCGGTCCCGGTGACCGTGCCGGTAGCAGAACAAAATTCGGATATCCGCTGGCTCGCTTATGTCCCACCCCGGCAGCCAGTACCTACTTGTTGTCAACCAGCGCTGGGGATCTAGGACCGTCCCCCGAAGATGGTGATGTCGTCCAATGCGTCTTCAACGCGACCACCGATGATCGGGTCGTTGACGAGTTCGCGTAGCGCAGGAACGACGCGGTCGGTATCGATGACCCTGTGAATACGCGCGATGTGTCCCAGGGCCGTCACCGCACCGGAGCGAACATTGGGGTCCGGATTCGCGAGCAGGGCGAGCGCGCGGTCGGTGACCCATCCGCCATCAGGGTCGTGAAGAGCCAACCGCAGTATGGCCTGCGAAACCGCCCGGTTGTCGTCCGAATCGAGCACCGCGATCGCCTCGTCCCGGCCGATCGGTTCGAGGCTTTGGTACGTACTCACAGCGGCTTGCCCTTCCTGTTCACCACGCCCGCCTTGATCAAGGCGTTCTGCATCTCCTGTGTCAGCTCGTCCCATGCACGTTTGTGGCCATGGAAGATCCCCGATTCCGGATACGTCTCATCGAACACGTCGAACTCCCCAGTTTCGGAGTCCAAGCCTACGCGGCGGGAGGAGGTGGGCTTGATCTGTACAGACTTGTCGAGTGTCTCCTGCGGATGCGTCGGCTCCGGCGCAGCGTTACCTCGTTGCTCTGGACCATGTTTCGGAGAAGGCTCGAAGGTCAGCTTCTTCTCTTCACCATCGATTGCGACCTTCAACGCGATGATCGCCGCGAGCTTGGCGAGGGACTCGGTGAGATCGGGGACCTTGCCGAAGGCGTCGATGACGCCGACGGCGACGCTCGCGGCCAGCGTGATCTCGAGGATCTGGAAGAGACGTTTCGTCGTGTAGAGGCCGCGCAGGGTCGCGATCGTGTCCTCGACCGCGAGTGCGACACCACCGCCGGCGACAGCGATACTCCCGCCGAAGCTGAAGATCGCACCAACGATGGCGCCGGTGACCAATAGCCCGACAGCCCAGGCGAAGGTCGTCATCGCCGTCTTGATGCAGTCACCGACTTCGACTGTCGAGCTGTGATGGTCCGCGACAGGGGCGGCGACGTTGGTGGACGCGGAGACCAGGAGGTCGGCGCTGGATTTCAGTGTGCCGAAATGTTCCTGGATGATCGTGCGGTTCTCGGTGGCGTCCATGTCGTCGAACAACGCGGAGATCGTGGCGATCTTCGCGGGTGCGCCGGTGATGGTGGCGTGGGTGGAGAAGGTCTTCCACGTGGTGGCGGCCTTCGACAGCTTGTCGACGTCGCCGTTGTCATGAACGGAGGTCGGGATGGTGACCTTGTACTCGGATACCTGTTGCAGGGGCGGGCTTTCGGGGTTGGCGTTGTCGGCCTTCCCGTACTTGTACCCGTTGGCGTAGAGAATGTTGCCGAGATTGGTGAGCGCATCGGCCAGGTCGGTGCAGGTCTGCATCGTGTCCCGGGTGTAACGGTCGTACGCCTCGCCCCACTGTTTGCAGCCGGGAGCGTCACCGGCCATACCTGCGCACTCGCCTTTGACCGCGTCGTGCACGGGTTTATCGGCGTGCCGCAGCTCGCCGGCGAGGTCGTGGCATTGCTTGGCGGCCTCGTAGTAGGTCCGCCAGTTGACCTTCACCGCTCATCCCCCTCGGAGCATCTTCAAGTTTTCCTCGACCGCGGTCGTGTAGCCGGTGTGTGCCTTGCGCGCCACCTCGCTGATATCGCGGGCGCCTTCGGCGAATTCTCTTGCCCCGGCAGCCCATTCACGATGAGCGTCCGAATATGCCTGCGCGGCAACACCGTCCCAACCCGTTCCCGCCAAGGTCGCGACCTTGGCGTCGATCGCATCGAGATGTTCGGCGATAACGCTGGCGAGGGCGGACAGACGGATCGCGACCTCATCCAGGTGGTCCAGGTCGACCTCGAACTCCTCTGAACTCATGGCAGGTCCAAGCTCGACGTACTCGCGCTGTAGAGCACTTCCGCGTTGCTGCCGTCGAGGTTTTCATACGTTGAGGCTGTGACCCCGAGCTTTTCGGCCAACCCGGCCAGCGCGGTGATGATCTGGCCACCGCCGTCGCGGATGTCGTTCCAGCCATCGGCGAACTCGTTGGCCAAGTTGCCCTTCCACGTTCCGTTGACCAGCGACTCGACGTCCCTGGCCGCTGAGGCCAGCGCGGTCTGCATCGCGGTGGACAGCTCGTATACTTCCTCCCCCACTTCGCGCACTTTCTCGGGTACCACCGAGAGGTTTTGTCCCGAAGCTGGCGTACCCCCGTCGCTCATGCCGCCGAATACTACCTATCTTGCGGTTAGACGCCTACTGGGTGTGCTGCCGTCGCCGTCCCCCACATCGGCTTGACCTACCAAGAAGCGGCCAAGGTCTGCAGTGTGCCGGTCAGTGCCGTCCACTCCCGCATCACACGAACCGGCCAGAATCTCCTCGCCGCCGAGGAAGAGGGCCGTGAGGAATCGACGACGGTCGGCCCGGACCCCAGCGTCGGCCGATTCCGATGATCGACTGCAGGGGCACGCTGCTCGCCGCCATGCCTGCGGGACATATGTATTCAGCGCGGAATGCGCCCAGGATGGACAGTCCGTACACCGATCAGCACACCGCCGCGATCGTGGTTCTGATCATCGGCGAGATAGCGCTGCCGATCGCGATTTGCGCCACGCACAATCCGGTGCCGGTCTGTCGAGCGGCAGAAACCAACGCAGCTGCCGCGAAGACAAGCCAATCCGGCTTCGGACGGACGAAACCCGCTCCAACCGTTAACGGTCCCAATGAAAACCACTGTTCACGACCGGTCCCATCCTTGTAGCGCCCCGCCGAGGGCACGACCATGCGACGCTCCAGACTTAACCCATCCCAAAGTGACCATCGACCCACTACACACGGTGGCAACGACGGTATCGGGACGATCGAGCCCCTGCCGCCGCAAGCCGAGCAGGCTGGTACCGAAAGTGCGTCCGAGAACGGCAGCGATGCTGCGGTCGTCCCACCCGCTGCAACATGGCAGCTCGCCGCAGGCTCCCGGCACGACAACCCGACGGATGCGCTGGCCCGCTGTGAGCCGACAGCAGACGAACGCCATCGACCCCTTACGAGAATAGAACCAACGAAAAGCTCTTGACCTGCAAAAACTCTCGCTCACGTAGTGAGCGAGAGATCTACTAGAACCACAAACGCGCAGGTCAGAGCGCAAGATCGAACATATGGTGGACCTTGGGGGACCTTACTACAACACGAAAATGCAGGTAGAAGCCCTGGAGACCCTGATCCAGAAGCTGCCCGACACCACGACAACCGCCCAGCAGCCTGCGAAGCGGCCCAAACCGCGACGGGCACGGCAACTCGACGCCGACCGAATCGCGGAACTGATCACCGGATACCAGACCGGATCCACCGTGTATGAACTGGCCGCCCGATTCAGTATTGAACGGCGCACGGTCGGCACCATCCTCCACCGGCACCATGTGCCCATGCGCCGCCGCGGCCCGTCCCCCGACCAAGTCGAGACCGCCGTCCACCTCTACCAGCTCGGATGGTCCCTCACCCGCGTCGGACAGCATCTCGGCGTAGCCCACACCACCATCCTGACCGCACTCCGCCAACACGGAATACCCACCCGAGACACTCACGGAAGAGCTCGGTAGCGGGCGCATGACCGTGCCCTCGATCCGAGTAACAGCACTGGGCTAGCCTCGGCCCGCAGTTTCCTCGAAACAACCTTGATGCGCTTGCTGTAGCACTCGCTCGCGGCTGGTACTGGATAGGACGCCTACCGAAACCTACAGTGGCAGTGTCGAATCCGTCGTCTCTTGGGAGTGCCCGATGCCTCGCGATCTGAGTGACCTGGCCATCGGCGAGCGGTGGGCCTACCGGCAAAAGCAGACGGACCCGGTTACATGCGTCGAAGTAGTTCGCCTCAGCACCACCAAACCTGCGCGAGTACAGATCAAATTCGTCGATGACGCGTTTGAAGGCCGACAGGAATGGGTTCCACCAGCCCGGCTCAAGGTCCCGTGGGCTGGCGTGGATGCGTGGCAGCGTCGGCAAAGCCAATGGTCGGCGGTGTATTCCGCGTCAGAGCTTTCCGAGAGGGAGGAGGACGCGTGGCACATGGTGTTCGACAACCTGCGCGGTGTCTCTCTGGTCAAGGAACTCGACTACCACGCCTCCGGCATCCTGAGCATCTCGAACCTCGACATCCTCGTCACCGATCTCGAACTGGACCGCAACGCCGTGATCGATGACAACTTGGCCTTCATCGAGGAGGAAGGACGTTGGGTCCTGCCATGGCGGCTGTCCGAGACGATCATGCGTCGAATCGCGGAGAAGCACGCCGACATACTGCTAGCCGAGCTCGATGCTGACGAACAACGAGATCAACGGGAAAGTCGCTACGGGTACCAAAGCGGAAAGTACTGGATATCTCCCGAAATCTGCGCCGAAACACGCCAGAGATGGGTTCCCGTCCGTGATCTCGTCCGGCAGTGGTGCGGCGCCGAGGCCCGTGACCGGCATGACGAACTCATCGCGCTGCGCGCCGAGGTGCTCCGCCTCGGCACGCTCATAGAGCGTGCGATCACCGCCCTCCGCCGTGCCAAAAGCGCCGACGCGGATGCCATTGAGAAGGAACTGGGTATCCCGCTAGAGACCCTCCGGCAAGCCCGGCAGCAGGAGACCCCTGGCTAGTCCCCGGCGTGTATTTCTGCATGTGCCGAGGTAGATAGGGTTGCAGGTCGTCGAGATTCGGTTCCTTCTCGGCAGGAGCCACCGCGCCTTGCACCATCGGGTCGATGCGGTCTGCATAGTCACGACACCACTTCAACCACGCGTCTGTCCCCGTGGCATCCTGGCCGGCCGTCGAGCTGTTCTCGCATGCGTCGCAGAACTCGCGAATCATCGCGGCCTTCTCCCAATCGCCGAGTTGGGCGTCCAGCGCCGCGATCCTCCGATCTTCTCGAAAGCGGCTGGTTGCGCGTTCCATGGCAGCTTCCCGTTGGCGTTCTTGCTCCTTCCTATCTCGTTCGGCAGCGGCTCGGCGCTCACGTTCCGCTGCGACCCGATCATCGATCTTCGCCAGCATCGCCGGAATCTTGTCTTCGATGGTCCAGCGCTTACGATCTGCCCACTTGTGGTTGCTCCAGCGCGAACTGAACAGTGAAACCACCAGCCGCCCATTGGGCACCATCCGGGATTCGGCCTGAACCCGTTGCCAGGCATACGTTTTCCGCCCCGACAACTCGCCTGGAGACGGCAGGACGTCACGTTTCTCGATCTCTTCGGCAACCGTCAGACGATACTCGAGACCCTCCACCTCGATCCGGATCCCGTTCTTTACACCCTCTGCCCACTGCACGACGCATCCGCGATTGGTGCATTCGGTTAGGAACACGTGGAGGAACCGCAACACACGCGGAACCAACGGCGCCGATACCTCAAACGCACCGTTCGGGTCCTTCAGGTCGACCAGCAAGGTATGCCACTCCTCGATGCTGTCCGGCACTTCGGCGGCAGGGGCCGGGCCGACTGCCGCCGCGGTATTGAAGTGCACCCCCTTCACCAGCATGATCCGCAGATCGCCGCCATACATGCGTTGCTTCTCGAGACGATGTCCGTCCGGAACCATCTTGTGCCGCTTAGCGAAGTCCACGGTCCTCCGCCACCGCGCGACCTCCGATTCGTCAGGCTGGTGGACCACCAACTGCTCATTCGCTACCAACTCTTCGATCAGGTCCCGCGCGGCCGTCCGTCGCTCCAGCGATATGCGCGCCGTCGCATCCGGCGGCGCGCGGCGTGCCGTTACAGATGGTTTGTCATCCGGTATCGGCGATTTCGCCGTGGTCGTCTCGAAAGCGGCTGGCGGACTGCCCTTCGCGCTGCGGGCGGTTGTTTGCTGCCGTAAGGGTTTTCTAGTCCCGTGACCGTCGGGGTAGCGGCCGTACTGCAGGTAGTGCCGGCCAGCCTCGGTGATTTCGGCCCGCCAGATCCCCTTCTTCTTCGACACCACGACCAAGCCACGCCATTCGAGCGCATTCGCCGTCAACTTGTAAGCGCTGCCTGTCATTACGCCATCCGGACACCCAGCGTCCACCCACCGAAGAACTTCCAGTTGATTGCGATTGATCGGATCGGTACGGGTCGCCATGGAGTTACAACCTGCCATGGAGTCAGCCATAAACGGACCGTTTTGACATGGCCTGACGGGACGAGGGACGGCAAACCCGGAGGTCAGCATGTTCACCGTCGCGCCGACGAGCAGCACCCAGCGAATTACCCTGTTGCCGACCATGAACCGCAGACTGTCGACAAACCCGATCGACCCCGCGTGCTGCTTGCGGCGCAGGTGCTCGCGGGCCGCTGGGCGGAAGCAGACGACGGTAATGGCGACACCCGAGAGCAGGAACGTCGCGGCGTCGAAGGCCAGCAATCCCCGCTGGCCGCTCAGCGACACGACCGCGCCACCGAGCAGTGGACCAAGGATCAGCGCGAGGCGACTAGCGGTGTGCATCTTGGCATTCGCGTGGCGGCCATCGGCGGGAACGAATCGTCCGATCAACATCTGCAAGCCTGGACCGTAAGCCATACCGCCCAGGGCGGTGGTCAGCATCGCCTCACGCCTCCAACGCACCATGGCTTGAGTCGCAGCGGATGATTTCGCGAACACGAAGGCCTGGTCCCATCTCGTCGACGTGCCACGCCTATTCCCGGACCCGGTTTCGCTTTGTGGCTAGCGCGGTGGATGCCCATTGTTGATGCAGGCCGCCAGCCGAGTCAGAACACCGCCGACCACGTCGTCGCCGGAATGCGTCCCGCCGATCAGGTACGCCTGCAGCAGGACCGCAAATCGGATGTCGCCCATGAAGCCGCTATCGAGATCGACAATGACGGTCGAGTGACGGCGTCGATGGAAGGTAGTGAGTTGCTGATCGCCGCCTGGAATCTGCAGATCGCCCCATAGGGGTAGTGTCGGAGGATATTGAGATACAGGCTACGGTTGGCGGCTCAGCACAGATCGTTCGGCTCGGTCGCCCGAGCCGGGGGTGGACGTCAGCCGCGGCAGTATTCGTCATTTCTCATACTCGGCCGGTGGCGTCCCGTGCACTGCGAGCGTCGTGATCCATTCTGCGATGGTTTCCGCCACTTGCGGATGGTTGTAGAGGCCGTGGCGCATCCGACGTGCAGCGTGCAGTTCGGCCTTTTCTGCTTCGCGCTCTTCATCTGAATCCGCGAAGTAATACAGGTGTTCCTTCGCCTCGGGGTCCGGGAAAGTCACCACTGTTGCGCAATCGGATGTATCCGGGGCTGATTCGGCGGAGGCTTCTAGCAGAAAGCTCGTATTGAACAGCTCGCGGCCAAAGATGGTACGGAATAACCCTGACAGTGCCCCCGAAATGATCCGAATCGCATAAAGCGCGACGATGACCGTTAGAACGATGCGCCAAAGCGATGACAGCAGTTCGGTTGTAAGAAATGAGTCGACGATTGATTGCCGATGTGCAGCCGCCATTGTGGATGCAATCGCCATCGCCAGAATTGGCCCAAGGGATACGAACCCCTTCAAGCCGATAACTGTTGCCGTTCGAGTTGCAGCGTTGGCCATAAATCTGGTCAATCTCTCGCCAGTTGCCGCGGAGGCGATGGTCAGCGCCGCTTCATCGTTGGCTCCACGGATAACCAACAACGGAACACCCCGCACCGCTGAGTGGCGATAGAATTCGATGTATTTGCGTAACCGCCAGTTCGTTTCTGGCTCGACCGGATGCAAACCAAAGAGTGTTGATTCGGCCACCACCAACACGAGAAAAGTGACCAAGACTTCGACAGCCCAGATCATGATGTGCGCCCACCATGTCGAGATATTGATTGGAAAATGCGTCGATAATTCCGTAACTAGAGCAGCCGACAGCACTAGTTCTCCGACTGAGCTATCGTAGCCGATGAAACGGTTCGCACGGATGCTGATAAAGGGTGTAGAAATTGTGACTATTGCAATATTCGAGCAGTCTGCGCCGAGGTCGGCGGCAATCTGGACCGCCCGTAACGCTACGTTGCCGCCATGACTGTGAGCGATAATTACCCGGGGGGCGAAGCGGCTTCCGGTTCGTTGCTGATTCAATAGCTCTGCGAGTTCTCGTGCCGCTGATTCTCGGGCATCGAGAGAATTCTCGCCGGTCCATTCGACCTGCGACAATGTGGCGTGAACGTCGGCGCGGCGTAGCGCCGATATGAGTCGCTCGGCGAAGGCCGAGGAAGGTTCGAACCATCGTGGCGCCGTCCGTCGTCTGGATTGAAAGGTGGATGGGAAGATGCCCCGAGGCCATGTCCCGTGTACCAGCGTCAGTTTGACCGTCTGTTCGTCCCACTCTGGCGTGCGGGTCTTGCTGGTCCAATCCGTCAACGTGATGCTGAAGTCGGATCCGGCGACTGTCGGCGCCGCGCTAGTTCGCAGGATGGGCGCGTCATATACCTCGTAGTACAATGGTCGGCCGCATATGCAGTTATTCTTATGCGGCCTGCCAACGTTGGTCTGCACAGCTCTGTCAGATTGCACACCACAGATGCATGTCATTGTCATCAATACTCGCGACCACTGGGGTCCAGTCAATGCGGGTCGTCTGCGATGCACATTTTTAAGAGCCGTACGCTCGCACTGTATGTGATAGGTTGCGGTCACGACCGAGCGGCCCGTACTCTCTCGCTCGATGAGTGTGAAACCGGCAACGTGGGCGCGGAACGGATGCGATTTGGCATAATGGGTGGTGCAAAAACTTTCGCGCATTTCAGCATCAACAAAAACAGTTCGCCCGTTTTTGCCGCAGTCCGAACAATGGAAGCGCACTTCCAGGCGTTTCCGGAAGCGGATCGATCGGACGGTTGACGATAGATACAGTGTACATTCGATATCAAATCCCCATTCCGATTCTGACATCGGTGTCAGCTCGACACCGGACTTCCAGGGGTCGTGCAGCGCCTTTCGCATTCGCTAAGGGTACCGCCAGGAACGGCCCGACCGAGCCGACGCATCAGTGGTACACCGTAGGAACTTTGCCAGCACCGTCATCTTGCATCGATAGCTTGCGCGGCATGGCGGTGATCGGCATATAAGATGCTGGGATGGTGAATGATCTGGAGACGCATCTGGGACAACTGCTCGCCACGGCTATCGCCGAACATGAGAAGCGCAAGAATCAACTCCGGCGTGCGAACTGGGCACTGCGGATCAGTGCCATGGTGCTCGGCGGAGCTTCGACCATCCTTCTCGGGCTACAGATCAACAATGAATCCTATATCGCTGTGTCCAGGAATATAGCATTGGCAATTAGTGCAATTCTGACATTGATAGCAAGCCTGAGCGCTTTCTGGGATCTTGATAAATACTGGTTGAAGCGCAAGACGATATATAATGAGCTAACCCTTCTCTATGACCGCTTTGAATACATCAAAGCATTGGATCCCTCGAACAAGCGGGACGAAATGAAAAAGATATTTGCGAGCTATCTGAACATCCTTCGCAAACACGGTGAGTACTGGGAAGCGCAATTGAATCGGGAAGATGGCCCGCCAGCTCCGCCGCCGGGCGCAGTTGCCCCGGCAGAGCCGTCATCCTGATGCTTTCCTGATCCGCAGCGACCGGCGGGCTATCGGCCCCGGCTGGCGACGTTCGCCCTTCGATGCCGCGCCGACGAAGACCGGTAGCCCGACCCGTGCAAGCAAGGGCTGCCGCGTGGACGCCGGGCGAACGGCTGACAGTGGCTCATGCGAACGCGCGGGATAATGCCACATATCGGTTGTTCGGCAGCCCGAAAAGTGCTGCGTAGCAGTTCACCTCATGCCACCACAGTCAAAGGGGGTTCGGTATCGTTCGTTGCCGCCCTGGACACGTTCGGAGACGGGTAGCTGTTCCGACCATCGTGTGCCGCTCGTTGTGCCGGTCGTGCTAGGTGGGTGACCACATCCGTGGTCAGCCGCAGGGCGCGAGCTGCAACGGTCCGATCTGACCGGCACCTTGACCCGGACTTGCCTCCAGGCAGGACAGTGGATGCATGACAATACCGATCAACACGGATACCGCTGCCCGGCGGGGCAAACTCGAGATTCGTGGCGTTCGTCGTGATCCGCCCGATGCCGGCAAGATCGCGAAGGTGCTCGTCGAACTCGCGCGAGAACAGATGGCCGACAAGCCGAGTCGTCGTGACGACCGCACCGCGATCGGTGGCGGGAGTTCACCTTTGCCGCCCCGCGGGTCCACACCGAGGCAGACACGACAACTCGATCAGGACCACATCCAGATGCTGATACACGACTATGTCGCTGGCGCAACGACCTACGAACTGAGCAACCGACTCGGTGTCGACCGCCGCACCATCAGCGCCATCCTGCATCGCCACGACGTGCCGATACGTCGCCGCGGCCTGTCCCCCGACCAGACCGACGAGGCGATTCGCCTTTACCGTCTCGGTTGGTCCCTTGTGCGGGTCGGGCAACACTTTGCCGTCGATCCGACCACCGTGTTGAACCGCCTGCGCCAGCGTGGCGTCCGCACCCGCGACACACACGGGCGGGCTCGATCCTGACATCAATCCACGACGACCTGGTGAGACACCGCTCGTGGCGAGCACGGCTCGCGGTCGCGGTAATGAAAGAGTGCTTCCGACTTAATCGACACCGAGCCGAAACGAAAACACACCTTGGGGAGCTAACTAGAACAAGAAAACAGGCGCTGACCAGGTGATACGCGGCACCCGACCGAAGATTGTCCCCATCTTCGAAAGACAGCAAAACCCCTGATCAACGGCCCTATTCGTGTCAATTTGTGGAGCTAAGGGGACTCGAACCCCTGACCCCCACTCAGGCGACCGACTCCATCGACAAGCCTCTGCGGAGTGTCCTGTTCAATCTGAATCCGATCCGGGCTCCACGTGCGTGGAGATGCCTATAGCTGGTAATCGGCTTCATAACTAACTGGCCACGAGAAAGCAGCAGGTCGTCCCCATGCCCATGTTTGACACGCCCCGCCGAGGGCGCGATCCTGGGACGGACGACCGCCAGGCCGTTCAACTGATTGGAAGTCTGGCCCGGAAACTTTGGTGTATTCCTGGTTACATACCGAGAAAAACAGCAGGTCAAGCCCACCTAACGGGCTTGACCTGCTGTTTCTGCTCCCCCATCTGGACTCGAACCAGAAACCTGCCGACTAGCAGAGCCTAGGGCTATCACAGACAACGCTGGACGCTCCGGCACTATGCCAAAGTTGTTGGCACCCAGAGTGAATCGGGCATCACGGACCATCCTGAGCAACGCAGAACAACCTCACGCAACCACGACGATCTGCTACATAGTGGAGACTTCTTGGCGCATAGTTCGATTGCCTTGATATGCAGAGCAGTCACCCTGTTGTCAGCCGAGGCAATCGATCGGAGCGAAGACCCCGTGCCGCCCAGGACTGAAGACCAGGTGTTGCGCACGTCATGCACGTTCCGCCGGATACCCGAAACCTCATAGGTCCTGCGGATGTTCGCTGTCGCGCACCACGTATGGTCCCCAAGTGGTCCCCACACTGCCACGCACTCGGGCGGCCATCGTGAATCAGGTGGTGAAGGCATGCCCAGCGTCATGGACTTGCCCCTCTGCGACATTGGGGGGGCGAATGAGCAGTTGCGAGGACGGCTGAACACAAGGGAGACTGGGTACATTCGCTCAGCCTGTGTCAGACTGTAGCGTGAGCGGAAGCAACATCCTAACGCTATCTGGCCGATGAAAGGATTGCAGGTGTCTTTAGCGTCCTTCAATATCGTGTTGGTCGGTGAGAATTTCCCGATTTCGAACATAAAGGCTTCGGATTTTATTTTTAATCACCGACAACTTCAGGAGACTCTTCGACTTCCTGTTGCACTGCAAGCGCAAACAAGGGGGGTCATGCTACAAATTCTTCCAGAGCGATTCGAGGCAGCAGTTAGCGACTCCCGGTCTGTCGCCTTAGATGCGGAGAGACTTTCAGAAATGGTCAGTTCCATCTTTGAATATATCGGACCTAAATCCATCAAGGCCGTTGGCCACAATGCGCAATACATAGTCGAAGGAACCGAGGGGCGGAAGAAGAATCTTTCACAGAAACTCCTCAGTGACAACCTGATTAATAACTCATTGGGAATTAGCACCGACAGCGCAGATGTGCACGTCTATTTCTGGACTTCAACACAGAAGAGAGGACGTCTCGGATTCCTGACTGAGACGGATAATCCGAGAACGGTTCTCGATTTCAATATTAATTTCGATGTAGCAAATGAAGGAGGCTCCAGAGAGGCAATCGCCAATCTATCGCAGTCAATGCAAGAGATAGAAGCGATTGCTACTCGCGCAGAAGCCCTCTTCAGTCCGGAGCATGCGAAATGAGCAGATCGAAGTCCCAGTCGTACATGCCCTTATCTGCGGAAACGAGCGATATGGCGCATACACAAACTGAGCTGTTTCGTAGCATCTTGCGCCGCTTCGAAGATACGCACTGGGAAGTAATGTCCCCGGAGCAGCGATTATTGCTGATGCAGCTTCTATCACAAAGAGTTACGCATGACAGTTCAGCGTCCTTGTTTACAGGCCAGGCCAGCACTAACAGCAGTTGGAATCGAGTAAATCAGCTCGTAGAATTTCTCGATGAAGCCGTCAAGTACGATCAGGAAATCCGGGCGAAAGAAAATGATTTTGCGGACGCACCAGACCTTTTTGTTTCCAGCCCAGTAGTAGTTCCCGATTCATGGTTTGAAGAGTTTAAGCAATATCGAGCGGGTGCGGAGATCGAACTTCCATGGGCTGAGGACTAGAAGCCGTGTTCGAATCTGTCGCCAATGCGGCGCTGAGGCAGGGTGATATCTGTACAGTTTCGTCGTTTCCAAGATGGAATGTCGGCGATTCACCACTTCCCCTCCCTGGCACAAGCAAGAAAGGTGTCCTAGTCGCAGACTGGGATAGACTCATCGAAGTCCAAGATCAGAAATTAGTGTGTGTTTGCTCGTACGACTGCGATCTAGAGAATCCTCGATCTCGCTCCGGAATTCTCCTAGCTCCGGTGATGCCATTGCCAGCCTCACGTAACTCCCCGCAATACAACAGTATTTTGACGAGCTGGCGAGGGAAAGACGACGGCACCTTCGACCACCTAAACCTCTTTCCCCTTGAATTTGGCAATCATATAGCCGGACTACCCGCACACGGTGTAGTTGACTTCAGCGGTGCGACCACGCTCAGCACTGCCGAAATGGCTGTTCAAGCACTGAAGAAGACTAAAAGGCTTGAAATGTCAGACTTGGTCCGCGGATGGTTTCAAAAAAAGATAGCAATCTTCTATGCACGCCCCAGTAACTAAGTCTGCAATCCGATATTCAGACCGAGTTAGTATTCGTTGTCTAGTGTTCTGATGCACTGATGCTTTGCTTCCTGTGGATAGACCGCCCGTCCGGTACCTAGTCCCCCCGCTTCCTCATACTGGCCATCCTGTGCTGAGGGAGGGTTAGTCAAGGGTGCCGTAGGCATCGCGTAGCGACGCGAAGCGCCCTTTACTCACCCGGACTGAAGTCAGATCATGGGGGCCATGAGGAGGCGGGAACCCAAGCCGAGATGTGGATCTCTAGGCGTGAGATTCGTGGTCTGCTGCCGGGGCTCGTGTCGCTCTTCCGACGCGATGTCTGCCAGCATTGCCGCATGATCCACCCTGCCAGGTCACGCCGATGATCCAAATCAATGTGACGAACGAATGCGGTACGCCACGCAGTTGGTTCGTTGAACCGTACGGTGACGAAGTCCGGCTCGAATCTCAAGACGACATGCTGTCCATCGAGTTCGAGCATCCAGCCGACCTCATCATCGATGTCACCTTGCATGCCGATGGCGAGGTGATCTGGACACACGGCGCAGACAGATATACCGTCCTGGTGCCCGACGATCTGAAGCTTAACGACGAGAGCGTCTGGCCACCGATGAAGCGGGACGATCCCGAACAATAAACATTGAAGATCAGAGGCAGTTTGGCCTGGAGGGCTGCCGCCGACGTGCCGACGCGCCCGGCGACCGCCGTTCAGGGAGCCGGGCTGCGCGTCGTAGCACGGCGGCGGCGGCCCTCTGGGCCGCCGCCGCTCTTGAGTCTATATAGCTGAATTCGGCAACAACTCGGGATAAGTGTTGGCGCAGAACCTAAGCCGACCCGATGCTTGCTCGCGGCTGATCGAACATGACTCGACCGACCGGTGGCCGCAACGGCGAGGTTTGTGTCAGTGGGTGAGGATATCGTGGATTGATTGGTGGGATCGGTTGCCCATTAGGGGGATTCGATGAGGTTGTTCGAACAGATCAATCGGCGTGAGGTTACGGTTCGCCCCTCGCAGGGAGATCAGGCGTTGGTGCCGTTTCGGGAGGTCCGCGAGGCGGTACGGAGCAGTGTTCGCGTGATCGCCGATGAGTGTGCGGCATGGAGCTTGGGAGACACTGAACGTTGGGTGGCGACCGGTGATCACTCTCCGTTCGATTTGATGGGGCCGCTCCGGCTGCCCTTCGACTCGATGTGGTTTGAGTGGGTCTTCCCGAAGCCGGAGTCGGACGGTGCTCGTTATGCGGCATGGATAACAGCGGAGGAACCTGGCGAGGATGCGCCTAGCGGCTCGGTCCAGTTCTTAGCGTCGATGTTCTTCCGTGCGAAGGGTGGTGTCGCGGTCTATCCGCCATTGGCGGTGGGCGTCTACGTCGGGGAGTTCGGTGAGGCGCTCGGCATGTGCACCAGCATCGATCCGCACTTCCCGGGTCACAAAGGGCTGACCGGCTCGGTCGGCCCGAAGCTGATTCCTGCGTGGGTGGCCATCGGGTTGATGAACTGCCGCAACGTTCAAGTCACGGAGTCGCCGGCATCGGCGCCTGTACGGTCATCCAGGAGGCGTGCCCGGGGTTCAGTTAGGAAGCCAGAACCGCTGTCGCATCATACGATTACGCTTCCAGGCAGCTCACGTATTCGGAACCTCAGTGAAGCACGTGAAGCAAGCGGACAGGACTTGCCGTTGCATATAGTCCGCGGTCATTTCAAGACGTTCACGGCTGAGGCTCCCTTGCTTGGGAAGTATGTCGGCACGTACTGGTGGCGGCCTGCGGTGCGTGGATCCAGCGATGCTGGTCGGATCGAGACCAGCTACCGTGTTCGCCCGACATAGCAAGTGCTGGCGACTAGTCCACGGTGGTAGACGGTACAGCATGGGCACTGGCATTCCGACTGTGTCGGAACCGCACGGTAGGGTTGGACGCTGTGATTGCCGCCGTAGTGTTCGACGTTGGTGAGACGCTTGTCGATGAGACTCGCGAGTACGGGACTTGGGCCGATTGGCTCGGCGTTCCTCGGCATACTTTTGCGGCGGTCTTCGGGGCAGTGATTGCGACCGGGCAGGACTACCGCGAAACGTTCCAGGTATTCCGACCAGGATTTGACCTCACGAAGGAGCGTCAGGCTAGGGCGGATGCCGGGTTGCCAGAGTGGTACGGCGAAGACGACTTGTACCCCGATGTGCGGCCTGCCCTGTCGCAGCTGCGCGACTTGGGCGTTTGGGTGGGGATCGTTGGTAATCAGACGGTTCGGTCCGGGAAGATCTTGCGCGGCTTGGACCTGCCAACGGATTTCATTGCAACCTCGGATGATTGGGGCGTGGAGAAGCCTTCAGTCGAGTTCTTCGCGAAGGTGATCGAGGTAGCGCCATGCGACGTTGATCAGATCGTGTATGTCGGTGATCGCATTGACAACGATGTTGCGCCGGCGAAGAAGGCTGGTATGCGAACGGCCTACATTACGCGAGGTCCATGGGGTTGGATCCATCGGGATAAGCAAGAGGTCGCGGATATGTCCGATTGGAAGATCCGCGACCTCACTGAACTGCCGAGTATTGTTGTGGCAGAAAATAACTCGGCTTCAGCCAACGAGTGAATTGACGGTCGTGTGCCAGTCGTAGAGTCGGTCGTCTAAGGCGCGTACCGCTGGCAGCGAATCCCACTGCCGTAAGGACTGGCGAACCGCCTTGATCCGATCCATAGCGGTTGCGTACCAGGTGCGGCCCAGTTGGTCGAGCGCGCCTTCCAGGTGCGTGCACGCCTGCTCCGGGTTCTTTTCGAGCACAGCGGCGGCGGCGAGATCGGCGAGGTAGATTGACTTCTGCTTGACGGCGTCATCAGGCAAGTCCGCAATGACTCGTTCGAGGGTTTCACGCGCCTCTCGTCCGTGGCCCGCAGTGATCAAGGTATTGCCTTTGAATCCAGCAAGCCGCGTTGGCGAGAACCAGTCCAGCCACGCTGGTGAGGGGTTCGTGTCGGCGTCGTAGTCCTCGTACGCCTCTTCGGCATGATGGATGAGGCTGAGTGCGCGTCGAGTGTCTCCGAAACGTGTCTCCACTTCAGCCTCGACGGCGTCGAGCCACGCGATCATCTCGGCGCTGGCATTGCCCCGCCTGGCGAATGCGCGCGCAGCTCGAAGCCGGTCGCGAGCTTCTTCGGCGCGCGATACGTCGCCAGAGAACGCTGGCGCGAAGGCCATGTGCGCCAGGGTTGCTGAAGCGAGTAAGGAGTCATCGGCTTCATGCGCTGCCTGAAGCGCTAGGACGAAGCTCGGTTGTGATAACTCTGGTTGCTGGAGATCGAAGAATTCGAGTCGGCCAGCCAGGAGGCTGGATTCCGAAACCGCCTTGGCGAGAACCGATTTCGCGGATTCGGGAACTTGCAACAGGAGATCGATTCCCAGCTGGGCATGCTCAGCCACCGAACGATGAAGACGCGTTGCGGGCAATGACCAGTAGAGGTGGCGATACGAGACCGAGATCGCCATGTAGTCGGTTGCAGCCGACGCTGGGAGAGCAGCCGCCGCTCCCGGAAAGTGACGTTGAGCAGCCTGGAGATCGGCGGCAGTCCGTACCGCTGGCCGTGCGGGTGTTTCGTCCGACCACGGCGGAATGAAGCCCAGCTCGGCGATCGGACGTTTGAAAAGAGCCTCCAGTGCGGCGGCATGCTCCGTTTGCGGCCAGGGCGGTTCTGCGGACTCCCACCGACGAACCGTACGAGCAGTTACGGCAACCCGCAGCCCGATCGTTCGTGCGGTCTTGGTGAGAGCTTCCGCCAAGGCAGCCTGGGAGCGGTATCCCAGTGACTGCCGAGCCGCCCGAAGTGCGGCGTTCCCTGGTGTCGTCATGATAGACATTCTAGTCCTCTATAGGGACATGGTTCACCAGTCGATACAAGAAATGTCCTATCCATGGCCTCTTTTATGGCCTTTTTTGGGACCTTCGCAAGGCTCATTCTAGATGTGTCGAGCACCACATAGGTAAGTCGATGAGACCAATTACCAACCGACACAAGGAGATTGAGCGATGGCAGTGAAGAAGTTTCAGCGGTTCCCGATCCCGCATGACATCGGTTTCGAGGCGGGTGCGGCGATCATCAACGTGCCTGAGCCGGTGATGAAGTTCAACGAGCGCAAGCGGGCCTACACCAACGAGCAGGAGCGGGATGAGGAGACCGGTCTTCTGAAGTGGAAGGCCAAGATCATTGACTTCTCGGCGGATGTCCGGGGCTCGGACATGGGCATTGACCTGATCTTTTTGTCGGCGGTGCAGCCGATTCCAACGGGTCCGGAGCTTCGTCCGGGTATGCGCGAGGTGGTGTTCGAGAACCTGATGGTTCAGCCGCGGGCGACCAAGGCTGGCGACTTCGCCAAGCTGATCTACTCGTACTTCGCGACGGGCATCGTGGGCGATAACTCGGGTTCGAAGCAGCCTGCGAACAACGTCGGTGCGTCTCGTCCGCGTGACGAGAAGGCTGCGTGATCGTCATGTCGTTCATGCAGGTGAGTGTCAGCAAGTACGACGGCATCGACGTGCAGTACCGGGCGGCATTTCAGAGCACGCATGGCAATGGCCGCGTTCCGGCCAGTGTGGATGTGGAGCTGAACAGCAATGGTGGCCGTGCCTGGCTGAATCTGTCGCTTGAGGACGCTCGCACCTTGGCCGATCGGCTGCCGCAGATTCTCATGCTCCACGATGCGGCAGAGCGGCTGGCGGCGGAGATGGCGGTCGACCGTGATGAGACTGCTCCGGTCCCGGTCGGGAAGGCGCAGCGCAAGCGGCTGGCTGAGCAGTCCGGGCAGGCGGCTGCGTGATGTCCACGCACAAGGGGATGTTGGCAGCGCGGGTGTTCGCGGTCCTGGTGATCGTGGGCGTCGGCGCTGCCGCGTTCCGCCTCTCGTTCACCACCCTGCGAGACCTGGCGAAGCTGGCCCATATTCCGGCTTCGGATGCGTGGCTGTTCCCGCTGATCATCGACGGCACGATCGTGCAGGCAACGGCGGGTGCGTTGGTGTTGGCGAAGTCACCGGAACGCAAGTTCTTCACCCGGGTTCTGGCAGTGGGTGCACTGGTGTCGGTGGCAGGCAACAGCATTCACGCTGTCGCTGGCGGTAACCCGCTCCCTGCATGGTTGTGCGCGGTGGTGGCGGCTATCGCCCCGATTTCGCTGCTGGTGGACACCCATGGGTTGGCGGTGCTGTTCCGTGCCGCACAACGAAGCCTGGCGCCCGCGGTTGCTCCCGAACCGGTGATCGAGGAGTCATCGGAGCCGGTGTATCAGGCGGTGGCCGTAGAACCAATGGCCGAGTCCACGCCAGAACCTGTGGCACCTGTCCGGGAAGCGCTGCCGGTGCGCCCGGCATCTCGGAGTCGTGCGCCGTGGCCGTTGCAATCCGAAATGCTGCCGCTGGAAGGCTTGCCAGCCTGATCGGTCGGCTTCCAAAAGCACAGTGGTTCAACCTATTTCACTCATTGGATGTGCCCGCAAGGAGGGGCTATGTCTGTCTTGATCAGTCTCGAGGATCGCCGGATTTCGGCGGAAGTCCTCACCGAACGCGCCAACCAGGATGCGCGGTGGGGTGAACAGAACCATCCCGATGGCACGGGTCCGGCGTGGGCGCGTGACGAATTCGGCGGGTTGGGAGGCAAACTCACTGCCACCGAGTACGCCGATCTGATGCGCTGGTATTGCGCGACGGCCGCTGCGGCTGATCGTGTCACCTTCCGGCACATCCTGATCGAAGAGATCGCCGAAGCGTTCGCCGAGGATGACCCGATCGCGTTGCGGATGGAGCTGATCCAGGTTGCCGCGGTCGCTCAAGCCTGGGTCGCCAAGCTCGATCGCGAACTGCGAACAGGGGTCGCGTGATGGTTGAGGACCTTTTTATCCGGCCGATGCTCGCGGGAGTGCTCATGGTCGCCGCGCTGGTTGTTTTGCCTCTTGCACTGCTGCTGACCGTGGGCCGTGAACCGGCCGCGCCGATTCCGTCTCCTGCCCCGCGTCCGGATGGCTGCGTGATGTTCTGCGACACAACGACTTTCGATGGGGGTGAGCGGTGATGTCGCTGGCACCGATTCTGTTGTCGACCGGTTTCACGATGAGCGTGACCGCGGCGATTGTCCGCTCCTGTGTGGCGGTGCGCCGTCCGGCTGAGTTGACCCATGAACAGATCGTCGCTTCGGCTCCTGCGGAGTTGCGGCCGGCGGTGTTCGTGCTCGCTGATCCGAGGCAAACCTGCCGGATGCTCGAAGCGCTCGGTTTGGGCTCGATCGATGGCGGGTTCCCGCCGTTGGAGTCCTACGACTACGCCCCACACGGAATTGATGTCGAGTTTCTGATGCTGGCTGGTCAGTCTCGTAAGGACTGGGCCAACGACAAGACCTTGGATGCGTTCGCTCATGTTCTCGGTGTGCCGAAGGTGACAGCGCTGTCGCCTGCTCCGGGTTGGATTCGCTTGCAGCTGAGGGTGTTCGACACACTCTCGGCACCGACAACGATGTCGGGGGGCCACAACGGCGTGGACCTGCAAGCGGTCCCGGTCGGCATCACCGAAGACGGCGATATCGGCACCATCCCGATCCTGGGCACACACGGCTTGTGCGCGGGCGCTACCGGCTCCGGTAAGGGCAGTGTCGCCTACTCGATCCTCGCCGGTGTGGCTCCGGCCATCCGCGAGGGTCTGGTGGATGTGTGGTGCATCGACCCCAAAGGCGGTGTCGAGTTCGGTCCCGCCGCGGACTTGTTCGTCCGCTTCGCCTACAAGACCGTCGAAGACATCCTCGCCTTGTTGAAAGAGGCGGTCGGCGTGATGCAGGAACGGCAAGCCAACCTGCACTCCGCTGGTCTGCGCAAGCACATCCCGACCAGGGAAGAGCCACTCATCTTGATTCTGCTGGATGAGGCGGCGGCACTGTCGGCCTACGCGGATCGTGACACTCGGGTCAAATTCGAGGAACTCCTCGGCCTGCTCCTCACCCAGGCTCGCGCTACGGCGATGAGTGTGTGGGCATTCGTTCAGGATCCGTCCAAGGAGAACATGCCGCAACGGCAACTGTTCCCGATTCGGATCGCCTTGCGCCTGGATGAACCGAATCAGGTCGGCATGGTGTTCGGCTCCGGCGCCCGTGACCGCGGGGCTCGTGCCGATGAGATCTCCGATGCCACACCGGGTGTCGGCTACATCGAACAAGACGGCTCCACCGCCTTGACTCGCATCCGCTTCTACTGGGTCTCCGACGACACGATCTCTGATCTCGTGCGGGCATATGCGCCACGCCACGAAATCATTGCGACCGAAATCGATAGCACTCCAACCGATCTCACCGATTTCGATCCTGATGACCTCGGTGATGAAGGTCCGGTGGCGGCATGAAAACCGGATTCATCCAAGAGGTGCATGTGGTCATCTACTGCGACCGGTGCGGAGATGTCTACTCCGAGCACGGCAACGTCTCGATCTGCTTCGAGTCGGTCAATCAGGCCGTGCACTACCTCAATACCCGGTCGGCTGGCGTCGGCTGGCTCTACGACGGCGACAAGGTCTTGTGTGACGGCTGCCTGGCTGCTCAGCACTGCGAAGACCACGGCCACACCTTTCCCGACTCCCGGCAGACCGTCACACAGCTGCCGGGCGTGCCTACCCGTTCTCGCACCTGCGAGGTGTGCGGGGTTCCCGAAATCGAGGTTCTGCCATGAGAAACCACGTCAACCGCGGCAACGACCGTGACGAGCTCGACGCCGTCGTGGATATCCGTTCCCGCCGGCGCTGCCACTTGGAGCGCTCGGGCCTGGATCCGATCGGTATCGCGGTGCGTCTGCTCGTCGAGACCGGCGACGCTCCCGGTTGGGATTGCGGTGTCGATGACGACGGAGGTTGGGCGGCATGAGCGGGTACTGGAAGCCGAGTCATGGTGTCGATTTCCATCGGGTCGGTGTCGTCGTGGACGAGGGGCGTATCCGGGAACGCTGCGAGGTGTTCGCCCAGTTCAGCGAGAAAGCTGATCAGGTGCAGCTGACCTTTCACCGGGAAGCCGGATTCAAGGCGGTCGCGCACCTGATCATGACCGTCGATGACGCTGTCGCGGTCCTCAGGGTGCTGCAAGGCGCGATCGATGACGCTGTGACCGTCAAAGGTGAACAGCCACAACCCCTTTCAGCGGTCAATGTTCGCAATGATCGGACGGTGGCGTGATGTTGACCGTGACCGATCTATTCTGTGGCGCCGGTGGTTCCAGCTCGGGTGCTGCGGAGGTGCCCGGTGTGGTGGTCCGGATGGCCGCGAATCATTGGCGGCTGGCGGTGGAAACCCACAACACCAACCATCCCGGCACCGACCATGCGTGTGCTGACCTGTCGCAAGTCGCCCCTCAGTTGTTCCCACGCACCGATGTGTTGTGGGCCTCGCCCTCGTGCACCAATCACAGTGTGGCTCGGGGACGTCGCCGCAATATCGACTCCACGCCGGATCTGTTCGGCGAAGTCTTGCCGAATGAGGCGGCCGAGCGGTCGCGGGCAACGATGTGGGATGTGGTGCGCTTCGCCGAACACCACGCCTATCGCGCGATCATCGTGGAGAACGTCGTTGATGCCGCGAAGTGGGTGATGTGGCCCGCGTGGCTGCAAGCCCTGGAGCTGCTGGGCTACCGCTACCACGTCGTCTACCTCAACTCGATGCACGCCCAAGCCGCCGGTGCCCCGGCGCCACAGTCACGGGACAGGCTCTATGTGGTGTGTTGGCGCACTGGTGACCGTGCCCCGGACCTGGAGCGCTGGACCCGCCCGAGGGCCTGGTGTGTGGCCTGTGATCGGGAGATAACCGCGGTGCAGGGCTGGAAGAATCCGCGCCGCCGGTGGGGACGCTACCGCGCTCAATACACCTGGCGCTGCCCGTCGGTGTCGTGCCGTAACTCCATCGTGGAACCACCATGGCTACCAGCCGCCACGGCTATCGATTGGAGCCTGCGGGGTGAACGGATCGGGGATCGGCGCAAACCGTTGGCGGACAAGACGATGCAGCGCATCCAAGCCGGTTTGGCGAAGTTCGCTGACGACCCGTCGCTGGTGTTGTTCCGCTCCGGTCGTGCCCGCAATATCGCGGTGTCGGACACCTTGGCCACGGTGGTGGCCAACGGCTCCAATCATGGGTTGCTCGTCCCGTGTGGCGGGACCTGGCGCGAGCAGGCGGTCACCACCGAGGAGCCGATGTCGACTCGCACCACCCGGGAGACAGACGGTTTGCTCATCCCCGTCGAGGGACGTGTGGGGGTCTATGCCCGCCGCACAGTCGACCCGATACGCACGATGACGACCCGCAGCGAAACGGCGTTGCTGGTGCCCTACTACGGCAACGGCACCGCCCGCACCGCGCAGGAACCGCACGGCACCGCTACCACCCGGGATCGGTACGCCCTGGTGGTGCCCTTGCGTAACCACAACACCGCGAAATCGGTCCACGAGCCCCTCGACACTGTCGCTGCCGCTGGTACCCACCACGGACTCACCATTCCCGCGCCGGCGGTGCAGGACTGCGAGTTCCGGATGCTCGAGCCCTCCGAGATCGCCCGCGCGATGGCCTTCGACCAGCAATACGTGATCCTGGGTAACCGTCGCGAACAGGTCCGCCAAGCCGGAAACGCTGTCACCCCACCAGCAGCCCGTGACCTGGTATCCGCGGTCGCGGAAGCTCTCGGCCACGAAGTGACGGTGGCGGCATGAGTGGCAACGAACCGAAGTCGCTGTCGGATGCGATCGATGTAGTGATCGAGCAGATGCGTCGTGACGGCGTGCCGTGGCTGCAACCCGGTGCCGAACTCGAAGACGAAGCCCCGCAAGTCAATCCGATCGTGCGCGCTGCCGCCGACCAAGTCACCAAGGGCAAGCGGCACCACCGCAAGAACCTGCATGAGCCGTGCACGGGCCAGCTGGGCCTGTTCGATGTGAAAGGCCAAGACCATGACCACAACGACCGGTAACCGCAACAAGCGTGACCCGCTCGACCTGATCGGGCTCGCGATCCTGAACACGGTGTGGTGGGCGTTCATCGCTGCCGGTGTCGGACTGTGGTGGGCGGTGTTGTTCCCGATGATCTCGGTCCCGCTCGCGGTCGCGGTCGTTGTTGGGGTGTTGGTGGGTTGGCCGGTGGGTGTCGTGGTGGTCGGGGTGTTCGCCGCGGGGATCATGCTGTGGCGGCGTAGTCGTCCGGAGATGTTCGAGCGGTGGGTATCCCGGCGGGCACGCACCCGGTTCCTGACCTGGTTCCGCTATCGGCGCCGGTGGGCTCGCCTCACCCACGCCTGCCACCTGAGCATCTCCCGGGAGGACTGGACTCTCGTCCCGAAGCTGGTGTCGGTCGAGATCGGCGACTCGGTGGATCGGCTGCGGGTGCGGATGCTGGAAGGCCATTGCCCCGCCGACTTCGAAAACCGGGTCGAACACCTGGCTCATGCCTTCGGCGCGCAGGAATGCCGCGCCGTGATTGTCGGTCCTGGAACCGTGGAATTGGTTATGCGACAGGCTGATTCGATGGCTGAGCCGATCGCGCTGCCGGATCGCTGGGGAAAGGATGCTGCCTGATGACGACCGATACCGCGGTACCGTCCGAACCTGCCCGTGAGACAGCCGCTGAGCGACGGGCCATGCCGAACCTGTTCGATATCGCCGAAGCAGCGGCCGAGAAGTGGGGTGCGTGCAAGCGGCCGATCCCGATGCGCGCGTTCAACCCTGACACCGGTGAGTCGAAATACGTTGCCGCGGCGTGTAAGTCAACCCGTGCGTCGGATTGCCCCGCCTGTGCGGCGAAGGCCTATGCCCTGCGGTTCACCCAATGCCAGGAAGGCTGGCATATGGAAACCGAACCGGTCAACGACCGCCGTCCTCCGACCGAGCACCAGCAAGCCGTGCTGACCGCTCGCGCCGATTTCCTGGCCAAATACAAAGCAGCCCGCGAATCCGATGATGAGGACGCCGCGCAGGGCTTCCGCAACGTCATCGATGACCTGGACCGAGAACTACGCGAGTCGGGCCTACAGGGCAGGATTGCCGGTATCGACGCCACGGCGAAACCTCGCCGGTCCCGTTCGACCAAGCGGCGCCAGGACATGCCTAACCTGCCACGCAAGAAGGTGGACAAGGCCACGATCGGTCGCCAGTTCGCCGGTAAGCATCGCCCTTCGACGTTCGAGACGCTGACGTTGCCCTCCTACGGCCGCTGCCACCGTGATGGCGCGGTGAACCGCAAGGGTGAGGTCTGCGGGGACGGTTCGCCGATCAACCCGGATACCTACGACTACCGGCGTGCGGCACGCGATGCGATGTTCTTCCCACAGTTGTGGGATCGCCACGCCCAGAACTGGCGGCGCTCGGCTGGCCGTGATGTGCAGTACTTCGCGGTGGTGGAACCTCAGCGTCGTGGTGCCCCGCACATCCATATCGCCGCGCGTGGCACCGATCCGCATGAGCTGTTGAATCAGATCGTTGCCGCGACCTATCACCAGGTGTGGTGGCCACACTTCGACCACGAGGTCTACACCGACGACCGGATGCCGGTCTGGGACTACACCGCCGGCCGTTTCGTGGATCCGGACCAGGTCGACCCGGATACCGGGAAACCGGTGCCGCTGCCTACCTTCGATGAAGCATTAGCCCGCATGAAGGAGATGGACGACCAGCAACCCGCGCACGTCATCCGCTGGGGCGTGCAAACCGACCACAAGGACATCGGCGACGATGACGGCGCGGCCCTCGATGCCGACGGGGAGCATGGTCCGGTGCGTCCGGGCAAGGCCAAGGGTGTGCTTGCCGGTGAGGATGCCCGGAAGTTGATCGGCTACCTGACCAAGTACCTCACCAAGTCCATCGGTGAAGTGCTCGACGCTCCGAACGAACGCACCCGGCGTCACTACGAACGTTTGCACCATGAGTTGCAGCGCACCCCGTGCTCACCCACGTGTGCGGTGTGGCTGCGCTACGGCATCGCCCCGAAAAACGCGAACGCCAAGACTCAGCCGGGTCGCTGCAAGGGCAAAGCTCACCGCCGAGACACCCTCGGCCTGCGCGGTCGGCGGGTGTTGGTGTCGCGTCGGTGGAGCAACAAGACCCTGCCCGACCACAAGGCTGATCGCATCGAATTCGTTCGGCAAGTCCTCGCCGCGGTCGGCATCGCCAAATCAGAACAAGCCAGCAAATGGGTTGTGCGCCTGACCGAACCCACCGATCCGGATGTGCCGTCGCGTGAACAGCTGATCATGTCCGCGGTCGCTCAACGCTCGATCTGGCAACCCGAATACCTGGCTGCGAAGGCCCTGATAACGGACCCACCAGGGACGCAAGAACTTTCGGCAATCCAGGAAGCGGCATAGGAAACGGGGTGGCAGCGATGAGAGTTCGAGCGGAGTTCGTGAGTCATCACCAGCGGTGGGCGACTACTGAAGAGGCGGCCGAGATCGTGCGTTGTCATCCGGAGGTCCTTCGGCGGTGGAATCGTGAAGGCTCTGCGCCTTTTGCGTTGCCTAAGCCGAAACGTCGTGGACGCCAGTTCATTTGGGATGTGCAGGCGTTGAACGAAGCTATGGAGTCGATTCCGGCTGACGGTGAGTGCGAGTAGGCATCATGGCGAGAACGGGGCGGCCTGCTCGTGAGCTGGGTGTGCCGGGCGTGGTGAGGCTGACCGAGTTACGCCCTGGGCATTGGGAGGCTGATACGTGGGTTCGGGATCGTAGTGGGCGCCGGCGGCGGGTGAATCGTGTGTCTCCGGACCGTTTCGACAGTCGAGGACGACGCGTTCCGGATAAGGATGGAAGTCGTGCAGCGGCAGCGGTTCGTGCTGCCGCATCGGCTCTTGCGCCTGATACGGGCAGTGGTGAGATAACCGCTCGCACGACGGTAGCGGAGCTGTGGAAGGCATACAGGGCTTACCTGGTGAAGAAGGGCCGTGCTGATAACACCTTGCGCCTGTATGACCGGTGGGCGGGCATGCTGGTTGCTGAGTATGGGTTTCGCCGTATCGGGCCGGAGGAGTTCACGACGGGCACAGCGGAATCGTTCCTGGAATGGGTTGCGGCGAACCATGGCCGCGGCTCGATGCTGAATGCGCGGTCGATGTTGTCGGGAATGTTCCGGTTCGCTGTGCGTCGCGGTCCATTGAGCGTGAACCCGGTGCGGGAAGCCGAGATTCCGGAGAATGTAGCGGCCAAGGGTCGTACGGGTGGCGCCGCGTATATCGAGATCGAAGACCTGTGCTTCATCCTGGCGTCGGTGTATTGGTCGACTGTGCCGTGCCCGCGCAAGCTGACGAAGGCTGAGCAGAAGCGCGGAATCCGCTCCTACACACCGCCGACCGTGGCGGAGTACTGCGATGGTGCTGACCTGGCGGACCTGATCGCGATCATGGGTGCGGTCGGTCAGCGCCCGAGTCAGGTCCTGGGCTTTGCGTGGCCGTTCTACGACCGTAAGCGGCGCACCATTCAGACAATCGGCAAAGTGATTCGCGTGCCCGGCAAAGGGTTGGTGCGAGTGGTCAAGGACAACGACCCGAAGAATCCGCAGGGCACGATCGCGCTTCCGGAGTTCGCTGTCGAGATACTCGATCGGCGCTGGGAGCAAATGCAGCTGCGCAAGCGTGAGAATCCGCCGCCGGATGACTACGACGTGGATTTGATCTTTCCGTCGTTTGAGTGGACGTTGCGCGATCCGGTGAATGTCAGTCACCAGTGGCAGCGGGTTCGTGAGGCGTTGGGGCTTCCCGACGATGTCAGCCCGTACGCGTTCCGGAAATTGGTTGCCGTTCTCCTCGACGATGAAGGGCTTTCCGCCAGGGTGACCGCTGATGTGCTGCAGCACGCTGATCCGGCAATGACCCAGCGCAAATACATGGCGCGCGGGCGAGTGCACCATGGTGCAGCCGCGGTCATACATAATGCGGTGATGAGCGGCCTGGGTCACAATGAGCAAGATCAGGACGCGGAAGGACCGATCCCGACTTTTGGGAGACTTTCTGGCGAGTTTCCAGGTCTGGATACGACTACGGCCCCTAACCGTCCGCGTTGATGCGCTGGTCAGAGGCCGTTTTCGGCTCCCCCATCTGGACTCGAACCAGAAACCTGCCGATTAACAGTCGGCTGCTCTGCCAATTGAGCTATAGGGGACTATCCTTTGGCTCGTCCGTACTGGGCGGGCCGAGGTGAAACTTTAGCGTATCCGCGCTCGCCTTCCCAAATCGCGTCTCTACCTGGAGACATGCGGGGGCTTCGGCGTGTCTGGGGGGTGGCGCGCGGTGGGGGTGGATCCGGATCGACAGGCGTACCGGGCGTCGGGCAGGATGGTAGCCGCGCACAGGCACTTTGGGAGGAGCTCTACGAGATGCTGCGGTTGATCATCGGCATTGCGGCCGGATACGTGCTCGGCACGAAGGCCGGGCGGGGTCGCTATGAACAGATCAGTGCGGCGACCCGCGCGGTGACCGGGAGCCCGGTGACTCGCAAGCTGGTTCTCTTCGGGCGACAGAAGCTGTCGGACAAGCTCAGCACCCAGGCGAAGTTGGAGCCGATGGTGCCGCTGGATGAGCGGACCACGGTTCTGGTGCCGCAGGATCAGCTGCGCCGCTGAATTTGCGGCGTGAGCAGCGCTGTCACGGGCCAGGTTCCAATCAGTCGCCCCCCCAACCCGGATCGCGGCCGTTCTTGTCCGTACTCCGTTGGTGTCGCCCGCATAGCCACTACTCCGGGTACGCCAAAGGGTCTACACGTAGGTTCGGGCCAGTTGAAGACCGCCTGAAACCGCCAGCCAGCACACCGCCGACGTGCAGCTCAGGCCGGGGCGAAGTCGTCGTGGTTCCCCATCGCCTGGGTGAGCAAACTCTTGCGGTACTGCTCCAGCGCCACGAGATCGCCGAACAGCGCCATATACGCCTCGGGTTGTTCGGTCGATGACACCCGCTGCAGTTTCGACTTCAGCTCCGCGATCTGGCGGCCGACCCAGGCCTCCTGTACGCGAGCCAGCACCCCGGTAACGAACCGCGGAATGTCATTGGCCGACTTCACCGGCATCTGCTCACCCGACAGCTCGGAGACCAGCGCACGCATGGTCAGATCATCGGTCCCGTCCGACACAGCGCTGACCCATTCCGCGCCGCTGAGCCCCGATGCCGTGCCACCAGCCTCTGCGATCATGGCGCGAACGGCGGCGTAAGCCGGATGCGTGAAGGCCTCGGTCTCGATCGAATCGAAAACCGCACCCGCCATCGCCGGATACTGCAGCGCCGCACCGAGCGCTTGCCGTTGCGGCAGCAGCGTCGGGTCGTTCGGGTTCGGACGCGCGGCGGGATGTTCGGCGACGACCGCGCGGGTCTGTGCCGCGCCGGCCGCCGGGCCGCGGCCGCCCGGACTCCCACCGTTGCGATTGCGCTTGGCTTCCTCACCGACCCGCCGCACCACGGTCTGGATATCGTCCCAGCCGACCCAGCCCGCGAGCTTGGTCGCGTACGCCTTGCGCAGCGCGTTGTCCTTGATCTGCGCCACCACCGGCACGGCGCGGCGCAGCGCCTCGACCTGCCCCTCGGCGGTGTCCAGGTTGTGGTCGGCGAGCAGGCCGCGAATCACGAACTCATACAACGGGGTTCGCCGGGCAACCAGATCGCGCACGGCGCCGTCGCCGGAGCGCTGGCGCAGTTCGCATGGGTCCTGGCCGTCGGGCGCGATGGCGATGTAGGTTTGCCCGGCCAACTTCTGGTCGCCCGCAAAGGCTTTCACTGCCGCGGCTTGGCCGGCCGCGTCACCGTCGAAGGTGTAGATGATTTCGCCGCGCCAGAAGTTGTCGTCCATGAGCAGTCGGCGCAACAGGGCGAGATGTTCGTCACCGAAGGCGGTGCCGCAGGAGGCGACGGCGGTTTTCACCCCGGCCAGGTGCATGGCCATGACGTCGGTGTAGCCCTCGACCACCACCGCCTGGTGGCCCTTGGCGATCTCGCGCTTGGCGTGGTCCAGGCCGAAGAGCACCTGAGACTTCTTGTACAGCAAGGTTTCCGGCGTATTGATGTATTTGCCGGGCATGGTGTCGTCGTCGAAGAGCTTGCGCGCACCGAAGCCGATGACGTCACCGCCGAGATTGCGGATCGGCCACAGCAGCCGCCGGTGGAAGCGGTCGATCGGGCCGCGCTGACCCTGGCGCGAGAGCCCGGCTGCCTCGAGCTCTTTGAAGTCGAAGCCCTTGCGCAGCAGATGCTTCGTGAGCGTGTCCCAGCCCGCGGGGGCGTAGCCGCAGCCGAATTGCTGGGCGGCATTGCCGTCGAAGTTGCGGTCGGTCAAATATTTGCGCGCCACCTCGGCGTCGGGCTCGCGCAGTTTGGCCATGTAGAACTCGTGTGCGGCGGCATTGGCGGCGACCAACCTGGCCCTGGTGCCGCGGTCGCGCTGCACCGAGGTGCCGCCGCCCTCGTAGTTGATCTGGTAGCCGATCCGATCGGCGAGCTGCTCGACCGCCTCGACGAAGCCGACGTGCTCGACCTTCTGCAGGAAGGCGAACACGTCACCGCCCTCGCCGCAGCCGAAGCAGTGGTACAGGCCGTGGTTGGGCCGCACATGGAACGACGGCGACTTCTCGTCGTGGAACGGGCACAGGCCCTTCATGGAGTCCGCACCCGCGCGCTTCAGCGCGACGTACTCCCCCACCACATCTTCGATCCGGACGCGTTCGCGTATTGCCGCGATATCGCGATCTGGGAGTCGTCCGGCCACGGCGGCCAGTCTAGGCTAGTCCGGCCTCGACGCGCCCAGCGGCTGGTCACGCGTCTACTCGCTCCAGTCGACTCTCGGTATAGGACGCGATCTGGTCGACGATTACCCGGACTCGCGCGGTGTCGTCGGTCGCCGCGTGCCACCACGGGAGCAGCAGCGGGTCCAGCCCGTTTGGTGCCGTCGCCAGCAGTCGGGTCGCGACCGCCTGTATCCGCTCGCGCTGCACGGCCTGACGCTGCTTGTGCACGAGATCGGACATCACGTAGCGCAGGGCGACGGTTTTGAGCATCGCTACCTCGGCGGCGACGATCGGCGGAACCTCTAGATCCGCGGCATACCGGGACAGCACCGCGCGCCCGGCGACCTTCCGCGTGGCCATGATCGCAGCCGTGGCGAACCGGCCGACAAGTTCACTCGTGAGGCGCTTCAACGCGACCGAACTGGCGAGGGTGCCGTCGTAGCAGGCGGCTTCGGCCACCACCGGCAGTTCGGAGAGGCGCTGGGCGGCACCGATCAGGTCGTCCACCGAAAGCGTCGGGTGCTGGCCGTGCCCGAGTTCGGCTAGTGCCGCCTGTTCGGACGGATCGGCCAGGGCCCGCAATTCGATGCGCCCGGCGATTACGCCGTCCTCCACATCGTGCACCGAGTACGCGACATCGTCGGACCAGTCCATGATCTGGCATTCCAGGCTCTTGCGGCGATCCGGCGCATCCTTGCGCACCCATTCGAGCCGATCCAGATCGATATCGTAGGCGCCGAACTTGGTGCCCGAACCTGTTCTGCCCCAAGGGTATTTGATGGCGGCGTCGAGTGCGGCGCGGGTGAGGTTCAAGCCCGCGCTCGTGCCGTCCGCATCCAGAACCTTCGGTTCCAGCCGGGTGAGGATGCGTAGATTCTGCGCATTGCCCTCGAATCCGCCGTACGCGTCGGCGAAGATGTCGAGGGCCTTCTCGCCATTGTGGCCGTAGGGCGGATGGCCGATATCGTGCGCCAGTCCGGCCAGGTCGACCAGATCCGGATCACAGCCGAGACCGTCGGCGATACTGCGCCCGATCTGGGCCACTTCGATCGAATGGGTCAAGCGTGTGCGCGGGGTGTCCCCGTCACGCGGCCCCATGACCTGGGTTTTGTCGGCGAGTCTGCGCAGGGCCGCGGAATGCAGCACGCGGGCCCGGTCGCGGGCGAATTCGGTGCGGTGGCCGGTTTCGAATTCACTGCGCGGCGGGCCGAGTCCGGCGGTCTTGGCTCCCTCCACCACCATTCGCTCGCGGTCGTGCTCGCTATACATCGAATCTCACTGCCCCGCTGAGTATTTGAAGTCGGACGAGAAGTGCGTGAGCTGATACCAGAGCAAAGCGCCTGTCTCCCTCGCGATTCCGTGCGCCTGCGACTCCCTGGTGTAGACGGCGGGGCCGGTCCTGGTCGGCGCGGTCCAGGCTTCGAGTCCGGCGTCGCGGGCCATGGTTCTGGTGCGCAGCGAATGCCACGGATCGCTGACCAGCACCGCCGAGGACATCTCGCGGGCACTCATGGCGGTCGCGACGGCCTCGATGCTGCGCAGGGTGTCCGAACCTGTTTCCACCGCGAGGATCCGGTCGCTCGGTATGCCGCGCTCCTCCAGATAGTTCTTGCCGGAGGCGGCCTCGGTGTACAGATCGCCCTCCTGCTTGCCGCCCACGGTGATCACCCTCGGTGCGACACCGGCCTTGAACAGTTTGTAGGCCTGGTCCAATCGCGCCTCGAACACCGTCGACGGGGTGCCCGAGTATTGTGCGGCGCCGAGTACCACGATCGCGTCGGCCTTGGTGTAGTCGTCGATTCGCGCGACCTGCCAGACCCGGAATGCCGTGCCGCCGACCAGCACCGCCCCCATCACGATCGCGCCCACGACCAGCCGTCGCGCCCAGCGCACCAGCCCGCCTCCGACGCTGCGGGATGCGCCGGATCCGGGAGCCGAGGCCAGGGTCGCCGAATTCATCTCACCAAGTTTGCCAGGTCACCCTCGACGAGAACGTAACCGACGCATATCGATCCGCCCACACTTACCTTTCGGTTAGTACTTAACTTATTAGTCAGTACTTGTCGATAGCACAGCGGGTATCGAGAATGAATTCCGGCGCCGAACCAGCATCTCGATACTTTGAGGAGTGGATACATGACGACATCCGTGACGGTCCTCGGACTCGGCGCGATGGGACAGGCGCTGGCCGCGGCGTTCGTACGGGCCGGACATCCGACGACAGTCTGGAACCGCAGTGCCGGTCGGGACATGGAACTCGTTGCGGCAGGCGCGAAATCGGCGCAGACCGTGGCCGAGGCGGTGACCGCGAGCGATCTCGTGGTGGCCTGCCTCTTGGACCATCGATCCGTGCACGCGGTACTCGACCCGGTGACCGATATCCTGGCCGGCCGCGCATTGGTCAACTTGACCAGCACCGAGCCGCGCGGATCGCGTGAACTGGCCGAATGGGCCGCGAACCGCGGCATCGACTTCCTCGACGGCGGCATCATGGCCGTCCCGCCGATGATCGGCCTGCCTGGCTCGTCCGTGCTCTACAGCGGCTCCCGCGAGCTCTTCGACAACCATCGCGCAACCCTCGAATTACTCGGCAGCGCAGAGTATTTCGGCGCGGATGCCGGGCAGGCCGCACTGGTCGACTTCGCCCTGCTCGCCGGAATGTACGCCATGTTCGCGGGTTTCTATCACGGTGCCGCCATGGTTCGCACGATCGGCATGTCGGCCGAGGACTTCGGCCAACGCGCGTCCGGCTGGATCGCCGCGATGACCGGATCACTTCCGAGGGCCGGAGCCACCATCGACTCCGGCGATTACTCGAAACCGTTCCAGCCCTTGGATTTCACCAAGGCCGCCGTGGACGCCATCGTGTCGGCCAGCCGCGATGCGGGCGTGGACCTGGACATCGTCGGCGCGATCAAGAATCTCGTCGATCGCCAGGTCGCCGGCGGCCACGGTGCGGACAGCAGCGAGCGGATATTCGAAAGCCTCAATCCGCGCGCCGCATGAGACCTACCAGCCGCGTTCGCGCCATTCGTCGAGGTGCGGGCGTTCGACGCCGAGCGTGGTGTCATCACCGTGACCCGGATAGACGACGGCGTCATCCGGGTAGCGATCGAAGAGCTTGGTGGTGACGTCGGTGTAGAGGGAGTTGAAATCTTCCGGATTGGTGGTGCGGCCGACTCCGCCCGGGAAAAGGGAGTCGCCGGTGAACAGGTGCACGCCCGGACCGTCTACCAGGGCGAGGGCGACCGAGCCGGGAGTGTGTCCGCGCAGGTGGACGACCTCGAAGGCAAGGTCGCCGACCTCGATGAGATCGCCGTCGGCGAGTAATCGGTCGGGGCGCACCGGGAGCGGTTCGGCATCGAGTGGATGCGCGGCGGTCGGTGCACCGGTGGCGGCGGCGACCTTTTCCAGGGCCCACCAATGGTCCCGATGCTGATGGGTGGTGACGACCAGGGCGACGCGGCCCGGCGTCTCCTGGTTGACGAGTTCGATTATCCGGTCGGCTTCGTTGGCAGCGTCGATAAGCAGTGCCGCGCCGGTGGCGGTGCACTGCACTAGATAGCAGTTGTTGTCCATGCCACCGACGGACATTTTGATAACGCGGGCACCGGGGACGTCCCGCTGTTGCGGATTCGATCCAGGGGACACGTGACCGGTGTACGGCAGGTCGATCGTGATCACAGTTCGATGCTAGCCAGCTAGATTCATCCCATGCCGTTGATAGCGCCGATTCGTCGAATCCGCTGGTTCGCCGCGGTGGTCCTCAGCGTGGCGTTTCTGTGTGTCGCACCGGCCGGTGGCACGGCAGGCGCCGAGCCGCCGCTGCGGATGGGACCGTACGTCGTCGACTCGGCGCAGGTGCTCGATCGAGGACAACTCGATCGGGTGTCAGCGGCGGTCGACGATCTCTACGCCGATCAGCAGATGCGGCTCTGGGTCGTCTATGTGCACGATTTCAACGGGATGAGTCCGCAGGCGTGGGCCGATCGCACCGCGACCATGTCCGGATTCGGTGGGCGTGATCTGTTGCTCGCCGTCGCGACCGAGGATCGCGCCTATTGGTTCAAAGGCGAATTGCCCAGCAGTGTCAGCGATTCCGAGTTGGACAGCGTGTTGGCGCGCGATGTGGAGCCCGAGCTGCGCAACGCCCGGTGGGCCGACGCCGGGGTCGCGATGGCCGATGGGCTGGATTCGGCGATGCGCGATGGTGGGGTCAACCTACGGACGCTGCTGATCGTCGCCTTCCTGATTGTGCTGCTCGTCGTTGGGCTGGTGTTGTATTCGCGCAAGCGGCGCGCCGACCGCGGGCGGGCCGAGTTGGCGACAGCGCGGCGACTGGATCCCGATAATTCCACCGCGCTCGCGGCATTGTCACTGGATGCATTGCAGGACCGGTCGAAGGAGGTGCTGGTCGAGATCGACAATGCCGTGCAGACCAGTGCCGAGGAGTTGGCGTTGGCGACCGGTGAATTCGGCGATACCGCGGTCACCACGTTCAGCACCGCCTTGGCGAATGCGAAATCGGCTGCCGCCAAAGCATTCTCGATCAGACAGCAGCTCGATGACGATATTGCCGAGACACCGGATCAGCAGCGCAGCATGCTGGTCGATCTGATCGGCACGGTCGGGCGGGCCGATCGGGCACTCGACGCTCAGGTGGCCGAATTCGATGCGATGCGGGATCTGCTGATCAACGCGTCCGCTCGCTTGGACGGGCTGACAAGGGATTTGGTCGAATTGACCGGACGCACGCCGGGTTCGCAGACCGAACTCAGTCGGCTCACCACCGCGTATCCAGCCAGCGTGCTCGCACCGGTTCGAGACAACGTGACCATGGCGCGCGAACGAATCACCTTCGCGGAGCAGAACATCGACACGGGACGTACTGCTCTCACCCAGCCGGTCGGCAAACAGGGCGGTGCGGTCGCCGCGATCCGGGCCGCGGAAGGCGCGGTGGGACAGGCGCGCACGCTACTCGATGCCGTCGACAATGCGGCCACGAATATCCGGCAGGCGACCGATGGGCTGCCCGCGGTACTCGCCGAGTTGCGCGCGGATATCGCCACCGCGAAGGAGCTGTCGGGCTATGGCGGTGTCGATCTGCACGCCGCCATCACGGCGGCGGAAACGGCCCTGACCATCGCAACCGCCACCGCGACCAGCGACCCATTGGACGCCTTCCACGACGCCGTCGCGGCCGATAACGCGCTGGACCTGGCCAATGCCGCCGCCACCGACCGCAAGCTTGCCGCCGAGGATCTACAGCGCCGGCTCGACCGGGCGCTGATCGATGCCCGCGCCCGGATCGGCGCGGCAGCCGACTACATCAGCACCCGACGCGGCGGCATCGACGCACAGGCACGCACTCGCTTGTCCGAGGCACAGCGCAATCTCGATGCGGCACAACAGCTTTCCACTAGCGATTCGGCGCAGGCCCTGGTTAGCGCGCACACCGCCGCCGATCTGGGTGCTCGCGCATTGCAGGAGGCGCAGGCCAGCGTACGGGCCTGGGAGAGCAGCCAACCGCCATCGGGCACGGCGCAGGCTGGTGCGGTGCTCGGTGGAATTCTGATCGAGGGACTGCTGCGCGGCGCGGGCAGTGCCACCCGCCAACGCTCCAGCGGCTACACCCCCGGTTCATTCGGTGGTTCCAGCGGGTCCCGCCGCATCAGCCGGGGCGGCCGGTTCTGAGGATTGACCCTGACACCGTATCGCGCCGAGCCGACAGGCCGACACCACTACATACCTGTCGCGCGCGAAAAGCCGGCCGACGGACAGCCCGACGCCGGGACCGCCGTAGACCGGCAGCCGTCATGTTCAGTATCGGAGACTTCGCCAATCGGTGCGGATGCAGGAGCCCACCCACCTGACAGCCGCGGTCAGATTTTGATGGTGACGGTGTGGAAGCCGGTCGGGCCGGAGGGGAAAGGTGAGCGCGGGGTGCCGTCTTGGACTTCGCCGGAGCGGCTGATGGCGCGGGCCTGGATCGTGTGTTCGCCTGCGGGCAGGTCGACGGTGGTCCGCCAGCGCCGCCAGGCGGCAGAGTCGAGTTCGGTGCCGAGATCGACTGGGCGCCAATCGCCTCCGTCGATGCGCAGCTCTACGGACTCGACGCCGTGCGGCGGCGCCCAAGCCACCCCGGCGACGCTGGCAGCGGCACGGCCTGGCGTGGCAACGTCGATGCGGGCCTGCGGTGTCACCCAGATCGGATCCGTCGGCCAACCGCGCTTCCACCAGTAGTCGACGTGGCTGTCGTCGGTGAGTTCCAGTTCGGCAAGCCATTTCGCGCCCGTGTACTGGCCGTAGAGGCCGGGCACGAAGACCCGGGCGGGGAATCCGTGCTCCGCGGCGAGCGGCTCGCCGTTCACGCCGATCACCAGATATCCGGGCCACGCACCGGAGCGCAGCGGTTCCACCGGCAGTGAGATGGTGTAGCCGTCCACGGCCCTGGTCACCAGCCGGGTCGCACCGGTTTCGGGAATCGCGTGCTCGAGCAACTTGGCCAGTGGAACCCCGTACCAGCGGCCGTTGCTCGCGCGACGCTCACCGGGCCGATTGTGCACGCACACCATGACCGCATCGAATTCCACTGCGTCCGCGGCCAATTCGGCCAGCGACAGGCGCAACGGATGCGCGACCTTGCCGGTGACCGACAGCCGCCAGCGCGTCGGATCGATCCGCGGCGGACTCAGATTGACATCGGCGACATAGAAACTCCGGTTCGCGGTGATCAGCGACGACAGTCCGGGCTCGTCCTCCAACCCGTCCTGCGGCACCATCGAAATCCCGCCCAGCGGGCCGACCCGACGGATCGCATCACGCTGCCTGCGGTCGTAGTCATGTATCAGCGCCCGCGCCCCGGCCAGCAGTCCGGCACCGCCGCCCGCCCACAGCAGCGCGCCGAACAGCCCATGCGGGCTGCTGCGCAATCCGAGACCGAGCACACCCGCGGCCGCAGCCGCACCGGCGACGGTGGCGGGCGAACGGGTCGGTCGACGCAAGCCCAGAGCGGCCGCGGCGGCACCGAAAGCGGCGACCGCGGGTGTACGCGCCTGATCGGACAGCGCTGCGAGCCCGACGGCCGCGGCGACCGCACCGACCCCGACGCCGAGGCGCGTCACAGCCTTATCGTGCTTGCCGGACAGGGCGACGGTCGTCTCGACCACCGGCACCGGCGCGGTATCGGCCATGACCCGGCCGATGGCGTCGATCAGCGAATCACCGCGTGAGGCCGCGATCAACTCGCCGACGCCGAGCGCCCCGACACCGATCGCGGCGGCACCGAACGCACCACCGCGTTCTCTGTTGGTCCGCACCCTTCGAACACCCGCTTTCCTCGATCACAACGCCTTCGCTACGAACCTACCGCCCCTCACTCCTGCAGGGCGTCGGTGAACCGGGCCAACAACTCTCGCAACTGTTCGCGCTCCTGCGCACTGAAGGCGGCGGCCACGCGGCGCTCGATGGCGGCGGCCTTGGCATCGGCCTTGGCGAAGGCTTTGCGACCGGCGGGGGTCAGGCGGGTTTCGAGCACACCGCGATGCCAAGGATGCGGTGTCCGCTCCACGAAACCGCGCTCCTGCAGGTTCTTGAGCACCACTGTCATCGCCTGCGGCGTCACCATGCATTCCCGGGCCAGGGCGGCGGCGGAGACGCCCGGGTTCTCCGACAGCGCGTAGAGCGCCGCGTACTGCGGCACCGTAAGCGGTTTGACCGCCTCGTGTTTGACGGCCATCAGCTCCTGCTCGGCGCGCTTGAGGTCCAGACCGAGCCGCTGCTCCGCAGGCAATTTCATAAGTGTCAAAGATAGCTGACCTATCAAAGCCTTGATAGTCTTTGAAACATGGACAACCCCGTAATCCCCGAGAGCCACGCCGATTTGCTATCGCGACCGCTGTTCGCCCATCTCGCAACGCTCAACCCGGACGGCACTCCGCAGGTGACGCCGGTATGGCAGGTGTGGGATGGCGGGCGCCTGCGCTTCACGACCACGATCGATCGACGGAAGGCTGTCAATACCAAGCAGAATCCCGAAGTCGCGGTGAGCATCAACGATCCGGACAAGCCCTACCGCTACCTCGAGGTCCGCGGCGTCATCGAGGCCATCGAACCCGATCCGAACGGCGAATTCTTCGATGTGCTCGCGCGCCGCTACGACCTGCCGTATCAGCGTCCGGTCGCCGACCATCCGCGCCGGGTCGTGCTCGTCATGCGCCCGACACACGCCACCTACCAGTAGCAGCAGGCGCCCTCAGGAGCTGACGGCCTCCTCCGCGAGGGCCGTCAATTCGTCGCGCACCGCGGGCACGAGCCGGTCGGCATCGCGGCCGAGCACACCGACGGTCAGTCGGCCTTCGAAGGTGTAGACCAGGAAGGTGACTGCGGCAGAGGCGCCCGCGGAGGGACGCGGATGAGCGGAGACGTAAACGATCTCGTAGTCGGCGAGGGCGATATTCGAGGGGATGCGGAAGGCGGGCACGGCACCGGTATTCGTCACCGCGACATGTCCGGCCAGTGAGTGGATCCGGGTTGGGCCGAAGTAATCCGGGAAGTGCAGCACCGACTGCTGGACGATGCCCTCGGCCAGATCATGCCGCAATCGGGCCGAAATGTGTTGGGCCAGTTCGAGGATGTCCGCGGAAAGGTCGACCGCCGCGGCGAAAGAGGCCAGACCCGCCATATTGGTGCCTTCCGCCCGCGCGACCGGCGGGTCGAGGCGGGTGCGCATATCCACCGGATACAGACAGCCGAGCGGCACGGGATCACCGGTGGCCCTGGCCTTTTCCGAGGCGAAAGCGCGCAGCAGGGCGGCGGTGACCACGCCGTTGACGGTCACTCCCGGATAGCGCCCGAGGCCGATGATGCGGGCGCTCGCCTGCTGGTCCAGGATGATGCGCCGCGGCTGGACCAGTGCGGCGGGCGCGGGGATCGCGGGTGCGCGCGGAATGACCTCGGGCTCCAGCGGCTTGGTCACATTCTCGAAACCGGAGATCGAAGAGCGGTCGATTCCACGCGCCGAGGTATGCCATTCCAGCGATTGCGGATAGTCGTGCGGCACAACGGTTGTCGTCCCGGATTCGACGTAATCGGTGTAGAAGTCCCATAGTCGGGCGAGGAGCTCGACGCAGTGGCCCGCGTCGGCGATGCTGTGGTGGGCGAAAAGTGTCACGCGCGAGCGGCCGCGCTCGGAGCGCACCACATCCAGGTACGCCAGCTGTCCCGCCGGATCGATCGGCTCCGGAATGCGGATGGCGTCCGGATCACCGAGGCTCGCCGTCATGCCGATCTCCGGGGCCTCGCCGCGTCGTAGCAGATAGCCGCGGCCGGTAGCGTCCTCGGCGATCCGGCAGGTCACCACCGGATAGGCGCGCTGTAGTGCGGTGAAGGCCGCCCCCAACGCATTCGTATCGAGATCACCGACGACCGTGACGGATCGCCCGGTGTAGGTCCCCGCGCGCACGAAACGTTGTTCCGAGGCACCCAACACCCGCACCAAAACCTCCTCATCCCACAACACATTGCTCAGGGTGCGGCAACTCAGACCGGGGCGCAAACCCGGAGCCGCTCCGACTGAGAGAGACTGCCCACATGAGTCCCGCGGCACACATCAGTCTTACGACGCATCTGGAAGAGCTGGGTTTTCCGTTGGTGGTAGGCCAGTTGGCGCATCCGACGGTGGCGGGCATCGCCAGGGGCGATCTGCCCGAACCGGTCTTCCGGTCCTGGCTCGAACAGGACTATCTCTTCCTGCTGGACTATGTGCGGGTGTTCGCGCGGCTGGCCTGGCAGGCGCCTGCGTCACATCTGGGCGATCTGGTGGATCTCGCGCACGCGACGTATCACGAGGAGCTGTCCCTGCATCGATCGCTGGCCGCCGAATTCGGCGCGGATCTCGATGGTGCGACGAAGGGTGCGCCGTGCGCGGCCTACACCGCATTCCTGCTGGAGTCGGCCGCGTCCTACGCCGACGGACTGGCTGCGCTGTACCCGTGCATGTGGGGCTATTCGACGCTCGGCACAATCCTGGCCGAGAATCCGCCGTCGGAACCGCGCTACCGTCGCTGGGTCGACACTTACGCCGACCCCGGATTCGCGGCGCTCACCCGCCGCTGCGGGCAGATGCTCGACGAGGCGGGTGGCGATCCGGCGCGCGCGGAAGCGATATTCCTGCAGGGTATGCGCCACGAATACGAATTCTGGGAGGTGCCCGGCTAGGGGTGCAGCACGATCTTGCCGCGGGTGTGGCGCTGCTCCAGTTAGCGATACGCCTCCTGGACCTTGTCGAGGGGATACACAGCCGCGATAGGTACCTCCACCGTGCCCGCGGCAGCCAGATCGGCGAGTTCGGCGAGTACATCGATGGTGCCCGCGGCGGCATTGCCGTCGGTCTTCACGCCGTACCTCTCGGCGGCCTCCCAGTTGATGATGGTGTCGATGCGTTCGATCGCGATGCCGAGTTCGATTGCGATATCGACATATTCGGCACCGAACGTGTCGATGAACGCGTTCACGCCATCGGGAGCGGCCGCACGGATCCGGTCGATCAGCCCCGCCCCATAGGCCACCGGAATAACCCCGAACCTGCGCAGCCAATCGTGATTGACCTCGCTCGTGATGCCGAGAACCGTTGCGCCCCTGGCCCGCAGGAGTTGTACGGCGATCGAACCGACGCCGCCCGCCGCACCCGAGACCGCGACTATATCGCCCGCTTGCGGATCCACGGCCCGCACGGTCGCGAAAGCCGTTGTCCCGGCGACATACAACGATCCGGCGACATCCCAATCCAGTTTCGAGGGCTTGAGCGTCACCTGCTCGGCGGGCACCACCACGTGGGTGGCATGACTGGCCCGCTCATCGGTGAATCCGAGCACCTCGGCCCCGATCTCGATCCCGCCGACACCCGAACCGATCTCTACGATGCGACCCGCGAAATCGGTCCCCTCACCCGATGGAAATGTCGCGGGCCAACGCTCGTGCAGCGCGCCCGAACGGATATACCCCTCCCCCGGATTGATACCGGCCGCCACGACCTCGACGACGACCCGACCGGGTCCCGCCTTCGGCGTCGGCACCTCGACCACCTTCAGCTCTTCGATTCCGCCATAACGATCGAACTTCACAGCTCTTGCCATATCCGGCTCCCGCCTACTCGGTGACATACGCCGTCAACCGAGTAACCCCGCAGGAAATTTCCATGCACCGACGATCTTCGCGACGCTCTGCCGTGGACGGCACCAGGCCCTGAGCCGCTGTTCTCGGACCTGCCCGTGCCGCGCATAGCGGCACCTGCGGCACAGCGAGTGCCGCAATGGGTCATCATCATGTGGATTCCCTGGGCCGCGGTCAACGCACTGTGCATGACGATCTGGGTGGCCACCGGCGCCGGATACTTCTGGCCGTTCTGGGTCGCGGTGCCGTGGGGGTGTGCGCTGCTGATCCCGAGCGCGATCGGGGGTGCTCGTCCAGTCGAACCGCAAACCTGGTGCCGAATTCACCTCCGACGTGAGAAGCACGCGTCCCCCGGGATCCACTTAGCGACTACGGATCCCCCGGGGCACGCCGACATGCGAAACGCCCTGTCGCAGCGCGACAGGGCGTTGCTCGCCATCGAATTCAGGCGCCGATGAGATGCTGCGCCAGGTAGCCCTCGACCTTGTCCAGCGCAATCCGCTCCTGCGCCATGGAATCCCGCTCGCGGACGGTGACCGCCTGATCTTCGAGGGTGTCGAAGTCGACGGTGATGCAGAACGGCGTGCCGATTTCGTCCTGGCGCCGGTAGCGACGGCCGATGGCACCGGCATCGTCGAATTCGACGTTCCAGCTCTTACGCAGCTGTGCGGCAAGGTCTTTCGCCTTCGGCGTCAGATCCGCATTGCGCGACAGCGGCAGCACCGCCGCCTTCACCGGCGCGAGCCTGCGGTCCAGCCGCAGACTGATGCGCTCCTCCATGACGCCCTTGGCATTGGGCGCCTGGTCGACGGTGTACGCATCGACCAGGAACGCCATCAGCGAGCGGGTCAGGCCGGCCGCGGGCTCGATGACGTAGGGGGTGTAGCGCTCATTGGTGGTCTGGTCGAAGTAGCTCAGGTCATTGCCGGAATGCTCCGAATGGGTCTTCAGATCGAAGTCGGTGCGGTTGGCGATGCCCTCCAACTCACCCCATTCATTGCCCTGGAAGCCGAAGCGGTACTCGATATCGGTGGTGCCCGCCGAGTAGTGCGACAGCTTGTCCTTCGGGTGCTCGAACAGCCGCAGGTTCTCCGGGGCGATGCCAAGGTCGGTGTACCAGGCGAACCGGTTGTCGATCCAGTACTTGTGCCACTGCGCGTCCTCACCCGGCTTGACGAAGAACTCCATCTCCATCTGCTCGAACTCACGAGTGCGGAAGATGAAATTGCCGGGGGTGATCTCGTTGCGGAAGCTCTTGCCGATCTGCGCGATGCCGAACGGCGGCTTCTTGCGCGCGGTGGTCATCACATTGGCGAAGTTGACGAAGATGCCCTGCGCGGTTTCCGGGCGCAGGTAGTGCAGACCCTCTTCGGACTCGACCGGGCCGAGGTAGGTCTTGAGCATCATGTTGAAGTCACGCGGCTCGGTCCACCGACCGACGGTGCCGCAGTCCGGGCACACCACCAGCTCCATCGAGACCGAGTCCGGATCGTCGATCTTGTGCTTGATCGCGTAGGCCTCCTGCAGATGGTCCTGCCGGTGCCGGTGGTGACAATTCAGGCATTCGACCAGCGGATCGTTGAACACGCCGACGTGGCCGGAGGCGACCCATACCGGACGCGGCAGAATCACCGACGAGTCGAGGCCGACCACATCCTCACGGCTGGTGACCATGGAACGCCACCACTGCTTCTTGATGTTCTCCTTGAGTTCGACACCCAGCGGACCGTAGTCCCACGCCGATTTGGTGCCGCCGTAGATCTCACCACACGGGTACACCAGACCCCGGCGCTTGGCGAGGTTGGCAACGGTGTCCACCTTCGACTTGGGTGCCACTCGAGAATTCTCCATCCACTGAGAGTCGGATAAGGGTCGGCCCGGCTCGGGGGACCCGGTGCACTTGACGACAGCCCATTTGACTTGACGACAGTGCATTGATTTCCCTATAGCCTATCGGCCAGGACCAAGCGGGTTTCCACCGCACGGCGGCCCATGTTTGACATGCGCAACTGTGCATATCAAAATGGAATCGCTTTCCAATAAGGAGTTGGTTCGATGACCGCCGAGACCACTACCGCCCACCCGCACAACCCGTACCGATCACCCGCGCCGGTGCCGGTGCCGACGCGGAGCGTCCTGGAGGACGCGGGCGAGTTGCTACGCGCCCTCGCCGCCCCGGTGCGCATCGCCATTGTGCTCCAATTGCGTGAATCGCCGCGTTGCGTACACGAATTGGTCGATGTGCTCGGTGTCACCCAACCGCTGGTCAGCCAGCATCTGCGGATTCTCAAGTCCGCGGGCGTAGTGCACGGGGAACGCTCCGGCCGGGAAGTGCTGTACGAACTCGTCGACGACCACCTGGCGCATATCGTGGTCGACGCCGTGGCCCATGCCGAGGAAGGGTGATCGTGCCAGATAAGACGGCCTTGCCGGAAAAGCCGGTGGGCATTCGCAGTACCCGCCAGCGCAGTGCGATCGCCGCGCTGCTCGGTGACATCGAAGAGTTCCGCTCCGCGCAGGAGTTGCACGACGAATTGCGCCGCCGCGGCGAAGGCATCGGATTGACCACCGTCTACCGCACTCTGCAGTCGCTGGCCGATGCCGGACTCGTCGACGTATTGCGCACCGACACCGGCGAATCCGTGTACCGACAGTGCTCCACCGGACACCATCACCACCTGGTCTGCCGACACTGCGGTCGCACCGTCGAGGTCGCGGGCCCGACGGTCGAGGCATGGGCCGAAACCATCGCTTGCGAACACGGATTCACCGAAGTCAGCCACACCATGGAGATCTTCGGAACCTGCTGCGAATGCGCGAAGGCGGACCGCACCAAAATGTGATGGCGGTCACATGGTTAACGGCGCTGGCGCCGAGGAAGATTTCACTGCGAATCACATAACGTCCGGAGGTTCCGGGCGTCGCGCACTGAGATCGAAATCTTCTGGGAGGCAGCGTGCGATCGACCATTTTTGCGGCGGACAGACGCCGGAAAATCACCACAATCGGAGCGGCCGTACTCATCGGCAGCTCCGCCCTGCTCATGACCGCGTGCAACGACAAGGACACCAAGTCGGGACCGACCACGACGGCGTCCGCGCAGAGCACCGTCGGCCAGGGGCAGCAGCCGGGGGCGAAAAGCGGCCAGTCGACTGTCCGCAATATCGGCAGGACCGGTTGGTACGAGGGCTTCGATATCACGGTGGACAAGGCGACCGTGGTGCCCGACGAATACGGCGGCGCCAAGGTGCTGATCGATATCACCTACAAGAACACCACCCCCGACAACAAGACGATCAGCAATAACACCTACCTGCAGGTCGACAAGGAAGTCGATGGTGGTGCGAGCTTCGACTCGCCGACCGTGCCCGGAAAGGGTTCGGCCACCGGCAAAGTCACCACGTCGGTCAAGACGTTGCACGATGCCGAGCACCTGCTCGACACCATTACCGTGATCTACGGGCAGGCCTCGGATAACCAGACCAAGATTCCGCTGAAGGCCTCGGCTCAGGTCGAAGGTGTCGCGCCGAAGACGCTGAATGTCACCGGCAAACTGGTGCAGGATCAGACGACGATCGAAATCACCGGCGGCACACTGGCTCCGAGCTACACCAAGAACGAGCGCGACAAGATGGATCTCTCGTTGCGCATCAAGATCATTGGTGGACCCGGGATCTCCGCAGGCGGACTGAACGTCTTCTACGACTACTTCACCGTGAAAACCCCGGACGGCCAATCGATTCCGGCCGATATCCGCGGGCCGATCAACGAGCTGCTGAACACCAACGAAACCATCGACAACGCGAAGAATTACGTCGTTTTCGTGGTTCCGTCCCCGGCCACCGGCACCTACGTGGTGACCTACGACGCAAACAAGGGTGAGGGCGCCGCGCCGAACTTCTCCTTCACCATCTCCTGACAAACCGACCGACACAGGCCACCACTGCCGAGCAGTGGTGGCCTGTGGTCGATTTCGGGATCAGACGGCGACCGGTTCGCCGGTGCGGACCGGGGTGGAGTCCGCCGCCGGGCGCTGTCCGCGGAGTGCGCCGACACCCAGTAGCACCAGGGCGGCGAGCGCCCAGACAGTAAGAACCACAAGGGGTTCAGCAGCGGCGGCACCGTCGAAGAAGGCGACCGAGCGCAGCAGTGACGCGGCGGCGCCCGGTGGCAGCAGTTGACCGATGGCCCCCCACGGCTGCGGCAGCAGTTCCGGAGCCGAGGTCGCGGCCGAGAACGGGTTGCCGACCAGGAGCATGGTCAGCGCGGCGATGCCGATGCCCGCGCGGCCGATCGCGCTGGACAGGCCGACGACCGCGCCGGAGACCGCGAAGGACACCAGACCGGCGACGGCGGCCAGCGTCGGATAGGGGCCGGGGACCACCGACATCCAGGTCTGGATGATGACGATGCTCAACAGCCCACCCGCGATGGCGAAGGTGATCAGTCCGATCGCCTTACCACCGACCGACGGAATCAACAGGCTGAGTACCACACCCGCCGCGATACCGGACATGACCAGCGGCAATACCATCGCACCGAAGGCGGTGCCGCGCGGATCGTCCGGATCGGCGGCCACGACATCCTCGACCGGCGTGGCCGGCACACCGGACAGCTGCTGGGCGATCGCGGTGAGCTGTTGTGCCACAACGGGACTCGCGCCGGAGGCGACCAATACGCGCGGGGCGCCGCCGCCGGTGATGACAGCGCCGTAGACGTCCCGGTTCTCGATCGCCTCGCGCGCCGCCGCTTCGTCGGCGGGGTTGCTGATATCGAAGGCATCGGGATCGTGCTGGGTCAGTTTCTCGGCGACCACCGCGGCCTGTGGGCCGCTGACGGCGATGGGCAGATCGCGCGGCGCGATATGAGCCGCGGGCCAGGCGAAGGCGATCAGCATCAATGCCTGGAGCAGGGCCGCAGCGACGCCGACACCGACTGCCCGCTGGATCGTATTCATGACGTTCTCCCGAAAATCGAATGACCGTTCTCTTTCGATGTGGATACCGTCGCACGCCCCCGGGAGCTTGTCAAGAACGAGCATTCGTTTTACTTTGGAGCCATGCCCAGAGTCAGTGCGGAACACCTGGAACGTCGCAGGCAGCAGATCCTCGACGCCGCGCAGCTATGTTTCGCCCGCAAGGGGTTCTACGAGACCTCGATGCAGGACATCTTCACCGAATCGGGCCTCTCGGCCGGGGCGGTCTACCGGTACTTCAAGGGCAAGAACGACATCATCGCCGCACTGGCCACCGATACCACGGTCGAGCTGCGCGCCACCATGACCAGGGCGATCCGGTCCGATCCGCTGCCCACCCCGGCACAACTCGTCCGGGTCATCGCCGAGTACATAGTCGACCACAGCGGTCCGACCGGTCCGGTCCGGCTCGCACCACAGGCTTGGGCGCTGGCGCTGGTGCATGCGGAGGCGGCCGAATACGTGAAGGGCGCCGTGGTCGCGATGCGTGATCGGTGGACCGAATACGTCGAGCGCATGGTGGAGGTCGACTGGCTACCGCCCGATACCGATATCCACGCGGTCACGACGGCGATCGTCGGCCTGGTGCCGGGATTCATGTTGCAGCACTTGATCGTCGGCGATCCCGACCCGGATACCTTGGCTCGCGGCGTTGCGATGCTATTGCCCTACGGCAAGCCCGCCGTCCTGCCGGTCGATTCCTAGACGTCGCATATCCAGTCACTGCCTCGCATAAGGCACAGATGCCGTTGCCGACGGATTTGGCCGTGATCCAGGTCACCGCTATGTTGACGACTGCGACGCAATCATGCTCACCCGCAGGCGATTTGATCCCCGGCTTCTGTGACGTCGACGTGACGAAACCACCGCCGGGAAACGCATTCGGCAACAGCCTTCAAAACCTGGTGCGAGGCATTGTGCGTGGTCGCTCGTCACAGCCAGCCGAGGCGTTCGGCTGCACGGACCGCTTCGGCGCGGGTGCTGGTTCCGGTTTTGCCGATGGCGGATGAAAGATGGTTGCGGACAGTGCCTTCCGACAGGTGCAGCTGTTCGGCGATGGCACCTGCGGTGGCACCGTCGGCCGCGGCGGCGAGGACCTCACGTTCGCGGGCGGTCAGTGGCGAGGTGCCGACAGTCAGGGTTTCGGTGGCGAGGGCGGGATCGACAACACGTAAGCCCATGTGGACTCGGCGCACCGCGTCCGCGAGCTCACGGGCCGGGGTGTCCTTCACGACGAATCCGCTTGCGCCCGCGTCGATTGCGCGCCGCAAGTAGCCGGGACGGCCGAAGGTCGTAACCATGAGGATGCGAAGATCCGGATGGGCGGCATGCAGCTGCGCCGCGACGGCGATGCCGTCCATGCCCGGCATTTCTACATCCAGCAGCACCACATCGGGTGTGGTGCGCGTGACCGCGTCCAGGACTTCGTCACCGCGACCGACCTCCGCGACGACCTCCAGATCGGATTCCAGGCCGAGCAGTGCGGCGAGTGCGCCGCGGACGAGTGCCTGATCGTCCGCGAGGAGCAGGCGGATCACGCGACATGTTCCGTCGACGACATGAACTGGCCTGCACTTGCGGTCGAATCGCGGCAGAATCCGCACGAGTGTGAACCCGTTTCCGGATCACTCGGGCACCGTTGCACGAACACGAACACCTCCCTCGGACGACGACAGCGTCAATGTTCCCCCGGCGGCCCGCACCCGTTCGCGCAGGCCGGACAGTCCCGACCCGGAATCGACTGTCCCCAGACCACGGCCGTCATCGGCCACCTCGATGCTCGTCTCGGTCACCGTGACCGTGCAATGTCGGGCCGCACTGTGCCGGATCACATTGGTGATCGCCTCGCGCAGCACCCAACCGAACAATTCGCTGTTGCGCGTACCGGGTACGACATCCGGCAGCGCGGCGTCGATATCGGCGGCCGCCAGTGCGGTAAGAGCATTGGCCAATTCACCGCGCAGCGATACCTCGCGCAGACCGCCGACGGTATCCCGCACCCCGGCCAGCGCCTCGCGCGCCAGCCGCTCGACATCGGCCATCTCGGCCTTCGCCCTTGCCAGATCCACATCGATAAGCCGTTGCGCGAGTTCGGTTTTCACCGTGATCACAGTAAGTGAGTGGCCGAGGATATCGTGCACGTCGCGCGCGACCCGGTTGCGTTCCTCGACGATCGCGAGTTCGGCCTGCTGCCGTCGGGCCAGCTCGGCCAACCGCTCACCACGCAGGCCGAGCTGCCTGGCCAGCCAGATCAGGGCGGGTACGAACGACACATAGAACGGCACCCCGGCCAGGCGCGGCAGCACCACCGGCACGAGCAACATCGCGAGGGTGACCGCGAACGCGACATAACCGGATTCGCGTGAGGGCATATGAAAGATCGCGATCACGCCGACAAAGATCAATGTCGGCAGCGCGACCGCGCCGAGCAGTGCCATCAACCCGGCGCTGCACGCCGTCATACCGACGAGTACCGGCCACATGCGCCGATCGACCGGACGTTCCACCCAGCGGCTGGTGCCCTCGGCCCGCCGGAAGACAATGAAGGAACAGACGATCAGCGCCGCGAACACGAACAGTGTCGCGGTCGCCAGACTCGCCGTCGGCTGATCCGCGTCCTGCCAGCGCTGGATGATCGGTCCGATCATGTACGACAGCCAGATGACCGACATGAACCCGCCGAACCATCCACGCCGCCTCGTGGTGGCCCCGATGCCGCCGTCCCGAACCACCCGATCGAGCAATTCGGATACCGCACCACCCCGCAGCACGGACTTCACATCCATCGGAACTCCCATACCGACAGCGCGCATGCGTAAGCCCGATCCTGGTTGGGCACGCAGTGAACGATCACAACGGTCGACGCTACCGAACGGGCAGCCGCGGGCACTCCCGGCAGCGCACCGAACACTCGCTCGGCACCCATATGCGCCGACAGTCGCCCAGCATCGCATAGCCGGCCCGCGCGGGACGGCCGACCCACCCTGCGATCAGCCCGCGGCATCGTCGGCCACTGCGGAATTCTTGGCGACAGCCTCGTGCGCCCGCCGCGCACGGCATGATCGATTCGCCCGCACCGGCGCACGACACGGTCGCCCGGCATCGCATGAATAGTCCGCGCGGCCCGGCCGACCGCCATCCGAGGACCGACCCCGCGGCATCGTCGCTACCGCCCCACGCACCGTCGGGTCCATTCGCACCGGGCCGCCGCCTCGCACGGCATAGCCGCCCACCCTCGCAGGTAGGCGGCTATGCGTGCCGGATGGGTCAGCCTGCGGTGTCACGGCGGAAGAGAACGGCCGCGCCGCCGATGAAGATCGTGGCCCAGACGACGACATTGAGGATGGCCAGTGCGATCGACCCGCCGCTGGTGTCGCCGAAGGGCATGCGGGCCAAGGTAGCGACGCCGTTTGTCGGGAAGATCTTGGAGACCGTCTCGAACCAGCCGTGCAGCGGCATGAACAGCCCGCCCGCGAAGGACAGGCCCGCGAGGGCCGGACCCAGCAGTTGCATGACATTCTCCGAGGGCAGCAGGTAGCCGACGAACAGCCCGAAGGCGGCGAAGACCAGCGAGCAGATCCACGCGAGCACGAAGCAGCTCACCCAGGCGGTGACCGTCAGGTGGGCGCCGAAGATTCCCCCGATGACGAAGACCGCGGCAACCGAGACCAGCCCGAGCACCATCGCGACGGCGACCTTGGTGGCGATGTAGGCGACGGGACGCAGTGGGGTGAGCCGCAATTGGCGGCTCCAGCCCTGCGCGCGTTCGATCGCGACCATGGCACCGCCGCTGGTGGTGGCCAGCATCGCGCCGTACACCGCCATCGACACCATCACATAGCCGGTCACATTGCCCGATCCGAAAGACTCTGTCCGGTAATCGGATTGCAGGCCGAAGATGACGAAGAACAGCGGCGGCATGACCAGCGTGAAGATCATGGTGCGCCGATTGCGCAGCATGCGACGCAGTTCCAGGCGCAGGAAGCCGAGGCTGAAGCCGCCGAGCGGAACGTGCGTCGAAACAGCTTGTGGGGCAAGGGTGGTCATTTCAGATATCTCCGGTGGTGAGCGCAAGGAATGCGGATTCGAGATTGTGCGAGGTGATTTCGAGATCGACTGCGGCGGTCTCGGTGAGCAGATAGCGGGCGATGGCGTCGGAATCCTTGGTGTGCAGGATGATTCGGTCACCGCGCAGCTCGACGTCGTCGATGCCCGGGACCGCGAGCAGGCGGGCCGGATCGGCACCGGGAAGCGTCGCGCTGACGGCGCGTCCCGCGGCCAGGTTCTTGATCTCGGCGGCACTGCCGTCGGCGACGATCCGGCCCGCGCGCACCAGCACGATCCGGTCGGCGTATGCGTCGGCCTCGTCGAGGTAATGAGTGGCGAACAGGACGGTGCGGCCGCGAGAGGAGTCCTCGCGCATCGCATTCCAGAACTCGCGGCGACCTTCCACATCCATGCCGGTGGTCGGCTCGTCGAGCACGATGAGGTCCGGATTCGGCAGCAGCGCGAGCGCGAACCGCAAACGCTGCTTCTGGCCGCCCGAGCATTTGCCGACCAGCCGACCGCCGATATCGGCGATACCGGCGCGCGCGAGCACCTCGCCGACCGAACGCGGATGCACGTGCAGAGTTGCCACCAGTTGCACGGTCTCGGCGACGGTCAGATCAGGCAGTAGCCCGCCGGACTGCATGACCGCCGAAATACGGCCTGCCGCAAGCGCTTCCGCCGGTGGTCCGCCGAAAACCCGGACACTGCCGGAGTCCGGCGTGGCCAGCCCGAGCAACATATCGATAGTGGTGGTCTTACCCGCGCCATTGGGGCCGAGGAAGGCGACGATCTCCCCCGGCGCGACCACCAGGTCGAGTCCGGCGACGGCATGCACCTCGCCGCCGCCCGGGAGCCGGAAGCTCTTGTGCAGGTCGCGCAGTTCGATCGCGGACGACGCCCGGTGCCTGCCCGAGCCGCCCGCCGCGCCGAAAATGGCCGTGGATGTCAGTGCCGAAGTCATGACTCAACGGTCACCCGAACCGGGGGCCGGTACCTCGCACGAGTGTCACGAACCTGCCATGACATCTGTCATGCGGTCAGCGGTTCAGGGCAGCAGTCCCTGCCGCGCTTTTCCCGCGCCGGAGAGCACGAGCAGCAGCATGGTAGCCAGCGCCTGATCGTCCAGACCGGCGGCCGGGAAGGTGTAGCGCAGCATGACATCGGCCTGGTTGCCGCGGGTGATCAGGGTGATCGAACCGAACTGAATCGCGCTGTTGCGCTCGGCGACTCGCTTGTGCAACTGCGGCTTGAGCGGCCGGTCCCAGGCCAGCACGCAGGTCAGCGTCAGCACATCCAGGCCGGGTGCCAGCGTTACCGCGCGCAACGAGCACAGCGCGCCCTCGTATTCGAAGCCGATCGAACCGTCCGGGTCGACGCGCACATCGACGTCGTAGAGCGATAGGCAGGCACCGGCGCGGGCCTGTAGCTCTTGTTCGGGGGTGACTGCTGCGTCCATGTCGGTGCCGCCGTTCATTTGCTGCCGCCGTTCACTTGGTCCCCCCGAAGCGGCGATCACGCGAAGCGTACTGGAGACAGGCCTCCCACAAGTTGCGCCTGTCGAAATCGGGAAACAGCGTGTCCTGGTAGACGTATTCGGCATAGGCGGACTGCCAGATGAGGAAGTTCGAACTGCGGAATTCGCCGGACGGGCGCAGGAACAGGTCGACGTCCGGCATATCCGGCTCGTCCAGGTATTTGGCGATCGTCGCCTCGGTCACCCGCTCCGGATCTATCTCACCCGCGGCCACACGACGCGCGATTTCCCTTGCCGCATCCGCGATTTCGGCGCGACCACCGTAATTGACGCACATGGTGAGGGTCATCACCGTGTTGTCCTTGGTCAGCTCCTGCGCGGTCTCGAGTTCGTTGATCACGCTGCGCCACAGGCGCGGTCGCCGCCCGGCCCAGCGCACTCGCACACCCATCTCGTGCATCTCGTCGCGACGGCGACGGATGACATCCCGGTTGAACCCCATCAGGAAGCGCACTTCCTCCGGGCTGCGCCGCCAGTTCTCGGTGGAGAAGGCGTAGGCCGAGAGCCACTTCACGCCGATCTCGATGCAGCCCTCGACGGTGTCCATCAGGACCGCCTCACCGCGCTCGTGCCCCGCGGTGCGCGGCAGCCCGCGCTCCTGTGCCCAACGACCGTTGCCGTCCATCACCAGCGCCACATGCTTGGGCACCAACTCCGCAGGCAGTTCCGGCGGCGTCGCCCCCGATGGATGCGGCGACGGCGGGCGGACGGTGCGTTCGGCACCCGACCGTGCGCTGGTCGACCTGGTCGGCGCGGCAGAGTCTCGACGGAGGATCACGGCACCTATCCTGCCTGATGGTTGTGGAGGGATTGCGACGACGTCTCGCCTCTTCAGCCCGCCTGTGCGGCGGTTGACGGCTCCAGCCCGGTCGCCGCGTCTGCCGAACGTGAACGCTCGATCAGCGGAAGGGTGCGCAGCTGACGCTCGAGATGCCACTGCAGATGCGCCGCGACCAGGCCGCTGGCCTGTCTGCGGATCTGATCGGGGACCTGCTCGACGTAATCCCACTCGCCTTTCAGCAGAGCGACCAGCAGATCGAGCACGCCCGGGGCCGGAGTGGCCGACCCCGGGGGGCGGCAGTGCACGCAGACCGCACCACCCGCGGCGACATGGAACGCACGATGCGGGCCGGGTGTCGCACAGCGCGCGCATTCGTCCAGCGCAGGTGCCCAGCCCGCAAAACCCATGGCGCGCAACAGGTATGCGTCGAGAATCAGCTCGTGCGGGCGCTGTTTGGCGGCGATCGCCCGCAGCGCGCTCGCGGTCAATGCGTGCAGCTTCGGTGCGGGCGCGCGCTCCTCACCCGCCAGCCGCTCCGCGGTCTCCAGTACCGCGCAGGCCGTGGTGTAGCGGCCGTAATCGTCGACGATATCGGCGGCGAATGCCTCCATGGTGTGCACCTGGGTGACCGTGTCGAGATTGCGCCCCGGATGCAGCTGCACGTCCACATACGCGAACGGCTCCAACCGCGCCCCGAACCGCGACTTGGTCCGCCGCACCCCCTTGGCCACCGCCCGCACCAACCCGTGCTGCCGCGTAAGCAACGTGACAATGCGATCCGCCTCCCCCAGCTTATGCTGGCGAACCACCACCGCCTCGTCCCGATACAACCGCACCTGCCCATCCTTTCACGAATGGCCGACGCCCACCGTCAGGCACGAGCTCGAATCAACTCGATCGCACTCTACGAGAAGTCCTGGAGCCGATGCGTGCGCTGCGATTCACACCTGCCAGGACCACCACGACATCTTCTGCAGCGCTATTTACTCTAATTAGGGTAAATCGATTTACACTAATTAGCAGTATGTTGGCTTACCTCAACGGCGGAGGTGGACGTGGACAAGCCGACAACCATCGTTGGACGTGACCGGCAGTGGCGGTCTGTCGAGCGGTTTCTCTTCGATGGCGGCATCGACGGTCCGCTGCGGATCGGTTTGGTTTCCGGTCGACGCCGGACCGGTAAGACGCAATTGCTCGCAGCGGCGTGCAACGAGGTCGGCGGCCTGTACGCGGTATGCGTCCAGGATGAGGGCGATCGTGCCGCTCGCGTGCGGTTCACCGGCACGATCGCAGAGCACGCCGGACTGCCCGCTTCGGCGCTCGGACAACCGGAGCCGTGGGAGCGGCTGCTGCGATCCGCGCTGGAAACAGCAGCACGCACAGCGCCCACAGGCCGGCCACCCCTCGTGGTAATCGATGAATTTCCCTACGCAACTGCCAACGCGCCTCAGCTGCCTTCGCTGATCCAGCATCTATACGACGCCTCGCAGAACGGCGACGGACCCGGCGGACGACTGGTCCTGTGCGGTTCGGCGTTGAGCGTCATGAACGAATTACTTTCCGGCGCAAAGCCGCTGCGCGGTCGCGTGATGATGGATCTGCGGCTACCCGCCCTGGACTACCGAGAAGCCGCGCGGCTGTGGGGAATCGCAGACCCGGCGGCAGCCCTGCGCGTCCACGCTTGTGTTGGTGGTATCCCCGGCTACCGCTCGCTGATCACAAGCGCGCCGGGCTCGATCGGAGAATTCGATGAATGGGTCGTCGACAACTTGCTGACCACGGACATCGGCGTCTTCACCCATACCGAGGTGGACTACCTGCTGCGCGAAGATCCGCGAATCAGCAGCCGTGCCTTGTATTTCGACATACTCAGCGCCGTCGCTTCGGGCAACGCCACACCCAGCAAGATCGGCGCCGCGATCGGCCGCGACGCCAACTCCGTGCGCTATCCGATCGGCGTTCTCGAATCCGCAGGCTACCTCACCAAGAGCCAAGACATGCTACGCGCACGCAAGCCGACGATCACGGTCTCGGACCCGGTCATCCGCTTCGATCGATTGATCACAGCACCACATCTCGGACAGCTCGAATTCGGTCGCGCCCAACAAGTCTGGCAGGCGGCGGCACCGACTTTCCGCTCCAATATCCTCGGTGCCCACTTCGCGGAACTCGCCCGGGACTGGACACTTCGCTTCGCGCCTGACGAACTCGGTAGCCCGGCGGGATTCGGAGACGTCGGATTCGCTACCGTCCAAGACAATCCGGGCCGCTGCAAGCACGAGATCGACGTGCTCGCCGTGGCCGGTCGGCGCGTGACGGTGATCGGAGAAGCCAAGGCGACACTCGATCGTCGCGGGTTACCCGATCTCGAACGCCTCGTCCGAATCAAGGAACTACTGACCGATCTCGGCTATGACACCACCGACGTCGTACTGGCCTTGTTCTGCACCACCGGCTTCACCGTCGACCTCGAACGCACAGCCGCCGGCCGACCAGACATCCAGCTGATCGACCTCGACCGCCTCTACCTGTCATGAACGAATCCAGTGAGAAGATGCACAGTCAACGAGATCGGGTGCCGTTCGATCTGGCGGGCTATCGACAGCGGGTGCAGTCGGGGCCTTGCTTCGTCTGCGACCTTGTTGCCGGTACACCCGGGTCCGAGCACGAAGTCGTGTTCGATGACGATGAGCACGTTGCTTTCCTCGGGAGATATCCCACGATGTACGGACATGTGCTGGTGGCGCCGAAGATGCACGTCGAACACGTCGTTCGGGATTTCGAACAGGACGCGTACCTGCGATTGCAGGCGGTGCTTCATCGGGTCGCGCTTGCGGTGGAAGCCGTCGTGCCGTCCGAGCGCACCTATCTGCTCTCGCTCGGCAGCCAGCAGGGCAATGCGCATGTGCACTGGCATGTACAGCCGCTCACTCCTGGCACTCCATATGAGCAGCAGCAGTTTCATGCGTTGATGGCGGAGAACGGGGTGATTCCTTGGTCCGGGGCGGAAGCGGCGGAGTTGGGTAGGCGGTTGCGGGCGGAACTCGGTTCGGGAAAGTAGATCCGCGACTATGATCTGCGGATGCGCGGAATTCGGTTCTGCTCAGTGGTTTTGGCGGCGGTCGCGGCTGCCGCGGTCGCGAGTTGTGCAGACAACCCGAGCTCGCCCGCGGCCGATGAGACGGCGTTCGTTTCGGTGACGGAGTTGGATTCGACGATCGTTGTCGATGCGCGGTACTTCGGGGAGCACAACTTCATCGGTGCGCGGATCAATGGGTATGAGGCGCCCAAGTGCTTGTTGACGAAAGACGCGGCTGCGGCGCTTGTGGAAGTGCAGCTGGAATTGCGGCCGATGGGGTTGGGGCTGAAGACCTACGACTGTTACCGGCCGCAGCGGGCGGTGGACCAATTCGTCAGTTGGGCAAAGGATCTCGGCGATACCAAGATGCGGGCGGAGTTCTATCCGACGGTGGACAAGGCGAATCTGTTCCGGGACGGATACATCGCGGAGAAGTCCGGGCACAGCCGGGGCAGCACCTTGGATCTCACGATCGTCGCGCTGCCGCCCGCCGATCAGGAGCAGTATCACGGCGGTGATCCGCTGCGCGCCTGCACACTGCCCGCCGATCAGCGCTTCCGGGACAACAGCCTCGACTTCGGCACCGGCTACGACTGCTTCGACCCACTCGCGCATACGTCCAGCCCGGCACCGAGCGGTAGCCAGCGGGCCCTGCGGGAGCTGCTGGTGAACCTCATGAACGAGCACGGCTTCAAAAACCTCCCCGAAGAATGGTGGCACTTCACCTTGAAACCCGAGCCCTTCCCGAGCACTTACTTCGACTTCCCCATCCGATAGCGCCCCCTGCGCAACCTCGCATAATCAGTGCACTCCGCACACAAGGTGCGAGATATGTGTGGAGACCATTAGTTCTGCGACGCACCTCAGGTGCGGAGAATGCCGCCGATGAGCAGCATCAGGGACTGCTGGGCCTGGGCTTGTGCGGCCGCCTTGTCTGTGGCGTGCGCGACGATCAACCCCGCCTCGGTGACCGCGCTGAAGATGAGCTGGGCCAGGACCTGAATCGGCGCATCGGCGATCAGCCCGGCGTCACGGGCGCGTTCCAATTGGGCGATGACCAACCCCAGCCCATGGCGCGCCTCGAATTCTCGAAACGCCTGCCAGCCGAGTACTGCGGGGCCGTCGTAGAGGGTGATGCGGATCATCTCCGGGCGCTGACAGATCTCCAGGAAGACATTCAGGCCGATCGCCATCGAGGTGAGAATGTCATCGGGATTGCCTGCGCCGATGGTGTTTTCGATTTCCTGCGTGGTCTCGACCTCTATTTTTTCGAGCACGGCCAGGAACAGACCGCGCTTATCGCCGTAGTGGTGGTGCAGGGCGCCGCGGGTGACTCCCGCCTCGGTCACGAGTTCCTCGGCCGAGGTCGCCGCGAAACCGCGCTCGGCGAACAACCGGCGACCGGCCTGCTCGAGCGCGGCTCGGGTGGCACGGGAGCGATCCTCCTGACTACGGCGTTGCATGCGCCCGAGTGAACTCCAGAATCGTTTCGGAGAGCAACTCGGGCTGATCTTCGGACAGGAAGGTGTAGGAGTCGTCGATGAACTTCAGGGTCGCGTTCGGCAGGTCGGCGGCCAGGCGTTCGGCGAATTTCACCGGGAAGATCTTGTCCTCGCGAGCCCATGCGACCAGCACCGGAACTCGCACCGCCGGGAATCGGGTCGCGGCCTCGAGCGTGTACCGGCGATGCACGGTCTTCAGGAACCGGCGCAGATCCTTGCGGATCGCCGCCGAATTCCGGCTCGGCAGCAGGTAGGAGTCGGCGATCTCGGGCGGGACCGGGCGCTTTGTCACCCAGCCGAAAGCGATCGGCAGCCGATGCAGCGCGCGGATCCGCATCAACTCGGTCAGCGGTCGCAGCGAGCCGGGTACCCGCGCCAGCAGGGGCAGCGCCGCGAAGGCAGGCGGGAAGAATGCCTCGTAGGCATCGCACGAGGCCAGGACGACGCGGCCGATCCGCTCCGGACGACGGGTCAGCAACAACTGGGTGATCGCGCCGCCGGTGTCATTGGCGACAACGGTGACATCGGTGAGATCTAGCCGCTCCAGAAAGTCGGCGATCAGATCGGCAACCCCGGTTGGCGTGAGATCCGCTGCGGGGACCGGGATTTCATGTGAGCCGAGCGGCAGGTCCGGACTGAGACAGCGATAGCCCGCCGCCGCGATGGTGGGGACGACATTGCGCCAGAGATCGGAGTTGACGAGCAGGCCGTGCACGAAGACGACCGGCGCGCCCTCCCCCGTGTCGTGATACCGGATGCGGCCGCCGGGGAGATCCACCTCATGCGTGCGGCCGAGTGACGTACTGATTCCCATGGTTCCTCCATGTGTTTGCAGTTCATGTCCACCATTACATACATACGGTATGTATGTCTATAGCGCGGCCTCCTACCTGGGGTGGAGATTCGGGAGCCGATGTGGACGATTGACCAGCTCCCGCGCTACCGTGCAACGAAAGATCGAAGAAGACGGAGCTCACATGACGGTGTCCGACGCCACCCTGCGCCCATTCGAGACCGCCGAACTCGGCCTCGCCGACCACGCGGCCGCACTCGCGCAGGGCAGGATCAGCTCCGTGGCCGCGGTCGGCGCCGCACTGGACCGGGTCGAGGCGAGTCAGCCGACACTGAACGCCTTCCGCATCGTCCGGCGCGAAAAGGCGCTCGCCGAGGCCGCCGAGGCCGACGAACGCTTGGCCGCCGGCGAACGACTCCCCCTGCTCGGCGTGCCGATTGCGATCAAGGACGACACCGATATCGCCGGTGAGCCAACGGCATTCGGCTGCGGCGGCGAGCTCCCGCCGAAAACCGAAGACGCGGAATCGGTTCGACGGCTACGCGCGGCCGGTGCGGTGATCGTCGGCAAGACCAACACCTGCGAACTCGGCCAACTGCCGTTCACCAGCGGCGCCGCCTTCGGCCACACTCGCAACCCATGGGGTGCCGAATACACACCGGGCGGCTCATCCGGCGGTTCCGCGGCCGCCGTCGCGGCCGGATTGGTGCCCGCCGCACTGGGTTCCGACGGCGCGGGCTCGGTCCGCATCCCGACCGCATGGACCAATCTCGTCGGCATCAAACCACAGCGGGGCCGCATCTCCACCTGGCCCGCCGCCGAGGCATTCCACGGCCTTACCGTGAACGGACCATTGGCCCGCACCGTCGCCGACGCCGCATTACTGCTCGACACCTCCGCCGGACCGCATCCCGGCGATCTGCACACCCCCGAACCGCTCACCGTCTCCGATGCCGTCGGCCGCGATCCGGGACGACTGCGCATCGCCCTCTCGCTGCGAATCCCGTTCACCGCCACCAGAACCGCGCTGCATCCGGAGGTCGAAGTCGCGGTGCAGCGCATCGCCACCACACTGCGCCGCCTCGGTCATTCGGTAACCGTGGCGGATCTGCACTACGGCATCATGATCGGTGCGTCCTTCCTGCCGCGCTCGCTGGCTGGTGTCCGCCATGTCTACGACAAAATGCCTGGCGTACAGGTGGATCCGCGCACCACCGCGAACGTCCGGTTCGGCCGCGCGCTCAGCGGACCGGCACTGTTCGCGGCGCGTCAGGCGGAAATGCTGCTGCACAAGCGAATCGGCGGCTTCTTCCGCGACTACGATCTGGTGCTCGCACCCACCACCGCGACTCCCCCGCCGCGTGCCGAAGAAATCGACGGCATCGGCGTCAATGCCACCAACGACCTCATCACTGCCGCCTGCCCATACACCTGGCCCTGGAATGTACTCGGCTGGCCCGCGGTGAATGTCCCGGCCGGTTTCACCGACACCGGCCTGCCGGTGGGCGCACAACTCATGGGCACCGCGAACACCGAACCGCTTCTTGTTTCCGTTGCGGCGCAACTGGAATCGGAACTCCGCTGGGACCGCAATCGTCCCGAACAGTGGTGGTGAGTGCACCGATCGGGCGGGGTCCAGACCTGGGTATCGCTCTTGGTGCCCGCCGGGCACCCATCCGGACCCCGGCCGTTGACGACACCCTGCGGATACATCAGCAAGCACTGCTGCGGCTGTTCGGACTTCCCCAGGCCGGTGGCGACGAGAATGCCGATGGTCGACTCGTCGGCCACCCGACCTCGGGAGAAGTACAGCGTCCCGGTGACTCCGAGATAGTCGGTACCGCGCAGTCGCAGTGCGATGGCGGCACGATTTACATCGCGGGCGCGCTCGCGCCGGGCGCGATTGGCGCAAACCGCCTGCACCCTACGTCAGAACCCGAGCTTGCCGAGCTGTTTCGGGTCGCGCTGCCAATCCTTGGCGACCTTGACATGCAGGTGTAGGTAGATGCGGACGCCGAGGATGTGTTCGATTTGCTTGCGGGCGTTGGTGCCTACCTCTTTGAGGCGGGCGCCGCCCTTGCCGATGACGATGGCCTTCTGCGAGGGGCGTTCGACGTAGAGCAAGGCGTGCACGTCGAGCATGTCTTCGTTTTCTTCGCGCGGGAGGACTTCTTCGATGACCACGGCGAGCGAATGCGGGAGTTCGTCGCGGACGCCCTCCAGGGCGGCCTCGCGGATGAGCTCGGCCATGAGGGTTTCCTCGGGCTCGTCGGTGAGCTCACCGTCGGGGTAGAAGGCCGGGCCCTCAGGCATTTTCGAGGCGATGACGTCGACGAGGACCTCGACCTGTTCGCCTTTGACGGCGGAGACCGGTACGACGTCGTGCTCCGGGCCGAGCAGTTGCGACAGCGCCATCAGCTGTTCGGCGACCTGGTCGCGACTCACCTTGTCGATCTTGGTGACCACACCGAGCAGCGTGGTCTTCGGCGCCATCTGCTTGATCTGCTGCAGAATCCACTTGTCGCCGGGTCCGATTTTCTCGTCGGCGGGAATGCACAGCGCGATCACATCGACTTCGGAATACGTATCGCGGACAAGGTCGTTCAGGCGCTGGCCGAGCAGCGTGCGCGGGCGGTGCAGACCTGGGGTGTCGACCAGAATGAGCTGGGCGTGCTCGCGGTGCACGATGCCGCGGATGGTGTGGCGGGTGGTCTGCGGGCGCGAGGAGGTGATCGCGATCTTCTGGCCGACAAGTGCATTGGTCAGCGTCGACTTGCCGGTATTCGGGCGGCCGACGAAACAGACGAAGCCGGAACGGAATTCGGTGGACTTATCAGCCACCCTGCACCTCCGCGCCCGCGGCATCGTCGACGATCTCGAAGACCGCACCGGAGCGGTCGGTGAAGACGATGCGCGCCTCGGGCGAAACCTCGCGAACCGCGGAGACGCCCGCATCCGACAGTTTGCCGCTGACGACCACGGCGGCTTCGAATCCCTCTGCGCCACTGGAGATCGCGGCCGCGACGGCGGCCTGCAGGGCGGTCAGTCGCAGGGACTGCAGGGCGACATCACCGGCCGCGTAGGTGCGGCCGTCGGTATCGCGGATGGCGGCACCCGAGTTACCGGTGGTGCGGCCGAGCGCACCCTTGGCCAGCACCACGAGTTTGGTGTCTTCGGCGTCCAATTCGGTCATTCGCTGTCTCCGTTCTCATCACGATCGGTCGGGACTTCCCGCTCGGATCCGTTACTTTTACGCTTGCCGTTGGCCTTCTCGGCATGCGACTTCTCCGGCGCCTTACGCACCACGACGGTGTGCACCCGCACCCGTCCCCGCGCGTCCGCACCGCCTTCGCCGCGCAGCACCAGGCCGTGCGCGACGGCTTTGGAGCCGGGCAGCGGCACCCGGCCCAGTGCGTGGGCGAGCAGGCCACCGACGGTGTCGACGTCCTCCTCCTCGATTTCCAGGCCGTACAGCTCGGCCAGATCGTCGACCGACAGTCGTGCCGAAACCCGGTAGCGGCCGTCGCCGAGGTCTTCGACGGGCGGGGTTTCGTCGGTGTCGTATTCGTCGGCGATCTCACCGACGATCTCCTCGAGCACATCCTCGATGGTCACCAACCCGGCAATACCCCCGTATTCGTCGACAAGTAGCGCCATATGGTTTCTGCGGCGCTGCATTTCGTCGAGCAGGCTGTCCAGCGGTTTGGAGTCGGGCATGAACACCGCAGGGCGCATGGCATCGCGCACCTGCACCTTGCGGCTCCTATCCGCGTACGGCACAAGGTCTTTCAGGTACACCACGCCGAGAATATCGTCGACGTTCTCGCCTACCACCGGAATGCGGGAGTGACCGCTGCGCACCGCGAGCGACATCGCCTGTGCCGCAGTTTTATCCGCCTCGATCCAGACCATTTCGGTGCGCGGGACCATGACCGCGCGCGCAGGGGTATCGCCGAGCTCGAAGACCGACTGGATCATGCGGCGTTCGTCGTCGGCCACCACACCGCGCTCACTGGCCATCTCGACGACTTCCCGCAGCTCGATCTCGGATGCGAAGGGGCCGTTGCGAAATCCCTTACCCGGGGTGATCGCATTACCGATGAGGATCAGCAGCCTGCTGACCGGACCGAGCACAGTGCCGATGAACTGCAGCGGCAGCGCCGAGGCCAAAGCAATGGAGTAAGCGTGCTGACGGCCCAGTGTGCGCGGTCCGACCCCGATCACCACATAGTCCACCAGCACCATGACGGCCGCGGTGAACAGCAGCGCCCAATTGTCGTCCCACAGCGGAATCAGCGCCGCCGCCAACAGCACCGTCGCGCAGATCTCGCACAGAATACGAAGCAGCACAAGCAGATTCACATATCGCGGCCGATCTGCCACGATCCTGGTCAGCCGCACCGCGCCGGGCCGCTCCGCCCGGACCATATCGTCGAGACGCGCCGGTGAGACGGTGTTGAGCGCCGAATCGACTCCGGCGAACACCCCGCCGACCGGGACGAGCAGCACCGCCAGCAGGATCAGGGTCAGCGAATTCACGCGGGGCCTAGCGCCTCACCGGGCGTTGTGAAACCGGCCTTCCCCAGCAGCCGGGCATCGCGCTCAGCCAATTCGGCGCGCCGCTGAGCCTCACGCAGGCTCTCGTACCACTCCTCGAGCAGTCGTGCCTGCAGTGCGAACATCTCCTTCTCCTCCTCCGGCTCGGCGTGGTCGTAGCCGAGCAGGTGGAGCACGCCGTGCACGGTGAGCAGCGCGAGTTCGTGGTCGAGCGAGTGACCGGCCTTGCGGGCCTGGCCTGCGGCGAATTCAGGGCACAGCACGATATCGCCGAGCATGGACGGCCCCGGTTCGGCACTGTCCGGTCGACCACCGGGCTCCAGTTCGTCCATGGGAAAGGACATGACATCGGTCGGGCCGGGTAGGTCCATCCAGCGCATGTGCAGATCCGCCATGGTGTCGAGATCGACGAGCACCATCGACAGCTCGGCCGCCGGATGCACGTCCATCCGGCCGATCACGAATCGCGCGACACTGACCAGGTCTTCTTCGGGTACGTCGACACCCGACTCGTTGGCGATCTCGATGCTCACCTGATCAGGGTATTCGGTGTGCCCGGGCCCGCACCGCGCGGCTGGCCCGGACACGTCCGGCGCACTATCGCCGATCTCCCCGGCTCGCGGCGCGCCGCTGTGCGCGATTGCCCGGATAGTGCGGTCCGACCTGGGTTACCCGCTCGGCCTCGGCCCGCTCGTAGGCGTCGACGATATCGGAGACCAACCGGTGCCGGACCACATCGCTGCTGGTCAGCGTGGCGAAGTGGATATCTTCGATCCCGGTCAGGATCTCACTGGCCGCGCGTAGACCCGAGCGCGCGCCATTTGGCAGGTCGACCTGGGTGACGTCACCGGTTACCACGATCTTCGAACCGAATCCCAAGCGTGTGAGGAACATCTTCATCTGCTCGGCAGTCGTGTTCTGCGCCTCGTCCAGGATGATGAACGAATCATTGAGGGTTCTACCGCGCATGTAAGCCAGTGGTGCCACCTCGATGACGCCGGCCGCCATCAGCTTCGGAATGGCCTCCGGATCCATCATGTCGTGCAGCGCGTCGTAGAGCGGGCGCAGATAGGGATCGATCTTCTCGTTGAGCGTGCCGGGCAGGAAGCCGAGCCGCTCGCCCGCCTCGACCGCGGGACGGGTGAGGATGATCCGGTTGACCTGCTTGGACTGCAATGCCTGCACGGCCTTGGCCATCGCCAGATACGTCTTGCCGGTACCCGCGGGGCCGATGCCGAACACGATGGTGTTGGCGTCGATCGCGTCGACATAGCGCTTCTGGTTGAGCGTCTTGGGCCGGATGGTTTTACCGCGCCGGGACAGAATGTCCAGGCTCAGTACCTCGGCCGGGGATTCCGAGGAACCCTCGGTGAGCATGGATACGGTGTGGCGCACCGCCTCCGGGGTCACCACTCGATTGCGACCGGTCAGCGCGACGAGCTGTTCGATCACCCGCTCGGCGAGCGCGACATCGGCCGCCTTGCCGGTGAGCGTGACGGAATTGCCGCGGACATGGATATCCGCATCCAGCAACTGCTCGAGTTCACGCAGGTTCTGGTCGGCCGAACCGAGGAAGGGGAACACGGATTCGGGAGCGAGTTCGATGCTGGAACGCACGGTTCGCGCCGCCGGGCCCGTACCGTTGTCTGCACCTCGGGGGATGGAGGCCGACGAAGTCGGTGGGGTGGGTAAACTCCCGCCTGCAGTGGGGGTAGTCGGGTCGCCGATCTCGCCTTGTGTTCTCAAAAGTGGCTATAGCCTGCTTTCCGGTCTCGAATTGCTGCGTCGTTGATGAAAGTTTAACGCGCCCCACTGACAACAGGCAGTGAATAAATGGCTACCGCGGACCTGATGGGGTGGCGATTGCCTGCTGATCGCTGCCTACCGTCGTGGCATCTGGATTCCCCCGCGCCGGCGTGCCCAATCCTCGGTGAAGTCACGAAATCGCCGCACCGCATCCGATGGCGGGGCGGTCGCCGACCAGATCAGCCCCACATCGCGGGCCGCTGCGGCATCGGTGAGCGGGACGGTCACGATGCCCGATAGCGAACCGGCTGCGGGCGTGGGATCTTCCAGCGGCAGCAGCGCGACGCCGAGTCCGGCCGCGACCAGACCTGCGGCGGTGAGCAGATCGCTCGATTCGAAGGCGATGCGGGGGCGGATATTCGCGGCGGCGCAGAGTTCGTCGAGAATGCGGCGCATACCGAAACCCGGATGCATGGTGATGAATTCGGCGTCGCCGAGCTCGGCGAGACGGATCTGTCGGCGGGTGGCGAGCCGATGTTCCGCGGGCACGGCCAGCGCGAGCGGCTGTGCGAGCAGTTTGCGCCAGCCGATCCCCGGGGCCGACGGACGGGGCGACACGATCGCCAAATCCGCTGTGCCGTCGACTATCTGATCGATTACCGCGTCGAACGCACCCTGCCAGAGAGTGAACGAGATGCGTGAGGACCCGCGGCGGAAACCGCCGATCAGTTGTGGGATCAGCCAGCTGCCGAAGGAGTGCTGAAACGACAGGCGGACAACGCCTTTCGCGGGATCGGCAAGGTCGGCGACGGCCTGGGCGGCGGCATCGAGTTCGGACTGGGCGCGGCGGGCGTGCTCGTAGTAGGTTCGGCCGAATTCGTTCAGCACGATGCGTTTTCCGTGGCGGTCGAAGAGTTCGACACCGAGACGGCGCTCGAGGCGGGCCAGCATGCGCGAGAGCGTCGGCTGGGCGATGTGCAGCCGCTCGGCGGCCGCGCCGACGCGCTCCAATTCGGCCAGTGTCGTGAACCACAGCAGGTCGTCACCCAGCACGTACAGACCTCTCCTTATGCGTCTAGTGCATTAGAAACCAGATTACTATTCATTTCCCTTCTTAATGACAAGTGTCGATTCTGGTGCCATGACCAGCACGGATATCCGCTCGACCAGCACATCGCACGAACGCCGGATCACTACTGCGCTGTTCGCCGCAGGGCTGGCCACCTTCGTGTCGATGTACAGCGCGCAGGCGTTGCTGCCGAGTCTGTCGGCGGCATTCGGGGTCGCTCCGGCGCAGGCCGCGTTGGCCGTTTCGTTGACCACCGGATTTCTCGCGTTGGCGATCGTGCCGGTGAGTGCGTTGTCCTCGCGGATCGGGCGGACCAGAGTGATGACGGGGTCGGCCGTGATGTCGGCGGCCATCGGTCTGCTGCTGCCGCTGAGTCCATCGCTGGAAGTGCTGTTGGTGGGGCGGGCGTTGCAGGGGGTGGCGTTGGCCGGAGTGCCTGCCGTCGCGATGGCGTATCTGGCGGAGGAGATCGGTGGCGACGGGTTGGGCGCGGCGATGGGTGTTTATGTCGCGGGCACATCGATCGGCGGGTTGTCCGGGCGGTTGATTCCGGCATTCGCTTTGGATCTGACCTCGTGGCGCTGGGCCGAGGCCGCGGTTGGCGTTGCGGCGGCCGGGTGCACCGTCTGGTTCGTGCGTGGGTTGCCACCGTCGCGCGGGTTCGTCGCTCGACCCGCCGGAATGCGCACCGTGCTGCGCGATATCGGCGCGCCGTTGCGGCACGGCGGGCTGCTGGCACTGTTCGGGTTGGCCTTCGTACTGGTCGGCGGGTTCGTATCGATCTATAACTTCCTCGGCTATCGGCTGACCCGGCCGCCGTTCGAATTGCCTGCGGCCGTTGCTGGTTCGGTGTTCCTGCTGTACTTGGCGGGCACACTTGCCGCTGCGGCTGCCGGGCGTTGGGCCGACCGCATCGGCAAGCACCGCGTGCTCGCGGCATCCGTCGCGCTGATGGGTGCCGGCGTCCTGGTCAGCGTCCCGGACCAATTGATCGCGGTCATCCTTGGGATAGCCCTTTGCACCGCAGGGTTTTTCGGTGCCCACGCGGTAGCGAGCACCTGGGTCGGCGCGATAGCTCCCGGTGGCGCCGGGTCGTCGCTGTACCTGTTCACCTACTACCTCGGCAGCGCCGTCATCGGCGGTACTGCAGGCATCGCATATGCGAAGGGAGGATGGGTCGGTCTGGCGGCCAGCGTCGGTGCGCTGATGGTGGTGGCCGCAGTTCTGGTGTGGTACTTGATGATTCACGCTCGTCGCGAATTCGAAGCCGTTGCCGCTTCCCAGGTCTGTGCCGCGCCGACGGCTTGATATCGGTGGTCACCTGCGGCGCTCATGACCGCGAGATCGCAGGCCGACGTCTGGACCAAGCGTGGGTCGCGGCGGCGAAGGCGGCACGACGTGTTTCGTAGGGGAGCCGGTGTCGCCGGCGCGGCGGACTCGGATGACGGGCTGGTGCGGGCAACGATCTCGGGGCCGACTGCGAACGGCCGTATGTGCACCTGAGTTCGGATTCCAGCAATTTATAAGCAAAGCCACTGGATATCGATCCACGGATAAGACCGCAGCATTTGGGCCATATGCGCAAACCGCAGGGGTGGCCGTCCGTTAACTACGGAGGCAGCCCGGCCGATCTACTACTGTGACCGATATTGAATTCTCTTTCTTCGGGGGTTTCACATGCTGATCTTCGGCTGGCAGAAGCGTCTCCACACACTCGCCATGATCACCTTGGTCTGCGGCCGCTGCGGCAACCCCGCCGCACACGCCCTGCGCAGACTCGCCACCACATTCACCATCTTCTTCATCCCGATCCTTCCACTCGGCAACAAGCACTACATCGAATGCACTTGGTGCGGCGCATCGACGCCCCTGGCCGTACCCCAAGTCACCGGCCTCATCGCCCGCGCCAACGCCGAGAAGATGGGCTCCACCCAGCCTCAGCAGCCGCACGGCCAGTGGCCCCAGCATCCCGGCCCGAACGCGCACCCGCAGCACCCCGCCCTCGTCGCTCCCAACACCAACTGGCAGCACCAGCCCGCTCTTGGCGCACCCATCGCTCCGTGGCAGCAGCCCGCCCCCGGCGGATCCAACGCGCCCTGGCAGCAGCAGCCCGGCCCCAACACACCCCGACACCCATAGACCGCAGCATGACCGCACACCCAGCCGCCACCGCGCTCCAGAACACCACGGCCCTCTGGAGCGCGGGTGTGGGCTCGGGAGCCGACGTGGCGATGGCGGCCTGTGACGCGCTGGTCGCCGGTCTCGACGGTCCGGCGCTGCAGGTCCTCGCGAGTATCTCCCTGCGTGACGCCGGCTACGACCTGACCGAACACCTCCCGGCTGCGCTCGAGGAAACCCGTGACCGGACAACGGGTCAGCCCCCGTGTCGTCCGTCCACCCTGGGTTGGGCGATGATCGCGGCTCCCATCCAGCGCCGTAGATACCGACGCAGTTCGTCTTCGCTCCGGGGCGGATTGCCCGGAGAAATGAAGAACGACTGCATCGTTCGCAGGATGTATTCGACGAGTTCGTGCAGCGACGCGTCGTCGTATCCGTAACGCGCCCAATCGACGTCGAAGCGTTTGATCATGGTCATGCCGAAGGTTTGTGCCGCTTCGGAGGTGAGGCCTTCGGGGTGCACATTCGAATATGTGCTCGACAGCAGAATGCCCAGGTGAGGCGTTCGACGCACATCTGAAAGCGTGAAGACCACGCCCTCGGTCATGGCTTCGACCGGGTCCTCGATACCGCTGACCTGCTTTGTCAGCCGGTCCAGAAAGCCGTCGACCGAAGCGATGGCCGCGGCCTGCATCAGCGCGTCCGCACTGGGGAAGTATCGATACACCGTCTGACGGATGACACCGAGCGACTCCGCGACGTCGGCGATGCTGATCTCCGCACCCGTCCGTCCGATCAGATCTACTGCGGCGGCGACTATTCGACGGGACGCTTCTTCATCGCTGTTCGGCGGACTCCCGCCCCACCCGCGCCTTCCTGCCACTGCTCGCTTCCTCGGTTCGAACGATGTCCCTCGCATGCGAAACCGACAGCGGGACAACCCCGCCGACCGTCCAGTTCAGGGGCTCGACGCTACCACACGGCCGTCGTTGTCCCAGCTCGAGCAATTATCATCATACACTCGGACCAATCTGTGTATGATCACCGGTATCGAGGCTTCGGCACGTCCGAACACGGCTACAGCCCCCTTTCGAAATACGAGGTACAGCCAAGTGACCGATCTGCAAGTCCGGAAGATGCGATTCGCATTCGCGGACTACGACGTACCGTTCCTGTGGAACGAAGAGAATCCGGCCTTCTCGTCCATGGCCAACGCGGTGTCCTTCCTGGCCATCGGCTTCGAGAAGATGATCGTCAATATGATTCGCGAAGCCATGCCGCGGATAACCGATCCCGCGGTCGCCGAGGAAGCGGACGCATTCGTGCGTCAGGAGGGCCAGCACTCGACCGCCCACCGCCAGCACGCCAATGGCCTGATCAGGCGATACCCCGGGCTCCAGGAGACCCTCAACGAAGTGATCGCGGAATTCGACCGCCTCACCGTGCACACCTCGCTGGAATATCGGCTCGCCTACACCGCCGATCTGGAGGCCACCTTCACCCCGGTGTTCAAACTGATGCTCGACAACGATTCGACCCTGTTCCGGCCGGGCGACGACCGTGTCGCATCGCTGTTCATCTGGCACTTCGTCGAGGAAGTCGAACATCGAAGTTCGGCCTTGATCATTTTCGATTCGATAGTCGGCAGCGACGGCTACCGGATGCGCATGGCTCCGTCGATCTTCCGGCACGTCATGAAGGTCATCAAGGTGGCCTGCGCAGGCTTCAATAAGCATGTGCCGCAGGAGGATCGGCGCATCGATGCACTGGCGATGTTCGCGATGCACCGGGGTAAGCAGAAGGTGCGGAAATTGTTGCGGCTGCCCGTCGAGGACAACGGTCCGATGTCGCGCGCATTCGACGATCTACGACTCGGCGAACAACTGATCGCGCTGGCGGGCATCATCCGCAGTCAATTGCCCAAGCACAACCCGGATCACGAGAAGCTGCCCGCACTCGCCGATGTGTGGTTCAAACGGTACGACGCCGGTTACGACGTATCACATTGGTACACCGCCGATTCCGTTACAGCGCAGGGGGACTGATGGCCGATCATTGCGCACCCACCTTCGACGAACTCGCGAAGGCGCTCGGCTTTTCCTGTCAGGAGGCCGGTGGACTCGTCGAGGTGCGAAACCCTTTCGCATTGGAGAACTGGACGCTTCCGGTGCTCGAGTTCACCATCGTCCTCGGCGCAGTGCTCGCGCTGATCTACGCGATCGTGCGCCTGCGACGTCACGGCGATCCCACCAATCTCGTGGTCTGGTTCGGCGCGACCGCATATCTGTTCATCATCGAACCGCCGCTATACTTTCCGGCGGCATTCGGCATCGACGCACACGTCGACACGATGTTCGCGCACAACGTCTTCACCGTGGATTTCCTCTGGGGTCGGCTCCCCCTCTATATCGTGGCGATCTACCCATTGATGGCGACGTTGGCCTTCGAAATCGTCCGAATGCTGGGCGTTTTCCGTCGATACGGTGTTCTCGTCGGCGCCGTCTGCGTAGGCTTCGTCCACCACGGCTTCTATGAGATCTTCGACCATCTGGGACCGCAGCTGCGCTGGTGGGAGTGGTCGACCGAAAATTCGCTCAATCAACCGATGTTCGACTCGGTTCCGCTACCGAGTGTGGTGGTATTCGCCGCGCTGTGGCCGATGTCGCTGGCGTTCTTCGTCCAGTTGTTCGTCGGTCGTCATGTCGACCAGGGGCGCAGTTTCACTGGACTGCAATTGGTGTGGCGCACTGTCGTCATCGGCATTCTAGGGTCTTTGGGTACGGGCGTATTGCCGATCCCGGCAACAGTTTTCGGCGCCGGGAGCACCGCGTTGCGGGGATTCCTCTATGCGGCCGAATTGGTCATCCTCAGCATTGTCGCGATTCCGATTCTCACGCGCCAGTGGCTGCGGCTACGGCGAGACCATTCGGACTACACGAACCGCTTCGTACGGATTTACAGCGTCGTGTACCTCGGTGTGATGGCGTTGCTCTGGATAAGCGCGCTGCCCGATTACTTCGCTGCCGTCGACGGTTCGACGAGCAATGGCGACCCCATCGGGAATCTCTGGTACACGCTGTCGTGCTTCGCGGTCGCAATACTTTGCGTGCTAGCGATCTTCACGGTGCCGTACCGAGCAGCCGAGTCGCTACCAGCGGGAGGTCAACGCCCCCAAGGCGCCGAGGGCGACGGCGGCGGCGGTGGAGGTGCGCAAGACGGTGGGGCCGAGCAGGGTTACGTCGGCGCCCGCAGCAGCGAAGGCGGTGAGCTCGGAGTCGTCTAGACCGCCTTCGGGGCCGACGATGAGCAGGATTTCGGTGGCCTTGTCGAAAGGCAGCTCGACGAAGGGGGCGGTGCCCGATTCGTGTAGTGCCACCGCGATGCCGCCCGCGGCGACGACCCCACGGATCTTATCGAGCAGGTCACGGGTGCGGTGCAGATCGGCGACCTCTGGAATGTAGGCGCGGCGAGACTGCCGTGCGGCCGATCGGGCGGCGGCACGCCATTTCTCAACGGCCTTGTCCGCCTTGGCTTCCCAGTTGGCGATGCAGCGCGCGGCCTGCCACGGGATGATGACATCAGCGCCCGCCTCGGTCATCAGCTCGACGGCCAGCTCCGAGCGGTCGGACTTCGGCAGCGCCTGCACGATGGTCACCCGCGGCGTCGCGGGCGCGGCGAGCACCCGATCGAGCACCTGCAGCTCGAGCCGATCCTTCTGCGCCGCAACGACTTCCGATGCCGCGAGCAAACCGGAGCCGTCGGACAGTGTGATCGGCTCACCGACCCGGATGCGGCGCACCGTCGCGGCATGGCGTCCCTCCGGACCGTCCAGCACCGCGATGCCACCCGGCTCCGGAATGTCGGCGAGATAGAAGACCGTGGCGGCCAACGCCTATCGCCCGCTGAACGACGCTCGCAGCCGGGCGAACAGGCCGCTGTTGTGCTCGGACTGCGCCGACATCACTTCGGCGCGATCACCGGTGCGCATGCCCTTGTATTTGCGCAGCAGATCGGTGGTCTTGGCGTCGAGTTTGGTCGGCACCACGATGTCCAGATGTGCGAGCAGATCACCGCGCGCGCCGGAGCGCAGGCGCGGCATGCCGTGGCCGCGCAGCACCGAGATCTCACCCGGCTGGGTGCCCGGCGGAATGGTCAGCTCGGTCGGGCCGTCCAGGATGGTGTCGATGACGACGGTGGTGCCGAGTGCGGCATCGACCATCGGCACCCGAATGGTGCAGTGCAGATCGTCGCCGTCGCGAACGAAGACATCGTGCGGCTGCTCGACGATCTCCACATACAGATCGCCCGCGTGCCCACCACCGGGACCGACCTCGCCCTGCGCCGCGAGCCGCACCCGCATGCCATTGGCGACACCGGCCGGAATCGGCGCGGCGATCTCGCGCCGCGCCCGCACCCGCCCGTCGCCGCCGCACTTGTGGCACGGATCGGGAATGGTCTCACCCGCGCCGCGACAGGTCGGACACGGACGTGAGGTCAAGACCTGACCGAGGAACGAACGCTGCACGGACTGGACCTCACCCGCACCACCACAGGTCTCGCAGCGCACCGCCTTGGACTTGCCGTTGGTGCCTGCGCCGTGGCAGATATCGCAGAGGATGGCGGTGTCGACGGTCAGGTGCTTGGTGACACCGACCGCGCATTCGGCCAGGCTGAGCCGGGTCCGCAGCAGCGAATCCGCACCGGGCTGCACCCGGCCGCGCGGCTTGCGCGTCCCGCCGGAACCGCTCATACCGCCGAAGAAGGCCTCGAATACGTCGCCGAGCCCGCCGAAACCGGCGCCGGAGAAGCCCGCGCCGCCACCACCGGCCTCCAACGGATCGCCGCCCATATCGACGACGCGCCGCTTCTCCGGGTCCGACAGCACCTCGTAGGCGGTCGACACTTCCTTGAACCTGGCCTGCGCCGCCTCGTCGGGGTTGACGTCGGGGTGGAGTTCCCGCGCCAGCTTGCGGTAGGCGCGCTTGATCTCCTGGTCGGTCGCGTTCTTCGCAACGCCGAGCAGTCCGTAGTAGTCCCGTGCCACTTTGAGTTCTCTAGTCCTTGGTTTGCAACAGCATTAGTCGGATGCACTCAACTTTATCCGCCGGAGGATCGAGCGTATCAGCGACGGGGGCTCTCAGCGCTCCGCGAGCACCTCACCGATATAACGGGCAACGGCCGCGACCGATGCGATGGTCCCCGGATAGTCCATCCGGGTCGGACCGAGCACGCCCATACCGCCGAGCACCGCACCCGCAGCACCGTAGCCGGTCGACACGACCGAGGTTCCGCGCATCTGCTCGACCTGGGTTTCCTCGCCGATGCGCACCGTGATGGTGCCCGGATGCTGGGCGGCCGCGAGCAGCTTCAGCACGATCACCTGCTCCTCCAGTGCCTCGAGCACATCGCGCAGCGAACCGGGGAAGACGAAGTCGGCGGCATTGCGGGTCAGGTTGGCGGTGCCGCCGAGCACCAACCGCTCCTCCGGATGCTCGACCAGGGTCTCGACGAGCACGGTGGAGACGCGCACCAGCACATCCTTCAGCCGCACCGGCGCCCGCTCGGGCAGTTCGGCGACGGCCGCGGAGGCGTCGGACAGGCGCTTGCCGTCCATCGCACCACCGAGCATGCCGCGCAGCGCGGCGAGGTCCTGATCATCGATGAGTGCGCCGAGTTCCACCAGACGCTGGTCGACGCGACCGGTGTCGGTGATCACGACCAGCAGCAACCGCGCCGGATTCAGCGCGACCACCTCGATGTGGCGGACCGTGGAGGCCGACACCGTCGGATACTGGACGACCGCGACCTGACGGGTGAGCTGAGCAAGCAGCCGAACACCGCGGCGCAGCACGTCGTCCAGATCGACCCCGGACTCCAGGAATTCCATGATCGCCCGGCGCTCGGCCGGCGAAAGCGGCTTCACCTCGGAGATACGGTCGACGAACTGCCGGTAGCCCTTGTCGGTCGGAATGCGACCGGAACTGGTGTGCGGCTGGGTGATATAGCCCTCTGCCTCCAGTACCGCCATATCGTTGCGAACCGTCGCGCTGGATACCCCGAGGTTGTGCCGCTCCACCAGGGTCTTCGACCCGATCGGCTCCTTGGTCGCGACATAGTCCGCGACGATCGCACGCAGGACCTCGAAGCGCCGATCCTCGGTGCTCGACATGGGCCCCACCTCCTCGCTCGTCCTCGGGCACGTCGTAACGGTCACGTGCGCACCGTCCGCATCGACCCGAATTCGATGCAGGCTACTAGGTACGTCTGTTTATCCAGTCTAATTGCCTATTCGACAATTGCCCGTTCGCACACCCTGGACGCATGTGATCCAGATCCCCTCGACACCGACAGACGTTGCGCCGGAGCAAGATCCGACTGCTAACCTCACCGCGCAGCCAGCGTGACAGGGGGATTCGAAAGCCGTGAACAAACCGGACTATCCACAAATCCTCGCGCCCGCCCTCGGCGGGCCCGCGACTCCACCGATCGGCTTCCGCCCCTTCGGGTTGCCGCCGCACGCGCCGGACTACCGCGTGCTGCGGCCGGCCGACTATGTGCTGCCCGACGGCTCGCTCCCCCAGACCCCGATGCCGCCCTACCGAGGGACCCTCCTGCCGTTCAATTTCATCCTGGCGCACGGCGTCGACGAGGACGATCCGATGCCCCGCTTCCGGCCGGAACCCGCGGAGACCGGAATCGTGTTGGTGGCGTCCTGCATGCCGCGGGTCTTGGCGCATCTGTTCACCCGCCCGGAAGTCGTGCTCAACGGGCAGCATGTGCCACAGCAGGTCGGCTGGGGCGTCACCTTCATCCGGGCCGAACCGGGACTGCACCATCTGCGCGTCGGACCGCCGCCATGGCGAGCGCCCTGGTCCCGCTTCGGCAGCCACCCCATGCCCGCCGACATAATGGTGCCGGTCATCGCAGGCCATCAGACCCGCGTCTACTCCCGGGCATCCCTGGCCGTCAGCACCCCGGGCCGACTCGGACCACAACCACAGCGCTGGATCCCCGGCATCGTCAGCTGGCTGCTGTTCACTTCCATAGCGATCTTGGCCATGGTGCTCGGCGCTTACCAAGTCTTCACGTACTAGGCCCGGCGATCGGATCTTGCTATCGACCGGCGGCGGCTTCTACTACGGCGGCGACCTCGTTGGGGCGGGAGACCAAGGAGGCGTGGCAGGCGTCGATTTCGCTGGTGTGGGCACCCATGCGGTTTGCCATGAAGCGTTGGGAGGCAGGGGGGATTATGCGGTCGTCGGCTGAGACGAGGTACCAGCTGGGGGTTGCGGACCAGGAGGGAGCGCCGGAGGGTTCGACGTTGGCGGATACGGCCAGGGAGTGTTGGTGGGCGATCATGTCGGCGGCTACTTCGGGGGATACGTCTTGGCAGAAGACGGAGTTGAAGTAGGCAGGGGCTATGTAACCGTCGATGTTCTTGCCTGCCAAGCCATTTGGATCGTCGACGACGCGTACCTGGAGTGCTGGAGGCAGCAACTGGCTGCCGGGGAAGCTGATCGGGTTGAGTTCGAGGAGACCGGTTTCGCCTTGCACTGGGGCGAAGGCCGCAATGTAGACCAGCGCTTGGACTTTCGGGTCATGGACATTGGTGATGACGAAGCCGCCATACGAATGACCCACCAGGACAACAGGTCCGGCGATGGTGTCCAGGGTTCGCTGAATTGCCGCGGCGTCGTAGGCAGGGCCGCGCAGCGGGTTGTCGGGAACAACCACTTGATAACCATGGTCGCGCAGCGTCGCGGCTACGCCGTTCCAACTCGTGGTGTCGGCGAAGGCGCCGTGCACGAGCACGATCGTCGGGAGGGGTTCGGCAGTCGCGGGGGCAACCGCGAGGACGGGCGTGAAAGCCAAGGTGAGCGCCGCGATGCAGGCGCGGAGACTACGGGTGATTTTCATCGGAGTCCTGCCTGTCGTCGTTGATGCTGTCGGCTCATGATGTTGTCACCTTTTGCCGAGCCTCGACAGGCAGACTGACTGATCAGTCGGTTACGGCGCTCTGCGTGAGCACCGACTATCGCGCATCGACCCGCCCGAGTTGGTGCACGACGACGCGGAGCCCAGAGCGCTTGTGACGCTAACGCCGCGCTGCCGCAAGGGCTCGAGCACCTCGCATAGCCGGTGATATCTCGCACACAGTAGACGTTGTGCGAGATATTGACGGCTTCTGCGGGAGCGCAACCGGGGCCCGGATGCCGCTGCGGCAGATGGCACCCCGAGGCGCGGCACGAAGCGAGAGCGAACTAGTCCGCGGCTAGAGCTCGGACGCGGTTTTTGCCATCTTGCCCGCCAGTGCGTCGAGGCCGAGCATGGCGAGTAAGGACTCGCAATCCGCTGCATTCTCGGCGTGGCTGGCGACCGTCCTGGCGGCTATCGCGCACTGTCTCGCATTTTCGGCCTTCTCGGCGGCGCGCGCCTCGGCGAACTCGCTCTGCTCAGGGATCAGGGTGATGTGTCGTGCCGGTGGCATAGGACTCCTTGGGTTGGTCCGCAGCCTACGCGTCTTTACCGATCTGTGATAGCGCAACGGGCGGTATCCATGAACCCGGCCGTGAAGTGGTGATAAGTCAGAGTGAGGTCAGGAGGTCTCGAACGACGCCGTCGGCGAGTAGGCGGCCGCGATCGGTGAGGACCAGACGGTCACCGGAGCGAACTGCCAGACCGTCGGCAATGATTCGGGTTGCGGCGGCTGATTCCGTCGAGGCCAACTCGTTCAGCGGCAGGCCGGTGCACAAGCGAACGGCGAGCATGACGCGTTCGGTGTGCTGTTCGTCGGCAGTGAGCATTTCCCAGCCTGCTGCGGGAAAACCACCGCGCGCGACGGTATCGGCATAGCGCGCAGGGTGTTTGACGTTCCACCAGCGCACGCCGCCGACGTGGCTGTGCGCGCCGGGTCCCGCGCCGAGCCAGTCGCCGCCGTCCCAGTACCCGAGGTTGTGCCGACAGCGCGCGGAATCGCCTGCGGCCCAATTGGATACCTCGTACCAAGTGAGGCCTGCCGCATTGAGACGAGAGTCGATGCGCTCGTAGCGGGCGGCGAGCACATCGTCATCGGGAGCGGGCAGTTCGCCGCGACGCACGCGACGGGCCAGTGCGGTACCGTCCTCGACGATGAGCGAGTAGGCGGAGACGTGGTCGACGCCCGCGCTGAGCACAGCATCCAGGCTCGCGTCCAGATCGCTGTCGCGTTCCCCGGGCGTGCCATAGATCAGGTCGAGGTTCACATGGTCGAATCCGGCGGCGCGAGCCTCTTTCGCCGCGGCGACGGCTCGGCCCGGCGTGTGGGTGCGGTCGAGGACCTTCAGCACATGCTGGGCCGCGGATTGCATGCCGAGCGACACCCGGGTGAATCCGGCCGTGCGGATACGTTCGAAGAACTCCGGTGCGGTCGACTCCGGATTGGATTCGGTCGTCACCTCGGCATCGGCGGCGAGGGTGAAGTTCGCACGCACCGAGTCCAGCACGTCCGCCAAGCCGTCACCGCCGAGCAGTGACGGCGTGCCACCGCCGACGAAAATCGTCGCCACCTCGGGCGTGGCGGTCGGCAGCGCAGCGAACCGTTCGGCCGCCGTCGCCAGTTCGCCGCGCAGTGCTTCGAGCCAGGACTGCGGCGATGCCGAGGTGCCCAACTCGCCGGCGGTATAGGTGTTGAAATCGCAATATCCGCAGCGTGTCGCACAGAACGGCACGTGGATGTAGATCCCGAACGGGCCGCCGCCGAAGTCGCGCAGCACCAGGGCTGGCGTCTCGGCTTCGATCGGGGCGGCGGCGGAACTCACCCCTCCAGTGTGACCGCCGCTCCCCTGGGCCGTTGCGGGCGGGTTCAGTCGGCGACCACGGTGTTCTGATTCGCGGTGAGCAGCCAGCGGCCGTCCTCCTTGGCCATGACGTACATCGGTGAGCCCTGACCGGACAGTTGGCCCGCGCCGTCGAAGTACCGCTGGACCACCTTGACGGCGGCCACGTCCGGACGGATGAACAGCACATGCTCGACCTCGTAGGTCGCGGTACCGTCCCGCATCGCACCCGGCAGCACCTGTGCGGTGAACTCACCGATGGCCGCGCGGCCGAACAGTCGCTTGCCGCCTCCGGTCGTCCAGATGGCGTCCTCGCGGAACAGACCGACGAATTCGTCGATGAGCTCGTTCTGCTGGGAATGTTGAATGGTGGCGACGACCTCGCGGATGGCGTCCAGATCGGTATCGGTACTCATGTCACCGAGCTTGCTACCTCGACCTAGCTCGAGGTCAATCCGAGTGACTCGCTTCACCGGCGATGATCTTGACGAATCATGCGACGCATTGCGGCCGCTAACTATGACAGCCATCACAATCGGCCCGCATAGTCCAGGGAATTTCCCTCGATTTCGCGGGAAATATGGCCGCGAGGTCGGAAGGGCCACCCTGACATGGCACAATAGGCCGCATGCGCGGATCTGGAGTACGACTTGTGGCACGTCGCCACGTCGACTACAAGCGCGTCTGTAGCGCCTGCTGTCTGCCCGGTTCTCTTCGGTAGCTCAGCGGCGCGCATTCCCGGGTTTGCCCGGTGATTCCCCGATTTCGACGGACATCGGCCCGCTGACACCGCAGGCGTGAGTCAGCACGGCGTCTACCCACCCCGCTGGCTCCGCCAGCTACCGCCCCCTAGACGCCTTCAGCACGGATGTACCCTCACCCAGCAGGAGCGACCACATGACGTCGAGCACCGACGCCGGTCCCACGGATCAGCCCCAGCCGGAGTCCCGGCCCGGCCAGCACGCGCGCCCGGTCCGCCCGGCCTCAGAACGACGCGTCCGTCCGGACCGTCCCCGGGCCGAGGCACCGACGGGCCCACGGGTCCGCACCGGTAAGCCGGTGCGCCGCAAGGCCGAGGGCCAGTGGGCGCTCGGCTACCGCGAGCCGCTGAACCCGAACGAGCAGTCCAAGAAGGACGACAACCCGCTCAATGTCCGGGCCCGGATCGAGAACATCTATTCCAAGCAGGGCTTCGACAGCATCGACAAGGGCGATCTGCGCGGCCGGTTCCGCTGGTGGGGTCTCTACACCCAGCGCGAACAGGGCTACGACGGCACCTGGACCGGTGACGAGAACATCGACATTCTCGAGGCCAGGTACTTCATGATGCGCATCCGCTGCGACGCGGGCGCATTGAACGTCGCGCAACTGAAGACCCTCGGCCAGATCTCCACCGAGTTCGCCCGCGACACCGCCGACCTGTCCGACCGTGAGAACGTCCAGTACCACTGGATCGAGGTCGAGAACGTTCCCGAGATCTGGAAGCGGATCGAAGGCGTCGGCCTGAAGACCACCGAGGCGTGCGGCGACTGCCCGCGCGTGGTGCTCGGCTCGCCGCTTGCCGGTGAATCGCTGACCGAGATCATCGACCCGACGCCCGCGATCGACGAGATCGTGCGCCGCTACATCGGCAAGAAGGAATACTCCAACCTGCCGCGCAAGTTCAAGACCGCGATCTCGGGCCAGCAGGATGTGGTGCACGAGATCAACGATGTCGCGTTCGTCGGGGTGAATCACCCGGAACACGGCCCGGGTCTGGATCTGTGGGTCGGCGGCGGTCTGTCGACGAATCCGATGCTGGCCCAGCGCGTCGGCGTGTGGGTGCCGCTGGACGAGGTTCCCGATGTGTGGGAGGCCGTCGTCTCGCTGTTCCGCGACTACGGCTACCGCCGCCTGCGCACCAAGGCCCGGCTGAAGTTCCTCATCAAGGACTGGGGCATCGAGAAGTTCCGTCAGGTGCTCGAGGACGAGTACCTGAAGCGCAAGCTGATCGACGGCCCCGCGCCGGAGCAGCCGAAGAAGCCGATCGATCACGTCGGCGTGCAGAAGCTGCGCAACGGACTCAATGCGGTCGGCTTCTCCCCCATCGCGGGCCGGGTTTCGGGCACGGTCCTGACCAAGGTCGCCGAGGCGGCGGAGAAGTACGGCTCGGACCGGATCCGGTTCACCCCGTACCAGAAGCTGATCGTGCTCGATATCGCCGACGACAAGGTCGACGCACTGATCGACGAGTTGGAACCCCTTGGCCTGCAGGCACGTCCGTCGCTGTGGCGCCGGAACCTGATGGCCTGCTCCGGAATCGAATTCTGCAAGCTCTCCTTCGCCGAGACCCGCAAGCGTTCCCAGGCGCTGGTGCCGGAGTTGGAGGAGCGGCTCGCGGATCTCAATGCGCAGCTGGATGTTCCGGTGACCATCAACATCAACGGCTGCCCGAACTCCTGCGCGCGCGCCCAGGTCGCCGATATCGGCTTCAAGGGTCAGCTGATCGATGACGGCGCCGGGAATCACGTCGAGGGTTTCCAGGTTCATCTCGGTGGCAGCCTCGGCTTCGACAGCGCCTTCGGTCGCAAACTGCGTCAACACAAGGTGACCACCAACGAACTCGGTGACTACATCGAACGGGTGGTGCGCAACTTCATCAAGCACCGCGAGGACGGCGAACGGTTCGCTCAGTGGGCGGTTCGTGCCGACGAGGCCGACCTTCGGTAAATGGGAGAACTAGCGTGACAACGGATCAAGTAACGGCGGACCTGCCCGTGAAGCTGTCGGAAGACGAATTGCGGGCGATCGCCGAAAAAGGCGCGGCCGAACTCGGTGCCGACGCCACGGCACTGGATTTGCTGCGGTGGACCGAGGACGTCTTCGGCACCGGCTACATCGTCGCCTCGAATATGCAGGACGGCGTGCTGGTTCACCTTGCCGCCCAAGTGCATCCGGGTGTGGACGTACTGTTCCTGGATACCGGTTACCACTTCGCCGAGACCATCGGTACACGCGATGCGGTGGAAGCCGTATACGGCGTGAATGTGATCAATGTGCGGCCGGAAAGCACTGTGGCCGAACAGGATCAGCTGCTCGGCAAGGATTTGTTCGCGCGCGATGCCGGTGAATGCTGCCGGTTGCGCAAAGTTGTGCCGCTGAATCGCTCGCTCGGCGGTTACAACGCCTGGGTCACCGGCATCCGCCGCGTGGAGGCCCCGACCCGGGCCAACGCCCCGCTCATCTCGTTCGACGAGGCGTTCGGACTGGTGAAGATCAACCCGATCGCCGCCTGGTCCGACGACGAGATGCAGGCCTATATCGAACAGCACGGCATCCTCGTCAATCCCCTGGTGGAGGAGGGATATCCGTCCATCGGCTGCGCTCCGTGCACACGGAAGCCGGAGCCGGGCTCCGATCCGCGAAGCGGCCGCTGGGCCGGCCTCGCCAAGACCGAATGCGGGTTGCATCAGTCATGACCGAAACCATCAGCGCACGTTCCTTGGGCATCACCGATTTCGACACCCTCGCGGCGTTGGAGTCGGAATCGATCCACATCTTCCGTGAGGTGGCAGGCGAATTCGAACGGCCGGTGATCCTGTTCTCCGGCGGTAAGGATTCCACGGTGCTGCTGCACCTGGCGCTCAAGGCCTTCTGGCCCGCGCCGCTGCCGTTCGCGCTGCTGCACGTCGACACCGGGCACAACCTGCCCGAGGTGCTCGAATTCCGCGACAAGGTGGTCGAAAAGTACGGTCTGCGACTGCATGTCGCGAAGGTCGAGGACTACCTGGCCGACGGCCGTCTCACCGAGCGCCCGGACGGTATCCGCAATCCACTGCAGACGGTTCCGCTGCTGGACGCCATCACCGAGCACCGCTTCGACGCGGTCTTCGGCGGAGGCCGCCGCGATGAAGAGCGTTCGCGCGCCAAGGAGCGAATCTTTTCGCTGCGCAATGCCTTCGGGCAGTGGGATCCGAAGCGGCAGCGGCCCGAGCTGTGGAATCTGTACAACGGCAAGCACGCTCCCGGCGAGCACGTCCGCGTGTTCCCGCTGAGCAACTGGACCGAACTCGATATCTGGCGCTACATCGCGCGCGAGGACATCGATCTGGCGAGCATCTACTACTCGCACGAACGTCCGGTGTATCAGCGCGACGGCATGTGGATGACCCCCGGCGTCTGGGGCGGCCCGCGCGATGGTGAGGTGCTCGAGACCCGTTCGGTGCGCTACCGCACCGTCGGCGACGGATCCTCCACCGGCGCAATTCTTTCCGACGCGGCCGATAACGAGGCGATTCTCGCCGAAGTGGCCGCGTCCCGTTTGACCGAGCGCGGTGCTACCCGCGGCGACGACCGAGTGTCCGAGGCCGCGATGGAAGACCGCAAACGAGAAGGCTACTTCTGATGCGTTCCGAGTTACTCGCCGGACCGAGCGCGGCGCACAGTGTCCAAGCCTGGGCGAGCGACGACCGAGTGTCCGAGGCCGCGATGGAAGACCGCAAACGAGAGGGATATTTCTGATATGTCCGACCTACTGAGGCTGGCCACCGCCGGTTCTGTCGACGACGGTAAGTCCACCCTGGTCGGACGCCTGCTCTACGATACGAAATCCGTACTGGCCGACCAGATCGACGCCGTCACCCGCGCGTCGGTGGACAAAGGTCTTGCCACGCCGGATCTTTCGCTGCTCGTGGACGGGCTTCGCGCGGAACGCGAACAGGGCATCACCATCGATGTCGCCTACCGCTACTTCGCAACGCCCAAGCGGTCTTTCGTGCTCGCGGATACGCCCGGGCATGTGCAGTACACCCGCAATACCGTCTCCGGCGCGTCCACCGCGCAGCTGGTGATCCTGCTCGTCGACGCGCGCAAGGGTGTCATCGAGCAGACCCGTCGCCATGCCGCGGTCCTCGCGCTGCTCGGTGTGCCGAAGCTGGTGCTCGCGGTGAACAAGATCGACCTGGTCGATGATCCGGCGACCGTCTTCGCCGCGATCTCGGCCGAATTCAACACCCTTACCAGCACACTCGGCTGGGCAGCCGAGGATGTGTTGGAGATTCCGGTGTCCGCACTGCACGGCGACAATATCGCCTCACGCTCGGCGAACACTCCGTACTATGACGGACCTTCGCTGATCGAGCACCTCGAATCGGTGCCGGTGGATGCCGACAGCTCGGGCGAGCATGCGATCGGCCTACGCTTCCCGGTGCAGTATGTGATCCGTCCGCGCACCGCCGAATACCCGGACTACCGCGGCTACGCGGGCCAGATCGCGGCGGGCTCGGTTTCGCCGGGTGACGAAATCGTGGTGCTGCCCTCGGGTATTCGCTCGACCGTCGAGCGGGTCGATACACCCGACGGTGAGCTCGCGGTCGCACAGGTCGGCCGCAGCGTCACGCTGATCCTGACCGACGATGTGGACATCTCGCGCGGTGACATCATCGCCTCCCCCGCCGATGCGCCGGAGCCGATCGACACCTTCGACGCGACCGTCTGCTGGCTCGGCGATAAGCCGCTGCGTCCCGGCGCGCGACTGCTGCTCAAGCACGGCACCCGCACCACGCAGGCGATCGTCGGCGCACTCGTCGAGCGGTTCGACGAGCAGAACCTGACCGCCGAGGCGAGCCCGGAGTCTTTGGCGCTCAACGATATCGGCCGCATCTCCGTGCGCGTCGCCGAGCCGATCGCGGCCGACGACTACCGCGTCAACCGGCACACCGGCAGCTTCCTGCTCATCGATCCGGCGGGCGGCAATACCCTCGCCGCCGGTCTGGTCGGTGACGTGCTGACCGCGGTCGAGGTCGGAGTCTGAGGTGAATTCGCCCGGTGGTATCGGCTCGGTGGCGCGGCTGCCTGGCGGGTCCATGTGGGCGGAGCTGGAGCGATTGTCGGGCCACGGACGCGGACCGAGTAGACCGATGTTCGGGCCTGTCCGGGTCACGGCTGCCACACCGATCGGCGGATACGCGGAGCCCAGGTCTGCGCTCATCGCGGTGGCGCACGGCAGTCGGGATCCGCGCTCGGCCGCGACGATGTCGGCGGTCGTCGCCGATATTGCCGCCGCCCGGCCGGCTATCGATGTGCGGCTCGCCTTCCTCGATTTGAATGCGCCGTCGGTCGAGCAGGTCGTGAATGCCGTTGCCGCGCAAGGGCACACGCATGCCGTCGTGGCGCCGTTGCTGTTGGGCAGCGCTTATCACGCGCGAGTCGATCTACCGGGACTGCTTGCTGGCGCCCGGGCCGCCCACCCCCAACTCGCGCTGACCCAAGCCGACGTTCTCGGGCCGGACCCGCGACTCATCACTACCCTCCGCGACCGCGCCCTGGCCGCGCTGGGACCGGCGATATGGCCGCGGCATGGTGAAAGAGTGGGGGTCGTCGTGGCCGCAGTTGGAGCGGCATCGGCGGCGGCTAATGCGCGGACCAGCGAGGTGGCCGGACAGCTCGCGGCGATGACCGGCTGGCTTACCGAGGTCTGCTTCGCCACCACCGAACCTTCTGTCACCCAGGCAATTTCGCGCTTGCGCGCCCGGGGTGCGGAGCGGGCGCTCGTGGCACCGTGGTTCCTCGCGCCGGGGCTGTTGACCGACCGTCTGGTGGCCGCCGCGCCCGATGTGGTGCATGCGCGGGTGATCGGGCCGGATACGGCATTGACCGAAATAGTTTGGGACCGCTACGACACCGCGCTCACCGGCGCATTGAGCCTGTCTGCCTGATCTTCGAACAGTTCCGTGCACGAGGCGGTTACCTGTCAACTCAGGCGGACCCGCTACCCCGATCAGCGAATCGGCGCACCGCTCCATCAAGGACGATTGCGTTCCAGGCAAGCATGATCCGGTTCACGCTCACACCGCCCTGAGCGCCGAATCGGTTGTGCCGAAAGATAATTCAGTCGACGTAGACGACGATAGCCGTCGCGTTGTCGTTTCCGCCCGCCCGATCGGCGGCAGCCAAGAGCCTGACGACAACGGACTGCGGATCGACGCCGCGGCTCAACCAGTTCCGGAGGTCGTCGTAGCCGACCTGCTCGGATACACCGTCGGTGCACAGCAGGTATCTATCGCCGGGTTGCATCGTCACGCTCAGCACATCCGGTTCCGGCGCGTCACCGTGTCCGATGTAGCGGGTCAACTGATACCGCGCCGCTGTGGCCTGCGGCGAATCGAACGGATACCAGCCGTGCACAGCGCCGAGCCACGCCATCGTATGGTCGGTTGTCAGTAGTTCGAGCAGCCCGGCGCGCAGCCGGTACACCCGGGAGTCGCCGATCTGCACAAGCCAGTAGCCCTGCGGCGCGGCGCCCATGGCGGTCAGCGTGCATCCGGCCAAAGTCCGCAATTCCTGACCGATCCGACTCACCCGAGCGTGCGCCGCCGCCACGGCGGCACGCAGCGTGTCCGGCCCGAGTTCCACCGCATCCGCTACGTGCTCGACGAAGATATCCACCGCGGTCCGCCCAGCCGACGCGCTGCCCGGTCCATCTCCCATACCATCGGCCACCAGCGCCAACAACGGCTGCTCACGGAGATAGGTGACATCGAAATTCGCCGCATAGCGTCTGCCGATATCGCTGCCCACCGCAACGTCGATGATGGGATTGCGCACCCGCGAATTCTGGCACACCGCGCCATTTCAGGGGAGGCCGCATCAGCCTCTACGGTCGGGCTGGAACGCGCTCGCCGAATAAGGTCCGGCACTCACCGCGGCGTGATCGAGTCCAGATCCGCCGGGGTCGCGGACCCCGAAGCGATGCGCCGGTCGATGCTCGCCAGTGCGAACTCCCCCCAGCGAATGTTCTCCTGCTCGAAGGAGATTCCGCGCAGCAAGGTCAGGTAGGGACCGATGCGCTCGGCCTCGGCCAGATACGCCTGCTCGCTGCGCCCATCGAGCAGCCGGGCGCGCAAGCGTTCGTAGCGGGCCAGTTTCGCCCTGGACCAGTCCAGCTTCTCGGCCACCGCGGCGCGTACGGTCGGCGCATCGTCGGCGTCCATGCCCTGCACCTTGACCATCAATTCGTCGCGGACGGCGGTCGGCTTGGCGGGCTCGGCGATGAACGCGCGCAGCGCGGCTCGCCCAGCCGGGGTGATGGCGTGCAGTCGCTTGTTCGGACGACGTTCCTGCTGCACGACCCGGGTCTCGATCAGGCCCTCTGCGGCCATCCGCTCGAGTTCTTTGTACAACTGCTGGGGCGTGGCCATCCAGAAGTTGGCCACCGAGGCGTCGAAGCCTTTGGCCAGGTCATAGCCGGACGCCTCCCCTTCCAGCAGAGCGGCCAGTACCGCGTCACGTAACGCCACCCGCTCAGGCTACCAGTCGCGGTGATTATTCAAATTCTTGCCTAATCAACTATGGACACTAGAGCACACGCACGAATATTGTTCGGAGTGGATAGACAAATAATTGACTATGAAAGGTGGAGCGATGCATCCCTTCCGTGCAGCCGTGGAGGCCCGCGACGAGGCCGCAATCGAGGCGCTGCTGGCCGACGACGTGGTGTTCACCAGTCCGGTCGCGTTCAAGCCGTATCCGGGCAAGGCGATCACCGCGGCCATCCTGCGCGGGGTGATCCGCGTATTCGAGAACTTCCGCTACGTACGCGAGATCGCCGACGCGAATGGCCGCGACCACGCCTTCGTCTTCGAGGCGACCGTCGACGGCAAGCAGCTCACCGGCTGCGACTTCCTGCATTTCGACGAGCACGGCAAGATCGACGACTTCATGGTGATGGTGCGTCCGCTCTCGGCCGCACAGGCGTTGGCCGCGCGCATGGGCGAACAATTCGAGCAGATCAAGGCCGAGGCCACCGAGCAGATTCAGCGTGCGGCGGCGCAGGCGTGACCGATTACGACGCCATCGTCATCGGCGCGGGCAACGCCGGGCTGACGGCCGCGGCCACCTTGCAGCGCGCGGGTGCGCGAACTCTGTTGCTGGAGCGACACAATGTTCCGGGCGGCTGCGGAACTTCCTTCCGTCGTGGACGTTTCGAATTCGAAGTCGCGCTGCATCAACTTTCGGGTGTCGGCGCCGAAGGACAGCCGATGTCGTTGCGGGAAGGACTCTTCCAGCAGCTGGGTATCGCCGACAAGCTGGAATTCGTACAGGAGCACGACCTGTACCGCGCGGTGATTCCCGGGCAGCTCGACCTCACGCTGCCCGCGGACTGGGATGGCGCGATCGACGCTGTCGAAGCCGCATTTCCCGGCAACCGCGACCGGACCGCGAAGTTCTTCGAATTGATCCAACAGGTGACGTTCTGGCAGATCGCCGCCATGCGCGGGATGCCGGTCGAGCAGATCGATCCGGTGCTGTTCGAATACGGGCTGCGGCCGTTGAAGGCGGTGCTCGACGAGTTCTTCGACGACGACCGGATCAAGGTCGCGCTCGGCATGTACTGGACCTATCTCGGGCAGCCGCCGTCGAAGCTGCGATTCCAGGACCTGGCGTTGACCTTGTTCGCCTACTTCGAATTCAAGCCATGGCATCTGCGCGGCGGCTCGCAAGCGATGTCCACCGCCATCCTCGACGCATTCCTGCACGCCGGCGGTGAAGTGCGATTCAACACCGCGGTCGAGGCCATTCTCACCGATGCGGGCCAGGTATTGGGCGTCCGGCTCGATGACGGCGCCGAAGTCACCGCACGCGACGTGGTTTCCAACGCCTCGCTGCCGATCACGTACGGCATGCTCGAAGGCATCGATCTGCCCGCTGCGGTACGAGATGATCTGGCCACCAGGCGAATCGGCGTCTCCGGTTTCGTGCTGCACATGGGCCTGGACGCCACCCCCGCCGAACTCGGGTTCACTACCAGCACAACCTTCGTCAATATGGACACCGACGACGACCGCACCTACGACGCCTGGCGTTCCTTCCAGCCCGCGCGCGGAATCTGTGTCAGCTCCTACGATGTCGCGCCGATCGGATTCGCGCCCACCGGATCCACCCATGTCAGCCTGATGACCCTGCAGTACGGCGATATCTGGCGCAATGTGGCTCCGTCGGAATACGCGCGCGCCAAGTTCGCCTATGCCCAAACGCTGCTCGACCTGTGCGAGACCATCACCCCCGGCATCCGGGATGCCATCGAAGAGGTCGATGTCGCAACACCGTTGACCATGATGCGCTACCTGGGCCACCCCGGCGGCACGATCTACGGCTACGACCAGGACGCCACCGAGAACTGGCTGTTCCGCAACAGTGAACGCGAAACCCACGTTCCTGGACTGCATCTGGCCGGTTCGTGGGCGGGCATCGGCGGATTCCAGCCCACCCTCGAAGCCGGCGCACGCGTCGCGCGCCGCCTGCTGCGCGCCAAGTCCGCCTGAACGGAGCACATCATGAAACATCCCCTCGCAGAACGGTTCGACGGCGCGGCACAGATCCTCGTCGAAATCGATTCCCGCGTCCCCGACACCCGCGACCACCCCGCCGAAACCCGCGCCACCATCGACGCCTACCACCCCCGGCGGCTGCGGCTGATCGTCGCCGAGATCATCGATGACACCGCGACCACCAAAACCTTCCGGCTCGAGGGTGTCGACCAACTCGAGCTGCCGCCGTTCCTGGCCGGACAGTACGTCAATGTATTCGTCGACGGCACCAGCCGCCCGTACGCCATCTCCTCTAGCCCCACGACGCTCGACCACTACGACCTGACCGTGCGGCGCGTGACCGGCGGACGCATCAGCAATCTGCTCATCGACACGGTGCAGGTCGGCGAAGTCCTCACCACGACCGGGCCTATGGGCACCTTCCACCACAACCCGCTCTTCCACGGCGACGACCTGGTATTCCTCGCCGGCGGTTCCGGTGTTGCCCCGGCGATGAGCATGATCCGCGAGATCGTCGACCGCGATCTGGACCGCACATTCCACCTCGTCTACGGCTCCCGCTCCGCCGACGACATCATCTTCCGCGCCGAACTCGACGCACTCGCCACCCGATATCCCGGTGTCGTCGTGGACCACGTCGTCACCGAACCCGACAGCGACTGGACCGGACCCACCGGATTCCTCACCGCCGACACCATCCGCGCTTTGACCGGTGAGCTCGACCAGCGCATGGTCTACGTCTGCGGCCCGCAGGCGCTCTACCCGTACGCGCTCGAACAACTCCGCGCACTCGGCCAGCCGCGCAAGCGAATCCGCTTCGAAGCCAATGGCGCACCGAGCGACCCTGCCGCCCAACCCCATTGGCCCGCCGACGTGGATCCCGCCGAGCAGGTCAACGTCACCGTCGGCAGCACCAGCTTCCGCACACCGCGCCACCGACCACTGTTGGATGCGTTGGAGGACAACGGCATTCGGCCCGAGGCCGGATGCCGATCCGGTGAGTGCAGCCTGTGCCGGGTGCGGATCGTCAAAGGCGAGGTACACACCGCCGAGGAAGCGAAACTACGACTGTCCGACGAGCAGTTCGGCTACACCCACTCCTGCGTGGCCTACCCGATCAGCGACGTGCAAATCGATCTTTGATATCAGGCGGCGGTGTCCGGCAATGTGGCGATCGGCGGCAGCGGTCGCTCGCAGATCTCGCGCGCCTCGTCCGGCGGAATACCGAACATGCGCAGCAGATCCTCGGTGACCTCGTCCGCGGCCGCGCCATCGTCGCGTTCGGGGTTGTCGTGCAGGAGCTGACCGAGGCATAGCGAGGCGCCGGCGACGATGGTCATCGCCAGCTCCGCATCGCGGACCTGGAACCGTCCCGCGCGCACCGCGGCATCGATATCGCGGCGCGCGCGGGGCACGAGGCCCTTCGTAGAGCTGACGAGGGCCAGACCATGATTGAGCAGCACCTTGCTCAACGTGGGATTTTTGCGGTGCAGACGACCGGTCAACCGGAAGCTCTGCGCGAAGATTTGCGCTGGATCGTCCATGCCTTCGGTCAGCGCGTCGAGGGTCGAGCCGTGCCGATCGAGCGCCTCCTCGATCGCGGCGCGGAACAATTCCTCACGACTTTCGAAGTGGTTGTAGAACGACCCCATCCCTACATCGGCGGCCTGGGTGATCTCCAGGATCGGCACATTCGGTTTCCCGGCTGCGAGGAAAGACTGGGCCGCGCTGACCAGCGCTGCCCGAGTACGCGCTTTTCGCCGCTCCAACCGATTGGGTTCGGCACCGGTTTGCTCGCTCATCACCTCTCCCTGGTCCATCTCGCAATCCTAACCCGCCGAGTCAGTAATGACGAATTCCTCAGAAGAAGCCCGACCTGGCCGCAGCCGAAATCTTCGCTCGCGCTTTCGGTTTCACGACCGTGCTGCGCACCGCGGACGAATTGCAGCTGCGTGGCACGGACCCGGGTGCACCGTGTGTGATCATTCGCCGGGGTTCGCGGTCGAGGTTCATCGGCCCCGCATTCCAGGCCGCGGCGGCCACGGATCTGCGCCGGCTCGCGCAAGCCACCGGACCCGAGCCGGCGCCGCTGCCGGAGAGTATCGGCGGTCTCTCCGTCGACCTGTCCGACCCGAGCGGTTTGCGGGTGCGCGTGGTCGCCGATACGCATGTGCTCGCGGCCCTGCCCGCCCAGCAGCCGCACACCCTAAATTTCGGCCACCAAACGCCGCGCATGAACCGGACCCAGCGCCCGCCGCGGGAACCGGCGCAGGTGCAGCGGCTCGGGCATGTGGTGATCCAGACGACGCGCTATCGGAAGACGCTCGACTGGTATCTGAAACACCTGGGTCTGATCGTCAGCGATTTCCACTACTACCCGGGTCAACGCGACCGCGGCCCGGTCATGAGCTTCATCCGTTGCGACCGCGGCCGCGCCCCCGCCGACCACCACACGCTGGCGCTGTCGCTCGGCCCGGTCAACCGGTATATGCACTCCGCCTATCAGGTCGCCGACCTCGATGCCCTGGTCGCAGGGGGTGAATATCTGCTCGACCACGGTTATCAGCGGTCATGGGGCATCGGCAGGCACATCAAGGGCAGCCAGATCTTCGACTACTGGCGCGATCCGGACGGGTTTTTGGTCGAGCACTTCAGCGACGGCGACATGTTCGACTGCACGCTGGAGCCCGGCTGGGCGCCGATGACCGCATCCGGACTTGTCCAATGGGGACCGCCCGCCACCAAGGACTTCCTCGGCCCCAAACCCGGTCGGGAATCGGTTCGCGAATTGCGCGGCATATTCGACGCGCTGCGCGCGGACAACGAATTCGATCTACACCGCCTGCGCGGTCTACTGAAAGTTGCCAATTCATGAGTATTTCCGTTCTCCGAACCGCCGACACCTGGTGGGTGTCGACATCTGCGGGAGCCGCGCGGGTGGATACCACCGCGACCACCACCGGTCAGTTGCTCGCCGACCGGCAGGCGCTGGCGGCGGCCGCGTCGAGTACCGAGGTCGTCCCCGTCGAAAGCCTCACGCTGGTGTCACCGGTGACCGCACCGTGCCGAGTGGTCGCGCAGATGACGAATTTCGCGTCGCACGTGCGGGATTCGGGTGGCGATCCGGAAGCCGTGCCGCTGGCCTTCTTCCGCAAATCCTCCGGTTCGATCAGCGGCCCGCACGACGACGTCATCCGGCCCGCGCATGTACGGCTGCTGGATTACGAGGTGGAGATCGGTCTGGTCTTCGGTAAGGCTATGCCGGTCGGCACCGCGATCACCGCTGACAAAATCGGTGAGTATGTGGCCGGACTCGTGGTGACCAATGATGTTTCGGCACGCGATGTGCAGCTGCCGAAAACCCAGTTCTACGAGGCGAAGTCGTATCCGACCTTCACGCCGGTCGGCCCGGCGTTGGTGCTGCTGGACGCCGATGAGCTGAAGCGGTTCATCGATCTGCGCTTACGGCTACTGGTCAATGGTGAAGTGCGCCAGGATATGACGGTCGCCGATATGATCTACGGCCCGGTCGAGACGCTGCAGGCGCTGACCCGATTCCAGCGGGTCGACGCGGGCGATCTCCTGCTCACCGGCACTCCCATCGGCACCGCGATCAGTGCCCCGCCGAAGCCGGTCGAGATCATCGGCTCGCTGCTCCCGGCGGCCACGAAGTGGAAGCTGTTCTTCAAGGGACAGGCAAAGAACCCGAAGTATCTGCGCGACGGCGACGTCATCGAGGCCACCGTGGCCACCGATGACGGCGCGATCGATCTGGGTCGCCAGCGCACTGTTGTGCGGTACGCGCGGTGAACATGACGACAACGGATCTGCTGTGGCCGCGCTACTCCGGCCCCGGCGACCTGGCCGAGATCGAATCCGTACCGCTGGCCGAACGCGGTCTGCCGGAATCGACCTACGCACTGCTGGTCCGGGCCACCGACCTCTGGCCCGACCGAAACGCGCTCACCGTGTTGCCGGAGGCCGCACGATGGCGAGAACCCTTGCAGCGCAGTTACTCCGAGCTCCTGTCCGACGTGCACCGCTACGCGAATCTGCTGCACCGGCTGGGTATCCGACGCGACGACGCGGTCGCATTGATGGCGCCCAACTGCGCGGAGTTGATCCCCGCGACACTCGCGGCGCAGCTGGCCGGTATCGCCGCACCGATCAATGGTGCGATGTCCGGTCGGCATATCGCGGAACTGCTGCGCCGCTCCGGTGCCAGAGTGCTGATCGCCGCCGGTCCCGAACTGGCCACCGATACCTGGGAATCCGCACTCGCCCTCGCGAATGACGGGCTGCTCGACGCCGTACTCGTGCTGCGCCCCACCGGCACTGCCGAGCCGCACCCGCTGCCTGTGCTCGACGGTGTACATATCGGCTATCTGAATGAGCTTGCCGCCGAGAATGATTCGACCGCCTTCGCCGGTCCGCTCCCGGCATCCGACGATCTGGCGGCGCTGTTCCACACCGGCGGCACCACCGGCGTGCCGAAACTCGCCGCGCACACCCATTCCGGCGAGATCGCCAATGCGTGGATGATCGCCGCCAACTCCCTGCTCGACGCGGATGCGACGATCTTCGCCGCACTCCCGCTGTTCCATGTCAATGCCCTGGTGGTGACGCTGCTCGCGCCGCTGTTCAAGGGGCAGCCGGTGGTCTGGGCCGGTCCGCTCGGCTACCGCGATCTCGCGCTGTACGGCGAATTCTGGAAGATCGTGGCGCACTACGGCATTGCCGCGATGAGCGCGGTCCCGACCGTATATGCCGTACTGGCGCAATGCCCCGTCGACGCTGATATCAGCAGTCTGCGCTACGCGATGGTCGGTGCGTCACCGCTGCCGTCCGCGGTGCGGACGAACTTCCAGACGCATACCGGTGTCACTTTGGTCGAAGGCTATGGACTCACCGAGGCGACCTGCGCGACCGCTCGTAGCTATCCGGACCGACCGCGACCGGGTGCGGTCGGGCAGCGGATGCCCTACCAGCAGGTGCGTGTGGTGCGCGCGGGCGACCGGGAACCGCTGCCCGCCGGCGCGATCGGCGTGCTGGAGATCAGTGGCCCAACGGTTTTCGCCGGGTATGTGATCGGCCGCAATGAACAGGGCCACCTTCTCGACGGGCTCGGCACCATGGTCGACGGCTGGCTCGATACCGGTGACCTCGCGCACATCGATGCGGACGACTTCATCCATTTGCACGGCCGCGCCAAGGATCTCATCATTCGTGGCGGGCACAATATCGACCCGGCGCTGATCGAGGACGCACTCCTGTCACATCCGCAGGTGACCGCGGCCGGTGCCGTCGGACGTCCCGATGTCCACGCCGGTGAAGTACCAGTCGCCTATGTCACGCTCGGAGCCGATGCCGATATCACCGAATCGGAATTGCTCGCCTGGGCGAGCGAGCGGGTGCCCGAGCGCGCCGCCGTGCCGAAATCCATTGTGGTTCTGGATGCTTTGCCGGTTACCGATGTCGGTAAGCCCTACAAGCTCGGGCTGCGCGCCGATGCGACTCGCCGTGCACTGCAGGACGCGCTCGAGCAGGTCGCCGGAGTGCACAGCGTCACGGCGGCAGTGGAAGACGGCGCGATCGTCGCGACCGTCGAACTGGACGCCGCCTCCGACGGTGTTGCAACCGCAATCCTCGGCCGGTATGCCATCCGCTGGAAAGTCGTGGTCCGGCAGTGAATCTCGTGATCGGATCGAGTCGATGAACTCGGTTCCGGTGGTGATCGTCGGTGCGGGGCCATCGGGCCTCACCGCGGCGACGCTGCTGGCCGAATACGGCATCGAAACCGTGGTGCTGGAACGCTGGGACGGCATATATCCGCAGCCCCGGGCGGTACATCTCGACGGCGAAATCCGCCGGATACTGGCACGTCTCGGCGTCGGTGACGGCTTCGACGCGATCTCGCGTCCGGCGCTGGGCCTGCGATTGATCGACCCCGATATGCGGGTACTGGCCCAATTCGATCGCGATCCGGCGGGCGGCGCAAATGGCTACCCGGAGGCGAACCTATTCGACCAACCGGAGCTCGAAGCAATCCTGCGTGCCAATGTGCGGCGATATCCCGGCATTACCCTCCGCGGCAACGCCGAGGTCGTCGGCGTGACGCAGGAAAACGACTGTGTGCGTATCGATTTCACCGATCGCGTGACCGGTGCCGCCGAGTCGGTCCTTGCCGAATATGTGCTGGGCTGCGACGGCGCCAACAGCGTGGTCCGGTCCGCGATCGGAGCCACGATGCGGGATCTGAACTTCGCACAGCGCTGGCTCGTGGTCGATGTGGACACCACTGCCGACTTCGGGGAATGGGAAGGGGTCCACCAGGTTTGCGACCCCGTTCGAGCCGCGACCTACATGCGGATCGGAACGACTCGCTACCGCTGGGAATTCCGACTCCGCCCCGGTGAAACCGCCGCAGACTACGGCGATTCGACGACGCTGCAGCCACTGATCGCGCCGTGGACCGGGAACACCCCATCCGAGGAACTCCGGCTGGTGCGCGTCGCCGAATACACCTTCCGCGCTCAGCTCGCCGACCGCTGGCGTTCGGGCCGGATGTTCATTCTCGGCGATGCCGCCCACCTGACCCCACCGTTCATCGGTCAGGGCATGGGCGCTGGGCTACGCGATGCGACCAACTTGGCCTGGAAGCTCGCGGGCGTTCTCGCCGAAGACCTGCCGGCGAGCGCCCTCGATACCTACGAAATCGAACGAAAACCACACGCGCACGCCATGATCAGGCTCGCCAAATTCGTCGGATGGGCGATGACCGACGGCGGTGAGTTCGGAAATCTGCTGCGCCGCCTCATGGCGCCGCGGTTGCACCACCTGCCCGGTTTCGCCGAGCTGGTCACCAACGGACAGACGCCGCCGCTACACCGATCCGAACTTGTTGTGGCGCATCGCTTCCACCGAGGGCCGGCGGGCAAATTGGTCCCGAACGCATTCCTCGACGGCCGCCGCTTCGACGATATCGCGGCGGGCCGATTCGCGATCCTCACCGCTGTCCAGCCGACACCGGCACAGCGTCGCGAGATCGAACAGCGCGGTGGTGTCATCGTCATCGCTCGGGGCGCGTTGCGCGGCTGGCTCAGGCGCGGACGCGGCGCCCTCGTCCGTCCCGATGGCACGGTGCAGCGAACCAGCCGTCAGCTGTCCGACCTCATCGCCGACTTGCCGCGATTCAAGGCACCCGCTCCGGGTGATTCTTCACGCGTGTGCTGACTCCCGACGCGTAAGCAGAGGATCTCAGCCCAGCAGCCGGTTCACGATGGTGCGCGCGGTGGCGACACCGCGATCATCACCCATCTGCAGGGCGGTATTGGCCGCACTGATCACCGCATCGAATTCGAAAGCCATGGCATCGGCGTCGCGGCCGGCGAGATCGCCCTGATCCTGCGCGTGCCGAATCTGCTTGGCCAAGAAGTCGAGCCATTCGCTGCGATCCTCGGCGATGGCATCACGGACCGGGCCGGGCTTGCTGTCGAATTCGGCAATGGTGGCCACACGGAAGCAGCCGCCCGGAAAAGTCGGGTCGGTGATGTGGTCGAACCAGCGGTCCATGATGGCGCGCAGGCGGGGTAAGCCGCGCGGTTCGCTCAGGCTGGGCGCGATCACTCGTTCGACGAAGGCCTCGCGGGCCACCTTCACCGCGGCGACCTGCAGCGCTTCCTTGGTGCCGAACAGAGTGGCTATGCCGCTTTTGCTGATGCCGAGATCGGTCGCGAGACGGCCGATGCTCAGGCCGGTCAGTCCCTCGACCGAGGCCACGTCGGCGGCGTGTCTGGCAATCGAGGCCCGGGAGCGGGCGCCCTTCGCGAGACGCTGATCGGTGCCCTGCGCGGTGGTTGTCGACTCGGCCATGAGGCCATTCTTCCACTTCCCGGTTGCAAATACGAACGTACGGTCGTACGTTTATTGCACGAACGGTCGTACGTTTAGATTTCGCCTCACCGAAGGATCTCCCTCATGACCGAAGTGTCCGAGCGGACCGACAGTCCGCCGACCTCGAAGGCCGCCGTGCGCACGCTCGTCATCGCCTGTGGCGCAGCGTTCATCGCCTTCCTGGATCTGTCCGTCGTCAATATCGCGTTTCCCTCGATCGCCCGCGACTTTCCCGGGACCGCGACAACCACGCTGACCTGGGTGGTCAGTGGATATGCCATCGCCTTCGCCGCACTGCTCACCCCCGCGGGCCGCTTCGCCGACACACTGGGACGGCGCAGGCTGTTCCTGATCGCACTGGCCGGTTTCGCCGTGACATCGCTGCTGTGCGGACTCGCGCCCACCGCGGGTTGGCTCATTGCCGGACGCCTGCTGCAAGGTGCGACGGCGGCGCTGATGGTGCCGTCCGCGCTCGGACTCGTCCTCACCGTCACCCCGCGCGAGAAGATCGGTGCGGCCATCGGAGCCTGGTCGGCCGCAGGCGGTTTCGCCGCGGTGGTCGGTCCGGCGATCGGCGGCGCGCTGGTCGAGGCCTTCGGCTGGCGAGCGGTATTCGTCATCAATATCCCGGTGGCGATCGTGCTGATCGCGCCCGGGCTGCGTATTCCCGTGCCCGATATCCGTCAGCCCGGCAGCGCGCTACCAGACCCCATCGGGACCATCGCCATTGCCCTTGGGCTCGGCGGCGTGGTCGCCGGGGTGACCGAGGGGCAGCGATGGGACTGGACCGCACCCGGCACCCTCGCTGTACTCGGCGTCGGCGCACTGCTGATCGTGGCCGCGCTGATTCGCTCTGTGCGCCACCACAATCCGGCCATCGCGGTCGAACTGTGGCAGAGCAGGCCGTATGCGCTGGCCAATGCCGCCTCGTTCGTCTTCGGTGCGACCATGTTCGCCTGGCTGCTCGCCGGACCGCTGTTCCTCGATGCGATCTGGCAGTATTCGGTGCTCGGCTCGGCCGCGGCATTGACGGTGGGCGCGGTGTCCTCGATGGTGACCGCGACGATTGCCGGTCGCGTCACGACGGCGCGCACACGGCGCTGGCTCGGTGTTCTCGGGGCGCTGATGTACACCGGCACCAATGTGTGGATGAGCACCGATACCTTCGGGCCGACACCGGCGCTCTGGTCCGCGTGGGTACCGGCCGGGCTGTTCGGTGGCGGTGGCGTCGGGATCGTCGTGACAGTGCTCGGCACCGCCGCCGCGAGTTCGCTTCCACCGCAACGCTTCGCGGCCGGAATCGGGATGAATCTGACTGCCAGGCAGGTGGGCGGTGCGCTCGGTGTCGCGGTACTGGCCGCAGTCTTCGCCGCCAATGCCGACGATGCGCTGGCCGCCTTCCACACACTGTTCGCCGTTTGCGCGGGGATCGGTATCGCGTCCGCATTGGTCATCGCGATACCGGCGCGCATCCCTGCTGCCGTTACCAGCTAGGAGTCACCTTGACGCACAAGGATATTCGTACCGAAGCCAACGACCCGATGCTGTTGTCGAACACCGCCGCACTCGAACTGCTCGCCGACGCACCCTGGCAGCGCTATGCGGTAATCGGGGATTCGATAGCCCAAGGCGTCGGCGATCCGAGTCCCGGGTACGACACCGCAGGATGGGCAGATCGCGTCGCCGCGGTATTGACCTCGGCGAATCCCGCTCTCGCATATCTGAATACCGGCCGGATCGGCGCGACGTCCGCGCAGGTACGCGCCGATCAGCTGCCGCAGGTACTCGAATTCGCACCGGACCTGGTGCATATCAGCTGCGGCGGAAACGATCTGTTCACTCCCGGCGGCAATCTCGACGCGTTGCGCACGAATCTCGACACGATCTTCGGCGCGCTTGCCCGCAGCGGGGCGCAGGTGAGCACCTTCACCCTCGCCGATGTGTGGGACGCGGAACGGATGGCGCCGATGCGTCCGATGCGAGACCGGATGTCGGCGCTCAACGACATCACCCGCGAGTTGGCCGCTCGTTACGACGCTGTGCTGGTGGAGTTCTGGGACCATCCGCTGCGGCTGCGGCCGGATGTGATGAGCGCCGATCTCATTCACTTCACGATGAGCGGGCACGCGGTGGTGGCCACCGAAATGGTGCGCGCACTGCACCGACTGCTGCCCGAACCCGCGCATTGATCGAATCCAGGCACCGGGGCCACGTTCGAGCTTGTCATTCGGACGCGGTCCGGTGGTCGTCTCCTCGACGCTTATGAACCCCCGGGGGCGACATCTTCTCGGCGTGCAACCGCCGAGCCGGATACCTGATCGGCGTTCGCAAACGCCGCATCCCGAAGTGAATGCGGATCAGGGCAGAACCCGCGGCACCGCGTCCGGAGCCGTGGCCCCGACCAAGAGACCGATGACGGTACCCCGCAGTGCACTGGTGAGGGCGCCTTGGACCGCGGCGCCGAACGCGGTCGCTGTCGCGTGCCCGGCGGCGGGCAGCACTGCGGCCAACGCCAGCAATGATCTTCGGCGGAGCAGCATGCGCTGCTGATACCGCGCGGAATCGCCATGACGATGAATCTCGACCCGGTAATTCGAATGCCGTTCGAATACGACTGGCCGTCCTGGACAAACCTGGCCAGAACTATTCATAGCCGACCGTGATGCGATGGCAATCCCCCCTGCGCCACAAGTGATTTCGACGACCAGGGCGCACTCGTCATGATCATTCGCGGTGCACGAATCGATGTGTAAAACTCGACTTTCCGTGCGGTCACTCACCGTATCGATCGACGAGTTCGGCACCGAGTACGGCCAACTCCGCCTGCACCGACTGCGGTGCCAGCACCTCGATTTCGGCACCCCAGCCCGCCAATTGCTGGGCGATCATGCGCGGTGTCGGCGCGGTGATGCGGACCTGAACGCGACCGTCGGCCACCGGACCGTCCACCTCACAGTGTCGCCCCTGCTGCTTGCGCAGGACCGGAAGTAGTTGCGGCGCAATAAGTGCGGTGGCGGATGTGGCGGCGCGACGTTGTTCGACCTCGCCGACCACCTCTGCCCAGGCGGTGGACAGATCGAAATTTGCAGGGCGGTGGGCTATTTCGCCGGTGATCGTGGCATCGACGATGCGATCGACGCGGAAGGTGCGCCTGCCACGATCGGTGCCTGCGATGAGATACCAGATGGCGTCCTTGTCGACCAGGCCCCACGGGTCGACGACGCGCCGGGTGCGCTCCCCCGCGCGCTCATATGTCAGCTGCACTTTGCGGCGTTGGACTACCCCGCGCTGCAACAATTCCACGAGCCGCGGCCGGGTCTGATCGTGCTCACCCCAGCGCGCGGGATCGATCACCACCGCGTCGGCCGCGGCCTCCGCATCGGTGCGGAAGGTCTGCGGGAGCGCGCGCACCAGCTTGCGCAGCGCCGATTTCACCTCGGGCACCGCGTTCGCGGACGGGCCCGCCAACAGGAACAGCGCGCGAGCCTCCGGTTCGGTGAGGCCGCTGAGATCCGTGCGCGCGCCGCCGACCAGCGACCAGCCGCCGCCGCGGCCCGGCTGCGGATAGACCGGAACTCCTGCGGCCGAGAGCGCCTCCAGGTCGCGACGTGCGGTGGCGACCGATACCTCGAGTTCGGCGGCGATCTCGGAAGCCGTCACCCGTCCGCGGGTTTGCATCAGCAACAGGGTCGCCACCAATCGGTCTGCTCGCATGAGCACAATTCTGCCCAAAAAAGTGCTCATTCGGTGAGCACTTTAGGCGGAATCATAGATTGCACAGAACCCGATCAGAGGAGCAAAAATGTTGCGAGGAATGGCCACCGTTTCGTTCTATGCCGACGACCTCGAGGCCGCGAAGGACTGGTACACCGAGGTCCTCGGCCTCGATCCGTACTACGCGGTGCCCGGCGGATACTACGAATTCCGCATCGGCGACTACCAGCACGAACTGGGAATCATCAATCGCAAATTCGCCCCCGCAGGAGCACAGAACGCCCCCGGCGGCGCCATCCTGAACTGGCACGTCGACGATGTACAGGCAAGTTTCGACCGACTTGTGGCCCTCGGCGCCAAGGAATACGAGCCGATCACGCCACGTGGCAACGGAGACTTCATCACCGCCTCGGTAGTAGACCCCTTCGGCAACGTCCTCGGCATCATGCAGAACCCCCACTACCTGGAAATCCTCGGCCGCACCTAAACCACCACCCGGGCACACTCTGCCCGAGAATGCGTTGGTGGGGCGCGTTCTCGGGTCTGCCCGCCCTTCCGCGCACGACGCCGCCCAACGCATGCCTTCCCACAGAGTGCCTGGCGGCGGGATGCTCTCGGAGCCCGCCCACACTATCGCCACCACACCCACGGCATACCTACCCGCGAAATGTTTGGTGGGATGCTCCGGATTCGCTCGCCTCCCCCGATTCGCCTTGCCCTGAGAATGCAATGGTGGCCGGGTCCCTCACAACGCCCGCCCCCTTCGCGACGCCCCCCGAAGCATGCCGCCCCCCGAGAATGCGTTGGTTGAGTGGCACTCTCGACATTTGCCGCCACCAACGCATGATGATCACCAATCCAGGTCAATGGCCGAACCAGCGCTCCAGGATTTTGACGGAGCGGGCACTCACAGGGGTCTACCCGCCCCTTCGCGACGCCACCCGAAGCATGCCCGGCGCCGAGAATGCATTGGCGGAGAGACACTCTCGATAATTGCCGCCACCAACACATGATGATCACCAATCCAGGTCAATGGCCAAGCCAGCGCTGCAGGATTTTGACGGAGCGGGCACTCACAGGGGTCTACCTGCCCCTTCGCGACGCAACCCAAGGCAGGCCTTCCCCTAGGAATGCTTGACGGCGGGGCGCTCTCGAGGTCTGCCCGCACGCACAGGAGCATCCCGAGGTTCGCCGTGCCCTGAAAATTGCAATAGCGGCCGGGTCCTCGAAGAGCCCCGCCCCCTTCGCTAGGCCACCCGAGGCATGCCCTGCGCCGAGAATGCTTGGCGGCGGGGCGCTCTCGAGGTCTGTTCGCACTCACGGGACGCATCCCGAGGTTCGCCGTGCCCCGAGAATGCAATGGTGGCCGGGTCCACACAGCGCCCGCCTGCCCCTTCATGACGCCGCAAACGGCTTACCTTGCCCGAGAATGCGCTGGTGGAGACGCTCTCTCGATAATTGCCGCCACCAACACATGATGATCACCAATCCAGGCCAATGGCCGAACCAGCGCTCCAGAAGGCCGAGCGGGTACTCACAGGGCCTACCCGCCCCCTCACTACGCCACCCGAAACATGCCCTGCGCCGAGAATGCGTTGGTTGAGGGGCACTCTCGATATTTGCCGCCACCAACACATGGTGATCGTCGGTCCAGGTCAATGGCCGAACCAGCGCTCCAGGATTTTGGCGACGCCGTCTTCGGCTACATCGTCGGCGACTTCGTCTGCCCAGTTGCGGACCTCGTTCGGTGCGTTCGCCATCGCTACGGAATGGCCTGCCCAATACAGCATTTCGCGGTCGTTGTAGCCGTCGCCGATGGCGAGGGTGGCGGAGCGGGGGATGCAGAGTGCGGTGCGCAGGCGTTCCAGTGCCCAACCCTTGGAGACGCCACGGCGCGAAACAGTAAGCCACGGGCCGAATTCGCCGTGCACCCAGCTCGCACCCGGTACCCGCAGTTGGGTGAGCAGGCGCAGCATCTCTTCCAGGGAACCGTCGGGCCACCAGCCGTTCAGTCGCGGGGTCGGCTCGCTGCTCAACGCGCCGTCATCGACAAGAACGTATTCGCCGATGGAGAATTCGCCCGGACTGACACCCGTGGCCCAGGTGCCGATTCCGACCTTCTCCACCGCGAAGATCATCTCCGGAAACAGAGCCCGCAAGGCGACGACCGCGGGTCCCGGATCGAAGGTCTGCACCGCCACCGGCTCTCCCCTCGCCACATCGATGTGCACCGCCCCGTTGGAACACAACGCATGGCCATCGATAAGCCCGAGCTCCCGCAGCACCGGCCGCGTCGTCATCAACGTCCGCCCGGTCGTCACAACCACATGCGCCCCCGCCGCCACCGCCGCCCGCACAGCATCGATCACCCGTTCACTGACCGGCGATCCCGTCTGCAACAACGTTCCATCGACATCCAGCGCAATAAGCTGAGGTCCCCCGTGTACCACCAACCCATTGTGCATCGCTATGGCACTCGGCGTCATCGAAATTCGACCGGTCCGAATGTGCGTATCACTCGCTGACAGACCAGCGAAACGAACAGTCGCACTCCTTCACGGAACCCGCGCCCTACATCAGCGCCCAGAAGAAGTCCGAATTCTGACAAATGGTGCGGATCTCTGCCCAGGCATGAAGTCCGCCTCGTAACCAACAGCCATGCGGACCAGCGACTTTCACCCAACCGCGGATGCTGCAGCAGTGACCATTCGCAGGCGCTGTCCCGTCGCTATGCTGCGGTCTCCACTCAGTGCCCACCCCAGAGCCGCCACCCGATGATCCGCCAGAGGATCTCGGCACGAAGTGCCACCTGCACCAGTGCAGCCAAAGCAGCATTGCCGGCCGCGCACGGCAGCACTACATCTCGGGGGTCGTGGCGGTCGAAGCGGATGGTCGCCACCGTCCTCGATCGGCATGGTGTCGACGTCGGTGCGCACTGCACGCGCATCTCGTATTCGACGCTGCGGCAGGCGAAGAAGTCCACGACCATGTTCTCGGATCCTCCCGAACGCGCAACCACGGACTACCTGCGGGCACCAAGCACCAAAGGCCAACGCCGTTCCACCGACCGGCCCAATCGCAAACGCAAGCGCAAACCCCGACCCGCGCTCAGTAGACGATCACCCTCCGCCACCAGCCTCCGTGCAGACGATGCGGCACACCCGAGCAGTACTACCGCGGACTACCTGCGGGCACCAAGCACCAAAGGCCAACGCCGTTCCACCGACCGGCCCAATCGCAAACGCAAGCGCAAACCCCGCCCCGCGCTCAGTAGACGATCACCCTCCGCCGCCAGCCTCCGTGCAGGCGATGCGGCACACCCGAGCAGTACTACCGCGGACTACCTGCGGGCACCGCCGCCACCGCCGGAGCCCCCCGAACCGTGTGAGGAGATACCACCGGTGGAGGCGCCGGAGCTGGTGCTGCCGCCGGAAGTGGTTCCGCCGGAGAACTTGCCGTTGGAGGAGGGGCCTGCGGTCGAACCGCCGACCGTGCCGCCGCTCGTCGAGCCGCCCGACATACCACCGCCCGTCGATCCACCCGAGGCACCGCCACTCGTGGAACCACCCGAAGCACCGCCACTCGTGGAACCACCCGAAGCACCGCCACTCGTCGAACCACCCGAAGCACCGCCACCGGTGGAACCACCCGACGCACCGCCACCCGTGGAACCACCCGAAGCACCGCCACTCGTCGAACCACCCGAAGCACCGCCACCGGTGGAACCACCCGACGCACCGCCACCCGTGGAACCACCCGACGCACCGCCACTCGTCGAACCACCCGACGCACCGCCACTCGTCGAACCACCCGACGCACCGCCACCCGTCGAACCACCCGAAGCACCGCCACCCGTCGAACCACCCGACGCACCGCCACCCGTCGAACCACCCGACGCACCGCCACCCGTCGAACCACCCGACGCACCACCCGGCGCACCACCACCCGTCGAGCCCGATCCACCACCGCTCGTGGAGCCGCCCGATGCGCCCCCATCCGCGGCATCGCCCGAGGTACTGCCGTCGGTCGAACCACCTGAAGCGCCAGTGCTTGTCGAGCCGGCCGAGGTACTACCCGACGAACCGCCGCTATGGGAATTTCCCGACGTCGAGCCGCTGGTTCCCGAAGTGGTACCGCCGGACGCATCACCCGTGCTGCCATCCGTGGCGGCTCCGCCCGATGTCGCTGTCCCGGTAGATGTTTCGCCGGTACCCGGTACACCTGTGCCCGTCGAGGGCCCGCCGGTACCCGGAGTCGTCGTGGTGCCAGCCGGCACGGCGGGAGTCGAATTGGTCGGGGCGGGAACCGAACCCGGAAGGCTGACGCTCGGGATGGGCGTACCAGCGGGAGGCAGGTACGGCATGGCCGGGATCGTCCGCGGGCTTCGGTTGAATGGCAGCGGGTTCAGGAACTGAGCGGGGTTGGCATAGGTGACGCCACCGGAATGTGCTGTTCCACCGCGTGGTTCGCTGTGGCTGCCGCCGTGTGCCTCGGCCACGGATGGACCGATCGTTGGTCCGCTCCGCGCCGTATAGGCGACGGGAGCGATCCCGTAGGCCGGTCGACCGGAATAGCCGAAACCCGCCGTCGTGGTGGCCCAACCAACCGCCGCGGAACCGGCCTCCGCGAGCGCTTCGACATCGGGCTCGAGCAGCAGGTTGTCTATCGGGAAGCTGCCCGGCAAGGCATCCACCAGGGACGGCATCTGCGAAGTGTGCGGGCCGCCGAATACCGTGACGGCCGATACGGCCACTGCGGAAGCCACTGCGGCACTGGAGAATACAGCCACCTTCGGCGCTCGATGCCGGCCACCGGTCGACAGCGGTGCGAAGCTGCGGGCCGCATAGCCGGCGGCGCCGACGGCGACGGTCTGCCCCGGATCGCTCGACATCACCACCGGTCGGCCGAGTTCGGCAAGGATGCGCGCGACCTCGACGGGACGGGTGGCGCCGCCGACCAGCAGGATGCAGCTGATATCGGACAGGCGCCGTCCCGTCGATTCCACACATTCGTGGACCACATCTAGGGAATCCCGGATGTGCTGGGCACGCATACTGGTGATATCGACAATCGAGGTCATCTGCAGCATCGACCCGTTGTCGCCGGGTTCGGCGACCCGGGCATACCGCGCGATCATCGAACCGAGCGGCCGACCGCCGAAATCGTAGGAGCGCACGGACTTTCCGACGATCGGGTGATCGTCCCAGTCCGGTCCGACCCGGACCATCGACACATCGAGGCAAGATCCGCCGAGGTCGTACACCAGCACGAACCCGGACTCCAGCGGTCCGCGTTCCTGTTCGAGCCACTCCGCGGCCGCGACGGGTTCGGGTATGAGCAGCACATCCGCGGCACCGGCCAGATTCAATGCCTGCCGCAGCAGCGATAGCTGCTTATCGGAATAGCATGCGGGATAGGTGGCCACGGCTCCCGCGGTCGGCGGGAAGGATTCGAGCAGGCCGTTCACCACGGCGGCGACCAGGTTCGCAGGTGACCAGAGCCGACCGCCCACGACAATCGACTCCGGGTCTCGCGCCAGATCGGCGAAATCCGTTACGGCCATGTCGAATTGGGGGATGCCCCCGATTCGGATGCCACCCGCACTGTCGAAGGTCACCGCCGTGCGGCGTGTTCGCACCGACGACAATGGTCGGTCGCCGGTCACCATGGCGGATACGGAGTTCACTGAACCGATGCTGAAACCCAGACCTGTAGTCATTCGCTATCCCGTCAACGCACCGAGACCACGTCCATCACACAGGAGATCCATGTGGCCGCGGTCGCTTCCCAAACAGCACCCACAGGTTAGCTGCTGCCGGATCGATTCGGATGTCGAATTGATATGAAACGTTTGGCTGCCGTTGACCCCGTTTAAAACTCCCAGCTAGATCGCATGAAAAAGATTCATCCAGTCCTCTGGACGTCCGGCGTTTCGCGACCGAAGGCCCGATTCCACTGCGGTAAACCAAATTCCGCTACCGCGCAGTAACTCAAAACGAGCCCCAGATCAGCCAAGCCGAACAGAACTACCCAGAACCGACAACACACACCGACTGGTCGGTAACCAATCCGTTGCCAGCACTGTGGATTTCATACTGCGGGCGTACCGACTGCCGGAGCATGACGCATCAAATTCAGCGGCTGATTTCCGCTAGCAGTACAGCTCCCCGACCGCTTGACTGGATTCAGCAATGAGCAAGCGCTCGGACGAACCGAGTTCTCAGGCCAGCTCATCAGCTGATGAAACCGAAAGAACGAGAAGGGAATTCGAAGACGATGTCGACACGTTTCGCGGACAAGGTCATGCTCATCACCGGGGCCAGCTCGGGTGTCGGCAAGGCGGTAGCCCTGCGGGCAGCGACCGAGGGCGCGGCCGTGGTGCTCGGCGCACGTGGCAAAGACGCGGGCGAGCAGGTCGCGGCCGACATCCGCGCGGCGGGTGGCCGGGCGATCTTCGTACCGACCGATGTCACCGTCGAGGACGAGGTCGCCCGGCTGACGCAGGCGGCACTCACCGAATACGGTCGGCTGGACGCGGCATTCAACAATGCGGGTGCCGTCAATGCCTTCGGCCCGATCGAGCAGATCGATGAGGCCGGCTGGCGCGCTGATCTCGAACTCAATCTGACCAGCGTGTTCTACGGTCTGCGCCACCAGGTTCCGGCGATTGTCGCCTCCGGCGGCGGCGCGATCCTCAACAACGCCTCGAACCTCGGGGTGGTCGGCATGGGTTCGGTGGCACCGTATGTGGCGGCCAAGCACGGCATCGTCGGACTGACCCGCGCGGTCGCGCTGGAGGCCGCCGAACAGGGCGTTCGTGTCAACGCGCTGGTCTCCGGCGCCGTCGATACGCCCGCTTTCCGCAACTCGATGGGTGCGACGCCCGAGGGTGAAGCGGCCATCGCCGCACTGCATCCGCTCGGCCGGATCAGCAAGCCGGAGGAGATCGCGTCGTTCTGCGCCTACCTGCTGAGCGATGAGGCCAGCTTCATCACCGGCGCGGCGCTCGCGATCGACGGTGGGTTCACCGCCAAATAGTCGGCAATCGGCACCTCGGCCCGGCACTCGCCCTCATCGCGTCGCCGTGCGCCGAGGTGCCGACCGTCGTCACGGACCCTACCGTGCACACACCATGTCGGCGGAAGGCGAAAACCGTTACACAGCACGAATAAGACATGGGCGCGCTTGCGCCGCTCAGGCGCGGGCAAGCAGACGGCGCACGATACCGGTTCGTACCGCGCTGCGGCGGGCAAGGACCGAGGGCCGACGGCGGCGCACCAGGTGATCGAAATCCGCGGGCTTACCTGCCGGTTCACGTAACCGACCTGCATTGAAATCATCGGCCAACTGCCGAACCGTCTCCTGCGCGCAGGATTTGTTGGTACCGATGAATCCGGTGGGTCCACGCTTGATCCAGCCGGTGACATACATTCCGGGCAGCACCGCACCACCGGACTTTTCCAGAACGCGGCCGTTCAGATTCGGGATCACGGCGGCTTGCTCGTCGAACGGCAAGCCCGGCAGGGCCACACCGCGATAACCCACCGAGGTGAGCACCAGCCCGGTATCCAACCGCTCGGTCTCCTCCGTCGCCACCGCACGAACGCGACCATCCGGATCGGTGACGAGTTCGTTTCGGCTCAGCTCGATGCCGGTCACCTCGTCGGCGCCCAGCATCGCGGTCGGCGCGGCCAGATACCGGAAGACGATCCGCTTGCGCGCACCGAACGGCCGCCCCGCTACGGAGTGCAGCAGCCGCAGCTTCTGCTCGACCTGATACGGCAGCTCGTCGGTCACCGCGGGCAGTGCACCCTCGACGGCGATATCGACATCCGCGCCGAGCAGCCCGACGAATTCCGGTACGGTAAAAGCGGATTCGGCCGGACCGCGCCGACCGAGCACTACCACTTCTTCGATCTTGCTCTCTCGCAAGGCCTTCAGCGCATGGGGTGCAATATCGGTTTCCGACAACGCTTCCGGATCGCTGGCCAGAATGCGCGCCACATCGAGCGCCACATTGCCATTGCCGACGATGACGGCGCGGCGCTGCGACAGATCGAAGGTGCGCCCGGCGTGATCCGGATGCCCGTTGTACCAGGCGACGAAGTCGGTGGCAGATACATTACCCACCAAACCTTCTCCAGGAATATCGAGCTTACGATCCGAGGAAGCACCGACCGCATAGATCACCGCGTGGAAGTGCGCGAGCAGCTCCTGATGCGAAATATGTTTGCCCACTTCGATATTCAGGTATGACTCGAAACCAGGCTGCGCCGAGATGATATCGAAGAGCTTGTTGACCTGCCGGGTCTTGGCGTGGTCCGGCGCGACTCCGTACCTGGCGAGTCCGTGGGGTACCGGAAGCCGGTCGAAGACCGTCACAGTGACGTCGGGCTGGGTCAGCAGTTCATCGGCCGCGTACATGGCCGAAGGCCCGGATCCGACTATCGCCACCCGCAACGGCTGACGCTCGGTGTGGATCTCAGCAGCTGGCACCGGCTTGGCCAGCAGCGGCCGCGGCCGCGCCTGCCGATAGAAGTCGGCATTGATCTCGATGAACGGCTTCTGCTCGTCGGTCAGCTTCTTCGACGACGTGATTGCATCGACGGGGCACGCACTCGCACATGCGCCGCAGTCCACGCACGCCTGCGGGTCGACATACAGCATCTCCGCCGTCAGGAAATCGGGTTCGTCGGGCGTGGGATGGATGCAGTTGACCGGGCAGGCGTAGACGCAGGAAGCGTCGCTACAGCAGGACTGCGTGACGACGTAGGGCACGTCAGCCGGCCTTGGCCGTGCGCAACGGCTCCGAGCGGTAGCGGCTGGTGTGGCCGTCGATATTCAGCAGTTTCCAGACCGCCTTGCCGATGGGGTTCATCAGGCCGATGTCATTGGCCAGCGTGCGCACATCGCCGAAGAAGTCGCTGAACTCCTGCTTGGCCTGCTTCGAACCGTAGAACAGCTCTTTGCGTACCTCGTCCGGGATATCGAACTCCTTGAAGAACGACCGGGGCGGGGTGTAGATGGAGCGGCCGAGGATGAACATGACGATCGGCATGACGATCGAGAGCACCAATTTGTTGGCCGCATTCTTCTCGGGCACATGCTGCTTCAGGAATTCGTGCGCGAAGGAGATGTGGCGCGCCTCCTCGGCGACGTGAATCGCCATGACGCCGCGCATGATCGGGTGCACGTCCTCGCCCGAGCGCAGGATCGCCTTCTGGATGTGGTCGATCGGCTCCTCGCCCGCGAGCACGGCCATGAAGAACAGATTCGGGAACAGGGCGGCCACCGGCGCACCGATGTATTTGAACTTGCGCACGAGCGGGCCCATACCGGGAACGTCGATGCCGATCCGGTTGACCATCTCTTGGAACATCAGGGTGTGGTTGTGCTCCTCGATCATTTCGTGGGAGCAGTAACGGAATTCGGGCGAACCGTTGGGCAGACCGAAGCTGTGCGTCACCATGCCGCTGATCAGAATGGATTCGAACTGCAGACCGACCTTGGCGACATTGGCTTGGCGGTACTTGCCGATCGCGATCTTCCGGTCCAGCGGCAGCGCCTGGTACCAGGGGTGGCGACCGAGCGCATCGCCGGATACCGGGAGCACCCAGCGCTCTTCACCGGCATCGGCGGCGAAATCCGGATTGTCCCAGTCGATGTCCTCGAAGGGGTCGAAGTGCTTGTTCACCGAACCTTCGGAGAGCAGCAGCAGCTTGGCGGCGTACTCCTGCGCCTTCGCCAGATCGGGATCGACTGCGGGCGTCACGGCTGTAGACATCGTCGTCACTGCCTCTCCTCGTGGGACACATTTACTGTATCCCATAGTTACACCTACGAGGAGTCACGTCAACCTGGCCCATGATCGGCATTCCCGGCGACGATGCGGTGTGCCGCCGGGTCCGCCTTTACCGCAGCCCGAGTTGCGACAAGCCCGCGACCACCGTGTCGGCGGGCAACGCCAGCGCGAGCGCTACTCCAGCGGCCGACATCCCCGCCGCGATCGCCACCCGGGTCAAGCGGCGCTTGGTGCGCCGTGAAAGTAAGAGAGCGCGCGTCTTCGCTCTGCGCGGTCTGCGCCGATGGTGATGTCCGGTGACCTCCTCGTCCGCGGCGGCGGCGCGACGCGCCAAGATGGCGGCGCCGTCGGCGATCGTGCGTTCCGGATCCGGGGCCGTGATCACCGGACGCGCCAGTTCACCGGCGAGCACCTGGGCCACCTCGACCGGCCGGGCCGCGCCGCCGACCACCAGCACACAGTCCACATCGGCCATGGTCACATCCGCCATCCGCAGACAGCGATAGACCAGCTTCAGCGACGATCGGATATGGATGGTGCGCAATTCGTCGGCGGTGACACCGGTGACCGCGCCGGAGATGGAGGCGGGCACGGTCCCGTTCCCGGCCCGCGCGGCGACCAGCGCGCCGAACGCCCGCCCGCCGAATTCCGTCGAACGGATCGGTACGCCGACAATCGGATTGAGCGGACAGCCCGCACCGACTCGCACCAGGGTGATATCGAGACTTGCTCCACCCAGGTCATAGACCAGGGCTAGGCCCGGCATCAACGGTCCGCGTTCGACCTCTAGCCAGGTGGCCGCCGCGACGGGTTCGGCGACCAGCGCGACATGATTCAGGCCGATCGAGTCCAGCGCCGCACGCAACTCCGCCAACTGGCCCTCGGTGTAGCCCGCCGGATGCGTCAGCGTGACCCCCGCATCGACCGCACGACGATCGCGACGCGCCTCGGTGATCAGACAATCCGTGACGACCGCGATCAGATCGGCCGCGGTCAGCGCGCGGTGCCCTACCCTGGCCTGCTTGGTCTTGCGTTGACTCAGATCGGCGAATTCGGTGATGGCGCGCCCGTGTCGCGGAATCATGCCGACCCTGGCCATTCCGGTGCTGTCGAAGGTGAGGGTGGTGCGGCGGGTGACCGCGCGCGAGCGTTCGGCGGCGGAGCGGCGACCGGGTGGAGCCTTGGCCGAACCCTCCTCCGCCAGAGCGGAAACCGTGTTCACCGTGCCTATGCTCAAACCGAGACCAACCGCCATCGCAATCCTCTGATCGCCGAGCCGATTTGCTTCGAACCTTGTTCACGCAACCACTCCGCGATCGGCCTGCCAACCACCGGACACACGGTTGTCCGCATGCCGCCGCCACTGACACAGGTTGCATAGCCATAGCGCCGATCCCGGCCCACCTGGCACGGGAGCTGACGCGACGATTTCTCGGCCGGATCTTTTTACGGCGCGCCGGGATTCAACGATGCCCTGTTGCTGTTTGCCAGCAGGCAGCCAGCTCGTCACCCCGGCTTCCGATACATGTTCTCACATGCGAAAATAGCCACCAATCGCCCCGCAATCGAGGGTGCCGAACAGGTCACAACAAGCCGATCCCGAGCCCTGTCGAAACCGACCAGTCCGCCGCCACGCGGATGGACCGATCCAGCAACGAGTTCCGATTTCCCGCACCGGAATTCGCGAGCGATTCCAGTGCGGGAAATCAAAACCACTACACCCATTGGCAACTCATCAGCAACAGCCCAGCACTGCTTGGGCACTCGCCGCCCGCCGCACCGGTCCCTGCCGTGGTCCGAACAATCGCGACACCATCTGCGCGGCCTGCTCCTGCCACCGCGCATACGCCATCGGAAAGCCAGAGCGCTGCGCGGCCTGCGCCGCCTGCCACAGCGGCATCGCCTGGTAATCAGGCGCGTGGACCAGCAGTGCGTCCAGGAATCGATCGGTCGCGTACCGCGGATCGGTGAGTTGCTCAGGCGTGCCCCAGCCGACGGACGGCCGCTGCTGGAACACCCCGAGCGAGTCGTGATCGACCGCCGCGGTCACGTTGCGCAACAACGATTCCTGCATTGCGGTGGCCAGCGCGACCACCGCCGCATAGGCGGGCAGATCACGACGCAGGACCACTTCGACAATCGTTCGCGCGTTGTCCCATTGCTCCGGATTCGGCGTGAAATGCCGTTGCTCGCCCTCGATTCCGCGCGGTATCAACTGTGCCGGAGTGAGACCGACATATGAGTTCGGGATCGGCTTCCCCACCGATTCCGGACCGATTGCGGCCACTTCGGGCGAGTCCGCGGGAATCTCGGTGATAACCGGGCCATCCGGTGCGCGTACTGCAGGCGTTCCGGGTGGTGGTGCGGCGATCGCCGGGCCGGATTGGATCAGCACCGCGACGCCGGCAACGGCCAGCGCCAGAAATATCTGTCTTCGAATCGACATGGTGATCGTTCAACTTCCCGCCGCCCGCATACGGGCCGCGTTCGACGACCATTGCGAATGCTCACATCGGATTACGTTCCGATAATTCACCGGAACCCACTAGCGGGTGTTTCGCATTCAGCACAATATGACGTGGAAACCGGAGTTCGGTTTCGACACGCCAGGAATGGCCACGGATTTCGCAAATGCGGAATCCGCAGCCATAAAGCGGAGTCGAATTCGCGCTTATCCCGCAGGCAGTTCCGGAATACGGGTGGCGCGGGCGTAGACGGTTTCCCCGTCGCTGAGCTGCAGCGCCTCGGCGTCACCGCGGGTCACCTGCGCGGCGAAGAGATCGCCGGTGGCGGCATTGCGCAACTCGACGCGCACCTCGAATCCGAGGTGCACAACGCGTTCCACGGTGGCGCGGGTGACGCCCGCCGATTCCGCGGTCCCCTCGTCCTTCGCCAACGCCATGCTGGCATCGCGGCCGACGCGAATATCGTGCGGACGCACCAGATGTCCGTTGAGCCGGGCCACCGCACCGAGGAACGACATCACGAATTCGTTGGCGGGCCGGTCGTAGACGTCCTCCGGGCTGCCGACCTGTTCGATGCGGCCCTTGTTCATCACCGCGATCCGGTCGGCGACGTCGAGCGCCTCCTCCTGGTCGTGAGTGACCAGCACGGTGGTCACGTGGACCTCCTCGTGCAGCCGGCGCAGCCAGGTGCGCAGATCGGCGCGCACCTTGGCATCGAGCGCGCCGAACGGCTCGTCGAGCAGCAGCACCTGCGGGTCGACCGCGAGCGCGCGAGCCAGTGCCATGCGCTGACGCTGACCGCCGGAGAGCTGAGCCGGGTAGCGGTGCTGGAAGCCGTCGAGGCCGACGATGCCGAGCAATTCGTCTACGCGCTTGGCGATTTCGCTCTTGGGACGCTTGCGGATCTTGAGTCCGAAGGCCACGTTATCGCGCACGGTCATATGCTTGAACGCGGCGTAATGCTGGAATACGAAGCCGATATCGCGCTTCTGCGGCGGTATGTGGGTGACATCGTTGCCCGCGATGGCGACGACGCCGGAGTCCAGCGATTCCAGGCCCGCGATCGAACGCAGCAGCGTCGACTTGCCCGAGCCGGACGGGCCGAGCAGGGCGGTCAGTTCCCCCGACGGGATCTCGATGCTGACATCGTCCAGGGCAGCGAAGGAACCGTAGTTCTTCTTCGCATTGGTCACGGTGATCACTTGGTGCCCCGCTTACGTTCGAGGAGGGTCATCAACAGGAGGACTACGAGGGCAAGGCCCATCAGCAGGGTCGCGGCGGCGTAGGCGCCGAAGGTGTTGTGGTCGTTGATGTATCGACCGTGTACGAGCAGGGTCAGCGTCTGCGATTTACCCGGCAGCGCGGAGGACACCATGATCACCGCGCCGAATTCGCCGAGCGCACGCGCGACGGTCAGCACGACACCGTAGGTCAGGCCCCAGCGGATCGCGGGCAGGGTGATCCGCCAGAACGTCTGCCAGCGGGACGCGCCGAGGGTGGCCGCGGCCTGCTCCTGATCGTCGCCGATCTCGTGCAGCACCGGCTCGACCTCGCGCACCACGAACGGCAGCGTGACGAAGATCGTCGCGATCACCATGCCGGGCAGATTGAAGATCACCTTGAAGCCGACGTCTTCGAGTCCGCCGAACCAGCCGTCGGCACCCCACAGCAGGATCAGTGCGACACCGACCACGACCGGCGAGACCGCGAAGGGCAGATCCACGATGCCCTGCACCAGCGTGCGGCCCGGGAACTTGCCGCGCACCAGGGCGATCGCGGTGACGATGCCGAAGATGACATTCACCGGCACCACGATCGCCACGATGAGGATCGACAGCTGGAATGCCGAGATCGCCGCGGGGGTGGAGATCGAGTCGATGAACGCGCCGATCCCCTTCTCGAAGGTGCGCCACAGAATGATGATCAGCGGCAGCACCAGCAGGATGAACAGGTAGCCGAGCGCGACCACGCGCAGCGAAATACGAGTCGGCCAAGACAGATTCATCGCGCCTCCTCCTCCTTGCGCGCCGTGCGCTCGGCCCACAGCCGCAGCACCAGCAGCGTCGCGAACGAGATGACCAGCAGTGCGACCGACACCGCCGCCGCATTCACCGGCCGATCGATCTCGATCTGCTTCTGGATGTACTGCGAAGCCATTTCGGTCTTACGCGGAATGGCGCCACCGATCAGCACCACCGAACCGTATTCGCCGATGGCGCGGGCGAAGGCGAGGCCGCCGCCGCTGATGATCGCGGGCGCGAGGGTCGGCAAGACGATGCGGCGGAAGGTGGTCCAGTTGTCCGCGCCGAGGGACAGCGCGGCCTGCTCGACCTCCCGGTCGGCCTCGATGAGCACCGGCTGCACCGAGCGCACCACGAACGGCAGCGTGACGAAGGCCAGTGCCACCACCAAGCCGGGCTGGGTGGCGTTGAGGTGGATATCGATCGGACTCTGCGGTCCGTAGAGCGACAGCAGCACGATGCTCGCGACGATCGTCGGTAGCGCGAACGGTAGGTCGATGAGCGCGTTGACGATGCTCTTGCCCGGGAACTGGTCGCGGACCAGCACCCAGGCGATCAGCGTGCCCATCACCACATTGATGACCGCCACCACCACGGAGACGAGCACCGTGATGCGCAGCGAGTCGATGGCCGCGGGTGCGGTGATGGCATCCCAGAACCCCGACCAGCCGTCATCGAATGAGGTGACCGTCAGCGCGGCCAGCGGTAGCAGCACGATGATGCTGAGCCAGAGCACCGCGGTGGCGATGCCGAGCGGACCCACCGAACCGGTTACCCGCAACCACGACCAGGTCCGACCTGCGGCCTTGGGTGTGGCGTCTTCGGAGCCGCCGGGAGCGGGCGCATGCCCGATCCCGGCGCTGCTGCTGTCAGTCACGATCGTCCAGTATCCCGTGTGTTTCAGATCACCGAATTACTTGGTGGCCTTGTCGTAGATGACCGCGACGGAGCCGGTGTTCGCGGTGAACAGCTCCTTGTCGACGGTCTTCCAGCCACCGAGATCGGCGATGGTCCACAGCTTCTGCGGAGTCGGGAAGTCCTTGGCGTAGTCGGCGGCCACCTTCGGATCGACCGGGCGGAATCCGGCGGAGGCCCACGCCTTTTGGCCCGCGGTGGTGAACAGGAAGTCGCGGAAGGCGTTCGCCGTGTCCAGATGCTTGCTGTTCTTCAGTACCGCGACCGGGTTCTCGATCTTGAAGGTGGTCGGCGGCACGATGTGCTCGATCTGGTCGCCGTTGCGCTCGGAGAAGATCGCCTCGTTCTCGTAGCTCAGCAGCACGTCACCGGTGCCCTGCAGGAAGGTCTCGGTGGCCTCGCGGCCCGACTTCGGCTGCACCTGCACATGCTCCTTGGAAATGAGCTGGCTCAGGTAATCCAGACCCGCCTGCGGGTTCTTGCCGCCGTCGCTCTTGGCCGCATACGGCGCGAGCAGATTCCACTTGGCCGAGCCCGAGCTGAACGGGTTCGGGGTGACGACCTGGACGCCCGGCTTGAGCAGATCGTCCCAGTCCTTGATGCCCTTCGGATTGCCCTTGCGCACCACGATCGCGACGACCGAGCCGAACGGAATTCCCTTGGTGGCGTCGGCATTCCAGCTCGGGTCGACCAGACCGGCGTCGACCAGGCGGGTGATATCGGGCTCGACGGAGAAGTTGACGATATCGGCCTCGGCGCCGTCCTTGACCTTGCGGGACTGATCGCCCGACGCGCCGTAGGAGCCGTTGATCTGGACGCCCTTGCCCTTATCGGTCTTGTTGAACTCCGGGACGACCTTGTCGAAGCCGGGCTTCGGGACCGCGTAGGCGTAGAGGTTGAGGGTGCCGCCGCTGCCGTCGGCGCCGCCACCGCCCGCGGTGTCACTCGCTCCACCACCGCACGCGGTGAGCACGACGGCGGCGACGGCCGTTAGCGCGGCGATCACCGGGCGACGGTGCGATCGGGAGGATCCGAGGAGCAAGGACCTGGGTGACATGGGTGGAACCTTTCCTATATGCTCCGCCGCGACATGGACTAGTTGTCGCGGCGGTAGAACTGCGGCGCGACTTGTCGACCGAAGGTCGGGGGGACGGACACTGCTGCGAAAAGTTTGCGCGCCAGTCTAGATAAAGATGGGTGCGCAGCAGCGCCGGGCGCCGATCAGCGACAGAGAATGTCCGCGACCGCGAGATTGCCGACAGCGATCAACGCCAATTCATGGCGGACCTGCGGGACGACAATCGAAGACACGGGCAGACTGTATCAGAGGAAACGTCACCAGTTCGAATCAACGCTAGCTATCCGCTTGCAGGCGGCAAAAACCGGCAAAGTTCCTGGAAGAGGGGGGTTTCATCCCATGACTACCAGCCCGGACCGCATACGCACCCGGTTCCCCGATATCAGCACTCGCGCGTGGGAGCATCCCGCCGACCGCACCGCGTTGGTGACGCTGCGCTCGCTCGCCGGGTTCGATACCGTTTTGCGCACCTTGTCGGGATTGCTGCAGGAACGCCAGCACCGGTTGCTTTACCTCGCGACCGCGGTCCGGGTGGACGAGCGGCAGTTCCGTTCGCTGCACCAGTTGCGTCAGGACTGCGTGGAAGTCCTGGACGCGCGCATCACACCCGAGATGTTCGTCTTGCAGAGCCCGCACGTGAATGCCTTCACGATCGGCATGGACCAGCCGTTCATCGTGCTGACGACCGGGCTGATCGATCTGATGGACACCGAGGAACTGCGCTTCGTCGTCGGTCACGAACTCGGGCACGCGCTATCCGGGCATGCGGTATACCGCACCATGCTCATGCATCTACTCCGCATTTCGGCCAATCTGGGCTGGATGCCGGTCGGCGGCTGGGCACTGCGCGCGATCGTTGCCGCACTGATGGAGTGGAGCCGCAAGTCCGAGTTGTCCGGCGACCGGGCCGGACTGCTGTGCGGTCAGGACGTCGAGGCGTCGGTGCGGGTGCATATGAAGACCGCGGGCGGCACCTGGATCAAGGAGATGAATCACGGCGCGTTCCTGCAGCAGGCCGATGACTACGAGCGCTCCGGCGATCTGCGCGACGGGGTGCTGAAGCTGCTCAATCTGGAACTGCAGAGCCATCCGTTCTCGGTGCTACGAGCCGCCGAACTGCGCCGCTGGATCCAATCCGGCGAATACAACCGGATGCTCGGCGGCGACTACCCACGCCGCGAACACGATAAGCACACCAAGATCAGCGATGAGATCAAGGAGGCCGCGCGCACCTATCGGACGAACTTCGACCAGTCCGAGGATCCGCTGATCCGCACCGTGCGCAATCTCGGGCGCGATGTCGGATCCGCGGTGAGCACGGTCGGTCAGGAGGTCGGCGAGACCGTCTCCAAGATCGGCAAGCGTTTCAATGACTGGCGCAGCGGGGCCGATCGGGAATCCGACGAATAACTCCGGCTTCGACCCCGTCGACTCCCCCCGCCCCACGGCCTCAGGCGGGGTGACTCGCCGGTGTGTGTGCCGGCTGGAACGCGCCGGAGGTATGTGACTGCTCGGCCCTGATCACGTGCGTCACCGCATTGATCAGCGCCAGATGGGTGAAGGCCTGCGGGAAATTGCCGAGATGACGTCCGCTGCGCGAATCGATCTCCTCGGCATACAGCCGCAGCGGACTCGCATAGCCGAGCAGCCGCTCGCACAGGTGCCGGGCCCGCTGCACTTCGCCGATCTCCACCAGTGCGGACACCAGCCAGAACGAGCAGATGGTGAAGGTGCCCTCCGCGCCGGTCAGTCCGTCGTCGGTGGTTTCGGTCCGGTAGCGCAGCACCAGGCCGTTCTCGGTGAGCCGGTCGGCGATCGAGAGCACGGTGGCGCGTACCCGATGGTCGGTGGGCGGAAGGAAGCGGTTCAGCACCACCAGCAGCAGTGAGGCGTCCAGGGTGTCGCCGCCGTAGGTCTGGGTGAAGACACCGTCGGCATTCACGCCGTTGGTGAGGATATCGGCCTTGATCTGGTCGGCGATGGTGTACCACTCGGTGGCCCGCTCGTTCGCGCCGTGCAGTTCGGCCAGTTTCGCACCGCGGTCCAGTGCCACCCAGCACATTACTTTCGATGAGGTGAAATGCTGTGGCTCACCGCGCACTTCCCAGATGCCGCGGTCGGGCTCCTGCCAGTGCGCGATGGCCGCCTGAACCTGGCGCTCCAGCAGCGGCCACAGCGACTCCGGCACCTGTTGCCGGGATTTCACGTGCAGGTACACCGCGTCGAGCATGGTGCCCCAGATATCGTGCTGGTCCTGGTTGTACGCGCCGTTACCGATGCGCACGGGTTTCGCGCCGTCGTAGCCGGTCAGATCGTCGAGCGTGCTCTCGGTGAGGTCGCGTTCGCCGCCGATGCCGTAGAGCACTTGCAGCGGAACGGGTTCGCCGTTGTCGCCGGTGGTGGCGTCCCTGAGGAAGGCGAAGAAATCATTGGCCTCGCGGTCCAGACCGAGGGTGTACAAGCCCCACAGTGCGAAGCTGGAATCGCGCACCCAAGTATAGCGGTAGTCCCAATTGCGTTGGCCGCCAGGGGTTTCCGGCAGCGAAGTGGTTGCCGCGGCCATCAGCGCACCCGTCGGCGCGTAGGTGAGTCCCTTGAGCGTGAGCGCGCTGCGCTGTAAGTAGTTGCGCCACGGATGATCCGGGAAATCGCCGAGGGTGATCCACTGCCGCCAGCATTCGGTGGTCTGCCACATCTTCTGCGCCGCCTCTGCGAAGGTGCGCGGTGCGGGCAGTTCTGACCAGGTCAGCGCGACGAACACCTCGTCGCCCTCCTTCATCCTGGTCCTCGCGCGGGCCTCGCGGCCCTCGAGTCCGAGCCGCAGATCGGTGGTCAGCACCAGCGTCGGGCCCACGCTCGGGTCGGTGGTGCGCACCGCGGTGGCCTCCTCATACACCTTGCCGGTGTACTCCCAGCGGGCCGGGGCGCGGTGGTAATCGAAGGCGGGTTCACAGCTCATCTCCAACTCGACCGTGCCGTTCACGCACTTCACCGTGCGCAGCAGGACGTGCTCGGCGTCCCAGTCCATCGGCGTGCGGCGGTGCGTCTTGCTGCGCTGATCGTTGTTGTGCCAGGGGCCGAGTACCAATGCGTCGCGCACGATCAGCCAGCCGGTCTCGGACTGCCAGGTGGTCTCCAGGATCATGCCGCCGGGCAGATACCGTCGCGCCGCGGGCACATTGACCCCGTACGGGCCGATCCGGAAATGACCGGCACTGCGATCGAGCATCGCCCCGAAGATGCTGGGCGAATCCGGCCGTGGCACGCACATCCACTCGACGCCGCCATTGCTGGCGATCAGACAGCTGGTCTCACAATCGGACAGGAATGCGTAATCGTCGATCGGCGGATAGGTGGCATGCTGACGCACGTCACTCAGCTGACTGAGCACGGGCAGGTCGGCAGGTTCTTCTACGGTCAGATCATCGGAAGACGCCATACCTCATCTTCGGTCCGTCTGCCCGTGTCGTCCACCGCGCGCCGAAACCCGGCCGCCACGCGGTGCCGACGGCGCGGCGAATTCAACACGGCTAGGCTGGTGCCGTGCATCAGATTGCAGGGTGGTGGGACGGCTTCGAGCTGTGGGTCGCGGGATTGCCGTTTATCCCGCAGTTCATCGTGGTGTTGGTCGGCATGGTTCCGGTCAGCTTCGCCATCGCCTACCTGCTGGACCGACTGCTGCGGGTCTCGCTGCAACTGCTCGGCCGTAATCGCGCGACCTCGACGGCACTCACCGCAGAGGATGTCGTGGGCCGCGAGCCCGCCCTGATGCCCGAGCCGATCGCACCACCGGTGGTGCGCGAGACCGCGCAGAGCGGGGCACGTTGATGCCGCGTTCCCGCGTTCAGCTCGCCTTGATCGCCCTGCTCGTGCTCGTCGTCATCGCCTGGCTCGTCACCCGCTAGCCGAGTCGTCCGCACCGGTCGCTTACTCAGCCGATCTTGGGACGGGCTCGCCGACGCTCGACTGAACACAGCCCGCATCGAGCTCTGGATTGCGTACGGTCCTACCGATGCGGCCACACCGCGATCTGCTTATGCGGCACCCTGCGTCCTGCTGACGTGCCCGCGCCGCGACTTGCTTACGCGGCCGCGCTGATCCCATCGGCCTCGGCGCGCAGCCCGCGCAATCTGCCGAGTTGCACATCCAGGTCGGCGATGCGTTCCTCGCGGCGATCGCCGTATTTTCCGTAGGCCACCTCCGCGACGCGCAACCGTTCGTCGGCGGCGCGGAGTACATCGGTGGCGATATCGGTGAAGTGATCGCGCAGCGTGCGCTGCATGGCGCGCAACCGATTTCGCGATTCCTTACCGACCTGGAAGATCACATCGTCCATGAGTCTGGCCACCGAAACCTTGGCCTCGGCCTGACGGCGCTGCTTGCGCACCTTGCGGTCGTCCCACAGCGCATTGGCGCCGAGCAGCAGCGCGGCGGCGGCCGAATACCAGTTCACCAGTGGCATTTTCAGCAGGCTGGTGAGCACACCGACCATGAGCAGACCACCGTAGGACCCGCGCATGACGGTCAGGAATTGGCCGAGCACACCGGCTTTCCCGCTGGTCAGCGGATCCAGCGGCGCGACCTGGTCGAGCACTTCACCGGGATTTTCCAGGCGCAGGTCCGGTAGCGGCGGGGTGCGGTGATCGGCGGGGAATTTGGCGGCCACCTGTTCGGACAGCTCCACCGCCCGGTAGTGCGCCACCACGAAATTCTCTTCGACGGCCTCGCAGATGCGCGCATCCAGATCCGCGCCGAAATCCTGCCAGCGGCGGGCCGGATCGGTGGCGGCGATCTCGGCCTCGGCATCGCGCACCAGACTGCGCAGCCGATGCCGCAGGTCGTGTTCGATATCGGCCATCAGCTCGGTACTGCCGTCACCGAGGGTGACCTGCCAATTGGCCGAGCGCTGCCGAAGTTGGTCGGCCTGGTCGCGGGCGGCGACGAGTTGTTCGGTGATCTCCACCCGGCGGCGCGGATCGCGCAGCGCCTCGGCCTCGGTCCGCAGGGTCACCGCCAGGTGGTCGGCGACCAGACGGATGTCGTTGGCCGCGGCTTCCAGGACCAGGCTGTCGGCCCTTGCCAGCACATAGTCACGCAGGTGGTCGACCAGTTGGGGCACACCGGATTCGATATCGCGCTGGTAATTGCCCGCCTGCAGGTGCAGCAGCGCGGAGACCGGCGCCACCGCGAAACCGAGACCGGCCGCGTCCAATAGCTCACGATTGCGCTGCTGGGTGTGCTGCCAGTGCGGGTGCAGGTCGATCTTGTTCAGCGCGCAGATGACCGTCGGACAGAGCTGCTGGATGCGCTCGAGGTAGCCGATCTGTTCCGGGCTGAACTCGGATCCGGCGTCACCGACGTAGAGCACGGCATCCGCGGCGGCGATCATCGACCAGGTGGTGTGATCGTCGCCGTTGCCGCCTGGTGCGTCCATCAGGACCAGGCCCTCGGCGAGCAGCGGGCTCGGCTCGGTGAATTCGGCGCGGATCACCCCGTCGGCGGCCAGCGCGGGCCCGGGGTCGAGCGGATCGACGGGCTGGCGTTCGATCCGGCCCGCGCCCAGCGATTTCACCAGGACGGCAGTCGGCTCCGGCCCGAACTCCGCGATCACCGGAACGCTCAGCGCACTCTCGGTTGCGCTCACCCGCGCCCCGATCAGACCGTTGACCAGGGTGCTCATACCGTTCTTCGCGGCGCCGACGACCACGAGGCGCAGCCGGGTGTCACCGACCCTGGCCCGGACCATACTCAGTCGGCCACCCAGGTCTTGCCGCCCCACGGAGCGGGTCATCTCCTGCAGTTGATCGAGAATTCCGATCACTGGCGCCATCGCCGCCGGATGTTTCACCGTGGCGGCCTCCAGCCCAGCTGCGGCAGACAACCGCTCCTCCTAACTGTCGTACGAATATCGCGTTCGACGATGACATGCGCCGGCGCGACGGATGCGCGCGACCCCCGTGCGGCTCCTAGAACAGGGTGATATCCGGGCCCGCCACGAAGTGGTGGCCGTCGTCCACACCCGGATCGGGCAGCAACGGGGTGGACAGCCCGGCGGCCATGAGGGTCAGTGCCGTGTGATCGGGCTCGTATACCGGGTGCGCGAAATCGGCCGGATCGCCGAGGTCGGCGGCGATCGGGTGCGCGGGCGGCTTCATCGGGGTGACCGGTGCGGGCATGGTCGGCGCGGGCACGTGCGGCTGCTGAGTCGGGATCGGCGCCGGGGAGTTCGCGGTAGGGATATCGATATCAGGGGTCGGCGGGACCGTCGGGGCGGAATGGGTCACCGTCGGCACTGAAACGGTCGGGACGTCCACAGTCGGGTCGTCGATGTCCGGCTGGGTGGTGTGTGTGTTCGGGACCGAGTTGCCGCCGTTGACGGTGCTCGGGGTGGTGCCGCCGTTGTGACCGGTGCTGGTTCCGCCACCGGTGCCGGTGCTCGGAATCGTCACATCGTCGTCGTCCGGAATCGTCGGCGTCGCGGTGTGGGTCGGCGCGTGCGTGGTGGGAGCCTGTGTGGTCGGCGCGTGGGTCACGGTCGGGATCTTCGTCGTCCCCGTGGCATCCGTGTCCGGAACAGTGGTGTGGCCGGGCTTGGTGCTGCCCGTATCGGGGGTCTTGGTCGGATGCCCGGTGGTGTTGTCGCCGGGGATCGGCACTGTCTTGGTGACAGTGGTCGGCGTATTCGTCAGCGGCGTCGTGGTCGAAGGCGAATCGTCGACCACGACCGGATGCTTCGCCGGAACAGGCCTCGGCTCGAATAGCGCGGGCACCGTCGCGGCGGGCGCGGTCAGCGGCGACGGACCCGCCGGGGCGACGAGGACGTTGGCGACGGGGGTGCTCGCCACATCCGGCTGAATCGTGGTCTGCAGCGGGGTGGCCGCAACCGGCGCTGCCACCGCAGCGGGCGCTACGACCGGTGGGGCCACCGCCGCCGGCGCGACGGCCGCGACCGGAGCGGGCAGCGGCGCCGCGAACGGCTGCACGGGCTGCACCGCGACGGGCTGCACGGCCGAGTACTGCGGGACGGACCCACCCACGGGCTGGGTGCCGACCGGGTTGACCGTGCCGTTCGTGCTGGCATTGTCGAGGCCGGAACGTCCAGCGGCGCCGGGGGTTTGGCCGAGCCAATCGGAGTACCTGTCGATATTGTCGCCGACCCGGCCCGCGCCGACCTCTACCTTCAGCGCGCCCTCGACCTCGACCTTGGACTGTGTGGCGAGGTACACCCCGTTCGGGCCCGCACTGAAGTCCACTTGGAGTTCGGTGTGCACGCTGAAACCGGCTTCGGCATTGATGAATACGCCGAAAGCATCCGGGCTGCCGACACCGTGGTACATGTCGGCACCGTGGAATGCGTCGCCACCATGGAGCGCGTCGTTGCCATGGAACGCGTCGTTGCCATGGAACAGCTCACCACTGCCCCCGGTCGCACCGCTGTGAAACATGTTGCCGCCGTAGAACGGAACATTGCTCGCGACCACATCACCGTCGTCGGAGCTTTCGGCATCGCTGCTCACCGACTCGCTGATGGCCGTCCCCGACGTCGGAACACGGGGCAGGGTAAAGGGATTCGAACCCGGAGCGAGGAAGCCGTTCGGGCTGGGGAGATTCGGGCTGGGGAGGTTGAAGCCGTGGCCGCCCTGACCGAGGTCGAGTCCGGGCACGTTACCCAAGCCGGGCACGTGTCCGGTACCCAGATCGAGGCCGGACTGCGGTGAGTCGCTGTGCAGATCGAGGCCGGACCGTTCGCTCTCGGTTCCGAGCGCGAGGCCGGGCTGATAGCTGCCGTACCCGGTGTTCTGCCATGGTTGCGGTGAATGCTGCTGCGGCACAGGCCCGATGTACACACCCGAATTGGGCACATTGGGGATGGTGAAGGGCGCGTTGACGCTCACATCGCGCGGGGTCGGCGTCGACGAATGCAGTGGTGCGGGCGGTGTCGAATTCGGGTCCGGATCCGGGAAGGTGACCACCGGGCTCGGCGCATCCGCATCTGGGTCGCGGGTGTAGGCCGAAGTCCAGCTGTCGAGCCGTTGCCCGCCGGGATGTACGGGTGCGGTACCGCCATTGGCGGCGACCAGCGCGCCGCCGGTCACATACGCGCCCGCCCTCGCTACCCGCGCGACGCCGGTGGCAACGCGATAGGCGGTGTCGCCCGCACGGTCGTCAGCGTCTGTGGCATCGCTGTCGAAGGGCAGGTCACTCGTCATGCAAGCTCCACTCTCAGGTTTCCAGCATCCTCACCACGCCGGGCAGACCGAGTGAAGATCACCTAACGATATTCCGGAAAACCCAACTGTCACATTCTGCAGGTCCGCAGAGCATACGACTGTGACGAGCAACATAACCTTGCCATTGGATAAACCAGAACGGAAGCCCTGTTTCTGCGGGCATCCGAATCGGGGCCGGTATCGCCATCGGACCTGCTCGAGCGCTCCGGGCCCGCGCCACGCGGCGGCCCTGAAACCGTGTCGACGAGACTAACTCGTCGGCGGCCACGCGTACAGCCCGAAGTTCGATGCGCCGCAAGAGATTTCTAATAATTGCTCAAGAGATGGTGAAGTTCGGCTCCCTAGCGTCGGTCTCGCCGGGACGAACCCGGCACCGACGCGAAGGAGATCGCATCATGATCGCAACCCTCGGACGCGGCCGAGCCCGCATTGTCACCGTCGCCACGGGAACCGCATTCGTCGCCACTGCGGCCGCGCTGGTCGCGGGAGCCGCCTCGGCCCAGCCACCGCTGCCGGGCGACGGGGACGTGACGGTGACATGCGTGGTGCAGGGCCCCGGCGAACCCCACGTGGTGATCATCGAGCGGCAGGGTCGGATGCCCGGCGCTCCGGCCGCACCGCTGCCACCGGACCTCGCGCTGCCGGGCTGCCCGGATATCGATCCGTCCGGACCGGTCATCGTGGCGCCTGGCCGGCCCGGCGGACCCGTTGGGCCCGGCGTCTTGCACGTCCAGCCCGCACGTCCGGCGCCGACCGGCAGTAGCGGCAGCTGACCGAGGTCCGGCTCTATGGTGGCCCCATGACCGGACAACGCATCTTGGTCGTTGACGACGAGGTTCGAGTTCTCGCGTCGCTGCGGCGCGGGCTCGAACTCTCGGACTTCGAAGTGGTCACCGCGGGAGACGGCGCCGAGGCGCTGTCGATGCTCCGCAGCGCCGAACCGGACGCCATGGTGCTCGATGTGAATATGCCGAATCTCGATGGGGCGGGTGTGGTTACGGCATTGCGGGCGATGGGCAACGACATTCCGATCTGCGTGCTGAGCGCCCGCACCGCGGTCAGCGATCGCATCGCGGCCCTGGAGCGCGGCGCCGACGATTACCTGACCAAGCCTTTCGACCTCGGCGAACTCGTCGCCCGGCTGCATGCGTTGCTGCGCCGTCGGCCCGCGCTGATCCGGCCGTCCGGCGATGACCAACGCCAGGTCGGACAGGTGCGCATCGATCGGGCCGGACATCGGGTTTTCGCGAGCGGACACCAGGTGGAACTGACCAAACGGGAATTCGAGGTGCTCGCACTGCTCGCCGAGAACATCGGGATCGTGCTCAGTCGCGAGCAGATCCTTTCCGCGGTATGGGGTTACGACTTCAGCACAGACACCAATGTGGTGGATGTGTTCGTCTCCTACCTGCGGCGGAAGTTGGAGGCGCACGGTGCGCCACGGGTGATCCATACCGTGCGCGGCGTGGGTTTCGTACTGCGGGAGGAAGCGTGAGTCAGCGTCAGCGAGTGCCCCGAGGCAGAGCGCTCTCCGGCACACAGCGTCGGCGAGGCGGAGTCGTGAATGAGCTTCAGCGATCGAACCCGATGACACGGCGCACCCACGCCCACGACGGAATCGAGCGCCGACGAGGCGCAGTCATGAGCAAGGCAGCATCGCTATGTGGAGCCGAGTGAGGGTGCCGAAGATGTCGTTGTCGTTGCGTGCCCGGGTGGCGCTGGTGTCGGGCGTTGTCGCCGCGCTGGTGGCGGTCACGCTCGGCATCGCCTATACCGCCCTGCTCGACGCCACCGGATCTCGACAGTTCGACGAGACGGTATCGACGATGGGCGTCGCGGTCGTACAGCGGTTCGATGTGCCACCGCACGTGGCGATTCCGCCACTTCCAGCGCCGCCACCACTTCCTGCGCTGCCGCCACTGCCGGGGCCGGCGGTATCCGGACCGGTGCTCGTCGGCCCCGGTGATGTCCGCACCACCGTGGCCGGTGCGCCCGGTCTAGTGGTCCGGCTCGATCCCGATCGCGCACTGGTTGATTCGGCCATCCATCGCAGCCAGCTGATCGGCATCGCGATCGGCATCGCGGGTGTGCTGCTCGCCGCGCTGCTCGGCTGGTTCCTGGCCGGTTACGCCGCGCGGCCACTGCGCAGACTCGCCACCGCGACGCACGGCATCGATACCCTGGAGCAGCTCCCTCCGCTGAGCGGTCGCGGAGCCCGTGAAGCGGAAGAACTTTCCGATGCCATCAGCCGCATGCTCGCCCGACTCGAGGCGGCGCACGGTGCCACCAATCGCGCACTCGCCAGTGCCAGGGACTTCGCTGCGGTCTGCGCACATGAGCTGCGCACACCGCTCACCGCGATGCGCACCGATCTGGAAGTCCTGGCCACCAAAGAATTACGCGCTGAACAGCAGCGCGCGGTACTCGCCGATGTCCTGCTCGCCGAGCGCCAGATCGAGAACACCCTGACCGATCTCGAGCAACTCGCCGTCGGCGAGCTCACCGAGTCCGATGCCTTCGAACCCTTCGAACTCTGCGAAATCCTCGACCGCGCAGTACAAGACGCGCGCCGCCGACACCCCGACGTCAGCATCGCTCTCACCGCATGCACCCCGACAACGCTGACCGGCCTACCCGGCGGCGTCATGCTGATCGTCACCAACGCAGTCGCCAACGCCGTACAACACGGTCGTGCGCGCGCCATCACAGTCGCCGCCCGAGACTGCGATCCGCGCCCCGCTGATGCGATCCCAGCCGATCTGAACGTGGCTGGCCCGAGGCCTGACAATCCGAGCACGGCAGGTACAAGCCGTATCCACGCGAACTCTGCCGATCCAAGCGTGGCAGGCTCAGCCCCTGCCGATCCGAGCACCGCCGAGATGAGCCCCGCTGACGCAAAGCCCGCCGGTGCGACTGTGAGTGATCCAAGCCCCGCCAATCCGAGCACGGCCGGTACAAGCCGTATCCGCATGAACTCTGCCGATCCAAGCGTGGCCGGCTCAGACCCTGCCGATCCGAACCCTGCCGGAATGAGCCCCGTCGACGCGAATCCGGCCGATCCGAAAACCTCGGGTCAGCACGCCGACGTACGCCCAACCATTCTAAATACCTTCCGCCACAACGCTGCCGAGGCAACCGCCGGCGTCGAGATCATCATCGACGACGACGGCACCGGCATCCCGGAAACCCTGCGCGCGAACGCCTTCGACCGCTTCGTCAAAGGTCACGGCTCTACTGGCTCCGGCCTGGGCCTCGCTCTTGTCCGCCAACAAGCCGAACTGCACTCCGGCACAGCCGAACTCGACCAGAGCCCGCTCGGCGGCGTCCGCCTGCGCGTGCGAATCGCCACACGAGATTCCTGAACTCAGTGAATCCAGTCCCTTAGCGGCGCGGTATCGAGTGTGACACCCACCGGTTCCGGCAATGTCACTTCGAGGCCGATCGCATACCGGTGCACGTCCAGGTATCGGCCGTTGTCCGGCTTGCTGTACACCACTACCTCGGCTGAATCCGGGTCGATGAGCAGATAGATCGGAATACCGGTCTCGGCGAAGGCCGCTGGCTTATCCACACGGTCGCGTTGGTTGGTATCCGAGTCCCACGACGTGACCTCAACGGCCATCAGCGCGGCGTGAGCGGACCCCCACTCTCCTTGCCCCAAGAAAGCGTCGATCGGTGCCAATACAGCGTCTGGGCGTGCTCGCCCTTTGCGGTAGGCACCTACCTCCAAGCCCTGCCCCGCAATATGCAGAAACAAACGCGGACTCAGCGGCATAAGGACGAGAAGCAGCCAGTGCAAAATCCGGTTGTGCTCAGCATCGGGCACAGGCTTGACCCCCAGTCGTCCGCCGATCAGTTCGACACGCACACCCTCGGTCTCGCGTTCGACCGCACGGGCGATCGCCTCGAACTCGGATGTGAGGATTGGATCCTCATGCACTGCTGTCACCGCCCCCCTCCCCGGTTTCTGCCGACCCGACAACGAATCCTGCCTCATAGTCGTCACCTATGAGGCATTATCTCCCAGTTTTCTGATCGACGCCGAGTGCCTGACTCCTATTTCTGGCCCTTGGGTTTGTCGGAAGCGGCGTCGGAGGACAGGGCGGCTACGAAGGCTTCCTGGGGGACGTCCACGCGACCGATGGTCTTCATGCGCTTCTTGCCCTCCTTCTGCTTCTCGAGCAGTTTGCGCTTACGGCTGATGTCACCGCCGTAGCACTTGGCGAGCACGTCCTTGCGGATGGCGCGAATGTTCTCGCGGGCAATGATTTTCGAGCCGATGGCGGCCTGGATGGGCACCTCGAACTGCTGGCGTGGAATGAGTTCGCGCAGTTTGGTGGTCATCTTGTGGCCGTATGCCTGGGCGGCGTCGCGGTGCACGATCGCGCTGAACGCGTCCACCGCCTCGCCCTGCAGCAGAATATCCACCTTGACCAGCGCCGACTCCTGCACACCCGACTCCTCGTAGTCGAGGCTGGCGTAACCGCGGGTGCGCGACTTCAGCGAATCGAAGAAGTCGAAGATGATCTCGGCCATCGGCATGGTGTAGCGCAGTTCGACTCGGGTCTCGGACAGATAGTCCATGCCGCCGAGCTCACCGCGCCGCGCCTGGCACAGCTCCATGATCGAGCCGATGAATTCACTCGGCGAGATGATCGTGCACTTGACCACCGGCTCGTACACATGCCGGACCTTGCCCTCGGGCCAGTACGACGGATTGGTGACGACGTGCTCGGCTCCGTCCTCCATCTCCACCTTGTAGACCACGTTCGGCGCGGTCGAGATCAGGTCCAGATCGAATTCGCGCTGCAGGCGCTCGCGGGTGATCTCCATATGCAGCAGGCCGAGGAAGCCACAGCGGAATCCGAAGCCGAGCGCCACCGAGGTCTCCGGCTCATAGGTCAGTGCGGCGTCGTTGAGCTGGAGCTTGTCGAGCGCGTCGCGCAAATCCGGATAGTCCGAGCCGTCGACCGGGTAGAGGCCGGAGTACACCATCGGGCGCGGCTCGCGATAGCCGGTGAGCGGTTCGCTCGCACCGCCGCGCGCGGAGGTCACGGTATCGCCGACCTTCGACTGGCGCACATCCTTCACGCCGGTGATCAGATAACCGACCTCGCCGACGCCGAGGCCCTGGGTGGGCTTGGGCTCCGGGGAAACGATGCCGACCTCGAGCAACTCGTGTGTCGCACCGGTGGACATCATCTTGATCTTCTCGCGCGGAATGATCTTGCCGTCCACCACGCGAACGTAGGTGACCACGCCGCGATAGGTGTCGTAGACCGAGTCGAAGATCATGGCGCGCGCGGGCGCGTCCGGATCGCCGACCGGAGCGGGCACCTGCTTGATGACCTCGTTCAGCAGCTCCGTGACCCCGACACCGGTCTTACCGGAGACCCGCAGCACATCATCGGGTTCGCAGCCGACGATATGCGCGATCTCGGCGGCGTAGCGGTCCGGATCGGCGGCGGGCAGGTCGATCTTGTTCAGCACCGGGATGATCGTCAGATCCTTTTCCAGCGCCAGGTACAGATTCGCCAGCGTCTGCGCCTCGATGCCCTGCGCCGCGTCGACCAGCAGCACCGCGCCCTCGCACGCCTCGAGCGCGCGCGACACCTCGTAGGTGAAGTCGACATGGCCGGGCGTATCGATCAGGTGCAGCACATAGTCGGTGCCGTCGACCTGCCAGGGCAGCCGCACATTCTGTGCCTTGATGGTGATGCCGCGCTCGCGCTCGATGTCCATCCGGTCCAGGTATTGGGCGCGCATCGCCCGCTCCTCGACCACACCGGTGAGCTGCAGCATGCGGTCGGCCAGCGTCGACTTGCCGTGGTCGATGTGCGCGATGATGCAGAAGTTCCGGATCCGGGCGGGATCGGTGAACGTCGTGTCGGCGAAGCTGGCGGGCACTCCACTCCTCATGGGTATCGGCAAACTGCCATCCATCGTCCCATGCGCGAGGTAGCGGCACTGTCAGCGGTTCACCGTTCCGCGTTCTGTACCACTTTTCAGCCGCGGTAGCCGGTGCCAGGAATGCGGACCGTGTAGTCGGCGCACAGGTAGGTCTCGGGTACCTGCTCGGTCACCGGGACCTCGAAATAGTCGTCCTTGGTGCGGACCGCGAGGTACTGATCCTTGGCATCGCGATGACACCACATACCGGTGAGGCCGTGGCCGTACGGCGAGTAGTCGGAGAACAGGCAGGTAATGCAGGAGAGCAGGCGAATGCCGTCCGGGAACTGTTGTCCGAGCCGGAACAGCGCGTCCTCGAAGTATCGGTCGGTGCCCTGGTAGGTCAGCCCGTCGATCTCGATGGCGAGTTCGAGCGACTCCCCCGCCCCACCGGGCGGCAGGGTCAGCCGGAAGTGGATCACACCGGGTCGGCGCTGGTCGTGCACCTGCACCGAGCAGGGCAGTTCGCCGGAGAATGCGCAGCCCGAGAGGACATCCCACTGGTCGACGGGCAGTCCGACCCGAAGTGCGGCGCCCTTGTCATAGGGGCCGAGCGCGTCGAAGTCCGGGCCCGCCACCGGAACGCCACGGATCACCGTCCGGATATCGAACCGGTTCGCACCCCAGTGCCGCGATGGCCCGAGCCGCCACATGATGCGCTCGGTGCCGTGATCGTCGGTGTAGGTTCCCGGAAAAACCTGCGGCTGCACAGCTGGATCCTTCTTCCACGACGAATTGCCCGACTCTAACGGAGAGTTCGCCGTATTTTCGGCGGGTGGAGAAATTGGTTTTCGTCCTGCGCCGATCCGATGCCGAGGCGACCGAGTCGTGGTGCGAATCGCTGCGCACCACCGTGGCCGCGCGACTGGTCGATCTCGGGGTTGCGGGTGTCACCGTCTATGTCCGTGATGCGGCGGTCCAGGCCGCGCTGATGCGAATGGTGACGCTCGACCCGCCGATCGCCGCGGCGGTCACGGTCTGGGTCGAGCAGAGCTACGGTCCAGCGGCCACGGCCGCGGCGGAAGTCCTCGCCGAATTCGCGACCGCGGCACACGGCTACCTGGTCACCGAGTCGGTGCCGCTGCGGCTCGACGATTCGGTCCCGACCCGCACCGAGGGCTTCGGCAACCTCGCCTTCCTGCGTCGGCCCGCCGAACTCACGCAGGCGGATTGGCTGAGTGACTGGCAGGGACGACACACCACCGTGGCCATCGAGACGCAGTCGACGTTCGGCTACACGCAGAACGTAGTGGTCCGGGCGATCACCCCGGACGCGCCCGTCATCGATGCCATTGTCGAGGAACAGTTTCCGGCCGCGGCGCTCACCGACCCGCTGGTCTGGTACGGCGCGCGCGACGCGGCCGAGTTCCAGGATCGGGTGCGCCGCATGCTCGACTCGGTCGCGCGGATCGGTGCCGATCGCGACCTCGATACCGTCTCCGCCAGCAGATATCCAGTGCTGCAACCGTTTTCGACACGGACAACGCAGCGGACCGGCGCCTGATGCGCGAACTCGCCCTACCGGGCGGTAGGCAGTGCTGATGAGAACGCGAGATCGCGCCGTTACCATCCAAGGATGGCCCGAACTTGGAACACGATCGGCAAGCAGCTAGGCCTCATCGCGAAGGAGCAGGGTCCCAAGATCGTCAAGCAGCAGGGACCGAAGCTGGTGGACAAGCTGCAGCGCTCATCGCTGCTCGAGCGCGCGGTCGGGTCGCTGGCGACACGTAAGGCGCCCGCGGTCGCGATCCGGCCGACCGCCTCGACCCCGGTACCGACCACCGAGCGGGCCAGGCAGATCGTGTACTGCCCGCAGCTGGACGGTCGGGCCGATCCGGGCGAGATCGTGTGGACCTGGGTGCCCTATGAGGAGGATCCGAACAACGGTAAGGACCGCCCGGTGCTCGTCGTCGGGCGCGACCGCCGGACCCTGCTCGGCCTGATGCTGTCGTCGAATCCGGAGCGCGCGCACGACCGCGACTGGGTCGGAATCGGCAGCGGCAGTTGGGATCACGAGGGCAGGCCGAGCTGGGTCCGCCTCGATCGAGTACTCGACGTCCCGGAGGACGGCATCCGTCGCGAAGGCGCGATCCTCGCCCGCAAGACCTTCGACCTGGTCGCCCACCGCTTGTGCGCCGAATACGCCTGGCACTGACCGGGAATCGGGCGACTCCCGCGGCACTCGCTTGTCGGCCTAAAGGCGCAGAGAGGCGGTCAAGACACCATCTCGCGGGAACGTCCGTAGAGCAGGCCGTAGACCAGCGCGCCGAGTACGCCACCGACGAGCGGGAACACCACGAAGACCCAGACCTGGGGTCCCGCGCCGTTCTGGTAGAAGGCGACGGCGAGGCTGCGGGCCGGATTCACCGAGGTGTTGTCCACCGGGATCGAGATCAGGTGGATGACCGCGAGCGTGACGCCGATCGACAGGCCGGCCAGCGGAATATCGGAGATCTGGTCGGTGGAGGCCAGCACCACGAATACCAATAGCGCGGTCAACATGACCTCGATGATGATCGTCGCCGACAGGCCGTATCCGTTCTCGATCACCACCTGTCCGAGCGGACCGCGCACGGCGGAGGGACTGTGCTTACCCCAGCCGTTCGCCCCGAGCCCGTTGACCGAGCGATCGTAGGAGGGGAGATTCTTCGCGATCGCGAACAGCACGATTCCAGCCAGGAATCCACCGATCAGCTGCGCGATCCAATAGCCGGCCGCGGAGATCACCGAAAGCCTGCCGAGCAGCAACTGCCCGAGGGTCACGGCCGGATTCACATGGCAGCCGGAGATCGGCCCGATCGCGTAGACCAGGAACAGCAGAGACAGGCCGAAGGCCAGTGCCACGCCCAGCGGCCCGACGCGCTCACCGGCCAGTACCGCGGTGCCGACACCGCTCATGACCAGAACGAACGTGCCCAGCGCCTCGGCGGCCCACTTCTTGGCCTCCGGCGTCGGCTCCAGTTCGGTGACTTCCTCGACGACTTCCTGAGCAGTGGGAGACATACGCGCCACCTTCCGAGAGGGTCTTCCCCGTGTGCACGGGGTCTGCCTGGGACCTGCTACGAAAATCACGGCTGATGCGGAAAACGACGTTACGCGAGACCGGTGAGCACTACAACGACTATGAGATGCCCGCGACGACTGATTTCGCGAGCACATGGGCAGCTCCAGGAAAGCGGGCCGAACTACACCGGTGGGAGGTAGGCCACCTGAATCATCTCGTTGCCGCCTCGGGTCACGAGTGTGCCGCGCCCCGCGGGCAGCTTCGTCGACCGGATATCGCCGATGATCTTGCCCTCGTCCTTGGGAGCGCTCATCATCAGCGCGTCGACGGACAGATCCTTCATTCCGCCGAGCACCTTGTCGTACAATGCGCGCGAGGCGCCGCCGGAGCGACGGGCCACGATCAGATGCATTCCGACATCGCGCGCCTGCGGCAGGAATTCCAGCAGCGGCGCCAGCGGATTCTCCGCCGTGGCGACCATGTCGTAGTCGTCGACGACGATGTAGATCTCCGGCCCGCTCCACCAGCTGCGCTCGCGCAGCTCCTTCGGGGTGATATCCGAGCCGGGAATCCGTTTGGACAGATAGCCCGCGACCTCTTTGATCATGCCGACCGAGGTCTGCGACGATGTCGAATATCCGGCCAGCTGCTCCCCTTCGATGACCCCGAGCATGGTGCGCCGGTAATCGATGAGGATGACCCGCGCCTGCTCGGCATTCGCATTCTCGACCACCCCCATGACGATATTGCGCAGCATCGTCGTCTTCCCGCATTCGACATCGGCGAACACCATGAGATGCGGCTGCGCGCCGAAATCCAGGACCACCGGCTGCAATTCGGATTCGTCGATTCCGACGACAACGCGGGTCGGCCCGAGCTCGATGCGCTGACGACGGGCGGTTTCCATTACCTGTTCGCGCGGAATCTCCATCGGGAGCATGCGCACCTGCGGGGCCCGCCTGCTGCCGTAGAGCTCATTCAACTGCCGTTTGGCCGCGCCCACCCCCTCCGAGAGCGTTTGCGCGTCGGAGTCGGAATCCAGCCGAGGCAGCGCGATCAGCATATGCAGGCTGTCGGGTGTCAGTCCGCGGCCCGGACGGCCCACCGGGACGAGTACGGCTGTGCGTCGGTCCATTTCGGAATCACTCGGATCACCGAGTCGCAATTCGAGGCGAGTACCGATGAGATCCCTGACGACAGGCCGGATCTCGGCCCAGCGGCCGGCGGCGAGCATGAGATGGATGCCGTAGGACAAACCGCGAGCGGCCAGTGTATTGAAAGCCGGTTCGAGTATGTCGAATTCGTCCCGGATGGTCGCCCACCCGTCCACCACGAGGAACACATCGCCGAACAGATCCTCCGACAGTGGATCGGCCGCACGTTCGGCCTCCGGGAGCTGGGCGAGATAGGCCTTGCGCTTGCGGAATTCGGCGATCGACTCGATGCCGAGCGCGCGGAAACGCTCCTCACGCTGATGCAGAAGCGTATTCATCTCGGCGATGGTGCGCCGGACCCGATCGACCTCCAACCGGCCGGCCACCGAACCGACATGTGGCACATCGGCGAGACCGGACAGCGTGCCACCGCCGAAGTCCAGGCAGTAGAACTGGATCTGTTCGGGGGTGTGGGTGGCCGCGGCCGCCATGATGACGGTGCGCAGCGCGGTGGATTTGCCCGACTGCGGTCCGCCGACCACGGCCAGATTGCCCTGTGCACCGGCCAAATCGATCATCAGTACGTCACGACGCTGCTCGTAGGGCTTGTCGATGACACCGATCGGCATCCAGAGCTGACCGTGCCGGTTGACCGGCGACTTCCAATCCGGATCGGGGAGCAACATATCCACCGAGGGCGATTCGTCCAGCGGCGGCAGCCACACCTCGTGCGCCGGCCGTCCGTGCCCATTCAGGCGTGCGACAACTACCTGAAGCAGGGTCGCCGGGACACCGCCCTCCCCCTGCCCGCCGATCGGCTCCGCCAGCTCCGCATCGACGGCACCGGGCGGGGGTGGCAGGGCCGGAAGCCCGCGCGGCCCGGCACTTTCCCGGTGGGCCGGCTGCTCGGGTGCCTCGACCTCCGATGCGGTGAAGATCAATGGCACCTGTCCGCCGATTTCCCGACCGCCGACCTGCTGGCCACCCTGCGGCGAGACATACGGTCCCGAGACGTAGGCCGCGTTGAAACGCAGCGGATCGTCCGCGTCACTCTTGAGATAGGCCGAACCGGGCACGCTGGGCAGGTGGTAGGCATCGGTGATACCGAGCACCGCGCGGGACTCGTTGGCCGAGAAGGTACGAAGACCGATGCGGTAGGACAGGTGACTGTCCAGTCCGCGCATCTTGTTCTCCTCGAGCCGCTGCGAGGCGAGCAGCAGATGCACCCGCAGCGAGCGCCCGAGGCGGCCGATCATCACGAACAGATCGGCGAAATCCGGCTTCTGCGACAGCAATTCGGAGAACTCGTCGACTACGACGAACAGCGCGGGCAACGGATCGAGCTGAGCGCCCGCGACGCGCGCCTTCTCGTATTCGGTGACATTGGCGAAATTTCCCGCCGAGCGCAGCAGTTCCTGACGGCGGTTCATCTCGCCGGACAGCGCGTCCTTCATGCGGTCGACCATCGAGAGTTCGTCCTCGAGGTTGGTGATGACCGCGGCGACATGTGGCAGCGAGTCCAGGCCGAGAAAGGTCGCACCACCCTTGAAGTCGACCAGGACCAGATTCAGTAGATCCGGAGAATGCGAGGTCACCAGCGACAGCACCAGGGTGCGCAGGAACTCCGACTTACCGGAACCGGTTGCGCCGATGCACAATCCGTGCGGTCCCATACCGTTCTCGGCGGACTCCTTGATATCGAGTTCGACCGGGGTGCCGTCCGGGGTTACCCCGATCGGCACCCGCAGGCGCTCGCGGTCGCTGCGCGAACGCCACACCAACGCCGGATTGATCTGCGCGGCATCGGGAATCTTCAACAGCGACATCAAACCCGCCACCGCGCGGGTTTCGTCGCCGAGACTCATGATCTGCGCCGCGGTCGCGATCCGGTAGCGAGACAGAGCTCGGGCCAGGGCGGCAGCCTCGGGCACCGTGACGGTATCCGCTGTGGCGAATTTCTCGATACCCGCGGCCGATTTGGCGGCCACCATGCCATCACCGACGACCAGTTGCAGTCCGCGGCGCACGGCGAGCCCGGTTTGTGGCGCGGTGAGGTCGAGCACGGTGAGCGAGTCCAGGCCCGAGTCACTGACGATACGTTCGCGACCGCTGACGAATCCGTCGTCGATGATGACCAGCAGATGGATGCGTCCCGCCGTCGGCTGCGCATTGCGCATGAAACGGCCGCGTTCGATCAGTTCGGCGGACATGGCGGTTTCGAGTTCGGCCAGCGACTGGTACATCATGCGCCGCGAGCCGAGTCCGTCCCGGTCGATCGGATGTTGCAGGTGCGGTAGCCATTTGGCCCAGGACCAGGCCTCACTGTCGGGGTCGGCGCAGATGATCGCCACCGCGGTGTGATCGGGACCGTGTGTGGTGGCGAACTCCATCAGCATCGACCGGACCAGCATTCTGGCCTCGTCGGTATCACCTTCGATATTGATCGCGGGGAAGGCGCGCAGCGAGATCGCGGTGGGCAGGTTGTGCACCACCGAGTGGGTACGGACGAACCGGCGCAACGCCACGGTCGATACCGGTTCCAGATCCTCGAGCGGACCGGTCTCGGGACGGGCGAGTTTGGTCGCGAGCCGGTGGCTGCCGGAACCGACGCGCACATGCCCGAAGTCCGGGTCACTGGGCCGGCGTTCCCACATCCGGCGGGTTCCGGCGATCGATTGCAGATCCGCCGGCTCCGGATGACTCCAGACCAGCGCGGCCAGCTGGGACTTACCGGTCTCCCGCACATCCGCGCGCACCTGGGCGAGGTAGCGGAAATAGTCCTTGCGCTCCTCGTTGAGTTCGGCGGCCTTCTTCGTCCCGCCGCCACCCCGGAAACCCGCCACCATGCCGACCATCGACATGAGCATCATCATCGGGAACATCATCATGAACGGATTTGCCAGCAGGTTGCGGCCCATCATGACCATCATCGCGATCATGCCGACCACCGCGACCACCATGACCACCGGCATGAGCTTCATCAGCAGCCCGGCCGGCACCGGCCGCGGGATCTCCGGCGGTGCCGACAGTGCGACCTCACCACCCGGCGGGCGAGGCGCCGCGATACGCGGGCGGCGCACAAATCCTTCGGTAACCATGTCCTACAGTCCTTCTCGGTCTTCTCCCGCCGGATCGACACGATTGCGTCGTCCACGGAACGGAATCGACAGCGCGAAGCCGATGGCGAGCAGCGTCAGCAGAACCAGCGTCCCGATGATCGCGACCCGGCCGGGCACCGGATCGACATACGGCGGTGGCGCCGGTGCCGGCAGCGCTCGCGCCGCATCGGCGGCGATCGGCTGTGCGGGCAGTTGTGCGGTGAGCGCGGCGAGCGGGTCGATCAGCCCGGCGCCGAGCCGGTCATCTCGGCCCGGGCCGGGTTGCATCGCCGTGCGGGTGATCCGATCCATCACCTGCTGGGCCGACAGCTGCGGGAATCTGGCCCGCACCAATGCCGCCAGCCCGGAAACGTACGCGCTGGAAAAGCTTGTGCCGTTGATCGATCCGGTGCCCTCGCTGGTCTGCACGGAGTCGACCACACCGGCCGCACCCGGTTTGCTGTCGAGCGAAACGATCCCCCGGCCGGGTGCGGCGACACCGACCCAGGGGCCGTGGATGGAGAAGTCCGACGGCTTCCCATCGGGGTCCACCGAGGCGACCGACAGTACATAGGGGGTGAACCAGGCCGGGCTCACCACGGTCTTCACCGCACCCCAGCCGGTGCCGTCGTTCTGCGCGGCGCATGCCCCGCCCTGCTGGATATTGCCGGCGGCGGTCACCACCACCACATTGCGGTCGTAGGCGTATTTCACCGCGGCGCCGAGTGCCGCATCGGCGGGACCAGATCCACCTGCGGCACAGGCGACTTCGGAAATATTGAGCACGGTCGCGCCCATATCGACCGCGCGGACGACGGATGCGGCCAGGGTCATCACATTGCCGTAACCGGCCGAGGCGATCTTGCCCGGTTCGTCGCCGCGACCTCGATCCTTTGCTTCGAAGGCCAGGCTCAACTGCCGGATCGCGAGGATCTCCGCATCCGGTGCGACCCCGGCGAATCCGTCCTCCGGGCTGGGTTGAGCGGCGATCAGGCCGGCCACCAGGGTGCCGTGGCCGTCGCAGTCGTCGGTGCCATCCGAATTCGACACGAAGTCCCCGCCCGGCTGCACGGCACGCAGGCGTGGGTGGCGCCGCACGCCGGTGTCGATCACTGCGACCTTCTGGCCGGCACCGCGGCTGAACTGCCAGGCGGCGGGCAGGTCGAGCAGCCGCTGTGGTTGCGGCGGATCACGCGGTGGGGTGCCGGCGAGTTTTGGTTCGGCGCAGACCGAGCGCTGTTCGGTGGCCTCGGGTGGTCCGCCCCCACTGGCGGCTATCGCCGCACCGAGCGCACCGCCATCGATGACGGGCGGCCCGGCGGCGAAGGCCGGAGCGGGAAACCCGATCGTGGCGAGAGCGAGCAGCAGTATCGCTCCGGCCAGCCTCAGTACAACTCGCATGCGGGAACCTCGGGTCACAGATTCCGGGCGGCCGAGTAGAGGTCCATGATCCACAGCGCCAGCGGGATGATGGTGACGATCAGGAGATATTCGAAGATCTCGCCGGCCCTGCGGACCACTGGCGAGAACTCGGTGTGCGGTGCGATGACACCGAAGGCGATCATCGCCGCCGAGACCGCCAGCACGATCGCGGCGATCGGCACCAGATACGACGATTGCCCGAGCCCGGCGGTGACAAGCGCCGCGAGCAGTGTGACGGCGCCGCCGACGATCAGCGTCCCGGCCTGGACCAGGTCCGCGAACGATCGCCCGCGCAGGCAGAGGATCAGTCCGACGACGACCGCGAGCGCGACACCCTGCCATCGCGCGGTCCCCAACTGATCGGCGGCGAGCACCGCGGCGAGAAGGGCCGCGAGCGTGCTGGCGAGCAACTGACCGGATTGATAGTGGTTGGCGGCGTTGGCCCGCAGTTCGAGGCCCGCCGCCGACGGCAGCGCGGTCGCGCCGATGGCGCCGATATCCGCGATTGTCGGCCGCGGTTCGTGATCGGCCGGGTCGATCGCGCCGCCCGCGGTCGGAACCGGCGGCACCGGCAGCCGCGCGGCACCGACCGCGAGCCGTGGTGCCATGGTGATGACGATCAGTGCCGCAACAAGCACCCCGGCGGCGATCTTCGGTGTGCCGGCGTCCCACACCAGGCGAACCAGCGCCGCGAATCCACCGAACAGTACGAAGGTGGTCACCGTCGCGCACGGCATGGCGCCCACACCGGTGACGCTGTAGGCGATCACGGCAACGAACAGTGCGGTGGCACAAGCCAACAGCAGATGCGGACTGCCGAGATCACCCGGCACGAACAGGGCCGCCGACGCGGCGCACAGCAGTGTCGCGAACAGCGACAGCATCATCGCGGTCACTCGGGCCGCGTACTGGCGGATCGCGATCACCGCCGCGACGACGGCGGCGATACCGGCGCCGAGCGGGAGAAATCCGAGAAAGCCACTGGTGCCGTCCTGTTTGGCCACCACCAGCAGCCCGATCGCCGCCGATATCCCGGCCAGCGCGGTCATCAGCCCCGTCCAGCGGGCCGCGACCGGTGACCAACCGCGGAACGACTCCGTAGTCAGCCGGGACACCGCGTCGATGACATCGTCGAACAGCGCCGGGGATTCCTTTGCCGTCACCGAGCGCAGCACGAGCAGTTCACCATCGAAAATCTGTGCGTCGATCAAGGTTTGGTTCGGCGGGATCGGATCGCGCCCAACCCTGGCAAGAGTCCAGTGCTCGGTGCGCAGCGGGGCGCCCTCGTCATCCGCGGCGAGATCCGGTGTGCGAGATTCGATCAGTCCGACCACATCGGTGATGAACGCGGCGATCGGAACGGTCGCGGGCAATCCCATGTCCAGCTGGGTATTTCCACCGATGATCGAAACACGGCACAATTCCGGATCCGCGGCTCCCACGCTCCCGGTCGAAGGCTCGCTCACGAGTCTGCAGGCTCCTCATTCACGCTCTCGAGCTGGATAAGGGCTCTCAACCTACACCTGCGCCTGTCGTATGCTGAGCAAATCTCGTCCGCATCGCATGCTTTGGGGGCTCTCCCGTATGACCGACAATCGCCAAGCGCAACGCGCTTTCGACGCCGGCGTATTGTCGTTGGGCCTTACCATCGACGGCCAGGAATCCACCCGTGACCTGGAATATGCCCAGCTCGCGTTCACCCGGGCAACCGAATGGGACCCCGAGATGTGCGATGCGTGGCTGGGACGCGCGGCGGCCGGGGAGATCACCCGCGAGGTCATTTACAACCTCTACAAAACAAGTTCGACTTCCCTGTGCCGGGAACAACGCCGTCTCGGTTTGCGTCCCCGCGAGCTCGCCGGGCGCTTCGTGATAGGCCAGTACATCGACTATCCGCTCGCCAGTTTCGTCGAGATCGTGTTGGCACAGGCGGCGACGTTGATCGCCGACGGCGACTACGACGAAGCCGAGCGGGTACTCGATGACCTCGCCCGGCATCGCAAATCTCAACTGTCACAAGAGGATCGCTCGGCCGACGACCGCATCTGCGCATATGTCCGCGGCTCGCTGCACTATCAGACCCAGCGCTGGCCCGATGTGATGACGGTACTGGCCGGCTCCGCGGAGTGGGACGACCCCTACATGGCCGCGGCCGCACATGTGATGGTCGGCACCGCCTGCGCCCAGCTGGGACTGTTCGGCGAGGCCATCCGCCGTATGGAGCAGGCCGAGCAGGGTCCGATCCCCGCCGCCGCGGTCTCCGCTCGATTCTGCCGCGGCCTGTGCCTGCGCGAAACGGGACATGAGACCGAGGCACAGGCATTGTTCGAGAAGGTGTTCTCCGAGGCTCCGGATTTCGAGGCCAATGCGCAGGCGATGCGGGACCGCAGGTATCGCATCACGACCACCACCCAGGAACGGATCGACGCTCGCACCAACCGATGGGATCCGTCCTCGGCACCGTCGGCCGAGCAGATCGATCGCGAGGAGCGCGACGACAAGGCCAAGCTGATTCTCGATGCCGCGCGCACGGAACTCGACGAACAGATCGGCCTGGCAGCGGTCAAGACCCAGGTCGCCAAACTACAGGCCACCGCACAGCTGGCGAAGATTCGCGCCGGTAAGGGGATGGCCAGCATGCCGCGCGGCCAGCATCTGGCCTTCACCGGCCCGCCCGGAACCGGCAAGACGACGGTCGCCCGGGTGGTCGCCAAGATCTATTGCGGGCTCGGCCTCTTGAAGAGCGACTCGCTGGTGGAGGCCAAGCGCGCCGACTTCGTCGGCGAGCATCTGGGCAGCACGGCGATCAAGACATCCAAGCTGATCGACAGCGCGATGGACGGTGTGCTGTTCATCGACGAGGCCTACACCCTGGTGCAGTCCGGTCTGCAGGGCGGCGACGCCTTCGGACGTGAGGCGATCGATACCCTGCTGGCCCGTATGGAGGACGATCGGGACCGCCTGGTGGTCATCATCGCCGGATACGACGGCGAGATCGATCGGCTGCTGGCGGCCAACGACGGTCTCGCCTCCCGGTTCGCCAAGCGGGTGAAGTTCGATTCCTACACACCGGACGAACTGGGCGATATCGGGGAATACATTGCGCGCAAACGAGATTCGTCGATCACCGATGAGGCGCTCGACCTACTGGTCGAGGCGTGCACCGAGCTGTACAACCGTCAGAGTACCGACCAGAACGGCCAACCGCGCCGCGGCATCGACCTGGTCGGCAACGGACGTTTCATCCGCAACCTCATCGAATCGGCCGAGGAGGAGCGCGAATTCCGACTGGCCAATGACGAGACCCTGGACCTGACCGATATCGACGAAGCGGTCCTGATGCGCATCGAGGCGGACGATATGCGCAACGCACTCGCGAATATTCTAGGCTAGCAGGATAGTCGGCGCCGTTGCCGAGACCTCACAAAGTGTCGTGGCTCACCAGGGCCTGCTGGGCGGACAGGGTCGGCCCGGGGACCAGCTGACCGACGATCGGCCACGGGGCCGGCAGCGGCTTGTCCGCCAAACCGAGGATCTTCGCCGTTTCGGCGTCGGGGATGCCGTAGCGAACACCGTTGTCGCCCACATAGAACAGCGTGCCGCGACGCTCGCTGTCGGAACCGATCGCGGCGGCTTGAATGAACTCCCCGGTGCTCGGGGGGATGAAGGCGGCATCGAGGCGGTCACCGATACCATCGGCGGTGGTGAGCTGGACCGGAACCGACGACTTCGCCAGTGGTAGCTCACGTCCCGCGAGCACCGTCACCACCGCCCCCTCCCCCGCGGCATTCGCCGACCAGGACACACATCCGACCGGCGCCTTCTCGGCGGAGACGATGACCGGCGTTTGTTTCGGGAAGTGGTCGACCGGAAGCACCGTGAGCAGCGGAACGCCGACCAGCCGGTCCGGCGGCACGGTCGTGATCTCGCTCATTCCCTGGGAATTCGCGTTGCGAATCATCTCGGCGGCAAACGGCGACACCCGCTGTACCCCGGCGGAGAGCACCACATACAGCGCATCGGAATCGACCCCGCGCACCCGGATGACACCACCGACCGGAACATCGGACAACCGGCCCGGACCGTGCTCACCGATTCGGTCGATCGGCGGGGGCGGGGTCAAGGCCGGTACCTGGATAGTGGCATTCAGCAGACCGGCACTGATCGGCCTCGGCGCAACGTTGCCCGCCCCGAGTGCCCTGGCCACGATCGAATCGTTCAGGTCGACCTCGGCACGCTTGCCGTCGAAGATCAGGAAGGTCTTTCCGTCCCGGGTCACCAGGAGTGCCTGTGCCGGATTCAGCGGCCGGGCAGCGGTTTCCGCGGAGGTGTCGAGTCCACCGGCGATCACGGTCGATTCCGCGCCCGAGGCCCCGGTGGCACTGCCTGCCGACGACAACGGCACGGCATCGCAGAGCGTCCAGGTCGGCCGGTTGCCCGCCGAGGATCCGGGCAGCGTCGCCGGGGCGCCCGGGATCCCGAGCAAGGGACCGCGCGGCATACTGCCGAGTTTGGACTCCTTCACCGAGGTCGGCGTCTCGTTGCTCTGGGTGATCAATCGGGCCGAAGCCAGATTCAGTACCGGATGCAACGTGTTGTCGACGACCGCGTACAACGCGCCGCTGTCCTTGGCCATCACGATCTTCGCGTCGCCGATGGAACCCTGCGGACGCAGGAACGACAGGATCGCCGCGCCCGCGATGATCAGGATGCCGAGTACCGTGCTGACGATCAGCGAGCGCGACTGCGACCGCATCGGATCGTGCAGCATGCGGACGTCACGGCGCACCATCGCGTGCTCATAGCGGCGCAACAGGAACCGGTATCCGTTGACCTGGGCACGGGTAGTCAGCTGGGCCGGCACGATTCCTCCGAAACAGATCTGGGGTGACGAGGGGTATACCCACCTGAGGTGACAACAGTAGCGAAGCCACCGACGTTCGGTCCATGATGAGCGCATGGCGACGACGACTGCCGGCCCCGCGGCGCAACCCGCTGCCCCACCGCTGAGTTCACCGCAATTCTGGTTGTTCCGAGTGCTACCGCTACGCCTGGTGGTTCCCGTACTCCTGGTTGCGATCGCCGTCGCCTTCGCGGTAATCGCCTGTGGCGCACCCTGGTACGCGGCAGCCGCCGGTGGTGTGGCGGTCACACTGATCGGGCTTGTACGAGTGCGCGGCACCTGTGCGGCGGCGTCCCTCGCGGACGCATTCGCTTTCCGCTGGCATTCCCAGCGTTGGGGATCCGACACCCAGCACACCCCGTTCGACGTACCGGCTCCCGACGGCGGGAGTTACGGTATGCGCTGGGACGGTGCCCGGTTGATCACCATGTTGCGCATCGACGCGCCGCCGCAGAATGTGACACTGCTGAGCCCGAGCGGCCTGAATACCGGCGAGATGGTGCCACTGCCCGAAATCGCCCGCTGCCTGAGCCAATTCGATATCGACCTCGATTCGATCGACGTGATCACCACCGGTTCGCGCACTTCCGATGCCGGCCGGGTGGCCCAGCTCTACGAGCAGATCCTGGGCCCGCTGCCCGCGGTCGCGCACCGCACGGCATGGGTGGTGCTGCGGTTCGACCCGCTGGCCAATGCGCCCGCGATCCACCGTCGCGGCGGCGGCCCGGCCGGCACATTGCGGTCCGCGATCATCGCGACCCGGCGCGTGACCAACCGCCTCGCGGCCCGCGATCTGACGGTGTCGGTGTTGTCGGCGACCGAGATCACCGCAGCCGTGCACCAGCTCACCCTCAATGCCGACCTCACCCGGCTCGACGAGACCCCGCACAGCGTCGAGCACAACGGAATCCATTCCGCCACTTACCGTATGACTCCCGAAGCGCTCGGCCCACGCGGACTGGCGGAGGTATGGGCGACCCCGAGTCTGGCGACCACCGTCACCCTGCGGCTACGTCGCGCCACCGGCACTCCGACCCACCGGGCCGATCGCGGACCGGCAACCATCTCGGTGTCGGCGACAGTGCGTTTCGATGCTCGCGATCAGCCGGCCAAGGTATCGAGTCCGGGTCTGGTCGCCCTGTCCGGTAAACACCGTCGCGCCATGCTGGATCGGCTGCCGATCAATGTCCAAGGGCCCGCACTGCCGATCGAGAGCTATCTGGGAACGCCGGATTCGCTGGCCGATCTGTTCACCCCGATCGCCGGATGCGGGCAGATCGTCGGCGCCGATTTCTCCGGACAGGGCGTCGCATTGCCGCTGGTCGGTCAGTACATCCGCCGGGTCGAGATCATCGGATCGCTGCTCATCGTGAAACAGGTGATTCTGCGCGCGATCGCGCTGGGAGCGACCGTCGTCGTGCACACCAATCGCCATGAGGCCTGGCGTGCCATGGTGGCGAGAGTCGATGCACCACAGGCAATGTCGCTGGCCGGATGGTCGGCCAGTTCACAGCAGGCGAGTTCGTATCGGTCGGCGACGGTGGTCGTCTACGACGGTATCGTGCCCTCCACGCATCATTCCGACGCGACCGTCATCCTGTTGCGCCCGCAGGGAAGTCACGGAATCGAGAACTTCACCGCCGACATTGTACTGACCGAGGATCCACAGACGGCGAATCTGGTCACCGTCCACACGGCGACGGAGCAGACTTCGGTCTACATGGTCGCGACTCCCGCGGAGATGGAGTATCTCGATACCGGAATGGTTATGGCCTACTGACCGAACAACGCCACCGGCCCGTGCACGCGATCGTGCACGGGCCGTTCGTAATCGACGCGACTACATTCCTTCGAAGCTCTGGTAGATCTTCTGGTCGGCATGCTGGGCATTGCCGAGCGCCCGATCGACCGCATCACGCAGGTTTTCGAGCTTCGTTGCGGTGTCGGAGAACTCGCCTTCCCAGTTCTTGTGCGCCTTGCTGAATGCGATGGCCGAGTCGTTGTCTTCCCAGGCAACTTTGATCAGTTTATCCGCGGCCGACTCCAGGTGCGCGATCTGGGTGTGCAGGTTCTTGTAATGGTCGTCGAGCTGCCCCAGCAGCGGGACAAGGTATTTGGGGTCGTAAAGCATATCGGTTCCTTTCGGATGTGATGGTCGGCGAGGTGTTACACCAGGTTGGTGAAGTTGTCGACGTTGTCGGCATCGACACTGGTCTTGGTCTTGCCGCCCTCGAAGATCTTCGACGTCATGTCGTCGAGCTTGAGCCGCAACTGCTCACCTTCGTCCGCCCACGCATCGGCGGCCTTACCGCATGCGGTGTTGGCGTCACCCTGCCAGCCGGGCTTGGCGGCGTTGATGTCCTCGCCGATCCCGCTGATCGTCTTCTTGATCTCTCCCACCGCCGTCATGAAATCATTCACAACCTGGGCGGCGGCGGCATCGTCGAGACTTACCTTGCTCATTGTTCAGTCCTTCTCATTCTGCGGTGTCGGGTGTATTCAGTTGGTGTTGCCGGTAATTCGCACAGTCAGCGCTCGACAGCGCGTGAGCTAGGGCATCCACCTTCCTCCGGGCAGGGAATCGATCAGAGCCGAAATCGACTGTGCGATCCGGTGATCGGAGCCCGGGGTGAAGGTGGACCAGACCCGGAGGTCCTGGGCTGCTCCGGGGCTGGCGACGATGCGGCCACGTGCGGTGTCGTATACCGCGACCGATCCGAGGGCCCGGGTCGTCACCGCGTCGGAGGTGGCGTAGGCGACGATTTCGGCGTGTGCGAAGCAGGTCGACATGGCCAGCCCGAATTCGATCGCATCGCGTTCGTCGGCCACTCCCAGCGAATACAGCGCCTGGGTGAAGTCGCTCGAGGTCGTTGCGCCGTCGAAGAACCGTCGCAGCTCCTCGGCGAGCGCGCTGAAATTGGCGATCGGCGCGGGCTCGCATGCGCCGAGCGCGAACAGTATCGGACGGGCCAACGCGGTTCCGCTGTCGTCGGCCCAAGTGGTGCGGATATCGAAATCGCCGCCTTGACGAACGGCCAGCGCGTGTTCGAACCCTCTGCGCGCCAAGCAGATTCGTATCGGTCCCGATTCGGTGTAGATGCGCGCCACCAATTCCCGATCCGGCTGCGCCAATACATGCAGTGCGGCCGCCAGGTCGGACTCGACCTCGTCGTAGCCGTCGATCAGGCCGGCGCCGCGCAGATCCGATAACGCCTGCTGTTGCGCGGCCTGCCAGGCGTCGGCCGAATCCTGCTGCGGGCAGGCCCCGAGTACGGTCGGCAGGGTCTGCACGCCGAGCATGTCCGACACTGCGAGCAGCCCGTCATTCGTCAACGTCGGCATATCGATCCTTACCTCCGGGCGGCGTCATGGCTGTGCGTTCCCCGGCGCGGGCGCGTTCTGCTCGGCAACACCACCGAGCACCGGCGGTGCGGCCTCGATACCGGTTTCCAAATGCATGGCATCACCGGGGCGTGGCGTCGGGGCAGCCCCCGCACGGACAGTGCGTTCGGCCTCGCCCATGCCCGCGCCACCCGGGGCCATGCCGCCGGGCACCATCCGGCCCGTGGCATCCTCCGCGTGCACCGGCACCGGTTGTGCCGCAACGGCTTCCTCAACGGACACCGACTGCGTGACGGTCTGTGCCCGATACGCCGTCTGCGCCAGCGGCATCGAGGGCACCCCCGGGAGGACGGGCATGAAACCACCGCCGGGCATCGCGGGCGTCGCCGCGGCCGTCGATGCCGCCGCCGCATTCTGCTCGGCGTCCAGTGCGACACTGGTCGCGATCACCGGTGGATGGTCCTGCACCCAGGGAGTCGCCAGCGGCGTAGTCGCGGACTCATAGCTCTGCATCACCCGTGCGGCATCGGCTTTCGCGAGATCCTGTTCGCTGTCGACCTGCGCCGCCGCGGCGACCAGTGGCGCGCCGAGCGCGGCACCCGCGTGCTCGATGCTCTGTTTGACAGCTTCCAGTGCCGCGATCTCGGCGACATGCGGCATCGCGAGCCTGGCCACCTCATAGGCGGCGGCCTGGCCCGCCGCACTGCTGGCATTGCGGCCCGCGGATGCGGCCGCATCGACGAGCCAATCACGCAGCTTGCCGATCCGCTCCAGGACGAGATCACTGCCGTCCGACCGCCACGACTCCCGCAGCTCCGCCACGATCTGGTCGTATTCGACGACCGCCGCGCCGAAGCTGGTGGCCAGCTGCGTCCATGCCGTACCGGCTTCGGCCATCGGCGCCGCGCCGCGACCCGTGGTCAAATCACGTGCCAGCTGTTCGGTGGGTCTGGCGGGCCAGACCACACCGGTGAAGCCGATTACCGGCGGCTCGACCATCCCTGCTCCCGTTGCTATTTCACCGCCCGGAAGCCGGCCGCGTTGTCGTCGTCCATCCGATCCATCACATCGGTCTGGGAACGCAGTGTGGCGGCCAGCTTGCGGACCTCGAGAATGCCCGCCGTGGCGGCTTCGTCATAGGACGAGGCGACCGAGCGCAGCGATTGCGCGGCGCGCACCGACACCTCGTCGGTCCCGGCCGGTTCGACGGCGAGTACCGGCAGTCGCGCACGCAGGTCGGCCTCGAGCCGCGCCGCGAGCGCGTCCAATGCCATCGCCGACTTGCGGGCCTGCGTCGATTCGAACTCCATGATGATCTCCCGTCAGAGGGTGAGTGCCTTGTCCGGCGGATCGGAATCCAGTCGCCCCGAAGCTTGTTCGGGTGCCCCGACCACCGGCATCGATACACCTTCGACAGCACCGACGACCTCGTCGCCGTGCAGCCCGGTGACCAGTAGCCCGCGCAGGCCCTCGGTCGTTTGCTCCTCTTGCGCACGCGCACCGGCCGCACCCGCTGCACCGGCCAGCGGCATCGCGCCGGGCGAGGTGGCCGCACCGCGCACCGGCGAAGCCTGGGCAGCGGACGCGGTCTCCGCGGCGGGCATACTGGCACCCGCCGGTCCGAAAGAGGTGCCGCCGCGAACTCCGGCCCACGGAGTCAGCTGGCGCGCTTGCCCGCCCACTATCGGGGCGCCGACACCTGCCGCACCTCCGCCGAGCGCACCACCGGGGTTGCGCAGCTCGGCCTCATGGCGTGCCCGCGCCATATCGGCATCCTGATCGGCGATCGCCTTCGCCGGATTCAGCGCGGTCTGGGCGGTCTGCAGCGCCTGGCCACCCGCGGTCGCCAGCTGACCGAGCGGCCCCACCAGTTGCATCATCTGCTGCACTGCCTGTGACGGATCGACGTTTTTCGGCGCTCCGGTCACCGGGACCTTCGTTCCGGTTTTGGTCATGGCCGCGCTGTGCACGGTGAGTTCGGCACGAGTCTTGGCGACGCAGGCGGTGGCCTCGGCGAGAGTATCGGCCGTGAGTGCGACCACGAACGCCTGCCCGGGTGGGGTGGGCAGGAAAGGAGCCGCGGCCACCAGCGAGGTCATGAACTTCGCGATGATCCCCGACATCATCGTGGCACCCTGAAAGACACTGCCCGCCGCGGCGGTGACACCGACCGATGTCTGCGCACTCTGCTCCGAGACGGCCGTTCCGTCCGCCGCGGCCCGAGTCGCCTTCTTACCGGCGGCGGTGGCTGCGTCACTCTGCCACAACATCTGCGCTATCTGCATGGCGGAGGTGCCGAGCGACACCGCCGTCTGCACGACCGATGACACCTGGGACAGCGCCTGCACCGGATCGATCGCGGGGGCCGCCGCCGGATTGACCGCCGGGGCCGCCGCTTGATTGACCCCGGGCTCCTCGGAGCCGACGTGCCCCACGGCGGGGATACGCCCGGTGCCGAAACTGCCGGCCAGATCGGTGAGCGGTTTCGCCAGTACGGACAGATCGAGCACCGGCATCGGCGGAAACTCCGGCATCGGCGGCAAGCCGGGAATCTGCGGCAACTGCGGCAGCCCCAGATCTTTCAGGACATCGTTCACCGGCCTGTCAACTGCCTGCCCAACGGTACTGTGGCGCAACAGGTCCAGGACCGACTGATCGATCGGCGCGTTCATGGCTCAGCCGTTTATCTTCCCGAAATCGGCGGATGCGACGGCTTCGGTGCCGTCGTAGAGGGCCGCGCTCTCATAGGCGGCAACCGCCGACATTCCGTGCACATGCGCCAGCTCCGCCACCGAGGTCAGGTTGTTTGCCTGGGCGACAGCGAAGGTGGCCAGGAAGTCCTGGCCGATCAGGCCGAAGACCGGTATCGCGGCAGCCATGGTCGCGACCTGATTCGTCGCTCCCGCCAGCGCGACATCGGTCGCCAAGGCCGCGGAGGCGTCACCGTACCGGCGAATGGCATCGGTCGTAGCTACTACTTTATTCATCGCAAACCTTCACTGCCGGAACACGATTGTTTCGCATTGTTGAATGTAGCGGGTTACCGCGGCCGCGCCTCGGCGGAACCACCCACTGGTGGTAAGGGGTCATTGTCGTGATACGCGCCCCCTCTACTCGGCGGCCTCTTCGTTGAACGCGGCAACCAGATCGCCACGTTCGGCAAAAGCACGGTGCGCCGCACGACTCACCGTGTCGACCACTAGTCGCTCGAACTCGGCCGGGGTCAACTTCGCGATCCCCGCCGACAATTTCAGCTCCTGCAGCGCGCCGTTCCCGTCGACCACCACGGTGACGACTCCGTCGGATGAGGTCTCGCGGCCGCGCACCGCACCCATCTCGTCGGCGAGGTCGCGCAGCCGTTCCAGGCTGCGCTGTGCCCGCGCCTCGAGATCGTCCATCGCCTTACTCATACCGACCGCAACCAGCTCTGCGGCTCGACCTCGTACTCGGATTCTTCGATGAGCTCTTGGCGGGCAACATCTTCCGGCTTGGGCAGCCCGGTCAGCGCGAGAACGTCACTGCTCAGCCCCGCCTCCCGCAACTCCGCCCGGCGCGCGAGGCCGGCTCGATTCGCCGACTGCTTACACAATCTGACGATCTCGGCCGCCAACTCGGCGGGGGGACGACGCAATTCACCGCGTTCAACCTTGATGCCGACCGGCAAACCCTGTTCAGTGGTCTCCACCGAGATCGAGCCACTCCTTGATGCGGCTGTCCACATAACACCCCTCATCATTTGTGATGTGCCTGCTCGTTACGACACCCCAAAGGGGTTTGTCGAGGAGTGTACTGCGGCCGAAGATCGACCAGACGTTAATGCATTGCCACCACTGAGAAGTCGATCATGGGTCGGGGTGCACGTCCATGCCAGACTGGATCGAATTCTCGGCGATAGTCAGGAGCGGACCCATGGTTGACACCACGGCCTTGCCCCAGTCGGCTGCCCACACCTGGAGGCACCGATGACCCGTGATGGCGGTAGCGGCGAGGCGCCCGAGGTCCGCGGCCCGGTCAATTCCCCCGGCAAGAAGGCCGAGGACCCCTGGAAAGACGTCGCCAAACAGGTGGCCGACGGCAAGCTCCGGTTCGAGCCCTCTGCCGCTACGAAGGCGGCCACGGAATGCGTGAACGCACTCGCCGGAATCAGCCGTATCCAGCAAAAGCTCAACGGGACGAACCCTCTCAGCCCGTTGAGTCAACTGAAGTCCGGCTCCGCGCTGGCAACTCTGTTCAATGGGACTCGCCACGGCCTGGGCGAGGTGTTGCAGACGCACAGCACCGCGTTGAACGAAATGCTGAATACGTTCAAGGACGCAGGTAAGAAATATATCGAGGTCGACCTGGATTCCGCGCACGATATGGATCCCGACGTGAAGAAAGGAATGCTCAACGATCTCGACCGGATCAAGCCGAAATCGGCCGCAGATGCCGGAAAATTTCTAACCAAGATGCCGAAGAGCGATAAGCACGAAACCGAATACATGGACGTCAACTTCCCAGGCGTTCCCGTCAAGAGTAAAGAGCCACAATCAGCTTCGGAGCTGGAAGAACAAGGAGTGGCTTTCGGTAGCCGCGATTTCATCAACGGCGGAAAGAAGCTGACGGAAGACCAGATTGTCGATTCGTCCCAGGGTCGGGCGCCGCTCAGTCAAATCGTCAAGCCTGCCGCGCTCCCGGACAAACTCGTCGACTCCATGGGGTCGAATCAGACTCAGACGGAAGCGCTGAAGCTCTGGCGGCTCGAGTCCGGTCCCAACCCCGAGAACCCGGACAGCCAGTCGTGGCGCGATCTGTACAACCTCGGTCAGACGGCCGGGCACGCGGTCAAACCGGTGCTCGACGCCGCGCTGGCGTGGCAATCGATGGCGAATGAGCTGAAAAAGACCAGCAAAACACTGGCCCAGTATGCGGTGGACAAGTCGCTGTGGGAAGGACATGGGGTAGACGGAGCCGTCAAAGCGGTCGAGAACTACCACACGAAGGCAAAAGCCCTGGCTACACAAATCACTGGTATGGGTAAGACCCTCGAATACACGTCGGAATGGCTTGCGAATACCAAGGCCGGTATGCCTCAACAACCTGATCCGCCGAAGCCGGGGATGGTAACCGGATACACAGAAGACCCGTTGACCGGTAACTCGTCATATAACGTCGATATGACGGCCACAAACCAACGAAATCTTGCGATATATCGCCAGAACATGGAAAACAACTATGTTCAGGGCGTCCAGACTTCATCGCTGTTCGTTCCATCAATGGACGAGTTGCCGGTAACCACTCCGAAGAAGTCCCTCTCCAGCGAAAATCCGGGTGGCAAACAAGACACCGGCACCACCCCCAGCGGTGGCGGCACCGGCACCACCCCCAGTGGTGGCGGCACCGGCCCCACCCCCAGCGGTGGGGGCACCGGCACCGTTCCGACCGCGGCCTCCAACTACAATCCGGTCGACCCGTCCAAGCTCGCACAGGGAGCCGACGACCGTACCACCTCCCAGGCCGAGACACCGAACTACACGGCAACCACTCCGGCCACGGCTGATCCCACCCAATCCGCCACCCAGACATCAGGTTTGGATGGTCTGAGCCAAGCGGCCGGGCTCGCCCAGCAGGGTATCGGCGGCGCCCAGAGCGCGATGCAGGCCGCTGCACAAGCCGCGCAGCAAGCAGCGGCGAGCGGCCTGACTGCGGCCCGAGCCAACGCGCCGGCATTCCCCGGCGGGTCGGGTGCATCGAGCACCGGCGGTGGTGGTGCCGGCAAGATCGGTGGTGGTGCCGGGCTGAGCGGCAGCGCGGCTGCCGCACTGCAGAAGGAAGCCGACGCGGCGCGGTTGTTTCCCCGGGCGAATGCCGCCGGACCGGCCTCGCCACTCGGCCGCCTCAGCGGAATACCGGGCGCCGGTGTGCCCGCGAGCGGTGCGCCCGGTTCTCCCGGTGCGGGCGCCGGCCAGGGCCAAGGGCAGGGCAAGGACTACAAGCGGCCCAAGTACCTCGAGTCCAACAAACATCTGGAAGAGGCGCTGGGTGAGGCGCCGGCGGTAGCCAAGGCCGTCGTGGAGAAGTAACTGTGGAGAAATGACCCGAACCTGGAAATTCACCGACCTCGAGTTCGTCGTCGCTTGGGAGGCCGTGGAGGCGGATGTGCTTCCATCCCCCTTCATCTTCACCAGCAGCACGCCGCTGTACGAGGACTTCGCACGCGAGAAACGGGAACTCCGTGCGCAATTGGGCAGCAGGATCGACGATGTCGCACCGGTGCTGGATATCGTTGCGCGGCCGGATATCCGGATCGAACTGCACGGTTGGGGCAGCGACTTCGACGACGCCGACAGCCAGATCCGCCTGCTCGCGGTCCGCCGCGAAGGCTACGGATATCTGCTCAAGCAATTGCCCGGCGAAACCGCTTGGCACAGTGGCGGTTATACCATCAGCGAATGCGGTCCACTGGAGCTCGCGGATCTCCTCATCGCCGAACTCCCGGAGGCCACCTCCGGCAAGCTCCCCGATGTCGTACTCGCCCCGCGCGACCGCAACCCCGATCTGGACTATTCCTATGGCCAGTCGCTGGTAGCGGACACCTTCGACGACACCGTCGACCGCCTGGCCGACCAATTCCTCCGCACCCCCGCCACCGGCGAGGGGATCATCGAAATCGAGCAGGGACTATCCCGCTTCGGTCCCCGCGGCGTAGCCCGCAGCCGATTGGGCTGGCGCGACCTCGCCGACGACGGCCGCTACGCCATCACCACTGCCACTCCACCGGTTGCCGTGCCCGCCGACACCAAACGGCTTACCACCCTGTTGAATTCAGGCATCGCCGAAGTGATCAAGGCCATCAAGGACGAACGGCGCTGACGCGAGCTCTCGTGGCCGATGACGCCGATCAGTGTCCTACGCTCAGCGACCATCGCCATCAACGGGACCGAGCAAACGTTCCCACCAGCCGTCAACCCCGAACAGCAGGCCCTCCTCGACGCCCTCACCCACGGGCAACGTCAGGCACCAAGCATCCGGTCGCGGATCTCGGCGATCAATTGCTCGGCGTCTGCTGGGGTGATATCCAGGTGCGCGCTCAACTCTGCTGTCAATTCCGGGTCCGGATGACCCGACAGCGCTCGCCGTATGCGCTGCGCGAATATCGCGTCTATCGGGGCCGGACCGGGCTCGCCCACATCATCGCGGGGGCGGGCTCCGGAATCTCCGACCGGCATGTCCGTCAACATCGCCCGCCGCGCGAACACCGCACGCGCCTCGGTGAGCGCGGCCAGTTCGATGCCCAGCTCCCGAGCGGCCTCTGCGTCATCGGGTTCGACCCCGGTTTCCGAGAATCGCCTGTCCTTATATTTGTCGGCCGCGCTGATCAATCGTCGTGTTCGCTCGTCCACGTCCGGATAGTGAAGCTCGAAGTGGGCTCGACGCACAGCATTATGGGCCGCGGCCCAGGCGGCTAGGGTGAAGTCGAACGAAGGGATAAAATTGAGGATCGCCTTCATAATGGCTATTCGGGCTACTTGCGCGAATTCATTGCGCAACTCGTGCGGAACTCGCCAGCCGAGCGCCACCTCTTCCGCGATCGAATCGTACCCCGCGAATATTTCATCGAGAATCCGTTGTTCCTCGTCCCGCCTCGTCTCGATCAACTCCCAGAACAAGCGATTATCACGCCAGGTCGCTCCGGAATCCACTTCGGGATAGAATCGCCGCAGTGCCGCAACAAGCATTTCCTTCGGCATGTCGAGAAAGTCCCGGATGGTTCGAAGCATGAGTATTCCAGGCTTCCTGTCCCGCTCCGCCCTATAAATCCACTGCCGCGACATCCCGATGAATTCGGCAAACTCGTATTCGGTCATTTCGCAGCATTGCCGAATCCCTCTCATCCAGCCGTGAACGGATTCGTAGCGTCCAGGAGGTGGAATATCTGTTGCACGGGACGATCCGACACGGTGTTCGAGATACTGGCGAGGCACTTCCACTTCGTCTGCCAATTGCGTCCACCGGCGTCGCTGCCGAGCACCGATGAGATAGAAGCGCTCCAGCGCTGCCGCCAGGGCCTCGTTCGAAATTCCCAGAACATCTCGTAGCGCACGGAGGAATGCCGCATTCGGCCTGATATACAGCTCGAATCCGCGAATCGACGACTGTTCGGTTCCGATACGCGCTGCCAATGCTCGTTGCGTCAATCGGTGGTACAGACGTACCGCTTGCGCCCAATCGTGCACCGAGTCATAGACATCCGAGTCGGGGACCGCTTCCCCGGCGGGATCCATTCGATAGCTGTATCCCCAGGACAGCGCCAGATGGTTCCATGGGCCTGCGCGATGCAGCACGTGATCGTATACCCGCAGCAAAACGAGGTCATCGAGTGGACCGCTCGAACCCTCCAGGTGCCGACGGATCGTCATTTGACTGAGTCCGAAGACGCGTGCCAGCTCTGATATTCCGAGTCCGTTCAGACGCTGGAAGTAGCGCAGGTACTCCGCGAACGATCCGACGGCGAGCAAGCTCGGAAAGGTAAGCGACTCCCTCGGGAGGGAGAAAACCTCGGCGATCTCCGCACTGATCACGCAGTCGGGCAGCACATCAACAAGATCGTCCACATCTTGATGCCCGGGAACCCGGGCTCCGCGCTCCCACTGTTCGATGTCGAAGTACGTTTTCCCGCTCCGGGTGGCCAATTCTGTTCGGGACCACCCCGCGGCCAAACGCAGGAATCGTAGATATCCGGCGATTCGAGAATAGCCTTCCGGATATGCGGCTATGCCATCGTGGGCATGTAGCTCCGGGTAGTGTCGTGCGGCCTCGGAATACGTGACTCGGGCACCCGGAACTCGGCGCAGCAGCGCGCGCACCTGCTCCGTGCTCAATTCTGTCTCGCCTCGCTCGGCGGCGGCCCATGTCCCCCGTGGCGCGTCGATCAATTCGTCCATTCGTTCCGGCGTCACGCACAGGAACCGGCGTATCGCCGACAACCAGGCTGTCGTGCCACTCGCGCCAGGCCCCGGGAACTGTCCGGTCGGCATCGCATTGTGAGCGGCAGGGTCCAACCCGGCGCGCGTCAGCCACCGATCCACCTGGGAATTCTCCAAGTGGTGCATCGCCACATAGTCGGTGAGGCTCTGCCGCGGCTGCCCGGATTCGTCTGCCAGGCGTGCCCGATACCACTCCACGAACCGCCGTTCTGCTGGAGACGACAGAGCATCGAATATGCCCTCACTCAGATAGATCGACAACAGTTCCGGAGCAAGTGGCCGGGCCAGCCGAATGCTGATCCGGTGCAACGATGCGTCGACCTCGCTGATACTCGAGCCGGTATCCCGTGCGATCTTCGCCTTGTCGTACAGCAGGACGAAATGCCGTTCGAAAAGGTCCCGTTCGGCGTCGGACAGCACCGTCGGCAAGTGGCGAACTACCAACGGGTAATCCCGGGTCGCCGCCACTTCGACCAGTCGCATCGCGATGTCGTCGACGCTGTCGAGTGCTATCGCCATCCGCCGTATCGCGGTGCGCACCACGTATTCGACCGTGGACACACCGATCCATCGCACCGCGACCCTGCCATGCCGGGACGTCTCCGAGTCCCCGAACCTCGCGAGGAGGAAGTCCCGCCAGTCGTCGGGCAGTTCGGCGAACACGCGCTGGAACTCCGCATCACCGGCCCGCGTCAGTACATCTCGCTCCTGCTCCGTTGCGGCCTGCTCCAACGCTCGCCGGAGCTGGACATGCCGCGCATGCTGCTCCTGATCCCGCAACACGTCGTCAACCAACGACGAAACCCACTGTTGCGCATCAGCGTCTTCGGCCAAAGCTTCGACGCCGCGCTGTGCCCGCCGCAGCGCTTCCGCGGTGAGCTCCTGCGCTGACTGGTCCGATTGTGCGAACAACCAGACCCGCCGGTGCGCTACCTCGCGGAGTTGGTCCCATTCGAGCCTTCGCCACTTCTCCCCTACTCCCACCGGGTCTCGCACCAGGTCCGGCGGAAGCTTCCCGACCCACTGCTCGGCGAGGGCATACACCCATTTCTCGACGGTGTTCTGGCTGCTGCCTTCGACCGCGGCTATCGCGGTCGTACTCTGGCGACGCGCGAAAAACCGGTCGAACCGTTCCCGCTTCGACTCGGAAATCTTCGGCAGATAGGACTGTAGCGCTTCGCGCGCATAGGCGTGCACCTCCCGAATCGCCTCCGCCGCCTCGACACCGGTGCGCAGAACCCCGCCGGACAGCAATGTGGCCAATGCGACCGCGATGTCATGTTGCTGATCCCGAATGGAATCCGCCGGGCGACCGAGCATTTCCGCCAGCTCGAGAATCGGCCATTTCTCGACGAACAGCCTGCCGGCGATTTCTCGATCTGTTTCGGGGAGTTTCGGAATGCAAAGCTGCAGCTCGGTGCGCGATGCCGCACGAACCATTCGCAGCTCATCGCCACGGCGATGATAGGGAATATTGTCCGGCGGTACGTTCACCGCCGGAACCGGCGACGGGTGCGGTGCCGCGGCGGATGCCATATCGAGGATGACGCCGGAACGCACCGCTCGGTAATGGAGCCGGCGCTTCGCGGCTTCGACCCGTTCCCGGGTTTCAGCGCCTACCCCCGCACGGTTACCGAATACTTTCTTGACGGTCCCCAGTGACACCCCGCATTCCCGAGCCACGTCGTCCCGGGTAGCTCGGCGAAGCACACCACCACCGGTGTACCGCTCGGGAAGATCCGGCGGCAGCATCTCGACCACCATGTTGGCGATCTGGTCGAGACTTTCGTAGACCCGCCGTCGGTGCTGCCGCTTGGCGGCAACCATCTCGTCCACCGTCTGCCGGTTCACGAAATACCGGTCGAAGTCGTCGAGTTGCTCCGGGGCGATTTCGGCCAGTTTCCTTCGGCAGTGCGGTAATAAATGCGGTTCATACTCGGCTACCGCCTCCACCAACAACAACGTGGCATTGTCGCCACCCCCCGAATCTCGGTGCTGCCGGGCGCCGACCCGCTCCGGAATATTGTCCGGATCAAGCCGCGGGCCGGATCGCATCGACCCACGCCCACCGAAAGCGCCGCTTTCCCCGCCATTCGCGGCGTGCGCCACCACACCGTCGGGCACACCGCGCGGCACACCGCCGAACGGATTCGCCACCACCGCAGGCGGACCGAACCCGAGCCCATCCAACCCACGGGCTCGATGCGGAGGAAGACCCAGCACCGCAGCCGGATCGAACACCACCGGTGGTCGGGCACCCGGACCGAACGCCTGTGCCCGCGAGGAAAGACCAGGACCGAAAGCGGTGGCTTTCACCGGATCACTCGGGTCCACCGGCGGCGCGGGCCGGCCACCGCCCCCAGAATCACCAGTACGCGGTCCGTCCGGTCCTCGAGTAACCGGAGCGCCACCACCGCCGCCATCATCATCGTCGCGGTTTTCGATATCGATCGCAGTCGTCTGGGGGCCATCGGAAACGCCGGTGGCCGAATCGGTTTCGCCGCCCACGGCGGCTGGGCGGGCGCTTACACCCTCAGCGACCCTCCCGGCAGTGTCGTCACTATCGTCACCATCACGGTTTGGCCGATCGGCCGAGTCGGCTTCGGCACTGACTGGTTGCCCGATAGTGCCGGTAGGCCGGTCGGACACCACCACGGTGCCGAAGGTGTGCCGGATCTGCACATACCCTTCGTCGGCCAGCATGGCGTAGGCCCGGTACACGGTGTCCACCGACAGGCCGAGGCGTTCCGCAAGATCCGTGACCGGGGGCAAGCGGTCCCCGACCTGGCGGATACCAGTAATTATGGCGACGCGCAGCGCGTTCACCAAGGTCGCGAGGCGGGGGCGAAGGGGTTTCGCGCCGACCGGTTCACCCGCGATAACCCGCAGCACGGCATGGCGCGCACTGGATTCCAGCTCATCGCTGGGGACGAGCGCGACCGAACTGTCGGGGCCGACGACGGTGGTTCCGAAGCCTTGTCGGGTGCGCAGAAATCCTTCGGCGGCCAGCCGGGCGTACGCCCGTTTCACCAGCATGACCGAGACCCCGAGTTGCTCGGCGAGACTGCGATTCGACGGCAGCCGCTGCTCCGGCAGCAGTCGACCCGAGCTGATCGCCGCCCGCAGCAACCGGGCCAAATCATGGAATGTCATTGTCTCGGAAGACAATTCCGTATCCGATTCGCCGGTCACGAGAATCGGATACAGGGGCAGCGCCTCGACAAGATACGCGTATCGATGGCCGAACTCGACGGGCAGCATTGCCGCGGTGCGCTGCGTGGCCTCGGCCAGCAGCCGCTCGACACTGTCATCGGTGCGCCGCATCAGTCGCGTTATCTCGGCGATCGACTTTCCTTCAACGTACAGTCGAAGCGCCTCCAGCTGATCGGCATCGAGTTGGCCTCGGCCGAGCCAATCGAAGCAGCTTGCCAGAGCCGCTGCGTCCATACGCTGAGCCAGCTGTTCGGCCAGACGGGGAACGATCCTGCGAAGACGATCACGGATCGCGGCATTCGTGACATTGTCCGCCTCGGCAATCGCCGACGCGTCTTGGCCGAGGAACCACCGGACAAAGGTTTCCCGATGCAACGGGGACAACTGTTCGACAAGGCGACACAACTCGTCGAGATTCTCGTCGCGGGCAGCCCGGAGCACAGCTACCGCGGGCACGAGCAGCCCCTCGGACACCGCAAGCACCACACCGCCACCCGCGAGCAGCTCCGCCAGCTCTTCTCCACCGATCGGCATAGCCGCATCATCGGGTCGCTCATCCAGTTCGGCCCCGAGTTCAACCGCCAGCTGACGCAGTCCTTCCCCCATCAGACCGGTGACCACATTCGCACCGACCCCCATCGCCCTGGCCGCCGCCTCGACCGGCATGCCGTCCCCCATGAACAGCAACATCAGCACTCGACGCCGCCCATCGGTGAGCGCGGCGACAGCATTCCGGAAGTCCCGATCATTCGCCGCAACCAACGCCGCACGCTCCGCGCCCTGCGCCACTGCTTCCAGGGCGCGACGGAACCGGACATGCCGCACGAACTTGGCCTGATCCGCCAACACACCATCAGCCAGCGACATAATCCACCGGCCCACATCCCGGCCATCGCCGAGCTCACCGATACGGGCGTCAGCGCGCCGGAACACCTCCGCAACCAGATCGCCGGCGACCCTCGGATTGCCCACCACGGCCATCCGCCGCACCACCGTCGCTTCGAACCGCGCACGCAGCCGGCCGGCAGCGACCGACGAGTTCTCGTCGGCAGGCGGGGAATCCCGCGGCGGCGCACCCAACATCAACCGAGCTTCATCGGTGAGCTCGACGGTCTCGACTGTCCGTTGGTTCACCGTGTCCACCGCGCCGACAGACACCGAAGGCCGCTCCCGCCGGCGGTTTTCATCGGTGTAGGCGCCGGTCTCCTCCGTGTAGGTCGCCGCGTTGCGGCCGTGGTCGGTGAACAACGACAGCTGCACGCGCCGGCCCCCCACCGGACCGGTCACCATCACCCCCAGAAAGCCGCCGCCGTACCCCGGCCGCATCAACACCGCAGTCCAATCGGACATGGATTGCACTGCATCAGCAGCGCTCTCACCGTCCCGCCAACCCTGCGGCACCGCACACAACCGCCGCGCGACATCCTCCCGCGCCGCGTCGCCCTCGACCAGCATCAACAACACATCGGTCTTCGCCGGCTCATCCGCCAACCCCACCGACAACACGGCCGTCCCAGCATCATCACGCACAACCAACCGACCGACGCCCACCTCGGCAACATCGAGCCGGAAGCCGTCGCGACGCGACAGCTGCTCCAACACCTCGACAACAAGCATTTTGGTATCGGCGTCGACACCGGAGATGCGGTGCACCAACGCGGCAACCGAACTATCGTCGGACGACGCCGTCGGATCCTGGCCAGGATCGCGTGCAACGCCCGGTTCGTGCCCGTCGTCGCCACCTTGGACCGGAGCTTGCGGCGCTCCGGTGTCCTGACCGTCGGGCGCGACCCTGGGCAGAGCAGGTACATCGGACTCCTCGAAGGCACCGGCCCCCGGGTTGTTCTGGTCGGCGGCGTGCGCCACCACACCGTCGGGCACACCGCGCGGCACACCGCCGAACGGATCCGCCACTGCCGGTGACGGACCGAACCCGAGCCCATCCAGACCACGATCTCGCCCCGGCGGAAGGTCCAGCACAGCCGAATCGAACGCGTGGGGCGGTCGGACGCCCGGGCGGAATGTCCGACCGCGATCGACGTCACCGGGAGCACGAATTGTGTCGCTGTCCTCAGTGACAGAGTCGGAATCCACAGCAGACAGCTGCGCCCCTGCTCCGGCTTGCGCTCGGTGCAGCTCGGCCTGATCCAACGCTCCCGTCGTCGCCGCACCGGATGCCGACGGGCCGGTGCCCGTAGATCCGGCAATCGGCCGCACCGGTCGGTCGGATTCGCGTACCCCGACGGCGGCACGGGGGCGGTCGGTGATCAACACGTCCACCCAGGTATTGCGGAGCAGATCCGACATCATCGCGTCATCGTTGACCGTCCACACCATGGCGAGCAGGCCGTGCTCGGCGCACAGGCGCAGCACCCTGGCGCGGGCAGGCAGGTGATGCACGGCGACACCCGAGGCCCCGCAGGCTCGGATGCGGCGCAGCGGGAACACATCGCCCACCAGGGACAGCGCCGTACGTACCTCGGGGAAGTCACGCGAGATCGCGGCGATCGAGGAGTCCCGCAGGCTGGTAGCGATGAACCCGTCCGCGCCGAGCCGCCGCACCGCCAACTCGATCACCTCGTGCTCGTAGCCGGCCTCTTTCAGATCCAGGTGTCCGACCGCGTGTCCGGAAATGAGCGACATGACTTCGTCGACGAGCGGGACCTCGTAGCCGGCCCGCTCCGTCAATTCCGCGTAGGTCAGCGTGGATAGTTTCGGCCCGGTGTGATCGACCCGAGCATCGTGGTAGACGACGAACTTCCCATCCGCGGTGCGCCGAATATCGAACTCCACGAACTCCGCACCGCTGTGCAGGGCATCACGGTAGGCATCCATCGTTGCGGGGGTAGCCTCTTCGCCACCGCCGCGATGTGCCGAAATCGCCGGTACTCCAGTCCCTTCCCGCCCCGGGATCCGTGGTAGCTCCGGCTTGGCGAGCGGCCTCGGCAACGGCCGGGTATCGGGCGCGTAGCGGCGGCGGGTGCCGTCATCGATCGGACTGTGGCGTCCGCGTTCGGGGTCGCCGGTCCCGGATATGAGCCTGCGCTGCCGCAGATTCGGTACGGCGATGCCCGGGCGGTGTCGGGCCAGTGAGACCTCGGCGCCACGGCCGACGCCGATAAGCGCGGTATTCGCCAGCGCTTCCACCGGTTGACCTCTGGTGAACCAGTAGTAACCCAGGTGCTGCCAGAGGCCCTTCGCCAACCGGCGGTCCGCAGGGAATGCCGCGCCGGCCCGTCGCGCGCCGAATAGGGCGGTGGCCGGATCCGCCCCCAACCCGAGGTTGAGCGCTCTGCCACGCATTCCCGGCGTATTCGCACCGAACCAGGTGACCTGGTCGCCGGGTGAGCTGAGCGCGAAAACGTTGTCCGCGCCGATCCCGATCTCATCGGCATGCCGCAAGGGTCCCGCGCCCGGGGCAGCGAGAAACGAGACGGTGGCAAGCCGATTTGCCAGTCGCCCGTCCTTGACCGCGAAACCCGTTGTGGGAGCGCCATAACTGAACCCGAAGAGATGGATATCGGGCGGCGGTTCATCGAACTCCGACGCGACAACCGTGCGTGATGCGGTAAGCGCCGCGATCTCGCGCGCCAGCAACTGTCCACCCGCTTCGGCCAAACCGGTGCCGGCCATCTCGGCGGGCACGCGCGGTCCGTGTGGAGTCCGGTATCCGTTCCACAGCATCGAGGCCACCGGTCGGCTCGGGTTCAGCGCGACCATCGCCTCGTAGTGGTTGCCGACATTGGTCACGTTGTATTCCAGCAGGGCGCCCAGAGTGGAGCCGACACCCGGCACATGCACCGAAATGTCCGCAGCGTTCTTCCGAGCGTCCTTGTCATCGATGTGGCCGTAGAGCAATATCAGGCGTTCATCCTGCGCGAGCGCGCCGAAGTCGAAGGCCAGCACATACACCGGTGGCGATCCCGGCATGGCGGCCGCACGCCGCTGTGCGGCGGCCAACTGCCGCACCGTATTCCACAGATTCCGCACCGGCCGACCGATGACGCCGTTTCCGCGCCGACGCCAGTGTTCCAGCATCCGCCCGATGAACACGCAGTTCGCCTGGTGCCGCGCCGCCACCGGAATACCGTCGGCATTGCCGATCTGCCGCGGATATACCCGGATCAGCGCCCGCTGTGCCTCCGACAGCGTGGAGGAATCGTTCGCCCCCAACCCATGCCACCACCGCGCCACCGCCATCGCATGGTCCTCGGCAAGCAGCACCGGCAGCAGCAAGCCCGAATAGTTATCGTGCAGTAGGGATTTCGGGTCAGCTCCAGACCCCCACTCGTCCAACGCGGCCCGGGCGAGCCTACGCTCTCGCCCGGTGACCGGCGGGTCTGCGGGCAGGACCGCCGCCAGATCCGCCGGATCCGGTGGCCCGGACAGGCGGGCGCCATCCAGGCGGGCGCCGATGAAGAATTCCCCTCCCCCCGACGCGGACACGTCTTGTTGCGGGACATCACCTTCCCGCAACACAAAACCACGCACTTCCACCGCGGCATCCACCATGGCCGCCGCGTCCCGCATCCAATGGTCGAAGGCAACCTCCCGCCCATCTTCGACCACTACCACCCCCTCCCGCCCTGCCTTCACCCCCACTGCATGCGCCGTGCCGTCGCCGAACACCAACACCGCCACCACCGCAGCCTTGCGCCCCTGTGCCCGCTCCGCCGCGACGAGATCCCGCACCCGCGCAAGCGACCCGAACCCGCCAGGATGCCAGGCCTTTCCGACGACACCCGGCGCGTCCCAACCCCATACCCCCTGCAAGCCGGCATCGAAGTCCGTCAGCCACTCCGGAACCGAGACGCCCACTGCCGCCCACATATCCCGCGCCGCGGTGGGCAGGCAGTTCTTCGATGCACTGTGCTGCTCGCGCCCTGCGGCATCAGGCCGCGCATACTCGGCGACGGCTGTCGCGCTCGTGTCGTCGACTCCTTGCACAATCGCTTCGGAGACGGCGATGGCCCTCTCCCACATCCGCCCCAGGAAATCCGTGCGCCACCGACCCAGTCCCTCGGCCTTCGCGCGACTCGCGAATATCCGCTGCGGGGACATCACGCCGGTCGCCGAGGCGTGGACCACCCGTGCCGGGTCGGTCAGCGGCAATGCCGGATCGGCCCCGCCCGCGATTGTTCCCTCGGCGAGAGCTTCCACCGGATCGAATCGGCGAATACGGCCGAGTTCGCGGTCACCCATCCTTCTGAAAGCGCGACCCGGAAGCCGCCGCCGCCATGCCCGGTAGGTGAGAAGAGGCGGGATCAAACCCTCCCGCCGATAGTATTCATATGCTTCTTTCAGAGCCGCGGAGAGCTTCCGGCTCAGCGCCCAGTCCCCGTCGTCATCCACCACATGGACGAATTCGTGATAGGTGAGGTGATAGATCGCACCGCCGACGCCTCGTGCCCAGTATCGTTGCGCGACATTGAGCGCCAGCATCTTCTCCGCTTGCTGCAGATCGATGATCCTCGCCTTGTCGAGCCTGATCCATGCGGAGTGGTCCCTGACCCCCGTGCCTCGGGTGCCACGGCTTTCCTGGTATGCAACGGTTTTGGGCGAGCTGGCTTTGTCACCGAGATCCGCGATTTCGACGGTGCGCAGGTTGAAGCGTCCCCCGAATTCCGCGATCCGGTCGCGCAGAGCTCGGTCGATGGATGCCACGGCCTTCGGCGCGATTTCGTCGATGTCCCAGCCCACCAGCCGGATGTGATGGTCGTCGTACAACCTTTGGACAATTCGGGCCTTGACCGCATACGCGTCCAGAGGCTGCCGCGCTTCGGGAACCTCGGCCGCCGCCCCGTGGAAATCCGCCCAAACTTCACCCCACTGCTCGATATCCGACCGGTCGGCCACGTTCAGCAGCGCCGCGACATGCGTCCCCACCTCACCGCGACTGTGCAGCGGGACATGCCACGTCGTTTTCCGCCGGTAGCCGCGTTCGGGACCGTTCTGCGCGCATTCGACGGACACATGCAGCTTGCGTACACCGTCGGCCGTAGTGGACGCCCGAACCTCGAGCACCGCCATCGGTTTCCGCAGGACGGCCGCTCGGACGTCGGTATCCCGCCTCGCTACCGATTCGGTGATCCTGGCGAAATAATCCAGCACATCGGTGGTGGCCGTGCGCATCAGCTCGGCCGCCGCATCGATCTTGGCCGGATCCAGCCATCCCTGCCTGCGCAGTTCCGCGGTCAGCTCGGCGACAGCGGGTCCCACGAACCTGTTCTGGTTCGGGCTGAAGCGCAGGGTGATATCCAGATCCCGCCCCGCCGACTCGGCCAACCGGTCGCGCAGCGACCCCAGCGAAGCCGTCGAACCCGGATCCTGTTGCCTGGAGCCAGTTTCCGACTCAGCCGGATCGTCCCGGTCTTCCTCGTGCCCGCTTTCCCCCGACCGCACATCATCCGGGCGCGCATACGCCATCGCCCCGTCACCAGGCGACGACGACTCGGCAGGGTCGAGTGGGTCCGGCGGTAGGGCGGGGTCGGCGGCGAACCACACCGCCGGGTCACGTCGCCCACGACCGAACGGGTTCGCGATCGGATCCAACGGCAAATCCCGGGGATTTCCACCGATCTCGGCGAATACGCCGACCAGACCGGCCGGATCACCATGCCCGGCAGCGGCACCGCCCGCGAAAGCCCAAGCGTTCGAGGGCAACCCCGAATCCGCCGGGGCCAGGGGAGCCGAAACAGCGCCCCCCACCCGGGGATTCGACTCCCGCGGCGTGGCAGCACCCCCACTCGGCGACATACCCGACTGCGGACCGTCGACCGGTGGAGGTGGGTCCGGCTCTCCGAGATGGGTTGCGGTTTCGGTTCCGCGATCGCTCAGTTCTCGCAGCCAGCGGGCATCGGTAGCACTGCCAACTGCGACGGCCCCATCCGTGGGCCCGCTGAGCGGTCCGGTATCCGGTCGTGGTGCCGCGGCCGAGCCATCATCGTCGTCGGGTTCGTCCGGGCGGTCCCCGCGTGGGCCCACTGGCCGTGCGCCCCCGGCTTCCGGCGCCGGCGGCACCATGAGTTTCTGTCGGAAGAAGGCGTACACGAGCGCGGTCTCGAATGCGGCCTGCCGGTTGTCCGTGGTATCGGCATGCCCGCCTTCGGTGCTTTCGTAGAACCAGACCTCATGACCCTCTTCCTCCAGGCGCGCCACCATCTTCCGCGCATGGCCCGGATGAACACGGTCATCGCCGGTGGAGGTCCGGTACAGGATCGGCGGATACTGCCTGTGGGGATCCGTCTCGTGATACGGGGAGATTATGTAGGCAGCCTCCTCCGGGATGTCGGGGTTCCCGTATTCGGCTATCCAATTCCTGCCTTGATGCAGTAAGTGGTAACGCTCGAAATCCGCCGTGGGGACCTCGCCGACCAGGGCGCCGAACAGCTCCGGATACCGGGTGAGCATCACCGACATCAGCAGGCCACCGTTGCTCCTACCGACCGCGCCCAACTGTGCAGGGGTGGTAATACCGCGTCTGACCAGATCCATTGCTACAGCGGCAAAATCCTCGTACACCTTGTCTCGATCGGCTTTCATGGCACTGGTATGCCATTTTGGCCCGTACTCACCACCACCACGGATGTTGGCGGTTACCGAGATGCCACCATCCGCGATCCAGGCCATGCCTTCGGCACCGTTATAGGAAGGCGTCAAGGAGATTTCGAAGCCGCCGTAGCCATGCATGATCGTCGGACCGGTCGCATTGCGGCGACGAGTGACGAAGTATGGAATCGAGGTGCCGTCAGCCGAAGTGGCGAAGAACTGTTCGGTAACTACGTCGGTGGCATCGAAAAACTCCGGTTCCTGCTGGACCAAGCGCAACTCGCTGTCCACCGACCCGGCCAGCAAACGGGTGGGAGTCGTGAATCCCTGTGTGGAAACCAAGAAATCATCACCGCCCGTGAGCGGGTCCAAGCAGATCACCTCGGCAGCCGACATCTCCGGGATACCATCGAGCATCCGACGAGTCCAACCGTCGGCGGTGGGGGTGAGAACTTCGATCTTGGTTTGAACATCCGACAGCAAGGTCAACAGCAGGTGATTCTCGGTCCACCCGTAACCATGCAGAACGGTGTGCGCATCAGGGATGAACAGGGCCTCGAACTTGCGTTCGCCAGCCAGGAACCCATCCAAATCCGTGACCAGCAAGGAGCCAGCCGGGTACTCGCAATCGGCGACAGTCCACGAACTCTTCAGCTCCACCGTCAACCGGTTTTCAACCCACCGCACTTCCGCGTCGGTGGGAATCTCGAGCGGCTGTATCGAGCCATTATCGTGTATTACGTAGCATTTGGTATTGAAGAAATCCAGCCACCGTGCGACATTGTGCGGCCCCATACCGGGTGTGCGCTCGTGCCCGGCCACCACGATGCCGCCGGTAACCTCACCTTCGACCAGAGTTTCGGCCGCACTCAGCGGCGTGCCCCGCCGCCAGCGTTTGGCCATGCGGGGAGAACCTGCCCTGGTCAAGGTATCCGGCCCGAAATTCGTTGAGACATAGACGGTATTTTCATCGACCCACCCGAACCGGTTCCGCGCCAACGGAAAGTGGAACCCACCGTCCTCGGGTGCTATGAATCTCCTCGCTCGGAGGTCGAATTCGTATACGACCGTGCCATCGCCGCCGCCGGGAGACAGGCTGATCAGCGCCCGGTGCTGCCCATCACGCAGTACCTTGGCTTCCCCCCAAACCCAGGTCTGCCCCTGCTCCCCGGTCAACGTGTCCAGATCGAACGCGTCCAGATCGAGCAGCACATCCCATATCGGTTCGCGATCGAGGTAGCTCGCAACCTGGGTCCGCCGCCATATCCCCTTCGGATGCTCGGAGTCACGCCAGAACTCGTAGAACCAATCACCACAACGGTTCGGAATCACGATGTGGTCATCGCTGTCGAGCATGGCGCGGATTCGCTGTTCCATTTCGGCGAATTCCGGTGCGGTTGCGAACTGCGCGACCGTGCGTTCGTTGCGCTCGCGAGCCCAAGCCAATTGGCGCTCGCCTTTGACGTCCTCCAGCCACAAATACGGATCGCCGTCACCGGATGAGTCAAGCTTGCCGGCACTTGGTTCAGAGGTCGACTCCCGCGAGACCGACGATTCGTTCTCGCGGCGCTGCGCGAAGGTGCTGTTACCCCGATGCCCGGCACCTATCCGCGGCCACCGCTTGCGCGGCGACGCGGCGATATCGGCCCGGCTGGTTCCCGCATCGCCCGATGGGGGCGCTACGACGACGACAGTGATGTCGTCGACTTCACCTGCGCCGGAAGCTTTCTCGACCACCTCGGCTGCGATCGCGCCCGGCTCACCGGGGTGATTGCGCACGGCCTCGCGAAGCTCCTCGGGGACCGCCCTCGGATCGGAGGATGCGGGAGCGGACGTCGTCTTGACCGCGCCGTCGGTGGCCGTGATCACCACACCGCCGCGAGGCACTGTGATCGTGCCGTCCTCGGCAACCACGGGCGCGTCGATGTCATCCGATACCAGAACAGTGGTGATGTACTCTCCCGGCACGATATCTTCGCCCGGCCCCGCCGGGATCCGCTCATCGCGGCCGAGAGCGTATTCGATGACATTCGGCTGATCTGCCAGCCACGGGTTCCGTTCCAGCGCCTCGCTCTCGGATATTCCGTTCTCCCTCACGAAAACCCGGAGCGGCGAGTGGTCGTCGGTCAACCAGATGGCATGCCTGCCATCGGCGGACACCCAAGCCACCCGGCTGTCCCCGACCCATCCGACAGTGAGCCGATCCGCTTCCGCGACCACGACCGCGGCCGTGCACTGCGGCTTGTCCCATACCTCGGCATACTCGGGCCGCCGGCCGAGGGCCTGCACCTTCAGCTGTAGATGATGCAGCGCGTCCTGCATCACCGCTACTCGGGAGAGCTTGCGCCCGAATCGTGCCCGTGACCATTTCTCCTGCAGGTACGGCCCGAGTTCGGCCGCGGCCTCCTGAGCGGCACGGTGCCCGTCCGGCGCCCCGCTGACCCCGTCGAACGCACCGGCGACCACCACCGGTTTTCCGGCGCGGGTGAACTCCGCGACCATCATCGCGTCCTCGTTGCGACCATGGGACACACCGCGTTTGCTGTCCCCGGCAGCCGACCAGGTTTGCCCGGTCAGCCGCTGGGCCTGCTCGGGTTGGTCGACCGGTCTCCCATCCTGGTCGCGCAGCCCGTGATTCGGCCCGAAAGCAGTCGAGGCGGGGCCCCCGCCTGGTTCCCGCTCGGTTCCGGCATCGTCGGCGCGACCGACAGCGAAATCGTCCCCGGACTCACGCCACCGCACACCGTCCGCACCCCGAACACCCTCGACAACCGGGTTGCCGTCCTTATCGAGAAACAACGCCAACGTGCCGGACCGACCCGGCATATCCCCCGGCACAACGAAATCCGAAACAAACTCCCCCTTACCCGGATCCCGCAACTCGAACCACACACGATCACCATCGACATGCCGAATCAACCACCGAGCATGACCCAAATCCCCCCGCCGACCCGACAAAGCAGGCTCGAACACCACCACCGCAATCCCGTCACCCTCCCCCCGCGCATCCAGAACCCGCCCGTGCGCATCCAAACGAGCCACCGCATCAGCCAACCCCGCGACATGCTGCGCCCGACCACCCAGCGCATCCTCCATCACACTGACCAGCACCCCGCCCAGGCCGGCCCTGCCCAGCAACCGAATGTCGTTGCGACCGAACCACCGAGCCACATCCTCGACAACCTTCGGACCGCACTGATAGTCCTCGAGACCATCCGTCGTCGCAGCAGCAGGATCGGTCCACTCGGCCGTCACCTCGGGTTCCGGTGCCGCAGGCACACCCCGAGCCTGCAGCGGGACCTGGGGAGGCTCAGGCGCCGGAACCGCGCCACTCGATTCACCCACTGCCAGTAGGTGTTCGACGCTTGTCCGCAAAGCCGGGTCGATGGCTTCGACATGCTCGGGCCGGGCGGGGGCGTCGGCGTACCCGCCCTGGACGGCCCACTGGATGATCGCGTCGATATCCGAGGTGCCGAGGTTCCTGCGAAGCTTGTTCCGCGCCTGCTGAAACGCCCTGGTGGAAACGCCTAGTTCCCGGGCTGCGTCCGCGTCGGAGAGCCTGCGCGGAAGCAATCGCAAAACCTGCTTCTCGCGGCGGGTCAGCGATGCGAAATCACCTGTCGGGCCGACCGGTTCGACAATGCCCTCCGCGGCCGCATGCACGGATTTGGCGACCCGGGTCAGTGTGCTTCGATCAGTGCCCAGCTCGGCGGCGAGGGCATCGAGATAGGCGCGCACCCTCGGTGCGGTTACGCCGAGATTCGGGGCAATCGCGTTGAGGGACAACCCCGCCGCGACCTGGCGGAGCGCGGTCAGCTCGCGTGTGGTCGGCGCTGCCTCGGCGTGGCTTTCCGGCGCCGCTGTGGCCGGGCGGGCAACTGCGCGCTGCATTGTGCGTACCGCAGCGTCCAGAGTCTGCTGGACCTTGCCCGTTGAGGCGTCACCGCTGGCCGAGGGCGACTCGGGTTTTCCGGTGGCATGTGCAGTGCGGACCTCGGCGGCATCAACCAAGTGAATGGTTTTCGCGATCAGCTGTCCGGTGGTGCCGCTGCCGGTCAACTTCTTCAGGCGGGCCATCGTCGTCCGTACAGCTTTGAACGGAAGCTGCAGTTCCGTCGCGATTGCCTGGTCGGACCTGCCTTCGGCCTTCAGGAGGATGATCCGGCGTTCCTGAGCATCGTCGAAAGAGTGCTCATTCGCCGTGGGCGCAGGCGCGAGGATCTCCCCGCGAATGGCCGCAGCGACCAGCGCTGCCTGATTGTCGACGACGCCGAACGCCTCCGCCAGCGCGGTGTATCGAATATTCACCCACCCCAGTGACCGGTCGAATTCTGCTGCTATCTCTTTTCGGCCGTGACCACAGGCGATCATGGTGAGGATGCGCATCAATTCGGCATGCTGTCGCCCATCGGGTTCGGTAGGGGTGGAAACCAGCTGGTGGATCGTCTTCGCCACCAGTTCGGTTGTGGTCTCCGAATGCGTGACTTCCCTCAGCTCGGCAAGTACCTGATGCACGGCGCTGGGTGACAGGTGTACCTCGTCTACACACTGCTCAGCCGTTTTGCCTTGCGCTTTCGCAGCGAGGATGGCCCGTTCCTGTTGTGTCAGGACGATCGGGAACTGCGCGGGCGCGTCGATGAGCCCGCGCCGGATTCCGGTCGCCACCAATGCAGTGTTGTGGTTGACAGTCCACCGTTCAGCGGTGCTGTGGACAGCGACATCCAGCTCTGTGGCGAGGGCGGCAGCGCGGCTGATCAGCCACGCGGGTGAATGGTTCAGAGCTGTTGCGGCACTCGCGATGGTATGACCTGCTGCGAGAAGTTGGAGCACAATTCTCTGGAGTTTCGGTTCCCAAGGTTCCTGAATTATCCTCTCGGAGACCGCGAAATCGAACACCTCCGTCCAGTTGTCTGCGGAAAGTTTGTGCAGGACATCCTTTCCGATCGCAGAGGCCGTCTGTGTGGAAATACCCAGTTGTTCGCCCGCTTCGGCGTAGCTCATGCCTTGTGATCGCGCTTCGATAATTTGCGTTTCTCGATCGGACAATCGCGGCCGGACCGTTCGACTGGTCGATGCTTCGATAATCCCCATTTCGATTATGCGCCGAAGTATGACGTCTCGGAGCTTGAGGCCCAGGCGGTTGCCGATTTGCTGCGTGTATTTTTGAACGGTGTTGGCAGACAATCCCATTGCCGCAGCACACTGCTCGGGTTTCTTGCCCTCACCCAACAGTACGAGCAGTTCGGCATGGCGTGGTGGAAAATGTATCGGGCGGAGTTGTTTTTCCGCTGCATGTGTCGTTCGCTGTGCGCCTTCGGATTCCGCCCGATCCCCGGCGGCTCGGGCCAGCGCGCGACCGTAGTCGATATTCAATCTCTTGGCGATCTCGACGTACAGTCGATACAGAGATTGTCGAGTAACGCCCAACTCATCTGCAATTTGCGCATCTGTCGATGTGCTCAGCCGTCTGAATACCTCCATGTATTCTCCGCCAGGATCCAACTCGGCGTCATCCTCACCGACTTCATCACGACCCGACCCGGCGTCACCCTCACCGACTTCATCACGACCCGACCCGGCGTCACCCTCACCGACTTCATCACGACCCGACCCGGCGTCACCCTCACCGACTTCGGCATTGCCGGTCCCATCGGCAGGCGAGCTGTGATCGGGTATCGCAGGGGCGTCTGTTTCCGGCTCGGAAAGTCCATCCTGTCCGATATCCACCCGAAGCTGGTGGGCGAGTATGCGGGCAGCTACCACAACTCTCATGCCGTCGGGTTGGCCGACTCCGACTCCGGCAGGCCCGACACGTGGGTGCTGCGGCGTCGGCCAGAGAGCGTCGAGCAATTCGCGTTGGGGGTCGCTGAGGAGCGGCGATTCCATGGCATGTTGTAGCTGTGCGAGAGTCGCCGTCTCGAGAACCTCCACGAGTTGGCCCGGAGTTTCCCTCACCGGGCGGGCCACGGTATCCGAATCACCGAACGCAGCGACCGCCAGGACGAGTCGTCGCCGGAATTCGACGAACATGTCGAATCGCGGAATGCATCCCCTGGCCTTGGCAACGATCCAGCGCTCGATATCGAGATCGTCAGGCAGCTGCCGGAGGGTATACACCGCGCGGGCGAACGCTTCCTCGGTGACTTCGCGTGCCAGCGGTGAATCGCCGTAGCGGCGCGAAATCCATCGATACACCTTGTCGCCGAACCGCTGTTTCAGCAGATCGATGGCCTGCTCCCAGTTTCCCTGTGCATCAATCTCTTTGACGACCAGGGTCAATTGTTCCGGGGTCAACTCCGACTTCGGTGTGCCGTCTGACGGGCTCGATGACGGTTTACCCCTGTTATCGCTCGTGGCCGGGGCCGCGTTCGCACCGGCGTTCCACTCCAGACCGTCTTCTCGATGGTGGAACTCTTTGCCGACCCCGTCGCGGAGGCCGAGTGGATCGAGGGTACCGGCACGGCGGCTCTTGCGGGCCGGCCGATCCCCTGCGGCATCTTCGTCCAGCAGCGGCGCATAGGAGGACGCGGCTCCAGGATCCTGCCCGGCCAGTCCCTGCGACCGCACATCATCCGGGCGTGCATACGCCATCGCCCCGTCGCCAGGCGACGGCTCGGCATCGGCAGGGTCGTGCGGTTCCGGCGGCAGGTCGGGGTCGGCGGCGAACCACACCGCCGGGTCACGTCGCCCACGGCCGAACGGGCTCGCGATCGGAGCACGCCGCCAGTTCTCCTCGGCACCGCCAGACGGAACCAGAGACTCACGCAGCCGACGTAATTCGGCGCCGAATCGGTCCGGCGACGGCGGCCCCGCGCGGGACTCGGCACGATCGTCCGGCAGGCCGCCGATCGGCACCGCCGGGGCGGAGTCGCCGAGCACCTCGCTGTGGTCGCGTCCTTCGTCGAACCGCACCTCGGGGCGACCATCGATGCCGATGACGATGCCGTGCACCGCGGTGATATTCCAGCCGGCCCGCTCGTAAAGCCAAGTGCGGTAACCGCGTTCACTGGACCAGGTCTTTTTCCTTCCGTTGATCTTCTCGGTGATCACCACACGGCCGTCGGCGGTGCGCTCGATCGCGAAGGCGTGGGCACCCGCATCGCCGAATACCATTGCGCCGGCGATGAACCCGGCCTCACCGTCCTGCACTATCCGCAGCGCCGCACGCAGACCATCGACACCGGAGCCGAAACCGCCCTCATGCCAGTCGGCGCCCAGTGCCCGCGCCAGCTCGTCTTCCCGGACGCCGTTGGCTTTGACCTCCGGACTGTCCACGAGTGCAGGCGCATTCGGCACAATGCCGGCCACTCTCTTCACGAAATCCCGACCGGCGTTCGCCACCATCGGGGCGCAGTTCATCAGGCCGCGTAGCTTCTTCGGAAGTCCCCTGACTGCCGGCCGCTGATAGGGGATCACACTGTCGCCGGCAGCGGCGCCTGTATGGCGTTGAATCGCTCGCTGCGGCTTCCGATCGGCGGGGTCGGTGTCCAGCAGCTCGGCTACCGAGCTGACCCCACGCTGCCGCAGTTTCGCGACCGTCCTGACCTCGCCACCCAGCTCGCCGGCAATCTCGGCATCCGACCAGCCGAGCAGGAACAGCTTGATCGCCTCCGCCGTGTCCGGGGACAACAGCGCAAGGCAGTGCAGGAAGTCAGCGGGATCGTCGGCCAAAGCTTCGATGACTCGCGGCCCCGCCGCGCCGCGGGGTCTCCACACCCAGACACGGGCAAGGTTTTCGGCGAACTGTGCCCCGACATTCGCCTGGAGGTCTTCGACCCGGTCTGTGGTGATCCTCAGGTCCGCAGCGGTCTCGGCAACCGAGCGCCCCGCGAAAATGCGCCGGTCGATGACCTTGCTGCGCATGTCGAAATTCAGCTCCCGCATGTCAACCCGCAGCTGGTCCGGGTCGATCCGGCCGAGCGACTCGACCATCCGCCATGCCTCGTCGGCCGTGACCCAGCCGAGTTTCGGCTCGGCGCCGAACAACTCGACCGCTCGACGGACGGCGTGCGCGCGCAATGCGTCCACGATTCCCGCAGTCTCGCCGAGCTCTGATCCGGCACCGGGCGCAGTCGGATCCGGCTGCAGCTGCCCGGATGACGTAACAGGCATCGGTGCGGTACCCGCTGTGCCCGCGAGGTTCGCGAGTGGGTAGCTGCCGGTCGGTTCCTGCCCAGGAGCCAACGGTCGCAACGGATTGCGATCCTCATCGAACACGATGCCGTGCAGCGCGCCTTTCGGCTGCCGCCATTCGGTGAACAACACATCGATGACCTGGTGGCCCTTGCGTTCGTGCACCCACACCCGGCCGTCGTCACGCCGGTACAGCATGAACGCGTGCGCGCCGAACGGCTCGTGGGCGACGGCACCCATGACGAACTTGCCCTCGGCAGCCAACGCCCGCATCTGCTCCAGGGATTCGAAGGGCTCTTCTGCCCAGTCGGCCCCCAACAGCTTCGCGAATTCGACCGGGCTCAGACCTGCCAGCCGGATCTGCTCGTCGAACAGCGATGGGATATCCCCGGTCAACTCGAAACCGAGCAGCCGCGCGAAGTGCAGGATCTCGAGCGCGCAAATCTTCGGGATGTCGTCGGACCGATGCGACAGCTGCGCTCGGCTCGGCTCGACCACGCCATCACCTACGCTCGGAACGGCCCGCGTCGACCTACCGCGCTCGGCCTGTCGAACCGGAGCGGGCATCGGGCGGGCACCCATATCGGGTTCCGGCTCGGCCAACAGTTCGGTCAGCTGAGCGAAAGCCTGATCCAATCGCTGGTTGAACCGGAGTTCGGCATCGGGGGTGTCCATCACCAGCCGCTCGAACGCCACCGTCTCGAGCTGGTCCGCGTCGGCCCGCAACCGGGCGAACCGATCCGCCCAAGCGACGTATTGTTCAGCGGCCGTACGCAACCGGTCCAGCTGTGCCACCCGCGACCGCCAGTTTTCACCTTCGCCAACGACCGACCCGATGCGCGCGACCAACCGCGCCGGGTCGATCGGGTCGGTGACGGCGCCCAGATACTCCAGTTCGGCGGGGAAATCCGCGATGCACTCGGCACGGATCGTGAAATAACGCCGCTTGGCTGCCAATCGCTGCCGATGGCTGCCGCGCAGATTGTGTTCCAGCGCATCGAGTTGCGCGGCCCGCTGCGCCGCGATCGGATCCGCACGCAGTTGCGCCCGCAATCCCACCAGCATGTCGCCGAGCCGCGGCCGAGGTGCCGCCGGCCCGGCCTTCGCAGTCCGCGTGAGATTTGCGAGCAGATTGTCGAACAGGCTGTTCAACTGGTGGCGTGTGACGAGTTTCGCTTCGTCCGTGGGAGCCAGGGCGACCGCGAGATCCGCCCCGAACAGCTGGCCGGCGAGCTGATCAAGGGTGGCCGCCGCCGAAGCGAAGTGTACGAAGGCATCCCGGGTGTCGGTCTGCTCGTGCATACCCGTCGCGGCGTCGCGCAGCACCCGTTCCACGCCGACGAGTTGGGTAAGGCGGGTGTCGGCTCGCTGGATGGTGGCGAAGGCCAGCATCGCCTCGAACAAGTTCAGGAAGACGAGATCATCATGGATGTCATCGGTCGGCTGGGAACGGATCGACTGATCCAAATCCAGCCACACTTGCCGAGCGATCATCGGGTCGGCGAATACGTCGACAGACATTCCGTGACGCGCGGCGACCTGCGGCATCAGCTCGCGGAATCGCTGTTCCCAGTCCGCACGCACCAGCGAACCCTGCGCCGATAGCTCATCCAGGCTGGTGAGTGCGTCCTCGGCCAGTTCCCGCAACACAGCCTTCGCCTGGGCACGGCGCTCGACTTCCTGGAAAGCCAACGTCACCAACGACTTTCCGAGATCGGGCTCTTGTTCCCGCGGGTCGTCCGCCGCATGCGTGTTGATCACGACCCGCGGCCGCTGCTCGGACCGATACCGCTGCTCCAGCAACTCGGTGACGCGCTCGACAAAGGCCGCGAGATCCGGCCCCCGCCACACCAGCGTCGCTACCGCCGCCGCGTCGTCGTCGGGCAACCCCAGCTCGGCAACCGACGTGTTCTGCCGGTCGAGGCCGCGTATCAGACTCTCCCGCAGCGAGATCGGGTTCGTGCGCCCCACGGTCGCATGGACCTCGATCAACTGCGCGGTATCGAGGTCACCGAGCACAACCTCCGCGCTGCCGCCCCACCCCAGCGACAGCGCACGCGGCTCCGGGAAATTCCCCACCTCGCTGGAAAGCCAGCGCAGCAGCACCCGCAGCTGCCACAACTCCTGTCGCCGTTGCTCCCGCAGCTCGCCCGGCTGCGCCGGCACCGCACGCTCGAGCTGGGCCAGCTGTGCCTCGAATGGATACAGCCACGGATCCTCTAGCTGCGGATCACCGTCGAACTGGGTTCGCATCTCGGGCATTTCGCACGCTTCGAGCACGATGTCCACCCCGGCATCGTGACCGGCGAGCAGCATCCGTGCCCGACTACCGGTGAGCGCCTCCCTGGCCGCGTTCATCGACGCCACCCGATCAACCAGGTTCCGGGCATCCACCGCCGTCCGGATTCGCTGCGTCTCGCTGTCGGGTCGTGCCGAGGCAAGCCGGTCGCTCATATCGTTGTCGAGCAGCATCACCAATACCACCCGCTTGGACGGCTCCCGCTGCATCTGCTGCTCGAGGTGGTGGGCGGCCGCGGACATCTGGTCTTCCAAGCCGAGGATGCCCGGCACCGGCCCGGGCAGATACCAGATCACCGTGTCCGCCGTTGCCAAGATGTCGGCGGTATCGGTGTCCGCCTCGGTGTCCCCGATGGCCACCAACAGTTGGGTCCGTCCCCCGTCCGGCATCTCGACGCCGTCGGGACCCTGGTCCGGAAGGTACCGGGCCGACAACAATTTGGTCCGCAGCCCGCGTCCCGCGATCTGGTCGTCCACTATCCCGAGCGTCTCGGCGGCCCTTTCCAACTGATGTAACCGCGACAGCTGCGACCCGTCGGACCCGCTGTTCCTGCGCTGCCGCAGGATCTGCTCCTGCAAGTCCGCTCGCGCCCACGCGTCCAGGGCTGCCGCGGGCAGCGCACACATCACCTCACCCAGTTCGGGGAACCGAGAGAGCAGCTCAGCCGGTGAAACCCCCAACTCGCCTGCCCGGGTGAGGATTTCGGCCACCATGCCGCCGCGCCGACGGGATGCCGCGACGATCTCGTCCGGCTCGCCCCGCAAGGACAATGCCGCCGCCAGCGACGACGCCCCCGCTCGATGCACGATGTCCTGCACGGGCGCAACGAGATCGGGGACGGTGGACTCGAGTTCAACCCAGGTGACCGTGCCATTCGCGGCGCGGTCCACCCCGGCCCGGCTGTGGCTCGTCCCGATGTTGGGCACCGGCTGCAACACTCGGCTGCTGTTGTGCAGTTCGATCCGCAATCTGCCCGCGACCGCGCGCAGCACCAGCGTGAGGTCACCGTGGTGCGCCAGGCCGTGAACCAGCTCACGCACCCGGTCACCGATCTGGCCGACCGACCATCCGACCCAACCCACCAGCTGTTCTTCCAACCAAGGCTGAACGCTCGACAGATCGGGCTCAGCTGCCGACTGCCCCGGGTTCCAGTCCAACTCGGCGCCGGCTTCGCCACCGAAGGTCGCCATCGGGTTCAGTCCCCCGACAGACAATTCCAATTCGGACGCGTTCGCGAAGCTCCGTGGTTGTCCGACGGGCGCGGCGACGTTCTCGGTCGGGACTTGCTCATTGCCGGGCGCCCAGCGATTCCGGTTGTTCAGCATCCGCTGGGTGATTCGCTCGTGCAGAATCCCCACCACCGGCGCGAGGCTATCGGGCTGTTGACCGAAGTCGACTTCCCGATATCGAAGCAGCGTCGGATAACCGCGATCCCAGTCCCACGGGCCCGTTTCGTCCGAGACGATTTCCAGGATCACCCGACCGGACGCACCCTCCACCGAATGCAGGGTCAATTCGACCGCGAGCCCCTTCTCACCCGCTGCGCCGATCCCTCGCAGCGATGCGACTTCCACCTGAAAAGCATTGCCTGCCACCGTGCCCGGACCGGTGAACAGCCAATCGGCGGACCGGCCCCGGTCGGAATCATGTATCAGCAGCTCGGCAGGGACTTTTCGCGGCTGGGACAGCCATAGGATGCCCTCGTTAATCCCCGCAGCTCGATGGTGGAACTCTTTGCCGACCCCGTCGCGTTCGGCAGCGGAATCTGCGGGGGAGGCCGACGGCGGGCGCGCATCATCAGGATTCCGCCCGAAGTCCCTATCCGACGGCAACAGCGGCAACTTCTGCTCGCCCCGCCCCTCGACAACCTGACCATCCTCGTCGACGATCGCCGCCCACACCCCGATCGGTTCCGGACGGCCTTCGATCCGCTGCTCCTCGACCCACTCCTCGAAGTCTGTCTCCACCTCACCCGCGCGGACCACGACAACCCGACCACCACCCTTGTGCACCAAAAACACCGCGTGCCCCATACCGGTGTCGTCGTACACCTCGAACAGCACGGCCGCGGCCTTCTCACCACGACCGGCCAGCTCACCGACAACTGCGGCCCGACCGGCAAACCCAGCCGGCCTATACCCCAACGCGGCAGCGATCCGACCACCGGAGACGCCCTCCAGCCCCACCGAACCCAACTCGGACCAATTCACCAACCCTGGACCGTGCAGCTCATCCAACGCCTCGAACGCCACCGGCACACAGTCATTCACATGACCGACATCACCGTGCGGCACCGAACGGATCGGTGCAATGCCGGAATACGCCGACACAGGGCCACCGATATCGGGGCCGGGGAACGGCCCTCGATTACCCCAGCCCCCTCCCGAATCATCGTCTCCCTCATCGAAATACAACGCCAGGTTGCCGCGGTCGGTGTCGGCGGTGACATCGAGTTGCCGGGAGCCGGGCGGCCCCGACAGCTCCATGGTGAACACACCGTCGCCCTCGGTGAGCCGTGCGCCGGGACGCGGACCGATACCGACAAGCCCTTTCAACACTGCGGTAAACGCCCGGGTAACTCCATCGGGATCGGTCCATCCGGTCATCAGCTCCGGCAGCAGCAGCTCCGCCTGCAATGCCCGGGGCTGCGACTGAGCCTTCAGACGTGCCTGCACTCGTACCGTGCCATTACCCATCTCGACGTCCAGCAGCCGGGCGCCGTCGGCATCGCGCACCTGAACGCGATGCCCGGGACCGATAAATTCCACCGGCCATAGCCGAGAACCGTTGTGCTTCAACGCTTTTCCGAGCACCGCAGTGACCGCGGCCCGGTTGTCGGCGCCGAGATCCGGCATTCGGGCGAGCGCTTCGGCGATCTGGGTTTCCGGTGACTTCGGCTCCGGAACCACAGGACGGATCTGTGTGTCGAGCTGCCGGGCTTGCGCCTCCCGCTCGCGCAGCAATTCGACGGCCCGCACGATCGGATCCACGGCCAGGAACCGCTCACACAGTGCGGCCATCCGCTCGACGCGATCCTCCGGCGAGTTCGACAACTGCTGTTGCCGCTGGGCCTGGCCCAGCAGGTTGAAGGCCTGGTCCGCAGTGACCTGAGTAGGTTCGATACTCAGGAATCGGGCCAATTCGTTTTTCGCCTGATCGCGCTCCTGAGTCAGGTCACCCACCAACGGTGTGCCCGGCCGCACTTGTGCCGGATCCAGCGAGCGCTCGAAGGCTAGGAGATCGCAGGTGGCCCGCTGGCGGTCGGCCTCCTCGTAGGCACGGACCGCAGCGTCGAGTGCAGCGGCGCGGGAGGCCCATCGGTGATACGCGTCGATCGATGCGACCAAGGCACGGGTCCGCGGATCGGTGGCCCGCCGAAGCAGTTCCAGTTCACCGGAAGCCGGTCCCAATTCGGCCAGCTTCTCATCTGCCAGCATCGCCAATTCGGCGCGCGCCTTATCGCGATGCTCCAGCGCCGCACGCAATTCCGGGACCAGCGCAGTCAATTGCCCCTCGACGTCGAGCTCAGTCCAGGGCTCGAGGTAGGAATCAGGGTGTCCGCCTTGTGCATCCAAGGTTGTTCGGCCAACCGCTGCGGCATCGACCCGATCATGCCCACCAGCATCGCGCCAGGCCGAACGATAGAACTCGGCATAGCTCATTCCGGCAAGTCGTGGCCCGACCTGATGCAGAAGCGGTAGTACCGCGGCAACACCGGCCTGCCGGGCGAGTTCGAGTTCGGCTACCGACGCCGGGCGCCCGCGCGCAGCCGCATCGAGGGCACGGCGGAATGCCTGCGAAAAGGCGAGTTCCAGCGTATCCGGTGGTTCCGTGTCGTGGCCGACCTCCCGCAGTTGCAGCATCGCCTCGGCTCGCGCCGCCTGCGCTATCGCTTCCTCCTCGAGGCGAGCGGCCACATATCTCTCACGATCCGGATCCATCACATCGCGAATGGCACTGCCGGCGGGGCGATTGCGCTCGTGATGGACATGCACCGCGGCCGCGACCATGGCGGCGGCAAGTTCGGCATCGGAGGCGCCGACATCGAGCACCAGAACCTTCCGGGCCGGGTACAACCTGTCGTCGGCATTCGCCTCCAAAAGTATGTGGATGCCACTGCTCAGCAATTGGTCTGCCCACTGCCCGATTTCGGTCTCGCGCAATATCTGTCGGACCCGGCGTATACGGCGAGCTGACGCCTGTTCGGCCAAGTCCAGCCAGGAAACCTCGGGCAATTCAGGCTGCGGGCGTGGTTCCGGATTCCGGATCAGCTCCACCTGCACCACGGCATCCACATCGCTGCGGGCCGAGCGGTACTCACAGCTCAGACCGGACAAATCCGGAAGTTCAGCCTGCGCGGCAATCGCGTTGTCGCGCAGGCGAAGATGATCGGCCTCATCGGCCACAACGACCAGGCGTGGCCGATCGCCGCCGATCACCGCGACATGATCGGTCAGCAGCATGCCGGGCTCGTGCTGGAGCACCACGTTCAGCACGTCACGCGCGACCGCCGCATCGACCGCGGCGTGGGTCACGGCCGCGTCCCGCGCCGCTACATACCGCCATGCGACCAGGTCGCGCAGCAGCAGATCAGAATGTTCCCGCCGGCGAGTATCGGCAGGCGACGTGCCGGTGGGCTGGACAGTACGATGCCGCTCGATCGCGCGCTCCACGATTGCGAGATCCCGGTCGGCGGCAGTTCTGGCCAGCACCAATCGCCGGATCTCTGCCGCTTTCTCCGGTGTGCTCGGAGTGTGTAGGTTCACCCGATCGACTTCGGCCCGGCTACTGTGCCATTGCGCCTCGGCCCTTGCCACATAGTCTGCGGGTGTCCCGTCCGCTTCGGGCATGGCCAGGAATTTTGTCAGGGCCCTGACACCGGCCCGATAGCCGACAGCCTCGAGTTGCGACTCGGTGAGGTTCGGAGAAATCTTCCGCGCAACCGCAACAGCGGCATCGTAGGCGTTGGTGAAGACCGGGTAACTTCTCCGAGGACTGACCTCGTAGCCGCGCGCGATCATCGCCTTGATAAACAAGGACTGTGTGGCGAAAGCCTTTGCTTCGTGGTGCAAAACAGCATCGACATATTCATCGAGCGACATCGTGAAGCGGTTCACGAGACTGCCTGCAAGGAAATCCACGGCGTGCTGATTTTCGTGAATCAAGTCAATCGCCTGGGAAAGGAAATCACGACCCGATGCCAGGATGTACCTCGTTAGATCTTTGGATCTGAATTCACCGTTCGCGTCCAGCAGATGCCGCACATGACGAGTCTTGACGGTGGGCACCAACCATGCCGTCCATTCCGGCCCGGCCTCAGCCACCATCGCCACTACCTGATCGGCAATGGGGTCCTGCGACAAACCGACCGCGAATTCGAGATCGGCGGCATCAACCTGCGTCCCAGGCAAATCCAGCGGATTCCCCGCACGATCGAACCCGACCGCCCACACCCCCTGCAAATCCGCCAACGCCCCCGCACCCATCACATCCTCGAACCGACCGAACACCCCCTTACCCGGATCCTCGATATGAATCTCACCGTTGCACACCACCAACCGGAACGCATGCCCGGCCACACCATGTTCATCGGCCTTGTCGAAACCGTCGAACACCAACACCGACGCGCCCTCACGCACCGACTCCGGCAGACCCAGCAACGCGTCCACAACACCCCGATGCGGACGAACCGGATCAACCTCGAACCGCCGAACACGCGTCGGATCCGCCCCCGCGATACGCACGATGTCGTTCACCACCATGCCGCCCAGACCGAGCTCCTCCGCACTCGGAATCTGATTCGGGTCAACCCAATCCAGCAATTCCAATACCAGCCGTCCACACTGGTTGCCGATGTGGGCGGCCTCCCGCGCACCGGTCGAATCCTCCGGTGCGGCATGAGCAACCACACCATCATCGATCGGAACCGGCGGCAGCTTCGGTGGCTGTGCCACCGACCAGAGTTGAGCATCCTTGTGCCCCAATGCTTTTCCGAGTACTGCCACAGCGCCACGCAGATCTGTGAGCCGAGCGGCGGCGGGGTCGGTCTCGACATCGGAATCCGGTTCGATCCCCTTCGCGTCGGTCCACACCCGTTCGTAGATCTCGGCGTAGGTTCCGCCTGCCACCCGAGGTCCGACGCGTTCCAGCAATGGCCGCACTGCTGCAACGCCGGCCTGCCAAGCAAGTCCGATGTCGGCCGCCGATGAAGGACCGGGCTCCACTCCATCGAGAACCTGCTGATAAGCCGCCGTATAGGTCAGTTCCAGCAGATCGGGAGGCGCTACATCCGGCGATTGAGTGACGGGACTGTCTCGCCACCGCTCCCGCAATTGCCGCAGCGCTTCCGCGCGGCCGGCCTGCGCCTCGGCTTCCTCCGCGAGTCGGCGCGCCACCCACTCGCCCGAGTCGTCGGAGGTCATCAATTCCCGCACCGCGGTATGGCTGCGATCCTGTTGCTGCCGGACGTGGAAAGCGCCCGCGACCATGGCGGCGGCCAGTTCGGCATCGGAGCCACCGGCGTCGAGCATCAGGATTCCGGGTCCCGGATATAACCGATCATCGGAATACGCATCCAATAACACATGAATACCGTTGTCGATCAACAACTTATCGGCCCATCGACCGATCTCGGTCGACCGCGACAACTGCCGCGCCCGACTGATGCGTGTGGCGGAAGCTTGCCCGGCCGAATCCAGCCACTGCACCTCGGGCACGTGTGGTTCCGGCTGGGGTTCCGGATTCTCGATCCGGTCCACCGTCACCATTCCATTCGAGTTGCTGTCGGCGGACAGGTACTCGAAGGCCAGATCGGCCAATTCGGGATGGGTGTCGATCACGGCATCCCGCAGCCGCGCATGATCGCCCGTACCGGTCACTACCACCAGGCGAGGCCGGTCACCATCGATCACCGCAACGTGATCGGTGAACGACCTCCCGGACTCACGCTCTACCAACGCGTGCAATACATCACGCGCAACCAGCGCATCGACTTCGCCTTGGCGAGCAATCACATCTCGTGCCGCCGCCGACCACGCTGCCTCCACGTCACGACGCTGTAGCGCGGCATGTTCACGGCGACGGGTTTCGGCGGGTGACCCCGGCCCGGATGAGAGGGAGCGCTGCCGCGCGATTTCCCGGTCGAGGACGCGATCCATCAGGGCCAGATCCCGCTCGGCAATGGTTCGCGCCAACGCGGACCGCCGGATTTCCGCGGCACTGTCCTGCGAGTACGGCGAGTGCAGGGTCACCTGTCCGGCGGATTTCCGGGCCTCCATCCAATCGCGGCGGGCGCTCAGCACGTAGGCCCCCTGCTTGAAGAGCCTCTTACTCGACGCCATAGACGCTTCGAACTCGTCCGGGGATGCGACGAATTCGGCGAATCGGTCCGGGCGCACGACATAGATATCGAACTTTTCGGGTGAGGCGAGATACACCTCCAGAGCACGAACACCGGCTCGATAGCCGAGGAACGCCTGCTGCGACTCGGGGAGATCGGCATGAGTTTTCAGTGCCGCCTCGACAGCCGCACAGTGTGCCTCGGCGTAGATGACGCGGTGGCGATCGTGAATGTCGTCGAGGACGTAACCACGGGTCCGCAATGCGATGGAGAACAGTGCCTCACGAGCGAAAGCCCTTGCCTCGCGACGCAATACCGCGCGGATGTACTGGTTGAGCGGCATAGTACGCGGGTCCGCCCGAGGGCTGTCGATGAAGTCCGCGGCATGCTCGTTCTCGTGGACCAGGACCTTTCCCCGGGTCAGGAGATCCACGCCGGATACCGGGAAGAGATGCGCCAGCTCGGCGGATTCGAAGTTCCCGATCGCGCCCGGCGTCAGTGTGGACACATGCCGAACCTCCACGGCCGGTAGCAACCGCGCCAGCCACTCCGGCCCGGCCTCGGCCACCACCGCCAACACCTGATCGCCGATCAAGTCTTGAGACCAACCGACCCGGAACTCGAGATCGGCGGCATCGGCCTGCGTCCCAGGCAAATCCAACGGATTCCCCGCACGATCGAACCCGACCGCCCACACCCCCCGCAAATCCGCCAACGCCCCCGCACCCATCACATCCTCGAACCGGCCGAACAGCCCCCTCCCCGGATCCTCGATATGAATCTCACCGTTGCGCACCACCAACCGGAACGCATGCCCGGCCACACCATGCTCATCGGCCTTGTCGAAACCGTCGAACACCAACACCGACGCGCCCTCACGCACCGACTCCGGCAGACCCAGCAACGCGTCCACAACACCCCGATGCGGACGAACCGGATCAACCTCGAACCGCCGAACACGCGTCGGATCCGCCCCCGCGATACGCACAATGTCGTTCACCACCATGCCCCCCAGACCGAGCTCCTCCGCACTCGGAATCAGTTCCGGAGCAACCCAATCCAGCAATTCCAATACCAGCCGTCCACACTGGTTGCCGATGTGGGCGGCCTCCCGCGCGCCCGTCGAACCCTCCGGCTCAACATGGCCAACCACACCGTCATCAACGGGAACCGCCTGCCGCACTGCGGCGCTCATCGGCTTCGGCGCCGGCGCCGGATCAGCCATCGGAACCTGCTGGGGCGCAACCGCGTCCCCAACCGATCGATCCGACTCGACCCAATCAGACCGATGTAGCTCGAACCAGACCCGTTTCTGCCAGCCCTCCTCGTAGTACCGCAGCAGATCGACGCCCGACCGCATCCATGGCCCGTCGACCGCTTCGACTCGGCCCGGGACGGGAGGTAGATCGACCTCGGTATCAAAAACGGCCTTCTCGTCGAAGACGGTGACCCGCAACAGATCACCGGTCGTCTCCACCTCGACTTGCACATCGCCGGAGGTATGCACCAGTGCGTTGTCCAGCAGGGTGCCGAGTATGCCCGCGGTGTGCTCGATCTTCACCTCGGACCAGCCGGGTAGCTGGTGTGCCAACCAGGACACCGCGGCTGCCTTCGCCTGGGGATCGGCCTCGGTGTCCCGGACGCGCACAACATGCTGCGCGCGTCGCGTTGATCCATCCGTCGCGAATACGGTCGCGGCGGGCTCCGACGCCGTCTGGTTCGAGGCCGGCGATGTTTCGCCGGCCTCGAACCACACGGCGCCCGATGCTGTCATCCACGCAGTCAGCCGTTCCCGCAGATCACGCACTATTACCGCGACCCGATCCGGCTCCGCGCCGAGATCGACATCGCGAAGCTCCACCGTCGCAACGCCATCCACCCGCCGCATCACCACGGTGACCCGGCCGGGTTTCCCGCGCACCGGGTCGAGCTTCAATACCGCTTCGATGCCGTCGCCGGAGGACTCCATCCCGACGAGGTCCACGGAGAAGCCGACGCCGTAGCCGACGAGCAACCGCGCGATATCGCGGCCACGCCCCGCGAGGACCTCGTCGAACGTCACCGCGCCGAACTCGTTGCGCCACAGCGAACCCGGCGGGGTGAAGTCCTCGGGATCGAAGTCGACCGTATCGAGATCGATTCCTGCCTCGGCCAGATCGAACAACAGAGTTGCGGCGTTCTTCGGGTCGGCGCTCACGTTCGCGAACAGCCCGCCGCCCAATGGTTCGAGCTTGGTAAGCCGGCCCTCGACGAACCATGCGGTCCCGACGCCCGCGATGCCCGGTCCGTTTCCGTTCTCCAAGTAGTTGACGTACGCGTCGTAGTGCAACAATTCGCCGCTGTAGTAGTCCTGCGGTCTCGACCCGAGGATCAGCGGATCACCGGACTGGTCGGCAGTGCTGTGGGGGTTCCTGTCCGGCCCGAGGAACACCGTGCCACGCCGACCGTCGGGAAATTCCCAGTCGCGGACAACGTGAAGCTGGAACACCGCCGCGCCCGACCGGGGCTCGGTCGCAGAATAAGCGGGAAGCATGGTGTCGTACTCGGGCGGTGAGATTCCGCCGCGCAGGGTCGGCTCAGCGCCGGTCGGCTGCGTGTCGGCACCGGGCGACTGCGCTGCCTCTGCCGCATCGGCGGCGCATCGAATGAACCAGGGCCGGATCTCGTGCTCATCACCCAACCGGCCGATCTCCGCGCGCGCACGCCGCACAGCCGCTGCAGTGATCGACTCGGCCACTTCCCGGTCGGCGACCCTCGCCATCACCGTCAGGAACATCGCCTGTGCATAGCGATCGGACAACCAGCCGAAGGCCTCGACATCACCGGCCTGGGCGGCCCGCACCCATGCTCGCACATCCGTACTCGCGTGCCGCTCGACAAAATCCGGATCGAGTTTCCGCACCAGCGCATGCGCAGCCGCACGCAGTTGGTTGTGCACGGCATCGTGGCCGACTACCCGACGGGTTGCGATCTTCTGTTCACTCATGGGCGGGTCGCCGAAGAACAGGTCGAAATCGGCCTTTTGGGTTTCCGGGAGCCCAGGCACATGTGGCGCCAACATCTCCGGGTCGGAGAGCTGCAATTTCTGGATCAGCTCCCAGGCCGCGGAATTGGTGAGCAGCACCCCGCCGGACAGCAGGCTGTGCACATCGTTGGCCAACCTGGTTCGATATGTCTTGATTACATTCTCGTCGCGCTCCAGCCTGCGCGCGACCTCCGACACTTCCAGCTTCTGCCGGAACAGAAGTTCGGCGATTTTCCGGTCTCCCACAGGCAGATTCGGAATGCACCGCGCCACATCGTCCGGGTGCGCAGCGCGCGCGGCCCGCAATGATTGTCCACGCCGCACACCGTCGCTCACCGACCGAACCGGCAGCAGCGCTGTGTCGATCTCGACACCGTCGCAGAGCACCACGCCGGAACGCCCCGGACTCCAACCCATCCGGGCACCGATCTCCCGAATCCGCTGCGCGGTTCGCGCATTCGCGTACTTCTTGCTGTTCTCTTCGTTCAGTACGCCTCGAGCAGTGCGCACGGAGACGCCTGCTTCCCGAGCTACATCCTCCTCCCCGACATACCGCAACACCCCGTCTCGCCCATACTGCTCCCGCAGCTCGGCAGGCAAACGCTCGGCCAGAAACCGGCCGATCTCGCTCAGCCGCCATCGAACCGTGGATTTGTGGAAGCCCAGCTCCTCCGCAATCGTGGTGAAGGACTTGCGTTCCTCGAAGTAGAGCTTGAAATGCTCTCGCTGCGATTGGTCGAGCATCACCAAGTGGGGCTGCAGCAACTCCTTGCGATGATCGAATACCGCGACGACAAGCCGCAGAGTCGCGAAGTCTGAACGGGCGGGCGGCTCCGCCGCAAGCACCTCCGGATCCGCCGAGGCTGTCCCACCGGTGAGCGATACCTCCACATCCCCCTCGACCACACCGAGTTCATTTGCCAGTCGCCGCAGAATCTTCCGCACCATTTTCCGTACGTCGCGTACCGAGATACCCAAGCTCCGGGCAATAACGTCGATCTGCACGCCGGCGCCCATGAACAACAACGTGAGAACCCCGCGCTCACGCTCTGTGAGCACCTCCAGAGCAGCGTCGAAATCATGGTCACTGGCCACGGTCAATATCTGTCGCCACACACCCGACGCCTCAGCGGCCACTGCACGCCGGAAACGCGCGTACTGCGCGACCTCGAGCGGATTCAACGACACGACATCATCGGCAATCGAGTCGATCCATGCGTGGACGTCGTCGAGTCCGGCGATCTCGCTGATGCTCAGGCCCACCCGCCGGAATACCTCATCGACCAGCACGGCGGCGTTCCTTCGGTCCCCCACCACGGCCATCCGCTGCGCCACCGCGGACTCATGCCGCGCACGCAAGCGATCAACCGTCACCCCCGAACCCGGACCACGTACCCCAGCATCATCCGATCGACCCGAAACAGGCTGCCCACCAACGAAATTCCGACCGAGACCCCGATCCAGCGGCGCACCGCCGACTTCTGGAGCGTTCGCATCGCCGTCGCCACGGTCCTGGGCCGCACCCAGGTTCCCGGCCGGACCACGTCCAGCCTGAACCTCCGCTCTCTCGAACTCATCGATCGCCTTGCCCTCGGCATCCAGGCCCGCCACATGGATTTTCGCGGAGCCGATCCAGCCGGAGTCCACCCAGCGCCGTACTGCCCGACCACGCAGCAAACCTCCGGCGGCATTGTCGAAGACAACCGCCTCACCGGGCACGACATCGTTTTCGCCACGCAGCTCGGGAGGCAAGGCGTTCAGCTTCTCGGCGAAAGCCTCGTCGACCCGGGCGACTGCGAATGCGTGACCGAGTCCGTTACCCGCAGGGTCGATACCACCTACCAGAACACCACCGTGCAGACGAACATGCTCGACCATGGCGGCCAAACCATCTGTGCCCGTGCCGAAATGCTGTTCGCCCCAACCGATATTCATGCCCTCGACAAGCTCGACCTTGCCGATACCCGCCAGCGCGATCGCCTCGTCGTTCACATCCTTCGGACGCATCAGCGCACCCGCATCCCCCGGCGCGGCATCGCGAACGAAACACTGCACCAACGGACCACAGTTGAACGGCCCGGCTTCGGTTTCGCCCGGCTCATGCCCAATGTCGGCCAACCACCGGCCGAAACGGTCACCGTCCGACTGCGGTACGGCTGATGCCTCGGTAAGAGCGTCCTGGCTTGCCGCCGGTGTGGTCTCGGTGCCGTCTGCAACCGCCGGCTCGGCGGGCAGCAGCGGCGCCAGCTTCAGCACGGTGCGGTACTGCAAGGCAGTGAATGCCACCGCGTCCAGTCCGAGTACCGCCGCCGCTTCATCCGGTTCCAAACCCAGCTTGAACCGCTTCTCGAGGTACTCCAACTGCCGTGGTGGCAGCTCTCGCCGAGCGAGCCGCCAAATCCGCTTCCAGTTCGTCTCCCAGGCTTTTTCGAGCGCGGCCAACGCTTTTCGCGATTGCGGAACCGGCCTCGCCGGACGAGTCTCTGTGCCGGCATCGACTATCTCGGCTGCTTCGCCGGCGGCGCTTTCGTCCCGGGACAGCACCGCCGCCACGCGACCGACAGCACGTTTCTGTAGCGATTGAATATCCATGCCCGCGGGCAACCGCAGCGCGATCTGCCACAGCTCCAGCTTTTCGGACCCGTACCTCAGCGTCATGAACTGCTTCTGGTAGTCGGACCTGAGCCTTTCGACGGCACTCCACACCGCCTGTACCGACTCCTCGTCACCGGCCAGCGCCTCAGCGACTGCATCCAATGCCGGACTACTCGGCGCCGCAGGCGGCGTGCCGCCGGTGAGTGCCTCCGCCACCAAGCGAACAGCGCGCTTGTATACCGAGGGGAGATCGTCGACCTCGGGCATCAGGGGCGCGATCTGGGGCATCGTGGGTTCGGTCTGCCCCGGCTCCAGCACGAACTGCCCCGGCTCCGGAGCGAACTTCAGCTTCAACAGACGCTTCTGGTTCTCGGAATTCAATTCACCGACGGCCTGCCAGAACGCCGCAACCGACGCCGCATCACCACTCAGCGCGGCTCGGACCACGTCCATTGCCGGACCATCCGGACTCGCAGCCTCCTTGCCACCGCCGGTGAGCCTGTCCGCCACATCCTGCAGAGCGCGGTACTGCAGCGAAGTGACATCCCCGACCTCGGGCATCACAGCTGCGATCTGCGTCAGCGTGGGTTCTGTCTGTCCCGGCTTCAGATCGAACTGCCCCGGCTCCGGAGCGAACTTCAGCTTCAACAGACGCTTCTGGTTCTCGGAATTCAATTCGCCGACGGCCTGCCAGAACGCCGCGACCGACGCCGCGTCACCACGCAAAGCAGCACGGACCACATCCCCGGCAAGGCTGTCGTGTCCTGCGTGCTTCGAATCAGCATTACCGGCATCCAGGTCCGGCTCACCTTCGGCAAGCCTGTCTGCCACATGCCGTGCAGCGCGCGTCAGCAACGACCGGAGATCCTTGACCTCGGGCATCAGCGGCGCGATCTCCCTTAGCGTGGGTTCTGTCTGCCCCGGCTGAAGATCGAACTGCCCCGGCTCCGGAGCGAACTTCAAACGCAGCAGCCGTTTCTCGTTCTCCGCCGTCAACCGGTCGACCGCACTCCAGAACTCCCGCACCGACTCCGCGTCACCGCCGAGGGCAGTCCTGACAGCCTCCATCGGGGGACCGACGGGCCTCACGTAATTCTCACGGCCGGTGAGCATTGCCGCCACGTGATGAAGTGCACGAATCCGCAGCGCGCGGACATTCTTCGCCGTGACCAGCTGGTCGACGATGTCGTGACGGATGGGTTCCCGCTGGCCCGCGTAGGTCAGCTTCATCAACCGCTTCTGGTCCTCGGTTGGCAACCGATCGACCGCATTCCAGAACTCCCGCACCGACTCCGGATCGCCGGCCAGCGCTGCCTCGACCACTTCTTCAGCCGACTTGCCGATATACGTCTGCGATCGCAACGCGGCCAATACGCCGCCCGGAAACGGTTGTGCAGCAGCACTTTCGGCTTCCTCGCTGCGCTCCGCAGTCTGCTTCGACACCTTGCCCGAATCACGGCCGGCGTCACCACCGGAGCCCTTCCCGGTGACGTTGCCGACGCGGGGGCGACCTGACCGATCGGTATGCGCAGCCGGAGCCGCTTCCTGCTGTTCCCAGGTGGTCTCGAGCGGGCGGACCGGATCGCCGCCGCGGTCGAAGTTCCGGCCACGAACCCGGCCCTTCGGCGCCCCACGAGCAATGACCTCGGCACGATCACGACCTTCGACGAACACCTCGCCCGCGCCGGGCTGCTTCCCCACGACGATCCCGAGCACTCTGCCGACCCCGACGGCCCGCTCTGCCAACCACGCCCGGACTTCCGTTTCGCCGACCCAGCGCCGGACCTGCCCGCCGACCTTCTCGAACACCTCGACCTGGCCATCGGCACGCATCTTCACGGCGAACGCATGCCCACCCGCATCACCGAATTCCATGACACCGGCCACTGCCCGACGCTTACTCGGATCCTTGCGGGCCGCCGGATCATAAACAACCCGCAACACCTCGAGCAGCCCGCCGAGACCGGCACCGAAACCGTTGTCTTTCCACTCCCGTCCGACCCCACGCGCGATCGCTTCCTCCAATACCCCTTGCGCGTCGATCTCGGGGGAATCAGCCAGGCCCGGCCCACGGGCCACACCGATCTCGTCCTGGAAATCATTGATGAATCCGACCATCGCCGGCGCGCAATTGAACGGCCCATCCCGCAACACATCCGGGACCTCGAACACAGCCGTCTCACCAAAAACCGGCGGGCCCTCAACGCGAGGTTCGAGACCGGCCTGGCGCGACGGCTCCGCGTCCGGCAGCTGTCGCGGGGCAGTCGCCACCGCGACGGTTCGTGCCAAGGCCGCATCCAGTCGTCTATTCAGCTCGGCACGCACGTTGTTGAGACGGGCCAGCCCGGGATCCGCATCCAGTCGTCTACGTGCCTCGATATCATCGTCGTCGGCGAGATCGCTCTGAATCAAAACACCTTCGATCCCGATATCCAGATATTTCCCGGTCTCGAGCAGCGCACTCGCGAGGTCACCGAGCTTCTTGCGCTCAGCGTGTAACCGCGCCAACCTCTCTTCCGCCTGCCGCAACCGGATGACCGCGGCCGCCATCTCCCCAGCTGTCTCAGCGGACTGTGAACGACCCAGGGCGGCCAGCCGATGCGCCGAATTTCGTTGCTCCGCGTGCGCTTCCTCGAGCGCATTCTCCAGCTTGTCGAACACCTCGGCGCGGAACCCGGCGGCTTTGTTCTCATCGACGAATTCGGTAGCGTCGCGCAATATCACATCGAGTTCGACCAAATCTCGAATAGCGTCGAACACCGGGGAGCTGCCCAGCTCCGGCCCCAGCTGCTTCGCCATTTCGTCGACCCGGGCTGGCGTCAAATCCTGCGCGGTGACACCGTTGAGCAACCCAGCGACGAGTTTCGCCAGCGCAGCGCGGCGATCCCGCAACTGCTCCAACTGCTCATTGTCGAATTCGCCCGGGTGTACTCCGAATCGGGCACCATCACCAACGAGATACTCGCGCTCGTCGTCCAGTTCAGCTGTCGTTCGCAGCCGCAATGCGATGAGCTCCACACCCAACCCGAACCGTACGGCCGGCAAGCCATGCGATTCCGGCACCATGCTCGCCAGGGAATCGTCCAACCGGCGGGCAGCATCACGCAGCCGGTCGGCTTGTGCGTCGATCGCATCGATCGCGTTCTTCACCTCGCGCAGCCGCTCGAATTCCACCGCCAGCGGCTCCAATTCGAGCACACGCAGCAGATCGTCACCGAGCAACACCGCGACCTGCGCAACCACCGGAGCATCCAGATCCACACCAGGCAGCGCATCCGCGAGCTGCATACCCGCCATCGCGAACCGGTCACCCACAACCTGCTCGACCGCCGCATCCGGATGCAATTGCCCAGGCTCCCAACCACAGTCGGGAACACCGAGCACCTGCTGCGGCAACAGCGGCAGGTTGCGGGCCTCGCTCAATTCGGCGGCGAAACCGCCGAGCTCGGCGGCCTGGGCTGCCAGCGATCGGAACTGCTCGCCACGCTCACTGTCGGAATATGTCTCGAGCAGCAGCGCGTCCAACCGGTCGATCATCGTGATCCGAGCATGCAGACCATCGACTTGTGCGATCCGCCCGTACCGATCACGCAACGCCTGCTCGAGCTTTTCCCGCACTCCCGGCGGAAGGTGTTCCGGCAGCAGGGTGAGAGCCCGCTGCACCCCGGCGTCATCGGTCACCGTTCCGGCGGGCTGACTACTCTGTTCCTCCATTTCCCGATAGAAGTCGGACAGCTTCGTCTGCAATTTTTCCGGGGTCAGATCCTGCGTGCGATAACCGTGTTCGATCACCAGTTCGGCAAGTACCCGCTGCAGGCGCAGTTCGTCCGCGGATCGGATGGCAGCCAGGGCGGCCGGCAGCTGCGGGCCGGCCGGCTCGTCGCCGAACTCCGGCGGCAAGGGTGGTCCGTCGCCACCGTCGTCGCCGCGGCCGCGCCCACCCGACTCGGCGTTGCCCTGATCAGCACTGTCGATGTGTTCGGAGTCGTTGCGCTCGTGCGCATCCGGAGCGGATCCATTTCCGTCCGATGCATCCGATACATCGAGTCGATCCAGCTGCACGACAGTGCCGTAGCGGTCGATCACCACCAGCTCGCGCAGCCCCGCGATCGGCCGGTGGTTCAACTCCCGCGCCAGCTCCTGAACACCGGCACCGGCATCGACGAGGTCGACCACGATCCGATCGGCTTGCCGACCTGTGACCAGATGCTCGAGCCATGAGCGCAGCGTCCGGACACCGGATACCGGCGGCACGGCGTGTGCGAACTCCCGGCCGTCGAGGCGCAGGTCCCGGCCGCGCTCGACCCGGAAACCGGCCCGGTCCAACAGCTTTGCCGATGCACGCCGCGATCGGCTCCAAGTCTCGGTCGAACCGAGGATCGCCCCGGCAGATTCGGTGCGCATCCCGACCGCCAAGCCGCGGATACGTCCCCTCGGCGCCGCGCGAGCGATGATTTCGGCACGATCGCGACCTTCGACGAACAGCTTGCCCGAGCCCGGCGTCTTTTCGACGACAATCCCGAGTACTCGGCCGACCTTTCCGGACCATCGGGCGAGCCACGCCCGGACTTCGGCATCGCCGACCCAGCGCCGCGCTTTCCCGCCGACCATCTCGAAGACCTCGATCCGGCCGTCGGCACGCATCTTCACGGCGAACGCGTGTCCACCCGCATCACCGAATTCCATGACACCGGCCACTGCCCGGCGCTTACTCGGATCCTTGCGGGCCGCCGGATCGTCGACCAACCGCAGTACCGCGAGCAGTCCTTCGGTCCCGAGCCCGAACCCGTTCTCTTCCCACTCGAGGCCGATCCCGCGTGCGATCGCCTCCTCATAGACACCGTGCTGATCGATTTCCGGCGAATCGGCCAACCCCGGTCCGCGCGGCGCGCCGATCTCGTCCTGGAAGTCGTTGACGAAGCCGACCATCGCCGGCGCACAGTTGAACGGCCCACTCCGCAGCACATCCGGGAGTTCGAATGTGGCTGTCTCGCTGGCGACTTCGATGCCGCTCGCGGCGATCGCCGCCGGATCGGCTGCACCGACACCACGGTGCACACCATCGCTTCCGCCGATCTGCGGCGGCATCGATACCGGCGATTCCGGAATATCGGTGACATTCGACAGCGAAGTATGCCCGAAATGCTCCATCGCCTCCCGGATGCGCGTCAGCCTGGCCGGATCGGCTGGCTCGAGGCCTCGCAGGAAGCGGCGGACCAAGTTGGTGCCTACCTCGGCTCGCCGCGCGACATCCCGTACCTGGGCATTCGACAGACGCCGTGGCACCTGTCCGTCGGAATCGGCAGCTACCACGGAATCCGCTGTGGCCGTGGCCGATCCATGCCAACGGGCCGCGAGATAACGGTCGACGAGCTCAACCAGCTCGACCAGCTCGGGCGAACCCAGATCCTCGGCCATCCGCCGCAGCGCGGCCAACGGCTGTTCGGGATCTCCGAGCACAAATCCGCGGTCCAACTCCGGCACAGCCAGAATCCGGCACAACAGGCGGTCCAGGCGCTCGGTGTCGGCCGCTCCCTGTGCCTGGAACGACGACCTCAGCCTTTCGCGTGCGGCATGCGAGCGCCCCGCAGCCTTGACTATCGTCATCGTGCGCTCTGCGATCCTCGCGTCGGCTCGCACCTGCTCGCCCAGCCACGCCGCAACCTGCGCCGCGACATCATCGACGTCCCGGTTCTGCACCATGTGCTGCCACTGCCCAGCCGGCATCAGCCGCAGTTGCATCTGGATGATCTCCACCGCGTGCCGCAACATGCCCTGGGTGAGCACACCGCGCTGCAACCCCAGCCGTTGTGTCAGTTCATCGACCAGGATGGAGATCGCACCGTCGTCGGGCGCCGTGTCGCCGTCGGGTACCGGCCTTTCGACAGGTGAGCGAGCTCCAATCAGTCCCTCGGGACCACGGTCCGGCGTCGGCCGGTGGCCGGAGCCGCCCGGGATCGAATTCGATTGCGACCCTGAATCAGCCACGGCAACCGAGGTATTCAGCGCGGGTATGGCCACTGCGTCGCCGATTTGCCCGCTCGTTGGTGTCGGTTCGATCAGGACATTGCGCAGGAGAGCCAGTTCGGCCTCGGTCACGCCGAGGCTTCGCAAGAAGGCAGGGGCACCCCCTTGGTGGTCGAGGAACTCGAGGACCTTGCGGATAGCGACAGGTTCGGTGGCTCGCGCCCGACTACCCGGCAGTCCTCTCAGACGGTGGAGGTTCGCGTTCGTGAGGGCGTAATCGTGGACGATTGCCTCGGTCCGAACACCGACGGCAGCGAGCAGCAACGCGGTGAGAATTCCGGTGCGATCCCTTCCATGGATGCAGTGAATCAGGACCGCACGCCGCTCGGGATCAATAAGGTGTCGCACCGCCAGAACAATTGCCTGCGCACTGACTGTCGATGTCAAAGTCTGCAGGTAGAGTTTTGTGAAGTTATTTTTTCCGCGGGGTAATTTACCGTCGGTGCTGATAGGCAGATTGACACACTGGATCCCAGCCCCGGGCAGTAACCCATGACCTCCCTCCAATGATTGTTCGGGCGTTCGCAGGTCGAGCACCACGTCGACTCCGAGATTGCGCAATTTGCGCACATCGGACTCGGTGGCGTATTGCGGGGTGCTGGACCGGAAAAGCACCCCGAAGCGTGTACGCCTGCCATCGCCAGTTGGCAGTCCACCTATGTCACGCGCATTGGGGACCTGCTCCAGCGACAGCTGCCGCTCACCGAGACGCGTCCCCCATTCTCTGTCCCACTGGTCGGCGCGCTCGAGGACGGCATGCAGTATTTCCAGCGCCTCCCAGCGGTCCAGCGCTTGCCGGCCAAGCTTGCCCAGGTTGTCCGGCGCCAGATCCTCCGGCTCGACTCCGAGTCGCCGTGCCAGCTGGTTCCATTCGTCCTCCACCTCACGGCGACGGCGCACCAGCTCGTCCCGGTCCTGCCCGAGGCCCTCCAGCTCAGCCCGATTGCTCTCGGGATCAGTTTTCGCCTTCGAGGATGCGTTTGCACGGAACGGAAAAAGCGTGAGCCAACGCTGATCGCTGCTCAACCGACGTTGCTCGAACTCGCCGTCTTCACCGCGACGCATTTCCAGTTGAGCAATGTCGAACAGCCGCAATTTCACGCCGACGTCGTTCCATTTCGACCCGTCGGTGTCGACCGGCGATATCAACGACTCCGGATCGGGCCATGGGTACCCGAATTCACTTTCGTCGACTACAGAGATGTATCGGAGTTCGATATTCTCGGCCCGCTCCAGCGCGGTGGCAAACTCCGGGTCGACCAGCGCGGATTCGAGCGCGGCGGAGTAATCGAAATGCGCATCGGGATTGTGGACGCGCGGACCCAGCACCGTCACCACGGTTTTTTGGAGCTTCCCGTCCTCTCGGAGTTTCTTCTCACTGAAGCCGACAAATGGCGTCACAGCCTGCGCGTTGGCCGCCTCGAATATTTGCGGCCATGCACGGCGGCACGCCATGAGGTCACTTATTCGAGCGATGCGGGAATCGAAATCCGTCACTCGATTGACGAGCGACACGACATGCCCCGGCAACCGATGTGGCAGCGGGTCCGAATTGTTCGAGCCCAAAAATCGCGACCGGATCCCGAAACCGGCGGCCAATCGACACCACTCGTCGCGAGGGTCGCCGCGTTGCGCTACCGATTCGGCGCGAGCGGCCGACGAGATGTAGGGACGAGCGATCTGTTGATCCAGCTCATCGATGCGCCTGGTCAGCTCGAAGAGCGCTCGAAGATCGTCCAATTGTCCGGCCGCACCTACGTGGTCGGCAAGTACCTGCAGAACAACCCGCCACGGCGCATTGGCAGCGGCCGCATGCTGCTGTACGGACCCACCCCGGTTGCGGAGCCGGTCGATGAACGAGTCGAGAGATTCCTCGGGGAACGCTGTGCCCGTTTCATCGACCTGGATTTCGATAACCGGAATACCCTGTCGCTCCAGCGCTGCCCGCAACCGGGGGTCCATGGCGCGACCGTCTTCGCCGGTCCCCGTAAAGACCTCTATATATGGGACCGCGCCCATGAAGAGCCGCGCTTGCGGGCCCAGCGACTCCCCGCCCCGGGCTGTGGCCGCGTCCGCGAGAATCGTCCTCCACACCTGAGCACGTCGCCGTGCGACAGCGGACCGCACTTGCCGAACCAGACGGCGATACAACACCCGCTCTCCAGGGGTGGTACGTTCCTCGGGCAAGTTTTCCAGGATCGCGACGATATCGGCATTTTCGTCCAGCGATCCTCGTCGCATCGCCGCCAAGATTTCCGGAATGACGGCAGCACCGGCTTCAGCGTATGCCTCGAGCAATCCTTTTTGCAGTGCTTCCGAGCGAGCGAGCTCTTTGTCCTGAGCGAAACTGTACCCGGTGAACTGATCGCCCAACCATTTGTCGAATCCTAAGGCGCGAACCGCAAGTGGTTGTCTTCTGAATTCCTTCCGTAGCTCATCTATGGCCGCTTCTTGGTCCAGTCGCAGCAAAAAGAAGGTTTGTATGTTCCAGCCCTGGAAGTGGAAGGTGTGCATCAATTCGTGCATGAAGACCCAATACCAGGCGCGATCGGCCGAGCCGCGGTGAAAGTTCGCCTCCATATCGGCCTGAAAGCCGCGTTCGACATTTCGGGGATTCCGCATCCAGTGCGCGCCGAGCGTGATCGATCGGGGCCCCATGGTAGTGGCAAATGTCCCCTTCGGACGACCGTCCACCCGAATCACACTCGGGTCGATCTCACGGTGCAATCGATAGACATCACGGAACGCGGCGTCCACCTGCTGGATCGCGCGCGGATCGCTCCCGAAAGCGTCCAGACCGACAGTCAGGATGCCGAATTCTTCCAAGAGCGCCGCACCGACCGCTCGGGCGGCCTCAGCGGACGCCGTCGCTTCCTCGATTGGAATACGCGGGCTGTATGCGTCGCGGCGGTGCCATATTCTGGCCTGTTCAACCAGCAACAGATACAACACCCGCTGGCCATCCGTGAATCCGCCGACCTCGACTGCGGCGAACGACGACGACAGTGCCCAACTCGGCCCGAAGGCCTGCTCCGAATCCGTGACCTTCGGATTGAAACAATCCTCGTCGAAGTTTTCACGCAGCCAATCGCCGAACCTCAGCCGCTGTCCTTGACCGCTCTCGTCATAAAAACGCCGCAGCCGCTCCAACGCCAGTGGCGCGGCACGCCATTGACCGGCGATATCGAGGCACTCGGCGAGGGCACGAACCGTCTTGTCGTACACCACCCCCTCGGCCAGGGCCGGATCCGTTGCAAGCCGCTCGCTCAGTCCCACCGACTGCGTGTAGACCGATCCGGTAAATGCCGGCCCGGTGGTCTCGGGTAGCACGTACCCCGCCACTACGCGGACCTCCTGCTGCTGCGCTCCGATTGCGAACCCGCCGCGCACTTCGATCTCGCTGTGCGCCCAGCACATATCGACGATCGCCTGTGCGAACTCGCGAGCCGCCCTGTGCGTGATTGCCCGCAGCCCGAATCCGACAACGTCGAGGCCCAGCGTCGTGCTCAGCACGGTCTCGATCACGCGCGGGTCGTCGATGTTCTCTAATTCCTCGTTTGCGCCGTTCGAATCGTCGCCGAGCATCGCCGCCAGCGACGCGGCCTCGGACCCCTCCGGCAATTCCTGCAACCCGGTCCACGGTTCCAACGCAGTCCACGGTTCTGCGCCCGCGTCTGCGACAATCGCGTTCACCAGCTCGGCGATGGTTTCGCGTTGCAGCCGAAGGAATTCGGGTCCGCCGCGTCGCAGCCCCAGCCGCTGCGCCAGTTCACGCAACGATGTCCGTTCCCAGAGCCATCCCCGGACAAACTCTTGCTGCTGTTCGGTCAGACCCGCAACGGCGGACCACACCCGATTGCTGTCTGCATCACGCAGTGCCCGATATCTCGGATCATCGTCGAGCACATCGGGCCGGGCCGAACGCATCTCGGCGAGCAGGCTCGCCCGGAACCGGCCGAACCGCGCCTGCTCCTCCGGCCGAGCTGGTCCCTCTGTGGGGCCATCCGCATCGGAGGTGCCGCGCTCACCGGCATCGGGCTGCTGTGGTTCCTCCGGTTTGCTGAATCGCACATCGACTTCGGTGAATTCACCGTAGAACTGATCACCTTCGATCGAACCCGCACCGTCGTCGCCCTTGAGGGAGAGGATGCGAACTCGGGTGTAACCGTATTCACCTGCCACTATGCCCGTGAAAGTGCGTCGCGCCGCATCCTCAGGGGACAATCCCGCCTTCAGGAGCTTGTTGAAGGTTTCGAGGTTCGACCCCAGCCAGCCACGTACATTGTCGGGAGTCAGGTCCTGGGGACGAATCAACTCACCGGCTACGTTGTAGAAGTTCCAGTGCCCATGGATTTCCCGCACCGGACGGGGAAGAGAATCCATGAGATGCCGGAACATCTCCCGTCCTGATGGCGTACCGGGACCAGCTTCTATGGTGAGACGGAGAACACCGTCTTCAATTTCTGCAGTAACTCCGTAATCCTTTGTCCCATACCGGCGCTCGTAGTCCGCAGCGTCCAATTCGGGAAAATCGGTCCACCCACCACGGCGGTCGCCGTCGGATACTGGCGCTTCGACAGGAGGGCGGGAGCCGATCGGTCCCTCGGGACCACGGCCCGGCTTCGGCCGACGGTCAGGGCCGAGTCCATCCTTCGGCCGACCGCCCTCTCCGAAGATGATCCAGTTGATCTCGGTCGCACCGGCAGCCGCGGCCTCGGCGATCCAGGTGTCCACGTCGGCGCCGCGCACGATGCCGCCCACGGCATTGTCGAAAACGATGACTTCGCCGGGCTTCAGGTGCAGATGTGCGTTGCGGGCCGCGTATTCCGCGGTGACCTTGAATACCGCGAACGCGTGCGCGCCCTTGTCTGCGAAGTCCATCGTGCCGGCGATGGCACCGCCATGCGACCACACGTGTTCCACCACGGCTTTCAAGCCGTTCAGGCCGTAACCGGCCGGCGAATCCTCCCAGTTCGCACCGAGTCCGCGGGCAAAGGTAGAACCGGTCATCCCCTGCGCTGCAAGGTTTTTGGTTACCCTCGCGGGTTTGATGCGATCCCCCAAGGGGCCGAAGAAATCCTTGATCTCCGCTTGTACGAGCGCACCGCAAATCCGTTCGCCCTGGCGCTGATGGGCGCCGATCCGATCCCATTCCCAGGACACGACGCTGCCGTCGGCGGCGGTCGCCCGGCCACGGCCGTACCCGCCGGACACCTGGTAGCCGAGGTCACCGATGGCCTGCAGCACCCGCTCCCGGGTCCACAGGTCGACAGACTGGTTCGCCAGCACCCGTTCGACAGTCGTCGAGCTCGTTCCCGCACGCTCGGCGACATCAGCGATGGTGACCCGGCGGCGAGGGGTGCCGACGTCGAACCCGAGCCGCTCCCCTTCTGTTGCCAGCCGCCGCGCGGTATTCGCGGCCACCGGACGTCCGTGGTGGGCTCGGTGTGCTTGTGCCAGGCCGGTTCCGGCCGCGTCCGCCACCTCGGCCAGCCCGACCCGCATTCGCACGCCCGGACGTACCGGCCCCCGTTTGCGAGGCTGGTAACCGGTTTCGGCGATCGCTTCGGTCACCTTCTGCCGCGTTTCCTCGGACACCGGCAGACCGTTGATCACCCTGCTGACCGTGCTGGGGACAACTCCGGCCGCCCTTGCCACATCGTGAAGCGTCACGGGCCGGACTTTGTCCGCCGGCGCCGCATCGACAAGGTCGGCGATATCGGCGAGGGCACCGCCCAGATCCGAATACGCCTGCAGCACAACCCGTCTGTTCTCCATGGAGCCCTTGCGCTGCCCGAGAATCCGGTACACCGTGCTCTCGGACAATCCGGTCGCACGCGCGATCGCGGGGATCGACGGTCGAACCGCCGGACGCGAAGTCTGCTCGGTGTCGGTGTGTGATGCCTGCTCGGCGATGGCGGCCGCCCTGGCCTGCAGATCCTGGAATGCCTGCAGCACGACGCGCCTGGTCTGTGCGGAACCGCGCCCTTGGTTGAGAACCTTGTACACAGTGCTCTCGGACAGCCCCGTCTCACGCGCGATCGCGAAAGCCGACGGTCGGCCCGCGCGGTCCAAGAGTGGGCGGGATGCGTTGTCGTCGAGATCAGCGAGCGTGCCACCCAGATCCGCATAGGCTTGCCGCACAACGCGCTTGGTCTCCGCGGGCCCCTGCTGCTTCCTCAGAGCCTTATGCACCGCGCTCTCGGAAAGGCCCGTTTCCTGTGCGATCGCGGCGATCGACGGACCGCTCGAAGGACGTGGCTCCCGCTCAACGGGTGCCTGCACCGGCGCCGCCTCGATGTCGAGCGCTCCGGCCAGTTCCGCGATGGCAGAACGAAGCATGTCGACCAATACGGGCCCGTCGAAACCGGTGGTCTCGGCCAGCGCGGTGAGAACTTCCCCGTCGCGGAACCGGCGCAGTACGACCGTGCGTTCGCCCTGGCTGTGTAGTCCGGTCAGCGCGTCCCACATCCGGTCCGCTTCCACCTGCGCCAGCCGCCCGGCCGACGGGGAGTACCTCAGGAATTCGGATATCCGGCGTTGAAAGTGCGGGTACTCGCGTCGGAAGTGATCGAATGCGAGCCGTTCCGACGCGATGGCGAGAATCCGCTTCGAGGTGAGCTGCCGGCGCGTCAGATATTCCCGGGCCGCTTGCTCGAACGTTTCGCGCGCAACGGTTGCCACGACTTCACGGTTGCCGCGAGTCTGGGCCGACAGCCGATCTGTGAGCTGCTCGCCATACCGTCGATACAGCTCCGCTGCCACCTCGGTCTCGCGTGCGGCAGCCGCCGCGCCAGGTGATTTCGGACGTCGATAATCGGTGATCGGGTCGGGGGCGCGCGCAGGCGGGGCCGGCATCAGCTCATGCGGGCGGACCGGATCCGCGGCGGCGCTCAGATCCGCTCGCCCCGCGATCCAATGCTCCTCACCGGCCGGGAACAGCCGGGCAGCGCGGCGACTCCAGTGTTCGACCGGCTCGCCCTCGCTGTCGAATTCGATGACATCGACCCGGCCCACACCGTCGGCTTGGCGCTCGAGCCAGTCGGATACGGCGGTTTCGCCGACGATCCAGCCGTCCACCGCCTCCGGATCGCCGGAATCCAGAACCGCGATCTCGCCCACCCGGTCGTGCAGGACCGGATAGGCGTCGGCCAAAGCCTCGTCGACCTTGGTGAATGCGATGGCGTGATGGCCGATCTGCTCGGTCCGCACCACGCCACGATCGAGGACCGGCTGCAGGACTTCGACCACCGCCGCGACCATGCTCCGATGGTCGAACTTCACCGCGGTCACTGCCATTCGCAGGCCTACGGCACCGTGTCCGTAGGGACCCACGCTGTCGTCCGGAGTCCGGTACCAACCGCCGCGCAGGGAGGTCGCGAACTCCTCGTCGGTCTGACCGTCCATACCCGCTTCGACCACGACCGGCCGGATCTTCGCCCCGTGGGCGCCCAGCCGAATGCGCGCGGCCTGCTGCATCAGAGTGGCGCAGTTGCTGTCTGCGGCATCCATCAGATGCCGGGTCAGCGGATGGGTCGGGGGTTTGGCCTCGAATACGTCGTATGGCGAGGGTCGCGGGTCGTCGTCGGGCATCGTGTCCACGAACGGTTCGACTGCCAGCGGAGCAGCGACGCCGTAGGCGGTGAATCGTTCGCCGTCGAAGCGCAACCGCTCCAGGGTGATGTGCACACTGCGTTGCAGCACAAACTTTTTGCGTTCCGGATGCCAGAGCACGCCCGTGCCCGCGGGTACCCGCAGGAACAGCAGGTTGCGGTCGGCCAATTCCTTATCGGCGGCCGCTATCTCGCCGGTGGTGAAGCCGACCTCCCACAGGTGCGCACTGCGCATCATCCACGGATGCGCCGGATCGAGATCGTTGCCCGCGCGCAGTTCCACGACCAGGACCAGGTCCTGCGTGAGCGGCTGCTCCGCGACCAGGTCGTCGACCGTGGCGATCAACGGCGATGCCTCCGTGCGCGACATTTGTCGCGGCACCCCGGATTCCAATACCGAGTTGGGCGCGGAGAATCCGTTCCAGGCGTCGGTATTGCCGCCGTCCCAGGCCGAGGTGAGCAGACGGATGCGTTCCTCGTCCAGCGTTGCGAAGGTCGCGCCGTATTGGTCGTCGGCATAGCCGACGGCATCGGCGGAGGTGTCGAAAATCAGTGCACCATCGGATATTTCGGCCAATCCGACGGCATGTTGGGCGGCCTGCGACAAGGCGGCGTAGGTCGGGTCGTCCACTGTCGGCACGGTGCCGGTGTCTTCCGGAGCATCCCCCGCCTGTTGTGCCACGCGACGCACGCCGTCGGCCACCTCTGCCGCCGAACGGTATCCGAGCAGCCCGGCCACCTGCCATATCCGCATGCGGCGTTGCGGTGTGATGCGGCCCGGCTGATGCCGTAGCACTTCGGCAGCCGTATTCGGATCCACGCCGGCCACGATCGCGACGTCGCGCTCGGTGACCACACCCACACGATGGGAGGCGGCCGGCGGCCCCGCCGGGGCAACACCGGCAGAGGCCCGGTCCTCGCCGGCGGTCGGCTGCCACTCCGTCAAATCCAGATCCAGGAACTCCCGCATCAATTGCAGGATGTATCCGAATTCGGTGGTGGACTTCGTGCACTGCGCGAATTTCTGCAATTCGGCTTCGATATCACCGAAGCGGAAGTCCTCGATGCGTGGATAGGTCCGGGATCCTGGTAGCGGCTCCTTGCGCCCGAGAATCCGCATCAGATCCCGCTGCGAATCGTCGGCCCGAGAGAACTGGGCTCCGATCACATCGGTCTCGGTTCCGATGCGATATTCGTGCTCGATGCGATCCGCGATCCACTTCCCGAGCTGGTCCGGTCGGCCCATTGAGCGGATGAAGCTCCAATCCCGGAACTCGAACTGCCGCAACTGTTCACCGACGATCCACAGCGCCCGCCGCAACCGCTCCTGGGTGAACAGCTCCGCAATCCCACCGATCCGGCTGCGCAACGTCAGCGCCAGCGCCCGCGCCTGCGGATTGCGCTGTTCCGCGGTGTCGGGGAACGGGGAGTCGTCCGCGCGAGCCCCGATCACGGCACGCTCTTTCAACCCGACGGGCTTGCGGCCGCGCAGCGGGATCTCCGGATCGCGAGGGCTGTCGAAGACGATGGCATCCACATCACCGACACCGATACCGGCGGCTGCTACCCATGCGTCGATCGCGGTCTCGCCGATGATCCACCGGCCCTCGACCGCACCCGGGAAACCGTTGTCGTGCACCACGACATCACCGATCTCGACCAGACCGCTCTGGACCAGACCACGCAGGTCCGGATTCTCATCGAGCAACTTCTGCGTCACCCGCACCACGGCAAAGGCATGATGACCGGTGCCGCCGAGGTTCATCACACCCGCGATGGCGTGCTTACCGGACCGGACCTCCGCCACCGCAGCAGCCAGACCGGCGCGTCCCACCCCCAACGGCTCATCGCGGAAGTCAGCGTCCAGACCCGCGGCGAACGCCAGATCCGACATGCCATGCGCGCGAATGGTTTCATCATCGACCGAGGCCGGATTCATTCGCGCGGTGACGGTCTCGTCCACCACCGCACGAATCACTCCCTGCACCAACGGACCACAGATCTTCGGCCCGGTGGTCGTGCGATGGTCGGCCGGCACATACGGGCGTTGGTAATCGGCCGTATCGACAACGTCCACGGCTGGTTCGACCGCCGGCGCGGGGACACGCGCGGCCGCAGCCGCGGCGCGGCGCTGCTGTCGTGCCGTTGCATCGGACTGGGTTTTGACAATCCGCTGCACATCTGCACGGCGGGCCGCACGTTCGGCGAAGAAGCTTTCGCCGAGTAGGTCATGGAATTCGACACCGGGCTTCAGGACGCCGAATGCCTTGGCCCGGGCCATGATCAGCGATGCCCACGCCCCATGCGGCGGGCCTGCGATGCGGCCGCTGCCGCCGGCAGCCTCCCCCCTGTGCACTCCACCGCCACCGTCCACCTGACGGCCGAGCCGCTGCACGGCGGTCAGGTATTCCTCGTGGGACACCGCGGCCATGGCAAGTGCCACTCGGACTTGGTCGGGGTGGATGGCGCCCGTGGTGTGCATGCCATTGGCGATGCTGATGTCGTGCTCGTTGATCAGCCCTTCATGCAGTTCGGCAACGATGGCGCCGTAGTCCTTCGCGGTCTGCTCGATCTGAGGCTCAGGCGCCTTGTCGAAAAATTCCCAGCCCGGACCGCTGAGCAGATATTCGCGTTCGAAATGAATTTCCCCGTCGACCTCACGGCGCACCACCGCGCCGAGAATCGCCGCCATGTCCCTGACCGCATCACCGGCCATGGTGTCGTAGATGGTGCGATTCTTCGCCCGGTTGATGCCGAAAGCGGCGGACAGGTCGGCCGATCCGACCTCGAGCCACAGCACCAGGCCGGGGTACTCGTCCATCAACTCCTTGATTGCGGCATTGGCGCCCACCCGGGTTCGCGGATCCGCGAAATCACCGGTCTCGATGATCGGCACCGCATATTGGATCAGATTGTGCGCGGTGTTCAACTCTGCGATGGTGTCCAGGAATCGATGTGACATCGGGTCCAGGGTGGTGAATTTCGGCAGCACATAACCGGTGATCAGATTCGCGTGTTCGCCGAGTCGCTCGACCAATTCGATGATGTGCTCCGGGGTGCGTACCCGGACGAACACCAGCGGCCGCGGTCCTTTCCCGGTGCGCGCGTATAGCGTGAACTCTTCGACGAGGTTGTCCAAGCCTTCGCGGACTTTTTCGGCTGGAATGCTGTCTTCCAGGTCGTAAACCAGTGCCGGAACCCCGGTTCGGCCCCATTTCTCGATTTTCTTCGCGATATTCGATTGCGTCGACGGCCCGTACAGCGTGGTGCTTGCCGCATTGGCCAGCGCCCACCGCTGGGACTCCGGTCCGAATGGCTGCGGCAGCTGCTCGAACAGCTCTGCGAGCTGCTCCGGCGGAATGTGATTGAAGTGCGTGATGGTGTGCTCGTTCGACCCGGCGGAGTCCATCCTCGGGTGGCGGTACCGGACTGCTCTGGACTCCACAGCCTCCGGCACGGTCGGACGTCGACCGCCCGTATCCGGAGCCGGTGCGCTCGATCGCGCCCGATGCTCCGATGCGCCGTCGAGGATGCCACGCACCGCCCGGCCCGCCGTATTGCCGAGGGCGTCCACCGCGTCGGGTTCGATGCCCACGGTTCGCGCAACGACCTCCGTGTCGGACAGTCCCTGCAAGTACACCAGGTCGCAGTACATCTGCTGGTCCGACGGCAGCTGCGCAATCGCATCCAACAGTGATTCGAGATCACCAGCCATCGCATGACGGACCTCGTCGGGGACGCGCGACCCGACAGCGCCCAACAGGGCGACCCGCTCTATCTGCCGGAGGTCCTCGAGGCGATCCACACCCAGCCGGAACACCGGGGTCCCATCCTGCGCCGGGGGCTGTGCGGCATCGAAGTCGACGAACGCGTCCGCGAGCTGGGCAGTCAACTCGCCCAGTTCCCGACCGGCATCGAGGTGTCGGTGGACCAGATCCGCCACCAGATCGAGCTGTTGTCGATCGATCCCGGGCACCGCATGCAGCAGGTCGAGCAGATCCACGCTCACCGCGGGGGGACTGTGGTCGAAGTCCGTACCTGCGATCAGGATGGCAAATTCCTCACCGATCCGCTGCTGCAAGCCTTTCAGCACCGCACGCTGCTCACCGATACGCCGGACGAAAGCCTGCAGCAGCGCCCGCTTCGCTTCGGGCATCGAAACGCGAGCCTGCCCTGCGGCATCGAAAACAATGGCGGTGGTGGACAGCACCTTCGACTGACGTTGCGGCGGGAAGTCATGGACGACAACACCATTCCAGTCGATAACCACCGGGCTGTCGTTATCGAAGATGACCACGTAGGTGTGCGCATCCGGCAGACCGTCTTTCCCGACCAGGGTGTCGGTGACCACCATCAGACTGCCGGGGCCCAGATCGGTCAGGATGGGCTCGATGTCGGCGTGGTCGGCGAGATCCTCCAGCTCGGCGCCCAAAGCGACGGCCAGCTCGAGGCTCGATGTACCCTCACCGTTTCGCTCCAGCAAGCGAATCTTCGGGTTATTCGTCAGCGCCTTGACCACCATGGCCGCGGCCGGCATACAGAAACTCGGCAGATCGACCGCGAGCCCTTGGATGCGCTGCGCCACCGCGCCGGAGATCCGCCGATCCAGCCGCGCCACCAGCGCTTCGGCCTCGGCCAGGGCATCGGCGAGCTCCGACAACTCGGGCGGGCGCGCGATGATATCGGCTGTGTGCCACCCGAGTTCGGTGGATCGGCGCCGGAGATCCGAACGCAGCCGGTGGCGGTCGAGCAGTGCTCGCAGCCGTCGAACGTTCAACTCGTGCAACCGGTCCATCGCCTCGCTGAGACGGCGGTAATTTGTCAGCGCCACCCACAATGGGTGTTGCGGATGGGCCGCATCCACCGACGCGGCTTGGTCGATAACGCGCAATGTCTGCGCCCGGACCGCCGGATCCGACAGATCCACCTCGAGACCGATCCGCGCGGCCGCCGCTTGCGCGTCGGCGAGCTGCTGTCCGCGATCGAGCGAGAATAGATACATCCCCAGCGTGTCGTTGTATCGCCGCGACTCCGGCAGGCTCTCGCTCTGCGGGACACCGGGATTCGCGGCGTCGTTCGGGTAGACCGGGGTGCCGATCGAGTCGTAGACGACGGCATACATTCGGGTGTTGTCGAACACCGCACTGTAACTGGGTGAGCGGTAGTCGTTTTCGGCGTCGAACTCGGATACGTCACCGACGTGCCGGGCGATCTTGACGAGGATTCCGTCCTGATTGGTCACCGTGAAGCGGACGCGGGAGCCGTCGGGTTGTACTTCGACAACCAGCGCCGATGCCTTCGATCCCAACCCGGTCAGCGTCTCGGCCAAGGTTTTCGGCCCGGGCACCCGCAGCAGCCTGCCTCGTGCGCGCGTCTGCAACTCCGCGTCGGACAGGCGGGAAACCGTCAATTCTTCGACGACATCCACCGCGTCGTAGCCGTAGATATCGGCGAGCGACTGCAAAGCCGCCGTGCCGTCCGCGACACCGGGACGACGCGAGGCGGCGTCCGCCGCGGCGGGGTCGAGGACGACGCCGGGATCCTTCAGCCCGGCGGCCATTTCCTTCTCCAGCCTGCGCGCCTGTGCATCCGCCTCTCGATGAGCGGCCGCCGCGTCCACCAGTCGTCGCAATTGCCGAGCCGTCTCGATGTCGCCGTCGCGCTCCAGCCGGTCCGCCCTGGCGGTCATCCGCCGACCGCGCCGCTCGGTGTCGGGCACCTCGACGCCCAACTGCGCGGCCAACTGCCGGGCCTCGGCGCCCCGGGCCACCCGTGCCACCAATGCGGTGGTATGCCGGCTGCTCACCACCCCCAGCCGATGGCGAGCCTCGTCCGCATGGCTGAAGCGCCGAACCTGTTCGATCAGGCGGGACCGGCGAGCATGTGTGAGGACACTGCCCTCGACGCCCTCCAGTCGACGGATCACCTCGTCCGCCGGCAGCTCGCCCGCGTCGATCAACCGCACCGCGTCGAGATAATCGCGCCGCAGAGTGCCGAGTGCCAGCCGGGCGGCTCGCTGCCTTCGGGTCACCTCCGCCAGCCGCAGCGCTTCCGGCGGCGCGCCGATCATTCCGTCCAGGCCGATACTCGGGCGCTCGGCGAAATCGACTACCGCGTCGAGGTTTTCGTCGAACTCGATACCTCCGATCACGGCGTTGCTACCGGCGGTCACGCGTTGCATCCAGGCCGCGATCGCCGTGTCTCCGACGACCCAGCCACCATTGCGGGCCGCAACGGGATCGGCGTTGTCGAACACGACCACATCGCCTTCGCGCAGTTGCGAGTTCGCTGCGGCCAGTGCCTGGTTCACGCGCATGATGGCGAAGGCGTGCGCGCCGATGGCACCGTGATCGACCACGCCCGCGATGGCGGCCCGGTCTCCGGGGCGCACCTCGCCGTTACGCACCGCGTCCAGCGCCTTCTGCAACCCGGTTACGCCCCGGCCGAACGGCTGCTCCCGCCAGCCCGCGGCCAGACCGGCGGCGAAGGACCGGTCGGTCATGCCGTCCATTACCAGCTCGCCGGTCAAGGGTGCGGGAGTGATCCGAGATCCGTTGGCGCCCAGCAGTTGCTGGAATTTCAGCTCTACTTCGCGACCGCATACCTTGGCGTGTTCGGCCGGGGGGCCCATGCGCCTCGCGCCGCGCACCGTTACCGGCGCGCCCAGAAGATCGGCGAATCCGCTTGCGAAACTGGTTGTCCCGACCGGCTTTTCGGTACTCTCCTGATTCACCTGGGGCGGAGCCGTTGCCAGATCCGCATCCGCAACGACTCCGCCGGCTTCGGCCACCGTCACACCGGTGCGTCCCTGCGCGGTTCTGCTCCAGACGGTCAGGGTTCGCTCGCCCGGCGCACCCGATATCGACGCGTGCGCGTACGCGGCACCCGTGGCGACCGCGTCGCGGAGCTGACGGCCGAGAGCGGCCATTGCGGCGTCGGCTGCCTGGCGTGGTGTCACCCAGTCCTGAGTCAGACGGCGAATCACCTGTTCCAGTGCGGTGATACGCCTCGGGTGGCGGTCATCGAGCCGCGCCGATACTTCCAGCGTCGGCTGCTCGCCGCCCACTACCCGCAGGCTCATCCGGGCCGTGCCGGTCTCGGCCATATCCAGCAGATCCAGCCGGTACCCGGTGTACGCGGACTCGTTCTGTCCAGTGCCCGACGAGTCCGGGTCATTCGCGGTGTGCCCGGGCCGGTGCTGTTCGGTGCGCACTTCGCCGGCGGGGTACAGGTCGTAGCGGTAGAGACCGGAGCCGCGCGCCGTACCGGCGGTGACGTCGCGCTCGGCGCCGGTTGCGGGATCGCGCTCCACCTCGAATGCCGATGTCACCACCGCGGTGTCGACGGCAGCTGCCACCAAGGCCCGGGTATCAGGGTCGATATCGGTGTTCTCGGCCAGCAGCGCACGGGTTCCGTAGATGTCGGTGGGTACCGGCCGGAACGGATCGGCTACCGGGGACGTCTCCTGGGCCGGCGCGAAGATGCTGAACCACATCGCCTTGCGGTACGGGTGGTTCCGGCCGCGGACCAGTGCGTATCCGCCCAGCTGATCCATACTCACGGCGACTATGGCGCGGCCGCGGTTACGCTCCACCTTCGGGTCTTCGACCGGCTTCTCGCGTTCCGCTTCGGTGTCGGCGGCCGAGTCTTCGGCCTCGGCCGCCATGAGATCGTCGGCTGCCGACAGATCGAAACCTGACAGGTCGAAGTCGCCGCCTTCTTCGAAGTTTGCCAGGAACAGATCCGCCCGCTCACCGGACGAGGCATCGTCGGGGATGTCGTCGAGCTGTTTCTTCTCCGCCGATTTCCCGCCGCTCGGCATCGGTGGCGGGAAGTGGCCGCTGACATCGAGAACTTCCACCAACACACGCTTCGGAGCCGTCGCATTGCCCGGGGTCTCGATAATCGTCGCGCGTACCAGCACCGGCCCGTGGGTGTGGTCCAACGCATTGGAGCCCCATTCGGAGACCGCCAGCTCGGCCTTGTCTATCGAATCCTGCGGCCACCTGTCCTTTTCCAGGAACGCGACCAGCCAGGCCCGCACCTTCGAGAGGTCGGCACGCCGCGCACCGGTCCCCACACCGACGAGCAGCTGCTCGCGCTTGCGGCGGTCCTCCTCCAGGCCGGTCCCCGGACGCTCCATGAACACGATCCGGAAAGTGTCGGAGTCACTGTCGGATTCGAACCGCCACCGGTCGGGTAGCTCCCCGAGCGCCCGCGACGCCGCGATCATCGACTCGTCGGACAATGCCGCCCCGGTGAAGACGACATCTATCCGCATCTCCCGGCCACCCGCGCTGCCCTCCACACGCGGCCGCAGCGTCACCCGCGCCCCGGGGGTGTGAATGAGCACCATGTCCACGACGGTCGCCGCCAGCCCGAGTACCGCGGGTGGTTTCGGAATCGACTTCGCGGGCAGTCCGTTCGCCGGTTCCGTCGGCGGAAGCGCGGCCCGGGTATCGAGCGAGTCGTGCCAGCCGTACCAATTCATCACGTCGGCGCACTGTTCGAGTACCTCGTGGCGGCGCTGTTGCCAATCGGCGCGATCCAGTGCCGGTGGGGCCAGCGCTCGGATCGCGAGCTCGGCAGCGAGAAGGCTCTGCGCTCGGTCTGCGCTGTGCAGATCCTCGGCGACGGTCAGGCCCTCGAACGGCTGCAGCTGCTCGGGCGTCACATCAGGGTCGCGCTGCACGAAAACCTGCTCGTCGACCCATGTTTCGTGGATCTGCGCGGCGATCAACTCGAGCGCCGACGGTGTGGACAGCTCCACACCCGCCGCCTGTACCGCCAGCGCGATCCGCAATGCGGTCTCGGCCCGGCGCCGGTTCACCTCCTGGAAGTATTGCGGCAGTTTCTCGAAGGTCAGGTTCGCGATATCGACTTGAGCGCTCTTCGGTGTGCCGGCCGGGATCTTCGAACCGTCCGGCATCCGCATCTGTTTGAGGTAGGTCGTCTCGGTGTCGCGGAACAGCTCCCGGAAGCTCTCGTGCAGCTGGACGGCGACCTCGCCGGCCAATTGTTCGATCCGCGCTTCCATGTCGTGCGCGAGCCGGTCGTTATCGCTGTCCGCACCCTCGACCCGATCGACACTGCGCATCAACGCATTCGGGTCCGACAGCAACCGCGCCTCGGTGACGAACGCGCGCACCGCCCGGCGTTCCAGCTCCTCGAGCTCCGATACCGACCGCTGTGTGGCCGCGGCGAGGGTATCCAGATCATGCCGATGGACGTGGTGCTCCCACACGATCCAGCGCTCATCCGGCGATGCCAACGACGCGAGCGCGGCCTGCAGCACCTCGGGCGCGACGGCGGTCAGCGGACCGCCGGGGTGGGATCCCGAAGCCGCACCGGCGATCAGGCTCTCGTCGACCCCGGCCGCGCGCAGGAATGACGCCCACACCCGTTCGGCGAAGGCCTGGCGCGCCCGTTCTTCGGCCACCACCAGGCCGATCTGGCTCATGAACCAGATGTTGGATCGATGCCCCGGCGGCAGTGTCTTGGCGAAGACCAGATCGAAGACCCGCTCCCGCAGCCGGGCCGCTACCTCCTTGTCCGCCACCTCGAACTTCAGCCACTCCAGCAGCGCGGCGTCCTGCGCGGCGCGGAATTCGCGGAGGGCGTCGCGATCTCCGCTCTGCGCGGCGCGCAGCAATGCGGCTCGCCGGTCGTCGGAATCCGGGGCCGACGGCGTGGTGGCACCGTCCTGGGTGGTGCCTGCGGCCTGCTCACCGGCGATTTGCGTCGTCGCCCACTGCGGCAGCATGGCGGCGATCAATTCGACGAAACCGCGCGGACGGCCGGGCGACTCGCCCTCCGGTTGCCGCTGTCCGGGCAGCAGGCCATCCGTACGACCCGGCCCGGCCTCCGGTTCCCGCTGCCCCGGCACAGTGCGGTCCGCACCCGGTGTGCCCTCTGCCCGGCGCTGCCCCGGAACCAGCGGCCCGACGAGCCCGAGTGCATCACGAACGCGCTGTTCGACGGACTCGTTGTGCAACGGCTGACCGTTGCGCACCTTCATGACCGCGTTCACCGAGGTCCCGGCAATCCACGCGACCGCCTCCGGCGTCCGCGGGCGGGGCAGCCGAGACTCGATTCGGGTGGCGGCGCGCCGGATCCGTTGCGCGACACGCTCGTCGATTTCCAGACCTGCCAGCAGGTCCACGACGGTGACCTCGGCTACCCCGGCCTTGTCCGCCACCTTCTTTATGCGGGCATGCTCGGGTAGCTGCTCCAACGCGTCATAAGCGTCGAATTCACCTGCGGCCGAGGATGTTACGCCGTCTCCCACCCCTTCCGGTGGCTGCGCATCCGGCATTCTCCTCGGTGCTATCGCGTATGCCGGTGCCGAGGCGGAAATCAATCCCTCGACACCGCGCGCCGGCTGAGCCTCCCATTCGACCAGCTGCAATATGGTGTCGAAAACCTTCGCCCCGTACTCGGTTTCGACCGAGAGCCGCCCATCGAGCACCCAGACGACAACGTCCTCGTCGACGCGGGCAGCCGCAGCGATCGCCGCGGTTTGGCGCATGGCGGCATGCAGGCTGATCGGCAGGTCCGGGTAGCTCAGCTGCACGGCGGCGGCCAGCACGCGACGGTTCGACAGGTCGTGCACCGACGCACGCCGGGACACCACCTCTCGCACCGTCGCGGGCGAAACCCCCGCTGCCGCAGCCACATCCCACGACGTCGCCCATGGATCGGACTCGGTCTCCAATTCCGGGTCCGCCGACACCGGCGCGGTCAGCTCCAGGCCGTGCAGGTCCGCCGCCGCGGCGACCCGTGCGCCGATCGGGCCGGGTACCGGCATTCCCTTGACCACGGACAACACCGTCCGGACCGACACCGCGGCATCCACGGCCACAGCACGCCACAGCGGCAGTTGTGGTGGGTCTTCCCCACCGGAGTGTTCGTTCGGAGGCCCGGCCATTCGCACACCCACCGGTTCGGCGGGTCCAAGCAGCGACAACGGTTGCCGATCGCCCAATCTCCGCTTCGGTGCGCCGTCGTCACCGAACAGCAGGCGGTGCACCTTCCGCACATCCGGACCGGCGCGGTGTATCCACCGGGTGATCGCGACATCACCGATGATCCACCCATCGTCGGTCTCGTCGTACCCATTGTCGAACACCGCGACTCGACCGATCTGCCCCTCCAATTGCGGGAACTCGTCGATCAGCGCCTGATTCACCCGCACCACGGCGACCGCGTGCGCGAAACCCTGACCGCTGATATCCAGCACCGCCGCGGCCATGGACACATCGTTGTCGTCCAGACCGACCTGCCACACCAGCTCGGCCAGCGCCGCCGACCCCTTCAGTGGCGAATTCGACTCCCAGTTCGCATCCAGCCCCTTCGCGAACGCCGATCCGGTCATCCCCCCGGTGATGATCTTCCAGTCATCGACCGAAGCCGGCTTCATTCCGGCGGCCTGCTCGCCCGCACCGGCTACGATGACGGCCTGCACCATCGGGCCGCACACCAGCGCCGGACTGTGACGCTCCTCGAAATCGTATTCAGTCGTGGCCATCTCGGACTCCGGCACGACGCCCGACCGGATCGCGGGCGCAGCCGGTGGCCGCGGAGCCATTGCGGGCCGGTACTTTTCGGTGATCTCGGACAGCACCGTCACGAGCTGTTCATCCGCCCACACGTCCAGGTCGAGGCCGAGGCCGACGGCGAAACCGGCAACCTCGTCGTCGAGCGCGACATCCGCGTTGCGAGCGGCGGCCAGCAGCTCTGCTCGATGCACCAACCACCGCAACTTCTCATCGGCTTCGGAAAACCTCTTCGAGCTCTCCAGCAGTCCTTTCAGACCGCGGAGCCGACGTTCCAGCCCGGACAACTCGCCCACGCGCGGGTCATTCATGGATTTCAGGAACTCGATCGCGACGTGTATGCGACGCAGTTCCAGTTCTCGCTCGGATAGCCGCAACCGTTCACCGAGATCCCGGAGCAATTCGTCATACAGTCTGCTCACCCGATCGGGGTTGATGCCCGTGCCGGCGGGCACATTCAGGGCCCCGCACTGACCATCCAATCCCCGTCGCAGGGCAGCACGATACGTATAGGCCTCCGACACAGCATTTTCCAGAGTGCCCACACTCGACATCTCGACAGCGTCGCGGGTCCGGGAGCGCAGATAAGCGGCTTCGATATCGATAGCCGTCAATTCGGCTGCCAGGCCGATCAATTCGGTGACGCGATCCCGGTGCTCGGAGGTGTGCGCCGAGGCCGACAGTTCCGCCACCCAGTCCCGTATCCGGTCCAGGTTCAGCTCGTTCAGCGTTTCCAGCGTCCAGAGCTCGGAGGTCTCGTCCAGATCGATAGTGCTGTCGGACAACGCTCCCTGCACCAAATCAGCGATCCGAACCGCGAGCACCTGACGCCCGGCGAGCACACTCACCGCTTCCCGGACCTGCGGGCGGTTGTCCAGATCCGTCCAGAACTGTGCGTCACGTCCTGTTTGCCGATCCTTGCCGAGGTGGTTCCCCAGGACGACGGCCAGTCGCAATTGTGCTGCGAGCCGGACACATTCGCCGAGAATCTCGGCGTTGCCCGCAGCAGGACGTCTCGCGGCGGCCAGATCCTGCAAGGTGTCATCGATCCGGTCGAGTTCCAACGCCTGCGCGGGCAGCCGCGCAGCGGCACCGCCGAATCGCAGGTTTCCGATCAGTCGTTCGATCTCGCCGTGGATTTCGGCCACCTCTGCCCGAGCATCCGCCAGCAGCAGCGCAATGCTCCCGACGGGGTTCTCGGACCGGACGGGGGCCGAATCCCCGGACACCAGGTCGATCTCACCCCGCCGGTACAGCAGCCGCGCGGCGTGCAGTACCCCGGGCACACCGGCCGGCAGGCCGACAAGGTGGTTGTACGGGCGCTGTTCGTACGGGTGCAACGCGCGGCGGGCAGCATTGTCGGCCACGATCTCGAGTACGAACCGCTCCGCGGCCGATTCGGCGGCGGCCGTGGCCGATTCGGCCACCCGGCCCGAACCCGCAGACCGATCGGTGTCGGCCCCCTGGACGATGAAGACCAGTGCGGCATCGGGCGACGACTGGCGCAGCGTCCGGAACTGCGTGACTGCCAGCGAGATCGGCGTACTCGGACTGCCTGGCTTCGCGGCGCCCAGCACGAGCCTTTGCACTTTGCCCGCAGTACTGGGCCTTCCGAGGCCGATCATCAGTTCGAAATCGCCGTCCGGGGTGCGGGTGCGGGACAACAACTGAATCTCATCCTCGTCCAGTTCCCGCCGCAGGAGCTGTCGAGCCAGTTTCATCGCTCGGTCCGTGTCATTGACCTCCGCCAGTCGCTGCCGGTGTGCGGCGCCGGATGACTCCCCAGCGGCGTTTGCGGCGTCGACCGCGGCCATGTCGGCCGCCAATGTTGATTGGTTCGCTTTGTGACGTACCTCGTCGGGTAGACCGACGGCCTGGGCCAATACATCGGGATGGTGCTTGCTGAGCACTTCTTGCACGTAGCTCGGCCACCCGCGCCACCGCTTCGCGTTGGCCGCACCCATCTCGGCCGCATCGGCAAAGGTGGCACCGGCGGGCAGCACCATGTCCTGGATGCTCGACATCCCGGCCCACCGCAATGCGTCCCGGATGATGTTTTCCGGATCGTTCACCGGCAGCACCATCGCCTCGGGAATGGATGCGCTCGAGGAAACCTCATTGCGCTGCCTGCTCAAGTCGACGCGGTTCAGGCGACGTATCACCTGACGGGAAGCCTCGTCGTGCCCGATCACCGTGATATCGGAGTCCGACCGGCCGCTTATGCCGCGTGCGGGCGCCAGCCCCCGCACAAACGCCTCGAGTGCCGCCGCGTCCCGGCCGAACCACAGCGCCGCGCCCGGCGTCGCCCGCGAGGCGTGGTTCAGTACCGCGTTCAGACCGTCATCGGCTGCCGCGTCGGACTCGCTGTCATAGACGTGGATCTGGACCTCGGGCACCTGCGCGGATCGCAGGTCGCCGACGGTGAGCACCAACTGCCGCGAGTCACCGGAGTCCAAGCGCAGCAACCGAACCCGCGGATGACCAGGCAGGTGGGTTACCCACCGCTCCGCGATCCGCAATCGGTTGATCCAGTTGTCGACCTCGGCCAGGTCCCGCACATTCTCGGCAGTGGGCTGCTCGATACCCGCCAACTCCTGCCTGCGCCGGGCGAGCAGCATCCGGTTCAGCTCGTCGGCCATCGACTCCGGCAGCTGCTCGGCGGTCGGCAGAGGTGCACCAGCGGTTTCCGCCAACCACCGTTCCACCGGGTCACTCAGCAGCCCCACGATCTGCTGCTGGACCGCCGCGGGCAGATCCTTCCACCGCTGCTCCATCACCAACCGCAACAGATCCGCCGCCAGCGGGTTGAGGTCGTCGAAGCCCGTGCTGCCCGCCAGGTCCGCCTCGGCGATCACACCCGCCCAGAAGTTCTCCCACTGATGCGCCGAAACCTCACTCGGTATCGCCGGTACAGCGGGCCGCGGCTCCACATGATCATCCGGTTCCGGCGCGGGCACACCGACCCGAACATGCTCGAATACCCGTGCCGCAGCTGGCAATTCCCTACTGACCGGGACATCGTCGGCAGCCGAACCCGTCATCCGCATGGCCACGACCACCGGCTCCCCGTCGGCATCGCGGATCACGCCCGCCGGCGGCTCCCACTCCTCGAATGCCACACCCTCCCCGGTCATTCCCTCTTCGAACACCCGCACGACCCCATCGACGCCGCGCTTGATACTCACCGCATGCCCCCACTGCGGCGGCTGCCCATCGACACCCTCGAACACCAGCACCGCAACCACCGCGCCGCCGTCATGCGCCACCCGGTACCGCGCACCCGCCAACGAGGTGATGCTCTCGTCGAATCCGACGCCCACCACCCCGGGCGCATCCCGCAGCAACACACCGTTGGGCCCGGCGGTAAACCCGGCCAACCCGTCCGGCACCGGACGCCCGACCGCCGCCCACGCATTCCGTGCCGCGACGGGGAGACAGTTCTTGGGGCCGTCCGCATGGACATGGTCGGGTGACAACGGAACGGATGGAGTCACATCCGCAACCGCCGGGTCGCCGTCCCTCCGCGCAGCGGTCGGCCCGCCCATGGCGGCGACGCCGGCGCGGGTGGCGTAACCCGGTCCATCCACATCCAGCAGCGAGCTGGGCGAAGGTGCCGTCCCTCGCGGCCGCTCGAGATCGGCATCCCCGCGATACGGCGAGTACCAGTAGCCGATCCGATCGGCGGCAGCGAACACCCGTAGCGCGGTGTCGGTATCGGGTGAATCCGCCCCCGTCAGCACCTGGCTGACAACCCGCTTGCCACCGTCCACATTCGCGGCATCCGCCACGTCATCTTGGGTGGGCTGTTCACGGAATCGCCCGGGGACGAACTGTCCGTCGACGAACCTGGGCGCAATGAACCTGGTGCGGATGAATTCCGGGTCGATGGCGCGTTGAAGGCCCTCAGGAATGCGCACGCCGACCAGTGCCGCCGCGGCGAGTACCCGCTGTTCGGCTTCGGTGTAGACCGGGGTGCGGCGTCGAAGCACCCTGGACACGGTCGCGGGAGTCACTCCGGACAGACGTGAGATGTCGAGCTGGTTCGGCTTCCTGTTCACCTCGTCGCTCGTCACCGCCAGGAAGCATTGAGCAACCTCGATCACGTTCCCCGCCATCGGCACGGCTCGTTCGCCGGTATTCGGGGCGTTCAGCAGCTGCCATACCCGGCCACGGGTCACATTCGCCGGATCCATCTCCAGCAGCTCGGCCAGTTGCGTACGCAACGCCCATACCTGCTCGACATCGACGGGCTGTGCCGACGGCAGGTCCCCGGTGAAGACCGTTGGGAGCGAATCGTTTTCGGTGCCGGAGTCCGGGACTTGATCCATGTCCGCGGCGGCCGGATCTGCGCGACGAGCGACAGCCGCGAGCAACCGTTGCTGCGTTTGCCGGTCGGCCCGGTCACCCGAGAACGCGTCGCGCACCGCACTGGTGGTCCATTCCAGCTCCGTCGCGAGATCACCGACGAATTGCTCCGGCAGTTGAATACCGGACAGGACCTCCGGTGTCATCGGGAAGTCGAGGTCGATCGCTGCGGCCAGTACCGCCCGCAATCGTTGCGGCCCCACCCGGCGACCGTTGAAGACACTCGACACCGTCGCAACGCTGACCCCGGCCACCTGGGCGATCTGCGCGTAGGTCGGCCGTGGAGCAGACGGCAGGTCTGCCACCGCAGCCAGCAATTGCTGACGCAACTCCTCATGCCGGTTGTCCGCGTCCTGGCTCGAAAATGCGTCGCGCACCACATCTTCGGACACGTCGGCCGCCCGGGCCAGAGCCGCGACGAACGCGTCGTGCAGACGTATCCGGGACAACACCTCCCCAGATAGCGGAAAGCCGAGCCCAAACGCTGCGGCCAGCACCGCACGCAACCGTTCCGGACGCACCTCGCGACCATTGAAGACGTTGGCCACGGCCGCCTCGTTCACTCCGGCCAGCTCGGCGATCTGCCCGTAGGTCGGCCGATCGGGGGCCGGCGGCAGCTCGGTCACCGCAGCCAACAACCGCTCCCGCAACTGCACGTATCGAACGTCGATGGTCCGGCCCGCGAACACCGCACGCACAACGTCACCGGGTACATCGGCCGCCTCGGACAACGCCGCCACGAACTCATCGCGCAGATGAATCCGGGACAACACCTCGGGAGATAGCGGGAAGCCCAGCCGGATCGCGGCGGAAAGCACCGCTCGTGTCGTTTCCGCCGCCACCCAGACCCCGGTGAACGTCTCATGAGCCGCGCTGAGTGTGAGCCCCGCTTCCCGCGCCACCGACGAGTACGTCATACGGCGGGAGAGTTCCTGCCGGAGAGCGGATTCCGATAGCGATGAGCGATCGGTCATCCGTGCGGCCTGCAACACCCAGTGCCGCAGTTGCTCGTTCACATCCTGACCCGCGAACACCCGGCGCACGATCTCGTCGGATACCCCGACCTCGACCGCCAGGTCCGCGACACAGAGATCCGGCAGTTGGAACTGCGACAGGACACTCGCGGTCATCGGTACTCCGGCCCGGAAGGCTGCGGCAAGCACCACTCGCATCCTGTCCGGGAACACCGGTCTACCCGCGAAGGCGCTCCGCACCGTCCGGGTATCGACCCCAGCCAACCGAGCGACATCCGCAAACGACGGCTGCCTGGGCAGCAATCCGAGTCGCATGGCCGCATCACGCACCTGCATCCACGAGATCGCATCCACATCCCGGCCCGCGAACACCCGGTGCACGATCTCCGGCGGCACGCCGGCCGCATCGGCCAGATCTGCCGCGAACTGCTGCGGCAGTTGGATTTTGGCCAGCGCATCCGGGGTCAGCGGGTACCCGAGTATGGTCGCCGCTCGCAGCACCGACGTCATCGTCTCGGGCAGCACCCGTGCACCGTTGAACGCCTTGTGCACGACGCTGACGGCAACCCCCGCCTCCCGAGCCACCTCGGTCAGGGTGACCTTGCGTCGGGGCACGGGTCGGTTCCGGACCTCCTCGGGTACCGGGACACCGAGACGGTCTGCCGTCGCCAGTACACGCTGCCGCAGTTGCGGGTCCACATCCGCGTTCGCGAACACACGGACGACCGTGGAGTACGACACTCCGGCCTCCCGGGCGATATCGGCTTTGCCCAGCCGCCGCGGTGGTTGGGCCGGCGCAGGCGGAATCCGATCCACGAGTTCGGGTACGAGGGCGCGCATCGCCTCGATCACCCGAGCGCGCTGTTCCGGAGAAACCCACTGTCCGTTCCGCACACGGCGAACAGTGACCTTCGATGTCCCTGCCCTGCGCGCGATTTCACTGGTATTCCACCAAATCGGTGGTTGCAGAGCTGCTTCGGGAAGTTCGAAACCTATCCGCACAGCCGCATCGAGGACCGCGCGCCACGTGGCATGAGTGACACGATAGCCGTTGAGTACCCGGGCGACTTCCGTGGTGGATACGCCCGCCTCATCAGCCAATTGCGCTTGCGAGGGCGGCGACTGTGGCGGGGGCGCCAACAGCTCTGCCGGGAGCTCGATCCCGAGCCGGGCGGCCGCTGCGACGATCAACTCGTGAGTGCGTGCCGACACCCGCCCGCCCGCGAGCAGGTGACGCAGGGTGCCCCTTTCGACTCCGGCTTCCCGGGCAAGGGTCGTCCACTTGAACCTGGGCGTGAATGCGTATTTCGAGGCCACAGCACCGTCACGGAACTCGTATTCGAGCTCCCGCATCACAACCGATACACGCTCCCGCATCGTTTCGGGAACCGTTCCCGCACCGGAAACTTCGCGGGCCATCCGCCTTACGACGGTCACCGGCACTCGCGCACGACGTGACACCACAAACTCGGAAACCGGCTTCGGTAGTTGCTGTGGCTGCTCGACCTCCTCGGACAGTTCGAATCCGATGCGCTGCGCTGCCGCGACCACTTGCTCGTGCAGCCGCGGGCTGACCGCCTTCCTGTTCAGCACCAGAATGACGATGCTGAGCGGGACACCCGCAACACGTGCCACGTCTGTTGCCGTAGGCGGCGAACTCGGCGTGAAATCGATTGCGGTCGAACCGCTTTCATCGCCCTCTTCCATCGGTTCCCGCGGAACATCCGCGGCCGGACCCTGCTCCACGCCGGGCTCGGATGTCACAGTGCCGGGCCGGTCGCCGGCGAGCAGATCAACCAGCCGCGCCATCGCAACTCGCTTCACGCCGTACGCGGTATGCCGAGTCAGCATCAGTGCCCGGCTCGCGTCGAGAAGCGACTCATCATGCAAGATCGTCAGATAGCACATGGCCATCTGCTGCGGCCCGAGAAATGCGATGGCCTGCGCCAAAGTTGTGATATCGCCGGCAACGATCTGCGCGAGCTCCGGCGAGAGTCGCTCCATCACTTCTGCTACACGCCGGTCGTAATCCTGCCCCGGTTCGGGAAGCCGGCTCAGCCAGTCGTCGAAATCGACTACCGGCGGCTCGGGTGCCTCGAGGAGCGAAATCATCAAGTGGTCGCTAACGCGCGAGAGTAGCGATGCCTCGCCCGCATCTGCAAGGCCCAAGGTGTTCATAACCTGGCCTTGGGAAAGACCGCGCAAGAACCGGAGATTGCAATATTCGGCACTGCGGCCTGTCAGTCCCGCGACCGCATCTCGCAAACGAGCCAGGTCACCACCGATGGTATCCACTACTTCTGCAGGGAAACGATGGGTCACCAACAGGTTCAGTAATTCGTATTCCGGTGTGCCCGATGCCGGAAGGTCGTGCAGTGAGATCGGGAAGATCGCCATCAGGACATCTGCCAGTGCGCGCTTCGCGCTCTGGTCGAGCGCGGCCATGTCGGTGGCCCATCCGAGCTTCGCCACCAGAGGTTCCACCGTCTCCCGCGGAAGTGCCATGCCGACCCGTCGGCGCAGCCATTCCCGTTGTGGTCCACGGGAGATTCCGTTCAGTGCCTGCGTGATCAATGCTGGATGCGCCGACGCCACAGCCTGTGCGCGCATCGGTGCGTGGGCGGCGGTATCGGGATCGTCGCTCGACTCGTCTTCTCGCAGCCGGTCCAGAACCACGGCTCGAATGCGTTGGGCGATCCGGCGTTCCACCGCCATCGGCGCGATCTCGAGCAACCATTCACCGATGGCCTGCCCGGCGGGCGCGGTCCAGTTGTGCTGTGCCGCAGTGGCGAGCACGTCATCGGTGGCGGCACGCGCCAGGGGCGCTGCCTGCCGATCATTGAGCCGGCCCAGCACGTGCTGGAAGACCTGCTGTCCGAATATGCTCGCCAGACCTCGCAAAGCCTCTTGTCGCCGAGCGGGATCCGCAGCATCTCCAGCACGCACGACAGCCAGCAACTCGCCGACGTCGCCGCCGGACTTGCTGACGTAGAAGTCCTCGGTACTGGTGCGCACCACACCATCCGCATCCGCGAACTCCACCCGCTGACCACGGGCATCGAGGAACATACCGAACACCACATGCTCGTCTGCCTCCCGCGACGGCACGAAATTCGGCTGGAACACCCCCATACCCGGATCACGCTTCTCGATCCGAACCCGCCCATCCGCATCCACCCTGCGAACCAGCGAATACGCATGCCCCACATCGCCATGCGCACCGGTGCCATCGACATGCGTCGGATCGAGCACCAGCAGGACCACCTCGGCCTCGGGCACGACCATGTCACGGGGGTCGCCCTCCGGATCGATGCCCTTGCGCCACGCCCTGTCCGGATCGATGCCCTGGTTCGCGGCATCGACCCGCCAACCCCAGTCCGCCAACCGCGAAACAGCCTCACCGATATTCGCGAAAGCCTGCTTGGGCCCACCCAACTTCTCTTCGATAACGCTGACCCGCATACCCGCGAGCCCAGCGGTGAACCCACCCAGATCATCGCGGCCCGTCACCACACCGATGTCGCGCATCGTCAACGGACCACACTGATTATCCGCATGCGGCCGGCGCGGGTCCGGGTGCACGTAGGCCGTATCGCCTTCGTCGGCGGGCGCATCGCCGCGCACTTGCGCCAGCGACGGCTGGAGACCGGCCATGGTGTCCCGGTTGACCGCGTGCGCCAGTGCCCAGTCCGCCATCGTCCTGGCGTAATCGCCGCCGTCGAGGCCGTGCGAGAAGGCATACACGATCCTCGACGGATCGGTCAGCGGCAGCGAACGATCTCGTCCCCCGGTTGCGGCGCCTTCGGCAAATGCCTCCAGGTCGTTCAGCTTTCCGCGTTTACCTTTTTCGAAGGCATAACGCGGCAGCCGCTGCAGCCAAGTGGGGAAGTCCTCGTCCACGCGCAGGACCGGATGGCGCCGATAAACGTGGTAGGCGTTGCGGAGTTCCTTGCGGAGCGTGCCGCGGGCGGTCAGTTGGAGAGCCTGGTCGACGGCATGCAAGAACTCGTGGACCAGATAGCCGGTGATCGGCTTACCCGGCAACTTGCCCCACACACCCTTCGCTTGCGCCTCCCGCACGGCCTTCGCGGTCAATCTCCGCTCGGTGACGATTCGTCGATCGACAGAGATATCGGAGAAGACCTGCCCGCCCGCCGACATGAGACGCCACAGGGCGCGGGGGGCACGGTCCTCTTTGCTGCCGAAGACGGGGGTCCTGGCATCAACAGCACGCATGCCTTCCTCATCGAGGAGACGTATTTCAGTGAGGGTGTGTGTTCCGCGGTATTCCGCAAACAGCTCGCGCAGGGTGTGATCGAAGGTCACCAGGGCGTCGAGAGGAACATCCGAGTACTCCCAACCCGTCAACTGGACTCCGTGATCTTCCCGGAGCTTGATGACCACTGCTCGTTTTTCTCGGTAGTCGTGTGCGGCGAGGACTCGCGCCGCCTCACGCACCGAGTCACGATGCACCACAAAACGATCCACGGCCTCGGGTTGTGCGTCGGTTCCGAGGGCCTCGCGCAGGTTGCGCAGCGGCTCGCGCCGATTCTCCACCGCGACAGCATGATTCGTCAGCAACCGATGCTGTTCCGGCGCATCCTCCGGCCGCACGGCACCGAGCTCCTCGAGTCGGCGGATCATGGCACCGACCTCGTGGTAATGCATGGTCGTCGCCCAGAGCTCAGCCGAGAGGGCGGCGCCGGAGGCCCCCTGCATGTCCAGACGGCGCCGCACGGTTTCCAATGCCTGCTCGTATTGATGCGACTGCAGATACTTCACGGCGGCATTCGCCTTGCGCGCCGTCTCGGTCAACTCGACGAGCGCTTGGTCTTGTTCGGCGATCAACTCCTCATATGTCGTCCGGAACTCTGCCGGAATGACGACCAGTTCGCGGGGCTCCTCAGCGGGTGTCGACTGCTCCGATACCGGATCTGCGGTTCCGTCACCGACCCATGGCAGCGCCTGCCGCTGCTCGTCCGGCGCGCGGTTCTCCTCGGCAGCCCTGCTGGCACGTGCGGTGGCGAGTATGACCGCCACATCGTCGTCCATGCGGGCACCGATGCGGACGTTGCGGAAGTCCCGGCCCGCCACCGCAGCCGACTCACCGTTCGGGCCCAATGCCCGCGCGGCGACACCGCCGGGCAGCAGCTCCATACCACCCAGACGCGCGACCCGATCCGGCGGGATCCAGTTCTCGAACGCTGTCTCCGCACCGTTCTCGACCACCATCACCTGCCGGCGTTCGGCATCCCACTTCACACATACCGCGTGCGCGCCGACCTCGTTCTCGTTCGTGAAGCCCTCGAACGCCATAACAGCGACGATCGCGCCCTTGTTCGCGAGCACACGGTGGTAGAGCTCATCCCACGAGTAGAAGCCGTTGTCGTGCCAGTCCGCGCCGACAATTCCCGCCGCATCCGCCGCTGCCACACCGTCCGGGCCCGCGACAAGACCCGCCAAACCGGCAGGCATTGTCCCGCCTACCGCAGCCCACGCTGCCCGCGCTGCCTCCGGCAAGCAGTTCTTCGGCCCGTCGGCCAGCAGGTGTTCGAGCCCGCCCGGACGCTGGTAGTCCCCGGTGGCATCGGCGGTCGTTTCCTGCGGGTGCAGATCGGACAAACCGGCACGCAGCGCCGCGTCGAGCCGATCGATCTCGGCGAGCGCCGCGGCGTAATCGACTGCGGCATCGAGCATCTCGCCGGTCGTCAGGGCCTGCATGGCCAAGAACTCCAGCTCGACGTCGTGCTGTCCGGTTTCGGGATCGGTCAGCGGGCCCGTCCCACTGGGTTGATACACCATCTGGTGGATCAAGGCGATCGGCAGCGAGTGGTGCTCGTCGGTCTCCGGCGCCTCGATACCCATATCCCGAGCGATTTTCCGGTTCAGCTCACGGGCGAGGTCACGTTGGAGTTGGTACCGTCTCTTGCGCAGCTCCGTGGGTACCTCGGCGGTGAAATTCCAGTAACCGTGCTTGCCCTTGGACAGCTCTCGCAGCGTTAGTTCGGCCTTCTCGCTGCGGCTCGCCGCCGCGTGGCGACGGCGAGCCAAGTCCGTGAGCTCGCTCGCCTGCTGGTCCAGCGCAGCCGCCCGCGCGGCGTGACGCCGATAGTCGTAGGCAAGCTCGAACAACTTGCCGAGCGAGCCACGGCGACGGCCCCAGCTGCTTCTCCACGCGTCGAGCAGTGTGGACGACTCCTCCAATGCGGTGCTCAACACGTCTTCGTCACGCGGGTACCGGGCCAGATGCTCGGCCCGCCGAGCATCGAATACCGCTTCGGTTACCGCTGCCCGGGAATGGGCCCGGCGCTGTTCCGCCTGCAGTACGACGATGCCGCCAATCCGGGCGACTGCGTCCAGCAGCCTGGTGATATCCGTGATCGCCTTCGCCGGATCGGTGACATACGGCCGTATCCCCAACTCCATCAGCCGTGGGTCGGCCAGGCGTTCGCCCTCACGACGGAGCTCATCCACCGCGGCGGCGTCCAGGGTCTCCGCGTCGAGATCCCGAATCGCCATGTCGAGGCGGATTCGTACACCGTTATCCGACAGCGCCCCTGGTAGTTCGGCGCGATCTTCCGCCGCGATATCGGCGAGCCTGGCCAGCGAATCACTCAATACGACTCGGGCGCTCGGGTTCTCGGCGGCCGGTCCGAGCGCGGCCTCGATCGCTCGATCGAACTTGCTGGTGAGCTCCTGCAGTCGCGCATCCCGCTGTTCGACCGTCTCGGCATACGCGAGCACTGCCTGGCAGTCCTCGAATGCCACTGCGAGCTCGTACTTTTGCTGCTCTCGCTCCGGATCCCGGGTCCGCACTTTGTTCGACAACGGGTCCGGCGTCAGCGATTCCAGCTCGTCGACGCGCATGTTCGCCGGATCACTGCCCAGCAACTCCTGCAGCCGCTCACGGGTCTCGTCGTAGCGGGCCCGCACCTTCGCCAAGGTCTCCTGCGCTACCCGCATACTCGGGCGCATGCAATAGAAGTCCGTAATGTCCCGGTCCCGGACAATCTCCATTTCCGGGATCGTGTCTTCGGTCTTCTGGACAAGCCCCGCCAATTCGCCTAGGCCCGCAATCCGATCGGCCATCTCCCGCACCGAGGCAGCCGAATCCAGCCTCATTTCGTAGCGCGTATATGCGTCGGCAAGTTCGTCTTCCAACACATCGATACGGCGGGCCCTGAGGGTGTACCGATCGATTTCCGCGATCTTCTCCATCACCTCGAAAAGGCGGAAGAAATCGACCGCAAGGTCTTTCACCGTCTGGGTGAATTCGACGGACCCCAGCACTTTGCCGACCTCTTCATGCACCCGCGCCTGGTCGGTCAAATGCCGCTCGGCGATTTTCACCTGCTCGGCCAGCTCTTGCCGCAGGTTGGTGAGCTCTTGCTCGAATGCGCTCCGGGTCTCCGATTTCGGGTTCAGCAACTGCGAGCCCCGGTCACCGAATGGGGCTACCAGATCGCGGAACTCTTGATGCAGCTCGGCGAGCCGTTTGTCGTCGTGGCGGCGCAGTTCGACCAGAGCCGGTGTCAGCTGGGGAGCGACAACCGGTGTGGCCCTGATCTTTCCGCGCAACAACTGTGCCAGGCGTTCCCGGAAGCCTGGTTGAGGCGCGTCGGTGCGGAGCGATTGCGCCGGCGTTCCCGGTTCCGCAGTGCCGGACTTGCCGACATAGAAGTCCTCGGTGCTGGTACTTACCACACCATCGGCGTCGGCGACCACCACCCGCTGCCCACGCGGATCAAGGAACATGCCGTACACCGGATGCCCAGTCGACTCCGCCGACGGCACGAAATTGGGCTGGAACACACCCATACCCGGATCACGCTTCTCGATACGGACATCTCCATCCGCATCCACCCGACGCACCAACCAATACGCATGCCCGATATCACCATGCGCACCGCTGCCATCCGTATGCGTCGGATCGAATACCAGAAGCCCCACCTCGGCCTCGGGCTCAACCATGTACCGGGGGTCACCCGGCGCATCAATACCCTTGCGCCACGCCCTCTTCGGATCGATCCCCTGATTCTCCGCATCGGTCCGCCAACCGAAAGCCTCCAACCGCGCAACAGCCGTATCGATATCGGCGAAAGCCTGCTTGAGCCCGCCCATCTTCTCTTCGATGACGCTGACCCGCATACCGCCGAGCCCGGCAGTGAACCCGCCGAGATCATCCCGGCCGGTCTCCTCACCGATGTCCTGCATCGTCAACGGACCACACTGGTTGTCCGCATGCGGCCAGTGTGTTTGTGGACGTTGATAATCCGCGTAGCTCTCGCCGTGTAGACCGGACAGTTGGTCGCCTACCTCCGCGGCCGGCCGCAGGACTCCGCGGGCGGCGCGGTTGGCCTGGTGCGCTTGCTCCCAATTCGCCATGGTCTTCGCGAACACCGCCGGGTCGAGTCGATGCGACATTGCATACGCAACCCGTGACGGGTGCAGCAACGGCAGCGTCCGGTCGAGCGCACCGCCGGCACTGCCTTCCGCCAGCATCTCGAGCGGCTTGAACTCCTTGATCCAACTTCCATCGGCGATCTTGCGGAAGCGGGCATATTTCGGCGCTGCCTTCCGCAGCCAGCCAGCGATGTCGGGGTTCGGATGCACCAACGAGCGGTTTCGGTATTCAGTGAGGGCCGCTTCCAACCCTCTTGTCATGGCAGCGCCGTCCAGGTAATTGATCCCGTGGAACCGATCCACAGCATGGATGAATTCATGCCGCAGGAGGTGGGCTACCAAGGACCTTGCCGACCGGCTGAACCAGCCAACATTCTGATTCTTCCGCAGGGTTTTCTCGGACCATTCCCGATCGACCAACGCCCGGCGGTCGATCTCGATGACCGAATAGAAATCAGGGCTGTCCTTCTCGTGACTGGTCCCAGGGGAATACGTCACTGCCAAATCCCCGGCGAGCGTGCTTGCTTCAACGAAGCGAATCTCCCGAAGATTGTGCCTACCACCATATTCCGCGATCAGCGCACGCAATTCGCGATCGGCGTCGGCCAAAGCATCCAGATTCGCGTCTTCCCATCCGAGCAACCGAACATGCTGATCGTCATATAGTTTCTCGACGATCTTTCGGCAGGCTTCGAACGGCGATCCAGCCCCCTCGTCACCATCGACGAGGCCGCGGGTGGATTCATCCCGGTCGCGGGACTCTTCGAAATACGCCCAGACCTCGCCGTGCGACTCGACCCCCGACCTGGTAGCAGCCAGCAGTGACCGGTGCACCTCCTCACCCACCGCCGCAGCACTGTGCTGCGGAATTGCCCAAGCCCCATCCGCGTATTCGACTTGCCCAAGTGGACGGTACTGATCGCATTCGACGGACACCTGCAGCGATCGGACATCGGCATCTTCGGAGAATCGCACCTGCAATCGCATGGTCGGCCGAAGCAGAGCCTGGTTGTCCGGGACCGTCCGCTGTCCTTCGAGGCGAACGAATTCCTGAGTTCGAGTGAACTCGTCAGCGGCGCCCTCCTGCCAGATTTCCGATTCCTCAGGGAAGTCCGCGATGAACTGCAGCACTTCACGTCCAGCGCTGCGCGCTGTCTCCATTGCCGCCGCGATCTTGTCCTCGTCACGCCAGCCGAACGCCCGCAGCCTGGCCCCCAACCCGCGGACAGCCTTGTCCAGTAACTGCCCCTGCCCCCAGCCGAACAGCACTGTCTGGTCACGTTCGGCGAACAAGCCCTCGACAAGCGAGTCCCAGTCCACGCTCGGATCCAGAGTGTCGACGCGACTTTCCCGCACCGTGTCGTGCACGGCGATGGCGCGGTCGATCTCTCTGATCTCTGCCGTCAAACTGACGTATTGCGCGGCCGAGGAGTGCAGTTCGCCGTGAATGGACTCGGGAATTTCGCCCTGCAAGCGGGCAACTTCGGCGGTAAATCGTTCCTCCGACCGCAGCGCGGTCAGGTCGATCTCCGTGGCCCCCGCGGCTTCGGCGGCGGCAGCAGCAGCCTGTAGCTTCTGGTGCTGGCGCGTCCATTCAGCCACGCGCTCTGCGTGAGCATTCAGCAGTCGGTATCGCCACGGGGCCGTATGCGAGGAGCCAGCCAGTTCCTCGAGCCGGTGGACCACGGAGTTGAGCTCGTGATAACGAAGGGTCGCCGCGCGCAACTCGGTGTCATAGCGGGCGGAGTCGAGGACCCCCTGTTCGCCCATCCGGCGTCGTGAGGCCGTCAGCTCCTCGTCGAATCGATCCGACGACAAAGCATCGACGTTGGCGTCGATCCTGGCAGCCAGTTTCGCCAGATCCGCTGCGGCACCGGCACGTTCGGAAATCACCTGCCGATAGGTGGACAGGAATTTCTCCGGAATCGTGTCCAGCGCGCCGGCCTCCCCGGACGCGGCCGTTGCAGCTCTGCCCTTTCCTCGGAAGACTCGCGCCAGACGTCTGCGCCAACCGGGTTGAGATTCACCGTCGCCGACCGCTCCCGACTGCTCGCGCGCCGGCACGCCCGTGCCGTCGCCGACCTCGGGCAGCTCCTGCCCAGCCCGGCCCCGCCATTGCCGCCCGATCCGGGTCTTCGGCATGTCGCGGCCCGCGACCGCCGACCCCGGCACATGCTCGACCGCCGGGCGGCCGTCGCCGTGACGCAGGATGGCGTAGGTCTGCCGCACATCGGCCTTACGCTGCCCGCGGACGTGGTCGTAGGTGATGCCGATGGGTTCCGGGCGCTGAATCTTGTTGCGCTGCACCGGGTTTTCCCAGGTCCAGTCGCGGACCTTCACCGTCTTGCCGTCCTCGGCGACATACATTTCGTAGGTGTGCGAGCCCACGACGTCGGGGTTCTCGGGGTCGAAACCGAGGTATTCGTCGGTCACCGCGGCGGTCGCACCCGGTCCCATGGTGAGCAGTTCGTCGGCGATCTTGTCGTGTACGGTGCGGCCGCCGTCCGGGTCGGCGTGGAAACCGCCCGGATGCCAGCCGGCGCGAAGCAGCTCCGCGTATTCGTCGGCCGTGCGGCCGTGCAGGCCGGGCGCATCCACCGGCGCCGGAACCCGGTCCGGCCACCGACGATGTTGGGACCAGGCCACATTCGTGCTGCAGTTCGCCGGATTGCCCTCCAAGGCGTATTCGATCAGCGGCACCTCGAAGGAAGTGTCCGGAATCCGGTAGGCGGCCAGGTCCGCGCGGTCCACCTGCTCGAAATCGCCCCAGTCGATATCGACATCTGCGAACAGGGACCGTGCCAGCGTCCGATCCCGCGCGGTGTTGGTCAGATCCATGCCCTCGGGCAGTGCCAGGACCTCCACCCACGGCAGGGATACTTTCAGCGCCCTGCGAGTCTGCAACAGACTGTTGATGTCGTAGAGCAACCTCTGCGAGGTGGCAATGTCGACGCCGTCCGCACCGAAGTACACGACCGTCGCATGCCTGCGCTGGGAGTCGCTGTCGCGCGCGTTCTCATCGAAGTTGGCCGCGGCGTGGCGCAATCCGTCTGCCAGCGAGCCATTGGTGACATGTCCTGCCACCGTGACAGTGACGCGGGTGGCGGTGTCGACGTCACCGAACGCGACCATCAGCCGGCGGTCGGTCCCGGTCAAACCGAGTGAAAGCACATGGACCGGTGGGTGGCCGGGCAACGTGGCGGCCAGCTCTTCGGCTTGGATCAACTCCGCCAGCCGCTGCCGCAGCTCGATCAACATGGCGCTGTCGCTTGCGGACAGCCCGGAATCCGCCGCTGCCAACGACTCCAGCCGGAACAGCTCGCGCTGGAGCAACCTCCGATTGGCACGGTCGCGCCATCGCGCGGCGACTCCCCGCTCATACCGCGAATCGACGATCAGCTCCGGCTTCCCTTCGACCAGAGTCCAGCGGTCGTCCCAGGTCAGCTTCCGCCAGATCGTCGCTATTTCCTCCGGCCGCAGGCGCCAGCCGGGGGCGCCGAAATTCTGTTCCCAGATGAGATCGGACCGCGTCAGCGCTGTGGGATCCACCAGGTCATCCGGCAAAACCTGCCGTTGCGCAACGCTATTCGCGGTGTCGCCGCCCTGCGGTGGGGTTCGATCTGTCCGGCGCGGTACCTCCGGGCGCAGGTAACCCTCGACGCGCCGGTGTGTTTCCTGCTCGAATTCTGCACGGTAGCCGTCGAACCGCTCGTGCTCGAATGCGGCACGCGTCAGGGCCTTGTCGGCGTCATCCACCACGACGATGCGGATCTGCGGCTCGGCGGCATTCTCCCGGCCCGCACGAACCCTGGCGTCCTCGACCAGCGAAACCAGGTCGCGGGCCAGCCGTTGCGGGTCGGTTCCCTGCCACACCACCGCGGCACGCCGGAGATCCGGGCGACGCTGCGGCAAACCATCCTGCAGGCCGAGCTCATGAGTGGCGTGGCGCAGGCCGGTGCGCATCGCATCGGGCGTCGGATCCGCTGCCGTGACGAACACGGTGATCTCGTCGGCGGTGCCCACCTCGCCGATCGACACGAATGAGCGTTCCTCCGAGACACTTTCACCCAGCGGGAGCGCGATCGGCAGCAGCGGCCGTTCCGGTTCGGTCAGCCGGCCGCCCCGGTTCAATGCCGCCAGGAAAGCGCGCAGACGTGCCACCTGCGTCGACTCGAATGCGTCGAGCCGATCGTTCATCGCGCGCGCGAACAGCCGCATCACCGCATCGGCACGGAAGGTATCCAGGATGCCGTCGGTGCCGGCGACCAGGTCCGCGGCGGCCTGGGCGAGCGCGCGGCGTTGAGCCGATGGCAACTCCTGCCACAGTGCCGCCACCACATCCGCTGTGTCACTATGGCGTTCCAGCCCCACCCTCGCCAGATCGACCGGAGCGGCGTCGGCCGGGGCGTCTTCGTAGTCCGACAGTACGAACGCCGCAGGCGCCGGGTCCACGCCACGCGGCGCTTCCGCCACGGTGACGTTGCCGTCCAGCTGCGGCTCTGCCTCCCGCGTCACGACGGCCCCGTCACCGTCGCCGATCAGTACGATCTGCGGCTGCCGGTCACCGATGGCGGCGGTCAGGTGTGCTACCAGTGCGTCGGCGTCCAGGCCCACCAGATCCACGTCATGTGGCGCCCGGCCGTGATCGGCATGGTCGTGATCGATGGGCAGGGTCGCGATCATCGCCACCGACCCGCGCCACACCTGTTCGGCGGCAAAGAAATCGACGAGCGACCGGGTAATCGTGCCGATATCGCCATCGTTGTGCGCGGTGCGCGCCGCGTAGCCGAGGACGGTGTCCGCGGTGGCCGGGTCTCCGAATTGGAGCACGATCCGGCCGCGGCTACCGTCCTCAGTCGTGCCGTCATAGGACCGGACGTACACCGGCGTCGTCACGTGACTGGCGTCGAGACGCATTGTCAGCGCGCCGAAAGCCAGGAACGCCGCGCGCACCTCGACCCGGCGCTGCACCTCCTCGGGGGGTGCCGGTGTGCTCCTGGATTGCAGCTGCCGCAGGTCGCGATGGGTTCGGTCCAGGGCTGCGTCCAGCGCTTCGGGTTCCCTGGACCCCAGATTCCCACGCTTGCCGAAGCCACGCCTGAGCGCCACGACCGACTTCTCACCGTCGGCCAGCGGGGTTTGGGCGGTATGCCTCTCCTTCGTGACGACACCGTCCCCGGCCGTCGCGCGCTTCATGACGATGCCTTCAACGGCCTTCACATGCTGTGGCTGGTCCCACTCCTCGAAGGTGCAGTGGACGATTCCGTCCTTGCCCTTTTCGTAGACCATCACCTGGCCGTCGTCCGCCATGTACATGAGGAAGACGTGCCCGCCGACCGCACGCCGCCTGCGCCCGGCGTACTGCACCGCGCCATACACCGCGCCGCCATGATCGCGCACATGTTCGGCGATCGCGGCGACGGAATCGAATCCCTCTGCGCGCCAGTCCGCGTGCGCCGCCTCGGCGAACTCACCCCACCCCATGCCGGCGACCGCGATCCGCGGGTCGTCCAGGGCGGGCGGGCTCACCTGGTGCCCCAGCTGCTGCCGGCCGAAGTGCAGCACGGCCGGACCGCAGTTGAACGGCCCTTCGCCTGCCAGGTGGTGTTGCGCGGCAACGGTTCGCGGCTTGGCGACCACCTCGGAGTCGGCGCTAACGGAATCGATCGGCTGCTGCGGCACCCATCCGGCCAGCGGTCGTATCGACGGGCGCGGACCGTCGGCGCCCGCATGCGGCACGGTCGGATCGATGTAGACGATGTGGTGTGCCTGATCGATCACGATCAGCTCACGCAGGCCGCGGATCGGCTTGCGGCGCAACTGGTCACCGATCTGTTCCGCGCTGACGCTCGTATCGGAAAGGTTGACGATGATCCGGTCGGCCTGCTCCTCGTTCACCTTCTCCCACACCCGGTACATGACGTTGCGGAGTTTGCTGGTGGTGGGGGCGTAATGATCGAAGATCCGGCCCTCGATGCGGTAATCGGGGTTCTTGGGGCCGGGCACATCCGGGTTCTGCTCGACGTCGTAACCGAGCTGGGCGAGCAGCTGAGCGGCCTCGTTCTCCCGCTCCAATTGCTGACGGCCGATCGCATCGGTCGTGTTGACCTGGGTGCGCCGCCCGGTCGGCGCGCGCAATGGATCGGGTTCCGCGGATGGCAGGGTAACGGCCGGCCGATCTGCGGACGCACCGTCACCGACCCATGGAATGGCCCGCCGGTCCGGGTTCAGTGTGCCGCCGTCCTCGGCAGCATCCACGGCAAGCCCGATCCGAGTCTTCGGCTTGGGGACGCCGGTGGCTTCCGGGTCGTAGGCGACGGTCGGGGTGCCGTCGGGCAGGCGGAAGATGACGAAGGTTTCCTCGACGCCCTCCTTGGGGGTGCCGTCGGATGTATGGATCTGATCGAGCTCGTGGCGGATGGGACGTTGAACGACGTGGCGGTGGTCCGCCGGTTCGGTGTACTTCCAATCACGCACTCGCACAATACGATCGCGGTCGACATACATCTCGTATGTGTGCGCGCCGACCTTGTCGGGGCTGTTCGGGTCGAGGTGGGTGTTCTCGTCGACCACCACCGCGACTGCACCGGAGCCCAGCACCAGCAGCCTCGCCGCGATCCGGTCGTGCGCGGTCTGCCCGCCGATCACTTCGCTGGTGAACGACTCGGGATGCCAACCGGCCCGCAGGAGTTCGGTGAACTCGTCCGCCGATCGGCCGTCCGGACCGACATCTTCCGCGACCGGCAGATTCAGGTGCTGCCAGTCGGGGTTGCGGCGCTGGGAGTGGGATACGTAGGTGGTGCAATTGGCGTCGAAACCTTCCAGCACATCGTCCCACCGCGTGGGATCGAAGGTGTCCGGTCGCTGGTAGCCGCCCGACGAATCCCCGGTTTCGCGGCCGGACTGTTCCCACTCGAGCAGAGCCTTGGCTTCGTCCGACAACAGGTCCGCATACGTTTGCGCGGAGTCGGCGATACTCGCTCCAGCGGGCATCGCGCGCACCTCGACCCGGGCCAGACCGCTGGCCGGTCGGTGGTGGCGCTGAACCACCGTCATGTCTTCCAGGTCGAGAGCCAGCTCCGAACCTGCTTGCACCGCACCCACATTCGCACCGATGTAGGCAACCGAGGCCTGTGTTCCGCTCGGATCGAATGCCTCCGCGGCGGCCTCCATGGCGTCGATCGGCGACACCATGTCCCGGCGCGCCGGAACCGATGGCAACTCGCCCGCCACGGTGACCGTGATCCCACTCGCGGTATCCGGATCGTTGTAGGCCGCGATCATCCGGTGCGGACGCCCGCTACCGACCAGCCCCAGCGACGGGATATCCACACCCAGCGACAGCACATATACGTGAGGGTGGCCCGGCAGCATCGTGGCGTTCTCTGCAGCCACTTCCAAAGCGTCCAGACGGTTGCTCAGCTGCTCCAGTTCGATTATCCCGCCGGGGATTTCGTCGATCCGGCCCGCCGCCTGCAGGGTCGACAGGTAGTCGAGTCGCTGGGCGAGCAGCATCCGGTTGGCGCGGTCGCGCCACCGCACCGGGGCCCCCGGCTGCTCGGCGAGCTTCTCCGGTGCCCCCTCCACCAGCAACCACCGGTCGTCCCGGCTCACCTTCTCCCACCGCCCCTGGAAGGTGTCGCGATCGATCACCGTGGCATCGCCGAAAAGCGAGCGCCACAACACATGCGCTCGCTGGTCCACGCCGGGTTCGCTGGGCAATCGGGGCAGCGTGGGTCGCGGCTCAGCCCTGCCGCGGACCGGGTTGGCAGGCCGCTGGCCGGCCGGTGTGGAAGCAGGCTGCTCCGGATCGCCGGGGTCCTGATCCCGCACGACATCGGAGAAGTCAACGTCGACCAGCGGGGCCGCGTCGCTGTCGAATCGATCCTGGTACTGGACCATTCGGGCGTCGGTCATGGCCGCACGCACCAGCTCGAGGTCACCGGTTGTCGTGCTGATCAGCCGAATCGACACATTATCGGGATGAGCCGCAGCCACCTTGGCCAGGTCCTCGGCCAGTCTTTCCGAATCGGTGCCCTGCCACAGAGCTACCGACTGCGGCCCGAGTTCCCCACGCGCCACTTGTTTTTCGAACTCCCGGCGGGTGCGGTCCAACCCCGCGCGCAACGCCTCCGGAGTGGACCGGACGGCGTCGACGAATACCGTGATCTCTTCGATCTCTTCGGGGGCGGCCAGTCCGGTCGACACGAAGGACCGTGCGCGCGGCTCCTCTCGCACCGGCAGCGCCAACAGGCGGGTAGTGAACTCGAAATCGGGCGCCCAATTCTCCTGCAGTGCGCCGGTGAATCGGTTGAGCCTGTTCAGGCACTCCACCAACGCCTGCAGCCGGCTCAGCTCGGCGCGCTCACCGGTGGCCTGTTGCCGGGTCACCGTCGCCGCCAGCCACCGCATCCAGGCGTCGGCATATCCGGGTTCGGTGAAGCCGCCCAGTTCGGCATCCATTTCGGCACCGCGGATGACGGCGGCCAGATCCGCCAGTACGGCTTCGGTGATCTCCGTCGGCAGCCGCGGCTGATAGCTCGGTAGATCGAAGGCGTCCGTGGGCATTTCCCGCACGTTGCCGTCGAGCGCATCATCGGCCAGCTCGATGTAGCGCACACTGCCGCCGGGCGTGTTATCGGCGGGCCCGGCCAGCCGGGCATGCACCAGGCGCGCTACTTCGACACCGTCACCGATGCCGCCGATCTCGATCACAGGGAGATTCGCCCCACTGCGCGAGGACGCTGCGCGACGCTCATACAGCTGCGACAACTCCAGGGTCAGCGCGTCCGCATCGCTGCCGATCAGGTCGACCGTATGGTGGGCCCGGCCTTCGGGGAGCAGATCGTCGTCGTAGCGCAGCACCACAATGACCGCGACCGATCCGCGCGCTTGCTGGTCGGCGGTATACCCGACGAGCGATTCAGCGGTTTTCGCCAGCCGATACAGGTCATTTTCCGTATGCGCCACAAGACCGATCACGGTGTCCGCGGTGGCCGTGTCGCCGTATTCCAGCACGATGCGGCCCCGGCCATCGACCCGATCGCCACGGCTGTAGTCCAGCAGGAGTACCGGGTCGAATTCGCGCCGGATGGCCTCGCGATCGGCATCGCGCAGGACCTCGACCACCGCTTCGACCTCGGCCAGGCGCGACCGATCGTCGCTGCTGTCGAGCGCGAGGTCCTCTGTGTGGAGGTCCGTCCGGTTCTGGCGATCCCGTTCCACGGGGCCCGGCGGGCCACGGTCGTCGCGCGGCAGCCCGGTGAGGGCGACATTCGGTGTGTCGTCCTCGATCGCGAAGCGCGTTCCTTCCACGAACGGGATCACGGCATGGCCGTCGGCGTCGGCGACGATGCCGTGCACCCGCAAGACATTCAGCTTGTTGCGCTCGGTCAGCCACTCCCGCACCTCGCCGTCGCGGAAGACCTTGCGCTGCCCATCCACCCACTCGTGCACCAGCAGATGGCCGTCGTCGTCGACTTCGACCTCGAACATGTGCCCGCCGACCCGGCGGCCGTTGCGGTAGGTGACGGCACCCGCGATCGCACCACCATGGGCACTTACGTGGGCGATGAGTTCATTCAACGACGCGAACCGTTGCCAGTCGCCGTCGGCCTCCTTCGCCACCTCGTCCTCGTTCACCCCGGCGAGGCCGACATTCGGCAGCACAGACTCGGGTACCGCGAATGCACCGCCGTTGCGCCGGATACGCTCCGCGCGGAATTCCAGGAACCGCCGCACCGCCACCGGTGCGCAGATCGGCGGCGGCATGTGTTCCGGGAAGTCCGGCACGACCGCGGTGGGATCGCTCGACTCGACTTGCCCGATGATTTCCGCAGCGAGGACATGCATTTCGGCGTCAACGTCGGCACGCGCCTCATCGTCGAGATCCGCACCGAGTTTGCGGGCCAGCGTCTCGAGCCGTCCGGCCTGCTCGACCAGACGGTCGTAGCGGTGACCCGCACGCACGTACGCGTCGATCGCCGCGGTCACTTCCATCTGGTTCAGATATCGGCGGATCGCGGCTGCCGTGTACTGCTGCTCGAGCGCGGCCGCGGTGCCGTGTTGAGCAGAGGGCATCTGGAGCCCGCGAAGGTGCTTGCGCAGGTACCTCTCATTCAATGCCGACGTCGGTTTTTTCAGAAGAGCGGCCAGATCCCGCAGCAGCTCGGCGCGCCTGGCTCGCGCCTGCCGCACCGCGTCGGAATCCAAAGTGTCGGCATTGACGTCGTAGGCGGCAAGGTCAAGGCGCAGGAATGCCCGTTCGGTGTTGGCCTGGCTCACCTGGTCGGACAGGGAGGCGATACCTTCGCTGCCGGCCCACCACTTCAAGTGTGCGATTTCGGCATCCGCGATGACGAAATCCGGTATCTCCTCGATGAATTGGGCGATCCGCGCGACGTGGTCGGCGGACCGCGCCCGTCCGAGCAGGTTGGTCAGCACGTCGCGCAGCCGATCGGCGGACAGGTCCTCCATACTCAACGGCAGCCCCAGGGCCTCGGTCACCTGGGCGCGTTCTTCTGCGCCCAGGTGACCGGTCATCTCGGCGGCCAAACCCTCGACGCGGGCGAGGAACTGCATGCCCTGCACCAAATGCCGCGCCTGCGCGGCCGGTAGCTCCCATTCCACCTCGATCCCAGGCATCCGCTGCGGACCGGCGGCTTCGAGATACCGCTCGAATCGACGCACCTGCGCATCCGCGAGCACCAGTTTCGAGGCGTTGTCGAACAGATCGGCCAGGGTTGCCAAGTTGTCCAGATCGGTGGCGATCGTGGGCAGCGGACGAATCGTCTCGAGCACCCGGCCGGGTTCGAGGGCGGCCGGGTCCGGTTCCCTGTCGACCGGCAACTGGCTCATCGACTCGGCAACGCGCTCGGCGGCTGCGGCGCGGTCGATACGCGCGGCCCCGAGCTTCCCCCGGATCTCGAGTTGTGATCCAGTTGGGGCGGAAGCGATTTGGACCGTCGCGGCGCCCGCCATCCGCACCTGGGTGACCGCGCGTGACGTGCCGGTGAGGTGGTTTGCCGGTCCGAAGCCGTACGGATGCAGCGCTCGGCGCATGCCGTTGCGCTCGGCGATCGTGCGTTCCAACTGTTGCGCGGCCGCAGCGGCCCGTTCCTCGGGGGAGGTGACCGGGTTGTCCCCATGGCCACGAACCACCGCGATCAGCGCGGTATCGGGCCCCATGCCGGAGTCGGCGAAACCGTTGAACAGGTCGTTTGCCGCGCGCAATCCCGTCAGCAGCTCGGCATTGTCGAAGACCGCCCACTGGACCCGCGTCGCGGTGTCCGGATCACCGAACGCCACGGTGACTTCTACTTCTCCGGTGTCGGGGTCCACACGCTGCGACAGCGTCCGCGGTACCGCTTCGCGCTTCATCGTGTCCATCGCAATGTCGATGTCCCGATAGCCCTGGCGAACCGACCGCGGTTCGTCCGTATTCAGCGAAGCGACCCGCTTGGATCGGACCGACTCTTGGGCTATGTCGCAGGCCTCGAGGGGCAGTCCGGGAGCGTTGGCGATGATGTCCGGATGGTCTCTCACCAGGATGTAGTGCACGTACGGCGGCCAGGTGCGCCATAGCCGAGCGTTGGCCTCGGCGCGGCGGCCTATCTCGGCGAGATCGGCGCCTTCGGGCACCAGAAGTTCTTGCAGACTGCCCATTCCGGCCCACGCCAGGGCGGTTGAAACCACATCCGGTCGCGCGGCGGACCTGTTCGTGAGAGTGAACTCCACCGCCTCCGATGCGCTCAGCCCGCGCTGCTGGACAGGTGGCGGCGCGAAAACCTCGTCTACGGGCTCACTTGCGAACAAAGCACACGGAATCGATAACAACTCCCCGTAGCTGCCGGACAAGGGTGCGCTTGCGAATGGGTCGTCGGGGATTGCGAATGGGTCGTCGGGGATTGCGGGCGAGTCGTCGGCGGTTTCGAACGAATCATCGGGGGTTCCGAAAGTGCCGTGATCGGTTTCGAATACGCCGTCGTCGACTCCGGGGAGGTCGGCGGAGGGTGCGGTCAGTTCGAAGGCACGGAAGGCGAGGGTCAGGGCATCGTTGCTTTCGGCCCTCAGCAGGACATTCTGCAAGGGTTCGGCGGTTTCGTCCCTGGTCGCGATGAGGTCTGTGACTTGGCGGCGCAGGGTGGCGCCGTCACCGGCAGGGAAAGCCAGTACCACCGTGACGGGCTCGACTTCACCGGCGAAGCCGGTCAGCTCGTTGATCAGCAGCGCCAGTTCGGGATCCGTGATCGAGGGCCTTCTGCGCTCGATCAGTTGGAAGCCAGGTCCGAAGAAGAAATCCGCCCGGCGGACCGGCAGCTTCGGCGCCGTTATTGTCCTGTCGCGGACGTGTACGGACAGTTTCGGCGTCGTGGCCATGTTGCCGACCGACATCATCGGGATCCCCGGCTCACCCGGGCGCGGGAACACCAGCAGTCGCACCGCCAGGTCCCCGGATACGTGCGCGACCCAGCGTTCGGCGACGGTCAGCCGGTCGGCCCACACGTCGAGTTCCGCGAGCCGGGCCACATTCTCGGCAGTCGGTTCGGCGGTGCGCAACCGGTCGCGCTCGAATACCAAGCGCAGCCGATTCACCTTGTCGCGCAACATGTCCGGGATATCTTCACCGGCCATCTCATCGGCGATGGTATGCAGGATCGCGTCCTGTTCCGCGAAATCGAGTACGCTCCATCGCCATTCGATCTGCTTCAGGCGCATTCTGCGCCGTGCATGCACCCGCTCGCCGGGAGCCACCTCGTCGAATTCGCCATCGGCCTCGGCTCCGGCAACCGCGGCATCGGCTCGCCAGAGCAGACCCTGCCACCTCTCCCGTAACACGTCCGGACCCACGCGGATACCGAGTTCGACAGCGGCCCGGTCGATGGTCGGCAATCCCGGACGCGGCGGAACATACCCGGGTATCTCGCCCCTGCGAGCACCGATGCGGACATTCTTGAAGTCCAGGCCGGCGATCGCCCGCGAAGTACCGTCCGGACCGAGCGATATAGCCCCGGTTCCGTCGGCCTTCAGCGCCATACCGGCGAGGCTGTCCACGCCCCGCTGACGCGACGCCCATTCGTGGAACTCGGTCTCGGTATCCCCATCGATCACCATTACCGTATCGCCGTCCAGGTACACAGCGACCGCGTGCGAACCGATCTCCTCGGATTTGTCGAAACCGCGATAACCCAGCACCGCTACGACGACGTCCCCGGTGTCACGAACCCGGTCGTGCAGCGCCCGGAACGAGGCGAAACCGCCCTTTTCCCAATCGGATCCGACGAACTGCGGCGCCAGCCGGGCATCGGTTCCCGCCAGGCCGCTCAGGTCGACCGGTCGCTTCGGTGGCTGCTTGCCCAGTTTGCGATAGGCGGCATCGGTGGCGTCCGGCAGGCACATGCCCAGCCGCTCGCCGCCGGCGAGATCCGTTCCCCGGAGGTGGTTCCGGGTCGCGGTATCCGGATATTCGTAGGCCGACATGTCCCCGGGACGATCGCCGGTGCGCAGCGCGGTGAGCTGCGCGCCGAATCCGTCGTCCAGCGCCGCGTCGATGCGGGCCAGCTGCTCGGTGATGCTCTCCACCGAGATCGATGCCGTGAGTGCCTCGTCCAGTTGCCGGAAGCTCTCGAGTTGCGCGTCGAGCGCCGCCCGTTCCGCCGCAGTGCGACCGGCATCCAGCAGCGCGGCAGCCTGCACCACGGTGAGATGTTCGGCCGACAGCCCGTGGCGTGCCAGCACCGATGCACCGATCGTGGCGGCCAGGGTGGCCCGCACATCCGCATGAGCCCAGCGCAGCTGGTCGCTATGCGCGACTTGCACACGCTGCCAACCCATTTCCACACTCAACGGCGACGCAACCAGTGCAGCCTCGGCCGCGTGCAGCTGCTCGGCCACCCGCATCCGCTCAGCGGCGAGCGTCCCGAGCCGCTCGACATGCGTGCGTACCCGGCGCAGCTGAGCGACGGCGGCGTCCCGCTTCCCGGCCTTGCTGCCCGGCTGCTGTTCGTCGGCAACGTCGATCCGTGCCTGCGCTTGCGCCATGGCGGCGTGCAGGTTGCGCAGACGGGCCATTCTGTCGCCGATCGCGACGGACTGCTGCAGCATCGCGATGTCTTCGTCCGCGATCTGGCAATTCATCGCGTGAAATTCGCGCTGGCCCTCAGCATGTTGAGCGGTGAACCGACCGTACAGCTGCTCCACTCGGGCCGGGGTGAGCTGTGCCAGCGGTACACCGGATTCTCGCGCCAAACCCGCGGCGTGCGTGCGGCGGAGCTCGCGGCTGTGGTCCAGGCGTATCCGCTGCGAGTCGAGATCGGCGAAGGTGCGGTATTCACTTCCGGGGTGGGCGGTGTGCAGGTCGGTGCGCTGTTGTTCGAGCATCTCCCCCAGCAGCCGCATTCCGGGGCTGTCGGTGTCGGAGGGTGCAGTGTCTGCACCGAGCACCCCGAACTCCCGTGCCATCCGGGTCAACTGATCCAACTGGGTATCGAGTTCGGCGTCGAGCCGGGCCAGGTCGGCGGGGTCGCTGTCATCCGAGCTCGATACGCGGCGCTCATCGATCACCGCGGCCCGCTCACTCACCTCATTCAGTTCGCTCATCAAGAGCCGGTACCGGCGGCGAGTCAGCAATCCGAGCTCGACCTGCGCCGATGCACGGAATATGACGGATTCGACCAGGTCGATCTTCGCTGCGCGGGCACGCGATTCCGCACGCGTGGTCCGGCGTACCTCATCGAGGGGAGCACTCAGTTGTGGCTCGACGGTCCGCGGCGACGGCCCGCCGCGCAACATGCGATAGGTCTCGGCCGCCGTCGTCGCAGCCGCGACGATCCGGTTGGTGTGCCGAGTGGCACCGAGCGGTACCGGCCGGGTGAAGCCGGTGCGGTGTTCGGCCATCAGCGGATCGGCCATTGCGGCCCGCACGAGGGCACGATCTCCCCGGTCGGCCTGCAGCGCGATCTTGCCCGCCCCGGTCCGGCCGGTGGCCAGATCGGCGAGATCGGCGGCCAGCAGGCTCGGATGGTCGGTTTGCGCCAGTATCACCGCCACCGTGCGGCCCGGATGCGCCCGGAGTTCGGCAGCATACAGACCGGCCGCATCGCGCAGTCCGTCGCGCGGCGACTGCGCACCCGGCCGACCGCTCACCACCACTGCCACATGATCGGCGGTACGCGGGTCGCCGAAGGTCGCGAATGTCGTTGGTGTCGACCGTAATTCGAATGCCGGAGCGCCGGGCAGAATCCGCGCCCACTGCCGGGCCCGGTACACGGCTGGTTCGAGATCGGTACCGGCCTCCGGCAGCCGATCCGCCACCCGCCACCACACCTGCGCGCCGTCGCCCTGCGCGATGACTTCTACAGTCGGCACGGGCTGGCGCGGCGACCGCATTTCATGCATCGCTTGGCCCGAGGCGATTCGGTATACCAGGTCGTCGCCGATCATGCCGACGGTTGCGTCGGTCCGCCCCGCGGCGCCGTAGCGCAACACCGCGATCGTGGCGGTGACCCGGTCGGGCTGGTTCTCCGCCTTCGCGATATCGGCGGCCTCGCCGACCCGCGCGGCCAACTCCGATGACCCGTCGGCGTTCGGCGGTACCCACCAGATCTGGTGTTGCGCTACGGCTTTTCGATCACCGAACTCGATCACCAGCACGCCGTCGGCGGCGGAGACCAGGTGCACGGGCGTCCCGATCTTCCGCCCATGTGCGACGGCGGCCTCCCACGCCGCCAGGATCTGGCGCAACTCCTGCCGCCGGGCAACTCCGGCGGCATCGAGGTTCGGCCGCTTCTCGAGCTCGTACAGTTCGATCGCCAGGTCGCCCCGGTTCTTGTCACTCTGTTCACTGCTCGGCACTACTTCGGCAGCCTTGAAGATCTCCGGATGTTCCGATTTGAGTTCCCGGCGGGCTGCCCAGTCGTTGTGGAGGAGGTTGTCCCAGAGGTCGACCGCACCGCGAGCCCTGCGCCGCACGTCCGCGACATCGACGGCACCGCCCGCAAGCAACTCGGTTATGTCGGACAGACCCGCAGCAGCCACCGCGGCCTGCAAACGTTCACGACCCAGCGCCCCGTCTTCCGGACTACCAGCCACGGGTGCCTCGACCAGCCGCCCCTCGTCTTCCAGGCCCGGCATATCGACCCCGACCATGCCGGGCGACTCGCCGTCGAGCAGCGGATGGCGCCGTTGCCCCACCGGCCCGAGCACAATGCCGTGCAGCCTCCCACCCGGCTTGTCCCACTTGGCAAACGAAACGTCGATGACCTCATGGCCCTTGCGTTCGTGCACCATCACCGTGCCGTCGGCGGCGCGATACATCACGAACATATGCGCCCCGGCCGCACCGTGAGTGACGGTGCCGAGGACGATCTCGCCTTCGGCGGCCAGCGCCCGCATCTCTTCGAAATCGGCGAAGCCGTTCTCTTTCCACTTGGCGTGGACGGTCTCGGCTATCTGAGAGGGCAGCATACCGTTGGCCTGGATCGCGGTGGCGAACATCGACGGTGGGTCGATAGCGACACCGAGCACTTCCTTGACGAACCACATCGCATCGACGGCACAGAGTTTCGGCACACCGGCGAGATGCAGTTCCTGCGCATCGCTCAGCGGCCCGGACCATTCGACGACACTGTCGAACATCGCGGCGACCGGGTCGACCGGCGGCGGCTGCACCGGCGCCGACCGCACCCCATCGGTGGGCGCCACCGGTGGCGGGGTGCGTTGCGCGGGTGTCGCGGCGTCCTGGGCCAGGTTGGCAAGCAGGTTGTCGAATACCCTGTTCAGCACGTGTGTGCTGGTGTCGAGTCCGGCTTCCCGCTCCGCGATGGACAAGAGCTGCTGCAACTCCGCAGCCTGGTTTTCCGACTGCATGTCACCGGCAAAGGCCAGCTCCAAATCGGCGATTTCCTGCAACTCGGCCATCGCGCTCCGGCTGCGCCGCAACGTGACGGTGTCGGCGTCGTGCTCAGTCAGCAACGCCTGTTCTTTATCGGTCAGCGAGCCACGTCGCCGTTCGACTGCGGCCAGATCATCCGAAACCCGGGACAGTTCCTCAGCTCGCGCGGCAAACCTGTCGAAGTCCTCGGTGCTGTCGTTATCGGCGCGCGCACGCCCTTTCGCTGCCCGTATCCCCTTGTCCACCAACAGAAGTCGGTGGATGCGGGATTCGAGACGGTCGAGTTCGCCGACCAGTTCGGTCAGCTCGAGGTACCGGCGGAATCTACCGGAGGCCTGCACCTTCTCCGAATCCAGCTGCCAGGCATGGTTGTCGTCGAGATCGACCAGCTCCTGCACCGCCAGCAGCGGGTCGGCCAGCACCTGCGACAAGTGTTCGGTCTGCTCCAGGATCTGCTCCGCGGTGGCGTTCGCGCCGACCCGGTCGCGCGCCAGCAGCCCGGCGAGCTCGTCGCGGGCGCGCCGGTGTCGATGCTGTAAGTCCTCGCGCACGGGCCCGGGCTGCAGCAACCCATGACCATCCAGCCCGGCGTTGGCGCCCGCCGCCCATATCTTGTTGGTGGTGTAGACGAAATCGCGCGCAGTGCCCACGGCCCTTGTGAGCAACCCGCGCGGGAACCCGGACTCCGGGTTCAACTCTGCTGGTGCACTGATCGCGAGCGCCGGGTAATTCCAATCCTCTCCTGCCAGCACGCCCCGTAATACATCGGCCTGGCACACCGCGGTGATGGCATCGATGAGCTGCTGCAGGCTATCTCCGTGGTACGCGAGCGAAGCCACCCGGGCCGGCGTGGCCGCGCCGGCGAGCGCCGCCAGTGCCCTGTGGTGACCGTCGACAGTCCATTGCAGAGCACTGTGCAGCTCGTTACTGCCGAACGATACGGTGAACTCCATCTGGGTGGCATCGGCCAAGTCACCGATGGCGACCACCGAACCGTCCTTGGCCAGCAACATCGGCTCCGGCGAACCCGGCAGTCGGTGGGCGGTGCGATGGAAGTCGCGCAGCGTGTGATGCAGATCGTCGAGCTGGTTCGCCTGCTCGGGATGCTGTTGCGGCGCGGCAATATATCCCAGCAGCGCGGCAATGTGGCGAGCCCGTACCGGGGCGCCCGGCAGCTGCGCGATCAGCTCGGGATGGACCTCGGCCACATTCTCCAGATCCTGTGCGGTACCACCGGTTTCGCGCAGCAGCGAAATAACCTGCCAGACCGTGGGTTCGGGTCCGAGCATCCGCAACCGCCGCGTGAGCTGTTCCACCTCGGCCGGGGCAGCAGTGCGTGTTTGCCGCCGTTGCGCTATCGGGTCCCACAACTCACGGACATCGACCTCGTGGTACTCCCCGGCCAGCTCCCCGCTCGCCCAGACGTTGTTGACCACTTCGGCGGCATCGCGGCGGCCGACCAGCACCACTCGTTCTCGCGGCTCCCCGTGCGCGGCCTCGTAGGCAGCGTTCATCGCAGCCACTTGGTGCCCAAAGGTCGCGGAGTCCTCATGGTCGCGCTCTGCCACGATGCGATCCCAGGACATCGATGGCCGGGTGATCGCGGCGAAGTCGTAGTCGATGGTCAAGACCATCGCCTCCGAGTCGGGGTCGGTGCCGTCCCGATGCGAGCGGAGGAACTCTCCTGCCTCCCGCGCGGCCGGCGCTATCGCCTCGGTATCGGAAACGGTGCCCGCTCGGTAATGGATCAGCGCCCGAGCATCGCGCACGTCACCGACGGCGACCTGGATCCGCCAGCGGCCGGCTTCACCGCCATCGGTGAGCATCTCGCACGAGAGCAACCGCACGGAGGTATCCGTGCCGCGCACGACCTCCTCGGTGGACTCGACCACCGCCGACAACGCCTGGTCGATCGCCGACCACTTCGGCAACAGATCCTGCTCGGCCGGGTGCAATGCATCCTTGGGCACCCGCAGCAGCCCCATCAGCCGCTCTCCGACCATGCCCTGAACATGCTCGTGCAGCGCGCTTTCGGGCACGACTCCGGTCATCTCATACAACTGCGGATATTCGCGCAGCAGATCCGAGGTCAGATCGGCTTCCTCAGCTGCCTGCCACAGATTCATCGCACCGCGGCCGGCCGCGCGGGCCGTCTCGACATCGGCCGGAGCGAATGTGTCAGCGTCCAGCAGCGATCGCACCGCGCTACCGTCGACACCGTTAACCGCGGCGCGCACCAATGTCACAAGTTCCGGTGTGGCAGCCGTCAATTCGATCCAGGCGACCCGCCCGGAATCGGTCCGTGTCACACCGGAACGGTAGTACTGCTCGATCTTCCTCCCCGGCCCCGCGAACGTGCGCGACAGCGAGTCACTGCCATCGTCGATTATGGCGATCCGCACGGTGTCATCGGAAACGTTCACCTCAACGCGAACTTCTTCTCGACCGTCGAATTGCAGTTGATCAAGGGCACTTTCGAGGGCGACGCGAGCCACGCGGGCGTAGTGTCCCGGCCAGCCGAGCACATGCGTTTTCAGCCGTCGCCGCACCGTAGAACGCATCTCTTCGAGATCGTCCAGACCGACTGTCACCTCGAATCCCCGGCCCCGATCGAACGGCGACCGTCGGGCACCGGTGCGGTCGATATCCTCGGTCGGCGCCGGACTATCGACCGCCCAGCCCAGCTGCGACTCGGCCAGCCAGGCACCGATCCGTTCGTGCAGGCGCCGCATCGCGGGCGCGAGCGCCTCGGCGTGAGCGCCCATTTCGACCAACCGGTAGGTGGCGGCCATCGGACTACCGCCGAATTCCACGATGATCCGAGCCTGATGCCCATCTTGATCGATGCTCAGCCCGATGGCCGTTCCTGCGGGCAGGACTTCGACCTGGGTGACACCGACCCGGAACTGCTTGCCGTCGACGGTGTCCGTGCCTGCGAATACCAGGTCCGCATTCTCGGCCTGCCACTCCCATAGACCGCCCACCGACAGGTCGTCGTCGGGCACCTCACCGGTGCGCCATATCGCGCCCTGGGCGGGCACGGTTGCGCCTCCAGGGTCCGCACTCCCCCCTTGGGTAACAACAGGATCCGGTACGGCCGGCTGTTGCGGCGCCTGCCCCGCTTTGTCCGGCGCCGGCTTGCGCAGCGGTCGACCGTCTTCGTCGAAATCCCTACCGACCCGGTAGTTCTCGTCATCGGTACGTACCTGCGGCGCCCGGTCACCATCGGCCACCCGGCACGCTCTGCCCTGGTTGTCCAGGAACAGGGCCAGAACCGGCTGCCCCCGTTCGTCCGGGGACACGACGAGATCCGGCTGACGCACCAGCAGGCCGAGGTCCCGGCGCTCGACGTGCACCTCACCGTGCTCGTCCACCGACCTAGTCAGCCAGAAGGTGTGGCCGAGCCCGCCGTGCCGGTCATCACCGGCCAGGTTCGGAACGAAGACCACGACACCGACTCGATCGCCGCTCCCGGCCTGCTGCCCTTCGCGCTGAATGGCCCACTCGCGCAACATCCTTTCCACCGTGGCGAGATCGGCCACATGCTGTGCCCGCAGTGCCTCGTCATCGTCGGAACGGGTCTGCCCCTCCACCGGCAACTGCGGCAGCGCTGCCTCGACTTGGCTGATGAGCGATCCGGCCAGGGGACGCTGCTGCTCACCCAGCGCCGACAACAGGTCTTCGATCGAAAGCCCGTAGTAGGCGGCGATATCACGGAGTGTGTGCTGCGCGCACTGAGCCAGTTCATGTGCGGAGATCGAACCCGGCGGGGTGATCAACTCACCGGTATCGGGGTGCTGGTAGGCCACGACACCACCTCCGGCGCCCTCGGCGACAGCCGCGAATGCCGCCGCCACACTCTGGACCCCGATCAAGGCCCCGTCCAGCTGTGATTCGAGGTGGCCCAATTCCTGGGACAGCGCGAAGTATTCGTCGGCCAGCTCGATCATCGAGGCCAGCTGGTCGATGCGCCGTGCTTCGGAACCGATATCGGGTTGCGGGGCGGCGGACTGGTTTTCCGGGCTTTGCGCCGTGAACAGTTCCACGATTGCCGCGTCGCGCAGTCGACGTAGCGTGGTGGCGCGTTCCCTCGGATTCGCCACGTCCGCCGCAGGCACTCCGAATTGTTTTGCTCGCCCGAGCAATTGCGCGTCGGCCGCATCGAGCCTTTCACGAACGTCGCGCCGCCGGCCGGCCACACTGTCGAGCTGCCGCGCCTGCGCATCCAGTCGTGCGGTGAGCAGCGTCCAGTGCCGGAGCTGCTCACCTGCCGCGAGCAAATCCGTCAGCGCCGCCCGGCGTTGCTCCGACTCCGCACGCCGGTGCCGGAGATCGAGGAAACGCGTTCGATCCGGCTGTTGGGCGAATGCGCGCAGCTCTTCGAGTTCACCGAGTTCTCCGCAATGCTGCGGAGGTTGATCGGCATCCGGGAACATCCGGCGGTAGCGATCACGGGCGACGGCGTACCGGTTGTCGGCCGCCCGCCGATGGGCACCGGCATATCGCAGGGCCTGGCCCAACACCGTGACCCCGCGAAACCAACTGTCCGACCGGACGAACTCGGTGTGGTAGGTCAGCAATACATCGAGGGCGAGATAGATCCGGGCAAGTGGTCCATTCCCCTCGAGCCCTTCCAGCTCGAGCACCCACTGCACCCTGGCAAGGGTCAAGTCGGCCGGGTTCACTCCCAGGGATTCGGCAAGCTCACCACGCACCTGCGAGTGCCACAGTCTCAACCGCGCGACGTCGGCAGCCTTCGGCTCCGCCGGGATTCCCCGGTACCGCCCGTCTCCGACCTTCGCCAACTCCTGAGCCGAATCCACAACGGAGTGCGACAACTTCGCACGTGCGTCGGGCCAATCCTCTCCAAACCTGGTCAGCTCGGCACCGAACCGACCATCGGAAAACGATCCCGGCGTCAGCAGCGTCGCCCAGCCCAGGTCGAATGCCTCGGTCGCCGCACGCAGCCTGTCGATACGCTCGGCGTTGGCAGCGAGCGCGTCGATGAGCGTCCGCAACTCGGCATGTCTGCGGGCGCTGGCCGCCGTCTCGGTGTCCGGAGCGGGATCGCGCCCGGTGGACGGCTTCAATTCATCTTCGGCGTCCAACAGTTCACGCGACAGCCGCAGCAGGGTCTGTCGCCCGGGTACCGTGCTCTGGTCTTCGTAAGTCAGCCCGTAGTCTTCCGGGTCCATATGCTTGGTGGCTTCGAAGACGATGTCCCTCGGCACACTTCTGGCTTCTTCGACCTGCCGCGCCAGCTCCTCGAGCCGAATCGCGTCGGCAACCAGCGATCGATACGCTTGCGCGCCATGAGGTGCACCCTGCGAGTGCTGAGCGTAGGAATCGTGCAGCGCCGCATCCAGCGATTCGATATGCCGAACCCAGGCACCCAGTCGCGTCGCGTCTTCGACGATTACCGCTTCGTTGTGCCACAGCGCGAAATTGCCCGCGAGATCCACTATCACGGCAGGTTGGCCGTCCCGCTCCTGGAGCCACTCCCGAATATTGGCCAGCACCCGCATGACCTGCAGGGCGTCGGACAGATCCGCGGGCAGAGTGAACTCGGCACGACGTGACTCGACCTCGGGAATGCGCGCGATCATCTCGTTCAGGCGCGTACGCGCCGCATCTCGCTGCGCCAGTACCCAGTCACGCACAGCAGAAGTAGGGGCGGCCAGTTCCGACCGGTCGAATGCGTACCCGGCAATGTCGGTGGGAAGTTGTTCCAGCAGCTGCTTGGATACCGTGCTCAGCACGGACCGTTGCAGACCTCCGAACTGCCACCGCAGTCGCGCCAGCACCGGCCCGACACCCACCGCGCCGGGGTCGGCCGGAAGTTCCGGTGGGGTCGAGTCGTCCAGGCCTTCGTTGTCGGGACCTTCGTTGTCGGGACCTTCAGACTCGAAACGCCGGCTCAGGTTGCGTCGCGGATGGTCGACGCCTGGGTTGTCGGGCGGTATTTCACCCTGCTCCAGCTTGTGCAGCGGTTGCTTGTCTTTGCCGAAAGCGATGCCGTACAAGGGACCTTCGGGCTTATCCCACTCGTCGAACCGCACATCGTCGACCCGGTTGACGGTGACGTCGCCATCGAGTTCGGCGACCAGTTCGTGCACTCGGACTTCGCCGTCACTGCCCTGGTACACGACGAACATGTGTGCACCGATGTCACCGAAGTCGACCGCGCCGAAGACCGTGCCGCCCTGTGCCGCGATCACGTACATCTCATCGAGCGAGGAGAACCCGCCCGGATACCATTTGGCATTCGCCGCCAGCGCCGCATCTTTCGGGCTCGTGCCCTGCAGTTGCATCAAGCGGTCCTGCATCGACGGCGGTCGTACCGGCAGGCCGAGTACATTCACGCCGAACGACATGCTTTCTGCGACGCATACCTGCGGAACTCCATTGAGCAGGTGCCGCGCCTGGGGCTTGGTGGGGCGCAGCGGCGTCGTGGTGCCGTCGGCATCCGACCCATCGAGCAGCTTGGCATGGTGACCGGGTTTACGCCGGTGCCGACCACGGCCGGCGCCGGTCGGCGGGCGTGGCGTGCGGCCGGCATCGTCGGCCGGGCGCGCGTGTGCAGGGGACCGGCGCACACCATCGGTCGGGCCGGTGACCACAGCGCCAGTGCTTTCCGGCGAGTCGGCGAGGATGTGGTCGATGTCGGCAGCGGCCCGGTCCAGCGCTTCGGTCAGCGCGGTCTCGTATCCGGTTATCTGCTCGGACAATTCCTGGCGGCCAGCGATCGCAGCCTCGTGATCGTCGGCCTGCGCCTGCGCGGCGAGTTCCTCGGCTCGACGCAGCATCCGAGCGGTCTGCTCGAGAAGTTCGGTGTGGCTGTCGAGGGTGGCGACCCGCCGCGCGGCGGCCACGCACGCCTCGGCGGCGTCGGCGAGGTCGAGCAGGATGCGCGACAACCGCAGCTGCTCCGAATCCCGTGTGGACATGGCGAGCAATTCCCCGTGCGCCCGCAGCTCACTGCGCCAGATCGCACTCGTCCAGTCCTGCTCGATGCCGACGATTCGGGCGAGTTCGCTCGACCGATCGGCGTGCGCGGTGCGCAACAAATCGGCGAATTTCACTCGCGCGCGGTCATTGTCGATTTCAGCCCGGCGAATGGCCGCGGATAATGCTTCGAGGCGGGTGATCCGCTCGCCGGCGGCCTGGTACTGCTCGCTACTGATCGCGGCGAGATCCGTGTTCACGTTCGCCGCCGGCGCGTCCTGCCGATACCGCACCCGGACCGCGGCGTTCGCACGGCTGATGCGAACCAGTTCCGGGCCGAGTGCTCCACGCCGCGTGACCGGTGTCCGGTCGTGATCGCGCACTGCCTCCGCCAGGCCGCTGTCAAGTAGTTCGTCGAGTGTCCGTGCAGTGGTGGCGTGCTCGTCGAGGTCCAGATTCCGTTCGAGCTCGTCGCGTACCTCGAGGAATTCGCTTGCCCGCCTGGCATGTTCGATCGAATGATCATCGGGCGCGGCGGGGTGCTCCGCGAGTTCCACCAACTGCGCACGACGCATATGGGTCGGCGGGATATCGCCGTCCAGCACAGCGTTCAACATCATGGCGGTGCGGTTGTAAGTATCGCGGAGATCGGTCTCCAGCCTGGTCTGTTCCGCTCGGCTCCGGCGCGTGTGCGACAGCACCGGATCCGCATCGAGCCGTTCCAGGTCTCCGGCGAGTTCCTCGAGCCGGGCAAGCTGCGCAGTCAACCGGCGGTACTCGTCGGTGGCGCCGCCGTTGCGAACCCGGGCGGCGGCGGCGCGCAACCGCTGCCGCAATTGCGTGATCTGCCCGGCTCGCGTCTGAATCCGGTCGATCCGCCGCAGGATGCGCGTGGTGTCGTAGCGCCAGCGGAATTCCTGCTCGGCTGCGGCGAGCGCCGGCGATTTATCGGTCCGGTCTCTCAGGTCCGCCAGTTCCTGGGCGGCCAATACGTCATCGGCCAGCACCGAGGCCGATATCCCCAGCAACTCGGCCAATTGCTCGCGGGCCGCGGCGAACCGGGTGTTCCACGCCGTGCGCGACGGGGAAGCCGGCGTCAGCACGTTCCTCGGGTTCAACCAGCTGTCCCGCACGATCATGTCCAGCCGGTGGGCCATCATCTGCGTGTGCACCATGCGCGCCAAATCCGGCACCACGGTGCGGGGTTCATTCAACAGGCGGGTGAGCCCCGACCCGAGGTTGCCACCACCAGGACCGAAGTTGCCACCACCAGGTCCCGAGCCGCCCCCACCAGGACCGAAGTTGCCACCACCGGCTCCGAACGCGACGTCCGGGGCACGAGGCATCTGGGCCCTGCCCATATTCGCGATCGGGAACGCCATACCCGCGACACCGTGGCTCTTGTTGTCCGGGCCGAGCGGCACCGCCGCGGTCCCATCGGCATTGAAGACGATGCCGTGCAGCCCGGCCACACCGACCTGCTGGGCACGCCAGACCTCGAAATCGACCGGCGCCCGATTTCCGTCGCGCACCATGACCCGGCCATGTTCACGGTAAATCTCCACCGCGTGCGCACCGACGACACCCCGCTGCTGGAAGCCCTCGAACGCCACCGCCCCGATCATCACCCCGCCCTCGGGCACCGCGGCAGCCATCGCATCGAAATCCGCGAACTCGTCCGGATGCCAGTCCGCGCCCACCAGCATCGCGCCGTGGTCGCCGGATACCCCGAACTCGGGTGCGGACATCAACTCCAGCATCCGGAGCCGGTTGCGCAGATCGGCCACCACCGAATCGGTGTCGGGATCCACGCCCGGCACGCGCAATCGTGCCGCCAGCGCACGCCGCAAGGCACCCCGAGCCGCCTGCGGGAAACAGTCGTTGGCAACACCTTCCACGCGATGCGAAGGCAGCCATGTCAGGACAGCCTGGTCCGGGTGCTCGGTCCGGATCCGGTCGCGGTGACCGGCCATGGCGTCATCAGCGCGGATGTCCTCCACGAAGGCAGTGGCGGCGGCCGCATCGTCGTGGTAGCCGACCAACCGCACCGTCGACTCCGGAGATCCGGCGCCGGGCCGGGCGTCCAGTAGCCCGGCGACGGATTGCGCCAAGGTCGTGGCCGGCCCGATGCACACCACCGCCGCGGCGGGCTGTTCGGATGAGGCGACCGCGCTCACCGCCGCGGCGGTTGCCCGACGCAGCGCCTCCTCCGGGGAGCCGGAATTCGCGTCCACCGCATGGACACTCATATGTGCCGCAGTGTCCGGATCACCGATCACCAGTACCGTGCCGGTGGTGCCGAGCATCTGCACCGCCGGATGCCCCGGCACCTGCGCGGCCCACCTTTCGGCGGCGGCCAGCAGATCGGCCCTGGCATTCAGCAACGCCGATCGTTCGTGCTGTTCGAGGGTGAGATTGTGCGCCGCGGGCAATGGATTCCGGTTGCGGCGCAACAGCACCCGCATCGCCTCGTCGCGCGCCGCGCGCGGGAATCCCTCGGTGGCGACGACCTCTTCGGGCGTCGCCAGGATCATCGCCGCTCGAGTGCCCGGATCGGTCCACTCCCATGCGATTTCCTGATCGGCCGCCGTTCGCGCCCAGGACCGGATATTGCGCCAGCGATCCGCCGCTCGATTGTGCTGCTGCTGACTGTATTCCACATCCTCGGGCAGCGCCGGACGCGGCTGGACACGAACGGAGTCCACCCCCTGTCCGTGCTCCGAGATGCGACGTTCCAAGGCATCGATCCGGCCGCGGGTGCGGTGATACCGCTCGGTCGAGGCGATCACCCACTGCAACCGTCGAGCCGGATCCGTATCGGGGTCGAGTTCCGCCAGGGATTGCCGAACTCTGCCCAGGGCGTCGTGGTAGTTGTCACCCCTCAGCTCCGATTCGGAGACCGACAGTTCATCGACGACAGCAGCGGGCAACTGTCCGAGCATGTCGACCACCGCCTGCCCGGCACTGCGCAGTTCGACTGTCAGTGCGCGATATCCGACGCGCAGGCCGGGTGGGATCTCCAGCGACCCATCACGGGAGTAGATATCGGTGAGAGTCCACTTCGCCCATCGGACGCCGGCCTCGGCGGCGGCGAGATCACGGTGCGCCGCGGTGATCTCGGGATGTTCCCGGGACAGGTACAGGAAATTCGCCGCTTCGACGTCCTGTGCCCGATGCACTGCGGCGGACCATTCCGCCATCGCGGCAACATAATTCGTCTCGTCATCGGTCCAGCGGGATTCGGGCCGGTCGCTGATCTCGTGGAACCACTCCCCGAATTCCTGGAGCCGTTCACCCAACTGGTGCAAGTGCTTGGTCGCAATTTCCAGCAGGATCGGCACATTCGCGGCCGCGGCCGTGAGGGTTTCGTGGGCGAACCGGATTTCGTCGGCGACCCGGTCCGGTACAGCCAGATGGTCCAGACTCACCCTCGGTTGCCACTCGACCAGGTGGCGCAGCCGTGACCAGGCGCGGTCGTAGTCGTCGACCAGACGCTGATAGTGCCCACGCACATCGGCGGGAACCCCGTCGCGCGGTGCCGGCAGCCTGCGGGGCAGCGGTTCGGACTCCGCGCACGACACCGCGAACACCGAGACATTGTCGTGGCCGCCGATGAGCAGCGCACGATGGAGTATCCAGTCGACCATCGACCGCAAGTCACCGTTACGGCCGTTGTCCTGCAGCCGTCCCAGCTCGAACGGATTCTCGGGATCCAGCAACCTGATCCCGTCGGTATCGACGTAGATGACATCGGTCGCCGACACCGGACCGGACCGGATGTAGGTTCCCACCGCGTGCTCTCGCATATTCTCCGGCGGCGGTCCATTGCGACGGCCGAGCGCGAAGGTGATGTTGTGGCGGTCCTCCTTGCGACGCGCCTCCTCATCGGACATGCCGTGCAGCCGATACCAATTCAGCCTCGAGTGGTCGGTCGTGAGCAGCTCCGCGGTGCCGTCCGCATGCGCCTGCTGAACTTGGCTGTCACCCACCCAGCCGCTGACCTGGTGGCCCGGTCGCCCGTTCCGGCCCGGCAGCACCATGACCGCCGCGATCGTGCTGGCCGGCGGATTGTCATCATCGGGATAGTCGCGATCCGACATCGCGACCACCGCTGCCTGGGCGGCATCGATCGCCGCTCGCATCGCATCGCGCATCCGCCGCTGGACCTCGTCATCCGACAGTCGCGCGGGGAGCCCGCGCGCGAATTCCTCCAGGTGCCCACGGGCCGCCGCCGCGGCTACCTCGGCGGCGCGGTGCGCGTCCGTCGACGAGGACAGGCCGTCACACACGATCGCGATCCGCACCGGCCCATAGGGGGTCTGCACCACCGCGGCGGCGATGCTGTCCTCGTTGCGCGATTTCCTCGCACCGAGCTCGCTGACCCCTACGATCGAACCGAGATCGAGCTCGACACGATCGATCGCGGTACCGTCATCTCCCACTGAAAAACGTTGCGCAGGAATATCATCCAGCTCGATTCCGCCCGTCCAGAGGCCACGTAGTTCCGCGAGAGGCCGCAGTGCGAGGTCTGCGGCCAGCGGCCGGATGGTCTCCGTGACCGAGTCCTTGGCAGCCGCGTTGCGCTGCCAGACGTCAGCCTCCTCATCGTGCAGCTCCAGAGACCACTTCGGCCCCTTCCGTGCTTTTTCGATCCGTCGAAACGCGTCGAACCAGACGTGCCATTCCTCCACGGCGGCCCCGTACCGCACGAGCGCATGACGCTGTCGCGGCGACAGCGGCTCATTCTGCAGCGCACCCAGCTGGTCGGCGAAGGCGGCGACTCGCTCTTCCTGCTGCTCGAAGCGTTGCACCGCTCGCCGCATCGCCGGGATGGCCGCCAGCTCCGCCGGGCCCCGGGGGTTGGGGTCGACGGGATGTCCCCGCTCCGCGGCACGCTCACGTGCCAGCGCATCATCTTTACGTGCCTGCGAAAGGTCCGCGGCGGCGGCCTCCATTGCACGTCGCGCCCGGTGGTAGTCGCGCAGAGCCTGCAGTCCCTCGTGCAACTGCTCCCTCGGAACGGGCGCATCCGTGGGTTCGTGCGGGGCGCCCAGTATCGCGATGCCGGTGGTGTTGTCCTTTGTGCCGTCGTCGAGTTCGGTGTCCGCCAGCGTGTGGAGTGCGGCGGTCAGATCACCGTTGTGCGCGGCGAGGGCCCGTGCGAACGCCGGTGCCTGGCGGTTCTCACCGCCGAACCCGTCGGAGCGGACGAACACGACTTCGTGCGCGGCAACCTCGCCGTCGGTGAGGTAACGGTAGTGGCGCTGTTCACCTTTCACCGGCGGGCCACCACGAGCGCCGTAGCCGGCCGCGTTCTGCAGGCCGAGCCCGAGCACGTTCATCAGTGCGCCGCGGCTCTTCGCCGCCTCACCGGCAACCTGCGAAACCTCTTCGACCAGTTGGGCATTCGACTTCTCGAGATCGATCACTGCGGCCGCGTCCACCGCGTCGTAGAGCATGTCCATGCCGACCCGCGTATGGTCGAAGGTCGCCGTGCGCGACCTGCTCGGGTCGGTCGGGTCGAGCACGTCGACGCGGCTGTCACCGACCCAGCCCGCTGTGTACTTACCCGGCTTCCCGTCCTGACCGGGGTCCACCAGTACCACTGCGATGGTGGCCTGCGGCGGCCGTACGAGCGCCTGCGGGTCGGCGCCATTGTCGAGATCCGCGAGGGCCTGATCGCGGATACCGGCGTATTCATCGTCGGTCAGTTTCATGACGGCGGCTTGGGCGGCAGCGATGGCATCGGCGACCATTTGCCGGCGCTGCTCATCACTGATCGGCTTATAGGGGGTGTGGTCTCGCAACGCCTCGCGCAGGCTCTTGCGGGCCGCAGTGACCGCCACGGATGCCGCGCGCTCGCCATCCACCGATACCGACACCCCGTCGGACACGATCGCGAATCGGATCGGCCTGCCGCCGAGCATGATGACCTCGGCCGCCATCGCATCCTGATTGCCGTGGTATTCCGGGCCCCGTTCACTCACCCCGACAATGGATCCCAGATCCAGGGTTTCCCTGGCGAGTTGCGCCCAAGTCGCCTGCAGCGGATCGATCGCGGCGCTCACCCGGCGAATGAGGGCGCGTCCCTGCGCCGGGTCGACCCGGCCGAGCGCCGCGTCGCGCACATCCTGCACCGCGTCGGACCAGGCCGGCAGCGCGGTGGCATAGCGCCCGGCCGCGGCGAGCCACTCCGGCGAATGCTGTCGCTGTTCGCCTGTCTTGCGCCCGCCGTCCCTGGTCTCCCCGGGATGCTGCCTCCCCATCTCGTGGAGCAGTACCTTCGTCTGGGCGGCCATGCCGTCCAGCTCGTGGTAGTGGTTGGTGTGCACGGCCAGCTCATGCCATCCGGGCAGCGGGCTGCGCGGCGGCGGGGCGGGCAACTCGGCGTCCGGCGAATCGGGCGCCAACGCCCGCAGCCGCTCGAGTTCACCGGCATAGTCCTGCGATTGCAGCGCCACCCGCGAAGCATTGTCCACTCTGACGACACCATCCGCGTTCATCACGTCGATTGCGGCGGCCATATGCCGGCGGGCATCGTCCCGGCGCGCTGTGATGTCGTCCAGCGCCTCCTGCAACAGAATCCGCGTACGTTCCAGCCCAGGTGGTGAATTGTCGAAAGGAACCCCAAGAGGGGCAACGGCTTCCGGCCGTGCGCCGATATTCGCGATCGGGTACGCGACGCCGGCCATCCCCGGCGTCCTGCCGTCCTCGTCCAATGCGACGGCAGGTGACCCGTCGGCATTGATGACAATGCCGTGCCATCCGATCACACCGGACAGTCCCGCCCGCCACGACTCGAAGGTGACCGCAGGCCCTGTCCCGTCCCGCACCATGACCCGGCCGTTTTCCCGGAAGAGCATCACCGCGTGCGCACCGACCGTCCCCCGCTGCTGGAAGCCGTCGAACGCCACCGCCCCGATCATCACCCCGCCCTCGGGCACCGCGGCAGCCATCGCATCGAAATCCGCGAACCCGTCCGGATGCCAACCGGCGCCGAGCAATTGGGCGAGCAAGGGACCGCTCAGACCGTTCTCCGGCACTCCGAACAGCCGCAGCATCGACAGCCGATGGTGCAGTTCGTCGATCACGTCGGGATCGGCATCGGGATTGTCTTCCAGGCCGGCCAGTATCCGCGCCAGCCCGGCCTCACCGGCTACCCGGCCACAGTCGTTGGCCACACCTTCCACCCGATGCGACGGTTCCCAGCGCACCACGCCCGGCTCCGGCGCGTCGACATCGATCCGGTCCCGATGTTCGGCCAGTGCCGCGTCGTCCCATGCGTGCAACACCAGATCCGGATCGGCCTGCGGCATGCCCTCGAACTGCGGGCCACGCGCGGCGGCCACGTCCTCATGCCCCACCAGCACCATATCCGGCAGCGAAAGTCCGTTGTCGGCAAGTTCTTCCGCTATTGCGGCGACCTCGGCGGCCAGGGCGGCGCCGTCCGCACCGATCCACACCACCGCGGCGGCCGGCCGTCGCGACGCCGCGACGCCGTCGACCGCGGCGGCCGTCGCCTGCATCACGGTCCCCACCGCGTCCCGGCTGTTCTGGTCCACCGCGTGGAAGCGGATCTCCTGCGCGGCGTGCAGATCGCCGATCACCAACAGCGTTCCGGCGCGGCCGGTCATCTGCACCGTCGGATGTCCCGGAACCTGCGCCGCCCACCGCTGCGCCGCATTCACCAGATCGGCCTGGAAGTTCGCCCGCGCCAATCGATTCGCATCCGGATCGGGCTGCTGCCGCAACGTTTCCTGCTCGCGATGCAAGCTCAGCCGCGCGGCTTCATCGCGCACTTCGCGTGGGAGCCCCTCGGTGCGAGCCAGCGCTTCGGGCAGGTGCTGGATCAGCGCCCGCCTGGTCGGGTGATCGGTCATATCCCACATGACCTGGAAATCGGCGGGTTCGCGCGCGAACATCAGGATGGCCCGCCACCGGCGCACGGCCTGCGCGCGCTGTTCATCGGTGAGCGCGGCCTCCGCGGCCAAGACCTCCGCGGCCACCAGTGGTCGCGGCTGGGCATTCACCGAGCCCACCCCGTCACCGTGTGTTCGGATGAACCGCTCCAGTGCCGCTATCCGGTCGCCGGCCCGGTGGAATCGCCGCGTGGCGTGAACCAGCCAGTCGACGGTGATGTGCAGCGCTTCCCGGTCGCCGAATTCCTCGGCTGCAATCTGCTGCAACGCGTCGAGGGTGCCGTGGTGGTCCTCGCCCATCAGGTCCTCGACGCCCACCAGCTGCTGGACGGCGACCGGCAACGAACCCCGCAGCTCGGCCAGGATCTCCTGTGCGTCCCGCTGTTCGGCGACCAGTGCCCGGTACCCGCGCCGCAACGCGGCCGGGATCTCCAAACGCCCGTCGCGCGAACGAGTGTCATCGAGTTGCCGCACGGTCCGGTGGACTTCGTCCAACGCATCGGTATAACGCCGCGTGGCGGCCATCACATCCCGATCACCCACGGCCAAGGCAAGCCCCGGGTTGGGCAATTCGCGCAACACCGCCACCTGGCCGGAATCCCCGTCCGCCCATGCTTCGTCGACAGCGGTCTGCGTCGCCTCCCACAACTCGCGCAGCGTCACCGACCAAACCGACAATGCGGCAAGGTATTCCGCATCATCGGCGGTCCACTGCGCCGGTGCCCGGCCTTCGACCCGATCGAGCCACCGCCCGAACTCACCCAGCCGCTCGCGGAACGCGTGGAAATGCCGCGCCGCGGACTCCAACCGGTCCACGGCCGGATCGTCACCCAGGCGATGTACTTCACCGAGGAACCCATCCCGCGACGCCACGAGTTCCGGATTCGCCCCCGCTTGCTCTGCCAACCGCCACAACTCGGCGCGAGCGCGCTGGTACTCGTCGGCCAGGACCCGGTAGTGGCGCCTGAACCCGACCGGAATGCCCATGGGCGGTGGGGGCAGCAGTCGCGGCGTCGACTCCGTGGGCGCGCCGGATATCAATGTGAACGTGGTGTGGTCTGCCCCGCCGTTGAGCAGTGCCCGGTTCAGCATCCGGGTCCGCATCCGCAGCAGATCGGTATCGCGGCCGGCATCGAGGAAGACGGCCATCTCGTCGGCCTCGGGGTTGGTATTCCACAGACCGTCGGTGCAGATCACCATGACGTCGTCGGCAGACAATGTGCCCTGGAAGATGTACTCCGAGAACACCGCATCGTCGGCCGCGGGCGGACCGGCGTCCACGCCGAGCGAATGCATGATCCCATGGGCTTCCGGGTCCCGGAGCAGCTCGCGCTGCGACGTGCGATCCTCGGGCGGCAGCTCCTCCTCTGTCTTCTGGAGGTACCCGGCCATGGTGTGGTCCGTGGTCACTGCCTCCGACCTGCCGTCGGCGCGCAGCCTGAGCACCCGGGTGTCACCGACCCCACCCGCCGTGTACTGCCCCGGCCGGCCGTCGCGTTCAGCTGTGACCATCACCGCCGCGATCGTGGTCCGCGGCGGTTTGTCGGCGTCGGCGTACTCCGTTTCGCTCAACCGAACCACCGCGGCCTGCGCGGCGTCGATGGCCGCCCGCATCGCCAGATCGGCGTCCTCGGCGGTGAACATGCCCTGGTGCTGGGCGGCGAATCCTGCCAGATGCGCGCGGGCGGCCTCGGCGGCGACCCGTGCGGCGCGGTGACCGTCGATCGTCGATCCAACGCCGTCACACACCACCGAGATCCGGACCGGCCCGTTCGGGGTGTTGACCACCACCGATTCCATCCAGTCCTGGTTGTGTGGCTTGTTCGCGTTCGCGCCCTTGTCGGTGACTCCGACGATCGTGTCGAGATCGACGGCGAAATGGTCGACCGATTCGTTGGAATCGGCTGCGCCCGTGGCGATTCCGGACAGGATCTCAACGGTCGGATCGACCGGGCCCCACCCGCCGTCCAGTTCGGCGACCGGGCGCAATTCGGCAACGGTGGCCAGGCGCTGCGCGGCGGCGTGCAGCCGGCGAGTGGCCGTCTCGTGGCGCTGCGTCAACGCCTCGTAGCCCTCGGTGTGCGGATCCGCATCCGCCATCTCGTCATCGACGGCGCGCCACTGCGCCACCGCGGCAGCGAAATCGTGCAGCCACTGTCGCTGCTGCGCCGGAATCCCTTGCGGCAGATCGGCTCCGAGCAGATCGAAGAAGGCGTCGACGCGTTGTTGGGCGGCTTGCAGCCGCGCCACCGCCGCCTCGGCGGCCCCGCGCACCCGCTGCTCCTCCGGACCGGGGCCGTCGTCCTCGGGGCGCTCCGCCATCCCGTCTTCGTAGCTGGACTCGTCCAGCTCACGCGCTGCGCGCACCTCGCCTGCTGCGGCTGTCATCTCCTGGCGCGCAACGTGATAGGCGACCAGGTCGGACAGCCCGGCCTGCACCTGTGACGTATCGATGTGCTCCGGTAGCGATGACGCGGAAGGTGCCGGCTCGCCGCTCCCGGTCTCACCCCGCAGTGGCCGATTGTCCACGGCCGCATCGGATTCGGTGGTCAGGGCCTCCGGCGGCGGCTTCGGAACATCTCCATCTCCCACCACTGCCCGCGGGTCGTCGGCGCCGATCTCCCCGGCCAATGCCGCCGCCAGATTCGCCGCGGCATCGATCTCCGCCAGCAGGGTCGTGAGCTGTGCGGGGTCCGCGCCCGCATTATCCCGCTCCCGCGCGAGTTCATCCCGTTTCCGGTCCAGCACGACGAAGCAGGCGAGCTCGCGCACCTCGGCCGCCAAGCCCTCGGCCCGCATGACGACCTCGGGATGGGCCGCTGTAAATGCGTCTCGCTCATCGACATTCAACTGCTGCCACAGCTGGACCATCACATCGGCCTCGGCCGATGCCAGATCCTCGATCAGCACATCCAGCCGCGCCAAGGCCGCATCCAGCAGCGCGGCGTTGTCCTGCCCGCGGCTGGCTGTCTCCCTGGCGCGCTCGCGGGTCGCGGCGATCCGCCTCCGATCGTGCGCGGAAAGCCCGCTGGCGACCAGCTCCGCCGCCATGTGCTGCACTGCCTCGATCCGGCCCCGCAGCGTCGCGAGCCGTTCGGTGTGCGGGCCGGGCGCACCCGCCCGCGATGCCTGAGATGCCGTGTCGCGCTGCTGCAGCTCGGCCAGCACTTCCCGCGCCAGCGCCAACCACGTCGCACACTCGGCTGCGTGTACTTGCGGGTCGAGCCCCTCGGCCCGCACCAACAGAATCAGGTGCTGCTCAACGAACAGCTGTTGCTCGAACGTCGTCAGCCTCGGCCACAGTTCCGCGATCTGCTGCCCACCGTTGCGCGCGTCCGCGGCAAGCTCCTCGAGCGTCACCCCCTCCCGCTGCAGCCTCGTGGCCAGAATGCGCTGCCGCCCAACATCTCCCAGCAGGTCATACGCTGCCGCGCGCGCATCGTCCGGGAGGGCTTGGTCCATCGCCACGATCTCCGGATGCAGCTGCATCAGCGCCGCCTGCTCGCGGCCGGTCAGCTCCGACCACAGTTCGGCGAGCATGCCGCCACCGGAGCGGGCGTTCTCGACCAGGTCTTCCAGTTCCACCGACCACCACGCCAACGCCCGGTTCACGGTGAACGTCGCCGCGATGTTCTCCACCGTCGCGATCCGGGTGCGCAGCAGCAGGGTTCGCCCGTCGAGCAGGCCGGCCGCACCTCCCTGCATGGCCTGAGCCATCGCGTCGCGCTGTTCCTGGGCGGCCAACTCTTCCCGCGCCCGCACCAACCACTTCTCGCACTCGGCGGCGCGCATTTCGGGGTCCAGCCCCTCGGCCTGTATCACCAGGAGCGGGTGGGCCTCCAAGAATGCCCGCTGCTCGAGCTTCGTCAGCTTCGGCCATAGTCGTGCGAGCTGCCGCCCGCCGTTGTGCACATCCTCGGTCAGCTCCTCGAGCGACACGCCCGCCCGCCAGAGCGCTTGGGCCAGAATCAGCTGCCGCTCGGCATCTCCCAGCGGAGCGGGACCGTCATGCGCGGTATCGGGCGCCTCCTGCGCCACGACTTTCCGGTACCACACCTTGCCGTCGAAATCGACAATGCACTGCGTAGTTTCGATCTCGTAGAGCGCCTTCATCCAAGGCGGCAACCCACCCTCGCCGAACGACCTCTCCGTCGGCTTCTTACCGGACGACCTCTGGATCGCCTCGTCGACCATCCGATCCGGTTGCGCCCCGACAACCAGCACCGTTTTCTCGTCGACGAGCAACTGCATCCCGTCGCCGAGCGGCATCGCCTTCGCCTGGTCGGTAAGGGAGTCGAGCAACTCCTCCGAGGCCGCCTGCGTCATCCGCTCCAGCAGCTCATCGGCCTGCCGCTGGGCCGCCCGCACACCTTGGGCTTCCCGGCCGAATTCGGTCAGTTCCGTGGCCAATGCGTCGGCCTGCAGCTCCGCCGCCAAGATCTCGCCCGATTCCACCTCGCCTCGGGTAGTCGCTTCGGCACGGGCGAGCCTGATCCGCAGCACGGCATTGGTGAGCGCAGCCTGCAACCCGGCGATCCCCGCGCCGATCGTGCCCGGCACCGCCAGATCCCCTTCGAGCCCGCCGAGGAACTGCTCGATCCGGGCGCGCAGTTCGGCCTCGGCAGCCTGCACCATCTGCCCATAAGCCCCCGCCAGCTGTTGCAGATCCATCTCGGCCACCCCGGCCGGAGCGACACTTGCCTGCACCACACGTCTGCGCAGCGCCATCAGCTCGAGCGCGTAGCGGCGGCGCACGTGCTGCAGCAGTTTCTTGTCCTGCTGGATACGCCGCTCCAGCCGACCCGACTTGAACGGGGTCGCCGTCGGCTGCGCCGCGGTCCAGCCGGCCGACAGGCCCGGGAACCAGGGCTGGGGTTGGGTCTCGGAAGTCGCCTGGGCCGCTTCACCTTTGACATTCGCGGCGGTGGTGGTCGTTCCCGACGTCCCGCCTGCGACGCCGGCCGTGAGGACGACCGTGTTCTGATCGGCATGGGGATTCGACACGTCCAAAGGCAGAACAAGCTGCTCGGCATTCGGATCGGTCTCCGCCCGTGCACCATCGGATGCGGGCGCCACGGCGGCGGTCGAAGAATCGCCCGAAGTCCCTTCCTCGACCGAGGACACCAACGGCTGCCCGCCGTCACCGGCATCGGCCGGCGGCTGCGACTGCTCCTCGACCAGGGTGAAAGCACCGGTCAGGTCTCCCGGTGCCTGCTGGGAGTCGGACCGTTCCCCTGGCTGGGTCTGTGTCGCGTCAGCGTTCGCCCCGGCGGCGGGGGCACCCTGGTCCCCACCTGGAGCGCGAGTCCCCCGCTCGCCACCCGAAGACACTGTGGCCGAACCGGTCCCCGCTGCTCCGGTGCCATTCGTCCCGGGTAGTACCGTGCCCCGCGATGGCGCACCCGCCGACTGAGCGGCCGGTGCTCCCGCCGCCTGCTGCGCAGCCGGCGTGGCAGCCGCGGCCTGCGCTGCTGGTGCTGCGACCTGCACGGCCGGCGCCTGCGCAGCGGCCGCAACGAACTGCTCGACGTCGGCGACGAACTGCTGGGCCGCCACCCCCATGCCCGACGTATTGCTGAGAGCCACGCCGAGCTGGTGCGCTTCGGCTGCCCGCTGGATCTCGGTCAGCTCATTCTTGATCTGCTGCTCGGCAGCCATCCGCTCCAGCGGATCGTCGGTGGTTCTCCACCGCTCGACCACCACCGCCATCGGATGATCAGGGGGAAGCATGTCCAAGAACGCGCTATCGCGTGTCGAGAAGAAAATGGCCTCACCGGGCTGCCCACTTCGCCCGGCCCGATACATTGCCTGAATATCGACGGCCGCGAGATGCGAGTGCTCGGAAACGATCACATGCAGACCACCCCGGGCCAGTGCCTCCCTGCTGGGCTTGATGTCCACCCCGCGGGCGTCTTCCATCGTGAAGACGCTGACCGCTTTCAATTCACCGGCCTCGGCGTAAATCCGCGCCCGCTCCGCATCAGCGGACGTCCCCGAATTCGGATCCTCCCACTTCGCGACATTGTTCGGACCGGTCGTCTCCACTTTGATGCCCTGGCGCTCGAGCATCCGCGCGATTTTGCGTACCAGCCGGGGATCGTGGACGAACACCGCGATCGGCTGCTCGGTCCGGCCATGCACCGACAGCACCTGCTCGACGATCGCCTCGTCCCGCTCCTGCCGGGTGGTCGAGAATATCGTTTCAGGGCGGTTGTCATTGGCCTCGTTCAACCTGCTCGGAGCGAACCGGCTGATCGCAGTGGTCTCCCCCAGGCCGAGCTTCTTCAACTGACCCGACACCGCTTTGGCGGTACCCGAAGCACCGGTACGCAGGTCGTAATGCTCCTTGGTGAACGTCTCGTCGATGGTCTGCGTCTGCGAATATTTCGTATTATTGTGAATCTCCATATTCCAGCGCGCCTCGAGCGCTTGGGCGATATTTTCCCACCGGGTTATATTGGAGATCCCCTTGCCCATCATCAACTTATGCGTCACCTGATCGATGATCAGGATCTGACCTCGACGGATCCCCCTCCGAACAACACCGTCTTCCCCCACCTCCAATTTCTGCGGTTCACCGTGAAGGATGTAATGCTTTCCGCGGACGAACTCCCAGCGAGCAAGCGCGGCCGTATCCAACAGCTCCCGCTCTTCGGGGATCAACTCCCGCTTGAGCCGATCCCGCTCTTGGGGGGTCAATTCCTGCCCGCGGTCTTGCTCCTCCTGCTTGATCCGCTCCTGCCACAGGAAATCCTCGACCTTCGCTTTACCTTCCTCGGTTAAACGCGCCGAACCTTCCTCTTGGTGCAGCTTCCGCCCGAAATCTTCATGAGTCAGAATCTTTTCCCGCATGACACGGGTGAGGAATTTGTCCGCCCATCGGATCTGCGCCTCGATATGCGGCGGGGCAAGGTCGTTGACCCCATCGGAACTACTCCATTTGGAGCTGCCGTATATCAACGCCTCGTCGATCTCGTCGCCTATGAAATTGCGACTGGGCACCGGATGACCATGCATCCGGGACACCACCACATCTTCGACATCACCGACATAGATGGTGGGTTCCCCCTCCACCGGCTCTGGCATCTTCATATTCGAGTCGATCCGAATGATCTTGTACCCACGGTGACCGAAAGCCGCCACCAATTCCTGGATTTCGCGGTCGACCAGGTTGGCCTTGGTGATGTACTGGACCGAGCCCTTCTCCGCGGCCAGCCTGCTCAGAAAGGCGTGGTACATCATCGACTTACCCTCGCCCGCATCCTGATTGACCGGGCCGTACTTCATCGCCTCACCGGCCGCGTACTGCGTCCAGCGCAGCGCCTTGCCGTCCCCACCCTCCAACACCGCGGTGGTGCGGCGCAGAATCTCCGTGGCCGCCATCCGGGATTCCAGCGCGTTGCCGTGCCGCTGCATATGGGTCAGCACCTCGTCCGAGACGGTCTGGATACCGCCGCCCACCGCGACGGCGTTGGCTACCAGCATCCGGTAATGCCGTTCCAGCGCACGGCCCGCGGCCTCGGCCGCCTCCTGCCGCCCGATAGCCGAGGCTCCCACTTCCCGGATCCGCTCGGTCACGATGAGTCCGTGCGCGGTCTCCCGCTCGATCACCACCTGCCGCTCGAACTCCGGGCGGATCTCCGCGATCTCGGCCACCAGCTCCTGGCGGCGCGCCCGAAGCTGCTCCTCCAGCAAATCCCACCGTTCGGCCCTCTGGGTACGCAACTCACGAATCCGCTCCCCCAGCTCACGTCGCGCAGCCGGATCGGTCTGCTCCCGCGCCTCCTGCCGCAGTTGCTGCTCCGACTCCCACAGCTGCCGCACTCGCCTGCGCGCCTGCTCACGGAACCTGTCCTCGTCGCGACGCGCCTGCTCCCGCAGCTCGACCATCCGTCGCCGAGACTCCAGCTCCGCCAACCGCTCTCGCTCGACCGCCTCGATCGCGCCTATCCGCTCCTGCGCGATCTGCGTCGCCACCTTGCGGCGCTCGGTCCCCACCTCCTTCTCCATGGCCTCGCGTTCGGTGGCGACCGCGGCATCCGCTTCCGCACGCACCTCGGCGATCTGCTCGCGCAACCTCGCCCGCGCCTCGGCCACCCGCACCTGCGCCTCGCGCACCTCCGCCCGCGCCTGTGCCTCATGCACCTGCGCCTGCGCCATCTCGTCCCGCGCGTGGTCCGGCGCCACCCCGTCCCGCGCCCCGCCCGACACGTCTCGGGTCAGCTGCGCGTCCCGCGCCGCCCTGGCCCGAGCCACCACGTCCTCCGCCGCACGCACCGGCGCCCCGGCCGCAGCCTCGTCCGCCCTGGCCTGAGCCAACACGTCCTCCGCCGCACGCACCCGCGCCCGCGCCCAGGCCGCACCGTCGTCCGCCCTGGCCTGAGCCAGGGCGTCTTCCGCCGCACGCACCCGCGCTCCGGCCGCACCCTCGAGCTCCCTGGCCCGAGCCAACGCGTCTTCTGCTACTCGCACCCGGGCCCCGGCCGGACTCCCCTCAGCCCTGGCCCGAGCCAATGCGTCCTCGACCGCACGCACCCGCGACTCGGCCGCAGCCTCGTCCGCCCTGGCCTGAGCCAACACGTCCTCCGCCGCACGCACCCGCGCCCGCGCCCAGGCCGCACCGTCGTCCGCCCTGGCCTGAGCCAACGCGTTCTCCGCCGCACGCGCTCGTTCCCCCGCCGCGCCTTCTTCCGCCCTGGCCTGCCAGAGCTCCCGCTGAGCCCGTGCCACGTCTGTCGGATGCGACGCGTCCCGCAGGCGCTGCTGTGCCTGCGCCAAACGCCGGCGCGCGGCAGCTTCCTCCGCGCGCGCCTCGCGAAGGTCGTGCTGCGCGTCGCTTTGCAGTTGGCGGACCTTCGCCTGCTCCGCGGCCCGGATCTCCGCGATATGCTGCTCGGTCCTGCGCTGGCGCATCCGCTGCGTCTGCTCCGAAAGGGTGCGCATATCGGCGACCTGGTCGCCGACCCGGGCCGACACCTCCTGCCGGTACACGGATTCGACCTGGCGACGGTCCGCGTTGTGCGCCTCGTTCACCTCATAGGAGTTGTGGAGCTGGACCTGTGTCCGAAGCTCGCCCGGAGCATCGGACACAACCAGCTCGACCCTGACGAAATGGTCACTCCCATTCTGGGTAGCCACCAGGATCATCCCGTTGGTGCCCACCGCCTCGGGCGTGACGCCGAAGGTGGAACAAACCTCCTCGGTAGCCATCCGCTCCGCGGTGTTCTGCCGGTGATCGGACTCGGCTACCTTCGCCTCGTACGCGTCGAACTCGGCAACCATCTCGTCGAGCATCTTGTTCGCCCGTGCCGCCTGCGCGTCGGTCCCGACCCGCTCCAACCGAGCTCGCTCCGCCGCCTCCCACTCCCGGAACCGTTCCGCCACAGAACGTTCCGGCGCACCCGCCGGTTCGGGTGCCAGCACATCGAGCCGATCCCGGATGGCCACCTCGGCTCGCATCCGTTCCGACAGTGCTCGGGTGAACGCGCGCAGTCGCCGCCGCAACCGGTTCGACGGCTCGTGCGTATTCGGCTCGTTCGCCGAATTCTCTTGCTGCGCGGTGGATTCCTCCTTCGCGGCGGGAGATTCATCCTTCGCCGCGGCGGAGTGCTCCTTCATCGGCTTTTCGGCATCCAGCCCGGAATCCGGATACCGCTGCCCCGCAGCGGCTTCCTCCTTCGCGGCGGGCTCGTGAACATTCAACCCGGATTCCGTGACCTGCGCCCGCGCAGCGGCTTCCTCCTTCGCGGGCTTGCCGGCATCCAGCCCGGAATTCGGATATCGCTGTGCCTCAGCGGATTCCTCCCGCGCGGGCTTGTGCGGCGCAGTCCCATCCTTCACACCGGCCGCCGGGCCGGCGGATTCGGTCCGCCCCGCCGTCGACGCTCCCCCTCGTGCTCCGCTTTCCGGCGCGGCGCCGGCCCGTGCCTGGGATTGGGCCGGCGCGCCATCACTCGACGCACGGGGGACACCGGCCTCCGGGCTTGCCGTCCTTCCCGCCTGCACCGGTGACGCGGCGTCGATACCACCCCACGCCTTGACACCCCCGCTCGCGGGTCCGGTCGCAACACGCGGGGTCGACGACGACGCCCCGCCCTCGACCGCCACCTGGAATTCCTTGCCCAGGACATTCACGGTGGTGGTCTGCGGCGCGACGGCCGGCGCCGCCGCGGCCTGGCCCTGGGCCTCGACCGTCGCCGTATGCGCGACGCCGGCAGTACCGTCGCCCGGATGCTGCACCGCATGGTCATGTGCTTGGTATTGAAGGGTTTTCAGTGTCTGGATGTCGTTGCTCGCGGCCGCGGTGTCGAACTTTTCCCGGAAGTCGGAGGTCGGCAGCCCATCGGAGACTTTGAGGTCGGCCTCGATCGACTTCACCAGGTCGGCATGCTCCACCTTGCCTGCCATGTTCAGCGGCGTGACACCAGCATTGGCGTGCCGAGTGGCGGACATACCGCCTCGGGCACCGCTCGCCGCACCCAGCGCGCCCATGTAGCCCAAGGAGAACATGTCCCACTGGCTGTGCAGCGCCCCGATAGCCACTGCGGTCGTCAGGCCTGTCGCGAACCCGGTCACCATGGGCGCCATGCGCCCCAGGCCGATTCGCATGGCCGCCGGGCCGAAGATCCCGGCAGCTGTGTGTCCGGCCACGCCGCCCACACCCCAGGCCAGTGCCGCATCACCGATCTTGGCCAGATCGAGGTCCTGGCCGGTGGCCAGTTGGACACCGGCGGTGAGCCCCGCACCGACGCCCGCCAGCTTCAACCCGGAGCCGAGCCCCTTGAAGACGAGCTCCACGAACTTCTCGAGACTTTCCAGCCCCATCCGGCTCAGCCCGCGCAGCAGCAGCTGTTCGCCGAACCATCGCCCGGCGGCGGCACCGAGCCTTTCCATCATCTGCGCGCGTGCCCGGGCGAAGGTGATCCGCCCGATCATGACGACGACCGATGCTTCCATCTCCGCAAAACCGGCCAACAATCCACCGGACGCGGCCACTTCGGCAGACAGCCTGGCGAATTCCGCAGCACCCCACGCGGCGAAGATGGATTCGGTGACGCGGTCGCCGTCGATGCTCGCGTTGGCTTCGGAGGCGAATTCGGGCACCGCCTCCATCGCCTTGATGAGGTGGTGGATCGAATACTTGCCGTCGGTCAGCTTTTTGAGCGATTTGGCGGCCGCTTCGCCACCGTGCCCCTCATACCACTTCTCCGTCTGATGGATGATCCGATTGAACTCGGGAAGAAGTGCGGTCAGCGAATCGGCGGCCTCGGCATAGTTGTTGCCGAGTTCGGTGACCCCATCGAGATCCCAGGTCCACGGATCCTTACTGGGCGCGACGCCACCGAAAATATCTATGAACAGCGCTAGGCCATCCGGAATCACGGCCGATCCTTACCAGCTGGATTCGGTGACCTCCGGCCCGGCGCCGCGGGCACCCCGGCGCGCGGCGCCGGGCTGCTCACGTTCGACCGAGGCCCGTGGCGTGGTCGGCGCCGCGACGGGGGTGGGAAAACTGTTCAATTCATCCGAAATTCCGGGTAACAGATCGGAGAGTTTCGGCATTCCGACGTGACGTTCCCGCATCGGCGCGACCAATTCGTCGGTTTTGCGCTTCATCTCGGCGAATGCCTGCTGCGCCGCCGCGGTCACGGCCTCGGCGATCTGCTCCGGGGACAGCTCGACGATCTCGTCGTCCATCCGCGTTTCGATGACGACCCCGTCCGCGTTCACCACGACCGTAACCTGCTTGTCGGCGGCCGTTCCGGTACCGGTGAGCTGGGCGCGCTGTTCATACGCCTCGCGCAGTGATGCCATATTCGCCTGGACGGTCTGCATCATCTCCGCCAAGAGTTCCTCATCGGCGGCGCTCACGCTTTATAGCTCCTCATGATCTTGTCGATCTCTGTCTTGTTCTTGCCTTCCATCTTGTCGAGCAGCTTTGCACCGTCATCGAAATTGGTGGCGAAGTCGCCCTCCAAGATCTTCACGTAGGAGGCACCGACATCGTGAATGGCATCGCGCTGTGAGTCGTAGTCCCGCTTGAAATTCTCACCCGGCTCATGCGTCCCCTGCACGGGCCGCGCCTCGAGCGGATCGTTGGCCGCCTTCAAGTTGTTCATGATCGTGCGAATCTTGCCTGCGAGATCTGTCAAATCGCCTGACAGCTCACGCATGTTGGCGGCCTCGACCTTAAGCTTCTGCCCGTCGAAACTGCTACTCATGGCGTCCTCCGTTCACTCGCCCCCGGATACCGGACCGCGTCGTCACGCGGTCGCGCCCTGTCGCTCCTGGAAACGCTGTTCGAAACCCTTCACGAACGTGGTCGGAGCGACCGACGAGGACGAATGCTCCAGCACGCCGTCGTCCGCGATGTAGAAGATGGCGCGGCCGATCGCGATCTCACCGCGCGGTACCGGTACGTACACCATCCAGCCGCAACTGAATCGGTCGGCGGTCAGCTGATCCAGGGGGTATCCCGACGTGTCGAGACCGCGCCCCTCGATGTACGTGCGCACTCGGAAGATCGCCTCTTCCTCCGGCATCTGCTCGGGCAGCGACGCGACGACACCGGCCAGCGTCAGCTGGTACATCGCACCGTCGATATCGAAGCGGTCGTCGTCGAACAGGTTCTCCACGGTCTCCCGGGTGACCACACCGACTTCGGCGGCCGCGATCAAAGCCGCTGCGGCGGAACGCTGTTCAGCGCTCGGCGGCTGCGCGGCCAGTCCGGCGACGATGCCGACCGCGGTGTTCGCGGTCCACACGCCGGGCACCGCGGTCGCGCACTGCTCCGCGGACGGGGATTCGCCCCGATACCAGCGGCCACCTTCCCACCAGTAGACGAACGACATCAGCCCGGTCGCCGCGCGCGGATTCAACACCGGATTGGCAACCCATTCCGGCGCGCCCGCATAGAATTTCGGCATATCGACACCGTCGTTGTAGGCGGCATCCAAGTTCGCGGACTCCCACACACCACCGGAGAGCACCGCCCTGCCACCCGGCAGCGAGTACAGCGTGCTACCACCGCGGCGCGAGCTCTCGAACCATCCCATCGCCGGCAGGACCCTTGGGCCCCAGTCGGATCCGGCGGCCACGAATGCCGCGGAGACGACCGCCCACCGCGCCCACATCTCCGGGAAGTCGGGGAATTCGTTCTCCGCCAGCACCGGCCACACCTTCGCGGCCTTATCCGCGCGTGCGGCGGCGGCGGCGTCCTGCGGGGTTCTGGTCTGACGGTTGTCGTGACCGATATATGCCGCGAGCCACACCGGCAGGGTTTCGCGCGGATACTCCTCCAGATCGGCGCGATAGACCTCGGGATCGAACAGCTGCCCGTCCGGGAACGGCTCGTCGCCGAAGTCGTAGTCGACTTCGAACTCACCCTCAGCGCTCAACCGCACCAGCAGTCGCCACCACGGCTCACCGTCGAGCTCGGCGACCAGCGCCCGATGCGCGCGCACGCGCTCCAGCACCGGTGCGGCCGGTTCGGTCCGCATTGTCTGGCCGGCTCCGCTGTAGACGACCTCGGCAACCCCGGTCGTGGTAGTCAGCACGAAAACCGCGTCGAGCTGCTGCCATCCGGGCGGGCCGACCTCGCCCAGCGCGTCGGCGATCTCGCGGGCCAGTTGCCGATCCCGGCTCTCGGCGCCGGAATCCTCACTTGCCGCAGCGACGCCCTCGGGTTCGACTGTGCCGCCCGGAGACATACTGAACCCGACATCGGGGGTCTCGTCACTGTTGTCGGCCTCGCCCGGCTTCCCGTTCTTGTCGCTCACAGTCCGCTTCCACCGATCCTCATCGTGTGCATTCCTCCCCAAATCTTGGCATCTCCGACGCAGAATTCCCAGGAGGGGGAAGTCGGAAGATTCGGCGCGATCACGCTCCGCCGGAATGTATGCCCGTAGATACCCCCTGTGTCCGAAATCTTGTGCGCGCGACCAGCGAACCGCTATCACGAAAAAGACAGGCAACCCGACTCGGCTGCGGCGAAGATCGCAACAGGGTCGAACTGCCCGACTATCAGACTCGTCCTACCGAACGAGGCAGCAGTCGCCACCTGCCGGACGGCACCGGATCACCGCTGGACGTGAACACTGCCTCCGCCATGGATTGTGCCCGGCCTCGTCTCCCACCACCGCGGTGGCGGCGAACAGCGCGCCGCAGGCCGCGGCCGCGGGGGTTACCGTCACCCGGGACAACCGGCGGCGCATGCCGCGACCTACTCCGCCAGGGACCGGACAGCGGAGCCTAGGCAAGACGGGTTATCTCCACGACAACCTCCAGATCGGTCGAACCGCCGCCGGAGAAGATGCCTTTCAGCGGCGGCACATCCGCATAGTCGCGGCCGACGCCGACGGATATGTGCTGTTCGTTGATGGCGATATTGTTGGTCGGGTCGTAGCCCCACCAGGCACCGGTCCAGGCCTCGATCCAGGCGTGCGACTGTCCGGCGACCGTCGTATTGATCTCGGCGGCCGGATTGGGATGCAGATATCCGGAGACGTATCGGCTGGGAATCCCCATGCTGCGCAATAGAACCAGGGTCAGATGCGCGTAATCCTGGCATACGCCTTGACGTTCGGCGAAGGCCTGCAAGGCCGAGGTGTGCACCGAGGTGGTGCCCGCGATGTAATTCATTTCGCCGTGCACCCATTCGGCCGCGCGCACAACGGCTTTCGCGGGCGGAACACCGCGCGCGAGCTGTTTCGCGATCGCGGCCAGTTTCTTGTCCCGCGGCACATAGGCGGTGGGCGAGAGCATTTCGTCGAAACGGTCACCGATGTGATCGGAGTTCAACTCCTCCCAGGACAGCTCCTCGGCCGGACCGGCGAACGGTTCGGTCTCCACCACCGATGATCCGGTGACCTCCAATTCGGTATGCGGCGCGTACAGATCGAAGGAGGTGACCGCGGTGCCCCAGTAGTCGGTGTAGCGATAGGACCGGGTGGAGGGCACCGTCTCGACCCGATTCAGGATGACGTTCTGTCTGCTGTCCGCGCGCGGAGTGAGCCGAGCCTCGTTGAACGACCGGGTGACCGGGGCGTCGTAAACATAACCGGTGGTGTGCACCACCCTGATCCGCCAGCTCACAGCTCTCCCTCCACTTGCGCATGGTTATCGTGACTGCTGCGCAGATCGGTCCAGGCCACCCACGGCGCGGCGTGGAAGTACTGCAGTGCGATCGCCTCGCTGACCTCGCGACAGGTCTTCTGCAGCGAAAGCAGGCGATTCTGCAGATCCTCCAGCAGCGCACCCGGCGGCAGGAATTCGAGTTCGCTGCGGGCCCTGCCGAGCAGCCGCTGCGCCTCGTGTCGCGCGCCGACCCGGCTGCTGGGGCGCTGATCGAGTTCGGCGAGGCAGGCCTCGGCCACCCGCACCGAATGAAACACCGAACGCGGGAAAAGCCGGTCCAGCAGGATGAATTCGGCGACCAGATTGGCGTCGAGAGCGCCGCGATGGGTGCGCAGATAGGTGTCGTGCGCGCCCGCTGAGCGCAAAACCGTCACCCAGGCCGGTGACGAGGTGCGGTCGCCCGCGCGCGAAAGCAGCAGGCGCACAGTCATATCCACGCGTTCTATGGAGCGGCCGAGCAGCAGGAAGCGATAGCCGTCGTCGCGGCTGAGGGTGGAATCGGAGAGTCCGGCGAACATCGCCGCCCGATCCTTGATGTAGTGGAAGAATTCGTGCGGGCCGAGACCACGGGCGGCCTTCTCGGTGGCCGTGAGCCCGATATAGGTGGCATTCAGGCACTCCCACATCTCGCTGGAGGTGACTTCGCGTGCGCCCCTGGCATTTTCGCGAGCATTGGCAATCGAGTCGACAATGGAGTTGCCGTGGTCGTGGCTGAAGGCCACCAGGTCGGTGACCGACCAGACATCGAGTTCGACGTCGGGCGGTTCGATTCCCAACACCCGCAACAGGACTCGCGAGGTTCGGTCGGGATCCACCGTGGCGTCCTCGAGCAACTGATGCACCGCGACGTCGAGGATGCGCGCAGTGTCGTCTGCGCGTTCGACGTACCGTCCGATCCAGTAAAGGGATTCGGCGTTGCGGGCCAGCATCAGCGCGTCACCCCGCTCTGCTGCTGACCCGTACCTAGTCGCTGACTCTGTCGCATCGATCCCAGCCGCTGCTCCTGTTGTTGCTGCTGCTGTTGCTGATTCGACTGCGCTGCGGTCAATTCCCGGCCTAACTCACGCTGATCGGATTGTGGCGGGTCGCTCACCAACTCCTCGCCCGCGAGCTCACGGTCGGCGGGTGAGGCGCGCCCGGCCAGCACCCAGGTGTCCTTACTGCCGCCGCCCTGACTCGAATTGACGACCAGCGAACCCTCCGGCAATGCCACCCGCGTCAAACCGCCCGGCAGCACCCAGATGTCGTCGCCGTCATTGACCGCGAAGGGCCGCAGGTCGACATGGCGGGGCACCAGCTCGTTACCGATCTTGGTCGGCACGGTGGACAGCTGCACCACCGGCTGGGCGATCCAACCCCGCGGATCCGACTTGATCTTGCGCCGGACCGTATCCAATTCCCGTGGCGTCGCTACCGGACCGATGACGATGCCGTAGCCGCCGGACCCCTCGACCGGTTTGATCACCAGTTCGGCGATGCGATCCAGCACCTCCTCGCGCTCGTCGTCGAGCCAGCAGCGATAGGTATCGACATTGGGCAGCACCGGTTTCTCGGCGAGGTAGTACTCGATGATCGTCGGCACGTACGCGTAGGTCAGCTTGTCGTCGCCGACGCCGTTGCCGATCGCGCTGGAGATGACCACATTGCCCGCCCGCGCGGCATTCACCAGTCCGGCGACGCCGAGCACCGAATCGGGCCGGAAGTGCATGGGGTCGAGGAAGGTGTCATCGATGCGGCGATAGATCACGTCGACCTGGCGCTCCCCCGCCGTGGTCCGCATGTAGACGACATTGTCGCGGCAGAACAGGTCGCGCCCCTCGACCAGTTCTACCCCCATCTGCCTGGCCAGCAGCGAATGTTCGAAGTAGGCCGAGTTGTAGACGCCGGGCGTGAGCACGACGACCGTCGGATCGGCCTCGTTCGGCGCGGCCGAGGCGCGCAGCGCGGCCAGCAGATGCGTCGGATAGTCGCCGACCGCGCGCACCCGGTGCGAGGAGAACAGGTCCGGGAAGACCCGTGCCATGGTGCGCCGGTTCTCCATGACATAGGAAACCCCAGACGGTGAGCGCAGATTGTCCTCGAGCACCCGGAAGTCGCCGCGCTCGTCGCGGATGAGGTCGATACCCGCCACATGGATGCGCACCCCGTTGGGCGGCACCAGTCCGGCGGCCTCGCGGTGGAAGTGCTGACACGAGGTGACCAGCCGCTTCGGGATGACCTCGTCACGCAGGATGTTCTGTTCACCGTAGACATCGGCGAGGAACAGCTCCAGCGCCGTCACCCGCTGCTTGATCCCGCGCTCCAGCTTGGCCCATTCGGCGGCGGCGATCACCCGGGGCACCAGATCGAGCGGGAAGGGCCGCTCCTGTCCGGAAAGCGAGAAGGTGATGCCCTGATCGATGAAGGCGCGGTCGAGCGCGTCCGAGCGGGCCGCGAGATCGGCCACGTCGATCGGCGCGAGCGCCGAGAAGATTCCCCTATATGGCTGACGCACCCGGCCCTGTCCGTCGAACATCTCGTCGAAGGCGTCCGCGTACCGGCCGGGACGGTAGCCCGCGAATAGTCCGGATGTGGTTGCTCTGCCGTTGCCGTTCGCATGCCCGTTCGACCGGACACTGGTCGGCGCAGAAGGACGCGCCGAACGTGGCGGCGAGGCGGGAGTCATGCAAAAATCGTGCTACACGCAGCGTCGACGCCGTGTGAGACACAGGTAAATTTCTTGCATCACTCCGGGTTTACGCCCCCTTACAGCGGTCGGTAGCGTTGCCGGTCGAGCCGTTCGCGCGGTAGCGATTTCGCGTGCCGCGGCGGTGGTGATTTCGTGTGCGACGCGGCGGCTGGTACCCTCGATCTTCGGCGTCGCGTTACCTGATTACTCCGGTTTCCAACGCGCGCTCGCGAACTTTTCAGCACAGTCCACCAGCGACAGGAACACGAGGAAACAGGCGTGGCCAACATCAAGTCCCAGATGAAGCGGATCCGTACCAACGAGGCGGCGCGCCAGCGCAACCAGTCGGTCAAGTCCGAGCTGCGCACCGAGATCCGCAAGGTCCGCGAGGCCTTCGCGGCCGGCGACAAGGCGAAGGCCACCGATCTGGTTGTCAGTGCCAGCCGCAAGCTGGACAAGGCCGCCTCGAAGGGCGTCATCCACGCCAACCAGGCCGCCAACAAGAAGTCGGCTCTCGCGCTGGCGCTGAACAAGCTCTGATCGCACCGGTACCGCCCGCGGTACCACCCATACGTTGACGCAGCCGCTGTGGCCTCGATGACCACGGCGGCTTTTGTCGTCGCTGATCGACTATTGCGAGGATCACTTTTTCGGTCCGGCAGCCTGAATTCAGGTACTTCTTCAGCAATACTTCAGCAATCACTCGCTTCGGCGTCGATGCGGCCCCCTGGGCGTTGAGCGGCACCGTCCCGACAGATGCCAGGTCATCGAGACTGCCCTGGGCAAATCGGCAGGAAAGTGGCGTCCCCGCCAACATCCCCAGGTCATCCCCGCATCCCGTTCCTGAAGCCGAATTCTGATCGGGCACCACATGTCGGAGGTTCCCGCTACGATTCGGCGCATGGTTACCGTGTACGCCAATCAGACACCGGTTCGCTCCGAAGATCTGCCGGACATCATCCGCGCAGCTGAGGTCCTCGGCATCGGACTGAAGATCGAGAACGTCATGGTCCCCGATGAGGAAGGCGGCTACTCGCTGGAGTGGATCGTCACCAGGGACGAGGAAATTCCGGTCTACGAGGAGTGGGAGGGCCGGTACGAGGAGTCCGAAGAGGACATCGAACTGGTTCTCAGCTCGGTCGAATAGATCCCCGTGAATCCGCACCCGCACCGAGCGGGTGCGGATCTCTGAGTGCTCAATCCAGGGCGGCGTTCAAACGATCCAGCGCGGCCTGGGACTCCGCATCGGCCGCGCGATAGATGATGATGCGCTGGTCCGGATCCTGTAGCGGCATGAGCACTTCGAAATCGACCACCAGCGGCCCGACCTCCGGGTGGCGCAGCGGCTTCCTGCCGCGCCCCTGCACCCGGACGTCGTGTCTGGCCCACCCCTGCGCGAACTCCTCGCTGCGTGCGGTGAACTCGGCGACCAGATCGGCAAGTTCCTGATCATCCGGATGGGCCGCCCACGCGGCGCGCAGATCGGCGATGCCCTCGCGAATGATCCGATCCCGGTCGCAGTAGAAATCGCGCATCGCGGGATCCAATAGGCACAGCCACATGGAGTTGCGCTGCCGTGGCGGCAGGGCACCGAAGTCGACGACCAACCGCGCCATTTCCGGATTCCACGCCAGGATGTCGTAGCGGTGGTTGACCAGCATCGCGGGCAATGGCGACAGATCGTGCACCAGCAGCTCCAGCACGGGCGCGGCGACGGTGCTCGGTTTCCCGGCATTCGGCTGGCGCTGCTGGGCCAGATCGAAGAGGTAGGCGCGCTCGTCGGTATCGAGGCGCAGCGCGCGTGCGAGCGCCTCCAGGACGTCCGCGGATGGGCGCAGGCCGCGCCCCTGTTCCAGCCGCACGATGTAGTCGGTGCTCACGCCCGCGAGCTCGGCGACTTCCTCACGGCGCAAACCAGGGGTGCGCCGAGCCTGTTTGCGCGGGGGCAGCCCCAAGTCTCCGGGATTCAATCGCTCGCGCCGAGCGCGCAGAAAGGCCGCGAGTGCTTGTGCCCAATTCGCGGAGCTTCCTGGCCCGCCGTGGTCACGCAAGCTACCGCCTCCGGGCCTGAGCTCGCTCCGCTGTGTCGCATTCACCGTGCTCGTCATCGCCCTCGATCTTACGGCTGACTAGGACTGGCCTTCCCAGGAAAGACCTTCCCTTACCCACACTCTCGCGCCGTTCCAGACTCGATGACACCGGAAACAAAGTACGAACGACAGGAGCACGACATGTCCGGAGCCCGCACCCTCGATACCTACCGGTTGCTCGGCCGCTCGGGTCTTCGGGTGTCTCCGCTGTGCCTCGGGACCATGACGTTCGGCGCCGATTGGGGTTGGGGCGCCGATAAGGACGAGGCCCGCAAGATCTTCGACACCTACGTCGAGCGCGGTGGCAACTTCATCGATACCGCGAGCCAGTACACCAACGGCACCTCCGAGCAGTTGCTCGGCGAGTTCAGCGCCGCGAACCGCGAAAGTCTGGTGCTGGCAACGAAATACACGATGCTGCGGCGGCCGACCGATCCCAACTCCGGCGGCAATCACCGCAAGAGCATGGTCGGTTCGGTGGAGGCCAGCCTGCGTCGGCTGAACACCGACTACATCGACCTGCTGTACCTGCACGCCTGGGACTTTTTGACCCCGGTCGAGGAGATCCTGCGCGCGATGGACGATCTGGTCCGCGCCGGGAAGGTGCTCTATGTCGGCATCTCCGACGCACCGGCCTGGCAGGTCGCACGCATGCAGACCATCGCCGACCTGCGCGGCTGGTCCCCACTGATCGCGCTGCAGATCGAGTACAGCCTGATCGAGCGGACCGTCGAACGCGATCTCATTCCGATGGCGCAAGAACTCGGCCTCGGCGTGGTGCCTTGGTCGCCGCTGGCCAGCGGGGTGCTCACCGGCAAGTACAGCCGCGCCGATTTGGCACACGACACCGACAGCTCACCGGAGGGCACCCGCAAGAACGTGGCGGCCGCCAACGGGTCGCTCACCGAACGCGGCCTGGTGATCGCCGACGTGGTGAAAGATGTTGCGGCACAACTGGGTAAGACGCCGTCACAGGTAGCGCTCGCCTGGACACTGCAGAATCCGGGCGTCACGGCGCCGATCATCGGTGCACGAACGGCCGCGCAGTTGGAGGACAACCTCGGAGCGCTCGAGGTCGAATTCGACACCGCGCAGCTGGACCGGCTGCAGCAGGCCAGTGCGATCGAGTTGGGTTTCCCCCACGACATGCTCGCCCGCCCGATGACCCGCGGCGTGACCTTCGGCGACCTGAAAATCGAAGGCCGCAACTGAGTTTCGCCTCATGTGGTGGGTGCGAGTGCTGCTCGCACCCACCACATCGGTACGTCGGTGACCTATCAACAAGATTTCGCTGAACTCGAGCCAATGCGATATCACGGGTAATATCACTGGGCGCCTTCGGTCGAGAAGTCGCTCCAGAAGATGGCGGAAAGTCCGACCAACATCCGTTACGACGAGCTACACAAGGTGTGCTGCGAGCACGCCGCGCCAGGAAGGCACCAGCCATGCGGTGTTCGAAACACCGCGGGCGGGCGATCCACGGGTGAATATCCAGCGAGGAGACGGCGGTAAAGCCAAGACCGATCAGGTCGAACAGGTGCTTGCGGCGATCGTCACTTCGCATTGCGCATGTCGCCTGCGCTGCATCGACGACTGGCTATGGAGGCGGCCGAGCACGGTGTGAGCATCAATAAATGGGTAAATGAGAAGTTGGCGACGACCGAGCGGTAAATTCCGGATCCCGTCGACCCGGAGCGGACAAACATCGCCGTCAGTCTGTGCTCAGCGGCTATCCGCTGCGGAAATGTTGTCGCGGGGCCGTGTCAGGTTGCGGAGTGCAGGTCCAGGATCTGCGTCAGTGCGTGTTCCAAGGCGTAGTTGGCGTCGGCGGCACCGCCCTTGACGTCGGCATTCAGCGCGGCGACGACTTGCAGGGCCGTACCGATGCTGGCCTGGTTCCAGCCCCGCGCTTGGGCTTGGGCCTTCTTCACCTTCCAGGGCGGCATGCCCAATTGCTGGGCCAGCTTGAACGGGTCGCCGCGGCCCGCGGATCCGACGCGGGCAATGGTGTGGACGGAGTCGGCGAGAGCATCGGCGAGCAGTACATGCGGTACGCCGCGGTCATTGGCCCAGCGCAATGCCTCCATGGCACCGGGGCGATCGCCGGCCACCGCGAGTTCCGCGACATCGAAACCGGAGACCTCGGCCTTGCCGGAGTAGTAGCGGCGCACCGCCGCGATATCGATCTTGCCGCCGGTATCGGCGGCCAATTGCGAACAGGCCGCGGACAATTCCCGCAGATCCGAGCCGACCGCCTCCAGCATCACCTGCACGACCTCGCCCGAAACCCGCACCCCGGCATTGCGGAATTCCCCGCGCACGAACTCGACCCGCTCGGCCGCCTTCGTCAACTTGGCGCAGTCATGTACCTGTGCACCCGACTTCTGCAGCGCAGGGGCCAGCGCCTTGGCTCGGCCGCCCCCGGAGTGCAGCACCACGAGCACCACACCTTCGGGCGGATCCGCGGCGGCGTCGGTGATCACCGCGACCGCCTCCTTACCCGCCTCCGCCGCCGACTCGAGCACGATCACCCGGTCCTCGGCGAACAGTGAAGGGCTCAACAACTCCGCTAGCTCCGCGGTGCTGGCATCCCCGGCCCGCAGTCGATCAACGGGTACCGCGTCGGGGTCCGGCGCATTGGCCCGCACCTGCGCCGCAATCCCCGCGATGGCCCGTTCGACCAACAGCTCTTCATCGCCGAGCACCAGGTGCACTGCCGCAGTCCGTTCGCTCACGCGAGCATCCTACGGTCCGTCACCGACACGTCCTCACACCTCACAGGCACCTCCGATTTGCCACCGTAGGTATTCGAACTCGGATCCCTGTCGTCCGGCTGTCCCTTCTTCATCCACAACCAGACGCTGCAGTCGGCAGATAACTGTCCCGACTTCGTCCGGACACGGGGTCCAACCAAGACCTGCGCTCGGAAGCTGCCCCGAGTCGATCAGCTTTGTCCAGATCGGCGCGCGGACTATCGGGACGGCGATCTGGCTCGTCGAGACGTCAGGGTTCGCAGCTGACGACCCTCACCTAGGACCACGACGTGGCCTTGTTGATCAGTCCGGGCAACAGTGACGCCCAGCTCGGCCAGATCCGCGAGCACACCGGGGTTCGGATGGCCGAAGGTGTTGTCGGCGCCGACACTGATCAAGGCGAGTCGAGGATGGACGGCGGCGATGAATTCCTTGGTGGTCGTTCGGGATCCATGGTGTGGCACCTTCAGAACGTCGGCCTGAAGGGGAGCACCCGAGTGGAGCAGTCGTTGTTGCGCCGGCGCCTCGATATCGCCGGTGAGCAGAACTCGGCCCGCGGCAGTGGTGGCGGCGATGACAATCGAGCGGTCGTTGGCGTCTTCGGTGCTCGGTGGGCCGGTCGGGCGGTGCGCGAGTGGGGCCGGGGCCAGTACGTTCAGTTCGACAGCGCCGAAACGCAATACCTGTCCCGAAGACAGCTCCAGCACGGGGATGTGGGCCTGTGCTGCGAGACTGGCGACTTGCTCCGGACCGGTGACCGATGCGCCCCGATCTCGCGAGGAACGCGGTCCGTTGGACGTGGCTGTCGACTCGCCTGAATCCGCCTCGGATCCGATCGAATTCGATATTCGCACCGCGCTGGTGCTTGCGGATTCGACGTCGACCGTTGTTCCGGACAGCTCGCCAGGCCCGACACCCAGGGCGTCGACCGTCCGGCCTTGTAAGGCGCCGGCCAGACCAGCGATGTGGTCGGCGTGTGGATGCGTCAGTACGAGAAGCGAGATCCGGTTGATGCGCAAGCGATTCAGACAGGTCCGCATGATGCGCGGGTCCGGACCGACATCGATGACAACCGCCGTGTGATTACCGACAGACAATGCGAGTCCGTCACCCTGTCCGACATCACAGACAGCCAACACCCAGCCAGCGGGTGGCCAGCCCGGATGCCATACCCGCACCGGAATCAACACGACCGCGACACCGAGCAGAACGGCGGCGGCAAGGCGACGCATGATCGCCGACCGCAATGCCAGCACAACGAGAACTACTGCCGCACAGGCGATTGCCCCGCCGGTGAGCCCACCGCGCACGGAGATCTCCGCGCCAGGCACATTCGCCGCGTGTTCGGCGACGAACAGCAGCCACCACAGTGGCGGTTGCGCGCAACGCAGTATCAGTTCGGCTAGCGGGGGCCAGGCCGCGGCGAGCGCGGCGCCGACAGCCCCGAGCACCGTGATCGGTGCGATTACCGGCTCGACCAGGATATTCGCGAGGATCGCAACTAAACTGAGCCGTCCGGTCAGCGCGACCACCAGCGGTGTCGTCACCACAAACGCGGCGGCCGATACCGCGACGATCTCGGCCGGCACCCGCCACCAGCCGCGGGCGCGCAACCAGTCCGCCCAACTCGGCGCCAAGAGGATCAGTCCGGCGGTCGCCAGTACCGACAGTCCGAATCCCGCGCGCACCGCCAGTTCCGGCCACAGCGCGAGCAGACCGATGACCGCCGTGCAGAGCGCGGGCAATGCCTGCTTGCGGCGTCCGGTTATCAAGGCGAGCAAGGTAATCGCCCCCATTGCCCCAGCCCGCAGCACACTCGGATCCGGACGTGCCACCACAATGAACATCAGCAGCGCCGCCGCCGCGACCGCCGCACCGACGCGCGGGCCCAGGGTGAGTAGCCGCACCGCACCGAGTACAACCGCCAACAAGATCGTGAAATTGGCCCCGCTGACCACGCATATATGCTCCAGCCCAGCGATTTCGAACTCCTCGCGGACTTCGCCGGACAGCGCGGACGTGTCGCCCACCACCAGCGCGGGCAGCAGCCCGGCCTGTTGTTCGGGCAGTACGCGTGCGGCCGACGCGAGGTCGGTGCGCACTGCTGCGGCTATCCGTTGCCACCAGGGCAACGCGCCGACCACCACCGGCGGTCCCTGGGCGCGCAGCGTGGCGACAGTGAGATCGCGGTGCCACGGGAGCTCCGGCTTGGCCCGAAACTCCACCGCCCGTCCGGGCAGCAGCTCGCCCCAATCCGCACCGGATCCGAGAACCACCACGGTGCCACCCGCCCGTACCGTCGAACCGCCCTGGCGGTAGTCGCGCAAGTGTGCCCGCACCGTCCACCGTTGCTCACCCCCAAATGCGCTGGACCGCACCGGTTTCGGATCATCGACGGGTGTGACGACCACACGCACCGAAGCCGCTGTGTTCCGCAACGGATGCGTCGCCACCCGATGCTCGCGCCACGCCCCGGCCACCGCGAACCCGGCACCGAGCAGCAGCGCGGCAAGTGTCGCAACGGCGACTACCCGCCACCGCTCGCTGGGATGGGCCACTGCGCGCAACAGCGCCACCCAGAGCCCGATCGCGAGCAGTACCAGCACCGACGCCAGCACCAGACCGGCCACCCATCCCACCGTCAGTGCGACAATCGTTGCACCCCAACAACTCAGCGCCGCAGGCAGCAACCGTGCGTCGAGCACCGGTACCGCCTCCATCGACGGCTCGCCATCCTCGGCAGCCCGGCGATCGATATCGCCCTGTCCGTCCGACACACCCTCGAATGCGGTCATACCGTCACCAGATCGCGCAGACGGGCGAGGCGGGCCGGGCCGATGCCGTCGACCTCGCCGAGTTGGGCGACATCGGTGAATCGTCCATTCGTGGTGCGCCAGGTGACGATGGCGCGGGCGGTGACCGGCCCGATGCCGGGGAGGGCATCCAGTTCGGCTTCGGTTGCGGTATTGAGGTCGACTTTGCTCGATGGACGTTGTGCCGCAGCGGAATTCGAAGTGGTGCCGCCTGGCAGCCGCCCGCCTGCACTGATCGTGGCGCTGCCGAGTTGCGGCCCCGCATTCGGAGCACTTGGACCAACGAGAACCTGGTCGCCGTCCTGGAGACGCTGTGCGAGATTGAGTCCGCTCAGATCCGCGCCGTCCTTGGCACCACCAGCGGCGTTGAGTGCGTCGGCGACCCGTGCCCCGGGGGGCAATCGAACCAGGCCGCCGCGATGCACGAGGCCGACCACACTGATCACTAATTCCGTTGTGGGACTGGTGGTTACCGGAACGACGGACGGTCCAGCTCCGGATGATGCCGCCATGCTGGCGCCGGGCAACCCAGCCGGTACCGTGCCGGCGCTGATGCGCACCGCCGACGGCAGCGGCACCGTCTGCGCGACCGGCCGCTCACGCAACACCACGACGGCAGCGACGACCACCGCCGCCAGTCCGACCGCGACGAGCGTCACCAGTCCCCGCCACCCCGGATCCAGTCGAGTTCCCCGAAATCGTTCCGGCACAAGCCGATCCCGCCAAGCCGAGCGCCGCTGTGGCACATCCAGCCAACTCGGTGCCCGCACCTCGCCGACCCCGTCGTCATCATCCTCGAGGTCGGACCCGGCCGCCTCGGTATACGAAACCTCGGGATCGGACTCCACCGCCTCGGATAACTCCTCGTCATCCCAGCGCCCACCGCGAACCGGCGGCTTGCTTCGCCCCGATCGCTTCCCGGACCTCGACGAGCGCGGCGAACTTCGACACGGCTCGGCGTCGGTACGCGCCGGACTTCCGGCGCCGATCGTTCGGCTGGCACCGACTCGCTCGGTCAACACGCTCAGTCGTCGGCGAATCCGTTCGCGTTCGTCATGTCGGGACATGGCGGCGACGCTAGTCCGGCCACAAGGTCGGGAATGAGTGCCGACCAGGCGAAATAAAAAGTCTGTTGATAACTCCGAGCCTGTGGATAACTTCGCCCGAGAAGGCGCGAAATTCCTTGTTCCGCAAGCACGTTCACTACTCTGATCGTTCCGACCGAATCAGCGAAGTCAGTGACGCCATGCCCGAGGCGGAGCTGGTACGGATGACGCCCGAGCGCGCCGCGTCGCTCACGGGTGGCCCCATCACCGAGCTCGCGCGCGGCACCGGGGCAACATGGAGTCAGATCCGCAGCGCCGTGACTACGGTCGTCATAAACCGCATCGTGAAGGAACCGCCCGCCGCGTCGATGGCTGCCCCCACGCCTTCCAGCACCTCTTCCTCTGTGGCAGCGGAGAATTGGGCATGGCCGCCGGTCGTCGGTAGTTGGTCCAACCACTCGTCCCGGGTGTAGATTCGCTCCCAGTCGAAGTTCCACTGCACGGGATCACCGAAGCCACCTGCCGCCTGGATCCCCTCGATCACCTTTGTGATCGGCGTCGAATATGCGGTCGTCGCTGCCGAAGCCCAGCGGGCAGCGAGCGAGTCGGGGGCGACCCGTTGATAGACCTCGGCGAAGGCTTGGGCCAAATCCGTCGGCGGTTGGCCCGCATTCCAAAAGACGGCCAGCCGTCCACCTGGTCGCAGCGCTTCAGCGGCTTTCGCGGCACCAGCGACCGGGTCCACCCAGTGCCAGGTCTGGCCGGAGATGACGGCGTCGAAGATTCGGCCCGCGGGGTCCCAGTTCTCGAAGGCAGACACTTCGACCTCGAAACCGTACTTTCGCGCCCACTCACCCATCCGCGCATCGACCTCCACGCCCAGCACATGGCAACCCGCCGCCCGGAACTGCCGGGCCGCGATGCCGGTGCCGATACCGACATCGACGATCTCGGGTCCGGGGCTGGCGGCAACGATCGCATCGACCATGGCAGCCGGATATCTGGGCCGGGCGCGGTCATAGCGTTCCGGATCCGAGCCGAACGATTCGGCCAGCTCACGGGCTCGATGGGATTCGCGTTGGTCGGAGGACGTGGGCTCCGAAGGTAGAGTGGGCATGTGCCCACCATAGTGGGCACATGCCCACTTGCCAACGGGTGCGCCCGAGAGGGGAGATACCGTGCCGACAGGCGTGGCCATGCGCGATCCGCGCGAGCAGCTATTCGAGGCTGCCGAGCGAATCCTGTTGCGAGACGGTCCGAATGCGCTGACCAGCCGCGCTGTCACCACCGAAGCGGGCTGCGCCAAGGGCGTCCTGCACCGGCACTTCGCCGACTTCGACGCCTTCCTCGCCGACCTCGTACTCGACCGCATCCGCCGCATCGATCAGCAGTCCGCCGCCTTGTGCGAATCGGCAGGCACCAGCACAGTCACCGACAATCTCACCGACGCCCTGACCACCGTCTTCGAATCGGTCGCGGTAGCCATAGTCAGCCTCGTCACCTTCCGCGACGAACTCCGCACCCGCCTGCGCCAGGTCCGCCCCTCCGGCGTACCCGTACTCACCGAAGCGACAACCATGCTCGCGTCCTACCTCACCGCCGAACAGACCCTCGGCCGCATCGCCCCCGAGGCCGACACCGACACCCTTGCCCTGACCCTCATCGGCAGCGCCCACCTCCTCTTCGCCGACCGCAGCAACCCCACGCCAACCCCCGAGGCCACCCGCAAAGTCGTAACCACCGTCATCGCAAGCACTCTCAGATGAGATGGCGGGTATCACCGAGGCTGACGACCTGGCGGTTGCGGAAGTAGTCATCCTCGCGCAACTCCGTGATACTTCCCGGAGCAGCATGGAACCGGGCATAACCGAGTGATTCGATCGGCAACATCGTCCACGCCGCAATAACGAAAGTGATTGCGCCACCGTGCGTCACGACGATCTGACGGTCGCAGTCGCGCTCCCGGATCGCGTCCATCGCCGAATAGATGCGCCGCGCGAATGCGGCAATGGTCTCCGATCCCGGTATGCCTTCATCATGGCCCATTCGCTCCCCGACGGCGGGCGGCGGCACGAATCGCTGATCCAGCCATTGCTGGTGCGTCGACTCTGGATGAGCGATGACATAGATGGTTCGCACGGCCCGATCCTCGCCGACGTGGTCGTGACTTCGGGCGCGGACCGTGCCAGGCAGGGGGCGGAGGCGACGAACGACGACAACAAGAGGCCCAGCCGGAAAACGGGCAGCGACCAATCAGCTATCCAGACCAATCGGTACTATTCAACTGATCTTCATCTCCGGCGGAAGGCCAGGCGATGGTGTCGAGGCGAATGTGACAAGGCTGCCCCGCTACGCGGCGATGCTGGCGCTCGCGGGCCGCCTCCCCCGCGATGACCAACGCTGGGCATACGAGGTGAAATTCGACGGTATTCGCGCCATCGGGCACGTCGACCGCGATCTGCGCCTGATCTCACGCAACGGCAACGACATCACTGCCGCGTGGCCCGAACTCGCCGATCTTGCCCCGGCGACCCCGCCCTTCGTCATCGATGGCGAAATCGTCACCTTCACCGCCGATGGACGCAGCTCCTTCGAGGCGCTGCAACCACGCATGCACCAGCGCAATCCCGCAGCGATTCGAAGCCTCGCCAAGTCCGTGAAAGCGACTTACCTCATCTTCGATCTACTCCATATCGGCACCCGCTCTCTGATCGATCTGCCTTACGAGCAGCGTCGACAACTACTGGAACAACTCGACCTCCAGGGCCCGCACTGGCGGGTTCCGCCGCGTCTGCACGGCTCCGGCGCCGACGTCCTCGCCGAATCGCGACGGCTCGGCCTCGAAGGGATCGTGTGCAAGCGACTCGACAGCCCCTACCTGCCCGGGCGACGCAGCCCGCTATGGACCAAGGTCAAGAACGTCAACGACCAGGAAGTCGTCATCATCGGTTGGCGCCCGGGTACCGGCCGCCGGGCCGGGCACATCGGCTCATTGCTCATGGGCATCTACGACGACGCAGGAAAGCTGACCTATATCGGCAATGTCGGCACCGGATTCACCCAGACAATGCTCGACGAGCTGAAGGCGAGACTCCAACCACTGCAACGCACGACACCCACCGTCGACACCATTGTTCCCGACGCCGTCTGGGTCGAGCCCCAGCTTGTCGGTGAGGTGTCGTTCGCCGAATGGACCGGTGACGACCGACTTCGACACCCGTCCTGGCGCGGACTCCGTCTCGACAAGCAACCACGACAAGTGACACGAGAGTATATTCCTTGACAGTTATATAACTGATGAGGAATAGTTGGTCGCGTGACGACGCCGAAGGCATTTCAGGCGCTGGCCGAGCCGAATCGACTGGCCATCCTCGAGGTGCTGCGCGAGGGAGAGCAACCGGTGGGAGTGTTGGCACAACGGTTGAGCCTGAGCCAGCCCGCGGTGTCGAAACATCTGCGCATGCTCAAGGATGTCGGGCTGGTCGAGGTGCGCTCGGATGCCCAACGTCGTCTCTACCGCATCAGGCTCGATCCGCTGGTCGAACTCGACGACTGGCTCGAGCCCTACCGCCGGTTGTGGAGCGCGCGCCTGGACCGACTGGAAGAACATCTCAACCGACGGAGGCAATCGTGACCGACGCTCAACTGATTACCGATGGCGCACGACCGGCCGTACGACTGGAGCGCCGGCTACCCGACCCGCCGAAAGTGGTGTGGCAGGCCATCACCCAGCGAGAACAGCTCAAATCCTGGTTCCCCTGCGACGTCATCGTGGACGGCGAGGTCTGGCGAGTTGGCGCCGCGATAACATTCCGCTTCCCGAGCGATGTCGTCGACATGACGCTCAGCGGCGAGGTGTTGGCCGTGGACGAGCCGAATCTTTTGTCCTTCACCTGGGGCGAAGAGATTTTGCGCTTCGAGCTGAGCGAGTACGAAGGCGGTACCCGCCTGGTGCTGGTCGACGAACTCCCACCGGGCGCGGCGGCACGCAATGCCGCGGGTTGGGACGAGTGCCTGGACCGGCTTGTCGGGGTTGCGCCGGCACCCGATGCCTGGAAATCCCGCTTCGCGGTCTACTCGGCGGCATTCGAGTCGGCTCTCGGTCCCCAGGAAGGCCCACCGCCCGATTACAAGGGCTGACCCGAAGAGTGATTCCTCTCCGGATGAGTGGGTCCGGACCGGATCCGGGCCTGCTCAACCGGAGAGGAATCCTGGGCATTCCGAGTTCTGTTGAGTGTCGGCACATGGCATCTACCTCCATTTCATTGCTGGGACCGAATAGACGGATCTAGGTGAACAGCCTGGTGACGAAGGCGTTCATATTGTCTCGGACCCGCTCGATCTTGGTCTCCTCGGTGATGAGGTCTTCGCGGTACCGATTGCCGAGGGCGGGCGTTCGCTTACCGCGCGCGTAGAGCGAACACGCCAGATCGGTGCACATATAGGTACCGACCGAGTTGCCCCGGCGTCCGGATTCACCGGCCTTGTGCGCGGTCATCAGCGAGACACCCCCACCGGTATGCGAGGTCAGGCAGATCGCGCACATCTGAGTGCGACCGGATCTGCCCGTTTCGTAGCGCAGCGCGATGCCGACGATGCGATCGTCCTGCGGCACAACGAGATACCCGCGGCCGGGCAGCGACGGATCGCTCCAGCCGAGGAAATCCAGGTCATCCCAGGGCTGTGCGTCCAGGTCCCGGGGCACGGGCAGTTTCTTGGCGGTCGTCTTGGAACAGTTGATGAACGACGACCTGATGTCGCGTTCGGTGACGGCTTTCATGACGGCATCGACTCCTTCGATAGATCGGTTGACAAACCGAAGGAACGCTACAGCTGGTCATTAGCCCAGGCAACGGAATTTCGCTCACACGCGGCGCATCACCGACACGACCTTCCCGAGCACAACTGCCTCGTCACCATCGATCACGTCGTAGGCGGGATTGCGCGGTTCCAGATAGACATGGCCATTGCGACGCCGATAGACCTTGACCGTCGCCTCCCCATCGATCATCGCGGCGACGATGTCACCGGAATGCGCCTCGTGCTGTTTGCGGATCACCACCAGGTCGCCGTCGCAGATCGCCGCATCGATCATCGAATCGCCGCGCACGCGCAGCCCGAAAACCGTTCCGCGACCCACGAGTTCACGCGGCAGCGTCATCATGTCGTCGGCGTGCTCCTCGGCGAGGATGGGCGTACCCGCCGCTATATCGCCGACGACCGGAACCGCGACCGAATCCTCGGCCTGCTCCGGAACCGCGGACGCCCGCAGGAACATGCGCACATCGATCGGCCGCGACATGGTCTCGCTGCGCCGCAGAAATCCCCTGTCCTCCAAGGACTTCAGATGCTTGGAGACCGAGGACGAGGACCGCAGGCCGACCGCATCGCCGATCTCCCTGGTGTTCGGCGCGTACCCGTACCGCAGCACCCAGTCCCGGATCGTGGCGAGGATCCGCTGCTGGCGCGGCGGCAGGGTCGAGGTATCGAGGTGCTCGAAGGCATCGTGGTCGTAACCGGTCACCCGGGAATCCTAGAGGTGCGTGCGGACAATTCCCCGCTTTGTCACACCAGGCCCGCCTGCGTCGTCATACCGGTGAAGACAAGCACATGCGAACTTCGGAGGAATCATGACGACCATCCTGCTGACCGGCGGCACCGGCACACTCGGCCGCCACGTCACACCACTGCTGGTCGAAGCCGGTTTCAAGATTCGAATGCTCAGCCGCAATGCCCACGAATCGAGCGACGGCATCGAATTCGTGACCGGTGATCTGCTGGCGGGCACCGGCGTCGAGGCCGCTGTCGACGGCGCGGAGATCATCCTGCATCTCGCGGGCGGCCCCAAGGGCGACGACATCGCGACCCGGCATCTGGCTGACGCCGCCGCCAAGGCGGGCGTGCAGCACATCGTCTACATCGGCGTGGTCGGCGCCGGAAAGCTGCCGATCGGCTACTTCCGGGCCAAGTTCGCCGCCGAACAAGCCATCATCGAATCGGGCGTGCCGTACACCATCCTGCGCGCGGCCCAATTCCACGACCTCGCCCTGAAGACCGCACAAGCCATGGCGAAGAGCCCGATCGTTCCCGCACCGGGCGTGATCCTGTGGCAGCCGGTCGATTCGCGGGAGGTGGCCGCGCGGCTCGTGGAGCTGACCCGCGGCGCACCGGCCGGACTGGTAGCGGATCTGGTCGGGCCGACGGTGTACACGATGGCCGAGCTGATCCGCGGATACCTGAAGGCCGAGGGCAAGCGGCGGTTGCTCCTGCCGGTTCCGGTGCCGGGCAAGGTCGGGCGCGCGTATCGCGCGAAGGAGAATCTGACCCTCGCTGGTGCGACGGTCGGCAAGCTCACCTGGGAGAACTTCCTCGCCGAGCAGGTGTGACAGCGAATCTCCTCGCGCAACCGCAGGAAAAGTGATGTGCCGACGCCGCGACTGCTCTGCTACCGTGGCCGACATGAAGCGCGCTGCTGTGACGACGACGCCGGAGACCGTCCCGGCGCGCTGATTGCTGTCCAGATCGAAGGCCCCGGGCGAGTGCCCGGGGCTTCGTCTTGTGGTCACTCGCCCGCTATCCGCGAGGAGACCCGTGCACGACCACCGCAAACTCGGCCGCGAACTCGGCCTGTTCGATACCGATCCGCTGATCGGATCCGGCCTGCCGTACTGGCTGCCCGATGGCGCCACCGTGCGCCACGCACTCGAGGAGTTCATCCGCGCCGCGGAACGACGCGCCGGGTACCGGCACGTGTACTCACCGGCGCTCGGGAAGCGAGAGCTCTACGAAATATCCGGGCACTGGTCGCACTACCGCGACGACATGTTCCCGCCCATGCAGTTGGGCGGCGAGCAGGTGCTGCTGCGCCCGAGCCTGTGTCCGCATCACGCGGTAATGTTCCGTTCCCGCTCGCACAGCTACCGCGAATTGCCTTTGCGGATGGCGGAATTGGGCGGGATGTATCGAGCGGAACTCTCCGGCGTACTCGGCGGACTCACCCGTGTCCGCGCGATCCAGCTCAATGACGCACACATCTTCTGCACCGTGGATCAGCTCGCCGACGAGGTCGCGGGCGCGCTGGAACTGATTCGATCGGCACACGCGGCCATGGGCATCCGGTCCACCCGATACCGCCTCTCGCTACCCGGACCGGGCGGGAAATACGTTGCGGCCCCGGAACTCTGGCAGCAGTCGATCGCCATGCTCACCGATGTGCTCGACCGCTCCGGCCTGCCCTACGAAGCAGCCGAAGGTGAGGCCGCCTTCTACGGCCCGAAGATCGATATCCAGTTCACCGACAGCGCGGGCCGCGAATTCACCCTGTCCACCGTGCAGGTCGACTTCCACCAACCGGAGCAATTCGATCTGCACTACATCGGTGCGGACGGCGCCGAACACCGGCCGGTCATGGCGCACCGCAGCATTATCGGCAGCGTCGAGCGGGCTGTCGCGCACCTGATCGAGGTGCACGGCGGTGCGTTCCCGGCCTGGCTTGCCCCGACTCAGTTGGTCGTCCTACCGGTTTCGGCGGCCGAGTCGGCACCTGCCGAAGCGCTCGTCGAACGCTGCCTCGAGCTGGGGCTGCGCGCCGAGATCGCCGATCACGAACTCGGCAGTCTCGGCGCGCGCATTCGCCAGGTCCGCCTGGTCCCCTACCAAGTCGTGATAGGTCCGAAGGAGGTCGCGAATGATCTTGTCGCGGTGCGGCTTCGGGACGGACAACGCCTCGAACCGCTACCGGCCGACGAATTGCTTTCCCGTATAACCGAACTCATCGCAGCGCACAGCACCCTGCTGTGACCCTCAGTGCTCGGTGACGAAATGGATCGCCAAGCGGTCGCACAGCTCGCCGAGTGCGCACGCGTCTATGCGTGGCGCGTCCGGCCACGCATCGGCGTTCGTCCACGGCACCGAGGCGGGAGTGCCGTGCGGACGAGCGAATACGTGCTGATGGAAATGCGCGACGCTCAATCCGGTGATCGCGGAAAACACGAATTCCGGTGCCAGCTCGACGTGTAACGCGTGCGCGGCGCGTCGAGCGGCCCAGCCCACCGCCCGGGCCTCGGCGTCGGTCAGGGTAGACAACGTCGGTGCGTGCCGCCGGGTCTCCACGAAGAGGTACCCCGGCACCGGCGCGCCCTCGGTGAGCGGCCGATGCGTGACCAATACCAGGTCGTCCGCGTAGATCACCGGACCGACCAGCGCACCGATCCCCCGATGCTTATCGCAGATCGGACATTCGTTCCCCACCTCGTCACCATAGCTGCCGTACACCGCCTCGATACCGAAGCTCGGCCATCCCACTCGATATCGCCGAGCACCCTTGCGGCACTTGGTGTTATCCCGCTGATGAGGTCGGGTCGGGCGGTGCCGCCTGGCGGCACCGCCGCACATTGTGGATCGTGGCATCGGCGATCAGGTCAGAGCCTTGGCGAAGCAGTTGGACAGGGGCAGGGATTCATAGGGCGAGAAGATCGGGATGCGGTGGTAGCCGCTGCGTTCATAGAAGCGAACCGCCTCGGGCTGCAGGTGGCCGGTCTGCAGGATCAGCCGGGGCAGCTCGAGTGCACGGGCGGCGGCCTCGGCAGCCGAAAGCAGCAGCGGCGCAACGCCGGAACCGCGGTAACCAGGACGCACGAACATCCGTTTCAACTCGAGCTCACCCGCATTCCAGCGCACGGCGGCGTGCCCGACCGGATCGCCGCAATATGCGACGAAGGTGCGATGTACGGTGGCGGGATCGACGGCATTCGGCTTATCTCGCATATGTTTCGCCAGATAGGCGTAGCGCGGACCGACCTCGGCGGCCATCTCATCGCGCAGGATGACCGCGTCCGGATGCGCCCACTCGACCGATTCGATGGTCAGCGGCGGATTGATCGGAGTTGCGGAACTCGTCATGCCGCGACGTTAGTCACCTCCGCTGCCGACCGAAGGGGTTGCGATCACGCAGAAATTATTACGCTCATCATGCCATTCGACCGGAGATGCGGCACACCCGCGAGTTCTGGACCGTAGCCGATCAGGCGCAGCCGCCGGGGACGACCAACACACCGACCGCACCGACGCCGAGATGGACGGCCAGCGTCGGCCCGAATTCCGCGACGATCAGTTCGCGGATGCCGGGCAGCAACTCGCGCAGTTGGGTAGCGACGGTATTCGCGGCATCCTCGGCATCCAGGTGTTGTACGGCGACGGCGGCGCCATCGTCACCCGCCGCATCCACAGCTGCCGCAACGAGTTTGGCGTACGCCTTTGAGCGGGTACGAACCTTTTCGCGCAGTTCCAGGCGGCCCTCGACGATCTGCAGCAGCGGTTTGCTCACCAGTTCGCTGCCGAAAAAGGCTGCGGCGCTGCTCAATCGGCCGCCACGGCGCAACTGCTCGGTGCGGTTCACCAGGATGAAGGTGCGTGATCGACTGGCCGCCGCGACGGCGGTGTCATAGACGACATCCAATGTCGCGCCACTGTGCGCGCGGCGCGCGGCGGCGAGCACCGGCAAGCCGGTAGCCAGGCCTGCACCGAGTGAATCGACCAAACGGACCTGATCGGCGGCATCCATATCGCGGACCGCCTGCCGTCCCGCCTCCCAGGTACCGGAGAGTTGGCGCGAAAGATGTACCGCGACAACGCCGTCCCCATTGCTGCGCTCCAGCGCCCGCTCGTAGACGGCACGCAGCTCACCGGGTGAGGCCGCCGAGGTCGTCACGGTATCCGAACCGTAGTCGATATCGATGGCGTCGACGCCTTCGCGGATGGTGCGGTCGCCGACCAGCACATGCAGTGGGACAACGGCGATGTCCAACTCAGCGACGAGTTCGGCAGGGAGGCTGGCGGACGAATCGGTGACGACCACAACGGCCACGGACTACCGAACCTCCTGCAAGGTCTTCACCATCGAATTCGCCACCGCGGTATGTCCGGCCCAGCCCCAGTGAATGCCGTCCGGATTCGCGTCGCCGGAGAAGATGTCCTCGCGCACCGCTTCACCGAGATCGACCAGCGGGACAGAAGTCTTGTCAGACCACGCGCGCAGTGCCTTGACCGCGGGCTGCCGGCCACTGTGCACATGCCCGTAGGCGGCGCAGTTGTGCACGGACGGCAGTACCGCGACGACCGGCAGATCCGGACGCAACTGGGCCAGCGCCTCGCGCGACTGCTCCAGGTAGTCCACGCTCACCTTCGGCGGCAATGCCACGGGACGACCGAGTTTCGACAGCTTGGGCTGCAGCCAGTTGTAGGTGGCGCGGACCCCACGACGCAGCACGGGCGGACGCACATAGCGGATCAACTCGCGCAGCGCGGTCGGCAGCGGCGAGGGCAAGGTATCCATGCCGCCGACCGCGAAGACGACCGCACCCGCGCGCGGCACCGCGGCCCACACCCGGGGGTCACCGATCAGTGCCCAGTACGCGTCCCGGCAGGTCCAGCCGATCCGCCCGATCAGCTCGACGTCCCAATCGAGTTCGGCGCCGACCAGATTCGGCCAGATCTTCGGATGGTCCGCGGGCAGGCCGCCCTTCGGACCGAAGTAGGACAGCGAGTCCGCGATCACCAGCAGCACCGGACGATCCGATTCCGCGGTCGAAGCCGGTTCGGCCGCAACCTCGTCGCCGGCAACCGATTCGAGCGAGGGATCGTCGACGACCGAATCCACTGTGGATTCGTCACCGCTTGTCGAAAACGCAGCCGTGAGGTCGGGCTCGGATTCCGCTGCGGAGCTAATGGATTCGTCTTCGGATTCAGCGCCGATCGTCGACGCCGCGATATCCGTATCGGAAGCCGCCGCAACACCTTCCGGTGGTTCACTTGCTGGTTCCGCCGGCTCCGCACCGGTTCCGAACTCGGTCGTGTATGCGGCGGGCTCCTCGTCACCTTCCCCGGAGTCGGCGGCGGCAACCGATTCGTCGCTGCCGGACTCGGCCGACTGCGACTCGGCCGGTTCCTCCGACTCGACCGTCTTCACCGGGGGAGGTCCGAACAGCGCGTCCGGGATCGCCCGTTCGGGCTTCGCCGAAACCCGACGGAACAATTCATCCGGTACCTGCCGAACCGGTTCTTCAGAGGACATCCGGGGCCACCTTCGCCGCTGCATTCCACACATCCAGGCGCCAACCGGGCTGATCGATGCTCGGACCGTGACTGCTCAGCTGCACCCAGCTGGTATTGGCCAATCCCCCTAGGGCAGGCCAGTTCCGCGGCGGCAGGTCGAGCAGCGCGGCCGTTAGGGCGGCGATCAGCCCGCCGTGCGCCACCAGGATGATAGTCCGGCCTGGCCAATCCTGCCGCTCGGCGAACAATTCTCGAACAACGGGTAGGGACCGAGCGCCGACCTCGAGCTTGCTCTCACCGCCGGGCGGGGTATAGGCCGCATCCAAGCGCCACGCGACCCGCGCGCCCGGATAGTCGGCGTCGACCTCCAGATGGGTCAACCCCTCCCAGTCGCCGAGGTGGGTTTCACGCAGCCGCCGATCCGGGACCACCGGAACATCGGTGTGGTCGGCCAGTGCCGAGGCGGTATCGAAGGCGCGCCGCAGATCGGAGGAGACGATGGCGATCGCATTGCGCGAAACCAGTTCGCGCGCGGCCTCTTTCGCCTGACGACGACCGAGCTCGGTGAGATCGGTGTCGATCTGCCCCTGCATCCGGTCGGAAGCATTCCACTCGGTCTGCCCGTGCCGCAGCAGGATCAGCGTGCGGACGCCGGCATACTTGTTCACTCGCGTTCTTCCCCCGCTTCACCACGCATCACGACGCCCTCGGACTCGGTGTGCTTGAACACCTCGTTCCCGGCCGCGATCCCGTCCACCGGAACCGCCGGACAATCCTTCCAGAGCCGTTCCAGCGCATAGAAATTGCGTTCGTCATTGTGCTGGATGTGCACGACGATGTCGACGTAATCCAGCAGTGCCCACCGGCCCTCGCGGGTCCCCTCGCGCCGGACCGGCTTGTGCCCGGCTTCGCGGAGCTTCTCCTCGACATTGTCGACGATGGCATTGACCTGACGCTCGTTCGGCGCGGAGGCGATCACGAAGCAGTCGGTGATCACCAACTGTTCGGAGACGTCGAGCACCACGACGTCGGTGGCCAGTTTCTCGTCCGCCGCGCGCGCGGCGACCTGCGCCATCTCCACCGATTCGACAGATGCGCTCATGCCTCCACCTCGCGGGCCCTCGGCACCGGCATGACCGCATCAGCGGCTCCGTTATTGGTTCGCTCGCTGCGCTCGCTCACGCCTTACCTTCCACTCCTACGGGCACGTATAAATGCCGCTTCGATATGTACTGCACGACGCCGTCGGGCACGAGGTACCACACCGGCCGGTTCTCCGCGGCGCGACGACGGCATTCACTCGATGAGATCGCCAACGCCGGGATCTCGATCATGGTCACCGCATCGACCGGCAGGTCACGCAGATGCTCCTCGAGATGATCGGTGTTCAGCTCATACCCCGGTCGGCTAACCCCGACGAATTTCGCCAGTTCGAACAACTCCGCCCAATCCTGCCACGTCAAGATGTTGGCGAGCGCGTCAGCTCCGGTGATGAAGTACAGCTCGGCGTCGGGATGCTTGGTGCGCATCTCACGCAGGGTGTCGACGGTGTAGGTGACCTTGCCCCGGTCGATATCGGCCCGGCTGACCGAGAACCGGGGGTTGGAAGCGGTCGCGATCACGGTCATGAGGTAGCGATCCTCGGCCGGGCTGACCTGCTTATCGGCCTTCTGCCACGGCTGTCCGGTCGGGACGAAGATCACTTCGTCCAGTTCGAACCGGTTCGCGACCTCGCTGGCGGCGACGAGGTGGCCGTGGTGGATGGGGTCGAATGTGCCACCCATCACCCCCAGCTTGCGTCGACGCCGACCGTTCTCCTGCATGAGAGCCGAGCTTAACCGGTCGGTTCGGTCCGAGCGGGGGCCGGACGGTCAACTGCTGACGACCGCCCGCAGACCTGGCTTCAGCACCCCGTCGAGTTCGGACCACGGGATCGTGATGTCGATATAGCCCAGCGCGTGCGAGGCGATCTCCCCGAGGTAGACGCGCAGACCGTCGGGCATGGCCAGCCAGTCCTTGAAGTTCTCCACGGCCGGTGCGATGCGCTGCTTGTCGTAGGGGTTCGTGCCGACGCGGGTCTTGGGGATCTGCACCTCCGCCTGCGCCGACAGCCGATCGAGGGCCTTCGGCAGATCGGTGAACAGATCCGGCAGGGTGAGCGCCTTGCCGGTGTCGACATCGGTCACGTGGGTGCGTTTGAAGGTGGTCGGATGCAGCTTGCCGCCGTCGACCTCGACCTCGATGCCGAGCACACCGCTGAGCACATGGCGGCCGATATGCGCGACCTCACTCTTGTACCCCTTCACCGCCCGATCCTGCGCGGCGGCCCGCAGGTACGGATCCAGCTCGGCGCGCAAGCCGTCGTTGAATTCGGTGCGCGCAGCCTCGGTTCCGCCTTCGACCTGCGGCAGGTCGAAGGAGTACCAGGGGCCCTCCAGCCGAATCGAGGTCGCCGTGAAGGGCGGTGCCGGGGGCGAATCGGCCCGGTCGGCGGCCCCGCACGCCGTCAGTACGGCGAACAGGACGCCGACCAGGACAGCGGCAGCGGTCTTCCTCATTTCGCCTCCCCGAATAGCTCGCGTTCGTGCCCGAGAACGTACCACCGCGAGCTGTCGAGGGTTCGTCAGCTGCTGACGACCGCGCGCATCCCCGGCTTCAGCACGCCGTCCAGCGCGGACCACGGCACGGTGACATCGATATTGCCCGCGGCGTGCGAGGCGATTTCACCGAGATAGATCCGCATACCCTCCGGCGTGGCGACCCAGGTCTGGAAGTGTTCGGCGACCGGGGTGAGCAGGCTGTTGCTGTAGCCGGTCGCGCGCGGATTCTGCTGCACCTGGGCCTCGGCCTGAGTCGAGAGCGTGTTCAGGCCCTGCTGCAGATCGGTGAACAGGTCGAGCAGGGTGATGGCCTTGCCGGTATCGATGTTGGTGACATGCGCGGCGTCGAAGCTGTTCGGGTGCGCGGCGCCCTCGGAGTACATGATGACGACCAGGTGTCCGCTGAGGACCTGCGACCCGATGCGGACGACCTGACTGTCACCACCGGTGACCGAATCGCCCGGACGGCTGATGCGGCCGATCCACTCCTGCGCCCCGGCCTGCACGGCCGCGTTGAATTCGGCTCTGGCATCGGCCTTTCCACCGCTCACCTGAGGCACGTCGATCTTGTACCCGGCACCCTCGAGATGAACTGTTGTCGCGGTGAAGGTTTCGGCGCGAGGCGATCCGGCGACCGTCGTCGACGCGGCCGGCGTCGCCGTCACCGACGCGGCCGGTGTCGCCGTCGCCGACGCGGCCGGTGTCACAGTCGCCGACGATCCGCCCCCGGTCGTCGGCGATTCGTCCGGCCCACAGGCCGTGAGTACTGCGGCGCTGGCCAGCGCGCCGATAACAGCAGCGGTCTTCTTCATCCGGAGCTCCGAATCGACAACGCACCGAGCCGATCTCGGTGTCCTCCCCAACAATGCCGATGCCACCTAACAGTTTTCTTATCGTGCGCAAATCATCGCGAGCTGGTCGCTGGGTGATCAGTGGTCGTCGTCGCGCTGCATGTCGGCGAGTTGGGTACGGGTGTTGAGGAGTTCGGTGGCTACCTCGGGCGAGGGGGATGTTTCGGCGATGCTTTCCAGTTCGGCGAGTAGGTCGCGCATGGTGGTGAGCCAGGGGCGGTCGGATTCCAGGCCGGCGCCGTAGAGCTGTAGCCAGGCGGCGGAGCGTAGGCATTTGGCTCGGGGGCCGACGCGATCGAGGGTGCCCCAGAGGTGGGCGGCGCGGAGGAAGGCGACGACAGCTTGTTCGTCTTCGCCGCAGTAGTCCAGCACCGAGGCGGCCGACCAGGCGAGCTCGGCTTGGAGTTCGACGCGGTCGGGGTCGTTGTGGACCAGACGGGCCGCTTCGACGAATTGCTGTGCCGCATCACGGAATCGGTTGAGCTTGCGCAGGGATTCGCCGTATTGGCGGCGCACGATCGCCATTTCGGCGGGCGGGTACGGCTGCTCACCGGTCGCGAGGGACTGCTCGAAGAGGGCCGCCGCCTCCCCGTGCCGTCCGGCCCGGTGGCAGGCTCGCGCGGCGACGACGGTGAGGTGTATCGCATCCGCCGTCGAAATCGGTTCCCACCGAGCGGCCGCGGTGAGCGCCGCATCGGCCAGTTCGTATTCCCGGCCCTGCTGTCCGGAGAGCACCATGACGAGCTGAGAACTCAACCGAGCGATATGTTCGGCGGGCAACGCGGTCGCGCCGACCGAAAGTGCTCGGCGCAGATACTGTTCAGCATCCTTCGGGTTGTCGACGAGGCGTACCGCAGCGAGCTCGGCCAGCTGCAGTGCGTCCTCGGCTCGTTCCTCGACGGTCGCGCTCTCCGCAGGCAGGGTATCGGTAGCCTTGCGCGGCAACGTGTTTCGCGCACCGAGCGGAAGATGTTCGACCAGCGGTTGTCGCGCGAGCCGCGCCGCGACGCGCTCGCTGACCACCGTATTGCCATTGCGCGCGTCATAGCGTGCGGTGAGCTCGCCGATTTCGACGCTCAGCTTGTCACGTACCGAGTCCACCGTGCCCACACCGACTTCGAGTGCACCGCGATCCAGCTCGGCCAGCCGCCGCAACAGCACGCACACTCCCGAAATGAAGGCCAGCCGAATGGCGGCGTCCGCGCCGGGATCGGTCAGCCACGCCGCATGCTCGGCCAGTATCTCCAGACCGCGCGCCTCGTTTCCGGTCAATGCGCAGAACTCGATGTGCTCACCGACCGAGCGCCGCAGATCCGGAAGGTGGCGCACCAGTGGATAACCCGTCAAATGCGCACTGCGCGCCGCGGCGGTGCGCCCAGTGCGCAGCATCGGCAGCAAGGCCTGCCCGAGCACCCGATGCGGCTCTTCGGCACAGCTGCGCGCACCGTCGATGACCGGACGCCAGCTCTCCAATGCGGACTCGTCGTCACCGGCCTGCGCGTAGTTCGCTCCCCACTGGTTGCGTTCACAGGCATCACAATCGGACATGCCGTCGCGCGGTGCCGCACGCGCGGCGTCCAGCAGCTCGGCGGCCAAGCCGTCCTGACCCAGTTCCCGCGCCAGGTCGGAGCGCAAGGCGAGCACCGGGCGCGCACTGTATCCCCGCTGCCGGTAACGACTTTCGAGCTCGTCGAGCCAGCGGTAGGTGGTCGGCAGCGGCACCGCGGGATTCTCGATCAGGCCCCAGGTCAGCCATTTCAGATACCAGTGCACCGAATGCGTCATCGGGCCGAGTTCGGCCGGGAAATCGTCGTAGATCCGCAACAGCCTGCCGTAGGCGACCGGTGCCAGATCGCGTTCGCCCGCATAGGCATACGCCTGGGCAAGCTCCAACAGCACACTCCCCTCCAGCGCACGGTCCGCACCCGACTTCGCCTCGGCGGCAAGCCTTTCCAGTCGTTCGGTGCGGCCGCGCCCGTGTGGCAGCGAACGGCTCTGCGCCAGCGCGGATTGGATCTCGGAGGTATCCATTTCAGGCCTCCTCCGCGGTCTCGCCCGCCGCACGCCGGGTCGCCCAGCTGAGGAATTCGCCGAAAGCGCGATTGAGCAGCGCGGTATCAGCCGGTCGCAGCGGCCGGTGGGTCATCAATAAGGCTTGGCCGTAGAGCGATTCGACCGCGGTCCGCAGGAAGGCGGGGTCGTCGATCCGGCTCAAGCGTCGGACCACCGGGCTGTTGTGGTTCAACACCAGTTGAGCACGGGGTGCGCTCGCCTCCAGCGCGCCGAGGATTTCGGTCCAGAGCTCATCCGCGCCGACGGTGGTCTCGACCCGTGCTCGCTCATTACGCGCACCCCGACTGTCCAGATGCAGTGCGGGCACCGAAACCGGATGGAACGCACGCAGAATCACATCGCAGGACAGCGAATCCAGTGCGGTGCGCGCCGCGGCGAGCACCGGAGCCAACAAGAGTTCCTGGGCGGGATCCACCAGGTCGAGGGCGGCCGTAACCGCGGCCGCGTCCAGCTCGGTCACCGTGACACCAGGCAGGATCGTCGGCAGCAGCGCGACGAGTTCCGCATCGTAGGTATAGCCGCCGTTGACGACGCCGATGCCTTGCGCGGCCGCGGTGGCGGCCACTTGACGGAATTCCTCCACCGTCGCCGTCACGCGCACGGTCGGGTGGTTGCGCGCGAATTCGGTCAGCGGTACCCGGCCGTCGGTGGTCTCGAACAGCAAGTGCGGCACCATGATCCGCAGCATGTCCGGCGAATGCCGCGCCATCGCCTTGACACCGAGAGCGTGCACGGACAGGAATGCGGCGAGCCGCTCGGGCTGTTCGGCGGCGATTTCGGTGAGCCAGTCGCGGATTCGCTCGCCGAGGCTGTCGCGGACGATGGCGAGGCGTTCGTCTTCGTAGAGGCCCTCACGCGAGGCAGTCGGGCGCAGGCTGTCGGTATCGATGACACAGCGCACGAAGAAGGCCCAGTCCGGCAGCAGTCCGCGCACCGCGTCACCGAGCAGCATGCCCTTGAGATACACCCGGTGTGCACTGCTTTCGGCGGGATTGCCCGGCTGTGACAGCACGAAGGCGACCCCGCTGACCCCCGCCAATTCGGCATCGAGATCGATCACATCCAGCGGGGTGAACCCGAGGACGCGCTCGCCGTACTCGAACAGCGCCGCACGCCGCTGGGCCGGGGATGCGTAGGCGCGCCGCCACACCGGCGGACCGTCGGTCGCGCGCAGTCCGGCACCATTCGCCTCGACCGTCACCTCGTAGGGCAGCAGCGAACCATAATCGCGGACCAGGTCGAGCACCCGCCCCGGTGTGAACCACGCCTGCGCACCGGCACGCGGCGTGAGATGCACCGTGGTGCCCGGCTCTTGCTGACCTGCCGGATCGAGCAGACGCAGCGAGTAGGTGCCGTCGGCGGCGGCCAGCCATTCCACGGGCGGAGCATCCGGGTCGATGGCCGAGCGGGTGACCACGCGGATCGTTTCGGCCACGGTGAAGCACGCCAGCAGCCCGATACCGAACTGCCCGAGGAACTCTCGGCGCGCACCCTCGATTTCGTCACGCTTCGACGAATGCCCGATGGTGGCGAGGAAGCGGTGCACGTCCGCCTCGGTGAGACCGATGCCGTGATCGGTGATCCGCAGTCCTGATTCGTCGACGACCAGCCGAATCGCGGTGGGCGCCAACGCATCGCGCTGCCTGCGCGCGGTGACGGCATCGACCGCGTTCTGCAGTAACTCACGGATGTAGACCCGGGGACTCGAATACAAGTGGTGCGAGAGCAGATCGACGATTCCGCGCAGATCGACCTGGAACGAATAATCCCCACCACCGCTGCGGCCAGACCCGGCCGGCGCGTTGTTCACCATGGACCGAATCCTGGTGCGCAGCGCCAATAGTTCCCTTAACGAATGCTGATGGTGTTAACGGAGACCGATAATGAGTTCGGTCACAATCGCGTCACACCGGTAGCAGCCGGGACACCACCGCGGTCAGTTGTTTGGCCGAGCGGCACTCGTGCATCTCGATCACTTCGCGATACCTGTCGGCGGCGGAATCGCCGGTGCCCCAGTTGCTTTCCTTCTCCGGATTGAGCCAATGCGCGTGCTTGGCGGTGCGCACCAGCCCGCGCAGCGCATTCAGATCCGGATCACGGTAATTGGTGCGGGCATCGCCGAGAATCAGCAGCGAGCTGCGCGAGGTCACCGCATCGGGCCATTGCTCGACGAAGGTCGACAGGGCATGGCCGTAGTCGGAGTGCCCGTCCAGGCCGACCACCTTGCCCTCGGTGAAGATGCGGGCCATGGACTGGTCCAGCTGGGTGTGCGGATCGAAGAACCGGGTCACCTCATCGGTCCGGTCCACGAAGGCGAATATCCGCACCCGGGAGAACTGTTCGCGTAGCGAATTGACCAGCAAGAGAGTGAAGTTGCTGAATCCGGCCACTGACCCGGATACGTCGCAGAGCAGCACCAACTCGGGTCGCCCCGGTCGCGGTTTGCGATTCACCAGGTCGATGGGCACGCCGCCGGTCGACATGGATTTACGCAGCGTCTTGCGCAGATCGATCTCACCGCGACGAGAATGCCTGCGCCGCACGGCAAGTCGGGACGCCAGGATTCGGGCCAGTCGCTGGGTGCTGCGCCGCATCTCCGCCAGCTCGGTTTCGGAGGCACGCAGGAAATCGACATCCTCGACTTGGCGAGCGACGGCATAGCTCGCGACGCGCTCCTTGCCGATATTCTCGGCCACCCGCCGGTGCGTTTCGGCCTCCACGATGGCGCGGAATCCGGCGATGCGCTGCCGGCCGATGCGGCGGGCGATCTCGGTGTCGAATTCGCTGGTATCCGGTCCGGCGGCCAAACCCTGCAGAATCCTGGCCAGCAGTGTTTCCGGCTGTACCTCGCGCAGCGTCCGGTACGCGGAGAAGGAGGGCCCGCGTGAGGATTCGTACTGACCGAGCTGTTCGACCAGCTGTGCGGCGATCATTTCCTGCTGCTGCGTCGAGTCCTCCCTGGTCAGCAGGTCCGCGAGTAGTCCGCGCAGCGCGGGAATGTCGATCTCACCGGACGGCGTGCGCGGAACCTCGAGATCATCCGCGGTGCTGCTACGCGCGCCGAGGGCCGCCGGGAACCACAGGTCGAACAGGCCGTCGAAAGTACTGCGATGGGTGGTGCGGCGCAGTAGCGAGCAGGCCAGACCCTCGCGCACGACCTCGCGGTCCATCAGATCCAGCACCGACACCACACGGCCCGCGTCCACCGTCTCCGAGGGACCGACCGGGATGCCGCGCGCCCGCAATGCCTCGACGAAACCGACGAGATGTCCCGAAATCCCGTGCGGCGCTTCGAGTGTGGGCTGCGATCCGGCCGCCATGGCTCAGGCCGGCTTCAGCTCGGCCAGCGCGCGCTGGTGGTCGGCCTGGTGCTTGAGCACGACACCGAGGGTGGCGCGCACCGTGGTTTCATCGAGATCCTGCAGACCCAGCGCGAGCAGGGTGCGTCCCCAGTCGATCGATTCCGCGACGCTCGGCAGCTTCTTCAGCTGCATCCCGCGCAGCACGTGCACGATCCGAACCAACTGGGCGGCGACCGAGGCGGACAGCTCCGGAACACGGCTGGCCAGGATGCGGCGCTCGAGTTCCTCGTCCGGGAAGTCCAGGTGCAGGTAGAGGCAGCGGCGCTTGAGCGCTTCGGACAGTTCGCGCGTCGCGTTGGAGGTCAGCACCACGAACGGTTTGCGGCTGGCGGTAATCGTGCCGAGTTCGGGGACGGTGACCGCGAAATCACTGAGCACCTCGAGCAGCAGACCCTCGATCTCGACATCGGCCTTATCGGTTTCATCGATGAGCAGCACGGTCGGATCCGCGCGGCGGATCGCGGTCAGCAGCGGGCGCGAGAGCAGGAATTCCTCGGTAAAGACGTCGGCCTTGGTCTCTTCCCAGTCGTTCTCGCTGGACGCCTGGATCCGCAGAATCTGCTTGGCGTGATTCCACTCGTACAGCGCTCGGGCCTCGTCGACGCCCTCGTAGCACTGCAGACGCACCAGCTCCGCATCCGCGGTCTGCGCGACCGCCCTGGCCAGTTCGGTCTTGCCGACACCGGCCGGCCCCTCGATCAGCAGCGGCTTACCGAGCCGATCGGCCAGGAATACCGAGGTCGCCGTCGCCTTATCGGCCAGGTAACCGGTCGTGGCCAGCCGCTCGATCACATCGTCGACCGAGGTGAAGATCGGCTCCTGCACTGCGCTTTCGGTACCCACGTAGCGTCCTTCCATTCATTCCCACCCCTAACGCTACGGGAGCACCCGAAGCAAGCGCTCGGCGGTTCTTACACCGAACGAAATCTAGACCGGCCGGATCTGGCCGTCGCCCCACACGATCCACTTGGTCGAGGTCAGTTCCGGCAGCGCCATCGGGCCGCGGGCGTGCAGTTTCTGCGTGGAGATGCCGATCTCCGCGCCGAAGCCGAACTGCTCACCGTCGGTGAAGGCGGTGGAGGCGTTCACCATCACGGCGGCGGCATCGACGCGGTTGGTGAATTCGCGCGCCGCGGCCAGCTCAGCGGTGACGATGGCCTCGGTGTGGCCGGTGCCCCAGGTGTTGATGTGCTCGACCGCCTCGTCGAGATCCTTGACGACCTTGAGCGCGATATCGAGGGTGAGGTACTCCTCGCCCCAGTCCTGATCGTTGGCGGGCACCAGTCCGGGCAGGTCGCCGTGCACGGTGACGCCATGACGTTCCAGCGCCTCGATCAGCCGGGGCACGGCGGTGGTGGCGATCGCGTCATCGATGAGAACCGTCTCGGCGGCATTGCACACGCTGGGACGGCGGGTCTTGGCATTGATCAGGATCTGCTCGGCCATCTCCAGATCGGCGGCTTCGTGCACGTAGACGTGGCAGTTGCCGGTACCGGTCTCGATGGTTGGCACCTGGGCGTCACGGACCACCGCATTGATCAGGCCCGCACCGCCGCGTGGGATGACCACGTCGACCAGGCCGCGAGCCTGGATCAGATGGGTCACGCTGGAGCGATCGTGGCTGGGCAGCAGCTGTACCGCGTCGGCCGGAATGCCCAGTGCGACAAGGGCTTCCCGCAGCACGGTGACGAGTGCGGCGTTGGAGTGCGCGGCCGAGGAGGAACCGCGCAGCAGCGCCGCATTACCGGATTTGAGCGCGAGTCCGAATGCGTCGACGGTGACATTCGGGCGGGCCTCATAGACCATTCCCACCACGCCGAGCGGCACCCGGACCTGACGGATCTCCAGACCGTTCGGCAGCGTCGACCCGCGCACGACCACACCGACCGGATCCGGCAGCCCGGCCACCTGACGCAGCCCGGACGCGATGCCGTCGATGCGCGCCTTCGTCAGCCGCAGCCGGTCCAGCAGGGACTCCTCGGTCCCCGCCGCCTGCGCGGTCGCGATGTCCTCGGCATTGGCGGCGAGCACGGTATCGGCCGCCGCGAGCAACGCATCCGCGGCCGCATGCAGCGCCTCGTTCTTCTGCGCCGCGGTCAGCTGTGCGAGCGTGCGCGAAGCCACCCGAGCCTTGCGCGCCGCATCGTGCACTGCTTCGCGGATATCCTGGCCGGTCGTCGTCCCTACCGTCATAGGTGACAGCCTACTGACCGGGTGCAGTGGCCTCAGCACCCATTCCCGCGAGTGTGTGGAGTCGACCAGCGCCTTCGATATCCAACCGCCCGACAGCACTGGTTCGCTCAGCAACGGTTCCTGCATCCGCCGCAAGTGCCCCGTCCGGATGGGTAGCCGCGTATCAGGTCCAGCTCGCACGCCGAGCGCAGTCGAAAACGCGGCACGCCCCGCAGCGCCGGTCACACGACTGCGCTCGACGGCTCGCTTACCTCGGAAGGCACTGGTCCCCAGTTCTGTGCCATTCGGCTGGCAGGTCGCACCGGCGGCCTGAACATGGTTCCGGCCGAAACACGCTGCGCGGCAGGGTGAAACCGGCACCTCAGGCTCGGTCCGGCCCGAGTTCTCAGCTTTGACAAGCCGATACCTTGCGTATTGGATCGACCGGCGCCGGGGCCCGATAGCTGCGTGAAGGAGAACTCCGAGTGAACAAGGCGGCAAGGCGGCTCACCGATCAGTGGAGGATCTGGCTCACGGTGCTGGTCGTGGCTGTGGTGGCGGGTACCACTGCGGTTGTGTGGGTGAACCGATCGCCAGTGCAGCCGCAGGAGGTATCCGCGGTTGGCGGCCGGTTCCAGATTTCGCACCGGCTCGACTCCACTCCGGTGCCGCAGTGGACATTGCGCGCTGCCGACTTGTCCGACGAGCCCGGTGCGGTGTTGCTGGACGCGCCGCATACCCTGAGTCGCTACTACGGCTACGGCTCGCCGATGGACGCCGAGACGATGATCGTCGCGGCAACCGCGGTGCCCGGCGCGCCTGCGCCGGGCGAAAGTGCTGGACTGGCCGTTGGTCGGGTGCGGATGCACGGCATCGATCCGGACGCCGGCCAGGTGCGATGGACGACCGATGTCGGCGAACTCCTCGGCTGCCGCGAGGAGGTATTCGATGGAAAGATCGCCTGCCACGGCACGCATCGGGTGTTGATCATCGAGGCCGCCACGGGCGCGGTGCTCGGGGACCATACGACGGACTTCGAGGTCATGGACGTGATGGCGCGCGACGGCGCAGTTTCGGTGACCGGCCGAACCGCGGACTGGATGACCGCCGTCGTGACGCGCGGGACGATTTCCGCGATCGACGCCACCTGGCGGCGGACGTATCCGACGCCCGTTCCCGGCGACCCGGTCAGGCCCAGGATCGTGGAGGACTACTTCATGGACGGGCACGACAATGGCGTTCGCGTCTACGATCTGCGCACCGGCGAGTTGCTGTGCACCGGACCTGTTCACTACACGTTCGACGGCGGCCTCCTCGCATCGCAGGTGATCGACCGCGGCTGGAGCGCGGGGCGGGTCACGCTGCTCGATCGCAATGGTCACCCGATCACCGAGGTCAGCAATGCGAGTTTCCTCCTCGAGTGGTACCCGACCGCGACCGCGACGCCGCCGCCGATCCTCACCGGCGAAAGTGCCTACGAGCGAACGACCGGCCGCGTCCTCTGGACCAATGCGCAGATCGGTATCGACGAGCACACCGGACGTATGAGCGCCGTCGAAGGAGTAGTGGCCCACACTGTGATCGTTCGATCGCTCGATGGATCAGAGCTGGCCGGCCTCGATCTCACCGACGGACACCAAATCTGGCAGCAGCCGACGCCGTTCGCGAACACGGCGCGCTACGACGGCATAGCCGACGCACGTCATCTCATCCTGACCGACGGCACCGCTGTGCACGCGATCGACGCCGGAGACGGTTCGACTGCTTGGTCGATGCCCTTACCGCCCAGTGGTAGACCCAACTTTCGCTCGGCGGTCGAGGCAATGGGTGGCCGCATGGTCACGGTGACCGCGCAAGAATTCACCGGATACGCTGCGGCATAAGATCTTCGAAATTCAGCCGCAGCCGCATCGGTGAATTCGGTTGCGATCGCAAGGGGCCCCGAACAGCCGGGCCAGCAGCTGGTTCCGATCCAGACAGCTTCTGCCCGTATCGCTGTTCGGGCCGTGGGTTCCGTCGAAGGTAGTCGAATGGTGGTCGCCAACGCCGAATTCGACCGCAATATCACTAGCTCGGCGAGCTGCCGGAGGCGAATAGCGCAGCAAGCAAGCTGGACGCGGCAATGGTTCCGACCTATACCCGTGCGCGCAATCCACGTGATCGATCAGTCAGACCGTGCGCCGTTGCTCCCGGGGCCGAGGGATTTCACCCAATATTCGTGCCGTACCGCGTCCCACAAGCGCGCCAGTTCCGGGAACCGCTCGCGGACCTGCACCAGATCCGGCGCGGCGACGACGCTGGACACCGACATCACTGGCTCCGCTTCGGATAGCTTGCGCACCAATATCATTCGAATGCAGCAGTTGTCGATCCGCCAGATTGCCTGCCAGCCGTCCACCTCGGTGCGATGCTCGCTCATCCCGGATCGTCTACCTGTGGCCACCACCGTCCGTGCCGGGCAGCGCTAGTTCGTTGAGTTTGTCCAGCACCTCACGCAAGGTTTGCAAGGTCGGCCCATCGCCCGCGTGCACCTGAGTGTCGACCGGTGGGAACTCGAGACCCCTCGCGGCAGCACGCTCCCGCGGCGTCGACGACTGCGGCGCAAGGCGACCCGCGTCGACCAGCGTGTAATACGCCGCCGCTTTCCACACGCATCGGCCGATCCGACAGGCGCGGTGCTCGCGCATCTGCTCGTGCGCCAAGTCGATATCGGCATACCCGCAAACACTCGGCGGTGCCAGGATCGTGTCCTCCCCCATCACGCCGCTCCCGTCTCCATGGCTGGGTGTGCGACCCTGGCCCATGTGGTTGCGGGACAGACGGTTTCGAGATCGAAGTCCTCACAGATCCGCGCCGGTTGATCATCGACCTGCGCCAGGTCGTAGACCACGATCGCTGCCACACCGAGCCCGGCCGCGATGCCGAGGGCGTACCCGATCGGATCGGGGGTGTCCTGCGGCGGCCGTACCGTGTACACGTATTGATAGCCGAGTAGCCGGGCGTGTTGCATGACTGCGCTCGCGTGCCGGGGTGCGGCGAGTCCGGATACGTCACCGCGCACGAATCCGACAGCTTTCGGCGAGTCGAATCGCCCGGTATCTGGTTCTGCCACTTGATTTTTCGTCATCGCTCCGCCCCTTCGGTCGATGGATTACGGTGGGTGGCGGCCGAGCGGGTCTCGTGCCTCGACAGTTCTCGAACGCCGTCCACAGCACAGCATCAGCAACTGCTCGCGGTCAGCAGAAATGAGAACTCGATTGCGATTGCTCCAAAGCGCCAGAACGGGACTCGGTTCCGCGATGAAAACAGGCTCAGTTTCCGATCCGACATGACTCGATTCCAGGAGACCTCCGTGACCAGCACCGAAGAGGATGGCCCATCGTCAACCCTGCCGCGCCGCCAGCTCGGCCGGTTCCTTCGCGAGCGTCGCGAAGCAACCGGATTCACCATCGCCGAAGCCGCCAAATTGGTCGACCTATCGCGAGCCGTGCTGCAGCGCATCGAGACCGGACAGATTCAGAAGGTCCAGCGGCAGGATGTGCAGGCGCTATGCGAGGTGTACGACGTAGGGCGCGAAGACACCCGCGCGGCAGTCGATCTCGCGACCCAGGCCCGGTTCAAGAATTGGTACCACGTATACGGTGGCCTGTTCAGCAACGCCTTCAACATGTATGCCGGGCTGGAAGCCGCCGCCCGCCGACTCACCACCTACCACGAGCAACACGTCCCCGGCCTGCTCCAGACGGCCGACTACGCGCGCGCAATCATCAGCGCGGTCCCCCAGTTCACCAGCCCCGACGACGTCGACCGGCGCGTCGAGCACCGGATGAAACGGCAAGCGCTCGTCACACGCAAGACGAACCCGATCCAGTTGGACGTGATACTGCACGAGTCGGTGCTTCACCGAGTGATCGGCACCCCCAGCATCATGGCCGCGCAGCTGAAGCACCTCGCCGAAATGTCCAAGCGCCCCAACATCACATTGCGGATACATCCATTCAGGGCTGGTTTGACTTGGGGGACGCCCTACAGCTCGTTCATCATCCTGGGGTTCGAGCGTTCCGCCAAAGGAGAACCCGTCGAGCCTCCCGTGGTATTCATCGACGGCGGAGCTGCACAAGATCTATATCTCGAGAAGCCCGAGGACGTGCGGTTCTATAGTGAGCTTGCTACGGCCATCCAGGATGCATGTCTGGGTGAGGTGGAAAGTAGAAACCTGTTGCGGCAGGTGGCGAAGGAGCACGAGCGTCGTGAACGTTGACCTATCCAGGATGAACTGGTTCAAGAGCAGCTACAGCGAAGGCAGCGGGCAGTGCGTCGAGGTTGCCTGGCTCGAGGGAGGCAGCGTCGGCGTCCGCGACTCGAAAAACCCAACCGGACCAGCACTGATATTCACCCCCGGCGAGTGGGACGCCTTCGCAGCAGGCGTACAAGACGGCGAGTTCACTCGCCCCACCGCGTAACAACTTCCAGTCAACGGCCTCAGTCCCACACGTAATGGACTGAGGCCGTTAGATTTTCATCCCAGCGAATCCAGATCGACCACTGAGCGGCGGCGAGAGACCCTTCGAAGATGCGCGTCGACCTGCCGCTGCTACTCCGGCAGGTCATCCCAGTCCGCGCCTTAGGAAGGCTTCGGCGCTACGAGCCCGACGACCTGAGGCGTGTACCGGCTCCCTACTTGTGGTCCGTGGTCACGAACGACGTGTCGATGTCGAGCGCGTGGGCGATGAGCGGCCAGGACCGGACCAATTCGTCGGCCCAATACGGCCAGGAATGCGTGCCGGTGGGCCGCAGGTTCACCGTCGCGGGAATCCGCAGTTGGTCCAGCCGATCGGAGAGCTTGGCAAGGCATGCGTACGCGCCTGCTTCCAGGGAGCCACCGACGGTGATGGCGTCGGTGAGGTCGTCCACCTTGCCGAGGATATCGTGTTCACCCGGAATCCCGCTGCCGCTGGACAGGTAGATTGCGGTGCCGCGCAGAGCTTCCGCGTGGGTCATGACATCGTGGGCGATCCAGTCGGGATCGTCGGTGGTCCCGAACATGTTGTCGGGGTCGCCACCGTAGGTTTTCACGATCGCACGAGCCTGGGCTTGACCGGCCCCTGGGGCGACGCTGTAACAGCCGCTGTGGGCCGCCACCGCCCGGTAGGCGCCCGGGTTGCGCATCGTCAGCATCATCGCGGCCTCGCCGCCCATCGACACGCCTTCGATTGCCTTGTGCCCGTTGCCCTCGAACTGGGCGTCGATCAGCGGGGGCAGTTCGCGGGTGAGAAAGGTTTCCCATTTGTTGGTGCCCAGGACGGGGTCTCGGCGTTGCCAGTCGGCGTAGAGGTTGGCGGGTCCTCCGGTGGTCAGCACGACGTTGACGTTCTTGTCGGCGAAGAACTCCACCGCGTGCCCGTACTCGGTCCAGCTGCTGGCGTTCTCGGGAGCGCCGCGCCCGTCGAGCATGTACAGGGTGGGCCGCGGCCGGCTGCGGTCGGCCGGGAGCAGCACCTGCACCTGTACGACCCGGTTCATCGACGGCGATTGCACGGACACCCGCAACCAACGGTCGGTGATCGGCTCGATCCTGGTGATGACCGGCTGGGCAGGAAGGCCGGTGCCGCTCTCGGCGGGAGCGTGATATCCGCCCGGCGGGCCGAGGTCCGGGCCCGACGTAGGCGCCTCGGCAGCCGCCGTGCCCACGGCCAGCAGCACTACCGACACTACCGAGGCAACTTCGCAGGCAACCCGCAACGTCGCGGCCCACCACGCTGGACGCTCGAGCCCGATAGTGGCGCTTTCGGGTAATTTATCCCCTTTGCTCCCGACGCCGACCGACCGTGCTGCGGGTTCTCCGAGATAGCAAGACACACCGCTAAGTAAAGATCACGAAGCTACATTTCTCACTACTGGTTTGCACGCGCGAGAAGGACTGGGCGGCCAATGCCGAAGCCAAATGTCTCGACACGAGCGTGGTGAACGTTGCCCCAGGACTGAGGTCGTTACCGTTTCAGCTCTCAGGCGTCGATCTCGTGCAGGATCTGGCGCAGGAAAGGACGGGGTGGGCGGTCGGGTTTCTCCGGGGCGGCGAGCAGGGCTGCCACGACCGGTCCGAGCGCGGGAGCGCTGTCCACGGCCACTCGGAGGAGACCGAGTTCGGCGCAGCGGGAAAGTGCCGGAGTCAGGCAGGCGATCGCCTGATCGGTTCGTCCGGCGGCGGAAAGGCAACCGCCGTAGAGCAATTGAGCCTGTAGCAGAGCGCGGGGGCGAGGTTGGGTACGGATTTCGGCGAGGATCTGTTCGGCGGCGGCGACGCAGCGTTCGGCGGCATCCGGTGACTGTTGGGCGAGTAGGAGACGAATGGCCGACTCGTGGGTGAGCTCGGCGGTGATCGCGAGTGGGTGGTTCGGTTGCCGCTGGTATGCGGGCAGGTGCTCGAGCGTCTGCCGGTCTGCGTCGGTGAGCGGCAGACCCAGTCGTACCCGCTCGTTCACAATGCGCGCGGTCAGTCGTGGCAGGGCGATATGCTCCGCGACCATTTGCCCCTCGTCCAACCGCCTTCGTGCGGCATCGAGATCGCCGCGCATTGCCACCAGCCTGGCGCCGGTCCCGTAGGTGGCGAGCAGGAATTCCATGGCACCGGCCGCGACGCCGGAGTCAGATGTCAGCAGCTCGGCGGCTTCGGCGTATTGCCCTTTCTGGTAGAGCAATTCACCGAGCAGCCCGCTGGCCATCCGGGTCGCGTGGGATTGGCTGCCGGTATTCCGGGCGCGGGTGAGCGCGGAGCGGAAGAGTGCCTCGGCGCCAGCGATGTCGAGTTCTTCGGCGGCGGCTTGGCCCGCGATGCAGGTGCCATAGACCACGCCGGCCGGGCCGTTGATGCGCGTCCGGTAAGGCTCGGCCCATGCGTGCCAGCGGCGGGCGCCAGCGAAGTCGAAACGATAGTAAGCGGCCGCTTCCGCGGTGGTGGCCGCGACGCTGGCGAAGAACGGTCGTACCGGCTGCTGCAGCCATGCCTCGGCGGCAGCCGGGAAATCCTTGAACCGATCCGTCACAAGGTATTCCGCGGCTCGCGTCACATCGGCCTGGATGCGCAGATCCGCGGTCCCGGGATCGTCCGGTGCGGCGGTTGCCAGTGCCGCGTCCACGCGATCCAGCGCGGTCCGGGTGGCGGCGGGGCGCTGCAGCGAGATATTGGCCCAGGCCACCGACAGTTGCAGTTGTGGATCGGCAACCGTGATCGCGGCGGGCAGCTTCTTCACCAGGCCGAGGAAGGTGGCCATGCGGGAATCTTCGATGAGCGTGTCGGCTTGTTCTTGCACCAGTCGTTTCGCCTGCTCGGCGGCGCCGGCCGAGAGTGCGTGATCCACGGCTTCGGTGAGCATTTCGTGCTCGGCGAACCAGGTCGACGCGATCAGATGGAGCTGCTCGAGCAGGCCGGGGTGCTGCTGGATCAGTCTGCGGCGCAAGAAGTCCGCGAAGAGCGCGTGATAGCGGAACCATCGCAGCTCGTCATCGACGCTGCGCAGGAACAGGTCTCGGCGCCGGACCTCCTCGAGCTGTTCCTGCCCGGACCGCACTCCGGTCAGCGCCTCGGCGAGATCTCCACAGATGGTGTCGGTGACGGCGGTCCGCATGACGAACTCGAGCATCGTCGGTTCGAGCTCGGCGACGACGTTTTCCATCAGGTATTCGCCGATGGCGTAGTGCTGCCCGGTGATCTGGTCCAGGTAGCCACCGGGATCCTCCTTGCCGCGCAGTGACAGTGAGGCGAGTTGCAGAGCTGCCACCCAGCCCTCCGTCGACTCGCGCAGCCGGTCCACGTCGGCGTCGGAAAGGTGCAATCTCTTCGCACCGACCAGGAAATCCGTCGCTTCACCGGAATCGAAGCGCAGTGCGGTCTCATCGATTTCCACCAGTTCGTCCTGAACGCTCATGCGCCCCAACGGAAGACCGGTGCGAGTGCGGCTGGTGACGATCAATCGCAGGTAGTCGCCCCCGTTGTCGAGCAGGAACTCCATCGCGGCGAGGGTCGCCGGACTGGTCACCTGGTGCCAATCGTCGATCACGACGGCAATGGGCTCCGCACTGTCGTGGATCTCGTTGATCAAGGCCGTCATCACCTGCTGCGCGGCGGCGGCGGAATGCTCCTCGAGAATCTGCGTCAGTTCGATCGCCAGCTTGGGACGAACCTGGCGAATCGCCTCCACCAAATGGCTCAGGAACCACACGACATTGTTGTCGTCCTCCGCGATCGCCAACCAGGCCGCCCGGACGCCGTCCACGTCGAGCGCGTGCGCCCACTGTGCGGCCAGGCTGCTCTTACCGAAACCGGCCGGGCCATGAATGAGGACCAGCCGTCTGGATTGTCCCTCCCGTAAGGTCTCCAGCAACCGCGGGCGATTCACCAGCCGGCGCAGCGTCGTCGGTGGACGGAACCGGGTCTTCGGGGCCGATTGCGGTGGCAACGCGATCGCGGCGGCCGACATTGTCGACGAGATCGGCCGAGCGCCCGCAACCGACACGGTTTCGACGGATCCGTCGTGTTCCGGGGCGGCCATCGTGTCCACCGGCAGCCCGCAGGAGAACTGCGCGGTGCGCAACCGTTCGCCGAAGTCCCGGGCGGACGGCGGGCGGACGGCGGGGTCGGCGGCCATCGCGGCTTCCAGGATGGCGCACACCACTGCCGGTACGCCGGCGGATCGCAGGTCGGGAACGGGCTCGGAGGTGATGCGCACGAACTGCGCCACCATCGACTCGCCCGCCTGGCGCTCGAATGCGGCGTGGCCGGTGAGAGCCGTGAACAGCGTCGCGCCCAGCCCATACATATCGGAGAGAACCGTCGGAGGTTCGCCGCGTATCACCTCCGGAGCCGTGTAGGCCGGGGTCCCCGCGACGAGCCCGGCCGCTGTCTCGAACGCGCCGCCGACGCGCGCGATACCGAAGTCCGCCAGCTGCGGTTCACCGTAGTCGCTGATCAGCACGTTAGCGGGGTTGACGTCGCGATGGATGACCCCGCAGGCGTGCGCGGTCGCCAGCGCGCCCGCCAGCTTCACGCCCACGGCCAATACCTCCTGCCACGGCAACGGTCCGTCCGCGCGAATCCGCGCATCGAGCGAGCCTCGGGGGTGGTAGGGCATCACGATGAACGGCCGGCCGGTCGGGGTGACGTCGGTCGTCAGCACCTGGACGATGTTCGGGTGGGTCGAGAACTTTCCCAGCGCACGTTGCTCGCGCAGGAAGCGGGTCCGGTCCTCGTCGTCGACCGTGGATCCGAGAACCTTGACCGCCACGTCCCGATCGAGTGCGGACTCGGTGCATCGGTACACGATGCCGAATGCGCCGCGGCCGATCTCTTGGGCATCGGTGAACCCGGCCGCAGCCAGTTCCGCTGCGATGCCGAAAGCCAGGTCGCGCTGCGTCCCCTCGGCCTTGCCGTCGGACACCGACCGCTCACCCGATCACAGGCGCAGACTTCCCGGAAATTCGCGCGTTTGCGGCTGCCTGGCACTCCGACCGCACCGCGAGCGACTCATGTACTTACCTCTCGAGGCGAAAACCAGCTGGTCCCGACAGGTCGATCATAAGCCGCGACGACGGGAGCGGCGTGCCTGCCGTCGAACTGGCCAGATGAGGTGGGCCGAGTCCGTCCCGAAGCGGGCGAGGGCGGATTATCTTGGGACTCATGCCCACCATGCCGGATCGGATACCGGCCGAGGGTGCCCACGATGCGTTGATCGGGCACCTCGAGGCCCATATGGTTGCCCTGACTTTTGTGGACAATGCCGGGATAACCAGGGTGAAGACAGTGCCGAAGGGGCGGTTGGCACAGGCCGCCAAATTCGGCATCGGGGTGTCGCCCTGTTTCGAGACGTTCACCTTCGATGATCTGATGTCCGTCGGGCGGTATCTCGGCGGCCCCGATGGTGATCTGCGGCTGATTCCCGATCTGTCGCGATTGACCGAACTCGCCTGTCAGCCGGGGTGGGCCTGGGCGCCCGCCGATAAGTACACCCAGGACGGCACCCGCTTCGTCGCCTGTCAGCGCGCCTTCGCGACCAGGCAGGCGCAGGCTGCGCAGAAAGCCGGGCTGCGGATTTCGATGGCATTCGAGACGGAGTGGTCGGTCGGGCGCGGGGATGTCGAAAACGATTTCGTCCCAGCGGTATTCGGACCCGCCTACAGCTTGATCCGGTTGAGTCAGGTGGGCGAGTACGCCAGTGATCTCATCGCGGCGCTGGAGCGTCAGGAGGTCGCTGTCGACCAGTTCCATCCGGAGTACGCGCTGTCGCAACTGGAACTGTCGGTCGCACCGAATGATCCGGTCGCTGCCGCGGATGACGCGATCCTGGTGCGGCACACCATCCGGCAGGTGAGCGCGCAATACGGTTGGCGGGCGCTGCTCGCGCCGTGTATCGAGCCCAGCGGTGCGGGTTCGGGTGCGCACCTGCATTTTTCGCTGCACGACGACGAAGGACCACTCTTGGCGCAGGGCGAGGGACCGCACGGCATGCGCCGCGCAGGCCAGGCGTTCCTGGCCGGTGTGCTGCGGGAACTGCCCGCATTGGTCGCGATCGGCGCGGGCAACCCGGCGAGTTTCCTGCGGCTGCAACCCTCGCGGTGGGCCGGGGTCTGGCAGTGCTGGGGCCGGGAGACGCGGGAGGCGGCGCTGCGCTTCATCACCGGCGTGCAGGGCACCGAGGAATGGGCAGCCAACGCCGAGGTCAAATGCTTCGATGCGACCGGCAATCCGTATCTGACCGTCGGTACGGTCATTGCCGCCGGACTCGCCGGTATCGCCGAGGAATTGCGCCTGCCCGCCGAAATCAGCGGCGATCCAATAGGATTCGATGCCGAACAACTGATGCTGTCGGGTGTGCGACGATTGCCGACCAGTTCGATGGAGGCCGCCGACGCACTCGCGGACTCCAAGGTGCTCGCCGAGGCGCTCGGCGTCGAGCTGCACGACGCGCTGCTCACGGTGCGCCGGGCAGAAGCCGAACGCTATCGGGATATCAGCCCGGCCAAGGTGATCGAGATGACCCGCTGGCGGTTCTAGCGTGCTCACCGATGGTGTCGCACTCACCGATCACCATTGCCACGGCGTCGTCGCCGCGGATCTGGATCGCCCCGGCTTCGAGCGACTGCTCGGCGAAGGGCAGCGAGGCACCTTCGATTCTGCTATCGGCCTTGCCGTAAGGCGTTGGTGCGCACCCATTCTCGACCTGGAGCCGCATGCCGATCCGGAAAGGTATCTGGCGCGCAGGGCCGAACTCGGCTGGCGTGAAACGACCACCCGACTACTGCGCGCCGCCGGCACCACGCGATGGTTTCTCGATACCGGATTCGGCGGTGGCCGAGCGGAATTCGCCGCTGTCGCCCCTGGCGAGGTGCGCGAGATCGTCCGGCTCGAACAGATAGCCGAACAGGTGATCGCCGAAGTCAGCATCGCGACGATGCCTTTCGAGGATATCGAAACCACATTGCGCGGTCGGGCCCGAAATGCGGTCGGCCTCAAGACCATCGTGGCCTACCGCTATGGTCTGAACTTTCCCGTCACCGATGCCCTGCCATCGACGATCATCCACGAACTGCGCCTCACCGATCCGGCGACGCTCGGCTGGCTGGTCGGACTCGGTGCCCGCATCGGAGCGGAATTCGGCCTGCCGCTGCAGTTCCACACCGGATTCGGCGACACCGATCTGCGGCTCCAGCACACCGATCCGCTGCTGCTCACCGACTTCCTGCACGCCACCGCGGGCTCCGGATTATCGGTCATGCTGCTGCACTGCTGGCCCTTCCACCGCAATGCCGCCTACCTCGCGCACGCCTTCGATCATGTGCACCTAGACCTCGGCCTGACAATCCCCTACGTGGGACAACGAGCCACGGCGGTACTCGGCGAAGCCCTCGAACTCGCGCCGTTCCGCTCGATGCTCTACTCCTCCGACGGCTACGGACTCCCCGAGCTGCACTACCTCGGCGCACTGCTGTGGCGGCGCGGTCTCGGCCGACTACTGGACGAATGGATCGCCGACGACGCCATCACCCTCGCTGATGCCGAAGGGCTCGTCATCGCGATCGCCCGTGGCAACGCCGTGCGCACCTACCCCTAGCGTGCGGCGGCGATGGCGGCGTCGAGTCCGTTGGACAGCTGGCTGGAGTCGAGTTTCTTACCGTTGACGAAGACGGTCGGAGTGGCGTTGACGTCGCCGTTGAGGACCTGCTCGGTCTTGTCACGGAGATAGGTGTCGTATTTGCGATCGGTAATGCACTGGGCAACCGATGGGTCGGTGTAGCCCGCATTCTTGGCGATCTCGACGAGTTTGCTATCGGGCAGGCCACTGCCACCCTCTGCGGGCTGCTGTTCGAACATCGCGGCGAACCAGCCCTGATACTTCGAATGGTCTTGTCCGGCAACACAATACGACGCGTTCGCGGCGCGCGAGGAGTACTGGGTGCTGGAGGCGCGGTCCAAGAACGAAATGACGTCGTATTCGATGATCGCCGCGCCGTTCTTGGCGGCGTCTTCGAGCGTCTGGGCGTTGCGTTTCTCGAATTGTTTGCATGCGGGGCACTGCAGGTCCGCGACCACGCGGACGACGACCTTCGCATTCGAATCGCCGACGCGGACCGCACCGGTGGCGGTCACGCCCGCCGGGGTCGTCCCGGAACCGGCGCCCGCTGCCGTCGCGGCACCCGAAACGACGTTGCTCTTCTGCACCACCACGACGCCGACCACGCCCACGACGACGAACAGCACTGCGGCGACCACCACCAGAATGACGACAGCGCGGTTGCTGGACCGGGACGGTGACGGTGGAACGGCCCATCCCCCCTGAGGGTTGCTCACGGTACCTTCACCACGCTTTCGCTCGCCGAAAAGTTCCGTCCCGCACGATAGCGGTCGCCGAACGCGGCATGCACGTCCGGTCGCGCGCTGAGGACGCCTGACCGCCGATTCCTCCCCGTCTGGTTCTCGAATATTGAAGTGCGCACAGCCCTGCGTGAATCTAGCGTTGATAGGGAACAGACCGAACGAGAAAGGACGCTTCCCATGTTTCCCGTCGAGCTGCGTGGCACCAGGGCGCAGACGCTCATGTGGGCCAACAAGCACGAAATCGAGCAGTCCGCGCTGCGGCAGCTGCGGAATATCGCGCAACTGCCTTGGGTCCACGGCGTCCGCGTAATGCCCGACGTGCACCTCGGCAAGGGGGCGACCGTCGGCTCGGTGATCGCCATGCGCGATGCCGTCGCACCCGCGGCTGTCGGCGTGGATATCGGCTGCGGCATGGAGAGCGTGCAGACCGACCTCACCGCGGCAGACCTGCCGGACAATCTGCATTCGCTGCGCTCGCGCATCGAGGCGGCGGTCCCGGTGGGATTCCAGGCGCACAAGAACGCGGTCGACGTTGCGAAGCTGGGCGCGCAGTTCGCCGCCTCTCATGGCGAGTTGGCCAAGCACGTCGGCGGCTGGAAGCGTTTCTGGTCCGAGTTCGGCGCATTGAATCCAGGCGTGCAGGCGCTGGAATCGAAGGCGCACAAGCAGATCGGCTCGCTCGGCTCCGGCAACCACTTCATCGAGGTCTGCCTGGACGAGCACGATTCGGTGTGGATTCTGCTGCACTCCGGTAGCCGCAATATCGGCAAGGAACTCGCCGAGCGGCATATGACGGTCGCACGCGCATTGCCACACAACCAGGACCTACCCGATCGCGATCTGGCCGTATTCCTCTCCGGCACACCGGAAATGGAAGCCTACCGGCGCGATCTGACCTGGGCACAGGAATACGCAGCACGCAACCGCGCGGTCATGCTGTCGCTTGTGTGCGGTGCCGTGCGCGCGGAATTCCCCGGACGCGAGGTGCGTTTCGACGACCCGATCAGCTGTCATCACAATTATGTGGCGGAGGAGGAGATCGACGGCGTGCCGATGCTGGTGACCCGTAAGGGCGCGGTGCGAGCGGGCGCAGGAGATCTGGCGTTGATTCCGGGTTCGATGGGTACGCGCTCATATGTGGTGCGCGGCAAGGGAAATCCGGCTTCGTTCCAGTCGGCGTCGCACGGTGCGGGTCGGCGGATGAGCCGGAATGCGGCCAAGCGGCAGTTCACCGTCGCGGATCTGATCGCGCAGACCGAAGGCGTGGAATCGCGTAAGGATGCGGGTGTAGTCGACGAGATCCCAGCCGCGTACAAGGATATCGACGAGGTCATCGCCGCACAGAGCGATCTGGTCGATATCGTCGCGACCCTGCGTCAGGTGCTGTGCGTGAAGGGGTGAGACGTGGCCGAATTGCGGTAATTACAACCGCAATTCGGCCCGAGCGAGCTCAGCGATATCCGAGGTGCTGCGTTGCCACATTGCGGAGCCACCACTTGCGGACCGACACGCTGGAAACTGTGCGTCCCAGAAATTCGGGCGGAGCCGAATTACGTTTAACAACAACGCAATTCGTCCTGAACATATTCAGCGCCGCCGCATCGTACCCGCGACGCCCGCACCGAGCAGCAAGACGCCGAGAATGAATGCGTATCCACTCGTCACCCAGGTGATCAGCGCTAACCGCATCTCATCGGACAACAGCGGCAGATCGTCATGAATGATCCGCCAGGTGTCATCCGGGAACAGGAAGTACACGAATCCCGGCACCACACCCCACACCAGACCGGCCAGCACCGTCCCGGCTGGTGCATATGCGGCGAGCGCCGCCACGAGGAGCAATAGCAGCGCCCCGCCGACGATCTGAAACGTCGACCCCGCCCGATTGGCCGCGGACCCGAGAATCACCCATTGCCGGGTATCCAGTGCCGCGTGCGCGGCCAGTCCGATCCCGACCGGGGTCACCACCAGACCGGTCAGTATGCCGAAAACGGTCCGCCCGAATCCACCAGTACTGCGGAATTGAGCACCGGGTGGCGCCCATTCCGGCGGCGGCTCGTAGTTGGTCATGGCTGCCTCCTGCGCGGTCCCACGGTGCGGAGCAATGATCTCACTCTATTGTCCGTTGCCCAGGGATATTTCGCCGTTTCGGCTGCGGTGCCGGTCGCCGGAGAGTCGTAACTCGCCGCCCCGAACTCGCCTGTCACTATCGCGGGCATTCCCGTCGGCGTCGAAACGTTTCGTGCGAATACCCAGGGTGCGCTGCCCTGGCGAGGCCAGAGATATCGGTGTCCACCGGTAGCGCGGAGGGACCTTCGATCCGCAGAGCCTTTCGCCGAACGGATACCGCGCGGCACGGTCGTCGGCATCGGTGTCGGTGGCATCGGGCACGATGGAGTCCATGACCACCGCGGCCGGTACTTCAGCGATCGACCTCACCGCGCCCGATCTGCGGGAACGGGCCGAAGAGTTGCTGCGCGACCTCGCGGGACCGCAGGCGAGACTGCGCGAGGATCAGTGGACGGCGATCGAGGCGCTGATAGTGCAGCGGCGGCGGGCCCTCGTGGTCCAGCGCACCGGTTGGGGTAAGTCGGCGGTGTATTTCATCGCGGCCAAGCTGCTGCGGCGGGCGGGGCGTGGGCCGACGGTGATCGTGTCGCCGCTACTGGCGCTGATGCGCAACCAGGTCGCGGCCGCCGAGCGGGCGGGCGTGGTCGCGGCGACCATCAACTCGGGCAATGTCACCGAATGGGATGAGATCCACGATCGGGTGGCGGCGGGCGAGGTCGATGTGCTGCTGGTCAGCCCGGAGCGGCTGAACAATCCGGACTTCCGCGACCAGGTATTGCCCAAGCTGGCCGCCGACGCCGGACTGGTCGTGATCGACGAGGCGCACTGCGTCTCGGACTGGGGTCACGACTTCCGGCCCGACTACCGCCGCATCCGCACCCTGATCGCCGATCTCGGCTCCGATGTGCCGGTGCTCGCCACCACCGCCACCGCCAACGATCGGGTGGTCACCGATGTCGCCACCCAGATCGGTACCGACACGCTGGTGCTGCGGGGAACCTTGGACCGCGAATCGCTGCACATGTCGGTGGTGCGTTTCGACGACGCCGTCGAGCGCACCGCATGGCTCAGCGGACACCTCGGCGAGTTGGCAGGCTCCGGCATCGTCTACACGCTCACCGTCGCCGCCGCGCACGACCTCGCCGACGTGCTGAATTCGCACGGACACAATGTCGCCGCCTACACCGGGCAGACCGATACCGCCGAACGCGAGGCGCTGGAGGCGGCGCTGCTGAACAACGAGGTGAAGGCGCTCATCGCCACCTCGGCGCTCGGCATGGGCTTCGACAAACCCGATCTGGGTTTCGTGGTGCACGTCGGTGCGCCGTCCTCCCCCATCGCCTACTACCAGCAGGTGGGTCGCGCCGGTCGTGGCACCGATCGCGCCGAGGTGGTGCTGCTGCCCGGTCCGGAGGATGCCAGGATCTGGAGTTACTTTGCCTCCGTTGCCTTTCCGCGCGAACACATCGTCCGCTCGGTACTCGACGCACTGGATTTCGACCGGGCCATGTCGACGGTCGCGCTCGAGCCCATGGTCGAGCTGAACCGCTCGCGCCTGGAAATGGTGCTCAAGGTGCTCGATGTGGACGGCGCGGTGCGGCGGGTGCGCGGCGGCTGGATCGCCACCGGACAGCCGTGGGTCTATGACACCGAACGCTACGAACGTCTCGCCGCGGCCCGCGAGGTCGAACAGCAGGCGATGATCGACTATCAGCGCACCACCGGCTGCCGGATGCAATTCCTGCGCCGCCAACTCGACGATCCCGGCCTGCCCGCACTCGAAGCCGACGCGCCCGGCTGCGGCCGCTGCGACAACTGCACCGGCATCCGCCTCGATACCACCATCGACTCCTCGGCCATCGCCGCGACCCGCGCCCGGCTGGACCGTCCCGGCCTCGATCTCGCTCCGCGCAAGCAGTGGCCGACCGGGATGGCGAAACTCGGTATTCCGTTGTCCGGCAAGATCACCAACGGCGCGGAGACCGGACGTGCGCTGGGTCGGCTCACCGATCTCGGCTGGGGTCAGCGCCTGCGCGCGCTGCTGGACGCGCCCGACGATCCGGTTCCGGATGCGGTCTTCGACGCCTGTATCGCGGTGCTGCGCGAATGGAATTGGACCACGCGACCGACCGCGGTCATGGCCCTCGAATCGCACCGCTATCCGGTACTCACCGCCACCCTCGCCGCCCGCCTCGCCGAGGTCGGTCGTCTGCGTGACCTCGGCACCTTGCAATTGCGTCCGGACCGGCCGCCGGTGTCCGCCGCGAACTCGGCCCACCGGGTGGCCGGACTGTTCGATTCCTGGCTGATCCCGGACCTGAGTTCGGTGGACGGTCCGATCCTGCTCGTCGACGCACTCTCCGATACCGGATGGACGCTGACCGTGGCCGCTCATGCGCTGCGCAACGCGGGGGCACCGGCAGTGCTGCCGTTCACACTCGCCACGCAGACCTAGACTCACGTCCGCGAGCCCGATGTCTGCCGCGCTGGGATGTCGACAGGGCCGATTACCGGCGTAGGTGATCATCGCGGATCTGCCACATGCCCTCGGTCGCTGCGGATCTTGACGAAGCCGCAGCGGCCCGCCACCACAACTAACAATGTGGCAAATATTTGGCTAACTAATGTTTCGGACCGGAAATATCGGTCACGATATGCCCATGTACTCGAACCTGCCCGCAAAACGGCTGTTAGAAGAGGTCAAAGCGCGGTACGGCTCCGCCGAGGCATTCTTCGAATCCTTGGACAAACAGCGCATCGACCCGATGGCCGACACCACCGAGCTACCACCCATGCCGGAACTGCGCAGGCCCGATTGATCCCGCATCGGTGACTACCGGACACGCCCTACTGGCGCGCGTCCGGTAATCGAAGCGTCGGCGGGTCCGGCTCGATCCGCACGGTGTCGCTCAGGCTGGTATCCGGTGGTATCGGCCTGCGCGGCTCGCGGACACCCGCGGCACCGCCACCGGCCTCACCTGGCCCCCGACCACCACCGGCGGACACCGCGCCCCGGCCGAACAGTCGACGAATCGCTCGCATCAGCTTGGTCATCATCTCGCCAGTGTGCGCCCCTTCGACTCGGATGGCATCGGTGTTCACAACTGGCGAAGCCGCGGGTCAGCGGGTCGCGGCGAGCAGTTCGACGATTTCGGCGGTGCTGCCGGTTTCGCCGAGGCGCGGGAAGATCTTGCTGATGCTGTGCTGGTGAGCCTCGGCGTCCGAGTCGGTCATGGCGTCGACGGCCAGAGTGATGTGGTAGCCGTGTTCGTGCGCGGCGCGGGCGGTGGATTCGACGCCGATGCTGGTAGCGATTCCGACGAGCACGATCTGGGTGATGCCGCGGCGGCGCAGTTGCAGATCGAGGTCGGTGCCGTAGAAGGCGCCCCAGTTGCGCTTGGTGACGTGGATATCCTCCGGATGGCCGGTGAGCTCGTCCACGATCCGGTCCCAACCCTCGGGCGGATTTCCGCCCGGATACGGAAATTCATTGCGCCCCTTTACCTGATCGGCACCATCGAGCGCGAAGGAGACGCGGACAAGTACGACCGGCAGGCCGTGCTCCCGGAACGCGTGGGCGAGTGCGGCGGAATTCTCGATGACCGCGGCAGCCGAATGCGGTTGGCGCGGTGCGGCGACAATGCCTTGCTGGAGGTCGATGACGACCAGGGCGGTGCGTTCGTCGAGTGTGGTGACCGGCATGAATTACCCTTTCTGAGCTGAATTACCTTGGGCCATAACAAGATCAGGTGCAGTCGCGTCCACCCGCGCGAGCGAGCGGTCGGTGAGCGTGACGATGGCCAGCAGCACCGACACGATGAGCAGCAACAGTGCCAGCTCGTGCACTCCAGCACTGTCCGCGGCGTGCGGGAATACCGCGGCATTCGCCGCCGCCGCGATCAGCGCACCGAGATACGTTCCGGTGCGCAATAATCCGGCCGACGATGCCATTCGTGCCGGATCTGCCTGGTGGTACAGGGCATTCTGATTGGCGAGCCCATTGAGTCCCTGCGGCAGGCCACTCAGCACACCGACCACCACGAGCAGCCAGATCCCGGTGTGCGGACCGAGCAACAGCAGGCACGCACTCGCCGCGACTTGCAGCAGACCACCGGCGACGAGCTTGCCGCGCACCTGGCGACGCCGCCCCGTGATCGCGGTAATCGCGATGGCGCTCAACGACATCGGCAAAAGCACCAGTCCCGCTACGGACGCACTCAGCGACCGTCCCTCCTCCAGCCATTGGGTAAAGCCGTACAGGAAGGCATAGGCCGTGACGAAGGCGAGCACCTGACGGCCATAGGTGGCCAGCAACGGCGCATTGCCGCCGAGCACTCGCAGATCGATGAACGGCTGGGCGGCGCGCAACTCCCAAAGCACGAATCCGATGCCCGACACACCGGCGAGCGCGAGCAGATAGAATCGAGCCGAGAATCATCGGCGCGATCAGCTTGCGATCGAATCCCCTTACATCAGTGGATGATTCGGCGCGCTCTTCGACGGCCATCATGATTGCGCCACATCGTCGAGCAGTGCCAGGGCCTCGAGGATGGTGCGCCGCTGCGCCTCCGTGTACCGCTCGTGCAGCGTGCGCGCCAACCACTCCTGACGCACCTGCCGGTCGCCCTTCAGCCGCTCACGGCCCGCGTCGGACAACGACAGCAATTGCCTGCGCCCGTCCGTGGGATCCGGACGACGCTCCACGAATCCGTAGCGATCCAACGCCGCGACGGTCATCGCCATCGACTGTGGCCGCACCCGTTCGGCCGCCGCCAGATCGCTGGTGGATGCCGCGCCGTCCCGATCCAAGCGACTCAGTACCGCCGCCTGCGAGGGGGTGAGGTCGTCATCGGCGGCGAGTTCGCGCAGGCGCCGCCGCAGCCTGCCGACGACAACCCGCACCTCACTGGCGGCTCGGACGGCCGATTCGGAGATCTTCTCGTCCATGCCATCGACTCTAATTTATCCAGTCTCAACTGTACAGTTTTACCTACACAGTTTGACCTGTATATCACGTGGGATGCGGGCGGCGGACCCACCGAGCCGTTATCGTCGGACAGGTGGCCAGTAAGTCCGCGTCGCCCGCAGTCGAACTCGATGTCGGCGACCGCACCGTCCGCATCACCAACCCGGACCGGATCTACTTCCCGGAGTCCGGCGCGACCAAGCTCGACCTGGTGCAGTACTACCTGAGCGTCGGCGACGGCATCGTCCGCGCGCTGCGGGACAGGCCCTGCATGCTGCACCGGTTCCCCAAGGGGCTCGCGGGCGACAAGGTGCATCAGAAGCGGCTGCCAGCCGGCGCGCCGGACTGGATTCCGACCGTGCGCGTCTTCTTTCCGCGCTACAGCCGACATGCGGACGAACTCTGCGTGGACAAGCTGGCCGATGTCATCTGGGCGGTGCAGATGTCCACGGTCGAGTTCCATCCGTGGAACTCGCGCCGCGATGACACCGAGCGCCCCGACGAATGGCGCATCGACCTGGACCCGATGCCGGACTGCCCGTGGTCGCGAGTGCAGCGAGTCGCGGGCGTCGCGCAGGAAGTGCTCGACGAGCTGGGCGCGGTCGGCTGGCCGAAAACCTCCGGCGGCAAGGGCATGCACATCTATGTGCGCATCGCGCCGGAGTGGGGTTTCACCGAAGTTCGCCGGGCGGCGCTGGCCTTCGCGCACGAGGTCGAGCGCCGCGCACCCGACGATGTGACCACCACCTGGTGGCGCAAGGACCGCGATCCGAAACTGCTGTTCGTCGACTACAACCAGAACGCCCGCGACCACACCATCGCTGCCGCCTATTCGGTGCGCGGCGTTCCGGAGGCGACGGTCTCGACCCCTATCCGCTGGGATGAGATACCCGACGTCGACCCGCGCGACTTCACCATGAAGACGGTCCCCACTCGCTTCGCCGAATTCGGCGATCTGCACGAGGGCATCGATGAGGCGGTGTTCCGCATCGACCAACTGCTGGAGTGGGCCGAACGCGACAATCTGGACGTCGACCTCGACGAAGACTGACCGCAGCCGAGTGGCCATGGACCGGACAAAAGGTGCCGGTGCTACGGTTCGCTTCGGAGTCAGCCGCAGGCGGCGTGCCAGTGGTTCTGCCCGCGACAGGAGGTCGTCCATGAGCCCCACCGAGGTTCCGGTGCCGGTCGCGATCGGCCCGTCGACGCCGCCGCCGACGTTGCTGCGCAAGGCCGTGGTCGAGGGCGGCGCGACCGTCGCGGATCTGCCGCAGGCTCGAGCCTTGATCTGGGCGGGCGGGCCAGGTGAATTCCCGGACGAGTTGCCGCCGTCGGTCGAATGGGTGCAGTTGCCCGCGGCCGGTGTCGAGGACTGGTTCACCGCGGGCATTCTCGCTCGGCATCCGGAGGTTCGATTCACCTCCGCCGCAGGCGCTTTCGCCGCGAGCGTGGCCGAGCACGCGCTGATGCTGCTGCTCGCCGGGGTGCGTTATCTGCCGGAGCACCTGCGGGCGGGCAGTTGGCGACAGTACGACTTCTTCCCGCATGTCGGCACACTGCACGGCAAGACGGTGACCATTGTCGGAGCCGGCGGGATCGGGCGCGCGCTGATTCCCATGCTCGTCCCGCTCGGCGCGCACATCATCGCCGTCAATCGCTCGGGCCGCCCGGTGACCGGACCCGGCATCCCGGACACCGTCGAGACCCTTCCGGCCGAACATCTCGCCCGCATCTGGCCGCGCACCGATCACGTTGTGATCGCCGCCCCCGCGACGCCCGAGACGAAACACCTGGTCGGAGCCGAGGAACTGGCCCGGCTGAAGCCGTCTTCCTGGGTGATCAATGTGGCGCGCGGCAGCCTCATCGATACCGACGCACTGGTGGCCGCACTGGCCTCCGGCGCGATCGCCGGCGCCGGTCTCGATGTCACCGATCCCGAACCGCTGCCGGACGGCCACCCGCTTTGGGTGCTACCGAATGCCATTGTCACACCGCATGATTCGAATCCCCCGCAGCTGCGGCTCGCGGCTTTCGCGGACCATGTGGGGGCGAATGTGCAGCGCTTCACCACCGGGCGCGATCTGCTCGCTCCGATCGATATCAAACGGGGTTACTGACCCACCCAGGCCCCAGGTCGGTGCCGGCTTCGGCTACGCGCACTGGTGATCCACCGCGGCGCGCTTCAGGACCCCTGTCGCGAAGGCTGAACGGTCAGCGCTACATTTCGTCGGACTTGATCGAGACCTGGCTCATGGTTGGCCGCGCCGTAAAACAGCCTGTTTTAAATGTGCCATTGACAACTGGCACATTCATGCCTGACGCTTAGGTCATGACAAGGTCAACGAGGACCTCGGTCCCCGGCGTTCCGACGGTGCCGTCGGCACGGTCCAGACTCGCTGCCGCGGCATGCGAGATCGGGCTGCGGCCGCTGAACAATGCGGTACCCATGAACGCACCGGGAGTGTGGTTCGCACGCAAGCTGATCGCGACGATCATGGCCACGGCCGGTCCGACGCCGGGTGACATATCCGTCGTCCAGGTCCGGTCCGGCGCTGTCCGCGGCGAATGGGTCCGCGCACCCGGCGTGGATTTCGGACAGCGCGCCATCTACTACATTCACGGCAGCGGCTACGTCCTCTGCTCGGCCCGCACCCACCGCGGCTTGGCCGCGCAACTGTCCAGAAAGACCGGACTGCCGGTCTTCCTCACCGACTACCGGCTCGCGCCGGAGCATCGGTTTCCGGCCGCCGCCGATGATGTCGAGGCCGGATACCGCTGGCTGCTCGACCGCGGTTTCGCCGCAGCAGACCTGGTGATCGCCTGCGATTCCGCGGGCGGGCATCTGGCGCTGGATCTGCTGATCGAGAACGACCGCCACGCCCGGCCGCAACCCGCCGCCGTCGCGATGTTCTCCCCGCTGATCGATCTCACCCTCGGTTTGGCCGCCGAACAGGAACGGCGGCAACGGGATCCGGTCATCTCGGCCCGCGCGGCCGGTCGGCTCCCCCACGCCTACACCCGCGACCTGCCCGCCGACGCACCGCGCCTGCGGCTCCGAATTCCGCCGGGCACAGCCATGCCGCCGCTGCTGATTCAGGCGGGCGGCGCCGAAATGCTCTGCGCCGACGCCCGACACCTGCACGCGATGGTGCGCGATGCGGGCGGCGACTGCGCACTCGAGATCTGGCCGGGCCAGGTGCACGTCTTCCAAGCGTTGCCGCTGCTGATTCCGGAGGCGGACAGGGCATTGGATCGGGCCGCCGAATTCTTGTGTACCGCACTGATTTCCCAGACCGTCACGAAGAAGGTGAGCTGAGATGTTCGGACTGGAGAGGCTCATTCCGATCGGTATCCGACCGCGGCGCAGCCACGGCGCCCGCGCGGTGGTGACCGGTGCGGGCAGCGGCATCGGCCGGGCCTTCGCACTCGAAATCGCCGAACGCGGTGGACAGGTGATCTGCGCCGATATCGCTGAATCCCGCGCCGATGAGACCGTCGCCCTCATCGAGCGCAACCATCCAGGTGCCGCGCATGCTTTCCGCTGCGATGTTTCGCGGCGCGAGGAGGTGGAAGTGCTTGCGCGCTTCGCCGAATCGCTGTTCGAACGCCCGGTCACGCTGGTGGTCAACAATGCCGGTGTCGGCATCGGCGGAAAGCCGGTCGGCGAAATCGGTTTCGACGACTGGGAGTGGGCGCTCGGCATCAACCTGTGGGGTGTGGTGCACGGATGCGAGATCTTCGCACCGCAACTGCGCGCCGCCTGCGGTGGCGGGAGCGACGGGCCCGAAGGCGGTAGCTCGCGTAACCACGCAGGGCCCCGCGTACGCCCCCATCAACACAGGGGCGGCATCATCAATGTCGCCTCCGCGGCCGCCTTCGCCGCCGCACCATCGATGGCGGTCTACAACGCGTCCAAGGCCGCGGTGCTTTCGCTTTCGGAGACCATGGCCGCCGAGATGAGCGGCACCGGAGTGGCGATCACCGTGCTGTGCCCGACCTTCGTCAAGACGAATGTGGCTCGCGACGGCCGCATTACACCGCAATCGGCCCGATTGGCCGACACCCTCATGCGCTTGACCGGCTTTTCCCCCGACAGCGTCGCGCGCACCACCCTCGACGCGCACGACCGCGGGCAGCTGTATGTGCTGCCGCAGCTGGACGCGCACCTCATCTGGCTGCTCAAGCGCTACTTCCCCGCCCAGTACACCTATGCACTCGGCCTCCTGGATCGGCTACTGCCACAGGAGAACTCGACCGAAACGGACCGGACCTCGGTCTCCGACAAGACGGGAGTCTGATCATGGCCAACGCCGGCCCTTTCGAGCGACCCGCAAGCGATCGCTCCGGTATGGACTTCGACGACATGCTCCGCAAGATCAAGGATCGCCAATGGGCGCTGGCCGATATCGACTGGGATGCCCCCGGCGCGGAAACGATTTCGCCCGAACTGCACGCCAAACTCAAGCCGTTCATGGCCGATCTGATGTGGATCGAGAATGTCGGTGCGCGCGGCTTCGCCGCCATGGCGAAGAAGGCGCCGACCGAAACGCTGCGCGAGATCTACCGCTACTTCCATGCCGAGGAGCAGAAGCACGCCAATGCCGAACTCGCGCTGATGCGGCGCTGGGGCATGCTCGACGGCGATGAGATTCCGCAGCCGAATGTGAACGTCAAGCTGGTGATCGACTTCCTGGACCAGTACTCCGACGATATGTCGCTGTCGTTCCTGGGCACGGTGATTCCGATGCTCGAGGTAGCCCTCGACGGTGCGCTGATCAAGTTCATCATGGACGAGATCGAGGATCCGATCTGCCAGCAGGCCTTCAAGAAGATCAATGCCGACGAATCCCGGCATCTGGCTGTGGATTTCGCGGTGATGGATCTGCTCGGTCACGCACAGATGCGCAAGCTTCTCATCGATCTGGTCGGCGGGTGGGCCAAGCCGACGTTCATCATCGGCGTGCTGAGCTATGTGCCGCTGCTGAACAAGATGCGCGACAACATCGTCGAGATGGGCGTCGACGAGGAGAAGTTGTACGCGGCGCTGAAGCGCTACGCGAATGTCGGCGAGCGCAGTGAATTCGCGCGCAGACTGCCGATGTATCAGATCGTGAAGATGCACGGCGGCTGGGTGATCAACCGCGGCCACCCCTATCACCTGCTTGCCGACGCGCTGGTCAAGATCACCGCCCGGGTGCCGAAGCGGCTGCTGCGGCCGCAGCCGACCTGGTCCAAGGAACTCACGTACGAGCCCGCGGCATGACGAGGGACGAGATGAATACAGCATCGCACAGCGATTCGATGAGGGGCGACGGTCGGGCGACGGGTGGGCATACCCTGGATGTCGCCATTATCGGCGGTGGTTTCGCCGGAATCGGTGCCGCGATTCGCCTGAAGCAAAAGGGAATCGGCGATTTCGCGATCTTCGAACGCGGCACCGCGATCGGCGGGACCTGGCGCGACAACACCTATCCCGGTGCGGCGTGCGATATTCCGTCGCGGCTGTACTCCTACAGTTTCGCGCCGAACCCGGATTGGTCGCACACCTACTCCGGCAGCAGTGAAATCCTCGGCTATATCGAGTCGATGGCCGCGAAGTTCGGACTGCACAAGCACTTCCGCTTCGGCCACAACGTCACCGGAATCGGGTTCGACGAGGACGCCGGGGTCTGGCGCATCACGATCGAGGACCGTGCGCAGACCGTCCGCGCCAGAACGGTGGTGTTGGCCTCCGGGCCGCTGGCCAACGCGAGCCTGCCGAACATTCCCGGCATCGCGGACTACCGGGGCCACAAGATCCACAGTGCCCGTTGGGACCACGACTACGACTTCACCGGTAAGAAGGTGGCGGTAGTCGGCACCGGGGCCAGTGCGGTGCAGATCATTCCGGAGCTGGTGGAGCGGGCGGCCTCGGTCAAGGTGTTCCAGCGGACGCCGGGATGGGTGCTGCCCCGAGTCAATCGGCGCACCACCCCGTTGACCAAACAGCTCTACCGGCGGGTGCCCGCAGCCGAATCCCTCTCGCGTCTGGCCTGGTTCTACGGGCATGAATCCGTCGCGCTCGGCGTGGTGTGGAATACCCCGCTGACCAGGGTCGTCGAATTGGTCGGGCGGGCCCAACTGCGCAGGCAGGTGAAGGATCCGTGGCTGCGCCGCCAGCTCACCCCGGACTTCCGCGCCGGCTGCAAGCGACTACTGATGACCGACGACTACTACCCGGCCCTGCAGCGCGACAACTGCAAGCTGGTCACCTGGCCGATCGCCCGCATCGCCGAACACGGCATCCGCACCGCGGAAGGTGTTGAGCACCAAGCCGATTGCATCGTCTTCGCCACCGGATTCGATGTCTCCAAGACGGGCACGCCCGTCCCGGTCGTCGGCCGGGCCGGGCGGGTACTCGCCGAGGAGTGGCACCACGGCGCGTATGCGTACAAGAGCATCGCGGTTTCCGGCTATCCGAATCTGTTCTTCACCTTCGGGCCGAATTCGGGGCCGGGACACAATTCGGCGCTGGTGTACATGGAGGCCCAGATCGACTATCTGGTGAGCGCGATCGGCACCATCCTGGACCGGGATCTGCGCATGCTCGATGTGCGCAAGGACCGGCAGAACCGCTACAACGCGGCGATCCAGCGGCGCCTGGGCGGCACCACGTGGAACTCCGGCTGCCGCAGTTGGTATCTCACCGAGGACGGGTTCAATGCGACCATGTATCCGGGTTTCGCCACCCAGTACGTCGGCCAGCTGCGGACAGTGAACCTCGCTGATTATCACGTCGTGCCGGCCGCGCGCACGACGGAGCAGCGGATCGCGGCGGTTTCCTAGGTGACGGGCACAGGTGGCCGGGACGCTAGACTCGGTCGGTTCGAAGACCGCATTCCGGCCGCCGGTGCAAGCGTGCCCTAGTCGCTATCGGAGGTGATATCGGTGCCGGAGTACCGGATCGATGATCTCGCCCGCGCCGCGGGCACCACGAGCCGGAATGTGCGCGCCTACCAGGAGCGCGGACTGCTACCGCCCCCGGTCGGCAAGGACGGGCGCGCCAGCATCTACGACGATTCGCATCTGGAGCGGCTGCGACTCATCGACGCGCTGCTGCAGCGCGGCTTCACCACCGCCCATATCGCCGACTTCATCACCAGCTGGGAAACCGGCAAGGACCTCACCGAGGTGCTCGGCCTGCAGCACGCGGTGACGGCCCCCTGGGCGAAGGACGAAACCTTCGAGGTGCCCCGCGAACTGATCGGGACCATTCTCGGCACAGATACCGACGAACTCGTCGACCGGCTCGCGGAGATGAAGCTGGTGCGGATCGAGGGCGATACCGTCGCCTTCACCGATACCGCTCTGCTCACCTCGTTCGCCGAACTGCACGAATACGGCCTGGAACTGCGCACGCTGATCGAGATCTACGCCAAGGTCGCCGATCGCATCGATGACATCACCCACATCATGATCACGGCCGCCAAACAGCACATCGTCGACGAACACGGGCCCGGCTGGCTGCCCGAGACCAGCAGCGAAATCGCCGACACCACAACGATGCTCAACAAAATGCGCGAACTGGCCGTCGCCTCGGTGCACGCCACCCTGGTCCGGTCGCTCGATGTCACGCTGCGCCGCGAGTTGGGCGATTACCTCGCCACCGCCGCGGAGCGCGAACGCGGACGTACCGGTTCATTGCCCGACGCGCCCTGACCGCCAGCGAAATTCGCTGGGGTGCGCGTTGGTTTCGGGGGTTCACGCCGCCGATTGTCCGAGCTCGGGCCGACCGAGCGTTTCGGCTCGACAGGCTCGGTGCTCGGGGCACAGGTAGACAAATCCGGGCCGGATGAATGCCGGGTCCAGTCGCTGTGCGAACGTCAAGTTTTCGCGACGCCAGCAATCGCCGCATACCACTGTGTTCATGTGGCACCTCATTCCGCTCACGGGACGTGTGAGCAAGGATTCCCAATTCCGGCGAAAACAACGCGACGTGAGCCCATGGCAACACAACCGTTACTTCGGACCCGGGTTCCTGCTCGCCCAGGCCGCGATCTGGCTGCGGTTGGTGAATCCGAGCTTGGTCAGGATGTGTTGGACATGGTTCTGCGCGGTGCGCTCGGATAACACCAGCGCGGTCGCTATTTCGCGGTTGCTCTTGCCAGCGGCGACGAGACCGGCGACTTCGCGTTCCCGTGGGGAGAGCGTCGCGCGGTTCAGCGGTGTCGCGGCGAGGGCGAGCAGGCGCTGCACCCAGGGGGCCATACCGTAGGACTGCGCCAGTGGCAGTGCGGATTTGGCCATGGTTACGCCGTCCTCGGTGGCGCCGCGGCGGATCAGGAGGTCGGCCAGTTCACAATCGGCTTCCACGGCGAAGCAGCGGGCGCCGATCTCGCGACAGACCTTGCGCGCGGTGCCAAGATCCTGTTCGGCGGTGGCCGAATCGCCGAGGGCTGCCGCGAATTTGCCGAGCCACAGGGTGACCGGGCCGAGGTAGTGTCCGTTGCCGCCTCCGCCGACCACATGACCGTCGCGATACCGGGCGAGGCGCCGCGCGAAGTAGCGGATGTCCTGATCCAGGCCGAGAGCCAGTGCGACGGAACCGCCGACCACCAGCGCGTTGAGCACGAAGTACGGCGGGATCAGCCACTCTTCGGGCGGACCGAGCCCGCGATACAGCGGTTCGGCCGCTGCGGTCCGACCGTCTTCGACCAGTGAAAATGCCGTGCCCAGCCGGGCGAAGATCTCGTTGCGGACCTCACCGCGCATGGACAACGGCGGCAAATCGAAGCTGATATCGAGGTGGCCGCGGTGATGGCCGATGGTGCCCACCAGCGCTCGATACGCGCCGTAACCCGCCGGATGGCCGATCGATTCGGCCAGTTCGCGCGCCTGCCCGCCGAGCCGCAGCGCCTCGTCCAGATCCCCGTGCCCCTGTGCCAAGGCCGCCTCGGCCACCAGCAGATTCCAGCGCGCCATCGGCCCGCCGGTATGCCGCACACACCAGCGCAGCCGCGACAGCTCACTGCCGATCGCCGCGAGTTCGCCACGCTCCCAATGCGAGTCGATGGCCCACAGCCTGCCCCACAGTTCGATCGATGGGCTGCGCAGGCTCAGTCCGGCATCGGTCATGCGGGTGGCCAACTCGGCGCGCTCCACCCGGTGTTCCGGTGCGGCGCAGGCGAGTTGACGGGCACGCAAGGCGGCGACCACAGCCTCCGGATCGCCGCACGCGTCGGCGAGCTGCAGTGCGGCGCGGCTCGTCTCGTCGACATCATCGAGCAGACCCAGATAAACCGAGGCCTCCGTCGAGCGCGCGAGCAGCCGCGTCCGCAGCAGATCCGACAGACCGTCGAATTCCAGTGCCGCCGCGCACCATTCACGGATGTCGCGATCCCAGACACGATCGCCGACCGGCTCGAGTACCAGTGCACACTCCGCGATCAGGGTGGCATCGCCGACGCGACGGCCGATGGTCAGCGCGGCAACGCAATCCGCGCGGGCCGCATCGAGATCGCCCGCCCGTAGCCTCGCCGTGGCCTTGGCCAGCAGCAATCTGCCGCGATCGGCGGCGTCCGATCCGGCGGCATGGTCGAGTGCCAGACCGTAGAGCCGCACGGCTTCCTCGAACGCCAATTCCCGCATTGCCGCATCGCCCGCGCGACGCGCCCAGTGCACCGCGGGACCGTGCTCGCCGGTCACCGCCGCACCTGCCCAATGTCGGGCCAGTGCCGCCGAATGGTGTTCCAGCGCATCGGGATACAGTTCCTCGATGGCCTGTGCCGCCCTGGCGTGCAGGATCACTCGCTGCTGCAACAGCAGGCTTTCCTGCAGTGCGGCACGCACCAGCGCATGCCCGAATCGCACCGCGCCCGGCTCCGTACCAACCACCAGCAATCCCGCCGCGACGGCCTCGTCCACCGCGGCCAGACACTCCAGCGCAGGCCTGCCGATCAACCGCGACGCCACCGCGATCAGAAACTCCTCGCCGAGAATCGAGGACGCCCGCAGCAACTCCTGAGTGCGCGGCGCGAGCGGCACCAGTCGGCCGCGGACCACCTCACGCAGGGTCGCTGGCAGTTGCAGCGCACCCGTCTCCTGCAGCGATCGCCCGAGCTCGCGCAGGTAGAACGGGTTTCCAGCGGTCATCGTGTAGGCGTCGAAGGTGATCTGATCCGGGACCTCCCGTCCGGCCTCGGCCTGCAGGCACCGTGCCGAATTCTCCGGGGACAGACCGGTCAGGCCGAGTGTCCTGGTCACCGGCTCCCGCAGCAGATCTGGTTTGATCGCGCGCCAGCCGGCCGCGGCATCGGATACCGCGTCACGTTCGGTGGCGCACACCAGGATTCGCTTACCACGCAGATTCTGGATCAGATGCAGCAGCGCCTGCAGCGACGGTTCGTCGGCCCAGTGGATGTCATCGATGACGAACAGGGCCGCGGCGCCATCGAGACGATCGGCGAAGCTTTCGAACAGCGCGGTGCGCTCGACCGGTGCGACATCGACGGCCGGTAGATCGGCAAGGGCCTGCCGCCACAGCCAGAACGGCGGTGCGTCGGGCATTTCCAGCGCCCGGGTCCACAGCGTGCGCACACCCCGCGCCTGCGCGTGCTCGGCTAATTCGGACACCAACCGGGTCTTGCCGATACCCGCCTCGCCGGAACACACGACCAACTGCGAATTTCCGTTCACCGCAGCGTCGAGCCAGCGGAGCAGATCGGCAAGTTCGTCTCCCCGCCCGATCAGCTCGGTCGACACGCGCCACCTCCGAGACGTTGACATTACCCGCGCGGTGGTGCGCACGAGCCGGCATCGCGACTAGGACGCCTCACGTTCGGTCAGGCCGTCGGTGCTCACATCGCCTTCGAAGGCGTGGATGCTCGCGTCCGGACCCGGACGCACCCCCGCGCGTTCGAATGCCGGGAACAGCCGTTCGGCCGCATATCGGTCGGCCGCGGCCGCCGATTCCCAGACGTCGACGATGTGCAATGCCCCGTCGGACACCCCGACGATATGCAGCAATTGCCCGGCGATCGGCTCACCTCCGAGTTCGGCCACGACCGCGTGGTATTCCGGTAATCCCACTCCGGGCGTGTGCGTGATGTTGATGAACGGCATCGGTTCCTCCTACCTCGAACCACCGCCGGGTGCGGTGGGTACAGCGAGATTACGAAGCAACCGCCAGCCCGACGTCCGCCGAACTACTCATCCCAGCTACTCATTCGCTCAGGTAGCCTCGTAGGTAGCACAATTCGGGAGGGTCGATCATGGTGTCGGAAAATTTCGAGAGCGAAGTCGCGGACCCGCGCGCCCGGTGGCGCCACCTGCCGAAGGAGCCTGACCAGTACGTCGAAGAGGCCCAGGTCGAGCCGACATATTCGTCGTACACGCTGCCCGCGGTCGACCCCACCCAGGATTTCATCCGGCTCTACGGCGGCTGAGGCCTTTTAGATCTTGCGGTGGGGCGCGTGTCTATCGAAACTGGATCGGTCGAAGTTTCGCGAGTGCAGGAGCCAACATGGCCGTCACAGCTGTTCGTCGTATCTCGTCCGGGTTCGCGGTTCTCACCGCGGTCGTTGCGTTGGCAGGCGGGTCGTTGCTGGCGTCCGGCGCCGCCGTCGGCGCACCTGGAGATGTCACGACCACGGTGACGCTATCGGGACAGGCTGCCACCGGATGTACGGCGCAGGTGAAGGCAACGGTGGCAGGCAGTTCCGCGCTCGGGCTAGGGAATTACATTCCGCCCGTGGAGTTCTGGGATGAGGGCACCTTCCTCGGAAGTGTCACGCCGACGGTGAACAAGGCGACGCCGTCGAACGGTGTTTCGTTGACCGCCCAGGTCGACTGGAAGCCCGCTACGACCGGCAATCACACGGTGCGGGCGAAGTATGTGGGCGGCAACTACACGCCGGAGTCGGCGGGCTCGGTCGTGGTGCGCGTCGGAACAGGCATGGATCTCGGATCGGTGTGCTTGCCGATCGGATGACACCTGCTGCGGGTGTCGGACTTACGTCAGGTGATCGCCTGCACGATCAGCACGATGTACAGCGTCAGGATGAACAGGACGGCCGGGAGCACCGGATAGTCCGGCTTGCTGCCGCGCACGAACTTTACGGCTCCCCAGATGGGAAGCAGTAAGAGCGCCAACGGAATCCAGGCGACAATGGCCCGCGCTGATGTGTATGTCCATGGTTGGACGAGAGCGATGTCGGTGGCGGCGGCGATGGCGGCGCACAGCAGTCCGAACGCGGTACTGCCCGTCGCGCCGAGCGCATTGGAGTAGAAGTGCTCGTCGGTGCGTCGCGTGCGAGATGTCTTGCGGGCGAATTCGAATTGCAAGAACGCGCCCGCGAAGATCAGGGCCACGGCCGCGGTCTTCGAAGTGGCGCGAACCTCACCGGTGTCAGCGGCCGATAGGACGACGTAGGCGGTGACGAGCAGTTGAACCGGATAGGTAACGGCCAGATTCGCCAGAATATCGGTTCGAATGGTTGCCGATAGGCGCTCGAGACCCCACAGCGCCAGGCCGTAGGCGAGGACGGCGGCGATCATGAGCGCGGAGACCACCGAGAGCGTCAGGCTGGCGGCGATCGCGCCGACGGCGATGACGGCCATGGCGGCACGCAGTTCGGAAGCGGAGATCGCGCCGGTGACCAACGGGCGGTCCGGGTTGTGCACGCGGTCGTAATCGAGGTCCTTCTGCTCGTCGACCATGCGCAGATACAGCAGGACGAACGCGACGACGACGATACGCAGAACCGTGGCCCCCGTCGGACGCCAGGCCGAATCCGGTTGTGACACAAGGGCCGCGGTGCCCTCCAATGCCAGTACCCATAGCACGCCATACAGGACGTAGTGCGGCTTGTACATAACCGCAGTGAAGCGGCCGATGCGCACCGCGGAATCGAGGAACCCAGAGGGTGACGGGCCGGCGACCTCGCTCATGCCTCACTCCACCGATCCCACATGGTCACCTCCACGGCGGGCGTGCGCCGCGACCCCGGCCCCCGAGTGCCGGGCAGCAGATGCGCGACCGGCAGCATGGCGACCTGGGTGACCTGCTCGAACGGAATCCCGAGCAGGTCGGCGACGTCTCGCTCATACGCCAGATGTGCGGTGGTCATGGTGGAGCCGAGCCCACGTTCGTGCAGCGCGAGCATGAAGTTCCAAACCGCCGGGTAGATCGAGCCGTAGAGACTGGCCAGCAGCAGCGGCGACGCGTTCGCGGGCAGGCGACCGAGGGAGCACACGATGACCAGCGCGGGCACCTCGTGCAGATGCGCCGCGAGATGCTGCCCGGAGGCCAGATCACCGAGTTGGTCCGGACGGGGTGTGCGCGCGGAAAGGTAAGCGGCGAAACCCTTTCGGTAGTACTCGGCGATCTGCTGTTTGGTTGCCGGATCCTCAACCACCAGGAACCGCCACGGCTGACGATTGGTGCCACTCGGCGCGTGCACCGCGATATCCAGACAGTCCAGCAGGTCTCGGCGCGCGACCGGACGCGTCAGATCGAGCCGGCGGCGGAAGGCGCGGGTGGTGGTCAGCAGGTCGGTGCCCGAGAACTCCTCGCCCATCAAACTCCTTCTGGGTCGGTCTCGGAAACCAGTGCGTCCTCAGCGAATTCGAGATCGACCTGGGCGGCCACGGCATCGGCTTGGAGGATCTCGCAGTGGATGACGGTATTGCCCGCCCCTTGGTCGGTGATCTCCGCAGTGCATTCCGCGGGCAGGTCGAGCTCGACAAACCGGTCGAAAGTACTTGCGACACATTCGAGTTGGGGCAGATCGCGCACGACCATCGACAATGCGGTCTGCCGGCAGGCCTCGATGAGCAGACTGCCGGGCACATGGTCGAGTTGGTGGTCGAACAGGAACGGATGGCCGAGATCGGGTACCAGCCGCGCCCGTGCGACCGCGCCGTCGCGCACCGGGGAGCCGATCACCACATTGCGCCAGTTCTCCCGGCCCACCGCGGCGGGTGCGGCGCGTTCGGTCAGTGCCGAGGCGCCGCGAAACTCACCGAGCCCCAGGCTGTCCCGGAATCCGCTGCGCAGCCCCGACCACTGTCGCCCGGTCACCCAGGAGAAGGATCCGTCGACCGTCAGCATCGGCTCGCCGTCGGATTCGATCTCGAGCACCATATCGAGCCCCTGCAGCACGCCACCGCGCTGATGGCGCTGCGGCACATGCACGTGCATCACCAGATCGGCGGGCGCGGTGCGCACCTCCCACGCGGTCGTGTCGGATCCGGTGCCGTTGAAAGTGCGTACCACGAATGCCATTTCGTTCGGCACTCCGTAGAACTTGTGCGTCAATGCGATGGCGGCCTGCCGGGCAGCCTCCATGACCACCAGCGGATCATGGCGCACCGCGAGCGATCCGGCGTGGTCGCCGTAATACGCATGCATTCTGGGTAATTGGGCTCCGGCGACGAAGGTGTGCGCGCCGACGGCGTCCAACGAGGTGACGAACACCTCCGAGACCGCGCATCGGTGTGCGAGTTCCCGGGAGATCGTGCGGGTATGGCTCGCCGTCTGTACGGCGGCCGCGTCTGTGGTCACGTTCGACCCTCCAACCATTCTTCGGCGGACACCGGTCGCAACGTCTGCGACGCGATGCCGGTCCGCATGGGAAGTACATAGGATCCGAGTACGATGGCCGACCACGGATCCAGATCCCAGCCATCGGCCCAGGCTCGATACAGCAACTGCGCGCAGTCCGCATCCGAGGCCGGATCGAAGCCGGATGGGGCCGCCCTACCGGCCCGTGCCGAATCGTGTAGCACCCGGTCGAGCGCGTCCGCCCGATCGAAGCTGCGCGCGGGGGTGCGCGCATACAGTTCTTCGGCGATCGCGGCCGCGTCCGCCGCGCGGTCCGCGCCGCCGCAGGCTTGTGCGATCACCGCTTCCCGACTCCATTCGTCCAGGTAGATGGCGAGTTCCCGCAGTACGTCGGCGGGATCGTCGGGCGAATGCACCAGGTTCAGCAGGTAGTTGTGACGGCCGAGCAGATACCGCAGCTCACCGGGGCGGCGCTTGCGCGGATCGGTGGCGCCCTTCGCCTCGGTCAGCCGCACCGGTACGGGCAGCTCGCCGTCGGGCGCGTGCACGACGAGTACGAGCACATCCGAGATGGCGACCAGCAGATCGGCCAGGCGGCGGCGTTCGGGAGAGGCGATATTCCACGCGAAGTACCACAGTGCGCGGGCCAGATGCCGGTCGACCGGGACGCGGAACGCGCTGACCACCCGAAAACCGTTGTCGGCCAGCCAATTCAGGGTCGGCTCGACGGAGCGCGCGACAATCGCGTCCGGCTTGAGCAGCAGCAGGGAATGCTCTCTGGCGAATTTGGCCGCGTCGACGCCGAGTCGATCGAGCTGGTCCACCGTTTCCTGCACGTAGGTGTCGGCAACGTAGGCGTCGACCTTCTGCGGAGACGGCGTCAGCGCGCTCAGCAATTCCCGCAACAACTCACTCATGGGGCCGCTCCGTCGAAATCGTTGCTGGCCAGAATGTCCGCTATCGAGGGCAGCGGCACGCCGAGGTATCCCGATTCCAGGCAGTAGTCCAGCAGTACCCGCAGATACTCCTTGCCGCTCGACGGGGACGGCTTGCCGAGCAGTACGTCGGCGCGGGCGGTGTCGAATACCAGCCGCCGCCGGAAATAGCTGGTGTAGAGCGAACCGATGCGGCGGTAGTACTCGCGCTCGATCGGCTCGAGATCGTCCTCGGCGAAGGTCGCCTCCGGCACGAAGGTGGCGACCTCGAAGGACGGATATTCGGCGAGCACATCGGAGACCTCGCGCAGCGAGAGGGTGTCGCGGCCGAGAGCGTGCAGCGTGCGATTCTGTGCGGAGTCGAAGTCCAGCACGGCCGCGGCGATTACATCGGCGACATGGTCGACCGGCGCCAGTGACAGCGTCGCGTCGTAGCGGCCGGGCAGCGAGCGCAGCTTGCCCTCGACCATGAGTTTCACGACGGTATAGAGGTTCTTGTACTCCCGGATCGTTCCGGTATCGCTCGCTCCGGTCACGATACCGGGGCGCACGATAGCCCACGGCAGACCCTGCTCCCCGGCCGCCCGCACCAGCTTTTCGGCGCGAAACTTGCTGTCTTCGTAGCCATTTCCGAAGGCCTGACCGGCGTCGAGTTCGTCCTCGGTGATGGTGCCGCCCCGCATACCGCATACGTAAGCGGTGCTGACGTGTACGAGCGGCACCTCCCACTCGCGTGCGAGCGCGATGGCATTCGCGGTGCCGACCACATTGAGTTCCTCGTAGTCAGCCGCGGATGCGTCGAATGCCGTTGTGGCCGCGCAGTGCACGATGATGCCGACCCGCTCGGCCAGATCCTCGGTATCGCGCTCGGACAGGCCCAATCCGGGCAACCGCACGTCACCCGCGACGGCGGTACCGGCCTCGATCAGGGTGCCGTCATTGCGCACGATGGTCGAATTACTGTGCAGCACAGCGGCAACCGGCCGACTCGCAGCCGCGAGCCTGGCCACGACCTCGGCGCCGACCAGTCCGGCCGCACCGGTCACCAGCACCGTATCGCCGGAGTTCACAGTGGCACCTCGGCAGCGGCCGAACTACCCGAGACCAGGGCGATCACGGCATCGACCCGACGCACACCCACCAGTTGCTCGGGTCGGTAGCGCGGCAGTTCGAACGCACGCTCGAGGACGACGGTGAGTTCCATCAGACGCAGTGAATCGAAGCCGAGATCCTCCACGAGGCGGTGCTCGTCGGACAATTCGGCGGGCGGTTCCGGGGCCATGGCCAGGACGATCCGGCGCACCTTGTCGGCAGTCGTGGTACCAGCCACCGCGGGCCCACCCGTCACCCGGCCGCCACCGCTCATCGAATCGCTGCGCGATGCTGCCCTCACGACTCTCCCTCCCGCAGATGCGGTTGTTGGCCACCGGAGGCCAGCAGATCGCGGGCCTCGTCCAGGGGCAGGTCGGTATTCAGATACCCGGCGATGCGCAGCCAGTCGTAACCGATCGCCAGCGTGCGCCGCCACTGCTCACGTGAATCGAAGGAGGCCGGGAATCCCGTTGTCGTCTCCGCCCCCGCCGCGACCCATCGGACCAGTGTGACGAAATCATCCAGCACCGCGAGACCCGCGAGAGTATCTCCGCCCGTTCCGATTATCTCCGAGAAACGGACCCGCCGTGCCGATTCCAATTGCGTCAGCAGATCGTCACGACGCAGGGCATGGTTCGGCAACATCCGCCGCAGGGTCTGCGCGGGCGCGACGTCGGCGGGCAGCGAGTGAATCCCGAATGCGGACAACAAGACACGAACCGCCATGGCGATGAGCCGGTGTGCGGCGATATCGGCGACGGCGCCCTGGGAGTTCTTGACCGCACCCGCCAGGTCCTCCCTGGCGTTCTCCAAGACGACATTGGACCACACCAGGTTCAGCGCGCATTCGGTGAATCTGGTTGCGGGCAGGGGTGACAGCGTCGCGATCACATCGTCGCGGGTGGCGCCGGTCAGGCCGAGGGCGGGCGCGGCCGCGTAGGGCACCGGGGTGTACGGCTTCACCGGCTTGCACATGGCCAGCGCGGGTTCGATGAGTGCACCGCCGCGCCACTGCAATCCGACCAGGCCGAGTCCGAGGAACTCGAGCAGATCCTCGGCGATGTCATGTTCGGAGCGGGCGAGGACATCGCGCAATGAATGCCGGAACACCACCGAACGCCAGGCACGGGCCGCGCTGTCCGACAGTGCGAAGACGTCATGATCGTCCCGGATCACGTGGATGTGCCCGCCGATCGCCCAGGTGGTGACTCCTGGACGCCGTGCGAACAGGATCTGGTGCGGGTCATCGGTGATCTCGGGCACGCCGAGCTCCGCCGCCACCGCCCAAACCTGTTCCCACGCGAGGTGTTCGGTCGGCTCGGTGAGGTGGTTGTAGCGGTCGATGAGCGCATCGGTTCCGATGCGGTCGAGTTGGTGCGGCAGCCATTTGGTTTCCAGGTAGCTTTCGCCCTTGCGGGCAGCCCAGCCCTTCATCGCCTGGAGCAGTCCGTCGCGCGCCCAGTCGGCGGCTTCGGCCTCGGCGTGCAGGGCCCGCAGCGCGACCGCGTATCGCAGCGCCTGCGTCGCGCGCCGAGTCCACCAGTCGGCCACCAGCGCCGTGAACCTCGAATGCGGCAGCAGTGCACGCAATTCCGCGACGTTCGGTGCGCCGTGCCGAACCACGGTCGCGCGCAGGAATCGCTGACACCGGTTGAGCAGATCCTCGTCGATCTTGTCCGAACCACCCGCCGCCAGCTCCAGCTGATTGCGCAGCTGCGCCTCGGACCGCGTCCGCACCTCCACGCGCCGACCATCGATGAACAACACCGTCGGCAGTGTCGGCAACTCCTCGTCACCGGGGGCGACGACCAGGAAGTCGATATCGGATCCGGCATTGCCGAATCCCTCCGCCAGCGAACCCTCGAACAACACGGTCGAATCGGGCGGTACCGCAACACTTTCCAGTGCCCGATCGAGCAACTGTCGCACTCGTTCGGCAGGCAGCGCGGGCTCGGGCACGGCATCGCCGGTAGCCGGGCTGTCCATACGCGGTTCCGATTCGGTGGTGGCGTCTGCCGCGTGCAGCACCGCACCCGCCAACGCGCCGTCCGCGAACAGCTGCCACATATGCCTGCGCCGCGGTTTACCGCTCGAGGTGCGGCGGATGATGCCGCGCGGGCCGGTCACGATGTGCACCGTCTGCGCGGGCCCGAGTTCACCGCGAATAATTCTGCGCGCCTCGGCAATCCAGTATCCCGGTGCCGATTCGGCGAACAGCGCGATGCCCTGGGCACCGGCCTCGGCGATCGCGACGGCGGCGAGTTTGCCCTTGGTGATTCCGGTTTCCTGAGCCACCCGGGATTCGATGTCCTCCATGAACACCGACCGGCCGCGGACCTTCAGGCTCGAACCCATCCGGCCGAGGACGAAAACCTCACCGTTGTGCAGGAATCCGGCATCGCCGGTAAACAGCACCCGCTCGACGATCCGCGTCGATGAACCTGCGTTCGGTTCGCCGGAGTAACCCAGCGCGACCGAATCCCCGACGACGATCATCTCGCCGAGGGTGCCGTCGGGCAGTTCCCGCCCGTCTTCGTCGACCACCCGCACGGTCGATTCGGGCATCGAGTAGCCGAGTCCGGTGATCCACCCGGAGCCCTCGACACGGTGGGTGTCGTCTAGCAATTCTTCGGCCAGGATCGTAATGGGTTGGCCGAAGCGAAGATTCGGATTGTCGAGCCGCAGTGCGGTGATGGGCCGGTTGCGCGCGGAAGAGGTCACCATCAGCGTGGCCTCGGCCAGACCATAGGCGAGGGTGTACGCGTTGGTCGAAAAGCCTTGTCTGCCAGCCAGTCCCGCGAAGGACTGAAGATCGGCCACCTCCACCGGCTCGGAACCGACAGCCAGCGTGCGCCAGCCGGATAGATCCAGGTCCGCGATCTCCTCCGGCGCGACGCGATGTGCCACATAACCGAGCGCGAACGACGGCGACGGCGTGTGCTGTGCGTGCGACATGGCGCGCAGCCAGCGCGCCGGATCGCGGACGAACTGGTCCGGACGCATCAGATACAGCTCGCCCTGATTGGTCACGGTGGTGAGGAATGCCCCGACCAGGCCCATATCGTGATACAGCGGCAGCCAGGAGACCATGGTTTCGCCGTGCCGCCAGTCGATCAGCGTCGAGATCATCGCGATGTTGTTGGCCAGGTTGTGCCAGCTGACCCGCACCCCGCGCGGCGTTCCGGTGGACCCGGAGGTGAATTGCAGCAGCGCGCATTCATCGGGCTCGCCGAATTCGCGCTCCGTCGGCGCGGGACCCAGATTCGCGGCATCAATCACCAGCGGTTCGTCCGTGCGGCCCGCCGCCTCCGCCGCTTTGCGCACCAACTGCTCGAACTCGGTCGAGGTCACCACCAATCGCGGCCGGGCCTGCTCCAGAATGGCCGCGATATGGGCGATGATCTGGTCGAGGTCGCCGAACATCGGCGGCGCGACCGGGGTGAAGACGCCACCGCAGGCCCATACCGCGTAAAAGGCGGCGGCACAGGGGAATCCGGTCGGCATGATCACGCATGCGCCATCGCCGCTGCCCATACCGTGTTCGCGCATGCGCGCGGCGATCGACCAGCTCAGCTCCGCGAGATCGTGATAGCTGCGGTACTCCCAGCCGTCGGCCTCGTCGGCGAGGTGGATCCCGGCGTCGCGTGCCGGATCGGCCAGCCAATTGCGAACCGCGGCAACGTCTTTATCCGGCTTCATCCCGCAGCTCTCCTCCCGACAGCACGGTAACGGTACCGTTCGTGCCGTCGACCCGTATTCCCATACCGGAACGTATCTTCTTGGTCAGGTCCTTGATCTGGACCACCGTCGGAACTCCCAACTCCCGTGCCACGATCGCGACGTGAGTGAGGGGACTGCCGCGCTCGATCACCAGCGCCGACGCCGAGGGCAGCGCGGCCACCCAACCCGGATCGGTGCGATATGCCACCACGATGCCGCCTGCCACGTCGCGTGGCTCGTCGACGACCACCGCAGTGCCCTCGACGATTCCGGATGCCGACGGCGTGCCGGGCAGGACGGTGCCGACAGTCGCGGCCGGGGTATCGGTGACCGGCACCCAGCCCTGGCGCGCGAGCTCCGCGCGCCCGAAGATCGGCCCCGAGGTGACGAAGCGGGCGGGGGCGACGAGCTCGGCGTCCCTGGCGCGCTGGGCTTTCCGTGCGGCGACCAGATCGCGCAGGCCGCCGCTGGCGACTGCTTGCAGGTCGCTCGAAACAACGCCGCTAGCGACTGCTTGCAGGTCGCTCGAAACAACACTGCTGTCGTAGCAGCTGCGCAACTCCTGGACGGTCAGCGCGAAGACATCGTCGAATTCGTCGATGACACCGCGCGCGACCAGATCTCGGCCCATTACCCGGATCATCCGCTTGACCATCCCGAAGGCCCTGGTGCGGCAGAACCGCAGCCGCTCCCGATGGGCGGCGCACCGATTCACCTTGCCGCGCAGCCGTTCATAGATCCGCCGCCGGAAGCCGCGCAGATTGGCGTCGAGGTACTCGTCGGCCTCCGCACCGCGGCTGTGCTGCGCCGCCTCCCCGACGCGACCGATCGCGCTGCGCAGCATGACGAAAAGGCTCGCGGGCTCCTCACGCAGATCCGGGGTTTCCAGCTTCAGTTCGTCCAGGCTGCGGTAACCGTAGCGATCGATGTAATCCTCGATCCGGTCGCGGAATTCGGTGCGGTCGCGCACGGCATCGTAAATCTGTTCCGGCGCTGTCGAATTGATCAACGACACCAGTTCGGGATCTTTGCGAACGAACTGCGCGAGCTCGGTCATGGCGCGAGCCGGTTCGGCGGATTCGACATCCGCGCCGGGGCCGACGACGGCGTACAGGAACCACTCCGGCGCCTTCGGCAGCAGCAGTTTGGTCAGCAGATACATCAAACCGGTGCAGGTCAACAGGATTGCGTCCAGGACCATCAGCGGACCCCAGCGCTCGACCAGGTCCCGGTCGACCTTGCGATAAGCCGCGTAGGCCTGTTCGCCGGTCAGCGTCGAGTAGTCGAGCGCGTCGTATTCGTCGTAGACGCGGTAGAAGTCGCTCATGAAGGTATCGACCATCTCGTCGATACCGAACAGCCGCCGCACATAGGTCACCGTGGTGATCGCCCGCGACCGCAGCCGGGCCAGCGGTGTGCGGAAGGTGAACGGGCGCAAGGTCTTCGCGATCTCGTCGGGCAGCGGTTCGTCGACGCCGAGCGCGGCCTCGAGCACCTTACGGTTCAGCGGGTATCCGGGCGCGATGCCCACCATCCGGTACCAGTGCAGCAGGTTGTAGTAGACCCGGCCGTGAAAGTAGCCGAGTAGCACCGGAGTCCAGCGATCGGTCTGGCGCAGTTGCGCGTCGGGCACCCGCAGCGATTTCGCGTAACCGTGGTACACGCGGCCGTAGATGTCGGCGGCGGTCGTATAGGTCAGCGGGGAGGTGATGCCGCTGAAACTCTCGATGATGTTGGAGTTGTCCCAGATTCGCTCGTCGCCGTCGGCGAGCACCTCGCCGGCGCCGCGCAGTACCGCACCGCGCACCGGGCCGTCGGTGACCGCCGTGGTGATCGGCCGTGACTGCAGGAACCAGAGGCCATCTGCATCGATGGCCCACTCGATGTCCTGTGGCGCACCGAAATCGGCCTCCAGCTTGCGTCCCCACTCCACCAATTCGGCCAGTTCGGCATCGGCGAGCACCGCTGCCTCGCGGCGCTGCGGCTCGACCTCGAGCGTCGTGCAGCCCTGCTCCCCCGAGGGTGCATAGCTTCGATCCTTGTCCCCCACAGTCGTTTCCAGCACCGTGCCGGAGGATTTGTCGACCACGACCGAATCGGCGTCCACCGCGCCCGACACCAAGCCCTCGCCGAGCCCGTACACCGCACTGACGACCAATTCGTCTGCGGCGCCGCTGATCGGGCTCGCGGTGAACATCACTCCGCTGGATCGCGCATCGATAAGGCGTTGCAGGACAACGGCTATGGCGTCGGCGCGCGACTGCCCGTGCGCGAAGGCATAGCGGATGGACCGTTCGGAGAATGCCGAGGCCCAGCAGTCGCGCACGCGCGCCGCGACCGCGTCGACACCGTTGACATTGAGGAACGAATCGAACTGGCCCGCATAGGACTGGCCGGGACCGTCCTCGACGACCGCCGACGATCGAACCGCGATCGCGACCGCCCCCAGGCGGCCGTAAGCATCGGCGATCAGTTCGAGTACCGGCTGCGGCAGTGGCGCATCGACGATCGCGGCGCGTAGTTCCGCACCGGCGGCCAGCGCCGAATCCAGATCGTCCGACGATGTGACATTCAACACAATAGTCGCCAAATCGGCGCCTGTATCGGTCTCGATCAGGAACCGGTTGAAGACGTCGGTGCCGAGCACCACCCAGTCCGGGACCCGGAAGCCACCATTGTGCAAGGTGTACAACCCACGCGCTTTACCCCCGCCTAGCGCGGCAAATGTCGCCGAGTCGGTCCACGGTCCGAGTACCTGCAAGACTTTTCTCCCATCACCCCCGTTCACCGCACCGGAGCAGGCGCTCCGGCACCACAAGGCAGCGCAAATCGAAGGGGCTGTCTGGATATATCCGAGATTTGCTTTCGACGTTAGCCCGCAAACCTTGGGTACTGCTTGGTAAAGACTTGGTTCCAACGCCCAGAGGCACCAGTAAGCTGACCATTCCGAGCGACCTGCAAGCAGTCGCTAGCGATGCGATGACGTTCGTGGGTTGTAAGGAGTGATTCGGCGTGGGTTGGACCTTCACCCCGGACGAGTTCGCCCATGTCTGGCGCGAGACCGAAGTGGACCGTCACCCGTATCCGCTGCGCATCCTCGAGACGCCGCGAACCGAGGCCGAAGCCGACAAATTGCGCGCACAATTGCAGGAGCGACTACCGCCGCGCAGCGATCCGGACCTATCGGCGTGCCTGCGGATCATGGCCGCACCGCAGACCAGGATCGTGGCGATCGGCGGCGGACATGGTCCCGGCACCGAGATCCGGCTGCTGGCCTGTGCGATCTACGACCGCGCTGTCCTCGCCATCCAAGAACCCGGTACCGGACCGGATTTCGGTGGGCGCGTACGACTTTCGATCGGACTCAGCGCCAAACTCGGCGCGCGGATCGCCGCATTGCTGCCCACGGTCCCGGCCGGACACGAACCGGCGCGGGCGGCATCCGCCGACGCGATCCGCGACGACGAGACAGTGGTCGTAGCGCAGCGAGCGGTGCCCTCGATCCGGCGGCTGCTGCTCAAGCCCCATACCGCCGAGGGACATATCCGGATAGAGGGGCGGCTGGACCACCCGTCGCCACAGCCGCCGATCCACTACACCTGGATCGATGTCAAGGGCGACGGGCGCTATCTGATCAAGGCGGGCGATACCGTGCACATCGTCCCCGCCTCGGCCGAACAACTCGCCACGCAGCTGCAGAAACGTATTCCCGCGCAGGCCCGATAAGTCGCCACCGGCCGGAACTATTTCATCCGGAGGCATGGCCAACGGCTAGTCTGAGGCGGACCGACCGATCCCCGGGGGTGTGGTTCATGACGATCGAGAGCAGCCGAGCCGATATTGCCCGCTTCAAACAGGAGGCACAGGCGGGCACCGTCAAGTTCGATCCGGAAGCGGCGCGACGTTGCGCCGAAATGTACGACAACCAAGCCGACCGACTCATCTATCTACGCCAACGTCTCGAATCGGCGGGCGAGCTGGACGGCTTCGGCGGATTCATCTCCGCACAGCAATTAGCGGCCGGATTCGCGCACAAGGCCCGCGACGCCGCAACCCTGCTAGACCACTACATCGAAGCCGCCTACCGCATGAAAGAGGCTTTCCTGATCAGCGGCGGGCTGTTCGAGGAGGCCGATGCCGCGAACGCCGCGGCGCTGCGTGCGATCGAAACGCGGGTGCCGCGATGAGTGGTGCTGCCGCGCAAGGCGGCTGTCGCGCGGGTCAGGACGCAGGGACAAGCGTCTGCGAGGCGCGGCGATGAGCGGTAATGATCCCGATTACATCAGCTCGATGGAGCATTTCGAGTCGATGAAGCATGAGGAGATCTACACCAAGACCCAGCAGATCGATGCCGCGCAGATCCTCAATGCATCGGTCACGTGGCTGGAAGTCGCAGGGACGCTGGCCAGTTCGTTTCCCTTGACTCGAGCCGGCTCGGATCGGGTAATGAATTCGATGGCCTGGGAGGGCGCCGCCGCCGAAGCCGCCTATGCGAGTGCCCGCAGCTACGCCGCCTCCGTCGATGAACTCGCTGCGATCATGGGACAGGTCGGCACCCGCCTCGGTGCGGTGGCCGCGGCCGCCGAAGCCGTGAAGATCGCCGTTGTGCCACCGGGCAATTCGGGCCCGATCGGCACCGTAGCCCGACTGCTCGAAGCCGCCCATGTGATCAATGCGCAAATGGCGGAAGAGGCGCTGCGCCAAGAAGCCGTCCTCGCCATGAACATGATCTACAAACCCGCCTACCAAATGGCAGGCACCGCCGTCCCCGCCCTCCCGGCACCCCCCGCCTTACCCGGCATACCAGGCGCGACACCGTCGGCCCCAAGTAAGCCCGGCGCACAGCCCCCTCAAATTTCACCCTCCTCCCCGGAATCCCAAGCGCCACAACCAACTCCGGACTCAACAACACCGGCACCTGGCGCCCAGGATTCCCAGCCACCACAAACCACCCCGGCACCCAGCACCCCGGAACCCGCTCCGTCCTCCCCGGAATCCCAAGCGCCACAACCAACTCCGGACTCAACAACACCGGCACCTGGCGCCCAGGATTCCCAGCCACCACAAACCACCCCGGCACCCAGCACCCCGGAACCTGCTCCGTCCACTCCGGAATCTCGAGCACCACAACCAACTCCGGATCCGACGACACCCGCGCCCACAACTCCGGCACCCGGAACCCCGGAGACCCACGCACCGCAACCGCAACCCACCCCCGCTCCGCCCAGCAGCCCGGATTCCCAGGTGCCACAGCCCACCCCGGCACCCGGCCCGCCGGAATCGGCACCCACCCCCTCCACACCGGAATCTCGAGCACCACAACCAACTCCGGATCCGACCACACCAGCACCCACAACTCCGGCCCCCGGAATCCCGGAGACCCAGGCACCCCAACCCGCGCCGGAATCCCAGGCACCCCAGCCGACCCCCGCTCCGCCCCCTCAGCCTGCTCCAGATCCACAGCCGTCCCCTGCACCTGCCACGCCGGAGTCTCCAGCGCCGCAACCAACAGCGCCCCCGACACCGGAATCCCAGGCGCCACAGCCCACCCCGGCCCCGCAGCCGGCGCCCGCCCCAACGCCGGAACCATCAACCCAACACGCACCTCCTCCGGCCCCACCCCAACAGGCCCCGCCCCCAACGCAGGAGACCCAACCTCCCGCACCCGCGCCGGCACCCCCTACCCAACAGGCACCCCAACCCCCGGCCCCCGTCCCCTCGCAACCAACCCCTGCCCTGCCCGACCCCGGCGGCCAGCCCGGCATAACCGGCCCCATCCCCGACCAAACCGGCCCCGCCCAACCCCCACCGACCTCCAACCAACCCGGCGTCATACCAACTCCAGACACTGGTCAGCGATGAGCTGGCGGCGCAAACCGGCGAAACTTTGACCGAGGCGGTCGTCGTCGCACTACGCGAACGGCTCGCGCGCGAAACCGGCCGAGCCCGAACCGTCCCGCTTCGCAACGAACTCGCGGCAATTCGCCGCCGGTGCGCCGCCCTGCCGGTGATCGACACGCACAGCCCGGACGAGATCATCGGATACGACGAGCACGGCCTGCCGACCTGATGGTTATCGACACCTCCGCAATCTTCGCCATGCTGAATGACGAACCCGAGGCGGACCGTTTCGAGGCAGCAATCGAAGCCGACCCCGTCCGTTTGATGTCCACGGCAACGTATCTGGAGATCTCGATCGTCATCGAGGGCCGATTCGGCGACGCCGGTGGACGTGAACTGGACCTGTGGATACATCGAGCCGCAGTCGATCTCGTTGCGGTACATCCGGAACACGCGCATCTGGCGCGACTGGCCTGGCGAGAATACGGCAAAGGGCGGCATCCGGCCGCTCTGAACTACGGCGACTGCTTCTCCTATGCGTTGTCGAGGGTGAGCGGCGAACCTCTGCTTTTCAAAGGCAACCACTTCCCACGCACCGACATCACTGCGGTTGAGTTGCCGCAGGACGATACGCAAGGCGAATCGCCGGAGGCAAGTTCGGCGGCACCCGCTAAATCTTGACCAGGTCGTCGGCGTGAATGACGGGGCGTTGCATGGTGTCCGGGAGTTCGGTGGTGGAGCGGCCGAGCATGCCGGAAAGTTCGGTGCTGTCGTATTCGACTACGCCGCGGGCGACTATGCGGTTGTCGGGGGCGATGAGGTCGACTACGTCGCCGCCGTGGAAGCGGCCGCGGACGCCGGTGATGCCCGCGGCGAGCAGGGAGCGACGACGGTGGGCGACGGCTTGGACGGCGCCCGCATCGATGAGGATGGCGCCGCGGCTGTCGGCGGCGTGGCGGACCCAGAATTTGCGGGCGGAGAGGCGGACCGGGCGGGCGGCGAAGGCGGTGCCGACGGTGCCCGCGCTGAGCGCGATATCGGCCTCGGTGGCGGCGGCCAGCAGGACGGGGACGCCCGCGTCGGCGGCCAGCCGGGCCGCGGAGAGTTTGGAGGCCATGCCGCCGGTGCCGAGTGCGCCGCCGCTGCCCGCGATGACGCCGTCGAGGTCGGCGCTGCTGCGGACCTCGGGGATGAAGTTGGCGGCGCCCTTGCGCGGATCGCCGTCGTAGAGTCCCTCGACATCGGAGAGCAGGACCAGCGCGTCCGCGCCGACCAGATGGGCGACCAGTGCGGCGAGGCGGTCGTTGTCGCCGAATCGGATCTCTTCCGTTGCGACGGTGTCGTTTTCGTTCACGACAGCAACCGCACCGAGTGAGCGCAACCGGTCCAGGGTGCGCTGAGCGTTGCGGTGATGTTCGCGCCGGGAAAAGTCGTCGGCGCTCAACAGCACCTGCCCGACCGTCCGCCCGAACCGCGCGAACGAAGTCCCCCAGGCATGCGCCAATGCCAACTGGCCGACGCTGGCGGCGGCCTGTTTGGTGGCCAGATCCCTTGGGCGACTTGTCAATCCGAGCGGAGCGAGGCCTGCACCGATGGCACCGGAGGACACCACGATCACATCGGATCCGGCCCGCATCCGCGCCTCGACCGCATCGGCCAGCCGATCCAGTCGCGCCATATCGAGACCGCCCTTAAGGCTGGTCAGCGCTGAAGACCCGATCTTCACCACCACGCTGCGCGCCGAAGCAATCGCCGTCCTGGCTTCACTCAGCCCGGACTGCGACATCACCTCAGCCATCCCCGAACTCACCTGCATCGCAACCGAACTCCCTGTACCGCAACAGAACTCGTCGTACCCGCGGGGCGCGACAATGCCCCCACAACGCGCTGGCCACCACTGAATCCCGACGCACGCCGGATGCGCGAACCGAACCGCGGCGCTCGCCGTAACGCCGTGCCAGACCCCGGCGCACACCACAAGCCCACGGCGTTCACGCTATTCCTCGTCGTCCTTGACCAGACCACGGCGTACTCGGGACGCGTGTTTGCGTTCGGCGGCACTGATCCGGTCGTTCTGCTCCAGGCGGATGTCGGTGCCGCGGCCGGTGGGCACCATATCCACACCTGCGGAGATCTGCGGCTCCCAATCGAATGTGACATCGCCGATGGTGACGGGCGCACCGGGCTCGGCGCCCTGCTTCACCAGTTCGTCTTCGACGCCGAGGCGGGCCAGGCGGTCGGCGAGGTAGCCGACGGCTTCGTCGTTGTCGAACTGGGTCTGGCGCACCCAGCGCTCCGGCTGCGGCCCGCGCACGATGAAGCCACCCGGCTCCTCGGGATCGGCGATCACGCTGAAGCCGGACTCGTTCACCGCGATCGGGCGGATCACCGGACGCTTCGGCGCGGCCTTCGGATGCGCGGTCCGATACTGCTCGACCATCTCGGCGAGCGCAAAGGTCAAGGGACGCAGGCCCGCCCGGCTCACCGCCGAGATCTCGAAGACCGGCCAGCCACGTGCGGCGAATTCAGGCGTGACCATCTCCGCCAACTCGGCGGCATCGGGCACATCGACCTTGTTCAGGATCACCACGCGCGGCCGATCGGCCAGATCACCGAGACCGGTATCGGCATCCAGAGCCGGTTGGTAGGCCGCGAGTTCGGCCTCGAGCGCATCGACATCGGAGACCGGATCGCGTCCCGGCTCGAGGGTCGCACAGTCGACGACGTGCGCGAGCACCGCGCAGCGCTCCAGATGCCGCAGAAAATCCAGCCCGAGCCCACGCCCCTCGCTCGCACCCGGGATCAGACCGGGCACATCGGCGATGGTGAAGGTGGTGTCACCGCTGGAGACCACACCGAGATTGGGCACCAGCGTGGTGAACGGATAGTCCGCGATTTTGGGCTTCGCAGCCGAGAGCACCGACACCAGCGAGGACTTCCCCGCCGATGGGAACCCGACAAGCCCCACATCGGCGACGGACTTCAGCTCGAGGACGAGATCGCCTTCATCGCCGTCCTCGCCGAGCAGCGCGAAACCGGGCGCCTTGCGCGCCTTGGAGGCCAGCGCGGCATTACCGAGTCCGCCGCGTCCGCCACGGGCCACGATGAACTTATTGCCCGAACCGACCAGATCGACGAGCACCTTGCCGTCGTCGTCCAGCACCACGGTGCCATCGGGCACCTTCAACACCAGATCGGTGCCCTGCTTACCGTCACGATTGCTGCCCTCGCCCGGCTTGCCGTTGCTCGCCTTGGCGTGCGGATGGAAGTGGAAGTCCAGCAGGGTGTGCACATTCGGGTCGACCTCGAGGATCACATCCCCGCCGCGTCCGCCATTGCCGCCGTCCGGACCGCCGAGCGGCATGAACTTCTCGCGGCGCACGGAGGCGCAGCCGTGACCACCCTTGCCCGCACGCACGTGCAATACGACACGGTCGATGAATTTGGACATGTCCGAATCATCCTCCTCGGTGGGCGTAGCGACTGCTTGCAGGTCGCTCGAAACGGTCAGCCGTAGCGACTGCTTGCCAGGTCGCTCGAAAGAACCTGCATTATGGGAACGCGATCTTTCGAGAACGCGAAAAGCGGGCCAGGGAATGCACCCTGACCCGCTCAGCTTTTCCGGAATGCCAGAGGCGGTCAGGCCTCGGCCGGCTCCGGAACCACGATGTTGACGGTCTTGCGGCCACGCTTGGTGCCGAACTCGACCTTGCCCGCCGCCAGGGCGAACAGGGTGTCGTCGCCGCCACGGCCGACGAGCACACCGGGGTGGAAGTGCGTGCCACGCTGGCGAACCAGGATCTCGCCCGCCGAAACGGTCTGGCCACCAAAACGCTTGACGCCGAGTCGCTGAGCATTCGAGTCGCGACCGTTGCGCGAGCTGGATGCACCCTTCTTATGTGCCATTTCTGAACTCCTGTGAAGTAATTCGAGAAAGCGCGGAGGCTTACTTGATGCCGGTGACCTTGAGGACCGTCAGCGGTTGACGGTGACCCTGACGCTTGTGGTAGCCGGTCTTGTTCTTGAACTTGTGGATGCGGATCTTCGGGCCCTTGGTGTGCTCGACGACCTCCGCGGCCACGGAAACCTTGGCCAGCTTGTCCGCATCGGTGGTCAGCTCGGCGCCGTTCACCACGAGAACTGGGGCCAGCGCCACGGACGAACCCGGCGCACCCTCGATCTTCTCGACCTTCACCAGGTCACCGACCGCGACCTTGTACTGCTTTCCGCCGGTCTTGACGATCGCGTACGTTGCCATCGGTCGGCTGCCCTTCTTCCTGTAATGCGCGCGGCTCGCGCTCGCGCGGCTGCGTGCTCCCGCTCGGATGACTCCGGCTGGAAACCACAGCACTCTGGTCTGGTAGTCACCGCCGCCTCAGCAACCTGATGGCTCTCGGCTTCGAGCCGAGTCACAAACACAGCGCAGATAAGCGCTGTCGCCGGGCAGCGACTGTCCAAGATTACAGGACGGATACCACCCCGACCAAACCGGTGCCCGTGAAAGGCAGGACCCCCGTCGCGGAATGCGGCGGGGGTCCCAGGTTTTCGATCCGATCGTGGCGATCAGTTCGCGTCGTCCACCGGCGGTCCGGCCGGACGACCGACGGCCCGGCGGCGCGGCTTACGCGTCGGCACCACGACCGGCACATCCGCCGTGTAGTCAACGACGGGCCCTGCCGCGCCCTGATCCGCCGTCGGCAGCACGAAGACGGCCCCGGCGCTGTCGGCGGCCGGTGCGGCGGCCGAACGCGCGACGCGACGTCTGCGGCCGGTCGAACGGGGTGCCGCGGATTCGGGCACACCGTTGAACGATGTCGCAACCGGCTCCACCGGGGGCTCGGCGGGTTCATCCGTCACGGACGTCGAAGCCGCGGCAGCGACCGGTGCGACCTCCTCGGATGCGGACGCGACGGCCTCCTCGGCCACCAATTCCGCCTCCGCAGCTCGCTCGGTTACGGCTTCCGCGACTTCCTCGGCTACCGCCGCCGCGACTTCCTCGGCGACCGCCGCAACCGACTCGGAGACAACGACCTCCTCGACCGGAGCCGCATCGCTTGCGGCGACGACATCCGCAACGGCTTCCGCCACCGCGACGTCCTCGAGGTCCGCCACATCCTCCGCGTGCACTTCCTCCGACTGATGCGCCGCCATCGCCAACGCCACCGGATGCGCCCGCTTGACCGCGATCTCCGCCTCGTCTTCGGCGGGATGCGCGGTGCCATTCGCGGCCGCGGCGGGCGCACTCGCCGCCGCACCCTTGTCCCGGCCACGCCGCCGCCGCGATCCGGTCTCCCGGCCACCGCGCGTGCTGTCCTCGGCACCGGTGAGCTCCACCGGGTAGGTGTGCACGACGATGCCGCGTCCATGGCAGTGCTCACAGGTCGTCGAGAACGCCTCGACCAGACCGGTGCCGAGCTTCTTGCGGGTCATCTGCACCAAGCCGAGCGAGGTCACCTCGGAGACCTGGTGGCGGGTGCGGTCGCGGCCCAATGCCTCGGTCAGCCTGCGCAGCACCAGATCGCGGTTCGATTCCAGCACCATATCGATGAAGTCGACGACGATCATGCCGCCGATATCGCGCAGCCGCATCTGGCGCACGATCTCCTCGGCGGCCTCCAGGTTGTTCCTGGTGACCGTCTCTTCCAGATTGCTGCCGCCCGCACCGGTGAACTTGCCGGTATTGACGTCGATGACGGTCATCGCCTCGGTCCGGTCGATCACCAGGGTGCCGCCCGAGGGCAACCACACCTTGCGATCGAGCGCCTTGGCGAGCTGTTCATCGATCCGGTAGGTCTCGAAGACGTCGATACCGTTGTTCTCGTGCCGGGCGACCCGGGCGAGCATGTCCGGCGCGACCGTGCGGATGTAGTTCTCGACTGTGCTCCAGGACCGCTCACCCTCGATGACCAGCTTGGAGAAGTCCTCGTTGAACAGGTCTCGGATGACCTTGACCAACAGGTCCGGCTCTTCGTACAGCGTCTTGGGCGCGCCGTTGTCCTTGGCCTCGGCGGCCTTCTCGATGGTGCGCCAGGTCGCCTGCAGCCGCTCGACGTCGCGGGCCAGTTCGGCCTCGCTGACACCTTCCGATGCGGTGCGGATGATCACTCCGGCATCGGCGGGCACGATATCGCGCAGGATCTCCTTGAGCCGCTTGCGCTCGGTATCGGGCAGCTTGCGGCTGATACCGGTGGACGAACCGCCGGGCACGTACACCAGGAAGCGTCCGGCCAGGCTGATCTGGGTGGTCAGCCGGGCGCCCTTGTGCCCGACCGGATCCTTGGAGACCTGGACCAGCACCTGATCGCCGGGCTTGAGCGCCTGCTCGATCTTGCGCTCCTTACCGCCGAGACCGGCGGCCTCCCAGTTCACCTCACCGGCGTAGAGCACACCGTTGCGGCCGCGGCCGATATCGACGAATGCCGCCTCCATCGAGGGCAGCACATTCTGCACCTTGCCGAGGTAGACATTGCCGACCATCGACGCCGAGCCGGTATTGGTGACGAAGTGCTCGACCAGGATGTTGTCCTCGAGCACCGCGACCTGGGTCGCGGTCGGGTGCTCCGAGAAGGTCTTCTCGCGCACCACCATGACCCGGTCCACCGCCTCGCGGCGGGCCAGGAACTCCGACTCGGTCAGGATCGGCGGGCGACGGCGACCGGCCTCGCGACCGTCACGCCGACGCTGCCGCTTGGCTTCGAGCCGGGTGGAACCGGTGATGCCCTGCACCTCGTCGACCGTGGCGCGGCTGCGGCTCTTATTGCGCGGCTCCCGCTCGTGCACGACGGTGTTCGGCGGATCGTCATCGGAGACGCCCTCGCTATCGGCGCCCTCCCCCGCCACCTTGCGGCGACGACGGCGACGGCGACGGCGACTCGAACCCTCCGGCAAACCGGATTCGTCGTCCTCGGTCTCGGTGTCTTCGCCTGGCTCGGCTTCGGCCTCGCTCTTGACCGAGGCCTGCTCGTCTTCGGCGCCCTCGTCCGTGACTTCGGTGTCGTCGCCCTCGGATTCGGCGTCAGCGTGCTGTTCGCCCCGGCCACGACCCCGACCGCGACGGCCACGGCGACGACGACGCGGCTGATCCGCCTCGCCCTGCTGTTCGGTCGACTCGTCCTCGGTGGTTTCGGGCTCTTCCTCGACGGTTTCGACTGCGGCTTCCTCGGCGCGACGGCTGTCGCGCTCGGCCCGACGCTGCCGACGCGCCTGTTCGGCGGCCGCGGCGTCCGGCGGTAGGAACAGCGGTGCGGCGACCGAGGCAGCGGCCTCGAAGACGACCGGCGTCGCTACGTGCTGCTCTTGCGGAACCGAATGGGTGAACAACTGCACCGACGGCTGATGCGCCGCGGGCTGCTCCCCCGATGGCAGCGATTCGGACTGGTCGATCACCTGGTCCGGTGCGGAAAAAATGGGCCCGGGCTCGCGCTCGGCCGCAACCGACTCGGCCGCTACCGGCTCCGGCGCAACCGGCTCCGGCGCTACCGGCTCGGCCGCTACCGGCTCCGGCGCTACCGGCTCGGCCGCCACCCGCTCCGGCGCAACCGGCTCGGGCTCGGCCGCAACCGGCTCTTGCGTGGCGGTCTCGGGCGCCTCGGGTTCGACGACCTCCGATTCCACGGTGCCGAGCGCATCGCGGACAGATTCCGCCACCGCTCGATCGACATTCGATTGCGCACTACGTGCGTCGGCACCCAACTCGGCGAGCTTGGCCAGGATGCGTTTGCTGGTTACCCCCAGCCGCTTGGCAAGCGCGTGAACTCGGATTCGCTCCGGCAATTGTTCGGCATCCTGTGATGTTGTTGTCAGCGGCTCTTGATCGGCCACGAAGTCTCCTCGGGTCCCCGGGCGCGTCCCTCCTGGCAGGAGTGACGCGGCCGACGCGGGGGCACTGTCCGTTCACCTCACGCGGTTGGCGCGAGGTCAAGTGGTCTCGCCCCGCGTGTCCGGTTAACACCCATGGTTTTCGTCGGTCGGGCTAACTGGTCACGCGGCGCCTGGCTGTTGGCTGAACTCCACGGCGCGAGCGCTCATCCAGCGTGCCGACGCGAACCTCCGGCCCTAGCAACGGGCCAGTTGTTCGTAGCAGCGATGATCGGCATCGAACCGCAGTGTCATCCGGTTACCGTCCGGCACCGATCGTCCGCGTACCTGCGCGAACAGTCGGTGTCGTCAGCAACCACTGCCAGTATCCCACACCGTGCGGCGACGGCTCTCCATCACCGCACGACTTCGCCTCGCCGGGGCTCGGCTACGTCCTGCGACCACGCCAGCTGTGTTGCCTATTCGCGCAGCTCACGCCCTTCGCCTCGCCGGCGCTCGGCTACGTCCTGCGACGACGCCGGCTGTGTTGCCTGTTCGCGCAGCTCACGCCTCGAAGGCCTATATCAGACCGGGAACTCGGGAAACCAGAGCGCGATTTCCCGCTTCGCCGATTCCGGCGAATCGGAGCCGTGCACCAGGTTCTCCTGGGTCTCCAGCGCGAGGTCGCCGCGAATGCTGCCGGGGACGGCCTTCTCGACCGGATCGGTGCCGCCGGCGATCTGACGGAACGCCGCAATGGCGCGCGGACCCTCCAGGATGGCCGCGACGACCGGGCCGGAGGTGATGAACTCGATCAAGGAACCGAAGAACGGCTTCTCGGCATGTTCGGCGTAGTGGCCGCGCGCCAACTCGTCGGATACCTGCTTCAGCTCCAGGGCGGCGATCTTCAGCCCCTTGCGCTCGATCCGGGCCAGCACCTCACCGACGAGGCCACGGGCCACACCGTCCGGCTTGATGAGTACCAACGTCTGCTCAGTCACGGCGCACAGCCTAATAGGCGATACCCCCGGTTACCGAACCGGCGGCTAGGAAGAGCCCTGGATGCTGACCCTTTCGAGCGACCTGCAAGCAGTCGCTAGCGCTGACTGGGCAGCAGGCCGAGTTCCATCCGGCGCTTGACGTCGGCGCGCAGCACCAAGATGAAACCCCAGACGACGGCGAAGAAGACACCCATGACGCCGATGGAGATGTGCACGAAGACGCCGAGGATCAGCAGGACCTGCAGGCTGAGATTGAACGGGATGGCCCATGGGCGGCGTTGCAGTCCGGCGCCGAGGATCATCACCAGCGCGAGGACGACGAGGTAGCTGCCGGAGAACCAGCCGATACCGCCGCCGACGGACCCGACCACGGGCAATGCGAGCAGCACCGTGATCGCCTCGAGGATCAGTGTGCCCGCCATGACGCCGCGCAGCCCCTTCCACGGGTCTGCGGCGGGCGGGGGGACCTGCGGCTCGCCGTCGGCCCGCTCGGGCTCGGCGGCGTCGCCGGTCGACTCGGTCACGCTGTCTCCTTCTCGGCATTCGCGGGGCCTCACGTGTTTACGCATGCTGCCGTATCCGAACCGGGCGGCTCATGCTGTGTTCACTGCGGCATTCGCGGGGCCCTCCGTGGTTACGCACGCTGCCTCCTCCGGGCCTGACGCTCATGCTGTGTTCATCGCGGCATTCGCGGGGCCCTCCGTGGTTACGCACGCTGCCTCCTCCGGGCCTGACGCTCATGCCGGGTCCTTCCCGAACAGGGCGCGCGCCGCACCGGCGGTGACCACCGATCCGGTTACCACGACCCCCGCACCGGAAACCATCTCGCCCGCATCGCCGACCTCCTCGGCAATGGCAATGGCCGTTTCCAGCGCATCGGGCAGAGTCTCGGCGGTGACCACTCGTTCGTCACCGAAGCGCTGCACCGCGAGGTCGGCGAGACGTTCGACATCCATGGCGCGCGGCGAACCGTTGTTGGTGACGACGATCTCGTCGAATACCGGTTCCAGCGCGTCCAGGATGCCCGCCACGTCCTTGTCGCCGAGCACCGCGACGACGCCGACCAGCTTGCGGAAGTCGAATTCCGCGGTCAGCGTCGCGGCCAGGGCCTGCGCGCCCGCCGGATTGTGCGCGGCGTCGATGAAGATGGTCGGGGCGTTGCGCATGCGCTCCATCCGGCCGGGGCTGGTGACACTCGCGAAGCCCGCCCGCACGGCCTCGATATCGAGCTGCCGATCCGCACCGGCACCGAAGAACGCCTCGACCGCGGCCAGCGCGAGTACCGCGTTGCGGGCCTGGTGCTCACCGTGCAGCGGCAGGAAGATCTCGTCGTAAATCCCACCGAGACCCTGTAATTCGAGCTGCTGGCCGCCGACCGCGATCTGGCGGGCCAGCACCCGGAACTCCGAACCCTCGCGCGCCACCGCGGCATCGACCTCGACGGCCCGGCGCAGCAGCACGTCCATGGCCTCGGGTTCCTGTTCGGCGATGACGGCGACGGTATCGCGCGGCACCAGGCTCTCCGGGGCACGTTTGATGATCCCGGCCTTCTCCCCCGCGATGGAAGCGAGATCGTCGCCGAGGAAATCGGTGTGGTCCAGCCCGATCGGGGTGATCACCGCGACCTGTCCGTCGATGACATTGGTCGCGTCCCAACGGCCGCCCATGCCGGTCTCGACGACGGCGACATCCACCGGCGCCTCCGCGAAGGCGGCATAGGCCATGCCGGTGAGCACCTCGAACTTGCTCATGGCCGGACCGTCCGCGGCGGCGGACTGCTTATCGATCATTTCGATATAGGGCAGCAGTTCGCGGTAGGCCTCTACATACTTGGCCGGGGTGATCGGCGCGTTGTCGATGCTGATCCGCTCGGTGGCCAGCTGCAGATGCGGGCTGGTGATCCGGCCGGTGCGCCGGTGTAGCGCGGTCAGCAGCGCATCGATCATCCTGCTCACCGAGGTCTTGCCGTTGGTGCCCGCGATGTGGATGGCCGGGTAGTTCTGCTGGGGCGAGCCGAGCAGATCCATCAACGTCGCGACGCGGGTGAGCGAGGGCTCGATCTTGGTCTCCGGCCAGCGCCGATCCAATTCCGCCTCGACCAACGCCATTTCGGCCAGATCCACCGGGGACGGCCCCGAGCCGAGCCGCCGCTTCGGGTGCTCGTCGTCGGCGTACTGGGGTTCCGGTTCGGCGTTCATTTGCCGCTCAACTCCGCGAGCCGGGCGCCGATGCGCGCGACCTCGCCCTCGGCGACATCGCGACGTCCCTTGATCTTGTCGACCACCTGATCCGGCGCCTTGGCCAGGAACGCCTCGTTGCCGAGTTTGGCTGTGGTGGTGGCCAATTCCTTCTCGGCCGCGGCGAGGTCCTTCTCCAGGCGGCGGCGTTCGGCATCGAGGTCGACCGCGCCGGAGGTGTCGAGTTCGACCGTCACCGTGGACCCGCTCAGGCGCACCTCGACCGAGGCGGTCGCGGCGAATTCGGCACCGGGCTCGGTGAGCCTGGCCAGGTTGGTCACCGAATCGTGCAGTTCGGTGAGGCCTGCGGTGTCCAAGCCGATCAGCTTGGCCGCCACCTTCTGTTTATCGGCCAAGCCCTGGTCGCTGCGGAAGCGACGGATCTCGGTGATCAGGCGCTGTGCATCCGAAATCCGTTGTGCGGCAATCGCATCCGAGGCTACGCCGGTGGCCTCCGGCCAGGTGGCGACGACGACGGATTCGCCGCCGGTCAGCGCCCGCCACAGCGATTCGGTGACGAACGGGATGACCGGATGCAGCAGCCGCAGCACCGCGTCGAGCACATTGCCGAGCACGATGCTGGTCGACTCGGCGCGCGAACCACCGGCGGCGAACTGCACCTTGGACAGTTCCAGATACCAGTCGCACAGCTCGTCCCAGGCGAAGTGGTACAGCGCCTCGCAGGCTTTGCCGAATTCGTAGGCGTCGAAGGCCGAATCCACCTCGGCGCGAACCTGGTCGAGCCGATCGATGATCCAGCGGTCGGCGTCGGTGACTTCGGAACGATCGGGCATCGCGCCAGTCTGTGCGCCGTTCATGAGCGCGAACTTGGTGGCGTTGAACAGCTTCGTCACGAAGCTGCGCGAGGCGAGGGCATGCGATTCGCCGACCGAGAGGTCGCCGCCGGGCTGTGCACCGCGCGCCAGCGTGAAGCGCAGCGCGTCCGCGCCGTAGGAGTTGATCCAGTCCAGCGGGTCGATGCCGTTGCCGCGCGATTTGGACATCTTCTTGCCGTACTGATCGCGAATCAGGCCGTGCAGGAACACATCCTTGAACGGCACCTGCTTCGCGCCGCCCTTGCCCGCGGTGAGCACGTGATCGTCGGAGACGAAGGTGCCGAACATCATCATCCGGGCCACCCAGAAGAACAGGATGTCGTAGCCGGTGACGAGAACGCTTGTCGGATAGAACCTCTGGAGCTCCTCGGTGGAATCGGGCCAGCCCATGGTGGAGAAGGGCCACAGGCCGGAGGAGAACCAGGTGTCGAGCACATCCGGGTCCTGCACCCAGCCCTCGGGGGCGGTCTCGTCCGGACCGACGCAGACCACCTCGCCGTCGGGGCCGTACCAGATCGGGATGCGGTGGCCCCACCACAGCTGCCGCGAGATGCACCAGTCGTGCATGTTGTCGACCCATTCGAACCAGCGCGGTTCCTGGCTGGTCGGGTGGATCACGGTGTCGCCGTTGCGAACCGCGTCACCGGCGGCCTTGGCCAGCGACTCCACCTTGACCCACCACTGCATGGAAAGGCGCGGTTCGATCGCTTCGCCGCTGCGCTCGGAATGTCCGACGCTGTGCAGGTACGGCCGCTTCTCGGCGGCGATCCGGCCCTCGGCCGCGAGCCGCTCGCGCACCTTGACCCGCGCTTCGAACCGGTCCATACCGTCGAATTCGGTTCCGGTGCCGGTAATCCGGGCGCGCTCGTCCATGATGTTCGGCATGGGCAGGTTGTGCCGCAGGCCCATCTCGAAGTCGTTGGGGTCGTGCGCGGGCGTGATCTTCACTGCACCGGTACCGAATTCGGGATCGACGTAGTCGTCGGCGATGATCGGGATCTGACGTCCGGTGATCGGATGTTCGAGGGTGCTGCCGATCAGATCCTTGTAGCGCGGATCCTCCGGATGCACCGCCACCGCGGTATCACCGAGCATGGTCTCCACCCGGGTGGTGGCCACGATCACATGCGGCTCATCGTCTTTCAGCGAGCCGTAGCGCAGCGAAACCAGCTCGCCCTCGACGTCCTCGAATTTGACCTCGATATCGGAGATGGCGGTGCGCAGTTCCGGCGACCAGTTGACCAGCCGCTCCGCCCGGTAGATCAGGCCCGCGTCGTACAGGCGCTTGAAGATGGTTTGCACGGCCCGCGAGAGCCCGTCGTCCATGGTGAAGCGGTCACGGCTCCAGTCGACGCCGTCGCCGAGGGCGCGCATCTGCCACTGGATCTGTCCGCCGGATTCGCGCTTCCAGTCCCAGACCTTGTCGATGAACAGTTCGCGGCCGAAGTCTTCCTTGGTCTTGCCGTCGACCGCGAGCTGCTTCTCCACGATGGTCTGGGTGGCGATGCCCGCATGGTCCATGCCCGGCAGCCACAGCACCTCGTAACCCTGCATGCGCTTGCGGCGCGAGAGGGTGTCCATCAGGGTGTGGTCGAGCGCGTGCCCCATGTGCAGGCTGCCGGTGACGTTGGGCGGGGGCAGCACGATCGAGTAACCGGGCTTGGCACTGGCGGGGTCGGCGGCGAAGTAACCAGCCGCTACCCAGCGCTCGTACATCTCGGCCTCCACCTCGCTGGGAACCCAGCTCTTGGGGAGGGCATCGGCACGATTACGCGGGTTGTCAGGGGCTGCGCTGGTCACCCAGGCATTCTAGTGGGATGCCCGCTGAGCTCATAAAAGGGCCGGGGCATAAAAGCGGCGGAGTCTTCGGTGGATGAGGGACACCGAAGACTCCGCCTACACCTGGAGAGCTTACCGCCGAAACCGGCCCGAGCCCCTAATCCACAACCAATTCTCAGCTTCTTGACGAGTTCATTACCCGGTCACCGGAACGGCACTCTTTTCCGGCGCTGACGGCGCGCTCGCTGCTCAGACGGTCGCCGAGCACGCCGTCGCCACGGCCCGAAGAAGTCCAGCGAGAATCAGCCACCGCTGGGCCTCAGCCCAGTCTTACACGGTTTCCAACGAGCGTTCAACGTCCGACGCAACTCGCCTAGACGATGGCACAATGTAACGAAAGACCGACTGGCAGCTTGGTTTTCGCTGCCAGTCGACTACGCCTAATCTACATCACGAAGTCAAGTTCGGACGCAAAACAGTGAACAGCTACGACCCTCCGCTTGATTCGCCCGATCCCGGTTCGCAACCGCGACTCCCCGATATCCGCGTCGTAACACCGGATTCCGTGCACGATCTGCGCGGCCGCACGATCGAGGAACTGCGGTATCCAGCGCGGTCGGCGCTGCTCGTGGCCGGGATTCCGGGGGCGGGCAAGAGTACGGCGTTGCGCTTGTTCTTCGGCGCGCAGGCCGATGCCGAGGAGCCGCCGCGCGGCCCCGGGGGCACGGTGGTGCTGGATTCACACCATTCCCGAAATCGATGGCGGCACAAGCTCGGTCGACTCCCGTATCCGCTGTGGCGGCCGGTGGTGCACGTCGCGCATTACGCCGGAATCCGGGCCGCGCTGCGAGACGGTGCCGGACCGGTGGTGATCCATGATTGCGCCACCTTCGGCTGGGCCCGACGAATGATCGGCCGCTGGGCGACGCGCTACGGCCGGGAGCTACACGTGATCCTGCTCGATGTGCCCGCCGGTGTCGCGCGCGCCGGTCAGCTCGCCCGCGGACGCCGGATCAATCCGATCTTCTTCACCCTGCATTGCCGACGCTGGGATCGGCTCATCCGCGCCGTCGATTCCGGCCGTCCACCTCGGCCCGAGCCGGTGTCGACGGTCGTCCTCGACCGGACCGCCATCGACCGCATGAGCCGGGTCAGTTTCGCGGCTTGACCAGTAGCGATCAGGGAACCAGCACGGTAAGCGCGCCGGGGACCGCGCGGAGCGAGACGGGGAGGGTGCCCGCCGGTTCGCCGTCTGCGGTGGCGGGAGCGCCCGGAGCGGTCAGCGTCACCTGAGCGACGCGATACTGCTTGGACTCCGGGTGATCGATTCGCTTGCCCGCCGACAGTGCCGGCAGCAGGCGAAGCATATCCAGGCGCGAAACCGCGCCTACGACAGTCAGATCAAGTAGCCCGTCGTCCATCACCGCATCCGGACAGACCCGCATGCCGCCGCCGTAGGTGCGGGTATTGCCGATGGCCACCATGACGGCGTCGGTCTCGATGACGGTATCGGCGTCGGGATTGTCCAGTGCGCCGGGCACGACGCCGGACAGCTCGATTCGGTACGGCACGGTGAAGCGGCCGGAGATCTCGGCCAGCGCGGCGAAGGTGTAGCGCAGCGGGCCCTTTGGCCAGCGCATATCGTTGGCGCGCAAGGTGACCCGCGCATCGAAGCCGGTGCCCGTGACGGTGGCGAACCACTTGGGGGTGAATCCGGGCGCGGGCGATTCGATGCGGCCGAGGTCGATGGTGCGGGTGCGACCGCCGAGGATCAGGTCTGCGGCTGCGACGGGATCGTTGGTGGGAACGCCGATTTCGCGCGCGAGATCGTTACCGGTGCCCGCGGGGACCAAACCGAGCGGCACGCCCGTCTGCGCGACGGCTTCCAGTACGACGTTCATCAACCCGTCGCCGCCGATGCAGACCACCGCGTCCGGCTGGGCGCTTCCGGTGATCGAATCCCGGACCTGACGCACGGATTCGGCGGCCGAAGGTGCGCGCACCTCGGTGACCTCGACACCCTGTGCGGCGAAGCGCGCCAGCGCGGCCGCGGCCACCTCCTGCCCTCTGCCGACACCCGACTGCGGGTTGGTCACCACGGTGACCGCACGCACCGGGCACGAATCCTGTTTCACGGGACCAGCTTTCCGGGGTTGAGGATGCCCGCGGGATCCAGTTCCCGCTTCACCGCGCGCAGCACGCGCACGCCCAGATCGCCGATCTCGTCCGGAATCCATGGGCGGTGGTCGGTGCCGACCGCGTGATGGTGGGTGATGGTGCCGCCCGCGGCCACGATCGCGTCACCGACCGCTCGTTTCGCGATGTGCCACTGGGCGATCGGATCGTCCAACTGCTTGGCGATGACGGTGAAATACAGCGAAGCTCCGGTCGGATAGGTGTGCGAGATGTGGCACATCACCAGCGGCGGGGTGCCCTGCCCGGTAAGCGAATCCGTCAGTGCCGCGGTCACGTTCGCCTTGAGCTCGACCAGATTCGACCAGGTGGTCGCGGTTTCCAGGGTTTCGCAGAGCACGCCGAGATCGAGCAGCGCATCGCGCATATAGGGCGCGGCGAAACGCCCGGACTCCCACTCCTCGGCCGGGGTCTGTCCCAGCGCATTCCCGCCGGCCGCCGCGAGCAATGCGCCTGCCTCCGCGCTGCGGGCCGCGACATGCGCCTCGGTGCCTTCGAAGGTGGTGATGGCCAGACAACCGGCCACCGCCTCGCCGCCGATATCGGCGGAGCGCGCCAGGTTGACACCGGTCTCGACCTCATCGGACAAACGCAGCACCGTGGGCGCGGCACCCGCCTGCACCACCGAACGCAGTGCGGCGGCGCCGGTTTCGAAGTCCGGAAACGACCACGCCTGGTAGCCGATGGTCTCCGGCACCGGATGCACCCGCAGCGTGACCTCAGTGATCACACCGAGCGCACCCTCCGACCCGACGAACAGTTCACGCAGGTCCGGGCCCGCGGCGGAGGCGGGTGCGCGGCCGAGTTCGATGGTGCCGCCGGGGGTTGCGATCTTCAGGTGCTGGACCATGTCGTCGAAGCGGCCGTAGCCCGCCGATGCCTGACCGGAGGACCGGGTGGCGGCGAATCCGCCGATGCTGGCGAATTCGAAGCTCTGCGGGAAGTGGCCGAGCGAAAGTCCATGGGCGGCAAGCAGTTCCTCGGCCTTGGGGCCGGTCAGTCCCGCGCCGAGGGTGGCGGTGCCGCTGACCGGGTCGATCTCCGAAATACCGTCCAGGCGGCGCAGATCCAGCGCGATGACGGTGTCGAAGCGACCACGGACCGGATCGACGCCGCCTACCACGCTGGTACCGCCGCCGAAGGGGACGACCGCGATGGCATTGTCGGCGCAGTAACTGAGCACCGCGAGTACCTGCTCGTGATCGGCGGGGAAGATGACGGCATCCGGAGCGTCCTGCGGACCAGCGGCGCGACGGCGCAGCAGGTCAGGGGTGCTCTTACCGCCCGCGTGCAGTAGACGATCGTGGTGGTCGACCGAAATGCTGCCCACGCCGACCACCGCGACCAACCCGTCCCGTTGAGCCGGCGTCAGTGTCGACTCGCGTAGCGGCACATCGCCCTCATCGCGGCGCGCCACCGGGTCACCGGACACTCCGAATACCTGCGTCAACAGGTTTCGGATCGAAGCCGAAAGCGGCTTGTGTCCGGCGGGGATGCCCCAGGCGTCCCAAACCATACTCGCCGCGTACGTCGGCGCGCCCGGGTTTGCGGCGGGCGCCCCGGTCCCGGACGATCCGATTTCGTCGGTGTGCTGTTGCGTCTCGACCATGCGTTACAGTTTGACATAGACTGTCAAGCAGTAACGATCAGGACATGGTGGTGATACTCGATGACCTCCCCAGCCTCCGCCCCCGATGACGCGCTCTCGGCGACCGATCTCGCGATCCTCGACGCGGCCAGGGCCTGCGTGGAGGAGTTCGGGGTGCGCCGCACCACGCTCACCGAGGTGGCCCGCCGCGCCGGGGTCAGCAGACCGACCGTCTACCGGCGCTGGCCCGATACCGGATCACTGGTGGCCGAACTGCTGGTGCGCGAACTGCGCGCGATCGTGGCCGACGCCATGCCGACCGCAGGCGATGCGCGCACCAGGCTGGTCGAGGGCGTGGTCGCCGGGGCGGCCACGGTTCGCTCGAATCCGTTGTTCGGCAAGATCTTTCGCACCGATACCGATTTGATGCTGACCTATGTCTTCGGACGCCTCGGCCGCAACCAGCGCGCGCTGATCGAGCTGTTCAGTGCGGGCATCCGGGAAGGCCACCGGGACGGCACGATTCGCGCCGGTGATCCAGCACAGATGGCGACAATGCTGCTGCTCATCGCGCAGTCGGCGGTGCAATCGGCCGGTACGGTCGCGCCGCTGCTGGCCGGGCCCGCGCTCGATAGCGAATTGACCCGTGCGATCGACGGCTACCTGGCTCCCGTCGACAACGCGCGATGACCTCCGTAGGCAATCGAAAAGGATTGTAATGACCGCGAATTCGGCTGATACCCACGGCAATTCCGCGCTGAATGCCGGACGCCGCAACCGTGAGCTGCAGCTGCTCGGCGACGGCGGCGAAATCGATGTGCTGGTGATCGGCGGCGGCGTGACCGGTGCCGGTGCGGCGCTCGATGCCGCCGCACGCGGGTTGCGAACCGTGCTGGTGGAGCGGCACGATCTGGCGTTCGGCACGAGCCGGTGGAGTTCGAAGCTGGTGCACGGCGGACTCCGGTACCTGGCCAGCGGACAGGTCGGCATCGCACACGAAAGTGCGGTCGAGCGTGGGATTCTGATCACCACCACCGCACCGCATCTCGTTCGCCCCCTGCCGCAGCTGGTGCCGCTGCTTCCGGAAATCGGAATAGCACAACGGACTTTGATTCGCGCGGGCTTCGTCGCCGGAGATGTGCTGCGCCGCAGTGCGGGCACTTCGCCCGGGACACTGCCGCGTTCGCGACGGGTCGCAACCGCCGAGGCGCTGCGGTTGGCGCCGACCGTGCGTCGCGACGGGTTGCGTGGCGGCCTGCAGGCTTGGGATGGACAGCTGGTGGACGATGCGCGGCTGGTAGTGGCGCTCGCTCGTACCGCGGCCGCACAGGGCGCGACGGTCCTCACCCGCGTGGAAGCCCTTGACGTGACCGGAGATTCGGCCACCCTGCGCGACACCCTGACCGGCGACACCATGTCCGTCCGGACGCGCACTGTCATCAATGCCACCGGCGTCTGGGCCGACCAAGTCGACCCGAGCATCGAACTGCGCCCGAGCCGCGGCACCCACCTGGTCTTCGACGCCGAATCATTCGGCGGTCTGACCGCCTCGCTGACCGTCCCCGTACCCGGCAGCACCAGTCGCTTCGTCTTCGCCTTCCCCGCCGCGCACGGTCGGGTCTACGTCGGTCTCACCGATGAGGACGCCCCCGGTCCGGTCCCCGACGAGCCGAAGCCCACCGAAACGGAAATCGATTTCCTTCTCGACACCATCAACACCGCTCTACGAGAGCCATTGGCCCGCAGGGATATTCGCGGAACCTACGCCGGACTGCGCCCGCTACTGAAGACATCCGCTAACAGCACCGCCGATATTTCCCGCCGACACGCGGTCCTGCACTCCCCCACCGGCGTCGTCACCATTGTCGGAGGCAAGCTCACCACCTACCGCCAGATGGCCGAGGACGCCGTCGACGCGGCCATCGCGCACGGCAACCTCACCGCTGGGCCGTGCCGAACCAAGCGACTTCCGTTGGTCGGCGCGGTCTCCGGCGCCGCACGCGACCGCATCAACGCCCCGACCGTGCTGGTCGAGCGCTACGGTAGCGAGTCCGCGGCCCTACTCGAACTGGCCGATCGGAATCCCGCCCTGGCCGAACAGGTCGCGCCCGGAATCGACGTCACCGCAGCCGAATTCGCCTTCGCGATCACCCACGAAGGCGCGCTCGACACCGACGATCTGCTGGACCGCCGCACCCGGATCGGTCTCGTCCCCGCGGACCGCGCCGCGGCCGTGCCCGCCGCGGAGGCCGCCTTCGCGCGGCAGCATTAGGTTCAGTCCAACTGCCAGGCGTCGAGTTCGGCTCGCATGGCGGCGCGCGGCCAGAGATCGAGGCCGTGCGCGGCCTCGGCGGCACGAATTTCGCGTAGTTCCGCAGTCTCCTCGGCGGGAGTCAGAAAGCGGAAGCCGAGCCGTTCGTAGTATGGGCCGTTCCAGGCCACATCGACGAAGGTGGTCAGCGTGATCGCCTGCATCCCTTGGGCTTTCGCCCAGCGCACGGCATGGTCGATGAGCCGCTTGCCGATCCGCTTGCCCGCGTGATCCGGATCCACCGAGACCTGGTCGATGTGGGCGTTACCGTCGACGATTCCGAGGATCAGATAGCCGATCGGGCGGCCTGTGTCATCGGGGTAGATCCAGGCGCGCCCCGCCCGCTGGAAATCCCGGAGCGTATCCAGTGACGGCGGCTCGTCATCGGCAACGGCCATCATGCCGATGTCGGCGAATGGTTTACCCGCCACACGCTCGATATCTTGCAGTGTCGGCAGGTCGTCCTCGACCGCCGGTCGAATCATCCGCATGGACGATTCTCCCACGACATTCATTCGACCGGAGTCGCCAGGATGCCGTTTACCAGTGCACGCAGCGCCCAGCGGGACCGATCGTCGCCACCGCCGGCCAGCATCTGTTCGCGCATGCCGACCAGCGTCGGGTATCGGTCGGCGGGGAGTTCGGCGAAGTGCCGGGCGACCTCGGCGACATAGTCCTGCTCGTCGGTGTCCCTGGTGTTGTATGCGCTCTGCTCTACGGCCTGCGCGGATATGTGCAGGTAGATCAGGTCGACGGCCCAGGAATTGGTCTGCGGGTCCACTCCGCCCTCGGCGAGCAGGGAAAGCAGCCGCTCGACGATCAGCAGGGCGTTCGGGCTCGTCGGTATCGAACCGAGCGCGACCAGTGCGAGTCCCTCGTGTTTGGACATCACGTCCACGGTCGTTTCGACCAGTGTCGTGAGGCGGTCGCGCCAGGTGTCGCCGGTCGGCTCGGGCACCGTGCCGAGCACGTGGTCGAGCATGGCGGCCATCAGGTCGTCGCGGTTGGCGACGTAGACGTAGAGCGAGGCCGCACCGGTATCGAGGTCCTGCGCGACGCGGCGCATGGTGAGGGCGGCCAAGCCGTCGCGGTCGAGAATGCGCAGACCGGTTTCGATGATGACGTCACGACTGAGGGGTGCCTTCGCGGGACGGGCCCGGCGGCTGACGGGTGTGGCGCTCATATCCCGGAGCATACGCCGTGACGAACACCGTTTGACACGAACAGCGTTCGTTACATATGGTTCACCCGCAACTCGCCAGGCAGCCGCCATCACGACGGTGTACGTCCACACAGTCGGCTCGGGTGAGGTGCACGTACTTCGTGTCACCACGGCACGCTGCTCAGCCTCGCACCGGTGCGACTGCTATCGCGCCACGCTCAGGCCGAACCGACCCCAGGGACTTCTCATGATTCTCATTACCGGAGGCCGCGGCGCGGTCGCCACCAATCTCTCATCCCTGCTACGCGCCGACGGCCATGCCGTCCGCGTCGGCTCCAGATGCCCCGAGCGGATTCCACCGGAAGTGGCCGCCGTCGCTTGCGACCTGCGGGACCCGGCCACCTTCGCAGCCGCGCTCGACGGAATCACCTCGGTGTTCCTGTATGCCGAACCCGAGTGCGGCGCCGAATTCGTTTCCGCCGCAACCGAAGCCGGAGTCGATCACATCGTGTTGCTGTCCTCGTCCGCGGTGCTCGATCCGGATGCGACCACGAATCCGGTCGCGAAGTCCCACCTCGACGCCGAGCTCGCACTCGCCGACGCACCGATGACCGTCTCCGTGCTGCGTCCCGGCGCTTTCGCCGGCAATGCCCGCGGCTGGTCGTTCGCGATCAAGGCCGACCGCCCGGTCAGCCTCCCCTACCCCGATGCCTACGCCGATCCGATCCACGAACTCGACGTCGCCGAGTGCGCCCATGCACTGCTCACGAAACCGGACCACCGTGGTGGCGTCTACACCCTCACCGGCCCGCAGACCTTGACGTTCACCGCACAGATCGACCTGATCACAAAGGTCACCGGACGTGCCGCGACCATCGCACACGTCACCCCCGACGCGTGGCGACAGGAGATGGCCGAATTCATTCCCGCCCGCTACGCCGACGGGCTCCTCGACTACTGGCGCCGCTGCGATGGCGTTCCCACCCCGATCACCGACACTGTCACCACCCTCACCGCCCATCCCGCACGGCCCTTCACCACCTGGCTCGAAGACCATGCATCCGAGTTCACCGGCTGAAACCTTTCCGGCTGGACGTGCCCGGCAGGTCGAACCACGATCCAGCACATTGATCACTTCGTGGGCCTTGGTCGTTCGCCTAGCGTCAACGCGCTGCTAGTGCCCCGTCCAGCTGGCTGCTGAGGCAATCACGATCCGTCGAGCACAGTCATATGGCGGTGCCGCAGGACGTGTCGTGCCGCGTTTCGACTGCTCTCGGCGAGAACCGGACCTGATGCCGCGGCAACCCATCTGGACGGGTACTAGCTCGCAGCGGGCAGCGCTTGCGCGAGTGAGCCGTTGGATTCGTGGCATCGAGTGATGCACGACACTTCGTCGATCGGAGCGGATAAAGATCATTGCGCGTGCGCGCTCGCGGTTCGTCGAGGGCCGGTGTCGGGTGCTGGGCACGTTCTATGCTGGACGCCGGTAGTGGTCCGGGAAGGAGGCGCGAGTGCGGAATGACGCGTCTACGGTGGGGATTGCGCTTGGCGATGGTCTGATCGCACGATTCGGTGCGGTTGTCGTGTATCTCGCGGGCGAAACCCCTTCCACCGACCGCATACTCGGTGCGATCGAGGCCGTGGCCGATACGCGCCATCCCGGGGCGGCGATCGCGCAGCGGCTGGCCGCAGTGGTTTTCGGCGGCAATTCCGAACCGCCACCCTTCGGCGTCATCGCACCGACGGCCGACGGCACCGTCATTCTGCTGCGCGGACAGGTCAGCGCGGAGATCCAAGGCGCGGAAGGAACCCGGCGACTCTCCGGAGCCCGCGCGTTCACCTGGGTAGACGAAATCGTGCGAGAACCGGTGCGCCGGATCTCGGTCGGCGCCGATACCGCCTTTCCGATCCACGAACTCCCACGCACCGACCTGCGCGCCGGAATCGTCCCAGGCAGCGGCTTCGTTCTACGAATAGCCGCCCGCCGCACCGGAAAATCCACATCCGCCCGAGCCCGCACCACCGCCACCCCGACCGCCGAGCCGCCACCCACCGCTCCGGCCGGATTGGAAGCCCTGCGCGAGCCGACCGCGAAATCCGAGCCCACCCCGACCGGGCAACGCGTCGGCACGCCCCGCCACACCAGATCTGCCCAGCTCGGCAACTCAGCGCAAGCCGCCGAGTCCGTGCGCTCATCCGAATCCGCACACGACGAGCCAACCGAAAAGGCAGTCCCCACCGGATCAATGCACTCCGGCCGGTCCCCGCAACGATCGGCCACGCAGGCCGTGGGATTCGGCGAGGCGAGCGATAAGGCCGGGCCTACCGGATCGACGGCCGATGCCCAGCCGAACGAAGCATCATCGGAGGCGCGGCCGAGTGGTTCGGCACCCTCCGGTGAATCCGGGCAGGTAGGCGCACCGGAGGAGATCAGTACCCAGGCCATGTCCGCCCAGGAACGCGATGAGGCCGCTGGAACACGGTCGGGTTCGGCAGCGCGGCCGGAACCGATTGCACTACACAAGATTCCGGCGTTGCAGGGGGTACGACCGCGACCATTGCGACCGGTGGGCAGCGCGAAAAACCCGGAAAACTTGGGGGCGGGACAGCCCGTCGGCGCCCTGGTTCTCGCGGATGGCTCCACGTTTCCACTGGACCGACCATATGTTGTCGGACGCAGCCCGATGATCGACGAGACGGTGCGTGCCGCCACGGCCACGCCCCTCGCGGTCCCACGCGACCGCCACGTCTCGCGGGTGCACGCCTATGTCTCGGTCGACCGCGGCAAGGTCTACGTCCGCGACGCCGCAACCCCCGCAGGCACTTTCATCGCCGCCCCCGGCGCCGACGAATGGACCCGCATCGGCACCACCCCCACTGAGTTGCATCCCGGTTGGAGCTTGCGCATAGGCCAACGCATCCTCACCTACCGCACCGAGGCCCATCCGAAACACCCGACCGAGGCCACCAGCAAACGCCGCCGCTCCTGAGCAGCTCCTACCAACGGCCCGACCAACACCGGCCCTGCCCGACGCAGGAGGCGCAGTCGAGCACCGCCACAGCAGCGTGCACAGCGCCCGGGCCGTCCCGTTCAGCACATTCGCGGAGCCACTGCGTCAATGGTTTTCGCGCCGTGCGCGGCGAAGGAAGCGGTGGCGCTTGCCGATTCGTCGTGCGCCTAGTGCGGCGGCGACCCCGGCTCCGGCGGCGAGGACCCCGGCGACAGCGAGGGTGGTGCTGGTGGGCGGAGTGCCGCGAAGAATCCAGGCACCACCGGCAACGGCAGCGGATAGGATGACCGAACTCGCGGACAGGCCGATGATGTTGGCGAGGCCGCCGCGGCCGCGGCGTAAGGTGCGGGTGTTGGACTCCAGATAAGCCACGGCGAACAGGACGAGGACAACGATCACGGCCGCGGCTGCGGTGCGTGTCGGGTTCTGTGTGGTGCGGAATTCTATTCTCTGCGTGGCGATTTCGGTTCCACTGCGGAGGAGTGTGAGCTCGCCGTCGAGGTTTCCGGCCAGCACATGTGAATTCACCGGATCGGGCAGGTCGGCCACGCCGCCGGGCTGCAGCGGCACCGGATCCCCACCCGACCGGACGCCGAATACTTCTACCGTGAGCAGGGCAGAGTCGACATCAATTCCGTTGACCTGCAATGGAATCGGCTCCGAAAGATCGACTTCGATCGGATTCGGCCCCGTCGCATCGATACCGGCGACAGTGACCGTGCCATGCACCAGATCCCCTCCGGCTGTCGGCGCACCCACCCCGATCACCGCGACCGCACAAGCACCCGCCGCAAGCAACGCACCCACCAAGAACAACGGCCACGGCGAGGCAAAGCTGACGACATCGCGGATCGGCACCAGATCCCGCCGATCGACATCAGCCAACCGAACACCGTTGTCCTGCAATCCATGCACGGGACGCACCCGAACCATCGGCGGCCGCAAGGGCGCCGCCCCGGACGGTCCAGGCAACGGCCTTCCGGACGACGGCGGCATCGGCCGGGCCGACATGCCATACTCCGACGAACCCTGTCCGGCTCCGTCAACAGGCCGTCCTGGGGGCACATCTCCGGGCATGTGCGACGCCGCCCCGCCTCGCCCCAACCCGGTCGGCTCGGCCGCAGGCCACCCAGATACGGACGGTCCCGACGCGGGCGGCTCAGGCGCTGACGACCCCGAACCGGCCCGCGCCCCGAATGCCGCATCTCCAAGTGTCGGCCCACCAGACGCGGGCGACCCCGACGCGGACAACCCGGATACAGCCGGCGGCCTTGGCGTCGCGCCTCCCGCAGCCTGCGCCCCCGGCGCGGTCCGTGCATCTGGTGTCGCGGCGCCGAACTGCTCGGAACCACTCGTGATACCTCCGTGCACTGGTGACACCGGCGATATCGGTCCATCTGGAACCGAATCCGTACCGTCCGGGCCCGGCGAGATTTCGGTCGGGGCCGACGAAGCGGGTGGCACCTCAGCGGGAATCACCCCATGGCCGGTACCGGTCGGCGGCAGGGTGGGGTCGGCGGTTACCGTGCGGGGTCCGAAGCCCGCGGGCGGCGCGCCTGTCCGCTGCGTGACGGCGGCCTGCCCAAGCTTGCCTTGCGCTCTCGGCGTCTGAATACCGGATCGTCCGGCGGCACGAGTACTCCCGGTAGCGGCGGCGACGATGGTGTCCGCACCGATGACCGGAATGCCCACGGGGGTAAGCCAATCGCCACCCCAGCACAGGGCTGCGAATTCGGCGAGAGCGATCCCGAAGAGTTCGGCGGTGTCGAAACGATCGGCGGGATCGGTTGCGAGCCCGCGCATCACCACATCGGCGATCGGCTCCGGCACGCCGGGTGCGACCTCGACGAGCGGTATGGGGTGACCGAAGGCGTGTGCGAAAAGCGTTGCCAGATGATCTTCGTGCGGCGGAAACGGCAGCACCCCGGACAGCAGCTGATACAGCATGGTCGCCAGCGCGTAGACGTCGGTCGCGGCCGAAAGCGGCTGTCCGCGTGCCTGTTCCGGTGCGATATAGGACGGAGTTCCGACGATCTCACCGGTCCTGGTCACCAATGTCTCATCGCCACCGACGATCTTGGCGATCCCGAAATCGGTCAGCTTTATCGCACCGCCGGTACCGAACATCAGATTCGACGGTTTGACGTCGCGGTGCAGAATCTTGTGGCGATGCGCCGCTTCCAAACCCGCGGCACAGGCCAGCCCGACCGCGACCGCGGTAGCCGCGTCGAATCCCTCGGTCGCGAACCGACTGCCAACGGTCCCGCCGGGCAGATACTCCATAACCAACAGGCACAGCTCATCGGCCTCGATGTAGTCGAAAACCCGCACCACGTGTGGATGATCGATGGCCGCAAGCAGCCGCGCCTCGGCGACGAACCGGCGCCGCACCTGCTCGTCGTGCGCGAACTGCGGCGGAATCTGCTTGATCGCAACCGGTCGCCCCAACCGACGATGCGTACCAGCGAGCACCACACCGCATCCGCCCCTACCGACCTGCGCACCGATGTCATACGCGGGCAGCACGGCCCGCAATCGGCCGGTATCAGATGTCAAGATGCCGCCCCATCCGGGAAGCGCGCGGTTTCCACATCGGCGGTTTCGTCCTCCTCGGTCAGCGCCAGATCCTCGACTTCCGGTGTCGGCGAACAGTATCCGAGCAGGAACCCGACCGAAGCCGAAACACCGGCAACCGCGAGCCACAATCCGGTATCCGGAACCCACCACCGCAACACCGATGTGGTGAATCCGAACATCAGTCCGATGCCGATACCCGGCGCAAGTAGCCGCAACCCGCGCTGCCACCGGTTGGTGGACAGCCGGTGCCGGGCAATTCCCAGCGCCGCATCTGCAATGGCGAGCGCGGTCAGCACCGCCAACGCGATCCCGAACAGTCCGTATACCGAATACAACGAGCCGCGCACATCGGTGTCCAGCGGTATCGAGGCGATCGGTGCGCCGGCGTCACCGATCACCGCCAAATCCGCGACGATCAGTCCGGTCGCCTGCCCCTCGAGTCCGGTCAGATCGAGCCGATACTTCAGCGCCTCGGATCTTCCCGGTGCGATGGTCAATTCGACGGCGGTCGAGTACGAGAAGAAGGTGAGCCCGAGCACATGCCCGGCCAGATCGACCCGCCGAATACGCAACGCCCCATCACTGTTGTTGGTCAACGCGACAGCCACCCGGATGGTGCTGTTCGGTTGCAGCCGTAGCGGTTCGGTGGCGGAGGTTTCGGCGATATCGCGATCGTCGATGGTCGCCGACATGTCGACACCCTGCGGCTTGGCCGCGACCGGCGCCGCGAACAACACGGCGAGCACGAGGGCGAACACACTGGGCAGCAGGACAATTCGGGTCGCCGCCGAGACGCGGGCTCGCATCATGGTTCCCTCCGCGCGGGTAGGTGCGAGACGAGCCGATGCCCGTAGAACCAGGCACCGATCAACAAGAAGAACAGAATCACCGTCAATGTCGACGTGGCGGAGCTGACCCGGCTGACCAGCACCACATCCAGCGGCGCGGTGAGCGTGCGACCGCAGCGCGCCGTCACCTCGTATCGCCCGACTTCGATCGACGTCAGCGCCAGCGGTGCCCGGAACCCGCCGTCCGCCCCCGCGACGGCATTACCCACCGGCGTCTCCCCGACCAGCAAGCTGACATGCGACTGCGGATCGCACCCCGATCCGGCCGCGGTGACATCGCCACCGAGCCCGATGGCCGTGGGGGTGAGCTCGAGCGCGGCGGGTTGGGGCGCAATCGGCGGTGCCGGTGCCACCGTCGCCGGCATCGGCGCAGGTCCAACGGTCGGCACAACCACCTCGGGCTGCTTATTCGACGGAGATCCCGGCAACCGTGGATTCTCCGGTATCTGCTGCTGCGGCGGCAGCGTGGTGGACGAATCCGCAGGCGGGTCCGGCGTGCTGGGCAGCTGCGGAGTCGGCGTGATCGGCTGCTGTGGCGCCGGAGGCAAAGTGACGGTGATCGGCGGCAGCACAATATCGGGCAGCCGCGGCTGTTCGGGATTGGAAGTCGGCCCGGAGCACCCATCCGACGACCGCCCGGCGCACGGATCAGCGGGGACCCGACTGGTCGTCGTCTGCGTCCCGGTCCCGTCGCGTGTCCCGGTACCGTCGCGGGTTCCGCCGCCGTTCGAGTTGTCATCCGGCACCGCCGTGCTGGATTGGGCCGCGGACCCGTCCCGCGTCCCCGACCCGTGGTGCCCGGGCGTCGGCGATGGCGAAACCGCCGACGAAGTCGGCTCCCCCGATGCCGGAACGCCGAAGGCCGATACCCCGCCGAACCCGACCGGCGCCAGTGCGACCAGCAGTGTGGCAGAACAGAGGATCCCCCACCGAACACCGAATTTCGCGCGCCGAGACCTCACGTGCCGACGCTCCCCGCCGGCACGCGTCGGAATTGCCGCCAGCGTCCCCATCGCCCATGCCTCAGATCAGCGATTTGATCAATTGCAATGGTAAAGCCCGCACCCACCGGCGCGGAGCCTTCTCGCCGAGCCCGAACCAGGCGAAAACCGCTGGCTACCAGGTAGCGTCACCGATGTAACCGACACCGAACCAGCCACCGATGCATACGATCCGAACCAGGTGGTACCCGTCGGACGGGAGCCGACGGCCGCCACGTGAGCACCCGGGATCAGGACAAAGGGTGGGTCCGCGACAAACTTCGCGGGGAGAGGACAATATCGGGCATGCACCGCAATGGGCCGACACAGGACATCGACGAGTCCGAATTGACCGTCACCCAGCCGAAGGAGCAGGCGGCGGGTGTGACGGCTGTGGCTGTTGCGCTCAAACGTGGGGTCGAGGAGATGGGGGTGCTGCGCACCGCGCGCACCTTGGCCCGCCTCAACCAGGTGCACGGCTTCGACTGCCCGGGCTGCGCCTGGCCGGAGCCGACCGGGCATCGCCGCCCGGCCGAGTTCTGTGAGAACGGCGCCAAGGCCGTCGCCGAGGAGGCGACGCTGCGCACCGTCACCCCCGAATTCTTCGCTCGGCATTCGATCGAGGAACTGGCGAGCAAATCCGGTTACTGGCTCGGCCAGCAGGGCCGCCTCACCCATCCGATGGTGCTACGCCCCGGCGCGACCCACTACACGCCCATCGAGTGGGACGACGCCTACCAACTCATCGTCGAGCACCTGCGCGCGCTGAGCTCCCCCGATGAGGCCCTGTTCTACACCTCCGGTCGCACCGCCAACGAGACCGCATTCCTCTACCAACTCCTGGTCCGCAGCTTCGGCACGAATAATCTGCCGGACTGTTCGAATATGTGCCACGAGTCCTCCGGCGCCGCGCTGACCAGCTCCATCGGCATCGGCAAGGGGTCGGTCTCGATCGATGACTTCGGCAAGGCCGATCTGATCATCGTCGCGGGCCAGAATCCGGGCACCAATCATCCGCGCATGCTCAGCGCGCTGGCGGACGCGAAGGCCAACGGCGCCAAGGTCATCGCGGTCAACCCGCTGCCGGAGACCGGACTGCTCGGCTTCCGCGACCCACAGACGGTCAAGGGTTTCACCAGCGGCGTCACCATTGCCGACGACTTCCTGCAGATCCGGCTCGGCGGTGATATGGCGCTGTTCCAGGGCCTTGGCAAACTCCTGTTCGAGGCCGAGGACCGCGCACCGGGCACGGTGGTCGACCGCGAATTCGTCGATGCGCATTGCGCGGGCTTCGCCGAATACGAAAAGAATGCGCGTGCAGTCGATCTCGGCACGGTGCGGGCGGCAACCGGGCTCACCGACGACGATTTGTACCGCACCGCAACACTTTTGGCCGCATCGAAGAACATCATCATCTGCTGGGCAATGGGCCTGACCCAGCAGAAGCACGGCGTCGCCACCATCGAGGAAGCGACCAATCTGCTGTTGCTGCGCGGCATGATCGGCAAGCCCGGTGCGGGCGTCTGTCCGGTGCGCGGCCACTCCAACGTCCAGGGCGACCGCACCATGGGCATCTGGGAGAAGATGCCCGACACCTTCCTCGACGCACTCGACCGCGAATTCGGCATCACCAGCCCGCGCAAACACGGCTACGACACCGTCGATGCCATCCGGGCCATGCGCGCGGGTGCGGCACAGGTGTTCATCGGCATGGGCGGCAATTTCGTGTCCGCCACCCCGGATACCGGGGTGACCGAGGCCGCGCTGCGCAGCTGCGCGCTGACCGTGCAAGTCTCCACCAAACTCAACCGCAGCCACGTTGTGCACGGGGCGACCGCACTCATCCTGCCCACCCTCGGCCGCACCGATCTCGATCTGCAAAACGGCACGAAACAGCAAGTGTCGGTGGAGGATTCGATGTCGATGGTGCATCTGTCCACCGGTCGGCTGAAGCCGGTCAGCGAGCAATTGCGCAGCGAAGTCGCCATCGTCTGTGAACTCGCACAGACACTGTTCGGCGCCGATCACCCGGTGCCATGGGCGCAGTATCAGCAGGATTACGACAAGATCCGCGATGCGATCGCCCGAGTCGTCCCAGGCTGTGACGATTACAACAAGCGGGTGCGCGACCGCAACGGCTTCGTATTGCCGCATCCGCCGCGCGACTCCCGTGAATTCCGCACCGCCACCGGCAAAGCCAATTTCGCGGTGAACGAATTGACCTGGGTCCCGGTGCCCGAGCGCCGGTTGATCCTGCAGACCCTGCGCAGCCACGACCAGTACAACACCACCATCTACGGCTTGGACGACCGATATCGCGGTGTGCACGGCGGCCGCAAGGTGATCCTGATGAATATCGACGACATCACCGAATTCGGATTCGTGGACGGTGATCTGGTGGATCTGGTCTCCGAATGGACCGACGGCACCGAGCGCAAGGTGACCGGCTTCCGCATCGTCGAATACTCGACCCCGCGCGGCAATGCCGCCGCCTACTATCCCGAGACCAATCCACTGGTTCCGCTGGATCACGTTGCGGCACGGTCCAATACCCCCGTGTCCAAGGCCGTGACCATCCGGGTGGACCCGCACGTCCATGTGGGGCAGCCATCGTGAGTAGAGTTACCGCGCGCCGCAAGACGCGCCGCATCTCGCCCAACGGCGTGATCGAACGCCCGGATTCCGTCGCGGTAGAAGAACCGTTGGAGTTGCGCCTCGACGGCCAATCGCTCACCGTCACCATGCGCACCCCGGGCAGCGATATCGAGTTGGTGCACGGATTCCTCCTGGGCGAAGGCATTATTCGAACCGCCGAGGATGTGGTGAGCGCCCGCTACTGCGCGGGCACCGACGAGAACGGGCAGAACACCTACAACGTCCTCGATGTCCATCTGCGCAACCCGATCCCAGTGCACGGCCGCAACTTCCTCACCACCGGCGCATGCGGCCTCTGCGGCAAAACCGCACTCGAGGAGGTCCGCACCCGGACCAGATTTCCGCTGCCGACCACCTCGATCATCGTCGACACCGAAACCCTCGCCGCCATGCCGGACCAATTGCGCATCCGCCAAACGGTTTTCGACGCCACCGGCGGCCTGCACGCCGCGGGACTGTTCACCACCGACGGCACCGCACTCGCCGTGCGCGAGGACATCGGCAGGCATAACGCCGTCGACAAGGTACTGGGCTGGGCCCTGCTCGAAAACCGGATCCCCGCAAACGATCTCGTGCTCATCGTGAGCGGCCGGGCCTCCTTCGAACTGGTCCAGAAGGCCGTGATGGCGGGCATCCCGATGCTCGGCGCCGTATCGGCCCCCAGCTCGCTGGCCATCGATCTGGCCGCCGAATCCGGCCTCACCCTGGTCGGCTTCCTGCGCGGGGACACCATGAACATCTACTCCCGCGCGGACCGGCTGACCATCACCGACGAGGTCGCCGCCTATTGATCGTGACCCGAGGTCCGACTTACGGTTGCAGCACCAGATCCCTGGTTCGGCGATGAACGGAGAGACCGATGCGGATCACGGTAGATGGCAAATCCGGCGGGCTACGCGTGCGGATGCGGTTCGAACAGCAGCGCAATCGCTGGCTCGCGGTGCGAATCATGTTGGGGGTACTGGCGTTTCAGGGCGCAGTCGTCGGGCTGTGGGCGGTCTTGGCACCGCACTCCTGGTACACCAGCTTTCCCGGCTTCGGCATGCAGTGGATCTCCGCGGACGGCCCGTACAACCACCATCTGGCCTCCGATGTCGGCTCGTTCTTCTTGGCGCTGACCGCGGTGACTCTGGCCGCGCTATTCCTCGGCGGCAGCGCACTCGCCCAGGTCGCGGGCCTGGGCTGGCTGGTCTTCGGCCTTCCGCACCTGATCTATCACGCCTTCCACAAACCCGCCGATATGGGCGGGGCCAGTTTCACCGTCAGCGTCATCGGTGCGGCGCTGATCGTCGCGCTCGGTCTGGCCCTGATCCTGGTCACCCCGCGCGGGCCACAGCTGCGCGATCCCGCCCCGATCACCTTCCAGCGCCCCCGCCGCCGTACGAACCGCTAGACCGCCGAAACAGTAACGCCCCACAGCGCATGCTGTGGGGCGTTCTCCGTGCGAAGTGGGCGTTCAGGACGCGTGCCAACCTCCGACCTCGGTCAAATGGTCGAGGGCCTGCACAACGGCCGGCGCACACAGGTGTCCGTCGTCCGGTCCGAGCCACGCCATTTCGGCGATCTCCGCCGCCGGAGCCGGCGCGCCGTGACCGGGTGCGCGGAAGCAGTGCATCTCGACCAGCGTTCCGGGACGCCCGTGGGCGGGGGCAGTAATCGTAACCACGGGCGTGATCCGGTGCGCCTCCAATTCGACGCCGACTTCCTCGCGAACCTCCCGAACAAGCGCTCCCGCCAGGGTTTCTCCGGGCTCGGGCTTGCCGCCCGGCAGATAGAAGGCGTCGCGTCCCTCGGTCCGGACCGCGAGTAAGCGGCCGTTCTCGACACACAGCCACGCCACCGACGTAAGCATTCGTTCCCTGATCACGGTCCGACTGACCCTTTCGAGCGACCTGCAAGCAATCGCTACGGACGACGTGTCAATCCTTCAACGCTTCGAGCAACGCCGCACGCTGGCGGGCGCCGAGTCCACCGATGCGGCGGTCCTCGGGAATCTCCGCCTGGTCCATCAGCTTGGCCGCCTTGACCGGTCCGACACCGGGCAGCGCCTTGATCACGGCAGCGACCTTGGTCTTCTTGACCAGGTCATCGCTGTCCGCCTTCTTCAACAGGTCGGCGACCGAAACCTTGCCGGCCTTCACCTTGCCGATCAGTTCGGAGCGCGCCTTGCGGACCGCAGCCGCCTTGGCCAACGCCTCAGTGCGCTGTTCCGCGGTCATGGTAGGCAGTGCCATGTCTCCTCCGCTTTCACTCGTCACTCGAACATCTGGTTGACCGGACCGAGTAAACAGCACGACGAGCACCACACAAGCTCGACACACCGGGTTCGAGCAGCGAGAAATAGCGACGAATTTTCTGAAACACCCCGCCCCACCGGGCTGAAGATCCATGCGGACCAGGCGAAAAGGACAAAAGGAATCCAAAGCTGCGGCGGCGGTAACACACGGAGGGTTTCTGGCGACACCAAAAGCAGACGCACAAGTGCGGGACAGAAGGTTCAACGACGAACCAGGGAGTCAACGGCGACTCCGAGCCCGGGCGCGATCGGGCGGCACAGTGATGTGACAAGCGGTCGTCACCGTATCCAGAAGCACTAGCGCGCCAACAAGATAGCCGAGGGGGCGAGGATCGGCCCGTTCGGTGCGCAATACAGTTCGACGAGTGCTGGCGCGGGGGGCATCTGCGCCAGTACGTCCGCCCAGCCAACGGGATTCCATGTCACGTGATCACCGGACACTGCTACGCTCCGAATTAGAACACGTTTCAATTCGTGAGAGGTTTCCATGGCAGCCAAGATCCGCGATGTGATCGAGCAGTACGTGAAGTTGGTCGGTTCCGGCCCGACCGAGGCGATCGTCGACCTCTACGCACCCGATGCGGTGGTGGAGGACCCGATCGGCACCGAACCCAAGCGCGGGCACGACGCCATTCGCGAGTTCTACGAGGTGCTCGGAAACCTCGATCGGGAAACCGAGCTGCACACGGATTCGGTTCGAATCGCAGGCAACCACGCCGCCTTCATGTTCACCCTCGTCACCAAATTCGGCGATCAGCGCTTCACCCTCTCACCCATCGATGCGATGGACTTCGACGACGAGGGCAAGATCGTTGCCATGCGCGCCTACTGGAGCCAGGACGATATGCGCAACGAAGCGCCCTGAGTCCACCCAGAACGTGGGTGCGGCAGTCGAATTCGACTGCCGCACCCACGTTCTCGATTGTCAGGCGCTCGCGCGAGCCAACTCGAGCGGTTTCGGCCGCGCGACCGCGGCGAGGCTCGGGATGACATCGAAGACCGCGGCATGACCCGCGACCTCGAGTAGCCGATCCACGCAGCGCGGGCCCGTGATCAACTGGAGTCGACGGCCGCTGTGGCCGAACCAGGATCGGGCCTCCATCAACACCCGCAGCCCGGCGACGCCGAAGAACGTCACCTGCGATAGGTCGATTACCACCACCGCGCCCGCCGTCGGCAGTGCCTCCAGCAGAGACTGCCGAAGGACATCGGCCGTCAGGTAGTCCATCTCGCCGCCGACGGCACACAAGGTGACCGAATCCACCGGCGGCGACACGACTACGCACAGACGATCGGCGGACCGCTTCGGTCCGGATCCGTCCGCGGCAGCAGCGATACGTTGATCTGAGGAAACTAGAACTGTCGACATGAGGACCTCGGTCCGTCGCATCCGCCGGAGAAACCTTGTCGGCGGGAACTTTTCGCCCTGATCATCCAAAGACCAGGACTAGGCTGGTTACTCAACCGTGACCTAGGAGTACCCCAACCGGCAGGCCGATACACATCGAATTAGTCCGAACGTGATCGCCGCAACATCGCGAGATATTTGCGCTGGTATGTACGCATATCGACGGTGCCGCTGAGGATCGCGGCGGCATCCAGCAGCGTGCCCGGGCCAGCCGGAAGCAACCGAGGTTGCGGTTGCATTCGTCTGACCCGGTCCCCGTAACTACTATGCCGACTTCTCCCGGCGCTCGGCGCGCTGCGCCTTGCGCGGCACGATGGTCGGCAGCACATTGTCGTTGACGGTGTCGGCGTTCACGACCACCTTGGCGACGTCGTCGCGGCTGGGGATGTCGAACATCGCCAACTGCAGGACCTCCTCCATGATGGCGCGCAGACCACGAGCGCCGGTGCCGCGCAGGATCGCCTGATCAGCGATCGCCTCCAGCGCGTCATCGGTGAACTCCAGGTCCACGCCGTCCATCTCGAACAGCCGCACGTACTGCTTCACCAGTGCGTTCTTCGGCTCGGAGAGGATCTTGACCAACGAGTCCTTGTCCAGGTTCGTCACCGAGGCGACGACCGGGAGGCGGCCGATGAATTCCGGGATCAGACCGAATTTGATCAGATCCTCCGGCATCACCTCGGCGAAGTGATCATCGGTATCGATCTCCGCCTTGGACCGCACCTCGGCGCCGAAGCCGATGCCGCGGTGTCCGGTGCGATCGGAGATGATCTTCTCCAGCCCCGCGAACGCACCCGCAACGATGAAAAGCACGTTGGTGGTGTCGATCTGGATGAATTCCTGGTGCGGATGCTTGCGCCCGCCCTGCGGCGGCACACTCGCCTGCGTACCCTCCAGGATCTTCAGCAGCGCCTGCTGCACGCCCTCACCGGAGACATCGCGGGTGATCGACGGGTTCTCGCTCTTGCGGGCGATCTTGTCGACCTCATCGATGTAGATGATCCCGGTCTCGGCTCGTTTGACGTCGTAATCCGCGGCCTGGATCAGCTTCAGCAGGATGTTCTCGACATCCTCACCGACATATCCGGCCTCGGTCAGCGCCGTCGCGTCGGCGATGGCGAACGGGACATTGAGCATCTTGGCCAGCGTCTGGGCCAGATAGGTCTTACCGCAGCCGGTGGGACCGAGCATGAGGATATTGGACTTGGCCAGTTCGACAGTCTCGCCGCGGCTGTCGCGACCCTTGTCGCCCGCCTGGATGCGCTTGTAGTGGTTGTAGACGGCCACCGCGAGGGTGCGCTTGGCGGTGTCCTGCCCGATCACGTAGTTCTCCAGGAAATCCCGGATCTCGGCAGGTTTGGGCAGCTCATCGAGTTTGACCTCGCTGGACTCGGCCAGCTCTTCCTCGATGATCTCGTTGCATAGATCGATGCACTCGTCGCAGATGTACACCCCTGGTCCCGCAATGAGCTTCTTGACCTGCTTCTGGCTCTTTCCGCAGAACGAGCACTTCAGCAGATCGCCGCCATCTCCGATGCGCGCCATCTCGTGGGTCCCTACTTCCTTGTCCGCGTGCAACCGTCTATCCAGGTTGCCAGCAATCCGCCACCCTCGGGTGTAATCACGAACACCTCGAGCGATTCCGACGGTTCGAGCACTGCCGTCAACCGGGAGCAAAGGTCCCTAGGTCGACCGTACCCGGTGTGTGCGACGGAGGTCGACAACTCGAGCATGTTTCTCACGGGGGTCGTCCGAGTTCTCACCACTATGGAACACGTTCACCCCGATCGACGGCCATCCGACACTCCTGGCCGCCCGCCTCGGAAACCCTTCCGCCCGACACCCTTCCGGCCGGTCGGCTTCCCTGAAGCAGTCCGGCCGGGGCACATGCCGAGCGGCATGTGGCCCGGCCGGATTTTCCTGACATAGAGCAACTTACGAGCGATCGGCGCGCCGCGTCCGGCGCGTCCGCCCTACTTCTGAGCGCTGAGCTTGCGGTAATCGAAGACCGTGTCGATGATCCCGTATTCCTTGGCGTCCTCGGCCGTCAGGATCTTGTCGCGGTCGGTGTCCTTGCGGATGGTGTCCGCATCCTTACCGGTGTGGCGCGCCAGCGTGGTCTCCATCAGGCGACGCATGCGCTCGATTTCGGCGGCCTGGATCTCCAGGTCCGAAACCTGCCCCTGGATGCCACCCTCCAGCGACGGCTGGTGGATCAGCACGCGGGCGTTGGGCAGGCAGGCGCGCTTGCCGGGGGTACCGGCCGCGAGCAGCACGGCCGCGGCGGAAGCGGCCTGGCCCAGGCAGACGGTGGCCACATCGGCGCGCACGTACTGCATGGTGTCGTAGATCGCCATCAGCGAGGTGAACGAACCACCGGGCGAGTTGATGTACATGGTGATGTCGCGATCGGGATCCAGCGACTCGAGCACCAGCAGCTGCGCCATGATGTCGTTGGCCGAGGCGTCGTCGACCTGCACGCCGAGGAAGATGATGCGCTCCTCGAACAGCTTGTTGTACGGGTTGGACTCCTTGACACCGAAGCTCGAGTGCTCGATGAACGAAGGCAGGATGTAGCGCGACTGCGGGCTCGCCGGGGCGGTGCCGCCGAGGCCGGCGCGCGGGTCGAACAGATTGGCCATCTTCGTCTCCAAAGTCGTTGAGGGGGAACGGGGCAGCTCGGCAGTTGCTAGTTACCCGCGCCGTTCGCCTGCGCCGCATGGGTGATCACGCGGTCGATGAAGCCGTACTCGAGGGCCTGCTGCGCGGTGAACCAGCGGTCACGGTCGGCGTCGATGGTGACCTGCTCGATCGGCTTGCCGGTGTGCAGCGACTGCAGCTCGTTGAGCTCACGCTTGGTGTGCGCGAACTGCTCGGCCATGATCGCGATATCGGCCGCGGAACCACCGATACCCGCCGACGGCTGGTGCATCATGATGCGCGCATGCGGCAGGGCGTACCGCTTGCCCTTGGTACCTGCGGTGAGCAGGAACTGACCCATCGATGCGGCCAAGCCCATACCGTATGTGGCGATATCGCACTCGGCAAACTGCATGGTGTCGTAGATGGCCATACCCGCGGTCACCGAACCACCGGGCGAGTTGATGTAGAGCGCGATGTCGCGGGTGGGGTCCTCCGCCGTGAGCAGCAGGATCTGCGCGCACAGTTTGTTGGCGATGTCGTCGTCGACCTGAGTGCCGAGGAAGATGATGCGCTCACGCAGCAGGCGCTCGTACACCGAATCACTGAGGTTCAGACCAGCAGTCGCGGATGTCATGACGACCCCTGCCTTGTTCATTGTCACGGATACCTGCCTTCTCTTACCGGCTCGTTGCTGATACCGAACAGCCATCTCTGGTTCGCTTGTCACAAACATTAACGAAGCCGGGCGGCACCGAACTCCCGGTACCGCCCGTCTTCGCTCACAGCGCAATCTCGCTGACGCTCGATTGCACTGTGCGCGAGAGCGCACTGTGCTTTTGGTTCACTCGCTACGCTCGCTCACAGCGCAATCACCAAACCACATACGTCCAGATCACGCTGCTCCTCCATGGAATTATTCGGCGCTCGCGGCGGTGGTCTCTTCGGCGCCTTCCGGCTCGGAACCCTCAGGGGCGCCGAACATTTCGGCGGTGTCCACGGCGTTGCCGTCGGAGTCGGTGACCTTCACCTTGCCGACCACACCGGCCAGCGCCTTACCGCGACGCACGTCCGCGAAGACCGCGCCGAGCTGGCCCGCCTGCTGCACCTGCTGGATGAATTGCTCGGGCGAGAGGCCGTAGCGCTGCGCCTGGAACAGGATCCGCTCGGTGAGCTCCTCCTGGCCGACCTGGGTGTTGTCCGCCTCGGCGATGGCGTCCAGCAGCAGCTGGGTCTTCACCGACTTCTCGGCGGACTCCTTGGTGTCCTTGTCGAATTCCTCGCGGCTGGAACCCTGGGCCTCGAGTGCCTCGGCGAGCTTGGCTTCGTCGTGGTCGAAGCCGTGCACGGCATCGTGCACCACGGCGTCGATCTCGGCCTGCACGACCGCCTCCGGCAACGGCACCTCGACCTGCTCGAGCAGGGTCTCGAGCACCTTGTCGCGGATCTGACCGGCCTGCTCGACCTTCTTGACGCGCTCGACCCGGTTGCGCAGGTCTTCCTTCAGCTCGTCGAGGGTGTCGAATTCGCTGGCCAGCTGGGCGAAGTCGTCATCGGCCTCGGGCAGCTCGCGCTCCTTGACCGAGCGCACGGTGACGGTGATGACCGCCTCCTTGCCCGCGTGCTCACCGGCGACCAGGGTCGAGGTGAACTCCTTGGACTCGTCGACCGAAAGCCCGTTGAGCGCCTCGTCCAGGCCCTCGATCAGCTGACCGGAGCCGACCTCGTGGGACAGGCCGGTGGTGGCCGCCTCCGGCACGTCCTCGCCGTCGACGGTGGCCGACAGATCGATGGAGACGAAGTCGCCGTCCTGGACCGGACGCTCGACCCCGGTCAGGGTGCCGAAGCGCTGGCGCAGCGACTGCAGCTGCTCCTCGATGTCCTCGTCACCGATGGTGAACGAGTCGACGGTCACCTCGATGCCGTCGTAGGCGGGCAGGGCGATCTCCGGGCGCACGTCGACCTCGGCCGTGAACGCCAGCTCCTGGCCGTCCTCGATCTTGGTGATCTCGATCTCGGGCTGGCCGATGACCTTGACCTCGGAGGTGGTGACGGCCTCGCTGTAGCGGCCGGGCAGCACGTCGTTGACGACCTGCTCGAGGATCGCGCCGCGGCCCAGGCGGGCCTCGATGAGCTTGGCCGGGGCCTTGCCCGGACGGAAGCCGGGGATGCGGACCTGGTTGGCCAGCGCCTTGTAGGCCTTGTCGAAGTCCGGCTTCAGCTCCTCGAAAGGCACCTCGACGTTGATCCGGACCCGGGTCGGGCTCAGCTGCTCGACGGTGCTCTTCACGGACATGCTCCTTGTTCGTTGGTTCTGGTCGACTTGCTTGTGGCCGACTTGCTGGGGGTAATCACGAGCGAAATCGCCGCACGGCTCAACGTGCGTATCTCGACCAGGTTAGTTGACCCGTCGCGGCGGGCTGCAGGCAGCACCACCGCCGCGGACTGCGTGTTGCGATTACTTGCCGACGCCGACCGCGTCGGTGACGAAGACCAGCGTTTCGTTGGGCTTGATACCGTTGCCGCCCGCGCCGTACCCGAGGTTCGGCGGGATGATCAGCAGCCGCCGCGCGCCCGCCTGCACGCCGACCAGCCCCTGCTCCCAACCCGGAATGACCTGTCCGGCACCGAGCGTGAGCTGGAAGGGCTTGCCGCGGTCGAACGAGCTGTCCAGCTTCTTCTTATCCGACCAGGTGATCAGCGTGTAGTTCATGGTGAGCGGCTGACCTGCGACCGCACCGGGACCGCTGCCCGGAACGAGATCCTTGACCAGGAGCTGGGTCGGCGGGGTGCAGGTGTCCGGGATGGTGATCTTCGGCGTGGCACCGAAGCCGCCGACCACCACGATGTCGTCGGCGGTGCATTCGGCGCCGGTGTTCTGCGCGGGCAGCTGACCGAAGGTGGGCTGCGCCGATGCCGCTGCGGCCGATGACGTGGCGGCAGAGGTGGTGGCGGACGCGCCCTTGTCATCGTCCGAGCCACAGGCGGCCAGCGCGAATGTCGCCGCGGCGATGGTGCCGATACCGATGATCCTGCGCAGTGTTTGCATGCGGCGGACCATAATCCACCGCGACTCGCTCGGCCCAACCACCCGCCGATAGCGCGACGACGGATGGCATCGGATCGGGTGACCTCCGGACCAGACGGACCTTCGCGGACGCGAGACCGTGAGAACCGATCGGCGCGCGCCCACGTAGGTAGGCTGGCTGTGAATTCTCCATCCGGCGTTGTCAATCGACGTCGGCAACCGCGCAGGACCCGGTAACCGGCGGTCCCTCCAGGTGCCGCCGCTGATGCCCGAGTGTGAGGAGAGTCGAGCATGACCCAGGTAGCCAGCGCCGGGGGCGATACCTCGGCCGACAATGTCGAAAGCAGCGTCGGCGCGACCGTCGCACCCCGGCCGTATCGGCTCGCGGAGGCGCCGGGCCCGCTCGATCGCGCCGAACTGGAATCGCTCGACGCGTGGTGGCGGGCCGCGAATTATCTGGCGGTGGGCCAGATCTATCTGATGAGCAATCCACTGTTGCGCGAACCGCTGCGGGCCGACCACATCAAGCCGCGGTTGCTCGGACATTTCGGCACCGTGCCCGGCCTGAATCTGGTCTGGGTGCACGCCAATCGGGCGATTCGGCAGCGAGATCTCGATGCGGTCTTCGTCGCCGGACCAGGACACGGCGGACCGGGGCCGAATGCCTGTGCGTGGCTGGAGGGAACGTACTCCGAGCTGTACAGCCATGTGCCGCAGGACGAGACCGGGATGGGCGCGCTGTTCGCCCAGTTCTCCTTCCCCGGCGGGGTGCCGAGTCACTGTGCGCCGGAGACGCCCGGTTCCTTCCACGAGGGCGGTGAGCTGGGCTATTCACTGCTGCACGCGTTCGGGGCGGCGCTGGACAATCCGGATCTGACGGTGTTCTGCGTGGTCGGCGACGGTGAGGCGGAGACCGGGCCGCTGGCCACCAGCTGGCATGCCGGTAAATTCCTCAACCCGGCGCGCGACGGTGCGGTGCTGCCGATTCTCGCGTTGAATCAGTACAAGATCGCCAATCCGACCATCCTGGCGCGCATTTCGGAATCGGAATTGCTGATGCTGATGCGCGGATACGGCTATGAGCCGATCGTCGTCGCGGGCAGCGATCCCGCGAACGTGCACCAGGAAATGGCCATTGCTGTCGACACCGCGCTGGATCGCATCGCGGAGATTCAGCGGACCGCACGCGCGGGAACCGATGGGGCGCGCCCGAGTTGGCCGATGATCGTGCTGCGCACACCGAAGGGATGGACCTGCCCGCCGGTGGTCGACGGCGATCCGGTCGAGGGCACCTTCCGAGCACATCAGGTGCCGCTCGCGGCCGCGCGTACCGATGACGGACACCGGGCGGTGCTCGAACAGTGGTTGCGGTCCTACCAGCCGGAGGAGCTCTTCGATGAGTCGGGCAGGCCGCTAGCGGCGCTGGTCGACCTGGCGCCCGATGGCAATCGGCGGATGAGCGCGAATCCAATTGCCAATGGGGGCATGCTTGTTCGGGATCTGCGGCTGCCCGATTGGCGGTCCTACGGCGTCGAGGTGCGTGAGCCGGGCGCGACACAGCACGAGGCGACCCGGGTGCTCGGCGCGTGGCTGCGCGATGTCACCGCGCGCAATGCGGACAACTTCCTGACCTTCGCCCCCGACGAATTGGCGAGCAATCGGCTGCAGGACATTCTGCAGGTCACCGGTCGTAACTGGCAGGCCGAAATCGGCGAATTCGATGTGGATCTCGACCGCACCGGACGGGTGATCGAGGTGCTGTCCGAGCATATGTGCCAGGGGCTGCTCGAGGGATATCTGCTGACCGGCAGGCACGGGGTGTTCACCTGCTACGAGGCCTTCATCCACATCGTCGACGCGATGTTCAATCAGCACGCCAAATGGCTGGACGCGAGTGCGGCGGTGCCGTGGCGGCGACCCATCGCGAGCCTGAATTACCTGCTGTCATCACATGTTTGGCGACAGGACCACAATGGCTTCACCCATCAGGATCCCGGCTTCCTCGATGTCGTGCTGAACAAGAAGCCATCGATCGTGCGGGTGTATCTGCCACCGGACGCGAATACGCTGCTGTCGACCTACGATCACTGTCTGCGTTCACGGCATTACGTCAATGTGGTGGTCGCCGGGAAACAGCCGCAGGCGGACTGGCTTTCGGTTTCCGATGCCGCGGTGCACTGCGCGCGCGGTGCCGGAATCTGGGGCTGGGCCGGACAGAACGACGATCTCGGCACCACGCCCGATGTCGTACTCGCCTGCGCCGGAGATGTGCCGACGCTGGAAACGCTCGCGGCGGCGGCGATTCTGCGTGCACGGCTGCCGGAACTGCGGATGCGAGTGGTGAATGTGGTCGACCTGATGCGGCTGCAACCATCGGACGAACATCCACATGGCCTGTCCGATAGCGAGTTCGACACACTGTTCACCCGGGACCGGCCGGTGATCTTCGCATTCCACGGGTACCCGTGGCTGATCCACCGACTCACCTACCAGCGCACCAACCACAGCGAGTTGCACGTGCGCGGATACAAGGAAAAAGGCACCACCACAACACCTTTCGATATGGTGATGCTCAACGATCTGGACCGGTACCACTTGGTCATGGACGTGATCGACCGGGTGCCGACCTTGCGGGAGAAGGCGGCGGGACTGCGACAGGAGATGGTCGACGCCCGCTGGAAGGCCCGCGCCTGGACTCGCGAACACGGCGAGGACATTCCTGCGGTCGCCGACTGGACCTGGCCGAACCTCAGTCTCTGATAAGCCTCGCGAAACTTCCTTGCGTGCGGTGTGCGGCTCGGCGACGATCGCAAGATGCTGTTGACGATCACCTGCACACCGCCGGAGGGCGCGGCTTGGCCCGCGACCGATCTGGGCTTCTTGCTGCACAAGAACCCGGACCGGGTGCAGGCGTTCGAGCAGTCCTATGGCACCGCGCATGTGGTGTACCCGGAGGCGACCGCGGCTCGGTGTACGGCAGCGCTGTTGTTGGAGGTGGATCCGATTCGGTTGGTGCGCGGGCGATCGCGCAGCACACCGGATTTCAGCCTCGGGCAGTATGTCAACGATCGGCCGTATGCCGCCTCGTCGCTGCTGTCGGTGGCACTCGGCACGGTATTCCGCACGGCACTGCACGGACGTTGCGATCAGCGGCCCGAGTTGGCGCAGACGGCACTGCCCTTGCGGATCGTGTTGCCCGCGGTGCCGTGCAAGGGCGGACCGGAGGCGGCCGAGCGGGTCTTCGCACCGCTGGGCTGGACCGTGCTCGCCGAACCGCTCCCCCTCGATCCGGCCTTCCCGGAGTGGGGCGATTCGCATTATGTGCGACTGGAACTCGCCGGAACCATCCGCCTTGCCGACGCCCTCGCGCACCTGTATGTCCTGCTGCCGGTGCTCGACGGGGCCAAGCACTACTGGCTGGCCGCCGACGAGGTCGACAAGCTCATTCGCGCGGGGGCCGGCTGGCTGGCCGAGCATCCGGAGCGGGGCTGGATCACGCGACGCTACCTGGCGCGACGTCAGTCGCTGGTACGGACGGCGCTGGCGCGGCTGGCCGAGGTGGACGATGCGGAGGCCGAGGAGCTCGATGCCGTCGAGGAGGGGGTCGACGAGGCGCTGGAAGCGACTGACGGAGCGGCTGTCGCAGCCGGTTCGCCGGGCAGTGGACCCAAGGCCGTGGGCAATAGCGCCGGAGCAGGTGTACCGGCAGCGACCCGGTCGACCGAGATCTCGGCGGCAGAGGCCGCACCCACAGAGGTCACGTCCTCGGAAGCCACGACCGCTGAACCCACGGCCGCAGAGGCCACGGAGTCGGAAGCCATGTCGGCGCAGGCAACGGCTGCGGAGCCGGCGGCGACCGAGGGCGAAGAGCGGGCACCGTCGTTGGCGGTCATGCGAAGGGCGGCGGTGCTGGCCGCGCTGCGGGGCGTCGGGGCGCATCGGGTGCTCGATCTCGGCTGCGGCGAGGGGGCATTGTTGCGGGAACTACTGGCCGACAAGGCTTTTACCGAAGTTGTCGGCGTCGACGTATCGATGCGCGCCTTGAACGTCACCAAGCGGCGGTTGCGGCTGGATCGGATGCCGGAGCGAGTGGCGCAGCGTTTGACATTGCTGCAGGGTGCGTTGACGTATACCGATGCGCGGCTGCGCGGATACGACGCTGCCGTGCTGATGGAGGTTGTCGAGCACGTCGACGAGCCGCGGTTGGGTGCGCTCGAATACTCGGTATTCGGCTCGGCCGCACCGGGGTCCGTAGTAGTGACGACGCCGAATGCCGAGCACAATGTGGTGTACGAGACGCTGCCCGCCGGCAAATTCCGGCACTCCGATCACCGCTTCGAATGGACCCGTGCGGAATTCGCGGATTGGGCCTCTCGCGTGGCCGAACGGTATGGCTACACGGTGCGGTTCGCACCCGTCGGTGTCGAACATCCTGAATTCGGCCCACCCACGCAACTGGCCCTGTTCACCAAGGCCACAATCGACAGCAGTACGAGAGGAGCCGCGTGATGACCGAGCTATCCGTCCCCGAGCTCTCCCTCGTCGTGCTGATCGGCAGCACCGGCTCGGGTAAATCGACTTTCGCGCGCAAGCACTTTCGGCATACCACGATCGTCTCCTCGGATGCCTGTCGCGGCATTGTCAGCGATGACGAGAACGATCAGTCGTCGACGCCGGACGCTTTCGCACTGCTGCACCACATCGCCGGTGTCCGGCTGCGGCGCGGCCTGCGCACCGTTATCGACGCCACCAATGTGCAGCCCAAGGCGCGTCAGGAACTGATCGCGGTCGCGCGAGCGCACGACGTACTGCCGGTGGCGATCGTGCTCGACGTGTCCGATGACGTGTGCTTCGAACGCAATACGCAACGTCCCGATCGAGCGCACCTGGCCAGGCACGTGGTGTCCCGGCAGCAGCGCGAACTGCGCCGCGGCCTACGCGGTCTGGAACGCGAGGGCTTCCGGAAGGTGTACATACTGCGCGGCGTCGAGGAGATCGAGTCGGCGACCATTGTCGACGAAAAGGCCTGGAACGATAGGCGTGAACTCACCGGACCGTTCGATGTGATCGGCGACGTGCACGGCTGCCGCTCCGAATTGGAGACGCTGCTCGGCGAACTCGGCTACGACCTGGCGCGTGACGATGCCGGCCGGGCTGTCGGCGCGAGCCACCCGGCCGGGCGCACCGCGGTATTCGTCGGCGATCTGGTCGATCGCGGACCGGATACCCCGGGTGTGCTCCGACTCGTCATGGGGATGGTGGGCGCGGGAACGGCGCTGTGTGTCACCGGAAATCACGAGAACAAGCTGGTGCGCGCACTCGACGGCAAGAAGGTGCGTATCGCGCACGGCCTCGCGGAATCGCTGGCCCAGTTGGAGACCGAGGACGAGGATTTCCGCAAGGCGGCGCTGGACTTCTGCCGCGGACTGATCAGCCACTACGTGCTCGACGGCGGCCGCCTCGTGGTCGCGCACGCCGGGCTCAAGCAGGAGTACCACGGGCGTGCGTCGGGCCGGGTGCGCGCCTTCGCGATGTACGGCGAATCCACCGGTGAGACAGACGAATACGGTCTGCCGGTGCGTTATCCGTGGGCCGAGGATTACCGTGGCCGCGCCACCGTGCTGTACGGCCACACGCCGGTGACCGATCTGCGCTGGGTGAACAACACTCTCTGCCTGGACACCGGCGTCGTCTTCGGCGGCGAGCTCTCAGCCCTGCGCTATCCGGAGCGCGTGCCGGTTTCGGTTCCGGCCGAACGGGTTTGGTACGAGCCGGTGCGTCCGCTGCAGGCCACCACCATGGCGACGCCCGGCGGGGTAACGCACCGCGATCCCGGCGTGCTCGATCTCGACGATGTGATGGGCCGCCGGGTAGTGGAGACCCGCCAGCACGGCCGCGTCGGCGTGCAGGAGGAAACGCCGGGGCCGCATTGGAAGTGATGAGCCGCTTCGCCATCGATCCGCGCTGGCTGGTGTACCTGCCGCCGACCATGGCGCCGTGTGCGACCACGCAGCTGGACGGCCACCTCGAACATCCCGCCGAGGCCTTCGACTACTACCGGTCCGAGGGTGTGCGACGCGTGGTGTGCGAGGAGAAGCACATGGGCTCGCGCGCAATCGTCCTCGTGACGCGCTCGGCGCCGGCCGCGTCCGATCGGTTCGGCGTCGACGACGGCAGCACCGGTGCGCTCTACACCCGCACCGGGCGTCCGTTCTTCGACGACGCCGCGCGGACCGAGGAGTTGCTCGCCCGCGTGCGTGCCGCGGCCGAAACAGCCGGCCTGTTCGAGGAATTGAACACCGAATGGCTGCTGCTCGATGCCGAGCTGATGCCATGGTCGGCCAAAGCCGTCGGCCTGCTGCGCAATCAGTACGCCGCCGTCGGTGCGGCCGCCCGTGCCGCACTCGGCACCGCGACCGATCTGCTGACCGCTGTCGCCGCCCGTGGCTTGGACGTCACCGATCTCGCGGAACGCACGGCCGCACGCGAGACCGACGCGGCGGCCTTCACCACCGCATACGGCCGCTACTGCTGGCCGGTGGACGGCCTGGCCGGTCTACGGATCGCGCCGTTCCAGATCCTGGCCGGTGCGGGCATCAATTACGCGGTGCGCGACCATGATTGGCAGCTGTCGACGATCGACCAGCTGGTCGCCGCCGACGCAGGCCTGTTCGCCCCGACCGGCCGAAAGATCGTCGATCTGACCGATCCGGACAGCGAAGCCGCCGCCACCAGCTGGTGGACCGAGCTGACCACGGCGGGCGGCGAGGGCATGGTGGTGAAGCCGTACGAGGCGCTGGTCCGTAGCGAAGGTGACCACTTGGTCCAGCCGGCCGTGAAATGCCGCGGCCCCGAATACCTCCGGATCATCTATGGCCCGGAATACCTGCGCGATGACAACCTACGCAGGTTGCGCACCCGCGGTCTGGGCCGCAAGCGCTCGATGGCGCTGCGCGAGTACGCACTGGGCCTGGAAGCGCTGGACCGATTCGTCGCGGGCGAGCCGCTGTGGCGCGTGCACGAAGCGGTATTCGCTGTCCTCGCCCTCGAATCGGAGCCGGTCGACCCACGCCTGTGAAGGGTCACCCCCGCGGCCGGTACCTGGTCATGGCTCGACCACCCGGCCGTGGGCGGATCCTTCGATCAGCTCTACATAGGACCGGACTACATCGGCGACCGGAGTGCCCGCAGAACCGTCACGCCCGAGCGTAATCAGGGTCTCCGAGATCCAGCCCGGACTCACCGAGTTCAAGCGGATTCCGCGCGGCAGCTCGAGCGCCGCCGCGGGCACGAAGCCGCCCAGACCCGCATTGACCGCGGCCGCGAAGGACAGGCGGCCCGGCTCGGAGAAGGTGGAGATGCCATTGGTGAGCGTGATAGATCCGGCGTCATCGAGGTGCCGGATGGCGTGACGAACCAGGTATTCCGCCCACCGGTACGCACCATTGCATCTATCGCGTAACGCTGGTTACAGTAAGTTAGCAGGCCGCTTGCAACTGCTAGCAGCAGCCTGGGCGTTATCTGACAGACAAAGGAGTCTGACCATGCCAGCTGCGAGCACCGATGGCGCGGGCGTGCCCGGCCACATGCTGGTCGATGACCGATTCACCGCCGTCGCGGCGAAGTTCTTTGCGATGTTCCGGCGCAAGAACCAGGGCGGCGGCGCACTGGCGGTGTACCTCCGCGGAGAGCCGGTCCTCGATATCTGGGCCGGGTGGGCAGATAGCGACCGGCGGTGGCGGACCAACTCCATGGCACTGTCCTATTCGACCGGCAAGGGCGTCACCGCGACGGTCGCGCATCGGCTGATCGAGCGCGGCGTACTCGAGTTGGACGCGCCGGTGGCGAACTACTGGCCGGAATTCGCGGCGCGAGGCAAGGGCGACATCACGATTCGCGAGGTACTGAATCACCGCGCCGGATTGCAGCGCACCCGCGATCTGGTCGCCGACTCGGACGATCTGCTCGACCACGATGCCGTGGCGGCCGCAATGGCCGCATCCGCGCCGGATCCACTGCGGCTGCGGGCTTCCGGATATCACGGCCTGACCTTCGGCACCCTGGTCGCGGAGATCGCGCAGCGCGCCACCGGCCGCGACTTCACCGACCTCGTGCGCAGTGAACTCCGAGAGCCGCTGGGCGACAACGACTTCTGGTTCGGTGTACCCGACAACCAGCGGCAGCGGCTGGCTCGGCTCTCGCCCCGTCTCGGCATCGCCAGGGTCCCGTTCGACACGCTCATCGCACCCTTCGCCTCGGTGAAGGTGATGAATTCCGCCCGCAGCGCGGTCTACGACGGTTGGGCCGATATGACCCTCGGCATGCGTCCCTACGATGCGATGATGCCCGGATGGAACGGCGTTTTCACCGCCCGTGCCATCGCCAAGATGTACGGCGCAATCGGCAACGACGGCTTGGTCGGCCACCGCCGCCTGCTCCGTCCCGAAACCACACGCCGCATCGCGGAAATGCCGCCGAACAGCCGCTACGACTACGTCCTCGGCGCCCCACCGCATTTCGCACTCGGCTACCACCGCGCCATTGTCGGCACCCGCCTCACCCGCCAGGCCCTCGGCCACTTCGGCATCGGCGGCTCCGGCGGTATCGCCAATCCCAGCCTCGGCCTCGGCATCGGCTTCGTCACCAACCACCTCGGCAATCACGCCATGTCCCTCGGCGACGCTCGCCTCCCCTTCCTCGCCGCCCTCACCGAACGCGCCGCCCGCGCGGCCATCGGCGATCCGGCTGCCGACACGCTGGACGGCACCCGCGCCGCCAGCTGATACAGCACCACCGAGTGCCATCGGGCGCGGGCGATCAGTCCGAATCCCCGTGCACGCCCTCAGGCTCGAGGCCGGGGGCGAAACCGCGTGCCGCACCTCGCGAATTGCCACGGCCACCGCGACGATGCAGAACGCAACGGTCGGCTGAAGATTCCAGTCTGCATGCCCACCTGGCAGTGCGATGCCGATGCGGAAGGCCGCCGAAACGGCAGCCGCCGGAGCCCACAACCGGGCTCAGCGCTCGGGTGTCTTCAAGCCCAGCGATCGGATGAGATGGCGAATCTCGTTGCGGTACAGCTTTTCCGGATCGGTGGTCTGGGAGCGCAGGTGGCCGAGGATTTCCAGGGAGACCAAGCCGTGCAGGTGGCCCCAGATGCGCAGGGCGATCGCGACAGCGGCGGGCGGTAGGCCGGGGAACTCCGCCTTGACCTCTTCGACGAGTTTCGGTTCGAAGTCCGACCACTCGAAGCCGTTGTCCGCGTAGAGATTTTCTGCGTGTGGCCACGCGCCTGCGGCCAAACCGGTCAGACCGGCGCACACTCGGTGCTCCGCGTCCGGGGCCGCGCCACCCTCGGGAGGCTCGTAGTTGGGCACTGGGTCGCCGTAGATGAGGCGGAACCCGGCCGAATTCGCCAATGCCCAATCGCGAAATGCACAGGCCCACGCGAGGATTCGGCCGGATGCATCGGTTGCGGGACGGGCATCGCGTGCCGCCTCGACCGCATCGGCGAGTTCGGAGTACACGTCGTTGATCAGCGCGGTGATCAGGTCATCGCGGGTCGGGAAGTAGCTGTAGACGGCGTTGGCAGTCATGCCCATTTCGCGCGCGATCGCCCGCAGCGTGATGGCGCCCGGTCCACCCTCGGCCATCAACCCGAGCGCGACCTGCTTGATCTCCGCTGTCGTCTCGGAGCGTCGTAACTCCCGCCGGCTCGGCGTCGCAGTGCCCACGGCGGCAACTCTACAGCGGCGTGAGAAAACTTGACATTGCACAAATACTTCACGGCGTATAGTTTCTACACGCCGTATCAACCAGTTCGAGGAGAACAATGTTCATCGGAATCGTCGGCGCGACCGGCAATATCGGCCAGCGAGTACTCACCGAGGCCGTTGCCCGCGGCCACCACGTCACGGCGTTCACCAGGGACGCAGGCCAGATCACCACCAGCAGGCCGAACGTCACCTGGCGCAGCCTCGACATCTTCGACAGCGCGGCCATCGCCGCGGCGCTCCCCGGCATGGACGTCCTGATCAGCTGCTACCAACCGGGAAATGCGGCAGCGGATTTCGATGACACCGTCGCGCGCTCGATCGCCGATCCGACGGTCTACGCGAGTGCCGCTCGCGCACTGCTCGATGCACTGCACACGCACCCACGCACGCGGCTGATCGTCGTCGGCGGCGCAGGGAGTCTGGAGTACGAGCCCGGCCGAGTCACCGCCGATGACGACCAACGCCTCGCCGATACCCTCGAAGGACTCGGCCTCCCCCGCGAGTACGCCGCCGCGGTACGCGGCCACCGCGCCGCCCTCGATGTCCTGCGCACCTCGAATCGGCTCTGGACCTACCTCAGCCCGGCAGAACTCATCGCCCCCGGCGAACGCACCGGTCGCTACCGCGTCGGCGGTGACCAGCCGGTCCGCGATACCGACGGCCAGAGCCGCATTTCCATCGAGGACGCCGCGGTAGCACTGCTCGACGAAGCCGAACTACCGCGATTCATCCAGCGCCGCTTCACAATCGGCTACTGATCGGATACTCCCGCACCAACTTCCGGTGCGGGAGTTCAGTTTTCACGTTTCAGCTTGCGCCGACCGCCCGCACGGTTGTCGGCGATGATCTGCTCGAACATCGCGAGACGGGCTGGCGTGTTCAGCTTTTCGCCTTCATGGATGGCCCCGGTCCGCCCGGTCTTGTTCTCGTGACCGCCGGTGATGATGCCCTCGGGATCGGCGGCGTGCACCAGCTCGCGCCGGAAACAGAACGGGCATTAACTTAACCGATCCGCGTCGAATCCGCCGACGATCAGGAAACGGCGAAAAGGATCCGGAAGGTGGCACCCGCACCGGGCGTGCGCAACAGCTGGATCCGGGCGCCGTGCGCGCCGAGGATCGCATCGGCAATGGCGAGTCCGAGTCCCGAACCGCCGGTGCGGGAACGCGATTCCGCGGCCCGGTAGAAGCGATCGAAGATGCGCGGCGCGTTCTCCGGCGCGATGCCGGGTCCGTCGTCGTGCACATCGAGTACGGCGAATTCGGACACGTCGGGCAGTACCGCACCCGCTTCGGCGGCGATCGGATCGGTCAACGCGGCCGCGGCTCTGATCCCGACGCTGACGGTGATCGACGCCTCGGGTGGCGTATGCACCAGCGCGTTATTGACCAGATTCGTCACGACCTGCCGCAATCGATGCTCGTCACCGACCACCCGAACCGGATCATCCGAACTCTCCAGACCGATGTCCCGCCCCGGGGCTCGGGTAGCGGCATCGCGCACCACTTCCATCGCGAGCACCACCAGATCGAGCTCCGCCAGATCCAGCGCCCGTTCCTGATCGGATTTGGCCAGCAGCAACAGGTCGTCGACGAGCACCCCCATCCGGATCGCCTCGCCCTCGATCCGGCTCATCATCTCGCGCACGCCCACCTCGTCGGACGCACCACCGCGCCGATACAGCTCGGCATAGCCGCGGACGGAGGTCAGCGGGGTGCGCAGTTCATGGGAGGCGTCGGCGATGAACGCCCGCATCCGCTGCTCGGAATCGGCGAGCTGGCGCAGTGCCGTGGACAGCCGGGTGACCATCACGTTGAACGCGGTGCCGAGCCGACCGACCTCGGTGTGCGGATCGGTCTGTGCGACACGGCGATCCAGATCCCCGGCGGCGATAGCCTCGGCCGTGTGCTCGATCCTGGTCAGCGGTCGCAGGCCGATGCGTACCAGTACCGCCGCGATCACGCAGATGGCGAGCAGCAGCGTCACACCCGCCGCCAACTCGATCGTGCGCAGGTTGCCGGTGGTCGCCTCGGTGGTCGCCAGCGACATCGCGATCGCGACGGTACCGCCGTCGGGCTGCCACTCGGTCGCGGGCTGCACGACGGTGCGCACCCGCCAACGGATATCGCTCTTCTGGTCGCCGACGGTGAACGCAGTGTTCGGGCGGGCGCGCACCGATGCCGCGTCCATCGCGGGCAGCGCGGGCACAGTGCTCATCAGGGCCGATGCGCCGAGCTTGCCGATCTGATGACCGTCCACATCGAAGAACATCAGCCGGAAATCCGATGGCAACTGCTCGTACTCCGGCGGGCCGGACGGTGGGGGCGGCGGTGGCCGCTTGGTCGAAGTCATATCGCTGGCAACGTGATTCAGCTGGTCGTCCACCCGGTCGAGCAGCGCGCGATCCAACATGGTCACGCTGAGCAGCCCGAAGGCGGCCATTCCGATACCGGCGATCGCGACGAGGGCCAGCAGCAGCCGGGTGCGTAAGGTCAACCGGCGAGCCCGATTCCACACCCGGCGTCCGTTCATGAGCGCCCGCCGCCGCGGCGCAAGGTGTACCCGACACCGCGAATTGTGTGGATCAGCGGCGGATTCCCGGCATCGACCTTGCGCCGGAGCTGGCTGATGAAGGTCTCCACGACCCGCCCGTCGCGCCCGGTTTCCGCGCTCCATACCCGATCGATGATCTGCTGCTTGCTGACCACCTTCTCGGCGTTGACCACCAAATACCGCAGCAGGCTGAATTCGGTGGCCGACAGCCAGATCTCGGTGCCCGCCCGATATGCCGCATGCGCGTCGACGTCCAGTTCCAGGTCCGCATACTCGAGCACCCGATCGTCACCGGACTCCGGGCCGAGGGTGCGCCGCAGAATCGCGCGCAGTCGCAGCAGGACCTCTTCGATGCTGAACGGCTTGGTCACATAGTCGTCGCCACCGGCGGCCAGCCCGGCGATCCGATCCTCGACCGCGTCCCGGGACGTCAGGAACAACACCGGCACCTGGCTGTCGGACTCCCGCAGCCGCCGCGCCACCGCATAGCCGTCCAGATCCGGCAGCATCACGTCCAGCACCACGATGTCCGGCGGGTGCGCCGCTGCCTCGGCCAGCGCGGCGTACCCGCTCGCGGCTGTGTGCACGTCGAATCCGCTCATCCGCAGGGCGGCGGAGAGCAGGTCCAGAATGTTGGGCTCATCGTCGACCACGAGAACGGTCGCGGCCGGTGACGTGTCACGGGCAGGCACGCCTACACACTATGCCGCACGGTCGACCGGGCAGGCCCACAACATCGCCCCTACCGCTTTCGCCGGTCAGCGGCCCCGCTCGGGTGCCGGCCCGCGCCGTGCACGTGTCGGTCGACGTGCAGCCGCATTCGTGACGTCGCTGCGCCGGTCCGCGGGCACGAAGGTGATGATGTCGGCTCGCGATGTGATCATCAGCTTCTGGAAGATCGAAACCATCTGTGCGTCTATGGTTTTGAACGAATTGCCGCGGCTGGCCGCGATCGCCGTATTGGTCCAGCCCGCCGCTGCGAGCGTGGCCACCTCCTGTTCGGCGGTCGAGAGTTCCTGCCAGGGTGACGGGCGGTCGCGCCGGATGGGATGGTCCACCTCCAGCTTGCCCATCGCCAACGTGCCCAAAGCCAGCCGTGCCACCTCGCCGTGCTCCGGCCGCAACATGGCACCCTCGCGGTGAGTGGCTTCGAACAGCTGGTTTCCGAGCACATCCCGCGCGATGCCGATAGCTCTGTCGGTTTCGGTTTCGAATGGCACCAGGTTCGCGATGTTCACGCCCAAGCGCTGCCGCCAGGTGGCGACGCCGCCGCCCAGCAGTGCGATTTCGGTTGCCCTCGCAAGCACCTGATCCGAGACGGCGCCGTCCGCGGTCCGCGCATCGCCCGACATGCGCGCGAGCGTCCACATCCGGATGTGCACCGCCCAGAGGGCACCCCATTGGTCACGCATCGCGACCTGATCCGCCAACGCGGAGCGCCCGACGGCGAGCGCTTCCTCGGGGTCACCATATTTGGTCAGGGAAATCGCCCATGCCAATTCGGCCCAGGATTTCGCCCAGCGCGCCCCCGCCGCAACGGCGTTGTCGAGATGACGCCGGGCAATCTCGATGGCCTGCACAGCGGTGCCGCCGAAACCGGCGGCAAGTGCCTCGAACAGCTCGCACATGGCCGCACCACCGAGATCACCACCAGCGGCGAACTTCTGGCGAGCGCTCCCGAGCACTGCTACCGCACGCGCATCGCCCTGCACCAGCATCAGTTCGCTACCGCGCGTGAACTCGACGGGTGCGGGCAGACCGAGATCACGCTCGGAGGTATTGCGCCAGTTCGCCCGTGCCGCCGGATCTGTCACGCATGCCGCGACGCACGCCTCGAGCATCCGCTCGGCGTCCTCGTGCACACCCTGGCACAGGCTGATCCAGCCGATCAGGGCCATCGCCGATATCTGGAGTTCGACGGGTTGTGGGTCGAGTTCGCGCGTCGCCGCCAGCGTCCGCTCGGCCCAGCGCCGAGACTCGCGCAGCGACCCCTTGATGAAGGGGACACGCAAGGAGATCAAGCCGACGACGATTTCCAGCCCGATCACCGATTCCCCCGGGGTGGTAAGACTTCCGTCGATCGCGCAGAGCAGGTTGTCCCAAGCCGCCCGCGCCCAATCGAGCAGATCCTGTTCCGCCGGGCTGCACCATTCGGCGCAGGCCAGCATGACTTTGTCGCGGTAGTAGCGCCGATGCCGGGCGGTCAGTCGCTCCCATTCGGCGCCGGCCGAGCGCTCGCGCAATCGCTGCTGAGCGAATACGCGGAAGCTCTCCAACAGTGAGTAACGGACCGTATCGGAAGTCAGGTGTACCGACACCAGAGACTGATCCGCCAAACGCTCCAAAAGACCCTCGACCTCGTCCGTCGCGATGCTGACGCGCGGGTCGCCGCCGACGATGTCGAGATCGGCGCAGACACCCTCGATCGCATCCAGTTCCGCACCGACATCGAGCACGGACGCATCGGCTTCATCGTCGGGATCCACGTCGTAACCCGCGGCGAAGACCGACATCCGATCGAAGAGCAGGCGTTCCTGTTCCGTGCACAGGTCGTAGGACCATGCGATGACATCCCGGATGCCCTGATGCCGTTCCTCGGCGCCGACGCGTGGACCGGGGGACCACCGCAGCCGCCGATCGCCTGCCTCACCGCTCAGGTCGCGCAGAATCATGCGCAACGGTTGGCGCCGTAGGCGGGCGGCGGCCAGCCGGATGTAGAGCGGGTGGTTGTCCACATGCCTGCAGATCGAATCGACCAGCGCGAGTTGATCATCGGCGATGGCGCGCCCGGTGAGTTCGGCTCGCTGGCGGAACAGTCGCGTCGCCTGTTCCCGCGGCAAGGAACCGATCGGCACCAATTGCTCATCGACCCAGCCGACCGCCTCGCGACTGGTCGCCAGCACCGTCAACCCGGGCACCGCGTCGAGTAGGTCGCAGATCAACCGCCCGGCGCCGTCGAGGACGTGCTCACAATTGTCCATCACCAGGACCGTCTGCAGTCGGTGGCCCACGGCGTCGGAACGAGTGAGGGTGTCGACCAGAGCGGCCCATACCGATCTATCGGAGAAGTCGGCGTCGACGATCGACTGCGCGACCTCGTCCTCGACCGCCGACACATCCGCCCCGCTCGCCAGCCGCGCCAGCCGAACCCAATGGACGGGAACCCGACGAGCCTTGTGGTAGCGGTGCACCGCCTCGGTGGCAAGGCGAGTCTTGCCGATACCACCCGAACCGATCAAGGTGATCAGACGCGCCGAATCCAGCAGCAACTCCGCGATCTTGTCCAGCTCCCGTTCACGTCCGACGAAATCACTGGCGGCTGACGGCAGCGATCCGAGGCTCGATGAATACCGCCCGGTCATGGTGAGCACACTAGTCAGCCGGTATCTGAAACATTCGTCGTTGCACCCGATGTCCGTGACCTACCTATGTCGCGAAGCTGAGACCAGCGAATTCACCATCGGAAGGATTTCACGTGCGCGGAATTCAGATACTCGGCGCCGGCGAGTGTGGCCTACCGCTGGCACTGCGGCTGCGGCACAGCGGCATCCCGGTCACCCTGGTGACCGATCGCGACGCGGCCGCGGTGCTGTCCGGCTCGGTGACCAGCACACAGGTGAAGTTCGTGCCGACTTTGGACCTCGAATCTCGAGCGGGGCTGGGTATCTGGCGCTCGATTGCGCCCCGGATCCTGGGCATCCGGTTCAGCCTGGTCGTCGACCGTAACGTGGTGTCCGGGTGGGCCGGACGCTTCAGCGAACCAGCGCAGAGTGTCGACCAGCGGACGGTGTTCGCGCGCTGGCTTGCCGACTTCGCGGCTGCGGGCGGCAATCTGGAGATCGCCGACCTGTCTGTGCCGCAACTGGATCGGCGCGCTGCGGAATACGATCTGACCGTTGTGACCCGAGCATCGCGTGAGCTCGCCGCGTACTTTCCCGCCGACCCCAGCTGGTCGGTTCCGACCGAGCCGATGCGTCGACTGGCGGTGCTGTACCTCGACGGCGTCGAGCCCGATCCGGACGACCTCGGAACCTACACGGCCCTTCCCGGCCACGGCGAGATCATTTCCTATCCGGGCCTGACCGGTCCTCCCGGACAGGAGAGGCGTTGCGAAATACTGCTTTTCGAGGGATTGCCCGGCAGCGGATTGGATGTTTTCGCGCATACGGTCCCGGCCGAGCGACTGCCGCGGGCTGTACAACTCTTGCAAAGGTATCTGCCTGCGGCACTTTCCGATCGGTATCGCAATGCCGAATTGACCGACGGTGGCGCGACTCTGGTCGGCGCCGTACCGCCGACCATGCGCGAGCCGATCGGCACCCTGCCCTCCGGCACCCTCGTACTCGGCGGCGGCGATGTCGTGTGCCGGATGGATCCCGGCGGTGCGCAGGGCGCCAACAGCGCCGCGCACTGCGCCGCCCAGTACAGCGCGGCGATTCTGGACAATCCCACCGGCCCGTTCGACCGGGCCTGGATGACCTCGGCGGCACAGCCGTGGCTGACCGCGATCGCCCATGCCGCGGCACGCTGGACAATGGCCGTGCTCGACCCCCCACCGGCCGTGCGGGAATTGATGCTGGCCGCACAGGAGGACACCGCACTGGCCGACGCCTTCGCCGAAACCTTCGTCCGCCCAGCGAATATGGTGAATTTCGCCGCGGCCGCGCCGGTGGAAACCACGCCGCACTGAGCTGGTGCGGATCGCCGAATTGCGGTCAGCGCGTCGTCGACACCGGGAAGACCACGGGCAGGGCAGCAAGAGCGCGGTGGAACGGACCGGGCCGCCAGCTCAGTTCATCCACCGGCACGGCCAGCGTCAGATCGGGCAGGGCGTCGAGGAGTTGATCGATGGCATCTTGGGCGATCAGATAGGCCGCAGTTCGCGCCGGGCAGGCGTGCGGTCCAGCACCCCATGCCAAGTGCGAACGATTGCCGAGGTACTCACCGCCGCTGATCGTTGGATCGTTGTTGCAGGCGGCCATGCTGATGACGACCGGTTGGTTCGCTGGCAGCCAGATATTGCTGGACAGAATCGGTTGCCGTGGATATGTGACGCAAAAATTGGCCATCGGTGGGTCTGCGAACAACACCTCGTCGAGCGCGTCCCGGGTCGATAGGCTGCCGCCCAACACATTTCCCGCGAACCGCTCGTCGGTGAGCATGAGCAGCAGCGTGTTGACGATCAGATTCTGTTGCGGTTCGATTCCCGCGCCATACAAGATGGCGAGCTGATGAATCAACTCCGACTCGTCGAGGCGGGTGGGATGTTCGAGTAGTCGCGTGGTGATGTCGTCGCCGGGTTCGGCTCGCTTCGAGTCGATCAGGTCCAGCAATGCCTCGCTGAGCATTTTGTTGCCTTGTTCGGCGTCGACCCCGTCGAAAATCGCGGCAGTCGCTTGTGCGACCCGCTGGCCGATCTCCGGTGGACAGCCCAGCATCGCGTTGATCGCGCCGAATGCGAGCGGTAAGGCGTATTGGCTGATCAGGTCCACCGAACCGGACGAGCTGAAGGCCTCGATCAGCGGTACGGCAATGGACTCCACGGTGGCATGCAAGGCATGGAGATCGGCTCCATCGATGGCCGCGGCGATGGCCTGCCGATAGCGGGTGTGTTCGTTACCGGCACTGCGCAGTGCGTTCGGACGCCACTCGAGTATCGGCCGTACCGGACATTCGACGGGGATCGCCTGCTGCCAGCCGCGTGGATCAGCAGGGAAGTGGTCTGGATCGTTCAGGATGCGCACTGCGGTGTAGTAATCGAGCACCAGGGTCGCGGGCACTCCCGGCGCGAGTTCCACCGGCGCCATCGCGCCGTAGCGGCTACGCATCTCCCGGTAAGCGGTGTGTGGATCGGCGGCGAATTCCGGGGAGTACAGCGGGACGTAGTCGCCACCGTCCCCGGCGGGCGATACGTGGTGCGGAACGGGACAAGCATCGGGCTCGAGTGGAGGCTGTTGCGTGTTCAAAACGAAACTCCGAACGGCGGCAATGTCACACAGGCAAGTGGTGGGTCGCGGAAACATTGGACCGACAGCGCCACAGTTGTTCGTCGTAGCCGACAGGTTCACTCGGTTGAGCGATCGGGAGGTCGTCGCCGATGAAGACGAGTTGGGCGATGGTGAGGCGGCGGACCGAGTATCCGGGATATGGATAGAGCAACAATGCTGTCGGTGTGTATCCGCCACCGTAGTTCAGCGTGCGGACAGTAACTTCCGTCGCATCGCCGGATGCGAGCCTGCCGCCGAGGCCGACCAATCGAGCGCGATCACCGGGATGGAATACATCGACCGGCCGGAACAGGTAGTCCCACCGGACCCAGGGAGCAGGCTCGGTGAGCCAATGGGAGATGGTGGCGTGCTCGAGTTGCACGATGGCCAAATGCGTCCCGGCACGGCGGTGAGCTTCCCGCAGCCCGATGTGATCGAGAGTCGGCGCCATCGAGGGCATGGTGTCGGAGGTCACGTCTTCGATCAACAACCAAGCGCCGCGGGTGCGTTCGTCATCGCGAGCCCGCATGGTGATCCGCCATTGCCCTCGTCGTGCGGACCCACTGGTCACGATCACGTCGAACTGGAGCTTGTGCCCCGGCACCGGACCGTAGAGCAGATCGAGCACCTCCACATGTCGATCGAATCTCGAAATCCGGTGGAACAGTTCGGCAATAGAACGTCGCGGCACATACTCTTCGTCCTCGACACCGCACAACCGCCGAAGTCCGACGGGCTGGTGGATCAACTGCGTATCGAGTTCCCAGATCAGACCGACCGCCGGACGCAATGGGGGAATCGGTGCCGCCGCGGGACCGAGCCACAACCGCACCGCGTGCACGTCGCCTGCCGGACCGAGCACCGGCCGCAGCATCAGCTTGTGCGGCCCGGCACCAGTCGGGATCGTCAGATCCATTTCCTCGCCCCGAAGGTGCACCAGGCGGATCATCCCGGTGATATCGCGGGTCGTCAGAGTGTCGTACAGCGCCGGACTCTTCGCCAGCAATCGCTGCACAACACGGTCGCAACTGGCGAAATTGCGCGACGTTTCCCCTATCGAAGCCACCGAAGCGATCCCCGGCGCCAACGTCTCCACCGTCGCCCACGGAATCATCACACCTCCCTCCGCCCCGACCGTTCCCTGCCCGCACACGCGACTGTCTGCACGTCGGTTCAGTATTCCCAGATCGGGGAAGTGTCGGCATCGGGTGCTGCCACGTAAGCAGCCGAGTTCACTACCTAGGTGTGTGGCCGCGCCGCGCTCGGTCCTCCCGCCAACCAGCGCCACACTCCCCGAACACGCCTACGCGCCCAGCACAATTCATCACTGTCCGTGGCCGAACCCCGCGATCTCACCGTGGTCGACACTGCTCGAGATCATGCACCTCGCTGTGCGCTACCGCCGAGAATCCGGTGCGCGAGACGCGACGCATCAAGCGCCGCACGAGATTCCCGGCTGCCCCGTCTAGGGGAGCGGACCGCCGCGCAATCCGACGATGCTCGACATCGCCGAGGTTTCTCGACACCGGAACAGGCCTCGGGCAAAGCGCTGGCTATCCACGGGTGCGGTTGCCGGCAAACCACTCCGACTACCGATCCTCCTCAGCTTCGCCGGTCGGCGAACCAGCTTTCGCCTTCACCTCATCCCTCCCCGAGCCCCACTTGCTACTTCTGTCGGGGTGACAGGATTTGAACCTGCGACCCTCCGCTCCCAAAGCGGATGCGCTACCAAGCTGCGCTACACCCCGTGGCCTCGCGGCGAAAGACGATGCCGACGAGGATGAATCCTGCGTGGAGCGGGTGACGGGAATCGAACCCGCACCATCAGCTTGGAAGGCTGAGGTTCTACCATTGAACTACACCCGCAGGCATACGACATCTGATGGGATCGCCACGATGTCGTGTGCGAACCGACTGTACCGAATCGGGCCTCGGATACGCCAATCAGCCCCCACCAAAGCGTCCAGCGAGGCCGATGCGGCCGCGATCCGAGCCGTCAACAGTAGCCGGTCGCTATCACTGATCGAGTCGAGCCGGTGAGTGAGCCGGAAACCTCCCCTTTCGGCGTGCTGTCGGCGTGTCGGTCCGCGACTTTCCGGCGAACAAAATTGATGTGTAACGCCGGCGGTGCGACAGCGATGACATACCCGATCGCCATTCGCGAGGGACCGATAACTCGTTATAAAACGGCGTTTTTCAGTGCCGAGTGGCTTGCTAGGATCCTTTTTGCCGGACGGGGGTATCTGGAAAGGGGGCGGTGAGCGTGCACCAAGCGAGGTGGACACAACCGCGTAGCAGTGGGAACGATCGGGGTGACGCCGGCACCTGCATGGGAACAGGGCACCCGGGTACCGACATCACCCGTGGCGGGTGAGTGCGATGTCTGCGGATATCGAGCCACCCGTAGCGCAGATGGCAGGCGCGTGGGCGCGTGCGGTCTGCGCGGAACCGGGATCACACGCGTCACCACAACAGTTGCAGCCGGTATTGGTCGAAATCATCGAGCGGCTGCTGTTGCTGGCCAGGTCCGAGCCCTTCCCGGTGCCCGAGGCGCGGAACTTGGGGGCGCGGCTGGTCGAGGCGCCGTTCGAACGGACCAGAATGCTGGCCCAGGCCACCCGCTGGCTGCTCGGCTTCCCGGCGGGGGCGCCCGGGTCGCTGGTCGCCACGCGCTGGCCGCTGGTGGCCAGTCAGGCCATCGACAGCTATGCCCAGGCGCTGCAGGAGCGGGCGCTGGCCCAGCAGGAGCAACACATTTCGGCCGCGGTGTCGTTGCGGGTACAGGAGATCGCCGCGCTACAGCATCGGCTGCGGCACGAGGCCACCCATGACGCGCTCACCGATCTGGCCAACCGGACGCTGCTGCAGGACAAGGTGCGGCTGATGGCGGCCGATCCGAACCGCGGCGTCGGTCTGCTGCTGATCGACCTGGACCGGTTCAAACAGATCAACGACAACTACGGACATGCCGTCGGCGACGAGGTGCTCGTCGAGCTGGCCCGCAGGCTGCGCGAGATCTGCCCGCCGGATACGGTCATCTGCCGCTACGGCGGTGACGAATTCGTGCTCGCCACCAACCCGCTGCACAACACGCTCGGCGAAATCGCGCATCGGATCGTGGCCGCGCTGCGGGATCCGGTGTGGTCGACGGCCGGTCCGGTGCCGGTTTCGGCCAGTGTCGGCACCGCATACTGTCCGCCGGGCGACTCCTGCGATTTCACCGATCTGCTGCGTCGCGCCGATCGCGCGATGTACTCGGCGAAGACCGCGGGCGGTCGCCGCTTCGCTCTCGCCGACTCCGATAAACCCGAAATCAAGGCGGTCGCAGGCTGATCCGATACAGGCCCCTGGTCACCCCAGAGGGCCTGTCCAGTCAGCTGGCCGGGTGCAGGAAACCCCGCACAAGCGATACGAGTTCGGCGGGCTTCTCGAAGAACACCACATGGCCGCTGTCGATTTCGGCGTATCGACTGTTCGGGATCGCGGCGTGCAGATCACGGGCGTGGGCGACCGGCACCAGCTGGTCCTGGGTGCAGCCGATCACCAATGTCGGTGCGGCGATACGGCCCAGCTCGTCCCGGATGTCCACTGCGAGGTTCACCTCGATCTGCCGCAGCGTTCCGGGTTCGGGTTTCGTGGCGCGCAATTGCGCCAGACCCGCATGGCCGAGTCCGCTCAGGAAGGCCGGGCTGAACGCCAGCAACGGACCGAATGCGGAGGCCATTTCGGGTCCGGCCGCCAATGAGGCCGCCCAGCCGTGCAGGGTGAGCAGCTGCCGCGGATCCTGCGTCACGGACCAACCGGCCACCAGGACGAGTCGGTGCACCAGGTCGGGACGCCGTCCCGCGACGGCTGCCGCGACGACCGCGCCGAGGGAGAACCCCACCAGGTCGGCCGGGCCGGTCGACGTATCTTCGATGGCCGCGATGATCTGCGCGACAAGCAAATCCAGGGTCAGTCGGCCGTCGGGCGCGGTGGTTTCGCCGCTGCCCGCATAGTTCGGTGCGACAACGGTGTGGCGGTCGGTGAACTCGGAGATGAGATGTCCGAAATTGGATTCGGCACTCATGCTGGTGCCGTGGACGAGGACCAATCCTGGCCCGGCACCGGACACGGAGTAGTGGACATCGGTATCCGAGATACGGACAACGGGCATAGCGGGAACCTTTCGATGGGGGGATCAGATATCCAGGACCAGGCGCGGGGTGTGGGCGCGTGAGCGGCAGATCATCATCACGTCGGTGTCCTGTGCGGTGAGGATGCTGTCGCGATGGTCGGGGATGCCGTCCAGGACAACGGTTTCGCAGGTACCGCAGGTGCCTTCGCGGCAGGAGGACAGGACCGCGATACCGGCCTCTTCGATGGCGTCGAGGACGGAGGTGTTCGCCGGGATGTGCACGGTGACACCGGATTGCGCGCATTCGACCTCGAAGGCGGAATCGGCAGTCACTTCGGTCGGCTTCGGCGCGAACCGCTCGAGATGCAAAGCATCGGCGGGCCAGGCTGCGGCGCAGCGGCTTTCGACGGCGGCCAGCAGCGACTCCGGACCGCAGCAGTACACCAGCGTGCCCGGTTCCGGCGTGGCGAGGATGGCGTCGAGATCGAGCGGACCGGTCTCGCTCTGCGGACGCACCTCGATCGGCCCGAGCGCCGACAGTTCGGATACGTAGGCCATGCTCGCGCGGCTGCGACCGCCGTAGTGCAGGCTCCACTCACCGCCGCGACCCGCGACGGTGCGGATCATCGGCAGCAGCGGTGTGATGCCGACGCCACCGGCGATGAACAGATAGCTTTGCGCGTCCCGGAGCGGGAAGTTGTTGCGGGGACCTCGGATTCGCAGAGGCTCGCCCACTGTCAGTCGGTCGTGGACGTAGGCCGATCCACCACGGCTGCTCACCTCACGCAGGACCGCGACCGTCAATCGGTCGTGGGCGTCGGGATCGCCGCACAGCGAATACTGGCGCACCAGGTCCGGGCGCAGGATCAGGTCGATGTGGGCGCCCGGCTGCCATTTCGGAGTGTGTCCGTCGGTCACGGCGAGGGTGAGTTCGACGATGCCGTCGGCGAGGGCGCGGCGGTCGGTGACGGTGACGGTGAATTCCGGTTCGGTGGTCATGTTCCGACTCCGATCAGGGGCGCGGGCCGCGGATCGGGCGCGCCATCGTGGTGACCGTCCGGGTGGGCGAGCAACCATTGCCAGATCTCGATCGGGTCATCGGCGATCCGGGTTGCGCCGCAATGGCATCGGCCGAGCAGCTGATCGGTGCCCGGAAACCACTGCACGCGGTGGCAGGCAGCCGCGGTCATGCTCGGGTCGCTTCGGTCCGGGTGAGCTCGGCGATCAACCGACGTGCCGCCAGCGCGCCGGTGTCGATATTGATCGACAGCTCCTGGTAGGTGCCCCCGGCGCGTTCCTCGGCGGCGATGACCTCCTCGACCAGGTTCAGCGCCACCACGTCCTGCATGACCACGGTGTGATTGCTCTTGTGCAGGTAGTCGGTCACGGCCTGGTCGTCGATCGCGAAATCCCTTGCCACCATCCAGAAGTCGTGTACCGAATGCTCGGTTTCCGGAGTGAGGGCGTACACGATTTCGGTGTGGAACGCGCCGGGATCAGTGTCGGCACCGCGTCCGGGCAGGTAGCCATCGGGTGGATAGGTGCCCTGCGGCGCGACGCGACTGTGCAGCCGGTACAGGCACGGGGGCTGGAACTCGATGTCCTGCCAGCGGGTGATACGCCCGGTGATACCGGTCGAATTGGCATAGAACGGCGGGCATTCGGCATCGTCCATATGCCTGCTCACTCGCACGACACCGGCTGCCTGGTCGACCTCGGTGGTGATCGGCGTCTGCGCGACCTCCGGGGTGCCGATGTAGCCGCCGTGCAAATAGGTTTCGTGGGACAGGTCCATCAGATTGTCCATCAGCAGCGCATGCCTGGCCCGGATGGTCTCCAGGCCGCGAATAGTGGTCCAGCCGTCCTGCACCAGCCACGGTGCACGCGGGATCGCGGCCGGGTCGGCCGACTCGTGGTCGCCGATCCACACCCAGACGAACGAATCCTGTTCCACCACACGGTAAGAGGCGACACGGGCACTGCGGGGAATGCGGGTCTGCGCGGGTACGGCGACACAGGCGCCGGTGTGGTCGTAGGTGAAGCCGTGGTAGCCGCAGACGACACGATCACCGACCAGCCGCGACTCCGACAGCGGGTAGCGGCGGTGGATGCAGCGGTCCGACAGTGCCGCCACCGCGCCGTCCTCGGTCCGGTAGAACACCAGTGGCTCGTTGCAGATGGTCCGCGCGAACAGGTCGCGGCCGATCTCCTGGCTGTAGGCGGCCACATACCACTGGTTGCGGGCAATTGCGGTTGTCGGGCTCATGGGAATGCTCCTGAAACGTGGGCGGTGCGGTCCATCGTGTGGGCCGCCGATGCGTGAGCCAAGACACACTTCCGTCGAACGGAAGTCAGCGCCCGCCACCCAACTGCCTGGTGATGCCGTGGGCCGCGGTGCGCACCGCCGGAGCCCACATGGCCCGGCGGGAGTCCCCGGCCGGTACAACGATCGACAGCGCCGCCGCGACCTGACCGTCCGAACCGAAAATCGGTGCGGCGACGGAATATCCGTCGAGGGTCACCTGTCCGTCGCTGATCGCGACCCCGGTGCGGCGCACCTCGGCCAGTGCCCGCCGCAGCACCTCGGGCGTGCTGATCGTCTTCGTGGTGAATACCGCCAGCGGCCGGTCGGCAATCTTGTCCACGAGCTCGGCGGGGGCGTAGGCCAGGATGGCCAGCCCGACGCCGGTTGCGTGCATCGGCCAGCGCGCACCCACTCGGGTGCGCACGAACACGGCGTCGCGGCCGGCGAGGAATTCGACATAGACCACTTCGGTGCCGTCGCGGACCGCCAGCTGCACGTTCTGGTGCGTCGCCTCGTACAGGTCCTCCATGAACGGCAGCGCGACATCACGGATGGGCCTGGCGCGCGGGCAGTAGGAGGCGATCTCCACCATGCGCAGACCGATCTGGTACCCGCCGCTGGCGGCCCGATCCAGCGCACCCCACTGCACGAGATCGACAACGTGGCGATAGACCGTGGTCTGCGGCAGACCGGTGCGCTCGGCCAACTCCGACAGCTTCAACACCGGATGGGCGTTGTCGAACGCCTCCAGCACCACCAGTGCGCGGGCCAGGACCGACGACTGGGTCATCGCCGAAGCCTGTCAGGACAGCGCATGCCAGGCTCGGACCAGCGCCGAGCGGAAATCATCGGCCTGCTCGGCCGTCATACCACTGATCATCTGCTGTTCCACCGCGTCGACCGCGGCGGCGACATCGGCGAGCAACCGCCGCCCCGCCTCGGTGAGATGGATCAGCAGCTCGCGCCGGTTGCGTGAGTTGCGTTCGCGCGCAATGAGTCCGCGAGTCTCCAGCGCGCGGACCACATCGGCGACGGACTGTGCCGTGACGAACGAATCCCGCGCCAGCTGCGCGGCCGGTAAGCCGTCGTGCCGTTCGAGTACGGTCAGCGCGGTGTACTGCAATGTGGTGATCCCGATCGGGCGCAGCAGCTCGTCCAGGCGCGCCCGCACCGCCAGCTCGACCCTTTTGACCGCGTACAGCAGCGAGGTCTGACTACGGGGCAGTCGGCTTGCGGTCGGCTTCGCCTCCGAGATCGTCACCAGCACTCTCCTCACCTCGTCGCGGGCGCCGAACCGGGATGTTCGGCGAAATCGAGAATAGACCATTGACAGGAATCCTGTCAGTGGCGAATAGTGGCTGACATCACTAAAACCATCAGGTTTCCTGTTGATGAGAGCAGACGCATCTCGGCAGAGCGGCCGGAATCGTCGGGACGGGACCGAGCAAGCATGAGCACGAACGACAACGTCGACGGACAGCTGTACATCGACGGTAAATGGCGGAACTCCGCATCGGGTGGCCGCAGCGATGTGGTGGACCCCTCGACCGGTCGGGTAATCGGCACTGTCGCCGAGGCCGACCGCACCGACGTCGACGACGCGGTCGCGGCCGCACGCGCGGCATTCACCGGTGCCGAATGGGGCGGCCGCAGCGGTCGGGAACGAGCACGCATCCTGCTCCGGATCGCCGAGCTGGTGCGCGAGAACGCCGACGAGTTGGTCCGGCTGGAAAGCCTCGACGTCGGGAAGCCGGTCACCCTCTGCCGATCGGTGGACGTCGCGACCACCATCGAACAGTACGAGTACTGCGCCGCGCTCGCCCAGACCATCGATGGCACTACCCGCCGCACGCCGCTACCCGCGTTCGCCTATACCCGCCGGGATCCACTCGGTGTGGTCGCCGCCATTACGCCGTTCAACTTTCCGCTGATCCTGTCGAGCTCCAAGATCGCGCCCGCGCTCGCCGCGGGCAATGTCGTCGTCCACAAGCCCGCCGAGGAAACGCCGCTCAGCGCGTTGTTCATGGCGACGCTGTTCGAACGGGCCGGCGTGCCGCCGGGTGTGGTCAACGTCGTCACCGGCTCCGGGCCGGTGGTGGGTGCGGCGCTGCTCGAGCATCCGGGCGTGGACAAGATCGCATTCACCGGATCGACCGAGATCGGCCGGCGAGCGGCGAGCGTGGCCGGTGCGGCGTTGAAGCCGGTGACCATGGAACTCGGCGGCAATGCCGCGCAGATCGTGTTCGCCGACGCCGATGTAGAGAAGGCCATTGGCGCGATCATCAAGGGTTTCGTCTTCAATACCGGGCAGTTCTGCATGGGCGGTCCCCGGCTGCTGGTTGCGCGGCCGCTCTACGAGACCGTCATCGGCATCCTCGCCGAAGCGGTCGCAGGCGTACGCGTCGGCGACCCGCGCGATCCGGCGACCGTGGTCGGACCGATGGCCGCGCAACGGCACGTCGCGAAGGTCGAAGAATATGTCGCGCTGGCCCGCCGGGAGGGCGGCCGGGTGGTGTGCGGTGGCGAACGCCTGGATCTGGACGGCGGCTATTACTACCAGCCCACCGTGATCGCGGACCTCGCCGACGACTCCCGCGCCGTGCAGGAGGAGATCTTCGGACCGGTGCTCACGGTGCAGGCCTTCGATACCGAGGACGAAGCGATCGCGCTGGCCAACGGCACGCGCTACGGACTCGCGTCCGGCCTGCACACCACCGATCTCGCCCGCGCGCACCGCGTCGCCGACAAATTGCAGGCCGGAATCGTCTGGGTCAACGACTGGGCGATGCTCGACCCGGCCATGCCGTTCGGCGGTGTCAAGGACTCCGGCTTCGGACGTGAATACGGACCCGAGGCCCTCGCGTCCTACACCAAGGTCAAATCCGTTGTCATCGCACTCGATTGAAGCCGCAAGGACATCTACCATGACCACCTCCACATGGGCAGCCGTCGTCGAATCCGGCGGCGCACCCTTCACCCTGTCCCCGATCGAACTCGATGAACCACGACCGCACGAGGCGATCGTGCGCATGGTCGCGGCCGGTGTCTGCCACACCGACCTCGGTGTCGCCAGTGGCGGACTGCCGTTCCCGCTGCCCGGCGTCCTCGGCCACGAAGGTGCGGGCATCGTCGAACGTGTCGGATCCGAAGTCACCGGTGTCGTACCCGGTGATCACGTCCTGCTGTCGTTCACCTCGTGCGGAGCGTGCGCGAACTGCCGCGACGGCCACCCGGCCTATTGCGCAACCTGGTTGCCGCTCAACCTGATCGGCGGTGCGCGAGCCGATGACAGCCACACCATCACGCGCGATAGTGCACCCTTGGGCGGGCACTTTTTCGGGCAGTCGTCGTTCAGCCGACTCGCGCTGGTCGACGAGCGCAGCATGATCGTCGTCGACCCCGCTGTGCCGCTGGAATCGATTGCCCCGCTCGGGTGCGGAGTCCAGACCGGTGTCGGCGCGATCTGGAATGTCGTACAGCCGCGCCCGGGATCGAGCGTGGTCGTACTCGGCGCCGGTGCGGTCGGATTGTCCGCGATCATGGCGGCCACGCTGTCACCGGCCACGACGATCATCGCCGTCGACAAGATCGCCGAACGTCTCGAACTGGCCTGGGAACTCGGCGCCACGCACATCATCGATGCGACGACGACCGATGTCGCCACCGCGATCACCGAAATCACCGGTGGCGCCGACGCCGTCGTGGAAACCACCGGCAGCACCGCCGTGCTGCGCACCGGCGCGGATGTCCTCGCCGCGCGCGGCACGCTGGTCGTGGTCGGCGCACCACCGTTCGGCGCCGAGGTGGCGCTCGACGTCAACGCGATGCTGCCGGGCCGCAAGGTCGTCGGACTCACCCTGGGCGATCATGAAACCCGCGCCGCCATACCGGCTTTGGTCTCGCTGATGCAGAGCGGGCGGCTCCCGATCGACAAACTGATCACCCGGTACCGATTCGACGATATCGGCCAGGCCGTCGCGGATATGACCTCGGGCAAGGCGATCAAACCCGTCCTCATCTTCTGAACCCTCTTTCGAAAGGAACATCGCATATGGATCTCACCGGCAAAGTCGCCATCGTCACCGGCAGCGGCCAAGGTCTCGGCCTGGCCTACGCCAAGGCTTTGGCCGCCGCCGGCGCGTCGGTCGTGGTCAACGATGTGGCCGCCGACCGTGCCGAGAAGGCCGCCGCGGAAATCGCCGAGACCGGTGGTCGGGCACTCGCGGTACCGGTCGCCGTCGGCACCACCGAGGCTGCGCAGACACTGGTCGCGACGGCCGTCGACGCTTTCGGGCGACTGGATGCGATGGTGACCAATGCGGGCATCCTGCGCGACAAGGTGCTGTGGAACATGTCCGACGACGACTTCGACGCCGTCATCCACGTCCATCTGCGCGGCACCTTCACCTGCGTTCGGGAAGCGGTCAAACACTTCCGTCAGGCCGGTCACGGCGGGCGGGTCGTGCTCGCCGGATCCCCCGCCGGGCAGCGCGGCAATTTCGGTCAAACCAACTATGCGGCAGCCAAAGCCGGTATCGCGGCGATGGCGCGCACGTGGGCGATGGAATGCGCGAAGGCCGGAGTCACGGTCAATGCGATCATCCCCAACGCGGCGACCGCGATGACCGAGACCATTCCCTTCCTCGCCCCCTACGTGGAGGGAATGAAGAACGGTGAGCCGATCCCCTCGGTGGTGCGCCGCGCGGCCTCGTTCGGCACCCCCGAGGATGTCGCCGGACTGGTGGTTTTCCTGGCCTCCGACGCGTCCGCCGATATCACCGGCCAATGCATCGGCATCGGCGGTGACCGGTTGTCGCTCTGGTCGCATCCGAGCGAAGTCCGCAGCGCCTTCCTCGACGGCGGCTGGACCGCCGACGCGATCGCCGAGGCGTTCGACTCCTCGATCGGTGAGCAGCTCGAAACCTACGGCATTCCGCTGCCCAAGATCCCGACCACCGCGCAGCAGCTGTCATGAGTCTGGACCTGGACCAACTCGTCGCGATCGACGTGCACACGCACGCCGAAACCGATGGCTGCGGCCACTTTTCGCTACCGGACCAGCTCCGGGCAGGCGCCGACGCCTACTTCGGCGCCGAATCCGGCCCGCCGACCATCGACGAGATGGCCGCTTACTACCGGGAACGCCACATGGCCGCGGTCGTATTCACCGTCGACGCCGAAGCCGCGCTCGGCCATCGGCGGATCAGCAATGAAGACATCGCAACCGCGGCCGCCGCGCACAGCGACGTCCTCATCCCGTTCGCCAGTATCGATCCGGCCAGAGGAAGGGCGGGACTGGCCGAAGCCCGGCGACTGGTCGTCGAGTACGGGGTCCGCGGCTTCAAATTCCATCCGAGCGTGCAGGCTTTCCGGCCCGACGATCGTGCCGTCTACCCGCTCTACGAGACCATCAGCGAACTCGGGGTGCCCGCCCTGTTCCACTCCGGTCAGACCGGAATCGGATCGGGACTCCCCGGTGGCGGCGGCATCCGGCTCAAATACTCCAACCCGATGCTGCTCGACGATGTGGCAGTCGACTTTCCGGATCTGACGATCATCATCGCCCATCCGTCGTTTCCCTGGCAGGACGAAGCGCTGGCCGTGGCCACGCACAAACCCAACGTCTATATCGATCTGTCCGGGTGGTCGCCGAAATACTTTCCGCCGCAACTGGTCAAGTACGCCAACAGCCTGCTCAAACGAAAGGTGTTGTTCGGCTCGGACTTTCCACTCATTTCCCCGGATCGGTGGATGAAGGACTTCGAACAACTCGATATCAAGGACGAGGTCCGTCCCCTGATCCTGCGTGAAAACGCCATCACCGCATTGGGATTGAGGACGACATGATGGACCAGGGAGTCGGCTCGTGGCCGCGTCGGAGGTCCCGGATGGAGCCCGACGCCATCGCGCTGATCCAACAGGACCGGCGCGTCGACTACGCCACCCTCGCCGACCGCGTGGACACCCTCGCCGCGGCCCTCGCCGATTTCGGCGTCGGGCCGGGCGACCGGGTCGCCTACCTCGGACCCAACGACATCGCAACCTTCGAAACACTGTTCGCCACAATGCATCTCGGCGCCATCTTCGTGGCACTCAACACTCGGCTGGCTGCGCCGGAGATCGCCGGTCTACTCGACGATGCCGACCCGACTGTGTTCGTCATCGGTGCCGAAGCCGGTATCGACGCACTCGCACGAAGTTCCGCCGCTCCCCGGCCGCTGCACCTGGGCGAGGAGTACGAGAACGCGATCACCGAGCACACCAGCCGAACACCGCCCGCCCACGCGGTCGGACTCGACGATCCCGCATTGATCCTCTACACCTCCGGCACCACCGGCCGCCCCAAGGGTGCCGTGCTCACCCACGGCAATATCGTCTGGAATACCCTCAACCAGTTCGCCCACTTCAGTCTCGGCCGCGACGATGTCAGCCTGTGTTCCGCGCCGCTGTTCCACGTACTCGGCCTTGGGCAGATCACGCTGCCGACCCTCTACGCCGGCGGAACCGTCGTTGTCATACCGAAATTCGATCCCGGCGAGTTCCTGGCCACCATCGAGCGCAGGCGCGCCACGGTTTTCCCGCTTGCCCCGACCATGCTGAAAATGCTGTGCGAGGCGCCGGAGTGGGAGACCACCGATCTGTCCAGCGTTCGCTGCGTCGCCTTCGGCGGCTCCCCCGTCCTCGAAGCCGTGGCCAAGGCGTGGCTGGCCCGCGGCATCCAGGCCCTACAGGGCTACGGCATGACCGAGGCGGCACCCGGCGTGCTCATGGCACTGCGCCACGGCGCCGACGCACATCCGGTATCCGCGGGTGTTCCGCACTTCTTCACCGACGTCGCGCTGCTCACCCCGACCGGCGAGATCATCGAAGGACCCGGCCAGGGCGAACTACTCGTCAAGGGCCCCAACGTCTTTGCCGGATACTGGAATCGACCCGACGCCACCGAACAGGCGTTCATCGACGGCTGGTTCCGCACCGGCGATATCGTCCGCATCGACCATGACGGCTGGGCGCACATCGTCGACCGCGTCAAAGACATGATCATCTCTGGCGGCGAGAACATCTACCCCGCCGAGGTCGAGGCGGCCATCTCCCGCTTGGACAGCGTCTGCGACTGCGCCGTGGTCGCCGTTCCGGACGAACGATGGGGTGAGGTCGGATTGGCGTTCATCGTCGTCCGCGCCGGTCACGAAATCGATGAAGACGCGATTCGCACCCATCTCGAAGCGAATCTCGCCCGATACAAAATCCCGAAATATTTCATCTTCCGCGAGCAGCTGCCCCGCAACGCCCTCGGCAAGCTCCAGCGTCTGCTGCTCCGCGACGACGCTCGCCACTGCGTGGGCTGACACCGTAAATACACAACAACCGAAGGAGCGCGCCACATGGCGACCACCGTCGACAAACCCACCGACCTACTCGACCTCATCGGCACCGAACTCGGCAGCAGCGACTGGCTCGAGATCCCGCAGCGCGATATCGACATGTTCGCCGAGGCCACTCACGACGGGCAGTGGATCCACGTCGATGTCGAACGCGCGAAGACCGGCCCGTTCGGCGGCACCATCGCCCACGGCTATCTGACCCTGTCGCTGCTCATTCCGCTCTGGTCCGAAATACTCGTTATCGAAAACCGCGGCATGGCAATCAATTACGGCCTCAACAAGGTCCGGTTCCCGGCCCCCGTCCCCGCGGGCGCCAAGGTCCGCCTCACCGCCACCCTCGCCGACGCCACCGACCTCGGTGACGGCGCGGTCCAAGTCACCGTCGATGCGGTCATGGAACGCGAAGGCGCCGACAAGCCCGTCTGCATCGCCCAGATGGTGCACCGCTACTTCCAGTAGAGCTGATATCGCACATCCGCAACTGGTAACGCGGACTGTGCTTTTGCGCGATCATGTGGATATGTCGGACGGGTGGGAGTTTCCCGACGCGGTGTCGATCACGACCGATGAACACTCGTGGAAGCAGTTCGATCCACGCGAGCCATCGAAGGTGACAAACCGTGTGACCGATGATGCCGTCGTCGTGATTCCGGGCATCATGGGCACGGAGTTGATCGATGCCGCGACGGGAAAACTGCTGTGGGGCATGAGCCCAGCGCTGCTGGCGCGCTTGTGGACGGCTCCGGCCCGGCACCTGAAACCACTGGGGTTCGATCCGGAGAACAACACCGTCGTGCCCGGCCGATTGCTCCGGCTTCCCTCGTTCGCACCGGTACTGGCCGGGATCGAACCCTATAGTCGCCTGGTCACAAAGCTGCGCAGTGTCGTACGACATCCCAGTGCCGTAACGGAGTTCGGATACGACTGGCGACGCCCGGTCGTCGACAACGCCCGTTTGCTGGCGGAAGCGATCGACCGACATCTTTCGGCCTGGCGCGCGCAATCCGATCGTCCGGACGCGCAAGTCCACTTGGTGGCCCACTCCATGGGCGGGCTGCTCTGCCGGGCCTTGGCGGCGATTCCGGGCGCGACCGACCACGTGGGATCTGTCATCACCTTGGGCACCCCGTTCGAAGGAGCAGCGAAAGCCGCCCTGCTGCTCGCGACCGGACAGGGCTCGCCATTGCGCGCGCAAGGGATGCAGCAGGTCGCGGTCACCATGCCGGGCATCTACGACCTGCTACCGAGCTACCGGTGCGTGGACGAGGGCACGACGGCGCGCTGTTTGACCGCTGCCGATATAGGTGGAGTCGGCGCCAGCACCGATCTCGCCGCGGCGGCGTTCGCGCAGCGGAACCGGTTGGCGGCGGTCGCGCTCCCGTCGCACCGCCCGCTGATCGGTGTCGCGCAGCGCACGATGTGCAGCCTCACCCTCGAAGCGGGTTGCGTGGAGCCGCAATTCCATACGTTCGCGGTCGACGCCGACGGTGCACTCGCCCGCCACAGCAATGGCACGCTCCGGCGGTTGAGCGGGCTCGGCGACGGCACCGTACCGCGCAATTCCGCTGTGCCGCCGCACCATCGCGAACCGGCGCCACTCCCACAGCAGCACGGCGCGATCGCCCGGACCGATGAGGCGATCGCGTTCGTCGTCGATCGCCTGCTACACCGGGATTTCGGGCCTCGGCTCGGCGGCGGCGAGATCGGCGTATCGACGCCGGACGTGGTGCGCGTGGGCACCGAATTCGAGGTCGAAGTCTCCGGCGTCGAGCATCCCAACGACATCCGGACCACGGTGTTCGATGCCGCTACCGGTGCGCGCGTCGCGGGTCCGCATGCCCAGCGTCAGGACGGCCGTTTGGTCGTCGTGACATCGATCTTCGAACCCGGGTTGTATCGCTTCGCTGTCGCCGGCGGTGCGACATCAGCGGTGACGCAACTCGTGCTGGCCGTGGGAGACGGTGACCGGTGAGCGACGGTCCGGAACTGTTCCCGATCGCTATCGGCTGGTACAGGAACTTCGAAAAACTCTCCGTCGATGACGAAATGGCGGCTATCGGAACGATTCTCGCCGAGTTCGACTTCCACACCGTCGGCTGGGACGTCACGATGGCAGCGCGCGACATGGACGCGGTGGACGCGCGCCTGCAGCAGTGGTCGGAATCCGGTGCCGAGCACAGCATCCTCTACTGGGTCGGACACGGTTGGTCCGATGACCGGGATACGGCGTTGGCACATGTCAACAGTCCCAGGCACGTCCGATCACGGGGGATTTCACCGCAGCGAATTGCCGACGCGATCGCCGCACGGAACGCGGCGCCTGACTCGTGGATGATCGTCGTCATCGATGCATGCCAGTCGGGGTCGTTCGTGCGGTCGTTGAAGAGCGAGATCTCCCAGCGTCCAGGCAGACCGAGCTATTTGCTCATCGGCGGAATGAACGGTGACGGCGCCACCGAACTCGGTCGGTTCAGCGATGCCTTGCGCTTCTGCCTGCACACCGTATGCGCGGCCGACTACGAAATCCCGCTGCACAAGCTTGCGCGCCACTTCGAGAACGCCGATGCGGAGGTGGAGCAGAAGCGCTTGCTCGACGGCATTGTGCTTCGGCGACGTCACGCGGTGCTGGTCAATATCGACCTGGATTCGCTCAACGAGCTCAATGCCGCACTCGCCGGGCTGGATTCCGACGAACTGCGGCATTTCCTGCCGAAGGCACACGGCGGGGATATGCCGTTCGAGGAGACCATGCTCGGCGAGCAGTCCTGGTACTTCGAGGGCCGCCATGTGGAGGCAGGCCGGATCGTGTCCTGGCTCGACGACCCCACGTCGGGAATGTTCGTCGTCACCGGCGCCGCCGGTTGCGGCAAGTCGGCGCTCCTCGGACAACTGGTCGTGCACGCCAACCCGACCCTGCGCACAGCCCTGCGCCGTGCGAATCTGCTCGATGAGCGCTCCCTCCCGAATCAGCCACCCGACAACGCGTTCGATGCCGTGATCCATCTGACCGGCTCGTCGACCCAGGACGTCATCGCACGGATCGCCACATCCGCGGAGGTCACCATCCCCGCGGAGTACGAGATAGATCGGGCGGTAAAGCACCTGGCCGACCGGTTGAACGAGCACAAGCAGTTCACGATTCTCACCGATGCCTTGGACGAGGCGATCGATCCACTGACCATCGCCGAGCGCGTACTGCGTGTACTGGCCGAAGTCGCCACCGTGCACATTCTCGTGGGCACACGGGCCAGTACCTACGAAGACCCGGATCGCCCCGCCCCGGATACAAATCTGCTTGACGCCCTCGGTGCGAACCCCAGGGCCACAATGCATCTCGACCGCGATTCCACAGCGGTGCACCGATATGTGCGCAAGCGGCTTCGGGCCGCGCGGCAGCACGACGAACTAGCCGCACAGCTGGATATCGACGCCTTCGCCGACGCTGTACGCGCTCGCGACCCGCATTTCCTCTTCGCGCGCTTAGTCGTGCACGAACTCCTCGCCGACCCGGGTGCGCGCACACCGACCGGATGGCAGCGACTGCTCGCGGGCGAACACCGCGACCTGTTCGCCACAGCGGTAGCTCGGCTCGAGACCGAACATCCCGCGAACCGCCCGCTGTTGCAGGCACTGGCCTACAGTCGGGGGCGCGGTCTGCCTGCCGCGGACGATATCTGGGCCACCGTCGCCCACACTTTGGCCGATGACGTGACGATTACGGCTGTGGAAGTCGACCATCTGACCGTCGCCGCGGCCGCGTACGTACTCACAGATCGCGAGCACGGTCAGACCGTGTACCGACTCGCACATCGGACCTTCGCCGAACATTTCACCAATGAGACCGAACCAACCGAACGCGATCGTGTCGTTCACTCGGCCATCGCACGTTCCTTGATCGACCAGACGGAACGGGGTCTGGAGGATGCGGTCAGCGGCCGGAGGCCACTCAATCCCTACCTGGCCCGGCTGCTGACCGGACACATCGCAAGCGCCGGTCGATCCGGCTGGCAGCTCCTGAACGACCACCCCCGGATTCTCGTTGGCCTCGAACCCGACGCTCTCGCCATCGACGCCACGCGCTCCGCCTTCGGCCGCTTCGACCTCTCCTCGGAAATCAGCGGGATCGTGACGACCAGTCAGCATCTGCAGTCGCTGTCGCCGCGCGAACGACACGTGCCGATTCAACTTGCCGCGGCTCGTCACCGCGGCAGCCACGCGTCCGAGGCGAATGCCTTCGACCCGGCGCTGATTTTCGGTGCAACGGTGCATTTCGCGGTCATGAACGCCCGTCCTGCGCAACGGGTGCTGTCCGGCGACGGCATCACGGTGAGCGCGATGACGGTACTGAGGCTGCGGGATGGCCGCACGATCCTGGCCGCTGCGGGCAGCGAGGTGTGGTTGTGGGACCTCGAATCGGGACAACCGCAAGGGCAGCGGCTCGCCGGGCACTACGGCATCGTGCGCGCCTTGGCGGTTGTCGCTACCAAGGAGCGGACTCTCCTCGCTTCGGCAGACGCTGAGGGGACGATACGGTTGTGGGACGCTGCTACCGGTCGTCCACATGGGCAACCTCTGGTCGGCCACATCGGCTCGGTAGACGCGCTGGCGTCAATCACATTGCGCGACGGGCGATCGCTGCTCCTCTCCGCGGGTGTCGACGAAACCGTGCGTGTATGGGATCCCGTCGCCGGGTGTGCGTACGAGCCGCCGAGGCAGTTGTCATGGTGGCAGCGTAGGGATATCCGGCGATCGGATCGTAAGCGAAATGGGTACCGGTATCCGCCGCAGTCCATGGTGGTATTCGAGTCGAACGACGGTCGTGTCTTCGTGGCGACCACCCTTTACGGCCGCTCCGTGTGGCTATGGGAACTCCATACGCCGCGATTTCGCGGCCGGCGGTTGCGCGGACATACCGACAGGGTCCTCGCATTGACTACGGTCACGCTCCCGTATCGGCGTGTGCTGCTTGCTTCCGGAGGCCGAGACAAGAAGGTGCGACTGTGGGATCTGACTGCAGGCCGTCGATCCGGCCGAGCGGTGGTTTTCCATAAAGGCTGGGTGCAACAGTTGGCCGAAATCCCCTTTCCGAATGGGCAACCGCTGCTTGCTGTCGCGGGCACCGGCGGCACGGTCGACCTGTGGGACCCTTCGACCGGACTCGCGCACGGTCAACCCATCGCCGTGTCGACACGTTGGACCAATGACATCGCGGTCGTCACACTGCCGGATGGACGTGCCCTGCTGGCACACATAGGCAACGACAACGATGTGCAACTGCTGGACCTGGTCTCCGGACAGGCGCACGGTCAAACCCTGACGGGCCACACCGAACAGGTGCAAGTGCTTGTCGCAGTGCCGCTTCGGGATGGCAGAACGCTGCTCGCCTCCGGAGATACCAAAGGAACGGTACGGCTCTGGGATCCCAGCACCGCCAAGGCCGCGAACGGCGTAACCAGCGGTCGCGGCATCACTGCCTTGGCCGAAATCCGCTTGCCACATGGTCGAACCGTGCTCGCATCCGGAGCTGAGGACACTGTGCGACTGTGGGATCTCGAGCGGGGTGACCATCCCGGCCCGATAGCCGACCACTTGGCGGTACAAGCGTTGGCCACGGTGGCGACCCCGAACGACCGCTCTCTGCTCGCCATCGCAGGCGTCAGGGGTGTGCAGTTCTGGGATCCCGTCACCGAGCAATTGAGACCTGAACCGATTACTGGACACAAGGACGATTCGGCGATGGCGCTGGCCGTCGTCCCTCTCCGAGACGGTCGAATCGTGCTCGCCGGCGCCTATTTCGATAGCAGATTTCAGACTCGAGGTGCCCGCCGCAAGCTTCGGCTGTGGGATGCCGACACGGGCCTGCCATATGGACAACCTCTTCCCCTCGATCAACGTGGGGATGCCGACACGGGCCTGCCATATGGACAACCTCTTCCCCTTGATGAACATAGGGAAACGACATTCGCAACCATCAATCTCCCGGACGGCACGACACTGTTGGCAGCCACAGTCAACAACGGTGTGCAGGTCTGGGACCCCACCAGCGGAGAACCCTACAATTCCCCTCCGATCAGGTATCACGGCAACGCGAAAGCACTTGTCGCAGTCCACCTTTCCGACGGGCGCATCCTCCTCGCCGCCGCAATCGACGACCGAGTGCACGTATGGGACTTCGCAACCGGAGAACTCCATCAACGTTCTCTGACGATCTACGACAAACCCACTCCAGCAGATACCACGGCGGCGTATTCCTGGCCATCCGGCAATCGCTATTCCCGGCCGATCACGGACTTGGCGCTGATCACCACGCCAGGAGCGCCGACGCTGCTCGCAGGCGCGTTCGGCGATCGCGTTCAGTTCTGGGATCCCGAGACCGGAGAACCCCGCGGGCGAATCTTCAGCGGTGGCACACGATGGGCGCACACGATTACCACCATCCACCTCCCCGACGGTCGCCCCCTCCTGGCAACTGCGGGTGCGGGTAGCGCCGTTCGACTGTGGGACCCCTACACGTGCCGACCACACGGTCGACGGCTGACCGGTCACACGGGCCGTGTCCTGGACCTGGCGGAAGTCCGCCTATCGGACGGTCGAGTCCTGCTCGCCTCAGCGAGCAAGGACAAAACCGTGCGGCTGTGGGATCCCGCCGCGGGGATTCCTGTCGGACAGCCGATTCCCTGCCGTGCGGCCGCACGCGCCTTGGTTTCGTTCATACCCGGCGACGGGATGTCCTACCTGATGTTTCTCACGGCTGGCAATCCGCATCCGCAAATATGGAACGTGACTTCCGGCGAAGCCCTCAGACGAACGATCAATTCCAATCCTGATGAGAACTCCGGCCCGTATGACCAACCCCCATACATAAGCGCGATGACCACACTCCGTGTTCGCGGTGGCCGACCCATGCTCGTCACTGCCCACGAGGCGGGCCAAGTGCAACTGTGGGATCCCGAAACCACGCTCCTGCACACGGAGTTCGATGCCGATGAGGATTCCGACTCTCGCGTCGAGGCACTTGCGCCCATTCACCTTCCCGAGGGCAAAGCCCTGCTCGCCGTAGTCGGAGTAGAAACACCAGTACGGCTCTGGGATGCCGCCACCGGTCGGCCAGACGAGGTTCAACTGACCCAAACCATTGTGGCGAGCGCCTTGGCGGAGGTCCCGCTGGCGCACGGTCGATCACTTCTGGCCACGGCGGACCGCAATGGAGGAACTGTCCGGTTGTGGGACCCGACCACCGGTGAACCTTATGGACAACCACTCATCGGGCATTCCGATCGGACAGTGCTGGCGGCGGTCCGGCGCACCGACGGCCGCACCGTCCTTGCCTCCGCAGACAGCGAAGGAACGATACGGCTATGGGATCTCACCGACGGCGAGCCCGATGGATCGGCGGCAATGATCCTCCACGTCGGTGCGGCGGTCCGGAACCTTTGCTGGGTCGGAGATCTCCTCGCCGTCGGTATCGACGGGCTCGCTGTCCTACGCATTCATATCGGGCAAGTAGAACGTCCGGCACAACCCATTCCGCCCATCGAGGGCGGGTAGGCCGCCGATAGGATCCGCGATGGGTCAGCCGGCCTGACAGGTGGGGCACCAGAAGAGGTTTCGCCCCTCCAGCACACTGTGCGCGATGGGTGTGCCGCAGAGGCGGCAGGGTGAGCCGGGGCGGCGGTAGACGTAGGTGCGTGGGCGGTCGGCCGCGTAGGAGGGTTCGCCGTGGTCGTGTTCGGGGCGGACGACGACCATCTTGCCGACTCGAACGCCCACTCGCATCAGCGCGACCAGATCGGTCCACATCGCGTCCCACTCGTCGGCGGTGAGCGCGGTGCCTGGTCGGTGTGGCGAAATGCCGTGCCGGAAAAGCAGTTCCGCACGATACACATTGCCGACCCCGGCGAGTACCTGCTGATCCATCAGCAGTGCGCCGATGGGCCTGCGCGAGCGATGAATTCGACGCCAGGCACGTTCGGGGTCGGCGCCGCGCCGCAGCGGATCCGGGCCGAGCCGCTCGGTCAGCGCCGTCACCTCGGCGCGGGTGTACACCTCGCAGGCGGTCGGGCCGCGTAAATCGGTGCCGTACAGGCGATCGTCGGCCGAGGCGTCACCGACGAGCCGCATCCGCACCTGTCCGACCGGCTCACCCATCGGGAGCGGCACCTCGGTGAACACCCCGTACAACCCGAGGTGCACGTGCACGACCAGACCCGACTCGTAGTGGTGCAGAAGGTGTTTGCCCCAAGCCTCGGCCTTGATGAGCACCTGACCGTCGACACGCGCGGCCCCGGCGGCGAACTTCCCCTGCGGGCTGGAAACACGCACCATTCCCCCAGCGAAGCGCCGCTGATGTAGTCGCGCGAGCCGATGCAGCGTGTGCCCTTCAGGCATCGAAGCTCGAAATCCTCTCCGGTCCGCCGACGCGCGCGGCAGGGGCGGCGACCCCCTGCTGCGAGCTCGAAACGCACACCACACTGCCCGCGAAGCGCCATTGCCGCCGCCCCGCAAGCCGGTGCAGCGCATAGCCCTCAGGCATCGAAAGTAGAGATCCTCTCCGGTCCGGTCCGCCTCGCAGCGCCGCTCGACTTACCTTGCGCGACGTCGGATTACCCGCTCAGTAAGCCGGAACAGCCGGGGCCACACCGGTCTTCTCGTACTCGGCCAGGATGTCGATGCGGCGCTGGTGGCGCGGCTCCTCGGACCACTTGGTCGAGACGAACGCGTCCACGATGGCCAGCGCCTCCTCGGTGGAGTGCATGCGGCCGCCGATGCCGATCAACTGGGCATTGTTGTGCTCACGGGCCAGCTGGGCGGTCTCCACGCTCCAGGCCAGGGCGCAGCGGGCGCCGGGCACCTTGTTCGCGGCGATCTGCTCACCGTTGCCGCTGCCGCCGAAGACCAGCCCGAGGCTGCCCGGATCGGCGACGGTGCGGCGGGCCGCCTCGATGCAGAAGGCGGGGTAGTCGTCGAGTGCGTCGTATTCGAGGGCGCCGCAGTCGACGACCTCGTGGCCCGCCTGCTCCAGATGGGCCTTGACGTGATTCTTCAGTTCGAAACCGGCATGGTCGGCACCCAGGTATACGCGCATGGCTGCGATTGTGTCAGGCGTGCTTCGCGTGCCGCGCGGTGGGCGGCACCGCTGTCATGGTGCACCTGGCGACACCGTCGACTCGGGATTGCGCTCCCTCGTGGCAACGGACCCGCAACGCGATCTTTGACGGCAGAAGTTCCCCGCTGCCGGTGGCTCCGGGGCGCGACCGTCCACACCGCCGGGCATTAACACCACTGGCCGCCGCGGCGAATCGACAGGTATGTCAGCGGTGTTCGCGGCCACCGGTACCGACCGCACGCCGACGGCGCCGAACCTCGTCCCCGGCAAATGAATAGAGTTCTTCGCATGCAGCCGCACGACTCCCAGCCGCCCCAGCAGCCGGGCGGACCCGCCGATCCCTATCCCGCTCTCGGCGGATGGGCGCAGGCTCAGGACGCGACCGCCACTGCGCACAATTCGCCGCAGTACCCATCGTCGCCGCAACACCCCGCCGCGCCGTACCCCGGATTCCCCACACCCCACTACGGACCCGCGCCGTCCGGATACGGCGTGGCTCCGGTCCCGCCCGGTACGCCCCCGCAGCGGCAGCCGCGCGGCCTGTCCCCGTTCGGCATGCCCGCACGGCACCCGTGGGAGATTCCGCTGCTGGTCGTCGTCTGTGTGATCACCACGTTCGCGATGCTGATCGCGGTGGCGGTGTGCATCGATCTCGTACTGGATGGGAAGCAGCCGAATATCTATCTGATCATCCTGGTCTTCGCGCCGATCGTGGTGTGGTTCCTGCGCGGTATGGGCTACGCGGCCATGCGGGTCAACGGCGTCAAGATGTCGCCGACCCAGTTTCCGGAGGGCTATCAGCTGGTGGTCGAGGCGGCGGCCCGGTTCGGAATGGCCAAGGTGCCCGATGCCTATGTCGTGCTCGGCAACGGCCAGATCAATGCCTTCGCCTCCGGTCACGGGTTCCGCCGGTATGTCGCGGTCTACAGCGACCTGTTCGAAATCGGTGGCGCCGCACGCGAACCCGAGGCTCTCGCCTTCATCATCGGTCACGAGGTCGGGCATATCGCGGCCGGGCACACCTCGTACTGGCGTCAACTCGGCATGTTCGTGGCGCCGTCGCTGCCGATCATCGGCAGCTCATTGATCCGGTCCCAGGAGTACACCGCCGACAACCACGGCTATTGCAACCGGCACGTCGGCGCACCGGGCGCCATGGGCACCCTCGCGGCAGGCAAGTACCTGAACAAATTGGTCGGCTTCGATGAGATGGCCGATCGGGCCGCGGTCGAGAAGGGCTTCTTCGTCTGGATCAGCAATGCCATGTCCTCGCATCCGGTGCTGACCTGGCGCATGTGGGCACTGCGCGACCGCAGCAGGCACGGCAAGCTGTTCTGGCGACCGAACCGACCGGCCGGTGCGCCACCGGCCGGTCCGTACCCGAGCAGCTACGGCGAGGTTCCGGCGTTGCCGCCGAAACCCGTGCCGTAGGTCCGCGGTCAGTCGAAGGACGGATCCTCGGTCCTGGTCCGCTTCAACTCGAAGAAGTGCGGGTAGTCGGCCAGCGTGACCGCCGCATCCCACAGCTTCCCGGCCTCCTCGCCGCGCGGTATGCGCGACAGCACCGGACCGAAGAAGGCATTGCCGTTGATGTGGATGGTCGGGGTGCCGACATCCGGACCGACCTTGTCCATGCCCTCGTGATGGCTCTTGCGCAGCGCCTCGTCGAATTCGGTGCTCTCGGCGGCCGTGGCGAGTTCGGCGGGCAGGCCCGCCTCGGCGAGCGAATCCGCGATCACCGCGGCGAGGGATTCCTTGCGGGACTCGCGCGCGTACTCCTCGCGACGGTTGTGGATGCGGGTGCCCATCGCGGTGTAGAGCGGGGAGAGCACCTTGTCACCGTGGGCTTGCGCGGCGGCGATCGCGACCCGGACCGGACCCCAGCCGGTGGCGAGCAGCTCCTCGTACTGCGGCGGCAGCCCCTCCTTGCCCTCGTTCAGCACCGACAGGCTCATCACGTGGAAACGGGCCTCGATATCGCGGACCTGCTCGACCTCGAGAATCCAGCGGGAGGTGATCCAACACCAGGGGCACAGCGGGTCGAACCAGAAATCGGCAACGTTCTTGGTGGTCGTCTCGCTCACAGAGCTGTTCCTCTCCATCGCACGCTCGTAACGCGCGGATTCGCCGCGCCACTATCGGTGGCCAACCACGCGGGCGCGCGATTCGTTCCCGGACCGGACGCCCGATTTTCCGAAAAGGCGGCCCGGGGTCCCAGTAGGGTGACACGCAGGCGTCAGGTTCCCTCCCGAAAAGGAGTCCGTAATGACCTCTGATCAGCATTTCGTCATCGTCGGCGGCGGGCTGGCCGCGGCCAAACTCGCGGAAGCACTGCGCGCCAACGATTTCGCCGGAACCGTGACGCTGATCAGCGCCGAAGAGTACCTGCCCTATGAGCGACCACCGCTGTCCAAGGAACATCTGGCCGGCAAGAAACCGCTCGAGGAATTCACCGTCGATCCGGGCCAGTGGTACCGCGATCACCATATCGACGTCCAGCTCGGCACCGAGGTCGGCGCAATCGATCCGAGTGCGAAAACCGTGACGCTGCCGGATGGTTCGACACTCGGCTACGACAAGCTCGCACTCGCGACCGGCTCGACACCGCGCCGCCTGCCGATTCCGGGCATGGATGCGCGCGAGGTGTACACGCTGCGCACCATCGGCGATTCCGACAGCCTGATCGAGCTGTTCGGCTCGGCCCGGCGGCTGGTCGTCATCGGGGCGGGCTGGATCGGGCTCGAGGTCGCCTCGGCCGCGCGGGCCGCCCAGGTCGAGGTCACCATTGTCGAATCCGCCGAACTGCCGCTACTGGCGGCGCTCGGCCCCGAGATGGGTGAGGTCTTCGCGGATCTGCACCGCGACCACGGCGTCGACCTGCGATTCGGCGCGCAGGTCGAGGCGATCACCACTCGTCAGGCCGGGGCAATCACAGCTAGTCAGGGAGGGGTGGAGCTGGCGAGCGGCGTCCGACTCACCGACGGCACCGTGATCGAGGGCGATGCGGTACTCGTCGCGGTCGGCGCACGGCCGAATATCGAACTGGCCGCGAACGCGGGGCTGGCGACCGATGGCGGCGTACTCGTCGACGCGAGCCTGGCCACCAGCGACCCGGACATCGTGGCGGTCGGCGATATCGCCGACGCACAGCATCCGGTGCTCGGGCGTCGAATTCGGGTGGAGCACTGGGCGAATGCGCTCAATCAGCCCGCCGTCGCAGCGCAGACCATGCTCGGCAAGTCGGCTTCCTACGAGCGCCTGCCGTACTTCTTCACCGACCAATACGACCTGGGCATGGAGTACATCGGATACGCCGCGACCAGTGAGTACGCACGGGTGGTCGTGCGCGGTGATGTGGCGAAGCGCGAGTTCGTCGCATTCTGGCTCGATGCCGAGAACCGGGTGCTGGCGGGGATGAATGTGAACATCTGGGATGTGACCGACCGGATCAAGGAGTTGATCGGTCAGCAGGTCGATCCGGAACGGCTTGCCGATACCGCCGCGCCCCTGTGATGCGGATCACTATCGAGGACGCGTCGAATCGGCGCGCCCAGCTCCGACCTCATCGCGAGCGCGCCGCAGGGGCGCACCGCAGGCTAGGAGACCGGAAATGAAATACATGCTGCTCAAGACCTATGGGCCCGCCGCCAGCTGCGACGTCCCGATCACCGAGTGGACGCCGGAGGAGATCAAGGCGCATATGGACTTCCAGCGGGCGCTCGGCGCGGAGCTGGCCAAGACCGGTGAACTGGTCGACGCACAGGGCCTGGCCGGGCCGGACGAGGCACGACTGGTCAGTTCGGACGGGCGCTCGGCACCGGTCGTCACCGATGGGCCGTTCCCGGAGACCAAAGAGTTCCTGGCCGGATATTGGATCGTCGATGTGGAAAGTCCGAAGCGTGCACTGGAAATCGCCGCACAGGCGTCGGCGGCCCCCGGACCGGGCGGTAAGCCGATCGGCGAGTACATCGAGGTGCGTGCGGTGATGGGTGCCCCGGCGACCGAGTAATAGTTGTTCATGCACGGAGCACCGCCCATCGAGGACCTGTTGCGCGAACTCGCGCCGCAGGTCCTCGGCACGTTGGTACGCCGATTCGGCGATTTCGACACCGCCGAGGACACGCTGCAGGAGGCGATGCTCGCGGCGGCGACCCAATGGCCCGCCGATGGACTGCCGGATAATCCGCGCGCGTGGTTGATCCAGGTCGCGCAGCGGCGGATGGCCGATACGGTGCGCGCCGAGGTGGCCCGGCGACGCAGGGAGACAACGGTTTTCGAGCGCGATGTGCCCGATGCCGAGGCCGTCGATCGTGACGATACGCTCGCCATGTTCTTCCTCTGCTGCCATCCCGCGCTGTCGTCCGCGAGTGCCATCGCGCTGACATTGCGTGCGGTCGGCGGGCTCGGCACGGCGGAGATCGCCAATGCCTTCCTGCTGCCGGAAGCGACCATGGCGCAACGGATTACGCGTGCGAAGAAGAAGCTGGCCACGCTCGAACGACCGTTCGCCCGGCCCGGTGACGCGCAATGGCACGAGCGGCTCGGTGCGGTGCTGCATGTGCTGTACCTGATCTTCAACGAGGGGCACACCAGCACCGCGGGACCCGACCTACAACGGACCGACCTCTCGAACGAGGCGATCCGGTTGACCAGGTCGATCCATCGGCTGCTCCCCGGCGACACCGAGGTCACCGGGCTGCTGGCGCTTATGCTGCTCACCGATTCCCGGCGCGCCGCGCGCACCGGGGCGCACGGCGAATTGATTCCGCTCGCCGAACAGAACCGCGCGCTGTGGGATCGCACGTTGATCGTCGAGGGCATCACGTTGACCACCAGCACACTCGCCTCGGGTCTCACCGGTCCCTACCAGATCCAGGCCGCGATCGCCGTGCTACACGCTCAGGCGCTGCGTGCCGAGGACACCGACTGGCGTCGAATCCTGGCTCTCTACAACATAATCGAGCGCATCTCGAAGAACCCGATGATCACCCTCAACCGCGCGGTCGCCACCGCCATGGTGCACGGCCCCGCCGCCGGCCTCGAACTCGCCGACACCCTCGAAGACCAGCTGGCAGGCAATCACCGCCTCGACGCCGTCCGCGGCCACTTACACGAAATGGCAGGCGATTTCGGCGCAGCCATCACCTGCTACACCGCCGCCGCCAATCACACCACCAGCACCCCCGAACGCGACTACCTGACCCTGCGCGCCGCCCACCTCCGCCACCAACCCTGACCACAGAGTGTCAGGATTTGGACAATCCAGTGTCCTGCCATGCGCGACGTTCCCCGGGAACCGGTCGGCTACGTGTCCCACGGCGGCAACGTCCAAGCACTCTCGGCGCCAACAGGATTGCCGCTGTGGGTCGGTGACGTCGAGCCCGGCTCTCGAGCACCCGCAATGTCCGGCTCCGCAGACGGCGCTGCCTCGCCGAACGAGGCTGCGCCGTCCTGATCGGCCTAGCGCACTTCACCTGCAGCCCCGAAAAATCGGGACCATCGTCAAAGCCGCACTCGACCTCATCGAATACCGCCGAACTAGAGTCCGGTAGCTTCGTGGAATTTCTGAACGACCACATCGAGCGGAGCGTCGGCCTGGATTACCGTGCCGTCGGGGTTGATCAGATCTATGCGGGTACGGGTGAGCTTCGAATATTGTTCCACCCACTGGCCGTTGAGGTTTGTATAGCACTCCCAGTAGTGGCCGTAACCGTGCACCCCGAACGTATCGCCGAAGATGAGTACGTCTTCCATGGTCCACACACCAGCGGCCGTCGTCGTGGACGTCATCTTGAGCTGCGGGTCGTAGCCCGAGTGGTGCGTCTCAGCGCCACCGAGCGTGAGCTGCAGGAAGGAGACGAACGATTCCCTGTCGGGGAAGATGGGGCCGGCGCTACCGGTGGTGTCCACGATCACGTTGGGCGCGAGGTGGGTCTTCAGGTCGGACCAGTTCTTGGTGTCGATGGAATGGAAATAGTCTTGCTTGAGCTGCTTGACGGCGTCGATTCCGGGCGCAGAGACGGCAGGTTGCGAATAGCACGAGGGAAGCGGGCCCGATGACTCTGCGTTGGCGGTCGGGATACCGATGGTACCGAGCATTGTCGCCGCGCCGAACGCCAGAGCGGCGCACAGTATGCCGGACCGCTTCCGACCCGCTCCGGCCCGGAACCGACCGCGATTTTCTACGGACATTTCTTCTCCTCTTCTAGCAGGACGCGCAAGCCCCGATTAGTTGCGACGGCGACCTAGCCAAAGGCTTCGGCTAGAGCGCCACCAGTGACGTTGCGCGCGTTGGGGAATGTAATGCTGGAAATTGCGAGCGAAGGCGGTGGTCCGGAAAATGGAAGAGGTCGAGCGAATCCCGATCCCCGAAGAGAATTCGCGCGTGTCGTCCCGCTCATCGGAAGGCGATTTGACAGTGCCGCAGCGACATCACGAAGCGGACAGGATTCACCCTTGCGCTGAGGATGATCTCAACAGGTAGCAACAGGTTCGCTCGCGTACCGGAAGCCCCTGGGTGACACACCGATTGGGTGCTGGATATGGCCGAGATCTCAGCGTGCATCGACGCAATGCCGCACCCGCCCGCTGGATCCGCCGTGTCGTGTGCGCGCCATGGCGGCGCGAGACGGCAGACTGCTCTGTGTGGCAGGCAAATTCAGTGCTGGGATTCTGTTGTTCCGGCGGAAGTCCGGTGAGACCGAGGTGTTGATCGGGCATATGGGTGGGCCGTTCTGGGCGCGGAAGGATGCTGGGGCCTGGTCGATTCCGAAGGGGGAGTACGAGCCGGAGTACGAGAGTGCCGAGGTGGCCGCGGCGCGTGAGTTCCTCGAGGAACTCGGGTTGCCGGTGCCCGAGGGCGAGCGGGTGCCGTTGGGCGAAGTTCGCTACGGCAGTGGCAAATCCGCCAAGAACCTCAGCGTTTGGGCCGTCGAGGGCGATCTGAACCCATCCGCCGTTGTCCCCGGCACCTTCGAAATGGAGTGGCCGCCCAAATCCGGCCGCCTCGCCGCCTTCCCGGAAATCGACCGCGTCGGATGGTTCGATCTCGCCACCGCGCACGACAAACTGGGCGCAGGCCAGCGGCCCTACCTCGACCGGCTGGCCGAACTTCTCGCCTGAGCGACCCCTGCCCACCGAACACCGGCACGTGGGTCAGGTCCGGCTGCTCGACGGGGGCATGGATGGACTCGGCCACGCAGGGCGGGCCGGTAGATGAGCTCTTGGACGTTGCCGTCGAGCGTGCGGCTCTCGATCAGCTCGAGGTCGGAGTCGGCCGCACCCCGGAAGATCGGGTCATCACCGGTCTGACCGATGAACACCCAGATCGGCGTCACCTGGACACGGTCGACCAGCCCGGCGGCCATCAGCGCCCGGTTCATCGACAGGCTGAGACGGAGTGCCGGGTAGCCGGCGAGCCGCCCCGGTCGCCCTGATGATCAGCGGGACGCTCCGCCCCAGCTCTGCCCCGTGATGAGTTCGTACGCCTCCATGTACTTCTGCCGAGTCGCATCGACGATCTCCGCGGGAATCTCCGGCCCGGGGTACTCCTTATTCCAGCCCGTGGAGGTGGACCAGTCGCGGACGAACTGTTTGTCGAAGGACCGCTGGGGGCGGCCGGGTTCCCATTCGGCGCCCGGCCAGAAGCGGGAGGAGTCGGAGGTCAGTACTTCATCACCGAGGGTGAGAATGTCGCCGTCCCAACCGAATTCGACCTTGGTGTCGGCGACTATGACGCCACGCACGGCGGCGTGCGCGGCACCGCGGGCGTAGATCCGCAGAGTCAGGTCACGCAATTGCTCGGCTACCTCGCGGCCCTCCTGATTCACCACATCAGCGAAGGTGATGGGCTCGTCGTGGCCCTCGGAGGCCTTACTGGTCGGGGTGAAGATCGGCTCGGGCAGTATGTCGCCATCGCGCAGACCGCGCGGCAGTGCGACGCCGGAAACCGTCCCGGTGCGCTGGTATTCCTTCAGCCCCGACCCGGTCAGATAGCCGCGCGCGATGCATTCGACCTGCACCATCTTCAGCGGCTTGACCCGGATGCCGCGCCCGGCGAATTCCGCGGGCACATCGGTCGCGGAGACCACATGGTTGGGCACATCGGTGAAGAATTCGAACCACCAGTTGGACAGCTGGGTCAGCAACGCTCCCTTTTCCGGGATCGGCGTCGGCAGCACCACGTCGTAGACCGAAACCCGGTCCGACGCCACCAGCAGCAGGGTCTCGCCGTCCTCGTAGAGGTCGCGCACCTTTCCGGCGTGGATGTGCTTCACGTCGCAGCTCCGATCCTGGTCGCTAGGGTTCAGGGGAAAAAGTCCCGCGCGGGCAACCTTACCGAGGTGGCATTGTGGTGAGTGCTGTGCCCGCCGGGGGCCGCCGCCCGTGCATGTTCTTCGAACCACGAAGGAGTCCAATGTCCGCACCGAACCTGACTCGCGACCAGGCGATCGAACGCGCCTCGACAGTGCAGGTCGAGAACTATCGCATCGAGCTCGACCTGACCGACGGGGCGGGGCAGCCGGGCGAGCAGACCTTCTTCTCCCGCAGCACGGTCACTTTCACCGCGACCGCGGGCGCGGGCACGTTCATCGATATCGTCGCCCGCGGGGTCCGCTCCGCCGTGCTCAACGGCACGCCGATCGACGTCACCGACTACGACGAAGCCAAGGGCATCACCCTCAACGGTCTGGCCGAGCGCAACGAACTCGTCGTCGAGGCCGACTGCGAATACTCCAATACCGGTGAGGGCCTGCACCGCTTCGTCGACCCCACCGATGACGCGGTCTACCTGTACTCGCAATTCGAAACCGCCGATGCCAAGCGCATGTTCGCCTGCTTCGATCAGCCGGATCTGAAGGCCAGCTTCGATATCAGCGTCACCGCCGCACCGAGTTGGAAGGTCATCTCCAACGCCGCCGCGGTCGATACGCTCATCGCCGATCCCGGCAAACACCTGTTCCGCACCACCCCGCGGATGAGCACCTATCTGGTCGCACTCATCGCGGGCCCGTACGCGGAATGGACCGACGCCTACACCGACGATCACGGCACCATCCCGCTTGGCATCTACTGCCGCTCCTCGCTCGCCGAACATATGGACGCCGAGCGCCTCTTCACCGAGACCAAGCAGGGATTCGGGTTCTACCACGACAACTTCGGTGTGCCGTACGCCTTCGGCAAGTACGACCAGCTGTTCGTCCCGGAGTTCAATGCGGGCGCGATGGAGAACGCCGGCGCCGTTACGTTCCTGGAGGACTACGTCTTCCGGTCCAAGGTGACCCGTGCCTCCTACGAGCGCCGCGCCGAGACCGTGCTGCACGAGATGGCGCATATGTGGTTCGGCGATCTGGTCACCATGAAGTGGTGGGACGACCTGTGGTTGAACGAATCGTTCGCGACCTTCGCCTCGGTGCTGTGCCAGTCCGAGGCGACCGAATACACAAGTGCCTGGACCACTTTCGCCAATGTGGAGAAGTCCTGGGCCTACCGCCAGGACCAGCTGCCCTCCACGCACCCCATTGCCGCGGACATCCCGGACCTGCATGCGGTGGAGGTCAACTTCGACGGAATCACCTATGCCAAGGGCGCTTCCGTGCTCAAGCAGCTCGTCGCGTATGTCGGTCTGGATCCGTTCCTCTCGGGTCTGCGCGCCTACTTCACCGAACATGCCTACGGCAATGCCACTTTCGACGATCTGCTGTCGGCGCTGGAGCAGTCCTCGGGCCGTGACCTGTCCGGGTGGGGCGCGCAGTGGCTCAAGACCACCGGCTTGAATATCCTGCGGCCGGACTTCGAGGTCGACGCCGAGGGCAAGTTCACCTCGTTCGCCGTGGTGCAGGAGGGTGCGGCACCCGGAGCGGGCGAACGTCGCGTCCACCGCCTCGCCGTCGGCGTCTACGACGACCAGGACGGAAAGCTGGTGCGCACCAAGCGCGTCGAGCTCGATCTCGATGCCGACGAGCGCACCGACGTCCCCGCGTTGGCCGGCGTGCCACGTGGCAAGTTCGTGCTGGTCAACGATGACGACCTCACCTACTGCTCGGTGCGCCTGGACGCCGATTCGCTCGACGTGCTGGTCAGCCGCATCGCCGATATCGCCGAACCGCTCCCCCGCACGCTGGCCTGGTCGGCCGCCTGGGAGATGACCAGGCAGGCCGAATTCCGGGCCCGCGATTTCGTCGCCCTGGTCCAGCGCGGCATCGGCGCCGAATCCGAAATCGGTGTGGTGCAACGACTCCTGATGCAAGCCAACACCGCGATCGGCAGCTACGCGGATCCGGAATGGGCCGCCACCACCGGCTGGCCCGAATACGCCAACCGGCTGCTGGAGCTCGCTCGCGAGGCCGAGGCGGGTTCGGACCACCAACTCGCCTTCGTCAACGCACTCACCGGCGCCAAGCTGTCGGACTGGCACACCGAGGTGCTGGGTGAACTGCTCGACGGCGATCCCGCGAAGGTCGGCCTCCCGGGTCTGATCGTCGACACCGATCTGCGGTGGCGGCTGGTGACCGCGCTCGCCGCCGCCGGTGAGATCGACGCCGAAGGGCTCGCCACCCCCACGATCGATACGGAGCTGTCCAACGATCCGACCGCGGCGGGTAAGCGGCACGCCGCGGCCGCGGCGACCGCCCGTCCGATCGCCGAGGTGAAGGAACAGGCCTGGACGACGGTGATGTCCGACGATTCGGTCCCGAATATCACCGCCCGTTCGATTGTCGGCGGCTTCGCTCCCAACGGCCAGGGTGAGCTGCTGACGCCGTACGTGGAGCGCTATTTCGCCGAGGTACCCGGCGTCTGGGAGCGCCGCTCCAGCGAGGTCGCGCAGACCGTGGTCATCGGGCTCTATCCCGCCTGGGCGATCAGCGAGGAAGCCGTCGCGACGGCGGACAAGTTCCTCGCCGACGACCATCCGCCTGCGCTGCGCCGCCTGGTGATCGAGGGCAAGGCGGGCATCGAACGCTCATTGCGCGCCCGTGCCTTCGACGCCCAGGACTGAAGTTCCTCGCCACGCTGAGACGGGGCGCGCCATCCATTGTGATGCGCACGCCCCGTTCGCATTTCGACAGCCGAAACGTAAACCGGCGCGTCCACCTCAGCGGTGAACGCGCCGGAGCACGCGCAGTGCACTACTGGATCAGCGACCGATGGCCGCGGCCATCACGCGAACCGCGGAGACCAAGCCGTCGATGAGCTGGCCCTGTCGGAACGAGCTCAGTGCGGCGGTGACGCCGAGCTGGCCGACGCGGTCGTTGGCGCGATCGGCGACCTCGTGGCCGGAGCGCACCTCGATGGCCTTGTCATTGGGCGAAACCGCGATGAGCACCGAACGCGCGGCCTCGGGGGTCGCGGGGAAGACCGCGTCCGCACCGGCGGCCGGATCCGCGCCGAGATCGCCGATGTAGATGTTGAAGCGCACCTTGGTCGCGCGGGTCGCCTCGGTGAGCACATTGTCGATGGTGAGCCGCTCGTCATCGCTGAACGGGGCTTCCTTGAACACCGCGCCGGCCTCGTGCACACCCGAGACGCGGCCGCTGCTGGTGACCACCGAGCCGTGCGGCAGTTCGGATTCGACTACCGCGGGCCAATTAGAACTTGCCACTTGCCCGGCCTCCGATCAGCTCCACGTCGGTGGATTCGATTGCCGCATGGTGCCCATGCGACGACTCAGCGTGGTGACCCGATCCGGTCACCTCGTCGGTAGCACTCCACAGCACGGGAGGCTGGGTCCACTTCTGACCGAGATCGAAGTGGACCGGCTTCTCCCCGGGCAGTGGCTTGCCGAGAAACGACAATCCGGCGATCGCGCCGTAGATCACCAGCGGGATGCCGAGGAAGATCAGCACTGTCTCGAGAATGCTCATGACTGCGCCTCGCTGGCGCTCGGCTCCGTCATGCGCATGGCGCACTGGCACATGGTTCGCTCGCTTCGCTCACTCACGAGAAACACGGTAGACGATCGTGTGTAGTAGTTCGCGCTCTGGTCGAACTCGTCCGCTCACACCAACCAGGCGGCGGCATTCGCGGGCAACTGTCCGTTCACCGGTGCGGCGCTCGTGAGCAGTACGTCACCGGGTGGCAGGGAGATCGGCATGGACGAGGCGTTCAGCACACAGACCAGCCCACCGGGACGCCGGAAGGCCAGGCAACCCGACGGACTGCCGTACCACTCGATCCGCGGACCCGCGAATTCCGGTCGGACACCGCGTAATTCGATCGCCAAGCGGTACAGCGACAGCGTGGAGCCCAGCGCCTCCAACTGCGCCTCGACCGATGACGACGCCCATTCCGGCGGCATCGGCAGCCAGGACTGCCCGGCCGTGGTGAAGCCGAACGGCGGCGTCACGCCCTCCCACGGAATCGGCACCCGGCAGCCGTCACGTCCGCGCTCGGAATGTCCGGAGCGTTCCCAGACCGGATCTTGCAGCACCGACTCGGGCAGATCGTCCACATTCGGCAATCCGAGTTCGGCACCGTTGTAGATGAACACAGCACCGGGTAGCGCCAACTCCACCATGATCATCGCGCGCGCCCGCGCCACCCCGACCGGACCGCCGCCATAGCGGGTCACCTCGCGCTCGATGTCGTGGTTGGACAGGGTCCAGGTGGGAGAGGCGCCCACCGGCGCGACGGCCGCGAGCGAATTGTCGATGGCGGCCCGCACCGGATCGGCGGCGAATTCCGCCTCGGCGAGACGGAAATTGAAGGCCAGGTGCAGTTCGTCTGGTCGGACGTACTCGCCGAATCGGGTGTTGTCGTCGACCCATACCTCGCCGATCGAGACGGCGCCCGGATACTCGTCGAGCACCTTGCGGATGCGGCGGTGGATCTCGTGCACATTGGGATTGTTGAAGCGCGGGTCGCTGTCGTCGTGCACGAGCATCTTGGTATCGACGCGCGCCATATCGGGCAGTCCGTCAGGTTTGGCCATACCGTGCGCGACATCGAGGCGGAAGCCGTCGACACCGCGGTCGAGCCAGAATCGCAGCGTCTGCTCGAAATCGGCGGCGACCTCGGGATTCTGCCAGTTCAGATCGGGTTGCTCGCGCGCGAAGATGTGCAGGTACCACTGGCCGGGGGTGCCGTCTGCCTCGGTGATCCGGGTCCAGGCCGGCCCGCCGAAGATGCTCGGCCAGTTGTTCGGCGGCGTGGCGCCGTCGGGTCCGCGGCCGTCGCGGAAGATGTAGCGCTCGCGTTCATGGCTGCCGGGTGCGGCGGCCAGCGCCGCGGCGAACCACGGATGTTGGTCACTGGTGTGGTTCGGCACCAGGTCCATGGTGACCTTGAGATTGCGGTCGTGCGCCTCGGCGATCAACTCGTCCATCGCCGCCATACCGCCGAACAGCGCGTCGATATCGCGCGGATCGGCGACGTCGTAGCCGCCGTCGGCCATCGGTGAACGCATCACCGGACAGATCCAGAGCGCGTCGACCCCGAGTAGTTCGAGGTAGCCGAGCTTCTCACGAACTCCACCGAGATCGCCGATCCCGTCACCGTCGGAGTCCGCGAAGGATCTCGGATAGACCTGGTAGAACACGGCCGACCGCCACCAAGGTTGGTCGGTGCGATCCACCGATGCCGGCACGGCTGGTGTATCAGTCACACCCGCAATAGTGCCAAAGATTTTCGGTGAATTCGCCCAGGCTCAACTGTGTTCTGCGACATCCGGCAAATTGTCAGCGTTGCATAGCCCGAGCCGAAACCCCGGCGCTGACCCGGGAACTCGACGCAACTATCTCACCAAGCCGCATTCATCAGCGAATTTGCCGCCATCTCCAAATAGTCGAGCAATGCCTTGCGATGTTCATCATCCAGAATTTCCGGTTCGATTTCCGCCACGCCGATGTGCATGCAGCGCAGCCACGCGTCGCGCTCCACCGGACCGATTTTGAACGGCATATGCCGCATCCGCAGCCGCGGGTGCCCACGTTCGTCGGAGTAGGTGCGCGGCCCGCCCCAGTACTGCTCCAGGAACATGCGCAGGCGCCGCTCGGCCGGTCCGAGGTCCTGCTCCGGATACAGCGGGCGCAGCACCTCATCGGCCGCCACCTCGCGATAGAACGCCGCGACGATCCGCTGGAACGTCTCCGCACCACCGATCGCCTCGTAGAACGACGTGGCTGTCTGCTCGCCGGAACTCATCAGGTCCTCTCGATCGGGGCAATGTGCCGCCGTCCATTGTGCCCGCGTTACGAACGGGCGGCCCTTCAACCACAGTTCATCCGACATTGTGCGAAATCACCGTGCAATAGCAGGCGTTCCATGGTCAACTGGGTGGCAGTCTCTGCCGAGATACCACATGATCTTGATTACGACGAAACCGGGGTCACCATGAAGCAGCGGCACGGCCGATCACATGAGGCCAGGACGCACCGACAACTCCAGCCCGCCGACGTCCACAATCGTGGGTCGGGGGCTACTCCGCTGCACATCTTGTCCGACCACCATCCGGGTGCCCATCGCACCGGTGAGCCTGCTCACCACATTCCACACCTCACGCCCGTCCAGAACGAGGCCGCCAGCTGGTTGAAGCGCCGGGTGCTGCTTCTGAATGCCACCTACGAGCCGCTCACCGCACTGTCCGCGCGCCGCGCCGTCGTACTTCTCATCTGCGATAAAGCCGACACCGTCCACCACGACCCCGAGGGTTCGGTGGTGCATTCCGCCGAATCCGCAGTCACGATTCCCTCCGTCATCCGGCTGCGCAGCTATGTGCATGTGCCCTATCGCGCGCGCGTCCCGATGACCCGTGCCGCCCTCATGCATCGCGACCGCTACCGCTGCGGCTATTGCGGTGGGAAGGCAGAGACCATCGACCACGTCATCCCGCGCAGCCGCGGCGGCGAACATTCCTGGGAGAACTGCGTCGCCAGCTGCGCGCCGTGCAACCACCGCAAGGCCGACAAGCTGCTCAGCGAGCTGGGGTGGACGTTGCGTTCGCCGCTGGTTTCGCCGAAGGGCCCGCATTGGCGGCTGTTGTCCACGACCGCCGAGCTGGATCCGGTGTGGTTGCAGTATCTGGGCGAGGGCGCTGCCTGAAGCCTCGAGGAATCCGTGGCCTGAGCGGATTTCGCATGGCCTCAGGCGAGATGTGCCGCGGCCGGAGGTCGTGACGACCAGGATGTCGCCGTCGATCCTCCCGGCCGGGGCGGCAGCGATGTGTTCGGCGGGGTCCTCGCCGGGCCGGAATTCGGCAGCCCGATGATCGTCAGGATTCGGACGAGCCGGTCATGTGTATTCGACGACCAGCGTTGCCCAAGTGTCGGGTTCGAGGGCCTCGAAGACGTGTGGTGCGTCGCCCGGGTAGGCGATGTAGTCGCCGGGCGCTAGCTCGACGGGTGCGTCGATCGGGCCGACAAGCGCGCGTCCACTGGCGAGCAGCACGTGCTCGACCACGCCCGGGATATGCGGCTCCGATTTGCGCGCATGCCCGGGTTCGGACGTGATGCGGAACAGATCGCGGCGGGAGTTGGCCGGACCGGCCGCCAGCAGCGTTGCGCGGTACTCGGACTCGGCGGCGGCGACCACCGGCCCCTCCCCCGCGCGGATGACGTGAACAGTGGGCCGCGGCGGGTCGAGCAACCGCGAGAAGGGCATATCCAGGGCGACGCACAGCGCCCACAAGGTCTCCAGGCTCGGATTGCCAGTACCGGATTCCAGTTGGGACAGTGTGGATTTCGCCACACCCGCACGGTTGGCGACCTCGGTGAGCGATAGCCCGGCGCGGGTGCGTTCGCGGCGCAGGGCAGCGGCGATCACCGCCTGCGGCGTCGTCGAACTCTGCTCCATTTCCGCTCCCGTCAAGTAACCGGCCGCCCAACAGAGAACCATATTGACGAATCGTCCCGCCACGTTCACTATAAGCTACATGCGTTCGATATGGCGAACACTCGATCGGGACACCCTCTCCGGGATCGCGGCGGTACTGCTCGCGGTCGGGCTGATCGGTGTTTCCTACGGCGCGACCGCTGTCACCTCCGGATTTCCGCTCTGGGTACCGATCGTGCTCGGGGTCGTGGTGCTCGCGGGCGGTGCGGAGTTCCTGTTCATCGGGATCATGGCCGCCGGTGGCAGCCCGATCGCGGCGGTGCTGGCCGGATTGCTGGTCAATGCCCGGCATCTGCCATACGGGCTGTCGGTGCCCGATGTGGTCGGCACCGGATGGCGGCGGCGGATCGGGGTGCACGTGATGAACGACGAATCCGTCGCGCTGGCACTGGCCCAGCCCGATGTGGCGCGACGGCGGGCCGCGTATTGGTTGAGCGGGTTGGGCGTGCTCATCGCGTGGCCGGGTGGTGCGGCGATCGGTGCGCTGATCGGGACGGTGGTGCCCGATACCGGTGCGATCGGGTTGGACGCGGTGTTCCCCGCGGTGCTGTTGTCGCTGATCATGCCCGCCTTGCGAGCACGCGGCACGCTGCGCGCGGCCCTGATCGGGGCGATCGCGGCTGTGGCCAGTGCACCGTTTCTGCCTGCGGGAATGCCTGTGCTGGTGGCGCTTTCGGGACTGTTCTTCGCGATCTCGAAGCGGGGTAGCGAAACGCCAGGCGAGGCACAGGCATCATGAGCGAGCGCGACGACAACGCAGCCGCGAGCGACATGCTGCAGCCGCGCACCGACGAGGGGCAGGTATGAGCACACCGATCTTGCTGGCGGCCATGGGTGCCTTGTCGGCCGGAACCTATGCCTTCCGTTCGTCGGGTCCCGCTCTGCGCAACCGCATCCGGTTCCCGGAGCGAGCGACAAGACTCCTGGAGATCGGCGCGGTCGTGCTGTTGGCCGCGATGGTCGCCGTCACCACCCTGCCCACCGGCTCCGACCACCTCGGATTCGCCTTGCCCGCAGGAGTTTTGGTCGGTGGCCTGCTGGCATGGCGCAACCAACCGATGCTGGTGGTCATCCTGGCCGCGGCCGGTACCACCGCCCTGCTGCGCCTGGCAGGCGTCGCCTGACCCCTCCGCATGCTCCTCGCGGAGTACACCCGGTACTCAGGGTGCGCTCTTACGGCAAAGGGCGTGTCGGAGTTTGCGCTGGGTGCGAATCCCACAGGCGACGGCGACGTTCGCGCGACCGGCACCGACGACTCGGAGTCAGCTGGGGGTCAGTGGGATTCCACCACCTTGACGGCGGGCGACGGATCCGTAACGGGCGTCGAGACGCAGCCAGGTCTTGGTGGCGCGGACGCGAACGACTTCGGTGGGCGGAATGCGGCGCGGGTCGGCCTTATCGCCGGAGTGTGGGATGAAATCCATTGCGGTAAGGGCGAATACGACGCGCATCGGGACCTGCACCTGAGCCTCGGCCGCGGATACCGTGAGTACCGTCTGGTCGAGCAGGGAGGCGGGTGGGCCATGGTTGCTGCCGTGCTCCTTTGCCAGCGCCGCACCCTGTTCGGCGAGTTCGACGAGAGTGCGGGCGGGCACATCGTCGACATGTTCGAAGCCGACATCCGGCGGCAGCGCACCGCGCCAGGCCGAATCCATCGAGTAGCCGAGATCGATCGGACTGCCGGACGGTAAACCGGCAAGCACCAGATCGGCACCGACGGTGACATCGTCGACGCCGAGCTCGGCGACCACGGTGCGCACCGCGAGCGCCTCGAAACCCGTTGCCACCCACGCGGATACGTACCGCTCCCCGCGACGGCGCATACGCACTATCGCCGCGGGGTCCAGCCGAATGGCCCGGCTCAGAAAAGTCGCCAGATTCTCCCGCTCAGCCGGATCGGAAACCTCCAGGACGCGCTGTCCCGACATCACTGCTCCCCATCACCACATCGCGGCCGCCGACGCACGACGACCGCAGTCCGCCACCACCGCTACGCAACCGGATTCAGCCATCACCACGCGAGCCGACGCCGATGACCGCTGCTCGACGACCGAAGCCAGCCGATACCGCCCAGCGATCCGACTCCGCCGTCCGAACCACGCGGCAATCGCTCACTCTTTCCACTCGGCGAGGTAATCCCGTTCGGAATCGGTGAGCCGACGCAGGCGCTGCGTACGCATATCGAAGGCCGCGATCTGAGTGGAGGCGATCACCGCGGCCGGCGAGTCCGGGGCCGCGCCATTGGCCCGGACCTCGTAACCGATGGTGAAGTCGACCGCACGCAGCTGCTCGATCCACATGGCGATATCGAGCGGGGTGTCCTCGTGGCGCAGCTGGCCGCGGTAGCGGACCCGAAGGTCCGCCAGCACACAGCCCTCGCGCAACGGCGCGGTCGGGCGTCCGTCCTCGAACAGCCACGGAATCCGCGCCTCCTCCAGCAGCGTCACCATGCGGGCATGGTTGACGTGCTGGAACACGTCCATGTCCGACCACCTGACGTCTACCTTGGCGTGGAAGCGCTTGGGCAGCAGCAAGCTGCCACCGAGCGCGCTCCCACTACCGTTGAGCGAACTGGTCAACGCGGTACCTCCGATTGAGCGCCCACCCCGCTCACCATGCTTCGCACTTGCCGCGCTGCAACCGACAGCGTGGCGAGATCGTGGGTTCCGGACTCGAACAACTCTGACAGTGCGGCCCGAGCGCGCCCGAGCCGGGACTGGTTCTTCGACTCCCAGTATGCAATCTTCTCGTCCGCTGTCTCCTCCGGGTCGCCCCCGGAGAGCACGTCGAGGGTCAGCGAGCGCAGCGATCCGTACATATCGTCGCGCAGTGCGAGCCGGGCCAGCGCGTGCCAGCGATCGCCGCGCTCCAGGTGGCTGACCGCCTGCAACAGCCAATCGATCTTGAGGTGATCGTTGAGCGCGTAGTACAGCGAGCCGACCTCCTCACCGCTGCGGTCGGTGATATCTGCGATATCCAACACATCGAGCAGCGGGAACAGATTCAGCAGTCCGAAGACCTCGGTGGCGAGGTCGGTCGGCGCGCCGCGGGCGATCACTTCGGCGGACTGATCGGTCAGCGTCGAGACGTGATGTCCGCGCAGCCAGCCGGGCACCTTCGGCGCCAATTCCCGCACGCCTCGGCTGTACCGGTTGATCTCCGCGCCGACCGCGATCGGCTGCGGACGGTTGCTCAGCAACCAGCGCGAGGCGCGATCCAGCGTCCGCTTGGTCTCCAGCTCGAGTTCGTCGCGCACCGACACCGCGGCATCGGTGGCCCGGATCCGCGCCCACATATCGTGCAGATCGAAGATCTCGCTGGCCGCCGCGAATGCGCGCACGGCGTCGGACGAGCTGGCACCGATCTCCTCGTTCAACCGATGGGCATAGGAGATGCCGCCGTAGTCGACCATCTCGTTCACCACCATGGTGGTGGTGATCTCGCGACGCAGCCGGTGCCGTTTGATGGCGGTGCCGAAACGCTCGCGCAGCGGTGTCGGGAAGTACTCCGGCAGCCGGGTGGCGAAGTACGCGATATCCGGCAGATCGGTTTCGAGCAGATCGGCCTTGAGCGAAAGCTTCACGTGCGCCATGAGATTGGACAATTCCGGCGACGCCAGACCCGTGCCCTCTTCGATCCTGCGCTTGATCTCCACCTCCGAGGGCAGCGCCTCCAGCTCGCGATCCACCCCGCGACGCGCTTCCAGATCTTCGATGAGCCGCTGGTGCACGTTCAGCATCCCGGCCGCCTCGGCCCGGGAAATGCCCATCAGGAAATTCTGGGAGACGTTGTCCTGCAACACCATCTGGGCGACCTCATCGGTCATCGAGGCGAGCAGCGGGTTGCGTTCGGCCTCGGGCAGTGCGCCCGCGCTGACCACGCCGTCGAGCAGCACCTTGATATTGACCTCGTGGTCGGAGCAGTCGACACCGGCCGAGTTGTCCAGTGCGTCGGTGTTCATCTTGCCGCCGTTGCGGCAGAACTCGATTCGACCCAGCGCCGTCGCACCCAGATTGCCGCCCTCACCGATTACCTTGACCCGCAGCTTATTTCCATTGACGCGCACCGCGTCATTGGACTTGTCGCCGACCTCGGCATTGGTCTCGGTACTCGCCTTGATGTAGGTGCCGATGCCGCCGTTCCACAGCAGCTGAACCGGCGCGAGCAGAATCGCCCGCACCAGTTCCGGCGGCGACAGCGCGACCACGTCATCGGCCAGCCCCAGCGCCTTGCGGGCCTGCGGGCTGATCGGCACCGACTTCACGGTGCGATCCCAGACGCCACCGCCGGTGCTGATCAGCGAGGTGTCGTAATCGGCCCACGACGAGCGCGGCAGTGCGAACATCCGCTGCCGCTCCCGGAACGAGGTGTCCGCAACGGGCTCCGGGTCCAGGAAGATGTGCCGGTGGTCGAAGGCCGCGACCAACCGGATGTGCTCGGACAGCAGCATGCCGTTACCGAAGACATCGCCGCTCATATCGCCGACCCCGACCACGGTGAAATCGGTTGTCTGCGTGTCGATATCCATCTCTTGGAAGTGGCGCTTCACGCTCTCCCAGGCGCCCTTGGCGGTGATGCCCATCGCCTTGTGGTCGTAACCCGCCGAACCACCGGAGGCGAAGGCGTCACCGAGCCAGAACCCGTAGCGCTGGGCCACATCGTTGGCGATATCGGAGAAGGTCGCGGTCCCCTTGTCTGCGGCCACCACCAGGTAGGTGTCATCGCCGTCGCGGCGGATCACCCGCTCGGGCGGCAGTACCGCACCGGTCGCACGGTCGACGTTATCGGTGACATCGAGCAGACCGGAGATGAAGGTCCGATAGCATTCGACGCCCTCTGCGCCGAGCGCCTGCCGATCCGCGGTCGGATCACCGGTGGCGGCGGGCGGCTGCTTCACCACGAATCCGCCCTTGGCACCCACCGGCACGATGACCGCGTTCTTCACCGCCTGCGCCTTCACCAGACCCAGGATCTCGGTGCGGAAATCCTCCAGACGATCCGACCAGCGCAACCCGCCACGCGCCACCGGACCGAAGCGCAGATGCACGCCCTCGACCCGAGGTGAGTACACGAAGATCTCGAATTGCGGCCTCGGCTTGGGCAATTCGGCGATCTCACGCGGTTCCACCTTCACCGAGATGTATCCGCGCGAATTGCCCTTGGCATCGGTTACGTAGTAGTTCGTCCGTAACGTCGCCTTGACCAGCGACAGGATCGCACGCAGGATCCGGTCGGCGTCCAGGCTGACGACCTCATCGATGCGGCCGCGGACCCGGGTCTCCAATTCGGCGGCGTGCTCGGCCGATTCGGTATCCGGATCGAACCGCGCCGCGAACAGCTCGACGAACAGCCGCGCGATATCCGGGTAGGCGAGCAGCACCCTGGTGATGTTCGCCTGGCTGTATGGGAAGTCCGCCTGCTGTAGGTACTTCGCGTACATCCGCAGGATCGATGCGGTACGCCACGTCAGCCGAGCGCGCAACACGAGTTCATTGAGCCCGTCGGCTTCGCCACGTCCGAACCAGACCGCTTCGAAGGCCTCGGTGAACCGGTCGTGCAGCCCACGCTCCTCCGATTCGAGCGCATCGGCTCTCGCCGAAGACTCCAACAGTTCCGCGTCAAGATCCCGGTCCAGAGAACTGCGCAGCAATTCCGGCCTGGCCAGCAAGCCGAAGTCATAGATCCAGCGTTCCCCGCCGTCATCGCCGAGTACCGGATCCAAGAGAATCTGATACGGCCGCTCGTCGACCACCTCGACACCGAGGCTCTGCAGCACCGGCAGCACCTGGCTCAGCGAGATGCCGCTGCCGCCGATGTAGAGCGTGAACCGCCAGGAACCAGGCACCGAATCCGCACGGCGATACAGGTATTGGTCGATGGAACCCGAGGCGAGGCCCTCCAACCGGACCACGTCGGCAAGTGCGCGCTCGGCGGCGAAATCCTGTTTGTACGCCTCCGGGAATGCCTCGGCGTAGCGCTGCACCACGCCGGGATCAAGCACGGTCGAGGTGCTCACCGCATCGTTGAGGCGGTCGTCCCAGGTGTGCGTCGCCTCGGCGAGCAGGTTCTGGATGCGCAGCCGATTGGCCTCGGAGGTATCGGTCTGGGCCATCGATTCGCGCAGCACCCCGAGCTCGGACTCCGGCATGCGCACCGTGAAATACACACTGGCCAGCTCGCTTTCGCTGACCCGCGCGGAGTAGTCGATGGAGACGCCGCCCAGTTCGCGCACCAGGATTTCCTGCATCTCCAACCGCACCCGCGTGGTGTAACGATCCCGAGGCAGATAAACCAGGCACGCGACGAACCGGCCGTAGCCGTCCGAGCGCAGGAACAGCCGAACCTGTCGGCGCAGACCGACACTCAGCACCGCGGTCGCGGTGCGACGCATGGTCTCGACATCGGAGGAGAACAGCTCGGTGCGCGGGAACGACTGGATGACCTCGAGCATGGCCTGTCCGGAGAACGAATCCAGATCGAAGCCGCTCTCCTCGATCACCGAACGCACCCGGCGCGCGATCACCGGGATATCCAGGACGTTCTCGTGCACCGCGGTCACCGTGAAGACACCGATGAACAGGTGTTCGCCGACGATCGTGCCGGACTCGTCGAAGTCGGCGACGCCGATGAAGTACGGGTACACCGAGCGGTGCACGGTGGCGGGTACCAGCCCCTGGGTGAGCATGAGCAGTGTGCGGTCGCCGGCATTGAGCGGCACCCGGAAGTCGGTGCCGACATCGGGGCGCAGCACGCCGAGGCAGGTACCCGGCAGCGGGTTCGAGATCGCCTGTCCCTGATCCGGGCTGAGTTGATACCGGGCATAACCGAGCACGGTGAAATTGCCACTGTCCAACCAGCGCAACAGATTCGCGGTATCGACCAGATCGGTATCGGGGAACGGCGCGTGGCCGGATTTCGCCGCGACCTCCAGTTCATCGGCCAGATTGCTCTGCACCTGTTTGATGGCCTCGGTATCGCCGATGACCTGACGCACGTCCGCGACGACATCCGGCATGGACTGCGCGATCCGGTCCAGCAGGGCCGCACTGGTCGACGGGTGCAGTTGCAGATGCATCCACGATTCGCGCAGGCCCTCGGTGCCGTTGCTGTCGACTTCGTGCGGCGCGGCGCTGATCAGCCGTCCGTCCTGATCGCGCGTCACCTCGAAGATCGGGTGGATCACCTCGCTCACGCTGACGCCCATCCGGCTCAGCGACGAGGTGATCGACTCGACTAGCAGCGACATATCGTCGGTGACCAATTGCACCGCGGCGCCGAGGCCGGAGCCGTCGTCGGGGTGGTAGACCCGCACCAGTGCCCGACCGACGGGGCGGGTCATCGCGAGTTCCATATGCCGCCGGAAGATCTGAGTGATCCCGGTGATCGCACAGTCCACATCGCCCGCGTCGACGTGGCGGAAATACGCCTCCTCGAGGGTTGCGAGTTCGCCGCGCAGCGACTGCGGCAAACTCGCGGCCCACGCCGCACTGGACAATTCGGACGAGACCGTCATTTTTTCGCCAACTCCTCGGATTCGGTTCCGCAACAAAGTGACGCCGGTCCGAGAGTAGCTGTGCCGTGCTGACGAGTGGGTGAATTCCCTTCTAAATGCAGGGTGTTCACCAATACCGCAACGTTCGCCGCTTGATAGCCGAGGTCGATTGTCCCGGCACAGCTCCCGATCGGACCGGCAACGTCAGGTAGACGCAATCGCGGTGGTAGCGACCCAATGCCCGGACTGCGCCTGCGCATGCACGTTCCCCACCATAGTCAGATCTTTGGAAGGGCGTGTGCCGACCGTATTTCCTTCGATGGAGACACCGCGCGGTGCGTGTTCGCCGCAATTCCTTCGGCAGAACGACCGTTCGACATCGTCATGCACAGATTCGATTCCTCCTCCGCCTGGAGCCGGGGATCCCTGGCTCAACCGCCTGAACGCTCAGCGAGCCCCCCGGTCTTCTGTTGTCGACACCAGCAGGGTTGAAACCAGCCCTGTGCATTACTACGTGTGCAGGGTTCTTATCCCGCGCGGATGTGTGTCCGCAGTTCTCACACACAAAGGCGCGTTCGGACAGCCGGAGACGGTGCTTGGCTCTCGCATCGCAGGCCTGGTCGAAATTCTTGATACCCGGTATCCCGCCCGACGGTGCCGCGGGACACGGTTTTGATGTCGCTCAACGCTTTCGCGCGAGACTTCCGAGGTCGCGGATGATCTGCTGCTGCCGAACCGACGGCCCGCCCCGGAACCAATCGAGTTCGGCCCGCCAGCCGGTGAGTTTCTTATCGAGCCCAGCAGGGCCGATCCTCCCCCATCCCCTCGCATCTGCCGCTTTGCCGGGTTGAAATATGGTTGTTTCGGCTCGACTCAGCGGCACTGCGGATGCGATGGAGGCGGCCTAGAGCCACGCACGGATGGGCGTCAGGCCACGGCAAAGCCGGTCCGGCGAGGCAGTGCACACAACAGCAACCGCCCCGCCGGACGCCAGACTCAGTCGCGGGTGAGCTTGCGGTGCGTCACCCGGTGCGGGCGGGCCGCCTCCGGGCCGAGGCGCTCGATCTTGTTGGCCTCGTATGCCTCGAAGTTGCCCTCGAACCAGAACCACTTGGCCTCGTTGTCGGTGTCACCCTCCCACGCCAGGATGTGGGTGCAGGTGCGGTCGAGGAACCAGCGGTCGTGGGAGATGACCACGGCGCAGCCCGGGAACTGCTCGAGCGCGTTCTCCAGTGAACCCAGCGTTTCCACGTCGAGGTCGTTGGTCGGCTCGTCGAGCAGGATCAGGTTGCCACCCTGCTTGAGGGTGAGCGCCAGGTTCAGGCGGTTGCGCTCACCACCGGAGAGCACCCCGGCCGGCTTCTGCTGATCCGGCCCCTTGAAGCCGAACGCGCTGACGTAGGCGCGCGAGGGCATCTCCTGGTTGCCGACCTCGATGAAGTCCAGCCCCTCGGAAACGACCTGCCAGACATTCTTCTTCGGGTCGATGCCCGCGCGGTTCTGGTCGACGTAGCTCAGCTTGACGGTCTCGCCGACCTTCACCTCACCGCTGTCGGGCGATTCGAGCCCGACGATCGTCTTGAACAGAGTGGTCTTACCGACACCGTTGGGACCGATGACACCGACAATGCCGTTGCGCGGCAAGGTGAACGACAGATCCTTGATGAGCTGACGATCGCCGAAGCCCTTGTCCAGATGCTCGACCTCGACGACCACACTGCCCAGGCGCGGACCCGCCGGGATCTGGATCTCCTCGAAGTCCAACTTCCTGTGCTTCTCGGCCTCGGCAGCCATCTCCTCGTAGCGACCGAGGCGGGCCTTGTTCTTGGCCTGGCGGGCCTTGGCACCGGAACGCACCCAGGCCAGCTCCTCCTTGAGCCGCTTCTGCAGCTTCTGATCCTTCTTGCCCTGGACCTCGAGACGCTGGGCCTTCTTCTCCAGGTAGGTGGAGTAGTTGCCCTCGTAGGGGTAGGCGCGGCCGCGGTCGAGTTCGAGGATCCACTCGGCGACATTGTCGAGGAAGTACCGGTCGTGCGTGACGGCGAGGACGGCGCCCTGGTAGGAGGCCAGGTGCTGCTCGAGCCACAGCACACTCTCGGCGTCGAGGTGGTTGGTCGGTTCGTCGAGCAGCAGCAGGTCGGGCTTGCTGAGCAGCAGCTTGCACAGTGCGACGCGGCGGCGCTCACCACCGGAGAGGTTGGTGACCGGCTCGTCCGGCGGCGGGCAGCGCAGTGCGTCCATGGCCTGCTCGAGCTGGGAGTCGACATCCCAGGCATCGGCGTGATCGAGGTACTCCTGCAGCTTGCCCATTTCGTCCATGAGCTCATCGGAGTAGTCGGTGGCCATGAGTTCGGCGATCTCGTTGAAGCGATCCAGCTTCACCTTGACCTCGCCGAGGCCCTCCTCGACATTGCCGCGGACCGTCTTCTCCTCGTTCAGCGGCGGCTCCTGCTGCAGGATGCCCACCGTGGCACCCGGTGAAAGGAAGGCGTCTCCGTTGTTCGGCTGGTCCAGTCCGGCCATGATCTTCAGCACGCTGGATTTACCCGCGCCATTGGGGCCGACGACGCCGATCTTCGCGCCGGGAAGGAAGTTCAAGGTGACATCGTCGAGCACGACCTTGTCGCCGTGCGCCTTGCGAACCTTCTTCATTTGGTAGATGAACTCAGCCATACAGGGAAGCCTATCGGTGTGGGTATGGATGGAATGCAGCAGAGCCACCACTGTCGCCGGGGGTATCCGGCCTGCGGTCAAGCGTCGACGGGCTCGGTATCTGCGAGCCGGGGCGGTGCCGAAGTCACGGACGTCGCGTCCTCCCCCGGTTCCTCCCCATCGACACGTGCACGGTCATCAGCGCTGGATCGGTCACAACTATTCCGTGCCAGGGTACTGGGTCCCGACGCCGCGCCCGAAACCGCGCGCCGGACCACCGGCGCGGTGCAGCGGGACAGGTCCGGCCCGATCGAGGTGGCGCGCATCTCGACATCGCGCCGCTCGACGCCATCTCTGGCCCGGTACTCGTGGGTGCGCAGCTGACCGTAGGCGATGACCGGATCGCCGCGCCGCAACGAGGCGTCGACACCGACCACCAGACGACGCCAGCAGCTGACGGTGAGGTAGAGGGTCCCGCTGTCGACCCATTCACTCGTCTCCGGATTGAACCGCCGGGAATTACTCGCCATCCGGAAGCTCACCACCTGCTCACCATTGGTGAGATCGCGCTTGACCGGATGGGTCACCACGGTACCGATCACGGTAACCATCGATTCATACATCATTCCGCCCCTTACATTTCGATCCGTCCGGGCTCCCGGGTCCCTCACCGAGATGCCCTTTCAGCCTGACGGCTCCCCGCCCCCTCCGGCCGACCCGATTCCCGAATGTGGACAACCTCGCCACATGTGGACAGTCGCCGCTTCAAAATCCCCGAGTGAGTTAAAGCGCCGCCAGATCGGTATTGGCGCCACACAGCACGATCACCGGCCGCTCACCCTCGGCAGGCACATACGCACCGCTCTGCACGGCGGCCAAGGCCGTTGCCCCGGCAAGTTCGACCACGACACGGAACTCGCGCCACAGATATTCGCGGGCGGTCGAGATGGCGTCGTCGGTCACCAGCAGCGATCGGACTTCATAGCGTCGCGCGACATCCAGCGCGATATCCCCGATTCGATTGGCGCCCAAGGAATCCGCCGCGATGCTGCGGACGTTCACATCCACCGGACGGTCCGCTTGCAGCGCGGCGTTCAGCGTCGGAATGCCCTCCGGTTCGACCCCGACCACCTGCTGGCGCCGCCCCAACGCCGCCGCGATCCCGGCGACCAACCCGCCGCCACCGACCGCGACCAGCACCGGCGGCCGCCCGCGCACCTGCTCCTCCAATTCCAGCCCGACGACACCCGCGCCGGCGACCACGGCAGGCAGGTCGTATGCGTGCAGCTGCAGCGCCCCCCGCTCTTCGGCGAGTTCGGTCGCGTAACTGTAGGCCTCCGCGTAAGTCGTTCCGTGCCACAGCACTTCGGCGCCGTAGGACCACATCGCGGCCACCTTGGTATGCGGCGCCGACTCCGGAACCACCACCGTGCACGTCTTGCTGAGACGAGCCGCGGCCAGCGCGGCCGCGATCCCGGCGTTCCCACCGGAGGCGATGACCACGTGATCGACCTGAGCCGAGGACTCCAGCAGTGCGTTGAAGCTGCCGCGCACCTTGAATGTCCCACCGTGCTGTAGGTACTCGAGTTTCAGTGTGACCGGAACCGGCCCGGTCGGTCCGATGATCGAGGTATGGAATACCGGCGTCTTGCGCACCTGGCCGGCCAGCCGTCTGCGGGCCGCCCGCACGTCGGATCGATATACCCGTCGGGCGTGCCTGTTCTCGACCACCGCGGTACTCCGCTCACTCACGCTTGCACCTCGATGGGAGCTCAATGACGTATTCCTCGATCACGTTTGGCCAGTTCGGCGAACATGGCATTGTGGGCGGCCAGCTCCGCGTCGTGATCGCGATCGGCGGCCCGGTCGGTCCGTTTCGCGAGTTTCGCATCGCTGCGCGACCACTGGATGAGCAGCGCCAACATCACCACGACCAACGGCACCTCACCGCTGGCCCACGCCAGGCTACCGCCGGTGCGCTGATCACCGAGCAGGTCACTGTTCCAGCCGAGGGCAAGGCTGCGGAAGAACCATCCGCCCATCACGGTGGTCATGCTCATCAGCGCGATGCCGAAGAAGGCGTGGAAGGGCAGGGACCCGAATACCATGCCCAGCTTGGTCAGCGGCTGTACTTGGCGCGGCTTGGGGTCGATGCCGATGACCACCCAATAGAACAGATAGCCGCTGAGCAGGAAATGCAGATTCATCATCAGATGCGCCGCGTGCGAGTCGACGAACGAGTCGTAGATACCGCCCATGTACAGGGCGTAGAACCCGCCGACGAAGATCACCGACGCGACGATCGGATGGGTCAGAAAACGCGAGACCGGATTGTGCACCGCGGCCAGAATCCACTCCCGCGGCCCGGGAACGCCGCCGCGCCCCGCCGCGGGCAACGCCCGCAGCGCCAGGGTGACCGCACCGCCGAGCGCGAACAGAATCGGCGCAAGCATCGATAGCGCCATGTGCTGTCCCATGTGCACGCTGAAGACTGCGGGCGAGTACCGCCCGACCCCCGACGAGGTGGCGAAAAGCAGGATGGCGCAGGCCGACAACCACGCGATGGTCCGCCCGACCGGCCAGGCATCGCCGCGCGCGCGCAACCGCCGCACCCCCAGCAGATACAGCACGGCAAGCACGATGGCCAGCGTGCCGAAGATCAAATCGAAGCGCCAGTCGAACAGTATTCGCGAGGCCGTCGGCGGACCGTCGAGGTTGTAGCCGAGTTCCACCTCGGCCGGTGTCGGCACACTGGTCGGCGGCGGTGGCGGCGTCCGCCCCAACCCGACGGCAAGGCCCATCGTGGCCGCGAAGATCAGCACCTCCAGCCCACCGAATCGGATGAGCGCGGCGCGGTCACGCGGATTCGCCGCGAGCGCGGGGAGGCTGGCGCGGCGCTGCAGATATCCGAACACGCCGAGCACTGCGAGTGCGCAGGCCTTGGCGATCACGAGTCGGCCATAGGTGGTGGTGAACAGGTCACTCCACGGCACGCGCACCCAGGAATTGATCACACCGCTGATGCCGATCACGACGAAGGCGATGGTGGCGGTGAGCGAGAACCGCCTGGCCGCGACATCGGTGTGTGCGCCGCCGCGCAGCGCATGCGCGAGCACCGCGAACAATCCGCCGACCCATACCGCGGCCGAAACCAGGTGCAGGATCAGACTGTTCGTGGCCAAATCGTGCGCGCCGCCCGCGGAGGAATGCCCGGTCAGGGCCAGCGGCATCATGGTCACGATCGCGCCGCCGAACAGCACCGGGGTCCAGCCCCAACGCAGTGCGAGCCGGCAACCCACCGCGACGATCAGCGCGAACACCACCGTCGTACGCCAGGCCTGCGCCAGCTCCACTTGGTCGATCGCGCGCCACAGCTGTTCCGGCCGCCAGATCTGCCCGACCGGCTGCCCGGTGGTGTCCGACACCGTCAGCGGTATGAGGAGTGCTGCACAACACGCCCAGGTCAACGCGAAGTTCGAGGCGCGCCGCACCGCCCGATATCCGCCGATATCGAGCAGCCCATCGGCCTGCGGCGGCACCAGGAATGCGGCGAGCAGCAGCGAGCCGACGGTCAGCGCGGCGGACAGATCGGCGAGTGCGCGCACGGCGGGCAAGCCGTAGGTTGTCAGCGGTCCCGGATCGGGAATGCCGAGCAGACTCAGCGCCTGCGCCGCCGACAGTCCGACGATCATCGCGGCGACCACCGCAGCGATGGCACCGGCCAGCACCGTCAATGTCGCGAAGGTCGCCCCGGAGCCCGGCTTACCCGTTTCGAGCTCGGGTGTGACGGACAGGTCCTGCGGTGACGACATGGCACTGAGCGTAGTCGGCCCTTAATGCGTGGCCCGGCGGGGTTTGGGCCGATAGGGTGGCTATCGGATCGGAGGTGCGAGATCATGCCGCGACTCGCTTGGCCCGCACACCGTAGGTGGCTGAAATGTTGCTGAGACTAAGAACCTAGCCATCTGGACGGTCGCTATACTTGGCGCGCTGGACAGCACGGCCAATGTCGGCCATGGTGGAACCCACTGCCTCCGTAGCTCAGTTGGATAGAGCAAGGGCCTTCTAATCCCTAGGTCGCAGGTTCGATTCCTGCCGGGGGCGCCACGCGGCCCGTCCGTTCGCGTTTATGCGGGCAGACGGGTGCCGCGCACGTCGTCTCAACCTCTGTCGACCGTCCGCGGATCCAAGTTCGAGGGGTCGTCCCTCAGTCACACCAAGGAACTCACCGATTCAGTTGTCACGTCTGTGACCCGTTTTCCCGTCCGAATAGCCCGAAGTATGCAGAGGTCACGGCCTGCCGTGGGATAGGTACCACGCCAGAGCACTCCCTAAACGGGGTGAACCAGACTTCTTCAGCGACTCGCCGAGCCTCGGCCGGTGTGTCCAATGAGACGGTTCGGAGTCCGCCGCAATCTGGATGGCCTCCGGCACGTTTCGGCGGCGCCTGCGGAACCAGCTCCCGACCAGTCCTTCCGGTCATACAACTGACCGATCCATCGCGCGGGCCGACTCGCGATCGAGCCGACTAAGCTCTCGTTTCTTTCGAGCGGATCTGACGTAGCTCGTCACCCAAGGCTGCGACGGCGTCGTTGGTCGGCCACTTCGCCGACATCTCGTGGTGGAGGACTCGAATGAATTTGGTCAGCCTGGACCCCGGCGTCGCAACCCCGACTCGCAGTGCATCCGCGGCCCGTTGGGCAGCAGCTTCGGGTTCCCCGACACCGGCCAGCGCGCATGCCAACTCTGCGACATACCAGGTCGCCCACTCGGATGTGAGTATGTCGGAATCGAAGGCCGCCAAGCCTCGACTAAGCGAAACGACTGCCTTGTCCCACTGTCGAGCCAGGCGATAGGCCAAGCCGCGCTGCATTTCGATGAATGCGTCGGAGTAGAAGTACTGGGCATCAGGCTTTTCGGAATCACCCTGCGTTACCAACTCGGCGGCCTGCTCGAGTTTGGCCTCCAACTCGTCGAGGTCACCTTCGATCGCATGTCCACGCCCCTCCTGCTGGACCGCGAGTGCGAGAACCGTTGGGCTCAGTGCATCGCCATCACGCTGCGCGGCCCGCGACAAACGGATCATCGGACCGACCTCGCCCGCCATCCAGGCGACATGGCCGCGCATGGACAGCGCTGTGGAAATCATGTCGCGGTTGCCGCTCTCGGTGGCCAGTTCGAGCGCGGTGCGATAGTGCTGAACCGCGGCGGGATGGTGGCCGAGGCTGGCGTAAAGCCAGCCGGTGAACTGCTGCCATCCAGCGGCGACGTCGACCATATCGACGCGGGCCGACCGCCGAGCCTCCACGGCCAGCGCAGAGGCCACCCGCGTTTGCCGAACTCCCAGCGGCAGAACGAGTTCGGAACCAACTTGGTCCTCCAGCCGCCGAGTCTCCGACAGCAATTCCGCCAGGTCCCTGGCCAACGTGCGGTCGATATAGCGCCGTTCCGTCAGGGCGGCCGACTCACGTAAGAGCAGTGGAGACTGCGCGGCGTCGGCCGCCACGACGATCAGATTCTCGTAGATGCTTGTGAGGACTCCATCGGATTCGAGAACGCGATCAAGCCTCTGAACGATATCCGGAGGGGGTTTGCGGCGGCCGTTCTCGAAGCGAGAGAGTGCGCCTGCGTCGTATCGCAGCATGCGCGCCAACTCTCGGACCGACAGCCTCGCCTGCAGCCGAAGCCGCCGCAGTTCGGCTCCGAAAGCTTTCCAATCCTCCATCCAGCCCCCTCTCACGACCGCCCTGAGCAGCGTTGCAACGTTGCCAGATCATTCGGCAACGCTTTGGCCACAGTGCAACGCTAGCGCGAATCCACTGGTCCCAGGACGCTTCTGGTAGCCCCGCCGCCGGGTCGATGCCGCACCCTCGGCACCTCGGCGGCGGGAGCCAACCAACCGGAGGACGTAAAGGGGGCACGCAATGAAAGAACCAGCGCGACTCGATGACGAGGACGCCCGGAAACTGGCGATTGCACCGGAGGACAGTCCGCGATATCTCGAACGCGCCGATGGGGCATGGTCCCTCGTCGATGACGAGGGATGGGAAGTCGAACCGGAAATCGTCGCCGACCGCAATGACATCGGCCGCGAGGCAGATATTCGTTGCGCCGCAACCGTTGTGCGATTTCGCGGACGTGGAGCTGGCGCATGCGCTGTCGCAACAGCATCGCGCGTGCCGTATCCATCAGTGCGTGTGGAAAGCGGCTGCACAGCACACACTCGTCATGGCCGGTCGACTGCTCCCGCAGTCGATGAGCCCGCGCGAACGCGCCGCCGTACGAGGTATCGACTACCCACCGACACCGGGGACCGGCAAACCGCGACATGGCGGCCCCGCACTGGGGACATTACGAGAGGTACTGGAACGGCTCGAGTCCCTGGCGCATAACCCCGACGATGCGCGCACCCGATAGCCCACATCCGCGAACGGACATGTACCGCACCGAGGTGGACGGCTGGCTGGCCGAATGGCGAATCGACCGCTCTCGGATTCGAATGATTTTGGTATGCAACGGGTCCAGGAATCCCTTGGTTTCGTTCACCCCAGCATCCGCCCCCGACCTCGTGCAGATGCGCGAGCAATTCCCCGAACTATCACGGTTGTGGGATGCGATTCGACACGCGTATTGGACGGAAGTTGTTCGCCTCCCGAGACATCCGCGATGACGGTACTAACTCGAGCCGAAGAATTCATGGAGATCGGCGGGGATTGCGGTGCGATCGGGTTGGAGTATCTCGATCAGCAATCTGGCGGGTCCTTCGGCTATCGCGTAGGAGGTGGTCGGCTCGCGTCGGATGCTCGTGACCCGTCCCCGCGCACCGTACCGACAAGGTACGCGTTTTGCGCCAGAACCGGTGTAGTCCAGTCGATATCGAATCCGCTCTCGCGGGTACGCGCGAGGAATCAGCGCTGGGGCAGCGATGACCGACTGTGACGACATCTACAACACAGACGGCGTTCCTAATGCGACCGTTCGGAGTCCGCCGCTGCCTGGACCTCCTCGGTGGTGCTTCGACGGCGCCTGAGGAACCAACCTCCGACCAGCACCGGAACCATGATCAGCGGTACGGCGACGATCGCGCTGCGCTGTTCGGTGCTCCCGCTGCTCGCCATCAGCGCCACTACACCGGCAAGGAATACCAAGGTGGCGATGCTGGTGTACGGGGTGCCGATCAGGCGGAATGCGGGGCGGGCCACGCGGCCGTCGCGCCACCAACGCCACAGCTGCAATTGGCACAGCACGATTGCCGCCCACGCGGTGATCACGCCGAGGGCCGACATATTCAGCACGATCTCGTATGCCTGCTCGGGGACCACCGCATTGAGTCCGACGCCGGTCAGAGCGATCGCACCGGTGGCCAGAATGCCAACGTACGGAACACCATTCGATGACAGCTTGGCGGCGCGGGCGGGGGCGCTGCCGTTCATCGACATCGAGCGCAGGATTCGGCCCGTCGAGTACAGGCCCGCATTGAGGCTGGAGAACGCAGCAGTCAGCACGACCAGGTTCATGACGGAATCCGCACCCGCCACGCCGATTTTGCCGAAGAACGTGACGAACGGACTCTGCCCCGCACGGAAGGCGGTGTAGGGCAGCAGCAGACTGAGCAGCACCAGCGACCCGACGTAGAACACGGCGATGCGTGCGATCACCGAATTGATGGCGCGAGGCATGATTTTCTCCGGGTTTTCCGCCTCGCCGGCCGCGGTGCCAACCAATTCCACTGCGGAGTAGGCGAATACGACACCGGTCGTGACGACGACCAACGGCAGCAACCCGGTCGGGAACAGCCCACCGTGATCGCGCAGCACTCCGGGCCCGGTACTTTCGCCCGCGATCCGGAAGCGGCCGACGAGGAAGACCGTGCCGATCACCAGAAAGCTCACCAGCGCAACAACTTTGATCAGTGCGGCCCAGAATTCCAGCTCACCGAACCAGCGCACCGACACCAGATTGACGGCCACCACCACCGCCAGCGCGATCAGCGCGATGACCCACTGCGGAATCGCGCCGAAGGCGGACCAATAGTGGACATAGGTCGCGATGGCGGTGATGTCCACGATGCCGCTCATGCACCAGTGGAAGAAATACATCCAACCGACCGCGTACGCGAGTTTCTCGCCGTAGAACTCACGTGCGTAGGAGACGAACGAGCCCGACGACGGACGGTGCAGTACCAACTCGCCCAGTGCGCGGAGCACGAAGAAGACAAAGACCCCGCACACGGCGTACACCAGAACCAACCCGGGACCGGCGCTGGCCAATCGTCCGCCCGCACCGAGGAACAGTCCGGTGCCGATGGCGCCGCCGATCGCGATCATCTGTAGCTGACGTGGGCGAAGACTCTTCTGGTACCCGGCGTCCTCGTCACGCAATACGTCAGTCACCGTGGCCTCCAGCGCTCCCCGAATCGTATCGCTGAATAATGTATCGTCAAATAACGGCACACTCAATAGTGTTAAAATTTTCGTTGTGCGAGCGGTGGTAGTCGGATCCGGAATCGTCGGCCTGTCAACGGCATACGAACTGCTGCGCGGCGGGCATCACGTCGTGGTGGTGAGCGCGGAGCCCATCGACTCGACGACATCATTTCTCGCCGCCGCGGTGTGGTTCCCCACCGCGGCCGGGCCGACCGATCGCGTGGCCGCCTGGAGCGTCGAGACGTTCACCCATCTGGAGCGACTGGCACACGAGGACGTACCTGGCGCCCGCATGTGTGAGTCGCTGGCCGTCTATCGGGACGAACCAGCGACACCGTCTTGGTCCGCGGCGGTACGTGCGTTCCGGCGGGCCCGGCGAGACGAACTCCCGCCGTACTACCGATTCGGGTTCCGGTTCGCGGTTCCACTGCTCGAGATGCCGATCTTCCTGCCGTGGCTGGAATCCCAGGTTCGCCGGGCCGGCGCGTACTGGGTTCGGCGGACGGTCCGGAGCCTGGACGAACTCGATGACCTTGCGCCCGATGTCATCGTCAATTGTGCGGGCCTGCGCGCCGGTTCGCTGGCCGACGACGCCGAGGTCTACCCGATCCGCGGCCAGATCGTGCGCATTGCCAACCCGGGCATCTCGGTGTCGGTGCGCGACGAAGCGCACCCACTGGGACGCGCCTACGTCCACCCCCGTACCCACGACTGCATCCTCGGTGGCTCACTGGAGACCGGGGCATGGGATCAGACCCCCGATCCGCAATTGACACAGTCGATCCTGCGCCGCTGCCGAGATCTCGTACCGCAGTTGACCGGCGCCGAGGTCATCGAAACACTCGTCGGACTGCGGCCGGGCCGCGCCGAAGTCCGCCTCGAGATCGCCCAGGCCGACTCGTCATCGATTCCGGTGATCCACAACTACGGCCACGGCGGCTCCGGCATCACGATCGCCCACGGTTGCGCCCGCGAGGTGTCGGCGCTCATCGACACACTGTGAGCCGAGCGGAGGTAAGCGCGGAACCCACACATCGGCGGACCCGAACCTGCTGTCATATCAGAGCGCCGAGCATCGTTAACGAACCTCTGCTGTGAGATAGCGAACACCGCGACGGTGGCGTATCCGGTGAACCAAATGGTTGCGGTCGCTCGTGGTACGGGGGACGAGATGCGCTGTGCACCTTGTCGAATTGCGACGAAGGGTTCGAAAGATGCGTTCAGCCAACCGTTTTCAGCGTGCCGCCGTGCCGGTCGCGGCCGCCGCTGTCGTGCTCGCGAGTCTGCTCAGTGCCTGTGGCGACGAGAAAGGCGCCCAAGCGGTCGCCCGAACGTCCACTGCCGCGAGCGTGGTGCCCGTCGCGGGACAGGCGCCCACGGTAGCGAAAACGCAAGGCTGGTTGAAGATCTACGACGGCACGGCCCCAGCCGGAACCGCCAATGCGGTGCAACTCCGGGTGACCAGCAATCCTGCTGTCGGACAGTATGTTTCGGATGGAACCGGCCGATCGCTGTACCGCTTCGACAAGGATACGGCGAATCCGTCGGTATCCAACTGCGCCGGGCAGTGCGCCGTCACCTGGCCGCCGCTGACCGTGACCCGCGATCAAGTGCTCTATGCCGCTGGCGTCGATCCCCAACTCGTCGGATTCATCGAACGTGCCGACGGATCCTGCCAGATCACCATCGGCGGCTGGCCGGTTTACTACTTCTCGAAAGACACCAAGCCGGGTGATCTGCTCGGCCAAGGTGTCGGCGGAACCTGGTTCGCGGTGGCGCCGAACGGCGGCAAGGCTCTGGGCAAGTGAGCATAGCGGCCCCGGAGGCCGGGGCCGTTATGTGGTTTCAGCTGCTGCCCTGCCCGGTGGGGTGGCTGAACTGACGCCACTCCCGATCCAAGCGGAGATGGCGGCGATGGTTCAGGGCCCAGGCGTTGCACCAGACGACTGCTGCTGCGCCGCACCAGATTTCGAGTAGAACGGCGACCCCGACACCGATACCGTGCACGGCGGCGGCACTGGACCGTTCGGGAGGGGTGGTCGGTGTTCCGTCCGGCCCCAGCCAGACGGGGGCGGGCTGGCCCGCTCCGGCGGCATGGGGAACACCGACGGTCGCGGTGCCGGACTTGCCGTCGTGGGTCCAGGAAACCTGTGCCTCGAAGTGATCGCGCACCGTTCCGTTGCGGTCCGCCACGGGTGCGGCGACCCGGGCGGGGGTTCCGATAATGGTCCCTGTCACAACGATTTTCGTCGCGTTTTCGGTGTGGATCCGTTCGGATGCCGAGCTATAGGCCGCGGTACCGGCCGCCGCGGCGGCGGGCACGGCGATCAGCAGCACCAGGACGGCCAGAATGCGGACGAACCCCTCCACCCGATCGGAGACCCGCATCAGCGGACTGGGGTTCCAGGGCTGCATCCGCCAGCTCCGCACCGGCCACGTCGGCGACTCCGACACCTCCATCACCTCCTACGACGGAGCCCGCGAGCAACCGCGACTCCTATCCCGGGCATTCCCCCGCGCCGCCAATTGATGCACCGGCGGGAATCCCGGAACATGGACAAACCCCGCTCGGCGCACACCCGAGCGGGCTTCATCGGCTCATACCTATTGAATCGACGGACGCGGCGACCCGGTTACGCCTCGGCTGCCCGACCACCCGAGCGCCGCCCCGACGGCGACCATGCCGACGCCGAGGGCGAAGTGCAGCCAGTTGTCGGCGGTGTTCACCGGGACGAAGTTCGCATCGCTGTGCTGGTCGATGACCAGCCCGTACAACCACAGCACCAGGTAGATGATGCCGCCGCCGAGCAGGAACGCCCGGGACGCGAGCGCTGTGCGCGATGCCAGCAAGCCGGCTACGCCGAACACAAGGTGGACGATGTTGTGCAGGATCGAGACGTTGAACAACCCGAGGAGTTGGGCGTCGGAGCTGTGTCCGGCCCATTCCATGCTGTCGTAATTCGTGGTGATGCCCGGTATGAAGCCGAGCACGCCGACCACCAGGAACACCGCGCCGACCGCCGCCGCCGCGATGCGCAGCGACGTCCAATGCGCGGCTGAGGTTTGCGCGTGATGCGCGGCCATGGTGACCGCCTCTCCCGAATCAGGCGTCCGAACAGACGCCCGTTTCGTGCGACTGATTTCCATGACTGCCGGTTTGTGCAGTCACCTGCGTCATACCCGTGCGCTGTGTGGACAAACGAAGAAACCCGCAGGTCCAACGCACGGACCGCCCTACAGCCAAATGAGACAGAAGGTGTGTCCGACGGGATCGGCATAGACACGGAACTGCTTGTCGTCGTTTGCTTGCACCAAGCGCGCACCGAGTGCGAGCGCTTTCGGCTCGGCCGCTTCGATCTCGTCCACCAGCACATCGAAATGCACCTGCTGGGACGCTTCCGGATCCGGGAAACGCGGTGGTCGATACTGCGGCGCGTATTGGAATGCCAAGCGCCTGCCGCCGGGTTCCTCGATGACGACCCAGGTGTCATCCGACGCATCGGTCGGTTCGGCGCCGAGCAGCCGGGCATAGAACTCGGCCAGCTTCGGCGGATTCGGGCAATCCAGCACGACAGTGCGCAGACTTCCGACATTGCCTTCGGTCATCATTCGACCTCCTGTATGTCGCGGAAATGCTCATCGCGTACCCGCGCGCGGACACTCGAATCCGCCTGCAGTGGTAAGGGCGGAATCTGCATTAGGGTCCCGTCGGGAGGTTTCAGTTGTCGAAACGCATGACGATGCTCATCGTGCTGCTGGCCGGTGTCGCCGCGTGCACCAGCACACCCAGGTCCGAGCTACCCCTGCCGTACCACGGCGAGGCCGACCAGGTCGTCACCGTCGTCGCCGAGCGCGCCGCCGATAGCACCGCGACACTGACTGCGTGGCAACGCATTTCAGGTGGCTGGCGCGCCGCTGTCGGTCCGCTGCGGGCGTATGTCGGGCGCGACGGCATCGGCCGTGCCAGCGAGGACTCGGCACATACTCCAGCCGGTGTGTGGACGCTGAGCGAGGCGTTCGGGATCGCACCGAACAACGGGACCCGCCTCCCCTATCGCCAGGTCGGCGCACAGGACTGGTGGGTCTCCGATACCGGCTCGCCGAGTTACAACCACTACATGCAATGTGCCACCGGCACTTGCGAATTCGATGAGCATGCCAGCGAGAACCTGGGCCAGGCCGGTCCGGCGTACGAACATGCCGTGGTGATCGATTACAACCGTCAGCCCGTCGTCGCGGGCGCGGGTTCGGCCTTCTTCCTCCATGTCGAGACCGGACGCCCGACCGCCGGGTGCGTATCGATCCCGGCTGCCGACCTCGATGTCGTAATGCGCTGGCTCGATCCGAGCGCGCACCCGGTGATCAATATCGGCAGCAAGTGACTATCCGCAGATCTCCTCCACCGCACCGGCGAGCAACGACAACCCGCGATCCAATTCGTCGTCGCTGATTGTCAACGGCGGCAACAGCTTTACCACCTCGTCGGCCGAACCGGAGGTCTCCACGAGCAGCCCGCGCTCGAAGGCGAGTCGGGACACCTTGCCCGCGTGCGACGCTTCCTCGAACACGATGCCGTGCACCAGTCCGCGCCCGCGCGTCGAGACACCGGGGAACGCCGCCGCGATTTCGGCGAGCGCGCGTGCCGTGCGCTCCCCTTTGGCCATCGTCGAAATCTCCAGCGCGCTATCGGACCAGTAGTGCTCGAGCGCAACCCGCGCGGTGACGAATGCCGCGTTGTTGCCGCGGAAGGTGCCGTTGTGCTCACCGGGCGCCCACTGATCGAGTTCGGGCTTGAAAAGCACCAGCGCCATGGGCAACCCGTACCCGCCGATGGATTTCGACAGCGTCACGATGTCGGGAGTGATGTCCGCGAACTCGAATGAGAAAAACCCACCGGTCCGTCCGCAACCCATCTGCACATCGTCGACGATCAGCAGAATTCCGCGCGCTCGGCACAATTCGGCCAGCTGCCGCAGCCATTGCGAGCGTGCGACATTCACCCCGCCCTCGCCCTGCACCGTCTCCACTATCACCGCGGCGGGCTTGTCCAACCCCGAGGACGAGTCGTCCAGGGCCCGCCGCATCCAGCGCAGGTCATCGGCCGCGTCGAGGAAGCCGTCGTAGGGCATGGGCATCGCATGCGGCAGTGGCACACCGGCAGCCGCGCGTTTGGCGGCATTTCCGGTCACCGACAACGCGCCGAGCGACATCCCGTGGAAGGCGTTGGTGAAGTTGAGAACGGTGTGGCGTCCGGTGACCTTGCGCGCCAGCTTCAACGCGGCCTCGACCGCATTAGCGCCGGTCGGACCGGGAAACTGCACCTTGTAGTCCAGTCCGCGTGGCTCGAAGATCGTGTCGCGCAAGGCCTCCAGCAGCCGTCGCTTGGCGACGGTCGACATGTCCAGGCTGTGCGTGATCCCGTCGCCGACGATGTAGTCCAGCAGCGCCCGCTTCAGCACCGGGTTGTTGTGGCCGTAGTTGAGCGCGCCCGCGCCCGCGAAGAAGTCCAGGTAGTCCTTGCCGTTCTCGTCACGCAGCCAGACCCCGCTGCCGGTGTCGAAGACGGTCGGCCAGGCCCGGCAGTACCCGCGCACATTCGACTCGAGCGTCTCGAAAACGGTCAACGCAGTGTTATTTCGAGCGACCTGCGAGCTGTCGCTGGCGGTGTTGTTTCGAGCGACCTGCGAGCAGTCGCTAGCGGTGTTGTTTCGAGCGACCTGCGAGCAGTCGCTAGCGGCGACAGTCATTCGACGATCCTTCCTGTCGTGCGCGAGCGCCCACGGGGCAAATCTGAAGTGACTGTGTTTCTAACATTGGCGCAGCGGGTTTGTCGCACTTTTCCAAAAATCGCGCGCTTACCTACCGCGCGTCCCCCGACGCACCGTAGAGTTAACCGTTTGTGCGCGGCAGTGTGGAGGGCAACAGATCGCAGCTAGCCGCACTGCACGCACTCCGGACCGCGCGGCTGTACCTCTACCTCGTCCGAGCCGGTTTCCGGCGCCAATCCCAGTACAAACTAGCGATGTTCGCCGGTCTGTTCACCAACTGCGTCTTCGGATTCGTGCGCGCGGCGGTGATGATGGCCGCGGTACGCGCATCCGGCGGCTTCAGCGGTTACGACGCGGGATCGATCGGCGCCTACGTCTGGCTGTCCCAGGCCCTGCTCGGCGCGACCCAATTCATGGGACCACCACTGGAATTGGTGGATCGGGTCAAAAACGGCGATATCGCGATCGACTTCCTGCGTCCGGTCGATGTCCAATTCAGTTATCTCGCCATCGATCTCGGCCGCGCGTCGTGCACGATCCTGCCGCGCGGCGTGCCGAGCGTACTGGTCGGCGTGTTTACCTTCGGGCTCGTCATGCCCGGTACACCAGGGCCCTACATACTCGGGCTGGTCAGCGTGGTAATGGCCGTCTCGTTGTCATTTCTATGCCTTTTCGCCGTCGGATTGATCGGGTTCTGGGTAGTGGAAACCCGCGGGCTCCGAGTGCTATACCAGATTTGCGGCACGTTCCTGGCCGGGCTGTTCGTGCCGGTCCACATGTTCCCGGCATGGCTGCGCACCATCGCGCATGCCACCCCGTTCCCGTCGATCCTGCAGTCGCCGATCGACATCCTGTCGGGCCGGGTCGTGGGGGAGGATGCCGTGACGGTCGTTGCCGTACAAGTGTTCTGGGTGCTCGCGGTCGGCGCGGTGGGCCGGGTGATGCTGGCGGCCGGGCGCCGCAGGCTGGAGGTGCAGGGTGGCTGAGCCCCCGTATACGCCCGTACCCGCCGGTACCTGGTTCACCCCCTACGCGGCGGTGCTGCGGTCGCGGATGCGAGCCCAGCGCGCGTACCGGTTGTCCTTCGCCAGTGAAGTATTCAGTGCATTCCTGATCGGCATCGTCGAATTCGCCGAGGTGTGGGTCATCTACCACAATGTCCGGGTGCTCGGCGGGCTCGATCTGGACGGCGCACTGCTGCTGTTCGGCCTGAGCAATTCCGGATTCGCGCTGGCCCAGGTGCTATTCGGGCACCTGGATTCACTGCCGACACTCATCCGCCTCGGCGTGCTCGACGCCTATCACCTGCGACCCCAGCCACTCCTGTTGCAGCTCATCACCAGTGACATCTCGCTGCGCCGATTCGCCCGCGCCTCGGTGGCGATCATCGTGCTCGGACTCGGTCTCGTTCGCAACGATCTCGATTGGGGTCCGCAAACTCTCGCACTGCTGGTCATGACCCTGCTCAGCGGCATCGCCGTGTTCGGCGGCGTGTTCGTCTGCGCCGCCGGCGCGCAGTTCTACCTGATCGACGGTGCCGAACTGACCAACAGCTTCACCTACGGCGGCTCCTTCGCCGCCATGCAACCGGCTTCGGTATTTCCGACATCGCTGAAACTGGTATTCGGCTTCGCCATTCCGGTCGCCTTCACGGCGTATCTACCGACCATCGCACTGCTGCACCTACCCGGCCCACCGCTGCTGCCGTCCTGGCTGGCCTGGTGCGCACCGTTGGCGGCGCTGTGGGTGTGGCTGCTCGCGTTGGGTTTGTGGCGACTAGGCGCTCGGCACTATCAGGGAGGCGGCGGATAAGCGTGGCGGACAGCGAGCTATCGGACTCGATCATCGAAATCGAGAACCTGACAAGGCAATTCACTCTGTATCGGAAGAACGGGCAGCGCTGGCGACGCAGCCGCGAAACGCTCACCGCGGTGGACCGGATGACGTTTCGCATCGAACGCGGTTCGGCGGTGGGCTATATCGGCGCGAACGGGGCGGGCAAGTCGACCACTATCAAAATGCTGACCGGCATCCTGGTCCCCACCTCGGGCACCGTGCGCACCTGCGGCCTGGATCCGGTGCGACAGCGGCGCGAACTCGCCGCCCGGATCGGGGTGGTGTTCGGGCAGCGCTCCCAGCTGTGGTGGGATCTGCCGCTGCGCGAATCGTTTTCGATTCTAGCCGCGATCCACCGGCTGGAATCCGATGTCGCGCAAAAACGTACCTACGAGTTGGTCGAACAACTGGAGATGGCCGAGACACTCGACACTCCGGTGCGCCAGCTCTCGCTCGGCCAGCGCATGCGGGCCGAGGTCGCCGCGGCCCTGCTGCACTCCCCCGAATTGGTCATCCTGGACGAACCGACCATCGGCCTCGACGTGCTGTCGAAACAGCGACTACGTGAGTTCCTGCGCGCCGAACGCACCGAGCGCGGCACCACGCTATTGCTGACCACGCACGATATGGGCGATATCGAACGACTCTGTGACCGGGTGCTCGTCGTCGACCGCGGCAGTCTGGTGTACGACGGTTCACTGACCGGCCTGGCGGTGCGGGTGGGCGCGCGGCGGGTGCTGGTCGTCGATCTGGCCGAACCGACCCGCAATCTCGACGATCTGCCGAGCGCCGAACTGTTGACCAGCGAGGGCGGGGGCATGCGCCAGCGACTGGCTTTCGACGCCGAATCCACAACCGCCGCACAGGTTCTCGCCGCCGTCTCCGATCGCGCCGAGGTGCGCGACCTGTCCATAGAGGAGCCGGACATCGAGGACGTGGTCCGGCGGATCTATGAATCCGCCTGGTGACCGACGCCGCGTGTCCGGCTCGGCGATTCGGTTGATATTCAGTTGTTCTCGGGTTCGCGAGCGCCCTGGTCGAGTCGGAACGGCGGGTATTCGTCACGCATCAGCGAGGCGTAGGCGCCCACCCGGATGGACCACCGGTGCAGGCCGAGCAGGAAATCGAACACGGCCTTGGGATATACCGCCGTGCACAGCAGTCCCACCACCGCGACCAGCACCAGCACATTGGCCAGCGTGAATCCGCCCCAGCCGTACTTGCCGCCCATACCCGCACTGAATATCGCACCGACGATCAGATAGTGCGGAATGGCCAGCAGCCACCATTTCACCAGCACCAGGCCACGACTCAGCTGCTCGGGATAGTCGATTTCCAGATCCGCCGGATAATCCGGATCCGACTGCAGACTGAACGGCGGATACCTATCTGTGCCGAGCACCGAGTAGGCGTAGAAGCCGACCCGCCATCCCCATCGCATGACGCCGACATTGAAGTCGAACAGTGCGCGCGGATAGTTACCGGTGATCAGAATCGCGAAGAATGCGACCACCGAGACGATCACGTACGCGATGTACAGGAATACCAGAATAATGGCGTGCGGGATGGCCAGGATCCATTTGACCAGCCACATCCAGCGCGATAGCGCGGGATCGAGATCTCCTCGGACTCGAACCGGATTGGCCGCGACGGCGACGGTTTTCTCGGGCTCCATGATCGATGCTCCTTCCAGGTGCTTCGATGCCTCGACAACGAGTGGAATGTCCCGATTGTCCCGTATCGCACATCCGGGCGGACCACGTTCCGATACCGACTCGCCAACGAAAAGGTGGCCGGCGTCGTGGCGAATCGCGCAGTGCCGCAACGGTCCTGCCGCAGGCCTCAGCTCGGCGCCTGCCCCTGGGCCGAGTACAGACTGACCTCACCCTCCTCACCGAGGAAGGCGTTCACCAGCATGATCTGCCCGGCCTCCAGCTCGTCCGGGTCGGGGGCGCTGGTGGTGATCGAGATCTGCGGAATCACCGCCCAGTTCACGACATAGCGTTCGGGCGGTCCGTCGTCGTCGGACAGACGCGCGAGCCGAAACACCGACACCGTCTTGCGGAGGATGAGCGTGCGCACGACCTCGGCGATTCGCTCCGGATCTTCCAGCGCGAACATGAACCCGAACGTCAACTCGGGCGAAGACACATAGGCGGGCACAAACACCGAGGCTAGTCGATCGAACGGCGTCGTGCGCGCACCTCGCCGGAAGTGGTTGCTGCCCATGCGCTCAGCGATTTCACGAAGGTAGGAAAGTCCGCAGTTATGTGACCGATCCGTAACGGATCATAACGATTTCCCGGCAGCTCATCTGTTTCTACACCATTCTATTGCGCCGATTCGACTATCGCGCTTTCCTGAAAAGGTCCCGATTTTCTCGGGCCGTCTTCCTCATCGCATCGTCGCGGATTTCCCGGTTTCTTTGCCGTGCTGGTGGACTGTGTGGAGGGCGATCCGGCTGCGGGGCTGCGCCGGAGCCGAGGGGTGCCCCTCCCCGAAATCCTCCTCGGCCCTGGCGCATCCAAATCACACCCATCGCCACCGCAGGGGCGTGCACCATGCCTACCGAATATGCAGCAGGTCGTATCGAAGCCGACGAGCTGCCATCACCATCGGCGCTACTGCGTGCATTTCGCGAACCCGACGATCCGAATCGACACCGCCACCGTGTCCTGGCCGCGGGACGCGCACTGGTCGAATGTCATGAACGCAGGCGCAATGCTCTGCAGGCTGCGCATGCGCCGGACGCGCCGAGCGGCCGCGTAGCACAGTGCCTGCAACTCGTGGACGACCTCGATGCACACCGAACCGAACTGGTCGGCCACATCGATAATTGGGTCGCCGGCAATGTGGAACACCGCACCGGTGCCTCGCTGCACACCGAGACGCTGGGCGCAGTCATCGATCGAATGGCGGCGAAATGGGTTGCGGCACAACATGCACTGGGTATGTCGGCACCGATCGGACCACCGCATCCACTGCAGCTGGACGATGACGCCCAGCTGCAGTGGAGCCGATTGGCCGAACTGGCCGACGGGTACAAGGACCTGATCACCGATGTGACCGAGCACCGGCGCAGGCTGCCGGTGTGGTGATCACCGGGGGTTTTCTGCCTCCGGCTCGACCACCTCTGCCTCGACGAACGGCGCGCTCGGCTCGACCTCCGCGTCATAGGACACGTCGGCCTCGTCGACGAGATCGTTCCCGTGCGGCGCCGCGGCATCCTTGCGCGCGGCGGCCGCGGCCTCGTTCATCTCGATCGCGTCGGTGATCCACTCACCGATCTCCCGGGTGACTTCCGCGACGGTGCCGGTGATGATGTTCGCAATATTTCCGACATGTCGTGCACCAGAGGAAGTCAATTCTTGAATTAGATCCTTGTTGCTTTCGAATTTCCCGATCATTCACACGCCCACTTCGGTTGTTTTCCGCTGTCGCATCACGATAACACCGGGCGTGGACTCCTTCCCGACCAAGAACGGCGGCAGTGCCAGCTTGAAAATCTTCAGCCAGACCGATCCGACTTGCTTACCGAGCGAACCGGTGTTGTACGGCAATCCATACTTCTCGCACAGTTCCCGAACTTCCGGCGCGATCTGCGGATAGCGATTCGCCGGCAGATCCGGGAAGAGGTGGTGCTCGATCTGATGCGACAAATTCCCGGACATGATGTGGAACAGCTTGCTGCCGGCGATGTTGGCCGAGCCGAGCATCTGCCGGACGTACCACTCACCGCGCGTCTCTTCGGCGGTCTCCTCTTCGGTGAACGTCTGTACGCCCGTGGGAAAGTGGCCGCAGAAGATGATGGAGAAGGCCCAGAGGTTGCGCACCAGATTGGCTGCGGCATTTCCGGCGAGTGTGCTGACGAACAGCGGACCGGTCAGCGCCGGGAACAGAAGGTAGTCCTTGAGCACCTGTCGACCGGCCTTGTGCCACTGGCCCTTCAGCAATCGCTTGATATCCGACCAGCTCTTCTTGCCCCGGATGATGTTCTCCACCTCCAGGTCATGGCCCATCACACCCCATTCGAACAGCACCATCAGCGCGAAGGCGTAGAGCGGCTGGCCGAGTCGCAGCGGATTCCACTGCTGCCCCTCGTCCATGCGCAGGATGCCGTAGCCGATGTCGCGGTCCATGCCGTGGATATTGGTGAAGGTGTGGTGCATGTAGTTGTGCGAATGCTTCCACTGGTCCGCCGGGCAGACCGTATCCCATTCGAACTCACGGGAATTCAGGCCGCGCTCACGCATCCAGTCGTACTGGCCGTGCATGACATTGTGGCCGATCTCCATATTGTCCAGGATCTTCGACACACTCAGCGCGGCCACCGCGGCCAGCCAGAACGGCGGCAGGAAGCCGAGATACATCAGGCCGCGCCCGGCGATCTCGAAACCGCGCTGCGCCTTGATGATCGAGTAGATGTATTCGCGGTCGGCGTCGCCGAGATCGGCGACGACGCGGGCGCGCAGGTCGTCGAGGGCCCGGCCGAGTTCTTCGACCTGGTCCGGGCTCAGTACCAGCGGGCCGTCTTTCGTTTCGGTCAGAATCGTCATTGCTTTTGGTCCCCTTGCTTTGTCAGATGTCGATGTCGACGTCGCCGACGGGCGCGTTGATGCAGAGCTGGATGGGCTGATCCGGATCGCTGTCGGTTTCGCCGGTGCGCACATTGCGGGTGCAGCCGCTGCGCCGAACCGCGGTGCAGGAGAAGCAGATACCCATCCGGCAGCCGTACTCCGGTGTCAATCCCGCGGCCTCGGCCTGCTCCAGCAGGACCGCGCCGTTGTTCTCGGCGCTGCGTCCGCTGGCCGAGAAGCTGACCGTGCCGACGGCCTCGTCGGCGTCGACGGGGGTGCGGGACAGGGTGAATTCCTCGGTGTGCAGCCGCGCGTCCAACTGCTCCGCCTCGAAGATCTTGCGCACCGCGTCCATCAGGCCCTGGGGCCCGCAGACGTAGGTCTCGCCGTCGGCGAACCATGGTGCGACGGATTCGAGTTGGTCGTAGTCGAAATGGCCGGAGCCGTCGCCGGGATAGCGCAGTTCGATGCGGAAGTTCTGGTGCGCCTGTGCAATCGCCTCCAGCTCCGCCCGATGCGGCACCGTCTCCGGCGATTTCGCATAGTGCAGGAAGGCGAGTTCGCCCGGATAGCCCTCATCGGCCAGCGTGCGCAGCATGGACAGCACCGGGGTGATGCCGCTGCCGCCGCTGATCAGCAGCACCCGCTCGGGACGCGGTTCGGGCAGTTGGAAGGCACCGGCGGCCGGTTCCAGGCTGACCACCATGCCGGGTACGGCGTTGCGGTAGAGGTATTGCGATACCAGGCCGTCCGGATGCGCCTTGACCGTCAGTTGCAGGTGCCGGTCGCGCCGACCCGCCGGATTGACCGGTGAATAGCACCTGGTGTGCCGGATGCCGTCGATGACGACGCCGATCTGCACGTATTGCCCCGCGACGTGGCCGCGCCACTGCCGGCTGGGACGCAGCGTCAGCGTCACCGAACCCGGCACCGAGCGGCGGACGTGGGTGATCTCCGCCCGCAACTCCCGAACCGTCAGCGTGGGGCGGACGAGTTCCAGGTAGCGGTCGAGCGGGTGCGGTGTGGTCAGGGTTTGCACCAGGTCGATGAGTCCCACCATGCGGTTGCCTCTGCTTTCGGGCCGCGGCGTACTCCTGAACCCTCATCGACGAAGATTTCAGTGCACGCCTGTACACTCAACTAGTGTGACCGATGGACCGGGTCCAGTGTCAACCAGGAACTGATGTGACCCGAACTACATCCTAGGAATAGACGAATGGTGAACGGCTGTATGCTCACTGTGATGACCGAGACCGCAGCTACCCGGGGCGAGCGCAAGGAGCGCACCAGGCAGGCCCTGCTCGACGGCACGCTCGGGCTGGCCGCCGAACGCGGCTTCGGCGCGCTGAGCCTGCGCGAGATCGCCCGCTCCGCGGGCATTGTGCCGACCGCGTTCTACCGGCACTTCGCCTCACTCGACGATCTCGGCGCGGCACTGGTCGACGAGGGTATCCGGGCGCTACGCCTGGCCCTGCGGCAACTGCGGCGCACGCCCGATGCCCGACTCTCGGAGACCGTGCGGTTTGTTTTCGGTCAGGTCGCCACCAAGCGCGAACTCTTCGGCTTCATCACCCGCGAACGCCGCGGCGGCTCGGCCGCCCTGCAACAGGCCATCGCACTCGAACTGCAATTGATCGTGCGCGAACTGGTCGTCGACCTGTCGCGCATTCCGGACCTGGACTCCTGGTCCCCCGACGACCTCGAATTGGCCGCCGACCTGATCGTCTCCACGGTCGCCGACTGCATTGCCGACTACGTCGCGGCCACCCCGCGCGACCAAGCCGCGATCATCGACCGCACCATCCGTCAAGTCCGTCTCATCGCACTCGGCATGGCCGCCTGGCGGCCCGCCAAGCAGCGCTAGGCAATCGATCTCGCCCTACGCGGCGGGCTCAACCGCGGGATCGGGCTTACGGACCGGCAGCAAGGCCGCCAAACCGATGGCGAGCACTACCAGAATGCCGACAATGCCCGCGCGGTCGGCGTCGAAAGCCCAGACGAAGAAACCGAAAAGTGCTGGAGCCAGGAAGGATACGGCGCGACCCGTGGTGGTGTAGAGGCCGAACATCTGGCCCTCGCGGCCGGGTGGGGCCAAGCGGGTGAGGAAGGAGCGGGCGGCGGATTGGGCGGGGCCGACGAAGATGGTGAGCAGTAGACCGAAGACCCAGAACATGGCCGGTCCGGACACGATCAACAGCGCGATGCCACAGATCACCATGGCGATCAACGAGACCACGATCACGATCTTCGGGCCGACGCGGTCGTCGAAACGACCGGCGGTGACCGCGCCGAGTGCCGCAACCACATTCGCGGCAATGCCGAACAGCAGCACATCGGAGTCGGCGATGCCGTAGACCCGCACGGCCAGGATCGCACCGAAGGTGAACACACCGGCCAGACCGTCGCGGAAGATCGCGCTGGCGATCAGGAAGCCGACGGTGCGTCGATCCACCGCCCACAGCTCGCGCAGATCCCGCCACAGCACCCGGTACGAGCCGAAGAACCCGGCCTTCGCCGCACCGGGATCGGCATTGGTGGGCGGTAATTCGGGTACGGCGAACAGCACCGGCAGCGCGAAGGCGGCGAACCAGACCGCGGCCAGCATCGCGACCAATCGGATATTCGTACCGTCATCGACGGGCACACCGAGTAGACCGCGGTTGTCACCGTGGCCGGAGATGAAGCCGAAGTAGCTGATCAGCAGGATGAAGATGCCACCGAAATAGCCCATGGCCCAACCGAATCCGGAGACCCGGCCGACATCGGCCGGGGTGGAGACCTGGCGCAGCATGGCGTTGTAGGGCACGCCTGCCAATTCGAAGAATGCGGAACCGAAGCCGAGCAGGACCAGGCCGAACCAGAAGTCGTGGTAGTCGTCGTGGACGAAGAACATCAGCGCCATCGTCAGGATGGTCAGTGCGGTCAAAACGCCAAGTGAGCGTTTACGTTTCGCACTCGCATCGAAGCGCTGGCCGCTGATCGGCGCGGTGAGTGCGACCAAGAAGCCCGCGATGCCGAGGGCCCAGCCGAGCCATGCGCTCGGTTCCACCCCGCCTGGCAGATCGTCGCCGACCTTATCGGTGAGGTACACCGAGAATACGAAGGTCAGGATCACGGCATTGAATGCCGAGGACCCCCAGTCCCACAACCCCCACGCAACCACCTGCCCGCGTCCGGCGGCCTGCCCGACAGTCGCCCGCGCATCAACCTCCGGCTCATCCGTCACCCGGCCACCACCCTCATCGAATCCGCTCCGCGATGCGGCGCTCATGGGCGCAGCCTAGTTCGGATTTCGCCGTCGGGCGGGCCAACACTCGATACCGACGCCCCTATGCACTCAGTTGCATAGTACCGGGTGTAACGATAACCTGGCGTCATGGCACTCGAACATGCGCTGCTGGTATCGCTGACCGAGCGCGCCGGTTCGGGTTATGAGCTGGCGCGCCGCTTCGACAAGTCCATCGGCTTCTTCTGGCGCGCCACCCATCAGCAGATCTATCGCGTACTCAAGCGCATGGAGGAATCCGGCTGGCTCACCAGCGAGGCAGTGACGCAGGAGGGCAGGCCGGATAAGAAGGTCTATTCGGTGAACGAGGCGGGCCGGGCCGAGCTGGCGCGCTGGATCGCCGCACCGTCCGATACCTCGATACCGCGCAATGAGCTCGGCGTGAAGATTCGCGCCGCCGCACACGGCGATATAGGCGCGCTCTGCGATGAGGTCGTCCGCCATCGCGAGCAGCACAATCAGCGCCTCGAGCTGTTCGAACTCATCGAGAAACGCGACTTCCCCGCTCCGGATCAGCTCTCCGGCACCCCGCTGCACCAGTACCTCGTGCTGCGCGCGGGCATCCGCGTGGAGTCCGGCTTCGTCGAATGGTGCGACGAAGTACTGCAAGCCCTGCGACCGCGTGCAACAGCCCCGCACGCGGACCCGAAGAAAGGTGAGACTCAGCGATGAGTTCGTTCCCCCATCTTTTCGAGCCCCTCGACCTCGGCCACACCACGCTGCGCAATCGCGTGATCATGGGATCGATGCATACCGGCCTGGAGGATCGCGCCTGGGACACCAACCGGCTCGCCGCCTATTTCGCCGAGCGCGCCCGCGGCGGTGTCGGTCTCATCATCACCGGCGGCTACGCCCCCAACCGCACCGGCTGGCTGCTGCCGTTCGGCGCCAAACTCACCAACAAGTCCGAGGCCTACCGGCACCGGGTGATCACCAAGGCCGTGCACGAAGCGGGCGGCAAGATCGCCATCCAGATCCTGCACGCGGGCCGCTATTCCTATATGCCGGGCAGTGTTTCGGCATCCGCTATCAAGGCTCCGATCAACCCCTTCCGGCCGCGCAAGCTCTCCGCGCGCGGGGTCGAGCAGACCATCGACGACTACGCCCGCTGTGCGAAGCTGGCCAAGTTCGCGGGCTACGACGGTTGCGAAATCATGGGTGGTGAAGGCTATTTCATCAACCAGTTCCTCGCGCCACGCACGAATAAGCGCACCGACAAGTGGGGCGGTTCGCCGGAGAACCGGCGCAGGCTCGCGGTGGAGATCGTGCGCCGCACCCGCGCGGCGGTCGGGCCCGACTTCATCATCGTATTCCGTTTGTCCATGGCCGAATTGGTCGACAACGGCCAGACCTTCGACGAAATAGTCGCGCTGGCAAAGGAACTCGAAGCGGCGGGCGCAAGCATTCTGAATACCGATATCGGCTGGCACGAGGCGCGTGTGCCGACCATCGTCACCTCGGTGCCGCGCGCGGCCTTCGTCGAATTCACCGCGAAGATCACCGAGCAGGTGAACATTCCGGTGTGCGCGTCCAATCGGATCAATATGCCCGAGATCGCCGAGGAGATCCTCACTCGCGGTGACGCGCAACTGGTTTCGCTGGCACGGCCGTTCCTCACCGATCCGGAATGGGTGAACAAGGCGGCCGCCGACCGGGTCGACGAGATCAACACCTGCATCGCCTGCAACCAGGCCTGCCTGGACCACGCGTTCCAGCACAAGACCGTGTCCTGCCTGCTGAACCCGCGGGCCGGTCACGAAACCGAGCTGAAGCTGCTCCCGACTCGGCGCACCAAGCGCGTCGCGGTCGTCGGCGCAGGTCCGGCCGGACTTTCGGCGGCGGTCAATCTCGCCGAACGCGGGCACCGGGTGGACCTTTTCGAGGCCGACGACAAGATCGGCGGGCAGTTCGATATCGCCCGCCGCATTCCGGGCAAGGAAGAGTTCAACGAGTCGATCCGCTACTACACCAGGATGCTGGAGGTCACCGGTGTGACCGTGCACCTGAACAAGCGTGTTACCGCGGCGGAACTGCTCGAGGCCCGCTACGACGAGATCGTGCTTGCCACCGGTGTGCGCCCACGCATTCCGAATATCCCCGGCATCGACCACCCGATGGTGCTGTCCTATGCCGAACTGGTCCGGGAGGAGCGACCCGTCGGCAAGCGCGTCGCCGTCATCGGTGCGGGCGGCATCGGCTACGACGTGAGCGAATTCCTCACCGTCGAAGGACATCCCGCCCTCAAACTCGACGAGTGGAAGCAAGAGTGGGGCGTCGACTCCGCCGACGAACAGGCCCGTGGCCAGCTCACCGAGCCCAAGCCCGCCCCCGCCGCCCGCGAAGTCGTTCTGCTGCAACGCAAGTCGACCCCGTTCGGTAAGGATCTCGGCAAGACCTCCGGCTGGGTGCACCGCGCGGCGCTGAAGGCGAAAGGCGTCGAGCACGTCGGCGGCGTCAACTACGAACGCATCGACGACAACGGCCTGCACATCAGTTTTGGCGAGAAACGCCAACGCCCCCAACTGATCCCGGTCGACAACGTCATCATCTGCGCAGGCCAGGAATCCGTCCGCGAACTCGAAGAGCCCTTGCGCGCCGCCGGTGCCAACGTCCACCTGATCGGCGGCGCCGACCTGGCCGCCGAACTAGACGCCAAACGCGCCATCGACCAAGGCACCCGCCTCGCGGCCCGCCTATAGCGACTCCACTCGCCGGGCCACGGGCGAAGGCGCGCTCCCCTCGCCCAAGTCCGCCACACCCTTCGGTGCGGTCCTGAACCGTTGATCACCATGTGTTGGTGGCGGCAAATGTCGAGAACGCCTCTCCAAGGTCGCATTCTCGACGAACTGGCTGGGGGATGTCATCGATGGTGGGGTGGGCGGATCGCTTAGGCTCCTGTCGTGAGTTTGCCCTCTGCTACCTCTGAGAATCGTGCGGTCGTTACTGGTGCCTCTTCTGGTATCGGGACGGCGCTTGCTGCTGAGCTTGCTGCTCGCGGGTATTCGTTGATCCTGGTTGCGCGGCGCGGGGAGGTGTTGACCGAGCTTGCGCAGCGGTTGACGTTGGCGCACGGAATTACCGCGGAGGTGCGGGCAGTCGATCTGGCCGATCGGACGGCGCGGGCGGCGCTGGTCGAGGAGTTGGCGGCCCGCGATATCTCGATCCTGTGCAACAACGCGGGCATCGCGACCTTCGGTGCGGTCGCCGAATTGGATCCGGCGTATGAGCGCGACCAGATGGAACTCAATGCCGTTGCGGTGCACGATCTCACCTTGGCCGTGCTGCCCGGCATGATCGCCAGGGGTGGCGGTGGCATCCTGATCAGCGGTTCGGCGGCGGGCAATATGCCGATTCCGAATAATGCCACCTATGCGGCGAGCAAGGCGTTCGCCAATACCTTCTCCGAATCGCTGCGCGGCGAATTGAAGGGCTCCGGCGTGCACGTCACCCTGCTCGCTCCGGGTCCGGTCCGCACCGAAACCCCCGATCCGGCCCAGGCCTCCATCGTCGACCGCATGGTGCCCGACTTCATGTGGGTCACCTCCGAATACACGGCCAAGATCTCCATCGACGCCCTGGCCCGCAACAAGATGCGCGTGGTCCCCGGCCTGATCAGCAAGGGCATGAGCGTCGCAGGCCAATACGGCCCCCGCGCCCTTACCGCCCCGGTCGCCGGTGCGTTCTACAAGAAGCTCGGCGGCTGAGCAGCAGGTCCGCCGTCATCGGCCCAGCTCAGCGCGAGCGCGGGGTGCCGATCAGCAACCCGTCAGGAATTGTTTCAGGTGCGTCAAGGATCCGTCAGCATCGCCCCTGAGCAGTACGAACCGGCGTAGTCCTGATATCGGCCCCGCATGCCGAGAAAGCGGGGGCACACCCAGGAGAACTACGTGACGCTGCTCGAGATCTTCCCGTCGCTGCGGTCGGGAATGCCTTCGCGCCTCGACTCCGCGGTCTGGCCGCAAGACACCCACTACGACGACGACGGCCGAATCACCCTCGGCGGGGTCGCCCTCGCCGATATCGCCGACCAGTACGGCACCGCCACCTATGTGCTCGACGAGCACGAGGTCCGCACCCGCTGCCGCGCCTACAAGAAGGCCTTCCCTGAGGCCGAGATCATCTATGCGGGCAAGGCGTTGATGATCCGCGCGGTCGCGGAATGGGTTACCCAGGAAGGACTTTCGGTCGACGTATGCTCAGCGGGCGAGCTCGCCATCGCCATCGCGGCAGGTGTCGACCCGAAGCGAATCGTGTTGCACGGCAATGGCAAATCCTTCGACGAACTCGACGCCGCGGTGCAAAGCGGTGTCGGCCGGATCGTGATCGATTCGATGACCGAGATCACCCTGCTCTCCGCACTGGCCACCCGACCACAGCAGGTCCTGCTCCGACTGTCGCCCAGCATCGATGTGCACGGGCATCCGGCCGTGAAAACCGGTGTGCTGGACCAGAAATTCGGCTTCCCGATCGGCAGCGATATGGCCGCCGAGGCGGTCGAACGCATTGTGCGCCAGCCGAACCTCGAGCTGATCGGCTTGCACTGCCACCTCGGTTCGCAGATCTACGATCCGGACCACTACGGCGAGGCGGTGCGCCGGATGATCGGCGAAATGGCAAGGGTCCGTGCGGATCACGACCGCATCCTCACCGATCTCGACCTCGGCGGCGGACATGCGGTCGCCTACCGCAGCGGGGACGCCGAGATGAGTCTGGCCGAACTCGCCGACATCATCGACGACGCCCTGGACGCGGCCTGCGCGCGGAACCACTTCCCGCGCCCGAATATCGCCATGGAGCCGGGTCGCGCCATCGTCGCGCGCGCAGGCGTGACGCTGTACCGCGTACTGTCGGTCAAGCATATCGATGGCGGACGGACCTACGTCACCGTCGACGGTGGCATGGGCGATAACGCCCGCGTCACGCTGTACGGCGCGAATTACGAAGTGGTCGTTGCCAATCGCCATCCCTGCGGCCCACAGATGACCGCAACGGTGGCCGGTCGCTACTGCGAGGCGGGCGATGTGCTGGCCACCGATATCCGGCTCCCGGCCGACCTGCGCCCCGGCGAGGTGCTCGCGGTGCCGTGCACCGGCGCCTACCACCACAGCCTCGCCTCGTCCTACAACAGCGTCGGTCGGCCACCGGTCATCGCGGTACGCGACGGACGCGCCCGCCAGCTGATCCGCCGCGAAACCACCGCCGATCTACTCGCCCGCGATATCGGCAACTGACGGGCCGATCTCAGGCCTGTCCAGCAGCGTGCTCGATGAACCGGCAGAGCAGTTCGTGCAACTGTCGGCGTTCGACCGTCGAGAACGGCGCGAGCAATTCGACCACCGCCACATCGGCGGTGCGACTGGCGGCATCGAGCCGATCCCGTCCGCTCGGCATCAGATGCACGGCATAGCTGCGCCGAGCCCGCTCGTCCTTATGCCGTTCGGCCAGCCCCCGCCGCTCCAGCTCGCTGATGATGTAGACCATCGATGACTTGTCCAGCTGCAGCCGGTCGACCAACGCGCGCTGACTGAGCGGCCCCACCTCGGCCAGACAGCCGAGCACCCCGAGATGACGCAGCTCGAGCCGCTGTTCCCGCCACCCTCTCGTTGGTCCGCAGACCAGCACCGCCCGGCCCGGCTCGGGGTCGGTACTCGCGCTCAGCGCTTGCGGGTGCCGAAAATGCTGCGGCTGATCTCGCGGCCCGCGGCGGTCGCGGCCGAACGCAGGAAGCTCTTCACCGCCGGATTCCTCATGATGCGCTCGGCGGCGGATTCCTCCTCGGGGGCGGCCTTCGAGCGCCCCGGAGCCGGAGCCGCCTCCGGTTCCTGTTGTGCCGCAGTAACTTTCGCGGCCATGACCTCGTAGGCCGACTCACGATCGATGGTCTGGCCGTATTTGGCGGCCAGCGCGCTGGACAGCGCCCGCGACTTGATCTGATCCTCCCCGATGGTATCCATCAGCGAGCGCGGCGGCTGAATCCTGGTCCACGCCACGGGCGTCGGCGCGCCCTTCTCGGAGAGCACCGTCACGATCGCCTCCCCGGTGCCCAGCGAGGTGAGCGCCTGCTCCAGGTCGTAGACGCCGGTCTTCGGATAGGTGCGCACCGTCTTGGACAGCGCCTTCTGATCGTCGGGCGTGAAGGCTCGCAGCGCGTGCTGAATGCGCGCACCCAGTTGGGACAGGACCGGATTCGGGATATCGGTGGGCAGCTGGGTGCAGAAGAAAACGCCGACACCCTTGGACCGGATCAGCTTGACCGTCTGCTCCACCTGCTCCAGGAAAGCCTTCGAGGCATCCGCGAACAACAGGTGCGCCTCGTCGAAAATGAAGACCAGCTTGGGCTTTTCGACATCACCGACCTCGGGCAGCGTCTGGAACAGATCGGCGAGTACCCACATCAGGAAGGTCGAGAACATCACCGGCCGCGCCGCCTGCGCACCGAGCTCGAACAGCGTGATCACGCCCTGACCGCCCGCGGTGCGCAGCAGATCGGCCGGATCCAGTTCGGGCTCACCGAAGAAGGTGTCGCCGCCATCGGCCTCGAGATTCACCAGCGCGCGCAGGATCACCCCCGCGGTGGCCGCCGAAACCCCGCCGATGCCTTTGAGATCCTCCTTGCCCTCCGGACTCGTGAGATGGGTGATGACCGCGCGCAGGTCCTTCAGATCCAGCAGACCGAGACCCGCCTTATCCGCCCAGTGGAAAATCAGCCCGAGCGTCGACTCCTGAGTTTCGTTGAGCTCCAACACCTTACTGAGCAGCACCGGGCCGAATGCGGTGATGGTCGCACGGATCGGCACCCCGACACCGCCGGTGCCGAGCGAGACGAATTCGGTCGGATAACCGGCCGGCGCCCAGTCCGGTACACCCGTCTCGGCGGCCCTGGCGCTGAGCTTTTCATCGGCCTGCCCCTGCTGTGCGAGCCCCGACAGGTCGCCCTTGATATCGGCGAGTACCACCGGAACCCCGGCCCGCGAAAGCTGTTCGGCGATGCCCTGCAATGTTTTCGTCTTGCCGGTGCCGGTCGCACCGGCGACCAGCCCGTGCCGATTCATGGTGCGCATCGGAATTCGCACGTGCGCAGTCGAGTCCACGGCGCCGTCCACGACGACCGTGCCCAATTCCAGCGCTGCTCCGTCGAACGCGTATCCGGCGGCGATCTGCTGCGCCACCGACTGCTGCGCGGCCTGCGCGGTCTTGGTCGCCGCCAACTGTGCGGATTCCACCGCGGCAGCGCTGGCAACCGCGGTCTCCGCCGTCGCGGCGGCCTTGGATTGCGCCGCCTCGGCCTGTCCCACCGCAGGCGCCGCATTCGGATCCGCGCTCGCGGCCGCCGCCTCCTGCTCGGCCAACTCGCGCTCGGCGGCTTCCGCGGCAGCGGCGGCTTCCGCGGCCACGCGCGCTGCCTCCTCGGCTGCCTTCCGTGCCGCGGCCGCCTTCTCCTGAGGGGTCGGCCCACCCGTCGCCCGACCGCCACCCCCCATCGAATCGCTTCGCGATCCTGCGTTCATCGCGTCCTCCGTCTGGTCCGCAGTGTTAGCTGTCGTGCCGAAAACGCATACGCCGATCTCCCGCAAACTCTATCGCCGCTGCTCCCCTCGAGACGGCTCAACTCAGTGGTGACGTGCCCTCCTGAGCAACCAGCACGGGCACAACCTCCGGTTTCGAGCGAAGCGAGACATCCGGGGGCCGCGAACACGCGATGCCGAAGGCATCGCCGATAAATACAGCTAATGTTGCCGGGGTGTCCGACAAATACGTGGTGTGGATGGATTGTGAGATGACCGGCCTGCGCCTCGACAGCGACAAGCTGATCGAGGTGGCCGCGCTCGTGACCGACAGCGACCTCAATGTTCTCGGTGACGGCGTGGATATCGTCATCCACGCCGACGACGCGGCCCTGGCCGCCATGCCGCAGGTGGTCGCCGATATGCACGCACGTTCGGGCCTGACCGAGGAAGTGCGCCGCTCCACGGTCACACTCGCCGATGCCGAAAAGCAGGTACTCGACTACATCCGCGAATACGCCCCGACCGCGGGCACGGTCCCACTGGCCGGCAATTCCATCGCAACCGACCGCGGCTTCATCGCCCGCGATATGCCCGCACTCGATGCGCATCTGCACTACCGGATGATCGATGTGAGTTCCATCAAGGAGCTGTGCCGCCGCTGGTACCCGCGCATCTACTTCGGCCAGCCGGAGAAGGGCCTGACGCACCGCGCCCTGGCCGACATCAAGGAATCCATCCGCGAGCTCGAGTACTACCGACGCACGGCCTTCGTCGCCGCCCCCGGCCCGTCGACCACAGAGATCACCGCCATAGCGAACGAGCTGAGCGGGGCCGCCGCCGCAGCCCGCGAATCGGGTGGGCAAAACGCCACGTCAGAAACCGATTAGGGACTCACGGGGTCAACACGCTAATATCGACCGCGCCGGTAGTAACCGGCGATGGTGGCTGTAGTTCAGCTGGTAGAGCACCAGGTTGTGATCCTGGGTGTCGCGGGTTCGAGTCCCGTCAGCCACCCGAAGCGGGCCAGGTCGGAGCATACTTGCTCCAACCTGGCCCGTTGTCTACTCGAGGCATAGCGTCTCCAGGGCCATCGGCCAGTCCAGCAGCGCGGTGCCGAGCGCGAGACCGACGGCGGTACCCGCGCCGCCGATCGCACAGATGATCCCGAGTTCGCTGCGATTCATGTCGGCGACAACCATTCCTTGCTCGTCGTTGCCGCCTTCAGCACATCCGGCAACGGGTCTACACCGAGGCCGTGCCCGTCAGGCACGGGGATGTATCCGGCTTCCAGCCGCAGCGGTTCGATGATGTCTCGTTCGTAAGAGCGATCCGAGGCCACGATATCCGCGGGCAACGTACAACCGGGTAGCGCCGCTACCGCCAGATTCGCCGCCTGACCGAGCCCGGTTTCCAGCATTCCACCGCAAAATGCCGGTGCGCCGTGCGCCGCACAGACATCGTGCGTCGAGCGGGCCTCGAGATAGCCGCCGACTCGTCCGGCTTTGATATTCACCACCGAGCACGCCCCCACCTCGATCGCGTCGGCGGCGCCCCGGGCCGAAAGAATCGATTCGTCCAGGCAGATCGGTGTACGCAAGCGACGGGCGAGCATCACGTGATCGCGACAGCGGTCCTCGGCAAGAGGCTGTTCCAGCATTTCCAGTTCGAACTCGTCGAGACCGGCAAGGTGGTCCGCATCGGCCGATGTATAGGCGCCGTTCGCGTCGACCTGTAGCTCGAGAGCGGCGCCGAAGCGCTCCCGTACCGCCCGCACCGGCGCGATATCCCATCCTGGCTCGATCTTCAGCTTGATCCGCTGGTAGCCCTGTTCCAGATATTCCGTGACGGTATCCAGCAGTTCGGGTATCTCGTCCATGATCCCGATCGAGACACCCGCGGCAACCGAGGTGCGGGTCGCGCCGAGATATCCGGCGTAAGACCGTCGTCGGGACCGCAGCCAGGCATCGAGGATCGCCATCTCCAACGCGGCCTTGGCCATTCGATGACCACGAAACCGCGCAAGCGTGGGCGCTACATCTTCCGGGGTGAGATCGCGGCCGGCCAGCGCAGGCAACAGAAACCGGCGGATGACGTCGGCGGCACCATCGATGTACTCGGAGGAAAAACTCGGAGACGGCAGGGCCACGCACTCGCCCCAGCCCTCGGCGTCCGAGGCAACGACCCGCAGCAGGAGAATGTCACGCCACAATTCGACCCCGAACGAGGTCCGAAAAGGGCTGCGTAGCGGCAGGCCCAGCCGACGCAGCTCAACGCCCTCGAGCCGCACCTTCACAGCTTGGCATATCAGCGCTTGTCGCTAGCCGCTTACCATCACGATTATCTGACATATAACTGTTTCACTCCGTAGACTGCGGGCATCAGGGGCGGTGTCACCGGGACGCCACCCCGACCGATCAGAAAGACACCAGGTTCGTGATGCGTTCGGCGGTAATCGCAGCTCTCGTCGGCACAACCCTGCTCGCCGGCGCCACCGGTACCGCGACCGCGGATATCGTGGTCGAACCGGGCACCGGATCCAGTACGGGTTCGAGCTCGACCACTACCGGCTCCGCCGGTGGTGTCACCACCACCGGCTCCTCGGGCACCGGCTCGGCCGGCGCCGCGATGTCCGGCTTCGAGAATCTGCTGTTCGGCGGGCCGCTGCTGTGCGCCGCGCTCGGGAGCGCCGTCGGGGCGACGCTCAGTTGCGCGTAGGCGATTGCCTAGCGATTGTCGGCGTTGCCCGCCTTCCACTCCGCCCAGGGAATGTTCCAGTCACCGAGTCCGTCGACGCCCGAAAGCGTGCCGCCCACGGTGTTCTTGACGATGGTGATGTCGCCGCGCTTGGCGTTCTGCAAAACCCACAGCGCGTTCGCGGGGCTCAGGTTCAGGCAGCCGTGGCTGGTATTCGAGGAGCCCTGCGCACCGACCGACCAGGGCGCGGAATGAAAGAAGATGCCGGAGTAGGAAAGTCGGGTCGCGTAGTCGACCGGCGTCTTGTAGCCGTTCGGCGAACTCACCGCGACACCGTAGGTCGAGGAGTCCATGATGATGCGGTCGAATCGGTCGCCGACGATGTAGATGCCGTTGTCGGTGGGGGTGCTGTCCTTACCCATCGAGGTGGGCATGGTCCGCACCACCTGACCGTTCATCTCCACCGTCACCTGCTTGGTGTTGTCGTCCGCGGTGAAGATCGTCGGGTCGCCCACGGTGAAGAACGAGTGGATATTGTCCTGGCCGAACAGCCCGCTGCCGAGATCACGGCCGTAGACGTTCACATCGATGGTGACCTTGGTGCCCGGCGCCCAGAAATGCTCCGGCCGCCACCGGACCTCGCGCTTGTTCACCCAGTAGAAGGCGCCCTCGACCGGCGGCTCGGTGGTGATCTTGATCGCCTTTTGCGCGGCCATGCGGTCGGGGATGTTCTCGTCGAACTGCACGGCCACCGGCTGGCCGATGCCGACCACTTCGCCTTCGCCCGGCAGCAGATAGGGCTTGGTCTGGCTGTCCGGGGAGCTGGTGGTGAAACTCAATACCGTGGAGTTCGCGCCGCCGAGACCGATTGCGTCGGCCTTCAGCTTGTAGGTCTTGCCGTAGCCGAGTACCTCGGTGTTCTCCCAGGCCCGGCCGTCCGCGGCCAGCTTGCCGGCGACCGGAACACCCTGCGGGCTGGTCAATGTCACGGTGGTGAACTTGCCGTCGTCGACCTTGAAGGTCAGCGGCACGCCCGGCGAAACTCCCATGTCACCGTCCTTGACCGGCGACAACAGCTTGGGCTTCATCAGTTCGGTGATCGGATTACGGTCGATAGCCACTGTCGAGGCGTCGGTGGCGTTGGACGACGAACACGCCGTCAAGGCCAGCGCCAACACCGCGCATACGACTACCGGTCCCGTGATCTTTCTCATCGACCGATGTCGACCCTGACCAACGTTCATTACCAACCCCGTTTCAAGTCCCGATGCAGCCAGGGCACCGACGGCTTCGGATCCAACCCGACCACGCTCCTCCCGCAACGCCACGGAGTTTGGTCCGGACCACGCTCCAGACATTCTGCCAGCGCAACGGGTCCGGTCCAATGGAAAATCACTCCGCCACAGGCGAGTTCCATCGGTTAGATCATCCGCACCCCGCCGGGCGTTAACACCCATCGCGAACTCTCCATCGCCCCCGGTCAGAAACCGATTTCACTTCTGGGCACTCGGCCTGTTAATGTTTGTCCCGCACCGGAACACGGAGCGCAGCAAGACACGCGCCATTAGCTCAATTGGCAGAGCAGCTGACTCTTAATCAGCGGGTTCGGGGTTCGAGTCCCTGATGGCGCACAACAGCAAAATCCCCCGCCGGAGGCCGAACCTCCGGCGGGGGATTTTTCGTTTCATCAATCCAGCTGCGCACGGCCATCGAAGCGGTGGCGCCGGGAGTGTTGTTCGTCACCCCGTCCGCCACGCGGGAGCGGCGCGGCTCAGCCGACCCAGGGCGGGTTGATGACGGTTCCGTCGAGCAGTTCACCCTGGAATCCGACCGGGACGGTCACGACGAGCACGGCCGGCTCGGCGGCCGAATTCGTCAGGGCGATCAGCGAATTCGCGGGCGCCACCGCGGCGTCACCGGCCACCAGCGCCTCCGCCCGGCCATCGATCGTGATCGTCACCGCTCCCTGGATCACCACGAACGCCTCCTCGCGCAACACCTTGTGCGGCACGCCTTCCGTCTCGGCCGACACCTGGATCTGCCAGACACAGAGTTCGGCGCTGCCGGTCCCGGGACGGATGTAGGAGGTGAATCGGGTGCCGTGCATTTCGTGGACTTCGGCATCGGCGGCGCGGGTTACTGGCATGTCTTAACTCCTTCATTTGGTCAAGCAGCTTGACTATATAGTCAAGCAACTTGCCTATCCGTGTCAAGATGGCAGTCATGTCGAATCCGAAACCCGCTTCGACCCTGCGGCCCGGCCAGGATCTCGCGCTGCTGCTACTCGCCGCAGGAGCGGCTGCCACCGACGCCATTCACGCCGGGGTTGTCGCGGCCGGGTTCGCCGATGTGCGGCCGACGCACGGGTTCGCCTTCGTGCGGCTGTCACCGAACGGGGCGACGGTCGGCGAGTTGGCCGAACACCTGGGCGTGACCAAACAGGCGGCCAGTCAGTTGGTGGACGAACTCGTGCGCAAGGGTTACGCCGAGCGCAACGCACACCCGGACGACGCGCGCGCACGGTTGATCACAATGACCGCGAAGGGGTGGGCCTGCACGCGCGCGGCCGATGCCGCGGCGGCCGAATTCGCCGACCAGTGGGCGTCCGTTTTGGGTGATTCCGCGGTGGCCCAATTGCGTAACAGTTTGACCCGCGTGGTGGCCCCCGGAAGGGTCCGTCCGGCCTCTTGGTGACCAAATCGAGACAAAGTGGCCTGCGTTACCCTGAAAATTCAGTGAGCTGCGTCACATAAGGTTTGACAGCAAACTCCCAGCATAAATGGGGTTTCGAGAAGCCCGACCTGGGCTTTCCAAGATCGGCAACCCCTGCCATTCATTATCCGTTCATGTTGCGTTAACCGACCGTGACCAAGCTGAGATCAGGTCGCAAACAGACCTACAGTTTGGTTACACCGTGGAGCGATCCACACACAGTCGGAAAACGACCGCAACGGCAGACGAGTTTCACCCGCCGCGGTCGCCGGAGATATCAGCGGCACCACGTCCGCAATCTCCCCGCTCGACAGCGGCACCCGCCGGGAACCGACCCCGGGTGGCTTACACCGCGTCGCGCGCCAGGGCTCGCCTGGCCTTCACAACAAAACCCGAAAACAGCATACGGAACCGATTCAGGCGGGCCTTCCCACCGGGTGCCCCGTCGGAGATCCGCGCTGCCTCAACCGGGCCGGATCCCCTCTCTGGACACGATCAAGGAACTGATTTCGAAATGCTCGACAAACGCCTCACCTCTTTCCGCCGCCTATCGCTGCGTGACAGTGTCACCCTCGCTGTGGCCGCGGCCGGTCTAATCGCCGTCGGCACCTCCTCCGTAGTCGCGCTGGCCGACGACAGCGTTCCGTCGCGCATTGCCATGGTCGCCGAGGAGCAGCCCGCCCCCGCGGTCGCCCCCGCGGTCGCGCCGGCGGTCGATGCGGCGGCCACGCCGGTCGATGCCCCGCTCGTCCCCGGCCTGCCCGCGCTGCCGGAACTGCCCCCGGTCCCCGGCCTGCCCCTGCCGCCGCCCCCGGCCCCGGTCTACGAGGACAACCTCGACGGCTGGATCCACCACGCCCTCGACATCATGGCGGCGAACGGCATCCCGGGTAGCTACAACGGCATCTACCGCAACATCATGCGCGAATCGGGCGGCAACCCCCAGGCCATCAACCTCTGGGACTCCAACGCCGCCGCCGGTATCCCGTCGAAGGGTCTGCTCCAGGTGATCGACCCGACCTTCAACTCCTACCACGTCGAAGGCACCGCCTGGGACATCTGGGACCCGGTCGCCAACATCACCGCGGCCTGCAACTACGCGGCCCACCGCTACGGCTCGATGGATAACGTCAACTCGGCGTACTGATCCACGACTTCGCGAACAATGCCTCCCCGCCCGATGGCGGGGAGGCATTGTCGTATGGTCGACCAGGCCCGACCACCACCGAGCGGATTCCGCCATGACCGATTACGCCCACTCCGACCATGCGTCGAAGAGCCGCGCCGAGAAGGCGCGCCGCCTCGCCACCTTTATCTGGGACCGCGGCATCACCGGAACGGAACTGCTGGACATGCCTGCGGCGGTCCGCCGGAAGCTGGCGCGCGCGGCCGAGACGAATCCGCCGAGCACCGACGAGACGTGGACGACGGTGGCGAAGCTGCTCGACGAGAAGGACACCTGGGCCGCTCGGCATCCGAATCACCCTGCCGCACAGCGTAATAACAGCGACGAGAAGCTGCTGTGGGTGAAGCCGCCGATCACCCCGTGGTGATTCAGTAGCCGAGTTCGGACTCGGTCTCGGCCTCGACGACCACCTTGTCGGCCAGCGCGCGCAGCGCCCGCGCCTCGGCGGGCGTCATCGGATCGATGAAGATCCGGCGCACCAGTTCGACATGGTTCGGGGCCGCCTTCTCGAGCACCTTGCGTCCCTCGGGGGTGAGTTCGACCAGAATCCCCCTGGCGTCGTCCTGGGCCGGTCGCCGGTCGACCAGTCCGCGAGCGGCCATGCGCGCCAAGTGTTTCGAGAGCCTGCTCTTCTCCCAGCAGACCTCGGCGGCCAATTCCTTGGCGCGCAGACAGCCGCCGGGTGCGGCCGACAACGGCACCAGGAGTTCGTAGTCGGCGGCGGACAGGCCGTCCTGGGCCAGACCGGCCGATAGCGCCGCATCCAGGCGCTGGCGCAGCCGGATGAAGGCCTGCCAGGTCTGCTGCTCGTCATCGCTCAACCAACGCACCACGGGAATGATCCTAGCCAGCGATTGGTTGACATGGACACCAACTACTCAGGAGGTGCCAATGCCGGCCATCACCGTCCCCGACATCATGGTGCTGCCGCGACTCCCTCGACCCACGGATTCGACGCGGGAACGCAAGGTGAGCAGCATCAGCACCGCACATCAGCAGCGCGAAGGCGCGGGCTTCGAGGTGCGCAGGCCGTTCCCGAGCATGGATCTGCGCTCGGCCGATCCGTTCATCCTGCTCGACCAGATGGGTCCGGTCGCCTATGAGCCGTACGAGGCCAAGGGCGCGCCGTGGCATCCGCACCGCGGCTTCGAGACCGTCACCTACGTCATGGACGGCACCATGGTCCATCACGATTCCAATGGCGGCGGTGGCGTCATCAGCGAGGGCGATACCCAGTGGATGACGGCCGGTTCCGGCATTCTGCACGATGAACTGCCCGCCGAGGAATTGGTCATCGCGGGCGGCTGGTTCCACGGCATCCAACTGTGGGTCAATCTGCCGCGCGCGCAGAAGATGGCCGCACCGCGCTATCAGGATCTGCGCGGCAGTGAGTTGACGCTGGTCAGTTCGCACGACGGTGGCGCACTGGTGCGCATCATCGCGGGCGAGATGGGCGGCTTCGAGGGTCCGGGTTCGACCTATACCCCGATCTCCTACGCACATGCCTCCATCACCCCGGGCGGCCAGCTGGAAACCTCATGGCCGCAACGGTTTACCGCGATGGCATACGTACTGTCCGGCAGCGGAACAGTTGGCGCCGAGCGCCGGCCGATCAGCGAAGGCCAACTCGCGGTATTCGGCCCCGGCGACTCGATCACCGCCGCCGCGGATGCATTGCAACACAACCGAACCGGCGACCTGGAGGTACTGCTGCTCGGCGGCCTGCCGATCAAAGAGCCTGTGGTGCAATACGGTCCGTTCGTCATGAACACCCGCGCCGAAATCATCCAGGCCATGGCGGATTACCAGGCCGGACGCATGGGCAATATCCCGGCCGGACATCTGGCGGGTAGGCGTTTGGGCGAATAACGAACGAAGGGGCGTTGTCCCCTAATGCCCCTAATTGTTTTGCTGCGCGGTTGACAAGTACGCGGCCCGTCACAACAGTGGATGCGGCGTCTCCCCCTGGACGCTACTCCACCGCAGCACACAAACAGAGGAATATATGAACGTTCGCCGGCTCACCGTCAGCGTTGCCGCCGCGGGACTCGCCTTCCTAGCGGCGCCCGCAGCCCTGGCCGACGTCCCTACCGGTTCCGCGGGAACAGGCTCATCCGCCATCGATACCGGATCGGCCGCGACCGGTTCGGCAGGCATGTCCCAGACCGGCTCGGCCGGTGGCGCATTCGCCAACTGCGACGAGGCCCGCGCGGCCGGTCGGGCACCGCTGTTCCGCGGGGAACCGGGCTACGGCCCGCATTTGGATCCGGACGGCGACGGGTTCGCCTGCCCGACGGTCTGATAGTCCTGAACGTAGAACACCCGGTGTGGCTGGCCACACCGGGTGTTCTACGTTTTCGGCTCAGCGGAAGATCTTGACCAGCACCAACCCGACGACCACCGCGGCCGCGCCGATCAGGCTGTACTTCACCTTCGGCTGGTTGAGCTTCGCCAGCACCATGTGCTTGGTGTCATCGGCGATGCGCTGCGGATCGGCCCGTACGGCGATTTCGTCGAGCGTGCTCGCGAGCCGTGTCCGTGCGGCCTCGATCTCCCGTTCGATCCGCTCGGTATCCCTAGCCACGTATATCCTCCTGAATTCAATATGCCGCGAACCGCGCTGCCGACGAGTCTAGCCAGCCGGGCTGCGTCGGTGCGGCCGCATTGTCGGGGCGTTCGATTACCGTGCAAGAGGTGACCGACAACCAACGACTCTCCCCCGGCGATGCCGCCCCCGCTTTCACCCTGCCCGACGCCGACGGCAAGGACGTGTCGCTGTCCGACTACCGCGGCCGCAAGGTGATCGTCTACTTCTACCCCGCCGCGAGCACCCCCGGCTGCACCAAACAGGCCTGCGATTTCCGCGACAACCTCGCCGAGCTCGAGGGTGCGGGCATCGAGGTCATCGGTATCTCGCCTGATAAGCCCGCCAAATTGGCCAAGTTCCGCGACAACGAAAAGCTCACCTTCCCGCTGCTCTCGGATCCGGACAAATCCGTCCTCACCGCATGGGGTGCGTTCGGCGAGAAGACCATGTACGGCAAAACCGTCACCGGTGTTATCCGCTCCACATTCCTGGTCGACGAAAAAGGCGAAATCGAAGTGGCGCAATACAACGTCCGCGCCACCGGACACGTTGCCAAACTCCGTCGCGACCTGTCGGTGTAGACCGCAGCACAGATCGGCTTGCGCCCAACGGGTTTCGCCCGGCTCGAAGGCGCATGAAACGAAAGGTCCGGAGCCACTGGGGCACCGGACCTCTCGAAGATCGCCTCCTAGGTGGGCTGCATCTGCTGGGCCGCCCATTGCACGAGCAGACGGACGTGGTTGTCCCACCAGTGGTAGAACTCGGGGGTGAAGGCCGCCGGCGGCGGCTCCTCACCGGGGAAAAGCATGGCTTCGTTCGGAGCACCGACTTTGGTGGTCGGCCCCTGGGTTCCGGTGCCCGGGAGTTGCTGAGGCGATCCGGCGGCCTCGTTTCCGTGCTCGTGTGCATCCGGAGCGGCCAATACGGATGGCAGAGCGCCCCAGTGCTCGTTGTACTGCGGAAGGTTGTCCAGATCGAAGCCGGTCACCGTCGAGTCGGTGGTGTTGCCGGCGGCCGCGGGTTGCCGGGCCTCCGGACGATCGAACGGGCTGATATTCGGCTGCACCGCGGAACCCGCGGTCGAGCCGCTCGCCGATCCGGTATCACCGTCGACCACGCGGGCGTCCGCGGTGACCCGCGCGTCCGCGACGACTGCCCCCGTCCGCGTTGTCACATACAAACCGCCCGCGACCAGTCCGCCCGCTAGCACACTTGCGGCGGCGAACATAGCCGTGTGACTGCGCGTACTTCGAACCCGTTCGACCGGCTCACTCACGCCGATCACGTCGCTCATCGCGAACAGCGCCGCACCGACCGCCGAGGCGGAGGTCGCGATCTTGCACGGCAGCACCGGAGCGCCGAAGCCGTCCATCGCCGTGGCCACCACCGCGCCGTCCGCCGCCGATCCGATCGGCACCACCGCATCCGGCCGAACCATTGCGGCTTCGAACTGGTCCCACGCATCCGACACCGCGACGTCGAGCGCCTCGGCGGTCGCATTTCCGGAATGACTGGTCGCGGCCAGCACCCGGCTGCGCTTGCGGTCGATCAGCGTGAACGCCTGATGGCCCGGGACCACCTCGCAGATGAGCAGATCGTCGAATTCATCGAGCCAGGTCATGACCCCGGCCACACTCAGATGTGCCGACTTGGCCGATACCAGCGAGGCAGTATGCCACGGGCCGGACGCTAATTTGGTGACGATGGCACGCCGCTCGGCGGCATCGCGGTAGGTGACCGCCGCACCCACGATATCCCGCTCGGATTCCAGCTCCGCCGCTAGCGTGTCCATCGCCGTCTGGACCGCAACCGCCAGGTCCGCCTTAGAATCGCCTCGAGTTTTCACCACCCGCTGCAGCAGCACCCGCTCGGATAGCTTCTCGCCGCCGTCGGCGAGGGCTACCGCGTGAACGGCGCCGCGTTCGGTGGAAACGCCTAGAGTTACCACAGATCGAGCTCCCACTGATCACGCCTTCCCAGTGCAATTGCCGAGCTCACGAGCTTGCCGAAACCCCTGAGCCCCTTGGATTCCCCGGCACGAAACGTGCGTTGAGATGCACGCACGCTCGGTATGTGTTCGGTGCCATCCCAGGCTTGGATGGGTGATGAAATGTGACAGTCCTCAACGCGCAGATACGGTGCGCGTGTCGCATATGTGTCGATACCGCTAGCCTTGATACGTGGATGTACGCACGGAGGCCAGGTCGAAGCAGCGACGTCTGGACCCTGCGTTGGACCTGCAGGACGACCCGCAGGAGCTCATGCCGCGGCGCAGGCCGACTCAGGAACGCAGTAAACGCAAGTTCGATGCCCTCTTGCAGGCGTCCCGGGAATTGCTCGTCGAGGTCGGGTTCGAATCGTTCACCTGTGAAGAGGTGGCGGCGCGGGCAGAAGTGCCGATCGGCACGCTGTATCAGTTCTTCGCCAACAAATACGTCATCGTCTGCGAGCTGAATCGTCAAGACCTGGTTGCGGTTTCCCAGGAACTCGCCGATTTCCACGGTGAAATCCCGTCATTGGACTGGCTGCGGCATATGAACCAGTTCGTCGACCATCTGGCGAATCTGTGGATGACCGACCCGTCCCGGCGCGAGGTGTGGCTGGCAATGCAGTCCACCCCGTCCACCCGAGCCACCGGCGCGATCCACGAAAAGGAATTCGCCGAGGTCGTCTCGCAAATGTTGCGTCCGCTGACCCCGCGCACCCCCCGCGCGCGCCGCACCATGATGGCCGAAGTCCTGGTGCACGTCGTCTACTCGATGCTGAACTTCTCCGTGCAAGACGACCAGAGCAACACCGAAGCGGTATCCGAACTCAAACGGCTGATGGTGGCATACCTCATGGTTGCCGAAAAGGAATCCCGAACCGGCGGCCAGCGCTAACTTTCAGCAATCCGCGTTCGAGCCGGGCATCCTGCGTACAGGGTGCCCGGCTCGAACATCGGTCGGCTATTGCGCCTCGCGACCTTCGATCAGGTCGGCGAGTTCGCCCGGATCCTCGAGGACGACCATGGCGGCGGCGGTGTCGCCGTCGTGTGTCAGGGAAAGGTGAACCCTTGCGCGGGGCAGGAATTCGGCCGCCAGGCCGTGCAGTTTGATGCTCGGGCGACCCCACGCGTCGTTGACCACCTCGATGAGGGGGTATGGGTTGTCGCCGATCTGCGGGCGGCGCGCGAAACGCGAAGACGCCCAAGCCTTCAACACTGCCTCTTTGGCCGCCCAGCGCGCCGCGTAACTGCGTGCCGGGTCGGTGCCCTTGCTCTGACAGTAGCGCCGCTCACCGGCGGTGAAACTCTCCCGGAGCATGGTGGTTCCGGACCGTTGCAACTGTTCGGCGAACTCGGAGATGGTCACCAAGTCCAAGCCGATACCCAGGATGGTCAATGCGTCGCCGCTCCTCAGCCTTCGAGCTCAATGAAAAGTCAGAGTGCGGCCGCCGTAGCGACCGCACTCTGCACGGTAATGGCCGAAGCCGCTATGCCATAGAGCCACCGGCATCGAGTTGCCCGAGAATCACTGCCCCGGTGCCACAACCCGCGCCGTCGGCCCGGTAGGTGCCGTTGCCGGACAGCCGCGCCTCCGGCGAGAGCAGCACGTCGGCCTCCAGCTGCCGCTTCTGCTCCGACGGCGTGCCGTCGGCACCGAGGCGACGATCGGCCGGCCGCTCGTACAGCGGGGCGCCGCCGCACATGGCCTCGGTGAACCGCTGCCGTCCGGCGAGTTGACGCTGCTGCGCCCGGCGCTGGTAGTCCTCGCGCCGACCCGGTTCGATCGCCTGGATGAACGCCTCCGGATGCACCACCGCGAGCAGACCCGAGACGTGGCCGAAGCCGAGCGAGGTCAGCAGACCGGCCTTGAGCGGGAACCGCTCACCGAAGCGCAGCGGTTCACGCGCCCAGACCAGATGCGGGTAGGCCTGCATCTTGTCGTCGACACAGTCCAGGCTCCGATTCGGCGGCACCACACCGTTTTCCAGCACCTGGCACAGGCCGATGAGCTGGAACGCGGCCGCGCCACCCTTGGCGTGTCCGGTCAGGCTCTTCTGCGAAACCACGAACAGTGGCGCGCCTTCGGAGCGTCCGACGGCCGTGGCCAACCGCTCGTGCAGTTCGGACTCGTTCGGATCGTTGGCCGCGGTCGAGGTGTCGTGCTTGGAGATGACCGCGATATCGTCCGGCGCCACACCGAGTTTGCGCAGTTCGGCGGCGAACTTGGATTCCCGGCCGCCACGCCCCGCACCCAGCGCGCCCAGGCCGGGCGCCGGGATGGAGGTGTGCACGCCGTCTGCGAAGGACTGCGCGAAGGCGACCACACCGAGCACCGGCAGACCCATTTCCACCGCCACGTCGCCGCGCGCCAGCAGCACGGTGCCGCCACCCTGCGATTCCACGAAGCCGCCGCGACGGCGGTCGTTGGCGCGGGAGAAGTACCGGTCGCTGATGCCCTTGGCGCTCATCGCCGCCGAATCCGCGGTAGCCGACATATCGCCGAAGCCGACGATGCCCTCGATACCGAGATCGTCGAAGCCACCGGCGACCACCAAATCGGCCTTGCCCAAACGGATCTTGTCGACGCCCTCCTCGACCGACACCGCAGCGGTCGCGCAGGCCGCCACCGGATGCACCATCGCGCCGTAGCTGCCGACGTAGGACTGCACCACATGCGCGAGCGCGACGTTGGGCAGCGCCTCCTGCAGGATGTCGTTCGGGCGCGACTCACCGAGCAGGTTGTCGATGTAGAGCGAGCGCATCGAGGACATGCCGCCCATACCGGTGCCCTGGGTGTTGGCGACCAGGCTCGGGTGCACCCAGCTCATCAGCTCGGCCGGGCTGAACCCGGAGCTGATGAACGCGTCGACGGTGCAGACGATGTTCCACAGCGCGACCCGGTCCACCGAGGCCGCCATATCGGCGGAGATGCCCCAGATGGTGGGATCCCAGCCGGTCGGGATCTGACCGCCGACGGTGCGCGACAGCTTGGCCTTGCGCGGTACCCGAATCTCGGTACCCGCCTTGCGGATCACCTGCCAGTCACCGGAATCGGCGACCGGGGTGATCACCGTGTGCTCCGGATCAGCGGCGTAGAAGGCGCGTGCCTCGGCTTCGCCGCCGACCGTGAAGGTCAGATCCTGGTCCAGGAAGACCGAGGTCATCAGCGGCGCGGCATTGTCGATCATGGCGCCGTCGTCCTCGTAGCGGCGCACACCGCAGCGCGCGACGACCGCGTCGTGGTACTTCTCGGCCAGCTCGTGTTCGGGGACGTAGTCACCGGATTCGGCGTCGTACCAGCCGGGCTTGGGATCGTTCTCCCAGGCGACCAGGCCGGTGGTCCAGGCCAGTTCGAGCACACCGGCGGCCGAGAGCTCGTCGGAGACCTCCATCTCGAACCGGGTGCGCGCCGAACCGTACGGGCCGAGCTCACCGGCACCGACGATGACGACCATATCGGCGAGATCGGCGGTCACCGAACCCCATTCGGGCACCGGCAGCGCCGAGCTCATGGTCGGCGGTGCGGGCAGCGCCGAAATCGTGCCCGCCGCAACGGCTTCCTCGGTCTCGGCCGCGGCGGCCTCCTGAGCCTGCTTGGCCAGTGCGGGCAGGTCGAGCTTGACCCTGGCGAGTCCGCCGGTGAGGTCGATCTGCTGCGGTCCGGTGGCGGTCACCTGACGGGCCCGCGAGGTGCACCACTTGAGCAGCTCATCGGCCATCTCGGCGGTGGACCAGGTGTGCACGCCGGCCTGCTCGACCGCGGTCACCATCGGATCGTTGTGGCCCATCAGCCCGGTGCCGCGCACCCAGCCGATGAGGGCGTGTACCAGGGTGACTCGGCTCGACCACGACTTCTCGGCCCGCCACTTGGCGACCACCGCGTCGAGTGCGGCCTTGGACTCACCGTAGGCGCCGTCGCCGCCGAACATGCCGCGGTTGGGCGAACCCGGAAGCACCACATGCAGTTTCGCGTCGACATCGTGATCGATGCCGATCTTGGACAGCCCACCGATCAGCCGCTCGACCGACCAGAGCAGGACCCGCATCTCCATTTCGGCGCGGGCGCCGGCGTCGGCGAGATCACCGGCGACCCGGGGTGCCGCGAACGGCAGCAGCAGGGTCGGGGTCATCGCGTCCTTGATCTTGACCTTCGCACCACCCGCATTGTCGACCTGCTCGCTGCCGACCCAGTCGATCAGCGCGTCGACGTCCTGGTAGGACGCCATATTCGCAGGGACGACCCAGAGCGCGGCACCGTGGCGCGCGTTCTCGCGGTAGAGCTTGCGGTAGAAGCCGAGCCGCTTGTCGTCGAGGCTCGAGGTGGTGACCACCACCGTGGCGCCGCCGCCGAGCAGTCGACCGGTGGCCGCCGCCGCGATGGAACCCTTACTGGCACCGGTGATCACGGCGATATCCGAGGACCACAGGCCGGACTCTTCGGTGTTCAGCGCCGCATCGGCGATGCGCTCGTACAGGCCGGCCAGTACCGAGCGGGCCTCGTGCTTGGCCTTCTCACGCCACCAGTTCGCCTGTGCCGCAACGGCTGCACCGGCACCGAGGAAGCCGTCCACCGACTCCTCACCGGAGCCGACGTCGTCGAGCAGCCAGAGCTTGGCCAGATCCTCGCGTGCGGTCGCCCAGCGGTCGTCGATCAGCACGGCCTTGCGGGCGTCGAAGGCGGGCGCGACCAAACGCGGCCAGTCCGAACCCAATTCGGCCGAGACGAGGTCGACCAGGGTGTCATCGGAGGCCTCCGGCGCGGAGGCCTGTTCGGTCAGGCCGAGCTGTTCGAGCACCACGCGGGCCGCCGTGGCCAGCACACCGTCGCGACCGGTGATCTGTTCGGTGAACTCACCAAGCGCCGCGGCGTCCACGGTGGCGCCGCCACCACCACCCGCGCTCGGCAGCGATACCGCGACACCGCGACGGGCCGCGACGGCCTGCACGGCGGCGTCGATGGCCGCATCGACCGAGGCGGCGTCGCTCACACTCGCGACAAGTCCGCCGAGATCGCCACCGCGCACGCTGACACCCTCGCGGGTGCCGAGCGAAACCTCGGCGGTGACATGGTTGGCCCAGCCGTCACCGAGCTCCCAGACCTTCTTGACCCGCTCGGCGATCGCGGCGGGCCGCTTACCGGACGGACCGAAGACCTTGCGCAGGTGATCGCCGATGGCATCGGAGAGCACCGAACCAAAAGGCTTGTAGGTGCGGGCAAGTCGCTCGACGGTGGCCGAGAGCGCACCCATATCGGCATCGGCGGCACCGTCGATCGCACCGAGCGACAGCTCGGAGCCGAGGTCGACGAGCAGCTGGTTGCGCCGCGACGAGACTCCGTCGCAGAGGCCCTCGATGGTGTCGACCGGGCCGATCTGATCCAGCCGCAGTTTGGTCCACAGCGCGATCAGTACGCGGGTGGCGTCGGCGGCGGTGAACGCGATGTCATCCGGACGCGGACCACCCGAGCTCGCGACCGGAGCGGACACCGGGGCCGCCGCGACCGGCGTTGCGGCCGAAGCGGTTTCGACCGGCTCGTCGGCGGGCTCGTCGACCGGGGCGGGATCGGTATCGGTCGAGTAGACGACCGCGGCCTCGCGCTCGATATTCAGCACCTCGACGGTGACCGTGCCGAAGGCGGGCAGCTTCAGCGTCTGGCTGGCCAGGTTCGCCACCGTCGGCGTTGCGCCCAAACCGATTTCGACGAAACGCTGGACCCCGAGCCCACCGTCGGCGGCATCGGCGAACAGCAGATCCTGGGTCTCGATCCAGCGCACCGGGCTGGCGAACTGCCAGGCCAGCAGCTCGATCAGCACCACGCGGCACAATTCGGTCGGGCGGGCGGCCCAGCTGTCGAAGTCCGCGAGCACGGTGGCCAGCGGCTCCGAGGGCACCAGATCGGCGATCTCCTGGATGAACGCGCGCTCCAGCGAGAACGGCTTGGGTACCAGGTTCGGAATGTAGCGTCCGAGCAGGATTTCCGGGTGCAGGTCCGCCGGCAGCAGCTGTTCGAGCTTCTGCCGGAACTCCGGCACACCCTCGCGCAGCACGGTGGAGTGGAACGGCACATCGATGCCCGGGACCAGGATGAAGGCCCGCTTACCGCCGAATTCGGCACGGCGGCGGTCGATTTCGGTCTCCAGCGCATCGAGGCCCTTGACCGTGCCTGCGATGGCGTACTGCGAACCGCGCAGATTCAGGTTGACGACCTCGAGGAATTCCCCGACGCTCTCGCCCACACCCTTGACGAAGTCGATGACCTCGTCATCGGGCAGACCGATCTGCGACGGCCGGATGGCAGCCATCCGATAGTCGCTGCGGCCCTGCGCATCCCGGGGCACCAGCTCGTGCATGGCGGAACCGCGCTGGAAGACGACCTCCAGCACCGCCTCCAGCGGCAGCACACCGGCGACGGCCGCGAGCGCGTTGTACTCACCGACCGAATGTCCGGCCAGCATGGCGCCCTCGACGTAGGCGCCGGCCTCGCGCAACTCGGCGACCTGGGCCACACCGAGCACCGCCATGGCGACCTGGGTGAACTGGGTCAGGTGCAGCACGCCGTCCGGGTGCCGGTGTTCGACACCGCGCGCCTTGAGGTAGGTCGGATTGTCCCGCACCACGGCCAGGATCGAAAAGCCGAGTGCCGCACGGGTGTGCTTATCGGCGCGCTCCCAGATCTCCTTGGCGGCCTTGGAGCGGGCACGGGCGTCCAGGCCCATGCCCTTGCGCTGAATGCCCTGGCCCGGGAAGGCGTAGACGGTCTTCGGCGCGGCGGTGCGGCCGGTTGCGGTCATCACCAGATCGCCGTCGGCACGGCAGGAGACCTCGACGATCTCACTACCCGCGTCGACCGCGATCCGCTCGACGCGCACGTCGATCTCCGCGCCCGGGCGGACCATCCCGAGGAAGCGGGTGGTCCACGCCGTCAAAGTCCGTGCCGGAGTGGAGCTTTCGGGATCCACCGCGGACACCGCGTGCTGCGCGGCGGCCGAGAGCCACATACCGTGCACGATCGGGCTGCCGAGTCCGGCCAGCTTGGCGGCCGAATCACTGGTGTGGATCGGGTTGTAGTCACCGGAGACCGCGGCGAAGGCACGCATGGTGCGCGGCGCCAGGATGGTGACATCACGACGGCGGCGACGCGGGGTGTCGGTGGCGGCATCGGAGACCACACCCGCCGCGCGCGGCGGATCGGTCAGCTCGCCCGCGCCGTTGCGTCCGCGGATGGCGAAGCGTTCGGTCAGCGTCGCCAGCGGCACCACGTCGAGGCCCTGATCCCGCATCTCGCCGACGGACACCCGCACCTCGACGACGCGTCCCAGGTCGGTGTCGACAACGTCACCCGATTCGGCGCGGACAACGAGAATGCTGGTGTCGTGCGGCAGGTCGCGCTCGAGTGCGATCTGGTGATCGAGGTGGACCAGATCCAGCATGCCCTCGATGACACTGTCGCCGTCGGCGCTGCGGGCGGCACCGAGTACCGCGAAGACGGCGGGCCAGCACGCACCGACGAGCACATCGGGCACGCTGCGCCCGAGCGTGCTCAGTCCGCCGGGCAGGCCCGAACCGGTGACGCCCGCGTGATCGGCGATGAGGTCCGGGGTCCAGGCGACATTGAGGTGTGCGACCTTGCCCTTCACCTCCGGCAGCGCCTGGCCCGCGGCGACCGCGAGCAGCGCGGACATCGCGGTGTCGGCATCCGTCTCGGTGATGACCGGTGCGCCGCCGTTGTAGAGAGAGGTCGGCACGGTGATGCGCAGGCGGATACGCACGGCGTCACCGCCGAACAGCGGCACCGTGAGCTCGACGTAGGCGTGATCGGCATCCGGGCCGGTGGTTTCGGTGATCGTCGCACCGGTCGGCGGATGGACGGCGCCCTTGTCGTCGACAGTCCACTTGGCGAGGTCGCCGAGGCGATGGATCGGGTTGACCGTGGTGCGGCCGGACCATTCGACATCCGGCGCGGCCAGCACCGCATCGACCGGCCCCTCGGTCACGCCCGCGGAGCGGCGCGCGTCGACCGCGACCGGCGAGACACCGGCACGCACCAGCGCGTACGCCGTGTCCTGCTCGAAGCGATCGAGCAATTCGCCGACCGGCTCGTCGACGCGGGTGATACCGGCGACCGCGACCGTGCCCGGAATGACACAGACCTGATCGGCCGAGTAGCGCGGATCATGGGCCTGCCACAGCGAATCCGAACGCCACCAGCGGCGCACGTCACCGTCCACCACCGGCACGAAGTTCACCGGCTTACCCGGGGTCTTGCACAGGCTGACGAAGAACGGCACATCCGCCGGGTGCAGCAGGGTCTGCTCGGCCGCCGGGTACTGCTGCTTCAGCGTGCACAGCGCGTCGACCGGGTTCTCGAAGGCCTCGTCGGATTCGAAAAGCGTCGGAATCTCGCCGCGATCGGCCGGGTGCAGCCGGGATTCGGTGCGGCGCATCATCTCCGCGAACCGGTCCCGCCACGTGATATCGAGCCAGACCGAACGGGTGGCCTCCAGGATGGCGTCGCCGAGGTCGCTGCCGCAGTCGAAGTCCTTGCGTCGGTCCAAGCCGACGGCCAGCTCGACGTAGCGTTCCAGCCACTCGAGGTAGGTCATGGTGGCGACATCGCCGAAGTACGGCTTGGCCGTGGCATTCAGCGCGGCGACGATCTCGTCGCGACGCTCGGCGACCGCGTCGGCGTCACCGGCGACCTCGTCGAGCAGGCGGCCGGTGCGCGAGGCCGCATTGTCGATCTCGTGGATATCGGCGCCCAATTGGCTACGGCCGGATGCCATTCCGCCGGTCGCGGTGCCCGCGCCGACCCAGTCCGGGGTACCGGGGGTGTCGACGAGCAGCTGCTTGACCTCCGGTGCGGTGGTGGCCTCGAGCGTCGCCATGGCGGCGGTGCCGACCAGCACGCCATCGAGTGGCATCACCGGATAGCCGTGCGGCACGGCCCATTCACCGGTCAGGTATTCGGTCGCGCGCTCCGGGGTACCGATGCCGCCGCCGACACAGACCACCACATTGTCGCGGTTGCGCAGCTCGGCGTAGGTCTCGAGCAGCAGGTCGTCCAGGTCCTCCCAGGAGTGGTGTCCGCCGGCCCGGCCGCCCTCGATGTGCATGATCACCGGGTAGTCCGGCACCTCGTCGGCGATGCGCAGCACCGCGCGGATCTGGGCGACGGTGCCCGGCTTGAACGCCACATGCGTGATACCGACCTCGGTCAGCTCCGCGATCAGCGCGACGGCCTCTTCCAGCTCCGGAATGCCCGCGGTGACGACGACACCGTCGAACGGCGCACCCGCGGTACGGGCCTTCTGCACCAGGCGCTTGCCGCCGAGCTGCAGCTTCCACAGGTACGGGTCGAGGAACAGCGAGTTGAACTGCACCGCGCGACCCGGGTGCAGCAGCGTCTTCAGCTCGGCCACCCGGTCGGCGAAGATCTGCTCGGTAACCTGACCGCCACCGGCCAGCTCCGCCCAGTGGCCCGCATTCGCCGCCGCCGCAACGATTTTCGCGTCAACGGTGGTCGGGGTCATACCTGCGAGCAGGATCGGCGAGCGCCCTGTCAGCTTGGTGAACGAGGTCTCGACCACGACGCGTCCACTCGGCAGACGCACCGGGCGCGGCGCGAAGGCCGACCACGGCTGAGCCGCCTCGGGCGCGGCGCCGGGGGTCAGCAGGCTGCGCTGACCCGCGCGGGTCGCGGCCGCGAGGATGCCGACGCCGGTGCCCTTGAGCGAGCCGCTGGTGAGCCGACTGAGCAGATCACCGGGGCCCAGATCGAGAATCCACTGCGCACCGGCGGCGACGACGCCGTCGACCTCCTCGACCCAGTCGATCGGGTCGACGAGGATCTCCTTGGCCAGCGAACTGGCAAGCTCGGCATCCAGACCACACTGGGCCGCCCAGCCGCTCACGATGTCGACCGTCTCGGCGAGCGCGGGGTGATGGAAGGCGACATCGACGGCCAGATCCTCGAAGACCGGCGCGAACACCGCGCCACCGCGCGACTTCGCATCGCGCTCGCGAGTCTGCTCGTCATGGATCTGGGCGCAACGCTGACGCACCCGCTCCAACTGGGTCGGCGTACCGGAAAGCACCACGCGCCGCCGACCGTTGCGAATCGAAACCACCGCGGCCGCGGTGGGGTCGACGCCCGCGGACACCTCGGCCACTACCGTGCGCAGATGCTCGGGATCGACATTCGATACCGCGACCATCGACGAACGCTCGCCCACCGGCATGAGACCGCGCCGCCGGGCAACCAAACCCGCTGCGGCGCCGATCATTTGGGCAATGGCGAGCAGTTCGGCGTCACGCTGTCCACCGGCCTGCACCGAGGTCGCGGCGAGGCGGCCCTGCGAGTGGCCGACGACCGCGACCGGCGCGTGCTCGTTGGCATCCAGACCCTGCAGCCGCAGCGCGCGCACGGCGGCCACCTGCGTCAGGAACACGCCCGGCATCGACACCACGGCCGAGCGGAGCACCTGCTCCGAAGGCGCGGCGGAAACATCCGCCTCGTCACCGTCGGCGAGCTCGTTCTCGAGCATCCAGCCGATCGGGTCGAAACCGACCGGTCGCACCACAAGCAGTTGTGCCGCAACAGGTTCCAGCAGCGTCGCCGCTTCATTGACCAGTGCGGTCAGTTCGGGCTCCAGTGCGGCATCGCGCCCGATCTCCTCCAACTCACCGAGCCAACGCGCACCCTGCCCACCGAAGGCCAGCGCGTAGGGCGTTCCACCCAGCAGTCGATCCAGCAGCGGAGCCCTCGCCCCCCCTTGCTGTGGCGCCCCAACCACTTTCGGGCTCTGTCCGGTTCCGGCCGCAGTGCTCTCATTGATCGTCAAGACGCTTCGACTTCCTTCTCTGGCGACATGCCGTCGAGACACGCCGCTCCCTCCGGTGCGCAGGTGTTCCTCACCAATGAGCCCTGATGACTGCAAGGATTCCAGAAAATCATGAGGAAATCCTCACGTTTGCTCTCGGGATCCCCGCTTACCGCCGGGTATTTCCGTACTCTCGTACCAGAATACTCAGAAACATGACCCTCCCTCATGTTCAAAGCCGCTGGTCCACCTGGTTACCAACGCGTACGAAACATGAGCACTCCTCATGTTGACCGTTACTGAATCGTTATAATGCCAGGTGGTGTTACTGGCGAGTACGACATGCCGGGGCTGCGCTTCGCGATGTCGGTCAAGCCCGGTAGAGTTTGGACGGTCGTACCATCAAGCGCGAGTGGCGAAATTGGCAGACGCGCCAGATTTAGGTTCTGGTGTCCACGGACGTAGGGGTTCAAGTCCCCTCTCGCGCATTACTCGAGCACGTATTTGCGTCAAATCTGACGCAAATACGTGCTTCACCACCCACTCTTCCCCCTCCAAGTCGCTCACGGCCGCCTCTTGCGTGGCTCACATGCGCCGAAAGCAGCACTCGCACCACACATTTACGTCAGAAAGGCCGTCTCCCGCGTGTTCGAGTGAATTTCACCCAGTTCTCTACCACGCACAATCGGCGCAACTGAGCCATCCGCGTGCACGAGGGCTCCCTCGCACACCCGCTGGCGCACGGGCATTACACAGTGCAGCCAACCCGAAACGTTTGCTGGACAGTGTCGAGGATCCACGAACATCCTGATCGAGTCGGCGATCGATGGCGTGTCGGCGCCGTCGCGTCGGCCCTCACGCCGATGCACTGCGCTGTCTCCAGGCCATGTCGGCGCGCACGGCCGCTCACGTCCCGCCGATCACTGCCATGACTATCGCGGTTGGCAAAGCTGTCGAAGCACGTCGACATACCGCTGGCCATGTCGGCCGATGTGGGTCGAAGTGATAGCGATGTGTTCGCTGCGATTCTGCTCGTTCCTCGGGTGCCCTGCGGCGGCATAAGCAGCCCTGTGGCCGCCGTCCGCCTGCACAGGGAGCTCCGGGGGTTGGAGCTCGACTCCCTGGATCAATCATTGTCAGCCTGGCAAAGGGAGCCAGAAATGAAGCGAACCGACACAACAGCCCCCGGATTTGAACTGCTCTCGTACGTCCACGCGGCAGGCTTCGTCTCCGTGGACCACTTCATCGCGACGCTACGAGTTGACCCATTCGCCGATTCAACCCAGCTGCCACTGCTGGCTCCGGCCCTACCTTCTCGTCCCGGACGGCACCGCCAATGAGGCACCCCGCGGTGTTGTCAGCCGGGTGCCACAGCCAGCCGTAAGCCGACAAGATCGCGGGGTCTGCGAGCCAACGACATCGCTATCGTGCGAAAAGCATTCGCGGCGTTCGCATTCGGATCGGCTTGCACGATCGGGGTGCCGAGGTCGCCGGTGGTGCACACTGCCGGATCGAAGGGGATCTGCCCGAGCAGTGGACAGCTTGCGCCGAGGATCTCAGCGAGCCGTTGGGCGACCATCGCCCCACCGCCCGTGCCGAAGAGTGCCAGGCGTGCGCCATCCGGCGCGTCGAACCAGGACATATTCTCCACGACGCCGACGACCCGTTGTCTGGTCTGCGCCGCTACCGCGCCCGCTCGTTCGGCGATCCGGGCCGCCGTCTGCTGAGGTGTCGTGACGACCACCAGTTCCGCGGTGGGCAGGAGTTGGGCGAGCGAGATCGCGATATCGCCGGTCCCGGGTGGCAGGTCGACCAGCAGGATATCGAGATCACCCCAGTAGACGTCGGCAAGGAACTGCTGCAGTGCGCGGTGCAGCATCGGGCCGCGCCAGACGACGGGCTCGTTGCCTTCGACGAACATACCGATCGATATCACCTTCACCCCATTCGCGGTGGGTGGCATCAGCATTCGATCCACCTGAGTGGGACGAGCCGCCAGGCCGAGCATGGCGGGAATGGAGTGGCCGTGGATATCCGCATCGAGGATCCCGACGCGCAGGCCGCGTTCGGCCATGGCGGCAGCAAGATTGACAGTGACACTGGATTTTCCAACGCCACCCTTGCCCGATATGACGCAATAGACGCGGGTGAGCGAACCGGGCTGAGCAAAGGGAATCGTCGGTTCGTCGCCGCGCGCCTTCTTGCGCAACGTGGTGCGCTGCTCGTCGGTCATGACACCGAATTCGACGGTGATCGCGGCGGCGCCCGGAATGTCGAGCACGGCATCTCGGACCTCATGCGATATCCGGTCACGCAGTGGGCAGGCCGCGACGGTGAGCCGGATCTCGACGGTCACCCGGTTGTCGGTGTCGATGGTGAGATTGCCGACCATGTCGAGTTCGGTGATGGGGCGGTGGATTTCGGGATCCTCGACCAGGCTCAACGCCTGCAGGATTCGCTCGGTGGTCAGTGGCTGGATAGATGTGGACGGCATAGCTCGACCTGGCTTTCATAGGAAACACAATTCGGCAGCGGGGCAATTCGGCGCTGGAGCGGTTCAGCGGCGTCCGAGACCGACGTGGAGCATGTCGGCGCGCTCCACAACCTTGACGCGCTCGCGCCCCTCGAGCTCGCCGAGGGCGCGTTCATGCGCGTCGAGCCGGTACCAGCCCTGCCATGTGGTGAAGCTGATCGACTTGGACCGGAGGAACTCGACGATCGATGAGGGATCGGGATCGGTTGCTCCCGAGAGGTTCTCGCGATCGTCGAGCAGGCACCCCACCGTTTCGTTGGCGTCACCTTTGGTGTGGCCGATCAGCCCGATCGGGCCGCGTTTGATCCAACCGGTGACATACACTCCGGACAGATGACGTGTGGTTTCGTTGGCATTCTGGTTGATCAGCACGCGCCCTGCCTCGTTCGGTACCACGCCCGCTCGGTCGTCGAACGGCAACTCGGGGATGCTCTGCGAGAGGTAGCCGACGGCACGGTAAACCGCCTGGACGTGCCATTCCTTGAATACGCCTGTGCCTTCGACATTTCCGGTGCCGTCGAGCCGGGTGCGCTCGGTGCGCAGGCCGATGACCTTGCCGTCGGCCCCGAGGATCTCGGCGGGCGATTCGAAGAAATGCAGGAACAGTCTGTGCGGTCGGTCACCGATATCGCGGATTGCCCACTGCTCCACCGTATTCGCCACCATGTCGACCTGTTTCGACTGCCGCCGCGCGGTCTCCGAACCCGCGTCGTAGTCGATGTCCTCGGGATCGACGATGACCTCGATGGTCGGCGAATGGTCGAGTTCACGCAGTTCCAGGGGTGTGAATTTGGCCTGGGCCGGTCCACGGCGGCCGAACACATGCACCTCGACGGCTTTGTTGGCCTTCAACCCGTGGTAGACGTTCGGCGGGATTTCGGTCGGCAGCAGTTCGTCGGCCGTCTTGGCGAGTATTCGCGCCACGTCCAGCGCCACATTGCCGACGCCGAGGACTGCGACCTTCTCGGCCTCGAGCGGCCAGTCCCGCGGCACATCCGGATGTCCGTCGTACCACGACACGAAGTCCGCCGCACCGTAGGAGCCGTTCAGATCGACACCGGGAAGTTCCGGCGCGCGGTCGGTGTCGGCCCCGGTCGCGAAGATCACGGCGTCGTAGAAGATCCGGAGGTCATCGAGGGTGACGTCGATGCCGTAGTCGACGTTGCCGAACAGTCGAACCTGCGGCTTGTCGAGCACCCTGTGCAGAGCGGTGATGATGCCCTTGATCCGGGGGTGGTCCGGTGCGACGCCGTAGCGGATCAGCCCGAACGGTGCGGGCATGCGTTCGAACAGGTCGATCGAGACGTCGTTATCCGACACCGATTTCATCAACGCGTCGGCGGCATAGATACCGGCCGGTCCCGCGCCCACAATCGCCACGCGCAGTGGTCGTTTCGAACCGCTCATGGCTGATATGCCTGCACGAATGTCGTGTCGATGCCCACCGCGCCGAGTTTCGCCGCGCTGCCCGGCGATCCCAGCGCGGCGGCGCGGCCCGGCAGCGGCTCATCGAAGAACCTGGCGTTCTCGGCGATGAAGGGCCGCTGCTCGACGGGTATGTCGGCTTCGAGATAGATCGCCTCGACGGGGCAAACTGGTTCGCACGCACCGCAATCCACACATTCGGTGGGTTGAATATAGGCCATGCGCCCGCCGGTGTAGATGCAGTCGACCGGGCATTCCTCCACGCACGCCCGATCCATCACATCGACGCAGGCCGCGCCGATGACGAAAGTCATGATGCCTCCTCGGTATTCGCGGCGGCCAGTTCGGCGTCTTCGCCGAGTGCCGCCAGGATTTCGTAGCGCCTGCGGGCGAATTCGGGTTCGAATCGCGCACCGGGCGCGCGCGGATTGTCGATCGTGACGATCCGTTGGATCCGCGCGGGGCGCGGGGTCAGCAGCACGATCCGGTCGGCGAGCAGCAATGCCTCGTCCACGTCGTGGGTGACGAACAGGACAGTGGTGCGGTGCTGCTGCCACACCGAAATCAGCAGCCGCTGCATATCAGCTCGGGTCTGCGCGTCCAATGCCCCGAAGGGTTCGTCCATGAGCAGTACCCGTGGCTGGGTGGCCAGGGTGCGGGCCAATTGAACCCGCTGGCGCATACCGCCGGACAACGCGCCGGGCAGGTGGTCGCCGAAACCATCGAGCCCCACCTGGTCCAGTAATTCGAGTGCTTCGCCGCGTCGTCGGCCGCGCTTCACCCCGCGTAGCTTCAAGGCGAATTCGACGTTCTTGCGAGCCGTACGCCACGGCAACAGTGCGTCCTCCTGAAAGACCATCGCGCATTGTTCGCCACTGCCGCCGTCCACCTCCGCGGTGCCGCCGACCGGCTCCAATAATCCGGCCATGGCCCGCAGGATTGTGGATTTGCCGCATCCCGACGGCCCGAGCAGCACCACGATCTCGCCGCCGTCTATGTCGAGATCCACTTCGGCGGTGAGTATTTCGTCGTAGGCGATGCGCAGTCCGCGCATGCGCACCGCCGCGCCCGCGTTCATCGCGCCGCCCTGGGCAGCCAACGGTTGACCCGGTGTCCGGTCATTTCGACCAGCCACGCCGTGGCCCAGCCGAGCAGCCCGATCGACAGCATGCCGACCACCACCCCCGGATAGTCGAGCAGGCCGTAAGACTGCCAGGTGAAGTAGCCGATACCGAACTGTCCGGAAATCATTTCGGCGCTGATCACACAGATCCAGGCGACGCCCATCGCCACCGACAAACCGGAGAAGATGCCGGGTAGCGCACCGGGTAGGGCGATTCGGAACAGGATCTCCCACCGCCCCGCGCCGAGGGTATGCGCGGCTTCCTCCCATACTCTCGGCAGCGCGTGCATGGCGTGGATCGTGCTGACCGCCACCGGGAAGAACGCCGCGAAGAAGGTGATGAACACAATCCCCTGCTCCCCCGTCGGGAACAGCAGAATCGCCAACGGCACCAGCGCGATCGCCGGAATCGGCCGGAATACCTCCAGCACCGGCCGGATCAACGCACTGACCAACCGCGAACGACCGATCGCCATACCGATCAGCACGCCGGCCACGGTCGCGAGTCCGAATCCGATCAGGATCCGGCGCATACTGGAAATGATGTTGCTGTAGTAGGACCGGGTGCCGAGCTGGATCCGGAAGGAGTCGTAAACCTCTGCCGGGGTGGGGATCTTATCGAAGCGTAGCCAGAACACCACGTGATTCGCAGTGAGCAGATACCACAACAATACCAGCGCGGCCAACGGCGCCATGGTCAGCGCTGCCGTGCGCAGCCGCTCCTGGAACCGACCGCGGCCGTGCCAGCGACGAGACCGCGATGCGATGGTGATGTCGGAAGGTGTTGTCGGGATTAGGGATATCGGTTCCGTCGACACCGTCATGTCGAGCCTCCTGATCTCGTGTGCGACCCCGCTGCTATCGAGCGAGCAACGCCGCCTGGTAGTCGATGACGGCACTGCCGGGATGGGCGCTGGCATAGGACTTGGCATCGGCCTCGATCGCAAATGGCCGCAGCTGTTCATCCGGCCCGGCCGCCGGATCGCGCACCCATGTGGCGGTGGCCGCGAAGATACGGACGCCCGATGCGGTGTCGGGCACGTAGGCGGCGCCGGTTTCACTGCCACGCTGGGCGATCAGGCGGAGCAGGCAGGCCGGGGTCTTGGCGACCGCGGTGGTCTGCTCGCCCTTGAACCACACCTCCGAGGCGGTCGCCGGGTTGTCGACGGCACCGCCGCAGACGGTGTCGGTACCGACCAGCGGGCTCGGTGCGACCGTCGAAGCGCGCTGGGCGTCATAGTCCGCCCCGTACAGCGCCCGCACATAGCTGTCGTTGACGAACTCACCGAGATCCAGATCAGCGAGGGCGCCGAGTCCCTTCAGGAACGGCAGCAGCGTGCCGAGCGCGTCGACCTCTTGTGACTTGATGGTGGGGTCGAAACTCACCAGCCCGTTGGGTCCGTTGTAGAGGTAGACCACCTCCGCAGGTATCCCGGTGATCTCGGCGACGCGCTGCGCGGCGGCCAGCGGATTGTGATTGAGGTAGTCGGAGGTTTCGCGCTGGGCCGCCAGGAAGGCGTTGACGATATCCGGATTGTTCGTGTCGAAGCGTTTGTTCGCGACCACCGCGTGGAAGGTCGGGATTTTCGCGCTGCCTCCGTCATAGAGCAATCGCGCCTTGCCGTCGAACACGAGCTTCTGCGGCCAGGGCACGAATTGCGCCAACGCGGATACCTGGTCACCCTGCAATGCCGACGCCCCGACCGCGGGGTCCTGGCCGAGCAGCTTCACATCGTCCAAGGTCAGGCCCGCGCCGGACAGACCGGTGGCGAGCATGCCGTGCGCGGCCGAACCGACGCTGGTCGAGACGACCTTGCCGCGCAGATCGGCCAGGGTGGCGGCGGGTGAATTCACTGGCACGACAATCTGATTCAGCGAACCGCGCAGGTTGTAGCCGGTCACCGCGATCAGCTCGGACTTGACGTCGTCGTGGCCGCGGGTCTTCGATCCGTTGACGAGGATGGGTGCATCACCCATCGAGCCGATATCCACTTGGCCGGCAAGCATCTGCGCGGTCAGCGGCGGTCCGGCGGCGAAGTCTTTCCATTCGACCTTGTAGGTCACCCCTTTCGGCTTCCCGAGTTCGGCCAGCTTCGTTTCGAAGGTGCCCCGATCGCGCAGCAGCGTGCCCGCGGTGACGGTATTGATCGTCTTGGACTGGTAACCGATACTGACCGTGACGGTCTTGCCGTCATTCGCCGAGCCACAGCCTGCGACGACGGTCACGGCGGTCGCGACGCCGAGCAACAGTGCGACCGAACGCCGGATCTTCCCGCGTGGTGTCCTCATTGTGATGTCCTCCGCCCGCGGTCAGCGCAGCAAGTAGGGGATGTTGACGGTCACGGCTCCAACCGGGCAGCGCGCCGCGCACGGGCCGCAGTACCAGCATTCATCGACGTGCATGTACGCCTTGCCGGAGTCGGGGTGGATCGCGAGTGAATCCAGCGGGCACATATCGACGCACAGTGTGCAGCCGTCGATACATTTGACTTCATCGACGGTGACGGGCACGTCGATTCGAGTGTTGACCTGGGCCATCAGATTTCCTTTCCAGAGTTGGCAATGCCGATGCGGGCGAAGGCGCGGACATCGGCGTCCGGGTCTTGCATGGCCGAGCGGAGCGCAGTGGCGACCTCGGGCCGTTCGGCGATCCGCTCGGCGAGCGCGCGCACCGCAGCCTTGCGGACATCGAGGTTGTCGTCGGTAACCACCGAGATCAGGTGCGGTGCGGCGATTTCCGGATCGGCGACGGCGAGTGCGATCGCCGCGCCCTGGCGGACCTGCCAGGCCGGATCGCCGATCCCTGCGGCGGCGATGGCCGCCGCCTCGTCACCGCATCCGGTGCGCGCCAATCCGGTCAGCGCGGCGGCGCGGACCAATGGGTCGGTATCGCGGGCCAACCCGATCAGGGTGGTAGTGCCTCGTGGATCGCCCACTGCCGCTATACCTTTGGCGACCGCGATGCGGACCAGCTGGGCCGGGTCTGCGGCGGCCGCGTCGAGTTCACGCAATGCGTCCACCGAGGTCAGTCCGCCGACGACGGTCCGGCGCACCTCGGCATTCGGATCGGCGAACCACCCGAACAGTTCGGCCGCGTCGCTGCGACGGTGCCGCCACAGCGCCTCGATCGCCGCCGACCGCACCGCGGGTTCGGCCGCGAATACACAAACGCGCAGTGCCGCATCGAATTCCGCGCCGGGAACGAGTACCTCGAGCAGTTCGGTCAGCAAGCCGATGGCCGCGTGACGGACGGTCACGTCGGAATCGGACAACCCGGCCGCGATCAACGGCGAGGCCTGCTCCCACTCCTCGGTGGTCTCACTGAGCACCGAGAGCGCGGTACGCCTGACCTCCGGATCCGGGTCGGTGAGAAAGGGGTGCAGCTCGTCGAGTTCGGGCCACTGCTCGGCCATATCCATCAGCCGCAACAGTCGCGTACTCATCTGCCACCCCACGCGCCGACCAGTACCGGAGCGGCGACATCGGCGACACCATCCGGGCGGACGAAACCCGGCACCGGCACGATGTACGGGGCGACGGGCCGGGTGGTGAACTCCATCGCGCCGGACTCGCCACGGAACAAGTTGAGATGGCAGAACCATTCCGCGTCATCGCGCTGCGGCCAGTCGGCGCGTTGATGGTAGAGGCCCCAGCGGCTTTCGGTGCGCCGCAGGGAGGCACGCGCGGCCATCTCGGCGCAATCGCGGATGAACGTCACCTCCGCACAGCGCATCAACTCGTGCGGTGTGTGCGCGCCCATCTGCGCGATATCGCCATGCATGCGCTCGAACGACTCCAGGCCGAGGGTCAGATACCGGTGTGCCTTGGGCGGTTGCAGATAGTCGTTCACGAAGCGACGCAGCTTGTATTCGACCTGCTGTTGCGGCGGCCCGTCCGGATTGCTCAGCGGCCGGTAGATGAGCGCGTGCGCGGCCTCGATCTGATCCTCGGGCAACTCCGGACGCACCGCGCCCTTGGCGTATTCGCTTGCACTCTGACCCGCGATATCGCCGTAGACGAAGGCCCCGATCATGTAGTTGTGCGGGACCAGCGCCATATCCCCCGCCGCGTACAGCCCGGGCACCGTCGTCGCGGCAGACTCGTCGACCCACACTCCGGAAGCGGAATGTCCACTGCACAAGCCGATCTCGGAAATGTGCATCTCGATATCGCTGGTTCGATAGTCGGTGCCGCGCCCGGCGTGGAAGGTGCCTCGGGTCGGGCGCTCGGTGGTGTGCAGGATGCCCTCGATCTGCTGGATCGTGGCGTCCGGCAGATGGCTGAGCTTCAGATAGATGGGCCCGCGCGCACTGTCGAGTTCCCGTTTGACCTCCGCCATCATCTGCCCGGACCAGTAGTCGCAATCCACGAAACGGTTGCCCTCGGCGTTGACCTGGTAGCCGCCGAAGGGATTCGCGACGTACGCGCAGGCCGGGCCGTTGTAATCCTTGATCAGCGGATTGACCTGGAAACATTCGATACCGGACAGTTCCGCACCCGCGTGATAGGCCATCGCGTAGCCGTCGCCGGCATTGGTCGGATTCTCGTAGGTGCCGTACAAATAGCCGCTCGCGGGCAGGCCGAGCCTGCCGCAGGCACCGGTGGCGAGGATAACGGAGCCCGCCGAGATCGTGACGAATTCACCGGTGCGGGTATCGAATCCGACCGCACCGACCGCGCGCCCGCCGACCGTGAGCACCCGGACCGGCATCACTCGATTGCTGATCGTCACCTTGGCGCGCACGTCGCGGGCGCGCAGGGTGCGATAGAGCACCTTCTTCACATCGCGCCCCTCCGGCATCGGCAGCACATAGCTGCCGGAGCGATGCACCTTGCGCACGGCGTATTCACCGTGCTCGTCCTTCTCGAACTTGACTCCATAGCTCTCCAGCCGCTGCACCATCTCGAAGCCGCGGGTGGCGGTCTGATAGACGGTGCGCTGGTTGACAATTCCGTCGTTCGCGACGGTGATGTCGGCGACATAGTCCTCGGGGCTGGCCTTGCCAGGAACCACCGCGTTGTTCACGCCGTCCATCCCCATGGCCAGCGCGCCGGAGTGCCGCACATGCGCCTTCTCCAGCAGCAGGACATTCGCGCCTTGTTTTGCCGCGGTGAGTGCGGCCATCGTGCCTGCGGTGCCGCCGCCGACAACGAGGACGTCGCAGCTCAACTCCCGGCGCTGCGCGACAGGTGGGATATCCATGGACATCGCAGATCAACCCCTTTCGTTCGGTTCGGTCACACCGCGATTCGGTGTGACCGGGATGCGGTGCAGTCGGCCCGACAGCGAGAAGCGGTCACCGCGATAGCGGACGTATTCGAGGTCGATGGGCCGACCGGAGTCGGTGTAGGTGAGCCGTTCCAGGAACAGCAGCGGGGAGCCAGGCCGGACTTCGAGGAGTTCGGCGACGGTCGGATCGGCCGCGACCGCTTCGATGGAGACCGCCGCCGAGCCGAGCGGCAGCCCGAGTTCGGCCTCCAGCAAACCGAATACGTCGCATCCGGTCAGGTCCAGATCCAGCAGCGGCGCACCGACATCGGCGGTCAGGTAAGAGGCGTCCAGGGATAGTGGGGCGCCGTCGAGGTAGCGGATCCGCTCCAGCGCCACCACCGGTGTCGCGGGTTCGAGCTCGAGCCGCTCGGCCACGATCGGCGTCGCGGGCACGACCTCGGCGAGCAGTACCCGGTTGACGACGCGATCGCTGCCGGTTTCGAACGTCTCGGCCAGGCCGCGCAACCTGTCGAGCCCCTGCACCGCCTTGTCCGAGACAACGAAGGTGCCCGCGCCGGGAACCCGGTCGACCAAACCCTCATCGCGCAGCAACGCCAATGCGTCGCGCACGATATTGCGGCTGGTGGCGAAGTCGGCGGCCAACTGCGCCTCCGCCGGTAGCGGACGATTGCCATAGACGCCGCTGCGGATGCGCGCCCGCAGAATGTCGCTGATGCGGCGCGCCGGTGCCGAACGCCTACCGGCGCTGTAACGCGTGACCGGCGAACCACCGCCGGCGATGCGCCGATCCGGGATGCCCGCCTGGGTCTGATGTCCCGAGTACGTTCTGCCTGTCATGCCGCAAATGCTGGAAACCGATGATTACGCGCGACGCTCCCCGCGATTACCAGATGGTTACGCCAGTTAGCATCCGCGACGCAACCCTGTCACCTGCGCAAATACTGGCCGAGCGTGGTGTATCACCAGCCGGTCGAGGTGACCGATCCCATCCGCACGGCGTATTCGACCAGAATCTCGGCCGCGCCAGCGGGCGGAGTCCGGCGGCGCCAGATGGCGCGGAACTTGCGGGTCAACATCACCGGGGGCGCCAGCTGGACCTCCACCAGCGCCCCCGTCGACAAGGCGGGCGCGGCGATCAACCGGCTCAGCACCGCAGGCGCGACACCACTGCACGCGGCGGCGGTGATCGCCACCGCGGAGCCGAGTTCCGCCGCAGGCGCCGCGGGCTGACCTGCCGTGCTGAGTATCTCCCAGACGGTCTCCCTGGTCCCCGATCCCGGTTCACGCCACAGCAGCGCCGTGCTGGCAAGTTCGCGCAGGGTCACCGGTTCGCGGCGAAGCGCCCACGGATGTTCCGGCGCGACGACCACCACCAAGTCATCGGCTCCGAGCACCCGATTGCCGAGACCGTGCGGCGGATGCGGCCCCTCCACGAAGCCGAGGTCCGCTTCGCCGTCGCGGACCAGTGCCACGACCTGCCGGGTGTTCTCCACCTCCAGCGCCACCAGCACATCCGGACAGGCGGCACGCAACGCATTGAGCCACTGCGGAATCCGATGATCGGCGATCGTCTTCGAAGCCGCGACGCGCAGCCGCGGAATATCGATGGCCTGCAACGCGGCCATACCCGCGACCAGAGACCGGGCGGCAGCGAGCACCGGCAGGGCGTGACCGACGACAACCCGGCCCGCGTCGGTCAGTACCGAACCGGTCGGACCGCGGTCGAGCAATCGCACCCGCGCGCGACGTTCCAGCGCGCTGATCCGCATACTAGCGGCCGGTTGGGTGATGCCGTGGCGTCGTGCGGCCGCGCCGAGACTGCCCAGCTCCGCAACGGAGACCAATAGGTCGAGCACGTCCAGATCGGGCGTTCCCGGCGGCAAGGTCATCGCCCGATTATGAGCCGATCATCGCGTCGCGGCATGTCCAGACCCATCAGCATCGCTGATGAGCTGCTTGCGGATCGTGGTCTACCGGCGGGGCAACCGGGCCGTGATCGTGAGAAATATGACCTGGTTACGCCGAAATCTTCCCGGGATCGTGCTCGCCGCCGCGGTCGCCGGTGCCGCCACGGGGTCGGGCCGGGTGTTACCGATGGTGGGCGCGCCGATCATCGCCTTGTTCGGCGGAGCCGTGATCGGTGCCCTCCGACGTCGATCGGTGATGGAGACCGGGATGTTCGCGCCCGGTCTCGCCCTGATACGTCAACGATTGCTCGGCATCGCGATCGTGCTGCTCGGTCTCGGGTTGCCCGTCGGGTCGGTGCTCACCGTTGGACGGCAGACCGCCACAGTGCTTGTCGGCACACTGATCGTCGGGGCGGTCGCCGCACTCGTCGTCGGCAGAATGCTTGCGCTGGACCGTGATTCGGCGACTCTGGTCGCGGTCGGGACGACGATCTGCGGCGCGTCCGCGATCGCCGCAGCCACCGCGGTCATCAAGCCGGACAAAGAGCGGGTCGCATACGCGCTCGGCACGATCTTCGTCTTCAATATCGTTGCGGTACTCGTGTATCCGCCTCTCGGGCGGTTGCTCGGATTGTCCCAAGAGGCATTCGGTCTCTGGGCGGGTACCGCCATCAACGACACCTCCTCGGTATTGGCGGCAGGCGTAATATTCGGCTCGGCGGCAGCGCATTTCGCGGTGATCGTCAAACTCATCCGCAGTCTCATGATCGTCCCGATGTGCTTGGGCCTGCATTTCACCCGCCGCAGCTCCGGCAGCGCGAAAACCCCACTCCGGCAGAGCTTCCCGCTCTTCGTGGTGCTGTTCCTCGCCGCATCGGTCATCTCCGGCCTCGGCATCGTGCCCCGCTCCTGGACCGCACCACTCGGGCAGCTCAGCGCCTGGCTCATCGCCGCCGTCCTCGCCGCAATCGGCACATCCCTCACCTGGCAACAGCTCCGCACCGCAGGTGCACGACCACTACTGTTCGGCGGCACCCTCGCCGTGATACTGGCGGCCAGCAGTCTCGCACTGCTGACCGCCACCGGCTGGCGTTGATCCGCCGGTCCTACCCGATTGGACGGCATGTCGCTGAACAAGATCGACCGCAGCAATGCGCTTGGAGCGGTATCGGTTTCGCTCGGCGCGGCGCACGCACATCCCGAAGAAGCCGGGCCGTGTCCACCGTGCTGGTGGCCACCCCCCTCGGCGGTGTCGTCGGCCCCAACCTCACCGCCCCCACCGGCACCTTGGCCCGCGCGGCCGGCGTTCCTTATCTGGCCGGGCCGTTTCTGCCGCACCCAGTACAAGCGCAGTCCCGCGCGCAGCAGACGGGGTGACGGTTAGAGCGGTCGCGATCAATCCCGACGTCATGGCACACCGATGCCTTGGCCCGGGGCACAAGCTATCCGGTGACCAGTCGAACCATGGGGAGGGTATCCACCGGTGAACCGGTGGCGGCTTCGATGGTGCCGCGCAACCTGGTCCACGCCTTGGGATGGTGGTCGATGTAGCGTGCGAGCGCCAGCGCGGATTCGTCGGTTGTCATCGGTGTCGCGATCGCGGCCACCTTGCGGCGGAATCCGGTGGAGATCAGCACGTGCGGGTTCGCGGTGATATTGCGGTACCACTGGGCGCCGACGCCGAATCCGGAAACCACGACGTACATAGCGGATTCGGGGTGATCGACCACCTCCAGGATGACGTATCGGCGGGCGCCGGTCCGTCGCCCGGTGTGCTCCAACATCAGCAGCCGCGATCCGAACAGGAATCCGAGGCCGACCCGATAGAGGTTTATCGGTGCTCGAACCACCCATCGGGTTCGCAGCGCGCGAGCGCCGAATCTTTCGGTTCGGCTGGGAGAGTCCATTGCTCATGCTCCTTCGTCGATGGTATCGGGTGTCATTGGGCTCGTTCGCGCACGACGTGAGCGATGTCGATGCGTTGGACCAGACGTGCCGCCGGGAACTGTGACAGTCCGGCGGCTGCCAGCACCGCCACGACGGCGAGCACGGGCGCGGCGTCGCCGAAGGCGAGTCCGAAGGTGAACATGTCGCTGGTGAACGAGCGCAGCAATGCCCAGGCCGCGAAATATCCGGCGGCCAGTCCGATCGGGACGGCCAGCAGTGTCGCGGTGAGGTTTTCCGCGGCCAGCGACGCGGTGAGCCTGCGCAAGGGCACGCCTGCCGCGCGCAGGGTGGCCAGTTCGGTGGTGCGTTCGGCGAGGTTGACCGTCACGGTCACGTAGATGACCGTGAAGGCGAGCACCGTGCCGAAGATCAGCATCGCTGTGATGAACGCCCAGAACAGCCCGAGGAACCGGTCGATCTGGTCCTGCATGGCGTGGGAGTCGCTGTAAGCGATGACGCCGGGCAGCTCGGTTACCGTGGCGCGCAAGGCGTCTCGATTAGCGTTCGCGGTAAAACGTAGTAGGTAGCCGTGCAGTCCGGTGCCGCCGATGTCGGTGACGGTCGCGTCCGTGGCGTAGGCGTAGGTTCCCAGCGGTTCATCGAGCAGGCCCTTCAACTGCTCGGCTTTCGGCCTACCGGCCGTAGGTGTGACTGTGAGAATATCGCCGACCGAGACGCCGAGCTGCTTCGCCGCCGCGGCCCCGGCGAGGATGCCGGTGTCGGGCAACCGCACGCTGCCGCCACCGGGTGCGCGGAAACCGTGCATCGTGGTGTCGGGCACCAATCCGGTCAGCGTCGTGGAATACGAACGCCCACCGGCGGACAAGGTCACCGGCGTGAGACCGGTGGGCTCGACGGTGGTGACGCCGGATATGGAACGCAGTTGGGCGGCAAGCTCGTCCGACGGACTCGAGGTGATCACCGTGGCGTCCTCGCGTTCGATCTCGTCGAATTGGATGTGCAATGCCGAGCGCATGCTGGTGAGCAAGCCGACCGAGGCCAGGATCAGGACCAGGGCGAGTACGGTGCCGGTCATCGTCGCCACCGTGCGGCGACGGCCGCGCGCCAAGGAGCGCACCGTCATTCGTGCCACCACGGGTACGCGGTGCCAGTGCGTGCTCGACCGGGACCATCTATCTGGGCGCGCGGGGTGCAGGGCGTCGCCGCGCATTGCCGCGGCGGGCGCGATGCGCGCCGCGGCCACCGCCGGGGCCAGACCCGCCGCCACTCCGGTGAGCAAGCCGAGCAGCACGGCGACGATCGCGGTCGAGGGCCGGTGATCGACAACGGTGTCGGGAATCCCGACCGCCTTGGTGTAGGCGGCGGTCACCGCCGAGGTGGCGAGAAACCCACCGAGCACACCGAACACCGTGCCCGCGAGCACCATTCCCAGCCCGTAGCCGACGTAATGGCCGACGACCGTACGTCGGCGTGCGCCCATTGCCAGCATCGTCCCGATGATCGGCCGCTCAGCGAGCACGAGCCTGGTGATCAACACATATTCCGCGACAGCCGCCGCGACGAGGAACAGCGCCAGGAAGGCGACCGCGAGTTCGGAGAAGCCGCTGAGATCCTCGTGCAGGGCCGCGTTGGACGGCTGATCGGCCTTGGTCTGCACGTCGAGGGCCCCGGCGTCACGCAGCAACCGGGTGACCTGGGCGTGCTCGGATGCCGTTGCCCCGGAATTCATTTCGACGAGGGTCTGGTCGGGCCCGGGACGTCCGGACAAGCGCGCCACGTCGTTTTGGGGGGCGAACACGACCGCGAAGCCGTGCGGGTCGCCGAGCACTTCCTGGCGGCTGCGGGCCGGCCACAGGTACTCCGGTGACCAGGCGATGCCCGAGACCGTGACGGTATGCCAGCTCGTGCCGTCGAAGGTGCGCACCTGACTACCCGCGTGCAGGCCGAATGTCTGCGCCGCGTGATGCTCGACCACCACTTCGTCCGGATGGGCCGGATCCGGCAATCTCCCCGCGGCCAGGCTGATCTCGTTCACACCCGCGGGCTCGGTCAGGCCCACGATCCTGCCGAGCAGTTTCGTGTCGCCGATCGACATCGCCGTATCGGCTTGGGTGCGCACGGCAACGCGCGCCACGCCAGGTGCCCCGCGCACAGCGTCGGCGATCCGCACCGGATCTGCGCCGGTGGCGGTGAAATCGGCGAAGTGCAGGCGAGCGTAGGTCTGCTGGTAGGAGGTTTCGAGGTTACGGAAGGAGTCGTAGCTGGCCACGAACAGCAGCACACCGAGCAGCACGGTGACCGCGATCGCCGCGACCTGCGCGCCTCGACGGCGCAGATCGCGCAGAATCTTCTTCGCGAGCACCCGGTTCGACACCATGAACATCGCACTCACCACCGAATGGTCGCGGCGGCAACCGGATTCGTGTTCACCTCGTCGGCGACGACACGACCGTCGCGCATGTGGATCACCCGATCGGCGATGCTCGCTGCCGCCTCGTTGTGGGTGACCATGACAACACCGCGACCGGCCCGGCTGGTCTGCTGCAGAAGTTCGAGCACGCCCTGCCCGGTGGCCACGTCCAGCGCGCCGGTCGGCTCATCGGCCAGCAGCAGGTCCGGATCAGTCGCCAGCGCCCGCGCGATCGAGACGCGCTGCTGCTGCCCACCCGACAGCTGCGACGGGAAGCGATCGGCACGGTCGGCGAGTCCGACCGCGGCCAGCAGCCTCCGCACGCGGCGGCGATCGCCACGGCCGGTCAACTCGACGATCACCTCGACGTTCTCACGCGCGGTCAGGGTCGGGATCAGGTTGAAGAACTGGAATACGAATCCCACGTGATCGCGCCGGAATTCCCCCAGCGCAGCCGGGCTCCGGCCCGAGATATCGCGCCCCGCGACAACGATCGAACCGCAGTCGGGCGCTTCGATGCCACCGATGACATTGAGCAGTGTGGTCTTCCCCGAACCGCTCGCCCCCAGGACCGCGACCAGCTCGCCCGGTCCGACGTCGAGGTCCACATCGGTCAACGCGTGCACCGCGGCCTCGCCCGTGCCGTAGGTCTTATTCACGCCCCGCAGCGTTATGCCGCCGCGGCGGCGAGCATCACCGCTCGCATCCGTCCGATCCATCCGACTTCGCCTCGCTCGCTTGGTTTTCGGTCAACCCCGCCGCACGAAGCAGCGGGCCGGTCACATCCACCGCGCCCGGACTCGGATCGATCAGGCGATGCAGGATGAGTCCGTCCAGCAGCGCCGCGACCACCACAGCCGTCGCTTCGGGATCGGTCACCACGCCGTTGGCGCGGAACCAATTCGCCATCGCCGCCCGCGCCTCGGCCAGCAATCGGCCGAGCTCGATACGCAGCCGTTCGTGTCGCGTGGCCGCCAGCATCATCTCCGTCATCGCCACCGTGACCGGATCGGCCGCTGTATACGAGGCGATGGCGGCGAGCATCCCGCGCATCGCCTCCGGCCCAGGCAGCGCCAGCACACCGGCCATCACCGACTCGTACTCCCGCCGCGCGGCAGACACCGACGCATCGATCAACAGGTCGGTTACCGAGTGGAAGTGATAGTGCACCACCCCGGGACGCACCCCGGCGCGCTCGGCCACCATGCGCGTACTCACCGCGCCCCAGCCATATTCGGCGACGAGTTCGATCGCCGCTGCCATCAGGCGGGCACGGGTCTGTCGACCTTGTTCGGCTGCGGTTGCCACCAGACCTCCGATTGGACGATCACCTTGGGCGTATGCCCAAAATAACATCAATCGATGGCACTCTGCAATAGTTGCAGCATGCTTGTATCTGAAGGCGTGGCGCTACCCGCACAACCATTGCCGCAATAGTTGTTCGAAACCACGCTCTGCCGAATCTATCGATGCTGACATCGCACGGCCGTGCCGATCCTGCCGCGACCGGGAGCACCTTCCATCGGAGGCCAAAGGCGGCATATCGCAACTGTTGCACTAGGCGTTGATCCGGTAGCCTCCGATTCCGTGACGCACGACGCTCCGGCACGAGGTCCCCTGTGCTCGATGCCTGTTTCCGCTCGCGGAATCGCCGTGGCGCAACGGGATACGATGGCGGATGAAGGCCGCCGCACGACGATTCGATGAGCCTGACCGGCGATTGGCTTTTCTACACCGTGATCGCCGCGGCTCTCGCCGCGGTTGTGATCACTCTGTCGGCCTGGAATTCGGTGCGCGGCCCGCGCTCGGTGCGCTGGCTGACTCGACTGCTGATGATCGGCATGTGTCAGGCGACCGCGGTCGCGGTACTGGGGCTGTGGGTCAATGACAATTTTGCTCTCTACAGCTCGTGGAATGATCTGCTCGGCGAACCGGCCGCCGACGACACCTCGTCGGGCGGGTCATCCGGCGCCGCCATCTTCCACGACCTTGGTGACCGGGTCAGCGCCGCTGAATACCGCGGCCCTCGGTCGCGTCTTCGGGGGCGGGTATTGGTCTGGACGCCACCGCAATACGACCAGCCCGAGTACCGCGGCGAGCGTTTCCCGGTGATCATGTTGTTGCACGGAGTTCCCGGAACGCCGCAGGCATGGATCAAGGGCGGCCGCGTCACCACCGGGCAGGCCGAGATGATGCGCAAAGGTCAACTGGCGCCAGCGATTCTGGTCATGCCACGGGTCGATCCCGGTGGAAATACCGACTGTGCCGACATGCCCCGCGGCGCGCAGACTGCGACATGGCTGTCCCAGGACGTGCGCAATCTGGTTACCGGCCATTTTCGTGCGATCGGCGAAGCCTCCGGGTGGGCGATGGCCGGGGACTCGACCGGTGGCTTCTGCGCGATCACGTTGCCACTGCGGTATCCGGCACAGTTCGCCACCGGACTCGCGTTCAGCCCCGACGACTTTCACGGCGATCCCGATGTCGTGCCGAGCCGGACGCTGCGTCGGCTCAACGACCCGATTCGCCTTGTCGGCACTGGAGCGCCGGTTGCGCTGCTGGTGGCGACGAGCCGGCGCGACCCGTCCAGCACACCCGCCAATGCCCGAGCGCTGGTCGCCGACGCGAAGGCGCCGACGCAGGTCGCGCCGCCGCTGATCGTCGATGACGGCGGCCACAATTGGGGGACCTGGCGGGCGATGTATCCCACAGCGTTCGGCTGGCTCAACACTCATCTGAGTCCACCACAAAAACCATCCGCGCCAGCCGCACAGGCCATCCCCCAGCCCGGCACCACCGAGCCGCCGCAACGGCGCCAGCCCTGTCCGTCGGTATGTTCTCCGCATTGACATCGGCTCTGCCGCAGTCGATCCAGATGAGCGCGCTACCGGCCCGGTTTCGGGTGTAGGACCGCGAGCAGGTCTTCGTGGTTATCCAGCCGATCACGGCGGTGTGGTCGGAATCGACCACGGGAAGCCCGGTGCCGCCGTGGCCCGCGAGTGCGATGGCGACGTCGCCGCGGCGCAGCAGTTTTCGCGTGTAAATGGTGTCTTTCGACAATAGCCGCGACACCGCTGTGGCCATTGCGACGGCGGCCATCAGGGGCAGGATGATGCGGTACTCGCCGGTGAGTTCGAACAGGATGATGACCGCCGTAATGGGAGCGCGGGTCGCCCCGCCGAGCGCCGCGGCCATCCCGACCAAACCGTACGCACCGGGGGATTCCTTTGCGCCGGGCAGGATCTGGTGCGCGATCTCACCGAATGCGGTACCGGCCATCGCACCGATGAACAAAGTGGGCGCGAAGACCCCGCCGGAGCCACCGATACCGATCGTGAGGCTGGTGGCCACTATCTTCCCGACCAGCAGCAGTGCCAGCATGCCGAGCAGGTACTTGCCCTCGACCGCGTTTCCAGCACGGGGTATCCGACGCCGTACATCTGCGGCAGGGCGATGAGCAGTCCGCCCAGCAGCAGTCCGCCGACGGCGGGGCGCGCCCATTCGGGACCGCGCCAGGCCCAGTCGCATAGATCCTCGATCAGGTACAGCACCTTCGAGAAGCACACGCCCACGATCCCCACCGCCAAGCCGAGCAGCAGGTACAGCGGGTATTCGACGGGGTTGCGGACCGCGAAGACCGGCAGGGTCAGAAACGCCTGGTCGCCGAGGACGGCCCGGCCCACCACGCTCGCGGTTACGCTGGACAGCACGATCGCGCCGAAGGATTCGGCGGCGAAGTCGCGCAGGATCAGTTCCATGGCGAAGAACGGCCCGGCCAGCGGTGCATTGAAGGTCGCGGCGATACCGCCCGCCGCGCCGCAGGCCACCAGCAGTCGCACACGCTGGGTATCGAGCCGAATCAGCTGTGCGACGGCCGATCCGGCGGCCGATCCGATCTGCACGGTCGGCCCTTCCCGGCCCACCGAGCCGCCCCCGCCGATACACAGCGCCGAGGCCACCGCCTCGAGCACGACCACCTGCGGCGCGATGCGTCCGCCGCGTTCGGTCACCGCGTACATCACTTCGGGTACACCGTGCCCGCGCGTTTCCGGCGCGAACCGGTACACGATCGGCCCGTAGATCGCACCGGCCGCGACCGGGGCCAGCAGCAGGAACCAGCAGCCGAGTGCGGGCCAATGGGCCCAGGTGATCCGGCCGAGCCCGGAGTAGTCGTCGTAACCGGTGAACAGGCGGGTGGCCGCGCTGATCAGGAACCGGAACGCCACTGCCGCGACGCCTGTCACCACGCCGACGCCGACAGCCATGACCTGGACGCCCGCCGAGCTCTCCCGCAGCCAGCCGGGAAGCGTCCGGTGCGAGCCGAGAGAGATTCGGAGCCTGTTTTGCGTGGCCCCGTCGAGCAATAGCATGCAGTATGCAATAGTTGTCGTATACATGCGATCCCGGTTGCGGCATCCGTGATCGAAGACCCCGCACCCGGGCTCGGATGATCAGACGAGTACCGGGGCCGTCGAGGGCTCGGTCTCGGGACCGAACTGTTCCACGGCCGTGTCGGCGTCGATGCCGCCGCCCCGACGGCGCTCGCGACGGTGTGACCACTGCAGCAGGCCAAGACCCAACAGTCCGGCCAGGGCGGTGGCGATGCCGATCTTCCAGCCCGGCGGCCGCCAAGCCACGATCAGGTCGCTACCGCGGGTGCCAGGCGGGATATCCACGGCGACAAAGGTATTCGCGACACGGTGGAAGCCGATGTCGAACCCGTCGAGGGTGACGCGATAGCCGGGCCAGGCCAGCCGGGCGAACACCAGCCGCCCACCTTCGGCCGAGTCGACCCGCAAGTGGCTGCTGACACTGTCGCGGCCGACCTGGGTGAAGGTGACGCCCTGTGCGTCGGCGGGACCCGCGCTGGTGGAGATCGGGCCGTCCTCGCGTTCGAGCACCCATATGTCGCGTTCGTGACCGGGGGAATCGACAAATTTCCACCCTGGTGGGGCGGGATGGTTGCCCGCGTCCGGATACTGGGCACGTTGCAGCACAACACGATCCACCTTCATCAGGTCGACATAGGTTCGCCCGGTGGACGGTTCGACCGAGAAGGCCGCGCCGAACGCTGCCGGGCAGGTGCTGCCGTCCCAGCCCATGCACAACAGCTTGCTGAACTTCCGGTAGCCGATCGGGGTGTAGGCGTTGACGTATTCCAGCCCCATGTTCTTGGCGTAGTTGCCGAACGCCAGCGAACCCCAGGCTCGGTCGAGGCTCTGTTCGGCGGGCGGCACCAAGGCGCGGTCGCCGAGTTGCAGTGTGACGCCGTCGAAATGCGGGAACACCGCACGCACGTCCGAACGCCGTTCCGGGAAGTGATACGACAAAGGTGTCGGCGCTTGCGCCGCGACCTGGTAGTACGCGATGGGGAACATGGCCGCTATGGCAAGCACGCAGGCCGCCGCCACACCACGAGTACGCGCCAGCCACACCAGCGCCGCGGTGAGCACGGCCACGACTGCCACCGCTCCCAGATGCCGCAGCACCAGATGCGGCGCCGCGCTGAAGGATCGGACGAACAGCAACCCGATCAGCACCGCGACCGCGACGCCCCGGCGTCGCCAGTCGGCGAAACTCCCGTATCGGGACAGCAATACACACACCAGCACCAGCAGGCCGACCGCCAGCATGGGCAGCACTCGGGCGGGCCAACGCAACGGACCGATGCGCCCCGGCCCCGCGGTCCACATCAGGAACATGAGCGCGAACAGGCCCGCCCCGGCGAACTCGCGCCACGACCGCCGCACGGCGGCCCAATCGATGAAAGCCAGCAACGGAATCAGGAACCAGGCGATGTAGACCATGGGGATCGGCTGCACGTATCCCCACCAGCCGGTGAAGGCCGGAACGGTGCTGGGCAGGCTGGCGTTCAGCGATTCCGACCAGCCCACATTCAAGAAGTCCTCGTTGAGGACGCGCTGGTTGCCGCGCCACGTCACCGATGAGGAAAGCATCCCCGGTAGATAGGTTTCCAGTCCCGCCAGGCCCGCGCAGGCCGCCACGGCCAGCAGCCGCAGCGAAGGCCCCCATGCTCGCCGGTACACCACCTCCCCGACAACCACCGCCACGATCATGAGCGCGGCTTCGACCGCGGGAAAAACGTATTGGACCGAGATGGCCAAGTACAGGAACACGAACACCGGAATCGGCCCGTTCCACCAGCGCCTGTCTTCCGACTCGACACGCACATAACGCACGGCCGAGGCCCACGCGTGCAACATCCACGCGGTGCCGGTGAGCGAAGTGGCCCAACTGGATTCGTCGAAGAACAGGAACCATCCCGACAGCGGGAAAGCCACGCCCGCCACCGCGGCCCACGGCGTGCGCGCCCCATAGGCCAGACACACCCGAAATACGCCCAATGCGGCGATGATCGAGAAGATCAGCTTCACGACCGTCACATACAGCGCCAGGTTGTCCACCTCTGGCGCGAACCAGTCCACCAGCAACTGCGGCGGGTTGTAGAGTCCCGCCTCCTCCAGGGAGTAATTGCCCGACATCCACTCCCACGGCACCAATGCCGGGAACCGCCCTTGATGCAGGTGCCGCCCCAGCATGACCCACATGGGCCCGTACTGCGATTCGGTGTCGTCGGTATAGAAGTGGCGCGGATTGGCCAGCAGCACCGACGCATACCCCGCGACCACGCCGACGATGGTGACGAATCCCCACCGGCACACGTCCATTCGAGCCTCGGGCGATGTGCGAACTACCACGAGTCGTGGACCCTACCGGATAAGAGCAGTATGCAACAGTTGTGGTTTGCCTGAGTTCTGTACCGGCACCACGGCGATCCGGATACCCGCGAGCAGGGCGCGCGCGGCACGATAGAAAGATAGGTACACACGGAGTCGGTGGAGGTGGTCGCGATGGCGAAAGACACAGTGGTCGGAGAGTCGGCCGACGAGATCACCGATGCGCTGCTGGCCGCGTCCCGATTGCTCGTCGCCATGTCCGCGCGCTCGATCGCACTCGTCGACGAATCCATCACCATCCCCCAATTCCGGACCCTGGTGATCCTGTCGACCCGGGGACCGTCCAAGGTCGTCACGCTCGCTCAATCGCTCAATGTTCAGCCGTCGACGGCGGCCCGCATGGTCGACCGACTGGTCACCGCGGGGCTGGTGAACCGCAAACCCAATCCCGATTCGCGCCGCGAGCTGATCATCGAGTTGACCACGCTCGGACATCGAGTCGTCGACCGGGTGACCGACCATCGACGGAACGAAATCGCCACCGTCGTGGAACGGATGTCCGAGCGGGACCGATCCGGGCTGGTGCGGGCGCTCACCGCCTTCACCAATGCGGGCGGCGAACCCCAGCTCGCGTTCGACATCGACAGTTATCAACTCTGATCGAAAACATCCGATCCTACGACGAGCGGCGTCACACCGTTCTTCCCCGGACGGCGAGCGCAGGATTCTTGTTGTGCTGCCCGACCCCTCGACGGGTCGTGTGCAGCCGCCGAGAGCCCCGGCGGCCTAGTGGCAAGGCCGCGCAGTTAGCGGTTCAGTTGGTGTGTCAATCGAATGATGGTGTGGGGCTTGGTATGCCGTGACGTAGGACAGCGGAGCGCCTGGTAGAAGAGGTTTGTCACTCCAAGACAACTCTTCACTGGGAGCTCCGCTGTCGGATCAGTCTGTCATCAACCGACGCGGCATGGTAGCCGCGGGTGTATTCGCGCCGGGTCATCTGGGGGAACTGACCCGGATCGTGTCGTTCGACCTGGTCGATGCGGCGCTGGAGGCGTCGGGCGCGGTGCAGTCGCGGGTGCGGCTGCTGCCCTCGCGGGTGGTGGTGTATTTGCTGCTGGCCGGGGCGTTGTTCACCGGGATTGGGTATCGGCAGGTGTGGGCGCGGTTGTGTGCCGGGCTGCCCGGCAGTCCGAGGGGGTGTCCGGGTTCCTCGGCGTTGTCGCAGGCGCTGCGCCGGGTCGGGCCCAAACCCCTGAAAGCGTTGTTCGACCTGGTCCGCGGGCCTGCCGTCGGTGCGGTGCGGTGGCGGGGTCTGTTGGTGTGCGCGATCGACGGCACCAGTGTGTTCGTGCCCGACAGCCCAGACAATGTGGCCGCGTTCGGTCGTCACGGCGGTGGTCACGCCCAGGCCGGTTACCCGATGCTGCGGTTGCTGGCAGTGGTGGCTTGTGGCACCCGCACCGTCGTCGATGTCGTGTTCGGACCCCTGCGGGTCGCCGAAACAGCCTATGCGCCACGCCTTTTCGGGTGTCTGCGTCCGGGCATGCTGCTGTTGGCCGACCGGAACTTCGCCGTCACGGCGTTGATCGAGCAGATCACCGGCACCGGCGCGGATCTGTTGATCCGCGCCAAACTCAACCGGCGCGTCCCCGCGATCGCGCGGCTGGGCGACGGGTCGTGGCTGACCCGCGCCGGCGCGGCGACGGTGCGGGTCATCGACGCCGAGATCGCCGTCTGCTGCGCCGGTGGGCCCCGGCGGGTCGAGCGGTATCGGCTGATCACCAGCCTGGCCGACGAGAAGCGTTACCCCGCACAGGAATTGGTGACTCTTTATCATCAGCGGTGGGAGATCGAAACCAGCTATTTCGAACTGAAATCGACCATGCTCGGTGGCCGGGTACTCCGTGCCCGCACCCCGGCCGGGGTCTGCCAAGAGGTCTACGCCCTGCTCATCACCTACCAGGCGCTGCGCACCGTCATCGCCGATACCGCCCTGGCCACAGGTGATTTTTCCGCGGACCGCGGAAGTTTCACCGTCGCCATGCACACCGCACGCGACCAACTGATCCACGCCGCCGGGATCATCAACGACACCACGATCGACCTCATCGGCACGATCGGCCACGCAATCCGGACCAGCCCGTTGACCCCACGCCGCGCACGCACCAGCCCCCGCATCGTCAAACGTGCCATCTCCAAACACCGCGCCAAGGGCGACATCGACCGCAACATCTACAAAACCCAGGTCAGCATTCATATCCTGCCCGGTTGACAACCGGGCAGAACCCCAAACTGCGCGGCCTTGGGCCTAGTGGACCAGTGGCACGCCAAACATGCTGGCGGGCACGATATCCCATCAGCTGCCCCGCTCCCGGCCACCGACAGGGGCACGGTCTGACCCCACAACTACGACGCCATCGTCATCGGCGGCGGCCAATCCGGACTCGCCGCCGCACACCATCTACGCCGAGCAGGCCACACCGTGGCACTGCTGGAAGCCAGCGCCGAACCCGTCGGCTCCTGGCCGCACTACTACGACAGCCTCACGCTCTTCTCGCCCGCCAAATACAGCTCCCTACCCGGACTTTCGTTCCCCGGTCCACCAGACCGCTACCCACACCGAGACGAAGTCATCGACTACCTACGCCCGAACCCTCGACGCCGACATCCACACCGGCCAACACGTCGACACCGTCGACTACATCGCCGACCGATTCACCGTGCACACCAGCACCGGCGACAACTTCACCGCCCCACGCCTGATAGCCGCCACCGGAACCTTCAGCACGCCCCACCTCCCGCCCCTGCCCGGGCAAGACCGCTTCAGCGGCGAATCATCCACGCCAGCAACTACCGCACACCCGTCGACTTCGCCGACCAGCACGTCGTCGTGGTCGGCGCCGGAAACTCCGCCGTACAGATCGCCACCGAACTCGCCGACCACGCCACCGTGACGCTAGCCAGCCGAGCGCCAATACCGGCAACAGACGGCGTGCCAGCGGCGTCAATACGTACTCGTGATCGCACCGGCTCAGCAGTTCGTCGTCGAAGTGGCGACGCAGGCACGCAAGCGCGGAACTCATCGCCGGCTGCGAGATGTGCAGTCGCTGGCCGGCGCGAGTGACGTTACGTTCCTCCAGCAACGCCAACAGTGACACCAGCAGGTTCAAATCCAGGCGAGTCAACGGCGTGGTCATGACAGGGTCCTTGCAGCAGCATAGTTACGGTAGATGGGTGGTCCGGCTGGGAATGGCATCGGCGACTTCGAGTCGAACAACGCAGGGAACTCAGACTCCTAGTTAAGCTTGCACAGCCGTGCAATGTGCGCCACACAGGACATCCGCCACAGATGCTCAGCACAAGTCCTATGCGGAACTCTCGCGCTGGGCTTCGTCCGCGATCCAGGCCGCAATCTGGGCGCGGGAGGTGAATCCGAGTTTGCTCAGGATATGTTCCACATGCCCCTCCGCGGTGCGTAGCGAGATCACCAATTTCGCGGCGATCTGCTTATTGGTGAGTCCCTGGGCAATAAGGTCTGCGACTTGCCGTTCGCGCTTGGTGATTGTCAGGTGGGAAGCGGGCGCGGCGGCGGTTGTCGACTCCCCCAGGGCGTAGGTCACCGCAGCGTTGTGCCCCATGGACCGGCCGCGCCGGAACGCGACGTCGAATCGTCGCTCCCCGAGCGCGCGACGCACCATGCGCTCGCATTCGTCGTGAACGTGAGACAGCTGCGGGAAGACAGAAAACCCGGAGGAGGCTCTCAACAGATTCTCCGCTGCCCCCATCAGCACGGCCGCGCGCTCACCATCGCCATCTGCGAGGGTCCAGGCCAGTCCCTCGAGATCGAACGCCGCGACGACAGGGCTGCGTATCCGCCGGTTGACTCGCAGCGATTCCCGCAGCAGCAGTTGTGCGCGCGAGCGCTCGCCTTGCTGCCATGCGGCAATGCCCAACCCCCACAGCGCAGTCGACCGATAAAGCGATTCACCGCATTCTTCGGTGATGGCCAGCATTTGCTCCTGATATTCGATCGACCGCGGTATATCGCCCTGCGCTGCGTGCGCCCAACCGAGCAGCATCAACGCAGAGACGTGGAGGTATCCCCGCCGATTCGAGCTGAACACCTCCACGGCACGCTCGAAGAAGGGGACCGCGCGAGCAGGTTCATCCCGATAAAGCGCCACGGCGCCGGTGGCGTAGGCGATCAGCGCTTGGTTCATGGGAGTGGGATCCTGCTCGGCGAGTGCGCGCGCCTGCTCCAGCAGGGAAGCGGCCGATCGAAGGTCCCGCTGCGTCGCGGCCATAAAAATGCAGGCTTCGAGCGCTTTGACACGGTCCGGTATCGAGCCCGCGTCGGGGTTGGCCAGGGCGCGGTCGAGCCACCGTCGACCTTCACCGTAGAGACCCCGAAAGCTCCAGAACCCGAACAGCGTGTTGGCAGTGCGCAGCCCGGCCTCGGCCGAGTCCGCACTGTCCTCGGAGAAACAGAACTCGAGCGCATCCCGCAGATTGGGTTGCTCGCGATCGAGGCGGGCCAGCCAGTCGGGCTGGCGATCACTGATCCACTCGGCCACGGAATCCCGCACCAACCGCTCGCACCAATCGCGGTGTCGCCGACGTAGATCCTGGTATTCGCCGGACTCTCGCAACTGCTCGCGCCCGTATTCACGCACGGTCTCGAGCATCCGGAAGCGCACGACGCCATCCAGTTCGTCGCGGAGCACAATCGACTTATCCACCAGCGACGACAACGCGTCCAACAGATCCTCCGCTGAACCCACATCGCACACCTGCTCGGCAGCATCGAGTTCGAAACCACCGGCGAACACCGACAACCGGACCCACAACCGCTGCTCGACCGGCGTGCACAACTGATAGCTCCAGTCGATACACCACCGCAACGTCTGATGCCGCCTCGGCGCGCTGCGACGACCACGAGTGAGCAGCGCGTACCGATCGACGAGCCGCTCCAGGATCTGCTCGGGCGACATAGCGCGCATCCGCGCCGCGGCAAGTTCGATCGCCAACGGCAACCCGTCCAGCCGCGAACAGATCCCAACCACAGCGGCCTTATTCTCCTCGGTGACCGCGAAACCCGGCACGACCGCCGCAGCGCGTTCGGCGAACAAACTCACCGCATCGTATTTGGGCAATCCCCGCAGCGTGGGCGCACTGCCAGCGCCCGGAACGGCCAACGGCCGCACCCGCAACACCGCTTCCCCGGCAATATCCAACGGCTCACGGCTGGTGACCAGGATCCGCACACCCGGACACCCCAGCAACAACTCCTCGGCCAGCTCCGCCAACGCATCCACAATCTGCTCGCCATTGTCCAGAACAAGCAGCATCTCCTGGGAACGCAGGAACCCGACCAGCACTTGCCGCATCGGCCGAGCCGAATCGTCGCGCAGGCCCATACCGGCCGCCACGACATCGACCAACAGTGCCCGGTCGCGCACGTCGGCCAATTCGATCATCCGCACACCATCCGCAAAATCGCGTCGAGCATTCGACGCCGCCTGCAGGGCCAGCCGGGTCTTGCCGACACCACCGATCCCGGCCAAGGTCACCAACCGCGATACCGACAGCAGGTTCTTGATCTCCGCCGTCTCGGTGCGGCGGTCGACGAAACTGGTCAGCTCGAGCGGCAACTCGCCGGGACTGCCGTGACCTTCTTCGGCCTGCCGCGGGGCCGATTCCGGCATCGACGGCATGTGCTCCTGCGGACCGGGAACGGCAGCGTGTGTGCCGTACAGGGCCATATCGCCCACCTGATATCCGTGGTGACGCTGTACCTGCCGGATGGCCTCGCCGACCTCCGTCGCCGACGGGCGTGCCTGCGGATCCCGGTTCATCGCCGATTCCACCACCGCCGACACATCATCGGGAATACCGCTATCCCGCAAATCCGGCACCGGCTGACTGGTGATCCGCAAAAACTGCGCCACCACCTGCTCACCACTGCGACGCTCGAACGCCGCATGCCCGGTCAACGCGCAGAACACCGTCGCACCCAGCCCGTAGACATCCGCAGCCGCCGTCGCAGTCTCGCCACCGAGCACCTCGGGGGCGGTGAACGCCGGGGACGCGGTCAAAATGCCCGTCGCCGTCTCGAACCCACCGACGATGCGGGCGATACCGAAATCGGTCAACGCCGGTTCACCGTAATCGGTCAGCAGAATATTGCCCGGCTTCACATCCCGATGCACGATCCCCAGTCGGTGTGCACTCTCCAGCGCGCCGGCGATCTTCACCCCGACCCACAACACGGTCTGCGCGGGCATCGCCCCCTCGCGACGGATCCACGCATCCAGCGAGTCCAACGGGTGATACGGCATCACCAGATAAGGGCGCCCGCCTGCGGTGACACCCACCTGCAGCACCGTCACGATGTTCGGATGCCCGGTCAGTCGTCCCATCGCCTGCTGCTCGCGGAAGAACCGCTCCCGATTGTCTTCGTCCAACTCGGCGGTCAGCACCTTCACCGCTACCGTGCGATCCAACGCCACCTGCGTGCACCGATACACCACACCGAAACCACCGCGGCCGATCTCTTCGGCATCCTCGAACCCGGAAGCGCTCAACTCCACCGAGACGGGCATATTCACATCACGGCGGGTCCGCGGCGGATCGTCGCCGACCATCAGAAGTGTGCGATCCACTCCGCACGTGCACGAACACCGGACACCATGCGCTTACCTTTCGACAATGCCCAGCGTATCGCCGACCACAGTGCATGGGCCGCGCTTCCGGGCCGCGCGTTGTCGGCCTTCAGCCCAGAGCGCCCTCAGCCGGAACCGCGGTGGGTGGAACCCGCTCGTCCCACCTGCGACGGAGTCAATGCGACGGAGTCAATCCGCTGGTCGCCGCACGGGCCAGGGCCGCGCAGGACGAACGCGAACCCGACACACCGGTGAGACCAGCGGCCACACGAAGCCTGGGTGACCGCTGGTGCGTTGATTCGGACAGCCTGTCGCGCCCGTAAAACGCTCGACTCAGGTGAGCGAGCAGGACTGCGGGAGATCGGCTCGCGCCAACAGTTGCGACTGGGCACGGCAGAGGATGTCGACGTAGACATCGGACAGATATCGAGAACCGGGTCGGGAGTACGCGCAGATTTCGCGGTAGATCGGCGGTGTCAACGACCGGGCGAAGCGACGATATTCCCCGCGTACCGCATTGTCGGGGACCAGCGTAACCGCCACACCGCCGGATGCCAGCTCCAATGCGGCCTGGACCTGCGCGGTCCAGACCGCGGCGACCGGTTCGAATCCGGCTGCGGCGCAGAGTGTTCTGATGACCCGCGTCAGTCCGTCCTCCTTGTCGAACAGCACCCACTGGTGGCCCTTCAGATCCGCCAGTGACAGCGGCGCGTCGGTCGATACACCACTGTCGGGACCGGCGACAAGGACCAGTTCTTCGAACCCGATGGTGCCTACCTCGGCGCCGGAGAAACCCGTTCGAGGACCGATCGCCAGATCGCCTTCACCGTCCCGGAACGCGGCCTCCATCGCTTTGGCATGCGGGTAATCCTTGATCTCTAGCACGACCTCGGGAAACCTTTCGTGCCAGACGGTGATCCCCACGGGAAGGATGCCGTTGGCCACCGATCGGACGGTGAGCACCTCCAGATCGCCTCGTTGACCGGTCCGCGCATCATCAACTGCGTGTTCGGCCCTCTCGACGGCGGCGAGAATATCTCGTGCCACGGGGAGCAGGGCCCGACCCGCGGGAGTGGGCCGAATGCCCTGCGGCGTGCGGTCGAGCAGCGGGACCTTCAGTTCTGTTTCCAGACGCTTTATCTGCTGGGAAAGTGAAGGTTGAGCGATGAACAAGCGCTCGGCCGCCGTGGTGAACGACTCCAGCTCACACACCGCGACGAAATATTGAAGCCGTCGTAGGTTCACGATTGCGCACGCTACGAGCCCGCATCGGCGTTGTCCATGGGGCCTGCGTCTCGGAGCTGGAACGTGCGCGGATCGGCTAGTCGGAGCCGTTGGACAGCTGTGCGAGATGGCTTTTGGCAGTCTTTTCCAGATGCACCAGATCGTTGGCGATACTGACCCAGTCGAAGCCTTCGGCGAGCTGGCGGGCGGCGGTGGCGCCGTCCGGACAATGCATGCCCACGGCTTTGCCCGCCGCTTGGGCCGCCTTCAGCACAGTGCGGACGGCCTCGTCGAACTCGGCGTCGACCGTGGGGTCGGTGGCACTGGTGCCGCCGAGCGACAGGCGCAAATCCGATGGTCCGATGTAGATGGCGTCGACTCCGGGAACCGATGCGATCTCGTCGACATTGCGGAGCCCGGACGCGGTCTCGATCATCACCACGCAGGCGATCTCGGCGTTGGCCTCGGCCGGTGACGGCCCGATTCGCAGCCCTGCACGCAGTGCCCCGTTACTACGGACACCTACCGGCGGAAAGCGACAGGCCGCCACCGCCGCTGCGGCCTCAGCCGCCGTATCGACCATCGGAACAATGACGCCGCGAGCACCCGCGTCGAGCGCCTGGGAGATCCAGAACTGATCATTGGCCTGCACCCGGACGAGCGCAGCCGTACCCGCTGCGTCGATCGCGGTGATACCTGCCAGCAGGCCCCGGTATTCGAGCAGGCCGTGCTGGGCGTCGAGGCAGACGAAGTCATAGCCGGACATGGCGATCCGCTCGGTGGCCACCGGGTTGTCGCATACCACCCAGTAGCCGATGGTCCGCCGCTTGGACCGCAACCGCTCGGCGAATCCAGTCGCGCCGTTCGTCGAATCATTCGTCATTGTGCTCATTTCCGGGCCAGGAGCGGCCTCTCAATGGGAGTGATGTTTCCGATGTTCGGCAAGGGTGTCGAAGCCGAAGTCCGCGGACAGATCCCGCCATATGGCATGCGCGTGATTCGCCTGACGCTGTGTGTTGTCGTATTCGATCAACAGGTCAGGGCCTTGTATCCGGTAGTAATGGGGATCATCCGGTGCCATGCCACCCGCCCAGCCGAACCAGGTCACGTCGAGTACCGCGTCGGTTGCATAACGCGCGAAATGCAGCTCTGTCATTGCGGTCGCGACCCGGCCGGTATACAACGCGATCAGTCGCCGGAGGTCGGCACGCTGCGTGGAATCGAGGTCTCGCGCGCAGATCCCCTTGGGCGGCACGGTAATCGCCAGGGCGGCGTGATCGGCTTCGGTGTAGCCGCTGGCCTGTTCCGCGCGCTCGTCGATGTCATCGACAAGCTTGTTCAGCGCGGGGTCCTCGAATTGGCCGCGCCATAGATCCTGCATATGCATCATGGTGTCGCCGTGTGTCACACGGGCTCGGTTGCCGGAAACGATGTCCGATATCGCGGACTCGTGCAGCAATGCATGTTTGCGCTGTTCCGCGGTGAAGGACCTGACCAGGTTCCGTGCGACATCCTCGATCCCGCCGAGCGGGCGAAGCGGCGCTCCACCCAGCAATAATGTGCTCGCCGGATCGGCGCCGATGAAGCACGGGGTCGTCGATACCAGGCGACCGTCGACGATCAGGTTGTTCAGCGAAATGTGGTGACCGCCGAAGCGCCAACCCCACACCGGGCCGCCCGGCACGCCGAAAACCCTGATCCAGTACAACCCGGGATCGCGCCCCCTTTCCCGCGCCCAGCGAGCCGTCCAGCCTTCAACCTGGTCCAGGACGTTCTCCAGACCGACAACAGTCGAGACGGTGGCATACCCGGCCCGCGACAGTCCCGACGCCACCAGTTGCATCGCCAAGCTCTGCTGGTGCGCCGACTGGTGACGCAACGCCAGCCCGCCATGGTCGGTCGGCGTGTAGTACCACCGCACTCGCTCCGCGTCGGCATCGGGCAGCAGCGGGGAATCGAACAGCGCGTCGCCACGCTGATCGGCGGCCAGCGCAGCCAACCATGCGGTGGCCGCGCCCTCCATCGCGGCGGCCACTGCCTGCCTCGGGTCGGTCACGACACTCGACGTCACCGGATCCTGGACGCTACCGACCATGGGTCGCTTCCGCGTCGTCGGATATGTCGAGCATCACCTTGATGGCATCACCTCTGCGTTCGGCATAGGTGTCGAATGCTTCACCGATGTCCTCCAGTGGGAAATGGTGTGTCACGAGTGCGTCGGTATTCAGCCTTCCCTGGCCTGCCAGGGAAACGGCTCGTGCCACCGAGCCCGTCCCTTCGCCACGCACGGTTTGCAGTGAGATTCCGTTCATAACGGCATGGTTGAGGTCGGCCAGCACCGGCTCCGCGAAAAAGCCGACGAGCACGACTTTGCCGGACCGCTTGGCCATATGGATCGCCTGATCCACTGCGGGCCCGGCACCCGAACACTCGAGGACGATATCGGCGCCGAACCCGCCGGTGTGGTCGCGTACCGCGGCAACGGCGTCCTCCGCGCGCGAATTGAGCACCAGGTCGGCGCCGAACTGCTCACCGAGTTTCAACCGGCTTGCCCTGGTGCCCACCAGAGCCACCTTGTCAGCGCCGAGTTGGCGTGCGACCTGAACAGCAAGCAGCCCGATGGGCCCGGGACCGATCACGGCGACACTCGCGCCGACAATGAGAGAACCGAGAACATCGAACGCGTGCATGACCGAGCCGACGGTGGTGAGAACTACCGCCGCATCGAAATCCACCGAAGCCGGAAGCAGATGCAGCGTGGACACATGGTTGTTCACATATTCGGCGAAGCCGCCGTCGACCGTCATCCCCTGCGACCTGTGCCCCTTTTCCCGCTTCCCGGAATTCAGGCAATCGGTATATGAACCCGCCAGGCAATTGACGCATCGCATACAACCTCGATGGGCCTCGGCCACGACCCGATCACCGACCGAGAACTCGTCGACATTGCCGCCCACCGCAGCCACCACACCCGCGTACTCGTGGCCGGGGACAAAGTTTTCAGCAGGCGGCCCGCCACCGCCGAAGAACTTGTGACTGCGAATTTTTAGGTCCGAACCGCACAGCGACGCCCGGCGGACGCGGACCAGGACGTCGTCCGGTCCCACCTCGGGCACAGGCAACCGCGTGGTTGCGATCGTCCCCGGCTCGCCGAGTACGGCAGCCAACATTGTCTCAGAGGGCATCTGCAGCCTTTCAGTTCGAGCAGAACACCAGTTGGTCCTTGATTGTGTTGGCCCCGTAGTCGGCAAGTCCAAGACCAGAAGCGCGAGATACGCATAGGCAACGCCTATAGAGGTGCAGATCGCCGTCACCCGCTTCCGGCTCTTCCACCATTGACAGCGGGCATAATAACGGCAACACTGTGTCCATTATGGTGGATGTGCTCTACACCTCACCCCAGGTTCCGATTGGAGGCGTTCATGAATTCTGACGGTCGCTTGCTGCTTCGCGGCGGAATCGTCCTCACTATGGACGAAACACTGGGTGATCATGAACGCGGCGATGTGCTTATCGAGGACGGCAAGATCGTCGAGGTGGGTCAGGATTTACAGGCCGATGCCCAGGTGCTCGATTGTGCGGGCAAAATCGTGCTTCCCGGCTTCGTGAACTCCCACCACCACATGTTCCAGACCGCCTTGCGCTCGTACTGGGCCGATGCGACAGATCTGGACTATTTCATGCAATCCCGGACGGGGGCCGACGCACTGTTCCACCAGTACACGCCCGAGGACGTCTACTGGGGACAATTCGGCGGAGCACTGGAGAACCTGGCCGCGGGCACCACGACCGTCGTCGACACATCACAATGCTCATACACCCCCGAACACACCGACGCCGCGCTCGAAGGAATCCGCCGATCCGGCATTCGGTGCGTCTTCAGCTTCTCGCCTTCGCTCGGCGATCACGAGCCGGACCCGTCCTATGCCCATCCCGAGGACATCCATCGCCTCATCGATAAGGCCGGTGCGGTCGACGACGGAACACTCGTCCGCCTGGCACTGGGCTATCACATCGATGAGGATTTGTTCGCGCTGGCCCGCGACCTCGCTCTGCCCGTGTTCGCGCACGTCAACGAAGCGAGCTGGGGTTATGTGCTAGAGGAGTTCGAGAAGGAAGGACTGCTCGGTCCCTGGATCACCTACATCCACTGCCTCGGTATCGGGGACCCCGCATGGCGAGCCATCGAGCGGACCGGCGGCAAGGTATCGATCTCGACCAGTGCCGAGCAATCGCTCACCATGGGCCAACCGGCCTTGCAGACGGCCCTCGAACATGGCGTTCCGACGAGTTTCGGCACCGACACCGTGGGCATCGCACCCGTGGACTTCTTCTCCCAGATGCGGGCGGCCTTCTACTGGCAGCGCAGTCGCATCCAAACGGCGATGCAGAATGACTCACCTACGGTGCAGCCGATTTCGGTGCGCGACATCCTCCGTATGGCAACACTCGGCGGAGCCCAGGGGGCTCATCTCGACCACCTCGTCGGTTCTCTCACCCCAGGCAAACGGGCAGACGTCATCACGCTCAACGCCCGCACCCTCAACGCCGGTCCGGTGAATCACGCGGCCGGCGCCATTGTCCAGCACATGGACACCAGCAACGTCGACACCGTGATCGTGGACGGGCGCATCGTCAAGCGCGACGGGCACCTACTCGACGTCGACGTCGAAGCAGTACTACAAGAACTCGAACGTTCGGCCTCCGGCCTCATCAGCCGTTCCCGAGCGACCGACATCCTTTTCACCGGTTGCCGACACCTGTCATGACGTTCGACGTTGCCGTGATCGGCCTGGGTCCGGTCGGAGAGTTGGCGGCGCTGCTGCTGGCACGTGCAGGGTTGACGGTATTGGCGCTCGAGCGCGAGGGCGACGTGTACCCCCATCCGCGTGTCGGTGTTCTCGACGGAGAAGCGCTGCGCACGCTTCAGAAAGCGGGAGTGTACGAGCGCACGGTTCCCGACATGCTCCTCGGGGCCGGTGCCCAGTGGGTGTCGGCTCGCGGCAAGGTTGTCGCGACGACGCTGCCGACGGAGAAACCGCAGGGGCATCCGTGGATATCGGCGATCTACCAGCCGTTGCTGGATACGCAACTTCGGGCGGCCCTCGCGGAGTACCCGGAGGTCGATATCCGACTGGGGCACCGGCTCACCGGGTTGACCCAGGACGACGAAAGCGTCGAACTCACGTTTCGTGACGTCAACGGCGGGACCGGCAACGCGCGCGCACGCCTCGTCGTCGGCTGCGATGGTGCCAATAGTGCGACCCGCGAAGCGATCGGCGTCCAGCTCGTCGGATCCACGTACACCGATACGTGGCTCATCCTCGACGCGAAGCTGCCGGAACCGGTCACCCATCTTCCGTATTTTCAGATGACGCTGGACCCGGCGGCGCCCAGTCTGACCGGCCGACTCGCCGCTGGTGGGCACCGCTGGGAACGCAAGGTAATGCCGTGGGAGGACCACGACGAGATCCTTACCCCACGGGCTGCGCGACGGCTGATCGCTGAGGTTGCGGATCCCGACACCGCGGAGATCTTGCGCCATCTCATCTACACTTTCCGAGCCCAGAGCGCCGAGCGCTGGCGGGTCGGAAGGGTTTTGCTGTGTGGCGACGCCGCCCATCTGATGCCTCCGATGATCGGCCAGGGTCTGAATTCGGGAATCCGGGATGTCACCAACCTGACCTGGAAAATCGCGGCCGTGGTGAATGCCGGTGCGCCGCTGCGGATCCTCGACTCCTACGAGGCCGAGCGCCGTCCGCACGCCGACGCGATAACCGCGATGTCGGTCCGGGTCGGCCGTCTGGTCACCATGCAATCGCGGTGGGCGGTGGCGATTCGCGACGCGGTGGGTGTGACGCTGCTGCGGGTACCGCCGTTGCGGGAACACGTTCGCCAAGGCCGTTGGCGCCCGCCAGCCCGGTACCGACGCGGTTTGCTGTTGGCGCGCCCATCGCTGCGCTCGCCGGTTGGCCGCCTGTTTCCCCAACCGCTCGTGCGGACGTTCAGTGGAGCGGAGCATCGACTCGATGACGTCTCGGGCTCTGGCTGGCGCCTCATCGGCTGGGATGCCGATCCGCGCAAAGCGCTGAGCACACACGGCCGCCACATCGCCGAAGACGTCTTGGGCGCGACCTACGTAACGCTGACCTCACCGGGGCAGCGCCCAGTCCATCGGGGCGCCCCGACCCAGATCCTCGAAGACCTCCATGAGCTGGCCCGTCCATACTTCAGGCGGCAACCATTCGTCGTACTCCGTCCGGACCACTATGTGTGCGCAAATCCCTCGTCGACTGCGCTCGACAGCACTGTGCAGACGTTGGCGCAGCAGATATCGAACGAATCGTCTTGGCCCTCGCAGGCACACACCACCGTCGACCGAACCGGTGTCTGGAAACTCGATCCCGCAACCGCGGACATCAGGTTCTTCGCCCGTGGGCTCTGGGGGCTCCTCCCGGTATCCGGCCGCTTTCGTCGAGCATCCGGCTCGTTGACCTGGGGCCAGAATGGAACAGCCATGGTGCTGCTGGAACTTCACGCTGCTAGCGTCGCGACCGGTATCGGATTACGAGACCGCCATCTGAGCGCGCCCGACTTTCTGCACGTCCGAAAGCACCCGGTGATTTCGTTCCATGGCGACGCCATCAGTCGCGGCCCGGCGCGACTCGAGGTGGCCGGCAAGCTGACCATTCGCGACGTCACGACCGAAATGCAGCTCGATGTCGAACTAACACCGGACGGCCCCGAAGTCGTCGCCGCGACGACAGCGCGAATCGACCTGTCCGCCTATGGCATCGCACCGCCGTTCGGCATCGTCCGCCCCGAGGTCGAGCTCGAGCTTCGGGGCCTCCTCATCCGCGTCCACCGGGGAACCGATAGCACCGACCTACTTACGTCCAGTTGACTCGGCCGGGGACACTAACAGCGCAGCGCATCTGCCGGTAGGTCCCCCGCCGCTGTGAGTGGAAGCTCGAGGGTGACGAGGAGGTCTCGATACCGTTGCGCCAGTTGGGTCGGCGCGCTGCGACTGTAGGCGACGATCTCGCGGTAGACCCCCGGACCGATCCGTCTGGTGTGCTGTACCCAGCCGCCGGGCACGACATTATTGGGCACAAGTGCTACACCGAGGCCTTCCATCGCGAACAGCAGAGCGGCGGTCACCTGCCCGGTACGCGCCACGGCACGAGGGGTGAATCCGAGGCTGGTGGCTATCCGGTCGGCGATTTCACTCATGCCCTGCTCGGGCTCGTAAAGGATCCAATCGGCTGCGGCGAGTTGCTCCGGTCCCACCGAGGAACCCGTGTCTCGTCCCGCCGGGCCGACCAGCACCATCTCCTCGTAACCGAGTGATTCGACCGGTCCGTCCCACGGTTCGGGCCGCGGGCCGACCGCGATATCGCCCTGTCCGCTGCGCACGGCGTCCTCGAGGGCACGGCGATGCGAGAAGTCGTGCACCCGAAGGACAGCGGTCGGAAACAGCGCGTGCCACCGCACCGCGCTCGGGGGCAGTATCCCGGAGGCGACCGACCGCACGGTGAGCACGTGCACGTCACCGCTTCGCCCCTCGACGACCTGATGTACCGCGGCCGCCGCTTCCTCAGCAGCCTGCAATACTCGCTGGGCCTGGGGGAGGAAGACGCGTCCGGCGGGTGTGAGGGCAAGACCTTGTCGTCCGCGTTCGAGCAATATCGCGCCGAGCTCTTTCTCCAGCAAACGTATCTGCTGGGACAGTGACGGCTGCGAGACATACAGCCGTGCCGCGGCGGCGCTGAAAGACCCGCTTTCCCAAACGGCGAGAAAATACTCGAGTTGACGCAGTCGCATCAGTCGAAATTACCGCCGCCTACGGCCATTGCAAACGTACCTGAATCATGCGACCAGTTTCATTCGACTATCCCGGTGACCGAGGCGGGCGAGCAGATAGTCGATTTCGGACCGCGCTCGGCTCGACAGCACGCCGCGTGGCGCCCGCTGAGCATCGGAGGCGAGCAGTCCGCGCCGCTTCATGACGTACTTGCGTACGGCCAGTCCAATACCCGGTTGCTGTTCGTACCGCAACAGCGGCAGGTGTGCGTCGAAGATGTCATGGCCTTCATCGAGGCGGCCCGCAGCGGCATGACCGATCACATCGACCAACATTTCCGGAAAACAATATCCGGTCATGGCGCCGTCGGCCCCGCGCTCGACCTCGAAATCGAGGAAGAGACCACCGTTACCGCACAGAATCGAGAGACGGGGCATTTCACCGGCGGCTTCGAAGTCGCGTAATGCGCTGATCTTCTCCAGCCCGGGCCAGTCCTCGTGCTTCAGCATTACACAGCTGGGGACTACGCGGGCGATGCGTGCGACGACCTTGGGGCTCATGACAACCGAGAACGACAACGGGTAATCCTGCAAGACAAGGGGGACCGAGTCGCCGAGCGCGGCCGCGACGCCCTCGTAATAACCGACGATCTGGTCGTCGGTGCGCAATGTGTTGGGCGGAGCGACCATGACACCCGCCGCCCCTGCCGCCATGACATCGGAGGTGAGTTCGCGCATCGCCGCGTAACCGGGGGCGGACACTCCGACGACCACCGGCAGCCGGGTCCACTGCAGCACTTGGCCCACGATTCTTGTTGCTTCGTCGTGGGACAGTTTCGGTGCCTCGCCCATCTGGCCGAGCAGGGTAATCCCGGTGACACCGACTGATTCGTAGAAATCGACGAGTCGGCGCAGTGAGTCGAAGTCCACCGCGCCGTCCTCGTCGAATGGTGTGGGCGAAATGGCGAACACGCCCTTTGCCTCGCGGGTGAGCAGGGCCATGGTTGGAATCCTTGTGGCTGTGGAGGTTTCGGGATCAGAGGCTGGGGATGAGTCCGCCGTCGACGCGCACCACCGAGCCGGTGATGTAGGACGCTGTGGTGCTGGCCAGGAACGCCACGGTCGACGCGTACTCGTGCGGTTCGCCGTAGCGACCGATCGGGATGGTGGCCGCACTGTCGGCGGCGATCTGTTCGACGGTTCTGCCCAGCGCCTCGGCCTTGATCTGGTCGAGACGTTCGACGCGCTGGGTGCCGATGCGTCCCGGCACGACGACGTTGCAGGTGACCCCGTCCGCGGCCACCTCACGGGCCAGTGTCTTGGACCAGCCGAGCAATGCGGCACGAAGGCTGTTGGACATGCCGAGGTTGGGAATAGGGGCGATGATCCCAGAACTGGTGCTGGTGATGACGCGCCCCCACCCCCGTGCCTGCATACCGGGGAGGAGTCTGTCGCTGATAGCGATCACAGACAGCACCATGGAACGGAAATTGTCGAGCCACAACGCAGCGGGCTGGCCGAGGACCGGTGCGGGTGCGGGCCCGCCGGTGTTGTTCACCAAGATGTCGACCGGTCCGAAGGTCTGCTCGATCGCGGCGGCGTTGCCTTCGATGACATCGAGGTCGGCGATATCCCAACGCACTGCCATGGCCCGGCCACCCGCGGCAACGATCGCGTCACGGCGTGATTCGGCCGCTTCGAGATGGATATCCGCGACGACCACATTGGCGCCCTCGCCCGCGAGCCTTTCCGCGATCGCACCTCCGAGGCCGCCGCCTCCGCCCAGAACCAATGCCGTTCTGCTGTCTATTCCAAGATCCAACGTTGACTCCTCGACCGCAGGCCCGATGAAATTCCGGTGTTTTCATGAATCCGGCATTCACATATGCTCCGAACCGTACATGATGGAGGAGAGCGCACCCAATAGGAATAATCCACGATGCCTATAGGACAGACTTATACGCCCAGTTCAGCACGTCGTCGGCGCAGAGAGCTACGTGGTCGGCGCAAAATGACACTTGGACAAAGGAGATTTCTTTCACGTAGCCTCCTGATAATTCATCAATAGCCAAGCGAAAGGCGGTGCTGTGTCTATTCCGGATACTATGCTCGCGGCCGTAATCGGCGAGCCGGGAATTATCGGGACCACAACTTTGCCGGTGCCCCGCCCGGGGCCGGACGACGTTCTCGTGCGAGTACACCGAGCGTCGTTGTGCGGCACCGACCTCAAGGTCCGCAGCCGACGCTTCTTCGGTGGCGCAGGCCCGGCGCCGGGCACATTCGTTCCCGGCCACGAATACGCCGGCGTCGTGGCAGCCGTCGGCAGTGCCGTCGACGAATTCGCGGTTGGCGATCGTGTCGTCACGGAGGCACATCGGGGTTGCATGCGCTGCGCCAACTGCCTGTCCGGTTGCTATACGGACTGCTTGAACTACGGCAACCCGACCAAAGGCCATCGCACACTGGGCATGACGGTCAACGGCGGCTTCGCCGAATATGTCGTCAACCACGTCTCGACGCTGTATCGGCTGCCCGATCACATCGACTTCGACTCGGCGGTAATGCTGACCACCGCCGGCACCGTCATGCACGTCTACGACGTGCTCGATTCGCTCCTGGTCGGCGCCACTGTCGCGGTGATCGGCCCCGGCCCCATCGGGCTGTTGGCAGTGCAGGTAGCCTGCCAGCTAGGGGCGGACCTTGTGACGCTTGCCGGCACCCGCGCCGAGCGGCTGGAAATCGGAAAGCAGTTCGGGGCCGATCACCTGTTCAATGTCCGCACCGAGGATGCTGTCGCCGCTGTCCGGGAAGTCACCGGCGGCCTCGGCGCCGACGTCGTCGTCGAGTGCTCGGGCGCTGCGAGTGCGGTCGACGACGCGATCCACATGGCCAAGCGTTCCGGCAAGATCGTTTTGGCCGGATTCTTCGAACAGCCGGTATCTGCCGACCTCAACCACGCCGTCATGAACGGGATTTCGATCCAGACCGTCCGCGGCGAAGGCGCCGGCTCGGTGGCCAGGGCCCTGTCGCTGGCATCCCGCGGCCGACTGCACACCGCCGACCTGGTGACACATCATTTTCCGCTCGAGAACATCGCCGAGGCTTTCGACACCTACGCCGAACGACGAGACAACGCCATCAAGGTGATGCTCGATGTCGCCGAATGACGTCACCGACCTTTCCGTCCGCGAGCTGATCGCCGCCGACATGGCCGAGCGTGCGACAGCGTGGCTGGCGACCCTGACCCCCGAACAGCGACTTCAGGCACAGTTCGCCTCCCCACTGGTTCCGGACGCCGAGGCCGAACGGCTCCGATGGTTCTACACCCCGACCGACCACGGTGGACTCGCCCTTCGCGACCAGACCGCACGCCAGCAAGGCTTGGCAATGCAACTGGTCGCATCGGGCCTGTCGGAGGCCGGATATGCCACGGTCGCAACGGTGATGGGCTTGGAGAATGTCCTCGATCAGGTCGAAGGATGGCATGTTCATTGGGGGCGCGAACGAGGCCGGGATCCGGGTCTGTACTGGCTCAGGTTGTTCGGCCGACCCGGTGACCCGGTCTGGGCATGGCGCTTCGGGGGCCACCACATCTCGCTGAACAACCTGGTCGTCGGAGGCCGTGTCGTCTCGACGACCCCATGCTTCATCGGAGCCGATCCGGCCAGTACCGCACTGCTCGGTGAAGCGCTACGGCCACTGGGTGGACCGGAGGAGGCGGCACGGCAATTGGCCCGGTCGCTGGACTCGGACCGATACCGTGTGGCCTTATTGCACGAAAGCGCGATATCCGACATCGTCTCCGGTAACCGACCGGCCATCGCACACGGCGACACGATGATGCACATGCAGGATTTGTGGCGCGGCAGTTTCAGCGATCCGACGCTGCGGCATCTGGTCGACGATATCGACCGGCGTGCCGAAGAAGGCAGCGGATACACCGAAGCCGACCATGCGGCTATGGCCATCTACCTTCCGCCCACGGGCCTGTCCGCGCGCGATCTCGACCTGGGACAGCGCCACATTCTGCGGCAATTGATCGCGCTGTACAGCGGACGTGCACCGAGCGCACTCGCCGAGGCCCATGCCGCGCACTATGCGGCCGACAACGTACTCGACGAGATCCACTTCGCATGGGCAGGCAGCCTGCGCGCGGGAGACCCGCATTACTACCGCATCCAGGGCCCGGATCTGCTCATCGAGTACGACAACACCCAGCGCAACGCCAACCACGCACATTCGGTCTGGCGTAATCCGCGTTCGGATTTCGGGCTGGACAGTCTGGCCGAGCACCGCCGACGCTCGCATTGACAAAACAGCCGAAATGCTGCCCCGGTGCGGCAATTCGCCGGGGCAGCACCTCGTTTCTCTAGAACATGCCCGCCGTATTCACGGTCGGCAGCGAAAACAGACATTGGCACGGCATCGCCGGATAGCTCTGGTCCACTCGATCATCGACCGCGACGGCCCGAGCCCAGCCCCCTTCGATGGCCTCCCGCGCGAACGTTATGGCCGCCTCGTAGGAGGCAACGAAATGCAATGGTGAACCGATACCGAAATCGACCATCAGATGCCACATCATCGCATTTCCAAACTGACAAACGCCTTCAGCAGCGCTGACGGCGATCCGATCTGCTTCGAGCACTCGATATCCGCAGCTCGCCAGGTCGCGACGTAGCCGTTCCACCCAGAGGATTCACGCTTTCCTCCCGGCGTTGGGTACGGCAGGGGCGACGACGGCTGGAGTCATCGCAGCGGCATATGCCAGCGTCACCCGAGTCATCTCGGTAGTCGCGATGGAGCCGATATAGCCGTCGGGGCGGATCAACAGGAGCGCGGAGTCGGTCAGACCGTAGATCCGGGCAAAAGAACCGGTGATGTCGGCGAGCGCCACGTCGGTGTCGACATGATCTCCGCCGTTCACAGCGACCTTTCTCAGTTCCGCGCCCGCTGTCGGCCACCGCAACGCGGCCAGTTCCTCGGCCGCCGCCGCGCCGTAGGCGATTGCGGTGAAATGCGGTCCGCAAAAGAGATCGAACAGGCGCTGCCCTCCCCTGGCCGCGTTCAGCAGTTTCGCATCCGGTGCGCGGTCGCCGACTCGCAGCGTCGCGGTTCGTTCGGCATCGGTTTTCGCCAGTGGGCCGCCGCGGTAATGGAGGCCGAGCTGGCGTTCGTCATCACCGCGCTTGATCGACGACGGGTCCAGTTTGGCCAGACCCTCGTACTTTTTGGTCGCCAAGCCCAACACCCCGGCCGCGATCGGCTGCCGCTCGGCCTCGTAGGTATCGAGCAAGCTGTCCGGCGCACCAGCGAGCACCTGGCCGAGTTTCCAGCCCAGGTTGTAGGCATCCTGCAGACCGGTGTTGAGCCCTTGCGCACCCGCCGGGGGATGTACATGAGCGGCATCACCGGCGATGAATACCCGGTCCAACCGGTACCGTTCCGCCAGCCGAATGTTGGGGCGAAACACCGACTTCCAGCCGATTCGCGTCAAGCGCAGGCCCTTCTCACCGGTCTGAGCACGGAAGCGCGCATCGAGGTCGGCCTCGTCGAGAGCGGGCTCCTCACCAGGCTGCAGACGGATCATCACCTGAAACCGATCGGAATGCGGTAGCGGGCACGCACCGACGAACCGACCACCCGGACGCGGCCACACATGCCAGCGGTCCCGGGAAAGACCGTCCACCACGGCATCGACGATGATCATTCGGTCGGCTTCGTCGGTCTTGCCTTCGAACCCGATGCCCGCTGTTTTGCGGACCATGCTCGCACCGCCGTCGGCACCGACAAGGTAGCGAGCGGAGATCTCGGCGACACCGTCGGGACCCGAGACCGTTGCCACGACACCATTGGGGTATTGCTCGAATCCGACCAATTCACAGTTCTTTGCGACGGCCACGCCCATCCGCAAGAGCCCGTCGCGCAGCGCGGCGTCGGTACGGAACTGGGGAATCAACCACGTATTCGGGTGCGGCACATCGGATGTCACCTTGTTGCGGGAAACCATATGCCAGGGAACAGTCACCGGACCGGCGTGGACGCCCAACGGCGGGTAGGTGGCTCCAGCGGCGAGGATGTCGTCGAGGATGCCCAAGTCCTCGAGTACCTCCAGGCTGCGCGGCTGGACTCCCTTGGCGCGCGAACCGTCGAAGGACTTCGCGGCTTTGTCGATGATCCGCACCGCTAACCCGCGGCGGGCCAGATCGATCGCCAAGGCGGTGCCGGTCGGACCGGCACCCACGACGAGTACGTCGATCAGTTCGGGCTTCGGCTTGGTCTTCATCGTGAGGACTCTTTCTTGGCAGCTTCGACAAACGCGGTGAACAGCAGACTCATCTGGGCTGGCTCCTCGTAGGGCACCATGTGCCCGCATGGCGAGACAATGTGCGACTGGGTCGGCATGAACAACGCGGATACCTCGTCGAAGCTCGTGATCGGGGTCACGTCGTCTTCGTCGCCCCACAGCAGCATCTTCGGAAACGGCAGGCGCCCGGTCTGTCGATAGAGGTCCTGACGGCCGGCCAGCGGGAAGTCGGCGATCGTGGAAGTCAAGGCGTAGATCGAGCCTTCGAACTGGTAACACTCGCGCACCATCGCCGTGAGCGTCGCGGACTGCTGGGGATCCCGGACATTGTGCGACAGGTGCCGGTCGAGCATTTTGCTACCCAGCTTCTTTGCCAGAAAGGCGCCCAACATCTCGTGGCGCAGCAAGGGGGCGAAGGCGGGCGCGGGCTGCAGTCCAGCGGGGCCAGCCAACGTAAAGGTGGCGATGCGGTCGGTGTGCTGTTGAGCGAAAGCCATAGCCACCAATGCACCCATCGAAGCTCCGACGAGGTGGAAAGGTTCGGCCAGATCCAGCCGCTGAGTCAAGTCGGCGATTTGCCGCACGAACAGGGCCTCATCGTAGGCGGCCTGCACCCGATCGGAATAGCCGCGTCCGTAGGCACTGAAGGTAACGGTACGGAACCCGCGCGAATGCAGCTCGCCGACGAGTTGATCCCAGTAGAACAGCGGCGTGGTCAGACTGCCTGCGAACACGACGATCTCGCCGCCCTCGGGCCCGGCCATCTCGTAATGGGTTATCCCGTCACTGCATTCGATGAAGTCACCGCGCAGCTCGGCACGTGTGGCCTGGTCCAAGTGGCGGGTCTCGCCGGGCACCACGAAGTACTTCATCACTTTCCCTTCTTCGACGAGTTCGCCTCGGCGGTCAAAAAGTTCAGTAGCGCGCTGGCCACCCATTCCGGATCTTCGTCGGGGAGCAGGTGGCCAGTGCTGGGGTGAATCCGTTCGAGGCTGCCGGGGATGTCGCGAGTGAAATACTGGCCGTCGATGGACGCGCTGCGCAGCACCAGCGTGGGTGCTGCGATGGCCGGAGTCTCGGCGGTGCGGTCGATCTGTTCGGTGTTGGAGAAGTCGATGAACGCCTCTTGGTTGCCGGGCCTGGTCAGCATCGCGTATACCCGGTCGACCATCGCGTCGTCCACCACCGACTTGCGCGACCCGACCGCCGAGCGCAGATTGCTTGCGGTGGCCGACCTGGACGACAATTTGCGCATCAGCACGCGACCGGCCGGATTACGTGCCAGGCGCATCGCCAAGGGCAGCGACTTGCCTGGATAGCCGGTGGCATTGATCAACACCAGTCGGTCCACCCGCTGCGGGTAATCCAGTGCGAAGTTCCAGGCGATATTGCCGCCGAGTGAATTGCCGACCACCGACGCCTTGGAGACCGCGATGGAGTCCAGGAAGGCGGCGACTGTCTTGGCGTATGTCTGAATCCGGTAGTCCCGGTCGGCGCGCGGACCCGTGAGGCCGAAGCCGGGCAGGTCCGGGCGAATCACATCGAACGACGACGATAGCGCCGCGGCCACCGGGTCGAAGCAGTGCAGCGAGGAGCCGCTGCCGTGCAGAAGCAACACCGAAGGCCCCGCCCCGGCCCGCTTGTAGTGGATGTTGTGACCATCGACGATCGCGAAGCGCGAATCAGGGTCGATGTAGTCATCGGCAGCGGCTCGTCTACTCATAGTGGTTACAGCGTTGCCGATACATGACCCCAGGTCAAGTGATAGTGGCAACATTGTGACCAATATATAATGATCACGTGTCCAGTCTGTCGATGCGCAACAATGCGAGTGTGACCACTGCCGATTCAGACGCCGCCGAGACCCCGGCTCGCCGATCCCCTGGCCGTCCACGGGTCCCCTTCGACCGGATCGTGACGACCGCACTACGCATCGTCGACGAGGAAGGTGCCGACGCGCTGTCGATGCGCACGCTCGCCCACCGTCTCGAAACGGGCACCGCCGTGCTCTACCGAGCAGTCGCCAATCGCGCCGAACTCATCGCCCACGTGGTCGACTGGGTGCTCGGCGAGATCGAAATCGACGACGACGCGCCCGACGGCGACTGGCAGCGCGCGTGCGTCACTGCCGCGGAGGCCATTTTCTCGGTGCTGCACCGTCACCGCGGGATCGCGCCTCTGCTCATCGAGCAGGTGCCGGTCGGGCCCAATTCGCTCGTCTTGCGCGAGCGAGTCTTGGCCACACTGCTCGCCAACGGGTTTCCGCCGGAGTCCGCGGCACTCGTCTACGCAACCATTGCCCGCTATGTCGTCGGCTTCGCCGCACAGCTGCAGGGCCACGACACCGAAGCCAACATAAACCCCGCGACAATCACCGCGCTCTATCGTCAGCTCGATCCGGCGCAATTCCCCGCCACGATCGCCGTCTCCGATTGCCTGCCGAGGCAAACTCTGGAAAGCGAATTCCGCTTCGGCCTGCAGCTGCTCGTCGCGGGACTCGCGCCGCTGCACGACGCCGTGGCCGGCGCGGCCGGCTCCGCCTGATTCGTTCGGGTTCCGCTGCTTTCGATCCACCTTGGCGGCGAGTGTTAATTCGGCTACGCTGTATCCGAATTAGTCACCCGAACTCCGCGCGGCGACAGCCGCCGTTGCGCGAGATCGCGAGTGTTCCGAGAACAGGAGAATTGCATGCGTACCGTGCAAACCAGCGCCAGCTACCAGGCCAGTCCCGACGAGGTCTGGAAGGTTATCGGCGATCCGTCGCGCTGGGGCGAGTGGCTCGTGATTCACAAATCGTGGAAGAGCGCCGTCCCAGCCCAGCTCACCAGTGGCGATACCGCTACTGCCAGTGCGAACGTGATGAATATGCCGGTCACCATCGACTGGACTTTCGAGAATGTCGACGCGCCACGCTCGATCGCCATGGGCGGAACCACAAGGGCCGGAGTCAAATTGGCGCTCGCCATCAGCCTTCGAGACGAGGCCGCGACCACCACGGTCGACGTGACAGCCAGTATCGAAGGCGGGATGATCGACGGCCCCATGGGCGGGGTCTTCAAGAACTCCGTCGTCGGCGCCTTGGATAAATCGCTGAAGAAGGTTCAGGGGCTCGTCGCCTGATCATTCAGTGGCCCTGATCATTTCAGTGGGAGAGCACCGTCCATTCCGCCGACGTCGGTAATCTTCCATCCCGCACCCGAATCGACGGTGACGTTATACGTCACCGTCGTTTGGCCTCCGTCGGGAGTCTGGGCGTTGGTCGAGTGGACATTCAGGAAAACGTTTACCTTGTATACGCCGCCGGTTTCCGAGATGACCACCGCACTGACCGGCGTTGCGGTCGAGGACCACTTCAACGGCACCAAGATTTCCTGCAGTTTCGGTGCGGTGGCATCGAATTTATTGGCCAACTGGGGGCTGGTGTTCGCCTTCAGCTTGGCAACCCACGCGTTGTAGTCCTGAAAGTTGATGGTCGAAGCGCCGACCGCATAATCCGTGGCGACCTGCTCGGCACGATGGTCGGCGGCGACCGCGGCGTCGCGGTCGCTGAGCTGACCGCGAGCCGAAAGCCACAGCGCGGCGAATACGCCCGTTGCCGCCACCAGAGCGATAATCGCGGCTCCGAGTGCGATTGCGGACAGTCGTATCGACACCGTCCCCGATGCCTGCCCGGCCGCTACGGATCGCTCCTCTGCCCGCACCGGTCGGTCAGTTGTCTTTCCGTCGTCGATTCGGTCGTTGGTATCGATTGTCATGTGTACTCCTGGGGTGTTGTTTTCGATCTGTGCGGCCGCTATTTGACGTTGATCTGCAAACGCAAGGCGCCGTCCCCGGTTTCGGCGAGTGCTTGCGAAATCAGCGCACTGAGGTCGACGCGACTCAGCTGCCCGGCGGCGTGCGTGGCCAATGGAGTGAGCACCGGCACTAGCTTCGCCATGTCGGGACCCATCTGCTCGAGGTAGTCGGTGAATTCGGCGGTGAACGGAATGAGGCCGGTGCCTTCGACATACATGTCCGGCATCCGTCCGATTCGGACGAGTCGCTCGATGGATTGCGCGAGGTTGTCCGCCGATGTTCCGATTTGGTTCCAGCCGGGGGCGGCGGCGCTCATCGCCGGACCGGTCCAATCCATATCCGCGCCCAACGCCTGCAGGTTGGTGAGCATGCTGTGGATGGCATCGGTGCGGGCCAGCAGGGTGGCCGCGAGCAGGCTGGTGGATCGAGCCAGCTGCGGCACTATCACCTCGGTGCCGGCCAGCCCTCGGGTGAAGGTGTCGACGATGTCACCGATCGCCTGTGGGTCCAACTGTTCCATCAGATGGGTCACCTGACGGGCGACCTCGGGTATCGAGGTCGGCGTCCGAATGGTCCGGGTATCGATATGCTGTCCGTCGCGCAGATAAGGGGCGGTGCCGCCTTCGGCGGGAGTGAATTGGACCTGTGGTTCGCCGAGCGCGGAAAGGTTTTCGATGGTGACCGTGCTTGCCACCGGGATGTGGTAGTCGTCGCGTACTTGCATGCTGACCTGGACGCCGCCGTCGCCGTTGCGCACGGAGACGACCTTCCCCACCCGAACCCCGGACAGCAATACCGGTGATTCCGGACCGAGGCTGCCCGAATTGGTCAGTGTCATCGTCAGTTTGGTATAGCTGGTGAACCAGTCGACGCCGACTACCTCGAACGTAAGGTAGGCAAGAGCGACCAGTGCTACCAAGGCGATACTGCTCAACGACACCGCGGGACCGAGGATTCGTGATTTCAACGCACTGCTCCGATCATGCGCAAGGTGTCGATGATCCGACCGGTTTGTTCCTGCGCGGGGACCCCGTTTCCGGCGTCGACGCCGGTGATATCCACTTTGGGCCCATGCTCGACGAACGGGATGATCTGGTCTCGAAGCAGTGACACGAGCCGGTTGAGGTTCGATGGCGCGTTCAGGTCCAGTGGCCGATCGGTGAACAACAACGGCACGAATGCTTTTGCGGCGGCATCGCCCGCCGTCACCAGGGGCGTCATCCAGGTCAGGGCGTGGGCGATGTCGCCCATCGAACCAGCCAGCCCGAGCACGAGGATCAGGGATTTCAGCGCCGAGGTGACGTGTGTGGCGCCTTGCTCGTTCAGCAGTCCGTTCATTGCTCGATCGCGGTCGAGCACCATGGCCACATTGGCTTCCATACCGTCGAGGAAGTTGTCGACCTCGCCGAGATGCTGTGCGACGTCGGTGAAATCGGCACCGATGACCTGCGCGATATGAGCGCTGTCGGAGGGCTGTTCGGGCAATACCGCGTTCATGCGATTGACCAGGTCCTGGAACTGCTGCACCGCGCCGCCCTGAACGAATGTTGCCAGGCCGGCCATGACGTCTTCCACCTGTACGGCTGGTTTCGTCTGTGCGATCGGGATGGTGCCGCCGTCGGCGATGGTTTTGTCGAATCCGTTCGCCGGTGTGGTCAGCTCGATGAAAACGTCACCCAGCAGGGTGTTCTGCCGCAGTTGTGCGGTGGTGGCGGTGGGCAGTTTCACCGCGCGATCGATGTCGAGGTCCGCGATCACGTGGCCAGGGCCGGTGGCCGCGGGATCCACCACGCTCACTTTCGCGAGGTCACCGACCTCTACGCCGTTGGCCATCACCTTCGCCCGCCCCGGCAGATTGAGCGCATTGGCGAACTCGACACGCACCCGATAACCATCGCCACGGCCCGTGCCCGGGACCGTAATGGCCGACGGATCGAGCGCGCAGCCGCCCAGCGTGCATCCCGTCACTGCGAGCGCGAGCAGCTTTGTCGTGAGTTTCATTGCACCCCAGTGCTTTGCGCGGTTGCCGAGCGGAGTTTTCGACCGCAGTAGCACCGCGTACCCGTTCTTCATTTCGTTCCCGCCATGGCAAGTACCAGCGGAACCAGATCGATGTCGGCCAAACCGTTTGCGCTGGAGCGACACCGGCCGGGAAGAGCGGCATTGATCGCCGCACACATCTGATCGGCGTCAGGTTGGGCGAGCGCCGCTTTGGGCGCGGCGTAGGCGAGTGCGACCTGTCCGGTGCTGGGATCGACCGACCTTCGGAAGGCATCGGTGAGTGTCGGAATCATATCGACCAACTGCTCGAGTGTGCCGACATTGGCGCCGACCCATCGGACCAACGGCACGCTCGCTCGCACCACGTTCAGCAGTGAGCGCCCGAATTTCGTGGTGATGTCGTTGAACCAGGGCAGTAGTACTCGCAGCGCGTCGATGATGCCGACGAATGGCGCGATGACCTCGTTGTTGGCTTGGTCCAGCATGCCACTGAGTCGCGTGAGCATATGTTCGACGTCGCCCCAGTTGTTCTTCATCGCCGCGCTGAGTGTATTGATCGCATCGATCAGTTCGCCGATGCGTCCGATGGCCGCGTCCGGTGATTTCAGCGCATCGCCGAGCTCGAAGAGCAGCTTGTTGAGCGAATCGCCGGTACCCGACACGGCGCTATCCAGGGCCGAAACGCCGCCGCTGACGGTGCTCTGTCGGGCTGGGTCGTCTGGCGTGCTCATCTCGGTCGCGAGCTTCGACAGGGCATCCAGTGTCTGGGTCATGCTCTTCGGGGTGAGTGCGCGGGTGATGCATCGACCGGGGTCCCACATGGGTGCTGGTTTCGGCGCCGACAGCATCGCGAGGTTGCGGTCGGCGACCAGGGTGTCCGACAGTGTCACCGCCGAAACGTCGCCGCGCAGTGGGTGATCGGACTCGACTCGAAAATCGACCCGCACCCCGTCACCGGATGGTTCGATCCGGCTCACCGAGCCGACCGGGATGCCGAGCATGGTGACGTGGCTGCCCAGGTAGAGCCCGGCCGCGTCCGGCATCATCGCGCAATACGAGCGCATCGGCTTATCGGCGCCGGTCAGCACGACGTACCCGGCGGCGGCGATCACGACGATGACCAGGACTGCCGAAACCGACATGAATCCGCGGGAAGCAAGAAATCGGCGCATCAGCAAGACCTCCCCGGCACTGGAATGCACAGTGCGGGCGCGGGCACAGTTGTCGCGGATCGGTCTACGGCGGGACCACTCGGTCCACCGGCGATCTGCTGCAACTGCTGCCCCAGGTGCTCGACGGTGGCCACGACCTGGTCGAGTCGGCCGGCGAGCCGATTCAGCTCGGGGACCAGCTCGGCGAGCTTGTCGAGCATGGGTTTCAGCGAGCTGTCGTAAGCAGGCTCGGCCGCCGCGAGGCGCGAGAGCATCCGTTCGGTCAGATCCAACGACGCGCGTAGCTCGGCCCGCTTGCCGACGAGGATGTCGGTAGTGAGGTTGAGTTCGCGATTGAGTCGACCGTACAGCGCGGTGTTGCCGCCCATCGCACTCAAGTACTCCTGCGAAACCGCCAGTGCCCGTGAGACATCCGCGTTCTGTCTGTCGAGGATATCGACGATCGAATCCACCGCACGTCCCAGCTGTCGCAGGCCGTCCGGGCTCCGGACGAGTGCCGTCTGCAGCTCGCCGAGATTCTGCCGCAGGGTTTCCCCATCCACCTCGCGGATCGGGGTCACCGCGTCCTGGAATGCCTGACCGAGCGTATATGGAAGGCGCACCCGCTCTTTCGCAATCACTTTGTGGCGCAACGGTTTCGAACCAGCCGATGTCAGTGCCACATAGTGGCCGCCCGCGATGGTGAGCATGCGGATGTCGAGGGTGGACTGATCGCCGACGAAGACATCGGAATCCACCGTGAAGGTCATGTGCACCCGGTCGTCGTGCAGTTCGAGCGATTTGACCGTTCCAACGGTGATGCCCGCCATGCGTATGTCCTCACCGGCGCGGATGGCTCCGGCCTCGGTCATATCGGCGCCGTATTCCGCCTGGCCCGGTGGCATTGCGTACAGGACGCCACAGGCAGCCAGTACCAGCACCACCGCGGCCGCACCGATCAGGCCCAGGCGCAGTTCGCGTCGGCGCACCGATCGGTCGTCGGCGACGGGGCGATCGCCGGCAAGGCGAATCCGTTTGCGAAGTCCAGAAATCAACGGTTGCATAGCTCGATCCTCTGACCGCCGATGAATACCCGCAGCTGCGCTGGCACCGACGCATTTCCTTTCGAACAAGTCCCGTTCATGCCCGGTCCGGCCGTCGGCAACATCGCATCGAGCGCCTGCAGGAGTCCGGGGAGTTTGCCCAATACTTCGGTCGCCGCCTGCGGATCGGGAAACGCGGCGTGCAGGGCATTTTCGAGGTCGGGATTGGTGTCGGGGGTGAATCCGAGGGTCGCGAACATGTCGTCGATGGGACCGAGCACCGGCGGTGCGGTAAGGGCATAGTCGACGAGGCCTTTCAGTTTGTCCTCCAGCACGGTGAACAGATCGGTCAGGCCCTGGATCAGAGTTTCCAGATACTGCGACTTGCCCCCGATACGGTCGTCGATGTCGTGCAGGTTGCGGACCAGCGTGGAGATCACGGTTTGCCGATCGACGGCATAGCGGCTCAGTTGTTCCACGGCGTCCAGCGCGGGTCCCAGGCCGGTGCCGTTGCCCTGGATCACCGCGAGGACGCTTTCGGCGAGTTGGTTGAGTGCGCTGGGCGAAAATTCCCGAAGTACCGGTTGTAGCCCGTTGAACAGGGTGGTGATGTCGAAGGACGGGATCGTGTGCTCGGGCGCGACGGTCGCGCCTGCCGCCAGCCTGTCCCCCGGCGCGGCGGGTTGGCGTAGATCGATATACCGCTGGCCGGTCAGCGTCTGGTAGCGGATCGCGAAGGTGCTCGTCTCGAACACCGGGTGGTCGCGCTGCACGCTGATATCTACCGAGGCTCGTCCATGATCCAACGCGATTGTCAGTACCTTGCCGACTTGCACGCCGTACATCCGCACATCGTCGCCGGGCTTCAAACCATTGGCGTCAGTGAAAATGACGCGGTACGAGTCGGTGTCCCCGGAGACGGGCCGCTCGATCGCCGCCACCACCGTGGCCAACAGCACCGCCATCACGGCCCCGAATGTCACGAGCCGCAAAACCACACCGATGGTCGATTTCATCGTGTACCTCCCACAATCGCAGCCGGACCGCCCGGTGCAGGGGTCACGCCAGCGGCGCCGAACAGTGGGGCGGCCAACACCGGAAATCCGCGCAAGGTGAGCTCGAGTCGCAGAACCGGTCCCTCGGGGGTGTCGACGAACGAATTGTCGATGCGTTCCAAAAGGGTTCGCAGTTCCGCACTCGACCGCTGTGGGGTGGGCACCATCTGCGCCATGACGTTCAGCAACGGTGACAGCACGTCGCTGTAGCCGGCGTAATGCCGCTGCCCGGTGAGACCCAGGTTTGTGATCGCGGGGAACAACTGGTTGGCGATCATGTCGACTCCGGAGTCGAACAGCGGCTGGTCGGTGCGCAGGACTTCGATGTTGTTGATGTGGTCGAGCAGATCGACAGTGGCACCGGCGAATTCGGCCGTTCCATGCAGTGTGGAGGCGTACTGCCCGATCAGAAAGGACGGATCGTAGCGCTGGGTGTCGGCGACCGCACGGCCCAGCATCACGACGGCTTCCAAGATCGGGGTGAAGGCCTTGGCATCGGTGGCCAGAGCGGTCAGCACATCGGCCAGTTGTGGCGTCAGTACCCGGTCGGTGGTTTGCCCCAGCGACCGAATCAGTGTGCCCAGCGTGGCATTCGAGACTCGAGACGCCGATGCGCCGGTGAGATCGACATTCCCGCCGTCGTGTAACGGGACACCGCCCTGGCCGCGGCGCAACTCGACCTCGCTGATGCCGAACAGGTTCGACGGCGCATAGTCGAGGACGAGCGCGTCGGTGAGTCCGGTGAGCTGGGACCCATCCAACCGCAGCGTGATCTGCTGCTGCCCCGCCCCGGCACTTTCGATGCCGGTGACTTCGCCGATATTCACCCCGTCCAGCCGCACTCGCGCTCCGGTGACAATGCCGTCGCCGATCTGCTCGGTGCGCAGCGTTACCCGCATTCGCTCATCCGCACGCACCGCCTGAGACCCGGCCCAGACCGCGACAACGACCGCGACAACGGCCAGGGCGATCACGCCCGTCCGCCGTGCGGACTTCCCGGTGGTGGCTGCCCCTGGCAAACCATACGTTGGCATTCTCGCTACCCCGTGAATGTGATCGTCGCGCTGAAACCCCAGATGACCAGGCTCAACAGCATGTCCAAAGTGATGATCGCGACGAAACTGGCTCGCACCGCCCGTCCGGAGGCGATACCGACGCCTTCCGGTCCACCGGTCGCGAAAAACCCCTGATAGCAATGGATCAGGATCACCGCGATTCCGAAAACCATCACCTTCAGCACGGCAGCGGCAATATCGGGACCACTGACGAATTGGCTGAAATAGTGCTGGTAGACCCCCGATGCCTGGCCGTGGACGCCGACGACGACCAACGTGCAGGACAGATAGCTGAGGATCAGTGTGATCAGAAAGGTGGGCACGATCGCGACGACACCGGCGATCACCCGGGTGGTCACCACGAACGGAATCGACCGCAGACCGAGGCATTCGATCGCGTCGATCTCCTCGGATATCCGCATCGACCCGATCTCCGCGGTCATCCGGCATCCGGCCTGCGCCGCGAATCCGATACCCGCGATGATCGGCGCCAGCTCCCGAGTGCTCGCGAACGAGGAGACGATCCCGGTCAGCGGGCCGAGCCCGATCATGTTCAAGGTGCCGTACGACTGGATACCCACAGCCGCCCCGAGCACCATACCCAGCAAGATCAGCATCGGCACCGTGCCGCCGCCGACGATCAGCGAGCCTCTCCCCCAGGTCGTTTCGCTGACGGCACGAATAGTTTGCGTCCGATAGTGCTTGAGCGTCAACGGGATCGCCGACAGGACCTGCCAGCAGAACGACAGCATGAACCCGATCGAGTCGATCGGCAGCAACAGCCGTTGCCGCCGGCGGACCACTCGATACGCCCAGCGCAGTCCCCTCGGCGCGTACGGCGTCGCGGTCATCAGGCCATCCTCGTCGGTACGAACATCTGAACCAATTGGCTGACAACGAGATTGACGACAAGCACGGACACCACCGACAGCACCACCGAGGCATTCACGCCATCGGCCACGCCGCGGGGACCGCCCCTGGCCTCCAGCCCCCGCTGGCAGCCGATGACCGCCACGATGAACCCGAACAGGATCGCCTCCAGCAGCGAGATCCCCACATCGGTGACCGTGGTGAAGGAACCGAAAGTGGCCCAATAGCTGCCCGAGGTCACGCCCTGCGCGCTGATCGCGACGATGTAACCCGCGGCCACACCGGTGAAGATGATCAGCACGTTCAACAGCGGTGCGACCAGCACCATCGCGACAATGCGCGGAATCACGAGCCTGCGAACCGGACTCACTCCCATCACCCGCAGCGCATCCACTTCCTCGCGGATAGTGCGCGCGCCCAGGTCCGCGGCGATCGCCGCGGCGCCGGCACCGCCGAGTAGCAGTCCCGTCGCGATCGGGGCGCCCTGCTTGATCACCCCGAGCCCGCTCGCCGCCCCCAACAGCGAGTCACCGCCCAATTCTCGGATCATGTTGCCGATCTGCACCGAGACGATGACACCGAACGGAACCGCCATGAGGATCGCGGGCAATGCCGTGACCGTGACCATGTACCACGCCTGATGCAGCATCTCGCGCCACTGGAAACGGCCACGCACCAGATCCAGCAGCCCCTCCCGAACGGATTCGATCGCGAGATCGACCGTCCGTCCCCAGGTGCGTAGGCCCGATACGACGGTATCGGAGAAATTTGTTCGCACGATCCGCAGCGCGGATGAATCTTTGCGCTGTGCGGTCGACACTTTGGGTGCCAGAGTCAAACCAATCTATCTTTCGCTCGGGATGCTCTCGCATACCGGATGTCCCAGGGTGAAGAGCACCTGCTGGGCGAGGGTCTCGATCCACTCGGCCGTCACAGCGGCCGGATCACGCCGCGAAGTTCGCAGGATCGCCAGAACGACCCCGCCGGTCAGATCCAGAGCGGCTCCCACATCGTGGACGTGGAAGCACCCCGCCGATAGCCCGGCACGAATGCCGAACGATAGGCGTGAGCCGATGTCGGGGCTATCGAGAATCCGGTACCGCGCGGCAAGGACAATCGCGGCGGTGTCGGGATCGGTGACGCCGAGCGCACCCAGTGCCCGCAACTGCGCCCGGACGAACTCGACGGGCTCATCGACGCCCGTGACAGCGTTGTCCAGGATCCGGGCCAGCTCCTCGACCACCTCGGCGATAACCGCGGCGAACAACTCGTCTTTGCCACGGAAGTGGTTGTAGAAAGATCCGGTCGCGACACCGGCGTGACGTGCCAGATCGGCGATCCCGAGACTCGCGGCGCTGCCGCTACCCAATGCCCGACGGCCTGACCGCATCAGCGCCGCGCGCGTGCGCAGTCCGCTCCGTGTCCGGGCATTCACCGCCTCGACATCCTGCGACTCCCCCCGCTCGGGGCTGCCGTGAACACTGTGGTCACGAAGAGCGGATTTAGGGTCGATCTGGTCCTCGACAGTAGCTCGTCCACGCATAGTGGATACAGTGTGACCGCTATCACGACAGTCGTCAACAGGTTTCAGCAACATTGTTGCCGTTATTTTTCCGATGCAATTCGGCTACGGTATAGCCGAATTAAATGCCAGGTAGAACAATGTTTGTGCATGAATCCAGCTCGGTGCCGCACTGCTGGGGAGTACCGACGCAAGGCCGTCCCCGGATGGTGCGTACGACCTCGCTGCGGTGGGTTACTGATCCAGCGTGACGTCCGGTCGCAAAAACAAGACCGAGGATTGACTCTCGACGAACCTCAGGCTGCGGGAAAGCGATCCCGCACATATTCCTCGCCACGATCGATCAAGCCCGAGAGCGCGCCCTTGAAGCGGGCAACCCACTTCGAGAGCGCGGGCTGAGCTGGTTCACGAGATCTCCCGCAGCGCCGCGACCGGACAGGAGCCCACGGCCGCACGGGCGTCGGTCACGAGATCGCCGGGCACCTCGCCACCATCGAATCGGTAGATGAGCTCGGCGTTGTCATCGAGGGTGAACACCTCGGGGGCCTGCGCGGCGCACAGACCGTGTCCCTCGCACCGGGGGTAGTCGACGGAAATCTTCATGGTGGCTCCTCTATCAGGCTGGAATGAGTTGCAGCGGAAGGCGTTCGAAGCGGTGGATGATGTTGTTGATCGCCCACTCGGGTTCACCGACGATCTCGATACGATCAACACGCTCGACGAGCGCGGCGAGCATGGCCTGTGTTTCCAGCCGCGCGAGACCTTGACCGGCGCAACCGTGTACTCCGTGGCCGAAACCGAGTTGACGCGTCGCGTCCCGGCCGATGTCGAAGGTGTCGGGAGCATCCCATTCCAGCGGGTCACGATTGGCCGAGGAGTAGATCACCACCACCCGCGAGCCCGCCGGGATGCTGGCTCCGGCGATGTCGGCATCACGAATTGTCTTGCGGGAGAACGCACGTAACGGTGATTCGAATCGAACGACCTCGTTCACCGCATTCGGTATGCGGGTGGGATCGTCCTTGAGCAGCTGCCACTGCTCGGGGTGGCGTGCGAAAAGGTACATGGCACTGGCGATAGCGCTGATCGTGGTATCCAACGACGGGGCCAGGTAGTCGACCAGCAGGGCGGGGCATTCAGCGCGGGAAAGCTTGCCGTCGTCGGTGGCCTGCAGCACGTCCTGCCCCACGCTGCCCGGCAGCAGGTCCCGCTCGCGGGCGAGCTGTCGCGTGAAGTGCATCATCCCGATCGCCGACGGTGCGGTGCACATCGACTGTCGATTGAGTGGCCCGAGGGCGTCGAATGTTGCTCCCGCCCACCGCAATAAGTGTTCTCGGCCGTGCTGGGGCCAGCCGATCAGATCCGGCACGACCGAAAGCGGCAGCGCGGCCGCCAATTCGGCACCGTCGATATGCCCCTGCGCGACGGCCTGCTCGACGGCCGCGACCGCCTGCTGGTCGATCGATTCACGCATCGCGCGCAGTGCCCGCGGGGCCAGCCGACGAGCGAGCAACGCGCGGCGGCGGTTGTGATCCTCGCCGTCGCTATTGAGAGTGGTGCCTGTCGAGAGCCGGTTGGCCACCGGATTCAACGCGACCCCGGCTCCGGAGATGAATGTCCGATCGTCGAGCAGGGCGGCTTTGCATTCGCCATAGCGGGGCAGCGCATAAGCGCGTTGCTTGGCCAGCCACACGACAGGCCCCAGTTCGCGCAACCGCGCATAGTGCGGGTAAGGGTCGAGAATGCCCTGGCGCGAATAGATGTCGGGGCGATAGACGGGGACGTGGGCTCGATTACGCATCGCAGTTCCTCTTCGAACAGTCACAGGTGTGCGCCGAACACAGTCACGACATAGGCGACCGCCAGCACACCGACGCCGATCGCCGGTGCGTACTCGGCCACACCGTCACCGACCCTCAGATGGGAGATGACGGCGCCGATCATGAACAGCACCAGCCCGATTCCGGCCGCCGCTCCGAGCGGCCACCAGACCATGCCGGCCAGCACGCCCAAGGCCCCGGCAATCGCCAGCACACCGACGCCACGGTAGGCGGTCACCGAATAGTGCAAATGCGCGGCACGCTGACGCATCGACGCCACGGCCAGCGCCATGGCCACACCGGCCGGCAGAAATACGACCGCCAACAACACGGCGAACACGATGGATGCGATCGTCATCGACCCACACCTACTTTCCATTCGATTGCGTATGGACCCATGGGATGGCCGGTGTCCAGCCAGCCGCCAGTTCTGAAGTTATCGTCACTCATGATGACATGACCAGTCAAGGATTCTGAATATTTCGTCAGTAGCACTCTCGACAGCACCGACCGCCGCGGCACCGATCTCGTGCACACACCCGTCGAGGAATTGCACCGAGGCCGCGGCCGCGCAACTCACCCCGTCATGCGGGATAACTCGCTCGACGAGCTATCCGCGAAACCCCTTGCTGGACTTCAGGATCCATAGAACTCGTCGAGCAACGGCCGAAGCGGCGTCTCTACGTCGAGAGTGGGGTCCAGTGCGGCGGCCGAACGCAGCGCCGCGACAGTCAGTTCGATCAGGGATTCGACCACGGCGTCGACGTCGAACGGCTCATTGTTCTGCAGCCAATAAACGGCGGCCTCGTCGATCGCGCCGACAATCGACCGGATCATCATGCGCAAGGCCTGATTCTGCGGGTCGAGCCCGAGCAGCGAGATCCAGGCCTCGATGGTCTGCCACCGGCCTGCCTCCAACACTTCCCAGGCCTCGGGATCGGCGCCCCGACCACCCAGTACCAGGCGTAATGCGAGTCCCCGATGTGCGGCCAGATACCGGAACTGCGCGGTGAACGCGCTGCGCATCTGCGCGGCCGGCGATATTTCGGGACGCAGCACATGGGTCTGCAAGATGCGATTCGACGTGTCCCGTATCGCCTCCAAATAGAGGCCACGCTTGGTGCCGAAGTAATGGAACACCAGCCCATGGGCGGCATCGGCGGCCCGGCAGATATCAGCCACGGCCACCTCGTCATAACTGCGCTCGGCGAACAACTCGACCGCGGCATCGACTAGGCGCTGCCGAGTTTCGGCGGCCTGCGCGGCGCGCGAGATCGGTCGGCTCTTATCGGTCGTGCTAGTCATTGCGCCCTCCATCGCCGAACACCTCTGTGCCCGATAGTGCCCGGTGACCTGGGAAAAAACAAGTTGATTTCAAGTCATTGACATGAAATCAACGAAATGGTTACGCTGCTGGCAGGGCGCACGATGTGACCCGACTCACCCATCCACCGCGGTAGCAGGACTGGTACGTCGCACCGTTGCCGTGCGTTGTTCAGGGCGGATCGCAACAAGGAGGCGACCATGGAGGCCCGGAAGAAACTGGCCCGCATCGGCGGGCACCTCGCCAACCCCGCGGCCCCGGTGCCCGGAGAAACTCAGCCCCCCGGGTTCTCGCGGAGTTATTGGATGAGCAACAGCTTCGGGACCGAAGCCACGCCGTCAGCGTTGACCACGCCCAGCGGTCCGGACCAACTGCGGCTGGCCTTCGGTTGTTTCCCCAGTGGCGTTATCGCGGTCTGCGCAATGCGCAACCAACGGCCCGCAGGCATGGTGGTCAGCTCGTTCACCTCGGTGTCGCTGGACCCAGCGCTGGTGTCGATCTGCATCATGAACAGCTCCCGGACCTGGGCGTCGCTGCGCGATGCGCCCAGGCTGGGGCTCAGCATCCTCGGTGACGAGCAGGAGCCGATGTGCCGGCAATTGGCCTCGCGCTCCCCGGATCGGTTCGCGGGCGTGGAATACGAGTGCACCGCCGAGGGCGCCGTGCTGCTATCCGGCGCGGCAGCCTGGCTGGACTGCGCCCTGCACGACGAGTTCCGCGCAGGCGATCACACAATCGTCGTGCTCGCCATCCGCAGCCTCTACGCACATCCCACCACACGCCCCCTGGTTTTCCACGGCTCACGGTATCGGCGTCTCGTCAGTTGACGGACTGTCGAATTCAGCAGTGCTACAACATCTTTCAATCCAAGGAGCGACAAATGAAGATCGGTAATCTCGGTGATCGCCTGGTCATCGTGACGGCAGCCGGAGCCGTCGACGTCGAACGCGCCAGCGGCGGCCGCTTCACCGCCGAGCCCCAGGCGATCTACGAGCGTTGGACCGCGTTCCGGGAGTGGGCCCACAGCGCCGACCTGCCCGCCGCCGAGCCGTTGGACCCCGCGCTCCTGCGACCTCCGGCGCCACGCCCACCACAAATCTTCGCCATCGGACTGAACTACCGGCAGCACGCCGCCGAGTCCGGTCTCGACCTGCCGAGCGATCCGCTCGTGTTCACCAAGTTCGCGAGCTGCCTGACCGGTGCGCACAGCAGCATTCCCGTGCCGACCGACGGAACCGCCGACTGGGAGATCGAGCTGGCGGTCGTGATCGGTGTCGGTGCCCGCAACGTCTCGGCCGACCGCGCCTGGGAGCATGTCGCCGGCGTCGCCGTGGCCCAGGACATCTCCGAGCGATCCGTCCAATTTCGGGGTCCCGCACCGCAATTCAGCCTCGGCAAATCTCTTCCCGGCTACGGCCCGATCGGCCCCTGGCTGGTCACCCCCGACGAGCTGCCCGATCCCGACGACCTGCACATGACCTGCACGCTCAATGGAGAGGAAGTGCAGAAGACAAGTACCAAAGACATGATCTTCCCAGTGCCGCAGCTGATCTCACAGTTGTCGGCTTTGCTCCCGCTGCTGCCCGGTGACCTGCTGTTCACCGGCACCCCCGCCGGCATCGGCAGCGCGATGAATCCGCCGCGCTTCCTGGAGCCCGGCCAGACCCTGATCAGCCGGATCGACGGTGTCGGCGAACTGCAAAACCCCATCGTTGCCGCCGATCCAGCGTGAACCCTGCCGAATTTTCAACCATCACAGTAATTTTGGAGTACGCATGACCACCGTAGACAATTCCCGGACCGAAACCATCGAGGATGTGCTCGCGCGCATCGACGAGCTGGCGCCACTGATCCGGAGGAATGCCGCCGCAAGCGACTCGGACCGGCGAGTACCCGAGGAGACAATCGATGCGCTGAAAGAAGCCGGAGCGTTCCGTATCGTGGTGCCACGGCGTTTCGGTGGCCTGGAGACCAGCCTGCGGTCGCTGCTGGATGTGACCTCGGCGATCGCCGAGGCCGACGGCGGCGCGGCATGGGTAGTCACACTGTCGAACACGAATGGGTGGCTGTGCGCCCTCCACCCCGGTCGCAGCCTCGACGAGGTGTACGCCAACGGCCCCGACGCGATCGTTACCGGCGTTCTGGCACCGTCGGGCAAAGTCCGCAAGGTGTCCGGCGGTTACCGGGTGAGCGGACGGTGGCCATACAGTTCGGCCAGTCTGCACGCGGATTGGAGCACCGATGGGGCACTTCTGGTCGACGACGACGATCAGGTGCTCGATCAGGTCGCGGTGCTGGTCCCCCGGGCAGACTTCCGGGTCGAGGACACCTGGTATGTCGCGGGGATGCGCGGGTCCGGTAGCAACACCGTCGTCGTCGAGGACGCGTTCGTCCCCGAACATCGCGTGGTCTCGCTCGGTCCGTACATGGCGGGTGAGTACATCGCCGATCATCCCGACGCGCCCCTGTACCGGGGGGCCATGACCCCGTTCATGAACACCTCGATCATGGGAGCTCAACTGGGTCTCGGCCGGGCCGCGCTGAACCTGGTCCGCACCAAGGCCGCGGAAAAGGCACTGGCCTACACCACGATCACTCGGCAAGCCGACTCCGTAGCCTTCCAGATGCTGGTCGCCGAGGCCGCTATGAAGATCGAAACCGCCCACCTGCACGCCTACCGGGCAGCCGATGACGTCCAGGCGTACGCGGAGGCCGGCGTGTTCCCGGACCTCATGGCCCGCGCCCGGATGCGCGGCGATACCGCGATCACCCTGCGCAGTATCAACGAGGCGCTGAACATCTTGCTCAATGCACACGGCGCCGCAGCGTTCGCCGAAGTCAATGCCATGCAGCGGATTTGGCGCGATTCCAACGTCGGCGCGCGGCACGCGGTGACCCTGCCGCACGTTTCGATGGAAACCTACGGCAAGGCCCTGCTCGGCATCCCCGAGCACATCACACCGCTTATCTGAGCAGCAGGTCGATCCAACGGTCGTATAAGTAATCCCGCCGAGGGCGTGCAGGCCACGCCCTCGGCAGCGGTGACGCTGCGCCGAATGCCGCTCGGACCAGGCGCACGTCCCCCGAGCCAAGCGGACCACTATGGTAAGTACTGAACCGTACTTCCCAGGGAGGATCCGCCTTGACCGAGAACGCGCGCATTCGGCGGCCTCGCATGACGCCTGCTCGCGAGTACGAGTTGCTGACCGCGGCGCTGGATCTGCTTCGCGAGGTCGGCTACGAGGCGCTGTCGATGGATACCCTTGCGGCGCGGGCACATTGCAGCAAGGCGACGCTGTATCGGATGTGGCCGACCAAACCACAGCTGATCGCCGCGGCCCTGCGCGCCACCGGGCCGACCGACGCAAAAGATATCGATACCGGAAGCCTGCGGGGCGACCTGGTGGCCATGGCCGAACGGTTCGTGCCGCGGGCACAGCCGGACACCGCACTGATCGCGGCCCTCAATCACGCGGTATTGACTCATCCCGATTTGGCAGCCACGCTCCGAACCGTCCTGCTCGAACCCGACACCGCCGATCTCGCCCGCTTCATCGACCGAGCGGTAGAACGCGGAGAATTGCCCACCCGGCCCCCCGCCGCAGAGTTGCTGTCCCCCTTCTTCTTCGGCATCTTCGTCACGCGACCGGTCTTCGACGGTTCCTTCGCCGACACCGATTACCTCATCCGGTTCATCGACGACATCGCGCTACCCGCGTTGCACTACGGCTCTCATTGACCCGTCTCGCAGCCGCAGCGGTGAGACGCACCCCACACTTCAAATAGTACGGTTGCGTTTCTCCCACACTGCTGCCAATCTACGTATAGAACGACTTCGTACTATACGAGAGGCACGGCCAATGCCGGAGCACACGACTATCACGCTGTCCAAAAACGGCCCGAGCTTTCCCGAAGGTTCATCCCGAAGCCCTAGCGGCACGCGGTGGCTGCTACTCATCGTCATCGCGCTCGCCCAGCTGATGGTGGTCCTCGACGCGACCATCGTGAACATCGCCCTGCCATCGGCGCAGCACGACCTCGGTTTCACCGACGGTCAGCGCCAGTGGGTGGTCACCGCATATGCCCTCGCGTTTGCTGCTGCTCGGCGGCCGCATCGCCGACCTGTTCGGCCGCAAAGCCACATTTCTCGTCGGCCTGATCGGCTTCGCCGTCGCATCCGCGGTCGGCGGTGCCGCACCCAGTTTCGAAATGCTGGTCGCGGCCAGGGCCGGACAGGGCCTCTTCGCCGCACTGCTGGCCCCGGCCGCGTTGTCGCTGCTGACGACCATCTTCAGTGAGGGGAAGGAACGAGCGACCGCTTTCAGCGTGTACGGCGCGGTGTCGGGTGCGGGTAGCGCGATCGGGCTGCTGCTCGGCGGTGTGCTCACCGAGACATTGACCTGGCGGTGGACGCTGTTCGTCAACCTGGCCTTCGCGCTCGTGGCCGCCATCGGCGCGGTCGTGATGCTCCCGCGTACCCGCCGCGACCGCACCGCACGGCTCGACTTGCCCGGCATCGCATTGGTGTCGACAGGTTTGTTCAGTCTCGTCTACGGCTGCACCAGAGCGCAGACCGACGGCTGGGCGGACGTGTCGGCCTGGGGATTGCTGGTGGCCAGCGCCGTCCTTTTGGCAGGCTTCGGGTGGTGGCAGACCAAGACCGACCACCCCGTCCTGCCGTTGCGAATCCTGACCGACCGCACCCGCGCCGCCTCGCTGGCCGCGATCTTCATCAGCGGCGCGGGGATGTTCGGCATCTTCCTGTACTTCACCTACTACCTGCAGATCAACCTTGGGTACACACCGATCCGTACCGGGCTGGCGTTCATGCCGATGGTCGTGGGTCTGATGATCGCCGCCATGGTGGCCAACAATGTTCTGATCCCCCGGATCACCCCCAAACTCGTCGTGCCACCCGGTATGGCGATCGTCGCGATCGCACTCGTATGGATGACCACCTTCGACGTGAGCAGCGCGTTCCTCACCCACGTGCTGCCCGCACTGTTCGTCGCCGGTTTCGGAATGGGCTTGATCGTGGCACCGTCCATGAGCGCCGCCACCCTCGGAGTGGCGGCCGCCGACTCCGGTGCCGCGTCCGCGACCGTGAATGCCGCCCAGCAGGTGGGCGGCTCGATCGGAACCGCGTTCCTCACCACCATGTCGACCAGCGCAGCCAACGACTACCTGGCATCCCACGGCCCCGTCGATCCCGGTGTGCTCACCAACGCTCAGCTCACCAGCTACGCCACCGCCTACTGGTGGTCGGCCGCCATCCTCGTCGCCGGCATGGTCGTCACCGCTCTGCTGTACCGCCGCAGTGTTCTCTAACAAAGCGATTCGGAGACGCCGACGGTCCACATGTGACCACGACCCGAGAGGAGACAGTCATGGTCAGCAGTACCGCGGGCATCTACCAGCGGGTTTCCATGGAAGTATCGGAGCGGTGATGCGGCGGCGAATGACTTTCGCAGCATTTGTTGCAGCTACAATCCTGGCCGGGGCGGCGGCACCGGCGCTCGCGTCCCCGGCCGAGCCCGACGCCGTCCCAACGCCGACGATGGGCTGGAATAGCTGGAATTCCGGAATTCCATTGAACGAGAACACAATCCGGGAAACAGTCGATGCCATGATCGCCTCCGGTATGCGCGATGCCGGCTACCGGTATATCAATCTCGATGCCGGCTGGGCGGCACTCCAGCGAGATTCGCACGGCGACCTACAGGCCGATCCGGACAAGTTCCCGCACGGCATCGCCGCACTCGCCGACTACATCCACGACCGCGGTATGTCCCTGGGTTTGTACTCCAGTCCCTACAACCAGACCTGCGGGCAGACACTCGCCACAGCCGGCCTCGGCCACGAGGACCAGGACGCGCGCCAATTCGCCACATGGGGTGTGGATTACCTCAAGTACGACTGGTGCCGCGCCGACGCCGACCACAACGAACAGGTCAGGGTATTCACCGCGATGCGAGACGCGTTGCGCGCCACCGGCCGCGCGGTGGTCTACAGCATCAACCCCAACAGTTCTGAGGACACCGACGCAGGCACCACCTACGACTGGTCACAGATCGCCGATCTGACGCGTAGCACCGGCGACCTGATCCCGTTGTGGCGCAATGATCTACCGGCAACGAAGATCGGCGACTTCGATACCCGCGGATTCGTCGGCGTCATGGATGAATTCGCGACGACAATCGCGCACGGAAGTCAGACGGGTCGCGATCCGGACATGCTGGTCGTCGGGATCACCATGGCCGAGTTCTTGGGCGCGCACACCGACGGCATGCCCGCCATGGCGGCGAAACAGGGTGCGTTGTCCGCCGAGGACGCCGCACGTCTCGGTACCGGTTTCCGCATCTCCCCGCAGTTGCTCGACCTGCTCCGCCGACAGGACAGTCTGACCATCGCCGAACAACGCGCCCACTTCACGCTGTAGGCCATGCTCGGCGCACCACTGATCGCTGGCAACGACGTGCGGACCATGTCCGCCGAAACCCGCGACATCCTCACCAATCGCGAGGTCATAGCCATCGACCAGGACCCGACGCACGCGCAGGGTGCCGCCTTGCCGGATGACCATCGCATCATCGTCAAACCACTCGGCGACGGCTCCGTCGGGGTGGCGCTGTTCAACGACACCGATAGTCCCGCCACCATCGAAACCACCACCGCGGCAACGGGACTCGCACCGTCAGAGCGATACCGGGTCCGCGATCCATGGGCACACACGACCACAACGACAACGGGCCCGATCACCGCCCACGACATCCCGCCACACGGGGTCGTCTTGGTGCGGGTAGGACCCGAGAGTTCGAGCTGAACACCGTGGTTCTGCCCGAAACACTCTGCGACGCTTGGACTCCGGTCTCGGTGATGGTGTCTTCCGGGTCAGGCGTCGGGCAGGCGCCCCGGGCGCGCAACCCCGCGAAGACAATATCGGCGATGAATTCCGCGTGGGCGCGGACCGAGGCCGGATCGAGTGGGTCCAGCGGATTCAATTTCTCGGCGAACAGCGTGCGGCCGAACGACGAAGTGTTGGCCGTGCGCGACCAGGAAGTGCAGGCTGCGGACCTCGGCCGCGGTGAGCACACCCGGTCGGCCAGCACATTGGACGACCGCATGTCCAGCACGACCCAAGTGCCGCCGATCGATATTGCATCAGAGTCCAAATCGGCGGCTTCGATTTGGCGTGCGGTCCAAGCGCGGGGGCGGCCGGCGCGGGTTGACTCGCCGGGGTGAGCATCAACCTCCTCCGCTACTCCACCGAATCGAGCGCCGCATGCTGGGGCGTCGTTCGCGGCGAGCGGGTGCTGCCGCTGCCCGGCGCGTACCCGACGCCCACCGACGTGCTTCGGGAAGGCGCCGCGGATGCTCGACGCCTGCTGACAGAATCAGGTGATCCCGGCATCGAGTTGGCAAGCGTCACTCCGCTCAACCCACTGCCCGGAGCGAAGGTCAACTGCCAGGGCACGAACTATCGAGCGCACATGGCCGAGACCGGAATGGACCCCGACCGACCGTTCAACCTGTTCTTCACCAAATCCACCGGATCGCTCACCGGGGGGCACGACGACATCGTCACTCCGCCGAATGTGCGGCTGCTGGACTACGAGATCGAACTGGGCATCGTCATCGGCAAAGCGATCACCGGCCCGGTGACGGTGACCGCGGACAACCTCGCGGAGTACCTCGGGGCCTTCGTCGTCGCAAACGACGTCAGCGCCCGCGATGTTCAGCTGTCTCAGGGCCAGTACTACAAGGGCAAGAGCTACCGCACCTTCTGTCCGGTCGGCCCCTACCTCTGCGTACCGGACCCCGGCGAGATGCACAGGTGGAAGGACCTTCGGCTCACCCTCGCGGTCAACGGCGAGACCCGGCAGACGGCACTGGCCAGCGACATGGTCTTCGCACCCGCGGAAACTCTCACGGAGTTCTCCCTGCTGGAGGACTTCGCGGTGGGTGACCTGTTGCTCACCGGCACCCCCGGCGGGGTGGCCCTTCACCCGCCCAAGCGCCTCGTGCAACGCCTCGCCGGCCTGCTGCCCGAGGCAAAGAAGTGGGACCTGTTCATACGGATCCAGTCCCGCAACCCCGCCTACCTCACGCCGGGAGACGTCGTCACGGCGTCCATCCGCACCGACGATGGCGTGCTCGACCTCGGCACGCAGCGCAACACCGTGCGTTGACCGAGAAACCCGGAGAACGAGCGATGTCCGAGACCACACCACCAGCGCGCCCCCGACCTCACGGCGCTGCCGTGGCCGAGGTAACCATCGTCGGCGCGGGCGCGACCGGATGCACCCTGGCGCTGCTGCTGTCGCGCTACGGCATCGCCAGCACCGTACTGGAACGCCGGACCGACCCGCTGAACCATCCGGCCGCGCATGTCATCAACGCTCGGTCCCAGGAAATCTGGCATCACGCTTCGCCGGCTTTGGCCGAACAGCTCAGCGCGCTGGCGCCACCGGCCGAGAAGGTCAGTGTGATCCGCTGGTTCACCGACCTCAGCAGCGACCCACTCGGCGACATCGACCTGCTGGCCTTCCCCGAGCAGGTGGAACGCGTGCAAAGCCACAGCCGGTACCTCATCTCGCACATCGGCCAGCACCAGCTCATGCCGGTGCTCTGGGATGCCCTCGAAGCCGACCCACACGTCGAATTCCGTCGCGGCGTCAACGTACGCGACGTGACGATGACGCCATCCGGTGCGACGGTGCACGCGACCGACCTGCGCAGCGGCACGGCCGAGATTTCCTCGCGATTCGTGGTCGGCGCCGACGGCGCCAACAGCCCGGTGCGTGCGGCGTTGGGTATCGCGATGCGCGGGCCGGTGCTGGCCAACATGGGCAGCGTCTTCTTCAACGCCGAACTGTTCACCAACGGCACCCGCCCGCTGCTGAGCTGGATCTACTCCCCCGCGTTCTGCGGGGTGCTGATAGCCCATGCCGACGACGACTACGTGCTCATGACCCCGTTCCTGAGCGACCACCAGGAAATCGCTCGTGACGGCCGCGCATTCTGGGCCCGGACGCTACCGCAAGTAATCGGAAAGCACGTCCCCTTCCGAATACATTCCACCGGCACCTGGACAATGACCAGCCAGACCGCCGAAACCTTCGCCAAGGGCAACGTGATCCTCGCCGGCGACGCCGCCCACCGGTTCCCGCACACCGGCGGTTTCGGACTCAACAGCGGCGTGCAGGACGCACATAACCTCGCCTGGAAACTCGCCGCCATTATCGAAGATCGCGCGCCGGCCACACTGCTGCACAGCTACGAGTCGGAACGGCGACCTGTCGTGGAGCGCTTCGCCGAACAAAGCGTCGACAACCACTTCCGGCTCGACGAGGTCATGGCTGGGCTGGCCCCAGGCAACCGCGCTCTCGCGCGGGTCACCCACGCTTTCGCGCAACCTGTCGTCGACCGCCTCCCGGCGCGGATCGTAAGGCAGGTCGCTGACGCCCTGATGAACCTTGCGATGCGACCGACCGCGAAACTATTGGGAGACAACGCGTCCGCGCGCGGCCGACGCGCCGCGGTCAAATCCCGAATACCGGCCCAATTACAGCATTTCGCCTCCACCGGACTCGAATTCGGCTACGCCTACTCGGGCACGCTCATCCGGACCGAGCCGACGCCGCAGCCGATGAACGACGACGGCGTGGTGGACTACGTGCCGACGACATGGCCCGGTGCGCGCGTGCCGCACGCGTGGCTGGCCGGGGACGCCGTGTCCACGCACGACCTGCTCGACCTGCGTGACTACACCCTGTTCACCCCCGACCCGCAGGCCTGGCGTACCGCCGTCGCACCCACGATGCCCGTCACGGTGGCGGGTCTGGAGGCCGCGATTGCCTCGGACCGACAGCAGGTGTTCGACCTGTTCGCGGTCGGCGAGCACGGCGCCGTCCTGGTCCGACCCGACGGGCACGTGGTCTGGCGCACCACGGCCGACGCCACCTCCGCCGCTGCGGAACTGGAGCGGACGGTCAGCGGCTTCGCGAGCTCCACCGCGAAGGAAGGCGCCGCACCGTAAACGCCCTCGCCACGCCGCCATACACCGGTCACGATGAAGTAGCCGAATAGGTTGTCGAGCCTCCATGGTCATAACCGACCCCCTTACGCCCTATTTCTAATGCGGCACGAATGTGCTGGCTAGGAGGGTCGCCGTGGGTGACGATATGTTCGGTCGGTGGAAGGAGATACCGACACGGGCGACGATCGTGCGGCTGTGGCTTGGATTCGGGCGCTTTCGCCGGTTGATCCGACGGCGTTGTCGCGGTCGGTGCTGTCTGGTGCCCAGGTGGAGGAGCTGACGGTTCGTCTCGGTGCCGGGCCGGTTGGGTGGGCGGTCGAGCTGGGCGTGGCGATGACCGATCGGATCGTGGCCGAGGTTCCCGAACTCGCTGCCGATGGGATTGTGGAATGGGTGCGCGGCGGTTGTGAAGCGGTGGCCGTGGAGGCCATCGGCGCGCTGGCCGACGAGCAGGACTTCGTGGTGTCCGCGGCTCCGGATGTGCTGGTGGGTCCTGCAGAGATCGTTAGCCGCGGAGTCGGTGTCGAGCATATGCTGCGCAGTATCCATATCGGTCACGCTGTGGCCGCCGAGTATGTTCTCGACGCCGCCGAGAGACTGATGCCCGCACCACAGCGGTTCGCCACGATGCGGCGTGTCACCGAAGTGCTTTTCGATATCACCGACCGGCTGACCACCGCGATGGCAGCCGAATACGGCCAGGCCCAGCGCGTGTGGCAGGCCAGCTCGGCGGCGTTGCGTGCCGAGGTTATCGGGGAAATCCTGCGCGGTGAAGCCGTCGACCTGCACCGTGCTCAACGCATCCTGGGCTACGACCTGACCCGCCAACATCTGGGCCTTGTGGTCTGGACGGACCACCGCGCTGCCGAGAGCGCCGCACGCCTGGATGACGTCGCCGCGTCGCTGCTCACTACCTGTGGCGCTACGGCCACACTGATTGTGCCGGTCGGCGGGCGCCGCGTGTGGGCGTGGGGCGCGAGCACCCGTCGGCCGCCGGCGCTTCCCACCGGTTCAGTGCTGGGGCCGATCCCCGGTGTGCGGGTCGCGGTAGGGCTGCCCGCGCCTGGTGTGCTCGGATTCGCGGCGACGCACCGGCAAGCCAGCGATGCCGCCGACCTCGGCGCGATCGCGACCTCGCGACGGTGGTTGTTCGACTACGGCGAACTGGACCTTGTGGTGATGCTCAGTGCCCGCCCGGAGCAGGCGCGTGAGTTCGTGCACCGCGAACTCGGCGATCTGGCTACTCCTGGCGAGTTCCGCACGGCCGTGCGCACGACGCTGAAGTGCTATCTCGACAACGAACGCAGCCTCGCTGCCACCGCTGCCCAGTTGCGGATTGCCCGCAATACCGTCGCCTACCGCGTCCAGCGTGCCGAAGAACTGCGGGGCCGCAAGATTCACGACCGCCGCACCCAGCTGCAAGCAGCGCTCGCGCTCGCCGAAGAACTCGGCGCCGCGGTCCTGGATGTTGATACCGCCTTTCTCGAGCCCGATCGCTGACACATTCCTGGCCTGGCGCCCACGGTCAGAGTCCCGCGTCGGGTGTCACGCGGGCCGATTTCATGTCGGTTGGGGAGGTGCTGGGACGAATCCCGCCTTGGGTTGGAATCCAATCTCAGCGTCCCGGTTTGGATCGTCGTCCAAGCGGTCCGGTGTCCGGAAACGGTTGTCTAGGTGGAGTTGAGCTTGGCCGCGCTGTCCCAGCGCTGAACCACAGGAGTCGTTAGCCATGGTGACCCACCTCGTTCGCTACCGGGTGCGTGGCTCATCACAACGAATCCACCTCCGCCGCTGGTGCGGCCTACTGAAAGTGACCTCTTCATGGGTACTGCCGTTCACCCGAACAACAAGTATCTGTCGGACAATATGCTCGAAGTGGCCGTGGCCATCGACGGCGGCAAGATCGACGTGGGCCGTCGGCGCACCGCTGTGAGGTACGCGCGATGACCGACAAAGTGATCAGCTCCGAGCTGCTCTGGCCGCGCTACACCGAACCCGGTGACCTGGCCGGTATCGAAGCGGTACCGCTGAACGAACGTGGCCTGCCGGAATCGACCTACGCGCTGCTGGTCAGAGCAGCCGACCTGTGGCCGGATCGGACGGCGCTCACCGTGTTGCCGGAGGCTGCCCGGTGGCGCGAACCGTGGCAGTGTACCTACGCCGATCTGTTGGCCCGAGTCCATCGATACGCGAACCTGCTGCACCGGCTCGGTGTCCGCCGTGGCGATGCGGTCGCTCTGATGGCACCCAATTGCGCGGAATTGATCCCGGCGACTCTTGCCGCACAACTGGCGGGTATCGCCGCCCCGATCAATGCGGCACAGTCGAGGCAGCATGTCGCGGAACTGTTGAAGCGTTCCGGCGCGCGGATACTCATCGCCGCTGGCCCCGAACTCGACGCCACCACGTGGGCGTCCGTCCGAGAATTGGCCGTAGAGGGACTGCTCGACGCGATCCTGGTCCTGCGCCCTACAAGCGCGATCTCGACCCCGGATCCGTTATCGGTGGTCGATGGTTTGCGCCTCGGCTACCTCGATGAGTTGGCCGTCGTCGAAGACGCCGTCGAATTCGCCGGGCGCCCACCGCAATCGCACGACCTCGCCGGACTGTTCCATACCGGGGGCACCACCGGTGTGCCGAAGCTGGCCGCCCACACTCACGAGGGTGAGGTCGCCAATGCGTGGATGATCGCGGCCAACACTTTGCTCGACGAGAACGCGGTCGTGTTCGCCGCGCTGCCGTTGTTCCATGTCAACGCGTTGGTCGTCACGCTGCTGGCGCCACTGTTCAAGGGTCAAGCGGTGGTGTGGGCGGGCCCGCTCGGATATCGGGACTTCGCGCTGTACGGCGAATTCTGGAAGATCGTGGCGCACTACCGGATTGCGGCGATGAGCGCGGTGCCGACCGTCTACGCGGTGCTGGCGCAATTCCCGGTCGACGCCGATATCAGCAGTCTGCGGTATGCGATGGTCGGCGCGTCACCGCTGCCCGCCGCGGTCCGCGAGAGTTTCCAAACCCATACCGGTGTCACCCTTGTCGAAGGTTACGGCCTCACCGAGGCCACCTGTGCGAGTGCACGCAGCTTCCCGGACCGACCGCGTCCAGGTGCGGTCGGGCAACGCATGCCCTACCAGCAGGTCAAGATCATCGGTGTCTGCGACGACGGCACCTGGGCCGACCGGCCGATCGGCGCGACCGGAGTCCTGGCTCTCAGCGGGCCGACGGTTTTCGCCGGATACGTCACCGGCCGCACCGAGCGCGAACCCGTCCTCGATGGTCTCGGAAAGGTCGTCGACGGCTGGCTCGACACCGGCGACCTCGCCCACATCGACGACGAGGGTTTCATCTACCTGCACGGCCGCGAGAAGGACCTGATCATCCGCGGCGGGCACAATATCGACCCGGCGATGATCGAGGACGCCTTGCTCGCACACCCCGCGGTCACCGCCGCAGGAGCGGTCGGACGTCCAGATGTCCACGCAGGGGAAGTACCGGTCGTCTACGTGACCTTGGCAACCGGAGCAACTGTCACCGAAGCGGAACTGCATGCCTGGGCCAGCGCACGGGTGGCCGAACCCGCCGCCGCACCGAAAACGGTGATCGTGCTGGATGCCCTGCCGGTCACCGATGTAGGAAAGCCCTACAAGCTGGGATTACGCGCTGATGCCACGCGCCGAGAAATCAGTGCTGCGTTGGAGCAGGTCGCCGGTGTGCGCAGCGTGGCCGCCGTGATCGACGACGGTGCGATCGTGACGACCGTCGAGCTCGAACCGGGGGCCGACGCTGCCGGTGCGCGAGCAATCCTTGGTCGGTACGCGATCGAGTGGAAGGTCGTGTCGGTCATGACATAGCTCTTGACTGAAGATGTCTTCACTAGTGATTCCAGCTTGCGTGGCGGGATCGCCGCTCTGTCACCCCAGACGGGCGAAAGCAAGGCCGACGATGCAGCGTTCGGCGGCTGGACCCATGCACTCGTCGCACCCACTCCTGGTATTCCGGGTGACAGCGGGAGCGCGTTCCTCGACCGTGACGGACATGCCCTGGGCACCCTGTCGACGCTGGGCTTCGCACTGCCGATCGTCAACAACATCGGCGATATCGCTCACGAACTCGCTTATGCCCGAGCACATTCAGGCATCGCCGGACTCCGTCTCGTGCTGGGTACCGAGCCGTTCAAATCCAACCGCTTAAGGCGGATCTAGATATGGCCGTCTCGAGGAAAGCGCTGACGAGGGTAGCGGTCGGAACCGCGGTGCTGCTGGGTGTGGTGCCCGATCCTTGATCGCGATATCAGCCTGCCCGAACGCAAGATGTAACTGCGGCCGGGCTTTCGTGCGTGCCGACATTACGGAATGCGCCTCGGCCGCCGGTTTGACCTTTCGGTGCCTGTCCCCGAGGAGACGCCCGGACGGCTTTGGATCAGAGTCCAACCTCGATGCCTGGGTTTGGATCGCCGCCCAAGCGGGACCGACGCCTGCAACGGTTGTCTTGGTGTTGTTGAGCTTTTGCCGCGCTGACACCAGGAGGCCCTACCGTATGGTCACGCACCTCGTTCGCTACCGGATCGATGACGATGAATGTCGGTGGGGCGTGGTCGCAGGCGAATCTGTCAGGCCGCTGAGCGACAACTATGCGAGTACCGCCGATCTCATCGAGCACGGCACTGATGACTGGCGTGCCGCTCGTAGTCGACCACCGGTACACCAGCTCGACAGGGTGGACGTGGTGTCACCGGTGACCACGCCGTGCCGGGTGATCTGTCAAGGTGCGAACTACCGCCAGCATGCCATCGAATCCGGCATGGATCCCGACGCTCGCACGTTCAATCTGTTCTTCGACAAGACCGACGCCTCGATCACCGGCCCTCATGAACCGGTGCTGCGTCCAGCGCATGTGCGCCTGCTGGACTATGAGATCGAGCTCGCACTGGTTTTACGCGCTCGCGTCGACGAACCCCGCACGATCACCGCCGATACTTTGCACGACTATGTGTTCGGCGTGACGATCGCCAACGATCTGTCAGCGCGTGATGTGCAGCTGCCCCAAGGGCAGTTCCTGAAAGGCAAGAGCTATCGCGGCTTCTGCCCGATGGGCCCGCTGCTGGCCGTCCCAGAGCCCGACGAGATCGGACTCCTGGCCGATCTCGACCTGTCGCTGAAGGTCAATGGTGTGCGCCGTCAGCACGACAACACCGCCAACCTGCTGTACGGACCCGCGGAAACCCTGACCGAGCTGACCGAGTTCTGCAACCTCGCACCCGGTGATGTCGTACTCACCGGCACCCCGAGCGGTTGCACCGCCACCACCCCACCCGCTTTGGTTCGGCGCCTGGCCACCGCGCTGCTGCCCGAACAGCGGCTGTGGTCGCTGTTCATCCGCCAGAACCTGCGCAAGCCGTACCTCGCACCGGGCGACCTCGTCACCGCGACCATCACCAATGCCGATGGCTCCATCAATCTCGGTACCCAGACCACCACCATCACCGCCACGCCAAGGGATACACCATGACTCACGACCCCACACCGACCGTGCCCGACCACGCCGGCGCCGCACCCGACCTGCTGGCCCACTGGGTCGTCAAAACCGCCCGAGCCAAGGAGATGATCGCCTGGTACAGCACAGTATTCGGCGCTCACGTGGTGCATGAGGACTCCCAGATCGCATTCCTGACCTGGGACGATGAAAGTCACCGGCTCGCCTTGGTGAAGGTCCCGCGGGTGTTGCGCTACCTTTTCCCCTTGGCGCATCTACGTCGCAAGATCTACGGCGTCGACCATCTCGCTCTGACCTTCACGCCCTTGGAACGGCTACTCACCAACTACGAGCGCCTCAAAGCGCTTGGTATCACGCCGGTTTGGTCGATCAACCACGGACCTACCACGTCGCTGTACTACGAGGACCCCGACGGAGTCCGGCTGGAATTGCAGACCGAGAACTTCGCCACTGCCGCCGAGACAGCCGACTACTTACACAGCACCGCTTTCGCGGCCAATCCCATCGGCGTCGAGTTCGACCCCGACTACTTGCTCGAACGGCTCCGCCGCGGCGATGACCCCGCCTGCCTGCTCGAGCGGGGGGCCGGCACCCGGCCCGGCACTACATCGCGCGCCAATAAACGCACCATCACCTGGAAGACCCTGTAAACCATGACCGACCCGCCGATCGTCATCGTCGGGGCGGGCGCCACCGTTGCCCTATTATTGGCCCGCCGTGGTATCGCCACCGCGGTCCTGGAGCGTCGTGAGCAGACTCTCGTACATCCCGCGGCGCACGTGTTGAACGCCCGGTCGCTCGAGATATGGCGCCAGGCTTCACCGGAACTGGCAGGCGAGATCGCCGCTTTGTCACCGCCGATCGAGAGTCGTCACCGGCCTGCTGTACCGCCGCGATGTCCACGAACTCACAGATCCGGGCACGCCGACAGTCGACCTATAGGTTCGACTAATCCGAAACACTGTGCGGCGCTTGCGCTCCGGCCTTCGAGATCGCGTCTCCGGCATGCCGGGGCCCGTACATCACTGGCCAGGAGTGCCTGGTCGAGGGCCTACCTCACTCCTCGGCGGCCAGTTCACGTACGAGCGGATGCAGGCGGAAATCGACCAGCTGGCGCATGACCAGGGCCGTCGTAGTCTGTTCGACTCCGTCGATATCGAGGATGCGACCCGCGATGCGGTACAAGTCGTCAGCGTCGCGGGCGACAACCTGGATGAGCAGATCGGTGACACCGCTGAGCCCCTGTACCTCGGTTACTTCGGGGATGGCTTCGAGCGCGACCGCGATATCGGACAGTTTGCGCTGGGTGACACCGGTCATGATTACCGCATTCAGCGGATAGCCGAGCGTCGCGGGATCTATACGTCGCTCGAAGCTGCGCAGCGTGGAGTTCTGGTCGAATTTATTGAGCCTGGCCTGGACCGTATTGCGGGATAGGCCGGTCCGGGCCGCCAGCGCGATCACTGTCGCACGCGGTTCCGCACTGAGCGCGTCGAGGATCGAGGCGTCGATGGAGTCGACGGTGGGTTTCGTGGGCATTCTGCCAACCTTCCAAGAGCAGTAGATCGCGAGGCGCGTGCATAATGATCAAATTTCTACAGCAGCATTGTCATTAGTCGAGACCAATGGTCGACTATCAGTGCGATATGCACAAGGTGTCGCAATCGGCAAGGCGCCCGCTCCTCGGCACGGAGGTTTCCATCAGAGCCTCAGTTGCCCGGCAACGACCGATCCGCTGATACCCATGACCTGAGCCTCAGCGGGTCGCTCGGTCCCGAGATTCGCAGCCAAGGAAGCAAGGATGAACGACACCGTGACCATCGACCACTTTTTCAGCGGGATGGCGTCCGCGCCGCGGCCTAGCGCGCTCGCCGACATCGAGCAGAAGGTGTTGTGGCTGTCGACGGCGATGATCCACCATGCCAACCGCATTCGCCCCAATCCCTCCGGACTCAAAGTCGGCGGACATCAGGCCTCGTGCGCGTCGATGGTCTCGATCATGACCTCGCTGTGGTTCGAACAGCTTGCGCCCGGCGACCGCGTTTCGGTCAAACCGCATGCATCGCCGGTCCTGCACGCGATCAACTATCTGCTCGGCGAGCTGGACCGGAAATATCTGACCACCCTGCGGGAATTCGGCGGTCTGCAGTCCTACCCGAGCCGCACGAAAGATCCCGACCCCGTGGACTATTCGACCGGGTCGGTGGGCATCGGCGCGACGGCCCCGATCTGGGGGGCCATCGCCCGGCGCTACATCAATGCCCGCCACGGCGGGGTTGCCGGTACCGGCCGGCAATATTCGCTGGTCGGCGACGCCGAATTGGATGAGGGCGCGGTGTGGGAGGCGGTGCTGGACCCAGCCGTCTGCGAACTCGGCGAAATCGTGTGGATCATCGATCTGAATCGTCAATCCCTCGATCGAGTGGTTCCGAATATTGCCGCCGGACGGCTCGAATCCATGTTCACCGCCGCCGGTTGGCAGGTGATCACGGTGCGGTTCGGAAGCCTGCTGGAATCTCTGTTCCGCCGTGCGGGCGGCCCCGCGTTGCGCGCCCGGATTCTGGACATGCCCAATCCCGAATATCAACGGCTGCTGCGTTGTTCAGCCACCGAGGTGCGCGACCGGCTACCCGGGTCCGGCCCCGAGGCCGCAGCGATCGCCACGCTGATCCAAGAATTGGACGACGCCACCCTGCTGCTGGCGATCCGCAATCTGGGCGGACACGATCTCGATGCGTTGCGAGACGCCTACGCCCGGATCGACGACACGCGACCGACCGCCATCATCGCCTACACGATCAAAGGCTGGCGCCTGCCGACCCAAGGGCACCCCCAGAACCATTCGTCACTGTTGACCGTCGAGCAATTTGCGCAGTTGGCAGCCGAATTGGGTGCCGATCCGCACGACCCGTGGGCGGGGTTCGCAGCCGACAGCGAGGCGGATCGTGTTTGCCGCGCGGCGGCTCAGCGGTTGGCCCGAGCACCGATCGACGATGTCGAACCTCCCACGCTACCAACGGATTTCGGCCGGACTCCGTCGGGAACATCCACCACTCAGGCCGCATTGGGCCGGACCCTGCTCGACATCAGCCGAGCGGCACCCGAGGCCGCCGAGCGGATCGTCACCGTCAGTCCGGATGTCAGTTCCACCACGAATCTGGCGGGCTGGTTGAACAAGGTCGGCGTGTGGTCACCGAACGAGCGACACAATTGGTTCGCCGACGACACCGAGACAATCATGCACTGGCGGGAGAAACCGACCGGGCAGCATATGGAATTGGGAATCGCCGAAACGAATCTGGTCGGCCTGATCGGCGAGCTGGGCGCGACGTGGAGCCGTTGGGGTCAGCCCCTGTTCCCGATCGGGGTGCTGTACGACCCCTTCGTCGAACGCGCCTTGGAGCCGTGGTCCTACGGCATCTATGCCGGCGGGCGCTCGATACTGGTCGGAACACCCTCGGGTGTCACCTTGGCCGCCGAAGGTGGTGCGCACCAGTCGATTACGACACCTTCGGTCGGACTCGAGCAGCCCGGCTGTGTCAGCTATGAGCCGGCCTTCGCCATCGATGTGGAATGGACCCTGCTGGCGTGTATCGGGCTGCTGGGACGGCCGGACGGGAGTTCGTCGTATCTGCGATTGTCGACGCGGCCCGTCGACCAGACCGCTGCCGCGGTCCCCGCGGACGCGGCCGCCCGGGAACGTCGCCGCCGCCAGGTCGTCGCGGGTGCATACCTGTTGCGCCGTACCGAGCGACCAGTCGTGACGCTCGTCGGTATGGGTGCGATGATGACCGAAACGCTTTGTGCCGCAGACCGGCTCGCTGAGCAGGGAGTGGCCGCCGATGTCGTCTGTGTGACCTCGCCCGGCCTGCTGTTCGAGGCATTGCAGGCGCGTCGCGGGCTCGGTGCCGGTCCGTCCTGGATTCTCGATCAGGTGTTTCCAGCACAACGGGCCGTGCCCATGGTCACGGTCCTCGACGGCCACCCCCACACGCTCGCGTTCCTGGCCGGTATCAACAATGTTCCGGCATCCGCCTTGGGGGTCACCGGGTTCGGTCAGGTCGGTTCCATAGACGACGTCTACCGCTATCACGGCATCGACACCGACAGCATCGTCCGGGCCGCTCTCAACCTCGTCCACTGACCAACCTACCGAGCGAAGAGCCGAAAAATCATGTGCGCAAACCCGATCAGCGCGACCACCGTCATGCTGCCGTCCCTCGGTGAGAATGTCACCGAGGCCACCATCAGCCGCTGGCTCGTGCAGCGCGGGGACCAGGTCGAGGCCGGCGAGCCGCTGCTCGAAGTCGCCACCGACAAGGTCGACACCGAAATCCCCAGCCCCGTAACCGGCATACTCGTCGATACCCTCGTCGCCGAGGACACCGTGGTCGCTGTCGGCGCGGCCCTGGCAACAATCGGCACCCCTGTCGAACCCGTCGCGTCTCCGGAGCCACCGGCTCCGGCTGCTGATGATCCCGTCGAAAGCCGATCCCAGCCGCTGGCCGCACCAGCCAGCGACCGGGTGGTGACGCTGCCGCGCATCCGCCGGACCATCGCCCGGCGGATGCGTGAATCCCTCGACACCGCAGCCCAACTGACCACCGTCGTAGAGGTAGATCTGACGGCGATCGCGCGACTGCGCGATGCGGAGAAACAGGAATTCGCCCGGCGTACCGGTGTAAAACTGTCGTTCCTTCCATTTGTCGCGACCGCCGCGGTCGGTGCGCTGGGCGAGCATCCAATCGTCAACGCATCCGTCGACGACGCCTGTACGGAGCTCACCTACCACGACGCCGTCCACCTGGGTATGGCGGTAGACAGCGCCAAAGGTCTGATGGTGCCCGTCATCCGCCACGCCGACGAGCTCGGAATCGCCGAAATCGCCATCCGCACTTCGGCTCTCGCCGACCGGGTTCGTGCCGGGACGATCGGCGCCGACGACTTGACCGGTGGCACCTTTACCATCACCAACACCGGCAGCCGCGGAGCCCTCTTCGACACCCCGATCATCAATCGCCCGCAATCGGCGATCCTCGGCGTCGGCGCAGTGGTGGAACGGCTGATTCCGTTGCCCGACGCCAACGGTGCCCTGCAGATCGGCGTGCGGTCGATGGCCTATCTGTCGCTCACCTATGACCATCGCATCATCGACGGAGCCGACGCGGCCCGCTATTTGGGCGCGGTCCGTGGCAGGCTCGAAACCGGATTCGATCCTGCGCAGCTGCGCTGAAACGCCACGGAGGAGGCATCCCACCGCCCCACCGGCCAGACCACCGGCCAGCGTGCCGACAGTGGCACCGGTCGTGATGGTCGTGACCATCCGGTTCCAGGCGGCCTGCTCTCGGTCGTAGGGTTTTTTTACCGGTGCCTGGTCCTCGAACGGCAAAGCCACTGGGCGGTAGATCGCACGCGCCGGATCCAAACGCGGCGTCGATGTCGCGGTGCGTCCGTCGATATCGGCGGTGATCGGGAAGACGAAATCGTCGACGCGAAAGGACAATTCGGCACCGGCGACTGTGCGCCCGTCCGCGGCCGCGATCGTGAAAACGCCGCCGTCGACATGGATCGCGACCCGGAGTACAGTTCGCTCGCTGCGACTAATTGCGTGATCCGTCGCAGTGTGGGATCTGTTAGTGGCTGATGGCGCGGGCTACTGCTTCGCCGACTTGGTCGTCGGTGAGGTTGCTGCGTTCGATCAGTACGTGCGAGAGCGCGGTGCGGACGGCGATCTCTGCTGCTTGCGCTGGTGTGACCGTGAGTGATGCGCTGTCGTCGCGGGCGGCGAGCAGTGGTGCGATGAAGGCGCCGACGGTTTCGATCAGGTTGAGGTTGGATCCTTCGTGCTCGATCGCGACGTTGAGTAGCCATGCTGGTTCTCGGTCGCGCAGTCGGGCGATCACCGGGTGTCGGCGCAGGTAGCGGATGGCAAAGACCACAGCGTCTTTCGCCAGTTGCCGCACTGGCGCGAACATGTCGATCTCCAAGTAGGCGGTGCTCATCATGCGGGCTACCTCGATTTTGCTGACGGCGCCGATGAGACCATTCTTGTCTCCGAACTCACGGTAGGCCGTCGCGCGTGAGACGCCGGCCTGGCGGGCGACCGCGGTCAGCGTCAGATCGTCGAGGCCGATCTCGGCCATCATCGCCAAGGCGGTGTCCATGAGTAGCGAGGACGACTGCGTCGCGTTGGTCATGCCGGTCATTCTGCACGCTGTTCGATCTGAGACTCCTCGACTGGTTGCGCCAGCTTCATCTCTGAGACTACATTCGCAATCAGTCTCAGTGATGGATCTTTGATTCGATCCACGCGCAGGACTCGGAACATCGACGTTCGGAGGTAGGGCATGCGGAAAATCGGCGATCATGCGGTCGTGTTGGGTGCGGGCATCGGCGGGCTGCTGGCCGCTCGCGTGCTCAGCGAGGCTTACGCGAAGGTGACGGTGATCGAACGCGATGCTCTGCTCGACGATTCCGAGGCGCGGAAAGGCGTCCCGCAGGGGCGACACGTGCATGGGTTGCTGCCGCGGGGTAAGGACATCCTCGAGGAGCTGTTTCCGGGGTTCGGGCAGGACCTGCAGGCCAGCGGTGTGGTCGAATGCGACGCGCTGTCCGAAGTCCGCTTCAGTATGGCCGGTCGCACCCTGAAGCGAATACCGACCGGGCACAGAGCATTTCAGGCAAGTCGCCCACACCTGGAGTATCACCTCCGCAGGCGGGTCGAGGCGCTGCCCAATGTCACCATCCGCGACAGATGCGATGCCGGGGCGCCGGTCGTCAGCGCCGACGGCACCCGGGTTACCGGCGTCGCGATCCTGGACCGCACCGACGGCACCCGTGAGACGCTCGATGCGGATCTGGTCGTGGCGTCGATGGGTCGTGCCAGCGTCGTGCCGTCATGGCTGGACAAGCTCGGCTACGAGCGGCCGGCCGAAGAAGGCACCACGATCGACATCGTCTACCGCAGCACCTTCATCCAGCTGCCGCCCAACGCGCTGCCCCGCGACAAGCTGATCACGATCGGTGTGCGCGATCTGCCGCCGCGTGCGCTGGCCTTATTCGCCGTCGAAGGCGACCGCCACATCCTGACGCTGATCGGCCACGACGGCGAGGAACCACCGAAGGACCCGGCAGGATTCCTCGACTTCGCCGCAGCCATCGCCCCACCCGATGTGCTCGATGCCATCAAGAACGGTGAACTCCTCGGCGAGATCTCGGCCTTCCGATACAAGGCCAACTTGCGGCGGCGCTACGAACGGCTCGACCGTTTCCCCGAGGGCCTGCTCGCGGTCGGCGACAGCGTGTGCAGCTTCAGCCCCGTCTACGGCCAGGGAATGACGGTCGCCGCGATCCAGATGACCGTGCTGCGCGACTGCCTCGCCCGAGGTGGAAAGGACCTTGCCACAAGGTTTTACACGGCGGTCACGCCCGAGATCGACAACGCTTGGCAGCTCACCGTGATCGCTGACGGCGCGATGCCACACGTCACCGCCAGCGCCTCACTGCCGGTCCGAGCCGCGGTCGCGGCTCTGGATCCGGTGTTGATCGCCGCCGAACGGGACTCCGCGGTCGCGACAGCTTTGTACCGGGTGATGGGACTGGTCGACAAACCCAGCGCCCTCCTGTCACCCGCCGTCGTCGCGCGTATCGGCATCGCCAATGCCCGTACGGCACTGGACAGCCTCGGTGGCCTGCTGAAGGTGGGTCGCAAATGATCGAGAGTCCCACCGCAACAAGTGATTCCTCCGTGACCGTGACCCGGGTCAAGGTGGTTTCGGCGGCCTGTGTACCGCGATCAAGCTAGAGGCCAGCGGCATCGATGATTTCGTGGTGCTTAAGCGAGCCGACGAGGTCGGCGGTACCTGGCAGGCGAACACCTATCCCGGCGCACAGTGCGACATTCCATCGTTCCTGTACTCGCTATCCTTCGCCCCAACCCGCGATGGACACGCCTGTATCCCTTACAACCCGAGATCAAGGACTATCTGCACCGCTGCGCCAACGACTTCGGCGTCACCGACCATCCGATTCGGACGCGACTTCGAACGCCTTCCGGTCCCCCAGCGACTGGCCCCTGCGGGCCGGTCTCATCGCCGGCTTCACTTCCGGCACAACAGCCCTGATCAGTGGTGGTCTCCTGTACACGGCCGCTGTCGCCACGATCGCTGCGACCACAACCCAACTCCGGCGATCCACCATGGACGGCGTCTCCCACAAGGAACTCCAGATACCATCGGCACCTGCCGAGACCGGTGCGCAGGCCGATTCTGGTCACGAGTGATGCGGAACCGCCAGGAGACGCTCAACGGTATTTTCGGACGTCGCCACCGATGTCGCTGCGAGCGGTGCCATGAGAACTTCCGAGCGGCCAATCACCGTCCAGGGCAGGTCGATTGGCCCACCACATCGGAAACCGCTCTCGCCGCCGCGCCCGACCTGCTGCTGGCCGACTCAGAACACGCTCTCGGCAGCGGTCATAATGTCGGTGTCCAGGCCAGCGATGACCGCGTGGTCGGCACTCAGTCGCGGCAGCACCTGCTGAGCGAAGAACCCGGCCACCGCGACTTTGCCTTCGTAGAAGGCTCCATCGGCGCCGTCCGGATCGGAATCCAATGTTGCAAGCGCGATTTCCGCGGCGACGACCAGGCGCCATCCCACCAGGAGATCGCCGACGGCCAGCAGAAAGCGAACCGACCCCAGGCCGACCTTGTACAGCTCAGACGGCTGTTCCGGGGCCGTGAGGAGGTAACCGCTCAGCGCGGCGACCATCTGCTGCACCTGTTCGACCGCGGTGGCCAGCAGTTCCTTGGCCATCTTCAGCCGCGCCTGACCGTGCTCGGATTCCGCTGTCTCCCGGACTTTGTTGAGCAGGTGTGCCAGCGCGACACCACGATTGCGTGCGATCTTGCGGAAGATGAAGTCCTGCGCCTGGATTGCCGTGGTGCCCTCGTAGAGCGAGTCGATCTTCGAGTCGCGGATGTACTGCTCGATCGGGTAGTCCTGCAGATAACCGGATCCGCCCAGCGTCTGTAGCGATTCGGCAAGATATTGATAGGCGCGCTCGGATCCGACGCCTTTGACGATCGGCAGCAGCAGATCGTTGACCTGCGCCGCCAGCTCCGCGTCCGCGCCCGACAGGTGCCGGGCCACTACATCGTCCTGATGGCCCGCGGCGTAGAGGTAGACCGAGCGTAGACCCTCGGCATACGCCTTCTGTAGCAGCAGGGAGCGGCGTACGTCCGGGTGGTGGATGATGGTCACCTTCGGCGCGCTCTTGTCGGCAGTCTGCGTGAGGTCGGCGCCCTGCACTCGGGTCTTGGCGTACTCCAGAGCCGTCAGATATCCACTGGACAGGGTGGCAATCGCCTTGGTGCCCACCATCATTCGCGCTTCCTCGATGACCTTGAACATCTGCGCGATGCCGTCGTGCCGGTCGCCGACCAGCCAGCCGACGGCTGGCACGCCGTGCCCGCTGAAGGTCAGCTCACAGGTCGCCGACGCCTTCAGGCCCATCTTGTGCTCGACATTGGTGACGAAAACGCCGTTTCGTTCGCCGAGCTCACCGGATTCGGGATCGAAATGGAATTTAGGCACCAGGAACAGCGACAATCCCTTCGTGCCCGGTCCGGCGCCCTCGGGCCGGGCCAGCACCACATGCATGATGTTCTCGGACAGATCGTCCGAATCAGCGCTTGTGATGAAGCGCTTGATGCCCTCGATATGCCACGAACCATCCTGCTGCCGAACGGCTTTCGTGCGGCCGGCGCCCACGTCCGAGCCCGCGTCCGGTTCTGTGAGCACCATGGTCGCGCCCCAGTTCCGCTGCACCATCAGCTTCGCCCAGTGCTGCTGCTGTGGGGTGCCGATACCGTGGATGATGTTCGCCATGATGGTGCCGGTGAGGTACATGTAGGCAGCAGGTTGCGCACCCAGCACGAATTCTGACACGGCCCAGGCGATCATGGCTGGTGCAGGCACGCCGCCGATCTCCTCGGCCTTGCCCACCCGCCACCATTCGGCGTCCTGCCAGGCCCGCACCGCCGTCTTGAATTCTTCCGGCAGCCGCACCGAGTGCGTCTGCGGGTCGAACACCGGTGGGGTGCGGTCGGTCTCGGCGTAGTGTGCGGCCACTGGGCCTTCTGCCAGCCGGGCCGCTTCGGTCAGCATCGACCGCACGGTGTCGCCGTCCAGGTCACCGAAAGCACCCGACGCAAGTACGGCGTCGAGCCCATACACCTCGAACAGGTTGAAAACGAGGTCACGCACGTTGCTCTTGTAATGGCTCACGGGCCAATGCCTTTCGAAAAAAGAGTGAAGTGCCGCAGGCGGTTGCATGGACGTGTCGCCGTCCGGCCACACTCTGCGGCAGTCGCAGGCGGAGCGCAATCGAAAGTTAACAGTCGCTAAGCAGATGTCATAGGCGAACCCAGGCATGAATTCGCTGATAGCACTACCGTTGGCGATCAAAAGTTAATGGCAACTAAGTGGCGCGAATCACTTCGCTATACTCCGCTGTCCGATTGGAGCCGATTGGATGTGCTCCCCCACGGCAACCAGCACATCGGCGAAATCTCCTCGCCGACACAATCGCGGATTACGCACAGCGTCGATGACGACAGTGGCGGCGGCGCGAACCAGTACTCGAGCCACCGGTAGCGGAACCTCGGGCCGCGCGGCCTGCAAAAGCCTGCCCCACTGGGCGATCCCGTCTCGGCGCACCCGGCGATACCGCTGCACCGCATCGCCGGGCAGGTGCCGCGCCTCGCTGACGGTGATGGCGAGTAGATCCGGTTCGTCGACGCCGAAGCGCGCGAAACTACGCATGAGCGATCGCATCGACTCCTCGGCGCTGCGCCCCTCCGCGACCGCCCGTGCCAGCATCAGCCGTAACCATTCGTCCTGTCGGCGCACAATCTGATCCAGCAGGTCGGCCTTGCTCGAAAAGTGGTAGTACAGCGCGGGCCCGGATACGCCCACGGCCGCGCCGATATCCTCGATACCGACCGCGGCGTATCCGTGCGTGCTGAACAATCGCGCAGCCTCGGCCAGCATCCGCTCCGACCGCAGCGCCCGATCCAGTTCGATATTGCCGGTATCCGGACGCACCGGCCGTACCAGGCCACTGCTTGCCGACCTAGGCAGTCGAGTCGAGACCACCGCTGCGACAGCAGCATCGAGCACATGGGCCGTCATAGGTGGCGGCAACTCGGCGCGATGATAGGACGGGCTCATCGCGACCGAGAGCACGCACCAACTCAGCAGCTCGACGTCTGGACCGCTCAGCTCCGGCCGCGACACCTGGATCCAGCGCCGCAGATGCCCGGTGAGCCGGATGACGCGCACCAGCACAGCACTTCGATCGTCAGGCGCGAGATTCCGAAACTCCAACTGCCACAACCTCGGCAGCCCGCGCAGCTCCAGCGCCACCCGCACCAGCTCGAACGGCACCGCGGAGCCGCGGCTGTCGGCACGACTGGCCGCGGCGATCCTCGCCAGGGTGTCATCGAGTCCAACCAACAGACACTGCCCGAGCAGCTGCTGTTTGTTACGAAAATGGCGATATAGCGCTGGCGCCGAAATACCCACGGCCGCAGCGATATCGGCCATCGACGTCCCGTGATATCCGCGGTGGGCAAAGGCATCGACCGCAGCGGCGAGGATCATGGCACGCCGGTTCGGTGGTCGGCTACGGGAGGTGGTGCGCATCGCCACCCAGTCTCGCCCACCGGACCCGGACCCAGGCCGTCAGGTCGACTCCGCGTAACAGCGGCTGCAGCTCACCCGTTACCGACATCGAAACTCGAAGTCCCATCGGGTCGAAGTAGGCCAGCAGTTCGGGTGGCGGGAAACGTCCGGGTGGCACCCGTTATGTTGACACCGAATATAATAACAGTAACACTGTAGCCGTTATTGCGATCGGCGGCTCTCCCGTAGAAACGCGCTGCAGAACGGTGCCACAAGGCAGGAAGCACTGCCTCGCCCCCGGCAGGAAGGTATGTCATGAGCTTCCACCCAGACCTGAGAACTGCACGCTTTCTCCCACGGTCGTTCCTCGCCGGACCGAGAAGCTTGCGATTGACTCGGTGGATGGCCGCAGCGGCGGCGTTGCGCGCAGGCGGCGAGGTTATCGCGATTCCGGACGAACCGGCAGTGTCCGTTCGTGTCTATCGGCCCCAGCTCGTGTCCGCCCCGGCACCGGCGTTGCTGTGGATCCACGGGGGCGGGCTCGTAACCGGGAATGCGGGGTCCGACAACGACTTCTGCACCGAGGTCAGTAACGAGCTCGGTGCCATAGTCGCGGCGGTCGAGTATCGGCGCGCACCCGAGCACCCTTTTCCTACTCCGCTGGATGATTGCTACAGCGCGTTGCGCTGGCTGGCCGAACAATCCGACGTCGACCGAGAACGCATCGCAATCGGCGGGGCGAGCGGCGGCGGTGGTCTGGCAGCCGCACTTGGTTTGCTGGCCCGAGACAAGGGTGAAATTCAGCTGGCATTCCAACTATTGGTCTACCCGATGCTCGACGATCGAACAGCACTGCGAACCGACATCGACGAACGCAGGTTCCGCCTGTGGAATCAGCGCAGTAACCGATTCGGCTGGCAATCCTATCTGGGAGCGGTCTACGGGACCGACGAGGTACCGATGCTCGCCGCTGCGGCACGTTGCGAGGATCTGTCGGGCTTGCCCCCGACCTGGATCGGTGTCGGCGACCACGACCTGTTCCTCGACGAAAACGTCGACTACGCCCAGCGACTGCAGCAGACCGGCATCCGGTGCACCCTCGACGTCGTTCCGGGCGCCTACCACGGATTCGACGTCATTGCGCCGAAGGCGCCCGTTTCTCGCTCCTTCATCGAGGCACAAATAAATGCCCTACGTGGGGCGCTCACGCGCACCACAACCCCCGAGTGAGACCGTCCCGACTTCGATTGACCTCGATCAACGGTTTCGCCCACGCCGCAACATGTTTGCAACCCACACCAGACCGGAACTCGAACCAGTCGACATGTCGCGACGACGCCGTCCTACTCAGCTACTTGAACTCGAGTACTGAAAACTGTTGCAGCTCATTCGCAACATTCCGATCAATGATTCCGCCAATGCCACAACCCGTTTGATGCAGGCAACAGACCGAAACCGAGCGAATCTACAGAACGCCACAACGGTCCCCCACTCAGCTACTTCCACCGCAGTACCGAAAAACGTTACAAATCAGCAGAATACAGAAATTGCAAACATCATCGGCGGCCCTATGCTATGCTTCAGCGAACTCGAATAGCCTCCACTTCCGAGTCCCCGCCGCCCCTGTCGTGGCGCCCCGCGCCGAAGGCGCCCCCTCGCAGCACACATTTACGTCAGAAATGACGCTGCTGCGTATTCGAGTGAACTTCGCCCGGTGCTCTACCACGCACAGCCGCGTAACTGAGCCATCCGCGTGCACGAGCGATCCCTCTATCCCCTTCCACCCCAGCCGCGCGGACGGCCCCGCTAAACGCGTGCTCGTTTCGGACAACCCACCACATATGCTGCACGCGCTGTTCAGCTACAACAGCCAACGCTCCGGACCTGGCTGCTCCTACGCCTGCACACCAAAACCGTTTCCCGCCGCAGCAGCGGAGGTTGTACTGAGCCACGTGAGCACGTCATCTTCGGGCACCGAGCTTGTGGAACAGAGCCCGCGGCGATCCCGCAGCCGTCCACGCCGCGGGCACCCCGTCGGCGGCCCACTTCACTCGGGGGAGGAGAAACGGACCGATGGCATCGGCACTCTTCCGGTCCGCCCCCTACACCAATGTGCCCATATGGTCGGGCCGGGAAGATGTTGCGCACCATACTGATTGGGTCAACCGGGCACGGCATCATCCTTTACGACACGTTCAATGGTCGGGACTTGGGGAAGACGACCGGCAGCACTGCCAGCGCTCGGTGGAACGGCCCCGGCCGCCAGGTCAATTCCTCGGCCGGGACAGCCAGCCGCATCTCGGGTAGCGCATCGAGCAACTGATCGATGGCGTCTTCGGCAATCAGTGACGCCAACCGCGTCGCAGGGCACGCGTGTGGCCCGATGCTCCACGCCAGGTGCGAACGATTGCCGAGGAATGAGCCGGAGATCGCCGGGTCGTTATTGCAGGCGGACAAGCCGATGAGAACCGGTTGGTGCGCAGGCAGCCAGGTATCGCCGATCAGGATCGGCTGCCGCGGGTAGGTGGTCGCGAAGTTTGCTACAGGTGAGTCGGCGAACAGGACTTCATCGAGTGCGTCGCGTGTCGACAGGCTGCCCCCGAGCACATCGCCTGCGAACCGGTCGTCGGTAAGAATCAGCAGCAGCGTGTTGACGATCAGGTTCTGCTGCGGTTCCAATGCCGCACCGTAGAGGCTGATGATGTTCGCCAGGGTCTCTTCTTCATCGAGACCGGCGGGGTGCTGCACCATTCGGGTGACGATGTCGTCGCCAGGCTCAGCTCGTTTGCGCGCGATCAACTCCAGTAATGCTTCGCTGAGCATCGCCATACCCAGACCGGCGTTGTCGTCGACGGAGTTGAACAGGTGCGCCATACCGGCCGCGACCCGCAGGCTCAGCTCCGGTGGGCAGCCCAACATATCGTTCAGGCCCGCGAAGACCAGCGGGAACGCGTACTGGCTGAGCAAGTCGGCCTCGCCTACCTCGCAAAAGGCATTGATCAGCGGGATGGCAATCCGCTCCACAGCGGCGTGTCGACCGTACAAATCCACTCCATCGATCGCCGCGACGTTGACTTGGCGATACCGGGCATGCGCTGCGCCGGCGTTGCGCAGTGGCCCCGGATACCACATCATCAACGGTTTGACCGGACAGCTGTCGGGAATCGTCTCCTGCCAGACCCGGGGATCGGCCGGGAAGTGTTCTGGATCGTTGAGGATCCTTACTGCCTCGCGGTATCCGATCACCAATGTGGCGGGCACCCCCGGCGCCAGTTCCACCGGCACGAAAGAACCGAAACGTCGGCGCATCTCGCGGTAGGTGCCGTGCGGATCCGCAGCGTACTCGGGTGTGTACAACGCAACCCGTGAGCCGTCGACGGCGGGCGACGAGCCAGTGGGAGTGGTCAATTCGTGACTCCTGACGCGCTTGAAACAGGATCTCGACAACATTGTGCGCCGCTTCGACATCCCTTGGCGCACTGGCGCAAACGTCGAGCTGCCACTACTCGGCTCAGGCAAGCCTCGCCCATCACCGCCCGTCGCCGCGTCCGTTCCCCCGACGCGACCGGCGATCAGATACCCGCCTGTCGAACCTCGGCCGACGGCTCGTTCTAACTCTTGCCTTGCTCGGTATAGAGCACTAGCTTATTAGTCGCATTATTGACTATTAAAGGATGCACCTACATACCGTGCTCGCACTCGAGGTGCGCCACGAAAGTCCCCCATGGGTCACTACAAGAGCAACGTCCGCGACCTCGAGTTCAACATGTTCGAGGTCATGGGCTTGGATGCGATCCTTCGAGCCGGCAGCTTCGCGGGTTTGGACTCGGACACGGTCCGTTCCATGCTCGCCGAGGCCGCGCGGCAGGCCGAAGGTCCCGTGGCCGCGTCCTTCGCCGACGCCGACCGCAATCCGCCGATCTTCGATCCGGAGACGCATTCGGTCGCGTTACCGGACGATTTCAAGAAGTCGGTGCGCACCTGGCAGGACGCGGAGTGGTTCCTGCTAGGCCTGCCCGACGAACTGGGCGGCACTCCCGCGCCGTGGATGGTGACGTGGGCGGTCAACGAGCTGTTGCTCGGCGCGAATCCTGCTGTCTTCTTCTACATGCTGGGGCCCGTGATGGCCGATGTCCTGTTCCGGGTCGGCAATGACGAGCAGAAACGGTGGGCGAAGATCGCGATCGATCGACGTTGGGGTGCGACGATGGTGCTCACCGAGCCGGACGCGGGCTCCGACGTCGGGGCTGGCCGCACGAAGGCCGTGAAACAAGACGACGGCAGCTGGCACATCGAAGGCGTGAAGCGTTTCATTACCGGAGCGGAGTCCGATGACCTGGCGGAGAACATCTTTCACCTCGTTCTCGCACGCCCGGAGGGAGCAGGGCCGGGCACGAAAGGTTTGAGCCTTTTCTTCGTGCCGAAATTCCATTTCGACTCACACACCGGTGAACTCGGCGACCGCAACGGGGCGTTCGTCACCAATGTTGAGCACAAGATGGGCTTGAAGGCTTCCGGCACATGCGAGCTCACCTTCGGCGGCCACGGCGTTCCGGCCCGGGGCTGGCTGGTCGGTGACAGCCATGACGGGATCGCCCAGATGTTCAAAGTGATCGAGAACGCGCGAATGTCGGTGGGTACGAAGGCGATCGCCACCCTGTCCACCGGCTACCTCAACGCGCTCGAGTACGCGAAGACCCGCGTGCAAGGCCCCGACTTGACCCAGATGGCCGACAAGACCGCACCACGCGTAACCATCCTTCGCCATCCCGACGTGCGTCGCAGCCTGATGATGCAGAAGGCCTACGCCGAGGGTCTTCGCGCTGTGTACATGTATGCGGCCGCACATCAAGATCCGGCCAGTGCCGAGCAGGTGTCCGGTGCCGATGCCGACCTAGCTCGCCGGGTGAACGACCTGCTGCTTCCAATCGTCAAGGGTGTCGGCTCCGAACGCGCCTACCAGCATCTGACCGATTCGCTGCAGACTTTCGGTGGTTCCGGTTTCCTGCAGGATTACCCGATCGAGCAGTACATCCGTGACTCGAAGATCGACTCGCTCTACGAGGGCACCACCGCCATTCAGTCGCTGGACTTCTTCTTCCGCAAGATCGCCCGCGACCGGGGCGTCGCCCTGACGCACCTGCAGGGCCAGATTTCGGTCTTCCTCGAGCGCGCGAACAGTGACGCACGCCTGACCGATCTACTCGCTGTGCTGGCCACGGCGCTCGGTGACGTACAGGCGATGACCCAAGCGTTGTTCGGTAATTTGATGGCCGCCCAGGAACGGCCCAGCGAGCTGTACAAGATCGGACTTGCCTCGGTGCGGTTCTTGATGGCATTCGGTGATCTCATGATCGGATGGAGGCTGCTCGAGCAAGCCGACATCGCCCTCGCCGCCCTCAGCGACCGATTGTCGAAGACGGATTGCGAGTTCTACGAGGGCAAAGTAGCCGTCGCCGACTTCTTCGCCAGGACTGTCCTGCCGGATCTGGCCTCCGCGAGACGATTCGTGACATCTGTGACAACGACGCTGATGGAGCTGCCTGACGGTGCGTTCTGAGGCCACGAGTACGGACTTTGTCTGCTGATCGCACCCTCGCTCGCCGCCGCCGGGCGGCGAGCGGGCGCGATTTCCCGGGCGGTCAGTCGGTGGCCATGTCCGATGCGCTGTTCGGCAGCACCATCGGCATCAACGTGATGCTCCGCGTGAATGAATCTGTCGCATCCATCATGCGGGCCACGGTGCCCGGGGTGTGCTCGTTGCCAGCACCGGCGACATACCAGAGGCCGAACAACGCCGAGGCGTCGGTGGCCGACCCGCCGAACGCGGAACCGAGCAGGATGTTGAGCAGGTCCACCCCGCCGTCGGTGAGCGCACCCGCCGCGCCCACGTGGTCAACGTTTCGGCGTCGAGAGCCCGAGCGTTCGGCGCTCGCCACGGCTCTGCGAGAGGAATCATTCGCGACAGCCGGTCCAAACGGGCGACGAGCCAGCGGAAGGCACGGCAGCAGTCGCAGGCATCACAGCCTTCACTCGTCCGTGCCCTCTGGGAGAGGAAGTTCACGCAGCTTCGAGCCGCTACCTGATGGATCCACGCCAACACGAACTGGGCCACATCGCACTGCACTCGGTCGGCAACCGCGGATTCGTACTCGGCGGCGGTCACGCAATCGCGCTGCACGGAATGGGATCACGACACCGAGCGCAAGAGCTGGCTGATGACCTCGCTCAACCACACGGTGTGGCTGCATCGGCCGCGTCAAGATGATCGCGCCAGCCGAAGGCGGCCGCCGCATCGCCTATCTGGCCACTGATCGGGCCCTCGCCAACGCGCTTGGCTACAGCCAGGAGGGGCGGGTGAACCAGGGTGCGCGACTCCAGATGTCGGTTGCGACTGTTCCGGGATGGAGAGCGTTCACGGTGACTCCCGTGTCCTCGAGTTCGGCGGCGAGGCTGCGCATGTACACCACGTTGGCGAGTTTGGAGCGCGCGTAGGCCTTCATGATCGAGTATCCGTACCGGTACTGCAGGTCCTCGAAATCCATTGTGCCGCGGTAATGTCCGGTGGAGGCGGTGAAGACGATGCGCGACGGTGCGCTTGCCACCATCAGTGCCTTCAGGGACTCGGTGAGCAGATACGGCGCCAGATGGTTGACCGCGAAGCTCGCTTCGTAGCCGTCCACGGTTTCGGTGCGGTCGGCGTAGACGGTTCCGGCATTGTTGATCAGAACATCGATGCGACCGTAGCCGGCCCGCACCTGCCCGGTCAGTTCACATACCGACGCCAGTGAGGCGAAGTCTGCTACCAAGGTGTCGACCCGGACAGCACCGGCGTCTTCGACTCGCTCGGCGGCAGCGCGCAATCTGCCGGGGCTTCGTCCGACCAGCACGAGGTGTCTACCCGGGGCGAGTTGGGTCGCGCATTCCAGGCCGATCCCCGCTGTCGCGCCGGTGATGAGAACAGTATTCACAGCCATCCTTCGGTTCATATCAGCCGAACATCGGCAGGCGGTCGCAGTCGTGAGCCGTGGTTTGCATGGGGGTCGGGATCACGATCGTGTCTGATACTTTCCTCAGATATGATTTCGGCGACGATTTCAAGTGGAAGGGATCCGGTGACAGCCGAACCTGTAGCGCGCAACCGCATCGACCGGCGTCGGGAGCGAACCCGCAACGCGCTGTTGCGCGCGGCGCGGAAGTTCTTGTCGGAGGGGCAATGCTTGTCACAGCTACCTCCATCGCGCATTATTGATTAAATCATCAGTTACGACTGATATGCCTGTCAAGCAAAGCTGATGAAACCATCAGATTTAGGCCGATGGCCGATCGGCATGGCGGTCCCGTCGACTGCGATTGGATGATCGAATTCGATGGGATGCAAACCTCAGGTGGTTGCGCGGATTACCGGGACCGATCGTTCGATCGTGTACGCATGCGCTGCAGCGAGTACGCGGGTTTGCTCGGCGAGGACCGCGGATACCTCCGGCGACGCGAGCAGGTCGGTCACCTGGTCACGACTGTTCGCACCCAGTACGAGGACGCCGTGGTAGCGCCGGTGCGACGGATAGTCGTGGGAGACACCGGGTGTCGCGTGGGCGAGCTTGACGAACGGCAGGAAGGCATAGGTCCGTAGATCCTGGGCGCCGGCCGCGCACAGGGCGGGACCGAGTTCATCGTGCACGAAGTTCCGGAAGGCTCGTCCTGTCACGCCGCGCCGTCGCCGCAGCAGCACGGCGGTCCGGTGGTCCACGGTGTCATCGTGGCCAGAGGTCCACCACCGGCCACCGCCAGGCCAGGTCATCTGGCCGAGGACACGGCGGAACACGTTCTGCTCATCGAGGAAGACCTCGCGCATATGTACGGGCATCGTCAAAGCCGCGGCGGCCATGTTCCGGAGCCGGACCTCGGCGAAACCATCCAATCGCCAACTCGGCGCCACCAGCGTCCCGACACGTTCTGTCGCGGGCCAGTACCCATGGTCGGAGGGCGAGAACAGACGTTGGATGTACTCGAATATGTGCGGGTTCTTCTTGACGATCTCCGCGTGCGGTCCCGCCCAGTAGGCCGTGGCGGTTTCGCGCGGCATCTCGTCACGCAACTGCACCGGATACAGTACCGATGTCGTGCGAACAACTCTGGTCATCGCTGCGCCTCCTCGTCGGCGAGGGTCAAGGCTTGCGCGAAGTCGTCGCCGCGCGACAGCGCCGCTTCGCTCAATGGTCCCCAGATTCCTCGCAATAGTTCCACCGGTCTCCATCTGGCCGGGAACACCAAGGTTTTCTTCGCCGTCACCATCGCTTCGGTCATCGCTTTGCCCATGGACTGGGATGTGAGGCGGCCCTCGAGGAAACCGGGGATGGTCTTTTCGTAGTGTCGGCCAGCTTCGTCGAGCCGGAAGGCATCAAGCATCCGGGCGTCGACGTATGCCGGGTAGATGATCGTCACGTCGACACCGTGCGGCGCAAGCTCGACCCGCAGCGAACGCCCCAGGGCTTCGATTCCCGCTTTGGTCGCCGCGTACGCCGACTGTAGAGCGCCGCTATTGAACGCTAGTACGGATGCGACAGTCACCACGACCGTGCGCTCGGCGAGATCTCCGTACACCTGAACTCCCTTGTCCGACGGCGTTCCAGCCTTTCAAGCACTAAACTCACCGGTGATGATGATTGCATCACCTTTGAGCAGTTGGTCACTATAGCCGTGCCGAGGGTCACACGCGAGAGCAGCCGCATCAACCCGTCGGGGTCGCCGCCCGAACTTGACGGCTCCATCACACCTGAGGTTCACTGAGTTCTGGATCACACATGATGAAATGATCAGGAGGATGGATGGTCGACAGTGCGCTGCGCAGACCGCTCGACATCGGGGCGATGCGAGTCGACGGTCGCCTGTTCAAGTCGGCGACGAGCGAAACACGGGCCAGCGAGGACGGATTCGTCACCGACGACCTTCTCGCGTTCTACGAGCCGATGGCCCAGGCCGGCACGCCGATGATCGTCACCGGGAACCTCTATGTCTCCTTGCAGGGCAAATCGGCGGGTCGGCAGGCGGGCATCGACCGAAACGACAAGATCGCGGGTTTACGCGAATGGGTCGCGCTCGCGCATGCGGGCGGTTCCAAACTCGTGGCTCAGCTCAATCACGGCGGACGCCAGATCGCGCGCCTCGCGCCAGGTGCGGATCGCATCGTGTCGGCGTCGAACGTGCGCGAACCGCTGTACGGGACCAAGCCCTCACCGTTGCGTCGGGACGAAATCCCCGGTGTCGTCGACAGTTTCGTGGCCGCGAGCGTCCGTGCACGCGAGGCAGGCTTCGACGGCGTCCAGATCCACGCCGCACACGGCTATCTGCTCGGGCAGTTCCTGACCCCGCACACCAACCGTCGCACCGACGAATACGGTGGGCCGCTCGAGCGGCGCGCCCGGCTGCTGCTCGAGGTGATGGACGCGATCCGCACGCGACACGGCGACGGCTACCCGGTACTGGTGAAGATGAACGGCACCGACGATCTGCCGTTGCGCCATGGCGCCACGACCGACGAACTCCTACGCGTAGCGCGGTGGCTGCAGGACGCGGGCGCGAACGCCATCGAAATCTCGCGCGGGCACTACGAGTCATGGCCGGGGATGGTGCAGGGCAACTATCGCGGATTCCTCAGGGCCAGTGTCAGTGTCGGCCTGCTGATGCACTCGTCGAAGGTCCGCAAACTCGCGCTGGCCGCCCTCGCACCCGTGGCCGAACGCGTCGCCGAACGACTGCGGCCACCGCAAGAAGGCTTCAACCTGCCCTACGCTCGCCGCTTCACCGAGGCGCTCGATGTGCCCGTGATCGCGGTCGGAGGCTTCCACACTCGCGCGGGCATGGAGGACGCGCTGGCGGGTGGCAGCGCCGATGCAGTGTCGGCTGCGCGGGCCTTCATCGCCGACCCGCACCTCTACCGCAACCTCACCGGCGAACCCACCCTCGGACATCCGGTCTGCGGCTACTGCAACGGGTGCATCGCACGCTTCAGTGGCTCGCGCATCGATTGCTACAACGACGAAATCCGTGGACGGCGTGAGGTCATGCTGACCCTCACCCGACCCATGCAAGACAAGTAGAAGGACGAGATGTCGATCAACAACACTCTTGACGGCGCGGGTTCGCGGCGCGGGTTCCTCACCGGTGCGACCACGGCAGGTCTCGCCGCGATCCTCGCGTCCCAGCTGCCGAAGGCGGCCGCGGACCCCGGATCCGATCGGATCAAGATGGTGTGCGCGCTGCGCCGCCGAGCGGACCTGTCACCCGAACAGTTCGACGACTACTGGTCGAACCGCCACGGTCCCTTGGCCACCGAGCAGATCAAGGTGCTCGGTGGTGACCGCTACGTCCAGAGCCATATCACCGATGCGGCCCAGAACCTGCTGCTCGCCACCACAAAGGGCACCGGGCAAGCCTTCGACGGCCTCACCGAAGTCTGGTTCCCCTCCCAACAGGCAGTGCTCGCGGCGCTGGCCACCACCGCAGGGTTCGAGGCCAACCAGCGCCTGACCGACGACGAGAAGAACTTCCTCGACCTGCCGCGGTGCTCGTACTTCCTGACCACCGAGCGCATGCTGCTCGGCTAGCCGGCAGTCGGCGACTGCGGCCGCAACCCCACGTACGTTTACGAACTTGATCGGAAATCCATATGCCCGTAATTGCTTCGACCGACCCCAAGGAGTTCGCAGCCCCGCCGATAGCCGTGCGTCCGCTGGATTCCTCCTTGGCTGCGACGGTGCGGGAGCTCGCCGAATCCGACCCCGGATTCGTCGCCTTTCAGATCCCGCAGCCCGGGGGCGGGTGGCGCGATGTCACCGCCGCTCGCTTCGCCAATGAAGTCGGTGCTGTCGCAAAGGGCCTGATAGCGTCCGGGATCAAGCCTGGTGATCGGGTCGCGATCATGTCCGCGACCCGATACGAGTGGGTGCTGCTCGACTATCCGATCTGGACTGCCGGAGCGTGCACCGTCGCGATCTACGAATCCTCCGCTACCGCACAGATCGAATGGATCCTGGAGGACTCGGGCACGACACTGCTGGTGGTCGAGACCGAGGAGCATGGGCTGCGGGTCCCCGACACCGAGTCGATCCGCGCGACCCTCAGCAGCGTTCTGAGCATCGAGGGCGGAGCGATCGCCGAACTCGTCGAGCGCGGGCGTGATATCTCCGATGCGACGGTCGCCCAGCGCCGGACGCAGACCGCCGCCTCAGCGCTGGCGACACTCATCTACACCTCCGGGACCACCGGGAAACCCAAGGGCGTGGCGCTGACCCACGCCAACCTGCGCGCCATGTCCGCGGCGGGGCGGGAAGCGCTGACGGGTTTGGTGATCGAGGGCCAGCGCACGTTGATGTTCCTGCCGCTCGCCCACATCTTCGCGCGGACGATTTCGATCAGCGCGCTCGAGGCCAAGGCGACCGTCGCCCACACCTCGGACTGGTCGACCCTGGTCGAGCAATTCGCCTCCTATCAACCGGATTTCATCCTGTCGGTGCCGCGTGTGTTCGAGAAGGTCTACAACCGCGTGAAGCAGCGTGCCCATGATCAGGGCCGAGGCCGGATCTTCGACCGTGCCGCGGCGGTCGCGGTCGCCTGGAGCGAGGCGCAGGAGACCGGTAATCGCGGGCTCCGCCTGCGTATCGAACACGCCCTCTTCCATCGCCTGGTCTACACCAAAATCCGTGCGGCACTCGGCGGAAAATGCGATCGGGCGATCTCCGGCGGCGGACCGCTGGGTGCGCGACTCGGGCACTTCTTCCGCGGCGTGGGCCTGCCGATCTACGAGGGTTACGGGCTGACCGAGACGAGCGCGGCCGTCACCGTCAACACGCTCTCGCACATCCGCGTCGGGTCGGTGGGGCGTCCCTTGCCCGGGCACGCTGCACGCGTGGCCGAGGACGGTGAGCTTCTCGTCCGAGGCCCGGTGGTCTTCAGCGGTTACTGGAACAACCCGGCGGCCACGGCCGAATCCTTCGACGGTGAGTGGTTCCGCACCGGCGACCTCGGCGCAATCGACCACGACGGATTCGTCTCGATCACCGGCCGCAAGAAGGAAATTATCGTCACCGCCGCCGGTAAGAATGTCTCTCCGGCCCCGCTCGAGGATCCGCTGCGCGCGCACCCGCTCGTCAGTCAATGCATGGTGGTCGGTGACGCACGCCCGTTCATCGGCGCGCTGGTAACCCTGGATCGAGAGGCGTTACCCGGCTGGCTGGAACGCCAAGGCCTGTCCGCCGACCTGCCGGTCGAGCAGCTGGCCGTGCATCCGATCCTGCTCGACGAGCTGAATTCGGCTGTGGCCGAGATCAATTCGCGGGTATCGAAGGCCGAGGGCATCAAGAAGATTCGCGTGCTCACCACCGACTGGACCCAGGAAGGCGGCGAGCTCACTCCGAAGTTGTCACTCAAGCGCGCCGTCGTAATCCAGCGATACGCCGCCGAGATCGACGCGCTGTACACCTGAACGCCGGATCATCACAGGCCCAGCGCATTCTGGCCGACACCTGCTTCAAGGCGTCGTGGCGGTCCTGATGATCGATCATCCAGCGGCCCGTGGTGTCCGTGGCCAGCTCGGCCCTCGGGAAGTTCTCGGCAATGAGAGTAAGTGCGCGCCGCACCTGCGGCTGTTCGAGATAGACGAGCACACCCTCGGAGATTGCCGCACTGGCGGCCGCGGGCATCATCGCGCAGACATGACTCGCGAGCGCGGTCGGCGAGATCGCACGGCCGCAGACGGCCACCACGCCGTCGTGGACGTATTCATCCAAGCGGTGCCGGTTTCTGGTGCTCGACATGCTGATCAGTGGAACCATCGCCGCCTTCGGTGCCGCGAGGGGTCCTGCCGCGCAATGAAACCGCTGCCATCGGCGTGGCCGCACAGGTGACGGGAATATATCGCCAACGATCGGTGCAGGGATGGTGTCCACGCCGAGAGCGCCGACCGCGCACGACCATGGTGTCGTCGAGAACCGCAGGCGGACAAGGTTTTCTAATCGTGATGCATCGGTCGTGGACGTGCTGAACAATGAGATGTGTCGGCCCGGGGCGGTGGGTGCGGACAGCATGGAAGGGGCTCGAATGCGCAGACCGATATTGGTTGTGATCGTGGCTGCGTGCCTCGTGGCACTCGCTGGTTGTGACAACGTCACGCCGTCCTCGCCGGATGGCCGGCCTGGCGATTCGGGTCTGGGCAACCCTGGTGAATCCGAGGATGTCGGTGAGGGGAAAGGGATCCCGGTCGATATCGGGCCACAGAACTTCACCCCTGGACAACCCATCGAGGACGTCGTCGACCAGCTCGCGGACCAGATCAACGACGGTTGCAGGGCAGTCCACCTAGCGAACGGCTGCGTCACGGTCGTCACGCGAAAAGACGACAAGGCAGATACGCCGCCCTGCCGGCCCTCTCCCGACGACCCGAAGACCGGCAGTTTCAACGCCTACGTTCATCTGGACCGTGAACTGCCATCCGCGGGCATTGGGCCGAAAGCAACAGAAAATGCCGGCGGACACGTGACCGTCTTCATGAAACGCTGCCAGCCGGAGGGGAGCTCCGCAGAATCCACACCGCCGACGACGACGAAAACCACGACGACGAAAACCACGTCGAAGACCACTGCTCCCGTACCGACGACAACGACGAGGTCCGGTGGCTGATACTGATCCACCCGGCCGCCGGGAAGATGGCCGGACCTCGGTCGCCGACCTGTCGCAACTTGCGCAGCTCGTCGCGCAGTTCGTCGCGCCCGCAACTCTGTTGGCGGGTCTGCTGTACTACTGGGGTTACTTCCACGCGCGCGGATTTTGCGCCTACCTGGGCGTGGATTCGACATCGCTCGGGCTCACCACCACTGACTACGTCATGCGCAGCGCGGATGGATTGTTCGTTCCGGTCGCCACCATCGCGGCCGTCGCACTGGCCCTGATCTGGGGCCGCGTGGCATTGCCGGAGCGAATCATGTCCGGCCACCGACCCGGGTGGTTGTTGATCGCCACCACGATCGTGGCTTCGCTGTCGCTGCTCAACGGATTGTCGGAATTCTGGGTCGAAACACCGCTGAATCGGCGATTGGGCGTCGGCCCGATCTGCGTGATCGTCGGCATACTGCTGCTGTGGGCGGTCGTCAGAACACGACGTCGCCAGCTCGCTGCTGCGGCGGGAACATCCGCGCCCACCACCAAGCTCGGCGAATGGGGCCTGGTCTTGCTACTCATCGCCGGCAGCTTCTTCTGGGGAGCCACCGCCTACTCCATGGCCGTCGGCAAGAGCCGCGCCGTCCGATTCGAGCACACCCTCCCCACCGCCGCAGGCTTGACCCTGTACACCGAGAAGGCGCTCGAACTCAACATCCAGGACATCACTCGAACTGCGTGCGCCGACCCGGGCGCGGCCTATCGCTACCGTTACGACGGCCTAGTCCTGGTCATGACCACCAACGAGAATTTCGTTATCCTCCCGCGCACCTGGAGCTACAAAAAGGGCACCGCAATCGTGTTGCCCCGCAACGGCCCCGGGGCCGTGCGACTGGAATTCAGTAGATCAGCCACACCCGCCGCACCCACACCGGCGTGCTGAACGGCGGCGGCCGACGTCACTTCCAGCATGCTCATCACGGCTCAGCCGGACCGTACGAATGAAGTTGTGCCGCAATTACTTTCAATTTCGCCACGCCACTGGTGGGCGCGGAGGCGACTACGGCGGTGCGTCCCGGCCGCACCGCCGCACTGGGACGCCATGGCAGCGGTGGAGCGGGAACATCCGTCATAGCGGGTGGGAATATCCGCATCGGGCGGCGAGATATTGCGCTGAGCGGGGGATGTGCATTCTGCACAACGGCGCGCAGAAGCATAGGATCCTCTGCGTGCAGGGTCCCCTTACCTCCGTGTTCGTCGGTCGCGATGCCGAGGTCGAGCGTGCGGTTTCGCTAGGTCGGCGCGCCGTCGCGGGAGAGGGGACGGTGGTGCTCGTCGAGGGCGAGCCGGGTATCGGTAAGACCGCGCTACTGGATGCGGCTGTTGGTCGATTCACGGCCGATGGCCTGAGTGTGCGCCGGGGCGCGGCGAAGGAGTTGCAGCGGCAGGTTCCGTTCGCTGCGGTGTGTTCCTGGTTGGATTCCGATCGGGGGTCCGATCCGGTGCGGGCGCTGCTGCGCAGTGGGGATCGGGCCGGTGACGGGGCGGCGACGCACGAGTTCGCGATCACCGAGGCGATCCTGGATCTGGTCGATACCTGGTGTGCCGCAGGTCCGGTCGCGTTGATCATCGACGATGTGCATTGGGCCGATCGGCAGAGTCTGGCGGTGCTGCACGCGCTGTGCGGTGTTATGGACGATCTGCCGCTGTTGCTGGTGCTGGCGGCGCGTCCACTGCCGCGGGACACCGGGTTTGTCGCGTTGATGGCCGCACTCGCCGAGCGTGGTGGGCCGATGATTCGGCTCGGTGCGTTGCCGGAATCGGCGGCGGTGGAGCTGGTTGGGCATATGGTCGGTGCGGCTCCGGGGCCGGGTTTGATGCGGCAGGTGGATGGTGCGGGCGGAAATCCGCTCTACATCACGGAATTGGTGGCCTCGCTGTTGCGTGACGAGGCGATCACGGTGGTCGCCGATACCGCTGATCCGACCGACCTGGCCGATGGTCCCTCCGCGTCGTTGGCGGGGGCGATCACGCAGCGGCTGGAGTTCCTGTCCCGGTCGGCGCGCCAGGTTCTTCCGATGGCCGCCGCACTCGGGCCGACCGTGTACGTCGCGGAATTGGCTGCGGTACTGGACAGTCCGATCCTCGAGATCTGGAATGTGGTCACCGAGGCGACCGACGGTGGATTGCTCACCCGCGCCGATTCGGAGTTGGTTTTCCGCCACGACCTGATCCGTCAGGTACTCGCCGACCAGTTGCCCGATTCGCTGCGTGCCGGATTGCTGCGCCGGGCCGGGCAGATCCTGCTGGCCACCGACGCACCCATCGAACGGATCGCCTACTACCTGCTGGCGGGAGAGAACGAACTCGACACCCCGACACTGGACTGGCTGGTCGCGACGGCCGACAAGCTGATCGTGCGCGCACCCGAGATCGCGGTGCAGCTGTTGGGCCGCGCGGCCGATACCGCGGACCTCGGCATGCGTCCGATACTGCTGCGACTGCACGCCCAAGCGCTGCTGTGGAACGGTCGCGCGGCCGAAGCCGAAGCCCTCGTACGCACGGCGCTGCTGAACCGACCGGACGACGATATCGAACTGCGGTGGTTACTGATGCAAGCCTGCCACGCGCGCGGGGATCTGCGCGAAGTGATTGCGATCGCCGAAAAGGCCCTGGCCACCCCGAATCTCACGGATGCGGACGCGGGCCGGTTCTACGGGATGAGCGGCTTGAACAATTTCTTCCTCGGCCAGTTCGATGCGGCGGAGGCGGCGGGTAAGCGGGCGCTGGCGATCGGGGATGCCACCGAGGATCCGCTCGTGACCGGATACGGACTGTTGACCATAGGGGCTGTGCGCCACGCCCTGGGCTATCTCGACGAGGCGCTGGAATTGAGCAGCCGCATCCTGGCCGTTTCCAACAGCGGGTTCGGCTCCGACCAGTTCGATCCCTACATTCTCAACGCCCACTGCTTGATCGAGCTCGATCGACTCGCCGACGCGGAAGCGGTGCTACACAAGGCCATCGGACACAATCGCCGGATCCACGGTGTCTTTCTGGGGGCGAGTGTGGTCGCCAAGGCGCGGCTCTACCTATTGGACGGACGCTGGGACGATGCGCTCGTCGAATGCACTTCGGGCCAGTCGGTGCCCGATGCCTTCGGCTACACCACGATCCTGCAGAGCCTGTCCGCGCTGATCGGCATCCACCGCGGCACCTTCCTGCCGGATCCGGACACCATCCCGGCACCCGATGACCAACTGGGCAGCAGTAGTTTCGGCCAGTTCTATCCGTGGATCAAGGCCCTCATGCTCGAGACCCGCGGTGACCCGCGCGGCGCGCTGGATCTCCTCGTCGACGCACACGAGCGGCTCGCGGGCGGTCTGACCGGGGCCACGCTGTACTACATCTTCCCCGACATCGCCCGCCTCGCCGCCGATGTCGGTGACGAGAAGGCGGCGCGTTCGATGGTGACGGCATCAGCCGAGCTGGCACGGCGTCAACCCACGGCGTCCCGAACCGGTACCGCGCTGCTGTGCCGCGGTGTCGCCGAGCGCGACCCCGCGACCGTGCGCAGCGCCGCCGCCGAATTCCGGAAGGCGGGGCGACCGCTCTACGAGGCACAGGCATACGAGAACGCCGCCGTACTGTTCGCCGCGGTCGGGCACGGCTCGGATGCCCGCGCCGCCCTGGATGCCGCGATCGAGCTCTACACCGGACTCGGCGCCTCCTGGGATACCGCTCGCGCGGTCGCGCGTATGCGCCCGTACGGAATTCGACGCGGCGTCCGCGGACCCCGCAACCGTCCCAAGTCTGGACGGGCCTCCTTGACCGATACCGAACGCAAGGTCGCCGCCTTGGTAGCCGAAGGCTTCTCGAACTCCGATATCGCCGCGCAGATGTTCCTGTCGCGCAGGACAATTCAGTCTCACGTGTCCAACATCCTCGCGAAACTCGGCATCGGATCACGCCGCGACATCGCCGCCGCGCTATCCGGAAAGTAACGCTCACTCCGAAGTCCTTGCGGCGTGCAGCAGATCCACACTCGCGGTGCGGATGTCAGCGCGATCGGTTTACTTCGGATTGATTCTCGAGTCCGCCCACCTCGCTGGGCATTGCGGTGCCGGGCCGATACGACGAACGGATTGCGGATATTTCCGGCTGCTGCGGCGGATGTTCCCGGTCGACCTGGCTCATAGCGTGCCGATTGTGGAGAACTCGGTCGTGTATAGAGCGCGATCGAAGCTCGCCGAATGGAGGATTCATCCATTGACGTCCTACGGCTTCACCCTCCGCCCGCAGCCGGAGTGCGCTCGCCGCGCGCCCAGCAGCAGCAAATGTGCCGAAAACCAACGACATATCAACTGTCGATATATTGTCGACAAACGAAAAGACGATGGCGCCGAGGTCCAGGTTCTCGTGACCGGCAGGTGGCCGTCGTCTGCCGCGCACCAACGCACATTTGCGCTCAGCCGCGAGTTTCGTCCGCCTATCGATATCTGGATTCACTGGGACGCTCCTAACGTCGCCAGGGCCAGCGGTTGCGAGAACCGGCATGGCCTGGCAGATTGCTGTTGATCTTATGTCCCACGTCGGGTCGCGCGGGAATTGCTGCACCTCATGGGGTTTCCTCACGTGATCGAACTACCCGAACATCTCGAAGCATCCGACTCGGCGGCATCCGGCCCGGCCACCGACGGCGCGAGCGCCAGCGACGCAGCCAGGCTGAGTCGGTTGATCGGCTTTACCACCGTTCGCTCATCGCACGAGATTCTGTCCGCACTACTGTTTTCCGACCACCTGGGCGACTCGAACGAAGCGCCGTGGAATCGATATGTTTTCGATCACTATGCGCTCATGGTGTTTCCGGTGAGCGCGGCCGCGCTGCACCGGGACCTTACCGCGGCGAGTCTGCAGATCGGTGCGACGATGCCCAGCAGCGGTTCTGCGCCAGGTACGGGATCGACCCACGCGGTTATCGCATCAACATCTTGCGAGCGTACGGGCACTCCGGTGGGCCTGGATCCGAGCAGCGGTACGAAATCTTCTATCCGGCCGAATCCGTCACGGCCACCGGATCGTCGAGGGGCCGCGCGGCAACTGCGGCGGGCACGAGACGACGAGCGCCAGCACAACCGGGAAACTCATTTCGCCTTCACCGTATGCGATTTCGACTCGAGCAGCTATTCACCGCTGCGGCGTCGGCTGGCGCGAACCGCCGGACTGGTCCCCGACCGCGGCGGGTTCAACCCGCATGACCGCATCCACGGGGCGGGCTGCTCCACATTCTATTTCGCCGGTCCCGGCCGAGTCGGCGGCCATCGGTGGCCGCGGCGGCTCGAGTTGATCAGCGGTGGACGGCACGACTCCGCGCTCGCGGCGCACCAGGCCGAGGGCAGCGAATCATGATCGGGCGGGCTGTTTTCGGCAGACTCGATGAGTCGCCGGAACGGGCGTGTGCCGCCGCGTCGGGGCGGTTCCCGACACGAACGAGGCTGCACACCGCTGTAGCGACACTGGATTCGGTTACCGCGGGAAACTGGGACAGCCTCGTCCAGTCCGGCGATCTGTTCTGCAGCTACCGCTGGCTACGACACCTCGATACGGCGGTCGCACCGCATCGCGTCGTCGCTGTCCGTGCCGCGGACCGGCTCGTCGCCGCGGCTCCGGTCTGGGAGGGCGAACAAACTCCTGGTCTGTTCCATCTGCCGGACTTCTTTCCCGGCGTCACCGGCCCGTGGCGGGAGCCGTTCGTCTGGCTCGGCGCTCGGCGGTCGGTGCGTAATGGGCTCATCTGTGTGCCGGACTCGATGCGCGCATCCGCGCTGCGCCGCATGCTTGCGGCCTGTCGCTACTACGCCCGCGAACATCGTCGAGCGGGGGTGATCATGCCCTACCTACCATTGGCGGCCGCTCGCGAGCTCGCTGCGTCGAACCGCTCCGCGCGGCTACTTGTGCACGCCGCCGACGCGATGATCAGCGTCCCACCCGACGGCACGACGGGTCTTCTGATGAGAGCGAACGGACATCATCGCAAGCGGCGTCGACGTGAGCTGCGGGAATTCGGGGCCGCCGGGTATGAGCTCGAATGGTCCGACCTCACGCCGCAGATCGCGGCGGCGATCGCGCCGCTGATCGCGAACACGCGCCGCAAATACGGTGCTGGTGACGGTGTTTCGTGGATGCACACGGTCTTCGCCGCCCAGCGGGAGGTAGGTCTGCTCGACACCGCGAAGGCCGTACTGTGCCGCCGCCACGGTGAAGTGGTCGCCGCTGCGGTGTGCTACCGCCACGGCACCAGCCTGCACGGGCGGTACTTCGGTGCGGCCGAGCAGGCCGACCGCGACGGTGCCTACTTCGTCACCACCTGCGTCGCACCGGTCGATTACGCCGCTCGCAACGGTCTCGAGCGCGTTCATCTGTCGACGTCGTCACTGCAAGCCAAGATATCGCGGGGTGCGAGCTTGCAACCGCTCGCCGCGGTCGTGCTGCTCGCCCGCGGCGCGCTCGACCCTGCTCAGGTGCGGGCGCACAATCGGCGCACTGTACTCGGCTATCACGACCGGTATGCCGCGGTACTGGGTCCGGAATGGGCGGACCTGATCGACGAGTCCCTGATAGGAGAATGTTGATGCTGCATCTCGTCTACCGTTTCCGGCCGACCGCCAAGGCACGCGGTGACCTGAGCGCCTTCTGGCAATGGATCGCCGACCGGCAGCTGTGGTTCTATGCAGATATGGACACGGTGCTCGATACCAAGTGGTACACGGTGACCATCGGCGACGATGTGCACTGTATCGAACACCATGTCAGTTTCGCCGACGAGGCGGCTTGGGGCAGCTACCGCCGGGAAGTTGCCGAACGGTCGAAAGATCCGGTGTGGGAGACGCGGCGCACCAGTCAGGACGAATGGTACGAAATCCTGGACGCCCGGATCCTCACCGACCCTCCCATGCCTATCCCTCTGCCCGGGCGGTGACGCTTGTGGTGGGCCGAGATCGCATGTAGCCGCCGCGTCCGCGGTCTTGGCCGAACCCGGTCACTCGGCCTTGCGTGCCTCCACGATGCTGTCCGGTGTGGCGGTCGGGATGATGCGCACGATTTCGAATCCTGCTGTGGCGAGCAGGCCACGGAATTCTTGTTCGGTGCGTTCGCGGCCGCCCGCGCTCAGTGCATCGGCGATGCCGAGTTGCGCTGCGGCGTAAACGGCCTGGGCGGTCGATGCCGCCGTTATCATCTCGAAGACCGCGGTCGGCGGGGGTGCGAGCTTGCGGTGCAGCGTCAGCAGCGCGGTGCGGATCCGTTCAACCACCCGGACCACGGGCAGTGGACTGTGTTCTTGCCTTTAGCCACCCGAACATTGTGCGGTAGCCCACCGGTTTCCGCAGGCCGAGGATTTCTGCCAGCCGATCAACAGCAACTCGCGATCTACCCACCGGCGGTGCTGCACGCGTTCTTCGGCAACCACCTGCGGTCAATGGGGTCATAGCCGATGACAACACAAGCGCGCACCGTCGCCGACCCGACAGCGATCGAAGCCACCCGAATCCTGCTGTCGCAGATAGGCATCGCCCCCGCCGACCTACTCACCGACCCCAACGCGGAGGATGAGGATCGACATCGCGACAATCGTCACCGCGTAGAGCGTGAAACCCACCAGGGGGAACAACCGAGGATGCGCCTTGTCACCGAATTTGCCGACCACGGGCGCGAAACCAGCATCATGGCGGCCATCGGCGCGAAAACCAGCGCCGCCCGTGTCGGGGACAGTCCACGCACCACTTCGAGGTAGAAGTACAGCGGGACCATGGCGGCCGTCGTGGTTGCGCCGGTGGAGACGATCGCGATGTTGCCGAGCGCAAAGTTGGGAACATGCCGACGGCGCTCAGTAGTACGCCGGTGATATCGAAGCGGTGCGGGTTGGTCGGCAGCGACGGCACCAACCGCAGACCGAGCACGAGACCGATTACCCCGATCGGGATATTGATGAAGAAGATCCACCGCCACCCGAACGCATCCGACAGGGTGCCGCCGAGGATCGGTCCGACCAGCAGGGCCAGTCCCGCCACCGCACCCCACAGCGACATCGCCGCGCCCCGCTTCTCGGCCGGGAAGGTCCGTCTGATCACGGCCATCGTCTGCGGTGTCATCAGCGCCGCGCCGAGCCCCTGCACCACGCGCGCGGCGATCAGCATGCCGATGGACTGCGAAAGCCCGCACCACAGCGAGGCAAGCGTGAACTACCGTGCGCCTCCACCACGTCCACTTCGTCCGGGCGCAGGCCCGCATCGGCCAGCGCCGCCGCGATCACCCGCTCCTGCGCGGGACCATTGGGCGCGGTCAGGCCGTTGCTCGCGCCGTCCTGGTTGACCGCGGTGCCCCGCACCACGGCGAGGACGTTGTGGCCCAATCGCTGTGCGTCCGACAGCCGTTCCACCACCAGCACGGCGGCGCCCTCGGCCCAGGCCACCCCGTCGGCCGCGGCCGAGAAGGACTTGCACCGCCCGTCCGGCGCGAGACCACGCTGCCGGGAGAACTCCACGAACACCATCGGCGTCGACATCACCGTCGCGCCGCCCACCAGCGCGAGCGAACTCTCCCCCTGGCGCACCGCCCGGCACGCGACGTGCAATGCCACCAGCGACGACGAGCACGCCGTATCCACTGTCATCGCAGGTCCTTCCAGACCCAGCGTGTACGCGACACGTCCGGAGACCACACTCGCCGCAGCGCCGGTCCCGATATAGCCCTCGGCCTCCGGGCCGCCGTTGCTGGTGAGCACCTCGTAGTCCTGGTACATCACGCCGGTGTAGACGCCGGTGTCGCTGCCCCGCAACGAGGTCGGATCGATTCCGGCGTGCTCCAACGCCTCCCACGACACCTCGAGCAGCAGCCGCTGCTGCGGATCCATCGCGACCGCTTCGCGTGGGCCGATCCCGAAGAAGGCCGCGTCGAAACCGGTCGCGTCGGCCAGGAACCCGCCCTCGGCGGTGTAGGACGTGCCGGGGTTGTCGGGGTCGGGGTCGATCAGGCGTTCCAGGGGCCAGCCCCGGTCATCGGGAAATCGACCGATGGCGTCGGTGCCGGACGCCACGAGATCCCACAGCCCGCCCGGCGATTCGACTCCGCCGGGATAACGGCAGGCCATGCCGACGATCGCGATCGGCTCGTCGGCGCGCGTCCGGCGGCGCGCAGGCTGGGCATTCGCCGCGGCGCCCGCACCGTCGAGTTGCGCGCGCACGTACCGGGTGATGGCCTTCGCTGTCGGATAGCCGAAGGCCAGCGTCGACGGCAGGCGCAGACCCGTCGTCCTGGCCAGTCGGTTGCGGAAGTCCACCGCGCCGAGCGAATCGAATCCCAGTTCACTGAAAGGCTTTTCGGCGTCGATCACCGATCCCGACGGATGTCCGAGCACCGCGGCGACCTGCTCTCGGACGAAATCGAGAACGATCGCCTCGTGCTTGTCCGGCTCGGCCGCAGCCAGCCGCCGCATCAGGTCCCCGCCCTCCTTGCTCACGCGTCGTGGGGACGGCACCAATGATCGCAGGGGCGAGGCCAGCATGCCGGCGCGCGCCTGGACCGATAGTGCGGCGAGGTCGAAGTCGACCGCGGCGAGGAAGGGAGCGCCCGCATCGGTCGCCAGCTCGAACAGCGCGAGGCCGTCGGCAGGTTCGAGTGGGCGAAAGCCCATGCGCGACAGGCGTTCCAGGGCGGCCGCACCCAGTTCGGCCACCATCCCACTGTCTTGACTCCACGGTCCCCAGGCCACCGACACCGCGGGCATGTGCGGGCTGGGTGAACTCCGTCCGATCCAGCGGTGTCGAGGCGGGACCGGTCGTGTCGCCGGTAGGGCCGCCTTCGCCGAACATCACCGCACGCAACGAACATCCGAGCAGCGGATCGAACGCGGCGCACACCTCGTCCAGTGCCGTGGCGAACACCGGGAATGCCGCATACAGTCGCGCACCCATGCCGAGTCGCTGCGCGCCCTGGCCGGTGAACAGGAACGCGGTGCGCCCCGAGCCGACCACACCGCGAACCACATCGGGTCCGGACACGCCGCCAGCCAGGGCCGCCAGACCCGCCAGCAGCTCGGTGCGATCGCGTCCGATGACGGTACCCCGCCAGTCCAGCCGGGCCCGCGAGTTGGTCAGCGTATGAGCAATATCCCACGGGTCCGCCGCACTGTTACCGATCATCCACTGCCGCAGGCGATCCGCCTGTGCGCGCAGTGCCGCCTCGGAACTCGCCGATACCAGCAGGGGCACGGAGCGCACGCCGCCCGGGTAGCGGCAGGCCATACCGACCACGGCGATGGGCTCATTCGACCGATCGATGAGCTCGCTCAGCTGTTGTTTGGTTTCGTACAGTTCCTTCGCGGTCTTCCTCGGTTACCGACAGCTCATGACGGCCGAACTGCCGGGGTGCCCGGTCCGGCGTGACCAGGCAGGGCTTTCGTCGAGGCACCCATACGACGGGAACGGACAATCAGGCCGAGGCCCGCCATCTTCCCGTCGTTATAGGGACGGCGGATGACCGCGGCCCCACGAGCCTCGACGTCGTCCAGCCGCTTGTGGAACAAGCCGATAATAAAACGAATCAACGGGCGGTAGTCAGGAGGGATTTCGCCGAGGATCCGTTCACTTTCCACGAGTGAGGCACGCGCGGAACTCGCCGTTGCCGATAGCAACGCCCGCACTCCCGGGGTGTCACGTCCCTGCTCCAGGTCCGCACGTGTCACGCCGTGCCGGTCGAGGTCTGAGACCGGCAAACGTAGCCGCCCACCGCGCAGGTCCTCGAATAAGTCGGTCAGGTCGTCTACCCGCTGCGACGCGTCCGAGATCAAGCGGACAGTTGATGTGAAGGACTGCTCCAAGACCCGACGCGGCATAAGACTGCCGAAAAAGACCATGGAAGACGGCAGCACCACGGTGTCGACGTAACGCCGGTAGTCCGCCTCCTGAGCAAAGCCGGGAAAATCCAGGTCGACGCGAGTCCCCGCCATATACGTGTCGATCCACTCGCGCGACAGGTCCAGCAGACCGACGGAGTGCACATACGCACGCACCAGAGGAAGCCCCGAACTGCCGGTCTCCAGCGCCGTCCCCACATGGTCGACCCATTCCTCGAACCGCTGTGCCCGCCCCGCGGCAGGGCCAGTGTCGCAGAGGTCATCGGTGTAGCGCATCAACGCCCCTGCCGCGGCCATGTGCGGCTGGCTCTCCGGCGGAGCCAGGACCCGCGCTGGCACCCAGTTGACGAAATTCCTGCGCCGGACATACCGCTCTGCAGCCGAATAGTCGGCACGCGCGATGTCGCCCCGCACCCCCGCCGCATCCAGACAACGCCGCCACGTCCGCACGCCCACTCCCATAGGATCGACAGTCACACAACGGATTTCGACTGTACACCGCCATTCGGGCCGGGACTGTGGACTCAAAAAAGGTATTCCTGAACGAGCTTCAGCGGGCAGAGTGCCGTTTATCCGTAACCGGGTAGTGGTAGACCTGACGGCGCAAGCGTTCCAAATCCGGCGCTGCGGAGGGCGAGGGTTTGGTGTAGCGATCGGCGGTAGGCGCCGCGAACGTCATGTTCCTTGCGTTCTCGTAGAACGACATGTACTCGTTCTTTCGGCTGGAGAGGCCGGGAAGTACGCGCAAGAGCGCGGGCAGGTAGCGGATTGCCGCGTCGATGCGGGCGCGTTTCTCGCTCATCTCGCCCTGTACCTGCTCGATGGCTTCATCGCGGGTGCACCCGGTCTCGTAACGGATGGCCCTGACCAGGTTGTAGGGGATATGGTCGGCCTCGTCCCGATCCAGTGACACCAGATCGTTGTCCGCCAAGGCCACCCACCGGATAAGTTCCTCGAGACGACGGATCACCGGGTGGTTCCGCAGTCTCGGCGGCAGCTCCCGGTCTTGGCGCACTTCTACCAGGGCGAAAGCGATGTCGAACCCACCGGTCGAGTTCCGCAGCGGCAGCCAGTCGGCCGTGGCGGGGATGTAGTGGTCGATGCGATGGTGCGCTTCGCGTTCGCAGGCTTCGAACCACGCCTGCACATTTGCCAGGAACCGCTGCTGCCATTCGATGGTGCGGCCCTCACACAGACGCGGCCACACACTCGCCCACGCCGTCGCGATCGCGCCCGGCCTCGCTGTTGTCTGCGGATCCTGGCGCAGCACAGCCACCAGACCATGCCGCAACGCGGTGACAGCCTCGGGGTCGGTCAGCTGCGGATCATCGAACAGGTCATCAAACACAACCATCAGCGCGGACATGCCGACGAAGGCCTGTTCACGGGCAACGTCCGCCGGGGCCAAAAACTGCCTCGGGAACCGGAACACCCCCGACCACCGGTGATGGTGATCGAACTCGGCCGCGGAGCCGACAAGGCCGGTGTCGGCCATCCAGTTCCTCAGCCATGCCATGGCCTGCGGCGAGACCGACGCGCTGTCGGCCTGGGATTGGTGCTTCGAGGACTCGGACACGACTTGGCGGGAGGTTCGCCGATCGAGTACCGACCGGGCATAGCCGGTCAGCGCGTGGCGAACGCGAGGACCGACGGGCAGACCAGCAAGCTGATCCTGAGCCTGGTCGATGAAGTCGTCGGCGACTGTCCGTGCCTCGTCGACGGCGCCAGAAGCGAGCACGAGCTCACGAGCCCGCGCGGCCTCTGCACGCGTCATTCGCCGACCCAGCAGGCGAGCAAGGTCGCGGTCGCGGGCGGCCGCGCGGATCACGGGCAAGGTGTAGATACCCTCGAACAAATCCTGATTGACCGGTTTACCCATTTCCTCGGCGGTCGAGGTCACGTCGAGGATGTCGTCCCACAACTGGTAGGCCAGCCCGAAGTATCGACCGAACTCGGCCAACGCCTGCTCCTGCTCATCCGAACACTCGGCCTGCATCGCGCCGACCCGGCAGGCCAACGACAGCAACGCCGCCGTTTTGCCGCCGATCGATTCCAGGTAGGACTGCTCGGCGCGAGAAGCCACATACTCGTCGGCGGCCTCGAACACCATGCCCGCACACATCTGCTCACTCGCGATCATCGCCGCGCGAACTTCGCGCTGGCCGAGTTCGACCAGCATGCGTGTGCCCGAGGTCGTCACGCAGTCCCCAGCCAGAACAGCCATGTGTGAACCCCACACCGCGTTGGTGCTGGGGCGGCCGCGGCGCTGGTCCGCGTGATCGATGACGTCGTCGTGATACAGCGACCCCAGATGCAGCAACTCCACCCCGGCAGCGGCACACACCGCCCGCTCATCGGCCGGGGTCGCGGGATCGGTGAGCAGGTAGTACGACAACAGGGTCAACGTCGGACGCACCATCCGACGAGACGTATCAGGCCCTTCGTCGGTGAGCGCGGTCAGCTCAGGACGGCCGGGAAACTGTATGGGCCCGAGCACATCCCGGACACGGTCGAGGTCCGCATCCAGATGCGGGAAAACAGCGGAATCGATCCCACCGGACACACGCACACTCCTCACTGAAGGCATAGACCATCAACATCATTGACGCCGTTGAAGTTTGAGGTCACAACGCGGCAAAGATCTTGTTATAAGCCAATTTTGGCACCGCGCGGTCACAACTACTACCACCACCGGCGGCAAACCTGTCCTCACCTCGACCACGTCCAGCACCTGAACGCCGACTGCACTGCCGGAGGCGGTGCATGCCGCGAATCAGCCTTCCCGGCAGAGACTTTCGTCGATGATTGCTAGCATGCCTACCGCTGCCGGGCCATGACATCGGCGGCAGGCGAGGGGCGACGATGGAAGTGGAGAACCTCCACCACGCATACGGCAGGCGGTCGGTGCTGCGCGGCATCGACTTCGCGCTGCCCGCAGGCACGCTGGTCGGCATCGTCGGTGAGAACGGGGTCGGCAAGTCGACGTTGCTGAAGGTCCTCTCCGGAGAGCTGCGACCGGATCGCGGAACGATCCGCCACCGTGGGCGGTTCGGGTACTGCCCGCAGCAGGTGATCCTCAACGACGCCTTCACTGTTCGCCAGCACCTGGACTTCTTCGCCGCCGCTTACGCCGTTGCGGATCTGCGGCGGGCCGAGCAGACCATCGAGATCCTCCGGTTCTCCGAATACACCGATGAGCGGGTCGCCACGTTGAGCGGCGGCACACGACAAAAGCTCAACCTGACCCTGGCGGTGATGCACGACCCACAGGTGCTGCTGCTCGACGAGCCCTACCAGGGATTCGACTGGGAAACCTATCTGCGTTTCTGGGATCTGGTCACAGAGTTCCGTGACACCGGCCGCTCGGTCCTGGTCGTCTCGCATCTGGCCCACGACACCGACAAGCTCGATCAGGTGTGGCGGTTGCACGACGGGGTCCTACACAGCACACAGGAGAACCTCCGATGAGCAACGGAATTCGACTGTTCCTGATCGCCACCCGCTACGGCCTCATCGAGCACGCACGCAACCGGTTCGCCATGGTATTGGTGACCGCCTTCGTCCCCATACTGATCACCCTGGCACGCGTGGCCATCACCGACATCGAGGTACCGTTCCGGCTCCGTGACACCGGACTCGTGCTGCACGCCAACGGCAATCAGCTCGCCCAGCTCAGCGCCGCCATCATGGGGGTCACCCTGATCATCGGATTCATGATGTTCGCAGCGACCTTCAGCAGCGGAGCATTCGACCGACGACTCTCGATGGCCGGATACCCCCGGGTCGCGCTCGGCCTGGCCAAGATCGCCTGCCTAGTCGTGGCCGCACTGGTGGTCTGCGCGTACGCCACCGCGATCATCTGCTGCTATTGGTCGCCTCGCCAGCCCGTCCTGCTCGCCGCGGCGCTTTTCGGCGCGGCGATGACCTACGGCGCCCTGGGTGTCGCCCTCGGCGCACTGCTACGCCGCGAGGTCGAGGGCATGTTCGCCATCGCGATGATCAGCTGCTTCGACATGGCCGTACAGAACCCCATCGCCAGCGCCGGGGCAGACAGCGAGCTCGTGCGCTGGCTACCCTCCTACGGAGCTATGCAGGCCTCGACCGCGGCCGGCTTCTCCGACACCACACCACTCGCCGGCTTCGCCGTACAACTGGCCTGGTTCACCGCCAGCACCCTCGTCGGACTGCTCGCTTTCCATCTGCGCACCCGCTCGACACTTCAACCCCTGGTGCGGATCCGCATCCCCGGACCGACCAGGACCGGACAACAGCCGGCAAAGCACTGAGGGGTGTGCCAAGGGATGGCGCGAGGTGTCGAGGCGACCCGAAAGCCCACGCGCGCAGGGCCGGATCACAGTCGCCGACATCCGCCGTCTCCTCGCGGAGATCATGCACCCAACCCCACCCGCACCCAGGCGCCTGGCCGCGACGGTGAAATCCGTTCTGGTGCAAGCCATGTCAAATAGACTCCGGATCCTTGCCGGAACTGCCATCAATTAGCTACGGTGGAACACGTTCGCCGAGAAAACCATTGGCAATCAGGTCAGCCACTCACGGGGAGGTTCCTGACGTCATCGTGGCCTGCGGGCCGCACCAGAGGCCGAGCGGTCTATCCGACTCGACCTCACCGGAGGATTCGGAACGACAGGGGCCTCGATCATGGTATCGGAAATCAATGAATACCAAGGCGCGTCACCTGATGCGGTCCGCCATCACTATGACATCGGAACCGAGTTCTATCGGCTGTGGCTCGACAGCAGCCTGACCTACTCGTGCGCATTATGGTCCGAGGGCGACGATCTCGACCACGCACAGCAGCGCAAGCTCGACTATCTGATCGAGCGGGCCGCCATCGCCGACGCCCAGCGCGTGCTCGACATCGGGTGCGGCTGGGGCAGCCTGATGCGGCGGGTAGCCGACCGGAACCGGCAGGCCCGCGTCACCGGCCTCACTCTCAGCCGAGACCAATACGACTACGTCCGAACGCATTCCACTGATCGGATCGATGTCCAGCTCGAACACTGGAACACACATAGTCCCGACCATGCTTATGACGTCATATTCTGCGTCGGCGCACTCGAACACTTCGTGAAATTCGGACTGTCTCGACGCGACCGCACTGCGGCCTATCGAGAGTTCTTCACACACTGCTCTCGCATGCTCCGCCCGGGCGGCGGGCTGGTCATCCAGACGATCGGCAAGGGCAACCGGCCGCTCGACCACAACGCGCTCAACGATGTGCAGTTCCTGGCGAACGAGATATTTCCGGAATCGGATCCGCCGCGACTGTCCGAACTCGCCCACGCCGCGGAGAAACTTTTCGAAATCGGTTCGGTGGTCAACGATCGTCACGACTACTCGACCACCTGTGCGGAGTGGCTGCGCAGACTCCGGTCACACCGCACCGACGCGGAACGGCTCGTCGGCGCCCGCATCACCGAGGCATACGAACGCTATCTGGAGGCGTCCATCCGGCAGTTCGACCGGGAACACCTTGTGCTCTACCGAATCTCGCTTCGCAAGGTGGCTGATCCGCCGCCCGAGGCGTGACCGGCCGTCTACCCAGCGAGGAGTCAGGCATGAACCCGGGACCCACGCCCCGCGTGCACGATGTCATCACCGAACTCGACGACCTGCGCGTCGACCTGGCTGGACGCCACCGGGCCACAGCCAGCGCGGGAGCGACGATCGACCCCGCGGTGGTCGATGCCGACATGCGCGCCCTCGACCACGACGGGTACGTCGTTTTACCGGAGCTGATCACACCCGAGGAATGCGAACGCATACGCGTCGCGAGTACCGCCCTGCTCGGCCCGCTGGGCCGAAATACGTTCGAGGGCAAAAAAACCCAGCGGGTATACAGCCTGCTCGAAAAGTCCCGCGTCTACGACCGGCTGCTCGACCATCCGCGCGTGCTGGCCCTGCTCGACCGGCTCTTCCTGCCGAATTACCTGCTCTCCCAACTGCAGGTGATCAACATCCTGCCCGGTGAGCAGGCCCAGCTCCTGCACCACGACGACGGCTTCTATCCGATACCCAGGCCCCGCCCGCCGCTGAGCGCCGCGACGATGTGGGCCATAGACCCGTTCACAGATCGCAACGGCGCCACGGTGATTGTGCCCGGCAGCCACCGATGGGATGCACGCCAGCCGACCGAATCCGACACCCGGATCCGGGCGCGGATGCGCGCGGGCTCGTGCGTGTTCTATCTCGGAACCCTCTGGCACGGCGGCGGCGCGAACCGGACCACCGCTGCTCGGCTGGCCGTGACCGCACAGTATTGCGAGCCGTGGCTGCGCCCTCAGGAGGCGTACACGCTGTCGACCAGCCGAGAAACCGCACGAACAGTGTCCGAAGACATCCGCCGCATGCTCGGCTACAGCATCCACCCACCGTTCATGGGAGCTGTCGACGGCATGCACCCGAAGCGGCTGCTCGACCCCGATCCGGCCCTCCCCCAGACCGGCGCTTAGCCGAATCCCACTGCCCTGCTGACCTTCCCGATGAGCCGATCCCGTAGCTCCCATCGACGGCCGAACCTGCTTTCCGCTACCTGCCAGCCGGCAGAGCCCCCCACAACCGGTTCTTCAAATGGCGGATCCAGGCCAAAGCGGTGCCGGTGAACCCTATTCCGCAGCATCAGCTTTTGCGCGTCGCATCTACTACACAGGCATCCACGGCTCGCACCCGCTCGTCTGTCGGCGAAATACTCAGCGGTGATGACGAGGCTTTCGGGAATTGCGAGTTGCTCCGTGCGCCACCGGTGGAGGCGAAGACGACGTGGTCGCGCACAATCCACACGTCCGAACGCTCTTCCATCTGTCCAGATGCATCGAGGGTGGTCGCACCGAAGAACGTGAGACGACCGTCAATGATCACCGTCGCATTGGTGAGCCGGTAGCCATCCATGGTCAGGCCCGCTTGCACCTGCGCGACAACACTTTCCGACGCCGGCGCACATCGGGGATCCGACAGCGACGCCGGCGCAGCCGCCGGTGTGGTCGGCGGCGCGGTAGGGGCTGAACTGCTCGTTGTACTCGCCGCAGTCGATTCCGACTCTTCCGCACCCAGGCCGAGCGCCATTGAGATGAGCACGACGACGACTATCAGCGCGAACACACTGCCAACACTGGCGATCAGAGCGCGTAGCACAGCCTTGGCCTGCCCGCGTATGCCAAGGCGTTCGTCTGGTTCGATGGACATGGGAATCCCTTTGTGCGAGTGATGGATTGACCGTGCGGCGAGCACCAATTGCCCTTACGAACGAGGCAAGGAAGCAGTCTGTTCACGGCACGCCATGACAACGTTAGCGCCATAGGAACCCGAATAGCTCGCTGATCTTCACTCACGAAATTGATCTGCGGCGTGACCAGCCATAAAGCGCTGCGTCGTTCCGGTGGCCGCCGGAATAGCGGGTAACGCCCACATCTGGAGGACGGCCGATATGCGACACTGACGCGGTGCAGCCCAAGCGTAGGATTCACTTCGTGGGCAGCTTGCCCACACAGTTGGACAGTCCAGAGAAGGCAATGGCGTTCGCCGTCGACACAGCCGGTGAATTCCTGGACGGCATGGTTCCGGGCGGTGAAGCGGATCCATATCGCGCCCAGTGGTACGTGAGACCCATCATCGACCGGCTCGGCAAGTTCCCGGCGCTGGCGCCTGTGCGCCGCGGTGATTGGTCGACGCTGCGTTCCCGCGACACTTTTCGGCTTCGGGCGGGCCGATCGCTGGGCGAAGCCGATGTCGACGCCGCGCTCGGCTATGCGGAGGAGGCCGGGCGGGCCATGGACGCGTTGGTCGACATGCGCCGAACCGATCCCGGACTTCGTTTGCAGGTAGGCATACCGACGCCATTTGTCATCGGTTTCATCGCCTTCGAGGCGCGGATGCTCATGTGGCGTCGAGGTTCGGCCGGCGGTGGTGACCGAGGCTTCATCTATTACCACCCGATTGTCGACGCCACTGTCAGGGAGATCGTTCGTATCCATGAGGCGTTGCGGGACAACGTCGTATTCCAACTCGAGCTGCCAGCGGAGACGCTCCTCTGCGCGGGGACACCTGCGGGCCTGCGGCAGGGCCCGGCCACCGTGGCGGGTCGAGCGATCGCACGCCTCGTCGCGCGGGCGCCCCGTGATTCCCGTTTCGGTGTGCACTTGTGCTACGGCAGCCTCGACGACAAGCCGGTCGTGGCGCCGAGATCGACAGCCCCGGTCGTCGCGCTGGCCAACGCGATTGCGCGATACTGGCCTGCGGACAGGCATCTCGATTTCGTCCACCTGCCCATCGGCGACGGCAGACAAGCGCCGGTTCGGCGGCGGTACTACGCGCCCCTGGCACGCCTCGAATTGCCTGCCACTACGCGTGTTATCGCCGGGCTCGCGCATCCCACGCAGCCGCTCGCGCAAGCACGACAGGGGTTGGCGGCGGCGGAGTCGGCCTACGGCGGCCTGTTGGACGTCGCGTCCCCATGCGGTCTGGGCCGCTATACGACGGTCGAACGGGCGCGGTCCGCGGTAGCACACGCAGTCGCCTTGGCTGGCACAGATCCAAGCCCGACCAGCGACGGCGGTCGGGATTAAGTGCTGGCAGACCTGTCGCGGAGTGTTGGATCGTGTTGTGTCGGAGCATGGTTCGTCGATGGCTCGGATCGCGGGCGGGTTCGGTCGGGCGGAGCAGCGCCTCGTTCGGGCAACGCATACTTCCACCACATCCGGGCGACAAATCTCTCGAGGAGCACTCGTCTGAGGGGTACCGACCGGCTACGGTTACACCTGTGGTCGAAGGAACTGAAGGGCCCGCGTCGGAGCACAACCGAACGCCGCAACCGTTCAACCCCGGTCTGGTGAACTCGGCCCGGGTGTATGACTACCTGTTGGGCGGAAAGGACAATCGCGAGATCGACCAGAACATGGCCGATCAAATGCTCTCTCGCGCACCCGAAATCAAGACCTTGGCCTGGTTCACCCGGAGTTTCATGCTCAAAGCGGTCGAGATGGCCGCGGAAGCCGGTATCCGTCAGTTCCTCGATCTCGGCTCGGGTATCCCGAGCTCGCCCAACGTGCATGAGGTGGCTCGGGAGATCGAGCCGTCGGCGCGGGTGGTGTATGTCGACTACGACCCGGTCGTGCACGCCCATTGCGACGCACTGCTGGCCAAACCACGCGGTGTCACAGCACTGCTGGGCGACGTTCGTCGTCCCCACGACATCCTCGATCAGCTGAACAACCACACCTTGATCGATTTCAACGAGCCGGTGGCTATCACGCTCATCAGTGTGCTGCATTACGTGATGGACGACGAACACCCCGCCGAGATCATCGCCGCCTTCCGCGATCAGTTGGCACCCGGCAGTTACCTTGCGATCAGTCATGGCTCCATTGACTCCGACCCAGAGATACTCCAGGTGCTCGCCGGCACCAATGACACTTCAGCCCAAGTCGCCTTTCGGTCCACAGCGCAAACTGAGGCATTCTTCGCCGGCTTCGAGTTGCTCGAACCTGGTGTGGTGCCGGTACAGCAGTGGCTGCGCCCCGACTTGCCGGACACTCGAATGGTCATGCTCGGTGCCATCGGCCGCAAACCCTGAGGATCCGACATGAACCGGAGTAATCTCGAACTCGCCAATTTGTTGTTGGCCGCCTGCACATTTGAGCGTGCATCAGGTGCTGTCCCAGTCGATCAGAGGATGAAGTAATGAAGACCCTCAAAATTGTCGCTGGTGTCGTGTCGACGATCGTATCGGTCGCCGTGGTCACGACCGGCGCCTCGGTTGTCAATGCCCCTGCCGCGTCCGCCGCTCCCGGCGAGTTCCTCATCACCAAAGAGGTTCCCACACTGGACGATCTCGACGCCCAGGTCGCGTTCCTGATCGAAACACCCGCCTCCGACGAGGCCAAGGCGGCCAATATGGAAGGCGGCATGAGGGCGGTCGTGGTTGCGCGCACCCTTTACAACATCGGCTGGTACCGAGCTCCGCGCGGGTCGAATGAGGTCACCGGTCCTGAAACCCACGACGGCAACGTGCACACCGCTATGCTGCGCAGCAAGTCAGCGGGACAACCGGATCTGGTTGCGCGCGTGGTCTGGAAGCGTATCGATGGTGTCTGGAAGCTGTCCAACAGCTCCGTGTGCGAGGGCGTCAAGGCCGTGGGGCTGGCGATGGCCTGCGACTTCTGACCGGCTCCGAGCGCCGTGATCGACATCCGTGATCTCACCCTGAGCTACCCGGGCGTGACGGTCCTCGAAGTCCCCGAACTGACCGTGGCAGACGGGGCACTCACCTACCTGATCGGTCTCAACGGCACCGGCAAAACCACGCTGCTGCGGTGTATCTGTGGCGTTATCGCGCCTGCCATCGGCACCGTCAGGGTCGACGGCACCCTCATCCGGGCCCATCACACCACACCGGCAACTCTCGGAATGCACCTCAACTACCGAGCTTTCGACCCCCGCCACACCGCACGTCGGCACCTACGCTGGATCGCCCGCGCCCGTGGCATACCCACCGGCCGGGTCGGCGACGTCCTCGAGATCGTCGACCTCGTCCGGGTCGCCGATCGCCGGCTGGGGCACTATTCGCTCGGCATGCTCCAACGTGTCGGCATCGCCGCCGCGTTGCTCTCCGAGCCTCGAACCCTGCTGCTCGACGAACCGCTCAACGGCCTCGACATCGCGGGCATCCGCTGGATACGCGAACTGCTGCGTCAACTCGCCGATGCCGGGACCTGTGTCCTGGTTGCCACGCACCTGCTCGATGAGGTCGAACGCAACGCCGACCACATCGTCATCCTCGGAGACCGGCGCATTCTGGCCGACCAGCCGTTCGCGCACCTCATGAACACTCTGGGGCCTGGCGAGACCAGCCTCGAAGACGCCTACCTGCGAATCGCCGGCCTGCCCACCGACGTCACGTTCGGCGTGGCCCCATGAACCGCCCCGGTCCAGCCACCCTGATCCGACGCGGCGTCGCCGCCGAATGGACCCGCACGACCGGACGCAGCTTCCTGTGGACCGTCGCTGTCCCCCTCACCTTCGTGCTGCCACTGGTCGTCACCTTCGGAATCGCCGCCGTCGCAGAACGACTCGCCACCCTCCCCGGACAGAGTTACGTAGCCACGGTCTCCACCACCAACTCCGTGTACTGGGTGATCACCTTGTCCGTGTCGGTCATGATGGTCACCACCGCCTACGCCCACGCCACCCAATGGCGCGGTCAGACAAGCGATCTCAATGCCTTCCTGTTTCCCCGGTCCTGGACGGTCGCATTGGCCCGGTGGATCTTCTACGGCACCATTACAGCGATATCGACGGTCGTGCTACTCGTCGTCGTCATGGTCTCGCTGCCGCACCTGTTCCCGCAAATCTATGGGGCCGTTGACATTACCGACGCCGCTGGTATCCGGTTCCTCTGGACCGTCCCGTGTTACGCGTTCGCCGCATGCGGGGTGGGTGTCGCGGTCGGGTCACTGATTCGCACTCCGTCCGCTGCTGTCGCCGTCCTCTTGTTCTGGGTCTATGTCGCCGAGATCTCCATCAATCTGCTGCCCCACGGATCGGCCCTACAGGCCTACGCCCCGTTCCTCAACGCCGTCGCCGCAACCGGCCAGGAAGTCGCCTTCCTCCCTCGCTTCGGCCGCAACGGATCTCTGCTCTACTTCATCCTCGTCGCCGTCACCCTCTTCGTCACCACAGCCGCCCTACCGATCCTCATTCGGCGGATGTCCGGATATCGCAGAACGACGCTCACCAAATCAGGCACCTGAGCCGAGCCCAACGAGCCCGGTGGCTACAGCGCCGATTGTTCGGCCGAGGGCGCGCAGCGCGGCGATGAACAAGCCTGGCGATGGCACCGACGTCCGGAAATCCGCTGCGGGGTAGGGCTTTTCGGCCGCGCGATCACCCAGAGACTGGATGAACCTGGAGCGGAAGCCTTCTCATCCCAGGGATCGGACCGAGGGCACGCGGGAGCTTCTTGGTTGTGACCGACCGAAACTCCCACTTCGACAGCAGACTGTGCAGAGTCGTTTGCAGTGCCACCCAGGCGAAGTTGTTACCGATACACATCTGACTGCCCATGCTGAACGGAACGAAGCTCCTGCATTTCGACCCAGAGTTCGAGGGCGACCACCGATCGGGGTCGAAAGTGTTGGGCTCGGCGAAAATGTGCGGGTTGCGGTGAATAGCTGCAATGCTGTAGCCGATATCGGTCCCAGCGGGAAATGTGAAACCGTCGAGTTCGACCGAGGTGACGCTGCGTCTGGTCTGCAGTAGTGGCGAATGGGTCCGCGTGACCTCGTTCAGGAACCGGTTCAGGTAGTCGAGCTGGTCGAGGCTTCGGGGGTTGAATTCTCCTGCGGCGCAGATCTCGTGCTTCAGTTTCGAAGCCACCTCCGGACGCTGGGACAACTCGTACAGAGCCCAGGTCAGCGTGGCGGTCAAGGCATCGATCCCGCCGAAGAGAATGGTCACGGCCTGCTCTGCCAGGAACTCGTCACTACGGTGTTCCTCACCAGACGAATCCAGCAGGATGTCGATCAGATCGTTGCGGCGGTCACCGCTGACCCGGCGTGCGACGAGCAGCTCCCGACAGTAGTCTTTCAGTTGCGTTCCAGCCGACAGGAATTTGCGGTTCACTGGCAATGGCAGGCTCGCCAGCCGCTTCGGCAGCACACTGCCCACTATGGCACCCGCGCCTATGTCCGCGACCAGACCCGAGATGAGTTGTAGCTCCGCGGTATCGGGTTCGTGCGAGAACATGGACCCGAGCAGGTCGGTAATCACCAACCCCAACAGCACGGAACCGGCCTCGACAATCTGGCCGTGCCGCCACGAACTCGCCAACGCATCCGTATTACGCTTCATGATGTGCGCGTAGCTTTCCAACTCTTTCCGATGGAACGCTGGTTGCAGCAGACGACGAAGATCCCGATGTTGCTGACCATCCGCGACGATCAGCGATTCCCCGAATATGAGACGGATGCGTTCGAAGAGCAGCCCTCGCTCGTAGGCATCGGAGTTCTCTACCAACACCCTGTGGAGTAGTTCGAAATCGGTAATGACATAGACAACGAGGTTGCCGATATCGACACGTGCTATTTTCCCGACGCTGGCCAGATCCACCATGAACTGGACCGGATCACGCCACAATTTCCAACCGTGTCCGAGAACCGGCAAACGTCCGGGCCCACACGGGACGTCACGAAGTTCCACTGCATGTTGCCTTTCTTTCGGCAGGTTCGAGGCCAGAGACTTCGGGTGATCGGATCACAACCCAGACAGCGGCGATACCACTCCTTCCTTCACCGCCACGTCACAGCCGTGGCCGTGCACCACCACCCCGTCGGTCGCACGACGCTGGGCGATGGCCCGGCCGATGCCGCTGGACGCCCCGGCTACGAGAAGCGGTCCTTCCGACTAGGTCACTAGCCAACTCCTGGATCAGCGTGTCGGGCAACGATCTCCTCGCAACCCTCGACAAACCTGCCCGGTCCCAGACTTCTCCGATCGTCCACACCGGGATTCCTGCACGAATAGGTGGCAACCGAGCTGGATCACTGAGGCCTGTTGTCCATCAACACGTTACATTAGCCGGGATCTTGCCCGGGCCTCGACTTTCTGCCGAAACGCCAACGACCCGAGCGTCATTCACTGTAGAGGCCACCTTTTCCTGTTGGTGTCGGCCATCCGCTCCACCCAGGACTCGTCGTAGGCGCTGGCCTCCCCCGCGGGGATAAATGCCGCCCTCAGCAGCGCCAGCTGCGCCTGCCTCGAGCCGGGATCGGTGACCACCAATGTCTCGATCTCGCTTTGCACGACGCGGTCGAACCGCCCAGCGCCGTGTACTGCTCGAGGTGTGCACGCCATCGAGTTGTGGGGGTTCTGCGATCCGGTCACTGCGGCCCGCGACCTGGGTCAAGGCTGAGCGGGGACCATTGCCCCTGGTCATTGCGTGCGAGGGCGAGGGTGTGATCGCTTGCGCAAGCGCCGGTTCGCCGGATGCAGCGGCCGGCCGGTCGATGCATACTGGCGGCCGTGCAGTTCGGGATCCTGGGGCAGGTGGAGGTGCGGGGAACCGATGGAACTCCAGTCGCGGTGGGCGGGCCGCAAGTACGGTCGCTGCTGGCGGTTCTGGTGTCGGAAGCCGGGCGGGTGGTGTCTCGGGATCGGCTGATCGACGACCTATATGGGCAGGAGCCGCCTGGGGATGCCGGGCATGCGCTGCAGTCCCAAGTGTCGCGGTTGCGGCGCGCGCTACGCGTCGCGGGAGCCGATGGTCTCGTGGAGTCCTCGGCGGCGGGCTACCGGCTCGCGGTCGATCCGGAGCTGGTGGATATGCATCGGTTCCTTCGCCTCACCGAGCAGGGGCGAACCGCGTTGCGTGACCGGGATTCCGCTGCCGCTGTCGCGCTGCTGGACCAGGCCGCGGGGGTGTGGCGCGGCGCTGCGCTGGCTGACGTACGCGACGCGCCGTTTGCCGCCGCTATGGTCTCCCGCCTCACCGAGGCGTGGCTGGCAGCCCAAGAGGATCGTGCCGAAGCCGCGCTGGCGCTGGGTGATCACCGGGCGGTGGTCGCAACGCTGCCGGAACTCGTTGCCGCACATCCGCTTCGGGAGCGGGTCAGGGCGTTGCTGATGCGCGGGCTCTACGCCGGCGGGCGGCAGGCGGAGGCACTGGAGCTGTTCGAGCAGGGGCGGCAGCTGCTCGCCGACGAACTGGGCGCCGACCCCTCGGCGGAGCTGACGCAGGCGCACTTGACGATCCTGCGCGCGGACACCGTCGTCGCTGCCGCGGTACGTCGCCTACCCGCCCAGCTCACCAGCTTCGTCGGCCGAGACGACGAGCTGGCGCAGGTCGCGTCGTTGCTTGCCCGCGCCCGCCTGGTGACGCTCACCGGTCCGGGCGGTACCGGTAAGACCCGGTTGGCGTTGGAAGCCGGTGCTCGGGTCCGGGGCGAAGTTTGTTTCGTGGATTTGTCACCGTTGGTGGACGGCGCACAGGTGGCGCCGGAGATTGCGGTGACGCTCGGTGGCCGCGCCACCGGCGACCACGAGGATGCCGAAGTCCGGGTGCGTGCCATGCTCGCCGACCGGTCGCAGTTGATCATTCTCGACAACTGCGAGCATCTGGTGCTCGATGCAGCCCGGCTGGTGCACCGGCTGTTGCGTGACTGTCCGGGCTTGCGGGTGCTGGCAACGAGCCGGGAAGCCTTGCGTATCACCGGCGAGACCGTGCTCGCGGTCGGGCAGCTGCCGGTGGCCGCCGCGGAGGCGGCACTGGCCGACCAAATCGGCTGCACCGCGGTCCGCCTGTTCGCCGATCGTGCCGCTGCCGCGCGGCCGGGATTCGCCGTCGACGCAGGCACGATCGCGGCCGTGCGGCGCATTTGCGAGCGACTCGACGGGCTGCCGCTGGCACTGGAACTCGCCGCCGCCCGGCTGCGCACTCTCGACGTCGGCGAGATCGACGCACGACTCGCCGATCGGTTCCGGCTGTTGGCACGCGGGGATCGCACCGCCGAACCACGGCACCGAACCCTGCAGGCGGTAGTGGAATGGAGCTGGGAACTGCTGGAACCGTCCGAACGCCTGCTGGCGCGACGCTTCGCCGTCTTCGCGGGCGGGGCCACCGCCGCCATGGTCGCATCCGTCTGCGAGCTCGACGACGCCGACGAACTGTTGGACGGTCTGGCCGATAAATCGCTGGTGGAAGTGCACGAAGGCCGTTACCGGATGCTGGAAACCATCCGGGACTACGGCTTCGCACGGTTGACCGAGGCCGGCGAGCGCGAACGGTTGCAACGCGCACTCGCCGTCTTCTCGACCGAACTGGCCGAGCGGGCTGATCCGCTGCTGCGCGGCCCCGAGCAGCTCGACTGGCTGGCGCGGCTGACAGCCGAGCACGACAACGCGCAGGCGGCGCTGCGCTGGGCGGTGAGCGTGGATCCCCCACTGGCACAGCGGTTTATCGCCGCCCACGCGTGGTACTGGTGGCTGCGCGGTTACTCGGGCGAGGCCGTCGAACTGGCCGGCAAACTGCTGCCCGCACTCGACCCGGCGGCGGACGTCGAGGAATACGCATTCTGTGTTGCGGTCGCCGCGCGTGCCAGAACCGGGCCGCCAGTGCCGGTCACTCGGGCTGCCTCGACCCTATCCGGCATCGAAAGACCTTTGCGGCGGCCACATCTGGTGTTCCTGCTGGCAACTGTCGGTGGGCTGCTCGACCTGCCGCCGCAGCGGCAGCATGTGCTCCTCGGGCCTGATCGCTGGTCGCAGTCATTTCTGCGGCTCGGTACCGGACTGCGGCATCTCATGTCCGGTGAGCCGCTGCTCGCCGAGCCCGAACTGCGCTGTGCCCTCGAGGATTTCCGCGCTACCGGCGACCGGTGGGCAATCGCGACCACGCTCGACAAACTCGCCGCGGTCGCCGACTGGCGTGGTGAACGGCAGGCCGCCCTGGACCTCATCGACGAGGCTATCGTCCTGCAGACTGAGCTGGGCGCCGGCGATGACGCCGCTGACCTGCTCAACCGGCGCGGTGACATTCTCGCCCGCGGCCCTGCCGCGTGTCGTGATGATGCGGGTGCCGCCTACCACCGCGCCGCAGAACTGGCCCGCGCAACAGGCGCAACGGACATGTACGCGAACGCACTACGCGGGCTCGGCGACCTGGCGCGAGTAGCGGGCGACCTGTCCGTCGCCCGGGAGTACTACGACACCGCGATCGCGGTGCCCGGCAAGGACACGTTCGGCGCGGTCGAGGCCCGGAGCCGCAGCCTCATCGGAACGGGCTGGCTCTGGCTGGCCGAGGCGAATATCGAGCGCGCACTGGCGGCGCATCGCGAGGCGTTCGAATTGGCGCGCGACCGATCTCGCCCGGTGGCCGCGGCAGCGGTGGAGGGCGTGGCGGGAATCGCGGTGGCGCTCGGTGCGACGGCGCGCGGCGCGCTCTTGCTCGGTGCTGCCGACTCGCTGCGCGGCATGCCGTGGGTGTGTGACGGTGCGGCGGGCGATACCGCCGCAAGATGCCGAGCCGAACTCGGTGAACCGGAGTTCCGCACCGCCCTCGAGCGGGGCGCCCGATACTCGGCCGAGGAGGTCACCGACTTGCTCGGTGAGTGGTGGTGAGCCGATGGTGAGGGCACGGTGATTGCCGTGCCCGACGCTGTGTGCATGACAACGACGCAGCAGTTCACCAGCAAGACCGTCCTCATCTCCGGCGCCAGCGTCGCCGGGCCGGCGCTCGCCTTCTGGCTCGCCCGCTACGGGTTCACCGTCACCGTCGTCGAACAAGCGCCCACTCTGCGCGAGGGCGGCTACAAGGTCGACATCCGTGGTGTGGCAATGGAAGTCGTCGACAGGATGGGTCTGACGCCGCAAGTCCGCGAAGCGTCTACGGCGATGCGGGGCGGGGCCTGGGTCGACGATGCGGGCAAGGCACTGGCAACGCTCGGCCCCGAACTCATCGGACTGCGCTCACCCGGCGATGACGAGGTCTTGCGCGGCGATCTCGCCCACATCCTGTTCGACGCCACCAAGGGTGAGGTCGAGTACCTGTTCGGCGACTCGATCACCGGCCTGGTGCAGCAGGCCGATGGTGTGACGGTACGGTTCCGCAACTGCGCGCCACGCGTATTCGATCTGGTGATCGGGGCCGACGGCATGCACTCGGCGGTGCGCAGGCTGACATTCGGGCCGACCGAGCAATTCGCCCGGCACACCGGCATGGCCGCCTGTGTGATCTCGGTGCCCAACTACCTGAATCTCGACCACTGGGAATTGGTGCATCCCACACCAGGGCGGGTGGTGCAGGTGTACAGCACCCAGCGGACCACGGCCAAGGCCCAGTTCATCTTCCAGGCGCCGGAACAACTGCCGGACAGGCGCGACCGCGCCGCCCAGCAACAACTGGTGACCGACGCGTTCGCCGATGCCGGTTGGGAGACACCTGATCTGGTGCGCGCCATACCGGAATCCCCGGACTTCTATTTCGATTCGGTCAGCCAGATCCATCTCGACCGGTGGTCCGATGGCCGCGTCGCGGTCGTCGGAGACGCCGCCTACTGCCCGTCGCCGCTGTCCGGGCAGGGCACGAGCATGGCGCTGGTCGGCGCGTATGTCCTTGCGGGCGAACTGAAAGCGGCGGCCGGTGATCACCTCGTCGCGTTCGATCGCTACCAGCGCGCCATGCAGGATTACGTCACCGAGAACCTGACGCTGGGCTGGAACAACGCCACCCAGATGGTGGCGGCCGACCGGCGTGCGATCCGGACCCAGACCACTATGTTGCGCATGCTGCGGCACATGCCGTGGAAGGGCCTGGCCCTGCGCCCGATCATCAAGCCGCTGGAGCGCGCCGCCAATGCCATCCGGCTCGCCGATTACTGAACCCCTCGTCACCTGCGCTGTTCCCGACCGCACGACCCGCATCCGCAACTGATTCGTGAGGAGTATCGACATGAGTATCGCTTCCGGCCCGATTTTCCAGGTGGCGTGGGTTGTCCACGACCTCGACTCGGCCGAACGGGAATTCACCGACAGCTATGGCGTCGACAGGTGGGTCCGTATGCCCCGCATGCATTTCGGCCCGGAGTCGTGCAGTTATCGCGGTGCGCCCGCCGACTACACGATCGACACCTCGCTCGGCTATGCCGGCGGACAGCAACTGGAATTGATCGCGCCGGTCTCGGGCACGAATCTGTATACCGAAACGCTCGCGCGGTCCGGCCCCGGATTGCACCATATCGCCTGGGTACCAGATGATTTCGATGCCGCACTGGCAGCGGCGCGGGCGTGCGGCACCGAGATCGCCCAGCATTGCACCGTTACCGAGCTCGGCATGGAATTCGTCTATCTCGACGGAGGCCCACTCGGCTCGTACATCGAGTTGCTGCGGCTGCCCGCGGACGCACGCGCGATGTTCGACAGCATGATCCCGTCCGGACACCGGAACCCGTGGTCGCACGGATAGCAGCTGGCGTCGACGGCGAACCCAGCGGGAACGGCGATGATCTTGCGTCGCAGCCCGAACGACCCAGCTTTCGCCCCAGGCCGACCCCTGACGCCGATACACCGACTGCCGGATCTGTTCGAGGCAGTGTGATATCGGTGCTGTGGTCGAGTGCAAATCCGTTGTGTCGCAAGGCGTTTATTCGGGATCTGTCCCATAGATCGAGCGGTACTCCTTGGCGAAGGCGCGACTGCCGAGCAGGCGCCAGGCGAGTCTGGCCGCGAACGGCATGTCGGCGAGGAACTTTCGGCGTTCGGCATGCGGTACCCCTTGCAGGATGAAGCCGAGGAAGACCAACTGCCGGTCCTTGGGCACGGCGGCGCGTCCTCGTTCGCCGAGCGCAGCCCATTCGCGGGCGGTCATGACGCGTCCGACGAGCGGCAGGATGTGTGCCTCCTCCTCGGCCATGTGCTCGTCGAGAGCAGCGGCGAGCGAGGACAGCGTGGCCACGAGATGCCCGCGCGCCTCAGGATGCGCCGAGGCGGCGAATTCCTCGGCCTGCCGGTTCGCGCGGGCGATCAGTTCGGCGATCCGCTCATGCTGTTCCTCCATGCGCAGAATCAGTGCGCCATCGGCCTTCGCCCGCCCGAGCAGCAGTGGCCACATCAGCTCGTCCTCGGCGGTGTGATGGTGATGCAGGCCGGTATCGAGTTCGGTGAGGAACTCGACGATGCGGCCCGCGCGGGCGGTATCGCCGTCGGCGACGTCGCCGACGAGGCCGGGCAGCGCGTCGAAATGGCGGCGGAAGGCGTTGTGGACAAGCACCATGTCAGCCGTATCGGGGCGTTCGGTGGTCTGGGTCGCGGTGTTCATGGTTCTCACTGTGTGTCGATCCGCTTGTAGCGCACTTGCAATAGACTTGGCCGGTCATGGTGCGGATTCAGGTGCTCGGCTCACTGGCCGCGCAGACGGAGCGCGGCAGCGTCGATCTCGGCGGCCCACGCCAGCGCGGTGTGCTCGCCCTTCTGGTCGTGGCCCGCGGCGCGGTCGTACCGATCGACCGGCTGATCGACGATCTCTGGCGCGGTGAGCCGCCACCGCGCGCACTCGGCGCGTTGCAGGCCTACATTTCGCACCTGCGCAAGCTCCTCGAGCCGGATCGGCTGCCCCGCTCGCCGGCCACCGTGCTGGTGAGCCAGGCGCCAGGATACGCGTTGCGGCTCGACCCCGAGGCGGTGGACGCCTGGCAGTTCGAGGCCGAACTACGCTGCGCGCCAACGGATCCCGCCGAACGACGACAAAGCCTCGAACAGGCGCTCAGCCGATGGCACGGCCCGGCATTCGCCGAGTTCAACGACGAATCGTGGGCACAGCCCGAAGCGCACCGACTCGAGGAACTACGCTTGGCCGCGCGCGAGCGACTGGCCGCGACACTGGTCGAACTCGGTGACCCGACCGCCGCTGCCGCGGAAGCGGATGCGTTGACGAGTACGCATCCGCTGCGCGAGGAGGCGTGGCGCATTTCGGCGCTGGCGCGGTTTCATGCCGGACGACAAGCGGACGCACTCGCCGCGCTACGTGCCGCCCGCGACGTACTCGCGGACCAACTCGGCATCGACCCCGGCCCTGCCCTGGTCCAACTCGAGGCCGATTTGCTCGCGCAACGCATCCCCGTCGACCTACCCGCACCGGTTTCGTTTCCGTCCCCGACACCCGAGCCCGCGGCGGTACATTCCGAATTCATCGGCCGGACAAGGGAACTGGATGAGCTGCGGCGGGCGGCGCGGGCGGGCGGCGCACCTCGTGTCGCGGCCGTGATCGGGGAAGCAGGCAGCGGCAAATCCCGCTTGCTGCAGCGGTTTCGGGCCGAACTGGCGGCCGGCGGCTGGCGCGTGGTCACGGGCCGCTGTCCCGAGGAGGACGGCGCACCTCCGGCGTGGGCCTGGGTGGAGGCGCTGCGTGAGCTCGCGGGCACGGTCGATCCCGGCCGATACGCCGAGCCGCTCGAGCCGTTGCTCGCCGACCGGCGCCGCAAGTTCGGCGTCGATGCCTCGGTCGGGCGATTCCTACTGCATCGCGCCGTGGGTGCGTACCTGGACGAGGCGGCACGGCAGCGACCGCTCGCGGTATTTCTCGACGACCTGCACCGCGGCGACTCCGAGACGGTAACCCTGCTCGGCAGCGTGGCGAAATCGGCCTCCATCCTGATCGTGATCGCCTACCGCCCCGACGAGATCGGGATGCCGATGGAAGACGCGCTCGCCTCGCTCGCCACCGCGACCGCAGCGCGGATACGCCTGCGCGGCTTGGGTTTCGACGATGCTGCGGTTCTCATCCGGTCGGTATCGGGACACGATCCCGATCGGGCAACGATCGAGGCATTGGCCGAACGCACCGACGGAAATCCGTTCTACCTCACTGAAAGTGCTCGTCTGCTCGCCAGTGAGGGCGCGCTCGTGGCGACTTCGGAGGTACCGGAAGGCGTCCGCGACGTGCTGCGCCGGCGCTTCGCACGGCTACCCGAGGTCAGCGTGTCGATCCTGCGCCTCGCCGCGGTGATCGGGCGCGAATTCGACATCGACGTGCTGATCGGCGCGGCCGAAATCGACGAGGATATGGTCCTCGATGCCGTGGAGGCAGGCGTGCTCGCCGGACTGCTCGAGGAACCGGGTCCCGACCACGCGCGCTTCACGCACGCGCTCGTCCGCGACACCTTGCTCGGTGACCTGTCCCGCATACGACGACGCCGCTGGCATCTGCGCATCGCCGAGTCGATCGAGCGGGCCCGGCCGGACGACTTGTCGGCGCTCGCCCACCATTTCGGGGAGGCACTCACCGCGACGACGGCAAGGCGGGCCGCCGACTACGCTCGCGCGGCGGGTGAACAGGCCGAACGCCGATTCGCCCACGATGTCGCGGCCGAAAGCTACGGTCGTGCCGTCAACGCGCTGGAACGGATCACCGGCGCGGACACGACGGCCGAGCGGGTCGCCGCGCTTTCGTGTATGAGCAGGAGCCACCTCGCCGCAGGCGCCGGCCTGCCGGCTCGCGATGCACGCGACCGCGCGGTGTCGGCAGCCGATACGCCTGAATTACTCATCGGGGCGCTCACCGCATGGGACACGCCGACTCCCTGGCTGAACCGCGCATACGGGTCCGTCGACCAGCGAGTGGTTGCCTCCATCGACGAGGCGCTGCGGACACCCGGGCTCACACCGCAGGCACGCTGCAGGCTCCTCGTCGCACTGGTCCGCGAGATCGGCGGAGAGGTGCACGAACGAGCACGCGAGGCGGCCGAGGAAGCCGAAGCGCTGGCACGTGGACTGAGCGATCCTGGACTGCTCGGGCTGGCCCTGCAGGCGCGGACCTCGGTGTACGACACATCAATTCCGCTCGCCGATCGTGAACGGCTCGCCACCGAGTTGATCCGCCTCGGCGAGGACCACGATCTTCCCGCCTTCGCGCTGATCGGCCGCAACGCCGCATTCCAAGTTGCCGCGGCCCGTGGCGACGTAGACCGCGCGAACACCGAACTAGCGGCCGCGACACTGCTGGCCGACGGCTACCAGTGGCGTCAGGCCCAAGCCGCGAACACCATGGGCCGCGCGATGATCGCCCACCTGACGGGGAATCTCGAAGCGGCGCAAGAGCATTACCAGCAGGCCCACGAATTGTTCGTGCGCCACAAAGTTTTCGATTCGGACGGCAACCAGCTGATCGCCCTCCTCACCATCCGTCTCACGCAAGGCCGGGTCGGCGAATTCGCACCGCTGCTCGCCGAAATGTTCACCCAACTCGGAAGTTCGGGCAATGAGCTCGTCGCCGACCCGCTCGCGTTGGCGCTGCTGGCGACCGGTGACCGGCGCGGCGCACGAGCGGCGACACAGGCTCGCCGCCCGCTGCGTACCGACTTCTTCCGCTCGCTGTTCCTCACCGTGCGCGGCATGGCCGTCGCAGGTCTCGAACAACGCGCCGAAGCAGCGCAGGTGTACCAGCAACTGCGCACCTACACCGGCCAGATCGCCGGCGCAGACACCGGCGCGCACGCCGTGGGACCGGTCGACACCGTGCTCGGCGACCTCGCGGCGCTGCTCGGCAAGCCCGACCGGGCGGCCGAGCACTACGCCGCCGCGCAACGCATCGCCCGCCGCTGCGGATGCCGAGAGTGGATCACCGCCGTGCACAACCGCATCGGTTTACAAGTCGACTACTAGTCGCGCCAGGAAGCTGGGTAGCAGATCACGCATCAGCCAGCAGAAGGAGCGCCGCCATGCCGACCGACCGTCAGCTCAAGACGTTGAACACCATCCACCGCACGGTGATAAAGATCAGCGGTGGCGTCCTCGGCACAACCTTCAAAGGCATGCCGACGCTCACGCTGACCACCATCGGCCGCAAATCCGGCCGACCGCACACGGTCGTCCTCACCGCACCGATCATCGACGGCGACACGATCGTCATCGTCGCCTCCCGCGGCGGTGATCCCATCGACCCGGCATGGCTGCACAACCTGCGCGCGAACCCTGCAGTCCAGGTTTCCCTCGGGCACGGTCCGAACCGGCCGATGACCGCTCGCGTCCTGTCACCGGCCGAGCGGGACAAACTGTGGCCCGACGTCATCGCCGCCCACCCCGGCTACGCCGACTATCAGAAACTGACAACCCGAACAATTCCTCTGGTTACCCTGAAACCACTCGCCGATGAGATCGACGCTCCATCGACCTGATAGCCGTCGCCCGTCCGGTCGTCGGCGTTGGCCTGGCGTCTTCTCGGCGACCGGCACGGTCGCGGACGTTCTTTTCAATTGACTTCAGCGCATGGCGGCCATCGATTCATCTCGCGCTCGCGGTCTGGCTGGTTCTTGCGCTGCCGATTGGGATGGTGCCCGGCCTCAGTGTCAGCGCGCTCCGCACGTCCCCGTCGGGGTGTATTGGCAGGGGTTCTCGGTGCGGCCCCGGTACTGATCATGGCCGTCGCTATTGGAGCGCACTCCGTAGCCGTAGCCACTATTGCGCTGACTGTGGTCATTACTGTTGGGACGCGTTCCCGCTCCGTAGCCGTGACCACCCCCGGGACTGTGCGAATCCCGTGGCCCGGCCGAGGCCGCGAAAAGGTGCGGCGAGGCGATCGTCACCAGCACCAGCGCGATGCTGAAAAGCGTCGCGACCACCACACGACGCACCGTCCAGAACTTCGTCGCGATCTCCATGATCCATCTTCCCCTCAATTAACGTACCGCTATATAACGACACATTAATCGATGGTACGTCGTAAGGGAAGGCGCCGGCCCGGATTCGTGCACATCAAATCGCCCGCCGGCGCCTCGAACAGACCTGATGACCTGCGACTATCAGCATTGCGGCGAGCCCTGATCAGTCAGACCGTGAGGACCATGCGGTACCGGGCCCGCCCCTGTTCCATTGCGGTGTATGCCTCGGCGGCTTGATCCAGCGGCCGCTGTTGGATGCGTGTGCGCACGCCGGATTGGACCGCGAATTGCATCGTTTCCTCGATATCGCGGGCGGTGCCGGAGGCGTGGCCGGTGACGCTGAGCCCGCGGGTGATCAGCTGCATCGGGCTGATCGGCAGCGGCTCGGCGGAGACCCCGATGGTGATGAGCTCACCGCGCGGTAGTAGCCCATCGACGGTTTCGCCCATGGCTTGTGCGTTGCCCACGGTCCCCAGGACAACGGACACGCCGCCGAGTTCCCGCAACGCCCGGCTGACCTCGCCGGCGGTCGAGTCGATGTAGTGCTGCGCACCGAGCGCGCGGGCGTCTTCGGCTTTGTCCGCGCCGCGAGCGATCGCGATGGTTTCGAAGCCCATCGCGTGCGCGAATTGCACGCCGAGGTGGCCCAGTCCGCCGACGCCCAAAATGGCGACGCGGTCGCCGGGTACCGCCCGGGTTTCACGAAGCGCGTGGTAGGTGGTGACGCCGGCGCAACCCATCGGCGCGGCCTCGGCCAGGGAGAGCGCGTCAGGGATGCGGGCCAGCGCATTGGCCGGTACGGTCACCGACTCGGCATATCCGCCCGGGTACTGCCAGCTGGGAACCTGCATGTTCCGGCAGTGGATGAAGTCGCCGCTGCGGCATGGGACGCACTTGTTGCAATGCCCACCGAACCAGCCGACGGCGACGCGGTCACCGACGACGTAGTTGTCGACGCCTGCGCCGAGTTCGGCGATCGTGCCTGCGATCTCATGCCCCGGTGTCAGCGGCCACGACATGTCCGGAAATGCTCCGCTGACGAACGCACGGTCGGTACCACAGATCCCGCACGCCGAAACCGCGAGGCGCACATGGTCGCGCGGCGGTGCTTGCGTTTCGACATCGACAAGTTTCAACGCCGCACCGGCGGATTGCACGTGAACAGCCTGATGAGTAGACATCGGTATCCTCGCTTTCCCTGGAGAGCGGCGGCGTCGGGGACCTCACCAGAGCGGACCGAGGCAGCGGCGCCGACAAATTCTCGAACGGTAATCGGCCAACCCTTGATGCCATCTACACTGCTATCGCCTGAACGACGGTGCCGGAAGCGCACTATCTGGTCGTGCCGCTGTGCAATTGCCGGCGGACGAGTCGTCATCCACATCCCGCGGCGCGTCGCACGCCCCACTGCAGAAGGCACCGGCCCAAGGCGATGCCGGTGGCAATCATACGTCCGCTGGTCTTGCCGTCAGATGACAATCGTCTTCGACACCGCCAGGCCGATGAACCAGCACGGTCGCGGTCAGTCAGAATTCGGCCGCAATACCGCCGCGCCGTACCAGTGACAGATCAGCAACGCCAGCTCGACGTCCAGCCGGTCGTCGGTGATCGGCCGCCCGCGCCGCGAAACCGCCCGCCCGACACGGTATTTCACCGAGTTGAAATGTAGATCGAGTTCCACGGCAGCCGCCTTATAGCTGGAACCGGTGCGCAGGAACACCCGCAGTGTCTCGCGCAGCCGGGCATCGTTGTCGTTGTCGGCGGCCAATTCGCCGAGCACCTCGCCCACCCATTCGCCGACCTCCGCGATGCTGCCGCCGAGCAATGCCGTGGCCGATAGCCCCGGATCGCTCGCCGCGATGATCCTCGGTTCTACGTCCCCGCGGATCAGCGCGACCGAGCGTGCGCGCAGCGCATACCGATGCGATCGTCGGAAGCCGGATACCCCCTGGCCCATGATGCCGATCGCCAGCCGCGGTGCGTCCGGCCGCTTGCTCGCGAAATCACGGACCTCGGCCACCGCGTCGGACTGCTCGGACCGATATGGCAGCCAGGCCCATGCGCTCGTCCGGTCGGCGGCCCCGATCAGCGGCGCGGCGTCCGTGCCCACCGCCTCGGCCAGCTCACGGGCGAAGCGTTGCAGCCGGTTCAGCTCGTCACTGCTCGCGCCGGTGTCGGGATACCAGAGGATCAGCGCTAGGTGATGCCAACGCATCGGGTAGCGGATGGCTTCGGTGGCGGCATCGATATCGACCGGCTTCTTCCCGGACAGCACCTCAAGTACGCGCAACGCGCGGGCGCTGTTGCGGCTCTCCAGCCACTGCTCACGCTCGGCCTCGTACACCGCGACGACCTGCTGGGTGATCCAGTCGATGTAGTCGAACATCGTGGTGGTAATCGCTTCCGCGACCGCGACACCTTCGGCCGGCGGGATATGGCTGGCCCGTAATTCGGCGAAGATCAGCTCGGTCATCCGCCGGTGGCCGACCTGATAGGCGCGCACCAGGGCGTTGACCGGAACTCCATGCTGGGCAAGGCGTCTGGCGTACTCGACGGCCGCCGTGGGAGCGTTGATCCGAGCGACCGGAATGTCGTGCCGCAGTGCGTGCAGGACGGTGTCGACATTGCCTTCCACGCTGGCGCCGAGCAGTTCGACGGAGCCGGCGTCGCCACGTAGTTCGGGGATATCGTCCTCGAGACCGCGACGGAGGATCGCGCTGATATTCGTCACCCGCTCGTTCATGCGGGCGGCGATCTCCGCGATATAGCGGCTCACATCGACATCACCGTCGCGACGAAAAGTCGTCACTCCCCAACCGTAGTTACTCGACGGTTACCGCGCGGAAAATTGCGAGGTTGCACTCCGGGGACAACACCGGCAGCGAACTGCGGATCGTGGAAATCAATCCGAATCAGCTGGCCCGGGCGGCGTATTCCGACGGTGTCCACCTCGCGGGTGACGGCGAGCTGTACGAGCGTGCTCGCGCGGGCACTTCGGAGACGTATCCGTCGATGATCGGTATTCCGTAGCTGCGTTCGAATGCGGTCAGCAGTTCGACGTCGGCGGGCGCCGCGCCACAGATGGCGAACCGCACCGATGCGGTGTTCGGCCGGATCTGGGCCGGTAGATCCGACAGCAGCGCATACGTGGTCGGGACCGCGCAGATGTATGTGGCACGGCTGCGCTCGATCCGGTCCAAGAACGTCTTCGGGCTGAAGGCCACCGTGGCGCGGCCCCCGGCGAGTAGCGGCGACAACGTGCCGACCACGATGCTGTTGACGTGGCACAGCGGCAGATTCAGCAGGCTGTGGTCTGCCCCGTCGAGTTCGAATGCCTCGATCACCATCGCGCACATGGCGGTGAGGTTGGCGTGGTCGACCGTGACGCTGTTGGGTTTGCCTGTGGCGCCGTTGGTACAGATGAGTAGCGCCAGCGTGTCGGTGCGGGGGCGTGCGGGATCAGCGACATCGGGGTCCGCGGCGGTGAGATCGTCGGCGGGGATGACGGTGTCCACCGGAGCGTCGGAGGTGGGCAACTGCGCGGTGATCAGGACCTTGGCGCCCGTGTCGGTCAGCTGGCAGTCGGCTTCCGCGGCGGTCAGCGACGGGTCGATAGGGGTGACCGTGGCACCCAGACGCCAGGTTGCGAACAGCGATACGACAAAGGCGGCAGTGTTGGGCAGCATGATCGCAACCACGTCGCCGCTCGACACTCCCGCGGCGCGCAGGGTAGCGGCGGCACGCCGCACAGCGTCGAGGAATCCTGTGTTGTTCAGGTCGGTGCTTTCGTCGGCGACGGCGGCCGCGTCGGGTGCGGCGGCCGCACGACGGTCCGGAAGAGTCGAAACATTCATTGGTGTCCTCATTCGGGGTACAGGGAATGACGACAACGGTAGAAATCACGCTGCCGCAGGACACCGTCGTGCATGAACGAAATTCGCCGCGGGCATTGTCACCGGAGGACAATGCCCACCGTAGTAACCGGGAGGTAACTCTCGCCTGGTCAGATATCAGGCCTGCAAGCCATGAACCGGTTTGTGCGTGTGGGCTTCGATATCCGTTATGGCCGCGTGCAGCAGTTGGTGGGCCAGATCTTGCAGCGCGCGGGCACAAGCGAGTTCATCGCCGATGGCCGGGACGTTCTCGTCGGCGGGATTGGTGTGAGCGGAACCGGCCGAGGTCAATGGCTCGTCTCCGCGGCCGATCAGCTGGGCTTTTACTTTGGTCAGGCGGTCGAGTTCTTCGATGGCGATGGAGATGTTCCAAGTTTTCGACGGCATTCGCACTGCCCTCCAGATTCAGCGGAGACTGTGTCGGTTCACCTCCAATATCGCACCATCATGGCTCGCGCACACCATGCTCGGTTCGGCGGATTTGCCAACCATGCGCTGGTATCGGGGCGATACCCTTGGGGCAGGGAGGTTTGGCGGAAAGGAAATAATGTGGGGCAACTACGACATCGGCCGCATCGCGCTTAGCCGCCGGCTGAGCGCTTGGCGCTGATCTCCGAGCGACCGATGTACGAGCCGACCGATCTGGTCGATCCAGCTGAGCGAACCCGCACAGCGCTTGCCGCTGTGGTGGCACGGTTTTCCAAGGCTTGGGCGTCCGGTTCCCCACCAGACCTGTCGGCGTATCTGCCCCGCGAACCGGCTGAGCGCCGCACGATACTGATCGAACTGATCAAGATCGATCTCGAATACCGCTGGCTTCGCTATCACTTTCCCAAACGACTGATCGAATACCGTGCGGAATTCGTAGAGCTGCAAGATGGTCCGCTTCCGGCCGAGCTGGTCTACGAGGAGTTCCACGCCCAGCGCCGCGGTTCGCACGCAGCCGATGCCGCCACCCTCGCCGAGGCCACCGCCACGGCGGCCGGCCCCGATCTCGCGCAGCTCACGAGCGACTACCGCAGCACAATGATTGCTCGCCCGAGTGCCCAAATGGTTCTCGACACCATCGATGTCGGCCACCATATCGACGATTTCGATCTCCTGATGAGGATCGGGGCCGGCGCCTTCGCCCAGGTGTATCTCGCTCGACAACAATCAATGCAGCGACTGGTCGCGGTCAAGATTTCCCATAACCACGGCAACGAGCCGCAGACCCTCGCGCAGTTGGACCACGAGTACATCGTGCGCATCTTCGACCAGCGACTCATCGCCGACGGCGAGCTGAAGCTGCTGTACATGCAGTACCTACCCGGGGGCACGCTGCTCGACGTGCTGCGCCTACAGCACTCGACGCCTCCGGAATACCGCAGCGGACAACTGCTGCTCGACGCCATCGACAAGGTACTTGCCGATAAGGGCGAGGTTCGGCCAACGGAATCAGCGGTTCGAACCCGGACCGCCGCACTGACGTGGCCGGAGACCGTCGCCTGGCTGGGCCGCCGACTCGCGGACGCACTGCAGCACGCGTCCGACCGAGGGGTATTGCATCGAGACATCAAACCCGCGAACGTACTGCTGAGCGCCGAGGGAATCCCGAAGCTCGCCGACTTCAATGTCAGCTCGAGCAAACACCTGAAAGGGACAAGTCCCCTGGCGTACTTCGGCGGATCACTGGCGTACATGTCGCCCGAACAGCTCGAAGCCTGCCATCCGGACCTCCCCGCGACCGCAGCCGACCTCGATACTCGAAGCGACATCTATGCGCTGGCGGTCATGCTGTGGGAGTTGCTCACGGGACATCGACCATTCGCGGACGAAACCTGCGCGGGCGAGTCGGAGACATCGCTGGCCCGCATGCTCGAACTGCGACGCAAACCCGTCGAGTCGACGTTCCTGTCGGAGCTTCCGCCCGATTGCCCCGCGGCGTTGCGCCGAGTGCTGCTGAAGTGTCTGTCGCCCGACCGCGAAGACCGCTACTCCTGCGGTTCGGAATTGGCCCAGCAGCTCGACTTGTGCCTAGAGGAACTGGCCCGCGACCTCGTCTATCCGCCGCCGAACAGTTGGCGGGTCCGGCTTTCGCGCTGGCCCACCCCCATCCTGTGGTTGTCTTCGCTGGTCGGCGTCACCCTGGCAACGATCTACATGGCTGTGCACGTCCAGGAGCTGATCAGAGAGCAGCTCTCCGATGCCACCAATTCGCAGCTGAACAAGGGTGTCATCGCTTTCATCCTCTGCGCCTCGGCGCCTGCCATCCTCATCTACGCCTATATGTCGCGTGATTTACTCGCGGTTCCGCGCGGCCTGCGCGCCGGCAAACGCTACGACGACGCAGTGCTCGCGCGAGTGCGGTCGCGAACATTGTTTTGGGGTGACCTGTGCGCGATGAACACCCTGCTGTTCGCGGTTTGCGCAACCGTGACGGGGGTGATGTTGCTTCGCTGGTTTACCGATCTACCGGCGCGGCTGATAGTCCATGCAGCGGCAACCGTTCTGGTGGCGGGCACCATCTCCGTTGCCTATACATTCTTCCTTTCCACTTTCTACGTCGTCCGCTGCGTCTATCCCATCTACCTGCGCCACGGCCGCACGTCGGCGCACGACGCCGCCTATCTGCGTGCGCTGCGTCGCAGACTCACGGCCTATCTTGCGGTGACAGCGTCGGTGCCGCTGGTCGGGGTGCTGGCCGGATTCACCGCCCTCGAACCCGAGGAGCTTCCGCTCGTGCGCGATTCGGTCCTCGGGCTGTGCGCGGCCTCCGGGCTCGCGTTCGTCGCCGCTTATTGGTTGTTCCGCAAACTGGATGCAGACCTGCGCGCACTCGAGCGGGTGGTCTTGCAAAAGCCTGATTCGCGCTGACAGCCCATTCGGGGGCCGGATTGCGCCCGCGCTTTTTGCCTGGAAAACCACGTACGGAATACCGGAGCGATCGCAGAACTCCGCAGCGTAGGATTCACCTCGGGGCTTGTCGAAAGGCGAGGTCGGGATGCATGAAATGGCTATAACCCAGTACCTTGTCGACGCCGTCTGCGAGCATGCGCAAGGGCGCCTTGTGCACGATGTGACGGTCGAGGTCGGCGCGCTGTGCGCTGTGGTGCCCGAGTCCATGCAGTTCTGTTTCGAGCTTGCCACCGAGGGAACAATCGCCGAGGGAGCAAAGCTGGACCTGCGCATTGTCGAAGGGACGGCGCGTTGCCGGAACTGCGGGGCGCAATTCCTCCTGCCCGACCTCATCGTGCTGTGCCGTTGCGGCAGCGCCGATGTCGAGATAACTGCGGGGCGGGAACTTCGAATCGTATCGATGGAGGTGAGTGAGCGATGTGCGCAACCTGCGGATGCGAGGGCGACGGGGTCGCTGTGATCACCGTCGGACATCAGGACCACGATCACCCGCACGATCATGGCCACCATGAGCATGGTCCCGGACATGAACACGAACACCCCCACGAACACGCTCTGACCACGCTGACCCTCGAACAGAAGGTGCTCGCCAAGAACGACGAGCTCGCCGCGGCGAACCGTGCGCGATTGCGTGAACGCGGGATCCTGGCGCTCAATATGACCAGTTCGCCCGGCGCGGGGAAAACGACCCTGATCGAGCGGACGATCCGCGAGCTCGACTCGGTTCCGGTGGCCGTCATCGAGGGCGATCAGGCGACCGTCCTGGACGCGCAGCGCATCGAGGCAACCGGCTGCGAGGTCGTGCAGGTGAATACCGGCGCCGGCTGCCATCTCGATGCGGACATGATGCGACGCGCCCTCGACGCGCTGGATCCGGCGCCGGGCAGCCTGCTGTTCGTGGAGAATGTGGGCAATCTCGTCTGTCCGGCATTGTTCGATCTCGGCGAGGCGGGCAAGGTCGTGATCATCTCGGTCACCGAGGGCACCGACAAGCCGTTGAAATATCCGCACATGTTTGCCGCGGCGGAGCTGGTGCTGATCAACAAAACCGATCTGCTGCCATATGTGGACTTCGATTCAGCGCGCTGCGTGGAGTACGCGCAGTCGGTGAATCCCGGCGTAAAAATCCTTCCGGTATCGGCGGCCACCGGCGATGGACTTTCTCTCTGGTACGACTGGCTCACCGCCCGGTTAACCGTCGGCATACCGATACCTTGAAAGCCCTCGGCTCTCAGACCTAGACTCATGTGATCAGAGTCACACGCGGACCAGTCGGCGTAGCTGACCAGAGAAGAATCCGCGTGCCCCCGCTGCGGAAGGTGGCAGTCCGATGCCAACTCAGGAAGCAGTAAAAGCCGAAGACACCTTGATCCACGTCCTCTGGATCAATGCGGGACTCAGCTGTGACGGCGATTCGGTGGCCCTTACCGCCGCGTCCCAGCCGAGCATCGAAGAGATCGCACTCGGATCACTCCCGGGATTGCCGAAGATTGCCGTGCATTGGCCGCTCATCGATTTCGAATGCGGCCCGACCGGCGGCGCGGACGATTTCCTGGAGTGGTTCTTCAAGGGAGATCGGGGCGAACTCGACCCGTTCGTTCTGGTCGTCGAGGGGTCGATCCCCAACGAACAGTTGCACGAAGAGGGTTACTGGTGCGGCTTCGGCAACAATCCTGCGACCGGTCAGCCGATGACGACGAGCGAATGGCTCGATCGGCTGGCGCCCAAGGCGACCGCGGTGGTCGCCGCAGGCACTTGCGCGACATACGGCGGTATCCACGCGATGGCGGGAAACCCGACCGGCGCGATGGGTGTCCCGGACTATCTCGGCTGGGATTGGAAGAGCAAAGCGGGCATCCCGATCGTCTGCGTGCCCGGCTGCCCGATCCAGCCCGACAATCTGTCCGAAACCCTTACATACCTGCTCTATATGGCCACGGGCCAGGCGCCGATGATCCCGCTCGACGATGCGCTGCGCCCGAAGTGGTTGTTCGGCGCCACCGTGCACGAAGGTTGCGATCGAGCGGGCTACTACGAGCAGGGTGATTTCGCCGAAGAATACGGATCACCGAAATGCATTGTGAAGCTGGGCTGTTGGGGTCCGGTCGTCAAGTGCAACGTGCCCAAGCGCGGCTGGGTCAACGGCGTGGGCGGGTGCCCGAATGTGGGTGGCATCTGCATCGGCTGCACGATGCCGGGATTCCCGGACAAGTTCATGCCGTTCATGGACGAACCGCCGGGCGGCAAGATCTCCTCGACCGCTTCCGGGCTGTACGGGTCGGTGATCCGCAGTCTTCGCCACATCACCGGCCGCACCGTCGACAAGGAACCGCGCTGGCGGCACAAGGGCGGGAAGCTCGAATCCGGCGCGACACGCACCTGGTAGGGAGATATTTCGATGACAGAGATCATTCCCGATCCGTCGCTTCGCAAGATCGAACCCGACGCCCTGGTCGAGATGGCCTGGGATCCGATCACCCGTATCGTCGGCAGCCTCGGCATCTACACCAAGATCGACTTCAACAGTCGCGAGGTGGTCGAGTGCCACAGCACCTCGTCGATCTTCCGCGGCTATTCGATTTTCATGAAGGGCAAGGACCCGCGCGACGCGCACTTCATCACCAGCCGCATCTGCGGCATCTGCGGTGACAACCACGCGACCTGTTCGTGTTACTGCCAGAACATGGCCTACGGGGTCAAACCACCCGCCATCGGCGAGTGGATCGTCAACCTCGGCGAGGCCGCCGAGTACATGTTCGACCACAACATTTTCCAGGAAAACCTGGTCGGGGTGGACTTCTGCGAGAAGATGGTCGCCGAGACCAACCCGGGCGTGCTCGAACAAGCCGAGCGCACCGAGGCGCCGCACGCCGGTGATCACGGCTATCGCACCGTCGCCGACATCATGCGGGCGCTCAATCCGTTCACCGGCGAGTTCTATCGGGAGGCGCTGCAGGTCAGTCGGTACACGCGCGAAATGTTCTCCCTGATGGAGGGCAGGCACGTGCACCCGTCGACGCTGTATCCCGGTGGGGTCGGCACGGTCGCGACGATTCAGCTGATGACCGACTACATGTCGCGGCTGATGCGGTACGTGGAGTTCATGAAGAAGGTCGTGCCGATGCACGACGACCTGTTCGACTTCTTCTACGAGGCGCTGCCGGGCTACGAGCAGGTGGGTCTGCGTCGCACACTGCTCGGCTGCTGGGGATCGTTCCAGGATCCAGCGGTATGCAACTTCGAGTACAAGGACATGGAGCAGTGGGGCCGGGGGATGTTCGTCACTCCCGGCGTCGTCGTGGACGGGAAGCTGATCACCACCTCGCTGGTCGATATCAATCTCGGCCTCCGGATCCTGTTGGGCAGTTCGTATTACGAGGACTGGACCGATCAGGAAATGTTCGTCACGACCGATCCGCTCGGCAATCCGGTCGACCGGCGCCACCCGTGGAATCAGCACACCAACCCGAGACCGCAGAAGCGCGACCTGGACGACAAGTACAGCTGGGTGATGTCCCCCCGCTGGTTCGATGGCAAGGACCATCTCGCACTCGACACCGGAGGTGGGCCCCTGGCTCGCCTGTGGACGACGGCGCTGGCCGGGCTGGTGGACATCGGTTACGTCAAATCCACCGGATCCAGCGTGCAGATCAACCTGCCCAAGACCGCGTTGAAGGGCCCGGTCACCTTGGAATGGAAGATTCCCGCGCACGGCAGCAACACGATCGAACGCGACCGGGCGCGGACCTACTTCCAGGCCTACGCGGCGGCATGTGCGGTGCACTTCGCCGAGCAGGCGCTCGCTGAGATCCGCGCGGGCCATACCAAGACCTGGGAACACTTCGAGGTGCCCGACGAGGGCATCGGCTGTGGTTTCACCGAGGCGGTGCGCGGTGTGCTGTCGCATCACATGGTCATCCGGGACGGCAAGATCGCCAACTACCACCCGTATCCGCCGACGCCGTGGAACGCCAGTCCGCGTGACTCCTTCGGTACGCCGGGGCCTTACGAGGACGCGGTCCAGGGCCAGCCGATCTTCGAGGAGAACGACCGGGAGCACTTCAAGGGCATCGATATCATGCGCACGGTGCGCAGTTTCGATCCGTGCCTGCCCTGCGGGGTGCACATGTATCTGGGCAACGGCGTCGCGCTGGACAAGGTGCATTCACCTACCCAGGCGCTGACCGCGGAATGACAGGTCGGGCCGACGACGGGAGGCACAGCGTGGATGGTGGCCCGCAGCAGCGAGCCAGACCGATCGACGACAACCAGTGGCGGGGCGCGGGTGATCGGATCGACACCCTGCTGGATGCCTGTTCGGCAGGCGGCCCGGTGGCGCGCGAGCGCGCCGAGCGTCTCGTGCGTGAGGTCGTCGACCTCTATGGCGCGGCACTGGGCCGGGTCATGGCCGGGCTCGACGAACGGACCGTCGAGGAGCTGACCCGCGACGATCTGGTCGCGAGCCTGCTGTTGGTGCACGGCCTGCACCCGCACGACGTGCGAACGAGGGTGGCGACGGCGCTGGACAGCGTCCGCCCCTACCTCGGCTCGCACGGCGGCGATGTGACGCTCATCGATGTCGCCGACGGTGTCGTGCGGCTCGAGCTGTCCGGCAGCTGTCGCACGTGCCCTTCGTCGTCGGTGACGCTGGAACTCGCGGTGGAGGATGCGGTGCGTGCGGCCGCACCGGAAATCGAGGCCATCGAGGTGGTCGCAGCGACGACAGAGCCGCAGGCGGGGGTGATACCGGCCGAAGCGCTGTTCGCGCGGGTACATACCGCTGATCCGCCCGCGGGCAGCTGGATCTCGGTCCCGGAGCTCGCGGACTTGGTGGCAGGCGAGGTCGGTGGGTTCACGGTGGCCGACATGCCGGTGCTGGCCTGCCGGGTCGGCGCGGACCTGTTCGTCTATCGTGACCGCTGCGCAGCCTGTGGGCGTTCGATGGCGGGGGCCGCGCTGCACCGAAAGATGGGAGCTCCGGCCGACTCGGCGGTGCTGCGCTGTCCAGGGTGCCTGGCCCATTTCGACGTGGTGCACGCCGGAACGCGGCTGGACGGCGAGGGGCATCTCGAGCCGCTGCCCGTGCTGGTGCGCTCCGGTGAGATCTCGGTTGCGGTGCCCGCGGAGGTCCGTGGATGAACCAGGGTTTGCGCGCACTGCGTCGCATCGCGACCGATCCGACCCCGCCCGCAGCGGCCGGAGAGCGTTGCGAAATGTGCGCCGAACCGGTCGGTGCACAGCACCGGCATGTGGTGGACATCGAAGGCAGGCAGCTCATGTGCGTATGCGTGGGCTGCTATCTGCTGTTCACCGATCAACGGGCCGCGCTGCGCTACCGGGCGGTGCCCGACCACTACGTCTCGTTCCCCGACTGTGCGATCGGTCAGGGCGAATGGGACGCCCTCGACATCCCGGTCGGCCTGGCGTTCTTCTTCGTCAATTCGGCGCTCGGACGCACTGTCGCCTTCTATCCGGGACCGGCCGGGGCCACCGAATCCGAACTGCCGCTGCCGGATTGGCAATCGATGCTGGATCGCCATCCCGAACTCGACCGGCTCGCACCCGATGTCGAGGCCCTGCTGATCCGGATGCCCGAGCGCGGCGGTCCCGGCGCGGTCCTGCTGCTGCCGATCGATGCCTGCTACGAGTTCGTCGGACGGATGCGGATGCTGTGGCGCGGATTCGACGGCGGCAAGGAAGCCAGGGACTACATCGCGGAGTTCTTCACCACGATGTCGGCTCGGGCCCGGCCGGAGGTGGCGTGATGAGCCCGGCCTATGCGATGACCTTCGCGGTGCTCGAGGTGCGGCCGGAACCGTACGCGGCCGCCCCGAACCTGTCGGCGCGCATCGGCATCGCCGCGCTGGCCGAGGAGCCGGTGCACGCGATCGCGCTGCGCGCCCAGGTGCGCATCGAACCCTTCCGGCGCGGCTACTCCGACGCCGAAGGCGCGGGGCTGCTGGACCTTTTCGGCCCGCGCGAACGCTGGCACGAAACACAGAAGTCGTTCACCTGGATGCATTGTGCCACCATGGTGCCCGGCTTCTCCGGCGGCGCCGAGGTGGAACTGCCGATGCCGTGCACCTACGACTTCGAGGTCACCGGATCGAAGTACCTGCACGCCCTGCGCGAGGGCACCGTGCCCCTGATCTTCCTGTTCAGCGGCACCGTATTCATCAGGGGGGAAACGGGTTTCGCGGTTCAGCAGGTGCCCTGGGACCGCGAGGACAAATTCGACATGCCGGTCGCGGTATGGCGCGATCTCATGGACGCCCACTATCCGAACTCCGGCTGGGTGCGGTTGCGCAGGGAGAACGTCGAAGCGCTGGCCGCCTACAAGTCGTCGCACGGATTGCTCGGATTCGACGACGCGGTCGCGAAACTTCTCACCGAGGAGTCCGCGCCGTGAACGCCATGACCCGTGCCCGCGCCGTCGCCGACGCCGTGCTGTACGAGGGATATCTGCTGTACCCGTACCGGTCGGATGCCCGAAAGAACCAGTCCCGCTGGCAGTTCGGCGTGCTCGGCCCTCGCGGCGCGGTCGCGGCCGGACTCGGTGAGGACGATTCGCTGGCCGCCGAATGCCTCGTCCGCGCGTCCGGTGCCACGCGGATCACGCTCACCGCGCGGTTCCTGCAACTGCAGCGCCGAACTGTCGAACTGGACGGGACCGAGCGCGCGGAACTGATCGTCGACGGCCGCCGATGGGTCAGCTGGGATGAGGCCACTGAATGTGAAATACCCTGTGGCCCTTGGTTGTTGATGGATGCAACGATGCCGATCGAAGTACCGGGCTGGCAGGCGGTCGAACCGATTCCGGGATCGACGGCGGGCACGGTGGTGCGCACTCGAGCACCGATCGAGGGCACACTCGAATTGACCGTCGCTCCTGAGGGCGATTATCGACGCATCGGAATACGGTTGCGCAACAGCGGCGACGCGGCCACCAGTTCGGCCGACGCCACGGCACGCTCGATGCTCGGCGCCCATGTAATAGCCGAACTCGACGACGGTGAGTTCGTCTCGCTGCTCGACCCCGAACCCGGCGCCGAGACGGCCGTCCAGCACTGCACCCAGCACCGCTGTTTCCCGGTGTTGGCCGGACCGCCCGGCCACAACGACGTTGTCCTGGTCTCGCCGATCATCCTCTACGACCACCCCGAAATCGCCGAGCAGAGTGCGGGCCAGCTGTTCGATTCGACCGAGATCGACGAAATCCTCACCCTGCGCGTGATGACGCTCACCGACGACGAAAAGGAACGGGCCCGCGCCACCGACCCGAGAGCGGCCGAGATCATCGACCGCTGCGAAGGGATGACGCCCGAAGCCATGCACGACCTGCACGGGCTGTGGCGCGAGCAAGGACCGCGCCTGGTACCCGAAGTGCCCGAAGGCATGAGTTGGTGGGATCCCGCGGCCGACGGCGCGGTGCGTCCGGATTCCGACGCGGTCCCGATCGCCGGGGTGCTGGTACGCAAGGGCAGCCGCGTTCGGCTGCGCCCGACGCGACGCGCCGACGCCCACGACCTGTTCTACGAGGGCAGGGCGGCGCGCGTCACCTCGGTGCACGCCGACGTCGACGGCGAAACGCACGTCGGTGTGGTCATCGACGACGATCCGGCGGCCGATCTGCACGAATGGTATGGCCGCTACCTGTATTTCGCTCCAGATGAGCTCGAACCGATTGTCAACGGCGACGAGTGAAAGGAATACGGTCATGCAAGCAGTAGGAGTGGTCTCCACCGCGGTGGTGGGAGTCATCGTCGTGATCGGCGCGTATCTCGGCATACGGTCGATCCCGGATCTCCGGCGTTATATGAAGATTCGCCACATGTGAGATGAGCGCTCGCGTGCTCATTGCCGGGATCGGCAATATTTTCCTCGGCGACGACGGATTCGGCCCCGAGGTGGTCAGTCGGCTGCCCACGGCGCGGGAGGAGAACCAGCGGATCGTCGACTACGGCATCCGCGGGTTACATCTGGCCTACGACCTGCTCGACGGGTGGGATGCGGTGGTGCTGGTGGACGCCCTGCCGAATACCGGCGAACCCGGACGCGTGCAGATCCTGCGTGCCGAACACGAGTCGGGGGCGACGACGGCAATGGACGCGCACGCGATGAATCCCGAGGCGGTCTTCGCCGCGGTGCGCGCGCTCGGCGGTGTCGTGCCGCCGACCGTCGTCGTCGGTTGCCAGGTCGACTCGGTGGCCGAGGGAATCGGCCTCAGCCCAGCCGTCGCGGCGGCCGTCGACCCGGCGGCGGTCGAGGTCACGCGCATCGCGGCGCAACTGCGCGCTGGACAGGAGGTGTGAGGATGTGCCTGGGCATTCCGGGGCGGGTAGTGGAGATTCCGGACGGCTACCACGGGCAGATCGCCGTGGTCGAGGTGTCCGGTGAGAAGCGCAAGGTCAATATCGGTCTGCTCGACGCGGATCAGCCCGCCGCGCCGGGTGATTGGGTGATCATCCACATGGGATTCGTCATCGAGAAGACCGACGCCGATGGTGCGGAGCGAGCGATGGCCGGGCTGCGTCTGCTCGGCAGCGGAGAACAATCGTGACCGCCGACCGCGTTCGCCGCCGCCTGCTCGTGCGCGGCGTGGTGCAGGGCGTCGGGTTCCGGCCGTTCGTCTACACCACGGCCGTCGAGCTCGCGCTGACCGGCAGTGTCGCCAATGACACCGACGGCGTCGTCATCGAGATCGAGGGCGCCGAGGCGTCGGTGCGGGAGTTCATTCGCCGAGTGCACAACTCTCCGCCGCCGCTGGCCGCCGTCGTCTCGGTCGAGCAGAGTGCGGTCGATATCCGCGGCGGTACCGGATTCCGGATCGGGGACACCCGGCGCGGCGGCACCGGACGCACCCTGGCTTCACCTGATGTGGCGATCTGTACGGACTGCGCGCGCGAACTGCGCGACCCCGCCGACCGCCGCTACCGTCACCCCTTCGTCAACTGCACCAACTGCGGGCCGCGATTCACCATCATCGCGGGGCTGCCCTATGACCGCGAGCGCACGTCCATGGCCGATTTCGCCATGTGCCCGCGCTGCGCCCGCGAGTACGCCGACCCCGCCGATCGCAGGTTCCACGCCCAGCCCATCGCCTGCCCGGAATGCGGGCCAACCCTGTCCTACGCCGGGCCAGGCGATCCGGCGCGACCACTCGCCGCGGCGCGCGAATTACTTTGCGCCGGAGGCATTCTCGCGGTCAAAGGCATCGGCGGCTACCATCTCGCCTGCGACGCCGACAACGACACGGCCGTGGCCGAATTACGTCGCCGCAAGCGGCGCGGCAACAAGCCGTTCGCCGTCATGGTCGCCGACCTGAATGCCGCGGCGCGCATCGTGACCATCGACCCCACCGGTGCGGCCCTGCTGAGCGGTCCGCAGCGGCCGATCGTCCTGCTCCCGCGTGGCCAACGGCCCGTCGCCGACGCGGTCGCACCAGGCAACCCCGACCTCGGCGTCATGCTCGCCTACACCCCGTTGCATCTGCTGCTGTTCGGCCTGCCCGGCGACCCGCCCGGCCCCGACGTGCTGGTCATGACCTCCGGCAATCTCGGCGGCGAACCGATCTGCTACGACGATGCCGACGCCCGCACTCGCCTGGCCGGGCTCGCCGACGCCTGGCTCGGCCACAACCGGCGCATTCTCGTCCCGTGCGACGACTCGGTGGTGCGTGTGGTGGACGGCGCCGAGCTGCCGGTGCGCCGTTCCCGGGGCTACGCGCCGCTCCCGCTGGCGCTGCCCATCCCGGTTCCGCCGACCCTGGCGGTCGGCGCCGACCTGAAGAACACCTGCGCCGTCGCCGACGGGCGGTATGCCTGGCTCAGTCAGCACATCGGCGACATGGACGATCTGGCCACCCTGCAGGCGTTCGACACGGCGCGATCCCACCTGGAGGAACTCACTTGCGTGCACCCGACCCAGCTCGCCGCCGATGCGCACCCGGGCTACCGTTCGACCGCGTGGGCCCGGGCGAACGCAGCCGACCGACCGGTGCACACGGTGCAACACCATCACGCGCATCTGGCTGCGGTGATGGGCGAGCACGGGATCGATGCGAATGAGACGGTCCTCGGCATCGCCTTCGACGGCACCGGGTACGGACCCGATGGCGCGGTCTGGGGCGGTGAGGTGCTCGTCGCCGGATACAAGGGCTACCGGCGCATGGCGCATCTGTCCTATGTGCCGTTGGCGGGCGGCGACGTCAGCGTCCGCAAGCCCTATCGGATGGCGCTGTCGCATCTGCGAACCGCGGGCATCGAGTGGTTCCCCGGCATCGCCTCGGTCGACGCCTGCCCCGAAGCCGAGCGGGCCGTGCTCGCGCACCAATTCGACACCGGGCTCGGCTGTGCGCCCACCTCGAGCATGGGCCGGCTGTTCGACGCGGTCGCCTCCCTGGCCGGGGTGCGGCATGTCGTCGACTATGAGGCGCAGGCCGCGATCGAACTCGAGGGTCTGGCCCGCCGGGCAGGTGCGGCGGCGGGCCGGTACCGATTCACTTGGCACGACGGCGATCCGGCCCGGATCGATCCTGCCCCGGTACTCGCCGAAGTCGTCGCCGACGCGGCAGGCGGCGTACCACCCACGGTCATCGGCGCCCGATTCCACGCCGCCGTCGCCGACCTCGTGCACGAGACCGCACGGCGATTCGCCGCGCCCGAGTCGGTGATCGCGCTGTCGGGCGGTGTGTTCCAGAACGCGCTGTTGCTGTCGAGCTGTACCCGTCTGCTGCGGCACGACGGATTCCGTGTCATCAGTCATCGCAGACTGCCACCGAATGACGGCGGGATCGCGTTCGGTCAGCTCCTGGTGGCCGGTGCGGTGTGAGTGAAGGAGATAAGCGATGTGTCTTGCGGTTCCCGGAAAGGTGCTCAGCGTCAACGAACGCGACGGCACGCTGATGTCGGAGGTCGACTTCGGCGGCGTGCACAAAGACGTGTGCCTGCAATACATCCCGGACGTGGCGGTCGGCGATTATGTCGTGGTGCACGTCGGGTTCGCGATCCAACGCCTGGATGAAGAATCCGCATTGCGGACGCTGGCCGAGTTCGAACATCTCGGCGTACTGAAGGAGGAGTTCGGCGACGGTTTCGCGCTCGCGGCGAAGCAGGCCGGTGTCGACAACCCCGAAGCCCCGCAACCCGGGGCGAACACCGACGCGACCGCGCCGGGCGCAACCGTCGACGACCAGGAGGCGAAGTCATGAAATACCTGGACGAATTCAGCAATCCCGAGCTGGCGCGGCACCTGCTCGACCGTATCCGCGCCACCACCAGCAAGCGCTGGTCGATCATGGAAGTGTGTGGCGGACAGACACATTCGATCATCCGCCACGGCATCGACCAGCTGTTGCCGGATCAGATCGAGATGATCCACGGGCCCGGTTGCCCGGTGTGCGTCACCCCGCTCGAGGTGATCGACAAGGCACTGGAGATCGCCGCACGGCCCGGGGTGATCTTCTGCTCCTTCGGCGACATGCTGCGGGTACCCGGCAGTCACAAGGATCTGTTCCGGGTCAAGAGTGAAGGCGGCGACGTGCGGGTGGTCTACTCGCCGCTGGATGCGCTGGAACTGGCCAAGAACAACCCGGATCGGCAGGTGGTGTTCTTCGGCATCGGATTCGAGACCACCGCGCCCGCCAACGCGATGACGGTGTACCAGGCCCAACGGCTCGGCATCGAGAATTTCTCGCTGCTGGTATCGCACGTGCTCGTCCCGCCCGCCATCGCGGCGATCATGGAGTCGCCCAGCTGCCGGGTGCAGGGATTCCTCGCCGCCGGGCACGTCTGCACGGTGATGGGAACCGGCGAATATCCGCCGCTGGCCGAGAAATACAAGGTTCCGATGGTGGTCACCGGATTCGAACCGCTGGACATACTCGAAGGCATCCGGCGCACCGTGCTGCAGCTCGAGGAAGGACGCCACGAGGTCGAGAACGCCTATCCCCGCGCGGTCGCCGCGGCCGGGAATCCAGCCGCCAAGGCGATGCTCGAGGACGTCTTCGAGGTCACCGACCGGGCGTGGCGCGGCATCGGCGTGATCCCCCTCAGCGGCTGGCGGCTGTCGTCGCGCTACCGCGACTACGACGCCGAACAGCGTTTCTCCGTCGGCGATCTGCGCACCGCCGAGTCTTCGGTGTGCCGGTCCGGTGAGGTGCTCCAAGGCTTGATCAAACCTCACGAATGCGCCGCATTCGGCAAGGAATGCACCCCGCGAAACCCGTTGGGTGCCACGATGGTTTCTTCCGAAGGCGCCTGTGCCGCGTACTACCTGTACCGGCGTCTCGATCTTCCCGCGGAGGTCGCCCATGCGTGACACCAACGGCAGTGGGGCAGCCGCATCTGCCCCGCTCGACATCGATGGCTGGGTCTGCCCCATGCCGCTGCGCGACGCGCCCAATATCGTGATGGGACACGGCGGCGGCGGTGCGATGTCGGGCGAGCTGATCGAGCACCTGTTCCTGCCCGCATTCGGCGCGGCCGCCGACACCGAACTCGGCGATTCGGCGGTGCTCCCCCTCGGCGATGCGCGACTGGCGTTCTCCACCGATTCGTTCGTGGTCAAGCCGCTGGTGTTCCCGGGCGGCTCGATCGGTGACCTCGCCGTGAACGGCACCGTGAACGATCTGGCGATGTCGGGCGCCAAGCCGATGGTGCTCTCGACCGCTTTCATCCTCGAAGAGGGCACCGCGCTGGCCGAGATCGCTCGCATCGCCGAAGCCCTCGGCACCGCCGCGCTCGCGGCCGAGGTCCGGCTGGTCACCGGCGACACCAAGGTCGTCGACGCCGGGCACGGCGATGGCATCTTCATCAACACCGCGGGCATCGGACTGGTACCCGAAGGCGTGGACATCCGGCCCAAGCGGGCAAGGCCCGGCGATATGGTGCTGGTCAGCGGTGAGATCGGACTGCACGGTATCGCGGTACTGAGCTGCCGGGAAGGACTCGAGTTCGGCACGACACTGTGCAGCGATACCGCGCCACTGCACGGATTGGTCGCGGCCATGCTCGCCACCGGCGCCGATGTGCACGTGTTGCGCGATCCCACCCGCGGTGGCATGGGCGCCTCCCTCAACGAGATCGCCCGGGCCGCGGGCGTCGGCGTCGACCTCGACGAACGGGCGATACCGGTGCCTGTCGGGGTGCGCGATGCCTGCGGGTTGCTCGGTCTCGACCCGCTGTATGTCGCCAACGAAGGCAAACTCGTCGCCTTCGTACCACCCGCCGATGCCGACCGCGTCCTCGACGCCATGCGTGCGCATCCCCTGGGCGCCCACGCGGCAATCGTGGGTCACTGCGTTGCCGAGCATCCGGGAATGGTGGTGGCCCGCACCGCCCTCGGCGGCACCCGTGTCGTCGACCTGCCCGCAGGAGAACAGCTACCGCGAATCTGTTGAACACGGCGGTGGCTCCGCCGGACGAGTGGGAAAGATGGGACCGTGGCGATGGCGACAATCACCACGAGGCTGCGAGATGCCTGGGCCGGATTCGACCGCGTGCAGCGTCGCAGCATCCTCGGCATGGCGGCGACGATCGTCATCCTGCACATCGTGGGATGGGGGACGCTGCTTTTGCTGGTCGTGCCCGACGAGTATCTGGTCGACGGCGCGATATTCGGCGTCGGGCTCGGTGTCACGGCCTACACGCTGGGCATGCGACACGCCTTCGACGCCGACCATATCGCGGCGATCGACAACACCACCCGAAAACTGGTGGCGGACAAGCAGAAACCGATCACGGTCGGCTTCTGGTTCTCCTTGGGGCACTCCACGATCGTCTTCGTGCTCGTCGGGCTGCTGGCCTCGGGGGTTACCGCGCTGGCGCGAAACCTGGAAGACCAGGACTCGCGATTGCAGCGGTGGACCGGGGTGTTCGGCACATCGGTCTCGGGCACCTTCCTGATCCTCATCGGACTGCTGAACCTGGCCGCGCTGATCGGGATCTGGCAGGTCTTACGCGCTATGCGGCGCGGCGGCTACAGCGAAGCGCAACTCGAGCGCGCATTGGACTCGCGCGGCGTGCTGAACCGGATCTTGGCGCCGGTCATGCGCACGGTGCGCAAGCCGTGGCAGATGTATCCGGTGGGGCTGTTGTTCGGCCTCGGTTTCGACACCGTCACCGAAGTGGGTCTGCTGGTGATCGCAGGCGGCGCGGCCGCCACCGGGCTGCCCTGGTACGCGATTCTCGTTCTGCCCGTGCTGTTCTCGGCGGGCATGTCGCTGTTCGACGCGCTGGACGGTTCGTTCATGAACTACGCCTACGGGTGGGCCTTCGCCGGCCCGATCCGCAAGATCTACTACAACATGGTGGTCACCGGGCTCTCGGTCGCGGTGGCCCTGCTGATCGGTGTCCAGGAGCTCATCTCCATCCTCACCGAGAAACTCGAGGTCACCGGCGGAGTGCTCGCCTGGATCGGGGGCCTCGACCTGGCCACGATGGGCTTCATCATCGTCGGCCTCTTCGCGTTCACCTGGGCGGGCGCACTCGCGATCTGGCATTACGGCGACATCGAAAGCCGGTGGAGCACAACGCTATCGGAGGAGCCGACCTGATGGACGGTGTGGAGATGTTCGCGCGCTACGCGTACGCGCCCAACCACCTCGGATACTGCGGGCCAGAGCACACCGCGGCGCTACGTGACCGCGATGGCGAACGCGTGCGGGCGCTGGCGCGCGGCTTCTCCGGCGCATGGCCGTACCTGCGGGCCATGTCGCGCCTGACCGGCGTCACCGATCCGCTCGACGAGCGACTGGTGGCGTCCTATTGGCTGGGTGGCGGCATCGGCGGCGAACTCGACGGTCCCGAATTCCTGGCCGAGTTGCTGGGACTCATCGCCCCGATCGCGGGTGTGTACTGGCCCCATCTGGGGCCCGCCCTCGCGCCGGAGGCGGCCGCGAACCACAGCTTCCACGTCTTCGGCGTCTACCCGTGGACCAGGCTGCTGCCCGTCGCCGGCGGCGACCAGCCCTTGGAAATCCTCGACAACTGCCGCATCACCGCCGCGACGGTACTGGATCGCCACCGCGACGACCTCACGGTCGGGATCAGCCGATTGCGCTGGGACGGCGCACGCCTGTCACTGTCGGAAACGACACGGCGAACCATTCCGGTGTGGACCGACGGCTACGCCGCGCTCCCTGACGCGGCGCCGGGCGACGAAATCGCGCTGCACTGGGGACAACCGTGCGGGCGGTTGACCGCCGAGCAAGTCGACGACCTCACCGAAAGCACGGAACGTCAACTGCGCGTGACGAATCAACGTTTGGCGGCCATCGACGGCCCATAGCACAGCAGGTCAGTTCGGCTGAGGACTCTTGCGAAGGATGGTCATCACTCCGAGGCGGCCTTCGGGGTGGCGGTGATGATCTCGAGTACCGCTGCGACCAGTGGGCCGTCGGGGTCGCACAGCAGCGGCAGCGCCGCGCGATTCGACAAGAGAGAACCGAGAGTCAGGTCAACCAGTTCGGCACCGACCTGCGCGGCGGATCTGCGCCCTTCCGGCTCGAACCACGTCCACGCCCACTGCGCGGAACCGAAGATGAGCAGGCTCCGGATGCTGGTATCGACAGCACGGAACTCACCCGAGGCAATGCCCGCATCGACCACGCTGTGCAGGATTCCGATGTAAGCCCTGCGCAGCTTGCGCCCCTCGGAAGCTTCATCCTCCTGCGCGAACCGCGCGACCTCACGCTGGAACGCGACGGTCCGATTCCGATCGTGCACCTGATAGAGGATGGCCGCGTGCAATAGCCCGGCAAGCTGCTCGGTCGGCGTGGCGAACTTCGACACAATCCGCTCGGCCTCATCGATCCGCTGCCGCATGTAGGAGACATGCAGAGCGTCCAACAACCGCGCCTTCGTGCCGTAGTGGTGCACGATCAGGCCCTGAGAGATGCCCAATTCGCTTGCGACACCACTGAAGCTGGTTCCGTCGTAGCCCTTCTCGGCGACATGGCGCGTGAAAATGTCGAGAATCGCGCCCGACTTGCCGGGTCCCGTCGCACGCTCACCCACGGATCCCACCCCTCCTCGGCCAAATTTCCGGAAACTCTAGCACCCGCCGACTGCTCGACCAGTCGTTGACTGAGTACGCAGTCAGTATTAGCATAAGCGCCGAGACGCAGCGCCGCACTCGCCGCATCATCCATTCATCTCGAAATAGTCGAGCAACAACCTATGATCCAGCACGCCCACACCACCGAGGCCGTCATCGAACGACGAGCCTCCGAACAGTTCCCATGACCAGCATCCGCGATAGCGCCGCGCGCATCGCCCGAGGCCGCGACCACTACGTCAGCCTCTGCCGCAGATGGTGGTCAGCAGCGCCGTGAGCACTATGGACGCGGATATAGCGGCACCAGGGGATAGTGCGATCGATGCGGCATCGGTGCTTTCGCCGGATCAACTGTTGGCCGCGATCGCGGGCCGTCTCACCGAGCCGTTCCCGATGATCGCGTGGGCCAGAGAACTCGGCGATCTGCACGCCGCCCTGATTTCGGCGGTTTTGAATCCGCAACGGCATGCACCCGAAGTCACCGAGACGGCCCTGCATGCGGATATCGCGAAGGTCATCGACAAGATCAACTCTTGGGCCGCGTCCTACGTCCGTCACAGCCGGTGCGCCCGCCGCCACACCCACACCTTCGGTGAGGTGATCAGTCATGTCGCGAAGACCTATGCCGAGGCATGGTGGACGGTGCTGCACGCCGACTGCGAGGAGCTCCGGCACTCGGCATGGGTCCATCTCAGCGAGGTCCGTGACGGCTACGAGCACCTCATCGGCGATATCCGGGCAGGCCGCGTCCAACTCCCACTCGGCTGGCGCGGCATCCGACATACCCGACAGACCGACACCGACGACGTGGCAGTCCAAGCCGAGCAGTAGCAGGCGGCCGAACGTCGGCGCGGCGTGCGGGAATCCCAGTAACGTGCCGCCTGATCACCGCGCTCCCGAGCAGCACGACGCCGACAGCACGGTCCGAAGCGCTGGCGTGCGCAGAGAGGGATACCTGCCTCCGGTTGTCTGCCCAGGTCTCTCGCATTGACCGCGAACCCGGCAATGCATTTCGGCAGCGGCGCCAGCCGGGCCGGCTCACGAGATCTCCCGTAGTGCCGCGAGCGGGCATAGCGGGCATCACGACACCCCGGTAATATCCTGCGGCACTTGGGATTCGGCGTCGTGACCGAATCGGCGTTCGAGTTCGACACCCTCGATGTCGAGGTCGGGGACATAGCGCGCGAACCAGCGCGGGTGGTACCACATGCGGTCTCCGATGATGGCCATGACCGCGGGTACCAGGGTCAGCCGGACGATGAAGGCATCGAGCAGGACACCGACCGCCAGGGTGAACGCCAACGGTTTGACGATCGGATTGTCGGTGGTGGTGAAGGCGACGAATACCGCGCACATGATCAACGCCGCGGCGGTGACGACGCGCGCGGAGTGCGCGACGCCGTTCTGCACCGAACTGATCGCCTCGCCGGTGCGCGAGTACTCCTCCTTGATCCGGGAGACGACGAAGATCTGATAGTCACTGGACAGGCCGAAGATGATGGCCAGGGTGATGATCGGCAGGAAGCTTAGCGTCTGCGCCTTGGTCACATCGAAAAGGCTTGCACCCCAGCCCCATTGGAATACAGCCACCTGTGCGCCGAGGGCGGCGAAGACCGACAGGATGAACCCGACGATCGACGACAGCGGGACCAGAATCGTGCGGAACGCGATCGTGAGCAATACCAACGCCAGACCCACGACGACCGCGAGGAAGATGGGCAGCGCCTTGGCCAACTGGTTCGAGGTGTCGATGTTCGCTGCCGTCGTGCCACCGACGAGATAGGTTGCGCCGGTACCGCTTTCGATGCTGTCGCGATCGTCACGCAGCCGGTGCACCAGATCGGCGGTCGCGGAGTCGTTGGGACCGGTCTTCGGGATGACCTGGATCAGCAGCAACCCGTTGTCGGAACCGGCGGGCTGGACGGCGGCGACATCGGACACCTGCCGCAGTCGGCCCATCAGTGTTTGTGCGGCGTCCGGGCTGGTAACGGCCGACAGGTCGGTGACAACCAGCAGGGGTCCGTTGAAACCGGGGCCGAACGACCCGCTGACGATGTTGTACGCCTTGCGGGCGGTGCTCGACTCCGATTGCGTTTCACCGCTGGGCAGTCCGAGGTCCATGCGCGTGGCCGGGATGGCCAGTACGGCGAGAACGGCGATACCGAGAACCAGCATCGGGATCCGGAATCGGGTGACGAATCGGCCCCACGCGTGCCCGAATGTGCGTTCGGGCTCGTAGGCGGCGATGCGCGCGACCTCCTCTGGCTTACCCGGATGCAGCGGCGGCGAGATGAACTTGGCGACCATATCGCCGGCGAAGCCCAGTAGCGCGGGCAGCAGTGTCAGTGCGACCAGCATGGCGACCAGCACCGCACCCGCCGCGGTCAGCCCCATGACGGTGAGGAAGGGAATGCCCGCGACTGCCAGGCCGCACAGTGCGATGATCACGGTTATCGCCGCGAACACGACCGAACTGCCCGCGGTTCCGACCGCGAGCGGAATCGACTCGGCCGCGGCCATTCCCAGCACCATCTGGTGCCGATGCCGGGACAGGATGAACAGCGCGTAGTCGATGCCGCAGGACAGACCGAGCATCAGCGCCAGCGACGTCGCCGCCGAGGCCACGTCGACGAAGGCGGCCACGCCCAGAATCCCGGTGAGCCCGATACCCACCCCCACCAACGCGGTAATGATGGGCAGTCCGGCGGCGACCACCGCACCGAAGGTGATCAGCAGAATGATGAATGCCGCGACGATGCCGAGAATCTCCGGGGTGTGCGGAATCTCGGCCGTGAAGCCCGGATACACCGCACCGGAGAATTCCACTGTGAGACCGGCATCGCGAGCCGAGTCGGCAATGCGATCCACCTCGTCGAGGGTGTCCTCGCCGACCTCACCCGCCGACACCGAGAACTGCACGCTGCCCAATGCCACACGCTGATTCGGCGACACCGCCTGCGCCTGGAACGGATCGACGACCGCCACGACCTGCGGCAATCCCTTCAACCCCGCCATCACCTGTTCGATCTCGCCGGTCACTTGCTGGTCGGTCACCTTGGCCATGGCGGGGGTTTCGAAGACAACCTGCATCTGCGCGCCACTGAACGCGGGCATCCGCTGCCGCAGCAATGACACGGCATCCTGCGACTCGGTGCCGGGAACGGTGAAGTTGTCGTTGGTCTTACCACCGGCGCCGACGGCGAAACCGATCGCGCCGACCAGCAGGACGATCCACAGTGCCAGCACCCACCAGCGGCGACGCGCTACGACCTGACCGAGGGCGAACAGATACCGGGACATACGGGTCCTCTCACCGAGCCACCGATTGACACATCAGCAAAGCGATCACGCACAACACCGGTACGATAACACGGCAATTGACGATTTCCTCATAAACGCGGTAATAGTCAGCAACCCGAATGTGCCATCGGGACAGGTCTCAGAGCGCCGCGTCGTCGAGTCCCATATTGCGGTGGCGTCGATATCGGAAATGACTGCCCAGTCGGCTCCGAGACCGGGCAGGACGGTCATAAGAATTCGGCCCCACCCGCCGTAGGCCACGGATGCCGCCGAAGCAGAATCCGCTGTGGCACGAGTTGTGCTGTGCGAGTGGCGATTCAGTTGGTTGCCGCCGTCTCAACCGACCGCGACCGGCTCTTCGGTCGCATTCGAAACTCGACTAGCGGTGGCACGCCGCCGCTGCCCTGGGAGCAGCAGCGCGACACCGAGGGTGCCGACTGCGAGCACGATCGCCGCGATCAGGCCGGTGTGCGAAACCGCGTGGGCGAATGCGGCATCCGCGGCGGACACCAGTTGTGCGGCCTGATCGTGCATTCCGGCCGCGTCGATGCGTTGTAATCTTCGGGTCAGGCCAGAGCCAGGAACAGCTTTTCGAGTTCGTCGACGGTCATGGGTTCCGAACCTTCGGGCGTTTCCCGGGTCAGGCATTCGCGCAGGCCGCTGGCGACTATCTTGAAGCCCGCGCGGTCGAGCGCACGGGATACCGCGGCGAGTTGGGTGACGACGTCTTTGCAGTCGCGGCCCTGTTCGATCATCGAGATCACGCCCGCGAGTTGTCCGTGTGCGCGGCGCAGGCGGTTGAGCACCTGGGCGATGCTTTCCTCGTCACCAACCATGAGAATCGTCTCCTTCGATCGAATCACCCAGTATACCCGCTGGGGTATATGCGGGTTTCCGGGGTCAGTGCGAGAAGCTGATGTCGGGCAGCACCTTCCGCAGCCAGGCTGGTGAGCACCAGGCCGCATGACCGGTCAGGCGGTGTCAACGTGCCATTTGCCCGAAATGCGGTAAGCCCGCCTATCGAGGGTGCGCCCGAGCTGCGGTGCGCGTGTACCGCCCCGGCCCCGCGTCCGAGCAGGTCATGGCGGCCTTTCGGGTGACACGGCGGGCAGCGGCGGCTTCAATTGAACGATCTTGACGTGTAGCCTTGTCAGTCGGATCAATGCAATTTGAATAGGGGCTCGCGCCCCGCAGCCTGGTGTGCGCCGTATGCGATCACTCGGCCCGGGGGAACATCGGATCCGTCACTACGGAGACCTCATGAGTTCACCGAATCGATTCGACGAAGTTCAAACTCGCGTAGCAGATCTCGCTCCCGTCTTCCGCAAACCGCTGGACTCGCCGTACGAGATCTCGAACGAATTGTTCGCCGCACTCCGACACGTCCTGCACGACGTGGGCGGGCAGCCGGATGTGCCGGTCGAGTACCGCGAAAAAGATGAAGAACCCTGGGAGATGAACACCTACGTCACCTGCGAATGCCTCGGCTGGCGTGGCGTGTGGAATTCCGAGGAGCGCCGACGAGCCGAGAACGACCTCGGCGCGACGCTGTACTTCGGCCTGCCCTATTACGCGCGGTGGGCGACTGTCGCAGCGAAGGTTTTGATCAATAAGGGTCTGATCACCCCGGACGAACTGTCCGCGAAATTGGACGAGGTACGCGCACGGCTGGAGGCGCGGCAATGACCAGGAAATATGCAATCGGCGATCGCGTCCGAGTTCGAAACGCGACGTCGATGTTCCACACTCGCACCCAGGCCTACACCCGTGGTCGAACGGGCGTCGTCGTCGAATACCGGCCCGAATGGGTGATTCCGGAAGATGAAGCGTGGGGACGCGAGGACGGTCGCTTCGAACCGTTCTACGTCGTGCGATTCCGCCAGACAGATCTTTGGCCCAAATACACCGGCTTCGATGTCGACACCCTGGAGACCGAGGTCTCCGAGCGCTGGCTCGAGCCCGCAGAGGAGGATGCCAAGTGAGCCAGACCCATGATCACGGGGCGCATGCGCCGATCCAGACGAGCTCGCAGATCAGCGAGTTCGAGATCCTGGAGACCGCGGTTCGCGAGCTCGCCATCGAGAAGGGCCTGTTTTCGCAAGAAGACCACCGGCGGTTCTCCGAATGGGCGGAATCGGTCGGGCCACACGGCGGATCGAAACTGGTCGCGAAGGCGTGGACGGATCCCGAGTTCAAGGCGCGCCTGCTCGCCGACGGCACCGAGACGTGCAAGGAGGTCGGCATCGACTGGCGCGACCCGACCGGGTCCGGGACGCCGAGCGACTACACCTATTTCTACGTGCTGGAGAACACGCCCGAGGTGCACAACGTGATCGTCTGCACGCTGTGTTCGTGCTACCCGCGGCCGGTTCTCGGTATGTCGCCGGACTGGTACCGCACCCCCAATTACCGTCGGCGCCTGGTGCGTTGGCCGCGTCAGGTGCTCGCCGAATTCGGCCTGCATATCCCGCCCGAGGTCGAGGTCCGGGTGCACGATTCCAACCAGAAGTCCCGGTTCATGGTGATGCCGATGCGCCCGGCGGGCACCGAGGGCTGGACGGAGGAACAGCTGGCGGCCATCGTCACCCGGGACACGATGATCGGCGTGGCCGTGCCGCAGGTCGACTGGACCGCGCAGGCGCCGCCGGACCAGGTCGAGGCCGCCTCGGGAAGGAGCGGCCGGTGACAAGCAGCCCTTACGACGTGCTACTGCGCACCCTGGATCCGCGGTCGCGGCGGGAGAACGCGCTGCCCGAACTCGATCGCAAGCCCGCCCCATGGGAGTCGAGCATGCAGGCGACATGCGAATGCCTGTCCTGGCGCGGCGCATTGGACAGCCTGGAACGCCGCCATGCCGAGGATGCGCTCGGTGAGACGATGTACCACGACTTTCCCGTACACACCCGATCGGTCGTCGTGACGGCCCACACGCTGATGGATCGTGGAGTGATCGTCCCGGATGAGTTGCGCGCCCGAATGGACGCGGTCCGGGAGCGGTTCAACCGCGAGTGACTCGACGGCGTCAGCCCTCGGGGTAGAAGAGGAACATGTGCAGCCGGTGCTCGACTGCGGGATGTGTGACGATCCGGCCGGAGCGTGGATGAACGATCCGGCCGGGTAGTCGCGGAATCCGTCGTTGAACGTGCCGGATACTACGAAAACCTCCTCCGGTCCGGGTTCGTGCAGATCGATGCCCTCCCACGCGGTGCCCGGATCCATTTCCAGCACATACGCTTTCGCGCCGCTCGCCCCATGCCACAGCGCTCGGGCGCGAATGCCGGGAAACAGCTCGCGCACAGGTGAATCCGCGACGGTTGTCCACTCGTATCCGGGGAACTCGGTGATCTCCATATCTCTACAACTGCCGGTTTGGGCCGCACTATTCCGCTGAGCAGCCCTGGACCCGCAACACAACTTCACAGCAGCGGCACGATCCCACACCGGATTCGCCCAGCCACGCAACAGTTTCGCCGTCGACAACCGCTCCCGCCGGGATGTCGTGCGAACGACGGATATTCGGCGAACTGTCGGCTTGGCATCGTTGACAGCGGATGTTCGACAACGAACTGTGGGAGGAAAAGTGTTGGGCAAGGCGGGAATTCGATATTCCGGTGCGCGTAGTGCGGTCGCGGCTGTGGCGCTGGCGGCGGCGGTGGTCCTCGCGGGTTCGGCGGGTGTGTCCGCGAATCCGGCGCGTCGCCACCCGCGCGCCCCATCCGCTCAGCAAGATCTTGCCCAGCACACCGTTCGGTTTGGCTGATTTTGCCCGGGGGATCGAGCCCGAGCCATTCTGTGCCGATCGCCGCGAGTAGCCGCGTAACTACGCAGCAACCGTGTTTCGATGGGTGGGAGAACATATGCAGGACAAGGTGATTGCGCCGCAGGCAACGGTCGGGGACCGAACATCCTGTCCCCACCCGAGTTCGGCGAGAGGAAGCATCCGTGCTCACCTTCACTGGTCATACGTCCATGCCGCGAACAGCGCACAACTTCGTTCCGTCGCTCAGTCCGCGCGAGCGCGAAGTGCTGCGAGCCTGGATCCTCAGCGATTCCAAAACCGAAGTGTGCCAACAGCTCTACATCTCCGCCGGTACGGTCAACACCCACCTCGCACGCATCCGCGACAAGTACCATGCGGCCGGCCGACCGGCGTCGACCAAGGCCGCATTGCTGGCGCGCGCACTGCAGGACGGGCACATCGGCCTGAACGAGCTCTGAGCGATTCACCAGCGAGACCGATGCAGATAGCAACTGTTGCATACTGCGCTGGTCCGGTAGCGTCTCGGACTCGTGGCATCGAGTGCGGCGGTCGGATCACCGAGGGATGTGTATCGATGGGGAACGATCACCGGGGTCGGTGTGGTCCTTGGCTATGCGGCGGTGCTGCTGGCGAATGGCCGGCACTTCTATACCGATGACACCGAATCCCAGTACGGGCCGATGTGGGTCATGCTCGGTCGGCAGCTGCGGGAGGGGCGGTTTCCCGCACTGGTGCCGTGGGAGTGGATGTCGGGCAACTATGCGCCGGAAGAAGCCGGAATCTACAATCCGCCGCAGTTGCTGGTCGACCTGATCGCGCCGTCGGTCGACAACCTCGCGCTGTTCGTCACGGTGGTGAAACTGGTCTTCTCGATCATCCTGGTCTTCTCGATCATCGCCTCGACCCGTAATGGACTGATCGCCGATGCCGAAGGCGTGGACGCGAGTTCGGTGTCACGCGACAGTGTCACCAGCCGGATCCGGGTCACCTCTCCCGGCGGCGGACGTGTCGTCTTCGCTCGCCTCGGCTGGCCGGGTTATCGAGTTACCCTGAACGGCACCGATATTCCGTTCACGACGGTGTCGGGGACCTTCATCGCCGTCGACATCCCGCCGAATACCGACAACGCGGAATTGCTCCTGTCGTGGCGGCCACCCGTGTGGAAGATCAGCAGTGCGACGGCACTTGCCGGACTCGCCGGGCTGGCCGCCTTGCAGTGGGCTCATGTCGGGCCCAGGCGTCGATTCCCGGCCGAAGTGCCCGATCCCGATGAACCCGAGCGCGAGCCGGAACTGGTTGCCGCACGCGGCTGACTAGAGCGGATACGCCTGTAGCCCCTTGGCGGCTCCGCACTCCTCCCCCGCGGTGGTGAACGCGGTCAGCGCTCGCACCAGCCCCTGCCGCTGAGCGGCGGGCATGGTCTGTACGACGCGGGCGATTTCCGCGCGACGGCGCGCGGTCACCTCGGCGACGACGTGACGCCCATGCTCGGTGAGATCGACGATCTGCTCGCGACGAGACTGCGGATTGGGTTGCCGGGTAAGCAATTCCGCGGATACGAGTCGCTCGACCATCCTGGTCGCGGTCGAAGGCTGCACATCCAGTTGCTGCGCCAAGGTGGCCAGATTGCTCGGGCCTTGCGTTGCGAGGATCACCAGAGTACGGAACTGCGGCAGCGTGATCGTGTCGTCGACGTGCGCGATCGAGCGGGCCGAGATGGCCATGAGCAGGCGGGACGCGGTCAGCAATGCGTCGGTGACCTCGTCGACCGAGTCCGATGGTGTCGAGCGGGCTGACGTCGCCATCATCCTCCTCCGTCGGTGCGACGTAAGGACCTTACCCGCTAGCTCGATCTTGCGGGCCGGGGCGTGCAACGCATCGACGTCGCCCGAGTGGTCCGCGAGCGGGCACGGTAACCTGCGAGGCCGATGTTTCGATCAGCGAAGAAGATGGGCACCTCAGATGGCTGATTTCGCCGAGCGGTTGAACAAGCTATTCGAAACCGTGCATCCCCCGGGCCGCCGCTCGCATACCAACGCGGAAGTCGCCGACGCGTTGACGAACTCCGGCTACCCGATCTCGAAACCCTATCTGTCCCAATTGCGTTCGGGACAGCGCGCCAACCCTTCCAACGAGACCATGGCCGCCCTCGCCAAGTTCTTCAAGGTCAAACCGGACTACTTCTTCAACGACGTCTATGCCGCCAAAATCGACCACGACCTGGAACTGCTGTCTCAGCTCCAGGGCTACCACCTGCGCCGACTATCGAGCCGGGCTTTCGACCTTTCCGAGGAGTCGCAGAATCTGCTCGCCACCATGGCGGAGAAGCTTCGGGCGAGCGAAGGACTACCGGCCGCGCCGTCGGACACCGGCGACTCAGGAGTCGACCAGGCATAACGCGACGCCCAGTGGTTGGCTCGATGGAAAGTCGGCGAAGGTGCAGGCGACCAGACTCGATCTCAGATACCAAGCGTCGGTGGCGTTTTCGGGATCTAGTCCGGTCAATTCGGCGATTCTGATGAGGCGGCGGCGGACGGCGCTGGTCGAGACGCCGAGTCTGCGGGCGGTCGGCGCGCGTTTGCCTTGCGCGGCGAAGTAGGTGCGAAGGGTGTCGAGGAGTCCGGGCTCGGCCCGCAGTGGATCGAGGATCGCGCACAGGTGCAGGTAGCCGGGACCCGGCTGGATCAGTTGGTACTCATGTGCCAGATCTTCGAACCGGTGCAAACCGGGTCCGCGTCCCAGGCGCAGGGCGAGGTCGAGCAGTTTGTGCACGCGGTCGGCGGCGTGCCGAATCCGGCTGCGCGGCGATACCGTGAACGTCGCGGTTATCGGTGCGGCAGCGGCGCGGGTCAGCCGAGCGACCAGGTTGTTCAGCCGTTCTTCGAGATCGGCCGCGAATTCCGTTGGGATCAGGATGGTTCCGCCGTCGACGCTGAGCATCGATAGCACCCGGCATTCACGAATGGTCGCCAGCTCGGCTTGGACGCGCCGCAGCTTGCGGCGCGCGACCACCCGGGAATCGAGTCGACGATCGTTCTCGTCGGGATGCGGCCCCAGCGCGACCGCGACCACGAAATAGGACCGCGAAAGTTCGGTGCCGCATCGGTGTGCCATCGTCGGATCCGGTTTTCCGGCCAGCAGCGCCGAGACCAGCGTCTGCGCGGCGACTCTGTGATCACCGGTCATGGCACGCACTTCGCCGACGTACCCGCGCAATACCGCGGTCGAAAGTGCCTGTGTCGCTTGGATGAGCCGGGCACCGTCGGTGTAGCACCCCTGCCGAACCGACCGCGGCCCAACGGATGCGACGAGTTCGAAACCGGCTTTGATACCGGCATGCATGACGTGCTGGATCAGCGCGATCGGCAACTCCCGATCCGCCATTCTGGCCGCGATGGCCTCGAGCCGGGCGACGGTTCGCTCCGGTACCGGCCTGCCCGTGCGAATCGCGGCGGTGAGCCCTTCCAGGCCACAGCGTGCGACCGTGATCAGGTCGCGGTGGACCGCACCATCGAGCCCTTCGGCCGGTGCGCTTTCGAGACGGTTCACGATCGCGCGCGACAATGCCGCGAAATTCGGCTCGATCGAATCATTCGTGGCCGTCATGGCATTTCCCCGTTCGACTACACCGCCGATCGGTCACGCTACGACAGATTATCGGCGTGTGACACACACCTGGCGGTCGATGGTGAAGCGACACAGAACCTTCGGCGGATTTCGATGACACGCACCGAGCCGACGCTCACTCGGTCAGGCGGCTTCGAACAGCGGTGTGTCTCTACCAACCGAAAAGCAAGTGTTCGACTGCGGCGGAGGCGATTTCGTCGGTGACCGGCACCGGGGGCAGCGCCGACATTGCGGGGCGGTGGGCCAGGGAGACGGTGCTCGTTGTGCGTCGCCAGGTCGCGCCGTCGGGGCGGTATTGGATCAGCCCGCGGCCCGAGTCGCGAATGCCGAACCGGTCGAGCATGGTTGCGACGATCTGGCGGCTCATGGCGGCCGGCTCGTGGGTGCGGCTGCAGCACCTCCGCAAGTTCGGGGGCCAGCGCGGTGAGCAATGGACGCGCCACCAGTTGGGTGACGCGCCCGCCACCGTCGGCGTCCTCGAATGGATCGGTAGCCAGAGGCCGCCGATAGAAGCCTTTGACCAGCTTCAATTGCTCGTCGAATAGCAGCGGCGCCACCGGTGCTCGTATGTCTCATCGGTGAATCCCTTTCCTCGAAGACCGCGGGGATGTCAGATACCCGGGTCGAGCACGTTGGTGATCAGCTGCGGCCAGGTTTCGGCCCAGGGGCGGATGATGTGGTCACAGCGCCAGATGACGATCTCGCGGTCGATACCGGAAATCCGAGTCGGACAACGCGCAAAGCCGGACGGTCATGACAAGACGTCGACGCGCACGGCATAGTCACCGTCCGCGACCACCGCGGTAATGACCGCGGTCAGGGCCTTCGCATACCGGTCGATCGACGCGTGTGCCTGCGGGGTGTCCGGAAACATCAGGCTCAACGTGGTGACATCGTTGAACCGGTTGATCCAGAGATAGACCTCGCTCGCGCCTGCCCGATTCCCGTACAGACCGCCGTTGATCCGATCGAACATTTCCGCGCCCGCCATTCTGCGGACATCGACATACGACAGCATCGGCGCGGCCCAACCCGGCTTCGTCCGAATGCCCAGATCCGGCGTGACCAACTCGAGCACCCGGTGCGGGGAAATATCGGTCAGCTCCTTGGCGCGCTCGGTCGCGTCCTGGACCGAGGCGACCAGGGAGGTGAACGTGTCATCCGGCCGGATCGCCGCGGTGACCGGAATGAGGTTGGTGTACCAGCCCACCGAGGTAGCCTCGCCGGGGGTGGCGCGGGTATTGGCCGGGGTGAGTCCGAAATACCGATCCCGACCGGTCAATTCGAGCTCCGCCATGGCGAGCACGGTGAACAGTCCACCGCTGAATCGGCCTCCGTGGTCCTGGCAGACCTGCTCGAAGCGCAATGCTTCGGCCTCGCTCATCAGCGGCAGCGTCACCTGCGCACCCCGGATGTGCCCACCACCGGTCAGTCCGAGATCCAGTGGAAACGACGGCATATCACCGTCATTGAGGTACAGCAACTCGACCCAATGCCGGATCTGCGGTGACGCGAGCGTGAGTCGTTCATTGATCCCGCGTTCGCGCGCACAGTATGCGAGGTGACCGTCGACGGGCGCGGAAGGCACTCGGCCGCCGGATAATTCGTTGCCGTACAGCGTCAGCAGATCCACACACGACAGTGCCTGCGCAACCCCGTCGGTATGCAGATGATCCACGGCGGCGTACATCGTAAACGAATCACTGTGATCGATCACGCCGAAGCTGAAGCAATCCCATTCGAACGGACCCGGCGTTTCGGCCTGTACCCGCTCGCGAATCGCGTCGCTGTCGGTGAATTCACCATGGTCGGTAGCGACGAATTCGATATCCTCCGGCCACGCCACATGCCGCACGATCCGGCCGTCGGCGGTAAACGAAAACCAGCTCCAAAACGTGTCGTGCCTGCGCAGGAATGCATTGCACGCGCGGGTCAGCGCATCGTGGACCGGAGCGCCGGGAATATCGAAGGCAATCATGCACAATCGCGAAGCTCGAACGCCCGCATCGGCATTGCGATACGCGGTCCGCAGATACGCCTCCTGCTGGTAAGAGGGGCCTGTCGCGTGTATCGGGGCGGTCCGCACCGCCGCCCGCGAGTTCGGCGACGCCGTCCATGCGGTGAGCCGACCGCCCTCGGGATGCCATTCATCGAAGAAACCGAAATTGACCAACGGATGCCCTCAATTCGTGAAACCAGAAGAATCTCAGTCAACGGCATGCATTGCCCGTCGACCATGGCCGAGCTCGAACTTTGTGATGTTCCCCAGCAGCAATGGATTTCGCCGAAAGATCGTCCAAACAACCTTATCCACCACGGTAATTGCCGACTATCGTGGCGACGGCATCGGGTAGTGGAAAGGAAGAGTCGAGTGCGAACCGCGACAGGGCTGATGGCGCTCATCTGCGCAGTGAGTGTGGCCGCCGTGCCCGCGACCGCACGCTCGGACCCCAGCGGCCCGATCACGGTCGCCGCGGCCATCGCCGCCGCTCGCCCCGCCGCCGACGGCTCCTCCCTCGTCGACATGGTCGAGCACCTGGACGGCATGTTCGACCTGCGCGTGCACTCGACCGCGATGGATACCGATATCCTCGTCAAAGTGCTTGGGGCACCGGATAGTTCGCTGCCGACACCGACCCTGTACCTGCTCAACGGCGCCAGCGGTGGCGCGGATGCCAGCAGTTGGCCCGAACAGACGGATGTCGTCGATTTCTTCCGCGACGAACAGGTCACGGTCGTCACCCCGATGGGTGGCAATGGCAGTTACTTCACCGATTGGCGCGACGACGATCCGATCCTCGGCCGCCAACGCTGGACCACCTTCCTGACCCAGGAACTACCGCCGATCATCGACTCGGCCTTCAACGGCAGCGGCGCCGATGCGATCGCGGGGATCTCCATGGCCGCAACATCGGTATTCCAGCTCGCGCTCGCGGCACCCGGACGCTACCGCGCGATCGGCTCCTACAGCGGTTGCGTGCAGACCAGTGACCCGCTGGGCCAAGCCATGATCGGTGCCGTCGTGCTGCGGTGGCGGGGCAATCCGATCAATATGTGGGGGCCGCCCAGCGATCCGGCCTGGGCCGCCAACGACCCCTATGTGCGTGCCGAAATGCTGCGCGGCACAGCCATTTACGTCTCGACCGGCACAGGCGTACCCGGACCGCTCGATACCCTCGACGGTCACGGCATCCGCGGTAACAGTGGCAAACTCGTCAGCCAGCTCGTCAACGGCGGTGTGCTGGAGGCCATCACCAACCAGTGCGCGCACGCACTGCGCGACCGCCTCCAGCAGCTCAACATCCCCGCCACCTTCGACCTGCGCCCGGCCGGCACCCACTCGTGGGGCTATTGGCAGGAAGATCTGCACAAGTCGTGGCCGATGATCCGCGACGCGCTGAACGGGTAGCGCACCATCTCAATTCAGCCCCACCATCTCAATTCAGTTGAGCGCCGACCCGGGCCATCGGCGGGGCCCAGCCGGGCCGCTGCGGACTGCCTTGCCTCGGCGGTGTCGGAGTGTTCGTCGCTGTTCGTTTGGCCCCGCTCAATGCTTGGTCGGTGAGAACTGTCTCGGAGATGTGGCCACGAGCCACGCGGAGCAACTCTTGGTCCGCCGGATCAGCCAATACATCGTTGACGCTGCTCAAGATGCGGTCCGCCTGCCTGCTTCCAATCTCCCCCAGCATGCGCTGGGCGGCGAGGGCGTCGTTCGCGAACGGACCGCCGTGCAATGGGCGGCCCGCCGCGAGGGTGCCGCCACCAGCGACTGTTTGGAGATCCCGGGCCACGTCCTCGGTGGGTGTGCGCAGGTATGCAGCGACGAATCGGTCCTCGTCCCCGGTAAGGGTGACGCCTGCGGGCGCCGAGCGCCGATACCGGAATGCGGCCGCCTGCAAGGTGGCCAGATCCGCCGCGACTTCGCCGGTAGAACTGCCGCCCGCGAGGAGTCGAAGCGACGAGTCCTGGACACGTTGGACTGCTGCCACCACGCGGCCGAGATGGTTATTGCCGAGCGTCCAGCCCTTGGCGTTGTCATCGACGATCGACGACGAGCGAATGGCGTTGAACATGATGTCCTCGTCGGTGAATCCGGCGGCGAGCAATGCCGCCGGTGCATCGGTGATCTTCCCGCCGATATCCACCAGACCCTGTATCGCCGCGGCCGCACCGCGAACGGTATTGATGCCGCCATTCGGCGCGGCAAGCGCGGCCTCCTTGGCCGCCCTCCCGAACACCGGCCGGTGCACGTACGCCTGGGCGTAGTAGCCCTCGGGGCCACCCATTCCCGGCGCGCCCCAGAATCCCCATTGCCCCAATTGTGCCGCCCGCTCGGTGCGTGCGTGCGGTCGCAGCGGTGACCGGGTCCGGCCCCAGAGCCATTCGGTCGCAGGCGAATTGCTGACGGTGCTGAACGCGGCAAGAGCAGGCAGCATACCCATTCGCATGGAATGGCCCGCGCCGGCCGCGCCCATGCCGAGGGCGGTCGCGCTGCCACCCGAACCGCGTGCGCCACCACCGCTGCCCTGCACGGCCAGTGCGAACCGATTCGCGATCCACTCATTGCCGCGGTCCAGACTTTTACCGAGGCGTTTGAGCTGAAGGATCGCCACGATTTCGAAGATCGCGCCGATGATGAACACCACCATGACCTGATCACCGGCGAGCTTGAACAGGTCCCCCAGGATCAGCACATAAACGCCGAGAAAGATGGTGTAGGCGGTCATGCGTGCCGCGGCGACGAAGCTGTCGACGACATTGCGGATCAGGAAGGTCTGCGTGGGTCCGTACACGAATCCGCCTGCGGCGAAACCGAAGATCGACATCAATCCGTGGTAGATCGTGTCGAGTGCGGCCCGGATCACCTTGATCGCGAGCACGGCTCCGAAGGCGAGCAGGATCGCCCCGGCCAGCAGCAGCAACAGGCCGGTGCCGATCTGCTCGAAATTCGGATTCTCCATCGATTCCTTGGCCGAACTGTCCCCGCAGGCGCCGATCCCCTTTTTCACCCGGTCTTCGCTGCGCGCCGTGACACCTGCCGACCACGCGGCACGGCATGCGGCCTGCTCGTCGACCACATGCCCGAAGTTCCAGACCTGCAGCGGACGACGAGCGAAGTTGTCGGTCAGCGTGCCCTGCATGGTCGCCACCATGTGGTGCGGATCGACATTGTTGTCGCCGTTCAGCCCGGCCGCCACCGAAATGCCGAGATCGCGGCCCTTCGCGAGCAGACCGTCCGACGACAGCACATCGGCCAGGGGCTCGGCAAGGAATATCGGTCCCAGCAATCCGACCATGATCATGGTCACCACTTGCAGGGTGGCTTTGGAGTAGAGGCCGCGTACGACGAACCACGCGACGAAGAATGCGCCGATCGTCGCGGCGGTCACCAGCATGATCGGCGTCGCGATCTGTCCGGTCAGGCTGTGCGCCACACCGAGCAGTGCTTTCGAGAAGAGGTTCAGCCACTCGAAACTCAGGGCGTAACCGATCAGCCAGATCGCCGTGATCACAATGATTTTCCAGCCCGCGAATTCCAGGCCGATCACCAGGGATATCGCGGTATTTCCCGGACTCAGTACGCCGCCGTGGTCGGTGGCGAAGATATAGCCTGCGGCCTCGACGCCCGAGGAATCGGCGACATGAGTCCAGCCGAGTGCGGTACCTACCGACGATCCGGCGGACCGGGTACCGCCGTCGGCCGTAGCCGAGGCGGTAGCGCCGAGTAGACCAGGGAAGACGACCAGAACGAAGACAGTGAGCAGGACCCCGACCGTCCAGCGCCGCCGCCGCGTCGCGCGTATCCACGCACGACACCTTCGCAGCACTGCGGGCAACCGCCATCGGTCCGGATCCCAGTATTCGGATCTCCAGTTGTTCACGACCACAACCTGATTCGTTTCCGCGCACCCCCGAATCGCAGGCACGGCATGGCAAGACGAGCATCGAAGCGAACAAACCCTCGGAGCTGCTCAACAGTCTCCGGAAACGACAACTTCAAACGCTAACCACGCGCCGTGAACGACCACCCTCCGATCAGTGAACGGAACACTGCGAAAACATCGGAGCGCGTTGGCTTTTCGTCTCCGCACCGACCGCCGCTGTTCACCGTTTGTTCGCCCTGTGCGGTCGCGGAATATTCGCGCTGCCCGACGCATTATCGGGCGCGGATGCCACCGTAACATCGCCTATGGCCATGCTCGATCGAGCGTTGAGCCAGCACGAAAGTGGCCGTAGCTCAACATTTTCCAAAAATAGCGAGCAGACCTATCGGTCTGTCCCCACGCGGACTGCTAGTCCGATCGAGGAAGCGCGACGATTGCCCACCCATCGCTGCGACCGCGAGTATGTGCCATCGCGAAAATCATCGGATCTCCCGATGTATACAGGTCCTCAGAGTGGATCCGGGTTGGCGTAGCGAGACTTCGGTGCCTCGATGATCACTTCCGGTTCGGCCGAGGGCCCGAGCGGCGGACGCTCGGCAACTACCTCGAATTGGCCGGTGTGATGTTGGCGGATGCGAGCTATTCGCAACACTTTTCGGCGCGCGAGAAACCAGCCGCCGACCAACGCCGGCCCCAGGACGACGAGCATGGCGAGTACGGCAATGCGCTGGACCATATCGCCGGTGCAGACCATCAGGGCGACCACAGCGGCCAGGAAGAACAGGGTCGCCACATCGGTGTAGGGGGCGCCGGGTAGGCGGGAGGCCGGGCGCCAGGCCAAACCGCGGCGCCATTCGCGCCAGAGTCGGAGGTGACAGAGCACAACCGCGGTCCACGACACAATGGTGCCGAGTGCCGACACGTTCAGCACGATCTCGAATGCCTTGTCCGGCACCACCGCATCGAGTCCGACGCCGACCAGGGCGATCGCGCCGGTGGCGAGAATGCCGACGTAGGGCACACCCGTCCGCGACATACGCGCCGCCATACCGGGCGCGCTGCCGTTCATCGACATCGAACGCAGAATCCGGCCGGTCGAGTACAACCCGGCATTGAGGCTGGAGAACGCGGCGGTGAGCACGACCAGGTTCATGATCGAACCGGCCGCCGGCACACCGATTTTCGCGAAGAACGTGACGAACGGGCTTTCCCCCGCCCGAAAAACCGTATAGGGCAACAGCAGTCCGAGCAGCACCAGCGAACCTACGTAGAACAGTCCGATACGGGCGATCACGGAGTTGATCGATCGCGGCATGATCGTCTCCGGACGCTCCGCCTCACCCGCCGCGATGCCGACCAGTTCGACTGCGGCGTAGGCGAATACGACACCCGTGGTCACCGTTACCAGCGGCAACAGACCGGTCGGGAACAACCCGCCGTGCTGACTCAGCACCCCGACACCGGTCTGCGCACCCTGAATCTTGAAGCGACCGGCCAGAAAGATCGTGCCGACGATCAGAAAGCCCACCAGGGCAACGACTTTGATCAGTGCGACCCAGAACTCCAGTTCACCGAACCAACGCACGGAGATCAGATTGGTACTCACCACCGCGATCAGGGCGATGAGCGCGATCACCCAGTGCGGGACGACCTCGAACGCACCCCAATAGTGCACATAGGTGGCGATCGCGGTGATATCGACGATCCCGGTCATGCACCAGTGGAAGAAGTAGGTCCATCCGACCGCGAAAGCCAGCTTCTCCCCGTAGAACTCGCGCGCATAGGAGACGAAGGATCCGGCGGAGGGACGATGCAGCACCAGTTCGCCGAGCGCGCGCAGGATGAAGAAGACGAATACGCCGCACACCGCATACACCAGGAACAATCCCGGTCCGGCGCTGGCGAGGCGCCCACCGGCACCGAGAAATAGCCCGGTGCCGATCACCCCGCCGATCGCGATCATCTGCACTTGGCGCGCGCGCAGCGATCTGCGATAACCGACGTCCTCGGCATGCAGCGCATCTGCGAGCGCCGATAACTCAACTGGTCCCCGAACTGCGATCACGACCAGGCCTTCCAGTAAGGGAAGTCATGTCGCGGAAGAATGTACCGTTATTTAGCGGTACATTCAACGAGTTTATTTGAAGGTTCAACGGGTACCCATGTCGGCCCCATGGGCAATATCCGGTCCGGGCTCCCCGCCGAGCGGGTTCGTGCAGATGCACAAAGCCCGAGGTCCAGGCTCGGCATCATGCCGATAGCCCTGCGCCGTCAATTGCGGTGAGCTGAATCCAGCGAGCCGAACCCATGATCGGCTGGCGGATCAATGGAGATTCGGAGGATGTGGTGAAGCGATCTCGGCGGCGGTTCGCGGTGCTGGCGGTGGCGGCAGGTCTGGCAATGGGCGGTACCGGGGTGGCGATCGCCGATCCGGCCTTCCCGCCGAATTTCCCGCCGGATCAGAATCAGCTGCCGCAGTTGCCGACCGAGCCGCAAATCTACGATCTGCTGCCGATCCCGTCGCCGGATCAGGACCCGTGGTACGACAATCCGGCGGATCTGGCGTCCTATCAGCCGGGGCAGATCGTGCGCAGCCGCGAAGTGCAGACGCGGGTGCTCGGCATTCCCTTCCCGGTTTATACCGAGCAGCTGCTGTTCCGCTCGAACGACGTGCACGACAATCCGATCGTCACCGCGACAACCGTTGTGGTGCCGGGTATTCCGTGGCAGGGCAGTGCGCGGCCGGTGCTGTCCTTCCAGGAGGCGATCGACTCCACCGATTCGGCCTGCAATCCTTCGCACACCCTGCAGACCGGGACCATGAAGGAGTCTGCGCTGGTGATCTATTGGCTGGCACAGGGTTTCGCGATCAACGTGCCCGACTTCGACGGAAAGTTCAATACCTTCAACACCTATGCCGAGGGCAAGATGGTCCTCGACAGCCTGCGCGCGATGAAGAACGATCCCGCCCTCGGCCTCGCCGATTCCGGCATCGCGCTGTACGGGTATTCCGGCGGCGGTTCGGGTTCCATTCGCGCGGCGGAGCTGCGCGCGAGCTACGCACCCGATGTGCGGCTGCTCGGCACCACCCTCGGCGGCACGCCCGGTGACCTGGTGGCGGAGGCCAGGTATGCGACCCACGCGGAACCCGGGCTCACCGGCACCAGCAACTTCACCATGTGGCTCGGCTTCGCGAGTCTGGCCCGGGAATATCCGGACGTCTTCGATCCGGCCGATCTACTGACCCCTGAGGGCCAGCAGATCATCGGGGACGTCCGAAGTCGTTGCTACGCGACCATTGCGCTCACCGGCGTCTACCGGCCCATCAGCGCCTACTACCAGCCCGGCAAGTCGCTGGAATCGTCCCCGGAGATCCTTCGGGTTCTGCAGGACAACAGCTTGGGCAAATACCTTCCGGATACGCCGATCCTGTGGTGGCATGGACTCTGGGATGAACTGATTCCGCCGTCGGTGGTGCTGCCTACCGTCCAAAGCTATTGGGAACGTGGCACTGATCTGCGCTTCTACACCGTTCCGGTCCCCGAGCACATCGTCAATGCCGTCACCGGGTGGCCGCCCGCGGTGGCCTGGACCAGCGCGGTATTGCGCGGTCTGCCGCCGGGGCCGAAGTTCAAGGCTGATTTCCAGCCGCTGCCCCCCGGCTTTCCCGGTAGCTGAAATCCTCTGTGCCCGAACCGGTGATCGCGAAATGCTGCCGGTAGCGGTCGGGGGTGGTGGCCAGCTGCCGGGAGAAGACCCGGTGCAGCGTCTCACCGTGCTTGTAGCCGACCGCTTTGGCGATCGCGACCACTGTCAGATCTGTGGTCTCGAGCAGTCTGCGGGCCGCCTCGACACGTAGATTCTCCACGAAAGCCGCTGGTGTACTGCCGGTTTCGGTACGGAAAGCGCGGGCGAAGGCGCGCTCGCTCAACCCCGCCCGCGTTGCCAATGCGGCCACGCTCAAGTCTTCCTCCAGATGGTCGGGCAGCCATTGCTGCACGGCCCGGATCGCCGGGGTGCGCGCGGGTTGCGCACGTAGTTGGGCGCTGAATTGCGCTTGGCCACCGGGCCTTCGGGTGAAAACGACGAACCAGCGGGCGATCAACTGAGCCACCTCGATGCCGTGATCGGCCTCCACCAAGGCGAGCGCTAGATCGATACTCGCGGTGACCCCCGCCGAGGTCCACCGGTTGCCGTCGTTGACATAGATCCGGTCCGGTTCGACCAGCACCCGCGGGAAGCGCTCGGCCATCACCGCACACGCTCCCCAATGCGTTGTCGCTCGATAACCATCGAGCAATCCGGCTCCGGCCAGCAGTAACGAACCGGCGCATACCGACGCCACCCGCCGCGATCGCCGGGCAATGGCCGGGAGCTCGCGCACCACCTCGGCGGATACCGATGAGACGAAGGCGCCGTTGCCCCCGATCACGATCATGGTGTCGATCTCGTCGTTACCGGCGGCGATCTCCGGCAGGGAATGTTCGACATTCATCGTCAGTCCGCCGTCCACCGCGACGGTGCCCGCGCGCGGCGATGCCGTCACCAACCGGTAGGCCGGTCCGCCGACGATGGCGTTCGCCGCACCGAAAATGTCCATGGGACCGGCCAATTCGATCAGCTGGATGCCGTCGTAGACCACGAGGACAACCGTGCGAGGCGTCGACACGTTCCTATCATCACCGCACTCCCCCAGGACTGTCACGGCAATGTGCAGTCCGATCACCTCGCGTGCCGGACCGGTGCGACCACACCGGCGGCATGCCGTCCGAGGAAGGGAATGATCAATTCGGCCACACGGTCGGCGAACTGCGCATGCGGATAGTGCCCGCCGTTCTCGATGACGGCCACCTTGCCGATGCCCATCGGCATAGCCGCGACGATCGCCATGGCTTCGGCCTTCGGGTCCGCGAAATCGGGATCCTCGGCGCCCATGATCACCAGTGCCGGCCGGTGCACCTGCGACAGCGCCACCTCGGCGTCGGCCGGAGTGGTCTTGCCGGTCTTCCTGAACTCGCGCCACCGGCCGGGTTCACGCAGGGCCGTGAACACGCCGTCGAGGTAGCGCGGAAAGTCCTCGGGCTTGGTCGGATACGCGATATCGAGGTACCTGCGCCACAACCGCGGCGACCCCAGCAGCAGCGTGCCCATCAACCGCACCAGTCCGCGCCGGTACCGCGGCACGGTCCACAGAGCACCGAAATCCAGTCGCTGCCTCCTGGTGAACGGATTGATCTCGACGACGGCGCTGACCAGTTCGGGCGCCTCGGCCGCGGCAATGGTCGCCGCACCGCCGGACAGGGAGTGGCCGACGATCACCGCGGGACCGCCGAAATGCCGGATCACACTGAGCAGATCGCCCGCGACATCGGTTCGGCTGATGACCGCCTTCCCGGTCACCGACGGCCAGCCGGGGCTGGATTCGCCGTGCCCGCGCAGGTCGGCATTCACCACCCGGTAGCCCGCGGCGGTCAGTCGCGGTACGAGATGGCGATAGTCGTGCCGGGAAGTTCCGATACCGTGCGAAAGCACGACCAGCGGTCCGTCCCCGACGACATCACAGGCGATCCGCCCCTCCTCGAATGTCACGAACTCGGTCATTTGTCTTACCTTCCAAGCGTTTTCGAAACGTCGCGTGGCGCGCGATGTGCTCGAATTGAACGCCGGAATTGCGCGGTTGTCGGTAGTCCCGACCGGATCGGTCAGAGAGACAGCAGGTTTTGTCAGTCCCTGACCCATCCGGCTCGCAGCCGTCGCCGCGCGAGCTACCTTGCAGCTAGAACAGTCAGTCCCAACTCTGCACCGCGTCGTAGCGTCGACGCATCTGACGGCGACGGTAGAACACCTCGTCCACCGATAGCGTCGTGGTGGTCACGGGTGCCAGGCGGATGTTCAGGCCGAGTTCCCTGATGCGGTGCTCCAAATCGATGCGGCGCTCTGGTGGCAGGTTGGACCACATCGTTTCGAAGCGGCCGCGAACCGGGGCGTCGGCGCCGGCGATCAGGTCCAACAGCAGCGGCCAGTCGTGGGCGTCGGTGGCTATGCCGGGAAGTGCGGACACCATCGCATCGTTCATCTGCGCGAGCAGAGCTATCATCCGGCGCTGAATCCCGGCGTCGGCGTGTGCCATCAGGCTGAAAAGTCCACGCCACAGGTCGGATTCGATGCGGCCCTCCAGGCTGCCGACGAGTCCGGCCAGCGCCGCGTCGTTCGCGATGATCGGATTCGCGGCCAGGGCCCCCAGTGCCCATTTACTCAGCCTGCCGATGAAGGTCAACAGCTCCGGTGCCGCACCGGCCCGGAGATAGCTCGCGATGAGATTGCCGATCATTTCGGTCGAGCCGATGCTGAACAGGACATCGCCGATCGACGCGGTCAGCTCGGCCTCACAGCGCGCGAACGTCGACAGCGCGGCCAACTGCAGCCCCGTAGACCCGATGAGCACGGTATGCAGCATGCGCGGGATCCGCTGCCGCGGCCCGGACAGCAGTTGCCGAAAAATGGCGCTCACGCCCGCGACGGAATAGGCATAGGCGGCGGAGAAGATCAGGCCCTCGTCATCGAGCACGCCCTGTTCGAAGGCCGCGACCAGTGCGGGTGTGGCGAAGGCGTCGAGGAACGGCCCGGCGGTGATGTAGTCCTTGCGGGCCAACATTTCGTTGAGGATGCGCACGATGGGTTCCGGCGGCGCCACCTCGGCGAGTTGGCCGACGGTGCGCGGATCCATATACGGCGCACAGTCGGCCACATACGCGGGCGCGAGCATGGCAACCGTCTCGGCCGCCTTCTTCGGGTGATCGACACCGACCGCACCCGCGGCCCGGCCCGTCATCATCGGCGGCACCAGGCGCTGCACCAGCGGCATCGAGATGCGCAGCGGAATGATCGGCACCAGTTTGCTGATCCGCTCGAACGTCTCGTTGTGTTGGTCGAAGATCAGGCCCGCCAGCCGATCCTGGAGTTCGTGCAGATTCTCACTGCCCAACCGCTCCAGATGCGCCAGTTGCTCCACGGGAGCGTGCAAAGTCCGTGACAGCAGGACGATCTGGGCGCCGGTTACCAGATCACTCATCAGCCGAGCCGGCTCCCGAACATGATCTTCTTCGTCACCGCCCGGAATGGCCGAGGCAGTGCGCCGACCATCTCGTCGATGGCCTCGATGAGCGCCGCCGTCTCGAGTTGTTTGGCCGCGCGGAACATCTCCAGCAGTTCGGCGGCCTCCTTTTCGGTGATCAGCCCGGTTGCCGCCAGCGGCCCGCGTAGTTCGTGTTCTAGGTCGGTCCTGGCGGTCATACGGCTACCCGTTTCTTCATCTATCGCAACGTCGATCACTCGTGAAAGCCCCGAGCATAGGTGTCTCGGCGACCCGGCGGGGCAGTGCGTAAAGAATTCGTTATCCAAAGATCTTCATAACTTTTTTGAAAGGGTTGACTTCCTTTTTATTTGCGCCGCAAGACAACTCGGTTTTTATTCTCAGTCATGGGAAGTTGCGCGATCGACTGTGCGCATCCATCTGTTTGTATCTGGGCATGATGGATTGGTGTCGGCGCACCCGGGTCCATTCCTGCCTCGGGAGCCGCACATGGCGACATCCGGCCTGACGCGCCGCTCGTTCCTCGGCGCGGCGGGCATCGGTACCCTCGCGCTCACCGCCGCGTGCACCGGATTCGCCACCACGGGAAGTGGCGGCATGCTCTTTCTCTCCACGCAATTCCGCCCTGCCGACGAGGCCGAGCGATTCCGCAGCCTGCTCGGCAAGACGGCACCCGGAGTCAGCTATGTGACCATCGAGGAGAGTCCGTTCGCGAGCCAGGTGCGCAGCCAGGTCGGGGCGGGTTCGACGCAGGTCGGCCTGCTCGGCGGGCTGCACGGCGATATCGCACCGCTGGCCGACGGCTATCTCGAGGATCTCACCGGCCTGCTCGCCGACCTCGGCAACCGCGGCTGGCCCGCCGCCTATCTGCGACTGGCGCGGGCCGGTACCGACCGGACGTGGTATATCCCCTGGGCCACAGCGAGTTACGTGCTCGCCGCACATGCCGAGGCGCTGCAGCACCTGCCATCCGGCGTGGACGCCACGGCACTGACCTACGACCAGTTCCTCGACTGGGCGATCGCCGCACGCCGCGCGAACGGCAACCGACCGATGCTAGGGCTGCCCGCGGGCCCGAAAGGCCTGCTGCATCGATTCACCCAGGGCTATCTGCTGCCATCGTTCACGGGCGGTCAGATCACCACCTTCCGCTCGGCCGAGGCCGTGACGGCCTGGCAGTACTTCCGCGAGCTGTGGGCCAACTGCGCACAGTCGAGTACGAATTACGACTTCATGCAGGAGCCTTTGGCCGGCGGCGAGGTGCGCATGGCCTGGGATCACGTCGTCCGCCTGGTGCACGCGCCCGAGCACGATCCGCAGGACTGGCGCATGCTGCCCGCGCCGCGCGGCAAGCACGGCCTGGGCTACATGGCCGTGGTCGCCGGGCTCGCGATTCCCAAGGGCAGCACCGAGGCCGAACTCGCCCAGCGCACGATCAGCGCGCTGACCGAACCGGAAACCCAGATCGAACTGCTGCGCTCCAATGGCTTCTTCCCGTCGGTCGACACCGCCATCCCGGACGATCTGCCGCCTGCGGTCAGGCTCGAGGCCGATGCCGTGGACCGACAGCAGCAGGCGCAGGGCGCGATCCTGTCGCTGCCACCGGTCGGTCTCGGCCAGCGCGAGGGTGAGGTGAGCAAGGTGTTCAAGGACAGCTTCCGCTCGATCGTGTTGGACGGAGCCGATATTCGGGCCACACTCGATCAACAGGCGCGGGTGCTGCAAGGCATTCTCGACGAGCTGAAGGTGCCGTGCTGGGCACCCGATCCCGTCGCCGACATCTGCGGGGTGGGGTAGCTGTGCGCGCGCGAATCGGTTCACCGTGGATTCTGCTGCTGCCCTCGATCGTGCTGCTGGCCGCGCTGTTCGGCTGGCCATTGGTGCGGGCGATCTTCGATGCGTTCAGCGACGATCACGGCTTCACGCTCGCGCACTGGCGGCGCTTGTTCGACGACCCGTATTTCCTTACCTCGCTGCGTAATACGCTGTTGTTGATCGTGATCGTGGTGCCGATCCAGCTGGTGCTCGCGGTCGGTATGGCGCTGCTGATGCAGGCGCGGCCGCGGTTCGCCAGCGGCCACTTCTACCTGTGGTGCGTGCCGTTGGCGATCTCCGAACTGGCCGCCGGACTGGTGTGGTTGTCGATCTTCGGCAATCGCGGATACCTGAATTCACTGCTGGTCTGGCTCGGCTTGTCCGAGGACGGTGTGCAGTGGTTGAACTATCAGCACACCGGCACCATGCTGCTCGCGGTGGTGATCGCCGAGATCTGGCGGGCGACCTCGCTGGTCTTCGTCATCGTGGTCGCGGGCGTGCAACTGATTCCACGGGATTACGACGAGGCCGCGCAGGTGTTCGGGGCGAACTTCTGGCAGCGGCTCCGGCATGTGACGCTGCCGCAACTCGGGCCGAGCCTGCAGGTCGCGCTGATCCTGCGCACCATCCTCGCGCTGCAGGCCTTCGCCGTCGCACAGGCACTGACCGGGCGCGACTTTCCGCTGCTGGTCGGCGAGACCTACGAGTGGTACTCGAATCTGCAGAATCCGGCGGTGGCGAGCGCGGTTTCGCTTGTGGTGCTGGCCATCTCGCTCGGTACCGCGGTGTTCTATCTGCGCACGGTCCGGGCGCCGGAGGGGTCGCGATGAGTGAGGCCACGGCGCTGCCGCCGATCGATCGCGCACCGCTGCGCCGGCGTCGGTGGCGGTCCATCGGAGTGCAGGTGGCCTGTATTGCGGTGACGCTGTTCATGGCGCTGCCGATCGTGCTGATCGGACTCGCCGCGGTGTCCTCGCGCGAGGCGCTGAACGAGTTCCCGAAGCCATTGCTGCCCAGCGAATTATCCACCGAGACGCTGCGGTCGTTCTTCCACGCGACCGGAACCGTTCCGGCACTGGGCAACTCGGTGCTCGTCGGGCTCTACACCGTGTTCTGGTCGCTGGTCATCGGCGCGCCCGCCGGATACGCGTTGGCTCGCAATGCCTTCCGAGGTAGGGACAGCTACCAGATATTCATCCTGTTCGTGCGGGCGCTGCCGATCGTGGTGCTCTCGGTGCCGCTGGCCACGATGTTCCTGCGGCTGGACGTCTACGACACTGTCTTCGCCGTGACGCTCGTGCACACCACACTCGCATTGCCCACCACCGTGCTCATCACGGCGAGCATTTTCGTCGCGGTACCGGCCGACCTCGAGGAGGCGGCGCGCGTCTTCGGCTGCACGCGCTGGCAGGCGGCGCGCACAGTCGTCGTCCCGCTGGCACTTCCCGGTCTGGCCGCGTCATCGATCTTCACGTTCGTACTGTCCTGGAACGAGATCCTCGGCGCGACCATCGTGACGCTCGGACATCGCACATTGCCCGCACAGGTGCTCACCACGCTCGGTGAGGCGTCGACGCCGTACCGGTTCGCGGGCGGGTTCGCGCTGATCATTCCGGCGCTGGTCTTCATCTTCGTGATGCGGCGCTATCTGGTGAACATGTGGGGGACGACGCTGAGATGACAGAGGTGTAGGGCATATGGCCGAAGTGATCCTGCGGGATCTGGTGAAGACCTATCCCGGCGGCACGACACGCGCCACCGACCAGGTCTCGCTCGAGGTCGCCGACGGTGAATTCATGGTGCTGCTCGGGCCGTCCGGCTGCGGTAAGACGACGCTGCTGCGCATGATCGCCGGACTGGAAATGCCCGATGCGGGGCAGATCGTGATCGGCGGCAAGGACGTCACCTACCTCGAACCGCGGCGGCGCAACCTGTCGATGGTGTTCCAGTCCTATGCTGTCTTCCCGAATAAGAAGGTCGCCGACAATATCGGCTTCGGCCTGCGGGTGCATGGTGTGCCCGCCGAGGAGATCCGGCGCAAGGTCGCGTGGGCCGCTGATCTGCTACAGCTCACGCCGTACCTGGATCGCTATCCGGCGAAGTTGTCCGGCGGCCAACGCCAGCGCGTCGCGGTGGCGCGCGCGATCGTCATGGATGCCGATGTGCTGCTCATGGACGAACCGCTGTCCAATCTGGATGCGCTGCTGCGGCTTTCATTCCGCGCCGAGTTGAAGAAGCTGGTCGGCGAGCTCGGCACGACCACGATCTATGTCACCCACGACCAGGTCGAGGCGCTGTCGCTCGGCGATCGCGTCGCGGTCATGCGCGACGGGCTGATCGTTCAATGCGGTTCGCCGACAGCGGTATACGACGGTCCGGCGACCGAATTCGTCGGCGGCTTCCTCGGCAGCCCACCGATGAACTTCCTCACCGGGATCGTCGACATAGGCGAGGCCGGACCGCAAATCGATCTCGGCGGGCAGTCGCTGCCGGTTCCCGCCGCGCTCGCATCGTTCAACGGCAAGAAGCTCGACCTCGGCATCCGGCCCGAGGCCATTGCCGTCGGCGACGAGGCGGGCACCGATTCGGTGCGCGCCCAACTCCAGGTGCTGGAGCCGCTCGGCTCGTCCACCCTGTTGACCACCGATGTCAGCGGACAGACCGTCAAGATTCAGACGCGGCCCGGCTTCCGGGCCGACCAGGGCGACGCGCTGAACCTGCATGTGCCGCCGCAGGCCTGCCGCTGGTACGACCCGGAAACCGGATTATTGCTGGAGGACTCAGTGTAGGTATCCGGTGGAGAGTTCGTCGTATCCGATCAATTCGACGGCAGAATGTTTTGAATCCTCGCTGAAACCCTCCGCAGGTACCGATGAGCCATCGAGAGTCAGTTTTGCCCGCTGCAATATACGGCAGCTCGGTGAACAAATATTGTGGATGGCCATCGCGCGCCGCGCCTGCCCCGGAGTCAGTTCGCCGGGATCGGTGAAACAGTCGCCGATATTGGAGATTATCGATCGCATTTCGGCTAACCAACTCGCACGGGCACAGCAGCTTCTTCGACAATTCGACCACGGCCGACGGTGAGCGACACCAAGGCAATATTTCCGATCGTGGTAATCAGTGGACCCGCGACAGTAGCGAATTGATATCCGCTCGCCAGCAGCACTCCCAGCACACCGAGTGCTCCGGCGAAGGCATTCGCGGCAAACATTTGCCAGGTTTCCTCCTGAGGCTTCGACCAGGCATGCCGAAGCGTCGGGACAGTGGCGATGAGATTGGCGCAGATAGCCACGAGCGCACCGAATGTCTTCTCCGAAATCTCCACTGTGACCAGCACACATGCGACGGAGGAGAGCAGACACGCCCAATCGATATTGTCCCCTGGCCGCAGACTCACGCCACGCCGCAGACCGAGGACGATAACTGCGGCATTCATACTTGCCGACGCGGCATTGATACCAGCGGCGAGATATGCGCCCGCCAGATATGCGACCATCGCGAATACAGTATTGGCAGTACACCAGGCTATCCAAGACGCCATTCGCGGTCGCGTGCCGCCATCCAGAATTCCGACCAGATATGCGACGACACCATACAGTGAGATGCCGACGCTGACCAAAGCTGCCGACGCGCTCAGACTCCAGAACTCACTCACGTGCACCATTCCTTGTTTTCGCGCAGACATGCGCGCGACAGCCACAACCAGCGATTCGACCCGCATGCGAACACACCGAAGGGAACAAATCCGGTGCGACGATGGGGACCGTATCTGCCGTGGGTGAACACTTCGGGATGATTTGTTCGTTCGCGATTGAAACTATCGTTACACGGAGGTTCCGGCGTCACAAACCCAGCAGGTCGGCCGTAACAGACTTTTACGTCGGTAACTGATGCTTAACAGAATATTGGTTACTGAGACCACATCGGTGCGGAATCAACATCAATGAGCACCGTTTCGAGGCACGAGCACGCCACAGACACACGAAGACCCCAGCCATAGCTGGGGTCTCCCGTGGTCACGCCGACCGTTGTGCGAGTCGAAACCTCTGCACCCCGGCCTCGATTACTGAGCCTGCCACACTTGCCGGGAATCGTCGCGCCGAGCCCGGCACCCAGCGGGACACCGCCGCGCGCTTGCATCTGTAAGTCCGGCCGAATCGCGCTCGACCAGGTGATTTCCTACGATCAAAGCCCCTCTGAGATAACGAAACGGCAACATCGTGATCATCCCGTGTCCAAACTGTTCGACTCGGAATGTAGGGCTCATGACGGAATCCCCAGCGGATCTTGCAGCCGCCGGACCGTTTTCGTGTTCGGCGACCGAAGACCGCCGGACTCGGACTACCGTGGCAGCAATGACCGATCGACCTGCTGGAGGCCTTTTGCGCAGCATCGCCCGCGTACTGCTCATCATCTCGGCACTCGTCGGCATGGCCATGCCGACCGTTCCCGCCGCATCCGGCGCACCGATCAGCGATGACGTCACTGCCGGGAAGATCGATGAGCTGCTGGCGCTGCGGGCTGCCTCGCAGGGTGCGAGCAAGGGTGAGCTGATCGAGCGATTGTCGGGACGCCTGCTCGGCACGCCTTATGGCGCGGATATGCTCATCGGCTCGGCGGACCAGCCCGAACAGCTCGTCATCGATCTACGACGGGTGGATTGCTTCACCTACCTCGACTATGTCGAGGCGCTCAGCAGGTCCGCCGATCGCGACCAGTTCGTCGCGAATCTGATCGCGACCCGCTATACCGGCGGCCGCGTCGAGTTCCAGCAGCGCAAGCACTTCTTCAGCGATTGGTCGCATACCGCGCGCATCGCGGCCACCGATATCACCGGCACGTTGAGCCCGGCCGCGGTGACCGTCACCAAGCACCTCAACGCGAAAGCCGGTGGCGGAACATATCTTCCGGGACTGCCGGTGGGCGATCGCGAGATCACCTACATCCCCGGCGCCGCGGTAGACGAGAGCGTCATCGGTGGACTCCGCACCGGTGACTACATCGGCGCATACGCCGACCAGCCGGGACTCGATGTCACCCATGTCGGCATCTTCGTCATGACACCGAGCGGCCCGGTCTTCCGCAACGCGTCCTCACTCGCCGCCGACAACAAGGTGGTCGACTCCCCCTTCGCCGACTACGTGCGCACGACGCCCGGCATCATGGTGCTCCGCGCGCTGTAATCGAACGGAGCCGGCCAACGCGACAGTGGGCGAGCGGGTTTCGGCGGCGACGGCGCGAATCCGTCGGATCACGGCGTGGTCGTCGATCGCCACACACGACTCGTGCGTTGCCCCGCATGGCACCGCCGAGTCGAATCGCCCGCCCCATGATCCGCTCTCGCGGTATGCCGTTCGTTCCGCCTCGCTTCTGCCCGACCATCGGTGGCCGGCTCCGATCCCAACTGTGCTCGGGGTGGCACCGTCCTCGACAGAGCCGGGATGCCCTGGATCCAGGGACGTTCGGTCCTACCGCACACAGGTCAACTGGTCCGGGGCGTGATCAGCCCGAGGTCGGCGTCGTAGCGGCGGTACAGCAGGTTCCCGCGGCGGCTGACGGGATCGATGAAGAACAGGAATGGCAGGCCGATGGTGCACAGGCGCTCGACGGCCGCGGTCTCGGACAACTTCGGAATCCTTGGATCGGCTGCTGACGGGTCCTGCGGCGAACGGAGCAGCTCGATGCCTGCGGAATCGCCACGGTAGACGATCGCGTCAGCGCCGGTATCGGCATCGACGAACAGGTGCGCGTCGTAGTCCATCGCGTCGAGCACCGCGGCCGCCGCATCCGGTGTGCCCACCAGCAGCGAACAATTCTTGCGGCGGGTGATCGTGCCATGTCCGGATGCCGCGAGTAGTCGCCGTATCGGCTCCCGCTCCGGCGCCGCCCGTCCGTTTGTCGTCAACCGCTCGATCAGGCGCTCCAGCCGCTGCACGACCGGCAGCACCATGCCCGCACCCGGAGTGATCGTCTGCACGCGGGCCGGTGTACCGCGCACGCACAGATTCACCTGCACCAACTGCGGCCCACTTGGGCAATTCGCGACGACGACCCGCACCCGGGCACCACTGTCGATCCCATTTCGGGTAAGCAATCGCCCGACCGCGCCGGCCACGCGTTCGAGTTCCAACTCCGCGATCGGTCCACGCGGAAATACGGCGATGTCGGGGAAGGCCGCGGTGGACCACTTCCCTGACGAACTCATGATGACCTCGCTATTGGATTGTTCGAACTCCGACCCTCCGGACTCGATGGCAGCATCCACGACGTCTACGACGGGAGGGCCGAAAGTCACTGCCACACCTGACCTTCGGCACCAAGCGCACGGCCCGCCCCGGCCGGTGACCATCGACCTTCGAGAACAGGAAGAAGGCCCATACCGACCGGCGCATCGCCGGACGAGGCTCGGGAGTATGACCGACACCCGTCTTTCCCCCGTACGTTCCGTGCCGGACCATTCGACAGTGCTCGCGGCCATGCGTTCGGCCGGCCGCGCACCGTCGTTGCACAACACCCAACCGTGGCGCTGGGTCTTCGACGGGACCCGGCTGCATTTGTACCGCGACGACGACCGCCTGCTGACCTCGGCGGACCCGTCGGGTCGGCAACTGGTGATCAGCTGTGGCGCGATGCTGCACCACGTGCGCACCGCATTCGCCGCCAAGGGCTGGCACACAGATACCACCCGGCTCCCCGATACCGGCCGTCCCGACTATCTGGCGGTGATCGAGTTCCGGCCGTGGCCTGAGCCGCCGGTCGGCGTGCTGGCCCGCGCCCGCGTCATCGATAAGCGACGCACGGACCGACTGCCGCTGTACGCGCCGAACGACTTGTCGCCGCTATTGCATGCCTGTCGAATGCTGGTGACACCGCACGATATCGAACTCGATCTCCTCGACGACAGCGCCCGCGCGAAGCTCACGGCGGCCTCTGAGCACGCCACCGCGGTCCGCCGCTACGACATGGAATACCAGACCGAATTGCATTGGTGGGCAGGACATTCCGGTGACACGGAAGGCGTCCCGCGCGAATCCCTGGCCTCCGATGCCGAATTCGCCCGCGTCGGCGTAGGCCGTGCCTTCCCATCCGCACCGCATTCGGCCCGCCGCGACACCCTCGATGACCACGCCTGCCTACTGATACTCAGCTCACCGCGCGAATCCGTCACCACTTGGCTGCACACCGGCGAAGCCCTCTCCGCCGTCCTCCTGGAATGCACCACGTCCGGCCTGGCGACTTGCCCGATGACCCACATCACCGAATTGCCCTCGGCCCGAACAGCTATCGCAACCATGCTCGCCCACCCCGCCATCCCCCAGGTCCTCATCCGCGTCGGCACCACCCCCGAGAACACCCCCGAACCCCCACCAACCCCCCGCCGCCCCCTCCCTGACATCCTCACCATGCAGTAACTCGATAATGCGCTGGTCGTGGGGCCCCTCTTGACATCTGCCTCCTGCCTACACATGGCGCTCGACCGCCCGAATGCGCATATCGGCGGGGCTACGCTGGAGGGACCCAGCGGAGGTGTTGCGATGACGAGTGTGTTCCTGGTCGACGACCATCAGATCGTGCGTCGCGGTGTGAAGGATCTGATCGATTCCGAGCCCGATCTCGAAGTCGTCGGCGAGGCGGGCACGGTTTCGCAGGCGTTGGCGCGCATCCCCGCGCTGCGCCCGCAGGTCGCGGTTCTGGACGTGCGCCTGCCCGATGGCAATGGCATCGAACTGTGTCGTGAACTGTTGAATCAGCATCCTGAGCTGCGGTGTCTGATACTCACCTCGTTCACCGACGAGCAGGCCATGCTCGATGCCATCCTGGCCGGGGCCAGCGGGTATGTGGTCAAGGACATCGACACGATGGAGCTGGTCGAGGCCATTCGCGAGGTCGGCGCGGGTAAGTCGCTGCTCGATAATCGCGCGGCCGCTGCCCTCATGGCGAAGCTGCGCGAGGAGGCCGAGGCCAAGACGGGACCGCTGGCCGGTCTCAGCGAACAGGAACGGACGCTGCTGAATCTGCTGGGTGAGGGGCTGACGAATCGGCAGATCGCGAGCCGGATGTTCCTTGCGGAGAAAACCGTGAAGAACTATGTGTCGCGGCTGCTGACCAAACTCGGGGTCGAACGCCGCACCCAAGCAGCGGTCCTGGCCTCCAAATTCAACACGCCCACCAAACAGCAGAAGTGAGCGACCTGTGGTTTCGCTCGGCGTGACATGGCGTATGCAAGCCGGGCAGAATACAGATCATGGAAGACGAGTCGACCGTCTCCGGTCAGGCACCGGTGACGGAAACTTTGTCTCAACTTCGACTTCGTGAACTGCTCGGCGAAGTCCAGGACCGCATTGCCCAAATGGTCGGTGTCCGCGACCAGATGGACCGCCTGATCGAGGCCATGCTGGTCGTCACCGCCGGATTGGACCTGGACAACACGCTGCGTTCGATCGTGCACACCGCCATCGAGTTGGTCGACTCCGGATACGGCGCGCTCGGCGTGCGCGAAACCGATAAGAACAGCAACGAGCTCGCCGAATTCGTCTACGAGGGCATCGACGACCGGACCCGGGTCATGATCGGCGATCTGCCGCGTGGTCACGGTGTCCTCGGCCTGCTCTTCGAACAACCGAAACCCATTCGGCTGCCGGATCTTTCGAAGCATCCCTCGTCGGTCGGCTTCCCCGCCCACCACCCGCCGATGCACACCTTCCTCGGCGTACCGGTGAAGGTTCGCGACGAGACCTTCGGCAACCTGTACCTGACCGAGAAGGCCGGTGGGCAGGAATTCACCGACGACGACGAGGTGGTGGTGCGGGCGCTGGCCGCCGCCGCGGGTATCGCCATCGCCAACGCCCGCCTCTACGAACAATCCCAAATCCGCCAGCAATGGCTGGAGGCCAACCGCGATGTGGCCACCGAACTACTCGCCGGCGGCGAACCGAACGAGGTGCTGGAGCTGATCACCGACCGGGCGCTGCAGCTGACCCAATCGGCGTGCAGCTTCCTCTCACTGCCCGAAGACCCGGATACTCCGCCCGACGAGGTGACCGATCTGGTCGTGGTCGCCGCGGCCGGTGTCGATGCGCAAAAGCTGACCGGACAGCGCATTCCGATAAACGAATCGCACTCGGGCATCGCATTTCGGGAGAACCGGGTCCTTTCGGTCGATCGGCTCCAATACAGCCTGCGGTTCGGCGACTCGACCGAATTCGGCCCGGCGCTGGTGCTGCCACTGCGGGCCGAACAGACGGTTATCGGTGTGCTCACGATCCTGCGTCCACCAGCGGCCGCTCCGATCGATATCGCAGGACAGGCCATGATGGCGGACTTCTCCGTTCAAGCCGCGCTGGCACTACAACTTGCCCGAAGCCAGCGCCGCAACCGCGAACTCGACGTGCTCTCCGACCGCGACCGGATCGCGCGTGACCTGCACGACCATGTCATCCAGCGCCTGTTCGCGGTCGGTCTCTCGCTGCAGGGCACTGCCCAGCGGGCCCGCGTGCCCGAGGTCAAATCTCGGCTCACGGACACCATTCAGGACGTCCAGTCGATCGTGCAGGAAATCCGGCATTCGATCTTCGATCTGCACGAGAGCACCACCGCGGATGCGCCGACGCTACGCAAACGGCTGCACGGCATCATCGCCGACATGATCGGCGATAGCGGATTACGCACCACGATTCGCCTCGCCGGTCCGGTCTCGGTGCTGACACCGCCGCTGTCGGAGGATGTCGAAGCGGTGCTGCGCGAGGCGGTGAGCAATGCGGTGCGGCACGCGTCGGCGACGACGGTATCGGTCCAGCTCCGGGTGCGCGACGATGTCACCATCGAGGTCACCGATGACGGCGTCGGCGTGCCCGACGACCTGGCACGGATGAGCGGATTGGCGAATCTGGCGACCCGCGCCGAGCACGCGGGCGGCAGTTTCAGCGTGATCAAGGGCGAGCACGGGGGCACGACGTTGCGCTGGTCGGCACCGTTGCCCTGAACCGTGTCACCCAGTCGGGGTTGTCCGGGCGGTGTGCCATCCGAACACCATGCAGACATGAGCGGCCTTTGGGCCCTGCGGTTGGTGACCAATGCCAGGCGTGCGCGACCACCTCGAATTCCTAACCTACGGGTAGCCGCAATCTCGGAACCCGAAGGGACATCCATGACCGCCCAGCACCGCGATGAATCTCACCGGCTGGCGTCGGCCGAAGTAGTGGTCGGAACCGACGGCTCCGAGGCGGCCGATCTCGCCGTCCGCTGGGCCGCCGAGACCGCCTCCCAGCGGGGCAGGCGGCTGCGCATCGTGCACGGTCTCGATCTTGCGGCGGCGGGGTCGGTCTACGGGATGTACGACGTGATCATGCCCCCGGTGATCAACGCGATCCGCCGCGAAGGTGCGGACGTGCTGTGCACCGCACGCCGACTCGCCCATCAGGTCGACCCGAGCCTGACCGTGGAAACCGAACTCTCCGAAGCCAATCCGGCACACCTGTTGATCGAGCTGTCCGAGGCGGCGCATCTGGTCGCGATCGGCACGGCGGGTTCCGACGGCAGCCTGAGCTATCTCGGATCGACGCTGCTCGCGGTCGCCAGCCATGGACGAGGTGCGATCGTGGTCGTGCGTGACACCGGCACCGAACAGCAGACTCGACGGGTCGGCCCGGTTGTGCTCGGTATCGACGGCGGACCGGGGAGCACGGCCGCCGTCGGGGCCGCGTTCGCCGAAGCCAGCGAACGCAGAACCCGACTCGTCGCCGTCCACGCTTGGAGCGACCTGTATTTCGATCGCGTCGCCGGCCTCCCCTACGGCGTCTGCGATCACGACGCCGAGACCACCGGACAGGCGATCCTGGACGAGCAGCTCACCGGCTGGCAAGAGAAGTACCCGGACGTGCAGGTCGTCCGCAAGGTGTACCTGTCGGGTCCGCGGCAGGCACTGCGCGAATGGTCGCGATCGGCCCAACTGCTCGTGGTCGGCAGCCGAGGGCGCGGCGGATTCCGCGGACTGCTGCTCGGCTCCACCAGCGATGCACTGGTCCAGACCGCGCACTGCCCGGTCATGGTCGTCCGCCCGCAGTAGCGCGGTCGCGCTGACGGCGACGAAATCCCATGTCCACCACCATGAATCCCCCCGTACTCGTCGGCATCGACGGCTCCGACGCCGCCGCCGCGGCGGTGCGCTGGGCCGCGATCGACGCCGTCCACCACCGCGCGCCCATGCACATCGTGTACGGCATCGGCGCCCCGATGGACTTCGGCCCCGGAATAGCCTTCGACCAAATCGATTACGACGCCTATCGAGCGGCCGGCGCCGCCGCCGTCACCACTGCCTGCGCCTACGCGACCGCGGCGGCCGCACCCGTCGGCGAACTCGAAATCGCCACCTTCGTGGTCGACGCGCCGCCGATACCGGTCCTGCTCGACCGCTCCAAGGATGCGCGCATGCTCGTCGTCGGCACCCGTGGGCTGGGCGCCTTCCGCCGTGGCCTGCTCGGCTCGGTGAGCACCGCCGTCGCGAGGCACGGGCACTGTCCGGTCGCCGTCATTCCCGAGCCCGAGGACTACAAAGCCGATCGGCTGCTGGGACCGGTGCTCGTCGGTGTCGACGGCTCCCCCAGCGCCACCCGCGCCATCGAGGTCGCCTTCGACCAGGCCGCCCATCGCGCGGTCGGGCTGCGCGCGGTACTCACCTGGTCCGAATTCAACCGCTATATCTCCCGCGACGATATGCGGAAAGAGGCCGAGGCGTTGCTCTCCGAGAGCCTGGCGGGCTATGCGGAAAAGTATCCGGACCTGGAGGTCGAGCGCGTGGTCGTCGAGGATCGACCGGCCAGATGCCTACTCGCCGAGGCGGAATACGCGCAACTGATCGTCCTGGGCAGCCGCGGGCGCGGTGGTTTCGCGGGCATGACCCTCGGCTCGGTCAGCCAGGCCGTCCTACACGCCACCGACTGCCCCCTCATCATCGCCCGCCCCTGATATCCGGCCACCCCAGCCGGAGCTTCAGCAAGCTCCAGCACTGACCGGTCCGCAAGCGCGCGCAGTGAGTTCACAGGTTGCGTTAATCGGGGCGCACGGTGGTGTTCACATCCTGTTTACGATGTCGGGATGTTGATTCAGGACGCGCAGGAGAGATCGGTTGCACCCCCGGGGGAAGTGGGGACTGCGCGTCCGTGGCGAACTCGATTGATCTGGGGCAGTATCGCGGGCGCGGTCGCGGTGTTGATCGCGGGGCAGTTGATGGCCGTGCATATCAATGCGCTCGGGCCGCTGACCAGTCTTTCTTGGGACTACGTCGGGCGGCCCAAGTCGGCGACCACGCCGTGGGCCGGCTTTCTGCTGGCGCTGATCGGCGTCTCCTGGAATGTGCGGGTACGTGCGCTGGCGGCCGCGGTCGGCATCGATGTGGTCTTCGTGATCATTCGCGCGATCGAGGGGCGGTTGTTCACGGTCGGGAACGGTCCGACGATCGTGCTCACCGCGCTGGCGGTGATCGCCGCGGTGCGCTGGACCGGCGCGCGACGCGAAACCGCGCTGCGCACAATCGCTCTCGGTGCGCTGCTGATTCTGGCGACGAAGGTCGGCGAGATCTGGCTGGACATCACCGCATGGGCCTGCCCGACCGTCCTGGATCCCTATGCGGAACTGGCCGATCACGCGCTCGGCAATCCGTCGTGGCTCGTCGGACAGGTACTCGACGCGGCAGGACCGGTGCCGCTGGGTGTGGTGCGTTGGGTGTATTTCGAACTGCCGGTCGCGGCCATTGTGGTCGCGGCGTGGCAGCTGCGCGGCGTCACCGCGGGCGTGTGGCCGCGGCACTATCTGGTGCGCACATTCCTGACGCTCGGTGTGGTCGGCCCCCTGTTCTATGTGGTCTTCCCGGTCGTCGGGCCGGTGCTCGCGTTCGGCCCGGAGGGGCAAGGTTTCGAACTCGCCGATGTCTGGCCGAATATCGTTGCGGCACTGCCGTCCTCGGTCGATTCGATGCCCTTCGACGGCATCACACCGCGTAACTGCATGCCGTCACTGCATACGGCATGGGCGCTGTCGCTGTTCATCCACTCCCGGCGCGGACCGCTCTGGCTGCGCTGGGGAGGTGCGTTCTGGCTGGTCTGCACCCTCGTCGCGACGCTCGGTCTCGGTGCCCACTACGGCGTCGATCTCGTCGCGGGTGCGGCACTGTGCCTGACCGTCGAATCCGTTCTGCGCGATCCGGACCGGGGCTGGGATCGCGGCCGCGCCCAGGTGGTGGCCTTCGGTATCGCGACCTTCGCGGGGGTGCTGCTGTGCGTGCGCTTCCTCGCGCTGCCGATGGCGAACTACCCGTTCCCGTTCGGCGTCGCGATTCTGGGCGTCTTCGCCGCGCTGGCTTTCACCTTCTACCGGACCTGGTTCGCCGCAGATGACTCGGCCGCGCTCGACCCGCTGAGTCCTGCGCAGCGTGCCGATGATGGCACCGCCCAGCCGTCGACCGTGCCAGACTGACGGCGTGAGTGAGCAGGACGGCACCGAGAAGACCCGCCCACCGACCCGCGATCGCGGCGACGCGATCGGCAAGGGACTCATCTGGCTGGCGAAATGGTCGCTGTGCATCGTGGCGATCGCGGCGGGCGCGTGGGTGCTCGGCACCGTCATCGCCGCGCTCTGGGTGGTACTGCTGCCGATCGCGCTGGCGCTGATCGTCGCGACGATACTGTGGCCGCCGACCCGCTGGCTCACCGCGCACGGCTTTCGGCCCGGCGCCGCGGCAACGGTCACCCTGCTCGGATTCATCGGAGTCCTCGCCGGTGTCATCGCCCTGATCGTCCCGTCGGTCGTGGACCAGGCCCCGGAGCTGGCCGACAAATCCACCGAGGGTGTCAACAAGGTGCGTGATTGGCTGCACGGTCCACCGCTGCGCATACGCGACGAGCAGTTGCAAGCCGCGGTGGACGCGATCACGCAGCGGCTGAAGTCCAGTTCGGAACAGATCGCCTCCGGCGTCTTCACCGGCGTGACCACCGCGACCTCCACCCTGGTGACGCTGTTCCTAGTGCTGGTACTGGCGTTTTTCTTCGTCAAGGACGGTCCGCGGCTGCTGCCGTGGCTGCATGCCGTGCTCGGCAGTCGCGGCGGCAGGCACCTCGAGGAAGTGCTGAATCGCATCTGGTCCACCCTCGGCGGATTCATCCGCGTACAGGCGCTGGTAAGTCTGATCGACGCGGTGTTCATCGGCGCCGGACTGGTGATCCTGCACGTCCCACTGGCATTCGTGCTCGCGGTGATCACCTTCATCGGCGGTTTCGTGCCGATGGTCGGCGCATTCGTCGCCGGGGCGCTGGCGGTGCTCGTTGCGCTGGTGGGCAATGGCGTCACCACCGCGCTGATCGTGCTCGGCATCATCATCGCCGTCCAACAGTTGGAAGGCAATGTGCTGCAACCGGTCCTGCAGGCCCGCAGCATGAAATTGCATGCCGTGGTGGTGCTGGTCGCGATCACCGCGGGCGGCTCCCTCTACGGCATCGTCGGCGCCTTCCTCGCGGTACCGGTAGCGGCCGTCCTCGCCGTGGTGGCCCGCTACCTCGGCGAGCAGATCGACGTCGTCACCGCACCCCCCGACGAATCCCCCGAACCCGAGCCCGCGCCGGAATAGCCGCATCCGGTGGTCGTGCCATGAGCTATTCGGAGTACTTGTAGAAACCCTCTCCGGTGGCGATGCCGAGCTTGCCCTTGTCGATGTAGTTGGTCTTGAGCCAGGCCGCGAGCTGCTGTCCCTCTTCGCCGCCGTTGACCAGGATGTTGTAAGGGGTGGTCAGTCCGATGACGTCGAGCATCTGGAATGGGCCGACCGGTGCGCCGGTGCCGATCCGCCAGGTCTTGTCGACTGCCTCTGGTTCGGCGAATCCGCCCGCGCCGAGCGCCATGGCCGCATTGAGCAGCGGCACGAGCAGCGAATTGAGGACGTAACCCGCCTTCTCCTTGTGCAATTCGATCGGCTCCATGCCGATCGCGGCGGCGAACTCGACGACCGCCCGAAAGACCTGCGGATCGGTGTCGGGCGTGCCCATCACCTCGGCGGTGTTGTATCGCCACACCTGATTCGCGAAATGCAGCGCGAGGAATTTGTCGGGGCGGCCGGTGTAGTCCTTGATATCGCTGGGCAGCAGGGTGGACGAATTGGTGGCGAAGATCGTCTTCGCCGGTGCGAGTTCGCCCACCTGCCGGTAGGTCTGCTCCTTGATGGTGAGCACCTCCGGCACCGCCTCGATCACGAGGTCGGCATCCTGCACGGCCGCGGCCAGATCCGTCGTCGCGACGATGCCCGCCTCGGTCTTCTCGGCCTTGGTATCACCGCCCGGCACTTCGATGCGATAGGTCGCCGCGAGCTTGGCGAAACGGTCACGAGCACCGGCTACGGCCTCGTCGCTGATGTCGTAGGCGGTGACATCGAATCCGTGGAATGCGGTCTGGAATGCGATCTGAGATCCCAGCACCCCGGTTCCGAGGACGGTCACCTTGCGGATGGTCATCTGCTATCTCCTTGCTTCGCGGGTAGACCAATCGTAGGAAACCCAGCGGTGCGAACAGCTCGCGCAGTAAGCGGATGGGTCCCAGCTAACTCACAGCCACGGGCTAGGGTGCGCAAATCTCGGGATTCCAAGATTGTCTTGTCGGTCCGGATCGGACGGGTCGACGGTCTCGGACAGAGACCCGACAACAGGAGGAACGTGGATGAAGATCAAGTCGAAGCTGGCGAAGGGTGCGATCGCGGGCGGTGTGCTGGTCGGCCTGCTGGGCGTTGGTGCGGGTGTGGCGAGCGCCGATCCGGGGCAGGATCAGCGTCCAGGTATCGAGCAGCAACAGCAGGGCCACGATCAGCAGCGCGGGGATCAGCGCCAGGACCAGCAGCGGCATGATCAGCAGCCCCAGGGCCATGGCTTCTGGTTCTTCGGCCAGTGGATTCCGCTGCCCTGATCTCGACTCGATCCGAAAGGCCCTGTGTCCGTTGGCATGGGGCCTTCGTCGGCTTGTCCGCCCACAGCGTAATGCCCGGTCGGATCGGCCCGCGCGGCCGTACGCTCTCCCTATGACCGAGCTGCACTCGATCCAGGGCGGACGCGACGACCGACCTCGCCACACCGAGGAACCGCTGTGGCGCGAGGTGCTCGGCGAACGGCTGCGCACGCTGCGGCGTGAGCAACGCGAGACCCTCGTCGAAACCGCAAGTCGCGCAGGTATTTCGCCGCAGTACCTGTCGGAGGTGGAGCGCGGCCGCAAGGAACCGTCGAGCGAGATGATCGCGGCGCTGGCCGGCGCGCTCGGCACCACCCTGTTCGGTCTCACCGAGCAGGTGGCCGACGAATTGCGCGCTCATCGTCGGCTCACCTTCGTCCGGCAGGCCGCGCCGCGATCCAGTGCTGGACCTACCCTCATGGCACTGGCCGCCTGATCAGTCGGCGCGGGCACCCAGCACGTGGTCGACCAGGCCGTAGTCGACGGCCGCCTGTGCGGTGAAGACGCGGTCTCGATCAGTGTCGTGACGTAGCCGCTCGGCTGGTTGCCCGGTGTGCCGCGACAGGATCGACTCGATTTCCGCGCGCATCCGCACCAACTCGTCGGCTTGCAGGATCAGATCGGGAATCGCGCCCTGACCGCGGGCGGCAGGCTGATGCAGGACGACCCGGGCGTGCGGCAGCAAGGAGCGGCGACCGGGTTCCCCACCGGCCAGCAGTACCGCACCGACCGCGATGGCCTGGCCGACGCAGGTCGTCGCCACCGGGGCCTTGATGAATTGCATGGTGTCGTACACCGCGAGCATTGCGGACAGATCGCCGCCCTCGCAGTTGATGTACAGATTGATCTCCTGCTCCGGACTCTCCGATTCCAGGTGCAACAGCTGGGCGATGAGCGCATTGGCCACGCCGGAATCGATCGGGGTCCCGAGGTAGACGATCCGCTCGGCGAGCAGGTGGGAGTAGATATCGGTGATCCGCTCGCCGCCGCGCGGATGCTGAGCTATCACATTGGGAATGGTGTACGTCATGCCGAAATTCCGATCCGCTGGCGCTGGGGCACGATTTCCCCGAACGAGCCGACAATGTGGTCGATGAAGCCGTATTCCTTGGCCTGTGCCGCGCTGAACCAGCGGTCGTGCAGCGAATCCTCGTAGATGCGGTCGTACGGCTGGCCGGTATCCCCCGCGATGATGCCGAGCACGGTCTCCACGGTGTAGCGCAGGTCATCGGCCTGCACCTCGACGTCGACGGCACTGCCGCCGATTCCGGCCGAGCCCTGATGCATAAGCACCCTGGCGTGCGGCAGGGCGAACCGCCGACCCGGCGTACCCGCCGACAGAAGGAATTGCCCTGCGCTGCAGGCCAATCCGAGTGCCAGGGTGGAGACCTCGCAGGGCACCAGCCGCATCACATCGCGAATGGCGAGCATTGCCGGAACCGAACCACCCGGGGAATGGATCCACAACGAGATCCCGGAATCGGCATCCTCGGCCGCCAAGGTGAGCAGCTGCGTCATCAGCAGCGTGCCGTTGTCGTCGTCGAGCGGTCCGTCCAGCACCAGAATCCGCCTGCTGAGCAGCTGCTCCCTGGCGCGCCAACTGAACAACGGTGTCTTGTCATCGTGAGCCATGACTCCACCGTGCCGCGCGCCTACCCGAAAAATCTCGCCACGCTGCCCACAGCAGATCTGCTCAGAGCAGCGTCAGTCGTGCGAATGCGCGTGGATGCGTGCCTGCACCTCGGGCCGCCGCAGCGGCGGCACGTTCTTGGGCGGAACCTTCCGCTCGGGCAATTGTTCGAGCAGCCGCATGGTCGCGGCCGCGATGTCGGCGACCGCGGCATCGACCGCAGGGCGCGTAGCTGCGGAAATGCTGGAAAGCCCGCCGACCTTGCGGACGTACTGCAATGCCGCGGCATGCACTTCTTCCGGGGTGGCGGCGGGCTCGAGCCCACGCAGGGCAGTGATATTTCGGCACATATCCCGAGGCTAGCTCGGGTTGGCATGAGTTTTAAGGGGCGAGGCCTGCGCGCGCAGGTCGCGTCGATAGGCGAGGTTGATCCGAGCCGCTCCCCAGGACAGCGACCAGATGAGAAGCAGGGAGCAGACGAGTACGACCAGCGATGCCGCATCGATCAGCCAGGAGGGCCGATCGAATGAGCGTTCACGTTGGAGCACAGTGATTTCGGGGACGAAGGGGCGCGTGAACTGGTCCAGTGCCGGAACTTCGGCGGCGTCGATACCGGGGTCGTGCGGCATGTAGATGGGTAGAGCAGTGAGCGATCGGCCGTCGTGCAGTCGCAGGATCGTCTTCCAATTTCCGTATGCAGGAACAGGTTTCGTGCTCACATAGTGACCCTCGCCGACCCGGCGCAGCTGATCGATCACCAGTCCCCGACCGGGGTTCGAGGAACCGGTGCCGCCTTGCCAGGCCAAAATCTGTACCCACTCGGGGTCAGCGCCCACCAAATCCTTAGGAGCCAGTGTGATATCGGCGTTGACCATCCGGCCCGCGTCTACCGGTGCCGCGTCACGCAACTGAACTGTTGCGGAGGCATTTCCGGGAACATCGACGCGCAATCCATTCGCGGTGGCGGCGGCGGTGATCAGCACCGCCGCGATCACGATGGCACGGCGAATCGCGACATGCGGGAGCTCTTCGCCCCGCAGGACCATGCCGAGCAGCACGCCGACCGCACCGCCCGCGACACCCACCGGCACCGCCATGACCAATAGCTCCGGCCACATACCGGTCGGCCAGGAATCCACGAACATCCTTGCCACCCAGAGTGATTCGAGCCAGAGCCCGAGCGTGGCCGCGACCAGTCCGCTCAGCGCACCCCACCGAACGGGTCTGGACATGGGCAGCAGCGCCATCAGTTCCACGATCAGCGCGATACCGAGATACAGCGGAAATACATTGTGCGGCGCAGCCAGCAGCGGACCGACCAGCACCGCCAAAACGGTGCGGACGACGATCGCGAACACTACCGCGGCCAACGCACCACCGCGGCCGAGCGTATAGCGCGCCGAAACCAGCGCGATCGTACTCGCGGCCGCGATCAGCATCGGCTGGAAGACGAGACGGAACTGTTCGACGCCGAAATCGAATTCGACCTGATACACCGACAGGCCGATCAGCAGACCACCGAAGGCGAAGGTGCGGACCAGCCACAGCAGCGGACCGTCGGCGCGATCCGGATCGGGGCGGTCCAGGCGGCCTTCGAACTCCAGCAGCAGCACCGCGACCAGCGACAATCCGGCGCCACCGATCAGCATCAGATGCGTGGGACCCCACAGGGTTACGTCCTGGCCGAACAGTCGGTGCCAGATGTCGTCGAGTGGGAAGCCGATGAGTGCGTACAGGCCGGCACCCGCCATCAGCACGCCCCCGACCGGGGCGTACCAGTCGCGGGTGATCCGAATCGCGGCCGGACCGGGTTTCTCGTCCAGCGGCAGGATGATGGCCAGCATTCCGGCCATGAACAGGAAGAACAGGCCGATCATGATGAAGTAGTGCGCCGGGTTCGCCAGCGGGCCCTCGTCGCGGCCCTTACCGATGTGCAGGCTCACATCCCAGATGAAGCCGAACAGCGCGGTGAGAATGGTGGCGATGAACAGCGCGAGCGGCAGCGCGACCCAGCCCGGCCGGTTGATCAGGCCGCCGAGTCGATCGGCGGCGGTTTGCAGCCACGTGATGCGACGGGTGCGGTGCAGATACCCGACCACGACCAGCACGGCCGCGATGGCGATCGCGGTGCCGGTCAGCACCCCGACCTGGTCGAGTGCGGCGCCGCCGCCCTCGGCCCCGCGCGCAAGCACCGCTGCTACCTGCATCACCTGACACTTTCCGGTGTTGGCGGTCGCGTGGTTGGCCGTGCTCGGTCCGCGCCATTGTGGGCCTCGTCCTCGTTGACGGTGCCGGGCAACCCCGCATGTCGTTTGGACCTTCACGTCGGAAGGTCGGCATGTACTGCGGATACCCGTTGGGGAAGTGGCCAATCCGGTGTCGTAGAGCACCGTGGCGCGGTGCCTGAAATCCCAGCCGACAAGCATTTTCGGTGTCCGTTTGCATCTGATGATGCCGGGTAGTTGCCGAATATGGGTAGGCGTGACGGTTTGGCACCGTGGTGGATCGAGGCACCGACGGCGGCGATTACCGGTGTGGTGCGCACCGGGGTATCGACGGCCGTCGGACTAGGCGTACAACTCGTCGAAGCGCCGTTTCATGCGGCGCAAACCGTGGCCGATGCCGCCGCTTCGGTAATCGATACCGCCGTCGCCGGAGTCGATGAATTGGCTCCTCAACCGGAGAGCCCGCTGGGCGATGACCTGCTCGATCTGGTCGACCCGCATGAGCGGCGGGCCAACCGTCGGGTCGCCCTGCGCGAGGACAAGGCGACGATCGAGGTGCGCGGACTGAGCTCCGAGCGTGGCGCTGCCTTGGCGCGGACATTGGACGAGCGGCTCGGCAAGTTGCGTGGTGTGCGGTGGTCGCATGTCAATGCGGTGACCGGTCGGGTGGTCGCCACGCTGCGCGAAGGCGCGACCGGACTGCCGGAACTGCTCGAGGTCATCGAGGGGATCGAGGCCGACAGCAATGTCGCCGAAGTGGACTGGAGTCGCACCGTCGAATACCCCGAGGACCGGGAACCCTTGCTGGCGGCGGGAATTCAGGTGGCGAGCGAGGTATTCGCCATTGCGGTGTGCACGGTCGGCGCGCGGCTACCGTTCGGTGGGCCTGCGCGCGCGGTGCGGGCGGCGGCCACCTTCTTCGACACCCAACCACGATTGCGCACAATGCTCGAATCCCGATTCGGGCGCTCCCGCACCGATATGGCCCTCACCGTCGTCACCGCGATCGGAACCGCATTCGGTGAGAACGCCGCCGACGGCATCACGAATCTGCTGGCCGATACAGCCCAGCGCACCTTCCTCCTCGGCGAAGCCGTCGCCCAGCGTCTGGAGTGGCGCAACTGGGAGTCCGACCTGGTGTGCCGCGAACACCCCGACGTAACCGAACCCCTACCGCCCTATACCCGCCCCACCGACCTGCCACCCGGCCCGATCGAGCGCGTCGGCGACGAAACAGCAGCCGGATCGCTGATCGGCACCGCCGCATTCGTCGGCGTCGGCCGCATAGGCGACGCCGCCGATGCCCTCGGCCTCGGCGCACCGAAAGCTGCCCGGGCCTCCCGCGAGGCCTACGCCGCGAGCGTCAACATGGTCCTCGCGCGGACGGGGGTACTCACACTGCATCGAGGTGCGTGGCGTCGTTTGGACCGGCTGAGCACGCTGGTAATCGACGGCGAAGCACTGCTCACCTCGCGACGGCTGGTACTCGACGTCGAGTCGGCCGATGACGAATGGTCTACCGGGAAGGTCTGGAGCGCAGCACAGCGACTGCTGTGGTCGTCGGAGGGTGACGATGAAGCCTCGCCCGCGGACCGGGAGGCCGCGACAGCGGGGGACGCGGGAGGCACGACCGGGAGGAACAAGCAAGCCTCGAGTGAGGGCAACAAGGAAGCCGCCACCAACGGCCACAAGCCGGCCGCAACCGGAGGCAAGGCGCGAGCCACCACCGAGAGCGACGAACAAGCCACCGCCCGGACTGACGGGGAGGCCGCGGCACGGGGCGCCGCAACCGACGGCCACAACAAGGGCTCGACGGAGGGCGACAAGCAGGCCGCCACCGTGGGGGACGAAGAGAAACCAGAGGACCAGTCACTGCGACTGGTGCATCCCAACTCTGGGGCTCGGGACCGGGGTGCCACCATTCGGCCGGTCTGGCGCGAATTGCGCGATGGGGACCGCACGGTCGGGCGGGTATTGCTCGGGCGGGAGCTCGATTCGAGCGCGCATGATGTGTTGACCGCGGCGCGGCGGGCCGGGTTGCGGGTGGTGCTTGTCGCGCATGAGGATGCGCACGAATTACGTTCGCTTGCTGATGAATTCGTCTCGGCGACGGCATCGATGAGCAAGCTGGTCGAGCGACTGCAGCAGGACGGGCAGGTTGTCGCGGTGCTGAGCCCGCGTGCCCATAAGGCGTTGGCCCGAGCTGATGTGGCGCTCGGGTTGTTCACTGCCGATCACTGCGAACCACCGTGGGCCGCGGACGCCATCTGCCGGGATCTGGGGCAGGTGCAGCGCGTACTCGCGACTGTCGCGCCCGCTCGGGTGGTCAGCGATCGTGGCCGCACCCTGGCCTTGTCGGCGTGTGCGCTCGGTGGGTTGCTGCTCGCCGTCACTCCGACCAGGAACGCCCGGACGACACCGATGGTCGCCGCACAGCTGACCGCCCTGATAACCGGGGCGCGCAAGGGCATTCGAGCCGCCGCGTCCGCACCGCCCACCACAATTGCACCCCTATTACCTTGGCACGCATTGGAATCCAACGAAGTACTCGGACGCCTACCGCAACCTCCGGCGCTCGACGAGCGCGCGATTCCGGCCCGAGCCGAACAGAGCTTGCTCACAAGAACTTTCGCACCGATGACGACCTACGCCCGCCATCTGCGACGCGAACTGGATGATCCGCTGACACCGATCCTCAGCGTCGGCGCCGTCGCCACCGCCATACTCGGCGAGCCGTCCGATGCCATACTTCTCGCCTCCGTGCTGACCGTGAATGCGGTGATCTCGGCCGCTCAGCGCCAGCGTGCCGAGAGCGAATTGCAGGACCTGCTCGAAGGCGAACAACTCACCGGTCGCCTGATCGACCGCGATGCGATCGACGAGGCCGACCCGACCACAGAATCCGTGCCCGCGGACGCTCTCGCCATCGGCGACATCCTGGTCGTCCGCGCGGGCGATGTGGTGCCCGCCGATGCCCGATTACTACGCGTGGACGAACTCGAAATGGATGAGTCCGGTCTGACCGGCGAATCGGTGACGGTCGAAAAGAATCTCGCCGCCACACCCGGCATGGCACTCGGCGAACGCACCTGCATGATCTTCGCGGGCAGCACCGTCGTGAACGGGTCAGGTCTGGCAGTCGTGGTCGCGGTCGGCCCCGACACCCAAGCCGGTCGCGCGGCCGCGGGCGCGGTGCCGCCGGACAAGGGCGGCGTACAGGCCCAATTGCGGCAGCTCACCAATCACGCCCTACCGCTCACCCTTTCGGGCGGGGCGCTGGTCACCGCGCTGGGCGGCCTGCGTGGCCGGATGCTGCGCGATGCGATCTCCGACGGCGTCGCCGTCGCGGTGGCCGCGGTACCGGAAGGATTGCCCCTGGTCGCCACCGTGGCACAGCTGGCGGCCGCGCGTCGGCTGTCGCGCTACGGCGTGCTGGTCCGCGCCAGCCGCACCGTCGAGGCACTCGGCCGCGTCGACACCCTGTGCTTCGACAAGACCGGCACCCTCACCGAGGGACGGCTGCGGCTCACCATGCTGGCCGACCTGGACAACCAGTGGTCACCAGACGACGAATCCGACGATGCGCGCCGACTGCTGCGCGCCGCCGCCCGCGCCTGCCCGGATCCGGACGCCGGACCGGTGCTGCACGCCACCGACCGCGCCGTACTGGATGCCGCCGAAAACCTCGGCGACGATGCACACCAGTGGGATCAGATCGAGGAGATCCCATTCGAATCCAATCGTGGCTACGCCGCGGTGCTCGGCCAAACGACGCGCAAGCTGCGCCTGATCGTGAAGGGCGCGCCCGAAGTCGTACTCCCCCGCTGCACCAAAGCACTTACCGCGGAACAGATCTCCGAAGACGTGCACAAGCGCGCGCGGGCGGTCATCGATGATCTCGCCGAACAGGGCCTGCGCGTACTCGTCGTCGCCCGCCGCGACCTCCCCGACGAGCCCGATGACGTCGAACGCGCCGTAGACGAACTCACGCTGCTCGGCTTCATCGGCATCGCCGACACCCCGCGACCCCAGACGCTGCCACTGGTAACCGCCTTGCAGGACAACGATATCGGCGTGCGCATGATCACCGGCGATCATCCGGTCACGGCGGCGGCGGTGGCCCGCCAACTCGGCATCACCGTGGATACCGTCACCACCGGCGCCGATCTGGATCGGCTCGACGATACCGAGCAGGCCGAGCTCATCGAACGCAGCACCGTCTTCGCCAGGGTCGATCCGGAGCAGAAGGTGCGCATCGTGGCCGCGCTGCGTCGCAATGGACACGTGGTCGGCATGACCGGCGACGGCAGCAATGACGCCGCCGCAATCCGCAGCGCGGACATCGGAATCGGTTTGGCCGCACGCGGATCCGCGGCCGCCCGCAATGCGGCGGATCTGGTGCTCACCGATCCGAATCCGCTCGCCCTGCTGCACGCCCTGGTAGAAGGACGCGGCATGTGGCAGCGCATTACCGACGCGGTGGGCGTGCTGGTCGGTGGCAATGCCGGCGAGATCGCCTTCACCATCTACGGCACCGTGGTCGGCGGACAGGCACCACTGGGCACCAGGCAATTCCTGCTGGTGAACATGCTCACCGATATGTTTCCCGCGCTGGCCCTGGCCCTTTCACCGGACCGCGACAGCCCGGATCCGCACGATGCGGAGCACGGTGCCGAGCAGCGGGCACGGCAGTTGGCGGAAATCCCGCCTGCCCATCTTGGTCCCGACCTCACCCGCACCATCGCAGTACGCGGCATAGCCACGGCGGCGGGTGCATGCACGGCGTGGACGCTCGGCCGCTACACCGGAACCCGACGCCGCGCGGCCACCATCGGACTGGTCGCGCTCATCGGCACCCAACTAGGCCAGACACTCGTCTCCGGCCACCGCAGTCCCCTGGTCTGGGTCACCACCGCAGCCAGCGGCGTGGTTCTCGGCGCGGTCGTCATGGTCCCGGGGCTGTCCGCCTATTTCGGTTGCACGCCACTGGGTCCCGTCGGCTGGACCATAGCCACAACCTCCGCTGCCGCAGCAACCGCGGGCTCGACCGTCCTTCCGCGCTTACTGCCCGGCGCTCACGAAGGCTGACCTCGCCGGGCTACCGCGCCTACTACAACCACCCGCTGGCAACCAGTCCGGCAACGGCTGCCGTGCCGAAGACCAGCCAAGCGGCGTAATCGCCCACATGCCCACTGTGCAGTCGGTGTAATGCGATCACCGCCAACTCGATTGGACGAATCGGAGGCTTTCCCCGTGCGCGCAGCGTGCCGTAATACAGTGCGCCAAGTGCCGTGAGCACGGCCAGCACGGTCGACAGCAGACAGAGCGCCAGCCCTGCGCCTGTCCACTCGATATGCGGGGCCGCACCAGAGTGGCCGGTTGTATTGCCGATCAGCGCCGCCGCCCGGTAAGCGTCGGGATCGACGAACGTCGCGGCAGCGGGTCCGATAGCGCGGGTGAATCTGGTTGGCAGACCAAGTAATAGCGCGACCGACAACAAAGCCAGCACCGCACCGATCATCGTGGCCGGCGTCCGGTTGCGCGGCGCGGCGACATCGGGCACCTCGTATTCCCCGGTGGTCTCCTCAGGATCGAGCTTGTGCTCGGGCACCGCGCCCACACCGAAACACACCCGCAGCCCCACACGCAACGCCGCACCGCCGGTCAACGCCGACACAACGATTACCAGCGCCACCAAGAAAATCGACGCGTCGGATTCCTCGAGCAACGCCTTGCCGAGCCCCGCACCGAATGGCGGCAACCCGGCCAATACCAACGCCGAAAGCACAAACAGCACACCAATGGTCCGCTGACCACGCGCTCGACCATGCAAGCTGAACTCGTCGACACTGCGGTAGCGCGACAGCAGCACACCGGTCAGCAAGAACAGCGCACCTTTCACCGCGGCATGACCACCGAGATACAGCGCCGACGCGGCCACACCGAGCGGTGACAGCGCGGCGAGTCCGAGAATGAACAGCCCGATATGCGCGATCGTCGAATACGCGAGCAGCCGTTTGATATGCCGTTGCAGCACACACATCACCGCACCGAGCAAGGCCGTAAAGATGCCCAACACCAACAGCATTCGACGCACCCCCGGAGCCGGAAGCACGCCATCGAAAACCGTCCAATACACCCGTGCCAGCCCATAAACGCCCAACGGTGCCATCACACCGGAGAACAGCACGCAGACCGGCGACGGTGCGACGGCATGCGCATCTGCCAGCCAGAAATGAAACGGTACCGCCGCGGCTTTGACCAGCCACCCGGTAGCGATCAGCACGAATGCGGCCAGCACAAGGGCGTCACCCGCCCGCGCCTCGACCGCAATTCCCAACTGCGCCAGCCCGAGTTGTCCGGTTCGCGCGTACAGCAGTCCGATTCCGAACAGGCAGAGATATGCGCCGAGCGAGTTGATCACCCCGAAATTCAGTCCGGCCTGGACGGATTCGGGTTCCTCTATCTTCAGCCCGGTCAGCGCATAAGCCGCCACGCCCATCAACTCGAAGAAGACGAACATGTCGAAAAGGTCACCGGTCAGCGCGAATCCGGTCATACCGGTGGCAAAGAGTAGAACCAGCGCCGGATAGTGCGCATGCAGATTGTCGAAGTAGCGCCAGCCGAACAGCAGTGCGGTCGTAGTGAGCAATGCGATCAGCAAAGCCATCGCGGCACCGATCCGATCGGCGACCAGCACAATCCCCACGGTCAGGCCCGGTCGCGGCTCCCAACCACCAGACCAGGAAACCACTGTGCCCGCACCGGTCTCATACAGCAGCCATCCGGCCAGGATCGTCCCCGCGAGCGCGGTTCCGGTGCCGAGCACATCGATCAGCAACCTGGGCAGAATGCGCCCGAAGGCGAGCAGCACGCAGGAACCGGCGACCGGCAACGCGATCAGGAGTGCCGGGAGTGCCTGATCGAAGGGGACCATCAGCCACGCAGCGCGTGCAGTTCGTCGGGTACGACCGTGCCGTGCCGCTTGGCGATCTGCACGACCAGCGCCAACAGCAATGCGGTCACCGTCGCGGACACGACGATGTCGGTCAGCGCCATCGCCTGCACCACCGGATCGACCACGGGCGAACCTGGCGGGTTCGCGGAGCTGAAAATAGGTGCGGACGCGCCTTTTTGGTAGCCGATGGCCAATAGCAGGACATAGGTTCCCGATTGTCCGATGGATACGCACACCACGGTGTGCACCAGATGTGTACTGCGTACCACGCCGTAAATGCCGATCAGCATGAGCCAACCGGCGATCGCATAGGGAAATACGGTCATCGTGACGCCCGCCTCTCCGTAGTCAGATACTCGTCGAGGAACTGCGCGAGCAGTACGACGACACCACTGCCGACCGCGAGTCCGACCGCCACGCTGAACAGCGGCAGCGTGCCGGCCGACAGCAGGCGGCCGAATTGTCCGAGCGGCAGGATATTCGCCAGATATCCTGCACCACTGAGGATTCCGGCCAGACCGAGCGCCACCACGGTACCCATGCCCACGGCCTCACCGAATTCGTACCAGGCCAGCGGCCGCACCCGCCGCAGTGCGCGATAATTGCCCGCCACGTACAGCAGATGCAGGCCGGTGGCCAGCACCACACCACCCTGGAAGCCGCCGCCCGGCGTCAGATGTCCGTGCACGACCACATCCGCGCCGATCATCAGGGTCACCGGTAACAGGGCATAGCCCAGAAATCGGGTCGCCTGCGCGATGCGACCGACATCCTCCGACTGCCGTTGCGACCGATGTCCTTCCGGACGCAATAGCGTCGCCGCACCGAGCACCGCGGCCACCAGAATGGCCTCCTCACCGAACGTATCGAGCCCACGCTGATCGAAATTGACCGAGGAAACCGCGTTCGGGCTGTGCTGCTCCAGCGACGCTCGGACCGCGGCGTCCCGATACGGATGGTCGCTACCGCCGAACCCGGGCATCCGCAACAGCGCGAGTCCGAGCAATACGACAAATCCGACCCCGCCGACGAGGAAGACCACCAGTCGAGCACTGTGCTTCACGACTTTCGCCTCCGCTGCACGGCGCGCACGGCGAGCAACACCATCAGCGGCACCACCGCGGTACCCACCGCGACCTGTGACAACGCCACATCCGGTGCCCCGAGCACAAGAAATGCCGGTGCCAGCAGCGCACCGAATACCGCGAGCGATACCGCCTGCCGCTGCGGCTGAGTGGTGAATACGACGACCGTGCCCGCCACCGCGACAAGTCCGAGGGTGATCACGATCAGGGCGGTCATCGCGGAGCCTCGATCCTGCCGTCGGTGCGGGCATTGAGCCTGCCGATGGCGGCACTCAGTACCGGGGCGGTGAGCGCCAGCAGCAAGAGGGTCACCGCGACGATGGCCGTCGTCAGTCCAGGCCCCTCGGCGATAAGCACCGCGAGCACGATGAAGGGGCCGGTGACCGAGCTGATAATCGACGAATAGTGCAGTCGCGCATAGACCGAACGCGGCCGCAGCGCCGCCACCGAGGCGGCCACCGCAACCAGGGTGCCGATCGCGAGCAGAGTGTCGACGAAGAAACTAGTCATCGCGCACCCCCAGCAGGCGCGTGAAAACCAGCGTGCCCGCGAAGGACAGCAGGACGAGCACCAGCGGCACTATCAAATAGTCCGGCCTGCCGAGTCCCAGACTCAGCAATATCAAGACGACGATCAACAGCGAACTGACCAGTTGCAGCCCGACGAGCCGATGCGCCGCGGTGCCGCGAGCCGACAGCAGCAACGCCGGTCCGATCCCACCGACCAGCAGCACACCCGATGCGAGCAGCCAAGGCGCGGTGGACATTTCGATCAGCCCCCGAACATCCGGCGCAGTCGGGTCGCGGGCATCGCGAGTACATGCAGTAGCAGGTCGTCCTCGGCATCGATGACCAGCGAGCCTGGCGTCGCCGAGAGCACGCCGGTGATTAATGCCGCCCGCCCTGCTCGCCGCTGCGCGTCGGCCTCTGCGGCGAGTTCGTCCTCCTCGAACCGCCCGACCGGCCTGCCGCGCGCGGCGATCAACAGGGCAGCCCAGCTGTCGCGCACGACTGCGCCGGGCAGCGCGGCCAACAACTGCGGAACCCTATCCGGCAGTCGCCAATTACCCTGCACCGCGATACGTCCCACGCGACCAGCGAACGCAGCAGGTAATGCGAGCACGGCTGCCGCGACCAACTCCTGGAGACCGAACGTCGTCAGCGTCGCCAGCCACAACAACACCAGCACCACCCACCAGCCGACGACTTCCGCCGCCGCCGCGCTGCGCCCACTCATCCGCCGTCTTCTCGACGCCAGTCCCGCACCGCATCGCGCGCCCGGTCGAATACCGCCAGCGGCGGACCGGCCAGCAGATTCGCCAGCGCGGATTCCCCGGTCTTCGGATGCGGCCGGGTCGGTGCGACCGCTTCGGCGGCCCGCACCGAACCCGCCATTCGCTCCAACTGATGCACCGAAAATTGTTGGCGCAAAAGGGCGAATTCCTCGTTCTCCTCGCGGTTGGCATGGTCGATCACCGCATCGGCGAATTCGGCCAGCTTGCCATCGAAGTCCGGGTGGTCGACACCGAGGTCGTAGAGGTCGGCGAGCGCACGCTTGGCGTGGTTCTCCTCGTCCCTGCGGTCTCCGACCATCTTGTCCGCCCCGAAACGGGCACGGGCGGCGACGGGATGCACGGCCTCCTCTTCGGCGCTCTCGTGCACCGCGAGCAACCGGACCAGTTCCTTGAACAGCTCCGACTTATTGCCCTGCCCGGATTTCAGTTGGGCGAAAAGCTCTTTGATCTGCTTGTGCTGTGCCGTCAGCAGATCCACGACGTCCTCGGTCGATGGCAAGGTCATGACGAACGCCGATGCGGCACGAATTCCTGCGCCTTGGTCTTGACGCCCTGCCACATCAGATGCCAGCCATCCGGATCGCCGCGCATAACCGCCTCCGCGGTGTCCTTCATCTGCTCATAGGTCGCATGCGGCGGAATCGGCGGCACCTCGGGATCGCAGCGCACATCGATCAGCACCGGCCGATCCGCGCTCAGCGCCAGGCTCCATGCGTCGGCGAGCTGGTCCGGATCGTCGATCGCGACCGACGGCAGACCCATACAGCGCGCGAGATCGGCGTAGGAAGTGTCCGGAAGTATCTGCGACTCTTCGAATTTCGGTGCGCCGCCCATGGAACGCAGCTCCCAGGTGACCTGGTTCAGATCATTATTGTGGAAGACGCAGACGATCAGCCGGGGATCACTCCACTGCCGGTAATAGCGTGCGATGGTGAGCAGTTCGGCCATTCCGTTCATCTGCATGGCACCGTCACCGACCAATGCGATCGCCGGTCGTTCCGGATGCGCGAACTTGGCGCCAATGGCATAGGGCACGCCGGGCCCCATGGTCGCCAGGGTGCCCGAGAGCGAGCCGCGCGTGCCGATGCGGAATCGCAGGCAGCGGGCATACCAGTTGGTGGACGAGCCGGAGTCCGCGGTGACGATCGCATTATCCGGAAGCTGTTTCGACAGTTCCCAAACCACGCGCATCGGGTTGACCGGTTTGGCCTGCAACATCGCCTGCCGCTCGACCGTCTCCCACCAGCGGACCACATCCTGCTCTATCTTCTCCCGCCAGGATCGGTCCTCCTTGCGACGCAGGAGCGGAATGAGTTCGGCCAGTGTGGCTTTCGCGTCACCGACCAGATTCACCTCGGTCGGATAGCGCATGCCGATCAAGGTGCCGTCGATATCGATCTGCACGGCACGCGCCTGACCGAACTCCGGCATGAACTGGGTATAGGGGAAATTCGACCCGACGATGACCAAAGTGTCGCAGTCGCGCATCATCTCATAACTCGGCCTGCTGCCGAGCAACCCGATCGGCCCGGTGACGAACGGCAGATCATCCGGCAGCACATCCTTGCCGAGCAGCGCCTTCGCCACACCCGCACCGGTGAGTTCCGCGAGTTCGACCACCTCGCGCGCGGCCGAGCGTGCGCCCTGGCCGACGAGCACCGCGACCTTGGAGCCGGCCTCGATGATCTCGGCGGCGCGTTCGATCTCGTTGTAGGGCGCGACCACCGTCGCGGTCAGCGCATGCGGTGGGCTGGACGGCACCTGCTTGAACTCGTGTTCGGGCGGCTCGTAGGGCTCTTCCTGCAGATCGGCGGGGATGATCACCGCGGTGGGCGCATGCCGGGTCATCGCCGTTCGGAATGCCCGGTCCAGCGCGTTGGGCAATTGGCTCGAGACATTTACCTCGACCAGATAGTCGCTGGCCACATCCTTGAACAGACTCTGCAGGTCGACTTCCTGCTGATAGCTGCCGCCCATGGCGCTGCGCGCGGTCTGACCGACGATCGCCACGACCGGGACATGGTCCAGTTTGGCGTCGTAGAGGCCGTTCAGCAGATGGATCGCACCGGGTCCCGAGGTGGCCGTGCAGACGCCGACCGTCCCACTGAACTTGGCGAACCCGGTGGCTTGGAAGGCCGCCATCTCTTCGTGCCTGGCCTGCACGAACTGTGGTTTGTTGTGCGCGCGGCCGAAAGCGGCGACCAGACCGTTGATGCCGTCGCCGGGGTATCCGAAGACTTGGTTAACGCCCCACTCGCGTAGTCGCTGCAAGACGTAGTCACCAACCTGTTGCTTCATGAGGATCTCCTGTTGGTATCCGGGTTGGTCAGACCGGTGATACCCAGCGAATGGGCGGGCAATCAGCGGGTGTGCCGCGCACCGGAGTGGGTAGCCGCACTGTGCCGAGACAGGAGGGATTGGGCGAATGATTGATCTCCCGCTGGCGCGACTCGCGGCCGACCTCACCGGAAAGGTGGCCGGCGAGGTGCGCTTCGATCCCGGATCCCGGGCCACGTACTCCACCGATGCCTCGAACTACCGCGCGGTGCCGCTCGGCGTGGTGCTGCCACGCACACCCGAGGATGCGGCCGCCGCCATCGCGGTGTGCCGCGAGCACGATATGCCGGTGCTCTCGCGTGGCGGTGGCACCAGTCTGGCCGGTCAATGCTGCAACGTGGCCGTAGTGCTGGATTGGAGCAAGTACTGCGATCGGCTGATCTCGGTCGATACGGCGGCCCGCACCGCGATCGTGGAACCGGGCATCGCGCTCGACCCGCTGAATGCGCAGTTGGCGCGCTACGACCTGATGGTCGGCCCGAAACCCGCGACCCATGTCAGCTGCACGATCGGCGGAATGGTCGGCAACAACTCCTGCGGTTCTACCGCGCAGGCGTACGGGAAGATGGTCGATTCGGTACGTCGGCTGGAAATCCTGACCTACGACGGTTTACGAGGTTGGGTCGGCGCGGACTGCCACGATGGGTTCGCCGAACTGCGGGACGGACTGCGCCAGATCCGTGATGAGTACGCGACCGACATCCGTGGGCACTATCCCGATATTCCGCGCCGGGTGTCGGGCTACAACCTCGATTCCCTGCTGCCGGAGCACGGGTTCGATCTCGCGAAACTGCTCGTCGGCAGCGAGTCCACGCTGGTGACGGTGTTGCGCGCCGAAATCGAACTCGTGCAACGCCCGAAAGCGGTGGCGCTGACCGTACTCGGCTATCCCGATATCTACGACGCCGCCGATGCGGTGCCGATCGTGTTGCAGCACAACCCGATAGCGCTGGAAGGGGTGGACCACCGGCTGGTCGACCTGGAGCATCTCGAACATCTGGCCGGGGGCGCCATCGCGCAGCTGCCGGACGGAAACGGTTGGCTGATGGCGCAATTCGAGGGTGCCGACCAGGACGAAGCCGACCGCAGGGCCCAGACGATGGTCGAGGAAGTAACCATGAAAACCGGTGCTACCTCGACAATGATCGACGACCCCGCCCGGGAGGCGGAGATCTGGATGGCCCGGGAAGCGGGCCTCGGTGCCACCGCCTATCCACCGGACAGTCCGGAAACCCATGAGGGTTGGGAGGACGCCGCGGTGCCGCCCGACCGGCTCGGCGACTATCTTCGCGATTTCGAAAGTCTGCTGGACGATTTCGACTACCAGTCGTCCTCGCTGTACGGCCATTTCGGCCAGGGCTGCGTCCACACCCGCATTCCGTTCGATCTCCGTAGCGCGGAAGGCATTTCGAAGTACCGCGGCTTCGCCGAGCAGAGCGCACAGTTGGTTACGCGGTACGGCGGATCGCTGTCCGGTGAACACGGCGACGGTCAGGCGCGCGGCGAACTGCTGCCGATCATGTTCGGCGAGCGGATCGTCGAGGCATTCGGCGCGGTCAAACATCTCTTCGATCCGCGCAATCGGATGAATCCCGGCAAGGTCGTGCACCCGCGACCACTGGATCAGGACCTGCGCCAAGGTGCGAATTATCGACCGTGGGAGCCGGCGACCCACTTCGCCTTCCCGGAGGACGACCACCGTTTCAGCGTCGCCGCCGCGCGCTGTGTCGGCGTCGGCAAGTGCCGCGGTCACGAGGGCGGCGTGATGTGCCCGAGCTACCGGGCGACCAGGGAGGAGGAACATTCCACCCGTGGCCGCGCCCGACTTCTGTTCGAAATGCTCCAGGGCGAGGTGATCACCGATGGCTGGCGCTCCACCGAGGTGCGCGATGCCCTCGATCTGTGCCTGGCCTGCAAAGGCTGCCGCAGCGACTGCCCGGTCGATGTCGATATGGCCACCTACAAGGCCGAATTCCTCTCCCACCACTACGAACACCGCGTCCGGCCGATGGCGCACTATTCGATGGGCTGGATCCCGCTGTGGGCCCGCCTCGCCACCGCCGTGTCCGCACCGGCCAATGCACTGGCGCAGAGCCGGGGCACGGGTGGGCTGCTCAAACGGCTCGGCGGTGTGGACCCGCGCCGCGAACTACCGCGCTTCGCCCGCCAGCGCTTCACCGAGAAGTTCGCCCGCCGCGCACCGGACGAGCGCGGCCACCGCGGCCGAGTGCTGCTGTGGCCCGACACCTTCACCAATAACTTCGCCCCCGAAATAGCCGAAGCAGCGGTGACCGTGTTGGAGGCGGCCGGATTCGAGATCGAAATACCAAGGCGCGCTGTCTGTTGCGGCTTGACCTGGATTTCCACCGGCCAACTCCCGACCGCGAAACGGGTATTGCGTCGCACGTTGCGTCAGCTCGAACCCCAATTGCGCTCGAGCACCCCGATCGTCGTGCTCGAACCGAGCTGCGCCGCCGTCTTCCGCTCCGATCTCACCGAATTACTCTCCGGCGACGAGGACGCCCACCGCCTGGCCAACCAGGTCCGCACCCTCGGCGAAATCCTCACCGAACAGGCCGACGACTGGGAACCCCCGCGCATCGACGCGCACGCCATGGTCCAACCGCACTGCCACCAGCACGCGATCCTGCATTACGAGGCCGACCAAAGGCTCTTGACCGCAACCGGACTCGACGTCGAAGTATTGGATACCGGATGCTGCGGCCTGGCAGGCAACTTCGGCTTCGAACGCGGCCACTACGACGTCTCGATAGCCTGCGCCGAAGACAAACTCATGCCGGCCATCCGCAAGCGCGAGCCCGGAGCCCTGGTCCTGGCAGATGGTTTCAGCTGCCGAACCCAAATCGAGCACCTGGATCCGCAAGCCCGGCCTCGGCACGCGGCACAAATCCTCGCCGAGGCGATCCGCGACAACTGAATCAGTCGGTGTCGAACAGCCGATCGGCGGGCGCGAGTTGGCCGATGGTGTCCGAGATCTGGGCAACCAGAGCCCAGGGGCGCTGGGTATCGGTGGTGGCCTTGCCGCTGGTGAGGATCGCGCCGGAGAGTCCGCGGGTGGGATCGGCCCAGCCGTATTGGGTCGTCAGGCCGCTGCGGCCGAAGTGCGACTGGGTGTTGCGCCCGAACTTCGAGCGACGAGCGCCGAGTTCGAAGCCCGCGGTGCTGACTCGTCCGGCCAGACCGGGTAGGCGGCGTGCCGGGCGGATCGCTTCGCGGAGGGTGCCGGGCTCGATGATTCGGACGCCGTCGAGTTCGCCACCACGAGTGAGGATTTCGTAGAAGCGGGACAGCTCGTAGGCGGTGGTGACGATATTTCCCGACGGCAGTTCGGCGGTGAGGAAATCCCGATTCGCGGATTTGGCGGTCGCACCGTCCATCCGGCCGCCGAGGGCCTTGCGCGCCAAAAGTATCGACATGCGCGACGGTGGCGGGCCGGTCTTCACGCTTGGCACGACCTTGTCGACGTCCTCGGGCCGGACCCCGAAGTTGTTCCAGCGGAAGCCCAGCGGTTCGAGCACCTGTTCGGCGAGATGTTCGCGCATCCGCTTCCCGGTGGCCCGCCGCACCAGCAGCCGTTGGATCAAACCGCTGGTCAATGCGTGGTAGACCCGGAACCGCCCCCGCGGCCAACTCGGCACCAGATCGGCCAACCCCTGTACGGCCAACTCCTCGTCGAGCACCAGCTCGACGCCCTTGTACGGCGGCGTAATGAACGGCACTCCGGCCGAATGCGACAGCACATCGCCGATGGTGATCGCGTCCTTGCCGTGCGCCGCGAACTCCGGAATGTATTCGCACACCGGATCGTTCAGCGCGAACGCACCCTGTTCGATGAGCATGAACATCACCGTCGCGGCCACCCCCTTGGCCGTGGAGAACCCGCAGAACAGCGTCTCCGGCGTCGCGAGCACCTGCTCCGCATCCGGACCGTCTTTCGGCGCATTCCCCCAGCCGTGCCCGATCGCCCGGTTCAGCACGATTTTTCCATTGCGCCGCAGACAGGTCTGAATCGCGGGCGTCGTCCCCATCCGGTACCACGCCTGCACCGACGCCCACAGCGCCGCGACGTCGTCGTTCGTCAACCCGGCATCGACCGGATCGTCCTCGTGCCCGACCGTCGTCACCGCGTCCAGATCATCGGCGACGGTCACCAACGTGCCAGGAACCACCTTCACCCGGCCAGCATATCGACGCTGATCTTTCCCCCGATCGAGCCCACGCCCTGGTTTCACGAAACGAGCGGGGGTACTCGACTGACAGGAGGTGTGACATGCCAAAGGAATGGAGCAACAAGCAGGAACGGCAGTACGAGCACATCAAGGACTCGGCAGAGGATCGCGGCGAGAGCGAGAAGCGGGCGAAGGAAATCGCCGCGCGGACGGTCAACAAGAATCGCGCCCAAGCCGGGCAGTCGAAGACCGCAAGCCGTTCCTCGATAAAGGACAAGTCGCCACAGCAGCGCGGTGGGCAGCGCTCGGGCCGCAGTGGTCCGAAGGGTCCGACCCGCGACCAGCTGTACAACGAGGCCAAGAAGCGCAATATCAAAGGCCGCTCGAAGATGAGCAAGGGCCAGCTCGAGCGGGCATTGGGTAGGGGCTGAGGATATGGCCGTGCCGGGCGCCGCGGAATTCGTGCCGCCGCACGCGAGCCTCGCCGAGTTGCGGCGGGCCTCGTGCGGCTGCCACGGCTGCGATCTCTACCGGCACGCCACCCAGACGGTTTTCGGCGAGGGCCCGGAAAACGCCGACGTCGTAATGATCGGTGAGCAGCCCGGCGACCAGGAGGACGTGCGGGGACACCCGTTCGTCGGCCCCGCCGGGCGGCTGCTCGACCGTGCCATCGCCGAGGTCGGGATCGACCGCGACCGGATCTATGTGACCAATGCGGTGAAGCACTTCAAATTCGAGGAGCGCGGTAAGCGCCGCATCCACAAACAACCCGGACGCACCGAAATCGTCGCCTGTTCGGCCTGGCTCGACGCCGAGTTGCGGGTCATCGAGCCGCAACTCGTGGTCTGCCTCGGCGCGATCGCGGCAAAGGCCGTGCTCGGTCCCTCGTTCAAGGTCTCCGAACGGCGCGGCGAGCTCGTGACGATGCCGGATTACGCGGTGATCGCGACCGTGCACCCGTCGTCGGTGCTGCGCGCGCCCGATCGCGACGAGGCCTACGCCGGATTCGTCGCAGACTTGAAACGGTTGCGAACGGTGTGCGGTGGTATACGACCGACGTGACGGCCGAAAATATCACCCGGCCCCATGTACTGCGCGAATACGCATTCCTCGCGGACGGCGAGCGCGGTGTGCTGGTCGGTCCACGCGGTGACTTCGCCTGGATGTGCGCACCACGCTGGCACAGCGACGCGGTTTTCGCAGGCCTGGTCGGCGGGGACGGCGCGTATTCGGTGACGCCGTCCGGGCGCTACGTATGGGGCGGTTACTACCGGACGGGCACATTGATCTGGAATTCACACTGGCTGGTCGGCTCGTCGGTGGTCGAATGCCGGGAGGCGCTGGCCTTTCCCGGTGATCCGCATCGGGTTGTGGTGCTGCGCCGGATCGTCGCGGTGCACGGTGATGCCGAGGTCGATGTGGTGCTGCGCCCGGCCGGGCAGTTCGGCAAGGCGAAGACACGCGACCTGCACCGCACCGAAGACGGGGTGTGGCTCGCGCGAGTCGGAGACCTCGCACTGCGTTGGACGGGCGGCGCGGCCGCCTCGGTCCGCGATGATCGCGGCTGGTCCGATCGGATAACGCTGCGGCAAGGCCAGACTCATGATCTTGTCCTCGAATTGTCCGATACCGCACTGCCCGACGAACCACCCGATCCGCACACCGCATGGGCGCAGACCGAATCCGCTTGGCAGCGTGGGGTTCCGAAGCTGGGCCCGTGCGCCGCATCCCGCGATACCGCACAGGCCTACGCGGTCATGCGCGGTATGACCAGTTCCACCAACGGTATGGTCGCCGCGGCCACCACAGGCCTGCCCGAACGCGCGGACCGCGCCGAGAACTACGACTACCGCTACGTGTGGCTCCGCGACCAATGCTTCGCCGGTCAAGCTGTGGCAGCAGACGGCCCACACCCGTTGCTGGACAATGCGTTACGTTTCGTGGCCGAGCGGCTGCTCGCCGAAGGACCCGACGTATTGCCTGCGTGTACGATCACCGGCCAACCCATCCCGGAGCCGAGCAATCTGGACCTACCCGACTATCCGGGCGGTCGTACGGTAGTCGGCAACAGAGTGCGCGACCAGTCCCAGCTCGACGTATTCGGCGAGACACTGCTGTTGTTCGCCGCGGGTGCGCGGCACGACCGGCTCACCGAGGACAGCCGCAAGGCGGTTTCGGTGGCGGTCGGCGCGATCGCCGAACGCTGGCGTCGACCGGATGCGGGCATCTGGGAGATCGAGGACCGGCACTGGACACACTCCAGGCTGGCCTGCGTCAGTGGTCTACGCGCGGTTGCCGCTGTGGCCGAGACCGGTGCCGACCCGGTGTTCTGCACGGCGCTCGCCGACACCATCATGGCCGAAACCGCCCGCACCAGTGTGCATCCCAGTGGTGCGTGGCAGCAGGCGCCGGATGCCACGGGTGTCGACGCGGCCCTGCTGCTGCCCGCCATCCGTGGCGGGGTACCCGCCGACGATCCGCGCAGCCTCGCCACCTATCGGGCGGTCGAGCGCGAATTGTGCACGGATTACTACGTTTATCGCTACCGCCACGACGAACAGCCGCTGGAGACGAACGAGGGCGCATTCCTGTTCTGCGGATTCACTATGGCGATCGCGGCCGCCCAACTCGGACACCAGGTTTCGGCGGCACGCTATTTCGAGCGCAATCGCGCCGCATGCGGCACGCCCGGATTGTTCGCCGAGGAATTCGATGTCCGGCAGCGTCAGCTACGCGGCAATATGCCGCAGGCCTTCGTGCACGCGATGCTGTTCGAATCCTCGGTCCAGCTCACCCGATTCGGCGACGAGTAAGGAGTTGTGATGGGTTTCGAACCCCGAGTAGTGGTGATCACCGGGGCCAGTGCGGGCATCGGTCGCGCGGCCGCACGCGAATTCGCTTCGAGCGGTTGTAAAGTCGCACTGCTCGCCCGCGGCGATGCCGGACTCGCGGCCGCCGCAGATGATGTCCGCGCGGCGGGTGGTGAGCCGCTGACGATTCCGGTCGATGTCGCGGATTACCCGGCGGTCGAGGCCGCGGCGACGCAGGCAGAACAGGTGTTCGGACCCATCGATGTCTGGGTGAACTCGGCCTTCACCTCGGTCTTCGCACCGTTCGACCAGATTGCGGCCGCGGAGTTCCGACGCGTCACCGAAGTCACCTATCTCGGCACCGTGCACGGCACCATGGCCGCGCTGTCCCGGATGCGGGCGCGTGACCGCGGCGCTGTCGTGCAGGTCGGCTCCGCGCTCGGCGCCCGCTCGATTCCGCTGCAGTCGGCCTATTGCGCCGCCAAGCACGCAATCAACGGATTCACCGAGTCGGTGCGGGTCGAACTGATGCACGAAGGCAGCAATGTGCACATCACGCTGGTGCAAGCACCGGCGGTCAATACGCCCCAATTCTCCTGGGTACTGTCGCGATTGCCGAAGCGGCCACAGCCGGTACCGCCGATCTACCAACCCGAGGTCATCGCGCGCTCGATCGCGTTCGCCGCGAAACATCCTGAGCGCAAAGAATATTGGGTCGGCGCGAGCACGACGGGGACACTGCTCGCCCAACGGCTCGCACCCAGCCTGCTCGATCGATATCTCGCCCGCACCGGCTACGACTCGCAGCAGACCGATGCCGACGCCGACACACGGGCCGACAATCTCTGGGAGCCGGTCGACCGGGCCGGTGGCTACGACTTCGGCGCGCACGGCGAGTTCGATGACCGTGCGCACCGGCGCAGTACACAGGCGTGGTTGAGCCGCGGGCTCGAGACATTGGCCAGCGGGTTGCGTCGGCATTAGGCGATTAGCCGACCGAACCGCGGGTATGGCGCACATATGGTCCCGACGATCGACCAACTGCTGCACGCGCTCACCCGGGCGGTGAACACGCTGGCGGATGCCGGTATCCGCTTCGCGGTCGCGGGTGGTTGCGCGGTGTACGCGCGCGGCGGGCCCGCCTCCGAGCACGACGTCGACATCTTCATCAAACCCGCCGACCTGTCGCAGGCCCGCGGTGCGCTGGCCCGCGGCGGATTGCGGGTCGCCGATCCGCCCGAGGACTGGCTGACCAAGGTCTATGACGGCGGCGTCCTCATCGACCTGATCTACCGGCCGAACAACCGTGCCGTCACCGACGAATTGCTCGATCGCGCCGACATGATGCGTGTCGGCCCGACGATGGCGCCGGTGATCAGCGCGACCGACCTGATGATCGACAAATTACTGGTCTTCGATGCGCACCGACTCGACCTGAGCCCATTGCTGACGATCGCACGCGATCTGCGCGAACAAGTGGATTGGGATCGGGTGCGCAAGGAAACCGACATTTCGCCCTACGCCCGGGCCTTCCTCGGATTGCTCGACGATCTCGGAGTAATCGAACCGAAGCGGGTGGTGTGAATGGACCGACCGCAATATCTGGTCGCGCACCTACGCCGGGCGCTGGCCGAGGATCCGCGCACCGCCGAGCTCGGGGTGCAGGTGACGATCCGCGGCGATGTCGTCGTCCTCGGCGGCGAGGTCAGCAGTATCGAACGCAAGCTGCAGATGGAAAAGGTGGTGCGCGAACAGCTTCCGGGCGCCCACATCCACAACGACGTGCACGTCACGCCGCCCTGCGCACCGGGAGCCGCCGAGGCGCTGGCGGACTGAGACCGGAAGGAGTGTGGCATGCGGATCGCGGCAATCGGCGATATCCATCTCGGCGCCGAATCGGGCGGCGAACTCCGCCCGGCACTCGCGGAACTGCACGATCGCGCCGATGTGCTGCTGCTGGCCGGTGACCTCACCCGGCACGGCACGGTCGAGGAAGGCCGCGTCGTCGCCGCGGAATTCGCCGATCTCGGCGTTCCGGTCGTCGCGGTGCTCGGCAATCACGACCACCACAGCGACGCGCAGCACGAGATCACGGCTGAGCTCACCGATCACGGCATTACCGTATTGGAGGGCACCGCAATGGAATTCGCGGTCGACGGACATACCCTCGGCATCGCGGGGACGAAGGGCTTCGGCGGTGGTTTCGCGGGCAAATGCGCGAGCGTCTTCGGTGAACGCGTGATGCGCGAATTCGCCTCGCACACCGTCGACCTCGCGGAGATGCTGCGCGACGCGCTGGCGGGCCTGCACACCGACATCACGATCGCGCTGACCCACTACTCCCCGATCAGCGACACCCTGCACGGCGAGCCACGCGAGATCTACCCGTTCCTCGGTTCCTATCTACTCGGCGAAACCATCGATGACCAGCGCGCCGACCTCGCGATCCACGGGCACGCGCACGCGGGCACCGAACGCGGCACCACCCCGGGCGGCATCCGGGTACGCAATGTGGCTCAACCGGTGGTGCGCACCGCCTACGTCGTCTACGAGCTCTCACCGGAAACAAAAGAATAATAAGGAGTACCGATGCCCTCGATCGGATCCATCGCCACGCTGGCCGCGGCGACCGTGGCGGTTGCCCTGCTCGCCGGCTGCGGCGGCAACGGCCCCCTCGACCCGGTGCCCGCCACCCCGACCTCCCATCCCGACATCACCATCACCTTCTCGTCCCCGGGCAGCTCCGCACAGGTGCCCAATCCGGACGAGATCACCCCGACGGCGGCAAAACAGCTGTGCGACATGCTCAAACCCGAGGTCGACCGTTGGCGCACCGAGGGCGCGCAGCTCGGCAAGCTCGGCTTCAACGGCACAGTGCACGATTGGGCGGCTCGCAACGGCGGCCTCAACGACACCGTCCTGAAGGACCGGGCCATCGTCGATCGCATCACCACCACCCAATGTCCGGACATCCGGCAACAGGTGCTCGACGCGCTGAATATCAGCACGCTCGCCGACGGTCTGGTGGGGTTGGGCCGCTGAGCGGTCACGAGGATCGCGTGGCGAGAATTCCAGCCAGGATGATCCGCAGGCCGCGTTCGAATTCGACATCGGCATCGGCGTCGAACAGCTCGGCCACCATCCTGGCGGTCCGCGGATAGCGCTCGGCATCGACGGTGTGCGCCATCCGCGCGGGATCGTAGGGATTGCCGTCGGCGTACTCCGCGCCGGATTGCGCCTGTTCCTCGATGACGAACCCGACCGTGTAATGCAGCAGGATCGGAAACACCCGCTCGGCATGGTCGACCGAGAAACCCGCGTCCTCGAGCGTGCGCAAGGTCAGTTCGGTGGTGCGCCACATAGCTTCATCGCTGACATAGGTTCCGGCCAGCACCTTCGCCCCATCCCGATAGCGCAGCATCGACCGGCGCAACCGCCCGGCCACGGCCACCACCCAGTTCTGCCAGTCCTCGCCCTGCCGCGGCGCCTCGATCCCGTCGACAGCGGAGACGAATACCCGCCGTGCCATCGCATCGAGTAGTTCGCGCTTGTTCTTGACATGCCAGTAGAGAGCGGGCGCCTGCACGTCCAGGGCCCCGGCCACCTTCCGCATGGTCAGTCCGTCGAGACCGACCTCGTCGAGCAAACCCAGCGCTGCCTCGGCGATCACCGTCGCATCGATCTTCACTGTCACCTCCTGTGTCCGACCCCTTGACACCTTAACAATGTTCTGGTCTCCTTAACAACGTTAAATAGCTTAACAACGTTAAGGAGACCGACATGGAAACGACCGATGTGGTGATCGCCGGCGCCGGACCGACCGGCCTGATGCTGGCCTACGAACTGCGCTTGGCCGGCGTGGACGTCGCGCTCGTCGATGGACTTGCGGCGCGCACCGGCGAATCGCGGGCGGGTGGGATCCACGCCCGCACCATGGAAATGCTCGATCAGCGCGGCCTGCTCGACGACCTATTCCCGCTCGGCCGCGTCATGCAGGCCGGGCACTTCGGCGGCCTGCGCTTGGACTTCAGCGACTTCAATACCCGCTACCCCTACACCCTCGCCGTCCTGCAGTCGGTGATCGAGTGCGAACTCGACCGGCACGCAACCGAACTCGGCGCGGTCGTGCAGTGGGGCTCGCCCGTTGTCGGCTTCCGGCAGGACGCGGCGGGTGTCGAGGTGGAGATCGGTGGCCCGAATCCACGCCGGATTCGCGCGGCCTACCTGGTCGGCTGCGATGGCGGCCGCAGCGCGGTACGCAAACTGGCGGGCATCGACTACGTCGGCACCGACGCGACCGCGACGGGCATGCTCGCCGATGTCGAATTGGCCGATCCGCCCACAGGGACCGTCTTCGCGCACCGCGCCGGTGCGGGCGACTTCTCCGTGGTCCAATTCGAACCCGGCTGGTACCGACTGCTCGTGCAGCGCCACGACCTCGTCCTGGAACGCGGCGCCGAACTGAGCTTCGAGGACTTCCGCACCAACTTCACCGAACTCGCGGACACCGACTTCGGCATGCACAGCCCGCGCTGGATCTCGCACTACAGCGATGCCGCCCGCCAGGCCGACCGCTATCGCGTTGGCCGCGTCTTCCTGGCCGGGGATGCCGCGCACATCCACTACCCGGCCGGCGGTCAGGGCCAGAACCTGGGGTTGCAGGACGCGATGAATCTCGGCTGGAAGCTCGCCGCCACCTTGCGCGGCAACGCATCCGACGAACTGCTCGACACCTATGAGTCCGAACGCCACCCCATCGCCGCCCGCGTCCTGCACAACACCCGCGCCCAGACCGCGCTCGGACGCCCCGGCCCGCACACCGACGCACTGCGCGACATCATGTGCGACCTGGTCGATATGGACCAGGTGCGCCACCGTCTCGGCCTGATGATCACCGCACTCGATATCCGCTACGACATCAAGGGCGAGCACCCACTCATCGGCAGGCGCGTCCCCGACGCCGATATCAGCACCGCCGACAGCGACACCCGAGTCCACGCACTGCTGCGCGCGGGCCGCCCGGTCCTGCTGGTACTCAACGGAAACGACGTCCCCGCAGTCCCGCAATGGCACGACCGGGTCGAGATCATCAGCGCCGCCAGCCGCACCGAACACTGGCCGATCCCCGGTTTCGGTGAGATCCCGGCCCCCGCCACCGTCCTGCTGCGCCCGGACGGTTACGTCGCGTGGGCAACCGACGAACCCACCACCGCGGGCTTGGCCGAAGCACTCACCACCTGGGTCGGCGCCACCGACCTCGACTTCACCTGAACCACGCGACCCCGTACAGTGCGGACCGAACGGCAGCGCACCAGCTATCGAGAGTTCCACCCGGACGCGGTATCCGGATACCGCGCCCATCGCGCGATCGGCTGCCGCGAGCCGACTCCAGCTCGACATACTGGCGAGTGCTTTAGAATCTCTTTACAAATACATGACCGAAATTGGGCGCCGAACTCGAATAAGCCGAGCAATAGCGGCAAGTGATGCGGTGACCGTTTTGTCCGATTTACCCGGCGTGCACCAAGATCTTCGGTTGATCAAGTTGTCTTCGGCATGACACTGTCCCCCGATGGACATCGTACGAAAACCCGCCCGAGAAAGATCAAAAACATTGCCTCGCAAAAGGGTTCCTAATGTGTATGCTATCGATCAATCAAGACCCCACTACGAGGTGGGATGATGACCGAGGACGGTGTCGAGGTGGATGTCAATGCACTCCGAATGCGCCGTGCGACCGTCTTCGCAATAGGTGTCGGCGTACTGACCCTTGCTGCGGCCGGTCCGCTCAACGGGCTGCTGGTCGGCCTGTTCATCTGCATCGGACTCGGACTCGGTTGGGTGAATGCGCAACTGACCCGATTGACGGTCAACCGCGTCGCCGACGCCGAGAAACCGAGGAAACAGGGGTTGTACCTCTCCTCGGCGACTCGGCTGATCGTAATAACCGGCGGTTCGCTCGCAGTGGGTTTCCTGGCAAGGCCGCACGGCATCGGAATCTTCTTCGGCCTGGCCGCCTTTCAAGTGATTCTGGTGCTGGTCACCGTCTTGCCTGAAGTGAAGGAGCTTCGCCAGCAATCATGACGAACCAACTCGCCTTCATCGCCCGGTCGGCGCTTCCGGTGCTCGCACAGGAAGCGCCCGCCGAAGAGCCGAAAATCAAGGTCGGCGAACATGCGGTCGCGCACCTGTGGGGTATGGACTTCAATGTCGACACGATCATTTCGACCGCCCTCGCGGCGGCGATCGTGCTCGGTCTGGCGTTCTACCTGCGGGCGAAGCTGACTTCGGGCGTACCCAACGGCGTGCAACTGTTCTTCGAGACCGTCACGGTCCAGATGCGCAACCAGGTGGAAAGCGCCATCGGCATGAAGGTCGCGCCGTTCGCGCTGCCACTGGCCGTCACGCTGTTCATCTACATCCTGTTGTCGAACTGGTTGTCCGTGCTGCCGGTGCAGTACGGACACGGCGAATTGATCGCACCGCCTGCGTCGGACGTCAATTTCGTCTACGCGCTGGCCCTGTTCGTCTTCATCATGTACCAGGGTGCGGGTATTTATCGGCGCGGTCCCGGTGGCCATGCCAAGCAGTTGCTGAAGGGGCACACCGGATGGGGCCCGATGGTTTTCATCAATGTCATCGAGGAAGTCGCCAAACCGCTCTCGCTGTCGCTGCGATTGTTCGGCAACATGTTCGCGGGCGGCGTGATGGTCTCGGTGATCGCACTGTTCCCGTTCTGGATCAGCTGGGGGCCGAATGCCATCTGGAAACTCTTCGACCTCTTCGTCGGAGCCATCCAGGCATTCATCTTCTCGCTGTTGACCGTCCTCTACTTCAGCCAGTCGATGTCGCTGGAGCACGAGCATTAGACCCTGCGACGCTTTCAGGTCGCTCGAAACAACTACGGATCGGCGCCGCCGATCGAGCTCAGTAAAGAACAGGAAGTGAAAAATGGCAGACGCAACAACGGCAGCCATCGTCCAGGGCGCGCTCATCGGCGGCGGCATAATTATGGGCGGTGGCGCCATCGGCGCGGGTATCGGTGACGGACTCGCCGGCGCCGCGTTGATCAACGGCGTTGCCCGTCAGCCCGAAGCCGAGGGTCGCCTCCGCGGTAACTTCTTCCTGACCGTCGGTCTGGTCGAGGCGGCGTACTTCATCAATCTAGCGTTCATGGCGCTTTTCGTATTCGCTACTCCAGGTAAGTAATTCAGTATGACTCCGCGAACGGATGTTGTTGCCGAGGGGAACTTCCTGATCCCCAACGGCACATTCTTCGCCGAGCTGTTGATCTTCCTGATCGTGCTCGGGGTCATGTGGTTCTTCGTCGTTCCGCCGATACGCAAGGTATTGGCGGAACGCGAGGCGAGAGTCGCCGAAACCGCGGTCGACAACAAGGAAGCCAAGTCCTTGTTCGCCGACGCCGAAGCGAAATACCAGGCCGCCGTCGCGCAGGCGCGCAGTGAAGCGGTCGAGATCAGGAACCAGGCGAGGCACGAGGGCCGAATTATCCTCGAGCAGTTGCGAAGTGAGGCGCAGGACGAGGCCGACAGGATCGTCGCGGAATCCGCGACGGAACTGCGGGCCCAGGCGGACCAAGTGGCCGCGGAGCTGCGTGAGGCTGTCGAACCGCTCGCCGAGACATTGGCCGATCGAGTGCTCGGCATCAAGGATCGGCACGCCGGCACCAGCGCCGGCCACAAATCAGAACGAGCGTAGCCAATGAACCTCAATAGCGGCATCCTTGCCGAAGGGGCTATCCGCGCAGCCGGGTCCGAGGACTCGGGCATTTTCCACATCACCTTCGACTGGCCGATCTTCTTCAGCCAGCTCTTCGGTTTCGCGGTCATCATCTTCGTCATCGTCAAATGGGTGGCGCCGCCGGTCAAGCGGCTGATGGCCAAGGCGCAGAACAATATTCAGAAACAGCTCGAGGAGAACCAGCAGGCGGCCGACCGCCTCGTCGAGGCCAAACGCGCCTACGACAATGCGGTCACCGACGCGCAGGCCGAACTCGAGCACATCCGCGAGGACGCGCGCGCCGACGCCGAACGCATCATCGCCAAGATGCGCGAATTCGCCGACGCCGAGGTCGCCCGGGTCCGCAGCCAAGGCCGCGACCAGATCGCCCAGATGCGCACTCAGCTCATCCGTGATCTGAAGGACGAGCTCATCACCACGGTCATGGACAGCACCGAGGAAAAGGTCCGCTACGAGATCGGCTCCACACACGTGGCGGCCGACAGTATCGACAAATTCCTCGAGGACCTCGAGGCGATGGCCAACGCCGAGCCACCGATCCGCCGCCGCGCCGAGCCCTGGACTTTGTAAAACCGGGTGGTCGCCGGACCGCATGCCCTGGCATGCTGGCCGCGTGAGCATCGCGCAGATCACGATTGATTTCGCGCCCGAATTGCGGCTGTTCGTCGCGGCCGCACAGCGGGACGGTCGCTCGTCCGTGCGGATCGACACCGCGTCGACGCTCGGACATATCGTGGAATCGCTCGGCGTGCCGCTCACCGAGGTGGGCGAGCTGCTGGTCGATGGCCGGTCCGTGGATCCGTCGTATCTGCCCACCGACGGCGAGTCGGTGTCGGTGCGCGCTGTGGTGCGCCCGCAGCGATTCGACGAACCGCTGCGTTTCCTGCTGGATATCCACCTCGGCACCCTGGCGCGGCGGCTGCGCCTGCTCGGCGTCGACACCGCCTACGAAAATCCGGATATCGGCGACGCTGCACTCGCCACACGTTCGGCGACCGAACATCGCATCCTGCTCTCCCGCGATCGCGGACTGCTGCATCGACGCGAAATCTTCGCTGGCGCATACATTTACAGTCACCGTCCCGTCGAGCAACTCGACGACGTGCTATCGCGTTTCGCACCGCCCCTTGCGCCATGGACCCGCTGCACCGCCTGCAACGGCCCGCTGCGGGTAACCGAAAAGCAGACCCTGCGCGGCCGGCTCCCGAACGAGACCGAACGCACCTACGACGCGTTCGCACAGTGCGTCGACTGCGGCCGAACCTATTGGAAGGGCGCCCATCACGCGCGCCTCGACGCCATCGTCACCCACGCCCTCCACTTCGGCACCTGACCGCGCCGCCGCGCACCTTCCCGCGCCGCCGCACACTCTTCCCACGACGCCGCACACCCCCTCCGCGCCGCACACCCTCGCGCCGCACACCCCTCCGCGCCACACCCCCTCCGCGCCGCACACCCTCGCGCCGCACACCCCTCCGCGCCACACACCCCTTGTCGCCGCACACCCCTTGTCGCCGCACACCCCTCGCGCCGCACACCCCCTCCGCGCCGCACACCCCTTGTCGCCGCACACCCCCTCCGCGCCGCACACCCTCCGCACCGCACACCCTCGCGCCGCACACCCTCCGCACCGCACACCCTCGCGCCGCAAACCCTTCCACGGCGGTGCGCACGAAGTCTGGGGCGAATTGGGCGTGGCGCGGATCGATGCGTGGGAGACGTTCCCGACCAGCCGGATCAGGCGCCGAACGCACCTTCGAGGCGGCTGCGGGAGCCGGGATGGACCAGGCGGGCCACGCTGACCAAAGCAGTCGCGGACCAAGTGCGGCGACGGATCTGCAGGCACGGTTCGGTGCGGCGGATGCGCAGTAGCCTGCAGTCCTCCTGGCTGCCCTGGACCGCCTCGACGACGTGTTCGCCGCGCACCAGCGGGGCCACCTCGCTGAGGTACCGGTTCGGGGTGATCTCGGCGAAGTTCTGGTCGAGGTAGCCGGGTGCGGCCGTGGGGTTGACGTAGCGGTCCTCCATCTGGATCGGCACCTCGTCGTCGAAATGCACCAGCAGCGAATGGAATACCGAATCGCTCGGCCAATCGTCGAGCAGTGGATCGGCGGTGTCGAGGGGTTCGCTGCGCAGGAAGATGACCTCGGTGCGGTGCAGGTGACCGCGCTGCTGGATCTCGTCGGCGATATTGCGGACCTCGAACAGCGGCGAGGCCACTTTCGCGGGTGCGACGAAGGTACCGACCCCCATCATCCGAACGACCACCCCGGCCGCGGCCAACTCACGCAGCGCCCGATTGACGGTCATACGGGAGATCCCGAGCGCGTCGACCAGTTGATGCTCCGAGGGCAGCTGATCCCCCGCGACCCAGCGTCCGGCACCGATCTGCGTGCGGATCAGCGTCTTGATCCGCTCGTACGCCGGTGCCGTATCGGGTCCGGACGCCGCGAACAAGACCGCCAGGTCTGCATCACCCACCGGGCGGGCCATCGCCACCACCTCTCACCTCGCCTGGCCGCAACCATAGCCGTTCCGGTTGACAGTCACTTGTATATACAGGACTATGCATCTGGGCAGGCTGTCCCAGCTGCCTTCTTCTCCTGATGGAAGGCGGATCCATGCCGCACCACGACGAAATCGACGCCGGACTGCAGATCGAGCGCCGCACCATCGAAGTGATTCCCGATGCCGAACGCCACGGCACGCCGCGCAATCAATTCACCCTCTGGTTCGGGGCGAATATGCAGATCACCGCGATCGTCGACGGTGCGTTAGCAGTGGTATTCGGCGCCGACGCGCTGTGGGCGATCATCGGCTTGCTGCTCGGCAATATTCTCGGCGGCATCGTGATGGCGCTGCATTCGGCGCAGGGTCCACGGCTCGGGTTGCCGCAAATGATCTCCAGCAGAGCGCAATTCGGCGTCCTCGGTGCGGTGATGCCGCTGTTGCTGGTGATCGTGATGTATCTCGGTTTCGCCGCGACCGGTACGGTATTGGCCGGTCAGGCGGTGAACAAGATTCTGCACGTGGACAATTCGACCGTCGGCATACTCGTCTTCGGTGCGCTCACGGCCGTGGTCGCGGTGACCGGCTATCGGCTGATCCACGTGATCGGGCGAATCGCCACGGTGGTCGGCATCATCGGCTTCACCTACCTGACCATCCGACTGTTCGCCGAATACGACGTCAGCGCCTACGTCGGTACCGAATCCTTCGACATCGCGACCTTCGTCCTCGCGGTCTCCCTCGGCGCGGGATGGCAGCTGACATTCGGACCGTACGTCGCGGACTATTCGCGCTATCTGCCCCGCGCGACCAGTGCGCGCACCACGTTCTGGTCCACCTTCGCGGGCAGCGTGCTCGGCTCGCAGTGGGCGATGACGCTCGGCGCGCTGGTTGCCGCCGTCGCCGGAAAAGCGTTCCTGGGCAATCAAGTCGGCTTCATCGGTGACCTCGCCGGACCGTCGGCGATCGCACTGCTGATCTACCTGGTGATCGTGGTCGGCAAGTTGACGGTGAACTGTCTCAATGCCTATGGCGGGTTCATGTCCATCCTGACCTCGGTGACCGCATTCAACGGTCGGTCGCATACCACGCAGGCCGCGCGGGCGGCCTATATCATCGGCTTCACCGTGGTGTCGATGCTGATCGCCATCGGGGCCAGCGCCGACTTCCTCAACAACTTCAAGAATTTCGTGCTCGTCCTGCTCATGGTCTTCACCCCCTGGAGTGCGATCAACCTGATCGACTACTACCTGATCTCGCGTGAGCGCATCGATATCCCGGCGCTCTACGATCCGGACGGCCGCTACGGACGCTGGAACCTCGCCGCGCTGGCTTGCTACACCCTCGGCATTCTCGCCCAGATCCCGTTCCTCGCGCAGAAGCTCTACACCGGCCCGATCACCGATCTGCTCGGCGGCGCGGATATCTCCTGGATCGTCGGCATCGTCTTCACAGCGGCCATCTATTACCCGCTGGCACGTCGCACGAGCAACCCGCCGGACCGGATGATCTACCCCGCGGACACGGTTGCGACGACCCACGCTTCAGCCGAGTAGTACGCGCACCTCTGCCGCGAATCCACTGACGCGCTGGTCGATTTCGGCGATCTCCACCGGCTTGCTCAATCATAACTAGTTACCGGCTGGTCGGGTGTAGACCTTGGTAGAGCGATCCGCACGCACACGCCGGGAGGGGTTTTGCGCATCGATTTGGGCCGGGATCTACGGGAGCGCGCCGACAAGAACGATGACATTCCTGAATGGCGGCCAATTCATTTCGAACTGGCCCTCGATAGGGACCGGTCGGCATTATCCGAACTACTGGCGACAACGGACGTGCGGGTACACGACACGCTTTCCGAACAATTGCGACAACTCGTGCTCGCACGCGAACCCGCTTGTCCCGATATCGAGTTGGACGAACGCGTAGGGCAGCTGCATGGCCCGGATCCCGCCGAATACGGCAGGTGGGTGTGGTACCCGTGGTCGGCCGATCTCGTACATGTGCTGCCCGAGACGGAATTTCGGGAGGTTCGCACCGACCGCAACCGCTACCGGATCACCCGGGAAGAACAGCAGCGGCTGGCGCGGATGCGGGTCGGCGTGGTCGGGCTGTCGGTCGGCAGCGCTGCCGCCCTCACCCTCGCACTCGAAGGTATCGGCGGTTCGTTCAAGATCGCGGACCTCGACCGGCTCGGCATCTCGAATCTGAATCGCATCCGCGCCCGCGTGGCCGACCTCGGCATCGAGAAGTCCGTCATCGCGGCGCGGCAGATGTTCGAGATCGATCCGTATCTCCGAATCGAACGGTGCCCGAGGGGAATTCGGCCGGAGGCCATCGATGACTTCCTGCTCGGCGGCGGCGGTCTCGATCTGCTGGTCGAGGGGTGCGACGATCTGCACACCAAGGTCCTGCTCCGGGAGCGGGCACGCGTCCACGGCATTCCGGTGCTCATGCAGACCAGCGATCGCGGCCTACTCGATATCGAGCGCTTCGATATCGAACCGGATCGGCCGATCTTGCACGGTCTGCTCGGTTCGGTACGGGCCGCGGATCTGCGCGATGTCACGACACCGGAGAAGATCCCGTACGTCCTCGAAATCCTCGACGCGGCCCGGCTCAGCACTCGCGCGGCGGCCTCGCTGCCCGAGGTCGGGCGGACGATCGGCAGCTGGCCTCAGCTGGCCTCCGGCGTGGCGCTCGGCGGCGCGATCGTCGCGGATGCGGCGCGACGACTGCTGCTCGGCGAACCGGTCGGATCCGGGCGCTACTACGTCGATCCAGGCGAGTTGATCGACGCGAAGCATTGTCTCTATCGCGAACCAGCCGCGCCCGCACCATTATTCGCGATCGCCGAGGAGGCCCGAAGGGATCCGCCGCTGCCACCGCAACCAGCGGAGCGCGCAACGGTATCCGACGATGCCGTGCGGTGGATAGCGGCCATGGGCACACTGGCGCCCTCCGCACACAATGCGCAGCCGTGGGCGCTGATCTGGCGGCGCGACAAGGCGGTCCTGGAGTGCCGTCACGACCCGAGACGTGACCTGCCCAGCCTCGACTTCGCGCACGGCGCGACGTGGGTCGCGTTCGGTGCGCTGCTGGAGAATATCGAGCTCGCAGCCGGGCAGCTCGGATTGCGCACGCAGATCCGGACGTGGCCAAGAGCCGACCTCGTCGCCACGGTCGAACTGTCCGGCGCACCAGAATCGGCGGCGTCACCGCTCGTCGCGCATATCCCGACCCGGGTCACCAACCGGCGTCGCGAGTTGCGGCGTCCGCTCGATGCGCAGACGGCGCAAGCGCTGGTCACCGCCTGTGCCGAATTCGGCGGACGATTGCAACTGTCCTGCGAGAGAACGGAATTAGCGGAGCTCGGCGCATTGATCGGCGCCGGCGATCGCATCGGTCTGCTGAACCGGGCGATGCACCGCGACGCGATGAGCGGCTACCGGTGGACACCCGAGGAGGTGCGAGCCGAACCCTACGGTCTCGACATCGCCACCGCCGAGCTCAGCGCGGCGGAGCGGGGCGCGCTGCGCCTGCTGAGTCAGTGGCGGGTCGCGGAATGTCTGGCCGAGATCGGCGGCGGCCGTGCGCTGGAAGACCTTTCGCGGCGCGCGGTGGCCGGCGCCGCCGCGGTCGGGCTGCTGACGATGCCGGGTGTGTCACGCGAAAGCTATCTGCGCGGCGGGCGCGCCATGCAGCGGATGTGGCTCACCGCGACGGCGAAAGGTATTGCACTGCAACCGATGACCGCACTGCCCTACTTCTTCGCCCGCCTCGAACGCGGCGCCGGCCACGGCCTCTGTAAACGCGAGCAGGCCGAACTCCGCGAGCTGCGCGTGCGCTATCAACGGGTGTTCGAGACCGATGCGGACCATGCCGAGGTGCTGCTGTTCCGACTCGCGTACGCCGGACCTCCGACGGCGCGTTCGCTGCGCCGTCCGTTGGTTCAGGTCCTCGATCTCGCCTGACTCGCGAACCGCCGACTACGAGGCGTGGTGCGTCGGGTGGTAGTGCTCCCAGGCGTCGGCCAATGCCTTGCGCACATCCGTGGGCAGGTAGTCCCGGATTTCCGCACACAGATGGACGCTGTTCCCGCAGTCGTCACACCAGATCCGGACCGTACGCGCGTCCTTGGCAACGGCTGCCGCGATCCAGTCGGCGCGCATATTCCCGTGATCGACGGTGGCTACCCATCTGTCCCCGTAGCCATCGACATCCTGATGGATGGCATTGACCATGGTCACCGCGAACATCGGGTTGGGCTGAGCCTTCTTCTTCGTCATAGCGGGAAAACCTCCGGCCCTGTCGAGCGAAATTGTTCGTGCGACATCGAAGTAATACCTCCCGGCGACCGGGAGGTCCAGCAACCTGGCGGTGACCGATTGCTTCGCGACGCAAGAAGCAACCGTAACCCCGGCCGACCTGCCCGGCAAGAATCGATTTCGGGTGGAAACCGAAGGGAATCCGCAGGTAAAGAGATCGCAAAGGCTCTAGGGCTGTTGGCGGTATGGCACCGCCGCCACTCGCGCCTGCGCGCTGAACGCCCGCATGATCCGGGCCACAGCAACCCCCTCGGCCGGAACCTGGTCTACGCTACCGGGTTCCGGAATCGGTCAGGGGGAAGGTGTTGGGCACGAAGGCGACTCCGGATCACGGCGGCGCGGGAGCGGGAATCGGATCGAGCGCTCGGCCGAATGCGCGCTGAGGGCCGACCGGCCGTCCCTGCGCAGGTGTATCCAGGCCGCGATCAGAACGATCAGAAATTCGATGACGTAGCCGTTGATCAAGACCTTGGTGATCGGCCACCACGGCGGCAGCAGGAACACACCGATCGACACCCAGGTCTTGCTCCAGTGGTAGGTCCACGAGGCGGTCACCGTGAACAGCAGCGCCGCCGCCACCCACCAGCGCCAGTTGTGCAGCCCCTTGTGCACGAGGAAGACGAACAGCGGAACGAACCACACCCAGTGGTGTCCCCAGGAGAACGGCGACACCGCGCAGGCGGTGAGACCGGCCAGGGTGATCGACAGCAGCCGCTCACCTCGCTGATACAGCGCCGTCGTGACCATCATGCTGGCGATCGTGACCGAGCCCGCGATGAGCAACCACAACCACACCGGTGCGGGCCCGTCGAGCAGATGCGCGATGACACCGCGGATGGACTGGTTGGATGGGTGGTTGTCCGGCGCGATCCGGTTGGATTGGAAGAACGTCGAGGTCCAGTACTGCCGGGAATCGGCGGGCAGGATGACCCAGGCGAAGGCGACCGAGGCGATGAAGACGGCGAATGCGGTTACCGCCGCGCGCCATTGCCGCAGGGCCACGAAATAGGCGACGAAGTAGATCGGAGTGAGTTTGATGCCCGCCGCGAGTCCGACGCCGAGGCCACGCAGTTTGCTTCGGTCCCCGCGCAGCGCGTCCAACAGCACCAGCAGCATCAGCACCAGGTTGATCTGCCCGAAGTAGAGCGTTTGGCGGACCGGCTCGATGAATACGCAGGTGGCCGCGATCAGCACGCTGACCACCACCAGCCGAGTCGTGATCCGATAGCCCAGCAGCCGCCAGCTGAGCAGCACACAGGCGATGAGTACGGAGAGGTTGACCGCCAACCAGGTGTTCGTCACGTACCCCCACGGCACCATGTAGATCGGCACGAACGCGATGGTGGAGAAGGGCGTGTAGGTGTAGAGGAGGCCGCGCATGGTCGGCTCGGTGTACAGCGGCAGATCGTGCACGATGCGCCACGCACCGTCCCGGTAGATGTGCACGTCGAGGCCACCGACCAGGAACCCGCCCTTGTCCAGGAAGGGATCGATGGTGGTGAAGAGCAGGATCACCGACAGCAGGGCGCTCCCGGCGAGCAGGTATATCGCTGGTCCCGTACGCGGAAACTCCAGCTTCCGGGTGTCTCGCACCGATCCGCTACGACCGAGGCAACACCGTCGCAGGATTCGAAGTACAGGATCCTGTTGGGTGATAAGACCTCATCACGTCGACCGATCCATCCCTTCGTCCCGCACCTGCTGCACTACGGCGATAACCAGTTTTTAACGTACCTAATGACCCGCGCCTGCATCATGCCCCGAAGTGCCGGGGCAAGCAAGCCGCGTGATCATCGTTGCCTGCTGGCCCTGGCCCGCCTGCGCTCCGCCTGTAGTTCGGCAAGTTCTTGTTCGAGCATCTCGGCGATGCGGAACTGTCCGGTGTCGTGGATGTCGGGCGTGCGAACCACCTGGAGGTGCGAATCCGGCTCGGCGGGTGCGCTGCCCTTGCCGCGCGCGTTCTCGGTCGTCCTGCTGTCCTTCCTGCCCTCAAGTGAACTGGGCTTGCGCGCCGTAGCCGCGGCCGAACCGTTGCCCCTGCGCAGTGCCGACACGACCGACGGCTTGTTCTCCGCGGCGGGCTTCTCCTGGCTCACCGGGACGGCCTTGCGCGCGGGCGCCTTGGCCGGGGGCGGGCTCTCGACCTTCGCGACGGGCTGGGTCTCGGCCGTAGCGACCGGCTCGGGTATGGCCGGTGCGAAGGGGTTGTTCTTCGCGACCACCGGCTTCGCGGCCACCGGTGCGGTCGGCTCCTTGACGACCGCAGGGCGGTTCGCGGCCTTCGCGGGAGCGGGCCGCTGCTCGGCCGCCTGGGGCTCCGCATTGTCCGGGGCCTCGCCGTTGGTCGGCGCGCGACGCTTCTCGGGTGCTTCCGAACCCTCCTGCGCAGCAGGACTTTCCCCGTCCGGCGACTCCTCGACCTCGACCGCTTCGGCCTCCACGATCTCATCGACTGCCAGCTCGGCGTCCTGTTCCGCACCTTCGGCACGCGGTGCCGCATGTTCCGCGGACTCCCGCTCCGCCCCCGGCGCCACCAGGGCCGCCTGGGTGTTCGCGCGGTAGGACGCGATCGACGGCATCGTCTGCTTGAGTTGTTCGGCCGGATCGGGCAGCTCGCGGACCTGCTCGGTGGCCCGGTAGATGGCCAGGCCGTAACGTGCGCTGGCCGCGTCGTGAATGAGTAGGGCGACACCGATCATCACCGGCGCGACCGCGTGCACACCGGTCTCGTACCACTCCCCGTCGCGCAGATAGGGGTAGGTGTTGAGGGTGACGGTCAGTGACAGCAGGGCGATTTCGGCCGCGGCGACCTGTCGGCGGTTGTCGATCACGCCCCATTCGGCGACCTTGTTGGTGCCGACCATGATGATGATCAAGCAGACGCTGATCATCGCCTCGATAAGGTAGCTGAACCAGTACAGCGGATCAGAAGGCCCGCCGGGCGCGATGTTGTGCTGCACATTGACCGCGGACCACAGCATGCCCGCCGCCACCACACCGGCCAGCGCACGCAGTGACCATCCCCGGTGCCGGTACAGCGACGCCAATTTGGCGTGCGGGCTGGATTCCCGCCGCTGTGCCGCAATTGCCTTGCGGGCTACCAATAGATCTCTGATGTCGGCCTTCTCGATTGCTTCAGTGGTCTGCCTGGCGCGGTCGGCCGCGGAGGCCGCAGCCTGAACCTGTTTCCATCGCTGTGCGCGATCCTCGCCGCGGATCTTCTCCGCGAGCTCACGTTCGGCGATCAGTTCGTCCTCGGACAGCGCCTCGGTCAGCGCGGGATCGAACTGGTAGGCCAGTCGGCCCCGGGCCCGCTCGACCCTTCGCGCGAGCTGTCCGACCTCGTCCTCGACAGGATGATGCTCGATGGTCAATTCGACTCCCCGCGGGAGAGATTCGACGGCAGACAGGTGATCACGCGTGGGAACGGCACCAGACATTCATAGTCGATTCACCGTTGCCAGCGAAACTGTCAATTTGCCGCCGGTGGGTCGTCCTGCGGCGTGCCGCGCGCGACACACGCATGCGAAGTTTCGATTTAACGACGATTCGGCACTCGCGGACGCCGCCCGCGGCGCAATGAACATACGGTTCACCGGCCCGGACTTGCTGCGGCGCGACTGCTTGCCACCAGCAAACAGCCAACAAGTCGGTTCATTCAAGGGGTGTCGACACATTCGGGCGTGTCGCCGCCAACTGGTCGATAGGTCAGGCGATTTCGGATCCGCAGGGCCGGTGCGCCGCGACATAGTGCGTTCAGGCCGCGTCCGACAGCGCCTCGTGCCAGTGCCAGGTGTCGGTGTATTGGTGCAGGGCGAACAGCTTTTCGTCGGCGATATGCCAGATGTGGGCGAATTCGGCGGCCACCTGCTTGCCGGTCGCACGCGCGGTGCCGCGGTAGTGGCCGGTGACGATGACGGTGTTCGGATAGGCGTCGAACCACTCCTCGGCGAAGGGGGCGATCTCGTATTCGCGGAACACCGGCTGCCAGATACCCGCGAGTGCCGCCTCCGGGCTCTGCGCCTGCGTGACGGTCACGCTGGGCATCCCGGGAGCCACCCAGCCTTGGAAGCGCGGATGCAGCGCAGCGAGGATGCCGGCCGCGTCCCCGGATTGCGTTGCTTTGTAGAACTTTTCGACTACGTCTCGGTTGCTCATATCCTCATATTAGAGGGATCATTCTATATCGACCAGAGAGAGCGGCCCGTGATACGCGGCACAGCCACTCGCTAACTAGTGCGGATTCGGGATCGCAGTGCGAGAACGCCTGCGGCCGAGCCGATCATCGCCAGGCCGACGACCCACAGTCCGGCTCGCTGGGTGCCGGTGAGGTCCTTCAGCGCTCCGGTGACATACGGTGCGACGAATCCGCTGACATTGCCGATGGAGTTGATCAGGGCGATGCCGCCCGCCGCGGCCGCACCGGACAGAAAGGTGCTCGGCAGCGCCCAGAAGGTGGGCAGCGCGGCAAGCACGCCGACGGCACAGACGGTCACCGCGACCATGGCGGCGAACGGATTGCCCAGATACAGCGCCACCGGAATCGCGAGTCCACCGACCAGCGCGGGCAGCGCGACATGCCAGACCCGCTCCCCGGTGCGGTCACCGTGCCTGCTCCACAGCACCATCACGACGGCACCGATCACATAGGGCACCGCATTGATGAGCCCACGCTGCACCACCGAATAGTGGGTGCCGTACTGCTGCTGGAAGCCGTTGATGATCGTGGGCAGGAAGAATCCGAGCGCATACAGGCCGTAGACGATGCCGCCGTAGATGAAGGCGAGGCCGAGCACGCGTGGATGGGTGAGCGCCTTGCGCACCGTCCAGTGTTCGACCCGCGCGGCCTGCTCTTTGTCGAGTTCCGAGGTGAGCCAGTCCCTTTCGGTCGCGGTCAGCCACTCGGCCTGGGTGGGCCGGTCGGTGAGGAAGAACCAGGTGACCACCGCGAGGGCGATCGCGGGCACGCCCTCGACCAGGAACATGAATCGCCAACCGCTGAGGCCGAAGACACCGTCGCCGTACTGGATGATCAGGCTCGATACCGTCGAGCCCAAAGCCGTTGAAATCGGGACCGCCGTCATGAACAGCGCGACGATCTTCGCGCGCTGGGTCTGCGGAAACCAGTAGGTGAGATACAGCAGGATGCCGGGAAAGAATCCGGCCTCCACCACGCCGAGGGTGAATCGCAGGATATAGAGCCAGGTTTCGTTCGGCACGAATGCCATGGCGATGGCGACCGCACCCCAACTCACCATGATTCTGGCTATCCAGCGGCGCGCACCGAACCGGTGCAGCGCCAGATTGCTCGGCACCTCGAGTACGAGATAGCCGATGAAGAAGATGCCGGAGGCGAACCCGAAGGCCGTCTCGGTCAGTCCCAGCTCTGTTTTCATACCGCTGGGCCCGGCGAATCCGATATTGACCCGGTCCAGGTAATTGATGAAATACAGCAGCCCGAGATAGGGCACCAGTCGAATCGTGACCTTGCGCAACGTCGCGCGGGACACCTCGGGCGTTCCGTCCATCCGCGAACTCTCGACCGGCATCCGCCCAGCAGTCAAATTCCCAGACTCGGCGATACGAATGTTCGACGCCGGACAGCCGACACGTCATGTGCGGGGACCCGAGCGTTCAACCGGCAACCGTACCGTTCGAGCCAGAAGCGAACGGAGATTCCCATGCTCGAGCCGCGACTTCGAACCCTATGGCTGGCGAATGTGGCCGCGGGCGCGGCCGCTGTGACCGTGCGCACCCCACTCTACGCCCGCCCCAGACCCACCCATTCCGTTCGTGTGCAACGGGATTCGATACTGGCCACGGACCTCGAGGTCGTCACGGTGACCGACCGCTCGGTCATCCTGACCTGGACCACGTGCGCCCGCGACCGCTATGGCCGCACCCGTCCGGTCTCGGCCGATACCGAGGTCCGCATCGCACCGGTCGACGGCCGGTCGGCGGCACGACCGCGCTATCTGGACTCCCGGCCGACCGCCTTTCACTATGCGGAGCTCGACGGCCTCGAACCCGGCCGTACCTATCGATTCGAGGCCTACTCGGACGGCCACCGCGCCGTCCCCGCCCGCACCCTGGTGACCCGCCGCTCGGGAACACCGGAAGCCACCGGCACATTCACCACGGCCGATCCGCCGCCGGGACGACTGCTGCACACCATCGCACTCGCCAACGACGTGCACTTCGGCGAGCACAGCAGCGGCCTGATCGTGGCCGGGCTTCCCACCGGCCTGCGTCACGAGACCGAGCACTATCCGGAGTTCATGCTGACCGCGTTGCTCGACGATCTGCGCCGACCGGACCGCGCGGCCGATCAACTGATCGTCGCGGGCGATCTCACCGATACCGGCACCCTCGAACAAAGCCTCGGCGTGCGGGCTCGGCTGGACGAGTGGGGCGTGCTCGGCCGCGATTACTTCGTCTGCCGCGGTAACCACGACAAGCCCGACGAGCACCGAATCGACCACTGGGGCGCGGTATTTCACGCACGTCAGCGGCTGGTCGAATATCGTGTCGGCGAGCTGCGCATGATCGGCCTCGACACCACCCGACTGCGTGGATCCGGTGGCACAATCGTCGCACCGCAAATCGCGCATCTGCGCGAACTCCTGGCGGCCGATCCGGATCGGCCCACCCTTGTTTTCGGGCACCATCCGGTGACTTCCCATGCGGCGGTGAGCAATCCGGGCGGCCCAGGGTTCGTTCTCGATCGCACGAATGCCGCCGCGCTCGGCGCGCTCTATCGCGACGCGCCCGGCGTATTCCTGCACCACTGCGGCCACACCCACCGCAACCGGCGCAACCGCCCGGACTCCGGTGTCGATGTCGAGTTCCTGGAAGTAGCTGCCACCAAGGAATATCCGGGCGGCTACAGCCTGCTGCGCGTCTACGAGGGCGGCTACACGGTCAACTTCTACAAGACCCGCACCGAGTCGGCCCGCTGCTGGAGCACTCGCACCCGCCGCCAATACCTCGGCCTGCATCCGGATCACGCCCTCGGCAGCTGCGCCGACCGCAACCACGTTGTCCAGCGCGATTTCTCCGGGTTGTAGTTACAGTCGGTCATGCGGACAGTAACGGTGCGGCGCACCATCGCGGCGCCGATCGAGCAGGTTTTCGATTGGATCACCGACGCGGCGAACTACCGTCAGGTGCCGGGCGTGCTCCGGGCCGAGGTGACGCGGGTCGGGATCGACGGCGGCCGAGCGCAAATCACCGGCTGACGCCTCGCTCGCTCTACCGGTAATCCCGCTACTGTCGCAGACGGGCGCGAGACTTCGGGAAGGCCGAGCCGGAGAGGTTGGTAGCTGATGAGCGTTGGTGGTCTTCGATTGGCCTCGGTTGTCGCCGCCGTTATGCTCGGATCCGTTGTGGCCGGACCTCGTTCGTACGCGGCACCGGACGAACCGGGATCGGTGGTGACCACGAATGGATCGAGGATTACCGGGGTTCAGGTTCGCGATGACCGGCATCTCACGTTGACGGTGTATTCGGGGGCGATGGGGCGGGAGTTATCGGTGCAGGTGCAGCGGCCCGCGGAAACCGGAGTGCCGCGGCCGACGTTGTACCTGTTGGCCGGGGTGGATGGTGGGGTCGATGGGGCGACGTGGGGGTCGAAGACCGATGTCATGGGGTTTTTCGGGGACAAGAACGTCAATGTGGTGCAGCCGCTCGGTGGGGCGTACAGCTATTACGCCGATTGGCGGGCGGCCGATCCGGCGTTGGGGGTCAACAAGTGGCAGACGTATTTGACTCGGGAATTGCCGACGCTGATCGATGCCGCGTTGGGCACCAATGGGCGCAATGCGATTGCCGGGATCTCCACCTCCGGTACGTCGGTGCTTTCGCTGGCGATTTCGAGTCCGGGGTTGTACCGGTCCGTCGGCGCGTTCAGTGGGTGTGCGCAGATCAGCGATCCGGTTGGGCAGGCGTTCGTCGGGATGTCGGTGCGCAAGGGTGGCGGCGATCCGGTGAATATGTATGGGCCGCCGCAGGATCCGATGTGGGCGGCGCATGATCCGTATGTCAATGCCGAAGGCCTGCGCGGGTTGAATTTGTTCCTGTCGGCGGGGAGTGGACTACCCGGGCCCTACGACAATCCCACCGATCCGCACACGCAGAGCTGGGCCGAGGGCGGACTGCCCCTGCAGGTGACGATGGGCGGTGCGATCGAAGGATCGACCGCCTGGTGCACCCGCAACATGCGGCACCGGCTGAACCAACTCGGCATTCCGGCCACCTACGACCTCGAGCCCACCGGCACCCACTCCTGGGGTTACTGGGAACGTGCACTGAAGGAATCGTGGCCGGTTCTCGCCAACGGACTCGGCGCCTGACCTCCCGACGTGGCCTTCATCGGACGCGAGTATTTCCCGAAGTCGAAATAGTCCACGGTCACTCTCATAGGCTTTGGTACGAGTGGAACGGCGTGTGTCTCGAGCACTCGGCGACATCTAGGAGGAATCGTGTCCGAAACCGTGCGTGGCGTGGTTGCCCGTAGTAAGGGCGCACCGGTCGAACTCGTCGATATCGTGATCCCGGATCCCGGGCCGCACGATGTGGTGGTGCGGATCCAGTCCTGCGGGGTGTGCCATACCGATCTGCACTACCGCGAGGGCGGCATCAACGACGAATTCCCGTTCCTGCTCGGGCACGAGGCCGCGGGCATCGTGGAGACTGTCGGGGATGCGGTCACCCATGTCGTCGCGGGCGATTTCGTCATCCTGAACTGGCGCGCGGTGTGCGGTGAATGTCGCGCGTGTAAGCGCGGCCGCCCGTGGTACTGCTTCGCCAGCCACAATGCCAGCACGAAGATGACCCTCACCGACGGCACCGAACTCAGCCCCGCCCTCGGCATCGGCGCATTCGCGGATAAGACGCTGGTGCACGAGGGTCAGTGCACCAAGGTCGACCCGAATGCCGACCCGGCCGTCGCCGGACTGCTCGGCTGCGGCGTGATGGCGGGCCTCGGCGCGGCGATGAATACCGGCAGTGTGTCGCGCGGCGATACGGTCGCCGTCATCGGCTGCGGCGGTGTCGGCGATGCCGCCATCGCGGGTGCCCGGCTGGCCGGTGCGCGGGCCATTATCGCGATCGATCGCGATCCCCAGAAGCTCAGCTGGGCAACGGAATTCGGCGCAACTCACACGATCGATGCGACCAAGACCGATGTCGTCGAACAGATCCAGGAATACACCGACGGTTTCGGCGCGGATGTGGTCATCGATGCGGTCGGGCGCCCGGAAACCTGGAAGCAAGCCTTCTACGGACGCGACCTGGCGGGCACCGTGGTGCTGGTCGGCGTTCCGACCCCGGATATGACCATCGATATGCCGCTGATCGACCTGTTCTCCCGTGGCGGCGCACTGAAATCCTCCTGGTACGGCGACAGCCTGCCCGAACGCGATTTCCCGATGCTTGTCGATCTGTATCTGCAGGGCCGACTCCCGTTGGAGCGCTTCGTTACCGAGCGCATCGCCCTGGACCAGGTCGAAAAGGCCTTCTCCGCGATGCATGCGGGTGAAGTGCTGCGTTCGGTGGTGGTCTGGTGAACCTGCGCATCGATCGGGTCGTCACCTCCGGCACCTTCTCACTCGACGGCGGCACCTGGGATGTCGACAACAATGTGTGGTTGATCGGCGACGATGTCGAGGTGGTCATCGTCGACGCGGCGCATGATGCCGACGCGATCATCGCAGCCGTCGGCAACCGCGATGTCCGCGCGGTCGTCTGCACCCACGGTCACAACGACCACGTCACCGTCGCACCGGAACTCGCGAAACGCCTCGACGCCCCGATCCTGCTGCATCCGGGCGACGATCCGCTCTGGCGCATGACCCACCCCGACGTCGACTACCGATCACTGGCCGATACCCAGCGAATCACCGTGGCGGGCACCGATATCGAAGTCCTGCACACCCCGGGCCACTCCCCCGGCTCGGTCTCCCTGTACCTGCCCGAGGCCACCGCCCTGTTCACGGGCGACACCCTGTTCAACGGCGGCCCCGGCGCCACCGGCCGCTCGTTCTCCGACTTCGGCACCATCATCGATTCCATCCGCCACCGCCTGCTGACCCTCCCTGAGGAAACCACGGTCCACACCGGCCACGGCGACACCACCACCATCGGCGCCGAAAAACCCGCACTAGCCGACTGGGTCGCCCGGGGCCACTGACGAGAATCAAGATCAGGTGGAACTGCTGTAGGCGGCGGCTTCTCGACCGATGCCGCCATGGATTCCACCTGATCTTGATTACTGTTCGGCGTCGGCTTTGATGCGCTCGAGGGTCTGGCGCATGCCGTCGCGGTTGGTTTTGCCGCGGGCGCGCCCGGCTACGAGCCAGTAGAGGCGCAGGGGGAGGTTGTTTTCGTTCAGCTGGAACGATTCGGTCACGTCGGTGCCGCCCTCGACCGGCTCGAAACGGTAGCGCCAGGTATTGACCGCCATCCCGCGCGGTCCGAGCACGGTGAATGCGAACTCACGTCCGGGCTCGCACGCGACGATCCGGCAGACCGTCCAATACTTCAGTCCCCAGCCATTGCGGTTGACGTGGCCGCGGAATTTGACGCCCACCGCGGGAGCCGTTGCGCCACCGAGCCATTCGGTGTCGAAGGTCTCCGGTGAGAACTTCCCGGTATTCGTGATATCGCTGACCAAGGCCCAGATCTTGTCTGCGGGTGCCGCCATTCGAACCGTCACGCTATCGTGCATGCCTGCACGCTAGCAGGAGCCTTCTCAGACAGGTCCGCTCAGTGCGGATCGATGCCGGTCCAGAATGCGACCAGATCGGCGCACACGCGGGCCGGACGCTCCTCGTTCGGTAGGTGGCCCACACCGTCGTAAACCACAGTGCGCGCGCCCAATTCCTCGGCATAGCGTTCGTGGACGCTCGGCGGCCAGAGATCGCCGGAGTTGCCGTAGGCGATGAGAATCGGGAGACCGGTGGCGCGCAGGGCGGCGGTGCAGTCGGTCGGGCCCTCCATGACCCGCATGATGCCGATCAGATTCGCCTTCTTGGTCGTGAAGATGCGGTTGCGCAGGAATTCGAGCTTTGCCGGTGGCACCAGGGCTGCCACGGCCTGACTCATCTGCTCCCACAGTGCCCGCTGGCCACCGCTTTCGATGAGTTGGGCGACCAATTGCGGTGGCGCGAAGTTGATATCGGAGGTCGAGGACGGACCGGAGGCGAGCAAGCTGAGGCTGCGGAAGCGGTCCGGATGGGCGGCGAACGCCGCGCGTGCGACGTAGCCGCCGAATGAGTGGCCCACCAGGTGAATCGGTGTGTCGTCCGAGATCTGATCGGCGACGAGGATCAGATCGTCGGCGAAATCGGCCATCGTGTATCCCGATGCCTCATCGGGACCGTCGGACTGCCACTGCCCGCGCTGATCGTAAGCGACACAACGGAATCCGGCTGCCGAGAGAATGGGCACCATGGCCTCGAAGTCCTCTTTGGAGCCGGTGAAGCCGGGGACCAACAGCACAGTGCCGCGCATTTCGACGTCGTGCGGCGGTACGGATTCCCAGGCAGCCAGCGCGCCCGCCGCGCCGCGCAGGGTGAAGGACGTGGACTGCGCGGTGGCGTGGCTCATCGGTTCCTCCATCGTGCTCGACACTAGTGCGGCAACACCTCCAGTCTATCCGAGCAAACATTCGGAATCGTTACTTATTCGAGATATTCAGAACAAAGTCATCGGCTCGGTCGGAATGGGTTCGGGCAGCGGCTCGAGTTCGGGCAGGCGGGCGCGGACCTCGTCGTGGAAGCGACGGGCGAGGTGCAGGGAGGAGGCATTGTCGGGGGTATGGATGAAAACCGTTGGTGAGCGGCCCTCGCGCAGCCAAGCGATGACGATGTCGAGCCAGGGCTGCCAACCGGCAACTGTGCGCTCGGCCGAATCGCGGCCGTGATAGCGGACTATCGGGAATTCGGTGAGCGCTCGCGTGCGGCGCGGCACCCGCGGTTTCTTCGCCCGCGCCTCGGCCTCCGCGGCGCTCTCGGCGGGTCCTTCGAAAAGCAAAGTGGTGTCGAAGGGCACCCATTCGGCGCCTACGCGCGCGAGCACCTGCTCCAGCTGCCTTGCGGCGCTGTCATTTTCGAAGAATGCGGGATGCCGGACCTCGACGGCCGATCGGTAGGAGTCGGGCAGCGCGCGCAGGAATCCGGCCAGCGTCCCGAGATCGGTCGGACCGAACGAGCCCGGCAACTGCACCCACAACGAGTGGATGCGCGATCCGAGCGGTTCCATCGCGTCCAGAAAGGTGCGCAGTTCGGCTTCGGCGCCGTGCAGCCTGCGCTCGTGCGTGATCGGCTTGGGCAGTTTGACGACGAAGCGGAAGTCGGGATCGGTCTGCTTCGCCCACGACTCGACCGTGTTGCGCGTCGGCGTCGCATAGAACGTCGTATTGCCTTCCACCGCGGTGCACCACGACGCGTAGTGCCGCAACCGCTCGGCCGGAACCGGTTGATATTCCTGCCATGCCGCGTGCGTCCACATCGCACATCCCACGTGAAGCCGCATGACAGGGACGCTAACGCACGTCGCGTACGCTGACGGCTCCACCTCCAGCACCTCGGGAAAGAGATCATGACGCGGTTCGACAATGTCAGTGTGGCCAAGAAGGCCAATGTGTACTTCGACGGCAAGTGCATCAGTCACAGCATCGAGCTGGCCGACGGCACCGCGAAGTCGGTGGGCGTCATCCTGCCGTCCACCCTGACGTTCAATACGGTCGAGCCGGAAATCATGGAGTTGATCCAGGGCGAGTGCAAAGTCACCCTCGCCGGCGAGACCGAAGCGGTGACCTACCGCGGCGGCGAATCGTTCTCGGTGCCGGGCAACAGCTCATTCGAGATCGAAGCGCTCACGACGCTGCACTACGTCTGCCACTTCGGCTGAGCCGGTCAGACGCCGAACGCCCTCGGCACCCAGTGCATCCGCCAGCGCGCTCAGCACATCCGCGCACCCGGCGTCGACGGTGAGCGCGGCGAGTTCATCACCTCGGGTCCGGCCGCGGTTCACGATGACGACCGGCTTGCCCTGTTTCGCCGCATATCGCACGAACCGCAGCCCGGACATCACCGTCAACGACGATCCCGCCACCAGCAGCGCGTCCGCCGCCTCGACCATTTCGAACGCGGTGGCGACGCGCTCCTTGGGGACGTTCTCCCCGAAGTACACGATGTCCGGCTTGAGCATGCCGCCGCAGCGCGCGCAGTCCACCATCCGGAAATTCGCGGTATCGGCGACCACCGCATCGGCATCGGGGGCCACCTCCACCCCGGTGGCCGTCGCCGAAGCCGCGAAACCCGGATTCGCGGCCTCCAACCGCTCGGCCAAGGTCATCCGCGAAATCAGCGCCGCACAGCCGAGGCACCGCACCCGCGCATAGGTCCCGTGCAGATCGATGACCCGCCGATGACCCGCCTTCGTATGCAGCAGATCCACATTCTGCGTAATCAATCCGGTGACGACGCCGGCCCGCTCCAACCGTGCCAACGCCCGATGGGCCGCATTCGGCCGTGACCCGTCCATGGCCCGCCACCCGATGTGGTTGCGCGCCCAATACCGCTGCCGAAACGCCGCATCCCCCACGAACTGCTGATACGTCATCGGAGTCCGCACCGGCGACCCCGGTCCCCGATAATCCGGAATCCCGCTGTCGGTCGACACCCCGGCCCCCGTCAGCACCGCGACCCGACGCCCAGCCAGCAGCCCGCACAACCGCTCGACAGTGGATGCGTCGAATCTGGACATGGAATTCAGAGTAAGCGCAGGGGAAGGCAGCCGGCGGAGCCGGCGGGGTGGGTAGGTACAGCCGCCCGGTCGGTGACCCCGGGCGGCTGCGAAGGCACTACGTCGGTCCTGATCAGGCCTGCAGGCCGAGCTCGATCTCCAGGGTGAGGGTGATCTTGTCGCCGATCACCGCGCCGCCGTCGGGCAGCGGCATATCGATGGTGATGCCGAAGTCGCGACGGTTGATGACGGTCTTGGCCTCGAAACCGGCGACCGGGCCGTGGCCCATGCCGGGGTTGACGCCGAGGAATTCGACATCGAGGGAGACCGGGCGGGTGGCGCCGCGGATGGTGAACTCACCGTCGACGACGAAATCCTCGCCATCGACGCGGAATCCGGTCGACTTGAAGGTGGCCACGGGGAAATCGGCGGCGTGGAAGAAGTCGGCGGTGCGCAGGTGCGCGTCGCGCTGTTCGTTGTCGGTGGTCACCGACTCGACCAGGATCTCGGCCTCGGCCGAGGCGGTGCCGTCTTCATTGATGACCAGCTTGCCGGAGAAGTCGGCGAAGCGACCGCGGACCTTGCTGACCATCAGGTGACGCACGGTGAAGCCGAGGGTGGAGTGGGCGGGATCGATGACCCAGGTGCCCGCGGTCAGATCCTTGGCGGTGCTGGTCGACATTGTCGGTCTCCTCATGTGGTTGATATTTCAATTACTTGTACATCGAACGAGTATTCAGTTCTGGCATTTCAGGACCGGTGCGCCATTGCACCGGGGCGATCAGGTCGGATCGGCGAATTCCGAGATCACAGTCACTGCGCGACCACAGTGCTGTCCTGGGCACGAGCCGCGACCGATGACGCATGAGTCGGCGCATCCGGGACGTGGGCCGGACGCAGTGCGTCGAACTCCTTGCGCAGCACCGGAACTACCTCCGCACCGAGCAGATCGAGTTGCTCCAGCACCGTTTGCAACGGTAGACCGGCGTGGTCCATCAGGAACAGCTGTCGCTGATAGTCGCCGAAGCTTTCCCGGAACGTCATGGTCTTTTCGATGACCTGCTGTGGACTGCCGACGGTCAGCGGCGTCTGCTCGGTGAAATCCTCCAGCGACGGACCGTGACCGTAGACCGGCGCATTGTCGAAGTAGGGCCGGAATTCGCGCACCGCGTCCTGGGAGTTCTTGCGCATGAACACCTGTCCACCGAGCCCGACAATGGCCTGGTCGGCGGAGCCGTGGCCGTAATGCTCGAAGCGGCGCCGATACAGCTCGATCAGGCGCTGGAAGTGCTCCTTGGGCCAGAAGATATTGTTCGCGAAGAAGCCGTCGCCGTAATAGGCGGCCTGCTCGGCGATTTCGGGACTGCGGATCGACCCGTGCCACACGAACGGCGGTACGCCGTCCAGCGGTCGCGGCGTTGCGGTGAACGCCTGCAACGGGGTACGGAAGCGGCCTTCCCAGTCGACCACATCCTCGCGCCAGAGCCGGTGCAGCAGATGATAGTTCTCGATCGCCAGCGGGATGCCTTCGCGAATGTCCTTGCCGAACCACGGGTAGACCGGACCGGTATTGCCGCGGCCGAGCATCAGATCGACGCGACCGTCGGCCAGATGCTGCAGCATGGCGAAGTCCTCGGCGATCTTCACCGGATCATTGGTGGTGATGAGTGTCGTGGCCGTCGACAGCTGCAACCGCTCGGTCTGCGCCGCGATATAGCCGAGCATCGTGGTCGGTGACGACGGCACGAACGGCGGGTTGTGATGCTCGCCGGTGGCGAATACGTCCAGGCCGACCTCTTCGGCCTTGCGCGCGATCGCGACCATCGCCTTGATGCGCTCGTGCTCGGTAGGGGCCCGACCCGTCGTCGGGTCGACCGTCACATCGCCCACCGTGAAGATTCCGAACTGCACCACGCCTCCTCTCGGAAAGTCTGACACCTATTTGGTGGATATGGCAACCAACAGGGCCGTATCGCCATCTATTCCCGAGGGGTCACTTGCGCAGCCGTGATTCCAGACCGTCCATGACGCAGAGCAGACCGAAATCGAAGGCCATCGCGCGGGCGGTCTGATAATCGGCGGGTTGCATCTTGCGGTAGTCGGCGAGCATCTCCGGGTAGTCGGAGGCGAGTTCGTCCATGACGTCGAGCACCATCTCCTTGTCGAAACCCTTGTCGCCGAATGCCTTCGCCGCCGTGATCTCCGGGATGACCTGTCCGAGTACATAACTCGTCACAGTGCCACTCGCGAGGTAGATATCGACGCCGGTGAATCCGGCGTCGATGAAGGTGCGGCGCAGTCGATCACTGAGTTCGAAGGCCTTCGGGCCGACGCTCGGCAGGGAGCCGATCAAGGCGGTCACCCAGGTGTGGTCGAGCATGGTGAGCCGGAAGTTATAGGCGTAGGTCGTGACGACCTCACGCCAGGAGGCCTGGTCCGGATCGGGAATTCGTATCAGACCCCAGATCTCGTCGAGGACGAGTTCGAGCAGTTCATCCTTATTCGCGACATGCCAGTAGAGGCTGGTCGCGCCCGCATCGAGCTTCGCGCCGAGCTTTCGCATGCTCAGCGCGGCGAGTCCGTCGGCGTCCAATACCTCGATTGCGGCGGCCACGATCTGGTCGCGGCGCAGTCCGGCCGCCTTCGGCTGGCGCGGCTCGCGGGTCCACACCGAGGAGAACTGCTGCTTGGTCACCCGGTCAGCATAATTCCCTCGCACATTGTGCGATTCTATCGTACGGTGTTCGAGTGGAATCGAACGTTGTACGAGATCCTCGCCGTTGGTGGATTCTGGGGGTCCTCTGTCTGTCTCTGCTGGTGCTGATGATCGATGGCACCGTGCTCAATATCGCCATTCCGTCTTTGATCTGGGAACTCGACGCGACGCCGTCGGATGTCCAGTGGATCCTCGACGCCTACGTCCTGGTCTTCGCCGGACTGTTGCTCACCGCGGGCAGCCTGTCCGACCGGTTCGGCCGGCGGCGCATGCTGGTGATCGGGTTGGCACTGTTCGGCGCGGCATCGCTTGCGGCAGTGTTGGCCACCGAGCCGTGGCAGGTGGTCGGGGCGCGCGCCCTGATGGGCGTCGGCGGATCGCTGCTCATGCCGTCGACCCTGTCCATCCTGATGACCACCTTCGCCGAGGACGAGCGGCGCAAGGCGATGGCGGCCTGGTCCACCGTGTCGATGGTCGGCATCGTGCTCGGGCCGACGCTGGGCGGCTTTCTGCTACAGCACTATTGGTGGGGTTCGGTGTTTCTGCTCAATATCCCGGTCGCGGTGCTCGCGATTGTCGCCGCGCTGGTGCTGATGCCGGAATCCACCGGTGAGCAGCGGCCGGTCGACCTGATCGGCGTGCTGCTGTCCATCGTCGCGCTCACCTCGACGGTCTACGTGATCATCGAGCGCGAGTGGAACATTCCGATGATCGGACTCGCCGTCGTCACGGGGCTGGCGTTCGTGGTCTGGGAGAGCCGGTCGGCGCATCCGATGCTGCCGCTGGCGGTGTTCCGCAATCGCGATTTCACCGGCACCTGCTGCACGCTGCTGCTGATGGTGTTCGGCATGGGCGCGATCATGCTGATGCTCACCCAGTACCTGCAGTTCGTACTCGGCTACGGGCCGATGAAGGCGGGGCTGGCACTGCTGCCGTATGCGGTCGCCGCCGCGGTGTGCAACGGTCTCGGTGCGACGCTGGGCAAGAAGTTGAGCAATAAGACGCTCATCGTCGCCGGTCTGCTCGTCATGGGCGGGGCGTTCGCGATCCTGGCCGTCGGTTCCGGATATTTCGCGGTGCTGGCCAGCATGCTGGTCATGGGGATCGGCGGCGGTCTGGCGGGTCCGGCCGCGTATGCCGCGATCATGAGCGCCATTCCGCTCGAGCACGCGGGCGTCGGCTCGGCCATGAACGACACGCTGCAGCAGGTCGGCATGGCGATCAGCATCGCGATCCTGGGTAGCGTACTGGCCGGTGTGTTCACGTCGCATATGCCCGAAGACGCACCCGATGCCGCACGTGAATCCATCGGCGCCGCATTCCAACTCGGATATGTCGAACCGGCCAAGGAAGCGTTCACCGACGCCATGTCGACCGGCGCGTGGATCAGTGCGGGCTTCAGCATCGCTGCAGCACTACTCGGTTTGCTACTGCTGCGGACACGGCCCGCGCCGCAGGTCGACACACCGAAGGAAGTAACCGTGTCATAGCTGGCATCGATTTTTTCGCTCCGAATACGGTCGCTTCGCACCGCAGGCTCGGCTAGGCTCCCCTCGACCTCCTTGCCGCGCATACGAGTACATTGCACGGGGAGTTGCTCGAGCAGGCGAGCCGAGCCTGCACGGGGCGTTGCGAAGAGCGAATAATCTGATGACTGAACGGAATACCCGAATGAAGCTTTGCGATAGCACTGCGGCGGCGATCCTTGTCATCGGTGCCGTGACCTTGGGCGCCGGAGTTTCGCATGCCGAGCCGGTCGCCGCGCCCCCGCGGCAGGACATCACCTACTCGGTCAAGCTAGTCGACAAGACGGTGGTGGCCAGCGTGCGCAACGGCACCTTCACCCTGTCCAAGGCGGCGGAAAGCGAGCTCGCGGCCGGCGGCGGCGGGCGGCTGGTCGACAAGGACGGCACGCTGGTCGATAAAGACGGCAACGCCGCCGATATCGCCGACGTGGTCGATGTCGTCGATCTGGCCGACACCGACGGTCACGTCGTCCTTACGCTGCCGCTGCGGTTCCGGGCCGCCGATACCGACATTCCGGTCAAGCCGGTCGTCGAAAAGGACGGCACGGTACTGGAACTGGCGCCGCAGAAGCCCGCCGGACTCGACATCTCGCAGCCACTGGCCATCAAGCCGGTCGCATCGATGGCTGAGAACAACCGTGCCCGTGATGAATTCGCCATGCAGTTCGGCCTGGCCACGGCGATCGGCGGCTTCGTCGGCACCGCAATCGGCGCGGTCGTCGGATGTGTCGCCACCATTGCCGCAGGCTGCATCCTCGGCTTGACCACCGGCGCAGCCCTCGGCGGGATCATCGGCACGATCGCCATCGGCGGACCGGTCCTGATCGCCTCCGGTGTGGATTACGTCAACACGATGATGTCTCCGGACGGCACCACCCGGTTCGCGGACAAGACGACGACCCAACCTGTGCCGCCCGCACCGAAGTAGTACCGCAGAACTGACCCCTCACCCGCAGAAGGCACCGTCTACCAGGCTGTCCATGGCGCCCTTGTAGCCGAGGCCGAACAGGGGTGGGACTTGGTTGAGGCTGACTGTTATCGCGCGGTTGGGGGTGTAGCCGCCGAAGACGAAGAAGCCGTCCATGGCGCCGCCGTGGCTCCAGATATCGATGCCGCACGCGTTGGTGCGGTGGTACAGGCCGAGGCCGACATCGTCGGGAAGGGCTGGGTCGCCGCCGTGGATGGTGTGCTGCATTTCGGCGAGTTCGGTTGGGCGAAGCAGTTTTCCGGAGAGAAGGGCGGTGAAGAAGCGGTTCAGGTCGGCATCGGTGGAGACGAGCGCGCCATCGGCCAGGCCCCAGCCCGGGTCGATATCGGTGATGTCGACCTGGGCGCCGTTGAAGATCTGATATGCGCGCGGGTGTGGACCGCGAATCACGTTCTCCTGCGGGAATGCGGGCCAATAGGTGTCTTGGAGATCCAGCGGAATCAGGATCCGGGAGGTCACCTCGACGCCCAGCGGCCGTCCCGTGACCTGCTCGATCAGCTTTCCGGCCAGCAGATAATTGGTATTGGAGTAGCTGAAACGCGAGCCGGGCGCGAACAGCGCGGGCATATCCAAACCGAGTCGGATCAGCTGATCCGCCGTTTGGTACCGCTGCAACGACTCGACCGACCCCCAGTCCAATCGAAGGAGATAATCCGGGATACCGCTGGTGTGCTGCAACAGACTTCGGACGGTGATCAGATTCCCGTCGCCGCCGGGGCCGCGCACAACACCGGGCAGATAACGCTCGATCGGAGCGTCCAGCTCGACTCGTCCCTCCCCCACCAACTGCAGCACGACGGTCGCCACGAATGTCTTGGTATTGCTGGCGATCCGAACCTGTGCGTCATCCGGGAACGGAGCGCCCGTCGCGAGATCGCCGACGCCGCTATTGATCTGAGTCGCGTCGCCGTCGGCGGTCACGACCAGTTGCCCACCTGGAACGAAAGCCGAACGGACCAGGTCATCCAGCCTGGCTTGCAACACCTGGGGGTGCACCGCGGCCGGTTGGGCCGAGGACGCCGCGAGATGCGGCAGCGAAATCATCAGTGCGGCAACCAAAGCCGTCGCTACATTGGACCACCGCATCCATCCTCCTTCGTCGCGACCCGCTCGGCCGCACGTCGTTGGTCGGAATGTCTTGTCGGCTCAGCCGTTGTAGGACACATGCGGTGTCCAGTCGTCGAGGGGGCGGACGGCGGCGGCGTGCAATGCCGCGGCGACCCGCTCCCGGGTGAACGCACCCTCGCCGAGCACACCATTGATCTGTACCGCGACGGCGCGGAAACCGTCGGGCGCCATGGTGGTGTCCAGGCTGGTGACGAGATTGCGCACCGCCGCCTTCTGCACACCGAGCGATGCCGCCTCATGCCACGGCTTATCCGCCGCCGCGCTACCCGTGACGAGCACGCGCGCACCGGGGGCGAAGAACGGCCGTGCCGCCTGTACCGCGGGCAGCAGCGCCGCGGCGCCGATCGTGAAGTCCTCGATCAACTCCGCGACCGTCAACCGCAGCGGATCCGCCTGCCGGAAGATGCTCGGATTGAAATGCAGCACGTCGATGCGCCCGTGCCGCTCGCCCACCTCGGTCACAACTCGACTGACATCGTCGGGATCGGCCAGATCCACACCGACACCTTCGGCAGCGAAACCTTCGCCCAGCAATTCCTTCGCCAACGGCTCGGCCTCCGCGCCGAGCCGGCACGCCAGCACCACTACATACTCGTCGCGCGCGAAAAGACGGCCGACGGACAGCCCGACACCGGGACCGGCACCGAGCACGAGCAACACGGGAGCAGCCATGTATACGAGACTAGATCGTCAAGCTGTGCAGATCACAATGTCTGATTCTTGCCTGCCTCGAGCGGTGTCGGTAACACTGGGAAGGTTGAGCAGGCCCTTTCGAGTGACCTGCAAGCAGTCACTAGCGGGTGCAACTAGTCGTCAGCGGGTATGACCCGGACATGCGCTGTGTCGTGACCCGAGACGAAAGCTGAGGCGGCGAGAATGACCCGGGACCTAGGCCGCCGCCATGGATGACGACACCGTCGAGCTTCCCAAAATCACCGAGGCTCGCCCCGCCGGGAACCGGCGAGCAGCGCACCGACGAGCGGAACCGAAACCCCATCGCGCGCGCAAAGCGGCAAAGATCGCAATGCGCGTCCTGACATCGATCGCCGCTCTCGCCGTTGTGTCCGGCACCGGATTCGCCTGGTCCGCCAAGAACGAATTCGATAGCGGCTTCACCCACACCGACGCGATCGGCAAGGACGCACCACGCTCACTCGGCGGCGATCTGAATATCCTGCTGATCGGCCTGGATACCCGCAAGGACCTCGACGGCAACGACTTGCCGAAGGCGATCCTGGACCAGTTGCACGCCGGCGACGGCGACAACGGCGGCTACAACGCGAATTCGCTGATCCTGCTGCATATTCCCGCGGATATGCACAAGATCGTCGCGTTCTCCATTCCACGCGACGACTATGTCGCGGTCTCCGGCATTCCGGGCTACGACCACGCCAAGATCAAGGAGGCCTACGGGCTGAAGAAGGCCGCCACCGAGACCAAGCTGGAAAACTCGGGCATGAAGGACAAGGTGGCCCTGGAACGCGCGGGCCGCGAGGCGGGACGGGCATCGATCGTGCAGACCGTGCGCAATCTGGTCGGCGTCCCCATCGACCGCTTCGCCGAAATCTCGCTCGTCGGCTTCTACGATCTGGCCGATAAGCTCGGCGGCGTCGATGTCTGCCTCAACCACGCGGTCAACGACAGCTACTACTCCGGCGCCGTCTTCCCCGCGGGGCCGCAGCATCTCGATGCCGCCAATGCGCTGTCCTTCGTGCGGCAACGCCACGGATTGGAGAACGGCGACCTCGACCGCACCCACCGCCAACAGGCCTTCCTCACCTCGGTCGCCAAATCGCTGAAGGACGCGGGCACGCTGACCAACTTCAGCAAGCTCTCCGGACTCATGGATGTGGCGCACCGCGATGTCGTGCTGTCCGACGGCTGGAACCTGCTCGACTTCGCCCGCGACCTCGGTTCGGCGGGCTCGATCTCGGTCGAATTCCGGACACTGCCGGTGCTGCGCTACGACAATATCGACGGTCAGGACGTCAATATCGTCGATCCGGCGGCCATCAAGAAGGAAGTGCGCGCCGCCTTCGGCATCGAAACCACGCCGACCACCTCGACGCGTGCCCCCACCAGCATCGTCGATGTCCGCAATGCGAGCGGATACACCGGCCGGGCCGCCCAACTCTCCACCGCTCTCACCAAGCGTGGCTATACGGCGGGCACGCTGGACAGCACCACCACCCGCACCACCTCCACCATCACCTACGGCACCGGCGCCGAGACCGATGCCGCGCAGCTGGGCGACATCCTCGGCCTCACCGCGGCCGTATCGCCGAATGTCGAACCCGGCCACATCAGCGTGGTCGTGGGCACCGATTTCACCATGCCCACCGAACTCGTGCCGACCACCAGCGCGTCCGCGACCACCACCTCCGTCACACCCGCACCCGATGCGGGCAAGCCAGTCGCGACCACGATCGGCAGCAGCGTGCCCTGCGTCAACTGAGGCCGGATGTTCGCGCAGGTCACACCCGCGGCGGCGAACCACGCCCGAAATGGCCGGTAAACTACGGCACGGGCCAGTACGTCGTAGGTGCGCCGCAGGGAACGCACGGCGAAACACAGGAGAGTCATGTCGAGTCGCCGCTTCCGGTGGAGAGCAGCTGCGGGTTTTGCATTGGTGATGATGTTGCTCGTCGCCGGATGTTCATCGAAGTCGCAAGCGCCGACCACCCAGGCCGGACCGCCGCCGCCCCCGATAGTCATCACGCCGGGCGGTGGCAACAATATCGATCCGCTCGCGCCGGTCGTGGTGACCGCGAACGACGGCATGCTCACCTCGGTGAAACTCACCAATGAGGGGGGCCGTTCGATCGAAGGCATCTACACCCCGGACAAGACGGCGTGGAAGCCCGTCGATCCGCTCGGCTACGGGCACACCTACACGATCAGCGCCGAAAGCCTCACCATCACCGGCCGCGTCGGGCCGACCACCTCGACTTTCAGCACGCTGGCGCCGAACAACCAAACCAAGGTCTATATGACCACCACCGGCGGCACACCGCTGGCAGATGGCGGCACCTTCGGTGTCGGCACCGTCGTGGTCGCGCATTTCGACGAGGATGTCCCGGATAAGGCCGTTGCCGAGAAGCGGCTCTCGGTGACGACCGACCCGCCGGTCGAGGGTTCCTGGTATTGGCTCGACAAGCGCAACGCGCACTGGCGGCCGCAGCAGTATTTCGCGCCGGGCACCAAGGTGACCGCCACGGCCAGCATCTACGGCGCGGACCTCGGCGGCGGCCTCTACGGCCAGGAGGACACCAAGACCACCTTCACCATCGGCCCGTCGCATGTCTCCATTGCCGATGACAACACCAAACAGGTGCAGGTCTTCGAGAACGGCAACCTGATCCGCACCATGCCCACCTCGATGGGTAGAGGTGGCAGCGAGGTCATCGCGGGCAAGACGCTGAGCTTCTGGACCCAGCCGGGCATCTACACCGTGATGGACAAGGGCAATCCGGTGATCATGGACTCCTCCACCTACGGTCTGCCGGTCAATTCCCGGCTCGGCTACAAGGAAGCCATCGGCTGGGCCACCCGCATCAGCACCGACGGCATCTATCTGCACCAGCTCGATTCCACGGTCTGGGCGCAGGGCAGCCAGAACCTCTCGCACGGCTGTCTGAACCTGAGCCTCGCGAATGCCCAGTGGTTCTACAATTTTGCGATTCCGGGTGATGTGGTCGAGGTCCGCAATACCGGCGGCGCACCGCTCGAGGTCTGGCAGAACGGGGACTGGGGCGTGCCCTGGGACGAGTGGGTCCAGGGCAGCGCGCTGCACTGAGTCTTTGTCACCCGGAAAGAATTTCCGGGCGAAAGTTCCAGGTGTGGCAGAATCGTCGGCATTATGACCGTCTTGACCAGCGCTTCTCCGGACCGATTGCCCCGAGGGCCGCATCGCTTGACCCGGGACGAAGTCGTGACGTCACAGCGCGAGCGGCTATATATCGCCGCTCTGGAGGCGGTCGCCGAACTCGGGTACGGCCCGACCACGATCACCGATATCGTCGGTCGGGCCCGGGTGGCCCGGCGCACGTTCTACGGGCTGTTCGAGAGCAAAGAGGAATGCTTCACCGCCGCTTTCGACTTCGCGGTCGACGTCATCACCCGTGAACTCGACCGGGTGGTCACGGAATCGGGTGCGGACACCTTCGTCGAGCTGGTGCGCACGACGCTGGAAACGTATCTGGAGTTCCTGGCCGCGGAGCCGGCCGCCGCACGCGCGCTGCATATCGAAACCCTCGCCGCCGGACCGGGACTCATCGCCCGCCGGGCCCGCACGCACCGCATGTTCGGCTATCGGATGGTGGCGGCGGCGCGAATCGGTGTGCGCGCGGGCGAAGTTCGCGCCGAACCCGATCCCGGACTCATCGATGTGCTGCTCGGCGGCATCGACGATCGAGTCCGGGCCACCCTGATCGAATCCGGGCCGCAGGAGCTACCGGCCTTGGCGCCCACACTGACTCGCGCCGCACTGGTCTTGCTCGGCTCCGGCCCGGCCTGATTCACCAGCCCGGCTCGCCGTCGACCGGAATGTTCACCCAGCTCGGCTGATTCGGGTCCAGCTCGATGTACTGCGGCTTCAACCCGCTCTCGTTCAGCAACGGGCGCAACGGAAGACTGCTCGGGAAGTTTCCGGCGAAGATGTCGACGCGCAGCCGGTGTCCCGGTTGCAGCACACCGTCGGTGGCGAACATGCCGATATCGATGACCGTCGGCTGACCGGGCACGATCGGTTCGCGGGTATCCAGGGTCAGGTAGGGGTACGGGTCGGTGTAGTCGCCATTGGCGGAGCGGGTGGCCTTGCTCTGGTCGACAGCGCGCAGGGATGCGGTGCGCTGGCCGTGTGTCCACTGGGTCGAACGTCCGTCCGGGGCAACGTCGTTCAGTGTCACGGTCCAGTAGCCGTCGGTGGCGTCCAGGACGGTATCGAGGTGTATCGCGATCGGTCCGGAGATCTGCGTCGGTACGGCGACCGGCGCGCTGGTGAAGGTGAGGCCATTGGTCTCGGCGATCCGCGAATCCTTTGTGCAGATATCCGGGAGCGGCAGGATGCCCGCTGTCCCCTGTGCACCGTCGCGTGAGCAGAGCGTGGTCAAGCCGGGTCCGATCGAAACCCGTGCGGGTCCACCCGGCTCCCCGGTGAGGCTGCCGTCGTAGGCGCTGCCGGGCGCGGTCCCCGAGGCGGCCGCGTTCAAATACATACGGCGGTAGTCCATATCGGGCCGCGGGAAGGCCGAGGTGTGGGTCCAGCCGCCGCCCTGCTGCCACAGGGTGACCTGGTCGTAGTCATCGATGCCGTTGTCGATGCCCTTGAGCCACTTGTCGAACCATGCGCGCTGCAATACATCCAGGGCCGCTGGTCCGTCGGCGTCACCCATGCCCGAGCCGGTGGTGATGTGATAGTTGTTGTCCATCACCAGCTTCTTCTGGCTGTCGGGCACATTGATCGCGTTGTAGACCCGCGGCGAGGAGTAGGCGAAGATGTCCTGCCAGCCGCCGTAGACGAAGGTCGGCACATCGATGCGATCGGGATGTCCGATCCAGGCGGTGCGCAACGGGCTTTGATCGTCGAGCACCGAATACATTTCGGGCGGAATCTGATCCATGCTCTGGGTGCCCAGCGCCATGATGATCATATTGAAGAAGGTGAACGGGTCACGGACCCGATCCGCCAGCCAGGTCCAGTCGAACTTGCCCGCCAGCATGGAGACCACGTCGGGAATCAATTTCGTGCCGTCGACGGCGAGCAGCCATTCCGGGATGAACCCGATACCGAGTGCGCCACCGGGTGCGGCCACGTCGCGGATCAGATCGCTGCCCGGCACGATCGGGAAGATCGCCTGCAGCGCAGCGGGTCTGCGCTCCGCGGTCTGCAACTGGTTGATGGCCGAATAGGAGATCCCGCTCATGCCGATCTTGCCGTTGGACCACGGCTGCGCGGCCGCCCAGTCGACGACCTCGACGCCGTCCTGCTGCTCGCGATCGCCGAACACCTGCCAGATGCCCTCGGAGAAGCCGGTGCCGCGCACGTCGACGACCACCTGGGTGTAGCCGCTCTGCACGAGTTTGCGATCCACCGCGAAGGTGCGCGCGGTACCGCCCGCCAATGCCTGTGCCAGATCGCTGATTCCGCTCAGGCCGTATGCCGAGAGATCGAAGCCGTGCAGCGCCTGCATCAGCGGCTCGGCCAGGCCGGGGATGGCCAGCACGGAGTCGGCGATATTCGCCACCAGCTTGGTGTAGGGCGTGAGGTTCACGATGGTCGGCGTGGGCTCGACGATGGGTCGGCCGGAAGCGTCGGCCGGGTGGTACACATTCGCCTTCAGCACCGTGCCGTCACTCATGGTGATCGGGATGTCCCAGTCGATGTAGACGTTCGGATACTGTTGCGGCCCCGCGTAAGTCGCGGTCAACTGCGCATCGCGGCCGAGCGTGGCCTGGGTCGGCGCGGCGGCGACCACGGCTCCGGCAAACACGGTGAAGGTGGCTATCGCAGCAGCCACTGCCTTAATCGGACGTCGACGTCGGATCATGCTTGCCAAACCCTCCCGGCAATGAGGAACTACCCCGTTCCCATCAACGAGTGGGTACAGTAACGTGCATCACCGTTGGTGCGCAACCATGACTCACACAACGCTCTGTGCAGCACACCTTTGACCGCGGACCGCAGCTAAGTTGCCAGGCATTCTGCCCGAACCGGCTGTGCCGCAATCGGACCGGTGTCACGCAGCCCCGGGGTCCGGCGCTGCCCCTCCCGCCACGTGAACGGTCCGCTCTGGCGTCAACACAATCAAGATCAGGTGGAATCCATGGCGGCATCGGCGAAGAGGACGCTGGTGCCGAGCAGTTTCCGTGCGCGCGTGACCCATTCGCGCTCGGTCCGCTCGGACGGGCTGTGGCGGCGCCGCTGTCCTCGCGGCATGTCGAGCAGATCACCGACATGCTGCCGACATGATCGGCGGCGGTGCTGCGGCCGTCCTGCTGCGGCCATAGGAATAGTTGATTCGCGGCGACGGCGAAGTGCGGGTGTGCGACGTGCGGAAACCGTCGGGGTTGCGAGGCTTTTGTCAGGGCCGTCCGGTATCCCAGTCCTGCGGTCGGATGCGACGCCGGTCGAGTCGGACGCTGAACGTTCCGCCCGGCCAGGTCAAGGTGTTGGTGCCGTCCTCATCGATGAAGTAGCTGGTGCATCCGCCGGTCGACCACACCCGGCTGCCGAGCAGTTGCCGTGCGCGCGTGACCCATTCGCGCTCGGCCTGCTCGGACGGGCTGTAGCGGCGAATGCCCTTGGCCCGCATGTGCTCGATCGTCTTGGCGATCAGCTTCGTGGTGGGTTCGATGGCGAGGAACTGCGAGGTGTGCGGCAGTGCGGTATTCGGTCCGGTGACCGCGAACAGATTCGGCAGCCCCGCGAAGGCGATGCCGCGATACGCGCGAAAACCATCGCGCCGGAACTTCTTTCGCGTCGAGGTCGCCGCAGCGCGGAACTCCGGGAAGTGTGCGATGGAATCCTGGACGTGGAATCCGGTGGCCCACACGATCGCATCGACCTCGTGCAACGCCCCGTCGGCGGTGCGGAGGCCGGTGGCGGTGATCTCGGTGATCTTCTCGGTGCTCAGCCGCACATTCGGGCAGGTGAACGAGCGGTAGTACTCGTCGGAGACCATCGGTCGCTTGCAGCCGAATGCGTAGTCGGGTGTGAGTTTGCGCCGCAGCTCGGGATCGGGCACCTGCTCGGCAAGCACCTTGCGGACGACCCATTCATAGACCGAAACCAGCCGCGGATGAAACACCGCGAAATGCATGGCCTCCAGGAACAGGAAGACGAATCCCCTTGCTGCCAGCCTGACCGGCGGAACGTGGCGCAGAATCTTGCGCACCGTCGGCGGAATCGGCCGGTCCAGTCGCGGAATCACCCAGGCCGGAGTGCGCTGGAACGAGATGAGCTCACCAGCCGACTTCGCAAGCGCAGGCACGATCTGCACCGCGCTCGCCCCGGCCCCGACCACCGCGACCCGCTTGCCCGCCGGTTCGAACGACGGATCCCACTTGCTCGAATGCATCTGCGGCCCAGCGAAATCGGCGCGACCGGGGATATCCGGAATAGCCTCGGCATGTAGCGAGAAGTAGCCCATGACGACAGCGCGCGCCCGGACCAGTCTGCCGTCGCTCAGCCGCAGCACCCACTGTTCGGCCTCGTCGTCGAAATCGGCCTCGACCACGTCGCTGTTGCGCCGCACATGCCTTCGCAGATCGAAGGTGTCGACGACCTGCTCGGTGTAGGCGCGCAATTCGGGCTGGGTCGCGTACACGCGGGTCCAATCCGCGTTCGGCGCAAAGGAATACGAGTACAGCACCGATGGCACGTCAACCGCGCAGCCGGGATAGACGTTGTCGCGCCAAGTGCCGCCGACGGCATCGGCGCGTTCCAGGATGACGAAGTTGTCATTGCCGAGGCGCCGCAGATTCACCGCGACGCCGAGCCCGCTGAAGCCCGAGCCGATAATCGCCACGTCGTAATTCGACACCGACGTCATCCAGCGGCCAGCTGTGTGCGGTCCGGCAGGAGCAGTTCGGTGAGCTCATCGAGCGCGGCATCCATGGCCCCGGTGAGATACGACATCGGCGGCAGCTTGTCCTGGACACCGAGCACGCCGAAGTGCAGCCCGCCCGAGTACCCGATGCAGGTGAAGTTCAGCGAATTGCCGTGCATGAGCAGCGAGATCGGATAGATCGTCTCGAGCCGAGCACCGTTCCAGTACAGCGGGTTTCGCGGTCCCGGCACGTTGGAGACGCCCATCGGATGGGAGGATGCGGTGTTGGTGAAGCCGAAGCTGAGCCCGAGGATCCACGGCAGGGTGACCGCGAGTCCATAGCCGATGACCTCGTTCGGGGCCATCTCGCCCATATGCTGCTTCGCGGCGCGGATGTAGTACTTGACCGCACTCAACCGGTCGCGCGGATCGGCGATATCGGTGGCCAGCGCGGTGAACATCATGCCCGCGCGAGTGCCGGCGCGAGCGTCGTCCTGCTCGCGCAGATCGGTGGGCACGCCCGCGGTCAACGACTCTTCGGGCAACGTGGCGTGATCGGTCAGGTAGGTGCGCAGCGCCGTGCTCACGAGGTACAGCACGATGTCGTTGATCGTGCAGTCACCCGCCTTCGCCAACCGCTTGAACAGCGCGAGGTCGTAGCGACGCCTGGACAGATCGCGCGCGCCGGTGATGGTGCCGTTGAGAATCGTCTCCGGCTGCTGATATGCCTTCTGCGCCATCGTCTTATCGCCGCGTGCACGCCGAAAGGCATCGCGGGCGGCGGATCCGACACCGCGCAACAAGGCCAGCACGCCGGTCAATGCGGCGAGCAGGGCACGGAACGGATTCGCCGTACCGGCTTCCGCCGACTCGGCCGCCGGGCGCACGGTGAACAGGTCCGGCACATCGCGGGCGGCGGCATCCTCGGTGAACGTATCGGTGAACAACCGCATGGCCGATGCGCCGTCGAGCAGGCTGTGGTGCACCTTGAGCAGGAGCGCGAAACGATCCTGCGCCAGCCCCTCGATGACGTGCAATTCCCATGGCGGACGGCTCATATCGAGCTGCTTCTGATGGATCGACGATACGAGCTCGGTCAGCTGGTCCTGGCTGCCCGGCTCCGGCAGCGTCCACTCCCGGATGTGCTCGCTCAGGTCGATATCGTCGACCTCACGCACCATGGCCGCGACACCCGGCGGCGGGAACTTCAGCGGGCGGAAGTTCCACGGTTGCGGCAGGCTCGCCGGTGCGTCCAGTCCGGCCCGCCACTGTCGCAGGAACTGGGCCGCCCCACCCTCGGGTGCGGTGAATTCCAGCAGGAAGGCGATATGCATCGGCATATCGGGGGATTCGAGCGACAGCCAGACACCGTCGGTCGCGGTCAATCGATGCAACGACATCTACATCCTTAGAGTGTGCTCGGCGAATGGGGGTCAGACGGGCCGTCGGATCAGGTCGAGATCGAGATCGATGGGGATGACGGCGAAGTGGAAACGATCCTTCGGCGCCTGCGCACCCGCGGGCAGACGCACCTCGAAATTCCGGCAGACCATGCCGGTCACGTTCTTGATCTCCAACATCGCCAACCCCCGTCCCGGACAGAAGCGCGGACCGGCCCCGAACGGCGTGGAGACCTCGGGTCGATGCGTGCCGTGCTCGGTGCGCAGCCAGCGGTCCGGGTCGAAGCGCAGTGCGTCCTCGAAGTTCTTCTCCTGCAGGCTCGCATGCTGCACATTGACGATCACCCAGGTGCCCGCCGGGATGTGCACACCGTCGATCGTCGTGTCGACGGTGGCCTCCAGTCCGACGATCGGGGTCGTCGGCCGCAGCCGCATCGATTCGGCGACAACGGCTTCCAGATATGGCTGCCGGTCCAGCGCCGAGGGAATCGCGGCGACCTCCTCGCGAATCCGTTCCTGCACAGCCGGATTGCCCGCGAGGTGGTAGAGCAGCCAGGCCATGGCATTGCTGGTGGTGTCCTGACCGGCGATCAGGATGGTCAGCGCCTCGGCGAACAGTTGGTCATCGGTGAAGGAGGTGCTGCCGTCCTGCGCCAGCAGGAAGGCCTCGATGAAATTCGTCGGCGCCGCAGGCAGATTCGCGCGGGCCCGACTGATGACACCGGTGAGATCGGTGCGCAGCGCGGCCAGCGCGCGCTCGAGCGCTCGGTCGTCCGGGAGTTTGACGTAACGCCAGTACGGAAGCGGGCTGTTGATCCGCCGGTTGATGAGCGGGAAGATCAGTTCCAGGTGCCGCTGGATGACGTCGCCGGACTGTTCGATGGTGTTGATGTCGTAGTCGAAGGTCAGTTTAGCGGTGACGTCCACCGTGTAGCGGGTCAGGTCGGCACGAATGTCCTTGGGCGACTGCCGTTCCCAGCGATGTTGCAATCGTCCGGTGATCGTCTCCAGGATGGGATGGAAGCTGCGCAGGTGCGAGGCATTGAAGGCGGGCATTGCCAGCTTTCGACGCAGCCGCCACGCCTCACCCTCCAGCGAGAACAGGCCGTTGGAACCCATCTCGTCCATGACCGATTCGATCGCCGACTGCCGCCGGAACCCACCCGGGCGGTCACGGAAGATCTCGCGGTTCAGATCGGGATCACTCACTACCACGATGTGCCGCCCCGGCATTTTCAACTGGTAGAGCGGGCCGTACTCATCGCACCACTCGTCGAACTGACGGTGCAGCAACGCGGGTCGCATCTGCGGGAGATTCCCCAGCAACGGCCACCGGCTCGGCCCCGGGAGGTCGTCCACGGTCTTGGCGGGTGAGATCGAGACGGACAAAGCTGGCGCCTAACGTCTAAAGGAACTGGTGGAGCCTCGGCGGGCGAGAAAAAGGAACGAGAATCTTGTCTCGAAGCACAAAGAAAGGTCGGCCGAGTTTGTTCATGAATGCGACCAGGGTCGAAGAATAACGACGGCCTCCCCGCAGTCGAAACATTTCGGCCAGACCATTTGGACAGCCTGCTGCCATTAATGCCGAGGCGGGCGATGACTCAGCGCGAACAATCGCGACCGTAGCCAGCGCGAGCAGGCGGTGTCAACCCTTACGATTCGTCATCGCTGACTTTTCGCAGGTAGATGCGAAATAGTGAGGAACGCAACAGTACCCTATCTTGGAGCATGAATCTGAAACAAGGCCTGGTCGCTGACGTTCTGACGAAATGCGCTATCCCCCAACGCCGCCCGAGGTCGTCGCATGCGGCCGAGCCCGGAGCGACCAGAATTGCGAGCGGGAAAACCGAAACTTATTCGGGATTGGCGAATCGCGGCTAGACTCTGCCCGTACCGGTCGGATGTCCAGGGTCGATCCCGCCTGCGCGAGTTACTCCTGGGAGTTCAGGCCAGAATTCGTCCGGTCATGGGCTCACAAGGAGACGCAATGCGAGTTTTCGGCAGCTGGAACGACCTATTCGGAAAGGTGAGACCGGCGGTCGCCGCCGCCGCGATGACAGTCGTGGCGAGCGCCGCTATCACCGGGCAAGCGAGCGCGGACCCGGCCGCAGAAACCCACTATGTGGCCCTCGGCGATTCCTTCGCCGCGGGCGCGGGCGTATTTCCGCAAACCGAGCTCGCCACGTGTGCACGCTCCGCGGTCAACTACCCGTCGCTGGTCGCGAAGGAGCTCGGCGTCGCGACCTTCCAGGACGTCACCTGCGGCGGGGCCACATTGCGCGACCTCGCGAGCCCGCAGCGCGGAGTCGTCTCCGGAACCGCCGCACCGCAGTTCGATGCACTGACACCGGACACCACCCTGGTGACAATGACCATGGGCGGCAACGATATCGGCCTGGCGAGCCAGGCCCTGCGGTGCGGAAATCTCCTGCCGGAGCCCTACGGCACGTCATGCGCGGACACCTTCACCGCGAACGGCGTCGACACTTTCGCGGAACGGACCAAGGCCCTGGCACCCGTCTACGGCACCGCGATCGATGAGATCCGCTCGCGCGCACCCGAAGCCACGATCGTGATCGTCGGATACCCCACCGCCTCGCGCGAAGGCGCCTGCCCCGCGCAACAGCCCGCCTGGCCGCGCGACGCCGACTACCTCCAGGACGTGCTGGTCAACCTCAATACGCTGCTGCGCAGCGTCTCCGCCGCACACGGCGCGATCTTCGTCGACACCGCCGCCTCCAGCGTCGGACACGATATGTGCGCCGCACCCGACCAGCAGTGGATCAACGGACTCATCCCCTCGCTGTCGACCCCATCGATTGTCCCGCTGCACCCCAACACCTTCGGTGAGCAGAACATCGCACAGCAGGTTGTCGCCGCACTGCGCTGAGATAGCGCCGCTTGCGCGGTACGGCGCCCAGCGTCACTGTGACACCGAGTCAGGCATCGACAGACTGTCGAGCCAATCGGTCAGTCGAACAGGCACGATGCCCAGTTCCTCCCAGACCGCGCCCGCGTCAACGGTCTGTGGGCGGGAATCCAATAGCGCCCCCAAGCGCATTCGCCGAGCCTGCACCTCATTGAACGGGCGCACCGCCGTGGCGGACATCCGCAGCATGCGGGCCGACAGTGCGGTCTCCTTGCCGATCGCGATGCCGAGCCGCTGCGCGATCTGCGTATTCAACTCGCGCAACGTCCAGTTTTCCGGCCCGCCGAGCTCCACGGTTCGACGAATGCCCTCGCGCGATGCGAATTGCGCTGCGGCCGCGGCGATATCCGCACCGGCAACGAATGGGACCGGATTGGTCCCGGATCCGAAGACGAGTGCGCGCGATGATTTCACCAGCGAGTCGGCCAGCATCGGCACCCAGGTCTCCATCAGATGCGTCGGCCGCAGCACCGTATACGGCATCCGGCCGCGGTCGAGCAGCGCCTCCACCTGCGCCTTGCCGCGGAAGAGATCGACCGGACTGTCCACATCGGCACTCGTCGCGGACAGATATACGAAATTCGTGACTCGGGCCTCGGTGGCGGCATCGATCAGGCCGGGCAGCGCCGCACCTTCCAGTCCACGAGGTCCGTTGCGGCCCTTGCCTTCTCCGCCGTGCACGGTGCACACCACGCGCGTCACACCACCTAGGGCGGATACAACCGAGCCGTCATGGAGATCACCAACCGTGACCTCCACACCCGGCGGCGCATGGGCCGGATTGCGGGTGAGCACACGCACCGACGCACCCGCTGCCACCAATCTCTCGACCACTTGCCGTCCTACGACGCCGGTTCCGCCGACCACCAAGAACATGACACGCCCACTTCTATCATTGCTCTGATATCTACCAACGCTAGATCTAGCATTGGTAGATAGTAGACGCGCCGAAACCGCCGCTGTCAATGGCGATTCGCTAGTCTGCGAACAATGGACGCAGCAAAAGAGTGCACCGCATGAGGCGGGCCCAGGGCCGGGCCGGTCACGAGGATCGTCGCCGAGCGATCCTGGAGGCGGCACTCGAGGTTTTCGCGGAACGCGGCTATCAGGGCGCGACCATTGCGATCGTCGCGGAGCGGGTCGGACTCAGCCAGCAGGGCGTGCTGCACTACTTCCCCAATAAGCAGACACTGCTGGCGAATGTGCTCGCACTGCGCGACCAGAACGATCTCGATGTCCTGCTCGCCACCGCACAGGGCCGTGCGACAACCCTGGAACTCCTTGCCGAACTGGTGGAACGCAATGCCGAGCGCCCCGGAATCGTGCAGTCGTTCACGGTGCTCGCGGCCGAGAGTGTCACCCAGGATCATCCCGCGCGCGACTACTTCGTCGATCGGTACACGCAGGCCAGGGAGATGCTGACCGCCTTCCTGGAGCGCGCGCTGGGTGGCGATCCACCGCATGGCGTCTCGCATCGGGATGCCGCCGTATTGCTGATCGCGGTTCTGGACGGTTTACAGCAGCAGTGGTTGCTGTCCCCGGACGAGGTGGATATGCCCGCACTACTGCGCAAGTTCCTGCAATTGATCCGCCCGGATGGCGATCCGAATTAATAACACATCGATAACATTACCTACTGGCTACTAGGTAGTTCGGACATACTTCGAGGTAGATGCCCGCGCGTCATACGAACAAGGGAGTCGACCGACATGGCGAATCACCGAGCCGACCGCGAGGCAGTGATCGAAAAGGCGTTGGCCGCACTGGATTTGGATGCACGTTGCCGCCTGCTCGCCGGACAGGACATGTGGTCCCTGCCCGCGATGCCGGAGATCGGGCTGGCGTCCCTCGTTATGTCCGACGGTCCGATCGGTGTGCGCGGCGTGCACTGGAGTCCGGAGGATCCCTCGATCGCCCTGCCGAGCCCGACCGCGCTGGCCGCCACCTGGGATCCGACTCTGGCCCGGCGGGCCGGGCAGCTGCTCGCGCAGGAGGCGCGACGCAAGGGCGTGCACATGCTGCTTGCCCCGACGCTCAATCTGCATCGAAGCCCATTGGGCGGCAGGCATTTCGAGTGCTATTCCGAGGATCCGCTGCTGACCGGCGCGATCGGCGCGGCCTATGTGACCGGCGTGCAGGAGGGTGGTGTGGCTGCGACGCCGAAGCATTTCGTGGCCAATGATTCCGAGACCGACCGATTCACTGTTGATGTGCGCGTGTCCCAGCGGGCACTGCACGAGCTGTATCTGGCTCCGTTCGAAGCCGTAGTCGAGCAGGCCCGGCCGTGGGCTTTGATGGCGGCATACAACAGTGTCAACGGCACTACGATGACCGAGCACAATGCGCTGCAGAACGAAATCCTGCGTGCACGTTGGGGTTTCGATGGCGCCGTCGTTTCGGACTGGACGGCGGCGCGCAATACCGTCGGCGCGGCCGTCGGCGGGCTCGATATCGCGATGCCGGGACCGCAGAGCGTTTTCGGCCACGCACTCGCGGAAGCCGTTCGCGCAGGCCAGGTTCCGGCCGAGACGGTCGAGCAGATGGCAAGGCATGTGCTCCGGCTCGCCGCCCGGGTCGGCGCGTTGGCCGGGGCACCACCAGAAGTCGCCACGGTGCCCGCGACGATCAACGGCGACGCGCTGGCTCGCGAGCTCGCCCAACGCTCGATTGTGCTGCTGCGCAACCAGAGTGGTGTGCTTCCGCTCGGCAAGGTGCGGCGCATTGCGCTGATCGGCCAGACCGCCGACCAGCCGAGGGCGCTCGGTGGCGGTAGCGCCCAAGTGTTCCCACCGCATACCGTCTCGCCGCTCGAGGGTCTGCGGACCGTGCTCGATGCGGATACCGAACTGGTCTATGCCGTCGGTGCGGACCCCCGGGTCAAGATTCCCACCGCCAAGGAAGGTTTCGATCTTCGGGTCCACCTGTACGGCGCGAGTGACCGCCTGCTCGGCGAGCATCCGCTGCCGGAGGCCGCGATCGAATGGATCGGCGAATTCCCGGACGCGATCGCGGTCGGGGAACTACATCAGGTCTTTGTCACCGGCACCTTCACGCCGCGGGCGACGGGAACGCATACCTTGGCCATCGCGGGCGTCGGGCCGTTCCGGCTGAGGGTCGGCGATGTGACCTGTTTCGACGACACGATCGTCCCCGAGGGCGACCCGGTGGCGGCCTTCCTCCAGCCGCCGGAGCTGCTTTTCGAGGTCGAACTCACTGCAGGACAACAGGTTGCGGTCAGCCTTAGACATACCGTGACGACGCTGCCCGAGATGCCCATCGCCTTCGAGAAGTTCGCGCTCGGACATCAGGATCCGAATATCGACCCCGAGGCGCTTATCGAAGAAGCAGTCGCCGCAGCGGCTGCGGCCGAGGTGGCGGTGGTGGTCGTCGCCACTACCCCCGAGGTGGAGAGCGAAAGCTTCGACCGGACAACGCTTTCGCTGCCCGGTCTACAGGATGAGCTCGTCGCGCGGGTCGCCGCTGCCAATCCGCGCACCGTGGTCGTGGTGAATACCGGGTCCCCCGTGCACATGCCGTGGGCCTCGGATGTCGCGGCGATTCTGCTCACCTGGTTTCCAGGGCAGGAAGGCGGTGCCGCGCTCGCTGATGTGCTCATGGGGCGGACCGAACCGAGCGGACGGCTGCCCACCACTTGGCCCGCTCATCAGGACGATGCGCCGGTGCTGAATGTCACGCCGACCGATGGTGTCCTCGCCTACGAGGAGGACACCGACATCGGATACCGCGCGTGGCAACGACTTTCGACCGCACCGGCGTACTGGTTCGGGCACGGAATCGGTTACACCACCTGGGAATACGAGAGCGCTACCTTCGCTCCCGATCCGGCATCTGGTCTCGGCACGCTTACTGTGACGGTTCGCAATACCGGCGATCGTCCCGGCCGCGAAACGATCCAGACGTATATCGCTCATTCAGGTCAACCGGAACCCCGGCTGGCCGCCTTCGCGGTCGTCGAAGCCGAGCCGGGCGAGACGGCCGAGGTGGCGATTCCGATCCCTCGCCGAGCCGCGGAATCCTGGGATGAGGCAACGGATGCCTGGGTACTACCGGCCAGCGCATACGAGCTGCTGACCGGTCGATCGGTTGCCGATATCCGTCTGACCACCGCCATTCAAGGACCGCGCTGACCACCCGGCTCGGCGTCCCGAAGGTCGACCTGATCGGCCATTCCGAGGGCGGCATCATGGCGCAGGTGCGCCCGATTCCGTGCCAGGACGACTCAATCGGTTAGTACAGCGGACCTGATAGTGGTCCAGGTCCTCGGCCCCACAGTCGACTACTCCGCGGGCGGCATTCGGCGATCGATATCGACTCGGGGACAATGTCGTCGGACAACGATGTCTCCCAGATCAAGGCCGCCGACGGCACCGCAGTCGCCGCGGTGGGCTGTCTCGGCGGCGTCATCGCCGTCGGCGCGCTCGGCACCATTGCGGGGCAGCTCTTGGTCACCGCACCGGTGATCGTCGCGGCCGCGATCCAGTACTTCACCACGATCAATTCGCCACTCCCGCAGCGGTGATCGGGTCACCCCCGGGGACGGTTGGAGGCGGGCGCCAAGTTGTATTTCGTTGTGCGGCAACGAGTCCAGCCCTGGCCGCGGATTGCGCGGTGAACGCGAGTGCGACTGGGCCTGCGCCACCCTCCCCATCTTCGGCGACATCCCTGACCACGGAAGGTCGCTAAACTTGCTGTCTCGCCGACTGGGGTTGGCGAGACAGCGATGTTGTTCGTAGCGCTCATCTTTGGAAGGACGCATGCCCACCACCGAATCCGAGCTGAACGATCTCTATGCGGCCATTGAGAAATCCGCGCGGTTGTGGAACGTCCCCTGCACGCGAGACACGATCTGGCCCAACCTAACCGCATACGGCACGATGCTCATTCAGTCCGTGATCTCTTTCAGAGTGGTCACCGACGCCCGCCGCTCGGGAGACGTCGACTACCGTTTTCTGACGCTGCCGAAAGACATCGACCCGTACTACATCGCCCTTTCCAACAGACTGATTTCCGAGACCGATCATCCGGTCGGCACTCTGCTGGACCAGGTCCGGAAACAGTGCCCGATTGACAGTTACGGCATCGACATCGGTGTAGTCGGTGGCTTCAAGAAAATCTGGCCGTTCTTTCCTGCCGATGGCGTGCAAAAGGTATCCGAGCTTGCCGCACTCCCGTCCATGCCGCCCGGTCTCGGCGACCATGTCCGCATGTTCGCACGTCACGGCCTGGAGGACAGAGTCGGCTTGCTCGGCATCGACTACCACGACAAGACGATGAACGTGTATTTCCCCGGTCTGCCTGCCGACTGCTTCGAACCCCGCGCCATTACGTCACTGCACCGAGAAGCCGGATTTCCGGACCCCAGCGATCAATTCCTCTCGCTCACCGAGAAAGCATTCGATATATACGCCACCTTCAGCTGGGAATCTCCTCGGATCGAACGCCTCTGTTTCCCCGTGATTACACCCGACCCGAGAACACTCCCAGTTCAGATCGAACCGCGCTTCGAGCAACTCGTCGACCAAGTTCCGATCAGCACAAACGACCGTCGATTCACCTATGCCGCGACCTCGTCGCCCCAGGGAGAATCGTACAAATTCAGTTGGTTCTACCAATGGCAACCCAGAATACTGGACAAGATGAAGACATCCGGTTCATAGAACGGCCTGGCGTGTCAGCGCACGAGCGCGGTCAGAATCGCCTGTGCGCCAACGGCATCGAGACCGCTCCGGTCAGCGGCGAGCATCGTCGGGGTCGGGAAGAGATGGGAGAGGCCGAACTGCTGCAGGCCGCCGACGGGTTTGCCATAGGCCGCGACGAGATCGTCGAGAGCATCGCTGTTTGACACGACACCGCGAATGTCGTTTTCGAATGGGTCCCACGGCTCCCCCGCGAGCAGCCGCTGCACCCTGGACACCAGATGGATAAGGCCCTCGATATGCGGCACATGCACCACGAGCAACGCGGCATCTGTTGCAGCTGAGGATATTTCGATGACACCCGGATGGCCGTCCAGGTCGATCGTGCGCCGGTAGCGGGCCGGTGTGGCGCTCTCGACACCAGCGATCGCGGTGCACGCCAGCTGGGCCAATCGCCGCTCGATATCCGTCCCCTCGGCCACCGGCATCCGCAGCGCGAGACCGCCGTCCGCGACAAGCCGATCCGCACGCCGCCGACGTTTGCGCAACTCGACAGGCGTTGCGCGAAATATCGCGACCATCACCCGATTGAATTGACGTAGGCTCCCGAATCCGGCGGCAAAGGCGATATCGGTGACCGACAGATCGGTATCGTCGAGTAGCCGTCGCGCGAAATGTGCACGCCGCGAACGGGCCAGCTGATCCGGCGTCGCTCCGACCTGCTCGTGGAACATCCGTCGCAGATGGCGTTCCGACACCGCCAGCCGCGCGGCGAGTTCCGCCTCATTGCCCTCGTCCAGTGCACCCAGAGCAATGAGATCAATAGCGCGACAGACCAATTCGGATGCGCTCGTAGGCTTTCGATCACTCCGATAGGGCCGACAGCGGTGGCACGCCCGAAACCCCGCCACCTCAGCACCCGCAGCGGAGGTAAAGGAGACGACATTGTCCGCCCGAGGGCGTCCGGGACACGGCGGCAAGCAGTAGATGCCGGTCGTGACGACGCCTTCGAACGATCCCATCCCCCGAGTCTGCGCGCCGAGCCGCGCACCGACCAGCCATATCCGGACACAGTCTGTCCGGATATGGCGTGATCGGCGATCGCGGCCCACCCAGGATTGGCCGAATGGACGCACAGACGAGCAAAGACGTGATCATCCGAGCCTGGCGCGAATTCGCGACCCAGGACGCCGACCGCATTGCCGCGGTATTCACCCCGGATGCCGAATGGCTCGCACCGCCGCAGAACGCCACCGCCCGCGCCCTCGATGGCACCGGTCACCTGGTCGGCCGTGACCGCATTGTGCGGTTCCTGGCCAAAGAGTTTCCGACCGTGTTCGTTTCCGATCGAAGCGTGGAGTTCACCGCCGTCATCGCCGATGGCACGACGGTTGTCGTCGAGGAGCGGATGCGGGCGACATTGATGAACGGCAACCACTACGACAACGACTACTGCTTCGTCTTCGAACTGCGCGACGGTCTGATCCACCGCGTGCGCGAGTACATGGACACCCGTCGCGCGGCGGAAATGTTTGGCACCGACTGACGGCGACGACTTGGGCCCGATCATCGGCAGCTTGGACGATTGAACCTCCGGCACGGATCCAGCCGGAGGCGCGGCTCACTTCACGCCGATCGGCTTACCGAAGAATGAAGCGAAGGTCTCACCGAACGTCGCCTTCGACAGCTCGATTCCGTTCGGGTCCAAGGCCAGCCAACCGACATCGGCGGTGCTGCAACCCTGTTGCGCCGGAACACCATTGAGCCGGTCACGCAACCACAGGAGGGCGGGCGCAGTCCCCGAAACCTCGGTGACAACATGCTCCGCAAAGTGCTCGCGGGTGTATTGCACACTCGCGGAAGGGCTTTGGCAGTAAGTATCGACCAGCGTGTTGACCTGACCCACCGGAATGATTTCATCCGGATTGCCCTGCCAGATGTACATCGGCATATCGGGTACCGACTTACCCATGCGGGTCTTGTCCAGCACCTCGACGACCGCCGGATGCTGGACCGGATCGCCGGGCACGCGGAGCATGCCCTTCAGATTCAGGAACGGCAGCAACGCGGATACATACTGCACACACAGCCCGCCCTGCACAGTCGACACCGCCCGGCCGAGCAGATCGATATTCCCGTCGATGAATCGGGCGAAATCCGGATACTCGCGGGTGAGCCCGTTGATGGCGCCCAGGACCAGACCGGAGGTGAGCTGGTTGTTCGCGACATTCAGCGTCACCCCGAGATCGGCGGGCACACCGCCCTCGGCCGCGCCGACGATATCGAGTTCAGGCGCATAGCCCTGCTTCAACTCGGCCGCGTGACCGGTGGCAATGGCCCCGCCCGAGTAGCCGTACATCCCGATCCGGGTATCCGGTGCGAGCCGCATCGGCTCGAGATTGCGCGCCGCGCGGATGCCGTCGAGAGTGATCCGCCCGGCCAGCGGTCCGGCCGCATAGGCATTGTTCGGCCCCTGATGATCGGGAATGACGACCGCCCAACCTTGCTGCACTGCCCCCTGCGCGATCACCCACTCGGCAGGCGCGACGATCTGCCCGACCAGCGGGCTGACCGAAAACTGTTGCAGCGCATAGGAAGGCGCACAGTACCCGGCCAGCGAATCCTCGGCGATCTGCATCGATACGAGCTTGTCCGGCGCCGAACCGCGCGGCTTCACCAACGTCGCGACCGCTGGAATCGCCTCGTCCCGACTGTTGTTCGAGCGGTAGGAAACCTGCCACGCATCGACATTCACCGGAATCAACCCGAGGTTGGCGACATTGACCTGCCGCGCCGAGATGATCTCGCCCGGCGCCTTGCTCGCTACGAGTTCTGCGGCCGGATGGTAGAAACCCGGATCCAATTCGGGCGGCAGTGGAACCGGCGCCGCCGGTTGCACCGCCGCCGGTTCTTCCGGCGGCTCGGCGACCGCGACCGCGGTCGTCGCGAGCAGTGCGGTGGCCGTGACTCCGGCCGAGAACATGATTCGCCGGGCGCGACCCGCCAGCGGATTGATCAACTTCCAGCCCCTTCGCCGACTGTGAGACCACTCCGTCTCACATGTTGGCGACTATGGCACAGACGTGATGTGCATCGCAACAACGGCCGCGATCATGGGCAGAAATAGACCCGATTTGGCGACTCGATGTGCCGAGCGTCGGAATATGCCGTAACTTTCGGTTCACCGAACCGGCCGGTTGGTGCCGGATAGCTTGCTGGGGAAGCTCCGAGGAAACATGCACGTGCTCAATGAACCGGTCTCGACGGTTCTGTATTACGTCTTCTTGCTCTTCTATGGCGCACAGGATGCGCTGGGCAGATCGTTCATTCTGGGCTGACCGAACCGTCACAGCACACCGAGCAGTCCGCGTAGCTGCTCGGATACCGTGGTGCTTGTGACCGAGCACAGCGAGGGAACCAAAGACACAGCACCCGTGGTCGCAGCGGAGCCGAGCGCTGGCGAGGCGGAGCTGTGACCATCGTGGACAGGCAGTACGGCGGGCGCGCGGTGAGCGAGCGGAAGGCCGAGCGACGGCAGCGGTTCCTGGACGCCGCCATCCGGACCTTCGCCGAGCGCGGCTATGCGGACTGCTCGCTGGCCGATGTGTGCACCGCGGCCGGACTGTCCAAGCGGCAGTTCTACGAGGAGTTCCAGACCAGGGAAGACGTGCTCATCGCGTCCTACGACTACATCCAGGACCAGTCCGCCGCGGTCGTCGGGCAGGCCGTCGCGACGCTGGGGCCGGATACCGATATCGCGGCCGGGCTCACCGCGGTGCTGACGGCGTTCATCGGTTCGATCAGTTCCGATCCGTATCGAGCCAAGGTCGCCTTCGTCGAGGTGGTCGGGGTCAGCGAACGCATGGAGAAGCACCGCCGTGAGCGCCGCCACGCGTGGGCGGAGGCAATCGAGGCGCTGCTCATCTCGATCGCGGGCCCGGAGATCCGCGTCCGCGGCGGAATCACCTGGGCGGCAAGCGCACTCATCGGCGCGATCAACGGCGTCGCGCACGAATGGATTCTGGCCGACCCGCGCCCGCCGATCACGCAACTGGTCGAGGTGCTCGCTCCCATCGCCACCTCGCTGATCATCACCGAGGAATAGCGCGCTGGGCAGCGTCCACGTAAGTTCGGCATATGCAACTCGGTCAGCCAAGTCGCACCGCGCTCGCCACCGCCTACGCTCGCGCCTACCACCAGATCGCGAGTGAGCCGCGCATCTTCACCGATCCGCTGGCCGTTCGGATCGCCGGCATCACGCCAGATCAACTGACCGACCTGGAGACCACGACATATCAGGATGACTCCGACATGCGTCGCCGGCGCCGCCTGTTCCTGGCCGCCCGCGCCCGATTCGCCGAGGACACCGTTGCCGACGCCGTGGCGGCGGGCACCCGGCAGGTGGTGATCCTCGGTGCCGGACTGGACACCTTCGCCTACCGCAACCCGCATCCGGATGTGCGGGTGTTCGAGGTCGATCATCCCGATACCCAGGAGTGGAAGCGGCAGCGGCTCGATGCGGCGGGCATCGAACTTCCGTCGTCGCTGACCTTCGCGCCCGTCGACTTCGAAAGCCAGACGCTCGCAGCAGGATTGGCTGCCGCCGGGTTCGATCGGAGTCGTCCGGCCGTTTTCGTGTGGCTCGGCGTCATCATGTATCTGACTCAGGACACGATCCTGGACACCCTACGGTTCGTCGCGGATCAGGCGACACCGGTGCGGTTGGTGTTCGACTATCTCTATCCCGCTTCGGCTTCCAAAGGCGAGGAGATGGATCAGCGCACCGCGCGCGCCGATTTGGTGGCGTCCATCGGCGAGCCTTGGCTCAGCTTCTTCACCGCCGACGAGATCGCCAATGTTTTGCGGGAGACGGGATTCGACCGGGTCGATGATCGCGACGCACCGCATCTCGTCGCCGGTTACCTCGGTAGCAAGCCGCGACAGGGTTCCATCGCTCCACCACATGTGCTGTGTGCCATGCGAACCGGGTAGGTCAGCAGCCGAGTTGGTCTGCGAGATCGAGGAAGTCGGTGGCGTTGACGTCGAAATCGTCGTCGAAGGAAACGTCCACGTCACCACCGGCGCCGAACTCGAGTGGCCGTGCGACGAAGGCCGTGCGGAAGCCCAGTGCGCCCGCAGCCTGGATGTCGTATTTGTGGCTGGCGACCATCATGATCTCGGACGGCTCCAGCCCCAGATACCGTGCGGCCATGCGATACACCGTGGGGTCTGGCTTGAACGCACCCGCCATCTCGGCGGTGAACACCGCATCCCACGGCAGCGCGGCTCGCTTCGAGATGTTCACCACTGCGGCGACATCCGCATTCGACAATGTCGCGATCGTGAATTTGTTCGCGAGCCTGGTTAATCCGGCGACGACATCGGGCCACGGTTCGAGTCGTTGCCAGGCGAGGGTGAGATCGGCGCGTTCGTCGGGCAATAGGTCGATGCCGTAGTCACCCAATAGGCCGTCCAGTGCGTTGGCGTAGACCGAATGCACGGTGACCCAGTTGTCTCGGTCGGGCTCCGCCTTCCGCAGCGCGGCGAAGTATTCGGCGCGCCAGTGGTCTACGAAACCGGGCCAATCAATGTGCCGGTATCGCGTACCGCCGATGCGTCGCGCCTCCGCGCAGACAGTCGAATGAAAATCCGTCGCCGTACCCTGCACATCAAAAAGTAATGCTCGCAACACAATTCGCACCTTTCCCTACACGCGCTGGACCAGCAGATAGCTGCGCCGGCTCGGATGTTCGCTATCCGGGTGCGGTGCACGGTCCAAGCGCGCCGCAGGAAACAGACCGGCCGTCGCCAAGGCTTCGGATTCAGCGCCCGGGTCCAGGTAACGAAAGGTGAGGTCAACCTGATGCCCCCACCAATCGGTGAGCGTCTTGGCCCCACCAGCCGGAAAGTCCGCATCACTGGTGTGAAAAGCGATGAGCGCGTACCCACCCGGTCGCAACACCCGCGCGAATTCCGCATAGGCCGCCGCCCGCTGCCGCCCGTCCAAATGGATCACCGCATACAGACAAACCACCCCCGCCAACGATTCCGCCCGCACCGGCAGCGCAGTCATATCGGCCGCCCCAACCGCCATCGAAGCAGTCCGCCGCGCCACCGCACACATCGCAGGCGAAAGATCCATTCCGATAGTCCGCACTCCCCGCCCCGCAAGATATGCGGCGACATGCCCAGGCCCACAACCAATATCCGCGACCACACCCCCGTTGGTGAGTTCGGCGAACACCGCCAAAATCCCGCGATCCAACGGCTTCCCCCGCAACTCATCCCCGAGCTCATCGGCATAACGCTCGGCCACCAGGTCATAACTGCGCCGCGTGCCGATCATCCAGCCAGCGTAGTTCCGCCCCGCAACCCGCGCCCGCCGTGGACTTACCGACCCCGGGAGACGGCCAGCCACTGTCGGCACCACGGCGACGCCCAGCCAGGCCGGATCGAGCGGCGCATTGCCGAACTCGCCGGGCAGTCGGTGGGAACGTAGGACCGACGGGCTGTCCGAACGCGAGATCATCCGCTGCCTCGAACGCCCTAGGCAACACGCGGCAACCGTTGCCTAGGGCGCGGATCGCGGTATGAGCGGACGCAGTCCGGCGGGGGCCGACCGAGGCGTTGTCCCGCTCGACACGTTTTGTGACACCTACGGCCTGGCCGACGAGATGATCGGCGGTCCGGCCGGGGCTCCGGAGTCCGGCACCCCCGCGTAGTCGGGCAGTTCGACACCGTTGATCGCACGCTCGACCAGCTCGGCGAACCACGCTCCGGTGAAATCGGGACCCGGCTCGGCGTCCGGCCCGGGGACATCGCGGCTGCGGGCGTTCAATTGGGCGATCTCCTGGTTGGCCTCGACGAACGAGCGCATCCGGGCCTCGTAGGCGGTGAACCCGGCCTCCGGGTCCCACCCGGCGGCGGCCAGCTCACCGGCCAGCAGGTAGGCGCCGACCAGGGCCAGCCCGGTGCCCTGCCCAGACATCGGGGACGAGCTGAACGCCGCGTCCCCGAGCAGCCCCACCCGTCCGCTCGACCAGCGGTCCATCACCACCTGGGCGACCTGGTCGAGGTAGAAGTCCGGGGTGTCGTCCAGGTGCGCGAGGATGCCCGGGGTCAACCAGCCCAGGCCGGTCATCCGCTCGCGCAGCAGGCGCTTCTGGGCCTCGATGTCGCGGTAGTCGACGTCGAGGTCGGCCGAGGGAAAGGAGAACATGGCCATCGCCCGGGTGGCGTCCTGGATGGGCCGCAGCCCGGCCGAGCGCCCGGACTCCTGGTACTCGATCAGCCAGCGGTCCAGCCCGAACTCGTTGGGCACACTGTAGAAGGCCAGCACGTGCCCGAGGTGACGGACGAACTGCTCGTGTGGCCCGAAAACCATTGTGCGCAGCGCCGAATGCAGCCCGTCCGCTCCGATCACCAGGTCGAAGCGTCGCCGGTCGCCGCCCGCGAAGACCACGTCGACCCCGTCGGCGTCCTGGGTGAGTTCGGCGATCCGGTCGCCGAAAATGTATTCGACACCGTCGCGGGTGTCGTCGTAGAGCACCTGCGACAAGTCACCGCGCAGGATCTCGATCTCCGCGATGAATCCGTCGCCGCCGTCGTCGTCCACGCGGAAGGTCTCCAGCACGTTGCCGTCCGCGTCCACGGTGTGCGCGCCGATCGTCTGGGTGCAAGCCGCGCGCACCGCCGCGTCCAGCCCCATGCGCCGGATGACCTCCTTGGTCACCCCGCGCGCGTCCACCGCCTGCCCACCCGGACGCAGCTCGGGGGCCCGCTCCACCACGGTCACCTCGGCTCCCCTTCGGCGCAGCCAGTGGGCCAGCGCGGGCCCCGCGATGCTCGCCCCCGCCACCAACACTCTGGTACCGCTCACTGTTGCCTCCCACTCACCCCGCCGGATCACTGTCCGGATCGATTGCTTCTGCTCTGACCCACCGCTGTCGGTGTATTCAGAGGTATGGACGACGGATCCACCCAGAATTCATCGGTGCGGCTGAGCGTAAATCGTTTTGCAAAGTCGCGCGGTGCCTGCGCGGCTGGGTACCGGAGGTCCACTCCAGGAGCGCCACACCATCGACGAATCCAACTCGCCCACAGCACGATCCAACACCACCCAACCGGTCTACCAGCACCGATCCCCTGCTCGACTATCGTCCGGCGAGTTCGGCGACGATCGGAGCGAACCTGTCGGCGAAGTCGGCGCCGTCCGCACCGTGGCGCGCATCGGGAATTACCGCACCCGGAAAACGGTGAGCCGCCAGTCCGGTGAGCGGGTGCGGGCGATGCGGGCGGCGATGGCGAAGTGTTGGCGGCCACGGTCGTAGGTGGCGAAGACTTCCGCGGTCGAGGCGTCGACCATCATGAGGCCCGCGCGGTGGAGCACCGCTACGCCGAGTGTGCGGCCGGGTGCGAGGTCGGCTCGGACTATGGTCCGCACCGCAGAGACCACCGCGGGCGTTGCCATGGCGGTGAGTTGGGCGACGGGGCGGCGGTGGTCGAGTATCTCGAGTGCCAGCCGAAGCGCACGCTCGACGAATTGCTGTGCCGTCGAATCCAATTCGACGACCGGCGGCAACTCGGCATGCCCGGCACTGAGCGCCCGCCGCACACCCGGGGGACCGAATCGTCCGGTCTGATCGTTCCGCGATAACGGCGTACGGCAGGGCGAGGCACGCGGCGGATCCTCGAAGTCCGCGCGGCTCCCGGCCGGACGGTACGGCAGTAACGGCGGCTCGGTCCTCGGCGCATACGAAAGCCCCGACGGATGTCGCTCCATGAAAGCACCCCCAAATGAGTTCGAACTATTACCCCCAAGCTCGGACCGCGACAGCATTCCACGAATATCGCCGCAGGTAAACCACCCAAGCGACCGCTCTGGCGTCAACAATCAAGATCAGGTGGCACTCGGCCGACGCCGACAAAGATTGCGCCTGATCTTCATGCGAGTCAGCCTGAGATGCGCGCCAGAGTTTGCAACGGGTCGGTCAGCACGTCGGCGAAGGCCAGTTCAGCGGCACCGACCAAGGGCGCATCGTCGGCAAGTGCGGAGGTGCGCAAGCGAACCCGCTCACGAACCGCGAGCAATCCGTTCACCGCCAGCCTGCTGCGAACTTGCGCGGCGGAGGCAAGGTAGATCTCGCGAAGCACCCCACCGAACACAACCATCGTCGGATTGAAGATATTGACCAGGTTGGCAACGCCGTACCCGAGCCAATCCCCCACCCGGTGCAATGCATCTCGGGCAGTGGCATCACCACGCGCAGCAGCATCCACGATCGCCTCCACCGCCGCCCGCCCGGTGAGGTCGGCCCGCCCGGCAGCCGCAATGAGCGCGAGCTCCCCCGCCTCGGCCTCCAAACAGCCATGCGACCCACACGTGCAAGCCCGCCCACCCGGATTCACGATCATGTGCCCGACCTCGCCGCCATATCCGCCCTCACCACCGAGCAGCTTGCCGCCCATGATGATTCCGCCCCCGATACCGACCTCACCGTGCAGATAGATCATGTCCGCAACCCCGATGCCGACACCGCGCTCCCGTTCGGCAAGCGCACCGAGGTTGGCATTATTGCCGACCACCACGCGCAACCCGAGCCGCTCCGAAAGCAGCGCCCCGACCGGCACATCCACCCACCCGATATTCGGCCCGTACCGAACGACACCGTCCTCCTCGCGCACCATCCCGCAGAACGCGACTCCCACACCCACACACACCGTTTCGGACCCGGACCCGCGAATCATGTTCTCCGCGAGGTCGGCCAGCGCACCGATCACATCAGTCGGATCGAATGTCCCACTGGGACGGCGCGCTTCCCGCCGATCGAGAATCACTCCGCCCAAGCCGACCCGAGCCACCGCGAGCCGGTCCGCCCCGACATCCAGCGCCAACCCGTAGACCCGCTCCGATTCGGGCCGCACCACCAGCGACGGCCGCCCCGCCTTCCCCGTCTGCCCGGGCAGTTCCTCGCTGACCAGACCGGCCGCGGCGAGGTCGGCGGTCAGCGCCAGAATGGTGCTGCGATTGAGCCCCATTCGCTCGGCGAGCGCCGCTCGCGACATGGGTCCGCTCGAGTGGACATGCCGCAGCAGCACGGCAAGGTTCTGCCGCCGGATCTCGTCCGGGGAAGGTGCAGCTCTCATTCGGGCGAACCTCCTCCCGGTCGCTAGCGACTGCTTGCAGGTCGCTCGAAATGGTCAGTTGGTCAACTTCCTGGCAACGCACGCTTGCGCGAGAGCGCATCCACTCCCGCTGCCAACAGCAGCACGAATCCTGTCACAACGAATTTTGTGCCCGCGCTGTAGCCCATCAGGCCCATTCCGTTATTGATCACCGCGACCACCGCCGCACCGAGCACCGCGTCGAGCATCCGACCGCGCCCGCCGAACAGACTCGTACCGCCGATCACGGCCGCTCCGACAGCGGTCAGCAACACATCGCTGCCACCGGTATTCGGATCGACGGAGTTGGCCCGCGACGCCGCGATCAGCCCGCCCACCGCGGCCATCGTCGAACACAGCACGAAGGCACAGATTTTGATCCGATCGACCGGAATGCCCGCCCGCCGAGCGGCTTCCGCACTGCCGCCGACCGCGTAGATATGTCTGCCGAACGAGGTGCGGTTGAGCACGAACGTCCAAAGCAGTAGCAGCGCAACTATCAACGGCACCACGATCGGCATGCCCCTGAGCGAGTTGATCGCCGGGTTGCGGCTGCGTTCGTCATTGAGGATCAGCACCGCAGCGCCCGCCACCACGGCGACCGCCGCGATCCGCAGTGCGATCACCGGCGCGGCCTCACCGGTGAGACCGAGTTTGGTGCGTGCCCGCAGTTTCCGATATTGGATCACCGCGAATCCGGCCAGCAGCACCACGTACATGATCCAGCCGAGCCAAGGCGGCACATTCTTATTGGCGATCGCGACGATCGTCTCGTCGTGGATCGAGATATTGCGCCCGTTGTCCATGATCTTCAGCGCGACACCCTGCAATGCCAGGAACGCCGCCAATGTCACCACGAACGAAGGGATTCCGATCTTCACCACGATCGTCCCGATGGTCAGCCCGATCGCGACGCCGGTGAGCAGCGAGACGAGCACCGCCGCGTACCAGGGCCATCCCTTATCGGTGAGCAATACCGCGAGCACCGCCGCACACACGCCACTTGCGAATCCGGCCGACAGATCGATCTCGCCGAGCAGCAAAACGAAGATCAGTCCCATGGCGATCACCGCAATGGCCGCGCCCTGGGTCAGGAGATTCGCGAAATTGCCCTGCGTCATGAACACCGGTCGCGCGATCCAGAACACCACCGACAGCACGGCCAGCGCGATAATCGATGGCAGCGCACCCATATTCCCGCTGCGCACCCGTCCGACATACGAGTTGACCAGCTCGGTCACCGGCGAGGACGTGGCCTCGAACTTATCCGTAACCACGGCGCTCATACGCTTGCTCCATTTCCGAGGCCGAGACTTCCGCTGCGACCGGCGGTGATCAGTTCGACGACCTGCGCGTGCGTCACGTCGGCGGTGCGCACCTGGGCCGCCATCCGGCCGAGATACAGCGCGGCGATCCGATCCGAGACCGCGAAAACGTCGTTCATATTGTGCGAAATCAACACCACCGCAAGGCCTTTGTCGGCGAGTCGGCGAACCAGCTCGAGCACCTGCTGGGTCTGAGCGACACCCAGCGCGGCCGTCGGCTCGTCCAGGATCACCACTTTGCTGTTCCACAGCACGGCTTTCGCGATCGCGACCGTCTGACGCTGACCACCGGACAGGCTCGCCACCTGCTGTCGCACCGACTTCACCGTCCGAACCGATAAGCCCGCCAAGGTCTTTCCGGCCAGCTCCTCCATCCCGTACTCGTCGAGGACCAGGCCGTGCTTCTTCTCTCGGCCGAGGAACATGTTCTGCACGATGTCGAGGTTGTCGCAGAGCGCGAGATCCTGGTAGACGATCTCGATCCCCAGGTCGGCGGCGTCCCGCGGACTGTGCACACGCACCGGCCTGCCCGCGAACAGGAATTCACCCGAATCGATCGGATGGGTGCCGCCGATGCACTTGACCAGGGTGGACTTGCCCGCGCCGTTATCGCCGACCAGCGCCGTCACCTCACCCGAGTACGCGGCGAACGCGACCTCGTGCAAGACATGGACGGGACCGAAACTCTTTTCTATCCCGCGTAATTCGATGACCGGGGTATCCGGCATGGGTGCAGCTCCTCAAGTTGGGGCGCCCCTTCCGCGGTCCCCTCATCGAATCGCGGAAGGGGCGTGGTAACACGATCAGCGGACCCCGTTATCCGCGCAGAGCTTGGCGAATTCGCCGGTGCACAGTTCGGCCTTGGTGACATAGCCGTCCGCGACGACGTCGTTCACGTTGTCCTTGAAGATCGCCTTCGGTTCCAGCAGCACCGCGGGCACTTTCGCCTTCGCCTCGGGATCGTCGACGGTGCTGTTCGCCTCGCCCTTCTCCCCCTTCGCGAGTGCGATCGCCAACTTCGCGCCGGCGTCGGCCTCCAATTTGATGGCCTTGTAGACGGTCATGCACTGATCGCCCGCGAGCACGTTCTGCAAGCCCTGGACCGTGGCATCCTGGCCGGTCACCGGGATCTGGCCGTTCAGCTTCTGCTTCTTCAGCACCGCGATCGCGGCATTGCCGAGCCCGTCGTTGGCCGCGACCACACCGCCGAGATTCGGCGTGCCGGTGAGCATCTGCTCGAAGATCGTGCCCGCCTTGGTGTTATCCCACTCCGGCACCGCCTGATCCGGCCCCTTCACATACTCACCGGAATCGAACTTCGGCCCGAGCACGCTGTCGTAACCGTTCTTGAACAGCGTCGCGTTGTTGTCGGTGGGTCCGCCGTTCAGATACGCGACGACCGGATTGACCGCCTTCTTATCGGTGAGGCACTTGGACAGCCCGTCCCCCATCAACTTGCCGACCTTCACATTGTCGAACGACACATAGAACGGCGCCCCGCCGCCGAGAGTCAGTCTGTCGTAATCGATTACGGTCACACCCTGCGACTTCGCCTTCTGGATCACGGCCTTGCCGGTCCCGCTGTCGAGGTTGGTGATCATCAGCACCGAGGCGCCATTGGTGATCATCTGATCCGCGATGGTCTGGAAGGCGTTCTTATCCCCCTGCGCGTTCTGGATATCCGCCTTGATCCCGGCCGCGTCGAACGCCGCCTGCAGATACTTCCGATCCGCCGTCTCCCACCGCGCGGAGGTCTTGCTGTCCGGCAGGATCACCCCGATCTTGGCACCCCCACCCCCGGAGTCCTTGTTGTCGTCCCCGCAGGCAGTGAGCGAGGTGAGAAGCGCGACCGATACGGCCGCAATGCCGAGGATCCCCTTACGCATGAGGGCGAGCCTTTCGTCGAACCACCGCCCGATCGGACCGGGCGGTCGAGCAAGAGCGAATGTTGTTCGGCACAACATATTGCACTGTGACCCGAAGCACAGCCGTTTCGCAAAGATATTTGTTGTTCGCGATAACAATCTGGCCACAGCGCGGCGCGCCGCTGATCGATAGCCCACCCCTCGCCCCACCGAGTAGCGTTACCCAAACCGCCGTCGACGCAGAGGACCCCGCCGATGCCGCTCGGAATCAACAAGATCCGCCAGGTAAAGCTCCCCGTCAGCAACCTCGCCAAGAGCGTCGCCTGGTACCGCCGACTCCTGGACCTCGAACCCGTCTTCGAGTTCTACGAGGAAGACGCCGTCCGCGGCGTAGTCCTCCTGGAACCCAACGCCGACCTCCACATCGGCCTCCGCGAACGCGCCTACTGCGCGAGCCACCCCCACCTGAACGACTTCGACGCCTTCGCCCTCAAAGTCGACTCTCTCGAGACTTTCACCGAGCTGATCCGGCGCGCCGATGAACTAGGCGCACCCCACGGCGAGATCCACGACCGCGGGCCATACGGTGCCGCCCTCGACATCAGCGATCCCGACGGCACGGTGATTCGCTTTCTTTACGAACCGGACACCTATCCAATCGGTTTCGCCGGCCTGGAATTCGGGCCGGACGGCACACCGATCAGCTACGAGCAACCGCGGCTCCGCGACAAGTCGTGAATCCGGTTGGGCACGTTCGCGTCGAGGGCCGTAGCGATCACATCCAACGGGTTGTGGCTATGTTCGGTTGCATGCCGACTGCGGGCGCGCGCAATTCGACGGCGACAACCAGTTGATCAGCGTTGTATGCCCCGCCGCCCGCTGTGGCTCGGTCCCGGTGTCCGACAACCGGATCGGCGAACACCGCACATGGGACGCCCAACCATGCCAGTGGATCGGAGCGCGCACCGCCGACGCGTTCATCCCCGCTGCCCGCTTGCGGACAGCACCAGCCCGCATCGATGATGAACTCCCGGCAACCACCACAACAGTGGCCCAAGCGTTTTCGCAGGTCAGCCGACCCGGTTCGCTAAACGATCAGTTCGGCTCACAGGCACCAAGACGCGCACAGGGTGCCGCAGATCGTCCGCAGTCGGGACGGTTGCCACGCGCCGCCGCCCGAGATGTCGGCGAAGTTGCGCTGAGCAGGAATTTTGTGTGAAGGTGCTTCGGTGTAGAGCGGCCGGCGCACGGCCGAGAGGGGAGGTCCGATGTCGGAGACTTTCAAAGTCGACCCAGCCGCAGTGGACACGTTCGCCGCGGCTTTGAAGACGCTGGCCGAGGCCAATGCGAATGTCGCGACCTATCTGGACAAGTGGCTGGTCTTGGACAACACCGTGTGGGGCGACGGCGGGCTCATCCGGGTCGGGCTGAGCGCCGTTGCCGAGGCGCACAACAAGCTGAAGCCCAATTACGCCACCCTCGGCACCCTCTCCGAGGCCGCGGCGACCGAATTGACCAAAGTCGCACAGGTTTACCGGACCACCGACCAGGCGCGCGCCGACGAGTTGGACCGCACGTACCCCGCAGGCAGCAACTGATGACCAAGACGCCGTCCGAGCACCTGGCGGAACCTCAGCTCGAGGACCCGCTCAACGACAGTTTCGAGTTCCTCATCACCTCGAACGCCATTTCGCCGACGTACTGGGCTTGTAAGTGGTGCGAAAACGTCCTCGGGACAGACCCGCTGAAGTGGCTCACCACCAAGATCTCCGGTGATTGGGAGGCCCTGCAGAAGGCGGGCAAGGCGGTGGAAAACCTGGCTTCCTACAGCGCGAGCTTCTCCGAATCGGTCAAGTCCGCCGCGACGACTGTCGACGCGACGTGGGACGGTAACGCGGCGACCAGCGCCCAAGCGTATTTCACGGAACTCTCGACAGCCATTTCCGCTCAGGTCGAGCCATTGAAGGAGATGGCGACCGAGATCAACCGCTTCGCGTCGACGGCGTACCACCTCTCCACCGCCATGAGTAATGCCTTGCAGACCTTGCTGGACTGGGGCGCCATGGCGGTGATCGAGTGGGCCGCGGCCGAGGCCTCCGCGCTTACCGGCGTCGGAATTTTCGCGACGGCGGCCCTGGTCGCCGCCGCCACTGCGACCACGGCGAAAGTGATCGCGCAATGGGGCCTGCTGGTCGAGAAGTTCAACGCCGCGTATGTCGCACTCGAGGCCATCGCCGGGGTCGGTTTCGGCGTGGTCGCGGTGGTCGAGTCCGCCGATATGCCGAGCCTGCCCGCCGCCACCTACGACCACCCTGGAGCCTGAATGAAGGTGCCCGAGCCGATTCATGATCTGGCCCACGGCGATCTCGGGGCCTCGCGCCAACTGTCCCGGGCGATTCGGGTGCTGATGGATACCGCCACCGATCCGCAATTGAAGCAGCAGCTGCGCGGTGTCCTCGAAGGCAAGGGCAGCGCACGCGAATTGATGCACAGCGAGGCATTCAATCGGGTGCTCGATCGCACGTTGCCCGCCGCCATGCAGCAGTTCGCGGACATGCCGGAGGAGGAACGGCAACGGCTGGCCGCCCAGGGCGAAGCCGAGTTGGTGCGACTCCGGTCTGAACCATTAGAGGACCAGCGGCCGCCGGACCGGCCGATGCCCCCTCCCGCGGATCGGCCGGCGCCCAGCGGGAACGCCGTCATCCCGGGCACCCGCAAGCCCAACCGCGATCGCGTCGTAACCCCGACTGATGACGACGACGAGGACGACGAATACTTCCGTGACCGCCAGCAGCGCGGATGGCTGCAGTGACCAGGGCGCGGGTGGTCTTCGACACCGAGGTCAACCCGGATTGGACGCCGATTCTCGCGTCGGCCCCGACGGAGCTCGTGCTCACCGAGCCGATGCCGGGGTTGTGCAGCGAGCACGGTTGCACCGCCAGTGAGACCCGTTCCTTCACAGTCAATTCCAGTGGCCCACTATCGGAGCTGCCGACACCGCGAGCCATGTTGCGCTCCATGAAACCCGGGCGGCGGGACCCTGTCCTGGCGCGCGTCCGCTTCGACTGCCCAGCCTGCGAGTTCTGTCTCCACGAGGTCCGGCGCTTCCGTCGAATCGCGCTGCTGGCACTGCTGGCGATACCGCTGACAATCGCGGCCGTCCTTATCGCACGGGCGCTCGAACTCGAATCGCTGTATTTGCCTTTGGCTTTCGTGAGCGTGCCCGGATGCATGCCGATCGCATTGCTGGTGGCGATGCTGTCCTGGAGTCGCTCCCGCTATTTCGCCGATGTCTGGATGAACGAAACAGCCGACCAGCTGATCGTTTCCGCGCACCCGGATTTCGTGGCCGCGGTCGAGCACAATCGGGCCGGGAATCGCTGAACGCTCCACTCGACCCGACCACAAGCCTTTTCGCAGCTCCGTCGTCGTTGCGGACGTCCGCGCACTGAAGTGCGTTCCGACTCGGTCGGCGGCGATTCGACGTGAGACCGCTCAGAATCAGTGCGCCGCTCCGTCTACAGTCACATGAAGCTCACCGTTCAGACATTCCTGACCCTCGACGGCGTTATGCAGGCCCCCGGCGGGCCTGAGGAGGATCCCAGCGACGCGTTCACCCACGGCGGCTGGCAGGCCCCGTTCCCGGACCAGGCCGTAGGCGAGTTCGTCACCGAGCTCAACAGCCACGCCAGCGCATTCCTGTTCGGTCGCAGAACGTTCGACATCTTCCGCGGCTACTGGCCTGATCAGACCGAACCCGGCAACCCCATTGCCACGGCGATCAACTCGCTGCCCAAGTACGTGGTGTCCAATTCGCTCAGCGAGGCCGACGCCACGTGGCGCGGCGGGCACCCTGATACCGCTCGCCTCCTGACGGGTGACGTCGTCGCGGCGGTGCGGGCGCTGAAGGACGAACCCGGCGACGAGTTGCAGATCTGGGGAAGCGGCAAACTGCTCCAGACGCTGTTGCGGCACGAGCTCGTCGACCGCTTCCGCCTGATGACGTTTCCGCTGGTGCTCGGCTCCGGTCGCCGCTTGTTCAACGACGGCATCCTCCCGGCGACGATGCGCCCAGTCGACCTCACCCTGACCGATCTCGGCATCGTCCTGGGCACCTACGAACCAGCAGGCCCGGTTCGCCACGGCCAGATGTAACCGGCTGCGTGGCCGTGTGCGATTTCACGAGTCAGGTGCAGGTTCAGTACAGCTTGCCGGTTCTTCTTCCGGTGCGGGACATGGTGATCGATCAGTCGTGGTTGCCTGCGCATCCGACGTTTGCGGTGGGGACGCATACGTTGCCGGGTGGTAATCCGGGTCTGGTGGATGTGAAGACGGGCGATGGTACGTGGGGCGCGTATATCGAGCATGCAGGGGCGCGGTGTGAGTCCGGGTTCCATGGCAGTTTCAGTTGCAAATCCAAGGGGCGGACCTGGGGTATTTACAGCGGGATCATTTCTGCTTCGTGACGTGGCGGGGCCTGGGACGGGGACGTTCCGGGCTCGTCCGGCGCAATACCCTCGAAGGGATGGTATTGAGGAGTTGTGGTGGATAGGTGTCCGGTTGGGATCTCCGGTCGAACTCGGTGGCGGGAGCATGGTGGGTGGCGTGGGGCGGTTCGGAACGCTGAACTGCCTGGTGGGCAGCAGGTTTGGGTAGTGAGCGGGTATGACGCGGCGGCGGGGTTGTTGGCGGATGCGCGGCTCAGTGTGGACAAGCGGTATTCCGGGGGTGGGTATTCGGGATTTTCGTTGCCGCCGGCATTGGATCGGAATCTGCTGAATTTGGATGGGGCGGAGCATGGGCGGCTGCGGCGGCTTGCGGCGCCTGCGTTTTCGCGGAGGTCGGCGGATTCGCTCAGGAAGTTGGTTCAGCGGATCAGCGCGGGCACATTCCGAGGCCTGGACGAAAATACCAGTGGCACAGTTGATCTGCTGGAGCAGCTCTGTGTTCCGGTGCCCGCGCTCGTGATCGGTGAGCTGCTCGGTGTGCCCGCCGATCGGTATGGCGAGTTGCGCGCTGCTGCGACTGCGATGGTGACGTTCGATGCCTCGTCGAAGGAGTCTGCGGTCCGGCTGGCAGAGGCGGTCCAGTGGCTGGCGGGGACGTTTACGGGTGTGGTGCGAGCCAAGCGAGATGAGCCGGGCGATGATCTGATCAGTGGGTGGGTGCGGGCTCGGGATGACGCGGATTTGTTGTCCGAGGACGAGTTGATTTCGCTGGCCTTTCTGATGATGCTGGCGGGGCTGGAGAATGTGGTTCATCTGTGCGGCAACATATTTGCGGCGCTCTTGGCCACTGGTGTACCAGCAGACTGGAAGGATCGGCGTGGTGAGTTGATGGAGGCCGCCAATCCGTTGCCGTTCGCTATTCGGCGATTCGCGGTCAGCGACTTGACGATTGGCGACCGGGTCATCCCCAAGGGCGACACCGTGCTGTTGTCGGTATTCGGTGCCGATTCGGATCCTGCCCGCAACGGGCGTCCGAGCCTGATGTTCGGGCGCGGACCCCACTATTGCCTGGGCGCACAGGTCAGCGATCTGATCGTCGACGCGGTGGTGCCGGAATTGTTCGTTCGGTATCCGCGAGTGCGCCTGGCTGTGCCGGAATCCGAGCTGGAGTATCGGGCATCATGGCGGTCTCATGGGTTGGTTGCATTGCCTGTGCTGCTCCGGGAATGATTCGTCTCCCAGGAGAATTCGGTAAGAATGCACGGCATGAACGAAATGGTTGCAGTCAGGGCGACGAGCGCGGCTCCGGATCGTCCGGTCGACAACCCGTCCGACGAAGTCCTGCACGACCTGCTCGCCAGCATGAACTTCAGGTATCCGTACGTCATTGTCGAACGCCCGAATCTGGTTCCGTTCGGCCACTACTACATCCAGGTTCATATGGATGAGCAAGTGGATCCGGAGGACGGTCACGGATATTTCGTCGAATACCGCGACGGCGGGCCCGATCGACATTTCCGAGCTACGGTGCACGATTCGGAGCCGTGGGGCACTGCTTACTCACCCGCCCTCGAGCTGGTGGTGAAAGTGGTGCAGGACTGGGCTTCTCAGCGGCCTGGGTGGCGGGCGACACTGTCGTGGGAACGGATCGACTTCCAGAACTAGGCGAGCCTGCACCCCGTCCAGATAGGTTGCCGCGCGATCACATCCGGTTCGCCCCTCGAACGCGGTCGAAACGCCCCGCGGTACCGCCATTCGACTGCGCTCGACGGATCTCGATGACCGCAGAGGCTAGCTGGACGCGGCACTAGCGTCGACGCGATCGCAGCCGAACGCGGCAGCCGCGCACCCAAGATCAGGCGGAGCGACGGGTGCGGTGCTCCGCGACGTGCACGCGGGTCGAACAGCGGGTGGAACAGTATCTGCGCCTGCCGTTGCGTGAGGTGTCGACGAAGACAACGCCGCACCCCGCGCGAGCGCAGCGTCCGATTCGGCCCGGATCCTGACAGAAGAGCTCCGCGAGTCCGGCCGCGGTGTAGGCCTTGACGCGCTCGTCAGTGGGCGCGTCCTCGCGGGCATAGTGCAGGTGGGGCGCGCGGCCGTCGTGCGTGGAGATGTAGGGCTGGCTGGTGGTCTCGGCCAGTAAGGCGTTGAGCAGGTCGACGCTCGGTTCGGTGAAGACCTCGTCGAGACGCACTATCCAGCGGCGCAACTCGGCGGTCTGCCTGGTGTTGAGGGTGCCGAGTGGCTTGTAGCCGGAATCGGCGAGCAGTTGCAGCAGGTCTTGCCGCGGTTTCGCGTTCACCAGGCGGGCAGCGAGTTCGGCCGCCGCGCCTCCGTAAGGGTTGAAATGCACTAAGTCATTACATCAGGCTGGATGCATGATCGCTACCTGCCCTTCTTGCTCCTGGTCGTCCCCAACTCTTGTTTCCTCGCACGGCGCAACCAGCTACCTGCGCTGCATCTGCGGGCGGTGGCTGATCAGCGAGCACGGATCGGTGGTGGCGCTGGCGGGGACCAGCACAATGGGCCTAGCCGCCGCCCGCCCGCCGCTCCGGAGCCAGCACTGACCAGACCTCCACATCGAGCCGCCGCCCCCGATGCGGGTAAAACTCCCGCAGCACACCGTCTTTGGTCATCCCCAACCGCCGCGCCACGGCCATGCCGGCGTGGTTCGGCGACGCGACCAGCCACTCCACCCGGTGGATGCCGCGATTCGAGCGGACGCAGCTCGGCGCCGTCCACACCGAGGGATATCGCGAACATCGTGACCTTCCGTCGGTAGCTACTGCCGGAGCCTGCGTCCTCCCGTGGTTTTGTTGCGGTACATCGCGGTGTCGACGGCGTGCATCATTTCGTCGATGTCGGTGGGACGGTCTTCGGCGAAAACCGTTCCGATGCTTGCACCTACGACCACGGGACGCCCGGCCACCTGTATCGGGGTGCCGAGCCCGTCGAGCAACAGTGCGGAAATTGTTTCCAATTGCTCTGTGCCAGTGCACTTCTCGACGAGTACGATGAACTCGTCGCCGCCGATTCGCGCGACCAATCCGCCGACGGATTCGACGGATTCACGAAGACGCTGGGCAACGTCGCGCAGCACCCGATCCCCTACCGTATGCCCCCACACATCGTTCACTTCCTTGAACCCGTCGAGGTCCAGATAGCAAACACCAACTGGCGGAATCGCATTGGCCAGTCGATTGAAGAAGAGGACACGATTGGGCAGACCGGTCAGGCTGTCGTGGTTGGCATCGTGCCACAGCTGGTCGGCCAGTTGTTTGCGTTCGGTGACGTCGACGGCGACACCGATCAGGAAGCGGACCTGCCCACTGTTGTCACGGACCGCGGACATGGACAGGTCGATGCTGGTGATGGTGCCGTCGCGTCGGAGATGGTCGGTTTCGAGGCGGAAGCGGTCGGTCCGACCGCTGAGTAGGTGCTCCAAATTGGCATATGCGTCACCGATATTCGCGGGACCGAGCAATTCGGCGACCGACCGACCCGGCATCATCGCCGCGGGTAGTCCGAGCATATCGGCCATGGCCGCGTTCACCTCCAGTACCCGACCGGTGACGTCGACCGTCCCGATCCCAACCGATGCTCCCGCGAAGACCGCTTCGAACCTGGCCTCCGACAATTGCCTTCGCACCTCGGCCTCCTGCGCGGCCGAAAACACCGCTGCGAGTGTGGTTTCCTGCTCCCCTAACGCCGCGTTCCGCAGCGCAGAGGTGAAACCCGCGGCGAACTCGGCAGCGACAACTATCGCACGCTCGCGAACCGGCTCGTAATCGGATTCGGTTCCGGTTGGGCAGATTTCACGAACGATCTCCCGGCAGATAACCAGAACTGAACGGCTGACGGCAATTTGGTCACGATAGTTCGCCGCGACGAGCACCGCGGCGGCGTCCTGCGCGACCGTGACCTCCCGCGTCCCGCGCACGGCCGCGATCAGCACATCGGCGAGTTCCGCTAGCAGAGTTTCGATTTGGCTTCGGGTGAGGATCGGAGCGACAGCGCCGTCGAGCGCATCCGCCCATCGCATCGCCAGCTCACGTGTCCCCACACGAATCCCCTGCCACGGCTCCGGTCAGACCTTCCGGCCGACGCCCGCCAGGCCGAGCGATCGGCCCGGCGTCTCGTATAGGTCGCGTTCGGATTCCGGCCGCCAGGCGGGTAGCTCGACGACGCCGGGTTCGACCAGCTCCCACTCGTCGAACATCGCGGAGATGCCATCCTTCGAACGGAAGTAGATGCCGACATGGGTCACATCGGCCGCATTGCGGCCGAGCTTGCCCGCATCTTCGGGACGCGACTCCGATGTCAGGTGCGAGATCGCGACGTAGCTTCCGGCGGGGACGGCCGCATGCAGGGCGGCAACCTTCTCGACCGGCCGCTCCTCGTCGGATAGCAGGTGCAGCACCGCCACCAGCAACACTGCGACCGGTTGTGCGAAATCGATCAGGCCGGTCGCGCGGACTCGGGCGAGCAGCTCGTCGGGCTTGCGCAGATCCGCTTCGATGGCCGCGGCCTTGTCGTTGTCCATCAGGATCGCGCGGGCGTGGGCGACCGCGACCGGATCGATATCGGCGTAGAGCACGCGAATCTCCGGATCAACCGACTGCGCGACCTCGTGCACATTGCCCGCGGTCGGAATGCCCGAACCGATATCGAGGAACTGACGCACGCCCTGGTCGGCCAGGAAGCGGACCGCGCGGCGCAGGAAAGCCCGGTTGCTCAGCGCCAAGCGGGGGAGGTCGGGCACCAGCTGTTTGCCGGCCTCGGCGGCCTTGCGATCGATCTCGAAGTTGTGCGAACCGCCCAGCAAGGCGTCATACATCCGTGCGGGACTCGCCTGTTGCAGATCCACGCCCTCGGGCGCCCACGCCGGCCTGTCCATCGCAACCCCTCTGCATTCACCATCGGACCAACCATCCAGATCCGCACCGCCGGATACCGCGTTGTTGATCACCGAATGGTGCAGTCCGCAATAGTAGTCGGGCCGGTCGGTCCGAATGATCACGAATTCGCCACTGTTGATCTGGGTCTTCCAGGCGCGATCCATATTCATACATGCGCATGAGTGCAAGATCCGCTACGCTGACGAACGGCAGCAATATCAACTGGGAGGAGCGTTCGACTATGGGCGAGCAGTGCGTGTCGCCGAAGCGGTCCGCAGTGGTGGTCAGCGAGGCTGAACACATCGATCATGACCACTGGCATGACCACGCACAGTCCGGCCATGCGGACAAACACGGCCACAGCCACGACCACGGCGTCTCGGCGGATTCGAATCCGCGCTGGCTTGCCATCGCGCTCGGTTTGATCGTCGCGTTCATGGTGGCCGAGGTGGTCGTCGGCCTGCTCGCGCAATCGCTCGCGCTGATCTCCGATGCCGCGCACATGCTCACCGATGCCGCCTCGATCGTGCTCGCGATGATCGCCATCCGGTTGGCTCGACGTCCGGCGCAGGGGCGATACACCTACGGATTCAAGCGGGTCGAGATCCTTTCGGCGCAGGCCAATGGGATTACCTTGCTGCTGCTCGCGGCGTGGTTCGTGTACGAGGGCATCAATCGGCTGATCAATCCACCGGATGTCGAAGGGCCCCTGGTGTTGATCACGGCGCTGGTCGGGATCGTGGTCAATATCGCGGCCGCGTGGAGCATCAGCCGCGCCAACCGGACCAGCCTGAATGTCGAGGGCGCATTCCAGCACATCCTCAACGACCTCTATGCCTTCATCGGAACCGCCATCGCGGGCGCGGTGGTGTGGCTGGCCGGATTCGCCCGTGCCGATGCGATCGCCGCACTGGTCGTCGCGGCTTTGATGATCAAGGCGGGCTGGTCCCTGGTCCGGGAATCGGGGCGGATCTTCTTGGAGGCCGCGCCCGCCCATCTCAATCCCGACGCCATCGGAGCGCGCATTGTCGCGCTCGAGCAGGTGACCGAGGTCCACGACCTGCACGTCTGGCAGATCACCTCCGGACAGCCGTCGCTGTCGGCGCATATCCTCGTCGACAACGCAGCCGACTGCCATGCGATTCGATCGAAGATCGAGACCGTGCTGCACGACGAATTCGGGTTGGAACATACGACTTTGCAGGTGGACCACTCGTCGGAACTGACGGTTACCGCCGACGATGCGCACTGCGTGGAGGCGCATGGGCCGGTGCACCGGTCCTGACCGGCGCTTGACCTTCGAGCTACCTGAGACTCCATGATGAGCGGGTGGCGGGCGATGGGTTGATCACGATCGGCGGGTTGGCGCGGGCCTGTGGGCTCACGGCCAGTGCGCTGCGGTTTTATGACGATTGCGGGTTGCTGGTTCCGGTTCGGGTGGATGAGGTGACCGGATATCGGTACTACGGCGAGGCGCAGGTCGAGCGCGGGGTGATGATTCGGCGGCTGCGGGGAATCGGGGTGCCGCTGGAGGTTGTTTCGGAGATTTTGAACGGGGACGCGGCCCGGGCGGGACGGTTGCTCGATGAGCATGTGGCGGAGCTTGCGCAGCGGGCTCGGGAGGCCGCTGCGGTTGCGCGGTTGATCAAGGAGGAGTTCGGGGCGGTCGTGGTGTTGTCCGCGGCGGTGTTGGCGGCGGCCATCGAGCAGGTGCGCTCGGCCGCGGCGTTGGATCGTGAAATACCGGTGTTGGCTGGGGTTTTGGTGGAGTCGGATGCGGATTCGGTTACGTTGACGGCAACGGACCGGTATCGGCTTTCGACGCGGGCGATGGTGCCGGTGCGGCCGAGTGGTGGGGCGTGGTCGGTGGTAGTAGATGCGGGTGAGTTGGGTGGAATCGGTTCCTGGCTGCGGGGATTGGATGAGGTCACCGTACGTGCTTTGGACGATGGGCTCGTTCTGGCCGGTGACGATTCCGAGCTTCGGTGCGGGACCATCGATCAAGCGTTTCCGGATTATCGGGCGATGTTGGCGGGGCTGGGCGCTGTTCGGACGCGGGTGATGGTGGGGCGGGATGCGTTGCTCGCAGTGCTCGAGGCGGGCGGTGCAGCACCCGTTGTCTTCGCCGTCGATCAGTCTGGGCTTTTGGCGACCGGCAATGGGCAACTCAGACCCGGCTCACCCAGCTCACCGGGCTCACCCGGCTCACCCGGGTCACCCATCTCACCTCGGTATACCGACTCACTTGCGCGCCTGCACATTCCGGCAACCGTTACCGGACCGGGTATCGAACTTGCCTTCTCCCCCACGACATTACGACCCGCATTGGTGAGTGCGATCGGTCCGGAAATCATGCTCGATATCACTGCCGCCGGCGCACCCGTGGTCGTTCGCTCCGCGACGGACGGTGAGCTGACCACGCTCGTTATGCCTACTGCCATACCGAATTCGAAGGAGTACGGCGGATGAATGCCGCTACCGAAACCATGGCCGCCATTACCCAGGCGGTCGAGCTCGGACGAACAGGCTCCCCGGAGACCGCGCGGGAGGCGCTGCTCGGGATATGGGCGGCGCTCGGTCCGCAGGGCGATCCATTGCATCGGTGCACGTTGGCGCACTATCTCGCGGATCTGTACGACGATGCGGCACAGGCGCTTTGCTGGGATGTCCGGGCGCTGGACGCTGCGGACAGTCTGACCGATGAGCGGTTGCATCAGCATGATGCGAATTTGGTTGTGCGGGGCTTTTACCCGTCGCTGCATTTGAATTTGGCGGACAACTATCGGCGGCTCGGTTCATTCGATGCGGCGCAATGCGAGATCGACGCGGCGCGAGAGTGTGTGGATGCGCTCGGCGATGATGGTTACGGGGCAATGATCCGCACCGCCATTGATGAAGTCGCCGAAGCGATTCGGACGCGGACGACCGCTCGCCGGGCCTCCGCGCCAAATGCGCGAGAACGGTGACACGGTCGGTAACCCCGGTCGCGGGACTGCCCACGACCGTCCGGAGATACCGATTACCGGACGCTTGTCGACAACTTCGGGTGTTCCCGATCTGCCGAGGTGGGTTCGGGTGACGGAGACAGCATCCGAGCCCAAGACCGAAATCACCGGTCCGACACGGACGAGACGGGTTTGCCCGGGCACAGCTCGATGTACGCGATGTCGGGTGAGATCCAGTCGTTCCACTGCTCGCGGCTCGGATTCACGGCCAGCTTGTCGCACAGCACGTCCGCCCAGGCGGCAGGCGCGGGAAGCTGCCATGCGCCGCCACCGATAAATGGCGGTTTGCCGTCAAGGGACGTCTCGACGGAAGCAACGAGAACACGGCGGCCGTCGTGGGTGAAACTGACCTGTACGGTGGTGCCCGCTGGGGTGGTGTCGACCGGCTCGCCGATCTGGCGTCCGTCGGTGGTATCCCAGAACCGCACCGTGTAGTCCGAGCTGACCGAGACCAGATAGCGACCGTCGGGACTGTAGGCGATGTCCAGGACCTGGTCGTCATGACCCTTCATCGGCGGACCGACGGCCTCGCCGCTCTCAGCGTCCCACTGCTGAAGTGTGCCCCAACTTGCCGCTGCGATACGCCGGCCGTCCGGACTGACCTTCATGGCCGTGAAATTGTAATTAGTGCCGGGGCCGCCGATCGGCTTGCCGATCGCTTGTCTCGTCGTGGTGTTCCAGATCCGAATCGAGTCCAGGCTGTGGGAGTACAGGCGACGGCCGTCCTCGCTGAAGGTGACCGATTTGACGCGATATTCGTGACCGGTCATCGGCTCGCCGATCTGTCGACCGCTTCGCCAGTCCCAAAGCCGAACCGTCTTGTCATCACTTGCCGTTGCCAGTGTCTGCCCATCGGGGCTGAATTCCACCGTGTTCACATTGCCGTCATGCCCTTTGATCGGGTCGCCGTGCGGCTGACCGTTCGAGGTGTCCACGACGCGTATGTCTTTGTCGGATCCGTCGACAGCGAGCCACCGGTTGTCCGGGCTGAAGTCGTACTGGCTGATTCCTCGAAGTGCCTCGGAAACGATGGCCTGGCCGACCGGTTCACCGGTGTCGGCATCGAACCGTCGGAAGGTGCCGTCTCTGACCACGACGATTCGCGGGCCATCCGTCGCGCTCTCCAACCCGTATGGTGGCTGAGCCACCCTGCTGCCACCCAACTGTGTGGTCAGTGCGGAATCGAGATCGGCATTCAATACCTGGACGGTTTGGCCGGATACCGAAACGATCCGATTTCCTTGCCGGGTGAAGGCGACGCCCCACACCGGTTCCTGGAACCTGAGCGGATTGCCGATCGGCTGACCGGTGTGCGCGTCCGACAGTCGTACGGTCTTGTCGGTGCCACCGGTGACGATTCGGCCCCCATCCGGGCTGAATGCCACCGACCAGATATCTCCGTAGTTTCCGAAGACCGGTGTGCCGATCGCCGCGCCGGTATCGGCGTTCCACAACCGTAGCGGCGACCCGGCACTCAAGAATGCACCCAGGCCCACGGTCGAGCCGCCAGCGGCGACGGTGTGGCCATCGGGGCTGAAGGCGACGCTGCGGACCCCGTCCGCCTCGCGCATGCGTGGGTCGCCGCCCCGCAGCGGTTCGCCGAGCCGTGCCCCATTACTCGCGTCCCACAGCCGAACGGTGTTGTCCCGACCGGCCGAAGCCAGGCGGCGCCCGTCCGGGCTGAAGGCCAGTGCGGTCACTGATCCCTCGTGTCCGGTCAGCGGACTCCCGATCTGCCGCCCGGTCTCAGCGTCCCACAACCGCAAGGTGGCCTCATGATCTACCGCAGCGACCCGGTGCCCGCCCGAACTGACCGCCGCGTTACTGCCGACCCAACCGACACTGCCCGTCATCGGTTGACCGATGGGCTGGCGGGTGGCGGAGTCCCAGACGCGGATCGTATTGTCCTCGCTGACCATCGCGACAAATCGCCCGTCCAGGCTCACCCCGTTGGGGTTGGTGGTCTTGGGATCTGCGAACGGCTCTCCGATCGGCTGCCCGGTCTCGGTGTCGAGCAGCTCAGTTCCCGATTGGGTTTCCGTTGCGATCCGTTGACCGTCGGCACTGAGGAAACCGCCCCGGGCCAGGTCGACGATCTTGTGCAGTTCCGCCTTGTTGCTCAATGCGGTGAGCAGCGCGCCGATGTTCGGATTCGCCGAGATATGTTGCGCTGCAAGCAGTTTGTCGATTGCCTGCAGTTCGCTGCCGGGCTGGCCGCCAGCCAGCATCGCCTGTGCTTGCGAGGTCAGCCGTTCGGAGAGTGCCGCACGGCTGCGCTCGTCGGCCTCCTGACGTTTCGCATTGGCGTCGTTGCGAGCAACGACCGCCAGTACGAGGCCGGTGACCGCGACCAGTGCCACTACCAGTGTCAGGACGAGCACGGCGCGTAGGACCTGCGTGCGTTTGTGCAATACAGCCGCGTGTGCTTGCGCCTCATCTCGACGTTGCTTCGCGTTCTGCAGTTCGGCCTCTCGGCGTTGCCTCTCGGCGTCCGCTTCGGCGTCCTCGCGCTCTCGCGAAGCCCGCAGAAATTCTGCCGCGTGACGTACCCGGTCCCCGAACACCGGGGAGTCCGCCAGCTTCTCCGCCGCGGCGAGTCGCACGCCTTCGATCAGCCACTCCGGGCTGCGCCCGTTGCGCTCCCAGTCCGCGGCCGCGCGATCGAGGTTGTCTGCCTCCTTCAGATCCTCAGCCTGTTCACGCAGCCACCGTGCCAGCGGGTCCCATTGCCGGAAGAGGCTTTCCAGCGCTACCTCGATCACGGTCTCGCCGCCACGCTCATCCTTGACGAGCAGTCGCCGATCGACCATCGCATTGATCAGGTCGTGGCTCGACGGCGGAAGTTCGCTCCAGCGCGCGACTCGGCGCGAGGGCTGGTCGGTGTTCGGATCGAGGGTGGCAAGCCACGGAATGAATGCCGCGCGCAGCGTGTCGAGTTGCTGTGCTCGCATGTCGGGATCTGCGGCGAGCAACGTATCGATCTCGGCGTGAACGATGTGCTGCAGGCCGCCCATCGCGTGATAGTTGGCGAGGGTGAGTTGCCCGGTGCCGGCGTAATCGAGGTAGAGCCGCGAAAGCGTCAGCGCGAGCAACGGCAGACTGTCCGCCCCACCGGTGGCGTCGTTCAGCAGCCGGGCAACGAGCGCAGGATCGAGACTAGAGCGCAGGCCCGCGGCGGTCGCACGAGCGGCCGGTCCGGTGATCACCTCTTTGAATTCGGTGACCGGCATCGGCTTCAGGTCACCGAATTCCCTGGCCCGCACGCCGAGCAATTCCGGCGCAGTCTGTAGCGCCTCGTAGCGGTCGGCTCGAATGGTCACCACCGCGATCATCGGCAATTCGGCCAGTGCGGCGGACTGCAGCAGACCGCCGAGCAGGCCTAGGCATCGAGCTGCCTCCGGCCCGGCGTCGGCGGTGAACAGTTCCTCGGCCTGGTCTATCGGCAGTACCAGAGTCGGAGCTACACCCTGGTCGACCTCATGACGCTGCACCTCGCGCAGCCAATTCGTCAGCTGGCTGGTGTCGTCGGCAAGGCATGCGGCCTTGATAGCACCGAGCGTCGGACTGGCCAGCCCCGCGCGGACTCTGAGCTCGTGTACCGCCCGAGCCAGGCCTCGGTCGCCGGTCACGGGGGCGCGTTCGGGGCGGACAATGTCACCCACCAGGAAGTTCTGGCGGTCACGACGCAGCCTGGGAAGTAGACCGGCGCGCAGGAATGACGACTTCCCGACACCGGATGGACCGAGCACAACGAACATGCCCTCGACGCCCGTCGAGCGCATGCCGCGAAGCGCGTCCAGGCCCCGCAGGATCTGAGGATCGCGGCCGAAGAAAATGGCCGCGTCGACGTCCTCCATCGATTGCCAGCCCCGGTACGGGGCGCGTCCGCAGTCGCCCGGAGGTGGCCACGGGAAGTGTGCGGCGCCGATTCCGGCCTCGCGTAGACCGCGGAGTAATCGCTGTAGGCCGTCAGTGGCGAAGACGACCGATGCGCCATCGTTCTTGGATGCGACCGTGATGACGGGGCTGTGCCCGTCGGTGAACAGATCACAGAACTGCCACTCGCGCGCTTTCTCACCGCGGGCCCGCGGGTCGATCCGAGCGCAGAAGATTCGTTTGTTGAGAGATTCCGCGTGCCGGAATTCGGCGAGGCACTCGGTCGAATTTTCCCATTCCGGAGAGATCAGGCAGATGACAGCTTCGCAGCGATCAACCGCGCGAACGAGTTCGGACTTCCAGCGGATCCCCGGCGCGATACCGGTTTCGGAGTCGACATCGAGAAAGATCTCCCCGCTCAGACTCGGTTCATTCTCGGTCAGCCACCGGGTGATGGCCACCGCGGACACGTTGTCCCGGCTGGAATGGCTCATGAACACCCGATACATGGGCAAATAGTGGCTCCGGACAGCATCGAGTATCGCGAGTAGTGGACTACTCGTTCAGCTCCTCGAGCCCGATCCCTCGCCGATCAACGGCGGTGGCGGGATGACAGCCGGTGCGATATGTCCGCTCACGCTGACAGGGAGCACTCGCGCGGGCGACGGATACGACCCGCAGTGACAACCACCTGTTGTCGGCACCGCTCTCGACCAGCAGTGGCCGCAGCCGGGTCTCGAAGCACTCGGTGAATTCGGTGAGCGGTGCACGGGCGGCCGGAAGCGCGAAAACCCTTTGCGGCTAGCGCATTCCGGTCCCGACACAGATGCATCCGATGTCCACCGCGCGTTCGATCACGTATCGCTGGATGTGCCGACGATCGAGGTCGACACGACCGAGGGGTATCGACCTGGATTCGATGAGATCGTGGCATTCGTCAACAGGGGGACGTTACTCATCGGGAACGGCGAGAGACATGTCGGCGATGCGGTCCGGGTCGGCGATGATGTCGATGGTGGTTATCCGTTGGTCGGTGATGGTGAAGGCCAGGAGGAGGTTCAGGTTTCCGCTGGGGGCAACGACCAGGCCCATGTGGCCATCGATCAGGGCGGGGCGGGTGTAGGGGGCCTGGCTGGAGAACATCAGGGCGCTGGAGGCGACGCGGCGGGCGCCACTCATGCGGATCGCGTGTCCACTGGGGGCGGCGACGGCGTCGGCGTGCAGTTCGACGTCCGGGTCGAGTACGGCTATCAGTGCGTCGAAGTCACCGGTGCGGGCGGCCTGCAGGAAGGCGTCTACGACCACACGTTCATCGACGATGCGGTTGGTCTCGGCCATAGGTGCGCCACGGACGCGGCGACGGGCGCGGGCGGCCAGTTGTGCGGCCGCGGCGGGGGTGCGGCCGAGGATGGGCGCGAGTTCGGCGTATGGCAGATCGAAGAGGTCGTGCAGCACGAAAGTCAGCCGCTCGGCGGGAGTAAGGGTGTCGAGCACGACCAGTAATGCGAGCCCGACCGAGTCGGCCAGCACCGCCTCCGCTTCCGGATTCACGCTGTCCGCGGGGATGGCGGGCAACTCGGTCGGTAGCGCGCCGACCGGGTCTTCACGGCGGGCCTTGCGGGCGCGCAACATATCCAGGCAGATGTGAGCGACGACTGCGGTCAACCAGTTCCGCAGGTTGCGCACGCCTGCGGTGTCGGCGCGGTCCAGGCGCAGCCACGCCTGTTGGACGGCGTCGTCGGCCTCGTTGGCCGACCCGAGCATGCGGTAGGCGACCGCGCCGAGGTGGGCGCGGTGGTCTTCGAAGCGCTGCGCCAGCCACTGGGTCTCGTCGGTCATCGGCGGTCTCCTTCCCGTCATGTCGATGTGTCGTGCTCCGTCATATCTATGACGGCCGAAACCGCGGTGACATGACACGCCCGCGGATCCACCTCGGACAGGAGGACGAGCTGATGCGCGAGACATCTGAACTGCGCCCCACACTGGAGCCGACACCGGACCGGCGGCGCTGGCTCGCACTGGTGGTATTGCTGGTGGCCGGGTTCATGGATCTACTCGATGTGACGATCGTGAATGTGGCGCTGCCGACGATCCAAAGCGATCTGAACGCACCCTACGCGGATCTGGAGTGGGTGGTGTCGGGTTATCTGCTCGGATTCGCAGCCATGCTGATCACCGGCGGCCGACTCGGCGACCTGATCGGCCGCAAAACCATCCTGCTCGCCGGCCTGACCCTTTTCACGCTCGCATCGCTGGCATGTGGAATCGCGCCGGGCCCGGCGTGGCTGATCGCCGCACGGATAGTCCAGGGCGCGACGGCGGGGTTGATGATCCCGCAGATCCTGGCGATCATGCACGTATCGTTCCCCGCCGCCGAGCGCGGGAAGGTGCTCGGCATCTGGGGCGGTGTGCTCGGTTCGGCATCGGTGGCCGGGTTGATCGTGGGTGGAATCCTGGTGCAGGCCAACCTTTTCGGCTGGGCATGGCGGCCGATCTTCCTGGTCAATGTGCCCGTCGGGGTGCTCGCGATTCCCGCGGCGATGGTGCTGGTGCGACAGTCTCGCTCGGCCACGGCGGATCGATTGGATCCGATCGGCACCGTGCTCGCGATCGGCGTGGTACTGCTGTTGGCGTATCCGTTGACCGAGGGACGCGCCCTCGGCTGGCCGGTCTGGACCTTCGTGCTGATGGCCGCCGCCGTGCTCGTCCTTGCGGTATTCGTCGCCTATGAGCGACGCCGAAGCGAAACGGTCGGTTCGCCGCTGGTGGTGCTGAATCTGTTCCGGGAGCGCACATTCAGTACCGGTATGGCGGTGTGGCTGTTGTTCTGGATCGCCCTCGGCGGCTACTTCCTGGTGTGGACGCTGTATCTGCAAGCAGGACTCGGCTGGACGCCGCTGCGGGCCGGGCTGAGTGCAGCACCGTTCGCGATAGCCGCCGCCGCGGGGGCGGGAACCAGTGTGGAGGTGTTCGTGCCGCGCTATGGGCGGATGGTTCTGCTCGCGGGCGCGATGATCAATGCCGCCGGGTTCGGGCTGTACCTCTATCTGGCCGCGCACTACGGCCCCGGCATAACCTCCGCGCAGATGTTCGTACCGCTCGCGATCAGCGGATTCGGGTTCGGACTCTTCGTCGCCCCCACCGTCGATCTGATCTTGTCCGGGGTTCCCGGCCACGATGCCGGGTCCGCCTCCGGACAGTTGTCGACCATCCAGCAGGTCGGTATGGCGCTCGGTGTCGCGCTGGCCGGAGTCTTCTTCTTCACCCAGATCGACAACACCTCTGCCCACGGCACCACCGCGGCCATCCCTGCCCTCCAACAGCAACTCACCGACCTGAACATCCCCGCCACCGCCCAAGACCAGATACTCACCCAGTTCCGTGCCTGCGTACACGATCGCTCCGCCGCCACTGACCCCACCGCCATGCCATCCAGCTGCCGGCCCGCACCCGGACAGCCGTTCTCCGAGCCGTTACAGCAAGCGCTGACCGAGGCGGGGCTAGAAGCCAACGCGCACAACATGTCTCACACGTTCGCACAAACACTGTGGTGGGCCATCGGCATTCTCGTCGCCGTCGCGGCAGCTGTGTTCGCACTCCCGCGCCGATTGACCGCAGAACCCGAAACCGATCGGCCCGGCGTGGATTCTCTTGCATCGGATGCCGTGCACTGAAACGGCCCGGCCGATGCCGGACGAGTACTACGAGCGACGTTTCGGCGCGACCGGTGGCAGCAGCTACAAGGTCGAATTCCGCGATGCCGACCACGCGGTCGTCTTCGACTCCGCAGGCACCCGCCTGTACGAACTCGAGCGGTTCTGAGCCCGGCCCGGAATAGTCCAGGCCAGAGCATCATTTCGCTTACTGTGCCAGACTGCACTGGTGCCCGAGACCGCTGAACTTGTTACAAATGTTTCCGACACCGCACGCTGGGTGGCCGCTTTCCGCGCCGCCGAATCCGCGCGCCCGGACGCGCTGTTTCACGATCCCCTCGCCGACCGAGTCGCCGGGGAGCGGGGCCGCGCCATAGCCGCCCACACACCGCGCCTGATGCTCAATGGCTGGAGCCTGGTCGCGCGGACCAAACTCGTCGACGACCTGGTCTTGAAGACCATCGCGGAGGGCTGCGATCGGGTGGTCAATATGGCCGCGGGTATGGATACCCGCCCGTACCGTTTGGATCTGCCCAGCGAATTCTCTTGGATCGAGGCCGATCTCCCCGAATTGGTCGCCGAGAAGAACGAGCTGCTGGACGGAGAGTCGCCGCGCTGCGCGTTCTCCCGCGCGCCGGTGGATCTCGCCGATCCCGAGGCGCGGCGGCAGTTCCTGGACGAGGCCCTCGAGGGTGCGCAGCGGGCGCTGGTGCTCACCGAGGGGCTGGTCTACTACCTCGGCGAGGACGATGTCACCAGCTTGGCCGCAGCGCTGATTCGTCCTGAAATCGCTTGGTGGGCACTGGATGTCAATAACCAGGCGGTTGTGAAGCGGATGCGCAAAGCCACCGCCGAACTGCTGGCCAATGCCCCATGGAAGTTCGGTCCGGTCGATCCGCTGCGCTTCTTCGCCGACCTCGGCTGGACGGCCGACGAGGTGGAACCTATAGTCTCGGCGGCACAACGGTTCCACCGACTGCCCTGGTTCATGAAGCCGTTCATGCTCTTCCCACAGCCGGATCCCCGCAAGCCGATCGACAATTCGCGGCAGCCTTGGAGTGCGGTGGTGCGGGTAACCCATGGGTAATAGCTGGCTACGTCGCATGTCCCCCGCGTCGGCGGCTGAATCTCACAAACTGATCTGCTTCCCGCACGCCGGCGGCTCCGCCATATCTTTCGGCCCATTGGCCGAATGCGTCGGGCCGGAGTACGAGGTTTTCGCCGTCCAGTATCCGGGGCGACAAGACCGAAGACGAGAACCGCTCGTGGGGAATATTCCGGACCTCGTCGACGGCCTGCTGCCCGAACTGATAGCAACAGTCGGGGATGCCGAGGACTTCTCCTTGTTCGGGCACAGCATGGGATCCGTCGTAGCTTTCGAGGCATGCCGACGGCTCGAGCAAGAATCGGGATCGAGCGCGCGCGTCCTGTTCGCTTCCGGTCGGCGCGCGCCTTCGGCAGCGTTGCCCGAGCGGCGAGTGCACCTGCTGAACGATCGCGAACTCGGTGAGCAGCTGCTGCGATTCGGCGGTACACCGGCGGCGTTGCTCGAGGATCCCGAATTTCGAGAGCTGATCCTGTCGATCGTCAGGAACGACTATCGGGCCATCGAGACCTACGAGTGCAGCGCGGACGCGATGGTCAGCTGCCCTATCGTCGCGATTGTCGGCGACCGTGACCCCGATGCGAGTTTCGCGGAAATCCAGGTATGGGGCTCGCACACCACTGGAAGCTTCTTCGCGAAATCATTTCCGGGCGGCCATTTCTTCATCGATTCGAATCGCCAACCGATCGGACAGCTGATTCGCGATCATTGCGCCCGGGCACTGTCGAGCTAGAGCCGGAACGACCGGGTGAGCAACTCGCCCACCCGGTCGTTGTTCCCAGCCGCTCGGCGAGGCTCAACCCGTGACGGTTGGGCCGGACAGGCGGTCGAGGGTTGCCGTTACCTCGGTGAGGAGGTCGACCGTCGAATCCAGTTGCTGTTCAGTGTGTTCCGAGGTGAGGAAGAAGCGCACGCGCTCCTTTCCCGCCGGAACGGTCGGAGCGGCGATAGCGGGGGCGTAGACGCCGTTTTCGAGTAACGCCGTCGAGGCGAAACCAGCCTGGGTCTCACCGGGAATGATGACCGGGCAGATCGGGGTCTGCTGGGAGTCACCCAGGTCCATACCGCGCTCGCGTAGCGCCGTGTGGAAGTGTTTGGTGTTGTCCCACAGACGAGTCAGGCGTTCGGGCTCGTCGGCCAGCACGTTCAGACCCGCCAGGGCGGCGGCGATCGCCGACGGTGCCGGCGCCCCGGTGAGCATCGCTACGCCCGGTGCGCTGGACTTCATCGCCCCGATCAGGTCGGCGTCGCCGGCGATGAAGCCGCCGCAGCTGCCCAGGGCCTTGGACAGTGTGCCCATCCAGATGTCGACGTCGGCGCCCGCCATCCCGTAGTGCTCGCGGATACCGTGACCGCTCGCGCCGAACACACCGAACGAGTGCGCCTCGTCGACCATGACCGCGCAGTCGTATTCCCTCGCAACAGCGGCTAGTTCGGCGACCCGGCCGACGGTACCGTCCATGCTGTAGTGGCCCTCGAGCACCACCAGCGCGCGGTCGAAAGCCGCTCGCGACGTGCGCAATACCACGCGCAACGATTCCGGATCGTTGTGCCGGAAGTTGATTCGGCGGCATCCCGCCCACTGAGTGCCCGAGACCACACTGCCGTGAATCAGCGTGTCGCAGAACGCGACATCGCCCGCACCGAGCAGATATCCGATGACACCGGCATTGGTGAGGTAGCCGCTGGTGGTGACCATCGCATCGCCGACATCGTAGATCCCGGCCAGACGCTGCTCGAGTTCATGGTAGAGCGGGATCTCACCGCCGACGATCCGGCTCGCCGACGCGGAGGCACCGTACTCGCCCAACGCCGAAGTGGCGGCCTGCACTACTCGGGGATGACTGGCCAGACCCAGATAATTGTAGGCGCTGAAATTCACCAGTTCACCTGCGGCGGAGCGGATTACGTGGTCGTTGGGGCTGTTCCGCGGCAGGAAATACGGGCTGGGCAGGCCGGACTGCTCGGTCAGCGCGGCGATCGTGGCGCGTTGCGTCGCAGCCGCGACCACCCCGGGATGATCGGCGAACTGCTTCCCGGGGCCGCGCATGGTACGGTCCGGGCGCGGTGGGATGGACGCGCGGGAGGCTGTGGTGGCGGCACTCCCGCCACCCGCGTTGGGAACCCGGATGCCGCCCGTAGCGACCCTATTGCCCTCCATGGCAGGAATCGACAACAGTTTCCTGGCCAGATCCCGAGCCGACTCGCTCATAACTCCACCTCGCCAGCGCTCGGCACGGCCACGAGCAAGCAGCTCGGCTGTGTCCATTGCTCGCTCGCAAGCTCGCTCATTAGTTCCACCTCTCCGGTATTCGGTGCCGCCCCGAGCGCGCACTCGGCTGGGTACATTCGATCGCTGCGCTCGCTCATGCCTGCGCCTCGATGACGCTCGGTTCCAGCACGAGCGAATGCTCGGCTGTGCCTACTGTTCGCTCGTTCATGCGGGCACCGCCTCGGCCACCGGTTCCGCCGCGTCCTCGCCGGTCTCGCCGACCAGCATCGCGGCGACCGTCGCCCCGGCCTGAGCCAGCGTGAACGTGCGGCCGAGCTGCACCGACGTCATGTCGACGCCCAGATTCTTGGTGACCAGCGCGGAGAATTCCACGGTCATCAGCGAATTGAGGCCGATATCGGGCACCGGCACCGTCTGGTCGATCGACTCAGCGGCCACACCCATGACGGTCGCCAGCTGTTCGGCGAGCATGTACGCCACCACCTCGTTGCGTTTGCCGACCTCCAATTCCCGCAGGGCCGCGGCCAATTGGGCGGACGCCGAATCGCCCTCGGCGGAGGCGGCGATGACCGCTTCGACTCGTCCGGTGCCGGCGAACAGGCCGTTGGCCGCGACGACCTTGTTCCAGTCGACCGGAGCGATGTCGGCGTGGTGGTGCAGGCCGAGTTGCAGTGCGGCTTCGAGGTATTCCGGACCTTCGTCCATTTCGATGGCATCGAGACCGGTACTGAGAAGGTAGCGGGCCGTGTCGGTGTCGACCATTCCCGCGCCGCGCATATGGCCCCAGCCGATGGCCAGCGCGGTGCCGCCGCAGCGCACGATTTCGTCGGCGAGCGCGTTGAGCGCTAGGTTCGCCGCCGTGTAGGTGTACTGACCAGGTGCACCGAAAATCACACCGCCGGAGGAGAACAGCACGAGCATGTCCGGTGTAGCGCCGGCCGCCGCGAGTCCGTCGACCAATGCGCGGGCACCGGTCACCTTGGGGGTGACGACCTTGACGAGGCTGTCGTAGTCGAAGTCGGCGAGGAGTTTGTCGTCGACGGTGCCCGCGGCGTGGAAGACGCCGCGCAGCGGATGGTCGGCGGTGTGTGCCCGCGCGATCATCGCTTTGACGGCCCCCGAATCAGCAATGTCGAGCCGCTCGCTGACAACTTCGACGCCCATCGCCTGCCAGGCGCGCAGCTGTGCTTGTGCCGCTCCGGTTTTCGCTCCGCCCCGGCCCACCAGGGTCAGCCGCCGCGCACCCTTGCCGACCAGCCAGCGGCCGACGGCCAGGCCGAAGCCGCCGAAACCGCCGGTGATGAGGTACTGGGCGTCCGGCGCGACCGCGACCTCCCGTAGCGCAGGCCGGACCAGTGGTGCGGCCTCGCCGAGGTCCAGGACCACGCGCCCGATCTTGGTGGAGCGCGCGACCTCGTCGAATGCCTTGGCAACCTCGGCGGTGCCGTATCGTTCGTACGGCAGTGCCGTGTATTCGCCCGCGTAGATTGCGGAGTTGATGCGCTCCAACGCCGCCATGGATTCGGCAGTCTTCTTCGCCAGCATTCGGTCGATGTCGATGGAGTGGTACGACACGTTCTTTTCGAAGTGCCGCAGGTCCAGAACCCCGCCGTGGTAGCTGTCGGTCTTGCCGACCTCCACGATCCGCCCGAATTCGGCGACGGCGTCGAAGTTCTTGCGCAGCAGATCGCCAGGGGTCGTGCTGATCACGATGTCGGCCCCACGCCCGTCGGTGAGCGCAAGAACCTCGTCGGCGAAGTTCAGCGACCGCGAATTCAGCACGTGATCGGCGCCATGGGCGAGCACGTAGTCGCGACGTTCGGCGGTACCGGCGGTGCCGATGACGGTGGCGCCGTGGCGTTTCGCGATCTGCACAGCGGCCGAACCGACACCGCCGGCTGCACCGTGTACCAGCACCGTCTCCCCGGCGCGCAGCCGGACCAGTTCGAGCAGCGAATATTCGGCGCTGAAGAAGGCCATTCCGTTACTGCAGATTCCGGGATCACTATCGACGGGGGTGCCGAACGCCATGGCCGCGTCCACGGTGTTGAAGCGCCGGATCATGCCGCGTTTGCAGAAGCCCACCCATTCACCGACCGCGAAGTCCTCGACGCCCGGTCCGACCCGCACCACCTCGCCGAGGCCCTCCATGCCCGGTTCGAGGCCGAAATAGGTTGCGCCCAACTGCCGTTCGGTGAGCACACCCGTGACCTTCATCGTGTCCTTGAAGTTCAAGCCGATCGACTTGGTGCGGATCTCGATCTCGCCGGGGCCGGGTTCCTGCCGGTCGCAGCGCCGCCAGGCGAGCTGTGAGAGCACCCGGGTTTTGGGGATCTCCAGGGCGAAGTTGGCTTCCGGATCCACCAGGGGCGCAGCCTGATCGAGGGCGTCGAGACGGCCCTCCAGGGTCCTGGTGACCACCGGCACCCAGCGCAGGCCGTCGCGCAGGTACACCTCGTCGGCATGGTCGTAGGTGAACGCGCCGGGAATGGCGAGTTCGGCGGTCAGGTCGGCGAGCTCGGTCTGCGGGTCGATATCGACCAAACGCCAGCGCAGCACGGACTGTTCGTTGAGCAGGACCCGTCGCGCACCCGCCAGGGCGGCATGCCGCGAGTTCGGCGGCTGGTCGGCTTCCGGATGCGCGAAGGCCCGTTCGGTAATGACGGTGGCGTGGATGCTGCCGTTCCCGGTCATCGGTCGTTCGCCGGTTTCGCCGTGCTGCTCGTCGTCGTATTCGTGCAGGGTCAGTGCCAGCCTGCGCAGCGTCCACAGATTGGTCAATTCGTCGTATTCGGTGCCGGCGACCACGACCACCTGCAACCGCGCCGCATTCGGATCGGTGTCTCGAAGCTGTTGCGCGAAAGCGGTTTCCAGGTCATCGCGGGATGGGTCGCCGACGGTGAAGCTGGAATTCGACGGTGTCAGCGAGGCGATGTCGGCGGCCAGCGCACTCGGCTCCGAGCCGAGCGTGACGACGAGGGTGTGGACGTTCTCGGTCGGTGGCAGGGCCGAGGTGTCCACGGGATCGCGAAGTTCCCAGGTGGTTTCGTAGAAGAAATCCGTCATCCGTTGCAGCGCACTGCGGCCCGGGTCTATCGCGCCCAGCCGCAGTCCGATCATCTGCATGAGCACCTGCCCCTGCGCGTCGAGAAGGTCGTAGTCGATGATCAGCGCGTCCGGATCCTTCAGCCGGGTCACCACGGTCACCGCGGCGGGCAGCGGTGCGAACACCCGCACCGCGTCGACCGCGACCGGCACCATCGGGCTGCCGTTGCGGCCGACGCCCTCCCGCAGGGCTCCGATGCTCTGCACTGCGGCGTCCACGACACCTGGGTGCACGAGGTGTCCGGACCCGGCGGCAATCGACCCGTCCAGGGTGGCCACCACGGTCTTGCCGGATGCCCGCAGCGAGGTGAACCGCCGGAAGGCCGGACCGTACCGCAGTCCGCTCTGCTCCATTGCGGCGTGCACCGATTCTGGATCCACCGTGAGCAATTCGTCGGCATCGGGGACCGTCACCCGCTCCGGCGGATCGTAGGCTCCGTCGACCAGACGGCCGGTCGCATTGACAGTCCACAGGTCCCCGTCGGCGGGCCGGGAGCGAATGGTGAATCGCCGGGTCGATTCCTCGACCCGCAGCTCGACCACCGGCACGTCGCCGTCGGCGATGAGGAGCGGGGCCAGGAAGCGCACGTCCTCCACCGCCACCCGAGCGAACCCCGCCGGGCCGACAAGATCGGAGCGCGCCGCGGCGGCGCTGAGTGCCGCGTCCAGATACGCGGCGCCGGGCAGGATCCGGGAGCCGCCAACGACGTGGTCGTCGAGCCAGGGCAGCGCGGCGACACTCAGGTGCGTCCGCCAAAGGTGCTGGGGTTCGGCCAGATCGGGGTCACCGAGCATCGGATACGAGCCGGTCGTACCGCGGCGCGCCTGCGCGAACGCGGGCAGCTCATTGTGCAGTGCGCTGTGCTGCCACGGGTAGCGGGGCAGCTCGACATGTGGAGTGGGTCCGGCGTGCACGGAGGCGAACAGCGCGTCGATATCGAGGACGCCCGCGGCGTAGAGCCCGACAATCAGCTGCCGCACGCTGACGCCGTCGTCCTGTTTGCGGTTGAGGGTGGCGATGGTCGTGCCGGTTTCGCCCGCGCCGATGAGGATTTCGCGAATGTTGGCGCCCAGCACCGGATGCGGGCCGACCTCGACGAAGATGCGGCTGCCCGCACCGACCAGTGCGGCGGCGGCGTCGGCGAACCGCACCGGCCGCCGGACGTTGCGGCACCAGTACTCGGCATCCCAGTCCGGGCCGTCCACCTCGGCACCGGTCACGGTGGAGAACAGCGGGACGGTCGGCTCGGCCGGCTTCAGATCGGCCAGGGCGGAACGTAATTCGTCGAGAATCGGATCCATCAGGTAGCTGTGGTACGGCACTTCCACCTGTAGTCGCCTGGCGAAAACGCCTTCGGTGACAAGTTTTTCGGCGATCTCGTCGAGCCGTTCCTCGTTGCCCGCGAGGGTCACTCCGCTCGAGCTGTTGATCGCGGCGATGTCGACCAGGTCGTCACCGGACAGCAACTCCCGCGCCGCCTGCTCGGAGACGCCGACTGCCAGCATCCCGCCGGAACCCGCTGTGGTGGCCTGTAATCGGGCCCGGTGGTAGGCCACGGTGACGGCGTCGCGCAGTGACAGCATCCCGGTGACGTAGGCGGCGGCGACCTCGCCGACACTGTGCCCGACCACCGCGGCGGGTTGCATGCCGTGCTCGGTCAGCCACGCGTACAGTGCCACCTGCACCAGGAAGTTGGCGGGCTGGGCCACCACGGTGGTGGTGACCCGGGACTCCTCCTCGGGTTTCAGTAGTTCCTCGATGATGGACCAGCCGGCGATCTCGATGAACACCGCGTCGATCTTCTTCGCCTCGGCGGCGAAAGTGCCGTCACCGGTGAGCAATTCGCGCCCCATGGCCCAGTGTTGCGGCCCCATGCCGGTGAAGACGAATACCGGTTCGGCCACCGTGCGGGGAATAACCTTCCCCACCCGGCCTTCGCCGCCCGCGAATTCGATCAGGCCGCGAACCAATTCGGCATCGTCGCCGAAGGTGATCGCGGCGCGCACCGTATTGTGCTGACGCCGCGTCCAGGCCGCCTCGGCCAGCAGTCCGGGGTCCGCGCCGTCGGCGATCTGCTCGGCGAACCGCCGCGCCAGCTCACGCACGGCCGTCTCGGTCCGGCCCGACAACGGCAGCACTCCGAAATGAACCGGGGTATGCGGGGTGCCGGTGGCCGCCCGGTGTTCGGTGAGGATCGCGTGGGCGTTCGTTCCACCGAAGCCGAAACCGTTGATCGCGACCGTCATTCGCTCGGCGGGCGACACGGGACGCGGCTCCAGCTGCAGTGCCAGGTTGAGTTCGGCGAACGGGATATCGGGGTTGGGCGTGTGCAGCCACCCCTGTGGGGCGATGGTCCGATGCGAGATGGCCAGCGCCGACTTGATCACGCTTGCGATGCCGGACGCGGCCTCGGTGTGCCCGATCTGTGCCTTCACCGATCCGACTCCCAGGGGTTCGGTGCGCCCGTCGACCGCGCCATAGGCCCGGCCGATCGCCTGCAGTTCCAGGGGGTCGCCGACCGCGGTGCCGGTGCCGTGCGCCTCCACATAGGTCACTTCGTGCGGTGCGATACCCGCGCGCGCGGTGACCGATTTGGCCAGTGCCTCTTGCAGATCCGCGTTCGGCACGGTGATAGCGGTGGTGCGCCCGTCCTGGTTCGACCCGGTCGCCTTGACCACCGCGTAGATGCGGTCGCCGTCGCGTTCGGCATCGGCCAGCTTCTTCAGCACCACGATGCCCGCGCCCTCGCCACGCCCGTACCCGTCGGCGGCGGCGTCGAACGGTTTGCTGCGCCCGTCGGCGGCCAGGAAGCCGCCCTTGCACATCGAGATGAAGTATTCCGGCCCCATCAAGACTGTGACACCGCCGGCCAGGGCCATCTCGCAGTCACCGTCGGCGATCGCCCGGCAGGCCAGGTGGAAGGCCACCAGCGACGACGAGCACGCCGTATCGACGGTGATCGCGGGTCCGATCATGTTGAGCGCGTATGCGATTCGGTTCGAGATCATCGTGTACGAGGCGCCCGCCGCGGTGTGCATGTCCACATGGGCCAGCGCCGGGCCGCCCAGCGCGGTGATCGTCTGGTCCATGGTGAACGCGCCCATGTAGACACCGACAGGCGCACCGCCGACACGGCCGGCGAGACCCGCGTCGTCCAATGCCTCCCAGGCGACTTCGAGCGCGAGGCGCTGCTGCGGATCCAGTGCGGCGGCCTCACGCGGGGAGATGCCGAAGAAGTCGGGATCGAATTCCCATGGGTCGCTGGTCATGAACCCGGCCCGCTTGGTGTACATGCGGCCCGGTGCGCGGCGGTCCGGGTCGTAGTAGCGGCGGTAGTCCCACCGCTCAGCGGGGATATCGACGACCCCGTCACGCTTATTCAGCACGAAATCCCAGAAGGATCGGGGGGATTCGATACCGCCCGCATAGCGGCAGCCGATACCGACAATGGCAATGTCAGACACTGGAACTCCTCGGAAACTCTGATCGAACTGTGGGTCCCCCCTGAGAAAGACGTTGTGGGACAACGGGACCCACCCGCCGCGAGCGGTGCGCAATATTCCCCTTGCGCTCAATGCTTCAGGTGGCGTCAGCTTTAACCGCCGGGCGCAGTACAAAGTTCATCTCGGGACCCTTACGTCCAATCTTGATCTTGGTGACGAATTCGCCGCCGAACGCCTCGTAGAAGGGCAGGTTCGCGTCCTTGCAGATCCCGCCGACGGTGGCGCCGTGCTTGTCGGCGTCCGCGGCGGCCCAGGAGGCCAAGGTCAGGCCCACACCGGAGGTCTGCCACTCGGGTTCACAGGCGAGATAGACCAGCGAGCTGTGCGGCTGTGGCGGGGAAACCCGGGCGATGGCGGCGTCGACGTCCATGCCGCGGCGCGTCGCAGTGCCCATGACCTTCAGCAGCAGCAGACCCGAAATCGTCTCTCGCCACAGCGAAGCGCGGAAACCGGGGGGATACCACAGCAGCGCGGCCACGATCTTGCCGTCGACTGTGGCCACTGCCGCACCGTCGCCGGGCAGGAACCGGTACTTGATCATGAGGCGCACCATGTCCGACGACCGCCGGTGGCGCACTGCCGGATTCGGGAAGATGTACTCCTCGACCGGGTCGTCGACGTCGAACGCTCGCGCGACGACCCTGGCTATTTCCTCGATATCGTGCTCGGTAGCCCGGCGGATGACCGGTGTGGCCGACTGATTCAACGCTCGCACCCTAACGCTCTCTCGTGCCCCTGCTCCCGATTCAGTAGGCGGTACAACATTTCCGGGAGTGCCACCGGAAGGCCGGTGGCAGAGAATAATTCGCGTAGCCCGTGGTGACCGAGATTCACCGTGCCGTCCGCTCGGATCGCGAAATGAGCTTCCGCCACCGGCTCGACGGTGTGCGCGCAACCTCACGATCGCCGTTGGTATTCATGCGATCAGCCCAGCCGGTCGTAATGGACTGCAGCCGAGTCACGATTCGCCGCTTTTCCGGATCACCCCAATCCCCGGCCCCGAGGGCGGCTTCCAATTCGTCGAATACCGCATCGATCGACCGGACCTGGATTTCTTGGTGCTTATCGCCGAGTTTTTCGTGGAGATGGGCGGCGAGCGCGGCGGGGGTGGGGTATTCGAAGACGACCGCAGGCGGCAGCGACAGGCCGGTGGCGGTTTGCAGCCGGTTGCGCAGCTCGACCGCGCCCAGGGAGTCGAAACCATGGTCGGTGAACGAGCGCTCGGGATCGATCGCGGACGCACTGTCGTGACCGAGCACGGCCGCGAGGTGGCTGATGACGGTATCGATGACCGTCTGCCGCGTACCCGGCACCACAGCGGAGGTCGTCGCCGGACGCCGGGTCGCCCTCGGGCGACGGTCCGCGGCCGGTACCAGTTCCCGCAGTACCGGTGGCAGTAGTCCGCTATCGGCCTTGGCACGGATCTCGGCGGTATCCACCGCGGCGATCACCGCATGTGCCGCATCTCGTTCGAGTGCCGCACGCCAGCCGGCGAACGCCTGCTCATCCGGCATCGCGGTGAAGCCGCCGCGACTCATGCGCGCCACATCGGCCGCAGCCAACCCTCCGGTCATCCCACTCGAGCGCGCCCACAGGCCCCACGCCAGCGACTGACCGGCCAGCCCTTGGGCCCTGCGGTGCGCCACCAGGGCGTCGAGGAAGGTGTTCGCGGCCGCGTAGTTGGCCTGTCCGGGTCCGCCGACCGTGCCCGACACCGACGAAAACACCACGAAGGCAGCCAGATTCAGATCCGCGGTCGCCTCGTGCAGATGCCAGGCGCCGTCGACCTTCGGCGCAAGGACCGCGTCCACCCGCTGCGCGGTGAGCGACCCGATGGTCCCGTCGTCGAGCACACCGGCGGCGTGGATCACGGCGGTCAACGGCCGCTGCGCCGGAATGTCGGCCAGTAGACCGGCCACCGCGCCGACATCGGTGACATCACACGCCACCACCCGCACCTGCGCGCCGAGTTGCTCGAGTTCGGCGATCAGCGCCGCCGCACCAACGGCGCGCGGGCCGCTGCGGCTGACCAGCAGCAGCGACGTCACGCCGTGCTCGACGACCACGTGCCGGGCCACCGCCGCGCCCAAACCGCCTGTGCCGCCGGTGATCAGCACCGTACCGGCGCCGAAAGCGGGAGTGGCATCGTCTTGTGGGGGCGGCGCTACGGGCCGGATGAGCCGAGCGGTATGCGGTATCCCGGCGCGCACGACCAGCTGGGGTTCATTCACGGCCACCACGCTGGCCACGAGGTGCTCGTCGACGCGAGTGTCCGCGTCCACCAAGATGATCCGGCCCGGATCTTCCGCCTGCGCAGCCCGCACCAAGCCCCACACCGCGGCGCCGGCCAGGTCGGTGCAGTACGCGCCGGGCAGCGTGACCGCGCCACGGGTTGCGACCACCAGGCTGCTCGCGGCGAACCGGTCCTCGGCCAGCCACGCCCGCACCACCTCGAGAATCCGCGCGACCTCGGCGTGGGTGGCAGCCACCACGTCGGTACCGGTGTGGTCGCTCCACCCGGCCCCGGCCTCGACCACCACCACCGGAGGTATCGGTGCTTCCGGAGCCAGCCGGTCCCACCACCCCACCCTCGAATCCGCTGTGGACCCCGCAGCCGCAGCCGCGGATTCGGCCGGTGACCACACCAGTTCCAGTACCGGATCGGCGGTGTCGCCCGCCGCGGCGAGTTGCCCGAGTGGCATCGGCCGGCTCGTCACCGTCCCCGACAGCACCGGTTGTCCCTTCTCATCGGTCACCCACAGCGACGCCGACGCTCCGTTGACAGTCAGATGCGCACGCAATGCCGACGCTTCGGTCGCGTACAGCGACACCGACTCCCACGAGAACGGCAACACCACGTGATCCGCCGGGATCTCGAACGCACCGGCCAGCAGTCCCGCCTGGATGACCGCGTCCAGCAATGCCGGATGAATCCCGAATCCATCGCCGGGCACCCCGGTGTCGGCATCGAGGGCGATGTCCGCGAAGACCTCCTCGCCGCGGCGCCACAGCGCCCGTACGCACTGAAAGGCCGGTCCCATGTCGTAATCAGGCGTCAGGAACGCGCGGGCGAGGTCGATTTCGGTCGCCGCGGCAGGCGGCCATAGCTCCGATTCGGGTGCGGTCGTGTCGGCCCGGTCGGTCAGCAGCCCGCGGACGTGGAGTACCCACGGTCCGTCGTGGTCGTGTTCACCACGGGAGTAGATCGCTACCGGCCGCTGCGGGGATTCGGGCCCGACCACGACCTGGATCCGCACACCGCCTGCCGCCGGAAAAACCAGCGGCGCCTGCAATGTCAGTTCCTCGATCACCGGGCACCCGGTTTCGCGACCAGCGCACAATGCCAACTCCACGAACCCGGTCCCCGGCAACACCGTGACCCCGCCGATGGCATGGTCGGCCAACCAGGGCTGCGACAGCGCCGACAGCTGCCCGGTCAGGACGAAATTGCCGTCCGCCATCGGCAATGCCGCATCCAGCATGGGGTGTTCGATCACACCCAAACCCGCGGCTTCGACACCGGCAGTGCTGCGCGAGGGGGCGAGCCAGTAGCGACGACGCTGGAAAGCGTAGGTGGGCAATGCCACTCGGGAAACCGGGCGGGCGGCGAAGAGCACCCGCCAGTCGACCTCGACACCGGCGGTATGTGCGCGCGCCAGGCAGTTCAGGAACTGCTCGACCTCGCCGCGCCCTCGACGTGCCGCGGCGACCACCAGCGACTGCGCCGCGATATCCGCAGGCAGGTTCTGCTGGGCCATCGCCGTCAGCACGGCATCCGGGCCGATTTCCAGGAATCTCCGCGCGCCCCAGTCCGCCAGAGTGTCTATGCCACGGGCGAATTGAACGGTCGCTCGGATGTGCTGAACCCAGTAGCCGGGCTCGAGCACCTCATCACCGGCGATCCGGCCGGATACATTCGACACCAGCGGAATTCGCGGGCGATGGTAGGTCACTTCCCCCGCGACAGCGGCGAACTCGGCGAGTATCGGGTCCATCCGGTGGGAATGGGAGGCGATCGATATCCGCAACCGCGAGGTCTCGCGCCCGCGGTCGATAAACCACTGCTCGACCGCCGCGACCGCGTCCTCGTCGCCGGAAACCACCACGGCGTCGGGCGCATTCAGCGCGGCGATCGACACGCGCTCGCCATGAGCGGCGAGCGCCTCGGACACCTCGCGCTCGTCCGCCGCGACGGCCAGCATCGCGCCGCCGTCGGGCGACTGCCCCATGAGGCGACCGCGCGCCGCGACCAGTTTGCACGCGTCCGGTAGCGACCACACACCGGCGAGGTACGCGGCGGCCGGCTCACCGGTCGAATGTCCCACCAGGACATCGGGTGTCACGCCGAACGAGTCCAAGAGCCGGAACAGTGCGACTTCGTAGGCGAACAGCGCAGGCTGGGTGTAGTCGATCCGATGCAGCACACTGGCATCAGCATCAGCATCAGCAGAGTTGCCGTCGAGCTGACCGGTGAACATCAATTGCTTCAGCGACCCGCCCAGCAGTGGATCGAACTGCTCGCAGACCTCGTCCAACGCGGCGGCGAACACTCCGAACGCCTCGTACAGCTCACGTCCCATACCAACCCGCTGCGCGCCGCCTCCGGTGCACAGGAACGCTGTCTTACGCGAAACCGCCCGCCCCGCGGCCACATCGGCGGAGCCCTTGGATTCGGCCAGCGCCGCGAGTCCGTTGTGCAGCGTCTCCCGGTCCGCGCCCAGCACCGCGCCCCGCCAGTCCAACTGGGCGCGGGTCGTGAGCAGTGAGTAGCCGATATCGTCGATTGTCAGGCCGGGGTTTTCGCTCGCCCAGTCCCGTAGTTTGGCCGCCTGCGTCCGCAGGCCGTCCTCGGTTTTCGCCGAAATCAGCCATGGGATGGGGCCGGATGCCGCCTGCGCACCGCCATCGGCGGCGGTATCGTCGGCCGATTCGGCCGGGGTCGCGGCCGCCGGCGCTTCCTCCAGGATCACATGAGCATTGGTGCCGCTGGCGCCGAACGAGGACACACCGGCGCGGCGCACCCGCTCTCCGACGGGCCACGGTTCCGCCGCCGTAAGCAGCCGCACCGTTCCCGCCGACCAGTCCACCTCCGGGGTCGGCGCATCGACATGCAGTGTCGGGGGCAGTATTTCGTGCCGCAGCGCCTGCACCATCTTGATCACGCCCCCGACACCGGCCGCAGCGGAGGTGTGCCCGATATTCGACTTGAGGGAACCGATGCGCAGTGGATCTCCGGCGCGATCGCGACCGTAGGCGGCGATCAACGCCTGCGCCTCGATCGGGTCGCCGAGGGTGGTGCCGGTGCCGTGCGCTTCGACCGCATCGATGTCGGCCGGGGCCAGACCGGCATTGGCGAGCGCCGCCGCAATCACCTTTTCCTGCGAGGGGCCGTTCGGTGCGGTCAGCCGATTGCTGGCCCCGTCCTGGTTGATCGCGCTGCCGCGGATGACCGCGAGGACCCGGCGGCCGTGGCGGCGGGCGTCCGACAACCGCTCGACCGCGAGCATGCCGAGGCCCTCGGAGAACCCGGTCCCGTTCGCCGCCGCCGCGAAGGCCTTGCACCGGGCGTCGGGGGCCAGCCCACGCTGCCGGGCGAAGGCGATCAGCAGGGTGGGATCGGACATGACGGTAACCCCGCCGACCAGCGCGAGGGAGGTCTCGCCCAGCCGCAAGGCTTGGCAGGCGAGGTGCAGGGCGACCAGCGACGACGAGCACGCGGTGTCCACCGAGAGCGCCGGACCCTTCAGACCGAAGGTGAACGCCACGCGCCCCGCGAGGATGCTGGCCGAAACACCCGGGTAGGCCTGACCTTCCGCCTCGGGAGTCAGTCCCGGGGCACCGATACGGGGACCATAGTCCTGATGGATGACGCCGGCGTACACACCGGCGTCACCGCCGCGCAGCGACGCCGGATCGATGCCGGCGTCCTCCAATGCCTCCCACGCGGCTTCCAGGAACAGCCGCTGCTGCGGATCCATCGTCTCGGCCACGCTGGGCGGGATTCCGAAGAATCCCGCGTCGAAATCGCCTGCGGCATACAGGAATCCGCCCTCCCGAGTGTAAACGGTTCCCGGGATATCGGGGTCGCTGTCGAACAGGCGCTCGAGGTCCCAGCCGCGGTCGGCCGGGAAGGGACCGACGGCGTCGGTGCCGGAAGAGAGCAATTCCCACAGCTGCGCAGGAGTGTCGGCACCGCCCGGGTACCGGCAGCTCATGCCGACGATCGCGAGCGGTTCTCCGGCACGTTCTTCCAGGTGCTCGATGCGCTTGTTGGCGGTGCGGAGGTCTCCGGTGACCTTCCGCAGATACCGGCTGAGACGTTCCTCATTGCTGGTACTCGGGTTGCTCATGCTGGGCCAAACTCCTCGTCGATCAGATCCAAAAGTTCATTGTCGGAATGGAATTCGAGGTCGTCGTACACACTGTCCGACCACTTGTCCCCCAGATGGGCGCGCAGACGCAGGGTGATGCCCCGCAACGCCGCGACGGTCTCGTCGGCGTTGCCGCCGTCGGCGATGATCCGCTCGACCATGGCCTCGAGCCGCGCGATATCGGCCGGCACCGCCGAGGCCGGTTGCGCGGGTGCCGCTACCACGGCCCGCTCCAGCAGGTAACCGGCGATATCTCCCGCGGTGGGGTAGTCGAACACCAGGGTCGAGGGCAGCGACAGCCCCGTTACCTTCGACAGCCGGTTCCGGAACTCCACACCACCCAGGGAATCGAAGCCGAGGTCGTCGAAACCTTGATCGGGCCGGATATCGTCGGCCGACGCGTAACCCAGCACCGCCGCCACGTGTTCGCGCACCAGGTTCAGGACGACCCCGCGGCGCTTCGGCTCCGCCACACCGTGCAGACGCTCCCCGAGCGAGGGTTCGACGGTCGATGTCGTGGCCGACCGGCCGGGTGCGCGAACGAACCCGCGCAGCACCGCCGGGACCGGACCGGTATGCGCTTCCAGGCGCAGCTTGCCGGTATCCAGATGCACCAGCGCCGATACCGGTTCCGCCGTGGTCAGCGATTCGTCGAACAATCGCAGGCCGTCGGTGCGGTCCAGCGGGGTCAGACCCATTCGGTCCAATCGGCCCATGGCGTTGCGATCCAATGCGCCGGTCATGCCGATGTCGGGCTGCCACGGACCCCAGGCGAGCGCGAGCGCCGGCAGCCCTTCGGCGCGGCGTCGCATCGCGAGGGCGTCCAGGAAGCTGTTCGCGGCGGCGTAGTTCGCCTGCCCCGGTGAACCGATCATTCCGGCAATCGAGGAGAACATCACGAATGCGGAGAGATTCATGTCGCGGGTGAGTTCGTGCAGATGCCATGCCGCATCGGCCTTGGGAGCGAGCACCCGATCGATCTGGTCACCGGTGAGCGTGTGGAACGTCCCGTCGTCGAGTACGCCCGCGGTGTGCACGACACCGGTGAGCGGGTGTTCCAGGGGAAGGCCGGTCAGCAGATTCCGAAGTGCGTCGCGGTCGGTGACGTCGCAGGCTGTGACGTGCACCTCTGCGCCGAGTCCGGACAGCTCCGCCGCGAGTTCCGTTGCACCGTCGGCACGCTCGCCACGGCGAGATACCAGCAGTAGTCGTCGCACTCCGTGCGCGGTGACCAGGTGCCTGGCGAGCAGCGCGCCCAACCCCCCGGTTCCGCCGGTTATCAGAACGGTCCCGGATCCGAACGAAACCTGCTCGGCCGCAGCGGATGTCACCGCCTCCAGTCGCGGCGCCAGGACGCGGTCACCCCGCACCGCCAGCTGCGGCTCCCCGGTCGCGATCGCGACTCGGATCGATTCGGCCGAAATATGCTGCGCACCAAGGGAATCATCCGCGTCGAGCAGCGCAATCCGCTCCGGATATTCGGTCTGAGCACTACGTATCAGACCCCACACCGCGGCCGATCCGGTATCCGGCGCCTCATCGGGCAGGGCGGCCGCACGGTCGGTCAGCACGACCAGTCGCGACCGCGCGAAGCGCTCCTCGGCCAGCCAGCCGTTCACCATGCGCAGGGCGACCTTCACCCGTTCACTCGCCGAGGGCTGCGAATCATGGTGTGATGCAGCGGATTCGGACCACACAACGATATCCGGAAGGGTTGGAGCGGCAGCGAGTGCAGCCAGATCCGGATACCTCTCGTCGATTCCGGGCACCCGTGCGGCGCCGAGCACGGCCGCGCTCAGTGTTCTGTTGGGGGTACCGCCAAACCCCCATTGCTGCGGCGCTGCGCGCCTTGGACCTCCGGTCAGGCTCGGGGCGAGTCCCTCGGACGCTTCGACTACCGTCCAGCGCAACCCGTACCGGGCCGCGCGTCCGCCCGACAGCGTGGCGCGGAACTGCTGGACGTCGTAGGAGCGCATGACTACTTCGTCGACGGAAACCACCGGATTTCCGTCCTGGTCGACGGCCATGACGCTGATCGCCTCGGCGCTGTGCAGGACGGCCATCACCCGCAAGGTCGTGACCTTGGACGTTGTGTGGAATCGCGTCGCACCCCAACGGAACAGGAGCTTGCCCTCGGCGGGATTGCCCTCGTCTTCCGACCAGATCAAACCGACAAGTCCGGCATGCAACGCCATATCGAACAGCGCCGGATGCAGCTGAAACCCGTCGGCCGGGATGTCCGGATTCAGGGTGACCTCGGAGAACATCGTGTCACCACTGCGCCAAGCGGCGTCGATGCCGAGGAACGAAGCGCCGTATTCCAGTCCGGCGACACGCGCCACCTGGGCCGGAACCCAGTCGGCGGCCACCGGTTCGGCATCGACCGGTGGCCACGGCCCCGCGCGCAGCATGTCCGCGAGTTCGATATCGATCGGCTGCTGACTGCTCAGCACGCCACTGGCGTTGCGCGTCCACTCGCCGGCGGGGCCGTCGTCGGTGCGGCGGTAGTGGAACGTGAACGGTCTACGTCCCGCGGAATCCGGTTCCCGCACCAGTACTTGCAATTCGACATCGCCATCCGCCGGGGGGAGGATCGGAGTCTCGAGGGTGAACTCACCCACGGCGTCGCATCCGATCCGCCGGCCCGCGACCAGCAGCATCTCCATGAGCGCGGCACTCGGGACGAGTACCACCCCATAGGTCGTGTGGTCGGCGATCCAGGGATGGGTGCGCAGCGAAAGCCGCCCCGTGAACAGCCACTCGTCGCGGTCGGCCACGCGGACCACATCGGTGAGCAGCGGGTGGTCCGAGGCATTCCGGCGCTCGGAGAGGCTGGGTTCGAGCCAATACCGCCGGTGTTCGAAGGCATAGGTGGGCAAGGCGACTCGTGCCATCCGGCCACCGGTGAACAGTGGCGTCCAATCGACATCCACGCCGGCGGTGTGCGCCTGGCCGAGCAGTGTCAGGAACTGCTCGACCTCGTCATGGTCCCGGCGGGCCGCCGCGGCGACCACCGATCGAGCCTCGACATCCTCGGGAAGTGCCTGCCGCGTCATCGCCGCGAGCGCCGCGTCGGGTCCGACTTCGAGGAACCGGCGCACGCCCGACGCGACCAGCGTCTCGACACCGGGCGCGAAACGCACCGCGGCGCGCACCTGCGCCACCCAGTACCCCGGATCCAGGATCTCGTCGCTGGCGATCCGGCCAGAAATGTTGGACACCAGCGGAATCCGTGGGGCGTTGCAGGCTACTCCCGCAACCACGGTCTCGAACTCGGCCAGCATCGGTTCCATCCGATGGGAATGGAACGCATGCGACACCCGCAACCGGCTCGTCTTGGGTCCCCGCTCGGCGAACTGCCGATCGATCTCGTCGACGGCGTCCTCGTCACCCGAGATCACCACGGCCGCAGGCGCATTCACCGCTGCCACCGACACCCGATCACCGAATCCGGCGATCGTCGCGCCGACTTCGGCCTCCGACGCGGCGACCGCGAGCATCGCGCCGCCCTCCGGCAGCGCCTCCATCAGCCGCCCTCGCGCCGCGACCAGCGCGCAGGCGTCTTCCAGTGACCACACACCGGCCACATACGCCGCGGCCAGTTCACCGATGGAGTGCCCGATCAACACATCCGGGACAACTCCGAACGACTCCAACAGCCGATACAGCGCCACTTCGAACGCGAACAGCGCGGGCTGGGTCAGTCGTGTCCGATCCAGCATCCCGGCATCCGCTGACCCTTTCGAGCGACCTGACGAGCAGTCGCTAGCGGTGACGCCCTGATCGTCGATCAGGTGTCCGGTGAACATCGCTTGCTTCAGGGAACATCCGAGCAGCGGATCGAACTGGGCACACACCTCGTCCAGCGCTGCGGCGAATACCGGGAAGGCCTCGGACAGACCCGCGCCCATACCGACCCGCTGCGCGCCCTGACCGGTGAACAGGAAGGCGGTCTTCCCGGCGCCCACCGTGCCGGAAACCACTCCGGCCGAGGCGGATCCGGCGGCCAGCTGCGCCAGCCGCGCCAGCAGTTCGTCGCGATCACCGCCCAGGATCGCCGCCCGCGACTCGTGCTGCGCACGTGTGGTCACGAGCGAATACGCCACCTGCACCGGATCGGCGTCGGGGTGATCGATCAGCCACTTCCGCAGTTTCGCCGCCTGTCCCCGTAGCGCGGTCCCATTCTTGGCCGACACCAGCCAGGGCACCACCGTGCGTGGACGGTCGGTGGCCGGCGCCGAGACGACCCGCGGTGCGGTGGGCGCTTCCTCGAGGATCGCGTGTGCGTTGGTGCCGCTGACACCGAACGACGACACACCGGCCCGACGGACCCGCCCGCCGGTCCGCCACGGCTGGGCCTCGGTCAACAGCTCGACATCGCCCGCAGACCAGTCCACGTGTGGGCTCGGCTCGTCCGCATGCAGTGTCTTCGGCAGGGTTTCGTGGCGCAGCGCCTGCACCATCTTGATCACGCCGCCGACGCCTGCGGCGGCCACGGTGTGGCCGATATTCGACTTGATCGATCCGATCCGCAGCGGTTGTCCCGCACGGTCCTGCCCATACGCCGCGATCAGCGCCTGGGCTTCGATCGGATCACCCAGCGCCGTGCCGGTGCCGTGCGCCTCCACGGCGTCGATATCCGACGGCTCGAGCCCGGCATTCGCCAATGCCGCCGCGATCACCCGCTCCTGCGACGGACCATTCGGCGCGGTCAAGCCATTGCTCGCGCCGTCCTGGTTCACCGCCGTTCCGCGCACGAGCGCGAGGACGTTGTGCCCGAGGCGCTTTGCGTCGGAGAGCCGCTCCAGCACCAGCACACCGACACCCTCGGAGAACGCGACGCCGTCGGCACCGGCGGAGAAGGCCTTGCAACGGCCATCGGGCGAGAGACCACGCTGCCGCGCGAAATCGACGTAGAGGTAAGGACTCGCCGCGACCGTCACGCCGCTCGCCAGCGCCAGCGAGCTCTCTCCCTGGCGCAGCGCTTGGCAGGCCAGATGCAGCGAGACCAGCGACGACGAGCAGGCGGTGTCCACGGTGACCGCCGGGCCCTCGAGACCGAGGACGTAGGCCACCCGTCCGGACATCACGCTGCTCGTGGTACCGGTGAGCCGGTAGCCCTCCAGATCCCCGGCCACCCGATCGATGTAGCCCGAGTAGCCCGCGCCGACATACACGCCGGTGTCACTGCCCCGCAACGACGTCGGATCGATGCCCGCGTCCTCCAGCGCTTCCCAGGACACCTCCAGCAGCAGACGTTGCTGCGGATCCATCGCGGACGCCTCCCGTGGACCGATCCCGAAGAATCTCGGGTCGAAATCGCCTGCGTCGTAGAGGAATCCGCCGCGCCGGGTGTATACGGTACCGGGCTTGTCCGGATCGGAATCGAAGAGCCGCTCCAAATCCCAGCCCCGATCCGACGGGAAGTCGCCGGTCGCGTCGATTCCGGCGGCCACGAGATCCCATAGCTGGTCCGGTGATTCGACGCCGCCGGGGAACTGGCAGGCCATGCCCACGATCGCGATCGGCTCGTCCGCTCGGACGCGGCGGGCGATCTTCTTGACGGGTGCGCCCACCGTCGGCTCGACGCGGGATCGCACCAGCTTCGCCACCGCCGCCGGGGTCGGATGATCGAACACCAGCGTCGACGGCAACTGCAGGCCGGTGGCCTTGCCGAGCCTGTTCCGGAATTCCACGCCGCCGAGCGAGTCGAAACCGATCTCGTCGAAACGCTGGTCGGGGCGGATATCGGCGGCCGAGTCATGCCCCAGCACCGCCGCCGCTTCGGTGAGCACGACCTCCAGCACCACCTCGCCGCGCCGCGTTTGCGGCACATCCGCCAACCGGGCGGCCAGCGAGCCCGCCGCCGCCTGTTGCGTCGGGCGCGGCGACCGCCGCACGAATCCGCGCAGCACCGCGGGAACGGCGTCGATGTCGGACTCGCGACGCAAGACGCTCGCATCGAAGCGGATCGGGATCAGACGCGCATCCGAGTGCGCGAGCGCATCGTCGAAAAGCCGCTTCCCTTCGACGTTTTCGAGCGGGCCCAGACCCAGGCGCTCCCATCGCGCGAGGGCGGCGCGGTTCAGGCCACCGGTCATACCGCTGGTCTGGTTCCACGGCCCCCACGCCAGCGACGTGGCAGCCGAGCCCGCGGCCCGCCGCCGCTGCGCCAACGCGTCCAGGAAACCGTTCGCCGCGGCGTAGTTGCCCTGCCCCGACGACCCCAGCACCGTGGCGATCGACGAGAACACCACGAACGCGGACAGATTCAGACCACGAGTCAGCTCGTCCAGATGCCATGCGCCGTCGACCTTCGGCGCCAGCACGCGGTCCACCTGGTCAGCAGTCAGCGACTCGACGGTCCCGTCGTCCAGAATTCCCGCGGTGTGCACGACAGCGGTCAGTCCGGTGATCGAATCCAGCAGGTTCCGCACCGCGTCGCGGTCGGCGACATCGCAAGCGACTACCCGAACCTCGGCCCCGGCCTGCGCCGATTCGGCGACCAATTCGGCGGCACCGGGTGCATCGGGTCCCCGGCGCGAGGTCAATACCAGACTGCGCACACCGTGCTCGGCAATGAGATGACGGGTGAACAACGCACCCAGCCCACCCGTACCTCCGGTGACCAGCACGGTCCCATCCCCGAACGATGACCGCGGCCCCGGGTCCCCGGAAGCGGACGCGCGCACCAGCCGAGGAACCAGAGTCTGTTCGCCGCGGATCGCGGTCTGCGGCTCGCCCGACCGCAATACCGCCCCGACGCGGTCCGCATCGAGCGGCCGGGCCGGATCCTCGTCGATGAGGACGAACCGTTGCGGATGCTCCGACTGCGCGCTGCGCAGCAATCCCCACACCGCCGCCGCGGCCGGATCCGGAGCCTGCTCGGGCAACCCGACGGCGCCTGTCGTCACCACGACCAGCCGGACATCGGACAGACGTTCCTCGGCGAGCAAGGACCGCACCGTCGCCAACGCGCCGTGCACACTTGCCCGCACCGATCCCGGGCCTTCCCTGAAAGGCGCCGTCGCCCGCCACACCGCAACACCGGGAATACCTTCGGCCGCAACGACATCGGCGACCGACGCAAATTCCGTGCCTATCCCCGCCACCGTCGTGTCCCCGAGTACCGCCAGGGATGGTGCGGATCGGCCGGCTCCCGCAACCGATTCCGCAGTGGGCTCCCAGCGCACCTGATACAGGCCCGCCGTGTCACCGACGAGACTGCTCCGGAATTCCTTCACGTCATAGGGACGCATCACCACCGCGTCGACCGACACGATCGGATTGCCGTCCGGATCGACAGCCGCGACCGACACGGTCTCGGGCCCGGTCGCGACCGCGATGACCCGAAGCGAGGTCACCTCATCCGTTGCCGACTCGTGGAAACGTGCACCACCCCATCGGAACAACAACCTGCCGGTGTCGGGATCGGAATCCGCATCGCGCCACAGCAACCCGGAGAATCCCGCGTGCATGACCATATCCAGCAGGGCAGGGTGCAGGTCGTGCCGTCCCGGCTCCGGCGCCGCATCGGTGTCCAGCACGATCTCGGAGAAGACCGTGTCGTCGCGTTGCCATGCGGCACGCACACCGACGAACGCCGGACCGTACTCGAGCCCGGCGAGCTTCGCGATCCGCTCCGGCAGCCCCGCACTGTCCACGGCCTCGGTATCGACCGGCGGCCATTGCTCCTCCCGCAGCCGCGACACCAACGCCGAATCACCATCCGACTGCGCCCCGAGCACACCGGTGGCGTTGTGGATCCATTCAGCATCGGAAGACTTGCGGAAATAGAACTCGAACGGACGCCGCCCGGACTCGTCCGCCGCCTGCACCAGCACCTGCAACTCGACCTCGTCGTCCGCGGTCGGCAGAATCGGCGCCTGCAAGGTGAGTTCCTCCACCACCGCGCAACCGATCCGACGGCCCGCGACGAGGAGGAACTCGATGAAGGTCGCGCTCGGCACGACCACCACGCCGTAGGTCATGTGATCGGCGACCCACGGGTGAGTACGCAACGAGAACCGGCCGGTCAGCAACCATTCGTCGGTACCCGCCACCCCGAGCACACCCGTCAGGATCGGATGATCCGTCGACGACGGCGATGCCTCGACGGCGCCCGACAACCAGAAACGGCGGTGCTGGAAGGCATAGGTGGGCAACGGAATCCGACGCGCCGCACGCCCCGCGTACAACGAACGCCAGTCCACCCGCGCACCCGTGACATGAACCTGCGCCAGGGCGGTAACGAACTGCTCCACCTCATCGACCGACCGCCGGGAAGCCGCCGCCACCGACGACACCGACTCGACCTCCGGGTGCTCGGCCAAACAACCACGCGTCATCGCCGCCAGCACCGCATCCGGTCCGATCTCCACAAACCGCCGCACACCCGCCTCGACCAGAACATCGACCCCCGGCGCGAACCGGACACACCCCCGCACCTGCCCGACCCAGTACTCAGGATCGGTCAACTCCGCGGCAACCACGACCGCAGAAACATTCGACACGATCGACAGCGACGGCTCCCGATACGTCAATCCTTCAGCAACAGAACGGAACTCGGCCAGCATCGGCTCCATCAGCGCCGAATGGAACGCATGACTGACCCGCAACCGATTCGTCTTCACCCCCTCGGCGGACAGCAGCCGCTCGATCTCACCGATGGCATCGACGTCCCCGGACAACACCGTCGACGACGGACCGTTCACCGCAGCCAACGACACACGGTCCGCGAAATCGGCGACGATATCGACAGCTCGTCCTGCACCGATCGCCACCGCGAGCATCACGCCGCCCACCGGCAAAGCACCCATCAACCGGCCCCGGGCCGCCACCAGCGTGCAGGCATCCGAAAGCGACCACACCCCCGCCGCATACGCCGCCGCGAGCTCGCCGATCGAATGCCCGATCAGCACATCCGGTGTGACACCGAACGATTCGACCAACCGGAACAACGCCACCTCGAACGCGAACAACGCCGGCTGAGTGAATTCCGTCCGATCCAACGCACCCTCGGCGTCAGCGAACATCAGCTCTTTCAGCGACCGACCCAGCAGCGGATCGAACTGCGCACAGACCTCGTCCAGCGCGGCCGCGAACACGGGGAACGCCTGATACAGGCCCGCACCCATGCCAACCCGCTGCGCACCCTGCCCCGTGAACAGGAATGCCGTCCTATCGGAACCGGCATTCCCTTCGATCGTGCCGTGCGAACCCGCGGCCAGATCGGCCAGACCCGCCAGCAGTTCGTCCCGATCCCGGCCGACGACGACGCCCCGACGGTCCAACTGTGCCCGCGCGGCCGCCAGGGAGTACGCCATATCCCGCACATCGATGTCGGGATGGTCGATCAACCACTGCCGCAGTCGATCCGCCTGGGCACGCAGGGCTTCGTCGGACTTGGCCGATATCAACAGCGGAACGACGTCGGCCACAATGGGTTTCGTGACCGGTTCCGGCTCGGATCGGTCCGCCGACGCCACCACGACCGGATGGGCGGATGCTTCCTCGAGGATGAGGTGGGCGTTGGTGCCGCTGGCTCCGAACGACGACACCCCCGCGCGCCGGATCCGGTCCCCTGCCGGCCACGGCTCATTGTCCCGCAGGAGCCGCACCGTGCCCGCGGACCAATCCACGTGCGGGGTAGGCGCATCCACATGCAACGTCTTCGGCAGCACGCCGTGCCGCATAGCCTGAACCATTTTGATCACGCCGCCCACCCCCGCCGCAGCCGAGGTGTGACCGATATTCGACTTCAACGACCCCAAACGCAACGGCGCGCTCTCGCGTCGCGTCCCATACGCGCTGATCAGTGCCCGCGCCTCGATCGGATCCCCGAGCATCGTGCCGGTGCCGTGCGCCTCTACCGCGTCGATATCCGACGGGGCCAGGCCGGAATTCGCCAACGCGGCCGCGATCACTCGTTCCTGCGACGGACCGTTCGGCGCGGTCAAGCCGTTGCTCGCACCATCCTGATTGACAGCGCTGCCACGCACCACCGCCAGCACGGTGTGACCGAGCCGCTGTGCGTCCGAAAGACGCTCCAGCACGAGCACTCCGAGCCCCTCGGAGAATCCTGTTCCATCAGCAGCCGCCGCGAATGCCTTACAACGCGCATCGGGCGACAACGCACGCTGTCGCGCGAACGCGATCAACAAAGCCGGATCCGACATGACGGTCACCCCACCCGCCAACGCCAGCGACGTATCGCCCTGCCGCAGCGCTTGGCATGCCAGATGCAACGCCACCAGCGACGACGAGCAGGCGGTATCGACCGATATGGCCGGGCCTTTGAAGCCGAACGTGTACGCGATCCGACCGGACAGCACAGCGTTCGAAACACCCAGGTAGGCATGGCCTTCGGTCTCGGCGGTGATATTCGGCGAGCCGATGCGGGGACCGTAGTTCTGATGGATGACTCCGGCGAATACGCCGGTATCACCGCCGCGCAACGACACCGGGTCGATTCCCGCATCCTCCAACGCTTCCCAGGACGCCTCCAACATCAGGCGCTGCTGCGGATCCATTGCCGCGGCCTCACGCGGGCCGATCCCGAAGAAGGCCGCGTCGAACTCGCCTATGGCGTCGAGGAACCCACCGTCACGGGTGTAAATGCCATTCGGCACATCGGGATCCGGGTTGAACAGCCGTTCCAGGTCCCACCCTCGATCTGTCGGGTAGTCCCCGATGGCATCCACACCGTCCGCCGTCATGCGCCAAAGGTCTTCGGCGGAACGCACGCCACCGGGATACCGGCAAGCCATACCGACGATCGCGATCGGTTCCCGCGACCGGTCGGTGAGCGCGCGCAGTTGCTGTTTGGTCTCGTAGAGCTCCTTCGCGGTCTTCTTCAGATACCGGCGTAGCTCGTCGTTGTCGGCCATCGGTGGAACTCCAGATCGTGTTTGCTCAGCTCAGGTGATCGCGGAACTTGCTTCAACTGATTTGGTCGATGAATTCGAATAGCTCGCGGTCGTCGGCGGATTCGAGACTGTCGGGGCCGCCGCCCAGGTCGAATTCGCCGGTGTCCTTGTCTTCGAGCTCACGCAACAGTGCGGTCAACCTGCTCGCGATATCCGATCGGTCCACAGCTGACAGCTCGGCCGTGGCACAACTGCGCGCCAGCGACTCGAGCTCGGCCGCAATACGTTCCGCGGGGTCGTCGACCGGAACGATCTCCTGCCGGAGGTAATCGGCCAGCGACTCGGGGGTGGGATAGTCGAACATCGCGGTCGCGGACAACTGCACGCCGACAGCCGATTTCAGCCGGTTGCGGAATTCCATCACGCCCAGTGAGTCGAATCCGATATCGCTGAACGGCTTGTCCGGCGGGGTCGAGTCCGCACTGGTGTGTCCCAGCACAGCCGCGGCTTGGGCCCGGATGACGTCCAGGATGACGCGTTCCTGTTCGGCGGTCGAGCGGCCGAGCAGTTGCGTCGACAAAGATGCGGAGCCATTCGATGCTGCCGACGGCACGCTCGCCGTATCGACCACCCGGCGGTGCGATGGCCGCGACAAGCCACGCATGACCGCGCGCACATCATCGCGATGTGCTTCGCCGAGAGCGGCCCGGTCGATCCGGACCGCCACGAACGCCGACCGGCCGCCCGCCCATGCGGCGTCGAACAGCTCCATGCCGTCCTCGTCGCCCAACGGAAGGAGACCTTCGCGCCGCAAACGCGCTAGGTCGGCCGCGCCGAGCGTGCTGGTCATACCGCCGCTCTGCTCCCATGGCCCCCATACCACCGACGTCGCGGGCAGACCGATCACGTGCCGGTGTTGCGCCAGCGCATCGAGGAAGACATTGGCGGCCGCATAGTTCGCCTGGCCCGGATTGCCGATCACGCCTGCGATCGAGGAGTACAGCACGAACGCCGACAGATCCAGGTCCTTGGTCGCCTCGTGCAGATTCCAGGCCGCATTCACCTTGGGCCGCAACACTTTCGCGATCTGCTCCGGCGTCATGGTGGCGAGCAGACCGTCGGCCAGCACACCCGCCGCATGCACGACAGCGGTCAACGGATGCTGCGACGGTATGGCCGCCAACACCGCGTCCAGTGCGGCTCGATCGGCCGCGTCACACGCGACCACATCCACATGCGCACCGAGCGCGGTCAGCTCGGCGGCGAGTTCGGCCGCGCCGGAGGCTTGCGGACCACGCCTACCCGCCAACACCAGCCTGCGCACACCATGGACGGTGATCAGGTGTCGGGCGGCCACCGCGCCCAATCCTCCGGTGCCGCCGGTGATGAGAACAGTGCCCTCGGGCCGCAATGGCACCGGCACGGTGAGCACGTTCTTCCCGATATGCCGGGCCTGGCTCAGGACCCGGTAGGCCTGCGGCGCCTGCCGCATATCCCACGCGATGGTCGGATACGGCGCCAGAGTCCCGGCCTCGAAAAGCTCGACCAGCGTAGTCAGAATCTCGTGCAGCCGATCGGGACCCACCTCCATCAGCATGAAGCTGTGGTAGTCCACCCCCGGATGCTCGGCGGCCACCGCGACCGGATCACGCCGGTCGAGCATGCCCATCTCGACGAACCGGCCACCGCGCGGCAGCAGCCGCAACGACGCATCCACGAATTCGCCTGCCAGCGAATCCAATACGATGTCCACACCGCGACCGTGGGTGGCGTCGAGGAACTTCTGCTCGAAATCCAACGTGCGCGAGTTGCCGATTTCAGCGTCGTCGAACCCCGAATCGCGCAACACATTCCACTTCGGCTCACTGGCGGTGACCAACAAGCGCAGGCCCAGGTGTCGCGCGAGTTGCACGGCCGCCAAGCCGACGCCACCGGTCGCCGCATGCAGCAACAGCGTCTCGCCAGATCGCGCATCGGCCAGGTCGACAAGGCCGTAGTAGGCGGTCGCGTAGACGATCGGAATCGCCGCGGCCTGGGTGAACGACCAACCACGTGGCATCGGCGCGAGAAGTCGGCGATCGACCACCGCCACCGATCCGACACCCGGGATCAACCCGAAAACCCGGTCGCCAGGCGCGAATTCGGTCACATCCGGTGCGACCTCCAAGACGACACCGGCTCCCTCGCCGCCGGGCCGACCAGCCTTGTCGGGGTAGGTGCCGAGCGCCATCAGCACATCCCGGAAGTTGAGGCCGACCGACCGCATACTCACCCGGACCTGTCCTGGTGCAAGCGGTTCCAACGCGGTTGGATGGTCGCTCAAGGTGAAGTTGTCCGCGGTCAACGTGCCCTTGTCGCGCAGAGTCAGCGCCCATGCCGGGACATTTCGCGACGCGACGTCGAGAGCGTTCGAATCACCGCGGTTCAGGCGCGGCACGTATGCCTTCCCGTGCCGCAGGGCCAGCTGGGGTTCGTCGCCCGTAGCCGAGGACAGGACCACAGCGAGCCGATAGTCCGGCCAGTCTTCGACATCGACGAGGAGAATCCGGTCCGGGTTCTCACTCTGTGCGGTACGCAGCAGGCCCCACACGGCTGCCGTGGACAGGTCCACCGGCTCGTGGGGATGTACCGCGACCGCCTGCCGGGTCACCACGACGATGAGCCGGTCCTGTGTCAGCAGCCGCTGCATCTGCGCCGCGAGGTCGGTGACCAGATCCCGTACTGCCACGGGCAGATTGCCGTCGACGGCCGAAGAGTCGGTGCGCGACGGCTCATTCCATCGCCGAGTGTCGAGCCGCAACACGGTCGCGTCCCGTCCCGCGATCGTCACGGTTTCACCGTCATCGGCGGGACTCCAGGCGGCCGCGGTGAGCGCACCCGCGGGCTCGGGTAGCGCGACCCAGTTCAGCTCGTAGCCGACGCCGTCGGTGCGACGGTGCGCCGAGCCGAGCGCATCCGCGGATAAAGTCCGCAGCGTCAGTGCCTTGACGTCGGCCACAGCCATGCCCGCCGGGTCGGCGAGGGTTACGGTGATCCGCTCACCACCAGGCCCGGAGCCGGTCGCCGCAGCACGGACCCGCACCGTGGTCGCGCCGGTCGCATACAGGGCGATGTTCTCCCACGAGAACGGGACCGCGATCGCACCGGCCCGGGTGTCGGTAACCAGCCCACCGAGTAGGACCGCATGCAGCGCGGCATCCAACAATGCCGGATGCACACCGAATACGGAGCCGTCCGATCGTGCGGATTCCGGCAATACGACCTCAGCGAACACCTCACCGTCGCGCCCCCACAGGGCGGTCAGTCCGCGGAACGCCGGTCCGTACTCATAGCCCCGCTCGGCCAGATCCGCGTAGGCGTGATCGATCGCTATCGCCGTCGCCCCCGCGGGCGGCCAGCTCACCAGACCGGAGTCGAGCGGGGGCGTGTCCGACCCGGCGACAACCGTCGCGACCGCGTGGCGAATCCATTGTCCGGCATTGTTGTCGGGCGAGTCCGAATCATCGCCGTTCGACGACGAGTACATCGACAGCGTCCGTGCGCCGGTGTCATCCGGTCCGCCCGCTACGACCCGCAGGTCGACGGCCCCGACTGCCGGTATCGGGAGAGGTGCCTCGATCACCAGCTCCGCCAGTCGCGGGCAGTCCACCACTGTTCCCACGTGCAGGGCCAGCTCCACGAGGGCGGCGCCGGGCAGCAACACCACCCCGGCGACGGCATGATCGGCCAGCCAAGGATGACCGGCTCGCGACAGCCTCCCGGTGAACACCACATCCTGGGAGTCCGGCAACCGCAGCATCGCGCCCAACAGCGGATGCCCCGCATCATCCAGGCCCGACTGCCACAGGTCCGGCGCGTCGACCGGCCGCGCCCAGTAGCGTCGATGCTGGAACGCATAGGTAGGCAACGTCATCCGATGCTTGGAGCGGCCCGCATACAGCGGCGCCCAGTCCACTCCTACGCCGACGACGGCGGCCTGTGCCAGCGCGGACACGAACTGCGTCGGCTCGTCGATCGAGCGCCGGGCGGCCGCGACGACCGTCGACTTGGCCTCGACGGCCGGAGTCTCGACCAGACATTGCCGAGTCATCGCGGACAGCACCGCATCCGGTCCGATCTCCACGAACCGCCGCGCACCTGCCTCGACCAGGGTGTCGATCCCCGGCGCGAACCGGACGCACCCCCGAACCTGCTCGACCCAGTACTCGGGATCGGTCAGCTCGGCAGCGACCACGACCGCCGAAAGGTTCGACACGATCGGCAACGATGGCTCCCGATACGTCAATCCTGCGGCGACGGAGCGGAACTCGTCGAGCATCGGCTCCATCAATACCGAGTGGAACGCGTGACTGACCCGTAGCCGGGAGGTCTGCACTGCCTCCCCGGCAAGCCGATCACCGATCTCGTCCATCGCGGACGCTTCGCCGGACAGCACCACCGACGACGGCCCGTTCACCGCAGCCAACGACACCCGTCCGCCGTACTCGGCGAGCACCGCCGACGCCTCGGCCTCCGGCACCGCGACCGCGAGCATTGCCCCGCCCTCCGGCAAAGCGCCCATCAACCGGCCGCGCGCCACGACCAGCGCACACGCATCCCCGAGCGACCACACCCCCGCCACATACGCCGCGGTCAACTCGCCGATCGAATGGCCGATCAGCAGATCCGGTGTGACACCGAATGATTCGATCAACCGGAACAAGGCCACCTCGAACGCGAACAATGCCGGTTGGGTGAATTCGGTCCGATCCAACACGCCCTCGCTGTCGGCGAACATCAGGTCCTTCAAGGACAGCGCGGAGCTCCTCGACGGGTGGCGGTCGGGCGACGGGTGGGCCCGACCCAACAGCGGATCGAACTCCGCGCACACCTCGTCCAACGCCGCCGCGAACACCGGAAACGCCTCGTACAGCCCCGAGCCCATCCCCGCCCGCTGCGTACCCTGACCCGTGAACAGGAACGCGGTCTTCCCCGAACCCGCCGTACCCTCGATCGTGCCCGGCGAACCCGCGGCCAGATCGGCCAGACCCGCCAGGAGCTCGTCTCGATCACGTCCGACGACGACGCCCCGGCGGTCCAGCAATGCTCGCGAGTCCGCCGATGACCGTGCCGCCGACCAGATATCGGCCTCCGGTCGATCGGCCAACCACGCCCGCAACCGCTTCGCCTGCGCCCGCAAGCCCTCCTCTGACTTGGCCGACACCATCAACGGCACCACGGCCACGTCGATGTCCGGCCCGGCCGCACCACGCTCGAGTACCGAAACCGCCTGGGCCGGTGCCTCTTCGATGATCACGTGGGCATTGGTGCCACTGATCCCGAACGACGACACCCCGGCCCGACGCACCCTGTTGCCGACCGGCCACGCCTGCGCCTCGGTCAGCAGTTGGACATCGCCCGCGGACCAGTCCACGTGTGGGCTCGGCTCGTCCGCATGCAGTGTCATCGGCAGAGTTCGGTGCCGCAACGCCTGCACCATCTTGATCACACCGCCGACACCGGCCGCCGCCTGCGCATGACCGATATTCGACTTGAGCGAACCAAGACGCAGCGGTTCTCCTGCACGGTCCTGCCCGTAGGTGGCGAGCAGCGCCTGCGCTTCGATCGGGTCGCCCAGCGCCGTTCCCGTCCCGTGCGCCTCGACCGCATCCACGTCCCGCGGATTCAACCCGGCATTCGCCAGCGCCGCCGCGATCACCCGCTGCTGCGACGGGCCATTCGGCGCCGTCAAACCATTGCTCGCACCGTCCTGATTGATCGCACTGCCACGCACTACGGCCAATATGTCGTGGCCCAGCCGACGCGCATCCGACAGGCGCTCCACGATCAGCACCGCTGCGCCCTCGGACCAGGCGACACCGTCGGCCGCGGCCGAGAACGACTTGCACCGGCCGTCTCGAGCCAGACCACGCTGCCGCGAAAACTCCTGGAACACCATCGGTGTCGCCATCACCGTCGCGCCACCGACCAACGCCAGCGAACACTCCCCCTGGCGCAGCGCCTGACCGGCCAGATGCAGCGCCACCAGCGACGACGAGCAGGCGGTATCCACCGTCATCGCCGGTCCTTCCAGACCCAGCGCATAGGCCACCCGTCCGGAAGCCACACTCCCCAGGCCGCCGGTGAGGACATACCCCTCGACCTCGGGCCCGGCCTTACCCGTTACCGCCTCGTAGTCCTGGTACATCACGCCCGTGTAGACACCGGTATCGCTGCCGCGCAACGACGTCGGGTCGATCCCCGCGTGCTCCAGCGCCTCCCAGGACACCTCCAGCAGCAACCGCTGCTGCGGATCCATCGCCGTCGCCTCGCGCGGGCCGATCCCGAAAAAGCCTGGATCGAAATCACCTGCGTCATAAAGGAATCCACCGCGACGGGCATAGACCGTCCCCGGCTTGTCCGGATCCGGGTCGAACAGCCGCTCCAGATCCCAGCCACGATCCGCCGGGAACTCACCCGTCGCATCCCTGCCGGAAACAACCAGATCCCACAGTGCATCCGGCGAATCGACGCCGCCGGGGAACCGGCAGGCCATACCCACGATCGCGATGGGTTCGTCCACGCGTACCCGGCGTGACACCCGTGCCGTCCTGGACCCGGAATCCGTTCCCTCGATCGTGGAGTGCAAGAGGGCGGCGACGGCCGCGGCGGTGGGGTGGTCGAAGACCAGGGTGGACGGCAGCTGGACACCGGCGGCCTTCGCCAGCCGGTTGCGGAATTCGACTCCGCCGAGCGAGTCGAATCCCAGTGCGTCGAATCGCTCGCCGGGGCCGATGTCTTCGGCGGAACCGTGCCCCAGCACTGCCGCCGCGTGCTCCCGGACCAGGTCGAGCACCACCTCGGCACGTTGGGCCTCCGGTACCCGGCTCAGTCGTGTGGCCAGTGAACTCGACGCTGCCGCGGTCCGGTCCGTGGTGCGGGGCAGGAAACCGCGCAGCACCGTCGGCACCGCACCGTTGCCCGCTTCGCGCCGCAGCTCGGCCGGGTCGAACCGAATCGCCGCCAAGTGCGCTGCGGCGCGACCGGTGGCCGCATCGAACAGGCGCAGACCTTCGTCGTTTCCGAGTGAGTGGAGACCGAGCCTTTCCCAGCGCGCAACGGCGCTGCGGTCCAAGCCACCGGTCATGCCGCCGACGGAGTTCCAGGGCCCCCAGCCCAGTGCTGTCGCGGGCAACCCGGCGGCACGGCGACGGTGCGCCAGCGCGTCGAGGAAGGCGTTGGCTGCGGCGTAGTTGCCCTGTCCCGCCGATCCGATCGTTGCCGCGATAGACGAGAACAGCACGAAGGCCGACAGGGCGCGGTCGCGAGTGAGTTCGTGCAGGTGCCATGCGGCCGCGGCCTTCGAGCTGAACACACGCCGCAGTTGCGCGGTGGTCAGGCCCGCGAGGGTGCCGTCGTCGAGGACACCGGCCGCATGGACCACGCCGGTCAGCGGATGATCGGCCGCTATCGAATCGAGCAGGGAACGGAGGGCTTCTCGATCACCCACATCGCAGGCCGCCACTGCGACAGCGACGCCGGATTCCGACAGCTCTGACACCAGTTCTCTTGCGCCGTGGGCTGTTTCGCCACGCCTGGACACCAGCAGCAGGTGGCGGACCCCGTGCACGGTGACCAGATGTCGAGCCAGCAGTGCGCCGAGACCACCGGTGCCGCCGGTGATCAGGACGGTGCCGGCGCCGAACGGCAGCGCCGCGTCGCGACTCGATAAGGGGTGATGGTCGGGCGACGGGTGGGCCTCTTCCGTTCGCGCTCGCACCAGTCTGGGCACGAGCAGTCCGCCGGCACGCACCGCCGCCTGTGGCTCGCCCGCCGCGAGCACCGCACCGACGAGTGTCGAGTCATCCATGGACGCAACGTCCGATGGGTCGGAGTCGAGGAGAATGAACCGGCCCGGATATTCGGATTGGGCGCTGCGCATCAGGCCCCAGACGGCTGCCGCGGCGAGATCCGGTGCCTCGCCCGGCAGCGCGGCACCGTTCGCGGTCACCACGACCAGCCGGGTGTCGGCCAGACGATCTTCGGCCAGCCAAGCCTGCACTGTCGCCAACACCATTTCCAGGTGGCCGCAAACGACCGCCGGATCGTCGGTCGCGGCGCCGTCCTCCGGATGCCAGATCGCGACATCTGGAATCTCTTGTACCGCAGCGAGTTCCGAGGGACTCGGATAGCAGGTGCCGATTCCAGCAACCCGCTCGGAACCGAGTACGGCCATCCGGTCCGCGGACACAATCGGTGTCGCTGTCGAGGCGGGCGTCCACTGGACCTCGTAGAGGTCGGCGGCATCCCCGGCCAGTGTGCTGCGCATCTGGTTCACGTCATAGGGCCGCATGACGACCGCGTCGACGGAAACCACGGGCCGTCCCGAATCATCAATGGCCGCAATGGAAATCGTCTCCGGGCCGCGCGCCGTGGCGATGACCCGCAGCGTCGTTGTCTTGGCCGGCGGCTGGTGCAGTCGCGCTCCGCCCCAGCGGAACAGCAACCGGCCGATGTCCGGATCGCCGTCCTGATCGCGCCAGAGGAGCCCGGCCAGCCCGGCGTGCATCACCAGGTCGAGCAACGCCGGATGCAGATCGAATCGCTCCGGGTCGGGCGCGGCCGCCGTATCCAGGATGACCTCGGAGAAGACGGTCTCACCCCGCTGCCATGCGGAGCTGACACCGCGCAACGCCGGGCCGTATTCGAGTCCGGATACTGCGGCGATCCGCTCGGGAATCCATGCCGGGTCGAGGGTTTCGGCGTCGATCGGCGGCCACGACTCGTCCCGCAACTGGTCCAGCAGCGCGTCATCGCCGTCTCGCGAGGGGGCCAGTACACCGCTGGCGTTGCGCACCCATTCGCCCGCTCGGCGGCCCCCTCGACGGAAGTAGAAGCTGAACTGCCGTCGTCCGGCCTGGTCCGGCTCCTGCACCGACACCTGGAGTTCGACCTCGTCATCTTCCGACGGCGGTATCGGAGCCTCCAGGGTCAGCTCCTCGACGACGCCGCAATCTATGCGGCTGCCCGCGGCGAGCAGGAACTCGACGAGGGCCGCGCTCGGCAGCACCACAGTGCCGTAGGTCATATGGTCGGCGACCCACGGGTGGGTCGCCAGCGAAAACCGGCCGGTGAAAACGAACTCGTCCTTACCGGCTACCGGCACCACACCGGTGAGCAACGGGTGGGCAAGGGCGTCGCCGGTGGCCTCGGGGCGCGGCGGCAACCAGAAGCGCTGGTGTTGGAAAGCGTACGTGGGCAGGGGAATTCGTCGTCTCGTCCGGCGACGCAGCAGTGGCGTCCAATCCACCCGCACCCCGGATGTGTGCGCGTGTGCCAGCATCGTCGAGAACTGTTGGGGCTCATCGTGATCCCGGCGCGCGGCCGCGGCCACCACCGAGGTCGACTCCGCGTCCTCCGGAAGCGTCTGCCGGGTCATCGCCGCAAGCACCGCGTCGGGCCCCACTTCCAGGAATCGACGCACACCCGAGGCGATCAACGTCTCGATGCCCGGCGCGAATCGCACCGCGGCCCGCACCTGACGAACCCAGTAGGCGGGTTCGGTCACTTCGTCACCAGCAAGCCGACCCGACACATTCGAAACCAACGGCAAGCGAAGCCGGTTGTACGTCAAATCCTTGACCGCAGACTCGAATTCGGCCAGCATCGGCTCCATCCGATGCGAGTGGAAGGCATGGCTGACCCGCAGCCGCGACGTCTTCACGCCACGCTCGACGAATCCTGCCTCGATTTCGCCGACCGCGTCCTCATCACCCGAGATCACCAGAGCCGCCGGCGCGTTCACCGCGGCGACCGACACTCGGTCGGGGTATCGGGCGACAACATCGTTGACTTCGGGTTCGGACGCCGCGATGGCCAGCATGGCTCCGCCCTCGGGCAACCCGCCCATGAGACGTCCGCGCGCCGCCACCAACCGGCACGCGTCCTCGAGCGACCACAGGCCCGCGAGGTACGCGGCAGCGACTTCTCCGATCGAATGGCCGATCAACACATTCGGGGTGATGCCGAACGACTCCAGCAAGCGATACAGCGCCACCTCGAAGGCGAACAGCGCGGGCTGGGTGAACTCCGTCCGATCCAGCACCGCGACATCGGTATCGCCACCAGTGACGCCGGTGAACATGACCGCTTTGAGCGAGCACTCCAATACCGGATCGAACTGGGCGCACACCGAATCCAACGCGTCCGCGAATACCGGGAACGCCTCGTACAACCCTGCACCCATGCCGATCCGCTGTGCACCCTGACCGGTGAACAGGAATGCCGTCTGCCCCGAACCGACGACGCCGCCGATCACACCGGTACCGGTACCCGATTCGGCGAGATCCGCCAACCGCTCGAGCAACTCGCCCCGATCGCGACCGAAGACCACACTGCGCGCATCCAGCTGCGCCCGCGACGTCGCCAGCGCATAGGCCGCATCCGCGATGTCGATCTCCGACCGCTCCGACAACCATGCCCGCAGCCGGGCGGCCTGGTTACGCAGACCCGCCTCGCCCTTACCCGACACCAGCAACGGGGTGACCGCCACGGTGATTTCGGTGTCCTCCTCGGCGGCCGCTACCGGTGCCGCAGGCGCTTCTTCGAGGATCACATGCGCGTTGGTGCCGCTGATCCCGAACGACGACACACCCGCCCGGCGCGTCCGAGCTCCGGCGATCCACGGTTCGGCTTCGGTCAGCAGACGCACCGCGCCCGCGGCCCAATCCACTTGCGGCGACGGCGTTTCGACGTGCAGCGTCCGCGGCAACCGCTCGTGCCGCATGGCCTGCACCATCTTGATCACACCGGCCACACCAGCGGCGGCCACGGTATGGCCGATATTCGATTTCAAGGAACCGATTCGCAACGGTTCCCGATCGCCCCGATCTTGGCCGTAGGCGGCGATCAAGGCCTGTGCTTCGATCGGATCACCCAGGGTCGTGCCGGTCCCGTGCGCCTCAACGGCGTCCACATCGACCGCCGAGATCCCCGCATTGGCGAGGGCCTGCGCGATCAACCGTTCCTGCGACGGACCGTTCGGCGCGGTCAGACCGTTGCTCGCGCCGTCCTGGTTCACCGCGCTACCGCGAACAACGGCCAGGATATTGTGTCCGAGCCGCTGCGCATCCGAAAGCCGCTCCAGCACAAGGACGCCCGAACCCTCCGACCACGCCACTCCGTCGGCGGCAGCCGAGAACGGCTTGCAGCGACCATCCGGCGACAGGCCGCGCTGGCGGGAGAAGTCCACGAACAGATACGGACTGGCCGCGACGGTCACGCCACCGGCGAGAGCCAGCGAGCTGTCGCCCTGGCGCAGCGCCTGGCACGCCAGGTGCAATGCCACCAGCGACGACGAGCACGCCGTATCCACCGTCACCGCCGGGCCCTCCAGGCCGAACACGTACGCGACGCGGCCCGAGATGACGCTGTGCGACGTGCCGGTCAGCCGGAAACCCTCCAGGTCGCCGGTCACCCGGCGCGAGTAACCCGATGAGCAGGCACCGGCGAATACACCGGTATCGCTGCCCCGCAACGACATCGGGTCGATACCCGCGTCCTCCAGGGCTTCCCACGATGTCTCGAGCAGCAGCCGCTGCTGCGGATCCATCGCCACCGCTTCGCGTGGGCTGATACCGAAGAAGCCGGGGTCGAAATCGCCTGCGCTGCTGAGGAATCCACCGTGGCGGGTGTAGACTGTGCCCGGTTTGTCGGGGTCCGGGTCGAACAGCCGATCCAGATCCCAACCCCGGTCGGTGGGGAATTCGCCGATCACGTCCCGGCCCGCGGTCATCAGGTCCCACAGGTCCTCGGCGGACCGCACACCACCGGGGAATCGGGCGCCCATGCCGACGATCGCGATCGGTTCGTCCGTGCTCGTGCGCCGCGATACCCGATGCTTACCCCGGTCGTTTCCGGTGACCCGGGCTCGCAACAGTGTCGCGACCGCACTCGCGGTCGGATGGTCGAAGATGAGCGACGCGGGCAGCGGCACACCGGTGGCCCGGATCAGCCGGTCCCGCAGCCGCACCCCACCGACCGAATCAATGCCAAACTCGGTGAACGGCAGGTCGGGGTCAATTGATCGGGCCGAATCGTGGCCTAGTACGGCGGCGGCATGCTCACGAACGATATCGAGAACTACTGTGTCACGGTGATATTCGGGGGCGGCCAGTAGTTTGCGGGCCAGCGGGCCGTCGCCCCACGCATCGATCCGCTCCCTGTCTTCGGAGATCCGGCCCTCGGAAACTTCGGGGACGCCACCGGAAGTGACCAGTGCACCGGACCAGAAGTTACGGCGCTGGAACGCGTATGGCGGCAGGTCGACCCGCGCCCCACCGGAGACCAGCGCGCGCGGATCCACCGGCACACCGGCGCAGTAGGCCTGTGCCAGCGACGCGATGAACTGTTCCGGACCGCCGGCACCGCGCCGCAACGATCCGACAACGGATACGCCCTCGGCCGCACCTGCCGCCTCGGCGGTCAGGGCGATACCCATCGTAAGCACCGGATGCGGGCCGACCTCGATGAATCCGGTGATACCGTCCCCGATCAGCGCCGTAACGGCATCGGCGAATCGAATCGGTTCCCGCTCCGACCTATACCAATATTCGGCGTCCAGTTCAGCCGTATCCAACCGGTCTGCGTATACCGCGGAGAAGAACGGCACCGATCCGGATTGCGGGCGGATCGGTGCCAGTTCCGCGAGCAGCCGATCGCGGATCCGCTCGATCGCCTTTGAATGCGACGCGTAGTCGATCGGAACCCGGCGGGCCCACACACCGTCGCGGGCGCAGTCGGCGAGGAATTCCTCCACCGCCGAAACGTCACCGGAAATCACACTTTGCGCCGGTCCGTTCACTGCCCCCAACGCCAGCCGATCTCCATACGCCGAAAGACGTTCCCGGACCGCATCCGCGTCGAGTCCGATCGAGGCCATACCGCCCTGTCCGGCCAGCTCATCAGCGAGCGCCCGGGACCGGAGAGCCACCACACGCGCCGCATCGGACAGCGACAGTCCACCCGCAACGTGCGCGGCGGCAACCTCACCGTGGGAATGGCCGATCACCACGTCCGGCTCCACACCGGCCGCTCGCCACATCCGAGCCAGTGACACCATCACCGCGAACAGCACCGGCTGCACCACATCCACGCGATCCAGCGAGGGGGCATCGACTTCGCCGCGCAGCACCGCCGTCAGCGACCAGTCCACGTACGGCGCAAGCGCCGCTGCACATTCCGCGATCGACTCCGCGAATGCCCCACCTGAATCCAGCAGTCCGAGCGCCATACCCTCCCACTGGCTGCCATTCCCCGGGAAGACGAATGCGACCCGCCTCCGCTCGGCCCGCCCGGTTGTCGGCTCGATCGCCATAGCGGGCGCGGTCGGGTCGGCCAGGGCCGCCAAACCGGCCAGCAACTCCGCCCGATCCCGCCCGACAACGCTTCCGCGCCACTCCATTTGGGCTCGCGTGGCCAGCAGCGAATGCGCCACATCGACCACATCCAGCCCCGGATGCCGCAATAGCCACTCTCGCAGCCGGGCCGCCTGTGCGCGCACGCCGCCCTCGCTGCGCGCCGACACCACCCACGGCACCGCAGCGGCCTCGCTGTCCACGGTGGACGCGGCGGACCCGACAGCGGGCGCCTCCTCCACGATCACGTGGGCGTTCGATCCCCCCATACCGAACGACGACACACCCGCCCTGCGTACATCGGCCACGGGCCAGTCCTCGGTGCCCGTAACCGCCCGTAAACCTAAGTCCGCGAGCAGAATTCGCGGATTCGGCGGCTCGAAGCCCAGGCCGGCCACCAGTTCTCGGCGGCGCAGACAGAGCACAGTCTTGATGAGGCCCGCGATACCGGAAGCACCTTCCAGATGCCCGATGTTCGTCTTGACCGATCCGACGGCCAGCGGCGCTTCCTGCGCCCGGCGCACACTGTAGGTTTCGCCGAGCGCGGCGGCCTCCATCGGATCACCGGCGAGTGTTCCGATGCCGTGCAATTCGACGTACTGCACCGACGGCGCCTCGACACCTGCCTCGGCCAGAGCGGAGCGGATCGCCGCGGCTTGCGCATCGCGACTCAGGGCGCTCAGCTCTCGGCGTTCGTTGCCGGTGTCGACCGCACTGCCGCGGATCACGGCATGAATCCGGTCGCCGTCGGCGACCGCCTGCGCCAAGGGTTTCAGCACCACGATGCCGCCGCCCTCGCCGCGTACGAACCCGTCGGCCCGCGCGTCGAAGGTGTAGCCGGCGCCTGGCGCCGACGGCGCGCCGAACTGCTCGATGCGCTCTCCGCTCGTCGGCGACAGGATCAGGTTCAGTCCACCGACCAGTGCCATGTCGCTCTCACCGCTGCGCAAGCTCTCACATGCCAGATGAACCGCGACCAGCGAGGATCCCTGGGTGCTGTCGACCAGGATGCTCGGGCCGCTGAAACCGAAGAAGTTCGAGATGCGGTTCGCTTCCGCGAAATCGGTTCCGGTACTGCCGAGGAACACACCGCACCGCCGGGCCTCGCGCGCCGTTGCGGCCAGGCCTGCGTCCTCGAGCGCCTCCCAGCTCAATTCGAGTGCCAGCAACTGCTGCGGGTCGATCGCACGCGCCTCATTGGGCGAGACCCCGAAGAAGTCCGCGTCGAACTCACCCACGGTGTCGACGAATCCGGCCCGCTCGGTGATGCTCTCGCGCCCCGCAGGAGCGGTGCCGATCGCGGCGCGCCCCTCGCTGAGCAGCTGCCAGTAGCCGTCGAGATCGGCCGCGCCCGGCAGTCTGCAGGACATGCCGACGATAGCGACCTCGAACGCCGATCCGGTCACCTCTGAACATCCTTCCCAAGGCAGGCTGGGACCCGCCGTAAAGCCTCTGACGAGTGTGTTTGTCGTCTGCGGCAAAGGAATCAGTCGATTCCCGCTTCGGACATAACGGATTTCGACGCGGTCGAGGCTCAGCGAGGAGCCCTGAATGATGCGGAGCGTCTTCCGCAAGCGACCTGGGGCCCCGAGGAGATGGAGCAGGCTAGGCCCAGGCTGGACGTGGCGTACCGCCGGACCTCAACAGAGCAAATAATCAGCGAATAATGCTGGCGGCTGGGGCGCTACGTGGGCACGCCAGCATGTCCAGGCGCACACAAGAGGGGATGGTGCCCGAAACATCTGTCGCGAGATGCATATATAGCACCTGTGCGACAGCGATATGGATCAGCACAATGATCCTTCAGATTTCCGAACAGTAGAACGCGATTCATCGTACTGAACAGTAATTTGACGATCTTGACCTTGTCAACCAGCCAGTAGCTTCCCAGTAGTTACCACGACCAGGGACGAGCAACGGGCCCGAGGTGGTGATCACCAGACTGCTCCGGTGTGGTTGTGCGATGTAAAGCATTGGTCTCCTCAGGGCGTCGCTACACCAGAAATAGCAGACCTCGTCCGCGTGACCTTTCCAAATATGGGAAGGCGGAACCGGGCCGCGTTCTGATTGTTTGCTGCGACCGGGACCGCCACCGAACACGCCATTCGCTTGGTCGAAAAACAAATCCAATGTTGAACAAGCCCAGGGTTTGCGGACGCCATCGGCCACATCGACATGTGCTGCCAGGGACACAGCGGTCAACGGCGTGGGCTATCCATCGCGACGCCGAATCGAACCCACTCCGGGCACGAACGGAAAAATGGCCCGGAACAATGTGTTCCGGGCCAATTCCCTTGTAGCGGGGACAGGATTTGAACCTGCGACCTCTGGGTTATGAGCCCAGCGAGCTACCGAGCTGCTCCACCCCGCGTCGGTAGGGACAACGCTACAGCATGGGTCGGCGCTTACCTAAACGGCAGGTGGGAGGGGTTGACCAGCGGGTAATCGGCGGTGGGTGCGAGCATGTGGGTATGCCGATTACCACTAGTGCCATTGCCCATGTGCGACTGACCGTTTGCGATATCGATCGGTCGCGAGCGTTCTACGAGAAGGTGTTCGGATGGCCGGTTGCGCTGGAGGTGCCCGCCGATGCGGATGAGGCGACACGGGAGCAACTCGGGTTCCTGTTCGGCGGGGTGATCTATCGGATGGCGCACGGGATGATCGGGTTGCGGCCGGTCGGCACCGACAGCTTCGACGAGAACCGGGTCGGGCTCGATCATCTCGCGTTCCCGCTGAACTCACTGGCCGAATTGGAGGCTGCCGCAGCGCATCTCGATGACTGCGGGGTCGCGCGCGAAGACATCAAGGACATCGGGTTCAGCTATATCCTCGAATTCCGGGATCCGGACAATATCGCGTTGGAACTGATCGTCCGCAAGTAGGCTAGGCCGCCTTCACCACCTTCTGCACCGCTGCGACGAAGAACTGATCGAAGGCCGCTTGATCGAGCGAATCATCCAGCGCGGCAAGGCGAACCGCGACCGTGATGCCCCGGACCTCGGCGTAGCCCAGGTACGCGTTCTGCGTCAGCGGAGTACCGCTGGCATCCGTCGTCGCGGTGCTGGTCGCGTGGTAGGCGATTGCGTTCGCGCCATTCAGTCCCTGGGGTACCGGCTGACTCGTGACGCGCTCCGATGCGGTGACCTGGTGGCCGTCATAGGTCGCGACCACCTCGACCGAACCGCAGCGCTTATTGCCGTCCGCGATCCGTTGCAGATCTCCGGTCCGCCCGGAGACGAATTCGACAAAAATCTGGCCCGACTTACCGGTCGCCGCGGAGATGGACGACTGCGCGAGCAACTCCTTGGTCGCTGCTCCGAGATCCTGCTGCGTGGAACCGCATTCTGCCGGTGTGAAGGTGGCGTTCTGCTGTGTTGCGGTGAGATCGCCGACCGTCGACTGCAGCTGCTCCGGTGGCAGATCGAGTTTCTTTGTGCCCGCGGGGAACTCCTCGGGGGTCAGCACCAACTGTTCGCGAGGCGTGGTCGGCGCCGAAGAGTGATCCGCCGAGTCGTCCTTGCTGCTGCAGCCCGCGACGAGTACCGCGACCGCCGCCATTGCCACTGTCCACCGCGCATTACGCAATTCGATCATGGGGTGATCATGTCAGCTGTCGTCATGAGCACCCACTTGCGGAAGGTATTTCAGAGCTCCGCGATCCGGGTGCGGTGGCGCTCCTGCAGCTCACGCGAGCGACGCAGATAATCGAGGACGAGGCGCAGTTCCGCTGCGCTGTAGCGCGAGATCTCGCCCGCACCCTCCTCGGCGATCGGCCCGTAGATCCGCATGACCTTGGCCATCGCGGCGTCGGTGATCCGGATGACGACCTTGCGGCGATCCCCCGGTTCCGGATGGCGGACGACGTAGTCGAGTTTGGCGAGACGGTCCAGCATGGTGGTCACGCTGCCACTGGTCAGGCCGAGTTCGGCGGCGAGCGCACCCGGGGTGGATTCGCCGTGCCACAGGACTTCCAGACAGCGCAGATCGGTGCGGTTGACGCCGAGATTGGTTGCGGCAGCTTGATCGACGGCGTCGACCGCGGCCTGCAGCGCCTGCGCTTCGCGGCCGAGCTCGGCCCGCAGTTCGGCCAGCTCCGATTTTTCTCTTGACATTCAAGCCTCTTGATCGTCAAACTACCAATGTCTTGATAATCAAGATACAGGAGAACCGAGAGAGATTTCAGGAGGCACACCATGAAGAAGGCGCTGATCATCGGGGGCGGGATCGCCGGACCGGTCACCGCGATGGCATTGCAGCGGGCCGGACTGCAGCCGATTGTGTGCGAGGCATACGCGGAGGCGGCGGCCGAGCAGATCGGCGCGTATCTGACGGTGGCGGTGAACGGGCTGTCGGCGCTGGCGCTGTTGGACGCGCATCATGTGGTGACCGAGATCGGGCACCCGACCGCCACATTGTCGTTCGCGACCAGCGGCGGCAAGCACATCACCGATATGCCGATCGGCGGCACACTGCCCGACGGCACCGTCACGCACAGCATCAAGCGGCGCGATATGTATCGAGCGCTGAATGCCGAAGCGGCGCGGCGCGGCGTGCGGTTCGAGTACAACAAGCGGCTGATCGATGCGACGTCGACCGAGAACGGCGTACATGCGACCTTCGCCGACGGCACCACGATGAACGCCGATGTACTGATCGGTGCCGATGGAATCCGGTCTCGCACAAGAGAAATCATCGATCCGACCGCGCCGAAGGCGCACTTCCTCGGCATCTACGGACTCGGCGGATTCGTCACCGATCGGACGCTGCACAGCGAGCTCGGACTGCGACCGGGCGTCTACAGCATGATCTTCGGGAAGAAGGCGTTCTTCGGCTACTTCGTCGCACCGGACGGCGAGATCTGGTGGTTCGCCAATATCCCCCGGACACAGGAACTTGCACCGGCCGAATCGGTGGACTGGCGAGCGCAACTCATCGAAATGCTGTCGGCGGATCGCGGCCCGGCCGCCCGGATCGTCGCCGCCACAACGGATGACACCTTCGTCCCCGCCTTCAACCAGTACGACATGCCGACGGTCACCAAGTGGCACAACGACAATATGGTCATCCTCGGCGACGCCGCGCACGCCGTGGCATCCTCCTCCGGCCAGGGCGTGTCCATGGCGGTGGAAGATGCCCTGACACTGGCGATCTGCCTGCGCGATATTCCGGATACCGCAACGGCCTTGGCCGCCTTCGAGGACCGTCGCCGCGAGCGGGTCGAGAAGGTGGTCGCCTATGGCGCGGAGACCAGTGGCGACAAGGCGTCGAACGGACTCGCCCGCCTACTGGTCCGCCTGCTCACGCCCTACTTCCTGAAGAAGGCGGCCAAAGCCGGTGTCACCGCGCTGAACTGGATGTTCGACTACCGGATCGACTGGACACCCCAGCGGGTGCCCCAGGCTCAGCGGGCAATTGAGAGGTCGGCGTGACGAACGGCCGAGCGTGGGGTCGCGGCCAGCGTCTTGTGCAAACTGGTGCGCATGGTCGTGGCCGAGTCGAGCAGATAGTTCTGCCGCACCTTCCACGGATGCCGATCACCCTGACGCGGAAAGTCGCCGATCGAGCGCTGAATATAGCCCGACGCCAGATCGAGCAGCGGGCGCTCGTCGAGCTCGCCTTCCGGCTTCGGCACCACGGCCGCATAGTCATTGCGGTCCAGGTGGTTGATGACCTTGCAGACCAACCGCGAGGTCAGGTCGGCGCGCAACGTCCATGAGGCATTCGTGTACCCGATGCAGACCGCGAAATTCGGTACACCGGTGAGCATCGCACCCTGCCAGACGAACTGTTCCGACAGGTTCACCGGCTCTCCGTCGACCTGCGGCGCAATGCCGCCGAAGGCCAGCAATTGCAGCCCGGTCGCGGTGACCACGATGTCCGCCCGCAGGATTCGACCGGACTTCAGCCGAATTCCCTCGGGCACAAACGATTCGATGTGGTCGGTGACGACCTGCGCCTTCCCCTTCTTCATCGCCTTGAAGAAATCGGCGTCGGGTACGGCACACAGCCGCTGATCCCACGGGTCGTACTTCGGCGTGAAGTGTTCGGCAACGGCCTTCTCATCCTTCAGGATTCGCGCCGTCAGACCGGTGAGCAGTTTGCGCGCGGCCGCCGGACGGCGACGGCAGTACTGATAGAAACCGATGCTGAACAGGATTTTCTTGGTGCGGATCACGCGGTGCGCCAACTGCGGCGGCAGCAGCTCGCGGATCTTGTCGGCCTGCTTGTCCCGGCCGGGAACGGCGCTGATCCAGGTCGGCGAGCGCTGCAGCATCGTCACCGATTCGGCCTGATCGGCCATCGCGGGCACCAGCGTGACCGCCGTCGCACCACTGCCGATGACCACCACGCGCTTGCCCGCGTAGTCGAGATCCTCGGGCCAGAACTGTGGATGCACGACCTGTCCGGCGAAGGAGTCGATGTCAGGGAAATCCGGGCAGTGGCCCTGGTCGTAGTTGTAGTACCCGGCGCAGGCGTAGAGGAAATTGCAGGTCAGCGTGCGCTGCGTGGTGCCGCCCGCAGCATCGCGCTGCTCGAGGGTGAGCGTCCAGCGCGCCGATGCGGTGGACCAGTCGGCCCCGACCACCTTGGTGCCGTAGCGGATGTGCCGGTCGATGCCGAATTCCGCGGCCGTGTCCTCGACGTAGCGCAGAATGGACGGACCGTCGGCGATCGACTTCGCATCCCGCCACGGCTTGAACGGATAGCCGAGGGTGAACATATCCGAATCCGAGCGAATTCCGGGATAGCGGAACAGATCCCACGTCCCACCGAGCGATTCGCGCGCCTCCAGCACGGCATAGGTTTTGCCCGGGCATTCGGTCTGCAGCCGATACGCTGCGCCGATGCCGGACAACCCGGCGCCGACGATGACGACATCGAGGTGGTCCGGAACTACGGCGGTCTCGGGCCCACCCGTCACCCGACCACCGCTCCTCATCGAATCGCTGCGCGATGCTGACATCATCGTTCCAGTCTGCGAGCCCACCGAGCCGATTTCTTGACTTTGCGCGACAAGTATTTGATTCTGAGCGACATGTCGGTGATTCGGTCCGCGGGGTTGCGCGGATTTCGCGCGACGGTGGCCGAGCTGGGCGGGAACGCCGAGGAGTTCGCCACCACCGTCGGGCTGCCGATCGCCGCTCTGGATGCCGACGATCTGCTGGTACCGGATCAGGCGGTCGCCGCGGCGCTGGAGCTGGCCGCGCAGCGGCTCGACTGCCCCGACCTCGGACTGCGCATTTCGCATCGACAGGATCTGGATATGCTCGGCCCGCTGGCCCTGGCCATCCGCAATTCGCCGACGCTCGCCGATGCGCTCGAATGCTGTTCGCGCTACCTGTTCCTGCACGCGCGGTCGCTCAGCCTGACGATCGAACCCGACCCTTATGGCGACCGCAGCGTGACCGCCTTGCGCTATGGCGTCCAGCCCGGCGGGCCGACACCGGTCCAAGGCACCGATCTCGGACTCGCCTTCGTGCACCGCACATTTCAACGACTGGTGGACGTGCGCTACGGGCTGCGCTCGGTCGAACTGCCGTACCGGCCGGCCGCGCCGATCCATATCTATGAGGAGTTCTTCGGCGCACCCGTGCGAGTCGAGCGCCCCGCGGCGGCCTTGCGAGTGCCGATCAGCCTGGCGACCCGGCCGCTGAGCGGCGGCGACGAGAATCTGCATCGCTTGGCCATGGCCTTCCTGGCCGGACAGTCCGGCGGCGCGGACGCCGCCATCGCACCGAAGGTCCGCGCCGCAGTACAACAACTACTGGGTACTGCCCCGCCGGAAATCACCGCCGTGGCAAGGCTTTTGACGATCCACCCGCGCACACTGCAACGCCGCCTCACCGCCGAGGACACCTCCTTCGCCACTATCCTCGATACGGTCCGCCGCGACGAAGCCCGTCGCTACCTGAGCACCACCGCTATGCCGATGAGTCAGGTGGCCTCGCTGATCGGACTGTCCGAACAGGCCACCTTCACCAGATGCTGCCGAAGATGGTGGGGCACAACGCCTACCGCGGTTCGACGCGAGGGCGCGCAGCACCGGCTACCGTAGTAGACCGACCGCCTCTTTGGTCGCCTCCGCGACCAATGCATTGTCCGCCTGGGCGTCTGGGCTGGAATGGGTGGTCAGCACCGCGATCACGATCGGTGCGGCGCTTCCGGCGGGCCAGGTGACGGCGACATCATTGGCCGAGCCGTAGTCGCCGGTGCCGGTCTTGTCGCCGGTCTTCCAATCGTTGGGCAGGCCGGCGCGAATGCGAGTGCCGCCGGTAGTGGTGGCGATCAGCCAGGACGTCAACTGCTCGCGCTCGGGTGCGGCGAGTACGTCGCCGACCGTCAGTGCGCGATAGTCGGCCGCGATTGCCGCGGGCGTGGTGGTGTCGCGCTCGTCGCCGGGGATGGCGGTATTCAGTGTGGGCTCCGTGCGGTCCAGTCGGGAGACCTGGTCGCCGATGGACCGCAGGAACTGCGTCAGCGCCTGCGGGCCGCCGAGCAGTTTCAGCAGCTCATTGGCCGCGGCATTATCGCTGCGGGTAATCGCCGCATCGCACAGTTCCGACACCGACATACCGCTGTCGATCCGGGTGCCCGTGACCGCCGAACCGCCCGCAGCCGCCGCATCGGCCTCGGTGAAATGAATGATCTGATCGAAATACCCTGTGGCAAGCGGATGTTCGTGCAAGAGCGCGGCACATGCGAGCGTCTTGAATGTCGACATCATCGCGAACCGCTCGTCCTGACGGAAGCCGGCGGTCCGCCCCGACCCGGTATCGACGGCGAAGATCCCGAGCCTGGCCTGATGCTGCAGTTCGATACCGGCCAACTGGCCCACCGGAGTCGGCGCTGGGTCCGGATCTTTCGACTCGTTCCCACACGCACCGAGCAGGACCGTCGTCACCAGGACGAGCCCCATTCGAGCCCGACGTCTACCGATCTTTGTCATGGCGACACGACAGCACAGCGCCGATCCACCTGTCCAAGACCGACGTGGCCGAAAGCCGATATCGGAATCGATATCGCCGCAGATCAGCGGCCCGGCAGGGGGTCTCGGAGGTACCGGAAATCAGGAACCGGTCACCGGTGGGCCCGGACCTTTGCCATTCGCAGCCGCCCGCACCACCACACCAGCGACGTCCTGACCAGGTCGCCAACCATCGCCAGCGGCGGGCGATCAGATTGGCCTCATCGTGATTGACGGCATAGGCGCGCACTGCAACGACGACTTCATCGGCCGCCGGATCCGGCTCCGGCAGATCGCCGGTCAACCGCAATCCGCCACATGCCACCGGATCTGTGATGAAACCTCGCATTTTCGGCCACCTATCGACCGGCGGTCGAGGTGCAACCGCGGTAGCAAGGATCGATGAACATCGGATAGTCAAGGAATGAACGAGCCGTTCGACGGATGCGCGCGTAAGCTCCCCGGTCCGGGAGGTCGGGTCAGTGAAGTTTTCGCTATTGAGTGAGGTCTGCGGGTGGCGTGGGGAGACGCCGCTCGAATTGGGCCCTCCGCAACGTCGCGCGGTACTGGCCGCGCTATTGCTGCGTGCCGGAAAGTCGGTCACCGCAGCGGAGTTGGTGGAGGGCATCTGGGGCGAGGATCCGGTGCCGCGCGCCATTGCCGCGCTGCGCACCCATGTCGCGCAATTGCGTCGGGTGCTGGAACCGGAGCGGGTTTCGCGCGCACCCTCGACCGTGCTGGTCTCGGTCGGTGACGGTTACGCATTGCGGATCCCGCCGGGCTCGACCGATATCGAAGAGGTCGAGGCCCTGGTGGCCACGGCCGGACGGGTGCGCGGCGAAATGCCGGACGCGGCACGCGAAGCATTGATCGCCGCACTCGACCGCTGGCGTGGTCCCGCGCTGAGCGGACTGGCCGGACCTTTCGCCGAACGCCACCGCACCCGGCTCGAGCAGTGGCACTTGACGATTCTCGAAGACCGGCTCGCCCTGGATATCGAGGTCGGCCGCGCCGCCGACGCGGTCGCCGAATTGGGTCCGCTGATCGATGAGCATCCGTTGCGCGAACGGTTCCGCGCACTGCTCATGGCCGCGCTGTATCACTGCGGCCGCCAAGCCGAGGCGCTCGAGGTGTTCGCACGGGCGCGCCGCGATCTGGTGGACGCGATCGGCGTCGAACCAGGTCCGGAACTGACCGCGATGCACGAACGCATCCTGCGTGCCGAAATGCCGACACCGCGATCGAACGGCTACGGTCCAGAGCCGCTCGTGCCCGCGCAATTACCGCCGGATATCGCCGATTTCACCGGCCGCGAGCAATTGGTCGAGCACATTGCCGAGCAGTTGACCGGCGGCGGCAGCGCTGTCGCCATTTCCGCGGTCGGTGGTATGGGCGGCGTCGGCAAGACCACATTGGCCCTGCATGTGGCCCATCACGTGCGCGATCACTTCCCGGACGGACAGCTGTATGTGAACCTGCGCGGCGTCGATCCGGTGCCGACCTCACCCGGTGACGCACTCGGCGGATTCCTGCGTGCGCTCGGCATCGCGGAGGGCGAGATTCCGGGCGCCGTCGACGATCGCGCGGCCGAACTGCGCACCCGCCTCTCCGGTAAGCGCATGCTGATCGTCCTCGACAATGCCCGTGGCAGTGCGCAATTGACGCCGCTGCTCGCCGGAACACCCGGCACCGCCGTGCTGATCACCAGTCGTTCGGCGCTCACCGAGATGCCCGCCGTGCGCCGGACTCGCCTCGATGTATTGGAGCGCGACGAAGCCATGGCATTGCTGATCCGCATCCTCGGACCGGAACGCGTTGCGGCCGAGGAAGGCGCGGCACGCCAGGTCGTGGCGCTGTGCGGCTGCCTGCCGCTGGCAGTGCGCATTGTCGGCGCGCGACTGGCCGTGCGGCCGCAATGGACGATCGGATCGTTCGCGGCGCGACTGGCCGACGAGAAGGGCCGGCTCGCGGTGCTGGAGACCGGTGAACTCGGCGTCGAAGCCGCGTTCCGGCTCGGCTACGGGCAACTGAACGAGGAGCAGGCCAGGGCTTTTCGCACACTCGCGCTCGTCGACTTCCCGGATCTGCCGGTCGACGGCGTGGCCGCGGTGCTCGGCATCGCGGAGTCCGAGGCCGAGCGAATATGCGAATCGCTGGTCGACCTGAGCCTGCTAGAGACGACGGTGCCCGGCCGCTACCGATTCCACGATCTGCTGCGCCTTTTCGCCCAGAGCGTCGCCGACGAGGACGAGTCGGCGGTGCTGGTCCGGCTGCTGGACTACTACCTCGCGGGTGCGAAGAACCTGTTGAGCGCCATCGACTACAGCAACACCACGCGCCTGTTGATCCCGACCACGGTGCCCGGGCGACAGTTCGCAGGCGGCGCCGAGGGACAGGTCTGGAACGACGTCGAGCGACCGGTGGTGATCGCGCTGCACCGGCAGGCCGCCAGAATCGGTGGGCGCGCACTGCAGGTGGCGGCGGATCTGGCCTGGGTAATGGCCGAATTGATGGACGCGGGCACCCGCGCAAGGGAACTGTCCGAAGCACTGACGGCCTTGCTGGACACCGCAATTCGCGAGTCGCACGCGAGCGAACGCCGCATCCGGGTCGCGCTCGGCGCGCTGTTGCAGGTCGGGCTCGGCGAGGTCGGGGCGAGTCTGAAGTATCTCGACGCGGCGGTCGGGCCACCCACCGACGACGCCGATCGCCGGATCGCGGTGCTTTCGGAGGTACTGCTCGGCATTGCCGATCGGCGACTCGGCGATGTGGAAACGTCGCGTCGACACTTCGAGAATGCGATGCGTTTCGCCCGTGAACTCGGTGACCGGTCGATGCAGGCCTGGTGTCTGGCCTTGGTCACTCGAACCTATTGCGAGGCAGGGCGATACGACGAGGCGATCGATATCGCGGATCGGGCCATCGCGCTGGCGCGGGCGTCCTCGAATCCGGTCGCGCTCGGTTGGGCCACCCACGAATTGGCCGCCACCCTATCGATGCGCGACGAGCACGAGCGCGCCCTCGCACTCGGCCTCGATGCCGTGCGGATCGCGCAGCGCAATGGTGTTCGACTCTGGGAGGGTTGGGCGCGAACCAGGTTGGCGCAGATCCAACTGCGCGCCGGCAAGGTGGCGGATGCGGAAAGCCAAGCCGCAGAGGCGGTTCGGCTGCTCACCAAGGCCGCCGATCCGATCGATCGGGCGCGTGCCCTGGCTCTGCACGCGAGCGCGTTGGCGGCACAGGGACGCACCGGCCCGGCCGCGGCGGAGTTCGGCGAGGCCACCGAGATCTTCCGGCGCGCGGGGCTGGCACCGCCCACCATCGACCGGCTCTTCAGTGCCGCGCCGACCGCTGACGTCGCGGATTAGGCGGCGTTTATTCAACATTTATCGGATGCTGATGGTTGCCTGAAATTCTCTGGGTCGATGCGATCGCCGTCGTGCTAGTTCGACTTGTGTGCGAGGGGTACGCAAGGCGTATCGGCATGTCCACCCGTGGTTTCCGATCGATAGGTTCACTCGATCGCGGGCGTCGCATCGACAGCGGCTGCGGGCCCGCCGGGTCCGGTCCACGCAGTCCGCTCACGCCGTGGCCGCCCCGGCAGTACCGGTTGCCGGTGCGCCCGGTCCGGCACCTTTCTGAAAGAACCTCGAGTCGCAATCTGACGAGTCCGTGACATGCCGGGCGAACTCCTTGTCGCGCCCCCCGGACCAGCACACACTTCGCAGATGACAACCTTCGACGACCTCCGGGCGCTGTTCATCAACTGCACGCTCAAGCGCTCCCCCGAGCCGAGCAATACACAGGGTCTGATCGATGTCAGCGCCCACATCATGGCGAAGAACGGCGTCCAGGTTTCGCATATCCGCGCCGTCGATCACGACATCGCGACCGGCGTGTGGCCGGATATGACCGAGCACGGCTGGGCCACCGACGAATGGCCTGCGCTACAGCGGCAGGTGATGGACGCCGACATCCTGGTGCTGGCCGGGCCGATCTGGCTCGGCGACAACAGCTCGGTCACCAAACGGGTAATCGAACGACTGTACGGGAATTCGTCGATCCTCAACGAGCGTGGTCAGTACGCCTATTACGGCCGGGTCGGCGGCTGTCTGATCACCGGTAACGAGGACGGCGTCAAACACTGCGCCATGAATATCCTCTACAGCCTCCAGCACCTCGGCTACACGATTCCGCCGCAGGCCGACGCCGGTTGGATCGGCGAGGCCGGGCCCGGACCGTCGTATCTGGATCCGGGCTCCGGCGGACCGGAAAACGACTTCACCAACCGCAATACGACCTTCATGACGTGGAACCTGCTGCACCTGGCCCGGATGCTGAAGGACAACAGCGGCATCCCCGCCCACGGAAATCAGCGCTCCGAATGGGATGCGGGCTGCCGATTCGATTTCGAGAACCCCGACTATCGTTAGGGCGCAGCAGATTCGGGCAGCGTCACCGGACATTCTGTGCCACACCGGGATTCGGGTGTGAACTGCGCCGATGTCAGACACGGGTATCGTCGGAACGGTGTCCGGGCCCCGACGAGCTGGTTTGTTTTTCGGTGCGCTGCTCGCCCTGGTCGCAGTCCTCGGTGTGGCGGGTCTGCCGGTGTATGTGCATCCGCAGACCGATCAGTTGCGCCGTGCCGATGCGATCGTGGTGTTGGGCGGCACCGCCTATGAACGTTTCGATGTCGGCCTCGATCTCGCCGAACGCGGATACGCACCGCAACTGCTGATTTCCCGATCGACCGGCGAGAACGATTCGGTGATGGATCGGTATTGCGCGCCCCGATTCGAGTTCACCGTCAGCTGTTTCGTACCCGATCCGTGGACCACTGACGGTGAGGCGCGCGAAATCGCTCGGCGCGCAAGCCTTTACGGCTGGCAGCACATCATCGTGGTGACCTATACCCCACATGTGTCGCGGGCCAGGTACATCGTCGGCAAATGCTTCCACGGCGAGTTGACCATGGTGGCCAGTCCAAGCGACAGTGGGCTGAAGTTCTGGACCTGGATGTACATCCGGCAGTCCGCGGGCTATGTGCGGGCATTCTTCAACCGAGGTTGTTGAACCGCGAACGCAGCGATGTCGGGTCTCATAGGCTGGATACGGTTGTTGGGAGAGGACCGCCGTTGCGAATCGATGAGCTGCGCACGGTCGGTGACGACGAGCTGAGCGCCGATATCGTCATTATCGGATCCGGGCCCGCCGGACTGACCATCGCGACCGAACTTGCCGGAACCCCGCTACGCGTCCTGGTACTGGAAAGCGGCGGGCTGACCGCGACCGAAGAGGTCGATGCATTGGCCGATATCGAGAATGTGGGCGCGCACCGGGCACAGTCGGATCGGGTCGCGGGCGACCGGATCCTGGGCGGTGCATCCCATACCTGGAGCGGCCGCTGCGGCCTGCTGGACGATCTCGATTTCAGTTGCCGTCCTTGGGTTTCCGGTTCCGGATGGCCGATCGGCGCGGCCGACCTCGAACCGTATCTGGCGCGCGCGGCCGAACATATCGGCATCGGCTGCGGCAGTGGCTTCACCGATGACGCGTTCTGGCAGCTGGCCGGTCGGCCCCAACCCGCGGATGCCCTGCATCCGGCGCGCCTGCGTCCGTACTTCTGGCAGATCAGCCGGGATCCGGTGGATCCATTCGACTGCAAGCGCTTCGGTGCGCACGTGAAAGATCTTGTCGCGCCGAATGTCCGGGTGCTCATCGATGCGACGGTCACCCATATCGACACCGATCCCGAAGGCACCCTGGTGGTTTCAGTCCAGGTCGCCGGTGCGGATCCGCGGCCGCGGTCGGTGCGCGCACCCATCTTCGTCCTGGCCACCGGCGGTATCGGAAATCCGCGGCTGCTGTTGGCATCTCGGCGAAGCGTGCCCGGTGGCATCGGCAACCGGCACGACATGGTCGGGCGCTATCTGATGGATCACCGCTGCGGTGCGGTCGGCGCATTGGATCCGGCCGTGGCGAACAGCGCGCTGGAACGCTTCGGCAAGTACGTGGTGAAGACGCCGCACGGTAAGCACACCTTCCTGCACGGCGTCGCACTCTCGCCGAAGATCCAGGCGGCCGAAGGCCTGCTCAATTGCGCACTGTGGCTGCAGGAGGTGCCCGCCGAGGACGATCCATGGGAGTCGGTGAAGCAATTGCTGCGCGGACGCGGCGATCGGCACGACGCGCGAGTCGCGGTGAGCCACGCGGGGTTACTGCTCGCGGGCGCGCGGGCCAGGCTCATCAAACACGCCGGACTGCCGCACAAACTCGATCGAATCGAATTGCGCTGCATGGTCGAACAGCTGCCGAACCCGGACAGCCGCGTCACCCTGACCGACCGAACCGATCGGCTCGGCGTACCGCTGTCCCGGATCGATTGGCGGGTGAATCCGCAGGAAGACACAACTGTGCGCCGGGCGGCAGCCGTGGCGGTCGAGGAGTTCACCCGACTGGGATTCCCGGCCCCAACGCTGTACGACTGGGCGCGGGCGGATAGCGAACTGCCGCTGATGCTCACCGATTGGGCACATCCGACCGGGACCACCCGGATGTCAACGGATCCGCGTGACGGCGTGGTCGACACCGACTGCCGGGTGCACGGAATGGCCAATCTATTCGTCGCGGGCAGTTCGGTTTTCCCGACCACCGGCCATGCGAATCCGACCCTGACGATCGTTGCGCTGGCGGTTCGGCTAGCTGATACTTTGCGGACTTTCGCATAGTCTGCGGCTTATGGACAAGACGCCCGGTTCGCCGCACCCACATGAACCACATCGTGAGGGTCTGGCCTCGCGGCTGAACTGGTTGCGGGCGGGCGTACTCGGGGCGAATGACGGCATTGTTTCGACCGCGGGTCTGGTTGTCGGTGTCGCCGCGGCGACGACCAGCGCCTCGGCCATTTTCACCGCGGGTATTGCCGGACTCACCGCCGGTGCGATCTCCATGGCCGTCGGCGAATACGTTTCGGTTAGCGCACAGCGGGATTCCGAGCGGGCGCTACTGGCCAAGGAACGCACGGAACTCAAGGAAGAACCGGACTTCGAGCTGGCCGAACTGGCCGATATCTATCAGTCGAAGGGGCTGACGCCGGAGACGGCGCGCAAGGTGGCCGAAGAGCTGACCGCGCACGACGCCTTCCTGGCCCACGCCGAGGCCGAACTCGGCCTGGATCCGCACGAGTTGACCAATCCGTGGGCCGCGGCCGTCTCCTCGGCGGTCGCGTTCACCGTGGGCGCGCTGCTGCCGCTGTTGGCGATCATCCTGCCGCCGACCACCGCACGCATTCCGGTCACATTCGCGGCCGTGCTGATCGCGCTGGCGATCACCGGGTCGGTCAGCGCGCGGCTCGGCGGTAGTAACCGCGGGCGCGCGGTGGTACGAGTGGTGGTCGGTGGTGCGCTGGCGATGGCGGTCACCTATGGCATCGGTCAATTGGCGGGTGTCGCCGGGATATGAGAACGGGCCGAAGGAACCCCTCGGCCCGTCCTGTGTTCAACGCGTCGGCGTCAGTAGTAGTGCCGCCGACCGCCGACCGGGTGCCGCCCCACCGACCCGACGAGGGCCAGTACTGCACCGATGATCAGCAATATGATTCCGGCCGTGGTGAGCAGACCGATTCCGAGTAGATACCCGACAATGAGGAGTATCAAGCCGAGGACGATCATTGTTCTTTCCTTTACTTGGTCGTCTTGACCGTTGTCCGGCCGGATGTTTCGACCGGTGCCGACCCGCTGGGCTGGCGCATGAACCGATTCCAGCTCCACACCGGCTTACCGCCCTGCGACGGGGTGACCGGCGCGGCGGGTTTGGTCGCGGCAGGCGGTGGCGCCGCCGCCGGTGGCGTGCTTCGACGCTGCTCGGCGGCCGTGGCCTTCTCCTGGGCCGCCAACTCCCGACGCGACTGGCGCAGATCGCGCCTGGTGGCGCTGTTGCGGCGGGAACTACGCCAGACGCCCGCGAGCAGCAGGCTCAGGCCGAGCATCCCGATCGCTCCGATCGCGATCCCGTAGAGGAAAAGTTCCCCCGCGGAAGCGGTGAAGTGATAGTCGAATACCCCGAAATCGCTGGATGACGTACGAACTTCGCCCGTATTGGCCGCCACTCCGGCAACGCCGATAATTACCGCGCCGATGAGAACGACGAGCCCGATGATAATGATCATGACAATCCCGTTGCGCTGGTTGATATTACCTTCTGGCTATGCCCGGTGATTTCGAAATCAAACACCGTACCGGCGCGGCGTTTGGAAATTGCTGATTCGGTTATCCGCCGAACCGAAGGACAGCCACCTACCAGGAGGTCGTGATGACCTATACCTTCGATATGACCGATTACTCCGACGAACGCGCCGTAGTCGCCGAACGCGCGCTCTACAACCTCGGCGGCGTGCAGTCGGTCGACGTCGACCGCACCTCGGAAACCATCACCGTAAACTCCACCCTTTCCTACGGTGAAGTGCTCGACGCGATCCGCTCCGCGGGCGTCGGCGCGAAGTAGGCGGGACCTGGTCTAGCGCCGACCGAGGTCGAGGCGTCGAGTCACCCGGTCGACCAGGTCCGGGGGCATGCCGGGTTCACGGCGGGCGGCCAGAGCTTCGCGGCGGCCCGCTTCCAGGACATCGCCCTGGATATCGCGAATCTCCATCATCAGCTTCAGATCTCGGGCCGCATTGGCCTTGGCGTCCTCGTCGGCGGCCTCCGGATCGGCGCGAGCCAGGCGTTGGCGGAGTTGGTCGCGCAGGCGTTCGTAGACCTCGTCGGGGAGGCCTTCGGTTTCGGCTATCTGCTTGAGGCAGTCGAGTTCCGCGCGGACGACACGTTCCCAAAGGCTCCGTTCGAGCAGCCGTTCCTTCTGGGAGTCGGCCCGAACGCCGGTGAGCCGCACGACAAGTGGCAGTGTCGGGCCCTGTAGCAGCAGGGTGAACAGGACGACGGCGAAGGCCGTGAAAAGGATCTGGGTGCGGCCCGGAAACGGTTCGCGGGCATCGGTGAGCAGCGGAATGGCCAGTGCCAGTGCGATGGTCGCGACGCCGCGCATGCCCGCCCACCAGGTGACGACCGTCTCTTTCCAGGTGTAGGGCTCGTCGGCGTCCTCGTCGCGCCACCACCACCTGCGCAGGGATAGGGTGGTCAACAGCCACGCCAGCCGCAGTCCGACCACCACGGCGACGACGACGCCGGCGACGCCGAGCAGTCGCGGCCAGCCATCGCCCGTATCGTCGAGTACGACACCGAGTTCCAGCCCGATCAATCCGAAAGCGAAACCGCTGATCAGCATTTCGGTGATCTCCCAGAAGGCATCGCCGACCAGGCGGTAATCGCGATCGCCGAAATCGGTGCCCGCATCGGTCAGATACAGTGCGCACACCAGTACCGCCAGCACGGCCGATCCCGAAAATGCCTCGGCCACACCGTAAGCGGCGAACGGCAGCAGCAGGCTCAGCGCCACCTGCCAGGACGCCTCCGCCAGCTTGCTGGTCAACTTGCTGCCCGCATAGCCGAGCGCCATCCCGACAATGATCGCGACCACCGCCGAGATCACGAACTCACCGACCGCATGCCATGCCGAAAACTTGCCCGTGAGCACGGCCTGCACCGCGACGCTGTAGATGACGATCGCGGTCACATCGTTGAACAGCCCCTCCCCGCCGAGCGTCACCACCAGGCGGCGCGGCAGGCCCAGCCTGCCCGCCATGGCCGTCGCGGCCACCGGATCGGGCGGGGCCACAACAGCACCGAGCGCCAGGCAAGCCGCCAATGGCAGCGCCGGATACCAGGCGTGGAAGACCGCCGTCACCGCAGCGGCCGTCGCGAAAACCAACCCGACCGCGCGCAATGCGATCGGACCCCAGTTCTCCGCGAACTGCCGCCATGACGTCCGCCGTGCTGCCGCGTACAACAGCGGCGGCAGCACCAGCGGCAGGATCAGGTCGGGCGGCACATCGACCCGAGGAACCGCGGGTATCAGCGCGAGCACACATCCGAACACCGTCATCAGGACCGCCGATGCGACACCGAGCCGCCGAGCGAGCGGTTCGGCCAGGATCGTGGCGAATAGCAAGACGAACATCAGCACCAACTGGTCCATGACGCCCCAGTCTGCGGTGAGTTGCTGAGATTTCCCTAGCGACCGCGCCCATACGGCACTGTGAGTTTCCGGCGTTCCTGCCGCGTCAGACGGTTGGGCACCAGCTGCCACCAGGTCACACACCGCCACACCCATTCCAGCGGGCCGTAGCGGAACCAGCGCAACCAGTAATAGCTCCACAGCGCCTGCACCGCGATGATCGCGGCGGCCGAGCCGAGTAGTGCGCCGTAGCGATTGGAATCGGATAGGCCGAGCCACGGATCAGCGGCCAGGACAAGTCCGGTTGCCGAGACATAATTGGTCAGCGCCATCCGCCCCATCGGCTCGAGCATCTCCGCAAAAACCTCACCGGTCTCGGTGCGCAGGAATAGCAGGAATCCGGTGAGATAGGCGAGCGCGCCGAGGAGTCCGGCGACCGGAGCCACACTGCCCGTCCACAGAGCGCTATACGGCGTGCGGTACTCCCACACCCCTGCGGCCGCCGCCGCAGGCACTGCCAGCGCGCAGACCACGGCGATCCGCCAACTGCGATCGCGCAGGTCATCCGCGAGGCCGAAGCGGTCGGCGGCCAGACCCAGCAGGAACAGACCCGGCACCAGGCCGAGCCCACCGCCGATCGTGACCGGAACCGCGACAGTGGCAACCAGCCCGACGAGCAATATCACCCAGCGCCCCAGCCCGGCCGCGGGCAGCAGCACCACCAACCCGACGATCGCATACGGCAGTAATGCCTCACCGGGCTGGAACACATGGTGGATCAGACCGAACACACCGAGCACGACGAGCCGCCGCGCAAGTACCAGCCGCGGTCGGTCGCCGCACTGGGCCGCGCGATCCAGGAACAGCGAAAAGCTGAGCCCGAACAGGAACGAGAAGATCGGAAAGAACCTTCCCTCGAAAAGCACAGACAGCACGTGCCGTATCGGATCCACAGTTGCGGGCTCGACCATCGCGCGCATATCGGTGATCTGCCAGATATTCACCACCAGAATCCCGCACAGCGCGAAACCACGCGCGGCGTCGAGCTCGTGGATGCGCGGGCGCGCACCGGTGGGATCCATGCATCCACGCTATCGAGGGCTCGCTCCAGATCCGGTGAAGACAACGCCGCTCAGCCCAGGTTGGCGTCGACCAGCGCGCACAGCGAAAGCATCCTTCGCCTGCCGCATCCATGCGGTGAGCTCGAGCACTAATACTTAGTGCATTAACTATTCATGCGCTAAGTTTGATGGCGACCCTAGGAGGTGCCATGGAGATCGATGATCCGTTGCGGCTGGATCGGCAGGTGTGTTTCGCGCTGGCCGTGGCCAATCGGTCGGTACTCGGCGTGTACCGGCCGCTGTTGGAACCGCTCGGGCTCACGCATCCGCAGTATCTGGTGATGTTGGCGCTGTGGGGTGAGGCGCCGATGTCGGTGAAGGCAATCGCCGAGGCGATTCAGTTGGATTCGCCGACGCTGTCGCCGCTGCTCAAGCGGCTGGAGTCGGCCGGGTTGATTACGCGAGGTCGCGATAGTCGTGACGAGCGCAACCTCGTGGTGGATCTGACCCCGGCCGGGCGGGCGATGCGCAAGCAGGCCGAGCAGATCCCGCCCGCCGTGGTGGAGCGGCTCGGCGTGACATTGGCGGATCTGGAGGAACTGCGCGAAGTACTGACCCGGGTCAACGAGGCCGCGCGTCGCGCGGGTAACCCTGCCACCGCACGAGGAGTGCACGCATGACCCGACCCAATCCCATCCAGTGGATCGGCTACGCCTTCGGGCGGCGCCTGCCGGATTCGTTGCGCGAGTGGGTGCGCAACGACCTCACCGGCAAGTACGCGACGCCACGTCACATCGTGCGCGGGCTGGTGCCGTTCACACCACTGTTCGCCGTATTCCTTTTGTTCCCAGGCGAATTGTGGTTGCGCGGGTCGATGGTGTTGTTGGCATTACTGCTCGCGCTGTTCTACACAACGGCCTTCATGCCGATGAATCGGGCGCATCGCCTGGCGAAACACGGACTGCCTGCGGATTTGCTGAATCCGGAGCGCGCGCGGCGGCGGGCGCTGGAGCGGGCGACCTACGCGGCACAGCATCCGCATCGAGCAGACAATCCTGTCAGTGGATGATGCGGTCCAGACGACGGTGTCGGCGCACGAAAATACTCGGAACCCATTGGGCTGCATCTAGATTCGAAGATAGTCCTTCGCGATTCACCGGTAGCGACGACGCGCGGAGCGGCGAGCGGTGAAGTTCGGCGGCCTGGTCTCGGTCGGCCTGGCACGCCGACGGTTTCGCCAAGGGGCGTCTGCGGGGCGGGTGGCGTGGAGTCGTTTCTTTCGCATAGCCGGCAGCGTCAGCGCAGGGCCCACGGGGCGATGGCCTGGACGGCGGGCCAGCCGAAATCTTCGGTGTCCTCGTCTTCGAGGAACCACAGCCAGTTCTGCACCGCACGGACCAGCGTCCAGGCGCGGGCGCGATCCGGATCGAGTCCGGCGATATCGACGACGGCGGCAAAGCGATCGTCGAGGGCGGATTCATTGCGCCGGTTCCACAGCAGCGACAGCGTGGTGAATTCGAGATCGCCCGCCAAGGGCTGCGGATCGATGACCAGCCATGGCTCGCGGGTGCCGCCGAGGACGTTCTCGTAGTGCAGATCCTCATTGACCAGCAGCCGGTCCGCGCTCGGACCGAGCTGAACGCAGACATCGATGGCCGCGTCGAGCATCTTGCGCGGGCAGGGCCCGCCGAGGCGCTGCCAGTTCTTCGGCAGTTCCTCGACCAGGCGCTCGGCCTCGGTACGCAGGTCGCGAGAGATTCCCGGCGGAGCGGGGATGGCGAGCCGACGCAGCAGGACGGAGATGATCCGGACCGCATCGTCGATGGGCTCGAAGTCCAATGACCGGGTGGGATCGAGTCGTTCCAGCAGGAGCGCGCCGTGCTCGGCGTCGCTGTCGAGCAACCGCACCGCGCCATTGCCCGCCCAGGCGGTCAGTGCGACCGGTTCGTCGCGAGTCTCGGGAGTGAGATGGCCGAGTTTGAGCACAACCCGACTGTCATCCGCGCGCACGGCGGGCAGCACCAAGCCGCCGTAGCCATACATGGGTGCGCCCTCGAACCGAAGCTCCCAACGCTCGGCGAACCGAGCCGCGAGTTCGGGCAGATCATCCAGCCAAGCCCGAGCCGCGGGCTCCATCCGGGCGAGACGATCGGCGAAGAATTCGGGGACAACGATCACCAATCGAGCATCTCAGCTGTGTCGAACGAATTTCGTCGTCGTTCGGCTACGGGAATCCGGGCAGCGGGGGCAGTGGCGGCAGGAATGGGAACGGATTCTCAGGCATGGGGTTGGGAACCGGGTTGGGATTCGGATTCTGCGGGACCGGATTCTCCGGCACCGGGTTCTGCGGGACCTGGTTCTGGGGAACCGGGTTCTGCGGGACCTGGTTCTGGGGAACCGGGTTCTGCGGGACCGGATTCTGCGGGACCTGGTTCTGCGGCACCGGATTCTGCGGCACCTGGTTCTGCGGGACCGGCGGCGGTTCCGCGACGCCCTGACCTTGCGGTATGCAGGTCCAGTGGCCATCCGGCGACTGTCCCCATTGCGCGACGATCCCGTCGTGGGAGCAGTCGTCGCCGATCCGGTGCGCCTCGCGCGCCTGTTCCTGCGGTGCGCAGACCCACAGGCCGTTGCGCTGATCCCATTGCGCGACGACGCCCTCGTGCGAGCAATCGTCGCCACGCTTGCGCGCCGGTTGCCCCGCGGATGTCGTCGCGCGGTTCGACTGCGGCACGAGCGGGGGCGCGGGACGGGCGGTGCTGGCTTTGGCGCTCGACGTGCCCGATGTCGGTGCGTCGTCGTTCGAATCCTGATTCGACCGCAGCAGCGCGATCGCGACCACCAGCGCGAGCGCGGCGGCGATGACGGCCGCGATGGTCAGGACGCGCCCGCTATCGTTTCCCGATGTCGTACCGCCGCCGCGTTCCACCATCACACCGCCTTCGTGCCGAGTAGGGACTACCTTCACGAAAAGCTCTGCTGGCAGGCTACCGAAGATCGCAGTGCGAAATATCAACTTTTGCGACCTGTGTTTGCGCAGGTAGTGCCTTATTTGATGCCGACGCGCACCTTGACGGCGTCATCGCCGGTTTCGTGCAGCGCCTGACTGATCAGACTGCTGAGATCGATACGCGGCGCACTCGCGGTGACCGCGTCGGCCAGCGGCAGCAACCCTGGAATGAGCGATTTCAGCTCCGGCCCGACCTTGTCCATCCATTCGGTCACCCGCTGCAGGAACGGCACCAGGCCGTCGCCCTCCAGATACATCTGCGGACTGTTCCCGGCCGTGACCAGCCGACCGACCGCCTCGACGAGATCGTTCAGCGACTGACCGAACCGCACCAGATCGGGCGCACCGATCGAGGTGGCCGGTCCGGCCCATGCGATATCGCTCGCGGCCAGCTGAAAGCTATTGATGTTCACCCCGCTCAGCGCGGCTATTCACGGATCCGGTCATACCGGCTACGGACTGGCGGCGAGGAACACAAAAGCCAAGAACAGAGCCACATGGACACCGCCCTGCAGCAACGTCGCGCGCCCTGGCACCACCGTGAACACGCCGACGACGACCGTCAAAGCGAGCAGCACCATCTGCGTCGCACCGAGCCCAAGGACCAGCGGACCGTCTAGCCAGATAGTTGCTACGGCGATCGCCGGAATAGTCAGGCCGATGCTCGCCATGGCGGAGCCGAGCGCGAGATTGAGGCTGATCTGCACCTGATCGCGGCGAGCGGCACGCACGGCCGCGAGCGTTTCCGGCAGTAGCACGAGCAGTGCGATGACCACGCCGACCGCGGACTGCGGCAGACCAGCCGAAGCAACAGCCGATTCGATCGACGGCGACACGACCTTGGCCAGACCGACGACCGCGACCAAGGCAACCGTCAACATGGCCAGGCTGAGCAGCGTCGCGCGCACCGTTGGCCGGTCGCCGCGCTCATCAGCGCCCTCGGATTCCTCGACGGGCAGGAAGTCATCACGATGACGGACGGTCTGCACCATTACGAACAGGGCATACAGCAGTAGGGAGGCCGCCGCGGCGAAGGCCAACTGCGGTGGGGAGAATTCCGGCCCGGGCTTACTGGTGGTGAAGGTCGGCAGGACCAGACTGAGGGTGGACACGGTCGCAACCGTGCCGAGCGCCGCGCCGGTGCCCTCGGCATTGAATACCGCCACCCGCCTGCGAACCGCACCGACCAGCAAGCCCAGACCGAAAATGCCGTTGCAGGTGATCATGACCGCCGCGAAAACGGTGTCGCGGGCCAGCGCCGCGGACTTCTCCCCACTGCTCACCATCATGGTGACGATCAGCCCGACCTCGATCACCGTCACCGCAACCGCGAGCACAAGGGACCCGAACGGCTCACCGACCCGATGCGCGATGACCTCGGCGTGCTGCACCGCCGCCAGCACCGCACCGGCCAGCGCGGCGACCACCACGACCACGCCGATTCCGGGCAGTGATCGCCCCCAGGTGGCGGCCAGGGTGATCGCGGCTAGTAGCGGGATGAATACGGTCCAGCGGGAAGTCGACGCACGGAGCATGACTTCCATCGTGTCAGCAAATTATTCGCACCCGATCGCGCGTGATCGGGCGCACGCGGTGGGTCAGTCGTCGAGATCGATCCGGACGGTCAGCAGGTCCGTGCCGACCAACCGAACGGCGGCGCTATTGGCCTTGGGCAACGATTGCAGCCGGGCGCGCGGATCATCATCGGGAAGCAGATGCGCGGCACCGGTGTGCCAGTGCCCGTGCACCCGCACTCGAACCCGGTTGTCGGCCTTGATATTTCGAATGTACTGCGACTTGTCACCGAATTCGGAGACGAGCCAGAACTCCTTGCCGACGCGTCGCCCCCCGATCGGCGTAATACGCGGCTGCCCACTCTTGCGCCCGACGGTCTCCAGCAACTGCTGCGTCGGCAATCGACGCAGAATCGGATTCCCCAACCGCCGCTGAAATGTTGTCACGACTCGGTGTTGAATATCACGCAAGTTCGCCATGCGCCGACGCTAGCACCGGCCGATCGCATCTGGCACCGTGCCGGTCACGATGGCGTGGGGTCAGCAGTGCCACCACGTATTCCGCCCCATGCGACGATCGACGCCAGATTTGTGTACTGCATAGCGCGGCGATAAGCGACAATGTGCGGAGTGCGGACCCAGTTCACTCGCGAGCTCATCGCGTTGACCAATGATTTGACGCTCATGTGTCGGCTCGCCCACGATGCCGCCGAGCGTGCCACGGCCGCGCTCGGCGATGCCGATCTCGCCGCCACCTATGAGGCCTTCGCGATCGACGAGCAGCTACAGAAGATGCACTCCGCCTGCGAGGCCAGAACCGTGGTGCTGCTCGCACTGCAGGCGCCGGTCGCACGCGACCTGCGGCATGTGGTCACCGCCATCCAGATCGCCGGTGAACTGTCCCGGATCGGCTCGCTGATCAACCGCGTCGCCGATCAGGTCTACAAGTACCATCCGGAACCCGTTGCGCCCCAACCCCTGATGGATATCCTCACCGCCATGGGTCGGCTGGCCGCACACCACACCGCCCTCGCGGGCGAATCGGTCGCCACCGGCCGCCAACCCGTTACTCCCGAATCCGGGACCCCCGCGATGGATCAACTCCAACGACAACTCCACTCGGCCCTTACCGAACGAACCGCCACCGAAGCCGCCATCGATATCGCCCTGGTAGGCAATAACCTCGAACGCTGTATCGACCACACCATCCGCATCGATCGCCTGATCCGCTTCCTGGACACCGGAATTCCGCCGACGGCCCAAACTTCCGAAGCAGGTTAGGAGTTGCGGCGGGCGATGGTGTAGAGCTCGCGGGCGGGGCCGGTGAGGCGGTGTCCCGCGGGCCAGACCGCACGCAGGGTTCGGGTCAGATCCAGGCCGGTGACGGTCGGGGAAACAAGAGTGCCCGCGGCGATTTCGGCGGCCACGGCCAGCGAGCTGAGGACGGCGGGACCGCCGCCGGAGGCGACCGCGGTTTTGATCGCGGTGGTGGAGGACAATTCCAGCGCGACCGTGGGTTCCCAGCCCGGAATGGCCCGCGCGACAGCATTTTCGAACCAGGTCCTGGTCCCCGATCCGGGTTCGCGTTGGATCAGCGCGGTTCGAGCGAGTTCGGCCAGGTCGACCGCGCCCTGCCCGGCCCAGCGGTGCTGTGGGGCAACCACGACGACCAGCTGATCGCGAGCGACGATATGACTCTCCAGCCCACGGAAATTCCGCGGGCTCTCGATGAAGCCGATCGCGTCCTTGCCGTCGAGCACCGCCTGCGCGACCTCGACGGAATTGCCGGACTGCAGCGCGATCGCGGTATCGGGTGCCGTGGCGCGCAGGGTCATGAGCCAGCCGGGGAACAGGTATTCGGCAATGGTTTGACTTGCCGCCACCCGCAGGTGCGAATCACGCTCGGAGCGCAAGCTGTCGATGCCCGCGTCCAATTGCTCCGCCGCATCGACGACCCCGCGCGCCCATTCGGCGATCAATGCCCCGGCGGGCGTGGGCCGGGAACCGAGGGTGGTGCGCTCGAGCACCGGCACGCCGACCAACTTCTCCAGATAGCGGATGCGGGAGGACGCCGAGGGCTGGCTGATGCCGTGCGCCTGTGCCGCGCGTCCGAGACTGCCCAGTTCGATGACCGAAAGCAGCAGGTCGAGCGCGGCCAGGTCGGGGACACGCGGCGACAGGGGCATAGAACGAGTCTATGCATCCATAGGAATGCGGTGACTACTCGACACCGCCGTAGCCGACGAACCTGGACTCATGACCGCCATAGCGACCTTGCGCCCCGCACCCCCGCGGCAACTGCTCGGCGAGAGCGCGACCCAACGCATCGAATCCCCCTCGCTGCGATATTTCGCACCCAATTGGTTCGCCGCCGTCATGGGCACCAGCATTGTCGCCAATGCCGCCGCCGCGCTGCCGCTGCAGTTCCCCGGACTGCGCGGCGCGGCGACTGTCGTATGGGCACTGGCCGCACTGCTGCTGGTGGTATTGAGCGCCGCCTGGGTCGTGCACTGGGTGCGCTACCCGGGGCAGGCCGGCAGCCACAAGGATCACCCGGTCATGGCACATTTCTACGGCGCACCACCCATGGCACTGGTGACCGTCGGCGGCGGCACCCTGGTGCTCGGCCGCGAGGTGATCGGCCTCGACGCCGCGCTCACGGTCGATTGGGTGCTGTGGTCGCTCGGCACCGCGCTGGGCCTGCTGACCGCCGTCGCCGTTCCCTACCGAATGTTCACCCACTTCCACATCGAGCCCGATGCCGCCTTCGGTGGCTGGCTGATGCCCGTGGTGCCGCCGATGGTGTCAGCGGCAATGGGGGCACTGCTGGTCCCCTATCTGCCCGAAGGCCAGTTGCGGCTCACCATGATCCTGCTGTGCCTGGCCATGTTCGGCCTGAGCCTGATCGCCGCACTGGTCACCACCACCATGATCTGGTCGCGCCTGGTGCACCACGGCGTCCCGCAGTCGGGCATGGTGCCCACCCTCTGGCTCGTGCTCGGCCCGCTCGGCCAATCGGTCACCGCCGCGGGCCTGCTCGCCGATGCCGGTCCCTCGGCCCTGCCCGACCTCTATGCCAAGGGGCTGACCGTCTTCTCGGTCATCTTCGGCGTCGTCACCTGGGGATTCGCGATGCTGTGGCTGGCGCTGGCCACCGCCGTCACCGTAAAGACCACTCGCGCAGGCGAATTGCGGTTCAACCTGACCTGGTGGGGCTTCACCTTCCCGCTGGGCACCTGCATTACCGGCAGCACCGTGCTCTACGGCCACACCGGGGCGGATCTCTTCGCCGTCGCCGCGGTCGTGCTGTATATCGGACTGGTCAGCGGCTGGGCGGTCGTCGCCACCAAGACCATTCGCGGTGTACTCACCGGTCCGCTGCTCCGACCGGCCTGGGACATTGCGAGGTAGGCACGGGTCAATCGCGGGGGCGCAGACCGTAGGTCAGCTGGGTAATCGTCTCGGTCAGTGCCGCTTCCACAACTCCGCCTCTGCCTACGGGCAATCCAAACTCGCCAACCTGCTGTTCACCCTCGAACTACAGCGGCGCTTCACCGAATCCGGATCCCGGCTCGCGCTGAGCGCCCATCCCGGTTGGGCCGCAACGAATCTGCAGGGCCACTCCGGCAACCGGATCCTGCACGAGCTCATGCAGATGGGCAATAGACTGCTCGCCAGGATGCGAGTTTCGGCGCGCTGCCCACGCTGTTCGCCACCAGCCAGGAGTTACCGCCGGGAAGCTACGTCGGCCCGGACAGCTGGTTCGAATTCCGCGGTCACCCGAAGATCGTCGGCCGCAGCACAGCCGCCGCGAATGCCGACCTCGCCACCGCATTGTGGACAAAATCCGAAGAACTGACCGATGTGCGCTTTCCAGCCAACGCGTAATCAGTCGAGCATCGGGAACCTGCCCGAATTCAGTAGCCCCGCGATCGCGTCCATTTTCGCCTGCGGCGCAGCGTAATCCGGATGCAGCCGGATGACCGCCGCGGCGTCGTGCAGTCGGATCATCTGCTGTTCGGCCTCGGTGACGCTACGGCCGCCCGCACGGACGGCATGTCGGGCGAATACCGGCCGCTTCGGATCGACGCGCCCCAGCGCCAATGCCTTGTCCACCCGACGGGAGCAGCGACAGAAGGCCTCGGGATTTGCCACCCCGCAGGTCGCATTCAAGAATGTGCCGATGCGTTTCTTGGCTCGTTCCAACCGCTTTCGGAAGGCGGGCGCGGTGATACCCAGAATCCAAGCCGCATCGGCGGAACCGAGTTCGAAAACGTCACCGAGTACGAAGGCGACCCGCTCGTCGCGGGCCAGACACTGCAGCATGGCCTGACTGCAGTTCAACCGCACCTCATGGGAGAGCAGCTCGGCCTCGGGGCCGCGATAGTCGTCGGTGGCGAGCCCGTCCGCCAAACCGTCGCGGTAGGCATCGAGGCTGAGCTGCGTCGCCTCTTGGGGCGTCTGGCGCGCGAGGTTCAGCAGATAATTGACGCCGATCCGATACGCCCAGGTGAGCAGCTTGGCCTCAGCCCGCCAGGTCGCGAGATTGCCGACCACGCGCAGCAGGATTTCCTGCGTCGCGTCCTCGGCCTCGGCGGGCCGCCACACCATGCGCAGCGCCAGCCGGTACAGCGGATCCTGTAGCCGCCGCACCACATCCGAGATGGCGGCTGCGTCACCGGCAATCGCGCGATCGACCAGTTCTCGCTCCCGAGCGATGTCCTCGGCGTTTTCTGCCGTGGTCGGGTCGGGGTGCGATAGCTCGGGTTCCACCGCACAATCCTTCGGCGGTATCCGCCGTTACGCAAGTCCTATATGCGCCGCGCGGGTGACTCGAACCCGCGCGGCGCACCCGGCTCATGCACTCGCGGTCGCCGCCGTCAACGAGTGGGCGCGCAACCACGTCGCGACGGCGGTCCCGATGGCATCGGGCTGATCCTCCGGAGCGTGATGTCCCGCTTCCCCGACCGATACGACCTCGGCACTGGCGAACGTCTCGGCAGCCCAGCCGATCACCTCCGGCGAACCGAGTCCGACGCCATTGTCGAGCGCCATGATGAGCTTCGGCACCTCCGGCGAGTCCGCCGCCCACCGGTCGTAGTTCTGCACCAGCGCGACCACATCGGCGGGTTCGCCCTCCAGCGGAAACTCCCGCGTCCAGGCCAGCATCGGCTTGCGCGATTCCGGCGTCGGGAAGGGTGCGCGGTACACATCGTGATCTTCCTGCTTCAGATCGACAACGCCCTTCGGCAGGTTGAACTCGATGAACGTATTCTCCACCAGCACCATTCGCTCCCCTTCGGCCGTCCGGAACTTCCGGAACAGTTCGGCGCCGAGCGGCGGGAGCTCCTCCCAGCGCATCGGCCGCAGGAACGTCTCGATCAGTGCGATGCCGCGGATGCGGTCGGGATGCCGTGCCGCCCAGTGCATACCGAGCGCGCCACCCCAGTCGTGGCCGACGATGACGACCTGATCCAAGCCCAGCGCATCGAACCAGGCATCCAGATAGCGGGCGTGATCGGCGAGGCGGTAGGCACTCTCCGGCTTCCCGGACGCACCCATTCCGATCAGATCCGGTGCGAGCACTCGGGTTTGATCGGCGACGTGCGGGATCACATTGCGCCACAGGTGCGATGAGGTCGGGTTGCCGTGCAGGAAGACCACCGGTACCGAACCGGTACCGAGGTCGGTGTAGTTGATGAAGGAGTCGAGTACGTTGACGGTGGCCATGATGTGGGTCCTTCCTGGATCCGGCTTTTATGCCTGCACCCGGTTTCGACACACGTTTCGGCCCCGCTGTGACCGTCACTGAATGTGACGCTCGTCACCAGCCAGGAAGGCATCCGCGCGGCCGATCTCAGCGCAACCGCAGGTAAACCTAACTTCCGTATGTGAGCCGTACATGTTTCAACCGGCCGATGCGCCATTCAGGAGATTCTCAGACTTAAGTAAAGCGATTGCAAAGGAATCTGAATTGATCTACTGTCTGTCTACGTAAGAACAACGAAGTTCACACAGACCGTCACGAGGAGTTATCCGCAGTACGACACGGCACGACGAGACTTCCCTCATCAGCCTCGTGGCGCCGCGAGAACGGATCACCCGGCCTGGACAACCGGCCCGTTCATTCGGCCGCGCACGAGCTCATTCGTGACACGACCACCCCTGGAACGGCGCCGGCACGCCGAGTCAGGGGTGGTTCCACGTGTACCGTCGAGTCCCCTTGCCACACCGCGCGTTCCTCGACTAGCTGTGCCGAACGTCATACGCGACAATCACATACGGGACGGGCGGCCGCAGGTAGCTTGACGCCCGACAAATTCATCGGTGCGAGGCTAGGAAGTTCGATCTTTGTGAAGTGGTTGTCCCGCACCGCGCGTCGCGTACTCGCTGTTTGTGCACCCATCGTATTGGCCGCCGTTGTCACCGTCGGCTGTTCCTCTATCGACGACCGGACCGGTAATACCGGCAAGGGCTCCGGACCGGCGAATGCCGCAACGGTATCCGGCACGGACATCAACGACCTGCTCGGCCAGCTCGTCGATGCGCCCGAAGAGTCGATGGAAGGCTACAGCCGGGAGAAGTTCCCGCACTGGGACACCAACAAGACCGAGCACGGCTTCGGCCCCGATTTCGCGCAGTACAGCAAATGCACCAGCCGTGACGTGATGATGCTCAGGGACGCGACGGGCTCGGTCAAACTCGATCCGAAGACCTGTGAGCTCACGGTGGGCAAAGGCGGCGGCTGGCAAGACCAGTACGGCGTCATGGATTCGAAGACCGGAAAACTCAAGCCGTACAAGTTCATAACCGACCCGGCCGGCGTCGACGCCGAACACATCGTGCCGCTGGCCGAGGCCTGGCGTTCGGGTGCGAATAAGCGCGATGAAGATACCCGCCGCCGGATCGCCAACGACGCCGTCAATCTGATCGCCTCCGATCCTTCGGCCAACAGGTCCAAGGGTGATCAGGACGCCGCGAACTATCTGCCGCCGGGAAAATTCCGGTGTGGCTATCTCGAGCACTACGTCAAGATCAAAGTAAAATATGCGCTGAACGTTGATCCCGCCGAACACACCGCACTGCGCAACGCAGTCGCCGACTGCGTCAGTCGAGGAGAATTCAAATAAGCGACATCATCGAGATTTCCGCCAAGGCGGCCGTCATGACCGAAGAGGAAGGGACGGTCTCCGGCGAGCTCGATGTGACCGTCGATGCGACGGGTAAAGGTCTGGTCCGCTATCGCAAGACCGAGACCTGGTACACCATAGGCAATCTCGAGGCCGAGCCGCCGCGCACCTGGAGCACCGTCGCCGAGCTGGCGGCCGCCATCGAAGCCACCGCCGGAACCCGCGATGCGGCAGGCAATACCGTGCCCTTCGAGGCCTGATCCGAGCTACGGCATAGTGATGACGACCTTGCCGAACGGATTGTCCGCACGGAAGTAGCGGTACGCCTGCACCGCCTGGTCGAGCGGAAATGTTCGATCGATGACCGGACGCATGCGGTGTGCGGTGATGGAGCGGTTCATCGCCTCGAAATCGTCCCGGCTGCCGACCGCGATCCGGCGGATCGCCAGATACGGTCCGACGAACGGATTCTCGAATGCCTCGCCTTCCGCCAGCTGCGTGGCGCCGATCATGGTGATCATCGCGTTGTAGCCCGCGGAGCGCACCGATTTGGACAGGGTGGGCAGTCCGACGGCCTCCACCACATGTTCGACGCCGTGGCCGTCGGTGAGTGCGAGCACCTTCTCGTCCCAGTCGGGCGTCGCGTTGCGGTCGATGGTCTCGTCCGCGCCGAGCTTGTGCAGCCGCTCGGCCTTATCCGGGCCGGAGGTGATCGAAATGACCCGTGCGCCGAGCATTTTCGCGTGCTGCACGGCGAACAACGCGACGGTACCGCTGCCGACAGTCAGTACCGTCTGGTCCGCGGACACCGGTACCGGTGTGGTCAGCGCGGCCCAGGCGACGACTCCCGCGCAGGTCAGCGTGGCCGCCTCGACATCGGTGAGATGGTCGGGGACATGCACCACGGAATCCTCTTCGATCACCGCGTAGGTGGCGAGCATCCCGTCGAAGTTGGCGCCGTACTGTTCGGCGACCTGCGCCAGCCGCTGCGGGCCGTTGATGAAGCGCACGAAGTACGACGCGGTCACGCGGTCGCCGAGGGCGGCGCGAGTCACGTTGTCGCCCACCGCGATGACCTCACCGACGCCATCGGACAGCGGGATGATGCCCGGGGTGGCGGGCAGCGGGTAGATGCCGTCCATCAGCATGAGGTCCCGCCGGTTCAGCGAGGCCGCGCGCACCCTGATAACCACCTGATTCGATCCCGGCTGCGGCAGTTCCTGGTCTCGGACGGTCAAACCGGCGAGCCCCTGTAGTGGATCGAGGTGGTAGGCAATGGCTTTCATGATCTGCTTCCTGTGGTGGGCACGAACAGCGCCTCGAAGGGCGCTTCTCCGATACCGGTGGTGATATGGCCGTGGCCGTCGGTGTCCTCGACATGGACCAGGTCGCCGGGCCCGAATCTGCGCTGAGCGCCGTCACTCGTCGTCACTTCGATCACGCCGCGCAGCATCACGACCCACTGCTGCGCCGGAGCGGGGTGCGGTTCGCTGTCGTCGCGCCGTCGGTCACCGCACGCCTTCGATGAATTGGTGGTCGAAGGTGATACGACCGTCGGAGTCGAGACCGATCACCTCGTAACCGCCGCCCGCGACGGAGCCGTCGGCGCGCGAAATCATCGACCAGGGCAGGCCGATCAGACCGGCGGGCAGCCGAGTGGCCACGCCCACCTCGAAGGTGTACTCGCCGGATGCCACGAACATCTCGTAAGCGCGGGACACCCGGGCTTGCATCGCGTGGTGGCCGCGCACCTCCAGGGCGGGGACCGCGAAATTCAGGTTCGCCGCCGCCTCGCGGATCTCCACCGGCGGGTCGACCAGGGTCTGCGCACCGGTGGGCGCCCAGATCTCCTCGATCATCTTGCGGCGGATGGCCGGATCGGATTCGTTCCACTGGGCCATGTAGCGCTCTGCGAAGTGGGCCAGGTTGTTGTCGTCTCGGTTGCTCATGGCACCGAGTTTTGCGAGCGCGGCGCCGCGGCGCGATTCCCTCCAGGGAATGAAGCCGATGCGGGTTCGGTGATTCCCGCCAGGGAATGGCGCGGATACCGCGGGTCGGATATCACTGAATTCATGACGACAGTGATGGAGCCGAATCCATTCGCTCAGCAGTTGCGGCACTGGCGCACGCAGCGACATGTGAGCCAGCTCGATCTGGCCATTCGCGCGGACACCAGCCAGCGCTATCTGAGCTTCCTGGAGCAGGGCCGCTCACGTCCGGGACGCACCATGGTGGTGCGGCTGGCCGAATCGCTGGAGTTGTCGCTGCGCGAGCGCAATGCACTGCTGCTCGCCGCTGGTTATGCCCCGATCTTTCCCGAATCCGACCTGGACACACCGGAATTGGGCCCGGTGCGGGTCGCATTGGAACGCATTCTCGAGGGGCACATGCCCTATCCCGCGGTCGTCACCCGCCCATACGGCGAACTGGTCGCCGCCAATGCCGCCTTCGATATCCTCACCGAGGGGTCCGCGGCCGAACTGATCACCCCGCCGATCAATGTCCTGCGCCTCGCCCTGCACCCCGACGGCCTGGCACGACGCGTGCTGAATCTGCCCGAATGGGGCCGACACGTCACCGAAAGCCTGCGCGGCAAGGCCCTGCGCAGCCCCGACCCTCACCTCGACGACTTCATCGCCGAACTCGAAAGCTACCTCCCTGCCGCCACACCCGGCCCCGACCATCTCGGCTTCGCCGTCCCTCTACGCCTGACCAGCCCCGACGGCGAACTCCGCCTCATCACCACTATCACCAGCTTCGCCACCGCCGTAGACATAACCCTCTCCGAACTCCACCTCGAAGCCTTCCTCCCCGCCGACGACCGAACCGCCGAATTCCTCCGCCGCCGCTGCGAACAGCGCCCAGTACATGCCAACTAGCGTTTGTCACGCGATGTGAACTCGGAGGCGACGACTCAGCAGCAGACCTCGGCTCTACAGCCGTCGGCACCGGCACCCGCAGCTCTGCAACCTGGGGCAACGCCCGACAGCAGACCTCGGCCCACTGCTGGCGTCAGCGTCAGTCGCCTCAGCGGCAAATCCCCTGGTCGCCCGGCCTCTCCGCATCGACCGCGACCGACTCACACGGGGTCTTTGGCGGCGACGGGTGCCGACTTCCACGTCGGCGCGGGTTCACCAGGCTCGGGCGGCGGAACGAAGGTGGTTGTGGACCAGGTCTATGTGGGGGCGGGAGGTGGTGCCGGGGCGACGGACCAGGAAGCCGGTGTTGATGGGCGGGTCGTCGGGTTCGAGTAAGGGGACCAGGGTGCCCGCGGCGAGTTCGTGTGCGCAGAGGTAGCGCGGGAGGACGCTGATGCCCGCGCCTGCGGCGATGGTTGCGGTGATGGCGCGCAGGTCGGCGACGACTACTGCGGCTTCGGCGGCGAGGCGGACGCCGAAAACATGTCGCCAGTAGCGGCGGAGGATGGGCAGGTCAGCCGAGTAGCTGACCAGGGGTAGACCGGTGAGGGCGGCGGGTCCGTCGGTGCGCAGCCGCGCGGTATCGATGCGGGTGGCCAGTTGAGGGGCGGCGACCAGGACGAATTCCTCGTCGGCGAGGGGTTCGGCGACCAAGGCGCGGCCGCGGGGGCGCACCGTCGACACGATGAGGTCATAGTGCCCGGCGCGGAGTCCGGCCAGCAGTTCCTCGGAAAGCCCCGCGGTGACGATCAGTCGCACACCGCGCTCGATCAACGGCGCGAGGGCCGGAAGTGCCTGCACCGCAAGCAATTCGGCGGGCCCGGCCAAGCGCACCGGCGGTTGCGGCACCGGTGCGGCCGGCGCGGCGCGCGCCGTAACCCCGTCGAGCGCATCCAATGGCCCGGCGACCCGCGCCGCCAACTCCACGGCAGCGGTGGTCGAGGCCACCCCGCGCGCCAAGCGCTCGAACAGCCGATACCCCAGCCGCTTCTCCAGCGCCTGCAACTGCGTCGTCACCGTCGGCTGCGACAGCCCCACCAACCGCGCCCCCGCCGTAATGGATCCGGCACGATGCACCGCCAGGAACGTCCTGAGCTGATTCAGATCGAGACTGCCATCGGAATCCCTATCGCCCACCCAACAAGTGTATTTCTCTCCCGATACTCGACCAGTGGATCACCGATCCCCTGCCCCTCCGGCCGTCGCCCGAATCCCCGCCACGCCCTCTGGGCAGTACACAGTCCCCGAACTTCCGGCCTCCAGACGATCCGCTGCTCGCTTGCACCAACGACCGCACTCGCGATACCGATCGCGTTCCTGACCGGTATCAACGCGGCTGCACAGCCGCAAGAACCTCCGGCCCACGAGCGGACAACCGCTCTTCGGCGAGGCGTGCACCGACCACTGCTCCGATGACCCCGATCGCGATCCCGACCGGCAGGGCCAGCCACAGCACGACGGTCAGGTCGAGGGCAAGGCCGATGATCAGCACGAGCAGAACCGGGATCACCGCGATCAGTTGGCCGAGGCTGCTGGCGAATTGCACCAAAGCCTTCGCGCAGCCTGGATTTCCGGAGGACGCGAAGGGGTTTCCGGTACGCGGCGGCAGCGGGTAGGGCGCGGTTACCGACAGGAATACGGCCGAACCCGCGCCGACGCCGAGCACAGCGAACAGTAGCGACAGCGTCCACGGGTACATCGACCAGCGGCCGAGCGCACCCGGCAGAACCACGGCCAGCAGCACGGACGGCAGACCGATCACCAGTAGCAGGGCCAGCAGCCGCCCCCGCACATCAGCGCGCGCCGCGCCGGGCGTCACCAATGTCTGCCACAGCGCGGTTCCGTCGTAGCCGTAGAGATTGTTGGCGGCCAGGCCCGCGAACCACGCGGCACTCACACCCGCGAACACCACACCGCCCGCGCCGTTGCCCTGGATTGCCGGAAAGACCGGCAGCAGCGCCCCCACCAGCAGCACGGGCAATAGCGCCGCCCGGCGTCGGCTGTCGCGAGACCACGTCCGCAACTCCTTGATCATCACCGCACCCACCGGCCCGGACGTCCGCACCCGGCCGAGCAGCATCCCACGCCCGCCCGTGCCGGAAACCGAATCCAGCGGCGCGGTCAGCCGCCGCCGCAACAGCACCGACCATGCCTGCCACAGCACCGCCGTCAAGGCAAGCAATCCGACCAACGCACCGAGCGCGACCAGCCAATCACCGCGCGCAGCTGCCCCCACCGCACCAGGTGCCCACCCGGATGGCAAGGCGCGCAACACATTCGCCAACCACGGTGCCGATCCCCGCACCGAATTCACATGATTCAGCAGGAAACTCATCGGGTAGTAGGCCAGCCCGGCAAGACCGGCGAGCAGCACCCCGAGATCGCGCCCCCGCCGCGAACGCATCGCGGCACCGATCCACGCCAGCACCACCCGCGAGAGCAGCACCACGAATATCAACTGCAAAACCACACCGACCAGCGCCACCGCGGCCGCACCCCAACTCAGTTGCGCTGCAAGCACAATCAGCCCCGAGAAGGCGAGCAGGTTGATCACCGGCGCGGGCCCGACGAATGCCGCCGCCAATAGCCCGGTGGCCAACTGCCGATTACTCAGCGGCAGAAGTCGCAGATGTTCGGGCTGCACGGTCTCATCGCTGCTGCCCATCACTACCGGACCGCACAGCCAGCCGAGCGTCCATATCCCGAACCACGCGGCGGCCACCGTGATGCCGCCGGCCACATCACCGTCCCGGACCCCGAATCCGACGAGACCCGCTGTGCCGAGCGCGAATACGAGACCGATGATCACACCGCTGACGAACGTGACACCTTGCCAGCCATTGCCCAGCGCACGCTTGGTCAGCAACAACCGCATCCGAATCAGGACGCCAACCACGACAGCCCGTCCTCCCCGCCGACCCGGCCGCCGACCAGATGTACGAATGCCGCCTCCAAGGTGCTGTCTCCGCGCACCTCGTCGAGCGTGCCCGCGGCCACCACCCGCCCGGCGGTGATCACCGCGACCCGATCGCACAGATTCTCCACCAGCGCCATCACATGACTCGACAGCACCACCGCGCCGCCCGCCGCGACGAACCGCTGCAGAATGGTGCGAATCGTGCTCGCCGATACCGGATCCACGGCCTCGAACGGTTCGTCGAGCACCAGCAGTTTCGGCGCGTGCAGCAGCGCCGTCGCCAAGCCGATCTTCTTGCGCATGCCCGCCGAGTAGTCGACGACGAGAGTCCGTTCGGCACCGGTCAATTCGAAGACTCCGAGCAATTCCTCGGCACGTTCGGCCACCGTATTCGCGGGCAGACCGCGCAGTAAACCGGTGTAGGTCAACAGTTCTCGGCCCGTCAGGCGCTCCGGTAGCGCAAGTCCATCCGGCAATACGCCCGCCAAAGTCTTCGCCGCGATCGGATCGGCCCATACATCGACGCCGAAGATCCGCGCCTGTCCGGCGTCCGGCCGTAACAGTCCGCAGGCCATCGACAGGGTGGTCGTCTTGCCCGCCCCATTCGGGCCGACCAGTCCGAAGAACGATCCCGGTGGCACCGTCAGGCCGACATCGTCGACCACCCACGGACCGCCGAATCGCTTATAAAGCCCGCTCAGCTGCAGCGCAGGATCGGTATGCACCATCCATCCCCCTGGTGTTCGGTTCCCATCTCCTACGTTACGGACGAACCGGCCATCGGGTTCGAAAATAATGCTGCCCGCCCCTCGAAGAGGCAGGCAGCACCAGCCCTACGCCCGCACAGCCGCCAACTCCTGCTGCACCGGCGCATCCCAATCGATCCGATACCGCTGCTCGACCCCCATGGTCTTCTCCGGGTTCATCCCTTTGATCAGCAGTGGCATCAGCATGGACATCATCCGGCGCGCCACCGGCCCAGGCGTCTTGCTGTGGTTGATCTTGCGCGCCCGCGCCGCGACACCCTCCACCCGAGGCCGCCGCACCCCTTCATAGGCCGCGAAGGCCGAGGTGTGATCCGGCAGGTCCCGCAGACAGCGCGCCAACTGCACCGCACTCTCGATGGCCAGCGACGCCCCTTGACCCGAGCTATTGGACGGCGCATGCACCGAATCCCCGACCAGCACCATGCGCCCCCGAGACCAGGTCGGCACCGGCGGCATAATGTGCAGTGCCCCAGTCGTTTCCAGGTTTTCCGCCGTGGTCCTGCGGGCGAACTCGCCGCCCGGGGTGTCCTCGGCGTAGGTGTCCCGAAGAATGGCCAACCAGTGCTCGGCCGGAATCGCGCGCGCCTCGGTCAGCGACAGATACTCCTTGTGCGGCAGATTCGCACCCCACATGACCTTGTTGCCGTCGACGGCTCCGTAGAGGTAGTACGCCTTCTTCCCGAATGCGAAAACCATTGTCTCCGGCGGAATTCCGAAATCACCGTCGAGCATCGCGCCGAATCCGATCATTCCGGTGTACTCCGGTCCCGGATTGTCCGGGTCGATGAGACCGCGCACCGTGGATCGAATACCGTCCGCGCCGATCAGCACATCGGCGGTTGCGCGGCTGCCATCGGCGAAATACGCGGTGACACCGTCGGCGTCCTCCTCGACGCGCACGAGTCGCCTGTTGTACTCGAAAGGAACGCCGGCGGCGACCGCATGATCGTGCAGCGTCCGGTGCAATTCATTGCGGTCGACCATCTTCAACGACGGAACGTCCGGCATTTCCGGCATCCGCAGCACTTTGCCGCCGACCGACAGCTGCGTATGCGATATCGGACTGGCTATCTCACGAACGAGGTCGCCGGCACCGACGATGTCGAGGGCGGCAACACCGTTCGGCGCCAATGCCAGCCCGCTGCCGATGCCGTAGGTAGGCCCCGGATAGGCCTCGTAGACGCGAGCGGCAATGCCCGCCTTGTGCAATGCGGTGGCCGTGACGGGTCCGGCGATACCACCGCCGATAACGATGGCCGTTTCTGTTTTGGACATGGGTGTACTCCAGTTATGTGCGATACGGGTTCTTCGAAAGCCCGAACCGACCGCCCACCGCACACCCAGTTATCCTGTGGTTGCCAGCCTTGTAGCCGGGTACGCGCATGCGGACGCGGTTCGAGACGGTTACATCGGGCTCGGCGGCGGTGTTGCCGCACCCCGCCGGGCCCGGTCTCTATTCCGTCATCCCCCTTTCCACCATCTCCGTGACCTCGGCGGGAGTCATGCCGACGGCATGCATATGCCGCCACAGATCGACGCCGGGGAAAGCGCCGGCGGCGATCTCGTCACGCAGCGACGCGGCCCACGCCACCTCGGCCTCCAGCATCGCCACACCGTATTCGGCTTCGACGACGAACAGCCTGGGCAGATTGGCAGCCGCGAGTTGATCGAGTTCTCGGCGCGCAGCCTCGATGATGCGACCCAGCGCGTCGATGCGCCGGCCGAGCAACTCGACGACTTCATCGGGCGGCAATGCCGCCACGACGGAGAGTCCGGCCGTGAACCGGTGATGTTCCGGTGCTGGCTCGGCAATCAATTCCCTTGTCCAGTCCGCCATTTCGGCGCGACCGGCATCGGTTATCGCATAGATCGTGCGTTCCGGCCGAGCACCGTCGCGCTCATTGCCGACGACCTCGAGAAAGCCCGCCTTCTCCATGTTCTGCACGACGGTATAGAGCGAGCCCCATTTGATGTCCATATCGCGGTCCTTGCCGCGCTCACGCATCTGCGAGGCGATTTCGTAGCGGTGCATCGGCCGTTCGATGACGGTCGCGAGCACCGCCAGCGCCAGCAGATTGTTCACCTTGCGCTTCGTGGCCATGGACACCTCCTTACTCGCATACGAATATACGTCTACGAGTATTCGGGCACAAGCACTAGGCGCGAACGAGCTTCGCGCGCTCCGTCGGTCCAGATCGCGTGTCGCTCTTCCGCCGTAACTTACTCCGAAGTAAGGTCGGCTCATGGCATGGAACCCGAAAGATATGCCCGACCAGACTGGGCGCACCTTTGTCGTCACCGGAGCCAACGGCGGCCTCGGCGTCGAGACCACCACAGTGCTGGCAGGCAAGGGCGGCACCGTGATCATGGCCTGCCGCAATGTCGCGAAAGCGCAGCCGATCGCCGACCGGATCGACGGCGACGTCCGGGTCGAGCAATTGGATCTGGCGGATCTGGCATCGGTGCGCGAATTCGCCGACAAGACCGGCGAATTCGATGTGCTCATCAATAATGCCGGTCTGATGAACATTCCGTTCTCCCGCACCAAGGACGGGTTCGAGACCCAGTTCGGCGTCAACCACCTCGGACATTTCGCGCTGACCGGACTGCTGCTCGATCGCCTCCGGGACCGGGTGGTGAGCCTGGCGAGCATCGCGCACAAGCAGACCCCGAAGCTGTGGATCGACGATCTCAACTACGAGAACCGCCGCTACCAGCGCAATCTCGCCTACGCCCAGTCCAAGCTGGCCAACCTGATGTTCGCCCGCGAACTGCAGCGGCGGCTGACCGAAGCGGGCTCCGACAAGCGCTCCTACGCGGTGCACCCGGGCGTCTCGGCGACCGATCTGTTCGCCAGGACCGAAACCCCACTGGACCGGATCAGCAAACCCTTCATCCGCATCATCGGCCATCCCCCGGCCAAGGCCGCCCACTCCACGCTGTTCGCGGCCACCATGCCCGATGCCGACCCAACCACCTACTGGGGTCCGAACCGGTTGTTCCAGAGCCAGGGCCCGGTCGAGCCCTCGCCGTCGAGCAAGCTGTCGAACAATCCGGAACTGCTGCGCCGCCTGTGGGAGGAATCCGAGCGCATGACCGGGATCACCTACAAGTTCTGAGGCCCCACCTGCTCCTACGTACCGTGTAGTAGACGGGTACCGTGGTATGCGTGTCCGCTCCACCTCGCCGCTCGGCACACAATCGCCCGGCTCTCATCGTGCTGGTGATCGTGGCCGCCCTCGCCTGCCTGGCATTGGGATGGTGGCAGTGGCAGCGGTTCGAATCCGCGAGCGGCACCGGTCAGAATCTCGGCTACGCATTGCAATGGCCGCTGTTCGCCGGGTTCGCGGTCTTCGCGTACTTCCGGTTCGTGCGGCTGGAATCCGAAGCGGATAAGCAGCCGGAAGCCGAACCGGCTCCCGCGAAGGCGCGCCGACCCGCGAAAGTCGATGCGCCGCGAGAGATTCCGGCCGGACTGCTGCCCGAGCGGCCCAAGGCTGCCCGCGACGATGATCCGGTGCTCGCCGAATACAACAAGTATCTGGTCGAGCTGCACGCGCGAGATATCGACCAACACGTCCGGGATGCGGGCCTGGCCCACGACACACACAGGAGCGCCGGTTGACCACCAGCGAGAACTCGACCGAATCCGCCGCGACGCTCACCCCCGAGCCGACGGCCACGAACGTTGCGAAGATCAAGCCCGCGCTGCTGCGCTACCGCGTGCTCGCCTGGACGACGGGTCTGTGGCTGCTGCTGCTCACCGGCGAAATGATCGCCAAGTACGGCTTCGACGTGCACACCCCGAACTGGATCGCGGTCGTGCACGGCTGGGTCTATTTCGTCTACCTGCTGGTCACCGCCGACCTCGCGGTCAAGGTGCGCTGGCCGATCCCGCGCACCGTCGGCACCCTGATCGCAGGCACCATCCCGCTGCTGTCCTTCTTCGTCGAACACGTCAACGCGAACAAGGTCAAACAAGACTTCAACCTCTGACCGGAGTTGGGCCCACACCCGTCATCCGAATCCGCACCCGCTGTGGGCCAGCTCCGTCGCCGAGGTCCGCATCCGTTGCGGTCCCCGAGCGCGCGGCTGATTCAGGACTCGGTGAGGGCCGCGAGCGCAGGGAGAAGTTGGGTGAGCGCGCGTCCGCGATGCGATACGGCGTCCTTCTCGGCGGGGGTCAGCTGGGCAGCGGTGATATCGCCGCCCGCCGGTATGAACAGCGGGTCGTAGCCGAAACCGCCGTCGCCTACCGGTTTCCGGCCGATCGCACCGGGCCATTCACCGCGCACCACGATCTCGGTGCCGCCGGGCACCACCAGCGCGCAGGAGGACACGAACTGTGCACCGCGCCGCTCGTCCGGTACGTCACCGAGTTGCGCGAGCAGCAGCGCGTTATTGGCCGCATCATCACCGTGCCCCCCGGACCAGCGCGCGGACAGCACACCGGGCATCCCGTTCAACGCGTCCACCGCGATCCCGGAATCGTCTGCGACACAGGGTAATCCGGTCGCGGCGGCACCATCGCGCGCCTTCGCCAGCGCATTCTCCTCGAAGGTCGCGCCGGTCTCGGGCGCCTCGTCGTAGGCGGGCACATCGGCGAGCCCGACGATCTCGATGCCCGCGATACCCGCATCGGCGAGGATCCGACGCAGTTCGTTCAACTTCTTGGCATTGCGACTGGCGACCAGGACGCGTCGCGACATCACTTCTTCTTCGACTCGGCAGGCTGGGGCAGCACACCCGGATACGGCAGTGCGAGCGCCTCCTTCTGGATGGCGAACAGCCGGTCGCATCCCGCGAGGGCCGAGTCGAGCAGCTTGTCCAGGGTGGAGCGCGGGAAGGTCGCGCCCTCACCGGTGCCCTGGATCTCCACCAGGGTGCCGGTATCGGTGGCGACCACATTCATATCGACCTCGGCGCGCGAATCCTCTTCGTACGGCAGGTCCAACCGCACCCGGCCGTCGACGACGCCGACGCTCACCGCGGCGATCGCACACGAGATCGGCTGCGGGTCGGCCAATCCGCCCGCCGCGCCGAGGTAGGTCACCGCATCCGAGAGTGCGACATACGCACCGGTGATGGCCGCGGTCCGCGTGCCACCGTCGGCCTGCAGCACATCGCAATCGATGGCAATGGTGTTCTCGCCGATGGCCGCCAGGTCGATGCATGCGCGCAGCGACCGGCCGACCAACCGGCTGATCTCCTGGGTGCGCCCGCCGACCTTGCCCTTCACCGACTCCCGCCCGCTGCGGGTATGCGTGGCCGCGGGCAGCATCGCGTATTCGGCGGTGAGCCAGCCGAGCCCGGAATCGCGACGCCACGGGGGCACGCCCTCGGTGACGCTCGCGGTGCACATCACCCGGGTCTGCCCGAACTCCACCAGCACCGAACCGGCTGGATGCGTGGTGAAGCCACGGGTGATCCGTACCTCGCGGAGCTCATCGTCCGCCCTGCCATCGGCTCGTCTCGACACGCGCCAAGCCTAGTCACATGGCCCACCGCGCGCGGCAACCGGTCAGATGTCGAAGGTTTCGCCCGGTGTGACGGCGTGCACCGGTCCGGAGAACTGCGCCTTCGCCTCCGCGATCACGTCCTCGCGAGAGGTCCACGGCGGAATGTGGGTGAGCAGCAGCTCTTTCACGCCCGCACGGGCGGCGATAATGCCCGCCTCGGTGCCGGAGAGATGAATGCCGGGGGGCCGGTTGGCCGGATCGTGTGTCCACGACGCCTCCGACATGAGCAGGTCGGCGCCCTGCGCGAGTTCGAGTACCGCATCGCACATCGCGGTATCGCCGGTGTAGACGAAGGTCCGCCCGGACGCGGTCGCGATGCGCAGCCCGTACGACTCCGGCGGGTGATACATCCGACGTGCGAGCACCGTATGGCCAGGACCGAATTCGACCGCCTCGCCCTCGACCCACATCTGATGGTCGATGACGTCGGACCAGTCGTCGCATTCACCGCCGATTTCGGCGGAGGCATTGCCGATGCGCACCGCGCTATCGGACGGACCACGCACGATCGCCTGCCCTACCGGAGGGGTCGGGTGGTAGCGCCGCCAGACCAGCAGTCCGGGCAGATCCAGGCAGTGATCGGCATGCAGATGCGTGAGGAAGATATCGACCTCGCCGGGATCGGCATAGCGCTGCAATGCGCCGAGCACGCCGGGTCCGAAATCGATGACCACCGGCGACATATCCGGCCCGGTCAGTAGGTACCCCGACGCTGGGGAGTCCGGGCCGGACACACTGCCCGAGCACCCGAGGACGGTAAGGCGCATTCCCCCATGCTCCCACGACGAATTCTCACTCACGACATCGCCTCGCTAGCGCTCGGCGATGTCGTGAGTGAGAGCTCAGCTGTGTTCATTGTTCGCTCGCTGCGCTCGCTCAAGAACCGATCCCCCACATTCCGCTGCGCGCCGCGCGAGTACCTCGGCTACGCATTGACTCCGGCTCGATCCCCGCGACGGTGTCGACGTTCATCACCAGAGAGTACCCAGCCGGCAAGCACTCCACCCATTGCCCCGAAAAGATGCCCCTGCCAAGAGATTCCGGGTTGTCCGGGCAGCACACCCCACAGCACCGACCCGTAAATCGCCAGTACAACCAGGCCGATGCCGATCTGCACCAGGTTGCGGGCAAACCAGCCGCGAGAGATAAGGAAGGTCAGCCAGCCGAAGATCAGCGACGACGCGCCGAGATGCACCGATCCGGTGGCGCCGGTGAGCCAGACGCCGACTCCGGCCACGATCCAGATGATCGCGGTGGCGGCGAGTCCGCGCCCGATGCCCGCGAGCAGGGTGATGAAGCCGAGGACGATAACCGGAAGCGTATTGGCGAACAGGTGATCCCAGCCGTGGTGCAGGACCGGGGCCCAGAGAATGCCCCACAGCCCGTCCGCCTCGCGCGGTTCGATGCCGTTGTAATCGAGTTGGTTGTGGTCGAGCTCGTCGACGCCTTCGACGCCGTAGAGCAGGGCAACGAATGCGGTGATGATGACGCCCGCGCGCAGCCAGAGCTGTTTGAGACTGTTCGGTTGGGCAGGTGTACCGGAGGGCACGCGCGGCCGCCCGAGTCGGGCGCGTAGTGCGGCGATCCGTTCCGGATCGAACGATGAACCGATTCCCGAACCGCCGGTCATCGCAACCTCCTCGTCGAGCGAGGCCCGGACGCCGGGGATATGCGACAAGGGACTCGCTCTTTCGAGAGTACCGGGGCGTATCGCGACCAATCGGCCAAAGATACCGCGTGCGCCTTCCGCGCGAAAAGCGCACGCTCAGGCCGGATCGCTCGAATTCAGGCCCAGAGCTGGCCGTCGAGGCGTTCCTCGGCCTCTTCGAGAGTCCCGTCGTACGCGCCGGTGGACAGGTACTTCCACCCGCCGTCGGCAACCACGAAGGCGATATCCGCCCGCGTGCCCGCACGCACGCATTTGCGCGCGACACCGAGCGCCGCATGCAGAATCGCGCCGGTCGAAATGCCGGCGAAAATGCCCTCTTCCAACACCAGCTCGCGCGTGCGCTTCACCGCATCGAAGGGACCGACCGAAAAACGAGTGGTCAGCACCGACTCGTCGTAGAGCTCAGGAATGAAGCCCTCATCGATATTGCGCAGTCCGTACACGAGTTCGCCGTAGCGCGGTTCGGCCGCGACGATTTCGATGCCGGGCACCTTCTCGCGCAGGAAGCGACCGGTCCCCATGAGCGTGCCGGTTGTCCCGAGACCCGCGACGAAATGCGTGATCTCGGGCAGATCGGCGAGGATCTCCGGGCCGGTGGTCTCGTAGTGCGCCAAGGCATTGGCCGGATTGCCGTACTGGTACAGCATCACCCAGTCCGGATTCTCCGCCGCGATCTGCTTGGCCAGCGCGACCGCTTGATTCGAACCGCCCGCGGCCGGGGAATCGATGATCTGCGCACCGAACATGGTCAACAGCTGACGGCGTTCGACCGAGGTGTTCTCCGGCATCACGCAGACCAGCCGGTAGCCCTTGAGCTTGGCCGCCATGGCCAGCGAGATGCCGGTATTTCCGCTGGTCGGCTCCAGGATCGTGCAGCCGGGGGTCAGCTGGCCGTCGGCCTCGGCCTGTTCGATCATCCGCAGGGCAGGCCGGTCCTTGATGGAACCGGTCGGGTTGCGGTCCTCGAGCTTGGCCCACAGCCGCACCGGGTGGTCACCGTCCCACTGCGGGGACAGGTTGCGCAGCCCGACGAGCGGGGTGTTGCCGAGGGTCGCGATCAGCGATTCGTAGCGCGCCACGGGGTCGATCAGCCTCCGGCGACGGCGGGCAGGATGGTGACGCTGGCGCCCTCGGGCACCTGCGCCTCGAGGCCGCCGGCGAAGCGCACATCCTCGTCGTCGACGTAGATGTTGACGTAGCGGTTCAGCTTGCCGTCCTTGAGCAGCCGCTCCGCGAGGCCCGGATGGTTGGCGTCGAGGTTGTCGATCAGCGCGGACAGGGTCGAGCCCTGCGCGTCGACGCGCTTCTCGCCTCCGGTAAGGCCACGCATGATGGTCGGGATGGACACGGTTACCGGCATTGGAACTCCTCGAATTCGACGAACATAGGGTTACTGAACGGTCTCGTATGCATCGACGATCCGGACCGGCTCCTCGGTGACCTCACCGTCCACGATCCGGTAGCTGCGCAGCTCGTGCTGCTCGGGATCGCGGGTGGAGATCAACACGTAATGCGCGAACGGCTCGGACGCATAGGAGATATCGGTGCGGCTCGGATAGGCCTCGGTGGCGGTATGCGAGTGGTAGATCACCACGGGGGTCTCGTCGGCATTGTCCATCGCCCGCCACACCTTCAACTGTTCACCGGAATCGAACCGGTAGAAGGTCGGCGAGCGCTCGGCATTGACCATGGCGATGAATCGCTCCGGCCGATCCGAACCCTCCGGACCGGCGATGACGCCGCAGGCCTCGTCCGGGTGATCGGCGCGCGCGTGCGCCACCATCGCCTCCACCAGGTCGGTCCTGATCACCAGCACGAGTTCAAACCCTTCCGCATTCGGCATATCCGCTGCCGACATTTCGCACCCGACAACGACCCAGAATATTCGGCTATTCCCGCCCACCTGTCGGCCGGTACCCTCCCCGGCGCTGTTGCCAACGCTCCCGCGCGCTTTCGCGGATTCCGCCCGGCATGTCGGTATGGGAACCCGCTAGGAGCGCGAGAAGAGGTCCGCGTAGGCGGGGATGCCGGCCACGGAGTGGGCGGAAAGGATCGCGTCGACGATGGCGCGCTCGACGCAGACGGCCGCCGCGGTACAGACCTCATCCAGCACCAGCAGGTCGGACGGGAAGGCGGGCGGCATCGGGGCGGCGGTGATTTCGGCGGTGCCGGTGGACAGTGCGAAGAGGGCGTCACCGTCGAGGGGTGAGTGGGCGGGACGGATGGCGCGGGCGAGCCCGTCATGGGCGGTGGTGGCCATGCGCCGGCAACCGGCGGGGTCCAGGGGTGCATCGGTGGCGACCACGCCGATCGTCGTGTTGAGAACGGTGCCCTTGACCGGTAGGGCGTTTGCCACGGCCAGTTGCTCGGGCGTGGCGGGATACAGGCCGAATACTTCGTGGCCTTCGGTCCCGACGCCCCATGGCAGGCCGGTCCGCGGGTCGAAGACCGAGCCGACCGGATTGGCGACGACCAGCGCCGCCACCGTGACGCCCGCGGCGGCACCCGCACCGAGCACGACGCTCGCGGTCCCCACGCCGCCCTTGATCGAACCGGCGCGCGCACCGACGCCCGCACCGACGCAGCCCCGTTCGAACTCCTCCGCCGCCGCCTCGGCCGCCAGGAAACCGAAGTCGGCGGTCGGTCGAATTCGCCAGTCCCCCACCGGAAGATCGAAGATCACCGCGGCGGGGACGATGGGCACCACCCGACTCGGATCAACCGGATCCATCGGTATGCCCTCGCGATGTTCCTCCAGCCAACGCATTACGCCGTCCGCGGCCGCGAGTCCGTAGGCGCTACCACCGGTGAGCAGGATCGAATTCACTTGGCGCACAGTGTTGCCCGGGTCGAGCAGATCGGTTTCCCTGGTCCCAGGTCCGCCGCCGCGCACGTCTACCGCGGCGGTCGCACCGCCGGGTATGCGCACGACGGTGCAGCCGGTCGCCGCGCCGGAGCCCAGCGTCGCATCCGGATCGAGCACATGATGGTGCCCGACCAGCAGGCTGGGCACATCGGTGAGCGAATTCCGCTGTCCCGCTCGCGCATTCTCCTGGCTACTCGTCACGATCAATCCGGACCGTCAGGGTGCCAGGGCCTGCAGCAGGGAATCCTGCATCCAAGTCAGCCAGTGATAAACATCCAGATGCGGCCCACGCGGATCATCGGGTTCGAGGTGATCCGGTGTCTCGGCATCGATTCCGAGCACCGTGCCCAATGCCAGCCGCACATCGGTCAGCGCGGTCAACCAGGCGTCGGCCTGCTCCGGCGTCAGCACAATCTTCCCGCCGTCGGTCGGCACCGTTTTCAGCACCACCGATCCGGCCGCCAATTTGGCGTCGATGATCTCCGGCTCGTGCAAGCCGCGCAGCGCACTGTTGAGATCGGCGCGATCGGCATCGGGAGAGCCCGGTTCACTGCGGTGGAAATCCGGCAGCAGCCGGTGCAGCCGGGGATCATCGGGCGGGGTCGTATTGCCGCTACGCAGCCCGGTGAGCTCGGCGAGCTCATCATCGGGTGCGGATTCGGCCCGCTCGGTCAGCAGGCCGGAAACGGCGCCGACCAGGGACCGCAGTACGCTTGCCTCACGCGCGTCCATTTCGGATCGCAATTTGAGGCCGCTCAGCGAGTTCTTCCGGCTCCACTTACGCACTGACGTCAGGGTAGTCGTACCGGTCAGTCGTCCCGCTGCATGGTCGCCCAGAGCCCTGCGGCGTGCAGCCGTCGCACGTCCTGTTCCATCTTGTCCCGCGAACCCGACGACACCACTGCCTTGCCCTCGTTGTGCACCTTGAGCATCAATTCGGTCGCCTTCGCTTTGCTGTAGCCGAACAGCTTCTGAAAGATGTAGGCGACGTAGTGCATGAGGTTGACCGGATCATCCCAAACAACCGTCACCCACGGACGGTCCTCGGCCTCCAGGATCTCGGTGTATTCGACCGCCTCCGGAGTCGCCTGTGCCGCCGACAGTGTCGCGTTCACTTCGCACAAGGCCATAACACTCAGGGTACGACTCGACTCCGGATACACAACACCCGCGCACCAGGAATCGACAGACGCCCCGGCCACACCGGCCTATCATGTCCGCCAGGGCTGTCTACAGTGGCTTGCGTGGACATGCGCAGCACCGCACTGCTGACCGATCAGTACGAACTGACCATGCTCGCAGCCGCCCTCGGCGACGGCTCGGCGCACCGCCGCTGCACCTTCGAGGTGTTTGCAAGGCGCTTGCCGAACGGTCGCCGCTACGGCGTTGTCGCGGGCACCGGCCGACTGGTCGACGCGCTGGCGCATTTTCGTTTCGAGGAATCCGAGCTCGCGATCGCGGCCGGTTTCCTGGACTCGAAGACCATCGATTGGCTGCGCGACTACCGCTTCACCGGCGATATCGACGGCTATCCGGAGGGCGAGCTGTATTTCCCGGGCTCCCCGATTCTTTCGGTGCGCGGCAGCTTCGCCGAATGCGTGCTGTTGGAGACCCTCGCCCTGTCGATCCTCAATCACGACAGCGCGATCGCCTCGGCCGCCGCCCGCATGGTGAGCGCGGCCGACGGTCGCCGGATGATCGAAATGGGCTCACGCCGCGCTCACGAACTCGCCGCGCCGTCCTGCTCGCGCGCCGCATATCTGGCCGGCTTCGACGCCACCTCCAATCTGGAGGCCGTGCGCCGCTTCGGCGTGCCCGGCGCGGGCACCAGCGCGCATGCATTCACCCTGCTGCACATGGGGATGGCAGTCGGCGGAGCCGACGGGGCGGGTAAATACAGCGCCGCGGACGGTGCGCACGAGGCGGCCGCGTTCCGCGGCCAGATCGAGGCGCTCGGCATCGGCACCACACTGCTGGTCGATACCTTCGACATCACCCGGGGGGTGGCGACCGCAATCGAGGTCGCCGGACCCGAATTGGGTGGCGTGCGTATCGATTCCGGTGATCTCGGCGTACTGGCGAGGCAGGTGCGCGAGCAACTCGACGGGCTCGGCGCGACCAAGACCCGCATCGTGGTCTCCGGTGATCTGGACGAGTACGCGATCGCCGCACTGCGCGCCGAACCGGTGGACACCTATGGGGTCGGGACGTCGCTGGTCACCGGGTCCGGGGCGGCTACCGCCGGAATGGTCTACAAACTGGTCGAGGTGGACGGGCTGCCGGTTGCGAAACGCAGCAGCCACAAGGAGTCGCGCGGCGGCACCAAGAAGGCGATTCGACTGTCCCGCCGGACCGGCACCCTGGTCGAGGAGATCGTCTACCAGGCCGCCGGAAACCAGCCCGCCGCAAACGGATTCGAGGTTCGCGAGCTGCTGGCACCGCTGGTGCGCGGCGGCGAACCGGTCGATGGGCTGCCCACCCTCGCCGACAGTCGCAAGTTGGTGGCACGCGGGTTGGTCAGCCTGCCGTGGGAGGGCCTGAAACTGTCGGCTGGGGAACCTGCGATTCCGACGACGTTTGTGAATTGACCCGGGCTGCGGCGTTGCGTCGGTTCACCCATTCCACGATGGAGACGGCTACCACCACGATCAGGACGCCCCTGAGCACCAGCCGTACCCAGTCGACGGCCTCGTCGGGTCGGTTGCCGAGCAGAAAGTCGACGGCGAGATAGGCCGTATAACCGATGAAGAAAGCGATCGAAATTCTGACGGTGCTGCTCACCTGGACCTCCGAGTGTTCGTAGCACGCCCGATCGATCAGGCGGCACAATGTAATCCACAGACAGGTGCCGAGTGTTTACATCCTCGGTTCTCAGATCGTGGGAAAGTGAGGTCGACATGAACCGAGCGTTGATCATCGTCGACGTGCAGAACGATTTCTGCGAGGGCGGATCGCTGGCCGTCACCGGCGGGGCCACGGTCGCCCGGCGCATCACCGGCTACCTAAACTCCGCGCATTACAGTGCGGTCGTCGCCACCCGCGACTACCACATCGATCCCGGCGGCCATTTCTCCGAACATCCCGATTATGTGGATACCTGGCCGCCGCACTGCCGAGTCGGCACCTCCGGCGCGGATTTCCACCCCGCCCTGAATACCGAGCAGATCCAGGAGATCTTCTCCAAGGGCCAATACTCCGCCGCCTATTCGGGTTTCGAAGGCGCCACCGAGGACGGCACCGGCCTCGCGGACTGGTTGCGCGAGCGCGCCATCGATGAACTCGACATCGTCGGCATCGCCACCGACCACTGCGTCCGCGCGACCGCACTGGACGCCCGCATCGAAGGTTTCGACACCAGGGTGCTGCTGGACTTCACCGCCGGCGTCGCACCCGACACGACCACCGCCGCACTCGACCGCATGCGCACGGCCGGAGTCGACATCGAGGGTTCGGTCGTTCGCTGACGCAGACCGCCTGCCCCGACTTGCCGCAGGACACGCCGGGTTCACGTGTGGAAGGTGAGCGAAGCAGGCCGAGGATCCGATCGGGCGGTGATCGGTTGTCGGTCCCGAGCAGTAGGCTCGTCGCGTGCCCGAACTGCCGCCCGTCCCCGAGCTTTTGGCCACCGCTGTGCGCGCGCTCGGCGGGAAGGAGCGCGGCGGGCAGGTGACGATGGCGGCGGCGGTGGATCACGCCATCGATACCAAGGAACACCTCGCGGTGCAGGCGGGCACCGGTACCGGAAAGTCGCTTGCGTATCTGGTGCCGAGCCTGCGTCACGCGGTGCGCACCGGCCGGACCGTGGTGGTGTCGACCGCGACGATCGCGCTGCAGCGTCAGCTCGTCGACCGGGATCTGCCGCGACTGGCCGAGGCGCTGAGCAAACCGCTGGGCCGGGCGGCGAAATTCGCGATCCTCAAGGGGCGCAATAACTATCTGTGCCTGAACAAGATCAATAGCGTGATCCCCGACGAGCCCGCGGAAGCGGAGCTCTTCGACGCTTTCGCCATCTCGCGGTTGGGCCGCGAGGTGCAGCGACTCAACGAATGGGCCTCGAATACCGAAACCGGCGACCGGGACGAGCTTGCCCCCGGTGTCACCGATCGGGCCTGGCGTCAGGTCAGCGTGTCGTCGCGAGAATGCCTCGGCAAGTCGCGCTGCCCGTTCGGCCAGGACTGCTTCGCCGAACTGGCCAGGGCGGAATCGGCGCAGGCCGATGTCGTGGTGACCAATCACGCCCTGCTCGCCATCGATGCGATCAGCGGCATCCAGGTGCTGCCCGAACACGATGTGGTCGTGATCGATGAGGCGCACGAATTGGTCGATCGGGTCACCGGCGTCGCCACCGCCGAACTGGCCGCATCGGCGATCAGCGCCGCGGCTCGGCGCTGCGCCAAACTCATCGACCAGCAGGAGGTCGACCGGCTCGAAGAGGCCGCCGAGGCCTGGCACACGGTGCTCGACGAACTGCCCGCCGCCCGCTGGGACGCCCTGCCCGACGGCATCGCGCCGGTGCTCGCACTGGTCCGTGATGCCGCCTGGAATGCCCGCACCGCGCTCGCGCCACAGGGCGGCACCACCGCACAGGGCGATCCGGAAAGCGCCGCCGCCCGCACCCAGGCGCTGGCCGCCATCGATGAAGTGCACGACAGCGCGGTACGCGCCTTGACCGCCTTCGACGAATCCGACCCGGCCAAGCGTCACGATGTCATCTGGCTCGCCGCCGACGAGATCCGCGGCGTCACCCGGCGCACGCTGCGGATGGCGCCGCTGTCGGTGGGCGGACTACTGCGCAGCAGACTTTTCGGTACCGCCACCGTCGTGCTGACCTCGGCCACTCTGCAGATCGGCGGCTCCTTCGACGGACTCGCCATCACCTGGGGTCTGCCCGCACAATCGGCCAACCGCGGCGATACCGCAACCGCCAACGGCGCGCAGGCGCCCTCGGACACGGAGACTGTGCGCTGGAGTTCGCTCGACGTCGGCTCGCCGTTCGACCATGCCAAGTCCGGCATCCTGTACGTCGCGAAGCATCTGCCCGCGCCCGGCCGAGACGGTCTGGCACCGGCCTACCTCGACGAAATCGAGCGGCTCATCGGCGCTGCGGGCGGGCGCACGCTCGGGCTGTTCTCCTCGATGCGCGCCGCACGCGCGGCCACCGACGCGCTGCGCGAGCGGCTGAATACGCCCGTTTTGTGTCAAGGGGACGACGCAACCGGCGCGCTGGTGCGCAAGTTCGCCGACGACCCCGAGACGTCCCTGTTCGGCACGCTGTCGCTGTGGCAGGGCGTCGATGTGCCTGGTCCGTCGCTGAGTCTGGTGATCCTGGATCGGATCCCGTTCCCGCGCCCCGACGATCCGCTGCTGACCGCGCGACAGCGGGCCGTCGAGTCGCGCGGCGGCAACGGCTTCATGACCGTTGCGGCCAATCACGCCGCGCTGCTGCTGGCCCAGGGCACCGGCAGGCTCTTGCGCAGCGTCGATGACCGGGGTGTCGTGGCGATCCTGGATTCCCGTTTGGCGACCGCACGCTATGGCGGCTATCTGCGGGCCTCACTGCCGCCGTATTGGGAGACCTCGGATCCCGATGTCGTCGCCAAAGCGCTGCGTCGACTCACCGCCGCAAGCTGAGCTGGTGAATCTGTGAGACCACTCACAAAGCATTCCAGCATTTCCAGACAGAAGTAAATTGAGAACCGATACTTCGGTGGAACCCCAATTCCCACACCGGATGTATCGGCGAGTCCCCGCGCCAAGCCCTGCACGCGGCGCGGGGACACCACAAATCCCTGTCACTGCCGGTCGACCCGTGAGACCGTTTCCCAATGACGCACCAGCCAGATATCGACACTCTCGGCGAATTCTTGATCAGCGCAAGATCTTTGGCCGAATACCGTGCGATCTTCGCACTCACCGAAGCCGACCTCAGCGGACACATACTCGACTGTCCAGGCGGCGCAGCAAGTTTCACCGCGGAGGCGAGTGAACTCGGTGCCACGGTCATCGCGGCGGATCCGATCTATGTCCAACCCGCGGAGCAACTGCGGACCCTCGCCGTCTCCGAAACCGATCGCGGAAACATTTGGGCAACAGCACATCTGGATCGATATCGGTGGGACTTCTACGGCGATCCGCAACAGCACCGAGCGATACGCCTGGCCGCGGCGGCCCGCTTCGGCGCCGACATCACCGCTCATCGCGACCGGTACATCGCGGCGCTGCTGCCGTCGCTTCCCTTTCCTGACAACAGTTTCGATCTGGTCCTGAGCTCACATCTGCTCTTCACCTACGCCGACCGCCTCGATCCGGATTTCCATCTGGCTTCCCTGCTCGAACTCTCCCGAGCATCCGCAGGCGAGACACGCCTGTATCCACTGGTCGATCACACCGGCGCACGCCAAGACGACCTTGTCGCACATCTGCGAAAAGAACTGCACGACAAGGGAATCCGCTCGTCGCTCCGGGAAACCGCCTACGAGTTCCACCGCGGGGCGACCACGGTTCTGGTCCTGCACTCGAATCGCGACGAAGCGTGAAAACGACAGATCACAGCGTCCACTTGAGGATCAACGTGACGACGGCCGCGATCACGGCCAGCACGATCGCCGCCACGCCCCAGACCAACCCCTGACGCTGCCACGGGCGCCCGTGGTCGAGAGAGAACTTGCCGGGACCGGTGAATGCGACGACCGCGCCGGCGGTGGCGAACAGCAAGGGCATTTCGTAGCCCTTACCGGTCATCAGGCCGCCACCCCAGGTGGCATTGATCGCATTGATCATGGTGCCGAGCACGATGGCCGAGGCCAGCGGCGTGAGCAGGCCGAGCAGCAGGAGGATGCCGCCGGTGAATTCGCTGAGTCCGGCAAGGGTGCCGAACAGCTTTCCGGGGTTGTAGCCCATGGAATCGAAGGTGGCGGCGTTGCCGCGCCAACCCGGGCCACTGAACCAGCCGAACAGTTTCTGTGAGCCGTGCGCCGCGAGCAGGCCGCCGAAGACGACGCGCAGCACCAAGAGGCCGATATGGGCGGCGGAGTTGTCGAGAGTCGCGCCACTCGGATGGGTGGGGCGTTCGAGTGTGCCGTTGGAAGTCATGCTGGTCCTCATCCGCGCATCGGTATGAACAATGGCTCTTTAGCCTCGGCAATGAATCGGACTGCGGTCCGATTATCCCACAGTTCAGCCCAACCGCGCGATAGGCGAGACCTACTCCGCGAGGAAGAAGAAGTATCCGAGGAACATCACCATCAGCGCCCACATCGCCGGATGCACCTCTTTGACGCGTCCCTTCGCGACCATGACGATCGGATAGAACAGCATGCCCATCGCCAGTCCATTGGCGATCGAGTAGGTCAGCGGCATCATGACGACGGTGATGAAGGCCGGAATCGAGTACTCCAGCCGATTCCAATCGATCTCGCCGAGCGCGCGGGCCATCAGCACGCCGACCACGATCAGCGCAGGTGCGGTGATGGCCGCCGAACCGGCGACCACCGCGAAGATCGGATAGCAGAACATGGCGATCAGGAACCAGCCCGCCGTGGTCACGGCGGTCATACCGGTCCGGCCGCCCGCTGAGACACCCGCCGTCGATTCGACATAGGCGGTGGTGGTCGAGGTGCCGATGACCGCGCCGGCCATGGTGCCCACCGAGTCCGCGGCCAGTGCGCTGGCCGCGCGCGGCAGCTTGCCGTCCTTGTCGAGCAGTCCGGCCTGGTTGGCGACGCCGATAAGGGTGCCGGAGCAGTCGAAGAAGTCGACGAAGAGCATGGTGAGAACGACGACGGCCATCTGCCCGGTGAACGCGTCGGGAAGATGGATGATGGCCTGACCGAAGGTGTGCTCGAGGCCCTTCGGCATCGCGACGACACCGTTGGGCAGATCGACCAGACCACTGATGACGCCCACAACGGCCGTGAGCACGATGCCGTAGAGCACCGCGCCGTGCCAGCCGATGACCAGGAACACCACGGTCATCACAAGACCGAAGAGCGCGAGCAGCGTGGTGCCCTTGGTGAAGTCGCCGAGAGTAACGAGGGTGGCCTCGCTATTGACCACGATGCCCGCGTTCTTGAGACCGAGAAATGCCACGAACATGCCGATGCCCGCGCCGACGGCCAGCTTCATCTGCATCGGAATCGCATTGAGAATGCGTTCGCGCACCCTGGTGATCGCGAGTACGAAGAAGATCACCCCGGACAGCAGAGTCCCCGACAGCGCGACCTGCCACGGGATCCCCATCCCGAGCACCACCGAATAGGCGAAGAAGGCATTCAGGCCCATGCCTGGCGCGAGCGCGATCGGATATCTGGCCCACACCCCCATGACCAGCGTGCCGAAGACCGCGGCGACGGCCGTCGCGGTGAAGACCGCCTGCATGGGAATACCCTTGGCACCGAGCGGACCCTCGTCGCCGAGCACCGACGGATTCACGGCGAGCACATAGGACATGGCGAGGAAGGTGATGGTTCCGGCCATCAGCTCACGCTTCATGGTCGAACCGTTCGAACTGATGCCGAAGTACGCGTCGAGGCGTCCTCGGGTTCGCGTCAGAACGTCGGTGACCATGAGCTCTCCAGTCGAAAAACGAGTACAGGGGTGCCAGGGCACGGTAGCCGACAATTCACTGCACTCGAGAACCCGCCCCAGCAGCAGGTATAGGTTTTCGTGAGTAGCGCGTCACGGTGTCTTCCCTGGTCCCGACCGGGCCGTTGCCCCGGGACCCCGAATGGCCTGGTCCAACTGAGCTCCGAGTAGGTCCCGGATTCGACCTCAGCTGTTCGGGGCGATTACCAAGCCCAGTTCGGCGTCGCTGGCGAGTAGTTCGTTGTGGGGCAGGACCCGGACCGTGTAACCGACGGCGCCGGACAGGGGGACCGGGGTTTCGACGGTGAAAAGGTCTACACCGGATTCGGATCCGGTATGGGTCATCGGGAAGGTGGTGGTGTCGGAGAGGTCGTCGGTCGGTGAGACGCGGCCGAGTACCGCCTGCACCGTGACGTCGGCGGGGGTGAGGCCGCCGAGGTCGATGCGGGCCGAGAGCGAGAGTTCGGCGCCGATGATCGGAGTGTCGGGCAGGCCCGCGCTGTCGACCTGGATGATCTTGACCGAGGGCCAGGCGGCGTCGACTCGGCGACGGTATTCCGAAACCGCTCGGGCACCGGCGAATTCGTCGGCGCTGGCGCGTTTTCCGGCGAATGCGGCGGGGGCGTAGTACTCGACGGCGTAGTCGCGAACCATACGGGAGGCCAGCACCTTCGGGCCAAGCGTTTGCAGGGTGTGGCGCACCATCTCGACCCAGCGCACCGGCATATCGGAGCCGTCGCGGTCGTAGAACCGCGGTGCGACGGTGCGTTCGAACAGGTCGTAGAGGGCGGCGGCCTCGAGGTCGTCGCGGCGGTGCTCATCGGAGACGCCGTCGGCGGTCGGTATGGCCCAACCGTTTTCGCCGTCGTACATCTCATCCCACCAGCCGTCGCGGATGGAGAGGTTCAGCCCGCCGTTGAGCGCGGACTTCATACCGGAGGTGCCGCAAGCCTCCAGCGGACGCAGCGGATTGTTCAGCCAGACATCGCAACCCCAGTAGAGGTAGCGGGCCATCGACATGTCGTAATCGGGCAGGAAGACGATCCGATGACGCACTTCCGGATCGTCGGCGAACCGAACGACCTGCTGGATCAGCGCCTTGCCGCCATCGTCGGCGGGATGACTCTTACCCGCGACGACCAGTTGCATCGGCCGATCAGGATTCAGCAGTAGCGCACGCAAGCGCTGCGGATCGCGCAAAATCAGGGTCAGCCGCTTGTAGGTCGGCACCCGGCGCGCGAAACCGACGGTCAACACATTCGGATCGAAAACGTTGTCGACCCATCCCAATTCAGCCGAAGCGGCACCACGTTCCAACCAGGAAGCGCGAACCCGTCGGCGCACCTCGGCAACGAGGATGGCGCGCAAAGCATTTCGAGTCGACCACAATTCACCCAGGTCGAAATCGCGCAGCTTCTCCCAGCCACGCGCCTCCTCGACCAGTTCGGGACCGATGTGCTCGCGTGCCTTGTCGAACCATTCGCGCGCCGCCCAGGTCGGGGCGTGCACACCATTGGTTACCGAACCGATCGGCACCTCGGTCGCGTCGAAACCGGACCACAGGGGCGCGAACATGGCGCGGCTCACCTCGCCGTGCAGTTTGGAAACACCATTGGCGCGCTGGGCGAGTCGCAAGCCCATATGCGCCATATTGAATACGGACGGATCGGCTTCGCGACCGAGCGTGACGATCCGGTCGACGGAAAGTCCAGGCAGCATGGCGGATTCGGATTCCCCGTGGCCACCGCCGAAGTACCTGCGCACCAACGGCATCGGGAAGCGGTCGATACCGGCGGGTACCGGCGTGTGCGTGGTGAACACGGTAGCGGCCCGCACCGCGGTCAGCGCGGTGTCGAAATCCAGCCCGGCCGAGACGAATTCACGGATCCGCTCGACGCCGAGGAATCCGGCGTGCCCCTCGTTCATATGGAACACATCGGGATGCGGCACACCAGCCGCGCGCGTATAGGCGCGCACCGCCCGCACGCCACCGATACCGGCCAGGATCTCCTGCTTGATCCGATGGTCCTGATCACCGCCGTAGAGCCGGTCGGTGACCGCGCGCAGTTCCGGATCGTTCTCGGCGATATCGGAATCCAGCAGCAGCAATGGCACCCGCCCGACCTGCGCGATCCACACCCGCGCCCGGAGCACCCGCTGATCGGGCATGGCCACGTGGATCAACACCGGCGAACCTTCGGTGGTAAGCAGCCGCAACGGCAGCCCCTGCGGATCCAGCGCCGGATAGTGCTCGGACTGCCAGCCGTCCGCGGTCAGCGACTGCCGGAAATAACCGGAGCGGTAGAGCAATCCGACGCCGATCAGCGGCAGTCCCAGATCCGATGCGGACTTCAGATGATCACCGGCCAGAATCCCGAGGCCGCCCGAATAGTTCGGCAGGACCTCGGTGACGCCGAACTCCATCGAGAAATAGGCGATGCCGCGCACCGGCTCATCGGTCTGCCGCTGGAACCAGCCCGGCCGCGTCAGATAGTCGCGCAGATCCGCGGCGGCGGCATCCACTCGCCCGACATAGTCCGCATCGGCGGCGAGCTCGTCCAGCCGCGCCGCGGGCACCTCGCCCAGCATGCGCACCGGATCGTGGCCGAGCTCGCGCCACAGCACCGGATCGAGCTCCGCGAACAGATCCTGGGTAGCCCAATGCCACGACCAGCGCAGATTCGTGGAAAGTTCGCCCAGGGCCGCCAAACGCTCGGGCAGATGGGCACGGACGGTGAAACGACGGAGTGCCTTCACCAACCGAACCCTACCCAATGCCGCAGCACCTGGTGGCTCCAGCCGGGCCACGCCACTGGACCGTATGCACCAAAAGACACATCACGTCTCCGAGCCGGCCAGCGGGCCTGGGCCGGACACGACGAACTACCCGCCGCCGCTCACCGCACCGGAATATCACTCGCGGCGAACTTGCGTGAATGAGAGCATCGGCTGATGCCGCACTGGATCGATGTGCTCCCCCAGTTCCTACTTGCCTGCCTCATTCTGGCCGCACTACCCGGACCGGCGACGGCGCTGTTTCTCCAGCGCGCAATGCGCGACGGTCGCGCGGCCGGACTGGCGGCGGTGGCCGGGAACGAGATCGGGGTGTTCGGCTGGACGCTCGCCGGTGGCGCAGGTCTGTCGGTGCTGCTGGTCGCCAACCGGTTCATGAATACGGCGGTGCACGTCATCGGGGCGACGGTGTTGATCTGGCTCGGTGTGCAGGCCTGGCGCGGCGCCCGCGGTGACGACGAATTCGGCAGCACGATGACCAAACTGCTGCCCACCGGCCGCACCCCCGGTTCGGCGTTCCGCGCCTCGCTGATCTCGATCGCGGCGAATCCGAAGGCGGCCGTCTTCGGCTTGACGATCCTGCCGCAGTTCCTGCCGTCGAGCGGTCCGGTGCTGCCGACCGTGCTGATCCTGGCCGGTATCCAGTTGGTCATCGATACCGCCTGGTGCATCGGCATCGTGCTGGCGGCGGACCGCGCGGGGACCTGGCTGCGGCGAACCGGAATCCGGCAGCGGGTGGAGCGCGCGCTCGGCGCGATCTTGGTCGCGCTCGGTCTCGGTCTGGCGGCCGACGCACGCTGATCCAGTCCAACCGACCCGCACCCGGTAGGTTGGTCGACGTGACCGGCCGCATCGCCATCGATGACACCGCCCCTTCGATACCCGGCGGTCGGTCGGCCAAGGCCGTGGTCGGCGAGGTGTTTCCGGTGCGCACCGTGGTCTGGCGCGAGGGGCACGACGCCGTCTCCGCCACGCTCGCGGTGCGCGGCCCCGGCTCGACGCGGATCACCCGCATCCGCATGACGCCGGACTACGAGCCGGATGTCTTCAATGCCACCTTCGTACCGAACCTGCCCGGCACGTGGACCTACCGCATCGAGGGCTGGAGCGATCCGATCGCCACCTGGCGGGCGGCGGTAGAGGCCAAGCTCGCCGTCGGACAGAGCGCCGCCGACCTCGCCAATGACCTGGAACTCGGCGCCCGGCTGTTCGAGCGGGCCGCGCAGGCGGTGCCCAAGAAGCAGTTCGAGCGCTTGCGTGCCGCCGCGACGGCATTGCGCGCCGACGAACAGCTGCCCGCCCGGGTCGCCCCCGCCTTCAGCGCGGAGGTCGCGGAGATCCTGCGCGATACGCCATTGCGGGACATGGTCACTCGCGGCCCGCAGCACTCGGTGCTGGTGGAACGTCAACGCGCGCTGTACGGCTCGTGGTACGAATTCTTCCCACGATCGACCGGTGGCGTCGATACCGCGGGCAACCCGGTCCACGGCAATTTCGCCACCGCCGCAAAGGAATTGCCGCGCATCGCGGGCATGGGCTTCGATGTGGTCTACCTGCCGCCCATCCACCCGGTCGGCGAGATCAACCGCAAGGGCCGCAATAACGCGCTCGCCGCCGAACCCGGTGACGTCGGCTCCCCGTGGGCGATCGGTTCGAAGGATGGCGGGCACGATGCGATCCATCCCGCACTCGGCAGCACCGCCGACTTCGCCGAATTCGTCACCACCGCAACCGAACTCGGCCTCGAAGTCGCGCTCGACCTGGCGCTGCAGTGCGCACCGGATCATCCGTGGGTCGCCGCGCACCCGGAGTGGTTCACCACGCTCCCGGACGGCACCATCGCCTACGCCGAGAATCCACCGAAGAAGTATCAGGACATCTACCCGGTCAACTTCGACAACGATCCGGACGGACTGTACGCGGAGGTACTGCGTGTAGTCCGGCACTGGATCGGCTTGGGCGTCAAGATCTTCCGCGTCGACAACCCGCACACCAAGCCCGCCGATTTCTGGGAATGGCTGATCGCGACCGTGCGGCGCACCGATCCGGACGTGATCTTCCTCTCCGAGGCCTTCACCCGACCGGCCCGGCTCTACGGTCTGGCCCGCCGCGGATTCAGCCAGTCCTATACCTATTTCACTTGGCGTGTCGCGAAATGGGAGCTGACCGAATTCGGCAACGAACTGGCCGCCAAGGCCGACGAGGCCAGACCGAACCTGTTCGTCAACACCCCCGACATCCTGCACGAAAGCCTGCAGCAGGGTGGGCCCGGCATGTTCGCCATCCGCGCGCTGCTGGCCGCGACCATGGCCCCCACCTGGGGTGTCTACTCCGGATTCGAACTCTTCGAGCATCAGGCGGTGCGCCCGGGCAGCGAGGAATATCTGGATTCGGAGAAGTACGAGCTGCGCCCGCGCCCGTTCGCCGAGGCGCTCGCGCGTGGAGAATCATTGGAGCCGTGGATCACTCGACTCAACGAGATCCGTCGCGCGCATCCGGCCTTGCAGCAGTTGCGCTGCATCCACTTCCATCACGTCGACAACGACGCACTGCTGGCCTATTCGAAGGTCGATCCGGTCAGCGGCGACGCGGTGCTGGTCGTGGTGAATCTGAATCCCTATGCGGCCGAATGGGGCATGATCTCACTCGACCTGCCCGCCATCGGCCGCGAATGGCACGACCATCCGGTGGTGTTCGACGAGGTCAGCGGCGAGGAATACCATTGGGCGCAGACCAATTACGTGCGGCTGGATCCGGCCCGCGCGGTCGCCCACATTCTCACGCTGCCCGCCGTATCGCAGCAGGCACGCGCGGAACTGGCGTTCCGGAGGACATTTCGATGAAGCGTCGCGATCTGATGTTGCTCGCGGCGGGCACCCATACCGATCCCCATACCGTTCTCGGCGCGCACCCGCATCCAGACGGCACGATCGTGCGAGTGCTGCGCCCGCATGCCGATACCGTGTTCGCCCGGGTCGGCGGCGTCGACCATTCGCTGAAGTCGTTGGGGCACGGCATTTTCGCCGGTGTCGTACCGCATCCGGACCTGATGGATTACCGGATCGTCACCAATTACCAAGGCGGACAGACGATCATCAGCGCAGACGGCTACCGCTTCCTGCCCACCGTCGGCGAGCTGGACCTGCATCTCATCGGCGAGGGCCGCCACGAACACCTTTGGGATGTGCTCGGCGCGCACCCGCGTCGCTACACCACTCTCGACGGCGAGGTGGACGGGACCTCGTTCGCCGTCTGGGCACCGAATGCCCGGGGTGTCACCGTGATCGGCGATTTCGACGGGTGGAGCGGAAGTACCGCACCGATGCGTTCGCTCGGATCCTCCGGGGTATGGGAGGTCTTCGTACCGGGGGTCGGTGTCGGCGCCAAATACAAGTTCCGGGTGCACGGCGCGGACGGACGCACCGTGGATCACGCTGATCCGCTGGCGTTCGCGACAGAGCTGCCACCCGCTACGGCATCCGTGGTCACCGAAAGCACATACGTGTGGTCCGACGATGACTGGGTTTCCACCCGCGAACGCACCGACCCCACTCGCGCGCCGATGAGCGTCTACGAAGTGCACCTGGGCTCCTGGCGTCCCGGCCTGGGCTACCGCGAATTGGCAGATCAGCTCGCTGATTACGTGCGCGCGGTCGGATTCACCCATATCGAACTGCTGCCGATCGCCGAGCACCCGTTCGGCGGCTCATGGGGCTACCAGGTCACGTCGTATTACGCACCCACCGCCCGCTTCGGCTCCCCCGACGATTTCCGCGCCTTCGTCGACCGCATGCACGCCGCGGGCATCGGCGTACTGCTCGACTGGGTGCCCGCGCACTTCCCCCGCGACGAATGGGCGCTCGCGCGCTTCGACGGGACTGCGCTCTATGAGCACGCCGACCCGCGCCGCGGCGAGCAACTCGACTGGGGCACCTACATTTTCGACTTCGGCCGCAACGAGGTGCGCAACTTCCTGGTCGCCAATGCGCGGTACTGGATCGAGGAATTCCATATCGACGGACTGCGCGTCGACGCGGTCGCCTCCATGCTGTACCTGGATTACTCACGCGCCGAAGGTGAATGGGAACCCAATGTGCACGGCGGCCGAGAGAACCTGGAGGCCGTCGACTTCCTGCAGGACCTCAACGAAACCGTGCACCGCCACCATCCCGGCGTCGTCACCATCGCCGAGGAATCCACCACCTGGCCCGGTGTCACCCGTGGCGCCGATGTCGGCGGCCTCGGCTTCACCATGAAGTGGAATATGGGCTGGATGCACGACACCCTGGGCTATTTGGGGCGCGATCCGATCCACCGCTCCTGGCACCACAACGAGATCACCTTCTCGCTGGTGTACGCGTGGAGCGAGAACTATGTGCTGCCCATCAGCCACGACGAGGTCGTGCACGGCAAGGGCACCCTCTGGACCAGGATGCCCGGCGACGATTTCGCCAGGGCGGCGGGCGTGCGCGCACTGCTGGCCTACATGTGGTCGCATCCCGGTAAACAATTGCTGTTCATGGGCCAGGATTTCGGCCAGTTCCGGGAATGGTCACACGACCGCGGCCTGGACTGGCACGAACTGGAAAACCCACTGCACCAGGGCATTACGGCCGCCGTCCGGGATCTGAACGCGGTCTACCGCGCCCATCCCGCGCTGTGGAGTCAGGACACCACCCCCGGCGGCTACTCCTGGGTCCAGGCCGACGATCGCGAAAACAATGTGATCGCCTTCCTGCGCTACGGCTCCGACGGTTCGGTGATCGCCTGCGTTTTCAATTTCTCCGGCTCGGTGCACGGCGAATACCGCGTCGGCCTGCCGAGCGCAGGCACCTGGCGCGAAATCCTCAATACCGACGCCGCCGAATACGGCGGCTCCGGCATCGGAAACCTGGGCGGTGTCAAGGCAACCGATGAGCCATGGCACGGTCGACCGGCTTCGGCCACCGTGGCGCTGGCCCCGAACACCGCGATCTGGCTCGCGCCGGAGACATAAGCCACAACACGCTAGGTTGAGCAGGCCACCCGGGTTAGTTCCGCAGGCAAAGCAGCGGCGCTGAGGCCCGGCCCTCTGCCACCATGGCGCTAGCTCCGAACACCCGCGATCCAGCCCCGCACCAGAGTCATCGGCACCACAATAGGTAGGGAGCCGCAAGCCACCCGCAGCGAGCTGCGCCGGTGCGTTGCAGATGACCGCCCCGCAACCGACCGCACCGCCGCGATCGGCGAATAGTGCCTGGCGATTCCGTCAGCGCAGGCTATCCGCCGATGCCATGCGCGCCGCAGCAGCCGGGGTCAGTACAGCGCAGCAGCCAGCTTGCGGCGGGCAGCAACCACGAAAGGCTCTGCCGGGTCGAACAATTCGAAGAGTTCGAGCAGTCGCGTGCGTGCCTTGGTGCGATCATCGCCGGCCGTCTTCTTGATCACGGCGATCAACCGGTCGAACGAGGCCTCCGGCTGCTGGCTCAGCATTTCCACATCGGCGGCGTCCAGGGCCGCGTCGACATTGGCCGGATCGGCATCGGCGGTGGCGATCGCGGAATCCGAAACAGCCTGCGCACGGGACAGGAAGCGCACCTGACGCAGTGCGTTCTTTGCTTCCTCATTACCCGGCTCCGCGGCGATGATGGCCTCATAGGCCGCTTCAGCGCCGGCCATGTCGCCGCGCTCGAGCGCGGCCTCCGCGGCGGTGAAACGCGGGTCCTCTACGGCCTGGGGCTGCTCACCGCCCTCGAGCTGCCCGCCGACCGCCTCGACGACCGCGCTCAACCACTGCCGGACCTGCGGCTCCGGCTGAGCGCCCTCGAAATCCGCGAGCGGGCGGCCACCGGCCACCGCGATCACGGTCGGAATGCCCTTCACACCGAAGGCCTGCGCGATCCGCATATTGGCCTCGGCCTCGACCGTCGCCAGATCCCACGCGCCCGCGTCCTCCTGGACGAGCCGCTCCAGCGTTCGGACCAGCTCGACGCTGCCCGGGCTGCGCTGCGAATACAGCGCGACGACCACCGGCACCTGGGTGGACCGGCGCAGCACCTTCGTTTCGAAATCCGCCTCCGAGACGGCGTAGTCGCCGCCGCCTCCCGCACCCGACGCACCGGCCGGGGGCTGCTTCAGGCTGGACAGATCCACCGCACCTGACATGGCGGCGGCGACGGCTGGCGAAGGGCGGCGGGCAGCGGGTCGAGTCACGGTTTCCAGTTTGTCACGGCGTGACCGAGGCCGGGGCTCCGGAGTCGACGGAAGTCACCTGGCTCAGCTCACCGAGCTTGCCCGCGCGCACCGCCCACACCTCGAAGAGGACAGTGAAGAACGGCGGAATGCTCGACAGCAACGCGAGCACCGTGGTCTTTGTGTTCCAGGCAAGCTCGCGGGCCGCGAGGATCGCGGTGATGACGAAAAGGACGAAGATGATGCCGTGCGTCATCCCGAACACCTTGACCGGCCACAGCACCGGTTCGGGGAGGCGCTTGAACACCATGCCGACGATCAGGAAAACCCAGGAGATCGCCTCCAGCACAGCGATGAAGCGGAACCGCTTGGCTACGGTGCTCAAGTCGAAGAAATTGCCCATGGCCACCATTGTGCCGGACTGCTACGACGGGTCGTAGTTGAACCGGTCACACCTGAACTCCGCCGACCCGGTATCTCCGGGGCGGCGGAGCCGAGAATTACACCTTGATGATCAGCGCATCGCCCTGGCCGCCGCCACCGCACAGCGCCGCCGCGCCGATACCGCCACCGCGCCGCTTCAGCTCCAGCGCCAGATGCAGCAGGATGCGTGCACCCGACATGCCGAGCGGGTGACCGATGGCGATCGCGCCACCGTTGACGTTCACCTTCTCCGGATCGATTCCCAGCTTGCGGGTGGACGCGATGCCGACCGCCGCGAACGCCTCGTTGATCTCGACCAGATCCAGCTCGGCGGGCGAAATGCCTTCGCGCGCACAGGCCTTGGCGATCGCATTGGCGGGCTGATCCTGCAGCGTCGAATCCGGACCGGCCACCACACCCGCGGCGCCGATCTCGGCGATCCAGCTCAGGCCGAGCGACTGTGCCTTCTCCTTGCTCATCACGACCACCGCGGCCGCACCGTCGGAGATCTGCGAGGCGGTGCCCGCGGTGATGCTGCCGTCCTTGCGGAAGGCCGGGCGCAGCTTGGCCAGCGATTCGACGGTGGTGTCCGCGCGAATGCCCTCGTCGGTGCCCACCACGATCGGGTCGCCCTTGCGCTGCGGCACCGACACCGGGACCACCTCGTCATCGAAGACGCCGTTCTTCCACGCCGCCGCCGCCCGCTGATGCGAGGCCGCCGCGAACGCGTCCTGATCCTCGCGGCTGACCGGCTCGGCGTCGTTGCGCTGTTCGGTCAGCGCGCCCATCGGCTGGTCGGTGAAGATGTCGTGCAGACCGTCGTAAGCCATGCTGTCGCGCAATGTCACATCGCCGTATTTGTAGCCCTCCCTGCTCTTTTCGAGCAGATGCGGGGCCTGGCTCATGGATTCCTGACCGCCCGCGACGACGATCTCGTACTCGCCGGCACGAATCAGCTGATCCGCGAGCGCGATCGCGTTGATGCCGGACAGGCACACCTTGTTCACCGTCAGCGCGGGCACGTCCATCGGGATGCCCGCGGCGACCGCCGCCTGCCGGGCCGGGATCTGCCCCGCACCCGCGGTGAGCACCTGGCCCATGATCACGTAGTCGACCTGCTCCGGCGCGACGCCGCTCTTCTCCAGCGCCGCCTTGATGGCGAAACCGCCCAGATCGGAACCGGTGAAGTCCTTCAGACCCCCGAGCAGCCGACCGACCGGGGTACGCGCACCGGAAACGATCACGGTTGTGGTCACGACGAGCCTCGCATTCATTGATCGAACAGCGTCGCGCACCGAGCACCCGCGACGTCAACCTCTGTACCCCACGGTAGCTTGTCCTGCTCGAACCCCCCTTACCAGGTTCGCGCTACGTTCGAAGGGTGAGCAACGTTATCGACCCGTCGAACTTCATCCCCGGCGACTACGTCATCGCCGTCGACCACGTGGGCATCGCGGTACCCGACCTGGATGCCGCAATTGCCTGGTATGCCGACAATCTCGGCATGATCGAGACCCATCGGGAGGTGAACGAGGCTCAAGGTGTGCACGAGGCGATGCTGTCATTGCCCGGTGCACCGGACGGCGCGACTGCCCTGCAGTTGCTGGCGCCACTCAACGCGGACTCCACTATCGCCAAGTTCATCGACCGCAGCGGACCAGGCCTGCAGCAACTCGCCTATCGAGTTACCGATATCGAGGCCGTCTCCATGTATCTTCGTGATCGAGGTCTGCGTTTGCTGTACGACGCCCCGCGTCACGGAACCGCCGATTCCCGCATCAATTTCATTCACCCGAAGGATGCTGGCGGTGTGCTGATCGAGTTGGTCGAACCGAACGCGAATGTTACGCACTAGTATCAAGATCGGGCCTGAAAAACTCGTCCGCATCACATTCGCGGTCGAGTCACCATGATGTGCAAGTAGGCTGTAGTTTGTGTGCCATGTCGTCACCTGAGTCCGATCGCAATCGCTTCGTTGCACTGCCCTTCACCGTTGTGCGCAAGGGTTATGCGCAAGACGAGGTACGCAACTACTTCGACCGTTTCGATGCCGAGTTAAGGGTCACCGCCACAGATCGGGATGCCGCTGCGGCGCAAGCCCGTAACCTCGCCAGCCAGCTGGAGGACGCGCGGGACGAGATCGACGAGCTCCGTAAGGAAGTCGATCGCCTTTCGGTTCCGCCGACCACTGCGGAAGGCATGTCCGACCGCATCTCTCGGATGCTGCGCCTGGCTTCCGACGAGGCGTCCGAAGTCCGCGCGCTCGCGCAGGCCGAGGCGGCGGAAATGGTGTCGATCGCCGAGCAGCAGGCCACCGAAATGCGTGGCAAGTACGAATCGCTGCTCGCCGAGACCAAGGAGAAGCGCGAGGCGCTCGAAATCGAATTCGAGCAGACCCTGGCGAATGCGCGTACCGAGTCTGCCAAGATCATCGAGGCCGCTCAGGCCGAGGCCGACCGCCTCGGCAAGGAAGCCGATGCCAAGCGCAAGGCGACCCAGCAGGACTTCGAGGCCACCATGGCGGAGCGTCGCACCAAGCTCACCCGCGCGATGGAGGAGCTCGAGGCCACCAGCCGCGCCGAGGCCGCTCAGCGGATCAAGGACGCGACCGACGAGTCCAACCGCCTCATCACCTCCGCCACGCAGACCTCCGAGCGCAAGATCGCGCACGCCAAGGAACTCGCCGAGGAGATGCGCGTGCTGCGCGGCCGGGTGCTCGCCCAGCTGCTCGGTATCCGCGGCCAGCTCGACTCGGTGCCCGCCATGCTCGCGGCCGTCAACCGGGAAAGCGAACTGCTGGACGGGGTTCCGGATCAGCGCAAGTCCATCGGCGGTGGCACCAAGTCGGTCACCGGCGGTTCGCGCGCCAAAGCGATCCCCGAGGTCTCGGCCGAGGAAGACGACATCGACGCCGACGAGCGCGAGAACGCCGAAATCACCAACTGACGACGGCGGGCTGAGCGGCGACAAACGCAACACCCCAACCGAATTCACACCAAGGCCGCCCCACACCGGGGCGGCCTTCCTAATGTCGCGAGTAGCCGGACACCGCCCCGCTACGGGACATACACCGCCACAACGACTTCCGGCCCAGCTAGACACTCAGCACCCCTGGAACATTCGGGTTTGCAGCCCTAGGCCAACCCAGAGATTCCCTAGACCACCCCAGAGATCCTCAGCCCCAAGGAGATCCACAGGACCCACCGGAATCTCTGCGGCCGTCTGACAACCGGTTCCGGGTCCAGGCTTCCGATGTCGACCCATGTGGCCACCAGCAATACCGTGCACGGCGCGACGACATCCGCTCTTCCAGAGATGCTCAGCCCCAAAAGAATCCACAGAATCGCAATTCCTCACGCACGCACGCTTCCACCCGCAGACTCGCCTTCTCGGCCCACAGACCCACCCCGAGCGGCCGCAATCGGAGCCCTTACCGGCAGGCCCCGTGCCGCCACGCAATGCTCTGCACCGCACGCCGAAACACTCCCCCACAGGAATCCGCAGAATCGCGCCCTCCACCGCAAGCGCCACCCTCCACCGGCCAGCACCACCCTCCACCGCAAGCGCTGCCCTCCACCGCAAGCGCTGCCCTCCACAGGCAAGCGCAGCCCTCCACAGGCAAGCGCAGCCCTCCACCGCAAGCGCCGCCTTCCACAGGAAAGCAGCCACCCCCCACACCAAGCAGCCACCCCCCACACCAGGCAGCCAGCCTCCCCAGCAAGCGCCCGCCGTCCACAGCAGCGCCGCCCCCACCGGCAGGCAGCCACCCTCCCCCGGCAAGCGTCCGCCGTCCACAGCAAACGTCGCCCCCACCGGGCAGGCAGCCACCCCCCACCCGCAGGTGGTAGCCATCCTCTGTCGTTTGCCATGGTGGTCGTGGGACCACCGCGTTGCCAGTCGTGGGACCACCGACGGCAGGTGATCCACCGAGAGAACGTGTTACAGATCCGAATTGCTGATCTGTCGGGACTATCTCGCTAACGGTGTTTCCGGCGGTTTCTCTCAGTAGGTTTGGGCGTCGGGCCAGCGGTCGGCGAAGGTGATCGCGAACGCGTTGACCGCGGGCTTCCAGCGCATGGTCCATCGTGCCCGACCGGCGCCGGTCGGGTCCAGGGACCGGGTGACCAGATACAGGCATTTCAGGGCGGCTTGCTCGGTGGGGAAATGCCCGCGGGCTTTGATCGCGCGCCGGTAGCGGGCGTTCAACGACTCGATCGCGTTCGTCGAGCAGATCACCCGTCGTATCTCGACGTCATAGTCGAGGAACGGAATGAATTCCTCCCACGCATTCTCCCAAAGCCGCACTATCGCAGCGTATTTCGTGCCCCACTTCTCGGTGAGTTCATCGAGCGCTGCCCGTGCCGCGGCGGCGTTGACGGCGGTGTAGATCGGTTTCACATCACGACGCAACGCGTCCCAATGCTGACGGCCGGCCAGCCGGAAAGTGTTGCGGATCAAATGGATGACACAGGTCTGGACCGTAGCCAGCGGCCACACGTTGCCCACCGCGTCCGGCAAACCTTTCAACCCGTCACAGACCAGGAAGAACACATCTTTGCAGCCGCGGTTACGGATATCGGTCAACACACTCAGCCAGAACTTCGCGCCCTCACCACCGGTGCCGGCCCACAAACCCAGGATGTCCTTCTCACCGTTGACCGTGACACCGATCGCGGCATAGATCGGACGGTTGGCGACCTGACCATCCCGGACCTTCACCACGATCGCGTCGATGAAGATAGCGGCATACACCGCGTCCAAGGGCCGGTTGGCCCAATCGGCCATCTCGGCGATCACCTTGTCGGTGATCCGAGACACCGTCTCCTTCGACACCGACGCCCCATAGATCTCAGCGAAATGCGCCGAAATCTCCCCAGTGGTAAGCCCTTTCGCATACAGCGACAGCACGATCTCATCCACCCCGGTCAACCGGCGCTGGCGTTTCTTGACGATCTGCGGCTCGAAACTACCCTCCCGATCGCGGGGCACCTCGATCTGCACCTGACCCGTCGCCTCGGTCAACACCGTCTTGGCGCGAGTCCCGTTGCGCACGTTGGCCGATTCGCGCTCGGTCGGGGCTTGGCCCTTGTCGAAACCGAGATGCTCGGTCATCTCCTCGTTCAACGCCGTTTCCAGGACGGTCTTAGTGAACTGTTTGAGCAACCCGTTCGGCCCGGTCAGCGATAACCCTTGCTCCTTGGCCATCCGGACCAGCTCCTGGGCGGCGAGCTCCTCGGCCGAAGCCTCCACCGGCTTCTTCTTCCTCGTCACGGCATCAAGTGTCGTCATCACGGCACCTTCCCGCTGAACATCGCTCAGCGAATCAGGCCGGAAACACCCTTAAATCCACAGTCCCGATCTGTCATGGCGACGGCAGCCGAAGGTCCGGAAATGCCGATGACATGGCGTTGAGGTGCCCCTGGTCACCCTGCGTCTGGTCTGTTGTTTATGCGTCGGGGTACCGAGACCGCGGGCATCAATCGTGGTACCGGCGGCAGTGGTGAGGATGCGAGGGAAGCCTGGAACGCTTGGATCATGAGGCCGGCGAAGCGTCGGGAGGCCGCGATGCGTGCTGACGGCGTGCTCGCCTGGATGCCGTTGTTGGCCATGATCATGAGGATGAGGTCGTCCAGCACTATGTCGGGGCGCAGGCGCCCGGTGTCCTTGGCGCGGCGGATCAATTCGGCGGCACCGGTCAGCGAGGACGTGCGGATCGCAGCGAAATCCAGCGCGTGCGGGTAGGCGGACATGAAGGCCGCGGTGAAGCCGTGGTCGCGTGCTTGCAGCTCGCAGAGCTTCTCGATCGCAAGGCAGAAGCCGTGCCAGGGATCCGGGTCGGCGAGCCCCTCGTCCACGATGGACCGGCAGGCCAGCATCTGATCGGTGAACGCCTTGCCTTCAGGCCGGAAGTCCACACTCTGCCGCAAGCGCTACCCCTGTCCACGGATGCGCGCCCGCTTTCCGGTAACGCGGCACAGGGTGAAGGTGCGCCTTCAGAGCCTTTTGTCCGCAAGCGCCACCTTTGTGTCCACAGATGCGCACTGCCTGCAGCACTGCAGGCGCCCGTCAGTCCGCAGACTCACCTCCGTGCGGGCACCCTCAAAGGTGCGCTTTCCGACTTGGACACGCACAGTTTGTAGCGGCCGCATACCGTCTCCACGCGGGGTGCATTGGCGACGCGGGGTGCGCAGTGGGTTGCTCTGGGGCGCAGGGGATTCAGGACCAGCGGCGGGTGATTCGGCGGGTATGGCGGCCGTTCCAGCAGCCGCGGTGCCAGTGTCTGCGGTCGTCTTCGCCGTCGTCGACCGCCCAGGCGACGATATGGGCTACACCGGGCGGGATTTCGTGATCACAGCCGGGGCAACGATAAGTTTTGACAGCCCGGCTACCTGGGATGGTTCGCACGATGTACATGTCGTCGCTGTCCGGTCCGGCCTCCCGCCTACCGAAGACATCGCCGATCGGCGGGTTGCCCTCCTGCGAGCGGCCCACCTGGCGTTCCGTCCGCGGTTTCCGTCGGGGCATCCCATAAGCCTAGGTCGTGGCCTACTTCACGCTGCGCGCGCAGTCCTTCCTTCCCACGCACCACCCCATGCCACGCACGTTAATCCCCGACGAACCACAACCCGCCGAACAGCCCGCAAATCCATGCCCAGCCCGCGAACCAACCCTGTGCACGAACGATGCCCAGCGGGAAACTCATACGCGGCGGCCAAACCAGTGCGCAGCAGGCGAACTCATCTGCGGCGCGCATTCATCCGCCGCGGCATGCGCAATGCACGAACCCGTACGCCGCGAACAAACTCATGTGCGGCCGCCGAACATACGCCCTGCAGACAGGGTCACACGCCGACGACGACCTCACGTACCGGAGGCACAGTCTCTCCCGCTCAACATCTCCCGCGCCGTCCACGTTTGCCCGGCGAATCCACGCGCAACGCACGAACTCCTGCGCAGCGGGCAAACCCCACAGGCGGCGAACAAAGCCGTGCCCGGCAAACAAACAAATGCGCGGCAAGCACAGCCATCCGCGGCCGCCAACACATAAGCCACTGCAGGCGATGTCACGCACCGCCGACGAACTCACCTACCGGGAGCGCAGTCGGTCCCTTCCCTCGCAACATCTGCCGCACCGTCCACGTTTACCCGGCGAATCCATACACAACGCGCGAACCCATCCACGGCGAGCAAAGCCATGCGCGGCCGCCGAACATACCCACCCCCTACGAACTCACCTACCGCGAGCGCAGTCGGTCCCTTCCCTCGCAACATCTCCCGCACCATTCACGTTTACCCGGCGAATCCATACACAACGCGCGAGCTCTCGCACGGCGCACGATCTCACGCACAGACAGGCAACCCTATCCGGCGCGCAAACTCATACGCAGCGGCGGCAAACCAGTGCATGGCAAGTGAACTCATGTGCCGCAGGCGAACTCATGTGCCACGGCTTAGCGGGCGGCGCTTGCTAGAAGAGGCGGAATTCGTTGCTCTCGGTGCCGCGTAGGGCGTCGTAATCGAGGGTCAGACAGCGTATGCCGCGGTCCTCGGCGAGGGTGCGGGCTTGGGGCTTGATCTGTTGGGCGGCGAAGACGCCGGCGACCGGTGCGAGGAGTGGGTCCCGGTTCAGGAGTTCGAGGTAGCGGGTGAGTTGTTCGACACCGTCGATTTCACCACGGCGCTTGATCTCGACGGCCACGGTTGCGCCGTCGGCATCACGGCACAGCAGGTCGACCGGGCCGATGGCGGTCATGTACTCGCGGCGGATCAGTGTGTAGCCGGGGCCGAGGGTCTGCACGTGTTCGGCGAGCAACTCCTGAAGATGGGCCTCCACACCATCTTTCACCAGACCAGGGTCCACACCCAGCTCGTGCGCGGAGTCGTGCTCGACGTCCTCGATGGTGATGCGCAGTTCCTCACCCGCCTTATTGGTAACCACCCAGAAGGCCTTCGCGCCCTCGGGCACCGCATCACCGTCGCGCTCCTCCAACCAGCACGGCGGACTCATCCAGTTCAGCGGCTTATACGAGCCGCCGTCGGAATGCACGAGGACCGATCCGTCCGCTTTGATCAGCAACAATCGGCGGGCCATCGCGAGATGGGCGGTGAGTCGCCCTACGTAGTCGACCTGACAGCGAGCAATCACTAGGCGCACCCAAGCACTGTAGGTGAGCGCCCGGCCCGCCCCAGCGTCACCCCCGCTGCGTCGGCTGTCAGCCCATGAGCAGAATTGCCGCGAGGAATGCGCTCACGGCGAGCAGACCGGATTCGATCCGGGTGAGTCGGCGGGTAGATGCCGCTTTCGCGCGCAGCATGCCGAAGCCGACCCCGGTTCCGATGCAGAAGGCCAGCAGGTGACCGACATTGGTGAAGGTCTGTTCGATCAGCACGCCCTCGGCCGCGACGATGAACCACACCGTCGACCAAGCGATTCGCCAGCGATGTGGAATGGCGACCACAATCGCCCCGACCAACGCCATAGCGCCGTAACTCACGCCGACGTCCTGTGCCCAGCGGATGCTCGCGGGCAACCAATCGGCCTCGATCGCGATCCACAGACCGCCCGCGACAAGGAGTGTGGCACCGATATGCCCAGCCAGGAATACCCGCACCATGTGGACCGCGCCGAAGCGCAGTTCGGCAAGCGCGAGCAGACAACCGAGCAACGGAATCAGCACCCAGGCGGCACTGACATCGCCGATCACCAGTGCGCTCGAGAGCACGGTGCCCACTCGGCCATTCAGCAGATTGTGCAGATTCGTGCTCGCGTGCAGCACCACCCGTGCCTGCGAGGTCTCACTCATCGCGGAGAAGACAGCGGTGACAGCGACAAGGGCCGCCAGATATCCGAACGTCGCCGGGAGCCTCAGCTGCCACCAGCGCAAGCGAAGTGGTCTGAGGGGTTCGACCGGCGCGCGGTCGGCGGTTGTCGTCGCTGCGACCATCAACACCTCCATGCGCATCGACCGCTGCTATCGAGCATGCCGACGCTGATTACTACTTACTGTCACTCTCCATGATGAACGCCGGAGCGCCGCATAGGGTGACTGTTCCCTGTGAGATTGCTCCGAAACCTCGTGGCGTACAGCACACAAAGAAGATATAAAGCAAAAAGGCCCCCAACTGGTGTTGGGGGCCTTTCGCAATGATGTTCCGGCGGTGTCCTACTCTCCCACACCCTGTCGAGTGCAGTACCATCGGCGCTGGTGGCCTTAGCTTCCGGGTTCGGAATGGGACCGGGCGTTTCCCCACCGCTATAGCCGCCGTAACTCTATGAAACTATCCACACACAACCCGACAACCAGCACAGGGAACGAACCCCTTCTGTTGTCTGCTGCAGTGTCTGTGTGTTGTTTCAGATACCGCACAGTGGACGCGTAGCTTCTTCGTTGGTAAGTCCTCGGCCTATTAGTACCAGTCACCTACACCCGTTACCGGGCTTCCAGTTCTGGCCTATCAACCCCATGGTCTGTAGGGGGCCTTAACCACTCGAAGGTGGTGAGAAACCTCATCTTGGAACAGGCTTCCCGCTTAGATGCTTTCAGCGGTTATCCCTTCCGAACGTAGCTAACCAGCAGTGCCCTTGGCAGGACAACTGGCACACCAGAGGTTCGTCCGTCCCGGTCCTCTCGTACTAGGGACAGCCTTCCTCAAGTTTCTGACGCGCGCGGCGGATAGAGACCGAACTGTCTCACGACGTTCTAAACCCAGCTCGCGTGCCGCTTTAATGGGCGAACAGCCCAACCCTTGGGACCTACTCCAGCCCCAGGATGCGACGAGCCGACATCGAGGTGCCAAACCATCCCGTCGATATGGACTCTTGGGGAAGATCAGCCTGTTATCCCCGGGGTACCTTTTATCCGTTGAGCGACACCGCTTCCACTTGCCGGTGCCGGATCACTAGTCCCGACTTTCGTCCCTGCTCGAGCTGTCACTCTCACAGTCAAGCTCCCTTGTGCACTTGCACTCGACACCTGATTGCCAACCAGGCTGAGGGAACCTTTGGGCGCCTCCGTTACATTTTAGGAGGCAACCGCCCCAGTTAAACTACCCACCAGGCACTGTCCCTGAACCAGATCATGGCCCGAGGTTAGAGGTCCAATACGATCAGAGTGGTATTTCAACGACGACTCCACAAACACTGGCGTGCCCGCTTCACAGTCTCCCACCTATCCTACACAAACCGTACCGAACACCAATACCAAGCTATAGTGAAGGTCCCGGGGTCTTTTCGTCCTGCCGCGCGTAACGAGCATCTTTACTCGTAATGCAATTTCGCCGAGTCTGTGGTTGAGACAGCAGAGAAGTCGTTACGCCATTCGTGCAGGTCGGAACTTACCCGACAAGGAATTTCGCTACCTTAGGATGGTTATAGTTACCACCGCCGTTTACCGGGGCTTAAATTCTCAGCTTCGCCACCGAAGTAGCTAACCGGTCCTCTTAACCTTCCGGCACCGGGCAGGCGTCAGTCCGTATACATCGTCTTACGACTTCGCACGGACCTGTGTTTTTAGTAAACAGTCGCTTCTCTCTGGTCTCTGCGACCACACCCAGCTCAGGCTGCAAGAACCGTCACCAGACGTGGTCCCCCTTCTCCCGAAGTTACGGGGGCATTTTGCCGAGTTCCTTAACCACAGTTCTCTCGATCGCCTCAGTATTCTCTACCTGACCACCTGTGTCGGTTTGGGGTACGGGCCGTGTACCAACTCACTAGAGGCTTTTCTCGGCAGCATAGGATCACTGAATTCACCTCAATCGGCTACGCATCACCTCTCAGGCCATATGCAACACGGATTTACCTATGTCGCGCCCTACAGGCTTACACCAGTACAACCACTGACTGGCCCAGCTACCTTCCTGCGTCACCCCATCGCTTGACTACTACAGCCAGGATCGTATGCAGCCCCCTCCAGCTTCCCGAAGGAAGTCTCTTGGGTTTTGGATACTTAGCACAACTGATTCGCCATTGGGCGCGGATACACGGGTACGGGAATATCAACCCGTTGTCCATCGACTACGCCTGTCGGCCTCGCCTTAGGTCCCGACTCACCCTGGGCGGATTAACCTGGCCCAGGAACCCTTGGTCATTCGGCGGACGAGTTTCTCACTCGTCTTTCGCTACTCATGCCTGCATTCTCACTCCCACAGCCTCCACAACTAGCTCACACTGCTGCTTCCATGGCTGTAGGACGCTCCCCTACCCATCCACACCACTGCACCAAATCCCGTAGAACTCAGCGGATGTATTGTGTGAATGCCGCGGCTTCGGCGGTGTACTTGAGCCCCGCTACATTGTCGGCGCAGAATCACTTGACCAGTGAGCTATTACGCACTCTTTCAAGGATGGCTGCTTCTAAGCCAACCTCCTGGTTGTCTTCGCGACTCCACATCCTTTTCCACTTAGTACACGCTTAGGGGCCTTAGCCGGCGATCTGGGCTGTTTCCCTCTCGACTACGAAGCTTATCCCCCGCAGTCTCACTGCCACGCTCTCACACACCGGCATTCGGAGTTTGGCTGATTTCGGTAAGCTTGTAGGCCCCCTAGACCATCCAGTAGCTCTACCTCCGGCGTGAAACACGTGACGCTGCACCTAAATGCATTTCGGGGAGAACCAGCTATCACGGAGTTTGATTGGCCTTTCACCCCTACCCACAGCTCATCCCCTCAGTTTTCAACCTAAGTGGGTTCGGGCCTCCACGACGTCTTACCGTCGCTTCACCCTGGCCATGGGTAGATCACTCCGCTTCGGGTCTAGAACACGCGACTCAAAACGCCCTATTCGGACTCGCTTTCGCTACGGCTACCCCACACGGGTTAACCTCGCCACATGCCACTAACTCGCAGGCTCATTCTTCAAAAGGCACGCCATCACCCACAGTGACAAGTCACTCGCAGGCCCTGACGGATTGTAAGCGCACGGTTTCAGGTACTATTTCACTCCCCTCCCGGGGTACTTTTCACCTTTCCCTCACGGTACTAGTCCGCTATCGGTCACCAGGGAGTATTCAGGCTTACCGGGTGGTCCCGGCAGATTCACAGCAGATTTCACGGGCCCGCTGCTACTCGGGAAACATCCACAACAGCCGTTGAGTTTTCATTTACCGGACTATCACCGTCTATGGCAGGCCGTTCCAGACCACTTCAACTAACACAACGGTTTCTCACTGTCGCCCTGACCGGCAGATCAGGGAAGAATGCTCCCACTACCCCGTCCAGACAACCCCTGCCGGGTATCACATCTGAACGGTTTAGCCTCATCCGCTTTCGCTCGCCACTACTCACGGAATCACTATTGTTTTCTCTTCCTGTGGGTACTGAGATGTTTCACTTCCCCACGTTCCCTCCACACACCCTATATATTCAGATGCGGGTAACACGACATCACTCGTGCTGGGTTTCCCCATTCGGAAATCCTCGGATCTCAGCTCGGTTGACAGCTCCCCGAGGCTTATCGCAGCCTCCTACGTCCTTCATCGGCTCCTGGTGCCAAGGCATCCACCGTACGCTCTTAAACACTTACAAACAAAGATGCTCGCGTCCACTGTGCAGTTCTCAAACAACACACAAGACTGAAACCCGATACAGCACCAGCACTTCCGAAGAAGCCGGTATGACTGCGGCCCAATCTCGTCGTTATCTTGCCTGGAAAGAACGTCTGTTCTCTCAGGACCCAACAGTGTGTCGATATATTCACCGCGACCAACCACTCAGGATTGATCCAATGCAATGAAACTTGCCAGCGTTCCACCCATGAGCATCCGCAGTTCTACATGTGAGAACTACACGGTCTCTGACGCGGTCGAGGACGACTATTCGAACCGACCAGCGTAGAAGTGCTCCTTAGAAAGGAGGTGATCCAGCCGCACCTTCCGGTACGGCTACCTTGTTACGACTTCGTCCCAATCGCCAATCCCACCTTCGACGGCTCCCTCCACAAGGGTTAGGCCACCGGCTTCGGGTGTTACCGACTTTCATGACGTGACGGGCGGTGTGTACAAGGCCCGGGAACGTATTCACCGCAGCGTTGCTGATCTGCGATTACTAGCGACTCCAACTTCACGGGGTCGAGTTGCAGACCCCGATCCGAACTGAGACCGGCTTTAAGGGATTCGCTCCACCTCACGGTATCGCAGCCCTCTGTACCGGCCATTGTAGCATGTGTGAAGCCCTGGACATAAGGGGCATGATGACTTGACGTCGTCCCCACCTTCCTCCGAGTTGACCCCGGCAGTCTCTCACGAGTCCCCGCCATAACGCGCTGGCAACATAAGATAAGGGTTGCGCTCGTTGCGGGACTTAACCCAACATCTCACGACACGAGCTGACGACAGCCATGCACCACCTGTACACCAACCACAAGGGGGCACCTATCTCTAGGCGTTTCTGGTGTATGTCAAACCCAGGTAAGGTTCTTCGCGTTGCATCGAATTAATCCACATGCTCCGCCGCTTGTGCGGGCCCCCGTCAATTCCTTTGAGTTTTAGCCTTGCGGCCGTACTCCCCAGGCGGGGTACTTAATGCGTTAGCTACGGCACGGATCCCGTGGAAGGAAACCCACACCTAGTACCCACCGTTTACGGCGTGGACTACCAGGGTATCTAATCCTGTTCGCTACCCACGCTTTCGCTTCTCAGCGTCAGTTACTTCCCAGAGACCCGCCTTCGCCACCGGTGTTCCTCCTGATATCTGCGCATTTCACCGCTACACCAGGAATTCCAGTCTCCCCTGAAGTACTCTAGTCCGCCCGTATCGACCGCAAGCCCACCGTTGAGCGGTAGGTTTTCACGATCGACGCGACGAACCGCCTACAAGCTCTTTACGCCCAGTAATTCCGGACAACGCTCGCACCCTACGTATTACCGCGGCTGCTGGCACGTAGTTGGCCGGTGCTTCTTCTACAGGTACCGTCACTCACGCTTCGTCCCTGTCGAAAGAGGTTTACAACCCGAAGGCCGTCATCCCTCACGCGGCGTCGCTGCATCAGGCTTCCGCCCATTGTGCAATATTCCCCACTGCTGCCTCCCGTAGGAGTCTGGGCCGTGTCTCAGTCCCAGTGTGGCCGGTCACCCTCTCAGGTCGGCTACCCGTCGTCGCCTTGGTAGGCCATTACCCCACCAACAAGCTGATAGGCCGCGGGCCCATCTCGCACCGATAAATCTTTCCACCACAAGACATGCATCCTGAGGTCATATCCGGTATTAGACCCAGTTTCCCAGGCTTATCCCGAAGTACGAGGCAGATCACCCACGTGTTACTCACCCGTTCGCCGCTCGTGTACCCCGAAGGGCCTTACCGCTCGACTTGCATGTGTTAAGCACGCCGCCAGCGTTCGTCCTGAGCCAGGATCAAACTCTCCGTTGAAGACTCACGAAACACCCCGAAGAGTGAATCAGAAATATCTAACTAGAGTCCGAAAACCTAGCAAAATCAAACGCCAGCAAAAGTATTTGCTGACTAAAATGTCCAACCTCACCACACGGGGGTATGAGAGGCCGGAACCAAAAAATATTTGGCACTGACATTCATCGACACACTATTGAGTTCTCAAAGAACACACGCACACACCATCTAGCGGGTTTGATCCCGGTCGATCGGTGAGGCAACTTATCCAGCTTAGCTCAGCCGTGAATCCGATTCAAAATCGGGGTCCCGTTCGAGCTAGTGTGATCGTCAGGCGCTCAACGTCCTACCTCGTTTCCCTGGTCCTTCGCCCAGCCTTTCGGCTCAGCGCGTCGGCCCCGGGTCGGTGTCCGTGTCGCTCTGACTCGAATAAAGTTACGTGTCGGTGTGCACGATGTCAAATCGCCTGGTCATTAACGGTTTTCGGCAAGAGGTGATCGTCGCCTTCCGTTCACATGATCAATCCGCGGCACCGACGCGCTCGACCTGACCACCCAACGCCTGCAGCTGCTCGACGAAATTCGGGTAGCCGCGGTCGATATGGAAGACGTCGTGCACCTCGGTGGTGCCATCGGCAACCAGACCGGCAAGTACCAAACCGGCGCCGGCCCGAATATCCGACGACCACACCGGCGCGCTCGACAGCCGCGGAATTCCGCGCACCACCGCGTGATGTCCATCGGTCCGCGCGTCGGCGCCCAGCCGGATCATCTCCTCCACGAAACGGAACCGCGCCTCGAAGATGTTCTCGGTGATCATCGAGGTGCCGTCCGCAATCGCCGCCAGACCGATGGCCATCGGCTGCAGATCGGTCGGGAATCCGGGGAAAGGCAGCGTCGAGAAATTCACCGCGCGCGGCCGATCGGCCTGGATCACCCGGAAACCATCCGGTTCGAACGAAATCCGCGCACCGGCCGAGCGCAGCTTGTCCAGCACGAGGGACAGATGCTTGGGGTTCACACCGGTGACCCGGACATCCCCCATGGTCATCACGGCGGCGATCCCCCAAGTCGCGGCCACGATCCGGTCGCCGATCACCTGGTGCGTCGTCGGCGCGAGCCGCTCGACCCCCTGAATGGTGAGCACCGAGGTACCCGCACCGCTGATCCGCGCGCCCATCCGAACGAGCATGTTGCACAGATCGACGATGTCGGGTTCACGGGCCGCGTTGTCGATGACCGTCTCCCCCTCGGCCAGCACGGCCGCCATGAGGATGTTCTCGGTAGCGCCCACCGAGGGAAAGTCCAGCCTGATCCGCGCACCCTGTAGTTCTTCGGCGCGCGCGACCACACAACCGTGCTCGATTTCGCTGGTCGCGCCGAGCAGCCGCAGACCCGCCTGGTGCATATCCAATGGTCGCGAACCGATCGCGTCACCGCCGGGCAGGGCGACAACAGCTCGCTTACAACGCGCCATCAGTGGACCGAGCACACAGACCGAAGCACGGAACTGCGTAACCGCCGGAAAATCGGCGTGGTACTTGGGCTCCGCAGGCGTGTTGATCGTGACGACCGACCCGTCGATCGTGACGTCGCAGCCGAGGCCGCGCAGCACATCACCCATCAACGGCACATCGAGGATGTCCGGGCAGTTCGTAATGGTGGTCGTGCCTTCGGCCAGCAATGCAGCCGCCATCAGCTTGAGGACGCTGTTCTTCGCACCCCCGACCGCGACCTCACCGACGAGTCGATTCCCGCCAGTAACCAAAAACCGTTCCATGCCGCCTCTCCGCGTATTCGGCGCACTGTTGGTGCAAAGGATAGTTGCGTTGCGGGCCGGTGGTAGCAGTGCCGGGGTTATATCCAGGTAGCTGGGACGACTTTCGGGGTGTCCAGCAAACTTTTGCGCGTGTCGGTGCGGATCGGACAGTTCACGAACCACCTTGTTCGCCACCAGGCTTCCACAACACGTCACCGCCCGGGTTGGCGACACGGCTGAGGATGAACAGCAGGTCGGAGAGGCGGTTCAGGTACTTGGCCGGAAGGATATTCGTATCGTCCGGATGCGCCTGCACCGCGGCCCATGCCGAACGCTCCGCCCGCCGCGCCACTGTACGAGCAGTGTGCAGCAGGGCGGCCAGCGGCGTACCGCCGGGCAGAATGAACGAATTCAGTGCGGGCAGATCGGCATTGAATTCATCGCACCAGGCTTCGAGACGGTCGATATAGGGCTGGGTGATGCGCAGCGGCGGATACTTCGGCTCCTCGACCACCGGCGTCGAAAGATCCGCGCCCGCATCGAACAGATCGTTCTGCACCTGGCGCAATACCTTCAGCAATTCCGGGGCAGGGTCACCGAGCGCGACGGCGACACCGATGGCAGCGTTCGTTTCGTCACAGTCGGCATAGGCGACCAGCCGCGGATCGTTTTTGGCCACCCGCGAGAAATCGCTGAGACCGGTCGTCCCGTCGTCGCCGGTTCGCGTGTAAATCCGCGTCAGGTGCACACTCACATGCCCACCCTATCGCTACACACGCCGCAACTGATTTGGTAAGTACATGGGTGACTCGTCGGGGACGGGCTACCTTGCCCCACAGCCCCACTGAATCTGGCGCCTAAAGATTCGGGGAGGCGGAGGAGCCTAGAGTCCGGGCAGCCGACGGGTGCGATCCGAGGGCCGGGATTCGACCCAGGAGAGGAAGGCGGCCAGTGAGCCGCGATCCAGGGCCAATTCGTAATTGCCGTCACTATCGGAAACCGCGGTCACCGCGATCTCGTCGGTCATGATGTCGTATTCGTCGCCGCGCGGGCCGCGCCGATCACCGATCTCGATGCCCTGGCGTCGAATGGTGGAGTCGGGGCCCAGTTTCAGACTGGAGAGCTTGTAGAAGACGAGGCGATCCTCGTCATATCGAATCAGGCCGTGCCGCCACCCCTGACCGCCACGCGCGGGCAGCACCCGCAGAATCGCGGCGGTGCCGCCGCGGCGCAACATGATCAGCCGGTAGGTGGAGGCCAACGCCAACAGAACGAGCGTGAGCACCAGAATGATCAGGAGAACCATCCCGGTCTGCAATGCCGTTCGTCCCTTCGTTCCGCCGCCGTGTCGACGACACCTCGCGGCCATTCAACCACGGCCCCGAGTTTACAAATGGCCGGGCCTTGTCTTTGAACGTTCGAAGCCGGAAACGGCGCTGTCGGCGGCGAATACCTTCGCCGCCGACAGCGCCGTACTAGCGGGTCGTACCCAATCCTGGTGCGGTACTACGCCTTCGCCTCTTCGACCGCGCGCACCTGGCCCTGGGCCGCGATCTTCGCTTCCTCGGAGGCATCGGCGTCGTCCAGCACCCGACGGGCCGCCTCGACGTCGATCTCATCGGCGAACTCCGCGGATTCGGCAAGCACCCGGACCGAGGTCGCGGTCACCGAGAAGAACCCACCGTGCACCGCCGCGGTGATCCGCTCGCCCTCGGTGGGCACGATGCTCACGATGCCGCCCTCGACCAGCTGGCCGAGCAGCGGCTCATGACCCGCCATGATGCCGATCTGACCTTCGGTGGTCTGCGCGCTGACGAACGTCGCCTGGCCAGACCAGAGCAAACGTTCGACGGCGACCAGATCAACTGACATCTCCGCCATGTGTGACTACTTTCCGGCGATCTTCTTCGCGGCCGCCTCGACATCGTCGAGACCACCGCAGGAGTTGAACGCCTGCTCCGGGAAGTGGTCGAACTCGCCCTTGCAGACGCGGTCGAACGCCTCGATGGTGTCGGTCAGCGGCACCACCGAACCCGGCTGGCCGGTGAACTTCTCGGCCACGATGAAGTTCTGGCCGAGGAACTTCTCCAGACGACGGGCCCGGCCGACGAGGACCTTGTCCTCTTCGGAGAGTTCGTCCATGCCGAGAATGGCGATGATGTCCTGCAGTTCCTTGTACTTCTGCAGGATCCGCTTCACCTCGTTGGCGACCCGGAAGTGCTCCGCACCGACGATCGAGGCCTCCAGGATGCGGGAGGTCGAGGTCAGCGGGTCGACGGCCGGGTAGATGCCCTTCTGCGAGATCGGGCGGGAGAGCTCGGTCGTCGCATCGAGGTGGGCGAAGGTGGTCGCCGGGGCCGGGTCGGTGTAGTCGTCGGCAGGCACGTAGATGGCCTGCAGCGAAGTGATGGACCGACCACGGGTCGAGGTGATGCGCTCCTGCAGCTCACCCATCTCGTCGGCCAGCGTGGGCTGGTAACCGACGGCCGAAGGCATGCGGCCGAGCAGGGTCGACACCTCGGAACCGGCCTGGGTGAACCGGAAGATGTTGTCGATGAACAGCAGCACGTCCTGGTGCTGCACGTCGCGGAAGTACTCGGCCATGGTCAGAGCCGAGAGCGCGACGCGCATACGGGTGCCCGGCGGCTCGTCCATCTGACCGAAGACCAGGGCGGTGTCCTGGAGGACGCCCATCTCTTCCATTTCCAGGTGCAGGTCGGTGCCCTCACGAGTGCGCTCACCGACGCCGGCGAACACCGAGGTGCCGGAGAACTCCCGCGCGATACGGGTGATCATCTCCTGGATCAGCACGGTCTTGCCGACACCGGCACCACCGAACAGACCGATCTTGCCGCCCTTCACGTACGGGGTCAGCAGGTCGATGACCTTGATGCCCGTCTCCAGGATCTCGGTCTTACCCTCGAGCTGGTCGAATGACGGAGGCTTGCGGTGGATGCCCCACTGCTCGCCGTCGCGGCCGAGCCCCGGGGTGTCGAGGCAGTCGCCGAGGGCGTTGAACACGTGGCCCTTGGTGATGTCGCCGACGGGCACCGAGATCGGCTTGCCGGTGTCGGTGACGGTGGCGCCACGGACCAGACCATCGGTGGGCTGCATCGAGATGGTGCGCACGATGTTGTCACCGAGGTGCTGGGCGACCTCGAGGGTCAGGGTCTTGGCCACCGAGGTCAGGGTGATCTCGGCGTGCAGAGCGTTGAACAGCTCAGGGATGGAACCCCGCGGGAACTCGACGTCCACGACGGGGCCGATGACGCGGACGACGCGACCTGTTTTCGCGCCGGTCCGGCTCTCTTGTGTGACTGCTGCGGTCATTTTTCTCTTCCTGCGCCTTTAGTCGCGGTCCGAGCTCGAAGCCAGCGCGTTCACGCCGCCGACGATTTCGCTGATTTCCTGCGTGATCTGGGCCTGCCGCACCGAATTCGCCTGCCGGGTAAGCACATTGGCCAGTTCGTTGGCGTTGTCGGTGGCTGCCTTCATTGCGGTGCGCCGAGCCGCGGACTCGGATGCCGCTGCCTCGAGCAACGATGAGTAGATGCGCGTGTTGATGTACTTGGGCAGCAGCGCCGCCAGCAGCACATCGGCATCGGGCTCGAACTCGTACTGCGCGGTGAGTTCCGCGGTCGGCGAGTCGGTGAAGCTGTCCTCACCCATGTCGTAGTCTTCGTCGACATAGCTGACCTGGATCGGCGCCAGGCGACGCACCTCGGGGGTCTGGGTCAGCATCGAGACGAAACGGGTGTACACGATGTGCAACTCGTCGACGCCCTCGATATTGCCCACCCCGTTCGGGGCCGGAACCTCAGCCTCGGAGCCCGCCATGAATGCGTCCACCAGGTGGTGGCATGCGGCCGTGGCATCGTTGTACTTCGGCTGCTGGGAGAACCCGGTCCACGCGTTGACCACCGGCCGATTCCGGAAGGTGTAGTACGTGAGGCCCTTATTGCCCATCACGTACAGCACCGGCTCCTTGCCCTCGCCACGCAGGGTGACCATGAGCTCCTCGGCACGCTTGAGCACGTTGGAGTTGTAGCCACCACACATGCCGCTGTCACTGGTGATCACCAGGACGGCGGCGCGGCGCGGGTTGGCCCGCTCGGTCAGCAGCGGGTGCGACAGATTCGTCGACGCACTCGCGAGTTCACCGAGGACCTTGGTGATCTCCTCGGCAAACGGCTTCGCGGCCGCAACCCTGGCCTGGGCCTTGGAGATTCGCGAGGTCGCGATCAGCTCCTGGGCCTTGGTGATCTTCTTGATCGAACTCACACCACGAATGCGGGAGCGCAATTCACGCAAGCTTGCCATCAGCGGTTCACACTCCCTTCATTCGACGGTGTCGGATTGCAGCATTCACGGGGCACTGGGTGGTCACGCAAGCTACCGCCTCCGTGCCCGTCGCTCATGCTGCGGATCGAATAACGCATCAGCGGGCTCGATTACTTCTCGACGTGCTTGCGGGTCACCGACAGCGATTCGACCTCTTCGTGGTCGAGCTCACCGGCGGCGGCCTCGTTCACGACGCGCGAGCCGTCGGAAGCGAGGAAGCCCTGCTTGAACTTGTCGGTGGCCGCCTTGATGGCATCGCCGTTCTCGTTGTCGAGGACCTTGCCGCCCTGGATCGACTTGAAGGCGTCGGCCGCACTGCGGTGCAGATCCTCGAGCAGTTCCGCGTTGAAGCGACGGATGTCGGCAACCGGAACCGAGTCGAAGTAGCCGGCGTCGACCAGGAAGATCGAGACGATCTGGTCCTCGACGGGAACCGGCGAGTACTGGTCCTGCTTGAGCAACTCGACCCAGCGGGCACCGCGCTCCAGCTGTGCGAGCGAGGCGGCGTCGAGGTCGGAGGCGAAGGCGGAGAACGCCTCCAGCTCGCGGTACTGCGCCATTTCCAGACGCAGCGAACCGGCGACCTTCTTCATGCCCTTGGTCTGGGCGGCGCCACCGACACGGGAGACCGAGGTACCGACGTTGATCGCCGGACGGACACCCTTGTTGAACAGGTCGGACTCGAGGAAGACCTGGCCGTCGGTGATGGAGATGACGTTGGTCGGGATGAACGCCGAGATGTCGTTGGCCTTGGTCTCGATGATCGGCAGACCCGTCATCGAGCCGGCGCCCATCTCGTCGGACAGCTTCGCGCAACGCTCCAGCAGACGCGAGTGCAGGTAGAAGACGTCACCCGGGTAGGCCTCGCGGCCTGGCGGACGACGCAGCAGCAGCGAGATGGCGCGGTACGCTTCGGCCTGCTTGGTCAGGTCGTCGAACACGATCAGGACGTGCTTGCCCTGGTACATCCAGTGCTGACCGATCGCCGAACCGGTGTAGGGCGCAAGCCATTTGAAGCCGGCCGAGTCCGAGGCAGGGGCCGCGACGATGGTGGTGTACTCCATCGCACCGTGCGATTCCAGCGCGGTCTTCACGCCCGCGATGGTGGAACCTTTCTGGCCGATCGCGACGTAGATGCAGCGAACCTGCTTGGTCGGGTCGCCGGTCTCCCAGTTCGCCTTCTGCGCCAGGATCGCGTCGATGCAGACCGCGGTCTTACCGGTCTTGCGGTCGCCGATGATCAGCTGACGCTGACCACGACCGATGGCGGTCAGGGCGTCGATGGCGGTGATACCGGTGGCCAGCGGCTCCTCGACCGGCTGACGCTGCAGCACGGTCGCGGCCTGCAGCTCCAGCACGCGCTGCTCTTCGGCCTCGATCTCGCCCAGGCCGTCGATCGGCTGGCCGAGCGGGTTGACCACGCGGCCGAGGAACTTGTCACCGACGGGGACCGAAAGCACGTCGCCGGTGCGGCGAACCTGCTGGCCCTCTTCGATTTCCGCGAACTCGCCGAGGATAACCGCACCGATCTCACGGTCCTCGAGGTTCAGCGCGACGCCGAGCACACCACCCGGGAATTCGAGCAGTTCATTGGCCATCGCCGAGGGCAGGCCGCTGACGTGCGCGATGCCGTCACTGCAGTCGGTGACAACACCGACTTCTTCGATGGAGGTTTCCGGGGTGTAGCTCTGGGTGTAGCTCTCGATCGCGCTACGGATCTCATCGGTGGAGATCGTCAGCTCCGCCATAGTCTTCCTGCTCTCGCTGTCTGGTGTGGATGTCGGGGGAGGTGGGCCGTCAGGCCAGAGCGCTGCGCTATGAGGCCAAGGCCCGACGCAGCCGTTCCAAGCGGCCGGTGGCGCTGCCGTCGATCAGGTCGTCGCCGACCTGTACCACGACGCCGGTCAGCAGACTCGGATCGACCTGCACGTGCACCGTGACCGGCTTGCCGTAGATGCGCTGCAACGACGCCCCGAGATGGTCGCGCTGCTGGTCGGTCAGCGCGACCGCGGCACGCACATGCGCGACGATCTGATCGCGCCGCGCGGCCGCGAGATCGGACAGCTCGCCGAACGCGCCGCCGATATTCGTCGACCGGGTGACCACCTGATCCGCCAGGGTCTGGGTGATGGTCTCGGTCTTGCCCGCGAGCAGCCGGTCGATCAGTTCGCGCTTGGCCGCTGCGGGCTTCGCGCGATCCGAAAGCGCCTGCTCCAGTTCGGGATTGTCGCCGATGATCCGGCCCAGCCGGAACAATTCGTCCTCGACCGCCCCGAGTCGTCCGCTGTCGGCGGCGGACTCCAGCAACGCCTCCTGGCCGAGCAACACCAGGGTGTCGACCAAATCGGCGGTGCGCGACCAGTTCTGGGCCACCGCGGTGGTCAGCACCGCCAGGGTGGCGGGGCTGACCTTGCCGCTGAAGACCCGCTCGCTGAGTTCGGCGCGCGCCGAGCCGGGCACCGACACGTCCGCGAGCGCAACACGCAGCGAACGCTGGTCATCCAGCACGGCGACAACGGCGAACAGTTCCGACCCCGTCGTGGCCGCAACACTGTCGCTTCCGGTCAGAGCGGCCCGAAGTGCCTCCCGTGCCCGGGAGCTTGCCTCGCGGCTCGCTGCGTACATGCTTCTCACTTTCGCGTCGCTACCTTCCGACCCCGATGCCGGCATCCGACTGATCGAGTTCGGACAGGAACCGGTCGATCGATGCCGCTTGCTTAGCTTCGTCCGAAACCGACTGTCCGATAATCTTTTCGGCCAAATCGACGGCAGTTTTGCCGACTTCGGCGCGCAGCTCGGTCAGGATCTGCTGGCGCTGTGCTTCCAGCTGGCTGTGACCGGCAGCGACGATGCGGTCGCTTTCGGCCTGTGCTTCCGCGCGCATCTGCGCGAGGATCTGCTGGCCCTGGGTGCGTGCGTCCTCACGGATGCGCGCGGCCTCGAGCCGGGCGTCAGCCAACTGCTGCTGGTACTGCTGCAGCGTCAGCTGGGCTTCTTCCTGCGCGGCCTCGGCCCGCTGAATTCCACCCTCGATCTTGTCCGCACGTTCATCCAACACCTTGATAAGGCGGGGGATGACGTACTTGTAGAAAATGGCGCCGACGATCGCAATGCAGACCACCGACCAGACGATGTCGTAGGTCTCGGGGATGAGGGGATTGATGTCCTCCCCTGTCTCCGCCGCAAGCATAGAAAGCGTGCTCATAGCAATCTCAGAAGATGAAGCCGGCCACAAGGCCGATCAGGGCGAGGGCCTCGGTGAACGCGATACCGAGGAACATGTTGGTGCGGATGGTGCCCTGGAGCTCGGGCTGCCGGGCGATGCCCTCGATGGCCTTACCGACCACGATGCCGACGCCGATGCCGGGGCCGATGGCGGCGAGACCGTAGCCGATGGCGCCGAAGCCCTTGAACTTCTCGGTGGTGGTGGCGGCTTCCTGGGCCAGGTACGCGAGGCTCATGAGTCTTCCATTCCCTTTCTTTTGCTCACCCGCCGGTCGGCGTGGTGCAGCAGATATCCGGTAGTTGTGCGGTCAGTGCGAATCGGCGTGTTGTGCGAGTCCGATGTAAACGGCGGTCAGCAGCGCGAAAACGTAGGCCTGCAGGAAGATGACCAGCATTTCGAACAGCGTGAACCCGAGTCCGGCCAGCAGCGAGAACGGCGAGAACACCTTCATCCAGGCCGCGGCGTCGAACAGGAAGAACCAGGTGGCGCTGAAGAACAGCACCAGCATGATGTGGCCGGCCAGCATATTCGCCATGAGTCGGACGGTCAGCGTGAACGGACGCAGGATGAACGTCGAGACGAACTCGATCGGAATCAGCAACACGTGCAATGCGGGCGGAACATTCGGAACGACGATGCTGCTGCGCATGTAGGTGACGAACCCGTATTTCTTGATACCCACGAAGTTGAATGCGAGGTACGCGATGAGGGCCAGCACCAGCGGCATGCCGATTCGGGCGTTCGACGAGATGTTCAGCCCCGGAATGATGCCGGAGAAGTTGAGGAAGAGAACCGCGAAGAAGATCGTCGCGATCAATGGGAAGTACTTGCGACCGGATTCCTTGCCGAGCACCTCGTCACAGATCTGATCCTTGACGAAGACCAAACCGGTTTCGGCGATGTTCTGCAGACCACGCGGGACGATGCGAGGATTGCGGAATGCCAGCACCATGACGAGTACCAATGCGGCGGTCATCACCAGCCGGATCAGCATCAAACGGTCGAGTTCGAACGGCGTACCCTCGAACAGCACGGCTGGAGGGAAGAAGTCGGACAGCGATGGCGCGTGGAACTCGCCCGCCAAAGTGGTGACGCTCAGCGTTCTCTCCCGTGTTCGGGCCGCGGGTACGGTCATTCCCGCGGTTCGATCGGACATTGACGATCAATTGGGTCGACTAGGTCGGCTCGAAAATTCGTCAGCAGCTGTGCGGCATCCCGCCCGGGCGTCTGTACGTAGTGTCGGCGACATTCGTCGACATGCAGAACCGGAACCCCTCGGAGCCCGGCACGGCAGTAAGCATAGCGGCAGTTGGCGGGATCTCGGCGATCCCCCCTTGCTTGGTCGCTTGCTTACCAACACTTTACCAAGTTATCTACGACAGCGTGTAGGTGGGGGCGATTATTGCTGCGCAGAGGGCAAATCGGACTCACCGGTCGGTACGTTTACGTACGGAACCTTCTGCCGCAGAACGCCATACGTCTCCGCGCCGAGCACGATGAGCAAGGACCCGACCACGGTCAGGAACAGCGCCATCCGATCGTAGAAGTCGAACCGCTGCAGCACCGCGATCACGATCATCGCGACCAGCAGCTTGCCCACCCAACTCACCAGCATGACCAGGCCCGCGGTGCTCGCCGGCAGCTTCGCGCCGAACAGCACCACGGCCGCCGTGGTGAGAATGAAGCCGCCGCCGATGGCCGCGCCGAGCAGTGCGCCCCAGAGTCCGGACAGGCCCGCGACGGCCGAGGCGATGGCCACCGAAACCACCACCAACACGGCCAAACCGATCACGCCGTAGCGCAGCGCCGCCTTCAGCGGGGCGTCAGGACCGGGGACAGGGTTGATGAGACTCACGACTGCGCCTCGCTGACGCTCGGCTCCGTCGTTCCTCTGGACGCTGTGTTTATGGTTCGCTCGCTTCGCTCCCGCACGACCCGAACTTTACCTGGGCCTTGCTTTACGAATCCGCGGGCTCCTTGCGCCGCAGGCCCGGTATGGCGGTCACCACCAGCGCGAAAACCAGCCCACCCGCCATCATCAGCACCACAATCCGGCGATCATGGATCAGCGAAGTGCCGACGGCGCCGAAGGCGAGCACACCGACCCATAAATAGATCACCAGCACAACGCGACGGTGTGAATGTCCGATCTGCAACAGCCGGTGATGCAAGTGCATTTTGTCCGGTGTCGAGAAACTCACACCGGCCCGAACCCGGCGCACGATCGCCAACAGCAGATCCAATACCGGAATGAACATCACCGCACCGACGAGCAGCAGCGGCGAAAGCAGACCGACGATGTCGCGAGGTCCGTAGCCCGCCAAATTGATTCGGCCCGAGGCACCCGTCGACACCGCGGCCAACATGAGCCCGATCAACATCGAACCGGAATCACCCATGAATATCCGGGCGGGCGAAAAGTTGTGTGGCAGAAATCCCATGCAGGCGCCCGCGAGCGCGGCGGCGAGCAGGGCAGGCGGATAGGTGTCGACCGAACCACCCTGGCTGTAGAGCAAGCCGACGGTGAATACGAAGACCGCGCCCGCGCAGATCAGGCCCAATCCAGCCGCGAGACCGTCGAGTCCGTCGACGAAATTCATCGCGTTGACCAGCGTCACAGTGATGCCGACCGTGACAAGGCCGCCCTGCAGCGCGTCCAGCACCACTGTCGTGTCGTTGAACGGGTTGTAGATGACGTACCAGCTCAGGCCCATCACCGCCATCACGCCGGCGGCGGTGACCTGACCCGCGAATTTGGTCAGCGCGTCCAGGCCCCAGCGGTCGTCGACGATGCCGACGAGCACGATGAGGGTGGCTGCCACCAGTACCGCCGGAATATCCGGCGCGTAATCGAAGCCCCTTCGCAGCGCGGGCAATTGGTGCGCGAACAGCACCGCCGCGACCACCCCGACGTACATGCCGACGCCGCCCATTCGCGGAATAGGTTTGACGTGCACATCGCGCTCGCGCGGCACCGCCACCGCACCGAAGGCGATGGCGAGCACCCGGATTCCACCGGTGGCCAGGAAGGTCACCGTGCCAGAGATGAGAAGCACGAGCAGCAGCTCGCGCAAAGGAACTACCGCACCCGAACCGATCATCCGTTTATCTGATCCGCCATCTGATCACTGCGTCCCGAGGTCACCGCGTCGCGACGCTGGTCAGCGCCTCCGCGGACATTCCGAGCACATCGGCGATATCGCCGACCGGTACCGCGCCCGCGCGCAGGATCCGCGGCTGATCGGCGGTGAGGTCGACGATGGTCGACGCGACCGCATGTTCGGCCGGGCCACCGTCGAGATAGACGCCGACCAGATCGCCGAGCTGATCGCGCGCCTCGGCGGCGGTCTTGGCGGGTGGCTGTCCGGAGACATTGGCGCTGGAGACCGCAAGGGGGCCGACCTCGCGCAGCAGTTCCAGCGCAACCGGGTGCAGCGGCATCCGGAGCATAACCGTGCCGCGGGTGTCACCGAGGTCCCAGGCGAGCGAAGGCGCCTGCTGCACAACGAGACTCAACCCACCAGGCCAGAATGCCCGGATCAGCTCGCGGGCTTGCGGGCGCACCGAGAACACCAGACCGTCGATGGTGTGCCACGAGCCGACCAGCACCGGTACCGGCATATCGCGACCACGCCGCTTGGCGGCGAGCAGATCGCTCACCGCGGTGGAATCGAACGCGTCCGCGGCCAGACCGTACAAGGTATCGGTCGGCAGTACGACCAGCCGGCCGGATTTCAGGGCACTGGTGGCCGCGGTCAGTCCGGCGGCGCGCGAGTCGGGATCCGCGCAGTCGTAGACGGTACTCACGGCCACCATCCTGTCACGCGTGCCACTCGATGCCACCATCGGCGGGGTTGGTTCGATCCGATGGTCGCCGGGTCAAGCACGAGTCGCGGCGACGAAGCGGGGCTTACCCGCGAGGTCCGGATGCTCGACGATGTCGGTGAAGTCACCCTGTTCGGCCAGCAGAGCGGCGAGATCGGAGCCGTTGGTGTCATCGTGTTCGATGGCGCAGGAGCCGCCGGGACGCAGCAGACGAGTGATGGTGGGAATCATCCGGCGGATGACATCCAGCCCGTCCGGACCGCCGAAGAGGGCCAGATGCGGATCGTGATCGGCGACCTCGGGATCGAGTTCGGCGCCTTCGGGAATGTAGGGCGGATTGGCGACGACGAGATCGCCCGCACCGTTCAATTCGGTGAGCAGATTCGGATCGGTGACATCGTCGGCGTACAGGGTGATCGGGGTGTCGCCCTCGGCGATGCGCAGATCGGCATTGCGGCGTGCCCATTGCAGGGCCGCGGGATCGATTTCGATCGCGTGCACGTCCGCATCAGGGCGGGCCTGGGCAATGGCGAGTGCCAGCGCGCCGGAGCCGGTGCACAGATCGACGACGATGGGCGTGTGATCGTGCGGCAGTGCCTCCAATTGCGCCAATGCCCAGGCGAACAGCAACTCGGTCTCGGGACGCGGCACGAAGACGCCGGGCCCGACCGCGAGTTCGATCTGGCCGATCGCCGCGGTGCCGGTCAGGTGCTGCAGGGGAATTCGCTGTGCGCGGCGGTGCACCAGGGCTCGATACTCCTCGAGCAGCTCCGGTGCGACCAGTGGGGTCAGCGCTAACCGGGTCCGATCGACACCGAGTAGATGTGCGGCCAAATACTCGGCGTCGGCCTGGGGACTGTGGACGCCCGCCGTCCGCAAGGTTTCGACCGCCTGGTTGATGGCGGGTCGCAATGCCACACGGGTCATGGCTTATCCGCCTCTCCGCGTATTTCGTCGGTTGTAGGTACCCACTGGCGTCGCGCGCCGGCGGTTGCTCACCGGGGGCGCGTACCCGCGGAGTTGCCCATGTTCATACCAAATCGGTCGACGCGACGGGTACGGCGTAGAACTGCGATTATTCTGCGGCCATTCGGGCTTCGCGATCCGCCTTGCCCAGGGCATCCAGGAGTGCGTCCATATCACCGTCGAGTACGGCGTCGAGGTTGTGCGCCTTGAAGCCGATGCGGTGATCGGTGATGCGGTTTTCCGGGAAGTTGTAGGTGCGGATCCGCTCGGAGCGGTCCACGGTGCGGATCTGGGAGGCCCTGCCTGCCGCGGCTTCCTGATCGGCCTGCTCCTCGGCGAGCGCCTGCAGTCGAGCCGCGAGCACCTGCATGGCACGGGCCTTGTTCTGCAGCTGGGAGCGCTCGTTCTGGCAGGTCACCACAATGCCCGAGGGCAGGTGGGTGATGCGGACCGCGGAGTCGGTGGTGTTGACGCCCTGGCCCCCCTTCCCGGAGGAGCGGTAGACGTCGATGCGCAGATCCGATTCGTCGATCTGCACCGCTTCGACCTCGTCGGGCTCCGGGTAGATCAGTACACCGGCCGCCGAGGTGTGGATGCGGCCCTGCGATTCGGTCACCGGAACCCGCTGGACGCGATGCACGCCGCCCTCGAATTTGAAGCGGGACCAGACACCGTCGCGCGCGGCGTCGCGACTCTTGATGGAGATGGTCGCGTCCTTGTAGCCGCCCAGGTCGGAGATGTTCACATCGAGAATCTCGACCTTCCACCCATGCCGCTCGGCATACCGGACGTACATGCGGGCCAGATCCGAGGCGAACAGCGCCGATTCCTCGCCGCCCTCACCGGATTTCACCTCGAGCACCACATCGTCGCCATCGTGCGGGTCGCGCGGGGCCAGCAGATCCGCGAGGATCTGCTCCAGTTCGGTGACCTGTTGTTCCAAGTCCGGCACCTCGGCGGCGAAGGAAGCGTCGTCGGCCGCAAGTTCCTGCGCGGCGGCGAGATCCTCACGGGCGGACTTCAGCTTGTTGTAGGTGGCCATGATCGGGGCCAGCTCGGCGAACCGTTTGCCGACCCGGCGCGCGGCACCCGGATCGTTGTGCAGCGCCGGATCGGCGAGCTGCGTCTCCAGGCCCGCGTGCTCGGCCAGAATGTCATCGATCGCGGACGGTTGCGTCACGGTGCTTCCTCTCGTTATCCGTACTGGCCACACAAAAGCGCCGACGCCCGGCCTGCAGTGCAGGACCGGGCGTCGGCGGGGAAGCTACTTTGCGTCGGCCTTCTTGCCGGCACGCTTGCCGTAGCGGGCCTCGAAGCGGGCCACGCGACCACCGGTGTCGAGGATCTTCTGCTTGCCGGTGTAGAACGGGTGGCACTGCGAGCAGACCTCGACGGTGATGTGTCCCGACTCCTTGGTGCTGCGAGTCTGGAAGGTGTTGCCGCAACCACAGACGACAGTGGTCTCGACATACGACGGGTGAATTCCTGCCTTCATGGGTGTCCTCTCGATATTGGCCGCCGGGTCGCCCGCGCAGATCGCGAGGACGTGAACCGGAGCCGACTTAGGCGGGAGGCCTGCTCGTCGGAGCAGACGCAACGACCGCTCAGTATGCCAGAACGGTGGTTACGCTCCCAAAACACCCCAGACCCCCGGTTTGTTCCCGCCCCCTAGGTAGTCCCCGAGCCCTGTTGCCAATTGAACTACTGGCACGCGTTGATCGTGTTCTTACGGAACCCTTAATACAGGTAGTCAACTACTCGTGGATACGAACACCAATGTTCATAGAGTTTTAGGCCTGATGCACATCGGCGTGCCGAGACAGAAGGGAGAACACTGTGAACAGCCGCGTTGCTCTGGCGGTCTTCGTTTCGTTGATTCTCACTGTCGCGGTCGGCTGGTCAACCACTCCGGATCGCCCGGACACCTACGCGTACACGAAACCCACTGCCGCACAGTTCGACCCGGCCACTACCGCCGCGAACAGCGGTAGCCCGGCCGCCACGACCGCGATCATCCTGGCCTTCATGATCGCGGGCGCGGCAGGCATAGGTCTGGCATTCTTCAGCCCGAGAACGCCGAAGGGGAAAGCACGGGGACTCCGCCTCCGCGGAGTCCCCGTTCACTCATTCGTCCAGCGCGCCCGGCGCGGTCTTGCTGACCTGCATCAGGAACTCGAGGTTGTTCTTGGACTTCTTCAGACGGTCGATCAGCAGATCGATCGCCTGGTGCGAGTCCAGGCCGGACAGTACGCGACGCAGCTTGTGCAGCACCGCCGCCTCGTCGGGGCTGAGCAGTAGCTCGTCCTTACGAGTACCGGACGGGTTGACGTCGACGGCCGGGAACACGCGCCGTTCCGCGATCTTGCGGTCCAGCTTGAGCTCGGCGTTACCGGTGCCCTTGAACTCCTCGAAGATCACCGTGTCACCGGTCGAGCCGGTCTCGACCATGGCGGTCGCGATGATGGTGAGCGAGCCGCCGTTCTCGATATTGCGCGCCGCGCCGAGGAACCGCTTGGGCGGGTACAGCGCGGTCGAGTCGACACCACCGGAGAGGATGCGGCCCGATGCCGGCGAGGAGTTGTTGTATGCGCGACCCAATCGGGTGATCGAGTCGAGCAGCACCACAACGTCTTTGCCCATTTCCACCAGGCGCTTGGCGCGCTCGATGGCCAGTTCGGCGACCGAGGTGTGATCTGACGGCGGACGATCGAAGGTCGAGGCGATGACCTCGCCCTTCACCGAACGCTGCATATCGGTGACCTCTTCCGGACGCTCGTCGACCAGCACAACCATGAGGTACACCTCCGGGTTGTTGATGGCGATGGCGTTCGCGATGTCCTGCATGATCGTCGTCTTACCGGCCTTGGGCGGGGAGACGATCAGGGCGCGCTGGCCCTTACCGATCGGCATGATCAGGTCGATGACGCGGGTGGTCAGCTTGTTCGGCTGGGTCTCCAGGCGCAGACGCTGGTTCGGGTACAGCGGGGTGAGCTTGCTGAACTCGGGCCGCCGCTTGGCCGCGTCGACCTCACCGCCGTTCACCGTGTCCAAGCGCACCAGCGGATCGAACTTCTGGCGCTGGTTGCTCTGCTCACCGTCGCGCGGGGCGCGCACCGCACCGGTGATCGCGTCACCGCGGCGCAGGCCGTTCTTGCGGACCAGGTTCATCGAGACGTAGACGTCGTTCGGTCCGGCCAGGTAGCCGGAGGTGCGCACAAAGGCGTAGTTGTCCAGCACGTCGAGGATGCCCGCGACCGGCTGCAGGACATCGTCCTCGCGGATCTCGAGCTCGCGGGCCTCACCGCCGCCGGTGCCACCCTCGCGGTCGCGACCACGACGACGTTCCCGGAACCGGCGTCCACGCCGTCCGCGACCGCTCTCGTCCTCGTCACCGCCACGGTTGGCCTCGCCGCGGCCGCCGCCTTCGCCTCCGCGACCGCTGTTGGCACTGCCGTTCTGGTTGCGGTCGCCGCCCTGGCTGCGCTCGCGGCGGCGTTCGCCCTGCTCCTGCTCCTGCTTGGGCTCGTCACCACGGGCCTCGCCCGCGGCGGCATCGCTACCGGCGCGCGCCTGGTCGCGACCGCGACGCTGCCTGCCGCGACCGCGCTGACCGCCCTCGCGACCGGAATCCTCGGTGGTCTCCGCCGGCGCGGCCTCGGCCTGGGTCTGATCGGACTTCGACTCGGCAGACTTCTCGGCGGCCTTCGGCGCTGCGTCGGCGACGGCCTCCTTCGCGACAGCCTGTTTCGCCGGAGCGTCCTTGGCCTGGGCTTCCTTCGCCGGAGCGGGAGCATCCTTCGCCGGGGCGGAAGCGGCGGGCGTCACGTCGAGGGTGCCCTGCTCGGCCTTCGCCGGCGCCGCCTTGGCGGCGTCCGCATCGGACTTCACCTCGCCTCGCGCGGACTTTTCCGCCTTCGCCGACTTCCCGGCCTGATTTTCCTTGATGGCGGCGATCAAATCGCCCTTGCGCATTCCAGAGGTGCCTCGGATACCGAGCTCCCCCGCGAGCGCGCGCAATTGCGGCAACAGCATTCCAGTCAGCCCCGATCGTGCGACGTCGGTTTGTTCGCTCATCTTCGAAATCTGTCCGGAGTCACTTTCGCGGTCCCCTGTCGGGTTGGAATCCACCCCGGGTGTCGCGAGCAGGTCCGTATCTGTCACGGAAATCCTTTCCTTCCCTCGATTGCCGTGTGCTGTTTCGAGGGTTTCGTCCCGCAGTCCGTGCGTTCTGCCGGACTCGGATGCGAGGGCCGAGCACAAAGCTCGGACCGGCGCTTTTTGCCGTATCACCTGCCCCGCCGGACCGGCGGCTTCGCCACCAATTCCCGAAAGGTGGGAGAGATCATTCCAGTTGCGCAGCTACGCAGCACCCCCATGGCCTGGAGGCTCGAGCCTGGAGCCTGCTGGAGCGATTGCCCTGATGAAGCACCGGCGTCTGATGCGCACGATGTACGGACGTGCTCAGGATAGCTGGCAACCTGGAACATCGGCAAGGCAGACTCGCCGTCAGTGGACCTGGACGCCTTCTGCGAGTCCCGGCTCGACCACGCGGAGCCCGTCGATGGCCGCGAGTTGGCGGAGTTCGGCAGGGAATTCGCTGGTACCCAAGGCCAGCACGGTCGGTCCCGCACCGGATACCGTGGCCGCGATCCCGGCCGCACGCAGCCTGGCGATCCATTCGGTGGTCAGCGGCAGTGCGGGCGCGCGCTGGGGCTGATGCAGACGATCGGCCGTCGCGGGCAGGAGCAGGTCGGTACGTTGCGTCAGGGCGACCACCGCGAGCGCGGCGCGGCTGACATTGAACGCGGCATCGCCATGCGGCACGACCTCCGGCAACAGGCCGCGAGTATGCGCGGTCGAGGAGCGCTCTTCGGGAATCAGCACCACCGGACGCAGCGTGGGATGCGGATCGAGGCGCACCGCACGGTAGACGCGGCCGTGATCGAGCGCCACGGCACCATCGTCGGCGGCGTCGGCAGCGGTTTCGGTCCAGGACACCACGATTCCGCCGAGCACGCTGGCCGCGGCATTATCGGGGTGACCTTCGAATTCCGATGCGAGCTGGACCAATTGGTCACTGCCGATGGCCAATGCCGGATCCAATTTCGCGGCGAGCCCGCAGCCCGCGGCGAGACCGCCGACGACCGCCGAGGCCGACGAACCGAGACCACGCGAATGCGGAATTACGTTGCGGCACACCACATCGAGACCATCGGCCCAGACGCCGGCCGCCTCCAGGCCGCGCTCGATCGCGCGCACCACGAGATGTGAAGGGCCCCATGGCACATCGTCGGCGCCCTCGCCCTCCACTCGGATGGTAAGGCCGGAATCGGTAGTGCGCACCTCGATCTCGTCGTAGATGCCCAAAGCCATACCGAGCGAATCGAATCCGGGGCCGAGATTGGCGCTGGACGCGGGCACCCGCGCGGTCACGGACAGACCGGCGGGCAGCGTCCTCGTCATCAGTTGGCTTTCGCGCGAATTCAACTCAGGCCAGCTCGAGTTCGTGGGCGACCGCGATCGGGTCGACCGGAATCGCCTGCACCTGCGGCATTCCCGCGAGCGCGTTGTCCGGATCCTTGAGGCCGTTGCCGGTCACCGTGCACACGACGGTCAGCCCGGAATCCAGCCATCCCTCCTTGCGCGCGGCGAGCAGGCCGGCGATGCTGGCCGCCGACGCGGGCTCGACGAAAACTCCCTCGGTCGCGGCGACCAGTCGGTACGCCTCCAGGATCTCCTCGTCGGTGGCGGCGCGGAAGGCGCCACCGGACTGCTCCTTGGCCTCCACCGCGCCGTTCCAGGACGCGGGCGCGCCGATCCGGATGGCGGTCGCGATGGTCTCGGGATCCTTGACCGGGGCACCGTTGACCAGCGGCGCAGCGCCTGCGGCCTGCACACCGAGCATGCGCGGCAGGCCGGTGGTGATGCCGTCGGCGTAGTACTCGCGGTAACCGCGCCAGTAGGCGGTGATATTGCCCGCATTGCCCACCGGAAGGGCGTGCACATCGGGCGCCTTGCCGAGCACATCGCAGATCTCGAACGAAGCGGTCTTCTGGCCCTCGATACGGGCCGGATTCACCGAATTCACCAGACCGACGGTCGGGAATTCCGCGGTGACCTTGCGCGCCAGCTCGAGACAGTCGTCGAAATTACCGTCGACCTGGATGATCTTGGCGCCGAGCATGACGGCCTGGGCCAGCTTGCCCATGGCGATCTTGCCCTGCGGAATCAGCACCGCGCAGCTCATCCCGGCCCGGGTCGCGTAGGCGGCCGCCGATGCCGAGGTGTTGCCGGTGGACGCGCACAGCACGGCCTTCTGCCCGCGGTACTTCGCGTCGGTGATGGCCATGGTCATGCCGCGGTCCTTGAAGGATCCGGTCGGATTCAGGCCCTCGACCTTGAGATACACATCACAGCCGGTGAGGTGCGAGAGGTGCGGTGCGGGCACCAGCGGGGTGCCGCCCTCGTACAGGGTGACCGGGTCCCAGTCGGCGGCACCCGCCAGGCGATCACGGTAGGCGGCGATCAGGCCGGGCCACCGCGAGTGCACTCCCGCCTGCGGCGCAACCCCAGTCGTATTCATTCGTTGGTGCCTTCCAATCTCAGAACGCTGGTCACAGATGTGACGGATTCCATTTCCGCCAGGGCGGCGACGGTGTCCGCGAGCGCCGACTCCGACGCGTGGTGGGTGACCACGACCAGGCGCGCACCCTCGCCGTGTCCTTCCTGACGGACCGTGGAAATGCTCACCTCGTGGTTGGCGAATTCGCCCGCCACCTTGGCCAGCACCCCGGGTCGGTCCGCGACCTGCAGGTTCACGTGGTACCGCGTGGGCGTATCGCCGATCGGCGCGATCGGTAGCTCAGCATAAACCGACTCGCCCGGAGCACGGCCACCGAAGAACTTATTGCGCGCCGCCATCACCAGATCGCCGAGCACCGCCGACGCCGTCGGAGCGCCGCCCGCGCCCTGGCCGTAGAACATCAGCCGACCGGCGTTCTCCGCCTCGACGACCACCGCGTTGAATGCGCCGGTGACCGCGGCAAGGGGGTGCTTGCGCGGTATGAGGGCCGGGTAGACGCGCACCGAGACGCGCTCCTTGCCGCCCTCCTCCGGGCTCGGTTCGCCTGGACCCGCGGCCACCCGCTCGCAGATGGCGAGCAGTTTGACCGTGCAGTCCAGTGCGGAGGCGGTCTCGAGATCCTCGGCGGTGATCTTGGAAATGCCCTCGCGGTACACATCGGCCGCGGTCACGCGGGTGTGGAAGGCCAGCGAGGCCAGGATCGCGGCCTTGGCGGCGGCGTCGTAGCCCTCGACGTCGGCGGTCGGATCGGCCTCCGCGTAGCCGAGGCGGGTGGCCTCTTTCAGGGTGATCTCGTAGTCCGCACCGGTCTCGTCCATCGCGGAGAGGATGAAGTTGGTGGTGCCGTTGACGATGCCGACGACCTTGTTCACCCGGTCACCGGACAGCGACTGGATCAGCGGGCGTACCACCGGGATCGCGCCGGCGACGGCGGCCTCGAAATACAGATCGGCGCGGTGGTGCTCGGCGGCGGCGGCGAGTTCGCCGGTGTAGTCGGCCAGCAGTGCCTTATTGGCGGTCACCACGGATTTGCCCGCGTTGAGTGCGGCCAGAATGAGGCGGCGGGCCGGATCGATGCCGCCGATGACCTCGACCACCAGATCGACATCCTCGCGGGCGACCAGCGCATCCGCGTCGGTGGTCAGCAATTCGGCCGGGATGCCGCGGTCGGCGTCCAGGTTGCGCACGGCGACACCGCGCAGCACCACCGGCGCGCCGACGCGCGCACGCAGGTCATCGGCGTGGTCGCGCAGAATGCGCACCACCTCGGTGCCGACATTGCCCATCCCGAGGACCGCGACTCCGATCGGACGATCGGTCCCCCATACGCCGAACTTCGCAGCGTCCGTCATGATTCCACCTCCAGGCTGAGCAGATCCGCCACCGTTTCCCGGCGCAGAATGAGTCGCGGCACACCGCCTCGCACCGCGACGACCGCCGGCCGAGTCAGCTGGTTGTACCGGCTGGACATCGAGTAGCAGTACGCGCCGGTCGCGGCGACGGCGACCAGGTCGCCGGGGCCGACATCGGCGGGCATCCAGGTATCGCGGATGACGATATCCCCACTCTCGCAATGCTTTCCGACGACCCGGGCGACCACGGGCGCGGCGTCGGAGGAGCGCGAAACCAGGCGGCAGTCATAGTCGGCCTGATATAGCGCGGGGCGGATGTTGTCGCTCATGCCGCCGTCGACGCTGACGTAGCGCCTGCGCAGTCCGGCATCGAGCGAGACGTCCTTGATGGTGCCGACCTCGTAGAGGGTGACGGTGCCCGGTCCGGCGATGGCGCGGCCGGGTTCGACGGCGATCTTCGGCTCGGGCAGTCCGGCACGGCTCGCCTCGGTGGCGACAAGCTTGCGCAGGCTCGCGGCGAATTCGTCGAGCGGCGGTGGGTCGTCGTGGGGCAGGTACGAAATGCCAAGTCCGCCACCGAGATCCAGGGTGGCGATCTGCGCGGTGCGCTCGATGCCGAACTTGTCGATGGCCTCGCGCAGCAGGCCGAGCATGCGGCGCGCGGCGATCTCGAAACCATCGATTTCGAAGATCTGCGAACCGATGTGGCTGTGCAGACCGACGAGTCGGAGATTATCGGCCTCGAAGACACGTGCGAGCGCCTCCATCGCATCGCCGCCCGCGATCGAGAAGCCGAACTTCTGATCCTCGTGTGCGGTCGAAATGTATTCGTGGGTATGGGCTTCCACACCGACGGTGACGCGGACGAGCACATCCTGAACGACTCCGGCGCGGCCCGCGATGGCCTCCAGGCGCTCGATCTCGATCAGCGAGTCGACCACCACATGCCCGACACCCGCATCGACCGCGGCCCCCAGCTCGGCGACCGATTTATTGTTGCCGTGCAATGCGATTCGGTTCGCGGGGAAGCCCGCGTGCAGCGCGACGGCCAGTTCGCCGCCGGAGCAGACATCGAGAGAAAGGCCCTCGTCGCGAATCCAGCGGGCGATCTCGCCGCACAGAAATGCCTTGGAGGCGTAGTGAACTCGCGCGTCCGGGCCGAAGGCGGCGACCATATCGCGGCAGCGGGAACGAAAGTCGTCCTCGTCGACCACGAACAAGGGCGTGCCGAACTTCTCGGCGAGCTCGTGCACCGGCACATCGGCCAGGTGCACGACACCCTCGGCATCGCGAGAAGCGTTGCGCGGCCATACATTCGCGGGGAGATCGATCATCTGTCTCGGATCGCTCGGACGCTCCGCGAGACTGGGTGCGTGTGGAATATCTGCATGCCGCGGACCGGCGGGATGGACGCTCACGACTCCACCTCGCTGACGCTCGGCTCCGCCGTGACCGTCCGAGACGCGGTGTCTATGGTTCGCTCGCTGTGCTCGCTCACTACATTCGCTCCGGTGCACTAACGCCGAGCAGCTCGAGGCCGTTGCTCAGCACCTGACGGGTGGCATTGGCCAGGGCCAGCCTGGCGGCATTGGTCGGCGTGACGGGTTCGTCGCCGAGGGGCAGTACGCGCAGGTTCTTGTTGGTCTGGAACCGGTGGTAGGCACCGGCCAGTTCCTCCAGATACCGCGCGACGCGGTGCGGTTCGCGCAGGCTCGCGGCGCTGGCGACGGCACGCGGGTATTCGCCGATGGTGCGGATGAGTTCACCCTCTTCATCCGCGGTGAGCAGACCGAAATCCGGTGTCACCGTGTCGTATTCGAATTCGGCGGCGTTGCGCGCGATGGACGCGGTCCTGGCGTGCGCGTATTGCACGTAGTAGACCGGGTTCTCGTTGCTCTGGCTGGTCCACAGGTTCAGGTCGATATCGATGCTCGAGTTCACCGAGCTGCGCACCAGCGAGTACCGGGAGGCGTCGACGCCGATGGCCTCGACCAGATCGTCGAGGGTCACCACGGTGCCTGCACGCTTGGACATTCGCACGGCCACACCGTCTTTGACGAGATTCACCATCTGTCCGATGAGCACCTCGACGGTGGCCGGATCATCGCCGAAGGCGGCCGCGGCGGCCTTCAAACGTCCGATATAGCCGTGATGGTCCGCACCGAGCATGTAGATGCACAGATCGAAACCGCGCGAACGTTTGTTCTGGAAGTAGGCGATATCACCGGCGATATAGGCGGCATTGCCGTCGCTCTTGAGAACGACGCGGTCCTGATCGTCACCGTATTCGGAGCTGGCGATCCACCAGGCGCCGTCCTTTTCGTAGAGGTCGCCGGAATTCTTGAGCTTGGTGACCGCCTGTTCGACCGCACCGGATTCGAATAGCGAACTCTCGTTGAAGTACACATCGAAATCGGTGCCGAATTCGTGCAGCGATTCCTTGATATGGGCGAACATCAACTCGACGCCCTCGGCACGGAAAAGTTCGAGCTGCTCGTTTTCTGGCAGCGTCGACGCCTCGGGGTGCGCGGCCACGATCTCGGCGGCGATCTCGCCGATGTATTCACCCGCGTAGCCGTTTTCCGGGGTCGGCGCGCCGGTAGCGGCGGCGACCAGGGATTTGGCGAAGCGGTCGATCTGCGCGCCGTGGTCGTTGAAGTAGTACTCGCGGGTCACGTCGGCGCCCTGCGCGGCCAGAATGCGGCCGAGCGCATCACCGACGGAGGCCCAGCGGGTGCCGCCGAGATGCACCGGACCGGTCGGATTGGCCGACACGAATTCCAGATTTATCCGGGTGCCCTTCAGGGTGTCCGAGGTGCCGTAGGCCGCGCCCGCGGTCGATACCTGCTGCAGGATCGCGCCCTGCGCGGAGGCGGCGAGCCGGATATTGAGGAAGCCGGGACCTGCGACCTCTGCGGTATCGATGGCGTCCGTGGTAGCCAGCGCCTCGGCCAGCCAGGTCGCCAACTCGCGCGGATTCGTTCCGGCCTTCTTACCTACCTGCATGGCCACATTCGTGGCATAGTCGCCATGTTCCGGATTACGGGGGCGCTCCACGTTGACCTCGTCGGGCAGGACCGCAGGGTCCAGTCCACGTTCGACAAGCACCTTCGCCGCGGTCGCGCGAAGGAGATCTGCAAGGTCAGCTGGAGTCACGAGTCTCTATCCTATGGTCTGGGCAGGTGTACGCCTCGAGTGGGCACCTCGGCGGAGCCCTCCGCAACCACCCAGCACCGTGGATCAATACGTGGAAAGAGCACAGCGAGCATGCCGAGCAGCACGAGCGCCAAATCGGCCAAGGCCGTCCGGGCCGCAGGGAAGGTCGCACCGTCGCGGAAAAAAGGCGGCGGCAAGGTTCCGATGGGCAAGGGCCCGTTGAAGAAGCGCCAGATCCCCTGGTTGGTCATCGGAGCCGCCGTGGTGATCATCGCATTGATCGGTGCGCTCGCGTTCAGCCTGGTGCCGAAGTATCGGGACAAGGCCGAACTCGAGAAATTCACGCCGAGTGCACAGAAGAAGGATCCATCGGATCAGATCGCCGGAGTGACCAAGAAGGACTACCCGGCGGGACTGCACGTCGCGGGTACGCAGCGCGTCGCGTACGACCAGACCCCGCCGTTCGGCGGTCCGCACGATCAGGTCTGGGCGAACTGCATGGGCGTGGTCTACAGCAAGCCGGTCCGGGTCGAGAACGCGGTGCATTCGCTCGAGCACGGTGCGGTGTGGATCGCCTACAACCCGGACAAGGTCGACGCGGCGGGCATCGACACGCTGAAGCAGAAGGTCGAAGGTAAGCCCTTCACGTTGATGTCGCCGTTCCCCGGACTTTCCTCGGCGATATCGCTGCAGTCCTGGGGGCATCAGCTGAAGCTGGACAGCGCCGACGACAAGCGGGTCAACCAGTTCATCACCGCCTTGCGCGCGAACCAATACGCCTACCCCGAGGTGGGCGCGAGCTGCTCGAACCCCGCGTTCGACGCGAACAACCCGACACCGTACGACCCGACCCCGCCCGGACCGGATGCGGTGCCGATGGACGGTAAGGGCCTGTCGCAGGACCGGACCGAACTCGGCGGGGTCTCGGGTGGTCTGCCCGGTATGCCGAACATTCCGGGTGTGCCGAATATCCCGGGCGTGCCCGGCGGAATTCCGACCCTGCCGACGGAAGGCCAGTAGATGCCCGTGGATACCGAGATCGAGCCTGACGTGGCGAGCGATTCCACGGGTTTGGCCGCACAGGCACGGCGGCAGCGCACTCCGCTGCTGGTGCTCGGCGCGATCGGCATCCTGCTGATCGGTTTCGCGGTCGGCGTGCTGGCCCGGCTGCCGCTGGACAGCAATAGCGAACCCGATCCCGGCACAGTCGATATCGGATTCAGCCAGGACATGTCGGCACACCACGCGCAGGCCGTCGAAATGGCCGGTATCGCGCTGATCGCTTCCACCGATAACGATGTGCGCAGGCTGGCCTACGACATTCTGACCACCCAGCAGGAACAGATCGGCCGGATGCAGGGCTGGCTGCAGATGTGGGGTAAACCGAACCAGAATGTGGACGGCTATATGGGCTGGATGACCGAACAGCCGGGCCATTCGCATTCCGGTGCTACCACCGACCACGCGATGTCGGGACCATCGGCGTCCATGCCGGGCATGGCGACCACCGCGGAAGTAACCGCGCTGCGCCAGGCCACCGGTCCCACGCTGGACACGATGTTCCTGCAGCTGATGCTGCGCCATCATCAGGGCGGACTCTCGATGACCGAATACGCCGCCCAGCACGCCGAAACCACCGCGGTGCGCACACTCGCGGCCGCCATGGCGACCACTCAGCAGGGCGAAGCACAGCTCATCACCACCATGCTGACCGCCCGCAACGCGAAACCACTGCCGCAGAACTGATCGATCGCATCGGGCCGGGTACCGAAACTCCCCGGCCCGACACACTTTTTGGCGGACGCCCCGCAATGCGATACGCTTGGCCCCGCCCGAACGGCCGCCCCCACCGGCACCGTTCGAAACTATCCCGCCCTCGTAGCTCAGGGGATAGAGCGTCTGCCTCCGGAGCAGAAGGCCGCAGGTTCGAATCCTGCCGAGGGCACCAAAGGCCATCTACCAAAATCACTGGTAGATGGCCTTTTTCATGGCCGGACCATACGTCTAATCGAGTGTCCGCGATTATCCGTGATATGCCGCCTTCGACCGATGCAAAGTGCACGTGGGGTGCACGCCGAGGCACATGTTCCCCGGTGCGTATCGCACGGTTGTTGCACGGGCGCGGCCCGACGACGGGACCGCACGCACGCTGGTCTACGGCGGCACTCCAGCGACTTCTCGAGTGTGATTTGTCTCAGGATTGTCCCGGGATTGTCCCGGGATTGTCCCGGGACGCGTTAGTCCTGTCGAATCCAGGACACTCCCCCTCGATATCACGTTGACCTGCACCTTCGGTGCAGGCTCTCCCCTCACCCGCTCCCGATTCTCTATGGCTTCGCTGTTCATAGAGAATCGGGAGCGGGTGAGGGGAGAGCCAGTGGTAGTCAAGTCTGTGGATTTTGTGATGAGTTGAGATGTGGTGTGGGGGACCATAAAGAGGGGTTAGGTAGGTTGTTGCGTCAGGCGCGGATGTTGCGTTTAGAGCATCGGGTGGTCCAGTCGAGTGCGTAGGCGACAGTTTCAAGCACGCAAGTGCGAAATACAGGAGCCAGGTAGCGCGCGTACAGATAGTCCGGAGGAACTGGTGACCACAACAGGGAGGTTGGCGTTAGCCGGTTTGATGCCTAGCCATCAAACCGGTGTGTCCAGTTTTCTAGACGCATGATGCGTCATGGTGAACGGTCGGCGAGAGCCGAGCACTCGGCTCCCTTTGCCTATCACACGGTTGTGATCGGGTACTCGTTCACGATCACGGTTCTTTCAGCGGGCCAGACGTTCTCAGCAACCTCAAGAACGGTGCCGTCTTCGGCTGTCGCGCAATGAACGACGTGAACTACGGGTGAGCCAGGGGCAAGCTCCAGTACCGCCAATTCGTCGGCGGTAGCCAGCCGAGCTATCAGGCGGTCCCGAGCCCTTGCGTACCGCTTCCCCGATAGTTCCTCTATGCAGAGGAACAGCGCCTTGGGTACGACCGTGGGTTCTTCCAGGTACGTCCCGGCCGCGAACTCCATTGGTATGTAGCTCGCTCCAATCTCTTCCGGGCGGCCGGTGTCTTTGTCGAACAGGTGCCGGCGGCGCACCACAACCTGCGTCGTGCCCTCCGGGAACAGATCCGCAACATGGATGGGAAGTGGCTCAACACCTGCAGCAACGATCTCGTGTCGCAGGTGTGGGGTGAGCAGCTTCTGGTCCGCTCTCGCCCGCCCATAGTGCCGCCAGCCCGATCGTTGTAGACGATTTGTCTCCTTGACGAACGACCCGATCCCCTGACGGGACTGAATAAGTCCTTCCGAGCGAAGCACGCCGAGGGCCTGACGGACTGTCGGCAGGCTGACGTTATACCGTTCGGCCAGTTGAGGTTCGGTAGGCAACTGCTGGCCCGGACCCAGTACGCCCTCTGCGATCTCGCGCCGCAGCAGATACGCGATTTGCCGATATTTCGGAGCATATGCGCTGGTGTTGTCCACGTGTGCCCTATCTCTGCGCGGGTTCGCATCCACTCAGATTCTAAGTCTTCACGAAGACTTGACCTCCTTTAGCCCTCATGCTCTACTGTTAACCGTAGTCTTAATGAAGACTTGAAGACTACGGGCCGCAGTCGTCTAGCGGGGCCAAAAAAAGCTCCCCGGTGATTAGCCGTCACCGGGGAGCCGAGACCGAAGCAGTTACCCGCTGCTTCAGCATTCATCCACTTCAGATGGGATAGGAGTCCCTGAAGCATGTCCAGTGTAGAACGATCCGGCGATGCCTCGAATGGGTCAGCTCGTCGGCAGCCAGGCCACCCCACGGATAGGCCGGGCAGGCCTGGGGTTGGGGAGCCGGGCACTGTACTGAAATCGCTTCTGCGGGAGCGGCACCTCCAGACAGTCACGGCATTCAATCGCGAATACGACCGACTCGCGAGGAAAGTCGGCGCCGACGACCTGGTCGGCCACGGCCCCAAGAAGGCGCAGTTCTATCGATGGCTCTCTGGGAATATATCGAGCCTGCCCTATCCGGATCACTGCCGGATGTTGGAGCTGATGTTTCCTGGTACCTCGGTTGAAGAGTTGTTCACACCGTCGACAGTCCAGCCGCAGCGGCCCGCACCGAGCGTTCCGGAACGAGGAGCGGTACACGACCACGGATTCCGCATCGGCGCTCGAATCAGGAACCGTGCAGCTGTCGAACAAGCCAAGGCTCAAGCCCGAACCGAACCGGTATGCCCCGCAACGGATATCGGCGCTCGGATGCGCGGGTTGATGAGCTGGGTAGACATGACCACTCCCCTGAAAGAGCGCGACATCCACGCCGGTCATGAATCCGCACGGAATCGCGACACCTACAGCCGTGGGCACGGCGTGGAACGCAGCCGATGAACGCCCGACTCGCATATGGCCACTCAGTGTCCTGTTCTTTGGCCTTTTTTTGGCCACTCGGTTCCGGTGTCCTTGGGGGACAACGTAATTCGTCTGCTCATGCACGAAGGGAGGCCACTCGATGACTACGACCGGCGCGCAACTGGCCGAGCGTGACAGACGCATCAGGGATCTGCGCGACCTCGGAGCCACCTACCAGCAGATCGCACGCCAATTGCACATCTCGGCCCGAAAGGTCGAAACCGTCCTCGGCGAAGCCGCAACACTGCACGAATCCGGTCTCACAGTCCGGGAAATCGCGGCCCGGCTCGGGCTCCCACGTGCGTCGGCGCATCGGCTGATCACCGATCGGTCCGAGCCGTCGCTGTCTGCCAGATACACGGTCGCGGCAACGGCTTTGGTGGACATGTACGGGATGCAGATCGACGTGCTGGGTTGGTTCCTCGATCTTCCGCGCACCACGGTCTACACCCTGGTCAAGCAGATGCGCAAAGACCGCGTCGTGCAGGCGAAGCTGCAAGAGGTGCAGGCAGGGGCGAAATGGGTTGTGCCGACCGGGGAAACCGCGGCGTCGTATCTGGGTTGGCGGCCGTACACGGTGTGGACGGTTCCGGTCAATCACTGCGAGCACTATCGCGCGGTCGCCCAGGCCCGCGTCATGCTGAACGGCTCGGACCTGACCAGCTGGGTATCCGAACGCCGCCTGCGCCATGACGCCGAAGTCGAGGCCCGCCGATCCCGTTCCCGCACAACCACACTCGGGCACATCCACGACGGCCGATTCCACGGCGTCGTTGACGGTACCTACGGATGGTGGGCGATCGAAGTCGAACTGACTTCCAAGAGCCCAGCCAACATGGACAAGGCCCTGCGCGGTGCGATCTACGCCGCCCGCGACGCCCGACCCGAACCCATGATCGGAATCCTGTACCTCTACCGGGGTCGGGATGTGGAGAGCACCATCACCGCCGCCGCCAAACGGCTCCCGGTCGCATTCGACGAGGTGGAATGCGACCTGGTGCTGCGCGACTTCGACCGCGACTGGAACCGCTTCCTCACCCACCGGAATGCCCTGCGCGACGCCAAGAAGACCGCGCCCGGCACCACTTTTCCGACCGCTTCCAAGGACCTGCCATGACCATCCACGCCCGCGACGACGAAGACGACTACTTCTATGCGACCGGACGCGAGTCCCGCGCCATCTACGCGCTGGTGCAGCACCGCGCCATGCAACCCGATGTGCTGGCCGATTTCCTCGGCACCGGCCGCAACCATGTCTACGAGATGCTCACTCGGCTGCACAACGGCGGAATGGTGCACCCGCTGACAAAGATCTCCGCCGGGCCGAAATGGATCGTGCCGACCCGTAAGGCCGTGGCGCAGGTGTTCGGGCACTCGATGCCGGACTGGCAGCCCTCCCGCTTGTGGTCTGCTCGTGGCCGCGCCATCGCGCAAGTCCGGATCGCGTTGGGCGCAACTGGGTGGAGTGACTGGGAATCCGAACGCGAACTGCACTACGACAATGACCATCGCGGCACGTACCCCTACGACGGACGACTGATCCTCGGCGGTGCGCTGGTGGCGGTCAAGGTCGACACCTCCAACTACACACCGCCGAGCAAACTCGCCGAAATCCTGGTGCGCACCATCCGTGCCGCCGCCGACCCGGGCTCCGGTCTGCTGTACGTCTGCGCAGGAGACACCAAACCAGAAACTGTGGTGCGCACCGTCGACGAACTCACCCGACGGGGTGTCCTCGACAACGGTGCGCTGAAGGTCGCGGCCGTCGATTTCGACGACCTCACCGACCCGGCTATCCCGGTGCTCACCCCGTGGGGTGTCGCATGAGCGAACCACTACGCACCGAAGCTGTTACAGCAGGCGACATGGTACGGACCGCGTGTGACGGCCACCGACACGGCAGTGCACGGCAGGCGATACTTGCCGCCACCGACCACCCAGCCGCGAATATCAGCAGCTCAGACACCCAATCGCGTGACTGGTGGACCGAAACCGCCATTTCGGATCAGTCCGGAGCCGACGCCGACCCCACCAACCGTGAGAGGTCAAGAGACACCGCTTGCACCGAGGGCAGCAACGTGCGCACCACACGCCGCACCGGATGCGCGATCGGCGCGAACCATGTGACACCTGCTGGTGCGCAATGCGACACCCTGCGCGCCGGATGTGACAGCAGCGCACCGGACGCACCGCCCGCTGGTGCGCAGCGCACCACTACCCGAACCACCGCACCACAACGAAACGGAGACACCACCATGAACGGGGGCGACGATCGCACCAGAGCCCAATATCTGAGCGTTCCGCAAGCAGCCGGTTACTTGGGAACGACCGAGCGATTCATGCGTCGCCTGGTCGCTGAGCGCCGCATTGTGTTCTACAAGGTCGGTCGGCATGTCCGATTCTCGATCAACGATCTCGAAGCCTTCGCCCAGGCCGGACGCGTAGAGCCGGTCACCGTTAGCTGGCACGGCGGCCAGGTGAGTGCCTGATGGCTCGGAACTCCAAACGCCGCCGTTTCGGCAAGATTCGGCAACTCTCTTCCGGCCGCTGGCAAGCCTCGTTCATCGGACCGACCGGGCAGCGCCAGAACGCTCCCTATACCTTCCGCACCCAAACCGACGCGGATCGATGGTTGGTCAATGTCGAGTCCGATATCAGCAAGGGGGTGTGGATCGATGGCAATCTCGGTCGGCAGAAGTTCGGCGACTATGCCGAGGCGTACCTCCAGAACAATCCGAACATCGGTGAGAAATGGGCCGAGGACTGTCGGCGGAACATGCGGCTGCACATGGTCGATCTGCTCGGCCTGCCGTTGGTTGCAATCACGGGACCCGTGGTCCGCAGCTGGCACGCCAAAGCCCTCGCGGGCAAGGGTGGTCGCACGGCTATCGCCCAGTCGTATCGTTTCGGTCGAACAGTGATGAACTGCGCGATTCGTGACAACGCGATCCGCAGCAACCCGTTCAACATCAAGGGCGCCGGAGCGGACAAAGCCGGAGAGCGGTCTATCGCCACGGTTGCCGAAGTTGCGCAGCTGGTCGAACAGGTCACTCCGCGGTACCGGGCAGCTGTGCTGTTGGCCGCTTGGTGCGGACTTCGCCGCGGGGAGATATGCGGGCTCGCCGTCTCGGACCTCAACCTCAACACGAATGAGGTTTGGGTACGGCGCAACCGGGTTGAACTGCTGGAGTCATCCAGGAAGTTCGACAAGGATCCTAAGACACCGGCGGGGAAGCGCCCGGTGTCGATCCCGCCACATCTGCGGCCGTATCTCGTTGAGCACCTGGAGAAGTGGGCAGGCAAGAAATGGCTCTTCGTGGGCCGCGACGGAGGCCGGATGCGCGGCGACGCCATCCGTAAGGCGTTCACCCGCGCACGAAGCAGGGTCGGCGTGAAAGTCACCTTCCACGACCTCCGGCACACTGGGCAGACCCTCGCCGCTTCAACAGGTGCCAGCCTGGCCGACCTCAAGAAGCGGCTTGGCCACGCCTCCGACTCAGCAGCCTCGCGATACCTTCATGCTGTCGACGGCCGAGACAAGGAGATCGCAGCCGCTATGAGCAAGCTGGCCGCCCAAGGCACCGCCGCACCGCTTCCCCAGTCGATCGTCGTGAAGAACTGATGCGCAGGTATCGGCCTAGACCGATAGGGCACGGAGGGGGCGCGCACCCCCCTCCGCAAGTCTCTGACCTGCGGAAGGAGTAACCGCCTCCGGAGCAGAAGGCCGCAGGTTCGAATCCTGCCGAGGGCACCAACCTGCCATCGCGTTTCCGCAGGTCAGCGCCGTTTTTTGTTTTGCAGGTTCGATTCCTCGAGGACGCTATCGCGGTTCGGCTTCGGTTCGGCTCATACCCGCAGGTCAAAACGGCTGTCTGGTCCGAACCTCTCGGCTCCGGTTCCGCCGCCACGTCAGCAGGAGGGCGTCCTCGTGGATCTCGGAGTCGAGGGCAAAGACGCAGCGCTTCTGCGCGCCCAGTGATCGAGCTTGGTGACTTCTCCCGGCAAACACATGGGGCAGGCTATGGCACGCTGGCGCGCCGACCGAAGCTCGACTACCCGTACGCCAGCCCCTTGACCACAGCGCTCGGCAAGTCGGCTGTCCGCATCCAGTACGCCGCAGTCACGGCGACAGTGGTAGACACCATGCCGCCATGGCGATCGGAGCGACAGACCGTAAGGCGTTCGAACCCGTCTTGTCCCCATGACTACAGGCTATGGATCCATCTCGCCGACGCACGAGTCTTATTCCCGATGCTGATCGGACGCACCGGTCATTCGACAACTCGCTCCCAGGCGTCTCGAACGACGGCCAGCGCAGTCTCAGCCGTAATCACCAGCCGGGTCTGCCCGGCCAATTGTGTGTTCCAGTCGTCTTCGCCCGGTGCACGATCGAACAATTGCGGGCTGGGGAACCGGTTTGTCGGACCATATCTCCTGTACAACGCTCCCGCAGCACTGTCGATCGCGCCGATGCCGCTCAGTGCCCAAAGGTCCCAGAGGTCGCGTGATGCGCGCCGGTCGTGCCATGTCACCGTCTTCCCCGCAGCAAAGGCCGACAAAGTGGGAACGAACAGCTCGGCCGGCGGCACGTCGCTGTAACGCTGCTCTAGACGGCGGAGTTCGGTAGGCCACACCGTTCGCCCGCGTGCCGACAGCAATTGAAGCTTGACGGACACACCGGACGCGGAGCGAAGGTTGGCCACCCCCGTGTCCGAGACATCACTCAGCGACGGCGCCCATTCCAGCCGACCGTAGCTCCGCGCGACAGATCGCGGCAAAGCTGCGTCGAGCTCGGCAGCCAGTACTGTTCGGTTGTCCAACGCAACCAGATCGATGTCTTCACTGAGCCTGCCACCCACCAGATGGGTACGGGCAAGAGCAGTTCCACCGATGAAGTGCAACCGGTGACCGAACCCTCGGCTGACTGCCGCCAGCAGATGGGAGATCAGATAGTCACGCTCGACCTGCTCCGCAGAAACTCCGAATTGAATTGCGACACTGTCACGTTCGTCGACGCTCATTACTCCGCCCAACTTTCCGCACGTCGAAGCGCTACCCCCAGACGCTGATCAGTAGCGAGCTGTGCGAGTCTCGCCGAATCACACCGGCGGTAGAGCGTCTCGACCGCCGAACGAACCTCGGCCTCGGCATTGCCCAGCTCCGGGCGCCGGGCAAGATCGAGCACCGTCTGTTCCGGAGTAGTGACCAGCGCTGGACCCAGTGAAGTTTCGATACGCTCGGCGTCGAGAGCGTCGGTATCTCGGCGGACGAACCGAACCCGTGCCGAACGGTCGGTCAGTGCGATCGGCCGATGCTGACTCGGAACCGCGACAACCGCAGTCGCCAATGCACGAGGTACGGCTCCCAGCAGGCGGGCAGCGCTGATGCCCATGACGACGATCTGATCCGCCCCGTAAATCGATGACGCGATACCCGCGGCCGCCGCCTCGAGACCGGGCAGCCAGGTCCGGCCGACGTAGTCCGGGGGGACGATGACGTAGTAGCCATGAGCGATGCGGTGCAGCACTCCCCGATCGACGAGCCGCGCGATCTCGGGCCGCGGTTGGGCGTAGATATCGGCCAAGTCCTGGGGCCGCACAGTTCGAAGCGGTGCCCGCCAAAGCTCACTGGGCAGCGGTGTACTGCGACGCCCGGTCACCAGCACCACCTCCGGAACTATGCATATTGTTGGCTATTACCCAACGAAATGCATACTACCCCGGAAATGGCCACCGCCCCGTCCACCGCCCGGGTTTGGCGGCGACCCGTGGTTGCGTCAACTCAGTGTCACGAGTTGTCACAACCTCACCCGATGTCTTCGCCGCAGCATCCAGAGCTTCGACCTGTGAATGGGTATAGATCCTCGCTGTCACGCTGGCGTCGGCGTGCCCGACCCATGCCGCAATCACCGCGGCGACCCCACCGGGAGTGTGGGCGGTAGTGCTCGAAGGTCGTGCCCGATTACCTCGCCGTGGTCGACGGCCAGGCTCGGTCGTCGATTGTGAGCCAGGGTTCGGTGGCTGCGGAGGTGGGGGGTGTGCCGGTGAATTCGCGGATGTCGCGGTGGAGGTGGGATTGGTCGGCGTAGCCGGTTTCGGCTGCCACGCGGGAGGGGGAGTGTCCTTGGACGAGGCGGTGGACGGCGTGGTCGAAGCGGACCAGTTTGGCGGCGCGTTTGGGGGTCAGGCCGATTTGGGTGCCGAAGCGTGACCACAGTCGTTGGCGGCTCCAGCCCAGCTCGGCGGCGAGGTGCTCGACGCGGAATCGGCCGCGGCTGAGCTTGATTCGGCGCCATGCCCAGGCGACCTCCGGGTCGACGCGGTGGTCGTGCCGGGACCGCGCGGACAGCGCGGTGTCGACCAGGGCGAATCGGTCGGGCCAGCTCGGTGTCTCGTGCAGGCGCTCGCACAGCCTCCCTGCCTCGCGACCCCAGAGGTCGTCCAGGCCGACGATGGTTCCGCCCAGCTCGGTGGGCGCGAAGCCGAGGATGGCTTGGGCGACAATCGGTTCCAGACGGATCTGGACGCATTCGACGGCGTCGACGCGGACCGGAAGCGCGGTGCCCGCGAGGCCGAGGGTCAGGCTGCCCGAATGGCTGCGGCCCGTCGAGTCGCGGACCTCGAAGCTGCACTCGCCGCATTCGACGATCACCGTGACCGCCGGATGCGGAATGACACGAACCTGCTCGGGGCCGTCCCCGTGAACATGAAATCCGGCCATGTCGACGCCGCGCAGGGCGGGTGGCCGCGCCGGTCGCGCGATATCCCAAGGCACACGTCGATTGTATGAGTGGCCGCGAACGCTGACATTTCTTCAATACGTGACCCGCTGTCGTGTCCGAATGTGGTGGCGTCCCAACCAATCGAAGGAGAAACCGTGGACGAAACCACTGCCGCCGCAAGACCGAATCGGTGGCGGCATATCGGGATGCTGATCGTCACCGGCCTGGTCGCCGTGCTCACCGGCAATACGACCGGCGCAGCGAATGCCGAGACCGACGATTCGCACGAGCACATGGTGCAGCTGCCGGGCGGCGACATCCATGTCGTTGCCGACGGAACACCCGGCGCTCGCGCGCTGGTGCTGCTGCACGGGCTGGGCGCCTCGACCGCCTACTGGGATCCGGTGCTGCCCGCCTTGCGGGACCAGTACGTCGTGCGCATCGACCTGCTCGGCCACGGCAAGTCCGATAAACCCGACAGCGGCTACAGCACGTCCGAACAGGCGAGCCGAGTCGGGGCCGTGCTCGACCAGCTGGGCGTGCGCCGGGCGATCGTCGTCGGGCATTCCTCCGGCGGCTACGTGGCCACCTCGCTGGCCGAACAGCGCCACGACCTGGTGTCGGCGATCATGGTGATCGACTCCGGACCCCGCCTGGACGCCGTCACCGATAACGGTCCGGTCGGCAACCTGCTGTTCGTTCCGGCGATCGGGCAGCCGCTGTGGCCGCTGCTCCCGGACGTCGTGCTCCGGCAAGCCATGAGCTCCGCGTTCACCCGGGACGTGCAGATCCCCGACCGGTTCGTCGCCGACCTGCGCGGCATGACCTACCGCAGTCTCACCGCGACCTCCACCGCCTCGGATGACTACCTGCGGGAACGGACCGAACCGGACCGGCTCACCGACCTCGGCGTGCCGGCCATGGTGCTCTACGGCTCTCAGGACAAGCGTTGGCAGCCGAACTCTTTCGAGGAATACCGCCGCGTCCCGGGCATTCGGATCGAGAGCCTCGACTGTGGCCACACGCCCATGGTCGAAGCGCCCGACAGCACCGGCGCACTCATCCGTGACTTCGCCGGTCAGCACTGAATCCCCGCCGGCCGACCGGTCTTTCGCGGAACTCAGTTCTGGTAGTGCGCGGTGATCGACGGGGTGTCCGGGACTGCTCGGCAGGTGAGCACGTAGTTGTCGGCCACCTCGTCATCGGTGCGGCGTCGTTGCTGTGCATGATCGCGTGTCCGCCGGTGACCTCGGCGATACGCGTTGCGCAGTTACCGGATTCGCAGGAGAAGGGCGGGTGAATCCGGCAGGAGTCGAAGGTAGGGGTGGCGCGGTTGCGGTCCGCGCACAATCGTGTGTCGCCGTGAGCTGATCGGTGTTCCGGTCGTGGCGGTCCGAGTTGCCGTAATCTCACACACAGTTGGGGTGAGCGGGAGGACGCGACGATGACATATCCGCCGGGTGGGCAGCCGCCGTTCGGGGCGCCGCAGGGGCAGCCGCAGCAGCCGTATGGCTATCCGCAGCAGGGTGGTCCGGGGTATCCGCAGCAGGGTGGTCCTGGATATGGACCGCAGCAGGGGTATCCGCCGCCTGGCGGTTATCAGCAGCCGGGGTATCCGCCGCCGAAGAAGCGCAGGACCGGGCTGATCATCGGCCTGTTGGTACTGGTGCTCGTCATCGCGGGTGCGGTCGCCGCGGGCGTGGTGCTGACTGTGCAGGGCAAGACGCCGCTGGCCTCGGACGAGAAGAAGATCCAGGCGGCCATCCACGACTTCTACGACACGCTCGAGTCGAACGGTTTCGCCGCCGCGGCGGGCAAGGCATGCGCGGCCGACCGTGCCGAGTTCGACACGCTGACCGATGAGCAGAAGAAGGAATTCGATTTCGCCAAGATCGAGGTCAGCATCGACAAGATCGATGACATCGTCGTCACCGGCGACCGTGCGACGGCCCGGATCACCGGCAAACTCACGCTGACCGTCCCGGGTGAGACGCCGGATACCGATACGGGAACCACCGAACACCTGCGCAAGGAAGACGGGAAGTGGAAGATCTGCTCGGCGGAGTCGGGTAAGAACTGACGTAATCTCGTCGGATGAGCTGCTGCGGACCGTCGCGCCGGACCTTCCTCAGCGCCGTCGGGCTGGCCGCGCTCGCGAGCCTCGCGGACCCGGGTTCGGTTCGGGCTCAGCCGAATCCGCTTTTCGCGACCGATCTGGAGGTCGTCACGGTCACCGATCGATCGGTGATTCTCACCTGGACGACGGTGGCCCCTGATCCGAGCGGCCGACTGCTGCCGGTCGACACGGCCGCCGAAGTGCGCCTCGGTCCGGCCGACTCAGCACTGACCACCGTCTATGCCGAGGACGAGCCCACCCCGTTCCACTATGCGCAGATCGACGGTCTGGAACCAGGCCGTCCCTACCGATTCGAGGCATGGTCGAACGGCGTCCGTGCTGTCCCCGCGCTCTCGCTGACCACTCGCATCCCCGGAAGTCCGGAATCCACCGGCGAATTCACCACCCTGACACCACCGCCCGGTCGTCCGCTGCGCACCGTCGCACTAGCCAATGACGTGCACTACGGCGAGCAGGTCAGCGGCCTCGTCGTCGACAACCTGCCGCCGGGTTTCCGGCAGGAGCCCGGCCTGCCGCCCTACCCGGAGGTGATGCTCGCGGCCATGCTCGATGATCTGCGCCGCCCCGACCGCGCCGCCGACGTCCTGCTCATGGCGGGCGATCTCACCGCCGAGGCGACGCCGGAGCAATCGCGTTCGGTTCGCAGGCACCTGGACTCCTGGGGCGCGCAGGGCCGCGACTACCTCTCCGTGCGCGGCAATCACGACCGTCCGCACATGGGCTCGGAATATCGGGGCTGCATTCCCGCGCCCGCGGATCATTACGATTGCTGGGCAGAGCATTTCAATCCGCGCCAGCAACTGATCGAGCACGAGTTGGGCGGCCTGCGGCTGCTGGGACTGGACACCAGCGAACTCGACGGTTCGGGCGGCAGCATCGAACGCCCGCAATTCGACCGGCTCGGCGAACTGCTTCGCGCTGATCCGGACCGCCCGACGCTGGTCTTCGGCCATCACCCGGTGACCATCGAATCCGGTCTGACCAATACCGCCGGACCGGGTTTCGTCCTCAACCGCCCGGACAGCATCGAACTCCAGACGCTCTACGAGCGCGCGCCCGGGGTATTCCTGCAGCACAGTGGCCATACCCACCGAAACCGTCGCACCCGCCCCGACACCGGAGCCGCGGTGGAATTCCTGGAGGTCGCCGCCGTCAAGGAGTATCCGGGCGGCTACAGCCTGCTGCGCCTGTACGAGGGCGGGTACATGATCAACTTCTACAAGACACGCACCGCGGCCGCCCGCCGCTGGAGTGCGACCACCCGCGGCGAATACTTCGGCCTGCTGCCGGATTACACGCTCGGCACCTTCGCCGACCGCAATCACGTTGTGCTGCGGGACTTCTCGGGTCTGTCCTGACCGGCAGACAAACGCACATCCGCCGCAGCCGTACCGATACCATCGCCGCAGTTCGGACGCGGTATCTTGCTTAGGTAAGCCTCATCATATGAAGTGAAACCTTGCACGCGTCGGAAGGACTCGAACATGTCGATCAGATGGAAAGCGATTTCCGCAGCGCTGGCCGTCGCTGTCGCGGCGCTCGGCGTGACGGCCTGTTCGAATTCCTCGGACGACAAGAACGAGATCACCGTCTACAACGCCCAGCACGAATCGCTGACCAAGGAATGGGTGGACGCGTTCACCAAGGAGACCGGCATCAAGGTCACACTGCGCCAGGGCGGTGACACCGCACTGGGCAACCAATTGGTCGCCGAGGGCGCGGCGTCCCCCGCCGATGTCTTCCTCACCGAGAACTCCCCCGCGATGGCGCTGGTGGAGAACGCCGGACTCTTCGCCGATGTCGACAAGAAGACCCTGGACCAGGTGCCCGCGCAGTTCCGCCCGTCCACCGGGAAGTGGACCGGAATCGCCGCCCGATCAACGGTTTTCGTCTACAACAAGGACAAGATCGCGGCCGATCAACTGCCCGCGTCGCTGCTCGATCTGGCGCAGCCACAGTGGAAGGGCCGCTGGGGCGCGGGCGTTTCCGGCGCCGACTTCCAGGCCATCGTGGCGGCCTTGCTCGCGCTCAAGGGCGAGGAGGCCACCAAGGCGTGGCTCAAGGGGATGAAGGACAATGCCACGGCATTCCCGAACAATGTCGCCACTATGAAGGCGGTCGACTCCGGTCAACCCGACGGCGGCGTGATCTACCACTACTACTGGTACCGCGACCAGGCCAACACCAAGGAGAGCAGCAGCCACACCGGACTGCACTACTTCAAGAACCAGGATCCGGGCGCCTTCGTCTCGGTTTCCGGTGGCGGCGTGCTGAAGTCGAGTAAGAAGCAGGAGTCGGCGCAGAAGTTCCTGGAGTTCATCACCGCCAAGGCCGGCCAGGAGATCCTGCGCGACGGCACCTCGTTGGAGTACCCGGTCGCCAGTGATGTCGCGGCCAATCCGGCGCTGCCGCCACTCGCCTCGCTGCAGGCGCCCGCCGTCGATCCGAGCAAGCTCGATGCCAAGAAGGTGACGGCGCTGATGACCGAGGCAGGTCTGCTCTAGCCATGGCCGTCCGGACCGCTGTCGCCGCACCCCGGGTCGGAAGACCAGGGCCACTCGTCACGACCGTCGCGCTGCTATTGGTGGCGGCGACGTTCGTGCCGCTCGGCTACATCGTGTCCACCGTTTTCTCCACCGGTCTGCACGAGGCGGCGGAATTGGTTTTCCGCCCGAGGGTCGGTGATCTGCTGCGCAATACGGTCGGGCTGGTAATCGTCACCGTCCCGATCTGTGTGGTGCTGGGGGTCGGGCTGGCCTGGGTGGTGGAGCGGACGAATGTGCCGGGCGCGGCGTGGTGGGGGCCGGTATTCGCGGCACCGCTCGCCGTGCCGGCGTTCGTGAACAGCTACGGCTGGGTCAGCGTTTTCCCGACCATGCACGGGCTGTGGGCGGGCGTGGTGATCTCCACGATGTCGTATTTCCCGCTGGTGTATCTGCCCGCGGCGGCCACACTGCGCCGCCTCGATCCGGCGGTGGAGGAATCGGCGCGGGCGCTGGGTTCGGGTCCGGTCGCGGTCTTCACCCGAATCGTCCTGCCGCAGTTGCGATTGGCGATTCTCGGCGGCGGACTGCTCATCTCGCTGCATCTGCTCGCCGAATACGGCGCGTTCGTGATGATTCGGTTCGACACCTTCACGACCGCGATCTTCGAGCAGTATCAATCCAGCTTCGCCGGTCCGGCAGGCAGCATGCTGGCCGGTGTGCTGGTGCTGTGCTGCCTGGTGTTGCTGGCGGCCGAGGCGGGCGCGCGCGGCAAGGCGCGTTACGCCAGGATCGGCAGCGGTGCGCCCCGGGCGGCTGTCCGGATTGCGCTGGGGCCCAGCACCATTCCGGTTCTGGCCGCATTGGCCGCAGTGGTCGTCGGCTCGATCGGCGTGCCGCTGTGGACCATCGTGCGCTGGCTACGCATCGGCGGTGCGCAAGTCTGGGATTACACCGAGATCGGCACGGCACTCGGACAGACCATCGCCCTTGCGACGATGGCCGCGCTGCTCACCACACTGTGCGCGTTCCCGGTGGCCTGGATCGCGGTGCGCTCGACATCGGCCTTCGCCCGAATGGTAGAGGGCGCCAACTACATTACGAGTTCGCTGCCGGGCATCGTGATCGCGCTGGCCATGGTGACGGTCACGATTCGGTGGGCGCCGCCGCTCTATCAGACGGTGACCATGGTCGTGGCCGCCTATGTGCTGATGTTTCTGCCGCGGGCGCTGGTCAGCGTGCGGGCCGGGCTGGCGCAGGTGCCGGTCGGGCTGGAGGAAGTGTCGCGCTCGCTCGGTCAGTCGGGGCCGGTCACCTTCGTGCGCGTCACGCTGCGGTTGACCGCGCCCGCCGCGGCCTCGGCCGGTGCGCTGGTATTCGTTGCGGTGGCGACCGAATTGACCGCGACATTGCTGTTGGCGCCCAGCGGAACTCGCACACTGGCTATGCGATTCTGGTCGCTCTCGGGCGAATTGGACTATGCCGCGGCCGCGCCCTATGCACTCATCATGATCGTCGCGGCCGTGCCGGTGACGTATCTGCTGTTCACCCAATCCAGGAAGGCGGCCGGGTTATGAGTCGGCTTGTCGTGGCGGACGTTTCGAAGACATTCGGCCACCACCGGGTACTCGGCGGGATCGATCTCGAAGTGCCGAACGGCAGTTCGACCGCGGTGGTCGGCTCATCGGGGTGCGGAAAGACCACGCTCTTGCGGGTGATCGCCGGATTCGAGGCGCCGGACACGGGTTCGGTCGCGATCGGCACCGAAACCGTGACCCGCGACCGGTTTTCGGTGCCGCCGCAGCGGCGCAATGTCGGGTACGTCGCGCAGGACGGTGCGCTGTTCCCGCATCTGACCGTCGGCCAGAACATCGCCTACGGTCTGCACAATGGATTCTGCGGGCTGCGACGCGGTCGGAATCGGGTGAACGAGCTGCTGGAGATGGTCTCGCTCGATCCGTCCTACGCCGAGCGCCGCCCCCATCAGTTATCCGGCGGCCAGCAGCAGCGCGTCGCGCTCGCGCGTGCGCTCGCCCGCAAACCCAATGTGATGCTGCTCGACGAGCCGTTCAGCGCACTCGATGCCGGGCTGCGAGCCACCACCAGGCAGGCCGTTGCCGAGACACTGCGGGCGGCGGGCATGACCAGCATCTTGGTCACCCACGACCAGGAGGAAGCGCTCTGCTTCGCCGAACAGGTCGCGGTCATGCGTGAGGGGGTATTCACCCAGGTCGGCGCACCGGAACAGGTCTACGCCGCGCCCACCGATCTGTTCACCGCCAAATTCCTCGGCGATTGCGTACTGCTCGACGCGATGGTCGACGGCGATGTGGCCAAATGCGCGCTCGGCCGGGTTCCGGTGCAGAAGTCCGCGCCAACCGGGTCGACGACCATCATGATTCGTCCGGAACAGCTTGTGGCGCAGGTGGTTTCGGATAGCGAAGCGAGTAGCGGGATCGTGCACGAGGTGGAGTTCCGCGGGGCGGATGTGATGCTGACCATCGCGCTGGACGGCGATGTCGATCCGGTGCGGGTACGCCGGGCCAGCGTTGCGGCGCCGACCGCGGGCGAGCGCGTCCGTCTGGAGGTGCTCGGGAACGCCGTGGCCTTCGAACCGGCCTGAACCACGGACACCCGACCCGGCGGTGGCGTATCACCGGGTCGGGCACCCATGGCGCACCCTCACCTTTGGAGCGAGCGGCGGGAATTGAACCCGCGTAAACGGCTTTGCAGACCGTTGCCTCAACCACTCAGCCACGCCCGCCTCGCGATGAATATTGCCGTCGCCGGATCGGAATGCCCACGTTTGCGCTCAGTGTGATCCGAACCGATGACGCTCGACTCTTCGGAATGCGACTTCTGCGGCGCTCACCGATCGGGAGAAGATTCGGAGCGGCGGCGGAACGTGGAATGATCAAGACCATGTCGCGGCCACGCCCACTTCCGATTGATCCGATCGAGGAGGCCCATCGTCAATGGGTCGGCCACGGCTGGGGCGATTTCGCCGATGGAATGGCGACGGTGACCTCGCTGGTTCGCGCCCAGCAAATCGTGATGGCCCGAGTGGACGAGGCCCTGAAACCGACCGGTCTGACATTCTCTCGATACGAACTCCTCATGCTGCTTGCTTTCAGCAAGACGGGCGCACTGCCCATGGCGAAGGCCAGTGCGCGACTGCAGGTGCACCCGACCAGCGTGACGAATACCGTCGATCGACTCGAAGCAGCCGAGCTCGTCGAGCGGGTGCCACACCCTAGCGATCGACGTGCCACTTTGATCGAAATAACCTCCGCGGGAAGGAAATTGGTTGCCGAGGCGACCGAGGAACTCAACGCGAAAGTGTTCGCGATTCCCGGCCTTCCGCCGGACCGGCTGCACACGCTGCTGCAGTTGCTCGCGGAATTCCGCCATGCCGCAGGGGACTTCGACACCGGCGATGAACCGGCCCGATGGTCGGCGCACGAACAGTAGCCAAACAGCCGGACCGGTCGGTCTTTACACCGTGCGGACGACCGTGCGGTAACGGTCTGGCATCCAACTAGCGAATTTCCCGCCCCGTCTTCTTGGCAGCGGAGGCGAAAGGGTCCACCATGGAATCCATGGTGCTGGTCTTGGGGGTATCGGCGGGCGCTGGTGGTGCCCGCGCGATGCTGACGCATTCCGATCAGCCGCATCTCCCCCCGATCGATCGATGCCAGGTGCCGCGGCGGGCGGGCGGTGGGGTCGAGGAAGCGGTCTTCGAGGCGATCCGCCAGATGCGCGTGGCCGCCGACCGGCGCGACGAGCTCATTACCGGAACCGCCGTGACCTGCCGCTGCCCGCTGCACGCCGACGCCATCCGCACCACCGCGGGCCGCACCCGGCTCACCATCGTCGACGAACCGCTGGCCCAGCTGCGCTACCTGCGCTTCACCGGCTGCCTGCCCACCACCGGCTCGGTCATCCTCTACGACCTCGGCAGTTCCGGTCTGACCATCACCCACGCCGACTGCCGCACCGACACCATCCTGTCCAGCAAACGCAGCACCGTACTCGGCGGCGACGGCTACGACGCACTGCTGTGCTGGCAATTGGCCCGCGGCGGTGTACTCACCGACAAACTGACCAGCCGCAGGCATCGCGAAGAACTCAGCAGCGCCCGGGTAATTACCGCGACGGACACCAGTTCCGGCGGACGCGCCGTGGTCACCCGCAGCGACCTCGCCGAACTGTGCGCCGCGGGCATCCACCACTCCGCATCGTTCGTCCGCCAACTGATCGAGGAGACCGGCGTCCAACCGGAAGCTCTGATCTTGCTGGGCGGCTGCACCCGCAACCCCGATATCCGCGACGAATTGTCCGAAGTGATCGAACTGCCGGTCATCTACGACGAGGAGCCCGAATACGTTTCGGCCCGCGGGGCGGTATTGCTCGCCGCGGAACGTCCCACCGGCGACGTGCGCATGGCGCGCTCACGCAGCGGAGCACTGACCGGTTCACTGGTGCCGACCACCACCGGCCGCCGCAAACTCATTGCCGCCGTTGCGGTTACGATCGCCTTGGGCGCGACCATCGCCGGACTGCTCGCCATGGACCACATCTCCGCCCAGCCACCCGGTGGCGTCAACGCGCCGACCCCCGTCGAAGTCGCGGAAATCCCGGCGACGTCCTTCAACTGAACACCTGTGCCCGGCCGAGATTCACTCGACCGGGCACAGTGCTACCCATCGGCGCTAGCTGTTGGTGAACTTCGCCGGACGCTTCTCGACGAAGGCGCTCATGCCTTCCTTCTGATCGTCGATTGCGAAGAGCGAGTGGAAGACTCGGCGTTCGAAGCGCAGGCCCTCGGCGAGGGTGGTTTCGAAAGAGCGGTCCACGGCTTCCTTGGCGATCATGGTGACCGGCAGCGACATCGAGGCGATGGTCTCGGCGACCTCGAGTGCGGTGTCGAGCAGTTCGGCGGCGGGCACTATGCGGGATACGAGGCCGGCGCGCTCGGCCTCCTCCGCATCCATATTGCGGCCGGTCAGCACCAGATCCATGGCCTTGGCCTTGCCGACGGCGCGGGTCAGGCGCTGTGAGCCGCCGATGCCCGGGATGACGCCGAGCTTGATTTCGGGCTGGCCGAATTTCGCGTTGTCCGCGGCGAGCAGGATGTCGCAGATCATGGCCAGCTCACAGCCACCGCCCAGGGCATAACCTGCGACGGCGGCGATGGTGGGCTTGCGGAACTGCGCCAGCCGGTCCCAGCGGGCGAAGTAGTCGTTCATGAACATGTCCATGTACGACTTGGGCTGCATCTCCTTGATATCGGCACCGGCCGCGAAGGCCCGCTCCGAACCGGTGATGACGATGGCGCCGATCGCGTCATCGTGCTCGAGTTCGTCGAGCGCGACGATGACATCGTCGAGGACCTGCGCGTTCAGCGCGTTCAGCGCCTTCGGGCGGTTCAGCGTGATCCAGCCGACCCGGCCCTTGCGCTCCAGCAGAATCGTCTCGAAGTCGCGCCCTCCCGTCGCCCGACCACCACCCCCCACGGAATCGCTTCGCGATGCATCCATATTTCAGACACCCTCTTGATCGGAACGGTCACGGATATCGGTGACGATAGCGGAGAAGTCCTTGCCACCCTGCGACTGGTTGAACCGGGTGTAGATCTCGGCGGCGAGCATGCCGAGCCGGCCGTCGACGTCGTTATCGCGCAGGGCATTCGCGGCCAGACCCAGGTCCTTGGTCATCAACGCGGTGGCGAAACCGGGCTGGTAATCGTTGTTCGCGGGGCTGGTCGGCACCGGACCCGGAACCGGACAGTAGCTGGTCAGCGCCCAACTCTGGCCGGATGCGGTCGAGACCACATCGAAGAACGACTGGTGGCTCAGGCCCAGCTTCTCGCCGAGCACCAGGGCCTCGGACAGGCCGATCATCGAGATGCCGAGCAGCATGTTGTTGCAGATCTTCGCGGCCTGGCCGACACCGGAGCCACCGCAGTGCACGACCTTGCCGCCCATTACCTGCAGCACGTCGAGCGCATCGGCGAAGTCGGCCTCGGTGCCGCCGACCATGAAGGTCAGCGTGCCCGCCGCGGCACCCGCGACACCACCGGAGACCGGGGCGTCGAGTGCACGATGACCCGCGCCGACGGCGTTGGCGGCGGCCGCTTTGGCGTCGGCGACATCGATGGTGGAGCAATCGATGAACAGAGTGCCCGGATCCGCGGCGGAGAGCAGATCGGCGTAGACGTCGAGGACGAGCTTGCCATTGGGCAGCATGGTGATCACGACATCGCGGCCCGCAGCCGCCGCAGTGGCCGAATCCACCACGGTGGCACCGTCTTTGCGTGCCTGCTCCTGTGCCGCGGGGACAGGATCGAAGGCGAGCACCTCATATCCGGCCTGCACCAAGTTCGCTGCCATCGGGCCGCCCATATGACCGAGGCCGAGGAAACCGATCTTCTTCGTCACTTGTTTGCCTCCAAACCCAATTCCTTATCGCCCAATTCGACGAAGTACGCCTCGACTTGCTCCGCGGTGACACCGGCGAGCGTCGCGGGCGACCACTGCGGGTTGCGGTCCTTGTCGATCACCTGCGCGCGGATGCCTTCGACCAGATCGTGCGAGGCCAGCGCGGCGATGGACACCCGATACTCCTCGTTCAGCACCGCCTCGAGGCTCCGCGCGGCACGGGCGGCACGCAGCGAACGCAACGTCACCTTCAGTGCCACAGGCGATTTGGCGAGCAGTTCAGTCGCCGCCTTGGCGGCCTCCGGCGAACCGTGCGACCGCAACCGATCGACGATCTCCTCAACGGAATCGGCGCTGTAGCAGGCGTCGATCCAGTCCTGCTGGGCGACCAGCTCGGATTCCGGCGCGTCCGTGGCGAATTTGGCAATCGCGATCTCCGCGGACTCGGTCCGCAGCGTTTCCAGCAGTGCCGGAATATGTTCCGATGCCACGTAGTAATCGGCGAAACCCGCGGCAATGGCGTCACCGGCGCTCATACGCGCGGTGGTCAGTGCGACGTGTGTGCCGATTTCGCCCGGCGTGCGGGCGAGCAGGTAGGTGCCACCGACATCCGGAATGAAGCCGATGCCGACCTCCGGCATGCCGATCTTGGAGCGCTCGGTGACGATCCGGTGGCTGCCGTGGCCGGAAAGACCGACGCCGCCGCCCATCACGATGCCGTCCATGACCACCACATAGGGCTTCGGATAGCGGCCGATCAGGGCATTGAGGATGTACTCGTCGCGCCAGAACACACCGGTGGCCGAATCCGCATTGGCGGCACCGCCCGGGGAGCCCCCCAGCAATGCGGACGCGTCACTGTGGATGGCGACGATATCGCCGCCCGCGCAGAGCCCGCGCTCCCCCGCACCGGTGACGACGACGGTGCGTACCTCGTCGTCATCGGCCCACACCTGCAGTGCCGCGGAAATGGCAAGGGCCATTGGATGATTCAGCGCATTGATGGCCTTGGGCCGGTTCAGCATGATCAGACCGAGTCCGTCGCGCTTATCGATGAGAACTTCGGATTCCGTCATGCTGCTCCTACCACCGAGCGGGCGACGACCACCCGCATGATTTCGTTGGTGCCCTCCAGAATCTGGTGCACCCGAAGATCGCGAACGATCTTTTCCACACCGTATTCGGCCAGGTACCCGTAGCCGCCGTGCATCTGCAGTGCCTTATTCGCAACCTCGAATCCGGCGTCGGTCGTGAATCGTTTTGCCATGGCGCACAATTCGACCTTGTCGTCGGCATCGGCATCCAGTGCGGCCGCGGCCCGCCACAGCAGGGTCCGCGCCGCCTCCAGTGCGGTACGCATATCCGCGAGCTGGAATTGCAATGCCGGGTTGTCCAGCAGTCGGCTGTTGAACGCCTTGCGCTGTGCCAGGTAGGTCACGGATTTCTCGAGCGCCGCCTGGCCGCCGCCCAACGAGCAGGCGGCGATATTGAGTCGCCCGCCGTTGAGCCCGTTCATGGCGATGCGGAAGCCATTGCCCTCGACGCCCAGCATATTCGCGGCGGGCACCCTGGCGTTGTCCATGATCACCTGACGAGTGGGCTGGGCATTCCAACCCATCTTCTTCTCGTTGGCGCCGAAGGAAATCCCCGGGGTATCGGCCGGAACAATGAATGCCGAAATCCCACGCGCACCCGCATCGCCGGTGCGCGCCATGATGACGTACACATCGGTGCTGCCCGCTCCGGAGATGAATTGCTTTACCCCGGTGAGCAAGTAGTCGTCACCGTCGCGAACGGCCTTGGTGCTCAAGGCCGCCGCATCCGATCCGACACCCGGCTCGGTGAGCGCGTAGCTGCCGAGCCATTCCATCGAGGTCAGCCGGGGCAGCCAATGGTTGCGCTGCTCGGCATTGCCGTAGTTGTCGATCATCCACCCAACCATGTTGTGGATGGAGATATACGCCGCGATAGCCGGGCAGCCGGTGGCCAGTTGTTCGAAGATGCGCACGGCATCGAGCCTGCGCAGTCCGGACCCACCGACGTCCTCGCCGATATAGATGCCACCCATGCCGAGCGAACCCGCCTTGCGCAGCACATCCACTGGAAAGTGTTTCTGCTCGTCCCATTCCAGGGCGTTCGGGGCGAGGTATTCGTCGGCGAAGTCGCGCGCCATTTCGGTAATGGCGCGCTCGTCGTCATTCAGTGCGAACACGATCGTCGACCTCCCGTCCGTGGTCCATTCAGTCCATCGTCGGAATGACGAAGTGGTTGCTGTCCTTCAGCCCGGAAGGCCAGCGCTGGGTGACGGTCTTGGTCTTGGTGTAGAAGCGAATCGAATCCGGACCGTGCTGGTTCAGATCGCCGAAACCGGAGCGCTTCCAACCGCCGAAGGTGTGGTACGCGATCGGTACCGGAATCGGCACATTGATGCCGACCATGCCGACCTGCACGCGGGCGGCGAAATCCCGTGCGGTATCGCCGTCGCGGGTGAAGATCGCGACGCCGTTGCCGTATTCGTGCTCGTTGGGCAGGGCCAGCGCTTCGTCGTAATCCTTGGCCCGCACGATCGCGAGCACCGGGCCGAAGATCTCTTCCTGGTAGATCCGCATTTCCGGGGTGACATTGTCGAAAAGCGTCGCGCCGGTGAAGTACCCACCTTCGCCGCCGTCGACCTCGAGGCCGCGCCCGTCGATCACCAGCTCGGCCCCCTCATCGACGCCGATCTGGACGTAGTTCTCGACCCGGCCGAGCGCATCCTTGGTGACCAGCGGGCCGAAATCGGCACCGGCATCGTCGGAGCGCCCGACATTCAGTTTGGCGATCCGCTCGATCAGCTTCTCGCGCAGGCGGTTCGCGGTCTCCTGGCCGACCGGGACAGCAACCGAGATGGCCATACAGCGCTCGCCCGCCGAGCCGTAGCCCGCGCCGATGAGCTGGTCGGCGACATCGTCGAGGTCGGCGTCCGGCATCACGATCGCGTGGTTCTTGGCACCGCCGAAGCACTGTGCGCGTTTGCCATTCGCGGTCGCGGTCTCGTAGATGTACTGCGCGATCGGGGTGGAGCCGACGAAGCCGACGGCCTTGACGGTCGGCGAGTGCAGGATCGCGTCGACGGCTTCCTTATCGCCGTTGACCACGTTGAACACCCCCGCGGGCAGACCCGCCTCGAGGAAAAGCTCGGCCAGCCGCAGCGGCACCGAGGGGTCGCGCTCGGATGGCTTGAGCACGAACGCGTTTCCGCAGGCCAGCGCCGGACCGGCCTTCCACAGCGGAATCATGGCCGGGAAGTTGAACGGGGTAATGCCCGCGACCACACCGAGCGGCTGACGCATCGAGTAGACGTCGATTCCGGTGCCCGCGCTCTCGGTGTACTCCCCCTTGAGCAGATGCGGAATACCCGCCGCGAATTCGATGACCTCGATACCGCGCTGGATATCACCCCTGGCGTCGGGGATGGTCTTGCCGTGTTCGGCAGACAGCAGCGCCGCAAGGGAATCCATCTCGTCCTGCACAAGCGTCAGGAACTTCATCAGCACCCGGGCCCGCTTCTGCGGGTTGAACGCGGCCCACGCCTGCTGCGCCTCGGCCGCATTCGCGATGACGGCATCGACCTCGGCCTTACTGGCCAGCGGCACCCGTGCCTGCACCTGGCCGGTATTCGGATCGAAGACATCGGCGAAGTTGCCCGAGGCCCCGGCGACATGCTGCCCGCCGATGTAATGAGTGAGTTCGCGAACCATGCCAGTCCTGTTCTCGTAGTGGACGCCGCGCATCGCGCGATTTACGGTCATCCTATAGTTGGACGTCCAAGTAAATACAGGCGGATGGGCGGACTGTGATTCATCCCACGGCAACCGCCGAGCAATCAGCCGGACGGACCCAGTCGGCAGCCACCCGGCCCGACGCTGCTGCGCGCTCAGCCTTGGTGCGCAGCAGCGGAGTGCGGGTCAGCCCGTCAGTCGGCGGGCTTTGAGGAGCGAGTGAGCAGGAACGCGCCGATGGCGAGCACCACCGCGCTGACAATCACGATCCCGACCATTACCCCGACTTCGCCATCGAAGCGACTGGTGACCGCCATGCCGACGGCGAGCGCGACCGTCACGCTGCCGCCGATCACCAGCACCGCCGAACGTTGCGTCGCATACAGGACAAAGCAAACGACGGCTACCAGCGCGGTGAGCACGAAGCCCCATTGGTCCGGGCTACCGTCGACAGTCACCGCGCCCGAGTCCGCGATGAGGATCGCGATGACATATCCCGACCAGTTTTCGACGAACAAGCCGAATCTGGTGACCGCGAACCAGAGCCCGCCGAGGCCGAGTAGCCCGAGGCCGACCCAGACCTCGTCGACATCGAAGACCTCGTCGAGCACTACCAAGATCAGAACAACGCTGTACCAGGCCACGGCGAAGATGCCGATAACCGATGGCAACGCAAGGTAACCGAGTACCGCCACAACGAGACCCGCGCCGCATGCGCAGACCAAGGCGGTGTCGGAGTCGCCGGATTCGAAGACCGATCCGACCGTCACGGCGACCGATACGGACGCGAGGGCGAAGAGCACTGCAGCGAGCCGCGAGCGGGACGTATGCGCACCTCTGGTGCGCGTGAACAATCCGGCGGTGCCACCGGCCAGCGCGATCCCCCCGAGGGCGAGACCGATGGACACCAGCCCGAAGATGACGATGCGGCCGGTCCGCTGCAGGTCGTCCCAGGAGGACGTGAGTAATAGGGCGAGCGCGCCCAACATCGAACCGGCGCCGATGTAGGCGGCGATCTCGGCTAATAGCCTGCCCGGTGACTCGGGCTTCGTCCGCTCCGCCACCAGCGCCTTCGCAACCGCGTCGCGCTGGGCTTCGGTCAATACACCTTCGTCGACCAACCGCCGCAGGGCCGCCCCCGACCGATCTCGGATCCCCATGTATCGAGTATGACCACCGCGTCGGCAATCTGCTCCATGCCGATTCAGTGCTGCGGGCCGAGTTCCACCACCGTGCCAGGGTGCGCGAGTGAGGCCACCTGAATCGGTCCGCCCTTGGCCTGTTCGATGAGCTGGCCCTGCCAGGCGACGAAGCAGGAGGCGATTTCGCTGTTGTAGATATTGGTCAGAACCGGGGTGAGTGCCTTGGCCAGGTCGCCCTCGGCGGCGATGAGCTGATCGCGGTAGGGGCCGTAGTAGGGCAGGATCGCTTGCAGCACAACCGCTTCTACCCCCTGCACCTGGGTGATCAACGGATCGATCAGCGGCTGGTATCGGGCGATCACCGGTGCGATTTCGGCGAGGACGGGTCCGACCAATTGCAGTATCGGCTGGTAGACCGAGCCGAGGGCGAAGGCCTCGGAGGAGAACGGGCCGGCCAGCGGCGCGAGGCCGATGAGGGAGGCGAGGCCGCCCTGTTGTTTCGGTGCGGGCCAGCCGAGTGGGCAGGCGGGTTGGGTGTTGACGGCGGGGGTCGCGAACGGGCTGCCCCCGCCGAGCGGGATCGACGTTGCCGGTCCGGTGCCCGGCGAACCACCTAGTGGGACCGGGCCAGCCGGGCCGGATTCGCCTGGGGCATTAGCTGCCGGGGTGTTGCTGGCCGGACCGATGGCGACGGCGGCGGATACACCTGCCGCGCCGAGCGGAACCGCTGCGGCAGGGGGTGGAGCGGGGTCACCGGCCGCGGGTGGAGCGGCGGCACCGGGCTCGGCAGGCACGGCTGTCGACGCAGGCACCTGAGGGGCCGCGGATCGGCCCGCGGCCGGTTGTTCCTGCTGGACCACAACCGCGGCGACCTCATCGTCATCGCGAACCGTCAGTGCGGTCACCGCGACGGCGCTACCGATCACGGTCAGCGCGGCGACCGCCCGGATGGCACTGGCTACCCCCGGCCGTGTGGTGCGAGAAGTCATCGAACCGTACTCCTGTTCGTATCTAATGTGTCGGCGCCGCAGGCGATGTCGTGAGGGCCGAGGACGCAGGCGGTGCTCCCGGTGCGGCCGAGTCGGGTTCGAAGACGCCTTCGAGGTGCCAGACACCGGTGAAACCATTGAACGGACCGCCGACGATCGAACTGGTCCACTGCAGGGTGAATTCGCGAGTGGCCGGGTCATAGGTTCCTGTGGCGGGTGGGCCTTGGGCCGCATCGGATTTCGGCCGATCGAACCACTGCTGACCGACCCAGTCCCACACCTTCTGCACCTGCTCGGTCCCGGCCACCTGCGCGCCCTGTTTCTCCGGTGGCTTCGGCGCACCCTGGTTGAACTCCTGGTCGTTCCAGGAGGCGGCCCACGCGGACAGATTCGCGGTCAGTTTCCCGCCGTCGTTCACCACCGACGGTGGCGCTACCGCGCGCTGGGTCTGCGGATCGACCGGATTGGTGGAGATGCCGAATTCGACCGCGAAGAACTTGGTGGGCTTGGTAATCGATGCGGATAACGAATGCCCCTGTGCGAAGCCCGGTTTGGGCTCGCTCTGGTACCCGCCGGTGCGCAGACCGCCCGCGGTGCCCGGCTCGAGCAGTGTGGTCGTGCCGCCCTGCGCCGGAGAGTCGCCATTGGGCATATAGGGGCCGCGCTCGGGCGTACCACCCGGCTGCACCATCCGGAACCAAGTGCCGGTCACGGTGTCACCGGCGACTGAACCCGGTGTGAAGCGCAGTAATCCGACCAGTTGCTCTGGACCTGATGACTCCGGGGCGTCACCATCGGAGCAACCCGACAGCACCGTAAGCGCGGCGAATGCGGCCGCGACGATCCTCGCGCGTGCCTTCACAGCCGGCCACCGCCTGCCATCGGCTCACTCGGCGAACCGAATTCGGTGACGGCCGCGACAATTACCGCATCGCGCATCCCGGTCTCGACGGTCGGTGCCTCGACAGTGGTCCAAGCCCCGACACTGTTTTCGCACCACCGCGAGATCCGATCGACGCTTGCGGTGCACCAGTGTCGGACAGCATGCGAGTTCATTTCGACTCACCACCAATCGCATTCGTGCGGTGTGCGGAATCTCCACCTTGTCGCGGGATACTGATCCCCGCGCAGATCAAAACCGAAATCCCTGGGACGATGTAGCACCAGCCGATACCCCGAAAGGCGGCGAATCCGAACCGCTTGGTCGAATCATTGAGTGCGACAACGGCTTCGAAATTCACGACATTGTCGTTCATGGCACCGATCAATGCCGCGAAGCGGGATGTCATCGGCTGCCAGCGCGATTCGAGCGCGGTAATGCCGGTCAGATCGGCATCCGGGTGGGCGGTACGGACCGCACCGGTGTATCGACTGTCGAGTTCGCCGTCGGCCGCGACGAGCGTGACGAAGTAGCCCTGCATCTTTCGCACCTCATCGTGGGTGAGAATCGGCCGGAATCCATCGATCAGTGGTTGCGCCGCTGGGGCGGCCGGAAACAGCTGGCCGACAATAGGTGTCGCGATCAACGCGAGTCCGGCGAGTGCCGCCACAGCGCGCCATAGCACAGCTCGCTGTCCGGCCTGTGCTCGGCGAAAACCGAATACTCCCGCGGCGATCAGGAACGTGCCCGGCAGTGCGAGCAGCCAAGGCAATGACCCGAATGACGGTGCAGCGGCGAGCTTTTCGTAATTGCCGCGGTTCGCATCGATCGCGTCGATCATTGTGGACATATCGGATCGAATGCCCGGGTAGTCACGAACGAACTTTTCCACCCGGTCGTAGCTCCCCGGCTGTTGACCAGCCGACTGCAGCGCCAGCACATTGATCCTGGCGTCCTCGAGCACCTGCAGATCGGATCGATAGCCATCGATACTCGACTGCGTCACGTACGGCGCGAACGAATCGATCATGGCCTCCCCCTTGACCGCTCGCGGGAACATCCCCGTGACAATGGGCGCGAGGACCAGCAGCGCGCCCATCACGATCAGCAGCACGAACGGCCACCGCCGCCCCGGTGGCGGCGGTGCAACATCCGGATTCGAGACGAATTCCGAATATGCGGGCAGCCCGGAGTTCTGCGACACGGTGTCGGTCGGAGCGGGAGTCATTGCCGGTTCCGGCCCGCTATGCGGTCCGCATTGAAGAACACTCCGGCCGCGAGGATGGCGAGCACGAGCAGAGCCGGCACCAGCCATACCGGATCGCGGTGTTCGCGTGGAACTTCGACGGTCTTGGTCGCGAGCACGGCATCGGCGTGAGACGGCTGTGCCTGCGCGATCGGCGCGGATTCGGCAACCGGCGCAACGTCCGCAGGAGTCGGCGCACTCGGCGCGGGCGCAGCGGCAGGCGCGGCCGGAGCTGCAGGCACGGCGGGTGGCGATGGTGCGGCCGCCGGAGTCGCCCGCGGCACCGCACCTCCGCGATATTGCCCTGCCAGATGCCAGAGCCCGGTGAAATTGTTGAACGGTCCGCCGACGATCTGACTGGTCCACTCGATCACGAAATTGCCCGCGCCATCGATGCTCCCGGAGATCGGACTCGTCTTTCCGGGCAGCCCGCCGCCCGGCTTGGGCGAACCCTGATTGAAGACCTGGTTGTTCCAGGTAACCCCGAGGCTGCTCAAATCGCCCGACAACTGCGCGCCATCGGCGAACAGCTGCGGCAGCCCGGTGACACCGCCGGTCTGCGGATCGGTCGGGTTGGTCGCGGTGGCGAAATCGACGCCGTAGAAGCGGACCGGCGTGGTCACCCGACCCGACTGGGCATTGCCCGCCGCGTCGAAGGCTGCCGCGGGTTGCGGTTGGTAGCTGCCACTCACCACACCGCCATCACTGCCCGCGGATAGCGGTGTCACCGTCTGGTCGCTGCAATGCGAATCGCTGTTCTGCAGATACGGTCCACCGGCATCGCCGGTAGGCAGGATCATCCGGAAGAAGCTGCCGGTCACCGCGCCGTTCGCGCACACCCCGGGGCCCAGCGCGAACAGGCCGTTCAGCGGCGCGGGTTCGGCGGATGCGGGCGGTGCGACAATCGCCGACAGGCCGAGGGCGGCGAACACGGCGAACAGCCGATACGGGTTCGTTCCCATGGATCGTCCTTGGATTGGGTGCGGTTCTGCCAGCGGAAATGTTCGCTATTCAGCAGCTGCCTCCATCGGAACTCGAGTCGGGTTGGATGTCGCGGGTTGCGGTCACGGTGAGCGGAATCCCCTGGCAATCATTCGGCCAACAATCCGGGCGCGGTTCACCTGGCGCTGTGACTGCCACCACCGTAAGATTAGTTTGACGTCCTAGTATCGGGCGCCAAACAGGATCTCCCCCGGAGGACCCCGTGGCCGACAGCACCGCGCTCCACACGCCCACCCATCCCGTCCGATTCGTGACCTCGGCCGCGCTCTTCGACGGGCACGATGCGGCGATCAACATCATGCGACGGATCCTGCAGACGCAGGGCGCCGAGGTCATCCACCTCGGACACAATCGCGCGGTCAGTGAGGTCGTGGACGCGGTGCTCACCGAGGATGCCCAGGGCGTCGCGGTGAGTTCGTATCAGGGCGGACATGTCGAGTACTTCGAATACCTCGCCGACGCATTGAAAAAGGCCGGCGCCGGCCATGTCCGGATCTTCGGCGGTGGCGGCGGGGTGATCGTCGCCGAGGAGATCGCGCGTCTCGCCGAATCCGGGGTGACCATCTTCTCCCCCGAAGACGGCCAGCGACTCGGCCTGCCCGGCATGATCAATCAGCTGATCCGCGCCTGCGATTTCGATCTCGCCGCCGAGCCGCCGGTGCTGGACGCGGTACTCGCCGGTGAACGGGCCGCGCTCGCCCGCGCGATCACCTGCCTACAGCAGGACACGCTGTCGGAGTCCGATCGCCAGACCCTGGCCTCGGCCGCCGCCGCGCGCACGGTGCCGGTGCTCGGCATCACCGGCACGGGTGGTTCCGGAAAGTCTTCCCTCACCGATGAATTGGTGCGCCGTCTGCGCTCCGATCAGCAGGACAAGTTGCGCGTCGCGATTCTCGCAGTGGATCCGACCCGGCGACGCGGCGGCGGTGCGCTGCTCGGCGACCGCATCCGGATGAACGCCCTCGACAGCGATCACATCTTCTTCCGCTCACTGGCCACCCGCGGCGGCCATGAGCTGCCGCAGAATATCGACACCATCGTGACCGCCTGCAAAGCCGCGGGCTACGACCTGGTCATCCTGGAAACTCCCGGCATCGGCCAGGGCGATGCCGCGGTCACCGACCACGTCGACGTCTCGATGTATGTGATGACACCGGAATTCGGCGCGGCCTCCCAGCTGGAGAAGATCGACATGCTGGATTACGCGGATGTGGTGGCGATCAATAAGTTCGAGCGGCGCGGCGCCGAGGATGCACTGCGTGATGTCTCGCGACAGTTGATTCGCAATCGCGAGGAATTCAGCAAATCTCCCGACGAGATGCCGGTATTCGGTACCAGTGCAGCCACTTTCAACGATGACGGTGTGACCGCGCTCTACCAGCACCTCACCGGATTGCTCGCCGAGCACGGTCTGCACCTGGAGCCCGGGGTACTTCCGAAGGTGGAAACCCGCTCCTCCACCAGGTTCGCACAGATCATCCCGCCCGCTCGGGTGCGCTACCTCGCCGAGATCGCCGATACAGTCCGCGACTATCACGCCGATACGGCTGCCCAAATCGTCGCGGCACAGCGCCTGCAGCGGCTCGAGCAGGTGGCGGCCGAGCTGCCCGATGACATCGCGGTGGCCGAACTCGCCGAAAAGGCTCGCGACGCACTGCATGCCGACAATGCCGAACTGCTCGCGGGTTGGCCCGAACTGGCCGACTCCTACCGAGGCGATGAGCAGGTGGTTCGGGTTCGTGATCGGGAGATCCATACTCCGCTGCGCCGGGAGACGCTGTCCGGCAATTCCATTCCGCGCGTCGCGCTGCCGCGCTTCACCGATCACGGTGAGCTGCTGCGGTTCCTGCGCTCGGAGAACCTGCCCGGACGGTTCCCGTTCACCGCGGGCGTCTTCGCGTTCAAACGCGATAACGAGGATCCGGCGCGGATGTTCGCCGGTGAGGGCGATCCGTTCCGCACCAACCGGCGCTTCAAGGTGCTCAGCGAACACGCCGAGGCAACACGGCTTTCCACCGCTTTCGATTCGGTGACGCTCTACGGTCACGATCCCGCCGAGCGCCCGGATATCTACGGCAAGGTCGGCACATCCGGTGTCTCGATCGCCTCGCTCGACGATATGAAGGCGCTCTACGACGGCTTCGACCTGATCGCGCCGACCACCTCGGTATCGATGACCATCAATGGCCCGGCACCGACCATCCTGGCCTACTTCCTCAATACCGCCATCGACCAAGCGCTGGCACGGTTCTCGACCGCCGAAGGCCGCGAACCAACCGCCGAGGAGGCCGCCGATATCACGGCACGCACGCTGGCGACAGTGCGCGGCACCGTGCAGGCCGACATCCTCAAGGAGGATCAGGGCCAGAACACCTGCATCTTCTCGACCGAGTTCAGCCTGCGCATGATGGCCGATATCCAGGAATGGTTCGTGCGCAAGGGTGTTCGCAACTTCTACTCGGTCTCGATTTCGGGCTATCACATCGCCGAGGCCGGTGCTAATCCGATCAGTCAGCTGGCCTTCACCCTCGCCAACGGATTCACTTATGTCGAGGCATATCTCGCACGCGGCATGCAGATCGATGACTTCGCACCGAATCTGTCGTTCTTCTTCTCCAACGGCATGGATCCGGAATATTCGGTGATCGGCCGGGTGGCGCGACGCATTTGGGCCGTTGCCATGCGAGATCGCTACGGCGCCAACGAGCGTTCGCAGAAGTTGAAGTACCACGTGCAGACCTCGGGCCGTTCGCTGCACGCACAGGAGATGAGCTTCAACGACATTCGCACCACCCTGCAGGCGCTCATCGCCATCTACGACAACTGCAACAGCCTGCACACCAACGCCTATGACGAGGCGGTGACCACACCAACCGAGGAATCGGTGCGCCGCGCGCTGGCCATTCAGCTCATCATCAACCGCGAGTGGGGCATCGCGATGAACGAAAACCCGCTCCAAGGCAGTTTTCTCATCGATGAACTCACCGATCTCGTCGAGGAGGCCGTGCTCGCCGAATTCGATCGCATCAGCGAGCGCGGCGGGGTCCTCGGGGCCATGGAGACCGGCTACCAGCGGGGCAAGATCCAAGACGAATCCATGCGCTACGAGCACCGCAAACACGATGGCTCGCTGCCGATCATCGGCGTCAATACCTTCCGCAACCCGCACGGCGAACCACATCGGGTCATCGAATTGGCTCGCGGCACCGAAGCGGAGAAGCAGTCACAGCTGCAGCGCGTACGCCAGTTCCAGAACGACCATCGCGATGCCGCCCATGCCGCCCTCGCCCGCCTGGACGCGGTGGCCCGCACCGACGACAACATCTTCGAGGTCCTGATGGACGCCGCCCGGGTCTGCACCCTGCAACAGATCACCGACGCCTTCTTCACCGTCGGCGGCCAATACCGCCGCAACGTGTGAATTAGGTTGGTCCGTCAGAAGATTCGCACCTCCGGAATCGAATCCATCTGACGCGCCCACTCCGGATACTTCGCCAACTTGGCGTTGTGCAGGGCCATGATCTTGTCGCGAAGTTCGGGATCCGGCTCATCCGATACATCGGGACCGATGGCGATCTTCTGGAAGTGCGGGACGATCTGCGGATCACCGGCCAGGTGGACCGGATCGTGCAGGTAGCGCTGCATCGCATCGAGATCCTCGATGCCCACGCAATAGGCATGGGTCAGCCCTTCGCTCACGTCGCCCAGATTCTGGCCGACGGTCGCGAACGACACCGATTCGACTGAGGCGGTGCGCTTCATCAGCGCGAGTACCTCGGCCTTCTGCGCCTCGGTGGTCTCTTCGCGGAAGCCGAAGCGCAACAGATGAACGATCATGGATTCCTCCTAGTTTGAACCAACGAGTTCAATCTAGATAACTGACTGGTAGATGCACAAGAGTGAACCCACAAGTTCAACCGGGCGCTAATATGCAGGGGTGACGGGTACGACGGCGGCGCGCGGGCGCATCGATAAGCGGCAGGCGATCCTGGACGTCGCATTCACCGTCTTCGCGCGGCGCGGCTACGACAAGGCCTGTGTGCAGGAGATCGCGGACGAGGCGGGCGTCGCGAAACCGACGGTCTACAACCACCTCAATGACAAGCAGACCCTGTTCCGGCACGCCGTGCTGGCCGCCGCCGATACGGTGGCCGCCGAAACCCTCGCGATCGTCGATCGCCTGCGCGAGCCGGGCGATGATCTGCCCGTCGCCCTCACCACGACGGCGCGCGCGCTGCTCGCGGAATGCTCGGGCGAGCGCGCCCGTTCGCTGCGCGCGCTGACCTATGCGCAGCTCGCCGCCTTTCCGGATCTGGCCGACACCGTGCTGGAGCGCACCTCGCGACACATTGCCGAGGCGCTGGCCGATCGACTTGCGCGACTCGCTCTGGCGGGCCGGCTGCGGACCAACGATCCGGCGCAGGCCGCCGAACAGCTGCTCGCCCTGCTCACCGCGCCGCTGGAGGCCCGGTCGCGGCTCGGCACTCGCGAGGTGAGCGACGCCGAGCAGGCCGATATCGCCGATGCGGCGGTGCGGACATTCCTGTCCGCATACGGTTCGCGCTGAACCCGAACACGCCTGCCCGCGCGCGTGTGACAATCGCGATGTCAGGGCCTTCAGCGTGGTTGGGACGGCGGACATGGATCTCTCGAATATCCGGATTATCGACAGCCATATTCATCAGTGGGATCCGTTCCGCACGCCGCGCGAATTCAGCCAGACGGCGAAGTTGCTCCGGATGCTGCCCATTCCGATCGATTGGGCCAAGCGGGTGGCACCGCGCCGGGATCGGGAATTCGTCGGGGATCCGACCGCCTATGCGAATCCATATCTACCCGCGAATTACCGCGCGGATGCCGACGGTGTCCAGGTCGAGTCGATCGTGCATATCGAGGTCGGATGGACCGGAAAGGACACGCTGGCCGGGGCCGACGAGACGAAGTGGGTGGCCGGGCTGCCATTCGGCGGCGACCATCCGGCACTCGGCGCAATCATCGGGAATGCCGATCCGGCGGCACCGGATTTCGCGGCGCTACTCGATGCCCATGTGGCCGGATCGCCGCTGGTGCGCGGCATTCGCGCGCATGTCGCACACCATCCCGATCCGGATGTCCGGCCCTATACCGAGCACGAGAGCGCACTCACCACCAAGGAATTCCTCAACGGTTTCGCGGCACTTGCCGAGCGCGGGTTGTCCTTCGAGGCCTGGGTGTATTCGCATGCGCTACCCGATGTGACGGCGCTTGCCGAACGTTATCCGGAAGTCCCGATCGTGCTCGACCATCTCGCCACGCCCGCAGGGATTTTCGGCCCGGTCGGCAAACACACCGGAACGAATCCGAGTCTGCGCCGGGAACTATTCATCCGCTGGCGCGACGATCTCACCGCGCTCGCCGAAAACCCCAATGTGGTCGCGAAAGTCAGCGGCTTGATGATGCCGATCCTCGGCCACCCGGTACCACCACGTGGCACGTCGACACCGATTCCGGTGCTGCTGGATCGAATTCGCCCGCTCGTCGCACATGCCTACGAAGTCTTCGGCGCGGACCGCCTGCTGTGGGGCTCCAATTTCCCGGTGGACAAACCGATTACGAGCATCGCCGACAGCGCCGAGCTCATTGCCACCGCAGTCGCCGAGCACAGCGCCGGACGCGATGAGCTCGAGCAGATCTTCCGAACCAACGCCCAACGGACCTACCGAATCGAATCCTGAACCGGGGCGAAGCGCGGGAGCAAGGTTCGCGGCCCAGAGATCGGACCCGGCTGGTACCGCTCGATCAAGGGACGAAGGCTTCGGCGATTTGGCGGGTCAGGGTGTCGCGGGCGCTGGCCAGGGATGGGCCGTACCAGGTGAGACTGCGGCCTTCGACCAAAGCGACAGACAAGCCGGGGAATGCCTCGGGACCATCGGATCTGGTGAATGCGTACGGCTCATCCGGGAGCAGGACGAGTTCTACATCGCGGGTCAGCTCGTCCTCGGAGACGTGCGGATAGCGCTCGGTGCGGTCGACGTGCACGAGCCGGAGGCCGAGGCGCGCCGCCAGGTCGCCGGTGAAGGTGTTGTGGCCGACGACCATCCAGGGGTTGCGCCAGATCGGAATGACCGTACTGCGCGTCGGCGCGGGAGCTGGTGCGGCCCAGGATATTTCGGCCGCGACAAGCCAGTCCGGCATCGGACCGTGCAGCGCTTCGGTGAAGAGTCGGCGCAGCGAGGCGAAACCCTCTTCCAGCGTTTCGATTCTGGTGACCCACACCGGGATTCCCGCATCGCGCAGCCGCTCCACATCGATGCGGCGATTCTCCTCCTGATTGCACAGCACCAGATCCGGTGCCAGCTCGATGATTCGGCGCACATTCGGATTCTTGGTGCCGCGAACCCGCTCGACGTCCAGATCCGCGGGGTGCGTGCACCAATCCGTCACCGCGACAAGGACTTCGGGGCGACTCACCGCGACGGCCTCGGTCAGCGACGGAACCAGCGACACCACCCGATGCACCGGTCGGTCGATGCGCACGGTCGCGCCCAAATCGTCGATCATGACAGCACCCGGCGGCAGAGGACGCGCAACCGCACCGCCACCTCGATGGCGGCGGGCTCGTCGTCCTCGAGCACCAGATCGATGAGCAGGTCGAGCCGACCGCGCGGATCGAGGTCGGCGGCCTCGATCTCGCGCAGGTACCGAGTGGTGTGCATGTGCGCACCATAATTCACGGGAGGTCGCGATGACCGCGCCGACCACACACACCGGCACATCGGCCCGTTGGGCCGCACCCGTGCATATAGCCGGTGCCACGCTCATCGGCCTCATCGGAGCGGTTCATCTGCTCGTCGTGCACATCTTCAACGGCCCCGACTCCGCGGGCGAAGAGGTGGTCGACCAACTGCTGGCATTGCCACATTGTGTTTTGCGGCCGTGCTGGTAGCCGGGCCGATCGAACAGCACTGAACCGAACTCAGCGATCCAGGGCTTCGTAAAGCGCGCGGATGTCGCGCAGCCCAGCCGCGGCCGTCGGTTCGTCCTCGGCGATCATGCGCAGGGCACGACGCAGCAAGGTCGGGTCCAGATCATCGATGGCGGGCCGGAATTCGAGCTTCGGGAGGTCGGGCAGTCGGATACGGTCGCCGTAGGGGTCGTCGGAAACTGTCGGGGTCGTATCGCGTTCGATGCCGACGATAAGGGTGTCCAGGTCGAGGCCGCGCAAGGTGAGGATTTCGCGAGGACGCTCATCAAGTCGTTCGGCGAGCAGATAGCAGACCGCGGCCACATGTTTGCACGGCCAGCCGGGATCCGGGCAGGTGCAGGAGAAATCGAGATCGGCGGCCGTTGTCGGGAGCAGATGCTCGCCTAGGCTCGTCGGCAGCGCACCAGAGGCGATTTCGGCCAGTACGCCCGGCGTGGTCCGGATGGTCTCGATGAGCAGTTCGAGTTCCTCGTCGCGCAGTGGCCGGATGGCGAATACCGAGGTGAACGGGCGCGGCTGACTCCCTTGGACTTCCGCGGTGACCGCACCGGGTTCGATCCGATAGCTCACGACCTGTCCGGCTCGGGCGTAGGTGCGGCCGCGGGCGAGTCGACCGGGTTCGGCCATTTGCTCGACCGCCTCGATCAGCGCCTTGCCCCACCAGGTTCGTCCGAATCCGCCACGACGACTGCGTGCTGCTACCCCGCCGCGCACCGGACGGCGTTTGCCGTACTTGCTGTAATCCTCGAAGGGACTCAATCGCCGACCGCCTCCGCGCCGAGGGCGAAGAGCCGATGCAGTTCGTCCGTGCTCAATTCGGTGATCCAGTTCTCGCCCGCACCGATGGCCAGATCGGCGAGTTGGCGTTTGCCGCTGATCATTTCGTCGATCTTCTCCTCGATGGTGTCGACGCAGACCAGTTTGCGCACCTGCACATTGCGCTGCTGACCGATCCGGAAGGCTCGATCGGTCGCCTGGTTCTCGACTGCCGGATTCCACCAACGATCCAGGTGCACAACATGGTTGGCCGCCGTGAGATTCAAACCGGTGCCACCGGCCTTGAGCGACAACAGCATCAGCGGTGGGCCTTCCGGTTCCTGGAAGCGCTCCACCATGGTGTCGCGGTGCTTCTTCGGCACGCCACCGTGCAGGAACGGGATCTTCGTGCCGAAGCGCTCGATCAGATAGGGCGCGATGAGCTCGCCAAATTCGCGGAACTGGGTGAACAGCAATGCCTTCTCGCCATCTGCCAGCACCGCATCGAGGACGTCCTCCACCAGGGCGAGTTTGCCGGAGCGGTGACTGCCGCGATGCAGCACACCGGAGCCGTCGCCGAGGAAATGCGCGGGATGGTTGCAGACCTGCTTGAGCCTGGTCAGCGCGCCGAGGACCGCGCCCTTGCGGGCCATGCCCTTCGCATCCTTCAGTTTGGCCATCATGTCGTCGACAACCGCCTGGTAGAGCGCCGCCTGCTCCACGGTCAAGTTGGCGCGCACCGTCATCTCCAGTTTCTCCGGCAGATCGCTGATGACGGCGGGATCGGTCTTCACCCGGCGCAGCACGAACGGCTGCGTGACGGTGCGCAGCCGGCTGATGGCGTTCTCGTCCCGATCGCGTTCGATCGGCACGGCGAACCGGGCACGGAAAGTCTGTGCGCTACCGAGCACCTTCGGCATCGTGAAGTCCAGAATCGAGCGCAATTCTTCGAGTCGGTTCTCCACCGGAGTTCCGGTGAGCGCCAACCGATGTCGGGCAGGCAGCGCCCGCGCCGCCTTCGCCTGTCTGGTTCCCGCGTTCTTGATGTGCTGTGCCTCGTCGAGCACCACGCGATCCCACTGCTGCCGCGCCAATTCGACCGCGTCCCGTGCCAGAAGCGAGTAGGTGGTGATCACCAGATCCGCACCCGCAACGGCTTCGTCCAGATCCGTACCTGACTTGCGGCCGACACCGTGATGCACCAAAACTCGCAGATCGGGGGCGAATCGCTCCGCCTCGCGCTGCCAGTTGCCGACGACCGACATGGGGCATACGAGCAGGCTCGGCCCTGGCGCACCGTCGCCACCGGGTGCCTCCTGCCCGCCAGCGCGCGCATCGCGGTCGTCCCGGCGCCGGACTGCACCCCGCTGCCTCACATCGCGCAACGAAACGACCTGTGCGCCCTCGGACCGCGCAGTACCGGTGTGCCGTTGCGTCAGTTGGCGATCGACCTCGCGTTCATGTACCAAGAGCGCCAAGACCTGCACGGTCTTACCCAGCCCCATGTCATCGGCCAGGATTGCGCCCACCCCGTAGCGACTCATGGTGGCGAGCCAGGCCAACCCACGCTCCTGATACGGCCGCAACTGCGCCTTCAAACCGACCGGCGCAATCACCGGTACCGGCTCGCGGGTCTGGTCCAAAAGGTCCGCGGCCCAACCGGTTGCGCTGACCTCGGTGATCGGGACCTTCTCGACATGGCCGGTGACGAGTTCGCCGACCAGATCGGCGAAGGTGATTTCGGTGTCGTCGAGATGGGCGGCGACATAGCGGGCGGCAGCGGCCAGCACCTTGTGGTCGGCCTGCACCCATTCGCCGCGCAGTTGCACCAGATCCGATTTCGAGCGGACCAGCCGTTCCATCTCGGCTTTGGTCAGCACGGTATCGCCGAGAGCGAGTTCCCAGCGATAGGAGACGAGTCCGCGCATGCCGACGGTGCTCTCGGCAGCGGGTACGCCGCTCTCCACGCGCAGCCGCATGGTCGGGGCGCTGATATTCCAAGCGCGCGGCAGCAGCAGCCGCACACCCGCCGCCTGCAGCGCGTGTGCACCGTGTTCGACCAGGTCCGCGACCACCTCGGTCGGCAGCAGCAGGTCCATCGACTGCGGATCGTTCGGCAGGTCGCGCAGGCGCGGATAGGCCCGCGTCGCCTCCCCCAGCTTCTCGATCGCGGTGCGGACCAGCACCGGATCACCCAGCAGCGGAACCGGATTCGGCGCTTCACCATCGGCGCGCAGACACACCTGCAGCCGCCACAGCGCCACCACGTCATCGGCATCGGTATCGGCCTCGCCGAGCGCGATATCGCCCTCGGGCTCCAGCAGGCGCAGCACCAACTCGGGCTCGTCCCCGGTCAGACTCGCCCGCCAGCGTTCCAGCACCTCGGCCAGCAGATGGCTGCCGCCGTCCAAGGCGACGTCATCGATGAGTGCGGCCACCAGCGGATGCGCCGACGGCGGCGGATCCATCAACTCCCGGACGATCGGATCGGCGAGTTCGGTGACCATATCCTCGAGCAGCATCCCCGGCTTCCCCGCGACGCGCAGCGCGGGCGGCATAGCCACCGCCAACTCCGCCAGCCAAGCACGCTGACGCTCGCCGCCGACCAACCGCCAGCGCACCCACCACTGCCCGTCGTCGCGGCGCAGCTCGGGCACCACCCGCCCCGCCCGCACCCACCGTTCGACACCGTGTGCCACATGCGCGAGAAACCGCAGATCCCCCGACACCGAATCGACCGGCAGCCGTTGTCGCAGCGCGACCGCGGCCGCCGCAGGCACCATCGCATGCGCCCTGACCTGCTCGGTCTTCCCCGGAGACCCGCTGACCAGGACCTGCGCCCGATGCCGGAACTTCGACGCCGCCAGCACCCCGCCCAACGGTTCGGGTAGCGCGACCGGGGCCTCCTGCCAGAGCAGCAAGCCCGATCCCGGCGACCACAGACCGTGCAGCATCACCCCATCCAATCAGGCGGGTCCGACAGAGGCTGCGGCCATCCTCAGTCGAGTTCGTAATCGAACCAGATGCGGTGCACACCGTCGGTGTCGACGGTGAGACCGCCGGTGCCGGTGATACCGGTCAGCTCACCGGTGCCGCTGGTCGGCACGATGGTGAAGAACTCGGCGGTGCGGTCGGTGCCGAGGGTGGTCGCCGAATGCGCGAAGTTGAAGCTGCCCGCGCGATCGTGCAGCGCGCCCTCGAACGATTCCATGGCGACATACGTCCCCGCACCCGTCGCCTGGTCGAAGGCGGCGGTGAACAGGGTCGCCGACCGTCCGGTGATCTCGCCCGCGAATTCCTTCTCGATCTGCGCGATGCCGACCGGCAGCGCGGTCGCGATGGCCGGATCCGGCACGACATCGGTTGGGGTGAAGGAGGCGACGGAGAACGTGCCGATTGCTTTCATGCGGCGGAGCGTAACGGCAGGTACCGACAACTTTTCACGAGTCTTGGCGGTGGGCGAGCACCCTGCGCACGACAAGACCGACGACCAGTGCCCAGAAGGCCGCGCCGATGCCGAGGAAGCCGACGCCGGACGCGGCGATCAGGAAGGTGACCACACCCGCCTCGCGGTGCTGTTCGGATTTCAGGGCACCGGCAAGGGCGGCCGCGAGAGTGGCCAGCAGGGCAAGGCCCGCAACGGTTTCCAGCGTGCCCTTGGGCGCGGTCGCGATCAGGGTGACCAGCGCCGCCGAGCCGAGGGCGAGAATCAGATAGGAGGCACCCGCGGTGCAGGCCGCGATCCAGCGGCGCTGCGGATCCGGATGGGCGGCGGGTGCGGCCGAGAGCGCGGCACTGATCGCGGCCAGGTTGATGGCGTGCCCACCGGCCGGTGCACCCAGCATCGTGCCGATACCGGTGACGGACATCGAAGCGCGCCAAGGGACTTGATACTCGAAGGACTTCATCACGGCGGTGCCCGGAATGTTCTGCGAGGCCATGGTGACGATGTAGAGCGGAATGGCGATACCGATCATCGCCTGCCAACTCCAATGCGGCACTGTCAGTTCGAGCGAGGGGCGCATCGCCGCGAGATCGAGATGCTTGTGCTGCACCGCGATACTGATCCCCGCCCCGACCGCCGCGGTCGCGAAGGCCGCGATCACCGCCCAGCGCTTGGCGAATCGCTGCAGCACCAGCCACACCAGGATCACCGGCACCACCACCGCCGGACTGGCCCGCACGGCCTGCACCGGCGCGAGACACAGCGGCAGCAGCACACCGGCGAGCATGGCCTGCGCGATCTCCACCGGAATCGCGGCGACCAGGTTGCCGAGCCGCTGCCACAGTCCGGTGATCACGATCAGCACACCAGTTATCGCGAACGCCCCGACCGCCGCGGCCCAGCCACCGGCGACCGCGCCGGTGCCGGCGAGCAGTGCCGCACCGGGCGTCGACCAAGCCAGTGTGATCGGCAATCGATACCGATAGCTGAGCAGCATCATTCCGATGGCCAGCGTGAGGCAGAGCACGAGCAGTCCCGACGCCGCCTGCGCCGGGGTGGCCCCGACCGCGGTCAACCCGCTCAGCACCACCGCGAATGAGCTGGTGAATCCGACCAGCGCGGTGACGACACCGGCCCCGACCGGCTGGGCGAGCCGCGCCTCACGCTGGACCGGTGTCGGGGTGTCGGCGAGCGCCGGGGAAAGCCTGGACATTTCTGGAATCCTCCCCGGTCATCAGTCCAGTTGTCACAGCCAGTCCCCCGAAACTGGACTGAATTGCGTGGCGTCCAGCTGGGGTGAATCGCCGAAACCGCACTCGATTCGAAAGTGGACGTACCAACTGATTCGGCGTGTACATGGGTAACTCGTCGGGTACACCCAAAACTGATGTGGCACATGACGCAGGACCTTGTACGCAGGCATAGCGGCACTTACTAGTATGGCCTGAATATTCGGGGAGGCGGAACGGAGAGGCGGAACAGAGCTTTGTTGAGCGCGGTACTGATCTCGGCGGACGAGCTTCGGGAAGTATTGGCGGACAAGCGGGTTCGTCTACTCGATGTGCGGTGGGCGCTCGGTGATCCGGACGGCCCGCAGCATTATCTGGACGGACATATTCCGGGCGCGGTCTTCGTCGATCTGGAGACCGAACTGGCCGCACCCCCGTCCCCCGCGCGCGGGCGGCATCCGCTGCCCGATCCCGCGCAGCTCGAAAAATGCGCACGCAGCTGGGGTTTGCGGACCGGCGATCCGGTGGTCGTCTACGACGCGACGGGCGGCATGGCCGCGGCGCGGGCCTGGTGGTTGCTGCGCTGGGCCGGGATCGCGGACGTGCGGATTCTCGACGGCGGTCTGCCGGCGTGGACCGGTTCGGGCGGTGCGATCGCCTCCGGCGAGGAGGACGATCCCGAACTCGGTGACGTCGAGGTGAATCCGGGGCAGCTGCCGGTCATCAATGCCGATGCGGCCGCCAAATGGTCCGGCGTACTGCTCGACGCACGCGCTGGCGAACGCTACCGCGGCGAGGTGGAGCCGGTCGATCCGCAGGCGGGCCACATTCCGGGCGCGATCAGCGCACCGACCGCGGAGAACCTCGACGCCGACGGGCGATTCCGCAGCGTGGAAGTCTTGCAAGACCGCTTCGCCGCATTCGGGTCCGGGCCGGTCGCGGTCTATTGCGGATCCGGTGTGACCGCCGCCCACCAGATCGCCGCACTCGCCGCCGCAGGTATCGAAGCGGCACTGTATCCGGGCTCGTGGTCGCAATGGTCGAACGACCCGAAACGCCCGGTCGCCGCCGGGGCATAGCTCGCTACGGACACGAGCGGGCAATGTCGTTCAGTACGGCATTGTCCGCAGCGGTCACCGGTAGGTCGTACCGGACCGCGACCGTCAGGTATTTGCCCGCGTAGAAACAATGGTTCGCGCGCGGCGTCCATTCCGATGGTGTGCCGTCCCCCTTGGCCTGGTTGGCATTCGCTGCGGTGGCCAGCAGATTCACGTCGATATCGTTGGCGAAACGCACCCGCCGCTCGAGCGGCCAGGACGCCGCACCCATATCCCAGGCCGCGGCCAGCGGATAGACGTGGTCGATCTGGATATCGCCCGCTTCGGCCTTGCTGAAGGTGATCCGCTTGCCGGTGTACGGATCGTCGAGCGTGCCCGCGGTGACCACGCAGTCGTGGGTGCCCGGCCGGAAGCTCACCCCGATCAGCTGCGCGCTCAGTACGTTGTTGCGGGTATCGCAGCCGTCGTGACCGCCGGGACCGGCGTAGTCATCGGTCCACGACGGTCCGAACACGCACCGCTGCCCTTCCTTACAGCCGCGCTCATAACCGCCGGGATGTCCCCGTGCGGCAACGACTCGCACCGATGCCAACAGCTGGTCGAGCTGAACCCGGGTCGGACCGAGTTCACCCTCCCCGCTGCCAGATGCGGGCGCGACCGGTCTACCGCTCACCTGGGCGCATCCGGACAGCGCGAACATCGCCGCCACGATCAAGGCAGGCAACCATCGTCGGATGTCGGCACGCACGGTGCCAGATGTACCCGTATGGACCGACATTCGTAGAACCCGGCTGGAGCGCCTCGGAGCCGGTCAGGACCTACAGCCAGGCGCGAGCCAGCAGATCGTCATTGGCGACTTCACTGGACCGGGGTGGGAATCTGGTGGCCACAATGGACTCGGTGTGCGCGCCGTCGTGTCCTATCAGCCACGAACCACCGCGCTCCTCGCACTCGGCGATCTTCGCGAAGGTGGTGAGCAGGAACGTGACGGCGTCACGCGGGTCCAGGGTTCGGGCCAGACGCTGTGATTCACCGGGCCGGGACAGGTCCAGCCACACGCCGGACTGTCCGTCCAGTCGCATGCCGACGATCTTGTCGGCATTGACAAAGGTGAATTTGCGCCGTTCCCACGGCGTGGTCGGCGTGAAGCTCTGCTCGAGTACCTGGAGCAGAATCGTCATGCTTTGCCCTCCGCTTTCCGTTGACGCCCAACTGCGGTTCTCATGCGATGACCAGCGGATATACCAGTATGTTCCGAAAGTGGTGCCAAGGGGTAGTAACTGGTCCATCTCGGCGAGTTCAGGGATTTTTCCGGCCACCGATTAGTTCGCCGACCGGGCCGCGTCTATATCTGCAAACGCAAAACGATCAGGGAGGACTCTCATGAATGCTCTGCCGCCCGTCGTCGAGGCCGACACCTGGCAGCGCCAACTCGATGAACTGCGTGTCCGGGAGAAGGCAGCGACCCGAGAACTCGATGCGATCGCTGCCGAGCGGCGGCGCCTGCCGATGGTCGAAATGCCCGAATACACCCTCGAGGGCGAGGAAGGATCGGTCCGGCTGGCGGATATCTTCGACGGTAAGTCACAGCTGATCGTCTACAACCACATGTGGTTCCCGGGCGAGAAGTGGCAGTGCGGTGGTTGTACCGGGTTCACCTCGCAGTTCACCCGGTTGGAGTTCCTGGACAACTACGATGCCCGGTTCGTCATCGTCACCCAGGGGCCGATCGAGGAGGCACTCGCGTACAAGCGGCGGGTCGGGAACAAAATGGCCTGGTATTCCACGGCGAACAGTCCGTTCGGCACCGACGTCGGCGCACCGCCCGGCGGCGGATTCGCGGTCAACGTATTCCTGCGCGACGGCGACACGGTCTATCGCACCTGGCACACCGACGGCCGTGGCACCGAGCAACTCAGTCACAGCTTCGCGCTGATCGACGTGCTGCCGTACGGGCGGCAGGAGCAGTGGCAGGACTCGCCCGAGGGGTGGCCGCAGTCACCGACCTACAGCCGATGGAGCGGCTCCGAAGACATCGCCGCGCACTACGGCGAACCGGGGGCGTGACTACATCCGACCCAATAGCGTGAGCGGATCCTCGAGCAATCCGGCGACGGTCGCGAGGAAGCGCGCTGCCAGCTCACCGTCGATCATCCGGTGGTCGAAACTGATGCCGATGGTGGTGACCCAGCGGATGGCGAGTTCGTCGCGGAATACCCACGGGCGCTTGCGAATCGAGCCGAGGCACAGGATCGCGGCCTCACCCGGATCGACCAGCGGAACACCGGCGTCGACACCGAAGACGCCGACATTGGTGATGGTGAAGGTGCCGCCGCGCAGGTCGGTCGGGGTGGCGCTGCCCGAACGCGCCGTCTCCGCGAGCCAGCCGATCTCGCGGCACAGATCGCGCAGGCTCAATGCCTGGGCTTCCTTGAGATTGGGCACCAGCAGGCCGCGTTCGGTGGCGACCGCGATACCGAGATTCACATAGTGCTTGGTGACGATCTGCTGATTCGCCTCGTCCCAGCATGCGTTGATGCCGGGATATTCCGTGAGGGCGGCGAGGACGGATTTGGCGACCAGGGCCAGTGGTGTCAGCGTCAGGCCCTCGAAGGATTTGGTGGTGCGCAGGTGGTCGAGCAGTTCCATCGATGCGGTGAAGTCGATGGTGACGAACGTGCTGGCCTGCGGGATGGTGCGTGCGCTCGCCACCATGGCGGCCGCGGTGCGTTTACGGATGCCGCGGATCGGCGTGCGTTCCTCACGGGTCGCGGGGCGGATGATGCCCGCATTCGGATCGGTGACCGATGGCGTCGGCGGCGTGGCGGGGCCGTCGGTGCGGGTCGCCGCGGCGCGCGGCTGCGATACCGGGACCGCCCCGCGCACGTCCTCGACCGTGACCGCACCCTCGGGGCCCGAACCCGCGACGTACCAGAGGTCGATGCCGAGTTCCTTGGCGAGTTTGCGCGCACCGGGGGTCGCCGCAATCCTGGCCGTTCCCGACTCGACCGGCTCAGCGGCCGAACTCTCCTGCGGCGCGGTCGGTTCCGCAACCCTTCTGCGCCGCCGGGACACCGTCTCGTCTTCGGGCCCGTATCCGACCAGCACCGACGTCCGCCCGTTCGCCCCTTCCTGCGCGACCGCCAGATCATTGCGCACCCGGATCAGCGGCGCCCCGACCGCAACCGTCTCACCGGGCTGCGCGAGCAATTCGATCACCGTGCCCGAGAACGGCGACGGCAGCGAGACCACGGCCTTGGCCGTCTCGACGTCGGCGATCGTCTGATTCAGCTGCACGGTATCGCCGACGCCCACCGACCACGACACCAACTCCGCGTCGGCCAGTCCCTCGCCGAGATCGGGTAGCCGGAATTCCAGGATATTTCCCTGATCAGCCTCGGGGGCACGATCTTCCACTGGGGCACCTCTCAGTGAGCGGTCGTCAGGCGGCGAGTGAGCGATCGACCGCGGCGAGGATGCGGTCCGGATCGGGCAGGTGGTGCTTTTCGAGCTTAGCCGGGGGGTAGGGGATGTCGAAGCCACCGACGCGCAGCACCGGCGCCTCCAGGTAGTAGAAGCAGCGCTCGGTGATCCGCGCGGCGATCTCGGCGCCGAGCCCGCCGAAGACCGGCGCTTCGTGTGTCACGATCAACCTGCCGGTCTTGGCCACCGAGGCCTCGATGGTGTCGAAATCGATCGGCGACAAACTGCGCAGATCGATCACCTCGAGCGAATGCCCTTCCTCGGCAGCGATTTTCGCGGCGGTAACAGCCGAGGCCACGGTGCCGCCGTAGGCGAGCACGGTGGCATCGGTCCCACTGACGCAGACGCGGGCCCGATCCACCGGCATGGCCTCGGCATCGAAATCGACCTCGGCCTTATCCCAGTAGCGCCGCTTGGGTTCGAAGAAGATCACCGGATCATCGAGTGCGATCGCCTGGCGGATCATGGAATACGCATCGGCGGGATTGCTCGGCGTCATGACACGCAGTCCCGCGGTATGCGCGAAATATGCCTCCGGCGACTCGGAGTGATGCTCCACCGAACCGATTCCACCGCCGAACGGAATGCGAATCGTGATGGGCGCGGTCACCTTTCCCTGTGTCCGGTAGTGGATCTTGGCGACGTGCGAAACGATCTGGTCGAAGGCCGGATAGACGAAGCCGTCGAATTGAATCTCGCAGACCGGCCGGTAGCCGCGCAGCGCCATACCGAAAGCCGTTCCGACAATGCCGGATTCGGCGAGCGGCGTATCGATGACACGGCGGTTTCCGAAATCCTTTTGCAGCGTATCGGTTACCCGGAAGACCCCGCCGAGGCGGCCGATATCCTCGCCCATCAGAACGACTTTCGGATCGTCGTCCATTGCCCGCCGCAGCCCGGCATTGAGCGCTGCGGCGAAGGTCGTGATCATGTGGGGACTCCTTCCGGTCGCGCGGCACTGTCACCGGGATCGCCGGCCAGATACTCCGCGTACTCGCTCCGCTCCTGGGTGATCAGCGGATGCGGGGTGGCATAGACGTGATCGAACAGCTGTGTCGGCGCCGGATCCGGCATATCGATGGTCGCGGTGCGGACCTGCTGCGCGACTTCATCGGCGCGCGCATCGACGTGGCGCTCGAATGCGTTGTCCCACAGAGACTCTCGTTCCAGCAGCTGGCGCAGCCGCGCGATCGGGTCGCGGCGCGCCCATTCTTCGGTCTCAGCGGCGGAGCGGTAGCGCGTCGGATCGTCTGCGGTGGTGTGCGGACCCATCCGGTAGGTGAGCGCCTCGATGAACGACGGCCCGCCACCGGTGCGGGCGCGGGCGGCGGCCTGCCTGGTGACCGCGAGGACGGCGAGCACATCATTGCCGTCGACCTGCAGGCCGGGAATGCCATAACCGTAGGCCCGCCGCGCGATCGGGGTCGCGCTCTGGATCCGGACGGGGGAACTGATCGCCCAGTGGTTGTTCTGACAGAAGAAGATGACCGGCGCGCTCCAACTCGCGGCGAAGCCCAATGCCTCGGCGAGATCGCCCTGACTCGAGGCGCCGTCACCGAAGTAGGCGATGGTCGCGATCTCCGCGCCGTCGAGGTGGGCGGCATAGGCGTAACCGGTCGCGTGCAGGCCTTGCGAGCCGACGATGATATTCGGGTTGGTCATATTGACCGCTTCGGGATCCCAGCAGGAATGCGCGACCCCACGCCACATCCGGGTGAGTTCGATGGGATGGACGCCGCGGCAGTAGGCGACGGCGTGCTCGCGGTAGCTGCAGAAGACGTAGTCGTCGGGGCGCAACGCGTATGCCGAGCCGACCTGGGCGGCCTCCTGCCCGATCATCGGCGCCCACAGTCCGAGCTGGCCCTGGCGTTGCAGAGCGGTTGCCTCGGTGTCGATCCGGCGGGTCACGACCAGGTCCGTGTACATCGCGCGCAACTGGGCGGGCCCGATGTCGGCGATCAGGGCCGCGTGTTCTCGGTCGAGTACGCGGCGGCCGTCGGGTTGGACCAACTGAACCGGATAGTCGGATTTGTTCGTCATTCGGGATCGCCTCCTGACCATGAGCGCAGGGCTGGTGTGCCCTATATCACATAGCATCCACGAGTAGGCGAAGTGCGCAAGTGATCGACACACGAGTAAGCAGAATGCCCAAATCCGGCGGGCGGATTGATGTCATACTGCGTTGTATGACCAGTAGAGAACCCGCCGACGTGACACTGGACGCCACCGACGCGCGGCTGTTGCTCGAGCTGGTCGCCAACCCACGCGCGACCGGTGTCGAGCTGGCGACCCGGCTCGGGTTGTCCCGCAATACCGTGCAGGCGCGGTTGTCGCGCTGGGAGGCGGCCGGTGTGCTCGCCGGCTTCGAACGTCGTGTGCAACCGCAGGCGCTGGGCTACCCGCTGGCGGCCTTCGTCGCCGTCGTCGTCGATCAACACCGATTGGATTCGGTGGTCGCCGAACTCGCCCGGGTGCCGGAGGTGACCGAGGTGTGCGGCATGACCGGCCTGACCGATCTCACTGTGCGCGTGGTGGCGCGGGATGCGGACGATCTGTACCGGATCGCCGGGCAGATATTGAAGATTCCCGGGGTGGAACGCACCAATATGGCATTGGTGATGCAGCAATTCGTCGGACCGCGCACGGCTCCACTACTGGATCGCCTGGCAAGATCCGCCGATCGTTCACTACGAACCTGATCCGGCGGCGACCGCTTCACGGAGATTCGTCAAGGCCTCCTCGATCGTCTGGCCCTGACTGGCTACATCGACCTCCAGGCACTGAGCGACATACCAGTCTTCTTCCTGGTGCACCGCAGCCGTCAATACGCGCTGATCGGCCATGGAGACAGTGTCCCACAATGCCTTCGGCGGCCCGGCACGTTCAGTCGGCGACCAGGGCTGTTGCGGCGGTGCGGATTATTTCGGGGATTTCTACTGGTTTGCGGGTTTCGTTGTCTACGTATACGTGGACGAAGGTGCCGGTGGCGGCCAGTTCCAGCGCGTCGCCCGCTTCGCGGAAGATGGCCAGGTCGTAGGTGATGCTGGAGCGGCCGAGGCGGGAGATGCGCAGGCCTACCTGGAGTTGGTCCGGAAAGCTGAGCGAGCCGTGGTACTGGCAGGAGGTCTGGGCGACCACGCCGAGGGCGGGCAGTTCGCGGATATCCGTGCCCGTGGCGTGCATGAGCCAGGCGTTGACCGCGGTATCGAAGTACGAGTAGTACGTCACGTTGTTCACATGGCCGTAGTGGTCGTTATCGGCCCACCGGGTCGGCATCGGCCAGAGGACCGGATACTGCTGCGTCACCCGGCCGACGATAGCTCAGCCGGGGTGCTGCCCTGCCGGTGGTCGCGCGGACTCACACCGAAGTGGCGTTTGAATGCCGTGCTCAGTGCGAACGCGCTGCCGTAGCCGACCTGGCGGGCAATGGATTCGATGGTGGCATCGGATTCCTGTAGCAGGTCGGCGGCCAGGGCCAGCCGCCATTCGGTGAGGAACGCCATCGGCGGTTCACCGACCAGATCGGTGAACCGGCGAGCGAGCGCGGCCCGCGAAACCCCCACCGCCTCCGCCAAGCTGGCGACCGTCCAGCCGTGCGCCGGATTGTGCTGCAACAGCCGCAGCGCCTTGCCGACCAGCGGATCGCTGTAGGCGTGATACCAGGCGGGCGCGTCATTGCGGGCGAACCAGGCGCGCAGGGCCGCGATCAGCACCATATCGAGCAGCCGGTCCAGGACGACGCCCTGTGCCGGCTCGTCCTTGGTGGCTTCATCGACCAGGATGTCGAGCAGCCGGGTGTCGAAATCGCCGCGCTGCAAGATGATTACCGGCGGAAGGGCACGCAACAGCCGCTGACTCGCCGCGCCGGCCGACTCATAGGTGCCCGTGACCATCAGGGTGGCGCCGTCCGCATCGGTGCCCCACTGGCGCACACCGAGACTCAATGTCTCGCAGAGGATTTCACCGTCGGCCGTCTTGGTGATGTTGCCTGGATCGATGAAGATCTGCGGTGCGGTGGCCGGATCGTCGGCAACCGTATACGGATCGGGACCGCGGAAGATCGCGATATCGCCGGCGCTCACTTGTCGCGGCTTACTGCCCGCAGCATCGGTCATGATCCAGGCGGTGCCGCGGACCATCGACACCACCGTCAGCGGCGCCCGATCCTGGATGCGCAGCGACCACGGCGGGTCGAGCAGTGAACACATGACGAACGCACCTCGGGCGCGTGGACCTTCGAGCAGACTGGCGAGCGCATCCACACCACAAACAGTAGACGCTGGCGCATGATCACGAGTCGCTGAACTATGTTTCCTCGCGCGCCGCGCCGATGTACTGGAAACATGACAAACAGCACCTCCCAGCAGCGCCTCATCCTCGTCACCGGCGGTACGGGCAAGACCGGCGGCCGCGTCGCGACCCGGCTCCGGCAGGCCGGTCATCGGATCCGGATCGGTTCGCGCGCGGCCGAGATCCCCTTCGACTGGGCCGACCGCAGCACGTGGACACCGGCACTGTTCGGCGTGGACGCGGTGTACATCGCCTTCCAGCCGGATCTGGCGGTGCCGGGTGCGCCCGAGACCATCCGCGCATTCATCAATGCGGCCAAGGTCAACGGTGTGCGCAAACTCGTGCTGCTCTCCGGACGCGGCGAACCGGAGGCCGTGGCGTGTGAGCAGATCGTGCAGGGTTCGGGGCTCGACTGGACCATCGTGCGCTGCAGCTTCTTCGCGCAGAACTTCAGCGAAGGCGCATTCCTGGAGTATGTGCTCGCGGGTGCGGTGGCGCTGCCGAATGGCGATGTGCCGGAACCGTTCGTGCATGCCGACGATATCGCCGATGTCGCGTTCGCCGCGTTGACCGAGGACGGGCACAGCGGCGAACTCTACGAACTGACCGGCCCCAGGTCGTTGACGTTCTCCGAAGCCGTCGCGGAGATCGCCTCGGCGACCGGACGCGAAGTCGCTTTCATCCCGATCTCCCGCACGGATTTCGTTGCGGCGCTGACCGAGTACCAGGTTCCCGCCGACGTCGTCAGCCTGCTGGACTACCTGTTCGGCACGATCCTGGACGGCAGGAACGCCAAGACCGCGGACGGCGTCCAGCGTGCGCTCGGCCGGGCACCGAAAGATTTCCGGGATTACGCCGATGAGACTGCGGCCACCGGAATTTGGAACATCTCGAGCGAGTAGGTGGTTGTAGGAATTAAGACCGCCGCACGGATGCCCGATCTCAACGACGAGATCCGTGGAGCCGGACCCTCGGCCGATGATGTCCCGGACCGGCTCCCCGTGCGGCCGCGAGATCGCGCTCGACGCGGTACCGTCGAATCGGTGGCGACCACGACGATCGATCCGCAGATACGGATAGCACGCGCCGCGGTATTCGTGGTGTTCGCGTTGAACGGTTTCCTGCTGGCCATGTGGGTGGTGCACATCCCGGCCATTACCGACCGGACCGGTATCGCGCATTCCACACTCGGCATGTTCATTCTGATGCTGGCCGGTGCGGGCATTGTCGGCATGCGCATCGCGGGCCCGCTCGCCGACCGATTCGGCAGCCGGACCGTGGTCGCGGCCGCCGCGGCGATCGTCTCGATATCCGTGCTCGGCCCCGGACTGGCGACCGGACCGGTCAGCCTGGCGATTGCCTTGGCCTGCTTCGGTTTCGGCAACGGCGCGCTCGACGTTTCGATGAATACCCAAGCGGTGCACGTCGAGCGGGCCTATGACCGACCGATCATGTCGGCGTTCCACGCCTTGTTCTCCGGTGGCGGATTCCTCGGCTCGCTGCTGGGTGCGGCGGCTCAGGGCGCGGGATGGGATGTGCGCCTGAGCTTGTCGCTCGCGGCGGTGGCGGGGTTGGCGATTACCGCCGCGCTGGTGCCACGCCTGCTGGTCGACACCGGATCAGCGGCACGAGAGACGAATTCGGACGCGCCCCTGGAAAGCGGGCCACACGACCGCATTCCGGAAAGCACGGACCACGGTCGTGAGTCCGAAGCGGCACCGCATGATGGCGGTACAGCCCGGTCGACAACCGCACCGAACCGCTCCCGAAAAGTTTGGGCGCTGGCCGCGATCGCCTTCGCTCTGCTCCTCACCGAGGGCGTCGCCGCCGACTGGAGCGCCCTGCAGGTCCGCGACCACCTCGATGTCGACGATGCCACCGCCGCACTGGCATTCGGCGCATTCTCCTGCACCATGACCGCGGGCCGATTCACCGCCGACCGCATCGCGGGTGCGTTCGGACGTGTCGCCGTCGTCCGCTACGGCACCTTGATCGCCGCCTTCGGATTGGTCCTGATCATGGCTTCGGGATGGGTGCCGCTGACGCTGCTCGGCTGGGCGCTGTGCGGCCTCGGCCTCTCCGGCGGCATCCCGCAAATCTTCACCGCCGCAGGCAATCTCGGCTCGACCACGGCGGCTACCGATATGTCGCGGGTATTCAGCCTCGGATACCTCGGCCTGCTCGCGGGCCCCTCCATCATCGGCTGGCTGACCGCGCTGGTCCCACTCACCGCCGCAATGGTCGTTCCGCTCATCGCAGTCCTGCTCTGCTGTTGCTACGCGGGTGCGGTTGCCCCACAACGGACTACCGGATAGCAGCTGATTCCCGGGCAAGCGCGGCGAGCTCACGCCATTGCGGCAGCGGCAGTTCCGTCGGATCGGCGGTGAGCACGTGTAGACACACGTGATCGGCCCCGGCATCCAAGTGCTGCCGAACGCGATCGCCGATCACCTCGATATCCCCATACGCCGCAACCGAATCCACCAGCCGCGAGCTGGGACCACCGAGGATATCCTCGTCGCCGAAACCGAAGCGTCGCATATTTGCCGCCTGATGCGGCGCGGATTCGAGATATCCCGCGATATGCGCCCTGGCCACCTCACGAGCGCGCGCCCTATCGGCATCGAGGACAATGACCTGCTCGACGCCCAGGAATGCCTGCGGCCCCATGATCCGCCGCGCCTCGGCGGTGTGCTCGACCGGCGCGTGATAGGGATGCGCGCCCCAGGTCCGCTCGGCGGCCAATGCCAACATCTTGGGGCCGAGCGCGGCTAGCACCCGCCGTGGCGCCGGCTCCGGCCGCGGCCCGTACTGCGGAACGGCATCCATCGCATCGAGATAGCCGCGCATCAGCGTCAGCGGCTTGCCGCCGGAGGGAATCGTGTAGCCATCGGCCTCGATGGGTCGGCCGCCGACCCGCTGACCGCCGAGTCCGAGCAGATAGCGACCGGGAAACGCCTCGCCGAGTGCGCGTTCGGCGGTGGCCATGGCCATCGGATCCCGCAGTGCCACATTGGCTATGCCCGCGGCGACTACCAGTCGCTCGGTAGCCCCGAGCAATAGCCACGCCTGTCCGACCGTATCGCGTCCGAACGCTTCGCCGAACCACAGTGCGCCGTAACCCAATTCCTCGATCTCGGCGGCGGCGTCGCGCACCTGCCCGACCGGTTGTCCGTCGAATGCGAAGGTCCAGATGCCGACGCCGCCGAGTTCGTGCTCCACCATCATCGCGCTCCCAACACTAAACCGGAGAAGTTCTCCGGTTCCCTGGGCGGTACGATAGCGGAGAACTTCTCCGGTTAACAAGGGGTGCGCATGCGGGTCGACGCTCAGCGGAACTACGAACGCGTACTCGAGGCGGCGACAGCGGCATTCGCCGAGGAGGGGCCCGACGCCTCACTCAATGAGATCGCCCGCCGCGCGGGCGTCGGCCCCGGCACTCTCTACCGGCACTTTCCCAATCGGCAAGCTCTACAGGCCGCGGTACTGAGCGAGCGCGTCGAAAAGCTCTGCGGCCGTGCCGAAGAACTACAGTCGAGCGAGCCGACCGCCGCACTCACCGCGTGGCTGCGCGACCTACTCGTGCATGCCCAGACCGATCACGGCCTCGGCGGCGCCGTCCTGGCCGGACCGGTCGACCTGGGTTTCGACTGCCAGCAGGCCATCCATCAGGCGGGTGTCACTCTGCTCACCAGGGCACAGCAGGGCGGCGGCGTGCGCGCGGATGTCGGCATCGACGATGTGATCCAACTGGTCGCGGGCATTGCCCTGGCGGCACGTCACGGCACCGATCCGGAGCAACCCGATCGCCTGCTCCGCCTCGTCACCGATGCCCTGCACAGTTCGGGCGAATAGCGTCGGAATCGGTAAGTTCGAGAGATGTTCGACAACAACAGGCTCGAGCGTCGGATCGATCGCCTCGAACGCAAGCTGGACCTGATCATCAAGCACCTCGGTCTCCCCAGCCAAGACCCGGCGACCCCCTATGACGAAATCGACGAACTCATTCGGCAGGGCCGGAAGATCCACGCCATCAAGCTCTATCGCGACCTCACAGGTAGCGGCCTGCGGGAGGCCAAGGACGCGGTCGAAGCCCGCGAACGGCACTTGCGATAACGATAGCCTGCCTCCGCGAATGGAAGTGTGTGCGTGCATTCGTGGATGTCGGCTGATGTCGTGCATCAGCCGACGATCGATGGCCAGTCGGTGTGCCGCGAAGATGCGACCGCTGTGGAACCTGTCGTTCCAGCTCAGAAGCGAAGTTCGCGAACGGTGTTGAGGTCGATGCCATGGCGAGCGTAGATCTTGATCGTGTTCTCACCGGTGAGGTCGGATTCGGTATAGCCGAGCAATTCGGCGGCTCGGATCACGTCCTCCTTCGTAGCGGCCTCGATCTCCAGATACGGCGGGATCTGCGGCCAGCTGTCGATCTCGAGTTGCGCGCCATCGAGTGTGAAGCTGACCCGCTTGTTTTCCTGGTAGGACTTCGCGGTGAAGCCCAACATCTCGAGCAGGGCGTTGGTGGTGGCGAAGTCGTCGACGGTCACCTCGACTTCATGGGTGCCGTCGATGGCGTCGCTGGTGATTTCTTTTACGGCCAGCGTGGATTCATTCCCGTTGTCGCGCAGCCTGATCCACTTACCGTCGATGCCGGGTGTGATGTCGTAGACGTAGCGGCGCAGGAATTGCTCGCCGAGCTTACGTCCGCCCTTGTCCAGGATGCGCTGCTCGACGGTATCAGGATCAATATCGAGTACTTTGGCTTCGTGCTCGATGGGCACGGGTTCTCCTTCTCGCGTGGGTCGGTGAGTTGACGTTATCCGGTGCGCCGAGCGGTGAGTCGGCGATACTCGGCATTGCGCCGCGCTCGGCGAGGATGCGTTCGATTGCCTCGATCGAGACGCGGGGCGACTCGCACCGCAGACTTCGAGCCCACGCGAGCGCGCCGCCGCGCGGGGGCTCGCGTTCCCGCCACTGACAGCCAGTCGTGGGCACACAAAAGGCCGACGACACAGACGATTCGCGAAGTGTTGCGCAGGCTTTCGGAGTTGGCATCACCCGCCCGGGTGCGAACACTCCCGGTAGCGAAGGCAATCAATAACTTTCGAGGGGCCGGTATGAGCGAGCGCACAGAAGTGGACGGCTGGCTCGCACACTGGCTACTCGATCACCATCGTATTCGAATAAAGCTGGTGGGTAACGAATCCGAGACACAACGTGAACGCGAACGCACCGAACGCGAGAGCCCACATCGGAACCGGGTACGTAGAGACACGAAAGGCCCTCCGCAGGTGCCGAGGGCCTTTCGCGCACAGGTAGTTACAGTGCCTTGAGTTCCTCGGTGACCGCACCGACCGACTTCTTCGCATCACCGAAGAGCATCGAGGTGTGATCGGCATAGAACAGTGGGTTGTCGATACCGGCGAAACCAGAATTCATGGAACGCTTGAGCACGATAACGCTCTTGGCCTGGTCGACATTCAAAACAGGCATGCCGTAGATCGGGGAGGAGGAGTCCTCGCGGGCGGCAGGGTTGGTGACGTCGTTGGCGCCGATCACCAAAGCCACGTCGGTGCGGGTGAATTCGCCGTTGATGTCGTCCATTTCCTTGAGCGCGTCATAAGACACCTCCGCCTCGGCCAGCAGCACGTTCATGTGGCCGGGCATACGACCCGCGACCGGGTGGATGGCGTATTTGACCTCCACACCCTTGGCCTCCAACAACGACGCCATCTCCTTGACCGCGTGCTGGGCCTGCGCCACGGCCATACCGTAGCCGGGGACCACGATGACCTGGTTGGCGTAGGCCATCTGGATCGCGGCATCCGCCGCGGAGGTGGCCTTGGCCTGCTTCTGCTCCCCACCGGAAGCACCCGGGGCGGTGCCGCCACCACCGAAGCCACCCGCGACGATCGCGGGGATGGAGCGGTTCATGGCCTTGGCCATCAAATTGGTCAGGATGGTGCCGGACGCGCCGACGATCATGCCCGCCACGATCATGGCGGTGTTGTTCAACGCCAAACCCGCCGCGGCCGCCGACAAACCGGTCAACGCGTTCAACAGCGAAATAACCACCGGCATGTCCGCGCCACCGATGGGCAACACGACCATCAACCCGAGCACACCGGCGAGCACGAGCACCGCGATCATCCAGTACTGGGGCACACCATCTTTGGTGGCGCCGATACCGATCACCACCGCGGCGGCGATCGCACCGAGTAGCAGCAGCAGGTTCAGCGGCTGCTGAAGCTTGCCGACACCGATCGGACGTCCGGGCAGGATTTCCTGCAGCTTGCCGAACGCGATCAAAGATCCCCAGAACGACACCGAACCGATGATCGCCGCGAACAGCGAACCGATCACGATGTGCACGGTGGGTTCTTCATCGAAATGCGAAAAACCGTTGCTGTTGATGAACTCCGACCATGCGATCAACGCGACGGTGCCACCACCGACACCGTTGAACGCGGCCACCAACTGCGGCATCGCGGTCATCTTCGTGAACTTCGCAGGCGGCACACCCAGTAGGACACCGACCACGAGTCCGGCGACGATCAGGATCCAGTTGGAGGTGTGGCGGATCGAGATCAGTGTCGCCACCACCGCGATCACCATGCCCGCCGCAGCGATCAGGTTGCCGCGCACAGCGGTCTTCGGCCCGGTCAATCCCATCAGACCGTAGATGAACATGCCGAAGGCGATGATGTAGAGCCCGTTGACCAGATAGGTCACATTGTCGAAGGTATGCATCACGCAGCTCCCTCTGACCGCTCCGCGGAGGCAGCCTTCACCGGTGCGGCCTTCTTGCCCTTGAACATGCCCAGCATCCGGTCGGTCACCACGAAACCACCGATGACGTTCAGGGTTCCGAACACGACCGCGACGAACAGAATGATCTGGGTCAGGATCGAAGGATCCTTGACATTCCCGAGAGTGACCAGCGCACCCAACACGACGATGCCGTGAATGGCGTTGGTACCCGACATGAGTGGGGTGTGCAGGGTGTTGGGGACCTTGGAGATGACGGCGAACCCGACGAACCCGGACAACACCAGGATCGCGATATTCGCTAGCAGTTCGGTATACATCAGTTCTTCACCTTCGCCTCGGTCGTCTCCGTCGCCTCACCGGACTCCGCCACCTCGGCGGGCTCGGCAGACTCAGCCGACTCCACGGCCTCGGTCGCGTCGGCCGATTCGGTCGAATCACGGGTGACGCAGGAATCGGCGAGCACCTGATCGTTGAAATCCGGCGCGAGCTTTCCGTCGACCAGCATCAACTCCAACAGCGCCGCAATATTTTTCGAGTACAACTCCGAGGCATGCTCGGGCATGGTCGCGGGCAGGTTCAACGGCGAGGCGATCGTCACCTCATGCTTGACCACGACCTCACCGGGCTCGGTCAGCTCGCAGTTGCCGCCGGTCTCACCGGCCAGATCCACGATCACACTGCCGGGCTTCATGCCCTCCACCGCTGCCGCGGTGACCAAGCGGGGCGCGGGACGTCCGGGCACGAGCGCGGTGGTGATCACCACGTCGAAACCCTTGATCGCATCTTCCAGGGCCTGCTGCTGCTTGGCCTTCTCCTCGTCGGTGAGCTCACGGGCATAACCACCCTCACCGGCGGCATCGATCCCCAGATCCAGCCACTGCGCACCGACCGACCGCACCTGGTCGGCGACTTCGGGGCGCACGTCGTAGCCGGTGGTCCGCCCACCCAGACGCTTCGCCGTCGCCAAAGCCTGCAGACCGGCGACACCTACACCGAGCACCAGCACGGTCGCGGGCTTCACCGTGCCCGCGGCGGTGGTCAGCATGGGGAAGAAGCGGGTGGATTCCGACGCCGCCAGCAGCACAGCCTTGTATCCGGAGACATTGGCCTGCGAGGACAGCGCATCCATCACCTGCGCCCGCGAGATACGCGGAATCGCCTCCACGGCGAAGGCCTGCACCCCGGCCGATTTCAGCGCGGGAATCTGGTTGTCGGCATTGCGCGGGGCGAGGAAGCCGATCAGGGTCTGCCCGCTGTGCAGCTTCGCCACCTCGGCGTCACTGGGCGCAGCGACCTTCACGACCACATCGGCCGACCACGGATCACCGATGGTCGCGCCCGCATCCACATAGGCCGCGTCCGGAATGAGCGCACCGATACCGGCACCCGCCTCGACCACCACCTCCACGCCCTGCTTCAGCAGGCTCGGGATGATCTTGGGCACCAATGCGACACGCCGCTCGCCCGCGTTTGACTCGCGAACGACTCCGACACGCGCTCCGCGCGGCGACTGGTCGCCTACGCTCTGCGTTGTCTCCACTTGTCAGACTTCCTTCTCTGGCTGAGCTTCAAGCAACCGGTCGACGGCCGGACGATGTTACTTTGGAGTAAGTTCGTCCAAATCCTCGCAACTGTACCCGGCTCGCTGATCTTTTCGAGCGACCTGCAAGCAATCGCTAGCGGCGAGCGTAGCTGAGATGGCGGTCACAAGTTGCGGCCGGATTCCACCGTTATGTCGGATTCGCGACCAACATCAAGGTTCGAATCCTGGTCGGTGCGGCGCAATACCTTCCCATAGTGACGTGCGTCATGGCCGAGTATGTTCCCGGTGAGCGGTAAGCCGTATGGTCGGCGGTGTGAACGACTGCGTCTTCTGCCGCATCGCGGCGGGGCAGGCCCCGGCGACCAAGGTCTACGAGGACGACACGCTGTGCGCGTTCCTGGACATTCGCCCGATCACCCGCGGCCACACCCTGATCATCCCGAAGCGACACGCATCCGAACTGGAGGATCTGGACGCCGAATCGGGAGCGCACATCTTCCGCGCCGGACACCGGCTCGCGCTGGCGATCAGGCGTAGCGACCTGGCCGCGGACGGCGCGAATCTCGTCCTCAATGACGGCGCCGCCGCCTTCCAGACCGTCCCGCACGTCCACCTGCACGTGATCCCGCGCCGGCACGGCGACAAACTGAGCTTCGCCGCCGGACTGCTGCTGCGGCGTCCACACGACCCCGAGTCCACCGCGGCCGCCATCCGCGCCGGAATATCGGCATTGGCAAACGAAGACGAGACCAGCGCCGAGGAGCGAGAATGACCGACCCTACCCAGGACCGGAACGAGCTGACCGGCCTGCTGTCCGAGCAATGGGAGACAATCGCGACGCTGGTCGCCGATCTCGATGAAGATCGTTGGCGCACACCGTCTCCGCTGCCGGGCTGGTCGCTGTTCGATGTGGTGGCACACGTCGTCGGGACGGAATCCTGGTTGCTCGGTGAACGCCCGCCCGCGCACGATCCGATCCGGCCCAAAACCGATGTGACCACGCTCCCGCATGTGCGCAACGAGACCGGCGTGCTCAACGAGATCTGGGTCGACCGGCTGCGGCCGCTGTCGGGTAAGCGACTGCTCGAGCTGTACCGCGAGGTCACCGACCGCAGGCGCGCGGCGCTCGCATCCTTCGGTGATGCGGAATGGCAGGCCGAGACCGTGTCGCCGATCGGCAAGGTCAGCTATGGCCGGTTCATGCGGGTGCGGCTGTTCGACTGCTGGATGCACGAACACGATATCGCCGACGCGCTCGGCATATCCGTCGACGAGGGCGGACCGCGAGCCGAGCGGGCCTTCGGCGAACTCACCGCCACCATCGGGCGGGCGGTGGCCAAGGGTGCGCAGGCGCCGGACGGATCGCGCATCACCTTCGAACTGACCGGCCCGTTGCCACAGACGCTGCACGTCGCGGTGGACGGCCGCGCCAATATCGTCGATGAACTGGACGCGCCCGCCACCGTGGTGGTTCGGATGGGGTCCGGCCTGTTCGCCCGGCTGCGTGGCGGACGCACCACCGCGGATGCGCACGAAGGCGAATTCCGCATTTCCGGCGATGCGGAACTCGGCAACCGACTTGTGCGCAGCCTGGCCTTCACCATCTGAGCCGCGTTGCGACTTTTCCTGTCCAGCTACCGATTCGGCGCACACTACGACCGGCTCGCCGCACTCGTCGGCGAGCCGTGCCGAGTCGCGGTGATTCCCAACGCATGTGACGCCTGGCCGGCAGCCTGGGCGGGCGCGGTCGCCAGTGACGTGATCCCGCTGCGCAGACTCGGCTACTCCCCCGAGGTGCTGGATCTACGCGAATTCGTCGGTCGCGCAACCGAACTGGAAGCCACGCTGGCGAAATATCCACTGGTATGGGTGCGCGGCGGCAATACCTTCGTCTTGCGCGCCCAATTCGCCCGCAGCGGGGCAGATTTCGTACTGCCGAAGCTGCTCGCCGCCGACGCGCTGGTGTATGCCGGGTACAGCGCGGGCGCCTGTCTGCTGACCCCGGATCTGCACGGGCTGGAATCCACAGACGACCCGGCCGAGGTCCAACCGGCGTGCGGTATCGAACCACGGTGGGACGGACTGGGTCTGGTCGACCATCGCATCGTGCCGCACCTGGATTCCGCGACCGATCCGGACGGTGCGTCCGCGCTACTCGCCGCCCGCTACCGGGCCGAGGGCATCGCGCACTGGGCGCTCACCGACGACGATGTCGTCGTGGTCGACGGCAGCGATATCGAGATCCTGCGATAGCCCGCGGAACACCACCCAGCGCATCGCGCAGTACATGTAGGCCGCCTCACAGGCCCCGGCCAGCAGCCGCGACAGGTGATATTCCAAGCCCAGCGCGGCCAGTCCGCTGCCGACACCGAGGATGAAGGCGACGTAGTTGATCACGACAACCACCACATACACCACCGCTTGCCTGCCGACCGGTGCGTGCGAGTGGAAGTTGAACGTGCGATTGAGCACGAAGCTGAGCCCGAACGCACAGATATAGGCCATCGTGACCGATACCCATACGGGCAGTCCCAGCCAGCCGTGCAGCACCGTGAGCAGCGCCAGATCGACACCGAAGGTGCAGCCGTTGATCAGTGCGAAGCCGAGAAACGTCGGGGCGACAACGCGATTCAGCCCGGACGGCAGCCGCGCGACGACGGCCTCGCACCAGCGAGAGAAGCCCGCCACCAGGGACTCGGTGCTCGTCACGCCGCCAGCATGCCAGCGGCAGGTGTCCATCAGGTGATCGTCCAGGAAACAAGATCGGGTGGCACCCGATCCCGATCAGCCGATCTGGGTGAGAGGTGAACGGTGGTCCAGAGCAGACCAGGCGACGAGGCAGCGGCGGCGGGTGACGTCGTCGACGTCTTCCAGGAGGGCCTCGAGCAGGAGGCGGGGTTTGCGCTGCCACTGATCGGACAGGGTGGCGATCACGGTCTTGCCGAACATGCCCGAGCGATCCAGTGCCGTGATCCATTCGGCGATATCGCCCGCGTGTATGCGGCGCAATGAATCCGGGTCGATACCCCCGTCGAGAACTTCGTAGGAGAACACCGCAGCGACCAAATCACGGTAATCCGGCGACTCGACCTGCATGAGACCTCCTCGGCGCGCCTGCGCACCTTATGGAATCGGACAGCGCCCCGAATGGGCGCCTTGTCCGGAATTCTTACCGGCCTACGGACCCGGCACCACTGGACCGGCCCACAATCCCGCCGGGCTCCGCGTTGTAGCAAACCTCCAGGGAGAACCGGACGCGCGGCTGTTACAGTCGGGCACTCACCCTGGCCTGTACCCGCCGTATAGCGTGAGTCGTGTGGACCTGGATGACCTGATCTCCCGCCTGCCCGACGGCGCGGTACTCACCGATCCCGACCTGCTCGCAGGCTATCGGCAGGACTGGGCGCGCGATCCGAGCGCCGGCACACCGCTGGCCGTGGTCCGCGCGACCAGTACCGACGATGTCGCGGCGACGTTGCGGTGGGCGCACGAACACCGGGTCGCGGTGGTGCCGCGCGGGGCCGGATCCGGATTGTCCGGCGGTGCGACGGCCGTCGACGGCGGCATCGTGCTCAGCACCGAACGCATGCGCGCGATCACCGTCGACCCGGTCACCCGCACCGCGGTGGTCCAGCCCGGCCTGCTCAATGCCGAGGTCAAACGCGCGGTCGCCGAGCGCGGCCTGTGGTATCCGCCGGACCCCTCCTCCTTCGAAATTTGCTCGATCGGCGGCAATGCGGCCACCAACGCGGGCGGCCTGTGCTGTGTGAAATACGGCGTGACCACCGATTACGTGCTCGGCATGGAGGTGGTGCTCGCCGAGGGCACAGTGGTGCGGCTCGGCGGGCCACGACTCAAGGATTCGGCGGGCCTGTCACTGACCAAGATGTTCGTCGGCAGCGAGGGCACGCTCGGGGTGATCACCGAACTCACCCTGCGACTGCTGCCCGCCCAACCGCCGCAGGCCACCGTGGTCGCGACCTTCGCGACGCTGACCGCCGCCACCGACGCCATCCTCGGCATCACCGGCACGCTGCGGCCCGCCATGCTCGAGTTCATGGATGCCGTAGCGATCAATGCGGTCGAGGACGAGATGCGGATGGGTCTGGATCGCGAGGCCGCCGCACTGCTGGTCGCCCGCTCCGACGCACCGGGCGAATTCGCCAGGCACGAAGCCGAAATCATGGTCGGAATCTGCGAAAAGGCCGGTGCCACCGAGGTTTTCCATACCGAGGATCCGGAGGAAGGCGAAGCCTTCACTGCCGCACGACGTTTCGCCATTCCGGCGGTGGAGAAGATCGGGCCGCTGCTGCTCGAGGATGTCGGTGTTCCGCTGCCGCGGCTCGCCGAGCTGGTCAACGGTATCGCCGCCATCGGCGCACGCAATGACGTGCTGGTTTCGGTGATCGCGCACGCCGGGGACGGCAATACCCACCCGCTGATCGTGCACGATCCGACCGATGCGGAGATGACCGAACGCGCGCACCGCGCCTTCGGCGAGATCATGGATCTGGCCATCGAGCTCGGCGGCACCATTACCGGCGAACACGGCGTCGGCCGGTTGAAGAAGGCCTGGCTGCCCGAGCAACTCGGACCCGATGTGATGACGCTCACTCGCCGGATCAAGGATGCGCTCGACCCGCATGGCATTCTCAACCCAGGCGCGATTCTGTAGACGGAACATTCCCGGCCGCTGAGGAGTTTGACCCGATCATGACCACCAGGCTCGAGCACAATGTCGCCGATACCCGATTCGAGATCTATCTCGACGACACCCTCGCCGGGTACGCCGACTACGCCGAACGCGATAACACTGACCCCACCCGCCCCGTCGGCTCCGCCGACAACCATCCCCCCAAAGTCCGCGACTTCCACCACACCATGACCTTCCCGGAGTTCCGCGGCCGTGGCGTGGCCGCCCAGGTGGTCGAATACGCGCTGCAGGATTCGCGCGCACAGGGCTTCGCCATCATCCCGACCTGCTGGTACGTCGAGCAGTACATCGCCGACCACCGCGAATACGCCGATCTGGTCGCCTAACTCAGGTAGTCCGCGAGGATCGGACCGATCACCGCCAGAGCTTGCGGGCTGGTGAGTTTGTTGTGTTCGTAGCCGACTTGGTGGTCGGCAATGGTTCCGGTGACATAGGGCCGCCAGGTTTCGGCGTTGGGGATGTACCCGGGTCGGCCGTTGGTGCTGCTGAAGAAGAGCGCGTCGCCCTCGAAGACGGCCGGGTGGTAGTCGGCGCTTTCGCGGATCAACTGCTGGTAGTCGAGGTAGAGGTGCTCGAGATCGGTGGGGGTCAGGGCCGCGAAGGTGCCGCCCGCGGCGCGCAGGAGTTCGGCGGCGCGGTCGGCGAGCGCCGCATCCCCGTCGAAGTTGTCGAGCAGCGCGGGATCGATGCCGCCGAATTCGGCGAGCAACGCCTCCGGAGGCGGCATCTCGACGGCGCTTTCGGGTTCGACATCGGCGCGGCCGTCGATGAGGACCAGGGTCGGCACTTGGGCGCCGCGGCGTTGGAGTTCGACGGCGACCGCATGGGCGAGCGGGCCGCCCGCGGAGTAGCCCAGCAGTCGGTAGGGCCCCGCGGGCTGGGTCAGCAGAATATGGTCGGCGTAGCGGGCGGCGCGTTCGGTGAGGGTGCTCTCCGGTTGGTCGCCGTCGGCCACAGCCGGTGACTGCAGGCCGTAGATCGGGTGATCACCGTCGAGGTATTGCACCAAACCGGCGTAGCACCAGGCCAATCCGATTGCGGGATGGATGCAGAACAGTCCGGGACCAGTGCCGCTCGGGCGCAGGGCCAGGACAGTGCGCAAGGCCGGATCGACGCCTGGTCGGTCACCCTCGATGATGCGTTGTGCCAGGACAGCGGGGGTCGGTTCGCCGAACATCCACTGGACCGGCATATCGAAGCCGCCGCGTTCGCGGATTTCGGCGACCAGTCGAATGGCGACCATGGAGGTGCCGCCGAGTTCGAAGAAGTTGTCGTCCAAGCCGATTCGATCCGCGCCGAGCACCGCTTCGAAGGCATCGACGACGAGACGTTCGGTGCTGGTGACCGGCGGACGGTATGGCAAATCCCTGCGCCGCAGGGTCGTTGGCGGTGGCTGGTGCACGACCGTGCCCGGCGGGGCGGTGACATCGAGGTCGCCGATGACGATGGCCGGGTCCGCGGTGACCTCTTCGAGCACCTGAACGAATCGCTGTGCCAAGGTTTCCGCGGTCGTCTGTTCGAAGAGATCGCGGGCGAAGGTCAGGGTTCCGGTGATACCGGCGGGCGCGCGGTCGGCGTCGAATTCCTCGGCCAGCATCCATTCCAGATCGTATTTTGCGCCGACCGCCGCGCGCGACAACGGTGTGATCACCAGGCCGGGTAGCTGAATCGGTTCGCGATCGAAGTTCTGGAACACCAGAATCACTTGGAACAGTGGCGAATGCGCGGTCGATCTGGCCGGTGCGAGTGCCTCGACCAGCCGCTCGAACGGCAGATCGGCATTGCCGAAGGCGTCCAGATCGGCGTCTTTGGTGGTGGCGAGGATGTTTTCGAAGGTCGCGTCGTGCTCGATCCGGGTGCGTAGGACCAGGGTATTGACGAACATCCCGACGAGATCGTCGAGTTCGCCGTCGCCACGGCCCGCGGTGACCGAACCGATCGCCACATCCGTCGTACCGGAGAGCCTGGCGAGCAGGACCGCGAGCGCGGCGTGCGCCACCATGAAGACACTCACGCCGTGCCAGCGCGCGATCTCCCGAATCCTTTGCTGCACAGTGATTCCGATTTCGAATTCGACCAGGCCCGCGCGATGCGTAGCCACCGTCGGCCGTGGATGATCGGTGGGCAGCGCCGATGCCTCCGGCAGTCCGTCCAGTGCACCGCGCCAGTACTCCAGCTGACTGTGTGCCGCGCTGTCGGGATCGTCATCGGCGCCGAGCAATTCGCGCTGCCACAGCGCGTAATCGGCGTACTGCAACGGCAAGGGCGCGAACGGCGGTGCGGTACCGGCCCGGCGGGCCGCGTACGCCAGCAGCACGTCACGTGTCAGCGGCGCCGATGACCAGCCGTCCGCGGCGATGTGGTGCATGACAACGATGAGCACCCAGCGCTCGGGCTCGAGCCGCAGCAGCCACACGCGCAGCGGAAGTTCTCGGGTCAGATCGAAGCCGTGCCCACCGGCGCGGACGGCGAACTCGGCCGCTGTCGCCGCTCCGATTTCCGAGACAACCACTGGGACAACGGCTTCCGCTGCCGGTAGCACTTTCTGGTACGGATCGCCCGCGGCATCCACCGGATAGACGGTGCGCAGTGATTCGTGCCGAGCGACCAGATCCGCAACGGCAGCGCGCAGCAACTCCGGATCGAGGTCGCCGCGAACCTCGACCGCGATGGGCACATTGTGCGCGGGTGAGGCCGGGTCGTAGCGGTTGAGGAACCACATGCGCTGTTGGGCCGCCGAGAGCGGGATGTGGCTCGGTCGCTCCCGCGGTCCTGGGCGGGGCCCGGGTGGGGCGGCCGCGGTCCGGATCGCCTCGGCGAGGTCGGCCACGGTGGGCGCATCGAAAACACTGCGCACCGGGATTCGGGTATCGAGTGCCGCACCGAGCCGAGCGACGATGCGGGTGGCGATCAGCGAATTGCCGCCGAGGGCGAAGAAGTTGTCGTCGAGTCCGACGCGGGTGACACCGAGCAGTTCGCCGAAGGTTTCGGCGATCACTCGTTCGGTGGGCGTCTCCGGGGCGCGATATCGGCCGCCGCGCAGATCGGGCGCGGGGAGTGCCTTGCGGTCCAGCTTGCCGTTGGCGGTTCGTGGCAGTTCGGTGAGCGCGATAATGACCGAGGGGACCATATAAGACGGAAGTCGCTGTGCCAGAGCGCTCTCGAGCAGATCAGGTGCGAATTCGGCACCGGGTACCACGTAGGCGACGAGCACTTCACCGACGACGGCATCGGTGTGCACGCTCACCGCCGCCTGATCCACGGCCGGGTCGGCGAGCAGCGCCGATTCGATTTCCCCGAGTTCGATGCGCAGGCCGCGCAGCTTGATCTGCAGGTCCGAGCGGCCCAGGTATTCGAGGTCGCGGCCGCGCCAGCGCACCAGGTCACCGGTTCGGTACATGCGTTCACCCGGTCGGCCGTACAGGTCGGCGACGAAGCGCGAGGCAGTCTGGCCGCCGCGGCCGTGATACCCGCGGGCCAGTGCGATGCCCGCCAGATACAGCTCACCGGCGACGCCTTCGGGAACCGGATGCAGCCGATCGTCGAGCACGACTGCGGACATGCCCGCGATGGGGCCGCCGATGGTGACCTCGTCGCCCACTCGCAGCGGGTTGCTCTCCGTTGCCCAGATCGTGGTTTCGGTCGGGCCGTAGTCGTTGAAATGCAGGCGATCCGGCGCGGACCAGCGGGCGACCAATTCGGGCGGACAGGGTTCACCCCCGGTGATGATGACGCGCACTGCGTCGCATCCGGCCGGATCGACCGAGGCGAGGGCCGAAGGTGTGAGGGCGATATGCGAAACCTGTTCTCGTATCAGCAGTTCCGCGAGTTCCGGGCCGCCGAATGCGGTCGGGCCCGCGATGACCAGTGTCGCCGCCGGACCCACTGCGATCAGGAGTTCGAGTACCGCGGCGTCGAAACTCGGTGAGGTCACGTGCAGGACGCGGGAGGTGCTGGTGGTCGCGTCGCGTTTCTGTTGTGCTGCCGCGAGGTTGGCGAGTCCGGTGTGGGTGACGACGACGCCCTTGGGTCTGCCGGTCGATCCGGAGGTGAACAGGACGTAGGCGGGGTTTTCGGGCCGCACGTTCGGCAGCTCGATCGGTGCACCGGCTGTGGTATCGAGTGATTCGATGACCTCCGGGTCATCGAGGGCGAACCACCGCATCGAATCCGGCAGACTCGGCTCGATCGAACTCCGGGTGATGCCGAGCTCGGCAACCGAGTCCGCGATGATCTGTTGGATCCGCTCGACCGGGTTGCCGGGATCGATCGGGACGAAGGCCGCTCCGGTCTTCGCCACCGCCCACACGGCGAGCACCGACTCGAGCGAGCGGCGCAGGGCCACCGCGACCAGCGCCTCGGGACGCGCACCCGCGCGGATCAATAAGCGAGCCAGTCGATTCGAGCGATCGTCGAGTTCGGCATAGGTCAGCGTCGCCGCGCCGTCCACCACCGCTATGCCGCCCGGGTTCGCGGCGACCGCTGCGGTGAGCAGCTCTGCCAGCACGCGCGGCGCCCGCTCGATCCGCGTCCGCCGGGACAGCAGATCGCGGCGATCGGCAGGCGCGAGCAATTCGATATCGCCAACGGGTACTTCGGGATTCGCCGCTACCGCGCGCAGCAAACGCAGCCAGCGCTCGGCCATGTGCGCGACGGTTGCGCGGTCGAACAGGTCGGTGGCGTATGCGATCCGGACCGATAGGCCGGACGAGTCGGTCTCCGCCACCGTGACGCTCAGATCGAAACGGATACTCGGCTGGTCGAGATCCAGCGCTTCGGCGCGCAGGTCCGGCAGCGCGAGTTCGACCGGGGCGGGACTCTGCATCACCAGCATTGTCTGGATCAAGGGGTGCCGGGAGGCCGAGCGGGTGGGTTCGAGCAGATCGACGAGCCGCTCGAAGGGCACGTCGGCGTGGGCGAGTGCGTCGAGGTCGGTGCGTCGAACCCGTCCGAGTAGCTCGCAGAACGGTTCCGCGGCACGAATTTCGGTGCGCAGCACCAGGGTATTGACGAACATCCCGACCACATCGTCGAGCTCGGCGACACCACGGCCCGCCACGGGGGTGCCGATGGCGATATCGGTGGTGCCGCTCAGTCGGGCGAACAGCACCGCGAGTGCACTGTGCAGCACCTGGAATCGTGTGCATCGGTTCGCGGTGGCGAGTTCGTCGAGGCGCGCGGTGAGTGCGGCATCGAATTCGCGGTAGACCGTGTTCGCCCGCAGTGATGCAGTCGGCGGGCGGGGGCGGTCGACGGGCAGTGCGAGTTGATCGGGCAATCCGGCGAGTGTGTCTTTCCAGTACTGAATCTGCTGTGTCAGTGACGATTCCGAATCGAGCTCGGAGCCCAGGCGCTCGTGCTGCCACAGGGTGTAGTCGGCGTACTGCACCGGAAGCGGGACCCAGTCGGGTGCGGCGCCTGCCAGCCGGGCCGTGTAGGCAGTCATCACATCGCGGGCAAGTGGGCCCATCGAGAAGCCGTCGGTGCTGATGTGGTGGATCACCAGCACCAGTACGTGTGTGTTTTCGGCGAGCCGGAACACGCTCAGCCGCAGTGGCACCGCGGTGGTCACGTCGAATCCCGCACCGACACAGTCCATGATCGCGCCTGGCAGTTTCGCATCGGTAATAGTGATCGGATCGATTTCCGGGACAACAGCATCCGTTGGCAAAACCATCTGGTATCCGACACCGTCACGGGCCGGATAAACCGTGCGCAGCGATTCGTGCCGCTCGAGCACATCGCGCACGGCCGCCTCCAGAGCTGCCGTATCCAGCCTTCCGATGAGCCGCAGCACGATCGGCACGTTGTAAGCGCCGGAATCGGGATCGTATTGGTTGATGAACCACATCCGCTGCTGCGCGGGTGAAAGCGGAATTCGTGCCGGCCGTGGTCCCCGCCGAGGACCGGTGCGATCCATCGCGGCCGTGGTGTTCAGTCGCGCGGCGAGCGCGCGGACAGTCGGCGCTTCGAAGATCAGGCGGACGGGCACCGAAATCGCGAGGGCCGAACCGAGCCGTGCGGCGACTCGAATCGCCGAGAGCGAATCACCGCCGAGTGCGAAGAAGTCGTCGGCCGCACCGACCTTTTCACGGTCGAGCACCGTACCGAAGACATCGGCGACCAGGCGCTCCCGTCCGACCGGTTCGACGTATTCGGCCACCACTAGTTCGGGTTCGGGCAGTGCGCGCCGATCGACCTTGCCGTTTCCGGTCAGCGGCAGCTCGGTCAGTACGGTGATCGCCGCGGGCACAAGATGTCTCGGCAGGCGCTGGGACAGGTAGTTTCGCAACTCGTTCGCTTTCAGGATCGCCCCCTCGGTCGGCACCACATAGCTGGCAAGCACATGAGCTCCGGCCGGCCCCTCGCGCGGTACGGTGATCGTCATCTCGACGCCGTGGCACTTGCGCAGCACTGCGTCGACTTCACCCGGTTCCACTCTGATGCCGTGCAACTTCACCTGGAAGTCATTGCGCCTCATGTACTCCAGTCCCCGCCGGGACACCCGGCGAACCAGATCGCCGGTGCGGTACATCCGCTCCCCCGGCGTTCCGAACGGGTTCGCCACGAACCGCGCCGCTGTCAGTCCCGGCTGCCCGACATAGCCACGGGCAAGTCCAGATCCCATGACATACAGCTCGCCGGTCGCACCGACCGGCACCGGACGCAACCACGAATCCAATACGGCCAGACCGGTTCCCGGCAACGGTGCTCCGAGATCGGCGGGTTCCCCCGGACGCAGTGGGCCGGAGAATGTCGCTGCCACCGAGGCTTCGGCGGGGCCATAGGAATTCAGCAGCGCCCGGCCCTCAGCGAGGCGGGCGATCAGCTCCGGCGGGCACGCCTCGCTGCCGGAGACCAGCACTCGCACGCCCGCCAATGCGCTCGCGGGCACCGTGGCCAGTACGGCGGGAGTCGAGGTCAAGTGGGTCGGATCGGATTCGGTGATAGCCGCGCACAGCTCGGCACCGGCATTCGCCTCCGGCGGCGCGATGAGCAGGGTCGCACCGGTTTCGAAGGCGGACAACCACACCAGAATGGCCGCATCGAAACTCGGATTCAGACAGTGCAATACGCGATCACCCGGCCCGGCGCCGATGGCGGCCGCGGTACCGCGCACGAGACCGCTCAGACCGGCATGGGTGACGACTACGCCCTTCGGTGTTCCGGTCGAGCCGGAGGTGTACACGATGTAGGCCGGGTGCGCCGCGAGTAGTGGCCTGCGTCGATCCACGGCTGGCAGCGGCGCCATCGTCACCTTCGGAGCGTCCAGCACCTGCCACGGCACCTCGTCGGGCAGTTGATCCCGCACCGTCGCGACAGTCACCCCGAACAACGCCCGGCAGTCGGCGGCGATATCGACGATCCGCTGCGCAGGCTGGGCCGGATCGACCGGCACAAAGGCGGCCCCGGACTTCGCGATCGCCCACACCGCGACCATCCACTCCGGCGACCGCGGCACCGCGAGCAGCACAGCCGTTTCCGGTTCCGCACCCGCCTCGATCAACACTGCGGCGAGCCGATTCGACTGCTCGTCGAGTTCTCGATAGGCCAATTCCATTGGACCACCACGGATTGCGGTCCGATCGGGTTGGCTGCCGCCTGCCAGGATCTCGGGCAGCAACCGTAGTGACTGTGGACGTGCGCGCAGCACCTCCCCGGGGTCGGCTCCGTTTACTGCCATGACCGGCTGGTTCGGATCCTCGCCGAGCCGCGCGAGAATGCGGGCCAGCCGGTCCGCCAGCGCTGCCGCCTCGGTGGCGTCGAAGTACTGGGCCGAGTAGCTCATGACCAGACGCAGATCGCTTCGGCCGTGTGCGGCCAGCGCGAGTGGATAGTGCGTCCCGTCGTAGGCACGGAATCCGCTGACTCGCAATGCCGCCCGCTCAGCCGCCGCCATGAGCGCCGCGACATCCATCGGATACGACTCGAACACGAGCGTGGTGTCGAAGAGTGGCCCGATACCGGCCGCCGCCTGAATATCGGTCAGTCCTGAAGTGTGATGCTCGAGCAAGCGCGCCTGCTCACGATGTACGCGCCCGAGCAGGTCCGCCACCGACTCGGCCGGTTCGAGGGTGATCCGCACCGGAACGGTGTTCACCAGCATGCCGACAATGCGTTCGGCACCGGGCAATTCGGGTGGACGGCCCGATACGATGGAGCCGAATACGATGTCGTGCTCCCCCGTCAGCTCCGCCAACAGCAAAGCCCACGCGACCTGCACAATCGTATTGAGGGTGACACCGCGCTCAGCGGTAATCCGCTGGAGTGCGGCTGCATTCGGTTGCCCCAACGGGATATCCATGGTCCGAACAGGTTTCGCCCCTCGTTCGTCCGCCGACCGGCTCGCGCTGCCGTCGGCCACAGCCGGAGCCCGACCGGCGGTCACCAAGGTCGGACCTGGTAGATCGGCCAACGCGGCCGACCATGCGGCTCGGGCGGCGGTGTGGTCTCGGTCCGCCAACCACTCCAGGTAATGCCGATACGAGACAGCTGGGGCCAATCCCGCACTGTCACCGTCGGTTTCGTACAACACGAGCAGCTCGCCGAAGAGCAGCGGCATGGACCAGCCGTCGAGGATCAGGTGATGGTTCGTGATCACCAACCGGACATCGCGCTCGCCGCAACGCACGCAGCGAAAGCGCAGCAGCGGTGGCCGATCGCAGGCAAAGGGAGTCGCGAGTTCCGCCTCGGCGATGCGGTCGCATTCCGTCGCATCCGCTTCGATGTAGCTCCACGGCACGGTTACCTGCTCGAGCACCAGCTGAACCGTCGCATCATCGCCGGGCAGGAAGGCCGTGCGCAGCACCTGGTGTCGCTCGACGAGCGCGCAGGCGGCCCGCTCCAGCCGTGCGACATCCACCTCGCCGTCGAATTGGATTACCGCCTGTACCGAGTACCCGTCGGCGCGTCCGGCGGCCAGCTGGGTGTGGAACAGCAGACCTTGCTGCAGTGGCGCGAGCGGCCAGACATCCTCGAATGCCGGATACCGCGACTCCCATTCGTCGATCTGCTGTTGCGTCGCTGATACCAGCGGCAGATCCGACGGAGTGAAACCACCCGCATCCGGTGCCCGCAGCGGTTCGGCAAGCGATGTGAGTTCCGATGTCCACTGCTGCGCAATATCTTCCAGATCCGATGCCGAGCACCTGGAATGCCAGACCGCCTGTAGGACAGGGCCTTCAGCGGTATCCAGTGTCAAGGCATCGATCGCGATATCCCCGGCCGCAGGCAAGACCGGCCCCCCTCCCAATGACGTGACAACCGAATCCGGCAGCCACGGTTCACCCGCATCGACAGCCGGCACCCGGCCGAGATAGTTGAGCCCGATTCGCGGGCGCACGGCCGACAGCCGTTCGCGCCCAATCGGATTCAGATACCGCAACAGCCCGAACGCGGACCCGCCCCGCGGCACCGCCCGCACTTGTTCCTTCACGGCCTTCAACGCCGTCAACGGATCGGCCGACCCGACATCCAAACGCACCGGGAACTGACTGGTGAACCACCCGACCGTCCGGGAAAGGTCCGCCCCCGGCACCAATCCCTCATCCCGCCCATGCCGCTCGATGCTCACCAGCACTGGGCTTCGGTCCCCCCGCCGCCGCGTAACCGCGCACGCCAAGGCACTCAACAGCGCATCCTCCACCCCACACCGCAACGCCACCGGCAACCGCTCGAGCAGCGTCTTCGTCACCTCGACAGGCAGCCGAACCTCGATCCGCTCACGGACTCGCCGCGTTTCGTCGGCAAGGCTCTCCGGCCCCGTGTCGAGGACATCCGGCACGTCAACGGCAATGTCACCGCGTCCCGTCGGCACCTCGATCGCATCGCCGTGATCACCGTGGCCGCCACGCTCTCCCGGCGAGGGCGCGGCCGCACGTCGACGCACCAACGGCGGATCCGGCGTGGCGAGGACCTCGGACCAGTAATCCAGCTCCTCGACCACCGAATCATCGGCGGCGGCCACGGCCAAAGCGTGTGCCCACGTTCGCATGGACGTGCCGACCGGCGGCAGTACCGGCTCGTCTCCCGCCGCGATCCGCGTCCATGCGGTGATCAAGTCGGCGAGCACGATCCGCCAGGACACCGCGTCGATGACCAGGTGATGCGCCACGATGACGAGGTGACCGGCCCGCATCGGCCCGGCATCGAGCCACACCATGGCCAGCATTCGGCCGCATTCCGGATCGAGGCGATTCGTCGCATCCGCGACAGTCCGAGCGGACGCGTCCGACGAAGTCTCGGAATCGACGGCCAGCAGCGCGTCCGCGTCGACCGCCCCGACCGGGCGCACCTCGAGTTCCCCGTCCACCAAGGCCGCGCGCAAGATGTCGTGCCCATCAAGAACGGCCTGTATGGTGCGCACCAACGGGTTTCGCTCGATGCCGACAGGCAGGGTGAGGACCATCGACTGCGCGAAGCTGCGCGCGTCGGTCGACTGTTCGAGCAGCCAGGAAACAATGGGCGTGCGGGGGATCCGGCCGATGCCCGCACCCGGCAATTCATGCAATATCGGGCGACCGGTGGGTTCCGTGACGAATCGGGCCAGGTCGGCAGGTGTCGGATGCTCGAAAACAGCACGGGCCGCGAAGATCAGCCCGTCGGCGCGGGCCCTGGATACCAGCTGAATAGCCATGATCGAATCGCCGCCGAGTGCGAAGAAGGACGATTCCGCGTCAACGCTCTGCGTGCCGAGGATCTCCGCGAATATCGCGCACAGCGCGCGTTCGGTCTCCGTACCCGCCGCGAACACCGGTTCGGTCGCCATAGGCTCGGGATCGGGCAGGGCGCGACGATCGATCTTGCCGTTGCCGGTCAACGGCAGCGCGTCGAGCACGGTAATCGATCCGGGTACCAGATGTCCGGGAAGCCGGTGGGCACAGAAGTCACGGATATCCGAAACATCCAGGTGCACATGCGGTTCCCTGTGATCGACCGGAACCACATACGACGCCAACATCGATCCACCCGCAGCAGTGCGCCGCAGTACCGTCACGGCGATCTCGACACCTGGATGCAGGTCTAGCACGGCATCGATTTCACCCGGCTCGACCCGCATTCCGTGCAACTTGACCTGGAAATCCGTGCGGCCCAGATATTCCAGTACCGGATCCGACGCCCCATCGTGCTCCGCATCGCTCGGATGCTCCATCCGCCAGCGAACCAGATCACCGGTCCGATACATCCGAGATCCGCTCGGCCCGATGGGGTTCGCCACGAAACGTTCGGCGGTTACGCCCATTCGTCCCGCGTAGCCCCTGGCAAGCCCGGACCCGACGATGTACAGCTCCCCCGCAACCCCGATCGGTACCGGCCGCAACCAGCGATCCAGCACCAACAGCCCGACCCCCGGCACCGGACGCCCCAACCCCGACGGCCGAGCCGGCGTCAACCGATCCGTGAAGGTGACCGCGACCGTAGTCTCGGTCGGCCCATAAGAATTCAGCAATGTCCGCCCGGATCCGAACCGTGCCACCAGCTCCGGCGGACACCTCTCGCCACCGGAAGACACCGCATGCACCCCGTCCAACGCATCGGTGGGCAGCGTCGCCAGAACCGCGGGCGTCGAAAACAATTGCGTCACTCCGAAGTCCTGGATCACCCGTGCCAATTCACTCCCGGCCGCCTGATCCCCCTCCGCGACAACCAATGTCGCGCCCGCCGAGAACGCCAGCAGCAACTCCAGTAGCGAGGCATCGAAACTCGGGTTCAAACAGTGCAATACCCGCGCCCACGGCCCCGAATAGAACGAATAACGCTCTGCCGCAACCAGTCCCGCCAAGCCGGCATGCGTAACCACAACCCCTTTCGGCACACCGGTCGAACCCGAAGTGAATACGACATAGGCCGCGTGCTCCGGCCGTACGATCCCACGCAGGTCCGAGTCCACTGCCGCATCGGCATCGGCATCGGCATCGGCATCGGCATCGGCATCGGCATCGGCATCGGCATCGGCATCGGCATCGAGCACAATCCACGTCACATCACTGGGCAGTCCCGGAACCAGCTCCGAAACTGTAATCCCCAGCTGTGCGCCACATTCCGCCGCCATCCGCGCCGCCCGCTGGCTCGGATTGCCGCCCCCGATCGGCACGAACGCCGCGCCCGATCGAGCCACACCCCAGAACGCCAGCACCGATTCGATCGATCGAGGCAACGCGCTCAATACCGGAATATCCGGTCCCGCACCGAGCCCGATCAGCTTGCGCGCCAGAGAATTCGAGAGTCGATCCAGTTCCGCATACGACAACGTCCGGTCACCACATAGCACCGCGGGTGCGTCGGCCTCCGCGGCACGCAACCCCGCCTCCAGCACCTCGGGCAATAACCGCACCGCCGAAACCTTCGGCCCGTGTACCCCACGAAGCAGATGCCGCTCATCGTCGAGGAAGTATTCGAGCTCCCGGACCGGCGTATCCGGCTCCGCGGCGAGCATAGACTCGAACAGTCCGATGAATCGATAATGGTGCCGGGCAAGGGAATCCGCGTCGTACAACTGCGGATTGGCGGTGAAGTCGACGTGGATCGGACTGTTCGCGCCGTGCTGATACAGGTTGACGAACAGGTCCTCGATCGGCCCCGACGTCAGTACATGCAGTGCGGTTCGGACACCGGTGAAAACGACTTCCGTCGGGAACAGCATGATGTTGAATACCGGCCCGACGACACCCCGCCCAGGTACCGCGGCATCGGACTCGTCCGCACCGTGCCGGATTTCCTCGTGCCGGTACCGCTGGTGCCGCAGTGCACCGGACACCTCGAGCCGCACCGCCGCGACGATATCGGCGACCGTACTGTCCGCGGTGACCTCGATCCGCAACGGCACCACATTGGCCAGCATGCCGCCCGAACGCCGCAGCATCGCAGTGGTCCGCCCGGACACCGGCAGGCTCAGCACCACCTCCCGCTCACCGGTCATCCGCGCGTAATACAGCGCGAGCGCCGCGAGCGCCAATCCCGCCGAACCCACACCGAAGCGCGCCGCGGCGGTTTCCATCCGCGCGATCGTCAGCTCCGAGAGCTCGATCCGATGCTGACGCCCAAGCGCATGTGTGGGTGCCGCCGCATCCACCAGACTGCACCGCTGCGGGATGTCCGCCATCCGCTCGGACCAATACGCCGCATCGGTCGCGTATCGCGTCGAGCAGCGATAGCGCATCTCGGATTCGTGCACCTCCCGCAGGCGCGCCGCCGTCGCGGGCGGCGGCTCGACACCTGCCAGCGCCGAGTTGTACAACTCGGCGACCCGATACAGCCCGGTCACCGAGCCGAAGCCGTCCACCACAATGTGATGGGCCCGCGAGTACATCAACACCCGGTCGGCACCGACCCGCAGCACCGCCGTTATGGCGAGTCGATCCCGCAGCAGATCGATCGGCGCCGCCACATCGGCGCGCATCCAACGCAGTGCCTCGGCATCCGGATCCGCCGCGGCGCGGAAGTCCAGATACCTGGCCTCGGTCTCGAGCCGATGATCGACCACTTGATACGGCCGACCATCCTTCTCGATCAACCGCAGCACGCCCGATTCGAACTCGTGCGCGGCCTGGCGACCGACCCGGATCAGCAGGTCGAGATCGAGCGGCCCGGACATCTCGATGTACTGCGCCTCGTAGAGCGGCACATCGGGATCCAGCTGCTGGGCGTACCACATCCCCAGCTGCGCGGGCGAGAGCGGAAAAACCTGAGTTTCAGCGGCAAGCGATGGCCGTGCCGATGACAGGCCGTGCGACATGAGCAACCACCCGGATCAGTTACTTCGATGCCGTCCGACGGGCACCGGTTTACCGTTGGTCCGTGCGTGCGTCGCGTCGACCGTAACCTCCTCGGGCTCGATGTGATGCGCGTCGACATCTGTGACCAATGCGCGCAGTATCGCCTCGCCGCCCTCGGTGGGCCGCATGGACAGCGGGATCCGATTCATCCCCGACCGCGGTCCGCCTACGATCTTGGTCATATCCCCACCTCGTCGTGTTTACGAAGTCGAGTATCCACCCTTTGCGGGTTTCTTTTATATGGAACGAGCCACCTGATTTATTAGTTCAACTTGCCTTCGAAATAGTGTTCGGAAAACATGTAACGCGCGCCACCGCGAGGGCGACATACTTACGAATAGAGTTCCCGGCGCGACCTCGTCGATCGAGGTTCGCAGCGTTTATTTGCGCCTTCTACCAGGCGAATCAGTATCGAACCTCAGGCACGATAGCAATGTGCTACGCGATGTATCGAATTGCTCGGGTTAAGGACACAAATAAACAACCGATCGGCTTCGAAATTATTTCACCGGACATTCCCGTCCCCGATAAGCGGGCATCCCGGAACACAAAAAGACCGGGTGTCCACACCGCTCGGTACAACGGCATAAACACCCGGCCGGAATGCGTTATCAGCCCCGCAGCAGGGCGCGCGACATGACGACGCGCTGAATCTGGTTGGTGCCCTCGTAGATCTGAGTGATCTTGGCGTCACGCATCATCCGCTCCACCGGGAAGTCGGTGGTGTAGCCGGCGCCGCCGAAGAGCTGCACGGCGTTGGTGGTGACCTCCATGGCCACATCGGAGGCGAAGCACTTGGCGGCGGCGGAGATGAAGCCGAGGTTCTTCTCGCCGCGCTCGGCGCGGGCCGCGGAGGTGTAGACCATGAGGCGGGCGGCCTCGATCTTCATCGCCATATCGGCGAGCATGAACTGGGTGTTCTGGAAGTCGGCGATCGCGGTGCCGAACTGCTTGCGGTCCTTGGTGTAGGCGATCGCGGCGTCCAGTGCGCCCTGCGCGATACCGACGGCCTGCGCACCGATGGTCGGACGGGTGTGATCGAGGGTCTGCAGCGCGGTCTTGAAGCCGGTGCCCGGCGCGCCGACAATGCGGTCACCCGGCACCCGGCAGTTCTCGAAATACAGTTCGGCGGTGGGCGATCCCTTGATGCCGAGCTTGTGCTCGAGCGGGCCGACCACGAACCCCTCGTCATCCTTGTGCACCAGGAATGCGGAGATGCCGTTGGCACCCTTCTCCGCATCGGTCACCGCCATGACGGTGTACCAGGAAGACTTGCCGCCGTTGGTGATCCAACACTTGGAGCCGTTGATGATCCAGTCGTCGCCGTCCTGCTTGGCGCGGGTGCGCATGCCTGCGGCGTCGGAGCCGGCCTCACGCTCGGACAGCGCATAGGAGGCCATCTCGCCGTTGACGATATCCGGCAGCACCTTCTGCTTGAGCTCCTCGGAGCCGTTGAGGATCAGGCCCATGGTGCCGAGCTTGTTGACCGCGGGGATCAGCGAGGACGAACCACAGACACGGGCGACCTCTTCGATCACGATGCAGGTGGCGACCGAATCCGCGCCCTGTCCGCCGTAGGCCTCGGGCACGTGCACCGCGTTGAAGCCCGCGGCGTTCAGTGCGGTGAGTGCCTCCTCCGGGAAGCGGGCGTTGCCGTCGACATCCTTGGCGTACGGAGCGATTTCCTTCTCCGCCAGTCCGCGGATGGCCGCACGCAGTTCGTCGTGGAAGTCCTCGAGCTGGAAAAGGTTGAAATCGGGGTTCCCCGCCATGGGACACACTCCTGGGTTTGTCGGTCGTGATTTTGCTGGATCAGAGTTCCAACGGTCGGCACTCAGTGCCACACTCCGATCGAGTATACGCCCAGAGAGCCGTATCAAGTGCGGTTACATCGTGGCACTGAGTGTCAGATACTGCATAGTATGACTCCGGTCACAGATTACCGAGCTGCCGCGTCACCAGATCCGCGACCTGTCGCGGCGGCATATCCCTCGGGAACACCGCGACCACCATTTCCGCCGCCCCCGATCCGCGCCCACGCGGAATCGCCGCCAACTCCTCGCGCAGATCCGTCGCACCGGCATCCGATTCGCCGCGCACCATCCGGCGCAGCAGGTAATTGTGCGTGGCCGTCACCGCGGCCGTGAACTGCACCCGTGCCAGATCCGGCACCTCCGGCAGCCGCTCACGCAGATAGTCGGTGAATAACCGCTCGTACCGGAACACGGTCACGATCTCGCGCTCGCGCAGCGCGGGCACCTTGCGCACCACCCGATACCGCCGCTCGGCGATCTCGCGCCACTGGGTGAACCGCTCGAACACCTGCACCACCGCGGCACAGACCGCCTCCCACGGATCCCCCTGCGCTGCCGCCAAGAACTCCGCCGCCCGGGCCAACTGCGACTCGTGATCTGCGAAGATCACATCCTCCTTCGACCGGAACTGCCGAAAGAACGTCCGGCGCGAAATCCCCGCCGCCTCCGCGATCTCATCCACGGTCGTCGCCTCATATCCCTGCTCGGCGAACAGCCGCAATGCCTGATCCACGACGGTCAGCCGAAACCTGGCCGCATCATCCCCGTTACGCCCCCGAACGGTTTCCTCAATCGCCACCGCATCACCGTACTGACCCCGGCTCATGCGCGATCCGCATGGCCGAAAAAGCTGTCAGCCCGCTGGCATTCATCCTCGCCCAAGCCGCTGACGGTCGCGGGGTCCCGATAGTCCCGTCGCGTGCTCGGGCGGCTCGGCTGACCAGCAGATCAGCTGTGGCCGAGGAGTTTGCCCCGGAGCGCATCGTCCTTCTCCAGGACCATGGCCTCCAGGCCGGCCTGGAACTGCTCCATCCGAGTGCGCAGGGCGGAGTCGGCGGTGGCGAGGATGCGGGCGGCGAGCAGGCCGGCATTGCGGGCGCCGCCGATGGAGACGGTGGCCACCGGGACGCCCGCAGGCATCTGGACGATGGACAGCAGGGAGTCCATGCCGTCGAGATATTTGAGCGGGACGGGGACGCCGATCACCGGGAGCGGGGTGGCGGAGGCGACCATACCGGGCAGGTGGGCGGCGCCGCCCGCGCCCGCGATGATGACCTTCAGGCCGCGACCCGCCGCCTCGCGGGCGTAGTCGAGCATGCGCTGGGGTGTGCGATGCGCCGAGACGACGCCGACCTCGAAGCGAATATCGAACTCCGCCAAGGCGATTGCGGCGGCCTCCATGGTCGGCCAGTCGGAGTCGCTGCCCATGATCAGGCCAACTTGCGCACTACTCACCGTGGGGATCCCATCCGTCGGTCCAAATCGCGTGCGACATCCAGTACGCCGCGCGCTCGGCCTGCTCGCGCACCACGGCGACATCGTCGCCGAGCACGTTGATATGCCCGATCTTGCGATCCGGGCGTTCGCCCTTGCCATAGAGGTGCACCTTCGCCTGCGGCAGTCTGGCGAAGAGATGGTGCAGCCGCTCGTCCATCGACATGGTCGGCGCCTCGGCCGCGCCGAGAATATTCGCCATCACCGTGACCGGCGCCAGCGGACTGGTGTCGCCGAGCGGATAGTCGAGCACCGCGCGCAGATGCTGTTCGAATTGGCCGGTGCACGCGCCGTCCATGCCCCAGTGTCCGGAGTTGTGCGGGCGCATGGCCAGTTCGTTGATCAGGATGGCGCCGTCGTTGGTTTCGAAGAGTTCGACGGCCATCGCACCGACCACACCGAGTTCTTCGGCCAGGTTCAGCGCGAGCGTCTCGGCCTGCGCGGCCAATTCGTCACTCAGATCCGGGGCGGGCGCGATCACCACGGCGCACTGGCCGTTGCGCTGCACCGTCTCCACCACCGGCCAGGTCGCGGCCTGACCGAACGGCGAACGCGCCACCATCGCCGACAGTTCGCGCTTCAGATCCACCTTTGCCTCGGCGAGCAGCTGCACACCGTGCGCGAGCTGATCGGAAACGATCGTCTCGGCGGCGGCCGCCGACTCCGGCATCCAGACGCCGCGGCCGTCGTAGCCGCCGCGGACTGCCTTCAGCACGATCCGCCAGCCGTGCTCGTCACCGAAACGCGCCGCATCGGGCGCCGAAGTGACGGGCACGAAGGCCGGTACAGGCAACCCGAGCTCGGACAGCTTCGTCCGCATGGCCAGCTTGTCCTGCGCGAAGACCAGCGCGTGCGGCGGCGGCTGCACATTCACGCCCTCGGCGACCAGCGCCTCCAGATGGTCGGTCGGCACATGCTCGTGATCGAAGGTGAGGGCGTGCGAGCCGACGGCAGCCTTGCGTAGCGCGCTCAGATCGGTGTGGCTGCCGAGTACGACCTCGGGGCTCACCTGTGCGGCCGGGTCATCCGGATTCTCCGCCAGCACCCGCAGCCGCTGACCGAGCGCGATAGCGGCCTGGTGCGTCATGCGCGCGAGCTGGCCACCACCGATCATGGTGACGGTGGGCATGGCGGCAGGATCGAATGAACGGCTGGCAGTCACGTCGTGCAATCTTGTCATGTCCGGGCAGCACGATCCCTACCGGTACACTCGGGCCTTGTGCCTTTCGTCGACGACGTGGTCAACGTCCTCCCCAAGCCCCTGCGGGAGATCGCTTACCGCCACCACGAACTGATCAAATTCGCCATCGTCGGCGCGACCACATTCATCATCGACTCGGGCATCTTCTATGTGCTCAAGTGGACCGTGCTGGAGACCAAGCCGGTCACCGCGAAGATCATCTCCGGTGTGATCGCGGTCATCTGCTCCTACATCCTCAACCGCGAGTGGTCGTTCAAGAACCGCGGCGGGCGCGAGAAGCACCACGAGGCGCTGCTGTTCTTCGGCGTCAGCGGCGTCGGTGTCGTGCTGAGCTTCATCCCGCTGTGGATCTCCAGCTACGTCTTCGACCTACGCCAGCCCGATGTGAGCTTCACCGTCGAGAACATCGCGGACTTCATCAGCGCCTTCATCATCGGCAACCTGCTGCAGATGGCGTTCCGCTTCTGGTCGATGCGGCGCTGGGTGTTCCCGGACGAAATCAGTGAGCTCGTCGAGGAAATCGAGGAACTGCTCGAAGAAGAGCAGCTCGGCCACAGCTAGCGCGGCTCGGGCGCCTGCGCGCCGTTGGGTGTGCGTTGTGACGCGCTCGATCCGAGGAACATCGCGAACAGCGCAGGGCGGCGGCGCTGCAATTCCAAGCGCCCACCGTCGGCTTCGATGAGTGCCCTGGCAAGGGCGAGTCCGACACCGGTCGAGCCGCCTGCGGAGAAACCGCGGTCGAAGATGTGCGGCGCGAGTTCGTCACGGACGCCGTCACCCTCGTCGGCGACCTCGACCACCACCAGGGGCTCGCGTTCGCTGACGGTGCGCACGGTGCGCACCGATACCGTGCAGGTGCCGCCGCCGTGCATCAGCGCATTGTCGACCAGCACGGCGAGTGCTTCGCGCAGCCGGGAACCGGTGATCGGGGCGCGCAGCGATTCGTCACCGATCAGCCGCAGGATCCGGCCCGCCTCGGTGAACGGATGCGACCATTCCTCGACGACGCCGCGCAGTTCGTCCATCACCGGCACCGGATCACGATCGGCGGCATCCTCGTCGCGCGAGGCCCGCACCAGATCGTCGATCGCATCGGTCAGCCGGTCGACCTGCGCCATTGCCTCCTCGGCCTCGTGCACCACGGCCGGATCGGAATGCGCGGACAACTCGTCCAGCCGCAATCGCACCGCGGTCAGGCGACTGCGCAGCTGATGCGAAACGTCCGCGACCAGCGCGTGCTCGCGCTGCAGTCGCCCGGCGATCTCGACGGTCGCCGAATCGAGCACATCGGAAACCCGGTCCAGTTCGGAAATCCCGTGCCGCCGCGGATCCGGCCGGAAGTCTCCCATGGCCAGCCGGGCGGCGCGGGCCGCCACGTCACGCAGCGGATCGGCGACCCGGCGCGCGGTGATCATGGCCACCGACACCGCCGCGCCCAGTGAGGCGAGCACCGCGAAGGCGACCACCGCGACGGCCTGGATCTGCCGCGTATGCATCGGCCCCGACGGCACCTCCAGGCGCAATGACCCCTTGGTGCCCATCGCCAGCGATTCCACCACCGGATCGTGGACCTGCTCCGCGCCGATATCGAGCCGCGACGCATTGTCCTGCGGCGCCGGATAGATGATGGTCAGCTTGCCGTCCTTGGGGATCAGCGGCCGCACCAGGCGGGTGTCGAGTTCGCCGAGCACCGCGCCGTCGCCGTGTTCCTGGGCGATGATCTCGGCGGCGATCCGCTCGAGCCGGTTCTCCAGATCGTTGCGGGTGATGTCCTCGACCCAGAGCCACGCGGTGTAGATCAGCGGGACGCCGAGCACCACCGTGGTGATGGTCAGCACGGTGAGTATCGATCGCAGAATTCTGCGTCTCATATCAGTTGCGCCGCACCATCAATCGGTGTTCAACCGGAACCCGACACCGCGCACGGTGACGATGCGTCGCTCGGCCATCGGGCCCTCGTCACCGATCTTGCGACGCAGCCAGGACATGTGCATATCCAAGGTTTTCGAACCGCGCAGCTCGGCGTCGCCCCACACCTCGCGCAGGATCGTCTCGCGCGGCACCACCTGGCCCGCCCGATCGATCAAGACCTTGAGCAGCTCGTATTCCTTGTTGGCCAAGCCGACTTCGACGCCGTTCACCAGCACCCGGCGCGCCGCAGGCTCCAGCCGGATACCGCCGACCTCGACCGCCTCGTCACCGATTCCGCTGCGCCGCAACAAAGCTCGCACCCGGGCGAGCAATTCGGCCAACCGGAACGGTTTGCCGACATAGTCATCCGCGCCCGCGTCCAACCCGACGACGAAGTCCACCTCATCGGTGCGCGCGGTGAGCATCAGCACCGCCAGATCGGCACCCCGGGCGCGCACCTGGCGGCACACCTCGAGCCCGTCCATACCCGGCAGGCCCAGATCGAGGATGAGCAGGTCATGATCGCCCTCCAGTGCGCGTTCGAGTACCGCGGGCCCGAAGCGTTCCACGGTGACCGAATAGCCCTCGCGCCCGAGCGCACGCGACAGCGGTGCGGCGATGGCCTCATCGTCTTCGGCCAGCAGTACGGCGGTCATTGGCCCAGATTATCCCGGGATCCCTCGAACACCTGCCGGTACAGCAGTGCGTGCACCTTCTGCACCTGCGGGATGTCGTCGTATTCGAGTGGTTCCTCCGAGGACGATCCGATGATCAGGGTGCCGGTGCCGAGCATCCGGTCGAACACCCCGTGCCGGAACTGCACACTCGAAATCCGGCTCATCGGGATATCGATGCCGGTGTGGGTGAGCACGCCCTGCCGGATGAGCACGCGGCGGTCGGTCACGATGAAGTGCGTCGACTGCCAGCTGATAATCCTTGCGACACAACGCCATACGATGATGCCGAGCCAGACGACCAGCACCACGATCAGCAATACCGAGCGGGTCGTGCCTTCGGTCCTGCGCCAGATCAGTCCCCCGGCGAATCCGGCCAGCGCGGTCGCGATGATGAGCGTCACGATCGGCCAGAACAGCATTTTCCAATGCGGATGACGATGGAGTATCAACTGCTCGTCCGGGGCGAGCACCTCCTCCGGATAACCCATGCCGGAACCCTACCGCGAGAACACGCCGGAAAGCGTGGACAGCGACGCGCGCCGTGCTGCACAATCGGCATCTTGCGCCGTCACCACCTCGAGAGGCTCTCGAGGAACCTCGAGATTCCGCACAGGATCGCTCCATAGCCTCGATCCGACGGCAGCCGCTCGACCCGGCTCCGCCGTAGTTCTCGTTTTGTTCTGCTCAACGCTCTGCCTGTGAAAAGACAAGTCCGGCTTGACAAGACGTCGAAAACGATCGTGGAGGCGTGTGTGACCAAGGATCTGACCCAGCTGGAAATCCTGACCGAACTCGAACCGGTGGCCGAAGAGAATCTGAACCGCCACCTGTCGATGGCCAAGGACTGGCACCCGCACGACTACGTCCCCTGGGACGAAGGGCGCAACTTCGCCGCGATGGGCGGCCAGGACTGGGAGCCGGAACAGTCCAAGCTGAACGAGGTCGCCAAGGCCGCGATGATCACCAACCTGCTCACCGAGGACAATCTGCCCTCCTACCACCGCGAGATCTCGGAGAACTTCTCCTCCCACGGCGCGTGGGGCACCTGGGTCGGGCGCTGGACCGCCGAGGAGAACCGGCACGGCATCGTCATGCGCGATTACCTGGTCGTCACCCGCGGCGTCGACCCGGTCGCGCTCGAGCAGGCCCGCATGATCCACATGACCCGCGGCGTGCATTCGCCCGACGCCTGGAGCGGATTCCTGGTGAATGTCGCATATGTGACCTTCCAGGAACTAGCCACCCGGGTCAGCCACCGCAATACCGGCCGGGTCTGCGACGACCCCATCGCCGATCGCATGCTGCAGCGCGTCGCCGCCGACGAGAACCTGCACATGATCTTCTACCGCAACCTCTGCGCCGCGGGCCTGGATCTGGCGCCCGACCAGGCCATGGCGGCGATCACCAAGATCCTCACCAACTTCGTCATGCCCGGCTACGGCATGCCCGACTTCCGCCGCAACGGCGCGCTGATGGCCAAGCACGGCATCTACGATCTGCGCCAGCATCTCGAAGAAGTGGTGCAGCCGGTGCTGAAGAAGTGGAATGTCTTCGACCGCACCGACTTCGGACCGCGCGGCGAAAAAGCGCGCCAGGAACTCGGCGAGTTCCTGGAGAAGCTGGAGAAGGACGTACTCAAGTTCGAGGAACAGCGCGACCGCCTGCTCGCCCGCGAGGCGGCGCGCGGCATCATGCAACCGGTCTGATCCCCTGACGCCGGAATCCCTTGTCGAGTGCCCCGCAAGGGATTCCAGGTCAGTAGTCGGCGCGCAGGTGGGTTACATCGGCGGCGGAAACGACGTGCTCGCCGATGCGCAGGCGACCCGCGCTGTCGACATCGGTGGCAATGCCCTCGAGGGTCTGGCCGCCTGGCAGTTCGGCACGCACGGGTGCGCCGAGGGTGGCGCAGCGGTCGCGGTAGACGCCGATCAGGTCGGTGGTGGCCCAACCGGCGTCCCGCCACGCGGTGAAGCGGCGGGCGAATTCGGTCAGCAGCGAACGCACGAGCTCGGTGCGGTCGGTGACCTTCGCGCCCGCCAGCGTCAGCGAAGTGGCATGCGGCACCGGCAGTTCCGCCTCGGTGAGACCGACATTCAGGCCGATCCCGACGACAACGGCGGGCGCCCCACCACCGGAGGCGACTTCGGCCAGGATGCCCGCGACTTTGCGGCCATCGATCAGCACATCGTTGGGCCACTTCAGCTTCGCGTCCACACCGGCGGTCGCGCGCAGTGCGTCCACCACGGCGACACCGGTGAGCAGCGGCAGCCAGCCGAGCGCGGCAGGCTCGATGCCGGGCAGCCGCACCAACACCGACATCGCTATCTGCGCGCGCGGCGGGCTGACCCAGCTCCGAGCGTGCCGACCCCGGCCCTGCTCTTGGGTTTCGGCGAGCAGTACCGCGCGATCGGCGTCGAGCTCCCCGGCCCGAGCGATCAGGTCCGCATTGGTGGACCCGGTCGACTCCACCACGGCGATGTGGGAGAAGAACGACAGCTCGGGTGACTCGATGAGACTGCGCCGCAACTGCTCTGCATCCAACGGTGGCCTGTGCACACCGGCAGGCTATCCGACGAGGTCGTACTCGCGAATCGGCACCGCCACGGACACACCGTCATCGGATTCGGCTTCGACCTCGGCCCACTCCTGCCGATCCACTATGGTCGGCTCGGTCTCCACGGTCTGCCAGCTGGTCCACGAGGTCGCCGCGGCGTGCTCGGCGACTCTGCTGCTCCATCCCCACATGATTTGCTCCTCAGCTAGGTGTGCGTCCTCCATGCACCGCACTGCCCCCTTATCTCGAGCTGAAATGCGAACGTTCTCAGGGTATCCGGGCAGCGTCGCGCCGCTCCACTGATTTTCCGGCCTCTAGCACCGCGTTCGGGTCGGCAATCGACCAGGAAGTTTGCCGCCATTCGCATGTTGGAACATGATCTAGCTGCGGTTTTCTACTGACCGGTAAGCGACACTCGGTTACCGAGAGGCACTGGCACTGGTTACACTCCGGAGCCATGACGAGTGTCCAGCACCAGCCCGCATCGGAATCGGCGGGCACCCCCGATATCCACACCACCGCTGGGAAGCTGGCTGATCTGCGGAATCGGCTCGAAGAGGCCAAGCACCCCATGGGTGAAGCCGCGGTCGACAAGGTGCACGCCAAGGGCAAGATGACCGCCCGCGAGCGCATCATCGCACTGCTGGACGAGGGCTCCTTCGTGGAACTGGACGCGCTGGCTCGCCACCGCAGCGTGAACTTCGGCCTGGAGCACAACCGGCCGCTCGGCGACGGCGTGGTGACCGGCTACGGCACCATCGACGGCCGCGACGTCTGCATCTTCAGCCAGGACGTCACCGTCTTCGGCGGCAGCCTCGGCGAGGTCTACGGCGAGAAGATCGTCAAGGTGATGGATCTGGCGCTCAAGACCGGCCGCCCGCTCATCGGCATCAACGAGGGCGCGGGCGCGCGCATCCAGGAGGGCGTCGTCTCGCTGGGCCTCTACGGCGAGATCTTCCACCGCAATATCCAGGCCTCGGGTGTGATCCCGCAGATCTCGCTGATCATGGGCCCGGCCGCCGGTGGGCACGTCTATTCGCCCGCGCTGACCGACTTCGTCGTGATGGTCGACGGCACCAGCCAGATGTTCGTCACCGGACCGGATGTCATCAAGACGGTCACCGGTGAGGACGTCACCATGGAGGACCTCGGCGGCGCGCACACCCACATGACGAAATCCGGTGTCGCGCACTACGTCGCCTCCGGTGAGCAGGACGCGCTGGACTACGTCAAGGATCTGCTGAGCTATCTGCCGAGCAACAACCGCGCCGAGGCCCCGCGCTTCCCGGCCACCGACCCGATCACCGGCGCCATCGAGGATTCGCTCACCGACGAGGACCTCGAGCTGGACACGATCATCCCGGATTCGCCGAACCAGCCCTATGACATGCACGAGGTCATCCGCCGGCTGCTCGACGACGACGAATTCCTCGAGGTGCAGGCCGAGCGCGCGATGAACATCATCGTCGGCTTCGGCCGGGTCGATGGCCGCAGCGTCGGCATCGTCGCCAACCAGCCGACCCAGTTCGCGGGCTGCCTCGATATCGACGCCTCGGAGAAGGCCGCGCGCTTCGTGCGCACCTGCGACGCCTTCAATATCCCGATCATCACCCTGGTCGATGTTCCCGGCTTCCTGCCGGGCACCGGCCAGGAATACAACGGCATCATCCGGCGCGGCGCGAAGCTGCTCTACGCCTACGGTGAGGCCACTGTGGGCAAAATCACGATCATCACCCGTAAGGCTTACGGTGGCGCCTACGACGTCATGGGTTCCAAGCACATGGGCGCTGATGTGAACCTCGCGTGGCCGAGTGCTCAGATCGCGGTGATGGGCGCCTCGGGTGCCGTCGGCTTCGTCTACCGCAAACAGCTGCAAGAGGCCGCGAAGAGCGGAAACGATGTCGATGCGCTGCGCCTGGAGCTGCAGAACGAGTACGAGGACACCCTCGTGAACCCCTACGTCGCCGCCGAGCGCGGGTACGTCGACGCGGTCATCCCGCCCTCGCACACCCGCGGCCAGATCGTCTCGGCACTGCGTTTGCTCGAGCGCAAGATGGTCACCCTGCCGCCGAAGAAGCACGGCAACATTCCGCTGTGATCAAGCGATAACCTCGATGGGCCGCGCACACTGGTTACAGAGACACAATGAGTCGATTCGAGGATGATGATCGCTTGATCCATATGTCTTCGAGTCGAGCATGGGCTCGATCGAAATAGAGAGAGGATCTGGCACTGTGACGACCGTGGCAGATGAAGATGTGTTGACCGCCGTCGAACTGGATCTCACAGTCGACCCGATCGCGGATGCGGTCGAGGCGGCCGCACCGGCGGCAGCACCGGCCCCGGCGGTGGCCGAGCAGCCGTTCATCCGAGTCATCAAGGGTGCGCCGTCCGACGAGGAAGTCGCGGCGCTGGTGTGTGTGCTGTCGGCGGCCGCGAACGGCGGCGCGAGTAGCGGACCGGTCGGTCCGTCCGACTCCTGGGGTCGCCCGACCCTGATGCACCGCGGCACCTCGCCGTTCTCTCCGTACTCTTTCCCGCAACTGTCACACCTGCGCGACTGATCGGATGACGAGACTCGTTCTCGCCTCCGCATCGCCCGCCCGCCGCGCGGTATTGCGCTCGGCGGGCATCGAACCCGTCGTCCGGATCTCCGATGTCGATGAGGACGCCGTCGCCGCGGCACTGCCGCCCGGCACGGCGCCTGAGGTCGTCGTGGTAGAACTCGCGCGGGCCAAGGCACGGTCGGTGGCCGCCACGATTCCGGATTTCGCCGCGGATTGCGTTGTGGTCGGCTGTGATTCGATGCTCCTCGTCGACGGCGAACTACAGGGCAAGCCGCATACGCCCGAGGTCGCGCGGGCCCGCTGGGCCGAAATGGCCGGGCGCAGTGCGGATCTCATTACCGGCCACTGCGTCCTGCGCATGCGCGACGGCGAAATCGTCGCCGAATCCGTCGACTGCAGTTCCACCACAGTGCATTTCGCCAAGCCCGAACCCGAGGAGCTGGACGCCTACATCGCGACCGGCGAGCCGTTGCAGGTGGCCGGTGCTTTCACCCTCGATGGCATGGGCGGTTGGTTCGTCGATCGCATCGATGGCGATCCGTCGAGCGTTATCGGAATCGGACTACCACTGCTGCGCCGACTGCTTGGCGACATTGGGGTCGGCATTGCGCAGTTGTGGCGCCACTCGCCCAGCTGACGGCGGCGCGATCCGCGCCTCCGTCCCGGCCTCCGCGCCGACCGGCACCGGTGTCACGTCGCGTTCCGGCTCCCGCCGTGCCATGAGTTCCAGTCGAACCACGCAGAGCTCCGGCTCGACGAACGGTTGCAGCCGGACATTCACCTCACCGCGCACGCCGTTGCGGTCGAGCACCTCTTTGATCAAGCCCAGGTGCACGCCGCACACCACCTCGGAATGGGTGCGCGCGAGTTCGCGCAGCGGGCAGGCGGTGAGCCGGATCAGGACCTGCTCATCGGTTTCGGCGGCCGCGTCACGCTCCGGCGCGAAACCCAGTTCGGACATCAGCGTCATGGTGACGTCCTTGGCGTCCTCAAGCGATTCGACCGCATGGTCACCCGCGTCGAGTTTGGCACCCCAGGCACGTCCGGCGGCAATGGCCGCCTCGGAGCGACGCCGCGGATCGGGGCCGAGCTGATCGGCCAGGACCTGGGCCAGTTCCTGATAACCAACCGATCGCTGAACCGCGCTGTAGCCGATGCGCGGGCGCCCACGGCCGCGCGGTGGTTGTTGGAACTGCCGCACCAGCGATTCCCTGGTAAGCACGTCCAGATGGAACCGAACAGTGGTGACGTGCTGTCCGGTGATTCTGGCCAGTTCTTGGGCGTCGAGAGGTTCGCTGGCGCCACGTAGGATCGCGAGCAGTCGACGCCTCGGCCAAGAATCGGACATAGCTCACCCCTCCTCCCGGGAGACTTTATCGGATGAGGGTGCGATTTATTCGCCCATTCAGCCGATTTGTGATCTGAAACGAGTTTCACTAACGCCTCACATCTAACATCGGCGTGAGACCCGAACCGCTGTAACCACCCGTCTACCTCGCGTGAAGGACCCATATCGTGCCCGTTGCCCCGGACTCTCATCCAGCCTTCGGTTCGTACGCACATCCTCACCGACTAGTAACCACAGAGTGGCTGTCGGCAAACATCGGCACGCCGGGACTGAAGATCATCGAGTCCAACGAAGACATCCTGCTCTATGACATCGGACACGTTCCAGGCGCCACCAAGGTCGATTGGCGGGGCGACCTCAACGATCCGGTTACGCGTGACTATATCGACGGTGCTCGGTTCACCGAGTTGATGCGCGCCAAGGGAATCGAGCGCGACGATACCGTGGTGATCTACGGCGATCGCGGCAACGCGCAGGCCGCGCATACGTTCTGGGTCTTCACCCTGTTCGGGCATCCGGATGTGCGACTGCTCGACGGCGGACGGGACGCGTGGATCTCCGAGGTGCGCGACACCACCTTCGACCCGCCCTACCTGCCGCGCAGCGAATATCCGACGGTTCGGCGCGATGACAGTACGGTGCGGGCGTTCCGCGAGGATGTGCTGGCCCACCTCGGCAAGCCGCTGATCGACGTGCGCTCCCCCGAGGAGTACTCCGGCGAGCTGATCCAGCCGCCTGCCGATCCCGAGGGCGCGGCGCTGCGCGGCGGACATATTCCGACCGCGACCAACATTCCGTGGACCGAGGCATTCCACGGCGACGGGCGCTTCCGCTCCCGGGCCGAATTGGACGATATCTATGGCGCGCTGGCGATCGCGGACGATCTGGTCGTCTACAGCCGGGTCGGCGAGCGGTCCAGCCACACCTGGTTCGTGCTGACCTATCTGCTCGGGTTCGAAAGCGTGCGCAACTACGACGGGTCCTGGACCGAATGGGGCAACTCGGTTCGCATGCCGATTGCCAAGGGGTGTGAACCGGGTGACGCACCGACGGCCGGTACCCGCAAGGCGCGCGCCCGATAGCCGTGATCTGGGCGCATCACAACCGAAGGCGCATTGTGATGTGTGACCTACTGTGGAGTAGGGCTATCCGAGTGCGGCGGTTGTTGGCAGACTGCCTACACTCGCCCGAGACGGAAGTATGTCGACCACGGGGCGACCAAGAAGATTGCTAACAGGAGGCTCAGTGCCCAGCCATGCCAGCGCGCGGATATCGAAGGTACTCGTAGCTAACCGAGGCGAGATCGCCGTTCGCGTGATCCGGGCAGCCAAGGATGCCGGTATCGGCAGTGTCGCGGTGTACGCGGAGCCGGATGCCGATGCCCCCTTCGTGAAACTCGCCGACGAGGCGTTCGCCCTCGGCGGGCAGACCTCGGCCGAGTCGTACCTCGTCTTCGACAAGATCCTCGACGCCGCGGCCAAGTCCGGCGCCGACGCCATCCACCCCGGCTACGGATTCCTTTCCGAGAACGCCGACTTCGCTCAGGCCGTCATCGACGCCGGGCTGATCTGGATCGGCCCCTCCCCGCAGTCCATCCGCGACCTCGGTGACAAGGTCACCGCGCGCCACATCGCCGAGCGCGCGAAGGCGCCGATGGCGGCAGGCACCAAGGATCCGGTCAAGAACGCGGCCGAGGTAGTGGAGTTCGCCAAGGAGTACGGCGTGCCCGTCGCGATCAAGGCCGCCTTCGGTGGCGGCGGTCGCGGTATGAAGGTCGCGCACACCATCGAAGAGATTCCGGAGCTGTTCGACTCCGCTGTCCGCGAGGCCACCGCGGCGTTCGGTCGCGGTGAATGCTTCGTCGAGCAGTACCTGGACAAGGCCCGCCACGTCGAGGCACAGGTCATCGCCGACAAGCACGGCAATGTCGTGGTCGCCGGTACCCGCGACTGCTCGCTGCAGCGCCGGTTCCAGAAACTGGTCGAGGAGGCACCCGCGCCGTTCCTGACCGATGACCAGCGCGCGCGTATCCATGCTTCGGCCAAGGCCATCTGCAAGGAGGCCGGTTACTACGGCGCGGGCACCGTGGAGTACCTGGTGCAGGGCGACACCGTGTCGTTCCTCGAGGTGAACACCCGCCTGCAGGTCGAGCACCCGGTCACCGAGGAGACCGCGGGAATCGACCTGGTGCGTCAGCAGTTCCGCATCGCCGAGGGCCACGAGCTGGCGATCAAAGAGGATCCGACGCCGCGCGGGCACGCCTTCGAATTCCGGATCAACGGTGAGGACGCCGGCCGCGGCTTCCTGCCCGCACCCGGGCCGGTGTCGGTGTACGAAGAGCCCAGCGGTCCGGGTGTGCGCGTCGATTCCGGTGTGGTGCAGGGCAGTGTGATCGGCGGTCAGTTCGACTCGATGCTGGCCAAGCTGATCGTCACCGGCGAGAACCGCGAGCAGGCGCTGCAGCGGGCCCGGCGCGCGCTGGCCGAATTCCACGTCGAGGGGCTGGCGACGGTCATCCCGTTCCACCGCGCGATCGTCGAGGACCCGGCGTTCATCGGTGACGGCGAGAAGTTCGACGTCTACACCAAGTGGATCGAGACCGAGTGGGTCAACACCGTCGAGCCGTACACCCCGGCTGGTGCCGTCGCTGACGAGGACGAGGATCTGCCGCGGCAGAAGGTCGTCGTCGAGGTCGGCGGACGTCGGGTCGAGGTGTCGCTGCCGGGCAACTTCACCGCAGGCGCCGGCGCCGCGGGTGCGGGCAGCAATGGCGCCGGAGTGGTCCGAAAGAAGCCCAAGCCGCGCAAGCGTGGCGGCGCAGGCGGCGGTGCGGCCTCCGGTGACGCGGTCACCGCGCCGATGCAGGGCACCGTGGTCAAGGTCGCGGTCGAAGAGGGCCAGTCGGTCGAGGCGGGCGATCTGATCGTGGTGCTCGAGGCCATGAAGATGGAGAACCCGGTCAACGCGCACAAGGCCGGTGTGGTCACCGGACTGTCCGTGGAGGCGGGCGCGGCCATCACCCAGGGCACCGTGCTGGCAGAAATCAAGTAAACAGCTGGCGAAGACCGTCCCGGAGCGGGCGCTGGACACCTACGTCCGCGCCCGCTCTGTCGTATCGTGGATCGGTGACCAGCTCTGTCGTCGTGCCCACCGTCGCGGAGGTCATCCGCGGCCGACGTGAATCAGCAAGCCGCGCCGACGGATACCGCCTCGCCTTGGTCGTCGAGGGTGGCGGCAGCCGCGGCGTCTACTCCAGTGGGATGGTGCAGGCGCTCGAGGAACTCGGGCTCGCCGCGGTTTTCGATGCCGTATACGGCACATCGGCAGGCGCGATCAACGCGGCCTGGTTCTTGTGCGGGCGGGCAAAGTCGGGCATGCGGGCCTGGACCGATCCGGTGATCATGCGGCGCGCGGTCGATCCGGCCCGGCTGCTGCGCGGGCGGCCCGCCTTCGATCTGGACTACCTGGTGAACCAGGTCTACGACGGCATCGAGCCGATGGATTTTCCGGCGATTCTGGCCAATAGCACCACCTTTCATCCGATCGGCACCGATATCCGCACCGGGCACGCGGTCGATCTGCGTCGGCACATCGTCGACAAGCCGACGCTGATGACCGCGTTGCGGGCCTCGGCGGGTCTGCCGATTCTCGCGGGTCCGCCGGTGCCGCTCGGAGGTGCCGAATATCTGGACGGTGGGCTGTCCGAAACGGTGCCGATCCGCACCGCGGTGCGCGACGGCGCGACGCACGCCTTGGTGCTGCGCACCCGACGCACCGATGAAAAACGCCCACCCGCGCCTCGGCTGCACCAGGTCGTCGGGGGCAGCTATCTGCGCGTCAGGGCGCCGGGGGCTTACCGCGCCTGGCTGCAGCGGCCCCATCAGCAGGCCGTCGAGGACAACTTCCTGGCGAGTCTCGGGGATGCGGCTCTGCAGATCCACCCGCCCCTCGGCTCCCCGGATGTGGACAGCGCCGCGCGCGACACCGCGCTGCTCTACCAGGCATTGACGATCGGGCGGCAAGCCGTGCATGCGTCCCTGGCCGCGCTAGTTCAGTTCGACGGTGGCGCCGTTGGAAAGCATGAAGTCGTGTAGTTCGAGCCGACTCGGAGTGGCGTCCTGCGCGATGTCGAAGACCAGCTGGGTGGTGGCCGATTGGCCGGGCTGGAGTTCGAACGAATAGCCGTAGCGGCGCTGGGTGGTCTGCCACATGGTCGCGATCGCGTTGTGGTCGACTTGGCGACCATGGGTGTCCACGAGACGTTGCCCGACCGGCAGGAACCACTTCGCCTCGTCGGAAATATTGCGGACCTCGACGGTGACCACGGAATACGAGCCGCTCGCATTCTGCAATCCGATCCGCGGGACACCGGAATCCACCGAGGTGACCACGAATTCGAACTTGCCGTCGCGAACCGGGCTGTTCAAGCCGGCAGCTACCGGCGCGGGCGGCTCGGCTGATTGCGCGGTATCGCCGTCACGCACCGCGGCAGATGGATCGGCCGTGCGCGTGCCGCCGCCGCTGCCGGTATTGCCGAAGGCGATCAGCGCGGCACATCCCGCAGCCAGCATGAACGGGGTCAGGAAGATCACCACGAGTGCGCCGACCAGCCTGGACAGGAAGGACTTACGGCGCCGACGCTGATACTTGCGTGGTGGTGGCGCGATCCATGGGCGGCGCTGCGAGACCGACCAGCGAGGGGCAAGCGGAGCCCGCTTCGGTTGTGGTGCAGCGCGTTTCGCTGCGCGGACGACCGGCGTCGGTTGGACCGCAGGGCGATTCGGTGACCATGGGGAATGCTGCGGTGCGGCGGGTCTCACCGGTGGCGGTGCCAATCGGGTTGCCACGAGTGTCGGCGTTGGGCCGGGCTCGGGCAGGATCTTGGTGGGATCGAGTGGCTTCGGCGAGTGCGTCTCTACCCGTGTCGGCGCGGGTGTCTGCGCGCGCGTCGGTGTCGGGCGCTCATCCGCCACAAGCCCTCGCGTCTCAGGTAACGACGAGGGCGCATCCGGAAGTGGCGGAGGCGGTGTTGCCGTTCGTGATAGCGGCGCCTGCGTCTGCGCTCGCGTAGGCGGGTGCGTCTCCACCCGCGTCGGCGTCGGCTGCATGTCTGCTGCCGGACGTCGGGTCTGCGGTAACGGCGCGTGCGGCTGTGGTGCGCCTGAGAACGGAGGCTGGGGTGCCGGCTGCGGCGCATCCGAGTGCGCAGGCTGGGCTGAAGCCGATTGCGACGCTTGCGGCCGCGGTGCATCTGGGAGCGGAGGCTGGGGTGCCGGCTGCGGCGCATCCGAGTGCGCAGGCTGGGCTGAAGCCGATTGCGACGCTTGCGGCCGCGGTGCATCTGGGAGCGGAGGCTGCGCGGAGAGCACGGCTGGTGGCCGAGCGGATGCAGAGGGCGCATCGGGTGTCGAGTGCTGGGCCGAGGGGGTGGCCACGTCGAGTGTCGATGGATGCGGTGTGGGGTGTGGGAGGCGCGCGAAGGCGGCGGCTGTGTATGCGGCGGCGGCGAATTCGCGGGCGGTGGGATAGCGGTGGGTCTGGTCCTTGGCCATGCCGCGGGCGATCACCGCGTCCAATTCCGTTGGCACCGCGGGGTTCACGGTTGATACGCGGGGCGGGTCGGTCATCAGGTGGCCGTGCATCTGACGGGCCGGGTCGGTGTCTCCGTAGGGGCGGCGACCGGTCAGGCATTCGTAGAGGACGCAGGCCAGGGAGTAGACGTCGGAGCGGGCATCGACGGTGCCGTTGAAACGTTCCGGCGCCATATAGGCCCAGCTACCGATGGCCATGCCGGTGGCGGTGACGGCCGTCTGGCCCAGGCTCTGCGCAATGCCGAAGTCGATCAGATATGCATGCCCACCGGTGCCGACCAGGATGTTCGACGGTTTGACGTCGCGGTGGATCAGCCCGGCTCGATGCGCCGCATCCAGGCCCGAGGCCGCCTGCGTCACGAAGTCGACGGCCGCCGTAGGTGTCAAAGTGCCGACCCTGGTCAGCATTTCGGCCAGGTCGATGCCATCGATGTACTCCATATCGATGTACAACCGGCCGTCGAGTTCGCCGAAACCGTGGATCGGCACGATATGCGGATGTCGCAGACTTGATCCGAGCCGCGCCTCCCGCTGGAACCGCTTTCGATAGTCCGCATCGGCGGCCACCTGCTCCGCCAACACCTTCAGCGCGACCGTGCGCCCGGTTTCGCTGTCATGCGCCAGCCATACCGCCCCCATACCGCCCCGCCCGAGCAAACGGTCGAGCCGGTATTTTCCGAACTGTTCCCCCATCACTGACCTCCATCGCTGGGACGAGGCAGGTGGCCGCGCCATTGCGGAGTGGGACGGCAACCCGATCGAAACCGCATCGCCCGAACCTCTCCCGACCCTAACCCCGCCACCCATCCTCGACCAGTGTGAGCTCCCCTACGTAGTCCTACTCAATCAGCGCCACACGATCGCCACAAACGCTGAGGTGTGCCATTCGGCAACGCTTTACTTGCCCGGCTTGGCGCGGCCGCCATGGCCGGGCTTGCCCTTGTTCGGCTTGTCGTTGCCAGAGTCGCCATTGGCCGAGTTGTCCACATGCGGATTTCCATTGCCAACGATCGTGGGTTCGGACTGCTGTTCGGGTATCTCGCCGAAGGGCTGCGCGGGAACCCAATTCGCGTTGCCACCAGCCACAGTTCGACATGCGAGCGGTGTTCCGTCGGCAGCGGTAGCAATGCCGTCGATATCCGGATTGCACAGTTGCCCCACACCCGCAATCACCACATTCGGCGTCGTCGCCTGCGCCGAATGGGGCGGCACCAACGATGCGGGAACAGTTGGGGTAGTCCTGCCGGACGACGGTGCCGCGGAACTTGTTTCGCCCCCCGGACGCCCCAACCACAGCCCCAACCCGATCACAGCAACCAACGCAGCAATGGCAACAGCCGCATGCCCCGGCCCGACTGCCCACGCCAACTCGACATCTCGCCCCGACTCCGCCACACCCCCGCCAACCCACGTCGACTCACTCGAGGTCCGAACATCCCGCGTCCGCTCGACTGCGGCCGCATCGCCCCGCTCCGGCTGCCCCCCAGACCTGCCGCCCCACTTCGAATCACGCATACCGCCGACATCACGTATTCCCTGCCCCGCGGCCTCACCGACCCGCATCGGCCCGCCCACAGCCCCGACGACCCTCGTCGGCTCAGGGACGCGCCCGGCATCGCCCAGACCGGCAGCTTCGACCCCACCGGCCGATATCGGCTCTGGCACAGATCGAGCCTGCCGCACCCTCGCGCCTCCAGACCGGCCGCCCAACATCGGCCCGCCCACAGCCCCGCTGACCAGCGCCGATTCAGGAACACACCCGGCGCCGCGCAGCCCCGCACCCACGGCCTCACCGCCCAACGCCGACTCCCGCGCAGACCCGGCGCCTACGACCCCACCGGGCCACATCGGCTCCACCACAGGCTGGGTCTCCCACATCCGCCCGCCTTCGGACGGTCCGTCCCGCATCGATTCGCGCGCATGCCCGGCATCGTCGATCCCCGCTCCTTCGCGCTCTCTGGCCCGCATCGGCTCTGGCGCAGGCCGAGCCCCCTGCATCTCCGTGCCCTCGAACGGGCCTTGCGTCGTCGCACGCGCAGACCCGACATCTCGCATCTGCCCACCTGCGGACCCCAAGGCCCCCATCGAGGCAGCCGCAGACTCAGCGACCTGCATCCGCTCGACTCCGCCGCCTCGCATCAGCTCATCGGCAGACTCGGCGACGCGTGGCCCGGCACCGACGCCGAGCGACTCGGCCGCACGCGACGGCTCGGGTAGGCCATAGTTTGTCGGCACAGTTTCCGCCGCGATCTCGACGGTCGAGGCCTCGCGGCCGGTCACCGCGGCATACGCCGCGCAGGCGAATTCGCCTGCGCTGGAATAGCGTTGGCTCGGGTCCTTGGCCATGGCGCGGGTGATGACAGCGTCCAGGGTTGCGGGTATGGCGGGGTTCAGGGTGGTGGCGCTGGGTGGGGCGGTCAGCAGGTGGGCGCGCAGTTGCTGTGGGGAGTCGACATTGCCGAAAGGTCTTTGGCCGGTGACGCATTCGTACAGAACGCAGGCCAGTGAGTATTGGTCCGCGGGCGCCTCGGTGACACCGTCGAAGCGTTCCGGTGCCATATATGCCAGGGTGCCGACCACATTGCCGTGGGCCGTGATCGCGGGCTGATCAATGCGATGCGCGATGCCGAAGTCGATCAGATGGACGAACCCGGTCGGGCCCACCATGATGTTGGAGGGTTTGACGTCGCGGTGCACCAGGCCGACCCGGTGCATGGCATCGAGCGCCATCGCGGTCTGCGCGATGATCGCGACGGCACGCGCCGGATCCAGCGGCCCGCCGTCCCGCAGCAATGCGCTGACATCGGTGCCCTCGATGAACTCCATATCGATATAGAGGCGGCCGTCGTGTTCGCCAAAGGTGTGGATCGGAACCCGGTGCGGTCCCGGGGCCTGGGCTGCCAGACGGGCCTCCCTGGTGAACCGCAGTCGACAGGTCGGATCCGCGGCGTGCGAGCAGGCCAGCACCTTGAGTGCGACGGCGCGGTCGGCGACGGTGTCCCGGGCGAGCCAGACCTGCCCGGTCCCACCGGTGCCGAGCAACCGATCGAGGCGGTAGTGGCCGAACCACGTCTTGCCCATGTCGAACCTCCTACTACCTTCCATTCGTCTTTTAGCTACCCGAAATCCACACCGGCATTACCGAATCCGCGAATTGGTTCCGGCGGCAGAGGCGATCATGACGCAACCGGCCCGCTCGGCGTCGCGAAATTCGACGAGCACGGCGTCGATGCGGGAGCGCGGGAGCGTTCAGCGAAAGCCGCTAGCCTTGCTGTTATGAGTGACCTGCCCGAGATTCGCATCGGCACCGCGGAGCGTGAGCAAGCGATGCAGCGCCTGTCCGATCATTTCGCCGCCGGGCGGCTCAGCGTTGCGGAATTCGACGAGCGCAGCGCTGTGGTCGCGGCCGCGCTGACCCGCGGCGACCTGGATAAAGTCTTCGTCGACCTGCCCGAACCCGCACCCGTTGCCGCGGCGCCCGCCAAACGCGACTCCGGGTTCATCGCCGAGTGGCCGGAGCGGGTGATGGCGGTGATCCCGATCCTCGCCGTCATCCTCTTCTTCGTCACCGGCAGCTGGCTCTGGTTCCTCGCCATCCCGCTCGCGGGCGCACTGCTGTTCGGCGGCCGGCACGAGCACCAACGCCGCCGCCCGCGCGACCGTCGCCGCCGTAGGGAGCTGGAGGACTGATGGAGCCCGTCGAAATCAATGCGGGTACCTGGTACCTGCGTGCCCTGCGCGCCGACGACCGTATCGATGACCGCCCCGCCCTCGCCGACGGCGGTATCACCGATCCCGACTACGTCTCCCGCCGCACCGAGCAGTGGGATGACGAATCCCATTTCTCCTGGGCCGTCTGCGAACCCACCACTGCCGAACTGGTCGCCGAAATCGTCGTCACACCCGGTGCAGGCAACACCGCCGAACTCACCGGCTGGGCCCGCCCCGGTTACGAGCCCGCCCTCGAAACCGGTACCACCGCGGTCCGCCGCTTCGTAGCAGGCGGTCTCGGCCTCCGACTCCCTTGAGCCGGCGGCCGATTCAGCGCATCACACCGGTGTGTCCGGTGGAGTAACGGCCCGGTTGCGGCCAGATAATGAGTCCGTGCGCCCCACGCCCAACGGGGATGCGCGCCAGCAGGTTCCAGTTCTCGATATCGATGGCGTACACCTCACCGTGGTTTCGACCCGATACCCAGAAAACGCGGCCGTCCGCGGAGAGGTTGCCCATGTCAGGACTGCCACCGCCCGGTATGAACCACTTGTGCACCAGGGCATTTGCGGCGAAATCCCAGACGGAGATGCTGCCCTCGCGCCGGTTGGTGATGAGCATCTGTTTGGAGTCGCGCGTGACATACAGGCCGTGGGTGCCTTTGCCGGTCGGCACGAAACCTGTGTTCTCCCAAGATGATACGTCAATGGTATAGATGCCGTCCGCGACCATATCGGCGATGAAGAAGGTGCGCCCGTCCGGGGACAGTTTGACGTCCTGCGGCATGCCACCACGACCGCCCGGCAGGTCGATCATCTTGACCACCTCGCGCTCGGCCACATCGAAAACCAGCATGCGGCCGATGAATTCACAACTGACCAGGGCGAATCGACCGTCGGCTGTGAAGTCCATATGGTCAACGCCCGCGCAGTCGGGCACCGCGAGGGCGTGCAGCTTCTGCCAGGTGTGCGGATCGTAGAAGTCCAGCGACTTATCCGCCTCGGCGACGACCAGCGCGTATCGGCCATCCGGCGTGTAGTACATGTTGTAGGGGTCGCGCACCGGGAAGGGCTCGCCGGGTTTGCCGGTGCGCGGATCGATCGGCAGCAAGGTGCCTGCGCCGATCGGCAGATCATTGGTGACATACAGCGTCTGCATGTCATAGGACGGCACCACATGCTGGGGTTCGCGACCACCGGCCGGGAAATTGTCGACCACCTGAAAGGTTGCCGGGTCGATCACCGAAACCGAATGCGATTCGCTGTTCGGCACGTAGACCAGGGGCCGATGATCGGCCACCGCCGGACTCAACTCCCGGTTCGCGGCATAGACGTCGGTCGGCGACAGCGGCGGCGGCATGCCGGGTAGCAGATTCTCCAGATGCGGCGGTGCCGCGCTCGTCGGGGCGGCGACCGTGGTGGGCGGCGGAGTCGGCATACCCACCGATCCGGCCTCGCTCGGGGCGCACCCCGCGACCGTCACGAGGACGGTCAGCGAGGCGAGCAGTGGTGCGCAGGTTCGGTGATTGCGCTGTCGGTTCACGCGCTGCACCGTGCCAGGAGGTGGTGAAGACGAGATGACATGGGTGCGAAGCCTAGGCGCTGCCGCCCGGATTCCACAGCAATCGCCGCCAGGGCGCGACGGTTTGCCCGAATCATCCGGAAATACGTACTCGGACAGTCAAATTTCCGTTTGCGGTCGGATAACTACACGGCGTCGTTGAGCACCCGATCGAGCGCATCTACCACGGCATCCAGCTCCGATTCGGTAACGGTGAGCGGCGGCCGGAACCGGATGCCGCGTTCGCCGGTACCGAGAATCAGCACATGCTCGCGTTCCCGCAGCGCGGTCAGCACCTCGTCCCGCAGTTCGGCCGAGGCCAGCGTGATGGCACACATCAAGCCGCGTCCGCGCGGTTCGGTAACCCGAGGATGGTCGGCCGCAAGCTGTTCCAGACGCCGCAGCAGATGCGCGCCGAGCGGCCGTGACCGCTCGATCAGCTCATCGCGCTCGAACACCTCGAGGATGCGCCGAGTCCGCACCATATCGGTGAGGTTGCCGCCCCAGGTGGAATTGATCCGAGAGCTGACCACGAAGACGTTGTCGGGCACCTCGTCCACGCGTCCGCCCGCCATGATGCCGCAGACCTGGGTCTTCTTGCCGAACGCGACGATATCGGGCGCTAGCTCGAGTTGTTGGTAGGCCCAAGTGGTTCCGGTCATGCCGACGCCGGTCTGCACCTCGTCGAGGATGAACAGCGCGTCGTTCTCGTGGCAGAGCCGCTGCACGGCCTGCAGGAACTCCGGGCGCATATGCCGGTCGCCGCCCTCGCCCTGGATCGGCTCGGCGATGAAACACGCTATGTCGTGCGGGTTTTCGGCGAAGGCGCGGCGCGCCTGGTCGAGTGCGTGTGCTTCTGCGGCGGCGATATCGACACCGTTGGCCAGGAACGGCGCATCGATGCGCGGCCAATCGAACTTGGGGAAGCGGGCCGTCTTCACCGGGTCGGTGTTGGTCAGCGACATGGTGTAACCGGTGCGGCCGTGGAACGCTCCGGTCAGATGCAGCACCTTGGTGCCGAGTTCCGGTGCGCGCCCGTTGGATTCGTTATGCCTGCTCTTCCAGTCGAACGCGACCTTGAGCGCGTTCTCCACCGCCGGTCCGCCGCCGTCGATGAAGAACAGGTGCGGTAGCCGGGTATCGCCCAGCACCCGCACGAAAGCTTCGACGAAGCGGGCCATCTCGACGGTGTAGATATCGGAGTTGCTCGGCTTGTTGAGCGCCGCGACGCTCAGTTCCGCGCGGAACTCTTCGTCCTCGGCCAGGGCGGGATGGTTCATGCCGAGGGCATTCGAGGCGAAGAAGCCGAACATGTCGAGGTAGGAGCTGCCGTCTCGTTCGTCGACGATCAGGCAGCCACGGGATTTCCGTAGATCCAGCACCAGGTCGAATCCGTCAGCGAGGATGTGTGCCGACAGGATCTCGTGTACCCGGGAGGCGGGGGGGACCGGTGCAGTGCCACTCCCCGCGCGGGTGCGCTCCAGTTCGATGGTCACATCAGTAGGGTACGAAAATCTTTACGAAAATTCTACGTAATAACGGAGTAATTACGGCCAGATGCTATCTGTCGTAGAATGTCTGCAAGATGATGGTGCTTCGAGTTCGCACGTTGGCGGTCGCCCTGATCTCCTGCAGCAACTGCTCGAGGTGCCGGGGAGAGGCCACCCGCACCAGCAACACGTAACTCTCGTCACCGGCCACCGAATGGCATGCTTCGATCCCCGGGATATGTTGCAGCACGGCAGGCGCGTCATCGGGTTGCGAGGGGTCGAGAGGAGTGATGGCGACGAATGCCGACAACAGTTGCCCGAGCGCCTCTGGATCGACATGCGCGGTATAGCCGCGGATCACCCCGCGCGCCTCTAGTCTGCGGACCCGCGACTGCACGGCCGAGACCGATAAGCTCGCCTTTTCGGCCAAATTCGACAGGGTGGCGCGACCATCGGCCATCAGTTCACGAATGAGCAGGCGATCGATGTCATCGAGTACGGGTCTTGCCGGTGTATCCGCCATCAGCGAAGGCTAACCCAGCGGAGGCTACTCGTGGCAAAAACTTCTGCTCGTTAACGCACCGTACCCATCCGATATTGTTCGCCGACCCAAAGCTAAAGCGGAGCAACCGATGACAGATACGCTCGACGACCACCTGACCGAGAACCTGGCGACCCGGGCGGCCCAACTGCTGCGCACACTCGGCGCACCGACACCGGTCGCGGGCGAGCTGCCCGCGCGGACGCCGATCACCGGCGGCACGCTCATGACCCTGCCCGCCGATTCCCTCGACGCCGCGGACGCGGCGATCGAGCGGGCGGCGGCGGCCTTCCGCGGCTGGCGCACCATACCCGCGCCGGTGCGGGCCGGGGTGGTGCGGCGACTGGCCGAACTGCTCACCGTGCACAAGGCCGAACTCGGCGAGTTGGTCACCCTGGAGGCGGGGAAGATCGGCGCGGAGGCCGTCGGCGAGGTGCAGGAGATGATCGATATCTGCGAATTCGCGATCGGGCTGTCGCGCCAGCTCTACGGCAAGACCATGCCCTCGGAGCGACCCGGACATCGGCTGATGGAGACCTGGCATCCGCTCGGCGTGGTCGGGGTCATCTCGGCATTCAACTTCCCGGTCGCGGTGTGGGCGTGGAATACCGCCCTCGCGCTGGTCTGCGGCGACACGGTGGTGTGGAAGCCGTCGGAGACGACACCGCTGACGGCGCTGGCCTGCCATACGCTGCTGCGCCGCGCGGCGGCCGATGTGGGCGTGGATCCCGAAGTGCATCAACTGATTCAAGGTGGCGCGGAGGTCGGGTCCCGGCTGGTCGAGGACGAGCGGGTGGCGCTGGTAAGCGCGACCGGTTCGGTGCGGATGGGCCGTACGGTAGCGCCGCGGGTGGCCGCTCGGTTCGGGCGATGCCTGCTGGAGTTGGGCGGTAACAACGGCGCGATCGTCACACCCACGGCGGATCTGGAGTTGGCGGCGCGCGGCATCGTATTCGCGGCGGCGGGTACGGCCGGACAGCGCTGTACGACCTTGCGTCGGCTGATCGTGCACGCCGATGTCGTCGGGCCGCTGCTGGATCGCGTGGCCGGGGCGTATCGGCAACTGCGCGTCGGCAATCCGCTCGACGACGGTGTGCTCGTCGGCCCGCTGATCAATGGCCGTGCCTACGAAGGGATGCGTGCGGCGATCGATCGTGCGCTTGCCGATGGCGGCGAATTGGTCTGCGGCGGTGAGCGAGTCGACGGCTTCGGCGATGACGCCTTCTACGTGCGTCCCGCGATCGTGCGCATGCCCGCCCAGACCGCCGTGGTCCGGGAGGAGACCTTCGCACCGATCCTGTACGTGCTCACCTACCGCGACTTCGACGCCGCCATCGACCTGCACAACGGTGTTCCGCAAGGCCTTTCCTCGGCCGTCTTCACCGCCGACCAGCGCGAGGCCGAACGCTTCCTCGCCGCCGACGGCTCGGACTGCGGCATCGCCAACGTCAATATCGGCACCTCCGGCGCGGAGATCGGCGGCGCGTTCGGCGGGGAGAAGCAGACCGGCGGTGGGCGGGAATCCGGGTCGGACTCGTGGAAGGCATACATGCGGCGCGCGACCAACACCGTCAACTACTCCGATCAGCTACCGCTTGCCCAGGGCATCCAATTCGGTTGAGCCCGTTCGGGTAGCAGGTTTCGGGAGTGCGACCCGAATGCCCCGCGCGCCGGTTCGCCCCCTTGCCGCCATGGAATCGAGTTCGTGCGCCGCACGGCAATCGCATTGCACTACAACCATTTCGATGATGTGGGTTACTGTCCTGCGGACCCGCGCGCTGGCGATCCAACCGCTCGGGCGGTCATGTCGTACTCCGGAATCGAGGCAAGCGAATGAACCACAAGCTCTGGTTGCTCGGACGGTCTGTCACAGTCGGCGCTCACATTCTCGGTGAGAAGTTGTTTCGGCCGAAAGCCCGCGACGTCGAGGACGTCCCGGTGTCCGGTGAGACGCTGACCCCGCAGTGGCTGACGGCCGTCCTGTGTCGCGATGTCCCCGGTGCCGAGGTGCTGTCGTACGAAACCTTGAACGGCAGCCGCGGAACATCCACTCGGGTCGCGATTCGCGTCGAGTACAACGAGGCGGGCGAGCAGGCGAGCTTGCCGACAGATCTCTTCGCGAAGACCACGACGGCCTTCTCACAACGCATCCTGCTCGGCGGCGGGAAGATGATCGACGGCGAGACCCGATTCTTCCGGGATTTTCGCCCCCGGGCCGACATCGAGGCTCCGGTCGGCTACTGGGGCGCCGCCGACCTGGCATCCTGGCGATCGATCGCCCTGATGGAAGACATCGTCTCGACCCGTGGTGCGCAGTTCATCGAGCCGACCGCCCCGATCGCCCGTGACCAGATCGAAGACTTGGTGCGCAATCTCGCCCGGCTCCACCGCACCTTCTGGAACCACCCGTCGATCACGGACCTCAAGACCACGACCGAGGCACTCCAGGCATACCTTGCCGCCATCGACATGAAAAAACGCTGCGAGGTCGGTCTGCGCCGCGCCGGAGAGGTGGTGCCCGAGGTTCTGCACGGCCAGAGCGAACGACTGTGGGCGGGTGTCGAGCGTGCGATCGACAAGGCTACGAACGAGCTGCCCCAAACCCTGCTGCACGGTGACCCGCACATCGGACAGACATACCGAACCGGAGCGGGGCGAATGGGATTCGTCGACTGGCAGGTCGTGATGCGGGGAGGCTGGGCGCACGACTTCGCCTATACCGTCAACTCGGGATGTGAGCCCGAGGACCGGCGTGCCTGGGACCGGGAACTGCTCGCGGCCTACCTGGACGAACTCGGAACCCTCGGCGGCCACGCGCCGTCCTTCGACGAAGCATGGTCGGCTTACCGGCAACAATCCATGTTCGCTTACGCGGCTTGGGCATTCACCATCGGCAGGGCGGCCTATCAACCCGAGATGCAACCCGTGGAGACCTGCTTGACGCTGTTGCGGCGCATCACCACGGCCATCGACGATCACGATTCGCTGCACGCCCTCGGTGTCTGATATCGATTCGCCGCCAACCGATCTCGCGGCCGGCCGCGCGCCCCGCCGCGCATCGGGCCGAAAAGCGTACTGCAGAGCCATTTTCCCGTGTGTTGATGATTGCCATCCACGGGCGCTATACCATCGACCGGTTCCGGCGCAGACCCGGTAACTCGCTTCAGTGCCGTGTCTGGGCAGGGAGCGGTAGTTCAGCAGTCAAGTAGTGCATACGAATCCGTTTGGAGTTTTGCCCTTGAGTTTGCAGCAATCCCAGGCTCCCGCTCAGTCGTGTCCGGTCGTCCACGGCTCGCCGACCGATTCCGACGACCCGCGGGTGCCCATGTACAGCCCCGAGTTCGCGGCCGATCCACATCATGCCTACCGCGAAATGCGCAGGCGCTACGGATCTTTGGCGCCGATCGAGTTGGCGCCCGGGGTACCTGCCACCTTGGTGATCGGCTACGGGACCGCGGTGCGGATCCTCAACGATCCCGAACATTTCCCCGCCGACCCACGGGCCTGGCAGCAGGACATTCCCGCGGACTGCCCCATTCTTCCCCTGCTGGAGTGGCGGCCCATGGCCAGTCGTAGCACCGGGACCGACTTCACCCGCTACCGAGGGGCGATCACCGCCAGCCTCGACGAGATCGACCTGTATGCCCTGCACGCGGTCGTGGAGCGACTCGCAATCCCGCTGATCAACTCCTTCTCCCAGGACGGGTCCGCCGACCTGATCCGCCAGTATGTGTTCCCCTTGGTGTTCGAAGTGGTGAACTACCTGCTCGGCTGCCCGTCGGAGATCGGCGGGCAGGTCGCCGCCGGTACGGCCGCGCTGCTCGAGGGTGTCGACGCCGAGAAGGGCAATCAAATGCTCGGGGAGGCGCTGATGAGCCTCGTGGCACTCAAACGCGCCGAGCCTCAACGCGACATCACCTCGGCGCTGCTCCAGCACCCCGCCCAGCTGAACGACGTAGAGGCCTCGCACCACGTGTCACAGGTCTACGGTACCGGGATCGAATTCGAGCTGAACCTGATTGCGAACACGTTGCTGCTGATCCTCACCGACGAGCGCTTCGGCGAAAGCTTTCTCGGCGGCAACCTATCCTCCCGCGACGCCCTCGACGAGGTCTTGTTCAACGACCCGCCACTGGCGAACCTGCTGATCACCTATCCGCGCCACCCGATCCTCATCGACGACGTGTGGCTGCCAGCACACCAGCCCGTCGTCATCAGCATGGCCGCCTGCAACAACGACCCCGCGATCCGCACCGGCGACCTGACCGGCAACCGCTCCCACCTGGCCTGGGGCCTCGGCCCGCACGCCTGCCCGGCACGCACCCTGGCCTACCTGATCGCGCAAGAGGCCATCGACCAACTTCTCGACGCACTGCCGGAGATCGAACTCGACCTGCCGAATCAGACACCCGACTGGCGACCAGGCCCCTTCCACCGGGCGCTGACCGAATTGCCGGTCACCTTCCCACCTACCGCTCCACTGAAATACCAGGGGCAGTCTCCGCACTAGCAATGGGATAACCGCGCCTGCGAGTACCGGGCACCCTTGGCCTCCCGCGGGCACCCGGTACAACGGGTGCCCAGTTCCGACAAGGGATGCCGCCCATTCCGGCTTGCGTGGCTCGGGTCACATTTCACCTCACATCCTGCATAGCGCATGCCCACTGGGCGAGCTTCAGATTGAGCAGTCTGCTCAACGTGTCGCATATCGGTTGTGCGTTCAGCTCTTCAAGTACAGGATGGCGGCAAGAAATGCTCAACGAGGCGAAGCGCCCGATCGGTGCCTCGCGGACGGGTGGACGACATGACCGAGCTCGCGGACCGCGAACTGATCCCAGCCCCCTATGACCTGGCCGACCGCTACCGCGTCGGCGCGGGCACCGTTGTCCTCACCGGCGTCCAGGCGATTGCTCGACAGCTGGTCGAGCAGCATGTTCGTGATCTGCGCGCCGGACGCCGGGTCGGCACCTTCGTATCCGGATATCAGGGCAGCCCGCTCGGCGGCGTCGACAAAATGCTCAACGGGATGCCGAATGTGTTGGCCGAGCATGATATTTCGTTCGTTCCCGGATTGAACGAGGAACTCGCGGCGACCTCGGTGTGGGGCAGCCAAACGGATCTGCCCGCGGGCGAGGCGACCCATGACGGCATTGTCGGAGTCTGGTACGGCAAGGGCCCCGGTCTCGATCGCGCGACGGACGCACTGCGGCACGCCAATATGTACGGCGCGAATGCCCGTGGTGGCATGCTGCTGCTGGTCGGCGATGATCCGGCCGCCAAGTCCTCGACCGTCCCTGCGGTGAGTGAGCGTTCGCTGGCAGCAATGGGTATTCCGGTGCTGTTTCCGCGCAATGCCCGCGAAATCATCACGATGGGTCTGCACGGTGTCGCGCTCTCGCGGGCATCGGGATGCCTGGTCGCGCTGAAAATCGTTGCCGATGTCGCCGACGGCGCGTGGACAGTCGAAGGCTCGGTCGGCGATATCGACATCACCGTCCCCGAGGTCGAGTGGGAGGGAAGGCCGTTCACCTATCTCCAGCGGCCGATGGCCGCGCCGACGGACAGCGTGCTCGCCGAGGCCGATCTGTACGGGCCGCGCTGGAAAATGGTGCAGGCCTACAGCACGCTCAATGAACTCGACGTCATCGAGGTGAATCCGGCGCGCGCCCACCTCGGAATCGCCGCCACCGGAACCACATTCGACGCCGTGCGCCAGGCGCTGATCGATCTCGGCGTCGACGATGACGCACTGCATCGCGCGGGGGTCCGACTGCTGCGCATCGGCATGCCGTATCCCATTGCACCCGAACGGGTCCGGCAGTTCGCCGATGGGCTCGAGCGGATCGTCGTCGTCGAGGACAAGACCGCGTTCATCGAAACACAGGTCCGCGAAATCCTGTACGGCACTTCCGGTGCGCCGCAGATAATCGGTAAGCGCGATGCCGAGAACCGACCGCTTTTCGCGCAGGATGGCGAGCTCACTTCGGGTCGGATCGTGGCACCGTTGCGCCGCGCGCTGCAGGGTCGGCTGGAGATGAAACGTCCCTTGCTGCAGCCACTGTCGCTTGCGGTTCTGCCTGCGAAGCGGGCCGCCTACTTCTGTAGCGGCTGCCCGCACAACCGGTCCACCGCCGTGCCGGAAGGGTCGATCGCCGGTGGCGGTATCGGCTGCCACACGATGGTGACCATGTCCGGACGCGAAGACAGCAAGGTGACCGGGCTGACCCAGATGGGCGGCGAGGGTGCGCAGTGGATCGGGCAGGCCCCGTTCACCTCGGTGCCGCATCTGTTCCAGAACATCGGTGACGGAACGTATTTCCACTCCGGACAACTCGCGGTACAGGCGTGTATCGCCGCGGGCGTGAACATCACCTACAAGCTGCTCTACAACGATGTCGTCGCGATGACCGGCGCGCAGGACGCCGAGGGCGCACTCGCGGTGCCCGAGCTGACCCGCAAACTCACCACCGAGGGCGTGCGACAGATCATCATCTGCGCCGATGAGCCGAAGAAGTACCGCAAGCGCGACCTGGCCGCCGGAACCCTGCTCTGGCACCGGGATCGGCTCGACGAAGCCCAGCGCACCCTGCGCGAGATCCCCGGGGTGACCGTGCTCATCTACGACCAGCACTGCGCCGCCGACGCGCGCCGTCAGCGCAAGCGGGGCACGCTGCCGCTCCGGCGCACCCGGGTGGTCATCAACGAGGCGGTCTGCGAGGGCTGCGGCGACTGCGGCATCAAAAGCAACTGCCTCTCGGTGCAGCCGGTCGATACCGAATTCGGCCGCAAGACCCGCATCGATCAGACCTCGTGCAATACCGACTACAGCTGCATGGACGGCGATTGCCCCTCTTTCGTGACGGTCGAGCTTCCAGCGAAAGCCGAGAAGCGCAAGGCAACTCGACGCCCCGAGCCGCCGAGACTGCCCGACCTGTCGAACGACGCACCGGCGACGACCCAGAACGTATTCCTAGCCGGTATCGGCGGCACCGGAATCGTGACGGTCAACCAGGTGCTTGCGACGGCGGCGTTGCGCGCCGGATACGAGGTGGCGAGTCTGGACCAGATCGGCCTGAGTCAGAAGGCCGGACCGGTCGTATCGCACCTGCGGTTCGCCAGTGGCGAATTGGAACCGGCGAACCGCCTGACACCGGGTTCGGCCGATTGCATCGTCGCGTTCGACCTGCTCGCCGCCACCGACAACAAGAATGTGGCCTACGGATCGAAGCAGACCACCCTGTCCGTCGCGTCGACCAGCAAGACCGCGACCGGCGAAATGGTTTATGACAAGTCCATCGCATATCCCGAAGAGCGCGAGCTGCTTTCCCGGCTCGAGCAGGTGTCGCGTTCGGTGCGATCGTTCGACGCGCTGGCCGCCGCCGAGGTGCTGTTCGGCAACACCGCGGCCGCCAACTTCCTGCTCGTCGGCGCCGCCTGCCAGATCGGCGGCCTGCGCATACCCGCATCGGCGATCGAAGAGGCCATCGAGATCAACGGCGTTGCGGTGCATGCCAATATCGCGGCGTTCCGATGGGGTCGAGTGGCGATTGCGCGGCCGGACGAGTTCGCCGCTGTCACCGCGCGAAAGACGCACAAGCGCGCCGAGATCGCCATTCCGGCAGACCTTTTCGACGGCGTGACCGCGACAGGTGCGACCAGGCGGCTGCTCGAACTGCGTGCCGTCGAGCTGATCGGCTTCCAGGGCGTACCCGTCGCGCGCGACTATGTCCGCACCGTGCAACGCACTTGGGAGGCAGAGCAACGCGTCACCGATCGCACCGAGTTCAGCGAGCAGGTGGCCCGCGGCCTCTACAAGTTCACCGCCTACAAGGACGAATACGAAGTTGCCCGCCGCTTGACCGACCCGGCTTTCCTCGACCAGGTCAGCGAGCAACTCCCCGACGGCGCCAACCTCACCTACCGCCTGCACCCGCCGATCCTGCGCGCCATGGGCCGCACGAACAAGATCGGCCTTGGCCCACGCAGCCACTTCGCGCTGCGTGTTCTCGCCAGGGGAAAGCGCCTGCGCGGCACCAAGTTCGACCCCTTCGGCTACGCCCACGTCCGCCGCGTCGAACGCGCCTTGCTCGCCCACTACACGGAAATGGTGACCACCCTGGCCAGCAACCTCGCCCCAGCCGACTACGACCGCGCCATCCGAGCCGCCGCACTCCCCGACCTGGTCCGCGGCTACGAGGACATCAAACTGGCCAATGTCGAGCTCTACCGAAACAGCCTGCAGGACCTCGGCATCGAGCCCCCGCAGCTCTGACCACAGCGAGACCGGGCACCCCGCATATGGAGTGCCTGGTTGCGAGACGGGTTGCCCGGTCGGCTCATATACGGGGAGTGCGAAGCCAGGTGCCGAGGCGTGGCGGACGATTTCAGTTGCGGAGTGCATGCGCCGCAGTTATCGGTCGGGTGCTCCAGGTCTTGTCGGACCCAGCCGATGATGATCCAGCCGAGTACGCGCAAGGTGTCTTGTCGAGGAAGTCGACCACGAGGCTGTGGATGAGTTTCGGCTATTCGGTAATCGATCGGACCTGCCGTTCGTACTTCGCGCGGGTTTCGGAGTCGGCGGGGTGCAGGGCGCGGTCGCCGTCGAAGAGCCTGCGTACCAGGCGGACCGCGCGTTCGGGGGCGGCGGCCAGGGCTATGTCGACGGGGCCCAGGTAGTTCGGGACGGCTACCTCGGCCTTGCGGGTTTCGCAGGTTCGCAGGATGGCGGCGGCGACGTCTTCGGGTTCAACGGTGGGCATGCCCTTGCCGAGCGCCAGGCCGGAGGAGAGGCGGGTGCGGACGGCCGAGGGCATGACGCAGCTGACGCTGACACCCTGCGCGGCGAACTCCAAACGTGTTGCGGCGGAAAGGCCTACGGCGGCGAATTTGCTCGCGTTGTAGACGGCGAGGCCCGCGACCGGGATCTTGCCCGCGAGCGAGGCGACATTGACGACGTGGCCGCGGCGGCGCTCGATCATGCCGGGCACCACGGCGCGCATGCCGTGGATGAGGCCCCAGACGTTGATATCGATGGTGGCGCGGCCGACCGCGTCGGGCTCGTCGAGGAACGCGCCCGCGGGCATGACACCCGCATTGTTGACGAGAACATCCACGGCGCCGAAGTCGGCGACGACCTTGTCCCACTGGTCGCGGGCACGGACGTCGAGCTCAAAGGCGCGCGCACCGATAGCGGCAGCGGCGGATTCGGCTGCGGCAGTATCGACATCGGCGATAACGATTTCAGCGCCCTTGGCCGCGAACAGTTCCGCGGTCGACTGTCCGATGCCGCGGGCCGCGCCGGTGATCAGCACCCGCGCGCCCTTCAGGTCGATATCCGGATAACCGTGACCGAGAATATTCACGCGAAGACTCCTTGTTCCAGCGCTCGGCGGGTGCTGCGCAGACTGTGTTCGAAGGTTGCGAGACGGCGGCGACCGTCCATGAAATTCGGGCCCATCACCGCGAGATCGGCTGCGGTGGCACCGATCACGAGGACGCGGGTACCTGCCGCACGCAACACCGCGACCTCGGCGGCGAGCTGGGCGCTCATGCGAGTGCGCAGCTGCCGCTCCAGGAAATGACCGGGACCGGTCGCGGGGACGTCTTCGACGGAGGCCATCGGCGCGAGCACCAGCACCTCGTCGAGTTGTTGTGCGGCAAGCAGATCCACCGATGCGGTCGAGCCCGCACCGCCATCGATGAAGCGGCGTCCGGCAATGGAAACGGGCGGGAACCAGCCGGGCACCGCCCACGATGCACGCAGCGCCGCACCCAATTTCGCCGACGGCGCGTCGGGCGCGCCGAACGGAACCCGTTCTCCTGTCGCATAGTCCATGGCGACCAGCCAGGTCGCGGGATGCGACACCCAGGAGCGGCCGGGATTCAGGCGATCGGCCAGATGTTGCAGCCAGCCCGCATCACCACCGCCGATCGGCAGTAGGCCGCTGCCCGCGGTGAGCAACCGCTGTCCGGTTGCGGGCGCACGCAGACTCAATGCCAACTCACCCGCCCGCGGCCGGGGCAGCGGCGGGAACCGTCCGGGTTCGGAACGCATATGCGCAGACAGAATCGGATTCGTCGAGGTGCCCCACTGCATGGCGACGAGTTCCTCGACACCGATACCGCTGCCGAGGAGGGTGACCGTCTCGGCGCCCGCCGAGGTGCCGAGCAGCACGTCAGCGTCGCGCGGATCCCAGTCGAGCACCTCGCGGGTGGCGGCCAGCGCGGCGACGATCCAGGCGAACCCGAGCGTGCCGCCGCAGCCGATGGCCAGGCCGCGCCGTTGCGGCCGGTTTTTGTTACCCATGGTTTCAAACACTAGCAGAATTCAAATACCTTCGGTATCCGAAATCCAACGGTACGTAGTATCGGCGGTATGGCACGTCTGACCCGGTCCGAAAGTCAGGCCCGTACCCGGGCCGACCTGATCGCGACCGCACGCGATCTCTTCTTGACCGAGGGCTATGCGAAAACCAGCCTGGAGCGGGTCGCCGAGGAGGCGGGCTACTCGAAGGGCGCGGTCTACTCGAACTTCCGCACCAAGAAGGAACTCTGTCTGGAGGTGCTCGGGCTGATCCACACGACGAAGTTCGGCGAGGTGGCCGATCTGATCGCGGCGGGCGAGACGCTCGACGATCAGCTGGCGCGCTTCCACGAATGGGCCGAACACACCATCGGCGATGTCGGCTGGACCATGCTCGAATTCGAATTCGCCACGGTCGCCCGCGACGATCCGGAACTGCAGGCCGCGCTGGTCTCCAGTCTCGCCATGATGCGCGGCGCCGTCGCTGCGCAGGTGCAGGCGCTTTCGGACACGATCGGAATCCCACTGCCGATGCCCGCAGCGGATGCCGCGACGGCAATCCTGAGCATGGGTATCGGGCTCGGCATGCAGCGGGCCGTCGATCCGTCGATTCCGGTGCGGCTGATCACCGATGCCGTGCGACTACTCGTGACGATGGGCGATGGACCGCTGCGCGCGATGAGCCCGGATCTCACGCCGTGAAGTGCAACGTCCATTCGCCGCGGTAATGCAGCCTGGTGACGCTGCCCGGCGGAATGTCGATCCGCCAGAACGATTTCGGCGGCGCGTCCAGGGTCACCAGCAGCGCCGCGCGGATCACCGCCGGATGGGTGACCGCGATGGTGGACATGCCCTCGGAGGCGATTTCGGCCATCCAGTACCTGGTCCGCTCGACCACATCGATCACGGATTCGCCACCGTGACCACGGAACTGCGGGTCGGTCAGCCAGGCATATAGCTCGTCCTGCGGCACCGACATCAGTTCGCCGCCGCGCCACGCGCCGGCATCCAGATCGCGCAGCCGGGCGTCCTCCGCGCCCGGAAGTCCCATCAGCGCAGCCGTTTCCACGGTCCGGCGTTCGGGTCCGGTGAGCACGCGCGCCGCCGTCAGGCGGCCATACGCTGCGATTGCTCGGCGACCGGCCTCGGTCAGCGATTCGTCTACTGGAAAACGTGCCTTTCGCATCGCCTCGGTCATGCCATGGCTGACCAGGTCGAGTCTGAGCACCTTTTGCACGGTTGGAAGCGTACGGTGCGGCGCTGGCGGCCGTACTTCGATTGCCACCCCTTCGCTCGGGCCGTGAGCCATTTGCCCGACTCGAGGTATTCCGGCCGCCGCTGCCGGTTGTCGGTGCCCGGGTGCACACTGATGCCATGGCCCAGTTCTCCACCGCGACCCAGGAGTGGTTCGACGGCGCATTTCCCGCGCCCACGGCCGCGCAGCTGGGCGCATGGCAGGCCATTGCCGCAGGTGAGCACACCTTGGTCGTCGCGCCGACCGGTTCGGGTAAGACGCTGTCGGCCTTTCTGTGGGCCATCGATCAACTCGCGACCCGGCCGAAGCTCGAGGGCAAGGTCGGCACCTCGGTGCTCTATGTGTCACCGCTGAAAGCATTGGCGGTCGACGTCGAGCGGAATCTGCGCGCACCGCTGGTCGGAGTCACCCAGACCGCGAAGCGGCTCGGCCTCGACCCGCCGACGATCACCGTCGGCGTTCGGTCCGGCGATACCAGTCCGGCGGACCGGCGATCGATGCAGCGGACACCGCCCGACATTCTGATCACCACGCCCGAATCACTGTTCCTGATGCTCACCTCCGCGGCCAGGGAGACGCTGAGCGATGTCGGAACGGTGATCGTGGACGAGGTGCACGCCATCGCGGGCGGTAAGCGCGGCGCGCATCTGGCGCTGTCGCTGGCTCGGATGGATCTGCTGACCGAGCGGCCGGCGCAGCGGATCGGGCTCTCGGCGACGGTGCGACCGCCCGAGGAGGTCGGGCGGTTCCTGGTTGGAAATGCACCGATCACCATCGTTTCGCCGCCCGCGCCGAAAACCTTCGATCTGTCCGTGCGTGTGCCGATCGCGGACATGACCGAACCGGGCGATTCCGATCAGCCCGGGTCGATCTGGCCGCATGTGGACGAGGCGATCGTGGATCTGGTGCTGGACCACCGGTCTTCGATCGTCTTCGCGAATTCGCGCAGGTTGGCCGAACGCCTGACCGCGCGGCTCAATGAGGCCTATGCCGCGCGGCTGGGCGAGGCCGTCGAGACCGAACACAAACCGCCCGCCCAACTCGGTGCGTCCACCGAAGTGATCCACGGCGCGGATCCGCTGCTGGCCCGGGCACACCACGGTTCGGTGAGCAAGGAGCAGCGGGCGCTGATCGAGGACGATCTCAAGAGCGGACGGCTGCGCTGCGTTGTCGCCACCAGCAGTCTCGAACTCGGAATCGATATGGGCGCGGTCGATTTGGTGGTGCAGGTGGAGGCGCCGCCGTCGGTGGCGAGTGGGTTGCAGCGGGTCGGGCGGGCCGGGCACCAGGTCGGTGAGATCTCGCGCGGGGTGCTGTTCCCGAAGCATCGCACCGATGTCATCCACTGCGCGGTCGCCTCGCAGCGGATGACAGCGGGGCAGATCGAGGCACTGCAAGTTCCCGCGCATCCCTTGGACATCCTCGCCCAGCAGACCGTCGCGGCCTGCGCACTCGAGCCCATCGATGTCGACGCCTGGTTCGAAACCGTGCGCGGCACCGGCAATTACGCGTCGCTGCCCAGGTCGGCGTATGAATCGGTGCTCGATCTGCTCGCCGGTCGCTATCCGTCCGACGAGTTCGCCGAACTGCGTCCCCGGCTGGTCTGGGACCGCGACGCGGGCACGCTCACCGGTCGGCCCGGTGCACAGCGACTGGCCGTCACCTCGGGTGGCGCCATTCCGGATCGTGGCCTTTTCGCGGTCTACATGGTCGGCGAAAAGGCCTCGCGGGTGGGCGAACTCGATGAGGAGATGGTGTACGAATCACGCGTCGGCGATGTATTCGCCCTCGGCGCGACCAGCTGGCGCATCGAGGAGATCACCTTCGACCGGGTGCTGGTCACACCCGCGTTCGGGCAGCCGGGGCGGTTGCCGTTCTGGCATGGTGACGGACTCGGTCGTCCCGCCGAACTAGGCGCGGCGCTCGGGGAATTCATTCGCAAGGCCGGTGTGCACGCACCGAAGGGGGTGGATCCCGACACCGATGGAAAGAAAAGCTCCTCAACGGATCCAGCAGTCGACGCACTCCTGCGTGGCGCGGGCCTCGACGACAATGCCACCACGAATCTGGTGACGCTACTCGATGAACAACGAACTGCCACCGGACAATTGCCCACCGACAAGACCCTGATCGTCGAGCGCTTCCGCGACGAGCTCGGCGATTGGCGGCTGGTGTTGCATTCGCCATACGGCCTGCCGGTGCACGCACCGTGGGCATTGGCGATCGGCGCGCGGCTGCGGGAGCGGTTCGGCGTGGACGTCGCGCCGAATGCCTCCGACGACGGCATTGTCGTGCGACTGCCCGATACCACCGACGATCCGCCCGGTGCCGAGCTTTTCGTGTTCGAGCCCGATGAGATCGACGACATCGTCACCGAGCAGGTCGGCGGATCAGCGCTGTTCGCATCGCGATTCCGGGAGTGCGCGGCGCGGGCACTGCTGCTGCCTCGACGCGATCCGGGTAAGCGTGCGCCGCTGTGGCAGCAGCGGCAGCGGTCGGCGCAATTGCTCGATGTGGCGCGGAAGTTTCCGGACTTTCCGATCCTGTTGGAGACGGTGCGCGAATGTCTGCGTGACGTTTACGATCTGCCGTCGCTGCGCGATCTGCTCGGACGGGTGGCGCGTCGCCAGGTGCGACTCGTCGAGGTCGAGACCGCTACGCCGTCACCATTCGCCAACTCCCTGCTGTTCGATTACATCGGGCAGTTCATGTACGACGGGGACAGTCCGCTTGCCGAACGTCGGGCCGCCGCACTGTCGCTCGATTCCAGTCTGCTCGCCGAACTGCTCGGGCGGGTGGAGCTGCGGGAGTTGTTGGACGCCACCGTTATCGAGCAGACCGAGCGGGAATTGCAACGGCTCACACCCGAACGGTTGGCGCGGGATGCGGAGGGGCTGGCCGATCTGTTGCGGTTGCTCGGACCGCTTACTGCCGAGGAAGCCGCGCAGCGGTGCGTCGGCGTTCGAGTCGACGATGCAGAGCCCACCGGTGATCCGGCGGAATGGTTCTTGGGTCTGGTGAAATCCAAGCGCGCACTCGAGGTCACGTTCGCCGGACGAACCTGGTGGGTCGCGGTGGAAGATGCCGCGCGCCTGCGCGACGCGCTCGGCGTGCCGCTCCCGATCGGCACTCCCGCCGCGTTCATCGAACCGGTCGCTGATCCGCTCGGAGACCTGGTCGGGCGCTATGCCCGCACACACGGACCGTTCACTACCGAGGCCGTGGCCGCCCGTTTCGGACTCGGCACCGCGGTCGCGGCGACGGCACTGCATCGGCTGGTCGCGGAAAAGCGCGTGGTGGAGGGCGAATTCACACCTGCGGCCAGCGGCTCGGAGTGGTGCGACAGCCAGGTGCTGCGCCGATTGCGCCGCCGGTCGCTCGCGGCCGCCCGGCATGAGGTCGAGCCGGTCGCCACCGCCGCCTTCGGCCGGTTCCTGCCGTCCTGGCAGCACATCGGCACCGGTGAACTGCGCGGGGTCGACGGGGTCGCGGCGGTGGTGGAACAGCTTGCGGGAGTGCCGATTCCCGCTTCCGCATGGGAGTCGCTGGTTTTGCCCGCGCGGGTGCGCGACTACTCACCCGCCATGTTGGACGAGTTGATGGCCACCGGTGAGGTCATCTGGTCCGGGCACGGCGCCATCACCGCAAAGGACGGCTGGATTGCCCTGCACCTGGCCGATCAGGCCCCGTTCACTCTGACACCCGCCGACGAGATCGAACTGTCCGAGGTGCATCTGCGCCTGCTCAGCGCGTTGGGCGCATCGATCGCCTCGTGGACGCCCATCGATGCCGATACGCCCGGCACGGGATCAGGCCAGGTCGTATCACTGGATGATGATGCAGCACAGGATATTTCAGCGGTGCGAGGCAATTCGGCGACGCTGGGCACCTCGGTGACCACCAACGGTTCAGCGGGCCGAGACGGTTCGCCATTGCGACTTCCCCCGGTCCTGCACGGCGGCGGCGCGTACTTCTTCCGGCAACTCTCCGACGCCACCGGAGTCCTCGACGACACCAAAGTGGCGGATGCATTGTGGGAGCTCGTCTGGGCAGGCGTGGTCTCCGGTGACACCTTCGCCCCCGTTCGCGCCCTGCTCTCGGGTACCGCACGGACCACCACCGCCCATCGCACACCACGGCGCGCACCGCGCGGACGTGCCTACCTCCCACGACCGAATATGCCCACCAGATCCGGACCGCCCGCCGTCGCGGGCCGCTGGTCGCTGCTGCCGGAGCGGGTAGTGGACAACACCCTGCGCGCCCACGCAACGGCCGACACCCTGCTGGAACGGTACGGCGTGCTGACCCGCGGTTCGGTGCAGAACGAGGGCGTACCGGGTGGATTCGCGCTCATGTACCGCGTGCTCACCGAATTCGAGGATCGCGGCCGTTGCCGCCGCGGCTATTTCATCGATTCGCTGGGCGGCGCACAGTTCTCCACCACCGATGTGGTGGACCGACTGCGCTCCTTCGACACCGAGCGCATCCGCCCCGGCACCGGTGGACAACGCCGCAGCATCGCATTCGCCTTGGCGGCAAGCGATCCCGCAAACCCCTACGGCGCGGCACTGCCATGGCCGAAGGGACCGTCCGAGGGCCCGGGGCACCGTCCCGGGCGCAAGGCCGGCGCCATCGTCGTGCTCGTCGACGGCGATCTCGCGCTGTATCTGGAGCGCGGCGGCAAAACCCTGCTCACCTTCACCGAGGACCCGAACATCCGCCAGGCCGCGGCCACCGCCCTGGCCGACCTGGTGCGCGACCGCCGCGTCGACTCACTCGTGATCGACCGGGTCGACGGAGAAACCGTGCACGGCAACACCTTCGCCGGCTTCCTCACCGAGGCCGGATTCTCCGCGACCCCACGCGGCCTCCGACTACGGAGCAAGCCGTGACCCGAGCCGCCCACGGCAACACCATCCCGGCAGCCGCGACAAAGGCCACTCGCACGCCGCAAAGCGAGGCCAGATTCTCGACCACCCCACACCGCCTGCGATTGCGGAGCAAGCCGTGACCCGAGCCGCCCACGGCAACACCACTCCGGCAGCCGCGACAAAGGCCACTCGCACGCCGCAAAGCGAGGCCAGATTCTCGACCACCCCACACCGCCTGCGATTGCGGAGCAAGCCGTGACCCGAGCTGCCCACGGCGACACCACTCCGGCAGCCGCGGCAAAGGCCACTCGCACGCCGCAAAGCGAGCCCGGATTCTCGGTAACCCCATGCGGCCCGCGATTGCGGGGCAAGCCGCACCCCGACGACGAACCAGCGCACGGCGACACCACTCGGGCAGTCGCCTCGACGGGCGTTCACACACTAAAAGACGAGAACCACACGGCAACCACTCGCGCCCTGAAAAGCGGGAATTGCATGGGGAAGCGCGGATTCACACTGCGGAGAGTGAGCCCGGCCCGGATCAACCTATGGTCGAGCCATGCCTGAAGGCGACACTGTATTCCTGACCGCGGCCAGACTGCGCCTCGCGCTGGCGGGAAAGACGCTGATTCGCAGCGATTTTCGGGTGCCGCGCTATGCGACGGTCGATCTGGTCGGGCAGCGGGTCGAGGGGGTCGCCAGCTATGGCAAGCATCTGTTCGTCCGAACCGAAGAGGTCAGCGTCCATACGCATTTGAAGATGGAGGGCGAATGGCGGACCTACTGCGCCGGTGAACGGTGGACGCGGCCGCCGGTGACCGCCCGGCTGGTGCTCGGCACCGATGACACCGAGGCGGTGGGCTTTTCACTCGGCACCGTCGAGGTGCTGCGACGCGCGGACGAGCACACCGCCACCGACCATCTCGGGCCGGACCTGCTCGGCGCGAACTGGGATGTGACCGAGGCGGTGCGACGACTCGCACGGCATCCGGCCCAACCGATCGGCCTCGCCCTACTCGACCAGCGCAACCTGGCCGGTATCGGCAATATCTTCCGCAGCGAAATCTGCTTCCTGCGCCGCGTGCACCCGGCCACACCGGTCGGCGACGTCCCCGACCTGCTCGCCCTGGTACACGAGGCGCATCGTGTACTCACCAAGGCCGCCACCGAACCACCGTGGCGGCCACTTGCCTACGGCCGCGCCCGGCGTCCGTGCCAGCGCTGCGGCACCCGCATGGTCGTCCATCTACTCGGCGAGACCGAACCCCAACCCGGCCGAACGGGCCGAAACCCCCAGTCCGACCGCATCACCCAGCGCGAACGCGGCATCTACTTCTGTCCCCGCTGCCAGCCAGAACCCGCCGGACCGCGATAGTCGGTCGACGACTCGCCGCCCTCGTGGCCACCACCCTCTTGCTCGCCCTCCCGCATCCGCGATTCGTGCACCCCGAACGTTGAGAATCACGTAGAGGATGGCAAGCACGACGCCGCCCGCGCCCACCCAGATACCGGCCAGCGCCAAGCCGCGGCCCCTGTCCACGCTCCTTGCATCCACCGCCACCCAACTTCGAACCTTGCCGGTTTTTCGAACTAACTAGACCGGTCGTCATAGTTGACGTACCGTGAAGGCGTGGCACCTCGCACCGACTCCCGCCAACGCTTCATCGACGCCGCGGCCGACATCTTCCACACCCAGGGCTATCACGCCACCGGCCTGAATCAACTCGTCAGCGCGGGCGGCGCACCCAAGGGCTCGCTCTACTTCCACTTCCCCGGCGGCAAAGAGCAACTCGCCGCCGAGGCCCTCACCCAATCGAGCAGGCAACTGCGCGATCAGCTCGACGCCATCCTCACCGACGGCGGCGATATCGCCACCGTCTTCGACGTCCTCACCGCACTGCTCGTCGATTCCGATTTCGAACGCGGCTGCCCCATCGCGACCATCGCACTCGACGCGGGGCGCGAGAGCGAGACGATCAGGCAGGCCTGCGTCACCGGTTTCGAATCCTGGCGCGAGTCGATCGAAAAGTACCTGCGGGACAAGGGAATCGACCAGGAGCGCGCCACCGACCTTTCGACTGTCGCCCTCGCAACGATCGAGGGCGCCCTCATGCTCGCCAAAACCAAGCGCGATGTCGCGCCGCTACGCGCGGTCGCCGCCCACCTGCGTACCACCTTCGAACGGGAGCTCTCCTGATGCGCGTGCACCACCTCAATTGCGGCACCATGCGCCCCCTCGGCGGCCGACTCCTCGACGGCACCGGCAGCATCTTCCGCCGCGCCGAAATGGTCTGCCACTGCCTGCTCCTCGAACTCGACTCCGGACTCGTCCTGGTGGAGACCGGAGTCGGCGAGCAGGCGGTGCACCGACCCGAGGAATGGCTCGGCCGCCGCTTCATCCGGCTGACCAATCCGGTACTCGATCTCGCACAGACCGCGGTGCGCCAGATCGAGGCGCTGGGCTACCGGCGCACTGACGTCCGCGATATCGTGCTCACCCATCTCGATCTCGACCATGCGGGCGGCCTCGCCGACTTCCCGGAGGCGCGGGTGCACGTATACACGGAGGAACTGCGCGCCTTGCAAGGCGGACATACGCGCGAAGAACGCTTGCGCTACAAGGAACCCCAGTTCCGCCATGGTCCGCGCTGGGAGTCGTACGCGGATACCGGTGACAGCTGGTTCGGTTTCGACGCGGTGCGCGAATTGACCGGCCTGCCACCGGAAATCCTGATCATCCCGCTCGCCGGGCATACCCGTGGCCATGCGGGCGTCGCCGTCGACACCGGGAACGGCTGGCTGCTTTCCGCGGGCGACGCCTACTTCCATCCCGGCGTCCTCGACCCGGTTCGTCCGCGACAACCACTCGGAACAGCCATATTCGAGAAGAATATGCAGACACTTCCCGCCGCCCGCATCGAGAATCAGCAGCGGTTGCGCGAACTGGTGCGCGACCACGGCGACGAGGTCACGGTGTTCTCCGCGCACAGTTCGATCGAATTCCATGCCATGGAGCAGATCGGCGGGTAGCCAAAACCCTTGACGGCCCGAGCAATTCCAATTAACTTGCAGAATGCAAGTTAATACAGGGAGTGCATCGTGAACGATCCGCGGCGGTATGTGGTCATCGGGGGCGGACTGGCCGGGCTCGCGTCCGCGGTCTGGTTGGCCGAGGCGGGTAAGCAGGTGACCCTGCTGGAACGTCGCGGCCGACTCGGCGGCCGGACGCATGCGATGAAAGTCGAAGCGGCCGATGACCTTCCCGATAACGGCCAGCATGTCATCGCCAGCGGTTACGACCACCTGTTCCGCTATCTGAACAGCGTCGGCACCCGCCAGTACGTCGCCTTTCCGAAGGGCGGCACACTGCGCTGGCCCGGCGGACGCAGCACCCCCATAGTGACGAAGGGCTGGGGCGCCTGGCGCACCCTGTTCGGCGCACATCCTGACGCGAGCCTGCTCGATCGGCTGCGCGCGGCCCGCGCCACGGCGCGCCTCGGCTGGCAGAGCCTGCACCAGCCCGACTGCCTTGCCGACCTCACCACCGAACAGTGGTTCAACCGGGTCGGCATGCCCGCTCCGGCGCGAGAAGCGTTGTGGGACTGGCTCGCTCTCGGTCTGGCGGCCGAACCGGTGCGGCAGGAATCGGCCAAGATCCTCGCCGATTTGCTTGCCACCGGCATCCGACTCGGGATGAAACATCGTCGGGCGGTCACCATCGGCTACCCGACCACCGACCTCGATACGCTCTATATCACCGGGGCCCACGGCGTTTTCGAGAAATTTGGCGTCGAGGTCCGCCATCGCGCGGTGGCCCGCCGTATCAATATCGACAATGGCGCGGTGACCGGGGTGACGCTCGCCGACGGCTCGATCGTCCCGGCCGATGCCGTCGTCTGTGCGGTACCGAATTCGAATATCGGCGGGCTGCTCGACGATCTGCCAGAACATTCCGAAATCTATGCCGCCGCAGATAAATTGGGCGTTACACCGATCGTCAGCACCAACCTGTACTTGGACCGACCGCTCGGCACCGAGGCCGAATTCGAGGCGCTGATCGGCGGCACCGGCGTCATCGACGAGGTCTTCGACCGGCAGCGGATGACCGGGCGCAGCACCGATCAGGCCTGGCTGTACTGCCTGACCACCAGCGGCGCGTACGAGCAGATCCACAAGACCAACGAGCAGATCATCGACGAACAGCTGCGCCTACTACGCCGCTACTACCCGGCCGCCGAGCACGCGAAACTCGTTCAGGGACATGTGGTTCGGATGCCGAAGGCGACTTTCTCCCAGGTGCTCGGCACACACGGCCTGCGCCCGGCTCAGCGCACCTCGGTGCCGACGCTGGTGCTGGCGGGCGATTGGACCGCGACCGACTGGTCGGCCACCATGGAGAGCGCGGTGCAGAGCGCTGCCAAGGCGGTGGACCTGCTACTTGCGCTACCGTCTTTGCCGTGACCACGGAGCGCTCGACGTCTGAGCACCCCACTGCGAAGCCATGCCCTACGCCCAAGCGCCGCATGTCCGCGGCCGACCGGCGCGCACAGCTACTCGATGTTGCGCGCGATATCGTCGCCGTCGACGGCTTCGGCGCGGTGAGTATCGAGCGGGTCGCACGCGAGGGCGAGGTCGCACGGGCACTGGTGTATCAGCAGTTCACCGATCTGTCCGGATTGATGACCGCGCTGGTGGATCGCGAATCGGCCATCGCACTGGCCGGTATCGGCACTCTCGACTGGTCCGACACCGATGACGATGCGGATCGGATCGGCCGCGGCATTCTCGCCTATCTGCATGCCGCGCCGACCAGTTGGCGGATCATCCTCAGCCCACCCGACGGCGGACCGCCGGATCTGCGCGACCGGCTCGAACTCGGCCGGGCCTACGCGCGGACGATCGGCGCGGGGCATCTGTCGCGTCACGCCGGGGTCACCGTCGATCCGGATGGCGCGACCGAGCGAATCATGCTCGCGGCATTGGAGGAATTGGCTCGGCTGCATCTGGCTGACGCACAGCGGTACCCGGATGAGCTGGTGCTGCGCTACATTCGGTCGATCCTGGCGTGGGCCACCTATGTCGAAACCCCGAAAAAGGAGTGCTGAACAGCGGTTTCAGCGTCATCACGAAATTCTCACGGACACATTGGTTTTCTTGTCGCAACGCGGGAACAACCCGCGCGAAAGAGAGGAAAACCATGAAGATCCGCACCGCGATCGCCGCCGGAATGTTCGCCCTCGGTGCCGTCGCCGCAGCCGGTGCCGCGTCGGCCGCGCCCACCCCGATGCTCACCCCGTTCATCGGCAACTACGCGACCTACGACGCCTGCGCCGCCGACGGCAACTCCCCGAAAACCGGTGGCACCCAGTGGGAGTGCCGCGAGGTCGCCGACGGCTGGGATCTGTACACCTACTGAGCACTCGGACACCAGTATGCGCACCAGGTGTGAAATACCTTATTCTCTGACCTCGTGCGAGTGCTGGTGATCGAGGACGACGAAGGTCTCGGCATGGAAGTCGCCGCGGGACTGCGCTCGGCCGGTTTCGCGGTGGACCTCGCTCCCGACCTCGCGGATGCTGATTTCAAGATCTCCGTCAATGGCTACGACGTGCTCGTCGTTGATCGCGGCCTGCCCGACGGTGACGGTCTACAGCTGGTCGCGGCACACCGCGCGCGGGGTCAGCGGGTGCCGGTCCTGATGCTCACCGCCCGCGACGCATTGGCCGATCGGATAGCCGGATTCGAACACGGCGCCGACGACTACCTGGTCAAGCCGTTCGCACTGCCGGAACTCGCCGCACGGGTGCGTGCGCTGTCGCGGCGGCGCGAACATCCGGCGCCGGCCCGGATCGTGCTCGGCGATATCGATATCGACCTACCGCGCCGCCGGGTGCAGCGCGCGGGCATTCTGCGCTCGCTGACTCCGAAGGAATTCGCCGTACTCGAACTGCTCGCCACTCGCGCGGGCAGCGTCGTATCGCGTTCGGAACTCATCGAATGCTGCTGGGACGAAATGGCCGAACCCGCTTCGAATGTCGTCGACGCCGTCATAGCGCAGCTGCGGCGCAAACTCGGCGCACCGCCGGTGATCGAGACCGTGCGCGGCGCCGGTTTCATGATCGGAAGTGACTCATTCGCACCTTGATTTCCACGGCGGATGCCCGCCCCGCCGTGGCCCGCCTACGCCGCACCCGCTGGCTGCTCACCGCACTGATCACCGCCATCACCGCGACCTGTCTGATCATTCTCGGCATCGTCGCCGCGACCATCGATACCCGCTCGCGGGAGGCCGCGGTCGACGATTCCCTCGATCGGGTGGTGAGCGGACTGTTCCGCGCCGTCAACCTGCCCGAGGGCGAGGAAACCATCGACGTGAGCCAGCTCGACAACGATGCCCTGGCCAACGGCGAAGTCGCGGTGGTGGTGCTCAGCGCGCCTGGGAATGGCAGGTGGCAGGAGAATTTCGCGCATCTGCGCTCCTGGCTGCCCAAGGACGACGGCGTCGCGGGACTCGCCGATGACGCCGATCTGGCCGGGGAGACCGTCTTCCGCGACGGATACGACGGTGCGGGCCGCCCGGTCCGCATCGCGGCGACACCCATCACCTGGGAGAACGCCGAGACAAAGGCGGTGGTCATCGCGGGCACGAATCCCGGGGCGTTCGACCGTGATCGAGCGCTGCTGATCTGGGGGCTCGTCGTCGGCGGGCTCACGCTGGTCGCGCTGTCCGCGGTGGCCGGACATCTGCTCTCGGGCCGGACCATGCGGCAGGCCATTGTGCTGCTCGAAGAGCAGGAGCGGTTTCTCGGGGATGCCGCACACGAATTGCGCACGCCGCTCACGACTCTCGGTTTGGTCACCGCGCCGCGCCGTCGCAATCCGCACGAGGTCGAGCGGGCGTTGGTCGATGCCAGGGCATTGGGCAGCCGGATGGAGCGGATCGTCTCGGGATTGTTGGCGCGTGCGCGAATGCAGGCGGGCGTCACCACCATGGAACGGGTGCAGTTGCTGCTCGATCAGCTCGCCGAATCGGTGGTCGAGGAATTCCCGCAGGACAATATCGTGCTGCAGGCGAATCCCACTGTGGTGATCGGTGATCCGAATCTGCTGAGCCTTGCGGTGCGCAATCTCATCGAGAATGCGATCACCCACGGGGCGGTCAATCGCGGTGCGCCCGTGCAGGTGCATGTGGCCGACGGCCGGGTCAGCGTGCGTGACCACGGGGCGGGTTTGACTCCGCAGTTGTCGAGCAGTCCGTTCGCGCGCGGGGTGAGCGGTGGGCGTGGTAGCGGAATCGGGCTGGCGCTGGTGGCGTGGATTGCCGAATTGCACGGCGGCACAGCGACAATGGAACCCGCTGCGGGTGGCGGCACCATCGCCTCGATTGTGCTGCCGCCGCCGACTGTCTAGTTCTCAGCTGTCCAACGGAACCGGTTCCAGGATCTCCGCGCGCGGTTCGGGGGCTGCGATGCGCAGCGCATCGGCGGAGGGGTCGTCCGGCTGGGTCTGGGAGCGGATCTCCGCCTCGACGCGTGCTTGGTAGGTGCTGACCTCCCAGTCGATTTCGTCGTCGTCCCAGCCGAGTATCGGCGCGACCAGATGGGCCACCTGTTCGGCGCAGTTCGCGCCGCGGTGCGAGTATTCGATGGAGATCCTGGTCCGGCGGGCCAGAATGTCGTCCAGGTGCAGCGCACCCTCCGCGGCGGCCGCGTAGACGGCTTCCACCTGCAGATACGACGGTGCGTCCATAATCGGTTGCAGCAGTTCGGGTTTGCCGTCGGCCAAGGCCATGACCTCGTCGATGAGCGAACCGTAGCGATCGAGCAGATGCTTGACCCGATACGGATGCACGCCGTAGGCCTCGGCGAGTTGCACCGCCTGATTGATCAGCGCGAAGTAGCCGTCGGCACCGAGCAGTGGAACCTTCTCGGTGATGGACGGTGAGACGCGCGCCGGAATGTCCTGTGCCGCTTCGTCGACCGCGTCATAGGCCATCACCCGGTAGGTGGTGTATTTACCGCCCGCGATGCCGACAAGCCCCGGCGCAACCCGGGCGACGGCGTGTTCTCGCGAAAGTTTGGAAGTCGAATCGCTCTCTCCCGCAAGCAAAGGCCGCAGACCAGCGTAGACACCGTCGATATCGGCGGGCGTGAGCGGCGTGACCAGCACCTGGTTGACCCGATCCAACAGATAATCGATATCGGCCTTGGTCGCCGCCGGATGGGCGAGATCCAGATTCCAATCGGTATCGGTGGTGCCGATGATCCAGTGCGCGCCCCACGGGATGACGAACAGCACCGAGCTCACGGTGCGCAGGATGATCGCGGCATCGCTGACTATGCGGTCGCGCGGCACCACGATGTGCACGCCCTTGGACGCACGCACGTGGAAGCGGCCGCGATTATGCGAAAGCGCCTGGACCTCGTCGGTCCACACGCCGGTCGCATTGATCACCACGTGGGCGCGGATTTCGCCGGTGCGACCGTCCTCGCTGTCGCGCACCTTCACCCCGACGACCCGGTCCGCCTCACGCAGAAAGCCGACGACCTGTGTTGAGGTGCGGATCACCGCGCCGTAGTGCGCGGCGGTACGGGCGACGGTCATGGTGTGGCGGGCATCGTCGACGACGGTGTCGTAGTAGCTGACGCCGCCGATCAGTGAAGTGGGCCGCAAACCCGGCGCCAGTCGCAGTGCGCCGGCCCGGGATAGATGATGTTGGCCGGGAACGGATTTCGCACCGCCCATGGTGTCGTAGAGCACCAGGCCGGCGGCGACATACGGGCGTTCCCAGCCGCGGCGGGTCAGCGGGTAGAGGAAGCGCAGCGGCTTCACCAGATGCGGTGCGAGCCGGGCGAGTGCGAGTTCGCGTTCCCGCAGCGCCTCGCGCACCAGCCCGAACTCCAGTTGCTCGAGGTAGCGCAGTCCGCCGTGAAACATCTTCGAGGAGCGACTCGACGTGCCGGAGGCAAGATCGCGCGCCTCGACCAGCGCGACCTTCAGGCCGCGCGTGGCCGCGTCGAGCGCGATACCGGAGCCGACCACGCCACCACCCACGACGACCACGTCGAAATGATCCTTACCGAAGCGCTCCCATGCCGTCACGCGCTGCTCGGGGCCGAGGAACTGCGATTCCGGTTTGTTGGTCATGTGCGACTCCTCCAGCCGACCCCGGGCGTCGGGGTTCAGACGACGTTTGTGGTCCTTCGGGCACACGATCGAGCTGCTCAGTCGGGGGGTGGTCTTCTGTTGTACAGGCTAAAGGAATCGGCGACGATCCCCTGCCGGGGCCGAAGCCGTGTCGCCCGCGGCCGACAACCCGCACTACTCGCCGGTAACCGATCCCAACACTAGTCCGACAACCCGCTGGTCGCGAGGTGATGCCCGGCGCGCTCCGCGGTTTCCGCCGCGGGCCACGCCGCTTTTAGTAGCCTGCACGAATGCGTCGCTATGTGGCCGCCATTGATCAGGGCACGACCTCCAGTAGGTGCATCATCTTCGACCGGCGGGGCCGTGTCGTCGGTGTCGCGCAGCGCGAGCACGAACAGATCTTTCCGCGGCCGGGCTGGGTCGAGCACGATCCGGAAACCATTTGGCGCAATACCGAATTCGTCCTCGGCGAGGTGCTGCGGAGCACCGGTATCGCCGCCGATGAGATCAATGCGGTCGGTGTCACCAATCAGCGCGAGACGACGGTGGTGTGGGATCGGGCCAGCGGCAAGCCGATTCATCACGCGATCGTCTGGCAGGACACCCGCACCGACCGTCTGGTCACCGAACTGGGCGGCGAATACGGCGCGACGCGCTACCAGGACCGGACCGGTCTGCCGCTGTCCACCTACTTCGCCGGTCCGAAACTGCGCTGGATTCTGGACAATGTCGAGGGCGCCCGAGCCAGGGCCGAGGCCGGTGAGCTGTGTTTCGGCACCATCGACAGCTGGGTGCTGTGGAAGCTCACCGGTCAGCACATCACCGATGTGACCAATGCATCGCGCACCATGCTGATGGATCTGCGTACGCTGCAATGGGATTCGCAGATCTGCGCGGAATTCGGGGTACCGCGATCGATGCTGCCCGAGATTCGCAGCTCGTCGGAGATCTACGCGGAGATCGGCTCCGGTCCGTTGGCGGGCATACCCGTCGCGGGCATTCTCGGCGACCAGCAGGCGGCGACCTTCGGCCAGGCCTGCCTGTCCCCCGGCGAAGCCAAGAACACCTATGGCACGGGCAATTTCATGCTGCTCAATACCGGAACGACGCCGGTATTCAGCAAGCACGGCCTGCTCACCACGGTCTGTTACCAGCTCGGTGGCGAGGCGCCGGTATACGCATTGGAGGGATCCATCGCGGTGACCGGCTCACTGGTGCAATGGTTCCGGGACAATCTCGGCATCATTTCCGCCGCCGACGAGATCGAACCGCTGGCGCGCAGCGTCGAGGACAACGGCGGTGCATACATCGTCCCCGCGTTCTCCGGCCTCTTCGCGCCACGCTGGCGCCCGGATGCCCGCGGCGTGATCGCGGGCCTGACTCGCTTCGTCGACAAGGCGCACCTGGCGCGAGCGGTATTGGAGTCCACCGCATTTCAGACGCGCGAGGTCATGGACGCGATGCGCGCCGATGCCGAATCCCAGCAGCTGCGGCTGGAACTGACCACCCTCAAGGTCGACGGCGGGATGGTCGGCAACGATCTGCTGATGCAGTTCCAGTCCGACATCCTCGATGTGCCGGTGGTGCGCCCGGTCGTCAACGAAACCACCGCACTGGGTGCGGCGTACGCGGCCGGGCTCGCCGTCGGCCTGTGGGAGAGCACCGATGACATCCGCGCCAACTGGGCCGCGGACAAGACCTGGCAGCCCGCGATGTCGGCGACGGATCGCGAAACCCACCTCGCCGCCTGGAACAAGGCCGTGGAGCGCACCTACAACTGGGTGGATTGACGGCTATTCGGCCGCGCGAGCCAGCCGGTCGATCGCCTCCGCCAAGGTCGCCGCGTCCGAAGTGGTGAAGCACATGCGCATGGAGTGGCTGTAGTCGGTGTCGACGGCGAAGGCCGAACCGGGCACGAAGGCGACGCCGTGCTCAAGGGCTCGGGGCAGCAGCCGATCGGTATCGGTGCCGTCGGTGAAATCGGCCCACACGAACATGCCACCGGCGGCGTCGGTGCAGGTGACGCGGTCGCCGAAGCGGGTGCGCACGGCGTGCACGAGCGCCTTGGCACGGTCGCCGTATGCGCTGCGGACGGTGTCGACGTGGCCGGTCAGCCAGGTTTCGTCGGTGAGCAGATCGGCGGCGATCTGATGGGTCAGCGCCGAGCCGCACAGGTCCGCACCCTGTTTCAGCAATTCGACCGCGCGACAGATCCGCTCCTGCGCCACCATCCAGCCGACCCGCAGCGCGGGCGCGAGGATCTTCGAAGCACTGGACAGCCGAATCACGTTGCGGGAGTAGGTTGCCACGGGATCGGGCGAGGGCCGGTCGAACCAGAGCTCACCGTACGGATCGTCCTCGATCACCCAGAAGCCGTAGGTATCGGCGAGTTCGGCCAATTCGCGACGACGCGGCGGACTCATCGTGACGCCACCCGGATTGTGGAAATTGCTCACCGTGTGCACGACCGTCGGACGCTCACCGCGTGCCAGCAGTTCCTTCAGCACATCGAGCCGCATGCCCTCGGAATCCAAGGGCACGGCCACAATTCGCGCACCGGCGGCGCGGAACACTTGCAGCGCACCGACATACGCCGGATCCTCGACGACTACCAGCGCGCCCGGATCCAGCAGCACCTCGGCGAGCAGCGAGAGCGCTTGCTGCGAACCATGCGTCACGAACACCTCGTCGAGCCCGACCGCGCGGCCGAGCTTCGCCGATTCCCGCCGGCGCAGCACATCGCGCAGCGGAGGCCACCCGCGCGACCCGGTGTACTGCAACACCGCGGAATCGCTCAGCGCCGTATCGGCCGCTGCGACGAGCCGCTCCCGGGGCATCAACTCCGCATCCGGCAAACCTCCCGCGAGGCTGATCACCTCTTCGCGCGTGGTGAGCTCGAGCAGGTCACGAATCGCCGAACTCTTCAGTCCGCCCAGTTTGGTTGCGAGCGGTGGATTGATCGGCGACATGGAAACCTCCGAGGGATGCGAAACCCCACTGTCCCACATCGCTACCAAATTGTGAAATATTCATCCCATGATCTGAGAGCTCAGGCGCGCTCCCGGATGGCGAAGATCACGGTCTTGCCGTCCCGGACCACCGTGATGATGGTCTGCCGGTAGACATTGGTCGTGCCGTCTGGCCGATGTTCGGTCAGGTCCACCTCGAACGTGTCCGCCGCCGACTCGGCAATCCGCAGGCAGTGCGTGGTACCCACCGGAATCTGGTCATTGATGGCCTGCTGGATGACCTCGGCCGTCGACACATTCTCGGCATCCGGCGCGACGAATCTGCGCGCCCGCTCACCATTGCGGTCGACGTAGAACTCGTACTGGAAGCCGAGGATCGCACCTGCGCCGGTCGAGGTGTCGCCCTGCCCGTTGCCGCGCGTCACCTTGCCGTCTTTGCTCGCGGGGCAGCTCAGCGCGGCGGAGGTGCTCGGCGGTGCGGGTGGCGCCGCCTTCGGACCGCCGTTGTCATCGCGGCTGACCGCGACGAAGGTCACCACCAGCGCCATGACCACCACGACCGCGGCGAGCACACCGAGCGCTATCCATCGACCGCGCGAACGGTGCCGGGTCGGGGTCGCGGTGATGGTGTCCGAGATCAGCTTCGGCGCAAGACGTTTGGCGATCGGATCGTCGGCCCAGGACAGACCTGACGGCTCGGACGGCGGCTTCGGTACCCCGCCGGATTCGGTCGGACTGCTCCACCAGGTATCGCGCTGGCCTGCCGCGGGGGTCGCATGTCGGACGGTGGCCTCGGTGGGATCCGGTTCCACCGGCGGCTCGGGTCGGCGCGTCGGCGGCTCCGGTCGCCTGGCCGGCGGTGGCGGTGCGTCGCCGAACACCGTCGTATCCGGCGCGCGGTACTGCGGGGGTGGCGGCGGCACCGTCGGCGGTTCGTCGGCGGGACGCCAGATCAGCTCGGGGTGATCGGTGCCGGGCTCGGGCACCGACCACTGCGGTCGGACCTGTTCACCCGTCGGTGGCCCGAACTCGCCGACCGGCGGGCCGAATTCGGAGACCGGCGGGCCGAAATCGTCCAACGGGGGTCCGAATTCCGACCCGGCCCGGTCGGATTCGTTGTCCCTGCCATCACCCTCGGAGCCCACACCAAATCCTTTCCCCAGGACACACGTGTGGGGCGGTCGAGAACGACCGCCCCACCCGTCGAATCAGCTCGTGTCAGTACTGGAGTGACCCACCCCACTGGGTGGTGACCCCGGCAACGTTGACCGTCTGCGGAGCCAGTTCGCCTGGCGGCACCGGAAGTTTAACTTGCGCGGCGGCCTCGAGGGCAGCCGCGCCGCCCGGCTGTTCCCGAATCCAGTGCTCGACAGCGGCCTTGGCCATGTTGGCCTGGGTGGTGTCGAGGATGACCTCGGTCTTGTTGTCGGCCAGCCCCTCACCACCGGTGTAAGAGGTGACCTTGACAGTGTTGGCGCCGATGTATTCGACCGACACACCGGCCTCGCCCTGACCGGTCGGGGTGCGGTACCCGATGGTGCCGACGTAGCCCGCGGCATTGTTGAAGTGGTGGGTGTTGGCCACGTAGCCGGGAGCCAGCGAGCCGCCGTCGATATTGGCGCCGATCTCCTGGTGCGGCCCGTCCATCTCGACGACCGGCGCGGCAGGCGCCTGCTGGAAGCGCGGAGCCTCCCAGCGCGGCTGCTGCACCAGCGTGTCGGTATCCGGCTGCTGCGGGGTCCGGGCGCTCGGACCGCTCGGGGTGTTCGCACCCGGCGCGGTGGTACCGGGCTGCGCGGGCTTCGGCGCCTCCGCACCGGGGGCCGTCTCCGGCACCACGGCGGGGATCGCGGGGCCGGTCTGGCCCGGAACCGGCAGCGGCGCGACGCGCGGGGTGGTGACACCCGGCTGGGTCGGCTGGGCCAGCTTCGGATCCTTGGGCTGATTCGGCATGATCTGGTTCGGATCCGGCGTCGTGACACCCGGCTGGCTCGGCGTCGGCGAAGGCTTGGCCTCCGGCTTGCCCGGGTCCGGCTTGGTGGTCTCCGGCTGGCCCTGATCCGTCGGCGTGGTGCTGCCCGGATCGGCGGGCGCGGGCGCCGGCGTGGTCGGTGTACTCGGCTGATCCGGAACTGCCCCCGCCGGCGCCGCGAAGAGCGTGGCCACGGCCGCCGCGGTGGCCAGTGGCAACGATGTGCTCGCCATCGCTCGCTGCGCCCGACTCGGCTTACGATGTTTCACTTTTCGCAATCCCTTTCCCGTGTGCGACCGAGTGGGTCGCACGCAGTTATCCCTGGTGAGACGCTTGGTCCACGAATGAGGACCGCCGAACGACCAAGCGGTGCGTTCACCGTTCCCGCTGGAAAGGATCGATCCCCCCACACAGAACCCTCGCGATCGCCCGCCGATCGCATCTCTGCGGGAAGTGAACCACATGCGCGCCTTACTGGCAACGCGATGAAAAACCCCACAAGACAGTAAGTCTCGGGGCGGCTGAGTTCAGTGGCGGTTAATCCAGGTCGTCGTGACGCATCAGCAGCCGGGCCGCCTCGGTGACCGAGCCCGTGAGCGACGGGTACACCGAGAAGGTCTGGGCGAGATCGTTGACCGTCAGATTGTTCTGGACCGCGAGTGCGATCGGCAGGATGAGCTCCGAGGCGATCGGGGCGACGACCACACCGCCGATGACCACACCGGTCGCGGGCCGACAGAAGATCTTGACGAAACCCCTGCGCAGACCCGACATCTTGGCGCGCGGGTTGGTATTCAACGGCAGCATGACCGTGCGCGCGGGCACCTCGCCGTTATCGATGGCCGTCTGGCTCACCCCGACCGTCGCGATCTCCGGACGGGTGAATACAGCCGAGGCGACCGTCTTCAGCCGGATCGGGCTGACGCCCTCACCCAGCGCGTGATACATCGCGATGCGGCCCTGCATGGCGGCCACCGAGGCCAGCGGCAGCAGGCCGGTACAGTCGCCCGCCGCGTAGATGCCCGGCACCGAAGTGCGCGACACCCGGTCCACCCGCAGGTAACCACCGCGGTCGAGTTCGATGCCGACGCGCTCCAAGCCGAGGTCGTCGGTATTGGGGATCGAGCCGACGGTCATCAGCGCATGCGTACCCGTGACGGTGCGGCCGTCCGAAAGCTTGACCACGATCCCCTCGGCGGTGCGCTCCACCGCATCGGCGCGCGCGTGCTTGACCAGTTCGACACCGCGTTCGGCGAGCGCGTCCTCGAGCACGAGCGCGGCATCCGCGTCCTCACCGGGCAGCACCCGGTCGCGGCTCGAGACCAATTTCACCCGCACACCCATTTCGGTATATGCGGAGACGAATTCGGCGCCGGTCACACCCGAGCCGACCACGACCAGGGTCTCCGGGAGTTCCTCCAGGTCATAGAGCTGACGCCAGTTCAGGATGCGCTCGCCGTCGGGCTCGGCGCCGGGCAACACGCGCGGGCTCGCACCGGTGGCGATCAACACCACTTCGGCCTCGACGGCCTCCTCGGTGCCATCGGCCAGCAGCGCGCGCACCCGGTGCGCGGCCATGCCGGTGGCCGGATCGCTGAGCTGTCCGCGTCCGGCCAGCACGGTCACGCCCGCGGCCTGCACCTTGGATCGGATATCGGAGGACTGGGCCAGCGCCAGCGCCTTCACACGCGCGTTCACTTCGCCCAATTCGATCTGGGCCTGGCTCGGATCGAGGGTAATGCCCAGGTCACGGGCGCGACGCAGATCGGTGCGCACACCCGTCGAGGCAATAAAGGTCTTCGACGGCACGCAGTCCCACAGGACGCACGCCCCGCCGATGCCGTCGCTATCGATCAGGGTGACCGTGGCCCCGTGTTGGGCCGCCACCAATGCCGCTTCATAACCGGCCGGTCCGCCACCGATGATCGCTATGCGGGTCATGGATACCTCCGCTGGAGCTGTTCGACCGGGATCTCCGGTGCCGGTAAACAACGTTAGCTGGCGAACACACGGTCATCTCGCCGGGATAGAGACGATGCGCGCAGGTTATTGGATACCCTTGCGTCGTGCCGATCTACGCCGCCTACGGGTCCAACATGGACTCGTCCCAGATGCTCGAGCGCTGTCCGCACTCCCCCATGTACGGGACGGGCTGGTTGGAGGGCTGGCGCCTCACCTTCAGCGGTGACGACATCGGCTGGGAGGGCCCGCTGGCCACTGTCGTCGAGGAGCCGGGCTCGCGGGTGTTCGTGGTGCTCTACGACGTGTCCCCCGAGGACGAGGAGCGCCTCGACCGCTGGGAGGGTTCCGATTTCGGCATCCACCGCAAGATCCGGCTGCGTGTGACGCCGAGTGCGGGCAGCGGTTCCGAACCCATCCTGGCCTGGCTGTACGTACTCGATGCGTACGAGGGCGGGCTACCGTCGGCGCGCTATATCGGCGTGATGGCCGATGCGGCCGAAAAGGCAGGCGCGCCAGCGGAATACGTGCACGCGCTGCGCACTCGCAACAGCAAGAACGTCGGACCCGGGTTCTTCGGTAGCTGAACAAACGCGGAAGCGGCCGACCCTTTTCGAGGTCGGCCGCTTCCTTGTCTTCGTCAGCTCGCGTTCAAAACGATATTGCTGAGCACCCGGACACCGACGGCCAGCGCGCGCTCGTCGAGGTCGAAGGTCGGCTGGTGCAGATCCAGCTGTTCGCCGTGCCCGGACCAAACGCCGAGGCGGGCCATCGCGCCCGGCACCTCCTCCTGGTACCAGGAGAAATCCTCACCGCCACCGGACTGCAAGGTGTCGGCGAGTGCGTCCGGGCCGAGCATGCGGATCGCGTCCTCGAACATCCTGGTCGAGTGCTCGTCATTGACCACCGGCGGTACGCCGCGGCGGTAGTTCAACTGGTAGCGCACTCCGGTCGGGGCGAGCAGGCCGTCCACGATCTCGCGCACCATCGGCTCGAGCAGCGACCAGGTCGCGTGATCGCCCGTGCGGACGGTGCCGGTGAGCATGCCGGTCTGCGGTATCGCATTGGGTGCCTTGCCCGCGCTGACCGCACCCCAGACCATCACCGTGCTGGTGCGCGGGTCGATGCGGCGGCTGAGCAGACCGGGCAGGCCGGTGATCACGGTGCCGATGGCGTAGACCAGGTCGCTGGTCAGATGCGGACGCGAGGTGTGCCCGCCCGGCGAATCGAGGACCAATTCGATGGTGTCGGCAGCCGAGGTGATCGCACCGACCCGGATACCGACCCGGCCGACCTCGAGGCGAGGATCGCAATGCAGTGCGAAGATCCGGTCGACGCCCTCCATCGCCCCGGCGGCGACCATATCGATGGCACCACCCGGCATCACCTCTTCGGCGGGCTGGAAGACGAATCGCACGCCGACCGGCAGTTCCTGATCGGCCAGCGCGAGCGCGGTGCCGAGCAGGATGGTGGTGTGCGCGTCGTGCCCACAGGCATGCGATACGCCGGGCACGGTCGAGGCGAAGCTGAGTCCGGTGAATTCCTGCAGTGGGAGCGCGTCCATATCGGCGCGCAGCCCGATGCGCGGTGCGTCCACCGGACCGATGTCACAGAGCACTCCGGTGCCGTTGGGCATCTTCTGCGGCGTCAATCCCGCCTTGGTCAGCCAGGCCGAGACGAACTCGGTGGTGGCGAATTCGGTGCGGGAGAGTTCCGGGTTCGCGTGGATGTGCCGGCGCCACTGGACGAGATCGACCGTGTGCTCGGCCAGCCAGGAATCGACCGCATCCGGGCCGAGTTCCGCGATGTCCGGTTGTGCGGCGCTCCCCTGGCCACCCATGGTCGCGCGCGTCACCGTCCCGGAGCGTGTCGCGTGCGCCGCGGAACGGCCGGTAATGCTCACCGAATGTCCTCCTGTCGTTGAACGAGCCGTTGCAACAACCTGTCCCTATGTACTTGATCGCGAGCTACGGCGATAGCGGTACGCGCGAGCGCGATCGCACCGTCGGTTACCGCACGATCGGCCGAAGCGTTGACGCTCGCCGCGGCGAAGCCGGGCTGATGCGTCACCGCCCCACCGGCATCTATGCCGATGACCGGATGTATGCCCGGTATGACGTTGGTGACGTTGCCCATATCCGTACTCCCGAGCGGCCGCTGCGCCTCGAGTTCCGGTGCGATCGGCACCCGGCCCAAGTCCACGATCTGCTCGCGATAGGCAAACAGTAATCCCGAATCGGGCGTCAGCTCGGTATATGTCGGCGCAACCGTCCGGATTTCGTGAGTGCAGCCGGTCGCCAGCGCACCCGCCTCGAAACAAGCCGACGCTCGTCGCATCAGATCGTCGAGGGATGCGGAGTCGACTGCGCGTAGGTAATACAGCAGTTCCGCACGTCCGGGAACGATGTTGGGGGCTACGCCACCGTCGCTGACTATACCGTGCAGTTGCTGTCCGGGTCGGAGATGTTGACGCAGCAATCCCAGAGCAACCTGCGTGACGGTCACCGCGTCACCCGCATTCCGGCCCAATTCCGGGGCGGCGCTGGCATGCGCCTCATGGCCGTGGAAGACCACCGACAGATCCGCCAGCGCCAGCGAGCGCGCGTCGACGATATCGATGGGGCCGGGGTGCACCATCAGCGCCATCGCGACATCGTCGAAAACGCCGCGCTCGAGCATCAGCACCTTGCCGCCGCCGCTCTCCTCGGCGGGTGTTCCGAAGACGACGACGGTGATGCCGAGCGCGTCGGCCACCTCGGCGAGGCCGAGTCCCGCGCCGACCGCGCAAGCCGCGATGATGTTGTGCCCGCAGGCGTGCCCGATCTCGGGCAGTGCGTCGTATTCGGCGCAGATACCTACGGTGAGCTCGCCGGATCCATAGGTCGCGCGGAATGCGGTCGGCAGGTCGGCGATGCCGGTCTCGACGGCGAATCCGCGCTCGGCCAGCGGCGCGATGGTCTTGGCGACGCTGCGGGTTTCCTCGAACGCCAACTCCGGTTCGGCGTGGATCGAATGCGATAGCGCGACCAGTTCGGGCGCTGCGGCCAGGATCGCGGCCTCCGCCGCCGCACCCTGGTGCGCGTGGTGGTCCGTGCGTGATTCGGGGTGCCCGCTGCGCGGTGGTGGCATGGCACACAGTCTGGCACTGCGCCGAGGATCGGGCGCACCCTGCGCCGCGGGGCGATGCCGCGGTGCGACGCAAGGTTTGTGATCAGCTTGCGGTTATCCCGGGGCGAACGCCAGATTCTCCGGGGTGGTGGGGGTCGCGAGCCCGGCGAGCGCCTTGGCGTGCAGCGACCGCTTGATCACCGGCAGATTGGGCTTGCGATTTGCCGCGAGGGCGCCCGCACGCTCGATCGCGGACTTCAGCAACACATCAGCATCCGCCTTTGCGTCGGCAATTCCCGCGGAAATGGCCTCATCGGCGGCGAAGCGGTGACCGGCGGTCATGGCCTGAACGCAGACCTGATTGGTGAGACGCTCGGTGAGCAGCGCGTTCATGCCGACCGTAAACGGCATGCCCAGATGCACCTCGGGCAGACACCAGAAGCCGCGGTCGGCACGCATCACCCGGAAATCGTGCGAGGTGGCGAGCATGGCGCCCGCGCCGAAGGCATGACCGTTGACGGCCGCGACCGTCGGCAGCGGGAAGGTCAGCAGGCGGGTGTAGATACTGTGCACGCGGTCGAGGTAGCCGTGCATCTTGTCCAGGTTGCCGAAAAGCCAATCGGTATCGAGCCCGTTGCTGTAGAACTTCCCACTCGCCGTGGTCACCAGCGCCGCCGGTCCCTCGGACGCCTCGACCTGGTCCAACAGCCCATGGAACGCATCGATCCAATCCGGATGGAAACGGTTCTCGCTGTCGGTCTGCCCCTCGCTCCCGAGATAGACGACGAACACATCCCCTTCACGTTCCAGATACGGCATGCGTGCAGCGTAACGGGTAAACCCCGCGAAACCTACCCGCGGGTAGCTAACACTCGGCGGGTAGATCAAGATCAGGCGGAACTGGTGGCGGAGGGGCGGCCGCGAGATACCAGGGGGCGCGAAGACGCGGCGCCGCGGGCGCGGCAAATCAGATACGGTGACGGCATGCTTGCCGAACAGGCCGCCAGGGCGATTGCCGAACGTACGGGAGTGGAACGGCACCGGGTTGCGGTGGTGCTGGGATCGGGCTGGCAGGAGGCGGCCGCGGAGATCGGAGCGCCGTCGGCGTCGGTGCCGATGCCGGAGCTGCCCGGATTCGGGACGCCGAGCGCGCAGGGGCATGTCGGGATGGTGCATTCGGTCGCCGTCGACAACACGCCCGTGCTGGTGCTGATGGGGCGTCAGCATCTGTACGAGGGATATCAGCCGAGCGATGTCGTGCATCCGGTGACCGCGGCGATCGCGGCGGGCGTGGAAACCGTGGTGCTCACCAATGCGGCGGGCGGGATCCGGGAAGGACTGCGCGTCGGTGAGCCGGTGCTGATCAGCGACCATCTCAATCTCACCGGCCGCACACCGCTGGCAGGCGCGAACTTCGTCGACCTCGTGGACGCATGGGACCCCGAATTGCGTGCGCTGGCAAGGGAAATCGATCCGAGCCTGACCGAGGGCGTGTACGCGGGCCTGACCGGACCGCAGTACGAGACCCCGGCCGAGATCCGGATGCTGCGCACCATGGGCGCGGATCTGGTCGGCATGTCGACGGTGCTCGAGGTGATCGCGGCACGTGCGCTCGGCGCCCGAGTGCTCGGTATCTCGTTGGTCACCAACCTCGCCGCGGGCGTCACAGGTGCGCACCTCTCGCATGCCGAGGTACTCGCCGAAGGACATGCCGCCGCACCGCGTCTCGGCAAATTACTGCGCGGCGTACTGGAACGGCTGTAGATGCTGCGCTTCGGCACCGCCGGGCTCCGCGGGCCGCTGCAGGACGGGCCCGACGGCATGAACCTGGACACGGTGAGCCGGACGACCGCCGGACTCGTGGACTGGTTGCGCGGTCGCTGCCTCGGCGGCGGTGCGGTGGTCGTCGGGCGCGACGCCAGGCACGGCTCCGCCGAATTCGCCATCGCGACCGCGGAAATCTTTGCCGCCGCGGGCTTTCCGGTGACGTTGCTGCCGCGGCCGCTGCCCACCCCGATCGTCGCCTACGCGGTGCGTGAGCTGGGAGCCGTTGCCGGAGTACAGATCACCGCATCGCACAATCCGGCGACCGACAACGGCTACAAGGTGTACCTGGACGGCGGTTCGCAACTGATCGCACCGGCCGACACCGAGATCGAGCGCTGCATCGCGGCCGTCACCGAGCCGATCCCCCGCACGCCGGTCACACCGGCCGCCGATGACCTGGTGCGCCGCTATATCGATCGGGTGGCCCGACTGCCGGAGTTGATCGGCGGTCCCGGCGAGCGCTCCGATGTCCGGATCGTGTTGACACCGCTGCACGGGGTCGGCGGCGATACGGCGGTGGCTGCCCTCACCGCGGCGGGATTCAAGCATGTGCACGTCGTCGGTGCGCAATTCGCGCCCGATGCCGACTTCCCCACCGTCGCCTTCCCGAATCCCGAAGAGCCCGGTGCCACCGATCTTCTGCTCGCCACCGCCACCCGGATCGGCGCGGACCTCGCCATCGCCCTCGACCCGGACGCCGATCGCTGCGCCATCGGAATTCCGGACGACGGTGGCTGGCGCATGCTGCGCGGCGACGAAACCGGTGTGCTGCTCGGCGATTACGTGCTGCGGACCGCGCCCCCGGATTCATTGGTGGCGACCACCATCGTGTCGTCGCGACTGCTCTCGAAACTCGCCGCCGCTCGCGGCGCGCGGTACGCGGAAACGCTGACCGGCTTCAAATGGCTGGCGCGCGCGGGCGACGGTCTGGTCTACGCCTATGAGGAGGCCATCGGTCACTGCGCGGACCCGGCCGCGGTCCGCGACAAGGACGGCATCTCCGCAGCGGTGCTGGCCGCCGATCTCGTCGCCCGGCTGAAGGCCGCGGACCGCACCCTCGCCGACGAACTCGACGATTACGCGGTCGAATTCGGCCTGCACGCCACCGACCAGGTCTCGCTGCGCCTACCCGACCCGGCCGCCGCCGCTGACCTGGTGAACCGCCTGCGCGCCGCCCCGCCCGACGAAATCGCGGGCGAGCCGGTCGAATACACCGATCTGCTCCAGGTGCGCGGCCGAATGCGCACCGACGCACTGATCTTCGAGGGAGCGCGGTTCCGGATCGTGGTCCGCCCATCCGGCACCGAGCCGAAACTCAAGTGCTACTTGGAAGTCGTCGAGCCGGTCGCCGACCTTGCAGTTCTGGCTGCGGCGAAAACCGCCGCCGGACAACGCGTCGCCGAACTGCGAGCCTTCTGTCAAGGGCTCTGAGCAGGGCCATCATCGCGGACTCGGCCGCCGAGCGAACCACCAGGGATCTCGAAACAGACCCGGCATGGGGCTCTTCGACGGCAGCGGCCGAGTGCTCCCGTGTCCGTTCGCTACCGAGCAATGCCGGAACGGACCTTCTCCGACATATTCGACGCGAAAGTGGCTCAGCGGGGGCCGAATTGACGGTCGCCAGCGTCGCCGAGGCCGGGGACGATGTAGGCGTCGGAGTTGAGGCCGATGTCGACGACCGCGGTGACCAGGCGCACCGGAAATCCCGAATCGGCAAGAGCGGCAATGCCTTCGGGGGCGGCTACGACACAGACCGCGGTGATGTCGGTGGCCCCGCGAGCGGCGAGCAACGCCAGGGTGTGGCGCATCGAACCGCCGGTGGCCAGCATCGGGTCGAGTACGAAGACCGGCATCTCGGAGAGGTCGGCGGGCAGCGATTCCATGTACGGCACCGGCTGATGGGTGGTTTCGTCGCGCGCGATGCCGACGAAACCGACCCGCGCGTCCGGAATGAGTTCGGCGGCCGCGTCGACCATGCCGAGTCCGGCGCGCAGCACCGGAACCAGCAGCGGTGGCTGCGCCAATCGCGTTCCCTCGGTGTCGGATACCGGTGTGGTGATCGGGAAGTGGATCACCGGCGCGTCGCGCAGCGCCTCGTAGATCAGGATTCCGGTGAGATCACGCAGTGCGGCGCGGAAGGCCGGATTGGCCGTGCCCGCATCGCGCATCGTGGTCAGCAGGGCGGCGGCGAGTGGATGGTCCACGGTGTGCGTGCGCATGTTGGAACGATAAGGTCGAAGACGAGTTCGGCGGCAAACCTCCACCCGAATTTTTTTCGAACGGCTGGAACCGATCGGTAAGGCAGCGCGTCGAACTAGGTGGATGACGTACTCTGCCTGGGAACAACAGATGGGGGAAGCACTGTGCGAAAGATGTCGGCCGACACCGAGGGCATCACCGCCTACGGCGCGACGGCCGCGACGATGTCAGGTGATCTCGCCGCCGCCGCAGTGAGCGCCGCGGCCGCCGATCCCACTCTCCTCGGCCCCATAATGGGCTTGATCGGCGGCGATTTCATGGCCGCCTACGCTGCGGCCCATGCCGGGCATGTCGCCTCGATCGGTCAGTTGTCGGCGGTGCTCGCGAGTATGGGTGGTGCGGCAGCTTCTTCGGCCGTCGTACTCGAGGAAACCGACCTGAACAATGCCGCCGGGCTGAATGCCACCGGACTGGACGGGTGACGCCGTGATCGATGTCAGCGCCCTGGTCCAGCCACTGCTCGATCTGCTCTCCAGCTTCGGTACCGGCGTCCTGCCCACCGGCGGGCCCGCCGACGCACTGACCTCCACCTCGACCGCCGTCGACCAGGTGCACGCGGTCGGCCGCAACAGCATCAACCAGGTGAACAACGCATGGGACGGTGCGGCGGCCGATGCCGTTACGGCGAAGGCGCTGCGGGTGCAGACCTCTGCCGCCACCATTTCCGACCGCGGCAACGACATGGCCACAGTCGTGAATCAGGCTGCCGCGCAGGTCGAAACGGGCCAGAAGGAGCTGAACGGGATCGTCCAGTCGTTCGTGAACCAGGCCACCAGTCTCGGTCCGGCGCTGGCCACCCCCGAGGGACTGACGGTGCTCGTCGGCTCCGCGATCGACCACATCGGTCAGGGGCTGAATGTGGTCGGCCGCGTACGCAACGAACTCGATACCCAGACCGCGTCGATGAACGAGCTGACTCCGGCGCCGTCGACGCCGTCGCTGTCCAATGTCGCAGGCACGGTCGGCACCGCCACCCAGGGCGCCTCGCAATTGTCATCGACGGTGAGCAGTGTCGCGAGCGGCGCCGGCGGCGTGCTCAGCAGCCTGATGAGCACCGCGAGCAAAGCCAGCACGACGACCGCGAGCACGGCATCCAGTTCCAAACCGAGTACCAGCACCACGACCGGGACCGGCCAGTCGTCGGCCTCAGGTAAGGGCGTGAAGATCACCTTGCCCGACGGCAGCGTCGTGGAAGCCCCGAACGAGAAGGCGGCGACGGCGGTCAAGGCGGCCATCGGCGCGGTCGGCACGCCTTATGTGTGGGGTGGCAATACGCCCGGCGCCGGACTGGACTGCAGTGGTCTCACCAAGTACGCGTACGGCGAGGCCGGTGTCGACCTGCCCCGGTTGGCGCAGGAACAGGGCAACGGCCACATGCAGGTTTCGCCGGGCGATCTGATGCCGGGCGATCTGGCAGTGTGGGATGGCCACGTCGCGATGGTGGTCGGCAACGGGCAGTTCGTCGAGGCCGGTAATCCGGTCCAGATCAGCTCGGTTCGGACCGACAACATGGGTATGAACTTCTATGGCTTCTACCGGCCGACCTCATAAGTGAGCGGAGCGAACGAATAATGTCCCAGCCCCAGACCCCACCGATACCCAATGTCACGGTGGCGTCGAGCACCAACCGGTCGGGCACCATCTCGGTCCGGGCCACCGACCAGGGCATGCCGATCGAGATCAAGTTCGAACGCAGCGAATACCGTTACGGCGCACAGACTCTGGCCGACGAGATCCTGCGACTGACCAAGCGCTCTACCGTCGCCGCCCGAGCCCGCCGCCGCGAGCTGCTCGCCGAGGCGGGTATGCCCGCCGACATTCTGGACAAGCTCGGCCTGCCGACCCGCCAAGCCGCGGTAGACGAACTGGACCGGATCGATGACGCGGACACGGGACCGACGAGCTGGATGAGGCCGGTTTGAGCGAGCGAACAATGAGCACAGCTGCCACAGCAGTCATGCCGGAGCCGAGCACCAGGGGGGCGCAGGCACATGAGTGAGCGGAGCGAACGAATCATGAACACAGGCGCGCCAGCGCTCATGCCGGAGCCGAGCGCCAGCGAGGCGCAGGCACATGAGTGAGCGGAGCGAACGAATCATGAACACAGGCGCGCCAGCGCTCATGCCGGAGCCGAGCGCCAGCGAGGCGCAGGCATGAGCGCTGAGATGGACGCGTTGGTCGCCAACGCGACGGCGAAACTGGAAGCGCTCGAGGCCGCGCTGTACGGCCTCAAGCAGGTGCACGGCCGGTTCCGGACCGAGGACGGCACGGTCAGCGTCGAGGTGAACAGCGATGGCGCCTTGGTCGCGCTGAGCCTGTCGGAGTCGGTCACCTCACTGCCGCCCGCCGAGGTCGGCCAGCTGATCGTATGGGCCTGTCGCCAGGCCGCCGAGGACGCCGGCACGCAGCGATCGAAGGTCGTTGCGACACTGAACGAGTCGTTCGCGGGGTCGCCGGAGGGTGCCCCGGGAAGCGTTGGGGGCGGGCCGGATAGTCACTGACTCGGAAGGTCGATAGGCTTCCGCACATGGCTTCTGGAGACATCGTCCCGATCGAGCTCGGCCTGACCGACGGCGATCTCGTCACCCTGTGGGCACCGCGCTGGCGCGACGGTGATGACGAGTGGGAGGCGTTCCTCGGACACGAGGACTCGCTGTACGGTTTCGAGACCGTTGCGGAGCTGGCCGCATTCATCCGGACCAACTCCGATAACGATCTCGTGGACCATCCGGCGTGGAAGGTCGTGGCCGGGCTGTCGGCGGTCGAACTGGAGCCGGAGGAGAACTTCACCTTCGATCTGGTCGGGGTCCCGGAGCTGGTCGCGAGCGATCCCGATGTGGACACCATCGCCGAGCTCGACGACACGCTCAGCATGGTGCGCAACATCGGTGAGGTGTGCGAGCTGGAGACGGTGACCAAGTTCTTCGGCTCCCATCCGGTGGTCGGCGCGCTGGCCAGCGGCGTGAGCGCCTTCGTCGGGCGCGACGGCGAGGAGCTGTGGGATCAGATCGGTGCCGCCATCGCCAAGGGCTGGGACGATGTCCTCGATGCCATCGACTCCGTGGTGCAGACCCCCGAGGTCGATGCCGAAGCCGTCGCGGTCGCGGAAGCCGAACTGCTCGCCGCGGAGGAGAACGTCGTCGACGCCGATGACGCGGCCGACAGCGAGGAGGACGAGGAGTTCGAATCCGTTGACCTCGATGCGGACGACGAGGACGAGGAAGAAGACGAAGAGGAGGAGGGAGACGAGTCGTTCTGGCACGAGGTCGGCATCGACCCGGTCAAGATCGTCACCTCCGACGGCACCTACTTCACGCTGCGCTGCTACCTCGACGACGAGCCGATCTTCCTCGGCAAGAATGGTTCCATCACCGTATTCGGCTCCGAGCGTGCGCTGGCCCGCTACCTGGCCGATGACCATGAGCACGAGCTGGCGCGGGTGAGCACCTACACCGATGTGCAGACCGCCGCCGTCGACGGTTCGCTCGAGGTCGAGGTGACCGATGAGAACGTCTACGTCCTGCCCGGTCTCGCCGACGATCTGAGCGAGGGCCCGGAGGCGGTCGATATCGAACAGCTCGATCTGGCGGTCGAATTGTTCACCGACGCAGCCGATTACGCCGACGACGACACGGTGGAGCAGGCGCTGGCGCAGTCCACCCCGCTCGGCTGGTACGTCTCCTATCTGCTGAACCCGGACCCGACCCGCCTGGCACCGAACCCGCCGTTCACCGCGGAGGCCCAGAGCTGGCGGGACCTGGAGCGCAACTTCGAGTCCAGGCTCACGCAGCAGAAGTAGGGGCTAGCCGAGCAGGACGGCGTAACCCGGCTTGATGATGTCGTCGATGATGCGCAGACGTTCGGGGAACGGGATGAACGCGGACTTCATCGCATTGATGGTGAAGCGTTCGAGGTCGCTCCAGCCGTAGCCGAAGGTGTCTACCAGCTTGAGCATTTCCTGGCTCATGCTGGTGTCGCTCATCAGGCGGTTGTCGGTGTTCACGGTGACGCGGAAGCGCAGCCGCGCCAGCAGGTCGAACGGATGCTTGTCGAGTGAGGGGACCGCGCCGGTCTGCACATTCGACGAGGGACAGAGCTCGAGCGGAATTCGCATATCCCGCACGTAGTTCGCGACCAGTCCGAGTTGCGCGTCCTCGATCGCGCCGGGAACGGTGATGTCGTCGGTGATCCGCACACCGTGGCCGAGCCGATCGCAGCCGCAGAACGCCAGCGCCTCGTGGATGGACGGCAGCCCGAACGCCTCACCTGCGTGAATGGTGAAATGCGCGCTGTTGGCTCGCATGTATTCGAAGGCGTCCAGGTGACGGCTGGGCGGGAAGCCCGCTTCCGCGCCCGCGATATCGAAACCGCCGACGCCACGGTCGCGCCACCGCACCGCGAGTTCGGCGATCTCGCGCGAACGCGCCGCATGCCGCATCGCGGTGAGCAGGCAGATCACCACGATCGGGCGACCGGCCTCGGCCGCGGCCGCCGCACCCTCGCGGAATCCGGCGAGGGTGTGCTCGACCACCTCGTCCAGGGTCAGACCGCGCTCGAGATGCTGTTCGGGCGCGAAGCGTACTTCGGCATAGACCACGCTGTCGGCGGCGAGGTCTTCCGCACATTCCCGAGCCACGCGGCGCAGGCCCTCGGGGGTCTGCATAACCGCGACGGTGTGCGCGAAGGTCTCCAGATAGAGCTCGAGCGAGCCGCTGTCGGCCGCATCGCGGAACCACGCCGCCAGTTCGGTCTCATTGTCGGCGGGTAGGTCGTCGTAACCGCAATCGGCGGCGAGCTCCAGAACTGTCGCGGGCCGCAGACCACCGTCGAGATGATCGTGCAGCAGCGCCTTGGGAGCTTGGCGGATCGAGGCAAGGGTCAAAGGCATCGGTCCTGTCATGACCACACGTTAGCCGCACGGACCCATTCATGCGGCTGTGATTGCGCTCTCCGCCAACCCCACCCGAGACATAACCCGCAATGTCCCTGCTCGAGCGGACCTCGAGTACCGGAAAGCCCCTTTAACCAGCCAAGAATTAACGTAGCGGTCGGTTTCCTGCCTGCTTGCCGCAAACCTTTTGCCCCCAGCTCGGTGCGCTCGACTCGCATTCGGACTCGAAGGTGTCGCCGGCGTTCGCCGAACGGACGGCACATACCGACGCACTGAGTCGGCGCGCCACGCATGCCGACGAAATGGCGCGCCGGGCGAATTCGGCAGTGGGAGTGGCCGGTGGTGTCAGGGGGCGATGCGGTCCAGGATCAAGGGGGCTTGCGGTGGGGGCGCGGTTCCGATGGTGAACGAGTTCTCGAGAGCGGCGAGGGCGCCGGGAAAGGCCTCCGGCGTGTCGGTGTGCAGGGTGAGCAGGGGCTCGCCTGTAGTTACGAAATCGCCTGGTTTGGCGTGCATTTCGATGCCTGCGCCGAATTGGACGGGGTCGCCCTGACGGGCTCGCCCCGCGCCGAGTCGCCAGGTCGCGATGCCGACGGCCATCGCATCGAGGCGGGTGAGCACACCGTCTCGTTCGGCCCGAATGATTTCGGTGTGCTTCGCGCGCGGCAGTGGCGCGTCCGGGTCGCCGCCTTGGGCCTGAACCATGGCGCGCCAATGGTCCATTGCGCGACCATCGGCGAGAGCGTCGGCCGGGTCGATATCGAGTCCGGCCTGGGCGACCATCTCGCGGGCGAGGGTGAGCGTCAGCTCGACGATGTCGGCGGGGCCGCCGCCCGCGAGCACGTCCACGGATTCGGCGACCTCGAGTGCATTGCCAGCAGTGCGTCCGAGCGGAGTGTCCATCGCGGTCAGCAATGCCACCGTCCGCACCCCGGCATCGGTGCCGAGTTCGACCATGGCCGTTGCCAATTCGCGCGCGCCGTCCAGGGTTTTCAGGAAGGCTCCGGAGCCGACCTTCACATCGAGTACGAGCGCCGCGGTCCCTTCGGCGATCTTCTTGCTCATGATCGAGCTGGCGATCAGCGGTATGGATTCGACGGTCCCCGTGACATCGCGCAACGCGTACAGCCGCTTATCGGCGGGGGCGAGATCGGCACCCGCCGCACACACGACCGCGCCGATGCCAGGATCGGACAGGATCTCCCGCATCCGCGCCACCGGCACATCGGCCCGCCACCCCGGGATCGCCTCCAGCTTGTCCAGCGTCCCGCCGGTATGCCCCAACCCGCGCCCGGAAAGCTGCGGCACAGCGGCCCCACACGCCGCGACCAACGGAGCCAGCGGCAACGTGATCTTGTCCCCCACCCCGCCGGTCGAGTGCTTGTCCACTGTCGGCCGCGCAAGATCGGTGAAGTCCATCCGACGCCCTGACGCGATCATGGCATTCGTCCACCGCGCGGTCTCCCGACGCGTCATCCCCCGCCACATGATGGCCATCGCCAACGCCGCCATCTGCTCGTCGGCCACCGCTGCGTTGGTGAATCCATCCACCACCCAATCGATCTGCGCATCCGACAGCTCCCCGCCGTCCCGCTTGGTCGTAATGATCGAAACCGCGTCCACTGCCGTCACACCGGCAAGTCTGGCACGTAACGCGCTCGCCCCCTGGAACTTGTCGGTGCCCGTCGATAGCCTCTGCGCATCATCGAGTCGACGTTGGGGGAACGATGACGCACGCACACCTGGACCGCCACGTGACGGATCTCGAGGCCCGCATCCGCGAGGCCGAAGCGGGCTTCGGCGAATCCCAGTTGAAGCTCACGTGACGAGTCACCGCAATCGAAATCGTCCAAAGACGAAGCTGCTGCCGCATTCTCGAACACCTCGCCGTCCGACGAAATCTCGCAGGCCACGGTGACAACCGACGACGAGATCGACGCCGTCCCGGAGCGGATGGGCTACCGCCGATTCAGCTCACCGACGTCGAGATGCCTACCGACGACGAAATCGACGCATCGTTCGAAGGTGATTGCTGAGAGCGACCTAGGTCTGCCCGGCATCCAGATCTTCGGGTCCGAAGGCGTCGGGGAGCAGGGTTCGAAGCGGCACGGGTCCGGTCTTGTGGTCCACCAGAAGTTCGGCACCGCCGTGCTCGTAGAGCAGCTGTCGGCAACGCCCACAGGGCATCAGGATTTCGCCGCGGGAATCGGTGACCGAGAGTGCGAGCAACCGGCCACCGCCGCCCGCGAACAGGTTCCCGATCAGTACGCATTCGGCGCACAGGCCCAATCCATAGGAAACGTTCTCCACATTGCACCCGACGACCACTCGGCCGTCGACCAGCCCGGCCGCCCCGACCGGGAATCGAGAATACGGCGCGTACGCCCGCTGCATGACCTCATATGCGCTGGTCCGCAATAATTTCCAGTCGATATCCACGTGTTCGCTACCTTCCGTGGTCCAGGGTCGGTTTCGGTATGGCCGGCGGCTCGGCTGGTCGAATTCTCCCGTCCCGACCCGATGTCGCCCGGCTCGCCCCACGCCTGAGCGTGGACCTGACCAGATCCCGGCTGCTTCCGATCGGCCTGATCATTGCGGTGCTGTTGTTCGGCGTGCAGACCGAGGACCCCGATGGCGCCGAACACACGATCCTGGTCACCGGGGGCGTCCTGCGGATCGCGAACTCATGACGCGATTGCTGGAACGACGCCGATGGCCGTCGTAGCGAAATTCGGCTGTCGCCGACCGGAATCTGCGATAGTTTTCTGTTACCGATCAGTAGGTTATCGCCCGTCGAATGAGACATTTTCCACATTGCCGACGCTCACAATTCCGCCCGTCGAACTGAGAGCCCCGGCGCCGACCGGAAACCGCGAGTTCGACGCATAGACAATGCACATAACTTGAATTGCCTTGTCGCGCAAGATTCTTCAGTCGAATTCCGATATCGGCAGCCCCTCCGGGGCCTAGCCGCACTTGCCCGCGCAGGGGCCACGGCGCAACCGTTTACACATCAAGAAAGGTAAACCTAACTCGCTCGACTGTAGCGCAACGCACGGCCTACCGAATTAGTTCCGCGATTGCGAGGGGATTAGAGTCCAGAACAGATCGGTTCAGGTTCCCGGCGGCGGGCCCCGCGCGAGCTATTTGGAGCAGCAAAGCGCAGCCACCTGGGCATTTACATCCACGTCGCCTGCCTCGGACTTGCAACCGGGTCCATCAACGACGTTGGAGGCACCGCACTCTATGACCACGATAGAAGCTCCGGCACAGCCGAAGCGGAAGACGCTGTACCGAGGCGACCCCGGAATGTGGTCGTGGGCGCTGCACCGGATCACCGGTGTCACCATCTTCTTCTTCCTCTTCGTGCACGTCTTGGACACCGCACTCGTTCGGGTCAGCCCCGATACCTACGACCACGCCATCGAGACCTACAAGAACCCCATCGTCGCGCTGATGGAGATGGGCCTTGTCGTCTGCGTGCTGTTCCACGCGCTCAACGGCGTACGCGTGATCCTGGTCGACTTCTGGGGCAAGGGCCCGAAGTACCAGAAGACGATGCTCTGGGTGATTCTCGCCATCTGGTTCCTGCTGGTGGTTCCGGCCGTCGGCCGCCAGTTCTTCTACCTGTTCACGGAGCACTGAAACGATGAGCGCACCTGTTCTCGGTAAGTCGTACGACCGGCCCGCGAGCCTGGATCTGCCCCGCTCGCCGCGTGCCCGCTCCAACAACAACTTCGAGAAGTACGCGTGGCTGTTCATGCGCTTCTCCGGCCTGCTGCTGATCGTGCTGGTCCTCGGCCACATGACGATCATGCTGCTGCTCGACGGCGGCGTGAAGCGGCTGAACTTCGCCTTCGTGGCCGGCCGCTGGTCCAGCCCGTTCTGGCAGTTCTGGGATCTGAGCATGCTCTGGCTGGCCCAGCTGCACGGCGGCAACGGCCTGCGCACGGTGATCGCGGACTACTCGCGCAAGGACTCGACCCGGTTCTGGCTGAACACCCTGCTGGCCATTTCGATGATTCTGATCGTGGGCGTCGGCACCTACGTCATCTTCACCTTCGACCCCAACATCAGTTAGGAACAGGCGAACTCCGATGAGCGAGCGCAGCGAACGAATCATCGACACAGCGTGTTTCACACATGCCGGAGCCGAGCGCAGCGAGGTGCAGGCATGAGTGAATCCCGGATTCAGGAGCACCGCTACGACGTCGTCATCGTCGGTGCCGGTGGCGCCGGTATGCGCGCGGCGATCGAGGCCGGTCCCCGGGCCCGCACCGCCGTTCTGACGAAGCTCTACCCGACCCGCAGCCATACCGGTGCTGCACAGGGTGGCATGTGCGCCGCGCTGGCCAATGTCGAAGAAGACAACTGGGAATGGCACACCTTCGACACCGTCAAGGGTGGTGACTACCTGGTCGACCAGGACGCCGCGGAGATCATGGCCAAGGAGGCCATCGACGCGGTGATGGACCTGGAGAAGATGGGCCTGCCGTTCAACCGCACGCCCGAGGGCAAGATCGACCAGCGGCGCTTCGGTGGTCACACCCGCGATCACGGCAAGGCCCCGGTCCGCCGCGCGTGCTACGCCGCCGACCGCACCGGCCACATGATCCTGCAGACGCTTTACCAGAACTGCGTCAAGCACGACGTGGAGTTCTTCAACGAGTTCTATGTGCTCGACCTGGTCATGTCCGAAACCGAGCGCGGTCCGGTCGCGACCGGTGTGGTCGCCTACGAGCTGGCCACCGGCGAACTGCACGTCTTCCACGCGAAGTCGATCATCTTCGCCACCGGCGGTTCCGGCCGGATGTACAAGACCACCTCGAACGCGCACACGCTGACCGGTGACGGTATGGCGATCGTGTTCCGCAAGGGTCTGCCGCTGGAGGACATGGAGTTCCACCAGTTCCACCCGACAGGCCTGGCCGGCCTGGGCATTCTGATCTCGGAGGCCGTCCGCGGTGAGGGCGGCATCCTGCGCAACGCCAGCGGTGAGCGCTTCATGGAGCGCTACGCCCCCACCATCAAGGACCTCGCGCCGCGTGACATCGTCGCCCGCTCGATGGTGCTCGAGGTGCTCGAGGGCCGCGGCGCCGGACCGAACAAGGACTACGTCTACATCGACGTGACCCACCTCGGCGAGGACGTGCTCGAGGAAAAGCTGCCCGACATCACCGAATTCGCGCGCACCTACCTGGGTGTGGACCCGGTGAAGGAACTGGTGCCGGTCATGCCGACCTGTCACTACGTGATGGGTGGCATCCCGACCCGGATCCGCGGCGAGGTGCTGCGCAACAACACCGATGTGGTGCCCGGCCTGTACGCCGCCGGCGAGTGCGCGTGCGTCTCGGTGCACGGCTCCAACCGTCTCGGCACCAACTCGCTGCTCGACATCAATGTCTTCGGCCGCCGCTCCGGCATCGCCGCCGCGGAGTACGCCCAGCGCACCGAGTTCGTCGAGATGCCGGAGAACCCGGCGCAGATGGTGCAGAACTGGCTGGCCATGCTGCTGTCCGAACACGGCAACGAGCGCGTCGCGGATATCCGCACCGAACTGCAGTACACGATGGATATGAACGCCGCGGTCTTCCGCACCGAGGACACCCTCAAGCAGGCGCTCACCGATATCCACGCGCTCAAGGAGCGCTACACCCGAATCACGGTGCAGGACAAGGGCAAGCGTTACAACAGCGACCTGCTCGAGGCCGTCGAGCTGGGCTTCCTGCTCGAGCTGGCCGAGGTCACCGTGGTGGGCGCGCTCAACCGCAAGGAATCGCGCGGCGGCCACGCCCGCGAGGACTACCCGGACCGCGACGACGTCAACTTCATGCGGCACACGATGGCCTACAAGGAGGGCGCGGAGCTCATCTCCGATATCCGCCTCGACTTCAAGCCGGTGGTGCAGACCCGCTACGAGCCGATGGAGCGTAAGTACTGATGACTGCCGTACTCGAAACACCCCCGCAGAAGGCCGCACCGGTGCCCGAGGGCTCGGTCATGGTCGACGTCAAGGTCGCCCGGTTCAACCCGGAGGACGACAAGGGCGCGCACTGGGAGACCTTCCAGGTGCCGGTCCTGCCGACCGACCGCTTCCTGAACGTGCTCATCTACATCAAGTCCTACCTGGACGGCACGCTCACCTTCCGGCGCTCGTGCGCGCACGGTGTCTGCGGTTCGGACGCCATGCGGATCAACGGCGTGAACCGGCTGGCCTGCAAGGTGCTGATGAAGGACATGCTGCCCAAGAGCGGCAAGTCCCTCACCATCACCGTCGAGCCGATCCGCGGCCTGCCCGTGGAGAAGGACCTCGTGGTCAACATGGAGCCGTTCTTCGACGCGTTCCGTGCCGTGAAGCCCTACCTGATCACCTCGGGTAACGAGCCCACCCGCGAGCGCATCCAGAGCCAGGCCGACCGCGCCCGGTTCGACGACACCACCAAGTGCATCCTGTGCGCCTGCTGCACCACCTCCTGCCCCGTGTACTGGAGCGATGGCAGCTACTTCGGCCCGGCCGCGATCGTGAACGCACACCGCTTCATCTTCGACAGCCGCGACGAAGGCGCCCGCGAACGCCTCGATATCCTCAACGACGTCGAAGGTGTCTGGCGCTGCCGCACCACCTTCAACTGCACCGACGCCTGCCCTCGCGGCATCGAGGTCACCAAGGCCATCCAGGAAGTCAAGCGCGCACTGCTGTTCGCCCGCTGACTCCTGGACCAACCTCACCGGCCCGAAAACCGAAGGCCGCCTACATCTTCGGATGCAGGCGGCCTTCGCTATTCGTGCGCTCATCGGCCGTGCCAACCAAAGGCCGTTCGCTCGTATCGAACACATCTGCATCCAGTCACCAGCTGCCTTTGTCGTCTGCGCAATAAACGGCGGTACGGATACGTTCCAGGGGGCATGAGTGGAGAGAAAGTAGAGGTAGTCGGCGTTCCCGCGCGCAATGCGTACGAGATCCGGCTCGATGGCACGACCGTCGGCGAGGAGCTGTATTTCGATGACGGTGTACATCGTGTCTTCTATGCGACAGAAGTCGATCCGGCCTTCGGCGGAAGGGGATTGGGCAGCATTCTGATCCACGACGCGCTCGCGGACACGGTGGCGAGCGGCCGCCGGATCGTGCCGGTGTGTCCGTTCGTGGTGCGGTGGGTCACCAGGCACGACGACTTCGCGGCGAGTGTCGACGAGCCGACACCCGCACTGCTGCATCGCATTCCGGCACTGCCCCGCTGACCACATCACCCACCGGACCGGTGCAGCGGTGCGGCACTGGCCCACCCGTCCCCCGCGATCACCACGTGGTCCAGGAAGCGCAGGCCGACGGTGCGGGCGGATTCCATGAGCAGCGTGGTCGCACGACGATCGTCGAAGCTGGGGACCGGGTCGCCGGAGGGGTGATTGTGCACGACCGCGAAGGCGCGACCGTCGTGGCGCAGCACGGTATTCAGGATTTCCCGGACCGGGACGGCGACCTGATCGATCGCCCCCTCGGCGACGAATACCTTGTGCCGCAAGCGATTCTGCGCATCGCACACCAGCACCAGCAGCCGTTCGACGCGGGCGCCCGCGAACAGCGGCAGCGCCACCCGGACGACGTCGGCGGCGCCGTCCAGGCGTGGGGCGGTCTCCGGACTGTTGCGCGCCCTGGTGCCGAGGTGGAAGGCGGCGATGATGGCCGCCGCCTTGGCATCCCCCACACCCGCACGCCGCGATAATTCCTCCGGCCGCGCGGCCGCCAGACCGGCGACGCCGCCGTGCTCGGCGATCAGTTCGGCGGCCATGTCCAGTGCGCTTTCACCGCGGCGACCTTGGCGCAGCAGCACGGCGAGCAATTCGCTGTCGCTGAGCGCGTGCGGACCGAGGGTGAGCAGCCGTTCGCGTGGACGTTGGCCGGATGGCAGTTTGGCGATGGGTACCGACATCAATCCCCCTCGAATCCGATGCGATCTCCGCATCATGCCAGCACCCACCGACAGGCCGGATGCGATGGCGACAATGGTCTGCGCACCGCGACCGGGTCGGGCAGACTGAGTGCGCAGGTCCAACCATGGGGGTCGAATGTTCAACTGGCGCAGGCGGAGTGCGCGTCACATCGGACTCGCCGCATTCTTTCTCGCGGCCGCCTGCAGTGCGCAGGCCCCATCCGAGCAGAGCCCGCACCTCGACGACACCCCGGGCATCGGCAAGTACTACCACCAAACGCTGGTGTGGGGTTCGTGCGACGGTTTCGAGAACGGCGCGAACCGCACCGGACTTGAATGCGCCCGCGTCACTGTTCCCATCGATTACGCCGAGCCCGATGGCAAAACCGCGCGCCTCGCGATCTCGCGGTTACGCGCACGCGGACAGAAGGTCGCCTCGATCCTCACCAACCCGGGCGGTCCCGGCGGTATCGGCCTGACGCGGCCCGCCGACCTCGCGCAGACACCGCTGGCGCAACGCTTCGATGTGATCGGCATCGATCTGCGCGGACTCGGCGCGTCGACGCCGAAGCTCGTTTGCAGTACGCCCGAGGAGTTGGCGGCCGAACGTGCCGGTCTGGCAGGGGAATACCTGCCCTTCTGGATGTCGCAGGCCGAACACAACAGCATGGAGCTGGCCGCGAAATGCGTGCAGCGCACCGGATTAGCGTTGCTGTCACATGTCGGGACTGCCGAATCAGCCGCCGACCTCGACATCGTCCGCACGGCACTCGGTGAGGAGAAGCTGACCTACTTCGGCGTTTCCTACGGCACCCGACTCGGCTCGACCTATGCCGAGATGTTCCCGGATCGGGTGCGTGCCATGGTCCTGGACGGCGCGGCCGATCCGGCCACCGATATCGCCGATCCGGTGATCGTCTATGCCGGTATGCAGCGGGCTTTCGACGCGTACGCCGCCGACTGCGTCAAAACGCCGGACTGTCCGATCGGCACCGATCCGGTCAAGGCGTCCGAGCGCATGGCGGCATTGCTGCGGCCGCTGGCCGACCGCCCCGCCACCACGAACGACGGTCGCGGCCTCGGCTATTCGGACGCGACGACCGGGGTGATCTCGACCATGTACACCTCGAAGGCGTGGCCGGTGCTGACCCGCGGCCTCACCGAACTGACCAAGGGCCACGGCGATATCCTGCTCGCACTGGCCGACAGCTATCTCGCGCCCGAGTCGGTGGACACCGGATACAGAACCGCCGTGAGCTGCCTCGACGACCGGCGGATCATCGATCGAGCGAGCGCGCTCGAACTGGCACGGCGGGTCCGCGCCGCTGCCCCGGCGTTCGACAGCGGCCGCGCGGCCGATTGGGTTCCGTTCGACGCCTGCACCTTCTGGCCCGTTCCACCGACCAGCCGCCCGCATACCCCGACAGTTGCCGGCCTGCCGAAGTTGGTGGTCGTCTCCTCCACCGGCGATCCGGTCACGCCGTACCAGGGCGCGACGAATCTCGCCCGCGCGCTGGGTGCCACGTTGGTCACTTATGAAGGCATCCAACATGGTTCGTTCCTGGACGGCGTCGAATGCGTCGACGTACCGGTCCTGAAGTACCTGATCGAGCTGACCCCGCCCCAGGAAGGGCTGCGCTGCCCGGCGCGGTGAGCGAGATCAGCCGTCGGCAACCGCGATCTCGGGTCCGGGCAGAGGGGACAGCACACCGGCAGCCAATCGCTGCAGTTGGTGAAGTTGCCGCTCGTGCACGACGATTCGGCGCAGCGCCTCGTTGATGGTGGCGCTGCTCGTCGACGTACCCATGATGGCGGCCGCGGCGGCGAGCAGTTTCTGGTCGAGATCGATCCGCACGGATTTCATGCGCCCTCCTTCGTACATTCGCCATATTGCTTTATCCGGTCCGCTCATGTGTGGCAAATCGGGCACAACGTCGGAATTCACATTTGACTAATTACCCTACGGGGGTATAGTTCCCGACATGGAGCACGAGCACGGAACGCCCGTCGAACACCACGAACATGCCGGGCATACAGCACATTCCGCGCATGCGGCAGCCGCCGGGCATACTCAGCACGCAAACACCGAGCATCGGGCTCCGGCGTCCTGGCAGATGGCCGCCCAGGCCACCCTGCACTGCCTCACCGGCTGCGCGATCGGCGAAATCCTCGGCATGGTGATCGGCACGGCACTCGGCTGGAACAACACCTCGACCATGGTGCTGGCGATCGTGCTCGCCTTCTTCTTCGGCTACGCGCTGACCATGCGCGGCGTACTGAAGGCGGGTCTGCCGCTGGCCGCCGCCATCACCACCGCGCTGGCCGCCGATACGGTCTCGATCACGGTCATGGAAATCGTCGACAATGCCGTCATCCTCGCCGTGCCCGGCGCCATGGACGCACACCTGGACACGGTCATGTTCTGGGCGACGCTCGCCTTCTCCCTGGTGGTGGCCTTCATCCTCACCACGCCGGTCAACAAATGGATGATCGGCCGCGGCAAAGGCCACGCGGTGGTGCACGAATTGCACGGTCACCACTGAACAGCTCGCCGCCGCAGGAGGCGGTCCGCTGCCGGTCATCACGCGAACAAGCCCGTCCAGCTATACAGTTTGACCAGCTGGGCGGGCTTTTGTTGTCGCAAAGACCCCGCGGTGCTTGCATCGACGTATGTTCACCGAAGCTCGGCTGTACTCGCCGGTGACCCGATCCGGCGATGGCGATGTCATGGTGCACCTGAGCGACGAGCACCCCGGCGTGCACGATCCCGATTACCGCGACCGCCGCAATGCGATCGCCGCGCTCGCGCTGGATTACGCACCGGGTAAACCCGCGCCACAGATCGACTACACCGATGAGGAACAACAGGTGTGGCGCATCGTGTCGGCCGAACTCGCACGCAAACACCAGAAGTACGCCGCCACCGAGGTGCTCGCGGCCGCGGCTCGGCTCAACTTGCCGAGCGATCACATTCCACAGCTCGACGAGGTTTCCGCGGCACTGGTCCCGCTGACCGGATTCCGCTATGCGCCGGCCGCCGGCCTGGTGCCGCTGCGCGAATTCTTCGGGTCCTTCGCCGACCGCACCTTCCACTCCACCCAGTACATCCGGCACCATTCGGCCCCGCTGTACACCCCGGAACCCGACGCCATCCACGAGATCATTGGGCACGCCAATCAGATAGCCAGCCCGCGTTTCGCCGCCATCTACGAGGCGGTCGGCGCGGCCGTCGCCCGGCTGACCACCGATACGGCGCTCAAGTTCCTCGCCGATGTCTTCTGGTTCTCCATGGAGTTCGGCGTGGTCCGGGAGAACGGCCAAATCCGTTGCTACGGAGCCGGATTGCTGTCCTCCTACGGCGAGATCGAGGAGTTCCAGCACGCCGAGCTGCGACCGCTGGACGTGGCGACCATGGGCACCGCCGTCTACGACATCACGCACTACCAACCGATTCTGTATTGCGCACAGTCGATTTCGGAGATCGAGGATGTGATCGGCGGCTTCTTCGCCAGCATGGACGACGATTCGCCACGCCGGGTACTGCACACGGCGGGTAGAATGTGACACATCATCGTTTAAAACTCGAAAGTTGCTGGGAGACATAGCGTTCGGCAAATTCAGACCTGCCGCGACAACCGACCGACCGGCTGTTAGCCTGCCTCGCGTCCGATCTCTTCGAAGGGGCGAGAGCCGAAATGACAGCTGATACCACAGATTCCACAACCGAGACCCCGCTGTGGCTACAGGGCCGGGACGCGGTGGTCGCCGCGACGCCGGCCCAGGATTGGCGCAACGGCGCGCCCGATTACCACCTGACCAGGCAAACCGTGCCGCGCGAGCGCACCACCGAGCACGCGGCGGGCTCGCTCGAGGCCGTCGTCGAGGACCTGGTGCGGGTCTTCGAAATGGAGGTCTCGCACAAGAAGGACCCGGCGACCTGGGTTTCGCTGGTGGCCGAGCACTACCGAGGCCGGGTCAACGGCGGGCCTTGGCAGGACGCCGAGGAATTCGCCAGGATCGGCAGCTACAACATCCTGATCGGCGATAACCCGTACTACGAGGTCGAGCAGGAGACCTTCGAGTCCTCCCACGAGACCTTCCACACCGCCTTCCCGAACGGCTTCTTCTGGGAGGTGCTCGAGGTGCTGGCCGGACCGCCCGCGGTCACCTTCCGCTGGCGGCACTGGGGCCGCTACGACGGCGAGTACAAGGGCAACCAGCCCACTGGCGCATTGATCGAGATGTTCGGCGTGACGATCGCCAGGGTCAGCGACGACCTGCGCATTCTCGAGCTCGAGCACTTCTACGACAACAACAAATTGCTCGGCCCATTGGCACACGGGTGTCCGGTTACCAAGTCCGCCTAGGATTTCGGCCGCTCGGCAGCACTACTGCTTGCCGAGCGGTAACCCCGCCTCCAGGAAATCCAGTGCGCGATTGAGGTTCTCGGCATTCAACGGGTTGAACCTGGCGATGCCGAGCGCGACTCCCGCGATGGCACCTGCGGTCACGCGTATCTCGAAATCGTCCGCATCCCGGCCCATCTGGTCGGCGAGCAGGCCCGCCATCAGGTCGATGCCGCGTTGCAGTTCCAATCCGATGGCCGCGCGCAACTCAGGGACGTGATAAAGCAGCGCCTGACGTTCCTGTTCGAACGCCAGCTCGGCTGCGGGCAGATTCGCGAACACCCCCGCGACCGCATTGCGGAACGCCGTCATCGGCGGGATGTCGTGTGGCTGGGCTCGTATCGCGTCGATCATCAGTGGATCGAGATCGTCGGCGAGCACCAGCTGTTCCTTGGTGGGGAAATAGCGGAAGAAGGTGCTGGGCGATACCTCGGCCGCCGCGGCGATCTGCTCGATGGTGGTCTCGGTATAGCCCTGCTCACGGAAGAGCCGGAACGCTTCTTCGCGAATCGTCCGGCGGGTCCGTTCCTTCTTCCGCTCGCGCAGGCTCTGCGCGGCCGTCCCGTCCGCGGGCAGCTCAACCGACATGAGTCGATTCTGACCCATCGACCGGCGCCAGCGTGTCCGGTATCGCCTCCTCGTGTTGCGGTACGGCCGTGGGCCGCCCCGGCAGCACCCGCAGTGCGAGCGGCGCCGCCACCGCGCAGAGAGCCGCACACACCCACAGCATCGCGCTCATGCCGCCGACGAACGCGGACTGCACCTGCTCCAGCATCGCCGCATTGCCGGTCGACTTCGCAACCGCCACACCGGCATTCACGCTGTCGCGAATCGGATCGACATTCAATGCGCCGAGATCGCCGCGGTACACGGTAGCCAGGACGGTGCCGAGCACCGCCACCGCGATGGTGCCCGCCGCCTGACGCAGCGCCTGCACCAGTGCCGAGCCGACGCCCGCACGGGCCACTTCGAGATTGTCCAGCGCGACCGCCATACCGGCTGGCAGTCCGAGGCCCATGCCCGCGCCGGTCAACCCGACCCATACGGCCACGAACCAGTACGAGGTCCCCACTTCGGTCAGCCCGCCCAAGCCCAGGCCGACCGCGAGCACCGTCAGGCCGAGTCCCACCATCAGCGCCGGTCCCAGTTTCGGCTGCAAGCGATCACCCAGTCGCGATCCGATCAGCAGTCCGCCGATCAACGGCAGCAGGCGCACGCCGCTGCCGAGCGCATCCGCGCCGAGGACCGCCTGAAAGTACTGCGGCACAGTGAAGAACAGGCCGAACAAGCCGAAGGTGATGATCACGGTGAACGCCGCGCCCCAGCGAAAGCCGGGGCTGCCGAACAGGCCCAGATCGACCAGCGGGAAGCTCGCGCGCCGCTGCCACGCGATGAAGACCGCGACGGCCACGACGCCACCGAGCAGCGCACCCCAGCCGAGCCCATTGCCCCAACCCTTGTCACCGAGCCGGATGAATCCATAGGTGACGCCGACCATGCCGAGAATCGACAGTGCGACGCCCGGCAGATCCATCGGCCGCTGATCGGGGTTCCGCGACTCCGGCACCAGGACCGCGATGGCCAGCACGCCGAGCACCACCATAGGGACATTGATCAGGAATACCGAACCCCACCAGAAGTTGTCGATCAGCCAGCCGCCGAGGATCGGACCGAGCGGCAGTCCCAGTGCGGTCGAGGTGACCCAGATGTTCATCGCCTTGGCCCGCTGCGCCGAATCCGGGAACAGCACCGGCAGCACCGCCATCGATAGCGGGATCATGACCGCCGCCGCGATGCCGAGCACCACCCGCGCCGCGATGAGTTGACCGGCGGTTGTGGCGAAGGCGCAGGCCAGCGACGCCGCCCCGAACAGCACCAGCGCGCCGAGCAGCAGCTTTTTGCGGCCGTAGCGGTCGCCGAGCGCGCCCGCGGGCAGCATCACGGCCGCGAGCGCCAGTGTGTACGCGGTGCTGAACCACTGCAGCGCGCCGGTGTTCGCGTTCAGGTCGACGGCGAGGGTGGGCAGCGCCACGGTCAGCACGGTCATATCCAGGCCGATGGTCAGCATTGCCAAGGCCAACGCCCCCAGCGCCAACCAGCGGCGAGTCGAATCTGTCTGCATAGCCCCTCCAGAAAATGATAGTTACAACTTTTTGATAGTAGCTCTCATTTAGTAGTACCTGTCAATACTTGGCGCATCCGTGTCTCATGACGGCCCACCGCGCGGCCGGTCAGTAGGCTCGCAGCCGATGAGCACCCGGGATCTTCGCCTCCTCGTCGCACGCTGCCTCGGTTCTGCACTGGCCATTACGGCCGCGACCTGGGGCCCTGTCGCGACCGTCTCGCACGCGACGCCGCCGACCACCACCACGACGCCGTTCAGCACCCCGAATACCGACAGCTGCCCGCAGAAGACGAAGCCGCCCAATCCGATCGACGAATCCGAGGTCCCCGAACCCGGACAGCCGACACCGACCCCGCTGGCCGTGCCGATTCCACCGGTCGGCGGCTCACGCCTGGGTGAATGCGGCGTCGTCATCCCGCGCGGCGCACCGCCGGTGCCGCAGGAGATTTCCGCCACGGCCTGGCAGATTTCGGACCTCGATACCGGTGAGGTGCTCGCCGCCAAGGACCCGCACGGGCGCTACCGGCCCGCCAGCACGATCAAGGTGCTGCTCGCGACCGTCGCGCTGCGCAGCCTCGACCTGAACAAGACCGTCACCGGAACCCAGGACGACGCGAACGCCGACGGCACCCGCGTCGGCATCGGCCCCGGCGGCCGCTACACCAACCGACAGCTCATGCAGGCACTGATCATGGCGTCGGGCAACGATGCCGCGCATGCCATCGCCACCCAGCTCGGCGGCGACGCCGCCACGGTGCAGAAGATGAACGATCTGGCAAAGTCGTTGTACGCCTTGGACACTCGCACCGCCAGCCCGTCCGGCCTGGACGGCCCCGGTATGAGCACCTCGGCCTACGACCTGACGGTGCTGTTCCGCGAGGCCATGACGATTCCCTTGTTCGCCGAATTCATCCACACCGAGCAAATCGATTTCCCCGGCTACCCCAAGGACCCGAAAAACCCTGACGACAAAGACCATCCGGGCTTCCCCATCGCCAACGACAACCACCTGCTCTACGAATACGACGGTGCGCTCGGCGGCAAGACCGGTTACACCGACGACGCCAGGCAGACCTTCGTCGCCGCCGCCCAACGCGACGGCCGCAGACTCGTCGTAACGCTGCTGAAAGCCGATGTGCTGCCGATACGTCCGTGGGAACAGGCCGCGCGCCTACTCGACTACGGTTTCGCCCTGCCGAAGAACTCCACCGTCGGCAAGCTCCCGGAAACCAAGTCCGCATCCACGAAAGGCACTGCGGGACTTGCCTCCCCACCCCCGAAAGACACCGACCACGCGGCCCAGCCCACCGATTCCGACAACCACGCGGGCATCCGCGCGCTATTGCTGGTAGGCGGCGTCATCCTGGTCCTCGCGCTCCTACTCGGAGCGCGCCGCATGAGCCGCCACCGATAGCGCACCGCACACACCTTCAGCAATTCTGATGCACCGGTGTGTGCCATGATCGTCGGCATGGGGATTCTCGGTCGTGGGTGGCGCCGGTTCAAGGGACTTGTGTGGGTCGAGTCGAGCGGGCCACGGTATCACGGCGCTTCGGATGATCCTCGGTATCCGTCCCCGCGCGAGCTGCGCGGCAACGCGGCGGCGTTCTTCGATATCGCGCTGCACGCCGGAGCTACGATCGCGGTCGCGAAAACCACCGTATCGGGACTGGGGATGGTCATCCTCGTCTTCGCGGCGACCTATGCGGCGCTGTCGTTCGCGCATACGGTAATCGTGCAGCGCGTCACCCACGCGACCATCGGCAAAGCGCTGTTCGGCTTGGTGGTCATCCGCGGGCAGGACGGCGGGTGGCCGACTTTCGCCGATCTGGTGCGCGGCTACTTTTGGCGCGGATTCGCCACGGCCTTCTGCTTCTTCGACGACAACGACCTACCGGACTACGACCTCCATGAACCCGCCCGAGTCACCGTGCGGCGGCGCGATGTGCGGGCATTGTCGCCCGAGATCCGGCGGGCTCCGGTCGAATCCTTTCCGGTCGCCGCCCCCGACTACGGCATTCCCTTGGCGCAGCCATACCCGCCTGCTACCTACCCGGCCCACGGCCCGACACCGGCCATCCCGCCCGGTGCCCACCAACCGCACGGCCTACAGCAGCACCCGTATCCGCCAGGAAGCCACCGGCCGAACCCGTATCCGGCGGGCACCCAAGAGTATCCATCGCAGTATTCCCCGAATCCGGCCACACCCAATAGCTATCAGCCCCAGCCTGGACCGGCGTACTCGACGAATCACGCGCCGCCGCAGGGCTATCGCCCGAACAGCAACCAGCCGCCGCACCACTTTCCGCCCCACACACGCTGACACCGCATCCGGACACCCACCTCTCACCAAACTCCCCATCCCACCAGCCAAATCAACCGCCCGCGGCTTCTAACACCGCACGATGCTCCCAAATCCCGGAGCACTGATAGCTGGACGGATGATCACAATGCGCTGGTGGCGGCAAATGCGAGAAAACCCCGCCACCAACGCATTCTCGAGGCACAGCAGGCGCGATTGCATGAGGCAAGGTTCGTTTTCCAGTCGTAATCGGCTGGTACACAACAGGATTCAGCTCCGTGTCGACCAAAACTCGACCTGCGGAGGAACTTTCCGCTGGTGATGACCTGGCGTCGCGGCAGTTCTCGGACAGTCCACTCGCTGCGCCGACAGGTGGTGGCCTCGCCCGCCTTACCGATGAGGCCCGTGCCCGGATCCTGGGCCGGATGCTCGACGTGAAGTATTCTTACGGCGATTCACGAGGGGGGTGACCGCGATGGCATGGTGGACTGCCGACTCGGCGGGACGGCGCGCGAAGTGGCAGGGCTCGGCGCCGAAATCCACGGCTTCCACGCTCTACTGCCGACGGCCACTACCCCCACTGCGCCGAGAAGTGCACCCCGGCACCGGAATCCGGCCCGGGTACTCACCTCCTACCGCCAGGTCGAGTTCGCGCATCGATCGGCCAGCGTAGACGCGCGTCCGACACGCCACCCCAGCCGGAAGCGAACGGGATTGCGCCGGCACGCGCGGTTCTCGCCACATCAACAGAAAGTCAAAGAATGACATACGAATTCAAGGTCGCCCCAGACGATATCGACAAGGCGGCCGACCAGCTGGCGGAAATCGCTGTGGGAAGCGCAAAGGCGGTCGAGTACGCCAAGAATTATCTCGATCTGGAAAGCAATGCCGGTTTGGCCCTGAAACCTCTCATCGGCGTCCTTCAAGAAGCCTGCGCCGAACTGGCGGTGAATTACACACGGCTCGGCTCCAAGACGAGCGAATCCGCCACGGAGTTGAAGAACGCCGCGAACATGTACCGAACAGTCGACAAGGCACGGGCCGAAGCGCTCGACAAGACCTACCCGACAAAGGCTGGAAAATGACAGACCTCACTACCGCGTCAGATCCGACTGAGAAGCTGGTCGAACCGCAGGTGGAGGCCTGGTTGTCGACCGGAGGAAATATGGTCGACTTCGTCCTGGGAAACGCGTACAGCGTTACCTATTACCTGAATCTCATCGTCTCGTTGACCGGATGGAACCCGATCGAAGACGTGCAGAAGTATTTCGGAGGAGATTGGCAGGAGCTGCTCGAGTCCGCCAAGGCGGTAGAGAATCTGGCCGCTTACAACACCGCCTACGGTGACGCCATCGAAGCAGCGATGAAGAATGTCGAGTCATCATGGCAGGGCAATGCGGCCAGCAGCGCGAACGATTACTTCTCCAAACTGACGACGGCCCTCGACGGGCAGGTCGACCCTCTGACAGAGATTTCCAACGCTGTCGCCGCCTTCGCGTGGGCATCGTTCGGCATCGCGCAGACCGTCCAGGCGGGAATACTGGAACTCGGCGACCGTGTCGTTCAGTGGGTTCTGACGCAAGCCGCCGCAGCTGCTGCCGCGGCGAGCGGCGTCGGCGCCTCGGCCGCAGTCGCACTCGAGGTCGTCTGCAATGCCATCCTCCTCGCGATGACACTCAATGTTGTGAAACAAATCAAGAACCTCGGAGCCCTGCTGGCTGCCGCACAAGCAGCGCTCGGCACGATCACGGCATTCATCGGAACCGCGATGGAATTCCAGATCCCCAGTCTCGGCGGAACCTACGACCATCCTGGAGTGAACTGATGAATCGCGAGGAACCGATGCTGGATCTCGCGGGCGGCGACGTCGGCATGTCACGTCACCTTGCGAAGGCTCTGAATATCATTGCCGGCAGCCCGGGCCTCGCCCCGGATCTGAAGACGCAAATGCAGGAGATCCTGCAAGGGAAGGGCACCATCCGCGATCTCGTGCACAGCGAGTCGTTCGCGCGTCTCGGCGACGCGGTCATCCCCAAGGCGCTAGCGGATTTCGCGGCGACATCGCCCGAGGAAATCCAGCGAAAAGCCGAACTGGGAAACGCGATCCTCGAAAGTTACCGGAACCAGGATCCCGAAACTGCGCCACCCGCAGAGCCATCTCCGAGTTCGCCCGCGCAATCACCGACCAGCACTTCCCAGGAAGCTCCGTCCACGTCGGCCCCGAACGTCGCAAGTAGCGGCGACCGCCCTGCGGGTCATGTGATTCCAGGGACTCGAAAGCCCAATCGCGACCGGATCGTCACACCCGACGACCTGGACGACGACGATCTGTACTTCCAGGACCGCAACCAACGCGGATGGCTCGAGTGAGGCGACCTCGCCTGGCCGGTGACTGCTACCGCCCCAATAGTGGTGACGGCTTCGAGGCGAACCCATTACCGCCGACTCCGCTCGTGTATCAGCGGCCATTCACGCATGAGGACGACGTGACGATCCGGCTGCGTCGGTGTCGGGACGCCTTGCCGAATACCGGATCGCTGTGGCGGAAAACGCCCCGGCGGCTACGCGTCGAACCACTCGAACTGGAAATTGCGCAGCCTCTGCCCGCCTTATGTCCCGAGCACGGTCGTCCGGCGGTGTCGCAAAGCCATGTGCGGGCCTGCTTCTACGACACAGATCGACATCCGCGGTTTCATCGCACAGTCAGAGAACGAGACCTCGGCAAGAACTTGTTCACCGGAGGCGTGGTACCGGTCGCGCCTGTTTCGACGATCCTCGTCGGCGAGTGGCCCGTCTGTGACCGATGCGTCCGCACTGCACGGCGGTACCGCTGGGCCGCTCGCTCGCTGCTGTGGTTGATGGCCGCCAATCTCGTCGCTGTGGTGATAGTAAGCGTGGCGAATGTCGAACCCTTGCTCATCCCACTGGTACTCGCACTGTTTCCGGGTTCGATTCCGCTGGGGCTGATGGTGGTCCTGCACCTGTTCAAGAAGAGTGCCCAGCGGGTGACGTACCGCCCCATATATGACGAGAGGTTCGCCTTCGTCCAAGCTCATCCCCGCTTCCGTGCGGCGATAGAACAAGATCCGCGCTATCGTCCTTCGCTCGACAAAGAGCCTGGCACGCCATAACAATCGACTGTCTCGGCCCCGCCGGGGACGGTCGCGTCCGACATCGTGTAACGACCTTTCCGCCGCTTCGCTCGAGTCGTGGGCTCCTGCCAGGCTGTCCTGACAATGCGCGGCTCTTCTCCGTCGATTGGCCGCCCAGTTTCAACATCCAGTGATTTGGCAGCGCCCCTCGGTACTCGAGCGGCGGATCAGGGGATGGGTTGTGCCAGGCGGGTGATTTCGCGGCGGATTGTGGGCTGGTCGCAGGGGGTGATGTGGAATTCGTTGTATTGGTGGCGGCAGTGGTAGCGGCCGTCGCCGTCGATGTCGAACCAGTTCAGGTATTCGGGTGGGGCCGGATGGGAATCGCGTAGGCCGCGAAGGATTTCCACGGTTCCGGAACCGGAACGCGGGGCGCGTAGCAGGCGGTAGATACGGTCGGACGCTGTTTCTTCGAGGCCGGTCCAGGACTCGAGATTGTCGACCAGGCGTTGGGTATCCTCGGCCACGGCCGGATGCCGTCCGGGCGGCACGTCGCCGAGCACCGCTGTAAATACGGCGGGCACGATCGCGGCGGTGCCGACCTCGAGCACTACATTGCCGCCGAACTCGGGGGTGGGGCCCGGCCGTTGCACCAGGGTGACGCCGATATCGGCGTCGATCGCGCCGAACGCGCGCAGCGGGCGTCGCCGAGTTCCGGTGAGTGTCAATGCGATTCGCGGATCTGCCGCCACCCGCAAGGCGGCCGAGAGGTCCGGGTTGGCGTGCAGCGGCATGCGACGGTCCAATTCGCGGGTGAGCTGGTCGAATTCGTCCTCCCAGCGAACCGAGGCGATCAGGCGCAAGGGAAAGGGGTAGCGATCCGACCGCGTCTCGCGCCAGATGTGCATGAACTCATCGGGCGTGAACTCGAACTTCACCCGCGCTCACCGCTCGGGTGGGCCGAGGGCGCGTCGGCCCCGATCGACGGGGGAACCGCCGGATCGTCCGCGCCGACCAGTTCTTCGTACTGGCCGATCAGGTAGTCGGGAACCTTGCGGTTCGACTCGTCCTCCCCTGATTTGCGTCCCGCGCCGGGCGACCCCATGCCCGACATACCGTTCCGGCCAATGCTGGCCGCGCTGGTCGTGGCGGTGGAAATCGTTGCCGCGCTGGCGTTTCCGGTCGTCGGCACACCGGCGACACTGCGTCCTGGACTCGGTGTGGTGCTGCCGGGTCCGGATGTGCCGCCCGGTCCGGATGTGCCGAGGCCGCCCGCATGTCCCGAGGTCGTCGGAGTGGTGGTTGTTGCGGCGGGCGAGGTGGCCGTGGTGCTCGCGGCTGTCGTCGGGGACTGCGCCTGTTGTCCGGCAGTGGAATTCGAGTCGAGACCCGCAGGGTTCACCGTGCCCTGATCGGTCCCCGATGTCCCCGATCCGTTCGACTCACCGCTGTTACCGCCGGTGTTTCCGGTGCCGGATCCGGTGGTGCCGCCATTGCTGCCCCCGCTACTGCCGCCCGGCCCGCTAACGCCCTCGTTGCCCCCGCCGCCCGGCGACGTGACCGGCACGAATGTCGGAACTCCTGACCCGGCGGGACCGTAGGACGGTTTGTAGTTATTGTTCATGGTGTCGATCGCCGTGCGATGCAACGCCTCGATGCCGCGCTGATAGGCGACCTCCTGGCTGTCACCGTCCCCGACCAGGCCCGCGCCGACCGCGGAAATAATGACCTGCGCGGGGTCGAGCGAGGTCGCCGAACCCCTGCTCCCCTGCGCCGCGGACGGTGGCGGCACCGTCATCTTCACCACTTCGGCGGCTGACGCCACGCCCTTTATCCGGTGTCCGCAGGCATTGATCACCTGCTCGACATCACTGGCCTGCCGATAGAACGTCTGCGCCGCAGCGAGAGCCGCATCGGCCATGGCTCCCTCGATGCCCGAGGACAACGCCTTCTGAATCGCGAGATTCGCGCCGAACAGCCCACCGCTCAGCGCGGTGGCGATGCTGATCCAGGTATCGGCCTGATGATGCATGACGCCCGGCATCATCTCCTGTGCGTGGGTGTAGATCTCCTCATGCGTGATGCCCTCGAACTGTTCCATCCGGGTGATGTACGCCGAATCCTGGCCGTCGGCAGAGAGTTTCGCCTCGTACTGCTGCACACCCTGCTGCTGACCGCGCGCAAGCGTGCTCGGCTCGGCGGTGTCGGGCTTGCGGCTCGAATCGAATGCACCGAGGGCTGAGGGAACATTGTTGATATCGAGAGGGCCGGTCATGGTTAGTTGTCCTTGCCGATCTCCGGCTCGATGGTGGAGGCGATGTCGGTGATGCCATCGCAGGGGTTGAGGTCTCGGGGGGCGCGGTCGGTGAGATCGACTGCTATCTGCACGAAACCCGCCTTGGTCTGGACATCAACCTGGCAACTCCGCTTCATGGACGTGGCGGGGTCGTGGACCAACAGGGCTTGGCGTCCGTTCACAGTGATCGGCTCGCTGTATGTGCCGACCTTCGCGAGGTCTTCCGCCCAAGTCGCGTTTCCTGAGTTCAATTGCAGATTTCGCAAAGTTGAGCGAAAGTCGCAGGTGAGGAAGCTGTACTCGGCCACGAGGTCGTCGCCACGTGCCCGGGATGCGGGATCGAATCCAGCTCGTCGAGCTGTGTCATCGCTGATCCATGTACACGGGTCGAAGACGACCTTGGGGCGTCCCGTGCCGGCTGTGTACTGGTTATCCTGCGACGGCGGTTGAAACTTTGGGTTGGTCAATGTCGGCCGCACTGATTGTGTCGCGGTCGACGTGGTTTGACCTGAATCGGCCGGGTGCTGTGTGGCGTCGCTGCCGGACGAACAGCTCACCGCGACTGGTGCGATCGTTATCGCAAATAGTGCCAGCCAAGTTTTGCGGGTTCCCCTCATGAAGACTGCACCTCCGAGGTAGCGGTACTGACCGATCGCGCATACACGGCGTCGGCTTCCTCTACTAGCTGACCAGCACGCAGGTAAGCCGCCGCCATCTTCAATGCGGCCTCTTTCATCCCGTTGAGAGCATCCGTCATCTGCACAGCCTTGCGCGAAAACCCGTCTTGAAGCTGCTTGGCCGACTCGAACCCACCGAAGCCTTCGAGCCGCTGCAAACGAATCGAACGATTTATCTCTGGATCGAGCGTCGTCTCAACAAACCTGGTGTAGACCTCGGCGCACCGCCGCGCGGCGTCGGCCTCCATCCGAAATGTTCCCCCAGTGGCTTGCTGATACAGCGCATTTGCGGCCGACTCACCCACTTCCATCGACTGCCCTCCCTCAGTGCCCGTCCGATCACTGTACTGGACGCGTGAAACGGTCAATCGGTTGCATTGGGACGCAAAGACAGTCTCGATTGGCTTCGATCCTGCGGGTTCGGACCGCTCCCGAAGAGTTCTACCCGAGCGTTCCTCCAGCCGTGTGCCCCCTACAGAGGGGTGTAGCCCCACGCATCGGATGCGCCGATGCTGATCTGGACCCGTGAATACGTCACCAAATGCAACTTGTCCTGGGGTTATGTCCTGATCGCATGGAATTCCGCAGTGTTGCCACCAGCTGAGTCGCGGCGTGATCTCCTGTTGCGAACAGTGAAACCTGAAGGGAGGCAGGCATGTCGGAGGATGGATCGACCCTGGCACGGCGTCAGTTGGGGAAGTATCTGCGCAATGGGAGGCAGGAACGCGGACTTTCGCTCCACGAGGCGGCCAGGCTGATTCAGCGCAGTGGCAGCACGCTCCACCGCATGGAGAAGGGGCAGGTGGCCGAACTGCGCGAGATCGATATCGACGCGCTGTGCACGATCTACGAGTTCGATGCCGACCACACGGCAGCAATGAAAGCGCTTGCGGTACAAGGTAACGAGCTGGGCTGGTGGTATGAGTACGCCGACCTGCTGCCGAAGAACTTCGACTTCTATGTCGGTCTCGAGGCATCGGCACAACGCCTGACGACCTACGAGCCCGAACTCGTACCAGGGTTATTGCAGACGCCAGCGTACGCAAGCGTGCTCATCCGTTCGGTCTACCCTGACGACGATGCCGAAGAGCACGCACGCAGGGTGAGGTTGCGAATGCGAAGGCAAGCCAGAATCACCCGCAAGTACCTTCCGGCATCGCTCGACGTAATCCTTCGAGAGTCGGTCCTACGGGGAATCGTTGGCGGGTCGAATGTCATGGCGACCCAGATGAAGCATCTCGCCGACATGAGCACCCGTCCCAACGTGAATTTGCAGATCCTTCCGTTCAACGCTGGGTTCCCCGTTGGAGCCGCGGTTGGTCCGTTCGTCATCCTGGAGTTCGGCACTGATAGAGATGGACAGCCGATCGAGCCGCCCGTGGTCTACACCGAAAACTTCACGGGTGGCTTGTATCTTGCAAAATCAACCACGGTTCAGCGATACGATCATACGTACGAGAGTCTTCGGCGAAGCGCGATGGACGCCGCTGCCAGCCGGGCTCTGCTCAGGCAGATGGCGAAGGAGTATGCGTGAACAGCGATTTGGCCGGTGCCGACTGGTTCAAGAGTAGGCACAGCGGCGGAGCCGAAAACTGCGTTGAGGTCGCGTTCCTATCGAACACCCTTGTCGGCGTCCGCGATTCGAAGAACCCATCCGGCCCCGCACTCGTATTCACCCCAGCCGAATGGTCAGCCTTCACCACCGCGACAACCCGCGGCAACTTCGACCGCTGATCCCAGGGGCACCGCATAGCGAACCACTCGAACACGAAGTGGTTCAAGAGCAGTCACAGCGGTGCCCACTCGAACCGCATCGAAGCCGCCTTCCTCCCGAACACCCCTGTCGGCGTTCGCGATTCGAAGAACCCAACTGGCCCCGCACTCGTGTATCCACCCCAGCCGAATGGTCAGCCTTCACCGCTGCGACACTCGCGGCGAGTTCGACCACTGATCGCAGAGCGGCACCGATGACGAATCTCTCGAACGCGAACAGGTTCAAGAGCAGCCGCAGCGGTGCCAGCTCGAACTGCGTCGAACTCGCCTTCCTCCCGAACAACCATGTCGGCGTTCGCGATTCGAAAAACCCATCCGGCCCCACACTCGTGTTCACCCAACCGAATGGTCAGCCTTCACCGCCGCAACAACCCGCGGAGAGTCCAACCGCTGACAGTCTGCCAGTCTCGTGGCGAGCAAATCGTCTGCGCTGAGGCGTTGTCCTGCTTACTGTTCGACGGATATGGCGCTTCGCTACAAGTTGCAGCGGAATCCGACCAGGTGGCGCAGCCGAATAACCTCACCAGCATGGACTGCTATGGTGCCGGCTCCAGTCTGTCGTGCCCTGGACGAGGCACGAGCACCGATTCGGCGGTGAGTGCCCCGCGTTCGCGTACTTCGAGTGGCTTCCGATCGCCGCTCCATGAGACGACCTGTACCGGCTTGCCTTTGTCGACGAACAGGTAGTAGCCCTGCTCCGGCCCTTCCCGGTAACCCATTGTGGGGAGATGCTTCCAACACTGACCTGGCGTGTTCGCGTTCTTGTTGAGGTCGGCCTGTGTAGTGGATGCACGCACCTCCACCAACCGCTCCCAGCCATCAGCCCAACCGGCCGCACGGGTTATTTCGATCAGCGTGGCTCCGTTCGCTCCCTTTGCCACCTCGCGCAGCGCGGCATCGAAACGGCGGTTCGATCCAAGCGGCTCGGCTTGGGGAGAATTGAAATCGAATGTGCCAGTGCAGGTTTGATCGTCCGCTCGATCAACGGAGGAGGTGCAGGCGCTCAGCGCTGACACGGCAACGGAGACCAGCAGTACGCACTTCAGTTTAGTCATTGATCACTTCTTCCCTGGCAACGGAATCTCAACTCCGGCAGGCTGCCCGGTATCGCTCTCGCTCACGGTGTTGCTCCAGGTAATTGTCGGCCGACTCCGTATGCCGGTCGCCGGGTCGAGGGGGCTGCCAAGGACAATCGCTTGCCCGCTGTTGATGTGTTCAGTGACCTTCTGCGCCAGTTCTTCCGGAGTTGCATTCGAGTTCGCCGCGCCGATCTTTCGGCCCTGTTCGTTGTTGTAGAGATCCATAGCCTCGCGATGCGGTGGGTTCCCGCCGATCTTTTCATGGCTCGTGGTGTAGGTCTGGGTCCAATCTTCGCCGAACTTCTGCGTCATCAACGCATTCCAGTACGTGTGCCGGAATGCGTCACCGTGCCCGTCCAGGTAAGAGGTCGGATACCGTTTCTTGGCTTCGTCCTCCGCGAGCGAGGTGATATCGAAGAAGTCCTTCAGACCAGGGATTCCCTTCTTGGAGTAGAGGTTGTCGAGAGCCCTGGACTCCTCCTCGGTCATCAGAGTGGCCTTGAAATCCGGGATCGCCATCCGGATGATGTCAAGCAGTGCGCCATCCGACGGCCAGATCACCGGTTTGGAACTCGACGTTTCGGTCTGGTAATCAGTGAGGATCTTTGCCAGGTTCGGATCGGACGGAGTACCAGACACGCCTTGCTTTACTGAATCGGCCAACTTCTCCAGCAGCCGCCCAAGATTTTCCGACCCGGTGAGATCGGCCTCCTGAATTCGAGTCAGCGCCTGACGGATTGCTTGAGTCAGCCGGAACTCCTCTAACTCCTTGTTGGCGACAGCGGTTGCGGGAGACCACCAATGCTCCTTCATCGTCTCCCAATTCGACTGGTGCGAAAGCACTTCGCCGTCTGGTTCGCAGAACAGATCCCAGTCCGAATCCTCGACCTCTTTTAGCCACCCTCGGATCTCTCCGACCTTCCCTGCGATGGTGTCACAGATGCCGTTGATCGACGTTGACATCTCCTCATAGACGTCAACGGTCCTGAAACCATCCTTCTTGTCCTGATCACCGCGCTCACGCACGCTATCGCCCGATTTGCCCTCGAAATATTCGTACGACTGCTCGATCTTGCGGCCCGCGTCAGCCATTTCCGAATCGATTTCACCCGACACGCGCTTCACAATCGATGCCACATCCCGGGCGGGACCGAGATTCCATTCCAGTACCTAAGGAACAGTGAGGGGATGATCCTCGTGAAATCCGCTCATCGCTCACCTGCCTGCCACAGGGGGGTTGCATTGGCTTGGTCCTGCTGCTCGAAGGCTGTGGCCTGTTGCTCGACCACGGCGGCGAGCTCTCGCATCCGGCCGACATGAAAGTCCACGACGCGGTCCAGCGCTTCGAGGGTCTCCTGGATGCGAACCCCTGTAGAAGAACCCGACAGCTTGTTCCGCGCGTCATCGCGACTGTCTTTCGCGACCGGCGCCTTACCAGCAACGGTGTCCGAGTGGACCCGCACATCAGCCGCCAACTTACGCATCCTCACCGGGTCGACCTCGAACACGGGATCACCAAACCTTCGATTCCACTTGCCGCGCCTCGCATGTCGCGTACGTCTGGCTCATCTACAGAATGTTCTCGCGGACCGCTGCCGCTAACTTCGCCGCGTCGGCGCATCCTGGCTGAGCTCTGTATAGATACGTTCGGCCTCAGCCTGAGCATTTCCATACGCGATCCGGTGCTGATCCGCGATCAGCAGTTCGAGCCGCCGAGCACCCGCTTCCAGCGCATACGGCTCGATGTACAGAGCCGTGATCGTGCCGCGCGCATCGGCTTCGACGTACACGCCACCGTCCGCCGATCGCGAGTTCCCGCGCACTTCGGAGACCGCGGCGTTCAATCGTTTGAGATGAGCTGCCCGACGCTCGGTGTACTCGTCCATTACTCCCCAAGCCCGATCGACACACGGATCTTCTACGACGTACAGCGGAACTCTATCGGCCACAAGTTCACAGCGGCAAACCCGTTGGGACTGGGTCGGCCTGCGTCGTCTGGTTCGTCTCGGGAGCTGTCCAGCTGGCGGACCGAACGCGCTGAAGTAAGGTGGTTGGCGGCGGGCGTGGCGGAAGGCTGCGCGGTCCTGACGCGAGGTTCCCGGAATGCGTCCGCTCGATTGACTCAGCATGGGTGGAGACACCGACAGCTGGCCCGCGGCTCAGTCAGCAACTCACGCCCCTAAGGCGCCCATACAGCAGTCGGCGACTCACACCACTCCGGTGTCGGCAACCGTGCTCAGCGACGACGCAACCCTGAAAGCACCAGCGCCGCAAGCGCACCCGCACCAAAGGCAGCGGCGCCGGTGCCCATCGAGACGCCAGGCGCACTCATACGGGGCTTGATCACGGCGGGGGCGGGTGGGGGGATTTCGGCTTCGATCTCGTTCTCCGATGCTGTTGCGGCCCAGGCGGTTGCGAACAGGATGATGCGATAGGTGGTGTAGCTGAACACCATCAGACCGATGATCGATCCGAATACCGCGCCGGCGGGGCTGTGCAGCACCGTCTGCAGGTAGAACGACGCGACGTATTTGAAGAGCTCGAAGATCACTGCGGCAATCGCCGCCGCTCGGGCGGCACTTCGCAAGGTGACCGGCTCGCGGGGCAGGCGCGCGATCATCCAGACGAACACTGCCCACGAGGCGAGGAAACCGAGCAGTATCGAAATGAGCACCAGGATCAGCCGCGCACCGGGCAACTCCGACAGGCGGAAAGTGATCAGCAGCCGCGCGCCGAGGGTGCTCGAGGCCAGGGTGGACAGACCGATCGAGACCACGAAGGCCAGGGCTAGCCCGATCAATGCACCGAGGTCGGAGAGCTTGCTGAGGAACCAATTGCCTTCCGGGGTCTTCTGCTCCCACTGTTCGGTCAGTGCCGCGCGCAGATTCGCCATCCAGCCGAGTCCGGTGTAGACACCGACGAGCAGACCGAGCGTGCCGACCGTGCCGCGCGATCGGACCGCCTGATCGATCAGATCATTGAGCTGGCCGCCGAGTGATCCCGGAATGTTCTCGATGATCTTGTTCCGCAGTTCGGTGAGCATTTCCGGGTCGCCCGACAGCACCGAGCCAGCGATCGCGAAGGCGACCATCAACATCGGAAACAGCGACAGCACAGTGAAGTACGTGATCCCGGCCGCGTAGTAATCACCGCGTTGCCGCTGATAGTTTCCGCCCGCGCGGATGAGGTGAGCCAGCCATGGCCGCGACTGGATCCGCCGTTCGAGCGCCGCCTTGATGTTGTCGATCACCTGCATCTGTCACGCCCCTTAAACAGAGACCGCGCGGTGATGGTCGACAAGCGGTCGCTAGCGGTATTCCCCGGTTAGCGAGCCAAAAACCCCACCCGGTCGTAAACCTGCGCCAGAGTGTTGCCGGCAATCTCCCGCGCCCGCTCGGCACCTGCGTCGAGGATGCGGTCGAGTTCGCCCTGATCTGCCAAATACTCTTCCACCTTCGCCCGCAGCGGGGTGACAAATTCGACCAGCGCGTCGGCGACGTCGGACTTCAGATCGCCGTAACCCTTACCGGCATAGTCGCGTTCCAGCGTGACGATCGGGGTGCCACTCAGCGAACTCAGGATCACCAGCAGATTGCTGACCCCCGCCTTGTTTTCCGGGTCGTAGCGGATTTCGCGCTCGGTATCGGTGACCGCGGAGCGAATCTTCTTGGCGGTGATCTTCGGATCATCGAGCAGGTTGATCAGACCGGCGTCGGTGGAGGCCGACTTGCTCATCTTCGACGTCGGATCCTGCAGGTCGTAGATCTTCGCGGTGCCCTTGACGATATGCGCCTCCGGCACTACGAACGTCTTCTTGAAGCGAGTATTGAAGCGCTGGGCCAGATTTCGGGTCAGCTCCAGATGCTGGCGCTGATCCTCGCCGACCGGCACCTGATGCGCACGGTAGAGCAGAATGTCCGCGGCCATCAGCACCGGATAGGTGAACAGTCCGACGCTGGCGTTCTCCGCGCCCTGTTTGACCGACTTGTCCTTGAACTGGGTCATCCGGCTGGCCTCGCCGAATCCGGTGATGCAGCTGAGCACCCAGGTCAGCTCGGCATGCTCGGGCACCTGGCTCTGCACGAAGAGCGTGGAGCGCTTGGGGTCGATGCCGAGCGCGAGCAACTGCGCGGCCGCCGCCTTGGTGCGCCTGCGCAGTTCCTTCGGATCCTGCGACACGGTGATCGCGTGCATATCCGGGATGAAGTAGAGGGCATCGTAGTCGTCCTGCATGGTCACCCAGTACTGCAGCGCGCCAAGGTAGTTGCCGAGATGGAAGGACGCGCTGGTGGGCTGGATCCCGGACAGCACCCGCTGTTTGCGTTCAGCGGCCGGGTTCGTCTGAGCAGGACTGGACATGTCCCGATCTTCGCATGCGGTGTTCGATCGGCGGCGTTCGCGGGTCCCTCCGTGGTTACGCTGCGCTACCGCCTCCGGGCCCGTCGCTCACGCCGCGGTCACGCGGAATTTCGCGCCGCCCAGTTGCGTGGGTCGACACCGGGCATGCTCGGGCGGCCGGTGCTGTGCAGTTCGCGTTCCCGCTTGGACAACAGCTTGTAGACCGGCGCGCTCGGACCGGCCAGCGTCGCGCGCAGCACCGGCGGAACCAGCGGCGGTGCGATATGCGCGGTGCGCACGCCTTGGGCGAGCGCGCGGAACGCGATTTGTTCGGGCAGCCCCCAGCGCATCCCGTACATATCGCGGATGCGCGGCGGCAGACTGCCCTGCACCAGCAGGTAGAACGCGTCGACGACCTGACGCATCGGCCCGCGCTGCGGATAGGGCACGCGCTGACCGGCCAGATACGAACCGACCAGCCGGGCCTCGTCGGTGAGGAACAGCTCGTCCGAGGCAAGGTAGTCGTCGAAGGATTTGCGGAACAGCGGGTAACTGCCGGGCGCTGCCTCGCGCGGCATGCCGAACAGCTCGCCCCAGCGGACGTAGTCCTGGTACAGGCCCTCGCGTTCGCCGCCGGTCAGCGGGCGGACCAGCAGATCGTGCATCACCTCGGCCGAGTCGAAGGCGAAGGCCATGGTCAGGTACATCAGGTGCGGGTCGAACGCGGAGTAACCGGTGCCCGCCGGATGGTGCGGTCCCGCCTCCTCGGGCAGTGCGCCGACGACCTTCGCGTGCTTCTTGGCGGTGAAGGCGAGCGCGCGATCCGCCTCGTCCTTGCTGCCGAGGAAGACGGCCTCGAAGAGCTTGCCGGTCAACGCGAGTCGCGAGTACGGGGTCATCCGATGCTCGGTGTTCTCGGCGGTCCCGACGTACAGCAGCGGATTGACCGCGCCGATCACCAGGGCGCGCTGGCCATAGGTGAGACCCACCGCGCGCTTGCTCATGACCCGTCGAGCCATCGAATTATCGGCGAAGTAGCCGGGCTTGGACATCGCTGCCTCCTCGTTGAGCGCATCGTCGGACGCATCGGGCTTCGGCGATCCGGATCACCCGTCATCCCGGCGCGCCGGGATCCACAGCATCTGGCAATAGAATCTCCCAGAATCCAGAATCTGGCAATAGCCTCCACCAGATTGTGTCCGGCCCGGATCCGGCCGCGACCGAACTGGACCGCGATCCGGTCGGCCGCAACCGAACTGGACCGCGATCCGGTCGGCCGCAACCACACCCGTGCCAGAATCGCGATATGACTGCATCGCGAAGCGGTTCCGTGCGGGGTGGTGGTCGAGCGACGGGCGGACCGGCATCGCGTAGCGATTCGACGGGCGTTGGTGACCGGACCACAAGTAAGTCGGCATCGCCCAGCGACTCGGCGAGCAGCAGCGATCGCAGGGCGAGTGGGCCAACACCGCCCAGCGACTCCACAGCGGGTGGTGGCCGGAGGACGAGTAGGCCAGATTCGCCAGGCGACTCGGCGAGCAGCAGCGATCGCAGAGCTAGTAGGCAAGCATCGCCTAGCGACTCCACGGAAGGTGGCGGCCGGACGACAAGCGGACCGGGGAAACGGACCTACGGCGGCGTCTCCGCCGACGAGCGCCGCGCCCAGCGACGCGCGGCGCTGCTCGATGCCGCGCTGGAGATCATCGGCACCCAGGGCATCACCAAGCTCACCGTCTCCGGGTTATGCGCGCAGGCCGGACTGAACGAGCGCTACTACTACGAAAGCTTCGACAGCCGCGATGCGGTGCTCGCCGCGCTCATCGATCGGATCGCGGAGGAACTGGCCGGGACGATCATCGGTGCGCTGCAAACCGCACCTTCCGACACTCGCGCCAAGGCGCATGCCGCTATCTCGGCGGGCATTCATCTGCTCACCGACGATCCGCGCAAGGCGCGTGTCGCGCTGGTCGCGGGCATGGCGACGCCGGAGCTGCGCGCCCGCACGAATCAGACGGTGCGGGTTTTCGCCCGCATCGTCGCCGCCGAGGGCATCGACTTCTACCGCATCACCGACCCGAACCCAGAGCCCACCATCGACTTTCGCGCCACCTACCTGGTCGGCGGCCTGGTCCAAACCCTCACCGCCTGGCTGCACGACGACCTCCCGCTCACCCGCGACGAACTGATCGACCACACCACCGATGTGTTCGTCCTCCTCGGCGAGGACCTCGCCCGCCGCCTCACCTGAGCCACCGGCATCACACCGAATGGTTGTTCCTCGAGAGCCTGACAGCCACCATTCGACTGTCCTCGGCGTTACGGGCTCAGGCGGACGATGTCTGGGTCGGTTGGTTCGCCTTGGAGTACGACACGGAAGGCCAGGCCCTTTGTGGACCAGTAGTCGGCGGCCTCGCGCATGGCTTCGGTGAACCACGTGCGTTCTTCCAGTTCATCGATCAGCAGATCGGCCGAATCGCGGATCACGGCAACATATCCGGCGGCGGGGCCGACGAAATCATCGAGATCGCGCAGGCATTCGTCGAAGGCGTCCTTGTTCGCGCCGAAGTAGTACGGAAATTGGAACGCGGCCGCGAATTCGTCGAAAACGCGTGCGGTGGTACGCATTTTGACCCCGCGCAGTTCGCGCACCGCGTAGTCGACGGGTGCGTCGTAGCGCACGCCGCTCAGTGTCGGGGCGTCCACGGGGAGGGCACCGACCACGGCGGTCGGCGCCGAAGGCGGCGCGTCGGTGGGCCGCCGGGCCTCGGGACGGGCAAGGAACTGCGATAACGGAACTGTCATCAGCGCATCCTCGTGAAGGTTTCGTAGTGGTCACCGGTGTACCAGGCGGAGCCGTCGCTGCCGGTGACGATGCGTTCGGCGTCGCGGGAACGGTTGGGCTGCTTCGGGTTCACATCCCATTCCTGGTAGGTGATGGCTTTGCCCGCCGAATCCTTGGCGGGCAGGGTGCCCCCGCGGTTCATCCAGCGCTCACCGCCCTTGGTGCCGGACGCGTTTGCCGAATCCGGCCAGCGGCCCGCGTCGATCTCGACAAGAGTCGCGTAGGCGCGGTCCGGTACGCCGGGGGCTCGAACGGTGGATGTGGTGGTCACATCCGGGCCGCGCGCCGGAACCGCCAAGCTCGCGCTGCGAGTTGTGGAGGTGACCGAGGCCGCGGTCGGCTTGCTGTCCCCGCCGCCACGCGCGGCGAGCAGTGCGATCACCAGGGCCAGCAGGGTCACACCGAGCGCGGCGAAGGCGCGCACCCGCTTCGAGGAAATATTCATGCGATCCCGATCTCCAGCACTGCCATGTCGCGAATCATCTTTATCGGGAACTTTATCGGTATTGCACCGTGACCGGCGCGTGGTCGGACCAACGCTCGGCATAGGTGGCGGCGCGTTCGACCACGGCCTGCTTCGCCCGGCCTGCCACCTCGCCGCGGGCCAGGTGGTAGTCGATGCGCCAGCCCGCGTCGTTGTCGTAGGCGCGGCCGCGGTATGACCACCAGCTGTACGGGCCCGCGACACCGGGATGCAGGTTGCGCACCACGTCCACATATCCGGCGGCGAGCATGCCATCGATCCAGGCCCGCTCCTGCGGCAGGAACCCGGAGTTCTTCAGGTTGCCCTTCCAGTTCTTGATATCGAGTTCGGTGTGCGCGACATTCCAGTCGCCACAGATCACGAAATCGCTGGTCTGCGCCCGCATATGAGCGCCGATCTCATCGAGGAAGCGGTACTTCTCGTCCTGCATCGGCGTATCCGCCTCACCGGTGTGCACATACACGCTGGCCACGGTCAATTCATCGAATTCGGCCTCGACATAGCGTCCGGTACCGGCGAATTCGGCGCTGGGATGCCAGGTTCCGTCGTGCCAGCGCCCCAGCCCGATGCGCACGGCCCGGGGTTCGCGACGGGACAGAATGCCGACCCCGGCCCGCCCCTTCGCACCCGGCTCGGCATGCGTCAGATACCAGCCCGCCTCCAGTGCGGGCGCGAGCGCGGCGCGGGTCTGCTCATCGGTTGCCCGAGTCTCCTGCAGGCAGATGATGTCGGCTTCGGTGACCGCCAGCCACTCGAGCATCCCCTTGCCCGTCTTGCCCGTCGCCGCCCGGACCCCGTTCACATTGATCGACGAGATGATGTAAGGCACCTGACGACCGTACAATGCTGGTCAGAAGAACTCCCCCGGGACATCGAAGTCCAGGAAGGGGTGATTGACGATGAAGTCAGGCACCACCAACTCCCCCGCCCCGATCAAAGCGCTGCATATCGGATCCGGTGATCCGGTCCTACTGCTGCACGGATTCATGCTTTCACCGCACTGTTGGGAACAGGTTGCGCTGCGACTTTCCGCGCATTGCGAGGTGTTCGCCCCCGCCTTCGCGGGCCACTGGGGTGGCGAACCGATCGACGGCTGGTCCACTGATGTCCATGCCCTCGCCGACCGGATCGAGGATCAACTCGACGAACTCGGCTGGCGTACCTGCCATATCGCGGGCAATTCGCTCGGCGCCTGGGTCGGCTTCGAACTGGCCCGGCGCGGCCGGGCCCGCACCCTGACCGCGATCGCACCGGCGGGCGGTTGGCAGTCGCCCTCGCTCATCCAGTTCCGCGTCGGCGCGAAATTCCTGTCATTGGTGCCGATCGTCGAGGTGGGTAAGCGGCTCGGCGGATTCGCGATCAACAACCCGATCGCGCAACGCTTCGCACTCCTGCTGCTCAGCAAGAACGCCGCCGCGGTCGCGCGCCGCGATATCGCCGCCGTGATCACCGCCGCACTGCACTGCGATGCCATGATTCCGTTGATCCTGGGCACCGTGCGCGCTCCCGCGCTGGAAGACCTGTCCAACCTCCCGACCCCGGTGCGCCTGCTGATGGCCGAATACGACCGGATCATCCCCAACCGCGTGTACGCCCGCCGCTTCCTGCAGGAACTGCCCGACTCCGCCGACCGCATCCTCGTCAACGGTGTCGGGCACGTCCCCATGCTCGAAGCTCCGGACCGCATCGCGACCCTGATAGCCGAACACATCTACGCCAGCCGCACACACTTGCGCGCGGTCTGACCGGCACTACTGGGCGAGCAGGCCCTTGGCTATGTGGGTGACCTGGATTTCATTGCTGCCCGCGTAGATCATCAGGGACTTCGCGTCACGGGCGAGTTGTTCCACCCGGTACTCGGTCATGTAACCGTTGCCGCCGAAGAGCTGGACCGCGTCCATGGCCACCTCGGTGGCGGCCTCGGAGGCGTAGAGCTTCATGGCCGAGGCCTCGGCGAGGGTCGGCGGCTTGCCCGCCTTGCCGCGCTCGAGAGTGTTGAAGACCATGTTCTGCACATTGATCCGGGCGATCTCCATCTTGGCCAGCTTGAGCTGCACCAGCTGGAACCGGCCGATCTCCTGGCCCCACAGCTTGCGGCTCTTGGCGTAGTCCAGGCACAGCCGGTGACATTCGTTGATGATGCCGAGCGCCATGAAACCGACACCGATACGTTCGGCGGTGAAGCTGGAACGAGCACTTTCCCGGCCATCGCCGCCCTTGTGCTCCTCGGTCTCGCCGAGCAGCCGATCGCGCCCCAGGCGCACATTGCCGAAGAACAGTTCGCCGGTCGGCGAGGCGTGCAGGCCCATCTTCTTGAACGGCTTGCCCTGGGTGAGACCCTCCATCCCGCTGTCCAGGACGAAGGTGAGCACCTTGCGCTCGCGCTTATCGCCGCCGTCGCCCTCGTCGAGCTTCGCGTAGACGACCATCACATCGGCGTAGGGGCCATTGGTGATGAAAGTCTTCTGGCCGTTGAGGATATAGTCCTCGCCGTCGCGCCTGACGTAGGTCTTCATACCGCCGAACGCGTCCGAACCCGAGTCCGGCTCGGTAATCGCCCATGCCGCAACCTTTTTCATGGTCACGATGTCGGCGAGCCAGCGCTCCCGCTGGGCCAGGGTGCCCCGCGACATGATGGTGGTCGCGCCGAGGCCGATGGACACGCCCATCGCGGTCACCAAACCCATACAGACCCCCGACAATTCGGCGATCAGCACGGCCATCAGCGACTCCTGGCCACTGAACGGGCCACCGCCGGAAGCCTTTTCCTTCTTCTCCGGCTTCGGCTCCCCGGCCGCGACGGCCGCCGCACGAGCCTTCTGCTCGGCGAGCATCTTCTGGATCGCCTCGCCGCCCATCGCGTCGATTCCGAACTCGCTGAACAGCTTCCGGATGATCGGGTACGGCGTCATCTCGCCGCTGTCGAGTGCGTCGAGGTGCGGACGGATCTCCTTGTCGATGAACGTCCGCACGGCGTCGCGGATCATCACATCGGTTTCGGACCATTCGAACATCTTTGTTCTCCTAACTCATGGAAGCCGAGCGGCGATGTCGTCGATGAGCCAGGGACCCTCGGCCTCGATCGTCTTCACGTCGTGCCAACCGGCGAGTTCGGAGATGGCACCGCCCTGTACCGCGAACACCTTGCCGGTGATCGCGCACTTATCGGAAGCCAAGTATGCGACCAACGGGGAGATATTGGCCGGACTGAAGGCATCGAAACCGCCCTCTTCCTCGGCCGCCTCGGCCTCGGCGGCCATCATCTCGCCCATGCCTGGAGTGGCCAGCGTGAGGCGGGTACGCGCGATCGGCGCGATGGCATTGACCCGCACGCCGTAGCGCGCCAGCTCGTCGGCCGCGACCAGTGTCAGCGCCGCGATCCCCGCCTTGGCGGCGCCGTAGTTGCCCTGACCGGCATTGGGCACCGTGACACCCGATGCCGATGCGGTGTTGACGACCGCCGCATTGGGCTGGTTGCCCGCCTTGCTCTGGTCCTTCCAGAACGCCGCGGCGTGATGCAGCACGGCCGCGTGGCCCTTCAGGTGTACGGCGACGACCGCGTCCCACTGCGCCTCGTCCATGCCCGCGAGGAAGGCGTCGCGCAGAATGCCCGCGTTGTTGATCACGATATCCAGGCCGCCGAACTCCAACACCGCCTGATCGACGAGCTTCTTCGCACCGTCCCAGCTCGCGATGTTCTCGGTGTTCGCGACGGCCTTGCCGCCGGCCGCGACGATCTCATCGGCGACCTCCTGCGCGGGACCGACATCGGTCCCCTCGCCGGAGTTGCTGCCGCCCAGGTCATTGACGACGATGTTGGCGCCCTCGCGAGCGAACAGCAGCGCGTGCTCGCGGCCGATACCACGGCCCGCGCCGGTGATAACGGCGACTTTTCCTTCCAGTGCACCCATGTGCGTCGACTCCTGTCCTCTGCCCCGGCATACCGTGGCGAAATGAATGTCGCGGCGCTCGCCGGGACATGTGGCTAATCGGCGATCTCCGCGAGGCCGTCGCTCAGTACGACGTCCTCACCACGGACCGTTTCGAAGGCGAAGGTGGTGACGCCGTCGGCCGAGCCGACCTTCCAGATCCGGGTCTCCAGGTCGTCACCGGGAAAGACCATCTTGGCGAATCGAACGGCAAATCGCTTCAGCCGGTTGACATCCGAGCCCGCCACCTCGGTCAGCACGGCCCACGAGGCGAAGGCCATGGTGCACAGACCGTGCGCGACGATGCCGGGCAGACCGGCGTCCTTGGCTACCTGCTCGTCCAGATGCAGCGGCACCGGGTCACCGGAAGCGGGCGAATAGCGGTAGGTCTGATCGAGATCGACATGCTGCGCCACGACCGCGACCGGATCCTGTGCCCGCAGGTTCTCGTCGAACTTGTGCGCCGGGGCCGCCAGCCCCTCCGACTTGCCCGCGTCGATATTGCGGAAGAAGGCGGTCAGGTACTGCTCGTTGACCAAATCCCCTTCCTCGGTCCGGCATTCGATGAGGATGGTGATGGTGGTGCCATTGGCACGACTGGTGTAGCCGATGGCCTTGGCCCGCGAGACCAGCTTGTCCCCCGGCTGGATCGCGCGGTGGAAATGGAAGTCCTGCTCTCCGTGCACGACCCGGCCGAAGATATCCATCGGCACCACGTCGATCACCGGCATCATCATGGCCTCGAAAACCGGGACGATGCCGAAGATCGGCGCGGCGACCGCGCCCGTCAGATGTGCCTCGATCGGGTCGTTGGTGGCCGCCGCGTACTCGGCGAGCCGCTCCCCGGTGACCTCGAAACGCTCTTCGTCACACCAGATTTCCAGACCGGCGTCGTCGAACTCCACCGGCCGGGCCGCAGTGGTCTCCGCTGTCATCGCACTCTCCTTGGGTGGCGGAATCAGGCCGCCGCGACGGCGAGCGCGTCGAGCTGCTCCAGCGATTTGTCGAGTTGCGCGAGACCGTCCTTTTCGACCGCCTTGCCCAACGCGCCCTTGATCAGCGCGCCCTCGAAGTCACCAGTCACCGATACGGTGGAGCCGCCGCCGTCGTTGGGCTGGATATCGAAGGTGAATTCCGTCTTCACACCGGCCATTCCGGTGCCGCCGAGGGTCAGCTTGTTCGGCTGTGCGACAGCCACGACCGACCACTCCAGCTTGTTGGCCATGCCGAGCATCACGATCTTCGCGACCAGCTTCGCGCCGGGGGTCAGCACGGTGGGCGGCTCCTCGATGAAGCGCTCGTGGATGGTGAACCATTTGTCCCAGGTCTGCGGGTCGGAGACGACGGCCCACAGGGCCTCGGGGGTGGCATTGACGTCCTTGGTGGCTTCGATGTGGCCCATGGTTCGACTCCTCGTCGAGTGTTGTTGTGGCAGTTGGAAGGTCAGCGCGGGATCGGATCGACGCTCAGCGATCGGCACGCTGGTAGGCCGTCACCACGGCGGCGCCGCCAAGCCCGATGTTGTGCTGCAGTGCGGCGGTGACGTTGTCGACCTGACGCTTTTCGGCGGTTCCGCGCAGCTGCCAGGTGAGTTCGGAGCACTGCGCCAAACCTGTTGCGCCCAAGGGATGCCCCTTGGAGATCAGTCCACCGGAGGGATTCACCACCCACTTGCCGCCATAGGTGGTCTGGTTGTCGTCGATGAGCTTTCCGGCCTCACCCTCGTCGCAGAGTCCGAGGGCCTCGTAGAGCAGCAGTTCGTTGGCGGAGAAGCAGTCGTGCAGCTCGATGACCTGGAAATCCTCCGCGCCGAGCCCGGCCTGCTCGTAAACCTTCCGCGCGGCTTGGACATTCATGTCGTAGCCGATGAGGTTCTTGGCGGTGTTGTCGAAGGTGGAGGCGAAGTCAGTGGTCATCGCCTGACCGACGATCTCCACCGCCTGGGCGGCGAGGTCGTGCGAGTTCACGAATTCCTCGCTGGCCAGCACGACCGCGCCCGAACCGTCCGAGGTCGGCGAACACTGCAGCTTGGTGAGCGGGTCGTAGATCATCCGCGAGGCCAGGATGTCATCTAGCGAATACGCGTCCTGGAACTGCGAATACGGGTTGTTCACCGAATGCTTGTGGTTCTTGTAGCCGATCTTCGCGAAATGCTCCGCGGTGGTGCCGTACTGCTTCATATGCTCGCGCCCCGCCGCGCCGAACATCCACGGCGCCACCGGGAAAAGCACCTCGGAGATCTCCGCGAGCGCCATGACATGCTTGGCCATCGGCTGTTCGCGATCGTCCCAGGTGGAACCGAGCGAGCCCGGCTGCATCTTCTCGAAGCCCAGCGCCAGCGCGCAATCGGCGAGGCCGCCCCGAATCGCCTGTGCCGCAAGGAAAAGCGCGGTGGATCCGGTCGAACAGTTGTTATTGACATTGACCACCGGAATGCCGGTCATACCCAGTTCGTAGACCGCGCGCTGTCCGGAGGTGGACTCGCCGTAGACATAACCGACGTAGGCCTGCTCGACTTCGCGATAGTCGATCCCGGCATCGGCGAGTGCCTTCGTACCCGATTCCCGCGCCATGTCCGGGTAGTCCCAAGCGCTGCCGTCTTCGTTCTTACGGCGGCCCGGCTTCTCGAACTTCGTCATGCCGACGCCAACGACGTAGACCTTGTTCGCCATCGAACTCCTCACGTAGTACCTGACCCGGTGCGGCCCAAGTCGGCGGCCCGCAGTGGCCGATCCCGACCGGATCGAACAGAAACAAACATACAGATCTGTATGTAAGCCAGGCAAGCATTCGCGGTGATCCAACCCGACAAAGGAGAGAACTCCCAGCTCAGCGCGCTCAGGAGCAACATGCCGCACGTAGCGAACATTGCGCCATCCGCCAAGGGGCAAGTCGACGCGCGGGGGCATTGCCCGGCGCGCGCACCACTGAGACGTCGGCAGGCGGCGGGCCGAAAAGCCCTATGCCGTCAGCTATTCAGCGGGGCGCAGCAGCGGTCGCGCAACCAGCGCGGCGGTGGCGATCTCCCGCAGATGCACCGAGGCCCGCCGCCAACGCCGGTGCGCCCGTTCGGAATCCGGATCGATGAAATTGGAGACCAGGATTCCGCGCAGTGCGTCCATCGCGGTGTAGACGAAATCGCGGGCTTCCTTGCGCCGCATCTCATCCGGGACGAATCGGGCGACCGCCATCAGCACGGCATTGTTGACGAACGGCTCGACCTTCTCCATGGCCGAGGCGAGCACCGGATCGGTCCGGCCCGCCACCCACAGCTCGGCGGTGGCGATGAACAGTGGCCCCTGATGTAGCTCCCAGAGAAAGTCCAGCGCCGCCCCGACGGGATCGCCACCACCCTGGACCCTGGACATCTCGCGCATCGCGGTCTCCGCGCGCAGCTGCGCCAGATGGCTGATCGCCGCGACCACCAGATCGGTTTTGGACCCGAAGTGGTGCACCTGGGCCCCGCGGGTCACCCCCGCCCGCTCGGCGACCCGCGGCGTGGTCGTCCCCGCATACCCGTATTCGACCAGGCAGTCGATGGTGGCATCGAGCAGCCGCGTACGCATCTCACTACTGCGCTGCTCTTGTGTGCGGCGCTGCTGCTTGGGCGCTTCGGACCTGGTCATTCGGCGATTCTACACTTACATACAGATCTGCATGTTCATCTGCGGGTGCGTGGCTCGCGTGCACGGCCCGCCGCAGCAACGCGGCGGGCCAGCGCGGATCAGGCTCGGCCGACGTAGGCGAGCAGCCCACGGTGTGCGGGGGCGTCGGCGGGCACCTCGACCTCGGGCCCGAACATCCCTGGTACGCGGAATTTTTCGAGGCCCATCTCTCGCATTATCGCCAGCATCTCCGCGCACAGCTGCTCGTCGACCAGGCCCTGCTGTTCGGTGGCGACCGCTAGATCGACACCGTGCACAACGAGTTCGGTCAGGTGGATCACCGCCGCCATCGGCCCGGGCACCTCGCCGAAGCCGAGACGCACCGTCTGCTCGAGTGCGTCGGGGCGATGCCAGGCCGCGCGGTCGAGCACGGCCGCATCGGCGTAGGCGCCCCGCGGGTCGGTGCCGAGCCAGTCGTCGTGGTGATCGCGAACCGGGGTCAGGCCCTGTAGTTGGGCGGCAAAGATATTCATGCCCCCTACCAGGTGATTGAGCAACTCACGCAGATCCCATTCGCGGCACGGCGTCGGTGCGCTCATCTGTTCTGCGGCAATACCTTTGACGATCCCGCCGGTCATATCGATGGCGCGGTCGATGCGGTTGATCATGTCGATCTCCGGGAAAGTCTCGATCAGCTGGGAAGGGTCACGCTTGGTCGAAGGTGTCGTCGAGCCAGTCGTAGATGCGAGCGAGTGCGAGACGCTGTGCGCCGGACTGGCAGTGGGCATCGGCCCCCTCTTCGACGGTGAACTCGAGCAGTGTCTTCGGGCAGGTCAGATGCGCGAAGAGGCGTTCGGGCTGGCCCTTGAAGAAACCGTCCTCGGCACCCGCGCACACCAATGTCGGGCAGGTGATCTTCTCGGCGATGCCGTCACGGACGTGGTAGTCGAGGTAGCTGGCAGCGAAGGCTCGCGGCGTGCTCACATCCATGGCATACATGCCGTGCGAAATCGCCCAGTGCGCAACGGGATTCGCCGCCATCGCAGCCTCGATCGCGGCATCGAGCTCAGGATCGGCGGCGGCGCGCAGCCGACGCTCGAGTTCCGCACGCTCGCCCGGCAGACCCGCGGTGGAGATATCGCCGAGGTCGTAGATGCCGTCGACGGCGATCAGCGCGGCGACCCGCTGGTCGAAGGCGGCGGCACGCGGCGCGAGAACACCGCCCATGCTGACCCCGAACAGCGCGATCCGGTCGGCATCCACCTCCGTTCGGGCGACGACATAGTCGAGCACAGGTCCGACCACGTTCTCCCAGTCCGGCCGGAAGGGCAGTCCCTGATGGTGCCTGGTGCCCGGCTGACCGGGACCATCGAAGCTGAGCACGTGGTAGCCGCGCTCGACGGCCGCGACCGCGCCGAAGAAGTGCATTTCCTCGACGGTGCCGTCGAATCCGTTGTGCATCACCACCGTTGGACGCGGCTCACCCGAATCGTCGGCTCGATAGAAGTAGCCGGGCAGGGCGGTGTCCTCGTACGGAATCAGCACCGGCTCGATCACCTGGTCCATGAGTTCGATTGCGGCGCGGAAGCATTCGACCGAGGCGTCGTAGGCGTGCCGGATGCGCGGGTCGGCGGCATTGCCGTGCAGGAAGAATTCCGCGGCGCGGTAGTAGTTCGATGCGCGCAGGTAGCCGTCGCGGGCGCTCACCCGATGCGCCGTCCGCGCCGCAGCCGCCACCCGATCGGCCATCGCCAGCCACTCGTCGTACCAGCTGTCGTAATCGCCGGGGACGATCCGCTGGGCGGTGACCGCGACCTCACCGAAATCGGCTCCGCCATAAGCGATGTGACCGAAGGTGCGCAGGGTCTCGTACCAGAACGAGGGGTTGTCGGGAAAGAAGATCGGTTCCATGTCAGCTCCTAAACGCAGTTCGCAGCAGCGTTAAGAACAACGATAACGGGTGCTTGCACACAAACGCAAGTCTCTACTGCGTTAAGGTGAGGTCATGGATGAACAAGCCCGCGCCCGCCGTCCCGGAGGCCGCAGCGCCCGAGTGCGCGCGGCGGTACATCAGGCGGTCACCGAACTGGTCGCCGAACGCGGCTACGGCAACTTCACCGTCGCCGATGTCGCGACGCGCGCCGGCGTCGCCGATACCAGCATCTACCGGCGCTGGGGCAATCTCGAGGCGCTGGCCATGGAGGTGACCGTCGATCGGCTCGGCACCGAATCGGCGATTCCGAATACCGGATCGCTCGAGAGCGATCTGCGCGCCTATGCCGCCAAGGCGGCGCGCGATGTCAGCGGGCCCGACGGTCTGGCGTTGCTGCGCACGATCCTCGCACTGCTCGACACCGGCGCGGCGGGCGAACAGACGCGCGATCGCTTCCTCACCGAACGAGCGGACCAGGTGCAGGCCATGCTGGATCGAGCAACCGCACGCGGCGAACAGGCACCCGACGTACTCGAGGTGGTCGACATCATCCTGGCCCCGCTCTACACCCGCACCCTGTTCGGCATCGGCCCGCTCACCGACGATTACGTCGATACGCTGGTCGACCGGCTATTACACACGGCAGCGGCGGCCGATAAGCGAAAGTGATCGAAAGCCAGTCGTTCCCGCCGTGCGGCTCTCGCGGGCTGAGGCGGTCTCCGATGCCGCCGCTGCTCGCCGACCTGCGCGGATTCTCGAAAAGGTGATCTGACGAGGCCACCCATCGGCGACGATTACCTCGACCCGATTTTTCGATCCGAGGAGCGCAGATGGCCAACGATTGGAACCAGAACATCATCGCGGAGTTCCGTGCGAACGCGGGCAAGGTCGGCGGCCCGTTCGAGGGCAAGGATCTGCTGCTGCTCACCACGACCGGCGCGAAAACCGGACTGCCGCGGACGAATCCGGCGGCCTATATCCGCGACGGCAATCGTTTGGTGATCATCGCGTCCAAGGCGGGCGCACCCGATAACCCGGACTGGTATCACAATCTGCGGGCGAATCCGAAGGTCACGCTGGAGATCGGCACCGAGACCATCGAGGCGACAGCCACCCCGATCACCGGCGGCCCGGAACGCGATCGGCTCTATGCGGCGATGGTGGAGGTCATGCCGGGCTTCGCCGAATACGAGACCAAGACGGATCGGGTGATTCCCGTCGTCGCGCTGGAACCCAGCGCCTAAACCGCTGAGCGACGACCGGTCCAGACGGTCACCGTGAACAGCAGAACGCCGAGCACCGCCAGCCCCGCCCCGACGGTCGCGGGTGCGGTGTAGCCGAGACCCGCCGCGATGACGAGTCCACCCAACCACGCGCCCGCCGCATTGGCGATATTGAGGGCCGCGTGATTGAGCGCCGCTGCGAGGGTCTGGGCGTCGGCGGCGACATCCATCAGCCGGGTCTGCAGACCAGGCGCGAGCGCCGCACCCGATGCGCCGATGAAGAACGCGCCGATCGCCGCCGTGTACGGATTGTGCGCGGCGGCAACGAATCCCGCCAGAATGACGACCATGGCGATCATCGCGACGTAGATTGCCCGGTCGACGCCGCGATCGGCCAGGATGCCGCCGACGATATTGCCCGCGACCATCCCGAGTCCGAAGAGCATGAGCACGAACGGCACCAGGCCGAGCCGCAGACCGGCCACATCGGTCAGGGTCGTGGTGATATAGGTGTAGACGGCGAACATGCCGCCGAAGCCGATCGCGCCGACCAACAGGGTCAGCAGCACCTGCGAGCGACGCAGGGCGCCGAGTTCGGTCATCGGGTTGGTGATCCGGATGCCGTGCAGCTGCGGAACGAATCGGATCAGGGCCGCGACGGTGGCGATACCGATCACCGCCACCACCACGAAGGCATCGCGCCAGCCGAGATGCTGGCCCAGCCAGGTCGCACTGGGAACGCCGACAACATTGGCGGCGCTCAAACCCAGCATAACCGCGGCAACCGCCTTGGCACGCTGTCCTACCGGTGCCAATGTGGCAGCGGCCAGCGAGGCGACACCGAAGTACGCACCGTGCGGCAGTCCGGAAACGAACCGCGCGATCACCAGAGTTTCGAACGTCGGCGCGATAACCGTCGCCGCATTGCCGATAGTGAACGCCACCATCAGGGCGACGAGCAGACGTTTGCGCGGCACCCGCGCGGCGAGTGCGGCGATCAGCGGTGCGCCGACGACGACACCGAGCGCATACGCCGATACGGCATGACCTGCCGTCGGCTCGGATACCCGCATGGCGCTCGCGATATCGGGCAGTAAACCCATGGTGACGAATTCGGTTGTGCCGATTCCGAATCCACCGAGAGCCAGCGCGAGCATCGCCGGAATATGCCAGCCGGTCCGCTCGGCCTCGGGTGCTGGGGTCTGCGTCGCAACGGTACTGGTCACGTATTCATGTAACCGGCCGGCGACCGCCTCCGCTTCCCGCGCAAAGGTGAGTTCCCCCACGTCAGCCTCGAGAAATCGAAAGCGCCGCCCACATACCGCGCATTCCGGGCAGCACATGCCAACAGCGCGGCGATTCCCGCACAAATACTGCGATCCCGAGCACTTCACATCGAACGCCGAACACGACTCGTGAAACAGTGCGGGCACCCGTACCACCGGTGTGGCGCGGGTGCCCGTATGTCGCGCCCGGCGCTGGCTCTTGCCCAGCGCCGGGTATTCAGATCAACCGGTCAGCGCAGGGCGCGGGCCAGGTTGGCGTCGAGCGCACCGAGGAACTCCTCGGTGGTCAGGTAGCCCTGATCGCCGCCGACGAGCAGCGCAAGGTCCTTGGTCATCTGGCCGCCCTCGACGGTCTTGATGACGACATCCTCGAGTGTCTGCGCGAAACCGATCACCTCGGGGGTGTTGTCCAGCTTGCCGCGGTGCTCGAGGCCGCGGGTCCAGGCGAAGATCGACGCGATCGGGTTGGTCGAGGTCGGCTTGCCCTGCTGGTGCTGGCGGTAGTGCCGGGTGACGGTGCCGTGCGCGGCCTCGGCCTCACAGGTCCGGCCGTCCGGGGTGAGCAGTACCGAGGTCATCAGGCCGAGCGAGCCGAAGCCCTGGGCCACGGTGTCGGACTGCACGTCGCCGTCGTAGTTCTTGCAGGCCCAGACGTAGCCGCCCTCCCACTTCATGGAGGAGGCGACCATATCGTCGATCAGACGGTGCTCGTAGGTGAGTCCGGCCGCGTCGAACTGGGTCTTGAACTCGGCATCGAACACCTCCTGGAAGGTGTCCTTGAACATGCCGTCGTAGGCCTTGAGGATGGTGTTCTTGGTCGACATGTAGACCGGGTAATTCTGCTGCAGGCCGTAGTTGAACGAGGCCCGCGCGAAGTCCTCGATGGACTTCTTGAAGTTGTACATACCCATCACGACGCCGCCGTCCTCGGGCATCTGCACGACCTCGTGCACGATCGGCTCGCTGCCGTCCTCGGGGGTGAAGGTGAGGGTGACGGTGCCGCCCTGGAACACCTTGAAGTCGGTGGCGCGGTACTGGTCGCCGAACGCGTGACGGCCGATGATGATCGGCTTGGTCCAGCCGGGGACCAGACGCGGCACATTCGAGATGATGATCGGCGCGCGGAAGATGGTTCCGCCGAGGATGTTGCGGATGGTGCCGTTGGGCGAGCGCCACATCTTCTTCAGGCCGAATTCCTCGACCCGGGCCTCATCCGGAGTGATCGTGGCGCACTTGACGCCGACACCGTGCTCCTTGATCGCATTCGCGGCGTCGATCGTGACCTGGTCGTCTGTCTTGTCCCGATATTCGATGCCGAGGTCGTAATACTCGAGGTTCACATCGAGATACGGGTGGATCAGCTTGTCCTTGATGAACTGCCAGATGATCCGGGTCATCTCGTCGCCGTCGAGTTCGACGACGGTGCCTTCAACCTTGATCTTGGACATGGATCTTCGTGTCCTCCTAGGATGGTGCCCTTATTGCACGGCCAGGCGAACACGCTTGTGAGCGGACCCCAGCTGTTCCAACAGACAACGTATATGTCCCGCGTTGTCCGCGAGACGAGTGGTGCAAACAAGACAAGCGTACTGCTGCCATTGTTCTCACCGCGCGGGCAGCCCCCCATGTGAAGCTGCCCGAAATTGTTACCGACAAGTAGGTCGGAGCCTGCCGAAATAGCGATGTCCGGGCATCCCATCGGACACCCGGACATCGCTATTTAAGGATCAGACCGCGACCGGAATCCGCGCGTCTTGCTCGGATCCCTCGATCAGGTTTTCCGGCTTGTCCCGAATCATCAACGCGATCACCGGAATTGCCGCGAGGAAGAAGCCGGCGCCGACATAGAACGCCACGTCGTAGCTGTGGATCGAAGCGCGGGCTATCAGGTTGTCCACCGTCGGATTGTTCTGCGCGAAGGTCTTGGCCGTCTGCACCGAAATGGTGGTGAGCAGTGCGGTACCGACCGCGCCACCGACCTGCTGTGCCGCATTCAACAGCGCACTGGCCACACCCGAGTCCTCCTCCTCGACCTGATGCAGCGCGACGGTCTGCATCCCGACGAACAGCGGGCCCATACCGAGCGCGATCAGCAGCTGCGCGGGCAGCACGCCGACCGAGTAGCTGTCGCCATAGCTCAGCTGCGCCAGCCACACCAGACCGAGCACACCGAGCACGGCCCCGGCCACCATCAGCGGGCGCGGGCCCAGCTTCGGCAGCAGCGCGCTGGTGACACCGGCGGAGATCGCGATGCCCGCCGGGAACGGCAGGAAGGCGAAACCGGCCTTCAGCGACGAGTAGCCGAGGGTGATCTGGAAGTAGTAGCTCAGGAACAGGAACATCGCGAACATCGCGATCGGGATCAGCAACGCCGCCAGGAAGGCGCCACCGCGGTTGATCTCACCCGGAATATGCAGCGGCAGCAGCGGATTCGACGAGCGACGCTCGATGGCGACGAAGGCGATCAGCAGGGCGACACCGATGACGAGCAGCCCGAGGGTGCTGCCGGCCAGCCAGCCGTCCTCGGCGGCGCGGCTGAATCCGTACACGATGGCGATCAGACCGAGCGTCACGGTGACGGCGCCGGGCACGTCATAGCCGCCGGTGCGCGGTGTCGGCACATCCTTCACCACGAAGGCCAGCGCGCCGAGCAGCGCGAGCAATGCGATCGGGGTGTTCACCAGCAGGCACCAGCGCCAGGAGGCGTATTCGGTCAGCGCGCCACCCGCGATCAGGCCGAGTGCCGCACCACCCGCGGAGATACCGGCGAAGACGCCGAACGCGGTCGCGCGCTCCTTGGCCTCGGTGAAGGTCACCGAGAGCAGTGACAGTGCCGCGGGCGCGAGCAGCGCCGCGAACGCACCCTGCAGCGCCCGTCCGGCGAACAGCTCCGCACCGTTCTGCGCCAGGCCCGCCACCGCGGACGCACCGGCGAAGCCGACCAGGCCGACGATGAATATCCGACGCCGCCCGAGGTAGTCGGCCAGCCGTCCGCCGAGCAGCAGCAGACCGCCGAAGATCAGCGTGTAGGCGGTCAGCATCCACTGCCGATTGCCGTCGCTGATGTCGAGATCCTGCTGGGCGAAGGGCAGCGAGATGGTCACGATAGTGGCGTCGAGAACCACCATGAGCTGGGCCAATGCGATCACCCCCAGGGCCAGCCAGCGCGCCGAACTCGTTTGCTTCTCCAGAACTTCCACCGCTGTCGCAGTCTCGCTCACCTTGGTCTCCTCGTCCGAAGTTCGTTGCAGCCATCCTGTCATCAGCAGACATTTGTCGTCAAGAGAAAAATGTCGCACTACGACATTTGGCCGTTAAAGACACAAACCGTCCCGATTGCGCTAACATGAGGACATGCTCGAGTCATCGACGCCGATCGGCGCGAGCGCCACAGCCGAGGACGCTGTGCGCGCCCCAGCGAACCCAGGGCCCAGCGCGCCCGGCGGTCCGGGGTTGCGCGAGCGCAAGAAGCAGCAGACCCGGTTGCGCATCATCGAGGTGGCGCTCGACCTATGCGACGCACAGGGATTCGACGCGACGACGGTCGAACAGATCGCGGACCGTGCGGATGTGTCCCCGCGCACGATCAACCGGTATTTCGACAGCAAAGAGGCCATCGTCCTCGGGCCGGTCAAGGATTTCGGACTCGCGATCGCCGAATGCCTGCGTGGACTGCCGGTCACCGGCAATGAGCTGCAATCGCTGCGCGAGGCCTTCCTGCTGGTCGTCGACCAGGCCGCGGTGAATACCGAGGGACCACTGTCGTTCCGGCGCTTCCAGCAGATGCAGCGGATCCTGCGCAGCAGTCCGACGGTCAGTGCGCAGAGCATGGAACTGGCCGACGACAAGAACGCCGCGATCGCCGACGCGATCGCCGAGCGACTCGGCACCCAGTCCGATGCGCTGCCGGTGCAGCTGGTCGTCGGCGCCTGGCAGCTGATCGGCCACCTCAGCATGGAGTGCCAGAACTCGATCTTCGACGAGGAAGACACCGCTGCGGCCGCCGCGGAGGCCCGCGCCGGATTCACCACGTCGTACGACGAGTTCATGCGTGTATGCACCGGGCAGCCCGCGACCGAACCGGCGGACAACCGGTAACGGATTTCAGTCGCCGACCGCGCGCCGGTTACCATGTCCGTCAGGTCATGAGTGCCAGCGCGAAGCCCCGGCTTGCTGGACGGCAACCCTCCAGCAGCGGTGGGGTGCTCCGGGTGATGACCGGGCTCTCGATGGTCGAGAGCAAGCGCGCACTTCAGGAGGTATTTCCGATGAGTTGTTGTCCGTTACCCAGATCCCGATAAGACCTGTCGGCGAACAACCCTTTGGAGCACGACATGAGTGACCCCATCGCGTCCGCGGCCGCACTCCCGGTCTACCGGACCACGGCCCGGTTCAGTCGGGTAGCTAGCATCGAGGATGTGCGTGCCCTCGTGATCACCCCGGCATCGGCAACGCACTGTCGGCAGCGGGCTGTTTTCACGGCGGCAACGACGTGAGCGAGCGAACCATCAACACAGCACCCTCGGTCGCGACGGAGCCGAGCGCTAGCGAGGCGGAGTCGTGACCGTGACCGACCCGAGTACCGCGCGTTCGTCCGCAGTGGCCCTGCCACCGCCGGACGGGAGGCTCGGCATCATTGCCATCGGGGACGTGCGACTGGAGAGCGGCGCAGTCATCCCGGACGTTCATCTGGCCGTCCAGCGCTGGGGTGAGCTCTCCCCCGCACTGGACAACGTGGTGCTCGTCGAGCACGCGCTGACCGGCGATTCGCATGTCGTCGGGGTGCCCGACGATATCCATCCGATGCCCGGCTGGTGGGACGGCATGGTTGGGCCGGGCGCACCGGTCGATACCGACGAATGGTGCGTCATCGCGACGAATGTGCTCGGCGGCTGCAAGGGCAGCACCGGCCCCTCCACGCTGGCGCCGGACGGAAAGCCTTGGGGTGCAAGGTTTCCGGAGATCTCGATCCGCGATCAGGTGACCGCGGAAGCGGCGCTGCTCGATCTGCTCGGCATCGAACGCCTGGCCGCCGTCGTCGGCGGTTCGATGGGCGGCATGCGGGTGCTGGAGTGGATGGTCGGCGCGCCGGAACGGGTCAGTTCCGCACTGGTACTCGCCGTCGGCGCACGCGCCACCGCCGACCAGATCGGCACGCAGACAACGCAAATCGCCGCCATCAAGGCCGATCCGGACTGGCAGGGCGGCGACTACCACGACACCGATCGCGCCCCGACGACCGGCATGGGCATCGCCCGCCGCATCGCGCACCTGACCTACCGCACCGAGGGCGAACTCGATCACCGCTTCGAGAACAATGCGCAGGGCGACGAGGATCCGCGCAACGGCGGCCGCTATGCGGTACAGAGCTATCTGGACCACCAGGCCGAAAAGCTTTGCAGCCGTTTCGATCCCGCCACCTACGTGCTACTGACCGAGGCGATGAACCGACACGATATCGGCCGCGGGCGCGGCGGCATCGCGGCCGCCCTCGCCGCCACCCCGGTACCGTGCGTGGTCGGCGGCGTCGACTCGGATCGCTTGTACCCGTTGCGAACTCAACAGGAACTGGCCGACGGACTGCCGGGCTGCGAGGGCCTGGAGATCGTGCACTCCCGCGACGGCCACGACGGCTTTCTCACCGAAGCCGCCGCCGTATCCAAATTGCTCACCGAAACAATGCGACTGGCGCAAGTCGGTCGCAACAGCTGAAAGTTCGGCGTCCCCATCACTGCTTCGACTGTGCGGCGGGGGCGCCGACGAGCAGTTGGACGATGGAGTGGACGAAGCCTTCCAATCGCTCGCGCGGATACTCGTCCGGCGCGCTGACCGCAAGCCTGCCGAGCATTTCGGCGACGCTCAGCACCGCATTGGCAAGTAGTGCGGAATCCATTCCCGCCCAACGCGGATCGAGTGCGATACCCATGCTGACCAGGGATTCGGCCTGGGTGAAGATACCGGTACGGGAATCGGCGAGTGCCGCACGGTATTCGTCGGGGGCGCTGCCTGGCGTGGCCAGGATGAGGCGCCAGCGCGTCGGATTCTCCAGTGCGACACCGACGAACGCTTCGACCGTGGCCGAGGCCGCTGCCACCGGATCGGCACCGAGCAGATCGGTGGGCAAGGTCGCGGCGACCTGCTCGAGACCGCGTTCGCGTTCGCGTTCCAGCAGTGCCGCAACGAGTTCCGCGCGAGTCTTGAACACGGTGTACAGCACCGGTTTTCCGACGCCCGCCTCCTGCGCGACCGCCTCCATGCTCAGCTGGTGCAACTCCACCCTGCTCAACACCGCGTAGGCGGCGTCGAGCAGTTGGACGCGGCGCTCCTCGGGAGGTAGGCGTGGCGCGTATCGCCGTCGCGGCCGGTCCGGCGCGGTGCGCGATTCCGTCACTGTCGATGCACCTCCATTCGCGTCCATCCTGTCAGCATCGGCCTCCGATTATGGAAATCCATCCGAGAACAAATGCTACGCGACCGTTGTATTGCCGCGCCGCAATTGCTACGGTTGCGTTGCATTCGCCGATCCAGGAGGGCGAGCAGGCAAAGGAGCAGCAGATGTCCTTCGATCCGACCACTCTTCGCCGGGACGACTACGGGTTCTTCGGCCCGGATTCGCCCAGCTGGAAGATCTGGACCGCGCCGACCGCCGTGATCGGATTCCAGCGCGCGGTGGTACTCGAGCACTTCGATCCGTTCCTGACCGCGGCCGTGGCCGATTCGCAGGGCATCTACACCGACCCGCGCAGCCGGCTGGACCACACCTTCGCCTACTTCCTGCTCGTCGCGATCGCCGACGGCCGTACAGCCATCGAGGCCTCGGAACATCTGATGCAGGTGCACGCGCCGATGACCGGCATCGAACCGATCAGTGGCCGGCGCTACAGCGCGAACAGTCCGGACACCCAGCTGTGGATCCACATCACCGGCTGGCATTCGGTACTCAAGGCCTACGAGGTCTTCGGTCCCGGTCCGCTCGGCCCGGAGGAAGAGGCGCGCTACTGGCGCGAGTGCGCGATCGCCGCCGAACTGCAGACCTGCAAGCCGGAGGATGTGCCGCGCTCTCGCGAGGAGGTGCGCGCGTACTTCGCGAAGGTCCGCCCGAGCCTGTGCACCTCCGAGCGTGCCGAGGAGGGCATGCACCACCTGCTGTGGACCTCGCCGCGCAACGGCGCGGGCATCGGTTACGCCCTCGGCAGTCGGCTACTGTCCCTGGCTTCGGTTGCCACACTGCCGAAATGGATGCGCAAGCTCGGCCGCTTCGATCGCTGGGGAATCGTCGATCTGCTCGTCCAACCGGCCGCGAAGACCATCGTGTGGGGCAGCGCCGCATTCAACTCGTTCGGCCTGATCGCCGCCGCACCATTCATCGCACCGATGGCGGGTCGGATCCTGGAGCAGCACCTGAAGGGCGAGCCGCCGGCCCGGCTGGAGACGATTACGCCGAGCGAGGCGCGCCGGTTGTACGGCGGGCGCGGTCGGCGCGCGATAGCCGAGGTCGGCTAGCGGGCGGCGCGACGTGCGGCTTCGATGCGGTTGATATTGACCTCGATCCAGTCGCGCAGCGCCGCGATCGGGGTGCGCAGGCTGCGGCCGAGGTCGGTGAGGTCGTAGTCGACGCGCGGCGGCACGGTGGGATGCACTGTGCGCGTGACGAATCCGTCGGTTTCCAGCTGACGCAGGGTTTGCGTGAGCATTTTCTGTGAGATGCCCTCGACGCGTCGGTGCAGATCGGTGTAGCGCATGGTGCCCTCGGCGAGCGCGTCCACGATGAGCACAGTCCATTTACCAGCGACATGGTCGAGCACCTGCCGGGTGGGGCACTTCGCCGAGTAGACATCTGCAGGCAGCCCGCTGGCCTCGATCACTGTACGCACCTTTCGGAGTGTAGCGCACTATTTAGTGCTGTCTTCCTAATAGTTCATCACTCTCCGATAGTAAGAATCATGAACACACAGACACTTTCGGTTCCCGCCGCGATCCGCGCCCGTCGCACCACCCGCCACTACCGTCCGGATCCGGTACCCCGCGAACTACTCGACGAACTGCTGGATCTGGCCGTCGAGGCACCTACCGCGTGGAATATGCAGGATCGGTCGATCGTGTTGGTGACCAGCGCGTCCGGCCGCCGCGACCTGTCGAACGCCGCCTTCGGCCAGCCACAACCGCTGGAGGCCCCGGTAGTGCTGGTCTTCGTCGCCGAGACAGCGGCATGGCAGGCCGAGAATGCCGATATCGCCGAACTGGCCGCACGCAACGGCGCGTGGAATGCGGATTTCACCGCAATGTTCCACTCGCGCAGCGAATTCCACTCGCTGCAACAGCGCGGACTCACCCGCGAGAACGCCGTGAAGAATGCGATGATCGCCGCGACCTATGTCATGCTCGCCGCCACCAGCCTCGGCCTGTCGTCGGCCCCGATGAACGGCTGGGATCCGGACCTGGTCAAGAAGGCCATCGGTATCGAGAACCGCCCCGACCTTGCCATCGCGGTCATGGTCGCGATCGGCTACAGCGACACCACCGCGCCGCATCCGGGTCGCCGCCCACGCGAACGCACCGTATTCACCGAGCGATACCCGTCGAGCCGGAGCTGACATCGTATTTCGGCACTGGTGAAATCGCGGCTCCGCAAGATCATGGAAGCCGCTGTTTCACCGCGCTCGACGGAAGCAGCCGCGACCGGTAGCTGCCGACGAAAGTTGTTGTGCCTCAGCCGACACCGAGACCGAACTGGTGACGCATAAGGTATACGTGGGCCGATGGATGTTGCCTTGACTCGGGGAGTCGCCGATGTGCAGACTGGGCCGATATCGCACCGTCTCAGCTCGGCGGGCATTCCGGTTCATGGACGACATCGGGGGTAAGACCATGCGTATTCATCGTGCCGTACTGACATTCGCGCTGCTCGGCGCGGTGTTCACCGGTGTCACGGGGTGCTCGGACGAGCCGACCGAGACCACCCGGCCAGCGGCGTCCACGACCACCCTGCCACCGGCGCCGACCGTCCTCGGCCCGCTCGGCTTCGGCGAACTGCGACTCGGGATGAGCCGGAGCGAGGCCGAGGCCACCGGTGAAATCGCGGCCTTCGACGACACCAACGATCCGCCCGGTTGCGGCCGCTATACCGCACGAGCCGGTTGGCAGGGTTTCACCAACAAGGGCGAGATAGTCGCGATCATGCCCGGCAAACTTCCGGTCCGTACCCCCGAGGGCATAGCCGTCGGCTCCACTGTCGACGAAGTGCGCGCCGCCTATCCCACGCTCGAGATCGGCTACAACTGGAGTTCCGCCGTGGTACCCGACCAACCCGCGCGCTACGGCTTCCTCGGCATCTACCGGAATATGCCCGCCGATGCCAAGGTCACCCAGCTCATGCTCTACAACGACAGGGACACCTGCCACAACTGATATGCGCGGGAAGATCGCTGCGGCCTCAGCCGACGCCGAGCGTATTGATCGTCGCGGCGATGAAGACGATGGCGCTGCCGAGCAGGCTCAGTGCGGCGACATCGAACGGCTTGCTGCGCACGGCGAGCAGTCCGACCCGGGCTGTCGGCAGGCAGAGTCGGAAGGTGGCCGCGAGCAGGGCCGCACCGCCGAAGAACAGCGCGCCGCGACGCCAGCGATCCCAGGCAACGAATACGACCGCGAGCAGAATGACCGCCGTCACGACCAGCATGGGCAGGTGGCAGCGCAGGAACTGCGCACCCGGGCTGGTCCGGTCGGACTGCCGTTCGGCGGCAGACGAGTCAACGTCGGTCACGCCCCGATTCTTGCAGACGACATGCGGCCACTCACACCAGTGCGACACGGCCGCGCACTCACACGACGAGCCTCGAGGCAGGGCTACTGCTCCGCAACAGATTTCGCCGCTCGGCGGCACACCCGATCAGGCATTGCCTCCAACTACTACGCGGCGTAGTTTCAAGAGAAAGATTCATCCGGCACAAGGGGGTACGGACAATGCGAGCGCTCACCCGGATTCGGCACTACCTGCAAGCGGTTCGGCAGGCGAAGCGGAACCGATCCGACCTGTTCGGCTGGCTCGCCCGCCGACCGCAGATTCTTTTCGGCACGATCGGATACGAAACAGCGCTGCTGTTCAGCAACAGACTGGATCCGAAGCTCAAGGAACTGGCCGAACTGAAGACGGCCGGACTCGTGAATTGCGAATTCTGCCTGGATATCGGCTCGGCGCTGGCGCACTCCAGCGGACTCACCGAACAACAACTGCGCGACCTACCGCGCTATCGCACCAGCGACGCCTACAGCGACCTGGAAAAACTCGTCATCTCCTTCGCCGAAGCGATGACCGCAACTCCGGTCATCGACCTCGCGGACCTGCGCACCGAATTGCTGACACACCTGTCCAAAGGACAGTTCGCCGAACTGACTGCCAGCATCGCCTGGGAGAACCAGCGCGCCCGGCACAACCAAGGCCTGGGTGTGCGTCCGACCGGGATGGCCGACGGCATGGCATGCGCCATCCCGGAGCGGGCCGCTAACGAGCGCTGAAGTAATGACCCTGGTCGAGATCCTCGATGAGGCCGGGGTGTGTCGGCTTCCAGGTGAGCATTTCCCGGGTCCGCGCGCTCGAGGTCGGATTGTCCAGCGCGACAAGGGGACCGAGGAAACCGAAGTGAGCGTCCGCCCGCTCCGGCGGGATGCCGATCACCGGTAGGTCCAGATGGCGACCGATCGCTTCGGCGATCTCACGGAAGGGCACGCCTTCGTCGTCGACGGCATGTAACCGCGATCCCGCGGGGGCGGTTTCCAGCGCCAAGCGGTACAGGTGCGCGGCATCGAGTGTGTGTCCGGCGGGCCAGCGGTTGTTCCCGTCACCGACGTAGGCGGCGACGCCCTTATCGCGGGCGGTGGCGATCAAGATCGGGACGAAGCCGTAGCGGTCAAGCGAACTGTGCACGGTCGGTGGTAGCCGGACGACAGCCGATCGAACCCCGCGATCCGCGAGCGCGACCACCGCATTCTCGGCGTCGACCCGCGGCCCTGCATCGAGTGCGTCGGCTTCAGTGCCTGCCCGGCTCAGCCCGGCTGCCGCGAGCGTGAGCGTGCCCGATGTGCCCACGAAGGGTTTGCCGGTGCCCGCGAGCGCATCGCCGATCGTCTTGATGGCACGCAGATCGGCCGCGATCGCTCCGGCGTAGTCGCCGGTCTGCATGGCTTCATGTTTGAAGGCCAGGTGGATGACGCCGTCGGCCGCGGCGGCGGCCGCGCGCAGGTTGTCGAGATCGCCGAGATCTCCGCGGTGCACGTCGGCACCGGCTGCTGCCACCGTGGCGGCCGCTTCGTTCGAGCGAGCCAGGCCGACGACCTCGTGTCCGGCGTCGAGAAGTTCGGGGATGACCGCGGAGCCGATATGTCCCGATGCCCCGGTAATGAAAATCCGCACGGAAGTACTCCAAGTCTCTTGATGCCCTCGCCTGCGCGAAGGCAGTGATGTCAGTGACTGTCATCAACAGTACATCCGATGACAGTCGCTGTCATCGGATAGGATCCCGCATATGAGTCGATGGGAGCCTGATGCGCGCGGTCGCCTCGAAAAATCGGCTCTGGAGCTGTACCGCGAGAACGGATTCGAGAGCACGACCGTCGCCGAGATCACCAACCGGGCAGGGCTCACCGAGCGCACGTTCTTCCGGCATTTCGCCGATAAGCGCGAGGTCCTGTTCGCAGGGGCGAGCGCGCTCCAAGAGGCCCTCGTGCGCGGGGTGCACGACGCGCCCGCAACCATGCCGCCGATCGAGGCGATCGCCACGGCGCTCACCGAGGTCGCCGAAACCGTATTCGAGCAGCGCCGCGAGTTCGCCTGGCAACGGCAAGCCGTTATCGCGGCCAATGCCGAACTTCGAGAGCGCGAGCTGATCAAACTCGCAACGCTCGCCGCCGCGCTGGCCGAGGCGCTACGCGGGCGAGGCGTGACCGATCCGGCCGCGAGTCTGGCCGCCGAGGCCGGGATCGCGGTATTCAAGATCGCCTTCGAGAGCTGGGTCGACGGCGAGCGCACCCTGTCGCAACTCATCCGAGAATCCGTCGACGAACTGAAACTCGTGACGGGCGCGCGGGACCTACCCGATGTCGTTCCGGGCTAGCCGGAGCGACCTGGTTGACTGCACGGGTGTTCCGTTTGATGTTTCACGAGCCCGCGATTCCCGGAAATACCGGCAATGCGATTCGACTTGTCGCGGGGACCGGGTGTGAACTGCATCTGGTCGAGCCGTTGGGGTTCGACCTTTCGGAGGCGAAGTTGCGGCGGGCCGGATTGGATTACCACGATCTGGCCTCGGTGACGGTGCACAAGAACCTTGCGGCGGCGTGGGATGCGGTGCGGCCCGAGCGCGTATTCGCATTCACGACCCAGGCGAGCACGCGGTATACCGATGTGGCGTACCGCGAGGGTGACGTGCTGCTGTTCGGCACCGAACCGACGGGACTGCCGCTGGAGGTGCTCGACGATCCGCACATCACCGATCGACTGCGCATCCCGATGCTGCCCGGCCGGCGCTCGATGAACCTCTCCAATGCCGCCGCCGTGACCGTCTACGAGGCCTGGCGCCAGTTCGGATTTCCCGGCGCTGTATGACCGTGTCGCTCAACCCGATTCGACGATGACGGCGGGAGTCAGAGGTCCAGCTCGAAGCGTTTGAAGCGGGAGGTTGCGCCAGCGGCGAGGCGGACGGCGGATTTGGGGACACCGTAGTGGTCTGCGAGCAGTTCGATGGCGGCCTTGTTGGCCTTGCCCTCCACGGCCGGGGCCCGGACGTACAGCTGCAGGGTGCCGTCGTCGAGGGTTTCGACGAGTGGGCCCTTACGGCTGTTCGGTTTGATCGTCGCCCTTACGACCGTCGGCACCTGTATCTCCTATCGCCCCAGCGCCTTTCGCTGTACCAGCACCTTGCAGGTCTCAGTGCCTCAACCAGTTCCGCACCAGCACCTGCAGTACGGCCCGGTCCCTGTACCTGCACCGGTTCCCGCGCCAGTCCCAGCGCCCGCGCTAATCCCCAATGCCTGCACCAGTTCCCGCGCCAGTTCCAGCACCCGCACAGTCTCAGCACCGGCCCCGGTCCAAGTCCGCATCCCTAACACACCGGCTCCCGCACCCACGCCAGTCCCAGCACCCGCGCTAATCCCCAATGCCTGCACCAGTTCCCGCGCCACTTCCGGCACCCGCACAGTCTCAGCACCGGCAGCACCGGCCCAGGTCCGCATCCCTAACACACCGGCTCCCGCACCCACGCCAGTCCCAGCACCCGCGCTAATCCCCAATGCCTGCACCAGTTCCCGCGCCACTTCCGGCACCCGCACAGTCTCAGCACCGGCCCCGGTCCAAGTCCGCATCCCTAACACACCGGCTCCCGCACCCACGCCAGTCCCAGCACCCGCGCTAATCCCCAATGCCTGCACCAGTTCCCGCGCCACTTCCGGCACCCGCACAGTCTCAGCACCGGCAGCACCGGCCCAGGTCCGCATCCCTAACACACCGGCTCACACCGGCTCCCGCACCCACGCCAGTCCCAGCACCCGCGCTAATCCCCAATGCCTGCACCAGTTCCAGTGCCTGCCCCGGTTCCAGCACTCGTGCCAGTCTCAGCACCGGCACCTGCGTTAGCACCGGTACCTTCTGCCGCCGTCGTGCTCGCCCCGGTCGGCGTACCGACCGCAGCGGCCTTGCCCTGCTCGGATTCTCCCGATCCCGACGAATGCTTCCGGCCCCGCACCACTCGCACGAGACCCCACAACACCGCGCCGATCACCACGACGAACCCGAGCCAGGGAATCGCCTTGCCGGTGAACACCACCGCGTCTTTCAGCCAATCGACCAGTGAATGCCAACCGGATACGATGCCGTCCCAGAAATTGGTCGGCCCCGCATCGGAATCCTTGTCCTCGGTGGTGATGTCGATGGTGAGCGTGGACAGCGCGACCTGATCGTCGAGGTGCCGCTTCTGCGCGGTAAGGCTGTCGAGCTCACCCTGCCGACTCGACAGCGCCTGTTCGGCGGCAATGAGATCCGCGGTATTGGTCGCACCGGAGATGAGCGCGCGCAACCGGTCGACCGAGGCCTGCAGCGCCTTGATCCTGGCGTCGAGGTCCTCCCACTGCATGGTGACGTCGTCGCGGTTGGTGCTCATCCGGGTGACTCGGCCGACCCCGCCGAGGCCGTCGATGAACTTGTCCGTCTTGTCCGCGGGCACTCGCACGGTGAGCGTGGACTGCGGATCGGTGTCATCGGTGCCCGGCTGTTCGGTGCGGCTGTCGACCCGGCCGCCGACCTCGCGCACCTGATCGGTCACCTTGCCGCCCGCCTTGATCGGATCATCCGCGGTGATGTCGACACTGCCGGTGATGACCTCCTTGCGCGCTTCGACGGTGGTCCCGCCGGTATCCCCCTTCGCCGGGGAACCCTCGCGCAGACTCGGCGGCGGCGCCATCGGCGCTACGGTCGCCATGCTCGACCGGCCCGAACTGGCATTGTCGTCGTTGTCATCACCGCAGCCGACCAGCAACGTCAAACCCAGCAGGCCGATCACCAGCACAGCAAGCTTCCGCATGCACGCAGGTTAGCCGCTGCGGCGAATTCGGTCACGAAACTCGATGCGGGCCATTCCCGAATGCCGAAGGGACGCCGACCAGTTTCACGAGAAATCGTTCGATCTGATCGGCGAGCGACGGCCAGGTCTGGCCGGGTTCGTTGAGTCGCATCGACACCGCGCCGTGCACCGCCGCGCGCAGATCGAGCATGACCGAGACCGGGTCGTCGACGGGTGCCAGACCCGCATCCATGCAGCGCCGGATCGCGGCGGCGGTGCGTTCGGTCAGCTCCCGTTTGAACGGCAGGTCCACGCGTTGGTTGAGGGTGCTCTCGTGCAGCACCTTGTACATGCCCGGATGTCGATAGGCCCAGTCGCCGAGGACGCGGATGCGAGCGCGCAGTCTGTCGACGGGATCGTCGACGGCGGCCTCCGCGTCGTCGATCGCGCGCACCAGATCGCCGTGATATCGCTCCAGCGCGGCCGACACCAGTGCGTCACGGTCGGCGAAATGCAGGTAGACCGACGTTGCGGCACTGCCGATTTCGCGCGCGACCGCGCGCATGGACAGGGCCTGATCATCGCCGAGTTCATCCAGCAGCCGGATCGCGGCGTCGATGATCTCCGCACGCAGTCGGCCGCCGTGGCCACGCGGATTGCGACCGCGCCGGGTCGTCGCATCGGAGGTCATCAGAGGATTGTAGCCGGACACACGTAGCGCTACAGTTGTAGCGCTACAGCTGTTCAGTTACCACTAGCGACTGCTCGCAGGTCGCTCGAAAAGATCGGAGTGTGCTCATGACCAGCACTTTCGTCGATCCGAAGCTCGAATCGAATAAACAGACCGTCCTCGCGTTCTACGAAGCCGCATTCAATGCCAAGGATTTCGAGGCCACCGCCGAGTTCTTCGGTTCGCGCTACATCCAGCACAATCCGGAGATCGCCGATGATTTCGACGGACTACTCGCACGCCTCACCGGCCTGAAGGAGGGCGCGCCGAAACTCCGTGTCGAAGTGAAACGCGTTGTGGCAGAGGGTGATTACGTGGTCGCCCATGTGCACGGCGTGCGCGAACCCGGCGACCGCGGACTGGCGATCATGGATATCTTCCGCCTCGCCGACGGAAAGCTGGTCGAACACTGGGATGTCATCCAGCCGGTTCCGGAGCAGGCCGCCAATGCGAACGGAATGTTCTGAGCCTCAACGGAAGTCGCGGGATTTCGTATCGACGCGCAGGTCCATGCGCTGCAGATATTCGGCGACGACACTGACCGCGCCCTCGGCATTCTGGACCCGGCCGCGGATGAGCAGAGCGGGGGCGCTCTGGGCCAAGCGGCGATAGCGGGTCCACAGGCCCACCGAGCAGACGACGTTCACCATGCCGGTTTCGTCTTCCAGGTTGAGGAAGGTGACACCGGCGGCGGTGGCAGGGCGTTGCCGATGCGTGACGGCGCCGCCGACCAGAACGCGGGAGCCGTCGGGCACGTCGAGCAAGCCGGCGGCGGGGACGACACCGAGCGCATCCAGTTGCGGGCGTAGGAATTCGGTGGGATAGCTGCCCGGGGAAATGCCGGTGGCCCAGACATCGGCGGCGGCCAGCTCGAGTTCGCTCATGCCGGGCAGAGCGGGTGCCGTGGTGGCGGCGCCGGTGCCGGGAAGTCGATCGGGACGTTCGCCCGCCGCGGCACCCGCCGCCCACAGCGCCTCGCGTCGGGTGATGCCGAGACAACCCAAAGCGCCTGCGGTGGCGAGTGATTCGGCTTGAGCGACGGTGAGTTCCACGCGACCGGTCAGGTCGAGGAAGGATGTGTACGGGCCGGACGATCGGGCGGCGACAATGCGTTCGGCGAGGTCGGTGCCGATGTGACGGACGGTCGCAAGACCGAGCCGCACCTCGTCACCGTGGTTTTCGACGGTGGGTTCGGCGCGGCTGGCATTGATATCGGGTCCGTGCACCAGGACGCCATGTCTGCGGGCGTCGGCGACCAGCGACTGCGGGGAGTAGAACCCCATCGGCTGGGCACGCAGCAATCCGGCGCAGAAGGCCGCCGGATAGTGCAGTTTGAACCATGCCGAGTAGAAAACGATCGAGGCGAAGCTCTGCGAATGGCTCTCCGGGAAGCCGAAATTCGCGAAGGCATACAGTTTCTCGTAGATGCGGTCGGCAACTTCGCCGCTAATGCCGTGCAAATCGCGCATGCCTTGATACAGCCTGTCCTTGAGGCGCTCCATGCGTTCGGGTGAGCGTTTGGAACCCATGGCGCGGCGCAGCTGATCGGCCTCGGCGGCGGTGAAACCGGCGACGTCGATGGCCATCTGCATGAGCTGCTCCTGGAACAGTGGCACGCCGAGGGTGCGTTTCAGCGAATTCTTCAGTGCGTCATGGTCATAGGTCACTTCCTCGACCTCGTTGCGGCGACGGATGTAGGGATGCACCGAACCACCCTGGATCGGGCCGGGTCGGATCAGCGCCACCTCCACCACCAGGTCGTAGAATTCCCGCGGCTTCAGCCGGGGCAGCGTGGCCATCTGCGCCCGCGACTCCACCTGGAACACCCCCACCGAATCGGCGCGCGAAAGCATCTCGTAGACAGCGGTTTCCTTCAGGTTCAGCTTGTGCAGTTCGACGGTTTCGCCCTTGTGCTCGCGCACCATATCGATCATGTAGTGCAGCGCGGAGAGCATGCCGAGACCGAGCAGGTCGAACTTCACCAGATTTATCGCGGCGCAATCGTCTTTATCCCACTGCAGTACGCTGCGGCCGGGCATGCGCGCCCATTCGACCGGGCAGACATCGGCGATGGGCCGGTCACAGATCACCATGCCGCCGGAATGGATGCCGAGATGTCTTGGCAAACCCTCGATTTCGGTGGCCAGCTCCAGCACTTCCGCGGGAATATCGGTGCCGGTTTCGGCGCCGACCCCCGTCCACCGGCTCACCTGTTTACTCCAGGCATCCTGCTGTCCAGGTGAAAAGCCCAGTGCGCGTGCGGCATCGCGAACCGCTGACTTGCCGCGATAGGTGATCACATTCGCCACCTGAGCGGCGTATTCGCGACCGTATTTGGCGTAGACGTGCTGGATCGCCTCCTCGCGGCGATCGGATTCGATATCGATGTCGATATCGGGCGGGCCGTCGCGCTCTGGTGCGAGGAAGCGTTCGAACAGCAACTCGGCGGCGACCGGGTCGACATTGGTGATGCCGATCGCGTAGCAGACGGCCGAATTGGCGGCCGAACCCCGGCCCTGGCAGAGGATGTCGTTTTCCTTGCAGAAGCTGACGATATCGTGCACCACCAGGAAGTAACCGGGAAACTTCAGCTCGTCGATGATCGCGAGTTCGTGCTCGATCTGCCGATACGCCTCGGGATTTCCCGACGGCGGACCGTAACGCCGAGCCGCGCCCGCAAGGGTGAGTTCACGCAGCCAGGACGCCTCGTCGTGGCCGTCGGGCACGTCGAACGGCGGCAGGCTCGGGGCGATCAATTTCAGATCGAAGGCGCATTCGCGGGCAAGCGTCACCGCGTTCGCCACCGCCTCCGGACAGGCGGCGAACAACTGCGCCATCTCCGCGCCGGAGCGCAGGTGTGCGCCACCGGTCGGTGCCAACCAGCCCGCGATATCGTCCAGGCTCCGGCGCGCCCGGATCGCCGCGAGCGCCATGGCGCGACGGCGCTGGGCAGGTGCGGCGAAATGCGCTCCGGTGGTGGCCACCACGGGCAGACCGAGACGATCGGCCAGGGCGATGAGGTGGGCGTTGCGTTCGTCGTCCTCCGGAATGCCGTGATGGGTGAGTTCCACGCTCACCCGGTCGGCGCCGAAGCGCTCCGTCAGGTCGCGCAGGGCAGCCTCGGCGCGCCCGAGACGGGTGTCTCCCGCCTGTAGGTCGTGGTCGAGGGCGCGGCGCACATGACCTTTGCGACATCCGGTCAGGATGTGCCAGTGCCTGTCCGCCGCGGCGGTGAGCGCGTCCAAGTCGTAGCGGAGGATGCCCTTCTCCCCCGCGGCCATGTGTGCGGCGGCGATCTCACTGGAGAGACGGCGATAGCCCTCTTGACCGCGGGCAAGTACCAGCAGATGCGGACCGGCCGGGTCCGGCGAGCCGGTGCGCGGCGCCGAATCGGGTGCGCCGACATGGCCGAGCGAATTCCCGAGGCGCGGTGTGTCTTCCGCAGTGCCCAGCGACAATTCGGCCCCGTAGACCGTCGGGATACCCCATTCCCTCGCCGCCTCGAAAAAGCGCACGGTTCCGTAGAAGCCGTCGTGGTCGGTGAGCGCGATCGCCTCCAGCCCGAGCCGCACCGCCTCCTCCACCAACTCCTCCGGCTGACTCGCACCGTCGAGGAAGCTGTAGGCCGAATGCGCGTGCAACTCCGCGTACGGCACCACCGGACCACCTGGCGGTTCGACCGGTTCGGGCCGATAATCCCCGCGCTTGCGCGACCACGCCGGACTGTCGCCGCCGTCGCCCGGATACATCGCGTCCGGATTCGTCGGCCCAGGTCGACCGGACAGCACCCGCTCCAACTCCGCCCAGGTAGGCGGGCCGTTGCTCCAACCCATGACACATCACCTCCTCACATAGTCGAACATACATTCGAACTACGAAGGAGGTGTGGATACCCGCCGAATCAGGCAGCCGGGAGCGGATCCATCGACTTCTCGCCCAGCGCGGCCTCGACCTTGTCCAGGCTGGAGCGGATCACGGCGCCATAGGCGTCGTTGGCGAGTACATCGAGATGGCCGCGAGCGATGGTCAGCTGCATGTAGGCCACATCGAAGTCGCCGACGCGGCGGTGACTGTCGGCGAGATTGAGGTAGAGCGAGGGCAGGAATCCGCGTAGCCCCTCATCGAGCGGAACACCCGGGCCGAATACCGCGGCCAGCGCGCGTTGATCCCAGTGCAGCGCACCTTCCGCCGTGCCCTGCAGATCGGCGAGGTGATGCGCAATCACACAGCGCTGCAACGGATCTCCACCGTCGCCGAGCTCGTCCCACAGTTCCGCCAGCATCCGCCGCGCCGCCTCCGGATCACTGCCGGAGAGCCGCACCGCGGCAAAGATTTCCGCCATCCGATCGTCCGCCATGCGCAGAGTATCGCACATATGTTCGATAGATTCGAGGCCGGTTCGAACACCTCGGCGTGGCCCGATTCGAACGCTCGACGTGACACTGCGACGCGAGCGAAGGGCCCGGAGGCGTAGCCGTAGCGACTGCTTGCAGGTCGCTCGAAACGATCAGCTTGCGTAACCGCGGAGGGCCCGCGAATGTCGCCAATCGAACAGAGCGCACTTGGCAGGTAAACTTACTTCAGAGTAAGTTCATGCCAACTCGACCTGCAAAGGAGCAGCGATGACCCGAGCTTCCGCTGACGACGCCGACCTGCGCGGGCAGGTCCGGCGCAATCGCCGCAACCGCGACCTGACGGGGCGGCATGTGCTCATTACCGGCGCGTCCTCCGGCATCGGCCGGGCCGCCGCGCTGGCCGTCGCGGATAAGGGCGCCCTCGTCTTCCTGCTCGCCCGGCGCGCCGACGAACTCACGGCGGTGGTCGAAGAGATCCGGGCCGAGGGCGGCAGCGCCTACGGATATCAGTGCGACGTAACCGATTCCGACTCCGTCGACCACGCCGTCAAGACCATCCTGGACGAGCACGGCCACGTCGACATGCTGGTGAACAACGCGGGCCGCTCGATCCGTCGCGCCATCCACCGCTCCACCGACCGGCTGCACGATTTCGAACGCACCATGGCCGTCAACTACTTCGGCGCCGTGCGATTGACGCTGGCGCTGCTGCCGCAGATGCGCGAGCGCAAGTTCGGCCACATCGTCAATATCAGCAGTGCGGGCGTGCAGGTGGCCACGCCGCGCTTCGCCGCCTACCTCGCGAGCAAGGCGGCGCTGGATAAGTTCGCCGAGGTCGCGGCGGTCGAAACCATGGCCGACGGCGTCACCTTCACCACCATCCACATGCCGCTGGTGCGCACCCCGATGATCACCCCGAGCGGCGATCAGGGTCCCTCGGAGTCCCCCGAATGGGCGGCCGCCACCATCGTGCGCGCGTTGAGCGAGCGGCCCAAGCGCATCGATGTCCCGCTCGGCACCTTCGCCGAATACGGCGCACTGCTCACCCCGAAGCTGCGCGACCGCATCCTGCACCGCTACTACCGGGCCCTCCCCGACTCCCCCGCCGCCAAGGGCGAGCAGGCCGATATCGAGGAACCGGCGGAATCCCCTGTGCCACAACATGAACCGCGTCATCAGTCGACGGCCCGCCGAGTCACCGGCACCGCCCTGCGCCGCGCCGCACGCTGGGTGCCGGGCACCCACTGGTAAGCCCGCGACCTTCATCCCGCAGGGGGCGATAAAGGTCGCCGCGAACGGGAGATGGCTGCGGTGGATTCGCCGCAACCATTTCCCGTTCGTCGTTTCAGTCGAGGACGAGGGGGGCTACTCCACTGTGGTCAACGGCTGGATCCGGTCGGCCACAATCGCGGTGACCGGTTTCGGGGCGGCACCGCAACTGGCTTGGCGTGGCGGGAATTCGACGGTCCGGGTTGTCACCTGCCAGCGGCGGCCGTCGCGATGAGTTACCACGGCCCGTACGGAATCGATTGTGGCGGAATCATTTTCGATGTTGGCGGTGAGATCGTCGAGACGTGCCGAAACCTGTTCGCGGACTGCGATTTCCGCGACCTGCTCGACGGGATGATGACCGCTGCGACCACGCAGTCCGTCCAATGAAACCGCACCGCGCTGCACGGCTTCGACCGCCGCGATGGCGGCCGCGGTATCGACGCGGCCGTAGGTCAGTCCGGACGGCAGCAGCACCATGGCGGGTGCGAAGCGATGACCGCCGGTATGCGAGCACTCCCAGACCCGGTCCGGATAATCGGCGGCCAGATTCGCGGCGATCGGACGGCCGAACAGCGCGCAGCACTGATCGCGCTTCCCGTGCGCGCACACCAGGATCAACGGATCGCGCACGGGCGCACCGATTCCCGGCGGTGGACCGTTCAGCAGGTTCAGGTCCAGGTCGAGCAACTGCTTCAGGTCGGTGATCTCGAAGCGTTCGCACCAGGAATACCGCGGACGCGAACTGGCGATCAAAACCGTTCGGACACCGGTGAATTCGTTGCGGCCCGGCCGCCGGATCAACGTCGGACGAACCTTCGCGGCGGCGGTGCGGACGGCGAGTTCGGCGGTGATCTCCTGACCGAGCACCTCATCACCGATCACATCCCGACCCCACGCGCCCGGCTGCTCGACGCACAACCACCCAGTCACCCGGGTTGCCGTGCCGGGCAAGGGCACATCGACCGCGGCCGCCGCCGAGCAGAGCATCCCTTCGAATCCGGTCATCAGCCCAACGTCTGTCCGTCGGCGAGCGCCACGTCCCAGCGGCCGTCGGCCTTGGCCCGATCGATCTCGGCCTGTCCGGCCGGATGCATCAGCCCCTGCTCGATCAACTCGGCGACCAGGCCGATATTGCGCAGCGACCATGGGCTGCGCTTGCGCCGCGGAGTGAAGCCGACCTGCCAGAACTCCGCATCCTCACCGCGCGCCTGCCCGTCGATCCAGCCGAAGCACAGCGCCTGCCGCAGCGCGCCGGCATGGTTCAGCGAAACGCGTCCGGAGCCCTTTTTGGCGAAACGCAGCCAGACCCCGTCCACCGAGGCATGGTTGGTCAGCAGCCAGTCGCGGAACGACTGCTCGTCGGGGAAGAACAGAACCGGACGGTCTTGCGCGGGCACCGCTTCACTCTAGATAGCCGCGGGTGAGAGCGTCGCCAGGAACGGCAGCACGGCTGCCTCGAATTCGCGGTAGCGGTCGCGGTGGATGCTGTGACCGCAGGTGAAGGCGGTCACCGAGCAGTTCGGGATGGTGTCGCGCAGAATCGCCAACTTCTCCGGATCGACCATGCCGCCGGGACCGCCGCGCAGCACCAGAGTCGGCGCGGCGATGTCGCAGAGCCGATCCCACCACTCCGGATTCGGCTTGCGGAACTGTTCGAGCGCGGTCCGCGTCATCGAGCGATCGAAGGCGAGCACCGCGCGCGGATGCCGGATCAGGCTGGTGGTGGCGTGCCAGAGTTCGGGAATGGTCGGGAAGCGACGGGTCAGCTTCACCTCTTCATCGCCGGAACGCAGCGGCATCGGGCACTCCTCGATGACCAGCCGCCGCACCAGTTCGGGCCGTTCCTGCGCGACACAGGAAACCGCGTAGCCGCCCAGCGAATGTCCGACCAGATCCACCGCGTCCAGCTCGAGGTGATCACAGAGATTCAGCACGTCCGCGCCGAATTCGGCGAACAGATAGGACTCGGTGTGCGCACTGCGTCCGTGCCCGCGCAGATCGGGAATGATCACCCGCCGCCCGGCCCGCATCAAGATGTGCGCGAACCGATCCCAGGTATACCCGTCCCCGCCCATACCGTGCACCAGAACCACCGGCACGCCATCGCCCACCACGGAATCCCGATAGGCGATCCGCACGCCGTCGAGCACAGCCCTGGTCACCGCGAGATCCACGATTTCCGAGAGTACAGTGTTGAATTTGCCGCGCCTGCGGCGCGGCGTGTTCGCGGCCCCCTGATGTCTCGCGTCCGAGCCGTCGAGACTCGCGACTACGTCGCATCGCTTCGACGGCTCGGACGCGAGACGGGCCGCGAACGGTCGCTCGTAAGACTCGCTCCGTGGTGGTCACCGGGGCCGTATGGTCAAGGCACCCATTGCTCGGCAATCAGAGCCCCGGCGGGTGCGGTGCCGAAATTGTCTGGCGAAGGCCGGGGTATCGCGGCAATACTGCGGCCATGCCCTCCTTCGCCGACTTCGATCGCCGCAACTATCGCACCGTTGACGTCGCCGCCGGGTACGACGGATGGGCACCGACGTATGAGCAGACCGTCATGGACGAGATGGATCTCGCACTGCTGAATCGACTACGGCGACCGGACTGGGGTGGGGTGCGCCGCGCCGCGGATCTCGGCTGCGGGACCGGGCGGACCGGAGCTTGGTTGCGAGAGCGGGGAATTCGCCATATCGATGGCGTCGATGTGAGTGCCGGAATGCTGGCGCGGGCACGCGAGCGCGGGGTGCACACCACACTCACCAAGGCCGACGTCCGTGACACCGGATTGACAAGTGGCGCATACGATTTGGTGATCTCCTCGCTGATCGACGAGCACTTGGACGAGTTGACGCCCTTCTACGCCGAAGCCCGGCGGCTGGCCGCACCCGGCGGCACCTGTGTCACGGTCAGCTATCACCCGCAGTTCATGATGGTGACCGGCATGCCGACGCACTACACCCCCGCGTCCGGTGAGCCGGTTGCGATCAGCACGCATCTGCACTTGATCAGCGAGCAGGTGTCGGCGGCATCGGCGGCGGGCTGGGTGCTCACCGAGATGGCCGAGGCGCTGGTGGATGACGCATGGATCGCGGCCAAGCCGAAATGGGCGGAGCTGCGCGGACATCCGTTCACGCTGGCGCTGGTGTGGTCGCGCACGTAGTCAGTCGTAAAGCCCCTCGGCGCGCCAGGTCTGATCGTTGTAGATGAGCAGGAGGACACGGACGTCAGCCGGTTCACCCGCGAGCTGCACCTGGATGCGGGCGGCGATTCCGGCGCAGAGGGTGGCGGATTCCGGGGTCCACCAGTGTTCGTCCACCGGCCACGGACCGGCCCAGCCCGCAAGGGGCCACTGCTTGCTGCCCCAACGCAGCAGGGCGGGGTCGGCGGTGAAGAGGCCGCGGTCGGTGACCTGCACGGGCGTTCCGTCGGCGGCCTCCAGCCGCACCACCGGACGGTTCACCAGGATCACCGCGGGTGCGGGGCGGGGCAGGCGGCCGGGCCACGGCAGGGCCGGATCGGCGGCCGGAATCGGCTCGTCACCGAGGGCGACCATGGTGATGCGTTCGGCGGGTCCGCGGCCGCCGCTGAGCACACCGACCCGGACCGCTTCGCCGCCGAGCAGACCCTGCACCCGGATCAGGGCGCGGCGGGCCCGCTCGTCCTCCTCCCCGACGCCGCCCCACAGACCGAGCTGAAGTGCGCTCGCCGCAACGACTTCGACGGGTTCCAGGCGCAGCAGTGTGATCGGTGCGGTGGGTCGGTCGCGGCGGGTGAGCCAGCCGTCCAGCTGCCAGCGCACCCGATCCGCGGTGCCCTCCGGGGTCAGTGGTTCGGCGCATCGCCAGATGCGCGAAAGTTGTTCGCCCGCCTCGGTTTCCGCGAGCACCGATAGCCGGGTGCAGGCCATCGAGGCATTGGACAGCGCCTCGTGCAACTGGGTGGCGAGCATGCGCCCCGCGAAGGCGGCGGCATCGACCCGATCGATCGGCGGCTCGCAGCGATACTGCACCGCCAGGTCCTTCGGCGGACGACGTGCGGACGGCGGACGTTCCGGCACGGCCCTGGCACAGCGATGCGCCAGCACGGCGTCGGCGCCGAAGCGCGAGGTGACCTCGATCGGGGTCAGTGTGGCGAAATCACCGATCCGCCGTAACCCCAAGCGATGCAGCAGATCCACCAGCTCGATGCGTTCCGGTGCGGACAGGCTCGGTTCGAGCGCGAGTTCGCGCACCGGCAATGGCGCCAGGAATCGCGCACCGTCGCCGGGCGGCACGATCGCGGCGAAACGCGCGGCGATCACCGCCGTGGACAACTCGTCGGCAATACCGATCTGCGCCTCCACTCCCACCGCGGCGGCCGCGTCGACGAGCCGTTCGGCCGCCGCCTCCTCGGATCCGAAAAATCGGGCCGCACCCCGCGCACCGAGCACCAACAGCCCGGGACGCAGCACCTCCACTCCCGGCACCGTCGCATCGATGGCCGCCACCACCGGCTCGAACAATCGCGCATCTCGATCCGGATCCACCTGCGCGACATACACATTCGGACACCGCGCCTGCGCCTCCCGCTTGGTCAGCCCACGCCGCACCCCCTCAGCCCTGGCAATGGCCGAACATTCCACCACCTTATTGGCGAACAGCACCGCCACCGGCCGCGTCGCAGGCACCCGCGCCACCGCCGCCGCCGTCACCGCCGACCAGTCCGGACACCACAGCGCCAGCACTCGCGTCCCACCCACCCGACTCGGCCGGATCACCACCCCACCCCTCCGGACACCCCGCGCAGCAGCCGGCACGCCGACGCACCGCACGCACGGAACGTCACCTCACTTGCTCCGGCCCCGTCGCCGAGTCGAAACTCCGACTCGACGGAAAAGCCGCTGAGCATGGCGCGACGGGCCGACTCATGACGCCGCACCGCGCGCCTCGACGGTCACTTCATCGGCCGCGGCCGCCGTTTCCAGTGCCACCCATTCCACTCGACTCGCACTGGGGCGCAGTTCGATTCGGCCGTGGCAGGGTGGGCCCGCCTTGCCGCGGACCGCGACCTCCAAGCGGAGCGAGCGGAGGCGGCCGCGGCCCGCACCGAGGCCGCCGTACCCGGCGATGCGGGTGTCCACGCGCAGGGACGGATTGGGCCAGCGACCGTCGGTGACCACCAGGGTGGCCCCTTTGCTGCGCGCGCGGGCGGCGATGACACGGGTGCGGGACGGAGCGACGGCGGCGCCTGCGAGGCCGAGCACCACCAAATCGAGGCCGTCGAGCAACACCGCGGCCACCTCCACCGGATCCGGGCCGGGATCGGCGACGACGGCGAGGCGCTGCAATTGCGCACCCATCTCGACCGCGGCGAGCAGCCCGAGCCGCGGCACCCCGACCACCGCGGCATGCCCACCGCCCTCGGTCACCGCGGCGAGCAACCCGGCCAGCAGCGAACTCGCACCCGAATAGGCCACCACCGAACCCTTGACCAGGCCGCCATCAGGCAACAGCTCCGCAAGGGCGGGCGGCACCGCGAGCGCTTCCCTGCGCAATTCGGCGGCGTGCGGAATCCGCTCGGCCGCCGCTTCCCCACGCCCGGGTATCGCCGCCATCCGTCGGCGCAGCTCATCCAGTGTCGGTTTATCCCTCGGCGGCATCCTGTCCCGCCGTCTCCCCGCCCCTGAATCCTCATCCGAACCCATCACAACCACCTACTTCCAACGATGGACCCGAGGCGAAGCACGGCCCGAACCCCCACGATCAAGAGTTCAGCACCGATCCAGCTATCGATCGCTATCGAATATACGTTCGATACTCGCCCAGTAGAAACCCACCCCCGATTTCCGTCAAGTACGCGCGATCACTTCGTTGTTTTTGAGTTGAACTCAACTTATGATCGGAGTCATGAGCGAGCAAGAATGGTCCGGCCGCGGCGCGACGGCACGCAGGCGACTGCTGGAGGCAGCGCATGCGGAGCTGAGCGAAACCGGCGAACTCGAGGTGGCCGCCGTAGCCCGCCGCGCCGGGGTCAGCGTCGGACTGCCCTACCGATACTTCGGCTCGCGAAGCGGACTGCTCACCGCCGTCATCACCGACTTCTACGACCGACTCGGCGAAACCGTCACCTATGCGGAATTCGCCGGAAAGGATTGGCGCGAGCGCGAACACGCGCGCGTGGTGGCCTGGGTGAACTTCCTCTACGCCGATCCGCTCGCCCCCGTCGCGCTCGGACGATTCGGTGACGCCGAGGCGGCGGGCGTGGAACGGCAACGGCTGCAGCAGGCGATCGAGGTCGGCATCCGAAATATGGCGCAGGGCCAGCGCCAGGGCATGGTGCCCGCGGACCGCGATCCGGAATTGCTCGTCGCGGCCGTCCTCGGTGGCGTGCACATGGCCGTTGCGGTGGCGCTCACTCGCAGTCCACGCCCGGACCGCGCCGTCGTCGCCGATCAAGTATGGGAATTCGTGGCCGGAGCAACCGGCGCGGGGAAAGAAGAACAATGAGTAATGCACAACCAGAGGTCGAACGACTCGAGGACCTCGCAGGCGACCTGTCCCGGACCCATCGCGCGGCCCACGATGTACGCGACGTCTCCGCGGCGCAGGTGGACGCCGATCTCGCCGCCCTCGATCGCGACGGCTACGTAATTCTCGAGGGCCTGCTCGACTCGGCGCAGTGCGCGGCACTTCGCGAAGAACTCCTGCCCTTACTCGGTCCGAATGGGCGAAATGCGTTCGAGGGCCACCGGACTCAGCGGCTCTACAGCGTGCTCGGCAAGACGCGCATGGTCGATCGGCTGGTCGACCATCCCCGCGTGCTCGCCCTATTGGATCGACTTCTGCTGCCTGGATATCTGCTGTCGCAGTTACAGATCATCAATATCGCCCCCGGCGAGAATGCCCAACTCCTGCATCCCGACGACGGCTTCTATCCGGTGCCGCGACCACGAAAAGCATTGTCGGCGGCCACCATCTGGGCGATCGACGAATTCACCGCCGAGAACGGCGCGACGATGCTGATCCCGGGCAGTCACCGCTGGCCGGACGGTCGGAAACCGCAAGAGGACGACGTCCGCGTGCCCGGTGTCATGCCCGCCGGATCGTGCGTCTTCTTCCTCGGCACTCTCTGGCACGGCGGCGGCGCGAACCGCTCGGCGAGCCCGCGATTGGCCGCCACCGCGCAGTACTGCGAGCCGTGGTTGCGCACGCAGGAGGCCTTCACTCTCTCGACCAGTCGCGATACGGTGCGCGCGGTCTCGCCCGAAATCCGGCGCATGCTCGGGTACAGCATTCACCCACCCTTCATCGGCATCGTGGACGGAATGCACCCGGATCGCCTGCTGACGCAATAACCGGCACGGCGCGAATCAGGCCAGCTGGCCTTGTTTTCCGCTACCCTCGCACCGTGACCGAACGCGCTCGTCCCATTGTCGGCCCCGATTATCTGGTTGCCGGCCGCTACCGTCTGCAGTCGAAACTGGGCGGCGGCGGTATGGGCGCGGTATGGCTCGCACACGATCGTCTGCTCAACCGGGACGTCGCGATCAAACAGGTGCTCTCCACCGCCGGACTCCCGGAGGCGCAGGCCAACGAGATCCGCAACCAGATCATGCACGAGGGCCGGGTCGCGGCCAAGCTCTCGCATGAGCACGCCATCGCCGTCTACGACGTGGTGCTCGAGGCCGGCGAGCCGTGGCTGGTGATGGAACATCTGCCATCACGCAGTGTCGCAAGGGCATTGGCGCTGGTGAACGCACTGCCGCCGATCGAGGTGGCGCAGATCGGGGCACAAGTCGCCGATGCGTTGGCCGCCGCGCACGCCGCGGGCATCGTGCACCGCGATATCAAACCGGGCAATATCCTCGTCGCCGACCGCGGACCCGTCGTCGGCATGGCCAAGCTCAGCGACTTCGGCATCTCACGTGGTGCGACCGACAACTCCGACGAACCGGACGGCGTGATCACCGGCACCCCCGCCTATCTCCCCCCGGAGGTGGCGCGCGGCGCGCAGCCGACCACGGCCAGCGACGTGTTCTCCCTCGGCGCCACGCTCTACACCGCGATCGAGGGGCAACCGCCGTTCGGTATGGACGACGACACCGATGCCGTGGTCTATCGCGCGGCCATGGCCCAGATCATCCCGCCCAGCCGCAGCGGCATGCTCACCAACGCGCTGCTGCACATGATGGAACCGGCCCCGCAACGCAGGCCGACCATGGCCGAGGCGCGGGACGAAATCCTCACCGCCGCATTCGGTCCCGGCACCGGTCCATATATCCTCGGCGCTCCGGTGCGTACCGAGGACGGCACCATTCCGGCATGGGCGGCCCGCAACTCGGCATCGGGACTGCGCAGCCCGCACTCGACTCCGCTGCCGCGCCCGCACCGCAGCAACCCGTCGGGTCCAGCGGCCGCCGCACCCCAGCGCCCGAAGACGAAGTCGAAAGAAACGAGCAATGCCCCGCTCGCCATCGCCATCGGCCTGCTGATCGGCCTGATCCTCATCATCGCCGTCATCATCGCGATGATGTGATCCGCAGCGGCTCAGTCGATGCGGCGGCGGTGCGCCCAGCGGGTGAGTGCGTTGCGGTTGGACTGCTGAGTCTTGCGGAGCACGTTGGAGGCGTGTGTCTCGACGGTTTTCACCGAGATATAGAGCTTCTCCGCGATTTCCCGATAGGTGTAGCCGCGGGCGAGCAGCCGCAGCACTTCCAGTTCACGCGGGGTGAGCGAATCCAGTTCGGGATCCAGCGGCGGTTCCGGGACCGGTGATTTGCCGGTGAACGAGTCGAGCACGAAACCGGCCAACCGCGGACTGAACACCGCGTCACCACCGGCGACCCGCCGAATGCCATCAGCCAGTTCGGATCCCGAGATCGTCTTGGTCACATAGCCGCGCGCACCCGCACGGATCACCGCGATCACATCCTCGGCGGCATCGGAGACGCTCAATGCCAGGCACACCGGGCCGTCATCGATGCCGGCCAGCACCGCGACCCCGCCGCCGTCGGGCATATGCACATCGAGCAGTACGACATCCGGACGCGCGGCATTGATTCCGGCGACCGCCTCGGCCACGCCCCCGGCCTCTCCGACGACCTCCATATCGGTCTCCCGGCTCAATTCGGCCCGCACACCCGAGCGGAATACGGCGTGATCATCGACGAGAAAGACCCGCACGGTCACCTACTTCTCCTCACCCTCGGTGGTCGACCCACCCTGACGCGCGGACCGCCCGCAGGCCGCCCGCACTTCATCGGTACCACAATTGCCACCGCAGCCGTCGTCATCCGAGCTACGACCTGCGTCGCATCATCGGAGCGATCACTTGGCGTTGCGAACTGGCTGTCGTACTCCGTCGACCTGATCGTCGCCGCCCGGCTGTTCCGCCTCGGCCCGGTCCCGATCGGCACCGGAATCGGTGCGCGGCATGATGATCCGCACCTCGGTGCCCCGACCGGGCGTGGACAGGATCTCCACCTGACCGCCGCGCCGCTCGATTCTGGCGCGAATGGATTTCGCGACACCCCGCCGATCCTGCGGCACCGCCGCGATATCGAAGCCGGCCCCGCGATCGCGCACGAAGATGCTCACCTGATGCGGTTCCGCCTCGGCGAACAGATCGATCTCCGGGACGCCCGCATGTTTGGCGGCATTCACCAGCGCCTCCCGGCTCGCGCCGAGCAATGCGGTGAAATGCTCCTTCGGCAGGCCGGACCCGCTGTCGGCACCGTCCATCGTCACATCGCCGACAGTGACCGGAGTCACCTTCACCCCGTGCTGATCCTCGACCTCGCCCGCGATCGTGCGCAGCGCCGCGGCCAGACTCGATTGCGCGGGCCCGGAATCCTCGAAGAGCCAGCGGCGCAGCTCCCGCTCCTGACTGCGCGCCAGCCGGGCCACCTCTTGCGGATCGTCGGCCTGACGCTGGATGAGCGCCAACGTCTGCAGCACCGAATCATGCAGGTGCGACGCGATCTCCTCGCGTTCCTCATTGCGAATGCGGGCCGCGCGCTCGGCATTCAGCGCGCGCATCATGCGCAGCCACAGCGGCACCGTCAGCAGACCGGCGCCGATCAATGTGACCGCCACCGCGATCAGCGCGGAGCCGAGCGAGCTCAGATCGATCCTGGCCAGCACCACCACGCCGAGTCCGAGCACGATCATGGTGATCCCGGCGACGATGCGCGACCAGGTCACCACCGAGGGGCGCGCGGGCAGTCCGAGCAGCGAGCGTGGACCGTCGGTGTCGTACTCGCGCCACACCAGCGCCGCACCAACCGCCACCACGACGATCGGCACGATCACCTTCGCCGCGGTACCGCTGAACAACCACGACACTCCGACCGCGAGCCCGAGCCCGAGCAGGGCCAACCCGATCGCCTGACGACGCTCCTTACCGGTCGGCTTCACCGCATCATGGCCGCCCGGAGTGAAGATCCACAGCATCCCATAGGCGACGATCCCCGCCCCCGCCAGCGCGGACAGCAATACGAACGCCATCCGCACCTTGAACACATCGAGCCCGAGGTGATCGGCGATACCGCCGGCGACACCGCCGACGATCCGGCCACCCGAACGCCGCACCATCCGCGGATACGGCGGTGTCGGCGGCAGGGCCGGCGCGGCGCCGAAGCGGCCGGGGCCTGGCGCGAACCCGGGCGCGGCGCCGAAACCCCGGGGATCGGCCCCCCGAGCAGCATCGAACGCGGGCACGGACGGGTACATGCCTTCGATACTGGCACGACCCACCGACACCGACCATCAGGAATCACCCTGATCTTCGTCGCTTCGCGAGCAGTGGCGATCAGGCTCGAATGAACAGCCGCAGCGCAGCGTCGACGACATCGTCGCGAGTTCGATCATCCGGATCGGCGTCCGAACGCAGCCAGATGGAGGCCCGCACCGTGCGCCCGCAACCGGAGCATCGGCCATAACGGCTGCCCGAGCGTCCGGTCCGGATAAGAAACCCGCGCTGACCTGTCGTTCTTATCCGCCGCTCAGCCGTAACGCGAGGCACGGATCGGACAAGGGGCCCAGACCGAGCCGATTCGCATTCCGCCGGACCGGATAACTGGTCGCCACCGTATCTACCAGCACTTTCCATACCTGCCGCCGATCGATCGCCTCGGCAGCGCACCGTCTCGCGCCATACGTTTCTTCCGGGTCGGAAACGTCCCACTGAACACAGGGGACTCGTGCCGCAGGGGGCCGAGCACAGGTTCGGGGAGGAATCATGAACATCAAGTCGGTACTACTCACCGCCGCCACCGCGGTCGGAATCGCATTGGCGGGCACGCCATTCGCCGCCGCCCAGGGGATGGCGCCGCACGAGAAGAACTACTCGGGTCCGGGGGGATTCGAGCTCACCGTGGGCCATATGGACGAACAGTTCCGCCCGGTCCCCCCGCTCAACGGAATGCCGACCAACCGAGAGGTGTTCCTGGACAACACCTTCTACGGCACCATCCCCGCGAATGCGACGGGCACCATGAAGGCGGGCTATCTGGTCGCCTGTGCGGTCGATCTCGATCTCACCGTCGATATCCAGGCCGGGATCGGCTTCGACGCCGGGTTCAGCATCGGTGTCAGCGGCAGCGGCGACTCGACCTCGCCGAACTTCGATGCCAGCATCGGCCCGAAGATCTACGCCGGAGTCAGCCTCGACATGTCGATCAGCCCCGGCGAGATCAAACCGATCGAAGTAGGCACCAAGAACCTGGCTCTGGGCGGCACCGGCTATCTGGTCAGCCACGACTACCACCTGGTGGTCAAGAACTGCGGCGGCCCGCTCACCATCCAGTCCTATGTGACCCTCACGGCCGACACACCCGAGGTCACCGCCGCCGACGCGGTGACAGGAGACCGGATCTTCCTGTAATCCGGCAACTCGAGGGCGGCGGTGCGATCGACGATCGCACCGCCGCCCGCCTCGTACCTCACCTCGAACCGGCTAGATTGTCCCTATGTCTGTGTCGCCCAAAAAGATCGGGCGCACGTGGTAGCAGGGGACACCACCGCCGAGGCCCGGGGGGAAATCCGATCACCGCGTGCGGTTTTCGCGCAACGATTCGCCGATCTCTATGCGGCCGCGGGCAATCCGACGCTGCGACGGGTGGCCACGGCGGCCGAAGCGAGGATGCGGGCCGCGCAGGGTACGCGGGCTACCGCGAGTGCTTCGGTGCAGCGGATCAGCGATTGGAAGGCGGGCCGCAATGTTCCGGCTCGCTTCGAATCGCTGCTTCCGGTGGTGCTCACCCTGATCGACCTGGCCAAGAAGGCCGAGTCGCGGACCAGTCGGCAGTTGCTGGAAGTGCGTGAGTGGCAACGGCTCTGGCAGGCCGCCATCACCTGGACTCCGAATGACGAGGACGACGCGGGCTGTCCCTACCTAGGACTCACCTCGTATCGCAAGCAGCACCGGGACCTCTTCTTCGGCAGAACCCGATCCACTGCCGAACTCGTCGATTTGGTCCAGGGCTCCGCCGCCGACGCGGATGGCGTCGTCGTGCTGATCGGCGCATCGGGTGCGGGCAAGTCCTCGCTGTTGGCGGCGGGACTCATACCCGCCGTTACCGACAACTGGTCGACCGCCACGATGACCCCCGGGGTGAGGCCGCTGCGCGCGCTGGCCAAGGCTTTTCACGCGGACAACCCGACAGCCGAGCCATCCGCCGACGAGGTGTGCACGGCACTCGACCAGTGGAGCGCCGAACAACGCCGACTGCTCATCGTGGACCAGTTCGAGGAGCTGTTCACCGCCTGCCCGGATGAACGCGAGCGCGAAGCCTTCCTGAATGTCTTGGACCGCTGCGCGACTCGGGCCGAGGATGCCCTCACCGTCGTCATCGCCCTGCGCGCCGATTTCTACGCCCAGTGCCTCGACTACCCGATCCTGCAGCACGCTCTCGAACACCGGAGCTATCTACTCGGCCCCATGCGGCTGGACGAACTGGACCGGGCACTCATCGGGCCGGCCAACCACGCTGGGCTCGAACTGGAGTCCGGCCTGGCAGAACTGGTGATCACCGAACTCTGCGGACTCGGCGATCACGAGAACCGGCAGAGCTACGATCCCGGCGCACTCCCGCTGCTGTCGCACGTCATGGCCGCCACCTGGCAGCACCGCGAAGGCCGCAAACTCACCGTCGCCGGATATCGCAGGGCCGGCGGTGTCCTCGGCTCCATCGCCGCCACCGCCGAACAGGCATGGAGCGAACTATCCGATACCCAGCAGTGCTCCGCGAAGGATGTGCTGCTCGGACTCGTTACCGTCGCCAATGACTCGCGCGATACCCGGCGCATCGCCGTCCGTCCGAACCTGCTGCAACGCACCACCGACCCGGTATCGGCCACGGCCGCACTGGAACTGCTTGCCCGCACCCGCCTGATCACCCTCGACTCCGACTCGGTGTACCTGACCCACGAGATCGTGCTGGACGCCTGGCCGCGACTGCACACCTGGATCGACGAGGACCGCGTCGGCTACCTGGTCCGGCAGCGGTTGGAAGCCGATGCCGCGGAATGGGATTCGACCGGACAGGATCCCTCACTGCTCTATCGGGGCACCCGGCTCGAGACCGCGCTCGGTCATGTCGATCCACCCATGGTCGGCGGCCAGATCCGCACTTTCCTCGAGCATTCCCGAGCAGCGCGAACGCACACCCGCCGACGGTCGTCGGTGACCCGCGTAGTCCTCGCCATGCTCGGCGTCGGCCTGCTCGTACTCGGCACGGTCGCCTACGCGCAGGTCGAGCTCACCAAACAGCAGCGCAACGACAAGAACTTCGGATCCGTACTGGCAGAGGCGGATCGACTACAACAAATCGATCCATCGCTGTCCGCGCAGCTATATCTCGTCGCCGGACAACTCAGGCCGGGCGATCCCGAGGTGCGGGCACGGTTGCTCGCGACCCAGAACCTCACCCTCGCAACACCATTTGTCGCACACGACGAGGGGATCAGGACCATCGCGTACCGACCCGATGGCCGGGTGCTGGCTTCCGCGAGCAACGACAACACCATCCGCCTCTGGGACGTCGCCGATCCGCGACATCCCCACCCGCTGGGCGAGCCTTTACGCGAATCCCCTTCCGGGGCAACGTCCATGGCATTCAACCCGGATGGCACGATGCTCGCGACCACCGGCACTTCGGCACGACCGCAGCTGTGGGATGTCCGTGATCCGGCGCATCCCCGGCTTTTCGGATCACCGCCGACGACCACCAGCGACACGGGTTATCTGATGTCCTTCAGTCCGAACGGACGGACGCTGGCAATCGGGTCCATGCGCGACAAAGGCATCACCCTGTGGGATGTCGGCAACCCGGCCGAACCGATACCGGGTCGGTTCATCCCCACGCCGCGAGATCGGGACCTGTCCGCATTCGCGTTCAGCGGCACTGGGCGGCTACTGGCGGTCGCGACCAGCGACTGGGACCGCAGTATCGCTACGGTCGAATTGTGGTCCGTCCCGGCCGCGGGGGAAATCACCCGCGCTGGAACACCATTCGAGGTGACCCACGATGTCGAAGCAATCCGGTTCAGCCCTGACAACACCGTCTTCGCTCTGGCCGGTCCACGCCTGACCGTACGGCACACCTACGTCAGCGTGACCCAGCTGTGGGCCGCCGATGACCCCGCCCACCCGCGCCCGCTCGGAAATCCGCTGGTGGATAACGTGGTTCAGCAGCCCGTGCCCCTGCTCGCCTTCAGCCCGGACGGCCACACACTGGCGACCGGTGGTGCCACCGGAGCGAAACTGTGGAATATCGCCGATCCCGCGCAGCCGACCCCGCTGGGCACGCAGCTGTCGGCGATTCCGTCCCGCTGCCTCAACGACGCGAGAATTCCCACCCGATGTACCGGTGAACCGACGGGGCTGGCATTCAGACCGGATGGAAAGATTTTGGCCGTCGGTGGCACCGAGGGAGTCGTGCGGCTGTGGTCCCTGGCGCCTGCGGTTCTCAACGGACACACCGATTGGGGCAGGAGCCCGATATTCGATGCCACCGGCACCCGGATGGTGAGCGATTCCAGCGACGGCACATTCGTCATATGGGATACCGGTAACCCCCGGGAACCAGTCCGGATCGGGGAATTCCGGGCGAAACCTGGATCATCGATCCGGGCCCTGAGCCCTGATGGAAAGTCCCTGATAGCGCGGGACGGTCCGACGGGGCCGATGTTCCTTGTCGACCTGTCCGACCCGAAGCGCCTTCGGATATCGGGCGACTGGCAGGCCGCATCGTCGCAGTGGTCGCGCCTGAGCTTCAACCGCGACTGGACGCTGGCGGCGCAGACTCTGGATCCCAAGGTCGATACCTTCCAACTCGCGAACATTGCGGACCGCTCCCGCCCGGTGCCACTCGGAACACCGACATCCGTGGCTCCCGCCCAGGTCCAAGCCATCGGATTCAATCCGACCGGGCCCACCATCGCGATCATCGAGTCGACCCTGTCCGAACCGAGTTCGCCGGCGATGGCCCTGCGAACCAGGCTGACTCTGTGGGATATCTCGAACCCGGACCGCCCTGTCCGGATGGGTACATCCCCGCCGGAGCACTCGCCGCTGATGCTCGACGTGATCATGCACCCCGACGGCCGCACCGCCGTCACCGTGGCGAACGAAACCTTCCAGGTCTGGGACATCAGTAACCCGGCATCGCCCGAACCGATCGGTGACCGGGTCACCGCACATAATCTGGCGATCATCTCGACCTCGTTCAGTCCCGACGGCAAAACCATGGCCACCAGCGGAAACGACGGATTGGTGCGGTTGTGGGACTTCACCGATCGCCGTCATCCCCGCCTCATGTCCAGTTCCATCGCACCGCCCGGCCCCAACGTCTGGTTCATCCAGTTCCATCCACAAGGCGACTATCTGTCCGCCTCGAGCAGCGGTGGCGAGCGTCGACTGTGGGATCTGGACGAGCAGCACGCGATCGAACGCATCTGTCATGCCACCGCCACCCTCATGACTCCCGAATTCTGGCAGCGCTACCTGCCCCAACTCTCCTACCGTCCGCCCTGCGACTAAACAAGAGACCGCTTGGTCCAAAGAGATCAGAGATTTTCTCAGGGTTCCCCCCGATGCGCCGAAGTGCTGGTCAGCACGACCATGGAAACCATGACGAAAACGAGCTTCGGCGATCAGATTCACCAGATGTGGCAGTCGCGGCCCGTCCGGTTGCCGCGGCAAGGTCCGATCGCGGGCGTCGCGGCCGGGTTCGGGCAGCGCTACGGGATCGATCCGGTGCTCGTGCGGGTCGCGCTCGTGGTGTCGACAATCTTCGGCGGGGCGGGCATTGTGCTCTACCTGCTCGCCTGGCTGCTGTTCAACGAGGCGGGTGATCAATACTCGGCGGCCGAGTCGCTGTTCGGCAAGGGGCACAGCTCGCAGTCACAGACCAAGACCATCGTTTTGATCGTGGCACTCGCCATCGCGGTCAGCACCATCGGACCGGTCGGCGTCGGACTGGCCGGCTCGGGCATGATCAGCATGTCGCTGCTGCTGGCCGGTTGGTGGATGCTGCATATGCGAAATCCGCAGCCGCCGCCCGGCACGAGTTCGCTCGGTGGCTTGGACGGCGGTCTCACCGCGACCGGCTACCCCGGGGCCGTATTCCCTCCGCGCACGATGCCCGGCGACTTCTACGGGCCGGAGAGCAGCATGTACACCCCGTACACGAAGCTGCCGGACGCATATGTTCCGGACGCTCCGGCCCAGGCGGCGCCGAATACCCCTGCGCAGGACCCAGTTCGCTCACCGGATGCCGAAAATGGCGACGCTGAAACCGAACTGATCGAAAAGGCCGGCATGCCGATCGATGCGGCCGCTACGCCGGCCGATCCCGACACCGTCCTGCTGGGTAAAGAAGATGCCGACACCGTCCTGCTCGACAAGGGCGAGGCGGGAACCACGGCACCACCCACCGAGACCACAACGCCCGACAATGCAACGCCGAGAATTGCCGCTCCCGAATCGCCGGACACGATCGGCGGCCCGTCCGGCGCGAGCACGGCGTCCGGCGCAACAGGTGGCGACACCACACATGCCATAACACCCGGCACGAGCAACATCGACGGCGCTTCGGAAAACGGCGGCAGCTCATCGCGAACCGAATCCGCTTCGCGCACAAGCACCCCCCCATCCCGCACAACGGCCGCGACCCCCACCGGCCTGACCCCACCCTCCTGGGACCCCCTCGGCGTAGCCCCACTCGCCTGGGATCTCCCCGAACCCGCCCCGACCCGCACCATCATCGCGCCCCCGCCGAAGCGCCCCCGCTCCCGGCTCACCCCGGTAGTGCTCGGCCTGGCCATCCTGGCCGCCGCGGGTGCGGGTGCGCTGGCCGCCTCCGGCGTCGAGTGGATGACACCGGGACGCATCGGCGCGGTGGCGCTGGCGGTGATCGGGTTGGGTCTGGTGATCGGCGCATTCCTCCGTCGCGGCTTCGGCCTGCTGGTGTTGACCGCACCGCTCGCCGGATTCGTGGTGCTGGCCTCGCTGCTCGGCCCCATCGAATTCGACAGCGCCACCGTCGGTGATCGCACCTGGGCGCCGACCTCGATGGCCGACCTGGCCCCGAAGTACGAGTTGACGGTGGGGACAGGCACATTGGATCTGCGGTCGCTGAACCTGACCGAAAACCGGACCGTCGAGATCGCGGTTCGGCTCGGCGATGCCAGGATCCTGCTGCCCGAGGGCATGACGGTGCGCACCGATTGCACCGTCAATCTGGGAGATGTCAACTGCCCCACCGGTATTACCGGCCCGCATGCCGACGGCGCGCCGGTGCTCGACCTGAAAGTCCATGTCCGGACCGGCAATGCGGAGGTGCACCGTGGCTGACCCCACCGATGACAACGTCACCAAGCGGGGACCGTCCGTCTCCCTGCTGATCGTCGGACTGCTCGCCCTCGGCGTGAGCATCTGGGCCTTCATCGGCCCGGCCACCATGACCGCCACCGGTGTGGCCTCGCTCGGCTGGGTCGTCGTGATCGCCGCCATCGTGGTCGGCATCTTCCTGGTCATATCCCCGCGCAGACCCCGCTGATCACCCCGAATGGCCCGTCCCACGGACGGGCCATTCGCTTTCCGGAGGAGCACAACGCCAATGCCCATGGAACAGTTCGACACCCACGACGAACCGACCGACCATACGGGAATCCCGATCGGCCGCTTCATGCCGCTGACACCGAGCCGGAGCTACCTCGGCGGCGGCTTATTGCTCGGGCAACTCATCCTCGGCCGCACACCGCCGCCCACGACTAGTCCAAATAGGCCGGGCAGCCCAAATGCTCACTGATCCGGTCGAGTAGCCGCTGCATACTCACCCGCTGCTTGCCCTCGACACCCCGCGCGATCATCGGCACCATCCACCGCCCACTGGTCGCGACGTTGAACATCTGCTGGATCACCCGAGCGCCCTTCGGATGCGGCAGCACTCGGCATTCTGCGCGAAACCACCGCTGCCCCTCGACCGCGAACATCGCCTGCGCCCGATCCACCTCGACCCGAATCCCATTGAGATCCCCGGCGATCGCGGCCCGGAATTCATTCGGGCCGCCGCGCAACTCGATCCCGGGGTCGGGCCCGTCGACGAGGAAGAAGGCGTTGTCCGGACCGACCGGGCCCGCGCTCACTGTGGTGAGCAGCGCAGCCACCACCCCACACGGTGCCTCGACAACCGCGTGGAAGGTGCAGAGCGGCTTCTTCGCTGCCATCCGGACCCCCTGGGGAACTGGTCTATCCGGCTGACGGTACTCCCGAAATCCGGCAAATCAGGCCCGATTGCGGGGTCACTCCCATTCGATGGTGCCCGGCGGCTTGCTCGTCACATCGAGGACAACCCGGTTGACCTCGGCCACCTCATTGGTGATGCGGGTGGAAATGCGCTCGAGTACGTCATAGGGCAGCCGGGTCCAGTCGGCGGTCATCGCGTCCTCACTGGAGACCGGGCGGAGCACGATCGGATGGCCGTAGGTGCGGCCGTCGCCCTGCACACCGACGCTGCGCACATCCGCGAGCAGCACCACCGGGCACTGCCAGATCTGGCGATCGAGTCCGGCGGCGGTCAACTCCTCGCGTACGATGGCATCGGCCTGCCGCAGCGTCTCCAGGCGGTCCGCGGTGACCTCGCCGACAATGCGGATGGCCAGGCCGGGCCCCGGGAACGGCTGGCGGGCAACGATTTCCTCGGGCAGCCCGAGTTCGCGGCCGACCGCGCGCACCTCGTCCTTGAACAGCAACCGCAACGGCTCGACGAGGTCGAACTCCAGATCGTCGGGCAGACCGCCGACATTGTGGTGGCTCTTGATATTCGCGGTGCCGCTGCCGCCACCGGATTCGACGACGTCCGGGTAGAGCGTGCCCTGCACCAGGAACTCGACCTCCGGCTCGGCGCCACCGGTCTGTTCCACGACGACCTCGGAGACCGCGTCCTCGAACGACCGGATGAACTCCCGGCCGATGATCTTGCGCTTCTCCTCCGGATCGGTGACGCCCTTCAGCTCACCGAGGAACTTGTCCACCGCGTCGACGGTAACCAGCTTGGCGCCGGTCGCGGCGACGAAGTCCTGCTGCACCTGCTCGCGCTCCCCCGCCCGCAACAGGCCGTGGTCGACGAACACACAGGTCAGGCGGTCGCCGATGGCGCGCTGCACCAGCGCTGCGGCGACCGCGCTGTCCACACCGCCGGACAGCCCGCAGATCGCATGACCGTCGCCGATCTGCTCGCGCACCGAAGTGATCAACGATTCGGCGATATTGGCCGGGGTCCAGGTGGCGGGGATGCCGGCGAGTTCGTGCAGGAAGCGGCTGAGCACCTGCTGACCGTGCGGCGAGTGCAGCACCTCCGGGTGATACTGCACACCGGCCAGCCTGCGAGCCCGGTTCTCGAATGCGGCGACCGGAGCGCCCGCGCTGGTGCCGGTGACCTCGAAGCCCTCGGGCGCATCGGTGACCGCATCGCCGTGGCTCATCCACACCGGCTGTTTGGTGGGCAGACCGCCGTGCAGCAGACCGCCGTCGATATCGAGGTCGGTGCGGCCGTATTCGCGGGTGCCGGTATGGGCGACGGTGCCGCCGAGCGCTTGCGCCATGGCCTGAAAGCCGTAGCAGATGCCGAAGACCGGAATGTCGAGATCGAACAGCCGCGCGTCCAGCTGCGGTGCGCCCTCGGCGTACACGCTGGACGGTCCGCCGGACAGAATCACCGCAAGCGGCTGCTTCTCGGCGATCTCGTCCACCGTGGCGGTATGCGGAATCACCTCCGAATAAACACTCGATTCACGGACCCGCCGGGCGATCAGCTGGGCGTACTGTGCGCCGAAGTCGACGACGAGGACCGGTCTCTGAGTTTCTGCCACTCGAACAGTTTAGTGAGGGAGCGCAGCGACCGAACCATCGGCACAGCAGCATCGCCGGCATCGGAGCCGAGCGCCAGCGTGGCTTTGATGTCAGCGGCGGAAATCTTCCCGCGCGGCCCCGCACTGCTGGTTATCCTCATGCCGTGCCCTTCGCTCGCGCGATAGACGCCGACATCCACTACGAGGACAGTGGCGGCGACGGTCCGGTGGTCTTACTAGCGCACGAATTCTTCATGGACCGGACGATGTTCGCATCCCAGATGGCCGCGCTCGCACCGGAATTCCGGATCGTGTCCTGGGATGCGCGCGGACACGGCCGCACCAGGGACCAGGGGCTACCGTTCACCTACTGGACCGCCGCGCGCGACGCCCTCACCGTGCTCGACCATCTCGGCGCCGAACGCGCCGTGTTCGGCGGCACCGCGCAAGGGGGATTCACCGCGCTGCGCACCGCGCTCATCGCACCCGAACGGGTTTCCGCGCTGATCCTGATCAGCACCGAGGCGCACGGCCCGACGCCCGAGCAATCCACCGCGACCCAGAAATTCCTGGACGAGTGGTACGACGACGGCTCCCGGCAGGAGGCCGTCGAACAGCTCGCGTATTGGCTGATCGGCGATGACGAGTGGTACCGGGCGATCTGGACCAAACGCTGGCTGGTCCGCGACCGCGAGGGCATCGAGGTCGCCGCGGGCTGTCTACTCGGCCGGGATTCGGTATCGGATCGCTTATCCGAAATCACCTGCCCCGCCTTGGTGATTCACGCCACCGACAGCGGCATCGCCCGCGAGCGCGCCCAGCAGCTGGCCGCCGACCTCACCGCATCGACCTTCGTCGAGATCGCGGGTGCGCGCCTGGCGGTCACCATGACCCACCCCGACCCGGTGAATCACGCCATCCAGCAGTTCCTCCGCGAGCGGTCAGTGCCGACGCACGTCCGCTGAGCGCGGCTACCTCACGCGCGCACGCTGAGGCCGACCCGCTGGAATTCCTTGAGGTCGGAGTAGCCCGCCTTGGCCATCGAGCGACGCAGGCCGCCAACGAGATTCAGCGAGCCGAACGGGTCGTCGGAGGGTCCGTACAGGACACGCTCCAGGCTCGGACGCACCGTCTCGCCGGTATCACCGGACAGCTCGCCGCCCAGATCCCACGGATCCTCCACGTGCAGCAGCGAACCGCGCGGCACCGACGGATGCGCGGCCGAGGACGGCCAGTACCAGCCGCGACCAGGCGCCTCGGCGGCCAGCGCAAGCGGGACCCCGAGCATGGCGGCATCGGCGCCACAGGCGATGGCCTTGGCCAGCTGGCCCGAGGTGGCGATATCGCCGTCGGCGATCACGTGCACATAGCGGCCGCCGGTCTCGTCCAGGTAGTCGCGACGCGCGGCGGCGGCATCGGCGATGGCGGTGGCCATCGGCACCCCGATGCCGAGCACCTCACCGGTGGTCGTCGCGCCGGGGTAGGAGCCGTAACCGACGATGACGCCCGCGGCGCCGGTACGCATCAGGTGCAGCGCGGTCTTGTGATCGCTCACGCCACCGGCCACCACCGGCACATCCAGTTCGGCGATGAAGGTCTTGAGGTTCAACGGTTCACCGTCGCCGACGTGTTCGGCGGAGATGATGGTGCCGTGCACCACGAGTAGGTCGATACCGGCCTGCAGCAGCGCCGGGGTCAGCGCGCGGGCGTTCTGCGGGCTCACCCGCACCGCCACCGTCACACCGGCGGCCCGCACCTGCGCGACCGCGGCGGCCAGCAGATCCGGCTGCATCGGCGCGGCATGCAGTTCCTGCAGCAGCCCGACGGCACGCTCGTAGCCGCCCTTGGCGACGAGCTCGAGCAGCTGGTCGATCTTGGCGGCGACATCGGCGTGCCGGGCCCACAGCCCCTCACCGTTGATGACGCCGAGTCCGCCGAGCCTGCCGAGTTGGATGGCGAACTCCGGCGAGACCAGCGCATCGGTCGGGTGCGCCAGGAACGGGATCTCGAATCGGTATGCGTCCAACTGCCACGCCAGCGATACCTGCTTCGACGAACGAGTCCGCCGCGACGGGACGATATCGACATCGTCCAGTTCATAGGTACGCCGGGCGGTCCGACCCATACCGATCTCGACCATGTCGCGCACGCTTGCTCCTTAATTTTGGCCGCGCCTGCGGCGCGGCGTGTTCGCGGCCCCCTGGTGTCTCGCGTCCGAGCCGTCGAGACTCGCGCCTGCGGGCGCATGCGCTTCGACGACTCGGACGCGAGACGGGCCGCGAACGTCGCTCGTAAGACTCGCTCCGTTGTGGTCGCATGAGGCGACAGGCCGAAGCTCGGACCTCGGAGCGCCCCTCGCTTCGCACAGCCTCAGCTGCCGAAGCGCGTGGAGACGCTACCAAGCCCAATCATGCACGGACCGGACGGTCCAGTACACAAACGTCAACCGGGCTAGCCGCGACCAGTGTAGTTGGGCGCCTCGACGGTCATCGTGATGTCGTGCGGGTGGCTCTCCTTGAGGCCCGCCGCGGTGATCTGCACGAACTGCGCCTCCTGCAGATCCGCGATGGACTGCGACCCGGTGTAGCCCATGGCCGCCCGCAGTCCGCCGACGAGCTGATGGATGACCTGGTTGACCGGTCCGCGGAACGGCACCCGCCCCTCGATGCCCTCGGGCACCAGCTTGTCCTCGGCGAGCACGTCGTCCTGGAAGTAGCGGTCCTTGGAGTACGACTTGGCCTGGCCGCGCCCCTGCATGGCGCCCAGCGAACCCATGCCGCGGTAGCTCTTGAACTGCTTGCCGCCCACCAGGATCAGCTCACCCGGGGACTCGGCGGTACCGGCCAGCAGCGAGCCGAGCATCACGGTGGACGCGCCCGCCGCGATGGCCTTGGCGATATCACCGGAGAACTGGATGCCGCCGTCGGCGATCACCGGAACGCCGTACGGCTTGCACGCGGCGACGGCCTCGAGGATCGCGGTGATCTGCGGCGCGCCGACACCGGCGACCACGCGGGTGGTGCAGATGGAGCCGGGACCGACACCGACCTTCACCGCATCCGCGCCCGCCTCGACCAGCGCGGCCGCACCGGCCCTGGTGGCCACATTGCCACCGACGATCTGGATGCGATCGCCGACCTCGGCCTTGACCTTGGTCACCATCTGCAAGACACCGGCCTGATGGCCGTGCGCGGTATCGACGATGAGCACGTCGACCCCGGCGTCGGCCAAAGTCATAGCGCGCGACCAGGAGTCCTCGCCGACACCGATCGCGGCGCCGACGAGCAGGCGGCCGTCACGGTCCTTGGTGGCATTCGGGTATTGATCGGTCTTGACGAAGTCCTTGACGGTGATGAGTCCCCGCAGGCGGCCGTTACCGTCGACGATGGGCAACTTCTCGATCTTGTGGCGGCGCAGCAGACCGAGCGCGGCCTCGGCGGTGACGCCCTCCTGCGCGGTGATCAACGGCGCTTTGGTCATCACATCGGCGACCCGCCGGTTCTGATCGACCTCGAAGCGCATGTCGCGGTTGGTGATAATGCCCACAAGCGCGCCGGTCTCATCCACCACCGGCAGTCCGGAAATGCGGAAGCGGGCGCACATCGCGTCGACCTCGGCGAGGGTGTCGGTGGGGCGACAGGTCACCGGGTCGGTGACCATGCCCGCCTCGGACCGCTTGACGGTCTCGACCTGCGCGGCCTGATCGGCGACGGCCAGATTGCGGTGCAACACGCCCATGCCACCCGCGCGCGCCATGGAGATGGCCATCCGCGCCTCGGTCACGGTGTCCATGGCGGAGCTGCAGAGCGGGGTGCGCAACCGGATCTCACGGGTCAGCTGGCTGGAGGTTTCCACCGAGCTCGGGATGAGATCCGAAGCGGCCGGTAGCAACAGCACATCGTCGAACGTGAGGCCGAGCATGGCGATCTTGTTCGGATCGTCACCACCCGTAGGAGGGCGGACCGCGATTCGTTCGCCCGATACGGGATTACTCATTCGGATCGACCCCTCCTGGACGTCGAAAGCAACGAACGCCGGGTTGGCCGGCGTCGTGGAAGCTGATGGGATGGACGGTGGCGGCTCCGCCAGCGCTGTCGGATACTGGCCGGGGCCTGTGACCCATGGTATCTGTCCCGCAAACACGCGCCCGACGGCGCCTCGCTAACGCTCGGCCCCGCCGCGCGCGAGGCGCGCTGTATCCATGGTTCACTCGCTGGCGCTCGCTCACGACTGCGCCTCGCTGACGCTCGGCTCCGTCGTGCGCGTGAGCGCCTGTGCCTATGGTTCACTCGCTGCGCTCACTCACGGAACTGAGCCCACCACCGAAACTGGCGCGCCACATAGCTGGCGAAGAGCACCCTGTTCTGCGTACCGTGGGGGTGTGCGTGACCATCTACCACCTGGCTTGCCGCCGGATCCGTTCGCCGGAGACCCCTCCGACCCGTCCGCCGCGCTCGATGCCATCGAGCCCGGCGAACCGCTGGATCCCCACGAGCGCCTTGCGGTCGAGGAGGATCTCGCCGACCTTGCGGTGTATGAGGCACTACTAGCGCACCGTGGCATCCGAGGACTCGTGGTCAGCTGCGAAGACTGCAGACAAGATCACTACCACGACTGGGATATGCTGCGCGCCAACCTGCTTCAGCTGCTGGTCGACGGCACGGTGCGCCCGCACGAGCCCGCCTACGACCCGATGCCGGAAGCGTATGTCACCTGGGATTACTGCCGGGGATACGCGGACGCCTCGATGAACGAGGCCTTCCACGGCGACGGGTTCGACGGGTTCGACAGCTGACATCGCGCGCCCCACACACAGCGCGCTGACGCGCGGGCGCGATGTGAAATAGCTGACAGACAAAAAGCCGACCGCCGGTCGGCGATCGGTTCATGCACAACAATTCGAACATCCGCGCACCCACGCGCGCGCGGATGTGGCGGATATGCATCCGCCACAGCGCTTCTGCTGGATCGAGCGCTTCTCACGAGCCAAAGCGCTGTTGGAGTATCGACTCCGATTAAGTGGCCGGCCCCGATCCGGGCAGCCCCGGCAAAGACGGCAAACCGGTGGGAACCACGAAGGTCGGCGGCTGCTGATGAGTCGGGGATTGCGCGGGCGGGCCGGAATCCACGCTCGGCACGACCCCCGTGGGCTGGGTGGCCACGGTGGTCGGCGGAGCCTGAGTCGGATGACTGGGCTGGGTGGGCTGTTCGGGAGCAGGAGTGCTGACCGGCGGCGCGGTTGTCGGCGGTGTCGACTTGCCCGGTGTGTTCGGCTCCGTCGTCGGCACCTTCGAATCGACCGGCGGCACCACCGAGGAGGTAGAACCAGCATCGCCGGAAGGCCTGGTGGTCGGCGAGTTGGTGCCGTCGGTTGCCGTCGGGTTGGGTGCCGTCGTCGATGTCGTGCTCGCCGCGAGCGACTTCCCGATCTCCGGAGCGATCTTGTTCAACTCCGCGAGCAAGGCGTTGAATTCGTTGATTCGCTTGTCCCGCTTGACCGGATCGTCGATCAGCTCGGCATTCGCCTTGGCGCCCTCCAGCTTTGCCCTTGCCTGCTCCGGATTGTCCTGAGCGAGCATCGTTTTCGCATTGGCCAGATCGCTGTCGGCGCGCTGCACCACGGTCGACTGCGCCTGTTCACTGAACACGACTTCCTTGACCCGCCAGAGCGGATCACCAGGAGCGGCGCCATAGGAGAACGCCGAAAGACCACCGATGACCAGTGCCAGCGCGGCAGCCGTCCCGAGAATCGGACGGATAAGCCGTAGTCGCCCACCGGACTGCGCACCGATCCGGACCTGCCGGGCACCGATCTCCTGATTGACCGCGGCAACGATCTCATCGAGATTCGGTCCAGCGGGCAACGGCGGAGAAATCAGCTCCGCTCGCCAGTCCGCCAGCAGCGACGCGAGCTGAAACTCCTCCGCGCTGCCGGTCTGTACCGGGCCGTTGCTAGCAATGGCATCAATCAGCGCATCGTCTCTGCGCACCGCCGCGATGTCCACCGGACCGGTGTCACCACTCCCGGCGTAGGGACCGCTGTTTCGCGATCCACGTCGCGCCTTCCAGTCGCCCCGACCGCGCTCGCCATCCCTAGCCATACATTTCACCTGCCCTCGCCACTTGTGACTTCAGTTTCGCGAGCGCCCGGTGTTGGGCGACGCGTATCGCACCCGCCGTACTGCCCACGGCGACTGCGGTTTCTTCTGCTGACAAACCCATGACCAAACGCAGGATCAGAATCTCTCGATGCTTCTCCGGAAGCGTCGCGAGCAGACTGTTCATCTGCCTGCTCGTTTCGGACTCGAGAGCTCGCTGTTCCGGCCCCTGGTCGGTGGATATGACATCTGGTACTTCGGCCATTGCCTCCGCCTTGTTACGGGCGGCGTTGCGATGAGCGTCGGCAACCTTGTGCGAAGCGATTCCGTATACGAAGGCCATGAAGGGCCTGCCCTGGTCCTGATACCGGGGCAGAGCTGTCATCACGGCCAGACATACCTCCTGCGCGACGTCGTCCGCAGAGAGCTGTCCACGCTCCGCGGCGCCGATCCGCGCGCGGCAATAGCGCACCACCAACGGGCGGACCAATTCGAGTACCTGAGCTAAAGCGGATCTGTCGCCCTGCGCAGCGGCAGCGACGGCGAGGTCCAACTCTTCGCCCGTGTTCGTCATCGTCAGAGAATTTCCTGGCGTTACAAGTGGCACCGGCAGTGATGACCAGTGCTTCCGCCGAAGGGGCGGAACGGGTCTAACAATAGCGATACAACCCGTGGATCCGGGCAACACGGTGGTGTCTTGATCAGACTCGCGAATCACTCATGGGACGAAAGTGCCCGCCACGACGGCGGATTGCCTGCGCGCACCCCTGTGCATCGGCCGCGGCCGCGCTCGCGCGCGCCCCCGTGGACACCCCGGAGCGCAACATCGAACTGGCCCAACGCAATGGGAGCAATCCGTGCTCGCGGCACTGCTCGGCGACCTCATCGGCGAGCGTTCGCGCATGCTCGACATCACCGGCTGCCGCGGCGGTCGCTGCGACCAGGAGCCGGGACTTGACCCGATGCCGGACGGACGGTCCGTCCTCGGCCAGCGCGAGGGCCGTCGCGGCATGGGGCGCGGCGGTGTCGGCGGCGCCGGCGGCGAGTGCGGTCTCCGCGCAGACCCAATGCCACCGGATCAGCGTTCGCCAGCCGTGCGACGACCGCGTCTGGGTCATCGCGTCATGACAGCGCCGGAGCAGGCGCGAAGCGAGCGCCAGACGGCCGGTGCCGAGCGCGTCGGCCGCGAGACCGGTCAGCGCGTCACAGATCGCGTCCACGCGTCCGGGACCGACCGCATCCCCCGTCGGCAGGATCAACGCGGCCGCGCGACCGTCGTATCCGGCGGCACGGGCATGCCAGCCGAGCTGACGCAGAAACGAGCCCTCGGTACTCGCGGCCAGCGACAGCAACACCGGATCGGTGGTGTGTGCGCGCAATACCCGCAACTCTTCACGTGCCGCGGCGTAGCGGCCCTGACCACCGAAGATCACCGCCCGATGCCAGAAATCGAGCGGGTTCACGGCGGTTGGCAACTCGTTAGCGGCACGGCCGGGGCAGGCACCGAAAGCCGCGTCGGCAAGCATGGCGGACTCGATATATATAGGGGAAGCAGGCACGAGCACGCCGAACTCTAACCCGAGCGCCGCGGGTGGCCGCGCAGCGAGAAACCGTCCGTCAGGTACTTCCGGCTAATATTGAGCATTTCATCGCCGTCGCCATGTTTCCATCAAGTAAAAGTACTTCCGGCAATCACATAGCGTGTGTGACCGGAATTCACATGCGTTTCGCGCAATTAACCTCAGCGCCCCGTTTCTGCCATCTGCGATCGACCGGACATCGTAGCGGGCCGTCGACGGTGTGATAGGACCCACGTCTTCGCCTACTCGCTACCACACCGGGATGCAACCACCGACCGGTTCCCACCTGCGGGAATGCGGAATACTGACGCCATGCGAAGACCTACCAGCCTCTGGCCAACCGATCAGTATTGCCGGACGGGCCCAAAAAGTAAACAGCTTCGAGGTTAATTTTCGCAGCTTAAGATTTAGAAAACTGCTGCATCGAACTATTGACGGAATTTCGCGGCTGGACCTAACGTAACTCATCGCCACGGTCGGCGCCGCGCGAAATTGCAGCGACCGCAATAGGCGAGCCCATGGCACGCCGCCGACCCAGCGCCGTGGCCACAACTGTTGCAGAACAACTGCTCGACAACGCTGACGAGCTCGCACCACGAGGAGTTCACCATGCCCATGCCGACTCACCTCCCCGGACCGAACGCGGACGTCTGGGACTGGCAGATGCGAGGATCCTGCCGAGGCCAGGACTCCGCGGTGTTTTTCCATCCGGACGGTGAACGCGGCCGCGCCCGCACCGCACGCGAGATGCGCGCCAAAGAGATCTGCCGAGCCTGCCCGGTGCTCATGCAGTGCCGCAGCCACGCACTCAAAGTCAGCGAGCCCTACGGCATCTGGGGCGGTATGTCCGAAACCGAGCGGGAGATGCACGCTCGACGCAACCGTCGTCGGATGGCCGTTTAAAACCAACTTCTTCCCATCCGGGTGGCGCGGCGCGCCGAATGCCTAGCAAACACCCGGCGATGGCCACAAGCCGAAGTCGGTTACAGATGCGGCGTTTCGTGAAACCAACGGCGTGTCACGGCGTGTCCTCTCCAGAAACGTCTGGCGTGTCGAGGCTTACCGGGAAGTTGCCGGCCCCGCATGCGGTTCGCTGACACCCCACCGCATGGGGTCCGATAGCGGCCAGCTACGGTAGTGACCGATGACACAGAATGGAGCGTTGTGACAACGCGGCCGCCGGCCGCAGAGGGCGACTCGTTCCGAAGAGAAGCCATCCCACCCACCATTACGTCGAATCGGGTGGAATCTGCGGTAACGGCACGCGCCGCCGAAAGTATCGAGCTCGCCGCACTTCTCGAACGTTGCGGCCGGTCCGACCAGGAAGCATTCGCCGAGCTGTACGACCGAACGTGCGCGCGCGTGTTCGGCTTGGTGCTACGCGTCCTGCACGACCCCGGCTACGCGGAGGAGACCACCCAGGAGGTGTATCTCCAGATCTGGCGGACCGCGTCCAGTTTCGACGCGACCAAAGGTTCCGCGGTGACATGGTTGATGACCCTCGCCCATCGGCGGGCCGTCGACCGAGTCCGCGCCGAACAGGCCCATACCCTGCGCGAAGTCGCCTATGGGATAAGGGTTCTCGGCAACGAATTCGATGAGGTCACCGAAGAAGTGGAGCGAAGGCTCGAGCAGCAGGCCGTCCAGCAGGGTCTAGGGACGTTGACACAGACTCAGCGGGAAGCCATTTCGCTCGCCTACTACGGCGGGCGAACCTACGCGGAAGTGGCCGACTTCCTCGGCGTAGGGTTACCGACCGTTAAGTCCCGTATACGGGACGGATTGACACGACTGAAGAAAAGTTTGGGGGTGACGTGAGATGAACGAAGCCCGGATCGATCTCGCGCACGCCGTCGCGCTCGGATCGATCGACGACGAAGACCACAATGCGTTGCAGGAAGTACTCGACGGCGAGGACCCCGTACTACGCGCGGAATTCATGATCGAAGTCCAGCAGACGAAGGAAGTCCTCGGCACTCTCGCGGAGGCGACGGCGGCCCAGCCGCCCGCCGCCCTGCGTGCCGGATTGCTCGCCGCCATCGCCGCCGAGCAACCACCCGTCGCCTCTTAGAACTTCGCCGACCAGAGTCGGAATCAGTTCTCGCGATTGATATTTTTCGACTTGTTGCGCGCCATTGCGTTCATATTGTTCACAACACGAAGGCCCCCGGGACGTGCGGTCCCGGGGGCCTTCTGCCGTGCGGCCTGCGCTCAGTGGGCGTGACCGTGGTGGCTGTGGTCGTGCTCCTCTTCGGCGGGCTTGTCGACCACGGCGCTCTCGGTGGTGAGAATCATCCGGGCCACCGACGCCGCGTTCACGACCGCGGAGCGGGTCACCTTGACCGGGTCGACGACACCGTCGGTGAGCAGATCACCGTAGGCGAGGGTGGCGGCATTGAAGCCCTCCTTGCCGTCGGCGACCTTGCTGACCACCACGGAACCGTCCACGCCCGCATTGGTGGCGATCCAGAACAGCGGCGCCGACAGTGCGGTACGCACCGCCTCGACACCGATGGCCTCGTCGCCGGAGAGCGAGTCGCGCAGTTCGACGAGCTTGGCCGCGGCGTGCACCAGGGCGGTGCCTCCACCGGGCACGATGCCCTCGTCGACGGCGGCCTTGGCCGCGCTGACCGCGTCCTCGACCCGGTACTTGCGCTCCTTGAGCGCGGTCTCGGTGGCCGCGCCGACCTTGATCACCGCGACGCCGCCTGCCAGCTTGGCCAAGCGCTCCTCGAGCTTCTCCCGATCCCAATCGGAATCGGTGGCCTCGATCTCGCGCCGCAGCTGCGCGCCACGGGCCGCGATGTCCGCGGCGGTGCCGGCACCGTCGATGATCGTGGTGTCGTCCTTGGTGACGACGATGCGACGCGCCTTGCCGAGCACCTCGATGCCCGCCTCGCGCAGCGAGATGCCCAGATCCGGGTTGACCACGGTGCCCGCGGTGACGACGGCGAGGTCGTCGAGGAAGGCCTTGCGCCGGTCACCGAAGAACGGTGCCTTCACCGCAACGGCCTTGAGCGTCTTGCGGATCGAGTTGACCACCAGGGTGGACAGCGCCTCGCCCTCGACGTCCTCGGCGATGATCAGCACCGGCTTGCCGGATTCGGCGATCTTCTCCAGCAGCGGGAGCAGATCGGGCAGCGAGCTGATCTTCTCCCGGTTCAGCAGGATGTAGGCATCCTCGAGAACAGCCTGCTGGCTGTCGGCGTCGGTGACGAAGTAGGGCGAGAGGTAGCCCTTGTCGAACTGGACGCCCTCGGTGACGACGAGTTCGGTCTGCAGCGTCGAGGACTCCTCGACGGTGACCACGCCGTCCTTGCCGACGGTGGTCAGCGCCTTGCCGACCATTTCGCCGATCTCCTCGTCGCGCGAGGAGACGGTGGCGACCTGTGCGATGGCCTGCTCACCGGAGACCGGGGTGGCCAGCGCGAGCAGCGCCTCGGAGACCGCGTCGGCGGCCTTGCCGATGCCCGAACCCACCACGATCGGATTCGCGCCCGCCGCAACGTTCTTCAGACCCGCGCGCACCAGCGCCTGGGCCAGCACGGTGGCGGTGGTGGTGCCGTCACCGGCGACATCGTTGGTCTTGGTCGCGACGCTCTTGACCAGCTGCGCGCCGAGGTTCTCGAACGGATCCTCGAGGTCGATATCGCGCGCGATGGTGACACCGTCGTTGGTCACGGTCGGGCCGCCGAAGGCCTTCGCGAGCACGACGTGGCGACCACGCGGCCCGAGGGTGACCTTCACCGCGTCGGCGAGCTTGTCGACACCGCGCTCGAGAGCACGACGAGCCTTCTCGTCGAACTCGATCTGCTTTGCCATGTTTTTGTCAGCTCCTGTGTGTTCTGGGCCGAACGCACTCCGCCCCGGGTCGCGAAAGACACCGGGGCGGAACGCATGTGCCTATCGGCTACTTGGTGACGACGGCCAGGATGTCGCGCGCCGACAGGATGAGGTATTCCTCGCCCTGGTACTTGATCTCGGTGCCGCCGTACTTGCTGTAGATGACGACGTCGCCTTCCTTGACGTCGACCGGGATGCGGTCACCCTTGTCGGTGACGCGTCCTTCGCCGACGGCGATGACGGTGCCCTCCTGCGGCTTCTCCTTCGCCGTGTCGGGGATGACCAGGCCGGAGGCCGTCGTCGTCTCGGCCTCGTTGGCCTGGACGAGGATCTTGTCCTCGAGCGGCTTGATGTTCACGCTCGCCACGTTGAGCCCTCCACTTTCAGGGGATTTACGGTCGTCCGGAACTGTTGTCCCGGACCATCGGTATCGGTTTGTATCGAGCGACCCGCAAGCAGTCGCCGACGGTCACTCGAACTCGACCCTGCGCATCAGCCCCGTCGTCGCGGGTGCCGGGACCCCTGCTCAGTAGTCGAACTGGCACACGCACATCACACAGTGCCGACTAGCACTCTATACATGAGAGTGCCAGCGCTCAAGGTTGGACGGTGCCAAAGTCGTTGGTCCCGGCCTACGCGTGTCGTTTTCCGACACGCGTGCGCCACGCCACGCCCAGATGTCTGAGGGCTTCCCAAGACTTCGGCAAATCTGTAACGTTCGGATAACGGATTGTGACAGTATTGACGACGGTCGTGCTCCGCTCGCCGTGTTCGTCACGAACCGGCGCTTCGGGGGGAGTACCAAGCGTCACGAAACACCCAGTGCCACAGAGCAATACCCGCTCCGCAAGAGCAAGATCAACGTCAGTACCAGCGTCACGACACCAGCGTTTTCAACAAGAAGCTTCACCAGAGGGCAAGACCACACGTGATCCATGGCCGTCCCAGCGACCCATCCGGACAATGGGTCGGCCCGGTCCCGCGTCCGGATCGCTCGCCACCCACGCGAGCTGTCCGGCTGTCCATTCAAGATGGTCGGCGACACCATGACCATCCGCTCGAAGGGAGGTGACATGCGAACATCCCTCGGCATATCGGCCGGTAACGAGGTCGTGTGCTCGGCGCTGGTCGCTACCGCGTCCAATGGCGCGCAGAGTTTCGACTATCGAGTGGTTTCCGCGGACGCGGCCCACTCCGATCTCGGTGATCTCGTCGCGTCCTCGATCGAGCTCATGACCACCCAGCTTCCGACCACGCAGCTCTCCTATGACGTGGCCTTTCCTGCGCATCCGGTCGGCGCGCGCTTCGCCGGTGCGAAATCGGTCGGTGTCGACTCCGCCGCCGGTCGCCCGCCCACCAGCGTCGCGGTCGCCTATCGCAGTAAAGAGCAGGCGCAGGTGATCCGGTCGGCCACCGGCAAACAGCGCGATCTGCGGCTGGTGCCGGAAGGTACTGCGGCACTGACGTATTTGCGGCACACCGGACTCGTGGACCGCTACGAAACGGTCGCCATCGTCGACCTCGGCGCGACCGGTCTCAGCGTCACCGTGGCCGACCAAGCCGACGCCACCATCCTGCGCACCGAACGCACCGCGGCGATCAGCGGCAATGCCATCGACGAGCTGATCTATCACCACCTGGTCGATCTGCACTACGCCCGGCGCGGCACCCGCCCCAACCGGGGCATGCTGACCAACCGCGGCCGCGCCGCCAAGGAACACCTATCGATCGCGCCCGCCGTGACCATCGATCATGTCGCCGGGCAGCCGCTCAAGCTGACCAGGGCCGACTTCGAGGAACTGATCTCGGATCTGCTGCGCGAGACCGCCGTTTTCGTCGCCGCGGTTTTCGCGCGGGCGCCCACGTTTCCGCAGGCCGTGATTGTGATCGGCGGCGGGGCCAATATTCCGGCCGTCCTGTCCACCCTCGAACGCACGCTGGACATTCCGGTGCACACCATCGACGATCCGGAGGCGGTGATCGCGAAAGGCGCCGCGCTGGTGGCGGATTCGGTGCAGCCGTCGGTATTCCCGGTCGTCGGCGCCGCCGACGCGCCGGTCGGTACCTTCACCAAGGTCGTCGGCACGCTGGCGGGTGCGATCGTGGTGGTCGGACTGGTCATCGGCTACGGCGTGAAGACCTTCGCGCCGACCGGGGACGACGAGATCTCCCCCGCGGGCACCACCAGCAGTGCCCAACTACCCACGGCGCCGGTGACGGTGGCGCCGCCGACCGGTGCGGGCACTTCGACCACCGGCCCGAACCGAGAGAGCACCAACCGGCCCACCGGCGCCAGTATCCCCTCGCTCACTCCGGACCGCGGCCAACCGGCCACCTCGACCGCCTCGTCGCCCGTCGGGACCACCCCGTCCGCGCCGACGCTGCGCCCGGATCCGAACCTGCCGCCGATTCCGTTCCCCGAGTTGCTCGGACCGCTGTTCGGAAATCCGAATTCGCCGGGTGTCGGGTCGTCGGGGCAGGACCGCGGTCCGGCGTCATCGCCGCCGCAACTGGGACCCACGCAGGGACCTGCACAATCGCGGATTCCATTTCCGCCCAAGGCGAATTCGGGGTCGAGTGCGGGGCGGTCGGGGATGCTGATCGGCCCTCCCGACTGAGTGGACCGTCCGAGCGCGGGCAGTCAGAGGATGAAACGGATCGCTGCTGACAAATGAGCAGGTGGAAACCTTGGCAAAATGCGACCGCCCCTCAGTGCCACCTGATCTTGATTGCGTCAGCTGACTTGGCTGAGGGAGACCGGGAGGCCGGGGTCGGTGGCGACGGTCAGCGGGGATGGGGGTGCGCCGCCTGCGATTACGTGGGCGCCGAGGGCGGCGATCATTACGCCGTTGTCGGTGCACAGGCGGGGTTTGGGGACGCGCAGGCGCAATCCCGCCGCGGCGCAGCGGTCTTCGGCCATCGAGCGGATTCTGGAGTTCGCGGTCGCGCCGCCCCCGAGGACCAGAGTCTGCACACCGACGTCTTGGGCGGCACGTACCGCCTTCATGGTGAGTACGTCGGCGACCGACTCCTGGAACGATGCCGCGATGTCCGGGATCGGAAGTTCATCGGCGGTGAATCCGTTGCGCTGGGCCGCCTCGACGTAGCGCGCGACGGCGGTTTTGAGGCCGGAGAAGGAGAAGTCGTAGCGGGGGTCGCGGGGACCTGTCATGCCGCGGGGGAAGGCGATGGCCTTCGGATCGCCGTGTGCCGCAGCGGCATCCAGCGCGGGTCCACCCGGGAAGCCGAGGCCGAGTAGCCGGGCGACCTTGTCGAAGGCTTCGCCCGCCGCGTCGTCCACGGTGCTGCCGAGTTCGACGATCGGCTCGGCCAGATCGGTGACGTGCAGCAGATGCGTGTGCCCGCCGGAGACCAGCAGCGCGACGCACGGCGGCATCGGACCGTGCTCGAGGGTGTCCACCGCGACATGTCCACCGAGATGGTTCAGTGCGTAGAACGGCACATCCCACGCTGCCGCATAGGCTTTCGCGGCCGCGACGCCGACCAGCAGCGCACCGGCCAGTCCGGGTCCGATGGTCACCGCGAGTGCGTCGGGCTTGCTGATGCCCGCGGCGGCCAGCGCTCGGCGCATCGCGGGCACGATGGCCTCGAGATGTGCGCGTGAGGCGATCTCCGGGACCACACCGCCGAAGCGGGCGTGCTGTTCGACGCTGGAGGCGACCTCGTCGGCGAGCAGTTCACAGGTGCCGTCGGGGTGTCGGCGTACGATGCCGACTCCCGTTTCGTCACAGGAACTTTCGATACCCATGACGATCACGAAAGCACCTCGTTCGGTTGTGCCGATTCGGCCGGCTGCGGGCGCCAGGCCGGGTTCGCTGCTAGTTCCGGTCTGCGCATGGTGTACGCGTCGGCGCCGCTGGGGTGGTAGTAGTTCTTGCGCAGGCCGATGATGTGGAAGCCGTGCTTGGCGTAGAGCGCGATGGCGGGGGCGTTATCGGTGCGCACCTCGAGGAAGACCGGCCCGCCACGCTTACCGGCCTCGGCGAGCAACGCCTCCAGCAGCATGGTGCCGACACCGCCGCGATGGCAGCCCGGATCGACGCCGATGGTGTGTACCTCGGCCTCGGGGTGTTCGGCATCCCCGAGCAGCGCGATACCCGCATAGCCGACCATTCGCCCGGCCTTGTCACGCGCGACGATATAGCGGTTGTGTGGGCCGGCCAGTTCGGAGTGGAACGACACCGCCTGCCACGGATCGTCCTCCGGGAACAACAACTGCTCGAGTTCGACACAGCGCTCGATATCGGCGGCGTCCATGGGCTCGATGCGAGTCACGGGTCTGCTTCGCCCCTTGGACCTCCGGTCGGGTTCCACGGCCGTCACGCCCCCGTCCGGTCGAGCGTGCGGTAGCTCCGTTCCACCGCATCCGGTCTGCGCAGGTACAGCGGGATCAACGGTTCCGGGACGGCGCGCGCCAGCAGTTCGGCAGCCGCGACCCGCACCAGACCGGCCGGTGACGGGGTTTCGGCCGGGAGCACGGGCAGGTCGAACAGATCCACGTGCGAGGCGGAACCGGCGATCATGGTGGCCTGCACGGGATCCAGGTCACCGGGCTTGCTCACCTCCGGGCCCTCGATGCGATATCCGTCACGGTAGCGGGCCCAGTACACCTCGCGGCGGCGCGCGTCGGTGACCACGAGCAGTTCGCTCTCGGGTGTGATGCCAGGCAGCAGCGAGGGTTCGAGCACCGCGTCGGCGGCAATCGCGTCGAGGCTGCACACACCGTAGACCGGGACGCCGAGCGCGTCACCGAAGGCGGCGGCGGTCGCCATGCCGACGCGCAGTCCGGTGAACGGCCCCGGACCGATGCCGACCACGACGGCCTCGATATCGGCCCTGGAACGATCTGCCTCCGAGAGGCATTCGAGGATTTGCGGAGTGAGCACCTCGGCGTGAGCGCGGGCGTCGACCCGGACGCGAGCGGCGACGGTGCGCACCCGCGCCGGTGCGACGGTTCCGGGTGCGGCCTGCTCCAGTTCCACCAATCCCGCCGTTACGGCGGGGGTCGCGGTGTCGACGGCTAGTACAAGCATGATTGGCCCAACGATACCGGGTGGTACCTGGGCGTGGTGCGGAGCTACTCGGTAGTTACGGCACCCTGGTCAAGGGGCCTCTCCGCGACCTATCCGACCCATTCCCAGATCGCGGTGCGGACTTCGGAATTCGGTTCGCGCGAGAGCAACACGTACAGGTGCCGCTCGGCGAGGTGTTCCACGACACCCTTGCCCCACTCCACCACCACGACCGCTTGATGCAGATCGGTGTCGAGATCCAGGGCGTCCAATTCGTCCAGATCGCCGCCGAGTCGGTACGCGTCCACATGCACCAGCGGCACCGGCGCGGCGCCTTCGCGCTGTCCGGCCCGGTGCTGGCGGGCGATGATGAAGGTCGGTGAGCTGACCCGGCCCTGTACGCCGAGGCCCTCGGCGATACCGCGAGTCAGTGCGGTTTTGCCCGCACCGAGCGGTCCGTCGAGTACCACCAGATCACCCGCGCCCAGGCTCGCGGCGAGTTCACGGCCGAAGGCCTCGGTGTCGGCGACCGTGGGCAGAATCCGTTGCTGCCGTTCAGTCACCGGCGACCTCCGCGGTTGGTTGGGTGTCCTCGATGACGCCCGCACGTACGAGCAGCCGGTCGAGTGCGGCATTGACGAGATCCGGGAATTGCATATGCGCCATATGCGCGGCGTCATCGAGTCGGACGAGTTCGCTCTCGGGCAATTCGCGTGCCAGCGCCCGCGAGTTGCGGAACGGAATGACGACATCGTGCGCGCCGCCCAGCACCAGCACCGGCAGGCCGGCGAGCGTCGGCAGTGCGGCAGATTCGTCGTGCAGTTCGAAGGCCTTCAGGAATTTCACGATCGTTTCGACGGGCGTGCGGTCGATCATGCGCGTGGTGAAGCGCGACAGCGTGGGGCTGACGGGTCCGTGAAACGAGCTGACGTGCAGCATCGGCGCGATCACATGCCGGACGGTGCTGCGCCCGGCCTGCACCAACGTCGGCGCGGTGTGCACGGCCAAGCGGAAGCCGTCGACCGCCGGGTTGCGCAGCAGCTGCGCGATACCCGCCGAGGTGACCTCGGCCGCGGCGGTCGAGAGCAGACCGATCCCGATCACCCGCGCCGTGAACAACTCCGGGAACTGCGCTGCCGCGGCGAGCACCGCCATGCCGCCGAGCGAATGACCGACCAGGACCACCGGACCGATCGGCACGGTCGCTTCGATGACGGCCGCCAGATCGCGCCCGAGTTGGGCGACGGTGCAGCGGCCGGTGGTCGGGGTGCCTGAGCGACCGTGGCCGCGCAGATCGAAGAAGACCAGGCGAGCGCTTGCGCCCCAACGCTTTTCCAGATCACGGCGCTGGAAGTGGTACGACTCCATGGTGTTGCAGAAACCGTGCACGAAGATCACGGTGACCGGGGCGGCGGGCGAGCCGCATTCCCGGGTGGCCAGGCGCACACCGTCCTCGGTCAGCACCGCACCGGAGCGATCCTCGTCGAGCAGGTCGAAGTTCTCGTCGCGGTATTCGTCGACGCGAGTGGGCCGCAGCACCCGGGCGCCGATGCGGCGCAAGGCATGGGCACCGGCCAGCGCGCCGACCACACCGGCGGTTGCCAAACCGCCGCGGACGACTGTTCTCATCGAATTCCCCCTACGTGGCGCCGCACCACTCGGCCGTGTGGGGAGCACACGATCTCATAGTGGATGGTGCCGAGCAGATCTGCCCAGTCCTGGGCGCGCGGTCGGTCCGCGCCGAACAGGATCGCGGTATCGCCTTCGACGACGCGCGCGGCATTGTCGCCCAGATCGACGACGAATTGGTCCATGCAGATGCGACCGACGTTGGGGCGCAATGCGCCACCGAGCCACACCGCGAAGCGGTTGCTCAACGGACGGAACACACCGTCGGCGTATCCGGCGGGAATGAGGGCGACGGTGGTGTCGTGCGGAGCGATCCACTGGTGGCCGTAGGAGACGCCCGCACCGGCGGCGACCTCTTTGACCAAGGCGACTCGCGCTTGGAAGGTCATCGCGGGCCGTAGGCCGAACTCGCCGAGTTCGGGTATCGGAGTCAGGCCGTACATCGCGATACCGGGGCGGACCATATCGAAGGCCAGATCCGGGCGGGTGAGCGTGGCAGCCGAGTTCGCGAGGTGGACCAGTTCCGGTTCGAGGCCGTGTTCCTTGGCGGCGGCGACGGCCTCGACGAAGCGGTCGCGCTGGACGTCGAGGAAGGGGTGGTCCGGCTCATCGGCGTGTGCGAGGTGAGAGAAGATCGCGCGGAATCGCACCACCTGTTCGTCCACCAGCGTGCGCAGGGCCGCGAGCACCGCCGGGTATTCGAGGGGCGCGATGCCGTTGCGGTTGAGGCCGGAGTCGACCTTCAGCGAGACGATGGCAGTGCGGCCGCAGGCGCGCGCCACGGCCTCGATCGCACGCAGGTGCTCCAGGGAGGAGACGCCGATCTCGATATCGTGCTCGACCGCGGCGCGGAAGTCGGCATCGGAATTATTGAGCCAGCACAGGATCGGGGCGGTAATTCCGGCGGTGCGCAACTGCACCGCCTCGGCGACCGTGGTGACCCCGAGTTCCGCCGCACCCGCCGCCAGCGCGGCCTGCCCGACCTCGACGGCGCCGTGGTTGTAGCCGTCGGCCTTGACCACCGCCATCACCGCAGCGTCCCCCGCATATTCACGCAGGATCCGCACGTTGTGGGCAATGGCATCCAGATCGATAACCGTCTCCACTTGCGCCTCCACGCTTATTGATCCTGCCATTCGACTGCTGGCTCGCGCGAGGGCGTCGGTTCATGGCCCAGCGGCGAGGGGCCGGGGCAGGGGCGTTTGGAGGCGAGCGCCGGTAGGACTCGGATGTCCGGCCGGCCGCCGGTCGCCGAGACCAACGCGTTTCGCGGGGGAGTCGATGCGGCGATAAAAGTGCGGTCCGGGGCAGCGCACCTCACTTCGCCGCAAGCGTGCGCAATATGCGGATTGCTGGACGCAGGTGGTCGAGGAGCGGTGATGCGGAGGTGGGGGCTGCGGATGGGTGGCTTTCGTGGGCGGCGAGGTTGGCGGCGAGGGCGTGGACGCGGGCGGCAGCGGCGGCGGACCAGGCGGGATCGTAGCCCGCAGCGAGGAGGGCGCCGACGATGCCGGAGAGGACGTCACCCGCGCCGGCGGTGGCGGCCCAGGAACCCCCTGCCTCGTTGACGAGGACAGGGCGGCCCGGCGTGGCGACGAGGGTGGCTCGGCCTTTGAGCAGGACGGTGAGTTGCCAGGATTCGGCGAGCTCGCGGACCGCGGCCACCCGGTCCTGGCCGACTTCGTGCCCGGTCAGCCGGGCGAATTCGCCTGCGTGCGGGGTCAATACGGTCGCGGCGGTGCGGCCGCGGACCAGGTCGGGATCGGCGGCGAGCAAGGTGAGGCCGTCGGCGTCGACGACGACGGGCAGGTCGGTGGCGAGGATTTCGGCGAGTCGCTTGTGGGCGTCGGTGTCGGTGCCCGCGCCGGGGCCGAATACCCAGGACTGCACGCGGCCGGTGGAGGAGATGGTCTGGGCGGCAATGACTTCGGGGAAATGGTCGAGGACCTCGGCCGCGCCGGTTCCGGCGTATCGGACCATACCGGAAGTGGCCGCGACGGCGGCACCGGTGCACAGCACGGCTGCGCCGGGATAGGTCGCGCTGCCCGCACAGATGCCGGTGACGCCCTGGGTGTATTTGTCGTCCGCGGGTCCCGGGATCGGCCACCGCGCACCGATCTCCGACGGTTCCAACGCTGCGAGATTCGGTTCGGGAAGCCGTAAACCGATGGGCACCAGTTCGATTCGGCCGCAGTACGGCGCGGCCAAGGCATGTACCGGCTTGTATGCGCCGAAGGCGACCGTGACCTCGGCTCGGACAGCGGGGCCGGTCACCGCGCCGGTGTCCGGATCGACCCCGCTCGGCAGGTCGGCGGCGATGATCGGAACATTCAGAGCGGCAACGATTTCCGCGGCCATCGGGCGCAGCGGGCCACGGCCGGAGATACCGACGATGCCATCGATCACCAGGTCGGGTGCGCCCAAGCCAGTTTCATCTAGGCTCGATCCGGCGCTGCTCGATCCGGCACTGCTCGACCCGGCACTGCTCGACCCGGCACTGCTCGACCCGGCACTGCTCGACCCGGCAGTGCTCGACCCGGCAGTGCTCGATCCGGCACTGCTCGATCCGGCAGTGCTCGATCCGGCACCGCTCGATCCGGCACTGCTCGACCCGGCGACGCCGGCCGATCCGACGGGACTCGACCTGACCGCGCCCCGTCCAAGGGAACCTGCCCTCGTCGCGCCAGCCGCCCCAGCGAAGCTCGAGCCCGTCGCGCCACCTGGCTCAACGGAACTCACCCCCGTCGCGCTTGCCGCCCCGGTGGGAATCGATCCGGCGTCACCTGACGTGGTCGAGCTCGCGCCATCAGCACGCAATACATCCGACGCATTTCGGATCCGGCCACCTGCCTTGCGCAGTGCGGCAAGGCCTTTCGCGTGGGCGCGTTCCGGATTCAGCAGCAGAGCGGTCACGGCGACGCCGCGGCGACGCAGCATTGATCCGGCCCACAGCACGTCGCCGCCGTTATCACCGGAGCCCACGAGCAGCAGCACCGACCTGCCCGCGATGCCGCCGGTCCGCGCACGCAACTCGCTCGCGGCCACCGTCGCCAATCCGTAGGCCGCCCGATGCATGGGCATGCCCTCGGGGACACGGGTGAACAGCTCGGCCTCGGCGGCGCGCACTTCATCGGCGGTGAAATAGCCTCGCTGGCTGGACATGAACGCTCGCCTCCACTGCGTCGATCGGGCACTGCGGTTCCGCTCGTACGGGACAGGCCGATGCGGCAACGCCATAGCGCCGCGCGGGCCCGCACCGTCAGCAGACTACGCTTGGCCGTCATGCCGATGGTGCGCCGCGCGATGTCCACCCGGATCGCAACCGGATTCGTCCTGGCCGCGACACTACTGCTGGCAGGCTGCGGCTCCAGCGATACGAACTCGACTGCCGCGTCGACCACCGCGAAGGCCGGCCGGCCGACGACGACCAGGTCCGGCGATTCGAAACCCGCCGCCGTCACCGTCGATGTCACGGATATGAAGTTCTCCCCCGCCGATGTCACCGTCAAGGTCGGCGAGACCGTGACCTGGAAATTCAAGGACTCCGTCCCGCACACCGTCCAGGGCATCGGCGATAAGGCCATGGGCATCAACAGCCCGATCTTCGACAAGGGCGAATGGAGCTACACCTTCTTCGCCCCCGGCACCTACCGCTACCTGTGCTCCCTGCACCCCCAGATGCGCGGCACCGTCACCGTCGAGTAGCTCGATCCGCGCAGACGGCCCGGCTATCGCATCGGCATTGCCTGCCTTTCACGACACTCGATACACCCTCCCGTGCCGAAACACGCCGATCGACCGGCGCAGCCTTTTGACCCGCCCCAGCGAGATTCGGACCCCTTGTCCGCGTCGCAGCCCGCACACGCAATGGCAATACTGGCCAGCGCGCGATCGCGCCGATCAACAGAGCACCAAGTGAACCGCGCAGGCGCGATTCGGACCACTGTCTGCATGGCAGCCCGCACATGTGACGAGCATCCACGTCGAGTGCGGCCGGACATTTCGACAATCACCGATGCACCGAATGAACCGCTATGCCTGCGGGATTCGGGTGTCGCGGGCCGCGTTGGTGTTCATCGCTTCGACAGCGGCGACCAAAGGGGCCAGTTCAGGGTCGGCGGCGGCTTGGCCCAGAGCGCTGGACAGGGCGGTGTCGTGGGTGGGGCGGGCGCGGGTCAGTAGCTCGAGGCCCGCGGAGGTGACGTCGGTGTAGATGCCGCGGCGGTCGTCGGGGCAGAGGTAGCGCTGCAGCAGGCCGCGGTCTTCGAGACGGGTGACCAGCCGGGTTGTCGCACTCTGGCTGAGCACCACGGCTTCGGCGACCTGATTCATGCGCAGGTGCCCGCCGGGTCCGTCGTGCTGACGACTGAGCACGACGAGCAGCGAGAATTCGCGCACGCTCAGCTCGTGACCGGATTGCAGGGCGCGTTCGATATGCGCCTCGATCCGATCGTGCAGCAGCGACAGTGCGTACCAACCATCGGCCAGGCCGGTCAGGGCGGCATCCGCGGTCATGGCATTCCTTCTGCGTCGGGACTCGTCCCTCCAGGATAGATGAACGCTGCAATAGTCAGCGTTTGCAATTAAAACGCGTCTGCAATTATTGTTGACGCCTGTAACGCTCAGGCGCAACATCACGTGGAGGCCCCTGCTCATGCCGCTCGCACTACTGGCCCTGACACTCGGGGCCTTCGGAATCGGTACCACCGAATTCGTCGTCGTCGGGCTGCTGCCCGACATCGCCGACACCTACACCGTGTCGATCCCGACCGCGGGCCTGCTGGTCACCGGGTATGCGCTCGGCGTGCTGGTCGGCGCGCCGATCATGACCGGGTTCGGCACCCGGGTATCGCGCAAGCGCATGCTGCTCATCAGCCTGTTGCTGCTGATCGCGGGCAACGTATTGTCCGCGCTCGCACCGACGTTCGGCTTCATGCTGACCGGACGCATCGTCGCCTCGCTCGCGCACGGCGCCTTCTTCGGCATCGGATCGGTGGTCGCCGGAAATCTGGTCGGCCCGGATCGCAAGGCCGGCGCGATCGCCATGATGTTCACCGGACTGACCGTCGCGACCATCCTCGGCGTGCCGCTGGGCACTCTGCTCGGCCAGCAGTTCGGTTGGCGGCTCACCTTCCTGCTCGTCGCATCGGTAGGCCTGGCCGGTCTCGTCGGCGTCGCCGCGCTGGTGCCCGAACAGCGCGCGCCCCGCGACGTGCGCCTGCGGCACGAACTCGCCGTCCTCACCAACCCGCAGGTGCTGCTCGCGATGGCTATGACGGTCCTCGGCTTCGGCGGTGTCTTCGCGGCGATCACCTACCTCGCACCGATGACGACCGAGGTCACCGGCTATGCGGAGAGTTCGGTCACCTGGCTGCTCGTCCTGTTCGGCATCGGCTTCTTCCTGGGCAATCTGATCGGCGGCAAATTCGCGGACCGGCATCTGATGCCGATGCTCTACACCACCCTCGGCGGCCTCGCGCTGGTGCTCGCACTGTTCACGCTCACCGCGCACGACAAGGTCGCGGCCGCAATCACGGTCGTCCTCATCGGCGCCCTCGGCTTCGCGACCGTTCCGCCGCTGCAGAAGCGTGTCCTCGACCAGGCAGGCAGCGCACCGACGCTGGCCTCGGCCCTCAATATCGGCGCATTCAACCTCGGCAACGCGATCTCCGCATGGCTCGGCGGCGTCGTCATCGCCGCAGGATACGGCTACACCTCGCCCAACTGGGTCGGCGTCGTCCTGGTCGTCAGCGCGCTCGGCCTGGCGGTCCTGTCGGGCAATCTCGAACGTCGCGGCACCGAAACATCAAGCGAGCCAACCGAATCCCTGGCAACGGCCGGGCACCCCTGATAACCGGCGGCGCTCGCCGGTTACGACTGTCCCGCCGAACCCGCGCCGCAATCGGCATACCACCGGTTCTCCGACGCCACAGCGGAGCCGTCCCCCGTGAACCGTTTCACCGCGCGGTCGACTACCAAGCCGCCCTGCCGAACAGGCCACCCCAATTCTCTCCACCGAGCACCCCATAGGCTCCGGCACCAGTGGCGCTCTGTACACGAGATGGCGCACCTGGCGATGACCTCGCACCGGCTTCTACCCTGCGCGAGGCCATCACCAACTGTGCGCCATCTCGCGAGACCGGACTGGTCGGGCGGGTAACGCACCGCTGAATGGATCGACCGGGCGCTATTCGACGGTGACGGACTTGGCCAGGTTGCGCGGCTTGTCGATGTCGTAGCCGCGCGCCTGAGCCACCTCGGCGGCAAAGATCTGCAGCGGAACGGTCGATAGCAACGGCTGGAAAAGCGTTGGCGCCGATGGGATTTCGATGAGATCGTCGGCGAACGGGCGCACCGTGTCGTCGCCCTCCTCGGCGATCACGATGGTGCGGGCGCCGCGGGCCTGGATCTCACGGATATTGCTCAGCAGCTTCGAGTGCAGCACTGCGCGCCCCTTGGGTGAGGGCATGACGACGATCACCGGCAGCCCCTCCTCGATCAGCGCGATCGGGCCGTGCTTGAGCTCACCCGCCGCGAAGCCCTCGGCGTGCATATACGCGAGTTCTTTGAGCTTGAGCGCACCCTCCAACGCCACCGGATAGCCGACGTGTCGGCCGAGGAACAGCACGGTCGGCACATGCGCCAGTTCCCTGGCGATCGCGCGCACCTGCGGCGCGGTCTCCAGTACCTGCTGCACCAGGTGCGGCATCGCCTCGAGTTCGGCGAACTCGCGGGCCACCTCATCCGGATACTTGGTGCCGCGCGCCTGCGCCAGGGCCAGCCCGACCAGGTAGTTCGCCGCCACCTGCGCCAGGAACGCCTTGGTGGAGGCGACACCGATCTCCGGTCCGGTCCTGGTGTAGAGCACCGCATCGGACTCGCGCGGAATCTGTGCGCCATTGGTATTGCAGATGGCGAGCACGCGCGCCTTCTGCTCCTTCGCGTGCCGCACCGCCTCGAGGGTGTCGGCGGTCTCACCCGACTGCGAGATCGCCACCACCAGTGTCGAACGGTCCAAAACCGGGTCTCGATACCGGAATTCGCTGGCCAGCTCGACCTCGACAGGGAGCCTGGTCCAGTGCTCGATCGCGTACTTGGCCAACAGTCCGGCGTGATAGGAACTGCCGCAGGCGACGACGAATACCTTGTCGAAGTCGCGCAGTTCCTGATCGGCGAGGCGCTGCTCGTCCAGCACGATCCGGCCACCGGCCTCGTCCTGGGTGAAGTGGCCGATCAACGTGTCGGCGACACCGGCGGGCTGTTCCTCGATCTCCTTCAGCATGAAGAAGTCGTGCCCGCCCTTCTCGGCGGCGGCCAGATCCCAGTCGATGGTGAACGGGCGAGTGCGCGCCGATCCGTCATTGCCCGCGAAGTCGGTGACCGTGTAGGTGTCGGCGGTGATCACAACGGCCTGGTCCTGGCCGAGTTCGACGGCCTCGCGGGTGTGCTCGATGAATGCGGTGACGTCAGAGGCGATGAACATCTCGCCCTTGCCGACACCGACGACCAGCGGTGTCGAGCGACGTGCGGCGACAATGACATCCGGGTGGTCGGCATGGGTGAAGACCAGCGTGAACGCACCCTCCAGCCGGCGCAGCACAGCCAGCGCGCTCGCCGCGAAATCGCCCGCGGCGGGGCCTTCGGCGTACGCGCGCGCCACCAGGTGCACGGCGACCTCGGTGTCGGTGTCACTGCTCAGCTCGACGCCGGCGTCTTCGAGCTCCCGGCGCAGCGGGGCGAAGTTCTCGATGATGCCGTTGTGCACCACGGCCACCTTGTTGGTGATGTCGCGGTGTGGATGGGCGTTGCGGTCGGTCGGCGCGCCGTGAGTGGCCCAGCGGGTGTGTCCCATACCGGTGGTGCCCGCGAAGTGGTCGGCCCCCACGTCAGCCAGTTCGGCCTCGAGATTGGCCAGTTTGCCGGCCTTGCGTTCCACCGCCAACACGCCCGTGCCATCCAGGATCGCGACGCCCGCGGAGTCGTATCCTCGATATTCCATGCGGCGCAACGCGTCAACGACAACGCCGAGAGCGTCCCGGTATCCGACGTACCCCACGATTCCGCACATGGCTCACCAGAGTACTTATCGGATAACGTTCACGTCGTGTCGGCGTCTGTGAAATCACTCCTGAGCACCCTGACCAGCCGGGGGCCCCACCGCGTACTGCGCGGCAATCTCGCCATCGCCGGTCAGCCCGGCGTGGTGTTCACCCCGGAGTCCGGATCGAATCTACCCGCGGTCGCATTCGGCCACGGCTGGCTGACCGGCGCCGCCAACTATCGCGCCACGCTCGAACACCTGGCGTCCTGGGGTTTTGTGGCCGCGGCCCCGGATACCGAGCGCGGGCCGATTCCGTCACACCTCGGATTGGCCACCGATCTGCTCACCACGCTCGATATCTGCACCAGCGTCCGGCTCGGTGACGGTGCGATCAGCGTGCATCCGGACCGGCTGGCGCTGGCCGGGCACGGCATGGGCGCGGGCGCCGCGGTGATCGCCGCCGGACAGCGTCGCGTTGCCGCGGTTGCCGCCCTCTACCCGGCGCCGACCGCGCCGTCCGCCGAGTCCATCGCACCGGATATCGATACGCCTGCTCTGGTGGTAGCGGGGGCGACCGATATCGAATCGGTCAGCTCGAATGCGCTCCCGCTGACCGCCGCGTGGGCCGGGCCGGTGGTGCTGCGGGCGGTCGACGGGGCGTCGCACAACGGCATTGTCGAAGGGCGCCGCGCGTTGGCGGCGTTGGGGGTAGGCAAGCACGAAGCCAAGACCGCGCGGACGACGCGGGCGCTGCTCACCGGGTTTCTGCTGCACAAACTGTTGCGCGATAAGACATATGCGGCGTTTTCCGATCCGGAAGCGGTAATCCCGCACGCCACGGTTGTCGATCCGGAAGCGCCGCGTGAAGAGGAGAAGCCCAAGTTCTCGGTCATGCAACTCGCGCAGTTGTTGCGCAAGTGATCATGGCCGGAGGCCGTCGAGCGCTAGTTCGATGAACCGCCGCCAGTCACCGAATCCATCGCGGCTGATCGTGGCGACCGCGCCGACGATCATATAAAGGTCGGCGACGGTCGCATCCGCGCGAATACTGCCGTCGCCTCGCCCCCTGGCCAGTAGCTCCGCGCCGAGTTCGGCCAGATCGTCGCGTACCGTACCGCGCGGTTCGGTGTCGCCGAGCATCGATTCGATCGTGCCGGACAGTGCACGCCCCTGCTCGTGCACTTCGGCGACATGGCTGAGGAAACCGGCCAGCGCCTGCCGCGGATCCGGATTCGGCAGGCAAGTGCGGCGCACATACTCGAGAATCCCGGCGAAACGCTGCTCGGCAGCCGCCTCGATCAAGGCACGGCGGGTCGGAAAATGGCGGTAGATGGTGCCGACCCCGACCCCCGCCGCACGTGCCACATCGGCCATCTGCACATCGTCACCACGTTCGGCGAACAGGGACGTCGCGGTTGCCAGGACCTGGTCGCGATTGCGGGCGGCGTCGGTGCGGAGTTTGCGGGTGTTCGAGTCGGTCATCTATCTCCCTGTCTGCCGGTCGTAGGTTAGACCCGGATCGGTGCGCGAGTGCGCTCGACGACGATCGCTACCGCCAAAGCGATCAGCATCACCAAGGCGATGAACAGTTGCGGGTCCATGCCGATGACTCTGGTGGCGTCGGCGGCGTGCTCCGGATCCTGAGCCGCGGTACCGGGGAAGAGCAACGCGCCCCACATGGCCAGCCAGGTGACCGATCCGAGTGCGGCAGCCAGGAAGAATTGGGCGCGCATGTTCCCCGTTCGCCGCCATAGGACCGCCAGCCCGATCGCGCCGATGAGTGCGCCCATGCCGATGTATTGGGCGTCGTGGAATTTGGCATGCGGGGGCCAGGCGGGGTTGTGCAGGTGCAGGTCGGCGATGTCGGGGATGACCAGGTCGGCGAGGAGTGGGCCGATGAGGGTGTTGAGGAGGACGGCGCCGACGAGGATTCGCGGGAGGGTCCAGTGGGTGGTCATGGGGGTCCTATCGATCAGTTGATGGAACCGGAATCCGATTCCGATTTAACGGTAGAGCTGTGGGCCGCGGACTGTCAACGGGCCGTTGGCATTCCGGGTAGTTCGGGCCGTGGACGACCGGTCGTGGGGCGCTTGCACGGTGGTCGACTGCTCGGTACGGTCGATCCAGCTGAATAGGGGGCGGGGAGCCGGTCCGGCCCTGTTCGATGTCATCGACATCCGGCGACCGGGGAGTACCACATGGTCAGCAGGGGGAAGCTCGTGGTTGAGTCCGTTTTCGCGGTTGAGGCTGTTGTGTCGGCGGGGTGTGGGGGTCGACTGATGGGAGCGGCGAACCTGCCGCAGCAGGCCCCGCCGACGCCGAAGATCTTCTCCTGGCCAGGGCTGTAAAGAAGGGGCGATTCGATGTCAGGCAATGAGCCCACGAGAATCCCCCCGCACGGGGAGAACGTATTCCATTGGGAACGTACCGAAATCGAGGAAGCGTTCAAGCCGCTGGATCCGAAGAATGCCCACGGCGCGGCCATGACCTACTCCAACGTGGCCACCCAATGGGACCAGGGTCTGGAGACTTTCGCCCGATCCGTCCAGGGCTCGATCGCCGAAGCATGGGAAGGCTCGGCCGCAGATAAAGCCAAAGAGGCGATCAACCGCTACGTCACCAGCGCCCACGAGCTGACGCCATTGATCACCCAGATGTCGAACGACATGGAAGCCGCCGCCGACGGAGTCCGCAACGTCGCCAACGGAATTCCGGAAGCCAACCACCACTCCTGGACCGCGAACGTCTGGCCGCCACGCGCCCACGAGGAAGAGAACACCAAGAACGAGGCGACCGCAGGCGCCCGCAACGCCATGCTCACCAACTACGTGAACAAATTCGCCGAGTTCGACGGACGAATTCCCGTGCTGCCCACCGCACTCGACCCGACCAATCCGCTGGACATCTCCGGGCCGATCAAATCCGGCGGCAACGAACCGGGATCGTCAGGTCCCGGCGGGACCTCCGGGGGCCCGACGGGCGGCACCTCGACTGGCGGCGAGACCAAGGATGGGACCGAATCCGAGGGCAAGTCTCCCGAGGAGACCACGTCCACGGACACCAACCCGACAGATACCACCGCGAGCTCGACGAACCCGAGCACCACGACGTCGACGACACCGACTACAACGACACCTAGCACTACAACCGCGACAACGCCGAGCACTGCGACAACCCCGAGTTCCACCCCGGCTGGCGCGGGTTCGCCCGGCAGTTACACCTCGACGTCGCCGAGTCCCGGCCGCACCGTATCCGGCACGCCCGGCACGACTACGACCAATCCCGCTGCGGCAGCGGCCACTACGTCCACCTCGACCGGACGCAGCGGAATGGGAATGGGCGGTATGGGCGCCGGCGCGGGCCGCGGCAAATCCGATGAGGACAGCACCCACCAGATACCGGACTACCTCATCAACGCCGCCAATACCGAAGAACTGCTCGGCGAGATCGCGCGCACCCTCCCCGGCGGCGTGATCGGCGAAGATCCGGAATCGCCACCCCCGCCGGCCCGCACCTGACCGCCGCACAACACCCTCCGGCCGCGCTCGACGCCGGCCGGGCTCGTCCACGCGGGGCGGCGAGCCCACCACAGCCGAAACCTGTTGGTCAGAAACGCAAACGGACGCGCCGCACCCGTCACGAACCACCCGCACGATCGATTGGAATCTCCAGATGGCTGAATGGACTTGGGAGCCGGACGATTTCGCCGCACTGTGGTTCAGCCCCGCGAACGACCGCTTCCCCAATCCACTCCGCTTCACCAGCCGTTTCGCCTACCGCGACGACTTCGATACCCATCGGGTCACCATGCGCGAGCGCTACTCCTGCGACGAACTCGAGGAGATCCAACTCGCCCTGCACACTCTCACCGCCTCGACCATCCGCATCCAAATCTTCGGCGGCACAACCCAACACAAGAACCCGGTCGGCGGCATCCGCGTCTACCGAATCGTCGGCGCCCGCACCGACCACCACGCCATGTCACTGGCCCAAGCCACCTTCGGCGACACCAATGGCCCCATCCGCTGCCGCCTGTTCCCTGTAGACCACCTCCCCGCCCAACTCACCAGTTCCCTCCCTCCCTGCACCCCAGGCACCAACCCACCCGCCACTTTCCACCCCGACGACATCTACGGCCGCCCCAACGGCCACCTCGAAAGCGTCACCCGCAACTCCCCCCGCGAGCGCTACCAACGCCTCCTCAACCGCCCCGCCGACGGCGGCGGCTCCGCCCTCCTCCACACCGGCCCCGCCAACAAACTCACCACCCCCCTGACCACCGTCCAATGGCACGACATAACCAACGACGGCCGCTACACCGAACACCGCTCCCAGCACATAACCGTCCGCCCCACCACCCCCACCACCCTGGCCACCCACTTCACCACCTGGATCGACCAAACAACCCAACGCCTCCGACAGGCCGAAGAAGACCGCTGGTAGACCCGGCAATCCTCAGATCAACCAGCTCTTGCGCCGGTAGTACTCGGACTCAGGATCGTCATCCTCGTCGATCGGTGTGACGACATTGTGAGCTTTGCGGGCTGCGATCGACCGCGCGATCGCCTCGCGCTGCTCCCGTGCCTCGGCGGCGAGGCGTTCCTGCTCGGCACGAGCCTCGGTCTCGCGACGTTCTCGCTCCTCCGCCTCCGCCTGTGCCTTCTCCAACTCCTCAGCGTGGTCTTCCCAGAACGTGCGCATTTCTTCGTTCATTTGTTCAACGAAGTCGCGTCCCCGCGCTGCGCTTCGCTGCTCGATCTCCACGAGTTCCTCGCGCAGCATCCGAGACTGGCGGTCGTGCTCTTCGAATATCCGCTCGATCTCTTCCGAGTAATTCGTCATCCTGCACCTCCACTAATCGCATCCACTTGCTAGAGCGGGCCGGCCTCGGCGAGTTGCGCCCCACTATCGAAAGGTTGCTCGGGTTTCTCTTCCTCGGTGCCGGTAAGAGCCGGGTCGGGCATGTGCTCGCCGTCCTCTTCCCGCTTGGCGCCCGTTCCGGTAGGCACGCCGGAGGTTGTGCCCGGAGTTCCTGTGCCCTCCTCCTGCTGCGAGTTGTCCGAGAAAGCGCCCCCCGCGTCTTCGCCTTCCTTCTCGACCTCGGTGTCCGAGATAACCGGTACACCGTTCTCGTCCAGCTTCATGCTGTACTCATGCGACTTTCCGTCGGCATCGGTCGAGACGAGTTTCAACTGTCCGTCCTGGCCCATCTCGAACTTCAAATGCTTTCCGGCCAAATCGAACTCGGCGCCCGAACTGTTGTCATCCGGCTTGCCGTCGCCATCCTTGTCTTCAGTACTCGTCGGATTGAGCGTCTTTTCGATCTCCTGCACCGCACTATCGATCCCGTCCTTGATCGAAGTGCCCAGAGAGGTGAGTCCTTGACCGACGGTCTGAGCGAGTGAAGTCAATTGCGATGCCGCAGAGGTAAGGGAAGACAGCCCGGACAGGAGGTTGCTCGCCGTGGTGGTAGTGGTGGGCGTCGTTGCCGTGGTTGTAGTCGTCGGCGTCGAGGTATTCGTGCTCGGGGTCGTCCCGGGGCCGGGGGTCGACGAAGCCGTGGTGGAGTTGTTGTTGGTGGGATTGTTGTTATTCGAAGGCGTCTTGTCCGTGGCGGTCCCTTGCGGGCGTGGATAAGGGTTGCTGTCCAACTCCTCCATGGCCTTGACCAGCAACGGGTATGCCTCTTTGATCGCCGTATCGGTCGAGTTGCACTTGTCCACGAAATTGGTCAGCGTATCCTCGAATTTCTTCTTGAAAACATCATCGAGCCACTTGCGGCTGACCTTCTTTGTCGATTCCTTGTCGAGGCCCAACACTCCAGCCGCGGCCGAAGTTCCGGCACCGACGGTAACGACACCAACCGCGGCAACAATACCCCAATCTTTCCACGAAAAATCGGACCAGCCGGTATTGGCACCTTCAATTATCTCGTCGATATCCGAAGGAGACTTACCGTCGACCTTTACCTCGCCCGAGCTGCTCGCCAGTTCATGGACGTGATCAGCCTTCGATTGAACCGCCAACCGCAGTTTCGGCACCACGGTCGTAATTGCATCGAGCGCGGCCCTGGCCTTACGTCGGTCCTCCTTGGCCATTGTGAGCTGCTGTCCGAACATGTACTTCGCAGCTCCAGCCGCCTGCCCCTGCCATATCGTGTCCAACTTCTGCGACAGCGCATACTGCGTATCCCACTGAGCATCAGCCTCATTGAGCGTTGAACGAAGCGCGGTGGCCGTATTGGCCAACTTTTCCAGGTTCATGCCACGCTGTTCGTCATACCTGGCGTAGATCTGATTCAAGGTCAAGTTGGGGTCATGCCCGAACGCCTTTTTATACCGCTCGATCAACTGCGCAAAGAACTGGAGCCCCGACGATCCGGTATCAAGAATTGCATCGACATTCTTACCACTCAGATCCGGTGACGTTGTATCCGCCATGCTATGACTCCCTGCTCGTCGAAACCGCCAGCCCGGGCATATGACTAAGCATTTTTGGTCTTGTCCGCATTCTCTTTGTCGGTATCGGAATAGACTATGCTGGCCGCACCCACGGTATCGCCGATAGCCGCACCCGCCGAGCCCCAGGCTTTCAGCCATTTCACGACATTTTCCAACCCACTATGGATTGCTTTCCCCTGGGTCCCGTAGTTACGCCCGGCATCCCCGTCGCCGAACATATTGTCGGATACCCGCTTGGCGCTGTTCGTCACCACAGCCGCAGACAGCTGCAGATCGCTGCCGAACTGCCCCAGTTCCCCGGTCTTGACGCCCAACATCTGGCTCGAATCGGTCATCGGTAAGGCCCCTCCAGTCCTGTCGTCCGATCGTCCGGCGGCGATCCAGCTCGCGCCGAGTACTTGCCCTACTTCCTTCGACGTGTGCGGGCTGGATTCGGTTCCATCGGGTCGATCAGCCGAATTCGTATGCGCAGAAATCTACTGGGTGGGTCTATCGGCTACAACAACCATCGACGCGTCGCAGAAGAACCGGTCGGCTCGAGTATGGCCGACATGGGATTCGTTCCGCAGGTTCCAATGATCCGCACATGAAGCGCGCGGATCATTGCAGCCTGCGGCCGGGTCGCCCCTCGAAGGGGCTGGGTTGTGGGGGCCGTTGTCGGACAGTGTAATTGGGTTTCGTACAGCGGACGAATATGTCGAGACGGAGTCGACAGTGAATTGGTCGAAGCGATGAGAACGGCCCGACCCCGAGAACGGGGCCGGGCCGACAACCAGAGGCGGCTCAGCGGCTAGTGCCCGATCTTCCCCTGATCGGTCCGCACCCACTCGGAAGTCCCGTCCGGATGCCGATGGAACTCCCATGCGGAGTAATCGCCGTCCTTCTCGACCACGGTGACCTGGTCGGCGATGCCGTCGTGGTCCCAGTCGGTCCACACCTGCATGGCCTCGGGGCCGGTGGTGGTGACGGTGTCGAGGGTGCCGTCGCCGTCGATGTCCTGGGTCGGGTGGTGCAGTTCGACTTCACCGAGGCCGTCCAGGGAGGAGGATGCGTCGACGCCGGGTAGATCCATGCCCGGGAATTCACCTGAGGTGATCATGACTCCTCCTGGTCGGGACTCGCGCGGGTGACACGGCGGTCGATCGGTAGGTACCGGTCCATAGTGTCATCCGCGAGTCCCGAACGCAGCTCCCCGCCCTAATTGTTGGGGACAATCACTTTTTCGGAATGATCAGCCACAGCACCAGATACACGACGAACTGCGGGCCCGGGAGCAAGCAGGACAGGACGAACAGCAACCGGACGACGTTGGCGTTCCAGCCGAAGTATTCGGCGATACCACCGCAGACGCCGGCGATCCACTTGTCGTGGGTGGAGCGGGTGAGTCGGCGGGTGGGCGCGGGGGCGGTCATTGTGTTCCCTCTCTGGCGATGTTCGGTACTACATCGACTCTGCCCGGGAAAACAGCGCTTCACATCGGTCGCATGACCTATCTCGACCCTGATTTCCGCAGGCCGCGGACTCAGGGTGCAACCCCGAGCACCGACCAGACCCCGCGGTGGCGGTGCGGCAGTGACACGGCAGACTCATGCTGGTGAGCACCACTCTGCACGCGCGCGGACTCTCCGCGGGCCACGGCGAACGCACCCTGTTCGACGACCTCGATTTCACCCTGGCACCGGGTGATGTAATCGGTTTGGTCGGCATGAACGGTGCGGGCAAGTCGACGCTGCTGCGCATGCTCGCGAACCGATCGACACCAACCGGCAGCATCACGCTGTCCCCGCCCGACGCCACCGTCGGGTACTTGGCGCAGGAGCCCGAGCGGATCCCCGGGGAGACAGTGCTCGAATTCCTCGGCCGCCGAACAGGTGTCGCCGATGCACAGCGGATCATGGATGCCGCGGCAGAGCGTTTGGCCGACGGCGGTGCGGACGAATATTCGCTGGCCCTGGAGCGCTGGCTCGCGCTCGGCGGCGCCGACCTGGACCAGCGGGCCGAGGAGGTCGCGGCGGATCTCGGTCTCGCGGATAGCCTGCCGAACGGCCTCGACACCGCGATGACCGGCCTCTCGGGCGGCCAGGCGGCCCGGGCCGGACTCGCTTCGGTGCTGCTGTCCCGCTTCGACATTCTGCTGCTCGACGAGCCGACGAACGATCTGGATCTCGACGGTCTCGCCCGGCTGGAACAGTTCGTGACCGGCGTGCGGGTGCCGCTGATGGTGATCAGTCACGACCGAGAGTTCTTGGCGCGCACCGTGAATCGCATTGTCGAACTCGATCTCGCGCAGCAGCAGGTGGGGATCTACGACGGCGGCTACGAGGCGTATCTGATGGAGCGTGAGATCGCCCGCCAGCACGCGCGCGAGGCCTACGAGGACTACGCCGACACCAAGGCCGGGCTCGAGGCCCGCGCCCAAATGCAGCGCAACTGGCTCGAACACGGCGTTCGCAATGCTCGCCGAAAGGCACGCGACCCCAAGAAGGTCGATTCCGACAAGGCGGGCCGCAAGATGCGCGCCGAATCCACCGAGAAGCAGGCCGCCAAGGCCCGCCAGACCCAACGGCGCATCGAGCGTCTGGATGTGGTCGAGGAGCCGCGCAAGGAGTGGGAGCTGCGCATGTCCATTGCGGCGGCGCCGCGCAGCGGCTCGGTGGTCGCCACTTTGTCGAATGCCACCCTCACCCGAGGGGATTTCGAACTCGGCCCGATCACCACCCAGGTCGACTGGGCCGACCGCATCGTGCTGACCGGCGCCAATGGTTCGGGTAAATCCACACTTCTGGCTCTGCTGCTCGGAAAAATTCAGCCGGACGACGGAACTGCCGCACTCGGCTCCGGCGTCGAAATCGGCGAGGTCGACCAGGCGCGCGGGCTCTTCAGCGGAAGTGCCGCCCTCGCGGAAACTTTCAGCGCCGAAATGCCCGACTGGCCGGATGCCGAGGTCCGCACCCTGCTGGCCAAATTCGGCCTCCGCGGCCCACATGTCCTGCGGTCCTGCGAAACCCTCTCCCCCGGCGAGCGCACCCGCGCCGCACTCGCCCTGCTCCAAGCCCGCGGCGTCAACCTGCTGGTCCTCGACGAACCGACCAACCACCTCGACCTACCCGCCATCGAACAACTCGAGCAGGCCATCGAATCCTTCGAAGGCACAATGCTGCTGGTCACCCACGACCGCCGCATGCTCGACTCGGTCACCGCCACCCGCCGCTGGCACATCAACAACGGCAACCTCACCGAGAGCTAGATGATTTCCGCGACTGATCGGGTCGGGTTGCTGCCCGGCCAACTGTGCATGCCGCCTGCTGAGCCGCGCCTCATGGGCGCATAACCGGGGACGCCGTGGGACCAGGGTCGGGGCGGGATCGTTCGGTGCAGTGCTGACGGGTGGACAGTGCGAGGCCGCCAGGGGGATCAGTTCGGCGGCTTGGGTGTAGCCGCGGCGTCTGTGGTGGCGTTGGAGTTCGGTGGTGAGGGCTGCGCGGGAGATGCCCAGGCGCAGTGCGGATTCCAGGGTGGCCAGAGCTTCGGGGCGGGGCGCTGTGCGAGCTATGTCGATTGCGGTTCGGGTCGGGTTGGTGGTGACTATGCCGTGGATCAGTTCTAGTTCGGCCTTGTCGACATGGTCACGATGGACGATCAGGCGGCGGGAGCGCGAATCCTGGATGCCCAGTACATGGGTGGGTTGGCTGTGCGGTGTTGGCAAACCGTGCAGTTCGGCGGCGGTGTGATAGGCGGCGGTCAGGGTTGGCACTCCCATGGATAGTCGGGCCGCTTCGACGCGGAGTTGGGCGGAGGGCGAGGTGGTCGCTTCGCGGAAGACGCCGCGGAAGACGCGGACCCACTCGCCTCGGTCGAGTAAATTTCGCATCTCCGCGCGGGTGTACTCGCATAGCACCTGCCATGAGGTGAACACCCCGAATTGCTTGTCCCGTACTTCTTCCAGGCCTGGTCGCATACGCCAACTATCGGCGAAACCGAACCTCGCCCTCGGTGCCCGACCAGCGCAGACAGAAAGTCTGTGGATAACCGATTCCCTGTGGACAACTCGCCGTGCCGCAGCGAACCTTCGGGCCTCGTACCTGCCCCACCACTAAAAGCGGCCAGGACGTGCGGCCGATCGTGCCGCTGCCCCAACTACACCGCGGCGACGCGCTTGGCCAGATCGTCGGCCAGCTGCTGGGCTTGAACCGGGTCGGTCGCCTCCACCATCACCCGAACCAGTTGCTCGGTTCCACTGGGGCGCAACAGGATTCGCCCGGAGTCGCCGAGAGCTCGTTCGGCTTCCGCTACCGCCTCGCGGATTTCGGGGGCGGCGGCGACCGTTGCCTTGTCGGTAACCGGGACGTTCACCAGCACCTGCGGCACGGTCTGCAGCACCGAAGCCAAATCGGCCAGCGTGCGGCCGGTTTGCGCCATACGAGCCATCAGTTTCAATCCGGTGAGGATGCCGTCGCCGGTGGTGCCGTAGTCGGGGAAAACCACGTGGCCGGACTGTTCACCACCGAGGTTGTATCCGCCGCGGCGCAACTCCTCGAGGACATACCGGTCGCCGACGGCGGTGGTGCGCAAGGTGATTCCGGCTTCGCGCATCGCGATGTGCAGACCCAGATTGCTCATGACCGTGCCGACCAGCGTGTTCTGGACGAGCGAACCGGTCTCGTGCATGGCAAGCGCGAGGATGGCCAGGATCGCGTCACCGTCGACGACGGCGCCCTCGGCATCGACGGCCAACGTGCGGTCGGCGTCGCCGTCGTGTGCGATGCCGAGGTCGGCGCCGTGCTCGCGTACCGCGTGCTGAATTTGTTCGAGATGCGTTGAGCCGCAACCATCGTTGATGTTGAGGCCGTCCGGTTCGGCATTGATCGCGATGACCGTCGCACCGGCCGCACGGTAGGCCGCGGGTCCGACCTCGGAGGCCGCGCCGTGCGCACAGTCGACGACGACGGTCAGCCCGGACAGGTCCTGTCCGGTCGCCTCGACCAGATGCTCGACGTACCGCTCGTGCGTGCCCGCCTCGCTGTATTGATTCGGGATCACCAGCCCGTGATCGCGGGCACCGGAAGCGTTCAGCACGCGCCCGATCCCCGCACCGATCGGCCGCAGCATCGCATCTTCGGCGATCAACGCCTCGATCCGGTCCTCGATCGCGTCGTCGAGCTTGTGCCCGCCGGCCGCGAAGATCTTGATTCCGTTGTCCGGCATGGGATTGTGCGAGGCCGAGATCATGACACCGAGGCAGGCGTCGTACAGACCGGTCAGATACGCCACGGCCGGAGTCGGAAGTACACCTACCGAAAGCACATTCACGCCCGCGGCAGTCAGACCCGCGGTGACCGCGGCCTCGAGCATCTCACCGCTGGCGCGTGGATCGCGACCGACCACGGCGAGCGCGCGCTCCTTGCCGCGACTCAGGATCTGCGCGGCGGCACCGGAAACCCGCAGCGCCAGTTCCGGACTCAGCGATTCATTGGCAAGCCCACGGACTCCGTCGGTGCCGAACAAACGTCCCACTACCCTCGCCCCTCATCGTTGCTCCGCGGCGTGCGCGACGGGCACGGAGGCGGCAGCCCGCGTAACCACGCAGGGCCCCGCAAACGCCGCAAATAGATACAGCACGAGAGCAGGCGCCCAGCCGTGCTGGGGGCCTGCTCTCGCACAGGTGCCCCGCCGACCGTACCGCCTCCGACACCTCCAGGGTGGCGGATGACGGTGGCCGACGTAGCCAAAATCAGCGCTTCGAGTACTGCGGCGCCTTACGGGCCTTCTTGAGGCCGTACTTCTTACGCTCGGTAGCACGCGGGTCACGCGTCAGGAAGCCGGCCCGCTTCAGGGCGGGACGGTCGTCCGGGGTGACCTCGATGAGCGCACGAGCAATGGCCAGACGCAGCGCACCGGCCTGACCCGAGGGGCCACCGCCGACGAGACGCGCGTGGATGTCGAAGGACTCGGTCCGCTCGACGGTCACCAGCGGCGACTTGACCAGCTGCTGGTGCACCTTGTTCGGGAAGTAGTCCTCGATGGTGCGGCCGTTGAGCACGAAGTTGCCGGTACCCGGCAGCAGGCGCACGCGAACGACGGCCTCCTTGCGACGACCGACGGTCTGCACCGGGCGGTCGATCACGATCGGGGCGTAGGCGGCGGGCTCGGCCTCGTAGCCGTAGTCCTCGTCGACGACCTCGACGTTGGCGTCCTCGGCCGCGTATTCGTCGGACTCGTTGAATTCCTCAGGAGCGGTCACTGGGCCACCTGCTTGATCTCGAACGGAATGGGCTGCTGAGCGGCGTGCGGATGCGTCGGGCCCGCGTAGACCTTCAGCTTGCCCGCGATGGCGTTGCCGAGCTTGTTCTTCGGGATCATGCCCTTGACGGCCTTCTCCACGAGACGATCGGGCCGCGACTCCAACACCTGACCGACAGTGCGCGACTTGAGGCCGCCCGGGTGTCCGCTGTGGTGGTGGATCAGCTTGTCCGCCTTCTTGTTGCCGGAGATGGCAACCTTGTCGGCGTTGATGATGATGACGAAGTCGCCACCATCGAAGTTCGGCGCGTAGGTCGGCTTGGTCTTGCCGCGCAGCAGATTCGCTGCCTGGACGGCGAGACGGCCGAGCACTACGTCAGTGGCGTCGATGACGTACCACTTGCGGGTCACGTCACCCGCCTTGGGGCTGTACGTAGGCACAGTGGTTCCCTGTCTGTAGTCGGTGTTGCCAGCCACGGCGTGCGGTCGAGCGGTTCCCGGCGGCCGGTGGAGACCCAGGGCTCGACGTACGTTCACACGCCAACGGGCAACGATACCAGCCATGCCCCAGCGGTATGAAACCGGTCAGATCTCGATCGGCGGGCCGTGGTCGATGGCGCCGGGCGGGCCCGGGACCACGTAGCGGGGGACGTCGATGCTCGGCTGTGCGCACTCCGCACCTGCGGCGTCGAATCCGGAATCGCCCTGTTCCGACACCAGACCCGGGTCGTATCCGCGCGCCGCGGCGATCCCCGCACGCTGCTCATTGGTGACGTACGGAGTCAATGGGCAAGAGACGGGCGTTCCGGCGACCGCAGCGGCCAGTTCGACCCGGTCGCCACCGGACGGCACGGCCATCGCGGCCAGTGCGGCGGCACCGGCCACCGCCTGCGCGCCGAACAACTTGCCCCAACGCTTGCCCTTACGTGGTTTGTCCGCGTCCTCGTCCGATTCGCGTGGCTGCCACTGCGCACCGCTCGGCGGCGGTTGCTCCTGCTGCGGCTGGTAGGAACCGCGCGGCCGCAGCGGCGGCACTTGCCCCTGTGGCGTGGGCCCCTGCGGTGGCGGCGGCCGACCGATGACGGTGGGCCGCTGCTCTTCCGGATACTGCCCGGGCGGGCGGGTGAACCGGCTACCAAGTTCGGCGAGGTTCGGCGGCAAGGATTCCCGGCTGACCCGGGTGGTCGGCTCCTCGCCCGTCGGCTCGCTCGACGGCTGCACGGTCGGATACCCGGGCCCGTACTGCACCACCGGCGGATGCGACTGCCCTGCCTCACGACGGACCTGGCCCTGCTCGGGTGGGACCGAGCCCTGATCGGAACGGGCGGGCCCTTGCTCGGGACGTACCTGCCCCTGTTCCGGCCACCCCACCTGCTCCGAGCGCGACGGCACATCCGGCCGCCCGGGCAAAGCCTCCGCCTGGCGCTGCGCCGCTAACGCCTGCGCGGCCTCGGCCTGCCGCTGCACCGAAAGCGCCTGCTGCTGTGCCGATTCGGCCTGATACTGCGGCGACTCCGCCTGCCGCACCCGCGGCGGTGCGGGCTCGGCATGCCGTCCCGCCGAGTCCGGCTCACCGTTCTCGTTATCGGTCACCAGCAGATGCGAGGCACCGAGCACCAGCGCGTGCATCGGATGATCGGCCACGTGCAACCGGTGCCCGAGATGATTCTGGAACGCCAAGCGCAGCGCGTCGTTGAAACAGACATTGCCGGACAACAGCACCGTCGAGGTGTCCGCGCCGATCGAGCGGGCCGCGGCCATCACCTCGATCACCACATTGTCGGCCGAACGCGCATCGCGCATGGCCTCCGCGGTGACCGGCACGTCGACCGATTCGGTCGGCTGCTCATCGTCGCCGTGCACCGCGACGACCAGCATGGTCCGCCCGTCGGAGTACACCCCGGTCGCGCCGATGCCGTGTGGATTGCGATCGTCCGGGGACCGCACCAGACCGAGCGCACGCACATATCCGGACAGCGCAACACTTTCCGGCAGCGGTTCGACCGTGACGTCCAGCCGTTCGACCAGGTCGACGTACACATCGACCTTCGCGTCGGGCCAGCCGTCCGGGAACGGCAGCGCGACCAGATCCGGTTTGCCGCGCAGATATTTGCCGATGGCCGCGAGCGGGTTGTACATGCGGGCACGGAAGACCAGCTCGGCGGGCCAGGTCGCACCGGCCACCACGATCTGCGGATGGCCGAGAATGTCGCGCACGTCGGCGATCGCCATCCCCAGATCCGGCCGCTGCCGCTCCACTCCGGCGGTGTGCAGCCGACCCGACGAATCCGCCAGCAGATATGCCGGCGGCGTGTATGTACCTTCTACCTGCACGGGCCGGATCGGTGTCCCACCGCCGCCCGCGGCAACGGACACCACATCCCATCCGAGATGTACTGCCCCAACTCGCACCGTCACAGGCATAAGTGTGCCTGCTGCGCGAGCGACATGCTCACCGCATCCGGTGAGAGCCCGCCGGAGCGGCCCCTCACGCGTTCGACTTCCGCAACCGCAGCCGACGCCAGGTGATGATCGCCAATACCGCGGTTATCGCGACGAGCAGGGCGATATCGAGATACCAGATATTCGGCTCGTGCTTCCAGAGCGCGTCGGGTTGCGCGTTGGCGAACAGTGTCCGAATATCCACCGTCGACGCCCCGGCCGCATAACCCCATCGTGACGGGAACAGCCACGAGACCTGTTCGAGCACCACCCGGTCGGTCACCGGAATCAGGCCGCCCGCCATGACCAGTTGGACCATGATCATCACCACGAGCATCGGCATGACCTGCTCGTTGGACTTGGCCAGACTGGACAGCAGCAGGCCGAAGACCACACAGCACACCGCGGTCAACGCGATATCGAGATAGAGCTCGGTGGGCCCGTTCGGGATCACCGAACCCTCCAGCGGCGGCTTCTTACCGACCAGCGTGATGCCGACCAGCACCGCCGCCTGCAGGAACGCGGTAATGCTGAACACCGCGATCTTGGCGAGCAAATACGCGGAGGGCAGCAGCCCGACCGCGCGCTCGCGATAAAAGATGGTGCGCTCGCCGACCAGATCACGCACGGTCAGCGTGGACCCCATGAAGCAGGCGCCCAAAATCAATACGACAAGCAGTTGCTGGGTCTCGCTGCCGCCAGACGGGACGAACAGCACCTCGTTGCCGCTCTGCACCTGCTCCAGCGGACCGCTCTGGAAACCGTTGCTGCCCGGCACCACCAGCGACAGCGCACCGAGGATAAAGGGCAGGACCACCAGGAACGCCAGGTAACCGCGGTCGGCGAAGATCAATCGGACCTGCCGTCGCGCCAGGGTGGAGAACTGCTTGGCGCGCCCGGATTGCGGCGGGCTGCCCGCCGAGCCCTGCCGCGGCGGCGCGGGCGGTGGCGGCGGTGGCGCGAAGGCCAGCCTGGACCGGTACGCGGCGAATGCCTGATCCGGATTCGCGGCGACCCGCCCGAAAATCTCCGCCCAGTCGCTGGTGCCCATGGCCGCGCCGACGCTGGCGGGGTGACCGCAGAAGGCCGTCTTGCCACCGGGCGCGAGCAACAGCACCTGATCACACATGTCCAGGCAGGCCACCGAGTGGGTGACCACGATGACGGTGCGACCGGCATCGGCCAGCTCGCGCAGCATCGTCATCACCTGACGGTCCAGCGCCGGATCCAGACCCGAGGTCGGCTCGTCCAGGATCAGCAGCGACGGACCGGTGAGCAGTTCCAACGCAACCGACGCGCGCTTGCGCTGACCGCCGGAGAGCCGGTCCACCCTGGTCTCGGCATGTTCGGTGAGCGAAAGTTCTTTCAGCACACCGTCGATCACCTGCTGGCGGTCGGCCTTCGAATTGTCCGGCGGCAGTCGAAGTTCGGCGGCGTAGCCGAGGGCTTGGCGCACGGTCAGCTGACGGTGCAGCACATCGTCCTGCGGCACCATGCCGATGCGGGAACGCAGCGCCTCGTATTCGGCGTGCAGATTGCGACCTTCGAAGGTGACCACACCACCGGAGGGCTGCGTGCTGCCCGCGATCAATTTCGACAGCGTCGATTTGCCCGCACCGGAAGGTCCGATGAGTGCGGTGAGCGTGCCCCGTCCCGCCTGCATATTCACATCGACGAGCAGCTGCTTGTTGCCCTCGACAGTGAATCCGACACCGTGCACGTGCAGGCCCTGTTCGGCGACCGGCTTCTGCCGATGCACCAATGTGCCCTGCTGGACGACGAAGTCGATATTTCCGATGGTGATGATGTCGCGCTCACGCAGCACCGTGCGTTGTTCGCGACGGCCGTTGACGAAGGTGCCGTTGGCCGAGCCGAGGTCCTCGATGGTCAGGCCCTCGGAGTCCGCGACCAGCCGGGCGTGCTTGCGCGAGGCCAGCGGATCGTTGACGACGATCTGATTGTCGGAGGTACGACCGATATTCAGCCCGCCGGGCGGCAGACGATCGGCCCTGGCGATCGGCGCCGTGGACGGGCGGGTGCGAACCGGCGGCAGCATCGAGGTGTCGGCCTTGAAGGTCATATTGACGTTCGGCTGCTGCGGTTGGGAGGGCGGTGGCTGCTGGGGTTGCGGCTGCGAAGGCGGTTGTGGGGGGTGCTCTGGGCGTTGCTGTTGCGGACGCTGCTGGGACGGGGGCGGTGCCTGCGGTGTCCGTCGCGGGTGTTGATACCCCGGCGGCACCGACGACTGCGGTTGCGACGGTTGCGGTTGCGCTGCCTGCGGTCGCTGCGGCTGGGCCGGCGTCGCGGGCAGCAGATGCAATAGCGGACCACTGATCGCATCACCGAGGCGGACCTGCGTCGGCCGATTGATCGGCACCGGCTGACTCAAGCGCCGCGCATCCACGAAAACGCCGTTGGTGCTGCCATTGTCGGTGAGTACCCAGCTGTTCCCCTGCCAGGCGAGCGTCGCATGCACCCGCGAGACCAGTGGGCTGTCCACGAACAACGTCACTTCCGGTGCGCGGCCCATCGTGACCTGTTGATTCGAATCGAAGACCCGTTCGGTTCCATCATGGCGCACGGTGATGGTCTGCGCCCCCGGTAAAGACATGCAGCGGATACTATTCCATCACCCGGACTTCGGCGGTGCCCCCGATGCGCCTTTATGCCCCGATCCGGAGACCGTTATGAACGTGCGACCGGCCGACTAGGGGGAGCCTTGCCGAAACTCCGAGCGACCGCAGTCATTGCCGCAGCACTGTGCGTAATCGCATTGTTGGCGGGCTGTACTCGCGCGGTGCACGGTCGAGCGGTTTCGGTCTACGACGATCCGTTCAAGGTCGCCGGACTGCCCACCACGAACGGTCCGAGCGGACCGCGCGACGGCGTCCCCGACAGCTCGCTCACCGCGGTCAACGGCGACAGCGGCGAGGTGGATGCCCTGGCGCTCAACGCGATCGATGATATCCAGACATACTGGCACGCCGAATACAGCAAGGACTTCGACGGCGAATTCAAGCCGGTCGACAAGCTGATCTCCTGGAGCGCGAAGGCGCCGCGCACCCAGGCACTCGAATTCTGCAGGGAATCCACCTATCACCTGGTGAACGCGGCCTATTGCCGACTGGACAACTCGATCGGCTGGGACCGCTCGGTGCTGTTGCCGACGATCGAGGACACCTTCGGCAAGATGGCCGTGATCATGGTGCTCGCCCATGAATACGGACACGCCATCCAGACCCTGGCGAAAATCGTGCAGGCGAAGGATCCGGTGATCGTCAAGGAGCAGCAGGCGGACTGCTTCTCGGGCGCGTTCATTCGCCATGTGGCAGAAGGCAAATCCAAGCACTTCACCATCAATACCTCCGACGGTCTGAACTCGGTGCTGGCCGCGACCGTCGCCATTCGGGACTCCAATCCGGATGATCCCGAGAGCGTGCACGGTTCGGCATTCGAGCGGGTCACGGCCGTGCAGATCGGCTTCACCGATGGTCCGAAGGCGTGCAAGGCCATCGATATGCACGAAATCGAGCGCCGCCGTGGCAATTTGCCGCAGAGCTTCAAGGACGATCCCGGCCACGGCGAGAATCCGATCGACAAGGACAGTCTGATCGAGCTCAGCAAGGCACTCGCCGCGATCCTGCCGCTGAAGTCGGCGCCGACCTACGACTACTCCGGCGCGAAAATCGACTGCAAGAACGGCGTTGCCACACCGCCGGTTTCGTATTGTCCGGCCAAGAACACGATCGCGACCGATGTGCCAGCGCTCGCACAGCGCGGCACCTCCGATGCCGATGACAATGATCCGTTGCCGCTCAAGGTGACCGGCGATTACAACGGCTACATCGTCTTCATCTCGCGCTACACCCTCGCCGTGCAGCAGAGCAACGGCCAGCAGCTCGTCGGCGCCAAGACCGGATTGCGCGCGGCCTGCCTTTCGGGTGTGGTCACCGGCAAGCTCGCGCAGCCGGGACGGACCCAGGCCCAGGGCGATATCGTCTTGGCCGCCGGCGATCTCGACGAGGCGGTCTCCGGACTACTGGCCGACGGGCTGGCGGCCAGCGATATCGAGGGCAAGACTGTGCCGAGTGGGTTCTCCCGGGTCGACGCCTTCCGCGCCGGGGTGCTCGACGGCGAGCACACCTGCACGTCGCGGTATTCCTGAGCTCCCGTTCTGGCGGGGCGATGCGAATACTCAGCCGAACGGCGGGGGTGCGGCAGGTTCGAATCTCAGTACCCGGTTGCCGATCATGATCTCGGTGCCGGGTATCAGGCCCATCGGCTGGTGGGGCGGGATGCGGATCCAGTCGCGGTAACCGGGCAGGCGGGTGCGGGTGCCATTGGTGGAACCCCGATCCACCAGGGACACATCCCAATTCACCAGCAGCACCTCGGCGTGCGCGCGGGACATGCCGCCCGAGGAATCCTCGACCTTCAACGGCACCATGCCGCGGCGGGCCTGTTCGGAATGTTCCGGATCGCGGCCGAGGACCGCGTCCGCGGCCAGCATGTAGGTCATGCCGTCGTCGAGGACCAGCATGCCCAGCGGCGGGCGGACCACCTCGATCAGCTGCTGCGTCTGATCCACCGGCATCCCGCAGACCGTGCAGAACGCCGAGCGCGGATCGCTGGGATGCGCACGCGCGCATTTGAATCCCAGCACCTTGACGGTGAGCGCGGTGGCCTTCGCGGTGGCCTCCAGCCTGCGCTGCAGGTCCGGATCCGGGCGCGGGGCCGGATTGGTGCCGCCCATTTGGGTCGGCGCGTGATGCGGGTCGACTGGTTCCTGCTCCTGAACCGAATCGAGCATCGCGGTTGAGGCGCGGGTCTCGGTCAGATGTTCGGCCTCGAGCTGCGGTTCGGGCTCGGGACGCTGGGTCGGTCCCGAGTCGATGCGCGCGGTCGGCGGTGGATGCGCGTGCTCGGATCGCGCCGGTTCGGACCGGCCGCGCACCGCATCGGACCAGACGATCGCGCCGCCCGCCTGTGCGATTCCCTCGACCAACCAGCCGATCCCCCGCTCGGCGGGCACATCCGGAATGCGGCCCTTGGGGTCATCGACGAAGAGCGCGACCGCACGCGCGGGCACCGACGCGACCCGGTCCACCGTGAAGGCAGCATCGCTGCCCCGATAGCGCTCGAGCGTTCCGTCACCGGCGAGCACCGCGGTGACGGCACCGTGCAGGAAGATTGCCACCCCGCCGGTCTCGGCCGCGGACAGGATGCCGAAATCGATTGGCGCACCGGGACTGATCCGCTCGGCATGCGTCATCAGCCAGCGGGTTGCCGCCCGCGCGACCAGCGCGCCCGGTCCCTCCGGATGCTGTTCGGCGGCGTCGCGCACGAGTTCGGCCAGCGACTCCAGCGCGATGACGGCGGGTGCCTCCGGAGTCGGGCGCGCATGCCCATGATGTGCGACGACCACCACCGCACCCGCGACCCGGGCGACGGCGTGACCTCCGACAACGACCTCAACCTGCCGATCCTTCAACGGTATCGGCCTTTCGGGGGTGCGCATTGCGGGGTCGTCGCCACATCGACAAGGGTATTGCAATCCAAGCCCTAAGGGTCCCCCTCCCCGGCGTCCGTCCGGTAACTTCAGATGGACATCGGGAGGAACGAGGGGCCTGTCATGGTTAGGACTTCGCGCATCGCGCTCGCCGTGGCTTGTATCGCGGTGACCGGCCTGCTGGCCGGCTGCGGCGGCGTGCCGGGTACGCCGCTGGCGGCCGAGCAAGACGTGCGCAAACTGGAGGTCGGCACCTATCCGGTCGATCGACACAAATACGACCAGGACGCGGGCTCGAACGGGGCGCTGGTCGAGGGCATGCGAATGTCGGACGCCGTGGTCGCCAGTTCGAAGATCGACCCGTCGCTCACCTACGGGCGCGAAGGCAAGGTGCTCAGCAGCATCGACGATGCCGTCGAACACGTCGCGTCCGCGTCCAAGCCGGTGCTGGTGAACCGCAAGTACCTCACCGGATACGCCACCAGCGGTTCGGACAAGCCCGATCCGCCAGGGCAGACCCGGCCGTCGGCCGACACCACCGCGATCACCAACGTGGTATTCCGGTTCCCGGACGAGGCCGCCGCGAAGATCGCCGCCCGGGAACTCGAAGACGCCGATATCAACATCTCACCCGACAACCGCAAACTGACGTCGAGCAAATATCCGGATGCCTATATCCACTGGCGCCCAGGCATTGCCAATATCGGAACCTTCATGGCGCACAAGGAGTTCGTCATCTCACTGTTCGTCGGGCGGCCTCGCGCGGACAGTTCGGACCTGCAGAGTTGGGTCGAGAAGACACTCGACGCCCAGGTCCCCGCGTTGGACAAATTCCAAGCCACGCCACAGGACAAATTCAGCAGCCTGAAGGTCGACCCGGAGGGCATGCTCGGGCGGGTCGTGGTCGCGGATCGTCGCGGACACACCCCGAATGCCGATAACTTCGCGGTATACGGGCCGAGTTATTTCGTGCAGTCGGCCGAGGACGAGGCCAAGACCCAGAAGCTGGTGGACGAGGTCGGGGTCGAGCGGTTCGCCATCGTCGACAACGGCTCGGTCACCCGCGTGCGCGACTATCCGGCCGGCCAGAAGTTCATCGACGGGCTGATCGACGAGGTGCGCAACACCTTCGACCCGATCGACGCACCCAAGGATGTGCCGGGCGCGAAGTGCTTGCAGCTCAACAGCAAAGGCGATCCCGAGCGGCAGTACAAGTACCGCTGCTACGTCCCGTACAAGCGGTATGTCGGTGTGGTCACCAGCGATAAAGAGCCGGATGCGCGGCAGAAGGTGACCGCGCAGTACGCGCTTTTGGCCAATAGCCTCTGACACGGCACGCGCAGAGCGCGGTACCGGTGCTCGAAACCCAGGTGCGTAGGAGCCGGCAGAGTCACTGCCCTTCCCAAAACGGTTCCGGCGCTGACGAGAGCTGTGAAGTAGGATCCCGCGGGGAGTAAGCGAACGGGGAGAACAGCTCCGGAACGGGGGAAGTATGAGGTACCGAGGCGGGTTCGTCGCACTGCTCGCCGCAGCGAGCGTGAGTTGTTCGACGACCGTGACAGGGCAACCGGGGCCGGGGCTTTCGCCGGTCGATGTCGTGACATTGAAGACCGGGGCGTATACCGCCGAGCCGACTGCCTACGCGCCCGACATCACCAGCATTCCCGACTTGCGGCTGATCGAAGCGCGCCGAATGCTCAACTACCTGGTTCATCCGTTCGAGATCGACAGCGAAATCAGCGTGACCGCGAATCAGACGTTGATGGCGAATGCCGATTCGATGATCAGCGAGAAATCCTTTCCCGAACTGTATCGTTCGGTCGCGACGGACAACAATCTCCTTGCGGGAGTTTATGTCTCCGGCACCAACGGTAATCTCCGCAGTCGTAAGAAGCTGATCATCTCGATATTGCGCTTCCCGACCGACGCGGCCGGGCGAGCCGCCGCCGACCAGTTCGATCAGCTCACCAACAGCAATCCGGGCCGTCATCCGGTGGCCATCCCGGGGCATTCGGATGCTCGGGCCTCCTCGGCCGACGACAAGACAGTGACCTCGTTCGTCGCGCACGGCCCGTACGTGATCGTGGCGAATGCCGCTCTCCCCCAACCAGATCAGACCATGGTCGCGAACAATATCGGTAAAGCGATCGACCTGCAGATCACCCGATTGGATCAGCAGAAGCCCGTACCACTGGACGACTTGCTCGACCTGCCGACGGATCCGGACAACATCATGCGCCGCGCACTGCCCGAGGCCCCGGACTTCAGCGACCCGTTCATCGGCAAGAGTGATTTCGGCTATTTCGAACCGTCCGGCGAACTGCACTTCGAACGCAATCCGATCGAGCTGCAGAAGGCATTCGATGAGAGCGGGGTCGATCTGGTCGGACGCCGTGGCGCGATCCTCTATCGTGCGCGAGACCTGTCCGGCGCCTTCCACCTGCAGTCCGTCCTGGCCAAGGCCGGTAAGAACGACGAGATCATCCCATCGCCACCGGGTCTGCCCGATGCCACCTGTATCAAGCTCGATACCAGAGATGACACAAGGAATTTCGATCAATATTGCGTCGTGGTCTATGGGAGGTACGCGGCCGTCGTCGTCGGGAGAACGTTCACCGGAAACCTGGATCCGGTGCTGTACCAGCGCGCCGCCGCTCAGTACGCAATCCTGGCCAAGAGCGAGTGAGTCCGACCATGCGATTCCGACACAGCCTGTACGCCATGATCGCCGTGGCCCTCGCCGCGACCGCAGCCTGCGGTGACAGCAAGGACGCGACCACCCCCGCCATCGACGTAACCAAACTGGACTCCGGGAACTATCCGACAACGCCACGCGATATGGAATCCACGCGCACGGCGGACTCGGGAGCCAACCTGGAATCGGTGCGGATCGGAAACTCGATACCGTTGCCTTTCGAAATAGACGGGAAGTTCGCTTACCAGCGCTTGGCATCGGTGGATGGGCGGACCACCCTGAAATCACCGGCAACCATGGCCGCTATCCCGAGCAAGGAGTTCCCCGACCTCGCGCAAGGACTCGTCGCCGGGTGGGAATCATCCGGCGAACGCCGTAAAAACCCGTGGGTCGGCAGCTCGGTAATTATTGATACGCTTCGATTCTCCGACGCGGCCAAGGCCGAGACCGCGGCCCGTCGCCTGGCCGACCGCCAGGCGGAGCTGGACCCTGGCGAGACGGTGACGATCCCGGAACACCCGAGCGCCCGTGCGAAATGGTCACCCGGTAAACGGACGCTGGATTCATTCCTCGCACACGACGCCATGCTGCTGTACGTGTACATCACCGATCCGGTCAGCGAACCTGTCGACACCGCGCCGCTGATCGCTTTCACCCAGGCGACGTTTACCAAGAGTATCGAGACACTGAAGAACTATTCGCCGACGCCGATCGATCAGCTCGGCTCCCTTCCGCTGGATGTGGATGGCCTGCTCGGCCGGACCCTGCCGCTCGAAGACCGGCAGCTGAGCATTTCCGGGATCGATCGGACGAGGCTCATGACCGCACGCAGCGCGCTGCCTGCCGAGAGGTTCCCGGCACTATCCAAAGCCGCCTTCGATGATGCCGGCGTCGATCTGGTCGCATACTCCGGCGAAAAGGTTTTTCGCACTCGTGATGTCAGCAGCACCGTCCGCCTGATCGCCGCCCTTATCGATCAGCGATCCGATGGATACCGTCCGATCGACGCGCCACCGAACATGCCGGACGCGAAGTGTTTCGACACCAAGGACAAAAAGACCTCTTCACTCAGTTATCCGCCGGTGTGCTATCTCGCGTACGACCGATATGTCGCGAAGGTCGAGGGAACCAATGTGCAAGAGGCGTATCAAAAAGCAGCTGCGCAATACAAGTTACTGACTTACGGGCGTTAGGGGGAGGGCATGAAGCTCACTACCAGGCCAACGGCCGTTCGAATAGTGGTGGCGCTGTGCACGGTCGCGGCGTTGGCTACCGCATCGGCGGGCTGTGGCTCGCAGGTGACCGGACAGCCGGTCCGCGTGGAGCCGGACGCGTCGAAGCTCGATTTCGGCAACTATCAGACCAAGCCGCGCCAAGTGGGTAATGCCAAGAGCAGCAAACAAGCTCGGGCGCGCGAGGCACAGCGACTGGCCGACTATGTGGCGCTGCCGTACGAAGCCGATCCCGCCTACGTCGAGGATGCCTGGGGCATCGCGACGCATATTGTCCTCAACCGCAAGACCCTCGGCAGCCTCGTCATCAACGACACCTTCGATGATGTCGCGAAGGACTTGGTCGCGGGCTGGGGCAACGCGTGGCGAACCGGGGGCGCGCAGGAGGACAAGCGACGAACGCTGAATGTCGCGGTGCTGATGTTCCCGGATGCGCAAACCGCGTCGGCCGTCGGACCGACCCTCGAACACGACGACTTCACCTACAACGCCGACAATCAGCCCGTTTCGATTTCGAAGCCGAATACGTACGCGCATTGGCGACCGGACATCTCCTCCGTCGGCTCATGGACGGTGCACGACCGGTACATCGTCTACATCAAGGTGGTGGACGATACCTCGGCACCCGATCTGCCCGCGTTGACATCGCAGGTCGAGAAGATGCTCGCAGTGCAGCTCCCGCTGCTCGACAAGTTCCAGCCGACTCCAGCCGGCGAACTCTCACGTATCCCGCTCGACCCACAGGGTTTACTCGGCCGAACCATACCCAGCAATCCGGAAAGTCCCATTCGCGCTGAGCCCGATGGGGTTTTCAGCGGCCGCGGGACGGTGTCGTTGATGAATGCAGGCCAAGCAACACTGCCGGAACTGGAGAAGTACAACGTCGATCTGGTGTCGTTCGGCGATGCCGTCGTCTTCCGAACCAAATCCCTGAGGGACGCCGACGGCCTCTGGACGACGTGGCAGCCACTGAAGCCCGATCAGAAAATGGTCGCCGCACCGGCCGGACTCGGCGAACATGTCCAATGTTTCGCGGATGGAGTTACCGAGAAGAATCCGACCGGCTCGATAAATCTGTGTATGTTCCAGGTCGATCGGTACGTCGTGCAGGCATTCGGGAAGCAGCTGCAGGATCTGCATCAGAAGGTCTCCGCGCAGTATGTCCTGCTGCAGAGCCGTTGAGGACGGTTCGGATGCGACTCGAATACCCACCGACGACTTGCTAGATTTCTGACGGAGGCTCGCGTGTCCGGGCGTTCGACATCATCGAGGAGGACCGAATGGCGTTGCGGCCCGGCGCAATCGTAGGCGGCTACCGGGTACTTCAAGTTCTCGGCAGCGGCGGTATGGGCACGGTGTACCTGGCCCAGAACCCGATCCTCCCGCGTCGTGACGCATTGAAGGTGCTGAGCGCCGATCTGTCCACCGACGACGAATTCCGCGCACGCTTCGAGCGCGAAGCGAATCTGGCTGCCGGACTCGATCATCCGAACATCGTCGCGGTGTACAACCGCGGCGAGGAGAACGGGCAGCTGTGGATCGCCATGCAGTACGTCGACGGTGTCGATGCCGCGGACGAGGCCAAGAAGGGCCCGTCCGTGATGACCCCACAGCGCGCCCTGCGGATCGTGTCCGAGGTGGGCAAAGGGCTCGATTACGCGCATCGGCGCGGGCTGCTGCACCGAGATGTGAAACCGGCGAACTTCCTGCTCTCCGCCGCCGAAGAAGGCGATGAGGAACGGGTACTGCTCACCGACTTCGGTGTCGCGAAATCGTCCGAGGACGGCCAAGACCTCACCGCGACAGGCAATTTCATGGCTACGGTTGCCTATGCCTCGCCTGAGCAGTTGGTCGGAACCAGCCTGGACAATCGCGCCGATATCTACAGCCTCGGCTGCTCGTTCTTCAAGCTGCTGACCGGGCAGAACCCGTATCCGTCGACCATGCCTGCCGTGGTCATGATGGGCCACATGCACGAGCCGCCACCGAAACTGAGCGCCGTTCGACCGGGTCTGCCGCCCGCGTTGGACGCGGTGATCGAGAAGGTGATGGCCAAGGACCCGACACAGCGCTACGCAACATGTCGCGAGTTCACCCAGGCCGCCGAGGCCGCCCTCTACGGTGCTCGATTCCGTGCCCCCGAGGCCGGGTACTCGACCGAGAACCGCATGCCTGTCGCGGGATATTCGACCAACCCGACCATGCCGGTTACCGGATACCCGTACGCTTCCGGCACCGACTACCACACCCGAACCCGGACTCCCACAACCGGATTCGCGCCCCAGGAAAACACCGACCAGAGCCTGATCGCGACCCAGCGAAACCACTCAGGCCGGTCACCCATCCGCCGATTCCTGATACCGGCGGCTCTCGCCGTGGTCGTCGTTGCCGCTGTCGCAGCTGGAACGTTTTTCTTGTCCAGCGGCGGATCCGACTCCGGCGGTGGCGACAAAGTGACCGAAGCACGAAACGCCAATCCGCAATTCTCCGGAAAGACTGTCACCGCATTCAATTTCGGCAACTCGACGCTCTCTGTGGTGCTCAATCCCAGCGAGCAATCCAAGTTCCTGCAGAACCTCGGCTTTGTCTACAGCACCAAATACAAGGCTGTCGGCGATGAGAAGTCGCCCCGCGCACTGTCGGCCGCAAGTTATTCGGCGGATGTCGATTCCGAGGTCGTGATCGTGCTGCGGACCGACAGCCAAGCCGGGAACGGTGGCCTGCGTGGGTTGCCCGGCAGCATCCTGTCGAGCAACGCGAAAATCGTTGTGATCGACGACCCCTCGACCGTGCAGGCCTTCCAGGTGTGGACCGGGCAGTCCCAGGACACACTGGTCGACAAGATGGTTCCGTCGATGGCCAAGGTCGTCAAGTAACACTGCGGACGTGCTCGACAGTCTTATCGCAGCGGTATCGGTCTTGTAGACGCGACACTGCGCTGTTCGGTAGGGTATTCGCAGCCAGCCCACTCGCCAGTTCAGTGGCCGCGAGCAGGGGGAAGGAGGGGATCGGTGTGCTGGTAGTGACCGAGACGATGACATTGCGGTCCAAGGCATCCGGGGGGATCTGTGTGGCCCTCCGACCGTGATGATGCCCGGTCGACAAAGCTACAGCGCCCGTGTGACGCGATGGAACTGCCAGATTCTTCAGAACTGGATGGAACCGAACGGGCCGAGGACGCGTCCAACCATATGAACGAGGTCAACTCGCAGTCGGGATGTTGACCAGGACCAGAACCAGGAGCAGAAGCGATGACTTCACCAGGGAATTTCGTTGCGGATACCGAGGGTATCAATGCGAAGGCGAAGGAGTTCATGGAGCAGCACAACAGCCTGAACGCCGCGATCAGTCAGCTGAAGACCGACGAGGACAACGTCACGAACGGCGCCAACTGGCAGGGCGCGGCCCGCGACGCCTTCAATGCCTTCATGGAGCGGTACTACTTCCAGGCCTCCAAGATGAACGACCAGCTGATGCAGACCGCCGACAACCTGCTCAAGATGAGCAACCAGTTCTCGGATCAGACGCACGATTTCGCCTCACAGATCCAGACGCAGGTTTCCAGCCTCGACCTGCCCGCGGTCTAATTCCAGAATCACGCCACAAAGGAGTCTGAATAATGAGCATGGACAAGCCGATCTCCGCTAATTTCGACGGCGTTGCGGACGGTGCCCGCCAGATCCTCAACCGCGCCGAGAACATTCGGAACGAGCTCGAGGCGTTCGAGAAGAAGGTCAAGGCATTCTTCGACACGCAGGGCGGTCAGGCCAAGGAGGCCTTCGAGCAGTACCAGACGACTTGGAACCAGCACGTCGTCCAGCTGAACACGACGCTGAGCGGTGCCGCGACGCTGATCGACAAGGGAAACTCCGAATTGCAGGGCACGGACACCGCCCTCGCCGGCCTGTTCTGAGTTCCGACACGAACTATTCGTGGCCCCCGGCGGTTTGCCGGGGGCTCGAATTGTTTATGCGCCGAACGCGGTGCAACCGTACTGGGACAACACCGTTCAGGGATTCACCTGTAGCGAGGCCGCGAACTGCTCGCAGGGTTGTTTGATCGAGTCGATGCCACCGAGGTACTGGCATCCGGTGCTGACCTGAAGTCCGTGCTCGACCAGGACGTGCCAGCTCACCGTCGAGCCGTCGCCTGGCTGTTCGGTGTAGGCAAGCCCGGACTTACCGCCGAAGACCACGTCGCGTTTCAGATCGCTCAGCTTGCCGTTGGGCTGCTGCTTCATCTGAGTTTCGAGATTGGCGCCCACCTGCTCGTATCCGGTGCCAGGGGCGACCGGGGTCTGGATCAGTGTGATGCGGGCACGGGTGCCGTCCAACGGGACGAGGTCGACCCGCGATTTGGTGGGGTCGATGGCCTGCGTCAGGCGCCACCCGGACGGGATCTGAAAGCGTACGCGCCCAACGGTTTCCGATGATGACTTCGAGGTCGTCGATGGTTGGGTGACCGGCGACTGCGCGGTCGTGGCTGCGGCCGCCGAGGTGCTCGCCGCCGAGACCGCAGGGTTATCGTCCGAGCCGCCGAATGCGAATACGGCACCGGCAGCCACTGCGGCGACCACCAGCACTCCGGCAATACCAGCGATCGCATAGGCCTTGGTATTTCGACCGGGCGGCTGCATGGCCGCGGCCCGCTGACGCAGCGGCTGCATCCACTCGGTGGTCGGCAATGGCGCGACTTCGGGCTGATATTCCGGTTCCTGCTGTGGTCCACGCACCAGATCCGCGCCCGCGATCGGGCGCACATCGATCGCCTGCGTGCAGACCTGTTGCACCGCCGAACGAATCAGGTCCAGCCGCGCCGGATCGGAAACTCCTACGGCCTGAACAAGATCGGCTGGCTGGCCCGCGAGCACGCGATCGATGAGTTCGCACAGATCGTAGAAGCCACTCGACTCCGGCTCGATATCGGCGACCGCGAGATTCGGTTCGTGCTCACACGATTCGATTCGGATGCCCTGATGGCTGCGCACTACGGCGGTCGCGGTGGTCGAGAGCGGGCCGCATTCCAAGACCACCGTGCGGCGGCTGCGGGCGGTGCCGACATCGGCGACCACCGCGCGAATCGACATGTCCTCGAACAGCACATCAGCGGCGAAGCGGCGGGCGGCCTCGGCGAATACCGCTCGCCGACGACCACCCCATTCGGTCGGACAGACGACGGTGAGCTGCGCACACGGAACCGGGACGCCGAGGTTGCGCATTACGGTGCCGATTACCGAGCCCATCGCCTCGGCGAGACTCGGCACGCGCGGCAGCAAAGCGATCCGATCCGCCGCGACGTACTGGACGGCTGAGCTGACCTGTGTCGGCGGCGTAAGTGGCTCGCCGACAACGAGATCGCCGTTGCTGCCGAGCACCACCGAGGGCGGCACATCCCAATGTGTGGCCGGACCGCGCGCCCATATTCGGGTGTCGGTCACCACCAGATCTACGTTCGACATCACTCGGCCGGCGGCATCCAGGCCAGCTGAATCAGGCCCTCACTGTTGCGCGTGACGTAGGTGCCACGCCCCGGCGGTTTGATACCGGGCCGGGTGGTGCCGAAGAGTACGCCCTCGTCCTTATTGCAGCTCATGACCAGAGCGGCCGAACCGAGATCCTTCATGCGCGCCACCGTCGCCTCGTACATGGCCCGGCTGGCACCACCGGAGCGCCGCGCGATGATCACGTGGAAACCGAGGTCACGCGCATGCGGCAGGTGATCGACCAGTGCCGACACCGGATTGCCGCTGGAGGAGGCGACCAGGTCGTAGTCGTCGACGATGACGTAGAGCTCCGGGCCACGCCACCACGAGCGGTCGCGCAACTGCTGTGGCGTGACGTCGGGCCCCGGCGTCCGCTGCGCGACATAGGCGGCGAGATCGGTCATGTTCTGGGTGAACTGCGGTGCGGTGGAACCGTATCCGGCGAGGTATCCGTCGGGCACGAGTCCCAGCATTGTCCGTCGGTAGTCGCCGAGGATGAAACGCGCCTGATCCGGGGTATTCGACGCCGCAATGCTCTCGATGATCGTCCGGAGCAATGTCGTCTTACCGCTCTCGGTGTCACCGAGGACGATGAAGTGCGGGCTCTCGTTGAAGTCGAGATAGACCGGGGCCAGCTCGGATTCGTTGATACCGAGCGGAATTCGCATGCACTTGACTTCCGGATCGACCTGCGACGGCCAGTTGCCCGCGAGCTGCAGCAACTGCTCGCGCGGCAGCATTTCCGGCAGCATCCTGGCCGCGGGCGCGCGGCGGCCCGGGGTCAGTCGGGCGATGGTCGCCACCGCATCGGCGACGGCCTGGCCGAGGTTGTCCTGATCCGCGCTTCCATCGATGCGCGGCAGACCGGTCAGCATGTGCAGGCACTCGGGGGTCATACCGCGTCCCGGACGGCCCTGCGGCACAAGCGAAGCGAACTTGCGGCCGAGGTCGGAGTCCATGGGGTCACCGAGGCGGAGCTCGATGCGGGTGCCGATCTGGTCCTTCAGAGCGGGACGGGCCTCGGCCCAGCGGGCGAGGGCGATGACCACGTGGACGCCGTAGGACAGGCCCTGCACCGCGAGGTTCATGATGGGCTGTTCGAGGGGGTCGAAGTCCTGGCGGATGGAGCCGAAGCCGTCGATGACCAGGAAGACGTCGCCGAAGGGGTCCTCGTGCGCACCGGCCGCGCCCGGGCTGCTCGCCGGGTCCATGGCGCGCAGGCGGCGGAATTCGGTCATCGACTCGATGCCGAGTTGACGGAACCTCGCCTCGCGCTGGCGGACGATGGTGGTCATCTCGGCGATGGTGCGGCGGACCTTGTCCTCGTCGAGACGGCTGGCCACCGAACCAACGTGCGGCAGGCCTTCGAGGCTGGCCAGGGTGCCGCCACCGAAGTCGAGGCAATAGAACTGCACCTGTTCGGCCGTGTGGGTGAGCGACAGGGCCATGATCATGGTGCGCAGAGCCGTCGACTTACCCGACTGCGGTCCACCGACGACCGCGACATTGCCTCGCGAACCCGACAGGTCCACGACGAAGGGGTCGCGGCGCTGATCGTAGGGGCGGTCGACGATGCCCATGGGCGCGCGCAGGGTGGCGACGGCGGAGTACTCGCCGGTGAGCACACTGCGTGGGATGAGTTGGTCGAGGGTGGGGGCCTCTTCCAAGGGCGGGAGCCAGATCTCGTGGGCCGCGCGGCCGTGGCCGCGAATGCGGGAGGCCAGCATATTGAGGTTGGAGATCTGTTCGCCGTCCTCGGACTGCGGTTCGGGATCGTGCGTCGGCTCGGACGGCAGCGGGACCCGGTCGATGGTGCGGAAGTCGACGTGGGCGGCGGTGAAAGGGCGTGCCTTGATGTCGATTTCGCCGCCCGCGACACCTGCCTGGGTGACCTCGCGCTGGGAGCCGCCGCCGACGTAGGGGCCGGAGACGTAGGAGGCCTGGAAGCGCTGGATCTCACCGGAGTCGGACTTGAGGTAACCACCGCCGGGGACGCCGGGCAGGTTGTAGGCGTCCGGGACGCCGAGGACCTGGCGGGATTCGTTGGCGGAGAAGGTCTTCAGACCGATGCGGTAGGAGAGGTGGCTCTCCAAGCCCTTCAACTTGCCTTCTTCGAGGCGCTGCGAGGCCAGCAGCAGGTGCACATGCAGCGAGCGGCCGAGGCGGCCGATCATCACGAACAGTTCGGCGAAATCCGGATGCTGGGTGAGCAATTCGGAGAACTCGTCGAGCACCACGAACAGTGCGGGCAGCGGGTCCAGATCGGCACCTGCGGCGCGCGCCTTCTCGTATTCGGAGACGTTGGCGAAGTTGCCCGCCTGGCGCAGCACTTCCTGGCGGCGGTTCATCTCACCGGCCAGGGCGTCGCGCATACGGTCGACGAGGTCGGCTTCCTCCTCGAGGTTGGTGATGACGGCGGCGACGTGCGGTACGCCGTCCAAGCCGAGGAAGGTCGCACCACCCTTGAAGTCGACGAGCACCAGGTTCAGCTGGTCCGGCGAATGCGTGGCCAGCAGGCTGAGCACCAGGGTGCGCAGGAACTCCGATTTACCGGAACCGGTTGCGCCGATGCACAATCCGTGTGGGCCCATACCGCTTTCGGCCGCTTCCTTGATATCGAGTTCGATGGGCGCGCCGTCCGCGCCGACACCGAAGGGCACGCGCAGCCGCTCGCGGCCGTAGCGGGGACGCCAGGCGTGCTCGGGGTTGAATGTGCCGATATCGCCGAGCTTCATCAGCTGGGTCCAGGTCGAGATCACTTCGGCGTCATCGTGTTCGACATCGCTGCTGCGCTGAGTCGCGGCACGATACGGCGCGAGTCGGCGCGCGACCTGCTGAGCCTGCTGCGGGCTGATCCGGTCGATGAGCGCGAAACGCTCCTGGTTGCCGGTGGCGCCGCGACCGACGCATTCACCGTTCTCGACAACCATCTTGATGCCGCGCGAAACCGCCAAACGCGGTGCGTAGCCGCACAAGTCGATGATGGTCACGCCCTCGTAACCGGATTCGCGAAGTTGGTCTTCTTCGGCTTCGAGCAGACCGCCGTCGACGACGATGACAATGTGCACCAGGTTGGCGTTGGCCGGCTGGTTACGGGAGTAGCGAACGCGGTTGGCCAGCAACGGATGCAGGCCCGCGGTGGCCTCCCGGATCGAACCGTAGAACATGCGCTGGGTGCCGATGCCGTCCTGCGCGTCCGGATGCTGGGTGTGCGGCAGCCACTTGGTCCACTCCCATTCGCGGGCGGTGTCCGGGCCGCAGACGACGGCGATGAGCACCTGGTCCGGCGCCTGGAACATGCACAGCTGCAACAGCATTGCGCGGGTCATATCGCGGGCCTCGGCGCGGTCGCCGTCGAGTGCGATGGTCGCGAAGCCCTTGACCGCGATCGCGGTCGGCAGATCCGGAACCGTGGAGTGCGCGCGCACGAAGCGACGCAGCGAAACCGCCGCGATCGGCTCCAATTCTTCGACCGGACCGGTCTCCGGCGCGACCAGGCGGGTGGCCAGGCGCTGCCCGCCGGTGCCGATGCGGGCGTGGCAGAAGTCCTTGTCCCCGGCGCGGCGTTCCCACATGCGGGAAGTCCCGGCCAGCATCCAGATCAGGGCCGGTTCCGGATGGCTCCATTCGACGGAAGCGCGCTGCTGCGTGGCGGTCTGGTCGACGTCCTTGCGGACCTGATCGAGGTAGCGCAGGTAGTCCTTGCGGTCCTCGTTCGCCTCGGCCGCCTTCTGTCCCTTGCCGCCGCCCTGACCGGCGAACATGCCGACCATGGAGACGACCATCATCATCGGGAACATCATGCTCATCGGGTTCGACGTGATGCTGCCGCCCTGGGTGAACATCAGCGCCATCATGCCGACCATGCCGACGACCATCACGACCGGCATCAGCTTCGATACCAGGCTGCCCGGTGTCACCCTTGGGATTTCGGGCGGCGGCTGCAGCGTTACCTCGCCACCTGGTGAGCGCGGCATCTCGCGACGCGCGCGCCGCTGGAACCGGACGGTACTCATCGGACGAGCTCCCCCTCTTCGCAAGCTGCACTTTTTCGGCCTCAGTGTAGAGGCCACAGCTGACATGTCGTACAGTTCGACCAGCATTCTGCTGCCCGAACGGTGGGTTCGCAAGCTTGGCCCCCCTCGCTCACGGGACGCGGAAATACGAGGTAGAGACCGAGTTGGGGGAAGCTTGACGCACGCGCGACTTGACCACATCGACGAAGAATCCTCGCGCGGTATCGTCCGTGCGCCCGACCTTGCCCGGGTCACGATTCTCGCGAAGCACACCCAGGTGGATATGGCGATTCCGGTCGATGTGCCGGTCGCGCTGGTGATCCCGAGTGTCGTCGATATGGTCGCTCAACACAGCCGCACCAACGATTTCGACAATGAGGGCGAGCGTTTCGAGCCCGCCGAATGGGTGCTGGCCAGAATCGGCCATCCGCCCTTCTCCAATTCGCTGAGCCTCGGTGAGCACGGTGTGCGCGACGGCGAACTGCTCATGTTGGAGAGCGCCTCGCATACCGCGCCGACGCCGCTGTTCGACGACATCATGTACAACGTCGCGATCGCCGACGCCGATCACTACCGCAGCTGGACCCCGAAGGTCGCGCGGATCACCGGTTCGGTGCTCGCCGAGCTCACTATGATCGTCGGCTGCCTCGGTCTGCTGCTGTCCAAAGACGCACTGCCGGGCTGGGTCAGCGGTTCGCTCGCGTTGAGCGTGGCAATTCTGCTGGTGATCGCGGGCATGGTGCTCAGCAGGATGTACGGCGACACCTCGACCGCGCTGGTGCTCGGCGGCTGCGCGCTGCCCGCCGCGTTCACCGCCGGAATGCTTTACGTGCCAGATCATTACGGCTGGGCGCATCTGCTGCTCGGTTCGGTTTTGGTCGGCGCGACAGCGATACTCGCGTGGCGCGTCACCGGCGTCGGACTCGCGCTGTTCATCGGCGCGGCCACGCTCGCGGTGTACGCGGTACCTGCCGCGCTGGTCGGCGTGCTCACCGACCAGCCGCAGAAGGCCATCGGCGCCGTCGTCGCCGCGCTCGGACTCGCGGGTCTTTCACTCGCGCCGCGGGTTTCGATGCTGCTGGCCAAGCTGCCGCTGCCGCCGGTGCCCTCCCCCGGCACCCCGATCGACCCGACCGAGGACGATCCGGACGATCACCGCGCGCTGCCGACCATGGATGCGCTGCGGGTGAAGTCGGAACGGGCCCGGATGTACCTGGCCGGACTCGTCTCGGCGACCACGCTGCTCTCGGTGGCGGGTGCGTTGGCAGGCGCCGATCCGGGTGCGGCGGATCCGTACTGGCCGGGTATCGCGCTGGCGCTGGTCACCGCGGTGGTGCTGATGTTCCGCAGCCGGACCTACGCGGGTGCCGAACAGGCCGTGGTGCTGATCGCGGGCGGCGCAGCGATCGTGCTGATCATGATGGTCGGCGTCGCCGTCGGTATGGAGCAGCCACTGGCCGTCTTCGGTGCGGCCATGGTGGTGCTGGTCGCCGCGCTGATTCTCGGCATCATCATTCCGAACCAGTCCGCGACACCGCCGATGCGCCGTGGCGTCGAATTGCTCGAGTACGCGTTCGTGGCCGCCGTGCTGCCGCTGGTCTTCTGGGTGGCCTCGCTCTACTCGCTCGTTCGCGGGCTGTGAACAGGCAGATACGCGTCGCGGCGGCAGCCGTGGCGTTGGGTCTGAGCGCGTCGCTGGGGCTGGGGGCCGGTGCTGCTTCCGCGGACCACCCGCCCGCGGTGAATCCGGGCCTGCTGCCCGCGGGCGATCCGGCCGCACCACCCGAAAAGACCGAGCGCCCAGCCAATTCCGATTGCTCGAATACGGTGTCCGGCGGGGAGGGCGCGACTATTCCCACCGCGCAGCGCTCCCTCGATCTGGAAAAAGCGTGGCAGTTCTCCAAAGGTGAGGGCCAGACCGTCGCGGTCATCGACACCGGTGTCGCGCGGCATCCCCGGTTGCCGGGACTGATCGCCGGTGGCGACTTCGTGGCGAACTCGGGCGACGGCACCGAGGACTGCGACGGGCACGGCACCTTTGTCGCGGGCCTGATCGCCGCGTCGAAGATCGACGGTCAGGGCTTCTCCGGTGTCGCGCCGGAAGCCCGCATCATGACCATCCGCCAGACCAGCAAGATGTATCAGAAGGAAGGCCGGTCCAGGGAGCGCAATCCCGACGACCTGCCCGAGGGCTACGGCAATCTGGCCACCATGGCCTCGGCGATCCGGCGCGCGGCCGATGCGAACGTGAGCGTCATCAATATCTCCGAGGTGTGGTGCGGCTCGTCCAATGACGTCGACGGATCCATCGGCGCGGCAGTGCGATACGCGACGCTGGAGAAAAACGTGGTCGTGGTCGTGGCGGCCGGAAACCAGGACGGCTCCTGCAAGACCGAACAGCAGATCATCGATCCGCTGAAACCGTCCGCCGATCCGTGGAGCAATGTCAGGGTCAATGTGAGCCCGGCGCGCTGGGACGACTATGTGATCTCGGTGGGCTCGATCGATTCCAACGGCGCACCGTCGAAATTCACGGTGCCCGGGCCATGGGTGAGTGTGGCCGCGCCGGGCGAGAATATGGTTTCGCTCGACCCGCGCGGTACCGGAACCGCGACCGGCACCGTGAATCAACAAGGGCAACAACAGGCGATGAGCGGTACGAGCTTCGCGACGCCGCTGGTCTCCGGCGTGGTCGCGCTGGTACGGGCCCGCTTCCCAGATATGAGTGCGTTGGATGTGGTCAAGCGGATGCAGGCCACCGCGCACGCGCCCGCCGAGGGGTGGAGTCCGTATATCGGCTACGGCGCGGTCGACCCGGTCGCGGCACTGACCGATGAGGTGAGCAGCACGCCGCTGCCGCCCAAGCGGCCGAGCCCGGCCAAGAGCGCCCAGCTCGCGGTGCCGAAACCGGCGCCGCCGCCGGACAATCGGGCCCGCAATGTCGCACTGATCGGCACCGGGATCATCGGTGCGGCTTTGGTGCTCGGCTACCTCGCCTCGTTCCCGATCCGCCGCCGGTTCGGCGTCAAGTCCGACGATATGTAGCGTCTTCGTGGCAAACGGCGGTACATAGGGTGTCGCACCCGATCGATACAGGTAGTTCCCATGCACGTAGCACCACACGACGGCGGACAACCGAGCCGTAGACAAGCCTGGGAACGCACGACCGGCATCCCGATGCTGGTGCTCGCCGTGCTCTTCATCGGTGTCTACGCCTGGCATGTGCTCGATACCGGAGCGTCGCCACGACTCGATGCCTGGCTCGAACGGGTCGACATCATGATCTGGGCGGCTTTCGTCGCGGACTTCGGCATCCGGACCTGGCTGTCCACCGATCGCTGGCGATTCGTGCGGACGCATCCGCTGGAGCTGTTGATCGTGCTGCTGCCGCCGTTTCGTCCGGTGCGGTTGTTGCGCGCGGCGCTGTTGGTGCTCGACCAGCTCAACCGCAATCGGGTGACCCGGGCCAGGCTCGCGGTATTCGTCGGCACCAGTTCGGCACTCACGCTGGTGCTGTGCAGTCTGGCGTTCTTCGATGCCGAATACGGCGCACCCGACAGCAAGATCCACAACTTCGGCGACGCCCTGTGGTGGTCCATGGTGTCGGTGACCACGGTCGGCTACGGCGATGTATATCCGGTGACCGTGCAGGGTCGCATGATCGCGCTGATCCTGATGACGCTGGGCATCGGCCTGATCAGCTTCGCTATCGGCACCACCACCAGCTGGGTGATGGACCAGCTGAAGTCCGTCGAGGTGACCGCCGACCGCACCGAAGTGGAGATCTCGATGCTGGCCGACGAAATCCGCGCGCTACGAAGCGAAGTCGCCGAGCTGCGCGCGGCCTCGAAGTCCGATGACTGACTCAATTCGCCGAGGCGACAGGTGATTTCGAGGGTGACGGGTCCGCGGCGACGCCGTCGTGGGCGACCATCGCATCCGCGCGGGACAGGCTCGGACCGGCTGCGAGCAGGCCGACGATCGGCCACGGTGCCGGTTCGGCCTTGGTGCCCGAATCCGGGTCCATGCCGAGTGCCTTTTCGGCGTCGGAGTCCTTGATGCCGTAGCGGACACCGGTGTCGGCGATGTAGAACTTGCTGTCCTTGCGGCGGCTGTCGGGTTCGATGCCGGTGGTCTGGACGAAGGCGCCGGTGGCAGGCGGGATGTAGACCGAATCGGCGTTGGCGCCGGAACCGTCCGCCTGGGCCAGCGGTACGAGTTTGGCGTTGTCCGGAATCGGCAGGGCCACACCGGTGAGCACCGTCAGTTCGGCGCGATTGCCGCCGTCCTTGTTGTCCGCGGCGGCGGCCAGCGGCTTCCAGGAAAGGCAGCTGACCGGCTGGTCCTTGTAGTCGACGATGGACGGAACGACCTGCGGATACATGCCGACCGGCAGTGCGTTCGACACCGGCGCGTAGGTCTTGTCGATCTGATCGACTACGTCGTTGCCGGACGTCGAGCGGTTCCGGTTGCGGATGATCTCGGCGGTCACCGGCGAGATCGGCTGCAGACCGTCTTGCAGCACAACGTATTCCGTATTGGGTTGCGCGGGCACGTGCACCACATCGCCGATCCGGTGGTTGCCGATCGAGTAGCTCACCGAGCCGCCCGGATTATCGATCTTGGGCGGAATGATCGGCAGCACTTCGGGAATCGTATTGAGCAGGCCCTCACCGATCGGCCGTGCGGTAGCGCCGGTGATCTTCAACGCGTCGGTGACCGCGCGCTCCTTGAGGTCGACGCGGGCACGCTTGCCGTCGTAGACCAGATACGCCGACTCCTTGCCCTGCACCAGCAGCGCCCGGTCCTTACCCATGACCGAGGCCTTCTCGCCGAGCGAGAGACTTCCGGCGAGCACCGAGGTGGTGAGGTCCTTGCTGCCGTCCACCTTCATCTGGTCGCAGACGGTCCAGATCCGGCCCTTGCCGTCCTTGTCGAAATGCAGTGAGGACGGTGCGCCCGGAATGCCGATCAGCTGGCCCCGCGTTTTCTTACCGATCTCGGATTCCTTGACGATGACGGCCTTTTCCGGCGATCCCGCGGCCAACCTGGCCGAGGCGAGGTTCAGCGTCGGATGCGCCACGTCGTTGATCATCACGTAGACGGCGCCGGATTCCTTGCCGATCAGGATCTTGTTACTGCCTACCTTGTCCTGCGGACGCAGCAGTGCGAGCACGCCGCAACCGGCCAGCACCACGATCGCCATGATCAATCCGGCCGCGTAGGCGCGGGACTGGGAGCGCATCGGGTCGTGCAGCATGCGCACGTCCCGCCGCACCAGCGCGTGTTCCATCCGGCGGACCAGGAAGCGGTAACCGCTCACCTGCCACCGTGTAGTGGGTTTTGAAGGCATGTTTCCCTCCCCGAACAATGCTCGCGTTCGCGGAACACAGTACAGTTCCCGAGGACTATTGTTCAGCTCGGCCGCTGCTGTTCGGCCGATACCGGGTACTTGGGGGACGACGATGGCCGAACAAGCCGGCGCGGGACCACGCCCGCTGCTCGGGCGCATCTCACTGCGGAATCTGTTGATCGCACAGGTGATCGGGCTCGTTGCCGGACTGCTCGCCCTGCTGGTCGGGCTCGGTGCCTGGCCCGCGCTGGGCGTCGCGGTGGCCGCCGGGCTGCTGCCGCTGATCCCGATCGCCAAGCGCACCATCCTGGATTGGATCGCCACCTGGTGGCGCTACCTCACCCATGGCGATTACGAGCTCGGCGATACCGTCGACTTCCGCGGCCCGGACGGTCGCTCGCTCGGGCTGTACTGGGACGGCAGCCGGGTCGTCACCGTCGTCGAGGTACTGGCCCCCAAGGGCGGGCTGACCCGGATCGCTCGCACGACAGTGCACGCCTCGCATCTGCTGCCGCTGCCGGAGTTGGCGAAATGCCTGAACCAGCACGACATTCTGCTCAGCGGTATCGACATCATCAGCCACGGTCACCGCAGCCGCTCCGGTACTCCCGCGGGCAAGATCTATGAATCGCTGCTGGGTCCGCTGCCCGCGACCGCACACCGGAATGTGTGGCTCGCCATCAGCTTCGACGCGATCGCGTGCCCGGAGGCCGCGGCCCGGCGCGGTGGCGGCAGTGCGGGTGCGTCACGCGCGGTAACCATTGCGACGCAACGCATTATGCGCACCCTGGAGGACGCCGACTGCAGCGCCCGCATCCTTACCGCACCCGAGATCCGCAAGGCGGTTCTGCAGGTCACGCAGGGCTTCGATCCGCGCACGCTGACTCATCGCTGGCGGTATGCCGAGGTCGGCAACAGCGTGAATATCGGTAGCGCGGTCGACCCGAAGCGACTCGGCTCGGATCTGCTCTCGCAGCTGTGGGTCGCGCCGTCGCGCGGTACGACGGTCGCGGTGCGGCTGCGCCCCGGTAGTTCGGCCGAGTCGGTGAGCATCGGTGCGGCTTGGCGGCTGACCACGCGGGAGCTGCCGGAGCGCACGAAGCTCAAGGGTCTGATCTCGATGAACGGGCGGCAGCGCGATGGTCTGCTCGCGCATCTGCCGCTGGGCGTACCGGATCTCGACGACGCGGTTCCGGTGACCGAGTATCCGATCGAGGTGATCGATGCGCTGCATCTGCCGTCGTCGGGTTGCGGTCAGCTGATCGGCTCCGATGACGAGGGGCAGGGTGTCGCGGTCCGCATTGTCGGTACCGGTATTTCGACGGTGTATGTGGCCGGTGAGTTGTATCTGGCTCAGCAGTTGGTGTTCCGCGCGTTGGCGGTCGGTGAACGCATCCTGATCCGAACCGATCGGACGCATGCCTGGGAGAACCTGGTGACGACCATCGGGAATCCGGAGCGGCTGCAGATCGCGGTGGAGACGCATCAATCCGATGCCGGGTTCACCGCGACGGTGGTCGACGGCGTGCTGGCACCCGCGCCGCACGCCGGTGTCACGACGATCTATGTGACCGGAGATCCGATGGGGTGGCCCGCGACTCGGCCGGACCTGTCGATCCACCAACCGGGAGCCATCGGGAACCATGTGGTGCTGCGGACCGGGACTGCTCAGGTAGATCTGACGTTGGTGTCGATTCCGCGCGAGGCGACCTACATCGGGCATCCGCGCGGGCGGCGAGCCATGGCGGGAAGTCCGCAGTAGCTCCTTGTTTCGGTGCGCGGCATCGGAGCTGCGGTAGGTCCTGTGGGCGGGCGCCCACAGCCCAGCGTTCGGGTGACCCACAATCGGCTTCCGGCCAGCGGGTTTGCCGGAGCGGTGCTGGATACGTCGTGTGCGGATGGTCAGCCTGGGTAGGGGTCTGTGGTGCGGGCGGTGCGGAGAGTTCTTGCCCACCAAGCCAATTGGCGGATCAGGCGACCGGCGGCATCTATGGCGGCGCCGTCCTGGGTGTTGCCTGATTCGTCGAATCGCTTTTTGGCCTGGTGGAAGCTGACGGTTTCGCGGATGGAGACCATGTGGATTTCCGCGACTACCTGGCGGAGTTGTTCGACCGCGCGCAGGCCGCCGGAGAGGCCGCCGTAGGAGACGAAGCCGATGGGTTTGGCGCGCCATTCGTGTTTCGCGTTGTCGAAGGCGGTTTTCAGGGACGCCGGGTAGCCGTGGTTGTACTCGGAGGTGACGGCGACGAAGGCGTCGGCGGCGGCCAGGCGCCGGCGATAGGCCTCGACCTCGGCCGTGCAGGTCAGGTCGGTCGGCAGTGGGGTGGTCAGGAGATCGATGACGCCGGTTTCGAATTCGGGGGTCGCCCGGACCGTGCGCAGGAACCAGTCGGCGACCACCGGAGCGAATCGCTCCGGGCGCGTGCTGGCCACGATGACCTCTAGCCGTAGCGGAGTATCCACTGCGCGAGCCTAACTCGGTGTGCCGACGGTACGGTCGAGGCGGGTGCGGCGATCCCGACTCATTCGCGGGATCGGTCCGGGCGCGCGGCTCGGTGATTCCGCATGATCGACGGGGCAACCCGGTGCGACTCTGGAGGAAACGACATGATCCTGGTGACCGGCGCGACCGGCAATATCGGCACAGAACTGGTTGCGGCACTGAGCAATTCCGGCGCAGCTGTGCGCGCACTGGTCCGCGATCCCGCGCGGGCGCAGCTGCCCGCCGGTGTCGAGGCGGTGACAGGCGATCTGAACCAGCCGGAAAGCCTGACCGAAGCCCTGGACGGGACCACCGGAATGTTTCTGCTGCCGGGCTACGCCGACACCCCCGACCTGCTCGCCCGCGCGAAGAAGGCGGGCGTCCAGCACATCGTGCTGCTTTCGGGTGGTTCGGCGGCGCTCGAGGATATGAACAATGCGGTCTCCGCGTATATGACGCAGGCCGAGCGGGACGTGCGCGAATCCGGCCTGGCATGGACCTTTCTGCGCCCGCGCTCCTTCATGTCGAATGCGCTGCGCTGGTTGCCGCAACTCGAACAGGGTGATGTGATCCGCGCCCAGTTCCCCGACGTACCTGTCGCCGCAATCGATCCCGCCGATATCGCGGCGGTCGCGGCGGTCGCCCTGACCGGCGGCGGACTGGCCGGACATGTCCTCGAGCTGACCGGCCCGCAAGCGCTCGTGCCCGCCGATCAGGTCGCGGTGCTCGCCGAAGCGCTCAACCGGCCACTTGTCTGCCAGGGCTTGACGAATGCGGAAACGCGGGCCGAGCTCGAGGCCGCCATGCCGCAGCACTATGTCGACGCATTCTGGAGCTTCTTCGTCGACGGCACCCTCGACGAATCCCAGGTCCATCCCACCGTCGAGGAAGTGACCGGCCGAGCACCGCACACCTTCGTCCAGTGGGCCCACGCCCACGCCGACGCCTTCGCTCCCCCGAAAGCGTGACGGATCGGCTCGGCTCTGGGTCGGCCCCGGAGATCCCTTCCGGGGTTGCCCCGTTTCCGGTCGATGCGCGCACACGCCGCGTCGATGCGCTGATGCAGGGCCTCGGACCGGATTTCGCGCCCCCACCGCACCCGCTGAGTCGGTGCCGAAATCTTCGAGGTGGTCGAACGATTCGACGACGCACTGGATTTCGTCGCGAACCCGACGCACAGCGCAGTCGGCTCAGGAGTCACATCGACGAACCGGGTCCGGCCTCCGGTTTCGCCAACTCGGGGTGGGGGGCAGGCGGGTTCATTTTCGGGCCGGCACGCTCGATTACTGGTTCCGGCCGGGGCGCGGACACATTTGCGTTCGGCGCCGGAGCGTCGAAGCGGGGTTCGGGACGCACGATCGGCGTGACGGGCCGCGGCTCCGGGTGCACCTGATGCTGGGGGGCGGTCGGCGGCGGCGCGGCTCGCACGTGTAGCGGAGCGGGTTCCCGTTGCGGTGTGGTGGTCTCGACTGCGGGGGCGGCGAGTTCGGCAAGACCGTGGCCAGGTGCGATTCGGGCGGTGAAACCCAGTGTGCGCCTGGCTCGTTCGGGGTCGGCGGCGAGGTGGCGGGCATCGGCGAGGTGGTAGCGGCCGGTTACCACGGGGGCCGGGCCGCCGCGGGCTTTGGCCATGATCGACGCGACTTCCCACATGGTGATGGGGTGACCGGAGGCGATGTTGAGGGGGACGAAGCCGGGTGGGCGGCGGTCGACGGCGGCCACGGTGGCGGCCACGATGTCGTCGACGTGCACCACATCCCTGACCTGTCCGCCGTCCTCGCCGACCAATGGCGGGCGGCCCTGATCTAGTGCGGCGAGGAAGTTTCCGATGAATCCGGAGCGCGTCCCTTCGCCGTAGCCGTTGTGGTAGCGCAATGCCGTGACAGCCGCGCCGGTGGCCAAACCCCAAGCGAGCGCGTAGTTTTCCTGCGCCAACTTGCTGGCACCGTAGAAGCCGCGCGGGCGCAGCGGTGCATCCTCGGTGACCGGCTCCCAGGTGAGCAACTCTCCGGTACGCGGCGCCAGGTGGTCGAACATGCCGCGATCCAGGTCGGCCCGCCGCCGCAATCCGGGATAGAGCGGCCCGCTGTTCATCCCGCGATAGCGCCCCTCGCCGTACACCACGATGGATGACGCGAGCACCAGATGACGCACCTTCGCCCGACCCGCCACATCGAGCAGGACCGCCGTCCCGAGATCATTGTGCGCGGCGAAAACCGCCGATTCCGGCCCGGAGGTGACGGCGGCGAGATGACAAACCGTATCGATACTGCGCAGCATCGGCTCGAGCGCGTCGGCATCGCGCACGTCTACTCGCGAAATACCATCCGGCACTTCCACATCCGGCCCGAGTAGATCGACCCCGACCACCTCGTGCCCGGCTGCGGCCAATGCCCGCCGCAACCGCGCCCCGACGAACCCGGCTGCCCCGGTGACCAGCACTCTCATCACATTCGCACCCCGCGTTCGGTTCCGGACCCAACCTGACTAGCTGCCCGAACTCACGGTAGTTCGAACGGCAGCGACACTCCTGCATGGACACGGCAGCGTTCGCAGGTATCGGTTCCGGTGACCGCCGAAACCGAGCGCCGGATCAACTCCTTGAACGGCCCGAGGTTCCTCTTGAATTCGGCGAAGACGTCGACCGCGTGCACACCGCCGCCCTCCTCCAGCCCCGCATCCAGGTCTGTCACCAAAGCGACTGCGGCATAGCACATTTCGAGTTCTCGGGCGAGAACGGCCTCAGGATGCCCGGTCATATTCACCAGTTCCCAACCCTGCGCGGCGAACCAGCGGCTCTCGGCCCGGGTGGAGAAGCGCGGCCCCTGCACCACGACCATGGTGCCCGAGGATTTCATCGGCAGCGCGTCCGTCGCGGATTTCGTTGCCGCGGAACGTAGTTCGTCGCAGTACGGATCGGCGAAGGAGACGTGCACGCCGCCGCCGTCGAAGTAGGTCTGCGGACGGCCGGAGGTCCGGTCGACCAGCTGATCCGGCACCGCGACGGTCCCCGGCCCCCAGTCCGCGCGCAGGCTGCCGACCGCGCACGGCGCGAAGATCCGTCGCACCCCGATCGAGCGCAATGCCCACATATTGGCCTGGTAGGGCAGCGTATGCGGCGCGAATTCGTGCTGTTTGCCGTGCCGGGGCAGGAAGGCCACCGGGCGACCCTCCACCTCGCCGACCGCGATCGGCGCGCTCGGCTTGCCGTAGGGCGTCTCGACCTCGACGGTGGTCGCCTCGTTATCGAAGAAATCGTAGAAGCCACTTCCGCCGATCACGGCGAGCGCGGGCCGAACATCCAAACTCATGCTCCGATTCTCTCGCTCGCCCCGGATTCCCGACCAGACGGGTCCACATCCGGCCAACGCTCAGCGATCCGAGCCGATTGCGCGGCAGCCTGCGCCCCCTGCGCGCCATCGGCGGATTCGGCCTGTACGTAGCCGCCGCGGCCCCGAACACCGGACTCGCACATCGGTGGCTGACGCGGCGCAGAGCCCGGTAACCTGACAACATCCTCGCAGCACTGTACCCTAGGGGGGTATTAATGAGGCCGGTCAAGCCGGTGAGCAGCGAGGAGACAGTCGGTGACACCCACCCCGTCGCACAATGACACCGCGCCAGGCAGCGACTCGGCGGGTACCGCGCACGACCATTCCGGCCACGGCTACATCACCGCGAAGGACGACTACCTCAAGCGCCTACGCCGGATCGAGGGCCAGGCCCGCGGCCTGCAGCGCATGGTCGAGGAAGAAAAGTACTGCATCGATATCCTCACCCAGGTCTCCGCGATGACGAAGGCACTGCAGGCCGTCGCGATGGGCCTGCTGGAGGACCACATCAGCCACTGCGTGGTGGACGCCGCGGTCGCGGGTGGTCCCGAGGCCGACGCCAAGATCAAAGAAGCCACCGACGCCATCGCTCGCCTGGTGCGTTCCTGACGCTCAACCGTGTCGCCGTCGGTACACCGCGGCCGCACCCGGATGCAGCGGGACGGCATCGGTTCCGATGAGCGAGCGGGTATCCAGGAACTGGGTGCCCGCTGCCTCGGCAGGCACCAACCGGTCCGCGCGGGAAACCAGCAGATCGACAATCGCCCCCGCCGCGGCATCGGACATGGCCGGGGCGGCGAGCAGTAGATTCGCGACGCCGACCGTGCGGACCGAACGACCGCTGTCATAGGCGTCGGCGGGAATTTCGACCAAATCGTAGAGGTGTCCGAAGCGCTCCCGCATCGGCGCGGCCAACTCACCGAGTTCCACCAGCCGCAACCGCTGCGGCACATCGAGTGCGTCGGTCGGAACACCGCCCGCCCATAGCAGCGCGTCCAGCTCACCGGATTCCACACCCGCGACCGCATCTCGCAGCGGACGATGCGAAATATCCACATCCGAAACGGGATTCACGCCCGCGGCCCATAGCAGCCGCTCCCCGGTCACCGCCGCACCGGATCCGGCGGCCCCCAGGTTGACCCGGGTCCCGCGCAGATCGGTGACCTGCTGAATCGGGCCTTCCGACCGCACGGCCAACTGCAGATAGTTCTCGTACACCCGACCGAGCGCCACCAAGGGAGCCCGCTCACTCTGCACCGAATCCGCAAGCGCCAGTGCGGCATCCACCTGCCCGTTCGCCAGCATCCCCAGATTTTCCTGCGAACCGGTTGTCGTCACCGGCTCGATCCGCACCGTGCCTTCCTCCCTGGCCACCGCCGCGAGCAGTTCCGCGAATGCGTGATAGAAGCCACCGACCTCGCCCGAGGCCAGCCGCACCAGCTCCGGATCCGAACCACACCCGACCGCACCGGCCGCGACACCCAAGACGGTGAGCGCCAGGAACTTCCGCCGCCGCATCATGACCGCACCGCCTGCGGCAGCCGGATCTGGATCGCGAGACCGTGCGGCTGCACGGGGAGCACGGACAAGGTGCCGCCGCGTGCTTGGGCCAGTGCCGTCGCAATCGGAAGCCCCAGGCCCGAGCCGCCGGACGACGCACCGGAGCCGCGGAAGAATCGGGTGGTCAGCCTGTCGATCTCGGCCGGTTCGACGCCGGTCCCATTGTCACGGACGGTCACCGTCACCCATCCGGGCTCGGCGTCGACCACGATGACGGTCTGTGTGCCCGGCCCGGCATAGCTGCACGAATTGCTCAGCGGCACATCGAGAATCTGGGCGAGTACATCGGCGGAAACCGCGGCTTCGGCCGCGGCGAGCTGCGGTTCCGCCCGCAATTCCTGCCCGGCGCTCTCGAAGGCGGAGTACCAGGCGTCGATCCGATCGGCAGCCACTTGCACTGCATCGCAATGGATTTCAGTAATGGATGGAGTGCGTGCCGCCTCGAAAGCAGCTGGGGTCTCGGCGACCGCCAAGCTGAGCAGGCCATCGAGCAGCGCGGTCAACCGTTCGACCTCCGCGCCCGCGCTACGGAAGGTCGCCACCGCACTCTGCGGAATCGCGGCTTCCAAAGAGTCGAGACGAATCGTCAAGGCGGCGAGCGGGTTTCGCATGGCATGCGCGGTATCCGCAACGAGCTGACGTTGCGCATCCGCCGAATCGGCGACCGCCAAGGCCATGGCATCGAAGGATTCCGCGACCGCCCGCATTTCCGGCGGTCCACCGTGGTGGCGGGCGATCGAGACGTGCGCGGCGGCCTCGGCACGCGGCTTCGGCAGGGTCGCGGTCAACTCGGCGACCGCCTGCGACAGCGCCGCCAGCGGGCGCAGCACCCAGCGCGCCAGGCTCAGCGCCAGCATGGTGAACACCACCATTGCCAGCACCGCGCCGACCGCGATCACCGCCCACGCGCGGGCGATATCGCGCCGGGCGCGGGCAGTGGACGCCTCGATCACCACCGCGCCGTTGACCTGCACTCCGGTGCCGACCGGACGGGCGATCAGCACCGTCGACGCACTCCACGGCGTCAGTCGATACACCGGCTGCGGCCGCTGGTTGCGGCGGGCGGCGGCAACAGCGTCCTCGACGGGATCGGCGGCCGCGTCGACGCCCGCATTCACCGTCCGCGCACCTCGAGCATCTACCACGAGCACGTTTTCCCCATAGAGATCGTGGTAGCGCCCGGCCTCGTCGGCCAGCGCCCGGCTGTCACCCTCGGCCACCGCCGCATCGGCGAGGCTGGCGAACCGGTCGGCATCGCCGGACCGATCGGCCACGAACTCCTGGGTGCGGCTGGTCGCGAACGTAAGCGAAAGCGGTACCGCGAAGGCGAAGACGGCGATCGCCGCAAATACCGTCAGCGCGACGAGTAGTCGTCTGCGCATGCCGGGCTCCGCTCCTGTTAGGTCTTTCGGGCCGGCACGATCACTGGCCCCAGCGGTAACCGTAGCCGCGAATCGTCGTTATCAGCCCAGGTCGGTCCAATTTCGCGCGCAGTCCGGTCATGTGCACATCCAGTGAGCGCGATACCGCGACGAACGCGTCACCCCAGATCCGATCCATCAGCTGCTGGCGGCTGACCGCGGCGCCGGGCCGCTCCACCAATGCCTCCACCAACTCGAATTCCTTCTGGGTCAATGCGATCGGCCGCCCGGCCACCTCGACCACCCGGGCCGCCAGATCGACCCGCACGTCGCCGGTGACCACGTCGGCACGCTCCGGCTGCGATCCGGCGGCGGCGCGCCGGACCACATTCTCCAGCCGGGCCATCAATTCCGCGATCCGCGGCGGTTTCACCAGATAGTCGTCGGCACCGCCGCGCAGTCCGCGCACGATCGAGCGTTCGTCGCTGCGCGCGGTCAGGATCAGCACCGGCACGGAACTCACCTCGCGCAGCTGGCGCAGCACCTGCAGACCGTCACCGTCGGGTAGTCCGAGATCCAGGATGACCGCGTCGTAGCCGCGGTGCGCGATGAGCAGATCGGCGCCGCGGCGCTTGCGCTCGGCCTGATAACCGCGGGCGTTGAGCGCCTCTACCAGCGCGTCGCCTACGCCGTCATCGTCCTCGACCACCGCCAGCCGCACACGCCGATCCTCCCACAGCAATGGAGCGGCGTGTGCGGTCGGGCCGTCAGGGTCGAGCCGCCGCGAGGTCATGGTCCGGCCCGACGGCCGAGGTATCCGCCTTGGTAAGCGAAACATCGTCCGTGGCAGCGGCATCGGCGTCGATCGCGGATCCGCTCGAGGTCTCCCGCATGAACCAGTAGGTCAGCAGCGAGATTCCGATGCATCCGGCGACGTACCAGAAGTACAGCGATTCATGGTTCGCCTGCTTCAGCGACAGCGCGATGGTTTCGGCCGTACCGCCGAAGATCGCGACGGTCAGCGCGTACGGGAGGCCGACGCCGAGCGCGCGGATCTTGGTCGGGAACAGCTCGGCCTTCACGATGGCGTTGATCGAGGTGTAGCCGGTGATGATGACCAGCGCGCCCATCATCAGCGCCCAGGCGGCGATCGGATTCTTGGTGTGCGCGATCACGGTCATGATCGGCACGGTGAGCAGGGTGCCCGCGACGCCGAAGAAAATCAGCAGCTTACGTCGTCCGACCCGGTCGGACAGTGCCCCCGCCAGCGGCTGCAGCACCACGAAGACCAGCAGTGCGATGAAGTTGATCCACGAGACCGTCGGCTTGGCGATGCCGGCGGTATTGATCATGAACTTCTGCATGTACGTGGTGTAGGTGTAGAACGCGACGGTGCCGCCGAGCGTCAGCCCGATCACCAGCAGGCATTCCCGCGGGTACTGCAGCAGCATCCGCAGCGAACCGCGCGCAGGCTGGTTTGCACCGGCGCTGCTCGCCGCCGGGTCACGTTCAGCCTCGACCTCGGCCTCGAAGTGCTCGGATTCGTCCATGCTGCGGCGCAGCCACATCACGATCAGCGCGCCCGCCGCCCCGATCACGAACGGGATGCGCCAGCCCCAGTTGTTCATCTGGGCGTTGTTCAGGAACTGCTGCAGGATGATCTGCACCCCGAGCGCCACCAACTGTCCGGCGACCAGCGTGACGTACTGGAAGCTCGAATAGAACCCGCGCTTACCCGTCGAGGCCACCTCGGACAAATACGTTGCGCTGGTTGCGTATTCGCCGCCCACCGAAAGACCCTGCAACAGCCGGGCCAGCAAAAGCAGTGCCGGCGCGACGATTCCGATCGTCTGGTATCCAGGCGTCAGCGCGATCAGCAACGAGCCCGCCGCCATCACCGTCACCGAGAGCGTGAGCGCCGAGCGGCGTCCGAACTTGTCGGCATAGCGGCCGAGCAGCCAACCACCGAGCGGCCGCATGAGGAACCCGACCGCGAAAATCGCTGCGGTGGAAAGCAATTGCGCGGTCGAGTCACCCTTCGGGAAGAACGACTTCGCGAAATACACGCTGAATGCCGTGTAGACATACCAGTCGTACCACTCGACGAGATTGCCGATGGAACCACGCAATACATTCGCGACCACCCGGCGCTCGCCGACAGGCTGTGTCGTAGTCACAAGATCTCCTTCTTCGACGCGGCCTTGCGTCGGTCGGAGACCAGTGTGTGCGCTGTCACAGCGCCGACGGAAGCGGAGGACGTCCTTTCTAACGCAGTCTTAGGACGATTGCCATCGGTTGACGATCGCGGCTGCGGATCCTCCCGAACGGATCGGCCAACCGAGGTCCATCCCGTGCTGAACCGACGACGCGCGAGGAAGGCGAGGGTTCGCCTCGCTTCAACAGTCCCTTGGGGCGATCGGCCGGTAACTCAGGCCGATCGCCGGCGCAGGGCTATTTCACGAGCAGTGGCGCGAGGGTGCGCAGGGTGGCGGCTTCATCGGCGAGCACTTGGAGTACGACATGATCGGCACCCGCACTCAGGTGCTCGGAAAGGCGGTCGACGATCGAATCCGTGTCGCCATGGGCTACCAGGGCGTCGATGAGGCGGTCGCTACCGGGTTTGGCGAGGTCGTCGTCGGTGAAGCCGAGGCGGCGCAGGTTGCTGACGTAGTTCTGCAGGTCGAGGTAGAACTCGACGCGCGGGCGGGCGGTGGTGCGGGCCCGGACCGGATCGTCGTCGAGGACCACCTTGTGTTCGGTGGCCAGCAGCACGCCATCACCGAGCACGGCGCGGGCGCGGGCGGTGTGTTCCGGGGTGACGTTGTAGGGCAGCGCGCCCGCGGACCGTTCCGCCGCCAGCCCCAGCACGCGCGGGCCGAGCGCGGCGAGGGCACGGCGCTCCTTCGGTACGCCCGCGGCATCCAGTTCGTCGAAGTATTCGCTCAGCGCGTCATAAGGCTTGCGGTATTCGCCTTGGTGTTCGGGGTGGCCCGCACCGAGGCCGAGCAGGAACCGGCCGGGGAAGCGCGCTTCGATCCGGTGGAACGACTCCGCGACCTGCTTCGCGGGCGCCGTCCAGATGTTCACGATGCTGGTGGCCACGTTGATCGACTCGGTCGCCTCGAGCAGCGACTCGATCACGGGCAATTCGGCGGGCGGGGACCCGCCGAGCCACAGCGTGCCATAGCCGAGTTCTTCCAAGTCCTGTGCGTCCTGCGGGGTGAACGCCCCGTAGTAGCGCCATACACCGAACCGTCCGAGATCTGCGATCGCCATGTTCCGAGCCAACCACGCTGTCACGGTTCCTATTCCGACCTCCAAATGGGGTTAGCACTCTCTATCGCAGAGTGCTAACTTGGATGGTGCACAGCTTCCGGCGCTTGCCGCCGTGGCAGGCGTTGCCGCTAGTGAAATGGAGGTGATTGCTGTGCTCCGGTTCGATCCATTCCATGACATCGACACCGTTGCCCGCCAACTGCTCGGCGAATCCATGGGGTCATCACGCGCGCCACGATTCATGCCGATGGATTTGTTCAAGGCAGGCGATCATTACGTACTCAACGCCGACCTGCCCGGTGTGGACCCCGGCTCGGTGGATGTGAGCGTCGACAACGGCACGCTCACCCTGCGCGCGCAGCGCAGCCTGCCGAGTGACGAAGGCGTCCAATGGATTGCCTCCGAGCGCTTTGCCGGCACCTATATGCGCCAGCTCAGCCTCGGCGACAATGTCGATGCCGACAATATCAGCGCGACCTACAACAATGGCGTGCTCTCGGTGACGCTTCCGATCGCCGAGAAGGCCAAGCCACGCCGCATCGAAATCTCCGGTTCCAGCCAACCGCGGACGATCGAGGCCGGCTCATCCGGCTAGCTCGGCGGGGCCATGCTCCCGTACCGCCCGCGCCCGCCGATTCACGGTGCGGGAGCGCCGCCCTCACAAGGGCACATAGGTTGTTGTCGTCGTGCACAGGTTGAACCTGCTGCGCGACGTCAAGACGTTATGCGCCAACCTCAGCTGCCACAGCAGCCGTCGTCAGCAGTTGGGACCGTACGCATTTCGCGGGTTTCGGCATTGCGCGCGGCGAGGTCGGCAGCGTCCGGATAGTCGACAGCGATGAGACTCAGACCGTGTGCGGGCGCCACGGTGACCGAACTGGAGCGCTCGGTTTCCTTCAGTAGCGCCGCTATCCAGTCGGGCGTGCGCCGACCCTCCCCCACCGCCAATACCGCGCCGACGAGGCTGCGCACCATAGACCAGCAGAACGCATCCGCGCTGACGTAGGCGATGAGCAGGTCCCCTTCGCGCTCCCAGTCGAAGCGCTGGAGTTCGCGGACGGTGGTCGCACCATCGCGGCGGCGGCAGAATGCGGCAAAGTTGTGCAGGCCCAACAACTTTCGCGATGCCTCGCGCATGGCTTCGAGATCGACGTCATGGCGACAGGCGACCACGCTGCGGGCCTGCAGTGGCTCGGCCCCATAGGGAGCGGTGGTCAACCGGTAGGCGTAGTGGCGGCGGATCGCCGAGAAGCGTGCGTCGAATTCGGGCGGCACGATGCGAATGTCCTTGATTCGCACGTCTTTCGAGAGAAACCGTGCCATGCGATGGATGAGCTTGGCCGCATCCGGCTCAGTGCTGGTATCGAAATGCGCGACCTGCCCCTCGGCATGCACACCGGCATCGGTGCGGCCGGCGACGGTCAGTTGAATCGGCTCCCGGAACACCTTGCTCAGCGACTCTTCGAGCACACCCTGCACCGTGCGCAGACCCGGTTGCCGCGCCCAGCCGATGAAATCGGTACCGTCGTAACTGATATCGAGCCGCACTCGAACCGAGTCGGTACCGGACTCCGGCCGCGCATCGACTTCCGCGGCCTGCGCGACTCCAGGTGCCTCCCCATCCCTAGGTACCTCGACGACTCCGACGGCTCCCACGACTCCCGGGGCCTCCACAACCTCGCGAGCCTGCACAACTCCGGGGACCTGCACAACTCCGGGGACCTGCACAACCTCGCGGACCTCCACGACCCCCGACACCTCCACAACCTCGCGAGCCTGCACAACTCCGGGGACCTGCACAACTCCGGGGACCTGCACAACCTCGCGGACCTCCACGACCCCCGACACATCCACGACTCCGGGGACCTGCACGACTCCGGCTACCTGCACGACCCCGGGGACCTGCACGACTCGGGGCGAATCCATCCATGCGGACGTACCCGACGCCGTCGAATCCACCGAATCCTCCTCGGTCACAGGCGATCTCCTAGTCGATACGAACGGCGGCGGCGCTCGGGCGGACCCACCCGCCAGGCGAAACCCGATGCCAGCGTGGTGGTCTCGGATACGAACGAGCCCGCCGACCCACAGGGGGCGACGGGCTCGTTCGAGAACTCCAACGCGAGCGTCAGGCGTCCTTCTTGTCCTCAGCGGCCTCGTCGGCAGCGGGAGCCTCGGCCTCAGCGGTCTCGGCGACGGCCGCTTCGGCCTTCTCCTCGACCACGGTCTCGGCGGCGGGCGCCTCAACCTTCTTGGACGCGGCAACGCGACGGGCGCGGTCGGCCTCGTTGGTCACGGTCTTCTCCCGGACCAGCTCGATGACCGCCATCGGCGCATTGTCACCCTTGCGGGGCAGCGTCTTGGTGATGCGGGTGTAGCCACCCTCGCGGCCCTCGAACGACGGACCGATCGAGGCGAAGAGCTCGTGGACGACATCCTTGTTGCGGATGACCTTGAGCACCTCGCGACGGTCGGCCAGGGTGCCGGCCTTCGCCTTGGTGACCAGCTTCTCGGCGTAGGGGCGCAGCGCCTTGGCCTTGGCCTCGGTGGTCGTGATACGACCGTGCTCGAAGAGCGCCGTGGCCAGATTGGCGAAGATCGCCTTCTGGTGCGACGCCGACCCGCCGAAGCGGGCACCCTTCTTGGGCTTGGGCATTGTTTGTTCTCCTTGTGTGAGGCCGGGCCGGGGTGCCTACCCCAGCGGCCTAGAGCTGTTCGGTCTCGGCGTAGTCCTGCTCGCCGCCATCGGTGTCACTGAACGTGCCGCTGTCGCTCCACGTTCCGGTGCTCGCGTCGTAACCCACCACGGACGAAGGATCGAACGAGGCCGGGCTGTCCTTCAGCGAGAGGCCGAGCGCATGCAGCTTGACCTTGACCTCGTCGATGGACTTCTGGCCGAAGTTGCGGATGTCCAGCAGATCCGATTCGGTGCGGGCGACGAGTTCGCCGACCGTGTGCACGCCCTCGCGCTTGAGGCAGTTGTAGGACCGGACGGTGAGGTCCAGATCCTCGATCGGCAGACCGAACGAGGCGATGTGGTCCGCCTCGGCCGGCGAAGGGCCGATCTCGATGCCTTCGGCTTCGACATTGAGCTCACGGGCCAGGCCGAACAGCTCGACCAGGGTCTTGCCCGCCGAAGCGAGCGCGTCCCGGGCGGTGATGGAGTTCTTGGTCTCCACGTCCAGGATCAGACGGTCGAAGTCGGTGCGCTGCTCGACACGGGTGGCCTCCACCTTGTAGGTCACCTTGAGCACCGGCGAGTAGATCGAATCCACCGGGATCCGGCCGATTTCCGCGCCGGACGCCTTGTTCTGCACCGCCGGGACGTAACCGCGACCGCGCTCGACGACGAGCTCGATCTCCAGCTTGCCCTTGTCGTTCAGGGTGGCGATGTGCATATCCGGGTTGTGCACGACAACACCGGCAGGGGGCACGATGTCACCGGCGGTGACGGTGCCCGGGCCCTGCTTGCGCACGTACATCGTGACCGGCTCGTCCTCCTCCGAGGACACGACCAGGCCCTTGAGGTTCAGGATGATGTCGGTGACATCCTCCTTCACACCGGGAACGGTGGTGAACTCGTGCAGGACGCCGTCGATGCGGATGCTGGTAACCGCGGCCCCCGGAATCGAGGACAGCAGGGTACGCCGCAGCGAGTTGCCGAGGGTGTAACCGAAGCCCGGCTCGAGCGGTTCGATGGTGAACTTCGAGCGGTTTTCGGCGACGACCTCTTCGGTCAGCGTCGGACGCTGTGAAATCAGCATTAGGATCATCCTCCTGTACGGGCGCCCACTATTTGACGCCCACGTCTTGGGGGTTGTGCGCGACCGCTCGTCTCCGAGCTGGCCCTTTCGAGCGACCTGCAAGCAGTCGCTAGCGGCCACGCACCAGCAGAAAGCTGTTTACTTCGAGTAGTACTCGACGATCAGCTGTTCCTGCAGCGGCACATCGATCTGGGCGCGCTCGGGGAGCTGGTGCACCAGGATCCGCAGCCGGCCCGGGAGCACCTGCAGCCAACCCGGAACCGGGCGGTCGCCGACGGTCTCGCGCGCGACCTGGAACGGCAGCGTGCCGAGCGACTTCTCCTTGACATCGATGATGTCGTACTGGGTCACCTGGAAGCTGGGGACGTTCACGGCCCGGTTGTTCACCAGGAAGTGACCGTGGCTGACCAGCTGGCGAGCCTGCCGACGGGTGCGCGCCAGACCGGCGCGGTACACGACGTTGTCGAGCCGGGTCTCGAGCAGACGGAGCAGGTTGTCACCGGTCTTGCCCTTGAGGCGGTTGGCCTCTTCGTAGTACCGGCGGAACTGCTTCTCCATGACGCCGTAGGAGAAGCGCGCCTTCTGCTTCTCCTGCAGCTGGAGCAGGTACTCGCTCTCCTTGATCCGCGCGCGGCCATGCTGGCCCGGCGGGTAGGGACGACGCTCGAACGCCTGGTCGCCTCCGACGAGGTCGACCCGCAGACGACGCGACTTGCGGGTGATAGGGCCTGTGTAACGAGCCATTTTTCGTTATTCCTTTCCCGCTAGACGCGACGCCGCTTGGGCGGACGGCAGCCGTTGTGCGGCTGCGGGGTGACATCGGAGATCGTGCCGACTTCCAGGCCTGCGGCCTGCAGCGAACGGATCGCGGTCTCGCGGCCCGAACCCGGGCCCTTGACGAACACATCGACCTTCTTGACGCCGTTCTCCTGCGCCTTGCGGGCAGCGTTCTCGGCGGCGAGCTGCGCGGCGAACGGGGTCGACTTGCGCGAACCCTTGAAGCCGACGTGGCCCGAGGACGCCCACGAGATGACGTTGCCGGACGGGTCGGTGATCGACACGATCGTGTTGTTGAACGTGCTCTTGATGTGCGCGTGGCCGTGCGGGACGTTCTTCTTTTCCCGGCGACGCGACTTCTGGGTCTTCTTGGGGCCGGAGGCCCGACTCTTCGGAGGCATCCTTTATCCCCTACTTCTTCTTGCCTGCGACGGTGCGCTTCGGGCCCTTGCGGGTGCGCGCGTTGGTCTTGGTGCGCTGGCCACGCACGGGCAGGCCACGACGGTGGCGCAGACCCTGGTAGCAGCCGATCTCGATCTTGCGTCGAATGTCGGCCTGCACCTCGCGGCGCAGGTCACCCTCGACCTTGAGGGCCGAACCCTCGATGTAGTCACGCAGCTGCGTGACCTGCTCGTCGCTGAGGTCCTTCGAGCGCAGGTCCGGGCTGACGCCCGTCGCCTCGAGGATCTCCTTGGAGCGAGTACGGCCGATGCCGAAAATGTAGGTCAGCGCGATCTCCATGCGCTTTTCGCGCGGAAGATCAACGCCCATGAGACGTGCCATGTGGCAGGTTCCTTAATCGTTGCGGAGGTCTGCTCCCTGTCCGTCCCCTCGTCTTGGTGGGGCCCCGGCCTCCGGTCCGGGGGTAGGCGGACACTGTGTGTGCCCGCTGGCGCTGGGAGGTCTTCTTTTAGTTGGCCAAGCCGATCAGTGATCGGTGCCCGGCTGGTGCTGCGAACTCAGCCCTGACGCTGCTTGTGGCGCAGGTTCTCGCAGATCACCATGACCCGACCGTGACGGCGGATCACCTTGCACTTCTCGCAGATCTTCTTGACGCTCGGCTGAACCTTCACGTCCGTCCAATCTTGTTCGGTTCACACGGGTGTGAACACAGTTTTTCCCCAGCCGACGACTGGGGAAGTCTCTGTAGTGAGCCTTGCGGCTCGATGGTCGCGCCTTCCGGCGCGATCACTTGTAGCGGTAAACGATGCGGCCGCGCGACAGGTCGTAGGGCGAGAGCTCGACGACCACCCGGTCCTCGGGAAGGATACGAATGTAGTGCTGCCGCATCTTTCCGCTGATGTGCGCGAGAACCTTGTGTCCGTTCTCGAGCTCGATCCGGAACATCGCATTGGGCAGCGGCTCGACAACTCGACCCTCGACCTCGATGGCCCCGTCTTTCTTCGCCATGTCCTCCGCGATCCCGGTTTACGCTCAAACCTGGTTTGATTGCCTTGTATCTGCTTCCATGTACCCATCGGTGTTCCCGATCAGCGGCACGCAAACAGTCGGCGCGTAGGTGCACCGCCGACCAAGCTTACCGGTTTAATTGCGGGCAGGCCAATTCGCCCTGGTCACAGCGGGCGGGAGCGGCTATTGTTCCGCTTTTGGTGCGCGTGTCGCCGTGCCCAGACCCGCAGTTGCCAGCGTAGTCGTGTCGCCGGAGCCGCGTTGGAGTCGTGATCGTCACGCAGCGGCCACCGGCGGTGACGAGACAGGAAGTCGGCGCTGCTCTGCTCGTCGTCGAATGCCCACCGGCTTTCCAGCAGAGCTGTCTTCCGGCACGGTCCCCCTCTTCCTTATCCGGCACAGTCCCCGTTCGACATCGGCATCGCGGTTCGTCGCCATCCACCACCGAGCGAGGGCAGGGCACTGCGTCGTGACGCCGAGCCGGAGCATGGCGATGCTTCGTGAATTGGCCGCACCGGATGCGGTCGCGAACGCGTTCGCGACTCTGAGGGCAGCGTTGGCGAAGACGTTTGCTCGGCTGGATATAGAGGCCGCCCGCGCCGGAAAGTAGAGGCCCGCCAGAGATCAGGATCGAGGCCGGATGCTGGTGACGAAGCAGACGCGTGGCAATCTGCCACGCGGAGTGCGCCGGTCATACGGCACAGCACATCTCGGCCTACCTATCGAGAGGCGCGTGGGGCCCAACAGATCCCGCGATAGGGCGTTCGAAAACCGGTTCATTCGGCCCACTCCCCACCCGTGATGAGGCAGAGTCGTCGCGTAAACTGACCACAGCCCAGGAATAAAGGTCGAGCAGATCAAGGGGGACGCGTGAGGGAGCGCAGCGAGCGAACCATCAACACAGCGCCCTCGGGCACGGCGCAGCCGAGCGCCAGCGAGGCGGAGTCGTGAGGGAGCGCAGCGAGCGAACCATCAACACAGCGCCCTCGGGCACGGCGCAGCCGAGCGCCAGCGAGGCGGAGTCGTGAGCCGTAATAACGACGGCCTCCCCATGCTGCCCCCGTGGCTTTCCGAGAGCGATGTCACCGGCGGCTACGAAGCACCCGTACAGAACCTGCCACACGACGACCTCATCGATGAAGCGCCTTCGCGGCGTGGACGTTCCAAGCGCGCGCCGGAGACCGAGCGTCCCGAAGCCGCGCGCCGGGACAAGCGCCGATTCGGCCGTCGTAAGGGTAAGGACGAGCAGCCCGAGGAACAGGGCCAGCGCCCGGGTTCGGCGGGGCGCGAATTGTCCGGTCCCGGTTTCGAACTACACAGCGGACCGGGTGGTTTCCAGGGCCCGAACGCCTTTCGTGGACCCGAACCTCAGCGCGGCCCTGAGCCAGGGGAACCGCACCGCCAGGGTCCACCGCAGCACGATTCCGGTCCACTTGCGCGCCCGGATGGGGCGGGTCAGGGTGCGCCGCGCTCGGAAAACGGTTGGCAGGGTGGCAATCAGCTGCCGACCCGCCACCCCGGCCAGCCCTCCGCCGGTTTCGACCCGCTCGGCAGCAGGCCGCCGACGCCACCGTCGCAACCGCTGGTGCACCCTTCCGGTCCGCAGCGGCCCGCTGCCGATTACCAGGGCCAACCGGTTGCCGCAGAGCCGTCCGCGTCCGTCGACGAAACGGTGCGCTACCAGGCGTCGCGTCCCGACCTGCCGCCCCCGCCGAACCAGGCCGCCGCACAACCGTATTCGCCTGCCGCACCACCACCGCAGCCGCCGACGAGCGAGCGGTCGGGGACCGGCGACTTCGACGCTCCACCCGCATGGCTCGATACGCCCCGCACCGCGCAGGGCCAACCGGCGGTTGGCACGGGCCCGCATACCCCGGCAGCCGCGGCGCCAGCTCATCCCGGGCCGACTTCGGTGCCCGAAAACCGCTCGGAAAATGGCCAACTCACGCCCCCACAGGTCGGCGCGCCGCCCGCATCGACCTCGGGCGGCACCGAAGCACCGTCCGCACGGCTCGACGAACCGAACGCGCGCGGAATCGACGGCCCGTCCTCGCAGCACTCACGCGGGTTCGACGGCCCGCCTTCGCGACTCGAAGAACCGAACCCTCAGGGCTCTCATGGCGGCGACGGACCGCCCACCCGGCACGATGAACCGCGGCCGCACGACCCGCGCGGAGTCGACAGTCCGCCTTCGCGACTCGACGAGTCCCGGCCGGACTCTCGTACGGACAGCTCGGGCCCGGGACTCGATGAATCGCGCCGGGCCGGCTCGCACGGGGACAGTGGCTCGGCGCAGCAGTTGGACGAGGCGCGTCCGGCGGATTCGCAAGGTGACGATGGTCCGCCGCCTTGGCTTGCGCCACAGCGGCCGTCGGAGGATCAGACCGCTGACGAGCAAAGTGCGCGGAGCGGGCAGCGGCCTGAGTTGCCGCCGCCACCAGGGGAATTCGACGCAGAGTCGGCGGCGGCCTCCGGTATACCCGCGGATGCTGGTATGGCACGTGGTTCCGGCTCGGCAGCCGGGGCGGCGACGGATGAACCGGGTGCGGTAAGCCGTACGGATCGGGATGATTCGGCGCGAGCGCTCGCTGCGGAGCAGACCGCGCACGACGCAGCGGGTTCCGCCGAAGGCGATCGCGCCCAATCCTCTGGTGCGACACCGATATTCGATTCCGCGACCGTCGATCCGACCAGGCGGTCGGGTGGCTCCCCGCGCGTGCCGAGCACCGCGTCCTCGGAGTACGGCTCCGCACCGCGCGGCGCCCAGGATTCGGCCGCGGGCACCGGCCACCCCGCAGGCGGATCGCCCTCGGGCACAGTATCGTCCGCGAGCGGCGGTGCACCGCACGACTACAGCCAGTACGGCCAGGCGACGCAAACCGCCAACGACGATCCGGCCGCCGCGCGGGCAGCCGGCTCGGGCGCAGCACCTCGGACACCGGGCCAGTTCCATCGCCCGGCATCCGCACCGCAGGCACCCGGCGGCGGGTTCCACCAGCCGCCGTTCGCGCCGCAGGGAGCTGATGCCCAAGGGCCTACCGGTACCGGAGATTCGGAATCCGGTCGGCCGCAACGCGATAGCGGGTCGGCCGCGCCAGGATGGGCTACCGGCCCCGATCCGGCGGGTTCGGAGTTCGTGGAACCGGGGGCGGCACCGCAGGCACCGAGCGAGGAGCTCGGACGCCCGGGCTCGACACCGCAGGGAACCGCGGCCGAATCGCGGCGGCCGACCGCAGAACAGTCCGGATCCGGTGCGGCGCAACGAGGACGTGAGTTGGCCACGCCTGGTTGGGCCGCGCATCCCGTCCCCGGCACGACAGGCACGCCGACGCCCGTCGCTGGACGGCACCGGTTGCCATCGGAAATCGACGCGGCTGCCGAGTCGGACAATGAAGCCGCAGGGGCGACCGACACTACGGGCGATCAGCAGGTTCCGCCGAGCGAGCAGTCGGCACCGGATGGGCCGGGCGACCGAGGAAGTGTTGCCGTAGCGGAGCAATCCGCAGTAGCCGAAGGGCAGAGCGGCGACCGCAGTTCCCCCGGAGACGCACAGCCCGCGTCAGGACCAGCGCCGGGCACCGACCAGCCGAATAGTCAGTGGCACAACGGAACTGGGTACACCCAGCCGCCCACCGGGCAGTCATCTGTCGGCGATCAGGCCAGCCCACCATGGCAGAACGGACCTGGGCCCACAGGACAAGCACCCATCGGCGACCCGGCCGCGCCATGGCAGAACGGACCCGGGTACGCGAACCCATCCACCGGCCAAGCACCCGGCGGTGATCGCGCACCGTGGCAAGGTGGCCCGACTCCCACAGGGCAAGCACCTAGCGACCATGCGCCATCGCAAGCCGGACACACACCAGCAGGTCAAGGGTCTGGTCATCAGTGGCAGGGCGGCCCGGTACCCACAGGGCAGGTGCCCGGCAGCGACCAGGCACCCGCGCAGAGCGGACCCATCGGGCGCGCACCCGGCAGCGATCAAATTCCATGGCAGAGCGGATCTACGGGGCAAGGCCCCGGAGGCGAACACGCACCGTGGCAAGGCGGAGTCGCGCCCACAGGCCATGCACCTGGCAGCGACCAAGCACCACGGCCGAGCGGCCCAGGAGCTACGGGCCAAGCACCCGGTGGCGATCAGGCCGCACCGTGGCAGGGCGGAACCGGATACGCACAACCGCCCACCGGGCAGGCGCCGGTCGGCGATCACTGGCAGAGCGGACCGACGGGACAAGGCAATTCCGCGCCCATGGACCGAGCGTCCGGCGGCGACCGAGCACCATGGCAAGGCGGGCCCGCGTACACGGGGCAGGCACCCGGCAGCGACCAGGCATCGTCGCTGGGCGGCCCCGCCGTGCGAGCATCCGGCAGCGGCGACGCGCAATGGCAAGGCGGACCGGCACCCACGGGGCAGGCACCTGACAGCAACCAAGCACAGCAAAGCGAACTCGGACCGACAGGCGACCAGGCGCCGTGGCAAGGCACGCCCGGCCCCATGGGCCAAGCGCCCGGCGGCGATCGCGCACCATGGCAAGGTGCGTCCGGGTATGGGCAGCCGCCGATCGGGCGGGCACCCGAGGGTGAGCAGTGGCAGAATCCTGCGGCGCGGGGTTTCGGGCAGCAGTCGCCGGGTGAGCAGCCTGCTGACCAGTGGCAGCAGGGGCATGGGCCGATGGGACAGCAAGCGCCCGTTGGGGATCCGCAGGCCGGGTACGGCCGACCACCGGCCGGTCCGCAGGGGATGCCGCCCGGGTACCAGCAGGGTGGTCAGTATCAGCCGCAGCATCCGCATGGGCCGCAGCCTTCGCTCGATGACGTGCCGTTGCGGCGTGCGAAGAAGTCGCCGAGTGGTGGGTGGCGCAAGGCCGTGCACCATGTTTCCGGCGGTGCGATCAATCCCGGCTTGTCCGCGGAGGAGTTGCGGCTGCAGGAGTTGGTGGCGCGGATCCGGCAGCCGGTGCGCGGTGACTATCGGATCGCGGTGCTGTCGCTCAAGGGTGGTGTCGGAAAGACCACCACGACAATGGGTCTCGGGTCGATCTTCGCCTCCATCCGTGGTGACCGGGTGATCGCGGTCGATGCCAATCCGGACTTCGGCACGCTGTCGCAGCGGGTGCCGCTGCAGACCCGTTCGACCGTGCGCGATCTCTTGCTGGATCCCGCGATCCAGCGCTATTCGGATGTGCGCAGGCATACCTCGCAGGGCACCAGCCGATTGGAAGTGCTTGCCAGCGAACGGGATCCGGCGGCCTCGGAGGCGTTCAACGACGAGGAGTACCGCGCGGTCGCGCGCATCCTGCAGCGGTTCTACAACATCATCCTGACCGACTGCGGTACCGGACTGATGCATTCGGCAATGGGCGGCGTGCTCGACCTCGCGCATTCGCTGGTGCTGATCTCCTCGGCCGCGATCGATGGCGCGCGCAGTGCGGCGGCGACGCTCGACTGGCTGTCCCTGCACGGCCACGATCATCTGGTCCGCAATGCGGTCGTGGTGATCAACCTGCCGCGTGAGGGTTCCCCCAATGTCGGCATCCAGCAGCTGCGCGAATACTTCCTGTCGCGCTGCCGCGCGGTGCACATCATCCCGTACGACTCGCACCTGTCCGAGGGCGCCGAGATCGATCTGCACCGCCTGCACAAGACCACCAAACGCGCCTACGTCGAACTCGCCGCTACCGTCGCAGACGAATTCGGCATCGATCACCGCCGCTACAGTGTTTGATTTGCAGCGCCTGCGGCGCGGCGTGCTCGCGGCCCCCTGGTGTGCGGTGGCCTCGCATTCGCTCGTGGTCACCTAGGCCGCAATCATGCGTCCTACCAGGACAACCTGGACGCACGTACCTCCGCGATCGACCGGCCGCGACGTCGGCGGAATAGTCCGCGCAGTGTGCCCGCGTTCAGATAGCCGACCTTGACCGCTATCGCGTCGATGGTCAGGGTCGTGGTGCGCAGCAGTTGGGTGGCGCGTTCCAACCGGACCTCGTGCACGAAATCCCGTGGCGACATTCCGATTTCGGCTTGGGTGGCGCGCTGTAGCGTGCGTTCGGTGACGCCGAGCAGATGCGCCGCGTCGGCGATGCGGAACTGGTCGGCGACGTGGTCGCGCACCCAACGCTCGAATGCGGCGACCAGGGAGTCGTTGCGGGCGATCACCTCGGGAATCGTGGAGTCGCTCTGCGTGCGGCGATCGCCGACCACCAGATATCGGGCGGTCAGCTCGGCCAGGGTCGGACTCTGCGCGGCGATCAGCGCCAGCGCGAGGTCGATATGCGATAGCGAGGCCGCCGCGGTGGTGAGCCGATCCGCCCGGCACAGGATTCGACTCTCGTCCAGGTCGATGCGCGGATATCGGCGCCGAAAGGCCGGGCCGAGCCACCAGCTCGTCGTCGCCACCACACCGTCCAGCACACCCGCCTCGGCCAGGTAGAAGGTGCCGGTACAGGCCGCGGCGAGGTGCGCGCCGGATTCGTAGGCCCGCGTCATCAGTTGCAGCACCGGCCGATTCGCGGGCGCGGAGACCACGCCGATCAGCCCATCCGCATCCAGGACGCGGGTTGCGGGGACGACGATCAGACCGACATCGTCGGGCAGTTCGGTTATCGGTGTCGTCTGCGCGCGGAACCCGTGTGCCGTAAGCACTTGTTCGCCATCGGCGACGATGTGCACCCGCCATGGATCGGGAGCCGTATCCAGTTCCTCGCGCAGTCCGTTTGCGGTCGCGAAGGTCTCCAGTACGGCGGTGAGTCCGAGATCGGCGACGCCGTCCTGCACGAAGACCGCAACTTCCATGTCGCAAACAGTACTGAATATGTCGTTTCCGACACTCGGAACTGCGGAATAAGCGGCCTACTGTTCGTACTACTTACCCGGCCTGCCCTGCGGAGTTCATATGACGATCGTCGACACCACCGGTATCCACCACATCCGCCTGACCGTGACCGATATCGACCGCTCCAAGGCGTTCTATCGCGACGTGCTCGGTTTCGAGATCGCGGTGGAGTCGCCTGGTCGGCCCGAAGATCCGCAGGTGCGCACCGATCCGGCTCAGTTCTACGGCGGCGTCGTATTCCAAACGAACGGAATGCTGTTCGGACTACGCCCGGTGGCCGAACCGAGCGACAAATTCGATTCCGAACGCGTCGGATTGGACCATCTCAGCTTCACCGTGCCCTCGGTCGACGATCTGACCCGCACCGCCGCCCGTTTGGCCGAGGCCGGAATCGAACACGGCGAGGTCACGCCGCTGGACGGGCTCGGCATCGCGATCCTGTCCTTCAGCGATCCCGACGGCATCCACCTCGAGCTCACCGCACCGCTGTGAACGCGCCGGCGCACTGTAGTAATCCGACATTCCGTCGGCCTCCGAAGCTGGTGCGCACGAATGTCGGCTCCGCATTGCCGAGCGCCAGCGAGCTACTGTGCGCGCTGAGCGGAAAACAGGTCCGCGGACATGTCTGCCGATGGTCGCGGGATCTGGTCCGGCTGCACCGCATGAGACGCGAGTATCCCCGATGTTCGGCCGTAATCGACTGTCTCCGAATGGAATTGGTTGCCAACATCAATACCTGGGCAACCGAGCACCTGACGCTACGCGCCGCCGACCGGCACGACGCCGAACTCGGCGACATCATCGATCGCATCGCGGCCACGGCCGACCGCGCCTTCCACCTGCTGATGACCGACGATCCGACCGGCGAACATATGCAGGTGGCATGGACGCGACTGGCCGAATTGTCGATCGCCTACGGCGATTTGGTTCGTGAGGCCGAGGACGGACGCTGGTGCCTGTCACCCAACACCAGACACCGGTGAGCTGACCACCGCGAATCGGCAAGGGGCCGTGGCTACCCGGCGGGAAGCCACGGCCCCTCGTCACCCCGGGTCGTCACCACTCCGGGAGTCGCCGCCGTCCCGCGAGTACATCGCGCACCAAATCGTCGTAGGCATCGGCCAATTCGGCCAGATGATGCCACGCGACGTGTAGCTGTTCGTCGTGCGCGTCCAGGGTCATCAACGCGTGGTGGGCGCGCACCGAGGACTCCGCGATCCGATCGATGACCGAGCCGACGGTTTCGGTGTGTAGCGTCGCACCGAGCCGGTGCTGCGGCACGCTGCGCGCCACCCAATCGTCGATCGCCATGACCAATTCGATTCTGCGACGCTCGATTTCGAGGATCGTCGCCGGATCGGTCGATACCGATCCGCCACGACCGACGAGCCGTTTCTCATGCAGAATCGCCAGGTCACGGGCGAACCAGAGCAGCGGACCACCGACAACTCGGTGACCGCGACACGCCCGAACAAGTAGATCCGACGTGGGAAGTAGTCCGGGAGTCAAGGACTGCACCGTCGAATCGACACACCTCGGTGTGCCTGGAAGAGCCATCACAACCGTTGATGAATCCGAACCTGCCACGTTGCCTCGCCGTCATCGCCGCACAACACCTGGATCAGGACGTTCATTACAATAAACCTCTGAAGGCACCTGTCAAGCGTTACCCGGCCGTAGGGTGTGACGAAGAGTACACTTCGTTACCTGCACGACTGACCGAGGAGCAAGATGGCGGACGGTCCGACGTATCTCCGGATCGCAGACCTCCTCCGTGAGGAGATCCGCGCAGGCAAGTGGAATCCGGGCGATCGGTTGCCCAGTCACACCGAGCTGGCCGATCACATGCAGGTTTCGATCACTACCGCGCGCAACGCTATTCAGGTGTTGGTCACCGAGAATTTGGTCTACACCGCTACTTCCCGTGGCACCATCGTCCGAAACCAAGAAGTCCTGGAATCGGTTGTCACCGACCATATTCGTCCGGATCGTCCGCAATCGGCCCACGATATCTTCGAAGAGATCGCGCGCGCCGCACATCGCGAACCGACCAAGGAGTTCAGCGCGAAGATGGAACCAGCCAATCCCGAGGTGGCGCACTGGCTGGGCGTGCCGGAGGATTCCTGGGTGCTGGCCAGGACCGTCGTCCAGTTCCTGGACAACGAGCCGTGGTCGTGGGAGGTCAGTTTCTATCCACGGGACTTGGCGGAGGCGACCGGTATCGATTCGCCGCACGATATTCCGGAGGGCACGACACGCCGACTGGCCGACCGCGGCCACGGCGAGACCGCGCACCGCGACACGCTCGCCGCCCGCCCGGCCAGTGCGGAAGAGGCGATCGTGCTCGGCGTGGCGACCGGCACCATTCTGCTGGACCACCTACGCATCGGCGCCAACCACGAGCGCATCACCAGAGCCACTCGGCATCGGTCGATCGCCACCCGCAACCGGCTGGCCTATGAACTCGGCGACGACCAGGGCAGCAACGTCATCCGACACACGCTCGGCATCTCCTACCGGCCGGGGATCGCGTTGCCATGAAAAACGTTCCGCCATGAATACGGTGCAGTCATGAAAATCATCCGCCGGGCGACTCTGAGTGATCTCGGCACCATCTGTCGACTTCGGATCCAGCGCACCGCGTGGCTCACCGCGCGCGGCTCCGATCAGTGGACCGTCACGGGCCGCGGCCTGCCCATCGAGATCTTCGCGCAGGCGGTCGGCGAAGCGCTGGACGCAGGCGAAACCTGGATTGCCGAGGTGACAGGGGAACCGGCCGGAACGATCACCGTCAACGACCGCTCGGATCCGGGGCTGTGGTCGCCATGGGAGCTGGCCGACGCGGTGATCGTCCATTACATGATCGTCGACGTCCGCTTCGCCGGCCAGCGCGTCGGACACCGGCTATTGGCCCACGCCGCATCGCTTGCGCGCCAACGGCAACGCCATTGGGTCCGACTGGACGCCTGGACCACCAATACCGATCTGCACGACTACTACCGCAGGGCAGGCTTCCACCTGGCCAGGATCGCGGGCCCGGCCGCCTCGGGACCGTCGCGCGCACTGTTCCAACGCCGCTCCGACAGCTGGGCCTTCGAGCCGATGACGCCGGTACTGACCCATGTGCCACTGCCCGCGGCGCCGCAGCCGGCGCCGGAGGCTCACAGCGGCGGCAGATAGGCGATCTGCACCATCTCCTGGCCGCGGTTGCGCGACACCAGGATGCCGCGCCCGGGCGGCAGCTTCATCGGACGGACATCACCGATCAGCTTGCCCTCGTCCTTGGGGCCGCTCATGATCAGCGCGTCCACGGAGAGGTTCTTCATACCGCCGAGCACGTTGTCGTAGAGCGCGCGCGAGACGCCGCCGGTGCGTCGGGTGACGACCACGTGCAGACCGATATCGCGGGCCTGCGGCAGGTACTCCAGCAGTGGCAGCAGTGGATTGATGCCCGCGGTGATCATGTCGTAATCGTCGATCAGCAGATAGATTTCGGGTCCGGTCCACCAGCTGCGCTCGCGCAGCTGCTGCGGGGTGATGTCGGACCCCGGAATGCGCTTGGACATGTAGCGGGCGAGTTCGTTGACCATTGGTCCGCAGGTCTGCGATGAGGTGGAGTAGCCACCGAGATGGGCCTCGTCGACGACGCCGAGCAGGCTGCGGCGGTAGTCGATCAGGATGATCTTGGCTTGTTCCGGTGTCGCGTTCTCGGTAATGCCCATGGCGATATTGCGCAGCAGCGTCGTCTTGCCGCATTCGACATCGGCGAAGGCCATGAAGTGCGGCTCCTGGCCGAAATCCAGAACGAGTGGGTCCAATTCGTTCTCACCGAGCCCGACCAGCACCTTGGTCGGGCCGAGTTCGACCTCGTGTTTGCGCGCGATCGCGACGACCTCGTCGCGACCGATCTGCAATGGCAGCATGCGCACCTCGGGGGCGCGTCGGCCCGGATAGAGCTGCTGCATCTGGTCTCTGGCTTGGGCGGCGCCTTCGGACAGGGTCTGCGGATCGGAATCGGAATCCAGCCGAGGCAACGCGATCAGCATATGCAGTTCATCGGGGGTGAGACCGCGACCGGGGCGACCGACCGGCACCAGAGCGGCGGTACGCCTACCCATTTCGGAGTCCGTCGGGTCGCCGAGCCGCAGCTCGATGCGGGTGCCGATCTGATCCTTCACATTGGGCCGGATCTCGCCCCAGCGCGCGGCGCCGATGATCAGGTGGATGCCGTACGAAAGCCCCTGTGCCGCAATGGCGGTGATCTGCGGTTCGACGGCGTCGAACTCCTCGCGCATGGCAGCCCAGCCGTCGACGACCAAGAAGACATCGCCGAATTGGTCGGCGGCGAGCGGATCGTTGGGATCGGCCTCGGTCCCGTTTATGAGCCGGGCCTCCATCTGGGAGTACTTGCGGCGCCGGAACTCCACCATGGATTCGATGCCGAGTTCGGCGAAGCGTTCCTCGCGCTGGCGCATCAGCGTGGTCAATTCGGCGACGGTGCGGCGTACCCGATCGCCGTCCAGGCGGCCCGCGACCGAACCGACATGCGGCAGTCCGGACAGACCGGCGAGGCTGCCGCCACCGAAATCGAGGCAGTAGAACTGGACCTGTTCGGGACTGTGCGTCGCCGCGGCGGCCATGACGATCGTGCGGATGGTGGTCGACTTACCCGACTGCGGACCACCGACGACCGCGACATTGCCTTGGGCGCCTGCCAACTGGATGGTCAGCACGTCACGGCGCTGTTCGTAGGGTTTGTCGATGATGCCGATCGGCATCCACAGCTGGCCGTGCCGGTTGACCGGGGAGCGCCAATCCGGGTCGGGCAGCAGCATGTCCACCGTCGGCGATTCGTCCAGCGGCGGCAACCACACCTCGTGCGCCGGACGGCCGTGTCCGGTAAGACGTTTCACGACGACCTCGAGCAGCGTCTCCGGAACGCCGCCACCCAGCGGCTCCTGTTCCGGCTCGGCACCCGGAGGCGGCGGCAGATCGGGCAGTTCCATCCGCACCGGTTCGGGCCGCTCCTCGGCCTCGACCGGACCGGCGGTGAACACCGTCAGCGACTGACCACCGACCACTCGGCCGTCCACCTGCCGGCTGCCGCCCGGTGACACGTACGGCCCGGACACATAGGTCGCGTTGAACCGCAACGGATCGTCGGCATCGCTCTTGAGATAGCCGGAGCCGGGAATACCGGGCAGGTGGTAGGCGTCGGTGATGCCGAGTACGGCGCGGGATTCGTTGGCGGAGAAGGTGCGCAGACCGATTCGGTAGGACAGGTGCGAATCAAGTCCGCGCAGCTTATTCTCCTCGAGTCGCTGCGAGGCCAGCAGCAGATGGACGTGCAGCGAGCGCCCGAGACGGCCGATCATCACGAACAGATCCGCGAAATCCGGCTTCTGCGAAAGCAATTCGGAGAATTCGTCGACGATGACGAACAGCGCGGGCAGCGGATCGAGCGCGACACCCGCCGCGCGCGCCTTCTCGTAGTCGGTGACGTTGGCGAAATTGCCTGCGGCGCGCAGCAATTCCTGGCGGCGGTTCATCTCACCCGCCAACGCGTCCTTCATGCGGTCCACCATCGAGAGTTCTTCCTCGAGGTTGGTGATGACCGCGGCGACGTGTGGCAGCGAGTCGAGGCCGAGGAAGGTCGCGCCACCCTTGAAGTCGACGAGCACCAGGTTCAGCGCATCCGGCGAGTGCGTGGTCACCATGGAAAGCACCAGCGTGCGCAGGAATTCGGATTTACCCGAACCCGTTGCGCCGATGCACAATCCGTGCGGACCCATACCGCTCTCGGCGGATTCCTTGATATCTATTTCGACCGGGGTGCCGTCCGGGGTGACGCCGATCGGTACCCGCAGCCGCTCGCGCGCGGTGCGCGGACGCCAAACCCGCGACGGTTCGATCTGCGCCGCGTCCGGAATCTTCAGCAACGCCATCAGTCCCGGGTCGGTCCTGGTGTCGTCGCCGAGGCTGACGATCTGTGCGGCAGTCGCGATACGGAACCGGGCCAGGCTGCGGGCGAAGGACGCGGATTCCGCCGCGCTCACCTCGTCGGCGGTGGCAAATTTCTCGATTCCCGCAGCACTTTTCGCGCTCACCGCACCATCGCCGACGACCAATTGCAGACCGCGCCGCGCGGCCAGGCCGTTCTCGGGTGCGGTCAGATCGAGCACGGTGACCGAATCCAGACCGGATTCGCTGATCAGGCGCTCGGTGCCGTTGACATAGCCGTCATCGATGATGACCACCAGATGCAAACGGCCCTGTGTCGGTTGCGGATTGCGCATGAATCGGCCGCGTTCGAGCAGTTCGGAGGCGAGGGCGGTTTCGAGTTCGGCCAGCGAGCCGTACATCATCCTGGCCGAGCCAATGCCGTCGCGGACGGTCGGATGTTGCAGGTGCGGCAGCCATTTCGCCCATTGCCAGGCCGGACCGTCCGGATCGGCGCAGACGATGGCGACCGCGACGTGGTCGGGACCGTGAAATGCGGTGAGCTCCATCAGCATCGCGCGCGCCAGCATCCTGGCTTCCTCGGCATTGCCACCGATATTGATTGCGGGGAAAGCGCGCAACGACACCGCGGTCGGCAGCTGGTGCACCACCGAATGAGTTCGTACGAAACGGCGTAACGCAACGGTGGAGACGGGCTCCAGATCTTCCAGCGGGCCGGTTTCCGGACGCGCCAACTTGGTCGCCAACCGGTGGCTGCCCACCCCGACCCGCACATGTCCGAAGTCCGGATCGTTCGGTCTGCGCTCCCACATCCGGCGGGTGCCGACCACAGACGGCAGATCGATCGGTTCCGGATGACTCCAGATCAGCGATTCCAGCTGCTTGTTGCCGGTGCGGCGGACGTCCTTGCGCATCTGGTCCAGATAGCGGAAGTAGTCCTTGCGCTCCTCGTTGAGTTCGCCCGCACCCTTGGGGCCGTTGCCCCGCATGCCGAGCATGATGCCGCCCATCGACATGAGCATCATCATCGGGAACATCATCATGAACGGGTTGGCGAGCAGGTTGCGACCCATCATCACCATCATCGCGATCATGCCGACGACGGCGACCACCATGATCACCGGCATCAACTTCATGATCAGTGGCCCCGGCAGGGCCCGCTGGATCTCCGGCGGTGAATTCAACGCCACCTCACCGCCCGGCGCGCGCGGCGGGGCGATGCGGGGGCGGCGCACGAAACCTTCGGTAGCCATGGGTCCCTCTACTGCTCTGTTACTTCGGACTCGAGATCGACGGAACCGCGAGCGCGCCGAAACGGAATCGACAGTGCCGCACCGAGTCCCAGTACGATCAGAGAGGCGATCGAGCCGATGATCGCGACCCGTCGCGGCAGCGGATCGGGTCCCGCGGGATGTACCGGCACCGCCATAACACGTGGGATATCGGAGCCGACGCTCACCGGTTTGTCCGGGAGTTGCGCGGTCAGCGCGGCCAGCGGATCGATCAGGCCGTGGCCGACCCGATCGTCGCGGCCCGGGCCGGGCGCTGGTGCGGTGCGGGTAATTCGATCGATGACCTGTCCGGCAGTGAGTTCCGGGAATCGGGACCGGACCAGTGCGGCCAGTCCGGCGACATAGGGTGCGGCGAAACTCGTGCCCTGGATGGTTCCGGTGCCCTCCTGGGTGACCGCACCGTTGACCAGTCCGGTGCCGCCCGGCTTATTGTCGAGCGAGACGATATTGCGCCCGATGGCGGCGGCGCCGACCCACGGCCCGTGCAACGACAGCGGCGATGGCGAGCCGTTCGGATCGATGGAAGCCACGGTCAGGACGTAGGGCTGGAACCACGCGGGACTCGCGATGGTCTGCACACTGTCCCAGCCGTCACCGTCGTTCTGCTTCTCGCAGGCCCCGCCGTTCTCCACATTGCCCGCTGCGGCGACTACCACGACGTTGTGGTCGTAGGCGTACTTCACCGCGGCACCGAGCGGGATGTCGGCGGTATCGGTTCCGGCTGCGCTGCAGGAGACTTCGGAAATATTGATAACGGTGGCACCCATGTCGACGGCGCGCACCACCGAGGCGGCCAGGGCGAGCACACTGCCGTAACCGGAGCGCACCATGGCATCCGGCGGCTGATCGCCGCCCGCGCGATCCTTGCGTTCATAGTGCGTGCTCAACTGGCGGATGGTGAGGATCTCGGCGTCGGGCGCGACACCGACGAAGGCATCGTCCGGGCTGGGGCGCGCGGCGATAATGCCCGCGACGAGGGTGCCGTGGCCATCGCAGTCGACGGTGCCGTCGGAGTCCGAGACATAGTCGCCGCCGGCTTGCAGAGCGGGCAATCGCGGATGCCGATTCACGCCGGTATCGATGACCGCAACCTTTTGTCCCGCACCGCGACTGAATTGCCAAGCCGCTGGCAGATCGAGCACACGCTGCGGCAGCGGCGGCTCCGCGGGCGGGCCACCGATGAGCGACAGTTCGGCGCAGACCACCTTCTGCTCGGTCGGCTCCAAGGGCGCGGGCCGACCGCTGAGCGCCTGCGCGGGTCCGAGCGCACCCGGGTCGATCCTCGGTGGTGGCACAGCACCGGTCGGAGCGGACCAACTGAGCACAAACGTTCCGAGAACCGCTGCGGCGCAGACGATTCCGGTTCCGCGCCGCCAGCCGGGCTTACTCGCCCGACCAGTCATATGTTCCTGGCCATCGAATACACTCCCATGATCCACAGCACCAGCGGGATCACCGCGACGATCAGCAGATATTCGGTGATCTCCATGGCTCGGCGGGTCACCGGAGTCACCTCGAGGTGCGGACCGATCACGCCGACCACCAGCACCCCCGCCGCGACGGCCAGCAGCAGCACACCCGCGAGCAGCAGCAGATCCGAATCGCCGAGGGCCAGTCCGGTGATCAGACCGATGACGATGACGCAGCCGCCCGCGATCAGCACACCGGCCTGCACCAGGTCGGCGAAGGAACGGCCGCGCAGACCGATGACCACCGCGGCGATGACGGCGAGCGTAATCCCTTGCCAGCGTGCGGATCCCAGCGGATCGGCGGCACCGAGCGCACCGACGACAGCGGCAATGGCGCAGGCGATGAGCATGCCGGTCTGGTACTGGTTGGCGGCCCTGGCCCGCTCACCGAGTCCGGCGGCCGAGGGCAATGCGGTCGCGCCGATCGCGCCGATACCCTCGATGGTTGGGCGCGGTTCGTGATCGGCCGGGTCGATCGCGCCACCCGCGGTCGGCACCGGCGGGATCGGCAGCCGGGCCAGCGCCGCCGCCAGCCGCGGCACCGCGGAGATCAGTGTGATGGCAACCACCAGGATGGCGGCGGAGATCTGGGGCAGGTCGAAATCCCAGATCATCCGTGCCAATGCGGCGATTCCGCCGAACAGTGCGACGGTCACCGCGGACGCGGCGAGCGCGGCACCGGTCGCGGTGGCGCGATAGATCACAGCCGCGGCCACCAGTGTGACCGAACAGCCGAGCAGCAGATGCGGACTGCCGAGATCGCCCGGCACGAATAGTGCTGCGCCGCCGAAGAACAACAGCAGCGCACACAGTGACAACCAGGTAGCCGTCAATTGATCCGCGTACTTGCGTGCCGCGATGCCCGCGGCGACGGCAGCGATGATGGCGACACCGGTCGCGAGGAACGGCGCGGCCGGACCACCGCCGTGCGCACGCCCAGCGGCGAGCAGCAGCAGCGCGAGCAGCACCGCCGACACCGCGGCGACCAGACCCGTCCAACGGGCCGCAGTGGGCGACCAGCCGCGGAAATCGACACTGGTGAGCCGGGATACCGCATCGATGACATCGTCGAAGAGCGCGGGCGACTCCTTCGCGGTGACCGAGCGCAGCACCAGCAGTTCGCCGTCGAGCACCTCGGCCTCGGTGAGGCTGCGGCTCGGCGCGATGGCGGCACGGCCCAGCCGGGCCAGGGTCCAGTGTTGGGTATGCAGTGGGGTGCCGCCGTCGTCGCTGTCCACCACATCGGGATTGCGCGATTCGATCAGGGCGACGAGATCACCGATAAAAGTGGCGATCGGCACGGTCACCGGAAGCCCGACATCGAGCTGGGTATTTCCACCGATGACGGAGACTCGGCACAGTTCGGGTTCGGCGGCGCGGGTGCCGCTGCTCAACGGTTCGGTCAATTGCGCACCGATCCCAGCTCTTTACGGAACGATCCAAACACTTGCGCCCGGTTTCCTACCTGTCGAACCAACTCTACGACTCGGATCCACTCTCGCACGAACGTTGCCCCCGTCGCATGTGGTCGTCGCACACTTTGCAACCCATCGGTAGCAAAACATAATGTATCGGACGAGCCGAGCCGACGCGATGGCTAAGCTGGTCGGTAGATGTACCCGGACAATCACGCAACAAAATAGATATCTCCAACCAACACTTCGGGGTTTGACAGCAATGACCGGCAACCGCCAAGCACAACGGGCCTTCGACGCCGGAATCCTGTCGCTGGGCCTGACCATCGATGGACAGGAATCGGCTCGTGATCTCGAGTACGCGAAACTTGCGTTTCAGCGTGCCACCGAGTGGGATCCGACGATGTGCGACGCCTGGCTGGGTCGGGCCGCGGCGGGTGAGGTCACCACCGAGGTGCTCTACAACCTGTACAAGAACAGTGGGACAACACTTTTCCGCGAGCAACGCCGGTTGGGGCTGACGCCGCGGGCATTGGCCGGACGCTTCCTGGCTGGGCTGTACATCGACTACCCGCTGGCCAGCTACACCGAAATCTGGCTGGCCCAAGCGGCGCAGTTGATTTCCGAGAAGGAGTACGACGAGGCCGAACGGGTGCTCGACGAACTCGCCACCCATCGCGCCTCGATGCTCTCGGATACCGATCGGGAGATCGACGACCGGATCTGCGCGTATATCCGTGGCGTACTGCACTTCAACACCCAACGCTGGCCCGATGTGATGGCCGTGCTCGCCGGATCCTCCGAATGGGACGACCCGTATCTGGCCGCGGGCGCACACGTGATGGTCGGCTCGGCATGCGCCCAGCTCGGCCTGTTCGGCGAGGCCATCCGGCGCATGGAACAGGCCGAGGCGGGCCCGATTCCGGCGGCCAGGACCACCGCCATGTTCTGCCGCGGCCTGTGCCTGCGCGAGGCCGGTAAAGAGACCGAGGCGCAGGCCCTTTTCGAGAAGGTGTATTCGCAGGCACCCGATTTCGCCGCCAACACCGCGGCCATGCGCGATCGCACCTACCGGCTCACGGTGACCACCAAGGAGTCGATCGACGCGCGCACCGACCGCTGGGATCCGGCCTCGGCACCGTCGGTGGAGGCGATGCAGACCGCCGACGCCGAGGACCGCGCCAAGAAGATCCTGGCCGACGCGCGCGCCGAACTGGATTCCCAGATCGGCCTCGCGTCGGTGAAAACGCAGGTCGCGAAGTTGCAGGCGACCGCGCAGCTGGCCAAGATCCGGGCCGAGAAGGGTATGGCCAGCATGGCCCGCGGCAACCACTTGGCCTTCACCGGTCCGCCTGGCACCGGCAAGACCACCATCGCCCGGGTGGTGGCCAAAATCTATTGCGGCGTTGGTCTTCTCAAGACCGATAAGGTCGTCGAGGCCAAGCGTGTGGACTTCGTCAGCCAGAATCTCGGCGGCACCGCGATCAAGACCGACAAGCTGATCGATACCGCGATGGACGGTGTGCTGTTCATCGACGAGGCATACACGCTGATCCAGACCGGTCTGCAGGGCGGTGACGCGTTCGGCCGCGAGGCGGTGGATACGCTGCTGGCCAGGATGGAAAACGACCGTGACCGGCTGGTGGTGATCATCGCGGGCTACGACGGCGAGATCGATCGGCTGCTCGCCGCGAACGACGGTCTGGCTTCACGTTTCGCCAAACGCTTGCAGTTCCCGTCGTACACTCCGACCGAACTCGGGCAGATCGGCAGCCTGATCGCTCGCTCGCGCGATTCCGAGTTGTCCGAGGAGGCAATGGAACTGCTGATCGAGGCGTGCGGGCGGCTGTACGAGACCGAGCGCGTCGACCAGAGCGGGCAGCCGCGTCGGGGCATCGATCTCGCGGGCAACGGTCGATTCGTGCGCAACATCATCGAATCCGCCGAGGAGGAACGCGAATTCCGCCTGGCCAATGACGAATCGCTGGATCTGAGCGCGGTAGACGAGACGGTGCTCATGCGCATCGAAGCGCCGGATATGCAGGCAGCGCTCACCGGTGTGCTGGCTTCCCTCGGCGTCTGAAAACTCAGTTTCCGACGGGCAAGATATCGTGCTCGACCAGCGCATCGTTCTTGGACAGCGTCGGTCCCGGCACCAGCTGACCGATGATCGACCAGGGGGCCAGGCGCGGTTCACTGCCGAGTCCGAGCACCTGGGCGGTGGCGATATCCGGGATGCCGTAGCGGATTCCGTTGTCCGCCACATAGAACAGGCCACCGCGCCGCAAACTGCCCGGCTCCGTTCCGGTTACCTGCACGAACTCCCCCGAAGCCGGTGGGATGTAGGCAGCATCGACCCGATCGCCGGCGCCGTCGGAGGTGGCCAAATTCACCGGTTCAGCCGAACTCGGCAGCGGTGGACGGTTGCCCGCGAGCAGGGTGATAGCGGCTCGGTCGGTGGGGCTTTCGGTCGCGTCGTTGGCGGGTACAGGGCCCTTTGCCCAGCTCAGGCAGGTGACCGGAGCGTCCTCGGCGGAGACGATCTTCGGGGTGGTCGCCGGGAAGTGGTCGAGGGAAAGCTGGTGTAGCACGGGCATATTGGTCAGCACGTCCGGTGGTTCGGCCTTGATCTCGCGCATGCCCTGGGAATTCGCGGTGCGGATGATCTGCGCGGCGAAATCGGTGACCGGCTGCACACCGTCGGCGAGCACCACATACAGCTGGGACTGATCGGTGCGACCGGTGCCGCCTACCGCGATGACCCCGCCGATCGGCACATCGGAAAGCTTTGCCGGACCGGGCTGTCCGGCCTTCGGAATATCCGGCACGGCCAGCGGCGAAACCGCGATGGCGGCATCCAGCAGGCCGGTGCCGACCGGCCGCGGCTTGTGCCCGGCCAGGTTCAGCGCCCGTGCCAGCACCGAGTTGCCGGGATCGACTTCGGCCCGCTTGCCGTCGTAGATCAGGTAGGTCTTATCGGCCCGCCGCACCAGCAGCGCATCCGACGGGCCGAGGGTTCGAATGCGTTCGTCCAGTTGGGGTTTGCCCGCGAAAACCGCGGTTTCCACACCGGTCGCCGCGGCCGCGCTGCCGGTGATCGAGAGTTGCACCGTTTCACACAGCGACCAGTCCGAGCGGCCGCCCTGCGTCGAACCGGGCAGTGCCGCGGGCGCACCGGGGATACCGAGCATCGGACCGCGCGGCATCGACGAAAGCTTAGAATCCTTCACCGATTTGGGCGATTCGTTGCTGCCGCTGATCAACCGGGCCGAGGCCAGGTTGAGCACCGGGTGCAGGCGTTTGTCGTCCTTCTTGTCCTCGGATTCGGCCACCACCACATACAGCGCGCCGCTGTCCTTGCCGATCACGATGTTCGCGTCGCCGATCGCGCCCTGCGGCCGCAGGAAGGCCAGGATGGCCGCGCCTGCCACCACGAGCAGGCCGAGGGTGGCGCCGACGAGCATCGAACGCAGCTGAGATCGCATGGGGTCGTGCAGCATCCGCACATCGCGTCGGACCAGTGCGTGATCGAGTCGGCGCAGCAGAAAACGGTAGCCGTTGACCTGAGCCTTGGTGGTCAGCTGAGCCGGCACATGGTCTCCATCGAACTACGGGAAGGACAGGATAATTACAGTATCGTTCGGTGCCGCGGTGTCAATCCAGCGACAATTGGGCAAACTATTTCGCCGTAGCGACTGCTTGCAGGTCGCTCGAAAAGGTCAGCCGCGCACACCGGTGTGGCGCGGTACTGTTATCGCAATACTGGTCTGATTATCGTGGACGGGGCTGTGAACAAACGCGATACCGACTCCGGAGCGAACGCGCGTGAATTAACCGGAAACGAAAACTCCGTGAACGCGACGCACACAACGTTACGTGATCCGGAATTCTGGCTGCTGCGTCAAATGCCTTTGCGACTCATGATTCCGCTCGCGCTGATTGCCGCGATCGCGGCCTGGATCGCAACGGCGCTGCATGCGCCGACGGTCGCCGTCATCGCGGTCGCCGCGGTCGTTCTCATTGCCGGCGCGGTACCGGTGCGTCGGCGCGAGCCACGCAATATCGTCGGCATGCTGGCGCGCACGATCGCCTTTCGCTGGCGGCGGACCCGGCCCGGTCCCGCCGATGCCGGCCAGGCCGCCTTCGATGTGCCGCTGCCCGAGGGCGGCAGTTACGGCGTGCGCTGGGACGGCAATCTGCTGCTCACCATGCTGCGCATCGATCCGCCGCCGGATGCGCTGACGCTGCTGCGGCGCGGTTCGCTGTCCACCGACCAGCTGCTTCCACTCACCGAAATCGGGCGCTGCCTCAGTCAATTCGATATCAACCTGGCCTCGATCGATGTGATCAGCACCGGTGCGCGCACCGCGGGCGACGGCCCGGTGGCCCAACTCTACGACCGCATCCTCGGACCGCTGCCCGCCATCGCGCATCGCACAGTCTGGCTGGTGTTGCGGCTGGATCCGCTCGCCAATGCCGAGGCCGTGGACAACCGCGGCGGAGGCGGCGCGGGTGCGCTGCGCACCGCGATCATCGCGACCCGCCGGGTGGCCAATCGACTCGCAGGCCGTGACATCTCGGTATCGGTGCTCACCGCGGGCGAGATGAACAGCGCGGTGCGCCAACTCACCCGTGGTATCGCACTGGACGGATTCGTCGAAACCCCGAAATCGCTGGTGTACCAGGGCCTGTACCTCACCAGCTATGAGATCGGCCCGGAGTTGATCGGGTCGCGCGGCTTCGCCGATATCTGGGCCACCCCGAGCCTGACCACGACGGTCACCGTGCGACTGCGCCCCGGTGCGCAGTGGCCCGGCGAAGGTCGCGAAACCGGTTCCCCGCCGATCAGGCTGGGCGCGCTGGTCCGCTTCGACACCGCGGCTGAACCGGTCGAGCCGCCCGTGCCCGGCCTGCGCACCCTGCCGGGTGAGCAATTCCGCGCGCTGCTGGATTGCCTGCCCGCCCGGACTGCTCGACGCGACGGTGACAGCGTGGGTGACTACTGCGGACCGCTCGCTGTGCTCGACGGCATCGTCGTGCCGACCGCCGGTTGCGGTCAGCTGATCGGCGCCGACAATGCCGGTCAGGGCATCGCGGTGCCGCTGATCGGTGACGGCACCAGACATCTCGAGGTGATCGGCCGATTGGATCTGGCCCAGCAGGTGATCCTGCGGGCCATCGCCCTCGGCGCGCACACCGTCGTGCATACCGACCGGCCCGAGGCCTGGCAGTCCATGGTCGCCAATGTCGCTGCGCCGCATTCGCTCTCGCTGGCACCGCGGTTCGCCGGCGCCGGGCATCACGTCGCCCCACCGCAGCCCCGCGGGCCCATACCCGCCGCGACCGTCGTGGTCTTCGACGGCATCGCCCCCACCGCGCCGACCGGTGGCGCGACCATCGTGCACGTTCGCGCGCCCGAACAGCCCGACGACCAGTTCGATGCCGATATCGTTCTGGTGCAGGACATTTCGGCTCCCAACCTGATCACGGTGCGCACCTCGACGGCCAGCGCGACGGTCAATATGGTCACCACTCCGGACGAGATGTGGTACATTGGCGAATCCCTCGCCGCGGCACGGTAATCGAACGAGTACGGCCGGTCCCGAAGGGTGACGCTCCGGACCGGCCGTGTAGTGCCCGGTGTTTTCAGGCCCCGAAGCCGTCACCGATCTTGCTGTCGGTGCCGAGCGCGCGGTGCAGCGAGTTCTCCACCGCCGCGGCCACATTGTCGAGCGAGGTGAGTGTGTCGCCGTACTGGGAGTGCCAGGCGTCGTAGACCCGCTTGAAGTCGGCGTGGGCCACGTTGCCCTCCCACGCCACCGCGAGCACGCCGCCCGCGTCCTCCATATCGCTGCCGTACTTGACCAGGTCGCCGTGCAGGGTGACCAGATCGTTGAACAGAGCCGTCATCGGGCCCTTGGCGTATGCCATAGTCATGGTGATTACCTCCGAATCGAAGACTGAATAGTGTGTCGGCCCAGGCGATTACAGGCTGATGTGCTCGAAACCTTCGCGGTTTTCCTGCTCCATCTGGATGTACTGCTGGGTACCGTGACCGACCTGCTCGGTAATGGCGTTGAGCTTCTTGTGCAGCTCCTGGGAGGCCTGGGCCCAGTTGGTCGAGGCCGCGACGAACGCCGCCTTCGCATCGCCTTCCCAGTGCGTCGCCGCGGCGACCTCGTCATCGATCTTCTTCAGCGTGCGCTGCATGTTGTCGACCGCGGCGGCCATGAACTCCTCGGCCTTCTTCGCGGTCGCCTCGTCTACGTGTACACCTTCACCACTCATCGTGGACACCCTCTCGTGTAGTGATTCCAATGCCCGGAAACGATGTCGGGTGACATCGCCGGAAGGTCGGCGGCTGACTTACTGCGCGCCCTCAGGGTCTACTGCGGAAGCCACCTTCCCCCGGGCAGTGATTCGATCAAGGCCGAAACCGCTTGCGCGATACGGTGATCGGTGCCCGGTGTCACCGTGGACCAGACCTGCTGATCCGCAGCAATCGCGGGCGCGGCCACAATGCGACCGCGTCCGGTGTCATAGACCGCGACCGCACCGGGCGGCCGGGTGGTCGTACCGTCGAGATGGGCGTAGGCCACGATCTCGGCGAAGGCATGGCAGGAGGCGAAGGCCAGCCCGTAGGCGGTGGCGTCACGATCGGCGACGCCCAATGCATAGACGGCGTCCGCGTAGTCTTCGGAGGTCTGTGCCGCGGTGTTGTTTCGAGCGACCTGCAAGCAGTCGCTAGCGGTGAGTCGCTCGCTCAATTCGCTCGACAGCGCGCTGAAATTGACCACCTCCGCCGGCGTTCCGGCTCCGAGCGCCTCGAGCAGCGGGCGCACCAGCGCCGCGCCCGATCCGTCCGCCCAGACTGTCCGCACGTCGAAGGTGTCGCCGGTGCGCACCGCGATGGCATGCTGTTCGCCGCGTCGGGCCAGGCAGATCCGGGTCACGGCCGGCGTTGCGTCGGGCCCGGTCGCATAGATGCGGGCGACCAGTTCGCGATCGGGTTGGGCCAGCGTGAACATGGCATCGGCCAGTTCGGAGTCGACATCGCCCTCGGCGTCGAGCACGCCCGCGTCGACCAGTTCGGTTACCGCGCGCCGCTGCGCCTCGGCCCACGCATCGAACGAATCCTGTTGCGGTCCAGCGGAAAGCACCAGCGGCAAGGTCTGGACACCGAGTCGCTCCGCCACCGCGAGCAGGCCGTCATTGGTCATGGTCGTCATTCGGCCCCTCCCGATGCCGTCCGACCGGTGGCCGCAGGTGCTTCCGGAGCGCCGAGTACCGCCGGGGCGGCGGCGATACCGAGATCGGCACCGATGGCGTCGCCGGTCACCGCGGCCGCGCCGGGGGCGTATTCCTCTTCCTCGGCTCCGCCGCCTGCCGTCATCGCGCCGGGAACCATCGGCAGCGCACCGGAGCTCGCCGTTGAGGTCGGAACCGTTTGTGGGGTAGTCACTTCCACCGGCGCAGGTGCTTCGGTGAAGACCGGTGCCCGATACGGCTGCAACTTCGTGAGCGTCGGGACCGCACCGATTCCGCCAGGCATGAACATCCCGGGTGTGATCGCGGGTAGCGCGGGCATTGCCGACGTCGCGGCCGACGCCGGCGGGCTCGCTTCCTCGGCCGCCAACGTGGTGGACGAGGTGATTACCGGCGGATCTTGCTGAATCCACGGTGTCGCAAGCGGTTCGGTCGCCGCCTCGTAGGTCTGCATCACCCGCGCGGCCGCCGCCTTCGCCATATCGGCGTCGGTGTCGGCCTGGGCGGCCACCGCTTTGATCGGTGCGCCGAGCGCGCCGCCGATCGATTCGAGCATCCGCTGCACCGCCTGGATGGCCTCGATCTCAGCGGTATGCGGCATGGTCAGCCGGGCCAGTTCATAAGCGGCGGCTTGGGTTTCGGCGCGCACCGCATTATTGCCCGCGGCCGTCGCGGCATCGGCGAGCCAATCGCGCAACCGCGAAATCCGGTCCAGCACCGGGCCGCTCGTGGTGGATTGCCACGCACCGCGCATCGACGCCACGATCAGTTCGTATTCGGCGACCGCCGTGCCGAATCCGGCGGCCAGCCGGGTCCACGCGGCACCGGCCTCGGCCATCGGTACCGCGCCGGGACCGGTGGACAGTTCACGCGCCAGCCGGTCCGGCTCGCGCGCGCCCCAGACCACACCGGTGAAACCAGGCTGCGGTGGTTCGATCATGGTGGCTCCGTGTCGTATTCGCTGTGGTATCAGGCCGCGCCGGGGACGCCGAAGTCGGCGACACTGTCGTTCTCGGCGCGACCGAACTGTGCGGCCTGCGCGCGCAGCGTCGCCGCCAGCTTGCGCAATTCCACGATTCCGGCGGTCGCGCTCTGGCCGTAGGAGGCCGCGACATCGTTCATCGTCTGCGCGGCGCGTCCCGAAACCTCGTCGACGCCGGCCGGCGGCACCGTCAACGCGGTCGAGCCCTCGCGCAGTTCCGCTTCCAGTCGGGCCGCGAGTCCGTCGAGCCGGGTGGCCGCGTCCCGGGCCGCTGCCGGATCGAAGATCACTCCATTGAAATCCGCACCGCCGCTTGCCATCGCAACCTCCTGAATCAACGACCACTTAGAGGGTGAGTTCCTTATCGGGTGGTGGCTCCGAGATCTGTTCGGTCGCGCCGACCACCGGCAGCGAGATCCCCTCGATCGGTCCGACGACCTCTTCGCCGTGTTCGGCATTGACCAGGAAACCGGGCATATCGCCGCCCGCATCCCCCGCCCCGCGCGCACCCGCCGCGCCCGCCGCGCCGTAGGGCATCATGCCCGGGCTGCCCGGCGCACCGGTTACGCCACGCGCCGCGGCAGCGGGTTCCACTGCCGCGGAACCGGTTCCGGTGGCATTGAAGCCGGGCATACCGCTGAGTCCGGCGGTGCGGGGTCCGCTCCACGGGCTCAGTGGTGTCGATATCGGGGCCGCGCCGATACCGCCCACACCACCGCCGCCTCCGCCTGCGCCACCGCCCGACGCGCCGTGCTCGGCTTCGTCCTTCTCCGTAGCTTCGCGCTGCTCCTTCGCGATGGCGTCGGCCTGCAGTTTCTGAGCCTGCGTCGCGTTCTGCGTCGCCACCTGGGTGAGCGTCTGAGCGCCGGTCTGCGCCATGGTCATCAGCGGGGTGAGCAGCTGCATCACCTGCTGCATCGAGTCGACGCCCTTGGGGGCATCGGTGACCTTGACCTTCTTTCCCACGGCGGTCATATGCGCCGAATGCGCGGTCATTTCGACCCGGGTTTTGGTCACCACCGCGATGCCCTCGGTGACCGCCTCCACGGTCGCCGCCGCGATAAACGCCTGTCCGCCACCGGTTGCCAGCCACGGCGTCGCCGCGGCCACGGTGGCCATGTACTTGGCGATGACCGACGCCATCAGCGCACCACCGGTCGCCACCGAGGTGGCGCCACCGGCAAGCGATGCCTTCTCCTGCGCGCTCTGCGTGGCGAGTTCCGCGCCGTTCTCGGCGGCCTGTCCGGACTTGTTCGCGGCCTGCATCGCGGCCAGGCCCTGCCACAGTGACATGACGGTCTGCAGCGCCTGGGTGCCCAGTTGGATCGCGGTCTGCGCGGCTTGCGCGGTGTCGGCGAGCACCTTGGTCGGGTCGGGTCCGCCGCCCGCGGGAGCGCCGAGATTTCCGGTGCCGAAACCGCTCGCCAGATCGGTGAGCGGCCTGGCCAGTGCGGCCAGATCGATGACCGGTAGCGGCGGCAATTCGGGCAGCGGTGGCAACCCGGAGATTTCCGGAAGCGGGCCCAGGCCCATATCCTTCAGGATGTCGTTGACCGGTCGATCGATCAGCGGCGCAAGGGCACTGCCGCGCAGCAGATCTACGATCGACGGGTCGAGCGGCGCAGTCATTGCTAGACGCCGGCAGCGCCGAATTCGGTGCCGGATGCCGCCTCGGCCGCCTCATAGGCAGCGGCGCCCTGATGCGCGGTCAGTGCGGTACCCGCGTGCACACCGGCCAATTCGAACATCGAACTCACGTGATTGGACTGCGCGTAGGCGAACGCCATCAGAAAGTCCTGGCCGATCAAGCCGAATACCGGCGCGGCCGCCGCAACGGTCGCCACCTGGTCGAACGCACCGGCCGTCGCGACACCGGTGGCCATGGCCACTGCCGAGTCCCCGTACGCGCGAATCGCATCAGGCGTAGCCACGAGTTCGCTCATCGTGATCCCCCATCCCGTAATGGAATTGACCAACTCTTCATAGAACCCATCAATCGAACTGCAATGCCCGAGAGCAAACTTGCACAAACTTAAGGTTCTTGACAAAAGTTCTACGGGGACAGCGTGAACGTCGGGTGTCTACTCGGCAACTTCCTCGTTGAAGGCAATGACCAATTCGCTACGTCGCTCGAATGCCTGCCGCACCGCGGCGGCCGCTGTCGCTACCAGCGTCGACTCGAATTCCGCCGGTGTCATCCGCGAAACAGCCTGGGAGAACCGCAGATCCAGCAACGTCGCGTTGCCATCGACCTCAACGGTGATCGAACCGTCTTGTGCGGTCTCCCGCCCGCGCACCCCGGCCAGATCGTCGGTCAGATCCCGGATCCGATACAGCCGCCGCTGCACCCCGGCCATCAGTTCGTCCATGGTCTCGTACACGATGAAACTCCTCTCGGACAACGGGAACTACACCTGACGCAACCAGCTGTCCGGCTCGGTCTCGTACTCCTGCTCTTCAGCTAATTCCTGGCGCGCAACATCTTCGGCGGTCGGCAACCCGCTCAGCGCCAACATCTGCGCGGGCACTCCCGCCGCCGCCAACTCCGCCCTACGCGCCATCCCGGCCCGATTGGCCGCCTGCCTGCACAGCCGCAGCACCTCAGCCGCCAATGCCTGCGGATCGCGCTTCAACTCGGTCGCTTCGACCGAAATACCCAGTGGCAGACCCTGTTCCGTGGTGCGCACCGAGATCGCGCCGCTGCGCGAGGTCGCGGTCCATTCGGGAAAACCCGGTTGTGTCTCGGCCATGGCGGCCACCTTTCAGACTCGCTCGTCCTTGATCGCATGGACCACCTCGGCGACGCGCGTATTGATCATCGCGGTGAGGTGTTTCGCATCGATGGCACGCGCCACCGGCGGATTCTGGTCGTCGATCGCATAGCGGCCGTCGTCGCGAATGTCGCGCCACTGCAGCCGATGTCGAGTGATGCCGCGCGGGCCGAAACGCGACCGACCCTGGATCACATCGATCGTCCCGGAACAGGAGGTCGGTAGTGCCAAGAATTCCGCGGAGCGATCGGCGATCGTATCGTCGAAGGAATCGTGCACCACCGATCGGCCGAGCGAGTAATCCAGGCCGCCGCCCTCGTCCTGGGTGGACAGCACCACGGTGGCCCGGCGTCCCGGCTCGACCTCCGGCAGCGCTCGCACGATCGCACCGGCGAGATCGACCGCATCGTATTCGATGATCGTGAAACCACCGGAATGCCAGTATGTTTCGCCGGACAGCTCGGAGAAGACATAGCCGCGGTCACCCCGGCGGACACCGTGCAGCCGAACCGGCACGTCCGGCTGCCACGGTTCGGCCGGGTCGTAGCCTTCCACGACGATGCGCAGATCCGGAAAGGCCAGCACGTCCAGCACTTCGTCGAACGACCGGTCTCCGGAGTGCCGCAGCCGCGCCAGCGCATCCTGTTGTTCCCGGACATAATCCTCGTTCACCCAGGTGCGACAGGTGTAGACGAATGGTTGCGGCAGGTAGTCCTGCTTCAACGCCTCCCACTGGACGATGAATTCCAGGTCGGTGAACTTCCAGGTGCGATTCATTGCTCGACAACGGGTTTGACGACGACCGGCGCGTCGCCGAGCGCCTCTTCGATGTGCTCGACCGAATCCAGATACGCGGCCCGCTTGTGTTCCTTGTTCTGCCCACCGGCACCGTGGCCCGCGGGTCCCATGCCACCGGGTGAACCCGGCTGGCCCGTGCTCGCGATGCCCGCGCGGCTCGTCGTCGCGGCCGCGGCCATCTCGGCAGCCGCCGCCCGCGGGAAAAGCTTCGAATTCTGCAGGCTATTGGGTGAAAGATTGGCTCCGGCACCGCTACCCGCACCGCCGCCTGCGCCACCGCCCTTGCCCGCGCCACTACCGCCGCCCGCTTTGAGGGCGTCCTTGCCCAACCCCGACAGCGCGGACGGCAGACCGGCGAGGCCTGCCGACTGCATATCCTTGGCCGCCGCGGCCTGCGCCTGCTGGGCCGCCGCCTGTGCGGCCTGGTCCATCGCCTGCTTCACGCCGTCCAGGCCCTGTTGCGCGGACTGACTGGCTTGCTGGGCCGCTTGCTGCGCGGCTTGTTGGGCCGCCTGCTGCTGCGCGGCCTGCTGCTGCGCGGCCTCGCGCTGCGCGGCTTCCCGCTCGGCCTGCTGACGCTGCTGTTCGGCCTGCTGGCGTTGCTCGGCCGCGGTCTTCTCGGCCTGCTGGGTCGCCCTGCGCTGCTCGGCGAGCGCCTGCTGAGCTGCCTGCGATTGGGCGGCCGAGGTCCCCCCTTTTCCGCTGCCGCTCCCGCCGGTGCCGCCACCGGTTCCGGTCTGCTGGGTCTGATTGGGCGACGGCGTCGGCGCGGTCGGCTGCACCACCGGACTCACCGGCTGAACCATCAGCGGAATCGCATTGCTCGATGCCGCGAGTCCGGGTACGTACCAGTCGTTGAAGATCCGCTTGGCCTTCTCGACTTCCTCACGCGCGTACTGGGTCCCGACCGTTTCCGGCGTGATATTGGGAGTATTCGCCTGCACCGCCCATAGCCAGCCCGAGGTGTTGAGCAGATTGCTGGCGACCAAGCGCATGCCGTCGACCATGTTCTGCACACCGGACACGTAGGCCTGAACCGCGCCGCCCGCCTTCACCGCGGCGTCGCTGTTCCAGTCATCCGAGGTCTGCATCGCGGTCATCTGGTTGCCCAGATTCGCGGCAGGCCCGGTCACGTGCTCGGCCATATCGCTCCAGATGCCGGAGGCGTCGGAGGTGTGCCCCATCCCGTTGATCAACGATTGGTGCCAGGAGTAGGCGGTCGGGTAATCCAGGACACTGGCCGGCTCCGGACGAACCGGTTCGGTATCGCGTCCGTCCTTCTCGTTGGCATATTGCTTCAGGTCGGCCGGTGGTCCGCCGTATTTATCGGTTCGGCCGGTCTTCCCGCCCCAATCCGGGATCTTGGTGGTGCCGTCGGCGGGCAGACTCCAACTGCCGTGGCGTTCGGCGGAGCGGGTGTTCCTGAGCCGATCGAATCCGGAGGTATTGGCCTCCTCGGCGGCGCTGTACAGCCTGCCCGCGGTAATGAACTGCTGTGCCAGATCCTGGAGAATGGCCTTGTGGCTCTTGGCCCGGTCGTTCAGATCGCGGCCCGCGCGCTGGAACTTTCCCTGCAGCGCGACGCCGGAGGGGAGATTGCCGAACCCATCGACCTTCTCGACGAAGTGTGTCCAACCCTCGATGGTGTCGAAGACGTCGTACAGGTCGATGGCGTACTTGGCGAGGGTTTGCAGACTCGTCTGCTTGACCGTCAGATGCTGTGAATCCTTGCCGATATCGTCCCCGGAGAGCTGCCACGGATTGGGCTTGTCATCTGTCGGCGCCACTGGTCAACTCCTGTCCCGCTCGGTGCTGCCTCGACGCGCGGTGTGCGCCCCCTCGCGTCGCCCCTCATCCGCGCACATATGACACCGATCATCCCATGAGCTGCGTGAACGGTCGGTGACCTCATCGTGAATCATGCTGGTGCTCATGATTGGTCACCAGTTCCGAGACCACGACCCGCACATCCTCGCGCAGACCCGCGAGCTCACCAGCCCGACTCGGATACACCCGACTGCCCACGCAGGGAGCGGGTGTGGTCCCACGGCGTGACATCGGTGAACACCATGGGCGGGTCCGCATCCTCGGGCACCGGGAGCGGTCGCGCGGACGGTGGTGCGGTCGATACTTCGGGCCGTTCGGAAGCCCTCACCAATCGCGAACTATCCTCCGACCTCGGGCTATAGCACAATTCGATCATCGCATGTACGTCTGCCGTCCAAAAGGTGAATTCCCACCGCATGAACTCGATTCGACCGCGGCGCAAGCAACTCGGCCGCCGACAGCTGACGCGTCGCGGCTTCGATGTCGCCGTCGCGACCGAAGATGTCCACCAACAGCTCTCGGGTGACCTCCCCGCACTCTGCGGCAGTCAGCAAGCGCGCCACCGCGGTTCGTGTTCGGGTGCCCGGATCCCCCGACAGTAACCGGGCCACCGTCTCGATCACGGTGTGCGACTGCCAGATTTCCGGCATCGCCGCACCGCACTGCTGCACCGAGGGCGATTCCCCGCAGTACCACCGCTGACCGTCCCACCAGAAGCAGAACGAGAGCAAGCCGACGGCCGCGCGCGGGCTCAGCACCGCATTGGTCACCCAATCCGGCGCTCCCGCATAGAGATTCGGCAGACCGACGCCGCCGTTATAGGCCGCGTTCAATGCCGGTGCGTCCCATACTCCGCCCGATAGCACGGCGCGGCCGCCCGGCACGGCGTACAGCGTGGAGCCGCTGCTGCCGTTCCCGCCGCTTTCGAACCAGCCGTTCGACGGCACGACCCGCGGTCCGCGATCGGACGAAACGGCAACGTGCGCGGCCGAAATCACCGCCCAGCGGGCCCACAACTGCGGAAACGACGGAAGTTCCGGATCCACCGGCCGCGCCGTCACCCCGTGCGCACGGTCGACGAGCGCGGCGGCCACGGCGCGGCGCGGGCGACGACACTGCCGGTCACGGTGACTCATGTAGGCCGCCAACCACACCGGCAGTCGCGGCCGCGGATACGCCGCCACATCGGCGCGATACGCCTCCGGACGGAAGAGCTGGTCCGCCGGGAACGGCTCGTCGCCGTAGTCGTAATCGACCTCGACATCACCATATGCGTTGGCCCGCAACAACAGTCGCCACCACGGCTCGGTACCGGACGCGGCGACCTCGGCACGGTACTGGCGGACCAGCGCGACTACCGACTCCGGCACTTCCAAGCGTAGCGGCCGATGCTCTCCGGTGAACTCGACGCGCGCCGACTCGACGGCCACGGTCAACGCGAATACCGCGTGCAGACGCTGCCAACCGCGTGGGCCGAGTTCCCTCAACTCGCTCGCGATGCGCGAAACCAACGTGTCGGTGTACCGGCCGTGGTCGGCGACGACGGAATCGCTACGCGATGCTCGAGTCATTGTTCTCGTTCCTGTTCCAACACAATCGATTCACCGATCGCGCGCTGTTGTTTCGAGTGCTGGGCACGTAGTCGCCATCGATGTCTTTTCGATAGTGGCACGCGGATCGGCACCCGCATCGTGTTACCACTGGTGACTAGCTAAAGAGACTGTTAAGAATTCGTTCCGGCCTCCGACCAGGGCATCTGCTACTTCGACGGCCCAATTATCAAAAGTTGAATTAGGTCAGGACATTTTTCCTAAAGGCGATTCCACCGCACAGCAACTAAATTCGGCTGCCGTGTCCGCGGTCGGCTTCCTGATGCGCCCGATCGGCAACCGGATGCTCGGCCGCTACGCCGACCGCTTCGGACGCCGCGCCGCACTGAACCGCGCGGTGACCGTGATGGCCACGGGTTCGCTGCTGACTGCGGCCACGCCCGGATATCGGACGATCGGCCTCGCCGCACGGTGCTGCTGGTGCCGACACGGCAATGCACTTCAAGCCGAGGCCGAGGTCGCCGTGCGTCGACCATGGCTATCCGCAAACGGCTGCGCGTCGAACCTTCGCTTTGCAAGGATCGGCGCGTGCGGCTTGTGCTGGTGGAAGACGATGACGGAGTCGGGGAAGCGCTGCAGGCCGCGCTCACCGCTCGGGGCTACCTCATCGACCGCAAGCGGCGCGGCGCGGACCTACTACGCACCCACCGCGACTACGACGCGGTGATCCTCGATCTCGGACTTCCGGATATGGACGGGTTGGAGGTATTGCGGCGGCTGCGTGAAGTCAGCACGGTCCCCGTCCTGATTCTCACCGCCCGGGCCAGTGAGCGCACCGTGGTGCTCGCGCTGCGCTCCGGCGCGGACGACTATCTGGTGAAACCGCCGCGCATCGCGGAGCTGGTCGCGCGGCTGGAGACGGTCACCCGCCGCGTCGTTATCCACACCGCACCCGTGGAAACGGTTGTCTCCCAAGATGTTCGGGTGGATCTGATGGCTCGGCAGGTCGAGGTGGCCGGGGTGCCGATCATGCTGACTCACAAGGAGTTCCAGCTGGTTCGGATCCTCGCGGAACGACCCGATACCGCAGTCAGCAGGCAAGAGCTGATGGACCGCATCTGGGGCGACTCGTCGGCCTCGGTGTCGCGGGCACTGGATGTGCATATGGCGGGATTGCGCGCGAAACTCGACCGCCCCGGTTTGATCACCACCATCCGCGGCTTCGGCTACAGCTGGCGCACCGACGGATCCTAGGCCTGTACCGGACCGTGCCGCTGCTGGAAGCGCTGCTCGAACTCCGCTGCATAGACCGACGGCGCCACCGATGACGAAGATTGCTCCAGCACACCGTCATCGGCGACATAGAAGATCGCGCGCCCGATCGAGATCTCACCGGGTTCGGTCGGCACGTACACCATCCAGCCGACACTGATCCGGTCTGCACGCAGATCTTCCAGCGGATAACCGGTGGTGTCCATATTCTGATCCAGAATGAACTGGCGGACCTGGGCCATCGCGGCGTCCCGCGAGATCGGCTCCGGCAAGGTGATCGTCACACCGGCCAGCGTGAGCTGATAGAGGGCGCTGTCGATATCGAAGGTGCCGTCGTCGCCGAAGACCTCGACGAGCGTATCCCGAGTCACCACACCGATTTCCGCCGCCGACACCAGATTCGCCACCGCCGCCCGCTGCCCATCGCTCGGCTGCTCCGCGAGCAACCCCGCGACCACACCGGCCACCGTATCGGAGGTCCAGATGCCGGGCACCGCTTCGCTGAGCCGGTCCGCGGTCGGCGACTCGCCGCGATACCACCGACCGCCGTCCCACCAATAGCAGAACGACAACAGCCCGCTGGCCGCGCGCGGATTCAACACCGGATTGGCGACCCACTCCGGGGCGCCTGCATACAGTGCCGGCATCGGCGCCGAACCGTTGTAGACGGCATCGAGTTCGGGCGCATTCCATACGCCACCGGACAGCACCGCGCGACCACCCGGCAGGGCATACAGGGTCGACCCGCTGCGTTTCGAACCTTCGAACCAGCCGAGAGCGGGCAAAACCCTTGGCCCCCACTGTGATCCGGCGGCCACGAAAGCAGCCGCGATAACGGCCCAGCGGGCCGACAGCACCGGGAAGGCCGGAAAGTCCCGCTCGGACAGCACCGGGCGCACGCCGATCTCCCGGTCCGCCCTGGCCTGCGCGGCCGCCGCGGCCGCCGGGCGCGATTGCCGGTCACCGTGGCCGATATAGGCGGCGAGCCAAACCGGCAGCCGGTCGCGCGGATACGCCTGCAAATCCGCGAGATAGACCTCGGGAAGGAATAGGTGATCGTCCGGGAAGGGCTCGTCACCGTAGTCGTAATCGACCTCGATCTCGCCGGTGCTCGCCAACTCGATCAACAGCCGCCACCAGGGGCCATCGCTCAATTGAGCCGAGAGATGGCGCTGTTCGCGGACCAGTTCGACCACATCATCGCCAGGCTGGACCCGCGCCTCGCGCTGTTCGTCATCGGCGAAGGTCACCAACCCGAATTCGGTGCTCGTGGTCATCGCGAAGACGGCCGCCAGGCGCCGCCAGCCCGGTGGGCCACCGGCCGCGAGCGCGCGAGCGATCCGGTGCATGAGCTGTTTGGCGTGCTCGGCGACGTCTACTGGTTCGTCGAGGGTGAAGCCGATATCGGGGGCGTCCTCGTCTTCTTCCTCGGTTGGGTTGGCTTCGGCCGCATCGAAGGCCTTCATGAACTCGGCCATGAACTCCGCATCGCCATCCGGTACCGCGGCGCGCTGCTCGTGATTCGGGTGCGGCTCTTCATTCGACTTGTCGCCGGGTGCTTCGCCATCAGGTGTGGTCACGTCGCCGCAATCTCCCTCATCTGCGCACCGCGCATGGGAACGCACGCACAATGCCCGAGCTTATTACCGTTCCTATCCTGGCACAGCGCCGAGTTACGCGATTCACGAAAGCTCGGGGCTCAACCGTCGCTGAAGGAAGAGCTCTGGACCCGACTCACGGTGTCAGGCCGCCCCGCTCCTTCTCCATCTCGAACTCCCGTTGACGCATCCGCGGCTGCCGCTCAACGCGGTCAGCAGCCTCCGCTGCGAGTATGAAGTGCATCGGCGAATCCGGCCGAGCAGCAGGAACTCGCGGCGTGCTGGGCCATTCGCCACCGTCGAACCGAACCGAAAATGGCAGCGCGCCATTACTTTCCGTCGGGATGGCCGACAGTGGCGAGGGCGGTGGTCCAGTCGGCGACGATGGCGTCCTGGGCGTCGGTCAGGGCCACCTTGCCCGAGCACACCAGCGAATGCAGCTGGTTCTCGACGGTGTCCTTCGGATTGTTGGGTCCGGCTCCGGGCTTGTGGTCGGGGGAAGGTGGCTCCACCCACAGGTTGCGTGGGTCGTTGGGGTCGCCGCCGAGTTCCAGCGAGACCAGGTGGTCGTATTCGGCGTCGTGCAGCGGGCCGGTGTACCCGTAGGACTTGGCGTTGGCGTCTCTTTCCCGGTTGGTGATGTTGGCCGGCGGGCGGATCGAGGACGTGTAGCCGCTGGCGCAAATGGTGCTGCCCAAGGTGTCGGCGGTGACCTTGGGGTTGGTCGCGCCCGGGGTGCACGCCGGATCCGGTAGCGGCTGACCGCTGGCGGACTTGCCGAAATGGCAGCTGCCCTCGGCCGGTTGCGGCTGAACCGTATAGGTCCCCGACGGGCCCGGACCGACCGGCACCCGTGCGGCCTCGTGCGCGGCAGGCGGATGCGGCACGGCCTGGGAGATCGGTTTCGAATTCTGATGTGCGCAACCGCCTGTCAACAGCGGCACGGACAGCAATGACACCAGCAGGAGCTTGCGTGTATTCATGACTTCCTTCGGCAGACCTTCATCTGTACCCAATTGTCTGGTACGGCAGGCGATATGGCAGCGCGATGCGAAATGCATTCGAATGCGTAGCGGGCGGTTCCGGCTTTTGCGGTGGCGACAGAATTCGCGGTCCGGCAGGACAATGGTTGGAGGCGTGATTGTCGGCGCTGCATGGGCCGAAGAGCGGTACGGGAACTAGGCATGCACTGGGCGCGGTCGTCGTCGATGTCGGCCTGCTCGAGTGCCTGGTCAAGGTCGACGGCGGCCATGTGCAGCGGGTCGGTCGACCGGGCTGGTTTGGCGGACCGCCGACAAGAACGTCAGAGCGCGACACCAACCCAGCCAGCGAAACTTGACAGGCTATCGGTACGCCGTCGTTCAGCCGCCGCGATCCCGTGCAGCGTCTCGCGTACCGATGGGTGCAAGCGGGTTTGCTGCGGTGCAACCCGCCGCGCGAGGTTCAACGATTTCAGCGCTTTGTCCGGCTGCCCGGACATCAACCACGCCCGTGCTACGTCCTGCCAGTGATGACCGGCACGCGGTAGCGCGATACCCGCTGGAAGCACGAGCGCCGTTCCTTCGCGGGCCGCTCTATCGGGGTCGCCTGCTTCGAGTTCCACTGCACACGAATGGATCTCGACGTTCGCGGGACCGAACATTGTGCCGTACATGTCGGATTCTCCGTCGACGTGTAGCGCGAACTTTCGAGCCTCCGTGATGTGGTTTCGAGCAACGTCGGGACGGAACCCACGAGCGGCAATGATCGACCCGCACAGGTGCCCGAACCCGCGTACCTCAGTAGCAGCGGCATCGTCACCAGTGATCGTGTCGACCGCCTTTTCGATTAACGTCAGCGCGACATCATTTGCATTGTGGTACATCAGGATTCGAGCGCGCTTGATCCTTCCGAGCGCCGCGTACAGCGGGTCATCCGCTTGTGCGGCGAACCCCTCGAGGCGATCCAGCGCGGAAACGGCCAAGCCCATGTACCCAAACCTGCGGCACAGCCGTTCGGCTGCCGCGTGTGCCGCACACAACAAGTTGTAGATCTCCCCGCGCTCGGCGGCGGAACTGGCCGCGTGAAGCGCACCGTACAACTGGCGCATGTGCACAGGGAGCCGGGCCAGCGCCATCCGACTCTTGTCGTCGCGGCAGTCCCGATCAATGGCGGCCATCTCCGCGGCCAGTTCCGCAAGAGTCGGCGGTTCCACACCTTGGGCGTACGAACCTTCCGCGATCAGCGCGCGCAGTTCGGTCAGACCTTCGAGTGGCCCACCGTCCGCCTCGATTTCGGCGTAGTACGGCACTCCGGTCAGTCGCTCGGGCTCGACACTCAACGACCGCGCAATCGCAGCGATGAACGCCGGGGATGCCGGTTCGCGCCCTTGCTCGACAGCCCGCAGCAAAGACACGCTGTAATTGGCTTTCTGCGCCAACTGGATTTGTTTCAGTCCGGCGAGCTTGCGTTCAACCGCGATGCGGTGGCCTACGTGGGTCACGGCGGACTCCCTAGCAGTTGGGCAGGGTTTGGCATCTACAGCCGAGACTACCGGCCGCGACCAGGGCGTTGCGAGTTGTCACCAGGTTGTCACTCGCCGCTCTTATATGCCCATAACGTCGGATTGAGCACCTCCCCAGCTGGACGCGCCCCAGAGCGCACCGCGAGCTACGAGCCGCCCAACAGTGCGGTTGGTCCCCCCGCTGGGGGTGTGCAGCCAATGACAAGGGGAGCAGACCGTGACTGTGAGCGACCTTCCGCAACGAGTTCCGTTCATCGGCCCACCACGGCCCGAGTTCCACGCGTGGTGGCAACCGCCGACCGCCGAAGTGATTGAGCTGTTCGTGATTGCGGGCAATCGGTGGATCGGTGAGCATGAACAACCCGAGGGGGTGCCGAATGGCGCTCAGTGAGCCGAAAGCGAAGCTCTGCCCCCGCTGCACCTATGAGGATGCCGAGCCGAGCACCGGCACTTGCCGCTACTGCAAGGCCGCTATCGAGCGCGCAAGCCGCGCAATCGTTCTCGCGCTGCGCGACACCAACACCAAAACCGACCGCCCGGCGGGGTGGTTGCAGCGCGACGACGGAACCTGGGAACCTGTTGACGATCACGGGTTTATCGGCCAGACATTCACATTCGCATTGGATGACTTTCACGAGTTAGACGAGCATGCCGTGATCACCGTCGAACCGATCTCGATCAACGACACGGAGGCGGACTAGGTGTCTACTTCTGGACTCGTATGCGCAACCGTCGCAGGGGTTGTGACGTTGGGCGTCGTGGTCTTCTACGTACTGCCGTACCTTGTCGATCGCCCGGTGCACGTCGACGGTGAACGCCCGAGCACGGAAATACTCGCTCGCATCGCTCGCGACCAGTGCCACCGTGCACCGGACAATCCGTACAGCGTCGATGAAGCGCGCCGCGTATTCCGTCAGCGCATCAACTGCGACGCCGACTCATGCGGCGCAAAGCACGAGGCCGTCTGGACTTTGATCGACGCGGGAGTGCTCCGACCAAGCACACGTGTCGAACGGTGATGAGACACTGACACAACGGCAATGACGATCATACGGAGGCATGGCGTGGGGAATGACGAACAGATCGGTTTCGATATCGAGTTCGATGACAAGACCCAAGCATTTTTGGATTGGGTTGCGCCCGAACGCATGGAATCAGAGATACGAGCTTTCCTCTCGACGGCGGTTCCAAATCTGGGCAACGATGCGGAGTGGTGGAAGCCGCCTGTGTCAACCCGCGTACTCGAGGCTGCGGTTCAACTATTCGGTGACTGGGCAGGTTTCACCGCGCCCGAGAACTGGTCGCTCGCTGATGGTCTCGTTCGGTTCCTGGGCGAGTGTCATATACGGCGACATCCGGACAGCGCCTGGACGAATCGCCCACAGTGGGGCGCTCCCCTCTATACCGACATCGGCCCTGCGGTATGTGTACGTGGCGATTCGGTGCAAAGTGTGGTGTCTAAGGCGGAAACCCTGTTCAGGCGGAATTACGGCCCCGACATGGTCGAGTACAACATCGACAGGGCTCACTTGCCTGCGTAGCAAATGAATTCGTAAACGGGGGGCGGGTGCCGTGTCCGACGAATACGACAGATTCCGGCGAGATCTCAGCAACTATGAAAAGGAATTCTATTTCGAACTCGGGAGGGCGCACGAGCGGGGAGAAACGGCGGAGCGAGGCTGGATCCGACAGTTCGAAATAGAGAATCGCGAAGGTAAGCGCAGGCTTGATTCAGCGCGTACTGATGGTCGCGGCACACGTGGTGTGGAACGTAAGTCAGGGCGCGTTAATGAGCGGGAAGCACTGCGGCAGTTAGGTGTTGAACGCCATGCACTCGACTCCGGGCAGATGACGCACAGTGCGTGGGAAACGGTCGAAGGTGAGACGCTCCCCGATAAAGTACGCGAGGAAATGCAGGAATTGGCTCGCGATTTTCCCGGCCGGTTTCAGCACGAGATCGTTTCCCGCGCCGATGCATTACGCGCGATGCGCCTAGGTCAATCTCTGATGTCCCAGCAACTCGAACTGGTCCGCGTGTCAGAGCTAGTCCGCGCTGACCGTGCTCGTAAACGTCTGGAGAAGATCCGGGAAATCGTGCGGGCGCGGGAGCCGAAAGAGCGTGAGGAGCCGACTCGGGAGAAGGACGGACAGCAGCGAGGGATAACGAAAGATCGGGATGAGCGGGCACGGGAGAACAAGGCGCGAGATGAACGCGCCCGGGTCGAACGTGAAGCTACCGCACGGGTAGTACGGGAATTTCCGACCTGGGAGCAGATACTCAAAGCTCAACCACCCGCCCGCACCGACCGCGAGGCACATGCGCGAGAGGTGCCCGGTCTCGAGATCAAACCGGGACGCGCCCAAGAACCCCCGGCACCGCCACCCGCACCGCAGCGAACCCCGGAGCAGGAACGCGAGGATGCCCGAGTACGAGCTACACGCGAACGCGACAACGCGCGAGCATTAGCCAGAGAGAACGGGCTATCGCCGCAGATGATGGGCATTCTCGGACTAAACAGCAACGAACCCCCAAAGTTGCTCGAATCCGACCCTTCCCGAACACGAGCCGATATGGAACGGGACCGGTCGATACACCAGCAGCGCGAGCGTGAACGCACCGAACGCGAACGTGAGGGCCGGTCTCGTAGCGAGTAGTTCAGTTAGTACTGGTCGAGCACCCCGTGCTCGACCCGGTGCGTGTGGATCAGCGGGTGAAGATTTGGGTGCGGCGGGTGGGGGTGGCGCAGACGTCGTGGATCAGGCGGCCCAGGTCGAGTTCGGGTGGAAGCGAGCGGTACAGGAGTTGGCAGACCACGGTGCCGGAGGCGGTTACAGCGAAGCGGGTTTGGCGGTTCTCGACGGGTTCCCATTCGATTGCGACGAGGGGGGTGTCGAGGTTGATGGTGTTGTCGCCGATGCGTAGGGCGAGGCCGGAAGGGGCACGGTAGAAGACGACCGGGGTGTCACCGAGATCACCGTATACGCCGAGTTGCGGGCCGATTCCGCCGCCGACGGCTTGGAGTGCGCCGGTTTCCGGGTCGAAGTGTGCGGGCACGCCGAAGCCGGAGAAGGGTTGGACGAAAAGGGTTCCGCTGTTGCCGTTCTGGGATGGGCGGTTTCGGTGGCCGTTGGAACCTTGGCGGTTTCGGGTCGGTGGTGGTGCGCCGATGGGCGGGGGTGTTATCGGCGGTGGAGTTGATTGAGTTGTCGAGTCTTGTTGCGGTGCAACGGGATTGATCGGCTCGTGGGATGCGTCGAGCCAGTCGGGAGATTGTGGGGCAACGGAGTGGTGCTGGCCGGGTGGCTCCGAAGGCACGGGTGCATCCGGGCCGTACGGGGGTTCCGACGGGCGGCCTGATGAGGGGGGGTGTAACCGGTCGTGCGGGGGCGTCGTCGGGTCGTGGGATGGGAACGGTAGGGGTTGCGGGGGGTCGGGCGTCGTCGGTGGCACCGGAGGCGCCGGCGTGGTCGGTAGGAAAGGCGGCACCGGCGTCGTCGGTGGGACCGGAGGCCCCGGCGTCGGCGGCAGGACAGGCGGCACCGGCGTCGTCGGTGGGACCGGGGGCTCCGGCGTCGGCGGCAGGACAGGCGGCACCGGCGTCGTCGGTGGCGCCGGAGGCTCCGCTGGCGGCGGGAAAGGCGGAACCGGCGTCGTTGGTGGCACCGGGGGCTCCGGCGTGGTCGGCGGAACCGGCGGTTCCGGCATCGTCGGAGGGAAAGGCGGCACCGGAGGGGTAGGGGGCGTCGGTGGGAAAGGCGGAACCGGAGGCACTGGAGGGGTAGGTGGAACCGGTGGTGTAGGTGGAATCGGGGGCTTCGGGGGGACCGGAGGCTCCGGCTGATGCGGCGGCACAGGCGGCTGCGGTAGCACCGGAGGCTCCGGCTCATGCGGCGGCACAGGCGGCTGTGACGGCACCAGAGGCTCCGGCTCATGCGGCGGCACAGGCGGTTTCGGTGGCACCGGAGGCTTCGGTGGGTGCGGCGGCTTCGGGGGTTCCGGCGGGTGCTTCGGCAGCGGCCACGTCGGATCGAACGGTGCCCTGCTGGGCGTGTCGGGCATCTCGTACTCGTGGTTCAGCCTCGGCGGATGCGGGATATGGGAACGCAGCACCGAGCCGGGCAGCGGCGACGGCTCCGAATCAGCGGAATCCGACCGCCCCTCCGGCGGCTCCTGCCCGCCACCCCGATTCGACCGAGCCCCACCGTCACCCGAACCCTCGTCCCGTCCACGACTCCCGCCCTCCCCGGCCGACTCCCCATCGCCCGCGCGACCACGCGAGGCACCGCCGGACGACTCGCCCTCACCAGCACGCCCGTGCCGCGCACGCTCATCAGAAGACTCGCCGCCACTTCCGTGCTCGGGACGCGTTGTCCCATCGGACGACTCATCATCCGCACGGCCACGCTCCCTGCCACTGTCAGACGACTCCCCATCGCCCGCACGCCCGTGCCGCGCCTGCCCCGCAGACAACTCCCCGTCACCTACCTGCTCGGAACGCGCTGCCCCGTCCGACGACTCATCATCCGCACGGCCAAGACCCACCGCACCGTCGTGCGACTCTTCCACGCCGGCTCGATCACCAAGCGTCACGCCGTGGTCCGATCCGCCCGCCGAACCGTCGGGAGACTCGTCACTCGCAGAATCACGACGACCCGCACCCTCAGACATATCCTGGCCATGCGTCTGCGCGCCCGGATCCGTGGCCGAGTGATCGTCTGTGCCCCGCAGCTCACCGGGTTCCGAACCTTCGCGGACCGGCGGCAGCTCGGGCGCGGACGATTCGCCATCGCGATCACCATGGGCCGTGGCTTCAGACGAGTCGGCGTGATCGCTGCTGCCTCCTGTGTCCGGCAGATCCTCACCGTGCTGCGGGCCCGAATCGGTGGCCGAGCTCGCGTCTGTGGTCAGCCGCTGTGTCGGCTCCGAAACCTCGTGAACCGCAGGCACTTCCGTGGTCGGCGCAGGCACGGTGCCCTCGAAGAGCGTAGGTGGTGTTTCGGCCGGTGCTGGTTGTGGGAGTTCGTTGGTCGGGGCCGAGGGGAGGGCGTGGGGCGTGTCCGGGTTCGGGAGTGCGGGTGGGGGGAGTTGGGGTTGGTGGTCTACTCGGGGTGGGGCGTAGGGGATTTTGGTGCGCCAGTCGGTGCGGGGTGGGCGGTTGGCGTTCCAGTCGAAGCCGATGCGGATAGCGTGTTGGTTGGCGTCGTGCCAGGCGCCGATCGGGTTGTGCCGCAGGTAGTTCGATTCGGCGAGGGCGTCCTGCAGGAGCAGGATGTCTTGTGGCAGTGGGGTGCCCGCGATCAGGCGGTTCCAGGCCTCGGCGACATCGGCGACGGCGTCGAGTGGGCGACGACGGAGGATGCCGTCGTTCGGGTCGTGCACCAGATGCGGATCGCGCATGAGGTGGTTCTTGATCTGCTCGATCTCGGTGTGGGTGAAGGCGGGGGTCGAGTTGTCGAGTCGGTCGGCGACCAACCTGGTCAATTCGGCACGGTCGACACCCAGGTTGCCGAGCTGGTCGCAAACATTGTCGACCAATCGTCTTGCGTCACCGGACTGTTCGTCGCGCAGATGGCCGGTGAGCGCGTCGACGATCGAATCGAGGTCGCCGGAGCTGTCGAGTCTTCGGGCGATCTGATCGACGATCTCCGCGGCCCGCACGGCACGTGCCGCACCTTCCGCATCCGGATGCGCGGCGAGGTGATCGACAATGCTGTCGATATCGCTGTCGTCGGCGCGGAACCGCTGGTATTCGGTGTCGGCCCAGTCCTGCACGCGCGCCCACGCGGCGTCCTGATCACGTTGGCGCTGTTTGTATTCCTCCGACAACTCGCCGCGATCGGGCACCCGATCCTGTGGATCCCATTCACGCGCCATCGGCTGCACATCGGCCACGCGCGGACGGAAGTAGGGATGTCCTTTGAATCCCGGACTGATACGGCCCGGATGGTCCTTATCGCTGTACCAGGTGAATCCGGACAGCTTCGCCGATTCGAGGATGATGCGCATGGTGTTGTAGAACACGCCCGCCATCGGCGGCTCGAAGGTTGGCACACCCGGATCGAGTGGGTCCATCCCGGGGATCCGCGGCAGCAATTCCTCATCGATCGCACCGGGTGGCGGATCCAGGAACGGGTCGACAATGGACGACTGGAACGGATCGACCGCCCAACCGCTGACGCCTTCCGGAAGTACACGCGGCTCGAATGCTTTCGGCACCCTGGGACCTTGACGGTTCGTCGTCCAGTCCGGGCGGGTCGGATTGACCGGATGCCAGTCACCATTGGCGTCCTGCCACCGCGTGAGATGGATTCCGGGCGAGCCTTCGCGCCAGCCCGCGGTGAGATAGTCGCGAAGCGGTGGTGCGAGTTCCTCTATGCGCACCGGCATCTCGCGCTCGGCGACGATCACGCGATATTCGATTCGCGTCTCAGGTCTTGTCATCGCCTGTGCCACCGCGGAATTGCGTCGGATCGCATCGGTGAGCGCCGCATCGTGGTCGGCGCGCGGATGCTCCAATGTGCCGCGTGGGGCCACCACGATGATCCGCGGATGTTCGCCCTCGACGAGGCCGACGCGATCCGTGATCGGCCTGGCACCCTCGGCGGCGAAGACGTCGCGGCACGCTCCGGCCAGTTCGGCCATCTGATCCTGGATGCGGCCGATCCTGTTGTCCGCCTGGTTGACTCGGCCGGCGGCCGCACGCAGCAGTTGCAGTTGCCTGGCGTTCTCCTCGGTCGGCGCGAGACGGTTCGCCGCATCGCGCAGGGTCTGGTCGATCTCCGCGGGGCCCAATGCGTCTCGGTTGACGCCGAGACGGTCTGCCAGGTCGTCGCACATCCCGCGCCATGGCTTACTGGCGAGCACTTCGGTGGCGCGTTCGGCACCGAGCCGGTCGAGCTCGGCGCGTGTCTCTGCCGACAGCGGCTGGTGTGCAATGACATCCGCGCCCTCGAGAGCGGCAATACGCCGATCCAGTTCGGCGAGGGCGGAATCGGCTTCGTTGAAGCGCTCCGCCGCGTCTTGCAGCTTGAAGATGTTGTTCTCGCGCTGGGTGCGTTCGGCCGAGCCCACCAATTCCGGTTCCGGCCTCGATGTTTCGTCGCCGGTGCCCGCAATGTCCCTGGTGCCGACGATATCGCCGCTGAGCTGCCGCAGGGTCGGCTCCAGATTGTCCTGGTTCAGGGCGTGATCGGGATCGCGAATATCGAAGCGTTCGGCGCGGTCATTGCGCTTGGCCCGCCAGAACTCGCATTCGGCCGCCATTGCGGCACGTTCCCGCACCAATGCGGCGTGCACGGCCTCCGGTGTTCCGGACAGTTCGAACGTCGCGATCGCCTCGTCGAGCCGCGCCACTTCGGCATCGGCACGGTTGAATTCGTCGGCTGCGCGCTCGAGTGCGTCGATCCGCGCATGTCGCTCGGCCTGCTCATGAACCAGCATGGTCTGGTTGCGCAGCTCTTCGAGAGTCGTCTCCAGCGGCAGGCCTGGCCGCAGCCCCTGCTCGACATCGACCGGTAGTCCTTCGGCGCGAAGTCGGCGAAGATCGCGCAATTCCTCGCGATCGGCGACGGCCACGGCACGCTCCGCACGCAGCCGCTCGAGTTCGGCTCGGACCTCGGGGGTCAGAGCGTCCGCATGGGGCGCAGTGCCGAGCGCGGTTTCAGGATCCGGCTCCGAGCCGTCAGCGTCTCCTGGTTCGAGCGTGGAGCGCGTGGGATCCGAATCGTCCGCGGCGGTGTTCCGTGTTTCCTGCGAAGGTCGCGTCGGATCCGAGGTGTCCGCAGCGGGACCCTGCGGCCTGGATCGCGTCGGATCCGAACCACCCGGATCGGTGCCCCGTGTTTCGAGCGCGGATCGCCTTGGATCTGAACCGTCCGTAGCGGAACCCTGTGCCCTGGATCGCGTCGGATCGGAACCATGCGTATCGGGGCGTGGTGTCTCGGGCGATGCCCGCGTCGAATCCGACTGTGCCGCAGTGTGTTCCGGTGGCGCTGCGGACCCCGAACCCGGTGTCTCCGGCGGACCTGTCGGGCGGGCCGGTACCGCTCCTTCGTCGGGCGGGCGGATCGGGGTGACGGTGACGACTCCGGATTCGTCGACCACGACGTGCAGATAGTCGACCTGGACGCCCTGATCGGCCAGCTGTCGGCGGAGCTCGGCGGGCATGACCTGCTCGGGTGCCGACGACGGCGATGCGACAACCACGCGCTGCCCATCAGGTGCGATTCCGACGCCCTCGGCGACCATATGCGCCTGTTCCCCGGCCAGCACGTCGCGAGACGCGAGCACGGCGGCGCGCTGCCGGGCCACGTTCTCCTCGCCCATCGCATGGATGTAGCGGCGCAGCTCGGCCTGATATGCACTGGCCGCATCCCTGACCTGGGCGGCATGTTGCTCGGCGGCCCGGAGATCCGCGAAATGCTGCACCATCTCATGGCTCGGGACGTGTTCACGATCCCGTATAGCGGCAGCCTGGTCCTCTGCCGCGCCCACCAAATCGTTGACGACGCTCTGTATTTCGTGCGGACTCAAACCGTCAGGGTTGACTCCGAGCCGCCTCGCACCTTCGGCAATGCCGGGTTCAATGGCCTGGCGGGCAGCCACAGTCTCCGCAATCCGCGCGGCCAAACCAGGCAGCGCATCGCGCAATTCCGGTGTGACAGGCTCGTGCACCCGCGAGGGCCCATCCTGCGGCCAACCGCCCGAACCCGATTCCGGTTGCCCCGGACTGGGCGGCTCCTGCGGCGGATGCTGCGATCCCCCATCACCATCAGCCTTCGTCGCACCCGCTCCCTCCTGCCCACCGAGCGGCCGAACCCGCACGTCCCCGGGCTCACCACCGTGCCGCCCGGTCGCCTCCTCCTGCACCTCCGACGCCGAATCCCGCCGTGCGGCCGACGACTTCTCGCCGACACCCAAGGCCGAATCGCCTTGCCGCCCACTAGACGACTCGCCCTCGACCGCCGATGAACCCTGCCGCCCCGCCGACGTCTCCCCACCCATGTCCGAGGTCGAGCGGCCTTGCCGCCCTGTCCGCGACTCTTCATCCGCCGTCGAGGCCGAACTCCGCCGCCCCGCTCCCGACTCCCCGTCCGAGGCCTGGCCCGGCCGCCCTGTCAGCTCCTCCCCGCCTACCGACGCCGAGTCGTCTTGCCGCCCGGCAGCCGACTCCTCGCCGACTCGCGAGGTCGAATCACCCAGTCCCGGGACCGATTCATCCCGCTGCCCGATCGGCGACTCCGCACGCACCGCGGGGCCCGAACCTTGCCGCCCGACCGACGAGTCCTCGCCTATCCCGGAGGCCGAATCACCTTGCCGCCCTGTCGACGACTTCTCATCCACCTCCGATGCGGAATCCTGCCTGCCCGCCGACGGCGCACCGTCCACCGGCAAGGGCACCGGGTCGGTCGATGTCGGTGGACGTCGTGAGCCATCGGTCGCTTCGGGCGAGGTATCAGTACCCGAATCATCCTGCCGTACGCGCCCATCCGCCGAATCATGCTGAGTCGCTTCAGTTTCCGCTGCGTCGTTGGCGACCGCACGGCTCAGTTCCTCGTTCAGCCGCGTCAGTTCTGCGTCGGCCTCGTCCAATCGGCGTGCGGCGGCCTGTTGTTCGTCCGCGTGTTCCGGGCTCGGGTCGGCCATAGCCTCGTCGAGGGCGGTGCGCGCGTCTTCGCGGGCGACGAAAGCAGCCTCCCGTTCGTTCGCGATGCGCGCGATTTCCGCCTGTCGATCGGCCGCGTCGGGATCACGCCCCGGCGCAGTGCCTTCCGGTTGAACCTCCGGCACGGATTCCGGTTCCATACCGGGTCGCGCGCTTCCACCGGCGCTCGGCGTATCCGGCGGGGTGGCACCCAACTGCGGCGGTAGCTCGGGGCCGGAGTGCTCGGGCGGCGACCAGGACGGATCGGGCGCGACGATGTCGACGGCGTAGGGAATGCCCACACGCCAGTCGGTGAGCGGCGGGCGGTCCGCGTCCCAGTGGAAGCCGAGGCCGATGGCGTGGGTGTTGGCGGCGCGCCAGGTGGCACCGGGATTGGCGCGCAGGAAGTCGGATTCGGCGCGCGCATCCTGCAGCAGGACGCGGTCTTGGGGCAGCGGTTCGCCAGCCATCAACCGGTTCCATGCCTCGGCGACATCGGCGAGGCGGTCCATCGGGCGACGGACATACGCGCCATTGGGATCGCTGTAGTCGCGCACCAGATGCTCATCGACCATCAGGTGGTTCTTGATCTGCGCTATTTCGGCGCGCGTGAAATCCGGTACGTCGTGGCGCATGTGCTGGGCCAGGATCTGGGCAATGGCGTCCGGATCCGCGCCCGCGCGCAAGAGCCCGCGAATATCGGCGATGGTGTCGCGCACCGCGTCCGGATCATCGACCGCGAATCGATTCACCAAATCATCTGCTACACGGTCGTTTTCGTCCTGCAGCCGCAGCAACTGCGCATCGACATCGCGGGTCGGATCGATACCGCGATCGGCGGTAACCAGCCTGTCCTGCACGGTCTCGACCACATCCCGTGCCGCGGCCACCTGCTGGGCACGGCGGTGGGCGTCGAGCCCGTCCATGATCCGATCGACATCACTGTCATCGGCGAGGAACCGCTCGTACTCGGCATCGGCCCAGTCCTGCACGCGACGCCAGTTCGCGACATCGCGATCCCATTCCCGTTGCAGCCCTTCGGAAATATCCACCCGATCCGCGGGATTGCCGTGTTCGGCCGGATCCCACGGCCGATGCATGGGCTGAATATTGCGCTCCGGTCCCGCGAACCACTCATAGTTGCGGAAGACGGTGCCGAACGGCGGAATCTTCTGCAGCCACGGCCGGGCCTGCACCCACTCACCGATCTCCGGATGCGCCTGGATCCAAGCCTTCACCGCCGGATGCTTCGGCGTCTGCGCCGCCATCAGAATCAGCCGGGTGATGTTGTAAGCGTCACCGCCCCAATGCTGTTCGAAGATCGGGGTGCCCGGCGGCACGGACGAGGTGTCGTAGCGGGACGGCGCCTGCGGCATGTTGACCGGTAGCGTGCTCTCCGCGATCTCGCCCGCCGGCACGTGATCGGTCGGCAGGGTGATGTCGTTGACGACATCCTCCATGGCCCAGCCGCTGACACCGTCCGGTGGATCCTTGGGCGTGAACTTCTTCGGCACGGTCCCGGCATCGCGATTGCCGACCCAATCCGGGCGGGTCGGATCGACATGGTGCACAGTGCCTTCGGCGTCGACCCACGACGTCATATCCATCCGTCTGCCGTTGTGCCAGCCGGTGCTCAGTCGTCGGATCTCAGGTGGCGGCATTCGCAGCGTCCGGGTATTGCCCTCGCGATCCGCGAGCACCCGGCGGTATTCCACGCGAGTTTCCGGACGCACCATCGCCTGGGCGACCGCGGGATCGCGGCGCAGCGCACCGGCGAGGGTCCGATCGTGATCCGCGCGCGGTGCCGTCGGATCGGGACGCGGACCATACACGATGATGTGGGGGCGCTCGCCCTCCACGATGCCGACCCGGTCGGTGACCATCCGGCCGCCCTCGGCTTCGACCTGCTGCCGCCATACGCCTGCGGCTCCGGCCATCTCGTCCTGTAGTCGGCCGATCCGATTATGCGCCTGGTTGACATCGTCGGCGGCCTGGACGAGTCCGTCGATCTCACGATGGCGCGCCGCTGCCTCATCCGGAGGCATCGGGCCATCGAGCACCTCCTCTTCCACATCGAATCGCAGGTTGTCGATCGTTCTGCGCAGCCGATCCGGTTGCAGCGCAGCCTCATCCGGATTGCCCGACTCATCGACGACACCGAGCCGGACGGCCAGATCGTCGCGCATGGCCCGCCGGGGCTTGATCTGCCGGAGCTCGTCCGCCCGCTCCCGTGCCATCCGATCGATCTCGGCAGCACCCTCCGCCGACGGCGGGCGGTGCCGTGCGACGCCCTGGTCCTCCAGCTCGGACAGCCGCTGATCCACGCGGCGGACCTGATCGTCGAGGGATTCGAAGTCCTCGGTCGCCGCAATGAGTTTGCGCAGCGCCTCTTCGCGCCGTCCCCGCTCGCCGGGCTCGACCGGGCTGCGCACCTGCCGGTTCGCCTCCTCGAGACCACCGAGGACGTCGACGACATCGGTCCGTGCGTGGGCATGCAGTGCTTGAATCGCCTCGTCGCGCGCATCCGGGTCCCGGCGCACCCATTCGGTCGAATCGTCCAGACTCAAATTGGCGGCGCGCTCATTGGCCTTGGCGCGGACGAACTCGCGCTCGCGCACCAGATCTCGTCGCTGCTGCAGCAGCCGGTCGTACTCGTCGACCAGTCCGATGCGTGCCGCGAGCTCGCCGACCTCGCCATCCGCCCGTGCGAATTCCGGTGCGAGCCGCTCTAATTCGGCGACAACTGCACGATCCGCGTCCGAAAGCAGTCGTCGCCCCGCGAATTCGGCAACCGTCGCCCGAATTCGGCGCGGCGTCCACGCATCCGCATCCTCCTGTGCCGAAAGTCGATCGGCCAGCTCAGCGATCCGGGCCGCCAGCGCATCCCGCCACGCGACCGCATCCGCATGCGCCCGCACCGCCTCCTCATGCTGCGATCCGGTCCGGGCTTCGTCTCCTGGCTCCGAGCTCCCGACTGCTTCCGTGTCATCCCGCCGGTTATCCGCGCTGCTCTGTTCACCATCCTGGTTCCGACCCGATGGTTCCTCCGGCTCGGACATCGGCGCGGCAGACGGGTCAGCGCGCCAGTTATCCGCGCCGCGCTCACCCTGGTTCCGACCCGACGCTTCCACCGGCTCGGACACCGGCGCGGCAGACGGGTCAGCGCGCCAGTTATCCGCGCTGCGCTCTTCATCACCCTGGTTCCCGCCCGATGGTTCCTCCGGCTCGGACGTCGGCGGGGCAGCCGGGTCACCGGGCGGCTTCTTCGACCCGCCACCAGCTTCGGCGACCGGTTCAGTGCCCTCATCCGGACCCGCCTCTTCCGGACGAACCGGCTCCACACCATCCGAATCGTCGTCGAAACGAACCAGCACAGGCGCCTCGGCGCGCGACAGCTCGGACGACTCCGGGATCGGTTTCGCCTCGGAAGCCGGACTGTCCGACGGATCGTGCGGCGGTTCGGACGGCAACGCCGTCGGCTCAGGCCCATCCTCATCCGACCGCGGCGGTTCCTCGGAAACCGACTCCTCGCCATCCGAATCACGGGTCGACGCCTCATCGACGGCTGGCTCGGAATCAGCCGAATCCGGTTCCTGGCGCACAGGCTCCAGACCGTTCGAAGCCTCGTCGGCGCCAGCCGGATCAGGCTGCTTCCCCGCCTCGGCGCGGGACGGCTCGGACGGTGACTCCGAAATATGGTGCGAGACATCGCCGGATCGGCCGGGCCACAGTTCGACCGGCACGGACGGCGCTCGGTTGACGTACTCGACGGAGCTGGACTCGCCCGCTCGCGCCTCGTCGACCAACAGGCGATACAGGACCTGCGCGGGTTCGGAGGCGTCGTCGCCGTAACGCTCCACTTCACGGAACGCGTCGGAGAGTGCCTCACCGGGGTCCACGTTGTCGCCGTCGAAGCTGTAGCGGGTGAGCTGGTCGACCCAGGCGCGGAAGTCCGTCTCGCCGGGGTGTTCGCGGGTGGCGAGGTAGTGCTCCCGCAGCGCATCCATCACACGCCGCTGTGCGCGGCCTTGTCCGGCGTAGTCGAGCACGTGGCCGAGTTCGTGCACCATCACGCCGTACACCGGGCGGTCGGCACCGATGACCCGGCTTCCATCGCGACTCGTCTTCGAGGCGAGCGTGTCCTCGTCGGATCCCCATGACTGTCCGCGCGCGGATTCCTCGAGGACGACGATCGACGGGGTCACCTGCCGAAGCCGTTCGGCCAGTGGCGCATCCGCGCCGACGCGAGGACTGGTGCTCGTGTACGCGACTCCGCCCTGGGGATGGCGCGGGTCGCCGGGCTCGATGCGGACGCCGGCGAGCTTCATCTCCGGATGCTTGGTCAGCATTTCGTCCACCGCTCGCGCGATTTCGCGAACCACCTCCGGATCGATGCCCTTGCGCCGGAAACCTTCCACCTCGATCGAATGCCGCCGTGCCAGCACCTTCGCGACCTGCCGCGGATTGCGCCTCGACCATTCGTCGTCGATCGGTCGCGACTCCGTCTGCACCGGTGGATGTTCTGTCGGGTCGGCCGACGACTTCGACTCTCCCCCATCGGCATTCGTATCACGAGCGCCGTCCGCCTCATCCGGGACGGGGATCGGCTTCGCGCCGGAGGCGGGGCTGTCCGGTGGATTGTGCGGCGGGGCGGGCGGTGTGGCGGTGGGATCGGGTCCGTCCTCATTCGGCCCCTCATCCGATTGTCGGAATTCGTCGGCCGCCTGGTCGAGTCGACGCGCCACCTCATCGAGACGATCCATCAACTCCTGATGCTCGGACTCGGCTTCCTCATCGCGACGCCGGAATTCCTCCTCGGCAGCAGCCTGCTCACGCGCCGATGCTGCTTCGATCCGCGACGGCGGATCAGTTTCTGGCACAGCGGTTTGCGGGTCATCGAGATCTCCGAACCGCTCCTCGAGACGACGGGACAGCTCGTCCAGATGATCCATCAACTCCTGATGCTCGGCCTCAGCCTCCTCATCACGACGCCTGAACTCCGCTTCCGCGGCGGCCGACTCACGCGCCAACACATCATCGATCCGCGACCGTGGATCCGCCGAATCCCGCTCCGCTGCGGCGCCTTCCGGCTCGTCGGCAATTTCCTCCAGCCGACGCGCCACCTCATCGAGACGATCCATCAACTCCTGATGCTCGGCCTCAGCCTCCTCATCACGACGCCTGAACTCCGCTTCCGCGGCGACCGACTCACGCGCCAACGCATCATCGATCCGCGACCGTGGATCCGCCGAATCCTCGCCCCCGCCCATCTTGGCGACCCACTCATCGAGTTCCGAAAGCGTGCGCGCGTTCCATTCGGCCTGTTCGGCATCCATCTGCCGCTTCCAGTCCGATCGAGAATCCGGCTCGGACGCCGCGCCCGACTCGTCGCCCCCTGACCTGACTGGCGGATCGGCCACACCACCCGATCCCGACTCCCGCCAAGCACCAGGCTCAGACGCATCGCCCCCAGACCGGACAGACGAATCGCCCACACCACCCGATCCCGACTCCCGCCAAGCACCAGGCTCAGACGCATCGCCCCCAGACCGGACAGACGAATCGCCCACACCACCCGATCCCGACTCCCGCCGGACACCAGGCTCAGACGCATCGCCCCCAGACCGGACTGCGGGATCGACCGCACCGCTCGACCCCGGGTCCTGCGGGCCGACGGGCTTGGGCCCGGGTCCGCCCTCGTCCGGCCCACCCAACCCGCGGGGCGCACCAGCCAACTCACTCGGAGCGTCGTAGAACTCGTCGAGCAGCGCCGCGAGATTTCTGATCTGTTCGGCGCGAGTCTGGATCTCCGCGCGTATGCGGCCGAGTTCCGCGGTCAGTTCGCTCGGACTGAGCCCCTCGTGCTTCTCGATCTTTCCATCGCGATAGGCCTCGTACACCTTGCGGAAGGTCGCATCGTCGGCACCCGCGATATCGACGCCGACGAGCCGTGCCCAGTCGCGATTCGGCTCGGGCCGCCCTCGCCCCTCGCCGGATGCGCCGTCGGTGCGGCCAGGATGGTCCGCGAGCACACTTCCGAAATCGAGCGGATCACCGGATCGCATTGCCTCAGTGAGGAGTTCACGCAACGCCTGCACGCATGCCAGTTCATGGACAGGCGGTTCGCCTGCGGCCCGCGGATCGGCGGACAGGTCGCCCCGCGACACATCGGAGTACGGATCGATATCGATCAGCGCACGCATGTATTCGGTGAGCGCGTCCACCACCTGATCGTGCTTACCGTCACCTTCGAGGCCCGCGATCACCTTGCGCAGCTTCGCCGGATCAAGTCCGTTCGCATCCAGTCCGCGCAGGATCTCACCGTCATCGGCGATCCGAATCTTGGTCGGCTGCAACGATTCCGGGTCGGCCCGACCGAGCTGTGCGGCCAAACGATCGCGTGCGGCATTGACCGCGCCCAGATCAATATCGCGCAGTTGCTTGGCGTAGTCGGCCAGATCCTTGAACTGCTGTTCGCGCCGCGCACTGCGCCATTCCGGATCGGCCAGCGCCTCGGCGACCCGCCGAGGCGTGAGCTCCGACTCCGAAATATCGAGCCGGTGCGCGAGTTGACCACGCGCATCGCCGATATCGTTGAAGTTCTCGATCTCGTTCATCGTGCGCGCGAAGTCCGCCAGCGCCTCGACCTGACCGGCGCGCAGAGCATTGGCCAGCTTCAGTTCCGCAATGGTCTGTGCCAGCCGATCCGGGTGCAGTGCCTCCGGTCCGAGGCCGAGTTCGTTTGCCAGATCCACGATTTCGGCGACCATCTCGGCCCGAGTGCGCGGCGGCGCATCGCTGTCGTGGCCGGGCGAATGGGTCGTCGGCTCCTCGACGGGTGCCTGCACGGCGCGCCACTGACCGTCGTTGTCGCGCACCATCGTGACCACCAGCTCGCGGCCATCGATGGCCTCCCGATGGTGGTACACCTCGGGTGTTTCGACCGGATCCAGGTGGATCTGGCCCACGCGATCCGTGCGGGCGTTCCGGTAATCGAGTTCGACCTCACCACGATGGAGCGCATCGGCCAAGGCAGGATCATCGGCGAGTGCCCTGGCCAGCGCATCCGCCCGGTCCAGCGGCCCGTTGATCACTACCAGCCGGTCCGGCGCGCCCGCCCCGACGGGCACCCGCGCGACCTGATCGCCGTGGATCTCCCCGACCGGCTCCTGCTCTCCGGCACGCAGATGCGGTTCGGCGGCCTCGGCGAATTCGGCGACCCTGGCAGCGCGCGCATCGTGCTCGGCCCACAACCTGCGCAGCGTGGCATCGAGATTGCGCGGGTTCACATCGTTGAGGTCCAGGCCGAACATCTGCGCCCACGTGGAAGCCTCGTCGCGAAGCTGGTCGCGGCGCAGGGCATGCTCGAAATACACCCTGGGCCCTTGGTCGCGGCCCAGTTCCTGGCCGTCCCCGATATCGCCCCATTCGCGCAGCGGGTCGGCGCCATTGCCGACTGGCCAGAAGTTCTGCAGACCGGGATCGCCGCCGAAGGCGCTGATCAGCTCCTTGAGGAAGCGGCCCATCGGATTGTCGTCGAAGATGCTGACCTGATCGGCCAGCGGCACCGGACGGCCCGTCGCATCGGGCGCACCCAATTCGGGGCCGGACTCACTGGTCTGCTCGTTCTCGTCGTCGTAGTCCTCATCCGCATCGACCCGCCGCGCATCGGGGTCCTCGATCTCCCCCGCCACCGGCTGTCGACCGTGCAGTTCGGGAGCCGAGTCGCCCAGCAGGTCGGCATCTATGTACGGCCGCGTGACCTCCTCGTTGAAGCGATCGGCCGCCTCGGCGAGGCCCGCGATCGCGGCCGCCTCACGCATCGTCCGGTATTCCTGTTCGTCGAGCACCCGGCGAATGGTCTCCGGACTTTCGTCGGGCAGGTCGAAACCGAGCCGGTGTGCCTTATCGGTGAGCGATTCGTCTTCCGGTGGCGGACCGTCGAGTTCGGTGGTCGGCTCCGGATGCGTCGGCTCGTGCTCGAGTGCCCTGGCCTCCTCGTCGGAGATCAGATCGAAGTTCTCCAGGTCATCGATGATCCGCTGTCGCTGTTCCGGATCGGCGACGGCCAGTGCCTCTTCCAGCACCGCCCGCGCCTCTTCCGGCGCGATGGCCTCGACCTCGAGCAGTTCGGTGACGGTTTGGCGCACCAGATCCGGATCGGCGTCGCTGACCCAGAACCGGTATTCCTCGCCATTAGGTGTGCGTGGCACGACGAAATCGCCTGCCACATCCCGAATTCGGCTAGAGAGCCTGTTCAGGATCGGCAGATGCTCCCGGTTACGCCAAGCGGTCCAGCCCTCCTTGGCGATTCGGGCCATATTGAGGCCCCCGCCTTCACTCTCCGGTGCCGGTCGAGCGACGGTTTCGTGCCCGGGTGTCGCCTGCGGCGGATGTGGCGTATTCGGATGCGATTCGAACAGGTCCGGCGCATGCTCGACGCCGTCCTTCAGCGCGTTCTGGCCACGGCGGTCCTCACCAGAACCCGACGGGTACTTCGGGTAGTCGCCCACGTAACCGCGCACGCGCATCCTCGCCCGAACCCGCTCCCAGGCTCGGCGCAGCGGCGACTTCTTTTCGGGGGGCTCGGAATCGGCTGGGCGAGCCGGTGTTCCGGATTCTTCGGGAGTCTCGACCCGCCAGCGACCCTCGCCGTCGGGCCGCACCTGTAGCGGCACCTCTTCGCCGTTCGCATCGATGACGACGCGGCGCGGCTCGTCCGGATTCGCCGGAGCGAACAGCCGCCCCGCCGCCTCCTCGGATCCGTTGCCGGAGTTCTCATTTCGTGAGTGCCCCGGATCGTCGGGCATTCCGGCGGGGACGGGAGGCTCCGACGGCGGCTTCTTACCGCCGCCACCGGCCTCGGCGGGCCGCTCGACTTCTGGCCGCGCCGCCGGATCATCGACGCGCAGCACTCGTGTCTCGCCTTGCGCACCGATCCGCAACTCGCGCACGACCGTGCCGGGTTCGGCGCGCAACTCCGCGAGCTGCGGATGTCGATCGGCCGCGGCGTCCAGCACGCGAACCGGATCACGGTCGCCCCAGCCGACCACGAACACGCGCGCCGGCTCACCCGGCACCACACCGACCCGATCGGTGACCGGAATCGCGCCCGCCCGCAACAGCGCGTCGCGCTGCAGTGCGATCGCCATCGCCTCGTCGAGCCGTGCGACCCGCTCCTGCGCCTGCGCGATGCGCTCCGGATCGCCTGCGGCCCTTGCCTCGTCGCGCTCGCGCACCGCCGCCGCATTCTCGGCCGCCAACCGATCCAGCACGTCTTGTCGCTGCTGCTGGGCTTGTCGCTGCTCTGCGCCATCGTCCGGATGCGCTGGTGGAAACTCCGGTGCGTCGAACGAATCGTCATCGGGCCGTGGGCGATCGATCGGCCGCGGCGCGGAGTCGCCCTGGTCCGAGCGGTTTCCGAACGACAGTCGGTCGGTGATCCTGCGCAGCAGGCCCTTCGGCGCACTGTGATCGTCGAGATCGGCCGAACCATCGAGCAGGATACGGCTGATGCGTTCCCCGAGCCGCCCCGAGTCGGTATCGGACATACCCTGGAACAGCCTGGCCACCACATCGCTCGCACTGCCGTCTCCGATGGGCGGCGCCACCCGCCACCCGCCGTTGCCATCGGACCGCAGCATGACCCCGAAGTCCCACGCCCGCGTCTTCACCTCGGTTCGGAGGAACTGCGGCCAGCTGCGTTCTCGTGCGGAATTGGCTGCGGCATCGTTGTATTCCGGCATGGCCACCTGCCGTGTCCGCAGTCGGCGTGCCACCTCAGCCGGGTGCGGCTCGCCGATCGACGGATCCGCCTCGGTGAGTTCGTAACCGCGTGACATGAAGCCCGCACGAAGTTTGCCCTTGCGGCTCGAGGCAGCGCTATCGCCGGTTTCGAAGGCATCCGGGCCGAGCTGGCGCATCCAGGCATCGAAGCCGAGAGCCGTCTGTCCGGCGGCACGGTAGCGCAGGTAATGCGCAAGCATTTCGGTGGCCTGCTCGTCTGCGCCCGGGAGACGGTAGGGCCCCTCGGCGATACCGGCATAGATCCAATCGGCCGACAGCGAGCCGTCGGGACGCTGTCCCACTTCCAGGTATTCGATTCGGTGCGTGTCGTCCCACAGCACATTGGTGTATTCCGGACGCGTCGCGGCCAGTTCGCGCAGCGCGTCCATGTGCTCGCCCGCAGGCGCCGCCACCACCAGACGTCCGCGTCCCACCGGCTGGTGACCAGGAAACTGGGCGACCCGGTCGGTGAGCCGAGTCCCACCCGGATCCCGTGCCAGTTCATCGTCGAAGAAGCGATTGATGCGGTCCGCGGCGTCTTGCGCGCTTATCCGGCGCGGCGACGCGTCCTGATCGGCCGGATGCCCGGTTTCGGGCTCGGTCGTATCGGACCACGGGTGATAGTCGTCGACGTTGTCGCCCGCATGCCGTGCGACATCGAAGGCGACCTCGGCTCGTTCCGGACCGACCTTATCGATGTATTTGCGCAGTGCTTCACGCCCGGCTTCGTATCCGGCCCGCTCCGGCCGGATCGCCGGATCATTCGAGCGAGCCGCAGCGCGCTCCGCACGCTGATAGGCGCGATCGTATGCGTCGGCGTAGGCACGTTCGGCCGGACCGACCGGCACGAAACGGCCCGAATCACGCAGCAGCCGAAGGGATTCGATTTCCACCGCGTACTGACGGCTGCGCTGTTCCCGGATCGCCGGTGTGTCGGTGTGGTGCGTGGGCGGCCCCTCGCCGGGCGCACGGGTGATGCCGTGCGCGCTGTCCCACTGTGCGCGATAGAAGGCTGCGAGGTCACCGCCGTCGACGCGCGGACCAAGCTCCACCAACCGGTTTCGCACTTCACGGGCGGCGCCATGATGTGCGGCCGCATCGACCATGCTGTCCGTTATCCCTCGGTTGGCGCGGTAGGCCCGCTCGGCTTGCTGCTGTGCTTGTTCGAAGGCGTCCTCATATGCCTTGGACAGCAACGTTTCCGGAGCCGGTGACGCTTCGGTCCCGAACTGCCGCCACCGATCGAATTCGAACGCTCTGGCCTGCGCGACGGCCTCCCGATCCAGCATCAGATCGACGTATTCGTCACGTCCGAGCGTGAATCGCTCGAGCGGACCGTCGCCGAGCTGTTCGGCCAGATATGCCGCCCGAATCGCCTCCGCCGCATGCTGGGACGGTGCATCGGTCAGGCCGAGCAGCACGGTATTCGAGGCCGGGTCGTATCCGGCATCGACGCCGCGCTGCTGTCTGCCGTCGTAGCGGCTGGAATCCACGTCGAGGCCGAAGCGGATCTCGACCCCGTGCCTGGCCAGTACTTCGGCCGCCCACCGTCCGAGTTCGTTACCCCTGAGGATGCGCTGCAGCCGGTCCGACGCCACCTGCGCGGTGTCGACTATCGACTGTTCCGGCAATGCCGCGGCCGGTTCGTCCGGCGTTCGCGGTGCCACCAGGTGGTCTACCTCCGCACGCACATCCGCCGCCGCAGCGTCGACCCAGGCGGCACGCAAATCCACCGGCTCCCGGCGCACCTGGACGGCACCGGAATCGTCGACGCTGACCCGGACCCGTTCCACGAGCGCATCGCCGTAGCGGATGGCGCGATGCAGATCGGTGCCTCGATCCGCCGCCGCGCGCGATATCGCGGCATGATCACCGCGAGCATCGACCACGATCACGCGCGGTGGTTCACCTGGCAGCACCGCGACGCGGTCGTTGACCCAATACTGCTCGGAGACTTCCGGACCGAGCGCGTCCTGACCGACTCGCGCCGCGATCTCATCGAGCAGACGGTTACGCCGCGCCTCCACCTCGGCATGTCGACGGGTCGCCTCGACCAGCGCTCGCACCTGCGCGGGGCGCTCGGAATTCCGTGCGCCCACTGGCCGGATTCTGTCGTCCGCCACCGCCTGTCGGCCACGCTCGAAAAGCTCCCGGTCGCCGCGGTGGGTTTCGGGGTCGAAGGCGCCGAACCGTCGGACCGCACGATCCCAATCGCCCTCGACCGCACGCAGTTCCCGGGTGAGCGCCGCATGTTCGCGGACCAGACGCTGCAGTTCCCGCGCCGATTCCGGGGAGGACGGCTCGTGCATTCCATCCGGATCCTGATGGGCATCCCAGGTACCGCCGTGGATATCCCGCAGACTCGCGCCCTCGCTCGGATACAACGGCGAGTCGAACATATCGCCGGACAGCAGCGCCTCGATGCCCGCCTCGCGGCCGATTCGGCGCAGTTCGTGCTCGCCCAAGCCCGGATCCGCGGCGGCCACGGCCGCGTCGCGGGCAGTCAGATACTGCTCATGCAACGCGCGGGTGTAGGCCGAATCCGCAACATCGTGTGTGGTCGGGGCCGGTTCCGGATATCCGGCCGCGCCCAGCTCACGGCGCAACTCGGCCTGCCTGCCGAGCACCTCTGCTTCCGTGCGCAGCTGTGCGTCGACATAATCCGCGCGATCGGTGGCGCGGATACGGGACGGATCCACCTCGACCCGACCGGACAGCACGGCATCCGCGAGTACCGCCGCACGTACCAGCGCCTCCGCCTGGGCGGGCTGGCCGCGGTCATGGGTGTCGACGGACACGTCCATGGTCCGGCCGTTGAACGAATCCGGCCGGCCACCTTCGAAGCGCACCGCGGCACCAGCGGCCCGCAGCGCATCGGCCGCTTCGCGGCCGGTTTCGCTGCGCCCCAGCAGTTCCCACACCGGAGCACCGGCCATATCCCGCGGCCGGACCTGCCAGGCCCCGGCGTCCGGCTCGGGACCGTCGCCGGTCGGCCAGAACTCGGGCGAATCCGCCCCGTCGCCCGGCGCTTCGGGTCGGACCGAGGTCTCCGGCCTGTTGAAATGCGCGACGACCTTCTCGTATTCGCCCGGCCGACCGCGCATCGCATCGTGGTCGAAGCTCACCTCGGTGAAGCCGAGCTCGACGGCCAGTTTGCCGGTGAAGGTGTTGCGCGCCGACTCTTCCGGAGTCAGGTACAGCTCCTGCACACCGGCATTGAAGGTGTCGAGGTTGTCTCGGACCCGGTCGTCGGCATTCCACTCGGCACGGATCTCGGTCACCTGATGTCCGAGCTCACGCATCATGTCCCGGAACATTTCGCGCCCGGTCGGCGTGCCGTCACCCACACGCACCGTCGCGCGCAGTACGCCGTCCGCGTCGATCCGACCGTGGATGCCGTGCTGGTTGTCCCCGCCGTACCTGTTGGTGTAGGCGTTCGGGCGGTCGTCGAAATCGTCGTCGTGCCTGCTCGAATCCTCCGGTCGCACTGCGATATCGCCGTGTTCGGACGGCAGATCGGCGGCGTGCGCACGGATTTCGGCCAGACGTGCCATCACCGTGTCGTGCCACTGGCCGCGACCGTGCTTGTCGAACTCCGGGCGCAACGCGGCGACACGTTCGGTGATCGCGTCGACCACCGCGCGGGGCAGATGGTGGTCGATGACCTCGATGCTGTCACCGTTGCGACGCAGGAAGTGTTCGGCGAACGGGCTCAACGCATTTCGCGCGGCTTCGCTTTCCTCGAAACCACGACTGTGGTCGATACCGAGCACCTCGCCGTGCGGGCCGATCATCCAGCCCTGTCCGTCGCGGTCCGGAATCCGGATCAGCGCGTCCAGCAGACCGAGCGCACGGCCCGCGACGGTATCGGCGTAACCGAGCTCGTGCACGTCGATGAACTGCGGATGCCGTTCGGCCGCAACACGTCCCGCCAACTTCTCCACGTACACGACATTGGATTTGGCGTGGAACACTTCGGGCACATTCGTACCGATAGTACGGCCGAGCAGCGACGCCAACCGCTCGGCGACGGCGTGGCGCGGATTCATGACGGTCTTGCGGATCAGTTCGGTGCCATCGTTGAAGGTGACAAGCTCCACCTTCCTGGCGGCATGCCCCGAGGCCCCCTCACTGAGCACCGTGACCGAACGCTCACCGGAAGCGATCGCGGAGCGGACGATATCGCCGAACGAGCGGATGCCGTGCGCGTCATCCCAAGCGTGGCCGTAGAACTCAGCATGGTCTTCGGTCGAATGCTCGGGACGATGCCGAGCCACCTCGGGGCGGATGGCGTCCAGGCCCGCATCATTGGCGATTCGATCGAGTTCTGCTGCGGGCGCGTGCGGATTCTCTTCGTGCGCTCGGGCTCGGGCTTCGTCGTAGGCCGCGGTGTAGGCGCGCTCCAGCGGCGTTTCGGTGAGATCGTGTCCGGCGGCCCTGAGTTGTTTCGCCGCAACGATTTCCAGTGCGTGCGCACGGGCTTCCTCGTCGAGCATGCGCGTGTTGTATTCCGCGCGCGGCAGGCGCATGCGTTCCTGCGCACCGCCGGGAGTCTCACGGGTATGTGCCAATTCGACGTGGATGGCGCCGTGTACCAGCGCGGCCATCTGTGCCGCATCGGAGGCGCCGACGTCCAGGGCGAGGGTGCGGCGGCTCGGGTAGTAGCGGTCGTCGGCGCCGGACTCGTGCACGATATCGACGTCGTGGCGGGTGAGCACCTCGTCGGCCCAGCGGCCGACTTCGCTCTCCCGCAACTGTTCTCGAATCCGGGCGATACGTTCCTGGGCCGCCTGACCCGCGCGGTCCAGTGGCGTGAGGTCGGTGGCGCGATCGAATTGGTTGGGTGACGGCTCGTCGATGGACTCGACCCTGATGCGGCCGACCTGGTCGGCGTCGACGTTCAGGTGCTCGCGCACGACCCCGGGCCGGTCGAGCAGTTCGCGGATTTCCTGGTGCTGCTGCGCATCGCGCAGGACGCGCTGGTGGTCGTCGGTGCCCGACGCGATGACCAGTCGGTCGGGCTCGCCGGGGATATGCACGATGTGTTCGTTGAGCATCCGCGCATTCGGGTTCTCACGTACGTGTTGGGTGAGAACCTCTTCGATCGCCGCATTCGCCACCTGGTCGGCGCGGTGGTCGTAGGTCGCCTGGGCATGCTGACGCTGGTCGGCCAGGTCGGCGACGGTGCGCAGCTCGTGTTGTTCGGTACGCAGTTCGGCCTGCCGCTCGGACCGAACATCAGGTCCGGCAAGTTCATTCGTGATGCGCTGCAGGCGGTCGGTGATCTGGCGTTGCAGCGGCTGTCCAGCGAGGGTGGGATCGAGGCCGAGGGCGGTCGCGCGCTCCGCGAGTTCTTCCGAGGTGTCGCGCAGGTCACGGAAGGCCGACTCGCGGTCCAGCGCCGCCGTACGCAGGCTTTCGGCGATATCCGCAGGGGTGTCGTGCATGCGCGCGCCCGACGGGAGTTCGGCACTGGCCGCATGCACGCGGTCCCAGGCGTCGCCGTAGTAATCGGTGTAGTTCTTGCCGTTTTGCCACTCGTGGGTGGCGATTTCCCGGCGTAGCGCATCGACGGCGACCTCATGTGCGGCCTGGCGGACCTCGGCCGGGGTGAGCGACGAATCGCTTGCCGACAGATCGGCGGCGGCGCGGTCATAAGCGGCGGTGTAGGTCTCCTCGAGCGGGTTCACGGCGATGTCGTGGCCGAGATCCCGGAATTCCTGGGCCAATTGGAAGCGTCGGCCCGTTGCCGCAGCCTCCTCGTCGACCATGGTGCGCACGAATTCGTCGCGTGCCATCCCCCTGACGTCACCGGTTCGGCCCTGAACATACCGTTCGGCGTGCACGGATTCGTGAGCCAGAGTGAGCGCCTGCTGGACATGATCGACACCCGAGGTGAAGGCGACTGCGGTCAATTCGCGTCGCCGGAATTCACCGGCTCGGCCGTCACCCGCGGACGGCTCGAATCCGTCGCGAACGGGACTATTGTCGAAGCTCGCCGCGATCCGCCGCCCGGTCTCGGTATGGCGCAACAGTTCACGGACCTGATCGGGCTGCGCATCGAGTGAGCGGCCGATGCGGGCCTCCCGATCGGTTGCAAGTGGCTGCTCGGAGCCGAGCGGGTGCAACGGATTTCCGGCCGGGTCGAAGGCGATGGCGTACGTGCCACGGAGCTCGCGCGGCACCGTCGGCGGGAACCCCTCCACTCGGCCCGCCCCCGGATCGCGCACCACGATCCCGCCGTTCTCGTGCACCAGCACATACGCGTGCGCGCCGACGTTGTACCTGTCGACCGCGCCGCTGTATTCATCGACAACCAGCGCCGAAGACCCCTCCGGCATGGAAAGCAACAGCCGCGCGATCTCTGCATGACCCTCATACGAACGCAACTGCCCACCCGCGGCCGTCTGCACCTCCGCGGCCGTCATCCCGTCCAGCCCGATCATCCGCTCCGGCAACCTGATCGCCGAACTCCCGGTGAGCGCCTTGATCAACCGCAGCGACAACTCCGCGCACCGACCACGATTCCGCTCCGGAATCCGAGGCTCATCGCCACCTTGTCGCTGCTGAACATCCGCCCCATCGCGCGCCCTATCCGCAGGCGCATCCCCCGTGTTCCGATGCGCATGCGGCTCGGCCACCGGCTGTGGCACGAAAGCCACTGCAGGATCAAGAGATTCAGCCCGCTGACGCGCCGCCTCGCGCCGCGCCTCGACCTCCTCCCGCCGCACCGAATCATCGGCACGATGCGACTTGGCCGGCTCGACATCCCCACCCCGATGCGCCCCGTCATCCCGCGCCGCCGGGTCCGTCGCATGCCGGACGTCGGAAGGTTCGGAGCGCACCGGAGTGTCGTCGGCGGCGCGCGCGATGCCCTCGTCACCAAGGTGCGCGACACCGTCATCACCAAGGTGCGCGACACCGTCGCCACCAAGGTGCGCGACACCGTCATCACCAAGGTGCGCGACACCGTCGCCACCAAGGTGCGCGACACCGTCGTCACCGGAGTGCGCTGCACCCTCGTCGCCCTCTTTGCCGGGACGCACTGCATCATCACCGTCGGCGCGAACGACACTCTCGCCCCCGGGGCGTACGAGACTGTCCCCTGCGGGGCGCGCCATGCCGTCACGCTCGGGGCGGGCGGCACCGTCACCGTCGGCCCGCGCGGCACCGTCGCTCGCCGACAGAACACCGCCCTCGCGGTCGGGCAGCACCGGACTCTCGCCCTCCGGCCGCAGCACATTGGTGCTGTCGGGGTGTACCACGCGGTCGTTGTCCGGAGGTGCCACGCCGTCATCGTCGGAGTGCATGGCACTGTCGCTGACAGGGGGCACGCCACCGTCACTATCGGAGCGCCCAACGGCATCCCCATCGAGCCGCACGGCACCGGCACCGTCCGAAGATGCAGCGGTGTCACTGACAGGGGGCACGACACCGTCACCATCGGAGCGCCCAACGGCATCCCCATCGAGCCGCACGGCACCGGCACTGACCGGAGATGCGGCGGTGTCACTCACAGGGGGCACGGCACCGGCACTATCGGAGCGCCCGACGGCATCCGCATTGGGCCGCACGGCGGCGGCACTGTCCGGGGGTGCAGCGTGGTCGCTGTTGGGGCGGACGGTGGCATTGCCGTCGGCGTGGGTCTCGGCGTGGATGGGGGCTGGTGCTGCCTGTGGGCCTGCTATGGGTTCGGCGGTGGGGTGGTTGGGTGTGAATTGGGCTGCGCTCGCGCGGATTTCGGGTGTGGTGCGGAGGGATTCGGATTCGGAGGACGTGTCGCCGGTGCCGGTGTGGAATCGGTCCGGGCCGGGGCGGCCGTCGGTGGTGGTGCGGGTATCGGCGGTGGATGGGGTTGCGGAACGTGGGTCTGTGGTGCGGGGTTCGGCGGTCGGTTGTGGGCGGGTCTGTTCGCCGCGTGCGGTTTCGGTGTTGGAGGTTGCGGCGGGGCGCATGTCGGTGGTTGAGGTTGTGCGCGGTGTGGATGGTGTTGCGCCGGTGCGTGCGTCGGGTGCGGCGTGGGTTGGCGCGGTCCCGGGATGCATAGGAGCAGTGCCGGTTCGGAGTGGGGTCGATGCCGCGGCGGCTCCTGCTTGCGCGGCCACGTTGTCGCCGGAGATGCGCGAACCATCGGCGTTCGTGTTCGAAGTGTGTTCCGCGCCCGCGGGGGTCAGGGAGGCCCGGGTACCGGCATCGAGGCGGCTCTGTCCCTCGCGCGCCGACGCTCCCGCGTGATCGGCCGACCCCGTACGGTCGCCGGCACCGTTGAACTCGGCATTCGAATTCGCCTGTACCGCAGAGGGATCCGAATGAACCGCAGCTTCTCCTGCGGGCCGGACGGCACCGTCCGATCCGGTTCCCACCTCCGAATTCCGGGTCGACTGGTCGACTCCACCATCCGCCGTTCCATCGCCGATGCGCTGCGTGGCTGTGGAACCATCCGCGTCGGCGCGCACAGTCGAGGAATTGTCATCACCCGCGTGGGCGGCCGCACCATCATCACCTGCGCGGACGGTAGCACCATCATCACCAGCACGCACAGCAGCATCATCAGCACCCGTGTGGGCGGACGCACCATCATCACCAGCACGCACGGCCGCACCATCATCACCCGCGCGGGCAGTCGCACCATCGTCACCAGCACGCGCGGTGGCACCATCATCACCGGCATGCGCAGTAGAACCATCACCGGAGGCCCCCGCCTTCGACATACCGTCGTCAGCACCATGCGCCTGCGCCGAATCATCGCCCGCACCAAGACTATTCGACGAACCATCAGCCCCCGAACCGTCGTCCACGGCATGCGCTGTCGAACCATCCGCCGTACCGTCCCCACCGCCACGACCGGCGACAGGCTCCGCCGTGTGCCCCGCGTTCGGCGCCCCCTCGCCGGTCTGCCCGGTTCCCGAACCGGCGCCCGCACGCCCACCGGCATCGGCACCATCACCAACCGGACCGGCATCGGGGCGAAAACCAATGCGGGACAGGTCATCCGGATTTACCCGCGTACCGCTCGGCCGGTACCAATCCGGATGCCGATTGTGATAGAACTGCTCGGCCGCCGCTCGATTCGCACCGGACATCGCGCCGTTCGAGGCGCCCGCCGTCAACATGCGCAGGTCGAATTCGGTCTTCTTCAGACCGTCGACGGCCTTGTCCCAGCCACCTTCGGGTCCGGACTTCGCCCAGGTGAACGCGAACTGCGCGCCGACGCTGCCGCCGAATCCGGCGATGGCACCCACTGTGCCCGCCGTCGCGCCGGTGAGCAGTCCACGCAGCCAGGCCTTCATCTCGGTCTCGGCGAGCTTCTCGCCGAGACGCTCGCCGATCGGGCTCGCGACACCGGCGCCAGCCGCGGAACTGATCGCGGTGATGGCGACCTGCTCCCAGTTGACCTCTTTGCGATGTCCCGAATTCACCTGGTACTGCTGAATTCCCCAGTCCTGGACGGTGCCGAGGACCGTGTCGATGGCAATGTGGCGGACCAGGAAATTCGCCAGTCGACGCCCGAGGAATTTGGCCACGATCTCGACGATCTTGTCCATTATCCGCTTGGCGATTATCCGGATGGCCACCCGTGTTCCGGCAATCGCGAGCGCCTCCTCCGCGGGCGCGGTCGGCGGAAAGATCCATGCGATCGCGATCTCGGCCGCAAGCAGCGCGAGGGAGGTGATCAGCATGAGCTGGCCGTATTCGATTTCGGTGCCGACGCTGGTTGCCGAATCGGCCAGCTTCTCGAAATCGCGGGCCAGCATTTCGAGTGATTGCGGACCTTCGAGATAACTGTCGAAGTTGGCGATGATCGCCTCGATGCCGTCGCCGTCCTGATATGCCTTCAGCGACGCCGTTTTCGCATGACGGATATCGGGCAGAATGTCGCGCAGTCCGGCGGCCGCAGCGCGCCAGTCATCGGCCAGCCCCCACATGCCATCGGGATCGCCCGCAGGCCAGTCGGATCCGGCGACCCATTCCAGCCATTTGAGATAACCCGGCAGCTCAGCCATCTGCGCTCACCCTCGGTCACCAGCTGGAATCGGTGACTCCGCGGTCCGTGGCCGATTGGCGCGAGACGACCTCGACATTGCTGAATTCCATCGGCGCGCCGTCATTGTCGGAAACCGATTGGCGCTCTTCGGAATTCGGCGGAGCAAGCGAAACCTTCGGCGCCTTCGGCATTTCGGCGCTCAGGTCGGGCATGCCCACGATCAGATCCGATAGTTTGGGCAGTCGCGCACGACGGTCGTGCAGGGGCGTCATCAGCTCCTGTGCCTTGCGCATCACCTCGGCGGTAGCCTTCTGCGCCGCCTCGGTCACCGCCTTCGCGATCTCGCCGTAGCTCAATTCGTCGATGCCGGAACCGAATTTGGTTTCGACAATGGTGCCGTCGGCGTTCACGGTGACGGTGATCCGCTTGCGCACGGTAGCGCTCGCGGTCAGTTCGGCACGCTGCTGCTGCACCTGCGCGATCGCCCGAAACTGTTGCTGGACTTCATCGAGCACCGCCGCCATCTCGGCCTTGGCGAATTCGTTCGTCATGGGCTACAACTCACCGGAAGCCGTCGCCGTTGGACTGGTCCATCCGCCGCAGTTCCTTGGCGGTCTTGGTCTGACCGGTGTAGAAGTTGTCGAAATTCGTCGCCGTGGTCTTGATATTCCCGGTCATCTGCTCGCGCGCGACCTTGTATCCGTCGGGCCCCTCGGCGAACTGGCGCCCCAGTTTGTCGTTCCCCCACGGCGCACCGCGGCCGGCGAGCGCGGCATCCAACGTGCTCAGCACGCCGTTCACTCGATCCCGAACGGCGCTGGTCCGCTCCGCGGCCTTCTCGAACAGATCCGCGTCGTGCCTCAACTTGTCCGACATCGCGTACTCCTCGAGCTCCAGCGGTCACCCGCACCCATCACCATCGGATCCTCTGATTCGACGATGACAGCGCTTGGCGACTCACCAGTAGCTCGAACATGAACGGCAAGTGCCGCGCCAGTTACAGCGCCCACCGACCGCGGTTCGCGGTCACTTCGGCTCGCGGAACCTGCCCATGATGCCGTCGATAATGCGCAGCACACCGCGCACCGCCATCGGGAAGAAGGCCGCCTTCATGAACTCGAAGTAGCTCGGGTTGTACCGCGCGACATACGAAATGGCCGGATCCACGGATTCGACCTGGTGCCACCAGAACATCGGGATGTAGAGGATGTCGCCGGTCTCGAGAACCACGTCGTAGTAGGACGCGTCCTGCAGCTTCTCGAAGCTGCTCACATCCGGGTCGAACTCGTCGGGGAGTCCGGTGTAGGGGTCGGAAACCTTCATCGGAATCCGGCCGTACACATTGCGGTACTCATTCGGCGGAAACAGCCGGACCCGCTTGCGGCCGTGCAGCTGAATCAGCAGGCCGTGCCATGGATCATTGTGCAGCGGAGTCAGATTGCCCTGTTGGCCGATCCACACACTGCTCGCCGCCGGGCTCTGCTGCCGGGTACCGACGCGCGCGGGCAGCTGATCGGCGAGCGGCTGCGGGTCCGCGGCGGCACGCGAGTAGTAGTTCTTGCCCGGCTTCGGCTCGTCGAAAACCGCTGCCATGACATCGCGGTATTCGAGTACCTCGACCGGCGACGTCTCCTGTGTGAACACGTTGGTCGCACTGGTCAGCGCGGCGACCTTCTGGTCGCCGTATTTCTCGCGCAGCGCTTCCGGCTGAAAATCTTCGAATACCGGCCAAGTTGTTGCGACACCGCGGAATACGACCGGAGTCTGTTTATCGAAGACGGTTTCGAGTTGGAAATCCCGATCGGGTACGACCAGCCCTTGCTGCCCACCCGTCGACCTATTCAGTACATCGCGAACACTTCGCCCGGCCCACAGTACGAAACTGGCTAGGAAAATAGGAGCCAGCGTGACCGGCCTCTCATCGTAACCCTTAGTCATATCCCCGTGTCTTCTGAGAATTGGTGCACTGCTTTGACTTTCGGTTGCTCGAAGCAACCATCACCGCGCCGTGATCCCGACCCTATCGACATCCTCGAGTCTACCGCCCCAACCGTGCCCACTGCTGGGAAGATTGGGACGCGACTCGGCCCGAGCAATCGGACCTCCCACGGACGGCAACAGCCGGCCGGCCGGAACGCCTAGGGTCGAGGAGACGCCGATTTCAGGAGATGTCGTGGCCGACTTGCCTTCGGACCCATTGATTTCGCTGGTGACCGTGGCGGCTGAACATATGGGGTATTCGTGCCGGGCAACCGAACCCGACGAGGTGCAGTTGATGGGCCCGCGTGGGGATGGACCACATTTTCTGTGGCTTGACAACTTGCGGCGCAAGCTGAATGCGAAGCCATTCGATCAGTGGCCCGCGCTCATCGCGGATCATGTCGAAACGTTCCTGGCGCGAGTCGATCTGGATTACACCGATCCGCTCGATACCGACGAATTCACAACAGTGCGTGGTTTTCTCAAGACACGGTTCGCGTCGTCGGACACCATCGCGGGGATCGACATTGTCGGGCACTACGTCGCGCCCGGCATCATCCAGGTGGTGGTGATCGAGCAACTCCGCACCGCCGAGGTCGTCACTTCCGACCAGCTCGCCCACTGGCAGATCGACACCAACGAGCTCTTCGAACTGGCCGAGGCGAACACTCGTTCCGCCGACCGCCTGGCGATCGAATGGCGGAACTACAACGATGCGCATTTCGCCATTCTGAGCGGGTCGGAGTCCGCGAGTGCCCACTCGAAATGGCTCGGCGACTATCCGGTAATCGGAACGTACGGAGCACTTTTCGTCATCTCGCACGAGGGCAACGTCTACGCACATCCCATTGTCGGGCCGAATGCGCTGACGGCGATGATTCTGCTGGGCAAGGTCGCCGCCAACACCTACCGCAGCGAACCGCAGCCGATCAGTCCGGCGGTCTACTGGTGGCGGGACGGGGAAATCGGCCTTGCCGCCATCACCGAGATCGATCCCGATCACAGCGTCGAGGTGCGCCCGACCCCGGAATTCGAGGCATTACTGACCAGCCTTGCGGTGACCTGCGAGTTCGCGGTGGTGCCCGCCGACGCGGTCGATACCGCACTCGATGCGATGGAGCAGTACCGGCACATGTGCACCGCCCCGGACGGCACTGCGGCCCCACCCGCCGTCGACGACCTCATCGCCGAGATCGACCGCAACGGCGGCGCAGTCGGATTCGTTGCCGCCGTCGCTGATTCGCGCGGAGCGGTATTGCGCACCTGGGGGCCGAACCGGGGCAGGCACCTGCTGGCCGTACTGAAGCTCACCAAGGACCGCGACCTCGCCGTGCTGGACGTCGAGACGGGCCACCTCTACGACCCCCGCGGCCACATCGATGTCCGCGTGACCGTCGGTGACGGCCGGTCACTGCCTTACCTCACCCCCGCGCTGCTCGAGGACGTCGTGGTCGCCGCCGCCGACCCTGATGACCCGTTCCTGGTCGTCGCACGCGCGGATGAGACCTACATCCGAACGCGCCGCCACGAATGGGTCTATGAAATCGAGCACCGGGCGGGATCCGCGTCGGAGCACTTTCGCGTATACACCCTGCGGCACAAGGTCGTTCGCGATGTCATCTGGGCGTGGGTCGGTGGCGACCCGTCCTGGAGGGTCGCGGTGCACTGGCGGCGGGTCGATCCCACATCGCCCGGCATCGAGGCGGCATCCGGACTGGAAATCCTGCAGGACGAACTCTCGTGCGCCGGTCCCGGCCTCACACCCGACGCACTCGCCCTCCTCGATGCCTTTCTGGCAGTTCGTGATACGCCGATCCCGTCGATGGATCCGGCTTCGACGAATGACTTGGCGATCGACCCGGCGAGCTTGCGTGACCTGGCGTCATCACACACCGAAGAGGCACGCCCGATTGCCGAAGCCGAGACGCCGGACGACACCGACGAGACCTGAGGGCGGCCGGCGCACCCACGATCACCCGGGTGCAAGGATCGAAGCATGCGAGTACTGGTGCAGCGCGTATCCGCCGCGCAAGTGACCGTCGACGGACAGGCCGTTGGCCGGATCGAACCGAATCCGCAGGGCCTGGTCACCCTGGTCGGAGTGACGCATGAGGACACGGAATCCACCGCGAAGGCATTGGCGGACAAGGTGTGGCGGTTGCGAATCCTGGCGGGGGAACGCGCGGCCGCGGATCTGGATGCGCCCATTCTCGTGGTCAGCCAGTTCACCCTCTACGCCGATACCGCCAAGGGGCGGCGGCCGTCCTGGTCCGCCGCCGCACCCGGCCCCGTCGCCGAACCGCTGGTCGAGACCTTCGCGCAAGCACTGCGCGAGCTCGGCGCAACCGTCGCCACCGGACGGTTCGGCGCGCATATGCACGTCGAACTCGTCAATGACGGTCCCGTGACACTGCTCCTGGAGGGCTGACCACAACCGCCCGAGCGCAACCACCCCTGACAGCTTCGTGCACGGCTGGTTCGCACGGCTACACTCACGACCACGCGGAACAGCCACGGCGGCCGCGAGCGCGGTTGTCATGGTCGTCAACAGGTCGATCGCGGCGGCACCGGTCGCCGGTTGATTGCCTGCTCATTCCGGCCATTTGTATGGCAAACTCGGTCGAGCAGAATGCGGCCGCTCGACGACCGTGACGCGGAAGGTGAAGCGGGAGTTGAGGTCGCGATGGATCTGAGTGCACTCGAGCGTCGGGTAGCCGAGGATCGCCGGGCAGCGATCGACCGGACGGTCGAGAATGAATTGCGTCTGGCCTCGTCGCTGTGCGACCTCGCAAAAGGCCTGGTCGCGACCAAGAACGGCCCCGGCAGGGACCGGACGGCCGAGGCCTTGGCGCCTTCGCAGGAGTCCGTCGGCATCCGGCTGCACTGGCTCGCCGCCGGTCGGGTGACCGCCGAGTTCGCGGGCGAAGTCCAGGATGCGCTTCGCGTCTTCGAGCAGGCGACCCGGCACATCGGTCACCGCGAGCTCGCGGCGAGCACCATCCGCAATGCCTGCCATACCTACCGGCAAGTGTCACGGACGCATCCGCAGGTGGCCGCCGTCTGCGCGGACGGGCTCTCGAAATGCGGCGTCTGGTTGTGCCGCCTCGACCCGAAGGCCGCCGTCGCCGCCAGCGAGGATGCCGTGCGCATCCGCAGTGCGCTGTTCGCGGCGAATCCGGATCAGTCCGGAAAATATCTCGCCAGCCTGAACATGCTGCTGCGCACGCTGATGGTCGGCCGCCAGCGCAAACAAGCCGTGGCGATGTATCGCGAGCGGTATGCGGCACTGACCTCACCTGAGATGACGGCACGGCTGCGCGAAACCCGGATCGAGGATATCGATCTCACCAACAAGACCTTCACCGCGCTCACCAAACTCGAAGCCCGGACCTTGCAGCGCGCGGGACATCTGACGCAGCAGCAGATTCTGTACCAAACCTCCGGCGATCTCGCCACGATCGAGGAGATCAACTGGAAGCTCGCGCTGGTCGGCTTGAAGCCGCTGGCCGCGGGCGCCCTACCCGATCCCCCGTCCCGGCCGGTGGAAATCGGTGCGACCTTCGGCGCATTGAGTGTCCGTTGCAGCGCACGCGACGCCGTCGCCCAGGTTCGCGCCGCGATCATCGCGGCCTACGCCACCGACAACGCACGCCAGGTCGATCGCTCGGCCGTGCGCGGCGCACACGAAACCCACTGGCATACCTTCGATCCCGAACTGAACTCGACCGAATCCCTCGGCGATGACGTAGTGCTGATCGAACAGCCATACGGCGGTTCGGTTGTCGTCATGAGTCTGAACTGGGAGATCGCGCCGGTCGGCAAACATCCACTGGCACAGCATCTTTCCGCGCGCTGGCCGGTGATCAGCGTTACCGCGAACGAGAAGATGTCCTACGAGCTGTGCCGCTACGAGGACGGTGTGGCCACCCAATACGCCGCACTCGGCCGCCCGAGCGGACAGGCCCCACTCGATACCCCATTGGCACCCCTGGACTTCGCGGCCCTGGCCGACTACGGCGCGGATTACGCGTCCGAAACCCAGGTCCGCGCCGCGTTCGGCAACACCGACATGTTCGCGAAGCTCACCCACCTGCCCGCCAGCGGCATTCGGCAAGCGGCCCTGGCCATTCCGCTCGCGGACTACGGCGACAATGTCCTTTTCTTCCGCGGCAACGGGGGTTAACCGGGTACTTCCCAATGGGTTCATCCCTTGGCTCCCACCAATTTTCCCAGCATCCGCCCAATAAATGGCCTGCGTCACCATCGGTGGGCACGGTACCGTCGTCGCGTGCAGGACTTCGGGCAATCGGCTGACGGGACAACGGATCCGGCCCGACTCCGGGCCGCGCGTGCCTCCTCATTCGGCGCACATGCCGCGGCGTACGCCGAGCATCGCCCCGACTATCCCACCTCGGCCATTCGATGGGCGCTGGAGCCGATCGCGACACCTACACCGGTCGTTCTCGATCTGGGCGCAGGGACCGGCAAACTGACCGAGGGACTGCTTGCCGTCGGCGCGGAAGTGATCGCCGTCGAGCCAGATGCCGCGATGCGCGCCGAACTGGCCCGCCGCTTCCCCCAGGTGAACGCGTCGGCCGGTGCGGCAGAGTCGATTCCATTGGCCGACGGCTCGGTGGATGCGGTGCTGGCCGGGCAGGCATTCCACTGGTTCGACAAGGAGCGCGCGTTTCCGGAGATCGCGCGGGTACTTCGCGGCGGTGGGGTATTCGCCGCCCTGTGGAATGAGGATGACCTCGATGTCGAATGGGTTGCGGAGTTGCACAAGGTAACTCGGACGGCCGCGTCCCTCCCGTCCCAGGTGCTGCTGCCCGCGCGACTGCCCGCACATCCGTCGTTCGACAACTTCGAGCGGGCCGACTTTCCGCACCGCCAGCGCCGCACCGCCGAATCCCTCACCGCGACAATCGGAACGCATTCGCACACGCTGGTCATCCCCACGCAGGCTCGCAACGAGCTGCTCCAAAGAATCTCCGACTACCTGCACGGCAGACCCGAGACAGCAACCGGCGAATTCGACTTCCCCATCCACACCGACGTAATCCGCACCGTACGCCGCCCGGTCGATATCCGAACACCGCAGCCGAATTGAGCCGCGCGGCGGTCTAGCGGAAGTCGCTACCTACTCGGTGCGCCACCCACGCCGCAGCACCGCCCCTGAGCTGTACGGAGACCCGTATCGCCGCCCCTGAAGCACCCATCGAACGATCATTGTTCGCCGCAGAACTACGCAATCCCACAGCGGAATTCGAGTAGCTATCTACTCGGGTGAGCACCCAACCCCGGGCCATACGCTTCTCCCATCGTTGAGGTTCAACACGAATCGGAGGAGAAATCATCGCCATTGTGGTTTGCGGTCGATCCCCTGGATGACCCCCGGGTTGCGGTAAGACGCATGAGCGCGGGCGCAAGGAACGACGACACCGATCCAGCGTGAGCTGGGTAATGTCAGGGCAGGCAGCGGACGCATCGTGTCCGAAGTCGTTGCGTACCAGACATTTACGACCCGCGGGCGTCGGTGCGGCTCGGGTCCTCGCCGCGCGACGTCACCGAACTCGGAGTCCGATAGCGTCGCCGATCCACGAGACATTCAAGGCAATGTCCGCCGGGCCGAGACTCCGGCGATGCTGAAGCCGTTCACGCGGACGGCTATTCGGTGCCGACAAACGTCCGGTGCCGATGCAACGTACGGCACCGATCAACGTATTGTGCCGTTCGACTGGCACAGCGCCGGAAAGGTACGGCGGCTCGAACTGCCCTGCCGAAATGTGCGGCGCTATGAATTCGAAACCGATAACATACGGCACCCCAAACGTACAGTGCCGCCAAAAGTACGACTCCCACAGTGCCGAGAAATGTGCGGCACAAAGGTACCCCCCAGATGTTCGGTACCGAGAATGGCCCGGTACCGACCAATGTCCGGTACCAACTTACTCCGCCCAACCTCCGCGTCGAGCATCGCCACATCCTCGTCCGACAGGCTCACACTCAGCTTCATACCGGCAATGCTGCCAGAGTGGAAATGCGTGGGATACGGCTCGGAGCCGCCTACTCCGGACGAACCGTAAGAATCCGCGGCCCGTCCTCGGTAACCGCAACCGAATGTTCCCAGTGCGCCGCCCGACTTCCGTCCAACGTCACCACGGTCCAGTCGTCGTCGAGCACCTTCGTCTGCGTAGTGCCCAACGTCAGCATCGGCTCGATCGCGAGCACCGATCCGACCACGAGTTTCGGCCCCTTACCCGGCGCACCCTCGTTGGCCAGGAACGGATCCATATGCATCTCCCGGCCGATGGCGTGCCCACCGTAACCGTCGACGATGCCGTAGGACCGACCGTGTTCCTTTTCGGCCGCGCGCGTACCCATTTCGATGGCGTGCGAGACGTCGGTCAGCCGGTTACCGGGCAGCATGGCCGCGATACCCGCCTCCATCGATATCCTGGTGGCATCGCTGAGCAGCTCATCGGCCTCGATGATCGTGCCCACGCCGAAGGTCCAAGCCGAATCACCGTGCCAGCCTTCGAGAATCGCGCCACAGTCGATCGAGACCAGATCACCTTCGGTCAGGATCTCGGACGAGGTCGGAATCCCGTGCACCACACGGTCGTTCACCGATGCGCAGATCGAACCCGGAAAGCCGTGATACCCCTTGAACGACGGCACGGCGCCCGCATCGCGGATCACCTGCTCGGCGATCTCGTCCAACTCCAGGGTGGAAACACCGGGCTTGGCCGCCGCGCGCACCGCGACGAGTGCGCGGCCGACAATCGCACCGGCCGCCGCCATCGCATCCAGCTCACCTGCCGTCCGGAACGGCACGACCTTCTTCTTGCGGTTGAAGACCATCCGGCCTCAGTGTCCCAGGGCGTGCAGCGCGCGGGCGTTGACCTCGTCGATCTCGCCGACACCGTCGACCGAGACGACCAGACCGTCGTAATGCTCCAGCAGCGGCTCGGTCTCCTCGCGGTACACCCGGAGCCGATTGCGGATCACGTCCTCGTTGTCGTCGTTGCGACCACGCGCCATCATCCGGCCGACCACGGTCTCCTCGGGCACGACGAAGCAGAGCACCGCGTCGAGCTTCTTGTCCATATCCGCGAGGATCTTCTCCAGCGCGTCGGCCTGATCGACCGTGCGCGGGTAGCCGTCCAACACAAAGCCGTTCGCGGCATCCGGTTCGGCGACCCGAGCCTCGACCATGCGGTTCGTCACATCGCTCGGTACCAGATCGCCTGCGTCGATGTACTTCTGCGCCTCCCGGCCCAGCGGCGTCTGAGCGGAGATATTCGTGCGGAACAGGTCCCCGGTGGAGATGTGCGGGACGCCCAGTTTGTCCGACAGTAGATCGGCCTGGGTACCCTTGCCGGCTCCCGGCGGTCCGAGCAGTACAAGTCTCACTTGAGGAACCCTTCGTAATTTCGATTCATCAGCTGGCTTTCGATCTGCTTCACGGTGTCCAAGCCGACGCTCACCATGATCAGCACCGAGGTGCCACCGAACGGAAGGTTCTGGGTGCCACCGGATGCGCCGATATCGAGGAAAAGGTTCGGCAGGACGGCCACGAGACCGAGGTAGATCGAGCCGGGGAGGGTAATGCGGCTCAATACGAAATTGAGGTAGTCGGCGGTGGGCCTACCGGGGCGATACCCGGGGATGAAGCCGCCGAACTTCTTCATCTCGTCCGCGCGTTCCTCCGGGTTGAAGGTGATCGCGACATAGAAGTAGGTGAAAAACACGATCAAACCGAAGTAGATCGCGATGTATACGGGGTTGCCCGGGTTCACCAGGTATTTCTGGATGATCTCCTGCCACCAACTCTTATCGGTGGCGGTCTTCGAGGAGGTCAGCTGCGCGACCAGGTTCGGCAGGTACAACAGTGAGGACGCGAAGATCACCGGAATAACACCGGCCTGATTGACCTTCAGCGGCAGATAGGTCGAGGAACCGCCGTACATCTTGCGGCCGACCACACGCTTGGCGTATTGCACCGGAATTCGGCGCTGGCCCTGCTCGACGAAGATGACCGCGGTGACGATCGCGAACGCGGCCACACAGACCAGGCCGAAGACCAGTCCACCGCGGTTCTGCAGAATGTTGTTGCCCTCGTTCGGGATACGTGCGGCGATGCCGCCGAAGATGAGCAGTGACATGCCGTTGCCGATACCGCGCTCGGTGATCTGCTCGCCGAACCACATGACCAGTGCGGCACCGGCGGTCATCACCAGCACGATGATCACCATGCCGAAGATGCTGGTGTCGGCCAGGATGTCCTTCTGGCAGCCCTGCAGCAGCTGACCGCGGGCCGCGAGCGCGACCAGACCGGTGGCCTGCAGGATCGCCAGCGCGATTGAGAGGTAGCGGGTGTACTGCGTCATCTTGTTCTGGCCCGTTTGGCCTTCTTTACGCAGTTCTTCGAAGCGCGGGATGACGACGGTGAGCAGCTGGATAATGATGCTCGCGGTGATGTAGGGCATGATGCCGATCGCGAAGACCGACAACTGCAGCAGCGCCCCACCGGAGAACAGGTTGATCAGCTGATAGATACCGGCGGAATCACCGCCGGAGACCAGGTCGATGCATTCCTGCACACTCTTGTAATCGACACCGGGGGACGGCAGCGAAGCACCCAAGCGGTACAGCGCGATCAACCCCAGCGTGAAGAGAATCTTCCGCCGTAAGTCCGGAGTCCGGAAGGCCGATACGAAGGCGGAAAGCACAGATCCTCCTGGCGAACGACATGGTCATGCCACGGATATAGAAAACCCATGACGAGGCTTGGCAGGCAACAATTGAACTCTAACAGTGGCACCGGACGAGCTCTTCACTCGTCCGGTGCCACTATCTGCAGAGTACCGTCAGCCCAGCTCGGTGACAGTGCCACCGGCCGCGGTGATCTTCTCCTTGGCGGCGCCGGTCACCTTGTCGACGGTCACCTGGACCGCGACGCCGATCTCGCCATCGCCGAGAACCTTGACCAGCTGGTTCTTGCGAACCGCGCCGGCTGCCACCAGCTCCGCCTTGCCGATCGCGCCGCCCTCGGGGAACAGCTTGGCGATCGCGCCGACATTCACGACCTGGTATTCCGTGCGGAACCGGTTCGTGAAGCCCTTGAGCTTGGGCAGCCGCATGTGAATCGGCATCTGCCCGCCCTCGAAGGCGGCCGGGACGTTCTTGCGAGCCTTGGTGCCCTTGGTACCGCGGCCCGCGGTCTTGCCCTTGGAGCCCTCACCGCGACCCACACGGGTCTTCTCGGTCTTGGCGCCGGGAGCCGGACGCAGGTGATGCAACTTGATGGTCATGTCAGACCTCCTCAACTGTTACGAGGTGGCGCACGACGTTGATCAGCCCACGGTTCTGCGAGTTGTCCTCACGAACCACGGTCTGGCGGATCTTGCGCAGGCCGAGCGTACGAAGGCTCTCCCGCTGGTTCGCCTTGGCGCCGATCGACGACTTGATCTGGGTCACCTTGAGCTGGGTCTTAACCTCTTGGGCCATAACTACCGACCTCCCGCTGCCTGAGCGCGTGCGCGCAGCATGCCCGCAGGGGCAACATCCTCGAGGGGCAGACCACGACGGGCCGCGACCTCTTCCGGACGCTGCAGCATCTTGAGCGCCGCAACCGTCGCGTGCACGACGTTGATGGCGTTGTCGCTACCGAGCGACTTCGCCAGAATGTCATGGATACCAGCGCATTCCAGCACCGCGCGTGCCGCACCACCGGCGATCACACCGGTACCGGGCGAGGCCGGACGAAGCATGACCACACCGGCCGCCGCCTCACCCTGCACCGGGTGGGTGATGGTCGAGCCGATCATCGGAACGCGGAAGAAGCCCTTGCGAGCCTCCTCGACACCCTTCTGGATGGCCGCGGGAACTTCCTTGGCCTTGCCGTAGCCGACGCCGACCAGACCGTTGCCGTCACCGACGATCACCAGGGCGGTGAAGCTGAAGCGACGACCACCCTTCACGACCTTGGAGACGCGGTTGATCGCGACGACGCGCTCGAGCTGGTTCTTGTCGGCCTGCTGGTCACGACGGTCACCACCGCCACGACGATCGCGGCCACCGCCGCGGCCGTCACGGCTGTCGCCGCCACCGGCGGCACCATTCTGCTGTCCGGCGGGTCCGCTGCCGCCGTCACGCCTCTGACGTCCCGGCATCAGACGTTCCTTCCGTAAATGTTTGCAGTCATCAGAACTTCAACCCCGCTTCGCGAGCGGCATCCGCCAACGCGGCGATCCGGCCGTGGTAGTCGTGGCCACCCCGGTCGAATACGACGGCCTCGATGCCCGCAGCCTTGGCACGCTCGGCCAGCAGTTCGCCGACCTTCTTGCTCTTGGCCGACTTGTCGCCGTCCAGCGCGCGCACATCGGCCTCGATGGAGGACGCGGCGGCGATGGTCTTGCCGATCGAGTCGTCCACGAGCTGTGCGTGCAGGTGACGCGAGGAGCGGTTGACCACCAGGCGCGGACGCTCGGTGGTGCCGACGACCTTCTTGCGCAGACGGAAGTGACGGCGGGTCTTCGACAGACGACGTGCGGTAGACACGTCCTTGCCGCGCGGCTTGCGCTTGGCAATCTGGTTTTCGGTTTGCGCCATGATCACTTACCCGTCTTTCCGACCTTGCGGCGAACGACCTCGCCGGCGTAGCGGATGCCCTTGCCCTTGTACGGGTCGGGCTTACGCAGTCCGTGGATGACAGCGGAGATCTGGCCGACCTTCTGCTTGTCGATTCCGGACACAGCGAACTTGGTGGGCGATTCCACCGCGAAGGTGATGCCCTCCGGGGCCTCGATCGGCACCGGGTGCGAGTAGCCGAGGGCGAACTCCAGGTTGGAGCCCTTGGCCGCGACACGGTAACCGACGCCGAAGATTTCCATCTTCTTCTCGTAGCCCTTGGTGACGCCCTCGATCATGTTGGCGACCAGGGTGCGGGTCAGGCCGTGCAGCGAGCGGTTCTGGCGCTGGTCGTCCGGGCGCGCGACCTCGAGCTGGCCGTCCTCACCCTTGGTGACCGTGATCGGCTCTGCGACGACGTGGGTCAGGGTGCCCTTCGGGCCCTTCACTGACACGCTCTGGCCGTCGATGGCGACCTCGACGCCCGCGGGAATTGCGATGGGCTTCTTGCCAATACGCGACATTGTCCTACCTCCCGTTACCAGACGTAGGCGAGGACTTCCCCGCCTACACCTTGCTTGGCCGCCTGGCGATCGGTGAGCAGACCGGTCGACGTGGAGATGATCGCCACGCCGAGGCCGCCCAGGACCTTGGGCAGATTGGTGGACTTCGCGTACACACGCAGACCCGGCTTCGACACGCGGCGCAGGCCCTGCAGGCTGCGCTCACGGCTCTGGCCGTACTTGAGGTCGACGACCAGGGTCTTACCCACGGGTGCGTCCTCGGTCCGGTAGTCGGCGATGTAGCCCTCGCGCTTGAGGATCTCGGCGATATTCGCCTTGAGCTTCGAGTGCGGAGCCTTCACCTGATCGTGGTACGCCGAGTTGGCGTTGCGCAGACGTGTCAGAAAGTCTGCGATCGGATCAGTCATGGTCATGGTTCGACCTTGACACCTTTCTCGCTGCGGTTCCCATGCAACACCGGCACACCAATAGGCGTGCCAGCCGTGGGCCTACAGCAATTCGGCGGTCCGGCCGACATTTGCCGACCGGATTGAGTTCTCATATGAGCTCTCGGTGCGAGGGCCGTCCACACGTCGATGCAACAGCGCACCTCGGACATGCGGACACAGAGGTGCCCGAGCAACCGCTCTAGTGTAGGCAATGGGCTGACCAGGACAAAATCCGGGTCGGTCCCCTTACACTCACCCGAGTGCAGGATTGTTTCGCGGCCGCGTTCGTGGGCCGCGATGCCGAACTAGCAACTCTGACCGCCCTCGGACGGCGTGCCGTCGCCGGTCATGGGTGCGTCGTTTCGATCGAGGGTGCGCCGGGAATCGGCAAATCGGCACTGCTGGAAGCGGCGCGAAATCCATTGGCGGCAGCGGGCCTGCACATCCGGATCGGCGCTGCCGACGAGTTGCGGCAGGGCGTGCCGTTCGCCGGGGTGTGCTCCTGGCTGGACGACGCGGGAACGACCTCCCCGATCGAGGCGCTGCGCAGCGGAGATCGCGTGGGCGATGTGGCGGCGTCGCATGAACTCGCCATTGCCGAGGCGATTTTGGATCAGATCGACACCTGGTGCGCGGCGGGACCGATTGCGCTGGTCATGGACGATGTGCACTGGGCGGATCGGTCGAGCCTGACGCTGCTGCGCCGGCTCTGCACACTCGTCGACGAACTGCCGCTGCTGCTGGTCCTCGCAGCCCGGCCGCTACCGCGCGATCCGGCGTACGCCGCACTGACAAGCGAACTGGTGGCGCGACAGGCCCCGGTGCTGCGGCTCGACGGTCTGCCTGTCGCGGATGCCGCGGAACTGGTGCGTCATCTGGTCGGCGCCGAACCGGGACCTCGATTGCTGGCGAAGGTGGCCGAGGCCGGTGGGAATCCACTGCATGTCACGGAATTGGTGGCCGCCTTGGTGCGCGACGGGGCGATCAGGGTGATCGCCGACACCGCCGATCCCGCGGGCGCTGTTGTCGCAAACCCGTCCGCGTCACTTGCCGAGGCGATTACGCAGCGGCTGGACTTCCTGTCCCGTCCGACACGGGATGTATTGCCGATGGCCGCGGCGCTGGGGCCGACTATCGATGTCGCGGACCTGGCTGTGGTGTTGAAGATCCCAATTCTGGATGCTTGGAGCGCCGTGACCGAGGCGCTGGACGGCGGGCTGCTCATCCGCGTCGACGCAGAGCTGGTGTTTCGGCACGATCTGATCCGGCACGCACTCGCCGATCGGCTGCCTGCTTCACTGCGGTCGGATCTGCTTCAGCGGGCCGGACAGGCGCTCCAGTCCACCGAGGCGCCGATCGAGCGGGTTGCCTATTACTTGTCGGTCGCCGATCGCGAGTTGGACCGGGCCAGCCTCGATTGGCTGATCGGTGTCGCCGACAAGCTGATCGTTCGCGCGCCCGAACTGGCAAAACGGTTGTTGAGCCGAGTCGCCGCTACGCCGGATCTCGACGCTGGAACGCGTTCGGTACTGATCCGACTGAGAATTCACGCCCTGCTCTGGGATGGGAACGCCGCCGAGGCCGAATCGGTGGTGCGTGAGGCATTGCTCACCCAGCCGGATATAGAACTGCACTGGCTGCTCGCCCAGATCTATCAAGCCCAGGCACGGTTGTCCGATGCGGTCGCATTAGCCGAGGACGTGCTGTCCACTCGGGAGCTCGACGCCGAGGAATCGGCCCGGTTTCTCGGCATGTGCGGACTCGGCAATTTCTTCCTCGAGCGGTTCGCCGCGGCCGAGCAGGCCGGTCGACAGGCCGTGGCACTAGGCGAGAGCACCGGGAACCCGCTGGCCACCGGATACGGACTCACTGCGGTGGGCGCCGTGCATTACACCCGGGGCTACCTGGACGAAGCGTTGAACCTCAGCGCCCGCATCCCGGCCCTCTTCGAGGACGGAACCGGGCCAGACCAATTCGATCCGTACGCGCTCTACGCCCACTGCCTGATCGAACTCGATCACCTGACCGACGCCGAGGCAGTTTTGCAGACGGCGATCGGGCGCAACCGCCGATTCCGCGGGGTCTATCTGTCCTCGAACCTGGTCGCCAAGGCGCGGATGTATTTGGTGGGCGGGCGCTGGGACGACGCGCTGGCCGAATGCACGGCGAGTATGCAGACGCCCGATGTACTCGGGTATGCGACGCTCGCGCACACCATCGCGGCGCTGATCGGAATTCGCCGCGGCACCTTCGTGCCGGACCCCGACCGCGTGCCCGCGCCGGACCATCGCCTCGCCAATATCGGCTACGCGCATTTCCATCCATGGGTCAAGGCGCTGACACACGAAGCCCGCGGCCGCCCCGACCTGGCACTGGAACTACTCGTCGATACGCACAACCGCCTTACCGACGGATTAGCCTCAGCCACACTGCATTACATCTATCCGGACATCGCGCGCCTGGCCGCGGATGTGGGCGACGCGCACGCGGCACGGTCGGTAGCCGCCAGCGCGGATCTGCTGCTCACCCGACAGCCGACCGCATCGCGCACCGGAACCGCCCTGCTGTGCCGCGGCCTGGCCGACTCCGATCCCGACGTACTCCGCACGGCCGCAAGCGCTTTCCGGCAATCGGGCCGCCCATTGTTCGAGGCCCAAGCACACGAAAACGCCGCCGTACTCCTCGCCGCAGCAGGACGCGCCCCCGAATCCCGCAACGCCCTGGAGACCGCGACCGAACTGTATTCCGGCCTCGGCGCATCCTGGGATTCCGCCCGCGCGGTAGCACGGGTGCGACCATACGGAATTCGCCGCGGCGTCCGCGGCCCCCGCAACCGCCCCAAATCCGGCTGGGCAGCACTGACCGACACCGAACGCAAGGTCGCCGCCCAGGTAGCCGAAGGCCTCTCCAACACCGATATCGCCGCCCAAATGTTCTTGTCCCGCAGGACAATCCAATCCCACGTCTCGAGTATCCTGGGGAAACTCGATCTCCACTCCCGCCGGGAAATCACTACGCCGCAAGCCCACTGATCAACTGCTCCACAGGTCGCCGCATACTTGCGAAGCCGTCACACAGCCACCCGGATAGCTCACAAGCCATGCGAGGCTGATACCCGTTCTGCGGGAGCCTCCTTGGCTGTGCGGCACCGCCGAGCCGACTGCGGAGAGCGCCGCAACCAGGGCAAATTGTCGCCCTGCCCGACTAGCATGGCACCATGTCGAGTCCGCGGATCGAGCGTCCCGACCTCCCGGAGTACATGACCTGGGAGGAGTTGGAGCAGCTACCTGAAGAGATCGCGGAACAGATCGAACTCTGGAACGGGCGGGTTGTATGGCTCCGACGCGGGCCTGCCGAGCACCAAGCCTTCACCTTCGCGTTGACAAGCGCGCTGAAAAGCTGCGCCCGCAAGGCCATGACCGAACTGCCGCAACGGTGCTGGCGCGTGGACTTCGAGACGAATGTGTTCTTCGGCGACGCCGGAAAGTCCGATTTCGTCACACCGGACTTCCTCGCCTATCGCCGCCTCGACAAGCCCTACCAGGACATCCGCGCAGCGGACGTGGTGCTCGTCGGTGAAGTCCTGTCACCGTCCAATTCCCAGACCGATATGGAAGAGAAAAAAGCGAAGTACGCACAGGCGGACATCCCGTGGTATTGGGAGATCGCACTCGCCCGGGAAAAGAGCGAAATCGCCTACGTCCACACGTACGCCCTCGCAACCGAGGTCGACCACCTCCCGCCCGGCGTTCGAGCGTTGCACCCCGCGAACTACATCCTGACCGGCAAATGGTCACCCCACGATTCCACCGCGATCACCATCGACTTCCCATTCCCCATCACCATCCCCTGGTCCGAACTCGAATTCTGAACCGCAGCAAGCGAATCGACAGCCTCGAAAACCGGGGGGCCGGGGAGGTGAGGGCCGAGTCCGCCCGGACCGCTCATCCGGCGTAGGTTTCGCTCATGCGCCGCCTCAACGTGCAGCCGAAGAAGAAGCTCGGCAATCCGGGGCGTCACTTGCGCCGGCTGGCTCGGTGGCCGGAGCGAATCGTTGAGCAGGTTCCCGACTCGTCGCTCCTGGTCGAGGAGCGGTACTGGAATTTCAAGCTGCCGGTTGCCGCGAAACTGGTCGATCCGCCATATGCGACGAATGCGATCCGTAAGGCGTGTCTTGCCACGCTTTTCCGCCCGCCTGAACCGAATGGCCTCGGATTCCTCGGCGGAACGCGGCTGGTGATATTCGACGAGGAGACGCCGGATCAACTCGTCGAGTACACCAACTGGGTCTGGGCATTTCCGCGCCGATAGGGATGGCGAGCGGCTTCGAGCCGGGAAGGAATAGCGGGCACGGAAACGAGCAAGGGCACGGCCTCTAGTAGAGGCCGTGCCCTTGTTCAGTTTCGTGCGGGTGCGCTCACAAAGAGCGCAAGCTCACCAGGAGCTCTTGTGCACGCCCGGGAGCTCACCGCGGTGCGCCATTTCGCGCAGGCACACGCGGCACAGGCCGAACTTGCGGTACACCGCGTGCGGGCGGCCGCAGCGCTGGCAGCGGGTGTAGGCGCGAACGGCGAACTTCGGCTTGCTGTTGGCCTTGTTGACCAGTGCTTTCTTAGCCATGTGCTCAGTTCTCCTTGAACGGGAAGCCGAGGTGCTTGAGCAGGGCACGGCCTTCTTCGTTGTTGGTCGCCGTGGTCACCACGGTGATGTCCATACCACGCGGGCGGTCGATGGAGTCCACGTCGATCTCATGGAACATCGACTGCTCGCTCAGGCCGAACGTGTAGTTGCCGTTGCCGTCGAACTGCTTCGGCGACAGACCGCGGAAGTCGCGGATACGGGGCAGCGCGATGGAGACCAGGCGATCCAGGAACTCCCACATGCGGTCGCCGCGCAGGGTGACCTTCGCGCCGATCGGCATGCCCTCACGCAGCTTGAACTGCGCGATCGACTTGGTGGCCTTGCGGATCTCGGGCTTCTGACCGGTGATCAATTCCAGGTCCCGGACCGCGCCGTTGATGAGCTTGGCGTCGCGCGCGGCGTCACCGACACCCATGTTCACGACGACCTTGACCACGCCCGGGATCTGCATCACGTTGGCGTAGTTGAACTCGCTGTTCAGCGCGTCCTTGATCTCGGCACGGTAGCGCGCCTTCAGACGCGGCTGAGTCTTCTCAGAGGTGGTCATGTCAGATGTCCTTCCCGTTCTTACGGGAGATCCGGACCCGCTTGCCGCTCTCCTCGTCCGCCCGGTAGCCGACGCGGGTCGGCTTGCCGTCGGAGTCGACGACCATCACGTTGGACACGTGGATCGGAGCTTCCTGGGTCACGATGCCGCCCGAGGAGGCACCACGCTGGTTGGTGGAGTTGGCAACGTGCTTCTTGATCCGGTTCACGCCCTCGACCAGGACCCGGTTCTCCTTCGGGTAGGCCTGGATGACCTTGCCCTTGGCGCCCTTGTCCTTACCCGAGATGACGAGCACCGTGTCGCCCTTGTGCACCTTCATGTCAGAGCACCTCCGGAGCCAGCGAAACGATCTTCATGAACTTCTTCTCGCGCAGCTCGCGGCCGACCGGGCCGAAGATACGAGTGCCACGCGGGTCGTTGTCCGCCTTGATCAGCACGGCCGCGTTCTCGTCGAACTTGATGTACGAACCGTCCGGGCGACGACGCTCCTTGACGGTGCGCACGACGACGGCCTTGACGACCTCGCCCTTCTTGACGTTGCCGCCGGGGACAGCGTCCTTGACGGTGGCGACGATGATGTCGCCGATGCCGGCATAGCGACGCGACGAACCACCGAGAACGCGGATGCAGAGGATTTCCTTCGCACCCGTGTTGTCGGCGACGCGCAGTCGCGACTCCTGCTGAATCACTTCAGCCTCCTTGACCTGGATGTATACGCACGCCGGATTGCCGACCCGACGGGCATGGTCGTGTCACCATCCGAACGCGCGCCTGCCAGCGGTTTCTCGATCGGATGGATCAACCACTGGGGGTTCGCGGCCGGATTGCGGGCACAGCTCCCGCAGGCAACCGGTTCAGTGTAGGGGAATCCCCAGGTCTGTCCCAAATCGGCCCTGCGCGGGCACAGGCTGAACTTCGGCTGTGAAACCCGCGTGGATCAGTGCTCTCGGGCCGTCCCGTTACTACCCTCGGAACAAGCAAGATCACCGGATGAGCTGTGCACCTTCCATATCGTCGCTGAATAGGGGGTTTCGTTGAGTTCGTCTGCGCGTCCCACCCGGCTCGGTCGTCGCACCTTTCTGATCGCACTCGGTGTGATTCCGGCCACCACCGCGCTGGTCTCCTGCTCGCGGGAGCAGTCGGTGCGGCTCACCGGTGTCGATATGCGGGGCGAGGACCCGGCGATTCGGCCACAGGACGATTTGTTCCGCTACGTCAACGGCGGCTGGCTGCGCGATTACCAGCTGCCGCCGGACAAGCCGTCCTACACCACCTTCGACGAGGTCGGCGACCGGGTCGAACAGCAGCTTCGGGCGATCATCGACGGCATCCACGATCCGAAGGCCGGGACCGCAGAGCAGCAGATCCGAGATCTCTACGACGCGCGGGTCGATCTGGCCGAAATCGAGCGGCTCGGCGTGACCCCGCTGGCGGATCTGTTCGCGGCGATCGACGGCGCGACGACCAAACCGGATCTGGCCAAGGTGATGGGCGCGCTGCCGACCGGCGGGCTCATCGGCTTGTCCGTCGGGGTCGATCAGAAGAATTCGGCCGAATACGTCGCAGGCATCTCCCAGTCCGGTATCGACTCGAATATGGGCGAGCAGTATTACCGCAAACCCGAATACGCCGAGCAGCGTGCCGCGTATCAGACCTATCTGCAACGCGTCGCCGCGGGCGCGGGCTTTCCCGATCCGGCAGGTACTGCCCAGCGGGTATTCGAACTCGAAACCAAGATCGCCAGCGGCTTCTGGGACGATGTTCGGCTGCGCAATCCCGATGCCGTCTACAACCCGATGAGCTGGACCCAATTGACCTCGCTCGCACCGCAATTCGATTGGGAACCGTGGCTGGCGGGCAATACCGACCGGCCGCGTGCACTGTTCGATCGCGTGGTGGTCGGCCAGCCGTCGTTCGTGTCGACGGCCGGAAAGCTCTGGGCCGAGGTCGATATCGCCGCCTGGCGTGAGTATCTGCGCATGGCGGTGGTCAAACAGTTCGCATCGCTGCTGCCCAAGGCCATTGCCGATGCCGAATTCGATTTCGTGGGCAAGGTGCTGCAAGGGTTGCAGGAGCGTCCGGAGCTGTGGAAGGACGGCATCGCGACCCTCAATGCGAACCTGAGCCAGCCGCTCGGGAAACTCTATGTGGACAAACACTTTCCGCCCGCGGCCAAAGAGCGCGCCTTGGCGCTGGTCGCCGATCTCATATCCGCCTACCGGGCCGACTTCACCGATTCGACCTGGATGTCGCCGCCGACCAGGCAGGCCGCCATCGCGAAGCTCGACAAGATCGTCACGAAGATCGGCTATCCGGACAACTGGATCGACTACTCGGGACTGACGATCACCCGCGGCAAATTGATCGAATCCGTTCGCGCCGCACAGCGTTTCGAGACCAAGCGCGGTTTCGCGCACCTGGGCACCCCGGTCGACAAGTCCGAATGGCAAATGCCACCGCAGATGGTGAATGCCCAGTACAACCCGAATGCCAACTCGATCTCGTTTCCGGCCGCCATTCTGCAGCCGCCGTTCTTCGACTCCGATGCCGCGACCGCGGTCAATTTCGGCGCGATCGGGGCGGTCATCGGTCATGAGATCGGACATGGCTTCGACGATCAGGGTTCGCGCTACGACGGTGACGGCAATCTGCGCGACTGGTGGACGCCCGAGGACCGGACCGCGTTCGAGGCCAAGACCAAGCAGCTCATCGATCAGTACAACGCGCTGGTGCCGGCCGGTCTCGACCCGAGCAAACACGTCGACGGCGCGCTCACGGTCGGCGAGAATCTCGCGGATCTGCGCGGTCTCGGTATCGCCGTGGCCGCCCTCGGCATAGCCGATAAACGCGACGGCAAGGGCGCCCCGGACAACCGCACGCTGTTCCTGTCCTGGGCCCGGATCTGGCGGGAGAAATCGACGAAGCAGCACATGGAACTGCGACTGGCCATGGATCCGCACGCGCCCAACGAGTTCCGCTGCAACCAGGTGGTCCGCAATATCGACGAGTTCTACACCACCTTCGCCGTCGAACCGAGCGACAAGCTGTACCTGGCCCGGGACCAGCGGGTCTCGCTCTGATCCGACAGGCTGGCAACGCCGGAGACAGGTAGCCTCAGGCCAGCACTATCGCGCCTGACGAGGATGCGGCCGGGACCGCATCGGGAGAGGAAATCCTCGTGACATCAACCGGTCGTCTCGGTCAGCTGGACCGTCGTGCCTTCCTGATCGCGCTCGGGGTGGTGCCCGCGGCCGTCGCTCTGGCCTCCTGCTCCAAGGATGAGCATCAGGTGCAGCTCACCGGGGTCGATCTGGGCGGCGCGGACGAGGCGATCCGGCCGCAGGACGATCTGTATCGGCATGTCAACGGCAAGTGGCTGCGGGACTACCAGCTGCCGCCGGACAAGGCTGCGGTCGGCGCGATCAGCGATGCGAGCGATCGGACGCTGGATCAGCTGCGCGAAATCATCGAGGGCATCAAGGATCCGAAACCGGGTTCAGAGGCGCAGCAGATTCGCGATCTCTACGATGCGCGCCTCGATGAGGCCGCCTTCGAAACGCTCGGCATGACACCGCTGACCGATCTGTTCGCCAAGATCGATGGCGCGGCTACCAAACCGGATCTGGCCAAGGTGATGGCGGAGCTGCCGATCGCCGGGCTGATCGGTATCGGAGTCGGCATCGACCGCAAGGACTCCAATTCCTATATCCCCACCATCAGCCAGTCGGGTATCACGCTGAGCGAGCAGTATTACCGCAAGCCGCAATACGCCAAGCAGCTCGCGGGCTACAAGACCTACCTCGAGAAGATGTCCGCGGGTGCTGGGTTCACCGATCCGGCGGGGATCGCGCAGCGCATGGTCGATCTGGAGACCAAGATCGCGGCGGCGCATTGGGACAGCGTGCGCAATCGCAATACCGATGCCACCTACAACGTGATGGGCTGGCACGATCTGGTCGCGCTCGGACCGCAATTCGATTGGGATCCGTGGATGGCCGGCAATACCGATCGGCCGCGCTCGCTGTTCGACAAGCTCGTGGTGGCGCAGCCGTCGTTCGTGACCGCGGCCGCGCAACTGTGGGCCGAGAGCGATATCGCGCTGTGGCGAGAGTATCTGCGGGTCAATGTGGTCGCGCAGTTCGCCCGATTCCTGCCCAAGGCGATCCGCGACGCGCGGTTCGATTTCGTCGGCAAGGTGCTCAGTGGACTCGAGGAGCGGCCGGAGACCTGGAAGTCCGGCGTCGGCGTCGTCGACGACAATCTCGGTGACCAACTCGGCAAACTGTACGTGGACAAGCACTTTCCGCCGGCCGCCAAGGATCGGGCCAAGGAGATGGTGGCCGACCTCATGGCCGCCTATCGGGAGAACTTCACCAATTCGACCTGGATGTCCAAGCCGACCAGGGACGCCTCGATCGTCAAGCTGGACAAGATCGAGGCCAGGATCGGATATCCGGATAAGTGGGACGACTACTCCGCGCTGAAGATCACCCGGGGCAAGCTGATCGAATCCCTGCGCGCCGTCAATGCTTTCGAGTCCAAGAAGGCGTTCAACCGGCTCGGCACTCCGGTCGACAAGTCCGAATGGGGTATGTCACCGCAGACCGTCAATGCCTACTACTCACCCACCAGCAACCAGATCACCTTCCCCGCCGCTTATCTGCAGCCGCCGTTCTTCGACAAGGACGCGACGACCGCGGTCAATTACGGTGCGGTCGGCGCGACCATCGGTCACGAGATCGGCCACGGCTTCGACGATCAGGGCCGTAAATACGACGCCAGCGGTAATCGCAGCGACTGGTGGACACCCGAGGACCTGGCCGCATTCGAGGCCAAGACCAAACAGCTGATCGACCAATTCGACGTGCTGGTCCCCGAGGGCCTCGATCCCAAATACCACGTCGACGGCGCACTCACCGTCGGCGAGAACCTGGCCGATCTGCGCGGCCTGCAAATCGCCGTCGAGGCCTACCGTATCGCCGCCAAGCGCGACGGCATCGACCCCGACTACCAGCAGATGTTCTTCTCCTACGCCCGCAGCTGGCGCGAAAAGCAGACCGAGGAATCAACCATCAGCCTGCTCCAGGACGTCCACGCCCCCAACGAATTCCGCTGCAACCAGATCGTCCGCAATATCGCCCAGTTCTACAACACCTTCGCCGTCAAGGAAGGCGACAAACTCTTCCTCCCCGAAAACGACCGCATCACCCTCTGAGCCGGAGGCCGACCTTCCTCGTTATCGGACCAAGTCCGCGAAGCTGATATCGCCCAGCACCACGTGCTCCAATCGTACGAATCCGTCACGATGCAACCGGTGCAGGCGGTATTCGGCGGCGTGGGCGTCGAGCCGGAACTCGCGGACCTCTTCGATGTCGTACTTGGTGTCGAGTGCGACGACAAGATAGAGCGGAATGCCCGCGCGGGCGTACTGCACCTTCTTGTCGAGCAGATCCTCGGCGGCGGTGGATGGCGAGGAAACCTCGATGACAATCAGGGCATCACCGGCCTCCGGTTTCGCACCCCGCTCCGGAAGGCACCGATAGACCGTGACATCCGGCCGCCGGAACGTGAATTTGGGTACTCGCCAGAGCACTACGTCGATATCGGTCTCGACTCGAATACACGGTTCGGTACTCGGCAGCTGCTCCATGGCACCGGCCAGCCTGCGTGCCACGCGATTGTGCTCGGGTACCGGCGACTCACAGACGATCACATGCCCGTGTACGACCTCGATCTCGCGTGCTGTCGCCTCGGGCAGTTGACGGTATTGCTCCTCGGTCATCTCGTGCGGCAGATGGCCGAACGGCTCGTTCGTCATGACGGAAGCCTACCCATTCGTCATGTCGAGAGCCCGGCTCGGAATAAGCCCGGCTGCTGCGCCGGGCTTATTCAAGCGAGACCCGCTTCTGGGCTTTCGCAGCAGAGGCGACTCGGTCAGAAGGCGCTGCCCGTGGAGGGGCGGGGGAAGTAGCCGGGCCAACCGGGGTAGTAGCCCGGGTAGCTCGGGTAGCCGGGGTAGCTGCGGTGGCCCCAGCCGCCGTTGCCCCAGCCACCGAAGCCACCCCAGCCGCCGAAACCGCCGTGGCCGTGGTGACCGTGGATGTCTTCGGCCTGATCGACCAGCACGATCGCCGGCCCCTGGGTGTCGGTCGTATCGGCGAGCGCGGGTCCCGCGACCGCGGCGATCGGGGCCAGGGCAAGGGCGGAGGTGATGGCGATGCGGGCGACCATGGGGCGGACGCGTCCGGCGGAACTCTTTTGATTCATCGGAACTAACCTCAATTCGGTATGCGTCAGTCGTGCGAAGACCCGCGTGCTCACGGGTTCGACGTCGATGCCTCCCGGACGAGAGGATCATGTATTGACGTCATTTAACGTACCGCTAGATAGCGGCACGTTCAATAGGTTCACAACAGTTGACATGACAGCAACCGTCAAGCCGGGGTGGTACGGGGATCAATGTAGGTTAGGCTGACCTTCGTTATTGCGGCTCGAAGGGAGCCCAGTCGGGGAATTCCTCGATGAAGGAGAGGGTGTCGATGGAGTCTGTACGGACGTCTCGTGGCTGGAAGCGGGCGGCGGTTGCCGTGCTGGCCGGTGCGCTGACCCTGGGTATCGCCGCCTGTGGGTCGTCGAAGGACGACGTGGGGTCCGACGGTGGCGCACCCGTGACCGTCAACCACGCACGCGGCACGACAACAGTGCAGGGCACCCCGAAAAAGATTGTCACACTGGGGAATCAGTGGCTGGATTCGACGCTGGCGCTCGGCGTGACCCCGGTCGGCTACGTCGACAATGTCGCCTCGATATCCAAGAGCACCCCGGCATGGGAGCCGAAGTCGCTCGAATCGGCGAAGGCCTTGAATACCACCGGCAATATCGCCGAGCAGGTCGCGGCGCTGGAGCCGGATCTCATTCTGGTGGACGGATTCCTGGCCGAGCAGAAGACCTATGACGAGCTGTCCAAGGTCGCCCCGACGCTGCCCGCACTCACCTCCTCATCGATCCAGCCCTGGCAGGACCTTTTGACCACGCTCGGCAAAGTACTGCACAAAGAAGACGACGCGACGCGCGTGATCGCCGATGTGGACAAGAAGGTGGAGTCCATCGGCCAGGCCAATCCGGGTCTGAAGGGCAAGACCTTCGCGAGCACCTGGTTGGCCAGCCCGGCGCAGCTGATGGTGCTGACCGATCCGAACGACGGGTCCAGCAAGATCTTCTCCCAGCTCGGACTGAGCATTCCGAAGAACCTCACCGATCAGCCGTCGAATCAGGGCAGGCTGGCGCTGTCCCCGGAGCGGGTCGACGAGCTCACCGCCGATCTGCTGCTCGCGGGCTACTCCCCCGGTATGGACGAAAAGTACCGGCAGCTCCCCGGATACGCCGATCTGCCCGCGGTGAAAAAGGGTTCGGCGGTCTTCCTCACGGTGCAGGAGATCAGCGCCGTCAACCAGCCGACCGCACTGTCGGTGCCCTACCTGCTGAACAAGCTGGAACCCGCCTTCGCCAACGCGGCGAAATAGGTTCAGCGCGCTGGAGATTCGAGGCCCGCACGCATCAGCGCGCGGGCCTTCGGCCATTCCGCGGCCAGAGCGAGCAGGTATCTGAGTTCATCGGTCCGGTCGCGCAGGTCGACCGGAGTGGCGCGACCGGAGGCCGTCGCGGGCGACCCACCAGCAGCTTTGGCCTGTACGGCCTGCGCGATACACCGCGCGTATTCGCGAATATCGGTATGCGCCTCGATATCCGGTGCGTACGGCCGCAATTGCACCAGGGCGTCGCGGATTTCGACCGTCATCCGATAAAGCCGTGAGGTGGAACCACTACTCGGCCGAGCCAGCACCACCTCGGGTACGGCGTCGGTGAGCGCCAGCCACAGCGGACGAAGCCGGCGACAGCAGCGCCCGGCCCGATCCAACTCCGCCCGAATCAGCACCGCATTCCACAGCGGGATTCCGATCAGGCCGGCGAGCAGGACCAATGTCGCGTATGTTCCGATCGCCCAGATCGGCCCCTGCTCATCGGGTCGAGTGCCGGTGGCCATCCGCACGAGCGAGACCACCGTGGCGCACGCGGCATACCCGGCGACGAGCAGCAGCGCGCCGTAGGTCAGTCGTTCCTTCGCCGTGATCCCACCGGTGCGCAACTCCCGCACGCAGGCCCGCGTCATCAGCATGCCGGACAGGGCAGTCGGCACCGTGGTAAGCGACCAGACGGTGAGCCCCCAATCTCGCTGCGGTGCCGCCACTATGCCGACCAGCACGACAGCTCCGGCCGCCACGGCGATCCCGTCGTAGGTGCGCTGCCGCCGCACCGCGGTCCGGGTGTCCCCGCCGTCGAGCAAGCGGGCGAATCCGAATACATTCGCCACCGCCAGCGCCCCGAAGATCGTGAACAGATCGAGCGCGAGATGAGCCCGCCCGAGCCGGCCGACGCAGATGAAGACGAGCAGACCGACCAGATCCCAGGCCAGTGCGCGATTGATGAGCCGGTCGCTGAGGGTCTCCTGGACCAGGAACCACCGGCCGATGGTGATCGCCGCGACGAATCCGACGATCACCACCACGGGCGCGACCGGCAGCGAGTTCATGGCCCAGACAGTAGAGTCCGAGCGCGGCACGCACCAGCCGTAGCTCAGCGCGCGGCGACGAGTTCGTCGGCCTCGGCGAGTTCGGCCAGTTCTTCCTCGACGTACTTATCGCCCGCGAAGTACGCGGCCGCGGCGGCCAGGAACATCATCACGGCGGCCGAGACGAATACCACGATCAGACCCGAGTGGAACGGTCCGGTCAGCAGATGCGGGAAGAATTCCTGACCGGTGAGGGTGTCCGCATTGACGCCCGGCTTGGCCAATTCACCACTGGGGCCGAGCAATTCCTGGATCGGGTTGTAACCGAGGAAGGCGGCGAACATGCTCGCGACCGGCGGCAGGTCGGCGAGTTGGGACGCGGCGCCCGCGGATACGCCCTGGGCACGCAGACCACTGTCGAGTGCCGAGGGCAGGCTCGCGGACAGGCCGACGACCATGAGCGAGAAGAAGATTCCCATCGACAGCGCATTGCCGCCGTTGAACAGGGTGCCGCGCATACCGGATGCCGCGCCGCGCTGGGACGCGGGCACGCTCGACATGATGGCGGCGGTGTTCGGTGAGAAGAACAGTCCGCAGCCGATGCCGTTGAGCAGCACGATCGTGGCGAACACCCAGTAGTCGAAGTCGACCGGGATGACGAGCAGCAGCACGAAGGTGAGCCCGGCCAGCAGCGCGCCGCCGGTGGTGAACCGGCGCGATCCGTAGCGGTCCGACAGCCAACCCGAAACCGGCCCGGCGGCAAGGAATCCCACGGTGAGCGGCAACAGATAGATACCGGCCCACAGCGGCGTCGATTCGTAGTCGTAGCCGTGCAGCGGCAGCCAAATGCCCTGCAGCCAGATGATCAGCATGAACTGCATGCCGCCGCGGCCGATCGAGACCATCAGATTGGCGAAATTGCCGAGGCCGAACGCGCGGTTGCCGAACAGCGACAGATGGAACATCGGCTCGGCGACTTTGGTCTCCACCACGCAGAACGCCGCGAGCAAAGCAATGCCGCCGAGTACCGCGCCGAGCACCCACGGGTTGGACCAGCCGGTGGGATGTCCGCCATGGGGCTGGATGCCGTAGGTGATGCCGGTGAGCAGTGCGGTCAGGCCGAGGCCGAAGGTGATGGTGCCCGCCCAGTCGACCTTGCCCTTGGTGCGCATGCCCACCTCGTGCAGCGAGCGATAGGACCAGATCGAACCGATCACGGCGATCGGCACGCTGACCCAGAACACCGCGCGCCAATCCCATTCCGAGAGCACGCCTCCGATGATCAGTCCGAGGAAGGAGCCCGCGACCGCGGCGACCATATTGATGCCGAGTGCGGTACCACGCTGTTTGGCTGGGAAGGCGTCGGTGAGGATGGCCGTCGAATTGGCCGTGAGCATGGCGCCGCCGATGCCCTGCAGCACGCGCCAGACGATGATCCACATCGCGCCCGAACCACCCTGGAACGGATCGAAGGACAGCGCGACCGAGGTCACCGCGAAAACCGCGAAGCCGAGGTTGTAGATCCGGACGCGGCCGAAGATATCGCCGAGCCGCCCGAACATCACCACGAGTACCGCGGTGACGAGCAAATAGCCCATCAACATCCACAGCAGATAGCCGACATTGCCCGCTTCCAGTGGATTCAGCCCGATACCTCGGAAGATCGCGGGCAGTGAGATCAGCACGATCGAGGCATTGACCGCACTGAGCAGCACACCAATGGTGGTGTTGGTCAGGACGATCCACTTGTAGCGCGGGTGATCCCGGTCGTAGCGCAGGCGGCGGCGAATGGTCTGGACATCACCCAGATCGAGATCGGCGGATGGAATCGTCACGGCAGCCCCTTGCTGATTGTTACCTCAGGAAACTATATAGTTAGCCGATGTAACTATCAAGCCGGGGCCCCACTCAGTGGACCGCTCAGCCCTCCGCGGCCTTGCGGTAGCCGCGTACCGCGAACGCGCCGAAGACCAAGGCGAGCCCAACGGACCAAGCCAGGGTCTGTAGCAGCGGGGTGGCGATAGGGCCGCCGATCGTGCAGCCGCGCATTGCCTCGATGGCGCAACTCATCGGCTGGACGCGAACTACCGGCTGCAGCCAACCCGGGTAGTTCTCCACAGGTACGAATCCGGAATTGAAGAACATCCCGAGCAGCACGAGTGCCGAGAACAACTGCACCACCTTGTCGCCCGCCTTGCTGACGCCGACCGTGATCACCATGGTGGCGAAGCCGGGAATCAGCAGCACCGGAACGGCGAGCGCGCCGAGCACACCCAGCCAGCCCTGCTCGAAGCGCAATCCGAGCGCGACGCCGAGAGCGACCACGATGATCGTCGCGATCAGCGTGCGTCCGCATTCGGCGAGCAGTCGGCCGATCAGTCCGGCCGCACGGTGCACCGGCAACACCCAAATGCGCCGCAGCAGACCGCTTTCCCGTTCCGCGTAGAGCGAAAGGCCGGTCCCCATGGCGCCGTACATCGCGCCGGTGACCGCGATCATCGGGACGAAACCGTAGATGGCGTCCACACCGGAGGATGCGCTGAGGAATTTGTGGAGCACCAGTTGGTACATCAACAGCAGCAGTACCGGCAGGATCACGGTCGAGGTCAGCACCTCCTGCTCGCGCGGCCAGCGTCGCAGCAGCCGGCCCGTTTCGACGAAGCTCTGGTCGATCAGTGTTTTCACGGCCGCCGCCCTTCCACCCAGACCGAGATCGCGGTGAACACGACGATCAGACCCAGAATCCAGGCCACCGCAACGGCGCCGGCCGAGGTGTATTCGCCAGCCGCGAGATCGCGCAGGGCCGCAGCGGCCTGGGAAACCGGCTGATTGCGAACGAAGGGCTGGATCCAACCCGGAAAGCCTTCGGCCGGAACGAAACCCGTGGACATCATGATGAGTAGCAGTTGCGGTGCCAGCAGTGCGGACGCGCCGACTTCCGGCTTACCCGTGGCGACGCCGAGTGCGTCGGCACCGATGACCAGTGCGATGGCGAAGGCAAGGGACAAAACGATGAAGACGAGAGCGGCTGCCGCACTGTGGAATCGGAATCCGAAGGCCGTGCCGATGACCAGCGCTCCGGCTAGTCCGGCCAGCGCGCGAGCCAGATTCGCGGACATCCGGGCGGCCAGCGGTACCCACGATTTGACCGGCATGGACCGCATGCGAGTTCCCATGCCGCTGAAGGTGTCTCGGGCGGCGCGGTCGGCCGCGGACATGGCGGTGAAGAACATGCCCTGCAGCACGATCACCGGCAGCAGGTACTGGGCGTAGTCCGCACCGGTCTGCTCCATCGACTTGCGCAGCGGGACATAGAAACAGACGAAGAAGATCATCGGCGCGACGAAACCGAAGGGCAGATCACCCTCGCGGATCGCCGCGCGCACGGTGCGACCGCTCAGCGCGGTCCACTGCATTCCGGCGGGAATGGTGACTGATTCGGTCATGCGGTCACCAACCCGGGCTCGTCGGTGGTGAGCTTGATGAAGACCTCGTCCAGTGACGGTCTGCGCAGGGCGATATCGATGAGTTCGATACCGGCCTCGGTAATGCGGCGCAGCGCCTCGGCCAGCGTGGCGGCACCGTCGGGAGCGGGGAGCGACACCCGGTCCTTGGATTCGGCGACGGTCACCGTGCCGAGTCCGTCCAGCGCGGTGACCACGGCGGGCACGTCACCCGCGTCGACCGGAACGACCTCGCAGTAGCTCGAACCCGAGCGGGCCTTGAGTTCGTCCGCGGTGCCCTCGGCGATGACGCGGCCCTTATCGATGACGATGATGTTGTCGCTCAACGCATCCGCCTCTTCGAGGTACTGCGTGGTGAGCAGGATCGTCACCCCCTGTTCTTTCAGCGAACGCACCAGCGACCAAACGCCCTGTCTGCTCACCGGATCCAGGCCGGTGGTGGGTTCGTCCAGGAAGACGACCTTGGGCGGGCGCACCAGCCCGCAGGCGATATCGATGCGTCTGCGCATACCGCCGGAGTAGCCGCCGACGCGACGGTCGGCCGCCTCGGTGAGATCGAACTGTTCGAGCAGTTCGGTGGCGCGGACCTTGGCCTGTTTCGGACGCAGACCCATCAGGCGGCCGAACAGGACGAGGTTCTCCCGGCCGGTCAGCACCTCGTCCAGGGCGGCGTACTGGCCGGTGAGCATGATGGATGCCCGCACATCCGCGGCCTCGCGCACGACGTCGTATCCCGCGACCAGGGCGCGGCCCGCATCGGGCTTGGTGAGCGTCGACAGAATGGAGACCGTGGTGGTCTTGCCCGCGCCGTTCGGGCCGAGTACGCCCAGCACACTCCCGGCCGGCGCCGAGAAACTCAGGCCGCGCACGGCGTGGACGTCGCCGAAGGACTTGCGGACGTCCTCGACCACGATGGCGTTTTCGATCGCGTTCATCGTTCTCCCGGAGTTGCGCTTGGTATGGCGGTGGCGACCGCGGTGATGCAGCGCTGCCAGATGGTGGCGAAACGGTCGATCTCAGTGGTGTCGAAAAGTGCGTCACTCCAGCGGAACAAAGTGGCCAGCTGGGGTCCATCGGCGCCGGGGTAGACGGCGACGACGAGGTCGAGTGCGTAGCGCAACGGCATCTCCGGTTCGGGTGCGACCGGAAGCCGCTGGTGCAGGCTGAGGTCGGTGATCGGGGTCCACGGACCCGATGCGCCTGCGGTGAGGTCCATGCGGCCCAGGTAGTCGAGCATTACCTGGGGATCGGTTTGCGGCTCGGTATCGCCGTAGCGGAGCAAGCCGTAGTCCAAGCCCTTGTTCGGCACGCTGTCGAGTTGTGCTGCGACCGCTTTCAGCAAGCCTGCGACTTCGGCCGAATCGGATTCGGCGCAGGTGATGTCGAGTGTCGAGCCCGTGCCGACGCGCAATGGGTACACGGTGGTGAACCAGCCGACCGTCCGCGATGTGTCGACGTTGCCGACGGCGGCGTCTTCACGGCCGTGGCCCTCGAGGGCGACAAGTGCGCCGGTGGAGCCGTCCTGGTTGCGTTCGGTTCGCCAGGTGGTGAGTGCGATTGCCAGTGCGGTGAGCAGTAACTCGTGCATGCCGAGGTCGTTGCCGAGGCCGTCGAGGATGTGGCGGGTGGTGTCGGTCGGCATGAACGACGGCGTGAGACGGTAGGCGGACCAGGTGTCGCGGGTCGGATCCGGACGGCGCAGGCCGAGTTCCGGATCGGGGCCGGTCAGCTGGTTCGACCAGAAGTCGCGTTGGGCCAATACTTCCGGTGCGGTACTGCGCTTGTCGAGCAGTTCGGCCCAGCTGCGGTACCCAGTCGATTCTGGTGCGACAGTGGGGGTGTGCCCCGCTGCGATTTGCGACCATGCGTCTGCCAGATCCGCGAGAATTATGTGCCAGGAGACGGGATCAACCGCGAGGTGATGGATCGACAGCAGCAGCACATCGCGGCCCGCGAAGCGGACGGCCTGAATCATGGTGCCGGTCTTCGGATCGATGCGGTCGATCGTCGCTCGTGCATGCTGCTCGAGCGCGGTACCGAAGTCACCGGATTCCCGAACCTCGTGCAGGATTTCGGCGGCGCGCACGCTGCCCGGCGCTCTGGTTTCGAACCGGTTACCGGTCCTCGACAGCTGGCCGCGCAGCATGTCGTGACCGTCGAGTAGTGCCTGTAGCACCGCTTCCAACTGGGCCCGATCAACCTCGGCGGGCAGCGATACCAGCGTCGAGAGCGCGAGCCTGCGGAAGCCGCCGTACTCGTACATCCAGGACATGATCGGCGTCGGGAGTACCTCGCCGATCGCGGTCGGGCTGTTCTCCTGTTGTGCCGCGCGGGAATCGATGGCGGCGGCCAGATCGCGGACCGTGGGGTTGGTCATGACCATGGCCGGACTGACCGAGAGTCCCGCGCGTCGCACCGCGTTCACCAGGGAGATGGCGACAATGCTGTCCATGCCGAGTTCGATGAAGTCGTCATCGATGCCGGGCGTACCGCCAAGCGTCTCGGCGAGCGCGCGACACAAGGTCCGCTCGGTATCGGTGCTCGGCAGGGTGCGCTGGGCGCAGCCCGGTAGGGCCTCCAGCGCCAGCGCGTTCAGAACTCGGACGTCGAGCTTTCCGTTGGGGGTGACCGGCAGCTCGGGTAGCGCAATGACCCGCGCCGGAACCATATACGCAGGCAGGCGCTCCGCGAGCCGGGCACGCAAGGTGGCCGAATCAGTACTGACCGCGAAGGCGACAAGACTCGGGCCGCTCGGCCGCTGCACGACCAACACAGCGCCCGCACGAACCTGCGGCAGCCGCAGCAAAGCCGTTTCGATATCACCGATTTCGATTCGGTAGCCGCGAATCTTGACCTGGTCGTCGGCTCGGCCGAGATAGGCGAGGTCGCCATTCGGCAACTGCCGCACCAGATCACCGGTGCGATACATGCGAGCGCCGGGTCGGAAGGGGTCGGCGATAAAGCGATCCGCGGTGATGGCGGCCTTACCGATATAGCCGCGGGCCACCTGAGCGCCGGACAAATACAGCTCACCGACGACACCGCGCGGCACCGGCCGCAGCATGGCATCGAAGACGTAAGCGGACATGCGATCCACCGGTCCGCCGATGGTGGGCTGGGCATTGCCCGGCTCGCCGCGACCGGTATTCACCGTCGCGACCACCGCCTCGACCGTGGTCTCGGTGGGGCCGTAGCAGTTGTAAACCGCGGTACCCGGCAGCGCGCGCAGCCGCTCCCACATGGGCGCACCGATGGCCTCGCCGCCGAGGGCGAGCACGGTCAGTCGCTCACCGTCCACCAGACCGGCGGCCGAGAGCTGGGTGAACATCGACGGCGAGGTGTCGATCATGTCGATCTGGTGCCTGACGATGCCGTCGACGAGGCCCTGCGCATCGCGCATTTCGGTCTCGTCGAACAGGTGGACGGTGTGACCGTCGAATAGGCCGATCATCGGCTGCCAGGAGGCGTCGAAGCTCAGCGACCAGGCGTGTGCGATGCGCAGTCGGCGCCCGAGCCGGGCCACCGCCGGGCGGTAGACGCGGTCGCGGTGGTCGGTGAAATAGCTGGTCAGAGCGGCGTGGGTGCCGATCACGCCCTTGGGTTCGCCGGTCGAGCCGGAGGTGAAGATGAGGTAGGCGGTTGTTTGCGGGGCGACCGGGCGGTAGGGCGAGACGGGGTGGTTGGCGATTCGCTCCGCGACGGCGGGATCATCGAGTAGCAGGACCGGGCGTGTGATCTCGCCGAGCAGGTTTGCGGACTCCCCAATTGTCACAATGAGTTTCGGATCCGCTTGGCGCAGTATGGATTCGATGCGGGCAGCGGGAACCGAGATGTCGACCGGCACATAGGCTCCGCCGGCTTCCAGTACGGCGAGGATCGAGATGATGGATCGAGCCGATCGCGGTAATGCAAGGGCGACAACGGTTTCCGGGCCGACACCATTGGTCGTCAGCTCATTCGCCAGTTGCCCAGCAGCTGCACGCAATTCACGGTAGGTGTAGCGATCCGAACCGGTGCTCAGCGCGATCGCATCCGGGGTGCGGGCGACCTGGTTCAGGAAGAGCTCGTAAGCCGTGCCATTCGCGCAGACGTCCTGCTCTGCAACGATGACTTTTTCGTCGGCCAGCAGCACGTCCAGTGCATCGGGGCTCGAATCGCCACGATCGGGCAGCTGACGCAGCACCGACAGGATCCGCCGGCCGATATCGCCGACCGGGAAGTGCGGCAGGGCTTCGGCAATCGCCTCGAGCATGACGACGAGCGTGCCGTCGTTCAGATGAGACACCACCGAAAGCGGGTAGTGCACCAGACTTTCCATGGCCACCGGCAGGAATCGGGTGCCGCTCGCGGTGACGATCGGATCGGTGGCCGCGCCGATGGGTGCGTTCTCGAAGACGAACAGCACGTCGAACAGCGCACCGTGCCCCGCCACGCGCTGAATGGTCGACAGGCTCACATATCCCGCATCCCGCATAGCCGCCGATTCGCGCTGCAGCTGTGCACATTGCTGGGCGACGGTGCTGGTCCGGTCGATGATGACGCGCGCGGGCACGGTATTGATGAACAGCCCGATCATCGTCTCGACGCCGGACAGCGCATCCGGACGGCCGGAAATGGTGGTGCCGAAGACGACGTCGCGTCGACCGGTCAGCCTGCCGAGGACGACGGCCAAGGCATACTGCACAACGGTATTGACGGTCAGGCCGTTCGCGCGTGCCCATTGCACCAGCCGCGCGGTTTCGGCATTGTCCAAGCTGAATCGGCTACGGCGCGGAATCGCCGCGCCGACTTCGGTCGCCGTACCGGCGGCCAGCATGAGCGGACCGCTCAGCGGCGCGAGGTATTCGGTCCAGCTGCGGGTGATGGCGGCGGTGTCCTGCGCGGCGAGCCAGCCGATGTAATCGCGGTACGGCCGGGCCGGTGGCAGCGAATCCGCCTGTCCCCCGGCGTCGTACACCGCGATCAGCTCGCGGAAGAACACCGCGACCGCCCAGCCGTCCATCAGGATGTGATGCGCGGTCACGATCATTCTGCGCCTACCCACCCCACCGACTCCGTCGGCTGCCATCCCGCTGTGCTCACCCACCCCGCCGACTCCGTCGGCTGCCATCCCCCTGTGTTCACCCACCCCACCGACTCCGCAAGCTCCGTCGGCTGCCATCCCCCTGTGTTCACCCACCCCACCGACTCCGCAAGCTCCGTCGGCTGCCATCCCCCGGCGCCGCTCGTCGGGCAGCGTGACCAGGGTGATCCGCAGGGCCGGACCGCGAGAGAGATCGAAGCGCTGCTGCCGGTCCGCCTCGGCGATGGCATCGAATTCCGCGGGTAGCGCGGAGGTTTCGAACCAGGGCAGATCCACCCAGGTCGGCACGATCTGCACCGGCTTGGGTAGATCCTTATCCCAGAACGCGGCCCGCAGATTGGCGTGCCGCTCCAGGATCGTCTCGGCGCTGCGACGCAGCATCGGCACGTCGATCGGACCGCCGATATCGATGACGAACTGCATCGTGTACAGGTCGACCCCGTCGGCGGCCAGCCGCGCCAACGAGAACAGTCCCTCCTGCAGTGGGCTGAGCGCGAGCACATCCTCGATTTCGGCCGGGACGCTCCGGTCCACACTCATCGCAACGCCTTTCGGCCCACGGACATCGCATCGCCCTTCGTCGGGTCCGCCGCTCGGAAGAAGTCGCCCCTCATCGCGACTGCTTCCATGCCGCACCCAATGCGGCCAGCGCGTCCGAGCCGAGGCCGGACACGCTCATCGCGGCGTGCTGGTGGTTGTCGGTCGGCTCCTCGGGCTCAGCCCGCACGCCACCGCTACCGAAGGTGTCGCCGATGGTCGTGGTCTCCCCGGCGGCTACCGCTTCGTCTACTGCGGCCGCGAGTTCGCCGATGGTGAGGTGCTCGAATACCAGCTGCGGAGACAGCGGGAGACCGAGCTCATTGGCACGGGCCGACCACTGGATGGAGATCACGCTGTCGCCGCCGAGTGCGAAGAAGCCGTCGTCGGCGGTGACATCCGCGATCTCGAGCAGTTCCTCGAGGATCGCAATGAGCTGCTGTTCGGTCTCGGTGTGCGCCACATCGGAAGATGCTGTGCCCGTGCTGGTTTCACCGGCGCTATCGGTCCGGAAGGCGAGCCGCCCCGCGGTATCCCAGCGCGCCCGCTGCGCCGTGCGGAACAACCGGGCTCCCGGCAGGTGCGGGTCGTCGATGAACGCGTCTGCCGAATCCTCGACGTACCCCTGAGCAAGCCCGACACCACCGACGTACACATCGCCGTCGACGCCGGGCGCGACCGGTCGCAGGGCTTCATCCAGCACCAACAGCCGAGCCCCTGGAATGGGTCGCGCACGTCCGCTGCCATCGACCGCACCGCGTGCCACCGCACCCGCGTACTCCGGAATCCGGAAGTCGAAGGTGGCGATCGAACCGGCCGCGAGCGCGGGCAGCAGATCGGGAAGCGCCGCGGGCCAATCGGTTCCGACGACCTCCCAGCTGCGCACCGACGGCAGCATGGATACGCCGGTCTGCACGAACCGCGACAGCGTGACGGGCTCGGCGACCACATGGGTGACCGAGTGCGCGCCGATCAGCTCGACCAGCGCGACCGGATCTTCACCTTCGGTGGTGAGGATCAGCGTCGCCCCATCGGCGAGCGCGGCCAGCAACTCGACTTCGATCTCCGATCCCGTCCAGGGCGCGGCGACGAGTCGCACATCCGCCGAACCCGTTGCCCGGTCCAGCGATTCGCCGCGGCGATCGGCGGCAATGGCGCGTCGATCGGCCACCGCGGCCGCCAGCGCCTCCCGGTCGAGCACAACGTGCGAAACCGCAATGGTCCCGCCGGTATTCGCTACCGCATCCAGTGCGGCTAGCCTGCGCACCACCCCGGCCACCGAAGCACCATCGGGCACTTGCGCCGGTCCCCCGCCATCGAGCTGTTCGAACAGCTCACCATAGGTGAGCGTTTCGGTACCGCACCGCAGGGCGACCCGATCGGTCGGCACCCCGCGACCGCGCCGGATCAACTCGGCAATGCCCGGCGTCCAGGAGAGCTCCACACCGGTGGCCCATTCACCGAGGACCCGCTGCCGCTCGGCGGCGGGCATGATGTCGAGTTCACCGACCGTGCTGTCGGGTGCTTCGGCGAAGGCCGTCAGTACGCGAAGCATGCGCTGCGCGAACAACTCTCCGGTCGCGGGCTCGTACAGATCGGTATTGACGATGACGCCGGCATCGAAGCCGCCGTCGGAGCCCGCGAAGAAATTGATGCTGAGGTCCAGCAGCGAGGTGTCGAAATCCAATGGCAATACCGTCAGCGTGGTGTGCGCGTCCAAACCCTGACCGGCACCGTCCCAGTTCTCCTCGCGGAAGTGCATCATGGCCTGGAACAGCGGGTTCCTGGACCGGGACCGTGCCGGATTCAGCGAGTCGACCACGCGTTCTATCGGGATGTCCTGATTGCTGTACGCGCCGAGTGCGGTATCGCGGGAGCGCTCCAGCACGGTCCGCAGCGTCGGATCGCCGGACAGGTCATTGCGCAGCACCACCATATTGGCGAGCAGTCCGACCAACTCGGCGGCGGCCGGATCGACCCGGCCCGCGATCGGCGTGCCGAGCGGAATATCCACACCCGCACCCAGTTTGTGCAGCAGAGTCGCGACCGCGGCCTGGTAGAGCATGAATTCACTGCCCCCGCTCGCCTCGGCGAGGCCCTTCAGTTTGCCGCGCAACGCGGCGGGCACCACGAACGGCACCACGTGTCCGTTCTTGCCGAGAATGGCGGGACGCGGCCGATCCGGGGCGACATTGATCTCGTCCGGCAGACCGGTGAGTGTGTCGCGCCAGTAATCCAGCTGCGTGCCGAGCGTCTCGACCACCTCGCGCTGCCACAGCGCATAGTCGGCGTACTGCACGTCCAGGGGCGTCCAGTCCGGATCAGCGCCTGCGATGCGTGCACGGTAGGCGGTGGCGAGGTCGTCCAGAATCGTCCGGAACGACCAGTGATCCGCCACCAGATGATGTACGAGCAGCGAAAGTACGTGGGCCTTGTTGTCCAGCACGAAGATTCGCGGTCGGATCAGCAGTTCGGTATCAACGGCGAAGCAATGCCCACCGGCCGCGGCGAGTTCCGCACGCAGCTGCTCAGGATCGTCCAGCTCCGTTACCGGCACATCGATCGGCCCGGCGGGCAGCACCAATTGATAGGGCACACCGCCGTTCTCGGGGAAGACGGTGCGCAGCACCTCGTGCCGGGCAACGACATCGCCGAGCGCGGCAGTCAGCGCATCGAGTTCCAGCGGACCGTCCACCCGCACCGCGAATGGAATATTGCCGATCGCGCTCGGCCCCTCCAGCTTGCGCTGGAACCACAATGCGAGCTGCGAATAGGACAGCGGAATATGCTCGGGCCGTTCCCGTTTAAGCAAAGCGGGCACGGCGGCGCATGCCTGTGCCGGTGTGGCCTCGATGAGCGCGGCAAGTCCCGCGACGGTCGGGGTGTCGAACGGTGCCCGCACATCGATCTCGATGCCGAATTCGGTGCGAATCCGCACGACCAGGCGGGTGGCCAGCAGCGAATGCCCGCCTAGTTCGAAGAAGGAATCGTCCGCGCCGATCTGCTCGCGGCCGAAGATCTGAGCGAACAGGCCGGCGAGCCGGATTTCGGTGGCGGTGCTCGGCTCCCGGTAGCGGCGTGTGGTGGCGCGTTCCGGATCCGGCAGCGCACGGCGGTCGAGTTTGCCGTGCACGGTCAACGGGATCTCGTCGATCACCGCGAAGGCACTGGGCACCATGTACTCCGGCAACGTCGCCGCGGCGTGCCCGCGCACCTCGTCGATATCGAGCGTCGACTCCGAAAGACCATTGGCCGCGACCACATACGCGGCCAGCATCGCACCGACGGCGGCATCCTCGACCGCGATGACGACGCAGTGGCCGACACCGGGATACGACGCGATGGCCGCCTCGACCTCGCCGAGTTCGATCCGGAACCCACGCACCTTGACCTGCTCATCGGCCCGGCCGACGAATTCGATCTCACCAACGGCGTTGCGTCGCGCGAGATCGCCGGTCCGATACAGCCGAGCGCCCGGCTCGAACGGATCGGCGACGAACCGCTCTGCCGTGAGCCCGCGTCGATTCAGGTAGCCGCGCGCCAATTGCGCTCCACCCAAATAGATCTCACCGACCACACCCGATGGCACCAACTGCAGCGCCTCGTCGAGCAGATACACCGTGACGTTCTGATTCGGCACACCGATCGGCACGATCCGCGTGCCCTGCGGACCCTCCACATTCATATGCGTCGCACACACCACGGCCTCGGTCGGACCGTAGTGATTGCGCAGTTCGGCATCGAAGACGCCGGCGAACTTGTCGGCAACCTCACCGGGCAGCGCCTCACCGCCCACCGGAACATGCCGCAGCGCACGCCATTGGCTCACCTCCGGCAGCAGCAGGAAGGTGCTCAACATCGACGGCACCATATGCAGCACGGTGACCCCGCAGCGGGTGATCAACTCGGCGACATACGGAATATCGCGGAAGGCATCCGGCTTCGGGATGACCAGCCGGGCGCCAAGGGTCAGCGTCACGAAGATATCGAGCAGGGAGGCATCGAAGCTCACCGAGGAGGACTGCAGCAGCCGGTCTTCGGCGGTCATACTCCATTCCGCGACGAAGCCCGCGAGATGTTCGGCGATCGCGGCATGGGACACCGGCACGCCCTTGGGCTTTCCGGTGGAACCGGAGGTGTAGATGACATACGCCAGATGGCCGGGCAGCAGCGGCCGCACCCGGTCCGTGTCGACAGGATCGATCTCCGCAAGTTCGATGGCCGCGGACTCGGCGGCGTCCAGTTCGGCTCGCCCGAGCACCATTCGGGGCGCGGCATCCTCGACCAGGTAGTCGATGCGATCGTCCGGGTAGGCCGGATCGATGGGCAAGTAGGCCGCACCGGATTTGAGCACACCCAGCACCGCGACGACGAACTCCACCGAATTCGACAGCCGCAACCCGACGATGTCCTCGGTGCCCAGTCCACGCCCGATCAGCCAGTGCGCCAGACGATTGGCGCGACGATTCAATTCGACATAGCTGAGTTCGATGTCGCGGTCGGCGGGGGCGACGATGGCGAGCGCGTCGGGCGTTGCGGCGACCTGGTTTTCGAAGAGCGCGACCATGGTGGTCGGTTCGGCCTCGACAATCGGGCCGTGTGACAGTTCGAGAATCGCGGCCCGATCCGCCGTGCCGAGCATATCGATATCACCGAGCCTGCGGTCGGGATTCGCGAGCGCGCTGTCCAGCAGCTGCACATAGTGGCCGAGCAGCTGTTCCACCAGGGCACGGTCCAGATCAGCGATCCGGTACTCGGCCTCCAGATAGGCGCCATCGGCTTCGGTGACAACGGTCAGTCCCAGCGGAACCTGCGCCACCGCGCTACCGAGATCCAACAGCTTCGCCTCGACACCCGCGAGATCGAAGCCCTGTGCGCTCCTGCGGACCCCGAAGCCGAGTCGGACCAGCTGCTCCAACCCGTCTCGGCCGCCGACGCGATCCGGATTCGCCTCGCGCACGACGCGATCGATGCCGACATTGTGATGTGCGAAGGCACCGACACAGGTGTCGCGAATGGTTTCGGTGAAGCGAGCGAAGGTGTCCTCGGGGCCGATGGTGGCACGCAGCAGCAGCGTATTTCCGAAGTAGCCGATCAATGATTCGGCGGCGGCATCACGCACGGTTACCGGGACCGATACCAGGAAATCCGTTGCCGCGGTGTAGCGATGGATCACCGCGTCATAGGCGGCCAGCCACACCATGAACGGGGTGGCGGCGTGCGCACGCGCGAAGGCCTCGACCCGGCCGACGAGCTCCGCGGGCAACGGCAATGTGCACCGATTGGACTGCTTGGCCGCGACCGTGGCGACCGTGGCCGGACCAGGGAGTTCCAGGGATTCCGGCAGTGGGCGCAGGGTGGCGCGCCAGTAGTCGATATCGGCGCTGTCGTTGTCGGCGGCGATGTCGCCGATGACCGCGACGTCGACGAATTGCGCACGGCCGGTCTGGGCGGACTCGGCGCGGTAGGCGGCATTGAGCTCGGTGAAGAAGACCGCCCAGGAGTCGTCGTCCCAGCTGATGTGATGTGCGACCAGTAGCAGGGCGAATTCGTCGGCGCCGGTGCGCACAAGGCTGACGCGCAGCGGCGGCTCGGTCGCGAGATCGAACGGTCGGCCGAATTCCCGGCGCGCCAGCACTTCCAGCCTGCGCGACCGGCCGGATTCCGGCAGATCGGTCAGATCGTGTGCCTGCCAAGACAGTTCGAGATCGGCACGGACGATCTGGTACGGCTCGCCGTTCTCGTCGAGCCCATAGGTGGTTCGCAGTATGTCGTGGCCGTTCACGACGGCCCCGACCGCATCGCGCAGCTGCGCCTGGTCGAGCGCACCCGTCAGCCGGTAGGCCACACAAATATTGAGGGTCGTGTCCTGCGGATCGCGGGTCTGCAGAAACCACATGCGCCGCTGCCCCGCCGAAAGCGGATGACGCTCACCGGGTTTCGATCTGCGAATCGGCGCATTCTCGGAAGTCGGTGCGGTCAGACCACTTTCGGCCAAACGCTGACGCAGCAGCGCCTTGCGGCGGTCCAGCACGCTCGCCGGCTCATTGTTCGACATCGTCAATCCCTCGCCTAGACGTTGCTGTCGGCCATCAGGCGCACGACGTCGTCCAACGACGCGCCGCCCAGAATGGCCGCCACCGGAAGATCGCGGTTCAGTTCCGCCTGCACCCGCTTGCGGAAGTCCAACGCCTGCAGCGAATCCAGGCCGAGCGCCACCAGCGGCACCGAGCTGTCGATGGCGTCGAGCCCGTCGGCGCCCATCACCTTGCCCAGTTCGATGCGGACCTGGTCGGACAGTGAACCGGCGGGCCGTGGTGCGGGCTCTACCGCAATCACCGGTGCCTGCGCCGGCTCGACAGCGGGAGCCGGGCGCTGCACCTGTGCGAGAACATTCGTAAGCAACGGCCCGAACCCGAGCGCGGAGATGAGGGCATGCACCTGGAACCAATCGGCCGCGGCGACCAGCCGGTTGCCGGGTCTGCCGATTTCGGCATAGTCGGACATCCCGACTACGAGAGCGGCAGCAGGATCCATCGGGACCACTCCGGCCGCGGTGACCCGGTCCAGACCGACCGCATGCAGCGGCCCCGCCAGATCCCAGATGCCCCACTGCACCGCAACGGCATTCGCGCCCCCGGCGCGCAGGCGCTGTGCGAGCACATCGAGCATGCGGTTGACGGTGGCGTAGAGGATCTGTCCGCGGCCGCCGAACGTCGCGGCCGCCGAAGAACAGATGATGATGCGACAGTCCTCGCTCATCGGCAGTGCGCGCAGCAACAGATCGGTGCCGACAATCTTGGAACCGCCCATCTCCCAGACCTTTTCGGCAGTGATATCGCCGAGGTCGGCACCGACGTAGTTCACCGCCGCATGCACCAGCATGCTCACCGGCCGATCGGCATGCGCATCGGCGAATCCGCGCACCGCGGCCTGGTCGCTGACATCGCACGCGACGACCACGACCTCGCCATCACCGCTCTCCCGGATCGAACGCAACCTAGCCGCGATGGCGTCGGTCTCCCCGGAACGGCTCAGCAGCGTGATACGTCGAGCGCCACGCTCGGCGAAGTGCGCGCCGAACTTCAACCCCAGTGTGCCGGTGCCGCCGACGATCACGATGTGGTCGAGTTCCTCGGATGCGGCGGCACCCGAAGACTCCTGGTCGACTTCGAGCCGCTTGGCGTACAGATCACCCGTACGCAGCGCGAGTTGCGGTTCATCCTTGGTATGCAGGGCCCGCACAATCGCGGCGGCCTGCGCGGCGTCGCTCTCGCCGACGCCGAGATCCAGATGCCGGAACGCGGTGCCGATGTGTTCCATACCGATGCAGCGGAATCCGGCCGAAATCGCGCCGTGGAACAGGTGCGGCACGGCACCCTCGGCCACCACGGATTCACCGCCGATGGTCAGCAGCCAGCAGTCGGTGACGGTCGAGTCGATGGCGGGTAGCCACCGCGACTCATAGAACTCGGCCACCTCACGAAGGGCGGTAGGCCCGTCCATATCCGGAAGTTCCGGCAGCAGTATGACAACGGCATCGTGGTCGAGGGCACGCTCGGGGCGAACTGGATCGAAAACCGTGGCATTGCCGCCGTGGTTGTACGCCGCGGTGGTCAGCGCGGCCGCCAGTTCGCCGCATCGCCCGGAGGGGTCGACTATCAGCAGTGTGCGCGGCGCGTCGAGCGCACGTCGCTCCAGCCGCACCCAGCTCTCGGTCAGTCGCGTCGGGTACTCGCCCCCACCCACCGCTTCCGCGCTCACCGGTTCCGGCGGCGCGATCGGCGTCGCGGATCGGTATGCGGCCCAGAGCCGTTGCGGGTTGAGCACGGTATTCGGGAAGTCACGAAGCGGCAATTGGACAGTGCCGGCGCCGGATTCGCTGCGCAGCGAATCCCATGAATAATTCAGGTCGTGGACCGCGACCGCGGCCAGGTTGCGCGTGAACTCCGTCAGCGCCGTCGCGGTGCGCAGCGACGTGCCGAGCACCTGGAAATCGCGTGGCGGCAGCCCCGGGTCACGCGGCACCAACATCAGATTCTCCTGCACCGCCAGTTGCAGCATCGGATGTTCGGAGACCTCGATGAAGGTGTCGACGCCGCCGGTTGCGGCCGCCACGATGGCGCGATCGAAGCGAACCCGGTTGCGTAGATTCCAGTACCAGTACTCGTCGTGCTGCAGATCCGGAGTGATCGCCGCGCCGAGTGTGGCTCCGTAGCAAGGAATATCGGTATCGGTGAAATTCGGCCCGCTCATCTCGGTGCCGAGGAATTCCTCGAACTCCGCCCGCAATTCGGCCACGATCGAGGTGTGCGCCGGGTAGGCGACCCGAATCTCGCGGGCGAACTGGCCCTGCGCGGTCGCGGTCGCGACCATGTCGACAATGGTGTCCCGATCCCCCGAGATGGCCAGAATATGTGGCGAATTGACCACCGACAGCTCAGCCCACCCGGAGTGCCTGGCCAGCAGCGCCTCGCAGTCATCGCGGTCCATCCCGAGCACGGCCATCGAATAGCCGCGCGGCGAGATCCGCTCGACCAGCCGGGCGCGATGGGTCACCGCGAGTACCGCATCGCGCCGGGTCATCACACCGGAGACCGCACCGGCCGCCAGCTCGCCCTGGCTGTGCCCGATGGTGGCGGCGGGCAGCACACCGACGGCACGCCACATAGCGGCCAGACCCGCCATATGAAACATCAAGGCGGGCTGCACCTCCCAGACCGCGTCGGCGTATTCGCCCTCGTGCCCGAGCAGATAGTGCAGCGGGCTGACGTGGCCGAAACGCTCCTCGTGGATCTCGGCGCACGCGTCGATCTCGGCTCGGTAGGCCGCGGAAACCTCGTAGTACAGCGCGCCCATACCCGGCCGCTGGCTGCCCTGACCGGGAAAAACCAGCCCGATCCGGCGGGCGGTCGCGGCTGCGTCGGTCGATACCACCGCCGCATGGGAGGCGTCTTCGGCGATCGCCCGCAGCGCGTCGAGTAGTTGCACGCGATCGGTGACCATCACCAGCGCCCGCCGTCGGCGCGCGACCCTGGTGCGAAACAGCATGTCCGCCACGCGATCCGGGGACACTCCGGGATGCCGCTCCAGATATCCCAGGATGGCAGCCGCCTCGCCGCGCAGTCCGTCGGCCGTATCGGAGGAAAGCAGTACGGGGACGGTGCCGTCCGGTAGTCGGTAGTCAGGCATCGGTATCCTCCAGCACGGGCATGGCCAAGATCGCGTGCGCGTTGGTGCCTGCGACGCCGAACGAGGAGACGGCGCCACAGCGGACGCCGTCGATCGGGTCCCAGGGTTCGAGTTTCGTGGCCAGCCGCAAGCTGGTGGCGTCCCAATCCACCTCGGTGGTCGGGTTGTCCGCGTAGAGGCTCGGCGCGATCTGACCGTTCGAGCCGCTCAGCAGCAGCTTGATCAGGCCGAGCACCCCCGAGGCGGCCTGCGCGTGACCCATGTTCGACTTCACCGAGCCGAGTCGCGGACCATTGTTGCCGCGGTCGACACCGCCATAGGACTGTGCGAGGGCGGTGAGCTCGAGCGGGTCGCCGACCGGCGTTGCGGTGCCGTGCCCCTCGATCAGGCCGATGTCGTCCGGTTGGATTCCGGCCGCCGCCAAGGTCTTCTCGATCAGTCGCTGCTGTGCCGTCGCGCTGGGTACCGCGAGCGGTGCGCCCTTGCCGTTGTGATTGACCCGGGTGGCGAGCACGCGGCCGTAGATCCGATGGCCGAGTTCCCGTGCGCGCGATTCGCGTTCCACGACGACCACACCGGCGCCCTCACCCCACAGCGTGCCGGTCGCATCGGCGGCATAGGAGCGACAGTGGCCGTCGACGGCGAGTGCCTTGTTCTTGGAGAACTCGAAAAACGCCGCGGGCGAGCCCATGACACAGACGCCACCGGCCAGCGCCCAGTCACATTCACCGGCACGCACGGCATTGGCAGCCAGGTGCAATGCGGTCAGCGACGATGCGCACGCGGTGTCGGTGGTCAGCGACGGCCCGATCAGTCCGAGGCTGTGCGAAATCCGACCCGCGACCGCGCCGAGAGCGGTCCCGGTGGCGCGGTATCCGGAGTACTCGGTGACCACACCGGACTGCGGCCCGTATTCATTGATGGACGCACCCATGAAACAACCGACGTCAGCGCCGTCCAGCGCGCCCGGATTGATGCCCGCATTCTCCAGCGCCCGCCAAGCCACCCGCAGCGCGACCCGCTGCTGCGGATCCATCGAAATGGCCTCACGCGGGGTGATGCCGAAGAACATCGGATCGAATTCGGTTGCCTCCGACAGGAACCCACCGGCATCGGCGACCCGGCTCCAGCCTTCGGCGCGGTGCAGCGCGAGCAACTCCTCGATCGGCCATTCCCGATTGCGCGGGAACGGTCCGATGAGTTCGCGCGCTTCGGCCAGCGCCGACCAGAAGTCGGGCAGCGTTTCGATACCGCCCGGCGCCTCGACGGCCATACCGGAGATGACGATCGGATCCATTTCGCTACTCATCCGACGCGATCCAGTTCGGGCGCGAGCAACTCCGCGATACCGACGGCATTGTCGTTCAGGTAGAAATGCCCGCCGTCGAAGATGGTGACGTCGATTTCCTGTGCGCTGTGATCGGACCAGCCATACAGCTCACGCGGCGTGATGAAAGTGTCCTCGGCACCGCCGAGCACATGAATCTTGGCCTGCACCTGGACATCCACCGGACAGGTATAGGCATCGAAGGCGCGGTAGTCGGCCTTCACCACCGGCAGCGCCATCCGCATGAGCTCGCGGCTGCCGAGTACATCGGCGCCGGTGCCCTCCAGGGCGCCGAGGTGGTCGAGGATCTGCTCGTCCTCGGTCGGATGCGGCGGCAAGTCGATAGCCCGGCCCGGCGAAACCGCGGCGGACGGGGCGAGCAGTCGCACCTCGAGTCCGGCCGCCTCGGCATTGCGCACCAGTTCGAAGGCCACCATCGCGCCCATGCTGTGGCCGAAGACCGTCAGCGGCAGACCGCGATTGTGTGCGGAAGTCCGGAATTCCGCGAACGCACCGGCGGCCAGATCGGGCAGCGTGGCGAGTGCCGCCTCGCGGGCCCGGTCCTGACGACCCGGGTACTGGAAGATCAGCACATCGAAGTGCTCGCTGAGCACCTTCGAGAACGCGCGATAGGTGGACGCGCCGCTGCCCGCGTGCGGGCAGATCAACAATGGCGGGCGCGCTGTGCCGTTTCGAGCGACCTGTGAGCAGTCGCTAGCGGTGGAGCGGGGCTTATGGAATTGCCGGATCCATCCGAGATTTGCTGGCATTTCTTGACTCCTGCGCTTCCGCCGGACGTCCCGGCGCAACGGTCGCGCCAGGCAGCGTCATTCGATCGGCGGCGTACAACAACCCCCGGCTCGCTGCACTGATCTGGTTTCTTCTGAACGGTCGATTCTTCTGAACGGTCGCCCGATATTAGCGTAGCCTACCCTAACAAGTCTACTGATTCGGGCCGACCCCCCTGTGCCGCCGCCTCATCGATCAGTGAGATAGCCACCGCGCGTGAAGAATTCCGCGGCCGAATGTTCGGTACCGTCCGCGGTGCGAATCCGGGTGAGCACCAAGCCACGGTTGCGCCCGCGATGCGCCTCCGGACCACACACCACCGCGCCGCCGCCCTCCTGCACGATCACCCGACCGGGCGTGCCGCCGTAGCGCGCCTCCGAGACCGCCGCCTCGAGCACCTCGATCCGCTCATCGCGGTAGTAGGTGAACGCGCGCGGATACGGCTCGGACAGCGCGCGCACGAAACGCTCCAGATCGACGGCGGACCAGTTCCAGTCGATGCGGCTGTCCCGTTCGGAACGCTTGTGGAAGTACGTGCGCTCGGATTTGCGCTGCGGCTTCCATTGCGCGGTACCGGATTCCAGGGCGTGCAGCGCTTCCTGCAGCGCGCCGGGGATGAGTTCCATACCGCGCAACACCAATTCGGTGCCGGTATCGGTGGGTCCGATGGGCAATGAGCGCTGCACCAGGATGTCGCCGGTATCCAAGCCCTCGTCCATTCGATGCACGGTCAGGCCCGTCTCGGACGCACCGCTGATCAGCGCCCACAGCACCGGGGAGAAGCCGGTGAACTCGGGCAGCAGCGAATCGTGCAGATTCAGGGTGCCGTGCGGGGGCAGGTTGTAGAGCTCGGCGGGCATCCAGGTGTACCAACTGTTCACCACGATCACATCCGGCTCGGCCCGCTTCACCAGGTCGATGGTTTCGGCATCGGCCCGTTCGGTCAGATGCAGCGGGATGTTGTGCTCGCAGGCGAGGTCCTCGACCGAATCCGACCAGATTCCCTTGTAGGAGTCCGCACTGGCCGGATGGGTGACCGCGAGCACGACCTGGTGCTCCGAATCGATCAGTGCCTGTAGCGTTTTGCGGCCCCAGGTCTGGAAGCCGAACGAGACGATGCGCATGAAAACCTCACGTAGATGTACTGGGGAATATCCGGGGCCGAATCAGCCAAGCCGGGCGGCCGCACCCCGCCGCGCACCGACGACCTGACGCGCCGGGGCGGTACGCAAGACCCGATCCGAAAGTTCGCCGAGGCAGCTGAGATTCGGGAAGCCGGGCCCCTGTGCGATGGCCGCCATATTCGGCAGATAGAGCTTCGCGTCCAGTCCGGAGACCGCGAGGTCGTAGCCGATCGAGGCCTCCAGCCTGGGCTGGGTCAGCGGGCCGCCGACGGCGAGCTCGAGCAGATCGGCGGCATCGGAATCGAAGAGCTCCAGAAACCACAGCGGCTGCCCGCCGGTCGCGTCGACCACCAGGTCGAAGTTCTGCACCAGATCCGGGCGACGGTCGTTGCGCAGCGTCACCGCCACGCCGTCGCCCTGTTCGGCGACCCGCACGACCCGTCCCTGCAGATGATGTACGCGGTTGTCGCCGATGACGCTCTCCTGCACGCGAACCGAGAACACACCGCGGTCGGTGCGCCGGATGACGTCGCGGCGCTCGTCCATGCTCAGCGCGTTCCACTTCGTCGGATCGCTGAAAAGCGCGTTCTCGAAATAGCTTTCGCCGCGGGTGTAGATGGTGGCCTTGGGCGTGATCACCGAGATGGTCAGCATGTCGTGGCGAACCAGCTCGTCCAGCGCCGAACCCGCTGTTTCGCCGCCGCCGATCACCGCGACGCGCGAGGAGACCGGCAGCGCGCGTTTGCCCGCCAGGTCCCAGAATTCGGCGATGCTGAGCACCCTGGGGTGTTCGGCCAAGGCCCGACCGCTGTGGCCAGGACCGGTGATCATCAGCGCGTCCGTGTCGATCTGGGTGCTCACAGCAGTGTTGTTTCGAGCGACCTGCAAGCGGTCGCCAGCGGCGGCGTCGGTCACCGAAACCAGCCAGCCGCCGGCGGCCGCCGCGACCGAATCCACTGTCCCCAGGACCAATTCGAGATCTATCGCGCGGGCCACCCACTGCAGATATTTAGCCCAGACGTGGTGGTGCGGGCTCGGCCGGCCGCGGTCGATCCATTCGGCGTAGGTGCCGTGCTCGACCAGAAAGGAGGTCCAGCTGTAGGCCATCATCGCCTCGTCGATGGCCCGGTTGTGCCCGCGCGCCCAAGTCGAGTGGTACGGGAATCCGATGTCCTTTTCCGGGCTGGTACCGAGCCGGTGCTGCCCGTCGGTCCAACCACCGCTCGGCAGCCAGTTGCCGCCGACGGCATGCGCCTCGACGACGATCACGCGCGGGGCCGCGAGCCCCAATTTCCGCAGGACGTGCGCCTTTGCCGCCACCGCAAGGGCTTTCGGCCCGGCGCCGACCACCAATAGTGTGTCCACGGTTCTCCTGCGTTCGATCTGGTGCGGTAGCCAGGGTCGCCTAACTTCCGACTTCAGCTTTGCATAGGCTTACCTTATATTGCACTCTAGTGCCAGTCCTCGGACCGGCACCTCCCCGGCAAACGAACGATTGGATGATCCGATGCACAGCACCAGAAATAGGCCGGTGGCGCGCCTTGCCGCCGCGGCGTTCTCGCTCACCGCGGCCGCCGTTATCGGCGCATTCGGCACCGTCGCAGCCGTGACGCCGGCCACCGCCGCGCCCACCGCCGCGCCCATCGGCGCGCCGATGCGGACCGCGGCTCCCGGCCTCGGCGAGCTGAAGGCAAAGCTGCAACTGGTGCTGAACACCGGAGCGTCGCGCTCCGCGCGCGCGGCCGAACTCGAGGCGGGCGAGGCCGGTCTCAGCCTGGTCGACCAGGTCGGCAGCGTCATGGCCTCGGCGCCGCCGAGCTTCCGCTGGAACGTCCTCGGCCCGGTCAATGTCTCCGGCGATCTGCTCACCGCCCAGCTGACCACCGCCATCGACGGCTGGGACCCCTGGTACTTCGACCTGTCCTGGAAGCAGATCGACGGCACCTGGAAGCTGACCCGCGAGGCCGAATGCACCATCGCGAGCGTCGCGATGCTGCCCTGCAACCTGTAACCCCCTGCGAAACAAGCGAGTTGGCCCCGAGGCAGATCACCGCCTCGGGGCCACACGGCCATTCGGAACACTTTCACCGGACACCCCACGACATCAGAGTGTGTTTAGGCTAACCTTAGCTGCATGGGCAGAGGTTTCGAAGGGTTGATGCTGAAGGCGTGGCGCGCCGAGGATTACCGGCTCACGGTGACCTCGACCGAGTACATCAGCGACAAATACATGCGGCTCGGATTCGACGCGGGTGGACTGCTCGCCGATCATCCGGTGCATCCGACGCAGTGGGTGCGGCTGTGGATTCCGAACGGTGAGCGCGAGCATCAGCGGGGCTACACGCTGGTCGATCCCGATCCGGACGGGAACAAATTCTCGATCGAATTCGCGGTGCACCACGGGCCCGCCTCGATGTGGGCGCAAAAGGCGGCCGTCGGCGACCAGATCGATGTCTCGGTGCTCGGCTCGGATTTCCAACTGCCCGACCCACTCCCGAGCGAGTTCGTCATCTTCGGCGATACCGCGTCGCTGCCCGCCATCAATTCCCTGCTCGACGCGATCGGCGACGTGCCCGCCCAGGTCTGGCTGGAATGGCAATACGAATCCGACACCGGGCTCCCGGTCCGCAATAAGCCGCACCACCAGGTGAAATGGGTGCAGCGGATCGACAACGGCCGGCTGCTGCGCGAGCAGGCCAATGAAATGGAATGCCCGAAGGACGCTTTCGCCTGGGTCGCGTGTGACGGCCACACCACGCGGTCGATCGTCAAGGCGCTCAAGACCACCCACGAGCTCCCGAAAACCGCCATCAAATCCCGCGCGTACTGGAAATGACAGCCCCGGCCACCTTCGACTCTCCTCGGCAGCGCCGAGCAGACAGCGGGGCGGGTCATCCTCCGGGATGATCTGATCGCGACTTTGTGTCGACGCATCGGTGCACCCCGATGCGCGATGCTGATGCTCGAATTGCCGCCGGATGTCGGTGGCACGGAAGCGAGCGGGCAATGTCGGTCATCGACGCAGTTGTATCCGCCGCCGCCATCCTTTTCACGATGGCCGCGGCGGTATTTCCCAGGCGGGTCGCCTATGCGCTGCCGGTTGCGCTGCCGCTGTTGGTATTCGGCTGCCTGATCCAGTTCGTGCTGGAAGATTTCTACTGGCAGATGGTGCCGTGCTACCTGGCGATCGTGGCCGCGACAGTGCTCGTCGTAAGCCGATCGCGCCGGACGCAGGTCACCGAGCCGACGCGTAAGCGTCGAGTTCGCACCGTCCTCGCACCCGTGACCGTCGGCCTGCTCGCTGTGCTCGCGATTCTGCCGTGGAGTATTCCGCCGGTCCCGACCCTGCCCGAGCCGACCGGCCGATACCGCATCGGCTCGGCGATCTTTCGCTGGATCGACGAGCAGCGACCGGAGACATCAACCGATTCCACCGCCGATCGACGCAATGTCATTGTGCAGGCGTGGTATCCGACGGACGACACCTCGGGGCGGCAGTGGGTCTATCTCGACGGCCAGGAACGGCTGCCGAGCCGGGTGACACAGATTCCCGGCTTCATCATGCACAACTACGGCCGCATCGATACCCACGCCGACGCCGACGTGCCGATCAGCGCGGAACGCGCACGCTGGCCGGTGGTCCTGTTCTCACCGGGATACGGCGCGCCCCGCGCGTTCTACACCGGACTCGTATCCGATCTCGCCAGCCGTACCGACGTGCCGCTATTCCTCGCCGCGCCGGTGCGATTCGCCGTCGCCCAATTCATCGGCGGTGAGCGCGGACCGGTGGATACGCAGCGCGCGACCAACGATATTCTGGTCGCATTCCTCCAGGACGGGGATATCCGGGCAGCGGCGATCGGTCACCCGAATATCCACGGCGGTCCCGTCCCCTAGACCGGTGCGGGCTCCAACCGCCAACCGGTCGCCCGCGACCGCTCGTTCCAGAAGTCGGCATACCGGCCGTCGAGCGCCAAAAGTTCGGCGTGCGTACCGCGTTCGACGATCCGGCCACCATCGAGGAACAGGATCTGATCGGCATGCGCGATGGTGGCCAGCCGATGCGCGACGACGATTACCGTTTTATCCCTGGTGAGTTCGTGCATCCCGCGCACCACGACCGCCTCGCTGTGTGGATCCAGCGCACTGGTCGCCTCGTCGAGTAGCACGATCGGCGCATTCTTGAGCAGCGCGCGGGCAATCGAAACCCGTTGCCGCTCACCACCGGACAGTGTCGCACCGCCCTCGCCGACGGCGGTGTCGTAGCCGTCGGGCAGCCGTTCGACGATTTCGTCCACCCTGGCTGCCTCGGCCGCGCGCCGCAGTTCGGTGTCGGTGGCATCGGGGCGGCCGATCCGAATGTTGTCCGCCACCGACTGATTGAACAGATAGACGTTCTGGAAGACGAGCGAGAGCTGATCCAACAGCGTCTCCGACGGCTGTTCGCGCACATCGTGCTCGCCGACCAAGACCCGACCCGAATCGACATCGTAGAAACGCGCCGCGAGCCGCAGCAGTGTCGTCTTGCCCGCGCCGCTCGGCCCGACGATCGCGGTGGTGGTCCCGGCGGGCACCTCGAAACTCAGCTCCGCCAGCACCGGCTCACCCGGCCGGTAGCCGAAGGAGACATCATCGAAGACGACGGACGGCGCACCCGGTGTCACCGACGACTTCGCCTCGGGCAGTACGGGTTCGGCGAGCAATCCAGTGACCCGGTCGGCGGCGGCCGCGGCCGATCGCAACGCATTGCCCAACTGCGCGGCCTGATTCAGCGGCTCGATGAACCGGGAGCTCACCGCGATGAGCGCGATAGCGGCCGCCGCCGAAACGGCGCCGTCGGTAACCCGGCCCACCGCAATGTAGACCAGCACCAGGAACACGGCCTGCACGAACAGTGCGAATACGATCAGACCGGGCACAGAAGCGAACATCAACCGGGTGATTGCCGAACGCTGCCGCGCCAGGGCAGTGTCGAGCGCCCGGTTGCCCGGTCCCACCGCACCGAAGGCGCGCAGCACCGGCTGCGCCTGTGCGAATTCGACCACCCGCGAATCGGCTTCGGCCGCCGTCTCGTGCATCCGCGCATCGGAGCGGGTGTAGGCGCGATTGGCCAGACCGTTGACCACGAACAGCACCGGCGCGGCGAGCAGCATCGCGAGCGAAATCCGCCAATCGATGAACAGCATGCCGACGGCGACACCGAGCGGAACGACAATGCTGGTGAGCACCTTGGTCAGCAGATACGCGATGAGGCCCTGGATCTCACGCACGTTCTCGACCACGATCCGCGACAGCGGCCCGGCACTGTGCGTCTCGAACCAGCCGAGCGGCAGCGCATTCAGATGATCGCCGAGCCTGGTCTGCAGCCCGCGCTGCATGCCGACGCCGATGCGCAGACCGAGTACGGCCTGCAGATATCCGAAGACGACGACCCCGGCGACCGCGGCCAGCATCCACAGCGCCCAGAACCAGGCGCGGCCGAGCTCGTTGTCGAACAACGCCTCCAGCACCGGCACCAACAGCAGATACGCCGCCGCCTGACTCAGCGCCTGAGCGATGATGGCCGCCAACAGTTTCTGCGTCAGATGGGCGAATTCCGCCGGAATCAACCCGAGCACCTTGCGAATCATCGTGTCACCTCGACATTTCCGACCAGCGCGAGCGCGCCCAGAGCCGCCTCGTTGATTTCCCAGAGTCGCTGATAGGTACCGCCCGCCTCGCGCAGACCGGCGTGCCCACCCTGTTCGACCAGGGATCCCTTCTCCAGCACCAGAATCCGATCGACGCCGGTGATGGTGTGCAGCCGATGCGCGATGACGAGCACGGTCCGACCCGCCACCAGCACCGCGAGCGCATCCTGCACCGCAGCCTCGGACTCCGGATCCGCGAAGGCGGTCGCCTCGTCGAGGACCAGCACCGGAGTATCGGCCAGCAGCGCGCGGGCGATCGAAAGTCGTTGCGCCTCACCGCCCGACAGCGTCGCATCGACGCCGATCTCGGAGTCGTAGCCGCGCGGCAGCGCCAGGATGCGGTCGTGAATCTGGGCCGCCCGTGCCGCCTGTTCCAGTGCGGCATCGTCGGCGTCGGCTCGGGCCAGCCGCAGATTCTCCCGAATGCTGCCGCGGATCAAGCGCACATCCTGGAAGACGAATCCGACTGTGCGATAGAGCTCCTCGGTCGAGAAGTCGCGAATATCGCGGCCCGCGATGGTGATTCGCCCGGCCCCGACGTCGTAGAAGCGCGGCAGGAGCTTCGCGAGCGTCGACTTACCCGACCCGCTCGGCCCGACCAGCGCGGTGATGGTGCCCGGCCGCAGCTCGAGATCGATCTCGCGCAACACTTGGTGATCCGCGCGATATCCGAAACTCACGCCCTCGAACCGCACCACACCCGCGGCCGCCGGATCGGGAGCCGATATCGCCTCGGGCACAGTCAATTCGGGTGTCTGCTGCAGTTCGTAGAGGCGCACCGCGGCCGCACCGGCGGCCCGCAGCGCCTGAGTTCCGTATCCGAGACCGAGCAGCGCACTGCCGAGCCCGAGGCCGACGAGCAAGAACGGCAATACATCCAGCGGCGCGACCCAATCCAGTCCCACCGCGGCGAGTCCGGCGATCACGACGACCAGCATTACGAAGACCGGCGTGACCACGATGTCGGAGGCCGACTGGATGCGAATGATCGGCATCTTCAACCGATTGAGGCTGTCGGCCTGTCCGTCCACCGCCTCCTGGAACACGGTGTGCGCCTTGCCCGCTTGACCGAACGCCCGCACCACCTGGATGCCGTCGACGAATTCGATGGTGGCGTCCTGGGTGCGGCGCTCCCAGCGGGTATAGACCGCCATGCGATCGCGGCCGTCCTGATCCATCATTCGGCTGAACAGCACCATGTAGGCGATCAGCGGAATCAGCAGTGCCAGCGTGAGTCGCCAGTCGACGCTGACCAGGTAGCCGAGGGTGACCAGCGGCACGGTGAGCGCGCCGACGAACTCCAGTCGCGCATGCGCGACCAGATAGTGCAACGCCTCGACATCGTCCTGCAGATACTTCTTCACCTCGCCGGAGGAGCGTTCACCGAACCAGCCGAGCGGCACTCTGGTCAGCTTGGCCGCCAACAACCGGCGCAACGTGAGCTGGTATCCGACATCGACCAGATGCGACCAGGTCAGTGCCGCCGCCTGCAGCAGTCCGCGCGCGACGAGCACCAGCACCGCGATCAGCAGCAGTCGCCACACCCGATCGGTATCCACCTGGTCGGCGAGCAGTTCCCGGCAGGCCGCGACGATCAGCACGAACGGCACGACGGTGCCGACCGAGGCAGTGGCCACGATGATGCTCGCAAGCGTCAGCGTGCGGCGCACGGGCGCAAGGATTTCCTTGCGCGCCGCGGCTTCCTGCTGCTTTCGCGCCTTCAGCACCGTCTTGGGCGGCCGGTTTCCGGTCTCCTCCACCGTCATCTGCCTCGCCCCTCTCGCTCCCTCGCGGAGCCTCTCGCCGGAATCGGCACCCATCTTCACACAAGATCGGCCGAGAAGGTAGGTTAGGCTAAGTTATCTAGTGGTCATTCCAACCGAAGTCGCGCCCGATCACGTCGAACAACTTCTCGTTCCACGGGCGATAGAACTCGCGCAGCAGGGCCACCGAACCCTCGTCGGGCTCCGGGAATTCGAGCGGATTGCGGTTCAAGACGTGATGACGGACCGGCTCGACGGCGGGCAGTCCGAGGAATTCGTGGATGCCGCACACCGTCTTCGAGATATCGGCGAAGAAGTCCTCGGCGGTGACGATGTAGACGTTGTCCTTGTCGAACGCTTCGAGCCAGCGGGACACCGCATTGACGTAGACGCCGGTGCCGAGCACCGGCATGGAGGGCAGCGCGGTCGGTGGCGGCGGCGCGGGGAACATCTCCAGCGCGTACCCGATGTAGTCGGCAAAGGTGTGGCCGTACGGCACGGCGCGCAGGCCGTCCTTGTTACTGAGGAACAGATCCCACTTGTAGTGCGAGTAGGCGCGATCCACCGGGTCGCGCAACATCATCACGATCTTGGCGTCGGGGCGGGCCGCACTGTAGTTGTCGATCAACGGAAGATCGTGCAGCAGTGGGTCGAAATGGCCCGCGAGCGCCTGGCCGGTACATCGCATCACCTCGGCCTTCTGCCGCTCCGTCGGGAAGAACGGGCCCCACATGTGCGGGCAGCCGTGCCCGATCTCCTTGGTGAGCGGCGCCAGGATGCTCGGATGCTGCATGAGGTAGCTGGCCAGGTCGGTGGTGCCGCACTTCAGCGCGCCGACGCAGGCGAAATCCGGCAGAACGCGTGGCCCACCGAACCGCCGCAACCACAGCCGAATCGGCGGCACTCTGCCGAAATAATGCGGCAGCGTCAGATAGCGAATTCCCAGCTGCGCTGTGCGCAACGGATGCCCGAGATAGCTCTCGCGGTTGTAGCGGTGCAGTTGCCATTCTTCGAATACCGCAAGCCCTTTCGTGTATCTATCGGAAGCGAACTCTTGTGCGCTCGACGGCGCCACCCCTGTCGGCATTGGAACATCCCCTCGCACAATGATCTTCGCCGCATAGCGCGCGGCGATCTACTTTCCGAACCAACCGCCAGGAATGGTTCGTCGGACTACTGTCAAGCAATTCGAGGAAACACCCGTTGTTACCTCGTGCCATCGATCCCGCTGCCCGTCGGGAGCCGATTCGCGGATCACGTTAGCGCCGAGTTCATCCCGGTGTTACCGAAATCCCGGCTGTCGATACACAGACGACGACGCAGCCGATCTGGGCAACTTCACAAGACCCGCCAACAAGGGGATACACAGCCACACGCTGGCCGCTGCTGCTCACCCGGCCGAAATCCCGCACAGGGTAGGACACTTGCCGAAGAGTTCGATGTGCAACCCGCACAGTGAGATCTTTCCTCCGACAACGACTTCCACGCCGCAGCCGAGCGTGGCGAGCGACGACCGACCGGCTGCCGCGGGAACCCGCACCTGCTCGATACCGAATGACCGGTTCTCTCATCGCACTTGGCAACACATGTTCGACGTGCCGGGGAAGCTTGTGTGAACGGCACACCATCCCAGCAACTTTCGCGCACGAGCATTACTAGCTTATGCAGCTACACAGATTGCGACTGCGGTTGGAGATGTGAAAATGTTTGTCACGACAATTATTTCGAATATCGGCGATTGCCGCCGTGATCCCGGCACCTTGACCGAGCGACAGGCACACCGAGCGATGCAGGTACATCTGAATTGCAGTGTCGATAGCTGCAAGGTCCGCCGCCGCGCCCGGCAGACGCTGGTCGAGTCCCGGCGAATGGTGCTGGACGAACGCGCCGAGCCGTAGTCGTAATCGCGCAACCGCGCCGCCGCGGAATCGACTGCACGCTGTCGGCGTTGGCAGAATCATGACCACCACCGAATCCGATCGCTCCGCCACGCCCGTCGTAGACACCGGCACCGCATTCGGTGCCAGGGTCGCCGCCCGCCTGGAACGCGAGAATGTCATCTGGCTGACCACCGTCGGCCGCAGCGGAACACCACAGCCGAATCCGGTGTGGTTCCAATGGCGCGACGGTGAATTCCTGATCTTCAGCCAGGCCGACAAGCCGAAGTTGCGCAATATCGCCCGCAATTCTCGGGTGTCGCTGCATCTCAACAGCACCGCGACCGGCGGCGACGTGGTGATTCTCACCGGCACCGCGCGAATCGACGAAACCGGGGCGACACCGGCCGAAGTCGCCGCGTTCACCGAGAAATACGCCGAGGGACTCGCCTCGCTGTCGATGACCGAGGAACAGTTCCACGCCGACTACTCGGTCACAGTGCGCATCATCCCGGACCGACTGCGCGGATTCTGAGCCCGACCCGGCCGTGAGCTGGGGATTCGTCGCCGACTAAGGTCGTCGGTGATGAGAAGGAGGCAGCAGCCGCCGTTGCCCAAGCGGCACGGCCTGGATCCGGCCCGGCTCCGCCTACCGGAGCAGGGCGATTGGGCGACCATTCGGGACCATCTGGTGGATCGGCTGCCTCGTGTTCCCGCCGGGCGCATCGATGAGCTGCTGGATGCGGGCGGGATCGTCGATCTATCCGGTCCGATCGCACCGGACGCGCCGTATGTGCCGGGGGGCGCGGTCTGGTTCCATCGCGACCTACCCGATGAGACCGAAGTTCCGTTCGATATCCCGATCGTCTACCGCGACGACGATCTGCTCGTGGTGGACAAGCCGCACTTCCTGGCGACGATTCCGCGCGGCCAGCACATTCTGCAGACGGCGTTGGTCCGGCTACGTCGCGAACTCGACCTACCCGATCTCATTCCGGCGCACCGGCTCGATCGCGTCACGGCGGGGCTGGTGCTCTTCGTGATCAATCCGGCCCGACGCGGGGCCTATCAGACGATGTTCCACAAGCGCACGGTGCGCAAGGAGTACGAGGCCATCGCCCCCTTCGATCCGGAGCTGACGCTGCCGCGCACGGTGCGCAGCCGGATCATCAAGGAGAAGCAGGTGCTCGCCGCGCAGGAGGTGGCGGGTGACCCCAATGCGGAGACCTGGATCGAATTGCTCGAGCAGCGCGCGGGCCTCGGCCGCTACCGGCTGCGACCGCTGACCGGGCGCACCCATCAACTGCGGTTACATATGAACGGACTCGGCATTCCGATCCTCGGCGACGACTTCTATCCGGTGCTCACCGACAAATCTGTGCACGACTTCACTCGGCCCCTGCAATTGCTGGCCACATCACTCGAATTCACCGACCCGATCAGCGGCGCACCACGCCGGTTCGACAGTGCTCGGACGCTGCAGGCATGGGCGGATCCGCAGGGTTGGCGGGGTCGGCATTAACGCCGACCGAGCGTAGCGCGAAACAAGGTACGACCATGTTGATGACGCAACCCCCCGAAGCCGAAGCCGCCGCGCCAGTTGCGGGCATCCGTAGACTGGGCCGGATGCTTCAACAGGACCTCGACGAAGGGCAGTCGGCGGAGCCGACGGGGTGGGTAGGCGCAGCGGCACCGCCCCGCCACAAACTGCACGCCTATCTCGACGTGGCCGTTGTGGTGATCGTCCTGGCCTGCACGAATCTGATCGCCCACTTCACCACCGCGTGGGCGAGCATCCTCACCGTTCCGATCGCCGCCGTGGTGCTGCTCGGGCTCATGCGGCGACGTGGACTCGGCTGGTCCGAACTCGGACTCGCACCACGGCAGTGGCGACGCAGCACGCTCTGGGCGCTCGGTGCGGTCGGCTTGGTGCTCGCGGTGGTCGCGGTCGGGGCGCTGCTGCCGATCACCCGGCCGTTCTTCCTCGCCGACCGCTACGCCACCATTTCCGGCGCGCTCATCGCATCGATGATCGTCATCCCGCTGCAGACCGCGATTCCGGAAGAACTGGCCTTCCGCGGTGTTTTGCACGGCACGCTCGACCGCGTCTACGGCGTCCGCGGTGTCTTCGCGGCAGGCTCCCTGCTGTTCGGCCTCTGGCATATCGCCTCCTCCCTCGGCCTGACCACCAGCAACCGCGGCCTGACCGGCTTCATCGGCGGCGGCCCGGCCGGTCAGATCATCGGCATCCTGCTCGCCGTCCTCGCCACCGCCGCCGCGGGCGTCGTCTTCACCTGGCTGCGCCGCCGCAGCGGCAGCCTCCTGGCGCCCATCGCCCTGCACTGGTCGATAAACGGCGCGGGCGCATTGGCCGCCGCCATCGTCTGGCACACCACCCTCAGCTGACCCTAATTCAGCGCAAGCCCGGGACCTTGCGATTCGCGCATTTGTTCGAGTTTTCGGGGTGCGCAGCATTGACCTCGGGCGGGTACCGGTTTAATCTCGGTGCGATCACACATATGTTCGAGCATGTAGGTCTGCGTCGGTATGACACCTGCTCCTGGGAAGGCTCGCGATGCGCGACAAACAGTCGACCGGTAGGTCCGAGATCGCCGCATTGGCCGAGCGGGTTGCGAACGCGCGGGGGCGGCTGCCGCTGCAGGATGACGCGGCGCTGGTACAGGCATTATCGGATGACGAGATCGATGCGGAACGCGAACTCGCACAATGGGTTCGGGCGCAGCGGCGGGGGCAGCGGAAACGGGCTGTCCAGGATGAACTCACGGCGGAGAAGCGCAACCGGCGAACCATGTCCGCCATCCAGCGCGCCGATGACGCGGACGCCCGCTGGCATCGGCGCGCACTGGCGGCGCGGCGGCGGGTCTCGAATCAGGATGCGCGCCTTGCCCAGTTGTACCGGCGGGCCGAATGGTCCTCGCGTGCATTGATCGCCGTCGTGGTGCTCGGCATGGTGTGGGCCGGGGTGAATGTGCAGCACAACCTGGTGCCCAGCGGGAATATGGCAGATCCCCTGTACTGGTTGAGCTATGGGATCGAGGCGATGATCTCGATCCCGATCATCACCATCATGGTGGCCGCGACGACGGCCGCCCGCTGGGGCCGCGAACTCGACCGCGGCAAGGTCGTCTTCTTCGAAACCGCCTTGCTCGGCACGACCATCGCGCTCAACGCGGGCCCGCACCTGGCCGCCGGATCCTTCGGTCAGGCCGCCGAATACGCGATCGCACCGGTCATGGTCGGCGTCGTGATCTGGTTGCACGCCTGGGTTTCCGCGCGATACGCCCTGCTCATCGACGGTGTACCGATGGTCGAGGACGAACCCGACCTGCCGCCCCGCCATCGAGTCACCACCGAACGTGGCGCACCCATCGATACGTTCCGTGCCGATGAACCCACCGACCGTCGAGAACTGCTCGCCGCCAGGGGTTTCGATCCCCTGCTCGACCAAGCCGGTGTCCGCTTCCCGGTCGATATGGATCCCCACGTCGCCGATGCAGCGAGGCGGGCCGCCCAACCCGACGCGGTTCCCGTCTCGCGCCTCGATTGCACGGAAACGCTTGTCTATCACGCACAGAGCACCCGCTCGACGAACGGCCGTCTCACCCAACAACTCCCGAGCGACGATCGCGCTGGTCACGCGGTGCGTGCGACAGATCCGATCCATGACACCGCGCGGCCCTATACCCACGCCAACGAAACATTGCCGGCGCATACGTCGGCGAGCGCCGCGAACAGCTTCGGCGAGAACACATTTCATGCCTCGGACCTCGATCAGCGCATAACACCAGACACCGCTGCGAGCGCCGAGCGCGCAGCTCACGCCACTGCGCTCGGCAAGTCCGCGACGGCACCGATGAATGCTCGGGACACGACTTTTGCCGGGTTCGAGCCTCGAGACGCGCCAAGGCCCGGTGCCGATGAGCGCGCGCCCTTCGCCGACCCGGACTTCGCGCCACAAACGGCAGCACCGAGCGCCACCAGCACCCGCGACAAGCACACGGCCGTTGCCGCGAACGGATTCCTCCCCAATACCGGTGCCGCTCAGCGCGCGACCCTCGCCGACACGAACTTCGCGCCACAAACGGCAGCGCCGAGCGCCACCGGCACCCGCGACGAGCACACGGCCGTTGCCGCGAACGGATTCGCACAGACCGGTGCCGATGAGCGCGCGACTTTCGCCGACGCAGGTTCCGAGCCCTGGACAGTTGTATCCAATGCGGCAGGCCCCCACGATGAGCACACGACTCCTGCCGCAATCGGTCTCGATCCCCAGACCGCGGCGACCGCTGTCGATGAGCGCATGTCTCTCACTGCCACAACAGGTTTCGATCCCCGGACCGCGCTGGCGCCCGCCGCCGATGAGCGCACAACTTCCGCGAGCACAGGCTCAGCTCCCCGGACGGCTACGCCGAGTGCCAGCGGCCGCGACCAGCACACGTCTGTTGCCGCAGCAGGACTCGAGCCCCGGACCGCGGCAACTGCGAGCGATGAGCACACGACTGTTGCCGCCAACGTCCGTACCGCGTCCGCGACTACTGCTTCCACTCGCTACGAGCACACGGCTTCCAATACCAGCGGCTTCGAGGCGCGTACAGCACCTGCGGCCGCCGATCGTGGGGCTTTGCCTGCCACAGCAGACGCAGCTCCTGCTACAGATATCGACCTCCGGACTGCAATGGCGGCCGACGCCAGCACGCCGGACGAGCGCACGGCCTCCGCGGCTGCGGGCCTCGAGCCCGATGCCACGACCAGGGCGTCCGGTCGCGACGAACGTTCCAATCGCAGTGCGAGCGCGACTTCTGTTGTCGGAGAAGCGGAACCGCAGCGGGTCGCAGCACACCCTGCAGCGCAGTCGCAGCTGAGCATCTTCGATACGGCAACGGTCGAATCCGTCGCGCAGACCAGTGCGGACACCGGGGACCGGGCCCAGGCCGACACCGATCGCGCCACGGTGTCCCGCACCGCAACCGCTGGGGGCACGGGCACGCCAGCTGACGCTCCCCGCCCTGCGAAGTCCAGCACTCGCACCGAAACCCTCACACGCACAAGCACACCCACCGAACCCCAGCGTGCTACCCGAGGTTCCGCGACACCGGCGCCGGACGAACGAATCACACGAGCAGTGGAGGGTCACCGCAGTTCGAGCGCCGACAATTCCGCAGCCGATCACGAGGATCAGGCCGCAGCATCCGAGGCCGAGGTCGGGCAACTCGTTCCGGAGGACGCACCTCGTCGCACCACCAGCGAGGTGATCAGCGAAGTCGTGCAGTCACTTTCGGCCGAGAACCTGCTGACCGAGAGCCTCGGCTCCGAGAGCGACGATATCGAGGTGTGGTCGGTCGCCCGCGCAATCGCGGGCCGCGGCCTCTCGGTGATCCCCGTGGAACAACTCGCCGAAATCCTCATGCTCGCCGACCAATCCTGGACCCCAACCAGCATCGGCGCCGAAGTCGGCCTCTCCCGCACCGCCATCGCCCAAGTCCTGGAATTCGCCCGCCGAGTCCGCCGCCCCTACGCAATCAGCAGCTAACCAGACCTCACCACGGCAACCGACAACAGCACGGCAGCAGCACCGACAGGACGACATTCGGTGCCTCCCACTCACGAAATACCGCGCCGCTGCGGCCGGTTGCAGCGCGGCAGCAGCAGCGAGAACGACAGGGCGACATTCGGTGCTCCCCACACACACGAATGCCGCGCAGCTGCGGCCGTCAGCGGCTCGGCGGCAGCAGCAACAGCAGTGACAGCGCGAAAGCGACAGCGGCAGTAACGACAGCAGCGGCAGCGACGGCCCGGCGGCGGCAACGCAGCAGAAGCAGCAGCGAACGGGTGGCAGCGGCGCAGCGGCCAGCGGCAACGGCAACGGCAACGGCAACGGCAACGCTGCACCAGCGGCGACAGCGCGACGTCAGCAGCGGCGCAACAGCACAGTCGGCAGCGCGGCGTTCGGTGATTCCTGCTCACGCATACCGAGTGACTACCTCACATAGGTTGCGCCGTATGCGAGGTAGTCGCTGAGTATGCGGCAACGACCATTGAGGACGACGAGAAGGGCCGTCCGACTTGGATATCCCGAGTCGGACGGCCCTGTTCACTCAGCGGCTGGATTGATCTCTGTTGCGAGGTTCGACCTGTTGCCGCTGCCTGTTCGGCCTTTAGTTGTGGAACGTATCCGAGTACGCGTACGGATCCGAGCGCGTATCTGCCGACATCCGCTCGGACGCACCCTTCGAATCCCGATCCCCATGCCCGGGCCACCAGGCACGGTGCCCGATCAGCGCGGTCACCGCCGGGGTGAAGAACATCGCCATGACGAATGCGGCGATCGCGATGCCCACCGAGATCGCAAAGCCCATCTGTGCCAGCACATTGTTGCCCGCCAACATCATCGAGGCGAAGGTGCCCGCCAGGATTACACCGGCCGCGGCGACGGTCGGACCGGTGTGCCGAACCGCGAGGGCAGCAGCCTGTTTCGGCTCGTTTCCGGCCCGCGCCTCCTCACGCAAGCGAGCGACCATCAGAATGTTGTAGTCGGTGCCGAGTGCCACCACGAACAGGTACATGATCACCGGCAGAGTGAAGATCAGTCCGGAGTTGCCCTGGAAGTGCTGGAAAACCAGTACCGCCGCACCGAGCGTCGCGGCGAAGCCGAGGAATACCGAGGCCATCAGGTACCACGGCGCCACCAGACTGCGCAGCAGCAGCGCGAGCACGATCATGATGAGAATCGCCGCCACCGGGAACACGATCTTGTAGTCGTGCACCATCGCGTCCTGGAAGTCGACGTACACCGACGAGATGCCACCCACCACAGCGGTAGTGCCCGCGGGTGCCGCCGAATGCGCGGCATCGCGCAGCGGATCACGCACCGTATCGAGCGCGGCATCCGATTCGGGCGCACCATTGAGGGTCACCTGGAAGTCGGCGGCCAGTCGGTCACTCGATACCGTCGGCGCCCCGACCTGACTCACACCCGGCACCGCGGCGAGTACGGCACGGTAGGCGGTGAGCTGGTCAGCGTCGAGCGGTGCGCCGTTGTCAGAATGCAACAGCACCTCGGACGGTTGGGTCGACCCGGCGGGCATGCCCTTGAGCAATTCTTTGTTGTAGACCGTCGATTCGGAGGAATCCGAGGTCGAGCCCGAGCTCAGATCGAACGTCGGATGGAAGCCGAACGCCAGCACACCCAGGGCCACCAGCAGCCCACCGGACACCGCCGCGAACGCACCGGGCCGCCGCCCCATCGCCGCGCCGATCGCACCGAAGCGCGCCCCCTTCGGCTCCTGCTGCCACGCCTTCGACGGCCAGAACACCTTGGTGCCCAACAGCGAAACCACGGCGGGCACCAGCGTGAGACCGGCCAGCAGCGCCACCGCGACGGCGATCGCCAGCGCGGGACCGAGCGCACGGAACATGCCGAGCGTGGACAGGGTCAGCGCCATGAACGCGATGATCACCGCACCGGCCGCCGAGGTGATCGCCTCGCCGACCTTGGTGACCGCACTGACCATCGCGGTCTTCGGATCCTCGCCGGCCCGCAGTCGCTCCCGGTACCGGAACATCAGGAACAGGATGTAGTCGGTGCCGACACCGAAAAGCACCACCAGCAGAATGGAATTCACCGAACTGTCGACCTTCAGATCGAAGGCCTTGCTCACCATCGCGATCAGGCCGCCGACGGTGCCGGAGACCGCGCCGATCACGACAATCGGCAGCAGCGCGATCACCGGACTGCGGAAGATGATCAGCAGCAACACCAGAATCAGCACCACTGTCGCGATGCCGATAATGGCCATCCCCTTTTCACCGGACTCGGTCTGGTCCAGCATCTGCGCCGCCTGACCGGTGACGCCCGCCTTCAGATCCGAACTCTGCATCTGATCGCGCAATGCGTCGCGCAGTCTCTTGACCGCATCGCTCTGCGTCGTATCGCCCGCGTTGGTCACCTTCGTCATCTGCACGGCGGCGATCTGCACCAACCGATTCTCCGAGGCCGGAACGGCCTGGATGCCGATGACGTCCTTTATTCTCTGGTCGTCGAGCTTCGACGCGATCGCCGTCACGCTCGCCGAATCGGCCTCGGACAGCGGTGCGCCGTCCGCGCGGACGAAGACGAGCAGCGCCGCGGGCGCCTGCTGTTGCGGAAATGCCTTCTGCTGCAATTGCATTGCCTGAATCGACTCGTAATGCGATGGCAGGAATTCGGATTGGTCGGTGGTCGATTTCAGTTGCGGCGCTGTGGCCACCACCGCGATCACGATGAACAGCCAGAGACCGATCACCTTCCACGGGTTGTGCACAACGATCGCGCCCAGTCGAGCGAACATGTGGGAGAAGTCCTTTCGAGGTCCGAACGAGCGGACCGGTCTCAGATGTCGAGTTCGTCGATCTTGGGACTCGTCGCGGTGCCGACGAGTTCGCGGTAGATGCGTGCCGGAATCCGCCCGGCGAGTTCCTCGACCGAGTCGACGATGTCCACCGTGTAGTCGCCCCAGGCCTGGTCGTCGACGTCGAAGATCTCGCGCCAGTTCTTCAGATCCTTGGTCCAGTTGGTCAGCGCGAAGTCCATCCAGTCGGCCCGCTGCCGATGCACAACGTATTTGCCCTTGCGGCTCAGGTAGACCCGGATCACCTCGATTCCCGATTTGGTGAATTCCCTTGTCTCACCGAGCTTTCGCCCGACGAAGCGCTGTCTGCGCAGGCCGCCGGGACCGACCTTCAGCAGCACATCGCGCATATCCGATGCGTTCTTGTCGATATTGATCGTGGTCACATCCGAAGCGGTGTCGGTCGGTGCGCTCGAATCCGGTGTCATGATTCCCCGTCTCATAAATAGATATGCAAAAAAGCATGAGTTCGACGTCAGCGGACCCGATTCGGTCCGCTGCGGTGAGTCGATCTGCTGTTTCCGGTCGCCTCGAGCCCGCTCCTCGGCTTCCTTCGGGAATCACTATAAGTAGATGTATACGTATAACGCAAGACCTGCGTCGAGCGAGTTCAGCGCGCCCCGGCGGGCAGCTCCTCCCGGTCGACCCGACGCACCACCTTGACCAGCAGCAACAGCCCGACACCGAGTCCGAGCCCGAGTGCCGCGGCCGCCGCGAAGCCCGCCGGGAATCCGCCCGCGTCGATCGCGATGCCGCAGAGGGAGCTGCCGATGCCGTTGCCGAGCGTCATCGCGGCGCCGTGCCAGCCGATCGCCTCGCCGCGCCCGCCCTCCGGAACAATTCGACTCAATTGATCCACGGATGCGACAAGCGTTGGCGCACAAAGTGCTCCGGCAATGAGCCCGGTCACCCCGAGCGATAGCGGACCGACGGCGAAGCACATCGGAATGGTGACGGCGCCGAGCCCGGCGAGCAGCACATACGTCGAAATGGAGCGGTGCAAAGCGCCGTAGACGAGCCCGCCGACCAGCGAACCGAAACCCCAGACCGCCATGACCACGCCGAGCCACCGCTGCGCGCCGAACTCGCGAATCGCGGATACGAATGTCAATTCCGAACCCGCGAGCACCGCGATCGCCACACACGCGCCGATGCACAGCGCGACGAACTCGACCCGGAACCATTCGCGCCGCGGCACCGTTGTGGCACCGGCCTTGTCATCCGAGCGCAGCGGCGGATTACGCACCCACACAAAGACTCCCGCCAGCACCAGCGCCATCTGCATCCCAAACAGGGTGAGCGTCGTCGACCATGCCGTCGCGGCGGCAACGCCGAGCACCGGCCCGACCATGAACGCCATCTCCACCGACACCGACTCCAGTGCCAGCGCCGGTTGACGGCTCTGCTCGGTGGTCGTTGCGATCACGGCCTGCCGAACCACCGTGAAGATCGGAATATCGAAAAGCCCGGCGACCGCAGCCAGCACCAGCAGCGCCCCGTACCCGACGAACGGAGCGATCGACCAGCACACCGCCCCGACCACGATCGACGGCAGAATCGTCCGTCGCAGCCCGAACCGGTCCAACATCCGCCCACGCCACGGCCCACTCGCCGCGACGCACAGCGTGACAACCGAACTCAGCGCCCCGGCCTGCCCATACGACCCGTGCAAGGTCTGCACTACATGCAGTGCGAGCAGCACCGACCCGGCGAAGAACGGAATGCGAACCATCACCCCCAGCAGCAGCACATTGCGTACCGCCGAGTCAGCCAGCACCTCCCTGTAGGCCCGCACCCGACCGAGCGTCCCACGCCCGCCCACTCGCACGCCACCGATTAATCCCATGATTCGATCCGACGGCGCGCAACCACGCACGCTCGAGCCCGGATCACATCGGCGCAGGCTCCCCGTGTTCGAGGTAGACGGTACGGCTCTCCGAACGTGCGATATGTGCTCGACGTAGTCGGCGGGCGAGCCGCGGGATCAGGTAGTCATCGAACTTCGACAACCCGACCCACGCCCAGCGGTCGAGTTCGCTCTCCTGGAGGCTGATGGCTCGTTCATCGGCTCCGATCTCGCCACAATCGAAAACGTAGAGAATCTTGTCGCCTTCGCCCTCGCTCGGGGCCCAATCGTGAACCAGCAAATGCCTTGGTGCACGGTCGATTCCGAGCTCTTCGCGAACCTCGCGACGGCACGCCGCACCTGGCGACTCCCCGGGCTCGACATACCCGCCGGGAATATCCCAACCGCTGCCGTAGGTCTTGTGCACCAACAGCACCTCGTCGCCGCGCACGAAAAGCGCTCCCGCCGCCAGACGTGCGTGTGCAAACCGATTGTCCGCATTGGTCATTGGTTACCTCACGACGTGCATTCGTTGGGCCAAGGCTTGCAAGGCGAACGAAGGACTGCCGTGCGCGTTGCGCATCCAGGTGAGTACGAGTTGTCGGCTGAGGTAATGATGGCGAACCTGTTCCGGGGCCGCCTGCTCGGCGTCGAGCAGAGCCGATACCGAATCCTGTTGGCGGCCAGCCAGATTGAACGCGCGAGCAAGCTCGAGTTGATGCCGAATCCGGCGCTCGACCGGGAGGGCGGAGGTATCCAGCCCGGGACCCAACCGAAGCGCGATCTGCACATCACCGAGTTCCATTGCGGTGTTGACCCGATGGATTGCGACATTGGTGGGCCCGAACGCGGTCCACAGGCAGTTCCGATCGCCACCCAGTTTCCGCGCAGCCACATCCGCCTCGGCCAGAAACTCCTGCACGGTGTCGCGGCGATTGCTCCGCGCGGCGGCCATCGAGCCGACGAGCAGCAGCGTTCCGTATACCGACAACATGTCGTCGCGACCCTCGTGCAGGTACGGCTGCAGGTAGGCTGCTCCGGCTTCGACCAGATCGACAGCGGGTTGCACACGGCCCGTAGACATCACCGTGAAGGCGACCGATCGCATCAGGGAACCGACAATCGCGAGATCATCGGTTCGCTGAGCCGCCGCGAGACCTCGTTCCGCGGCGTTCCAAGCCAAATCGGTTTCGCCGAGCTTGGTCAATACCGAGGCGGCCACTTGATAGCACAGCGCCAACAGTCGGTACCCGGATTCGTCTTCCGCTCGCTGGGCCACCGCCAGCGCGGCAGACAACAGGCCGGGCAATCGGCCTGCCACAAATCCGAACCTGGCCCCCTGATAGGCATCGAAAACACCACGCAGCTCCCGTTCGAGCGCGGGGAGTTGAAAGGACTCCGGATCACGAGCGGGCGGCACCGGCGCAGGCATCAAATGGCTGTAGTCCATCAACGCGGCCCGGAGCGCGGGGATGGTCGAACTCCCGCTGTCGGTGGTCCATGCCAACAGACTCGGATCACCGATCAGGTCTCCCAGCGAAACATCGAGTGCGTCTGCGAGTAGGCGGATCACCGACAGGCGGTCCAGCGGAATCCGATTGTTCTCGACCTTGCTCATCCAATCGTCTGTCCGCCCGACAAGACCGGCTAGCACGTCTTGGGACATACCGCGACGCCGTCGGTACCAAGACACCCGCTCACCGATGGTGAGGTTCTGGGTCATTCCGCGCACAACACAATCTTCCGACTCGGCTGGGCAACAATCCCGGAAAGATATTCCGGGCATACATCTGATCCGGCCTCAGGCTACTTGCAAAGCAAACGACATCAGTGCTGAACGGGACAAAGGCCACCGTGGACACCGAGGAACTCGAGAGCGTCGTCGATTGGGCGGACTACTACCGCCAACAGTTTCATCTTCCCGCAGAGGAACGCGGCGGTTACGTCATGCTGCCGGTGACGACCCATCTGGGCATTATCCACATGCCGAAGCTATTGGCCGAAAAAGTCCGAAATTCCTTGCTACAGCAGGGAACTCCAGGCCCGGTGCTGGCGCGGCAGATCCGCTGGACCTTCGTCGCGGCCGTGGACTACTCCCCGGGTAATCAAGTCCTGGAACTGCTGGCACGCAAAAACATTTGCGTGCCCGTCGTAGGCAGCGCGCTGATGATACCGACCGGCCTCGGGCGGTGGACCCGCGAAGGGGCGCACTGGATCAATCCGCCGGGTCGCGATCAATTGCTGCCAATACTGTCGAACGTCATCAGCACAACGCTGGCATCGTTATTCGATCGAAACGATAGACCGGCTCCGCCGCAGACCGGGTGAATAATCGCAAATATGAAAAAGGCCCGCTTCCCAAATGGGAAGCGGGCCTTTGCTTTCCGCCGGAAAAGGCTTACTTGGCCTTCTCCAGGACCTCGACCAACCGCCAGTGCTTGGTGGCGGACAGCGGGCGGGTCTCCATCAGCTGGACGCGGTCGCCGACACCGGCGATCTCGTTCTCGTCATGCGCCTTCACCTTGGTGGTGGAGCGAATGATCTTGCCGTAGAGCTTGTGCCGCGTGCGGTCTTCCAGCTCGACGACGATGGTCTTGTTCATCTTGTCCGAGACCACGTAGCCGATGCGAACCTTGCGGGTGCCGCGCTTGACCTCGGGGGTCACGTTCTCTTCACTCATGCCGCATCTCCCTTGCCAGCGGGTGCCGAGGCCAGGCCGAGCTCGCGCTCACGCATGACCGTGTAGATGCGCGCGATCTCGTGACGCACGACGCGCAGGCGACGGTTGTTGTCCAACTGACCCGTCGCCATCTGGAAGCGCAGATTGAACAGCTCTTCCTTCGACTCGCGCAGGCGGGCGACGAGCTCCTCTTCGTTGAGCTCGCGGAGCTCTGCGGCCGGTGTACCGGTAGCCATCAGAACTGCTCCTCCCTGGTCACGATCCTGCACTTCATGGGGAGCTTGTGCATCGCGCGGCGCAGGGCCTCACGAGCGATCTCCTCATTGGGGTAACTCATTTCGAACATCACGCGCCCGGGCTTGACGTTCGCGATCCACCACTCCGGCGAACCCTTACCGGAACCCATGCGGGTTTCGGCCGGCTTCTTGGTAAGCGGGCGATCCGGGTAGATGTTGATCCAGATCTTGCCGCCACGCTTGATGTGACGGGTCATCGCGATACGCGCGGACTCGATCTGCCGGTTGGTGACGTAGGCGGGCTCGAGAGCCTGGATGCCGAATTCACCGAACGCGACCGAAGTGCCGCCCTTGGCCATGCCGCTGCGGCTCGGGTGATGCTGCTTCCGGTGCTTGACCTTCCGTGGCATCAACATGCGTCAGCCCTCCTGTGTTTCTGCCGGGGCGTCGGCAACCGCGGTAGCGGCGCCTGCACGCCCGGCCTCGGTGCTGGTCGCGGTGGTGCCTGCGGAACCGGACCGACGCGGGCGGCTCGGCCGCTCCCGGCGCTCACGGCGGTCACCAGCGGCGGGCGCGGCCGCGGCCGTGACCTCACGCTTGCCACCGACGATGTCGCCCTTGTAGATCCAGACCTTCACGCCGATGCGACCGAAGGTGGTCTTGGCCTCGTAGAGGCCGTAGTCGATGTCCGCGCGCAGCGTGTGCAGCGGGACGCGACCCTCACGGTAGAACTCCGAGCGCGACATTTCGGCGCCACCGAGGCGGCCCGAGCACTGCACCCGGATGCCCTTGACGTTCGGCGAACGCATGGCCGACTGGATGGCCTTGCGCATCGCGCGACGGAACGCCACACGGTTGGACAGCTGCTCGGCGACACCCTGGGCAACGAGCTGCGCATCCGACTCGGGGTTCTTGACCTCGAGGATGTTCAGCTGCACCTGCTTCTTGGTGAGCTTCTCCAGCTCGGCGCGAATGCGATCGGCCTCGGCGCCGCGGCGACCGATGACGATGCCCGGACGCGCGGTGTGGATGTCGACGCGAACCCGGTCACGGGTGCGCTCGATCTCCACCTTGGAGATGCCCGCCCGCTCCATGCCGGTGGCGAGGAGCTTGCGGATGGCGACGTCTTCCTTCACGTAGTCCGCGTACTGCTTGTCCGCGTACCAACGCGACTTCCAGTCGGTGGTGATACCGAGGCGGAAGCCATGGGGATTGATCTTCTGTCCCATTTACTTTGCCCCTCCCTTCCGGCGGCTGCGAGCAGCACCAGCAGTGGGCACGCTCTCGACCTCGATGGTGATGTGGCTGGTGCGCTTGCGAATCCGGAACGCGCGGCCCTGGGCCCGCGGCTGGAAACGCTTCATGGTCGCGCCCTCGTCGACGTAGGCGGTCGAGATGACCAGCGTGGCCGGGTTCAGGCCGAGGTTGTTCTCGGCGTTGGCCGCGGCGCTGGCGACAACCTTCGCGACCGGCTCGCTCGCGGCCTGGGGTGCGAACTTGAGGATTGCGAGTGCATCCTCGACCCGCTTGCCGCGGACCAGGTCCACGACACGGCGAGCCTTCATCGGGGTGACGCGAACGTGCTTCGCCGTCGCCCGGGCAGTCGGGTTCTGAACCGTCGCTGTGTTTGATTCGCTCATCGCCGCTTGCTCTTCCGGTCTTCCTTGACGTGGCTCTTGAACGTCCTGGTGGGCGCGAACTCACCCAGCTTGTGGCCGACCATGGACTCCGAGACGAACACCGGCACGTGCTTGCGGCCGTCGTGGACGGCGAAGGTGTGACCGATGAAATCGGGGATGATGGTCGAACGACGGGACCAGGTCTTGATGACCTGCTTGCTGCCCTTTTCGTTCTGAACGTCCACCTTCGCGAGGAGGTGGTCGTCGACGAACGGGCCCTTCTTGAGGCTGCGTGGCATTTCTTACCTCCTCCTTCAGCGCTTCTTGCCGGTCTTGCGACGGCGGACGATGAGCTTGTCGCTCGGACGGTTGGGCTTGCGGGTGCGGCCTTCCGGCTGACCCCACGGCGAGACCGGGTGGCGACCACCGGAGGTCTTGCCTTCACCACCACCATGCGGGTGGTCGACCGGGTTCATGACGACACCACGGACCGTGGGGCGGCGACCCTTCCAGCGCATACGGCCGGCCTTACCCCAGTTGATGTTCGACTGTTCGGCGTTGCCGACCTCGCCGACGGTGGCGCGGCAGCGCACGTCGACGCGACGGATCTCACCGGAGGGCATACGCAGCGTGGCGTAGGGGCCTTCCTTACCGAGCAGCTGGATGCTCATGCCGGCGGCGCGGGCCATCTTGGCGCCACCGCCCGGACGCAGCTCCACGTTGTGAATCGTGGTACCGGTCGGGATGTTGCGCAGCGGCAGGTTGTTACCCGGCTTGATGTCGGCGGTCGGGCCGGACTCGATCGGGGTGCCCTGCTGGATACCCTTCGGCGCCAGGATGTAGCGCTTCTCGCCGTCGCGGTAGTGCAGCAGCGCGATATTGGCGGTGCGGTTCGGGTCGTACTCGATGTGCGCGACCTTGGCCGGGATGCCGTCCTTGTCCAGGCGACGGAAGTCGATCAGACGGTAGGCACGCTTGTGGCCGCCACCGCGGTGACGAGTGGTGATGCGACCGTGCGCGTTGCGGCCACCCTTGCTGTGCAGCGGGCGGATCAGCGACTTCTCGGGGGTCGACCGAGTGATCTCAGCGAAGTCCGAGACGCTGGAGCCACGACGGCCCGGCGTAGTCGGCTTGTACTTACGGATTGCCATGAGTTCTTCTCTGCTTTCTGGATTCCCAGGCGCTTACGCGACCGGGCCTCCGAAGATCTCGATGGGCTTGCTGTCGGCCGAGATGGTCACGAGCGCGCGCTTGGTGTCCTTGCGCTTGCCGTAACCGAAGCGGGTCCGCTTGCGCTTGCCCTGACGGTTGGCGGTGTTGACGCTGGTCACCTTCACACCGAAGACCTTCTCGACGGCGATCTTGATCTGCGTCTTGTTGGAATCCGGGTGCACGATGAAGGTGTAAGTACCTTCCTCGATCAGTCCGTAGGACTTCTCCGAGATGACCGGCGCCAGCAGAATGTCGCGGGGGTCGGCGATCGTGGTCACTTGCTCTCCTCCTGTGCGGATTCGGCGGGGCCGTGCACGAAGGCGTTCAAGGCCTCGACGCTGAACACCACTTCGTCGCTCTCGAGCACGTCGTAGGTGTTGAGCTGATCCGGCGCGATCGGGTGCACGAACTCCAGGTTCTGCACGCTCTTCCAGCCCGCGATGTCCTCGCGTCCGAGGACGAGCAGGAACTTCTTCCGGTCCGACAGCTCGGACAGGAACGACTTCGCGGTCTTGGTCGACGGGGTCTGACCCGAGACCAGTTCGGTGATCACGTGGATGCGCTCGTTGCGCGCACGATCCGAGAGGGCGCCACGCAGCGCGGCGCGGATCATCTTCTTGGGGGTGCGCTGGCTGTAGTCACGCGGCTGCGGACCGTGCACGGTGCCACCGCCGGTGAACTGCGGCGCGCGGGTCGAGCCCTGACGGGCGCGGCCGGTGCCCTTCTGGCGGTACGGCTTCTTGCCACCACCGCGGACTTCACCGCGGGTCTTGGTGGAGTGGGTGCCCTGGCGAGCGGCGGCGAGCTGCGCGATGACCACCTGGTGCATCAGCGAGATGTTCGCGGTCGCGTCGAAGATCTCCGAGGGGAGTTCGACGGTGCCATTGGTCTTGCCACCCAGTTCTTTGACCGGAAGCGTCAGGTTGGTCTTCTTCTCAACGCTGGTCATGCGTGTGCACCACCCTTCACGGCGCTCTTGACGACGACGACGTTGCCGCGGCGACCCGGGATCGCTCCCTTGATCAGCAGCAGGCCGTTCTCGACGTCCACCTTGTGAACCGACAGGTTCTGCGTGGTGACGCGGTCATTGCCCATCCGGCCCGACATGCGCATGCCCTTGAACACGCGGCCGGGGGTGGCGCAGCCACCGATGGAACCCGGGCGACGGTGCACGGCCTGCGCACCGTGCGAGGCGCCCTGACCGGCGAAGCCGTGACGCTTCATGGTGCCGGCGAAGCCCTTGCCCTTGCTGGTGCCGGTGACGTCGACGTAGGCGCCCTCTTCGAAGACATCGGCGTTGATCTCCTGGCCGACCTCGAAGGTGGAGGCGTCCGCGACGCGGATCTCGGCGACGTGGCGGCGCGGGGTGACACCGGCCTTGGCGAACTGACCGGAAACCGGCTTGTTCACCTTGCGCGGGTCGATGGCGCCGAAAGCGACCTGGACGGCGCTGTAGCCGTCGCGCTCCACGGTGCGGATCTGGGTAACGACGTTCGGTCCGGCCTTGATGACGGTCACGGGGACGACACGGTTCTTGTCGTCGAACACCTGGGTCATACCGAGCTTGGTGCCCAGGATGCCGGCCGCCGGCCTGTTCTTGTTGTCAGTCATATCTCGAGTCCCCGTCACTGAATGTTGACGTCGACGCTGGCCGGCAGGTCGATGCGCATAAGGGCATCAACCGTCTTCGGCGTCGGGTCGAGGATGTCGATCAGCCGCTTGTGCGTCCGCATCTCGAAGTGCTCGCGCGAGTCCTTGTACTTGTGCGGCGAACGGATGACGCAGTACACGTTCTTTTCGGTCGGCAACGGCACCGGCCCGACCACACGGGCCCCGGTGCGGGTCACCGTCTCCACGATCTTGCGCGCAGACGCGTCGATCGCTTCGTGGTCATAGGCCTTGAGCCTGATGCGGATCTTCTGTCCCGCCACGCTAAGTGTCCTTTTCTCCGCTTATCGTTCGTGGTCCGGAAGCCGGCTTCCGTACCACCTTCAATTGCACAGCCCGAACACACGAAGACGTCCCAGCCCGATCGGATCAGGCCCGGAGGCGGCAGCCTGCGTAACCACGCAGGGCCCCCACTCGGACAAGATCCAACACCGTGAGACCGCGACCGGGCACGCCCGATCCTCGCCGCTGTTCATCTGTCATGGTTCTCCGGTCCACGCGGTCGGGCGTGTCGCGCCGATCTCCGATCGGAATTCCACGCAGCCGCTCATTCCTCGGCCCCGGTCGAAAACTTCACCTGGCCTGGAACGTTTGTCCCGGACGCACCCACGCTGGATGTCCAGCGAGGTACACGATTGGGTGTTGCTCGCCTCGCCACCCGCCACAACCGCCGAACGGCATGACCTGGTGCAAGGCAACCCGAACAGTATGCCCGACTGCGTTGGCGACTTCAAATCCGCCCCCTACCAACACTTCGCCAGCAGGTCAGGGTGCGAATCCCGGGCGCGCCCGACCACTACCGCGCACGAACTTACTTCTGAGTAAGATAGAGCCATGACGAAACCGACCGCGACTCATCGGATCTGGAACAAGCTGCCGGACAACCGGCTGGGACACACCCTGTTCTCGCTCGGCATGGTGGCCCGGGTGCCCTACTTCGGGACGGTGCTGCCGAGCGTCGTGCGGCTGGAGCCCGGACTGTGTGAGGTGACCTCGCCGAAGTGGTTCGGCATCCACAACCACCTGGGCACCTATCACGCGATCGCGGCCTGCAACCTGGCCGAAGTCGCCATGGGCATGCTGAGCGAGGCCACGGTGCCCGATACGCACCGTTGGATTCCCAAGGCCATGAATGTGCAGTATCTGGCCAAGGCCGAGACCGGTCTGCGCGCGGTGGCGAAGCTGGCCGAGGTGCCCGACTTCACCCGGATCACCGAGGGGCAGGAGCTGACCGTTCCGGTGTCCATCTACGACAAGCACGGCCTCGAGGTCGTGCACGCCGACATCACCACCTGGATCACCCCCAAGTAGGTGACCGGCGGGACGCAGTGTTGCGGGCGAACGGACGGAGCGGTTTGAATGCGAAGCATGGGTGACAGGGCGGTCCGGGAATTCGACCTCTGCGTGGTCGGGCTCGGACCGACCGGTCGAGCGCTGGCGCATCGGGCCATGCGGGCCGGGTGCCACGTCGTCGCCGTCGATCCGCGGCCGGAGCGGCTCTGGCCGCCGACGTTCTCCTGCTGGATCGATGAACTGCCGGAGTGGTTGCCCTCGAGCGCGATTGCCGCGCGTATTCCGAAGCCGACGGTCTGGACAAAGGCCGAGCATCGGATCGACCGCCCCTACTGCGTGCTGTCGAAAACCGGACTGCGCGACGCACTGCCGCTCGATGACGCCACCGTTGTAGCCGGGCGGGCAACTCGTGTCGAGGCCCATGAGGTGGAGCTCGCGGACGGCACGATCCTCAGGGCCGCAGCGGTTTTCGACAGCCGTGGGCTGCCGACGCTCGGACAGCGTCGCGCGGCAAGTGCACACGGGATCTTCGTCGACGCCGAAACCGCCGCGCCCATGGTGACCGATGGCGAGGGTCTACTGCTCGATTGGCGTCCGGAGAACGGCGCGGGGCCGGATGAGCCGCCGTCGTTCCTCTATGCCGTCCCGCTCGGTGACGGCACGGTGATCTTCGAGGAGACCAGCCTCGGCCTGCGCGGCGGCATGCCGCAGCACGAGTTGCGCAGACGCACCCTGAACCGCCTTGCCGCACACGGCATTCGGCTCACCGGCGACGAGCCGACCGAGGCCGCGCACTACCCACTGGACCAGCCGCCGCCGAAAAAGGGGACCGCCCAAGCGATTCCGTTCGGCTCCCGCGGTGGCATGATGCATCCCTGCACCGGCTATAGCGTCGCCGATTCGCTGGCCCTGGTCGACACGGCCGTCGCCGCCCTCCGGCAAGGCCACGACCCCATCGCCGAACTCTGGCCGTGGCAGGCCCGGCTGGTGTACTGGATGCGCATGCGCGGCCTCTGGGGCATGGGCCGCTTGACCACCGAACAGTCCATCGCCATGTTCGACGCGTTCTTCAACGCATCGCCGCGCGGCCAGCGCGCCCTGCTCTCCGCCCACGACGACTACACCGTCCTCGGCGCCGTCCTGTTCAACACCGTCGCACGCACCTGGCCGTTCCGCTGGCGCTACGACCTGGTCGGCTGGACGAATCGAAACCGCTGGGCCGGTTTCGATTTCGACGCAGCCGAACGCGAAGAGGGCCGGATCGGCTGAGGAAGGTCAGGCGCCGGTTTCGGCGGCGCGCTGGTAGCCGCGGACCGCCGGATACGCGAATACGACGATGAGCCCGAGAACCCAGGCGACGGTCTTCAACAGGGGTTCGGCGACGGCGCCGCCGTAGGACAGTCCCTTCATCGCATCGATGGCGCAGCTCATCGGCTGATTCGCGACCACGTCCTGCAACCAGACCGGATAGGCGATCACCGGCACGAACCCGGAATTGAAGAACATCAGCAGGGTATTGACGATGCCGATGATGCTGACCAGCATGACGCCCTCGGTAATGGTCGCCAGCGCCGTGACCAGCACCGCGAAGCCGACACCGAACAGCACCGGAATACCGACCAACGCGATGGCCGCCAACGGCCCCTGCCCGAAACGGAAACCGAGGGTGAAGCCGACCGCGATCACGAACAGCGTGGTGACCAGCACGCGGACCGCCTCGGCGAGCAGCCTGCCGGTCAGTCCGGCCGCCCGGTGCACCGGCATGGTCCAGAACCGACCGAGCAGTCCGGTGAACTTCTCACCCTTGAAACCGAGGGCGCTGACCACCGCACCGGACATCGCCGCGACCAACGTGATCAGCGCGACCTGTCCGTAGATGCTCGGCTTACCGGTGGCCGCGGTGATCGAATTGCCGAGCACGACGCGGAACATGAAAAGCGTCAGCGCCGGATAGATCAGCGTCTGGATGGTGGTCGCGGGATCGCGCGCCCACACCAGCAGCAGCCGCTTGCACTGGATCAGGCTGTGCGTGATCCAGGTCGACAGCGCGCGTTCGGATGGTGTGGCCACCCGCGGCAGCGGGTCGAATCCGTCCACCTCGATGCGCTCCAAGGTCTCGACAGAACTCATGACCGCCTCACACTCGCCCAGATCGCCAACGGAGTAAAGACGATCGCCATACCGCCGAGCCAGGTCAGCGGCACCCACAGCACATCCCAGGTCACCCCGTTGTGGGCCATATCGCGCAGCGCGAAGGAGAACTGGGAGATCGGCTGATTGCGCACGAACGGCCGGATCCACATCGGAAAACTGCGTTCCGGGACGAATCCGCAGGACAGCATGCCGAAGATCAAGGTGGGCAGCGTCAATGCCTGACTCAGCGATTCCGGACTCTTGGTCAGGCTGCCGAGCGCGTCCGCGCCGAGTGCGAGCACGGTACCGACCGCGATCGAGAACACGCAGAACAGCACGGCCTGACCGAGTCCGGCGACGAACCGGAAGCCGATCATGTAGCCGAAGATGATCGCCGCGGTCAGCGCGGTCAGCGAACGAACCAGACCCGCGCCGATCCGCGCGCTCAACGGCACCAGCATGCCGATCGGCATCGTCTGTAGTCGCGTGCTCAGACCGGTCAGCGCCTCGTATGCGGACAGCTGCGCATTCGACATCATCGTGAACGCCATGGTCTGCAGCACGATGATCGGCATGACGAACTGGGCGTAATCGATGCCCTGGAACTTCATGACATAGCGCAGCGGCAGATAGAAGCCGAGCGTGAACACCAGTGGGGTGATCATCGCGACGATCAGTTCGCCCTTGACGGCCATGGTCCGCACAATGCGTCCGGACAGCGCACGCCACTGCGCGAAGTAAGAGAGCCTGGCGGCGGGCAGCTCGGCGAAGAGCAGTGCCGAATCGGCCCGCTCGACGGTGGTGGAACTCACGACGGCGCCTCGCTGGCGCTCGGCTCCGTCGTGACTTCCAGTCCTTTGTTGTTGGTTCGCTCGCTGCGCTCGCTCACGACTGCGCCTCGCTGACGCTCGGCTCCGCCGTGCGCGATGCGCGCTGTGTTGTTGGTTCGCTCGCTGCGCTCGCTCACGCGTGGCCGCCCGAATGGCCGGTGATGGAGAGGAAGACATCGTCGAGCGAGGGCCTGCGCAGCGCGATATCGGCCAACTGGATCCCGGCGGCATCGAGCCTGCGCAACGCCTCCGACAGCGTGCCCGCACCGTCGGGTGCGGGAATCGAGATCCGGTCGCCGCCATCGACGTCGGCGAGTACGGCGGCGGGCACCAGATCACCGAGTGCGTTGGCGGCCTTGCCGAGCTGCCCCGGATCCAGCGGCACCACCTCGCAGTAGCTGCCGCCGGTCTTCTCCTTGAGTTCGTCGGCGGTGCCCTCGGCGATCACCGTGCCCTTATCGATGACGATGATGTTGTCGCTGAGCACATCGGCTTCCTCGAGGTACTGCGTGGTGAGCAGCACCGTGATGCCCTGATTCTTCAGCGCGGTCACCAGATCCCACACGCCCTGCCTGCTGCGCGGATCCAGACCGGTGGTCGGCTCGTCGAGGAAGACCACCTCGGGCCGCACCACCAGTCCACAGGCGATATCGACCCGACGACGCATACCGCCGGAATAGTGACGCACCGCGCGACGGCCCGCGTGCACCAGGTCGAATTCCTCGAGCAGAGTGTCGGCGCGCTTGCGGGCGGCCGATTTGCCCAGGCCCATCAGCCTGCCGAACAATTCCAGGTTCTCCCGGCCGGAGAGGTTCTCGTCGAGCGCGGCGTACTGGCCGGTCATCATGATCGAGCGGCGCACACCCGCCGGATCCTTCAGCACATCGTGGCCCGCGACCACAGCGGTGCCGGAGTCCGGGCGCAGCAGGGTCGAGAGCACTTTGACCATGGTGGTCTTGCCCGCGCCGTTGGGCCCGAGGATGCCGAGCACGCTCGCCCGCTCGGCGGTGAAGCTGATGCCCTGCAGCGCGTGCACATCGCCGAATGACTTCCGGACATCCGCAACCGCGACCGCGACCTCACCACCACCGTCGATGGGTGGTGGCTCGCTGGTATGCGAATCCGCTTGGTTCAAGCTCGGCATCAACTCTCCACTGTGTCTGATCGGCGGCGTTCGCGGGCCGGGGCGGCGACCCGGGTCGCCGAGAGCGCGGGCAATGAATACGTCCCGGTTGGTGATCCCTGCCGCCAAGCGTGATGTTACCGGCAGAGGCATCCGCGCATGGCCGACCGCGTCATACCCAGCGACCCGCGACCTAACTGTGTCCTTACTCACATTTCTTACGGCCGATCCACGCGACCCGAGAACGTCGCTGGTGGCGGCCTCGAGGGGCAGCGTAGGGGCGGTAGCGACACCTTGTCCGGCCGTCGCGGCGACCATAGTCTGCTAGACGGGGGAAAACGCACTAACTCGTTTGCGGCAGCGCTGTTTCGCCAAAGCGTTCAGTGGCTGCGGCGGATCGACCCTGCGAGAGGTGACCATGGCCGAGACCGCGCAGCCGAGACTGGCAGCGCATACGGGAGGATCGGGCCGACCGAACGTGCTGACGTCCTATGACCCGCGCACCGGTGAGATCGTCGGCAACTATGCCGTGATGGGCGCGGGCGAAATCAACCGCACCGTGCGCGCCGCGCGCTCCGCCGAAAAATGGTGGGCGGAACTGGGATTCAACGCCCGCAAACGCTGGCTACTGGACTGGAAACGCAGTATCGCCAGGCGCGCAGGCGAATTGGCGGAAATCCTGTGCGAGGAAACCGGAAAACCACAGGCGGACGCGGTGATCGAGGTGATGCTCGCCGTCGAGAATCTGGATTGGGCGGCCCGCAATGCCGCGCGCGTGCTGGATCGGCGCAAGCTCGGCTCCACCTGGCTGACCCGCAACCAGCACGCCTCGGTCGGCTATCTGCCGCTCGGCGTGGTCGGGGTGCTCGGACCGTGGAACAACCCGGTGTTCACCCCGATGGGCTCGATCGCCTACGCGATGGCCGCGGGCAATGCCGTGGTGTTCAAACCCGATGAGCTGACCACCGGCGTCGGGGTCTGGCTCGCCGACAGCTGGAACAAGCTCGCGCCGAATCAGCCTGTGCTGCAGGTCGTTACCGGCGATCACGCCACCACCGCGTCGCTGTGCCGCGCCAAGGTGGACAAGATCGCCTATGCCGGTTCGGATGCGGGTGCGCGCGAGGTGATCACGCTGTGCGCGCAGACGTTGACGCCGGTGGTGGTCGAGCGGAATGGCAAGGGCACCATGGTGGTTCACGTCGACGCCAAACTCGACGAGGCCGCCGAAGCCGCGGTGTTCGGCGCGATGGCCAATGCGGGCCAGAACTCCACCGGCATCCAGCGGGCCTACGTCGCCAACTCCGTCTACGACCGATTCCTGGAACTGGTGATCGAGCAGGCGCGGCGGCTGCGCCCCGGCGCGGACAAGCGCGCGTCCTACGGTCCGATGATTCTGGAATCGCAGGTCGACGTGGTGCGCAAACAGGTGCGCGACGCACTGGCCAGAGGCGGGCGCGCGGTGGTCGGCGGACTGGATTCGATTCGCGATCCCTACATCGAACCGATCGTGTTGGCCGAGGTGCCGGAGGAGAGCGTCGCGATCACCGGCGAGGGCATCGGGCCGCTTCTGATCGTCAACAGGGTCGCGAATATGGACGAAGCGGCACAGCGGATCAATGCGGTCGGCAATGGTGTCGCGGTGTCGGTGTTCACCCGGGATGTGCACGGTATCGAATCCTTCGCCGAGCAACTACGGGTCGGCGTTGTGACCATCAATTCTTCGAGCACCTACGCCGGGATTCCGGCGCTGCCGTTCGGCGGGGTCGGCGAATACGGGCAGGGACACCATCACGGCGATCAGGGACTGCGCGAGTTCAGCCGGACGCTGGCGATCGCACGCAAGCGGTATCGCGCGGCGGTGAACCTGTCCACCTTCGACCGACACCCACGGCATCTACGCACAGCCAAGGCCATCTTCCGCATGCGCCACGGCTGAGTTATTGGCAGCGCCTCCGGCGCTGCGTGTTCGCGGCCCCCTGGTGTCTCGCGTCCGAGCCGTCGAGACTCGCGACTTCGTCGCATGCGCTTCGACGGCTCGGACGCGAGACGGGCCGCGAACGGTCGCTCGTAAGACTCGCTCCGTGGTGGTCACCTATAGCGGATCGTTCGGCACCGATGCCTACGCACCGGACAGTCCCCACCCAGCGCACGCGCATCCACAACTCGGACACCAGACGAGCCGCAAACGGGTCACTCGCAAGACTCCCTCCGACGGAGTCACCGATAGCGGACCATTCAGCACCGATCCCTACGCACCGGACAGTCCCCACCCAGCGCACGCGCATCCACAACTCGGACACCAGACGAGCCGCAAACGGGTCACTCGCAAGACTCCCTCCGTGGTGGCCGGCTCGGCAGGGGGCTAGCTGTTAGCCCAAGAGCACGGCCTCCATCAGGGCGCAGACGCGGGCCAGTTGTTCGGGCCGGGGATCGAATTTGGTCAACCGGCCCACGTCGATCACCTGAGCGATGGCGGCGTGCACGCGGAAGCGCGCCTCCACCGGATCGCCGTCGAGCAGGTTGGCCCACTCCAGTACGTTCTGGCGCTGGATGGCGCGCAGCTTGTGCTGTTCGGCCTGCGGCAGATTACTGAATTCGGCGTAGTAGACCGGCATGATCTCCGGCATCGAGAAGGTGAGCCGGGCCTGGCGGTAGGCGATGCGCCGGACGGCGTCCGGACGGCTGGTGGCCTCGGCCAGCGCCTCGGTGATCGCGATGGCCACCCGGTCGCCGGTGCGGTGGAAAGCTGCGGCGAGTAGGTCGGCCTTACTGGTGAAGTACCGGTAGACGCTGGATGCGTTGATGCCGACGGCCGCGCCGATTTCCTCGATGCTGGCCTCGTGATAGCCCTGCCTGCCGAAGATCCGGATCGCCTCGGTGAGCAGCTGTTCGCGTTTCGAGGTGACCGGCAGACCGCGGGTGGCCGGTCCGGGCTGGGGCGCGGTCGGTGCGGGCGGCAGTTCGGCGCGCAGGATCGACCAGCTCATCTCGCGCAGCAGCGGCATCAGCCGGGCGGTGGCGAGCGTAGTGCGATGCGAGGAGATGCTGGCGATGGCACTGAGTACCCCGGCGGCGAGCATGGCCACATCGGCGGGCGGTGCGGTGGGGCGCAGCTGTCCGATCGGTTCGGCCAGTGTCGCGTTGAGCGCGTCGTAGACCTTCCTGATCCGGGCGCGGTCCTCGGCCTCCAGGTAGCGCCGCTCCCAGCGATACAGTCCGGCCTCGCGGCGGATATCGATGGTGTGTTCGCTGATCGCCTTGATCAGGGCGTCGAGCCTGGCTTCGGGCTCCAGATCCGGGTTGTCGGCGGCGCGCGCGACCTGCAGCAGGTGCAGTGCGCCTTCTTCGGCGGCCGCGACCAGCAGCGCGTACTTGTTCGCGAAGTGGCGATACAGCGCGGGCCCCGAGATGCCGACCTCCGCGGCGATCTCGTCGACGCCGACCGGGTAGTACCCGCGCTCGCTGAACGCGCGCGCGGCGGCCCGGATGATCTGGACCTTGCGATCCTTCGGGCGACGCCGCACCGGCTCCGCGCCGGTCCTGCTCGCACCCGCGTCAGGCCGCGCGGAAGCGAGACCGACCTCGCTGCGATCCGCGACCATGTAGCTCTCCGTTCCGGTACGGCGCCGCTGGTTGACAGCGCCGGACAAATCATCCTAAGTTAACCACAATTCGCAAAGTTAACCATCATTCATGGGAATGCCCCCGCTGAATTCCAGACCAGGAGCACCAAATGAGCCAACCGGATTCCGCGACCACATCCGCGGGTTTCAGCGCGGTCCACGACGGCAAGGTGCTCCGGGTCACCATCACCAAGCCCAAGCGCAAAAACGCCATCGACTACGACACAATGGTCGCCCTGGGTGACACCTTCCTCGCCGCCGCCGAGGACCGCTCGGTGCGGGTGATCGTACTGACCGGCGAGGGCGGCGACTTCTGCACCGGCGCCGATCTTGCCGCGTCGGCCGCCGAGGCGCAGCGCGGCATCACCTCGGACATGGTCATGGATGTGGCCAACCGGCTCGTGAAAGCCATTGTGGACGCGCCGATTCCGGTCATCGCCCGGGTCAGGGGCGCAGCCGCGGGAGTCGGCGTCGGCATCGCGCTGGCCGCCGATCTGGTCTACGCCGCCGAGGATTCCTACCTGCTGCTGGCCTTCATCAATATCGGCCTGATGCCCGACGGCGGCGCGGCAGCCATGGTCGCCGCCGCGGCCGGACGCCCGCTGGCCGCCGAAATGGCCCTGCTCGGCGAACGACTTCCCGCGCCTGCTGCCAAGGCGGCCGGGCTGTTCACCGCCGTGGTTCCCGAGGATGAACTCGACGCGAAGGTCGAGGCGGCGGCAGCCAAGATCGCCGCGGGCCCGCGTCGTGCCCTCGAACTCACGAAGAAGGCGCTCAACGCCGCAACCCTCTCGGCACTGGACACCGCCCTCGCCGCCGAAAAAACCGGCCAGAGCGAACTGCTCCAGTCCCCCGACTTCTTCGAGGGCGCGACCGCCATGCTCACCAAGCGCAAGCCGGTCTTCGCCGACTGATCGCACGAATCGGGCGCGCCGTGATCCCGGACACAAGCGCGCCCGCACAAGCGACTATGTTGATCGGCTATGGCTTACCTGGTTACCGGAGCAACTGGGTTCATCGGTCGATTTCTTATTCCCGAGCTGCTGAAACGGGAGGGGGATATCCATGTACTGGTCCGGCCGGGAGTCGATTCCGCGGACCGATATACCTGTTGTGCTCGGGAGTGGATGGGTGGCGAGCGGGTGCGGCCGGTGCGCGGGGATATGGGCGCACCCGGGCTCGGTATCGATCCGGCGTGGATCGCCGAGCACCGAGGGTCGATCGACCACGTCTTCCATCTGGCGTCGAGCTATGACCTCGCCGAACGCGACGGCGGCACCAGACATGTCGTCGATGTCGCGGAGCAGCTGAAAGCCACTCTGCTGCACCATGTCTCGACGGTTGAGGTGGCGGGCGGGTTCGCCGGTCTGTTCACCGAGGACATGTTCGACGAGGGGCAGGTGCTGAGTTCGCCCGTGCAGCGGGCGAAATTCGAGGCCGAGAAGATCGTGCGCGAGTCCGAGTTGGGCTGGCGGATCTATCGGCCCTCGATCGTGATCGGGCATTCGCGCACCGGTGAGATCGATCGAATCGCTGGGCCGTACTACTTCTTCCGGCTGCTGCGCATGGCCGCGCAGCTGCCGAGGATTCTGCCGGTGCTGGTGCCGAAGCTGGGTGAAACCAATATGGTCCCGGTCGATTTCGTGGCTCGCGCGCTGGCCCATATCGCACACCGGCCCGACTCGATCCGCACCACCTACCACCTGGCCGATCCGCGCCGACAGAGCGCCGCCGAGGCGCTGAATCTGTTCGCCGACGAGGCCGGTGCACCGCATCTGGTGGAGGTGATGCCCAAGCGCACCCTCGAGATGATGCTGCGCGTCCCCGGCACGAGCTGGCTGCTCCCGCGCGTCGGCGTCCCCCAGGATGTGTTGGAGCACAGTGAATTCAGCTGCTGGTTCGACTGCCGCAATGCCACCGCCGCACTCGCGGGCACCGATATCAAGGTGCAGCCGCTGGCCGCCTATGCCCCGATGATCTGGAAATACTGGATCGAGAACTGGGTCTGACTACCCCGCCTGCTCGTATTCGGCTCTGGCCGCGTCGATTTCATCGATGTGTTCGATGGCCCAGGCCCGCAGCACGTCTACGGCGGCACTGAGGCTGTGCCCGAGCGGTGTCAGCGTGTATTCGACGGTGACCGGCACGGTCGGATACACCGTGCGCGACACCATGCCGTCGCGCTCCAGGCCACGCAGCGTCTGGGTGAGCATCTTCTGCGTGATGCCCTGCACCTGCCTGCGCAACTCCGAGAAGCGCAGCGTGCCCGGCTTCAGGGCCAGCAGCACGAGGCCGGTCCAGCGTTCACCGAGCCGGTCGAAAACCGCGCGGGACGGACAGTTCAGATCGAAGATGTCGTACGCCATGGGATCGTTGGTATCCACCAGGTACCTATACCACTAATTACTGCCTTCTTTCATCTGGAAACCAACCCTCTTAGTGTCGTTTTCGTCGCAACGACCAGGAGGAAGTCAGATGAAAGCCCTTGCCGCAACCGGTGATCGGACCTTGGTGCGGTTCGCCGACACCCCCGAACCCACGGCCGCCGCCGATGCCGTGATCATCCGAGTCGAAGCCTATTCGGTGAACCGCGGCGAGATTCTCGCCATGACCGGCGCCTACGGCACGCCGACCGCACCGGGCACCGTGATGGGACAGGACGTTGTCGGCCGGGTCATCACGGCCGCCGCCGACGGCTCGGGGCCTGCCGTCGGCACCCGCGTGGTCGGTCACGCCGAGGGCGGCGGGTGGGCCGAGCGGGTGGCCGTCCCGACTGCCGCACTGGCCGAGTTGCCCGACACCGTCACCGCCACCACCGCGGCAGCTTTGCCACTCGCGGGTTTGACCGCATTGCGTCTACTCCGGCACGTCGAGGCACCCGCGGGCAAGCAGGCACTGATCACCGGAGCATCCGGCGGAGTCGGTCACTACCTGGTGGAATTGGCAACGGCCGCAGGCATTTCGGTGACCGTGCTGGCGGCCTCGCCCGAACGCGGCGCCCGGCTGGCCGAACTCGGCGCGGCAGCCGTCGTCCATGATGTCGCGGACGCCGACGGTCCCTTCGATGTCATCTTCGAATCGGTCGGCGGCGATGTCTTGGCGGCCGCGCTCGCCCGGATCGCGCCCGGCGGCACCGTGCTGTGGTTCGGTCAGGCGAGCCTGCAACCGATCCGGCTCAGCTTCTTCGAATACTTGACGGTCTCGCCGTTCACACTGCGGCATTTCCCGCACTGGGTCGCCGACACCACCGATGCCGAGGATCTGCGCGTCCTGGTCGACCTGACGGCCACCGGCCGCCTGCATCCGGAACTCGGTAGGGTCGCCGACTGGGCCGAAACGGCGAGCGTGCTCACCGATCTGAACAACCGCAGGATCCGCGGCAACGCGGTCCTCACCATCGACGCCTGAAGGAGCGATCATGTCGACCACCGAGCAGACCCGCGCCACCATCCTTGCCTATATCGAGGCACTCGGATCCGGTGACGCCGAACGCGCCGCAGGCTTTTTCACCCCGGATTCGACCTGGACGCTGTTCGGTGACCTGCCGACCGCGCGCACCTGGACCGGACCGCAGGAGATCTTCGGGCAATTCGTCGCGCAGATGATCGAGCGGATGGATGCGTCACAGCCGATCGGCCAGGAGGTGCGGACCGTGCTGGCCGACGGCGCGCAGGCGGTCGCCGAATGGACTACCCGCGCGACCACCAAGGCCGGCGATCCGTACGTCAACAATGTGGCGATCGTCTTCCGGGTCGAGAACGGCAAGATCGCCGAGGCCCGTGAGTATTTCGATACGGGCTATGCGCAGCGCATGCTGTTCGCCTAGTTGCCCGTGACGGTCAAGTAAATCAGTGCCACGTTCAGCAGGCTGATGATGATGGCGACCAGCCAGGCCAGGCCGGTGGTCACCCGGTGGTTGACGTCGGTGCCCATCAGGATGCGGTCGCTGGTGAAGCGGACCAGCGGGATCAGGGCGAACGGGATGCCGAACGACAGCACCACCTGCGAAATGATCAGTGCGCGAGTGGGATCGATGCCGACCGCGAGAATGATGATGGCCGGAATCAGGGTGACCAGCCGCCGGACCAGAAGTGGAATCTTGCGGCGCAGCAACCCTTCCATGATCATCGCCCCGGCGTACGCGCCGACCGACGTCGATGCCAGACCGGAGGCCAGCAGGCCGATCGCGAGCAGCAGCGCGGCGACCGGGCCGAGCGCATCGCCGACGGCGGCGTGCGCACCCTCGAGGGTGTCGACATTCTCGCGGCCGCGCAGGGTGTTCGCGGCCATCAGCAGCATGGCCAGATTGACCGTGCCCGCGAGCACCATGGCGAGTCCGACGTCGTATCGGGTGACCCGCAGCAGCCGGGTCCGCAGCGGACCGACCTCGGGCTGACCGTGGCGGTCCCGGGCCAGCCCGGAATGCAGGTACACCGCGTGCGGCATGACGGTCGCGCCGATCATGGCCGCCGCGAGCAGCACGCTCTCCGTGCCCTGGAACCGCGGCAGCAGACCACCGACGGTGCCGGAGGCCGACGGCGGCGAAATCACCACGCTGGCCAGGAAGCCGATGGCGACGACGGCGAGCAGACCGGTGATGACCCGCTCGAACGGCTTCTGCCCGCGATGGTTCTGCACCAGTAGCAGCGCCATCGAGACCACACCGGTGATCACGCCGCCGACCAGCAGCGGCAGATCGAACAGCAGCTTCAGTGCGATCGCGCCGCCGACCACCTCGGCCAGGTCGGTGGCCATCGCGACGGTCTCCGCCTGCACCCAATAGGCAAGGCGCACCGGACGACTCGACTTGTGCCGCACCGCCTCCGGTAGCGACATACCGGTGACCAACCCCAGCTTCGCCGACAGGAACTGCACCAGCCCGGCCATCACATTGGCCATCACGATGACCCACACGAGTAGGTAGCCGAACTGGGCGCCCGCGCTGATATTCGACGCCACATTGCCGGGATCGACATAGGCGATGGCCGCTACGAAGGCCGGACCGAGCAAGACACTGACGGATCTCGCCCGGGTCGTCGCGTTCCGCGCCGACTCGACCAGGGTTGTACTCATAGAACAGAATTTTACGGCTTCCCGAACTTTTTGTTTAGCTCTATCTATAAAAAACAGACCGCCCCGATTGTGCGATAGCGCACAATCGGGGCGGTCGGCTGGAAGTCGCGGGGATCAGCTCAGATGCCGAGGCCCTTCGCGAGGGTAGGCCAGGAGGCGTGCAGCTCGTCGTTCCAGTAGCCCCAGGAGTGGGTGCCGTTGGGGCGGAAGTCGTAGGTGGCGGGGATGCCCAGCGAATCCAGCTTCGCCTGCATGTTGTGGGTGCAGTAATTGGTGCCGGCCTCGATGACACCGCCGATCAGGATCTGGTTGGCCAGACCGCCCGGGCCGGGCAGTGTGTACGGACCGTCCAGGGTGTCGTACGGGCCGGGCAGACCGCTGCCGGTCGAGATGTAGAGATCGGTGCCGCGCAGACCCTCGGCATTGACGTAAGGATCGTTCGCAACCCACTCCGGCCCACCGACCGGGCCCCACATGTTGTCGACATTGCCGCCGCCCCAGGTCTCGACGGTCAGCTTGACGAACTCCGAGCCGACCGGGTCACTGGTCTGGGCGCAGCCGCTGTAGGCCGCGGCGGCCTTGTACAGGCCCGGCTTGGCGATCGGCAGCGAGAGCACGGTGGTGCCCGAGGTGGACAGGCCCGCGATGGCATTGGTTCCGTTGGTGCCGAGCGAGCCGTCGATCAGCGGCGGCAGTTCCTCGGTGAAGAAGGTCTTCCACTTGTTGCGGCCGAGTACCGGATCATCCTTGATCCAGTCGGTGTAGTAGCTCCACTTGCCGCCGATGGGCTGGACCACATTGACGTTCTTGTCGCCGAGGAACTTCAGCGCATCGGTCTTTGCCACCCAGGACGCACTGTCCTCACCGCCGCCCGCACCGTTGAGCAGGTAGAGCACCGGACGCGGCACCGAGGCGTCGGCGGGGCGCTGCACATCGATCGGGAAGGTCCGGTCCATGGCCGCGGACCAGACATACAGGCGGATGCTGCGGTCGTCCTTGTACTCGGCCTTGGTGATCTTCGAGCCGTCCGGTGCGACCGGGTTCGCCAGCAGCGTCTTCGAATCGATGATCGGATCAGCCGTCGCGGTAGATGCGCCGAAGCCGGACATGACTCCCGCGAATACCGCGGTTGCCGCGATCACCGCCGCCGCACGTGTGCCGCGACGCCGGATCAGACTACGCATCAATTTCACACCTTCACTTCGTATCGTGATTACGGGAGGGCTTCCCCTGGCCGCGGGCATGCACCGCGGCCGACCATACGGCCTATTTAGTCGTGACGATAGTGGACATCGTTACCGCAATGTTGCTCCATCATGCCTCAGCGGCCGGAATGTGATCATGGTCGCCCCGGATATCGCTGACCGTATTCGGCCAGCCCGCCGAGGGCCCGGATCCAGTGTTCGGCGAAAGTCTTGACCTCGTCACCACCGAATACCTCGGCCGCGTAGTCGAAGCGCACGAGCAGGCCTTCGGCCGTGGCGTCGGCGGTGATGTCGAGCAGCAGATCAGCGGCCGGTGCGTCGGTGTGCACGCGCGCCGGGCGCAGATCTCGGTAACGCAACGCACACCGGCCGGCGGGGAGTGCGGTCAGGGCGGCGGCGGTATCGGGATTGAGGTAGCGCAGCAGGCCGTAACCGACGCCAAAGGACGGCACGGCTCCGGTGAGCCTTTTGACCTGCTCGATCGCGATACCCGCCGCGCGACCACCGACGAGCGCCTCCTGGATGTTCACACCATCCAGTTGCAGCGGGAGCGGGTAATCGGTGGTGAAGGCGCCGACGAGGGTATCGGTCTCGGCCATCGACCGGCTGTCGGCAGGTAGCCGGACCACCGGGCCCATGGCCTCGGTGACGGTTTCACCCGCTGAGGTGATCTGTGCGATCGCCAGCGCGGTGAGCAGGACTTCGTCGACGCCGACACCGTGCGCCGCGGCCGCGGCGACGACAGCGGCGGTGCCCTCGGTGGTGATGGTCAGCGAGACCCGGCGCCGCGCTCGCAGGTTCTTGTTCGTGGCTCCGGCCTTGGCGGCGGGGACCGCGCTCAAGGTGTGGTGCCACCACGCCACTTCCTCGATTGCTGCCGGGCCGCTCGCCCCCTCGGACAGCACCCGGAGCAGGCCGGACAGTCCGGCCTCGGGGACGGCGGGCGAGCGGTGCCTGCCACGCGACCAGGCCAGCGACAGCTTGTCGATGATGGTGCGCCAGGAGGTGTCGTCCACGACGAGGCCATTGGCGACGATGACCATGGTCGATGGCACCTCGCGGCCGCCGACCAGTACGAAGCGGATATTGCGGCCATGGACCGGATCGAGTTCGGTGGCGACGGCACGCACTACATCGTCGACCGGCGGTGGGGTCTGTTCGATGCCGTATTCCAGGCTGAGGAAGGCCTCGTCGACACGCTGCGCCTCGGCCGGGATTTCGAAGACGGGATCGGCGCCCGCACCGTCACGGTGCAGCCGGACCCACAGCATCGGATGCTGTTCGAGCACCGTATCGACGGCGAATTGCACCGCTTCCGGTGAGTAGTTGGGCGGGATCTCGAGGGTGACGACGCGCAGTTCGACACCGGAGTCCAAGAGCCGCACGGCATTCGGAGTCAGTGACAGCGGGATGGGGGCGTCGTCGGGTTCGTCGCGGCGGTGCGCGACGGCGTACTCGATCGGATCGTCGTCGTGGATGACCGCGAACGGGATACGCTCGGGTTGGACCTCGATCTCGGGTTCGTCGGCAATCTCGGGTTCGTCGTCGTCGAGGTCCAGTACCGGCGCCTCGACCGTCGGGGGCAGGTCCTCGGTCGGTGCCGGCACATCGGTTTGCACCGGGACCAGGACCGATGTCGGGTAGTCGTGGTCGAATCCGGCCGGATCGGCGAGCGGTGCCGCGTACTCGTATCCCTCCGGTGCGGCGGCGTATTCGACCGGTCCCTCGGCTTCGATTGGCTCCGCGGCATTCTCGACCGGGGGCTCGGGCTCGGTGAGCAAGGCGGCCAGGACGGGTCCGATTTCGGCGAGGGCCGCCGGTGACGTCATCAGCTCATGGGTCGCCTCGACCGGATGCTCGTTGATCGTGCCGTCGACATACGGCCGCCAGGCCCGGGATTCGGCGGTATGGCCGGTGGCGCTGAAGAAATCGAGTGTGCCGTGGAAAACCTTGTGCTGATGGTTGATTCCGAGCTCCACCGAGCGCACCGCGCCACGGTAGCTCTGACGCAGGCGTTCCGGGGTCAGCAGTGCCAGTTCCGGCGGGATATTGGCGTACAGCACCGCGAGCGCCTCTTCGGTGAGGTTGCGGATATTGCTGTCACCCAGCATGTCCGGGCCGATGCCGAGTTCGGCGAAGGCCGAGCGCAGTTCCGCCCAGAAGTCGGCGATATTGCCGCCGGTGCGGCTGTCCAGCATGGCGAGCAGTGCGACTTGCGCACCTGCGGACTGCAATTCGACGGCGACCGCGTGGGCCAGCGCACCGCCTAGCGACCACCCGAGCAGCCGGTACGGCCCCTCTGGCTGCACCGCGCGGATCTCCTCGACATAGCGCCGAGCCATGGCATCCAGCGAATCCGGCCGGAAGTCGGATTCGGACAGCGCGGGCGACTGCACACCGAAGATCGGGCGCTCGGCGGGCAGATACTGCGCGAGACCGGTATAGCACCAGGACAATCCGGCCATCGGATGGATGCAGAACAGCGCTTCGCCGGTACCGTGGCGGATCGGCAGCAGCACGTCGAGTGCGGCCTCGGCGTTCAATCCGTATTCGTAGGCCTCGGTTTCGTCGGCGGCCATGATGCGCTGGGTGAGCGCCGCGACGGTCGGATCGGTGAAGAACCACTGCACCTGGACCGCGATGCCGGTCAGCTCGCGCAGCTTGTTCACCGCGCGCATGGCGGCCAGCGAACTGCCGCCGAGTGCGAAGAAGTCGTCATCGGAGCCGACCAGGTCGAGGCCGAGTACCTCGGCGTATACGTCGGCGACGGCCTGTTCCTGCGGGGTCGCGGGCGCGAAATAGGGACGCGGGGCGAGTTCGGGTGCGGGCAGCGCCGCGCGATCGAGCTTGCCGACCGGGGTCAGCGGCACGTGGTCGAGGACCACCACCGCCGAGGGGACCATGTGCCGAGGCAGACTGCGCGCGGCGTATTCGGTGAGCGCGCCGGTATCGATGGTCCGCCCCACCACCGGAAGCACGTAGGCGACGAGAATCTTTTCACCCGTCGGGTTTTCCCGACCGATCGTGACGGCGAACTCGACATCGTCGTGCCCACCCAACACCGCATCGATCTCACCGAGTTCGATGCGCAGACCGCGGATCTTGAGCTGGAAGTCCGTCCGACCGACGTATTCGAGCTCCCACTCCCCCGGTTCGCCGACCCAGCGCACCAGATCACCGGTGCGGTACATCCGGGCACCGGGCGGACCCCACGGGTCGGCGACGAAACGTCCCGCGGTCAGCGTCGGGCGGTCGTGATAGCCGCGTGCCAGCGCGTTGCCACCGAGATAGAGCTCGCCGACCGCACCCGGCGGCACCGGGCGCAGCCGCGAATCCAGCACCACCATCGGCGTTCCCGGCACCGGGCCGCCGATCGTAATGCGCCCTCCGGCGATCATCTCGCTCCAGGACGCGGCCACCGTGGCCTCGGTCGGACCGTAGCCGTTGATGAAATGCCGTCCCGGCTGCCATTTGGCGACCAACTCGGGCGAACTGGAATCGCCACCGCAGCACAGGAATCGGAATTCGTCCAGACCGGCCGGATCGACGGTGCCGAGCACGGCGGGGGTGAAGATCGCGTGCGTGACCCGCTCGGTGCGCAGCAGCGCGGTCAGCTCCGGTCCGCCGAGGATGGTGGACGGCACGATGACCAGTGTCGCGCCGTTGTGGAAGGTGCACAGCCACTCCAGAATCGACGGATCGAAGCTCGGCGAGCACAGATGTAGGAACCGATGCTGCGGACCGAGCTGGAACACGGCGGTGGCGTTGTCCACGGCACCGCCGACCCCGACCTGGGTGACGGTGACGCCCTTGGGTGTGCCCGTCGACCCGGATGTGTAGATCACGTACGCCGGATGCTGCGGCAGCAGCGTGCGCAACCGCTCGGCATCGGTGATCGGCGATGGCGACTTACCGGCCACGGCCGCGTGGATCGCGGGATCGTCGAGCTGTAGCCAGCTGGTTTCGGTCGACTCCTCGGGCAGCCGCTCGGTGTAGGTGGAGGTGGTGATGCCGAGGACGGCACCGGAATCGGTCACCATGTGCCGGATCCGGTCCGTCGGATAGGTCGGGTCGATCGGCACGTGCGCGCCACCGGCCTTGGCGATGGCCCAGAAGGCCGCGACCATCTCCAGCGAACGCGGGAAGGCAAGGGCGACAAGGCTCTCCGGGCCGACACCCCGATCGATCAGCACCCGAGCCAGCCGCGACGAGTATTCGTCCAGTTCGCGGTAGGAGATCGAGCGACCGGCGGTGCGCACCGCGACATGTTCGGGATCGACGCTGACCGCGCTGGTCAGCAGGTCCGGTAGCAGCCGGACGGCGGGTGTCTCGCCGCGCCGCACCGGTGTCAGCGCCTGCTCTTCGGCGGCGCCGAGCAGCCGCAGGTCGCCGATCGGGGCATCCGGCCGCGCGACGATCTCGGTGAGCAGCCGGGTGAACCGGGCGGCGAACATCTCGACCGTCTTGTCGTCGAACAGGTCTCGCGCGAAGTTGAACTCACCGCGTAGGCTCTCCTCGGCGGTACCGGGGGCCCACATGGTCAGCGAGAGATCGAATTTCGCGGTGTCGACTGCGAAATCGAAGGTCTCCGCACGTAATCCGGGGAGCTCGAAGGTGCTGGTCGGCAGGTTCAGATACGACATCGACACTTGGAACAGCGGGTGCCGAGCCGTGGAACGCGGCGGGTTCAGCAGTTCGACCAGCCGCTCGAACGGCAGGTCGGCATGCGAAAAGGCTTGCAGGTCGGTGTCTTTGGCATGGGCGAGCAGATCACCGAAGGTACGGTCGTCGGGCACTGGTAGCCGCAGCACCAGCGTATTGACGAACATGCCGATCATGTCGTCGAGCTCGGCCGCGCCGCGACCGGCGACCGGGGTGCCGATGGCGATATCGTCGGTGCCGGATATGCGCGCCAGGAATACCGACAGCGCGGCGTGCACCACCATGAACATGGTGGCGTTGTGCCGGCGGGCCAGGCGCATCAGCCCGGCGTGCACCAGCGGGTCGATCTCGAATTCGGTGCGACCGCCCGCGAAGGTCCGCAGCGCCGGGCGCGGCCGGTCCGCGGGCAGGTTCAGTTCGTCGGGCAGATCGGCCAGCGCCGTCCGCCAATATGCGACCTGTGCCGAGATCAAGCTCTCCGGATCGTCCTCGGAGCCGAGCACATCGCGTTGCCAGACACTGAAATCCGCATACTGCACCGGCAGCGGTGACCACGAGGGCAGCTCACCCGCGCTGCGGGCCGAGTAGGCCAGCATGACGTCGCGGACCAGCGGCGACATCGACCACCCGTCGGCGCCGATGTGATGGGCGACGAACACCAGGATGTGATCACCACTATCGAGCCGGAACAGGGTGGCGCGGAAGGGTACCTCGACGGTGACGTCGAAGCCCGCCGCGACGATCTGCTGCACCTGCTGCAGCGCATCCGATTCCGCGATCGGAATCGGGACCAGATCGATCGGCACTTCGTTGGGCGCGAGCACCTCCTGCACCGGACCGTCGGCGGTCTGCGGGTAGAAGGTGCGCAGCACCTCGTGCCGCGCCACCATGTCCTCGACCGCCGAACCCAATGCGGCGACATCGAGTTCACCGGAGAGCCGGATCGCCACCGGAATGTGGTAGGCCGCCGAGTTGGGATCGAACTGGTTGATGAACCACATCCGCAACTGCGCCAGCGACAGCGGGATCTGCTCCGGCCGCAGTCCGGCCAGCAGCGGCTGTCGCCGACCGGAACCGGCATGGGTTTCGACCTTGGCGGCGAGTCCGGCCACAGTCGGCGTCTCGAAGATCGAGCGCACCAGCACCTTGGTATCCAGCGCGTCGCCCACCCGGGCCGCCACCTGTGTGGCAAGCAGCGAGTTACCGCCCATGGCAAAGAAATCGTCATCGCGTCCGACGCGCTGCACGCCGAGCACATCGCCGAAGACACCTGCCACGATCTCCTCGACCGGCGTCGCAGGCGCGCGGAAGACCTGGGCCTCGAACTCCGGTTCGGGTAGCGCGGCGCGATCGAGCTTGCCATTCGCATTGCGCGGCAAGGCCGTCAGCGTGACGAACGCATTGGGCATCATGTACGACGGCAGCACCGCGGCCAGCGCGGCCTTCAGTTCGGCGACCACGACCGGCATCGCCTCGTCGGCAGGCACGACATAGGCCACCAGCCAATCACCGATCCGCGCATCGGATTTGACGAGCACCGCGGCCTGCGCGATCTCGCGCCGGGCGAGCAGTGCCATCTCGATCTCGCCGAGTTCGATCCGGAAGCCGCGGATCTTCACCTGGAAGTCGGTGCGGCCGTGGTATTCCAGCTCACCGTGCTCGTTCCAGGACACCAGGTCGCCGGTGCGGTACATGCGAGCACCGGATTCGAATGGGTTGGCCACGAACCGTTCCGCGGTGAGGTCGGTCCGCCCGAAGTAGCCACGTGCCAATTGTGCACCGGCCAGGTACAACTCGCCGGATACGCCCACCGGCACCGGCCGCAGGCGCGAATCCAGTACGTAGACACGGCTGTTCCACTCCGGCCCACCGATCGGCACCGAAACCGCGTCGGCGTCGGTCACCCGATGGTTGGTGATCGAGACCGCGGCTTCGGTGGGGCCGTACAGGTTGAACAGGTCCGCGCCGTAGCCCTGGCGGAATCGCTGCGCGGTGGCGGCCGGTAGCGTCTCACCGATGGCCAGCACCCGGCGCAGCGATCGGGACAGCTGACCCATCGACAGCGCGTCCAGCATCGACGGCACCACATGCAGGGTCGTCACCGACTCGCGCGCCATCAATTCGTTCAGATAGGCCGGATCCCGATGACCATCCGGCGCGGCGACGACCACCGTGCCACCGCATATCGCCGCCGTCCAGAACTCCCAGACCGACAGGTCGAAGGTGGCGACCGTCTTGAGCAACAGCACATCATCGGCTCCGAGGCCGAATTCGGCCGTCTCCCAGAGCAACTGGTTGACGATCGCGCCGTGCGGAACCGCGACGCCCTTCGGCTGCCCGGTCGAACCCGACGTGTAGATCACGTACGCGGTATTGCCTGGCAGCAGTGCGCCACGGCGTTCGTGCGCCGCGAGCGGAGCGTCCGAGTAGCGCGACAGGTCGAGCTCATCGATCGTCACGGAATCGACGGCGTCGGTGTGGAAGCCGTCTTGCACGGAGCTCAGCAGGCAGACCGGTTGTGCGGTTTGCAGGATGTGCTCGACGCGTTCGACGGGTTGATCAGGATCGATGGGCACATACGCCGCACCGGATTTCGCCACCGCGTACATGGCGACGATCAGATCGATGGACCGGCGGATGCCCAATGCCACCCGGTCCTCCGGGCGCACACCGCGCTCGATCAGGTACCGCGCCAACCGGTTCACCCGGGCGTCGAGCTCCGCATAGCTGAGCTTGCGCCCCGGCTGATCGGATACCACCGCCACCGCATCCGGCGCGGCGGCCACCGTCGCATCCAACAGCGACACCAGCGTCGCGGTCGCATCGATCGGATGCGCGGTGTCGTTCCAACCCGCCAGAATCCGCGAACTCTCGTCAACGGCGAGCAGATCGATCTCGCCGACCCGCACCGACACATCGTTGAGCACGGCGTCGAGCACCCGGACGAATCGGTCGGCGAAGCCTTGCACCGTCGACTCGTCGAATAGGTCGGTGGCATAGCCGAAGTTCGCCACGATCCCGGCGGGCGCGCCGTCGTCGGTGTAGCGGTCGGCCAGCGAGATGTGCAGATCCGTCTTGGCCAGCTGCAGATCGAAATCGACCGTGGCGACCGAGAGTCCGGGCAGCTCCAAGGTGGTCTCGGCCAGGTTCTGGAAGGAAAGACCCACCTGGAACAGCGGATTGCGGGCGATCGAGCGAACCGGATTCAGCGCCTCGACGATTCGCTCGAAGGGCACATCGGCATTGGCGAAGGCCTCGAGATCGCGCTCGCGCACGTCGGCGAGCAGGGCGGCGAAGCTGTCACCGGGACGCACCCGCGTCCGGAACACCAAAGTGTTGACGAACATGCCGATCAGATCATCGAGTTCGCGCTCGCCACGACCCGCGATGGGCGTACCGACCGCGATGTCGTCGGTGCCCGACAACCGGGCCAGCAGCACTGCGAGCGCCGCATGCACGACCATGAACAGCGAGGCGTGATTGGCCCGCGCCAGCGCATGCAGTTCCGCGTGCCGATCCGCCGAGATCTCGAACCGCACCAACCTGCCCTGGAACGATTGGGCAGGCGGGCGCGGACGATCGGTCGGCAGTTCCAACTGGTCCGGCAACTGCGCCAAGGTCCGTCGCCAGTAGGCGATCTGCTGTGCGGCCGGCGATTCCGGATCGTCCTCGTCACCGAGTGCCTCGCGCTCCCACAGCGCGTAGTCGGCGTACTGCACCGGCAGCGGCTGCCACAGCGGCGCCTGCCCCTGCACCCGCGCGGCATAGGCGACCATGAGATCGCGGGCGAGCGGTCCCATCGATGCGCCGTCGGCCGCGACATGGTGCACGGTCAGCGCGATCACATGCTCGCGCGGCGCCAGGCGGAAAAGCTCGACCGCGACCGGAACCTCGACGGTCACATCGAAGGTCAGCACCGCGAAATCGATGAGCCGACGTACCAGTTCGTCCTCGGCCACATCGACCGGCACCATGGCGAACCGCGTGTCCGGCACCGGATGGATGACCTGATGCGGCCGCCCGCCGATGCTCGGATAGGTGGTTCGCAGCACCTCGTGCCGGGACAGCACATCGCCGATGGCCAGCCCGAGCGCCGCCGCATCGAGCTCACCCGTGAGCCGCACGGCGAGCGGAATATTGTCCACCGCCGAGGTTTCGGTATCGAACTGGTTGAGGAACCAGTACCGCTGCTGCGCCAGCGACAGCGGAATCAGTTCGGGCCGTTCCCCCGCGACCAGCCGCGGCCGACTCCGGCCGGATCCGGCGGTGCGTTCGACCACGGCGGTGAAGGCGGCGACCGTAGACGCGTGGAACAGATCGCGGACCGCCAACTGCGTATCCAGCGCGGCATCCAGCCGTGCGGTCACCTGGGTGGCCAGCAGTGAATTGCCGCCTAGCTCGAAGAAGTCGTCGTCCAGGCCGACGCGCGCGACACCGAGCACATCACCGAAGGTGCCCGCGACGATCTCCTCGACCGGTGTGGAAGGTGCGCGGAACACCTTGGCCTCGAATACCGGTGCGGGCAGCGCCTTGCGGTCCAGTTTGCCCATCGGCGTCAGCGGCACCTTGTCGAGCACCGTGATGCACGCGGGCACCATATGCGCCGGCAATTTCCGCTCTACCAGGGCCTTCAGCTCCGCCATATCGACGGTCAGCCCGTCGATGGGGTGCACATAGGAGGCCAGGACGGTGGTACCGCTGTCGAGTTCGTGCCCGACGGTCACCGCGAAATCCACATGGTCGTATGAGCCAAGTACCGCGTCGATTTCGGTGAGTTCGATGCGGAAGCCGCGGATCTTGACCTGGGAGTCGTTGCGGCCGAGGTACTCCAGTTCGCCGGTCGCGGTCCAGCGCACCAGATCGCCGGTGCGGTAGAGCCGGGTGCCCGGTTCGAACGGATTGGCCACGAATCGGGCGGCGGTGAGCGATTGTTGGCCCAGGTAACCGCGCGCGAGTTGCGCACCGGCGACATACAGTTCGCCGACCACCCGGTTCGGCACCGGCACCAGCCGATCATTGAGCACATAGGCGGCGATGCCGTGGATCGGCGAGCCCAGGGTCACCGGCTCCCACGGCACCATCGGCGCGGTGATATTGGTGGCGATGGTGGCCTCGGTCGGACCGTAGGCATCGAAGAATTCGCGCAGCAGCCCGCCCGCGATCGGTAATACCCAGCGCCGCACCAACTGCGGCGGGCAGGCCTCACCACCGGTCACCACGACCCGCAGTTCGTCGAGTCCGGCGGGCTCCACCGAGGCCAGGGCCGCAGGTGTCACGAAGGCGTGGGTCACCCGCTCACGCCGCAGCACCGCGGCCAGTTCCGCGCCACCGTAAACAGTCGGCGATACGACCACCATGGTTGCCGCGCCGCCCAATGCCAACAGCAGTTCCAGCACCGACGCGTCGAAGGACGGCGAGGCGAAATGCAGTGTCCGGGCCGCGCTCGTCACCCGGTATCGGGTCCGCTGTTCATCGCAGAAGCCGGATAGTCCCTGATGGGTGACCACCACGCCCTTGGGGACGCCGGTCGAGCCCGAGGTGTAGATGACGTAGGCCGGATGCGCGCCGTGCAGTGGTCGCACCCGATCCTGATTGGTCACCCGGTCCACCGGATACCGCTGCAGCTGTTGGGCGGTGATCGGGTCGTCGAGCATCAGCCATTCGGCACCGCTTGCGACTGCTTGCAGGTCGCTCGAAACAACACGGCCGGGCAGGCCGCGGCGGACCGCGGCGACGGTCAGGCCGAAGCTCACACCGGAGTCGGTCAGCATGTGCGCGATCCGATCCGCCGGATAATGCGGGTCCACCGGCACGAATCCGGCGCCGGTCTTGGCTACCGCCCAGACCGCGAGCACCGAATCCACCGACCGCGGCACGGCCACCGCGACCAGATCCTCCGGTCCGACGCCACGATCGATGAGCAGCCGGGCCAGCCGGGTCGAACGCTCATCCAGCTCGGCGTAGCTCAACCCGCCGGAGGTGGCGGCGGCATCGGCGAATACGACGGCGAGGCCGCCGGGATTCGCCTCGACGGCGGCCGCCATCAGCTGCGGCAGGGTGATGACGCGCGTCCGCTGTGTCCGTGTCCGAGCCGGCCGCACCCGAGCCTGGCGCGTCACCTGCTCACCGCTTCCTCATGCCGACGTTGTCCAACCACCCGAAACATGAAGGAGCTCACCTACCCTGTAATCCCTAAAAAGTGCTCCCCTCCCAGCGCTTGCTCAGAAGCATCGCATGGTCAGACGCCGATCGTAACCGCATTGGCAGCTTGTTCCCGTCGACGATCCACCTGCGTTCCCCGGCCGATTGCTACCGCTCAGGGGTTTCGAGCAGCTCAGCGAGCCGGGGACCGATCTCGGCCAACGCTTCGGCAGAGGTCATCAACTCGTGCGTCGACCCGATCGGGCGATCGATGATCTCATCGGAGACGAAAGGCTGCCAGTCGGCGGGGGTGCGATCTGGTCGAGCCTCGGCATCGACCGTGGCGCGGAAGAACTCGAGCGTCCCCTCGAATACCCCCGGCCGGTACTGCGACTCCAGCTCGACCGTGCGCATGGCCGTGCGGTAGATCAGCCGCAGTCGTTCGGGGGTGAGCACGTCCACGCCCTGGCCGATGGCCATGGTGTGCAGCGCCGCCACGGCCTCGTCACCGATTTCCTGCAGATTTTCCGCCGCGGGCAGAGCCGCCGTGTCCAGTCCCAATTCGGTGAAGGCCTGGCGGATCTGGTTCCGGAAATCGGTGAAATCACCGCCCGGGTAGGCGTCCAGAATCGCGAGCAGCGCGACCTGCGCGCCGTCGGCCTGCAGTTCGGTCGCCACCGCGTGGGCCAGCTTGCCCCCGAGCGACCAACCGAGGATCCGATACGGCCCCTCGGGCTGCACCGCCCGCATCTCGGCGACATAGCGACGCGCGATCTCGACCATCGAGCCCGGGTGGTAGTCGTCTTCGGTGAGCGCGGGCGTCTGGATGCCGTAGATCGGTTGGTCGGCCGGGAGGACCCGGGCCAGTCCGGCATAGGACCACGACAGTCCGGCCAGCGGGTGCACGCAGAACAGCGGCGGCCTGGTGCCGGCGGTGCGGAGCGGGAGGATCACGCCGAGTGCGGCCGCGGAGCCGGAGTCGCGCCCGTGCTCGAACACCGCGCTGATCTGTTTCGAAATGCCGAGCACCGTCGGCTCGGTGAAGAACCAGGCGACCTTGATCTGCGCGCCGGTCACCTTGCGCAGTCGGCTGACGACCTGGGCGGCCAGCAGCGAATTACCGCCGAGGCCGAAGAAGTCGTCATCGATGCCGACCCGGTCGATGCCGATGACCTCGGCGAAGACAGCGGCGACGGTCGATTCGAGCGGGGTCGTCGGTGCGCGGAACTCCCGTGCCGCGAAGACGGGATCGGGCAGGGCGCGGCGATCGAGCTTGCCGTTGGGGTTCAACGGCATGGCGTCGAGGACCATGATGACGGCCGGAACCATATAGGACGGCAGACGTTCGGCGACATGGGTCCGCAGTGCCTCGGCGTCGACTGTGGTGGTGGTTACGACATAGGCGACGAGCTGATCCGAACGCACCGAGGCCACCGCCCGGGCCACCGAATCGTGTGCGGTGAGTGCGGTTTCGACCTCGCCGAGTTCGATGCGCAGGCCGCGCAGTTTGACCTGGAAGTCGGTGCGGCCGAGATAGCCGATCGAACCGTCGGCCTTGCGGGTGACCAGGTCGCCAGTGCGGTACATCCGGGAACCGGGCGCACCGAACGGGTTGGCGACGAAGCGATCCGATGTCAGGTCGGTGCGACCGGCGTAGCCGCGGGCCAATTGCGCACCGGCCAGGTACAACTCGCCCGCGACACCCGACGGCACCGGATGCAGCCGGGAATCCAGTACGTACGCTTGGGCATTCCAGACCGGCAGGCCGATCGGTACCGCGCCCTCGATATCGGCGGCCACCGGACTGTGCGTCGCGTGGACGGCGAATTCGGTCGGTCCGTACAGGTTGTAGAGCTCGGCTGAGCTGACCTTTCGGATGGCCTGCACCGCGTCGGCGGTGAAGGCCTCACCGGCGATCAACAGGGTGCGCAGCGATGCCAGTGCGGAGCCGTCGACCGCGCCCGCGAAGACGGTCAGCATCGAGGGCACGAACGAGGTCATGGTGACCCGCTCGGCCGCAATGACCTCCGCCAGGTACTGCGGGTCACGATGCCCATCCGGGCTCGCGACGACAATCCGGCCACCGGTGGACAACGGGCCGAACAACTCCCACACCGACACGTCGAACGTGGCCGGGGTCTTGAACAGCACGACGTCATCGGCACCGATGCCGTATTCACCGGTGATCCAACGGATCTGGTTCACCACTGCGAAATGCGGCACCACCACACCCTTCGGGCGACCGGTCGAACCGGAGGTGAAGATGACGTACGCGGGGTTGCTCGGCCGCAGCGGCGCAATCCGCTCGGTGTCGGTGACCGGCTGCTCCGAATAGCCGGACAGGTCCAGCTCATCGATCGTGATCGTAGGCAGTTCAGTCTGGAAGTCGTCGCGCGAACTGGTCAGAACGCACACCGGTGCGGCCGACTCGAGCACATGCCCGATCCGCTCCGCGGGCTGCTCGAGGTCGAGCGGCACGTAACCGCCGCCGGCCTCCTGCACGGCGTAGGCCGCGATCACGAAATCGACCGAACGCCGCAGGGCAAGGGCGACCAGCTTTTCCGGTCCGACGCCGGCCTCGATCAACCGCCGCGCCAACCGGTGCACATGCGCACCGAATTCGGAATAGGTCAGCGTCGCGTAGCGACTCGATGAGGGGTGGTGGTCGGGCGACGGGTGGGCCAGCGTCGCGTAGCGACTCGATGAGGGGTGGTGGTCGGGCGACGGGTGGGCAAACGAAGTGCCGGTCGCCGGATCGACGATCGCGACCGCATCCGGCGTCGCCGCGGCCTGCCCGGCGAATTCATCCACAAGCGTCCCCACCGCAGCGAACTCACGGTTGGTGTCGTTCCACCGCCACAGCACCGCGGCCCGTTCGGTATCACTGAGCAGATCGATATCGCCGACCGGTGTGTCGGGCCGGGCAATGATCTGTTCGAGCAGCCCCACGAACCGCTCCGCGAACCCTTGGACGGCGGCGTCATCGAAAAGATCCCTGGCGAAGGACAATTCGGCGACCATACCGGCACCGCGAGCCGCCTCCTGAATGGTCAGCGACAGATCGAATTTCGCGGCATCGATCTCCAGATCGACCGCGCCGATGCGCAATCCGGGCAGTTCGAACGAGGTGTCGGGCAGATTCTGGAACGACAGCATGACCTGGAACAGCGGATGCCGCGCAGTCGAGCGCACCGGGTTCAACAGGTCGACCAGTCGCTCGAACGGAATGTCCGCGTGTGCGAAGGCCCGCAGATCCGCATCCTTCGTATGTGCCAGCAGCGCACCGAAACTCAGTTCGCCCGACACCGCGCTGCGCAGCACGAGGGTATTGACGAACATGCCGATCACATCGTCGAGTTCGGCCTCACCGCGACCGGCGACCGGGGTCCCGATTGCGATGTCATCGGTGCCGGACAACCGCGCCAGCAAGACCGCGAGCGCGGTGTGCACGACCATGAACATGGTCGCATTCTCGGCCCGCGCGAGTTCCTGCAGGCCACGGTGCAATTCGGTGCCGATCGCGAAGGCCACCCGGCCACCGCGGAACGACTGCGTCGGCGGACGCGGCCTATTCGTAGGCAGATTGAGCTCGTCCGGAACACCGGCCAGCGCGTTGCGCCAATAGTTCGCCTGGGCCGTGATGACGCTGTCCGGATCGGCTTCGGAACCCAGCACCTCACGCTGCCAGATGCTGAAATCGGCGTACTGCACCGGAAGTGGCGACCAAGCCGGTGGCGAACCGGCCGAGCGGGATGCGTAGGCGATCATCAGATCCCGGGTCAGCGGGCCCATGGACCAGCCGTCCGCGCTGATGTGATGCGCCACCAACACAAGCACATGCTCGTCCGACTCGACCTGGAAGAGCTTGGCCCGCACTGGAACCTCGACCGTCACATCGAAACCGGCCGAGGCCGTGGCGAGGACCTGTATGGGCAGATCGACCGCGCTCACCCGCACCGGCGTCAGATCCGGCACCGCCTGTTCGGCGGGCACGATCAATTGCACAGGACCGTCATCGGTCTGTGGATAAACGGTGCGCAGTACCTCGTGCCGCTCGATCAGATCCATGACGGCCAGCTCCAGCGCGACCAGATCGAGCGCACCGGTCAGGCGCACGGCGGCCGGAATATTGTTGACCGCGGAGGACGGATCGAGCTGGTTGAGGAACCACATCCGCTGCTGTGCCATCGACAGCGGAATCCGTTCCGGGCGCGGACCGGCGGTCAGTGCGCGGCGACCACCGGATCCGGCGTGCTGCTCGATCTTGACCGCGAGCCCGCCGACCGTCGACGCCTCGAACAGGGTGCGCACCGGCACCCGGCCGCCGATGGCCGCACCGAGCCGGGCCACCACCTGGGTGGCGATCAGCGAGTTGCCGCCGAGTGCGAAGAAGTCGTCGTCGGCGCCGACTCGTTCCAAGCCGAGCACATCGCCGAAGACGCCCGCCACGATTTCCTCGACCGGTGTTGCCGGGGCCCGGAATTCGCGGCTGGCGAAGGTGGGTGCCGGCAGCGCCTTGCGATCCAGCTTGCCGCTGGTATTCAACGGGAGTGAGTCGAGCGCCACGATGGTGGCCGGAACCATATATGCCGGAAGAGTTCCCGCGATCACGGTCAGCAGTTCGGTCTGATCGATCTGGTGACCGGGGGCAGGCACGGCGTACGCGACCAACTGGTCGCCCAACGTCGACGGCAGCACAACGGCCACCGCCTGGCTCACCGAAGCCTCGGCCAGCAGCGCGGTTTCGATCTCGCCGAGTTCGATGCGCTGGCCGCGGAACTTGACCTGGAAGTCGGTGCGGCCGATGTATTCGAGCACACCGCCGGACACGGTCGCACGCCAGACGACCAGGTCACCGGTGCGGTACATGCGTGTGCCAGCGCCGAAGGGGTTGGCCACGAACCGATCCGAGGTCAGATCGGGTCGGCGCACATAACCGCGGGCCAGCTGGTCACCGGCCAGGTACAGCTCACCGGCCACGCCGGCAGGCACCGGATGCAGTCGCGAATCCAGTACGTACACCTGGGTGTTCCACTGCGGCAGTCCGATCGGGACGCCGGGGCGGTCGTCGCCGCGCGCCTCCCAGTAGGTCACCGAGACCGCGGCCTCGGTCGGACCGTAGAGGTTGTGCACGCGGGCATTCGACATGGTCCGCACGGCGTCGACGGTTTCCGGCGGCAGCGCCTCGCCGATCACGAAGATGTCCCGCAGCGTCGGGCAGGAGCCCGCCGGGGTGTGCGCGGCGAAAACGGTGAGCATCGATGGAACGAAATCGGTGACGGTGACGCCCTGTGCAGCAATGGTTTCCGCGACATAGGTGGGGTCACGGTGGCCGTCGTGCGTGGCGACCACCAGTTTCGCGCCCGCGCGCAGTGGCATGAAATAGCCCCACAGCGAGACGTCGAAGGTGGTCGCGGTCTTCTGCAGGTACACATCGCCGACGTCGAGCGGATACTCCGCGAGCATCCACGTGGTCTGGTTGTGGATGGCCGCATGCGAAATCGCCACGCCCTTGGGACGTCCGGTCGAACCCGAGGTGAAGATGACGTAGGCCGGGTTCTCCGGACGCACCGGGCGCAATAGTTCGTCGGCGCGCACCGGATTCGCGTCGAATCCGTCCAGTGCCAACGTATCCAGGTGCAGCACCGGCGTATTATCGGGCACCGCAACCGCATCCGCGGTGGTGGTCAGCACCGCTACGGGCTGGGCGGTATCCAGAATGTGCGCGATCCGCTCCGCCGGATGATCCGGATCCAACGGCACATACGCGCCACCGGCCGTCACGATCGCGTACATCCCGACGACCAGGTCCAGCGAACGCCGAATCGCCAGGCCGACCAGGGATTCCGTGCCGACGCCCCGATCGATCAGCAACCGCGCCAAACGGTTGACCCGCTGATCGAATTCCCGATAAGTCAGCGTCGCGGAGCGACTCGATGAGGGGTGGTGGTCGGGTGACGGGTGGGCCAGCGTCGCTCTCTCATAGACCACCGCGATCGCGTCGGGATGGTCCGCGACCGCTCGGCGATAACTGTCGAGCAATAGTTCCGGGGCCACCGGATTGGCGGTCTGGTTCCAGTCGAGCAGGATTTGCTCCTGCTCGGCGGTGGCCAGCAGGTCGAGTTCGCCGACCGGGATGCGCGGTGCGGCGACAATCCGGTCGAGCAGGCGTATGAAGCGCTCAGCGAACCCCTCGACGGTCGCCTGATCGAAAAGGTCCCTGGCATAGACGAATCGACCGGTGATGCCGGCGGGCACGCCGTTCGCGTCGTAGGCATCGCTGACGATGAGGTTGAGATCGAACTGCGCCACCTGGATGTCGATACCGACACCGGATACGGTGAGGCCGGGCAGTTCGAGGCTGGACTGCTCCAGATTCTGGAACGACAGCCCGACCTGGAACAGCGGATGCCGCGCGGTCGAGCGGACCGGGTTGAGCACCTCGACCAGCCGTTCGAACGGGATATCCGCATGGGCGAAGGCCCGGATATCGGCTTCTCGCTGACGCGCGGTCAGCTCAGCGAAGGTGGAACCGGCGGCCACTCGGGTGCGGAACACCAGGGTGTTGACGAACATGCCGATCAGATCATCCAGCGCGGCTTCACCGCGGCCGGACATCGGTGTGCCGATGGCGATGTCGTCGGTGCCCGAGAGCCGCGCCAGCAGTACGGCCAGCGCGGTGTGCACGACCATGAACAGTGTCGCGCCCTCGGCACGGGCCAATTCGAGGAGGGCACGGTGAGTTTCGGGATCGATGCGCACCTCGGCCGTGCCGCCCGCGAAGGACTGCATCGCGGGGCGCGGCCGGTCCGACGGCAGATCCAGCTGTTCGGGCAGATCGGCCAGTGCGTCACGCCAGTAGGCGACCTGCTCGGCCGCCAGTGATTCCGGATCGTCCTCGCTGCCGAGCAGTTCGCGCTGCCAGATGCTGTAGTCCGCGTACTGCACGGGCAGTGGTGCCCAGCCCGGCGCGGCGTTCGCGGAGCGGGCCGCGTACGCGCGCATCAGGTCGCGGGTCAGCGGTGCGACCGACGAACCGTCACCTGAGATGTGGTGCACCACCATGGCGAGCACATATTCGTGTTCGACAGCGAACAGCACGACCCGGACCGGCACCTCGCTGGTGACGTCGAAGGTCGTCGAAGTCAGCTCGACGACCGCGGATTCGAGTTCATTCGGCGCGACCTCGCGGACCTCGAGTTTCGGCACGACACCGTCGGAGGGCAGAATCAGCTGGACCGCACCCGCGTCGGTTTGCGGGTAGATGGTGCGCAGGATTTCGTGCCGCTCCACCACATCCGCGACCGCTCGGCGCAGCGCCGCCACATCGAGGGTCCCGGTGAGCCGCACGGCGATCGGAATGTTGTAAGCCGTGGACTCGGTGTCGAATCGGTTGAGGAACCACATCCGCTGCTGTGCCAGTGACAGCGGAATATGTTGCGGCCGGTCGCCTGCCACCAATGCGTTGCGGGCACCGGTGCCGGCAAGCTGCTCGAGCTTCGCCGAGAGTTCGGCAACCGTGGATGCCTCGAAGAGCACCCGCACGGGTACCCGGGTGTCCAGTGCCGCACCGAGACGGGCGACCAGTTGCGTTGCCAGCAGCGAATTTCCGCCCAGGGCGAAGAAATCGTCGTCCAGGCCGAGGTAGCGGCCGTCGTCGGTACCCGTGCCGACGCGCAGCACGGCCGCGAACGTGCTTGCCACGATCTGTTCGGTATGCGTCTTCGGCGCACGGTAGGCAGCCTGCTCGAAGACCGGTTCCGGCAGCGCCTTTCGATCCAGCTTGCCGACCGGGGTCAATGGGATCTCGTCGAGCACGACGACCGCGGAAGGCACCATATGCGGCGGCAGGCGTCGTGCCGCACGCTCGATGAGGACACTGGGCTCGATGCCCCGGCCGGACACCGGCAGCACATAGGACACCAGGATCGTGACACCCGCGTCGCTCTGCCTGCCCATGGTGATCGCGAATTCGACATCGGCGTGCCCGCCGAGCACGGCATCGATCTCACCGAGTTCGATGCGGTAGCCGCGGATCTTCACCTGGAAGTCCGAACGGCCGACGTATTCCAGCGCCCACGGGATCGACGGCAGCGCCGCATTGCCCATCCGCAGTTCGGGTTCGGCGAACCAGCGCACCACGTCACCGGTGCGGTACATCCGCGCTCCAGGCTCGCCCCACGGATTGGCCACGAAACGCTCCGCGGAAAGCCCTCGACGGTTGTGATACCCACGCGCCAACGCGGCGCCGGACAGATACAGCTCCCCCGCCACGCCCGGCGGGACCGGGTGCAGTCGAGCATCCAGCACCAGCGCCGACATGCCGTGCACCGGTGTGCCGATAGTGATCGGCGAACCCGCCCGCAGCGTCGCGTAGGAGGCGATGACGGTGGCCTCGGTCGGACCGTAGCCGTTGTAGTACCTGCGGCCCGGCTGCCACTTACCGAGCAACTCCGGTGTGGTGGCATCGCCGCAGACCATGAGCATTTCGAGCTGCTCGAGCCCGATCGGATCCACCGAGCTCAGCACCGCCGGGGTGATGATCGAATGCGTGACCCGCTCGCTGCGCAGCAGATCACCCAGTTCCGGACCGCCGATGATCGCCGCGGGGACGATCACCACTGTCGCGCCGACCGAAAGCGCGACAAGCCATTCCAGCACCGACACGTCGAAGCTCGGCGAGCAGATATGCAGCAGCCGATGCTCCGGCTCCAGCCGGTACAGGCCGACCGAATGGTCGATCAGGCCGCCGAGACCGGTGTGGGTCACGGCGACGCCCTTGGGCATACCGGTAGAGCCGGAGGTGTAGATCACATAGGCCACATGGTGCGGCCGCAGCGGCATGATCCGGTCGGCGTCGGTGACCGTTGCGGCGGATCGGTCGGCGCACAGCGCATCCGTCTCCGCATCGTCGAGAGCAAGCCATTGCACGTCGTCCGGCAACTCACCCAGATGCTGCGAAGCGGTGAGGCCGACAAGCGCACCCGAATCGGTCAGCATGTGCCGCACCCGATCCACCGGGTAATTCGGGTCGACCGGGACATGTGCGCCACCGGCCTTCGACACCGCCAACACGGCGGCGACCATCTGATACGAGCGTGGCAGAGCCAGCGCCACCAGGCTTTCCGGACCAACACCGCGATCGATCAGCACCCTGGCCAACCGCGACGAGTACTCGTCGAGTTCGTGATAGCTGATCGACCTGCCCTGATAGCGGACAGCAGTACGCTGCGCACCACGACGTAGCCCGCGCATCAGCAGATCGGGCAGCAGCCCACCGGCCGTCACGTGATCCGGATGCACCCGGGTCAGGAATTTCGTCTCGGTTTCGGCCAGCAGCGGCAGATCACCCACCGGCAGCTCCGGCCTGGTCGTGATCGCCTCGAGCAGCCTTACGAACCGATCCGCGAACACCCGAACGGTGGACTCGTCGAACAGGTCACGCGCGAAAGAAAACACCGCGTACATGCCCTCGGATGTGCCCGGCAGCTCGGTAATCGCCAGCGAAAGATCGAATTTCGCAGTATCGATATCGAGATCGACTGCGCCGACGCGCAATTCGGGCAGCTCGAGCGAATTATCGGGCAGATTCTGGAACGACAGCGCCACCTGGAACAGCGGATGCCGTGCCGTGGACCGCTCCGGATTCAGCAGCTCGACCAGCCGCTCGAACGGAATATCGGCATGGGCGAAGGCCTGCAGGTCGGCGTCCTTCACCGCCGAGAGCCATTCCGCGAAGGTCGCACCGCCTGGCACCGGGGTCCGCAGCACCAGCGTATTGACGAACATGCCGATGACATCGTCCAATTCGGCCGCACCACGACCGGCTATCGGCGTGCCCACGGCGATGTCCTCGGTGCCCGACAGACGTGCCAGGAAGATCGCGAGCGCGGTGTGCACGACCATGAAGATCGTCGCGTTCTGTGCACGGCCGATCTCCTGCAGCCTGCGGTGCACCCGCGGGTCGACCGTGAAACCGACTGTGCCACCGGCGAACGACTGCGTCGTCGGGCGCGGCCGATCGGCGGGCAGGTTCAGCTCGTCGGGCAGCCCGGCCAATGTCGTGCGCCAGAATTCGGCCTGCGCGGTGATCAGGCTTTCCGGGTCGTCCTCGGAACCGAGCACTTCCCGTTGCCAGAGACTGAAATCCGCGTACTGCACCGGCAGCGGCTGCCAGGCGGGCGGTGTACCTGCCGCGCGCGATGCGTAGGCGAGCATGAGGTCGCGGGTCATCGGTCCCATCGACCAGCCGTCCGCGCTGATGTGATGGGCCACGAAGACGAGCACGTACTCGTTCTCAGAGGCGACGAACAGTGCACCTCGCAATGGCACCTGATCGGTGACATCGAATCCGGCGGCGATGATCTCGACGACCTTCGCGTGCACCGCGTCCGGCGCGACCTGTTGCGGACTCAGGTCCGGAACCGCCTGTGCCGCAGGCACGATCACCTGATGCGCGATACCGTCGCGGTCGGCCGGATAGACGGTGCGCAGGGTTTCGTGCCGCTCGACCAGATCGGCAACGGCCTGCTGCAACGCGGCGATATCGAGCGCGCCCGTCAGCCGGACCGCGACCGGCAGATTGTTCACCGCAGATTCGGTATCGAACTGGTTGAGGAACCACATCCGCTGCTGTGCCAGCGACAGCGGAATCTGCTCCGGCCGTGCACCGGCCACCAGCGGCAGCTCGTGACGCTGACCCGCGCCGGGTGCGACCGCGGCGGCCAAGGCGGCAACCGTCGGCGCTTCGAAGACGGCGCGCACCGGGACGCGACTGCCGATCGCGGCACCGAGCCGGGCCACCACGCGGGTCGCGACCAGCGAATTACCGCCGAGGTCGAAGAAGTCGTCGTCCGCACCCACGCGCTCGATGCCCAGCACATCTCCGAATACCTCGGCGACGGAGCGTTCGAGCGGCGTCGACGGTTCCCGGTAGGGCCGTCCGATGAACTCCGGTGTGGGCAGGGCCTTACGGTCGAGTTTGCCGCTCGCATTGAGCGGCAAAGCGTCCAGATGCACGATCGCGGACGGGACCATATATGACGGCAGCGCCGCGCGTGCCTGGTCGAGCAGGGCATCGTCATCGATCTGCGCAGCGGGCGCGGCCACCACATACGCGACCAGCCGATCGCCGGCGCTCCCTTCGACCAGCGCCACCGCCGCGCGCTGTACGGCATCCAGACTGAGCAGCACAGTCTCGATCTCACCGAGTTCGACGCGCTGACCACGCAACTTGACCTGGAAGTCGCTGCGGCCCAAGTATTCCAGGGCGTGTCCGCCGGCACGAGGCACCCAGCGCACCACATCGCCGGTGCGATAGAGCCGCGCACCATCGGCGTGCGCGACGAACCGTTCGGCGGTCAGCGATGGTGCGTTCACATAGCCACGCGCCAATTGCACACCGGCGACATACAACTCGCCGACCGCACCGACCGGAACCGGCCGCAACTGCCTGTCGAGCACATGTACCCGAGTGTTGGCGACCGGGGTACCGATCGCAATCGCCACGCGTCCATCGGCTTCGGTGGGATAGGCGGTGACGACCGTCGCCTCGGCGGGGCCATACCAGTTGAACAGGTGCGCGTCGGGTACGACGGTGTCGAAGCGCGCGGCGGTCTCCCCCGACAGCGCCTCACCGGCGGCGAATACGCGGCGCAACGACGGGTACCCCGCAGGTGCGCCGTCGAGAAATGCGTCGAGCATCGACGGCACGAAATGCACCGTGCTTACCGAGTATTCGTCGATCACCCGGGCCAGGTACGCGGGATCGCGGTGCCCGTCCGGTTCGGCGATGACCACCACCGCCCCGGTCTGTAAGGGCCACAACAGCTCCCAGGTGGAGATATCGAAGGTGATCGGCGTCTTGTGCAGCACCACATCACCGGGACCGTGCGGATAGGTCCGCTGCGCCCAGCGGAATTGGTTCGCCATCTGCCGATGCGTGATCGCGACACCCTTGGGCCGACCGGTCGAGCCGGAGGTGTAGATGACGTAAGCGGTGTTGTCGGGAAGCGGTGTCGCGACACCAGGCAGGTCACCGAAGATCGAGGCGGTGGCCGCAGAGCGAACAGGTCGCTCGAGAATGTCCACATTGACCAGCGGCGTGTCGGTCTCGGTTTCGAAGCCGGTCCCGGTCGTGGTCAGCACACACACCGGAGCCGCACTGGACAGCACATATTCACTGCGCTCGGCCGGATGGTCGGGATCGATCGGCACATACGCCCCACCGGCCCGCAGTACACCGTAGATCGCGACGACCATCTCGATACTGCGCCGCATCGCCACCGCAACCAGCGATTCCGACCCGACGCCGCGACCGACCAAGTTCGCCGCCAGCTCCCGCGAACGCGCATCGAGTTCGCGGTAGCTCAGGGCGGTATCGCGGTAGATCACCGCAGGCGTGTCGGGGGTGCGGGCGACCTGCGCGTCGAACAGCGTCAGCAGTGTCGAATCATCGAGCAGCTCGGCCACTTCGGTGGCATTGACGGCGTCGAGTACGACGCGATCGGCATCGGTCAGCGCATCGACCTCGGCGACCTTGGCGAACGGATCGGCGAGGAACCGCCCGATCAGTGTCGAGAAGCGTTGCGCCAGTGCCTGTGCCGCAGCCTCGTCGAAGACATCGCGTAGGTATTTGAGGGTGAAGTGCATGCGCGCGCCGGGGACGATCACCACGGTGACCGGATAGTGCGTGCCGTTCACGGCGACCGCGCCCTCGATGCTCATGCCATCGAGCGCACCCGCCGCCGCGGTCAGCGCCTGCTCGTCGACCGGGAACGATTCGAACACCACCAGGGTGTCGAAAAGCCCTTCCACACCGACGATTTCCTGGATTTCGCTCAGGCCGACGTAGTGGTGGTCCAGCAGCGCTGCCTGTTCGGACTGCAACTGCCGCAGCAATCCGGCGAGGGTGTCGTTCGCATCCAGGCGCACGCGGACCGGAATCGCATTGAGGAACAACCCGACCATGGTCTCGATGCCGTCGAGCTGTGGCGGCCGCCCGGAAACGGTGGCGCCGAAGACGACATCGTCGCGATCCACACTCCGCCCGATCAACAAACCCCAGGCCGCCTGGATGACGGTATTGACGGTGACCCCGGCATCGGCGGCCAACCGGCTCAGCGCCTTGGTGTCCGCGTCGGACATTTCGAAGCCGACTTCGCCTACGCCAGCGGTGATTTCGCGGGCCGGATCGACCGAAGCCAGCGGTGTCGGCTCGGTGATGCCGTCCAGCACCTCGCGCCAGGCCTTGCGCGCGGCACTGTGGTCCTGCGCACCGAGCCAGGCCAGATAGTCACGGTAGGAGCGGGCCTGTGGCAACTGGCTCGCATCGCCATTGAGCACATAGAGCGTCAGCAGGTCCTGGGTCAGCAGCGGCATCGACCAGCCGTCGATGAGAATGTGATGACTGGTCACCAGCAGGTGATAGGCCCCTGACATCGTGGCGCTCGCGGGGCCCTGCGTGGTTACGCGGGCTGCCTCCTCCGTGCCCGTCGCTCCCGCCGGGGCGGTCGAACGGATCAGCGTGAACCGCAGTAGCGGCGCGGTCCGCATATCGAAGTGGTCGGCCAGCTCGGCGGCCATGATCCGCTGCAACTCCGCAGTGGCATCGGCGCGATCGGTGAGGTCGACTGCACGCCAAGGCACTTCGACCTCGTCGAGCACGACCTGCACCGGATTGCCCGCGACATCCTCGGCGAATGCCACGCGCAGATTCACATGCCGACCCACCACGGCGACCGCCGCCGCGCGTAGTCGCTCGGCATCGACATCGCCGCCGAGATCGACCATGAACTGGGTCATATACGCATCGACCGAAGACTCGGCCAATTGCGCGTGGAACAGCATGCCCGACTGCAGCGGGGTCAGCGGCCACACCTCGGTCAGCTTCGGGTATTGCCTTGCCAGCCGGTCATTATCGGCCTGCGACAGCTCGACAAGCGGGCCCTGCGCGCCGGTCTCTACCAGTGCTCCCTGCGTGGCGAGCGGCGCGAGGACCGCGACCGTGCGCGATTCGAAAACGTCGCGCGGCGTGAAGATCACCCCGCGCGCCCTGGCTCGCGACACCACCTGGATCGAGGTGATGCTGTCGCCGCCGAGTGCGAAGAAGTCGTCGTCGAGACCGATGCGCTCGATACCCAGCACCTCGCCGAGCACCTCGGCGATGAGCTGTTCGATTTCGGTCTCCGGCGCCCGGTACTCCTTGGTCTCCAGCACCGGTGCGGGCAATGCCCGGCGATCCAGCTTGCCGACCGGGGTCAGCGGAATCGTATCGAGCACCGTGATGGTCGTCGGGACCATATGCGCCGGCAGTGAGCGTTCGGCGAAGGCGGTCAGTTCGTCGGTATCGACGACCGCGTCGCCCGCCGGGTGCACGTAGGACGCGAGAATTGTTGCGCCGGTATCGAGTCTATGCCCGATGGTGACGACGAAGTCGACACTGTCGTGCGCGCCGAGCACCGCATCGATCTCACCGAGTTCGATGCGGAAACCGCGGATCTTGACCTGGAAGTCGTTGCGGCCCAGGTATTCGATCTCACCGGCCGATGTCCAGCGCACCACGTCTCCGGTGGCGTAGAGCCGAGAACCGCTGGGATCGAACGGATTAGCCACAAAACGCGATGCGGTCAGCGCGGGCCGATCGTGATAGCCACGCGCCACCTGCGAACCCGTGATGTACAGTTCGCCGACCACGCCGCTGGGCACCTGATTCAACCGGTCGTCGAGCACGTATTCGGTAATGGCACGGATCGGACCGCCGATGGTCACCACCGCACCGGGTGCCATCGGCGAGCTGATATTGGTCATGATCGTGGTCTCGGTCGGCCCGTAGCCGTTGAAGAACTCACGTGTTCGGCCGTCGGCGATCGGTAATACCCAGCGCCGCACCAGATCCGGCGGACAAGCCTCGCCACCGGCGACCACGACCCGGAAATCGTCGAGCCCCGCCGGATCGACCGAGGCGAGCGCGGCCGGGGTGATGAAGGCGTGCGTCACCCGTTCCCGGCGCAGCAGCGTCGCCAGCTCGTCGCCACCGTAGATATCAGGCGCGACCACCACCATGGTCGCCGCACCGCCGAGTGCGAGCAGCAACTCGAGCACCGACGCGTCGAAGGACGGCGACGCGAAATGCAGTGTGCGCGACTGGCTCGTGACGCGATACCGCTCGCGCTGTTCATCGCAGAAGCTGGACAATCCGGCCTGCGTGACGACAACACCCTTCGGCTTGCCGGTGGAGCCGGAGGTGTAGATGACATAGGCCGGGTGCTCCGCCCGCACCGCGCGAACCCGGTCCGCATTGGTGATGGCCTCGCCCGAGTATTCCGCCAGGCGCAGTGCGAATTCGGGCGCATCGATCACCAGCCACTCGACCCGATCCGGCAGCTCCGCCGCCACCTCGGCGACCGCGAGGCCGAGCACCGCACCGGAATCGGTCACCATGTGCGCGACGCGCTCGGCCGGGTAATTGGGGTCGACCGGCACGAATCCGGCGCCGGTCTTGGCCACCGCCCACACCGCGACCACCGACTCCAGCGACCGCGGAATACCAACGGCCACAAGGTCTTCCGGGCCTACACCGCGTTCGATCAGCAACCGGGCCAACCGGGTGGACCGATCGTCGAGTTCGGCGTAGCCGAGCTGTCCCAGGGTCGCGCCGGCATCGGCGAAAACGACGGCGATACCCTCCGGATTCGCCTCGACCGCGGCGCCCATCAGCTGCGGCAGCGTGGTGACCCGCGACTGGCGGGCCCGGACCGGACGGCTACGCGCTGGCCGGGTCACGCGAACGACCCCCCTCCGATACCGCGCGGCCGCGCCCGATCCTGTCCCACCGACCGGCATCCCGGCATAGGAACTTTCCTCCCCTCGCTCATCGTCGCTACCCGGATCTCCCGGGTGGAAGATCAGCTCGGGTCCTGGACGCCCAATAGCGCACCGAGGTCGACCACAACCGGGACGGCCCCGAATTCCGGCGCGGGCGCGCCGTCATCCAGCACCACCGCGTGCAGATCCTCCAGCCCCGTCACCTCGACCGGCCCGAGTCCGGCCCGATCGATGAACAGGTGTGTAATCCATTCGTCGGCCAACAGTGCCGAAAGCGTTACGCTATCCAGGTCACCGGCGGTGACCACTACCGACGCGCCGTTCTCTCCGGCCGCGACCACTTCCAATAGCGCCGCCGCCGAATCCGCGCGGCCGTGCCGGAACACCCGGGACTCGAAGGTGAGCTCGGTGCGCGCCCGCAGCCGCTTGGTCGCGACGGAAATATCGTTGTAGGACAAGGTAACCGCGGCCACGAAGGCCGGATCCTCACCGCGCAGCGCCTGCGTCCGGTTGGCATAGGTCACCGGGCGCGGCGATTCGGCGGCGATCTCGGCGAGCACATCCGGATCGTCGAGTGCCAGCCAGTCGACGCTGCTGTCGGCGGGCCATGCGCCGGTGGTAATTCCGACCTTGACCTGCAGGCCGACGGGCAGTGCTCCGTCGAGGGCGGTCACCGGCGTCAATGCGGCACCGGCTTTGAGCACCGCCCAGGTGGCGACCACCGCGTCCACTCCGCGATCCAGCCGGATCGCGACACCGGTGCGCGGACCGCAGCCGCGGGCGATCAGCACCCGAGCAAGTCGCGACGACCGCGCGTCGAGATCCTGGAAGGACACCGCGTCCTCGCCGAAAACCACCGCGGGCCCGTCCGGATCGTCCTCCACCGCGGCGGCCAGCGCCTGGGTCAAGGCCGCACCGCTGGTGACCGGTACGCCATCGGGGGCAGGCTCGAGCACCGTTTCCGGCGCGGCCAGTGCCCGATCGCGTTCGGCGGCATCGAGGATATCGATATCGCCCACGCTGACCTGCGGGTCCGCGACGACCGCAGTGCAGATCCGAGTCAGCCTGCGGCCGAATGCCTGCACCGTCGGCGCATCGAAAAGGTCTGTGGCGTAATTGAATACCGCGACCAGCTCGCCGGGCGCGCCGTCCGCGCCGTGCCGCGGCTCGACGGTCAACTGCAGATCGAACTTCGCCGCGACCGCACCGGTATCCAGTGCGGCGACTGTCAGACCCGGCAGTTCCAGCTTCGGCTGCTCGAGATTGTCGAAGGACAGCACCACCTGGAACAGCGGATTGTGCGAGGTCGCGCGGTTCGGCAGCACCACCTCGACCACCCGCTCGAACGGGATATCGGCATTGCCGAAGGCCGAAAGATCGGTCTCGCGAACATGTTCGACGAGCGCGTCGAAGGTGGTCCCCGATTCGGTCGTGGTGCGCAGCGCCAAGGTATTGACGAACATGCCGACCAGATCGTCGAGCGCGCGCTCACCGCGGCCCGCGATGGGGGTGCCGATCGTGATATCGGAACTTCCCGACAGCCGCGCCAGCAGCACCGCGAGCACCGCGTGCACGACCATGAACAGCGACGAATTGTGTTCCCGGGCAATGCGAATCAGCCCGGCGTGCACCTCGGGCGAGAGCGTGAAGGCCGTCGAAGCACCACGCATGGACGGCATCGGAGGGCGTGGGCGGTCCAGCGGTAGCTCGATCGCGCCGGACAGTCCGGCCAGTTGGTCGCGCCAGTAGGCCAATTGCTGTGCGGCGACGGAGTCCTCGTCGTCATCGGTGCCGATGACCTCGCGCTGCCAGATCGCGAAGTCGGCGTACTGCACCTCGAGCGGCGTCCAGGTCGGGACGTCGCCCGCACAGCGCGCGGCATAGGCGAGCATCAGGTCTCGGGCCAGCGGGGCCATCGAGGCACCATCGGCCGAAATGTGGTGCACGACCATGGCGAGCAGGTGACGGTCCGGGGTGTCACCGCGCAGCAGTACGCCGCGCACCGGAACCTCACGGGTCACATCGAATCCGGTCGACATCAGCTCGGTGATTCGGACGATCGGGTCGGCGTTCGACTCGACAGCGAGGCCGCCCGGCCAGGCCTCGGCGACCGGCAGGATCTCCTGGTACGGCAGCCCGCCGGGACCCGTCGACGGGTAGCGGGTGCGCAGCGCCTCGTGCCGCTCGAGCACATCGGCGACCGCATCGCGCAGCGCGTGCACATCGAGCGCACCGGTCAGGCCGATGCCGAGCGGGATGTTGTAGGCCGCCGAGCGGGTATCGAACTGATTGAGCACCCACATGCGCTGCTGCGCCAGCGACAGCGGCACCCGCTCCGAGCGCACCGCCGCGACCAGTGGGGCACGAGTTCCGGTCGAGGAACCGGGCACGATCCGCGCGGCCAGCGCCGAGACGGTTGATGCCTCGAACAGTTCGCGCACCGAGACATTGGCGTCCAACGCCTCGTTGATCCGGCTGACCGCCCTGGTCGCCAGCAGCGAGTTACCGCCGAGGCCGAAGAAATCGTCGTCCAGGCCGACATCGCGCACGCCGAGCAGTCCGGCGAATACCCCGGCGACGGCCTGCTCGATCGGGGTCTGCGGGGCGCGGTAGGTGGCGCTGCTGACGAATTCCGGTGCGGGCAGCGCCTTTCGGTCCAGCTTCCCGTTGGGAGTCAGCGGCAGCGCGTCGAGTACGACGATCGCGTCCGGAACCATGTAGCTGGTAAGGAAATCGGCGACCGCGTTGCGCAGCGCCGCACCCACTACCTGCGAATCAGCGTCGGCCACAACGTATCCGACCAGGCGATCACCGGCATGCTCGTCGGAGCGCACCAGCACAACGGCCTGGCTGACCGACGGCTGGGCAAGCAGCGCCGCTTCGATCTCACCGAGTTCGATGCGGAAGCCGCGCAGCTGCACCTGCTGGTCACTGCGCCCGGCGTATTCGAGATTCGCGTGGCCCGCGAAACCGGCCCAGCGACCGAGGTCGCCACTGCGGTACATGCGAGATCCCGGGGCGCCGAACGGATTCGCCACGAAACGGGTCGCGGCCAACCCGGGCCGACCGAGGTAGCCGCGGGACAACTGCCCACCGCTGACATAGATTTCGCCCGCCACCCCGACCGGAGCCGGATGCAGCCGGTCGTCGAGCACATAGCTCTCCAGGCCGGGCAATGCGCGACCGATCGCGCTGGCCGGATTCTCGGCCAGCTGCTCATCCAGTGCCAGGAACGACACGTGCACGGTGGTTTCGGTGATGCCGTACATATTGACCAGCCACGGCGCATCGAAGGCGTGGCGCTCATACCAGCGCCGCAACTGACGCAGATCCAGTGCCTCACCGCCGAATACGACGTAGCGCAGCGCGAATTTGCCCTGGTCGCCGGCATGTGAGGCGCGATCGGCCTCGGCAAGCTGATAGAACGCCGACGGCGTCTGGTTCAGCACCGTGACCTGTTCGCGAATCAGCAAGTCGCGGAACTGTTCCGGCGAACGCGAGGTCAGATGGTCGACCACGACCACGGTGCCGCCATTGGCCAGCGCGCACCACAGTTCCCACACCGAGAAGTCGAAGGCGTAGGAGTGGAACAGCGTCCACACATCGGTATCGTCGAATTCGAACATCAACTGGGTGTTGGCGAACAGCTCCACCACATTGCGGTGCGCGACGCCGACGCCCTTCGGTACACCCGTGGAGCCCGAGGTGTAGATGACGTAGGCCAGGTTGTCCGGACGCAGCCGGGACGTGCGCTCGATATCGGTGATCGGCGATTCGCCGAAGCCCGCGGTCTCATCCAGCAGCACCAGCGGAGTGTCCGTCGCCGGAATTTCGCCCAGCAGATCGAATGTGGTCAGCACACAGGTCGGCTGCGCGTCGGTGAGCATGAACTCGAGCCGCTGCGCCGGGTAGGTGGTGTCGATCGGCAGATACGCCGCACCCGCGGTGAGCACGCCGAGCAGTGCGACGGGCAACTCCTCGGACCGCCCGATGGCAACGGCGACCAGAGCTTCCGGCCCCGCACCGCGCGCCATCAGCGCCCGTGCCACTTGGTTCGCGCGCCGCTGCAATTCACCGAAACTCAGTGCGGTATCGCCGAATCGGACCGCGATCGCATCCGGACGACGGCGTGCCTGCGCCTGGATGAGATCGAGCAGCGTCACATCGGGCACCATCGCCCCGGCCGAATTCCATTCGTGCAGTACCAGATCGCGCTCGCCGGGGGCGAGGAGATCGATATCGCCCAGCACCGCATCGGAATCGGCGGCCACAGCGGACAGCACCCGCAGGAAGCGGTCGGCGAAGTCCTGCACGGTGGCGGCATCGAACAAGTCGGTGGCGTAGGTGAACCTCGCCGACATGCCCCTTGCGGCTGTATCCGATTCGCGGCGCTCCCGGTGCCCTGCGTGGTTACGCTCCGCTACCGCCTCCGGGCCCGTCGCTCGCGCCGCAAGGTTTTCCGCGATCTCGAGCTGCAGATCGAACTTGGCCAGCGACACCCCGTGATCCACACCCGCGACCTTCAGGCCCGGCAGCTCCAGTTCGGTGCGCGCCAGATTCTGGAAGACCAGCATCACCTGGAACAGCGGATGCCGCGCTGCCGAGCGCACCGGATCGAGCAGCTCGACCAGCCGCTCGAACGGCACGTCGGCGTGTCCGAAGGCCTCGATGTCGACCTTGCGCACCGTACGCAGCAGATCGTCGAAGGTCATGCCGGGTTCGATCTCGGTCCGCAACACCAGGGTGTTGACGAACATGCCGATCAGATCGTCCAGCGCCGCCTCACCGCGACCGGCGACCGGGGTGCCGACCGCGATATCGCGGGTGCCCGACAGTCGGGCGAGCAGTACCGCGAGCGCGGCGTGCACGACCATGAACAGCGTCGAATTGTGCTCGTGTGCAAGATCATCGAGTCGAGTGTGGATCTCGGCGTCGATGTCGAACGCGACGACGGCGCCGTTGTGCGACGACGTGGCAGGCCGCGGCCGATCCGCGGGCAGATCCAATTGGTCCGGCAGCGCGGCCAATTCGTTGCGCCAGAATTCGATCTGCTGCGCGAAGACGGATTCCGGGTCGTCCTCGCTGCCGAGGGTGGCGCGCTGCCAGATGGTGTAGTCGGCGTATTGCACCGTCAGCGGCGGCCATTCGGGCCGTCCGCCGCGCAGGCGATCGGAGTACGCCGCCACCAGATCGCGGGCCAGCGGACCGAGCGAGAAACCGTCTCCCGCGATGTGGTGCACCACGCACGCCAGCACGTACTCGAATTCGTCGAGCCGGAACAGCCGCAGCCGCACCGGCGGCGCGACCGTCACATCGAATCCGGCCAGCACCTCGGCACTGATCAGCTCCGGAAGTTCTTGCGCCGCAGCGTCGGTGAGTGGAAGTTCCGGCACCGCGCGCACATCGGTTACCGGCAGGACGACCTGGAATCCCTCACCATCGATGTCCGGATAGATGGTGCGCAGCACCTCGTGCCGCTCGGTCAGATCGCGCGCCGCCGCACGCAGTGCGTCGACATCCAGGCGCCCGGACAGCCGCACCGTCAGCGGAATGTTATTGACCGCGCCAGCCGGATCGAAACGGTTGAGGAACCACATCCGCTGCTGCGCGTAGGACAGCGGAATCCGATCGGGACGGGTCTGCGCGGTGAGCGCCCGGCCGTCGGCCGAACCCGCGTGCTGCTCGACACGTTCGGCCAGTACGGATACCGTCGAGGCCTCGAAGATCAGCTGCACCGGCACCCGGATACCGAGTGCGAAACCGATGCGCGCGGCGGCCTGGGTGGCCAGTAGCGAATTGCCGCCGAGTTCGAAGAAATCGTCGTCGACGCCGACGCGTGCGTCCGTGCTGCCACCGTGCAGCACCGCCGCGAAGACATCGGCGATGATCTCTTCGACCGGTGTCGCCGGGGCACGGAACTGACGTGCCGCGAACACCGGCTCGGGCAGTGCCGCCCGGTCCAGCTTGCCGACCGGGGTCAGCGGAATCTCGTCCAACACCATGATCGCGGCCGGAATCATGTAGTCCGGCAACGATTCTCCGATATGCGCGGCCAGCTCTCCGGTATCGACGGTGACACCCGCACGCGGCAGCACATACGCGACCAGCGCGGTGGTACCCGAGGGCAGCGTCTTGCCGAGCGTGGCCGCGAAGTCGACATCCGGATGTGCGGTGAGCGCGTTATCGATCTCGCCGAGTTCGATGCGCAGACCGCGGATCTTGACCTGGAAATCGGATCGTCCGAGGTACTCCAGTGCACCGGTTTCGGTGCGGCGCACCAGATCTCCGGTGCGGTACAGGCGCGATCCCGAGCTGTCGACCTCCGCGCCGAACGGGCTGGCCACGAAGCGCTCCGCGGTCAGCTCCGGTCGACCGAGATAGCCCTGTGCGAGCACCGCACCCGAGACGTAGAGCTCACCGACGACGCCGGCGGGCACCGGCCGCAACCGCCCGTCGAGAATGAAGGCGCCGACGCCCGCGATGGCGGAGCCGATGGTGACGGGCTCACCGGACTGCAGGGCCTCGGTGCTGGTGACCATGACGGTCGCCTCGCTCGGCCCGTACGCATTGAATACCGAGCGGCCGCTATCCGCCCACCGCGCCACCAATTCCGCGGGGAGCCGATCACCACCGGCCACCACGACCTGCAGGTCTTCGAGACCAGCGGTATCCAGCGATTCCAGCGCACCCGGGGTGATCAGCAGGTGGGTGACCTGCTCGCGGCGCAGCAGATCCGCGAGTTCGACGCCGCCGAATACCGTCGGCGGCGCGATGACCAGCGTCGCGCCCACCGAGAAGGTGAACAGCGTCTCCATCATCGAGAAGTCGAAACTGGGCGAGCTGAGATGGCAGACGCAGGAATCCGCGTCGATCAGATAGTGCTCGCCGATCGCCGCGAGCCCGGCCAGACCGGTGTGGGTGACCGCGACACCCTTCGGCTTACCGGTGGAACCCGAGGTGTAGATGACATAGGCCGGATGGTTTTCATTGACCGTGCGCACCCGATCGGCATAGGAGACCGGGTGATCGGGCCGGGCGGCGATCCGCTCCGACAGCACCGGATCGTCCAATTCGATCCAATAGGCCGAGGTCCCGAGCTTGGCGCGATGCGCCGAGGTGGTCAGACCGTGTGCGGCACCCGAATCGGTCACGATGTGCTGGATCCGGTCCGCCGGATAGTTCGGATCGACCGGCACATAGGCCGCGCCGGTCTTCGCGATCGCCCACAGCGCGACGATCGATTCGACCGAGCGGGTAATACCCATCGCCACGTAATCGCCCGCGCCGATCCCGCGAGCGATCAGCTCGCGCGCGACCCGCGAGGAGGCGGCATCCAATTCGCGGTAGGTGAGTTCACGCTGGTCAGCCGGGTTTCCGGTCGGGTTGAAGCGGAGTGCGACAGAGGTGGCGGCGGACTCCACTGCGGCAGTGAGCAGCTGGGCCAACAGCGGGCTTCCCGACCTGCGGCGGCGACTACCTCGGGCGGAACGACGAGCAGTTTCCATTCGGGTGTAATCACCTCTCGGGTCGAGCTAAGACCTGCCCCCGACCCCGCAAAGGGCATCGTTGCGCCGGGGGCCAAACCAGTCCGAGTCATCATATAAGCGTTGAACAGGCACTGATACGCCTCCGCCTCAGACGGCGCAGACGCGACAGCTATGTATCGGTCTCAGACGGTAGATGTTGCGACGCCCCCCACCGCAGTGAACTACGTCACATAGCAGATGCGCATCTCCAGCCGAATCGCTCGCCTACCGCATTCCCTCCGCCAATACATTCTCGAGCCCTCGTCACCTGCATCCCCTCCACAAAAACGCCCGAGAACGCAACCACAGCCAGTCGACCACGCTGGAAGCCGTGGGCCTGCCCCCAACTGCGGAAGTAAGCCGGGTACGGCACACAACGCACCCAGCACTACACCGGCAAAACCCCGGGACACCGAACCACCCGGGCCCAGCAAGCCCCCGGAAGTCGGTGCAGAACAACAGGACCCACCACAGCCCGACCAACCGAACGCAACCGCTACCCCCGAACTCAGCACCGCACCCAAAGCCTCAGCCCCCGCGAGGCAACTGACACCGCTCGATCCACGTCACCGCCTGGTTCCGCCCACGTACCAACCTGGACAACCACTCACCATGCATCCACGCAGGCAAACACCGAGAGCGCCTCTCCACCAATACATTCTCAAGCCTTCGTCTTCTGGTGTGTGCGTGCGGGGGGAGGTGACTGCGGCCAGGCGAACGGGTTGGGAGGTGTGGGGCTACTGCGGAGGTACGCCGGGTATGGCGCACGACGCGCCCAGCGCTACACCGGCAAAACTCCGGGACGCTGATCCATCCGGGTCCAGCAAACGCCGGAAGTCGGTGTGGAACAACAGGACCCACCGCAGCTCGACCAACCGAGCCAACCCCAGGCACCGGACTCAGCGCTACACGGCAAGCCTGAGCCCGAACCACCCTGGACCGGCAAACCCCAGGAGTCGGTGCAGAACAACAGGGCCCACCGCAGCCAACCAACTCGAAAGCGGCCCCGGCCCGGCCACGCCCAAAATGAATGCGCACCGCATGCCAATGCGGCAGCGACGGAACTGACTGCGCCAGAGCGAAGCGCTCCCCTCCCGCACTGCGCCGAACGAGTGGACATGCCGGAACCCGCCCGACCCAACGCACCCTCATGTCGACCGCACACCCGGCACATCGGGTGTGCGGCCACTCAGCAAGCGCACACCCATCAAGCGTGCGCCGGAAGATCAATCCCCGCTGCGGGTTTCGCGCCAAAACGAGGTCAACGCCTTACCGATTTCGGCGAGCCCATCGGCGGCTGTCATCCGCCAATGAGTGGTCTGCACCGCACGGTTGTCCACGGCACCGTCGACGACCTCCGCCCAGATTCCCGCGCCGATCGAACCCGTGGAATCGTCGAGCGCCGCGGTGAAGTAGATGACGTCCCCGTGGAATCGAACGGGCTGATACGCATTGCGCAGCACGACCGAATGCACGGCCGTATCCAGCACCCGGGTGAACCGGTCGGAACCGAAGGAGGCGAATGGTTCCGGCAGTTCGACCAGTCGCTCGGCGAGCTGTCCCCAGTCCACGTCGATGTCGAAGCCCAGGTCACCCGCCTTTTCGCCGAGGAGGCCGCCGATCAACTCGGCCACCGGCACAGGTGAGCCCGCGCCCTGCGCGCGTTCGTCGGGCGGATCGGCCATATAACTGTCCATCACCGCGAGCGTCGCCACTCGTTGTCCGGCTCGCTGTAGTTGCACCGCGATCTCGTGGGCGAAAACACCGCCCATCGACCAGCCGATGAGGTGATACGGCCCCTTCGGCTGGACCGAGCGGATCGCATCGACATAGATCGCGGCCCACTCCTCGATCGTGTCCGGCAGCACCGCCGGTGCGGCCAGAGTCGGCGCTTGGATGCCGTAGATCGGCCGGTCGGAATCGAGGTAGGCGGCCAGACCAGCGAACGACCACGCGATACCGGAGACCGGGTGAATGCAGAACAGCGGTTCGGCGGTACCCGTCGCACGCAGCGGCAGCACTACATCGAAGGCCACCTCACCCTCGACCTGCCCACCCGCCCGGCGGGCGAGCTCAGCCAGGAAGTCCGCCGGGGTCGGCGCGGTGAACACACGCATCACCGGAATCTTCTCGCCGAGAAGCGAACTCAGTCGCGCAGTCAGCTTCGTGGCGATCAGCGAATTGCCGCCGCGCTCGAAGAAGTTGTCGTCCATCCCGAATCGGTCGAGTTCGAGCACCTCTGCGAACGCGGCGGCGACGGTTTCCTCGATCGGTGCGGCCGGTGCGCGGTACTGCCGTGCCTCGAATGCGGGTTCGGGCAGCGCGCGCCGGTCCAACTTGCCGTTCGGTGTCAGCGGCATGACGTCGAGCACCACGATGGCAGCGGGAACCATGTAACCGGTGAGGAATTCGGCCACCTGGACGCGCAGCTCATCGGGATCGATGCCGGCACCGGCGGCGGGCACCACATAGCCGACGAGCTGATCACCGAGACGTTCGGTCGAGCGGACCAGCACCACCGCCTGGCTCACGCCGGGACAGCGCAGCAGCGCGGATTCGATCTCACCGAGTTCGATTCGGAAGCCGCGCAGCTGAACTTGCTGATCACTGCGCCCGGCGTAGGCAAGCCCGGTCCGACTCCAGCGCCCGAGGTCGCCGGTGCGGTACATGCGAGATCCAGGTGCTCCGAAGGGATTCGCCACGAAACGCACTGCGGCCAGGCCCGGCCTGCCGAGGTATCCCCGGGACAGCTGGGCTCCGGCCACATAGATCTCACCCGGTGTTCCAACCGGCACCGGGTGCAGGCGCTCATCGAGCACATATCCGTCCAAGCCGGGCAGCGCGCCTCCGATCAGACTGTCCGGACTGTCCGCGATCTGCTTGTCCAGCGCCAGGAACGATACGTGCACGGTTGTTTCGGTGATGCCGTACATATTGACCAGGCGCGGCGCATCCGCGTCATGGCGCTCGTACCAGCGCCGCAACTGACGTAGATCCAGCGCCTCACCACCGAATACGACATGTCGCAGCGCGAATTCGCGGTCGGAATCGGCCCGATCGGCCTCGATGAGCTGGTAAAAGGCCGACGGCGTCTGGTTCAGCACCGTCACATTTTCGCGAATCAGCAACTCGCGGAACAGCTCCGGTGCCCGCGAAGTCGCATAGTCGACCACGACCACCGAGCCGCCGGTGGCCAGCGCGCACCACAGCTCCCACACCGAGAAGTCGAACGCGAAGGAGTGGAACAGCGTCCACACATCGGTTTCGTCGAACCCGAACAGTGGCTGGGTATTCGCGCACAACTCGACCACATTGCGATGCGCGACACCAACGCCCTTCGGCACACCCGTCGAACCCGAGGTGTAGATGACGTAGGCGAGATGGTCCGGAAGCAGCGGTGCGATTCGGTCGGCATCGCTGACCGGACGGTCGTCGAATTCCGTTGTCTCTTCGAGCAATATCACTGGCAACTCACCAACCGGCGCATCGGCCCGCTGCTCCGCGGTCGTGAGCACGCAGACCGGAACCGCATCCGACAGCACGAAGGCCAGCCGCTGCGCCGGATAGGTGATATCGATCGGCAGATACGCCGCACCCGCGATGAGCACACCGAGCAATGCGACCGGCAACTCTTCGGTGCGCGGAACCGCAACGGCCACCAGCGATTCCGGTCCGGCACCGGCGGCAATGAGCGCCCTGGCCACCCGGTTGGCCCGCCGCCGCAGTTCAGCGAAACTCAGTGCCGTATCGCCGAAACGGACCGCCACCGCATCGGGCCTGCGCCGGGCCTGATCGGCGATCAGTTCGGGCAGTGTCGCGGCGGGCACCCACGCACCGCGCGAGTTCCATTCGTGCAGAACTCTGGTGCGTTCGTTCGGTCCGAGCAGCTCGATATCGCCGACGGTCACGGCGGCATCGGCGACGACCGCGGCGAGGATGCGGGCGAACCGATCGGCGAAGCCCTGCGCGGTCACGGCGTCGAACAGGTCTGTCGCATAGCTGAATTCGGCCAGCACACCCTGGGTTTCGCCGCGCGGGCCGATCCGCTCGTTCAGCGATAGCCGCAGGTCAACGGTGAGCGGATCCGTTGCCACGGTGTTGCCCATCGCGACTTGGAACAGCGGATGTCTGCCGGTCACCTGGACCGGGTCGAGTATCTCGACCAGTTGTGCGAACGGCACATCGGCATACGCGAATGCGGAGGCGTCGACCGAACCGACTTCGGCCAGCAGTTCATCGAAGGTCGCGCTCGGGTCGTATTCGGTACGCAGCACCACAGTGTTGTCGAAGGTTGTCCCCGAGGCTGGAGTACCGGCGGCCGGACCGACCGCGTCGAGGGTCATACTCGGATTGCTATCGGTACGCAGCACCACACTGTTGTCGAAGGTTGTCCCCGAGGCTGGAATTCCGGCGTCGGCCGGACCGACCGCGACGCCCAGTTCATCGAAGGTTGTCCCCGATGCCTGTGCACCGATTGCGATATCGCTCGTACCGGACAAACGCGCCAACAACACCGCGAAAGCCGCATGTGCGACCACGAATACCGAGGTATTCCTGGATTCGGCAAGCCGACGCAGTTCGTGGTGCAGGTGCACGCCGATTTGCAGCGCTACCTGCCCACCGATATATGAGGGCACAGTCGAACGCGGACGATCCATCGGCAGCGTCAACTCATCCGGCAGGCCTGCGAGCGTGGTGCGCCAGTATCGAACCTGGCTGAGTACATCGGGACCCACACCGTCACGCACTGCGGCAACCGAATCCGCAGTGACGAATTCGCCGAGCACCGCGCGCAACCGCTGGGTCAGCGCCAGCGCCGCCGAATCCGCGACGGCATCGCCGCGGTACAGCACCTCCACCCGCAACTCGGCACCCAGTTCGGCCCGGACGGTAACCGGATAGTGGGTGTAGTCGACCGAACTCACACCACTGACCACCAGCCCATCGACGGCATTGCCCGCCTGCCGCAGGCCATCGGCGTCGATCGGATACGACTCGTAGGCCACCAGCGTGTCGAACAACTCACTGCCGCCCGCGATCGCCTGGACGTCGGCCAGCCCGAGATAGTGATGCTCCAGCAGCGCCGCCTGCTCGCCCTGCAACTCGGTGAGTAACTGCGAAACCGTTGTCGCCGAATCGAATCGGACCCGCACCGGAATGGTGTTCACGAACAGGCCGACCATCGCGTCGACGCCGTCGAGCTGCGGTGGGCGTCCCGAAACGGTGACACCGAAGACGACATCGTCACGGTCGGTGATACCGGCGACGACCACACCCCACGCCGCTTGCAACACCGTATTGACGGTGACCTCGGTCGCCGCGGCGAAGGCCGTCAGCGCGGCCGTCTCGGACGCTGACAGTTCGAATGCCGACCTGCCGAATCCACTGTCCGGCACCGCGGGTCGCACCAGCGCGGGCGCGAGCAGCGTCGGCGCGACCTTGGTCAGCGCGGTTTCCCACGCGCGCAGTGTGGCTTCGCGGTCCTGCCGCGACAACCACGTCAGATAGTCGCGGTACGGCCGCAACCCGGGCAGCAGCGCGGTATCGCTCCTGGTCGCGTAGAGGATCAGCAGATCCTTCATCAGCAGCGGCATCGACCAGCCGTCGAGCAGGATGTGATGCGCGGTCAGCACGAGGTGGGTGTGCCCGGATACGGTGCGGTACACCGTGAATCGCAGCAGCGGTGCCAGCGCGGAATCGAATCCGGTGCGCTGGTCGGCGACGAGCAGATCGGGCAGGTCGGCGTCGGGTACCTCGGTGACCACCTGCCACGGCACCCGGACACCGTCGGCGATGAGCTGCACCGGTTTGCCGTTCACGCCGAACGTGAAGGCGCTGCGCAGATTCGCGTGCCGGTCCAGCACCGCCTGTGCCGCGCGGCGCAGACGCTCGAGTTCGAATTCGCCCGAGAGTTCGACCGCCACCTGAATGACATAGGGGTCCACCGACTCCGCCAGCATTTCCATCAGGAACAGCAGGCCGGTTTGCAGCGGCGACAGCGGCAGAACGTCGGCCAGACCCGGGTAGTTCGCCCGCCAGGTATCGAGTTCGTGCTGGGTGGTCGATACGAGCGGCACATCCGATGGTGTGAGACCACCGGCGTCCGGGTCGGCTACGTGCCCGGCTACTGCCGTGAGCGCGGTGAGCCAGTCGTCGGCGAGTTCCTGTACCGCCGCCGCGTCGAGGATTTCACCGGCGTACTTGAACACCACATCCATCCGCGGTCCGGCATCGGTATCGACGACGATCGCATTGATATCGACCACCGCCGACGCGGGCAGTGCCGGATCCTGGCCGTCGTCGAGGTCACCCAGGTCGCCGGACGGCAGCCATCCCGGATCGGTCAGCCCCGCCGATTCGCCGGTGGACACCCGGCCCAGGTAGTTGAAGCCGATCTGCCCGATATCACCGGCCAGCGCACCTGCTGTGCCCGAATTCAGTTGGCGCAGCAGGCCGAAGCCGATGCCCCGATCCGGCACCGCGAGCAATTGCTCCTTCACCGACCGCAGCACCGCCGCGGTCTCCTCGGCAACGCCGCTCAGATCGAGCGCCACCGGGTACACGCTGGTGAACCAGCCGATCGTGCGGGTCAGATCGGCGCCGGGCACGGTCGCTTCCTCGCGGCCGTGACCCTCGAGTCGAATCCTGGTGACCGTGGCGTCGATCCCGCGGCGTGCCCGCCAGACCCGCACCGCCATGGCCAGCGCGGCGAGCAGACCGTCGTTGACACCGCCCCGGTACAGCGCGGGCACCGTTGTCAACACCGCATCGGCGACATCGATCGGCACCTCGACCGTCAACTGACGCACCGTCGCATGGGTATCGATGGCGGGGTCGAGCGCACGCGAACCGAGCAAGGGATCCGGTGTCGCCAGCACAGCGCGCCAGTAGTCGAGTTCGGCCATTCGCGACGGCGAGCCCGCCACCTCCACCAGACCGTGCGCCCAACGCCGGAACGATGTTCCGACCGGCGGCAGCGCAACGGCCATCCCGGCGCAACGCTGTGCCCATGCGGTGATGAGGTCCGGGATCAGAATCCGCCACGACACACCATCGATCACATAGTGGTGCGCCGCGACGACCAGCAGATCGCGGGCATTCGACCTGCGCAGCCAACTGAACGCGACCATCCGGCCCGCAGCCGGATCCAGTGCGGCCAGCGCGGAAACCATGGCGGCGTTGCCGATTCGGTTGAGCTCGGCCTCGTCGGGAACGTCCGTCTCCGACACCAGCGCGCCGAGGGTGCCCGGCGCGGCGACCTGCTGCCACCACCGGCCGTCGACCTGCCATACCCGCGCGCGCAACATGTCGTGGTGGTCGAGTACGGCCGTGAGCGTCGCGGCCAGTCCGGTGCGATCGATGCCCTCCGGCAGCGCGAGCACGAGGGTCTGCGCGAATCGACCGAACGAACCGTTGTCGAGGAAACCCGCTAGCACCGGCGTGAGCGGGATATCGCCGACACCGCCACCGGGCAGCTCGGCCAGCACCGCCGGCGCGGGATCCGTGCCGAGCACCGCGACCCTGGCCAATCCGGCGACGGTCTTCTGCTCGAAGACATCGCGCGGGGTGAAGCCGATTCCGACCGCCTTGGCCCGCGAAACCAACTGGATCGAGACGATGCTGTCGCCGCCGATGGCGAAGAACGAGTCATCGGCTCCCACCAGCCGCACGCCGAGAACCTGCGCGAACAGTTCGGCGATCCGCGATTCCAGCGGACCGGACGGCGCCCGCGACATCGTGGCGGTGAACTGCGGCTCGGGCAGCGCGCTGCGGTCGAGCTTGCCATTGGTGGTCAGCGGCACCTCGTCGAGAACGACGATGGCCGAAGGCACCATATGCGAAGGCAGTACCCGCGCCGCGAATTCCGTGAGTCGGTCCGCGTCGACAACACGATCCGCCACGCGACGCACATACGACACCAGTACCGTGGCGCCAGCGGCGGTTTCGTGGCCGAGGGTGACCGCGAATTCGACATCCTCGTGACCGCCGAGCACCGCATCGATCTCACCGAGTTCGACACGGAAGCCGCGAACCTTCACCTGGAAGTCGCTACGCCCCACATAATCCAGCTCCCATGCCCCGGCCGGAGTCATATACCAGCGGACCAGGTCACCGGTGCGGTACATCCGGGCACCCGGCTCGCCCCACGGGTTGGCGATGAAACGTTGCGCGGACAGCCCGGCTCGGTTGCGGTAACCGCGGGCCAGCGCGCCGCCCGCCAGATACAGCTCACCCGTAACCCCGGGCGGTACCGGATTCAGCCGCCCGTCCAGCACCAGTGCGGACATGCCGCGCACGGGCGTCCCGATCGTAATGCGCTGTTCCGCAGTCAATTCCGCATAGGACGAGATAATCGTGGTTTCGGTCGGTCCGTAGCCGTTGTAGTACCGGCGACCGGGCTGCCACTTGGCCACCAGTTCCGGTGTGGTGACATCGCCACCAACGGAGAGCATCTCGAGGTCGTCGAGGCCCGTTGGGTCCACTGTGCCGAGCACCGCCGGTGTGATGATCGCGTGCGTCACCCGTTCCGCGCGCAGCAGCTCACCGAGTTCGGGTCCGCCCGGCACCGCGGACGGCACGATCACCAATGTCGCGCCGACCGAGAAGGCGCACAGCCATTCCAGTACCGAAGGATCGAAGCTCGGCGCGCAGATATGCAGGAAGCGGCGGGTCGGCTCCAGCCGGTACAGCTCGATCGCATGCGCGAGCAGGCCGCCGAGTCCGGTGTGGGTCACCGTGACGCCCTTGGGCATACCGGTCGAGCCCGAGGTGTAGATGACATAGGCCGGGTGGTGCAGACGCAGCGGAGCGATCCGGTCGGCATCGGTGATCGGCGCGGCGGATCGGTTGGCGCACAATGCTTCCGTCGTGGAATCGTCGAGTGCGAGCCACGGCACGTCATCGGGGAGGTCGCCGAGATACTCGGTGGCGGTCAGTCCGACGACCGCGGCCGAGTCGGTCAGCAGGTACCGGATCCGTTCCCGCGGATGGTTCGGATCGATCGGCACATGTGCGCCACCGGCCTTCGCGACGGCCAGGACCGCGGCGACCATGACGTATGAGCGCGGCAAGGCCAGCGCGACAAGACTTTCCGGGCCGACACCGCGCTCGATCAGGACCCTGGCCAACCGCGACGAGTACCGGTCGAGTTCGCGGTAACTGATCGAGCGGCCCGCATACCGGACAGCGACACGGTCGGCACCATGGCGCAGTCCGCGCAACAGCAGATCGGGCAGCAGCCCACCCGCCATCACATGATCCGGCTGCACCCGGGTCAGGAATTCGACCTCGGAATCGGCCAACAGCGGCAGATCGCCCACCGGCGCTTCCGTATTCGCGACAATCGCGGTGAGCAACCGCACGAATCGATCCGCGAAGACGCGCACCGTCGCGTCATCGAAAAGGTCGCGCGCATAGGTGAACGCGGCGAACATGCCCGAACCCGACTCGCGAATCGCCAGCGACAGATCGAATTTCTCGGTGACGAGATCGAAATCCACCGGGGCGACCTGCAAACCGGGCAGCTCGAACGAGGTGTCCGGCAGGTTCTCGAACGAGAGCGCCACCTGGAACAGCGGATGCCGTGCCGTCGACCGTTCCGGCTCGAGCAGATCCACCAAACGCTCGAACGGTATGTCCGCATGTGCGAAGGCCTGTAGGTCCACATCCTTGGTGTGGGCCAGTAGCTCGACGAAGGTGCTGTCACCCGATACCTCGGTGCGCAATACGAGCGTATTGACGAACATGCCGATGACATCGTCGAGTTCGGCCTCGCCACGTCCGGCGACCGGCGTTCCGATGGCGATATCGTCGGTGCCCGACAGGCGTGCCAGCAGTACCGCCAGCGCGGCGTGAACCACCATGAACAGGGTCGCATTGTGCTCGCGGGCCAATCGCAGCAGCGCGGCGTGCAACCGCGCGTCGATCGGGATATCGCACCGGCCGCCGACGAACGACGGAACGGCGGGCCGAATCCGGTCCGACGGCAGGTTAAGCTCATCCGGGAGCTCGGCCAGTGCCTGTCGCCAATACGACACCTGCTGTCCGGCAAGCGAATCCGGATCGGATTCCGAGCCGAGTACTGAGCGCTGCCATATCGCGAAGTCCGCGTATTGCACCGGCAATGGCGTCCACGTGGGCGCGGATCCGCCAGTGCGCGCGATATAGGCCAGCATCAGGTCCCGGGTCAGCGGTCCCATCGACCAGCCATCGGCACTGATGTGGTGGGCCACGAGCACCAGCACGTAGTCGCCGTCGCAACGCAGCAATTCGGCACGCACCGGCACCTCGGCGGTCACATCGAATCCGGCACCGACCAGCTCGACGATTCGATCCCGCAGCTCATCAAGACTGATATCGACGACTGTCAGATCCGGAATCGCCTGTCCCACCGGGAGAATCACCTGATACGCGATCCCGTCGCGAGACGGGTACACGGTGCGCAGCACCTCGTGCCTGGCCACCACATCGGCGACCGCCGATCGCAGTGCATCGATATCCAGTGCACCGGACAGCCGCACCGCGACCGGCACGTTGTACGCGGCCGATGCGGTATCGAATTGGTTCAGGAACCACATTCGCTGCTGCGCCAGCGACAATGGCACCCGATCCGGTCGCGTGCCCGCAGCCAATGCGAGTCTGCGACCTGAGCCGACACCATGCTCCACCCGGACCGCCAATGACGCGACGGTCGTGGCCTCGAACAACACCCGCACCGGTACATGTGTCTCCAGCGCAGCGCCCAGGCGCGCCGCCACCTGGGTTGCGATCAGCGAATTGCCGCCGAGCACGAAGAAGTCGTCATCGATACCGACCCGATCCAACCCGAGCACATCCGCGAACACCCCGGCGACGATCTCCTCGATCGGCGTCGACGGCGCACGGAAGACCTGGGTCTCGAACTCGGGCGCGGGCAATGCCTTTCGATCCAACTTGCCGTTGACGGTGCGCGGCAGCGCGGCCAAGACCACATAGGCGGCAGGCACCATATAAGAGGGCAGCACACGCGAAAGCGCCGACTTCACCTGTGCCACATCGATATCGACGCCCACCAGATATGCGACGAGTCGATCACCGGTCCGCTGATCGGCATCCGCGATAACCGCCGCCTGCGTGATCTCGGGCAACGCGACCAATGCCGCCTCGATCTCACCCAACTCGATCCGGAAACCACGGATCTTCACCTGGAAGTCGGTGCGACCGCGATACTCCAGCTCACCATGCGCATTCCAGGCCACCAGGTCACCGGTGCGGTACATGCGCGCACCCGTCTCGAACGGACTCGCCACGAACCGCTCCGCGGTCAGATCGACCCGACCGAAGTAGCCACGCGCCAATTGCGCACCGGCCAAATACAATTCACCCGAAACGCCAACCGGCACCGGACGCAACCGCGAATCCAGCACGTAGACACGACTGTTCCACTCCGGCGCACCGATCGACACCGACACCGCATCCGCATCGGTCACCCGATGGCTGGTGACCGACACCGCCGCCTCGGTCGGCCCGTACAGGTTGAACAGTTCCTTCTGCGGATAGGTGTCCCGGAATCGCTGTGCCGACCCCGCGGGCAATGCCTCACCGATGACCAGCACTCGCCGCAAGGTGAACGGCAGCCGACCGGTCAACAGCGCGTCCAGCATCGACGGCACCACATGCAAGGTGGTCACCGACTCCCGCGCCATCAGATCGTTCAGATAATCCGGATCGCGATGCCCGTCCGGGTGCGCCAGCACCAATCTCCCGCCGAATACGGCCGCCGACCAGAACTCCCACACCGACAGATCGAAGGTGGCGGCCGTCTTCAGCAACACCGCGTCGCCAGGACCGAGCGCGAATTCGCTGGTCTTCCACAGCAATTGGTTGACGATCGCGGCGTGCGACACCGCGACACCCTTCGGCCGCCCCGTCGAACCCGACGTGAAGATCACATACGCGGTATTCGCCGCGCGCAGCGGCCTTACCCGCTCACCATCGGTGATCGGTGTCTCGGCAAGCCAACCGAGGTCGAGCCGGTCCAGTCGCACGACCGGCGCCAGTGCGGTGTCGAAACCCGCTGCCGCATTGGTCAATACGCAGACCGGTGCCGCGGCACCCAGAATGTAGTCGGTCCGCGCGGCGGCCTGGTCCGGGTCCACCGGCACATACGCGGCACCGGCCTTGGTCACCGCGTACATCGCGACAACCAGATCCACCGAGCGGCGGAAGGCGAGCACCACCCGCGACTCCGGACCGACACCACGCGAAATCAGATGCCGCGCAAGTCGGTTCACCCGTGCATCCAGCTCGGCGTAGGTCACCGGTTCGCCGTCCGCGCCCATCAGCGCCACCCCGCCCGGTGTCGCAGCCACGGTCGCGTCCAAGAGCGACACCAGCGTCGCGATCGCATCCACCGCATGGTCGGTCGCATTGCGACCCGACACCAGTTCGGTCCGTTCCGCAGCGTCGAGCAGTTCCAGCTCACCGACGACGGTGCGCGGTGCGGCGGCGATCTCGCCGAGCAAGCGCGCGAACCGAGCCACGAAGCTCTGAACCGTCCGCTCGTCGAACAGATCGTGCGCATACGTGACGGCACCGCTGATCCCCGCGGGCTGCCCCGTCTCGTCGTAGTGATCGCCGATGATCCAGTGCAGATCGAACTGCGATACCGCGGCATCGAAGTCCACCGCCGCGACGGTCAGTCCGGGCAGCTCCAGACTCGTCGCGGCAAGATTCTGGAACGACAACCCCACCTGGAACAGCGGATGCCGCGCGGTCGAGCGAACCGGATTCAGCACCTCGACGAGTCGTTCGAACGGCACATCGGCATTGGCGAAGGCCCCGAGATCCGTCTCGCGCTGCCGCGCGAGCAGTTCGGTGAACGGTGCGGATTCATCGACCCGGGTCCGGAACACCAGGGTATTGACGAACATGCCGATCAGCTCGTCCAGCGCGGCCTCACCGCGACCGGCCATGGGCGTACCGACGGCAATGTCATCGGTACCCGACAACCGGGCCAGCAGTACCGCCAATGCGGCGTGCACCACCATGAACAGCGTCGCGCCCTCGGCGCGCGCCAATTCGGCCAGCGCACGGTGGGTTTCGGCATCGATGTGCACCGGAACCTTGCCACCGGCGAAGGACTGCACCGGTGGCCGTGGCCGATCCGTCGGCAGATCGAGCTGATCGGGCAGTTCCGCCAGTGCGTCCCGCCAGTAGGCGATCTGTCCGGCCGACACAGACTCCGGATCGCTTTCACTACCCAGCAGTTCGCGCTGCCAGATGCTGTAATCCGCGTATTGCACCGGCAGCGGTGTCCAACCGGGCACGGAACCGGCCGAGCGTGCGGCGTAGGCGGTCATCAGGTCGCGCGTCAGCGGTCCCATCGAGGTGCCGTCACCGGCGATATGGTGCACCACCAGCGCCAATACGAATTCGGCAGGCGCGTCCTCGACCTCGAACAAGCCGACCCGCAACGGCACCTCGGCGGTCACATCGAATGTCGTCGAAAGCAACTCACGCACAGCGGATTCGAGCTGTCCGGCCGCGACCGTCTGGACCGTCAGCTCGGGAACCGATTGGTCCGCGGGCAAAATCAGCTGCACCGGCCCGGCGTCGGTATTGGGATATATCGTCCGCAGGACCTCATGTCGCGCAACCAGATCCGCGACCGCCGCCCGCAGCGCGGTCACATCCAGCGCACCGCTCAATCGCACCGCGATCGGGATGTTGTATGCCGCCGATCCGGTATCGAACCGATTCAGGAACCACATCCGCTGCTGCGCCGGCGACAGCGGAATCCCCTCTGGACGCGGCCCGGCGACCAATGCCTTGCGGTCACCCGCCCCCGCGTGTTGCGCCACCGCGGCGGCAAGCCCGGCCACGGTCGGCGTCTCGAAAAGCAGACGCACCGGAATCCTGGCATCCAGCGCGGCACCGAGGCGCGCCATCAACTGGGTGCCGATCAGCGAGTTGCCACCGAGTTCGAAGAAGTCGTCATCGGCGCCGACCGGCACGTCGACCGCGAGAACGTCGGCGAAAAGTTCGGCGACTACCGGCTCGATCGCCCCCGACGGCGCACGGAAAGTCTTGGAGCGCAACCGCGGTGCGGGCAGTGCCCGCCGATCCAGCTTGCCGACCGGAGTCAGCGGGATCTCATCGAGTTCGATAATGGCGCTCGGCACCATATGGGCGGGTAGCTTGCTTGCGGCCAACTCGGTCAGTTCCGTCGTATCGATGGCAACACCATCGACCGCGTGCACATATGACACCAGAATCGTCGCACCGCTGTCCTGTTCGTGACCGATGGTGACCACGAAATCGACGCCGCCGTGCGCGGCGAGCACCGCGTCGATCTCACCGAGTTCGATGCGGAAGCCACGGATCTTCACCTGGAAATCATTGCGCCCCAGATACTCCAGCTCGTGCTCCGCCGTCCAGCGCACCAGATCACCGGTGCGGTAGAGCCGCGAACCCGGCTCACCGAACGGATCGGCCACGAACCGAGCGGCGGTCAGTCCCGGTCGTTCGTGATAGCCGCGAGCCACCTGCGCACCGGAAATATAGAGTTCGCCGACGACCCGCCCCGGCACCGGCGCGAGATCCTCGTCCAGCACATATTCGGTGATCCCGCGGATCGGCCCACCGATGGTCACCGGTTCGCCCGGCACCAGCGGTGCGCTGATATTCGTCATGATCGTGGTCTCGGTCGGACCGTATCCATTGAAGAATTCCCGAGTGCGACCATCCGCGATCGGTAATACCCAGCGCTGCACCAACTCCGGTGGACACGCCTCACCCCCCGCGACCACGACGCGCAACTCGTCCAGTCCCTCGGCGGGCAGCGAGGCGAGCGCGGCCGGGGTGATGAAGGCGTGCGTCACCCGCTCCCGGCGCAGCAGTGCGGCCAGTTCCGCACCGCCGTACACCGTCGGTGCGACGACGACCATGGTCGCGCCCCGGCTCAGCGCAAGCAGCAACTCCAATACCGATGCGTCGAAGGAGGGCGAGGCGAAATGCAGTGTGCGCGAATCGGCGGTCAGCGTATAGCGTTCGCGCTGCTCATCACAGAAATTCGACAGCCCGGCCTGGGTGACGACCACGCCCTTGGGCGTTCCGGTCGATCCGGAAGTGTAGATGACATAGGCCGGATGCTCGGGGCGCAATTGCCGGATCCGATCCGTGTAGGTGATCGGCTCCGCCGAATATGCCGCGATGTCCGAGGTATCGATGGCGAGCCACTCCGGGCCGCCGAGCAGATCCACCGCCGCGACGCCGAGGCCGAGTGCCACACCGGAATCCGACAGCATGTGCGCGATGCGATCGGCGGGATAGTTCGGGTCGACGGGCACGAATCCGGCACCGGCCTTGGCGATCGCCCACACCGCGACAATCGATTCCACCGACCGCGGAATACCTACCGCGACCAAATCCTCCGGGCCGATACCGCGCTCGATCAGCAAGCGCGCCAAGCGGTTCGACCGATCATCGAGTTCGGCATAACTCGACTGCGCCAATGTCGCTGTGGCATCGGCGAAGATCACTGCGGCTCCGGCCGGATTGGCCTCGACGGCGGTGGTGAGCAACTGCGGCAGGGTCTTGATCCGCGGGCGTCGAGTCCGGTTGGGCCGCTCGCGATTCGGCCGGGTCATGCGCCGAACCCCTGTCGCGCACCGCGCGCGAATGCCAACACACCTTCGAACAAGCCGAGCATCTCCGGGACTACTTCCTAGCGTTTGTCGTTACATCTCAACCTCCCCCCATTGCACCGTCATCTACTCAGCTCGACACCACCGGCAGCAGCTCATCCAACGGCACGATCTCGGCCGATTCGGGCACCACGACCTCGGCGGTTGCGACCTCGGTGGCTGGGCCCTGCTCGAGCACCACCGCCCGCAGATCCGCGAGCTGGGCGGTATCGATGACGGCCAGCGCGGCCCGATCGGCGATCAGATGCGTCACCCACTCCTCGGCGAGTGACGCACCCAGGTCTTCGGCACCCGGCACCACGATCAAACCGGCCCCGGTCGCACCGGCGCTCACCACCTCGAGCAGCGTCGCCGCCGAATCGGACCGGCCGTGCTGGAAGGTGCGCGATTCGAAGGTCAGGTCGGTGCGCACACGCAGGCGATCGGCCGCCGTGGCCAGCTCGTCGTAGCTCATCCGCACCCCGGTCGCGGCGATGACGAGGGCCGGATCGGACCCGCTGAGTACCCCGGTCCGATTCGCGTGGTTCACCGGTCGCAGTGACTGCGCGGAGATTTCGGCGCTGGTCGCGGCATCGTCGAGGCGCAGCCATTCGATGCCGTCACCGATCGGACGCGCATCGGTGGTCAACCCGATCCGCACCGAGAGCGCATCGGGTATCGAAGACTCGTCCGCGGGCAGCAGTACCAGCGCCGCCCCCGCCTTGAGCACCGCCCACGCGGCCACCGCCCAGTCGGGACCGCGCTCCAGCCGGATCGCCACACCCGTCCCCGGACCGCAACCACGCCCGATCAGCACTCTGGCCAGCTGAGACGACTTGGCATCGAGTTTCCGGTAGGGCATTTCCTCCTCGCCCCACACCAGTGCGGGCGCGTCCGGATCATCTTCCACCGCGGCGGTCAGCAGGTGGGTCAGCTCGGTGCCGTCGGTGGCGGTGGTGGCATCGCTGGCGATGCGAACCGGATCATGCTCGTCGACAATATCGATGCCGCCGATGCGCACGCCCGGATCGGCGACCACCGCGGTCAGAATCCGCTCCAGCATGCGCCCCAGCCCACGCACCGTCGATTCCTCGAAAAGGTCTGTGGCATAGGTGAATACCGCTACCAGCTCATCCGGCGTCCCATCGGCTCGCAGGCGCGGTTCGACGACCACCTGCAGATCGAACTTCGCGACGACACCGCCTGTGTCCAATGCCGCGACGGTGAGTCCCGGCAGCTCCAGGCGCGGCTGCTCGAGATTCTGGAAGACCAGCATCACCTGGAACAACGGACGCCCCGGGGAGACCACCTCGACCACCCGCTCGAACGGCAGATCCGCATGCGCGAACGCCGCCAGATCCGTCGCACGCGTCTGCTCGACCAACTCGTCGAATGCCATGCCGCGCTCGACCGATGTGCGCAGCGTCAGCGTATTGACGAACATGCCGACCAATTCGTCCAACGCCCGCTCACCGCGCCCGGCGATCGGTGTGCCGATGGCGATATCCGAACCACCCGACAGTCGGGCGAGCAGGACGGCCAGCGCCGCGTGCACCACCATGAACACTGACGATCGATGCTCACGCGCGATCCGAACGAGACCCTCATGCACCTCGCCGGGCACGGACCAGCCGACCGATGCGCCACGCCCCGACGCCGCCACTGGACGTCGACGATCCAGCGGCAGCACCGGTGCGCTCGAAAGCCCGGCGAGCTGCTCACGCCAGTACGCCAATTGCCTTGCGGCCACCGAGTTCTCGTCGTCATCGGTGCCGATGACCTTGCGCTGCCAGAGTGCGAAATCGGCGTACTGCACCGGAAGCGGCGACCAGCCGGGGGCCGCACCGCCCACGCGAGCGAGATACGCGGTCACCAGATCCCGAGCCAATGGGGCGAGCGAAGCACCGTCGGCCGAAATATGGTGCACCACGACAACGAGCACGTACTCGTCCCCGTCGGTCAATAGTCGGGCCCGCACCGGAACTGCTTCGGTCACATCGAATCCGGCCGACGCCAGCTCGACGACCCGACCGAGCACATCGGTGGTGGTCTCGACCTCGAGTCCATCGGGCAGCACCTCGGCGGCAGGCAGAATCTCCTGATACGCCTGTCCACCGGTACCCGCCGTGGGGAACCGGGTGCGCAGCGCCTCGTGCCGTACCAGCACGTCCTCGACGGCCAGGCGCAACGCCGCGACATCGAGCTCGCCGGTCAGCCGGATCGCGAACGGCAGGTTGTATGCCGGAGATTCCGGATCGATCCGATTGAGCACCCACATCCGTTGCTGGGCAAGGGAAAGCGGCACCTGCTCCGGGCGCTCGGCCTTGGTCAGCGGAACGCGCGCGGCGGCGGCACGGCCCGCGCCGGGAGTGATTCCGGCGGCGAGTGCGGCGACGGTCGAGGTCTCGAACAGATCGCGCACGGCGACATTCGTATCAAGCGCGTCGTTGATTCGCGCAACGACCCTGGTAGCCAGCAGCGAATTGCCGCCGAGTGCGAAGTAGTCGTCATCGAGGCCGACCCGCTCGATGCCCAGCACCTTGATGCCCAGCACCTCGGCGAAGACGGCAGCGACGATCTCCTGCGCCGGGGTGATCGGAGCGCGGAATTCGCGTGCGGTGAACGTCGGCGCGGGCAGTGCCTTGCGATCCAGTTTGCCGCTGGTATTCAGCGGGAAGGCATCCAGCACCACAATGGCGGCCGGAATCATATATGCCGGAAGCACTTCGGCCACCGCGGTCCGCAAATCCTGCGGCTCGACCTGCTGCCCCGGCCGCGGCACCACATATCCGACCAGTTGATCACCCGACTGCACAACCGATGCCGCGGCTTGGCTGACCGAAGGCTGGGCGAGTAGCGCGGTCTCGATCTCGCCGAGTTCGATGCGCTGACCACGGAACTTCACCTGGAAGTCGCTGCGGCCCAAGTACTCCAACCGGTGCGGGTGCTCGCGCCACACAACGAGATCACCGGTACGGTACATCCGCGCCCCGGCGGTGAACGGGTCGGCGACGAAGCGATCCGCCGTGAGATCCGGTCGGGTGACGTACCCGCGCGCCAACTGCGTCCCAGCCAGATACAGCTCGCCGACCACCCCGGCGGGTACCGGCCGCAATCGCGAATCCAGCACGTAGACCTGCGAATTCCACTGCGGCAGGCCGATCGGCACGGTGGTCTGCTCGATCGCGTCTGCGCGCCATGCAGTGATCGACACCGCCGCCTCGGTCGGGCCGTACAGGTTGTGCACAGCCGCATCCGACACCGCACGCAGCGCGGTCACCGTCTCCGGTGGCAATGCCTCACCGATCACGAAGATATCGCGCAGGGTCGGGCAGGACCCGGGCGTCAGATGTGCGGCGAACACCGTCAACATCGACGGCACGAAGTCGGTGACGGTGACCCGTTGCATGGCAATCGTTTCCGCGAGATACACCGGATCGCGATGCCCGTCGGGCGTGGCGACCACCAGCTTCGCACCCGCGCGCAACGGCATGAAGTACCCCCACAGGGATACGTCGAATGTGGTGGCGGTCTTCTGCAGATACACATCATCGGGACCGAGCGGGTAGTGGGCGAGCATCCACTCGATCTGGTTGTTGATGGCCGCGTGGGTGACCGCAACGCCTTTCGGGCGACCGGTGGAGCCCGAGGTGAAGATGACGTAGGCCGGATTGTCCAGCGAAACCGGCCGTGGCAATTCCGACGGCAGCACCGGATCTCCCGAGAATGCCGACAGCTCAGCGGTATCCAGGTACACCACCGGTACATCGCCCGTCGACACGGCATCGGCCGTCGTGGTCAGCACACAGACGGGCGCGGCGGTATCGAGAATATGCGCGATCCGCTCCCCCGGATGATCCGGATCCAACGGCACATACGCACCACCGGCCGTCACGATCGCATACATGCCGACGACCAGGTCGATCGAACGCCGAACCGCCAGTCCCACCAGGGCTTCCGCACCCACGCCCCGCTGGATCAACAGCCGCGCGAGGCGGTTGACCCGCTCGTCGAATTCGCGATATGCGAGTTCACTCCCCTCGTAGGCCACCGCGACCGCATCCGGATGCGCCGCTACGGCACGGCGATATCCGTCGAGCAGCAGTTCCGGGACTACAGGGTGCGCGGTGTCGTTCCAGTCCCGCAGCATCCGCTGCCGCTCGGCGGGCCCGAGCAGCTCGAGCTCCCCGACCACCAGGTGCGGATCCGCGGCCACCGCGCCGAGCACCCGATTCAGGTGCCGCGCGAAACCGGCCACCGTCGCCTCGTCGAAAAGGTCGGTGGCATAGGTGAACGATGCCGCGAGACCGTTCGCCGCACCATGGTCCTCGCGCGGCACGACGGTCAGCTCGAGATCGAACTTCGCCTGCACGACACCCAGATCGATGCCGGAAACGGTGAGGCCCGGCAGCTCCAGTTCGGGCCGGTCCATGTTCTGGAAGGTCAGCATCACCTGGAACAGCGGGTGCCGCGCCATCGAACGCACCGGATCGAGCAGCTCGACCAGTCGCTCGAACGGCACATCCGCATGTCCGAAGGCCGCCACATCGGCCCGCCGGAAGTTGCGCAGCAAATCGTCGAACGATAGTTCGGGGTCGACCTCGCCACGCAGCACCAGCGTATTGACGAACATTCCGATCACATTGTCGAGTGCGGCATCCCCACGACCGGCAACAGGGGTTCCGACGGCGATATCGGTGGTCCCGGCCAGCCGGGACAGCAGTACCGCGAGCGCCGCGTGCACCACCATGAACAGCGTCGAATGATGATCGCGGGCAATCCGTTCCAGTGCCGTATGTACCTCGGCATCGATCTCGAAGGCGAAGACGGCGCCGCGGCTGGACAGCACCGCCGGACGCGGCCGATCGGTGGGCAGCGCCAATTGCTCGGGCAGTCCGGCCAATTCGGTGCGCCAGAAGGCGATCTGCTGAGCCAGCAGCGAATCCGCGTCGTCTTCCGCACCGAGCACCGCCCGCTGCCAGATCGCGTAATCGGCGTATTGCACGTCGAGCGGCTGCAGCCGCGTACCCGCACCGACCGACCGAATCGAGTAGGCGGACATCAGATCCCGCGCCAGCGGCCCCATGGAGAAACCGTCGGCCGCGATGTGGTGCACCACGCACACCAGTACCTGCTCGGTTTCGCCGAGCCGCACCAGACGTAGTCGGATCGGCGGCGCGACGGCGACATCGAAACCGGCGACGGCCGCGGCGATGACGAGCTCGGGCAATTCGGCCGGACTCGCGGACACGATCTCGAGCTCCGGCACCGCATGGGCATCATCGATCGGCAATACGACCTGGATGCCCTCGCCATCGATCTCCGGATACACCGTCCGCAGCACCTCGTGCCGCGCCACCAGGTCGCGCGCCGCCGCACGCAGCGCCTCGACGTCGAGCGCCCCGGACAACCGCACCGCCAGCGGAATGTTGTTGACACCGCTGGTCGGATCGAAGCGGTTCAGGAACCACATGCGCTGCTGCGCGTAGGAGAGCGGAATCCGATCCGGACGCGGCTGCGCGGTCAAAGCATGTCCGGCCGCCGCGAGCACTGTCACCCGTTGAGCGAGTTCGGCGACTCCGGGGGCCTCGAATACCAGCTGCACCGGCACCCGCGCGCCCAGCGCGGTACCGATGCGCGCGGCGGCCTGCGCGGCCAGCAGCGAGTTGCCGCCGAGTTCGAAGAAGTCGTCATCGACACCGATATCCACACCGTCGCCGAGCAATAGCGCCGCGTACACCTCGGCGACGACCTGCTCTTCCCGCGTGGACGGCGCACGGAACGCACGCGCCTGGAAAACCGGATCGGGCAGCGCGTCACGATCCAGCTTGCCCACGGGCGTCAGCGGCAGTTCGTCAAGCACCACTACGGCGGTGGGCACCATGTACTTGGGCAGCGAACGCTCCAGTGCGGCAACGAGTTCGGCGGTATCCACGACGGCATCGGGGCGTGGCAGCACATACGAGACGAGCGCGGTCGCGCCCGAAGGCAATGTCTTGCCGAGCGTCACCGCGAAATCCACATCCGGATGCGCGGTGAGCGCGCTATCGATCTCGCCGAGTTCGATACGCAGACCGCGAATCTTGACCTGGAAATCGGATCGACCCAGGTATTCCAGTACGCCGGTTTCGTTGCGCCGCACCAGGTCTCCGGTCCGGTACAGTCGCGCACCCGGCGCACCGGCCTCCGCCCCGAACGGGCTGGCCACAAACCGTTCCGCGGTCAGTCCGGGCCGTCCGAGATAGCCCTGCGCCAGCGCGGATCCGCCCAGATACAACTCGCCCACAACACCCGAAGGCACCGGCCGCAAGCGCGAATCGAGCACAAAGGCCCCGACTCCGGCGACGGTGCCGCCGAGGGTGACCGATGCGCCGGGTTCCATCTGCCCGGTCGTAACCATGACCGTGACCTCGGTCGGACCATAGGCATTGAAAACGGCCCGCCCGTCCCGCGCCCAGCGCTCGACGAGTTCGGCGCCGAGCCTGTCGCCACCGGCCACCACGGCCCGCAGTTCGTCCAGCCCGGCCGGATCGACCGATTCCAGCGCACCCGGGGTGATCAGCAGATGGGTAACCCGTTCCCGGCGCAGCAGATCCGCTAGCTCGACACCACCGAACACCGTTGGTGGCGCGATCACCAGCGTCGCTCCGGCAGAGAACGTGAAAAGCATCTCCATCAGCGAGAAGTCGAAGCTCGGCGAACTCAGGTGCGTCACCCGCGAATCGCCGGTCAGCGCATACCGCTGACCGATCACGGCCAAACCGGCCAAACCGGAGTGCGTGACCACGACGCCCTTGGGCCGTCCGGTGGAACCTGAGGTGTAGATGACGTAGGCCGGATGCCGCTCGTCCAGCCGGCGCACCCGATCGGCATAGGAGACCGGTCGCTCCGGCTGCGCGGCGATTTGCGCGGCAACAACGGGATCGTCGAGTTCGATCCAATCGACCGATGTGCCCAGGGCCGCGCGATGCGCCGCAGTGGTCAGGCCCAGCGCAGCGCCGGAGTCCGACAACATATGCGCGATCCGCTCCGCGGGGTAGGCCGGATCCACCGGGACATAGGCCGCACCCGTCTTCGCGATCGCCCACACCGCGAGGACGGACTCGACCGATCGAGCCAGCGCAGTGGCGACAATGTCGCCGGGGCCGATGCCGCGTGTCACGAGTTCCCAGGCCAGCCGCGAGGATGCCGCGTCGAATTCGCGATAGGTCAACTCGCGCTGGTCGGCCGGATCACCGGTCGGATTGAAGCGCATCGCAACCGCATCAGCGGCGGATTCGACGGCGGCGGTGAGCAGTTGACCGAAGAGTGGGGTGCCGGCTCGGCGCCGACGGTTGGTCCGAACAGATCGACTCGCCCTATCCATTCCCAACCATTCGCCTTTCACATCGAGTACATGGCAGGGTCGAACAACCGCACACGGAATTCCGCCGCCGCATTCGCTCCTGCGCAACGCAATCGGGTAATCATCTTGGCGAGAGCTAACTGTCCGCGAATACGGAGTGCGTGGCGCTAGCTCCGAATTCGTTGTGACACAAGCCCTCAAACATCCCGGGACACCGATCGTTCAGCATTCGTCCCATGTTGTCCACTCGAGCGTTCACTTGCTCGAGCTACAGCCATCCTCGCCTCGTCGCCTGCACGCCCGCCTGGAACCGAGTGCTTGCGCCGAGCCGCTCCAGCAGCCGCGCCGTGCGCCGGACCACGGTTCGGCGGGACATGCCGAGTCGGCGAGCAATGGTGTCATCGGTCGCACCCAGGCCCATCAGGGTCAGAATCGCCTTATCCCGCTCGTCGAGTTCGTCGGCGGCCGGGTTTACCGAAATCGGCGCCGCCAGCGACCACAGCACATCGAAAGTCTTGACCAGCAACCGCAATCCGGGCGAACCGGTAATGCGCAGACCCATCGGATCCGGGCGGCGCTCGTCCGCGTGCAAGACCAGGCTCGCGCGCTCGTCATCACTGATGATCAGCTTGAACGGCGGCTCCGGCAGAGTGCGCGCCTGCGCCCCACTGGCATTGGTGGACAGCGCGTGCCGCAACCTTTCCGCATCCTGATAAATAGTGTCCTGATATAGCGTATGGTAGCGGATGCCGTCACCGATCCGAGAGCGCTTGAGCAGGAACAGCTGTCGCTCGCGTTCCGGGTCGCTGAGATAGGGACCGCGTTCGATCACCTTGACCGTGTTGCGGGCCGAGGTCTGGACCTCCTCGAAATCCGCGAGCATCTCCAGGCGTTCGAAGACCGGCACGATCGCGCCATTGGTGCGCGGTGAGCGGCGCACCGATCGAAACGTCTCGCTCAGTCGCGCGGCCGCGGCGTGCATCTGATTGATCTCGTGCTGCCTGCGCCGCGCCTCGGCCTCGGACAGCGATTCGGGGGCGTGCGCATCCCAGATGGCCTCACCGTCGGCGGACAGCTGACTCACCGCGGCCTGCAGGTCGGTCAATACCTGCAGCGATGCGGCGGCGGTTTCCTTCGAGACGCCCAGATATTCGGCGACCTCGCCCAGGCTGGATCGCGGATGATGCACCAGCACGGCGTAGGTCCGCCCATGCGGTGATCCAGGCTCGAAGATATCGCCCAGCGCTGTCATCGCCTGAGCCTAACGACCGTACGGTCCCCACGGGGCCCCCGTCGGAATATCAAGCCGGGCAAGAAAATCAGTGCGCCGACGGGCCCCACTGCAGCGGGACACCCTTGGCAGCCAAGTACGGCATCGGGTCGACCTTGTTGCCGCCCTGATCCCAGATCTCCAGGTGCAGATGCGGTCCGGTCGAATTGCCGCGGTTGCCGACGGTGGCGATGACATCGCCCGCGTTCACATGCTGCCCGGCGTGCACGAACATCTCGTTGACGTGGCCGTAGACCGCAATGGTGCCGTCGTCCTGCTGGATCCGCACCCACAGGCCGAAGCCGGAGGCCGGGCCCGCCTCGATGACGGTGCCGCTGCTCACCGAGTGGATCGGCGCGCCGAGCTGATCGGCGAAGTCGAGACCGTAGTGGAATTCGCCCCAGCGGGAACCGAATCCGGAGCTGATCTCGCCGGCGACCGGACGCACCGCGGGGGCAGGGGCGAACTGCTGCTGCGCACCCTTGAGGACCTGTTCGACCTGGGCCAGCGGGCCCGCGATCTCCGGTGGCAGATTGCTGATGCCGAACGGATTGGCCACCGCGTCCGCGATCGGCGCGGCCACCGGAGTGGCTGTGACGGCCTGTGCGGCTTCGGCGACCGGGGCCGCGGCCTTGGCCTCTTCGACAGGTAATTCCGCCGTGCCCTTGAACGTGATGGGCGCGGCGGCTTCCTCGTCCCCGTCGTGCGCACCCGGCAGGAGCGGGGCGGCAATGGCAGGCGCGACCTGGGCTGCGGTGCCGATGAGAGCGCCGGTCGCGACGGCGACACCGGCCGCGATCTTCACCCGGTCGGTGGTCGACGGCTCGGCGCGATGCCGCGTCGGCCGACCCGCAATGCCGTCGCCGATGAGGCTCATGACGGTGATGGAACTGGGGCCTACCCGATGCTGCGACAAAGCTGGTCCTTGCGCTCGACCTACAGTGACTCAACGGCTTCCGAAGTTTTGTAACGTTTCGGCATCCGTTGTGACGGGAACTCTACCTCGTCGTGACCATTCCGCAACCTTCTCCACTAAAATAGCTGTTTAAGGCCTGGTCAGACGCGCGGGTCGGCATCACGAAGCCGACCCTTCGAGCGACCTGCAAGCAATCGCCAGCGGCGACCGATGCGCCACACTGGGACCGTGATCCTCAACGAGTTGAGCGTTCCGATCGTGCTTGCGCCGATGGCGGGCGGGCCGTCCACACCGGAGTTGACGGCGGCGGTCTCCGCGGCGGGCGGCCTCGGCCTGCTGGCCGCCGGATACCTGACCGCGACCGATACCGCGGCACGACTCGCGGCCACCCGCGAACTGACCACCGCGCCGTTCGGCGTCAACCTCTTCACCCCGGGCCCCGCCGCCGCGCCCGAGGATTTCGCCGACTACCTCGCCGAGTTGGGGCGCGCCCACGAGGTCGGCGTCCCGAAGTACGACACAGATGAATGGGACGCCAAGCTCGAGCTGCTCATCGATGCGCCGGTAGCGGTGGTCACCTTCACCTTCGGCTGCCCGAGCGCCAGCGAGGTCGCCCGGTTGCACGAGGCCGGTTCGGAAGTCTGGGTGACGGTCACCTCGGCGGCCGAGGGCCGCATCGCGGTCGAGGCGGGTGCCGATGTTTTGATCGCCCAGGGCGCGGAGGCGGGCGGGCATCGCGCCACCTTCATCGACCGCGTCGCGGATGACGTCACCGATCCGCTCACCTTGCTCGCACTGCTGCAGATCCTCGACGCGACCGTCGACCGGCCGATCGTTGCGACCGGCGGCATCACCACCGGGGCAGGCATCGCGGCAGCACTCGCGGCCGGCGCGGCGGCCGTGCAACTCGGGACCGTCTTCCTGCGCTCACCGGAAGCGGGCACCAATCCGGTGCACCGTGCCGCGCTGGGCGCAGACACCCCCACCATGCTGACCCGCGCCTTCACCGGCCGCCGAGCGCGCGGCCTGCGCAATCGGTTCATGGACGAACATTCCGCGACAGCACCGGCCGCCTATCCGGAAATCCATTACGCCACAGCGCCGTTGCGGGCCGCGGCACGAGCGGCGGGCAATCCGGACGATGTGAACATGTGGGCTGGCCAGACCCACACGCTGGCACCCGAGCTACCGGCCGGTGAACTGGTCCGCAGCTTGGCCGCCGATGCGAAAACCGCGCTGACCACAGCACTTTCGGGACGAATCCAGTCTTGTTGACAACAGTTTCCGTTTAGAATCGAGGGGCATCGCAACAGCCATCCAGGTCAGGAGAGCGCTATGTCCCTCGATGTTCCAACCGCCCTACTCGAACGCGCCGAACGCGGCGAGGTCGACGACGCCGACTTCGTCGAGGTCGTGCGCGTCTCGCTCCCGTATGCCTGGGAGGTCGTCAGCCGGGTGGCCGGTGAGCTGCAGTCCGGCACAGCCGAATTCGCCGACAATGTCGTCGCGCCGCCCGATGAGGTGGCCCGTGGACAACTGCTGCGCGCCATGGCCTCCGACGCCATTCGCGGCGGCCTGGAACGCCATTTCAACGTGAAGCTCGCCTTCCAGAACTGCCACCGCGTCGCGGCCTTCCCGATCGCCGCTGTCGGCGGCGAAACCTACACCACCTTCATCGGGACTCGCGCCCAACTGCTGAACCAGAGCCCCGAACTCCGCAACTGCTGATCAGTTCACAGGTCGGCGCGATCGAGATTTCGGTCGCGCCGACCTGCGTGTGGTCAGATGGCAGTGGCGGCCAGATCCCGTGAGCCCATCGGCCGCCGAAGAGCGTCACACTCGATTCGGCGCGTAGTGTGAGCGCGTATGAGCGGCAACGATCTTCGCGACGAGATCGATCGGCGGCTGAATCCCTGGCTGCCACAACTCGGCTCGGATCGCGGTGCGTATACCAACCATGTGCTGCGGGTACTGGAGCTGTGCGATCTGCTCGATGGTGGCTCGACCACCTTGCCGAGCACCCGCGAGGAGTTCCGCACCGCTGCGGCGTTCCACGATCTGGGCATCTGGACCGCGGGCACCTTCGATTACCTGGCGCCCTCCGCCGACCTCGCACTGCAATGGCTCGACCAGATCGACCGCGCCGACTTGGCCGACCTGGTGGTCGCGATGATCGACGAGCACCACAAAATCCGATCCGCGGGTCCGGCCGCCGACCCGATCGAGATCTTCCGTCGAGCCGATGCGATCGATGTCGAATACGGCCTGCTCGGACGCTTCGGGATACCGCGCTCCACCTACCGCGAACTGGCGAAGCGGTACCCCGACAAAGGCTTCCACCGCCGATTGATCCAACTGGCCGCCAGGCGAATCCGGACGCACCCCACGTCACCACTGCCGATGCTGAAGTGGTGACGCGGGGTTTGTCGTTCTAGGACAGCGTGGTGACGGTGAGATCGCCGTCGGCGTACTGAGCGCGCAGGCGCTTCTTGTCGAATTTGCCCACGCTGGTCTTGGGGACCTCCGCGATGAAGGTCCACCGTTCCGGCAGCTGCCATTTGGCGAACTTGTCGGCGAGGAAGTCGCGCAGTTCTTCGGGTTTGGCCTCGGTACCCTCGGCGAGCACGATCGCGACCAACGGGCGCTCGTCCCACTTCTCGTCCGGCACACCGATGACCGCGGCCTCGGCGACGGCCGGATGGCCCATGACCGCATTCTCCAGATCGACCGAGGAGATCCATTCGCCGCCGGACTTGATGACGTCCTTGGAGCGGTCGACCAGGGTGAGGTAGCCGTCCGGGCTGATCTTGCCGACATCGCCGGTACGCAGCCAGCCATCGTCGAACTTGTCAGGATCGATCACCGCGCCGTCCGGGGCGTAGTACGACCCGGTGATCCAGGGACCGCGAACTTCCAACTCGCCCAGCGACTCTCCGTCATTGGGGACCACGGTGCCGTTATCGCCCACCAAGCGGGCCTGCACACTCGCCGGGAAGCGGCCCTGGGTGAAGCGGTACTCCCATTCGTCCTCACCGTCTACCCCGGCGGGCGGATGCGCGACGCTGCCGAGCGGGGAGGTCTCGGTCATGCCCCAGGCGTGCAGGATGCGCACGCCGTGCTTTTCCTGGAACGCGCGCATCATCGACGGCGGCACCGCCGAACCGCCGACGACCACCGACCGCAGATGCGAGATGTCCTGCGGCTTCGCGGCGAGCCCGGCGAGTACGCCACCCCAGATGGTCGGGACGGCCGCGGCGAAGGTCGGCTGCTCGGTGGCCATCATTTCCAGCAGCGGACCCGGCTGCAGGAAGCGGTCGGGCATGAGGACATTCGCGCCCGACATCAGCGCCGCATACGGCAGGCCCCAGGCATTGGCATGAAACAGCGGGACGATGGCGAGCACATAGTCGCGGTTGGAGAAGCCCATGCTGGTCGGCTGGCACACCTGCATGGCGTGCAACCAGTTGGAGCGGTGCGAATACACCACCCCCTTGGGGTCACCGGTGGTGCCGGAGGTGTAACACATTGCGGCGGCGGATCGTTCGTCGATCACCGGGTAGTCGAAGGTATCCGGCTGCGCGGCGAGCAGTTCGGAGTAGGAATGCACCTGGACGCCCTCGGGGGCCTGCAGCGCGGCGGCATCGCCATTGGCCACGATGACGTGGCGGACGGTCTTCAGATTGGGCAGGTACTGGGCGAACATCGGCACCAGCGTGCCGTCGACGATCACCACCTGGTCCTCGGCGTGATTGGCCACGAAGACCAGTTGCTCCGGGAAGAGCCGGATATTGAGCGCGTGCAGCACCGCACCCATCGCGGGTACCGCGATGTAGGCGACCATATGCTCGTTGTTGTTCCACATGAAGGTGCCGACCCGATCGCCGTCACCAATTCCCAAGGCGCGCAAGGCATTTGCCAGTCGTGCCGATTCGGCGCCGAGCTCGCGGTAGGTCATGGTGCGTACGCCGGTGCCGGTCCAGGTCGAGACGGTGGAATCGCCCATGAACGTCGATGCGTAGCGCAGCAACGTCGCCAGCGACAACGGCTCGTCCTGCATGGTGCTCAACATCGGTACTCCTTATTTCTACGGTGGCTACGGCAGCCTGCCGACCATGAGCCACATCACACCGGGGATGCTACCCAAGGGTAGGGCGCGCAGCAGGCCCCATAGCCGATCCCATCAGCAGGCGGGTGCCATCAGTTTGGCCAGGTGGACCGCGATTGCGAGACGAGTCGAATGGCGGCCCCAAAGTGTCCGAGAACCGCCATCCGACGACGCTCGACGGCAAGTCAGACCGCGGAGTGAGCGGGGTAGGCGTGAACGAGCGCGCTGTCGAGTCTGGGCACGGCATGGGTGAGGGTGTGCTCGGCGCCGTGGGCCAGGCGGTGGGCGTCGGCCAGCGTGATGCTCGGGGCGACATCCAGCTCGACATCCGCATGCAAGCGGTGGCCGATCCAGCGCATTCGAAGGCTGCGCACACCCAGCACACCGGGTTCGGCGACCAGCGCCCGCTCGGCGGTACTCACCAGCGTGGGCTCGACGCCATCCATCAAGCGGCGGAACACATCTCGCGCGGCCGTGCGCAATACCGCGAGAATCGCGATCGTAATCAGCAGTCCGACAATGGGGTCGGCGAGCGGGAATCCGAGCGCAACCCCGCCCGCACCGATCAGCACCGCCAGTGACGTGAATCCGTCCGTCCGCGCATGCAATCCGTCGGCCACCAGAGCCGCCGAGCCGATTCGCCGCCCGACCCTGATCCGATACAGCGCGACAGTCTCATTGCCGAGAAAACCGATGAGTCCCGCTGCCGCAACCCAACTCAGATGCTGGATCTGCACCGGATCGATCAGTCTGCGCACCGCCTCGTATCCGGCGATAACCGCGGACAACGTGATCATCCCGACCACGAACAACCCGGCCAGATCCTCGGCCCGCCCGAACCCATAGGTATAGCGCCGCGTCGCCGCCCGCCGACCGAGCGCGAACGCGATCCACAGCGGCACCGCGGTCAGCGCATCGGAGAAGTTGTGAATGGTGTCCGCCGCCAACGCGACCGAACCGGAAGCCAGCACGATCAATACCTGGAGCACGGCGGTCAGCCCGAGCACCGCCAGGCTGATCTTCACCGCGCGGATCCCGACAGTGCTGGACTCCAGCGCACCGTCGATGCTGTCGGCGGCGTCGTGGCTGTGCGGTACGAAGATCTCGCGCAGCGCACCACGCAATCCCCCCGGATGGCCGTGGTCATGGTGCGCACCGTGGTCGTGCTCGCGCCCATGATCGTGGTCGTGCTCGTGGTCCGCACCATGCGAATGCCCGTGGTGGTGACCACGCGAAATGTTCTGCCAGCGTTCAGGATCGCGCTCGTGACTCATTCCGCCACCGCCTGATCGCGAGCAGGCAGTTCCCGCACCGACCCTTCGCCGCGGTGATGCGCAGGTACACCGGGGCCCGCATGTTCGGCGTTGTACACCGCATCCACGACCAACTGGCGGACGTGTCCGTTCTCCAGGCTGTAGAAGATGGTGGTTCCGGCGCGGCGGGTCCGGACCAGACGAGCCATGCGCAGTTTGGACAGGTGTTGCGATACCGAGGGGCCGGGCTTGCCGATGTGATCGGCCAGATCATTGACCGAGAGCTCCCGGTCGACCAGCGCCCACAGGATCTGCACGCGGGTCGAGTCGGCCAGCATGCGGAAGACTTCGACGACCAGTCCGACCTGGTCCTCCGCAATCGGTAGCCGCAGTGGCTCGTTATCTGCATTCATACGCAGATAATAAAACTATGCTGCGTCAGATGGAACGGTCCCTTCGGACCGACCCGACGGCGACATCCCTGCACTGCCGTCGGCAGACCGGTCCGCTCCAGCTCATCGGTTCAGTCGGGGTGACTCGTTCGCGCTCAGTACCGACGGGCGCCCGCGTAGGGCATCGAGGACATCGGCGACATGATCACGCCGGTCCCATAGGTCGAAGCGTGGATGACCTTGCCGTCACCGGCATAGAGGGCCGAGTGGCTGCCGTTGTAGAAGGACACCACGTCACCGGGTTCGAGCTCGTCCTGGGCGACGGGGGTGCCCGCGGACAGCTGCTCATAGCTGGTCCGCGGCACCTTCACCCCGGCCTGCTTATACGACCACTGCACCAGCCCGGAGCAGTCGAAGACGTCCGGCCCCGTCGCGCCCATGCTGTATCCGGTGCCGACCTTGCCGCGTGCCGCGTCGACCGCGATCTCACCGTGCGTGCGTTGCGGCGCCACCACGGGCGGCGAGGCAGGCGGCTTGATGCCGAGAACACTGCTGAGGTACGCGATTTCACTGCGGAACATATCCGCGGGCACCGTAATCCCGGTCCCCGGAATCGTCGCGAGCGCCGGCGGCTCGGCACCGGGGGCTCCAGCCGGCGCCGATCGCCCGGCCTCTGGGGCCGAACGTTCGCCCCACGGAATCACCACGGGCAGTGAGCGCCCGGCCTGCGGCGCGGACCGTTCCGCGCCGGGGATCGCGAGCGGAGCAGACCGCTCCAACCCGAGCACCCCGACGGGTATCGAGATTTGTGCACCCGGAACCCCCAGCGGAATCGAAAATTCCTTCCCGCGGACCTCGACCGGCGCGAACTCCGGGACAGCGACCGGATACTCGACCGCGGGAATCAGCGGGAGTTCCGAACGCCCGATACCCAGAGTCCGCAAGGGCACCGCGAGCGCGAGACCCGGCGAAATCAACGGCGCCGCAAGTTCCTTGCCCTGCACCCCAACAGGCGCGGCACCCAAGGGAGCAATGTAATTCTCAACCGCAGGAATCAGCGGAAGCACAGAACGCTCGACACCCAGAGTCCGCAAGGGCACCGCGAGCGCGAGACCCGGCGAAATCAACGGCGCCGCAAGTTCCTTGCCCTGCACCCCAACAGGCGCGGCACCCAAGGGAGCAATGTAATTCTCAACCGCAGGAATCAGCGGAAGCACAGAACGCTCGACACCCAGAGTCCGCAAGGGCACCGCGAGTGCGAGACCCGGCGCAGTCAACGGCGCCGCAAGTTCCTTGCCCTGCACCCCAACAGGTGCGGCACACGAAGGAGCAACGTCAATAGTGGAAGTCAATGGAAGTGCCGAACGCTCGATATTCAAAAACGCGAGAGGCGCGGAGAACTTTGCGCCCGGAATCGTCGGCGGAATCGAAAGCTCATTGCTCGGGACCCCGAGGGGCACCTCGAGTTCCGCACCGGGAACCGCGCGTGGCGCCGAAAGTTCCTTCCCCGGAACTTCAGCTGGGGCGATTTCCGAAGGTGCGACGGAATCCGCTACCGCGGGAATGCTGGGAATCGAAATCTGATCCGGGACTTCGAATGTCCCGATACCGGGAAGGGTCAGCGGTTGCGCTGACGCCCGACCTCCTGCGAGCAGTGCCGCGGCGATGGCCGCGCCTACGATGACTCCCGCGCCGACGGCCCATAGGAGCGCGCGCCGCAGGAAACGAGAATATCGACCCTCCGTAGTTGATGCCATGATCCGGTCCTCCGATGCTCGTATCGAAGTTCCTGGCCTGCCGTCGACGCCGAACTGCATTGGCGTTCCGGACTTCACCAAGACCTCGAATGAATTCGAAAACCATCACGGTGATCTTTAGCCCAGCGGATCCGAGCGCCATGTTTCGCTCAATCCGCGCCAATTATGCGACACGACACGCGCATTGACGATAACAAAAGCGTAACTAATCTGAAATGCCCCGCAGCAGAATCTCTTCCGCAGCGGGGCATTCCGGCACAGAAATGGCTCAGGCGATGATCTGTTCTTCGATCTGTTCGGCGAGAGTTCGCAGTTTCGCGGCGAATTCGCGCGCCGCCGCCGGATCATTGTTCGAGCCCTTGACAACTCGTCGCGTCAGCGCGGCGAACCGCGATTCCACCGCGGCGAACAGATCGACGGCCCGCTCACTCGATCGGTCCCGCAACTCCCCGCGCAGCCAGGCCTGCAGCAATTCGACCACCTCGGCCTTGTCGAACCGCTCGGGCAGCAGCGCGACCGCCTCGCGGAGCTTGCCCGCGGTGACCTTCACATCGTCGACGCCGGCGATCGTGGTGTACACGGTGACCGCCGCATCTTCGCCGTGCTGGGCGGCCACCGGCAGCAGTTCGCGAACCTGTCCCTCATTGATCGCGGGGGCGATCGGATGCAATTTGGCGGCGAGCGGCCAGGCCCGAATCAACTTGTGCGCGTACGACCGCTGCATATCCCAGCGCTGCTCCACATAATCGTCGAAGCTCGCGTGCCGATCCCGGTAGAGCCGACCGTCGCGCACTATTTGCAGCGCGCGTCCGGCAGACCAGAAGGCGACCCGCAGGCCGTCGATCGAGGTTTCACAGGCCGTCAACTGGGCCTGTTCGCGATCGTCGAGCGGCCCGTCCAGCCCGGTTTCGTTCGGCGCGGGCAGCGGCATCGTCAGTACATTCGCCTCGACCGCCGGCGCGATCACTTCCAGCGACGCCGCGCTCAGCGGACCCGTTCGCCACTCGGCATCCCGCAGTGGGGATACCGGCGGCGTGTGCTCGGCACTATCCGCCAACGGATTCGCGCCACCGATCGAGCCCTTACCGATGGAACCCTTTCTACGCTGCGGAGGCATCAGGCGGGCACCTCCACCGCGACCCGGTACGGACTCACCAGTTCCTCGCCGACCTGCCGGTATTCACCGAGATCCATGATCGGATTCTCGGCACCCTCCCCGACCTCCCCGTCGGCCGCCTCCCGGTACCACTTCCACGCGCTCAAATAGGATTCGAATACGTCGTAGCCCGCATCCTCCAGATTTCCGCGCTGCGTGCGGTATTCGGTCGAGACGTTCACGCCGTTCTTCATCGTCACCGGCACCTTGGTCATCAGTACCCGCACCCGGATCTCGCGGCCGCTATCCGCCGCGGCCTCCTCGGCGGCCTTATATGTACTCGGCACCCGCTTGACCTCCGATGGGCTGACGCTGGTCAACAGAATCAGCTCATCGCTCTGCGGTATGGCGGCCTTGAATATCTCGGCCGACTCGCCACCGGCATCGACGATGATCACATCGAATTTCCCGGCATTGTCGGTAATGCAGTCGTCGACATGCCGGGACGGGAAGGCGATCAGCTTGAACGGCACCTCGATCCCACCCCTGAGCAGCCGCCGATACCAGGAATATCCGGTCTGACTGAGCGGGTCGGCGTCGATGACGAGCACACGCAATTCGTGGACCTGCGCGAAATATGAAGCCAAGAAAAACGCTGATGTCGTCTTGCCGACGCCGCCTTTGAGATTTCCGAGCGTTATGACCAGCGGTTCGGGTATTTCCAGTGGCGCAACAGAATTCTTCATGGACAGTCCTCCGAGGGTGAGGATGGTCAGCTGTGGCGGGCCAAGTTTCGCACAGCGGAGTTCAATTTCCGCTGATTGCGGACCTGCCATTTCCGCGCGCGCGAGCGCTGTGCCCGATTTCGGCGGCAAAGCTGTGTCCAATTGGACACACCCGACCGCCCTGTCGCCAACCGGGCGCATAGGTGAAATGTCGACCCGATGTTCCCGACGCCGAGGCCTGCGAGCTCACTCGCGATATCGCCGACAAGGTGCTCGAGCCACGCATGGTCGAATCCGAGAAGACCGAAACCTTTCCAGACGGCGCGGATCGGGCGAATCCATCGGCGCCGACAACATTTCCGAAGTGCATGCTGGATCCGATGCGGCCGCGCGGCGCGCTGTCGGGCCACCTCGGTCCACAGGAAACATGATAGACGTTGCAGGACAACGACTTTCGATCGCCTTCAGCGCTCCGAACTCGCCGGCCAGTATCGCGGAACTGATCGCCCCCGATGCCGCGATGAGGGTCACCACCGATGCGGTGCAGGTGTTCGGCGGCTACGGCTACACCCAGGACGTCCCGGTGCAGCGCTATCTGCGCGAGGCCGAGGTCATGCAGACTTTCGAGGGCATCAACCAGATCCGACGTCTGGTCATCGTCCGGCAGTCGCCGGACAATGGACACGGCGGGTCACCGCCCGCCGCTAGCTCAGCCGAGTCTCAGCTAGCCCCCAGTAAACTCGGGGCGACCTGGAACGATTACGAAAGGGGCGCGAGCGATGCTGTGGGTACTGATCGGCGTTGTCATCCTGCTCGCGGCGGCCTACGTCATCTATCAGACGCAACAGAGCAAACAGCGTGCGGCACGAGAGTTCGACGACGCGGCCGCCGACGCCAGGCAGATGATCGAGCGACTCGCGGGTCAGGTCTACAACCTGACCGGCAGCAATGAGGCGGCTAAGCAGGCACTCGCCGACGCCTCGGAGCGGCATATCGCGGCGGGCTCACAGATCGAGCAAGCCCGCACGCCCGCCCAGGCGCGGCTGGCGAAGCAGACCGCGGTCGAGGGCATGTACTACATCCGCGCGGCGCGCACTGCGATGTTGATGGATCCGGGCCCGGTGATTCCGGCGCTGGACGGTCAGGACACTGCCGGGCGGGTCACCGAGAAGCGGGTCGTCGAATACGAGGGCCGCGACGTCGCCGCTTCGCCGAACCCCTCCGCGGAGACGCCGAATTACTATCCGGGCGGACGCGTCGCGGGGCGGCCGGTACCCGCGGGCTGGTACTCCGAGCCGTGGTGGCGGCCCGCATTGATCGGCGGCGCTTGGGGTTTGGGTTCGGCGCTGCTGTTCTCCTCGCTGTTCTCCGGAATGTCCGGCGTCGGGTATGACGCGCAGGGGTTCGAAAGTGGTTACGGCGAGGGGTATCAGGACGCGCTCGACGCGGCAGGTGGGGACCCGGGGTACGACTCGGGTGATCAGGGCGGGTACTCCGACGATCAAGGTGGGTACGACTCGGGTGGCGGGTTCGACGATGGGGGTTTCGACGGCGGCGGGTTCGATGGGGGCGGCTTCGACGGCGGGTTCTGACCGCCCGCACGGCGCTGGTGGATACCAGCGCCCAACTCCAACAGTCTCGGACAGCCATGCGGCAGTGGTCGACCCCAACCGATCCAGACCCGATGACACCCTCTTCGTCCTCCGACCAAATCGATTCAACCCACCCGCCCCCGACCCGGTAGACTCCCCGTCGTCCCACTGGTGCCCCCGGCACCGCCAGTTCAGCCCTCGTAGCTCAGGGGATAGAGCACCGCTCTCCTAAAGCGGGTGTCGCAGGTTCGAATCCTGCCGAGGGCACCAAGTTTCGACTGCGTCTCCGCAGGCCAGGGCGGTTTTTGGCGTCGCAGGTTCGATTCCCCGAGGGCGCCATTTCACCGTTCACCTACGATTTGTGCCCACCGAAACGCACAAGTCAAGCGGTTGTGCTGGTACGAACCTCCAGCAAGCACAAGACCCGGAAACCCGGACCGGCAGGACGCCGAGCGCACGATCGGCGTGTGCTCGGGCGTCGGCGGACCGCCTTCCACGCGGGCGCGAACGACGGCGAGTTCGAACGCAGTAACTGAAACCGAAACCCCCAGTGCGCCAACGGCACTGGGGGTACGGTGACACCTCGCCGCCGGAGTCTCATGCCAGCGGAAAGCCCACGCGCATCGAGGGAGCGGCCGCCACCGCCCGATGTGCCGTCGCTCCGTGATCCGTCAGCGATTCATCACCGGTTGCCGATTAACCCCGGCATTCGAGTCGTGACCTCCACCGGCAGAGCGCAGGGTGCCGACCAGACACAGCACTGCACCGAGAGCGACCCAAGCCGCCAGCACGATCACGGCGTGGGTGGCGCCGCCGCCGTCGAAGAATGCGGTCGACCGCAGCAACCGGCCACCGGCCCCGGGCGGCAGCAATTGGCCGAACGCACCCGACCATCCGGGCAGCATCTCGGGTGCGGTCGCCGTCCCTGAGAGGGGGTTGCCGACGAGCATCATGACCACCGCGCCGATCCCGATTCCGGCGTATCCGAGCAGTGATTCCAGCCCGAGAACGGTCAGTGAGGTGGCCGCGATGGCCAGGCCGATGGCACCGGCATTGGCCGGGTAGGACCCGCTCAGTGAGCCGAGCCAGTACTGCAGAATCGCCGCCACCGCCATGCCGCCGGTGACCGCGAAGGAGAGTGCGCCGGTGACCCGCCGGATGGTGCCGTGCACGAGTCTGGTCAGCAGCACGGCGGCCAGTAGACCGCCCATGACAAGTGGCAGCGCACCCGCTGCTAGCCCGGCGCCGCGTGGATCGTCGGCGGGCAGGGCGGCGAGATCGCGGACAGCGATCGGGGTGCTGGTCCCGCCCGCCTGGCTGAGGCCGGTCGCCATGGCCTGCAGCGTCTGGGCGACCGCGGTGCTCGCGGCGGAAGCAACGATGACCTGTGGCGTGCCGGAACTGAGGTCGATCGCCCCGTATACCTGCCGGTTGCTGATGAGTTGTTCGGCAGCCGCTGTGTCGTGGACTGCGGTGATCTCGAAACCGCCCGGCAGCCGTTGTTCCAGTGCGGTGCGGATCTGCGCGACGGCGGTGGGCGGCCCGGCGACGGCGATCGGGACATCGTGGACAGACGAGCGCGCCGACGGCCAGGCGAAGGCGACGAGCAGGACGCTGACGATCGCGGTGAGCACGACGACGGTGCCCGCCACCAGTGCCCATCGGGACGCAGGGACGGCGGTGGCGGAGGGCGCCGGGGTGTTCATGTCTACTCCTCGAAAGATGGGGCGGCGACCGGTGCTCATCGCAGGGTGAGCGGGGTCTCAGTGTCGATGTGGGTCAGCTTCTGTGGGTTGCGGACGTAGTAGAGGCCGGTGATGAAGGCGTCCTCGACGCGCAGCGCGATGACGCCGTCGAGTTCCCCGTCGACGTGCAGAGCCAGGGCAGGGCCGCCGTTGACCGCGGTCGGCTCGACAGTGAGCGTGACGCCCCGTTTGGTGAGGCCGCCGACGATGAAGCGGGCCACCTTGTCGGCGCCGACAACGGGCCGGGGCGTGGCCTGTTTGATGCCGCCGCCGTCGCTGATCGCCACCACGTCGGAGGCGAGCACGTCGATTAGACCCTGCAGATCCCGGGTTTCGAGAGCCTGCTGGAAGGCCGTGAGAGCCACTTCGGTCTGTCGCGCGGACACAGTGCGACGTGGGCGGCGCGCCTCGACGTGCCGGCGGGCGCGGTGGGCGATCTGGTGCACGGCGGCGGGGGTCTTGTCGACCGCCGCCGCGATCTCGTCGTAGCCGATCCCGAACGCCTCACGCAGCACGAAGACCGCTCGTTCGGTCGGGGTCAGCGTCTCGAGGACGAGCATCAGCGCCATCGACACGCTTTCGGAGAGTTCGACATCGGCGGCCACATCCGGCGTGGTGAGCAGCGGTTCCGGCAGCCACGAGCCCACGTAGGACTCCCGGCGGCGCTTCATCGAGCGCAGCCGGTTGAGAGCCTGCCTGGTGGTGATCCGAACCAGGTAGGCGCGTGGATCGTCGACATGCGCCGCATCGATGCCGACCCAGCGCAGCCACGTTTCCTGCAGGACGTCGTCGGTGTCGGCCACCGAACCGAGCATCTCGTAGGCGACGGTGAACAGCAGTTTGCGGTGCGCGAGAAACGCTTCGGTCGCCTCGACAGTGGCGTGGTCGCCACCGCGGCCCGTCCGCCGCCCCCCTGGTTCGTATTTGATGTTCATGGAGTTCTCCCAGGTCGATCGTCGGGCCCCGGCAACCGGACGGCGATCGGTGATTTCGGTGTCACTGAGCGATCGGTGCCGCTGCGTTGTCGCGCTGGGCCTGCAGCAGCATCGGCCGGTGCTTACCGTCCTTGAACCAGCGGTGTGAGCCGGGCTTGTGCGCTTCGGTCGCCAGGTGCTTGATGCCTGCCGAGCAGGCGAATTCCTTGAGCTTCCTGCCTGCGAAGCCGCTGAAGTACAGCCGCATCGCGGTGTCGTCCTTGTGGCCGAGCTGGTAGATCCCAGCATCGCGCCCGAAGCTCAGGCACATGGCGGGGAACGACAGATCGATCGGCGAGGCCTGTTCACCCGCGATCCGGCGCAGCACTGTGTCGGCGGCGTGCGCTCCCAGGCAGTACGCGGTATAGGCGCTCATCCGGAACGGCAAGGCAGACGGTGCCGACGAGTCGCCCGCCGCGACAATGCGCTCATCGTCGACGCTGGTCAGCGTCTCGTCAGTGACCAGTCGCCCGGCGACATCGGTGCGCAATCCGCTGCGGCCGGCCAGGTCGGGCACCCCGAAACCGGCCGTCCAGATCGTGACTTCACTCGCCAGCGTCCGGCCGTCGCCGAGTTCCACGGCCTCCCGTGTCACCGCGGTGACCGCCGCATCGGGGCCCTCGATGACGTTCACCCCCAGCTTGGCGAAATACTTGCGAGCCGTGCGGCGAGCCTTCGGGTGCAGGTACGGACCGAGCACCCCGCCACAGACCAGGGTGACGCTGCGGCCCTGCTCGGCCAGCTCCGCAGCGGTCTCGATCCCCGTCGGTCCGCCCCCGATCACCGTCACCGCCGCCGTCATGGGCGTATCGAAGAGCACCGACCGCAGCCGCTGCGCCGCCTCCAGAGTCGCGATCGGGTACGCGAACTCGGCCGCACCCGGCACTCGCGGCCCGGCATTGCCGCTGCCGACCGCATAGATCAGGTAGTCGTAGCCGATCGTGCCGCCCTCGGCCAGTGTCACGCTGCGCTCCGTCGCGTCGATCCGCGTCACGCTGTCGACGACCAGCCGGACACCGTCGGCCAGGATTTCGGTGTAGTCGACGACCGCGTCGTCAGTGCCGCCCACCAGTTGGTGCAGACGCAGCCGCGGGACGAAGACCGACCGCGGATTGATCACCGTCACTGTCACGCCGTCGCGCTGCGTCAAGCGATTGGCCGCCATCACCCCGGCGTATCCGCCGCCGATCACGACCACATCGATGTTCTTGTCCATGGTGTCTCCTTCGTTCCGAGCGGGTCGACTACAAGACACCGGACCGACTGGATTCCTGACAGTCTGTGAGGCAGATCACTCCGGCCGTGGTCCCGTTCGCATAATTCGGCCCACGGTCCCGACTGTTGAGCGGGACTCGATCCGCTCGCGGGCGGCAGCACTCAACGCACCGTCGGCAAGCGTCGGCGCCCATGTTTTGCGTGTCCTGCCGAGGGCACAAGAAATCTCCAGGCCAGGGCGTGAGGACGAGTTTGCCTCGGATGCGGCCCGATTCGGCTAGTCGATGGGCGGCGGCGACGTCGGCCAGCGACATGACGCGATCGATATGCACGCGAATCCGGCTGTCGACAACCAATCGTGCGATCGCGGCCAGGGCGGTGGGCGACGGGCGTCCGGTTACCTGTCGGCTGCGGGGGTCGCCTGTGGCGTCGGAGTCCTGGGCGGTGATGTATCGACCGCGTGGTCCGAGCACCCGCAGCGAGCGCGTGCCGTACTCGCCGCCGACCAGGTCGAGCACAACGTCCACGTCATGGATGGCGGTGGTGAAATCGACTGTCGTGTAATCGATTACCGTGTCGGCGCCGAGCGCGGCCACGAAGTCGTGGTTGATGGCGCGAGCGGTGCCGATCACTGAGGCGCCACGCAGCGCGGCAAACTGCACGGCCAGATGCCCGACTCCGCCCGCGGCGGCGTGGATCAGGATTCGCCCACCACCTTGCAGCTGGGCCAACTCCAGTGCCTGCCGAGCAGTCAGCCCGGCGGTCGGTAAGGCAGCCGCCTGCACGACGTCGAGGCCTGAGGGCAGCGGCGCCAGCGAGTCGGCGCGATCGGCACGACGCCGAGCTACTCAGCAGCACCTACCACCCCGACGCCGTCGACGAACACGGCAACACCACCAATACCGGCACCGACTACGCGGCCTGGGCCAACGCGGTGCACGCCGCCACCTCGCAGGCGCACACCCACAACATCACCACCCACACGTGCGACATCGACGGCGACATCGCACACTGCGAAAGTTATTCGATCGTCGTACTACTCGGCACGGACGGCCGCACCGCACAACTCGTCAGCGGCCGCTACCTCGACCGGTTGGAACGCCGAAACGGCCACTGGCGCATCGCATTACGACGCTCCACCGTCGAGGTCATGTGCACCGCCGACGCCAGGGTGTGGCAATCACCGTTCTTCACCGACCAGGGCTACCTCCAGGGCACCCGCGACACCACCGACCCGTCCTACCGAACCGTGTCTTGACAGCGTGCGAACGTAGGCGGAGCCTGATGACCGCAGTGCTGGATCGGCAGTTCGCGGCAGTGGAGCGCGCGCTCGTGGCGGCGGCCGCGGAGACCGAGGGCAAGCCGTTCGGTGCGCAGGTGCAGCGGTTCCTGCTTGTGGGCAGCAAACTCGGGCGGATCGGCGCGGTGGTCCACCAGCGGCTCGACGAGATGTTCCAGGATGGGGACCGGCGGGGACTGCTGTCGGCGCCGCCGGAACTGCTGGGCGAGATCACCGCGGCGCGGTCGAGCGGCTGCTGAACTCGCAGTTACCACGCGAACTCGATCGCAGTGCGGCCGATCTGCTGCGGACGACCGTCGACACAGTGCGCTATGGGGCTATCCGCCCCGGGATCCAACACGAGAAAGGCTCCTGACCGAGGCCCACTTCTACCCGGAAGGACATCTCATGAAAATCGCAGTCATCGGCACCGGACTCATCGGCTCCCAGGTGGTACAGAAGCTCACCGCGGCCGGACACGATGCGACCGGACACTCGCGCTCCACCGGGATCGATCTGCTCACCGGCGACGGGCTCGACGCGGCGCTACGCGGCGCCGAGGTCGTCGTCGACGTGGCCAACTCGCCGACCTTCGACGAGGCCTCCCTCGACTTCTTCCGCACCACAGTGCCCCACCTCTTGACCGCCGCGCAGGCCGCAGGTGTCCGGCACATCGTGACGCTGTCGATCGTCGGCGTCGACCAGGTGCCCGACCTCGTCTACTACCGGGCCAAGACCCTGCAGGAGGACTTGGTCGAGGCCGGTCCGATCCCGTACTCGATCGTGCGCGCGACGCAGTTCATGGAGTTCGTGGTGGCGTCGCTGGACTGGACCACCGACGGTGATGTCGTGCGCCTGCCCGCCACTGCGATTCAGCCCATCAGCGCCGCCGAGGTCGCGGCCGCTGTCGCCGAGGTCGCCGCGGGTGCTCCGCTGCGGGGCACACGCAATATCGGCGGCCCCGAAGTCTTCCCGCTCGACGAGCTGGGCCGCATCACACTGGAGATGACCGGCGACAACCGCCGCGTCGTCACCGACGAGTCCGCCGGCCTGTTCGCAGCGGTCAAAGGCGATGTGCTCACCGCGCCCGAAGGTGCCCACCTCGCCACCACGCACTTCCGAGACTGGCTGCGGTCACGCTGACCCGCTGGGCCACGCCGAAGGCCGAGCAGTCCGCAGCGTAGCCGCCGATCATCAACCACCGACCCGCTGGAACGGCACGCTAACAGCACGCTGCCGGCGCGCCGTCACCGAGATGGATCACGACCGAACTCGCATGCTGGTTCGCGGCGATCCCCCAGTACTTGTCCGCGGTGCCGGTCGCGTTGCCCTCGGAGTCCGCGGTCGCTTCGATCCAGACCTCGTTGGCCTCGTAGCGGACACACCGCCGGGATCACTCGAATACTGCTCAGGCGATGCGAACTCGGCCGAGGCGGTGATCGGAGCCGGAGGGGCTGCCGAGGCGGGAGCGACAGCGACCAGTAAACCGAGGGGTGAGATGGCGACGAGGTGCGCAAATACATTCCGGCACAAAGGCCGAGCCGAAGCCGAGTCCCAGGGCGATGTCGGCGATGCTCCAATGCCGGTATGCCGGATCCCGCAGGCGCAGATGGGCGAGGCGCAGGCGTTCTTCCTTGACGAGTTCGCGCGGAGTGGTGCCCGCGTGCTGGAGTGCGAGCTGGATTCGGCGCAGGGACCAGCCGAGGCGTTGGCGATGGTGGTGCCGGTGCGGCTGGGATCCTCGACGTGGGTGCGAACGAAAATTCGCACCCACCGGAAAACGGGTACCGGGCACACGGCCCGGTACCCGTTACTCGTTCATCGGTTCAGTTGAAACGCGCCGCGAGGATCGGTGCGTCGGCATTGCGGAGATCGCCCGCGAGGCATGCCCCCGCCATTGCCATGGCATTGCCGATCGGACCTTGTTCGACCACCAGACGGCCACCGGCGCCGGGGCCGTCGGTAATGGTCACGGTGTTGGTCATCGACCTGGCGACACCACCCGGCACGTGCCACGGCCCGCTGATCCGGCTGACCGCACCGTTGGACCAGTTGATCTTGCCGTCGATCTGACCGTCGGCACCGTTGCAGCTACCGGTTCCACCGAAGGTGCCGCTGACCGCGGCCTCGGACGCGGGTGCGCCCGTACAACCGGTGAGATTGCCGTTCCAGGTGGCCGTGGTCGGCGCGACCGACATCCCGAGCGGGCTTGTGTTGTAACTGAATTGGCCGCCGGAGCAGCCGCCGGCAATCGGATCGGCGGCGGCGTGCTGGGTGCCGATCAATGCGGCGGCGAGTGCGGCGACCGTGACCGAAGCTGTAGCGATCTTCCGGGAAATTGCCATGACGAATACCTTCTCCTTTTGATCGAACTGATCTGATGGAGCAGCTGACGACAAGCAAACGCCAAGATCGTAGACGGCGCGTGCGACGCAGGCTAATCAGCCCACACACATTCCCCGGGATATGCCCGTCGGGCATAGGTATTGTTCGGGTTGACAGTGATGACGTCACACGCCCGCACAAGTTCTTCCGGTCGATCGTCCAAATGCGCGAGATTCGGCATGATCACCGCTTCCGCGTCCGTCTTGCGGATGACCTCGCGCAATGCCGCGAGAACATGCGTGCCCGCACCTTCCATCCGCACGATCTCGGCGAGGTCATATCCGTATCGCGTTGCCAATTTACGGATCTGGGCAATGTCCCAGTCCATCGCATCGCCCGACACGTCTCGACGAAGGTATCCGATCGCGGTCGGCGTCGGCTTCATCGACTTGCCTCGTTCCGTCGTGTACCAGATCTTCTGATGCTCGATCCATACAGGTCGGGTGCAGTTACCGTCGGCGCCCCGCCACCGCACACCGTCACAGCAAATACAACGCAACCGTAGCAATTTCTCCCGCCGAATACAACAGGCCGCTCGGCGACGGTGGAGGCATTCGTCTCGACCACGCCGAGGCATTGGTGCGCATGGGCTCGGCTAGGGCTTTCCGCGCATGCTTATCCGTTTGGTGATGGGCGTGCCTGCCGAATAGCTCACCGACCGGCGGCCTTGGCGAGGTGCTCGGGATAGCGCGCACCGGCGAACGCGGTGGCAGGGGCAGCGGCATCGATGCGGGCGAGATCGTCTGCGGTCAGGGTGATCTCGGCGGCGGCGACATTCTCCTCGAGGTAGGTGCGGCGCTTGGTGCCCGGAATCGGAACCACATCGTCGCCGCGGCTCTGCACCCAGGCGAGCGCCAATTGTCCTGCGGTAATGCCCTTTTCGGCGGCAAGCTCGCGCAGCGCCGCGACGATGGCCAGGTTGCTGTCGAGATTGTCCCCGGCGAATCGCGGTAGCCGGCGGCGCAAATCATCGGCGGGCAGATCTGCGGTGGAGGTGATCGCGCCGGTCAGGAAACCGCGGCCGAGTGGGGAGAAGGGCACGATGCCGATGCCGAGTTCACGACATGTCGGCAGCACCTCGGCCTCGATATCCCTTGTCCAGAGCGACCATTCACTCTGCAGGGCGGTCACCGGATGGACCGCGTGCGCGCCGCGGATGGTCGCCGCCGATGCCTCCGAGATACCGAGGTAGCGAACCTTGCCCGCCTGCACCAACTCCGACAGCGCGCCCCAGGTCTCCTCGATGGGAACATTCGGATCGACGCGGTGCTGGTAGTAGAGGTCGATGTGGTCGACACCGAGCCGGGCCAGCGAAGCGTCACAGCTCTGCTTGACGTATGCGGCGTCGCCACGGGCGCCCATGCTCCCGTCCTCGCCCCACACGATGCCGAATTTGGTCGCAAGCACCACCCGATCGCGGCGGTCGGCGATGGCCTTGCCGACCAGGCGCTCGTTGGTCTCCGGGCCGTAGACATTTGCGGTGTCGAGCAGCGTCACGCCCAGATCCAGCGCACGGTGGATGGTGGCGATGGATTCGTCGTCGTTATCGCGCACGCCGTAGGCCTGGCTCATACCCATGCAGCCCAGACCCTGTGCACCGACGGTCAACTGGCCGAGTTTCCTGGTCGGAATCATGCGGGGCTCTCCTTCTTGGTCGACGATCTCGTCATCGACGCTACGACCTGGAGAGCGCTCCAAGTCAAGTGCACGGAGTTCGGTCAGTTCGCGAATGCGCCCATGACGATCGGTGCGACGAACCGCTCCAGCATGACCCGCTCATCGGCCTCGTCGCGGCCGGGCGCGGTGAGCAGCGACATGATGATACGAGCCAACCAGCGAGCGAGCCGGGAGCGGTCCGGATCGGCCGTCGGCGGCAGCAGCCCGGCCGCTATGGCCTCGATGACCTCGGATGATTGACCGATTTCATTGGCAATGCCCGCGTCGCCCGCGGTGAACCATGCGATCAGAGTCGGGTCGGCACGGACCTCGCGCAGCGATGCGAGCATGACCGCGACAATGCGCTCACCCGGATCGGTGATCTCCCGAGTTCGCTCGGCGACCGCCGCGCCGACTCGACGAGCTTCGCGGTGCACGAACGCGATTCGCAACGCTTGGCGGTTCGGGAAATAGCGATACAGGGTGGCGCGCGAGCAACCCGCCGCCTTCGCGACCTCGCCCATCCCGGAATTCGTGACCCCGCGCTCGACGAACAACTGCGCGGCCGCATCGAGAATTTGCTCGGCCGCGATATCGGCGCGCTTGGGGCGCAACCAATCTCCGGTCATGCGGTCACCCGGAACGGCACACGATCCGGCCAGCGCACATAACTGCCGGGGGCGTAACGCACCCGGTCGATGTCCACGACGAAATCCGGGCAGCGCGCGAGCAGTTCCTCCAGCGCGACGCACGCGACCATGCGCGCGGCGGCTGCGCCGAGACAGTGATGGTTACCGTGGCTGAAGGTCAGGATCTGTTTGGGACGCCGACGTACATCGAGTTCGCCTGCATTGGAACCGAATTCGCGTTCGTCCCGGTTCGCCGAGGCATACAGCAGCAGCACCCGACGTCCGGCCGCGATGGTGGTGCCGTGCATCTCGACGTCGCGCACCATGGTTCGCGCCAAACCCTGCACCGGCGAGGTGAGCCGCAAGAACTCCTCGACCGCATCGGGGATCAGCGACGGATCCTCGATCAGCAGCCGCCGCTGATCCGGACGCTCGGTCAGCAATTGCACCGCACCGCCGAGATTACCTGTGGTGGTGTCGTTTCCGCCGGTGATCATGGTGAAGGCGAAGCCGAGAATCGAGATGATGCCCGCATAGTCGCCATCGGCGCCGAGGCCGGAAGTCACCAGATGCGAGATCGTATCGTCGGCGGGTTCGGCGCGACGACGTTCGATCAAATGGGTGAAGTACTGCATCAATTCGCCGATGGCCTCCTGGGCATCGAGCGGACTGCCGCCTGCGGAGGCGGTCATGATGAGATCGGTCCACTCGTCGAATTTCGGCCGATCCGGTTCCGGCACACCGAGATAGTGTGCGACCACCATACTCGGCAGCGGCTTGAAGAGTTCGACGACGATATCGCCCTCGCCCGCCGCCCGCAGCCGCTCCAACCGCTCGATGACGAACGCGCGCACCTGCGGTTCGACCGATCGCACCTGCCGCGGCGTGAAGCCTTTCATGACCTGTCTGCGGAAGGTGGTGTGATCCGGCGGATCGGTGAAGACGAACGGCCGCGGTTCGGGCAGCCCGATCTCGCCGAGGTCGTGGTAGTCGACGGTCAGGCCCCCCGCCGAGGAGAAGTTCGCGACGTCCCGCGCGGCCGCATATACATCCGAATAGCGGGACAGGACGTAGTAGTCGCTCGCCGGATCATCCTGGGGCACAACGTGGTGTACGGGGTCGTGCGCGCGCAGTTCGGCATACATCGGCCACGGGTCGCGCCAGGTCTCCGCAGATCTCAATTCGAATTGCGGTCGATGAGACAACTCTGTCGTCATGATCCGAGCGTAAGACAAAACTCTAGAACTGTCTAGAACGCGTTCTACATCGCGTCAGCGGGAATCCTGCGCCACTTTCGAACCGGCCTTGCGGTCAGAGCAGAGTTACCACTAGCAACACCGCCACCACGATGAACAGGATTACCAGCACCGCGGCCATGGCGAGGAAGCCGACTCCGGTCGGCGGGAAGTGTCGGCTGGTGCGCGGTTCGGGCGCGGACAGTCCCGAAGTCTGTGCCGTCTCGGGTGGGGTCGATCCGGGTCGGACGCCGCCGCCCGCTTCGAGATCGGGAGTGCGCTGCGGATCAGGATCCATCGACATGGCGATGCCCTTCATTGCCGGTGATCATTTCCGGGTCCGACGGTTGCCCGGCACGTTTGCGTCGCAACACCACGATGGCAACGATCACCGGTATCACGACGAATACCAATAGAAGTTCCATACCGGCCGCATACCCGGACTCGCACCACTTATAGGTCATCGTTCACTCGAAGATTGCCGGACTTCGGGGCAGTTCCCGAGCCGTTGCCCGGCGGTACCGTAGAAGCTGGGCCGAAACGTGGGGAGGCAACGATGGTGCAGTGGGAACGGCCGCCCAGGATGCAGACACCGGATGCACAAGCGCCGTGGAACGAGATCGTGCCGCAGCTGTGGATGGGTGGGCATCATTACGGAAACGTCGAAGGCGCGCGGGTGCCCGCGATCGTCGGTATCGAATTCGATGTGGTGATCAGCCTGTTCCAGGCCGAGGGGCACGGGCCGGGACCCGATATCGAACACCATCACCTCGCGATTCCGGACGCAGAGTTGCACGCCGATCAGTTGGCGGCGGCGCGCGAATTGGCCAGGATCGCCGCAGCGGCGGTTCGTGCCCACCGCAGGGTCATGGTGCGCTGCCAGTACGGCTACAACCGTTCGGGTTTGGTGGTCGCGCAGACACTGCTGGATCTCGGGTATTCGGCCGATGACGCCATCGCCCTGATTCGGCAGCGACGTTCCCCCTATGCGCTGAACAACGAGTTCTTCGTGAAGTACCTGACGATCGGCCTCGACTGAACCTGAAATGCCAAGTGCCCCAACCCAACGGTCGGGGCACTGCGGTTTCGGCAACAGATGCGCATCAACGCGGCGCGTTGGCCGGATCGGCGACGGTCGGGTGCATGCCTTCGCGATGCGCGCGGCGCGCATCCTCGAAGAACTCCCGCGAGAACATTGCCGACAGCACGGCGATACCCGCACGGTGCACCCGGAATTCGCTGCGGTTGCTGGTGCCGGTGAGCCGGATGACGCGACCCGCGGCACCCTGCGGCCGCGCGAAATCCTTCACCCGGCCGCGGCCGGTCCACTGCAGTTCGGTCTGGTCGATGACGGCGTCGTCCGGGACGAGCAGTTTCACCATGGCGTGGTCGAGGTCAGCGTGGACAACGATCTCGCCGGTGATCCGCGGCGAACGCAGGTCGATCACCACGCTGCCGTAGCGGGCGGTGATTTCGAAGGTGCCGGCATCGGTCCAGTTGCCGAGGCGCTTGGCGGTCTCGTGGTCGACATGGATGCGGGCGGCGGTCTTGGCGGTCATTTTTCGATCCTTTCGGGGGCTTCCGCTGGTGAAACAATAGTGGCACACATACTAGTTTCTTTGCAACTAGTATGTGGGAACCTAGTTGTCGGGACACCACTAGAATGGTCGACATGACGGCATCGACGCAGTTCAAGCGCTCTCCCCTGGCGATGGCGCTGCTCGGCATCCTGCATCTGGAACCGATGCACCCCTATGCGATCCAGCGGCGGATCAAGGAGTGGGGCAAGGACAAGGTCGTCAATGTCGCGCAGCGCGCCGCGCTGTACAAGACGATCGGCAGGCTGCAGGAGGCCGGACTTGTCACGGTCCGCGAAACCGGCCGCGATCAGCAATATCCGGAGCGAACCGTGTACGAGATCACCGATGCGGGCCGCGCTGCCTGCGCGACTTGGCTCGCGGAGATGATCGGCGAACCGCGCAACGAATACCCGGAATTCCCTGCGGCGCTGTCGTTCCTGATGCTGCTCGGACCCGAAGGTGCTCGCACGGAATTGGAGCGGCGGGCAAAGTCGGTGCGCGCCAAGCTCGCCGAGATGGATGCCGATGCGAACCAGGCCGCCGCGATGCAGCTGCCCAGGGTGGTGATGCTGGAGGACGAGTACCAGCGCACGGTCACCGAGGCCGAATTGCGTTGGCTCGACGCCGTTATCGCCGATCTGGCCGCGGGCACCCTCACCTGGTCCAGGGAATCCCTTCTGCCGCACCAGTAGCCGCAACCCACATCATCGGACAACTTCGGCATACGACGCGCAAGATGGCGCGTTCAGGGCGACGATGTATTGCGTGGCAGGACAATTCGTTCCGGTCCCCGACTGGTTCGCATGGGAGAACCAGGATTGCGGGATCGCGATCGCGGATATCGATGGGGACGGCGCCCTGGATGTCGTCGTACTCATGGTGGACAATCCGGCTGGTCAGAACACCGCGTCATATCGGGTGGGCATGGGACTCGCCCCCGACGGCTCGACGAAGAGTTGGGGACCGTGGCTGCCGGTGCCGGATTGGTACGGCTGGGAAAACCAGGGCGCGGGCATCGCGATCGGCGATCTGAGCGGCAACGGCCGACCCGATCTCGTGGTGTTCGTCGTGGACAATCCGCCCGGCCAGAACCAGGGTTGCTACCGGATCGGGCGCGATCTGGCCGAGGACGGCACGGTGACCGGCGGCTGGACGCCGTGGATCACCGTGCCGGATTGGTACGGCTGGGAAAACCAGGGTGCCGATATCTGCCTCACGTCCGTCGATGGGCAGCTCACCCTGGTCGTTTTGGCGGTCGACAATCCGCCGGGCCAGAACAGCGGACAGTTTCGGTTTGCCAAGGGACTGACCGCGGACGGCGCGGTCGGCGAATGGACGCCGTGGGTGGCGGTGCCCGACTGGTACGGCTGGGAGAACCAGGGCGCGGGCATCACGGCCGCGGATCTGGACGGCGACGGCAGGCCGGAACTGATCGTCTTCGCGGTGGACAACCCCGACGGTGTGAATGCCGGCGTGTACACCATCGGCTGGGGCCTGGAAGGTTCCGGGCACGCGGTCGACGGCTGGAGCGTATGGACCAAGACCGAGTGGGGCTTCGCCGAAAACCAAGGCGCGGCACTGGCTTTGCTGCCGCACGACGGCACACCGGCGGAACTGGTGGTGTTCACCATCGACGCGCCCGATGGCGTCAATGCCGGTTATCTGCGCGTGCTCGAACTGGAGACCGATCTGACGCACGCACCACATATGGGCTTGTGGCGCGTTCTCGATTTCGGCACCGAGATCAACCCGGTGCACGCCGCCCTACTGCACACCGGTGATGTGCTGTTCTTCGCCGGTTCCGGTAACGATCCGGACCGCCACGACGCCCACGAATTCCGCACGCGCGTCTGGCATTACCCGCGACCAGGACTGAGCGCACCCGGAACCCCGATCGATATGTTCTGCGTCGGACACGCGTTCCTGCCGGACGGCAGGCTGCTCGCCGCGGGCGGCACCGAACGCTACGACCCGTTCTACGGGCTGAAGGACGCACTCATCTTCGATCCGGCGACGCTGACCTGGAATACCAGGCCGGACATGGCTTTCGGCCGCTGGTACCCGACGCTGGCGCCGCTGCCCAGCGGCAATATCGTCGCCGTGTCGGGTCTTGGTGCCGACAACTTCCTATCCGTCGTTCCGGAACTATTCGACGCCGGCACCGAAACCTGGTCCCAGCTGCCATCTCCCGGTCCCATCCCGATGTACGGGCATCTCGTGCTACTCGCCGACGGCAGGTTGTTCTACACCGGCGGCCAGTACGGTGCGAACAACGGCATGCGGCCCTCGATTTGGGATCCGGCGACCGGCACAACTGTCGAGGTGCCCGGTCTCACCGATCCGGGTTCACGCAATCAGTCGGCGAGCGTGTTGCTGCCGCCCGCGCAGCAACAGCGGGTCATGATTCTCGGCGGCGGCGGATACGATATGCACAGCCCCGCACCGGCTTTGGCCGATACCAGGATCGTCGATCTGACCTCTGCCACGCCGGAAGACCAGGCGGCGCCGCCGATGGATCATGCCAGGATGCATCTCGGCGCGGTCCTACTCCCGGACCGAACAGTACTGGCCACCGGCGGTTCCGGTATGGAGGAGATGGCGCACGACGCGCCGCCGCACGCCGAGATCTTCGATCCGGCGATGGGCACCTGGATGCACACGGCGCCCAGCCGGGTGCCGCGGCTGTACCACTCCGTCGCCCTGCTCACCCCCGACGGCAAGGTGATCACCGCCGGCTCTAATCCGGCGCGCAAGACCGAGGAATTGCGCATCGAAACCTATTGGCCGCCTTATCTTTTCCAAGGCGAGCGACCGCAGCTCACGCTCGCGACGGACACGGTCGCCCACGGCGCGACCGTTACCGCGATCACCACTGCGGCCCTGCGCGAGGTGAACCTCGTTCGACCTGGCGCGTGCACCCACTCCTCCGATAACGAGCAACGCCTGATCGACCTCGAATTCGCCGGCACCGCACCGGATTCCGTGACGATCAAGCTGCCGTCGAATCCGGCACTCGCGCCGCCGGGCTGGTATCTGGTGTTCGTCGTGAACGACCAGGGCGTGCCGTCGATCGGACAGTGGCTGCACCTGGGCTGATTGTGGCCGATCACAGTCCCGGACCGCCTGCCCGGCCCGTAAGGTACCGATCATGGTTCCCACCGAGATATCCGAGCTGGTCGAGTCGGTCGTGGAGTCCTATCTGCTCGACGGACGCCGCCGCTACAACCGGACCCAGGTCGCCGAAGAATCCGGGACGACCACCGACCTGACCAAGCGGCTGTGGATGGCACTCGGCTTCCCGGCCGGTCTCGACGATGCCGCCGTCGACTACGCCGACGCCGATATCGCCGCGGTGCGCAATTTCCGCGCGCTCAATGTGCTCGCCTCGGCGGACTCCCGTCAGCAGGCCGCGACCGCACGCACCCTCGGCCAGGGCATGGCACGTCTGGCCGAATGGCAGGTCGATGTGGTGCTCGCCGAAATCAGCACTCGGATGGCCGCGGCCGCGCCCGGCACCGATCCGGCCGAAATCGCGCGCGACGCCACTGAGGCGGCCATCTCCACGCTCGAACAGCTCAATACCTACGCGTGGCGCCGCCATCTCGCCGCGGCCCTGGCCCGTTCCCTCGATCCGGGCACCACGGCGGGCGAGTCGGTGCGCGAGCTGGCGGTCGGCTTCGCCGATATGGTCGGCTACACCCGGCTCACCAGACATCTGCACCCCGACGAACTCTCCATGCTGCTGGAGGCATTCGAATCCACCACCACCGCCGCGATCACCGAGAACGGCGGCTGGGTGATCAAGAATGTCGGCGACGAGGTCATGTTCGCGGCCGAGGATCCAACGGATGCGGCCCGCATCGCGCTGGCCATCCAGGAGAGCACGATGATGGTCGGCGGCACGCCGGAGCTGCGGGTCGCCGTGGCATACGGGCCGGTGCTGCAACGCTTCGGCGATCTGTACGGCTCGGTGGTCAATATCGCCTCCCGGCTCACCGGCGTCGCCCGCCCCGGCACCGTACTCGTCGATGACGAGGCCGCCGCGGCCCTTGACGGCAATCCGGAGTTCGATATCCGCAATCTGCGCAGCGTGCGCGTCCGCGGCTTCAACCGCCTGCGGCCCCACACCCTGCGGCGTAATGGCAAGTACAGATAGCGCGCACAACCTGGGCACACCACCTCGACCCCCACACGCCGCACCGCAACGGCACACACCGGCAGCGCACAACCTAAGCTCGCCACCTCGACCCCCACACGCCGCGCCGCAAGGGTAAGCACGGCAGCGCACAACCTGGATCCCCACACGCTGCGCCGCGGAGGCGAGCGCGGTGGCGCACAACCTGGGTCTCCACGCGCCGCGCCACAAGGGTAAGCACGGCAGCGCACGACCTAAGCTCGTCCGGTGGAGTTCGAGTGGGCCGCGTTGCGGAAGAGCTGCGTTATCGAGGAGGACGCGGCGGTGCTGGCGCTGAACAAGCCCGCCGGGATTTCGGTGACCGGGGAGCGGCACGACAGCGATATCGTCGAGGCAGCGGCCGCGGTGGGGGAAACGCTGTATCCGGTGCACCGGATCGACAAGGTGACCTCCGGACTCGTGCTGCTGGCCAAGGAGCTGGGCGCGCACGGGCAACTGACCAGGCAGTTCAACAAGCAGACGGCCGAGAAGGCGTATCTGGCGATCGTGGAATCGACCGGCCTGCCCGATCGCGGCGTCATCGAACTGCCGCTCAGTGTCGGCCGCAAGAACCGCGTGCGGATCGCCGCGCCCCGCGAATCCATTCGCGAGCAGGCCGGTCGCTGGTTCGTCGATGACGCGGATCTCTTGGCCACCAAGAACTATCCGTCGACAACCCAGTTCGCGGCGGTCCTGCGCACGGACACCCGCACCGTGCTCGCAGTGCGCCCGATCACCGGCCGCCGCCACCAGATCCGCGTACACCTGGCTTGGATCGGACACCCCATCGTCGGCGACCCGCTATTCGACAAGTCCGCCCGATACGACCGCACCTACCTCCACTCCTGGCAACTCGCCCTCGCCGCCCCCTGGCGCACACCCCCAACCCTCACCCTCCGAGCAACCCCGACCCCCGACTTCTGGCACCCCCTGCACCCCACCCCCGACCCCGAAGCCCTCCTCCAGCAGGCCGACAACCTGCTACACGCCGCCGAATCCCCGCTCCCCCCAACCGAATAGCCCTCCTCCAGCCGAACCCCGCGCACGGATTATCCGGGCAATCCATAGGCAGCACGCCAATCGCGCTCGGCGAATTGCTCGACCGAATGTGGCATAGCAGCCACGTGCAGCAGTCCTCTGCCAGGAAGGTCCGCGCTGTTCACGTTCTTTCGTGCAGCGCACTGAACATCCGGAAATTCCCTGCGCGGCCCGCAAATTTGGGCCCGTGGGGTCACTCGAGCGAGGACTACTCGGGCCAGTTCGGAGAACGCCCGAGGATCGCGACGATCTCGTCGAGCACGGAGTCACCGGACCAGGTGACGACCGGTCCGAAGGCCGAGCCAGGGGCCAAGCGGGCCGGGCCACCGGGGACGATCTCGGCTACCGATAATGCGACCGCGAGCAGGTCATCGTCGAAATGCACTGTGCGGCCGAGGGTTCGGGCGACGTCCCAGGAGTGCACGACGTAGTCGATGAAGTGGAAGCTGACCGCCTCGGCTCCGGAGAATTCGAAGGCGCGGGTGAACTCCGGCAGTGGGAAGGACCGGTCGAGCACGCCGTCCTCGGCGAAGGACGCCAGTACATGTTCGGCGGCGGCACGGTAGTCCGCGACCGGGTCATCGCCCAGCGGACGCAGCCGCCACAGCGACAAGTCGCCCTCACCGCGGGAGGCGGCCGCGAAGCCGTAGTGCTGGGTGATCATGTGCGCCAGCAACCCGTGCAGCGTCCAGCCCGCGCACGGCGTCGGCTTGGCCAAATCGGCGGGAGTCAGCTGGGAAACAACTTCGATGCTGGTGCGCACGGCCTGGGCATTGAGGGCGATCAAATCGACCTGTGTTCCCAGTGATTTGAGGGTCTGCAACTCTGGGGCGGTGTCGGAATCGGTGGTCATCGCTGTCCTCTCGATACATCCAAATTGATAAGCTCCTGCTTATCATAAGCTCTCGCTTATCATAAGCCAAGCGGTATTTTCTACCCATGCCGGAAAAGCGCCCCGACCTCGCCGCGATGATCGCGCCGCTCGGCCGCGCCCTCGCCATGGCGGAACTGCCCATACTCGAGCGGCACGGCCTGACCATGTGGGGCTATGTGGTCCTGCTCGGACTCGGCGACGAACCCGTCTACACCCAGGCGGCGTTGGCCAAGAAGATCCGCGCGGACAAGACGCGCATCATCGGCACACTCGACGAACTCCAGCAGCGCGGCCTCATCCAGCGCGACCTCGACCCGGCCGACCGGCGCGCACGCCTGATTTCGCTGACCCCGGCCGGTCGAACCACCCGCGACCAGGCACAACGCGATATCCAGGAGCAGGAGAACCGCCTGCTGTCTCAGCTCTCCGCCGCCGATCGCAAGTCGTTCCTGCGGTCACTGCAGACACTGTGGGCATCGGTCGTCGACCCGTCGAGCTGACCCGATGTGCGCGCGACCACTTCCGACCCCGCGGCCTTCTACCGGTGGTCAGCCTCATGGCGACGCGTAACCCGCAGGTCATCTAGCCTGTAAACGTGTCGGCACACGATGGCGACACCCTCTGACGCAATGGAGCGATCCCCCAGAGAAAGCGAACGCCGATGATCCTGGTGGCTCAGGTCAGCGATACCCATTTCGATCTCGGCACCCGAAATGCCGAACGCGTCGAGCGGGTCATGGCCTATCTCGCCGAGCTGCGACGCAGGCCCGATGCCATTCTGGTGACCGGCGATATCACCGATTCGGGTAAGCCCGAGCAATATGCCGAGGCGCGCGTCGCACTCCATGCCGATATCCCCGTCTACGCACTGCCCGGTAATCACGACGACCGCGCCGCCTTCCGCACGATCCTGCTCGGTGAATCCACCTCGACCGCGCCGATCAACCACGCACACCGAATCGGCAATTCGACCGTGGTCCTGCTGGATTCGAGCGTCCCTGGCGAATCCGGCGGCCGACTCACCGAGGAAACCTACGACTGGCTGCGCGGCGTACTCGCCGCCGCACCCGCCGACGCGCCCATTCTCCTTGCGCTGCACCATCCGCCCGCACATCTGTTCAGTCCGGTCATCGATGAGATCTCGCTGGCCGAGCCCGAGAAACTGGCCGAGGTGGTCGCCGCCGACGAACGCATCGTCGGCGTGATCACCGGACATGCGCATTCCGCCGCCACGACCACCTTCGCGGGCCGCCCGCTACTGATCGCCCCGAGCACCGCCTCCGTCCTCGGCGGGGAGTGGGAACTCGAACTCCCCCATCGCGTGATGGACTACGCGCCGGATCCGGCCATCGCCCTGCACATCATCGATGAAAATCGCCGCATCACAACGCATTTCCGCAGTGTTGCGATGGGCGGCCGGATCGGCGTGCAGCCGAATTAGCGGCGCACCACTCGTTCGCGGCGGTAGGCGGCCGGGGTCGCGCCGGTCCAGCGCTTGAAGGCGTAGATGAAGGTGGAGGATTCGGCGTAGCCGAGCCGGATGGCCACATCGCTCACCGAAAGCGGTGTGGCGGTGAGCATTTCCTCGGCGAGAGCGCGGCGCACCTCGTCCAGCAGCGCGCGGTAGCTGGTACCCGCGGCATCGAGGTGGCGGCGCAGGGTGCGGGTGCTCATATTGAGATCGCGTGCGACGGAGTCGATTCCGCGCGGCGCGGCGAATCCGTCGGCACCGCCGGGCACCAGGAGTTCGCGTACCTCGGCCGCGATACCGGTGCGGGCTCGGCGTCGATCCACCAGATCACGGCATTGCGCGAGGCACATGGCCCAGGTGTGCTCATTCGCCTGCGGCAGCGGCTGCTCCAGCATTGCCGGATCGATAGTGAACAGGTTGTGCGGCCGTCCGAAACGCGGCTGCACATGAGTGACCTCCATGATCCGATCGACGTATGCCGGCTCGGGAAAACGGAATTCGGCCCTGGTCAGTGGCAGCTGTTTACCGATCAGATCGCTCATGACCTGATGCATGGCGGTCACATCGCGCTCGACCAGGAACTGGCGCACATCGGCCGGAATCGATTCGTCGTGCACCCAGGCGATGAACTCGCCCTCCCCCCATTCCGCGACGGGCAGGCAGAAGGTGAAGCTCAGCTCCAGATAGCGCAGCGCGAACGAGATCGCCTCACCGAGCGTCGGACTGCTGACGCAGGCGAAGCCGAAAATGCCGAAGGTGGTGATCCGATACCGGCGACCGATCTCGACACCGAGCGCGGGCGTATCGGCGAGTTCGCGGACGAGATTGCGGATGACGGCGAGTTCGGTGCGCGCGTCGATCTGCGCATCCGGATCGTGCAGCATGGCCTCGGTCAGCCCGGTTCCGGCGAGCATGCGCGCGACGGGCACGCCCTGCTCACCGGCATAACCGACCATGAGTGCCACGCTGGCGATGCCGCGCGGAAAGTTCCAGTCGCGGATGCCCGGATCCTGTACCCGCTCCACAGCGGACATTATGGCCGAAAATCTCGATAGGCCCACCCCCATACGCGACCTGCGGTCTTAGAGTGGAACTCATCTACAGCGCTGTGAGGAGTGCCACAAATGACAGCTGGCGAACGGCCCTCGGTCATCATCATAGGCGCCGGTTTCGGCGGCGTCGGGATGGCAATCGAATTGCGGCGCAACGGTTTCGACGATATCGCCATCCTGGAGCGCGGCACCGACATCGGCGGGGTCTGGCGGGAGAACACCTACCCCGGCGCGGCCTGTGATGTGCCGTCGCCGCTGTACTCGTTCTCCTACGAGCCCAAGCCGGACTGGCCGCAGCGATATTCCGGACAGGCCGCGATCCACGACTACCTGCGCGGTGTCGCCCAGCGGCACCGCCTGCTGGAGGCGATCCATTTCGGCGCCGAGGTGACCGACGCCGAATTCGACGACGCTTCCGGCCGCTGGACCGTACGGACCAAGGACGGCACGGCCCGCACCGCCGACGTACTCATCTCCGCGGTCGGCCAACTGTCCCGGCCCGCCCTGCCGAACATTCCCGGCATCGACACCTTCACCGGTCAGGCCTTCCACTCCGCCGAGTGGGATCACGGGGTCGAACTCGCCGGTAAACGCGTCGCCTGCATCGGCACCGGCGCCAGCGCCATCCAGTACATTCCGGAGATCCAGCCGCGCGTCGGACACCTCACCCTGTTCCAGCGCACCGCGGCGTGGGTGCTGCCCAAATTCGATACCGACTACACCCCGGTCCAGCACAAACTCTTCGCCCGGCTGCCCGGAGCCCTGCTCGTCGAACGCTTCGGCTGGTGGGCCATCGCCGAATTCATCGCGCTCGGCCTGGTCGAATTCCCGTGGATCGTGCGAATGGTCGCGAAAATCGCGTCGAAACATCTGGAAATGCAGGTCCCGGATCCGGAACTGCGTGCCAAACTCACCCCCGACTATCCGATCGGCTGTAAGCGCGGCCTGTTCTCCAACGACTACTACCCGGCTCTGCTCGAACCGAACGTGCAGGTCGAGACCACCGCCATCACCGAAATCGTGCCGAACGGCGTGCGCACCGCCGACGGCAAGGTGCATGAGGCGGAAGTTATCGTCTACGGCACCGGGTTCAAGGGCACCGAATTCCTCTGGCCCATGAATATCTACGGCCGCGCGGGCCGCAAGCTCTCCGACGCCTGGCAGGGCGGCGCGCACGCCTACTGCGGCATTACCGTGCCCGACTTCCCGAATCTGTTCCTCGTCTACGGACCGAATACCAATCTCGGCGTCGGCTCGATCATCTACATGATCGAATCGCAGGCCCGCTATATCCGCCAGGCCGTCCAACTGCTCGCCGAACGTCCCGGCCACGTGCTCGAGGTGCGTCCCGAGGCGGAGGCGCAATTCAATACCGCGGTTCAGCAGCGCCTCGCGCGCACACCGTGGAACTTCTGCTCCAGCTGGTATCGCACCGCTTCGGGCCGGATCACGAACAACTGGCCGGGTCCACAGCTCGCCTACCGCCGTCGCGTCCGCAAGTTGAAGGCCGCTGATTACGAGCTGACCCGGGTCGCATAGCGAGCAAACCGACACAGCCTCAAGCACTCCACAGAAAGACCACACGAACTGTCCACACCGATCCTGGCAGACTTGACCCGTGAGTGATCTGCCAGCCCGCCCCACCGAGCGCGGCCCGCTGCGCCCGATCGAATTGGCGGCGGGGGCGGTACTCGGCGGTGCCACCGTCGGCCTGGTCACCGTCGGTGCGCTGATTCCGTTCGCCGCGGCGCTGCAGCTGGTCGCCGCGGTGCCGCTGGCCATGATCGCGCACCGCTATCGGCTGCGCGCCCTGATCACCGCGACGGGTTCGGCCGTGCTGGTCTGCTTCGTCGCGGCGGGCATCGTGCCCGCATTCGGCATTCTCAGCTCGGCCACTGTCGCGGGCATTATCGGCATCGTCAAACGTCGACGTGGCGGTTTGCCCGCGGTGCTCGGATTGTCGGTAGTCGCCGGTCTCGGCTTCGCGGCGTTCGCCGTCGGAACGCTGGTCGTGCTTTCTCGGTCACGGAATCTACTGTTCAACACCATCCGCAGCACCGCGGAGGGCCTGGAGCGGACGGCGGCGCGGCAGCCCCAGCTGGAACCCCTCGGACGCGGAGTCGCCGACGCCGCGGACGCGGCGATCCGCTGGTGGTGGGTGCTGGTCGGCGGTGGTGTGCTGGCGGGCTTCATCGCGACGGCGGTGTTCTCCTGGTTCGTACTCGGCTCGGTACTCGACCGGCTGTCCTGGCTGCCCAGTCGAGACCGGCTCGACGCACCACCCGACGACCGGCCGATCGCGCCGCTCCCGGTGCGACTGCGCGAGGTCGGCTTCCGCTATCCCGGCGCGCCGGTGGAGGCGCTGTCCGGGATCGATCTCACGGTCGATATCGGCGAATTCGTGGCCATCGTCGGCCACAACGGATCGGGCAAATCGACGCTGACCCGGCTGCTGGCCGGACATCCGCCGACCACCGGCGGCGTGGACCGGCCGGGCGCCGCAGGTCTCGGCCATCTGGGCGGTACCGCACTGGTGCTGCAGCGGCCGGAGAGTCAAACGCTCGGTGTGCTCGTCGCCGACGATGTGGTGTGGGGTCTGTCCACCGAACTCGCCGCCGCGGTCGATATCGATGGCCTGCTGCGCGAGGTCGGCCTGGACGGTATGGGCGATCGCGAGACCGCAACGCTTTCGGGCGGTCAGCAGCAGCGGCTGGCGGTGGCCGCCGCATTGGCCCGCCGCCCCGCGCTGCTCATTGCCGACGAGGCCACCTCGATGATCGATCCGGAAGGTCGCCGCGATCTCGTCGCGCTCCTGGCCGAACTACCCAAACGCCACCCGATGGCCGTGGTGCTGGTAACCCATCACGAGGCCGATGCCGCCGCAGCCGACCGGGTGGTGCATCTGGCCGGCGGCCGGACCGTGGAGCGGCTGCCCGCCTGGCCGCGACCGGCCGGCGAGATCCGGCGTCGGCCGATGGGCGAAACAATCCTGCGGCTGAGCGAGGTTCGTCACACCTATAACCGCGGAACACCGTGGGCCGCACCGGCTTTGCACGGCGTCGACCTGACGGTACGGCGCGGCGAGGCGTTACTCGTGGTGGGCGGCAATGGCTCCGGCAAATCGACGCTGGCCTGGATCATGGCGGGATTGATCGAACCCAGTTCCGGCCGTTGCGAATTGGGCGATAAGCCGATCGCGAAGCAGATCGGCCGGGTGGAATTGGCCTTCCAGCACTCCCGGCTGCAGCTGCAGAAGCAGACGGTCGGCGACGAAATCGCGGACTGGGGCGGCCGGGCCACCGGATCCGGCGCGGTCGGACGCGCACTGGATGCGGTCGGTCTGGATCGCGCACTGGCCGCACGCTCCGTCGAAGAACTCAGCGGCGGCCAAGCCAAGCGCGTGGTGCTGGCGGCCATTGTGGCCAGCCATGCGCCGGTCGTCGTGCTCGATGAGCCGCTGGCCGGGCTGGACCCGCACGGTCGCGCCGAAATCGTGGAACTGCTTGCCCACCTGCGCGATTCCGGGCTCACCCTGATCGTCATCTCCCATGACGTGCACGATATGGCCGCGGTCTGCGACCGGGCCGTACACCTCGAGGCCGGACGCATTCTGGAGAGCGATCCGATCCGCGATACCGCGAATGTGCCCGCGCACCAGCTGGATTCCCGCACGACAATGCCAGGGGCGCGCCCAGGCGATCCGGCCTGGCGACTCGGGAACGAAGGTCGGTAATGAGTACGGTGCTGTTCCGCGAAGTGCCGGTTTCCAGTCCGGTGCACAGCCTCTGGGCCGGAACCAAGATCATCGGGGCGTTCCTGATCAGTGTGGTGCTGATGTTCCTGCCGTCCTGGCCGGTACTCGGCTTGATGGTCGTCTTCGTGATCGCGATCGGGTTGGTGGCCCGACTGCCGCTGAGCACGCTGCCGCGCCTGCCGTGGTGGTTCTGGGCGGCGATCGGCATCGGCGCCCTGCTCAATGTGCCGGTGGGCCGCGACGCCGTGCTGCGCTACACCAATGTCACTGTCTTCGGCCTGATCCTGCTGGCCTCCTCGTTCCTGATCGCCTGGACCACCCCGATGGGCGATATCGCCCCCGCGCTGGCCAAACTCGGCTCCCCACTGCGCCGATTCCGCGTGCCCGTGGACGAATGGGCCGTGGTCATCGCGCTGACATTGCGCGGATTGCCGCTGCTGATGGACGAGATCCGGGTGCTGCGTGCGGCCCGCCGACTGCGCCCGAAGGATGGCCTGCTCACCCGCGCCGCCGATAATCCGCTCGTCGATATCCTCACCGCCGCGATGGCGGTATCCAGCCGCCGGGCAACCGAACTGGGCGAGGCCATCACCGCGCGCGGCGGCACCGGCCAGCTCACCGCACACCCGAGCGCCCCGGGACGCAATGACGCGATCGCGCTGACGATTGTCATCGCGGTCTGCCTCGGCGCGGTCGTCCTCGATCTGCTCACCTGATCGGCGATACTGGCCCCTGTGCCGGACCAAGACGACGATGTACCTGCCTGGCAACGCAAGACGGAGGGTGAATCGCGGTGGGCCGCGACGCTCGCCGTACTGGTGATCGTGGTGTTGCAGGTCGTGCCGCTGGAACATTGGAAGCAGCCCGCCTGGCTTGTGCTACCGGTACTCGAGGTCCTGTTGCTCGGTGTGTTGGTGGTGGCGAATCCGTTCCGGCTCAATCGGGAAGAGCGTTGGCTGCGCAACGGCGGCCTCCTGTTGACCGGGCTGTTGAGTCTGGCCACCGCGGCTTCGGCGGGTTGGCTGGTGTTCCGGCTGATCGATCGGTCCCTCACCGATCGCGTGGAAATTCTGCTCTCGGGCGGCGCGGTCTGGTTGACCAATGTGGTGGTGTTCGGGCTCTGGTACTGGGAGTTCGATCGCGGCGGACCAGCGGCCCGAGCGCATGCGCGAAAGCCGTTGCCGGACTTCTTGTTCGTGCAGATGCAGAGTCCGGACCTGGCCGAACCCGACTGGGAGCCACAGTTCCTGGACTATTTGTATCTGGCGTTCACCAATGCGACGGCCTTCAGCCCGACCGATGTCATGCCGATGTCGCGGTGGGCAAAGGCGACGATGATGCTGCAATCAGCGATTTCATTAGCCTTGGTGATCTTGGTGATCGCCCGCGCCATCAATGTCATGTAGTAGCCGGGCGCATGACTGGATAGCGAAGAGCTATAACAAGATTCATCATGTGAGCAACATTGAATACCCCGAAAAGCATTCCTCTAAACCTTTTGTACGCGGTACGGTGTCCTCGGAGTGCGTTCTTTAGATCACATCGTGGCTCTGCACAGCGTCGGGGGGAGGATTTTTCGCGTGCGGAGCGTTGCTACGGCTCGCAAGTACTGATGAAGATTGGACCACCGGAATGATTCTCCGCAAGATCACTGCGGCAGCCGTGCCGATCGTCGCCGCTGTCGCGGTCGGCGCGGGCACCTCCTATGCACAGCCGGATGCCGCGCCCGTACCCGACATCGGGTACGAGGCAAAACTGGTGGGCGACAAGATCGTCACCACGCTGACCGACGGGTCCTTCCAGTTGTCCGCGAACACCGTGGATATCAAGGACATCGCGGGCAATACGGTGGTCACGCTGCCGCTGACGTTCCGGCAGGACGGTCTGGAGTTCGCCATGCCGCATGAGATCCGCGACGCGGGCCGGGTGCTGGAGTTGACCGCGGTCAAGGACTACACGCAGGCGCGGCAGGCGGCCACGCCGATCGCGTCGCCACGGGAGAATCTGCGCGCACAGGATAACTTCCTGTCCCAGTTCGGCATTGCCACCGCCATCGGCGGTTTCCTCGGCACGGTGATCGGCGCGCTGGTCGGGCTCACCGGCATCATCGGCGGACCGACCGTCATCGCCAGCGTCATCGCGGGCGCGGGTATCGGCGGCATCATCGGCACCCTCGTGGTCGGCGGACCGGCATTGATCATCGCGGGCATCGATCTGCTCAGCACCCTGTCCGCCCCGGCTGGCACCACCAAATGGCAGGACGCGCCGGTCAAGTAGGACCGGCACAAGCACTCCGAACGCGGCGCGCGGCGAATCCTCGTAGCGCGCCGCATCTTTCGGTTATCGGCCGTGACAGCCCGGCGCGACCGGAGCACCCGCGAAGCGATCGGCGAGGAAGCCCATCGCACCGGCCGCCTCACCGATGGCGGTCACATTGTGTCCGGGCAGCGCCGAATGCACAGAGGTGAGATCGGCACCCTGTGCGCAGTATCGGCCGACCAGATCGGCGAAGCCCGCGACCGGGATCACATCGTCGGTGGTGCTGTGGTACAGGTACATCGGCATGACCGGTGCGCTGCCGCCCAGCTCCTGGCGGTCGGTCACAGCCCGAAATACCGGATGGAACAGCACATCCGGCACCGCCGCGAAATCGTCCACATGCGCGTTGATGTACTTGACGAGCAGATCCGGTGCACAGGCCGAGGCATCCTCGGCGAGGGCGATGCGACCGCGTTCGTTGAGCAATTCCGGAACACCGGAATTCGGCTCGTTCTTCGCGATCGCGAGCAATACGAGCATTCCCAGCCCCGCCTGCACGGTGCCATCGACACTATGGGCCATGGCTGTCCAATCGGCGGGCACCCCGCCCGAGGTGATCCCGGCGAACTGGATATCGGGCGCGTACTGCGGTTGAATCTGCGCCGCCCACAGCGTCGCGAAGGCACCGCCCGAATAGCCCCAGGCTCCGATCGGGCTCGCCGGACCGACGCCATCCGGTGCGAGCGTGCGGGCCGCCCTGATGCCGTCGAGCACCGCGCGGCCGGCATTGACGCCGTCCAGGAATCGGGAGTCCGGCCCCTCGTAATCGCTTGTCACCACCGCCCAGCCGCGGCGCATAGCCTCGGCGATGAACGGTGTGTCGATATAGGTATTCGCGCCGCCGAGATCCCAGCCGCCCGCGAGCGCGTACGACGGCGCACACCGGGTGGCGAGACTGTCCTCGGCGATCTGGTACGAGAGCAAGGGTCGCTGGCCAGGGCCGAACCACGGCCAATTCGGCACCAGCACGGTGGCCATCCCCGGGATCGGTGAGCCGCTCGTATCGCTGGTCCGGTACTGCACCTGCCAGGCTGAAACCGGAAGCGGTAGACCGTACAGGGCGATCGAGCGGGCCCGCAGCACAGCACCGTCGGGCTGTGCGGCCAGATCGGCCGGTGCCGCGTAGAACGGGTCCTGATCCGGCGTCGGCACCGCCCTGGCAACGGGCGCGAATGCGAACGCCACGACCGCGAGAACGATAAGGATCGATACCGCACCGGATCTCCGGTCACCGCCGACGAATGGTGCAGATGAAATTTTCATCGGGGCCTCCAGTGTTCCGACGCGGCGCGACGCACAGTGCGCCGGGAACGCGTCGGCGCCGACTTCGCCCGGCCTCGAATGCCACCACCGTACTGCCTGATCAGAGGCCCAGCAACGGGCAATGGCGGGCATCGGCAACGCCGTACGTGTCCGATTTCCGACATGGTTACAGTTGGGTCGGAGCACGCCGCGGCGCGCTCCGAAAGTGGCTATCGCGCAACCGAATCACCGTCGGGCCGTACCCGGAATGTGATCGGTATCGAACAGGAGTGAGCTGACCATGCGGCATGGCAACGGACTGGACATCCCCGAAGAACTCGCCGATGTGTGTGCGCCGCACCGCATGGCGGTGATCGTCTACGACATGCAGGTCGGTGTGCTGTCCCAACTGCCGGACGGTCCGGAGATCATCGAGCGGGTGGCGCGGGTGGTCGAAGCCGCACGGCGCGGCGGCTATCCGATCATCTTCCTGCGGCATTTCTTCCTGCCGCGCCGCCTGAGTGGCACCTTCGCGCTGCGAATGGCCATGAGCTGGCAGCAGGTCGACAATGTCGACGACGTGAAGTTCATCCTGCAGCGCGACACCCCGGCCTTCGAACTGGTTCCGGAGTTGCGGCCGACGGCGGACGAAGTGATCTTCGACAAGACATCGATGTCGGCATTCGAAGGCACGCCATTGGCCGCGGTGCTGCGCGATCTCGGCATCGGCGCATACGCGATCGCGGGTGTCGCGCTGGAGATCGGCATCGCGCCGACGGTCACCCATTCGACCGACCTCGGCTTCGTGCCGGTGATCATCAGCGATGCCGTCGGCGGCCGCGATAAGGAGGCAATGGCGCGCGCCTACGACGATTTCGAATTCCAAGGGCACGCGATGGTCACCGACAGCGCGACCATCATTCCGCTGCTCGCCCGCGAACAGAACTGACCGCAGGAATGGCGGATCGGTAGGCCCGGTCCGCCACGCCGTAGCGACTGCTTGCAGGTCGCTCGAAAGGGTCGGCGACTCAGTTGTCCTTGCGGACGGCCTTCTTGGCGGCATCCTGCGCGGCGTCGACCTGGCTCGCGAATTTGCCGTCGGTCTGCTCGTCGACGAGATCGCCCACCTTATCGATGGCCGTATCCACCTTGTCCGCATTCTGCTGGGCCAAGTCCAGCGCCTTGTTCGCCAGGTTCTTGAAATCCACCGCGCACTCCTCGTTTTCGAGCCGACACAACCGCAAACAAACGATACCGAGCGAACCCCCGATGACCCGGCAAACCATCAGCGACCACCGTCACATCTCGCCGAGCCAGGCCGGATGCCAGAGGCGGCCGGTCTCGGTCCAGTTCATGAAGCGCACGGTTCCGCCGAGCTTCGGGGTCACCCACACCGCGGCCTCGCGTTCCTCGGCGGTGAGGTCGTTGTCGAACGGGGTGGTCTTGCGCTCCAATTTGCCGAGCCTTTTGGCCAGATCCCGCATGACCGGCTCGCTGAACCCCGTGCCGACCCGCCCCACGTAATACAGCCTGCCCTCGTGCGGAATGCCGACCAGCAGCGATTTGAAGTTGCGCGCGTCGCTGCGCCGCCAGCCGCCGATCAGGACACGCTGAGTGCGCCAGTTGCGCTGCTTGACCCACGAATGCCCGCGCTTACCGGGCAGATACACCGAATCCTTGCGCTTGGCGACCACACCTTCCAGGCCCTGCTCCTGGCTGTAGCGCAGCGCTTCGGCGCCGGAGCCGTCCAGTCGCGGCGGCACCCGCAGTGACGGCGCGTTGGCGGCGATTGCCTCCAGCACCCGACGCCGATCCGAATACCGTTTGCGGATGAGTGAAGTCCCATCCAGATACAGCACATCGAAGGCGACGAAGACCGCGCGCGCCGCATCGGCCTGCAGCAGACCTACATTCGCGATGCCGTGATCGTCGAACACCACGGCCTCACCGTCGAGCACCACATTGTGTCCGGCCAACTCCTCGGCCAGCACCGACATAGCCGGATAGCGTTTGGTCACCACATTGCCCGCCCGGCTGCGCAGAGTCAGTGTCCCGGAATCTATTTCGGCGATCAGCCGGAAGCCGTCCCATTTGGTTTCGAAGCACCACTCGACGTCATCGAGATCGGCGACCTCACCGTGGGTGGCGAGCATCGGTTGCAGTCCACGTGGAAAGGGCGCGGGCCCAGCCGGTCTCGGCACGATGAACGCGGCCTCGGGGCCGACCGGACCACTGGACACCCGGTCCGCCTCTTCCTCGGCCGGATTCTGATCGCGCATGAGATGCATCAGCCACTGGGTGCCATTGGTTCGGATCATCGCGTAGCGACCACGCAGTCGCTTGCCGTGGAAGGTGACGATGACCTCGTCCTCGCGCCATTTCTCGGTGTCGTAGGTGCCGGAATCCCAGATGGTCATCTCCCCCGCGCCGTACTGGCCCTTGGGGATGGCACCGTGGAAGTCCAAGTATTCCAACGGATGATCCTCGGTGTGCACGGCGAGCCGATTCTGATCCGACGAGGTCGGCGGGCCCTTCGGGACGGCCCATGACACCAGTACGCCGTCGCGTTCGAGCCGCACGTCCCAATGCAGCCGCCGCGCGTGGTGTTCCTGGACGACGAAGCGATCATTCGCCCCGGTGGTAGGCGTTTCGGACGGCACCGGTTCCGGGGTCGCCGAGGCATCGCGCATCGAGCGATATTTCGTCAGCGCATCGCTGTTCGAACCTGGTGGATCCAATTCGGAGAGCAGATCGCCGTCATCGCGCCAGCGCGCGAGCACTTCGTCGAAGCGCAAGTGCCGCAGCTTTTTCCGGCTCTCCAGCTCGGCCCAGGTGCGCGGTGCGGCCGCATTCGGCTCGGTGCGGCCGCGCAGCGAATACGGTGCGATGGTGGTCTTGGACGGATTGTTCTGGCTCCAGTCCAGGAAGACCTTTCCGCCGCGCGCCGATTTCGCCATCGTCGCGGTGACCAGATCCGGGTGCAGCTTCTCGAGATTCGTCGCCACCTGCTTGGCCACCGTGGACGCACCGCCCGGACTCAACTCCCGATCCAGCGGCACATAGATGTGAATTCCCTTGCTACCACTGGTCACCGGGAAGGCGTGCAGCCCGATCCCCTCGACCATCTCGCGCACCGCCAGTGCGACCCGCGCGCATTCGGCCAGTCCCGCACCCGGCCCCGGATCCAGATCGAAGACCAACCGAGTGGCGTAGCCGACCTTGTCACCGTCGAAACGCCATTGCGGTACATGGACTTCCAGCGCCGCCTGCTGTCCGATCCAGGCCAGTCCGGCCTCGGAATCGATGACCGGATAGACGACCTTGCGGCCGGAATGCTCGATGGTGTGGCGCTCCAGCCACGACGGTGCGTGTTCGGCGAGATTCTTTTCGAAGAAGGACGATTCGTCGACCCCGTTGGGCCAGCGCTTCCGGGTGACCGGCCGCCCGGCGATATGCGGGAGCATCGCGGGCGCGATGGCCGCGTAGTACGCGATGACCTCGCCCTTGGTGGTTCCGGTCGCCGGATACAGCACCTTGTCGAGGTTGCTCAGCTCAACCTCGACGCCCGGCCGGCCCGGGCTGCCACCGAATTCCCGGCGGGTCACCATAAATGAAGTTTAGGGGCGGGGACCGACAGATATCGGCCCCCGCCACAGATCAGGCCTGCGGCTGTCCCGGCTCTTCGGGCTTGGGAGCCGGTGGCACGGGCGGCTCCTCGGCCGCGGCCGTAGGCGGCTTCGGTGCGGGCGCGGGTGGCTCCGATGCGGAGTGGTCCGTCGGGACCGCCTTCTTGGCGGCCTGCTGCACCTTGCCGATCTTGTCGGAGTATTTGTGGCCGGTCTTCTCGTCGATGAACCCACCGGCCTTGTCGACCGCATCGTAAATTTTGTCGGCGTTCTCGGCTGCCGCGTCCCTGCCCTTGCCGACCAGGCCTTTCAGGGTGTCCACGAGACTCATGCCTGCATTCCTTCCTGTCGACGAACCTAGGTATTCACCCAATATCCTCCCACCAGGAATCCCGGCTCGGCAGGTCATTGGGGTCGATGCGCTGGCCCGGCATCGGCACCGCCAGCGCGGTGCCGGCCGCCCGTGCCGCCGCGACCATCCGGCGCACCGGCTCCGACCACCCGTGGAAGGCCAGGTTGAAGGTCGCCCAGTGGATGGGCACCAGCAGTCCGTGTCCCGGATCGCCGACGCCGAGGTCGGCATGCGCGCGAACCGCCTCCTCCGGGTTCATGTGGACGTCCGGCCAGGCCTCGTCGTAAGCGCCGATCGGCAGGAGCGTCAGATCGAACGGTCCGAGCGCGGCCCCGGCCTCCGCGAAAGCCTTGGTGTATCCGGTATCACCGCCGAAGTACACCCGCCGCGTCGGGCCGATGATGGACCAGGACGCCCACAGTGTGGTGTTTCGCACCAGGCCGCGTCCGGAGAAGTGCCGCGCCTCGGTGCAGGTGAGCACCAGATCCGTACCGTCGCGCTCACGCCCCAGCGAGGCGAGGGAAACCGAACCGCCCCAATCCAATTCGACGATCCGATGTTCGGGCACGCCCCAGTGCCGCAGATGCGCGCCGATGCCGATCGGCACCAGGAAGGGCGCGGCCTGCCCGACCAGCAGCTGACGGATCGTCGCCTTGTCCAGATGGTCGTAGTGATCGTGCGAGATCAGCACCGCATCCACCTGCGGCAGTTCCGACAGCGGCGTCGGCACCGGATGCAGCCGGGCTGGACCGACCAGCGCGGACGGCGAAACCCGTTCGCTCCAAACCGGATCGGTGAGAATCCGGTAACCGTCGACCTCGATGAGCGCCGATGCGTGCCCGTACCAGGTGACCGCGAGATCGGCGGCCTCGGTCGGCACGTCGGGGGTGGCCAGCGGAACCGCATTGCGCGGGCGACCGGCATTGCGCCGGGTCAGCGCCGAAATCAGCAGGGACGGAGCGGCTCCCGAGACGAACTGGGTGCTCGGCTCGGTGTTGTGGAACTGCCGATTGCGATAGCTGACCGCGCCGGTGGCGTAGGGCGCAATGGCATTGATGGAGGCGCCGATCGCCGACGGGATGTCCCAGACCGCGCGCACCACCCAGGCGAGGCCGAGTGCACCGGCGGCAATGCCCACTATCTTCTTCGGATTCATTTATCGCCCCACGAATTTCGCCGCGCGCTTCTCTGCCCTGGCCAGCCGCCCCTCCTGGGCGTCCTGACTGGTCCACGCCGCCTCGAGCGCCGCACGCTGCTGCGCGCTCTCCGGATCCCGGGTGCCGTCATCGTTGAGCTCCAACTTCATATGCCGCAGGGATAGCGGGGCCAACTGGGCGATCGATTTGGCCCAGGCCTGTGCGTCGGCCAGCGTGCCGAGTCGGTTGGCGAAGCCGAATGCGTAGGCATCGGCGGCCGACACCGATTCCGCACCGAGCAGAATGGTCCGGGCCGGGCCACCGCCGATCAGCGATGCCAGCCGCCGCACGGTCCAGCGGTCGACGGTGATGCCGAGCTTGGCGGCCGGAATGGCGATATAGGCGTCGGGTTCCATGACCCGCAGATCCGAGGCCAGCGCGATCTGCACGCCCGCGCCGAGCGCACCGCCGTTGATCGCCGCGATCACCGGGACCGGCACGGATTCGATCGTGTGCAGCATGTCGGGCAGGGCCGTCAGGAATTCCTCCGCGTAGACCCCGGACAGATCCGCGCCCGCGCTGAACAGGGATCCCCGACCGGTGAGCACAATCACCCTGGCTTGCTCGGCCGCGGACAATACTGCTTCGCGGAGCCGAGTGACGAGTTCGAAGTTCAGCGCGTTACGCCGCTCCTCGCGCTGTAGTTCGATAGTGACGACATCGCCATCGCGGCTAACGTCGAGCATGCATCCTCCCCAACTGACCGGTTCGAGTGGTTACATCAACTCTGCCACAGGTGGCCGAACATACCGACCAAGCCGATACGATCTCGGTTTGTGCCGACAGACTTCCCCATCCTGGTGATCGGTGCTGGTCAGGCCGGGCTGTCGGCCGGTTACCACCTGCAGCGCCTCGGATTGCGCCCGGAACGGGACTTCCTCATCGTCGATCACGCACCGGGACCCGGCGGGGCCTGGCAGTTTCGGTGGCCATCGCTCACCCTGACCACCGTCAATCGGGTACACGACCTCCCGGGCATGTCCTTCGCCGAGACATTGCCCCCGGATTCCGACGCCGTGCCTGCAGCCACCGCGGTGCCGCACTATTACGAGTTGTACGAGAAGAGATTCGATCTGCGGGTGCGCAGACCCGTCTCGGTGACCGTGGTCTGCGACCGCAATACCGACGGAAGCCCTTGTGCCGCAGGGCCGGATCTCGCGGCGGGTCGGGGCACGACGCTGAATGGCGAGACCGATACCGCGGGCACGATCCGAGTGCGTGGCCTGATCAATGGCACCGGCACCTGGGAACATCCCTTCATTCCGCGCTACCCGGGTGCGCAGACCTTCGCCGGACGCCAGCTGCACACCCGTGACTACCGCACTGCCGACGAGTTCGCGGGCAAGCATGTCGTCGTGGTCGGCGGCGGGGTGTCGGCCGTTCAGCTGTTGGACGAGATCTCGCAGGTCACGACCACCACCTGGGTGACTCGACGCGAGCCGGTATTCCGTGACGCACCGTTCGCCGAGGAGGACGGCCGCGCGGCCGTCGCCATCGTGGAGGATCGGGTGCGGCACGGTCTGCCGCCGGGTTCTGTGGTTTCGGTCACCGGATTGCGGCTCGACGATCGACTGCGCGCCGCACAAGCTCGCGGGGTGCTGCAGCGGCATCCGATATTCGCGAGCATCGAACCGGATGGGGTGCGCTGGCCCGACGGTTCGTTCCAGCACGCAGACGTGATCCTGTGGGCGACCGGATTCCGCAGTGCCCTGGACCATTTGGCCCCGCTACGCCTGCGCGGTCCGGGCGGCGGCATCACCATGACCGGCCGCCTCGCCACCCAGGTAGCCGTCGACCCGCGCATCCACTTGATCGGCTACGGCCCGTCGGCGAGCACCATCGGCGCCAACCGAGCCGGGCGCGCCGCCGCCCAAGAGCTGACGGCCCACCTCGGCCTGCGCTGAACCTCTACAGCAGTCCGGCGGTGAAAGTGGTCGGATCGGGGCCTATGCGGGCGCCCTTGTCGAGTGCGTTGATGGCGTTCATCTGGTCGCGGGTGAGTTCGAACCCGAAGACGTCGAAGTTGGCGACGATGCGGGCCGGGGTGACCGATTTCGGAATGACGACAATGCCCTGCTGGAGGTGCCAGCGGACGAGCACCTGAGCCGGGGTGCCGCCGACCTCTTCGGCGATGGAGACGATGGTGTGATCATCGAGCAGCGTGCCCTGCCCGAGCGGACTCCACGCCTCGGTGGCAATGGCATTCGCATCGTGGAACGCGCGAAGCTCGCGCTGCGCGAGCCGGGGATGCAGTTCGACCTGGTTGACGGCCGGGATCTCGCCGGTCTCGCCGATGACCCGCTCGAGATCGGGAATTGTGAAGTTCGACACACCGATCGAACGCACCCGGCCCTGCGCCTTGAGTGTCTGCAAGGCCTTGAAGGTCTCGATGAAGCGATCGGCCTGCGCCACCGGCCAGTGGATGAGATAGAGATCGAGGTAGTCCAGGCCGAGCCGAGCCATGCTGGCGTCGAAGGCGCGCAGCGTGGAGTCGTAGCCCTGGTCGGAATTCCACAGCTTGGTGGTGAGATAGACCTCGTCGCGCGGCAGCCCGAATTCCCGGATGGCGCGGCCGGTGCCCTCCTCGTTGCCGTAGATCGCGGCGGTATCGATGCTGCGATAGCCCGCCTCCAGCGCGGCGGTGACGACCGGCTGGACGTCCTCAGGCGGTACTTGGAACACACCGAAGCCGAGCTGCGGGATCACGTTCCCGTCGTTCAGCACGATCGAAGGAATGGCGCTGGTCTCGCTTCTGAAGGTCACATTCCGACCGTAGAAGTGCCGCGCCGCGTCGTCAACGAGAACCCCTGGTGTGTTGACCACCGGTTTTCCCAACGGGATCGCGTTTGTGCTGGTTACCGAGGGTCGTCAGGACCGACCGAGGCGGCGATAGCGGGTATGGCGGGAGGCGCGAATCTCGTCGAGCGGACGGGCACGCAGCCCGGTGAGCTCTTCGGCGATGGCGGCGACCATGCGGCGGGCGAAGTCGACCGGTTCGTCGGCGGCGTCCGGAAATTCCGGGACGATGCGGTCGACGACACCGTCGGCGAGCAGGTCGGTCGCGCGGATGCCCTGTGCGTCGGCCAGTTCGGGGGCGTGGTCGGTATCGCGGTAGACGATGGCACTCGCCCCTTCCGGCGGCAGCGGCGCGAGCCAGCCGTGGGTGGCGGCCAAGACGCGGTCGGCGGGCAGCAGCGCCAATGCGCCGCCGCCGGTGCCCTGACCGAGCAGGACCGAGACCGTCGGGGTGTCGAGCGTCACCAGATCGGCTATGCAGCGGGCGATTTCGGGGGCGAGCCCACGCTCCTCGGCCTCCTTCGACAGGGCCGCACCGACCGTGTCGATCACCAGCACCAGCGGCAGCCGCAATTCCTCGGCCAGCGCCATACTGCGCCGGGCCTCGCGCAATGCGGCGGGGCCCATGGTGTGTTCGCCCTGCTGCCCCGAGCGGTCGTGACCGAAAACAATGCAGGGCTGCCCACGAAAACGGGCCAGCGCATGCACCATGGCGCGATCGGATTCGCCCTGCCCGGTGCCGCTGAGCGGAACCCGTTGCGTCACATGGCGCAGTAGGTCGCGGATACCGGGCCGACCTGGGCGGCGCGAGATCCGAACCGATTCCCAAGCCGGAACATCCGCGGCCGCATTCCCGGTCCTATGCACCGGCGCGGCCCAGCCGGGTTCCGCCGCAACGGGATCCGGCACACCACTGAGCACACTCAACGCACGATGCGCGATCCGGCGGAAAACCGAAACCGGCAGCACACCATCGATCACGCCGCTGCGGTACAGATTCTCCGCGACCTGCACACCCTCCGGAAAATCCCTGCCGTACAACGCTTTATAGACGCGTGGGCCGAGAAAGCCGATGAGTGCGCCGGGTTCGGCGAAGGTGATATGCCCCAGCGAACCCCAGGACGCGAAGACACCGCCCATCGTGGGATTGCGCAGATAGACCAGATACGGATGCCCGGCCGCTTTGTGCGCCGCGACCGCACCCGCGATCTTCACCATCTGCACGAAAGCGACTGTGCCCTCCTGCATTCTGGTACCGCCGGAGGTCGGCGACGCGACCAGTGGCAGGCCCAGTTCGGTGGCGCGCTCGACCGCCGAGACGATGCGCTCGGCCGCGGCCACCCCGACCGAACCCGCCAGAAATCCGAACTCGCAGGCGATTACGGACACGCGTCGACCACGCAGCAGACCTTCGCCGGTCAGCACCGCTTCATCTGTGCCGGCCGCCAGCTCGGCCTTGCGCAGATCCTCGCGGTATCGCGGGGATGCGGCCACCGTCACCGGTGGCCGATCCCAGCTGATAAACGAGTCCGAGTCGAGCAGTTGCCCGAGCAACTCCCGCGCCGAAATCCTCATCGAGCGAGCCTAGGGGATGGCGGGGTGGGTAAGCCCAGCCACTCGATTCGGGGCCGACGCGACAGACGCGAACGCTCAGTAGCCCTGCATGACCTTGCGTAGGGCGTACTCGGTGAGCGAGACCAGCGCCTGCTTGGCGGGTTCGCGCCGGCGGGCGTCGATGGACAGGATCGGCACATCCGCAGGCACCGCAAGGGCCTGACGGATGTCCTCGATCGGATACCGCGGTGCGTCGTCGAATTCGTTGAGCGCAACCAGGAACGGTAGATTGCGCGCTTCGAAGTAGTCGACGGCCGCGAAGCTGTCCTCGAGTCTGCGGGTGTCGACCAGCACCACGGCGCCGATGGCGCCGCGGATCAGGTCGTCCCACATGAACCAGAAGCGGTACTGGCCGGGCGTGCCGAACAGGTACAGAACCAGATCGTCGGCGAGGCTGATCCGGCCGAAGTCCATCGCCACCGTGGTGGTCGACTTCATCGGAATACCGGTCAGATTGTCGATTCCGGTACTGGCATTGGTCACCAATGCCTCGGTGCGCAGCGGAACGATCTCCGAGACGGCACCCACCAACGTGGTCTTACCGACACCGAAGCCGCCAGCGACCACGATCTTCGCCGAAGTCGGTTTGCTGGTGCGGGTATCGACCTGTGCCGTCGAATCAAATACGCCGGAGTCCACTGAGAACCCTTTCGATCAGCTCGCGACGTTCATCGTCGCTGGAATCGTCTTTCAAAGTCGCCGAAACTCGCACATGCCCGGCCTCGATGAGGTCGGCCACGAGCACGCGGGCCACCCCGATGGGTATACCCAAACGCGCTGCCACTTCAGCAACGGACGGCGATTCTCTGCACAACTCCACGATGGACGTCTCGATGTTGGTCAGTTCGAACTGCCGCTCCAGGGCGACCGGATGCGATGCGACAAGTGCCTCCAACGCCAACTCGACCGCGGGCCTGGTTCGGCCCGCAGTCAAGGAGTATGGGCGAACGAGACTCGGCTCGGCGCTCCCCATGCGGTGATCGTCTATGTCCATCCCACCATCAGGAACCCATCGTGACGCGTGGCGTGGCCTGCACCGTCTGGCCGACACGCTCGACCAACAGGGCCATTTCGTAGCCCACCTGGCCGATATCGCAGGAAGTATTCGTCAGCACCGCAAGATACGAGCCGTCGCCGACTGCCATGAGTAGCAGGTAGCCGTGCTCCATCTCGACCACCGACTGCAGCACGGTGCCGCCCTCGAATAGATTCGAGACGCCTACCGAGAGGCTGGCCAGTCCGGCGGTAACGGCCGAGAGCTGTTCGGCACGGTCCACCGGCAGCTGCGCGCTCGCCGCCATGAGTAGGCCGTCAGCCGAGACCAGGACGGCATGAGCTACGCCAGGAACCTCGTTGGCGAAGTTCGAAACCAGCCAATCCAGCTGACGATTCGTACCACCTAGATCGGGGTTCATCGGTCTCCTTTATCTCCGGTTAGGTTCATTGCCTTCATTGCGCGGCCATCCCGGACGCCCTGCTGGTGACGACTCAAGCTGGACCTGATCGTTTCTGGATCGCGACGCGGCGCGCGATCGGCGTTGCCGGTGACACCGCCGGGGACCAGCCTCCCGCCCGGATTGCGTTGAGGCAACCCGGCGGCCGTCTTTGTTTCGGTCTGGGCCTCGCTGGCGCGGCGGGCAGCCTGCCAGCCCTCGTCGCCGGGCGACTCGAAGGAGGCAGCAACTTGGGACCGGTCCTGGTTGGGATCCGATAGCCACGCCGACATCATTTCGGCGAAGATCGGTGTCCCGCCCATCACCGAATCAGAGTCGACAGCGGGCTGCAACCTGGTCTGGAAGAACGACGCCGCCTTCTCCGGATCGGGCTTGAAGCTGTGCCGGCCCGGATCACGCGGTGCGGTCGTCGCCCCGCTCTCGGACATCGCGGGTGTCTCACCGCTGGCCGCGGGCTGGGCCACACCGCGATCGCGTCGCGGCAGACCGACACCCGGCGGAACTTCCTTGCGCGGCAGCACGGTCGCTCCCGGATCGCGCTGCGGCAGACCGGTAGCAGCCGACTCCCGCTGCGGCAGGCTGTCGCGGGAAGGTAGCAGACCGTCGCGCTGGGGCAGGCCGCTCGGCGTCCCGCCCGACTGACGCTGCGGCAGACCGTTCGGGGTCTCACGCTGCGGCAAACCGTGCGCAGGCGACTGACGCTGCGGCAGACCGGTCGCACCCGACTCTCGCTGCGGTAGACCACCGGAAGCGGAATCCCGCTGCGGCAAGCCCGAACCGGTGTCCCGCGGCGGGATACCGGACTCGCGCTGCGGCAGGCCATTCGAGGCCGAATCGCGCTGCGGCAGACCGCCCGTGGTTTCCCGCTGCGGCAGACTGCTCAACGGATCACGCAACGGATCACGCTTCGGCGGACCACCGGCGCTCTCACGCTGCGGCAGACCACCCGTGCTCTCACGCCGCGGCGAACCACCCAGAGCCTCACGCTTCGGCAGACCACCGGAGGCGGAATCCCGCTGCGGCAAGCCCGAACCAGTGTCCCGCGGTGGGATACCGGACTCGCGCTGCGGCAGGCCATTCGAGGCGGCATCCCGTTGCGGCAGACCACCGGTGCTCTCACGCTGCGGTAGGCCGCCAGAGCTCTCACGCTGCGGTAGGCCGCCCGTGGTTTCCCGCTGCGGCAGACTGCTCAACGGATCACGCAACGGATCACGCTTCGGCGGACCACCGGCGCTCTCACGCTGCGGCAAACCGCCCGTGCTCTCACGCTGCGGTAGGCCGCCAGAACTCTCACGCTGCGGTAAACCACCGGTGGGTTCCCGCTGCGGCAGACCACCCAAAGCATCACGCTGCGGCAGACCACTAGCGCTCTCACGCTGGGGCAGACCACCCGTGCTCTCACGCTGCGGCAAACCATTCGGCGTTTCCCGCTGCGGCAGACCACCCGCAGGCGACTGACGCTGCGGCAGACCGGTCGCACCCGGCTCCCGCTGCGGCAGGCCACCGGCGGCCGAATCCCGTTGCGGCAGACCGGTCTCACGCTGTGGCAGACCACCCGACGCATCACGCTGCGGCAGACCCGAACCGGTATCGCGCGGCGGCACACCACCGGCACCCGGTTCGCGCGGCGGCAGACCGTTCAGCCCCGACGCACGCTGCGGCAGACCGCCCGCGCCCTCGCGCGGCGGCGCACCGTTGCTGCCAGGCTGGCGCTGCGGCAGGCCACCACTGGGCTGACCACCCTCAGGCACACCATTCGTGCCGGGCTGACGCTGCGGCAGCCCACCCGAATTCAGATTCCGCGGCGGCAGACCACCACCGGAAACCGGCGGCTCGGCGCCCGGCCGACTCGGCGGCGGACCGCCCGGAGTGGCATTGCGTCTCGGCAGATTCGCCGCGGCGAGCTTGCCGCGCTGCGGACCACTCGGCGCCTGTCCCGCCGATGGGCGCAGAGTCGGATTCGGTTGCGCCGGTTCCTGACGCAGCCCCGAAGCCCCCGAGGACATGGTCGAGCCGGGCGAACGCTGCGGTAGCCCGCCCGCGGTCGGGATCGGACCACTGCCCGCGGCCGGTGCCGGACTGCTCATCGGAATCGGTCCGCTCACACCGGGATCGACGGTGACCATGACATTGCCACCCGGCGTCCTGGTGATCGCGCGCATCTGCATCGACGCCGCGGCGGACTGCCGTTGCGGACCGGGCGCGGCGACCTGCGGTGCCGCTTGTGGCATCGCAGTGGTCTGGCCCTGTCCGAGCACGATCAGACTGGCCGGGACCTGCACGGTGACCGTGACACCGGGATCGCGTGCGGTATCGAAGGTCGGTCGCAGGCGCACGGTGAGTCCGTGGCGCTCGGCCAATCGGCCGACCACGAAGAGACCCATGTGCCGCGCGGTGTCCGGACCCGGTTCGGCAGTCTGCTCGAGCCGCCGGTTGATATCGGCCATTTCGCTGGGCGGCATACCGATGCCGCGGTCCGCGACCTCGATGAGCATGCCCTGGTCGTGTCCCTGCGCGAAGGTGAACTTCACGTCGGTCTCCGGCGGCGACGCGCGTAGCGCGTTGTCCAATAGTTCGGCGAACAGGTGCGCCATATCGGAGGCGGCGGGCTCGACCAGCGAACCACGCGGTGTCGCACCGAGCTTCACGCGCTCGTAGTCCTCGACCTCGGAGATCGCCGCACGCAGCACGTCCGCGATCTCGACCGGCGCGGACTTGCTGCGCCGCTGCCGGGTACCGGCGAGGATCAGCAGGTTGTCACCGTTACGGCGCATACGGGCCGCGAGATGGTCCAGCCGGAACAGGTTTTCCAGCAGGCGCGGATCCTTCTCGTCGTACTCCATCGCCTCGATCAAACTGAGCTGATGGTCGACGAGCGACTTGGAGCGCCGGGCCAGGGTTTCGAACATGTCGTTGACCTGGGCACGCATCTGCGCCTGGTCACTGGCCAAACGCAGCGCCTGGCCGTGGATATCGTCGACGGCGCGGGCCAGCTGACCGATTTCCTCGTGGCTGCGGATCGGCATCGGCTCGAGCGGCACATCCTCGGGGGACGCGCCGTTCCGCAGCTGCGCGACCTCGTGCGGCAGATCGCTCTCGGCCACGCGCAGCGCGGCCAGACGCAGCCGGTGCAGCGGCACGATCATCGAGCGCGCGACGAACACCGCGAGCAACAGCGCGGCGAGAATGGTCGCGATGACGACCGCGGTGTAGGTCCACGCGCCGGTGTTGGCGTTGGACACCAGCGAACTCATCGCCGAGTCGATGTCCTTGGTGGACTTGGTGACCACGCGCTCGTAGACATCGAGGCTGCCGGTGAGCGAGTTCTTCAGATCACCGACCGGGATCTTGCCGGACTGCGCCTCCGGGCTGGTCAGCAGTGAGATCCGGTTATCAATACCGGCCCGCAGATCGGCGATCGCGGTATCGCCATCGGAAAAGCGGTGGGCGAGCACGTTGAGCATCGCCCGCTCGGTATTGGCCGCGGTGATCGCGCTCTGCACGCCCGCCGCCGAACCGCGCAGCACCTCGGGGAATGCGGCGACCTCGGCGACCAGCGCGTAACGGGTGTTCAACGAGTCGACCAGCCGCAGCTTCGCCTGTTCGATGGCCTGATCACTGACCTGGCCGACCGTGGCCTCCACGATGTGCACACTGTCGTTGCGGACCCTGTCGATCGTGCCGATGACTTCGGCCGGGGTCTGCGTCGAGACGTTCTTGCCTTGGGCGCGCACGGCCTTGGCCTGGGTGATCATGTCTTCCAGCGACGCGCGCGCGCCGGCGACACCGTCGACCTTGCCGACCGACTGCTCGGCATCGGCGATGACCTTGTCGAGGTCGGCCAGGTTCTTGTCCGACACGATCGACACGTTCGGCATGATCGAAATCATCTGTGAACCGGCGGTCGTCGCCGTCTGCGCACTCAGCGCGGTGACGGCAGGAATCGCCTCGATGTTCTTCGCGGCGGCGTCCAGTCGGTTCGCCTCGGCGAACTCGGTGGTAATCCTGGACACGCCGAGCCCAACCGCGACTGCCAGCGGAACGGCCAGGACCGCCGTAACCTTCCAGCGCAGGTCCCAGTTGCCGAGCGCCCAGCGTTTGCTGCCGGACCTTGCGGCGTCACGCATCTCCCACTCACTTTCCAAACTGGCCCCAACCACGTGCCATCAGCGAACCTAGACAATCGCATGCTGGCTCGACAGGCAGAGCTGGCCGAGGAACTGCGGCTGGCCGAGAAATTGCGTCTACGACGGCCCAAATAAGTGACATCAGATTCTAACGGATCAATAACAGCTTGGGTGACGTTGAGTATAGCTACAGGCCTTGACCTGCCGATAGCTGGCAAAACCAAAGGTCGCGGCACCCACCCGGGCGTCGCGTGAAGTCTGCCACAATCGTGCTGATCTATCGAGGCGGGCATCGAGGCGAGGCTAGGGAGTCACGGGATTGATGGAAAACCAGACGTACCGGCCGGTCTATCAGACCAGCTTGGTCGATCCCGCTGAGTTCTGGGCCGAGGCGGCCGAGGCGATCGATTGGGTGACCCCGCCGACCCACATCGTCGACACCACGGCTCGCTCGATGGCCAGGTGGTTTCCGGATGCTCGCCTCAACACCTCCTTCAACGCCCTCGACCGGCATGTGCACGGCGGCAACACTCCGGATGAGGCAAGCCGGGCCGATCAGCCCGCCCTGATATACGACTCCGCTATGACCGGAACCAGAGGCGTTTTCACCTACGCCGAACTACTCGCTGAGGTTGCCGAGTTCGCCGGTGCGATGGCACGTTTGGGTGTCGCCGCGGGCGACCGCGTGGTCATCTACCTGCCGATGATCCCCGAGGCGGTGATCGCCATGCTGGCCTGCGCCCGCATCGGCGCGGTGCATTCGGTGGTCTTCGGCGGCTTCGCCGCACCCGAACTCGCCGCCCGCATCGATGACGCCGAACCTGTGTTGATCATCACTGCCTCGGGCGGGCTGGAGCCGGGCCGAACGATCGATTACCCGCCGATCGTGTTGCAGGCCCTCGACCTCGCCGAGACGAGCGCACCGCGTCACGTGATCGTCAAGCAGCGACCGGAATTTCCGACCATTCACTTCCCCGCTCCACAGCCCGCCACCGAATCGCTGCCGAGTTCCACCCAGACCGTCGCGGCGCAATGGCTCGATTGGGCAGCCGCGGTACGCGATGCGCAACCCGCCGATCCGGTCCCGGTCGCCGCGACCGATCCGCTCTATATCCTCTACACCTCCGGTACCACCGGGAAGCCCAAGGGCGTGGTCCGTGACAACGGCGGACATGCGGTCGCCCTGTCCTGGTCCATGCGCAATATCTACGACGTCGGGCCGGGCCAGGTGATGTGGGCCGCCTCGGATGTCGGCTGGGTCGTCGGACATTCGTACATCGTCTACGCACCGCTGCTCGTCGGCGCGACGACGCTGCTCTACGAAGGCAAACCGGTCGGAACACCGGATGCGGGCGCGTTCTGGCGGGTGGTCGCCGAGCACAACGTGCGGGTGCTGTTCACCGCGCCGACCGCGCTGCGCGCCATTCGCAAGGCCGATCCGGACGCCGCGCTCGCCCACCGCCACGACCTGTCCTCGCTGCGCGCATTGTTCTGCGCCGGTGAGCGTTTGGATCCGGCCACCTACGAGTGGGCCAGCGAAACACTGCTCGCCGATCGGCCCGACTGCCCGGTGGTCGACCACTGGTGGCAGACCGAGACCGGCTGGCCGATCTGCGCGAATCTGCTCGGCCTGCAGCAACTTCCGATCAAGGCGGGTTCGGCGTCGGTGCCGGTGCCCGGCTTCCGGCTGCGGGTTCTCGATGCCGAGGGCAATCCGGTCGCACCGGGCACCGAGGGCAATATCGTCATCGGCCTGCCACTACCGCCAGGGACACTAACCGGACTATGGCGCGACGAAGGCCGTTTCCAGCGCTCCTATATGTCGGCGTTCCCGGGCCACTACCTCACCGGCGACTCCGGATACTTCGATGACGACGGGTACCTGTATGTGCTCGGCCGCAGCGACGATGTGATCAATATGGCCGGCCACCGGCTCTCGGCGGGCAGCATCGAGGCCGCCATCGCCGGACACGAGGCCGTCGCCGAATGCGCGGTTATCGGCCTGCCCGACGAACTCAAGGGCCAGCGGCCGATCGCCTACGTGGTACTCAAGTCCGGCGTCGAGATCGATCCGGACCGCCTGCGCGACGAACTGATCGCCCGGGTGCGCGAGCAGATCGGCGCGATCGCCACCCTGCACGACGCCGTCGTCGTCACCGCGCTACCCAAAACCAGGTCGGGCAAGATCCTGCGCAAAACGATCCGGCAGATCACCGCGGGCGATACCTACGAGGTGCCGTCCACCATCGAAGATGCCTCGGTGCTCGCCGCACTCGAGGTCCAGATCCGGGCCAGCCGCCCGCAGGAGCCCGGCCCGGAAGTCGTTGCACCCAACGGCGATCCGATTGTGCCGTCATAACTTTGCGATTGCATTGCGTTTCACCCCTTAGAGAATCCTCAGGGATAATTCACACATGCGCCAGTGCGGGGCAATAGCGTCTAGGGCGCTGGATCCACAGCACCCTCGAAGCAGCATGACCCCCGAAAATCTGGAGGCACACCCATGAAGCTCTTCCGCAGCCGCCCGGCAGTCGCCGCTCTCGCCGCTGGCGGCATGGCCAGTGTGGCCGTGTTGCTCTCCCCGGCCATCGCGGCCGCGGATCCGATGACGCTGGCCGGGCCGCTGCTGACCTCCGACTGCTCCTTCGCCCAGGTCGATGCGGCGCTGCACGCCAAGGCCCCGCAGCTGGCGGCGATGCTCGACTCGAACCCGACCCAGAAGGCCGAACTGCAGCGCAAGTTCGATCAGCCGGTCGAACAGCGTCGCGCGGAACTCCAGGCCGCCATCAACGAGAACCCGAGCGCCGCGCAGGACGCCGAGAACGACCCGCGTGCGTCCGGCCTGGCCGAGACCATCCGCACCGTGGCCGAAACCTGCCACAGCTACTGACGCCACGGGATGCCGACCGGTCAACTGGTCTCGCAAGAACATGGGTAACTCATCGGGGACGGGCTGACTTGCCCCACAGCCCTACCGCCGCCCGCCAACGTCACAGTTACCGCGACTGAGTCCGGCGCCTAAAGATTCGGGGAGGCGGAGGAGCGCACAATGAGTGATGTGACCGAGCGGAGCGCGAACCCGACCGTCCTTGTCGTCGACGATGACGAGGACGTGCTCGCGTCGGTCGAGCGCGGCCTGCGCCTGTCCGGCTTCCAGGTGCGGGTCGCCCGCGACGGCGCCGAGGCGCTACGCAGCGTGACCGAGCAGGCGCCCGACGCGGTGGTGCTCGATATGAATATGCCGGTGCTAGACGGTGCGGGCGTGGTGACGGCACTTCGGGCCTTGGGCAATGAAGTCCCGATCTGTGTGCTCAGCGCCCGCGCCTCCGTCGACGACCGGATCTCCGGACTGGAGTCCGGCGCCGACGACTATCTGACCAAGCCGTTCGTCCTGGCCGAATTGGTGGCGCGGATCAAAGCGCTGCTGCGCCGGCGCTCGGACGTTGCGGCCCCCGCCACACCGGGTGCGATCACGGTCGGCCCGCTGGAAGTCGATGTCGCCGGATACCGGGCACTGTTGAACGGCCGCGAAATCGAGCTCACCAAGCGCGAATTCGAGCTGCTGTCCACCCTGGCCCGCAATGCGGGCGTGGTGCTGAGCCGCGAGCGGCTGCTGGAATTGGTGTGGGGCTACGACTTCGCCGCCGACACCAATGTGGTCGACGTCTTCGTCGGATACCTGCGGCGCAAGCTGGAGGTCGAGGGCGTGCCACGGCTGCTGCACACGGTCCGCGGCGTCGGATTCGTGCTGCGAGCGCCCAAGTGAGTTGGCGATGACGCCGCAGCTCCCGGCTCCCCGGAAACGGCGGCAGCGCACGTTCTCCCTCCGCACCCGGGTGGCCGGTGCGGCCGCGGTCGGCGCGATCATCATCGTCACCATCATCGGCGTGATCTCCTCACGGGCCATCGAGCGCAACAATCTGGCCCAGACCGACCAGCAGTTGGCGATCGCGTCGCGATTGGTGCTCATCGATTCGGTATTGGCCGTCGGTGTGCTCGGGTTGGTCGGTCCGAACTACGACATGGCGGTGACGGTCCGCGACAACAACACGATCGTGGCGAGCACACCGATCCGCCTGCCCGAACAGCCGATCGGATCGCATACCGTCACCGTGAACGGCACCCCGTTCCGCGTGCTCACCACCACCGCGAATCAACCGGCGGGACGCGTTGTCTCCCTTGGCATTCCGTCCACCGCAGCGGCACGCACAACCGCCGAGCAACAGCGCTGGGTGCTCGCCGGGGCCGGGCTGGCGATCGCCACCGCCGCCGCACTCGGCTGGCTGCTCGCGGGCCGGGCCGTCCGCCCGATCGTCGATCTCACCCGACAGGTCGGCGCACGCAGCGGCTACCGCGATCCGGACAATCCACAGCCACCGGTCGACGGCTCCGGAGTCCGGGAGGCGGAAAAACTCGCCGAGGCGGTGAACACCCTGCTGCAACGGGTTGATCAGGCACAAACCGAAACCGCCGCCGCACTGGAGACCGCCCGCGATTTCGCCGCCGTCTCCGCCCATGAACTGCGTACCCCACTCACCGCCATGCGCACTGACCTCGAGGTGTTGCGCACCCTCGACCTGGACGAGGCCCAACGCGCCGAAATCCTCGGCGACCTGCAACGCAGCCAGGGCCGCGTCGAAACCACCTTGGCCGCATTGGAACGCCTCGCCTCGGGCGACCTCACCCACGAACGCGATCACGTCGACACCGACGTCGGCGACCTGTGCGACCAAGCCGCCCACGATGCCATGCGACACTTCCCCGGCGTAACCGTCCGCATCGATACCGACGCCGAACTGATCACCCGCGGCCTGCCCGCTGGACTGCGCCTCGCGGTCGACAACGCTTTGACCAACTCCGTCAAACACGGCCGCGCCACCGAGGCCGTGGTCTCGGCCCACCGAATCCCCGACGGACACATACTGATAACCGTCGACGACAATGGCCGCGGCATCCCCGTCGAAGAGCGCACCGCCGTTTTCGAGCGCTTCTTCCGCGGCAGCGAAGCCAGCAAAGGCGGCTCAGGACTAGGCCTCGCCCTGGTCGCCCAACAGGCCCAATTACACGGTGGCCGAGCCTATTTCGATGACAGTCCCCTTGGCGGCGTGCGCCTGGTACTCGACCTTCCGGAGCGCCGGACTACCTGATCCGAAAAGCCACTGCGGCCTACGGTTCCCATCATTTCAAGCAACGGACGACAGTTGCTTCTCCAGCGTGGGCCGTCGGTCAGCCGGTCGCACCGTCGGGTCGGGTAACCGCAACAATCGTTACGAGTTCCTCTAGGCCGGTGAAGTCCTTCGGATTCGTCGTATACAGCGGCAAGCTGTTGCGTGCCGCTGTGGCGGCGATCATCAGGTCGGCTGTTCGCCGTCGTGGTTGCCGTCCGATCGCGTATACCGCGGCGCAGATCAAGCCAAAAGTTCGAGCGGCTTCGCTGTCGTAGGGCAACGCTTCGCCGAATGTCGCTTCCACATGTTGAAGTACTGCGATCCGGCGCGCACGAGCGACCGGATCATCGGTTGCGTACGGCCCTCGCGACAACTCGCCCAGCGTGACTGCGGTGATTGCGGATTCGATCGGCAAATCGCCTGGATCGAACAGCGAGAGAGCCGCGATGATGCCGGTGTCGAGCACACCCCTCGCGTTGCGGCTCACAGACCCGTTCCTTCGAGCGGATCGTTGGACAACTCGTCGACAATCGCAGTGTCCAAGTCGCGTCGGAGTTCGCCATAGTCGAGTATCGGAGCCCTCACGAACATCTCTTGGGCCTGGCTGGTGGGCACGAAGCGGCGACGCCTGATCGGCGTAACTTCGGCCAACGGCTCGCCGTTGATGGTGAGCACGTATCGCCTTCCCTCCCGCAGGCCACGGGTAACGCTGCCAGACTCGTTGACGAATTGGCGCACGCTGACCTCGGTCGGAGGCGGCATCTCGGGAGCAGGCATACCCACAACGTACCACGCTGTACCTCGCACAGCGGTCCGAAGCTTTGAATCAGTTGCGGACCACCTCGACCGGATCCGTCAACGCAAGCGCCAGCGCGGACTGCTGGGCGCTGCTGCGCTGGGGGAGCGCCGCGACGGCCTTGTCGGTTTGGGTGCTGAGGTTGGTCACGATCTGCTGGAGTTGGGTGACGCCGCCGGTGAGTTGGCCTATAGCGCTTACTAATTGAGCACCGCCCTGGTCAGCCAGTTGCGGCAGCCCTTCGGCCAGTTTCGCGCCCTCGGCCAATTGCGCACTGGCGCCGGTCAATCGGTCCACAACTGTGCGCAGGAGCGTGCCAAGGTCGGTGCTCGGGTCGACGGCGCTGCCGACGAGGTCGCCGAGAGCGGTCAGCTGGGACCCGGCTTGGCCCGAAACATTTCGCAGCCCTTCGAGTTTCGCGATGATGTCGGCGACCTGGGGATCGCTCGCGAACGGTAGCGCCCGCATCAGCGGCAGGATCTGATCCAGACCGCCGCTCACCGTATTCGCGGTCTGCTGCACCTGTCCGATCGTGATGCCGGTCGAATCCAACGCCGAGGCAAGTTGATTCGCCTGTGCGGCGGCACCGGAGACGGTCGAGTTCAGCAGTGCGATGGCCGAAGTCAGCTGTGCCGAACCCGCTTTGGCGTAGCTAAGGAAGCCGAGCAGCTGGTCTGCGCCCGAGCTGAATTGATCGGCACCTGCGGCAGCGGCATTCACCCCCGCATTGAGCAGCTGGGTGGTGAACTGCACCGAGGTCATCTGAGTGCGCGCCTGTGCGACGGCGGCCAGGGCGGCATCGACACCGGATGCGCCGATCCGGTGCGTCACCATATTCACCGCGCCGTTCACCACATCCGCGTCCGCGCCCTTGTGCGTATCCACCGTCACCTTGGCCCGTTTCGGCTGCGCGCTCGCCAACGTGCCCATGGATTCGGTGAGATCGGCGGGCAGGGTGATCACCGCCGCGTAGTCATCCGCATCGAGTTCACCCGGCTTGCCGACGGTCCACTCGTATCCGCCGCCGTCCTGCTGCAAACCCTGCGCGATGCGCGCACCCGTCGGCCCGGTATCGGCATTCACCAGCGCGATGCCGCCGGGTGAACCGGATGATCTCGAGCAAGCGGCGACGGCGCCACCGAGCGCCCCGGCGATGACAACGGCAACGGCGAGCAGGGCCCAGCGGGCGCGATTTCCAGCCACGTCTGCCGACCCTAGAACTCCGAATTGGCCGAACTCTGAGAATTCGGTAAGGGCCGCAGATGATCAGGAGAGCTCGGCGCCGGTGGGCTCCTCGGTCCGCGTCGCCTCGACCACCCGGCCGAAATCGAGCTTGACGAGTTGATCCGCGTGGTGGAAGTAGCGATCGTCGTGGGTGATCACGATGACGGTCTTCCCGCGCTGTTTGAGCTCGGTGAGGATTTCCTGATAGAAGACGTCGCGGAATTTGGGTTCCTGGTCGGCGGCCCACTCGTCGAAGACATAGATCTGCCGGTCCTCGAGCAGCGCGGTCAACAGCGCGAGCCGTTTGCGTTGCCCCTGCGATAGATCGATGGTCGACAGCCGACCGTCGCTAACCGTCACCTTGTGCGCGATCTGCAACTCCTCGAGATAGCGGCGCACCTCACCGTCGAGTCCGGGCCGATCGAAGCCCAGGTAGTCCTCGAACAGGTGGAAGTCGGTGAAGATCGCCGAGGAGTTCTGTCGGTACCACTCGATATTCTCGTGATCGATCGGCTCGCCATTGAGCGACAGCGCACCGGTCTGCGGCACATACAGTCCCGTGATCAGCTTGGCCAGCGTGGATTTGCCGCTGCCGTTGCCGCCGACGATGAAGGTGATCTGCCCGGGTTCGAAGACCAGATCGAGCGGGCCGAGCCGGAATCCGGACTCGTCGTTACTCTGCTCGGGTGGCGGGCCGAGCGGCATCGGCCGGTTGTCGTGTCCGCTGTGGTCGACGATCCGATGACCGTTGACATCCGGTCGCGGCCCGCCGGGGCGTGGACCCCGACCGGGCGGATGCGCGCCGCCTCGCGGCCCGGGCGGCGGCCCCCCGGGACCCGGCGGGAACGGCGGTGGCGGCTCCATCCGGTAGCTGTAGGTGACATTCGTCAGCTCCAGCCGCGCCGAATCGACGGCGGGACGGTCCGTGAACGGCAACCGCTGCTCGTCGTGCATGGTCTCCATGGACAGATTCATCGCGCGGATCTTCGCCAGCGCCACGTCACCGCGCAGCAGATCCGGGATGCGGTGCATGAAGTTCTGCATCGGCATTGCTAGGAATGTCGTCACCAGGACGTACCCGACCATCACATCGCGCGACAGGTCGAGCGGCGCGACCAGCACGAACAGGATCAGCGCCATGGTGCCGAGCTGCAGTGCCTGCCCGAATCCCTGTGCCACCGAGAATTTGGATCCCGCATCGACATTCTGCGCACGCAGCGTCGCGGCCGAACCGAGCAGATGCCGCTGCATGAAATCGCGGCGGCGTTCCCGATGCAGCTTCAATTCTTTGATACCCAGCGTCACGGCCTGGTACGACCGCAACAGCGCGTCTTCGTTCTCCCGCGCCTCGCGATAGATATTGCGCACCCGCTTGAGAATCAGTTCGACACAGGCGATCCCGAGCAATGTGCCCGCCACGGTCACCGCGAACAGCGGACCCGACACCACCAGCAGGAAGGCGAAGCAACCGACGATGGTGGCCACATCGATGCAGATGCTCGGAATGGCGGTCACTGCCTGTGACAGCGAGCGCACATCCTCGGTCAGCGTCGCCATCAGACGGTGCATGCCGAGCCGTTCCAGATGCTCGAGCGGCGCCGAGACGATCCCGGAGCTCAGATCCGCGCGCAGCCGGTAAATCGCCTCTTGGGCAAGGCGAATCAAGAGCACCTGCGACACCACGCCACTGACCAGAATGACCAGGCCCGTTAGGCCGAAGCTCTGGATATCGACGTGCGGATGCGGTTCCGGCGACACCACACCCCTGATGAGGGTCACCAGATAGGTATTGGCCGCACCGCAGATGAGGCCCGCGGCAATGACGGCCGCGATCCGCATCCAGGAGATCGAGATGAGGAATCGGATGAGTTGCATGGTTACTGCGCTCCCTCAACGGGCGATTTTGGCTGAGACCGGTGCGATTACCGGCGAATGATGTCGAAGATCATGCCTTCGAGGGTGACCCCGGGCGCGAAGGAGAACGCCACTCCGGTCGAGATCGGCTTCGCCGCTTCCTGCCGAATCATTTGTTCCAGCACGAAAATCAGCGACACGCTCAACATATTGCCGAACCTGGCCAAGACATCCCAGCTCAGCGCCGCCCGCTCCGGCGCGATACCTAGCGAATGCACGGACTCCTCGATGATCTTCGGCCCACCCGGGTGGATCGCCCACAGATCGACGTCGGATTTCTGCAATCCATTGCGGGCCAAGACCTCGGTGATCACGGGATCGACCCCGGTGTAGATGTACTGGGGCAGATTCTCCGACAGCTCGCAGGTTATGCCGTTCTGATTGACACCGAGCACGATGCCGTCCTCGGCTCCGTCGAAGAGCCGGCTGAAGCTGTCCCGGATCACCACTCGGCCCGGTGCCAGCGGCTGCTGGACCTGACCGGCGCCGATGACCACCGCACCGCAGCCGTCGCCGAACAGGCTGTGGATGATCACATCGTTGATGTTGTCGTCGAAGACGGCGTTCACCGAGCTCAGCTCGATGCAGACGACCATCGCCTGCTTATCCGGATGCGCCCGAACATAATCCACGGCCGTCCGAATGCCGTTCATCGCGGCCGCGCAGCCCATGAAGTTCACCACGACCCGACCCACCGACGGCGAAAGCCCGAGCTGCTTCACCACCGCGACATCCACGCCGGGCGCGATGAAACCGGTGCTGGTCACGAAGACCAGCAAGCCGATCTCCGCCGCCGCGTCCTCGATTCCGGCGAGGGCGCGACCAGCGACATCGACGGCCAGCGGCACCGCGTGGCGGTAGAACAGATTCATCCGGTCTCGGATCGTGCCGCGCTCCCGGCCGAACTGCAGGAAGTCGGGATCGAGCGGATCGACGACGAGTCGACGGCTGTCGATCTTCGTCTTCTGGTAGATCCGCGAAATCCGTGCCCGCTGTTGCGGATCGGTGAACAGCTCGGCCACCCGATCGGCGGCGCCGGCCTGATCGACGAGCTGACTCGGCGCACCGGTCGCGATGCTCTCGATCACCCCGACCGTGGTAGGCGGCGCGGGCGGCAGCCCGTGCTGCACGAGGCCGCGGCCGTGCTCGTCCCCCTGACGAGCCGCCGACGTTCCCTCATCGATAGTGATTGACACGAAATTCTCCCCGTTCTTGTGAAAAATGGTGATCGGCGCCGCCGTTGACCAGCGGTTCGATCGGTCGACCTCCGGAATCGGCTCAGACCGTGCCGATTCCGGTGAATCCCTGCACCGTGTAGACCGCACAGGTTTTCAGCGCCCCGGGCGAGCAATGCTCGCGGATGAAGCCCCAATTCCGTTCCTCGGCTTCGCGCGACGGCGACAAGAGGTAGGTGCGGCAGAGTTTCGGGAAACGGTCGGTGAAGAAACTCTTCGCAGGCAGCCACTCGATGCCGAATTTCGCCGATTCCTCGCGCAATACGTCCTCGGTGGCGATATTGGCGAATCCACTGCGCTGGAACGGCAGTACGTGATGGACGCGGTGCGAGCTCAAACCGGCCGCGAGAAAGCAGTCGATATAACGATTTCCGATCACCTTCAAGTCGTAGGCCTGCTCGACCTGATTGACGGCCCAGTCCTCGGTATCGGCGGCCGGGAGTTCCTCGGCCTCCACCTCGAAATCGTGGCTCGCGACGACCAGGAAGGTACTGATCCACAGCGTCACCACGAATTGCAGTGCCCAGGCCCAGAAGTCGCCCGCCAGCGTGAAGACCACCAACTCGCCGAGCAATAGCGCGCGCACCCCGAACGAACCGATGAAGTGCGGCAGCGCACCACCCCAGGTTCCGTACATATCTTTGATGCCGACTTTGCGGGTGAGGCGGCAGACATCGAGGAGTCGAATGGTCATGCCGGTCACCGTGTGCCCGAATTTGTGGAGGGTGTGAATCGGCACCCGATACAACCGGGGCACCCGCATCATCATGGTGAAGACGTTCTTCTTGATATCGACTTCACTCTGGGTATGCGGGTGGTGCAGCAGCGCGTGTCCGTCCGCGGTGACGAAAGCCAGTGCGACGTAATTGAAATCGAAGGTATTCGTATAGATCTTGTTGAGGCCCTTTTGCGCGCGGTGGATCGCGTAGTGGCCGAATCCGGCCAGCGAGCTGCGCAGCAGCACCATCAGGATGACGAAGACGGGCAGCGGCATCCAGCTGCGCTCGAACAGACGCAGACCCTGCACCGCGAAGTACGCGACGGCCAGCACGGCGACCACGATGTTGAAAATCGTGTCCATGCGCCGCAATCGCGCGGCCAGCTCCGGCTCTTTCAGCCGCGCCTTGACCTTGTGCAGCAGATCGTCTTTATTGTCGAACCGGTACTTCGGAGTGTCCTGCCAACTGTCGAAACCCTCTTTGAAGAGGAAGTCGGGTGCGTTCGCCTTCGGATGGATGTCCTCGGGTAATGCGTTGCGTCCCAACGCATATCTCTCCAACATTCGTCCGATTCGCTCGGGATCGCGGTGATAGGACCCGATGATGGAGGTGATATCACGATTTTTCGTGCGCCCGATGAAGAACTCGCCGCCGGGATGTTTGGAGATCCAGTCGCTCAGATCGTAGGCTTTTCCGTTGTAAACCCACACATTCGAGAGTTGCGGGCCACCACCGGGCGGAGGGCCGGGCGGTCTACGGAAGTCCCGCTCCTCCGCTTCCGGTTGGCTGTTCGTCATCGCATTCCTCCGTGTCTGATCCGCGGTTCGGTGGCCGTTGTCGGCCCCGGGGTTATGGCGTGTATCGCGGACAGGCGCGGGGGCGCTTCATCCGGCGAACCGGATGTCCCCCCAAAGTCACACACACTGCCTGAGCCTTCGTGACAGCATCGTGCTTGCAGCGCCTTACATCTCACTAAACAATCCCTTAACCCGGTAACTTTCGCGTCGGATTCCCCCCGATCTCTGCGAGAAGACCGAACCAAGGGTAACGTCAGCCCTCGCAGCATGCCCGGTTCGGTCAAAGTCGGCTTCCCACAGCCGGGTCGAGTTGGCGTGTGGGACAGGCTAATCTGGCGGGCGAAATGCTGCACTACACCGGGCGGCAGCAGCAGCTGTCCTCGTCAACCACCCGGGTCGTACCGACCTCGCACTCTTCTGGGGGCAGAACATTGAGTGATCTGACAGCGCGAGCACGCACCTCGCACCGAATCCGACTTCGCCGACCGGGTCTCGTGCCCGCCGTGGTCGCGGCGTCGATGTTCGCTGCACTGGTGACAGGCTGCGACTCCAGCTCCGATTCCAAGACGACCTCGTCCGCGCCGCCCTCGGGTCAGCTGCCCGATGCCGCGCAGATCGTGCAGGAGTCCGCCAGGACCACCCAGACCCTGCAGGCCGTGCACCTGAATCTGAAGGTGGACAACCTCACCAACCTTCCGGTCGAGAGCGTCTCGGCCGATGTGACCAACCAGCCGCAGGGCGCCGGTCAGGCGATCGGCGAGGCGAAGGTCCGTACCAAGCCCGAGGCCGACTTCATCCAGGCCAAGTTCCTGGTCGTCGACAAGGAGATGTACGCGCAGACCGGCAGCTCCTCCGCCTACGCCAAAATCGGTCCGGCGGAACAGATCTACGACCCAGGCGTGATCCTCGACAAGGACAAGGGTCTGGCCAACCTCATCGCTCAGGTGAAGAACCCGAAGGTGGAGGGCCGCGAGAAGATCGACGGCACCGACACCGTGAAGGTGACCGGAACCATCGAGTCCACGGTCATCGACCCCATCGTGCCCAAGTCGGGTGACCCGGCCGGCACGTTCCCGATCACCCTGTGGATCGCGGATGTCGCGCCCCCGTCGGGTTCGGCATCGGCGCTGCCGTCCAACGCCGCATCCCCCGGCAACGGCCCGAACCTGGTTCAGGCTGTGGTCAAACGGGATCCGGGCACCATCAAGGTGACGCTGTCGGCATGGGGTAAGCCGGTCAAGGTCACCGCACCGCCGAAGTAGGACACAGATACCGCGAACCGGTCCGGGAATGGATGACGGTGGCAGCAGCCGTCATCCGCACTCCCGGACCGGTTTTCGCGTTTCAGGAGTTGGTCGAGCGTTACCGGTTTCGGCATCGGACGAGGAGAATGCGCTGGTTGCGGCGCACTCGGCGTGGGCCCAGCAACTCGACCTGGACCTACTTTCCGACCGGTCCGGTCGCTGTCGGCGTGGTACTCGGCTTTGTGCGGGCCACACTGCATCTGACCACCGGCAACCTCTCCCAGCACCTGCCGCAGACCCTGCCGTCGAGCCCTCGTGAGACGACTGCGGCCCGTGCTCTACGAGAGCACAGGCCGCAGTTGGGTTTTCAGCTCAGTTGGCGTTGAGCAGGTCGATCACGAAGACCAGGGTCTTGCCGGAAAGCTTGTGGCCGGAACCGGCGGGGCCGTAGGCGAGATGCGGCGGAATGGTCAGTTGGCGGCGGCCGCCGACTTTCATGCCCGGGATGCCGTCCTGCCAGCCCTGGATCAGGCCGCGCAGCGGGAAGCTGATGGCTTCGCCACGGTTCCAGGAGGAGTCGAACTCCTCGCCGGATTCGAATTCCACGCCGACATAGTGCACCTCGACGACACCGCCGGGCACGGCCTCGGCGCCCTCGCCCTCGACGATGTCCTTGATAACCAGCTCGGTGGGCGCTGGGCCCGCCTGGAATTCGATCTCCGGCTTGGTCATTCGGCTATCCCCTCTGATAGGTGATGATGGATTCGGTTGAAATTAGCGGCCGTTGATTTCGTGGTAATCGCGGTGACCGTAACCGGTGTAGATCTGGCGCGGACGGCCGATCTTCAAAGGCTCGCTGTGCATTTCCCGCCAGTGCGCGATCCAGCCCGGCAGTCGGCCCATCGCGAACAGCACGGTGAACATCCGGGTCGGGAAGCCCATGGCCTTGTAGATGACACCGGTGTAGAAGTCGACGTTCGGGTACAGCTGGCGCGAGATGAAGTACTCGTCGGTGAGCGCGGCCTCTTCCAGAGACTTTGCGATATCGAACAATTCGTCGTCGCCGCCGAGCTTGGACAGGATCGCGTCGGCATGCTTCTTGGCGATCGAGGCGCGCGGGTCGTAGTTGCGGTAGACGCGGTGCCCGAAGCCCATGAGCTTCACGCCGTCTTCCTTGTTCTTGACCTTGCGGATGAAGTCCTTGACGTTGCCGCCCTCGGCCTTGATGCCGTCCAGCATCTCCAGCACGGCCTGGTTGGCGCCGCCGTGCAGCGGGCCCCACAGCGCGTTGATACCACCGGAGACGGAGGTGAACAGGTTGGCGTCGGAGGAGCCGACGAGGCGCACGGTCGAGGTGGAGCAGTTCTGCTCGTGGTCGGCGTGCAGGATCAGCAGCATGTCGAGTGCGGCGGCGATCTCGGGATCGACCTCGTAGGGTTCGGCCGGGAAGCCGAAGGTCATCCGCAGGAAGTTCTCCACCAGGCTCAGCGAGTTGTCCGGGTAGAGGAAGGGCTGGCCGACCGACTTCTTGTACGAGTAGGCCGCGATGGTAGGCAGCTTCGCCAGTAGTCGGATAGTCGACAGCTCGACCTGCTCGGGATCCTTCGGGTCCAGTGAGTCCTGGTAGTACGCCGAAAGCGCGTTCACCGCGGAGGACAGCACCGGCATCGGGTGCGCGTTGCGCGGGAAGCCGTCGAAGAACCGCTTGAGGTCCTCGTGCAGCAGGGTGTGGCGGCGGATCCGGTCGGTGAACTCGTCCAGCTGCGCCTGGGTCGGCAGCTCGCCGTAGATCAGCAGGTAGCTGACCTCGATGAAGTTCGAGGACTCCGCGAGCTGGTCGATCGGGTAGCCGCGGTAGCGCAGGATGCCCGCTTCGCCGTCGATGTAGGTGATCGCCGACTTGGTCGGCGCGGTGTTCATGAATCCGGGGTCGTAGGTCACATACCCGGTGCTGGCCAGCATTTTGCCGAGGTCGACGCCATCATTGCCTTCTTTGGCTTCGGCGATCGTCATGGCATATTCGCCGCCGGGGTAGCTCAAAATCGGCTTGGCGTCGTTGATGTGGTCTTTTTCGGGCACGGAAGGATCCCTCTCAGGCTAGGACCGTCGGCATCGGGGTGCGGTCGGCACGGCGGTGCACTCACCTAGACGCTAGTCGCTGCTCGCACGGCCCGAGAACGAGGGTGCCCACCGGTCGACCTCACAAACAACTTCGCGTCAGGTGAGGTTTGTCGCGCTGTCGGACACCGGCACCGAGTGCGACCTGGCGACGCGATAGCGCACGAAGGCCGGGAACACGAGCGCAGCCAGCGACACCCCGATAACGACCAGCACGCCGCCACCCGCCGCGGCGACCGCGGTACCCAGGGCCGCTGCGGCAAAACCGTGGGCAACATCACCGATGCGCGGACCACCCGCGACGATCACGATGAACACGCCTTGCAGGCGGCCGCGCATCTCGTCGGTGGTGACCGCCTGCAACATGGCGATGCGCAGCGCGGCCGAAACCATATCGACCGCGCCGCCGAAGGCCGAGCACGCCAACGCGATCCACAGTCCCGGCCCGATGCCGAGGCCGTGACCGGTCCAGCCGACGGCGATGCCGAAGCCGACCATGGCCACCCCCCAGAGCACGATGCAGACCACCACCGCGAGGCCCTGGCGGCGCACGTGCGAGATCCAGCCGGAGAACACTCCGCCGAGCACCGCGCCGACCGAGATGGAAGCGAACAGCAAGCCGAGCGCGACGCCGCCGCCGGCTGGATCGCCGAAGGTCTCGTGCGCGATCTGCGGATATAGCGCGCGCGGCATGCCGAACACCATGGCGATCACGTCGACCACGAAGGAGGCGAGCAGGATGCGCTGCGTCGCCAGATAGGCGAAACCGTCCAGGACGGTACGGATTCCGGCCTTGCGCGCGGTTCCGGTCGGTGGGATGGCGGGCAGCCGCCACACCGCCCAGATGGTGGCGAGCAGTGCGATCGCGTCGATCAGATACAGGGTGGACAGACCGACGACGGGAATCAGCACACCCGCGAGCACCGGCCCGGCAATGGCGCCGGTCTGCTGCACGGTCATGCTGAGCGCGCTGGCCGCGGCCAGATGTTCGGTGGGCAGCAACCGCGGGATGGCGGCACTGCGGGTCGGCTGATTAACGGCGAAGAGCGCCTGCTGCACGGCGAAAAGTCCGAGCACGATCCAGACGTTGTCGAATCCGGCCGCGGCCTGCACCCAGAAGGCGAGTGCGGTCGAACCGGTGCCGCAGTTGGTGATGAGCATGAGCTTGCGCCGGTCCATCACATCGGCCAGCGCACCGCCCCACAGACCGAACACGATCAGTGGGACCAGGCCGAACAGACCGGCCAGGCCGACATAGCCAGAGCTGCCGGTGATCTCGAATATCTGCTGCGGGACGGCCACCACGGCCAACTGCGAACCGATGACGGTGACGATGTTGCTGGTCCACAACCGTCGGAAATCGGGATAGCGCAGCGGGGTGGTGTCGGCGAGCAGTTTCACCGACCGCAGCGTAATGAGTCGGTCAGTAGGCCAACAAGGTTGGGGTCGCCACGATTTCTAAGGTTGTAGTCGGTCGACCGTCATGACATCGCCGCTGATCCGCACCCGGATCCGGTTGTGCAGCCGACCCCGGCGACCCTGCCAGAACTCCACCTCGTCGGGTCGGATCAGGTAGCCGCCCCAGTGCGGCGGCACCGGGATCTCGTCCACATCGGCGAAGCGTGCGGTGGTCTCGGCCAGGGTGCGATCGAGTTCGGCGCGTGAGGCGATCGGCCGGGACTGGCGCGAAGCCCAGGCGCCCAACTGAGAATCGCGTGGCCGGGAGCGCCAGTAGACCGCGGTCGTCTCGGCGGAGACCAACTCGACCGGCCCACGCACGTGAACCTGTCGGCCCAGCGCGGGCCAGACGAAGGTCGCGGCCGCGAATGGGACGCCCGCCAGCTGGTTGCCCTTGGCCGAGTCGTAATTCGTGTAAAAAGTCACACCTTCCGGTGAGAGGCCTTTACACAGCACCGTCCGGGCGACCGGACGCGGCCCGACATCGGTGAGTGCGACGGTGGCGACCACCATGGCATTGGGCTCGGGAATGCCGACCGCGGTGGCCTGTTCGATCCAGTGCCGCAGCAGCGGCTCCCAGCCGCCTGCCAGCCAGGTTTCGTCCAGATCGGTGTCCTCGCCGCTGCCGAATGGCATGCCGCCGTAGTCGACTCGCATGGCGGCCAAATCGGTCGCCGGGAAAAGAACCCGATCATTTGCGGCCATTTCCTGACCGAGAGATGAATTGTCCAGGTCACGCATGGGCCAGACGTTACTCCGCGGTAGCAGGGAGCTAAGGTTTTGTTGATCGGCATGTGCTCGGCGAGCCACACCCCTCATCGACGAGAACAGGCCTTTTCCAGCGACCTGCAAGCAGTCGCCAAGGAACGAACCGAAGTGCAAGGAGAGTCACAGAATGACTACCAGCCATGCGGTGCCCAGTGGGCAGACCGCCGTACCCCCTGATTTCGTCAGCGGCCTGGAAGGCGTGGTGGCATTTACCACCGATATTGCCGAACCCGATAAGGACGGCGGCGCGCTGCGCTACCGCGGCGTCGACATCCAGGACCTGGTCGGGTCGCGAGTGACCTTCGGCGATGTGTGGGCACTGCTGGTGGACGGTGCATTCGGCCGCGGCCTGCCGCCCGCGGAGCCGTTCCCGCTGCCGGTGCACACCGGTGACGTGCGCGTCGACGTGCAGGCCGGACTGGCCATGCTCGCCCCGATCTGGGGCTACCAGCCACTGCTGGATATCGATGACGAGACCGCGCGGGAGAATCTGGCGCGCGCCTCGGTGATGGCGCTGTCCTATGTCGCGCAGTCCGCGCGCGGCATTTACCAGCCCGCGGTACCGCAGAAGAAGATCGACGAATGCACCACGGTGACCGAGCGGTTCATGACCCGCTGGAAGGGCGACCCGGATCCGCGGCATACCGAAGCCATCGACGCCTACTGGGTTTCGGCAGCCGAGCACGGCATGAACGCCTCCACCTTCACCGCGCGAGTCATCGCCTCGACCGGCGCCGATGTCGCCGCGGCGCTGTCCGGTGCGATCGGCGCGATGTCGGGTCCGCTGCACGGCGGCGCACCCGCGCGTGTGCTGCCGATGATCGAGGCCGTCGAGAAGTCCGGTGACGCACGCGCTTTGGTCAAGGGCATCCTGGACCGCAAGGAAAAGCTGATGGGCTTCGGCCACCGGGTCTACCGGGCCGAGGATCCGCGTGCCCGGGTACTGCGCGCCACCGCGCAGCGCCTGAACGCCCCGCGTTTCGAGGTCGCCGCCGCGCTGGAGCAGGCCGCGCTCGCCGAACTGCGCGAGCGTCGTCCGGACCGTGCCATCGAGACCAATGTGGAATTCTGGGCGGCGGTCATCCTGGACTTCGCCGAGGTCCCCGCGCACATGATGCCTGCGATGTTCACCTGTGGCCGCACCGCCGGTTGGTGTGCCCACATCCTGGAGCAGAAGCAGCTGGGCAAGCTGGTCCGCCCGGCCGCCATCTACACCGGCCCCGGCCCACGCCAGCCGCAGGACGTCGCAGGCTGGTCCGCCATCGCGCACGTGTAGCTGTGTTGTTGGCCGCGTGGCCGCGGCGTGTTCGCGGCCCCCTGGTGTCTCGCGTCCGAGCCGTCGAGACTCGCGCCTACGGCGCATGCGCTTCGACGACTCGGACGCGAGACGGGCCGCGAACGGGTCGCTCGTAAGACTCGCTCCGTCGGGGTCGCGGATAGCCGATCGTTCGGCACTTGATGCACACGCACCAGACAGTCGAGACTCGCGCCTACGGCGCATGCGCTTCGACGACTCGGACGCGAGACGGGTCGCGAACGGGTCGCTCGTAAGACTCGCTCCGTCGGGGTCGCGGATAGCCGATCGTTCGGCACTTGATGCACACGCACCGGACAGTCGAGTCCTGCGCCTATAGCGCGGGCGCTTCGGCCGCTCGGCCGCGAGACGTCGCTCGTAAGACTCGCTCCGTCGGGGCTGGGTGAGCGAGGAATCTCGCTGCCGACATTCCGCGTAGCATCTCGGGGGACGCTGTGAGAGAGAGTTAACGGGGAATGCTGGATAGGAACGTGTCGCGGCGGCGGCTGATCGGATTCGGTGCCGCGGCTGCGGCTTTCGTCGCTGGTTGCAGTACCGACAAGGACAGAACGACCACCGCGCAATCGAGAACGACCACCGCCGCGAACGCCGTTGACGTGCAGGCCATTCCGAGATCCCCGTTGCCGCAGGCCCCCGCGGCCAACTCCCCCGCGGCGGTGGCAGCCCGGCACGCGGGTGCCCAACCGACGCGGTGGGGCATGGAGATGGACGGCATCACAAGCACTTTCGCGGCGGCCGGCAAACAGATGGCGGTCACCTTCGACGCGTGCGGCGGGCCCGGAAATAACGATATCGATGAGACATTGCTGAATCTGCTCATCTCCCAGCAGATTCCGGCCACGCTCTTCCTGAATAAACGCTGGATCGACGCGAATCCCGGTCGCGCCGCGCAATTGGCCGCCAATCCGCTGTTCGAGCTGGCTAATCACGGTGTGGCGCACAAGCCGCTGTCGGTGACCGGCCGGGCCGCCTACGAAATCCCGGGCACCGGCTCGCCGCAGGAGGCCGCCGACGAGGTCTGGGCCAATCACCAACGGCTCACTACCCTGCTCGGCAAACCGCCGCGGTTCTTCCGCGCGGGTACCGCGCACTATGACGATGTCGCGGTCGCGATCGTCAACGAATTAGGTGAGCGGCCGGTCGGTTTCAGCATCAATGCCGACTACGGCGCCACCGCGAGCGCGACGCAGGTGCAGAATGCGATGAAAGCCGCCGCACCCGGTGCCATCTCGCTGGCGCATATGCACCGGCCGAATTCCGGAACGGCCGCAGGCATGACGGCGGCGCTGCCCGCGCTGCGATCGGCGGGGTTCACCTTTGTCCATCTCTGAGCACCGTTGCCACCCGTAGCCGGGCTCGGCACGCCATCGTGCCGGTGAGCCGCGGGGTGCAATTATTACGGTATGGAGTGCACGCCCCCGGGATCGCGCCAATAACGCGAAACCCCGGCGGCAAGCCAGTATGGTACCGATGCTGACCGGTGTCCCGATGTCAGCCGACCGCCTGCCGGTCGCTCGAAAAAACAAAGGTGAGACGGATTGCGGCCGTGCACCGGGCATTTCGCCAGCGCGAGGTGACCGGATCGGCCCGATCCGAGCGGAAGGCGGTATGTAGGGTGGCGCAGGGAATCTTCGCGCACACTCGATGGCGGAATCTCGAGCAATGGCGAGTCCGCTGGAAAGTCGGCGCGGCCGTTGCACTTCCGCTGGCCGCGGCCATTCTGCTCGGCGGTCTGCGCCTGACGGTCTTCTTCCGCGATTACTCCGAATACGACAGTGCGGCCGATCGCATCTCCGATATTCCGGTGATCACCGCACTCGAATCGGCGGCCTCGACCGTCGCAGGCGGGCAGGTCTACGGCACCACCACCGACCAGGACCTGGTCGAATTGTCAACGGCTATTACCGAAGCGACGGTTCGTGCGGGACGCAAGGGCATCGATGCGACGGTCGCCAGGGCGCTGAAGCAGATGACCGCGACCAGCGAGGTCATCCGCTCGGGCGGTAAGGGCGGCGGCGATCCGGTGAAGGCCATCGAGCTCAACAACGCGATTGTCGCCGATGCCATCGGCACCGTGGACAAACTGCTCACCCCGATCGGTGTCGGCTCGGTCGTGGCCGCCAAGGCGCAAATCTCCGATGTGCTGGCCGGCAAGGTCGAGGGCTTCAACTGGCTGATGGCAGCCATGTCGGCCGTCCAACAGCCGTCTCAGGCCGAGAGTTTTCACACCGCGCAGGGACGCATCCTGGCCATGGGCGATGCTATCGAGCGGGTAATGCCCTCGGCGAAGCCCGACCTCGACCGGGTGGTGCGGCCAAATAATGCCGTGCTCAAGGACATGATCGAGTCCGCGATGCACACGCACGTCGTCGACTTGGTCGAATTGCGGCGGCTGGCCATCGAATCCCGCGATGTCTTCACCGGATTGACGCGCCAGATCGTGCAGGGCGTCATCCACGATGTCGACGACAAGGTCGCCGAGGCCCGATCCGCGGCCGTGCAGGCCTCGCTGGTGGTGCTCGGGACCGTGGTCGCGGCGCTCGCACTCGCGCTATGGGTCGCCCACTCACTGCTACAGCCGCTACGCAGGCTGCGGGCCGGTGCCAGCGAACTCGCCGAGATCGACCTCCCGAGCGAGGTCGAACGGATCATGCGCGGCGCCCAGCTCGAGGACATCGAGGTGAAACCGGTGCCGGTGCACACCGGTGAGGAGATCGGCGAAATCGCCCGCACCGTCGACGGTTTGCACACCCAGGCACTCAAACTCGCCGCACAGCAGCAACTGCTGCGCGATCAGGTCAACGACATGTTCGAGACCATGGCGCGGCGCAGCCAGACGCTGGTGGATCGCCAGCTCAGCATGATCGAGGCGCTCGAATTCGAGGAGAAGGACCCTGATCGGCTCGGCCAGCTCTTCCGGCTCGACCACCTGGCCGCGCGCATGCGGCGCAACAGCGCGAATCTGCTGGTGCTGGCCGGAACGCGGTCGCGCCACGATCGGTCCGGACCGGTCGAGGTGCGCGATATTCTGCGCGCCGCGGTCTCCGAGGTCGAGGACTATCAGCGGGTCAAATCCGGTGCCACACCGGACGGTTGGGTCGCGGGCATCGCGGCCACCGATGTGGTGCATCTGATCGCGGAGATGCTGGAGAACGCGCTGCGGGCCTCACCGCCCGACAGCGATGTCACCTTCGCCTACAGCCGGACCTCTGAGGGCGGCCTGCTCATCGAGGTCATCGACGAGGGCATCGGCATCACGGCGAGCGAACTGAACGAGATCAACGAGCGGTTGGCGACGCCGACGGTGGTCACCGTCGCGACGACCCGGCAGATGGGCATGTTCGTGGTCGGCAAACTCGCCGAGCGGCATGGCATCACGGTTCGACTGCGCCGGACCCACGATCGCGCGCTCAGTCCGGGAATCACCGCGAGCCTGCACATTCCGCCCGCGCTGATCGAGGTGCCGTCGCAGGATGCGGAGGATCCGTCGACGCTGAAGCCGGTCATTCCGGTGCATCGGGACACGCTCGGCACCAAGGCGACCGCCGAGGCGGGCGCGGGTGTTGCCGAACCCGCGGCCAAGGCGGTCACACCTGTTGCCAAGACCGAACCCCCGGCACGTCGGATCGGTGCGCCGCCGTCGGCCGCACCCAAGCCGGCCGAACCTGCGGCGGATGCGCCCGCGGCAGCGCCGGTGATCACCAGTTATGGTCTGCCGAAACGGGTTCCGGGAGTCAACCGCAAAGGTCGGCGCAAAGCGGGTGGGGCGGCTACGAAGCCGTCGAGCACCACCGCGGCGGCCGGCGCGCCACCGCGGTCGGCTAGCGTGGCCGATTCGGGTCCCCCGACCGGGCCGCAGGAGCGGGTGGCGAAGACGACCTCGTTCTTCCAATCCGAAGAGGGGGATTCGGCGGAGACAGCCGAATCCGCTTCGAACGGGTCTGCTTCGAATGGATCGACGCAACCCATCGAGGGGGAAGCGGCAACGCCGATTTTCGCCGGCATGATGTCGGCGTGGTTGGCGGATCCGACTACGGGGGAGCTACCGGTTTTGACGAATTGGCATTCGGCGGCGGATGAAGGCTGGTCTGCGGCAGAGCGGGCAGCGGATCCGACAATCACGGAAAGGACAACGTCCGGGCTACCGAAACGAGATCCAGGGAATCAGTTGGTGCCGGGTGGGGCCGAATCGGGGTCGGCGGCAACGGAATCTGCGGCGAGCACACGCCGCGACCCGGAAACGATCCGCTCAGGATTGAACCGGTATCAGCGGGGGGTACGTGACGGAAGAGCCACTGGTAAGTTGAAACCCCTTGCAGCCGAGGATGTTCGATGACCGCACCTGAACAAGCACCACCCGAGACCACATCCCGCGCGGTCTCGGCGAAAATCGTGATAGCCGGCGAAATGGGGGTCGGCAAAACTACGCTGGTCGGCGCGGTTTCGGATATCGTTCCGCTGAAAACCGAAGCGCTGATGACCGATCTGAGCTCCGAAATCGACGACACCTCGGCGGTCCCGGACAAGACGACCACCACGGTCGCCATGGATTTCGGTCGGATCACCCTGTCCGACGATCTGGTGCTGTACCTGTTCGGCACGCCCGGACAGCACCGGTTCTGGTTCATGTGGGACGACCTCAGCCTCGGCGCGATCGGCGCGATCCTGCTGGTCGACACCCGTCGAGTGGACGAAAGTTTCGCCGCGGTCGACTATTTCGAAGAACTCGGACTGCCGTTCCTGGTCGCGGTCAACGAATTCGAAGGCGCCCCCAAGTTTCCCGAGGAGGCCATCCGCGATGCCCTCTCGCTATCCGCCGATGTTCCGGTGATGATGATCGACGCCAGGGACCGGGAATCGGCCAAGACCGCGCTCATCGCCCTGACCGGACATGCGCTGGCGCGGGTGAAAGCCAAGAGTTAGCGAAACGGCGGCTCGAATACCGAGCCGCCGCCTAATCCTCATCGAGGGAGGCAAGCCAGTCGACCGCGACGGATTCGCCGCGGTCGACGGTGAAGAAGGCGACCTCCAGATGTTGGCCCAGATCGACGAGGCCGATCGCGGCCAGCGGTACCGGTTGGATCAGGCGCACGCGCCACGGTTTCGCCTCGTCCCAAGCGCGCAGTTCGAGGTCCAGGCGCAGCACCGGGTCGTCGCGACCGGCGTAGTCGGCGGCGACCGGCGCGGCGGCAAGCACAGTGGCATCGGCGCGGCGGCCGTCGGAGAGGATCTTCGAAATGCTCGCCCGGCCGGTCTCGGCGATATCGGGCACATAGAGCACCAGTCGGTCGCGATCGCCCGGATCGACCCGGCAGCCGACCACGTCACCGGGCTGCATCCACTCCAGGTCGTCCTCGCGCATCCGCTGCCGCACCCGGGTTTCGTATGGCAGCGCGCCTTCGGCCTGCACTCGAATCCAGAAAACGTGTCCGGGTTCACTGCGCTGCGGCCGCACACCGAGGATGGTCGCCGAGCCGATCGCGCCGTGCATGAGCAACTCGCGCCGCTGCGCATCCGATAGCGCGCCCGTGCGCAATCCGAAGTTCCGCGGCCCCCTGCTGCGCTCTCGCCACCCCGTGTTAGCCGACGCAAGGTTCATGGGCGATAACGTTAGCCGGAGTGTGGTCAGAGTCACAGCATTACCACCGTCTACCCTGATGGCCATGACCGCTGAGTTCCCGATCATTCCCGACGATCTCAAGCCCGCCGACGGACGGTTCGGCTGTGGCCCCTCCAAGGTGCGCCCGGAGCAGTTGCAGTCTCTGGTATCCGTCGGCGCCTCGGTGTTCGGAACCAGTCACCGGCAGAAGCCGGTCAAGGATGTGGTCGCACGCGTGCGCAGCGGCCTGCGCGAGCTCTTCGCGCTGCCCGACGGCTACGAGGTGGTGCTGGGCAACGGTGGCACCACGGCGTTCTGGGATGCCGCCGCCTTCGGTCTGATCCGTGAGCGCTCGCTGCACCTGACCAACGGTGAGTTCAGCTCGAAGTTCGCCGCGGTGGCCAAGGGCAACCCGTTCATCGGCGATCCGATCGTGGTCTCGGCGGAGCCGGGCAGTGCGCCCGAGCCGGTTTCGGACCCGTCGGCCGACCTCATCGGCTGGGCACACAACGAAACCTCCACCGGTGTTTCGATCCCGGTGCAGCGTCCGGCGGGTTCGGAGAACGCGCTGATCGCCATCGACGCCACCTCCGGTGCGGGCGGTCTGCCGGTCAACATCACCGATGCCGATGTCTACTACTTCGCACCGCAGAAGTGCTTCGCCTCCGACGGCGGCCTGTGGGTCGCGCTGATGAGCCCGGCCGCGCTGGCCCGGGTCGAGGAGATCAAGGCTTCGGGTCGCTGGACCCCGGAATTCCTTTCGCTGCCGATCGCGATCGACAACAGCACCAAGGATCAGACCTACAACACCCCCGCACTCGGCACCCTGCTGCTGTTCGCCGACCAGATCGAGTGGATCAACGGCAACGGCGGACTGGACTGGGCGGTCAAGCGGACGCTGGATTCGTCGTCGCGGCTGTACTCCTGGGCCGAGTCGAGCTCCTTCGCCACCCCGTACGTCGCGGATCCGGCGCACCGCTCACAGGTCGTCGGCACCATCGACTTCGCCGAATCGGTCGATGCGGCCGCCGTCGCCAAGGTGCTGCGCGCCAACGGAATCGTGGACACCGAGCCCTACCGCAAGCTCGGCCGCAACCAGCTGCGCGTCGGCATGTTCCCCGCCATCGACCCCGAGGATGTTTCGCAGCTGACGCGTAGCATCGACTGGGTCGTCGAAAAGCTGGGGTAAATCGAGCTCGGTCATTGCGACACGCCCACTTTCGACACGCTGTAACTTGTAGCGCAGCGAGTTGAATAGAGCAGATTAGCGGGGCGCGGAGGGTCTTTCGCAGATTTCCGCCCAGCGTGTCTTGCCTCGAGATCATCAGTAGTGCACTACTGTTTCGGAAAGTGGGCGGTGTCGCGAGCCGACGCGATAAGGAGGTAACGGTGCGTGAACTTCGAGTGATCGGGGTGACGCCCGACTCCACGCACATCGTGTGCATCGACACCGAGACCGGCACCAAGTACCGGCTGCCCGCCGACGACAAGCTTCGAGCCGCGGCACGCGGAGACCTTGCCCGATTCGGCCAGATTGAGATCGAGATGGAAGCAACTATGCGTCCCCGCGATATTCAAGCTCGTATCCGTGCCGGGGCATCCGTTGAACAGGTCACCGAAGAATCCGGTATGCCGCTGAGTCGCGTGGAGCGGTTCGCCTATCCGGTGCTGCTGGAGCGGGCCCGCGCCGCCGAACTCGCGCAGAAGGCGCATCCGGTGCGCGCCGACGGTCCGGCCGTGGAAATCCTCATCGATATCGTCACCGCCGCGTTCACCGAGCGCGGGCACACACTCGAGAATGCCGAGTGGGATGCCTGGAAGGACGAAAAGGGCTTCTGGGTCGCGCAATTGCAGTGGCAGAACGGCCGTTCCGAGATCGCCGCGCATTGGCGCTACCAGCCCGACGCGCACGGCGGCTCGGTTTCCCCGCTCGACGATCCGGCCTCGGATCTGATCGATCCCGACTTCGGCCGTGCCCTACGCGGACTCGCCACCATCCTGCCGCCGCAGGCGGAGATCGAGGCGCCGGCGGCGCCCGAACCGCCGGTTGAGACCCGGCCGGTGGAACCTCGTCCGGCCGAGGCACGTCCGGCGCGCGAGGCCGCGGCGGCACCGGCGCGTCCGGCGGCCCGGACCCAGCCGACGTTGGACGAGTACTACGAGCAGCGTTCCGTCGCGGCCGGCGGTAGCAGTACGCCGGTCAGCGCGGGTGGCGCGGCAGCCGCGATTCCACCCGCCGCGAGCACGAATGCCATTCCGGCCGCGAGCGGTTCCGCTTCGGTCACCGCTGGGACGAATACGGCTCCGGCGGCCGGTGGTGCTCCGGCCGGTGCGGGCACCCCGGCTGCGCCCGCCGCTGCCGCCCCGGCCAAGGCGTCGAAGCCTGCCCCCAAGCCCGCTGCTACCGAGGAAGCGCCGAAGAAGGCGCCTGCGAAGGCAGCTCGGAACAAGCGGGGGAAGGCGCCGATGCCGTCCTGGGAGGACGTGTTGCTCGGGGTGCGTAGCTCGGGCCACTGAGTTTCGTTCCTGCGCCGCGGTTTCGAGCTGAATCTCGGAGCGCAGGGATCGGCGCTCCGAAAGCGATGGATTCCCACAGTCTCGGCCACTTCAGGTTCGGAGCCAGCCGTGGGCGCCCGCCCCGACCAAGATCAGGTGGACATGGTGGCGGGGGCTTCTCGGGGCGATGTCGCCCTGGAGTCCACCTGATCTTGATTCCGGGCGCTGTCTACTGTGAATTCTGGGGGCTGCTGGCGTGTTCGAATGCGGAAGGGCCGATGTCGGGGCCGGAGTACGGGTAGATTTTTCGGTGTGTTGTCGACTTGATGAGTCGACGTCGGGCGGTTCACGGTAGCGGGAGTTGCTAGAGGACGCCGTGGGTTGCTCAAAGTTTGCGGAGCTGTTTGGTGCAACCATCGGGAGGTGCCGGAAATGCTGTCCAAGGCTTCGTCTCTCTGGTACGTCGACGCACAGGATCCGTTGGCGGTACTCCGCGCGAACCACGATCCGGACCCCGAAGCGGCGCTCGCGCTGGCGAAACAGTTGCACACGGACCGTGATGTCAGGCCGATCATGGTCGGCACGCTGGCCGGTTGCGCCGGACCCGATGCCGACGAGGTGTACATCGGCTGCTATCCCGGGGTCACGGTGGTGTGCTCGGCACAGGCCGCACGTGCGCATCCGACGGCGCTGGCGGAGTTGCTGGTTCGCCCGCTCGCCTCGGAGCACACCTATCTGATCTCGTTCGACGCGCATCGCGGCTGGGGCGCGTTCGCGCATTGGGAGCGTGGCGAATTCCGGCGCTCGTTCAGCTCGACGCGGGTGAACATCCTGGAGGACGAGGGCCTCCCGCTGGTGTGGGAGCGTTCGTATTGGGCCGGTGATCATCCCGTGCGGTGGCAGGCCGGGGAACTGCCCGACCCGCAAACCCTCCCCTTCGACCCACCCGATTTCGCCGACGCCGCCAATAACGAATGGCTCGGCTTCCACTACCGCGCCCCAGCCCCCGAAGGCGCACTGGTGCCAGGCGATATCGCGGTCTGCGGATTCACCCTCTACCCGAAGGGCCAGGCCCCCGACCCCGCCGACCTGATCCCGCTGGAGCAGCACAACGGCGACACGAAACCGAGACGAGGTCTGCTCGACTGGCTGCGCGGCAAGGACCGCGTCTCGTAAGGGGCTGCTAACTCGACAGGCCGCCGATGATCAGGACCAGCCAGCCGAGCAACACACCGGCGGTGCCGCCACCGATGACCCACCGGGTCACCGGTGCCAGGCGCCAGCGCCAGGCAGTGGGTGCGGCGCCACCGACCGCCACCAGGTTGACCAGGATCGCCAGCAGCGGATGGACCTCCGCCAAGGCCGAGCCGAATGCGTACACCGCGACGGCCGTCAGCAGTGCGACCATGGTCGCGACGGTGAGCCCGGCGGCCCACGGGGTCGGATCCTGGTACGGCTGGTATGGCCGGTACGCCCCGTTCGGGAAGTAACTCACGACGTCCTCACCCGTTCATAGAACGCCATGGCGGCCGCGGTCGCCACATTGAGCGAATCGGTGCCGGGTGACATCGGGATGCGGGCTCGAATGTCGGTGGCCCGCATGGCTTCCTCGGTCAATCCGGGTCCCTCCGCGCCGAGCAGCAGCGCCACCCGCTCCCCTGTCATCGCCGTCGCCAAATTCACCGCAGCCGGGTTCGGGGTGAGCGCGATGATCTGGAATCCGTTGCTCCGCAACACATCCAGCCCCTCCGGCCACTTCGGCAGTTGCGCGAACGGCACCCGCAGCACATGCCCCATCGACACCCGCACCGCACGCCGATACAGCGGATCGGCGCACCGATCGCCGAACAGAATCGCCTCGACGCCGAGTCCAGCGGCATTACGGAACATCGAGCCGAGATTCTCGTGATCATTCACGCCCTCCAACACCGCGACGGTGCGGGCCCGCTCGATGACGTCGTCCACGGTCAACTCCGCGGGCCTGCGCGCCACCGCGAGCACTCCGCGATTGAGATGGAACCCGACCACCTCCGCCATCACCTCGGCACTCGCCCGGTAATACGGCACATCGATCCGCGCCAGATCCTGCGCGAGTTCCACCCGCCGCTTCTCCACCCCGAGCAGCGCACTCGGCCGAAACCGCGAGTCCAACATCCGCTGGACGACCACCACCCCCTCCGCGATCACCAACCCCTTGCGCCCAGGCAGATCCGGCCGCCGATCCGCCGACTTCAGATCGCGAAAGTCATCGACTCGCGGATCAGCGGGATCGTCGATATCGATCACATCAGCCACGACATCATCCTGCCGCGCCGACCCCGCCCGGCCACAATCGGATCCATCATCGGCCGACACCGGTGACGGTTCTCGGTCGGCAACGCCGGTCGGCGTACACATCGGCAAGAACACAGGTCAACGTCGTCGATCGGCTGTACGGACCGGACACCTGCGGTCCGTACCGTGCGAGCGTCGATCCGTACGAAGTGGCGGTAATTCGGGTGCGGGCGGGTCGGGGAGCGTGCGATCGTCGAGGGATGACGCTGATACCCGGCATCACCATTCGGTCGGCCACCGAGGATGACGTGGCGGCCATTCAGTTGCTCGGCGACACCTCGTTCGGGATGCGCGGTGATCCGGCGCATGCGCGATTGCGGGCGCAACTCTGGCCGACCGAGGAGGCGATCCTCGCCATCGATGACGGTCGCGTCGTCGGACATGCCAGGTCGACTCGGATGACGCTGACGGTGCCCGGCGAACGCACCGTCGAGGCCTGCGGAATCGCCGGCGTCGGAGTCTCGCCGACGCACCGACGGCGCGGGATTCTGCGGGCCATCTACACCGAGCAGCATCGACGCACCGAGGCGGACGGGCTCGCATTGACCATCTTCACCGCGAGTCAGGGCGCCATCTACGGTCGGTTCGGGTACGGACCGTCGATTCGGGAGAACGCGGTCTCGATCGATCGGCGCTTCGTCGAGTTCCTGCCATCCACACCCGATCCGGGCGGCGTGGTGCTCAGCACCCTGGCCGACGCGGGCGCGCCGATGCGCGCGATCTACGACCGGTGGCGGCGGCTGGTGCCCGGTGCGCAGGCACGTCCCGAGGCCCGCTGGCGAATGGAGCTCGACGATCCGCCGGCGTTCCGCAACGGCGGCACCGACCTTTTCGCATTCCTGCACCCGGACGGGTATGCGCTGTACCGCTATCACCGGCGCGAACACGGGATGGTCGCGGTGGTCGAGAACATGCGCGCGGTGACCCCGGAAGCCGATATCGCGCTGTGGCGGGCGCTATTCGGATTGGAGCTGTGCAGCCACGTCGAGGCGTCGATCACCGACAACGATCCGCTCCCGTATCTGCTCACCGATCTGCGACTCGTGCGCACGAAGGCGCGCTACGACACACTGTGGTTGCGTCTCATGGATGTTCCCGCCGCCCTGACCGCTCGCTCATACCTCCGCGATCTCGATATCGTTCTCGCAGTACAGGATCCGTTCCGCAATGCAGGCGGCACCTTCGCGCTCACGGTGCGCGACGGCATCGCCGAATGCACACCCACCACCCGCACACCCGACTTCGAACTCGGCATCGACGTTTTGGCCTCGATGTACCTGGGCGCCTACCCGGCCCGCGTCTTCGCAGCCGCCAACCGCCTGCAAGCCAAGGACGCCGTGCAGCTACGCGCCCTCGACGAGGCATTCGGGGCGGAACGAGACGCGGTGCTCGGCTGGTTCTTCTGAGCTGGGCTGTCGCTGTTGGGTCAGCTCGGCCCCGCCGGATCGGGTTGGTCCGCCAGCCGGTCCGCTCCCGCGGAGCTGGGTCGTCGCTGCGGGCCGGCCTGGTTCAGCCGAATGGGACTTGTCCCGCCAGTTGGTCTGCTCCCGCGTAGCGGGCCGTCCCTGCCGCACGCCCGGTTCTTCATTCGAGTTGAATGGGTGAGCCGCCCAGCCGCAGTTTCGGGGATTTCTGAGAGCCTGGCTGCCTCGGGGCCTGCGTTTGCCGAACTGAGCAGTTCTGAGCGGCCGAATCCGCTGATGACCGCCGTGCCGAGGCGGCCGGTCAGGCGCTGGTTTCGCTGATCGGGGATATCCCTGAGCCGACCTCGTACTCGGGAGTGATGTCCGGAGGCGAGGTGGGCTGGCATGCTGGATTCATGAAGCCGATTCAGCTGGTGCTCAATATCCTGTGGCTCGTAATCGTGGGGTTCTGGATGGCGCTCGGCTACATTGTCGCGGGCATCATCTGCTGCGTTCTGATCATCACGATCCCCTGGGGTATCGCTTCGTTCCGGATCGCGACCTATGTGCTCTGGCCGTTCGGACGCACCACGGTCGAAAAACCTTCCGCGGGTGTCGGTTCGATGATCGGCAACATCATCTGGTTCATCGTCGCCGGTTGGTGGCTGGCGCTCGGCCATCTGCTCACCAGCATCCCCTTGTTCATCTCGATCATCGGCATCCCCTTCGGCTGGGCGAACCTCAAGCTGATCCCGATCTCGCTGTTCCCCCTCGGCCGCGAAATCGTGGACAGCGACCAGCCATTCGGCGCCCAATACACCCGCGGTGGCTACGTACCTCGCTAGCAACCAGGGTCCAGGATGGGTTCGGCTACTCCGAGTCGTCGACGAGTTGCTTCATGATGCCGACGGCGCGCGTCAGCACGACCAGTTGTTCCTCGGTGAGGGTGGAGAGCTGTTCGGTCATCCAGGCCTCGCGGGCACTGGTTTCGTCGGCGATCAGTGCGCGACCCGCATCCGAGAGCGACACGATGATCTGGCGGCCATCGGTCGGATGCGGCTTGCGCTCCACCAGTCCCAGATCGGAGAGCGAGGCGATTACGCGCGTCATCGAAGGCGGCTGTACGCGCTCCTTGGCGGCCAATGCGCCCGGCGTCATCGCCCCTTCTCGATGCAGGGTGGCGAGTGCGGAGAGCTGCGTCAGCGAAATCTGCGCGTCGGCGCGCCGCCCCCGCAGATGTCGCGTCAAGCGCACCACCGCGAGCGACAGCTCGCCGGCGAGAGCTCGAACATCCGATGGCGTTGTCACAGAGCAGAACGATACGGGACACGCTGGCCGGTGACCGCCTCTTCCCGCAGCTACGCTGTGACTGTGCCCCCGAATGTCCCGCAGATCCCGCCGCGCTTCACCGATCCACGGCCGGTCCTCGCGGTCGGCAGCGCCCTCTGGCTGATCGCCACCGTCGTCGTGTGGACCAGCGACCGCTGGGAATCCGCCCGCCCGGTGTGTCTGATGGGTATGGCCGTCGGCCTGCTCGGCTACACGATCTTCGCGATCCAGCGCCGGGGCGCCCGCCGCGGCGACAAAGGTGCGCAGACCGGACTTTGACCGCCGGTCTCAGCTCACTTCGAACTCGTTGGTGATACCGGTGAAGGGGTGCAGGGCCCCGTCGGGGCTGAGACTGTCGGCGAAGTGTTGCATGCGGTAGGTGCCGGGGGTGGCGTCGGTCGGTATGTCCCAGGTGAAGCGAGCTACGGATGCGGCCGGTCCGCGCTTGCTCCAGTAGAAGCGGACGGCCCATTCGCCCTCGTTGGCGACGCGGACCCAGTCGCCGGATGCATTGCGGCGTTGCACTTCAAGGAAGGTGCCGTTGCGACGGGGGTTGTGTTTCGGGTGGGCGGAGACGAATTCGGCGGCGGCCTGGGTACCGGGCGTGTGCGAGGCGGCGGGCTGGGCCAGGACATCGCCGAATCCACGACCCGACGGTGTGGTGTCCGGGCCGGGTGCGGGTTGGAAGTTCGGCTGCAGGTTGGATATGTCGCGCGGCGCAGGACCGCGCGGGACCTGCTGTCGAGCGGCGAAAGCCGTTGCCAGACGGGTGAACTCCTGCTGGTAGGCGGGCAATGTGTACCGGCCGAAAAGGGTTGAGCCGCCCTCGTACTGCTGAGAGTCGTATTCCTCAGGAGTGGTGACGTATTCGTGGTACGCGTTCGCGTAGCCCTGCATCAGCACCTGCTCGACCGGAACGCCGAGCGCGGCGGCAACAGCTCGACGGATGCGCAGTCCGGCGACAATGGTGAATTCTGCACCGCCGCAGGCCAAGTAGAGCTCACCGATCCGAACAATCTGTATCGGCACCACATTCGGCACCCACGGTACCGGCGGCAACAGCCCGAGCGGCGCGATGATCGCCTTGGGCGCCTGCGCATCTGCCAGCCAAGACGGTGCGGGCCGGCGCGGATCGCCGAGCGCATCGATGAACGGATTGCGCACACCCTCGGGGATCGGAATGCCGGGCAGGCCTGGACCATCCTCGACGCTGCCCGCGATGAGAGAGACGCCCGCGGCGGCGGGCGCGGTGTGGCGCGGTTGGCCGTCGGGTGTGAATCCGCCGTCGACGGCGGTATCGGCCAGGTCGATATAACAGAGCATCGAATCGACCGGACCGCTGATGGACTGTGCGCCCGACAATGCGGTTTTCGACGCGCGGTACTGACGCTCGCCGATGATGCGGGTGTTGTCGAACTCGTTCTCGGTCGGTCCCGAGCCGGGTTTCAGATCGAGATTCGGAGACATATCCCCCGCGTTGGTCTGCGCGAACGCGGCGACGAAATCGCCCGGACCGTCGAGATACCGAACGCCGTGCTCGGTGTGTTCATACGAGAACGAGGCGTAACCCTTGTTATCCGCGCTGATCAGTCGGTTCTGGTTGGTCATCGACGTGTTGTGCGTAGCGAACCAGGTGATTGCGCCGACTGGTTTGCCGCCCTTGACGAATGACAGTGCGGTGACCGCAGGGTCGATGGCATTCGGGAACTGCTGTTTATCCACATCCGGATTGCGTTCGAAGGCAACTCGTGATCGGTTGACGCTCGCGTCGTGCAGTTCGGCGCGACCCAGCGAAAGCGTGCCCGGTCCGAGATCGGCATGCGCGGCGGCGATCGCCTCCACAATGCCGTTCACCTCGGCGTCGTATACCTGCTGTTGAAAACCCAGAATCGACAGGTTGTACGCGTAATCGTTGCTGGAGCCGCCACAGGTCGCATGCGAATGCGTCGAGGTGAGCGCGACGTTCTGTTCGGTGTACAGATCACCGAAGCGGCGGGCGAGTTCGAGCATGACGCCGCGATGCACGGACTGGAAAATCATGCCGTTCTCCGCTACTGCGAACACGATTCGATGCGCACCGCTATCGATGATGAATGCGCGAGCGCGCGGGCGCAGATGGATGCCCGCCGTCTGCTGCTCGAACTGTGAATAGCCCATCATTCCGCATTCGGCGGCCGGGCCGGTGATATCGGAAAGCCCGAGTCCGATGAGGTAGCCGTCTGATTCGGGAGCCGCGGCGGCCGGTGCGCCGAGCGCCGAAGTCACACCTGGCACCGTGGCCGCAGTCGCGAGCGCGGCGGACCCCGCCGCGGTTCGGGCCAGCACTGTTCTGCGTGACACCGGCATACGCGTCTCCCTTCGATCCCGTGCTGAAGCGAACCACACAACTGGACAATCGTCCAGTCGAGATTTTCGGCCCTGCGAATTGACTGTGGCGGAGTTGCGGACTTAACTCCCTTGGGTGTCCTCCCGATTGAGCGTCGAAGAACGACGGGCCCACCTTATCGAGGCAGCCATCGGCCTTGCCGAGAAAAAGGGCGTCGCGGGCGTGACCACGCGCGATGTCGCTCAGGCAGCCGGTGTTTCGCTCGGTGTGGTGCATTACTGTTTCGAAAACAAGGACGCGCTGATGACCGAGCTGGTCAAGGCGTTGTCGATGGAATTACGCGATTCCGTCGATGCCAACGAAACAGTTTGGCAAGACGTCGGAAGTGGAAAAGAAGCGCTTCAAAAATTGGTGCGCGCCGGGCTCGAACTGATGTGGCTCAACATTGAAGCAACACCGGAACGACAACTGCTCACATACGAAACCACGACATATGCGCTACGCGAAGGGGAATCGACTCCCGCGAAACTCGCGATAGCGCGCGAACAGTACGCATTCAACGACACGACGGTCGCCGACATCCTCGACCATGCCCGCGATGCCACCGGTTGCCGGTGGTCCGTGCCGGTGCCGACGCTGAGCCGCTTCACCTTGAATGTGATCGACGGTGTCGTGCTGCGCTGGTTGGTCGACAACGACAGCGAAAGTGTGCGCGGGCAACTGGATCTGCTCAGCGAGATGGTTGCGAACTACGCGGTGTAATTCGGCCGGGCAGCTATGTAGCTGTAGTCAGGCCGGATGGTGCGGGGTTCGGATGTGGGTGGTTGCGCCGTCGCGCCACCAGGGAACCGAGACGGTGGCTTCCAGGGCACCGCGCAGGCGGATCTGGAGATCGTCGTGGAGCACCAGCTCGCCTTGTACATCGGGCAGGATGAACAGTTGGCGGAGAACGATTCCCAGTGGTTCGGCGGACCACGTGGTACGGCGGCCCTGGCTCATCACCTCGGCCGTGATCACATCGGAGACCATGGGTAGATCGAGCAAGGTCGCGAGGGCGGGCGCGGTAGCGCAATCGCCTGCTACCAGGTGATCCACGGGAACAGCGAGGCCGAACCACGGCTGGTCGAGTACCCAGGCGTCGTTGGGGTCGACGACTGCCGAGGAGAGGGCGCGCACGCGCTCGGGGAGCTCGAGTTCGGTCAGGTCGAGGTGAGCCACGGCGGCGGCGAGGCGGGCGTGGGTTCGGGAAACCACATCGGGTGTAGGGGTTTTCGATGGGTCGGCGAGGGCGTCCAGTAGTGCGGCGGCCAGTTCCTGGGTGATGGCATTCGGGTTCGCCAGAACTGCATGTAAGGCTTCGGAATCCAGGTCGGAAAGTTCGAATTCAGGGAGTAGGCCGGCGAATTCGGTATCGGCGGGGTGACGGAGCAGACCGAGAGGGGTTCGGTCTATGCGCGCATGTCTGCGCAACCACCAGGTCGTGTAGCCGTCGGGATCGGTGAGCAGTTCGCGGGTGCGCGGAGTGGACGCCAACTGCCGCAACGCCTCTGGCCAGCAGGACTCTTCGACGAGGTCCAGGTCGCGGACGGCGGCCAGTTCCGGCGGATCCTCGGGCAGGTCCGACCACCAGCGCTCCTCGTCGTCCAGGTGGTGATCGGGGCCGGTGGGATCGGTTTCGACGACAATGCTGAAATCCCAGCCGACGCCCACCGCACGCAGCGCCTCGGCGCCGTAGCGGTCCACCAGATCCGTCGCGACAGTGCCGAACGGCGAATCGGGCACCAGCAATGTGCTCAGCGGTGCGTCGGGGAGCAGCAATTCGTCGGCGGGGAGCAATTCCCCAGTAGTGTCGGGTAATTCGAGGAGGCCGAGCCAAGACGGGAGTGCCGACGGATCCGCATGTGCGGCGAGGCGCAGCACGGCATCGGTGGTGTCGGGATCGCCCGGCTGATCCTCCAGTTCCGCGCGTAATCCGGGATCGCTCAACAGATCCTCGGCGGTGGCCGAACGTGCGCCGAGTCGCGCGAGGAGTGGATGCACTGCCTCGGGGTGCACCAGACGCGCCCAGTGCACCGGTATGGCGAAATCCAGCTGGTCATCCAAAACTGCTGTGCGCGGGCCGGTTACCAGCCGGCCGTCCGCCAGCGGCACCGCGAGCGCGCCGAGTTCTTCAGCGGCCAACGGATCGACCACGTACGGCTCCAACGCCGTGTACAGCGAATGCCACCACTTCGGGGATCGCTCGAGCCCGGCCGAAAGTTCCGCCAACCGAGCAAGTCCCAGTCTGTGCACATCCAGCACAGCCAGCGCCTCGCTGTGTGCGCGCCCCGACAACTCGGGTACTACCAGCGGTCCGACGATGTCATCGAGCAGGTCGGCCAATTCCCGATTCAGGCCGGTGAATACGCTCGCTCGCGTTGGCACTGCGTGTCTTGTCCGGGACGCGGACGAGCGCGCGTCGCCGGGAAGGTCTGCGGCGGTCCAGTCGTCAGTGCCGAGCTCGGCAGCGCTCTCAGCGGCCGTGCGCACCGAAAAGGCTTGGTCAGCAACGGCTGACCGGGTACCGGCCGACGCCGACTGTGCGGCGGTTTCGCCAGAGGCTTCCGAGCGGGTCGTGACGACCGGGAGCCAGGGGTGAGTCTGCAGTTCCCGAATCAGGGCCTCGCGCAGGATGCCGTCGACCTCGCTGCGCGCGAAGCCCGGGGTGGGAACCAGGACGAGTCGATCGCGCGGCGGGAGTGCGCGGGCGAAATCGGCATAACCCTGCGCGAATTCGGCAAGGCGAGCACCGGGGAGGACGCGGCGGCGGTCCGGCTGCATCGGTATGTCGGCTATCAGGAGAGCTGGTAGCGACAGCTCCTCGTCGGATCGCGTCGGTGCGCGCAGCACATCATGCGCAGCGGACACCGGCCTGCCATCTTGCAGCGGCAGCAACCAGCGCGCCCGCGCAGTCCGGTACTCCCACCAAACCCGTCGCTGCGATCCGGGGCCATCGATGCGCAACTCCCTGAGCCCTGTCCCTGCGGATCGGCCGCTGCTCGGGTCGGTATGGCCGCGAGTTGGGGTCGCGAGGGTGTCTCCAAGGCCGTCTGGCACGCCTTGGCGACTGTGCGGATGCGAAGCGCCGCCGCCGAAATCCTCGCTGACGTGTGCGGGGTGGGGATCTTCGTGCTCGCGCTGGTGCAGACCTTCGGTGGGCAGATCGGTGACCGTGCTGGTGATCTCGTCGTCGCCGATTCGGATGCTCTGCAGGGCGGGCAGTTCCAGGAGGAGGTCGACGGCTTCGGCGCGCATTGCGGCGAGTAGGGATCGGGGGTCGATGTCGGGGTGCAGGCGCAGGACGATCTCGGTGTCTGCGTCTGGTGGCGGGGTGGCGTCGGTCGGCCAGGCCAGGCGGAGGACGGGTGGGCTGAAGGCTTCGGCCGGCTCTGGGACGGTGATCGCGTTGTCGCGCAGGGCTTTCCAGGTGAGATCGTGGGAGAACCGGATGGAGCCGGTGGTCGATCGGACCTCGATCTCTTCGCTTACCGTGCGTACGGCGGTGAAGCCGACGCCGAAGCGGCCGACGTTTGCGGCCGGATCCGCCTTGCCGGAAGCACGCAGCGCGGTCAGCGCGTGCACGCCCGAAAGATCCAGCGGTGCACCGGTATTCGAAATGTGCACGGCGCCGTCGACGAGACGCACCACCACTCGGCCCGCGACACCGGCCTTGGCCGCCGCATCCGCGGCATTCTGCGCCAATTCGGTCAGCAGCCGATCCCGGTACCCCGCCCGCACCAGATCCGCCTCGGTCGCCGCATCCTCCCGCAACCGAGTAGGCGAATCACGCCAAGCCGCAAGCACCCCCGCCCGCAGCCCCGACGTCCCGAACGGATCCGCCGCAGATACCGCGCTCACCCCTGCAGCGATGACCCGAACTCCGGCCGAGCCGCAGCCCCGGGCCCACTCCCACCCGCACCGTCAGCAGCTTGGTCACCGGCTCCGGCGACCCCGCCGTCAGCGTCTGTGTGCCCACAGTCAGCGTCCGCTACCGCACCGTCGGCATCGGCCGCCTCGCCACGAACGGCAGAGGCCCCGCCATCAGAGTCCGCAGTCGAACTGTCAGCGCCGGTGCCCTCGCGCTCGGCACCAACAGTCTCGCTGCCGGCATGCGCAACGCCACCGCCGATGTCCGCACTCGCACTGCCAACATCGGCGTCCTCGTCATCAACGCCCGTGGTCTCGCTGCGAGCATGAGCAACGCCACCAGCATCCCCGCCGACAGAGTCGACAGACGCGCCATCAGCACCGGCAGTCTCACCGTCAGCGTGAGCAGCGCCACCGTCGATGTCCGCATCCCGACTGACAGAGTCGACAGACGCGCCATCAGCACCCGCCGTCGCTCCGTCAGCGTGAGCAACGCCACCATCGACACCCGCATCCCCGCCGACAGACGCGCCATCAGCACCGGCAGTCTCACCGTCAGCGTGAGCAACGCCGCCATCGACGTTCGCACTCGCACTTCCTGCGCTGGCCACCTCGTCGTCAGCGCCCACTGCGTCGGCGTCGGCATCGAGAGCGCCACGATCAGCGTCGGCACTCACGCCGTGCGCGTCGGCCGCCTCGCCTCGAACGGAGGAAGCTTCGTCATCTGGAACTTCAGCTTCGCCTACGAAGTCTGCCGCCGCACCGGCCGCGCCTGCACCCGATTCCGGCCGCGGCACAGCGCCTTCAATGCCCGGTTCGATCACTGCGGCTTCAGCTTCGGCCGTCGCATCGACAACCGGCTCAGCCACGCGGTCGACGTCGGATGCCAGAGCGCCACCCGAACCTTCGGACACGGCCTCGCCGACGCTCGACTCACCCGCAGCGACGCCACCTTCTGCACCAATGGCCAACGCCCCGTGAATCGCCGCACCGACGGCATCACCGACCTCGGTCGGCCCGGTCGCGAAACCAGCATCCGATTCCGGCTGCGGCACAGCAGCTTCAGCATCCGGCTCGACCACGACGGCACCGGCCGCTGCGCCGACCCCCGACCCCGGCTGCGACATGCTCACGTCAGCACTCGACTCAACCGCGGCGTCGTCGCCCGCCACAACCTCGGCAGGAACCGCCACGCCACTCCCGGCAATCGCACCAGACGCGACCTCAGCGCCCGATTCCGGCTGCGACGCGGCCACTCCGGTGCTCGACTCAGCTGCAGTATCCGGCAGGTGCGCAGCGTCCGACTCGACGGCGCTGGGCGACTGGCTGCCGAAAGGCGAAGCAGCAGCGCCGGGCTCCGGGAAGGTCGGCTCAGCAATTGCCGCAGTCCGAGTTGCGGTAGCCGCATCATCTGCCTCGGTGCCGACACTCGGTGCCGCAGCATCCTCGCCGACCGCCGAATCGGGCTCAGTCAGCGAGTCGGCTGTCAGATTTACAGCAGCGTCACTGGGCTCGCTGACCCCGCTCGGCGCGATGGCATCGTGCGCGGCGACCGTATTCGATTCAACCGCAACATCATCCGACGCGGCGACAGCACTCGATTCGACAGCGCTGGGCGACGCGGCCGCGACATCACTCGACGCACCACCGCCTGGCTCGACGGTCGACTCGACAACATCGCCCGTCAGACCTTCAGCAGCCTCGGTGCTGGGCTCGCTGTCCACACCACCTGCGGAGAAATCGACCGCAGCATTCGGCTCGGCGGCGACATCATCGGACGGGAGAGCATTCGGCTCCACCGCGCTGGGCGACTCAGCCGCGACATCACTCGACGTAGCACCGCCTGGCTCGACCGAAGTCGGCTCAGCGGCCTCACCTGTCAGATCTTCGGTGGCCTCGGCATCGGCCTGACTGTCCGCGCCAGGCACCGAGACATCGTGCGCGACCGACGCATTCGGCTCAGCCGTGACATCATCCGACGAGATGGCAGCCGACTCCACTGAGCTGGTCGCAACATCGCCCACCGCTGCCTCGCCCGGCTGGGCCGCAGTATCGGATGCGCCACGATCGCTCGGCTCGACCGTGGCCGGTTCGGCCGCGATCGCAGCATCACTGATGCCCGGCGCGGTGGAAGACTCACCCTCGGTGGTCACCGCGTCAGGTGCGGCGGGCTTGCGCAACGCCTCGACCGGGATCACGTCGAACGCCGCGTCGTCGAACGCCTCGTACAGCGGCGATCCGCCGCCGGTGGGGACTTCTACGTCGGAGTGCGCGCCGCAGCCGTATTCGGCGTGGACTACGTGGCCGTCGGCGCCCATGGCGTTGCCGCAGACGCCGAAGGCGGAGCGGAGGGCGCCGGCCAGGGGGAGGTAGAAGCCGCAGCGGCCGCAGGTGGATGGGGCGGCCTTCGCCATATCGGTTTCAGGGCCGTATTCGGAGTACCAGCGTTCGGCGGCTTCTTCGCGACCCTCGCGACTGAGCACCTTGGTGCGGCCCAGGCCGATTTCCAGGGCAACCTCGTCGACGGCCGGATCGCCGCTCGCGACGTAGCCGGGCACCAGCCGGGGATCATCAGCAGGCGGGGCGAGCAGGTCGCCGGGCGCCAGATCGCCGGGGCGGACGCGCTGCTCCCACGGGACGAAATCGGGTGCGACCAGTGCGTCCGGACCGGGCAGCAGCGCCGATTCGCTCACCGTCGCGTACTGCGCGTCCGGCGGGGCGGCCACCACGACCGCCCACTGCCAGCCGCGATAACCGGGCAGGGTGGCCTCGAACCGGTGGGTTGCCGCGGCCTCGTCCTCGGCGGCGACACCGATATGCGCACCGACGCCGGTCGGCTCCAGCTCCAGGAGCGCACGGCGGGCCACGTCGACGGCATCGGCAAGGATCGGCCGCACGCCGGACTGCGAAACAGATACTGCGCTCACGGCCTACATTTTGCCGTATGGAGCGCAATCGGCGTTCGTTGGCCGTCGTTGTCCTGGTCAGCCTGCTCGGAATCACCGGGTGCGGCGGCTCCGACGACGATCCGCCGCGACTGCACATCGAGGTGGTCGGCACCCGTCCACACGATCCACGGGCGTTTACCGAGGGTCTGGAGGTCGACGGAACCGTGCTCTACGAAGCCACCGGCATGCCGGGCGCGTCGGGCGTGCGCGCGACCGATCTGACTACCGGCCACGAACTGACCAGAGCCGAACTGACCGCGCCCTACTTCGGCGAGGGCGTCACCAAAGCCGGTGCCACCCTCTGGCAGCTCACCTGGAAGGACCGGATCGCGATCGCCCGCGATCCGGCGACATTGGCCGAACACGCCAGGGCGTCCTACGAGGGCGAGGGCTGGGGGCTGTGCACCCGCGCGGGCGAATTGGTGATGAGCAACGGCACCGACACCCTCACCTTCCGCGATCCGCTCACCTTCGCCGTGACCGGCACGGTAACCCTCACCACCCGAAACCGCGCCCACCTCAACGAACTCGATTGCGCCGCCGATGGTTCCGTCTACGCCAATTCCTATCCCACCGACGAGATCCTGCACATCGATCCCGAAACCGGCCGCGTCCTCGCGGTCATCGACGCGAGCGGACTGCTGCCCGCGACCGTGCGCGCGCGCACCGATGTGCTCAACGGAATCGCGCAACTGCCCGGCACGGACCGCTTCCTGATCACGGGCAAATACTGGCCGACCATCTTCGAGGTCCGATTCGTACCGGACTGAGCGAGCCAAGCCACCTTTCCGGACGGCTTGGAGCGGCAATTGAACCCAAGTCGGCGATGTACGACAGAATTGAGGTTGTGACTACTCCCCGCGATCCCTCCGGTTCCGACCGCGGTCCGTGGGATGGCGAGGAGTCCCCACCGATCCAGCGTCACCCCGGTTACGACCGCTACCCGCCACCCCACACCCCGCCCCGGCGGTCCTCGCTACCGCCCCTCTCGCCCGAAACGCCGCAACGCCGCGAACCCCCGCCGACCAAGCCGCTGCCCGGTGGATCCGCGAAACCGGAAGACCCGCCGCAGCCCGAATTCCCGGCCGAGCCCCCGCGCGTTCCACGCAAGCTGACCGTCACCCGGGTCGCCGCCATGCGCGGCCGTGAACTCACCTCCCGCGGCGTCGCCACCTTCCAGCGCGCCGCCAAGGCCGACGGCGCCGACAAATCCGGCCTCACCGCGCTGACCTACGCCACGATGGCGAACTTCGCCTTGGACGCCGCGATCGCGGTGGCTTTGGCCAACACGCTGTTCTTCGCCAGCGCGACCGCGGAGAGCAAAACCAAAGTCGCGCTGTACCTATTGATCACCATCGCCCCGTTCGCGGTGATCGCCCCGCTCATCGGACCGATGCTGGACCGACTACAGCGCGGCCGCCGCCTCGCCCTCGCCACCTCCTTCGCCCTGCGCGTGGTGGTCGCGGTGGTGCTGATCATCGCCTTCGACAGCTGGGCGCTGTATCCGCTCGCCCTGTGCATGATGATCGGCAGTAAATCGTTCTCGGTGCTCAAGAGCGCGGTGACGCCGCGTGTGCTGCCACCCGAAATCGATTTGGTGCGCACCAACTCTCGGCTCACCGTGTTCGGTCTGGTCGGCGGCACCATCGGCGCGGGCGCGGTCGCCGCACTCGCCGCCGCGATCGCCGGTTCCAATGGCGCACTGGTGCTGGCCGCCGCGATCGCGATCGCGGGAACTTTCCTGAGCCTGCGCATCCCACGTTGGGTCGAGGTCACCGAGGGTGAGGTTCCCGCGACCCTCAGCTATCACGCGAAAACCGAAGTGTTCAGTCCGGCAACCGAAGCCACGGTTCCGCCGCGCAAGCGCAGGCAGCCACTGGGCCGCGCCGTCGTGACCGGACTGTGGGGCAATGGCGCCATTCGCATCTTGACCGGCTTCCTGACGTTCTATGTGGCCTTCGTCGCCAAGGCGACCGAACACGGTGGCTGGCAGCAGGCCGCCATGCTCGGCGTGGTCGGCGTGGCCGCGGCGATCGGCAATTTCGCCGGCAATGCGACCGGCGCCCGGATCAAACTCGGTAAGCCGTCACTGATCGTGTTGGGCTGCACCGCGGCCTGCTGCGCGGTCGCCCTGCTCGCGGTCTTCCTCGACAATCTGCTCGGCGCCGCATTGGCCACCCTGGTCGCGGCGGGTGCGAGCGCACTGGCGAAGGTGTCGCTGGACGCCTCCATCCAGGACGATCTGCCGCCGGAATCGATCGCGTCCGGCTTCGGCCGGTCCGAGACCGTACTGCAGCTCAGCTGGGTTCTGGGCGGCGCGGCGGGCGTGCTGATGCCGACCACCTACTGGCAGGGTTTCGCGTTCATCTCCGCGGTCCTGCTGTTCGGGCTGCTGCAGACCTTCATCAGCGACCGCGGCCACTCCCTGCTGCCCGGCCTCGGCGGCCACCGCCCAGAACATGCCGAGCAGGCGGTCGCGACAACCCGACACGCCGATGCCGACCGAGCCGCACAACGTGGCAAGGAGCGCGGTGGCGACACTAAGCACATGCAACGAGGCACAGGAGACCCGATCTGGTGAACAAGCTCAGTACCCGCACCGTCGTCGCGCTATGCGTGGCGGCCCTACTGGTGTTCACCGTCGCCTTCGTCGGCGTGTTGACGGTGTTCGTCCGCAACGCGGACCACCCCGACCCGACCGTCACCGCATACGCGCACGGCAAGACCGTCACGGTGTCCCCATTCCTGTACTGCACAGTGAAAATGGAGAACTGCAAGTACGGCGAGACCGTCACCCTGGACGTCCCCGCCGGATACCCGCTGCAGCTGTCACTGCCGAAGAAGATCGCCGACGCGCCCTGGCTGGCGCAGCTGGTCTACGCCATGCCGACCGGCGAGAAGGTGGACCGGGTGGTGAGCCGCAACGACTATCCCGAGGGCGCACTCGCCGTCACCATCGATTCGAAGCCGGAGCCCGAATTGCGGCTCGTCGGTATCGAATTGCAGCTGCCGATCCTCGCGCGCGACGAGACCGGCCGCGAGTTCTACGTCCCGCACGCGGCCTGGTCGATCAGCACCTCGCCGTAGCGACTGCTTGCAGGTCGCTCGAAAAGGTCGGCAGCGACTGCTTGCAGGTCGCTCGAAAAGGTCGGCAGCGACTGCTTGCAGGTCGCTCGAAAAGGTCCGTAGCGACTGCTTGCAGGTCGCTCGAAAAGGTCGGCCCTGAAAACGATTCGCGCGCTGCCCGGTAGGCCGGGCAGCGCGCGTAATTCGTTATCCGCGAACGTCAGTGATCGAGTTCGCGCGCGACCGCCCGCACCACTTCCGAAATGCGCTGAGCCGTCTTGCGATCCGGGTACCTGCCCTTGCGCAGATCGGGCTGCACCTTGGCCTCGAGCAGGGTGATCATGTCCTCGACCATCCCGTGCAGCTCGTCCGGCGTGTGCTTGCGCGCGGCCGGCTCCTTGTGTGCATTGCGATCGCGCTCCTGGCCCTGACGGACCGAGGGCGGCGATTCGAGTACCTTCAGACTCAGCGCCTGCGGGCCACGGCGACCGGCGGCCATGCCGAATTCGACCCGCTGGCCCGGCTTGAGCCCATCGACGCCGTCGGGCAGCGCGGACGAACGGACATAGACATCCTCACCCTCGTCCTGGGAAAGGAAGCCGAAGCCCTTTTCGACGTCGTACCACTTCACCCTGCCGGTCGGCACTGCACTCACCCGTTCGTCATCGAAACTCGGACCCCACTGGCCCGAGCACATCCGTCTGCCCAGGTGCTCGTCCGGCATACCGCCTCGGACAGCTCCTGTCAGTTTGCGAAAAGAACGCGCCCCACAGCTGTGCAGGACGCGATTGACACAGAGTCTACCCCGGTGCGAATAACGCAAGCACATCAGTTTTACGGTCGAGCAGTGACGAACCCATCCGCGCCACCGCCTCCGAGCCGCTCACCGCGCCGCGCCGGCGACCGGTTGCTGTACGTGGCACTCGGTCTGTTCGCGATCGGCTTGCTTGCGATCGTCGCCATATTTCTGACGCCGGTCCTCAGCGATTCCGACCCGGGCCTGTGGCTGTATCTGCTGGCGATGTTGGCGCCGCTCGGCTTCCTCTGCGCGATCGTTTTCGCACTGTGGTCCGGCCGACGATCGCGGTAAACCGGTTACCCCTGCTAATCGTTACCGAACCGCCAGTGTGATCCTCATCACATAACGGCGCGATAACGGAGCGGTAGTCGCCTGTGACCGGCCCGCCCGCACCATGTCTCAGCTGCGCGGAAGCTTCTCCGCCGCAATCGATACCGGTCCGAGATCCGCGCGGACCCGCCGGTTACCAAATAGTGATTTTTCGCGCCGATCGTCGTACGGTCTTACCCAGCCGGGACAACCGGCAACCACCGGCCCGCCGCATCAAGCCTCACCCCGCGGGTACCGGACCCCAACGGAAGCAGGGGTGGGGGCGGGACGGACGACCTCTCAGTCCGGACCACGTGCAGATGCGTACGAGAGGCAGAAGAACCCGATATGAGTGGACGCCATCGCAAGCCAACCTCCACCGGGCGCACCGTAGCCAAGGTCGCCGTCACCGGCGCGATCATCGGCACCGCAGGTGTGGCTCTCGCTGGAAACGCCAGCGCGGCACCCGACCAGGATTGGGATCGCCTCGCGCAGTGCGAGGCCGGAGGCAACTGGGGCATCAACACCGGCAACGGTTTCCAGGGCGGACTGCAGTTCTCCCCCTCCACCTGGAATGCTCACGGCGGCGGCGAATACGCCGCGACCGCCAACCAGGCCACCCGCGAACAGCAGATCGCGGTCGCCGAGAAGGTCCTCGCCAGCCAGGGCTGGGGCGCTTGGCCCTCGTGCTCGTCCTCGCTCGGCCTGAGCAGCGGATCCACCCCGCGCACCGCCCCCTCCTCCACCGAGACCCCGCGCTGGAACCCGGCCCCCGCAGCTCCCGAGCAGGCCGTCGCCGACCCCAGCCAGCAGGTGTTCGACGCGATCGACCGCGCCGTCGCCGTCGTGCAGGGCCAGGGTGTGCAGATCCCGCAGGAAGCCCTCGATTTCTTCAATGCCGCCAAGGGCACTCAGCTCGACCCGGCAGTCGTGAGCTTCTACGAGGCGAACAAGGGCGTGCTGCCCTCCTGAGTCGTCACAAAACGCAGACCATACGAAGAAGGTCCCCGCATCATTGATGCGGGGACCTTCTTCGTATCCGCGGGTTTTCCGTCCGGTTACCGAGCGATGTGCCGCTCAGCGGTTGATCACCGTATTCGGGTGCATGTACGGCAGCTGATCGGCCGGGAGCGGAAACTCGGTGTCCTCACCGAACGGCGAGAGCCCACCGGAACGAGTCGACGACAGTTCGGTGACCGCATGGCCACCGTCCTCCACCGAGGGCCAGCCATGGTCGACATAGGGTTTCTTCGATTTGTTCACCACGACCACATTGTGGCATGCGAGCGACCCGCCAGCACTCCGCCCTCCGCTGCTGCCGACGCCCGGCCACGGATAAAGCGACATCAACTAGGCTGACAAAATCGACAATATTCGGACTGCGACGCAACGATTGATCTCGAGAGCACATGGGTAACTTGTCGGGGACGCCCAAAGCCGGACCGGGCACACCACCGTCGGCCCGCGACGGCAGTCACGCGAAACTCACGACCGGCAAACGGTCCGGGGAGGCGGGGAAGCCTGCGACCGAATCCCTGGCCGGGTGGCTCGCGGCCCGCAGCGATGCGCAGCTGGTGGCCCTGCTCGAACTCCGGCCCGATCTGGCCGTGCCATTGCCCTCCTCCATGGCGGTGCTCGCGGCCCGCGCCGAGCAGCGCGCTTCGGTCCTGCGTGCCACCGATGACCTGGACACACTCGAGTTCGCGATCGTGGAAACCCTTGCGGTGCATCGGGCGACGGGTTCGGGCGGAACGCCGATGAGTCGCAAGGCATTGCGCGTGCAGTTGAAAGATCGGGTCAAGGTCGCGGCGATCGATGCCGCGCTGGCCCGCCTATCCGATCGCGCGCTGGTCTGGAACGTCGGTGACGACCTACATCTGATCCCGGCCACCGCCGAGGCGCTGCCGTGGCCGATCGGCAGCACAACCGAAATTCCGGATGCGCTGACCGAGCCCGAGGTGTCAGCGGCCCTCGCGGCCGCCTCCCCCGCCGAACGTGCGCTGCTGGACAAGCTGGCCACCACGGGCCCGCGCGGACGCACCAGGGACGCGGCTCCGGGCACGCCGGCCGACCGCCCGATCCAGCAACTGCTCGGCCGCCGATTGCTGCACTGGATCGACGAGGAGACCGTCGAGCTCCCGGTCACCGTCGGCCAGGTGCTGCGCCGGGAGCCGGTGACCCACCCGCACGCGCTGAAACCGCCGGAGCCGACACCGACGAAGCACAGCCCCACCGAAGTGAATGCGGTCGCGGCGGGCGAAGTGGGCGAGCTGCTGCGGCACTGTGCCGACATTCTGGAGGCGCTCGGCCAGGCGCCCGCGCCCGCATTGCGCGCGGGTGGTCTCGGAGTGCGGGAATTGCGCCGCATCGCCAAACAGACCGGTATCGACGAGCCGCGCGCCGGACTGCTCGTGGAACTGCTCGCCGCCGCCAAACTCATCGAGAAGGGTATGCCGGACCCGCCGCCGGAATTCGACGCCACCGACGACTTCTGGGCACCGACACCGGCCGCCGACGGCTGGCGCGACGCACCGCCCGCGCGCCGCTGGGTGGCGCTGGCACAGGCCTGGCTGGACCTGGACCGCATGCCGTGGATGATCGGCATGCGCGACGCCAATGACAAACCGCTGGCGGCATTGGCGATCGAACTGCGCACCCCACACGCGCCGCGCGACCGTCGCATCATGCTGAATCTGCTCGCCGAATATCCGACCGGCACCGCACTGGTCCCCACCGATATCGGCCGACTGCTGGCCTGGCGGCAACCGCGGTGGCGCAGGCACTTTCGCGCCGAGGCGGTCGAGCACACGCTGGACGAGGCGGCGACGCTCGGTTTCATCGGACGCGGCGCGCTCGCCTCACCTGCGCGAGCCTTGCTGCACGACTCGCCGACCAGCGCGTCCGATGCCGAGGCCGAGATGGAATCTGCGCTGCCCGAGCCCATCGATCATGTGCTGGTCCAAGCGGATCTGACCGTCATCGCGCCCGGTCCACTGACGCCGGAGCTACAGGGCCGGGTGGCACTAGTGGCCGATATCGAATCCGCGGGTGCGGCAACGGTTTACCGGATCAGTGACACATCGGTGCGACGTGCGCTCGATGCCGGGATGACCGCGGCCGAACTGCATACGCTGTTCACCACGCATTCGCGCACACCGATCCCGCAGTCGCTGACCTATCTGATCGATGACGTCGCGCGCAGGCACGGCCAGTTGCGGGCCGGTATGGCGCAGTCGTTCATACGCAGTGACGATCCGGCACTGCTCGCTCAGGTGCTGAGCTCGCCGGTGGCGAGCGAACTCGCGCTGCGGGCCATCGCCCCCACCGTCGCCATCGCCCAGGCTCCGCTCGGCGAATTGCTCGAGCGATTGCGCGCGGCCGGATTCGCCCCGGCCGGTGAGGATTCCGCCGGCACCATTGTCGATCTGCGCCCGCGCGGCGCCCGGATCGCGGTGCGTCCGCATGCCAGGCAGCCGTATCGCCCGACGCCGCCGAGCACCGAACAGCTGACTCTGCTCGTCGCGGAGCTGCGTGCGGGTGATCGGGCCGCCAGCGCCCGCAACGGCCAGGCGGTGCGCCCCGACGGCACCAGAACGAGTACCGCCGCAACCCTGGCGCTGCTGCAATTGGCGGCGCGGGTGCGGCGGTCGGTCAATATCGGTTATGTCGACGCCCAGGGCGTCGCGTCCCAGCGCGTGGTCGAACCGTTGAAGGTCGGCAACGGCCAGCTCGACGCACTGGACCCGGTGACCGGCGCGATCCGGCATTTCACCTTGCACCGGATCGCGTCGGTCGCACTACTCGAGTAATCAGCCCTTGGCTGCGCCGAGGCAGAAGGTTACCTTCGGGTCCGGGACGGTCACGAAGCTGGTCGCGTCGGCGCCACACTGCAATTCGTCGGCCTGACCGTCGATGCGCTGCACCACCTTGAACGTGGCTTCGGGAGAGGAGCAGTCCACGTACTTGTACGGGTTCGTGCCGACGTCGGCGTAGCAGCTGCCCTGCTTGAAGTTCGGCGCGAGGCACATGTAGGCCTGGCCGCCACTGACCAGATCCTCGGTGTAGGTGGTGTATTCGGCCGCGCATTCGATCTTCTTGTCCGCGGTCTGGAATACCTTGTAAACCGCCTTCGGCGACGAGCAGTCGACCGGCTCGGACTTGGTGGCCGATGACGAACTGTCGGTGACGTTGATGCAATCACCGACCTTCGCCTTGGCGGTGTCGGACTTGCTTGCATTGTCGAGCGCCGAACAACCGGTCACCACGGCCACCAATGCGCCCACCGCCAGGAGGGCGAGCACAATGCGTGCCAGCAGCCTCATTCCTGGGAACTTCAACGTGAAACCCTCTCTCACCGAACGTGTTCACGACAGATGTGAACGCGGTGAGGATACCGTCACGGTCGCCCGAACCGCATCAGCAGTTCGGACAACCGACCAACAGGAGGCGCGGCTCAGTACTGCCCGTAGAGTCCGGTCAGGCCCATCAGCGCGAGATTGACGAATTTCGGGATCAGGTTGACCAGGACCATGATTCCTGAACTGTTCACTATCAATGCCTTTCGCATGACGAACACATGGACGTTTGTCCAGCATGTGCAGTCTGTCGCTTCCGGAGACCCAGTCGTTACGCTTGGCAAGTATGAGGCTCGAAGAGGTCGCCGTCGATTTGTACGGATTAGACCCTGGTGAGTTCATCGCCGCCAGGGCGGCACGCGTCGCCGAGGCCAAGGATGCGGGCGATAAGGCGCTCGCGACCGCCGTCGGCAAACTGCGTAAACCGACGGTGGTCGCCTGGACGGTGAACCTGCTGGCCCGTGCCGCACCCGATGATGTCGATGCGCTACTGCAACTGGGGACCGCGCTGCGTACGGCGCAACGGGAATTGTCCGGCGATCAGTTGCGCACACTGACCACGCAGCGGCAGCAAGTGGTCAATGCCCTTGCCAAGCGGGCGGGCGCCCTGGCCGCAGATCGCGGGCACCCGGTCACCGAGGGGATGCTGCGTGAGGTGGGACAGACGCTTACAGCGGCGCTGGCCGATGACGCGGTCGCCGAGCAGGTGCGCAGCGGGACGGTAGTGACGTCGGCGAGTTATGCGGGTTTCGGACCGGGCGGTGCCGTGCTCACCTCGGTAAGCGGAACGGGCACAAAGAAATCCGCCGAACCCGTCGCAGCGGACAATGCCGGTCAGGAACTCGATGACGCACTCGAAGCCCTCGAAACTGCCCGTGCAGCAATGGATTCAGCGCAGGCCGCCGCTGCCGAGACGGCAAACCGATTGACCGAGAGCGAATCCCGCATAGACGCACTGCGCGAAGAGCTGGCGCACGCCGAACAGCAGAAGCAATTCGCCCGCACCGCCGATCGCGGTGCACAGGACCAACTACGCGCGGCCCGGAAACAACTCGATCGGGCAGAGCGCCGGGCGGAAAAAGCCCGCGAACGCGCCGACTGAACGTCAGCCGCGCAGTGCGCCGGGGAAGAGGTACTCGTCCGGGGGCATTGTGGTGCGGTTCAGCCAGGCGTCGAAGAAGCCGGTCAGATCGGTCTGGGATTTCGACTGCATGAAGGTGCGGAATTCGGGCATCGAAGCATTGCCGTAAGCGTGCGCGGCATTGAATTCCCGGACGGCCGTGAAGAACACATCGTCACCGATTTGTTTGCGCAGGGCATGCAAGAAGAGCGGGCCGCGATAGTAGACGGACGTGAATTCATTTCCGACGCCCGGATTTTCCAGCGGAATATCCCAGAATTTCGGGTCGGAACGGTGTTTCCGAATGGTCTCGCGGTAGGCGGCGTCGACGTCCTTGCCCTCCATCCGCTCCGGCCACAAATAGTCGGCGGTATAGCTGGCGAAGCATTCGTTCAGGCAGATATCCGACCATTGCCGCACCGAAACCGAATCGCCCCACCATTGGTGCGCGATTTCGTGCACCGCGGTCGGCAGATCGGTCCACGGTGCGTAGATCGGACGGGTCTGGGTCTCCAGTGAGAACTCCAGATCCGCGTCGACGTAGATGCCACCCCCGGTATCGAACGGATAGGGGCCGTAGAGCGCCTCTTCGAAATCGATGATTTCGGGCAGACGCTGCTCGGTTTCCCGATTGCCCTCCGCATTCTGGGCAAAGGCGCTGATCAGCGGAGTTCCGTTTGCGCGCCGCTGTTCGAGGTAGCTGTAGTGATCGATCGCGACCGTGGTCAGGTAGCCGAGCACCGGTTGATGCGACTCCCAGGTGACGTTGCGCTGCGCACCGGCGACCGCGTTCTCGGTCCGCACACCGTTGGAAACCACCTCCCATTCCGCGGGAACCGACGCGTGCAGGGTGAAGGTGGCCTTGTCCAACGGGGTGTCGTTGAGTGGATACCAGGTGGTGGCCGAATGCGGTTCGCCCGCGGCGAAGGCGCCGCCGCTGGGTGCGTAGGTCCAGCCCTCGCCTTCGGTGTTCCTGGCTTGCCCGGCGTAGTCGACGGTCACCGTGAAGGGCAGGCCGGGCAACAGCGGCAGCAGTGGGGTCACGGTCAGTTCGTGGTCGCCATTGCGGTCGAAGGCTGCGGGCAGGTTGTTCACCGAGACCATGCGCACGTCCGGGCCGTTGAAGTCCAGATTGAACATCCGCAGGGCCTGGGTGGCGGTGGCCTCGATCGTGGTCGTGCCGGTGAGCTGATGGCTCGGCGGGTCGTAGTCAATGGTGACCTCGTAGTGGCCGACGTCGTAGCCGCCATTGCCGTCCAGTGGGTAGTACGGATCGTCCAGACCCGGTGTGCCGACGAGCGGATCGGCGTTCGCCGGCACCGGGGCGGCGACCAGCGCGCCGATCACGGCCGCACACAACCAGCCGGACCACCTCATACCACCACCCCTTTCATGGCCCACCTGACCGCGGTGGATGGTAGTCGCTTCAGTCGGCGCTACCGCTGAGTGCCACCGACGCGCCGAGGCCGAAGATCATCGCACCGCCCGCTCCGCCGACCGCCTCCAGTCGTTGCGGCGAGCGCGCGAACCAGGTGCGTGCGGATGCGGCGAGCAGGCCCCAAGCGCTGTCGGAGATCAATGCGATTGCCAGGAAGATGGAGCCGAGGATCAGGAATTGCAACTGCAGCGAACCCGCCGCCGGTTCGGCGAAATGCGGCAATACCGCCGAGAAGAAGACGATCGCCTTGGGGTTGGTCAGTCCGACGAAGACGCTCTGCCGAAAGACCTTGGCATCGGCGGGGTCGATCTGCGCGTTCAGCGCCGCCCGCAGCGTCTTGCGCTCGCGGATCGCCTGGATGCCGAGGTACATCAGATAGAGCGCACCGGCGAACTTGACCACGGTGAGCGCGAGCGCCGAGGCCGCGAGCAGGGTCCCCAGGCCCACCGAGACCAGCAGTAGCGCGATGAAAACGCCCACGGAATGACCGAATACCGAGACCAGGGCGGCGCGGCGGCCGAGTGCGAGGGCCCGGCCGATGGTGAAGAGCACACCCGGTCCGGGGATGACGATGATGACAATCGATGCGGCGGTGAAAGCCAGCAGGTTGGACGCCGGAACCATTTACCGAGTCTATTCGGCGGCGCAAGGGAATTCGGCTGATCAAGACCCCAGGTCACCGGGGAGCTGGTGCGGGTCGAGCAGCAACCGTTTGGCAGAGGTGCGCCGCACCTTGTCGGCGAGTTCCAGATTATCGGTGAGCAAACGCCATTCGACCTCGCTGATGGCCGCCCGCGCCCGATCGATGACGGTGCCGTCACGGGTGCCCCAGGCGATCGGCATGGCGCTGACCGACTGCCAGCGCTCGCCGACCTGACGCGGCGCCCGATCGGTGCGCACCGCGACCGACGGCACCCGCTCACCCGCGCGCTTCTCGTGCCCCGGCAGGTCCCTGACCTTCCTGATCACCAGGGCATAGCGCGGGTCGTGGGTCTCCGGTTTCGAGACATCGACCAGTGCGAGCAGCACCACCCCGCCCGGATGCGTTTCGGACACGACCGCGGGCACCAGCTCACCGTCGGCATAGAGCTTGTCGATGCTGGAGCGGTGCGGCGTCCAGAAGGCCACCCACAGCGCGACGACCGCGCCGAGTGCGAATGCGATCGCCAGCAGATAGGCCCACGGATGGTTGAGCCAAATCAGGAAAGCGGTGCCGAGTCCCAGCAGGATTGCGGCACCGATCGCCGCCGCTCGTTGTCGGCGCAAACCTGCGACGACTTCGTTGACCGCGCGGGCGTGCTTGCGGTCAACTATGAAATCGAAGCGTCGCACGTCACCATTCCTACAGCGTGTTGTACAGGTCGTCCAACACCACCCTTTTCGGGTGTTCCTGCACCGTTGCCGATGCAGGTTCCTGTTTCACCGAGTCCGGTTTCGCCGTCCAACAGTGGCCGGCCAGAGCCGAACTCTCCACAGGCTTTGATAACCCGACCTCCCGCTTGAAGGTTTGGGGTGTCGTTGCGGACACGGGCGCTACTCTACCGAAGGGCACCGACAGGTTCCTCCGCTTATCCGATGGCCGGTCCCAGCAAGTCGTCGGCATCCGTAATGCGATACGCGTAACCCTGTTCGGCGAGGAAACGCTGCCGGTGCGCGGCATATTCGGCGTCCAGGGTGTCACGCGCGACTACCGAATAGAAGTGGGCTTGACCACCATCGTGTTTCGGCCGCAACAGTCGACCGAGCCGTTGCGCTTCTTCCTGGCGCGAACCGAATGTTCCCGAAACCTGCACCGCGACAGAGGCTTCGGGCAAATCGATGGAAAAGTTCGCGACCTTGCTCACCACCAGCACCGGAATCTCACCGCGCCGGAAGGCATCGAAAAGTTCTTCGCGCTCTTTGGTTTTCGTCGAACCTTGAATTACCGGCGCATCGAGATCCGCGCCGAGCTCGTCGAGTTGATCGAGATACGCGCCGATCACCAAGGTCTGCGCGTCCTTGTGCTGAGCCAGAATCGATTCCACCACAGGGATTTTGGTGCGCGCGGTCGAACAGAGCTTGTAGCGCTCTTCGGGCTCGGCAGTGGCGTAGGCCATCCGCTCGGCATCGGTGAGGGTCACCCGAACCTCGATGCAGTCGGCGGGCGCGATCCAGCCCTGGGCCTCGATGTCCTTCCACGGCGCGTCGTAGCGCTTCGGTCCGATCAGCGAGAACACATCTCCCTCGCGGCCGTCCTCGCGCACCAGCGTCGCGGTGAGACCGAGCCTGCGCCGCGATTGCAGATCGGCGGTCATTCGGAAGACCGGTGCGGGCAGTAAGTGCACCTCGTCATAGATGACCAGGCCCCAATCGCGGCTGTCGAAGAGTTCGAGGTGCTTGTATTCACCCTTGGTGCGGCGGGTGATCACCTGATAGGTGGCGATGGTGACCGGACGGATCTCCTTGCGCTCGCCGGAGTATTCGCCGATTTCGTCCTCGGTCAACGAGGTCCGGGCCAGCAGCTCACGCCGCCACTGCCGTCCGGCCACCGTATTGGTGACCAGGATCAGCGTCGTGGCCTGTGCCTTGGCCATCGCGGCCGCGCCGACCATCGTCTTGCCGGCACCACACGGCAGCACCACGACACCCGAACCACCGGCCCAGAACGAATCGGCCGCCATCTCCTGGTAATCGCGCAGATGCCACTTCCCGCCGGTGTAATCCAGTTCGATCGGATGTGCCTCGCCGTCGACGTAGCCGGCCAGATCCTCGGCCGGCCAGCCGATCTTCAGCAGCATCTGTTTGATCCGGCCGCGCTCGGACGGATGCACGACGACGGTGTCCTCATCGACGCGGGCGCCGAGCATCGGTGCGATCTTCTTGTGCCGCAGCACTTCCTCGAGCACCGCGCGATCCAGACTGACCAGCGTCAAGCCGTGCGCCGGATTCTTCACCAGCTGCAACCGGCCGTACCTGGCCATGGTGTCCACGATGTCGACCAGCAGCGGCTGCGGCACCGCATACCGCGAGTAGCTGACCAGGGCATCCACCACCTGCTCGGCATCATGACCCGCCGCCCGCGCATTCCATAGCGCCAGTGGCGTCACCCGATAGGTGTGCACATGCTCGGGCGCCCGCTCCAATTCCGCGAACGGCGCAATGGCCTGCCGTGCCACCCCGGCCAACTCGTGGTCGACCTCCAAGAGCAGCGTCTTGTCACTCTGAACGATCAGCGGACCGTCGGTCACGACTCCGCCTCGCTGACGCTCGGCTCCGCTGCGACCGCAGGTGCTGTGCTTATGGTTCCCTCGCTGCGCTCGGTCACGATCTCTCCTCGTATGCGGCGCGTCCGGCATTGTCGGATCGCTCGTGCGACTCCGGTCCATTGTTCCCGACGCCACCGACAACCCATCGGATGCGGCATCGATCCTGCTCCCGACGGGCGTAGCTTGCGTTGGCTTCGCACATACAGCGTGCGAGCAGCCTGTTTTGTTCCGGGACGATGCACCGACCGCCGATTCTCGTCCGGATACCGCGGGATCCCGCTGGATCGAGACACGACTGGGCGATGACGTCACCTGGTCGGTCCAGCGGTGTCCGACTGGACCGAGACATCGACAGGGAGTGCGGGTGAGGATCGGGGGCATGATCGAGACTGCTGCGTTTTTCGGTGTGGCGGCGGCCGCGTTGGGGATGGTGCTCACACCGGGACCGAACATGATGTATCTGGTATCGCGCAGTGTTTCGCAGGGACGGCGGGCCGGATTGGTGTCGCTCGGGGGTGTCGCGGCCGGATTCGGGGTCTACTTGGCGGCGGCCACAGCGGGGATCACCGCCGTGTTCGCGGTCGTGCCCGGCCTGTATCTGGCGGTGAAACTGGCGGGCGCGGGATACCTGCTGTGGCTGGCCTGGCAGGCGGTGCGGCCCGGCGGGACCTCGGTATTCGCACCCGCCGAGCTACCGCCTGATCCGACGCGGCGACTGTTCACCATGGGATTGGTCACCAATCTGCTGAATCCGAAGATCGCGATCATGTACATGGCCTTGATCCCGCAGTTCGTAGCGCCCGAGCACGGCCGGGTGTGGTTGCAGAGTCTGTGCCTCGGGTCGGTGCAGATCGCGGTGGCATTGACGGTGAACGGGCTGATCGTGCTCGGCGCGGGCGGGATCGCCGCCTTCCTGACCGGTCGGCCGCTGTGGCTGCGGATCCAGCGCTATTTCATGGGCACGATGCTCGGCGGGATCGCGGTACTGGTCGCGACCGACCGTGCGCGGCCGATGCCTGCCTGACGCCGTGAGCCGCTGAATATGTGATCGTGTGCGCATGGCGCATTTCGATTCCGCGGTGAATACCGCGCAGCATGTCGGGGAGCTGTTCGGCGTCTTCGCCTTCGCGACCTCGGGGGCGCTGCTCGCGGTGCGGCGCGGATTCGACGTATTCGGGATCGTGGTGCTGGCCTGCAGTACGGCGCTCGGTGGCGGTGTCATTCGGGATCTGGTGATCGGCCGGACACCACCCGCGTCGTTCGTCGATCTCAGTTACCTGTGGACCGCGCTGCTCGCGGCCGCGATCATCTTCTTCTGGCATCCGTCGCCGCGCGTGACCGGCGGTCCGCTCGGCGTGGCCGATGCCTTCGGGCTCGGGCTGTTCTGTGTGACCGGCACGGTGATCGCCTACAGCCACGGTCTCGGCGCGCCATCGGCCACACTGCTCGGATTGGTCACCGCGATCGGCGGCGGAGTGATCCGCGATCTGCTCGGCGGGCACACGCCGAGTGTGCTGATACCCGAGCAGATCTATGCGGTACCAGCACTTTTCGGTGCCACGGCGACCGCGACGCTACTGCATTTCAATGCCTACAACCCGATTACCGGCGCCTGCGCCGCGCTCGGCGCCATCGTATTTCGCCTGCTCGCGATGCGGTACGACTGGCACGCACCGCAGGCGCGACGGCGTCCGCAGGACCGAGCCTAGCCGACTCGGACACCCGCGCGAAGTCGGCGCACGCCCTCGTCGAGGGTTTCGTCGCGTTTGCAGAAGGTGAAGCGCACCAGGTGATTCCACGCATCGACGTGGTCGGCGAAGGCAAGCAGCGGCACGGCCGCGACACCTAGCCGAGCGGGCAGTTCCCGGCAAAAGGCCAAGCCGTCGGTTGCGCCGAGCGGCGTGATATCCGCGCAGATGAAGTAGCCGCCCGCACTCTCCTTCACCCCGAAGCCGGTGTCCTTCAGCGCGGCGGCGAGCCGGAGCCGCTTGTCCGACAGCGTATCTCGCAGCGCGGCGACCCAGTCGAGTTCATTGTTCAGCGCGTGCGCGACAGCCGGTTGGAACGGCCCACCCGCTACGAAGGTCAAGAACTGTTTGGCCGCGAGGACACCATCGATGAGTTCGGAGGGACCGAGCGCCCAGCCGGTTTTCCAACCGGTGACGCTGAAAGTCTTTGCCGCACTGGACACCACGACGGTGCGCTCGGCCATACCGGGCAGGGTGGCGAGGCTGATGTGCTCGTTGCCGTCGTAGACGAGATGCTCGTAGACCTCGTCGGTGAGCACCAATAGATCGTGCTCGCAGGCGATTTCGGCGATCGCGGTCAGATCGGCGCGGTCGAGCACGGTGCCGGTCGGATTGTGCGGTGAATTGACGATCAGCATCCTGGTCGCGGGCGTGATGGCGGCACGCAGGCTGTCCAGGTCGAGTACGAAGCGGTCACCGTCGGCGACGAGATGGGCGGTGCGCCGTCGCGCTCCGGCCAGCGCGATCGCGGCCGCATAGGAGTCGTAGTAGGGCTCGATCAGCACGACCTCTCGACCGGGCTCGACCAGACCGAGCACAGCGGCACTGATCGCCTCCGTCGCACCGACGGTGACCAGGACCTGCGTGTCCGGGTCGTACTGGGTGCCGTAGCGGCGGGCCCGGTCGGCGGCGATGGCGCGCCGCAGGATCGGCATACCGCGGCCGGGCGGGTACTGGTTCAGCCCGTCGGCAATGGCCTGACGCGCGACCTCGAGCATGCCCGCGGGGCCGTCGGTATCCGGAAAGCCCTGACCCAGGTTGATCGCCTCGTGCCGGACGGCTAATTCGGTCATCTCCGCGAAGATCGTGGAGGCGAAGGGGCGCAGGCGGGCGACGGTCGCGGGTTGCGAGGACATATCCGGAGGGTAGCCCAGCGATCGCCATTGTTGCCATCAGATAGCGAAAGGCTATATTTCACTTTTGGATTGGCCTCTCTACCTGCATAGTTGTGCGGTGTCCCAACGGCGGCTAGCCTCGCCGTGTTCTACCTCACAAACCGCCGACCTGCGGCGGTAGCTCGAAAGGGGCGCTTATGGCCTCGTATCTGGACCTGGTACTTCAGCCGGCCGCGTCGGAGGTCGCCGGAACGGTACTGGGTTTCCTTCGAAATATCGCACACGACCTGATCGCCGGCTTCGGCTCGTCCACCGGCGATTGGTTCAACGGCTCCTCGACCGGCAATAGCGGCACCGGATCGTCGACCGGGGACTGGTTCCTGGGCTCGTCCACGCCATAATCCGATGGCGGTGTCAGGCCTGGCGATGAGGGCCCGGCCTGGCACCGCCTCACCCCAGGCGGACGTGGGACAGTTTCTCCGGATTCGCGAGATCGTAGGTACCCCAGACCAATCCGTCGCGAACCGCGAATCCGATCACCCGGGGCGGACCCTCGAGCCGACCGTAACCCGGGCCGACCCGATACACGACCAAACCCAATTGACCATTGACCGTGGCGAATTCGAATTCCAGTGTCGGCTCCGAGGAGCCGTCCATACCGTACTTGCGCATCAGCCCGAGGAGGAAGCGGGCGACCTTGTCCGCACCGGCGATGACATTGATCGCGGTGGACGTGGTGCCGTTCGCATCGCCGATTATTACCGAATCCGGGTGCAGCGCAGCGGTTATCGCGGCGATATCACCGGCGGACAGCGCGGCGACGAAATTGCGCACCGCGGTCGCGTGCTCGACATCCGGGACCGGCGGCGGGGCCTGTGCGACGGCTTTCCTGGCCCGCACGGCCAGCTGACGCGCCGCCTCCACCGAAATGCCCAGGATTTCGGCGATCTCGTCGAAGGGCACCGAAAGCCCGTCGTGCAGAACGAATGCCACGCGCTGCGGTGGCGTCAGACTCTCCAGCACCACCATGGCGGCGAGGCTGCATTCCTGTTTGCGGACCACCGCCTCCAGCGGATCCGGCATGGTCGATGGGGTGGTACCAGTGACGACCGGCTCCGGAAGCCACTGCCCGACATAAGTTTCCCGGCGCACCGCGGCACTTCGCAGGCGGTCCAGGCAGATTCGGCTGACCACGGTGGTCAGCCACCCTCGCAGATCCTCGATCTCGGATTGATGCGTACCGGCCAGCCGTAGCCAACTCTCCTGCACCGCGTCCTCGGCGTCGCCCGCACTGCCCGTCAGCCGGTAGGCGACCGAGAGCAGATGCGCCCGATGCGATTCGAACAAGTCGGCGAGAAGAGCGGCAACCATCGGGCTCATTCTACGTTCCGCGCTGATCGGCCCGACGAGCCGGTCATGACACCATGATCGTATGGAGGATCATCCGCTATCCGACACAACTATCTGGTTGTCGCGGCCGACCGAGGCCGATATCGACGATATCGTCGCATGCTGCCAGGAGCCCAGCATCGCCGAGTGGGTGACGATTCCGGTCCCGTATCACCGGAAGAATGCCGAATCCTTCCTCGACGATATGGTCGCGCCCGGCTGGACCACCCGCAGTCCGATCTGGGCGCTGCGGACGCGCGCCGACGGTCCGGTCGTCGGCATGATCGATCTCAACGCGCGCGACGAATCGGCATCGGAAATCGGCTTCTGGCTGGTCTCCGCGGAACGCGGCCGCGGGCTGATGTCGCGTGCGGTCGCCCTGGTGTGCGAATTCGGTTTCCAGCCGACAGGATTGGCGCTGAGCCGGATCAACTGGCGCGCCTTCGTCGGCAATCACGCCTCGGCCGCGGTGGTCCGCCGCAACGGTTTTCACTATGAGGGGATGGCGCGGCTCGGCAGCATGCAGCGCGGCAGCCGCCGCGACACCTGGCTGGCCGGACGGCTGGCGACGGACCCGCCGGGCCCGGTCTCGGATTGGCCGCCCGGGATCTGACCGAACCGCCGACAGGGGCGCGCGACAGTCGTAAATTGCCCATATGGCGATCGATGCCCGATTCGAGTGGATCGCCGAGACCATGCACCTGCGGCCCGACGACCGGATCCTGGAAATCGGTCCCGGCTCCAGCGACTCGATCGCGTACCTGGCCGCACAGCTGGATGGCGGTCGGATCGTCGGCGTGGACCGTTCGCCGACGGCCATCGCCCGCGCGACGAAACGCCATGCCGCACTGATCGAATGCGGCAAGGTCCACCTGTTGCACGCCGGACTGGAACAGCTCGACCGAGCCCGGGTACTCGCCGAAATCGGACCGGCCCGCGGCTTCGACAAGGTTGTCGCCGTCAACGTGAATCTGTTCTGGACCAAGCGGCCCACCGCCGAACTCGCACTGATCCGGCAGGTCCTCGCACCCGGCGGCACGCTGTATCTGTTCTACGGATACGGACAACCGGACGGGCCCACCGGCACCGGTCCGAAACCCGCTCCTGGACATCTCATCGATTATCTGGCCATCGCGGGCTTCGACGGCGCCACCGTCTGCTCCGGCGACATCCTCGGCGTCGTCGCGAAACCGCGGCGAAATCCGTAGCCGCGCCCCGGCTTTCACCGAGGCGACAGGCTCGGAGTATCAGTGCTCGCGGCGCTGCCGCACCGCGTCGGCTAGGCGATCGAGCTGGGCGGCCGTGGTCTCCCAATCGATGCAGGCATCGGTGATGGACTGCCCGTAGGTCAGCGCGTCGGCGTGCCCGAGGGCCAGATCCTGGCGGCCCGCGACGAGGAAGCTCTCCAGCATCACACCGACTACGCCCGGCTCACCCGCGGCCAACCGGCCCGCGATATCGGTGACCACATCGACCTGCTTGTTGTGATCCTTATTGCTGTTGCCGTGGCTGGCGTCCACCACGATCCGCTCCGGTAGCGATGCCTTCTCCAACCGGATGCAGGCCTCGCGGACCGAGGCGGCGTCGTAGTTCGGGCCGGTGCTGCCGCCGCGCAGGATCACATGGCAGTCCGGATTGCCGGTGGTGCGGATCAGCGCCGAGCGGCCGTCCAAGTCGGTGCCTGGGAAAACGTGGCTGGCCGCGGCGGCCCGCACGCCGTCGACGGCCACCTGCACATCGCCGTCGGTGCCGTTCTTGATGCCGACCGGCATGGACAGTGCGCTGCTGAGCTGGCGGTGCACCTGGCTGGCCGCGGTGCGCGCGCCGATGGCGCCGTAGGAGACCAGGTCCGCGATGTACTGCGGGGTGATCGGGTCGAGGAATTCACAGGCCACCGGCAGACCGAGGGCGGTGATATCGACCAGCAGCTTGCGGCCGATGCCCAGTCCGGTGTTCACGTCGAAGGAGCCGTCCAGGTGCGGATCGTTGATCAGCCCCTTCCAGCCAAGGGTGGTGCGCGGCTTCTCGAAGTACACCCGCATCACGACATGTAGCCGATCGTCGAGTTCGGCCGCCTTGGCGGCCAGGCGGCGGGCGTAGTCCAGCGCGGCGGCCGGATCGTGGACCGAACACGGCCCGACGATCACCATCAGGCGATCGTCGGTACCGTTCAGCACGTCGACGGTGGCTTTGCGACCGGCACGGACCACGTCGGCCAGCGCATCCGTGATTCGGTGTACCTGGCGGACCTCGGCCGGTGAGCGCAAAGGGCTCACGCTCAGGGTGCGTTGGTCGTCCAGATCGGAATGCCGCGCGTCGACGTCGGCTGCGGTAGTCATCGTTTGTGGGTTCCTTTACTTCAAGGCCGACCCACGGACGTGAAACCCGTCGAGCCGGTCCATCCTCCGGCTCGGGGTGAAAATGAGGTCAGCGCAAATGGTTGCCGCAGACCGACCCACCCAGGGCCGGCTTGCTAAACCAGAAATAGACGCGCTGCACGACGGTGACTGTACCAGGGACTATCCCGAGGTAACCGCGAGGCCAACTTTCGTGCCGAAACTCACCCGAGCTGACCTGGGACGTAACCACCGGCCGGGGTGCGGACGATCACATTCATCCGGTTCCACGCGTTGATCGTCGCTATGGCCGCGATGAGCGCCGCGGTCTGATCGTCGTCGTAGTGCTTGCGCACCTGCTCCCAGGTCTCGTCGCTGACGCCGCGACCGTCACCGATGCGGGTGGCCTCTTCGGTGAGGGCGAGGGCGGCGCGCTCGGCCTCGGTGAAGACGGTGGCCTCGTGCCACGCGGCGACGAGGTTGATTCGCACGGCGGTCTCGCCCGCGTGCGCGGCATCCTTGGTGTGCATATCGACGCACATGCCGCAGCCGTTGATCTGGCTTGCGCGGATCTTGACCAGCTCGTAGGTGGCGGCGGGCAGGGAGGACCCGTCGACTACCTTGCCCGCGGTGATGAGCCGCTTGACGTAGCTACCGGCGACGGGGTTGGCGTAGAGGTCGAAGCGCTGTTCCATGATCTGTGCCTTTCCATTCGGTTGGGTTCACAGAGAGGACGACGCGGCCCACCACAGTGTGACATTCGCGAATGTGACCTGGATCACGGTGCCGCGCATCGCCGTCTTGGGCCGGATCAGTACTGGCTCGCAGTGATTTCATTCATCGCGCTCAAAGCGACCGGACCGCCGCGCTTCCTGAGTTATCCTGCGCCGCGGGAGATTCCGCTACTTGCCGAATGTGTAGGTTACGCCGGTCAGCTTCTCCGACAGCTCCCACAGGCCCCGCGCGACCTGCTCGTCCTTGGATGCCGCGGTGGAACCGGACAGCCCGGGATAGCCACGCATGCCACCCCATCCGTCCGGGCCGTAGAACGCGCCCGGCTCGACCTGCTCGGTCGCCGCATAGATCTCCGGCAGCGCACCCATTTCGGCGCTCTGCGCCAGCAGCCGGTTGCCCAGCGCCATGACCTTGTCCTGAATGGATTCGGTATGCGACTGCAGTTCCGTTGCGGCATAACCGGGATGCGCGGCCACCGAAATCTTCGACGAACCCGCCGCGGTCAGCCTGCGCTGCAACTCGTAGGCGAACATCAGGTTGGCCAACTTCGCCTGACCGTAGGCGGACCAGCGCTGGTACTTGCGGCGCTCCCAGTTCAGGTCGTCCAGATCGATCTTGCCGGCCCGGTGCGCACCGCTGGAGACCGTGACCACCCGGTCCGAAATCTTTTCCAGCAGTAGCCCGGTCAGCGCGAAGTGACCGAGATGGTTTGTGCCGATCTGCATTTCGAAGCCGTCGGCGGTCCGCTGCTGCGGCACCGCCATCACACCCGCGTTATTGATCAGTACGTCGGCCCGGTCCACCGCATCGGCGAAGGCACGCACCGAGGCCAGATCCGCGAGATCGAGTTCGCGCACCTCGGCGCGCGCACCGATCTCCCCTGCCACTTTCTCGCCCTTGGCCAGATTCCGACAGGCCAGGACCACCTGCGCGCCCGCCCCGGCCAGCGCACGCACCGTCGCCGCCCCCAGACCGCTGTTCGCGCCGGTGACGATGATCGTGCGGCCACTCTGATCGGGAATGTTCGAGGTATCCCAATGGCTCATGACCGGAAGTCTAGTGCGCGCGGCGATCGTTCTCAGGCAATGCGCACAGGTCACGCCTGGGCCAGGATCTCCTCGTCGGTCATCGCCACCACCTCCAGGTACAACTCGGCCACGGCGGCCAGTCGATCGGGCGTGCCACGACCGGTCTCCCGTTCGACCAGCCGCCCGGCCAACCCGGCCACCGTCCGGCCGACGAGCAGATCGGCGACCAGCGCGTGGTCGACCTCGAGCCATTCGCGGATCCTGGCGACGGCCGTGGTGGCCAGCACCGAGTCACCGCCCGCGCCGAAGAAATCGTCGTGCACGCCGATCCGCTCGGTACCGAGCACTTCGGCGACGATGGTGGCCAGCGCGGCCTCCAGCGGCGTGCGCGGGCGCGCGTCCACCGCTTCGGACGCGTCAGGTTCCAGCAGTGCCGCCACCGCGCGACGATCGAGCTTGCCGTTATCGGTCAACGGCATCTGCTCGAAAATATCGATGCGAGTGGGAATCATGTAGCCGGGCAACACATCCCGCACGGCGGCGACAATATCCTCGGCGGAGCCGACCTCGCCCGAAACCGCCGCGACCAGCTTCGGCGCGCCCTTGCCGACCACGGCGGCCACCGCGTGCCGCACCCCCGGCGCGGTACGCAGTCCGCTTTCCACCTCGCCCAATTCCACCCGGTAACCGCGGATCTGGACCTGATGGTCGGCGCGACCGAGGAATTCGATGGTGCCGTCGGGCCAGTAGCGCGCCATATCACCGGTGCGGTACCAGCGCAGATCGTCGTGGACGACGAACCGTTGCGCGGTGCGCTCCGGATCATTGCGATAGCCCGCCGCGACATTCGCACCGCCGACCCAGAATTCGCCGGGCACCCAGTCCGGGCAGTCGCGGCCCGCCGAATTCACCACGCGGCAGCGCACATTGCGCAGTGGCACGCCGAACGGGACGGTGGCCCAATGCTCGGGCGGGTCGGCGACCTCGCAAATGGTGTTGTGGATGGAGGTTTCGGTGGCGCCGCCCAAACCGGAGAACCGGCAGCCCGGCACCTGCCGGGCCAGCCGCCGCGCCAGATCCGCGCCGACCCAGTCACCGCCGAGGGTGACCGCGCGCAGCGAATCGCCCAGGTGGTCACCGCCGATCTCCAGGATCATGTCGAGCATGCTCGGCACGCAGTTGAGGATCGAAACCCGGTGGTGGGTCAGCAGTTCGACCCAGCTGGTGGCCTCCTCGCGCTGTGCGGCCGACAGCGCGACCACCGAGCCGCCGACGGCGAACATGCCGAACATGTCGTAGACGGAGGCGTCGAATTCCAGCGCGGACAGCCCGAGCACCCGGTCGGCCGGGCCGACCTCGAACCACTCGTTCACCGCGTCGATGGTGTTCATCGCACCGCGGTGCGGCACGTCGACCCCCTTCGGCACACCGGTGGAGCCGGAGGTGAACAGCACATAGGCGATCGACTCCGGATCCGGAATCACCGGCTCGGCCAGCGGATTCGGATGGGTATGCGCCGCCGACAGCGGCAAACACGTGATATCCGGGCGACCCAAATCGGCGCCGTCGACGGTGAGCGCGGCGAGCACGTCACCGGTGCGCAGGATCTCCGCGCGCCGCCCGACCGGCTGATCGAAACCGATGGGCACATAGGCCGCACCCGCCGCGAGCACACCGAGTACGGCGAGGATCTGATCCGGCCCCTTCGGCAGCTGCACCGCGACGGTTGCACCGGGCCGCACCCCGATCTCACACAGCGCGGCCGCGACCGAAAGCGCTTGTGCGGCAAGCTCACCGTAGCTCCAGCCGCCGTCCACGCCGTCGTGGCGCCACAGTACCGCCGGTGCGTCGGGCGTGCTGCGGGCATGGTCGAAGAAGCCCTGGTGCAGCGCTCGTCCGGAGACCGGACCGTCGGTCGCATTCACCGCGGCGCGCACGGCGGCCTGGGCGACCGGCAGGTGCACCGCGGCCTCCGCGATCCAGCCCGCCTCGCCCGCGCCCAACCTGCCGATGGCCTCGGTGTAGCTGGTGAACATGGCGTCGATCATTCCCGCGGGGAACGCGGATTCGCGCACGTCCCAGTTGAGTAGGAGGCCGCCGCGCACCTCGGTGACCTGCGCGTCCAGTAGCACCTGTGGTCCCTGCGAGATGATCCAGACCGGCTCGCCGAAGGTCTCGGTGACCGCGGTGGCGAACAGCTCGCCCAGGTTGAGCGCACTGGTGTAGACGATCGGCGCGAGCACCGGCTCGCTGCGCTGCCTGCCGAGATCGCGCAGCACTTCCAGCCCGGAATACGCGGTGTGCGCGCCACTTTCGTGCATCGCACGCTGTAGTGCTTTCGCCCGCTCGGTGACCGTCACGTTCTCGGTGACGTCCACCTCCAACATGATCGAGGAGGTGAAATCGCCGATCACCCGGTCGATATCCGGATGCACCGGTTCCCGGTGGAACAGCGGCACATTCAGCAGGAAGCGGCTCCGCGCCGACCAACCGCCAATCGTCTCGGCGAATACCGCGGCCAATGCCATTGCCGGTGTGATGCCGCGGGCGTGCGCGGCGGCGAGTAGCCGCTCCTTGACTTCCGGCTCCAACCAGTGGTTGTAGCGGACGGTCCGCTGCGGTTCGGCACGCTCGCTGACCGGAATGGTCGGCAGCTCCGGTGCGCCGGGCAGCTCCGGCAGCCGATCGCGCCACCACTGCTTATCGCGTTCCCTGGCAACGGCATCCACTGTGCGCTCGGTGCGATAGCGGCGATAGCTGTAGCCCTGCGGCGGCACCGTGCCCCCGTGGTAGAGCTCGGCGAGGTCGGCGACGAGCACGCGGTAGCTCATCGCGTCACCCGCGATCATGTCGACATCGAGATGCAGCCGGGTGCGACCGTCGGCGAGCAGGCTCAGCGTCACGTCGAGCACCTGGCCCTCCTCGATGGCCAGCCGCTGATGAGTCTTGCTGTCGCGCAACCGCTCCAGCTCGGCCTCGGCCGCCGCAGGAGCGTGCGCGCGCAGATCGACGACCGAGAACACCGGCCGGCCCGGCTCGAGAATGGTCTGCTGGGTGCCGTCGGGAAGGAACCTGGTGCGCAGCATCGGATGCACGGCAACGAGATCCGTCACCGCCCGCGCCAAACGTTCGGGATCGACCTCGGCACCGTCGAATTCGACATACAGGTGTGCCGCGACACCACCGAGATCCTGCTCCTCGGAGCGACCGATCCAGTAGGCGTGCTGCATCGAACCCAACGGGAACGGCGCGAATTCGTCTTCGGAATCAACGTTTTCGACGGGTTCGATCTCCGCAACCGCCGCGACGGATTCGTCGACGCCGAGCAACCGCGCCCACTCCGCGACCGACGGCGCCGCAGCCAACTGCGCGAAATTGATCTCCAGCCCGCGTTTGCGCCAGCCGCCCGCCAACTTCATGGTGCGAATGGAGTCCAGTCCGAGCTGGATCAGATCATCGCCGTCGGCGATCGTCTCGACCGGTACGTCGAGCTGCTTGGCAATGGCAGCGCGGATTTCCTCCCGGCCGATCGTCATCCCCGCCCCGTCCCCCGGTCGCTGTGCTGGCTCCATCTGGCGCTGTCACTCCTTGGTCGCCGCCGCATCCGGCGGATCGTGCTCGGCGGTAGCCTATCGCATTGAGATAGGGTTGCCTAACCTATGTTATGAGACCCTAATCGTGCAGCAGATCTTCCAGTGAGGCAGACCGTGACTTCGACATCCACCTCGCCCACCCATCGCGACGGCTACGTCCCCTTTCCCACCGCCGAGGCCGCGACCTATCGCGCGGCCGGCTACTGGACCGGCCGCCCACTCGGCGACCTGCTGCGCGCGACCGCGACCCGGCACTCGCATCGCACGGCCCTGCTCGATGCCGACAGCGCGCGCACATACGCGTGGGTCGATGCCGAGGCCGACCGAATGGCGCACGGTTTACTCGCACTCGGCATCGCCCCGGGTGATCGGGTGGTGGTGCAACTGCCGAATGTGCCTGAGTTCTTGACGGTCCTATTCGGATTGCTGCGCGCCGGCATCATTCCGGTACTGACCCTGCCCGCGCATCGCCGCGCCGAAATCGAGCATCTGGCCGGACTTTCCGAAGCGGTCGCGTACGTCGTGGCCGACCGGCTCGGCGACTTCGACTACCGCGAACTGGCCGAAACCGTCCGCTCGGCCATACCCACCCTGCGTCACATTCTCGTACTCGGCGATCCGGGAACCTTCACCGATCTGAATTCGATTCCCCGCGAGGGCGGTTCACTTCCCGACATCGATCCGAGCGATATCGCGCTGATGCTGGTCTCCGGCGGTACCACCGGCCTGCCGAAGCTCATCGCGCGCACGCACGACGACTACGTCTACAACGCCACCGCGAGCGCCGAGGTCTGCGGACTGACCGAGGACGACGTCTACCTCGCGACACTGCCCGCCGCACACAACTTCCCACTCGCCTGCCCCGGCATACTCGGCATCGTATCGGTCGGCGCGGCCGTCACCTTCATCACCGATCCGAGTCCGGAGAGCGCCTTCGCCGCCATCGAAAGCCATCGCGTCACCGTCACTGCGGTCGTGCCGCCGCTGGCCCAACTCTGGTGTGCGGCAACCGAATGGGAGGACGCCGATCTCGGCTCACTGCGCCTGCTCCAGGTCGGCGGCGCGCGGCTGGCCGAGGTGAACGCCCGCGAGGTTGCACCCGCGCTGGGCGTCCAACTGCAACAGGTCTTCGGCATGGCCGAGGGCCTGCTCAACTACACCCGCCTCGACGACACCGCCGATATCGTCTGCACGACCCAGGGTCGTCCGCTCTCGCCTGCCGACGAAGTGCGGGTCGTGGATACCGACGGCAACGATGTCGCCCCGGGCGAAGAGGGTGAACTACTCACCAAGGGCCCCTACACAATCCGCGGCTACTACCGCGCCCCCGAACACAATGCCCGCGCCTTCACCCACGACGGCTACTACCGCTCCGGTGATCTCGTGCGGCGACTGCCGAGCGGTCATCTGATCGTCTCCGGCCGCATCAAGGACGTCATCAATCGCGGCGGCGAGAACATCTCCTGCGACGAACTCGAGGAACATCTGCTGGCCCATCCGTCCGTCCGGCATGCCGCCGCCGTCGGCCTTCCCGATGCTGCGCTGGGTGAAAAGGTCTGTGCCGTCTTGGTTGTCGACGGCGAGATGCCGACCCTGGTCCAGCTCAAGTCCTTCCTCACCGAACGCGGACTGGCGACCTACAAACTCCCGGACCTGCTCCGCCAGGCCGACGAACTGCCGATCACGGCCGTCGGCAAGATCGATAAGAAGGCCCTGCGCGCCGACCACGGCTGACCGGAACGATCGGGGGTGGCGCGAGTCCGATCTCGCCACCCCCGATCCGAACCCCGGATAACCGGGTGCCCCAGCAGATGATTCGGAACGCGGGCCGACCCTGATGGGTATGAGTTTTGCTAGGCCTTGACTACATAGGGCGCGACACTGCCCAGTTTTTCGCAGGTCTCCTCGAATTCCCGCTCCGGCCGCGACTGCCCGACAATGCCTGCGCCCGCCCGCAGCCACGCGCCTTCGGTGGTCTGATAGACCGCACGCAGCACCAGCGTCGCCTCCATCGCTCCACTGGGCGAAATCGTCACAACGGCACCGGAGTACAGACCACGCGGCGCACCGTCGAGACGGAACACCGAGTCGACGCCCTCCCGCTTCGGAATACCGGACGCCGTGACCGACGGGAACAGGACCTCCAGCGCATCCCAGCTGGAACGGTCCGCAGCGAGCCGCCCGCGCACCGTGGAGGCCAGATGCTGCACGCTGCCACGTTCCCGAACCGCCATGAAATCGGAGACCGCGGGCGTGCCGGGATCGGCCACCTCGGTGATCTCGGCAAAGGAGGTCTGCACCGAAATCGCGTGCTCCACGATCTCTTTGGGATCGGTGATCAGCTCCGCCCGAGCCGCCATATCGATGGCTTCGCCGAGCCCGAAGGCGCGCGTCCCGGCAAGCGGCTCGGTGGTGACCACCCGATCCTCGTCGACGGAGGCGACCAACTCCGGACTGAATCCTGCCGCCTCGAGTCCACCGAGGCGAAGCAGGAACGACCGCGCCGGAGTGTTGTTGGCGCGGCCGAGCCGGTAACTGGCGGGGACATCCACCGCGAACGGCAGATCGACCTTCCTGGACAGAATGACCTTCTGATAACGACCGGAGCGGATTTCCGTGACCGCCTCGGCAACCCGATCGCGATATCCGGTCGGATCGAGACGCACATCGACCGGATGTGCCTGCGGCAGCTCGGTCTCCTGCGAGGCGGCGATGAGATCGTGAATGTCATCGGCCTCGGCCGGTGTCGCACCGGAAATCCGGACGCCGAACTCGCCGACTCGCACCTCGATGCGCGGAATCATCAGATGGGCCAGTGCGGTTCGCGGATCCAGATGCCGCGTCGCATCCAATGCCCATGCGCAGAACTCGAATCCGATCCAGCCGTAGGCCCGACGCCCGCCGAGCGGCAACGTGGCCAGGGCGTTGTCGATGACCCGCGCCGGGCTGCCCTCCCAGGCACTCGTGGTGCCGCGTCCGTCCCAGGACACGCGCAATTCGTTCGCGTCGAGTTCGACGCCGCCGAGCGGATCGGCCGCGAATACCCATTCGCCGGGCCGTTCGTACATCACGTATTCGCCGAAGCGCTCGGCCGCCGCCAGCCGGGACATCGCTGCCGCCGGATCGGTCACATACTCAACGCGCAAGCGCTCCGTGGTCGACAACGATCCTCCAAGGTTATGCTGACCTAACTTAGAAAGGTAAGGTTAGCATTACCTGTCTAAACCGGGGCTGTGCTGCAGACCACAGCAGAGGGTTACTCCGCAGGCACCGCGAGCGCCGACCGCTCGACGCTCAACAGACTCTCCGTGCTGTGCTCCGCGTGATACGCGGCCCCGCCGCCGCGCACACCGAACAACCGCTTGCTGTAGACCAGCCACACCACCGCCGCGATATTGATCAGCAGCGCGCCGATGCGCAGCACGGTGATCTTCTCGGTCAACTCGTAGATTTCCAACGGCAGGAAGATGCTGGTCGCGACCACCGCGAAGTACTCACCCCAGCGCTTCACCAGCCACAGCCCCACCGCCTCGATCGCCTGCAGCGTCGCATAGGCGAGGATGCCGATGGCCACCCACAGCAGCGTCGTATTCGACAGCGAGAACGCGTCATCGATCAGATGCACGATCTTGGATCGGTCGATATCCCAGCCGATCTGATCGGCCAGCGGGCGCAGCAGCGGCAGTTCCTCGTCGAAAGCCGCACGCATATCCTCGCGCGAGGACCGGAATTTGAAGACGGCGAGCGCGGCGACCACCAAGAGCAAGCCGCGCACCAACCGCTCGATCGCCAACGCCCGCATCAGCCAGCGGTCCCGCAGCAGTCGCCCGCGCGGCACCTCCGGAGCATGGTCGGCGGGCCCGGAGCCCACCGGTTCGCCGGGTACGAACGTGCCGCAGCGCAGACACCGCCACGCGACACCGGCCACTGTCTGAACATGCAGTCGCTGCGCCAGATCCTGCTCGTCCGGCGCGTAGGTGTAGTGGCCGTGCCAGCCGCACGCGCGTAACGCCCAATCCATGCGCGCAGCCTAGTTCGCCATCGCGATCGGCCGCGATCGCAAACGCCGTGTCGATACCCGAAGCCCAACTCGCCCGCCGGAGTTCCTGCGCGGAATCCACTGGCGGGCTTCAATAGGAGTCATGATCGATCACCGCGGGGATTCGCCCGCTCCAGCTCGAGCGGCAGCCCCCGATTCGGTGGTGGCACTGATCGATGCGAGCTCCGGCGTGGAACGCGAACTCGTCGGCGCCTGGCTGGCCGACGGCGGACTGAAACACGAACTCGGCGTCGACGCACCGATCACCCAGTTGGATCTGGATGCGGATGCGATCGGCGATCGACTGGTCGGACGACGCGACGATCCGCTGGTGGTGCCGATCCGGGTGCTGTGGCTCCCGCCGGAGCGCGACGGGGTCCGCCGCATCACCTTCGCCGACCTGGCCCTGCTGACCAATCCGCGTAAGCCGAACCGACTCGCGCAACGCCGGTTGGTCGGCAAATCGCCGGACCGTCACGTGGTGCTCACCGGGCAGCCCGCTCTGCTCAGCGAATTGCGCGCCAATAATCCGGAGGCCGCGGCGCTGCTTCTGAAGGGCTCCGCCGAGCCGTTCGCGCGCGCCATCGTGCGCGCCGCGGTGGTCGCCCTGGAACGCGCCGAACGTTCCATCATCGGTGACCGGTACAAGGTGCCGCGGCTGGTGGCCGAGGAGATCCTCGACTCTCCCGACTTCCTGCGCAGGCTCGAACTCATCGCCGATCAGCTCGGTACAAGTCCGCACGAGGTGTACCGGCGGGCCGAGAAGGCGCTGAACGAACTCGTCGCCGCCCAGAGCAGGCTGGTCTCGGATCTGTTCACCCAGGCGATGCGCCCGATCCACGCCTCGACCTGGAAGGTCGACTCCGACGACTCCGGCCTGGACGGATTGCGCGCGTTGAACCGCAACCATCCGCTGGTCTTCCTGCCCTCGCACCGGTCCTATGTCGATGCCTTCGTACTCGGTGATGTGCTGGCCCGCAACGACTTTCCACCGAATCATGTGATCGGCGGCGCGAATCTGAGCTTTTGGCCGATGGGTCCGATCGCCCGGCGCACCGGCACCGTCTTCATCCGGCGCAGCTTCGGTGACGACGAGGTCTACAAGGCGGTGGTCGAGGAGTACTTCGCCTACCTGTTGGCCAAGCGATTCAATATGGAGTGGTACTTCGAGGGCGGCCGCACCCGCACCGGCAAGCTGCGACCGCCGCGCTATGGACTGCTGAATTACCTTGCCTCCGCGGTCCGTTCGAATCGGATCGACGATGTGCTGCTCGTCCCGGTATCGATCACCTATGAGCGACTGAACGAACTCGGCGCCATCGCCACCGAACAGGTGGGCGGGAAGAAGAAGCCGGAGGGCCTGGCCTGGATGGCGCGCTATATACGCAGCCAACAGCATTCGGCCGGACACGTCTATGTGCGATTCGGCGAACCGCTGTCGGCGCGCGATCGCCTCGCCGCATATGGGGATCCGCTCATTCCGACACCGGCGATCATCCCGCTGCACCGCACCGAACCCGCGGGAACCGAACCGAGCAATGTCACCGAGTCGGCGGAGGTCGCCGAGCTGGAGCGAAAAGCCGTGCAGCGGTTGGCCTTCGAGGTCGCCGACGGTATCAATCGGGTCACCCCGATCACGGTCAACGCGCTGGTCACCTTGGCGCTGCTCGGTGTGCACGAGCGTGCGCTCACCCTCGGCGAGGTGCGTAATGTGCTGGCCCCGGTGCTGCGGTACATCGAGAAGCGCGAGTTGCCGCGCGGCGAACTGGCGGCGCTGCGTGATGAGCAGAGCCTCGCGGTGGTGCTCGAGCAGTTGTCGCTGGCCAAGGTCGTGACGGTGTATCGCGGTGGCCTGGAGCCGGTGTACTCGATCGAATCGGGTGCGCATCTGGAGGCCGCGTTCTATCGCAATAGCGCGGTGCATTGGTTCATCAACCGCGCCATTCTCGAATTGTCGATCCTGTCCGCCTTGGAGACGCAGGCGCCGGATCAGCTGCGGGCGGGCTGGGACGAGGCATTCCGACTGCGCGATCTGCTGAAGTTCGAATTCTTCTTCCCGGAGCGGGCGGAGTTCTCGGCGCAGATGACCGCGGAAATGCTTCTGGTGGACCCGGATTGGCACCAGCACACCGCGGCGGACACCCTCGGCGAGGATGTTCTGCACAAACTCACCGCATCCGGATTCATGATGGCGCACCGCGCGCTGCGCGCATTCATCGACGCGCAACTGGTGGTGGCCGAGCGGCTGGCGGCTCACGACAGCGCCGAAGAGATCGATCGCAAGGAGTTCATCGACGAATGCGTCGCGGTCGGTAAGCAGATGCTGCTACAGCAGCGACTGCACAGTCCGGAGTCCGTCTCCACCGAACTGTTCTCCAGCGCACTCAAACTCGCCGACAATCGCGGGTTGTTGACCCGGGTGAGTCACGACTCTGCCAAGCCGAGGGCCGAATTGACCCGGCGCAGAAATGAGTTCGCCGACCAGCTGCGCATCATCTCGACCCGGATCTCGCAAGCCGCCGCACTCGATCCGTCCAATATTCCGCTGCGGGGGGCCTGATGGCCGAACAAAGCCGCGCGGTTCCAACGGATCTCGCGGCGGCCATCGCCGCGATCCGGTCCGGGCCGCAGGGGCCGGAAGTCGCCGCGGTCTTCGACTTCGCCGCCGTTGTCGATGGTTTCGGGCCGCTGTCGCGGTGGACATTCCGGCGCGATAAGAGCCGAATTACCGCGGATATCCTGCTCGGCAGCATCCGCAACGGACTCACCGATGGCGAATACAGCCGGTTCCTCCAGCAGGCCATGCGGACACTCGCCGAGCAGCCCGAAGACGAGCTGGACGAGTTGGGCACGCTGCTGTTCCGGAAAAAGATCTACGGGCACCTGTATCCCGAAGCGTGGCAGCTGATCCGGACGCACGAGGCCGCCGGGCACACCGTGGTGCTCGCCACTGCGCTGACCCGATTCCAGGTCGAACCCGCCGCGGCCGAACTCGGTATCGAGCACGTGCTGTATACCCGGATGGCGACCACTGATGGCGTGCTCACCGGTTACGCCGACGGAAAAACCCTGTGGCGCAATGGCAAGGCTGATGCGGTTCGCGAATTCGCCGGCGCGCATGGGCTGCATATCAGCCGCAGCTACGTCTACGCCGACAGCATCGCCGATCTGCCGCTGCTCTCGGTGGTCGGGCATCCGGTAGCGGTGAATCCCGAGCGAAAGCTCGCTACCGCTGCCGCCGAACAGAATTGGCCGATACTGACGTTCCGTCCGCGCCGACCACCACGCCCGACCGACTATCTGCGCACCGTCGCCGGATTCGCCGGGCTACTGGCCGGAGCGCTGCTCGGCGTGCTGAGCAAGTCCTACACGCGTCAGCGCCGGAAGATGGCCGATGCGCTGATGGCCTACGGAACCGCTGCCACGCTCGGTGCTACCGGTATCCGGCTGCGGGTCAGCGGTGCGGAAAACGCCCGCGCCCCGAGACCCGCGGTCTTCCTGTTCAACCATCAGAGCCAGTTCGACGTGATCATCGTGCCCAAGGTGCTCGAAGGCGGGGTCACCGGAATCGGCAAGAAGGAGCTGACGAGGAATCCGATCTTCGGTCCACTGATGCGGTTCGTCGGGGTCACCTTCATCGATCGTGCCAACACCACGCAGGCCAAGGCGGCACTGGCGCCGGTGGTGCAAACGCTGCGCGGCGGACTGTCGATCGCGGTCTCACCCGAAGGCACCCGGTCGTATACACCGCGCATCGGCCCGTTCAAGAAGGGCGCCTTCCACATCGCGATCCAGGCCGGGGTGCCGGTGATCCCCGTGGTGATCCGCAACGCGGGTGAAATCAACTGGCGTAACTCGATGGTCGCGCGCAAGGGCACCGTCGACGTGGCCATCCTCGACCCGATCGACGTCGGCAGTTGGGACGCGAACGATATGGACGACAAGGTCGAAGCCGTGCGTCAGCTGTACACCGACACCCTGCTGAACTGGCCGTCGCCGGACCGGTGATGCCACCGGCACCGTCAGCACCCCGTACGCCGGGGGCTCCGCTCTACCGGATGCCCGGTCGGCGGACGGATATCCGGTCGGCGAACCAATGCCCGGCCAGCGCAACCGATACCCGGCCAGCGAACCAATGCCGGACCAGCGAACCGATACCCGACCAGCGAACCAATGCCCGACCAGCGAACCGATACCCGACCAGCGAACCGATACCCGACCAGCGCAACCGATACCCGACCAGCGCAACCGATACCCGACCAGCGAACCGATACCCGACCAGCGCAACCGATACCCGACCAGCGCAACCGATACCCGACCAGCGAACCAATGCCCCGTCAGCGAACCAATGCCCGGCCAGCGCAACCGAACCCGCGTGGCGAGGTCGCGCGCGGCGGCCGCATTGCGCTCCGACAGGCGCGAATCGCCGATCGCCTCGACGGTGATCACTTCCGCACCACCGTGCTGACCGATCCGGCCGCGCTCGCGACGCTCGACTCCATCAACCTGTACGCACTCGCGGTCGTGCTGTGGGAATTGCTCACCGGCCGACTCCCCTTCGACGACGAACGCAGTGCAGGCGAATCGGATACCTCACTGGAACGGATGATCGAACTGCGTCGCCAGCCGGTCCCCGACCGCTTCGCCGCCGATATCCCGCCGGACTGCCCGCCGGTGCTGCGGCATGCCCTGCTCATCACCCCGAGAATCTTGCGCAACGCGCGGCGCCCGGCCTAGTCGAAGGGCGTCGCCTCGCCGCGCGCCAAAGCCACGGCGAGTGCGACCGCTTCCGCTGCGGTGAAGTTGAGCGGCGGCAGCCACGGATACCCGGCTGGCGGACGGATGCCGATCAAATGGCAGACCGGGTACCCGGCCGGCCAATGGGTGCCCAGTTAGTTGGTGGGCGGGGTGCCCGGTTGACGGACGCTGCCCGGCTGCTTGCCGGACGGGATGCCCGGCTGACGGACGAATCCCCCCGTTACCTGGTGCCCGGTCGTCACCGGGTGTGTCAGACCGAGCGCCCGAACAGCAGCTTCCACGGCATCAGCGCGGATTCCAGTTGCACCTTGAGGCTCATCTTGGAGGCGCCGAGGGTGCGCTCCTCGAACCGGATCGGTACCTCCGCGATCGTGATGCCCTTCTTGACGGTGCGGTAGTTCATCTCGACCTGAAACGAATACCCGTTGCTGCGAATCGAGGCCACGTCGATGGCGCGCAACGTATCGGCTTTCCACGCTTTGAACCCGGCGGTGGCGTCCTTGACGCTCAGACGCAGGATCAGGTTCACGTAGAAGTTGGCCCACGCGGACAGCGCCTTGCGGTACCACTTCCACTCCTCGGCGGTGGACCCGCCGGGCACGTAGCGGGACCCGAGCACGACTCCGGCATCGGTGGTATTTAGCTTCTCCAGCATCGCCGGAATGACCTCGGCGGGATGCGACAGGTCGGCGTCCATCTGAATCACCACATCGGCGCCCTCGTCCAGTGCCCGGGTGATCCCGGCCACGTAGGCGCGGCCCAATCCGTTCTTCTCGGTGCGGTGCAGCACGCCGACGACATTCGGCAGCTCGGCCGCAAGCTTGTCGGCGATCTCACCGGTCCCGTCCGGCGAATTGTCATCCACCACGAGCACATGCAGATCGGGCACCGGCAGCGCCGTCAGCCGCTCCACCGCAACCGGCAGATTCTCCCGCTCGTTGTAGGTCGGCACAACAACGGTAACCCTCAAGGGTCGCCCTCCCTGCTCACCTGTTCCAGCCCGCAGACCCACGACAGGACCCGGAGCACTCGTCTGATTGCCAAGAACCGTACTTGATCGAACTGAAGACCACCTGAGCGCCCGCACGCTCCCGCCGCCACCCGAATACCCGCGACATGCCGACTACCTCGCGAATCGCGGCGCCCACCCCACCGACCACCCCCGGAGCCACATCGAAATCAGTTGTCGCACACCACCCCTGGCGCGCCCTCACTTCTCCCCAGCACGCCAATCCCGATCCCGAGCATCCTCACGAGCATTGCGCGCATGCACGATCTCCAATGCCCGCTCAGCAGTAGCCCGATCCGGATACGGCCCCATCCGGTCCCGGAACCAACACTGCTTCCCACTCTCGGGCCGCTGATGCTTCAAGCAGTAATACCACTTCTCCGCCATCCCCCCAGCATCCCACCACCATGATCAACAGACCCCCTTTTCCCATGACCCTCCAAGATCCGGCCCAGGCTCCGCGGCGCCTGTGGGCACAAGATGGGGCACGGTCGAAAACCGGTCGTCCCGGCTTCGTGACGGCCAGGACGACCGGCGGGCCGATTAGAGGCAGCCCTTTTCCCTGAGCTGGGCGGCAACCTCATCGGAGACAGTGATGGAGCGGCCGATATTGGCCTCCGTCAGGTCGGATGCGCTGATCCCGGCCTGCATCGCGCAGCCCAGCAACTTGGCGTCTACTGAGATGGTTTCGTCGGCGTGCGCGATACCGACCCCGCTCATGAGAGCACCGGCCAGCGCTATAGCGAGAACACCGGTCTTGACGAATCGCATGAGATTTCCTCCTTCGAATCGCAGTCCTACGGTTCTGCTCGGCAACTGGTTCACTTGCCTGATGTGCATTCGGAGCACGCCCGTCGGCCGCAGCCGACCAAGCCCACCCCCTGAGTTGCAGGCTCCAACATACGCACGGACGCGGATGCGCGCCGGAACTTCGTCACTTCTGGAGCGCAACACCAGATAGACGGTCGCACTCGAGCAACGGCACGCTGGAAGGACTGGGGGTTCGGGGGGCGAGAGCCCCGCCGAGCGGGTGTGGGGTTGCACCCCACAATGACAAAAGACGAGGAGCCCCTGTCCGCGCACTTTGCGGACAGGGGCTCCTCGCGACGAGTGGCCAGGGCCGGGATCGAACCGGCGACCTTCCGCTTTTCAGGCGGACGCTCGTACCAACTGAGCTACCTGGCCGCAGGCACCCGTGGTGAATGCCATACGCGAAACGCCGGATTGCTCCGGCGCTTATTTTGCGACCCTGACGGGACTCGAACCCGCGACCTCCGCCGTGACAGGGCGGCGCGCTAACCAACTGCGCCACAGGGCCTTGCGTTGCTTCCAACGATCCGAAGACCGTACCCCCTACGGGATTCGAACCCGCGCTACCGCCTTGAAAGGGCGGCGTCCTAGGCCGCTAGACGAAGGGGGCTCGCCCCGGATTTCTCCGGACCGGCTTCAACGGCTGTCCGTTGGGAGCTGGGATAGCTTATGACAGATCGGCCGCGTTTCCCAAATCGGCTGTTCAGGCTCCCAAACCGAGCTCTTCGAGTCGAGCTTGCGCCCGCCAGCCGTCGTTGCGGAACTTCTCCGCCCACTCCGGGGTGGCCATCGCCTCGACCACGACCTCGAGCGCCTCCTGGAACCGGGTCCGCAGATCGACCCCGCTGCCGAGGAGGTCGATCAGATAGCGCTGGCCGGCGAGGGCGGCAGAGATGGTGCGGGTGAAGCGGTCCGGGTCTGCATCGGCGCGCAGCTGGCCCTGATCGATGGCGCGGACCGCGAGTGCTCTGGTGGCGCGGCCGAGTATTCGACCGCCGCCGGTCTGCACATCGCGATAGAAGTCCGGTTCGATGATCAATCGGAATTCGGCCTGCACGATGATGTCGTGCTCGAGTCGCAATGCCACCTCGTCGACCATCCCGTGCAGGACGTCGAGCGGACCGAGATCCGTTCTGGCAAGCCAACGCTCGGCCGATGTGCGGTATCTGTCGACCGCGGTCTCGAGTACCGCGCGTGCGAGATCTTCCTTGGAATCGAAATGAAAGTACATGGCGCCCTTGGTGGCGCGTGAACCTTCCAAAATGCGGTTGAGCGATGCAGCGGCATAGCCGCTCTTCCCGAACTCAACGGCGGCGGACCTGATTATCGCCGCGCGTGTCCGGCGGGCCCGCTCTTGCTGCCGTGCCATGCTCGAAACGCCTCCGAAGCCTATTCGTCGCCAATCGGTGCCCCCAAAAGAACGGACCCTTGGCGCGAAGTTATGAGTTTTATCAATACTTCAAACCGGGATTTCGCCCCGTTTCAAACTTTCGGTACGAAAACTTGCGAAAATCCTGAAACACACCAGCTGGTATAGTTTTCCTGCCCAGGTGCGCCGCAGGGGGTGCGCACCTGGGCATTACTTCGTCTCGGATCTGCCTCCCCCGGCGTCGACTCGTAGGAAGTCGCGAGCGGTCGAACCGGCCGCGACACGTTCGGGCACACCAACGATAAGCCGAATTCCGGATCGCCGGGTAAGTCGGCGATTCTTCCGTAATTCACCAAGTCGTCACCGTACCCGGAAACACCATCCGACACGCGGCAAACCGAAGACTCCAGCGGCCGAAACGTCCGGATATCTGTTACAGCAAACTTCACGCAATCGAGCAAAGCGATGCCTCGGATTTCCGAATTCGACAGCGTCGCAGCACTGTTCACCCGAGTCGACCAGCGGCCCGGTCGCCGCGGAGCCGTCCGCGCGACACCGGCCAGTCGCCTCGCTGCGTCCCCCCGCGCACTGGCCCTAAACCCCCCGCAAATCCAAAGACATTGGTACGCAACATGATTGGATGGTAGCCCGGCTGGGTGGGAATGAACAAAGCTGGGTACCAATTGTTTACCGGCAGCATCGCTACCCGCACGCATCGTGTTACCCGGTGCACCAGCACGACTCGGCACCGGCACCCGACATCCCCGAGCGAACCGATCCACGCCCCCAACCGACGCGCCCCGCCCCCGGTTACCCGATCCGGGCCCGGCCCACTACACTGTCCATCCGCGCCCCTATAGCTCAGTTGGTAGAGCTACGGACTTTTAATCCGCAGGTCGTAGGTTCGAGCCCTACTGGGGGCACCTCCTCAGGCGTCCGGTTTCCACACCGGACGCCTGAGTCATATTCCAGACAGCGCGCAGTCGCGACACACATCGGCTGCGGCCATGAAACACCACATTCCGCGGCAGGCTTTTCCATACCGTCCATACCGTCCATACCGTCGCCGCCGCACACCCGAGGGCATCACCCGGCAACACGTGGAGCCGATGACTTCGCTCGATGATTCGATTTTCTCGGATTCCCATTGGACAGGTCGCCGACAAGTCGACCAGGCCACCGACACGAAGGTGGTATTGCTCGGTTGATCGCCACCCAGGGCGACCGAGCCGAGGCGCGGCTCGCCGATCGGCGCGTCGGATCAGCCCTCGGCGTGCAGGAACACGCCAGCGTCGCCGATGCCGCCTCCGATCGTGACGGCTGTCCGGCCGAGCAGCGGAGCGGTGGCGCGCACCACAGACGCGGCCCGGCGACGGCATCGGACACATACTCGGCGGTCTGCTCCGCGGCAGCGGCAAGCGTGGTGGCATCGACAGCGCGATCGGAGAAGCGTTGGCCGAGAACACAGGTGGTGCGCTCGGGCGGCCTTTTCGGCGGCGAAGCGGACCGATCACGGTGGCGACACCAGCGGCGTTGTGCGTTACGGCACGCTGGGCTAACGACTCTCGGCCGGTGGCGATAAACCCCTTGCTGCGGGCCGAGCCCCTACACTCGGTGTGGTTGTCGAACGCCGACGTCGGCATATGACCTCTATCACGAGGTCTCATTTGTCAGCCAGATGCGTTTCGCATCACACCTACGGTGCCGTAAGGTATGGCCGAATCGGCACACGGTCTACCCCGGGGGACTGACCAGCAAGAGCGCACACACATGAAGGGCTTGTATATGGCAAGGGATCTGACTCAACTCGAGCTGCTCACGGAGTTGGAGCCGGTTGCCGAAGAAAACGTCAACCGGCACCTCTCCCTGGCAAAGGAATGGCATCCGCACGACTACGTCCCGTGGGACGAGGGCCGCAACTTCGCGGCACTCGGCGGGGTGGACTGGGACCCCGAGCAGTCCCGACTGAACGAAGTCGCCAAGGCGGCCATGATCACGAACCTGCTCACCGAAGACAATCTGCCCTCCTACCACCGCGAGATCGCCGAGAACTTCTCGCAGGACGGCGCCTGGGGTACCTGGGTGGGTCGTTGGACCGCCGAGGAGAATCGCCACGGCATCGTCATGCGCGACTACCTCGTGGTGACCCGTGGCGTCGATCCCGTGGCGCTCGAAGAGGCGCGCATGATCCACATGACCAACGGATTCGCTTCGCCGACCGAGGCCGACGCAGGCTTCCTGCACTCGGTCGCGTACGTGACCTTCCAGGAGCTGGCCACCCGGGTCAGCCACCGCAATACCGGCCGGGTCTGCGACGACCCGATCGCGGACCGCATGCTGCAGCGCGTCGCCGCCGACGAGAACCTGCACATGATCTTCTACCGCAACATGTGCGGCGCGGCCCTGGATCTGTCCCCCGACCAGGCGCTCGAGGCGATCACGCTGATCCTGGAGAACTTCCAGATGCCCGGCGCCGGTATGCCCAACTTCCGCCGCAACGGCGTACTGATGGCCAAGCACGGCATCTACGATCTGCGCCAGCACCTCGAAGAAGTGGTGCAGCCCGTGCTGAAGAAGTGGAACATCTTCGAGCGCACCGATTTCACCGCACGCGGCGAGGCCGTGCGCGAACGGCTCGGCCTTTTCCTGGAGAAGCTGAGTCAGGACGTCGTCAAGTTCGAAGAGCAGCGCGACCGCATGCTCGCCCGCGAGGCGAAGAAGCGCGAGTTCGCCGGAGTCGCTGCCGGCTGATCTGGACCCGCAAACGTAACGCGCCGCCGCCGGATTTCTCCGGCGGCGGCGCGTTTATTTTCGGCAACAACGAGCTCAGTGGCGAACTTATAGCTTCAACAACCGAAACTCCTTGCGGCGCTACTTCACCGGCAGTGCGTCGTCGACACCGCCCACATCGGTGATCTTCCAATCCGAGTTCTTATCCAGCGTGACGTTGTAGGTCACCGTTGTCTGCGCGCCTTCCGGACTCTGCGCATTCGTCGAACTCACATTTACGAACACATCGACTTTGTAGATACCCCCTTGCTCCGACATCACCTTCGCGGTAATCGGCGCGGCGGTGGAGGTCCACTTCAACGGAACCAAATCTGTTCGAGCTTGGGCGCGGTCGCATCGAACTTATTCGCCAGCTGCGGAACGGTATTCGCCTTCAGCTCGGCCACCCAAGACGTGATGTCCTGGTAATTGACGGTGGCCGCGCCGACCGCGTATTCGGTGGCCACCTGCTCGGCCCGCTTATCCGCGGCTTCCCGATCGTTTCGATCGGCAAGATCACCGCGTGCCGAGACGAGCAAGCCGCCCAGCACCGCGACCGCGATTACCAATGCGGCTATTACCGCGCCCACGACCACGGTGGACACGCGAATCGACAGGGTGCCCCGCCGCTGTCCGGACTTGCCGGCCCGCGTATCGGAGGCCTTTGCCTCGGCCGTCTTGCCCAACTCCACGCCGGAGTCGTCATCGCCTGATGCGGTGCCCTCGATCGAATCATCTCGGGGCCCGATTCCGAATCCGCCGACGATCCGCCCGCGAACCTCGACACTGGTGGTATTGCCGCCGACGGCGCGCCGCGCTGACCGGCCATGACTCACAGGACCGCAGGAGGCCGAGGATATGTCCAGCACATCGAAGGGCGACGGGGCGCTCACCGGCAAGGTCGTCGCGATCACCGGCGGCGCACGCGGGATCGGGCGGGCCACCGCGGAGGCATTCCTGGGGGCGGGCGCCGCGGTCGCGATCGGTGATATCGATGTCGAGCTGGTCGCCAAAACGGCGGCGGAATTGGGTGCGGACCCGGATGCCAAGATCGTCGGGTTACCCCTGAACGTGACGGATAAGGCATCCTTCGCCGCCTTCCTCGACACCGTGGACAGTGAACTCGGCCCGCTGGACGTGCTGGTCAACAATGCGGGGATCATGCCGACCGGCCTGTTTGCCGAAGAGGACGAGACTATGACCGAACGAATCATCGCCATCAACCTCAATGGGGTGATCCACGGTTCGCGGCTCGCCGTCAAACGGTTCAAAGACCGCGGCAGTGGACATCTGATCAATATCGCGTCTTTGGCTGGGACACAGGGCTTTCCGGGCCTGGCCACCTATTGCGCGACCAAGCACGCGGTGGTCGGTTTCACCTCGGCGCTGCATCTGGAGATGAAGGAGCACGGCGTGCACGTCGGCGCGGTGCTGCCGGGCATCGTGCGCACCGAACTGTCCGCCGGCGCCAATATGCCGGCCTGGATTACGCCCCTGACCACAGTTGATCCGGAGGATGTCGCGCAGGCGATCGTGAAATCGGTACAGCAGGACAAACCGCTGGTGACCGTGCCGCGCCGACTCGCGGCCATCATCAAATCAGCACAACTGCTGCCCTACCGCGCACAGCTGGGTGTCGCGAAGTTCACCGGCGCGACAACGGCTTACGCCCAACCCGACCCGGCCGTGCGCGAGATCTACCACCGCAGACTCCGCGGCGAATAGCAGGTGGGTCAGCGCACGTCAGCGCATACGGCTCGAGGACAACCCCGCCGCTGATGAGACACTGATGGGCGTGACGATTACTGCCGAAGCCAAGAGCACGCTGCGGATCGGGCCGTATCCGGTCGATCCGGCGGTGGTGCTCGCGCCTATGGCGGGCATCACCAACCTGGCGTTCCGGAAGCTGTGCCGGGAGTTCGGCAGCTCCACGTCGATCTATGTGTGCGAGATGATCACCGCGCGGGCAGTCGTCGAGCGCAATGAGAAAACGCTGCACATGATGTCCTTCGACGAGGACGAGCATCCGCGCTCGATGCAGCTCTACGGTGTCGATCCGGCGACACTCGGCGAGGCCGTGCGGATCATCGTCGGTGAAGGCTGGGCCGATCACATCGATCTCAACCTCGGCTGCCCCGTTCCGAAGGTCACTCGGCTGGGTGGCGGCGCGGCGCTGCCGTACAAGCGCGCGCTGTTCAGCAAGATCGTCAAGGCGATGGTTTCCGGCGCCGAACCGGCCGGCGTTCCGGTGACGGTGAAGTTCCGCATCGGCATCGATGACGACCACCTCACCTACTTGGACGCGGGCCGCATTGCCGAGGCCGAGGGCGCGAAGGCCGTCGCACTGCACGCCCGCACCGCCGCACAGCGGTATTCGGGCCAGGCCGACTGGACGAAGATCGCGCGGCTCAAGGAGGCCGTCACAACGATTCCGGTGCTCGGCAACGGCGATATCTTCTCCGCCGCCGACGCGGTGCGCATGATGGACGAAACCGGTTGCGACGGAGTCGTTGTCGGCCGCGGCTGCCTCGGGCGCCCGTGGTTGTTCGCCGAATTGCAGGCGGCGCTGCGCGGCGAAGCACTGCCCGAGGCGCCGAATCTCGGCCGCGTCGGCGAGGTGCTGTACCGGCACGGCGCACTGCTCGCCCAACACCTCGGCGAGGACAAGGCCATGCGCGATCTGCGCAAGCATATGGCCTGGTATCTGATGGGCTTTCCGGTCGGTGCGGACCTGCGCCGCTCCTTCGCCACTGTGTCGAGTCTCACTCAATTGCAGGACCTCATCGGCGAACTCGACCCGACCGCGCCATTCCCCCGCGATGCCGAGGGTCCGCGCGGCCGTCAGGGTTCGCCGGGCAAGGTGGCGCTGCCACACGGCTGGCTCGACGATCCCGACGATCCGGCCGTCCCCGCGGGCGCGGATCTGATGCACAGCGGCGGCTGATCGTTCCGGGCGACCGGCAAGCGACTTGTACGTGCAATCGCACTGTCACCCGATCGTCAAAAACCCTCCGACCAGCACATATACAAATGCGCAACATAACCTCGGCCCGTCGATTTCGCACTGGGCTGGCTCGCCGTGGCGGAATCGTTATCATTGGCGGAATCGGTCATGCGGGTCGAAAGCGGCCGAAACGGCAGCGGAGACGAAAAGCGAGGTTCGTTGGTGGGTGACGATCGGCACGGGCAGTCGCCACGGCCCGGAGGTCGCGCCCCGTGGGAGCGCTATCCCACGGCGGATTACACCGAACGCGACGGTGCACGATCGTCCCGGAGAGCCCGACATAACGATCCCGATTCCGGCTCGACACCGCTGACGGTTCAGGACCTGGTCCAGAAGGTCGACAACGAACGCAGCGGGCGCAGACGCCGGTCCACGACTCCGGATGCACCGCCCACGCAGGCGAACCGGGCGGCCCCGAAGCCGCCGGAGTCCGCCGCACGCCAAGGTGACACCCCGCCACGTAAATCGAGCGCTCCCGCCGCGCGCCAAGCGGACGCACCGCCCCGCACATCGGCCATGCCCGCCGGACGCAATGCCGACGCACCCCGCACCTCGGCCACCCCGGCCGGACGCAAGGCCGACGCACCGCCGCGCACATCTGCAATGCCGGCTGGACGCAAAGGCGACGCGCCTCGTACGTCGAGCACCCCAGCCGGGCGCAAGACCGATGCGCCCCGCACCTCGGGCAACCCGGCTGCACGCAATCCCGACGCACCGCGTACCTCGAGCACCCCGGCCGGACGCAAGGCCGACGCACCCCGTACGACGGCCACTCCAGCCGCCAAAGCCGACGCCGCCCGCCGTTCCGGGGCCTCCCCGGTCGTCGACGACATCGCGGGCACCCCGACGACGGCGCGCACCGGGAAACGCCGCGCATCGACGGTTTCCGGAAAAGAGCCGCCGGAGGTCGTCACCGACGTCATCCCCCCGGTCGAGGAGACCCCGCGACCGAAGAAGCGCACCATCGGCTGGCCGACCACCGATCCGGACGCCCCGGAGACCGCGGCCGCATCGACGCGTGTCGGCCTGTCCCGGCTCGCCGCGAGCCGACAGCGCCGCAATAGGCGGCTACAGGTCGCGGGCCGGGCCACCCTGACAATCTGTGCGGTGGTCGCGCTGTTGGTCACCGGCGGCGGCTGGAGCTATTTACGTTCGACCGCCAATGGCTTCACCCAGGTCTCCGCGCTCGACGATCATCCGGAAGACGTCCTCGACTCCGGCGCCCAGCTCGGCGACGAGAACTTCCTCCTCGTCGGAACCGACACCCGCGCGGGTGTCAACGGACAGGTGGGTGCAGGCACCCTGGACGATGCCGAGGGCTCCCGCGCCGACACCGTCATGCTGGTGAACATCCCCAAGAACCGTTCGCGCGTCGTGGTGGTCTCGTTCCCACGTGACCTCGATGTCACCCGTCCGCAGTGCAACGGCTGGGACAACGACAAGGCCGAATACACCAACGAGGTGTTCCCCTCGGCCATGGGCGACAAGCTCAATGCCGTGTACGCGCTCGCCGGACCAAAGTGTCTGGTCAATGTGATCCGCAAGATGACGGGTCTGAGCATCGGACACTTCATCGGCATCGACTTCGCCGGATTCGAGGCGATGGTCGATCAGGTCGGCGGCGTCGATGTCTGCACGCCCAAGCCGATCATCGACGGCATCCTCGGTACCGTCCTGGAAAATTCCGGCCGCCAGCACATCAACGGCGAGACCGCACTCAACTACGTGCGCGCCAGGCACGTCTACGGCGAGGAACGCAGCGACTACGACCGGATCAACCGGCAGCAGCGCTTCCTGGCCTCGCTGCTGCGCGGCGCACTGTCGAGCCGGGTGCTCTTCGATCCCGGCAAGTTGAACGGCTTCATCTCCGCATTCACCAGCCACACCTTCGTCGACAAGGTGCAACCGACCGACCTGCTGACCCTGGGCCGCTCGCTGCAGAAGGTCGACGCGGGCGCGGTCACCTTCCTGACCATCCCGACCGCGGGCACCACCTCCTACGGCAACGAGATCCCGCGCGATTCGGATATCAAGGCGATCTTCCGCGCCGTCATCGATGACCAGCCGCTGCCCGGCGAGAAGAAGTCGACCCCGGCTCCCGGTTCGATCCCATCGGCCCAGCCGGCGCCGCCGAAGCTGACCGCGGTCGATCCGAGTTCGGTATCGCTGCTGGTCTCCAATGGATCGGAGACGGCAGGCGCGGCCAATAAGGCGGCGACCAAGCTCGGCAATCAGGGCTTCCAGATCTACAACACCGGCAACTACTCCGGCGGCAATTCCGAGGTCGCCACCAAGGTGCGCTTCGGGCCCGGCCACGAGGCCGAGGCGGCCACGGTGGCCAGTTCCCTGCCCGGGGCGACGATGGAGCAGTCGAATAGTCTCGGTGGCATCGTCGAGGTCGTGATCGGTGCTGACTATGCGGGTACGGTGCGTGCGCCGACCCCGGTCGGCGATCCGATCTCGAACGTCTCGGTCACCGTGGCGAGTGCGGAACCGGTCACACTGCCTTCGGACCTGGAGCACGTCAACGCCGCCGACGAAACCTGCAAGTAGTGCCGCCGCGAGCTGGGGCAACACCGTCGCAATCGTTCGGCACCACCCATTAACCCTGTGTTGGTGACTAGGTCAAGACCTCGCACTAATGTCTCTATTCATGCGTGTCATCTACAACGAGCAAATGGCCGACCTTGCCCACCTGCTGGGCGAGATGGCCGGTCTGGCGGGTTCGGCGATGGAACGGGCCACCCAGTCGCTGCTCCAGGCCGATCTCACTCTGGCTGAATCGGTGATCAGCGAGGGCGACCGGATCGCCGAAATGATCACCGACGCCGAGGAGAAGTCGTTTGCCCTGCTTGCGCTGCAGGCACCGGTGGCGGGTGATCTGCGGCAGGTAGTGAGCGCGATCCAGATCGTCCAGGACGTCAACCGGATGGGCGCGCTGGCGCTGCACGTCGCCAAGGTGACCCGGCGCCGCCACCCCAACCACGCCCTGCCCGAGGCGGTGAACGGCTACTTCGCGGAAATGGGCCGCATCGCGGTGAATATGGGTGAGGGCGCCAAGGAGGTGCTCGAGTCCCGTGATCCGGAGCGCGCCGCGCAGCTCAACGAGGACGACGAGGCGATGGACGATCTGCACCGTCACCTGTTCACGTTGCTGATGGATCGCGACTGGAAATACGGCGTCGCCGCTGCCGTCGATGTGACACTGCTCGGCCGCTACTACGAGCGCTTCGCCGATCACGCCGTGGAGATCGGGCGCCGGGTGATCTTCCTGGTCACCGGTGAGCTGCCGGCGGACCCCGACGTCGAACTGTGAATATCGAAGGCCCGCGTTCTACGCGGGCTGTTCCGCCCTCCCCGCGCCTTCAGGCGCCCAAGAGTGACATTTGCGGCCGCCGGAACGAGCAGATCGAGTTAGCCGGTCCCCGGTGAGTTACCCATGTGCTCGCGAAATCAGTTGGACCGGCTGAACGTAAAAAGCCCGCACCAAGTGCGGGCCTTTTGACGTTGTGCTTTATCCGAAGCGACCGGAGATGTAATCCTCCGTCGCCTTCTGGCCCGGGTTGGAGAAGATCTTCTCGGTATCGTCGATCTCGATCAGCTTGCCCGGCTTGCCCTGTGCCTCCAGGTTGAAGAAGCCGGTCTGGTCACTCACGCGCGCGGCCTGCTGCATATTGTGCGTGACGATGACGATGGTGAATTCCTTCTTCAGCTCGGTGATCAGGTCCTCGATCGCCAGGGTGGAGATCGGGTCCAGCGCCGAACACGGCTCGTCCATCAGCAGCACATCGGGCGATACCGCGATGGCGCGCGCGATGCACAGACGCTGCTGCTGACCACCGGAGAGGCCACCGCCCGGCTTGTCCAGCCGGTCCTTGACCTCGTTCCACAGGTTGGCGCCGCGCAACGAACGCTCGGCGACCTCGTCGAGCTCCTTCTTGTTGCGCACACCCTGCAGCTTCAGTCCGGCCACCACATTGTCGCGAATCGACATGGTGGGGAACGGATTCGGGCGCTGGAACACCATGCCGATGGTGCGGCGCACGCCGACCGGGTCGACGGTGGAGCCGTAGATGTCCTCGCCGTCGAGCAGCACCGCGCCCTCGACGCGGGCATTCGGGGTCACCTCGTGCATCCGGTTGAGCGAACGCAGCACGGTGGACTTACCGCAACCCGACGGGCCGATGAAGGCGGTCACGCTGCGCGGCAGTACCGACAGCTTGACATCGGCAACCGCATGGAATTTGCCGTAGTAGATATTCAGGTCTTTGACGTCGATCCGCTTGGCCATTTTTCCGTTCGCTTCTATCGGTTCCGCGTGAGCAGCTTGTTGACGACCGCGGCCGCCGCGTACAACAGGGCGATCAACAGGATCAGCGTCAACGCCGCGCCCCACACCCGGGCTCGGCCGGCCGGTTCCGGGTTCGCCAACTCTTGGTAGATCAGCAGCGGCAACGACGCCATATTGCCGTCGAACAGGTTGGTATTGATCGACTTGCTGTAGCCGACCAGCACCAGCACCGGCGCCGTCTCACCCATGACGCGGGCGAGCGAGAGCAGGATGCCGCTGATCATGCCGGGCGCCGCGGTCGGCACCACGATCCGAACGATGGTCTTCCACTTGGGAATTCCGAGCGCGTAGGACGCCTCGCGCAGCTCGTCGGGAACCAGCTTCAGCATTTCCTCGGTGCTGCGAATCACCACCGGAAGCATGAGCAGTACGAGCGCCAGCGATACCGCCAGCGAGCTCTGCGGGAAGCCGAAGGTCGCGATCCACAGCGCGAAGATGAACAGCGCCGCGACGATCGACGGGACACCCGCGAGGATGTCGACCATGAAGGTGGTGACCTTGGCCAGCACGCCACGCCCGTATTCGACCAGGTAAACCGCGGCCATGATGCCGAGCGGCACCGCCAGGATCGCGGCGACGACGGTCTGCACGATGGTGCCGTAGATCGCGTGGTACACACCGCCACCGGTCTGGTCCGGCAGAATGCCCTTCTGCGATTTCTGCCACCAGTCCGGCGAGACGACGGACTCGAGGCCCTTCGAAACCACCATGAACAGCACCCAGATCAGCGGCACGAGCGCGATGGCGAAGCAGGCCCAGACCACTGCGGTCGCGAGGTTGTTCTTGAGGCGGCGGGCCGCGCTCACATGCCGGAAGGTGGGCGCCTTGACCGGCTTGTCGAGAGTCGTCGTGGTGGTCATTACCCGTTCACCCTTCCACCGGACACGAGCCGCGCCAGCGCATTGACGATGAAGGTCAGCGCGAACAGCACGAAGCCGGCCGCGATGTAGGCGCCGGTCGGCAGTGGCTGACTGAATTCCGATGCGGCGGCGGCGATTTTGGAGGCGAAGGTGTAGCCGCCGTCGAACAGCGACCAGTGACCGGCCTGTGCCGAGGTGCGCAGAATCACCAATACCGCGATCGTCTCACCGAGCGCGCGACCGAGGCCGAGCATGGAACCGGCGATCACACCGCTGCGGCCGTAGGGCAGCACCGTCATCCGGACCATCTCCCATTTGGTCGCGCCGAGCGCCTGCGCGGCCTCGATATGCGACCGGGGTGTCAGGTTGAAGACTTCGCGGGAAACCGAGGTGATGATCGGCAGGATCATCACCGCCAGCACCACCCCCGCGGTGAAGATCGTGCCGCCACCGGAGATCGACACATTGCCGTCGGAGAACAGGAAGAACCAGCCGAGATTCTTGTTCAGGAAGGTCTCGACGGGTTCGAGCTTCGGCGCGAGCACCAGGAAGCCCCAGAGACCGAACACGATGGACGGCACCGCCGCGAGCAGATCGACGAGCATCGCGAACGGACGTGCCATCGGCTTCGGCGAATAGTGGGTCAGGAACAGTGCGATGCCCACACCGATGGGCACCGCTATCACCAGCGCGAGTATCGAGCTCAACACCGTGACCATCAGCAGGTCCCGGATGCCGAACCTCAGGTGGTCGGCATTGGTGGTGTTGAACTCGCTGGTGGTGAAGAAGTTCGCCTCGTTCGCGATGATCGAGGGCCAAGCCCGGATCAATAGGAACAGGGCGATCAGTGCGATGGCCGCCACGACCGTGGCACCCGCTGCGGTGGCAAGCGACCGGAAGACGACCTCGGCCCCTTGGTTGTGGCCTTTCCTGGCCGGTGTTGCGGCCGGACCTTTCGGTGAGTCCGGTTCGGTGCTCGGTTCACTCGACATAGGGGCAGTATCTCCAGCCGCCAGCGGACCAGTCGAGTCCGACTGGTCCGCGGCGGACACCTCAGGGTGCACGGTCATGGCGTGGCGGCTATCAGTTGACGGCGTTGATCGCGGTGGTCAGCTTGGTCTTGAACTTGTCCGGGATCGCGACGTAGCCCGCGGTGTCCAGACCCTTCTGGCCGTTGTTGACAGCCGAGGTCAGGAATGCCTTGACCGCCTTGGACGTATCGGCGTCGGCGTACTTCGAGCAGACGATCTCGTAGGTCGGCAGGATGATCGGGTACGCACCGGCCGCGGTCGGCTTGTAGAACGACGAGGTGTCGAGCACCAAGTCGTTGCCCTCGCCCTTGATCTTCACGCTGTCGACGGCCTTGGCCGCGGACTCCGGGGTCAGCTTGACCGGATCCTTGGAGGCCGAGGTGACGACCTGTGCGATGGACAGGTTCTGCGCCTTGGCGAAGGACCACTCGTTGTAGGTGATCGAGTTCTTGGTGCTCTTGATGGCGGCCGAGGTGCCCTCGTTGCCCTTGGCACCCTCACCGACACCGCCGTTGAAGGTCTTGCCCGCGCCCTTGCCCCACGCGCCGTCGGAGGCGGCGTCCAGGTAGAGCTGGAAGTTGTCGGTGGTGCCCGACTCATCGCTGCGGAAGATCACCGAGATCTTGTCCGAGGGCAGCTTGGCGGTCGGGTTCAGCGCCTTGATCTCCGGGGCGTCCCAGGTCGCGACGGTGCCGTTGAACACCTTGGCGGCGGTCGGGCCGTCGAGCACCAGATCGCTCACACCGTCGATGTTGTAGGTGACGGCAATCGGGCCGAAGACGGTCGGCAGGTTCCACGCCGGGGCGCCGCAGCGCTCCTGTGCCTTGGCCGGCTCACCCTTCTTGTCGCTCAGCGGCGAGTCGGAACCGGCGAAATCGGTCTGGCCGCCGAGGAATTCGTTCACGCCGGCGCCGGAACCGCTGGAGGTGTAGTTCAGCGTGGAGCCGCTGCAGTTGGCCTCGTAGGCGGCGACGAAGCGGTCCATCGCGTTCTTCTGCGCCGAGGAACCGCTGGCCTTGAGGGCCTTCTTACCGCCACAGGCGACATCGACCTTGGCGGTGGAATCGCCGCTGGACGAGGTGCTGTTGTCGTCGCTGCCACAGGCGGCCAGGGGCATGGCGACGGCGGCCAGCACACCGATCAGGGCGCTGCTGCGCTTGAAGTTCACTTATTCCTCCGGGGAATCGCGTTCGACACGCCCGGTCCCTCACCGGCCCGGGCGGGTTTCGTGGTGCCGTTCGCGGGGAACTTGCGCACCAGGCGGCAACGGTGCCGCCCCTATGTAACGTAAGGTCGCTCGGTTGACATTTGGACCAGGCTGAGTGAACGGAGGGTGAACAGCCCGGCGCTAATGGTCCCGTTATGTGTGACATTTGCCCCGGTGTTACTCGAGCAACCCCAGCGAGCCGCCTGTTATTCAGTCAGCGGCCGAATACGCGACATCGATATGTGACGCGGCGAAGCCGAGCCGCGTGTAGGTGTGCACGGCCGCGGTGTTGTCGGCCTCGGTATAGAGCAGAACCTCCGGCAGATCGCGTTCACGCAGGTAGCGCAGGCCCGCGAGGGTGAGCAGGCGGCCGAGTCCCCTGCCCTGTGCAGCCGGGTCGATGCCGACCACATAGACCTCGCCGACCGGTGGGTTCTCCTCGTAATGCACCTTGGTCCAGTGGAACCCGAGGATGCGGTCCGGATCGGCCGGATCCACCGCGATGAACAGCCCCTTCGGGTCGAACCAGGACTCTTCGCGGCGGACGGCGATATCCTGCTCGGTCCAGCCGCCCTGTTCCGGATGCCAGGCGAAGGCGGCGTTATTGACACGCAACAGTTCGGCATCGTCGCCGGCGCCTTCGTAGGTCCGCAGCGCGGTACCTTCCGGAACGCCCAACTCCGGTAGCTCCGGCGTTGCCAGCGACCGCCGCATCTGCCACAACTCCCGTGCGACGCGCAGTCCGAGCCGGGCCGCGAGCGCCCGGGCGGCGGGGCGATTTCCGTGCGCCCAGACCCGAGCACCCGATCCACCCTTTGTCAGCGCGGCCGAGACCAATTCCGCACCGATGCCATGGCCGCGCGCAGCCGGATCGACGGCGACCTCGGCCATTGCGGGGTGTTCGCCATGTGCGGCAACGAGATTCGCGTAACCGGCGACGACGCCATCGCGCAGCGCCACCAGATGTTCGGCCCCGGAATCGGTCGCGAGGAGCGAGAGGACGGCTTGTTCGGAGACCGGCGCGACGCCATCTTCGGCACTCGCCCGCTCCAGCAGTTCACGCACCGCCCGCGCCCTGTCGGCACCGAGCTCCGTGCCCCACCGCAGCGTCATCTCACCCATGAGCTTCTCCCTCGTCGATCCCGTCATCGCGACGAACGCGCGAATACCCCGCGCCATTCCATCCGCTCGAGATCAGGTGGAACTGGTGGCAGCGACTTCTCGACGAATGCCGCCATAGATTTCACCTGGTCTCGAGCGGCTACGGGACGGATCCGTTGACGGTGACGGGTGGGGAATCGTCGGTGCCTTCGGCGGATTCGTCGTCGGGGAAGGTGACGTGGTCGCCCTTGGTGCTGTTGCGCGCGGGGCGGACGGCCTTGTAGCCGACATTGCGGACGGTGCCGATCAACGATTCGTATTCGCTGCCGAGCTTGGCGCGCAGGCGTCGCACGTGCACATCGACCGTGCGGGTGCCACCGAAGAAGTCGTAGCCCCAGACCTCCTGCAGCAGCTGGGCCCGCGTGAAGACCCGGCCCGCGTGCTGCGCGAGGTATTTGAGGAGTTCGAATTCCTTATAGGTGAGATCCAGCGGGCGACCGCGCAGCCGGGCGGTATAGGTGCCCTCATCGATCACCAGTTCGCCGAGGGTGATCTTGCCGGTGTTCTCCGGGCTCGCGACACCGCCGTTGCGGCCGACCAGTAGGCGCAACCGGGCGTCGAGCTCGGCCGGTCCGGTGCCGGGCAGCAGAATGTCGTCCAAGCCCCAGTCGGCATTGACGGCGACCAGCCCGCCCTCGGTCAGCACGGCGACCACCGGCACCGACGAACCGGTGCTGCCGAGCAGTCGGCACAGGCCACGGGCCGCGGCCAGGTCGGTGCGCGCATCGACCAGCGCGACATCCGCGGTCCCCGCCTCGAGCAGGGACGCCACCTCGGTCGGCGCCGGGCGCACATTGTGCGCCAGCAGTGACAACGCGGGCAGAACCGACTCCGGGTTGGGGTCGGAGGTCAGCAGGAGCAGCTCCACAAGCCCTCCTCCCATCTACTAGCTCCGGACATCAGCCACACCGCCGGGGCCACGTCGCTCGATCACAGGTAATCGGTGCAAGATTAGCGCGTGAACGCCGATGACCTCGCCATCCGGGGTTAGTGTGGCACCTCGGAGCAGACGTGCGATACCCGAAACGCACCGCCAAGTAGTGTTGCCCGCATGCGCAAGCTGATCATCGGGCTGCTGTGCCTCGCGGCATTGGCGGTAGTCATCGATTTCGGCGCCGCCGCCTACTCCGAGTACCGCGTGTCGCGTGCCCTGCGTGTCGGCGCCGACCTCACCGCGGACCCCGACGTGGTCATCTACGGGTTCCCCTTTCTCACCCAGGCCCTCGACGGCCGATACCAGACCGTCGACATCCGCGCGCGGGTCATGCGACCCGATATCCCCGGCGAAATCTCGGTCGGCGCGACGCTGACCGGAGCCCACCTCTCCCTCGGCGACCTCACCGACGGGAACGTGCGCGCGGTGCCGGTGGATCGGGTCGAGGGGCAGATGCGGCTCGAGCCGACCGAACTCGGCAGGCTGTTCAAAATCCCGGACCTGCAAGTACATTCGGCGCCGGGGAACAAATCCGACGGAACCGGCGGATCGGGCGGGTCCGGTATGACCACCGGCGGACAGCTCCTGCTCACCGGCACCATGCCGGGCAAGACGCCGAGCAAGCCGGGTGCACAGCTCGGCGGTGACAATGTGAGCGTGACCGCAGACCTCGTGGTCGACGGCGATCAGGTGAAGATCATCGCGACCAGCATCTACCGCGGTACGGGCGATGCCACGACGACCGCGGTCGTCACCGATACCGAGCGCCCCAAGGTGCTCGAGCAGTTCACCCGGATAATCGATACGAACGAACTGCCGTTCGGGCTACGGCCGACGAAGGTCTCCGCACAGGGCGGCCAGATCGTCATCGAGGCCAAGGCCGAGAACGTGACCATCGACCTGGACAGATTGCGGCGACCATGATTGAAATCACAATTCTGCTGGTGGTGGTGCTTGCTGCGGCGGCGGTCGGAGTGGTGCTGCAGCGCCGCAACGGCAAGCTGCGCGCGAGCGAGACCGAGGCACAGGACGAATCGGCGCGCACCGGTCTGCTGGCATCGGTCGGCGCCGACAACTCGGGCCCGGCGGTACTGCACTTCTCCGCCGACTGGTGCGGACCGTGTGACGCGGTTCGTCGCGTGGTCGCCGGGGTGACCGAGGAATTGTCCGGATCGCCGCGCCCGCCGCTGGATATCGAGGTCGATATCGATGCCGAGCCCGCGCTGGCCAAAGAACTGAACGTGCTCTCGCTGCCGACCACCTTCGTCTTCGATATCGAAGGGCGGGAACGATTCCGGATCTCCGGGGTCCCCAAGTCCGCGGACCTGCGTACCGCACTCGAACCACTGACCGTGGGATAACTCTTCCGGTGAATCGCCCCCGAGGGTGGAAAAACCGGGTGTGACAAGGGTTGATAGCAACTGTGACGAACCCCGGGTCCAATTCTCCGGCAGAACCAGGTAAACTCCTCTGCGTGCAAGCCAACCACGAGCTGATGCTCACCCGACGCCGCACAGTTGATCTGTGTCGCCTCGGTGGTTGTTGCTGCCTGTGTGGCTGAGCGGTCGGCTCCGTCAGAATTCCTGATGCCGACCTGCGTCCGTCGTGCGAGTGATCTTTTGATCCCCCGGCGAACTGGCATTTTTCCCGCCAACAGCGAAATTCAGCGCAGGAGTACGCACAATGTCCACAAATTCCCGAAACACAGCCGTTGAGAACGGAATTCCCGCAAATCCGGCTCGAGTCGATGTGCGCGGGCCACGCTTCGCCGCGTGGGTCACCACCGGCGTCCTCGTTCTGATCCTGCTCGCAGCAGCCGTTTCGACGCCGGTCGCCGCGGTGCTCATCGCCGCACAGGCGGTGGTCTTCGCGATCGGCGCGGCCTACGGGCCCCGTCGGCACCCATACGGCCGGATCTTCGCCGCGTTCGTAGCACCGCGCGTGGGTCCGACCCGCGAAACCGAACCGGTGGCACCGCTGCGGTTCGCCCAATTACTCGGCCTGGTCTTCAGCGCCGTCAGCCTGCTGGGTTTCCTGGTCGGCTCTACCGTCGTCGGCGCGGTGTTCGCCGGCTTCGCCCTGTTCGCGGCGTTCTTGAATGCGGCGTTCGGGATCTGCCTGGGTTGCCAGATCTATCCGCTGGTCGCCCGACTCCGCCGGAACCCGTCCCCGGCGAACTGACACTGCAAGTCACCACCCCGAAAGGAACAACATGGCTCGCTCCGATGTCCTGGTCTCCGTTGACTGGGCCGAAGAGAACCTCAACGCCCCCGGCGTCGTCTTCGTCGAGGTCGATGAGGACACCTCCGCCTACGACGGCGGCCACATCGAGGGTGCCGTTCGGCTCGACTGGAAGAAGGACCTGCAGGATCAGGTTCGTCGCGACTTCGTGAACCAGGAGCAGTTCTCCGATCTGCTCTCGGCGCGCGGCATCGGCAACGACGACGAGGTCGTGCTCTACGGCGGCAACAACAACTGGTTCGCCGCATACGCCTACTGGTACTTCAAGCTGTACGGCCACAACAACGTCAAGCTGCTCGACGGCGGCCGCAAGAAGTGGGAGCTCGACGGTCGTCCGCTGTCCCGCGACGCCGTGAACCGCCCGGCCACCCAGTACAAGGCCGCTGCCCCCGACCTGACCATCCGCGCGTTCCGCGACGAGGTCATCGCCGCCATCGGCGCCAAGAACCTGGTCGACGTGCGCTCCCCTGACGAGTTCTCCGGCAAGATCCTGGCGCCGGCACACCTGCCGCAGGAGCAGAGCCAGCGTCCCGGCCATATCCCGGGCGCCATCAACGTGCCGTGGAGCAAGGCCGCGAACGAGGACGGCACCTTCAAGTCCGACGCCGAGCTGACCGAGATCTACGGCGAGGCCGGACTGGACGGATCCAAGGACACCATCGCCTACTGCCGCATCGGTGAGCGCTCCTCGCACACCTGGTTCGTGCTGCAGGAGCTGCTGGGTCACCAGAATGTCAAGAACTACGACGGCAGCTGGACCGAATACGGCTCGCTCGTCGGTGCACCGATCGAGTTGGGAGAGTAATCACATGTGCGCAGCACCTACCCAGGGACAGGCCATTCCGGCCGGAGTCGATGTCGAGAAGGAAACGGTCATCACCGGCCGTGTTCTGAGCAACGACGGCCAGCCCGTCGGCGGCGCGTTCGTGCGTCTGCTCGACGGCAACGGTGACTTCACCGCCGAGGTCGTGGCCTCGGGCACCGGTGATTTCCGCTTCTTCGCGGCGCCGGGCGCGTGGACCGTGCGGGCGTTGTCCTCCTCGGGCAACGGCTCGGCCGAGGTTCGTCCGGAAGGCGCGGGCATCCACCCCGTGGATGTGGCAGTCGCCAAGTAAGTAATGCCACCGACGGCCCCGTCGTTTCCCGGTAGCTGGGAAGCAACGGGGCCGTTGTGCTGGGCGGGACGCAACTCGTTAGACTCCAGTTGTGGTCCTCTTCTTCGAGATTCTGCTGGTGGCCGTGGCCGTTCTGATCGGCTGGTTCGGCCTGTACGTCTTCTACCGGTTGTTCACCGAATCATGAGTGAACTCGCGAGCGAAGGTTCCAACCCGGCCGAGCGAGCGAGTGAACAACTGAACGGCAACGGCCCGGCCGAGTCGGCGCCGCGCCGCAGTGGCGACGAGGCCGTGGCCGAGGCTGCCGAACGGGCGAAATGGACTGGTGCGCGCAATATTCCAGTGCTACCGGATCTGCCGCTGCCCGAGGACACCGCGAATCTGCGGCTCGGTCCGGATCTGAGTTCGTCGATGCTCGCCCTGCTGCCGATGGTCGGCGTGTGGCGCGGTGAGGGCGAGGGCAACGATCCCGCTCGCGGCGACTACCGCTTCGGCCAGCAGATCATCGTCTCCCACGACGGTGGCGATTACCTGGCCTGGGACTCGCGTTCCTGGGTCATCGAATCCGACGGCTCCTTCGGCGGACCGGACCTGCGCGAGAGCGGCTTCTGGCGGGTCGGCATCGACGGTGATGACGAGGTCATCGAACTGCTGTTGACCCACAGCACCGGCATTGTCGAACTCTTCTACGGCACCGCACTGACCCAGTCCTCCTGGGAATTGGCCACCGATGTCGTCATCCGCAGCCAATCCGGCATCGTCGTCGGCGGAGCCAAACGCCTGTACGGCATCGTCGAAGGTGGTGACCTCGCCTACGTCGAGGAGCGGGTAGTCGCCGACGGTCCCCTGGAGCCACGCCTGTCAGCACGTTTACAGCGCTACATCGGTTAGTCGCGCGGCCAGATCGATGTCAGGTCGATGTCGATCGGAAACGGCACGTTGATCTTCAGGCGGTCGTGGAAGATACCGACCAGGCCGTAAGTTGCTGTGGCGGGGTCGAGTTCGTAGACGTAGACGACGGCTTCATCGTCACGACGCTCGACCCTCCAGTAGTTCGAGATTCCTGCCTTCGCATACTTGGCTGGCTTCGTCTCCCGGTCGCGTTCTTCGGAATCCGGAGACACTGCCTCGACCGCAAGAACAACGTCCTCAGCGAAGTAGTAGGTGGATGGGCCGCCTGCTCGACGAGTCGCCGCTTTGCTGACCACCAGGACATCTGGTTCCGGCATCTGACGCGGTCCGAGTTTGACGGCCATTTCACGGTCAGCATAGAGATCCGGCGGAGTTTGTTGATCGAGGTCCCGCCAGAGAACCGACACGGCCCGGCTGTGCCACATTTCCCGCGGACTCACGAAGACCAGACCGCCATCGATCAACTCGGTATGCTTCGGAAGGCCGCGCAGCTCCAGGAAGTCCTCGACTGTGAACCCACCCGCAGGTGGAATCAACCAGTCGGGAAACGGCTCAACGGTCATTGCCCAAGCGTAACGCCTGTCGAAGGGAACTTAACCGGATTAAGTTCCCCGAGCGAACGGCTACACCAATGAGCGTGCAGGCGAATCAGGTTGCGTGCCAGGTGACGAGGAGTTCGTCGGCGAGGGTTTCGACGGCGAGTTTCGAGCCGTTGACCTCGAGGACGGCGGCGCGGAGGCGGTCGTCGTGCAGGCGGGATTCGGAGACGGCGGCGATGTGGGAGCCGATGAGGTGTGAGTACGGGGGTTCGGAGCCGACGTCGAAGGCGGTGTATTTGCCGGATTCGGCGACGTAGTCGATGTATTCGGGTTCGGTGAGACCGGCGAACGGGTCGCGCCACGGTTTCGATGCGACGAGGAGTTCCTCGCCGTCGGTTCCGGCGTCCAGCAGCAGTACCGAACCGTCGTCGAAGGTCAATTCGATGGGGCCTTCGGTGCGGTCGACATCACTGCCCTGTACGTAGAACATGCGGCGAACCGCCCTGATGCGGCGCCCAACCACTGCCGCGAGACCCTCCGATGGCATCGGCTACCCCTCGTGTCGAACCCGGTCGCCGGACTCTACCGTCCGAGAGAATTGTGCCGAAAAAGGAACGGCCCCCGAGCCATACCCCGCAGGCGGTGAAGCCTGCATGGGTCCCGGTCGGACTAGACCGGTAGCTCGGGGGCCGGGTGGCTGCCTGGAATTCGCTCAGCGCTCGCGCGAACGGAAATCCGTTGCAGCGGTGGCGCTAGCGGACAGCCACCTCACGAGTCCTATGAACATACATTCTTCGAACCACCTCCTTCCTTGTGTACAAACGAATGTAGTCAGCGGTCAGTGCGTCGGCAACGGAATTTCGCGGGGCGCTGAACCGGTGCGCTCCTCGACTCCTCCAGTGGTCGTGACCTGGCCTGATCCGTCGAATTGCAGCACCGCCTCGGCGCGGTGATCAGCTGGCAGCTGATGTGTGACGACGACCACAGTTCGGTCGGGCTCGACCAGGCCGCTGCCGATATCGAGTAGCTCGCGCAACAGTCGCGCGCCCGCCTCGGCTTCGAGATGTTCGGTCGGCTCGTCGAGCAGCAGCACCCGCGCGGGCGAAATGAGCGCTCGGGCGAGCAGAATCCGCCGCCGCTGCCCGCCCGAAACCGCGGCCGCACCTGCGACCAGATCCGTGTGCACACCATCCGGCAACGATTCCAGCCAATCCCCGAGACCGACCGCGCACAAAGCGTCCTCGGCCACTTCAGCCGTGAGATCCCCCCGCGCGACCCGCAGGTTCTCGAGTACCGAGGTGCCGAAGATGTGCGCATCCTCGGCAAAGAACGTCACGCCGGGCACGGGCGTACCGAACAGCCCCGCCCACGCCATGAGCAATGTGGTCTTGCCCGCGCCGCTCGGCCCGACGACGGCGATCCGCTTTCCCGCCGGACGCTCGGGGAGGTTGCCCGGCAATCGATTTCGTGCGTCGCGGAGGTCCGCATCAGCATCGAGGCGATCGGATACGCGCGGTACGCCTGCCGGCGACGAGGCAGCGACGCCGGACCGATTGCGGCCGGTCGCACTGCCCGGCAACATGTCTCGCCCGTTGCGAGTATCCGTATCGGTATGCGGGCGGTCCGATGTGCAGAGGACGCCGTCTGACGGCGCAACGCCGTGCCAGCTGTCTTCGGCTCGGCCGGTCGCATTGTCCGGCAAATGGTCTCGTATCGACCCACTGCGGTGTTCGGTGAATGGGCGGGCGGATTGCTGCGCGGTGGTCTCTGCCAGAGGGAGGCGGTGCAGGGCCGCGCGGGCGGTGGTGAGGGCCTGCGCGGCGGCGGGGAGTGGAGCGACTGCTTCGAAGGCCGAAAGGGGGAGCAGGACCAGGATGGTGAGGGCCATGGGGGTCATGGCGGGCGGGTTGGTGCCATAGATCGCGATGCCGATCAGGAGGGCGCCGAGGACGCTGGCGCCGATCGAGAGTGGCGTCGCCGCGGCGGCCCATGCGCTGCGTGCGGCCGCGGAGTCCTCGGCGGCGACCGCACGTTGTCCGGCGCGGTCGGCGGCCGCCAGCGCGGCATCCAGCTTGCCCGCGACCCGGAGTTCGGCCGCGTGGTCGAGGACCGTGAGCGCCTGCGCGGTGAATTCGGCACGGTCGGCGCGCACCGCGCGTTCGGCCTCGCGAGCGGCCCACCCCGAAAGCCACGGTGCGACGATTCCGGCAATTCCGAGCGATACCGCCAGAATGACCGCCGCCCCAACCGAAATGGTGGCCATGAGTCCGATCGCGGCCAGCGCCAGCACAATCGCGACCGCGATCGGCACGAACACACGGACGACGACGGCACCGAGATCGTCGATATCGCTGCCGATTCGAACCAGGAGATCCCCGCGCCGCAGCGACGCGGCACCCTCCGCGCCTGCCGAATCCGTTGCGGCGATCGAGACATCCCGGTCGAGCCTACGACTGAAGCCGGCCGCGCCATCGTGGCCGGGCCGGCCAACCGCCCCGTCGAGCTTCTCGGCACGCGAACCGGCACCGCCGCCCGACCCGCCTGAAGTGCCACCGCGCATATCCCGCCGCATCCAGACGTCGGATCGAGCCAGGGTCCGGTAGACGGTTGTCCGAGCGGTCGTCATCGCACGCAGCGCGACATCGTGGGTCGCAAGACGTTCCAGGTATCGGCACAGCCCACGGGATATACCGAGCGCCCGTACCGCGACAACGGCAACGCTCAGATCGAGCACCGGAGGCATCTCCCAGGCACGCGCGATCAACCACGCCGCCAGTGCCGCCAGCCCGAGCCCGCTGCCCAGTGCCAGCACACCCCACCCGATCGCGACGGCAACCCGCCACGGCGACAACTCGAGCAGCCCCCACATGCGCCGCAGATCCGCTACTACTCCGCGACGCGCCGTTGTCCTCGGCACCGAAGTGTCTCCCGCGCGGTTCATGAGACGACTGCCTGTGCGGTGCAGTGGATAGGGATTATGTGATCGGCGGCGGCGAGGACGGTCGGACGGTGGGCTATGACGATTACGGTTGCGCCGGTGCGGGCTCGCTGCTGTAGGGCAGTGAGGACGGTGGCTTCGGCGGCGGGGTCCAGGTGGGCGGTTGGTTCGTCGAGAAGGAGAATGGGGCGGTCGGCGGCGAGCACTCTGGTCAGGGCCAAGCGTTGGCGCTGACCGAGGGACAGTCCGATGCCGCCCGCGCCGACGATCGTGTTCCATCCGTCGGGGAGTTCGTCGAGTACTGCGTCGAATCCCGTTGCGATGCAGGCGGCTTCGAGTTCGTCGAGCACGCGTGCCGCCCCCTTGGCCGTGGTGTCGGGTGTGCGCGCACCGAGTAATTCGAGATTCTCGCGCAGTGTTCCCGGGACCAGGACCGGACGTTGCGGCAACCAGGCGAGGCGTGACCACCAAGTCTCCTGATCCAGCGCGCGTACGTCGGTGCCGTCGACCTTCACCGAGCCGGACTCCGGTGTGATCAAACCCAGGATTGCTTGCAGCGCAGTCGATTTCCCACTCCCGTTGGGACCGGTGAACACTGTCACCAACCCCGGCCGCAACACCGCTGTCAGCCCGGCGGGCGCAAACCCGTCCCTGGCGCGTACCGAGAGATCGCATATCGCGATGAGGCCCGAGCCATCTCTGCCGACTTCATCGCCTGCGTCCCCACCATCCGCTCGACCATCGGCACCCGATTCGGCCTGAACCTGCGCAGACGGCTCGAGAACAGCAAAGGCCTTGTCCGCGGCGGCCATTCCGTCCTGCGCCGCATGGAACCGCTCCCCCACCATCCGCAGCGGCAGATACACCTCCGGCGCGAGAATCAACGCCACCAGCCCCGCATAGAGACTCATCTCCCCGTATACGAGCCGCAGACCGATGGACACCGCGATCAACGCGACGCTCAGCGTGGCAAGCATCTCGAGCACCATCGACGACAGGAACGCGATCCGAAGCGCACGCATGGTGCGCTGCCGCAACGCATCCCCGAGCGCACGCACCCGGTGTTCCATCGAACCCGTCCGTCCCGTGCTGCCCTCCCGCCCCAACGCCCGCAATGTCGGCATCCCGGCGAAGAGATCGAGCAGTTGATCCGACAGCCGTGTGGTCGCGACGAGGGTGGCCTCCGCTCGGCCCTGCGTGAGCAGACCGATGAGCACCATGAACACCGGAATCAACGGCAGCGTGACCACGGCGATGAGGCCGGAGACCGGATCGTGAAACCCGATGACCACCAAGACAATCGGCGGCACCAGGCAAGCAAGGAGCAGCGCAGGCAGATACCCGGTGAGATACGCCCGCAGCCCGGTCAGCCCGGTACTCACGACAACCGCCAATTCGGTTCGCCGAGTTTCGAGTTCGCGCGGCGGCAGCTGAGCACCGGCGGTAAGCACCGCGGTTTCCAGTTCCGCGACCACCGCGGCCCCGGCCCGATGCGCGATCCGCGACTGGACCCAGGTGGCGAGCACCCGACAGCCGATGGCGGCCACGAGCACCACCAACTCGAATGTCCACGCCCCGAAGCTGCGCCGACCGGGATCGGTGACGACCCCCGCCAGCACCTTTGCCAGGGCGACCGCCGTGACCACGATCGAACCCGTGATCACCACGGACAGCGCCACACTCAGCACCAGATAGCGACGGGCCGAGTGCGCGTACTTCCACAACCGAGGGTCGACGGGCGGGCGAGCCATGATCAGTCCTTGACGGCTTCCAACGGCAGGCCGATCGACGCGGGAATCTGCTCGACCGTAATCCGTTTGCGGAACACCCAGTACGTCCAACCCTGGTAGCCAAGCACAACGGGCGTGACGACCACGGCGGCCCAGCTCATCACCTTCAGCGTGTACGGCGTCGAGGAGGCATTGTCGATGGTCAGGTTGAACATGTCGCTGATGGTGGACGGCAGCACATTCGGATACAGCGACCCGAACAGCAGCACCGTGGCCGCCGCGGTGGTGACCGCCGTGCCGAGGAACGCCCACCCGTCGCGATCGGCGAAACTCGCCGCGCCCGCGAGCAGCAGCCCGATTACCGCCAGCGCCAACGGAATCCAGGTCCATCCGGTTCCGTACGCCAACTGCGTCCACACCCCGAACACACCGACCACGATCGCGGTCGGTGCCAGCAACAATCGCACCGTCCGCACCGCATCGTCGCGCACCTCGCCGCCGGTCTTCAGTACCAGGAATACCGCACCGTGCAGCGCGAACAGCAATCCGGTCGCGAGTCCGCCGAGCAAGGCGTACGGCCCGAGCAGATCCCACGCCGAGCCCGCGATGTGCTTCTTCTCGTTCAGTGGCACCCCCCGTACGACGTTGGCGAATATCCAACCCCATGCCAATGCCGGTACCCAGGACCCGATTCCGATCGCGGCATCGCACCAGGCCCGCCACCGCGCATCGTCGATCTTGCTGCGATATTCGATGGCGCAGACCCGCACGATCAGCGCGATCAGCACGAGCAGCAATGCGATGTAGAAACCGGAGAACAGGCTCGCATACCACTCCGGAAAGGCGGCGAACATCGCACCGGCCGCAGTGATCAACCACACCTCGTTGCCGTCCCACACCGGCCCGATCGTATTGAGCACCACCCGCCTTCGGGTATCGCTGCCCTTGCCGAGTATCGGCATCAGCATGCCGACCCCGAAGTCGAAGCCCTCCAGCACGAAGTAGCCGGTGAACAACACGCCGATCAGCAGAAACCAGAACTGTTGCAGATTCATCGTCGGCTCCTAATAGGCGAACGAAAGCTGTTCGACGGCAGGTTCTTCGGCCTGATGACGACCGCCCGTATCGTCTGGTCCGCCGGTCGGAATCTTCGCGGGCTCGGGTCCCGCGACCGTGTAGCGCCGCATCAGGTAGAACCACACCACCGCGAGCGCGCCGTATAGCAGGGTGAACACCACGAGCGAGGTGATGACCGTGCCCGCGACGTGGTCGGAGACGCCCTGCTGAACCATCAGCCGCAGGCTCTGGTCACCGGTCGGGTTGGGCGCGACAACCCATGGCTGCCTACCCATTTCGGTGAAGACCCAGCCCGCGCTATTGGCCAGGAACGGAGTCGGGATGGCGATCAGGCACAGCCACGAGTACCAGCGCTTATCGGTGATCCGGCCACCGCGGGTCAGCCAGAGGCCGACCAACCAGAGCAGGATCGCACCGGCCGAAAGGCCGATCATGGCGCGGAAGGACCAGTAGGTGACGAACAGGTTGGGCCGGTAGTCGCCGGGCCCGAATTTCTCGTTGTACGCGTGCTGCAGATCGGAGACACCGTCCAAGGTGACGTCGCTGAACTTGCCCTTGGCCAAATACGGCAACACATAGGGCACCTCGAGCACGTGCGTCACGCTGTCGCAGTTGTTGTGTGTGCCGATGGTCAGCACCGAGAAGTCCGGATCGGTTGCGGTATTGCACAGCGATTCCGCCGAAGCCATTTTCATCGGCTGCTGTTCGAACATCAGCTTGCCCTGCACATCACCGGTGAAGAACAGCGCGACACCGGCAATGACGATCACCCACAGGCCGCCGCGTCCGCCGGAGCGCCACATCGTTCGCGCATCAGCGACTTTGGTCTCGTCACCGCTGCGCGCATTGCGCACCATCCACCAGCCGCAGATGCCGACCACGAAAGTTCCCGAGGTCAGGAATGCTCCAGCCACCACGTGCGGAAATGCCGCCAGCGTCGTGTTGTTGGTGAGCACCGTCCAGATGCTCGTGAGTTCGGCGCGCCCGCGCTCCGGGTTGTATCTGGCGCCGACCGGATGCTGCATGAACGAATTGGCCGCGACGATGAAGTACGCGGAGGCGTTCACCCCGATCGCGACGAACCAAATCGTCGCCAGATGCACCATTTTCGGCAGCCGGGTCCAACCGAAGATCCACAGGCCGAGGAAGGTCGATTCGAGGAAGAATGCGACGAGCGCCTCCAGCGCGAGCGGTGCGCCGAAGACGTCACCGATGAAGCGGGAGTATTCGCTCCAGTTCATGCCGAACTGGAATTCCTGCACGATGCCGGTCGCGACACCGAGTGCGAAATTGATCAGGAACAGCTTCCCGAAGAATTTGGTCAGCCGGTACCAGTGCTCTTTGCCGGTAATCACCCAAGCGGTCTGCATACCCGCCACCAGCGGGGCCAGACCGATCGTCAGCGGTACGAAAATGAAGTGATAGACGGTCGTGATGCCGAACTGCCAACGCGATAAGTCCAGGACGCTCAAAACCGACCTCCCGCCGATCTACGACATTACGTAGTAAGCGTACGCCCGGGAATGGGTCCATCAAGGAGTCGTACGCCACGACCCACCGGCGCAACCGACCCTCAACGACCTATTTTCCGAGCTCGCCGAGTACTCCTACATGCTGTAGTAGGACGAAGATCACGGCCGGCGAACTCACCAATCGCCGATGGCCCCGGCCCGCTCCACTCCTCGATCCACCAGTTCGATGATTTCGGCCGCATTGTCCGGCGCCATCATGCGCAATCCGTCCAGTGAATTCACCCGCGCAGCGAGCGTGATGCTCGACATCAGCCAAATGCTGTCGCAGGTCAACAGGTCGGCGGTGAACAACGAGTCGTAGCTGCACTTCCACCCGGCCTTCGCGGCCTCGGCGAACAGCGCGCGCTGGGTAACCCCGGGCAGTACGCCGTTCTTCGCGGGCGGGGTGATCAACTGCTTGTCGCGCACGATCACCACCGACGAGCGCGGCCCCTCCAGCACCCGGTTCTCGGTACTGGTGAAGATCACGTCATCGGCGCCCATCCGCTGCGCGAACCGCAGCGCCGCCATATTGGTGGCATAGGAGAGCGTCTTCGCGCCCAGCAGCTGCCACGGCGCGGCCTGCGCCAGATCGACCGAGATCCCGCGCGATAGCGACACCACCGCGACGCCATCGGTGCGCGCCTTCTGCACCCGCTCCGGCACCGGCAGCACCAGCACATAGGAAGTCGGCACCGGCACCGCGGCCGCGAGATCGCCCGAGGTGACGCTGGACGGAGCCGACAGCTCGGTATCGCGCCCTCGGGTGAGGACCAGCCGCATCAGACCCTCGCGGTCGGTCCCCCATTCCTTCGTCGCCGTCTCGACCGCGTCTCGCCATTTCCCCAGTTCGGGTTCGGGTAGATCGAGCGCCTGCGCCGAACGACGCAGTCGGCCTAGATGAAATTCGATCGCGCACGCGTCACCGGCACGAACCAAAACCGACTCGAAGACACCGTCACCGCGCAGTACGCCGATGTCGTCGGCAAACAACAACGGCGCGTCCGGATCCTGGACGGCGCCGTCGAGTGTTACAAGAACTCGATCCACCATGGGTCGAGCGTAGGCGCTGTTCGTTGACCGCGCCTGTGTTTGATTTGCGGCGCCGCGAACGTCGCTCGTAAGACTCGCTCCGTCGTGGTCGGTGATGGCGGGGCGTTCGGCGCTTGGTGCACCCGTGCTCAATGGTCGAGTCCCAGACCCGCAGCATGCGCTTCGACGACTCGGACGCGAGACGGGCCGCGAACGTCGCTCGTAAGACTCGCTCCGTCGTGGTCGGTGATGGCGGGGCGTTCGGCGCTTGGTGCACCCGTGCTCAATGGTCGAGTCCCAGACCCGCAGCATGCGCTTCGACGACTCGGACGCGAGACGGGCCGCTTATAAGACTCGTCCATTGTGGTGCTGCGGAGCGGACGTTCCGCAGCAGTCGACAGGCCGCTGACAGCAAGCAATACGGTTCGCGCTTAGAGTGGTTTACGTGTCCGTGGTCGTCGCACCCAGTCCCATCCTCGCTGTCCCGGGCGCCGTCGCGGGCGCGGCCGGTACGCCGGACGCCGCCGTCGCCTGGCATTACGGGGATCCCTTCCGAGAGCAGCGCGCCGCCGCGGAGCGGGTGGCGATCGTTGATCGGTCGCATCGCTTCGTCCTGAAAATCACCGGGGCCGAGCGGCTGACCTGGTTGCACACCATCAGCAGCCAGCACATCGCGAGCCTCGGCGACGGTCGGTCCGCCGAGAACCTGGACCTCGATCTCAACGGCCGGGTGCTGCACCACTTCGTGCTGACCGAACTCGACAGCACCGTGTGGATCGACACCGAAGGCGAGCACGGACCGGCGCTGCTGGAGTTCCTCGCGAAGATGGTTTTCTGGGCCGATGCCAAACCGGTCGAGGCCGCCGATCACGCGGTGCTGAGCCTGCTCGGCCCGCGCATAACCGAGTTGACCGAGGCGCTCGGCATTTCCGCCCTCCCGGACACATACGAAGCAGTGCCGCTGCCCGACGGCGGTTTCCTGCGCCGCATGCCGTGGCCCACCGCGGACTCGTTCGACCTGGTCATCCCGCGTGACCAACTCGCCGACCGCTGGGCCCGCCTCACCGCCGCCGGCGCCGAACCCGCGGGCATGTGGGCCTTCGAGGCACTGCGCGTCGCGGCACTGCGCCCCAGGATCGGACTCGACACCGACGAACGGACCATCCCGCACGAGGTCCGCTGGATCGGCGGCATCGCCGAACACGGTGCGGTGCACCTGGACAAGGGCTGCTATCGCGGCCAGGAAACGGTGGCCCGGGTGCACAACCTCGGCAAGCCGCCGCGCCACCTGGTGCTGCTGCATCTCGACGGCTCGGCCGACGAACGTCCGGCCACCGGCGAGGACGTCACCGCGGGCGGCCGTGCTGTCGGCCGACTCGGCACCGTCATCGACCACTACGAATTCGGTCCCATCGCACTGGCTTTGATCAAACGCACCATCCCGGCCGATACCGAACTGGTCGCGGGCCCGACCGCCGCCGCCATCGATCCGGATTCGGTCCCCGCCGACGACGCACCCCAGGCGGGTCGGATCGCCGTCGACCGGTTGCGTGGCCGTTGATGCAGCCCGATAGCGCTCGGGTGCTTGCCGTGTGCGTCGTCCATGCCGAACTGGAGGTGCCGACCCGTGTCGGCCGGACGGCCATCGACAAGCGACCTGTTCCCCATCGCGTCGCCGCGCGCGCCCACGGTCTGGACGGCGACTACGTGTGCGACACCAAGAATCACGGCGGCGTACATCAGGCCGTCTACGCCTACGCCGAGGAAGACGCGCGGCGCTGGGGCGAGGAACTCGGCCGCGAACTGCCCGCGGGTTGGTTCGGCGAGAATCTGCGCATCGCCGGACTCCCGGTCAGCGATGCGGTGATCGGTGCGCACTGGACCATCGGGGACACCCTGCTCGAAGTGAGCGCGCCCCGCGTGCCGTGTTCGACCTTCCAGCACTGGGCCGGCGAGTCGCACTGGGTCAAGCGGTTCACGTTGCAGAGCGATACCGGCGCCTACCTGCGCGTACTCACCGAGGGCACGATCGGCGTGGGCGACGAGGTGCGCATCGTGCACACACCCGAGCACGGCATCACCGTGCGCGACCTGTTCACCGGCCGCGATCCCGATCTTCTCGCGATTCTGCTCGCGACCGAACCGACCATCTCCGATGATGTGCGGATGCAGATCGAGCGGCACGGCCGCCGCAACGCCAATGCCGCCCGGGCCCGCGAGCAGCGGTCCGATGTGGCAAGCGCGCGCGAGCAGCGGGCCGAACCGACAGGAGCCGAGCTATGACGGTCGAACTGGTCGAGGTCGTCCGCTCCGGCTTCCGCGAATGCGTGCACAGCGGTTCGGTGGTGATCCTCGGCACCGACGGCGAACCGACCCTCGCGCTCGGCGAGGTGCACGTCCCGATCTTCCCGCGTTCCACCAACAAGCCCATGCAGGCGATCACCTTGCTGCGCAACGGCTTCGAACCGCTCGACGATGCCGAGCTGGCCATCGCGACCGCATCGCACTATGGCGAACCGGATCACGTCGCCCTGGTCGAGCGCCTGCTCGACCGTTTCGGTTTCGACGAGAAGGCCCTCGAATGCCCGCCCGACCTACCGCAGGACGAGCGCGCGCGGGCCGAGGCACTACCCGAACCCCGCCGCGTGTACATGAACTGCTCCGGTAAGCACGCGGCCATGCTTGCCACCTGCGCCGTCAACGGCTGGCCCACCGAGGGCTACCTGGACCAGTCGCATCCGCTGCAACAGGCGGTGATCGCCACCATCACCCACCTCACCGGCGAACCCGAAACCGACCTCGGCATCGATGGCTGCGGTCTTCCGATCATTCCCGTCTCGCTGGTGAATCTGGCCCGTGCGTTCGCGGCCATGGCTACCGCCGCGCCCGGTTCGCCGCAGCGGCGCGTCGCCGATGCGATTCGCGCCAATCCGCGAGTGATTTCCGGCACCAACGCACCCGATTTACTGACCATGCAGGCCACCCCCGGCCTGGTCTGCAAGATCGGCGCGGACGGTGTGCACGCGGGTGCGCTACCGGACGGAACGGCCTTCGCATACAAGATCGCCGATGGTCACGACCGTGCGCGAATCCCCCTGACGCTGGCCATTCTGCATCGCATGGGCGTCGAATGGACCGCCGCGCATGCCGAGCTCGCGGCGCCGCCGGTGCTCGGCGGCGGTGCCAGGGTCGGCGTCATCCGAGCGATTCCCGGGGTCGTCTGAGGGGGCGGCCCGACGGCGACAACCGGGCAAACGGCGCCACTTCCGGAGTTCTTCCCCCACTCCTGGAAGCGCGACCGCCTGACACACGCTAAAGTGTCTGTCAGGAAGAGTATTAATTCGAACGGGGCCGCCAACAAACCCCAGGCCGCCCCGCAGTGACGCGAGGGGGTCAGCCATGGGCCGTGGCCGGGCTAAGGCAAAGCAGACCAAAGTCGCACGCGAGCTGAAGTACAGCTCCGCGCCGACTGACTTCGCGAGCCTTCAGCGCGAGCTTTCGGGTAGCCCCACCTCCCAGCGGAGTGGTGGTGTGCTGTCCGATGAGCACGACGCGGACGAATCCTCATCCCGCTGGGACGAGGACGACGACTACAACGACTGGCGCCGCTGACTCGGTAGACGACGAAGGGGGAGGCCGACGGGCCTCCCCCTTCACCCGTTGAAGCCGCGTGACCGGACTAACCATTCGAGGCTTGCACAACAACAGCGTCCCGCATCCGACGATGCGGGACGCTGTTGTGAATTTCCATGCGCGACAAACGGAATCACTACGCGCGAAGGCGAGGCCACCGCACACCAGGGGGCCGCGAACACGCAGCGCCGCAGGCGCTGCCAAAGACTCAGACTCAGAAGCGCGGGTGCTCGCCGACCAGTAAGGCGCGGACCGCGTCGGCGTCCTTGGCCTTCTTGACGGTGCCGAGGGTCCAGCAGGCGATGTGCCGTGCCGTCAGCACGGCCAGGGCCCGGTCGACGTCTTCGGGTGCCACCACGGCAACCATGCCGACGCCCATATTGAAGGTCTTCTCCATTTCGACCCGATCGACCCGGCCGCGCTGGGCGATCATCTTGAATACCGGCGCCGGATTCCAGGTTCCGCGATCCAGTTCGGCGACCATGCCCGCGGGAATCACCCGGCCCAGATTCGCGGCCAAGCCACCGCCGGTGACGTGTGCGAAGGTGCGCACGTCGGTTTCGGCGATCAGCGCGAGGCAGTCCTTGGCGTAGATGACCGTCGGCTCGAGCAGCTCCTCACCGAGGGTACGGCCGAACTCCTCGACATGGCCGGTCAGCGACATCCGGTCGATATCGAGCAGCACCTTGCGGGCCAGGCTGTAGCCGTTGGAGTGCAGGCCCGAGGAGCCCATGGCGATCACCACATCGCCGGGACGCACCCGGTCCGGACCGAGCACCGAATCGGCCTCGACCACGCCGACACCGGTCGCGGACAGGTCGTAGTCGTCGGGATCCATCAGGCCGGGATGTTCGGCGGTCTCGCCGCCGAGCAGTGCGCAGCCCGCCCGCACGCAGCCCTCCGCGATACCGGAGACCAGTTCGGCCACCTTCTCCGGGACGACCTTGCCGATGGCGATGTAGTCCTGCAGGAACAGCGGCTCGGCGCCGCAGACCACCAGATCGTCCACGACCATGGCGACCAGGTCGAGGCCAACCGTGTCGTGCTTGTCCATCGCCTGGGCGACCGCGATCTTGGTGCCGACCCCGTCGGTGGAGGCCGCGAGCAACGGCTCGCGGTAGCCACCCTTCAGTGCGAACAGGCCGGCGAAACCGCCGAGCCCACCCTGCACCTCGGGTCGGCTGGCCTTCTTCGCCAATGGCCCGAACAACTCGACTGCGCGGTCACCTGCCTCGATGTCCACGCCGGCCGCGGCGTAGGAAGCACCGGCACCACTGGGGGTCTGTTCAGTCATTTTCGGGGAAAGCTCCAAACCGAATCGGCGGATAGATGCCAGCTCACGCTACCGGAGCCACATAACAAGCTTGCACCGGACGTAGCGCTGTATGGCTCCCCGCCTCCCCGGGACTTCGGCCGGTCGCGAGTGCCAGGAGGGTTCGAGACCGGGCCGACGGTTGGGACAGGTGACACCTGCTGGGCGTTCCCGACGAGTTACCCGTGTACTCACGAAATCAGTCGTCACGTTCGTGCTCGCGGCCGCCCTCGTGCTCTGTCGCGAATAGGGCGGCCGTTTGCGCACGCCTGCGCCGCTGCTCCACCGGATCCGGCACCGGCACCGCGGCGACCAGTCGCCGGGTGTACTCCTGCTCCGGACGGCGCAGAATGCGATCACGATCACCCTGCTCGACCACCGCGCCGTTGCGCAGTACGACGATCCGGTCGGCCAGCTGGTCGACGACCGCCAGATCGTGGCTGATGAACAGGCAGGCCCAGCCGCATTCCTGCTGCAGCTGACCGAACAGTTCCAGCACCGCCGCCTGCACCGAGACGTCCAGCGCACTGGTCGGCTCGTCGGCCACCAGCAGATCCGGATCGAGGACCAGCGCTCTGGCCAGGCTGGCGCGCTGCCGTTGGCCGCCGGACAGTTCGTGCGGATAGCGGCGTTCGGTGCCCGCGGGCAACTGCACGTCATCGAGGAGTTTGCGGACTCGCGCCCGGATCTCCGCCGAACTGCCCGTCTTGTGCACGATCAGCGGTTCCGCCACACAGTCGCCGACCGTGAGCCGCGGATTCAGCGAGCTGGCCGGATCCTGGAAGACGAATCCGAAGCGGCGGCGAATCGGTCGCAGCTGCCGCTGTGACAGCTCCGCGATGTTCTGTCCGCGCACCTTCACGACCCCCGAGGTCGGGCGCTGCAAGGCCGCGACGCAGCGGCCGATGGTCGACTTCCCGGAACCGGATTCGCCGACCAGGCCGAGGGTTTCGCCGGGCCGAATGGACAGGCTCACGTCGTCCACGGCGCGGAACGGTGGTCGGCCGAACGGTCCGGGAAACTGCACGACAAGATCGGTCACCTCGAGCACCGGCTCGCCCGCGGCGACCTCCTCGACCGCGCCGTGCTCCAACTGCTCGGTGCCCAAATGCGGAACGGCCGCGAGCAGTTTGCGGGTGTACTCCTGCTTCGGCGCCGCGAAAAGCTCGTCCACCGGCGCCTGCTCGACCACCTTGCCGTCACGCATGACCACCACCCGGTCGGCGATATCGGCGACCACGCCCATATTGTGCGTGATCAGCACGATGGCGCTGCCGATGCGATCGCGCAGATCGCGCAGCAGTTCCAGGATTTCGGCCTGCACGGTGACATCGAGTGCGGTGGTCGGTTCGTCGGCGATGATCACCTTCGGCTCGCAGGAAATCGCGATCGCGATCATCACGCGCTGTTTCTGGCCACCGGAGAGCTGATGGGGGTAGTAGTCCACCCGATGCTCTGGATCGGGCAGGCCGACCATGCGCAGCAGTTCGATCGCCCTGGCCTTGGCGGCCTTGCGGCTCATATCGCTGTGCGCCCGCAGTGCCTCGGCGATCTGATAGCCCACTGTGAACAGCGGGTCGAGTGCGCGACCCGGCTCCTGGAAGATCATCGAGATCGCGCCGCCGCGCAGCGCGGTGAGCTGCCGCTCGCTCATCGAGGTGACCTTGTCCGCACCGAGGGTGACCAGGCCGTCGACCCGCGCGGTATTCGGCAGCAGTCCGATCGCGGTCCGCGAGCTCACCGATTTGCCGGAGCCGGATTCCCCGACGATGGCGAGCACCTCGCCGGGGAACACCTCGTAGGAGACATCGCTGACCGCGTAGACCGGACCGGCGTCGGTGGCGAAGGTGACCGACAGCGATTCGATGGACAGCGCCGGGGGTTTGGTCTCGGCGACCGCTTCGGTCATTGCGATACTCCTTCCCCTGCTGAACTGTCTTTATCGGCGGCGCTGTCGCTTTCGCGCAGATCCAGTTCAGCGGCGGTGAGTTCCGTTGCGGGAACGTCTTTTTCGAGGGCGGTGTCACCGGCGACCGTGGCGGGGGCGAGGGCACGACGGGTGCGCAGCAACGGATTCAGCACCTCGTTGAGGCTTTCGCCGACCAATGTCAGCCCGAGTACGACCAGCACGATGGCCGTGCCGGGGAAGATACCCGTCCACCAAATGCCATTGGACACATCGGAAAGCGCCTTGTTGAGGTCGTAACCCCATTCGGCGGCCTGGGTCGGTTCGATACCGAACCCGAGGAAGCCCAGCGCGGCCAACGTCAGGATGGCATCGCCCGCGTTGAGGGTGACGATCACCGGCAGCGACTGCGTGACGTTGGCGAGGATGTGCCGGAACATGATTCGAGTGGTGGACGCACCGGTGACCCTGGCCGCGTCCACATACGGTTCGTTCTTCACCGCGACGGTCGCATTGCGAACCACCCGAAAGTATTGCGGCACATAGATTGCCGTGATCGCGACGGCCGCCGACAGCACGCCGCCGAAGCTGCTCGACTGCCCACCCGCGACCACGATGGACACGACGATCGCGAGCAGCAGGGTCGGGAATGCGTAGATGGCGTCCATGAACAGCACGAGCACCCGGTCGAGCGCACGTCCGATGTACCCGGACACCAATCCCAGCGGTACCCCGACGACCAGTGACATCACCAGCGAGATCGCGATCACGAACAGCGCGGTGCGAGCGCCGAAGATCACCCGGGACAGCACATCCTCGCTGCGCACCGACGTGCCGAACCAATGCTGACCCGACGGCGGTTGCTGTGCGACGAAAGCGACTCCGTCCGAAGAGTTCTGGGCGAGCCCGTACGGTGCGATCAGCGGTGCGAAGATCGCGACGAATACGAATGCCGCGACGAGTGCGAGTCCGACGATCAGCGTCACCCGCTGCAATCCGGCGGTCATGGTGAACAGCCGCAATCCGGGGATCCGCCTGCGCTTCGCCGTCGGCATCGGCGGGATCACCAGTGGTTCGTTCGCCAATTCCGGAGCGGTCATCAGAACCTCACTCTCGGGTCGATCAGCGCGACGATGACATCCACCAGGAAGCTGATGACCGCGACGGCCAGCGCCAGGAACGCGACAATCCCCTGCACCGCGATGAAATCGCGTTGATGCAGGTATTCCGCGAGCTGATAACCCAGCCCTTTCCATTCGAAGGTGGTCTCGGTGAGCACCGCACCGCCGAGCAGCGTCGCGATATACATGCCCATCACCGTGATGATCGGAATCATCGCGTTGCGCACGGCATGTCGTCCCGTCACCACCCGCGCCGAAAGTCCGCGTGCGCGTGCGGCATCCACGAATTCGCTCTGCAGCGTCTGTATCAGATTGACTCGCACCAAGCGCAGGAAGATGCCCGCTGTCAACAGACCGAGTGCGACCGCGGGCAATATCGCGTGCTTCAGCACATCGATCAGATAGCTGTTGTCCCCGTAGAGGATTGCGTCGACCACCATGATGTTGGTCTTCGGCGAGACATGCTGCAGTTGTAGCTCGACGGGGGTGCTCGCCCGGCCTGCGACGGGCAGCCACTCCAGCTTCACCGCGAAGATCAGCTTCAGCAGCAGACCGACGAAGAAGACCGGCGCCGCGTATGCCAGGATGGCGAACAACCGCAGCCCGGCGTCGGCCGTCGAATCACGATGTGTCGCAGCGTATCTGCCGAGCGGCACGCCGACCGCGAAGGCGACGAGCAGCGCCCAGAACACCAGTTCCAGGGTCGCCGCGCCGTAGGTTGTCACCACCTCGCTGATCTGCCGATTGTCCTGGGAGTGACCGAAATCCCCGTGCATCAGCCCGGAGATGTACTCCCAATACTGGGTCAGGATCGGCCGGTTCAAACCGGCGGCCTCCTTGCGCACTTCGATCTGTTCCTGGGTCATCCGTCCGCCCATTGCGGCGCTGATCGGATCGCCGATCACCCGCATCAGGAAGAACACGACGGTGACCAGGATCCACGCCGTCGGCAGGATCAAGAACAGTCGAATCACCAAGTACCGCAACAACGCCAGCTGCCGGGAATCCCCACTCGACTTCCCGGCCCTTAGCAGCCCGAAGCGCCGGGCCCGAACCGGTGCCTGCTTTTCAGCGGCGGCAACAGCTTCGGGCCCGGCTTCGCCCGATGTCACTTGCTCAGCACCGTGTACCGGAACTTGAAGGACGCGTCGAGTGTGTCCGACACACCTTTGACGCTCGGATTCGACACCGCGATCTGCTTACCGGACAGCAGCGGCAGGGTCGGCAGGTAGTTCTGCGCGAGATCCTTCTGTACGTCCTCGAGCAGCTTGATGCGCTTGGTCTTGTCCTGCTCGGTCGTCTCCGCGGTGAGCTGCGCGTTGATCTTCGGGTCCTCGAAGTGCGACTGCAGGAAGTTGTTGGGGCCGAAGAACGGGGTCAGGTAGTCATCGGCGTCCGGGTAGTCCGGGAACCAGCCGAAGTGATAGAGCGGGTAACCGTCGCGGGCCCGTTCCTTCTGGTAGGTAACCCATTCGGTGGATTGCAGATTCACCTTGAACAGCCCGGTCGACTCCAGCTGCGATTTGATCGCCGCATACTCCTCGGAGCTGCTCGAACCGTAGTGATCGGGGTTGTACTGCAGGTTCAGCTCCACCGGTGTCGCGACGCCCGCACCGGAGAGGAACTTCGCCGCCGCATCCTTATTGGGCTTGGCCCCGTAGAGGTCTTTGAGCGGCTCGGCCGCACCCGGCATACCTTGCGGCACAAAGCCGTACGCGGGCTGATAGGTGTTCTTGTAGACGCCCTCGGCCAGCGCGGGTCGGTCGATCGATGACGCGATGGCCTTGCGCACCGCCAGCTTCTGCTCCGGGGTGCCGCCCGGCATGGTGTTCAGATTGAAGACGATGTAGCGCAGCTCGCCGCCGGGCCCGTCTGCCACCTTGACCTTGCTGTCCTTGCGCAGCGATTCGATATCGGTCGGCGTGAAGGATCGGTAGGCGACATCGAGCGCACCGCTCTGCAGATCGAGCTTCATATTGTCGGAGGTCGCGTAGTACTTGGTGGAGACCTGCGATGTCTTAGGTGTGCCGAGGATGCCCTTGTAATCCGGGAACGCCTTGTACTCGACCAGCTTGTTCTTGTCGTAGCTGGCGATCGTGTACGGGCCCGAGTAGCCCTTCGTCTTCACCACTTCCTCATCCGGCAGCACCTTGTCGGCCGGGAAGACCTTCTCGTCCACGATCGGACCGGCCTGGGTCGGCAGGATCGCGGGGAAGGTCTGATCGTTGGCGACCTTCAAGGTGAAGTTCACCGTCAGGTCGTCGGCGATCTCGGTCTTCTCGAGATTGCCCAGCAGCGAGGCGGGACCGTTCGGGTCGTTGATGCCCAGCATGCGATCGAAGGAGAACTTGACGCTCTTGGCGGTCAACGGGTTCCCATTGGCGAACTTCAGCCCCGACTTCAGCTTGCAGGTGTACACCGTCGGAGAGCTGAAGTCACATTTCTCTGCGGCATCGGGCTTCGGGGTGGCATCGCCGGGCGCGAAATTCAGCAGATACGAATAGATCTGGGTTTCGACCAGCAGCGAACCGTTGTCGTAGGCGGCCGCGGGGTCCAGCGAGAAGATCTTGTCCGTGGTGCCCGCCACCAAACCTGCTCCGTCACCACCCCCGCCGGTGCGCCCGGAACCGCATCCCGCGATCGCGGAGACGGCCAGTGCCGCCATCCCGACCGCCGCGATTCGTCGCATCCGATCCCGTCGCCCAGACTTGTTCGAAACCCTCATCATCAGGCCCCACTTCTCGAGCGCCCACCACGTGTGCTGGATCACAGCACTGTGGTGGGCACGGTGAACTTCCGATATGTCGGGCACCGTACCCACGATCCATTTCTGGGATGTTGCGTTTTCAAAGAAAAAATCACGGGCCTGTTAGCGGAGGTTACGAACGGTGCGCGGGCAACACCGGATCACCGGACGAATGACCAGGTTCGCCCCGAATGCGTGATCGCCGCGTCTCGAGTAGGCCATGGCACGACCGCGGACAGGTCGCGCGGTAAGCCGGCCCCGAACAAGATCGAACCCCCCGGCATTCTCTTGCCGAGGGGTTCGCGATCTTCTAATGGCGTCAGGGACGGCTCAACGCACTCGCATTCGCGTTCTCGCTCAACAACATTGCCTCGGACTGGCCGGTGAGCATGCCCTCGAGCACGTTCTTGCCGATGGCCGCCTCGGTGGGCAGCGGGATCGGGTAATCGCCGTCGAAGCAGGCCGAGCACAACCGCGAGCGCGGCTGCTCGGTGGCGGCGATCATGCCCTCGGTGGAGATGTAGCCGAGGGTGTCCGCGCCGATCGAACGGCGCACCGCCTCCACCATGTCGTCGTAGCTGTCATCGGCGCCCGCGCCATTGGCGATCAGCTCCGCGCGCGAGGCGAAGTCGATGCCGTAGAAGCACGGCCACTTCACCGGCGGCGAGGCGATCCGCACATGGATCTCCAACGCGCCCGCCTCGCGCAGCATCCGGATCAACGCGCGCTGGGTATTGCCGCGCACGATCGAGTCGTCCACCACGATCAGCCGCTTACCGCGGATCACCTCGCGCAGCGGATTCAGCTTGAGCCGGATGCCGAGCTGGCGGATGGTCTGACTCGGCTGGATGAAGGTGCGTCCGACGTAGGCGTTCTTCATCAGGCCCTGCCCGTAGGGCAAACCCGAACCCTGCGCGTAACCGACCGCGGCGGGAGTGCCGGACTCCGGCACCGGGATAACCAGATCGGCCTCGACCGGATGTTCCTTGGCCAGGCGACGGCCGATCTCCACCCGGGTGGCATGCACCGAGCGACCGGCGATGGTGCTGTCGGGCCGGGCCAGGTAGACGTATTCGAAGACACAGCCCTTGGGTTCGGGATTGGCGAAGCGCATGGACCGCACGCCGTCGGCATCGATCGCCAGCAATTCGCCCGGCTCGATCTCCCGGACGAAGGCGGCGCCGACGATATCCAGCGCGGCGGTCTCACTGGCTACAACCCAGCCACGGTCGAGCCGACCGAGGCACAGCGGACGAACACCGTGCGGATCCCGCGCGGCATAGAGGGTGTGCTCGTCCATGAAGGTCAGACAAAACGCGCCCTTAAGGGTCGGCAGCAGCTTCATCGCGGCCTGCTCGATGCTCGAATCCGCGGCGGCGTGCGCGAGCAGCGCGGTCATCACATCCGAGTCGGAGGTGGCGGTGATCGGCGCGGGGCGGCCACCGGAGACCGGCGGCATACCGATCAGCCCGAGTTCGCGTGCGCGCGCGCTCAATTCGGCGGTATTGACAAGATTTCCATTGTGGCCCAACGCAAGTCCGGAACCGACTGCGGTGGTACGGAAGATCGGCTGCGCATTCTCCCAGGTGGTTGAGCCGGTGGTGGAGTAGCGACAGTGACCGACGGCGATATGCCCCGGCATCGCGGCCAGCGTCTGCTCGTCGAAGACCTGGCTGACCAGGCCCAGATCCTTGAAGACCAGAATTTGTGAGCCGTCGGAGACGGCGATGCCCGCGGCTTCCTGGCCGCGGTGTTGCAGCGCATACAAGCCGTAGTACGTGAGCTTGGCCACGTCCTCGCTCGGCGCCCAGACTCCGAACACACCACACTCTTCGCGTGGTTCGTTCTCGACCTGATCGGGGGTAGTTTCGACCGGCATCTCGGCGTTGGTCACCGTTTGCTCCCTGTTCGGGCGGGCTGGGGGCAATGGCCATTCTACGGGTGAACGATGCGCCGCGATCACCGCCACCGGGTAGGCACAGCAATCGCCGAGCGACGCTGCCGTTTTTCCACACGGCACGGTGCTACCGTGCCAAGCCGTGACGACTTCGGACAGTGCGCGCACCCGTGGGTCGGATACCCGGTTGACCGCGCGCATGTGGCTGGTCCCGATCGCGGTACTTACGCTGTTCATGGCGCTGCTGGCCACGATGTATCTGGATTACGTCGTCGATCCGGAGAAGAACCTGCACGACTTCCCGATCGCATTGGTGAACCAGGACGTCGGCGATACGGTCGGCGGGCAGCAGGTGAATTTCGGCACACAGATCACCGATGCGCTGCGCCACGGCATTCCGGCGGACAAGGTCGATCTGCAGGTGCTCGGCATCAACGACGCCGAGCTGAAGCTGCAGTCCGGTGCGGTCTACGGCACGATCCTGATCCCCAGCGATTTCAGTAAGCGCCTCGGCATTCTCGGTGTGGGCAGTGTGGTGCCCGGTGATATCCAGCGCCCGACGCTGACGCTGCAGACGAATCCGCGCAGTGGTGCGTTCGTCACCAATATCGTCACGACCATCGGCACCCAGGCGCTGACCCAGGTGAACGAGCAGGTCGGTAAGAAGCTGACCGATCAGGTGAATGCGCAGTTGACGCCGCCGAGCGGCGGGGCAGCGCCCGAGTTGACGGGTGCGACGCGGGTGGCGCTCGCGGATCCGGTGCACATCGTCGTCTCGCCGTTCCGTCCGCTGCCGTCCGGCACCGGACAGGGTTTGACGGCGTTCTTCTACGCGCTGCTACTTCTGCTCGCCGGACTGGTCGGCTCGATGACCGTTCACACCATGATCGATGCCGCACTCGGATTCGTGCCCACCGAATACGGGCCGTGGTACGTGCATTTTCCGGCCACTCCGATCTCGCGGTTCAATACGCTGCTGATCAAATGGGGTGTGATGGTGATCACCGCGAATATCGTCGCCGGCGTATTCCTGGGCGTGGCTCGGCTGCTCGATATGCCGATCGATCATCCGCTCACGCTGTTTCTCTATAGCGCGCTGGCCATCATTGCGGTCGGGATCACCGGGTTGTCCATCCTCGCAGCGGCCGGTTCGGCGGGTTTGCTGATCAACCTGATCCTGTTCATCATTCTCGGGCTGCCCTCCTCGGGCGGCACCGTGCCGATCGAGGCGACACCGAAATATCTGGGCTGGCTGGCGAAATTCGAGCCGATGCACCAGGTGTTCGTCGGTGTGCGCGCAATTCTCTATTTCGACGCGAACTTCCCGGCGGGGTTGGCGCGCGGGGTGTGGATGGCGGTGCTCGGGCTCGCGATCGGGCTGGTGCTCGGCACCTTCATCACCCGGTACTACGACTACCGGGGCCTGCATCGGCGCGATCTGTCCCGCGGCTGAGTCGAGCCCCGTGGCGGCTGCGACCGAGTTCGCGGCATGCACCAAGATGGGTCCTGTGAATTCGTGGATCGAACACGCGCGTTATCTGGCCGATGAAGTATTCGCACCACAGGCCGACGCGGTCGACCGCACCGGCGAAATTCCCGGCAGCCATTTCGACCTACTCGCCGAGTACGGCTTCTACGGCGCGACCATGGACCCAGCATCGCGCAGCGATTCGATGAGGGGTGGTGGCCGGGTGACGAGGCGGGCCGATATGGATATCGCCACCTTTACCCAGGCCGGTGAGATCCTGGTGGCCGGATGTCTGACGACCACCTTCGTCTGGGCGCAGCATCTCGGGGTCGCGCGACGGATCGCCACCTCACCGAATCTCGAACTGCGCGAACGACTTACCGAGGATCTGCGGCACGGACGGGTGCGCGCGGGTGTGAGTTACGCGGGCGCGAACGACCAACCCGGCCTGATCGCGCGTCGCGTCGACGGTGGGTATGTGCTCGACGGCACCGCGCCGTTCGTCACCGGGTGGGGTCTGGTGGACGTCCTCGGCGTGATGGCGCGCGATGCCGACGACGAAGGATCGCTGATCAGCGTGCTGGTGCCCGCCGAACCGGGCCCCACGATGCATGCCACCCCGCTCCCGCTCATCGCCGCGGACGCGAGCAAGACCGTGACGCTCACCTTCGACGGTGTCCAGGTGCCCGATTCCGCTGTGGACAACCGGATTTCGCTGCGCAGCTTCAACGCTTCCTTCATCCTGGCCGCCTGGCGCAACGGCGCGATCGCTCTCGGCATCGTGCGGCGCTGTGTCGGCGAACTCACCCGGCTCGGTATCGACACCACCGCCCTAGCCGCCGAATCCGCCCGCATCCGAACCGAACTCGACGATGCGCTCACCGGCCAGTCGGATGTCTACCTGGCCCGCGCCCGTGCCTCCGAACTCGCCGTCCGCGTGGCCACCGCCCTGGTGACCGCGGTCGGCAGCGCGGCGGTCACCCGCGGCAACCTCGCCGAACGCTCCGTCCGCGAGGCCACCTTCACCCTGGTCTTCGGGTCCCGTCCGGCCATCAGGACCGCGCTGCTGGACCGCCTGACCCAGGCCTCCGACACCGTCTACCCTTAGCCTGCGAATCCGCGCATCCCGCACCGGGATTCACGCCTGCGCTGGGCAAAATGTAGACACGGCGCCGGAACCTGTTGTGATAGCGGCTATCCTGGGCACCCCCGTACCCCCTACCGAAGACCTCTCGGGCGGGAATTCTTTCAACTGGTGATGATGACTTCCAGGATTCGGTCGAAGACATCGGTTCCCTCGACCTCATCGCCGTCCAGGATGGCGTCCAGGAGTGGCGCGTCGAGCAGACACATTGAGCCGATGGAGTTCTCGCGGGCGCTGGCCAGGACTTCATAGATGACCGCGGCATAGATGCGGGCCTTGGGCACGGTGAGTTTCCGAGTGCCCGCCATCGCGGAGATCCGCTTGTCCACCGCGTCGATGACTTCACGGATCACGGCCGCTTCGACCTGTGCCTTCTCTGCGATATCCATGATCAGAATCCGAAGCGGTCGCGGGAGTTGGTTCGCGGCTGCAGCAGGCCGTGGTGTACCAGGTAGAGCTTGGCCTGAAGCTTGGCCGCGCAAACGGTGGTCGGACACTCTTTGTGGTCTTGCATGATCGTGTGAGCGTGTGTGCTGCTATTGATTTCGGTTGCGCGGTGATCGAGAAGGGGGTCCACGTCGGCACTTCCCTCGGTTCGGTTGGAGGCACCTGGTGACGGGCCGCAGGGGGTCGGCCACCGGAGGCAACGACGGTCGGTGTCATTTGTCGGTGTCCCGCAGTACCCTTCAGCTGGGAGAGCGTGGGGGTTTCAACGAATTTCCGTTCACCAGGTGCGCGCTTAGGAAATCACCAGGTCTCACGGTTTTACAGCACAATTGGGCCGTCCAAGAAGATCCATCCGTTTGTCCAGCAAGGCATCCGATCCGGATGCGCGATGTCATCCAGGCAACTCCGATCCACACACCCATCAACAGGCGCTGTGCCATCCAAAGATTCGGGAGCAACGCTAATGACAGGCAAGAACCCGACCACAATCCCCCGACGCCAGCTCGGACGCCAGCTGCGTGAGCTGCGGCAGGCAGCAGGGCTGTCCATAGCCGACGCCGCCCGCCTGATCGAGCGAGGGGCTGGAACGCTACAGCGGCTGGAGAAGGGTGAGAGTCCCCGGATTCGCCAGCTCGACATCGAAGCACTCTGCAAGATCTACAGCGCCACGGATCGTATGAAGACGCTCAAAGCCCTTGCCGCGCAGGCAGATGAACGAACCAGGCCCGTCGATGATTCGTGTTGGTGGCAGCGCTACGAAGACCTGATTCCAGAGGACTTCGGAACATATCTGAGCTTGGAGTCAGCGGCAGCCAATGTGATCATGTATCAGGCGGACGTGGTTCCGGGAATCGTGCAGACAGCCGATTATGCGCGGGCACTGGACCGTTTGTTCTTCAAGTCCGACACGCCGATCGAGCTGGAGCAGCGAATACAGGTACGGATGCAGCGGCAAGCCGCCCTCACACGCGGGCTGTCCCCCGTGGAAGTGGATCTTCTTCTGGACGAGTCTGTCCTTCGGCGCATGGTGGGCGGGAAGAGAGTTATGGCCGCACAGCTCCGCAAGCTGGCGGACACTCCGCCGAACGTTCGAGTTCGGATCATTCCGTTCTCGGCGGGCCTCCCGCTGGGCATCGCAACCGGGCCGTTCGTGATCCTGCATTTCCCCACCGACCTGAGCACCAAACAGCCTGTCGAGCCGACCACGGTCTACGCCGAGTCGTACGGTTCCCGGCTGTACTACGACAGTGCGGACATCGTGAGTCGATACCTGGGGGCGCATGAGGCCATCAGCCGAGTAGCGTTGACCGAAGCGGATAGCAAACGTCTGCTGAGGCAGGTAGCGAAGGAGTTCGAGACGTGAAAAGCGTTGATCTGTCCGGGGCACGCTGGTTCAAGAGCAGCCGGAGCGGCGGGGGAGAAGCCTGTGTTGAGGTCGCACACCTCGACGGCGGCATGATCGGCGTACGCGACTCCAAAGACCCCTCGGGACCCGCGCTGATCTTCACCCCATCCGAATGGGACGCATTCCTCGCACGCGCCAACGATGGCGAGTTCGATCGGCCGTAATCCTCCCACTGGAACCCCCGGAATCCGGGGGTTCCGTCATTTCTTGCCTGTCCTTCGCTGCGCGCACTGCGCCTTTACTGTCCACACATGAACTCGCGCTGAAGCTGGTAGTGCAACGTCCAGATTGCTGGCTGCGCTGTCCGCCTCCGACAGCTCGCCGAGCGTAGTGATACGGCGGTCTGATTCGGCGTGGACGACCACCATTCGACTACGTTCGACGGAATCCGCGGCCTGCGCAGCGATGCGTCGGAAGGTATCTGGATACGGCACCAGTCGTTGTGCCACTTCAGCATTCAAGTAGACTGCGCGCGGCTTGTGGCGCCGTGAACGGAGGGCGAGTCCCGAGCAGTCCGCACGTCGACGGTGCGACTGGCCAGGACGATCGTCAGTCTGCGGACGGACGCATGATAGGCAGCCAGTGGGAGAATTCGACAGCTCGACAGGGCACATCGACTTCGGCCAGCCGGTCGCGATCCTGATGGTTGGCTTGCTGCATTACTTGATGGACGAGGATCACCCGTTCGATATCGTCGCGCGACTGCGCGATGTGATGGCGCTTGGAAGCATCCTGGCCTTCACCCACGCTTCGTCGTGGTCGTCCGATGAGCTAGTCGCTCAGGTGACTGGCGACACCGAGGGCACCCCGGCGCAGTGTCAATTCCGGACACCCGATCATCTGGCGGTCTTCCTGCAAGGTTTCGAGGTGGTCGAACCCGGTCTGGTGCCGGCTGGAGATAGGCGATCTGGAACCCGTTGATACTCAATGTAATTGATCACTGAGCCAGCCCGGGAATGACCGGGTACAGAAATATCGAAATACTCTCCAAAGGGGGAATCATGCATACTGCACGTCTGGCGGCTACCGCAATCACGACAGCCGCAGTCACTGCCGCATTCGCCATCGGCACTGCCGATGCCGACGCGAGCAAGCAAGACGGTCCGGTCAGCCTCACGGTGATCGGCACCGGTTTGGTTGTGGGCAAAACCGTCACCACATATGCCAGCCACGGGGGCGAGGGGCAGGTGCAGGCGTACTACATCGTCGTCGGCCCGGACGGTCAGGCCAAAAGGTTCAACTCCGAGGTGACGCAGGCCGGCGCGACCGGCAGCGGCGTTTACCGGGACAGTTACGGGCCAAGCGGGGGGTTCCTGGACGGCACGCGGATCTGTGCTGGCTGGTGGGACCCTACGGGACGGGTCTCGATCTCCGGTTATCCGTGTGTGACAATCCATAAATGACCCTCCGCGATCAAGGCTGGGAGCCGGTCACGCCGGTCGGCTCTCACGGCGAATACAGCTGGCGCGTCTGGTGCGACGCACGACGACCCCCTGAAGCCGATCTCATGGGCTGGCCGGGGGATGGCGATTTTCTGATGACCTTCGTGGAGGTCACCAACGGCGCAGGCAAACTGCACTCCGGCGGCATGGGCGGAATGCGCGAGCCTGACGAGCAACTGAGGTATTGCACCGGCGGGCGCGACGGGTTCCCCGAGATCGTTGCCGTCCGGGTGGCCGAGGCCCGGCCCGGCATTGCGGTCGAGACGACGCGACGATTGGTCGAGGTCGACGCCTCCGAGCTCGAATCTCATTACGGGATGCGATTTTTCGCGATGCCGCTGGATGACGGGGAAGACCTCGTCGCCGTCGCCAGTGGCGACATCCGGCGCGAACACATTGCGCTGCCGGCCCGCTGAAAACTCCACGATGCTGAGACGGAAACCCCGCCAAACCTGGGGGTTCCGTCGTTTCTTGCAAGTAGACCGCGCGGCTTGTGGCGCCGTGAACGGAGGGCGAATTCCGAGCAGTCCGCATGTGGACGGTGCGACTGGCCAGGACGATTGTCAGTCTGCGGACGGACGCGTGATGGGCAGCCAGTGGGCCACTTCGCCGGTTCGACTGCCGGAAGCGCTGACCGCGCCCGATGCCACCGCAACGTCGAAGTCGAGCAGGCCGGTGGCAAGCAAAAGCCAAGTGCGCGGGTCGGTTTCGACGACATTCGGCGGTGTGCCCCTGGTGTGCCGTGGTCCCTCGATGCACTGCACCGCCACGAAGGGTGGGACGCGGACCTCGACGGAATGGCCGGGCGCCGAGGCGGCGAGGGTGCGGGCGGTGGTGCGGACCGCGGCGGCGAGTTCAGGCCGGGCGGGTGCGGGCGTGGCATCGTCGCGCAGCCAAGCACTGACCGCCGCGATTGCTGTCCGTAGTTCCGCCGGATCAACCTTTGCTTTTCCTGCCACGATGCCGAGAATACTGGGAGACGCCCGGCCCAGCGCCCGTGCTCTTGGCCGGATCCGGGGGATCCCTGCCGGATCGAGGATAGGCGCCGGGCCAGACGACTGTGGGTCGATCGTTCAGCGGATGGTGTCGAGCCGGTCCAGCCGGATACCCGAGAAGCCATCAGACCACCAGCGGCACATCGGTGAGCTGGCCTCGATACGAAAGTGGTTGTGCGCCATCGAGGATGACGCTGGTGTCGGCTATCACGTGTTGCACCTCGCTGATCATCAACGGGTGTCGCTGACGACGACCAGGCGAGAATGGGTGGTAGGCGAGGCCCATCACCTGGTGGCGGACCAGACGGTCACAACAGCTGTGTAGGCGTGGATGGCGTCGCTGACCGAAAGTTCGGTAATGAAGGCGACGCGATGGGCCGCGGTCTCGACGCAGTAACTGCTGTTCTTGCCGAGGGGCAGGGAGTCGACGCCCTGGGTGGCGATGAGGTCCGCGCACTGTTGCCGGGTCGGCTTGGTCGGATTGCTCCAGGACGCGATGGTGGGCTGCACGGTGAGGAAGTCGCCTCGGCGACCGTAGAGCGTGGCTTCGGAGAATTTCTTGGACGAAGAGTAGTTGTAGCTGGCCCACACGCTGGCGCCATTGTTCCCGGATACCACCTTGGGCGGGACGGAGTCCAGGTCGAGGTAGGTCAGGTTGACCGTGCCGGACCACCGAACCTCCTCCGACGAGGTCGACGTCGGGGAAGGCGGCGCGGAGACAGTGGTCGGTCGGTCGGTGGGCTCGGTCCGGGCCGGTGGTGGGGATTGCGCGGAGGAGTTTCCGTCCTGCTTGGCGTCGAAGAACTTGTCCGGCACGAGGATGATCAAACCGACGATCAACCCGGGAATGACCGGCAAGAGTATCGCGCCGAGAACGGGGTGGCGACTGATCCAGCTGCGCCGCTCGGGGGGAACTTCCTGCTGGGGTCGGCTCGAGTTCCGAGACTCGTCGTCGTGCTGGTCGTCCCCCATGATCAGCCTGGTCTCCTTTGCCGTGGCCGACGAAAACCTCGCGCCTGTGTGGCACCGAGTACCGCAGCCATGCTGGTAGACCACTCTTCAATTGTCAATGGCGGCAACGAGTTCGGTCGCCTCGATCAAGTATCCGCATCCGGGCTCGTTCGCGCCGGGATGGGTGGTTCGACCACAAGCTGGGAACCGCTACGTGACAGCGGCTGAAGCCGGTCGACCGCGCGGCGAACCCGTCGCGGCGAGGTGCGGCGCGAGCGCGCCACCGGCGTTCAGGGCGAAGTGCAGCAGCGCGGGCGCGGTGGCACTGTCGGTGCGACGGCGCAGCAAATCGAATACGAGGCCACCGGCCGCGGTCGCGGCAATGGTCGCGGGAACGCCGTCGCCTGCCGCGCGGGCGGGGTGGATGTGCCAGAGGCCGAAGATGGCCGCTCCGATCAATGCACCGCCGCGCGACCCGAAAGCGTTGTCCAGCAGCGGGTTCAACGTGGCACGAAAGATGAGTTCCTCGCTGTAGACGGTTCCGACCGGGATATGTATCGCGACCCACTCATCGAGCGGGACGTCCGGAGCCCGGTCGGCAAACCCACCGAGACGTTCGCGCAGCGCCGGAATGGCAACGGCCACACCATAACCGGTGGCGACCACGCCCGCCGAGGCGAGCCCGTAACCGAGCCCCCGCGCGGACAACCAGTTCGGACGGCCGCGAAATGCCAGTGCGTATCCGGTCGCGAACCCGGCATTGGCAGCGGTGCGACCGCGCAGATCCAGTTTCGAGCGCGGCAACAGCCAATTGCTCCAGGCCAACGGAACACCGACGGCCACAGCAGTTTTCGCGACACACCCGATAAACGTCATTTGATCTCGCGCTCGTAGTCCTCGGCGGCCTCGAGCTGGGCCCGGATCTTGTCGGACTGATCCACGGTCCAATCCGGCGGTGCGGCAACGGCGATCCAGCCGTCCAATACCAGACTGCCGTACCGGTGCCCATGCCCGTCTGCGACGCCCTGCGCATTGGACAGGTCACACGTGACCTGCCAGAACGTGACGAACGGCCACCAGCGCATCTGCGAGGACACATCGGAGCCGCGCGGTTCGGACAGCCAATCCGGTTGGGAGAAGATCAGATCCGAGGACCACCAGACGATCGGGTCGGAGGCGTGCTGTAGATAGGCGATGCGCGGGGCGCGCCATTCGGTGGTCGGACGCGCGAGATCGGCGCTGTCGGAGGCGAATCGGACCACAAGACCGTCGGCGTACACCGGTTCGACCTCGCGCGATCCGGGATCGCGTCGCGAAACGAACTGCTCCCACAGTCGATTCGAATTCGGCGGCCCGACCCACAGCGCACCGTCGACCTTGGAGCGCAGATCGGCGAGTCCGTCGAAGGCCGCCTCCGAGCCCTGCGAGCCCAGGCTCTCGCCGTACACGAGCAGCTTCGGGCGCGCCTCCTCGGTCCGCGCCGACCAATGCTGGTAGACCGCGTCGAACAGCTGCCTACCCGCATCCGACGCCTTGCCGCGGTCCGCGAGGAAGGACAGCACGCTGGGCAGATACGAATACTGCGAGGCCACGATGGCGGAATCGCCGCCGTACATGTACTCGATGGCGCCGGCCGCCATGGAATTCACCCATCCGGTGCCGGTTGTGGTGACCACCACCAGCACCTTCCGGTCGAACGCGCCGGTGCGCTCCAGTTCCGAGACCGCGAGCTCGGCCCGCGCATCACCGCTCGGCGCCGACTCCAGACCCACATAGGCGCGGATCGGCTCACGCGCGGGCTTACCGGTGATCGAGCTGATCCGGGCCGCGGAGGGACCGTGCGAGACGAACCAGCGGCCCTCGAATCCCAGCGAATCCCATTTCGCCAGCGACGCCGGACTGCCCGATCGCTCGGGCTGCACCGGTTGGACCGCATTCGGCGAGGTGTGATCGTTCTGCACACTGAATGCCGAGTTGGCCACCGCGAAGAAGGCGCGCGAGGCGACGCCGTTGAACACCGTGACGGTCAGCACCACCAGAACCAGGAATCCGGCCGATGGCGCCAGCTCGCGCGGGACCCGCACCCAGCGGTTGAGCTGACGGGCCAGGAATCGGATGAGCTCGCGCAGCGTCCGATACACCGCGACCACCCCGGTCCCCACCGCGATGCTGAGCAATCCCGTACGCAGATACGCGGGGGTGGTGGTGCCCGCCATGCCCATCAGCGCGGTGATCTCGCGTTGCCAGCGAGCCGACTGCACCAGCATGAAGGCCGCCGTGACAGCGGCAGTGAGCAGGATCGCCGATTTCACCGCATAGCGCACCCAAGTCGGCGGCGCTGCGATCCGGTCGCGCAGCAGCTCGGCCAGCCGCGGCCTGGCCCAGAGCCGGAACAGCCACTCCAGCAGGCAGCCGAGCCCGTAACCGAGCGCGGCATTGATGCCGCTGATCAGGCCCTGGAACAGCCAGTCGCGGGGTACCAGCGACGGCGTCACCGAGAGTGCGAAGAAGATCGTCGCGAAAACCAGCCCGGCATAGTTCAGATCGATGATGTCCTCGGCCCGGCGCACCATCACGACGCCGCGCGCACGCAGCTTCGTCAGGGTGGTCGTGGTTTCGAGCATCGGTCAGCGCGACGCCGCGATGCCCGGGTTGTCGGTGGGATCGGGCACGGGCGGCGACGTCAACGGGTCCGTAGCGATCATCACTCGAACAGTATGCGGGTGCGCTCGGGGCAGCGGGTGCGTTGCCCCGAGCGCCATGCGATATTGCCGGTACAGATCACACCGCCGCTCGGCCGACACGATTCGCGAATCATCCAGCGGCAGTGCCACTACCGTGTCGTCCGGCAACTACCCAATGCGCTCGAGTAGTTGTACGCGGTTGCGCAACGCGCCGAAACAGCAGACTTCATATTCATGAGCAATCCCAACGCCCGGCCGAAAACCTCTTCGGCCTTCCTCGCGCAAGCCGCGATCGCGTTCGGCGTCAGCTTCTTCGGGACCGGCGTCGGCATCTTCTACCTGCCACTCGATATCGCACAGCGCGGCTTCCTCGGCATGTCCGTGCTGTTCCTGGTGTCGAGCGCGTTCACCCTGGCGAAGGTCGTTCGCGACCAACAGGAATCGGCGAGCATCAGCCGCCGCTTGGACGAGGCGCGGATGGAAAAGCTGATGGCCGAGCACGATCCGTTCAAATCCGTCGCCTGATGGCGCACCTGGGCGAGTCCGGCGACGAGGGGTTCGGGCCCGCCCACGTGTGCGCTCTATTTCAGCTGGTGCTCACGGGCCGAGGAGATGGCCAGATAATCCCGGATCCGATCCGCCAGCTCGGCCGACCAATCCGGCGGCTGTGCGATCGCGGCCCACGCATCCAATACCAGGTTTCCGTAGTTGTGCCCGTGTCCGTCACTGACGCTCTGCGCTCTGGGCAGATCCGCGGCGACCTGCCAGAACGTGACGATCGGATACCACGCCATCCGCGAGGACACATCGGGACCGCGCGGTTCACGCAGCCAATCCGGTTCGCTGAAAAGCAGATCCGCCGACCACCAGACCACCGGATCGGAGGCGTGCTGCAGATAGGCGATACGGGGTGGCAGCCAGTTGTCCCCAGGCTTCCACAGGTCGGCGCGGCTGTCGGAGAAGCGCACCACCAGTCCGTCGGCATATGTCGGCAGGATCTCCGGTGTGCCCGGATCGCGGCGGGCGGTGAATTCACTCCACAGCCGGTTGGAATTCGGCGGTCCGACCCACAGCACGCCATCGGTCTGCGATCGGATATCGGCCAGGCCGGTGAAAGCACCTTCGGAGCCCTGGGATCCCAGGCTCTCGCCGTAGACGAGCAGCTTGGGCCGCGCATCCTTCGGCCGGGCCGACCAATGCTCATAAACCTTGTCGAAGACCAGCTTTCCCATCTGGGTGGCCTTGTCCTTATCGGACAGGAACGACAGCACACTCGGCAGATAGGAGTACTGGGTCGCGGCAATCGCGGTGTCGCCGTTGTACATCAGCTCGATGGATTCGGCGCTGGACGAATCGACCCAGCCGGTGCCCGTCGTCGTCACGACGACCAGCACCTTGCGCTCGAATGCCTTGGTGCGCTCCAACTCCGCCGCGACCAATTCGGCCTGCGCTTCCGGTCCGTCGGCCGATTCCAATCCGGCGTAGACCCGAATCGGTTCGCGCGCGGGCTTTCCGGTGACCTGGCTGATATCGCCCGCACTCGGCACATACGAGACGAACCAGCGGCCCTCGGACCCGAGCGTGTCCCAGGCCGCCAGCGAATTCGGACTGCCGGAGCGCTCCGGCAGCTGCGGCTGTACGGCATTCGGCGAGGTATGGCTGTTGCGCACGCTGAAGGCCGAATTCGCCACGTCGAAAAAGACTTTGGTGAGCACGCCGTTGAACAGCAGCACCATCGCGACCACCACGATCAGCACACCGGTCGGCACGGCCAATTGGCGCGGAAAGTGGGCGCGCCTGATCAGCTCGAATGCGATCGAACGGACGAGCCGCCGCAGTATCCGGAACACCGCGATGACGATCGCGCCGACCAGCGCGCTCATACCCCCGGTGCGCAGGAACCCGGATGTAGTGACGGGTTCCATGCCCATGAGCGCGGTGATTTCGCGCTGCCAGCGGGCCGATTCGATCAGCAGGAAAACAGCGACGCCGAGACAGACGAGCACAATCGTGGTCTTGACCGCGCCGGAGAGCCATTTCGGCCGCCTCGCCCACACCCGCGTGACCGCAGACGGCAACTGAGCGACTTTGCGGCGCAACGGTTTCCGCAACCACTTGCGATAAATCCATTCGAGCAGACAGCCGACGCCGTAGCCGATGGCCGCATTGATCCCGCTGACCAGCCCCTCGAACAGCCAATCCCGTGGCAACAGTGAGGGTGTCAGCGACCAGCCGAAGAACACCGTGGCCACGATGAGGCCGACATAATTCGGATGGAAGAAACGCTCGACGGCGCCGACAAGCTTGCCGACGCCGCCGCGTAGGTCTGCCGAGACTTCACCAGCCTCCGGCGCGCTCAAACGGCACTGGCCCCGAACAGCTTCGGCAGCGTGCCCTCGTGCGCCTCGCGCAGGTCCTCCAGGGTGATCGAGAACTGGCCCTGCACCTCGACGGAATCCGAGCCCTGGTCGACCACACCGATGCGCACCCACGGCAATTCGCGCGCGGTGCACATCTTGGTGAAGCGGGTCTCCTCCGAGCGCGGCACCGCGACGAGCACCCGGCCCGCCGACTCGGAGAACAGCTGCACGAACGGATCCGAGCCCTCGGGAAGCAGAATGCGGCAACCGGTTTCGCCGGCCAGCGCGGCCTCGACCACGGTCTGGATCAGACCGCCCTCGGAAAGGTCGTGCGCCGCACTGATCATGCCGTCGCGCGAACCCGAGGTCAGCACTTCGGCGAGCAGCTGCTCGCGGGCGAAGTCGACCTTGGGCGGCACGCCGCCGAGATGGTCGTGCGCGACCTGCGACCAGATCGAGCCGCCGAATTCGTCGGCGGTCTCGCCGAGCAGGATCAGCGTCTCGCCCGGCTCCAGGCCGAGTCCGGTCGGGATGCGCCGGTGCACATCGTCGATGACGCCGAGCACGCCGACCACCGGGGTCGGCAGAATGGCGTCCTGACCGGTCTGGTTGTAGAAGCTGACATTGCCGCCGGTGACCGGAATGCCGAGGGCCACACAGCCGTCCGCGAGACCGCGCACCGCCTGCTGGAACTGCCACATGACGCCCGGATCCTCCGGAGAACCGAAGTTCAGGCAGTTGGTGACGGCCTTCGGCGCCGCGCCGGTGGTGGCCACATTGCGATAGGCCTCGGCCAGCGCGAGCTGCGCGCCGGTGTAGGGGTCGAGCTTGGTGTAGCGGCCGGATGCGTCGGTGGCCAGCGCGATGCCGCGGCCGGTCTCCTCATCGATCCGGATGACACCCGCGTCGGCATGTTCGGCGAGCACGGTATTGCCGCGAACGTAGCGGTCGTACTGCTCGGTGATCCACCGGCGGCTGCACAGCTGCGGGCTGGCGACCATCTGCAATACGGTGGCGCGCAGTTCCTCCGGGGTCTTCGGCCGGGGCAGCGTGTCCGGGGTATCGGCGATGAGCGCGTCCTGGAAATCCGGTCGCTGGACCGGCCGCTCGTACACCGGGCCCTGATGTGCGACCGTGCGCGGCGGCACATCGACGACAGTCTCACCGTGCCAGCTGATCACCAGCCGGTCGCCCTCGGTGACCTCACCGATGACCGTGGCCAGCACATCCCACTTGTGGCAGACGGCCATGAACGCGTCCACGTTCTCCGGCGTGACCACCGCGCACATGCGCTCCTGCGATTCGCTGGAGAGCACCTCGGCCGGGGTCATCCCCTTGGCACGCAGCGGCACCCTGGTCAAGTCGATGTGCATGCCGCCGTCGCCCGCGGCCGCGAGTTCGGAAGTGGCACAGGACAATCCAGCGCCACCGAGGTCTTGGATGCCAACCACCAGCTTGGCCGCGTACAGCTCGAGACAGCACTCGATGAGCACCTTCTCGGCGAACGGGTCGCCGACCTGGACACTCGGCAGTTTCTTGCGGCCGGTGGCGGACTCGTCACCGGAGAAAGTGTCCGAGGCCAGCACCGAAACACCGCCGATGCCGTCGAGGCCGGTGCGCGCGCCGAACAGAATGATCTTGTTGCCCGCGCCGGAGGCAAAGGCAAGATGCAGATCCTCGACCCGCATGACACCGGCGCACAGCGCGTTGACCAGCGGATTGCCTTGGTAGGAGGCGTCGAAAACGGTCTCGCCGCCGACATTCGGCAGGCCGAGCGAGTTGCCGTAGCCACCGACACCGCGCACCACACCGTCGACCACGCGCCGGGTATCGGCCGCGTCCGCCGCACCGAAGCGCAGCTGGTCCATCACCGCGATGGGCCGCGCGCCCATGGCCATGATGTCGCGCACGATGCCGCCGACACCGGTGGCCGCACCCTGATACGGCTCCACATAGGAGGGGTGGTTGTGGCTTTCCACCTTGAAGGTGACCGCCCAGCCCTCGCCGATATCGACGACGCCCGCGTTCTCACCGATGCCCGCGAGCATCGCGGACTTCATCTCGTCGGTGGTGGTCTCGCCGAAGTAGCGCAGGTGCACCTTCGAGGACTTGTAGGAGCAGTGCTCGCTCCACATCACCGAATACATCGCCAGTTCGGCGTCGGTCGGCCGACGGCCGAGGATTTCCTTGATCCGCGCGTACTCGTCGTCTTTGAGACCGAGCTCCTTGTACGGCTGCGGGGCGTCGGGAGTTGCTGCGGCTGCGCTGACGGTGTCGACCTGCGGAGTCACGGAGTACCAGGGTCCTTTCGGGCCGGAGCGCGAAGCTGGGGATTCGCCATGAAGTTTAGCCGTGGCCCTCGATGGGCAGCCGCTCGCATCGACCGGTCGTCCGGATCGTCGGTTTTCGGGCCCGGATGCCTCGGGTCGGCACACCTCGCGCGAGCTCGCAACCGCTACGCTTTGGCCGTGAACGATCGATCGGGGGTTGCGGATCCGGCCGAGCAGCCCGTCACCACGCAGAACACTCGGCTCGAACTCGACTCGGATGTCTCGCCGCGATTCTCATTGTCGAACCCGCAGGTGCGCTGGCTGTTGATCGCCGTGGCGATGTTCGCCGTGTCGGCCATCGTCTCGCTGGTGGTGCACTGGTGGAACGGATACATCGATCTCCAGGTCTATCGCAACGGTGCGCGCGTCTGGCTCGACGACGGCGAGTTGTACGGACCGATGCCCCCGGTCGAGGGGATCGGGCTGCCGTTCACCTATCCCCCGCTGGCCGCCCTGTTCTTCGCACCGCTCGCGCTGATGCCACTGCCGCTGGCCGAGGTGCTGGTGACCGCCACCTCGGTGCTCAGCCTCGGCATCACGCTCTGGTTGGTGCTCGCGCGGCTACGCCCGAGCCTCGAGCGGCGGACCATGCTGGCGCTGGTCATCGGTATGGTCGCGGTGGCGCAGACTTCCGAACCGATCCGGGCGACCTTCGGCTTCGGCCAGATCAATCTGGTGCTGCTGGCCGCGATCACCATGGATTGCCTTGTCCGCAAACCGTTCTGGCCGCGCGGCATGCTCATCGGCATCGCGGTCTCGGTGAAATTGATTCCGGCCGGATATCTGCTGTACTTCCTGCTGCGCCGGGATTGGAAGGCGGCGGGCACGCTGATCGTCTCCGCGATCGTCGCGGTCGGACTCGGATTCCTGCTGTTCCCGAGCGATTCGGCCGAATACTGGTTCCACACGCTGGCCGACACCGGTCGCATCGGCCCGCCGTACTTCGCGGGCAATCAGTCGATCAAGGGCTTGGCCTTCCGCCTCGGCGTCTCCGATTCACTGGCCACCCTGATCTGGATCACCCTGTCGCTCATCGCGATTGCCCTCGCCGCGGTGTGGATGCGCCGCCTGCTCGAAGCGGGACAGCAGGTCGCCGCACTGATGGTGAACGCTGCCGCGGTACTGCTGGTATCCCCGGTTTCCTGGTCGCACCATTGGGTTTGGATTGCCCCCGCCATCCTGGTCGCCGCCGACGCCATCGCCCGCGGCACCCGCAATCGCTGGTTCATCGGCTCCGTCGCCGCCTTCACCGTCCTGTTCATGATCGGCCCGCAATGGCTCCTGCCGCATTCGAAGGACCTGGAACTCGGCTGGGCCTGGTGGCAACAGATCATCGGCAGCAGTTACGTCCTCGCGACTCTTGCGGTGTTCGCGGTTGCCGTCGTCACCTACCACCCGGCGAGAAGCGCGGCCCCCGAGAGGCCGGCGCCGCAGCCTGATCAGCGATCGCCCGCCCCGGCCGGAGCGGTGCCCGAGAAGGCCGGCGACGCAGCCTGATCGGCAATCACTTGTCACTGCCGCACGGACGCCCGGCAGCACGTTCCACCGGTATGCACCCCGTGTGAGCCTGCTGCCGATTTGCTGTTGGCACCGGACCTGCCCGCCGATAATGGCGCACACCTCGACGCATAGGACTCGATCACGGAGTGTCGCAGCATGAGCCCGCATCGGGCTCGCCAGCCGATGCGGCGAGCTCCTCGGCAAAGCGCGAAACCGCAGGTCTCCGAAGCGGCCTACCGGTCGAGCGGTACGGGAGTCAGGAAAGCGGCTAGTGCGGCGGCGTAGGCCGAAACATCTGCTGCGCCCATGAATTCGCGGGCCGAATGCATTGCGAGTTGCGCGGCACCGACGTCGACGGTTGGCATGCCGGTGCGGGCGGCGGTCATCGGGCCGATGGTGGAGCCGCAGGGGAGATCGGCGCGGTGCACATAGCGTTGCAGGGGGACCTCGGCCTGCGTGCAGGCCAGGGCGAACGCACCCGCACCTGCGGCGTCGGTGGCGTAGCGCAGGTTCTGGTTGACCTTGAGCACCGGGCCGCCGTTGACCTCGATGCGGTGCGCGGGCTCGTGCCTGTCCGGGTAATTGGGATGGGTGGCGTGCGCCATATCGCCGGAGGCGCAGACGGATCCGGCCAGCGCGGCCAGGTATTCGGCGCGGCCGCCACCGCGTGCGAGCACGATCCGCTCCAGCACCGTCGGCAGCAAATCGGACTGCGCGCCGCGATCGGACTGACTGCCGACCTCCTCGTGATCGAACATCGCCAAAACCGGAATGGCCGCACCTGGTTCCTCGACCGCCGCGAGGAAGGCGTTCAATCCGGCGTAGCAGGTGCCCTGGTTGTCCAGGCGCGGCGCGCTCACCAGATCGCGATCGCGGCCCACCAACCGGCTCGGTGCCAGATCGTGGGTCATCAACTCCCAGCCGAGTACCGCCTGCGGATCGACCTCGGCATATTCGGCGACGAAATCGAGGAACGAGCGCGGCTGCGCACCCAGACCCCAGATCGCATTGACGTGCCGCTGCGGATCAAGCGTGACACCCCGGCGGTCCTCCGAAAGGTGGATGGCCAACTGCGGCACCCGCAGAATCGGTTCATCGATGCGAACCAGCTGGTCGCGCACCGCATTTCCATCGCGCACGCTGAGCCGCCCGGAGATGCCGAGTTCCCGGTCCAGCCATGAATTCAGCCAGGCGCCGCCGTAGGGTTCCAACCCGACCAGCTGCCAGCCCGCCGCGGCCAGATCTGGATACTGCTTCACCCGCAGATTCGGACTGTCGGTATGCGCACCGACCACCCGGAACGGCGTCACACCGGCGGAATCGGCAGTCGCCCATGCGACCAGCGAACCGCCGCGCACGACGTAATGGCGGCTCGGCCCATCCGATGGCCACGGCGCCGACTCCGCGAGCGGGGTGAAGCCGTTGGCGTCCAGTTCCCGCGCGACCGTCCGGCACACGTGGAACGGCGACGGTGAATCGTCGATGAAGGCGCACAGTCCGGCGGCCGTGGCCGCGGTAGTGGAAACGGGCATGCCTGCGATCCTATGCAGACCTCGCGCAGACCTCGAGATACGTCTCGATCAGACCCCGCACGCGCTCCTGCCTTTCGAGCGGTGGTTTGTCCGGGCTCGATAGTGATCGAGCGGGCAGTCCGCTCGCCGGGAATCACCGCCGCGGGCGGCGGAACACAACTCGGTCCAGTCGTACTACCTCGAATACCGGAGCACCATAATGCGGTCTATTCGGAACATAACCGAAGGAATGGAAATTACGCGCGCACACCGGCACAACCGGACATTCATAGGATTAATTCATCCGACGACTCAGGCGGTACCGATTTGAACTACTCCGCGGAAACGAGTTCCAGCAAACGCATCAGCTCGGCATAACGCCGCGTACCGATACGCGAACGCAACTCCTGCTCCGCACGCTCCTCCTCGGCGCGCACCGCGTCGACCAGATCCGAACCGAGCCTGCTCAGGCCGATCAGGATGCGGCGGCGGTCGTCCTCGGCGGCCACCCGGAAGATCAGGCCGCGTTCGGCGAGTGCGTCGGCGTGCCTGGTCGCCGAGGACGGCGGTAGCTGTGACCTGGCCGCGAGCTCACTCATGGTGACCCCGAACTCGGTGGACAGATTCGACAGCATCGACCATTGATCGGCCGTCAGTTGCCTGGCGCACAGGGCGGCGTCGAGGTGGTCCAGCCAACGCCGTTCCGCGGCACGCAGCGCACCATGCAGCGTGGAATATCCGCTTACAATGGTCGTCATTATTTCCTGCCTGCCATGAATTTCGCTCGAACGAGAAGAAGAGTACCGAATGTCAGCGTTCGGCGAGAGCCCAGACGGCACGATCGAGATCCTGAACATAGTTCCGATGCAGGGACCGGGCGGTATCGTCGCGGCGTCGTGCGATGCGGCGATTTCCCTCGCGGTCGACGAAATCAATGCTGGAGCCGGTTTTCTCGGTCGCGAAATTCGTACTACGAATATCGATGGCGGCCGGAATCCGCGCGAGGTCGCCGATGAGGTTTCCGCGCTGCTCGCCACCGGAATGGTGCACGCGATCACCGGCTGGCACACCTCGGCGGTGCGATTGGCCGTCGCGCGGGCCAATGCCAGCCGGGTGCCCTACCTTTTCGCCACCGGACACGAGGGCCTCACCAATGAGCTACCCGGGGTGCTGATGCTCGGGGAACATCCGGCGGGTCAGACCCTGCCCGCCGTGCACTGGCTCGAGCGCGAACACGGCGTGCGCCGCTGGGCGATCATCGGCAACGACTACATCTGGCCGCGCGAATCGGCCAAGGCGGTGCGCCGCAGTCTGGCCGATCCGAGTGCCATCGTGCTGGAGCGATTCGTACCGCTCGGCGCACCGGACTTCGGTGAATTCCTCAGCCATCCCGCATTGGACCGAGCCGATGCCGTCATCATCCTGATGGTCGGCGCGGACGTCTCCCGCTTCAACCAGCAGTTCGCCGCCACCGGACGCGCCGACACGCTGCTGCGCATCAGCCCGGCCGCCGACGAGAACGTCCTGCTGACCGGTGGTCCCGACGCCAACCACAACTTCTACGTGGCATCGAGCTTCTTCGTGGACCCGGACACCGACGACGGTCGCGACCGACTGGCTCGCTACCGCCGCCTACACGGCACCTTCGCACCCGCACTGACCAGCTTCAGCAATATGAGCTACGAGGGGATCCACACCCTGCGCGCGATCGGCGAGACGGTCGGATCACTGGCCGTACCCGAGGTACACGCGGCGCTCGATCAGGGTGTGCAACTCGAAACACCGGGCGGTTCCAGATCTTTCGTCGGAAACCAGGCGCAGCAGCACGGCTATATCGCGCTGGCCGACGGCGTCGATTTCGACATCATCGCCCGGATCACTTGACTGGCGAGTCCCCCGACCGGCGGCATCCGATGCGAGTGCATCCGGTGCCGAACACCCCGTCAGCACCGACCACGACGGAGCGAGTCTTACGAGCGAGGAGTTCGCGGCCCGTCTCGCGTCCGAGTCGTCGCAGCGCATGCGACGTAGTCGCGAGTCTCGACGGCGCCGCTGGCGAGACTGCTGGCAGGCCGCTCGAAAGGGTCAGCCGCGCCCATCGAACGCCGCCGGACGCAGTCCGTCATCAGTCTCTTGCGCTTGGACGAGCGAATGCGAGGCCACCGCACACCAGGGGGCCGCGAACACGCCGCGGCCACGCGGCCGAAAACAGAGGCGCGGCAAAAACTACACAGCGACCAGGGTGTCCAGTACCGAGAGGAACAGGCCGAGGCCGTCGTCACTCGGGCCGGTCAGCGGCTCGGTGGCGTGCTCGGGATGCGGCATCAGGCCGACGATCCGGCCATCGGCCGAGGAAATGCCCGCGATATCGCGCTGGGAGCCGTTCGGATTGTCGCCCGCGTAACGGAAGACCACCCGGCCCTCGCCCTCGAGTTCATCGAGCACGCTCTCCGACGCCTGGTAGCGACCCTCGGCGTTCTTGACCGGGATGAGGATCTGGGCGCCGGGCTCGAAGCGCGAGGTCCATGCGGTGTTCGCGGTTTCGACGCGCAGCCATTCGTCACGGCAGACGAAGTGCAGGCCCTCGTTGCGGGTCAGCGCACCGGGCAGCAGACCCGCCTCGCACAGCACCTGGAAGCCGTTGCAGATGCCCAGGATCGGCAGACCCTTACCCGCGGCCTTGATGACCTCGCCCATCACCGGGGCGAACCGGGCGATGGCACCGGCACGCAGGTAGTCACCGTAGGAGAAGCCACCCGGCACGACCACCGCGTCGACCTGCTTCAGATCGGCATCGGCATGCCACAGGCTGACCGCCTCGGCGCCCGCCAGTTTCACCGCCCGAGCCGCGTCGACATCGTCGAGCGTGCCCGGAAAAGTAATTACCCCGATCCGGGCGGTCATGAGACGCGCACGACCTTCCAGTCCTCGATCACAGTGTTGGCGAGCAGCGCCTCGGCGATCTGCTCGAGCTCAGCGTCGCTGACACTGTCGTCGACATCGAGTTCGAATCGCTTGCCCTGCCGCACATCCGACACTCCGGCGAATCCCAGGCGCGGGAGCGCGCCGGCGATGGCCTGACCCTGTGGATCCAGGATCTCGGCCTTCGGCATCACCTCGACCACGACTCGTGCCACGCGTTGCTCCTCAGGTGGTGTTGGGGTTACCTGAGCAGCGTAGTTGTCCAGCTTGTCCGAGCTACGGTCGGGGTCGAGTCAAATAGCATGGCCCCATGCGCATAGCCCACTTCGGCCACTCCTGCATCCTCGTCGAATTGCACGGCAAGAAGGTGCTGTTCGATCCGGGCACCTTCTCGCACGGCTTCGAGGGCATTACCGGCCTGGACGCCATCGCCGTCACCCATCAGCATCCCGACCATATCGATCCGAGCCGGATCGAGGCGCTGCTCGACAACAACCCGAATGCGCGCCTGTTCAGTGATCCACAGACCGCACAGCAGCGCGGCGAGCCGTGGGAGCCGGTGCACGCGGGCAATGTGATCACCCTCGGCGATCTCCAGATCACCGGAGGCGGCGGCAGGCACGCGGTGATCCACCCCGAGATCCCGGTGATCGACAACACCGTCTTCCAACTCGGCACCCCGGACGATCCGGCCCAACTCGTGCACCCCGGCGACTCGCTGTGGGTGCCACCGGTACCGGTCGGCGTCCTCGCCATTCCAGCATCCGCACCGTGGATGCGCATCAGCGAGGCCGTCGACTACCTGCGCGCAGTCGCTCCCCGCACCGCCTTCCCCATCCACTTCGGCATCATCCAACCCGAAGCCCAGGGCATCTACTTCGGCCGCCTGGCCGAAATGGGCCCCACCACCACAGAATTCACCGTCATCCCCCCCGAGGCCCACCGCGACCTCTAAAACCTCGGACTGCTGATCACCATGTATCCCTGGCGGCAAATGTCGAGAGGGTCCGCCACGGATGCATGGTGATCGGGTGTCCAACGTCTCAGTGGATTTGTTCGGCGTAGGTGGTGAGGAAGAGGGCCTCGGCTAAGGCCATGTGTTCGATTTCGGAGGGGGCGACGCTTTCGTTGGGGGCGTGGATCAGGCATTTGGGTTCTTCGACGCCCAGCAGCATGATCTCGGCGTGCGGGTAGGTGGCGGCGAAGACGTTGCACAGCGGGATCGAGCCGCCCTGGCCCTGGGTGGTGGTCGGGCGGCCGTATGAGGCGGTGAGTGCGGCTTCCATGGCGGTGCGAGCGGGACCGCCGGTGGCCGATCGGAACGGTGCGCCGGTCGACTCGGTTTCCACGGAGAGTTTCGCGCGCCACGGCGTATGCGCACGCAGGTGCGCGGTCAGCAGTTCCAGCGCCTGGTCGGGATCGGTGCCCGGCGGAATGCGCAGGTTGAGCCGGGCTCGCGCGGCGGGCTGGATGGCCGCCGCTGAGCCGACCACCTTCGGCGCGTCGATGCCGAGCACCGTCAAAGCCGGTCGCGCCCAGAGCATATCGGCGACCGTGCCGTCACCGATGAGTTCGACGCCGCCGAGTACGCCTGCGTCAGCACGGAATTGGTCCTCCGAGTACTGCACACCGGTCCAGCGCTGATAATTGGGCAGTCCGGCCACCGTGGTGTTGCCGTGTTCGTCGCGCAGGGAGGCGAGCAGGTGGACGAGCGCGGCGAGCGCATCGGGGGCCGGACCGCCGAACATGCCGGAATGCATTGGCCCGGCGAGGGTTTCGATGGTGACGACAACGTTCACGCTGCCGCGCAGGGTCTCGGTCAAGGTCGGCACCCCGATCGCGAAATTGCCGCAGTCGCCGATCAGAATCGCATCCGCGCGCAGCAGATCCGGGTTGGCCTCGACGAATTGTTCGAGTCCGCCGGTGCCCTGCTCCTCGGAACCCTCCGCGACCAGCGTCACCCCGAGCGGCAGTTCCGCGCCGAGGGCCCGCAGCGCGGTCAGGTGCATAACGATATTGCCCTTGCAGTCCGCACTGCCGCGCCCGTACCAGCGGCCGTCCTTCTCGGTCAGCTCCCAAACCGGAGTGCGCCAGGCATCGTCGTCGAGTGGCGGCTGCACGTCGTAGTGGCAGTAGAGCAATACCGTCGGCGCACCGTTCGGCGCGGGACGCGAGGCGATGACGGCCTTACTGCCGTCGGGAGTTTCGTGCAGACCCACCTTGGTCAGACCCGCCCCGGCGAATGCGTCGGCCACCCACTGCGCGGTCCGGTCGCACTCCTCCAGCGGGAACTGCCGGGGATCGGCCACCGACTTGAACGAAACCAGTTGGGTGAGATCGGTTTTCGCCTGCGGCATCAGCGCGGCCACCCGCTGGCGCAGCGCCGCGGTGCGGGAGTCGTCGATCATCTGCGAAACCTCATTTCAGATCCGATCCGGCACAGAAGCGGCGACCGCCCGCCGCCCGCCAACTCTGGCATGAACCGCTCGGTGCATACGGAGAACTCAGCCGACCGATCGGTCTGTGTCGTCCGGTTCGGAACACCGAAAATCCGGTCGCCGCTGTGACATGCTGAAACGTCGACGCTGGTTGCCACTGTTTTCGCAAACATCACGCGATCCATATTCGGAGGCGGTTCGATGACAGAAGGACTGGAGCCCGACGACCTATTCGCCCTGCCGGGCCTGCGCCGGTCGGCGCCGAAGGCCGGATTTCCGATCAACGAGTTGTTCCCGCAGGTCGCCTACGAGATCGTGCACGACGAGTTGATGCTCGACGGCGTCTCCCGGATGAATCTGGCGACGTTCTGCACCACCTGGGTGGACGACCAGGCGCGCAGGCTGATGAACGAATCCCTGGACAAGAACATCGTCGACAAGGACGAATACCCGCAGACCGCCGAATTGGAGCGTCGGTGCGTGCGGATGGTCGCCGATCTGTGGCATGCGCCGGATCCGGCAGGCACGCACGGCACCTCCACCACCGGCTCGAGCGAGGCCGCCATGCTCGGCGGTCTGGCCGCCAAGTTCCGCTGGCGCAAGCGTGGCGGCACCGGCACCCCGAATTTCGTCTGCGGCCCGGTGCAGGTGTGCTGGGAGAAGTTCGCGCGCTATTTCGATGTGGAGATACGGCAGATTCCGCTGCGCGGCGACCGGCTGACCATGCATCCCGACGACGTCGCCGCCTACTGCGATGCGCGCACCATCATGGTGGTGCCGACCTTCGGGCAGACCTACACCGGTCTGTTCGAGGATGTCGCGGAGATAAGCAAGGCGCTGGACCGGCTGCAGGAGGTCAGCGGCCTGGATATCCCCATCCATGTCGACGCCGCCAGCGGCGGATTCCTGGCGCCGTTCACCGCACCGGATCTGATCTGGGATTTCCGGCTGCCGCGGGTCAAATCGATCAATGCCTCCGGCCACAAGACCGGGCTCGCGCCGCTCGGCTCGGGCTGGGCGATCTGGCGCGAGGCCGCCGATCTACCCGAAGAGCTGATCTTCAATGTGGATTACCTCGGCGGCAGCATGGCCACCTTCAATCTCAACTTCTCCCGCCCCGGCGGGCAGGTGATCACCTCGTACTACGAATTCATCCGGCTCGGCCGCACCGGATACGCTCGACTGCAGTCCCAGCTTTACCACGTCGCCCAGCATCTGGCCGATGGCCTGCTGAAACTCGGGCCGTTCGAGATGATCCACGGCGGCGATCCACATCGGGGCATCGCGGCGGTGTCGTGGCGACTGACCGAGGATGTCGGCTTCAACCTCTACGAACTCTCGGATCGGCTGCGGACCAGGGGTTGGCTGATCGCCGCGTATCCGCTGCCCGCCGACCGCGAGAACGAGACGATCATGCGCGCACTGGTCCGGCACGGGTTCAGCATCGACATGGCCGACCTGCTGCTCGCCGATATCGCGCGCAGTATGGCGCAACTCGAAAAGCATCCACAAGCCAAACCGCTCACCCGCGAAGAAGCGGGCGGATTCACGCATAACGCGACCGCGGCTGTCCCGAGCGAGCAGGCCAAACCCGTTCGACCGAGCCGCGAATAGCGCTGGGGCAGCGCCGATTACGCCGCGCGCCGCCGCCCGGTCACGCCATTACGGGCGGCGGCGCCTCGTGCGGGCGGTGCCGACCACACCCCTGCACGGCTTCCGGCGGACCCGATCAGGCCGCCTTGACGGCGGCGAACGGCTCCCAGCGGTACACGTCGCTGGCCGCGCCGTGGAACAAAGCGAGATCGACCGCGTCGAGCATCGCCTGCCGCGGACCGGAACGGCCCAGCTGAGCGGCGGAAACGGCCAGGCGCAGCACACCGCCGCGACGCGCGGTCCTGGCCGCGCCGAGCACCAGCGCGCGACACCACCACGGCTCGGCTCGAAAACCCTCGCCCATGCCGTAGACCCGCGCCTTCTGAGCGATATTGCGCTCGAGATCGAAAATCGAGGTCAGCCCGAGCGCGAGCCGGAAACCGGCCTCGGGCAGCGCCTCGATGGCGCCCGCCGAGGCATCCCAGCGCGGCGCCGCGAACAGCCGGGTGCGCAGTTCCACCTGCTCGAGCACCCGATCCGCCGCGGTCAGCCGCAGGCGCGCCTCGTGCCGGGGCAGGGTGGCGAATTCGGCCCGGCGCCGCTTGGTCGCCGCCTGGTCGTAGCCGTGCAGCACGATCGCATCGCCGCGGGCCCGCCGACCGCGCAGCCACGACTGCGTCGCTGGATCTTCCACCAGCCGGTAGCCACCCTTCAACCGGGGCGCGACCAGCAGCGAAAGCCGCACATCGCGGCGATCCATTTCGGCCGCGAATTCGATAGCCGCGTCCCGCGTGGTGTCCCGGATCCCGGAAATCGACACGATCAGCTCAGCGTTCATGGCCTTACGGTGCCAGCCGCAGATGTACTCGGCGTGCAGGGCGGATGACCCGCCGACGAACACTGCGTTCCACCCGCGGCACATCTGCCCTAGGATCTCCGGCGTGAAGACAGCCCTGCTCAGTGCTCTGTCAGTTCCGCTCCTGCTCATCGCACCGGCTACGGCCCTAGCCGATCCGGGCGACCCCCAGATCTTCAGTCAAGACGAAACATGCACGGCCACACAGGGGTTCGTCAACCAGGTGCGCAGCAAGACTCCCGACGCGACGCCGGATCAGATCGCCGACGCCTACATCGCGATCATGGATGCGAACGGCGCATACCAGGGGATCGAGCAATTCCGCGACAGCGATCGTGCGACATTCCTGGACAACATGCGTACCTGCGGCCTCTGATTTACCACCGCTCCCAGTGCAGTACCTGCGCCCTCGGCACCCGAACGGCGGGTTCGAAGTCGGTGCCGAGGGTGTAGGCCAGCGGAATGAATGCCGCGAGCATCACCTTGTCGTACGGAATCCCCAGCGCCGCAGCGAGTTCGCGCTCCAGCGGCCCCTGCGCACTGGTCCAGGTGGTGCCCAGTCCGCGGGCGCGAGCGGCGAGCATGAAGCTCCACACCGCGGGCAGAATGGAACCCCAAGCGCCCGACTGGATCTCGACCGAGGCGCGATCGGTTCGGCCCTCGATGGCCGGGATCACCATGGCCGGAACACGATGGATGTTCTCGGCGAGATAGCGCAGCCCGTCGAAGACCCGCTCGGTCGAACGCGCTGAATAGTTCATGCGCCACACGTCATCGGCGGTCAGCGGCTGTCCGGTCCCGACGGTGAGCGCGCGACGGAAGATATCGCCGACCACTCGACGCTTGGCCCGATCTGTGACGACGATGAAATGCCAGCGCTGCCGATTGCGTCCGGTCGGCGCCTGGGTTGCGAGATCTATGCACTCCTCGATCAGCTCACGCGGCACCGGACGGTCGAAGTCCAGGCGTTTGCGCACGGCACGGGTCGTGGACAGCAACTCGTCCGGGGTCAGATCCAGCGTTGTCATCGGGTACTCCTCGGGCCGATTCATGCAGACCATCAGACCGTATGACCACAAATCGTCTGCTGTCAAACGATTGGCCAACAGACGATTAATGGTAGGCTGACGCCACCGACAGTGAGGCACCATGACCAAACCGACTTACTTTCCACAGCTCGCCGCCGAGCGGCCGGATATCGCGCTCTGCCGCGCATCGACCGCGGTGGCCAGAGCAGGCGAAATCCACGCCGCGACACAGGGTTTGGGCGTGGGGCAGCAGTTGGTGTTGAAGATGCTCGATGCTGTAGGCGCGTGCTCGCAGCAGACGCTGAGCGAGGAACTGCGGATCGATCGCAGCGTCATGGTCGGCGTCTGCGATGACCTGGAGAAGTCGGATTACGTACGGCGCGAACGCAATCCGCGCGACCGGCGCTCCTACGCCGTGACCATCACCGATGCGGGCCGCGAACGGCTGCACGAGGCGGAGGCGGCGATTCCGGCCTACCTCGACGAGACCTTCGCAGCGCTGACCGCCGCCGAGCGCCGCCAGCTCACGACGCTGCTCGGCAAACTATTGGTACCCACCGGGTGAGCGGCCGGGGTGAACCGGCCGCGCACGGAAGCTATGCGTCGGCGAGGCCGAGGGTGTCGAGCACCCAGGCGTATTCGAAGGCGACTTCCTTCCACTTCTCGTAGCGGCCGCTGACGCCGCCGTGGCCCGCGCTCATTTCGGTCTTGAGCAGCAGCGGTGTGTCACCGGTCTTGGTGGCGCGCAGTTTGGCGACCCACTTGGCGGGTTCGACATAGAGCACGCGAGTGTCGTTGATGCTGGTGATCGCCAGAATGGCCGGATATTCCTTGGCCTCGATGTTCTCGTAGGGCGCGTAGGACTTCATGTAGTCGTAGACGTCCTTGTCCGCCAAGGGATTTCCCCACTCGTCCCATTCGATGACGGTAAGCGGCAGCGACGGGTCGAGGATCGAGGTGAGCGGGTCGACGAACGGTACGTTGGCCAGGATGCCCTTGAACAACTCGGGTGCCAGGTTCGCTACCGCACCCACCAGCAGGCCGCCCGCACTGCCGCCGTCGGCGATCACCCGGTCCGCGGAGGTTATGCCGGTATCGATGAGATGCCTTGCGCAGGAGACGAAATCGGTGAAGGTGTTCTTCTTGGTGAGCGTCTTGCCGTTCTCGTACCAGAGCCGCCCCATTTCACCGCCGCCGCGCACATGCGCCACCGCGAACACCATGCCGCGGTCGAGCAGCGAAAGCCGCGATACCGAGAAGGACGGATCCATACTGGCCTCGTAGGAGCCGTATCCGTACAGCAGCAGCGGTTTCGGCCCCTCGGGCAGACCCTTCTTCCGCACCAGGGAGATCGGAATCCGGGTGCCGTCCGCGGCGATCGCCCAATCCCGGTGCTGCTCATAGTCGTTCGCGTCGTAGCCGCCGAGGACCGGCTGCTCCTTGCGCAGCAGCAGCTCACCGGTGGCGGGCACATAGTCGAAGACCTGCATCGGCGTGATGAACGAGGTCAGCCCGATTCGCAGCGTCGGCTGCTCCCACTCCGGATTGGCGCCGGAACCGACCGCGAAGAGTTCCAGATCGAATTCGAGTTCGCGCCGCTCGCCGTAACCGGATTCGGTCAGCGGCCAAATGGCGACGCGGGTCAGGGCTTCGCGCCGGTAGCTCAGCACCAGATGACTGGCGAACGGATCGATATCCTCGAGCCGCACATCGTCGCGATGGCCGATCAGCAGCGTCATATTCGACGGATCCGATACCGGCGCCTCGGCGAGTACGAAGTTCTCGGCCTTCACCCCGTCCACGACGTCGTTGTGCAGGATCAGGAAACGGTCCTCGCCGCCGACCACCGCATGCTCCGCGGAGTACTCGACGCCATCGCGGCGCGCAATGATGACCCGGAAATCCCCTTCCGGATTATCGGATTCGAGCACCCAGCCCTCGGTGGTGATCTTGGAGCCGACCCAGATCATCAGGTACTTCTCCGAGCGCGTCGCGCCGATGCTCACCCAGTAGCGCTCATCGGGCTCGTGGAAGACCTTGACATCGTCGTCCTTGCCCGTACCGAGCCGGTGCCGCCAGACGGTGTCGGGCCGCCAGGATTCGTCGACCGTCTGATAGAAGACGTGCGTGCCGTCCAACGACCAGGTCGCGCCCGGCGCGGTACCCGCGATCTCGTCGGCGAGCACCTCGCCGGTGCGCAGATCCTTGAAGCGCAGCAGGTAGCGCTCGTCACCGCTGGTGTCGACCGAGTACGCGAGCAGGTTGCCGTCATGGCTGATCGAGAACGCGCCCAGTGCGAAGAAGTCGTGCCCCTCGGCGACCTGGTTGCTGTCGAGCAGCACCTGCTCCCCGGGAATCTCGGTATCGACCTCGAGCTGCGGCGGAGTCCAGGCATCGATGCCCTCGGCCGCTGCATCGATGGGACAACGGCAGTGCACGCCGTACTGCTTGCCCTCGAAGCTGCGCGAGTAATACCAGTACTCGCCCATCCGGGTCGGCACCGACAGATCGGTCTCCTGGGTGCGCGACTTGATCTCGTCGAAGATCCTGTTCCGCAGTCCGCCGAGATGGGCGGTCTGCGCCTCGGTGTAGGCGTTCTCGGCCTCGAGATAGGCGATGACCTCGGAGTTTTCCTTGTCGCGGAGCCATTCGTACTCATCGATGAAGACGTCGCCGTGGTGCACCCGCTCGGTGCGCACCGTCTTGGCGACCGGCGCCGTCACATCACCCGAACCGGCGAGCGTTCCGATTCCACTATCGAGAGCCATGGGCTCCACCCTACTGTTCGGGCCGCGCACCGCCCGCCGCTCGCAGGATCTCGTCGAGTACCGCGCCCGCCCGGTGCAGGTCGGTCATGGCCTGGTCGATGCGTCGGCGCTCCTCGGCCAGCTTGTCCACCAGGAACGGTGTCGCCCGCTCGTTCGGTGTGCCGTCTTCGTCATGGATACACGGCAGCAGCTGGCTGACGGTATCGCTGCCGATGCCCGCGGCGAACATTTCGCGTATGCGCAGCACCCGGGCGACCGCGGACTCCGGATATTCGCGCTGACCACCGGAGGTGCGCTCGGATCCGAGCATGCCCTTGGCCTCGTAGTACCGCAGTGACCGGACGCTCACCCCGGTCCGCTCGGCCAGCTCACCTATGCGCATATCTGTTCCGCCTCCCCGGACCTTTTGCCGACAACAAGCATACTTGACCTGACATCGATGTCAGGTTTTATGGTGCCGTCATGCAGCTATTGAGCGAATACCGCAACCATGGTCTGGCCCTGCCCAATCGCATCGTCATGTCACCGATGACCCGGTTGCGCTCGCATCCGGACGGTTCGCCGACCACCGATGTCGTCGACTACTACGCGCAGCGGGCAACGGCCGGACTGATCGTGACCGAGGGCATCTGGCCGCATTCGACCGGCCAGAGCGAGGCCTGGGTCCCGGGCCTGCAGACGGGTCGCCATGTCGATGCCTGGCGCAAGGTCACCGATGCGGTGCACGCGGCGGACGGGCGGATCGTCGCACAACTGATGCACGGAGGGCGCAAGGGGCATCCGCTGGCGCGGGTCGACGGCTCATGGCCTACCGGACCGTCGTCGGTGCTGGATGACGATCGGCCGCACCTGCTCGACGGCACCAAGGCCGATCCGATCACGCCGGGCGCGTACAGCCGTGCCGAAATCGCGGCGGTGGTCGAGCATTTCGCGGCAGCCGCGGCCAATGCGATCGCGGCGGGCTTCGACGGTGTCGAGATCCACGGCGCCAACAGCTACCTGCCGCACCAGTTCCTGGCCGACAACACCAATCTGCGCACCGATGAATTCGGCGGCTCGATCGAAAACCGCATGCGTGCGCCGCTGGCCATCGTCGACGCGGTCGTCGGGGCCGTCGGATCGCACCGGACCGCTATTCGCCTGTCGCCGGGCAACCCGCAGTTCAATATGCACGAGGCCGATCCGGCACCGCTATACCGCACGCTGGTGGCCGAGTTGGATCGCCGCGACCTGGCCTATCTGCATCTGACCGACAACGACGACTATCCGGCCCTGGCCGATCTGCGGCCGCGCTGGCACGGCACGCTCATCGCGAATATCGGTGAGAACCGCAAGCCGACCAGCGCGATCGAGGCCGAGGCGGTACTCGGGCAAGGGCTCGCCGATCTGGTGTCGTTCGGACGCGCGTTCATCGCCAATCCCGATCTGGTGGAACGGATTACGCACGACCTGCCGCTGGCTTCGATCCGCGAAGAGCTGCTCTACGGGCGCGAGGCGGCTGGGTACAGCGACTATCCGAGCTGGGATTTGCGCGAAACGCGGTGTGCCTGACGGTCCGGCCGCATGGCCGCGCAGCCCATTAGGCTCGCGGCCATGCGTGCTGTTCACCTGCTGGCCGTCATCGGAATGCTGTTCGCCACAGCTGGAATCGGCGCGCTTGCACCGGCTTCGGCATGCGCGTGCGGCGGGGTCGCCAATCGGCCGGGTCACCTGGCATCGGTGCGCGAGGAGACGGCGCTGGTCAGCTGGGACGGTCAGCGGGAGACGGTGCTCATGCGGCTCGCGCTGAAATCCGGCACCGATCAGGCAGCACTGATCGTGCCGACACCGAAGCCGGCAACCGTCGCGAGTGGCTCCGCCGCGACCTTTACCGAACTGGCGGGCTTGACCGCACCCAGGGTCATCACCCAGCGTCGATGGTTCGGCTCGGGTGCCGGCGACTCCGCGGGCGATGGCGCAATGAGCGCTGCCGGTGGCGGCCCGACCGTCCTCGACCGCGTGCAACTCGGCCCGCTGGAGGCGACCACTCTGTCCGGCGGCAACCTGGATGGCATTCGAAAGTGGCTGAGCGACAACGGCTACGAGATGCGCCCCGAGGTGGTCAGCACCCTGGAGCCGTATCTGCGCGAGGGCTGGTCCTTCGTCGCTATGCGCCTCACCAGCGCCCAACCGCTCGACGGCGCAATAGATCCGGTGCGCCTGACCTTCGATTCGGATCGGCTCGTGTATCCGATGCGCATGTCGAGTGCCGCCGAACGGGCCCAGTACGTGCACCTTTACGCGCTGAGCGAGCATCGCGTGCGACGCTCCGATCCCGATGCCACCGCACAGAGCGTGCACGTCGATTTCGCGGGCCGGGTCGCCACATCGGATCCAGAACTCGCGCCGGTGACGACGAATGGCCGCAACTACCTGACCGAACTGCGGATTTCGATCGATAACCCCGCGGATATCCGCTCCGACTTCGCCTTCGAGGCCGATGCCAGCGACGCGGAGGTCTACCAGACGATCCACCGAACCGAGAACGTCGAACTATTCGGCGCGCCCGCGGGCATCGTCATTCTCGGCACGGTCTTCCTGGCCGCGATCATCGTGGTGTTCGCCATCGTCCGCGTGCTGCGGGCCTGACCTCAGGCTCCGATGGCCGGACCGATGGTCGGCCAAGAGGCGTGCAGGGTGTCCTGCCAGTACGACCAGGAGTGGGTTCCGGTCGGGCTGTAATCGACCTCGGCCGGGATGCCGAGGGAACGCAGCCGCTGTTCGAACGAGATGACGCAGTTGTTCACGCCGACCTCGACCGGGCCGCCGAGGACGATGTTCTCGCCCAGTTGGGGTTTGACCTCGGCCTCGTGCGGACCGGGTAAACCGGTGCCGGTGGAGAGATAGATCGTCTTGCCGCGCAAGCGATCCGCGAGCGCCGCCGCATCGTGTTCGGCCCAGGCCGGGCTGCCGGGACCGCCCCACATGTTCACCGGGTCGCCGCCGCGGTTGGCGATGGAGAACATCACCGCGCCCATGGCCAGAGTTGTGTCGGGACAGGCGCTGTAGCCCGCGATCGCCCGGTACAACTCGGGATGGCGGGCGGCGAGGATGAAGGCCGCATTGCCGCCCATGGACAGACCGCCGATGGCATTGACGCCATTGCCGTATCGGGCGTCGATGATCGGCGGCAACTCCGCGGTCAGGAAGGTTTCCCACTGGTAGCGGCCGAATTTCGGATCGTCGCGCTGCCAGTCGGTGTAGTAGCTGGCCTGGCCGCCGACCGGCAGCACCACATTGACGTTCTTGCCCCGGAAGAAGGATTCGGCGTCGGTGGCATTGGTCCAGGTGCTCTGGTTGATGCCAGGATCGAGGCCGTCCAACAGGTAGAAGGACGGATGCGAGCCGCCGCCCGCCGGGTGCAGAACATCGACTTGGATGATCCGTCCCATCGATGGCGATTCGATGAACAGCGCCGAGCGCGTCGTGCTCAGCTCATCGATCCGATCGATCCGTGCGGCCGATGCCGTGCCCGGCTCGACGAGCATGGGCCCCGTCAGGGCGGTCGCAAAGGCGAGCACCGCAACAGCAATCTTCGTTCGCCGCACGAACCTACCTCCGTCACCGCATGACAATGGCCTTCAACGTAACTCACGTCGAGACGTTGGAGAAGAGATTCGTTATCCGGCGTTTCCGCGGCAAACCTTCCGGTAGGTAATAACTTTCACGGCAGTCGCAGCCCGGCCCGGCGACGGCTCAGCGCCCGAGCGCGCCGCGGATCGAACTCGCCAGATAGTCCAGGTCAGCGCGGTGCGGACTGGTCGACCGCCCACGTAATCCGAACCCGTCACCCGGTGTCCGCGGAATGACGTGCAGGTGCACATGGAACACTTCCTGACCTGCGGTCACTCCGTCGGCCAAGAAGAAGTTGACGCCATCACAGCCCACCTCGCTGTCCCGCAGCGCCCCCGCCAATTTCTGCGCCACCTGGAACAACTTCCCGCCGACCGCCGGATCCAATTCCGCCAGATTCCGTGCCGCCACCTTCGGCACCACGAGTAAATGCCCCGGCGTCATGGGCCGAATATCCATGAACGCCACCACATCATCGTCCTCATACACCCGGCTGGCCTCGGCCCGCCCAGCCACAATGTCGGCAAAGATCGTGTACGGATTCACGCCGATCACTATGGCCGATCGCTAGAGGATCGGCGAGGGGGTGTAGCGAGCGGCGTCGGGGTACTGGTCCACCAGCTTCTGGACGGCGGCGACCACATCGGAAACCTGGGCTTCGGCCGCGCCGATGAAGGCGGACTTGTCGGCCAGGGCGGCGTCCAATTCGGCGCGGTCCAAGGGGAAGCGGGAGTCGGCGGCCAGGCGGTCCAGCAGGTCGGGTTCGCGACCCTGTTCGCGCATGGCGAGGGCGACCGCTACGGCGTGTTCCTTGATTACCTCATGGGCGGTTTCGCGGCCCACCCCGGCGCGCACGGCGGCGATGAGCATGCGGGTGGTGGCGAGGAAGGGCAGGTAGCGGTCGAGTTCGCGGGAGATGACGGCCGGGTACGCGCCGAATTCGGTGAGCACGGTGAGGAAGGTTTCGATCATGCCGTCGATGGCGAAGAAGGCGTCCGGCAGCGCGACACGACGCACCACCGAGCAGAAGACATCGCCCTCATTCCATTGCGCGCCAGCGAGTTCGGCGGCCATCGAGGCATAACCGCGCAGCACCACCTGCAGGCCGTTGACGCGCTCGCAGGAGCGGGTGTTCATCTTGTGCGGCATCGCGGAGCTGCCGACCTGGCCGGGCTGGAAGCCCTCGGTGACCAGCTCGTAACCCGCCATCAGCCGGATGGTGTGCGCGAACGACGACGGACCCGCACCGACCTGCACAAGCGCCGACAGCACATCGTGATCGAGCGAGCGCGGATACACCTGGCCGACACTGGTCAGCACATTCGCGAAACCGAGATGCCGCGCGACCTGCTGCTCCAGCGTCGCGAGCTTGGCCGAATCGCCGCCGAGCAGATCGAGCATGTCCTGCGCGGTGCCCATCGGACCCTTGATACCGCGCAGCGGGTAGCGGTCGATGAGCTCCCGCAGGCGGGTCAGCGCGATCAGCAGCTCGTCGGCGGCGGAGGCGAACCGCTTGCCGAGCGTGGTGGCCTGGGCGGCGACATTGTGCGAACGACCCGCCATCACCCGCGTGTGGTACTCGGCGGCCCGCTCGGCCAACCGCGCCGCCACCGCGACACCGTGCGCGTGCACATGCTCGAGCGAGAGCCGGATCTGCAACTGCTCCACATTCTCGGTGAGATCGCGGCTGGTCATGCCCTTGTGCACCTGCTCGTGCCCGGCCAGCGCATTGAATTCCTCGATGCGCGCCTTCACGTCGTGGCGGGTGACCCGCTCACGCTCGGCGATCGAAGCGAGATCCACCTGATCGATGACCCGCTCGTAGTCGTCGATAACGCCGGCGGGCAGCTCGATGCCGAGTTCGGACTGCGCCCGCAACACCTCCAGCCACAGCCGCCGCTCGAGCACGATCTTGTTCTCGGGCGACCAGAGATGCACCAACTCGGGGCTGGCATACCGGGTGGCAAGGACGTTCGGGACGAGGCTCACGTCTTGTCAGTCTAGTGTCCGGAACCTGTCGACCTGCTGCGGCGTCGCGGGCGCGACGATATCGATGACCTCGAGCAACGCACCGCGCGCCATTCGCCTTGGCTCCGGGTCCATTTCGCTCAGCGCCGCCACCACCGCCCCGTCGACCACCGCGACCATCCTGCGCAACTGCTCCGCCCGAACCGCCCGATCGGAGCGGCGCAACACATCGGCGAGCAGCTCGTCCAGCTGCGCCCTTAGTCGGAGCTGGACTTCCCGCAGTTCCGGATGCCGCGCCGAGGCCACCGAACGCTCATAGCGCGCGATGAGCTGCCCGCGTGCCCCCTCGTCGCTTCCGTCCGACCCAACCAGCAGGTCCAACACCAGGTCGACGGTCGCCTCCGCGCCGCGTCTGCGGTGGCTCACCTCGCCGACCCGGCGCCGCATCGCGTCCAGCTCCGCATTGCCGCTGAATTCGACCGCTCGCGCGATCAGATCATCGAGCGACTCGAAGTAGTACGTCGTCGACGCCAGCGGAAGGTCGGCGCGCGTTGCGACCGAGCGATGCCGCACCGCATCGAATCCGCCTTCGAGTAACAACTCGGCGGCGGCCGCTACCAAAGCCTGGCGACGCCGTTCGCCTTTCGGGGTCGTCGCGGTTATCACCGTGCCATCGTGCCAGTCATCATCAGCTCATCCGTGCGAAATCAGAGGAAACCCAAAGAGTGAAAGCCCAGCCATCGTTGTTTTACCGCATCTGCTCGTTCATGGTGCCGAACTGTGCAAACTTGTTGTCGGACAGCATGATCAACCACGCAGATAGTGACCCAGCCGAACGAGTGCCGCCTCGATGTCCGCGGTAGCTCCGGCGAAGGAGAACCGTACCGTCCGGTGCCCCGCCGCGGTATCGAAATCGATTCCGGGGGTCAAGGCGACTCCGGTGTGGTCGAGCACCTCGGCACACCACTTCCGGGAATCGTCGGTGAGGTGGCCGATATCGGCGTAGGCGTAGAAGGCGCCGTCGGCCGGGGCCAGCTCGGTGATGCCGAGCTTGGGCAACCCCTCCAGCAGCAGTTGCCGATTCACGGCGTAGCGCCGGACGTGACCGTCGAGTTCCTCCTTGGCCTCGGCGCCGAACGCGTGTAGCGCCGCGAACTGCGAGACCGCGGGCGGACACACGGTCATATTGGATGCGAGTCGCTGCAGCGCGGGTCGCAATCCGCTCGGCGCCAGCATCCAACCGAGCCGCCAGCCGGTCATCGAGAAGTACTTCGAGACCGAACCGATGACCACGGATTCGCGCGAGGTCTCCCAGGCCGATGATGTCCGGCCGCCGCTGCGGCCCTGATAGGTGATGCCGTGGTAGATCTCGTCGGAGATCAGCAGGGTGTCGTGCGCATCGCACCAGCGGGCCAGCGCGGCGAGTTCATCCGGATCGATCATGGTGCCGGTCGGGTTGGCCGGACTGGCCACGATCAGGCCCGCGGGCGGCTCCGGGAGCGCCTCCAGCATGGCGACCGTCGGCTGGAATCGAGTCTCCGCACCGCAATCGAGTTCGATGACGCGACAGCCCAGGGCGGTGAGGGAGTTGCGATAGGCCGGGTAGCCCGGCCTGGCCACCACGACGGTGTCCCCGGCGTCGAATGCGGCCAGGAAGATGAGGGTGAACGCGCCGGAGGAGCCGGTCGTCACCACGACGTCATCCGGTTCCACGGCGTATCCGTAGGTATCGCGGTGGTGTTCGGCGATCGCCTCGCGCAGCGGCAGAATGCCGAATGTCTCTGTGTAACCGAGCAATTCGGAATCGATCGCCGTCTTCGTCGCGCGCAGCACCGGGGCGGGCGCCGGCGTCGAGGGCTGCCCGGCCGCCAGCACCAGCACATCGCCGTGCGTCCTGGCCCGTTCCGCGGCAGCTTTCCATACATCCATCACGTAGAAAGGTGGAATGGTCGACCGGCGAGATTCTCTGGACACCCGACGTACGGTAGACGGTCCCGCACGTCGGGTGTGCGCCGATGCTCGGCTTTTGCCGGACCGAAATGCGACCCACCCGTGGTTCGTCAGGTGCGCGGCACGCGGCGCGGGTTATGGTCGGCGTTAATGCTTGACAAGGCGCGCCGTGCGCGGCTGGACCGAGTACCCGGGGTGGGTGGCATCGGTGTCATACCCCCCGATTGGCGTGCCAAGTTGCGCGAACGGCGCGAATCCGAATTGCGTGAGTGGGCGCGCGCGGTGCTCGGCGAGTGCAAGGACGGCCTGGTCTGGCTGCGTCGGCAGCCACCGCCCGACCTGCACGCGCTGTGGGAGGACCGACCCAAACCCGACTATCGCGCGCTATTGCGCAAGCACCGGATCCTGATCGCGGGACTCTGCGTCACGGCCGTATTCGCGGCCGCCGATTCCCCGGCCACCTGGAGCGTCACCGATCGCACGCCCGGCCCGGACGAAGCGCAACGCGTCGCCTTCGCCTATCCACAGCAGACGCAGTCGACACCGCCGTCGGTGAAGCGCTATCTCAATGCCATCGCCAACGGCGAGCGCATTCGTGAGCAGGAGGTGGTCGCCGCGGCGGCCCGCGCAACGCTGGAACGCGCCAAGGCCGAGGCGGCCGCAGCCGTGTCCGGTGAGTATCAGCCGTGGATGGCGGGCAGCGCGCCGGTCACGACGGGTTCGGTGCTGCCCGGCATCACTGGCATGGTGTTACCCGCGCGCGGCGCCTTCACCTCCGGATTCGGTTCGCGCTGGGGCACTTTCCACAACGGCATCGATATCGCGGGGCCGATCGGTACCCCGATCTATGCCGTCGCCAGCGGCACCGTCATCGATGCGGGACCCGCGCAGGGGTTCGGACTGTGGGTGCGGATCCGGCACGATGACGGCAGCATCACCGTCTACGGCCATATGTACGACTTCTTCGTTTCGGTCGGCGAGCGCGTTCCGGCGGGTATGCAGATTGCTCGCATGGGTAACCGTGGTGACTCCACCGGGCCGCATCTGCACTTCGAGGTCATCGTCAACGGGCAGCACGTCGACCCGCAGCAGTGGTTGGCGGTGCACGGGCTCACGCTCGGCTGAGTTTTTGGCCGCGCGGGCGCGGCGTGTTCGCGGCCCCCTGGTGTGCGAGTCAAATGACTCACACAGAAATGCGGTCCTCGACGGCGGCGAGACCGATGTCGGTGCGAAAGTGGCTGCCCGGCAACTTGATCGAGGCAATTCGGTCATAGGCGTGCGCGCGAGCCTCGGCCAGATCCGCGCCGATGCCGACGACGCTCAGCACCCGACCGCCCGCGGAGACCAGGGCCCCGTCCTCGCGCAACGCGGTTCCCGCATGCAGCACGGCGGACGAGTCGTCGGTATTGCCCTCGCCCGCTCCGGTGATCACATCACCGACGCGGGGGCGACCCGGATAGTTCTCGGCGGCGATAACGACCGTGACGGCCGAACCGTCGCGCCAACGCGGCGCGGCGACCTCGGCGAGCGTGCCGGTCGCGGTGGCATTCAGCAATTCACCGAGCGGGCTCTCCAGCAGCGCGAGCACGGCCTGGGTCTCCGGATCGCCGAAGCGACAATTGAATTCGACGACGGCGGGTCCGTCCGCACCGATCGCCAGACCCGCGTACAGCAGTCCGGAGAAGCCGCAGCCACGCCGCACCAACTCCGCCGCAACGGGCTTCACGACATCCTCGACGATCGCGGTGACCGTCTGCCGCGGCAACCACGGCAGCGGCGTATACGCACCCATACCGCCGGTATTGGGCCCGGTGTCGCCGTCGCCGACGCGCTTGTGATCCTGCGCGGGCAGCAGCGGCACCACGGTCTCGCCGTCGACCAGGCAGAACAGCGAAACCTCTGGCCCGTCCAGGAAGGATTCCAGCAGCACCGGATGGCCCTGCTCGAGCAGTTCGGCACCGTGATCGCGTGCCGCGTGCCGGTCGGCGGTCACCACGACGCCCTTGCCCGCGGCCAGACCGTCGTCCTTGACCACCCAGGTCGGGCCGAACCGATCGAGCGCGGCATCGAGTTCAGCGGGGTTGTCCACAATCTCGCTGTGCGCGGTGCGGACCCCGGCGGCGGTCATGACGTCCTTCGCGAACGCCTTCGAACCCTCGATGCGCGCGGCCGCAGCGGACGGACCGAAGCACGCGATGCCCGCGGCCCGGACCGCGTCGGCGACGCCGAGCACCAGCGGCACCTCGGGGCCGATCACCACCAGGTCCGCGTCCAAGTCGGCAGCCAGCGCGACAACTGCCTCCGCGGAGGACTGATCGACCGCTCTGACCTGCGCGTACTGGGCGATCCCCGCATTGCCCGGCGCCGCGAACAGCGCGGTCACCGCGGGGTCCCGGCGCAGTGCCAGGACGAGGGCATGTTCACGGGCTCCGGAACCGATGACGAGTACGCGCACGGGCAACAGCTTAGGTTGTTGCCAATGGTGGCTCCCTCGCCTCCCCGGAACTTTTGCCGGTCGTTGGGTGCGTCGTAACTTCGTCCGCGGACCGGCGGTCGAGTCGCCGGCCCATTCTTGGGCGTGCCCGACGAGTTACGAATGTGCTCGCGAAATCAGTCGCCACGTTCTCGACCCCCAGCGGTGGTCGTGTGGATGATTGATGGGAGGGGGCGCGACGGCCGACCTCCACCGCGCAAAGGACGTGCTGACTATGGGTCTGATCGACGGACTGATGGGCAATGCCGGGCGGATCGATCCCGGTAAGGCGCAAGAGGAATACGCGAGACTGATGGGCGGCGGTGAGCAGGTCTACGCCGCGTATCTTCTTGTCCGCGACGCGATTCTGTTCACCAACAAGCGGCTCATCCTGGTCGACAAGCAGGGGGTCACCGGCCGCAAGGTGAGCTATCACAGCATCCCCTATCGCGCCATCACCCACTTCTCGGTGGAGACCGCGGGCACCTTCGACCTGGATGCCGAACTCTGCATCTGGATCTCGGGCACCCATGAACCGGTGCAGAAGCGGTTCAATCGCCAGGTCGACATCTACGAAGTGCAGAGCATCCTTTCGCACTACGTCGCCTGAGCACACGACCCGAGCCCGCTGGTGACTGCCGGCCGGACCCGGGTCAGCAGCAGTTCGAGGAACTGCTGGGGCTGCCAGAACGCCGCGAAGTGGTTGGCGTCCGCGATCAGCGCGAACTCCTTGTGCGGCGCCTCGACGTCGTCGAAGTAGCGGCGCGCCCTGGCCGCGGGCATCAGGCTGTCGTGTTCGCCCTGAAAGATGAAGAACGGCAATTCGAATCGCGTGCCGTCGCACCAGGCGTCGAAGTGCACGGATTCGACGCCGACCTGTTCGGAGTACTTCATGCCGTCCGCGCCCGCCTTCAGATCGCGCAGCCGATGCTGCGGCGAGAACCACATCGACGGCACGATCAGCTTCTTCAGTATGCCGGTGAGCATGGGATCGGAGCTGGTCGCCAGTTTTGCGTGCAGGCCCCACTGCTCGGCCGTCCACCGCGTGGCATCCGGCCCCATCTCCTCCAATTTCGCTGCGGCGGTGCGCTTTCCGGCTTTGCGCAACCGTTGTACAACCGCGAAGAAAGCGCTGTGGTCGGGTTCGCCGCCGGTGATGTTCTGGTCGGTGCCCACATATGCCGAGTACAACTCGGGGTGGTTGCGGGCCAGGCGAAGACCGAGCACCGATCCGAAGGAGGCGGCCAGCAAGACCACCTTGTCGGCGAGCAGTCGATCGCGCACGTGATGGGTGACCTCGAGTGCGTCGGCGTACAGCCGGTCGAACGTCATCTCGCCCTGTGCGCCGCGACCGAAAGTCTTTCCCGCGCCGCGCATATCCCACCGAACGATCGTGAAGTGCTCTTCCCACGCCCGAGTTCGATTGGCGAAGTAGGTGTTCGAGGCGCCGGGGCCGCCGTGCAATTCCAGCAGCACCGGGTTGGCCCGATCCTCGCCGCGGATTTCGATCCACTGCTCGATGCCCCCGATGGTGACGAAGCCCGCCTCCGAGATGCCGTCGGGCGTATCGATCCGGAGCGCATGAGCATTGCTGCGGCGACGCAGCTGACGGTGGGTGAGCAGGCCCGCGGGGGCGGCGACTGTCGCGGCAAGGGCGATGGTGATCATGTCGTTCCTAAACTGTGTCTGGCGGAAACTGATATGTGTACGATAGACACAGTTTGATGGCGAGGTCAACACCCGAACCACCGATCGAGAACTCCCGGCGTAGCCTGCGGTGCATGGCTTCTGTTTTCAGCGCGATCATCGAAGGCCAGCTGCCGGGCCGTTTCGTCTGGGAGGACGACGAATTCGTCGCATTCCTCACCATCGCCCCGGTGACGCAAGGGCACACGCTGGTGGTCCCCCGCAAGGAGATCGATCAGTGGCAGGACATCGACGCCGACACCTTCGCGCGGCTCAACAGCGTCGCGCAGAAAATCGGCCAAGCGGTCCGCCACGCCTGGGACGCCCCCCGCGCCGGCCTACTCATCGCCGGCCTCGAAGTCCCCCACCTCCACGTCCACGTCTTCCCAGCCTTCACCATGGGCAACTTCGACATCTCCGGCGCCAACCCCCACCCCACCCCCGAATCCCTCGACGAAGCCCAAACCAAAATCAAGACCGCCCTCCGCAACCTGGGCTACGGAACCAACGTCCCCGACTAACCCCCAAACACTCCCTGAACTTCGAGAATGTATTGAAGGAGGGGTTTTCTCGGGGTTCACGTCAACCAGCGCATGGTGATCACGCGTCCAAGGGTGCGCTCACGAGAGTCGGGACGGTGTGGTCTGAATTAGCCGCCAGTGCGGCCGAATACGAGGAACGGGCACGCCGTTGACGGCGGGCCCGTTTCACGTGAATGGGCGCGCCGAAACCGACGCGCCCGACTGGAGCCCCCTGTCAGGATTGAACTGACGACCTTCGCTTTACAAGAGCGGTGCTCTACCACTGAGCTAAGGAGGCGGACGGTGTCTTACAAAACGGTGCCCATCATAACCGGGCACGCCAGCTGCGTGACACCGGCTTTACGGTGCCACGCAGTGACGGTTCAGCAGTGGGCCCGGCGCAGTATCGGATACCGCGGGTCAGGACTGGGCGCCCTGGCGGGCCGCGTCATCGGCGGCCATTGCGTCACGCAGGCTCTTCGGACGCATATCGGTCCAGTTCTTCTCGACGTACTCCACGCACGCGGCGCGGCTGTCCTCGCCGAAAACGACTCGCCATCCGGCCGGAACCTCCGCAAAGGCCGGCCACAGCGAATGCTGTTCCTCATCGTTGACCAGAACGAAGAAGCGGCCGTCTTCGTCATCGAAGGGGTTGGTGCTCAATTTCACCTCACTGGATACTGGCGCATGTACGGGATCGCCCTTGGCTCGTCCAACGCTGTCGAGCGCCGGAAGCTCCCCGAGCGTTGTGTCGACCCTAGCAAGGCAGACGTTACGCGTAGGCAGTTACCTCAGGCCGCGAAGAAATCGAGCAGGATCTTGTTCACCGCTTCTGGACGCTCGAGATAGCCGTAGTGCCCCGCATCAGGAACTTCCAGGTAACGCGCACCCGGAATGGCCTCGGCAACCTCCCTGGACAGATACGGCGGAATCATCCGATCGTCGGCGAATCCGATGGCCAGGCACGGCACCTTGATGCCGCGGTAGGCCTGCACCCGATCGAAATCGTGGTCCATCCGGCGCTGGGCACGGATACCGGGCGTCACCGCACCGCCGGTGAATTCGAACAGATCGAGCCAGTCGCGGGCAGCGTTCGGATCGGCCATGGTCGCGGGCGACATATTCATCACCGCGGTCACGGCGGCCTCGTACTTCGCGGGCAAGCTGACCCCGCTGGCGTCGAGTTCGTGTTCGCCGAGCGAGAGCGTCTTCTGGAACTGGTCGAGGCGGCCGTGTCCGGCCATGAATACGGCCTTGCGCACCAGTTCCGGACGCGCCAGCGCGAGTTCCTGCGCCACCCGCGCGCCCATCGACGTGCCGACCACCAGTGCAGGACCCTCATCGAGCAGTTCGATGAGTCCGGCGGTATCGCCGACCAGCTGATCGATGGTCATACCGTCGGCCGCCTCGTAGGACGGTTTGATGCCGCGATTGTCGAAGGTGCAGACCCGATATCCGGCCTTGACCAGCGCCGGGACCTGATGCAGCTCCCAGACCCGGCCGGGGCTGCCGGTGCCCATGATCATGACGACCAGCGGACCTGTGCCCTTCGCCTCCGTGCCCTTGGTTCGGTCGCCCTTGACCTGGTAGTTGAGTGAAATTCCGTTCACCGTGGCCAGCGGCATATCGACCCTTTCGTGGAGTTGGTGCTGCGTTCCCACGGTATAGGGCTTCGGTTTTCGGCGAGCAGGCGAAGGGTATGACGCCGAACGTGTCGGAGGTCACCCGGATCCGGGTGCGGCATACCGCCGTGGTGGCCAGATACCATTGACTATTCGCACGTACGAGCGTACTGAGCCGGGAGGACAAGAAGATGGCCGCGAAGAGCAGCGCGAACGACATCGCGGACGACGATCTGGAACCACTCGCCGACGAGACCGCCCGTCAGGCGCAGCGAGTTGTCGCGGCCTACGCGGAGGATGCGGACGAATGCCGGATGCTGCTGGCCATGCTGGGCATCGGGCCTAACTCTCGGGGCGAGTAACCACCTCGACGTCAACGGGGCCGTCGACTATTCACAACTTCAAACGCCGAAAAGCGACGCGCAAAGGATGCGTGAGTGGACCAGATGACCCAACAGCCGTCCAAGGACTCCGAACACGCCTTTCTAGAGCCCCCATCCGAACCCGACACCACGGTGGTCCCCTCCGCCCTCGCCGAGATGAGCGGGGCCGGTTCCGGCTTCGTCGTCGTCGCCAACCGGCTGCCGGTCGACCTGGAGAAACTGCCCGACGGTTCCACCCGCTGGAAGCGCAGTCCGGGCGGTTTGGTGACCGCACTGGAACCGGTGCTCCGCAATAACAAGGGGGCGTGGGTCGGCTGGGCCGGCGTTCCCGATGTCGATATCGATCCGATCATCGAGGACGGCCTGGAACTGCATCCGGTGCCGCTGTCCGCGGAGGAAGTCTCCGAGTATTACGAGGGCTTCTCCAACGGCACGCTGTGGCCGCTGTACCACGATGTGATCGTGCGCCCGGTCTATGACCGGGCCTGGTGGGCCGCCTATGTCACGGTGAACCGGCGCTTCGCCGAGGCCACCGCGAAGGTCGCCGCCGAGGGCGCGACCGTCTGGGTGCAGGACTACCAACTGCAGTTGGTGCCGAAGATGCTGCGGATGCTGCGCCCCGACCTCACCATCGGATTCTTCCTGCATATTCCGTTCCCGCCGGTCGAACTGTTCATGCAGATGCCGTGGCGGACCGAAATCATCGAGGGTCTGCTCGGCGCCGACCTGATCGGCTTCCACCTGCCGGGCGGCGCGCAGAACTTCCTCTACCTGGCCCGCAGGTTGGCCGGCCAGCCCACTTCGCGCGGCACCGTCGGTGTGCGTTCCAAGCTCGGCGTGGTGCAGGTGGGCTTCCGCACGGTCCGGGTCGGCGCGTTCCCGATTTCGATCGCCTCGGCCGAACTCGATGAGCATTCGCGGCGCCGCTCGGTCCGCGAGCGGGCCGCGAAAATCCGAGCCGAACTCGGCAACCCGAAAAATATCCTGCTCGGCGTCGACCGCTTGGACTACACCAAGGGCATCGATATCCGCTTGGCCGCGCTGGAGGAATTGCTGCTGGAGAACAGACTGGATCCGGCCGATACCGTCATGGTGCAGCTGGCCACCCCGAGCCGTGAGCGGGTGGAGAGCTATATCCAGATGCGCGGCGATATCGAGCGCCAGGTCGGCCGGATCAACGGTGAATTCGCCAGGGTCGGCTATCCGGTCGTGCACTATCTGCACCGCCCGATCCCTCGTGACGAACTCGTCGCCTTCTTCGTGGCCGCCGACGTCATGCTGGTGACGCCGCTGCGTGACGGGATGAACCTGGTCGCCAAGGAGTACGTCGCCTGTCACAGCGGTCTCAACGGAGCGTTGGTATTGAGCGAATTCACCGGTGCCGCAGCGGAATTGCGCCAGGCGTATCTATGCAACCCGCACGACCTGAACAGTGTGAAGGATGCCGTCATCTCGGCACTGGAGGACGACCGCGATACCCGTCGCCGCCGAATGCGCTCTCTGCGCCGTCAGGTGCTCGCCCACGATGTGGACCGCTGGGCGCGCTCATTCCTGGAGGCACTGGCGCAGGACCAGGTCGCAGGCAGCGCGCTGCTCACCGACGACGATGTGTACCCGGAGTCTCGAGCGCCCCGTCGCTGACGCAACCACAACGGAGCGAGTCTTACGAGCGAGGAGTTCGCGGCCCGTCTCGCGTCCGAGTCGTCGAAGCGCATGCGACGTAGTCGCGAGTCTCGACGGCGCCGCTAGCGACTGCTTGCAGGTCGCTCGAAAAGGTCGGACGCGAGACACCAGGGGGCCGCGAACACGCCGCGCCCGCGCGGCCAAGTTCACAGCATTCACCCAGCCAAGGTCCAGACAGTTCCCAGTCGATTGCCGGACTATGAAGCAATGAGTGGTGCGCCTGCGGAGTCCACGCCCGAGGCCCGAGTGCTGGTGGTGGACGACGAACCCATGATCGTGGAGCTCCTGTCGGTGAGCCTGCGCTATCAGGGGTTCGCCGTCGATACTGCTATCGACGGGGCGCAGGCGCTGGACAAGGCGCGCACCTTCCGGCCGCAGGCACTGATCGTCGATGTGATGATGCCCGGTATGGACGGCTTCGGGCTGCTGCGCCGACTGCGCGCCGACGGCATCGACGCACCGGTGCTGTTCCTGACCGCGCGCGACGATGTACAGGACAAGGTCGCCGGACTCACCCTCGGCGCCGACGACTACATCACCAAACCGTTCAGCCTCGAGGAAGTGGTGGCGCGGCTGCGAGTTGTCCTGCGCCGCTTCGGTCATGCCGCGCCGCAGCGCGAGAGTTCACGCCTCCGGTTCGAGGACATCGAACTCGACGACGATACGCACGAGGTGTGGAAGGCGGGCGAGCCGGTTGCGTTGTCGCCCACCGAATTCACTCTGCTGCGGTACTTCATGGTCAATGCCGGGACGGTGTTGAGTAAGCCGCGCATCCTGGATCATGTGTGGCGCTACGACTTCGGGGGTGAGGTCGGTGTGGTCGAAACGTATGTCTCGTATCTGCGTAAGAAGGTCGACACGGGCGATCAGCGCTTGATTCACACGCTGCGTGGGGTGGGCTACGTGATGCGCGCGCCGAATCGCACACGCCAGTCGTAGAAATGATCACGTCTCGGCTCGAACAGACCCGTCGCAAACTGGCACGCGCTTCTTCGGCGATTCCGCTGCGAGTGACGCTGGTGCTGGCGCTCGTACTGCTTTGCGCGCTCGGACTGTTCGCATCCGGCATGGTCGTCACCTCGGCGCTGGAGAATTCGCTGCTGCACCGCACCGATCAGCAACTTCGCGATGCGGTGATGGCGTGGTCGCGGCCGCGGCCGCCGACTCCTTCGAACCCGTCGCATCCGTCCAGCACCTTCTATGTCCACATCGAGCCGACCCCGGGCGGCAATGGCACGACTTATCTCGAGACCAGACCGTTCAACGAGGAGGCCGAGCCGGAACTGCCGCGACTGCCCGATGTGCGGCCGACCACGGATCCGCCGGGCAGCAAGGTCCTCACCAGAGCGGTGACCGTCGGCTCCAAGAACGGTTCGACGGTCAAATGGCGGACCATGACGGCGGTGTCACCCGACACGACGACAACGATCGCAATACCGCTCACCGAGAACATCGACACGGTCAATCGACTGATCATGTTGCAGCTCATGGTCGGTGCCGCGGTGCTCGCCGCGCTGGCGGTGCTCGCCTACTTCGTGATCCGACGCAGTCTGCGGCCGTTGCGCGCGGTCGAGAAGACCGCCGCCGACATCGCCGCCGGTGACCTGCATCGCCGAGTTCCGGTACGCGGCACCAACACCGAGGTCGACCGGCTGTCCCAATCGCTCAACGGCATGCTGGCCCAGATCCAGCGGGCCTTCGCCGCGACGGAAGCCTCCGAAGCGGCGGCCCGGCGCTCCGAGGCGAAGATGCGCCGCTTCGTCGCCGACGCGAGCCATGAACTGCGCACCCCGCTCACCACCATCAGCGGCTTCGCCGAACTGTATCGACAGGGCGCTACCGCGGATCCGGCTATGTTCATGGACCGTATCGAACATGAGGCCCAGCGCATGGGGCTCTTGGTCGAGGACCTGTTGATGCTGGCCCGCTTGGACGCACAGCGTCCGCTGGAACTGGGCCCGGTCGATCTGCTCGCCATCGCCAGCGACGCCGTGCACAATGCCCGCGCCGTCACCGCGGCCAGTGGCGAGGAGGGCCCCCGCCGCTCCGTCGAACTGGAAATCCGTTCGGGCACAGGAACATTGGAAGTGACCGGCGACGAGGCGCGGCTGCGTCAAATACTGGCCAACCTGCTGAACAACGCACTCACGCATACACCGCCGGACGCCGACGTCAAGGTCAGGCTGACCCCTACCGACGACGAGGTCCTGCTGGAGGTCGCCGACACCGGTCAGGGTTTGCCACCCGAGGAGGCCGAGCGCATCTTCGAACGCTTCTACCGCACCGACACCTCCCGCACCCGCGCCAGCGGCGGCACCGGCCTCGGCCTGTCCATCGTCCAAGCCTTGGTCGACGCCCACAATGGCACGGTGAGCGTGGAGAGCGCCGAGGGCGAAGGCACCACCTTCACCGTCCGCCTGCCCCGCCAACCCCACTGAAGGCGATGCCGCCACCAGCTCCACCTGATCGGCCGACTAGATCGGGGCGACTGCGGAGACGAGCCAGCGGCCGCCGTCCTTGTCCAGGCTTACCCGGACTCGGCTGGTGGTGATGTTGGCTTGGGGGGAGTCCTTGCCGGTGGTTACCTGGTTCAGGTAGAGCAGGACTACGGCGTGGGCGGGGGCGGCGGAGACTACGCCGGTGGCCTGGGTGGTGGCCTGGACGTTGAGTTCCTTTTCCTTGGCGCCGGGGGCGATGGCTTCCTTGATCAGTTTCAGGTAGTCGTCGCGGAAGCTGCCGCCGAGATTGTCGGCAGCCTTCGGCAATTCGGCGTCCACCGTTTTGAAGTTGTAGGTGAACATCGCTTCGACGGTGCGCTGCGCCGCGGGGACGGCCTGGGTGCGCGCCTGTTCGCTCTTGCGGTCGTTCCAGTACTTGTATCCGGTGACGCCGCAGACGGCCGCCAGCGCGACGATGACGAGGGCGACCGCGGAAGCCACCAGAATCAGACGCCTGCGCCCACCCGTCACCCGACCGCCACCCCTCATCGAATCGCTACGCGATGCTGTACTCATGCGACGAACTCCACTTGTGAGGCGGTGATCCCGTTGTCGCCGCGGGTGACGGTGACCCGGAATCGGTAGTACCGCGTCTGCGGATCCGCCATACCCGCATTGGTCAGGGTCTGCTTGGCGGCGACCAGCACGCGTGCCGAATCACCGTCCTCGCTCTCGATGGCGGATTCGATGATCTCACCGGTGGCCTTCACCTTGGCCTGTTCGACCACGCTCGCGTAGGCGTCCTTGCGCTGCGAGTATTCGGCCTTGAGTTCGCCGGAGGCCACCGCGAGGACGCGGTCGATATCGGCCTTGGCGGTGTCGTCCTTGATGGTGGTGAGATTGAGGATCGCCTGTTTGGCGGTCTGCACGTAGTCCGCGCGCCGCGCATCGCGGTCGGATGCGGTGTGCAGGTTGTAGGCGAAGACTCCGGTGCCGATCACCAGCGCGATCGCCACGACCGCGGCTGCGGCGGCACCGGCGATGAGCACCCAGCGCGGCGGCCCGGATTCCGGAGCGTCGTCGACGACATCCGTGACGCTGGGTATCTCCAGCGTGGTCACGGGTTCGGCATCCTCGCTCGGACTGTCCGACTCCGACTTCGTCACCTTGACGGTGACGTCGACGGCCTTGGTCAGCTCGACGCCTTCGGTCTCGAGCGGGAGGGTGTCCTCCGGCGGCGGACCCGCCGAACGCACCGCCCGTCGCCTGGCCCGGGCCTTGACCACACTGGATTCACTCATGCCTGCTCCTCGCTGACGCTCGGTTCCGGCATGCGCGAAGCACGCTGTGACATGGTTCGTTCGCTGCGCTCTCTCACTGCTGCTGCTCCTGAAGCATCGCCTGCCAACTCGACGGTATCGTGCCGGATCCGTCCTTTCCGATATCCCCCTGACGGTACGTGCGTCCGTCCGGTCCTATGAAAGTCCCACTGCTGGGATCCAATGTCGTACTGTGTGCGGCCGGGTGGGTCGAGCCCTGATCGCCGATCGGGTCACCCGACGGTGTCACCGGCTGCGGCGGACCGAAAGCCGGGTTATTGCCTTCGGGCACATAGCCGTTCGGGTCGCGGCACAGCTCCGGCGACGGCGCCCGCTTACCCGGCACCTCCATGCACGGCGTATTGCGGATACCGCGCACGGCTTCCTTGGCGTTCTGCGCCACCTTGCAGTACAGCCCGGGTGGCGTGTCCGGCGTGTCGAGCTGGGCGGGTGAGCGGCGCTGTTCCGGCGTGAGGAAGCCGGTGGTGCAGCCGGGCGGATCGTTGAGCTCCAGGTGGAAGTCCACCACGGCACCGTATTCGACGGGGCCGCGGATGGCCGTCAGGAACGCGGCGGTCAGTGGCGGATAGATCACCAGGATCTGTTCCAGACCCGAGTGATAGGTCACCGCGACCTGCCCCACGCTGACCAGATTCGACAACAGGATCGGCAGGGTCGGGCGCAGGTCCTGGAACAGTGAACTCACCTGCTGTGCCGCACCGGGCGTCTTCTCGATGACATTCCGCAGCGCCGGATCATGGGCGCGCAATTGGTCGGTGACCGTCGCCAGGTCCTGGGTCCACGACCGGATCGCCGCATCGGACTGATTCTGCGTATCCAGCAGCGGCCCGATCTTTTCCAACAGATCCTTGGTCGGCTCGGCATTCGCCTGGGCCTCCTGCACCAGCAGCGATGCGGAATCGATGAACTTCTGCAGATCCGGTCCGGCCCCGTTGAACGCCTTGAACGCATCGTCGATCACCTGCCGCAGCTTGGTATCGGCAATGCTGGACAGCAGACGATCGGAGCGATCGAGCACGGTGCCGATATCCTCGGGCAGCCTGGTGCGATCCACCGGAATCACCGAACCGTCGGAAAGATTGCCGCCCTTGGCATTCGCGACCGGCACCAGATCGACGTACTGCTCACCGATGGCCGAGACGCTGCGCACCCACGCGTCGACGTCGGAGGGAATCTTGTAATCGCTCTTGATGGACAGCTTCGCGTCCACACCCGTCGGGGTGAGCCGAACCTCTTCCACCTTGCCGACATTCGTGCCGCGGTAGGCGACATTGGCCGTCGGGTACAGCCCGCCGGTGGCCAACAGTTCGACGGTCACCTCGTAGCGGCCGATACCGAACATGGCGGGCAGTCCCACATAGGTACCGCCCATCACCACCAAGCCGATCACCGTCAGCACCGAGAAGATGGCCAACTGGATCTTGACGAATCGCGTGAGTTTCATCGGCCCGCACCTTCCTGCCCGGCGGGCGGAACGGTGAGGCCGGGAATCGCGGGCAGGCCCGGAATCGGCGGCAGTCCAGGGATACTCGGCGTCGGAGCCGGTGTCGCGCCCGGCGACTGCAGCGGTGCCGTCGCCGGATTGCTATTACCCTCCGCCGTCCCGGCCAGACCGCCGAGTGCACCCTCGACCCCGCCGAACCGACCGCCGAGCGGAGTGCCGGTGAGGAAGTTCGAATCCAATCGCTTGCCCGTGATATCGACGGTCATGATCAGGTTCATGTAGTCACCCTTGACCGCGTGATCGAGATTCTTCATCGGGAACGGGAAGGTGAAAAGTATCTTCATGACCTCGACCAGGCTGTTCCCGGTGCTGGCCAGCGTCTCCAGCACGGGTGCCAGATTCGCCAGATTCGCCTTCAGATTGTCCCCACCCTGGGCGATGATCCGCTGCACCACATCGCTCAGATCACCAAGGGCGGTAAGGGTATGCGTGATGTTCTCGCGCCGATCGGCGAGCACGGTGAGCGCCGGGTGGATCTGTTCGATCGCCGCGGCCACCCGATCCTTCTGTTCGGCGAGCGTGCCCGCGAACCGGTCGAGTCCGCCCATCGCATCGATGATGTCTTTGGTCTGCGAATCCAGTGTGGTGGTCAGCTCGGTCAACTGCGGCAGCAGATCCCGTATCGCATCCTCGCGACCGTTGAATGCGGCATTGAGTTCGTGGGTAATGGTTTCGAGCTGACTGATGCCGCCGCCGTTGAGCACCACCGACAGCGATGACAGGGTCTGCTCGGTGGTCGGATAGACACCGGCCCGATCCAGCGGGATCAGGTCGCCGTTCTTCAGCTCACCCTGTGCCGGAACATCTTTCGGCGCGGCGAGTTCGAGATGGTTGCTGCCGAGCAGACTGGTCTGCCCGATTCGGGCGGTCGCATTGGCGGGCAGCTTCACGTCGTTGTTCAACGAGACGGTGACCAGCGCGTGCCAGCCCTCGACCTCGATCTTCGACACCGTGCCGACCGTCACGTCGTTCACACGGACCGGCGAATTACGGGTCAGCGTGGTGACATTGGGCATCTGGATCTTGACTTCGTAGGCGTTGTCACTTCCGGCCGTACCGGGCATGGGCAGCGAATTGAGCCCGTCCCATTCGCAGCCGCTGACTCCGAGCACGACGGCCAATCCGATTGCCGCACCGGCCATTCGCATGCGCATCATCGCCCTCCTCCCGGAATGGCCAGCCCGGCTATACCGTTGGGCACCGTGACCGGATCCGATTGCGGCACCGAATCACTCGGCCCGCGCGCGGCCAGACTCGGCGGGCTGTAGACGAGCTGATGCGGGAACGCGGTCTGGTTGGAAACCGGATTCGCGAGCAGCGGTGGGTAATTCATCATGAGCTGCTGGATGACCGGTGCCAGATACTGGCGGCACAGGGCGGCGCTCTGATCGGAACCGTTCGCATCATTCGCCTCGACCGCGCCGCAGAGGAAGGCGAACGGGTTGGCGAAGTTCGTCCCGACAACGGCACCGGTGAGACTGCCCTGTGCGGGATCGTAGATCTGGTAGAAGTTCGCCAGCGCCGTCGGCCCGGCATGCAATACCTGCTCGAGCTGGGGCCGCTTATCCGCGAGGATCTGGGTGACCTCGGCCAGCCGCTGCACACCCTCGGTCAGCGCACCGCCGCGCTCTTGGATGAACCGCTGCACATCACCGACGGCGATATCGAGATTGTCCAGTCCGGTACCGAGATCACCGGAGACATTCGCGAGCACCGACGAGACCGAGGCGAGCCGGCCGCCGAACTGCACGATCTGATCGTTGCTCTTGGACAGCACATCCACGAACTGCTGCAGATTGCGGATGGTGCCGAACAGATCGGTGCGCCCGTCCGACAAGGTACTCAGCGTGTGCGACAGCTCGCGCAGAGTATCGCGCAACGCCTCCGCATTGCCATTGCCGAGATTATCGGCGGCGGTATTCACGAACCGCCCGAACGAGCCCTGCTTGTCATCGCCGACCGGCCCCAATGTCGTTGCCAGTTTGGACAATTCGGCCTTGATGTCATCCCATTCGACCGGAACCGCAGTGTGCTCGATCGGAATCACGCTGCCGTCGTGCATTTTCGGCCCGCCGGTGTAGGCCGGGGCCAACTGGATGAATCGCGCCGACACCAGCGACGGCGAAATGATGACCGCCTTGGCGTCCGCGGGGATCTCGATGCCGCGATCGAGTGTCATCGCGACCCGGACCTGGTCCTTACCGGGATCGATGGAGTCGATCCGGCCGACCCTTACTCCGAGCACGCGCACCTCGTCACCGGCGTACAGGCCGGTCGTGGACGGGAAATACGCGGTGATCGAGGTCTTTCCGATCCGCGATATCAGTGCCCACCCGCCGGCGATCACCAGCGCGGCGACGACGGCCAGTGCGAGCACCCGCACCCATTGCGGTGCCGAACGAACAGTGCGCAATGCATTCATCGCGGCGGCTCCTGAATCGCGGGCTCGATCGACGGCAACGCGGGGTCGGTCAGATAGGCGCGGAAGGAGTCCGGCACATGCTGCGGCCAGACGAGCGCGTCTACCAGGATCTGCAGGCCGCGCGTGGTCGCGTTCGAGACATACGCCTGGAAGTACGGACCACTGCCGACCTGCTCACCGAGCGCGGCCGAGAACGGACCGAGTCCATCGAGCGCCTTCGACAGGTTGTCTTTATTGGATTGCAGCAGTGCGAGCACCGAATTCAGCCGGTCCAGTGTGGGTTTCAGCTGCGCCTCGTTGTCGTTGACGAGGCCGGTCAGCTGCTGGGCCAGCCCGTTGATGTACACGATCAACTGACTGAGCGCGCCGCGCCGCCGATCCAATTCGCCGAGCAGGTCATTGCCGTCGACCAGCAGCGCGTTGATCTGATTGCTGCGATCGGCGAGCACCTTCGTGACGTTCTGTGCCCGGCCGAGCAACTCGGTCAACGCCTTGTCCCTGGCATTCAGGCTGCGCGAGAGCTGGGTGACGCCGTCGAGTGCCGACCGCAGCGGGGCCGGAGTATCGGCGAAGGTCGTGGACAGCGCGTCCAGCGTTCGGTTGACCTGGTCCATGTCCAGGCCCTTGACGGTATTCGTCAGATCGCCGAGCGCGTCGGTGAGCGAATACGGCGAGGTGGTGCGGTCCAGCGGAATCGTTTCGTTCGTCCGGGTCGAACCGCTGCCCGCCGGGGTCACCTCGAGCGACTTGCGGCCGAGCACCGTGTTGGTCTTGATGGCGGCACTCGTCTTATTGCCCAGCACAATTCCCTCGTCCAGCGTGAACCGGACGTAGACCTTCGCACCGTCCAGCTTCACCTGCTCGACGCGTCCCGACTTCACACCGGCGACCTGCACATTGTCACCGGGAACCAGTCCGCCCGCATCGGCGAAGTACGCGGTGTAGGTCGCGCCGGAGCGAATGAACGGCAGCCGGTCGAGCTGCAGTGCGGACAGCGAGACCGTGGTCGCGACGACAATGCCGATGATGCCGAGTGAGACAGCGCGTGATCGGGTTTCGTTCATCGGCTCTTCGCACACCTTCCCGTCGTCTGCATACCGGGCAGGGTGATGTGCATCGGCTTGCCGTCCGGCCCGTCGACAATGAAGTTCGTGCCGCACACGTACATATTCAGGAACGACCCGTAGGAACCGATCCGGACCAGCTTCTTGTAGGTTTCGGGCAGCCGATCGAGCACCCACTGGACGGTGTCGGAGCCGTCGTCGAGCGTCGCGGCGAGGGTGCCGGTCTGCTCGATGGTGGTCTTCAGATCGGGCCGGGCCTGCTGCAGCAGCTCGGTCAGATCCCCTGTCGCACCGGCGATCCGCGGCAGGGCCGCACCGATCGGATCCTTGTCGGCGGCCAAACCGCTGACCAGCCGTTGCAATTCCTCGAGTGTGGTGGCGAACTGCTGATCGCGGTCGTCGATCGTGGCGAGCACGGTCTTCAGATTCTCGATCACGCTGCCGATCAACGCATCTCGATCGGCGAGGGTTTTCGCGAACGATCCGGAGCTGTTCAGCAGCGCGACGAGCGTGCCGCCCTGGCCCTGGAAAACCTGGAGCAGCGCCTCGGTCAGATCGTTGACCTGAGCCGGATCGAGTCCGCGCAGCAGCGGTTTGAAGCCACCGAGCAACATATCCAGATCGAGTGCGGGCGAGGTCCGATCGAGGCCGATGGTGCTGCCCTTGGACATCACCTTCGCGGAGCCCGGCCCCTCCAGCAGTTCGAGGTAGCGGTCCCCGACCAGGTTTTCGTAGCGGATGGTCGCCTTGGTGCTGGTGTAGAGCCGGTACTTGCTGTCCACATCGAAATCGACGTGGGCGAGATTGTCCTTGCCGACATGTACACCGGTCACCGAACCCACCGGCACACCGGCGATTCGAACCTTGGCACCGTCCAGCATGCCGGAGGAGTTGGTGAAGACCGCGTGATAGCCGGTCTCCCTGGCGAAGCGCATCTGGCTGAACACCACCACCAGCCCGGCCAATACCAGCGCCATCACCAGCGTGAAGATCGTCAGCTTGAGCGTTGTCGCGCGCGGTTTCACAGCTGCCCCACCCCCGGCAATCCGGCGAACAGCAGCTGGAACACCTTGGGCCCGTTCAGATGTGTCGTCGTCGACGGCGTCCACACATGGCCTTCGGAAGTATCGGTGACCACGAAGTTCGCATGGCTGTCCGGCACCCGGTCCAGCACGCCATCGCAGTGCGGGCCGCCGGTGGCATTCACCTTCGGCAGATCCTGTGGGTACTGGTACGCATCGGCGCCCGGCATGAAACTCGCATTCAGCGGCACCGCGTCGAACCGTCCGCCGAAGATGTCCTCACCGATCGGGAGCACATTGGCCAGGCCGACGACCAGGCAGTACAGCGCGGGCTTGTAGTCGTCGAGCAGCTGGGTGGTCGGACGCAGCAGATCCAGCGCCGTCACCAGCGGCTGTTCGTTCTCGTGCAGGACCGAGCCGGTGGTATCGGCCAATCCGATGAGGTTGGCCAGCATCGCATCGACGTTCTCCTGCTCCTCGACGAGCGTTTTGGCCGTCACCGTCGCGTTATCGGTGGTGCGCAGCAGATTCGGCACGGTGTCGGCATACAGATTGGTGACACCGGTGGATGAGACCAGATCCCGTTGCAGCGCGGGCAGACTCGGATTGATATCGCGCAGGTAGGCATCGCTGCGGGCGAGCAGATCGCCGAGCTTTTCACCGCGCCCCTGTAGCGCGGTGCCCAGCGCCGACAGTGTGGCATTGAGCTTTTCGGGCTCGATCTTCTGCAGGACATCGGTCAGATGCTGGAACAGCGTATTGAATTCGACGGTCACCGATTCGGCCGTCACGGTCGATCCCGGCTTCAGCGGGGTCGACGAAGCCTGGTCCGGCGCAGTGAAATTGATGTACTTGGCGCCGAATACCGTGGTGGACTTGATATCCACGGTCGCATTGGATGGAACCATCTTCAGCAGTTCGGGATCCATCGCCAGCGTCAGCTTCGCACCGTCGGCGGTCTGCTCGATCTCCGAGACCCGACCGATCTCCACCCCGCGGATCTTCACCTTGGCGTCGGTATCGAGCACCAGGCCGCTGCGCGGCGCGTCCACCGTGACGGTCACCGTCTTGGTGAATCCGCCGAAGAACATGACCATCGCGATGGACACGACCGCGACCAGCGCGATCACCATGCCGAGCCCGGCGAGCTTGAGCCCGAGCCCGCCGCGCAGTGCCGCGGCCCAGGCTGAAGTGTTTGGGCCGCTTCCCGATTGCTTCGTTGCCATACCGCTCTACCCGGAGAGATGGAAGTTGCCGGAGGTGCCGTAGATGGCCAGCGAGATCAGCAGTGTCACCGTGACCACCGCGACCAGCGAGGCCCGCACCGCATTGCCGACCGCGATCCCGACGCCGACCGGTCCGCCCGCGGCGTTGTAGCCGTAGTAGGTGTGAATCATCATGACCGCCAGGGCCATGAAGATCGCCTGGGCGAAGGACCAGAGGATGTCGCTGGGGATCAGGAAGGTGGAGAAGTAGTGGTCGTAGACGCCCGCCGACTGCCCGTAGATGACCACGGTGGCGAATCGGCTGGCGAGGAACGAACAGATCACCGCGAGCGCGTACAGCGGCACGATCGCGATCATGCCCGCGAGCACCCGGGTGCCCACCAGATACGGCACCGGCCGGATGGCCATGGACTCGAGCGCGTCGATCTCCTCGGCCACCCGCATGGCGCCCAGCTGCGCGGTCGAACCCGCGCCGATGGTTGCGGCCAAACCGATTCCGGAGATCACCGGCGCCGCGATGCGCACATTGATGAATGCCGCGAAGAAGCCCGTCAGCGCCTCGACGCCGATATTGCCGAGCGAACTGTAACCCTGCACCGCGATGGTGCCGCCGGTGAACAGCGTGAGAAATCCGACGATGACCACCGTGCCGCCGATAACCGCCAAAGCGCCTGTGCCCATGCTGATTTCGGCGATCAAACGAATGGTCTCGGTGCGATAGTAGATCAGTGCGCGTGGAATGGAACCGATTGTCTGCGCATAGAACACCGCATGTTTACCCAGCGAATCGAGCGAGTTCGAAAAGCGACGCACTCGCCGCACGGTACGCGGGAAGCGGGATTGGATTACGAATGCCATCGCCTCACCGCGCCGCGAACTTGATACCGACGGCGGTGACCACGACATTCACCACGAACAGGGCCATAAAGGCGAAGACAACGGTCTGATTCACCGCATCACCGACACTCTTGGGACCACCTTTGACATTCAGGCCGAGATAACAGGCCACCAGTCCGGCGATCAGCCCGAACAAACCGGCCTTCACTTCGGAGATGACCAGCTCGGGCAGATGGGTGAGCAGCGTGATGCCATTGACGAAAGCACCGGGATTCACGTCCTGCAGCAGCACCGAGAACAGGAAGCCACCGACGATGCCGATGGTGCACACCAGGCCGTTCAACATCAATGCCACGAACATCGAGGCCAGCACCCGCGGCACCACCAGCCGCTGCACCGGGTCGATACCGAGTACCCGCATCGCGTCGATCTCTTCGCGAATGGTTCGCGCCCCGAGATCCGCGCAGATCGCGGTGGCGCCTGCGCCCGCCACGATCAATACGGTGACAATCGGCCCGACCTGGGTGACCGCACCGAATGCCGCACCGGCGCCGCTGAGATCTGCGGCGCCGATTTCGCGCAGCAGAATGTTGAGTGTGAAGCTCACCAGCACGGTGAACGGAATCGCCACCAGCAGTGTCGGAATGATCGAAACGCGTGCGATGAACCAGGCCTGATCAATGAACTCGCGCCCTTGGAACGGGCGTCGAATGCTGGCCCGCGCGACGTCGGCAACGAGTTCGAAGAATCCGCCGACTGCCCGCAATGGCACAGCAAGGACCTCGTTCATGCACGATCCTCCTTGCTCATCCTGCTGATTCTGCTCATCGCACGATGCCCCGCCCTAGCCACATCGCCGCAACGATTAGAACATGTTCACATTGCTGTAGGAAGCTTTTTGGCATATTTGAACTGCCATTTTTCTCAAATTCGGCCCATGAATTTGTAACAGGTGTCATTTGAGGGTGGCCTAACCTTTGTGAGGCGTCACGCACCGTCGACTCCCATGTCTACCAAGCGCCGCATCGGTGATCAACAACTGGACGAGTGATCAGCTAGTTTCCGATGGCATCCGCCATCACAGTCTCAGTTGTCCAGATCGATCAAAGAAGACGCTGAAAACGTACGCCCCGTGGGCCGCTGCGCGAAGTATCCGCCGAGCGTGGCGGCGAGATCATTTACCGACCAGTGATCATCGGCGGCGTCGAAGCGCTCTTCGACGACCGGCGCTGCCATCAACGCGACCATCGGCCCGTACACCACGAACAGTTGCCCGTTGACCGCCTCGGCGGCGGGCGAAGCGAGATATGCGACCAAGCGCGCCACATGATCCGGTGAGAGCGGATCGATGCCCGCCTCCGGTGCCGCACTGAAGACCGACTCGGTCATCGCGGTGCGCGCCCGCGGCGCAATGGCATTGGCGCGCACGCCGAATCGGGACAGACCGCGCGCGGCGGAGAGCGTCAGCGCGGTGATACCGGCCTTGGCCGCACCATAGTTGGCCTGCCCCTCCGGGCCGAGCAGGCCCGCCTCGGAAGAGGTGTTGACGAGCCTGCCGTAGATCGGCGCGCCCGCCGCCTTGGACTTGGCCCGCCAATAGGCGCCCGCATTGCGGGTCAATAGGAAATGACCGCGCAGATGCACCGCGACCACCGCGTCGAAGTCCTCGTCGGACATGTTGAACAGCATGCGGTCGCGGGTGATGCCCGCATTGTTCACCACGATGTCGACGCTGCCGAACGCTTCCTCGGCGGTGCTGATGAGCGCATCAGCGGTCGACCGCTCGGCAATGCTGCCCGCGACGAACTCGGCCTTGGCGCCGAGCGCACGGATATCGGCGAGGGTTTCGGCCACCGCATCCGACTCCGTCAGATCGTTGACCACCACCGACGCGCCCGCCCCTGCCAAAGCCAGCGCCTCGGCGCGCCCCAGTCCGGCGCCGCCACCGGTAACGATGGCCACCCGCCCGGCAAGGCTCACATCCGTGTTGTCTACATCACTCACGGCTGCACCCCGCTGCGCTCGGTTCCACCGTGCGTGATACACGCTGTGTTTTCTGTTCGTTCGCTGCGCTCACTCACGGGGCCGACTCTAGAACGTGTTCCTGTCTGACGGCAAGCACCGGGTTACTGCAACTTCAGCGCCGCCTTCGGACACTGGGCCACCGCGTCCTCGACATCGGCGAGCCGATCCGCAGGTACGTCGGCTTCCACGATGTGCAGCACATCCTCGTCATCGAGTTCGAACACGTCGGGGGCGATTCCGACACAGATTCCGTTGGCCTCGCACTGATCCAGATCGACCGTGACCTTCATGGGAACTCCTTAAACGCGACTCTGGTCGAAGCCTAACAACACCAGGTCATATCGGGTACCGCCAGTGTGCGGATTCGGTAGCAATACTGGAACATGTTTCAGTTCGTATGCAATGATCGGTTGACCGACACCGAACGAAAGCTGAGCTCTACCCACCCCGCCGACTACGCAAGCTCCGTCGGCTGACCATCCCCCAAAGCTCTACCCACCCGCCGACTACGCAAGCTCCGTCGGCTGACCATCCCCCAAGAGGTATTGCCATGCGCATTGCGTACACGCCGCAGCAGGAGGAGCTCCGCGCGGAGCTGCGCGACTACTTCGCGCGGCTGATCACCCCGGAGCGCCGAGCCGCGCTGAGCGCGACCACCGGCGAGTACGGCCACGGCAACGTCTACCGCGAGGTGGTCCAGGAAATGGGCCGCGACGGCTGGCTCACCCTGGCCTGGCCCAAGGAGTTCGGCGGCCAGGACCGCCCGACCATGGACCAGCTGATCTTCACCGATGAGGCGGCCATCGCCGGTGCGCCGGTGCCCTTCCTCACCATCAATTCGGTGGCGCCGACGATCATGCACTACGGCAGCGAGGAGCAGAAGAAGTTCTTCCTGCCCAAGATCGCCGCGGGCGAACTGCACTTCTCCATCGGCTATTCCGAACCGGGCGCTGGCACCGACCTGGCCAGCCTGCGCACCACCGCCGTGCGCGACGGCGACGACTACGTGATCAACGGCCAGAAGATGTGGACCAGCCTGATCGCGTACGCCGACTATGTCTGGCTCGCGGTCCGCACGGATCCGACAGCCAAGAAGCACAAGGGCATCAGCATGCTCATCGTGCCGACCACCGCCGAGGGCTTCTCGTGGACCCCGGTGCACACCATGGCCGGACCGGATACCAGTGCCACCTACTACCAGGACGTCCGGGTGCCGACCAGTTCGCTGGTCGGCCAGGAGAACGGCGGCTGGGCGCTGATCACCAATCAGCTCAACCACGAGCGCGTCGCGCTCACCTCGGCCGGACCGCTCATGGTCGCGCTGAACCAGACCACCGAATGGGCGCGCAACACCAAGGCGGGGGACGGTTCCCGGGTCATCGATCAGGAATGGGTGCGGCTCAATCTGGCCAGGGTGCAGGCCAAGGTCGAATATCTGAAGCTGCTGAACTGGGAGATCGCCAGCCGGGCCGATGCGGGCGGGGATGCCGCACCGCGGCCGTGGGATGCCTCGACCTGCAAGGTCTACGGCACCGAACTGTCCACCGAGGCCTACCGGCTGCTGATGGAAATCCTCGGCCCGCAGGCCTATCTGCGTCAGGATTCGCCCGGCGCCGAGCTGCGCGGACGGTTGGAGCGGTTCCACCGCGCCGCGCTGATCCTCACCTTCGGTGGCGGCACCAACGAGGTCCAGCGCGACATCATCGCCATGACCGCACTGAAGCAACCCGCCGCCGCGCGCTGAGCTGTATCAGATCGCGGTGCTCCCCGGGACCTACGTGGTCACGCAAGCTACCGCCTCCGGGCCCGTCGCTCACCGCAGAAAGCAGGTAGACACCATGGATTTCACACCCACCGAAGCTCAGCTCGATCTGACCCGTCTGACCGCCGAGGTCTGCGCCAAGTTGGTGACCGCAGACCGGATCCGCGAACTCGATGCCGAGGGCCGCTTCGACGAGCCGCTGTGGCAGTCGCTCGCCGAGACCGGCGTATTGGCCGCCGCACTGCCGGAGTCGGTGGGCGGCGGCGATTTCGGCGCGCTCGAGCAGAGCGCCGTGCTGCGTGAACTCGGCAAGCACGTCGCCGCGGTCCCGTACCTGTGGTCGATCGTGGTCGGCGCGGGGGCGCTCGCGCGTTTCGGCTCGCAGGCTCAACAGGATTGGGCGCGCCAGGCGGGTGCGGGCAGCATCATCCTCACCGCCGGACTCGCCGAGGAGCACAACTGGGAGCCGGCCGAACCGACCACCGTTGCGCACGAGGCCGATGGCAGCTGGCGACTCACCGGCGCGAAGACCACGGTGCCCTATGCCGATCGTGCGGCCCGAATCCTGGTCCCCGCCACGGTTTCCGGAGCTCCCGCGCTGTTCCTGGTGGATCCCGCCGATGCGACGGTGAACCTGACCGCCCAGCGTGTGGTCGACTTCAGCGCCGAGTTCGGCGTCGAATTCCATGACACCCCCGCCGAATTGGTCGCGACGGTCGACTCCGGTGCGGAAATACTGGACTGGATCCTGACCCGCGCCTGGCTCGGCCTGAGCGCACAGCAATTGGGCACCCTGGAGCGCGCACTCGAGCTGGTCGCCGAATATGCCCGCGAGCGTGAACAATTCGGCAAGGCGGTCGGCAGCTTCCAGGCCGTCGCGCAGCGCCTCGCCGACGCCTACATCGACGTCCAGGGGCTGCGGCTGGCGGTCACCCAGGCGGCCTGGCGGGTTTCCGAGGATCTGGCCAGCGCGGAAGCCGTACACACGGCCAAGTTCTGGGCCGCCGATGCCGGACACCGGGTGGCGCACACCGTGGTTCACGTGCACGGCGGCGTCGGCATCGACCGCGACCACATCGTGCACAACTACTTCACCGCCGCGAAGCACAATGAATTCGCACTGGGCGGGGCCACCGATCACCTGCGGGCCATCGGCTCTCTGCTCGCGGAAACTCCTGCCTGACCGAGCGCTAGCGACTGCTTGCAGGTCGCTCGAAAGGGTCGGATTGCCGCACCCGAATCGGCCCGCCGGACCTGCCACCGGCGGGCCGATCGCTGTTCACGCAGCTATGTTGATCAGATCTATCCGGCCGCATCGTCCCCGAGCAACCCGACGAAAAGTTGGCGGGTCGGCTCGGGCAGCGTGGTGCGGAATCGTTGGACGTGGATTTCGAACCGCTTGCCGGTCTTGCGATTTCGGAGCCGGATGGTCGGGTCTCGACGGCCGATGTACACCCGGCCGGTATTCCACAGGCGGTGGAAATCGGACTGTGCGCCCAGCTCGCGCAGTAGCAGCTGGACATCGGCTCGGACACCGGCACGGCCCGCGTAGCCGCGAAAACGACCGACCATCAGATCGGCCTCGCGCTCCCATTCCTCGATCACCAGACGTGCCCGCGGATCGGTGAACATCCAGCGCAGCGTATGTCCGTTCAATCGCAGACCGGGGAAGGCCTTGTCGAAGGCATCGTTGCAGTCGATGACGCGCCAGCCGTCGTCGAGCGCCGCCGCGAGATGCGGGGTCAAGGCATCGAGGGTCTTGCGCACGGGCTGCCGCACCGGGCCGGGCCGGCGCGAACCGCCGCTGAATCGCTGCTGCGCAAGGTGATACAGATGGATGCGCTCGTCCGGATCCAGTGCGAAGACCTCGGCGAGCGCATCGAGAATCGAGGGGCTCGGATTGAACGCACCGCCCTGCTCGATCTTGGCGAGATAGCCGACGCTGGAGTGGATCGCCTCGGCCAACTGCTGTCGGCTCAGGCCGCCCGGATGCGCCGCGCTCGGCCGCTGCCGCCGCATCCGCACGAATTCGGCGAGAGTCGGCACCTGTAGTTCATCCATGTTCCTCCTTCGGGTCGCCGCCCATGGATGACGTTATGCCTTGCCGCTCAATCCTTCTGGACCAATTCGCCGCCGGCCACCTCGATGAGCGCGCGGGCCGCGCGATTGATCCGCTCGGCGGCATCGTCCAGGTCCGGCTGTCCGGCATCGAGCCAGGCGATCACCGCATCCAGGATGAAGGTGGGGATGACCTGCGCGGCCCAGTCCTGCCACGGCCCCGCAGGCACGGCATCGGTGAGATACCGCTGCGCGATCATCGTCGAATAGCTGCGGACCATATCGATGACATCGCGGAATTCGGGCTCGCGCACCGCGTGCCGGAACAGCAGCCGGAAGGCGTCGGGATCCGCGGCGGCCGCCCGCAGCAGCGCGGAAATGCTTGTGCCGTCCAGCTTTTCGGTGCCGACGGCGTCGCCGAGCCTGGTGTAGGCCCGTTCCAGCACGGCCCGGTACAGATCGGCCTTCGAGGCGAAGTGCCGGTAGAGGATGACGTGCGTAATGCCGGCCTCGGCGGCGATATCGGGCAGGCCCGTCCCGGTGAATCCGTTGCGGGCCACCGCGCGGGTGGCCGCCGCGAGGATCTGCTCGCGCCGCTGGGCGCGCGGCATGCGCCGGACCGGTTGCGCCGCAGTCTCGGCGGGCGTTGGGCTTTCGGGCACGACATCACCTCCTTGTTCAAGTGGAATAGTACAAGCACTTATGTTTAAGCTTGCTTGTACAAGAGCTTGTTAGCAAGGAGTGAGCCATGACCACCGACTCATCGGAACTCGCATGCCCCTTCACCGGAACCGACGCCGCACCCAGCTCGATCAGCCGCGTCCGCACGGCGACGGGCGACGAGGCCTGGCAGGTCTGCGGCTATCACAAGGTGAAAGAGCTGTTCACCGATGTACGTCTGGGCCGTTCCCATCCGACACCGGAGACAGCGGCACGGTCGTCGGAGTCGGTGTTTTTCGGCCGCCCGTTCGGGAACTTCGAGACCGAACCCGCCGATAACGCGCGCATGCGCGGACTGTTGAATCCACTGTTCTCGGCCAAACGGATGCGCGAACTCACGCCGCGGGTAGCCGCGTTCACCACGCAGCTACTCGACGATATGGCCGAAAAGGGCTCGCCCGCCGACCTGCACAAGGCCTTCGCCGAACCGCTGCCGCTGCTGGTCATCAGTGAACTACTCGGCGTCCCCTACGAGGATCGCGCGCAGTTCCGGATCTGGAGCGAGGCGCTGTTCGACACCAGCGACGGCGCGAAGTCGGGACAGGCCGGGGCCGAATGGTTCCTGTACTGCAAGTCGCTGGTCGAACGGCTGCGCCGGGAACCGGGCGAAGGCGTGATCGCCAAGCTGTGCGAGGTGCCGGACCTGGCCGACGATGCCATCGCGACGCTGGCCATGGGCTTGCTCCTGGCGGGGCACGAGACCACTGTCGTCGAAATCGGCCTGTGCACCGTGCAATTGCTGCGGAATCCGGCACAGTGGCAGCAGTTGGTCGACCAGCCGGAGCTGGTGCCCGCCGCCATCGAGGAACTGCTGCGCGTACACGACTCCACCGCCTTCGCCCGCTATGCGCGCACCGATATGGAGATCGACGGCGTCACCGTCCGAACGGGCGATCTGGTGCTGCTGGACGTCGATTCGGCCAACCACGATCCGGGGATCTTCACCAATGCGCGCCAACTCGACGTGACCCGGGCGCAGGGGCAGCATCTGGCGTTCGGCTACGGCCTGCACTACTGCACCGGTGCGCCGCTGGCTCGCATCGAATTGCGGGTTGCCTTCGGTCAGCTGATATCTCGCTTCCCGACACTGCATCTGGCGGTCGACCCGGATGAGTTGCAGGTGCGCGAGAACGTTGTCACCAAGGGCCTGATCTCGTTGCCCGTCGCATGGTGAACGCGGTAGGGGTCGGCACCGCGATCGCGTGCGCGTTCGTCGGCGTGATTCCGGTTTCGGCCGCGGCCGAATCGGTTTCGTGCGCAACAGCCACCGCCACGATTGCAACGGCCGCTGTCGTTCGGGATGAGGACTGGGCCGAAGGTCTGGCCTATGACGCGCGCGGTGACCTGTGGGTCTCGCGGGTGCGACGCAACGAGGTGGTTCGCTATGACCCGTCCGGCCGCGTTACCGCCAGGGTCGCGCTCGCGTATCCCGGTGCGGTGAAACTCGGCCAAGACCAGTTGATCTACGTGACGTACGGGAACTTCCCGACCAATCTGCTACCCGGCTCGACCGGTGGCGGCGTTGTCCGCATTGATCCCACAGCCGAGACGCCGCGGGCCGAGATCTTCGCCTCCGGCCTGGGTATGGCCAATGGCGCCGCATTCGATACCGCGGGAAACCTTTTCGTCGCCGACACCTCGACCGGCGTTGTCCGGATCCGGCCGGACGGCAGCGTCGACACCGAATGGTCCGACCGGGCAAAGCATTTCGGTGCCGACGGCATTCTGGTCGACGACGACGCGCTCTACGTCACGCTGTATCTCAGCCCGAACGGCCGCATCCTGCGCATCCCGCTTGATGATCCCTCGCACGCCACCGTCGTCGCGGATCTGGCCACCGGACCCGGCGCGCCACCGCTGCCCGACGATCTCGCGATCGGTCCGGACGGCATGCTCTACGACGCCACCACCTCGGGCCGGCTCGTGCGCATCAATCCGGCGGATCACTCGACGTGCACCGTCCTGACGGGTGAGCCGATGACCTCGATCGCCGTATCCCGAAGCGCCGAAAGGGAATTCCTGGTCGGCACCGCCAGCGGAAATCTGCTGCGGGTGCGCTTGCCCGAATAAGTCCGAACCGAGAACTACGTAAGGAGTGACCGTGGACATGGGCTGCCCCGTCACGGGTGACACCATCCAGCGGACGCGCACCGCGCTCGGCCATGAAGGCTGGTTGGCCACCAGCTACGCGCAGGTGCGGACACTATTCGCCGATCCGCGCCTAGGCCGCGCGCATCCAACGCCGGAAACCGCTGCGCGGGCATCGGATTCGATGTTCTTCGGGGGACCGCTCGGCAATTTCGAGACCGAACCCGCCGATCAGGCCCGGCTGCGCGAATTGGTGGTGCCGTTCTTCTCGCCGCGGCGGATGCGCGACTTGCGGCCCAGGGTGGAAGAACTCACCACGCGGTTGTTCGACGAGATGTCCGCGCAGGGCTCCCCCGCCGACCTGCACACCGCCGTGGCGCTGCCGCTGCCGCTATTGGTCATCTGCGAACTGCTCGGTGTGCCCTACGCCGACCGCGATCGATTCCGCGCCTGGACCGAGGCCCTAGGCGAGCAGCAGGACGCCGCGAAGGTCCAGCAGGGTGTCGCCGGATTGTTCGAGTACTTCATGGCATTGGTCCAACGCAAACGGCACGACCAGGCCGATGATGTGCTGTCGCATCTGTGCGCCCGAGACGATCTGTCCGATCAGGGCATCGCGACACTCGGCCTCGGTTTGTTGTTCGGCGGGCACGAGACCACGGTGGTCCAGATCGGGGTCGGCGCCAAACGGCTGCTGGAAAACCTCGACCAATGGCAGGCCCTGGTCGACGACCCCGAACTGGTGCCGACCGCGATCGAAGAACTCCTTCGGACGGCGGATGCCACCCAGATGCCCCGCTATGCGCGCACCGATATGGAGATCGACGGAAACGAGGTGCACACCGGTGATCTCGTCCTGCTGGATCTGACCGCGGCAAACCATGATCCGACGGTCTTCACCGATCCCGACCGCGTCGAGGTGACCCGAAAGGACGGCTCCCATGTGACCTTCGGCTACGGTGCCCGTCACTGCATCGGCGCACCACTGGCCCGCATCGAATTGCACACGGTATTCACCCAATTGGTGACCCGGTTCCCGACCCTGCGTTTGGCCGTCGACCCAGCCGCGGTGCCGATGCGCACCAGCAGCTTCACCGGCGGTGTCGAGGAGTTGCCCGTGCTGTGGTGAAAACCGTTGGTATAACCGGTTCTTGTTAGGCTGCTCTATTTCGGGGGACGCAGTCTGACAGGAGCACGGTTATGCCCTTCGTAACCTCCGCCGGCGCGAAAGTGCACTTTGTCGACAGCGGAGGATCCGGGCCCGCGGTGGTGCTCGGGCACGCCTTCTTCATGGATCACGAAATGTTCGCGAACCAGATTGCCGCACTCGCCCCGGAATACCGCGTGATCTCGATCGATGCGCGCGGCCACGGACTGACCGAACACGACGACGGCGCATACAGTTTCTGGGATCTGGCCCGCGATGCCTGGTCGGTCATCGACCACCTCGGCATCGACCGGGTGGTCGTCGGTGGTGTCGGGCAGGGTGGGTTCACCGCGCTGCGCATGGCCCTGCTGTGCCCGCCGCGAGTGGACGGCCTGATCCTGCTCGGCTGTTCGGCGCAGGCCTACAGCGACGTGCAGCGGGTCGGCTATCGCCAGGTCACCGATGCCTGGATCGGTACCGGCCCGCTGACCGTGATCGCGAAGATGGTGGCGAGCTTGATCATCGGCGGTGATCGGTCCGATCATCAACCGTGGCTGGCCAAATGGTTGAGCGGTGATCGGGAACGGATCGCCGCGGCGGCCGACTGTCTGATCAATGTGGACGACATCTCCGATCTCATCGGCGATATCACCTGCCCCGCGCTATTGGTCCGCGGTGCCTCCGATCCGGCCTTCGATCACGACGCCGTGGATTTACTGACAAAGGGACTCGGTGGTCCCGCGGAATTTCGCACCATCGAGGGCGCCGCGCACACACCGAATCTCACGCACGCGTGTGAAATCGACCAGCTGCTGCTGCAATTCCTCGGACGACTCGGCCGGTAGTACTACCGATCAGGGGTACTACCGCCCAGGGGGCGGCTGATGCCTGGTCCGGGGAAACTCTTGCCCACAGGGGCGCCTGCTTGATGTATTCGATACGGCGGCGCCGCCAATTCCGTTCCGGTCGAACGTGATTCACAGATACGCAGTGGGTGTCGCCATGGTGCGCCCCGGCGTGGGTAGGACATGCAATGAGGGTTTCTTTTCTGTTCGGTGGACAGGTCAGCCTGACCGCCGAAGTCATCGATGAGTTCTGCGAGCGGTGCCCGTCCATCGCACTCGCCTACGAAGAAGCCGCCGCGGTGACCGGATTATCGGTCGACCGACTGCGCGCGCGGGAATCGGCCGCGGAAATGGCGAGCGAACCGGAGGATCGGCACAGCCTCGGCGCATTGCGTCAGGCCGCATTCGCACTCGGTCTCGCCGAGGACCTGGCCGCACGCGGTTTCGAGCCGGAGGCCGCCGGTGGGCTGAGCCTGGGCGCGCTGATCAGCACCTGTGTGGCCGGAGCCGTGGAGCGGCACGAATTGTTCGGCATGCTGCATCACCGCCGGCTCGTGCCGGAATTGCCGGAAGGTGTTGCCGCACAAGGAATGGGTCTGATGTACACGCCGATCGAAGACGATCCGGCGAACTATTACGGTGCACGCCGCCCCGGTGTGCATCTGGCCGTCGACACCGGCCCGATCGATGATGTGCACCGATCATTCGTGATCTCGGGTTATCTCACGGCACTGCAAGAGATCCTGGCCGAAATCGAGGCGTCCTCGGACACCCGCCAAATGTTCGTACTCGACGCGTACAAGGGTGCTTTCCATTCTCCGCTGCAACAGCATGCCGCGGATTTCATGCGCGGATTCGTCGACGATATGACCTTCCGCGATCCGAAAATCCCGGTCTGCTCACCGGTGCGGCAGCGCAGCCTGACCACCGCCGACGATGTCCGGGATTTCGTGCTGCACAACAACTTACAACCCGCCCGCTACGAGCCGTTGATCCAGGAAATGGATCATATCGGCATCCGCGGTGGCCTCATCCTCGGCCCCGGCCTGCCACAGCCCGCAGATCGGCCCTTTCCGGTCGAACTGGTTGCCGAGCCGATCGATCTCGACCGGCTGCCCGGGATAGCGCAGTTGTCGGCCGCGCGGGATGTGCAGAGCGTATGAAGCGTTTCACGCAACGCCGAGTGCTGGTGACGGGCGCGGGTTCCGGCATCGGCCGGGCCATCGTCTTGCGGCTGCTCGAAGAGGGAGCGGAGGTGGTCGGGGTGAGCAGAACCGGCGATGGCCTCGCCAAGACCGCTCAGCTCGCCATGGATCAGGGCTCGGGCGACCGGCTCACCGTCGCGTCGCTGGATATCGCGGACGAAGCGGCCGTCGAGCAGACGGTGCCCGGACTGCTGGCCGGCGGCCTGGATGTGCTGGTGAATGCCGCTGGGATCGTGCGCATGTCGCATACCCATGAGACCACCACCGAGCTGTGGAATACCGTCCTCGGCACCAATCTGACCGGAACGTTCCTGGTGACCCGCACCGCCCTGCCCGCACTACTCGAGTCCGGGCGCGGGGTGGTGGTCAATATCAGCTCCAATGCCGGGTCCTATGCCGCGCCGTATCGCGCGGCCTACGCGGCGAGCAAGGGCGGACTGGAGGCCTTCACGCGAGTGCTGGCGCTGGAGTACAGCAAGCGGAATCTGCGCGCGGTCTGCGTCTCCCCCGGCGGCATCGAGACGGCCATGACCTACAGCCTGCTCGATGTGCCACCGGATATCGATCCGGGCCTGATGAGCAAGCTGGCTCCGGCCATCGGGCCGCTGCTCGGCGCACCCGAGATGGTCGCCGGTGTGGTCGCGATGGTCGCGTCCGCGGACGGCGAATTCATCACGGGCACGACAATTCACGTAGACGGTGGCGCGCACGTCTAGAGACTGATCGGCGCCGATGTCAGGTAGCGCTGGAGGGTCGGTGCGATATCGGCGATGATCTGCTCGCGCGTCAGGCCGACCACCGGCGCCAGCTCGAGCACATAGCGGCACAGCGCGAGCCCGAGCAACTGGGTGACGATCAAACCCCCGCGGCGCTGCGCGTCGGCCGGATCGCCGAAGCGCAGCACCGCGGGCAGCACCTGTTCGGCGAAGATCTGCCGAAAGCGTTGGCTCACCCCCTCATCGGTGATGGACGAGCGCAGCAAGATCACCAGCACCTTGTTGTCGGGCTGGTCCTCCCAGACCGCCAGGAATCGGCGAACCAGCAACTCCCCGAGGGCATCCGGATCGGCCGCGGCGAGATCCGGCAGGTCCAGGCGCACATCGACGGCCGCGGCGAAGAGTCCGTCCTTACTGCCGAAGTAGCGCATCACCATCGACGGATCGATCGCGGCATCGGCGGCGATGGCGCGAATGGTCGCCTTGCGAAACCCTTCGGCGGCGAAGCGGGCGCGCGCCGCCGCCAGGATGGCCGCGCGGGTGGCATCGGAGCGACGTGCAGGTGGTTGATCAGGGTCGATGTTCATGCCAACAAGTGTAGGCCAACAGCTGTTGACTTCCGCGAGCCGGTAGCGCTACGGTTATGCCAACAAGCGTTGGCCTACAGATGTTGACCTAGGAGTTCCAATGAACACCACCCCGCTGCCGGAGACCACTTCCGTCGTCATCGTCGGGGCCGGTCCGGCCGGACTGACCACCGCGATCACCCTGGCCGACGCCGGTATCGACTTCGTTCTGCTGGACCGGCTCACCGAGGGTGCGAACACCTCGCGCGCCGCGGTGGTGCACGCCAGGACCTTGGAGGTGCTGCGGGAAATCGGCATCGCCGAGGAACTCGTGGACCGTGGCATCGTGGTGCCGACCTTCCGGGTGCTGGACGGCAACCGCACACTGGCGACAGTGCCGTTCGGCGGACTGCCCACCGAGTACCCGTACACGCTGATGGTTCCACAGGACACCACCGAGGCCGTACTGCTCGCACGGTTGCGCAAGGCGGGCGGGGATGTGCACCGGCCCTATCGGATCACCCAGGTTCTCGATGAAAATGACGGCGTCACAGTCGAATACATCGACGGCGCGGGCGCGGCAGGCACGATCCGCGCGGGCTATGTGGTCGGCGCGGACGGGATGCACAGCGTCGTGCGGGAGCAGGCGGGTATCGGCTTCACCGGCGACACCTACCCGGAATCCTTCGTCCTCGCCGATGTACGGATGGACTGGCCGATCGCGCGTGACGAAGTGGCACTGCACCTTTCGCCGGAGGGCGTGACGGTGGTCGCGCCGCTGCCGGACGAGAGCGATCCGAATCGGTACCGGGTCGTCGCGACCGTCGACGAGGCCCCCGAGCACCCGACCATCGAGGATATCCAGGCCATCCTGGACACCCGCGGCCCCGGCGGCACCGTGAAAGTACGTGAGGTGCTGTGGAGCTCGCGCTTCCGGGTGCACCACCGCGTCGCCGATCACTACCGCGCGGGTCGTCTGCTGCTGGCCGGCGACGCCGCACATGTGCACAGCCCGGCAGGTGGACAAGGTATGAACACCGGCATCCAGGATGCGGCCTTCCTCGGTCCGCTGCTGGCCCGGGTCGTCAGCGGCGAGCCCGACAGCGTGCTCGACGCCTACGAGACCACCCGTCGCCCAGTGGCTCTCGGCGTCGTCGCCTTCACCGATCGCATGACGAAGATGGCCACCTTGCACCCGCTCCCGGCACGCATCGTCCGCAATACCGTTATGACGGTGGCGACTCGCATCCCGGCGGTCCGGAACAAGCTGGCATTCCGCCTCGCGGAACTCGCCAACCGCTGAAACCGGGCCACGCCAGCGTGAAGGCCTCAGCCGCCGCGCACCGATTTACCTGCCGCACAAGGATTTGCCCGGTCATTCGATGCGCGCCGGACGGTGCGCGGCGTCGGGCATCGTCCTACCGGATGCCGACTCTCCGGAGCGGATCGCCATTGGCGAAGTCGACTTGGCGGTCCGCGTTGGACAGCGCCGTTACGACGCAGGTGCCGAAGGAACCGGACCGGTCGAACAGTGTCGCGCTGCCGACGGCGATTCCGTCCGCGCTGATGTGGCTGTCGGCCTCCACACCGATCTCCAATCCGATGACAGGTCGGGCGAGCGCGAGCGTCAGATCGGCATTGATAAAACCGATTCCGGCCGTACCCCAGTTGGTCATGAGGCTCGTCGATTCACCGATCATCGCGGCAGCGGCGAAGGCCGAGGGGGGCTCATCCTCGACCACCGAAAGCGGAGCCTGCCACATGCGTTTGCGTCCGTTGTTCTGATGCTCACTGATCCGGGATGACCAGCCATCGGCGGTGCCGTCGCTGTTCCACATCGGCGTGGTAGGGCCGTCTGCGATCGGAACCAGCGGCGGCCGGGGCGATTCCGCACGCGTCCACAGCTCGCCCGGAGGCTGCACCGACCGCTTCAGGAAGACCGCGCTGGCGCGAGCCACGTCCGCGCCGTCCTGCATCAGTGCGGCATCGGCGACACGGATGCGCCGACCCTCGCGTACCAGCTCGGTCACCACCGTCACGGGTTTTCTCAGGGTGGGACGGAACAGGTCAACGGTCAGCCGGGCCGGGGTGAATCCCGTGGCACAGTGCTGCTGTTCCAGCGCCCTGGCCAGCAGGCCGCAGATCGCGGGCCCGTTTACCATCTTTGATGACCAGCTGCTTGCCGCAAACGGCAACGGCTCGAAACCGTCGTCCTTTGCCGCGAAAAACGCATAGGGCGTTGCCAATTCGATCTCCTGCCGCACCGGCCCACTCGGATACCGCAACGGCAAGGGCCACCGCGATGTCGCGGCAGCCCTTGCCGTTAACGGTCGAACCTACTGTCTACTTGCTACTCGCCTCGATGTGCTCGTCGGCCGGGCGCTCCTCGGTTTGCGCCTTGGCCCAACGGTAATCGGGCTTGCCCGCCGGATTGCGCTTGATCTGATCGACGAACCACACGCTGCGCGGCAGCTTGTAGGACGCGATCTCCTGGGTGAGCACCGGACGCAGTTCGTCGAGGGTGGGTCGCTTGTCGCCGCGACACTGCACAACCGCGGCCACCCGCTGTCCCCACCGCTCGTCCGGAACACCGACCACGAGCGCGTCGAAGATCTCGGGGTGGATCTTGAGCGCGCCCTCGACCTCCTCCGGATAGATCTTCTCACCGCCGCTATTGATGCTCACCGAACCGCGGCCGAGCATGGTGACGGTGCCGTCCTCCTCGACCCGGGCGTAGTCGCCGGGAATGGAGTAGCGAATTCCGTTGAACTCCTTGAACGTTGCCTTGGTCTTGGCCTCGTCCTTGTAGTAGCCGACCGGAATGTGGCCGCTGCGCGCGAGGAACCCGACCTGCCCGGAGCCCGGCGCCACCGGATTGCCCTGGTCGTCGAGCACCTGGGTAGCGGCATCGATCTTCACCCGCGGACCGCCGGTGTGGTTGGCGCCCTTGGCGACAACGGCGAGACCGCCGAAGCCGGTCTCGGAAGACCCGATGGAGTCGGTGATCATCCGGTTCGGCAGGCGTTCCAGGAACTGGTCTTTGAGCGTCGGGGAGAACAGCGCCGCACTGCTGGCGATCAGATACAGGCTCGAAAGATCGTACGGCTCACCGGTTTCCGGATTGCCCTCGGCCAGCGCATCCATCATCGGCCGGGCCATGGCGTCACCGGTGATGAAGATGAGGTTGATCTTGTGCCGGTCGATGTGCTGCCACACGCCGTGTCCGGTGAACTCCGGAATCATCACGGCCTTACCGCCGTCGAACAGGCTGTGGAAGGTCGCGGTCTGCGAACCGCCGTGGATCATCGGCGGAATCGGGAACCGCACCATCTGCGGATTGCCCGCACCGGTCTTGGCCTGATGCCATTCGTCCTCGACGTATTCGCCGGTGAGGAAGTTGATGCCGCCGCCGAGCACGCGCCACCAGTCCTCGTGCCGCCACATGACGCCCTTGGGCAGGCCGGTGGTGCCGCCGGTGTAGAGCATGAAGATGTCATCGGGCGAGCGCTCGCCGAAGTCGCGCTCACCGGAGGACTCGGCCAGCACCGTCTCGTATTCCACCGAATCGGCTGCGGTCGCAATGGTGCCGGTCGTATCGTCGTCCACGACGATGACCGTCTTCAGCAGGGGCGTATTCGGGCGAACCCCGGCCACCCGGTCGCTGTAGCGGCGCTCGTGGATCAGCGCGACCATATCCGAATTGTCGAAAATGTACTGCAACTCGTTCTCGACGTAACGGAAGTTCACGTTGATCATCACGGCGCGTGCCTTGAAGACCGCGACCATGGCCTCGACGGCCTCGACCGTATTCCGTGAATAGATGCCCACCTTGTCACCCGGTTGGACACCCTGTTGCAGCAGGTAGTTCGCGAGTTTGTTGGCCCGCTCCTCCAGCTGCGCGTAAGTCACCTCGCGGCCGTCGTCGGCCAGCGCTACGCGGTCGGGCATCAGATCGATGGCGTGTTCGACTAGGTCCGCTATGTTGTAGCTCACAAAGCTAAAAATAGAACGTGTTACTGTTTCTGACAAGGCTGAATTCGACTCACCCCGGCCCCCTGGAAAGTCAGGAGAATCTCCCAATGCCAGATTGCCTCGTCGAGAAGCGCGATCACGTCCTCATCGTCACCATGAATCGGCCCGAGGCCCGCAATGCCCTTTCGGCCGAGATGATGGCGATCATGCGCGACGCCTGGGACCAGGTGGACAGCGATCCCGATATCCGTGTCGCGATCCTGACCGGTGCGGGCGGTGCGTTCTGTGCGGGCATGGACCTCAAGGCGATGACCGCGCGGCACCCCGGCGACAACGCGAGCAGCTTCGATCCGACCAAATTGGAGGCGCTGCTCAAGGGCCGCCGACTCACCAAACCGCTGATCGCGGCGGTTGAGGGTCCGGCCATCGCCGGTGGCACCGAAATCCTGCAGGGCACCGATATCCGGGTGGCCGCCGAAAGCGCGAAATTCGGTGTATCCGAGGCGCGTTGGGGCCTGTTTCCGCTCGGCGGCTCGGCCGTGCGGCTGGTCCGCCAGATTCCCTACACCGTGGCCGCCGACATTTTGCTGACCGGTAGGCACATCACCGCCGGCGAGGCCAAGGAAATCGGGCTGATCGGGCATGTGGTCCCGGACGGCACCGCCTTGGACAAGGCGCTCGAACTCGCCGCGCAGATCGCCGCCAACGGTCCCCTCGCGGTGCAGGCGATTCTGCGCACCATCCGGGAGACCGAGGCCATGCCGGAAGAGGACGCCTTCCAGATCGAGGCGAAACTCGGCATGTCGGTCTTCCGTTCGGCCGATGCCAAGGAGGGCCCGAAGGCCTTCGCCGAGAAGCGCAAGCCCACCTTCACCGGCAGCTGAACTACGTTCGCGCCGAGGCAAGTCGAGTGGTGCCCACCCGGATCACTCGGGCCACCATTCGACCGGCATCGGCGTCGATCAGTTGCCGGGGTAGTCCATCCAGAAGGGCTCCCACTGGTGGCCGTCCGGATCGATGAACGTGCGGCCGAACATGCCGACCTGGGCTTCCTGGGCGCGGCGGTCGTCGTTGATTTCCTCGGTGGCGCCTGCGGCCAGGGCGGCATTGGTGAGCGCGTCGACCTCCTGTGCGCTGGCCAGGGATAACGCGTAAGCGCCGCCGCTGGTCGCGATCGTGTCGGCGATCGGGCGCTTGCTGAAGTTCGAATAGAAGTCCTTGGTCAGCAGCATGGCGCAGATGTTGTCGTCGATGACGATGCACGCGGCATTCTCATCGGTGAAGTCCTGATTCACCTTCCAGCCGATCGCCTCGTAGAAGTTTCTGGACCGGCCCAGGTCCGCGACGGGAAGGTTGATGAAGAGCATCTTGCTGGGCATGCGGGATCCCTTACGTCGGCTTCGGCGGTCTCTATGTAGAGACGGATCGAGCGCGCGAAACTCATCGCTTCCAGGCACTGTGTGGCCGAACACATCTGCCACACCGCAGCGATGATCTTGAAACCGCTGGTAGGCGGTGGTCTCGCATTCGCTCGCCCAAGCGCAAGAGACTAATGACGGACTGCGTCCGGCGGCGCCCGATCGTGGCAATTCAGGTCTCGAATGTGTCGGTGGGCTGTGGCAGGGTGACACCCATGAACGACTCCGTCGGCCTCACCCCGGACGTCCTCGATTCCTTCGAAGGACACCGGCGGGAACTGTGCGCCTACGCCTATCGCATGCTCGGTTCCTCCTTCGAAGCGGAGGACGCGGTGCAGGAGACCTTCACGCGCGCGTGGAAGTCCTACGACTCGTTCGAGGGTCGCGCCAGCCTGAGGTCCTGGCTGTACAAGATCACCACCAATGTCTGCCTCGATATGCTCGACGGCCCGCAGCGCCGGGCCCGGCCGATGGATCTGTCCGGTCCGTCGCGGCCGGATTCGCCGCTGCCGATGCCGCAACCGGATTACGTCTGGATCGAACCGATCCCGAATGCACTGGCCTTCGGATCGGATCCGGCCGAGCACGCCTCGGCCAAGGACACATTGCGGCTGGCGTTCGTCGCGGCCTGTCAGCATCTGCCCGCGACCCAGCGCGCCATCCTGATCATGCGCGAGGTGCTGCGGTTCTCGGCCAGCGAGACGGCCGAGGCACTCACCATGTCCCCCGCCTCGGTGAACAGCGCACTACAGCGCGCCAGGGCCACCATGTCGAAGGTGCAGCCGACGGCCACCGATACTTATGACGAAACCGATGACGATCAGCGCAAACTCGTCGACGATTTCGTCAAGGCGTTCGAGGCCTACGATATGGACACCCTCACCACCCTGCTGAAAACCGATGTGGCACTGTCCATGCCGCCGATCGAACTCTGGGTCTCGGGCCCCGAGAATGTGGCCGCGTTCATGCTCGGCCACGGCAAGGGCTGCCGCGATTCCCGCATGATCCGGTTGGCAGGCGCCAACGGGTTGCCCGCATTCGGCCACTACAAGCCGAGCGAGACCGAGCCGGGCGTCTGGGTGCCGTGGTCCATCACCGTGCTGGAGTTGGACGGCGACTCGATCGCCGGACTCAATTTCTTCCTCGACACCGAAAAGCTGTTCCCGCTCTTCGGTTTGGCGCCGGAGTTGCGCGAACCGGTTGCGTGAGGCTGCGCCGCCAGGGTTCGGGCAGTCCGGGGAATGGGCAGGTCGGGCGGCGGCCGAGCATGGCCTAGCCGGTCACAGTCGGACCACATAGGGGCAGGTCGGGCGGTGAGGTCGAACAGGCTAGGACGGGCGACCAGGCAGGTGGGGCTGCACGTCAGGTGGTGCCCGGATGCTGTCGCACAGCCCGTAAGGGTCGCGCAGAGGCAATGACTGTCGCATAGCCCGTAAGAGTCGCGCAGAGGCAATGACTGTCGCACAGAGGGCACAGCCTCTGCGCGACGTTCACCCGATATGCGACAACCAGTTTCGCTACATCCACCGGCCGAACAAGCCAAGCGAGCGACAAACCGAGCACTCAGATGGCACCCCGACGCATCACACAGAAAGTGAACGTCGCACAGAGGCAACGGCTGCCGCACAGAGGACACCCCTCTGCGCAACGCTCACCCGATATGCGACAACCAGTTTCGCTACATCCACCGGCCGAACAGGCCAAGTGACGGGACAAGCCGAGCACTCAGGCGGCACCCGACGCCATCACACAGAAAGTGAACGTCGCACAGAGGCAACGGCTGCCGCGCAGAGGGCACACCCTCTGCGCGACGTTCACTCGGTATGCGACAGCAGATCCGCTGCGTTCGAGGGCGTTACGATGCCGGGATGTAGCGGTCGCGGAGTTTGCGCTTGTAGAGCTTGCCGTTGGGGTCGCGGGGGAGTTCGTCGAGGTAGTCGATGGAGCGGGGCATCTTGTACTTGGCCAATTGGGTTGCGGCGAAGGACATCAGTTCGGCGGTGAGTTCTTCGTTGCCCTCGACACCGGCGACCGGCTGGACGACGGCCTTGACCTCCTGGCCCCAATCCGGATGGGGCAGACCGAAGACCGCGACATCCTCGACCTTCGGATGGGTGGTCAGCACGTTCTCGATCTCGGCCGGGTAGATGTTCACACCGCCGGACAGGATCAGATCGGAGCGGCGGTCGTGCAGGTAGAGGTAGCCGTCCTCGTCGAGGTGGCCGATATCGCCGACCGTGAAAAGGTCACCGACCCTTGCCTCTTCGGTCTTCTCCTTGGCGTGGTGGTATTCGAAGCTGGACGCGCCCATGCGCATGTAGACCAGACCGGTCTCGCCCGTGGGAACTTCGGATCCGTCTTCCTCGCTCAGCACCTTGATCACCGACCAGGGCCAGGCCTTGCCGACCGAGCCGGGCTTCGTGAGCCATTCGGTCCCGTTGATCACCGTGCCGCCGCCCTCGGTGGCCGCGTAGTACTCGGTGACCGTCGGGCCCCACCACTCCAGCATCTGTCGCTTGGTCTCGGCCGGACACGGCGCCGCGCCGTGCACCATGCTGCGCAGCGACGAAACGTCATATTTGGCGCGCACATCCGCGGGCAGCGCGAGCAGGCGATGGAATTGGGTCGGCACCATATGGCTGTGGGTGACCCGGTGCTTGTCGATGAGCCGCAGCATTTCCTCGGCGTCCCAGCGATCCATCAGAACGACCTTGTGCCCCAACTGGATCGAGATCGTCGCGAAGTTCAGCACGGCGGTGTGGTACAGCGGCGAACCACAGATGTGCACGTGATCGTCGTAGGGCTTCAGCCCGAACAGGCCGAAGAAGGCGGGCGAATGCGGCGGTACGACATCGGGGTCGGTGCCGGTGAGCGGACGCCGAACACCCTTGGGCCGCCCCGTGGTTCCCGAGGTGTAGAGCATCGGCGCGCCGGTGGTCCGGTTATCGGGGCGACCGGTATCGGCCGCACCCAGCCACGACACCGACTTGAAGCCCTCGATCTCACCGACCGCGAAGCGCGCGGCGGCGGGCAGCCCGGCCTCATCCGCCGCGGCGATCGCGGCGGCGGCGAACCGGTCGCTGGCGATGAAGGCCTTGGCCTCGCTGTCGCCGAGGATGTAGGCGACCTCTGGGCCGGTCAGATGCCAGTTCACCGCGACGATGTACAGCCCGGCCTGATAGGCCGCGAAGTAGGCGGCGACCGCCTCAACGCAGTTGTGCACCATGCTGACCAGCACGTCGCCGGGCTGCAGGCCGAGCGCCCGCAGTCCGGTGCCGTAGCGGTTTGCGAGCGTGGCCAATTCGCGATAGCTCACCTCGCGGCCGGATGGATCCACCAGTGCGAGCCGATCGGGTTCCGCGTTCGCGATGTTCCAGAGACCGAGAATTTCTACTGACTCCCTCTGGGGATGGTGAGGAGGCGGGGCCGACGGGGTGGGTGAATCAGTCACCCCTACGAATCTAGAACGTGTTCTACATCTGTACAAGGGGTGCGAGCCGATGCAATTGCTCGATATCTGGAACCGACACGAGCATCTCGGTGACGCCTGCGGCTTCCCACACGCCGAGTTGCTTACGCACATGCTCCTCGTCGCCGATGATCGATGTATCCAGAATCAGCTCATCCGGCACGATGGCGGCGGCCTCGGCCTTCTTCCCGGCTTGGAACAGCCTGCCGATCTCGTCGACCTCGCGCTCATAGCCCATCCGGCGGTAGACCTGGGCATGGAAATTCAGTTCAGGCGCGCCCATACCGCCGATGTAGAGCGCCATGATCCAGCGCATCCGCTCCAACTCGCTCTTGGGATCGTCGGTGATCACCACCTGACAGCTCGCGGCGATCTCGAAATCCGCCCGCGAACGCCGTGCGCCCGCCCTCGCGAAGCCTTCGTCGAGCCAGTCGTTGTACATCCCGGCCAGCCGCGGCGCGTAGTAGATCGCCAGCCAGCCGTCGGCGATCTCGGCCGTCAGCGCCACATTCTTCGGCCCCTCCGCACCCAGCCAGATCGGCAAATCCGCTCGTAGCGGATGCACGATCGGCTTGAGCGGCTTGCCGAGTCCGGTGGCACCTGGTCCGGTGTAGGGCAGCGGGTACTGCGGCCCGTCATTGGTGACCGGCGCCTGCCGCTCCAGGATGCGGCGAATGATGCCGACGTACTCCCTGGTGCGTTGCAACGGCTTAGCGAACGGCTGGCCGTACCAGCCCTCCACTACCTGCGGCCCCGAAACGCCGAGCCCGAGGATGGCCCGGCCGCCACTGAGATGATCCAACGTCAGTGCGTGCATGGCCGTCGCGGCGGGCGTGCGCGCCGACAACTGCACCACCGAGGTGCCCAACCGCACCCGATTCGTGGACGAGCCCCACCACATCAGCGGCCCGAAGGCATCCGACCCCCAGGATTCGGCCGCGAAGACCGCGTCGAAACCGGCCGCTTCGGCGGCGACCACTATCTCACCGGCATTCTGTGGCGGCTGCGCCATCCAGTACCCGAGTTGCAATCCGAACTTCATGGGAGACCTCTTTCCAGCCAACTTCTTGCCACCAGAATAAGAACCTGTTCTACTCGATTTCGTGGCTGAAGAAAATACAGCGTCGCGGAGCGACTCCGTGAGGGGTGGTGGTCGGGCGACGGGTGGGCATACCGCATCCGGCACAATCACGGATGAGAGAGGGTCGGATTTGAACACCGGACCCGATGTACTCAGCGCACCCCTGCGGGTGCAATTCGACTACACGCGATCGGTCGGACCGACCATCGGCACCTTCCTGGCCAAGCTGCGCGCCCGCCGGATCGTCGGTGTGCGCGGCTCGGACGGGCGGGTATTGGTGCCGCCGCCGGAATACGATCCGGTCACCTCCGCACCGCTGACCGAATTCGTCGATGTGGCCGATACCGGCACCGTCCAGTCGTGGACCTTCGTGCGCGAACCACTGCCCGGTCAGCCGTTCGACCGCCCGTTCGCCTGGGCGCTGATCAAGCTCGACGGCGCGGACACCACGCTGCTGCACGCCGTCGATGTTTCCACACCCGAGGACATCCACACCGGACTGCGCGTGGTCGCGCGCTGGGCCGAGGAGACCATCGGCAGCATCAAGGACATCGCCTGCTTCGAACCGGGCGAGACGTCCACCGCACCGGCGGAATCCAGCGCGGACGGCGAGCCGATCGAGGTGCTCATCACCCCGGTCGACCTGCAGTACATGCACAGCGCGTCGCCACAGGAGACCATCTACCTGCGCGGTCTGGCCGAGGGCAAGCTGCTCGGCGGGCGCACGGACGCCGCGGGCAAGGTGTACTTCCCCCCGCGCGGCGCCAATCCGACCGACGGCAGGCCGACCGACGAAATCGTCGAACTGCCCGACCGCGGCATCGTCACCACCTTCTGCATCGTGAATGTGCCGTTCATGGGCCAGCGGATCAAGCCGCCGTATGTGGCGGCATATGTGCTGCTCGACGGCGCGGATATCCCTGTGCTGCACCTGGTGCTCGGATGCGACGCGAGCGAGGTGCGGATGGGCATGCGGGTGGAGGCGGTGTGGAAACCACGCGAGGAGTGGGGCTTCGGACTCAGCAATGTGGACCACTTCCGACCCACCGGCGAGCCGGACGCCGACTACGAGACCTATAAGCACCATCTCTGAGAGGCCACGTTGACGAACAACGATAGCGGCATAGCGGTTGTGGGCTTCGCCCACGCACCGCATGTGCCGGAGACCTTCGGCACCACCAATGGTGTCGAGATGCTGGTGCCCATTTTCCAGCAGCTCTACGCCCGGCTCGGCATTACCAAGTCCGATATCGACTTCTGGTGCTCGGGGTCCTCGGATTACCTTGCGGGCCGCGCCTTCTCGTTCATCTCGGCGGTCGACGCCATCGGCGCGGTGCCGCCGATCAACGAATCGCATGTGGAAATGGACGCCGCGTGGGCGCTCTACGAGGCCTTCGTGAAACTCCGCTCCGGCCAGGCGCAGACGGCGCTGGTGTACGGCTTCGGCAAGTCGTCGGCGGGTACGCTGCGCCAGGTTCTGACCATGCAGCTCGATCCGTATCTGGTCACTCCGCTGTGGCCGGATGCGTGGTCCATCGCGGGTCTGCAGGCACAGGCCGGACTGGATGCGGGACGCTGGACCGAACGCGAGATGGCGGCGGTGGCCGCCGGTGATTCCGGCGATATCGAAAACCTGCTCGCCGCACCGTATGTCGCCGATCCGCTGCGCGCGCACGATATCGCACCGGTCACCGACGGCGCGGCCGCGATTGTGCTCGCGGTCGGTGATCGGGCGCGTGAACTGTGCGAGCGTCCGGCCTGGATCACCGGTATGGCGCATCGGGTGGACACCCCCAATCTCGGCGCCCGCGATCTGACCGTCTCCCCGTCTACTTCGGCTGCGGCGCAGTCGGTTACCGGCGGCGATACCAGCGGATTCGATATCGCCGAACTACATGCGCAGTTCAGTCATCAGCAGCTGATCCTCGCCGAGGCCATCGGCCTGCGTCCCGAGACCAAGGTGAATCCGTCGGGCGGCGCACTCGCCGCCAATCCGATGTTCGCGGCGGGTCTGGAGCGCATCGGCTTCGCGGCCGAGGCGATTATCGCGGGCACCGCGAATCGCGCGCTCGCCCATGCCAGCAGCGGTCCGGCCCTGCAACAGAACTTGGTAGCCGTTTTGGATTCGGAGGCGAGATGAGCACAGCATCGCGTAGCGATTCGGTGAGGGGCGGCGGTCGGGTGACGGGTGGGCGTTTTCCCGCTGCGGTGCTCGGCACCGGACAAACCCATCACGTGACGAAACGAACCGATGTGTCCATGGCGGGCATGTGCCGCGAGGCGATCGATCGTGCACTCGTCGACGCCGGACTCACCATCGCCGATATCGATGCGGTGGTGGTCGGTAAGGCGCCGGACTTCTTCGAGGGCGTCATGATGCCCGAGCTGTATCTGGCGGATGCGTTGGGCGCCACCGGAAAACCGCTGCTGCGCGTGCACACCGCCGGATCCGTCGGCGGCTCCACCGGTATCGTCGCCGCCAATCTGGTGCAGGCGGGGGTGCACAAGCGCGTACTCGCGATCGCCTGGGAGAAGCAGTCGGAATCGAATGCCATGTGGGCGTTGTCGTTTCCGGTGCCCTTCACCATGCCGGTCGGCGCGGGCGCGGGCGGCTACTTCGCACCGCACGTGCGTTCCTATATCCGTCGCTCGAATGCGCCGGGCCATATCGGCGCGATGGTGGCGGTGAAGGATCGCCGCAACGGCGCGAAGAATCCGCTGGCACATCTGCACCAGCCCGATATCACGCTGGAGAAGGTGCTGTCCTCCCAAATGCTGTGGGATCCTATCCGATTCGACGAGACCTGCCCGTCCTCGGACGGTGCGTGCGCCGTGGTGATCGGTGACGAGGATGCCGCGAAGGCCATCGAGGCCACCGGCAAGAAGGTCGCGTGGGTGCACGGCACCGCCATGCGCACCGAGCCGACCACCTTCGCCGGACGCGATCAGGTCAATCCACAGGCCGGACAGGATGCGGCGGCCGCACTGTGGCAGGCCGCCGGAATCACCGACCCGCTCAACGAAATCGATGTCGCCGAGATCTACGTGCCGTTCTCTTGGTTCGAGCCGATGTGGCTGGAGAACCTGGGGTTTGTCCCGCAGGGCGACGGCTGGAAGCTCACCGATAAGGGTGAGACCGAGATCGGCGGGACCCTGCCGGTCAATCCGTCCGGCGGCGTGCTCTCCTCGAATCCGATCGGCGCCTCCGGACTCATCCGATTCGCCGAGGCCGCCAAGCAGGTCATGGGCCGGGCCGGGGACTACCAGGTCGCGAATGCCAAGAAGGCGCTCGGACACGCGTATGGCGGTGGGTCGCAGTACTTCTCGATGTGGGTGGTCGGCTCGGAGCAACCGAACTGATGACCCCGCTGAAGTTCACCGTCGGTATCGCGCTGAGTCCGCTGGAGCAGCTGCCGGAATTGGCGAAAACCGCTGAGGACTGCGGGTTTTCGTCGATCGCCCTACCGGATTCGCTGTTCTATATGCAGTCGGCGGCGGCGAAGTATCCCTACACCGCCGACGGCAGCCGCTTCTGGGGCCCGGACACGCCATGGGTCGACCCGCTCATCGGAGCGACCGCCATGGCGGCGGTGACCAGCCGGATTCGCTTCTACACCAACGTGCTCAAGCTCGGCTCACGCAATCCGCTGCTGCTTGCCCGCCAGGTGGGCTCGGTCGCCAATCTGTCCGGCAACCGGTTCGGGTTCGGCGTTGGAATCGGCTGGGCACCTGAGGAATTCGAATGGTGCGGCGTGCCCTACGCCGACCGTGGCGCACGGGTCGACGAGATGATCGAGGTCATCAAGCTGGTACTCGACGGCGGCATGGTCGAGTACCACGGGAAGTTCTTCGACTTCGAGCCGCTGCAGATCAGCCCGGCGCCGAGCGAACCGGTGCCGTTCTACATCGGCGGCCACACGGGGCCCGCACTGCGCCGGGCCGCCAAGGTCGGCGACGGCTGGACCTCGGCGATGATGACCTACGACGAACTGTGCGTCACCATCGGCAAGCTCGGCGCACTGCGCACCGAATTCGGCCGGGAGAGTGTGCCTTTCGAAATCCAAGCGGTGTGCATCGACAAGTTCGGGCGCTCCGGATATCAGGATCTGGCCGATGCCGGGGTGACCGACGCGATCGTGGTCCCATGGCTGGCCGACGGCATCGGCTTCGACGGTGAGCTGGCGGCAAAGCAGGATTCGCTGCGCCGCTTCGCCGCGAAGAATATCGAGGACCCCATCGTCGCGAAGGCACGCGTATGAGTACTTCCGAACATCCAGCAAGGACCGCCGGGCTCGCCTCGCAGGCCGCGGTGCGGGCCAGGGACAAGCAGGCCTGGGTCGATCTGTTCGCAACCGACGGCATTGTCGAAGATCCCATCGGCCCTTCCGGTTTCGATCCGGAGGGCAAGGGCCATCGCGGCAAGGAGGCCATCGCGGCCTTCTGGGATATGGCGATCGCGAAGACCGATTCGATCGAGTTCCTGTTCGAGGACTCCTTCGCCTGCGGTAACGAGATCGCCTTCACCGGTCTGATCCGCACCAAGATGGGCGGACACCAGATCGATGCCGAGGGCGTGTTCACCTACAAGGTCGACGAATCAGGCAAAATCGCCGCGCTGCGGGCCTTCTGGGAGGTCGACCGCGCCATGGCTACGGCCAAGCCGATTACCTGAGCGCGCTGCCCCTCCCCTCGGGGGCAGCACAACAAGGGCCCCCGCACCGGCTATTGGGCAAACCGGTGCGGGGGCCCTTGTCTGTCACCGAGGGCCGGGGACCCAGGCTGCCGACACAAGCCTGGATCCCCGGCGATTCAGTGCGCGACCGGGCAGCCCGAGGCTTTGTAGTCGACCTGGAATTCCTTGACCCCGTTGAGCCAGCCGGACCGCAGCCGCTTGGGGTCACCGAGCTTGGTGATATCGGGCATGGCGTCGGCAATGGCGTTGAAGATCAGATCGACCTCCATCCGCGCCAGATTCGCACCGATGCAGAAGTGCGCGCCGGTACCGCCGAAGGACAAGTGCTGGTTGTCCTTTCGCATGATGTCGAACTTCTCCGGGTGCTCGAAGACCTCTTCGTCGAAGTTGGCCGAGCGGTAGAGCATGACCACCCGCTGCCCCTTCTTGATCTGCACGCCGCCGAGTTCGGTGTCCTCCAGCGCGGTCCGCTGGAACGAGGTGACCGGGGTGGCCCAGCGAATGATCTCGTCCGCGGCGGTGGTCGGACGCTCCTTCTTGAACAGCTCCCACTGGTCCGGATGCTCCAGGAAGGCCGCCATGCCGTGGGTGATCGCATTGCGGGTGGTCTCATTGCCCGCGACGGCGAGCATGATCACGAAGAAGCCGAACTCCTCCGGCGTCAGCTCGTCACCGTCGACGTCCGCCTCGATCAGTTTGGTGACGATATCGTCGGCCGGACATTCCTTACGCGCCGCGGCCATTTGGTAGGCGTAGCCGAGCACCTCGGCGGAGGCGGCGACCGGATCGGCCGTGCTCTCCGGATCGTCGTAGCCGGTCATATCGTTGGACCAGGTGAAGACCTTCCTGCGGTCCTCCTGCGGGATGCCGATCAGCTCGGCGATCGCCTGCAGCGGCAGTTCGGAGGCCACCTGGGTGACGAAATCGCCGGCGCCGTTCTCCGCCGCCTCCTTCACGATGGCCTCGGCCCTGGTCTTCAGTTCTGCTTTCAGGCCATTGATCACGCGCGGGGTGAAACCGCGCGAGATGATCTTGCGCAGTTTGGTGTGCTGGGGCGCGTCCATGTTCAACAGGACGAAGCGCTGCAGTTCGATCTGCTCGCGGGTGATGTCGTCGTTGAAGCGCGGGATGGCGGTGTTCTCGAAGGTGGAGAACACATCGCTGCGGCGCGAGACCTCCTTGACGTCCGCGTGCTTGCTGACCACCCAGAAGCCCTCATCGTGGAAGCCGCCGATTTCCGGTGGCTGCGGATTCCACCAAATCGGCGCGGTACGGCGCAGTTCGGCGTACTCCTCGACCGGAACACGCTCGGCATAAATGTCCGGGTCCGTGACATCGAACCCATCCGGCAGGTTCGGCCGGGCATTGCGCTGGTCTACCACCAGATGTCTCCTTCGACAAACTGAAACACGTTCTACAATCATTGAAGCATAGGCTGCATAATGAGGGAAGAACAGGACAGATTCCGCCGTATTGCGCGTAAACACACGTTTCAGTTTCTGTCCCGAAAGAAAGGTTGGACATGGGCACACCCGTCATCGTCGAGGCCGCTCGCACCCCCATCGGCAAGCGCGGCGGCTGGCTCGCCGGTCTGCACGCCGCCGAACTGCTCGGCGTCGCGCAGCGCGGACTGCTCGAGAAGGCGCACCTGGATCCCGCAGCGGTGGAACAGGTCATCGGCGGCTGCGTCACCCAGGCCGGCGAACAGTCCAACAACGTGACCCGCGTCGCCTGGCTGCACGCCGGACTGCCGTGGCAGGTCGGCGCCACCACCATCGACGCGCAGTGCGGATCGGCGCAGCAGGCCAACCATCTGATCGCCGGACTGATCGCGACCGGCGCCATCGATATCGGCATGGCCTGCGGCGTGGAGGCGATGAGCCGAGTTCCGTTGGGCGCCAACGTCGGCGAGAACGCGGGCCCGCGTCGCCCGGCCTCCTGGAATATCGATCTGCCGAATCAATTCGAGGCCGCCGAGCGTATTGCCAAGCGGCGCGGCTTCACTCGCGGCGATCTCGATGAACTCGGCGTCCGCTCGCAGCGGTTGGCCGCTCAGGCCTGGGCCGAGGGACGCTTCGATCGCGAGGTGCTCACCGTGACCGCGCCCGGTGTCGACAAGGAAGGCAAGCTCACCGGCGAAAAGCTGGATGTGACAAGGGATCAGGGGCTGCGCGAGACCTCGCCCGAGGGGCTGGCCAAGCTGAAGCCGGTACTCGAGGGCGGAATCCACACCGCGGGCACCTCCTCGCAGATCTCCGATGGCGCGGCCGCCGTGCTGCTGATGGACGAAAAGGCCGCGCAGCGAGCGGGTTTGCGCCCGCGCGCGCGGATCGTGAGCCAGGTGCTCGTCGGCGCGGAGCCCGAGTTCCATCTCGACGGTCCGGTGCAGGCCTGCACCCGGCTGCTCGAACGCTCCAGAATGAATATCGGCGACATCGACCTTTTCGAGATCAATGAAGCCTTTGCGGCAGTGGCACTTTCATGGGCTTCTGTACACAAACCAGACATGGACCGGGTGAATGTAAACGGTGGCGCCATTGCCCTCGGACATCCCGTCGGTTCAACCGGATCTCGGCTCATCACAACGGCTTTGCACGAACTGGAGCGTTCCGGTGGCAGCACCGCGATGGTGCTCATGTGTGCAGGTGGCGCATTGGCGACAGGCACCATCATCGAGCGCTTGTAGCACTTTCAACCAATTCTGCTACAAAGTTGAACGTTCATCCCAATGAGCCCAAAACGTGTCGTACGCCACACAAACTCCAGCACAGGCACGTAGATGACCTATCAGCTATCTTTTCGCTATCGTAGACCTATCGGGGAAGACCCTCGCGACGGGCCAGAACCGGTGCACACCACCCCTTCTCAAGAGCCGTTGGCGTGACCCGCAAACGCAACCGTCGCAGTGACTTCACCGGAGCGGTACCTAGAAGCTTCAAGGAAATCCTGAATCAGGCGTAGGTTTTCAGTTACTGAGCCGCTAATATCAATGATACGTATCCGAGATAACGACTGTTAGTACAGCGAAGGGAATTGGGCGGCTCACAATGGCTGATTTCGCGGCGCGGCTGAACAAGCTGTTCGAAACCGTGCATCCCCCGGGGCGCAAGCCGCACACCAACGCGGAGGTTGCGGCTGCGCTGACGGCCTCCGGGCATCCGATCTCGAAACCGTACCTCTCGCAGTTGCGGTCGGGACAGCGGACCAACCCGTCGGACGAAACGGTGGCTGCACTGGCCAAGTTCTTCAAGGTCAAGCCGGACTACTTCTTCAACGACATCTATGCCGCCAAGATCGATCACGATCTGGAGTTGCTGTCCCAGCTGCAGGGCTACGGACTGCGACGGTTGTCGAGTAGGGCGTTCGATCTGTCCGAAGAATCACAGAACCTCCTCACCTCCATGGCGGAGAAATTGCGGGCAAGCGAAGGTCTGCCCGAAATTCCTCCGGACGGTACCGAATAGGTTCTCCCACAGCGCAGTACGGTGCGACCCACAGGGTCGCACCGTACTGCGTCATGGGTATGGATGCTTCTCGACTTGCGCCACCCATGAATTATGGGCTTGGCAACAAGTGCAGGGTTGCGATAAAAGCGCGCGCCTGGAGTGACCGCGTTGTGACGAAATCAGTTGTGCGGATACGTCGGTAGACAGATGGAATCCGGCAGGCCATCAGAGCCTTGCCGGATTCCTTGCTATGTCAACCGTATTGAATACCCGGAGCGAGTCCTCGGAATGCTTCGGACTGATCGGTTTTGATTGCACACGATCAATTTCGGGCAGCGGCTTCGGCACCCGCTTCGTAGGCGCGCGCGATTGCCTGGACCCAACCGCGAGGACTAATGCCCTCGGGCGGAGCAATCCACCGTGCGTCTACTACTACATCACCCAATGGGTTTCGCGCCCACTGCGCAACTCGGTCCGCACGCGCCGATACCAGTGGCGGCGGTGGGCCCGCGGTGACAATTTCGACGCCGCCGCCGGATTGCAGATACAGCGCGTCCATGATCTGCGCGACCTGATCGGATGCCTTGAGCTGCGTCGAGGTACCGGTCTGCTCGTGGGCGACCACCTCCGGAAACCGGCCGACCATGATGCCGTGCAAAACCTTGATCTGCCGCAACAGGATTCGCGCACGCACCCACAACTCCACCACGATCCAGACCGCACCGAACGCGATGAGCAGCGCGGCCGCCGCCCAGATCGGCCAGGCCCAGTCCGGTTCGCCGGCCCGCGCGGGCGGCGCATCGATGGAGGCCCGGCGGACCTGCAGTGCGGCCAGCACCGCGACGACCGCGGTGCCCGCGGTATAGATCGCGATACCGCGACCGAGGGTTGTCCAGTCCAGATTGCGCACACCGGTGACAACGATGAATACACAGCCGAGTGCTACGACTATCCAGCCGAAGGTGGTGGACCAGAACAGATTCACCGCCACCGCGAGCACACCGACGCCATAGATGACCAAGGCGATCTGGCGCAGATTGCGGCGGGAGACGACCGGCCATGCGGCCGAGGCGACCACCGAGGTCGCGGCCGCGAACAGGATCCAGGCCGAGGCGACGACGCCGTCGGAGAGCAGGCCCGAACGCAGGCCGCGCGGTCGCAGGTTGTCCAGCGCCAGCGCGATTTCCGGAACCGCGACGGTGGCCGCGAGTGCGACCGCCGCGACCGCGACGACGATCGCCACCCGGGCGGTCGTCGCGGGCTTCACCAGCACGCGCCCCACACGCGCGCCGGCGGCAACCCAGACCAGCATGGCCGTCAACCAGAGGGTCATCCCAGCGCCTCATCGAATCGAAGGACCGAGACGCCTGCGCCCCGGCTGTTGAACACGCGGAGTCGGGTCATCAACATGGCGGCGAAGGTTTCGGCCTCCCATTCGGCGAGTTCGTCGGCGCCGTCGTCGACGATCTGCTCATGCGCCCGCTGACTGAGCATGTAGGCGATCAGATCGTCGCTGGCTTCCAGCGTCACCTCCGGCGCGGGCGCACCCTCGTGATCGAAGACGATATGGCCCAATTCGTGTGCGAGCGTGTGGTCGCGGCTCGGCAGCGCCGTGGCGAGCACGATGACATCGCGGTCCGGATAGAACCGGCGCTGGCCGCAGACACCGGGACCCAGTTCGGCACTGGCGATTTCGATCTCGCGGCGCCGCTCGCTGGCAATGGAGGCGACGACCTCCTCCAGGGTGGTCGCATCGGAATCCGCGGCGACGGCGCATACCGCGTCGACGGCCGCCGCGACCCGGCGGTAGGCCCGGAGTCCGCTTTGGGTCCTGCTCTCAGTCATCGGAGCCCCTTTACGTCCTCGGTCCGAAGAATTCGGCACGAGCGGCGTCAATGCGGGCCTGTGCGGCTGACGCGCTCTGGAAACTCACTGCGCCGGAACCGGTTCCGGCCAGTGCGAGCGCGATCAGGCCGCCGACGACGCCCAGTACGTTGGGCTTCGGCAGGCCGTCGTCTGCACTGGTGTGCCGGACGTCCGAATTCGGCTTGGCCGATGGCGCGGGAGGTGCGGCGGGCGGCGCAGGCGGTGGTGCCTGCTCAGGAGCGAGCGCGGGCGGCGCGGCCACCGGAACCGGCGCGATCCGCGGTGCTGCCGGTGCGGGCGGAACAATGATCGGAACGGGCGGTACCGCGGGCGCGGGCGGCGTCGGCAGCGGGATCAAGAGCAGCAGCAGCGGCGAAGCCGAACCGACCGCAGCGGAACCGACGGCCGCCGAACCCACAGCGGCAGAACCGGTTCCGGCCGAGCCGACGCCCGCGGAACCGACACCAGCCGAACCGACCGCGGCTGAACCCGTACCCGCCAGCGCCGAGCCGGCGGAACCGACTGCGGCGGAACCAGTTCCGAGCACAGCCGAACCCGCACCGAGCACAGCCGAGCCCGTACCGGCGGCCGCGGAACCGACGGCGGCGGAACCAGTTCCGAGCACAGCCGAACCCGCACCGAGCGCAGCCGAGCCCGTACCGAGCGCAGCCGAGCCGACGGCAGCGGAACCGGTCCCGAGAACGGTGGCGACCCCGGCCGAGCCGGCGGCGATGATCGCGCCGACGCCCGCGGAGCCGGTGCCGACGATGGTGCCCACGCCTACCGAGCCACCGCCGAGGAGTGCGCCGAGCAGACCCGTCGCGGCTGAACCAGCTGCGGCTGAACCGGCGGCGGCCGAGCCGGGACCGGCGGCGGGGTTCACACCGGCTGCGGCGTCGGTCGGATCGATCGGCGAACTGACACTCGACTGGCCCGGAATCGTCAGCGGCATCCAGACATCGCCGTTCGAATCCGGCGTCGGATTATTCGGGTCCGCACACTGCGCACAGGCGCCGCCGGGCTGCGCCTCGGCCGAAACACCCCCGAGTAGCGCAAAGCCGGCGACAGTCGCAAGTACTGCGACCACACGCGACGTGCGACCAACGGCCATGCGCCAGCCTTCCCCTCATCCGAAATAGCGCAGATCTCTTGCCCGGTCGCAACACTTCAGTTCCGGGACTTCAACGAACGGGAGCCCATAGTAAACCCCAGCCCAAATCCGCGCAGTGGCTCGGGCCACGCCGGGTATTCGACACGCCCGACCCGCCACATGCCGGTTCTCGGTCGAACGCCCAGATCATGCCATCGGGAGTTCGGCTGTAATCCCGAGCACATTCCGCGTCGATCCCCCGAACGCGCGCTGGACTAAACGGGCAGACCAGTACGTATGTCGATGCCACGCAACGGCGAATCGGACGTGCTCACAGTGGAACCCGGGTCGGTCCGTTCGCCCGGCGACGAACCCACCGCGGACCGCATCCGCGCACTCCTACCGCCAGAACACGAATCGAGGGACGCGCCGACACGACCCCACCGAACCGGAGAGACAAATAGTACGGCCGTACCGATCTGTGCCGGATGAAGCAACCGTCCAGCTTTCGGCGCTGCCGGAACTATTCGGCGCTCAGGCGCCGTACACCGCCTCCGGCGGAACGGACTTGGCGATCAGGTCGGCGACCACCGGGCCGAGCTCGGCCGGATTCCAGCGGGCGCCGCGGTCCACGGCGGTGCCGTGCCGCCAGCCGTCGGCGAGCGCGACCTTGCCGCCCTCGACCTCGAACATCCGGCCCGTGACGGCCGCGGATTGCGAACTGCCGAGCCAGACCACGATCGGCGAGACATTCTCGGGAGCCATCGTGTCGAAGCCGTCCTCGGGTGCGGTCATCATCTCGGCGAAGACGGTTTCGGTCATGCGCGTGCGGGCCGAAGGGGCGATGGCATTGACAGTGACGCCGTAGCGTGCGAATTCGGCCGAAGCGGTGAGGGTCAGGCCCGCGATACCCGCCTTGGCGGCACCGTAATTGCTCTGGCCGACACTGCCCTGCAGGCCCGCACCGGAGCTGGTGTTGATGATGCGGGCATCGACCGGGCGACCCGCCTTGGACTCGCCCCGCCAGTACTCGATCGCATGGCGCATGGTCGCGAAGTGGCCCTTGAGGTGGACCCGGACCACCGCATCCCACTCGTCCTCGCCCAGGTTCACCAACATGCGGTCGCGCACGAAACCGGCATTGTTGACCAGCACGTCCAGGCCGCCGAAGGTGTCGACGGCCTGGCGGATGAGATTGCGGGCGCCGTCCCAGTCCGCGACGTCGTCACCATTGGCCACGGCCTCGCCGCCGAGTGCTTTGATCTCGGCGACGACCTGTTCGGCGGGCGTCTCACCGGTCGCCGCACCGTTCAGCGCGGAGCCGAGATCATTGACCACCACGCGGGCTCCGGCGGCGGCGAAGGCGAGCGCGTGCGCCCGGCCGATACCGCGGCCGGCGCCGGTGACGATGACAATGCGCCCCGCGCAGATCTGCTCGGTGTCCATACCTGTTGTGTCCTCTTCGTTTTCAGGTTCGATTGTTCAGGCCTTGGCGGTCTGCTCGCCGACTTTCGCATTCGACGCCGCGAGGAATGCCGGACGCTCACCGCCGCCGTGCACCAGCAGCGTCGCGCCGCTGACGAAGGCGGCCAGGGATGAGGTCAGGAAGGCGGCGCAGCGGCCGATGTCCTCGGGGCGGGCCATCCGACCGAGCGGGATGGTCGCGCCGACAGCGTCGATACCGTCTTGATCGCCGTAGTGCAATTCGCTCAGTTCGGTGACAACCGGGCCCACGACCAGCGAATTCACCCTGACCTTCGGCGCCCATTCGACGGCGAGCGAGGAGGTCAGGCTGTCTACGCCCGCCTTGGCCGCGCCGTACGCGGCGGTACCCGGCGACGGTCGATGCCCGCTCACACTCGACACCATCACAATGGAGCCGCCGCCCGGCTGCTGCTGCATCACCGCATTGGCGGCCTGCGAGACCAGCAGGGGCGCGAGCAGATTCAGCTCGACGATCTTGCTGTGGAAGTTCTTGCTGGCGTCGGCGGCGAGGGCGAACGGGGCGCCGCCCGCATTGTTGACCAGGTGATCGAGGCGGCCGTGCCGCGCGACGATCGCGTCGACCAAACCCTGCACGGCATCGGCATCGCGCACATCGCAGGGCAGGTATTCGATCTCCCGGCCCTCATGCTCCACCAGCTCTTCACCGGGCCGTCGCGCGCAGGCCACGACGGTCGCTCCGGCAGCCAGGAAGGCCCGGCTGACGCCCGCGCCAACCCCGCGCACACCGCCGGTGACAAGGACGACGTTGCCGGTGAGGTCTATTTCGAGTGCCACCGTGCTAACCTACCAAGCAACTGCTTGCTTTGCCACCTCGTACACACGATGGGACTTGCGATGGGGATCAACCGTCACTCCGAATCAACCGGCATCACCGTGGTCACGGTCGACTACCCGCCGGTCAACGCCATACCGTCCGACGGCTGGTTCACGCTGGCGGATGAGATCCGCGCGGCCGGGCGCGATCCGGAAACCAAAGTGGTGGTCTTGCGCGCCGAGAACCGCGGCTTCAATGCCGGTGTCGATATCAAGGAAATGCAGCGCACCCCCGGTCATCAGGCGCTGATCGACGCGAATCACGGCTGTTTCGAGGCGTTCGCGGCGGTCTACGACTGCCCGGTGCCGGTGATCGCGGCGGTGCAGGGCTTCTGCCTCGGCGGCGGCATCGGCCTGGTCGGCAATGCCGATGTCGTCATCGCTTCGGATGACGCCACTTTCGGGCTGCCCGAGGTCGACCGCGGTGCACTCGGTGCGGCCACGCATCTGTCCCGGCTGGTGCCGCAGCATCTGATGCGAGCGCTGTTCTATACCGCGAGCACCATCACCGCACAGCAGTTGCAGCACTTCGGCTCGGTGTACCAGGTGGTCCCGCGCGCCGAACTCGATGCCGCCGCACTTGAGGTCGCCAAGAACATCGCGACCAAGGACAGCCGGGTCATCCGGGCGGCCAAGCGGGCGCTCAATGGCATCGATGTGCAGGACGTGCACCGTAGCTACCGCTACGAACAGGGCTTCACCTTCGAACTGAATCTCGCCGGTGTCGCGGATGAGATCCGCGCGCGGTTCGACGACGATCTGGCCGCACGCAAGGAAGAGAGCAAGGAAAACTGATGCGGGACAAGCGAATGTCGCTCGACGAGGTCGTCGGCGAACTGCGCAGCGGTATGACCATCGGCATCGGCGGCTGGGGCTCGCGGCGCAAGCCGATGGCGCTGGTGCGGGCCATCCTGCGCTCGGATATCACCGATCTGACCGTGGTCAGCTACGGCGGCCCCGATCTCGGTCTGCTGTGTTCGGCAGGCAAGGTGCGCAAGGCGTACTACGGCTTCGTCTCGCTGGATTCGCCGCCGTTCTACGATCCGTGGTTCGCCAAGGCGCGGACGTCCGGCGCGCTGGTGGCGCGGGAGATGGACGAGGGCATGTTGAAATGCGGGCTGGAGGCGGCGGCCGCGCGACTGCCGTTCCTGCCGATCCGCGCCGGTCTCGGATCCGATGTCGTGAATTTCTGGGATGGCGAGCTGAAGACCGTCGCATCACCGTATCCGGATGGCGACGGACGAACCGAGACGCTGATCGCGATGCCCGCGCTGAATCTCGATGCGGCGCTCGTGCATTTGAATATCGGCGATAAGCACGGCAATGCCGCCTACACCGGTGTCGATCCGTACTTCGACGACCTGTACTGCCTGGCCGCCGAACGCCGGTACGTGTCGGTGGAGCAGGTGGTGGAGACCGAGGAACTGGTGAAAGCTGTTCCGCTGCAGTCGTTATTGATAAATCGGATGCTGGTGGACGGTGTGGTCGAGGCGCCCGGCGGCGCGCACTTCACCCTGGCCGCCGATAGCTACGGCCGGGACGAGAAGTTCCAGAAGCACTATGTGGACTCGGCCAAGACGCCGGAGTCCTGGCAGCAGTTCGTCGACAAGTATCTGGCGGTCTCCGAGGACGAATATCAGGCCGCCGTTCGCGAGTTCGCACAGGAGGCGCAGAAATGACAGCATCGCGAAGCGATTCCGTGCGGGGTGGTGGCCAGGTGCCGGGCGGGCCTACTACAGAAACGGTCACCAGGGCCGAGATCTGCGCCATCGCCTGTGCCGAGATCTTCAGCGGCGCAGGGGAAATCATGGCCTCGCCGATGTCGCCGATGACGATCATCGGCGCGCGGCTGGCCAAGTTGACCACCGAACCGGATCTGCTGCTCTCCGACGGCGAGGCGCTGTTCTTCGCCGACACTCCCCCGCTGGGCGGTAAAGCGCCGATCGAGGGATGGATTCCGTTCCGCAAGGTGTTCGATGTGGTCGCCTCCGGGCGGCGCCATGTGGTGATGGGGGCCAATCAGCTCGATCGGTTCGGGAATCAGAATCTGTCGGCATTCGGTCCGTTGCAGCAGCCGACCCGGCAGATGTTCGGTTCCCGCGGCGCGCCGGGCAACACCATAAATCATCCGACCAGCTACTGGGTTTCGCGGCATACCCGCAGGGTGTTCGTGGATCAGGTCGATATCGTCTCGGGCGTCGGCTATGACAAGGTCGATCCGGCCAATCCGGCGTATCGGTTCCATCACCTGCACCGGGTCGTCACCAATCTCGGCGTCTTCGATTTCGAGGGACCCGACCATACGATGCGGGCGCGCAGTCTGCATCCGGGCGTCAGCGCCGACGAGGTCGCGGAGAACACCTCGTTCGAGATCGCCGGACTGGCCGAACCGGGCCAGACCCGGCTGCCGACCGCGGAAGAGCTGCGGTTGATCCGGGATGTGCTCGATCCCAAGAAGGTTCGAGAATCGGAGGTGCCGTCATGAGTTCGCTGCGGACACCGCTGACCGAATTGGTCGGCATCGAACATCCGATCGTGCAGACCGGCATGGGTTGGGTGGCCGGGCCGAGCCTGGTGGCGGCGACGGCCGAGGCGGGTGGGCTCGGGATTCTGGCCTCGGCGACCATGACATTCGCCGAATTGGAAGCCGCGATCGCGAAGACCAAGGCGCATACCGACAAGCCGTTCGGCGTGAATATGCGCGCCGACGCCACGGATGCGCCCGAGCGGATCGATCTGTTGATCCGGGAGAAGGTGGCCGTCGCGTCATTCGCGTTGGCACCGAAGCAGGAACTCATCGCCAAGCTGAAAGATGCCGGTGTGGTGGTGATTCCGTCGATCGGCGCGGCCAAGCACGCGGTGAAGGTCGCGTCCTGGGGCGCCGATGCGGTGATCGTGCAGGGCGGCGAGGGCGGTGGACATACCGGCCCGGTCGCGACCACGCTCTTATTACCGTCGGTGCTGGATGCGGTCGATATTCCGGTTGTCGCGGCGGGCGGATTCTTCGACGGACGTGGTCTGGCGGCCGCATTGGCCTACGGCGCCGCGGGTGTCGCGATGGGTACGCGTTTCCTGCTGACCAAGGAGAGCACCGTACCCGACGCGGTCAAGCAGGAATACCTGAAGCGACAGCTGCAGGACACCGTAGTCTCGCTCAAGGTCGACGGTATGCCGCACCGGGTGCTGAATACCGAACTCGTTGATCGCCTGGAACATTCGGGGCGCTGGCGGGGGTTGGCCGCCGCGGTCTCCAATGCGGCGAAGTTCAAGGGCATGACCGGCATGAAGTGGTCGACCATGGTCCGTGACGGTCTGGCCATGCGAAAAGCCAAGGACCTCAGCTGGTCTCAGGTAGTGATGGCCGCCAATACCCCGATGCTGCTGCGCGCCGGACTCGTCGAGGGCAATACCCACGCGGGTGTGCTCGCCGCGGGCCAGGTCACCGGAATCATCGACGACCTGCCCACCTGCAAGGAACTCATCGACCGCATCGTTGCCGATGCCGTCACGCGGATCGACACCATCGCCGCGCTGACTGCGGATCACAAGACAGCGCCGAACGCGACCTGATCGAACCGGCGCACAAATCGGAAGGCCGCAGGCTCGTGCACCGAAAGGCCGCCCCTTGGAATCGCTTCCAAGGGGCGGCCTTTGGTTACTCAGCCGGAGTTGACGAAGGGCTCTCAGCTAAGACATCCATCACGCTCAGCTGAGGCGTTCGATGATGGTCGCGTTGGCGGTGCCACCGCCCTCGCAGATGGTGAGCAGGCCGTAGCGGCCGTTGCGGCGTTCCAGCTCATTGAGCAGGGTGGCGAAAAGCTTTGCGCCGGTGGCGCCGAGCGGGTGGCCGAGGGCGATCGCGCCGCCGTTGGCGTTCACCTTCTCCGGATCGGCGCCGGTCTCGCGCAGCCACGCGAGCACGACCGGGGCGAAGGCCTCGTTGATCTCGACGACATCGATATCCTCGATGGTCAGACCGGTCTTCTCCAACGCCCACTTGGTGGCCGGAATCGGGCCGGTGAGCATCATGATCGGGTCGGCGCCACGGGCGCTCACATGGTGGATGCGGGCGCGCGGGCGCAGTCCGTATTCCGCGACGGCCCATTCGGAGGCGAGCAGGGTCGCGCTCGCGCCGTCGGAGATCTGGCTGGCGACCGCGGCGGTCAGTGTGCTGCCCTCGGCGAGCACCGGCAGCGACGCCATCTTCTCGAGCGAGGTCTCGCGCGGTCCCTGGTCGATCCAGAAATCACCGACGGGCACGATTTCGCCGTCGAAGCGGCCGTTCTTGATGGCATCGCGGGCGCGCTCATGGCTGCGCAATGCCCAGCGCTCCATCTCTTCTCGGCTGATATTCCACTTGTCGGCGATCATCTGGGCACCGTTGAACTGCGAAACTTCCGCGGTGCCATAGCGATGGTCCCAGCCCTGCGCCCCGACGAACGGTGCGTCGAAACCATATTCCTTGCCCGCCAACATGGCCGCCGAGATCGGAATAGCGCTCATATTCTGCACACCACCCGCGACGATCACCTCAGCCGTGCCGCTCATGATCGCCTGCGCGCCGAAATTGATGGCCTGCTGGGAAGATCCGCACTGCCGGTCGACGGTGACACCAGGAACTTCCTCCGGATAACCGGCGGCCAGCCACATCGTGCGACCGATATTGCCGGCCTGCGGACCGATATTGTCGACGCAGCCGACGATCACATCGTCGACCACCGCCGGATCAACAGGGTTGCGATCCAGCAGCCCACGCAATGCGGCCGCGCCGAGATCGGCCGGATGCACCGCGGCCAGCGCGCCATTGCGCTTGCCGACCGGCGTACGCACCGCGTCGATCACATAGGCGTCCCGCAGCGGGGTGTACGGGCGGCGAGCGGATGGTGCTGACATGGAGAACTCCTACTTGGTGTTGCCCGGCGGGAGCGACGGGCCTGGAGGCGGTAGCTCGCGTAGCCCACGCTGGGCCACGCGACCGCCGAAATCGACTACGGCACGGTCAGGCCGTCCAGCACGATGGTCAGGTACTGCTTGGCGAGGTTCTCGACGGTGATCGAGCCGCCGGGCTCGTACCACCGCACCGCAACCCAAACCGTGTCCCGGAGGAACCGGTAGGCCAATTCGACGTCGAGTTCCGGCCGGAAGCTGCCGTCCTCGACGCCATTGATCAACACCCGGTGCCACAGCTCGCGGAATTCGCGGTTGTAGTCCGCGATATAGGTGAACCGCTCCGAATCGCGCAACCGCTTGGCCTCGGCCTGGTAGATCGCCACCGCGGCGTGTGAGCGGTCGAAGGATTCGTAGGACGCGATCACCAAGGCTTCCAAGGTATCTCGCGAACTGAGCCCGGAGGCCACGATCTCCCGGTACCGCCCGAACAGATCGTCGAGGAAGCCGCGCAGAATCTCGTCGACCATCGACTCCTTGGAATCGAAGTGGTGATAGAGGCTCCCCGATAGAATTCCGGCCGCATCGGCGATATCCCGCACGGTGGTCGCACGCAGCCCACGCTCGGCGAACAGTTGGGCCGCGAGTGCGAGCAATTCATTGCGCCGAGCTGATTTCGAGGCGTCTGGTGCGGTCACACGGCTCATAATACAACCAAGCATTTGCTTGGGCCAGCCGCGTGCCTCGATTGGTCAGCGCATCGAATAGCGCAGTGGTGACGACACCGACAGGTCGGCAAGGAGTCGGTCGCAGATCACGACCGGTGAGACGCCCGCGCGCGCCATCCGGGCGACCAGCGCGAGTCTGCGCTCACAGCTGTCCCATTCGACGGTCAGCGGGCTGCGATCCGGGCCTGCGTCGACAGTGGCCATGACGCGCGGTGGACCGAATGGGACCGGCTCCTCGATGAGTTTGAGGATCATGCCGCGCTGCCAGGCACGATAGGTATCCATATCCGCACCGACCACCAGCTTGTCCGTAGCGGCGCACAGACCTTGGGCGATCTCGTCGGCGAATGCCACGCGATCGAAGCGGAATTTGCGGCATTTGCGAATGACGTCGAGCAGATCCGCTCGCACCTCACACAGCAGTGCCGTCTGCCGCCGCCGTCTGCGGTCCTGTTCGGATCCGAGCGATGCGGCACTGAGCCCGACGCGGCAGGCGCGTTCGTAGTCGCGTGTCATATCGGCGCGCAACGCACCCCGCGGATCACGGGCGACCTCGGATTCATCGATCGCGTACTGCTCGAGAATCTGGGCGGTCCGGGTCGCGGTCGCGCGCTCGGACGTGTGGTCCATGAGTTCGGCACCGAGGGTGAGCGCCGCGAGCACCATGCTGTCCAGACGTCGCCTGGCCAGCACGACTTCGCGCACCAATTCGAGTTCCAGTTGTTCGCGGGCCGGTGGGCGATCCTGCCCCATAGCCATCGCCCCTTAGGGGAGTGCGGGATTCGACCACTCCCAGCATTGCACAGGTATACGGCCCGCGTCCCCGCCTTTTTACCTGATCAGGCAGTGTTTGATGGCCGCGCCTTCGGCGCGGCGTGTTCGCTCGTAAGACTCGCTCCGTCGTGGTCGCTGATAGCGGGACGTTCAGCACTCGTGGCGCGCCCGACGGTCGAGTCACGCGCATGTGGTTGCGTCGATCAGGCGCGCTGGCTACTGACCGATACCACTTCGCCGGTGAGGTATGAGGTGTAGTCGCTAGCGAGCATGGCGATGGTGGCAGCGACTTCCCAGGGTTCCGCCGCGCGGCCGAAGGCTTCGCGTTCGGAGAGGCGGTCGAGGAGTTCGGTCGAGCTGACCTTGTCGAGGAAGGCGTGCCTGGCGATGCTCGGGGCGACGGCATTGATGCGGACGCCGAGTTCGGCGGCCTCGACGGCGCTGCAGCGGGTCAGGGCCATGACGCCGGCCTTGGCGGCGGCGTAGTGCGCCTGGCCGTATTGCGCGCGCCAGCCGAGCACGCTGGCGTTATTGACGATGACACCGCCGTGGCCCGCATCGCGGAAGTAGCCGAGGGCGGCACGGGTGCAGCGGAAGGTGCCGTTGAGGGTGATGTCCAGGACTCGGTCCCACTGCTCGTCGGTCATATCGACGACCGGTGTCTCGCCGCCGAGTCCGGCATTGTTGACCATGATGTCGATGCGTCCCAATGCCGTCGCGGCACCGCGAATCAACTCGTTGACCTGTTCGCTGCTCTGCACATCGCACACGATCGAGGCGACCCGGCGCTCCGGGAATTCGGCCTTGAGCTCGACCTCGGTTTCGGCGAGACGCCGCTCGTGCCAGTCGGATACGACGACATCGGCGCCCTCGGCGAGCAACCTGCGCGCGGTCGCGGAGCCGATGCCGGTGCCCGCCGCGGCGGTGATCACGGCATTGCGTCCGGTCAGCAGACCGTGCCCCGGAATGGGCTGCGGCGCAATGGAAAGCGGTCCGTGCCCACCCGTCACCCGACCACCACCCCCCGTGGAATCGCTATGCGATGCAGTATTCATCGAGCCTCCCGCGGCAGTCCGAGCACGCGCTCGGAGATGATATTGCGCTGCACTTCGTTCGAACCTCCGTAGATCGTGTCGGCGCGGGTGAACAGATACAGCCGCTGCCATTCGTTGAGATCGTGCTCATCGGCCACCAGCCCGGCGGGGCCGAGCACGGCCATGGCCAATTCGCCGAGGCCGCGATGCCAGTTGGCCCACAGCAGCTTCGATACCGAGGCCTGGCCGCCGTCGTCGGCGGTGCTGTCCTGCATGGTGCGCAGCGCGTGCGCGCGCAGCACGCGCAGGCCGACCCATGCCCTATCGATGCGGTCGGCGATCAACGGGTCCTCGGCCGCGCCGGTGCGGCGGGCCAATGCCTCGATATCGGCCAGTTCGCGAGCGAATCGGATCTGCTGGCCGAGGGTGGAGATGCCGCGCTCGAAGGTGAGCGTGCCCATGGCGATGCGCCACCCGTCACCGGGTTCGCCGACGACCAGGTCCGCGGCGGTGCGGGCGTCATCGAAGAAGACCTCGTTGAATTCCGAGGTGCCGGTCAGCTGGATGATCGGGCGGACCTCGATACCGGGCTGATGCATCGGAACCAGCAGGTAGGAAAGGCCCTTGTGCCGGGTCGAACCCTTTTCCGTGCGTGCGACGACGAAGCACCAGTCGGCCACATGGGCCAGCGACGTCCAGATCTTCTGGCCGTTGATCGACCATTCGTCGCCGTCGAGCTGGGCGCTGGTGGTGATGGCCGCCAGGTCCGAGCCCGCGCCGGGTTCGGAGTAGCCCTGGCACCACAGCTCGGTCACATTCCGGACGCCCGGCAGGAACCGCTGCTTCTGCGCCTGGGTGCCGAAGGCCAATACCGTCGGACCGAGCAGTTCCTCACCGACATGGGAAACCCGCGCGGGCGCGTTCGCCTTGGCGTATTCCTCATGGAAGATCACCTGCTGGCGCACCGAGGCCTCGCGCCCGCCCCACTCCTTGGGCCAGCCGAGGCAGGTCCAGCCTGCGGCGGCCAGATGCCGGTCCCAGGCGAGGCGTTCTTCGAAGGCCTCGTGTTCGCGGCCGGGCCCGCCGAGTCCGCGCAGCGCACGGAACTCGCCGTCGAGGTTCTCGGCCAACCACTCGCGCACTTCTGCGGAAAACCGCGCGTCCTGTGCCGCAGTGTCGGAATCTGAGGTCTGGATAGCAACCACGCCGGTAGGATAACCTACCAAGCACTTGCTTTGTTAGAGCCGGACCGCTTTTATCGAGCAAAGGCAGCAAAAGACCCCGCCGACGGTGAGGACACCCGTGACAACCCCTGCACAAACGACACCCATGGCACTGCACGATGCCGCGCGCACCTTCGGCACCGCGCCCGCCCTCGGCGACGGCGACGTACGGCTGGACTGGGCGCAGTTGCTGGCGGCGGTGCAGGAGGTGGCGCGGGCGCTGATCGCCCGTGGCGTGCAGCCGGGAGATCGGGTCGCCATGTGGGCGCCGAATACCTACCACTGGGTGATCGCCGCCCTGGCCGCGCACTACGCGGGCGCGGCCTTGGTGCCGTTGAATACCCGCTACGTCGCGGACGAGGCCGCCGATGTGCTGGAGCGGGTCGAGGCCAAGGCGCTGTTCATTGCCGGGACCTTCCTCGGAAGGGATCGGTTGGCCGAATTGCGTGCCGCAGCACCGGAATTGCACATCGATACAGTGGTGGTCATTCCGGTCGAGTCGGATACCGACGATCCCACCGCGCTGAGCTGGTCGCAGCTGGCCGAAGTTGCCGAATCCGTCACGCCGGCCGATGCCGTGAAGCGTGCCGAAGATGTCGACCCCGAGGACATTTCCGACATCCTGTTCACCTCCGGCACCACCGGACGCAGCAAGGGCACATTGGTCGCGCATCGGCAGGCGCTGGCGGTGGTGCGGGCCTGGGCCGAATGCTCCACCCTCGACAGCTCCGATCGCTATCTGGTGGTCAGCCCGTTCTTCCACAACTTCGGTTACAAGGCAGGCATTCTCGCGTGCCTGGTGACCGGCGCGACGATCATTCCGCAGGCGACCTTCGATGTGCCGGTGACCATGCGACTGGTCGGCGAAGAGAAGATCACGGTATTGCCCGGACCGCCGACCATCTACCAGACGATCCTGGACTTCCCGGACCGGGACAATTTCGACCTGAGCACCCTGCGGGTCGCCGTCACCGGCGCCGCGACCGTACCGGTGGTGCTGGTCGAGCGCATGCGTTCGGAACTCGACTTCGATGTGGTCATCACCGGCTACGGGCTGTCCGAGGCCGCCGGATTCGGCACCATATGTCGCGCGGACGACGATGCCGCGACCATCGCGGGCACCTGCGGTCGGCCGATCGCCGATTTCGAGCTGCGGCTGAGTCCGGAAGGTGAGGTACTGCTGCGCGGCCCGAATGTCATGCTCGGCTACCTCGACGATCCGGAAAGCACCGCGGAAACCATCGATACCGAGGGCTGGCTGCACACCGGCGATATCGGCACGATCGACGAGCGCGGCTATCTGAAGATCACCGATCGACTCAAGGATATGTACATCTCCGGCGGATTCAATGTGTATCCGGCGGAGGTGGAACAGGCGCTGGCCCGGCTCGACGGGGTGGCCGAATCCGCGGTCATCGGAGTCCCGGATACCCGAATGGGCGAGGTGGGCAAGGCATTTGTGGTGCGCAAGCCCGGCGCGGGACTCACCGAGGAGCAGGTCCGCGCACATGCGAGCACGGTGCTGGCGAATTTCAAGGTGCCGCGGTTCATCGAATTCCGGGACCAATTGCCCTATAGCGCGGCCGGGAAGGTGCTGAAACGTGAACTACGTGAGGAGAAGTCGTAATGTCCGAGATCCCCTATGAGCCGGACGTCGTCACGTACGAACGGCGCGGGCGGGTCGCCATCGTGACGCTCAACCGGCCCGACTACCGCAATGCGCAGAACTCGGTGATGACCTACGCTCTCGACGCCGCCTTCGAGCGCGCGGTCGAGGATCCCGAGGTCGGCGTAATCGTCCTGGCGGGCAACGGAAAACACTTCAGCGCCGGGCACGATATCGGCACGCCCGGCCGTGATCACCATGTGCGCTACCAGAACAAGGCCGCGCTCTGGTGGGATCACGTCGACAAGGTCGGCGGTGACCAGCGTTTCGCGCGCGAGCTCGAGGTGTACCTCGGCATGTGCCGACGCTGGCGGGAAATTCCGAAGCCGACCATAGCCATGGTGCAGGGCGCCTGCATCGCGGGCGGGCTCATGCTGGCCTGGGTCTGCGATCTGATCATCGCTTCCGATGACGCCTTCTTCTCCGATCCCGTTGTGCGCATGGGCATTCCGGGTGTGGAGTACTTCGCCCATCCGTGGGTGATGGGTCCGCGCGCGGCCAAGGAGTTCCTGTTCACCGGTGACCGCTTCGATGCGGCGCAGGCCAAGCAGTGGGGCATGGTCAATCGCGTCGTGCCGCGCGAGCAGCTCGAGACCGAAACCCTCGACCTGGCCGAAAAGATCGCCACCATGCCGCAATTCGGGCTCGCGCTGACCAAGAAGGCGGTCAACCAGGCCGAGGATCTGATGGGCATGCGGGCGGGCATGGATTCGGTATTCGGCCTGCATCACTTCGCACATGCGCACAATGCCGAGGTCGGCGCGGATTCGCTCGGCGGTATGAACGCCAAGTCGATGAAGGCCAACGCGACGACGGCCTCGACGTCCGAGCAGAACGGGACAACGTAGTGGATCTGGATCTCGATCAGGCGACGCAGGAATTCCAGCGGGAAGTCCGCGAATTCCTCGCCGCCGCCAAACCCGCGAAGCCGCTGCCTTCGATGGATACCAAGGCCGGGTTCGAGGCGCATCGCGAATGGGAGCGCACGCTGGCCGAGGCACGGCTGTCGGTCGTCGCCTGGCCGCAGGAGTACGGCGGCCGCAATGCCTCGCTGCTGGAGTGGGTGCTGTTCGAGCAGGAGTACTACGCCGCCGGTGCACCGGGGCGGGTCAGCCAGAACGGAATATTCCTGCTGGCGCCGACACTTTTCGAGCACGGCTCGCCGGAGCAGTTGGAACGGATCATGCCGCGGATGGCACGCGGTGACGATATCTGGGCGCAGGCCTGGTCCGAGCCGGAGGCGGGCAGCGATCTGGCCGGTATCCGCTCGACCGCGCGACGCACCACCGGCGGCTGGCTATTGAGCGGTCAGAAGACGTGGAGTTCGCGAGCAACATTCGCGGACTGGGCCTTCGGACTGTTCCGCAGCGATCCCGAGGCCGAGTCCGATGCGGCGGATGCGGAGCCCTCCGTGGTTACGCAGGCTGCCGCCTCCGGGCCTGACCGCAGCCGCCGGGGGCGGCATCGCGGACTCACCTATGTGATGTTCCCGCTGTCCGCGGATGGTGTTTCGGTGCGGCCGATTCCGCAGTTGGACGGGGAACCCGGCTTCGCGGAGATCTTCCTCGACGATGTCTTCGTGCCAGATCGCGATGTGATCGGCGAGCCCGGCGACGGCTGGCGGGTGGCGATGAGTACGTCGAGCAATGAGCGCGGACTGTCGCTGCGGTCCCCTGGCCGCTTCAGCGCCACCGCGCAGCGGCTCATCGATCTCTGGCTCGACACCGGCGACCGCACCAATACCGCGCAGCGCGATGCGGTGGTGGACGCCTGGATCGGCAGCGAGGCCTATCGGCTGCACACCTTCGGCACGGTCACCCGGTTGAACGAGGGCGGCAAGCTGGGCGCGGAATCCTCGATCACCAAGGTGTTCTGGTCCGAATTGGATATCGCCATGCACGAGACCGCGCTGGAGGTGCTCGGCAGTGCGGCCGAGCGGTCCGGATCCTGGACCGACGGCTATCTGTTCTCGCTGTCCGGCCCGATCTACGCCGGCACCAATGAGATTCAGCGCAATATCATCGCCGAGCGGCTGCTCGGACTACCGAGAGGGAGCAGCCGATGAGATTCGCGCTCAGCCCGGAACAACTCGACTTCGGCACCAGCCTGCGCAAGCTGCTCGACGCCGGACGGACACCAGCCGCGGTGCGCAGCTGGGCCGCGGGCGATCCCCGGCCCGGACGCGCGCTCATTCGGCAGCTGGCCGGTGCGGGTGCGCTCGGTCTTGCCGTCGAGGAGCAGCACGGCGGTGTCGGTGCGGAGCCGATCGATCTCGTCGTCGCATTCCAGGAGATCGGCCGCGCCGCCGCGCCCGGCCCGCTGGTCGAGACGGCGGCCGCGATACCGGTACTGCTGCAAGCCCTTCCGGATACCGCACCGGCCGCGCGCTGGCTGCCCGAGTTCGCGGACGGCGCGGCGCTCGGCACGCTGGCATTCACCTCGGCCGAACACGGCACGGTCGCGTTGGATGCCGATACCGCCGACGTCGTGCTCATCGCCGACGGTAATCAGCTCCGCACCGGACATCGCGCGGGTCTGGTGCGATCGGTCGATCCGGCGCGGCGACTGTTCGTCATCGAATCCGATGCCGTTGTCGCCGAAGGTGAGCAGGTACTCGATGCGGTTGGGGCGGCCTTCGACTCCGGCGCGCTGGCCAATGCGGCGCAGTTGCTCGGTGCGGGTCGAGCATTGCTGGCCGCGGCGACCGAATATGCCAAGCAGCGCAAGCAGTTCGGTAAACCGATCGGCGAATTCCAGGCCGTCAAGCAGAAGTTGGCCGATGTGCTGATCGGGCTGGATCTGGCCGAGCCGCTGCTCTATCGGGCGGCATTGACGATGGGTGAAACCACGCGCGGGCGCGACGTTTCGGCTGCGGTGATCGCCTGCGGCGATGCGGCCTATCGGGCAGCGCGCGCGGCGCTGCAGGTGCACGGCGCGATCGGCTACACCGCCGAGTACGACCTGTCGCTGTGGTTGACCAGGGTGACCGCGCTGCGGTCGGCCTGGGGTACACCGGATCTGCATCGTTCCCGGATTTCCCGCGCACTTCGCGACGAGGCTGTTCGGGATCGAGCCTTGCGAGGTATGAAATGACTGCATCGCGTAGCGATTCGATGGGGGGTGGTGGTCGGGCGACGGGTGGGCCGAGCACCGAGCATCAGGAGTTCATCGCCTCGGTCCGGGCGCTGCTCGCCAAGCACGCCGGATCAGCCGCCGTGCGCGCGGCAATGGATACCGAACTCGGCTATGACGCGAGGCTGTGGCGGCTGCTGTGCGAGCAGGTCGGTGTCGCGGCGCTGGCGATTCCGGAGGAATACGGCGGATTCGGCGCCAGCCTGGTCGAATCCCTATTGGTGGTAACCGAATTGGGGCGCACGCTGGCCGGGGTGCCGATGCTGGGTTCGGCCGTGCTCGGTGCGCAGGCGGTGCTGTTGTCCGGTGACAGTGCGGCGTGTGCGCGGCTGCTGCCCGAGGTTGCCGAAGGCGCCCGCACGATCGCGGTGTGCTGGGCGGGCACCGGCGGCTGGGATGAGCCGGGCGTGCATTCCGAAGGCGGAACACTGTCCGGCACAGCGCATTACGTGCTCGACGGGTTGCCTGCGGACACTCTTGTCGTGGTGACATCTGACGGACTGTTCGAGGTCGAGTCGGGAGCCGCGGGCGTCACCCGACGTGCCGTCGCGACTATGGATCCCACTCGCAAGCTCGCCGAAATCACGTTTGCGGAGGTTCCGGCGCGGCGGCTCGCTTCGGCGGATCCGGCGCTCACCGCACGGCTGCACGAAATCGCTTGGGCCGCAGTGGCTGCTGAGCAGGTCGGTGCGGCCGAACGGTGCCTGGAGATCACGGTCGAATACGCCAAGTCCCGGGTGCAGTTCGGGCGGGCGATCGGCAGCTTCCAGGCGCTCAAGCACCGCATGGCGGATATGTATGTGCTGGTGGAGTCGGCCAAATCCGCGTCCTATGCGGCGACGGTCGCGGTGGCGGAGCAGAGTCCGTCCGCTGCGGAGGATGTCTGGGTGGCGCGGACGCACTGTTCGGAGACATTCACGACCATCGCGGCCGAGATGGTGCAGTTACACGGCGGCATCGCCATCACCTGGGAACATGACGCGCATTTGTTCTTCAAGCGCGCACATGGTGATGCGGAGTTGTTCGGGCAGCCGCGCAGGCCGCGCACACCAACCCCCTGATGGTCACGCGCCCCGGCGGATTCGCCGGGGCGCTATCGTTTGGACGGCCCCGGCCTCGCCATACATAGTTAGCGTATGTAATAATATTCTATGCAGCAGGCTCAGGCGGCAACAGCAGATGACATCGTGGTCAACCTTCTTGTCACCGCCGGTCGGCTGACCCGGCTGGCCGGGGTGATCAGCGGCGACGATCTGCCGCGAGCCGTGATGCGCGCACTGGCGGTGCTCGATGAACACGGCGCGGTACGCGTCAGCGAATTCGCTCGTATCGATCGATGTTCACAGCCGGCGGCAACGGCGCTGATCGGCAAACTCGTCGCGGACGGATACGCCTCCCGACGCAAGGATCCGGATGATTCCCGGGCCGTCGTCGTCGAGCTCACCCCGGCCGGACGCAGTCGCCTGAGGCGTGCCCGCGGCGCCTTCGGCGAGGCGATGGCGGCGGGGCTCACCGGTTTCGATATCGAACGTTTGGCCCGCATGGAAAGCGATATGAAGGAACTGCTGGACGCGCTGAAGAAGTCGGTGCCGCAGCATCTGTCCAGGTCGCGATAGCCGACTCGGCTGGTCGGACCGGAGTACGGTCGGAGAGTATGACCGATGAGAAGCGTGGCCGAGTCAAGGTAGCGACCAGCCAGAAGCGAGTCCGGGTCTATCTCGGCGGCCAGTTGGTCGCCGATACCGCCCGACCGGTCCTGGTCTGGGAGAGTCCGCACTACCCGACCTACTATCTGCCCGTCGCGGATCTGCACGCGAAACTCGAGCCGAACGGCACCAGCGCGAAATCCCCGAGCCGCGGCACCGCGACCGGATACGACGTGGTCGTCGACGGCACCACCGCGTCCGGAGCCGCGGTGCGCTATCACGACTCCCCGTTCACCGAACTGAACGAGCTGGTACGCCTGGACTGGAACGCCATGGACGAATGGTTCGAAGAGGACGAGCCGGTCTATGTCCACCCGCGCGATCCGTACACCCGCGTCGACATCCTCGCCAGCTCGCGCCATATCCGCGTCGAAATCGACGGCACCACCGTCGCCGACTCGAACTCCCCCCGCATTCTTTTCGAAACCGGCCTCCCCGCAAGGTATTACCTCCCCCTGACCGACGTCCGCCAAGACCTGCTGAAGCCCTCGGCAACCCACACCAGCTGCCCGTACAAGGGCACCGCCGACTACTGGACCGTCCACATCGACGGCAAGGAATACCCGGACATCGTCTGGGGCTACCGCACCCCGCTCCCGGAAAGCCAGAAGATCGCGGGCCTGGCCTGCTTCTACAACGAGAAGGTCGATATCTACCTCGACGGCGAACTCCAGGACCGCCCCAACACCCCGTTCAGCTGACGCGGCAGTCGATCGCTCACTGTGGATCGCTGTGCGCGACCAGCCGATCGTGGCCGACCTCAACTACCGCACACTCGTCGAGCAGGCGCACAATCTCGCCGAGATGTTCGCTGAACAGTTGAAGCAGAACAGCATTGGCGATATTTCCGGTCGAGACAATCAGCAGCGACCGTGGCGACTGGTCGAGTATGTGCCCGATCCAGAAGTCGCGATCCTTGGTGACGACGACTCGACCTTCTCGATCAGCGATCGCCGCGATCTCACTATCCGTTGTCCGGTTTCCTTGTGCGATCGTCGAGGTGTGCACGACGTCATGCCCAGCATTCTTCAGCAGGACCGCCAGCTTGCGAGGAAGCTGGGCGTCTACGAGGAATTTCACGCCGCGTTGAACGGGATCGTTGTCTGGCGAGCAGTCACGATCGCGGCGTATTCGAGCACCGCGAGTATGTCGTCGGCCTCCAGATCCGGGTAGTCCGCCAGGATCTCATCGATACTCATGCCCGCTGCCAGCAACTCCAGCAGCATCTCCACGGGATACCGCAACCCGCGTACCACCGGTTTGCCGTGGCAGATGGCGGGGCTCGAGGTGATGCGATCGAGACGGGACATGACGACGATTCTACCCGGACGGCGAAGTCCAGGACCGCCCGAAGACCTCTTCAGCCGACCTTCGGCGCGTCAGATCGCAACGATCTCGGGCGTGCTCTCGAGGCCCGCGGCGCCCTGTTCAGCTCCGCCAGGGTGATCGCGTGATTTCGGGGGCACTGAAGAACTCGTCGGACTCCGGTCGCATCCGAGCATGGTCTACGCGGGGCAGTTTGCGGTGCCGTTCCACGAGTTCCGCAGAGGTCAATCGGCGGCGGCCGACAGGCCGCAGTTCGGCGACCTCCACGCCATTGCGGGTGACCCGAAATACCTCGCCCGCCTCGACAGCGTCCATGACCGCTGCGTGGTTATTGCGGAACTCTCGCTGTGTGGTCACCTTCATAACACCAGTTGTAGCCTACATAGCGCTAAGGCGGCGATCAGACCGCGATCAGTGGGGGCTGCTCGTCTGCGCGGCGGTATTGGCCTGGGGCCTGGCCGTATTCGCGTTTGAAGGCCTTGGCGAAGGCGAATTCGGAGGTGTAGCCGACCTTTCGGGCGATGGCGCCGAGGGGGCTGTCGGTGTCGCGGAGCAGGCGGGCGGCGGTGAGCATGCGCCAGCGGGTGACGTAGGCCAGGGGTGGTTCACCGACGGTGGCGGCGAAGCGGCGGGCCAGGGTGGCTCGGGAGACGCCCGCGATATCGCTGAGGTCGGGGACCGTCCAGGTGCGGGCGGGTGCTTCGTGTACGGCGCGCAGTGCCGCGGCGACCGCCGGATCGGCGAAGGCCCCGGCCCAACCGGTGGCGGGTTCGTCGGCGGCCTGTTCGTCGAACCAGGCGCGCAGCATGAACAGGAGCAGGGTTTCCAGGATGACCGGGACAGCGGCATCGCTGCCCTGTTTCGGTTCGGCGACCTCGGCGGCGAGCAGGTCGACAGCGGCGCGCAGGGACGGGTGGCGGCCGGGACGCGCTGGGAGATGGATGAATTCGGGGAGTTCGTCGAGCAGTGGGTGGCTGCGCTGCCTACCGAGTTCGTATGCGCCGCACAGCAGGGCGGTGCGCGCACCCGGTCCGGTGATCTCGCGCGGTTCCCCCGGTTGCGCCTGCTCGGTGACCGGGCTGTCCAGGCGGTCGAGCAGATCGTGGTCGGCGCCGCGCGGCATGAACAGGACGTCGCCGACGCCGAGAGCTATCGGTTCGCCGCCCGTCGGCACCGCCCAGCACGAACCCTGCAGCACCACATGGAAGCCCGCGCCGGGAACGACCGGATAGGCACGGCCCCACGGCGCGTGCCGGACAAACAGGCCGGAGGTCGGGTTGCCGGTCCGGATGGCGGCGATGGTTTCGCTGAGGATGTCCACCTGTTCACCATACCTCCACTTAATGAGTGTTTCAGACATCAGACTGCGCATATTGGCCATTCATATACTCATACGCTGTCGATAGAGTCTTACTCATGACAACGACGAAGATTGCCGTCTACGGCGCCACCGGCCACACCGGCGGCTACCTACTCACCGAATTACATCGACGCGGAATTGCCCCGATCCTGGTGGGCCGCAGTACATCCCGGATGCGGGCGGCAGCAGTGGCAGCCGGGGTGCCGGATGCCGAGATCCGGGTCGCGGCACTCACCGATCACGACGCACTGGTCGCCGCCTTCATCGACGCGGACGTCGTCATCAGCAGCCTGTCCGCGTATGTACACAATGGCGAGCCGGTGCTGGCGGCGGCCATCGCGCACTACACGGATCTGTCCGGCGAACAGCTTTCCTGAAGCGGGTTTTCGACGAGTACGGCGCGAAAGCCGAGGCCGCGGGCGTGACGGTGATCCCGGCGTCACCGACTCACTCCCCGACGAGCCGAGCTCCGACCTCCGCTACGACGTGGTCGTGGATGCCTATGACACCAGCGGACATTCGGCCCGCGGCGTGGTGAGCGGCGGCGACTCCTACCGTGATTCAGCTTTCCCCGAATAACGCCGCACTCAGCCGACCCCGCCGGAGGACTCACCACGCATCAGCGCCCCTAGGGACTCGCGGTCGGTCACGTCCATCTTGATGCAGGCGCGGTAGAGGTGACCCTCGACCGTGCGGACGGAAACCGTAAGGCGATCGGCGATCTGGCGGTTGGACAGGCCTGCCGCAACGAGATTCGCGATTTCACGCTCGCGGGAGGTCAGTGGCAAGGGCTGGGCTGCCTGGCGCAAAGCGGGCGTGCCTGCACCGCCGCAGGCCGCGGCGAGACGGTTCGCGGTGGCCGCGGATTCGAGGAGCCTGCGGCGATCACCGGCGCGTTCGTGGGCGGATGCGGCTTGGGCGGCGGCATCGGCGGCGGAGAGCATGGCGCCGATACGCTCGAATTCGGCTGCGGCCGCGTCTAGTCCGGATCCGTCGTGAGCCGCGAGCGCCACCGCATGGCGGGCCTGGACCTGCACCAATTCGCCGTCGACCCGCGCGGCCAGGTCGGCGAGTCGGCCTGCCACGGAATGCTCGCCGAAGCGCGCGGCGGTATGCAGTGCCATGGCCTCGATGGCGTGCTGATGTGCGCGCGCGGCGGCGTCAGCGGCGCCCATGGCCAGTCGGATGGCGGGGGTGACGGTGCCTTCCGCGGCGGCCGCGCAAGCACGCGCGATCTCCAACTGCGGGTCGTAGACCGCGCTGTGCCTGCCACCGCGAGCGGCCGCCTCGGCAATGGATTCGGCCGCCTCCGGAGCGCGCCCGAGTGCCGAATATGCCTCGGCCAGGCGGATTCTCGCCGGAATATGCCAAGCGGCGGCACCCTCGGCGGTAAGCGCGGCCAGAGCCTGTTCGAGATGTTCGATCCCGTCCGGGAAGCGGCCCTGCGCCACGTCGACGGTGCCCTGCAAGATCTTCGACATGCCCCACGCCAGGTACTGGCCCGGTGCCGAGTAGCCGAAATACCCCGAGGCGCGCCGGCGTGCGGCCTCGAGATCACCGGTGCAGATCAGCGCGAGCACCTCGGCATGGGTCGAGATGAACCGGTTGAGTCCGTCGATATGCGACTCCACCTGATGCCCGCGGGCCGCGTACTGCCGCGCTGCATCGCCCTTGCCCATCAGCGCCAGTGCCAGTCCACCGCCGAAGGCCGCCCACCAAACCGCCCACGGTGGGGCGCCTTCGGTCTCCATCACCGACTCGGCTCCGGAAAACGCTTCCTCGAGCAGATTTTCGTGAACCGCGCACGCCGCGGCCAGGCCGTCGAAGGTGGCCATGATCTTCGGATGCTGCACCTTGCCGCGCAGCATCGCGAGCACCTCGTCGGCACGCTCGGCATCGCCCATGGCCCAGAACAGGTTCGAGACCCGGGTGCTGCCCCACCGGCCCAGTTGCACCTCGTTCATCTGATCCGGATCGAAGCTGGCGAGGGTGCGTTCGGCCTCGATGCGATGGCCCTGCCACAGCAGCGCCCGAGCCAGCAGATCCGCGGCCTCCACTCCGCCGCGACGTTCCACCGCGGCCCTGGCGAAGCGCTCACCGAGCGGCAGATTAGCCAGCCCGATCGCATCGGCCGCGGCCGCCTCGAAGAGTTCGAGATCGGCGGATTTATCACTGTCCAAGGCCAATTCGGCCAGCCGGATGCGGTCGGGCGCGGAATTGATCGCGCGTTCCTTGAGCGAGGAGTACAGCCGACCGCGCAGCCGCCGGGCCGAGGCGATGCCGAGCCTGCGCCGGATGACCTCACCGAACAGCGGATGGTTGTAGCGCACGATCAACTGGTGGGTGTTCTCGACAACCCGGATGAGACCGCGGGTTTCGGCGGCCTCCACGGCTTCCTCCCCGGCCAGTTCGGAAAGCACGTCGAGATCGATGGGCTCGCAGAAGGTGAGCAGTTCGAGCACTCGCAGCACCGGTTCCGGCAGCTGTTCGACCCGATCCTCCAGTAGCGCAGCCAATTCCGAGGTCACCGCGGCCCGGCCGCGCAGCTGCCAGACGCCGTTCACCTGCCGCAGCGCGCCCGCCTCCAGCGCGCCCTCCACCAAATGCCGCAGAAACAGGGCGTTTCCGCCCGAGGACTCCCACATCAGGTTCGCGGTGAAGCCTTCCAACTGCCCACCGAGCATGGACTCGACCAGATCGACGCTCTGCTGCTGCGTGAACGGAGTGAGGTCGATACGCAGCAGATGGCCGTCTTTCCATAACGAGGTCACCGCATCTGGCACCTGCACCCCGCTGCGCACGGTCGCGACGATATGCGCGGCCTTATCGATGGCCAGCTGCAACAGCAGTGTGGCCGAAAGCTGATCGAGCAGGTGCGCATCGTCGACACCGATGATCGCGTGCCCGTCGGCGAGCAGCGCCTCGCGCGCCGCCGACATGAATGTCACCGGATCGTGTGCGGTATAAATGCCGACCATATGGGCGAATACGCCCAGCGGAATGCTGCGGGCCGATTCCGTACCCGCCACCCACCGCACATTGCCGCCTACCGCAGCCGTCGCCTGTCTCGCCAGCGTCGTCTTCCCGACTCCGGCGTCGCCCGTCAATACCGCACCGACGTATTCAGTTCCGGTGAGTGCCGCGCGGATCGCTTCGAACTCGGTCTCGCGCTCGATCATCGGCCAGTTCCGAGCCATAGCTCTTACTGTAGTTCGTCACGGATCATGATCGATGACAACGAACCATGAACGGGCGCACCGGCTCCGCTGCTCGGGCTCCTAACCGAGTACGTCGTGACGGACAATGGTCTGGTCACGACCCGGTCCGACGCCGATGCAGGAGATGCGCGCGCCGGACAACTCCTCCAGGCGCAAGACATAGGCCTGGGCGTTGGCGGGCAATTCCTCGAACGTCTCGACATGTGAAATGTCTTCCCACCAACCGGGCATCTCTTCGTAAATCGGCTTGGCGTGGTGGAATTCGGTCTGTGTGGTCGGCATCTGCTCGACCCGCTTGCCATCGATTTCGTAGGCGACGCAGATCGGCACCCGCTCCAGACTCGACAGGACGTCCAGTTTGGTGAGGAAGAAGTCGGTGACGCCGTTGACCCGGGTCGCATAGCGTGCGATGACCGCGTCGAACCAGCCGCAGCGGCGGGCCCGGCCGGTGGTCACGCCGACCTCACCGCCCTGCTTGGCCAGGAATTCACCGAAATTGTCGAATAGTTCGGTCGGGAACGGACCCGAGCCGACGCGGGTGGTGTAGCACTTCAGGATGCCGAGCACCGTCGTGATCTTGTTGGGTCCGACGCCCGCGCCGACGGCCGCACCACCCGAGGTCGGGTTGGACGAGGTGACATACGGGTAGGTGCCGTGATCCACATCGAGCAGGGTGCCCTGTGAACCCTCCAGCAGCACGGTCTCGCCGCGCTCGAGCGCCAGATTCAGTTCCAGGCGGGTGTCGGCGATGCGGTGCTTGAAGCTCTCCGCCTGTCCGAGAACCTCATCCACCACCTGCTGCGGGTCCAATGCGCGACGATTGTAGATCTTCACCAGAACCTGATTCTTGAACTCCAGGGCCGCCTCGACCTTCTGAGTCAAGATCTTCTCGTCGAGCACATCGGCGACGCGCACACCGACGCGGGCGACCTTGTCCTGATAGCACGGACCGATGCCGCGACCGGTGGTGCCGATCTTCTTATTGCCGAGGAAGCGTTCGGTGACCTTATCGATGGCCACGTGGTACGGCATGATCAGATGCGCATCGGCCGAGAGCAGCAGCCCGGAGGTATCGACGCCGCGCTCCTCCAGTCCAGCCAGCTCGGCGAGCAGGACGCCGGGATCGACCACGACACCATTGCCGATGACGTTCGTCACGCCCGGCGTGAGAATGCCGGACGGGATCAGATGCAACGCGAACTTGTCGCCATTGGGCAGCACGACCGTGTGACCGGCGTTATTACCGCCTTGGTACCGGACCACCCACTGCAACCTGCCACCGAGCAGATCGGTTGCTTTGCCCTTACCCTCGTCGCCCCACTGGGCGCCGATCAGGACGATTGCCGGCATGGTCGTGTCTCCTACGGTTCGACGCGCAACAGCCATCTGTTGCAGCTACCTGCCGTATCGAGGCGGTGGCCGGAAGCACATTCTACCCAATGCCCAGTTGCGTCCTGGCTGCCGTCCGGATCGCAGTCAACGGTCGATGTCTACGCAGCCACAACGGAGTAAGCCTTACGAGCGAGGAGTTCGCGCCGCAGGCGCTGCCAATCAAACACAGCTATGGTTGCGAGGCACTGGCGGACCAGGGGTCCGCCGACAGGTGGCGAGGGTGACCGACGGGTTGTCGGCCGAACCGAGGAGGGTGTACGGCAGTTTGAGTACCCACGTTCTCCGTTGCGACGGCGCACCGGTACCCATCGCCCTCGCGTCGCTGCCGCTCTCGCAGACGACCGCCATCCCGGAAAACAGCGTCATCGATGAGCTATTGCCCGTCCTCGCCGCCGACAGCCTGCCCCGGCTGATCGTGCTCGGCGACGATGCCGCCCTGGCCTCCGTGCTGACCCATCTGATGCGGACCGAGCGACTGCATGTGGAGATCGGGTACGTGCCCGTCGACAAGACCTACGGCTCGCGTGCCTACCAGACCGGCACCGGCAACGCCGCCGCCAAACGAGCGGTGAAGGGTCGGCCCGTCGAAACCCCGCTGATTCGCGACGACACCGGAACCGTGCTGGTCGGACGGGCCGAGATCACCGGGCCCGGTGGCGAGAAGCTCGAGGGCGAAGCCTATGTGGACGACGCCCAGTTGTTCTCCGGCAAGGTCGACGCGATGATCGTCTCCCCCATGCTGGATATGCCGGGAGTGCGGGCGAGCGTGCAGAAGAACATCATCCGCAGGCGCCGCTGGCTGGAAGGGCGGGCCGCGCAGCTCGGCACACCGGGGGCCGTGGTGACCAGGGACGGCATCGCCAACGATCGGGTGCTGCCGCGCTCGTCGTTCTATCGGCATCACGAAAACTGGCTGCTGGTGCGTTGACGATGCGTTTCCCGAGAGACGGCCGCCCCGCATCGGGTGTTTCGCGACGGCCGAGCCCGATATTCCTGCTGGTGATCGCGATCGCGGTGGCCGGCGGCGCGCTCGCATGGAACGCCGACGTGCAATCGACGCGGGCGAAGTTCGGGGTATTTCTGCTCGTCGTATTCGGCTGGATCGTCACGCTGTGTCTGCACGAATTCGCGCATGCGTACACGGCGTGGCGGGCGGGCGATCGCGAGGTCGAGTTGCGGGGCTATCTCACGCTGAATCCGCTGAAATACAGCCATCCGCTGCTGTCGATCGTGTTGCCGATGGTGTTCATCGCACTCGGCGGAATCGGCTTGCCGGGCGGTGCGGTGTACGTGCACACGCATAACGTGAGCGCGCGCATGCAACGGATCATCAGCGGCGCCGGGCCCGCGGTGAATGCGGTATGCGCGGTGCTGCTGCTGGTGGTCGTGCGGTTTCTCGGCAGTGACAGTTCGCATCGCGCGTTCTGGTACGGCCTGAGCTTTCTGGCGTTTCTGCAGATCACCGCAACGCTTTTGAACATTCTGCCGGTGCCCGGGTTGGACGGATACGGCGTGATCGAGCCGTCGCTGAGTTATCAGACCCGGCGGGCACTCGATCAGTTCAAGCCGTTCGGGATGCTGATCCTGTTCGCGCTGCTGTTCACGCCGTCGATCAACAAGGTGTTCTTCGATGCGGTGTACTCGCTGTACGAGTTGTCCGGGGTCGATGCGGACTGGTCGCGGTACGGCAGCTGGCTGACCCGGTTCTGGACCTAGCCGATTGTCCCGGCCGCCCGATCCGACCTCCCGGACCGGGCGACCTCTTCGCACGACGGCTGCGCGCCCGTACCCGCCCGGCCACCACACCATATGGCCGGTAGGGCGGTTCGCCGTCGGGCGAAGCGTCCCAACCGCGCTACCCCTCGTAACCGCGGTTGCCTCTCGAGGCTATGACCGCGGGCAGCCGCGAACACGAGTAGCGGACTACGCGAAGATCATGATTCAGGTGCCGGGGGCCGAGCATGCGGTTCCGCAGCGGCGGGAGTATGTCCGAAATCCGCTGAGTAGTCGGTTCATTCCGCCGGCGGCACGTGCGGATTCGGGACCGTCGGGGGCAGCAGAGCCATGGCCGAGATGCGCTGCATACCGCAGACCTGCATCAGATCGACCAGCATGGAGCGCATCTGCGCGAAGACCACATGGGCCGAAAGTCCCGCGCCCTCAACGAGTTCCGGTCGCGCGGCCTTGGCTATGCCGCGCAGCACCCGGGCGGCCTCGGCCTGATCCGGCTGCTGGCCCGGATCGGCGAGCATCATCCGGCGCACCACCTCGACGGCTTGGGCCAGGCGCTCCAGTCCCTCGATCAGTCGCGGGTCGAGGATTTCGTCGTCCTGGACCAGGGTGAGGGAACGGCGCAGCAGCACCCTCGTATTGCGGACGGCATTGTCGAGCGGGTCGGCGGTGGCGCGGATACGGTCGAGGCGCTGACGGGAATTCCAATAGAGCGGAGAGATCCGGCTGATCTCGCGGCCGCCCTCCAGGGTGGAGCGCAGTCCATCGATCTGGGGCTGGGTCGCGCGGGCCGCGGTCAACGACGTGCGGATCTTCTCCGGATCCTGTTCGAGCAGACCGTCGGCGCAGTCGTGCAGCGACTTCGCCAGTACCGCAAGGACTTCCGCGGCTTGCTCGCGGGCCCGACGCACCGGATGCAGTGGTATCGATGCGACCACGACCACGCCGACCAACCCGCCGACGAGCGCGTCGATCATGCGCGAGAAGCCGCCGCCCGCCGACGGCGGCAGCAGCGTCGCGACCAACACCGCCGAACCGGCGGCCTGCATCGTGATGATCGAACCGCCGTCCAGGAATACCGCCAGCGCCATGGCCACCGCGACGACGAGGGCGATCTGCCAGACGCCCGTGCCGGCGCGGGTGATGAAAAGGTCGCCGATGCCGATGCCGACCGCGACACCGACCACCAACTCCACCGACCTGCGCAGCCGGGCGCCGAACGAAATGCCGATCGAGACCACGGCCGCGGTCGGTGCGAAAAAGGGCTGGGTGTGCCCGACTATTGTGTGCGCGATAAACCAGGCCAGCGCCGCGCCGACCGCGCACTGCAGAATCGGCAGCGCGGACAATCGCAACCGCGCCCACGAGCTGCGCAGCTTCTGCATGCTGCTGTCGCGGGCGATGCCTACCGGGGAATTCGGGTCGAGCCCACCCGTCGTCGCCCGACCACCACCCCTCATCGAATCGCTCCGCAATGCTGCAATTACTTAGTCGAGGCCGAGCTCACCTGCGGCGCGCGGGTCGCAGTCTTCCAGCAGATCGAGGCAGCGTGCGTACTCTTCGGTCTCGCCGACCGCCCTGGCCGCCCTGGCCAGCGCGGCGACACTGCGCAGGAAACCGCGATTGGGTTCGTGGCTCCACGGCACCGGCCCGAAACCCTTCCAGCCATTGCGCCGCAACAGGTCCAGGCCGCGGTGGTAGCCGGTGCGCGCGAACGCGTACGCGGCGACGATGTCGTGATTGACCACCTGCGTATCGCCTTCGGCCCCGCCACGCTCCAACGCGGCCTCGGCGAGATGGGCCCAGGCGATCGAAGCCGACGGATGCGCGGCCGCGACCTGCACCGGATCGGCATTGTTCAGCAGCGCCTCCTCCGCATCGGAGTCTTCGGGCAGGAGTACCGGTTGCGGTCCGAGCAAGTCACCGAACGAGGTCATGCGGTTCATTGTGCACTGCGCGTGCGTGTCGCGCCGACACGGCGTTCCCCTGGCTGAGCAGTGCCCAGCCCACCTGTCGCGCGCACCCGCCGCTGTCGAGCCGGACCAGGCGGCGTACGGCGCAGGGGAATCATCACAGTCGACCGAATTGCTGGCTAGGCTGGCCGTCGAGTTCAACTGTTCCGCCCGACCGAGGGGTTATAGGTGTCCGACCCGAACGACGAGAAGAGCCCGGCACAAAATCCCGGCCGCCCCACCGAAGCGGCAGCTGACCCGCGCCAAGCCGCGCCCGCTGACCGGACACCCACATCGCCCAACCCCTCCGAACGGGGTGCGCCCTCGCGCCCCGGTCCGGCCACAGACTCCCCGTCGGGAACGGGCAGCTCCTCGGGAGCCGGGGCCGCCGCGAAGGAAAGCGCGGCTGACGCGACCCGTCCGTTCCCCTCATCGTCAGGGCCCAGTTCGTCGGGATCCAACGCGCCCACGCGCCCTGGTCCAGCCACAGGCCCCAGCACTCCCTCGGGGCCTGGCGCTGCGGGAGGCGGCGGCTCGGCCACTGCTCCAACCCGACCGGTGCCCGCCTCGTCGGGGCCGAGCGTATCCCGGGGATCCGGTGCGCCATCGGGAAGCGGTTCGGCTGCGAAAGAAGGTGCGGCCACGCGGCCAGTTCCCGCAGCTTCGTCGCCAAGGCAGCCGTCGCCCGGGCCCTCGGGCGGGTCCGGTGCGGCGACCGGGGATATCGCCGCGCTCGGGAAACCCGCTGCACCAAGCCCAACCAATGCGCCGTCATCCACATCCGCCCCGGGTGGCGCAGGTCAACGGCCGGGCGGCGCAGCCCCATCCGCTCAGACCGCGAGCGGCGTCACACGGCCGGGCCAGCGAGATACCAGCGCAGCCTCGCCTCCCGTGCCGGGTAATGCAACCAGGCCGGGCACCGCAGGCGGCGCAGGCCAGCGAGACAGCGGCGGCGCGTCGCCTGCTCCTGCGCCGGGAAATACTGCCAAGCCCGGCGGCGGGGGCCAACAAGTTGGCGGCGCAACACCATCCGTTCAAACGCCGAGTGGCGCAACCAGGCCGGGCGGTGCAAGCCGACAAGCTAGCGGCACCTCATCGGTTTCCGCGCCGGGCGGCACAGCCAACCCGGGCAGCACAGCCCAGCCGGGTGGTGGCTCATCGGCCCCCACACCGGAAAACGCAAACAGGCCAGGCAACGCAACCAGGCCGGGCGGCCCAGCAAGGCCGGGTGACACAGTCAACCCAGGCGGCACAGCCCAGCCAGGTGGCGACTCATCAGCCCCCACACCGGAAAACGCAACCAGGCCAGGCAACGCAACCAGGCCAGGCAACGCAACCAGGCAGGGCGGCCCAGCAAGGCCGGGCGGCACAGTCAACCCGGGCGGCACAGCCCAGCCAGGTGGCGACTCATCGGCCCCCACACCGGACAACGCAACCAGGCCAGGCAACGCAACCAGGCCGGGTGGCGCAGCAAGGCCGGGCGGCACAGTCAACCCAGGCGGCGCAGCCAACCCGGGCGGCACGGCCCAGCCAGGTGGCGACTCATCAGCCCCCACACCGGACAACGCAACCAGGCCGGGCGGCGCAGCCAACTCCGGCGGCGCGGGCCAACGCAGTGGCGGCGCCGCCCTATCTGCTCCCGCACCGGGTAACGCAACCAGGCCCGGCATCGCAGGCCAACGAGACAGCGCCACAACCTCACCAGCCCCAACGCCCGGCAACGCCAACCCCAACGTCACGGCCCAGCGAGGTGGCAGCTCACCAACTCCCACGCCCGGCAGCACAAGCCAACGAGACAGCGGCACAACCTCACCAGCCCCAACGCCCGGCAACGCCAACCCCAGCGGCACAGCCCAGCGAGGTGGCAGCTCACCGGCTCCCACGCCTGGCAGCGCGGGCCAGCGAGATCGCGGCGCGGCTGCGTCTGGACCTGCGCAGGGCGGCGCAACCGGGCCGGGTGGTGTCGGCCGACGAGACGGCGGCACTGCCTCACCTGCGGCGCCCGGCGGCGGAACCAACCCGGGTCGACGAGATGGTGGCGCGGCGTCGTCTGCGCCCGGTTCCGCGAAACCGGGCGCAGCTGCCGATTCCACACGGTCCGGCGGTGACGCGGCGAATTCCGAGGTGAAGACCACGGAGATCTCGCGTGGTGGCGTCGAGGGCAAGACGGCTTCCACGAAGGCGCCGGGTGCGGCGACGCCGGTTGGCGGCTCCGGCGGAGCAACCGATACTGGCTCCGGGCCGAATGCACCGACCGTCGTGATCAAACGAGGTGGTCCCGCCGCCCAGTCCGCTGGCGGTACGGCGAAGTCCGCGGCTGCTGTTGCGGCAGGTGGAACTGCCGCTGCGGCCGCCGCAGGATCCGATGCTGAGGCCGCGGTAGAAGACGAGTCCGCGGGGGCGACCGCATCAAGTGCCGCTGAATCGACCGGAGCTGAGCCACCGTCTGCAACCTCGTCACCGGGTGACACCCCCGTATCGGCGACCGGATCCGCTGCGGAAACCACTGTAATTCAGCGGGATTCGGCTGCGGCCAAGTCCGCGACAGCGGCCGACGAGGTCGACGATGCCGCGGGTGCCGATGCGGCGACCATGGTGATGCGCCGGATCGATCCGAAGGCGAAGTCGACCGCCGAGGAAGCGACTGCTGCTCCGACGCAGGATGAGCCGGATTTGGCGGGCGCGGACGACAAGACGGTCGCCATGCCGGTGGTTTCGAAGCTGGATGCCGAGCAGACCGTCGCACTGCCGATTCAGAAGCCGGCCGACAAGGACGCCACGCAGCGAATGCGGACCGATGCCGGGACCAAGCCCGGTACCGACCGCGTCGTTGCGCCTGCGGCGCGGCCCGGTCCCATCAGCAAGCCGCCGAGCACACCACGTCCGGCGGCGGGTCCGAAACAGGCTGGGGCGCAAGGGCCTTCGCAAAGTGGGCCAGGGGTCGAGGAGACCGCGCCCTCGGCGCCGCGCGGGCCAGGGCGGCCGCGTCAGGTCGCGTCGGCCCCGTCACCAGCGGATACCCAGCTGACTCGACCCGCGCAGCCGGTCACCGGATCACGACCGATGGCCCAGCCGCAGCGCATCACGCCGCCCGGTCAGCAATCGGCGGCCGCCGAAGCACCGGCCGAGCGCTCGAAGCGCTGGTTGTTCCTCGGTGCGGCCGCGGTGGCGCTCATCGCGGTGATCGGGCTCGCGGTCGCGCTCATCGGGAGCCGGGGCGACAACTCCCCGGAGGCCAAGGTGCGCGCCACCATCACCGATTACACCCAGGCGCTGAAATCCGGCGATCTCGCGGCGCTGCGCAACACCACCTGTGGACAGTTGCACGACTTCTATCAGGGCATTGCGGCAGACCAGTTCGCGGGCGTGCATCAGCTGTCGACGGATCGCAAGAACATTCCCGTGGTGGCGGGCGTCGATGCGATCAAGATCACAGACAAGACGGCGATCGCGCAGGCCACCGTGTACACCGACGCGGATCCGACGAAGCGCTCGGCGCGGACTTTCGATCTGGAGCAGACCGCCGACGGCTGGAAGGTCTGCGACCCGCCGAGTGCCGGGACCCCCTAGCCGAACGGTGACGCCGAGTCCAGCAGGGCATATCCAAAAGGTAAGCCCTCTAACCGGTAGCGAACGTCACACTTACCTGGTCATCAGACCGGTTCGCCAGTAGCATGGCCCGGATCATGGTCAGGGAGCAGACAATCGAAAAACCGGAAGTCGAAGTGGTCGAGCAGACAGCCACGCTGGCGGGAAGCCGGTTCCGGGTTCGCGAACACTATTCGGTCGGCCGGGAGAAGGTCCGTGAGTTCGCCCGCGCGACGCAGAGTCGCCACGGTGCGCATTACTCCGAACCCGATGCGCTCGAGCTCGGTTACGACGGGATCATCGCGCCGCCGACCTTCGCCTCGGTCATCGGCATCAATGCGACCAGGGTCCTGCTGGACACGGTGCTCACCGAATACGACCTGTCCCAGATCCTGCAGACCGACCAGGTCTTCGAGCTCACCCGCCCGATCCTGGCGGGCGACCGGCTCAGCACCGAGATCGTGATCGACTCGATCCGCCAGTTCGGCGATAACGACTTCATCCTGGTGACCTTCTCGCTGACCAACCAGCAGGGCGAGATCGTGGTATCGGGTTCGACCACCATCGTGGCGCGCCGCGGTGTCGAGGTGGATCCGAATATCGCGGCCGCCGTCGAGAACATCATGATGCACGCGCGCCCGGTCACCGTCGGTGATATCACGGTGCCGGACAGCGGCCCGCTGGTCGCCTTGCCCGCGGATGCCCCGCCTCCCGGACAGCCCGCGGTGCGCAGCGCATCCGTGCGCTCGCTCCCGGACTTCGACCGGCTGGCCGTCGGCGATCAGCTGCCGGCCGGGACCGCGCATGTGACGCGCGGCGATCTGACCAACTATGCGGGCGTTTCCGGCGATCCCAACCCGATTCACTTCAGCGAGCGCGCGGCCCAGTTGGCCGGACTGCCGACAGTGGTGGCGCACGGCATGCTGACCATGAGCCTGGCCGGTGACTACCTGACCTCCTGGCTCGGTGATCCGACGGCCATCGAGAAGTTCAGCGTGCGGTTCGCCGGATTCGTTCCGGTGACCGCCGAGGCGCCGAGCGCCGTCGAATTCAGCGGGAAGATCAAATCGCTCGATCCGCGCCGACGGACCGCGACCATTGTGCTCGCGGGTAATTCGGAGGGCCGCAAACTCTTCGGCCGGGCCATCGCCGAGGTTCGCTTCGCCTAGCGGCGCAACCTCATTCGATGGTCGCGTGCACGAGATAGACGTTGTAGTCGCTCCAGGTCGAAACGTTGAAGTACAGGTCAGGACCCGAGGACCAGGGGTGGATGAATCCACCGTACAACTCGGGATATTCGCGCACCGTCACCGTCGGTGCGCCATCGGACCACACGCCCTGCGGTGAATTCGCTTCGCGGACGACCAGTGCCGCTTTCGCGGTGTCCAAATAGCTCATCTGCCAGACGTTTCGGGAGGCGTCGAAGCGCACCGACAACTCACCGACCGGTGCGTCGACGATAGGGCTCGCGGAGCCGAATCCGCCTACCGGAGTCCAGTTTCCGTCTCGCCAGTACTGGTAGGCGGTGGTGTTGAGGAGCTGATCCTTCGGCACTCGTGCGAGGCCGACCGAGCCGAGGCGGGTATTGGGCGTGCCGAACATGTACACGTAGCCGCCCTGCGGAACCATCGCGCTCACTTGGAAATTCGCGAGGCCGAAGATGTTGTCCCAACGCGCGTAGGGATCCTTGGTCCAGGTCTGACCGTGATCATCGGAATAGGCGATGCCGCCGTAGTTGGTGAGGAACGTACCCGGAATGCTGTTCCAGGTGCGAATCGACATGTAGCTCAGGTACTGTCGCGCACCGAGTGCGAATCCGGAGGTCGGAATCGTGGTGACCTCGACATTGTCGAGTTTGCGGCTGGAAAGCACCTCGGCCGCGTGGCAGCGGTCGTCGGTCACCATCCGGTCGTAGGTCATGCCGTCGGTGAGATCGCGATCGGTGCTGAATGCGAGCACATTGCTGCGCCAATCCGATCCCATTCCGCCCGGCGGGTGGAAGCCGCGTCCGACGGTGTCACCGAAGGCGGTCGCGATCTCCCCCGGCGCGCTCTCCCACATGATGCCGAGATCGGTGCCATCAACCTGCCAGCGCTTATCGGTCCGATTGACCGAATTCGCGCCGGTCTGCTTGGCCACCTCGGTGACCGCGCCGACCCGTGGCGTCGGGCGAGCCGCTGCCACAGGGGCGGGCTCGGTCGATGGATCCACCCGCGGCGGAGGCGGCGGCACCTGACCGGGGTCCGGTCCCGGTCCCGGAATCGCGAAGTGGAAAGGCTTGGGGCTCAACAGAATTTCCGGAATGCCGAGTTGGCTCGCCGGACTCGGCGGCAGCGAAGGTAAATCGGTCAGATCCGGGCACGGATTCGTGCAGGGATCCGGCGGCAACTGCATCTGCGTCCGAACCGGCGCGGGTTCGGGCCGATCCGGCGGCAGCACGGTGATCACCGGATACGGAATCGGCACGTCGAGCGTCTTGGGTATCAAGCCTTCATGCGTCGCGGGCGGATCCGTCACACACGGCCCGGCCGCGGGCCCGGTCTCCTCCGGCGCCGCACCGGCTCGTGCCGCGCACGTCAACGCCCCGGCCGCACAGACGACCACCCCGAACACCGCCACCCATCGCCGAGCCATCCGCAACCCCTCGATATCTCGCGCAAAATTGACACCCGCCGCATCAATGCTCTCCGCGATGCTGTGCACCAGCGCCCGACCCTACCCGTTTTGCCCGCTTCGCCCCGCCCGACTTACCGACCGAATAACCCATGCGCCGCACGGACATCCAGAATTAACAGGAAACTCCTACTCCATTTCCGGGACCGCAGGACAACCGCCTGCTAGCGTCCACGACACGACAACTCGAGTCGGGGTGAGTGGCCGTCCACCGGGGGAGCAAAGGGCCTCCGGTGGTTCTCATTCGACCGCACTGACATCGGCGCGGGAGGCGTAGCAGGATGGAGGATGTGAACGCTTCACTGATCTATCGCCGTGCTGTACCCGCGTTCGGCGCCGCCTGTCTGGTGGTCGGCGGCCTCGCGATCGCGTCGCCGATCGCCGCTGCCGATTCGTCTGCCGCCCAATTCGTTGCCGGGCCTGATAGTTCGCTTCCGGTGCCGTCCTATCGGCCGGGGCCGAAGGGGTCGAATGTGCCGCCGCCGGAGAAGTCGAACGAGGAGGAGTCGCCGCGGTATTACACCGATTGCGATCAGGTTCGGGCCGAGGGGAAGTTGCCGCTCTATCGCGGTCAGTCCGGATATAACCCGTATCTGGATCCGGATGGGGACGGCATCGCCTGCGACTGAGCGATTACTGGACGGCCTGGAACACCAGAACCGTTGCGCCGATGCGGATATTGTCGCCGTCGGCGAGCAGCGCACCGCTCTCGATCGCCTCGTCGTTGACGTATACGCCGTTGGCCGAATGCAGATCCTTGATCAGCAACCCGGCCCGGCTGGGCATGATGTGCGCATGGTAGCGACTGGCCTTCGGATCGTCGAGGACCAGATCGTTATCGGTCATCCGGCCGATTCGCATGCCGCCCTGCGCGATTGCCGTGACCCGGCCGTCCGGCATGCGCAGCTGACCACTGCGGACCGCACGCGGCATCTCGGTGACCGTCTCGGTCATCGCCGCGGCCAGCCGCTCGGTGCGCTTGAGCTCCATCGTGCTCAGCGGTTCCTGCCGCAGCACCCGCTGTTCGAGATCGACCAGGACCGGGCCCGGATCGATACCCAGTTCGTCCGCGAGCACTGTGCGCACCCGACGGCACGCGTCCAGCGCATCGGCCTGTCGGCCGGATAGGTACAGCGCGGTGATGAGCTGACCCCACAGCGGTTCGCGCAGCGGATGCTCATTGGTCATCGAGACCAACTCGCCGATCACCGATGAGGCACGCCCACAGGCGATTTCGGCATCGATACGCGCCGAGGCGGCCTGCAGCCGCTCCTCGTCCATCGCGGTGGCGAAACCGTCGGCGAACTGCAGTCCGGCCAGGTCGGCCAATGCCCGACCGCTCCACTCGCGCAACGCAGTTCCGAACAGTTGCGACGCGCCCACATGGTCGCCGACCTCGGCGGCGCGCGTGCCCGCATCCCTGGCCGCCTCGAAGCGGCCGAGATCGCAGGCATCCTCCGGGATCTCGAGTCGATAGCCGGATGATTCGGTGCGCAGCACCATGGCCGGATCCACACCCGAATTACGCAGTGCCTTACGGATATTCGAGACGAATACCTGCAGGCTGGCGGCGTAGGAATCGGGCGGATCCTCGTTCCAGACCATATCGGCCAGCGCAGCCGAAGCCACCGCACGCCGTCGATTGACGGTCAGCGCGGCGAGCAACGCTCGCGGCTTGGGCCCGCCGACCGCCACCGGTTCACCACCGACGAGCAGTCGAACGGGCCCGAGCACGCGCACATCCAGAACCATGTGCTCAATGCCCCCCGAAGGGTAAATAGGGTCAGGCGCTGATCGAGCGACCCGCGGACTTCAGATCATTGCACGCCTCGAGGACACGTGCCGCCATGGCCGATTCGGCCTTCTTCAGGTAGCTGCGCGGATCGTAGGCCTTCTTGTTGCCGACCTCGCCGTCGATCTTGAGCACACCGTCGTAGTTGCTGAACATGTGCGCGGCCACCGGCCGGGTGAACGCGTACTGGGTGTCGGTGTCGACGTTCATCTTCACCACACCGAAGCGCAGCGAATCCTCGATCTCCGACTTCAGCGAGCCCGAACCGCCGTGGAAGACGAAATCGAACGGCTGCGCGTCCGCCGCCAGACCCAGTTTGGCCGCCGCGACGCGCTGCCCCTCGGCCAGCACCTCGGGCTTGAGCACCACATTGCCCGGCTTGTACACGCCGTGCACATTGCCGAAGGTCGCGGCGAGCAGGTACTTGCCGTTCTCGCCCGCGCCGAGCGCGTCGATGGTCTTCTGGAAGTCCTCGGGGGAGGTGTAGAGCTTCTCGTTGATCTCGGCCTCGACACCGTCCTCTTCACCGCCGACGACGCCGATCTCGACCTCGAGGATGATGTTCGCGGCGTTGGTCGCCTTGAGCAGCTCCTTGGCGATCTCCAGGTTCTCGTCGATCGGGATCGCCGAGCCGTCCCACATATGCGACTGGAACAGCGGGTTCTTGCCGGCGTTCACCCGCTCCTGGGAGATGGCGATCAGCGGCCGCACGAAGGTGTCCAGCTTGTCCTTGGGGCAGTGGTCGGTGTGCAGCGCGATGGTCACGTCGTAGCGCGCGGCGATCACATGCGCGAATTCGGCCAGTGCGACCGCGCCGACGACCATATCCTTCACACCCTGGCCCGAACCGAACTCCGCGCCGCCGGTGGAGAACTGGATGATGCCGTCGCTGCCCGCGTCGGCGAAGCCCTTGATGGCCGCGTTGACGGTCTCCGAGGAGGTGCAGTTGATGGCCGGGAAGGCAAAGGAGTTCGCTTTGGCCCGACCGAGCATCTCGGCGTAGACCTCCGGAGTCGCGATGGGCACTGTGAAGACCTCCGTGTTGTGCGGCAAAAGACAATTCTGTCAGTCCACAGACTAAGCCAGCGGGCTTTCGCGCGATGTGCGGGGACCGCTCTGTGCGGCGGGTTGACAATACGGACCGGCCGGTCGGAAGAAGCGAACTTTTCGCACAGCAAGAGGTTTCTCAGTTGGACCCGGTACTGTTGGCCGCGTAATTGCGCTGGCAGCTTCCGATGCGGTGGCAAGCAATGCAGGCCAGCCGTACCCGGGACAGGAGGCCGCGTGATTCTGCTGGCAGCGACAGAATCGGTGACGAGCAACGTCGCATTGACCCAGTTGCTGGACCCGATGCACCTGCTTACGGAGACGTGGCTCAAGAACGCGGTGCTCCCGGCGATCCTGGTGATCGTCTTCATCGAGACCGGTCTGCTCTTCCCGATCCTCCCGGGCGATTCGCTGCTGTTCACCGGCGGCCTGCTGTCCGCGACGGACAATCCGCCGGTATCCATCTGGATCCTGTTGCCCGCCGTCATGGTGACCGCCTTCGCCGGTGATCAATGCGCGTATTGGATCGGCCGGGCCATCGGGCCCGCACTCTTCCACAAGGAAGACACCCGGTTGTTCAAGAAGCATTACGTCACCGAGACGCATGCGTTCTTCGAAAAACACGGGCCGAAGACGATCATCCTGGCCCGATTCGTGCCGATCGTGCGCACGTTCATGCCGGTGCTGGCGGGTGTGTCCAAGATGGATTACCGCAAGTTCGTCACCTTCGACATCGTCGGCGCCGTCCTGTGGGGCGGCGGCGTAACGGTGCTCGGCTACTTCCTCGGCAATATCGAATTCATTCGCAAGAACATCGAGCCGATCTTCCTGCTCATCGTCCTTATCTCGATCCTGCCCGGCATCATCGCGGTGGCCAAGAAGGTGCTCAACCGCGGTGCCGCGACGCGATCGACGCGCCCGGAGGCGGCAGCGGAGCGTAACCACGGAGGGCGCCGGGAGCGTCGCGAATCAGACACCGACGAGGCCGCTCAGCACGACGACGCCGCGCTGACCGCCTCGACTAACGAGCCGACCCACTGAGCCGGTGTCCACGGCGCAGTTGCCCCTAGCAGTGGGCAGTTTCGATCCGCTGACCTCGGCGGGGCCCGCGCTCGTCTGGACGGTGGTACTGACCTTCGTCTTCCTCGAATGCGCGTTGATCATCGGGTTGTTCCTGCCGGGGGATTCGATGCTCATCACCGCGGGCATCGTGATGGCCTCCAACGCCGCGGGCGAGGCCCATGTCTGGGCGTTGTCCATCGGTGCGATGATCGCGGCCGTCGCGGGCAACCAGGTCGGCTATGTCATCGGGCATCGCACCGGCCATCACCTGGTGGCCAGGAAGAACGGCCGCTACATCAACACCCGCAACCTGCAGCGGGTCACCGAACTGCTGCAGAAGCACGGCTTCCTCGCGGTGCTCATTTCGCGCTGGATCCCATGGGTGCGCACGCTGTGCCCGATGGTCGCGGGCGCGGCGCGGATGGATCATCGCAAGTACACCGTGGCCAGCACGGTCGGCGCCATTATCTGGGCGCCGGTGCTGCTGCTCATCGGCTACTACGCGGGCAGTTTCCTGGACCGGGTGCCGTGGCTGATGCCAGGTGTCATCGGCACCCTGGTGGTCGGGCTGATCATCGGAACCGCCATCGGCATCCGGCACTACCGCCAGGAGATTGCCAAACCCGCCGAGGATTTCGATTTCGAAACCGCCGGCGACGATACGAAAACGGCCTCACTTTGACTCGCTGACCCGGCACGGCGTTATCGTCGCGCGCTGCCCAACGAGCTACGATCAGCGCGGATGAGCCGGTTCAGCCCTTCAGTCGCAGGACCGCGAGGACTCTGCGGTGGTGGGTGTCGGAGGGTGGCAGATCCAGTTTGGTGAAAATATTGCCGATGTGCTTTTCGACCGCGCGCTCGGTGACCGTCAGTGCGGTTGCGATCGCATTGTTCGACAGCCCCTGTGCCATCAGTTCGAGGACCTCACGCTCGCGGGGTGTGAGCCGGGCCAGCGAATCCTGTTGGCGTGCGGCACCCATCAACTGACTCACCACCTCCGGGTCGAGCGCGGTGCCGCCGGTGGCGACGCGGTCCAGAGCGTCGACGAAGTCACGGACGTCGGCCACCCGATCCTTGAGCAGATAGCCGACGCCGTTCGCGCCGCCGGCGAGAAGTTCGGTGGCATAGCGGGTTTCGATCCACTGCGAGAACACCAGCACGCCGGTGAGCGGATACTTGCGGCGCAACTCGATTGCCGCGAGCAGCCCCTCGTCGGTGAAGGTCGGCGGCATCCGCACGTCGACCACGGCCACGTCGGGGTTGTGGGTGCCGACCACATCGCTCAAGGTGGTGGCGTCGCCGACGATGGCGACCACCTCATGGCCGCGCTCGGTCAGCAGCCCGGCCAGCCCGTCGCGCAGGATCGCATTGTCCTCGGCGATGACCACCCGCAACGGCGTACTCATCGTGGCCCGGCCGTCGGCAGCAGGATGGTCACCACGGTCGGCCCGCCGGTCGGACTCTGCACGGTCAGGGTGCCGTCCACCGCACGAGCCCGCGCGGCCAGTCCGGAAAGTCCGCTGCCCGCAACGTGTTCTCCGTCCACGGGGTGCAGTACACCACCGATGCCGTTGTCGCGCACGGCGACCGCGATGGTGTGCGCATCGGTCGGCACGACCGACACCCACGCACTGGTGGCATTCGCATGTTTGACCACATTGGTGAGCAGTTCGGCGACCGAGAAGTATGCGATCGCCTCGATCACGGGATTCGGCCGCTGCGGCAGATGGACTCGCAGCTCAACCGGAACGGCACACCGCGAAGCCAGTGTTTCCAGCGCTGGCTCCAGCCCCAATTCGAGCGCGGGCGGATGGATTCCGCGCACCAGTTCACGCAATTCGGTCAGCGCCTCCTTGGCATTGGCGTGTGCGTCGGCGATCAGGTCGCGAGCGTCACCACCGTGGGATATCCGCTCCTCGGCCCGGCCCAAGGCCATGGCGATGGTGACCAAGCGCGCTTGCGTGCCATCGTGCAGATCGCGCTCCACCCGACGCAGGGTCGCCGCCGAATCCTCGACTGCCGCACGCCGGCTCGCACGCAACTCGATCAATTGCCGGTCCCGCGCCGTCGCCGACAGCAAGGCGATGGTGAGCAGTCCGTGCACCCAGCACACCGCGCGCAGCAGCCACGGCAGTGCGAAGCAGCAGATGATGCCGACCGCGGACATCAGCAAAACCCTTGGCCACGTGTCGATATAGAAGGATCCGAACTGGGCCAGCGAATGGTGCTCGACGCCGTTGTCGTCGGTATTCGTCGGGTTGAACAGCACCCACGGGATGGGCGAGAGCGCGGTGAATACCGTCACGGCCACCACGATCAGCACGAGATAGCCGCCGACCACACCGAGTACGGCCTGCGCGAACAGGAACAGAACGGCCCGCCAACTCGCGCGATCGGTGAACGCGCTCTTCAGAAATCCGAAAAAGCCCGGTTGCGAAACATACGGCGGCGGCGCATCCACCGGTGTATCCAGCAGATCCCTGGCCAGCGCGCGATACACCTTCGCCCAGAGCCGGGCGCCCAGCAGCACCAGTGCCAGGATCGGGATGCCGATCAGGAAGATCGAGGCGTACAAACCGCCGCCGAAACCGAAGAACAGATAGCAGACGGCGAGCATGCCGATCACGAAAACCGTGAATACGTAGACGAGTTGCTTCCAGGTCCGAGCCTGGATCGGCGCCCGCAGCACCGCGCGCAGTACCGCTCGCGCGTCCGGACCGGTCTTGCCGGTGGGCGCGTCGAGCACGAGTGTTTGTGTCTCGGTCATGGACTCCATGGTTGTCGCGGGCACGGCGGCATTCGATCGAGCTGACCGCCGAAACGGAGGTGTGGCCAGCCACACCACCAACTACCATCCTGCGCATGAACTATCCGCCGCCGCCGCAGTACGGTTCGCCGTACGGCTACCCAGCCTATGGCCCGCCGCAGGATCACCCGCAGGCCATCACGATCATGATCCTCGGCATTCTCGGCCTGCTGCTGTGCCAGTTCCTCGGCCCGGTCGCGTGGGTGATGGGCAAGAAGGCGCTCAACGAGATCGATGCGTCCGGCGGCGCCATCGGTGGTCGCGGCAGCGTCCAGGCCGGATATATCTGCGGCATGATCGCCTCGATACTGCTGATCCTGACCATTCTGTTCGTCATCCTGATGGTGGTCCTCGCTGCTGTCGGCGTCCTCGGCTCCTCGTCCTCGACGTACTGAATCGTGCCGTCGGGACGGCCGGAATTAGCATCGTCGGGGTGAACCACCCCGCGCCGGATACGGCCGAGCAGCCAGGCCCCACCGAATGGGGCGAGCACCCGCACGGTGTCGGACCATGGGCGCAGGAGCACGGGGAAGCCCCGCCGGAGGATCCGCACTACGATCCGGAGCTGCTTGCCGGCGGTGACCGCCGCAATGTCGTCGATGCCTATCGCTACTGGAAGCGCGAAGCGATCATCGCCGATATCGACCGTCGCAGGCATCCGTTCCATGTCGCCATCGAGAACTTCGGCCACGATGCGAATATCGGCACCGTGGTGCGCACCGCCAACGCCTTCGCCGCGGCCGCCGTGCACATCGTCGGCAGGCGGCGCTGGAATCGCCGCGGCGCCATGGTCACCGACCGCTATCAGCACATCGAACATCACACCGATATCGGCGAGCTACTCGCCTTCGCCGAGCGGGAAAACCTGACCGTGGTCGCCGTGGACAATGTGCCCGGGTCGGTTCCGCTGGAAACCGTCGAGTTGCCGCGCCGCTGCCTGCTGCTGTTCGGGCAGGAAGGGCCGGGTGTCACCGAACATGCCAAGGGTGCGGCGGCACTGACGGTTTCGATCGCGCAGTTCGGTTCGACCCGCAGTATCAATGCCGGAGTCGCGGCCGGCATCGCAATGCACGCATGGATCCGGCAACATGCCGATTTGACGTCAGCTTGGTAACGAAAAGATCGGTATTGATCGGCTCGAAGCTGGCACCATTGACCCATGACCTCGCGGAGCCCGGAAACCGGGCGCGATGCTGCCCCCACGCCCGCGCTGTGGTCCGAGCGCGCGGATATGGCCGAATCCGCGATCGTCTCTCGGCACCTACGCGCGCTATGGGCCGTGCCGGGAACCGAATTGGGTGTCGTCGGTTGGCCGGCGACCCGTCGTGAGCGGGCCTTCGCATCCTGGCACTACTGGTGGCAGGCGCATCTGATCGACTGTGCGGTCGATGCCGCCAACCGGGCGCCGACGCCGACGCGACGCAACCGCATCGCCGCGATCGCGCGGGCGCATCGGCTGCGCAATATCACCGGCTGGACCAACCGCTACTACGACGATATGGCTTGGTTGGCAATCGCTTTGGAGCGTGCCGAGCGAACCGCGGGCATCACCGAGGCGCGCGGCGGTCTGATCGCACTCGAGCAGGAGCTGTACGGCGCGTGGGATCCGGCGCGCGGCGGCGGTGTGCCGTGGCGGGTCGGCGCGGACTATTTCAATGCCCCCGCCAATGGACCGGCCGCGATCGCGCTGCTGCGCCTCGGCCGCCACGTCCGCGCGCAGGAAATGGCGGACTGGATCGATGCGACGTTGTGCGACAAGGAATCCGGCCTGATCCTGGACGGCATCCACCTGCCCTCCGGCGAGATCGAGAGCCCGACCTTCACCTATTGCCAGGGCGTGGTGCTCGGCCTGGAGGCCGAACTCGCGGTGCACACCGGCGAGCCGCGGCACAGCGAACGGGTGCACCGGCTGCTCACCGCGGTCGAGGAGCAGATGACCACCGATGGGGTGATCAGTGGCGGCGGTGGCGGCGACGGCGGACTGTTCAACGGAATCCTGGCCCGCTATCTCGCGGTGGTCGCGCTGATGCTGCCCGGCGACGAGCGCGAACAGGTGGCCGACCGGCGGACCGCGGCGGCCATTGTGCGCGCCAGTGCCCAGGCCGCCTGGGCGAACCGGCTCGATGTCGAGGGCGAGCCGCTGTTCGGGCACGACTGGAACAAACCCGCCCAGTTACCCGGCGGCCGGTCCGGTGCCGGACATTTCACCGCGGGCGGCTCGGTGACCTCCTCGCGGGTGCCCGAACGCGATCTGTCGGTGCAACTGTCGGGCTGGCTGCTGATGGAGGCGGCCTACCAGGTCAGCGCCGCGGGGCTGTAGGCATAAGCCTGCCTCTGCCGTATCGATCAGATGATCAAAAGCATTGCCAGACAATTGATCAGCGGCACTACCGGGTGTTCGGCACAACCGTGAGGTTCGACGGCACCGCTGCGCGCAAGACCGCGAGCGGAGACCGGACCAGCCGAGAAGCATTCCGGGCTTGCCGAACCGTTCGGTTGCCCATCATGGGGCACGGAGTGTCGAGACGCGGTGGGACGGGCAGGTCACGGTTGTGGTCAAGGCGGGTTCACGGTGGGGTGAGCGGTCCTATCCTTGAGGTGCAGGGCAGTCGGGTGGAGGCTGGCATGGATCACGCACGCGTTCTCCGCACAGTGCTCGGGGTGACCACGGGGTATTTGATCGTGCTCGGATTCTGGCTGGGGTGGCTGCTACCGCATACGCCGCCGGGGACCGAGCCATTTCAGATCGTCGCGTTGGTCGGGCTGTTCGGATCATGCGTCGGCGTCGGAATGCTATTGGCGGCTCGGCCGTCGCGCGCGGATCGGCAGTTGTGGCGGCACGGGCTGGAGGGGTGGGCGACCATCGAGGGCGCGCATACGCTGCAGCGCACCGATCATCACACCGAACTGACCGAATTCGATCTGGAGCTGGTTGTGCCGGGGTCCGAAAGTTACCGTGGCACCATCGTTTTCGATGTCACCCCGGCCGATAAGCCGCGGCTCGCGGTCGGCGAGACCATCTCCATCCGGGTCGATCCGCAAAATCGCGATCGGATCATTCTCGTTCTGGGGCAATAACTCTCGACCAATTGCGCGCTCAGGGCCGATCGGCGAACTTCGCCGATTCGACGGGCGCGAGCTCAGTCCCGCGCGTGCGCTCGCGGGTCCGCGAGCAGATATTGCGCGGCCGCATAGGTAGCCAGGATGACACCCTCGGTGACCCGCCGGGAACGCTCGCTCCGCGCGAACAGCCGGCGCAGCACGATCAAACCATCGGAAACGGTGAACAGCAGTGCACCCAGGCCGAGCCGACTGCGCGGATCGGCACCCGGAATATTCAGTCCGGCAACATTTTTCGCCCCCGGAGCCAATCCGGTATCGGAGGCGAGCACCGCCGCACTGCCCAGCGTCGCACCATAGGCCGTCAGCGGAGCCGCAACGGTAGGCGCCTTGGCCCGCATCAGCAGTGCGGCACCGAGCCAGGCCAGCACCCGCGGCACCGCGATCTCCGGACGCGGCCGCCCACCGCGCCGCCACCACAGCACCGAATATCCGGTCTGCATCACCGCGAACGAGGACGCGCCCGCGATCAGCCGCCGGTCATTGTCCGGCTCGATCAACAGCACATCACCGAGGGTCGCGGCACCGAGGGAACCCAGCAGAACCGTCCGATCAACCGGCTCCAGCACCGCCTGATCGGTCGCCACATCCGCCGCCAACAGCGGCATCAGCAGCGGCTTCGCCACCCACTGCACCTTCTCACGGCCGGTGACCGCGCCGTACACGGTCGCCGCCGCTGCCGCCAGAAATGCGGCTCGGAACGGACGCATCAAAAGCTCGGCTCTTTCGGGGCGGGCGGCAGTGTGACGACCTGGCCCGCATAGCTCAGACCCGCACCGAAACCGAGCAGCAGCGCCACCTGGCCGCCCTTGGCCTTGCCGGTCACCAGCATTTCCTCCATCGCCAGCGGGATGGAGGCGGCGGAGGTATTGCCGGTGTTCTCGATGTCATTGGCCACCGGGATGTCATCGGCCAGCCCGAGGTTCTTCTTCATCAGCTCGTTGATGCGCGCATTGGCCTGATGCGGAATGAAGACCTCGATATCTTCCTTGGAGACACCGGAGACCTCGAGCGCCGAGGCCAGCGCGCGCGGCAAAGTGACCGCCGCCCAACGGAATACCCGCGGGCCCTCCATCCGCAGCGACATTCGGCCGATGGGCTCGACGGCCGGATCGATGCCCTGCAGCCGCTGTGCCTTCTCCATGTATTCGAGGAAGTTGACGTCCTGCTCGATCGCCGAGGCATTCTCGCCGTCGCTGCCCCACACCGTCGGGGAGATGCCGTTCTCCTCGCTCGGGCCGACCACCACCGCACCCGCACCGTCGCCGAAGATCATCGCGGTGCCGCGATCGGTCGGATCGAGTCCGACCGTCATCGTCTCGGCACCGATGAGCAGCACATATTCGGCCGATCCGGAGCGGATCAGGTCGGCGGCGACGCCGAGGCCGTAGCCGAAACCGCCGCAGCCGGAGGTCAGATCAAAGGCCGCGATCCCGTTCATCCCCAGGTCGTTGGCGACCTTGGGGGCGCCGTGCGGGGTCAGCGTCAACCAGCTCGAGGTGGCCAGAATCAGCGCACCGATCTTGGACCGGTCGATGCCGCTGTTGACGATCGCCCGCTCACCGGCGGCCGCCGATATCGACTGCAGCGTTTCGTCACCGCTGATCCACCGACGGTTGCGCACACCGGTGCGCTCATAGATCCACTCCGGGGTCGAGTCGAGGACCTCGCACACCTCTTCATTGCTGACCAGGCGTTTCGGACGGTAAGCACCGATGCCGAGCATCGCGACGTTCGCACGGCTCTTATTGACTGCAATGCTCACCACAGGTAACTCCACGACCCTTCACTGTCTCGAACGCCTCGACGCGCTCGACGTATACGTCCTGTTATCGGGTCGCACCGCTGTCGGCGTTTCAGCGCAAGGCGAAGCGCCGATCACCAGCGATTGCGACCCCAGGACCGCATTCGCAGCTTATCCGAGGGCCAGATCCTTCAATCCCAGGATGGACCTGTACTCCAGGCCCTCGGCGGCGATTACCTGATCGGCACCGGTCTCCCGGTCCACCACGGTCGCGACGCCGACGACGGTCGCACCGGCCTCGCGCAGTGCGCGCACGGCGGTCAGCGGCGAATTTCCGGTGGTCGTGGTGTCCTCGACGACGAGTACCCGCTTGCCGACGATGTCCGGGCCCTCGATCTGGCGCTGCATGCCGTGAGTCTTGGCGGCTTTACGCACCACGAAGGCGTCGATCGGACGGCCGGGTGCGTGCATGACGGCAAGCGCGACTGGATCCGCGCCCATGGTGAGCCCGCCGACGGCCTCGAAATCCCAGTCCGCCACCAGTTCACGCAGCAGCTTGCCGATCAGCGGTCCGGCACCGTGGTGCAGGGTGGCGCGGCGCAGGTCGACGTAGTAGTCGGCCTCTTTGCCCGAGGACAGCGTGACGCGGCCGTGCACGACGGCGAGCTCGCGCACGAGTGCGGCCAATCTATCTCGGTCGTCCGTCGAAACGGTGGCCTTGTTCGCCTGGTCGATCATGTCTGTCAAGTCCTTCCGCGTGCGTTGAACATGCCGCGATTCAGTCGGGCCGCCAGGGCTCGCGGGATCATTCCGGCGGCGGTGGTGAGCACTTTGTACTGCACACCGGGCACGCTGAGCACCCGGTCCTTCTCCAGATCACGTAGCGAACCGGCGACCACCTGGTCGACGCTCAGCCACAGCTTTTTCGGCAGCGAGGACATCTCGATACCGGCCCGCTCGTGGAATTCGGTGTGCACGAATCCGGGGCACAGGGCTTGGACCCGGACTCCCGTTCCAGCCAGTCCACCCGCCAGCCCTTCCGTGAAGGATACGACGTAGGCCTTGGAAGCCGAATAGGTCGAGCCGCGTCCGGGGATCAGACCCGCGACGCTGGCCACATTGACGATCGAACCCTTCGCGGCCGCGATCATCGAGGGCAGCGCGGCCCTGGTGAGCTGCACCACCGCGGTGACATTGACATCGAGTTGGGCTTGGACCTCGGCGGGCGGCTGCGTCCAGAACTCCCCCGACTGACCGAATCCGGCATTGTTGACCAGGAATTCGATGCCGTCGGCGGCGCGGGCCAGCACCCGATCCCGATCGTCGGCCTTGGCCAGATCGGCGACGAGCACCTCCGATCGGGTCGCGAATTTCCGCTCGAATTCCGCGGCGAGTGCGTTCAGCCGGTCCTTGTCGCGGGCGACGAGCACAAGGTCATAACCGAGTGTGGCCAAACGCACGGCGAATCCGCGCCCGATGCCGGAGGTCGGTCCGGTGATCAGCGCGACCGGGCGGGTGGCACCGGGCAGACGCACAGGTTGGACAATCGGTGTCGAGAGGGCGTCATGCCCGCTCACTGCGGCACGGGTCCCTGATACGGGCGGAATCCCGGGTGGAACGGACCGCCTGGCGGTTCCGGTGTGTGCTCGGCCGACTCCCAATCGTCCGCATCCGGGTCGGACCGGACGGACTCGGGCTTCGCGGGTTTGCGCTGAGCGGGGCGGTCCTCCGGCGACCAGTCGTCCTCCGGTTCGGCGGCCCAGCGCTCGTCGCGGGCCCGCGAGCGAGAATCGGGGACGACAGCGAGACTGGGGCGGCGGGGCGGCTCAGGTGTCACCGGTTCGGCGGCCGGTTCGTCGTCGTAATAGTCGTCGTCGGAGTACTCGCGGTACTTCGGCCGGTCGAAATCGTCTTCGTCATAAGACGATTCGTCGTAGGCGGAGGCCTCGTAGTCGTCGTCGAAATCCTCGCCCTTGCGCAGATCCGCCGACGCGACCCGCGCGGCCACCGGACTGTCCGCCTCGTCTCGGTCATCCGCCCGGTTGCGCGGATGCGGCCGTCCCGGATCGTGCCCACCGGAATCCACCCCGCGCACATCACTCACCGGCGGCAGCACATGCAACAGACCGGACAGCCGAAGCACCGCATCGATTGCGGTCTCCCAATCCTTGGCCACCGTCCCGACATTCAGCATGCCGAGGGTCCAATTGCCCTCACTCCACAGCATCTGCACGCTGTCGGGCAGCGATTCGATGAAGGCGACCATGCGCTGGTCGACGGCGTGCCTGGCGATTTCCGGATTGGTCGCGAACACCACCCGATCGCCGATCGCGCCGAGCAGTTCCAGATCGGCGTCCTTCGGCGGGGAAGCGGTCTTGAGCCGCATATCCACATCGATATCGGAGCCGATCTGCCTGCGCACCGCGACCAGCGTCGCCGCGTCCTCCAGATCGAAGAGGACGAACTTCTCGCCCTTGCGGATGCCGGACACCACATCCACCGCGGACAGATAGCCGAGCTTGGCCAACGCACCGCGGCGCCAGGTGGACGCCAGCGCCGGTTCCACCGACACATACGTATAGCCCTGCGCCTTCGCCCACACCTGGCGGGCATGACCGGTCCGCTGTCGCTGGACCCGATCGAAATACAGCAGCACGATCGCACCAACGAGCGCGATCGCCGCCAACCCGAACCACATTGCCGTCATCGTCGCCTACCCTATAGAGCCGACAGGGCTATTGCGCATCACTGCCCGCTGATATTTCACCGCGTGCCCCCGGGCAGTGCGGTACTGATGATGATCTTCGCGTCGATCGAACCGTCCGCGGCCTTGTCGCCCTGCACCATGACCATGTCGCCGACCGGAAGATCGGATGCCTTGGACCCGGTCAACGAGATCACCTGGGTCTTGTCGGTGGTGCGCACCGTCACGGCGGATCCGCCGATGGTGTCGAGGGTCAGTTGGCCACCGGCATTGGCTTTGATGGTGCCCATGGTCGTGCCGAGGTTATCGATGCCGCCGAGTCCCGGAATGCTCGGCAGGACGTGAGTGGACGATGGACCGCCCGAGGGTCCGGTGGATCGGCCCGCGGTCGGGAAGGCCGAGGTGCTCGCGGCGGAGCTCGACGAGGTGTCCTTACCGCCCATCAGCACGCCCGCGAGCACGCCGACCGCGCCGATCAGCAGAATCACCCCGACTCCGAGGGCGATCCACAGGCCGGTATTCCGCTTGCGCGGCGGTTGCTGATCCGGGGGTAGGGGTCCACCCGGCGGGCCGGGCGGATACTGCGCACCGGGCTGGCCGTATGCACCGACCTGGGTCGGCTCCTGCCACCCGCCACTTTCCTGCCCGCCCCACTGGACCTGGCTGTCGTACGGCGGGAACTCCTTGGTGGCATTGACCGGCGGCGGCCCCCACGGCTCGTATTGTTCGGTCGACGGATAGACCGAGGTCGCATCGCCGTGGCCGAACGCCTCGGTGTATTCCGTCGTAGGTGGCGAAGGCTGAAATCCCGACTTACCCGACGGACCGATATGTTCCGTCGGCGCATCCTCCGGTCGCTGTGCCCAGGGATCGTTGGGACTACTCATGGCCTCCAGCGTAGGCTCTGTATCTCTGGCCGCGCCTGCGGCGCGGCGTGTTCGCGGCCCCCCGGTGTCTCGCGTCCGAGCCGTCGAGACTCGCGCCTGCGGCGCATGCGCTTCGACCGCTCGGACGCGAGACGGGCCGCGAACGTCGCTCGCAAGACTCGCTCCGTGGGGGGCGGCGATGACGGGGCGTTCAGCTCCTGGTGCACTCGCATCAGATGCGGCGAATCCCGCGCCTGCGGCGCATGCGCTTCGACCACTCGGACGCGAGACGGGCCGCGAACGTCGCTCGCAAGACTCGCTCCGTGGGGGGCGGCGATGACGGGGCGTTCAGCTCCTGGTGCACTCGCATCAGATGCGGCGAATCCCGCGCCTGCGGCGCATGCGCTTCGACCACTCGGACGCGAGACGGGCCGCGAACGTCGCTCGCAAGACTCGCTCCGTGGGGGGCGGCGATGACGGGGCGTTCAGCTCCTGGTGCACTCGCATCAGATGCGGCGAATCCCGCGCCTGCGGCGCATGCGCTTCGACCACTCGGACGCGAGACGGGCCGCGAACGTCGCTCGCAAGACTCGCTCCGTCGTGGTCACCGGGGATGCCCAGGAGCGGGTTGATCGCGAGCTGGGCCACCTCGGTCAGGCGCGCCCGACGATGAGACTTTCGCCGTTCGGGCTCACATTCACCGCCACGGTGTCGCCGTCGGTGACCTCACCGGCGAGCAGTTCCTTGGCGAGGGTGTCGCCGATGGCCTGCTGGATCAGCCTGCGCAGCGGGCGGGCGCCGTAGACCGGGTCGTAGCCGCGCACGGCGAGCCAGAACCTGGCCGAATCGCTGACGTCCAGCTTCAGCCTGCGCTGCGACAGCCGCTTCTGCAGCTGGTCGAGCTGGATATCGACGATGGATTCCAGCTGCTCCTCGTCGAGGGCGTGGAACATGACCACATCGTCGAGGCGGTTCAGGAACTCCGGTTTGAAGGCCGAGCGCACCGCGTTCATGACGAACTCCGGATCGCCACCCGCACCCAGATTCGAGGTCAGGATGAGGATGGTGTTGCGGAAGTCGACCGTGCGGCCCTGGCCGTCGGTCAGGCGACCCTCGTCGAGTACGGCGAGCAGGATGTCGAAGACATCCGGATGCGCCTTCTCGATCTCGTCGAAGAGCACGACGGTGTAGGGCCGACGCCGGACCGCCTCGGTCAGCTGACCGCCCTGGTCGTAACCGACATAACCGGGTGGGGCGCCGACGAGCCGAGCGACCGAGTGCTTCTCGCTGTACTCGCTCATATCGATGCGAACCATGGCGCGTTCGTCGTCGAACAGGAAGTCCGCCAACGCCTTTGCCAGCTCGGTCTTACCGACACCGGTCGGGCCGACGAACATGAACGAACCCGTCGGCCGGTTCGGATCCGCGACGCCTGCGCGCGCCCGACGCACCGCATCGGAAACCGCCTGCACCGCCTCGGTCTGGCCGACCACGCGCTTGCCAAGCTCCTGCTCCATCCGCAGCAGCTTCTGGGTTTCGCCCTCCATCATCCGGCCGACCGGAATACCGGTCCAGGACGAGACCACCTCGGCGATATCGTCGGGGCCGACCTCCTCCTTGAGCATCACTTCGCCGTCAGCGGCTGTCGCGGAAGCCTTTTCGGCCTCGGCGAGCTGCTTCTCCAGCGCCGGAATGCGTCCGTAGCGCAGTTCCGCGGCCTTGCCCAGATCACCGTCGCGCTCGGCGCGTTCGGATTCACCGCGCAGCGATTCCAATTCCTCCTTGAGGACGCGGACCTGGTCGATGGCGCTCTTCTCGTTCTGCCAGCGGGTCATCAGCTGGTTGAGCTTCTCGCGGTCGTCGGCGAGTTCCTGGCGCAACTTGTCCAGGCGCTGTTTGGATGCCGCGTCGGTCTCCTTCTCCAGCGCGACCTCTTCGATCTCCAGCCTGCGCACCGCACGCTCGACCTCGTCGATTTCCACTGGGCGCGAGTCGATTTCCATGCGCAGCCGCGACGCCGACTCGTCGACCAGGTCGATCGCCTTATCCGGTAGGAACCGGGAGGTGATGTAGCGGTCGCTGAGCGTGGCGGCGGCGACCAGTGCGGAGTCGGTGATGCGCACACCGTGGTGCACCTCGTAGCGGTCCTTGATGCCGCGCAGGATGCCGATGGTGTCCTCCACCGACGGCTCGCCGACCAGCACCTGCTGGAAGCGGCGTTCCAGGGCGGCATCCTTCTCGATGAACTTGCGGTATTCCTCCAGCGTGGTGGCGCCGACCAGGCGCAGCTCACCGCGCGCGAGCATCGGCTTGATCATATTTCCCGCATCCATCGCCGATTCGCCGGTCGCGCCCGCGCCGACAATGGTGTGCAGCTCGTCGATGAACGTGATGATCTGTCCCGCACTGTTTTTGATCTCTTCGAGGACGGCCTTGAGCCGCTCCTCGAATTCACCGCGGTACTTCGCGCCGGCCACCATCGCGCCCAGGTCGAGCGAGACGACGGACTTGCCGCGCAACGACTCCGGCACGTCACCGGCCACGATGCGCTGGGCGAGGCCCTCGACGATCGCGGTCTTGCCGACGCCTGGTTCACCGATCAGCACCGGGTTGTTCTTGGTGCGACGGCTCAAAACCTGTACGACACGTCGGATTTCGGTATCACGCCCGATGACCGGGTCGAGCTTGCCTGCGCGGGCGGCCGCGGTGAGATCGGTCGAATACTTCTCCAGCGCTTGGTAGCTGCCCTCCGGATCGGCACTGGTGACGCGCGCGCTGCCGCGTACGGTGGTGAATGCCTCGCGCAGCGCGTCGGGGTTCGCGCCGTACTTTTCCAGCAGCATGGTCACATCCGAATCGCCTTCGGCCAGGCCGACCATGACGTGTTCGGTGGAGACGTATTCGTCGCCGAGTTCGGTGGCCAGGCGCTGGGCGGCGGTGATCGCGGCCAATGCCTCGCGGCCGAGTTGGGGTGTGGTGGTCGCACCGGTCGCTCGCGGCAACTTGTCCACGATGTCCTGTGCCTCGCGTCGAATGGTCGCCGGATCTACCGCGACGGCCTTGAGCAAGGGAGCGGCGATGCCATCGGTTTGATCCAGCAACGCCACCAGCAAGTGCGCCGGACGAATCTCCGGATTGCCCGCGGCCGAGGCGGCCTGCAGGGCGGCGGTCAGGGCCGCCTGGGTCTTGGTGGTGGGATTGAACGAGTCCACAAGTCACCTTCCTACTAGTCGATTCGCACTATCCAACGTCCGAAAGGTTGAGTCTGTTCCACTCAACTTTGATTTCTCGAGCGAACCGCTCGACACCCGAACAGACTCGGTTTGAACGCTACGCCGCGACACTGCCGAATGGCACCAATCACCGGGCCTACGACACCGCGATGCCTACGATGGCCTTGGCCGTTGGTTGATGCATCAAATCCAGCCCGACTCGAGGAGCGATGGATGCGCGCGATCGTGGTACGAAGCTTCGGAGCAACACCCGAACTGGCCGAAATGCCGACCCCCGAACCCGGCGCGGGTGCGGTCAGAATCCAGGTCGAGGCGGCAGGTGTCAACCCCTTCGACCAGAAGATGGCAGGCGGCATTCTGGATGGCAAGCTGCCGCATGATTTCCCGATGATCCTCGGTGTCGACGGCGCGGGCACGGTGACCTCGGTCGGCCCCGGCGTCACCAAATTCGGCGTCGGCGACCGCGTCGTCGGCAAATTCCTGGTGCCGCCCGCGGGCCACGGCAGCTTCGCGGAGTACTCGGTACTGCCCCAGGACGCCACCCTGGTCCCGATTCCCGACCGGGTGCCGACCGTCGCGGCGGCCGCCCTGCCGACCGCGGGCATCACGGCGCAGGACATCGTGGACGCCACCAAGATCGAACCGGACCAGACGGTATTGATCGTCGGCGCCACCGGCGGCGTCGGCTCCTTCCTGGTGCAGCTGGCGAATATCGCCGGAGCGCACGTCATCGCCACGGCGCGGGGATCGGTCGCCGATCAGATGACCAGGCTCGGCGCTGCCGAGACCATCGATTACACCCGCGGTCCGGTCGCCGAACAGGTCGCCGCCGCGCATCCCGACGGCGTCGACGCACTGTTCGATCTGGTGAGTCCACCCGAGGTGCTGGCCGAACTGACCGCGCTGGTCCGCGACGGCGGCACCGTCTACTCCACCATCTGGTCCGCCGACCCGGACGCTCTGCGCGATCGAGGCATCAAAGGCGGAAATATCGAATCCTCCGGGCGCGGACCGGAACTGACCCGCCTGCTCGATCGGGTCGCCGCAGGCGATGTGGTCGTGCCGATCGACGCGACCGTCCCACTGGACCGGGGCCCCTCGGTCATCGGCGCGACAGGGGCGCGGGGCAAAACCGTGCTAGCCATCTGAGGCAAGATGTGAGCGAGCGAGCCGAAGACACAGCCGCCAGGGCGGGCACGGCGAAGCCGAGCGCCAGCGAGGCGGAGGCCGCCAGCGAGCGAAGCGAGCGAGCCGAAGACACAGCCGCCAGGGCGGGCACGGCGAAGCCGAGCGCCAGCGAGGCGGAGGCGTGAGCGCCCGCAAGAAAAGCTCGCGCCCACCCGAATTCGGCCTCTTCCTGATTCCGGAGGCCGACAACTACCAGCAGCTCACCGAGCTGACGACATATGCCGAAAGCGCCGGACTCGACCTGATCGGCGTCCAGGACCATCCCTACCAGCGACGCTTCCTCGACACCTGGACCCTGATCACCGGCTTGGCCATGCGGACCGAGCGACTCACCTTCTTCCCCGATGTCGCCAACCTGCCCCTGCGCAATCCCGCCGTACTCGCGAAATCCGTTGCCTCCCTCGACATCATGACCGGCGGCCGGATCCATCTCGGACTCGGCGCCGGCGCGTTCTGGGCCGCCATCGCCGCCATGGGCGGTTACCACCTGAGCGCGGGCGAATCGGTCCAGGCGCTGGCCGAGGGCATCGCGGTCATCCGGGCCATGTGGAGCGACGAACGTTCGGTCCGGGTGCCCGGCACCTATCACCTGCTCGCCGGTGCCCACCCCGGACCGCAGCCGCAGCACGATCCCGGCATCTGGCTCGGCGCGAAGGGACCGCGCATGCTCGCCCTGACCGGACAGCGCGCCGACGGCTGGCTGCCCTCGGCGGCCTGGGCCCCGCCCGAATTCCTGACCGAGGCGGGCAAGCGCATCGACGATGCCGCCGCCGCGGCGCACCGCGATCCGCGTACCATCCGCCGGGTCTACAACCTGTCGGGCACCATCACCGCCGACGGTACGGACCACGGCTTCCTGGAGGGCCCGCCCGAGCGCTGGGTGGACGATTTATCCACACTGCATCGTGACCAGCGCATCGACGGCTTCATCTTCTGGCCGACCGAGGGCGACCCCGTCGACCAGGTACATCGCTACGCCGAATTGGTCGCGCCCGCGGTTCGCGCGAACGTCACGAGGTGACCCGGCGGTAACCCGGAGCGAGCGAGGTCGCGATATCCTGCATATCCGGCCCAGAGCAGCCCCGATTTGCCCACGGATTACCCGTGAGCACGGGCGTGATCGGCCATACCCACACGACCATGTGATTTTCAGGGATACTTGTCGGCGGAGGACCGCCGGTTACGGATATGTCCCTGGGCAGATTTTGAGGGAAAGGAAGCTCCACGTCGTGGATGCGCGTTCGGCAGCGCTGGTCCGCGCCAACTTCCGAGCGGTGATCGAGTCACCGAACGGACCCGAGCGGTTGATCAGTGCGTTTTATGGTCACCTGTTTGCGGAGAAGCCGCAGCTGCGGGAATTGTTCCCGCCTGCGATGGAGATGCAGGCCAAGCGGGTGGTGACCGCCATCCATTACGTGCTCGACAATCTCGAGGACTGGGGGCGGGCCCAGAGGTTTTTGGAACAGTTGGCGCGCGATCACCGCAAGTACGGTGTCATCGCCGCGCACTACGACATCGCGGGACGGGCGCTGCTGGCCGCCTTCCGGGTCTTCAACGGTCCGATGTGGAATCGCTCGCTCGAGGAGGGCTGGCGCGATATCACCATCCTCATTTCCGCCTCCATGGCCATCGGCGCCAATTCCGACAAATCGCAGCCGTACTGGGATGCGACCGTGGTCGGCCATCGCCGGGTGCTCGAGGACTTGGCCATCGTGCGGCTGCAGACCGACAGCCCGATTCCGTATCAGGCCGGGCAGTACGTGCCGATCTCACTGCCGCAGCGCCCGAAGATGTGGCGCTACCTCTCGCCGGCGATTCCGGCGAATCCCTACGGCGAGATCGAATTCCACGTGCGCAAGATCCGCGGCGGTTGGGTCAGCCCGGCGATCGTCAACGAGACCAGGGTCGGCGATCGGTGGATGATCGCGGGTCCGCTCGGCGGTCTGCACATCGATCGCGACAGCGGCCGTGACGTGCTGCTGATCGGTGCGGGCACCGGCATCGCCCCGCTGCGCGCGCAGCTGATCGAGATGGGTCAGCGCGGCATCAATCCGCGCGTGCACTTCTTCATCGGCGGCCGCTACCCCTGCGATCTGTACGACGTGGAGAATATGTGGCAGCTCTCGCAGAGCAATCCGTGGCTCACCGTCGTCCCGGTCTGCGAGCAGAAGACCAACCCGTGGTGGTATCCGCATCCACCGCAGGACGAGCCGTACGGCATGCACCGCCGCCTGATCGGAAATCTGGGCGCGGTCGTCGCCAGCTTCGGCTCATGGTCGGACCGGCAGATCCAGATCGCCGGTTCGGCCCGCATGATCGCCGACACCCGCCGCGCCCTGATGGCGGTGGGCACCCCCGAGTCGGTAATCAGCTCAGATCCCGTTTGAGAGAAGTGATGACAATTGATCCGAGCCCGCACGGCAATGGTGCGGCGCCCGAATGGAAGTCGACCGTCGTCGGTCACCACCGGCTACGCCACGACATCGCGGTTATCCGTCTGATCGGTGAGTACGTCCCGTTTCTCGCGGGACAGTCGGTCGAGGTCCGGGTACCGCAGCATCCGGGGATGCGCCGTCGGCTCTCCCCCGCGCTGCCGCCGTCGCTGGACGGCAAGCTGGAATTCCATGTGCGCACGGTGCCGGGCGGCTGGTGCAGCGGCAGTATCGTCGCCGACACCAAACCGGGCGACGAATGGCAGATCAGCGCTCCCCTTGGCACTCTCGCCGTCGATCCGTACGGCGACGAGGTGGTGATGATCGCCGGCGGCACCGGGCTGGCCCCGATGCGCTCCCAGATTCTCGACCTGGCCCGCCACGAGGATCCGCCGCCCACCTACCTGTTCGTCGGCGGGCGCTCCCCGCGCGACCTCTACGCCGATGACATGCTGTTCCTGCTGGCGAACGAATTGCCTTGGCTCACGGTGATTCCCGTGATCGAGGGTCCTGAGGATCCGGGCTGGGTCGACGAATGGTACGAGCAGTCGCGCGTGGATATCGGCTTCCCGCTCGACGATATGCTCTTCGGCACGCTCGCCGATGTCGTCGGTTCACACGGCGCATTCGACCACCATCAGGTACTTGTCTGCGGTTCACCCAATATGGTCCGTGTGACATTGGACCGCCTCGTCGAAACCGGAACCCCAGCTGCCGCAATACAGTTCGAGGGCCTTTGATCGACAGTCCGACCACCACGGAGCGAGTCTTACGAGCGAGGAGTTCGCGGCCCGTCTCGCGTCCGAGTGGCCGAAGCGCATGCGACGAAGTCGCGAGTCTCGGCCGCTCGGACGCGAGACACCAGGGGGCCGCGAACACGCCGCGGCGGAGCCGCGGCCAACAACTCAGAAAAGCGGATCGTGGCGGATGTTCTTGGTCTCCGTACCTGCTGCCATGAGACGGAACTTGGTGGTCTGCACCATCGATGGTGATCCGACGATCTGCACATCCCGGTCGGACCAGGAGCCGTAGCTCGCGACGACCTTGCCGATCTGGCCGGTCATCCGGGCTTCGAGGCCCGGCCAGGTATGCGCCGGCTCGCCGGAATCCAGGTACCACCAAGGGTTTTCATCGCTCTCGGTGACCGGCGTGACGGTGAGCCATTTATTGGCGGTGGCCAGTTGGCTCAGGATCTCCAGATCGTAGAGGTCACACGGGTGGTGGCCGCCGACGAACAGATGCACCCGCGGATTGACGCGCCGCAGTGCCATCGCCATGAGCTGGGCGCGCAGGGGTGCGATGCCGGTACCGCAGCCGACCATCAGCATTTTGCGTTTCACATTGCGCGGCACGCCGAGTCCGCCGAGCGGTGAACCGAGCAGCCACTGGTCACCGATATTGGTGTGGCCGACGATGGCCGGACTGACCCAGCCGCCGAGCACGCCGCGGATGTGGAATTCGATCTCCCCGTTCGCATTCGCGGGCACCGCTGGGGACAGATAGCGCCACATGCGCGGCCGGGCCGGGATCTGCACGCTGATGTACTGGCCCGCGGCGTATTGCATCGGCTGATTCAACTGCAGCCGCACCACAGCGAGATTGCGCAGCACCTCGCGACACTCGACGACGGTCCCGCTCCAGACCGGCGGTGCCGATTCCTGTTCGGCCGCGCCGATCATGGTGTCGCCGACGATCTTCAGGCCTTCGTCCCAGGCCCGATCGACCTCGTCGGTCCACATCTCGGTGCCCGCGAAGATCCGCATCGCGGACTTCAACGAGGTCGCCACGGCGGTGTAATGCGCGGCCTGCACCCCGTACTTGCGGTGATCGCGCCCGAGTTGGGCGAGGAATGGCAATAACTTGTTCGGCTCCTCGAGCCGATCCAGCGCGTAGGAGATGGCCTTGACCAATCTGTCACGCTGGGAATCCATCGCTGCGGGGAAGAAATCCCGTACGGCGGGATAGTCCGTGAACAGAATTGCGTAGAACGAACTGGCTAGCTTGGCCGGACCCCCCTCCTCCGCAGCAACCGCCTTGAACGTCGTTCTTATCAAAGCGACGGTCCGCGAGTCCATTTGTGTCACAACCCCTTTTGCACTCGAACACAAACCCGTGCCGGCGAGTGAGGTGCTGCGGGACACTCGACAGCAGCCGATGCGTAACGAGTGTAGGCGAGGTTTGCCAGCAGCGGTATCAGTCGCATAAACATCACGCATGTAATTCCCCCTAAACGAGGAACCGCCCTACGAAAACCCTTGAAAACAAACCGAAAGAACGAACACGACGGCGAAATCCGTCATATATTCACCGAATTCGGAAGGCCCGGTTTGCAAGATTCATCCCATTCGGTATATCGGAGCGATCGTGCGGCAACCCGCGATCCGAGACCGCTCATCCGGCTCGAGCAAACCGTCGGCATAGGCCGACCTGGCGACCGACGGAGTCGGCGGCGCGATCCGGCGCATTGTTTGCCGAAGCAAGGGCCACAGCAAACTTCGCAGCTCGGCACATCGTTGGCAACCCTGCCGAACCACACACTGACACCCGCAAGGGGCCGAACCGGTTGTCGGGTAATGAAACCCGGTTCCGGAGTTTGCTCGAGCACTGCCAGCGGTTATTCGGATCCGCAACCCGATTCGACGTTGCGACATAACGCATTCACTTATCGGCACGAAATGACAAAAGGCTCCGGGCTCGGTCGAAACCGAATCCCGGAGCCTTTTCGCGCTTATCAGCGCCTATTGCGCGGCTTCCACACCACCAGTGCGGTACTGCGTTGCGGCGGTGCGAGATCGGGGCGATACCCCGCGCGCAGCCGGTCCAGCTCGGCCGCCATCTCGGCGACGCGCTGTTGCAGTTCCTCGACCTGATTGGTGAGTTCGATGATGCGCTTGATGCCCGCCAGGTTGACACCCTCGTCCTGGGACAGCCGCTGCACCTCGCGGAGCAGTTCGACGTCCCGTGCCGAATAACGTCGACCGCCACCCGAAGTCCGTTGCGGCGTAACCAGTCCGAGGCGGTCATACGTGCGCAGTGTCTGCGCGTGCATACCCGCCAGCTGGGCCGCCACGGAGATCATGAAGACCTCCGCCCGCGACGCCCCGCCGGACGCCTGCTTCGGATTATCGGACATCACGCACCTGCCCATCCCGCACGTGGATCGAACCCGCTGGTCTTCTCCGCCTCCGCGTAGCGCTTGAGCGCCTCGGCGGCATTGTCGTCCAGCTTCTGCGGCACGGCCACCTTGACGGTGACGAGCAGATCGCCCGCCCCGCCGCCGGGACCGCGCTTGGGCACGCCACGGCCGCGCACCCGCAGGATGCGACCGTCCGCGGTGCCCGCAGGCACCTTGACACCGACGCGCCCTTCCAGCGTGGGCACGGAAACCGTTGTACCCAGCACCAATTCACTGTAACTGACCGGCAGCACCAGGGTCAGGTCGTCGCCGTTGCGGCCGAAGACCTTGTCCTGGCTGACGTGCACGGTCACATAGAGGTCACCCGAGGGCGCACCACGCAGTCCGGCCTCGCCCTGTCCGGCCAGCCGGATCTTCTGCCCGTCGCTGACACCGGGGGGAATCCGCACCGTGATGGTGCGGGTCCGATTCTGAATGCCGCTGCCGTGGCAGTCGATGCACGGATCGTCGATGATCGAACCGCTACCACGGCATTCGTCGCACGGCTCGCTGAAGCCGAACGCGCCCTGGTTGCGGCTGATCACGCCGTTGCCATTGCAGACGGGACAGACTCGCGGACTGGTTCCCGGCTTGGCGCCGCTGCCGTGACAAGTCGTACACGGCGACGGACTGGTCATTCGCAGCGGAACCGTGACACCCTGCGCGGCCTCACGGAAGCCGAGAGTCGTCTCGGTCTCCACATCGGCGCCGCGGCGCGGACGGCTCGCGGTGCGCGCGCCGCCCCGGTTGAACAGGCCGCCGAGCAGGTCACCGAGGCCACCGTCGCCGGCACTCGCCTGGCCGAAGATGTCCCCGATATTGAAGTCCTGCGAGAAGCCGCCGCCCGCACCGGGAGTGAAGCCACCGCGCCCGTATCCGCCACCGGCGAACAGCTTTCGGGTCTCGTCGTAGTCCTTGCGCTTGGCCGGATCCGACAGCACGGCATGCGCCTCGCTGACGGATTTGAACCGCTCCTCGGCCTTGGTATCGCCGGGATTGGCATCCGGATGCAGATCACGAGCGAGCTTGCGGTACGCCTTCTTGATCTCGTCCTGCGAGGCGCTGGAGGAGACACCCAGCTCCTTGTAGAAGTCCTTTTCGATCCACTCCCGTTGGCTCACCGGGCATCTCCTCCTCTCGGGTTCCTATTGGTTGTTCGCATTGGCATCAGCATCCGATGCCTCTTCTTCGACCAGATCGGCCACGCCATCGGTTACCCCGACGAGCGCGTGCCGAAGCACTCGATCGCCGAACCGATAGCCCTTGCGCATGACAAGGCCGATCACCGGATCGTGTCCGGAGCCCTCGTGCTGCACGGCTTCGTGCAGGGTCGGGTCGAAAGGCTCACCCTCCGTACCGAATTCCTGCAGTCCCTGCTTGTGCAGCGCGTCGGCGAGCTTATCCGCGACCGACTTGAGTGGTCCGGCATCGAGATCGCCGTGCGCCCGCGCACGATCGAGATCGTCGAGTACACCGAGCAATTCGGAGACCACGGCCGCCTTGGCCGAATCGATGGTGGCCTGGCGGTCCCGCTCGACCCGACGCCGGTAGTTGGCGTATTCGGCGGTCAGCCGCTGCAAGTCGGCGGTGCGCTCGGCCAGTTCCTTGGTGATGGCCTCGGCCAGGATCTCGGCGCCCTCATCGGAACCGATGACGGGTTCGGTGCCGTTCCCGGCTTCGGGACCGGGCCCGGCGGCGGGCTGTTGCGCCGCCGGTTCCCGGATTTCACCTGTCTCCGGATCGATCTTGCGATTGTCGACGAAGGTGATCGGCTCCTGTTCGGAGTTTCCGTCGCTCACTTCTTCTCCGTGTCGACCGGCTCGTCAACGACCTCGGCATCCACGACCTGGTCATCGCCTGCGGAGCTAGACGCGCCGTTGCCGGACGCGGCTTGGTCGGCGGCCGATGCCTCGTAGATCGCCTGACCCAGCGCCTGCGACTCGGTCGCCAGCTTCTCCACCGCGGACTTCACGGCCGCGATATCGGTGCCCTTGAGCGCCTCGTTGGCCTCGGCGATGGCCGCCTCGACCTTGGTCTTGACGTCCGCGGGGACCTTGTCCTCGTTGTCCTTGATGAACTTCTCGGTCTGGTGCACCAGCGACTCGGCCTGGTTGCGGGTCTCGGCCTCCTCGCGGCGCGCCTTGTCCTCGGCGGCGTGCGCCTCGGCGTCCTTGACCATCCGGTCGATCTCCTCCTTGGACAGGCCGGAGCCGTCCTGGATCTTGATCGTGTTCTCCTTGCCGGTGCCCTTGTCCTTCGCGGTCACGTGCACGATGCCGTTGGCGTCGATATCGAAGGTGACCTCGATCTGCGGCACGCCGCGCGGGGCCGGCGGGATACCGGTCAGCTCGAAGGAACCGAGCAGCTTGTTGTGCGAGGCGATCTCACGCTCACCCTGGAACACCTGGATCTGCACCGACGGCTGGTTGTCATCGGCCGTGGTGAAGGTCTCCGAGCGCTTGGTCGGGATGGTGGTGTTGCGCTCGATGAGCTTGGTCATCACGCCGCCCTTGGTCTCGATACCCAGCGACAGCGGGGTGACATCGAGCAGCAGGACGTCCTTGACCTCACCCTTGAGCACACCGGCCTGCAGGGCGGCGCCGACGGCGACGACCTCGTCCGGGTTCACGCCCTTGTTGGGCTCCTTGCCGCCGGTCAGCTCGCGGACGAGGTCCGAGACGGCGGGCATACGGGTCGAACCACCGACGAGCACGACGTGGTCGATATCGGCGACATTGATGCCTGCGTCCTTGATCACGGACTGGAACGGCGCCCGGGTGCGGTCGAGCAGGTCCGAGGTGATCTTCTGGAATTCGGCGCGGGTCAGCTGCTCGTCGAGGAACAGCGGGTTCTTGTCGGCGTCGACGGTGATGTAGGGCAGGTTGATCGAGGTGCTCTGGCTCGAGCTCAGCTCGATCTTGGCCTTCTCGGACGCCTCACGCAGGCGCTGCATGGCCATCTTGTCCTTGGTCAGGTCGATGCCCGCACTGGCCTTGAACTTGTCGACCAGCCAGCTGACGACGCGCTCGTCCCAGTCGTCACCACCGAGGTGGTTGTCGCCGGAGGTGGCGCGGACCTCGACGACGCCTTCGCCGATTTCCAGCAGCGAGACGTCGAAGGTGCCGCCACCGAGGTCGAAGACCAGGATGGTCTGTTCCTTGTCGCCCTTGTCCAGGCCGTACGCGAGTGCGGCCGCGGTGGGCTCGTTGACGATGCGCAGCACGTTCAGACCGGCGATCTGACCGGCCTCCTTGGTGGCCTGACGCTGCGAGTCCTCGAAGTACGCGGGCACGGTGATGACCGCGTCGGTGATCTCCTCGCCCAGGTAGGCCTCGGCGTCACGCTTCAGCTTCATCAGCACGCGCGCGCTGATCTCCTGCGCGGTGTACTTCTTGTCGTCGATGGCCACCGACCAATCGGTGCCGATGTGGCGCTTGACCGAGCGGATGGTGCGGTCGACATTGGTGACCGCCTGGTTCTTGGCGGGCTGACCCGTCAGAACCTCTCCGTTCTTGGCGAACGCGACGATCGATGGGGTGGTGCGCGATCCTTCAGAGTTCGCGACGACGACCGGCTCGCCGCCTTCGAGAACGGCGACGACCGAGTTCGTGGTCCCGAGGTCGATTCCGACCGCACGAGCCATGGTGGTTCCTCCTAGTTGACGTAACTTCTTGTGTCGGTGCTGGGTAATCGCGGTTTTCGGGCGCTCTACCCGCTCTGCGACAGCCGCTCGGGACAACCGAGTCGAGTGCCGCGAGACCTCGCCCCAAGCACCTCACGGAGCACGGTCCCAGCAACGCTGAGCGTGGTCGGCTCAATCCTGCACCCATTCGACACCGGGCGTCAACTGAAACTTGAGCCGAACACACTCAACACTGTCGATCAGCTCAACCGACGGCCCACGATGTTCTATTCCCGATGCGGGAAGAACGGGCCGTCGCCCGCCATTCTTGTCAGGCCCGATGGCCCGAGCCCGAATCGTCGACCACTTGTGATCCACCGACGACCACGGCGAACCGGCCCCGATTCCGTCCGCCCCGGGATGTCCGAAGCGGGTTGCCCGTCGATTCGATGGTCCACGAGGATGGCGGTGACGGCGACGGCGAGTGCCGTCGATCCGCCGAGAGGAGTGGATGTGCCGACGAAGACGCGGTCCTGGTGGGGCTGGGGCAATGTCGAGGACGCGGTCGTCGGCGCGGAGCGGGAAGCACTGACGGCGCGGGTCGCGGCGATTCTGCCCGATGCGGATCTGACGCCACACGAACCGCCGTCGGTCGAATCGCTCGGACTGCCCGAACCGAGGGTGACCGCGCCGGATTCGCTCGCCGGACTGGTGTCGACCGATCCGGCCGATCGGGCGGCGCACGCGCACGGTCAGGCATTTCGCGATGTGGTGCGCAATCTACTCGGCGAGGTGCGCAATGTGGCGGATCTGATCGTTCGGCCGCGCACGGAGGGCGAGATCGTCGACGTGCTCGACTGGGCCGCCGGGGCGAATATCGCGGTAATCCCGTTCGGGGGTGGAACTTCCGTGGTCGGCGGGGTCGAGCCGAGATTGCCCGCTCGATCGACCGAATTCGCGGGGGCGATCAGTCTGGACCTCGGTCGGCTCGATCGGGTGCTCGAGATCGATCGCACCAGCCGGGCGGCGCGAATCCAGGCCGGCGTCTTCGGTCCGGCGCTGGAGGATCAACTGCGCGGCGTGAATCTGACGCTGCGGCATTTTCCGCAGTCGTTCGAATTCTCGACGCTCGGCGGCTGGCTGGCCACCAGGGCCGGTGGACATTTCGCGACGCTGTACACCCATATCGATGACCTGGTCGAGTCGATGCGCGTGGTAACCCCGACGGGCACAGGCGAATCGAGGCGGTTGCCCGGATCGGGGGCCGGGCCGTCACCGGATCGGATGTTCCTCGGATCCGAGGGGGCACTGGGGATAATCACCGAGGCGTGGATGCGCTTGCAGGACCGGCCGCGTTGGCGCGCAACGGCTTCCGCGCACTTCGGCGACTACACCCAGGCCGTGGCCGCGACCAGGGCCATCGCACAGTCCGGCCTCTACCCGACCAATTGCCGGCTGCTCGATCCGGCCGAGGCATTTCTCAATGCCGGTGCCGCCACGAGCGGTGGTGTGCTGGTGCTCGGATTCGAATCCGCCGATCACCCGACGCGCACCTGGATGGAACGCGCACTCGAGCTGGTCGCCGACCACGGCGGCACTCTTCCCGAACCCGCGCGCTACACCGAATCGACCGAGCACCGAGCAGGTTCGGGTGCGGCCGACACCTGGCGTTCGTCATTCCTGCGTATGCCCTATCAACGCGACGCCCTCGCGGCCCGGTCGATGATCACCGAAACCTTCGAAACCGCCTGCACCTGGGACAAATTCGACAAGCTGAAGGCAGCCGTGACCGAGGCCGCGAATGCGGCCATCCGATCCGTCGGCGCCACCGGCGTGGTGACCTGCCGCTTCACCCATGTGTATCCGGACGGTCCGGCGCCGTACTTCGGCATCTACGCCGCGGGTCGCTGGGGCAGTACGCTCGCACAGTGGGATGACATCAAAGCCGCTGTCTCCGAAGCACTCTCGGCTGCGGGCGGGACCATCACCCACCATCACGCGGTGGGACGGGACCACCGACCCTGGTACGACCGGCAGCGCCCCGACCCGTTCGCGAATGCCTTACGGGCCGCCAAATCCGCGCTGGATCCGGCCGGAATCCTCAATCCCGGCGTGCTGATCTGAGCTCAGCTCGTGCGCCGCGGGATGGTGGTCTACTGACTCGGACACGCATTTTCTTCCCGCACGGCAAGTAGGGTGGCGATAACGGGAGGTTGCGAGCCGTCCCGACGCGATCCGAGGAGTTCGTTATGAGGGCCGCCGTCGTCACCGATACCAAGTTTTCGGTGGAGGATTTGCCAGCACCGACGCCCGGGCGCGGGCAGGTGCTGATCAATGTGTCACGGTGCGGCATCTGCGGGTCCGATCTGCATGCCCGCACCCATGCCGACGAGATGGCCGAGCTGGCCGCACGCACCGGATACGACCAATTCATGCGCGCGGAGCAGAGGGTGGTGCTCGGACACGAATTCAGTGGCGAGATAGTCGATTACGGGCCGGGCTGCCGCAAACGCTGGCGCACGGGTACACCCGTGGTGGCACTGCCGATCGTGCGCCACGACGGCGCACCGCAGCTGACCGGGCTCTCGGCGGCCGCGCCCGGCGCGTATGCCGAGCAGGTGGTTGTGCAGGAGTCCATGACCATGCCGATCCCGAACGGACTTTCGACCGAACATGCCGCACTCACCGAACCGATGGCCGTCGCCTGGCACGCGGTACGCAAGGGGCGAGTCGGCAGAGGGCAGACCGCATTCGTAATCGGCTGTGGTCCAATCGGTTTGGCTGTTATCAGCATGCTGAAGGCGTCAGGGGTGCGCACGGTGGTCGCCAGTGATTTCTCGCCGCGCCGCCGCGAACTCGCCGTCGGCTGCGGCGCCGATATCGTCGTCGATCCCGCGACCGAATCCCCTTGGGAGGCAGCGCCGAAGCGCGGGCGGATCAATGGCGTCACCGATATTCTCAGCCTCGGTTTCGACACCATGGAACGGCTGCGCCGAATCCCGAATCTGCCCTGGTGGTACGTCTTCCGGCTGGCGCACTCGCTCGATGCGGGTCCGGCGGGTCCGGTCGTCTTCGAATGCGTCGGGGTGCCGGGCATTATCGATCAGATCCTCGTGGCCGCGCCGCCGCTGTCGCGCGTTGTCGTGGTCGGCGTCTGTATGGAGACCGACCGCTTCCAACCCGCGATGGCCATCAACAAGGAAATCGAACTTCGCTTCGCCTTCGGCTACGACCCGGGCGAATTCCGCGACACGCTGCATATGATCGCCGACGGGAAGGTCGATCCGGCCCGCTTGATCACCGGAACCGTCGGGCTGGACGGTATCGATAACGCGTTCACCGCGCTCGCCGATCCGGAACAGCACGCGAAGATACTGATCGACCCCGTCAGTACGGCGACGACGCCCTGACGCTCAGCCGAGGTGCCGGTCGCGATCGGGCTGCCGATCGAGCCATGAGGGCGCTGCGGTGTCCGGGTAGCTGAGCGCGGGTTCGCCGTGCTCGAGGTAGACGGCGTGGCCCTCCATCCGGGCACGGAAGGCCTGCCAGACGCGGCGGCACAGTTCGGCTCGGGCGAAGGTGTCCACGGTGTCGACGCGGACCCACTGCCAGCGGTCCAGTTCGCTCGCCGGCAGTCGGACGGCCGATTCTTCGCCGAGTTCACCGCAGTCGAAGATGTAGAGGATCTTGTCGCCCGCCGGGTTCTGTGCCCAGTCGTGCACGAGCAGGCGCTGCGGTGAGCGGTCGAGGCCGAGTTCTTCGCCGATCGCGCGGCGACAGGCCGCTGCCGGTGATTCGCCGGGCCCGACAATGCCGCCCGGAATGTCCCAACCGCCCCGATCGACCGAATGGACGAGCAGCACGTCCTCGCCGCGCACGAAAAGAGCCCCCGCAGCCAGTCTCACCTGGGCGAACGGTTTCGCGTCACGGTCCGACATCACCTCACGACCTTCCTTCGCCGGGTCCGGAAATACGCGGGTTCGGCGGAGTTGCCGCCGTTTGACCGCACCTGCTGCGACGATGGGCACGGTCTCTCCACTTGTACACCAGCAGCGCACATACGTCCTCGAACAGCTCGAGAAGGTGGGCTAAGCATGGCCGAGAAGATCTTCGACATCGTGTGGGATGCGATCGACGACATCCGAGGCGACGTCGAGAACATGCGGCTGCGGTCGCAGTTGATATTCGAACTGACCGACCGGATCGCGGCCGAGGGCTGGAGTCCGGACGCCGCCGCCGAGCACCTAGGCGTGACCGCCGCGCGGATCTCCGATCTGCTCGGCGGCCGGACGCAGCTGTTCAGCCTGGACGCGCTGGTCAATATGATCGCCGCGGCCGGTCTGCGGGTACAGGTGCTGATCACCTGATCCTCAGGTGGCGGCGAGCACCTGATCGGCGATCTCGCGGTCAAGTGCGACACGCACCAATGCGGCGGCCAGGTCGGCGGTGTGGTTTTCGGGGGCCAGATCGGCCAAGCGGTCCGGGTCTTGCGGAAGTCGGACGCGTTCGGCGCCGCGCAGGGCGCGTTCGTCGAAATGCGGTCGAGCCCAGGTCCATATGTCCTGGACTTCGCGCAGGAAGATATCGCTGCCGGTCGGGCCGATACCCTGGAACTGTTGCAGCAGTTCGGCGGCGCGGGTCGGCTCGTGGTCGGCTTCGTCGGCGAGTTTGCGCAGATCGCCGCCGTAGCGGTCGAGCACGCGAGACGCGTTGGCGCCAAGGCGGGACGCCGTGCTTTCGTCGTAGCGCTTGTAATGTGCGCGTCCGAGTGCGTCGACGAGTTCCTGCCAGTCGGCGTCCGCGACCCGGTTCGGGGTGCGATATCCGGTGCTCACCAGTTCCTTGGTCGCGGCGACGGCGATATCGGCGGAGATCCGGGTGCTGAGCAATTCGGCGAGCATGAGCAGTTGGAACAGCGGAGCGGGTTTATCGGCCAGGGTGATGCCGGCCTCGGCCGCGTAGCCGGTGCCCGCCCGGTCCAGCAAAGCGTTCACCACATCTTTTTGAGTCATCGCATGCTCCTGGGTTCGATATCCGGGGCGTACCCAGGGGTCGCCGGTCCACACCCGGGACTACGCCGCGTAATCTTTCGCGGCGACCGTGCGGGCGACCTTCTGCGGTGCGCCGCCGATCAGACCCCGCCACGGCAGATACGGCAGCAGACGGACATTGAGATTGCGCATGCGGATCATCGAATTGCTCGGCGGCGCATACCATTTGCCGACGCCCTCGGCGAAGGTCTGACAGGCCCGCACCATCGGCAGCATTTCCGCGCGATAGCGGGCGAAGGCGATGGTGTGATCACCACCCGCGGCGGCGAGCTCACCGGCCAGGATGTAGGCGCCGACCAGCGACAGGTCCGCACCCTGACCGGATAGCGGTGACGCGCAATAGCCCGCATCGCCGACCAGTGCGACGCGGCCCTTGGACCAGTCCGCCATATGGATCTGTGCCATGGCGTCGAAGTAGAAATCGTCGGCGGCATCGAGGTGTGCGAGCAGTTTCGGCACCTCCCAGCCCTGACCCGCGAATCGGTCGGCGAGGATCTGCTTCTGCTGTTCGATATCGCGGTAGTCGTAGTCGAGTTGCTCGGATTCGAACGCGAAAACCGCTTTGGCTTCGGTGTTCCGGCGTGCGCTGTAGCTGCCCGCGATGGTGCCGGGAGTGTTGTAGTCCAGCTCCCAGCGATCGAGTTCGAGCGGGTTGGGGGTGGTGTAAATCGAAATGTAATAGCCCATATGCCGGATGAAGTCCGATTCCGGGCCGAAGACCAGTTTGCGGGTATTGGAGTGCACACCGTCCGCGCCGATCACCAGGTCGAAGGTGCGGGGTTCGGCATTGACGAAGGTGACGTGCACGCCCGAATCATCCTGGGCAAGTTCGGTTATCGAGTCGTCGAAGAGGTACTCGACGTTGTCCTTGGTGGCCTCGTAGAGCACACCGGACAGGTCACCGCGTTGAATCTCGGTGTCGCCGTTGGCTCCTACGCCATTGAAGACTTCGCTACTGATGTCTGCCTTCACTTTGCCCGCGGCGTCGACATAGGAGGTGCCGCGCTTGCCGGTGCTCAGCTCGTGCACCCGCTCGAGCAGGCCCATGCGACGCAAAACATCGGTCGCAGTGCCGAGTACGTCGATGGCCTGACCGCCTTCGCGCAGCCGCGGTGCGCGCTCGACGATCGTCGGCGTGAATCCGTAGCGGTGCAGCCAGAAGGCCAGTGCCGGTCCGGCGATGCTCGCTCCGGAGATGAGGACGGTGCGGTTCTTGTTCATGCAGGAAACTGTACATTTGTCTTAGGCATCTGCGCAAGACGAATGCCTGAGGCGATTGCGCTAGCATGCCGACCATGGGAAATCGTGAGGATCTGCTGGCGGGCGCGCGCCGCTGCCTGTTCGAGAAGGGCTATACGCGCACCACCGTGCGCGACATTTCGAATGCCGCGGGCGGGGTCAGCATGGCCGCCATCGGTTACCACTTCGGCTCCAAGGAGGCGCTGCTCAATGCGGCACTGGCCGAGGCGAATCGGGAGTGGGGCGACGAACTCGAACGCACCCTGAGCGCGGCGGCGGAGCCGAATTCGACTGCGCTACAACGTTTCGAAGCGAACTGGACCGCGGTGCTCGACTCGATCGCCGATCACCGCGGGCTCTGGTCGGCGACCTTCGACATCCTCGCCCAGTCCGGGCAGGACGAGGCGACCCGCGAACAGTTGGCGGGCAGTCTCGACGAAGCTCGCCGCGGGCTGGCCCGCCTGTTCGAGGGCATCGATGAATCCGATACCGAAGGCGGACGCGCCATCGGGTCGTTCTATCAGGCGCTGCTGACGGGGTTGGCGGCGCAGGTTTTGATCGATCCGCGGCACGCACCGTCGGGCAAGGAGTTGGCCGACGCCCTACGCCGAATCACCGGCTGACACCCCAGCGCACCAGCTGCCGCGCGCGATGTGTGGCCGCACCAACGGGTCCTCGGCACCGCCGTCGATCCGCTCCCCACGTTGATCGCGCGCAGATCACCCCGCGCCGAGAATTACTCTGGCAACAGGCTCAAAGTTCCTTCGGCGCTGCGGGCTGCGGTGAGGCAGGCGGTGGTCGTGAACTGGTCGGCCAGGGGGTGGCGGGCGCGGGCACGCCATTTGCGCACGGCGGCCATGGCCTCGGCGCGCTGTAGGGCGGGGTCGGCGCCGAAGGGCAGGCCGAGTCGCAGATGCGGGGCGACACCGGAGCCGCCGATCAGCCGGTGCAGTTCGGCGAGATCCGGTGCGGGCAGCGCCAATTCATCAGTGCGCAGGCGACCGAGTAGGCGGAGTTCGGCGAAACCGTGCACGTCGGCGAGCAAGGTGCGGACTCGGGGTAGCAGCTGGTCGGCGGGGGTGCCGGGATATGCGGTGAGGACGCGGGCCAGGGCGGTGAGGGCCGAGTGCGCCTTGAGCTGGTCGGCGCGCTGGCCGAATTGGACGTCGAGCACCGAGCGGAGTTCGTCCACACCGCTGCGGTTGGTCAATTCCGCTGCCAACGTGGCGGAGTCGCGCACCCCGAGGCGGATCAGTGTGACCGCCATCCGAATTCCGAACAGGCCGAAACGGGCCGCCAGCTGAGCGCGGAGTTCGGGCGGCACCGGGAGCGGAATATCGGGGCGGGCGAAGCGATCCGCCGAGAGCAGTGCGGCGCTCAGCTCGTCGACCGGCACCCGGGCCAGCGCCTCGAAGGCGGTGAATTCCTGCTGACGCAGGGTCGCCGCGGCGAATGCGAGCAGACCGGCGACCGGAATTACCGCCTGGCACAGTCCCGTTCGCTCCAACTCGCCCGCGAAACGTGCCGCGACATCGCGAGCGGAATGCAGTGCGTCGATTCGGCCCGCCCCGATCTCGTCGGCACGCGAGACCACTCCGATAACACCTAGCGGACCCGAAATACCCTGCGCACCAGCGGTTCCGGCACCGACCTGTTCGAGGAACCGGACGTCGGCGTCGTCGAGCCGACGCAGCAGATAGACCACGGCGTCCGCACCCGGAATCGATACGGCCGCCATGCCGTCGGCGTCACCGGGCGTGAGCAATCGCGCGGTCCGCAATGACACCTCCCGCGACAGCGACGATGTGCCAGGGGTGTCGATAATGGTGGTATTCGACAGTGCGGCAGCCGGCCACTCGACCTCGAGGTGGTCCACCTCGCGCGGGCCCGGCGCATTCCAGTTCAGTCGTTCCAAATCGAAGGTAAGCCCGTGCGTGCCGCTGCCGCGTCGCACCACCACATTCGCTGTCGAGCCGTCCGATGCGTAGGCCGTCACGCTCGGGGTCGAGCCGTTGCGGTACCAGGTGACCACGCGCGTGCATTCGGTCGCATCGGTCGGGGCGATGTCCTGACCGACCAGGGAGTTGAGCAGAGTCGACTTGCCAGCCTTCAACGAACCCGCCAGCGCAACCCGCAGCGGCTGATCCAGGCGGCGGGCACAGTCGGCCAGCAGCGCACGCGGTCGCGGCTCACGGGGAAATGCCTGCCTGGCCGCCGCGACCAGCTGATGCGCCTCGGCGACGATGCCGGGCGCCCGCCGAGCATCATGCCGGGTCACGTCTCTTCTCACGGGGTTACCGTACCGGCGGCTCCTTTCCGCGGCGCGGCGATGGCAGGTTGCATAGCATCCGCATAGCGGCGCAGCTCGGCGACCATGTGCAGCTGCCGGTCGAGTACCGCGCAGCGCTCGGTCCGGCGGGCCGTTTCCATATTCGCCGCCTCCTGCGCGGCCCGCAGCGAATCGTCGATGGAGCGCAGGCTGCGTTCGGCGACGCCGGTGTAGTGATCGCGCAGAGCCCGATGAATGCGGTGCAGGCGGTCCTTGGATTCCTTGCCCGCCTGGAACGCGACGTCATCGATGAAGCGCCGAATGGCGACCTTGGCCTCATTGCGGCGCCGGGCCAGCCTGGCCTGCTTGTCGTCGCGGAAAGCCTTGCCGCCCACCAGGACACCGGCGCCGATGGAGATCGGATTGAGCATCGCCAGCCCGGCGAAGGTGGTCGCGAGGCCGACCATCAGCACACCGCCGTAGGAACCCCGCATGCCGACCAGAATTTTGCTGCCGAAACCGATATCGGGCTCGAGATCGGCAAGGGTCCCTCCGCCGGCGCGGCTGTCGTCGGTATGCAGGCCGGAGCTGACATCGGGCAGTTCGACCATGCCGATCTCGGTGAAGTGCTCAGCGACCCGCTCGGCGAGTTCCACGGCGCGGGTATGCGTCCAGAGCAGGTTGTCGCCGAGGGCGGTGTCGATATCGCCGGTGAGCCATTCGGCAATCCGGTCCCAATGGCGGCCCGGATCGTGCTTATCGATCCACTCCTCACCGGTTCGGGCGATCTCGCGCAGGCGCTCGCGCAGATCGTGATCGACATCGCCGGCCAGATCGGTGATGCCGTCGGAGAGGGTCAGCTGCCAGGCCGAGGTACGCCGGTGCAGATCCTCGGCGGTGGTCTTCGCGATTTGCAGCTCACGGACCGCCATCGCGCCCTGGCGGGGATCGCGCAGCGCGACCAGTTCACTGCCGAGCGCGAGCGCCAAATGCTCTGCGGCGGACTGGATATCGTGGGCCACCGCAACCAAGGTGGCGGCTTGATCGCGGGCCACCACCTGTTCGCGGAGGAACTGGTACAGCACACCGAAGCCGGATTCGGCACCCAACTGTTGGTCCTGCAGAATCATCGCGTGCCTGCGCAGAACCGCGGAAACCGGGATGACCGGCACCTCGACTCGCGCTCGGCTCAGATGGCCCTCGTCGGCCTGATGCACTTGGCGCCAATGCGGATACAGATCGATCTTGGTGAGTAACAGCGCGGTGGTCGGGCACAGTTCGCGGACCTGCCGGAGGAAGGCCAGTTCCGGTTCGGTGAGTTCGGTGGAGGCATCCGAGAGCACCAGCACCGCGTCGGCGGTGGCGACCAGGCCGAGTACGCCTGCCGCATAACCACTTCCGTGGCCGCCGACGCCCGGTGTGTCCACCAGGACGATGCCGTCGGCCAACAGCGGATTCGGAAGCTGGATCTCGATGCGCAGCACCCGCCGGCCGTGTGCCTGCGGTGTGCGGACATTGATCATGCCGATCTCCTCGACCGGCAGGGGAACTCGCGCCTCCTCGGTTCCGCTCGGACCCGCCAGCACCAGTTCGGCATATGGTTCGGGACCGTGCGCGAGCAAGGTCGGGACAGCGGTGGTCGCGTCATCGCCGACAGGGCAGATCTCCAGATTCAACAACGCATTGACGAAACAACTCTTGCCCTGGCCGAGTTGTCCGACGATCACGATGCGGCGCCGCGGATCGCGGACCCGGTCGGCCGCCATCTCCAGGCGACCGACCAGATCATTGCGACCCGCGGCACGCGCCGCGGCGATGGTTTCACCCAATACCGTCAGCAGCGGTACCGCGGGCGGTTGAGCATTGACTGCGGGTGTCCCCATCGAACCTCTTTCGTACGAATATCCGCTGCCGCTTAGTGCAGGAAGGCGTCGCCGCCCAGATCGCCGCCGGCATGTCCGGCCAGATCGGTACCCGCATGAGTATCGGCGAAGAGGCTGGAATCGCTGTGCCCGGTGACCGACGTGTCCAGATGCGATCCGGCCGAACTGTCGAGTCCGGAACCGAATGCATTCGAAACATCCAGCGACGACCAGGTATTCGCAGTGGACCCAACGGTCGAGGCGGCGCCGCCGGTCAGTGCCGAACCGGCGTGACCGCCCAGATCCGCGGCGCCGTTGGCGGTGCCCTGCGCCGCGGCGCCGGAGTGCACCGTGGAGTCGACGCTCGACGAGAGTCCGCCGCCGAGGCCCGCGTCCGCCGAGCCACCGACACCGGTGGAAAGGCCTGTGGCCAAACCGGTTCCGGCGTGCGCACCGCCGCCGAGGCTGGTTTCCAGGCCACTGCCGGCCTGCACGCCACTGCCTATTCCGCTGGAAAGACCGGTCTCCAGACCCGTCCCCAGGTGTGTTCCGGCATCGACGGCGCCCTGCGCTCCGGTGGACGCACTGCCGCCGAGCCCGGTGGACGCACCGACTCCGCTGGACAGTCCCGTCTCCAGACCGGTAGCCGCATGGCCCCCGGCATCGACAGCACCGCCCAAACCTGTGGACAGCCCCGCACCGGCCTGCGTCCCGGCGCCGACCGCACCGCTCACACCCGACGAGAGTCCCGCACCCAGCTCCGAACCGGCATGCGCACCGGCACCGACCGCACCGCTCATACCCGAAGACAAGCCCGCACCCAGCTCCGAACCCGCATGCGCACCGGCACCGACCGCACCGCTCACACCCGCACCGAGCTCCGAACCCGCATGCGCACCGGCACCGACCGCACCGCTCACACCCGACGACAAGCCCGCACCCAGCTCCGAACCCGCATGCGCACCCGCGCCGACCGCACCGCTCACACCCGCACCGAGCGCCGAACCCGCGTGGGCGCCAGCGCCGACCGCGCCGCTCAGACCCGAGGACAGGCCCGCACCGAGATCGGCGCCCGCCTGCGCACCGGCGCCGACACCCGTGGACAGCCCCGCACCGGCCTGCGTCCCGGCGCCGACGGCACCGCCCAGACCCGTGGACAAACCGCCGCCCAGATCAGCCGCGCCACCGAGGGCACTGGAGAACCCGGACGTGGCGTGCGCCCCAGCGTCGCCGAGATCCGATCCGACCTGCGCACCACCGCCGAGAGCACCACCGAGACTGCTCGACAACCCGCCACCGAGCTCAGCGCCCGCACCGAGCGCCGCACCGGTAGCCAAACTCGACTCCAGCCCCGTCGTCACCTGAGCACCGGTACCGATCGCGGACGAAGCCCCGCTCGACACGCCGCCACCGAGCCCGGCCCCGGCATCCACCACACCGCCGAGCCCAGTCTCCAGCCCACCCCCGAGCCCACTTCCCGCATGCGCCCCCGCGTCGAAAGCCCCCTCGATCCCCGAAGTAGCCTGCGCCCCAGCATCAACAGCCCCATTCACCCCTGTGGACAACCCACCCCCGACCCCCGCACCGGCCTGTGCAGCCCCACCGATCCCGGTGGACAACCCCGCCTCCAGACCGCTCCCCGCGTGAGCACCCGCGTCGACAGCACCACCCAGACCTGTGGACAACCCACCACCCAGATCAGCACCTGCCTGCACACCGGCACCTACTGCGTCCTCGAGACCGGTCGACAAATTGCCACCGAGGTCCGTGGACAAGCCGCCACCCAGATCAGCACCTGCCTGCACACCGGCACCTGCTGCACCCTCGAGACCAGTCGACAAATTGCCACCAAGGCCCGTGGACAAGCCGCCACCGAGCTGAGACCCCAACTGCGCACCACCATCGAGCGCACCACCGATTCCAGTGGACAACCCGGACTCCAAACCACCAGCAGCCTGCGCACCAGCATCAACAGCACCACCCAGACCGGTGGACAAGCTGCCACCCAGATCGGAGCCTGCCTGCGCCCCACCGCCAACGGCACCGCTCAGCCCTGTGGACAGGTCGGCACCCGCCTGGGCACCAGCACCCGCTGCGCCTCCCAAACCGGTCGACAGACTGCCACCCAAGTCGGCGCCAGCTTGCGTACCAGCGCTGACAGCACCGCCGAGACCGGTGGACAAACCGCCACCGAGACCGGCACCGGCACCTGCCGCGCCCTCCAGACCAGTCGACACACTGCCGCCGAGCTCGGAACCCAGCTGTGCACCGCCGCCGAGCGCGCCACCGATTCCGGTGGACAAGCCGGTCTCCAGACCACCGGCGGCCTGCGCTCCTGCATCAACGGCGCCACCCAGACCGGTGGACAAGCTGCCGCCCAGATCGGCACCCGTGTGTGCACCGGCATCGACAGCACCGCTGAGACCGGTGGACAGACCGGCTCCGAGATCGGTCCCCAGTTCCGCGCCGCCACCGAGCGCGCCGCTCAGTCCTGTGGACAGATCAGCACCTGCTTGGGCTCCAGCGCCTGCCGCACCCTCCAGACCGGTCGACAGACTCCCGCCCAGATCCGATCCCAGCTGTGCACCGCCGCCGAGCGCGCCACCGATTCCGGTGGACAGGCCGGTTTCCAGACCACCGGCCGCGTGGGCGCCCGCATCAACAGCACCACCCAGACCGGTGGACAAGCTGCCACCCAGATCGGAGCCTGCCTGCGCCCCACCGCCAACGGCACCGCTCAGCCCTGTGGACAGGTCGGCACCCGCCTGGGCGCCGGCACCCGCTGCGCCCCCCAAGCCGGTCGACAGACTGCCACCCAGATCAGTGCCCGCCTGCGCACCGGTGTTTACCGCGCCCGTCAGGCCTGTGGACAAATCAGCGTTCGCGTCGGCTGCGGTGCCGATTGCGCTGGAGAATCCGGTCGATGCCTGGGCGCCGGCGTCCAGAGCGCCCCCCAAGCTGCCACCGAGATCGGCGCCCGCGTCGACTACGCCGCCGAGGCCGGTCTCCAAGCCCGAAATCGCTTGTGCCCCTGCACCAATCGTGCCGCCGAGACCGGCACCGAGATCCGTGCCGAGCTGGCCACCCGCACCGACAGCGCCACCAAGGCCCGTCGCGGCCTGCGCACCCGCATCAACCACACCACCCAGACCAGCACCCAAATCCGCGCCAACCTGCCCACCCGCACCCACAGCACCACCGAGGCCCGCCTCCAGACCCGTGCCGACCTGCGTGCCCGCATTCACAATGCCATTCAGGCCGGTCGAAAGGCTCGTGCCCAGGTCAGCGCCCGCTTGGGCACCGACGCCGAGGGCACCGCCGAGGTCGGCACCCAACTGGGTACCCGCTCCGATCGCACCACTGAGCCCGGCGCCGAGATCGCCACCCGCGCCGACTGCGCCACCGAGACCCGTCTCCAAGCCCGAAATCACCTGCGCGCCGCCGTTCAGGCCCGCGCCGAGAGCACCCTCCAGCCCCGCTCCGACCTGCGCTCCGGCACCGAGCGCACCCTCGAGACCAGTGGTGAGATCGGCGCCGGCCTGTGCTCCCGCACCGATCGCGCCACCCAGCGCGCCACCGAGACCCGTCATGGCCTGTACGCCCGCACCGATCGCACCGCCGAGGCCGGCGGTCAGATCCGCGCCCGCGCCGACAATGCTGCCGAGACCGGCGCCGAGTTCGGCTCCGGCCTGCAGGCCCGCGCCGATCGCGCCGTTGAGCCCGGCACCCAGGTCGAGCCCGGTGCCGACGCCGAGGCCCAGGTCCGCGCCGAGGTCGATATCGGTGCCGAGGTCCACGCCCGCGTCGGCGGCCGCACCGAGTCCTACCGCGGCGGCGGTATTGGCCCCTGCGGCGGCGCCGGTATCGACCGCTCCGGCGCCGCCGGCCGCCACGATCGCAGACAGCTGTGAGCCGCCCGCGATCAGGGCCGATTCGGCGACCATGGGGGCGACGGCGGCGATATCCTCCGGCGTCACGGCGGGCAAACCGGCAGCTGCCAGCGCCTGGCCGGGGTTGGCGCAATAACCCACCGCGGCCTCGTGGTCACGGAGCAGGTTGAGAATGAACTCCAGAATCGCGTTGGGTGTCATCGAAATCATCTCCTGGATGAGCGGACCCTCGCGATCCGCAGTCGTTGGAATGCATTTCACGCTAGGGACGCCCGGCGTTACTCCGAAACGGGGCGCACCCCTACTGCGAACCGCACGTTCCCGTTAGGGACCCCCGAACCATTAGGGGAATTTCCCCGCACCTTCCCCGACTGAGTAACGGCTGATGCCCAGCAACCGACAGAAGTGTTGCGGCTGGCAGGTCCACTGCGCCTTCCCGTCTATACAACAGCGACTACCGGGCCACACAGTTTTCGAACGGGGTTCTCGAATGACAGAGCGTCTGGCGCTCGGCATCACTGTCGGAGCGTCGAATTCGGTCGCCGTGGCGACCCCGGGGGGCGGCAGCGACTATGACAGGGGTCACTCCGGCGACACTGTCATCACCCATCCGAGTGTGCTGCGCCTCGCCCCGCATGCGGCGCCCGCGTTCGGGAGCGGCGCTCGCCCCACCGGCAGGCACTCCAGTGACGTTGTACTCGAGGGCTTTCTCGCGCGGGTCGGTGATCCGGTGGATATCCTCGCCGAGGACGGAACCGCCCACTCCGCAGCGGATCTCGTGGCCACCGCGGTCGGCTGTCTGATCGATGAGATCGGAGCAGGCGCCGCGCACTCCATGGTCGCCTGCCATCCGGCGTGGTGGTCGCGACATACCGTCGATGTGCAGCGGGCCGCGCTGGATCGCGCGGGCCTGCGCGAGGTGACCTTGGTTCCGGAGCCGACCGCGTCGGTGCGCTGGTTGGAGGCCGCGCACGGCCCGCTCGGCGACGGCACGGTCGTCGTATACGACCTCGGTGCTTCCGGCCTCACCGTCTCGGTGGTCCGCACCGGCGCGCAGGCGGCCGTGCTCGGCGCGCCATTACGCACCACCGATGTCGCCGGCGCCGAATTCGATCTGTTGACCATGCGCTATGTCCTGGCTAATGCCTTGCGTGGAAATGATTTCGATCCGTTCGATCCGGTGGTGGAACGGGAATTGTCGGCATTGCGCGATCGCTGCCGATATGCGAAAGAAGAGCTTTCCACAAATACCGCGACGGTTGTCCCGGTCCGTTTGAACCCGGATGATCACCATGCCGAAAACATCCGGCTGGTCCGTGACGAACTCGAAGACCTGCTGCGCGGTCCCTTACTCACCTCACTCGATCTCGTCCGTGACGCGGTACATCGCGCCGGACTCGATATCGGCAAAATCGGCCGGGTGCTGCTCACCGGCGGCGGCGGTGCGATCCCGCTGGTGGCCGAGTTGATCTCCACCGAATTCGCACTCCCCGTGGTCGCGGCGCCGCAACCACGGCTCACCAGCGCGCTCGGCGCCGCCGAACTGGCCGCGGACCTGATGTCGGTCACCGTGGACCGCACCCCGGTCGCAGTCATGGGCAGCAACGCGAGAACCGAGGAGCTGCCCACCGTGCCGCGGCCGGTCGAAAAGTCCGCCGACAGCCGCGTCGCCGCCAGCGCGGTAGCAAGCGGCGGCCTTTCCCACGATGACGCCGTGCCCAAAAAGACCCTGCCCGGCGCGAGCGACCGGCCCCGCCGCAGCGGCCGCCGCCGCGCCGCCGTCATCGCGGGTGCGGCACTGGTGCTCGGCGCACTTGCGACCGGCACCGTCGCCATCGGCACCGGCGCCCAGCCCGGTCCGACCTCACCGGTGAGCTCCGATCCGACGACAACGCCGGGCGGGTCCGTCGTCGCGGCGACCAGTGACGGCAATCCCACCGGCTCGGCGACGACCTCGGCGAAGGATTCGCCCGTCGGCAGTCCGAAGCCGAAACCCGCTGCGGGACAACCGGGTTCCGCTGCGACGAGCACCGTCGCGGTGGCGAGCAGCCAACCCGTCGCAGGCGAGTCCGCCGACGGCCAGACCACCCAGAACCAACCGTCTCCCGCACCGGCCACCCAGCCGACGGCGGAAGCTCCGGCGACGCATACCCAGCCCGCGCCACAACCGCAGCCTGCCCCGCAGACACCGACGCAGGTGCAGGTCCCGACCGTGCCGCCCGTACAGACCAACTTGGGCGACACCTTGAGCGACACTCTCGGCGGCGTCCAATCCGCACTGCCCAAGATTCCCGGAGGCAGATGATGGGTGATATCGCCTTCGACACGCTGCCCTGCGCCCGCGAGATCTTCCGCGAATTGGACTCCGCGGACCGGGAACCGGTCGTCTATCTGATCAGGGGCCGCTCCGGCTCCGGCAAGTCCACCCTCCTGTCGGTGATCCGGGCTCGCCTGCGCGCCCATGGCATCCCGTTCCGAGACGACCCCGTAATGACCGAACACCTTGCAGCGCAAGCAGGCTCGGTCAACGGAGCGCATGCGACGGCTGACGCCCACCGCGCCGACGGGCAGCACCCCGACCACGACGATTCGCACACCATCGGCGCGGCCCACATCACCGGCAACGGCCACAGAACCCGAATCGCTAAGAAAACCGACATCATTCAGCGCACCGACAACGGAGCGCATCCGATCCACCGCCTCGACGGCGCACACCCACGCACACCGCGTCCGGCCCTGATCATCGACAACGCTCACACCCTGAGCGACTCGGATCTCGAATCCCTCTGCGCGACCATCGAATCCGGCCGCTACACGGTCATTGTCGCGACCCAGCCGCGCCCGCACGATCCGCAGCTGCGCACACTCGCCGACACCGTGGCCCGCCGCGGCCGGGTGGCCGACCTGCGCGCACTCGGTGTCTCCGATATCGCCCCGTTCGCCCGCGAATTGGGTATGGCGGTGCCGCGCCCGGTCGCCCAGCACATCCATCGCCAGACCGCGGGCAGCCGCGGTGGCGTGGTGGCCGCGCTGACCGCCGCCTGCTCGGCCCGCCTCGATGCCGGCATCCGCGCCGTCGACGACGCCGTCGCCGCCTGGGCCCGCGCCCTCTTGGACAATCTCGAGCCCGATCTGCTGGAAACCCTGGTCGTCGCCACTACCGGCACCGGCCTGGACTCCTCCGAACTCACCGAGGTCCTTGGCGTGGACACCGCCGCGGCCCAAGAACTGATCGACCGGGCCAGGGCCAGCGCGCTGGTCACCGATGCCGATCTGCTGCTCGAACCCGCCGTCACGCCGCTGCGCACCCTGCTCGGCGACCGCCGCTTCGTGGCCGTGCAGCGTCGTTTGCTCAACGCGCGATTGGATGCGGGTCTGCTGCGCGAGCACACCGCGCTGCTGCTCGCCGAATCCGGTGTTCGCGACGAGCGGCTGGCCGAATTCCTCTGCGCCGCAGCTGAAAAGGCGGGACGCGAGGCCGTGCGCTACTACGCCGCCGCGGCGGCGACCGGCGCGGATCCGGACGTCATCGCGTTGCGCTGGGCCGAGGCGGCCGCATGCACCGGCGACGGCGATACCGCCATGCGACTTGCCGAACCGGTGCTGGCTCGTCCCGGTGTCACCGGCGCGGAACTGGCTGCGGCCGTGCGGATCTGCGCGGCGGTGCTGACCCGCCGCGGTCTGGTCGGGCGCGCGGCGCAACTGTATTCCTGGCTCGGCGCGCACCGGGTCGGGGCGGATTGGGCGGTCGGCGCGACCGTGCAGTATCTCGCCGGTGCGGTGACCGCCGCGGCGGAGCTGTCCGAATCGGCGACGCAGTGGCCGCCGACCGAGGCCAATGCGCACGCCCGCCTGATCGCCACCGCACTCGCGCGCACCATCGTCGAACACGGAACCGGCACCGCCACAGCCGTATCCGCGCTCATCCAGGCCGCGCAGGCCGATGCGAGCACCGATCGGTTCCTGCCGTGCACCGCGGTCTCCATCGCGACGCTGCTGTGCCTGAGCACCGGCGAACCGCGACGTGCCGGTGAGGCGCTGCGCCGGGCCACCACCAGCGGCCTGCGCTGTCACCAGTTGCAGGTGCTGACCGCTTGGGCGGCAATGCTCGGCGGCGACGAACAGGCCGCCGCGACCACCGTCGCCGCGCTGCAAATGGATTCCCTCGATATCCGCGACCGCCTGCTCGCGCACGGTGTCGCGGTCGGTCTGGCCCGCCGCGGCGGCGATCATGCTGCCCTGACCCGCGCCTGGCAGGCCGCCTATCCGCTCTTCGACGACGTCGACGCCGACCTGCTCACCCTGCTGCCGATCGGCGAACTGTGGCTCGCGGGCATCCGGCTGCGCGACGAGCGCCGGATCGCACCGCTGGTCGATGCCAGTCTCGCGTTGCTGCGTCGCCTCGACCAGCCGCCCGCCTGGGCCAATGCCTTCCACTGGTACGGCGTGCAGGCCGCGATCGCACACGAGAGCCCGGAGGAACTGCTCCCGCACGCCCGGCTGCTCAAGGCCGCGGCCGAGGCCGGTGACCGGCATGCCGCGATCCTCGCCGACGCGGGCCGCACCTGGGTGCTGGTGCTGCGCGGCCAGGTCGCCGCGGCTCCGGTGCAGGCGGCGGTCGCCGGACTCAGCGAGATCGGGCTGACTTGGGATGCCGCCCGGCTCGCGAGTGAGGCCGCACTCGCCGCCGCCGATTCGGCTACCGCGACCACCCTGCTGAAACTGGCCAGAACCGTCCGCGCCGACGCCCGTCCGCAGGAGCCCGCGGCTCGTCCGGCCGCGACGGCCGCGGCCTCGGGCGACGGTCAGGCCGCCGCCCCGCCACCGGTTGCCGACGCGGCGATTCTCAGCGACCGCGAACGCGAGGTCGCCGAACTCGTCCTACTCGGTTTGACGTACCGGGAGATCGGCGCTCGCCTGTACATTTCCGCCAAGACGGTGGAGCATCATGTCGCCCGGATCCGACGCCGGATCGGTGCCCGTTCCCGTTCGGAGTTATTGTCGATGCTCCGCGCCATGGGACACGGCTCGCTGCTGGTGTGATCGGGGCGCGGCCCGATCCGTGACGCCGAAGCGAGGTATTGAGGATGGCCACTGGGGTGGGCCTGCGCATCGCCGAGGACAACTGCACAGCGGCCATCGTCACCGATAACGGCGAACCGACGTTCATCGTCCGCGAGTCGATCCTGCATATGTCCGATGACGGCGACACCGTCCTCGGCGGACCGGCTCCGGCCGGTCATACGCATTCGATCACCGGTTTCGCATCCTCGGTCGGGGATCCGGCCGGGATCTCCGTCGACGCCGGCGAGGCCTACCGGGCCGAGGATCTGGTCGCGACCGCACTGTTCTGCCTGATCAATCTGACCGCCGAACATCTGAACGGCGCCGCCGAGTTCTATGCGACCTACCCCGCGGGCTGGCCGTCGGAGTACGTGCTCTCGCTCCGCGACGCACTGGACTATCTGGGCCTGAAGTCGGTACTGCTGGTCAGCGAGGGCGACCTCCCCGGCAGCGACACCGTCGCACCGGAATTGGCCTACGCCTATGACGCCGCGCGCGCCGCGCTGGCCGCGGTGCTGGCGACCCCGGCGGGTGCGACCCCGCCGGATCCGAGCAATGCCGAGAACTCGACCGTGGTCACCGATGTCATCCCGGCGGTGTCGACGCCCGAGGTGCAGCCGCAGGCTTATTCGGCTGCGATGCCGGTGGCCGCACCGCTGGTCGCGGCGACCGCAGTCGAGGCGACCACCCCGGAGCCGCCGCCGGCCGCGACCCACAAGAAAGACCGCGGCACACCACTGCTGATCGCGGTCGCGGTCGGCGTCGGCCTGATACTCGGCGGCATCGGTGTCGCCGTGCTGTTCCGTGATCCTGGCTCGACCCCGGTGCCACCGGTGCGCGACGCCAAATCCGACCAGGTCTCGACGAGCCCGACCCCGCAGCCGCCGGTGAACCTGCCGACCGTGCCGGAAACCACGCCGCCGCCGACCAGCGAACCGCCGGTCGTCATCACCAGCAGCGAACCGGAGACCACCGAGCCGACCACGCCACCGCCGACCACCACTCCCGCACCGACCACGACGACACCGCCGACCACCACCCGGCCGAGCCGGACCACGACCACCCGTCCCGGCTTCCCGATGTGGACGCCGCCGACGTGGACGCAGCTGCCGTGGCAGCAGCCGATTCCGTTCGAGTTGGCGCCTCCTGGTTGATTTCGCAGCGACCTACCGGGGTTTGTGCCTTAAAGTGATCCGCTGACCGGTGTAGTGGTGGCACATCTCGTGCCGACGAAGGGACTTCATGCGCAAGTTGGTGGCGCGCAGCGCCGCGGTCAAGGCAGCCTCGATCGGATTCGCCGCGACCGTTTTCATCGCACCCCTGCTCGTCACCACCGCCGCTTCGGCCGAACCGGCAGCACCCGGGCAGCTTTCCGCCGAAAACCTGCCGCCCGAACTCGTCGAGGCCATCTCCCGCGATCTGAAGATGACGCCCGCCGAGTATCTGGAACGCTCCGCCAAGGCCCAGGAGCTCAGCGAGTACGCGGAGTCGTTCCGCAGCGAGCGCCCCGACACCTACGCGGGTGCCTGGCTCGGCACCGACGGCAAGCCGGTCGTAGCGGTCACCTCGGTCGATGCCGCCAAGATCGCCGCGGCCGACGGCTACCAGACCCATCTGGCCCCGATCTCGGCGAACGGCCTGGAGAACGCGCTGATACAGCTGAATCAGTGGATCAACACGCTGCCCAAGGAGATCTCCCAGTCGATCAACTCCGTCGCGGTCGACTTCCTCAACAGCCAGCTTGTGCTGTCGGTCGCCAATACGCCGGTCGGCCACGCGCTGAACCTGCCGACCCTGATCGCCAACGTCAAGGTCATCCTCTCGCCCAATAGCGGCGGCCCGATCGAACGCCGTCCGATGGGCGGCGACACCTACATCACCGCGCCGACCTCGCTGAAGGACACCTCGCTGCGCGGGGTCGATGTGTGCTCGTTCGGCTTCAACAGTGTGGACGCGGCGGGTAACGCGCTGAATATCAGCGCGGGCCATTGCGACCCGAACCTGGAAAAGGACGACCAGCACGCCGCGGTTTACCTGCCCAATGTCAGGGACATCCCGAACAGCATCGAGCTCGGCAACTTCGTCAAGGCTCGCCTCGGCGGCCCGACCGCGCTCGACTACTCCGTCATCAAGCTCAACGAGCGCTCGGTCAATGCGGGCATGGACCAGCCGTCGGTGCGCGGCTCCAATGGCACCACGCTGACCATCACCGGCACCGCCGAGCCGGTCACCGGCGCCCCGATCTGCAAGTCGGGCCAGTCCTCCACCTTCACCTGCGGGTTCGTGGTGGCCGATCGGGTCGAAACCCAGCTGTACACCGCGGAGGGCGTGAGCAAGACCGTGCGCGGCTTCGCCAGCTCGGCCTGCACGCTCGGCGGCGACAGCGGCGGTGCGATCGTCACGGGCACACTGGCCCTCGGCATCACCAGCGGTTCCAATGCCGCCGACGCGCCCGACTGCAACGAGGCCAATATCGCCCTCGCGCAATACGGCGGCACCGCGACGCTCGGTATCCCGATCCGCTCGATCCTGGCCGATATCGATGCGTCCGCCGGCGGCGGCGTCGGCACCGGCATCGCGCTGCGGACCCGTCCGAACGCCGGGTGAGAGGGCTTGTCGGACACCGTATTTCCGACAAACCGACTGCCGGTCCGTTAGTGGGCCGAACAACATCCCGACATAAGTAGGCATAACCGGCCGGACACCTTAAGGTATGGGCATGCTCCTGCCACGTATAGGTGAGTTCCGATCAGCTGCGCGACAGACCCGGGTCCGAAAAACAGTTATCGCCGCCTCGGCGGCGATTCTGCTGTTCGGTCCGACGGCAGCAGTGGCGAACGCAGAACCCGACCAGCCGGCCCTGCCCGCCGACTTGGCCGCCGCGGTCGCGCGCGATCTGAAGATCTCCCCCGAGGAGTACCTGCACCGGGCCGATCTGGCCCAGCAGCTCGCCGCCTTCGCCACCACAGCGCAGCGCCAGTTCCCGCAGGTCTTCGCGGGTTCGTGGCTCGCTGACGGCGGCAAGGCGGTCGTGGCGCTGGCACAGGGCCCTGGTGCCGACGAGGCGCGCCAGGCGGCCACGTCGGCCGGATTCGAGGTCCGCAATGTCGCCAAGAGCGAGGCGGCGCTGCGCGGCGAGAAGAGCGCGTTCGAACGCTGGCTGGAGGGCCAGCCCGAGGCGGTCTCCGCGCTGGTGCGCGGTGTGGTGGTCGATCCCGTCAACAACAGCATCGCGGTGCGGGTCGAGCAGGCCGGCCTGCCGATGCCGAACTTCGTCGACCCGTCGCGGGTCATCGTGATGGCCCCGCCGATCGCCGGTGAGCAGCTGCAGACCACCCCGGCCGCGGCTGCGATGCAGACTGGTCCGCTGGCCGGTGGCGACGGCTTCGCCTCGATCTCCGGGAAGACCTCGCTGCGCTGCTCGCTCGGCTTCAACGGCACGGACCGGGCAGGCAACGTCGTGAACATCACCGCGGGCCACTGCAATCCGGATATTCCGTCGGCGGGTTCGGGGAATGCGGCCGGCGTCTACGAGCTGGCCGGCGATCGGGCGGGTGCGCAAGTGGGCACGTTCCAGAAGTCGGTGCTCGGCTCCCAGGACTACTCGATCATCCGGATCAACGATCAGGCCAAGGACCGGTTCAGCAACAACTTCGTGCGCCAGCCCGGCCAGCCGGTCGCGGTCGAGGGCGTCGCCGTGCCGGTGGTCGGTGCGCCGGTCTGCAAGTCCGGTGCGCGCACCGGCTTCAGCTGCGGCATCGTGAATGCCGTCGACCAGACCGTGCAGGTCGGTGACCGGGAGCTCACCCAGGCCTTCTCCGCCAACATCTGCGCCCTGCCCGGTGACAGTGGTGGCGCGATCGTGTCCGGCCGGATGGCACTGGGCATCTCCAGCGCGTCGTCGGTGGCCGACTTCCCGATCTGCGAGATCCCGAATCTGATCGGTGCGCTCACCGGCAATGCGCCGCAGCTGTTCGCCCAGCCGGTCAGCGTCGTTCTTTCGGACAACCCGGGCCTGAAGGTCAACAACTAGCACTACCCCGCGAAGGGCCGACGGCAACGACGCTGTCGGCCTTTTTGCTGTCCTTGGACCTGATCCACTGAACTTGCGGTGCCCGAGACCACGTAAATGCCCTGTGGGGCCCGGCGACCTTCCGGCATCCTGGAATGCATGTGTTTGGTGTTGATCGGTTGGCGGGTCCATCCGGAGTATCGGTTGATCGTCGCGGCCAACCGCGACGAGTTCTACTCCCGCCCGACCGAGTCGATGCGATGGTGGTCCGAGGTGCCCGGACTGCTGGCCGGGCGCGATCTCGGGGCGCTGCGCAAGGTTGCGGGCGATCCGCCGGGTACCTGGCTAGGGTTGACGCGGGAAGACAAGGGCCGCAATCGATTCGCCACCGTCACCAATGTGCGTAATCCGAAGGACGAACGCGGCGATGCCCGTTCACGCGGCGCGCTGCTGATGGATTTCCTGCGCGGCACCGGCGACCGGCGTGAGCTACCGGGCCCGGAGCAGTATGTGCTCGACGTAGCCGCCGCCCCCGACGACTACAACGGCTACAACATGCTGGTCTCGGATCTCGAATCGCTGTGGTGGCACTCCAATCGCAGCGCACTACCGCCTCAGGAGCTGACACCGGGCTTCCACGGGGTATCCAACGGCATGTTCATCGCCTCCGCCGTCCCCGGCCCCGGGGCGGCATTCGAAGCGCCTCAACCCATTTGGCCCAAAGTCCACGGCGGTCTCAGCGACCTGCGCGCGGTGGTCGAATCGGATCCCGGCAATGTGGCGCGCTACTTCCAGGTGCTCGCCGATCGCAGCGAGGCGCCCGATGAGCTGTTGCCGCACACCGGAGTTCCGCTGCGGCGCGAGCGCACACTCTCGGCCAGATTCATCGCCAACGCACTGCACGGGACAAGGGCGAGCACGGTCCTGCTGGTGCGCGAGGACGGTTCGTTCGAGATGGCCGAGCGTTCCTTCGGACGCTTCGGACGGCACAGGGGCGAGGAAATCTTCAGCGGCAGTTTGGATTTGCGCGAGCACCAGGCCTGAAACGCAAACGGCCCGCTCCACGTGGGAGCGGGCCGGTCGAGTTGGATCGAGATCAGTTCGGCTGCTGGGCCGGCACAGGCTGCTGGGCCGAAGCAGGCTGCTGGGCGGGCACCGACTTCTCGGCGAACTTGGTGGTGCCGGGCGCCGCCTGCAGGGTGTTGATCAGGTCGATGCCCGCGAGGGTCAGGATCGGACCACCGACGGCGAGGGTCCCGAGGATGCCACCGATACCCGCGCCCGCGATCGCTGCCGGAATGCAGCCGACACCGAGCAGCGGCAGGCCGAGGATGCAGCCGATGACACCACCGGCGACGACACCGATGGCGGTGCCGACGAAGCCGCCGACCGCCGTGGCGATGCCGAACTGAGTGGAGAACTCGTTCATTGCCCGCTGGTCTTCATCCGGGGAGGCGATCGGCTTGGCGACGGCGTTGACCGTATTCACCTTTTGCTCGATCTTGACGCTCTGATCGGGCGTCAGCTCGAGCACCTTGCCATCGTCCTTGACGACCGGCTTGACATCGACCGGGGTCTGATCCTCGCCCACGTTGACGTCGAGCGGCACCGAGAGCACGGTGTTACCGAGGTCGTCCTTGACGGTGTAGAGGTCCGGGTCCTTCAATTCCTCGTCGGACTTCGTCAGCTCGAAAGTCCCTCCCTTGAGGGTCGCGACGACGGTCTTGTCCACGAGCTTGACGGAGTAGCTGATCGGTTGAGCGGCCGCGGGGGCGGGCTCGGCGTGAGCAACTCCGAATCCGACAGTCATAGCGCCGATGACCATCGTGGCAGCCGCGGTGGTGCTGCGGAGATTCATTCAGTTTCCAATCCATCATCAGGTTGTCTGCGCGCCGCTTCCGTACACGCGAGAGCGCTCATCAACCCGAGGTGGTCGGACCCCGGATTCTCCCCGAGCAGTGTGAAAGACATGCACATCAAACAGAACGTGGTGAGCGTAATCGAACCGACATGAAGATGCGAGATCGACTATTCCCACTGTGATCTCGGCGTGACATAAGCCTGTCCTTACCGCCGAGCATGCACCGAGCATTGTTTACGGTGGTTGACGCCCCGAACCACACCCGGATCGCGCGATCTTCGTGAAATCAATCACAGGCGAAAAGCCGGTCAAGCCCCAGGAAGAGGGGGCAAGAGGCAACCGCCGATCGTACGATAGACAGGTAAGTTACCGGCGGGTAACTTACCTGCAGTTAGGATACGAGCCAACCGGGTGGCGAGATCGCCGCCCACGCTCGTGTTGCCTCTAAAGAAAGGTCGCGACATGAATGCCCTGACATTGACGCTGGGCACGATTGGTGTGGCGTTCAGCCTGTTGGGTTGGGCATCATTCGTCGGTGGCGTCGGCAAAATGACCCGCGCGATCATGATCGGCCAGCCCGCGCCGGATCGTTGGCGACCATTCTTCCCGCGCTTGAAGACGATGATCGTCGAATTCCTCGCCCACACCCGGATGAACAAATTCCGCACGGTCGGCTGGGCGCACTGGTTGGTGATGATCGGCTTCCTCGGCGGTTTCATCCTGTACTTCGAGGCGTACGGGCAGACCTTCGATCCCGAATTCCACTGGCCGATCATCGGCGGTTGGGGCATCTACCACCTGTGGGACGAACTGCTCGGCATCGGCACCGTGATCGGCATCCTGGTGCTGATCGCCATTCGCCAGCTCAACCACCCGCGAGTGCCGGCGCGGCTGTCGCGATTCAGTGGTTCCCGGTTCGCCCCGGCGTACGTCATCGAGGCGATCGTGTTCCTCGAGGGCATCGGCATGGTCATGGTGAAGGCGGGCAAGATCGCCACCTACGGCCACTCCGAGGCCTGGACCGACTTCTTCACCATGCAGGTGGCCAAGCTGCTGCCCTCCAGCGTGGCCATGGTCGCCATCTTCGCGTTCATCAAGATGGTTTCGGGCAGCACCTTCCTGCTGCTGGTCGGTCGCAATATCAACTGGGGTGTGGCCTGGCACCGGTTCGCGGCCTTCTTCAATATCTACTTCAAGCGTGAGGACGACGGCGGCGTCGCACTGGGTGCGGCGAAGCCGATGATGTCCAAGGGCAAGCCGGTCGATATGGAGACCGCCGACCCGGACGTCGACACCTTCGGCGCGGGCCGGGTCGAGGACTTCTCCTGGAAGGGCTGGCTGGACTTCACCACCTGCACCGAATGCGGTCGCTGCCAGTCGCAGTGCCCGGCCTGGAATACCGGTAAGCCGCTCTCGCCCAAGCTGCTGATCATGTCGCTGCGCGACCACGGTGTCGCGAAGGCCCCGTATCTGCTGGCCGGCGGCCGCAAGGATATGGGCGGCGACGAGATCGGCCTGGTCGACGGCGACGGCAAGCCCGACGAGGCGAAGCTGGCCAAGATCTCCGAACTGGCCAAGGCCGAGGCGGAGCGTCCGCTGGTCGGCGGCGAGGATGTCAACGGCATCATCGACCCCGAGGTGCTGTGGAGCTGCACCACCTGCGGTGCGTGCGTCGAGCAGTGCCCGGTCGATATCGAGCATGTCGATCACATCATCGATATGCGCCGCTACCAGGTGTTGATCGAGTCGGAGTTCCCCTCCGAGCTGGCCGGTTTGTTCAAGAATCTGGAGAACAAGGGCAACCCGTGGGGCCAGAACGCCAAGGACCGGCTGAACTGGATCAACGAACTCGATTTCCAGATCCCGGTGTTCGGCCAGGATGCGGACTCCTTCGACGGGTACGAGTACCTGTTCTGGGTCGGCTGTGCGGGTGCGTACGAGGATCGCGCCAAGCGCACCACCAAGGCCGTCGCGGAGCTGTTGGCCACCGCGGGCGTGAAGTTCATGGTGCTCGGCGCCGACGAGACCTGCACCGGTGACTCCGCGCGCCGGGCGGGTAACGAATTCCTGTTCCAGCAGCTCGCGCAGCAGAACATCGAACTGCTGAACTCGGTGTTCGAGGGTGTCGAGCAGTCGCGCAAGAAGATCGTGGTCACCTGCGCGCACTGTTTCAACGCGCTGAACAACGAGTACCCGCAGGTCGGCGGCACCTACGAGGTGGTGCACCACACCCAGCTGCTGAACCGGCTGGTGCGCACCAAGCAGCTGATCCCGGTCGCCTCGGTATCGCAGAATGTCACTTACCACGACCCGTGCTACCTGGGCCGCCACAACAAGGTCTACAACGCACCGCGCGAGTTGATGGAGGCCTCCGGCTCCACCCTCGTCGAAATGCCGCGGCACGGTGAACGTTCCATGTGCTGTGGTGCCGGTGGCGCGCGGATGTGGATGGAAGAGCAGCTCGGTAAGCGGATCAATATCGATCGCGTCGACGAGGCGCTGTCCACCTTGAACGGTGGCAACGAACCGTCCAAGATCGCGACCGGCTGCCCGTTCTGCCGCGTCATGCTCACCGACGGTGTCACCGCACGCAAGGACAGCGGCGAGGTCGGCCAGGGCGTCGAGGTCGTCGATGTCGCGCAGTTGATGCTCGACGCCATCGACCGAGTCGACCCGTCGAACCTCACCGAGAACCTGACCGTGGTGCAGGAACCGAAACAGGCCCCCGAGCCGGAACCGGTTGCCGCCGAACCCGAACCGGCACCCGCAGCCCAAGCGCCCGCCGAACCGAAGGCGGCTCCAGCCGGTGGCGGTCTGGCGATGAAGGGCGGCGGCAAGGCACCCGGTGGTCTGGGTATGAAGGGTGCGGCCAAGGCACCGGGTGGTGGTCTCGGCATGAAGGGCGCCGCGAAGGCACCGGGCGCCAAGGCGACCCCGGCTCCGGCCGAGGACACAGCGACGGCGACTGCTCCGGCAGCCCCCGTCAAGGGCCTCGCGATGAAGGGCCCCGCCAAGGCACCAGGCAAGGGCCTCGGCATGAAGGGTGGCGCAAAAGCGCCCGGCGCCAAGGCAACTCCCGACGCCACCACCGAAGCAGCAACCGCCGCCGAGGCACCGGCGGCACCGCCGGTCAAGGGTCTGGCAATGAAGGGTCCGGCGAAGGCACCGGGCAAGGGGCTGGCCATGAAGGGCGCGGCAAAGGCGCCCGGAGCCAAGGCACCGGAAGCCTCGGCCCCCGCCGAAGCGGCCCCGGTAGCGGAAACCCCTGCCACCGAACCGGTTTCGACCCCGACCGAAACCAAGCCGTCCATCCCCGCCAAGGGCCTGGCCATGAAGTCCGGCTTCAAACGCCCCGGCCCCAAGGCCCCCGGCACGGCTACCCCGGCTCCCGCCGAACCGGCCTCCGCCACCCCGGAAGCCGCAACGGAACCCGCTGACGAACCGGCACAGCCCGCCAACGGCAACGGCACCCCAGCCGTCGCACCCCCACCCGCCAAGCCCGGCGGCCTCGGCTTCAAATCCGGCGCCAAGGCCCCCGGCCGCAAGAACTGACGGGTAAGCGGAAACAAGCGAGCGGCCCGGGTGTGCAATGCGCACCCGGGCCGCTCGTTTTCGTTGACCGCCGTCCTACGCCAACCAGTAGGTAATGGTGTTATAGGACAATTCGGCTCCTGACCGCGGTTCAGCGCTTGCCGGATGCGGCGCAGATGAGCAGCTCGACCATGGCAGTGGCTTTTTCGGACTGCGGCGGGTCACCGGTGATGACATCGCTCCAGACGAAAGCCTCGCCGATGCGCACGATCGCATAGGCGAGATCGCGGATCTCGATGCGCGGATCCAGATCGGGCAGCCCGGCCAAACGCTCTGCGACCCAATCGATCATGCGGGCCTGTACAACGGTGTAACGCGAGGTCAGGACGCGCAGTCCGTACTCTGGATCCTCGGCGACGAAGCGGGACAGCGGTTCGAAGGTGCGCACGGTATCGGCGAGCTTGCCGAAATTGCGGACGAAACGTGTGGCCGGCGCCCCGTAACCGCGCGCCTCGACCCGGGTGATCGCCTCCGCGATCACCCGCCACACCACCTCCCCGATCACCACTTCCCGACTGCCCCACCAGCGATAGAGCGTGGCGCGACCGATGCCGAGTTCGCGCGCGAGCTGCTGCATATCGATGCGGCGGCCGTCGAGGAACCAGCGGTGCGCGAGGTCGATCACATCCGCACGCGCCGGTTTCGATACGCCCGCCGCCTCGTCGGACACGACTACGGCCTCGTCAGCGCCGCATATCGAGCGAGATGCTGGTCACTGGAACCGAATTCGTATTCGATCGCGGTCAGCCGCTTGAAGTAGTGGCCGATCGCGAGTTCCTCGGTCATGCCCATGGCACCGTGCAGTTGCACGGCGTTCTGGCCGATGAAGCGCGCGGCCCGACCGATGGTGACCTTCGCGGCCGAGACCGCCCGCGCCCGGTCCGCCGCGGCCGCACCCAACGAGTAGACGGCCAGATACACCGCGGCAATGGCCTGCTCGAGCTCGATGAACATGTCGACCATACGGTGCTGGAGCACCTGGAAACTGCCGATCGGCCGGCCGAACTGCTGCCGCTGTTTGGCGTATTCGACAGTGTCCGTCAACACCTTTCGCATGCAGCCGACGGCCTCGGACGCGATCGCCGCGATCGCCTCGTCCGCCGTCGCATCGATCGCGTTCCATGCCGCGCCCTCGGCACCGAGCAGCGCATCGGCCGGCAATCGGAATCCGGTGAAGGTGATATCGGAGCCGACCCGGTCGTCGATGGTCCGATACGAATGCACCTCGACACCGACGGGCAGATCGGCGACATCGAATTCGGTGAGGAACAGCGAGATTCCGTCCTTGTCTCGCCGCTCACCGGCGGTGCGCGCGCTGATGAGCAGATGTGTCGCCAGCGGTGCACTGGTCACGACGGTCTTGACGCCATCGAGCACCCACGCGTCACCATCGCGACGCGCGGTGGTCGATACGTCGTGCAGCGTCTGTCCCGAGCTCGGCTCCAGCGCCGCGAACGCTGTCCGCGCCGCACCGGAAACGATCTGGCGCAGTACCGAATCCGCACGCTCGCCACCGCCGCGATTCAGCAGACCGGCGCCGACCACCACGGTGTCGACAAACGGCTCGACGACCAGCGCACGGCCGAGTTCCTCGGTGATGATCATCAACTCGACCGGACCACCGCCCATACCATCGACCCGCTCGGGCAGGGTTGCCCCGAGAATGCCCAGCTCCTCGGCGAATCCGCGCCACACTCCCGGCTGCCAACCGGCGTCGGAATGCGCCGCGCCCCGGCTCTTGTCCAGTTCGTAACGGGCGCCGAGGAATCCGGCCACCGCGTCGCGAAGCAGTTCCTGCTCATCGGTGAAGGTGAAGTCCATCAGAGCCCCAATGCTGCCTTGGCGAGAATATTTCGCTGAATTTCGTTGCTGCCCGCATAGATCGAGCCCGCCCGGTCGTTGAAGTAGCGCAGCGGCGCGACCGCCTGCCAGTCCGCGCCGCTGCGATATTCGTCGGCGGGCGGGGTGAATTCGGCGATCGGCCCGCCCGGCGCGGTGGCATGCGGCTGATAAACGCGGCCGCGCGGACCGGCCGCCTCCAACGCCAATTCCGTGAGCCGCTGACTCAATTCGGTGGCCAGGATCTTGAGCATCGAGGACGCCGGACCGGGATTCTTGCCCTGCGTCATCGCCGAAAGCGTGCGGTACTCCAGGATTTCGAGCACCTCGGTGCGAATCCGAGCCTCCGCCAACTTCGCCGCGAATGCCACGTCATCGATCAGCGGATTGCCGTCGGGTCCGGTCTGCTCGGCCGCCGCGGTGGCCACATCTTGGGCCATGACCTGCAGCATCGGCGCTGCCGCACCACCGCGCTCGTGCACGAGCAGATATTTCGCGACGGTCCAGCCGTCATCGATCCGGCCGAGCACATTGGCCTTCGGCACCCGGACGTTATCGAAGAAGACCTGGTTCTGCACCTGTTCGCCGGAGGTCATCACCAGCGGCCGGATCTCGATGCCCGGCGAGGTCATATCGATCAGCAGGAAAGTGATGCCCTGCTGCTTCTTCCCCTCGCGCGAGGTCCGGACCAGGCAGAAGATCCAATTCGCCGCGGTGGCATGGGTGGTCCAGATCTTGCTGCCGGTGCAGACGAAATCGGCGCCGTCGTCGACGGCGGCCATGGTCAGCGAGGCCAGGTCCGAACCGGCCTCCGGTTCCGAATAGCCCTGGCAGAAGAAGACTTCCCCGGTCAGGATGCGCGGTAGATAGAAGGCCTGCTGCTCCGGCGTACCGAACGCGACGATCGCGGGCGCGACCATCCGGATGCCCATCGGCGAGAGCGACGGCGCACCGGCCAGCATCGATTCGCGATTGAAAATGTAGTGCTGGGTGAGACTCCAATCGCAGCCACCGTGCTCGACCGGCCAGGCCGGTGCGGCCCAGCCGCGCTCGTGCAGAATGTGCTGCCATCGCATGCTGGCCTCGTGGTCCGGGTACACGCTCGTCGCCAAGCGCCCGGCCCGCCGCAGCTCCGGCGTCAGCTTCTCGGCGAGAAATGCGCGAACCTCGTCGCGAAAGTCCAGATCGGCCGCTGACCAGTCGTAATCCATCTGCCCTCCCGGAGGGATCTGCGTCATTGCATCGGGTCGCTCCGCGGCCCCACGAGACACAATGTACGTCTGTCTCACGCCGGAAATCAAACTGATGCCACCTGCCTGCACTTGTGGGCGCTAGCAGTCTTCGAAGAACGCCTTGACGTATCCGACGGACTGGTAGACGTAGTCGTAGGCCCACCTGGCGACCGAAAGACCTGGCTGCGGATCCACCATCAGCACCTCACCGTCCCAGCATTTCCCGAGGATGTAGCGGGCCCGCGAAATGTGCGGCGTGAAGGTGATGACGATGACTCGACGCCAACCCTGCGCCACGGCGAGTTCGGCGAGTTCACGACCTTCGCCACGCGTGGTGCGCGGCGACGGATCGAAGCAGGTGACCTGAAAGCTGTAGCGGCTGTGGCAGATGCGGTTCATCAGCGCGCTGTTCTCATACGGATCCGAGAACAGCACCCGGGGCGCGTAACCCTCTCGGGCCAGCCGCAGCCCCAGCGTCTCGCGCCCGTCGTGCGCGCCGCCGAGCACGAGAATCGCATCGGCTTTCACGGGTGCGTCCACCTGCGGCCGAACGTAAACCGGCCACAGACCAGCGACCGATACCACCACCACCGCAACGCCGACCACCACCCAGGCGCTGCGGGCCCGGATGCTGCGCTGGCGTCGCACGAGATCGATCGTAACCGGGCCGTCATCGAATGAGTTTACGCAGGCCAGAAGGCTATCCGTCATTCATGTCGCCACATGTACATCTGCTGTTGCCGAGACCCTTGCCTCGCTGACGTGGGGTGGCCATCGGCGGGACCTATCAATCGATCATGCGATGCACAGTCTTCGGAACCGGGTACCTCGGGGCCACGCACGCGGCGTGCATGGCCGAGCTCGGACATGATGTGATCGGCGTGGATATCGATCCGGGCAAGGTCGCGAAGCTGTCCGATGGTGTGGTGCCGTTCTACGAACCCGGGCTCGAGGAGGTGCTGCGCCGGAACCTGGACGCCGGTCGGCTGCGCTTCACCACCTCGTACGCGGACGCCGCCGACCACGCCCAGGTGCATTTCCTCGGCGTCGGGACACCGCAGAAGAAGGGCGAGTACGCCGCGGACCTGAAATATGTGCACGCCGTGGTCGATACGCTCGCACCGCTGTTGGAGCGGCCGTCGGTGATCGTCGGGAAGTCGACGGTGCCCGTGGGAACCGCCGCCGCATTGGGTGCACGGGCCCGCGCGCTCACCGACGCCGCGGTCGAGGTGGCGTGGAATCCGGAGTTCCTGCGTGAGGGTTTCGCAGTGAAGGACACACTGCGTCCCGATCGACTGGTGCTCGGCGTGGATCGCGAACGCGAAAGCGCCGCCTGGGTAGAGGAATTGGTGCGCGAGTTATATGCCGACCTGATCGCGGCCGAGGTGCCGTTCCTGCTGACCGACCTGGCCACCGCAGAATTGGTCAAGGTCTCCGCGAATGCCTTTCTCGCAACCAAGATTTCGTTCATCAACGCCGTCTCCGAGGTCTGCGAGGCGACCGGCGCCGATGTGACCATGCTGGCCGACGCCCTCGGCTACGACGCGCGCATCGGCCGCCGATTCCTCAATGCCGGACTGGGTTTCGGCGGCGGCTGCCTACCCAAGGACATCCGCGCGTTCATGGCGCGCTCCGGCGAACTCGGCGCCGATCACGCGGTGGCCTTCCTGCGCGAGGTCGACAACATCAATATGCGCCGCCGCACCAAGATGGTCGATATGGCCGCGCGAGCCTGCGGCGGATCGCTGCTCGGCGCCAATGTGGCGGTGCTGGGTGCGGCCTTCAAACCCGAATCCGACGATGTGCGTGACTCACCCGCGCTGAATGTGGCCGGGATGATCCAGCTGCACGGCGCGGTGGTGACGGTGTACGACCCGAAGGCGGCGGAGAATTCGCGACGGGTCTTCCCCACGTTGAACTACGCGACCTCGGTCACCGAGGCCTGCGATCGCGCCGATGTGGTCCTGGTGCTGACCGAGTGGGACGAATTCGTCGCATTGCGTCCGCAAGACCTCGATCCGGTGGTTCGCAAACGGTCGATCATCGACGGTCGCAACTGTCTCAATCGAGCCACCTGGAGAGACGCCGGATGGGTGTACGCCGGACTCGGCACACCGTAGAGTTGCCTGCGACGCGGGGGCGACGCCGGGACGATCAGATCCTGCCTTCGGGTCTGTCGGACGTCGGCGGTAGGGTCCCGAGAGCGGGCCGATCCCCCGGCGGGCGGCGCAGGCTCGCATGTCGTGATGTGTGAAACGGGATGGGCAGCTGATGAGTTCGGTTCTGGGAGTTTCGGTGGGGGCCGGCGCCGTCCGTATGGCGCGACCACACACCGCGAGCCCCCACGGCCCCATCGCCCCGCATTCCTTCGATCTGCAGACCATTCCGGTCGTCGAGCACCAGGTGGAGGAGCTGGCCGCCGAGGCGATCGGCGTGACGCTGGAATCCATGCCGGGTATCGCGGCCACCGCGATCGCCTACCGCAGTGAGCAGCATGCCAAGGCGCTGCGCGCGGCCATGGCGCGTCAGCAGCTCACCAATTACGAACTGGTGCCCGAAATCGTCGCGGCGGTCGAATTCGCGCAGGCCACCGGGGATATCCGCGGCATCTCCTCACTCGTCGTCTATGACCTCGGCAGCTCCGGACTGACGGTCAGCGTCGTCGACACCCAGACCCGTGAGATCCGCCACAGCGAACGCACCAGCGATATCAGCGGCGACTACCTGGATTCGCTGATTCGCGAACAGCAGATCGCCTCGGGCCGGATCGCGCATCCGCCGGATTCGGCGGGGCTGGCCGCCCTGGACGCACTGTGCCGCGAGGCCAAAGAGCAACTGTCCTCGAATACTGCCGTGGCGCTGCCCAGCGAACAGGGGCTGGTGCTGCTGGCCCAGGAGAATTTCGAAGCCCTCATCATGCTGGCGATCGAATCGTCGGCGCGGATGGCGCGCGATGTCATCGTGCGCTCGGATCGTCCGGTGCACGGTGTGCTCGCGATCGGCGGTTGCGCGCGAATTCCGCTGATCGCCAAGGTCCTCGAACGCTGGATGGGTGTGCCGGTCATCGTGCCCGACAGCCCGGAGACGGTGGTCACCCGCGGTGCTGCCCTGATGGCGCGTCCGGTGCGCACGGTCGTCCAGACCCCGCAGCAGTACGCGCCCACCGCGGATTCGCTGCTCGATGACGATGAGCTCTCACCCGCCTGGCTGTCCGCACCGCCCAAGCGGCGCCGCGGCAAGCGGGAAATCAATGGTGCGGTGCTGACCGTCAGTGCACTGGCTGTCGTCGCGGCGATCGGACTCGGACTCGGTTACGGCCCACAGGTTCTCACGCGCGATTCGCAGAGCAGCGACCACCCGACCTCGGTCTCGCCGACCAACCCGCCACGCACCACCACCCTGGACCCGCAGATCGCCGTCGCCCCGGCCAGCACCACCGAGTCCGCGGAGTCGGTGGCCGCCCCGCCTCCGTACCGCGCGACGACCACGGAGCCGCCCCCGTCCACGCCCGGCCCGAATACCATTGTCGTGCCAGGACTTCCGCCGATCGTGGTGCCGACGATTCCGCCCGTGATCCTCCCTTTCCCGCCGCCCGCGCCGCGCTGAACCGGTGACCTGCACTCCCCAGCGAAGCAGGCTATGCGGCAGTTGCCGAGGGGCGGAACCCTCATCGCCCCACGCGCTCTCGGATCCGGGCGGCGGTTACCGAGCGGCAGGGCCGTCCTCGTCCCAGGATCCGCGTGGATCCGGGCGGCGGTAGCCGCGCGGGTCGGTGTCGTAGTCGGGCTCGTAGTCCTGCGGATCGGCGCTGCGGTAGCCCCGACTGCGTTCGTATGGCCGGGAATTCGAGGGTTGGTCGTTCCAGGCAGCCGGGCCCGGCTCGTCATCCCGGGTCGGGGCCGAGGTCCGTTGGCGGCTGGGAGCGGCGGCGGAGGGGCGGGACGGCGAGCGACGGGAAGGTGCGGACGTCGCGGACTTCGCATGCCGCGAATGCCGCGCGGGAGCAGCGGGTTCGGGCTTGTGACCGAAGGGCCGGGCGAGCATGACGGCGATGGCAGTGGTCAACGGGACCGAAAGGGCCAGCGCGATACCGCCGACGGAGGAGCGAGCGATTTCGATGGCGACCGCATCGCCGGTCAGGACGTCGCGGATGGAGCGTCCCGCGACACTGAACAGCAGCAGCAGCGGAAGCGCGCCACCGGCGTAGGCCAGCACCAGGGTGTAGACCGTGCTCGCGATATGGTCCCGGCCGACGCGCATGGCGGCGGCGAAAACCTCCCGGCGCGACGCGGATTCATCGATGGCGGCGAGTTCGAAAGCGGCCGAGGCCTGGGTGATGGTCACATCGTTTAGCACACCGAGCGAACCGATGATGAAGCCCGCCAGCAGCAGACCGGTAATGCTGACGTGCTCGATGTAGGTGGCGACGTTGGTGTTCTGTTCCTCGGATAGGCCGGTCAGATGCGTGACCTCGATGGCGATCCAGGACAGCACCGCCGCGACGATCATCGATGTCAGCGTGCCGAGCAGCGCGGAACTGGTGCGCAGATTCACACCGTGCGCCAGATACAGCACGGCATACAGGATCATCGCACCCGCGACCAGCGCGACCGGAATAGCGGGCTTACCGTCCAACAGTGCGGGCAGCATGAACAGCACGAGCACCGCGAAGGCGAAGACCAGCCCGAGCAACGCCCGCAACCCGCGCCAGCGCGCCACCACGATGACCACGACCACGAAGGCCAGCACGATCAGGGTCAGCGGCAGCCCGCGCGAGTAGTCCTCGAACGAGTACAGCGGCATTCCGCTCGGATCGGTCTGTCGCACGATCCGGATGTGGTCACCGGCATGCAGATCGGGTTGTCCTGGGCCGGGCGCGATTTCGAACAGGGTGTGATTGCCCTTGTGCGGACCGGAATCGATGCTGATCAGACTGCGCTGACAGGTGTAGCCCGCGGCGCGCGGCTGCTCGGGCTTATCGATGAACACCTTGCCGATCGAACTGCTGCCACATGCGCCGACGTCCTGCAGCACCACCGTTCCGGCCTCGGTCTGCACCGCGCCACCGCCCGCGTTCTGCATCGGCAGCGGGATGTCGATGTGCTGGCTGCTCGGCCACAGCACGATCGCGGCGATCACGACCACGACACCGATCGCGGCGAGCAACCCGACGACCACCCGGGCCGCGGTCGCGCCGATCGCGATGGGGCCGGAATGGTCGTGGTGATGGTGATGATCACTCATGGCTCACCGGACTCCTACCTTCTCGTCTGTAGTCCAGGGTGCGAGCTTAAAGGATTTCATTTTCAAGATCGGATTCACGGACCGGCAGCGACCGATAATGCGTCAGGAAGGTTCCGAATGGAAAATCGGGAGGGGGCGGCGGAGAGCAGGGGGATGTCTCCGCCGCCCGCAGGTTGGCGCCCAGGGGGGTAGGCAGCCTAACCCGAGGTCAGGTTGTCCAGGGGGGGTAGACAACTTGACCGGGCACTCGAAGTGCCAAGAGACACTGTACACAAAAAGTCTCGTTTAGCGCTAGCTAGTAACCAAAACTCGCAACTATCCGTACACCGAGTATGTTTTGCCCCCCGAAGCGGGGCGATCCAGTAGCCCAGCGCACGCTGACAAGGGGTTTCGGACCGCCCAGTCCCTACTGCCGGTAACTCGACAGGAAGTTCCCGAAGCGCTCGATCGCCACCGCGAGATCCCGTGCCCACGGCAGCGTGACAATCCGCAAATGATCATGATTCGGCCAGTTGAACCCGGTGCCCTGCACCATCAAGATCTTCTCCTGCAGCAGCAGATCCAGGATCAGCTTCGAATCATCGCGGATTTCATAGACGTTCGGATCCAACTTCGGGAACGCGTAGAGCGCACCCTTCGGCTTCACACAGGAAACACCCGGGATCATATTCAGCCGCTCCCACGCGACATCGCGCTGCTCGAGCAGTCGACCGCCGGGCAGGATCAGATCCTCGATACTCTGATGCCCGCCGAGTGCCACCTGAATCGCGTGCTGCGCAGGCACATTCGGGCAAAGCCTGGTCGAGGCGAGCAGATCGATGCCCTCGAGGAAACCAGCCGCATGCTCCTTGGGTCCGGTGATCGCCAACCAGCCGGAGCGGTAGCCCGCGACCCGGTAGGCCTTGGAGAGTCCATTGAAGGTCAGGCAGAGCAGATCGGGCGCGAGCGTCGCCAGCGAAATGTGCTTCGCGTCGTCGTAGAGGATCTTGTCGTAGATCTCGTCGGCGAGCAGCAGCAGCTGATGCTTGCGTGCGAGGTCGACCAGTTGCTGCAGCACCTCAGTGGAGTACACCGCACCGGTCGGGTTGTTCGGATTGATGACCAGCAGCGCCTTGGTCTTATCGGTGATCTTGGCTTCGATATCGGCGATATCAGGCTGCCAGCCGTTGGATTCGTCACACAGGTAGTGCACCGGAGTGCCGCCGGCCAGGCTGGTCATCGCGGTCCACAGCGGATAGTCCGGCGCCGGGATCAACACCTCGTCACCGTTGTCGAGCAGCGCCTGCATAGTGATGGTGATCAGCTCCGAGACGCCGTTGCCCAGGTAGACGTCGTCGACATCGAGTTCGGGAAAACCGGGGACCAGCTCATAGCGGGTCACGATGGCGCGCCGGGCCGACAGGATCCCCTTCGATTCGGAGTAGCCCTGGGCATACGGCAGCGCGGCGATGATGTCGCGCATGATCACATCGGGCGCCTCGAACCCGAACGGCGCGGGATTGCCGATATTCAGCTTGAGGATGCGATGCCCCTCCGCCTCCAGCCGTGCCGCATGTGCGCCCACCGGTCCACGAATTTCGTAGAGGACGTTCTGCAGCTTCGTGGATTGCTCCAGCACGCGCGGCGGGTGATGCGGTAGATGGCTAGGACTCACCCTGCCTATGGTGCCAGTGTTCTTTGCCGCGTGGCCGCGGCGGGTTCGCGGCCCCCTGGTGTCTCGCGTCCGAGCCGTCGAGACTCGCGACTACGTCGCATGCGCTTCGACGGCTCGGACGCGAGACGGGCCGCGAACGGGTCGCTCGTAAGACTCACTCCGTCGTGGTCACTGACGGCGGATCGTTCAGCACCTGACGCACCCGCATCAGATGGGACGAACCAGATGCCCACAGCCCATGCGCTTCCACCACCCGGACGCAACACAGGCCGCGAACTCCTCGCTCGTAAGACTCGCATCGTGGTCGACAGTGCTTGTAACTGCAGCTTGGTCCAGTGCGCGCACCGCGGGATCAGGCCGGCGAATTGCCCGGCGGGATGCCTTTGGCCGCAGTTGTTCCGCAGAACTCTTCGATTTTCTCGTCGAGGAAGCGCGCCTCGACGGCGTCGCGGAACTCCGGTCCGGCGATCCGCCGCCGCAGCCCGACCAGCCGTTCCTCCAGTTGGGCGATGCGTTTGTCCTCGGCAAGGCCGAGCACCGGAACCAAGGCGGCGGTCGCACCGTCCAGACTGCCGTTGATCAGATGCGCCGCGGCGCTGTCGACCCGGGCCATCGCCTCGGTGCCGTAGGAACGCCGCTCGGACGGTCCGTTCGCGTACAACTCGATGGCCTGTTGCGTCGCGGCCAAGGCGGGTTCGGCCTGACCGAGATGGATATAGGTCGCGCCCGCGTAGTAATGGGCCTTGGCCTCGTTGAAGCCGAAGACGCCGCCGACCTCGTCGTGCAGGGAGTCGGTATCGGACACATCGCGGGCATCGTCGGCGGCCCGGATACAGCGATCGGCGTCGGCATCACTGCCCAACCGGGACCAGATTCTCGCCTCGATATTCAATAGTCGAACCTTGGCCGTGGCCGACTCGGCGAAGTCCTGCCCGCTCTGCGCCAGCAACACTCCCCGACGCGGTCGATCGGACCAGTATTCGATCAGCGCGTGCATGCCGCGGGTCCAGGCACGCAACCCGTTGTGACCACACAATTCCGAATAGGCCCAGGCCGCTCTGATCTGCTCGCCCGCGGCATCGAGATAGCCGAGGTCGGTGCTCGCATTGGCGAGCAATCCCGACAGCGTGCCTGCCAGCAGATACAGATGGCTGGTATCGGCGGGACGCTGATGCCCCTCCAGCAGCCGGTACACCCGGCGTCGCACTCGCAGCATCTCCACCATCATCGGTACCGGCGGGATGTGCACATATTCGTTCGCGATGCGCGTGACATCGGCATCGAGCTGCTCCAAGGTGGTAGCACCCACATTGGTGCTCTCGGCCTGGCCGGCGTGCTCGCTCGCCTCGTGGGCAGCCGCCATGATCAGATCCCTCTCCGAAATCGCCGCTAACGCATCACCTCTCATCGCACCGGCGTCTATGAGAGCCAAAAGATCCGCGTCACTCGAATAATTGGCGCGAGCCGAGACATCGGCCCGCCTGTCGAATCCGGGCGCGGTCGGTCGATCGAATACAGGTTGATCGATCATGGCCGCAAACCGCGCCCGCACAACATCGTCGGACCTGGCCAGGGATGTATCGAGGGCAGCTTGATTCACCGGACGTGGATGGACCCGCGCTCCGCCGGCCTCCCACTTCGAAACGAGCCGCTCGTGCACACCCAGATGCGCTGCGAACTCCCGGATACTCATCCGCCTGGCATCGCGAAGGGCACGGGCCTCTTTACCTGACCACTGCCGAACCACGACGTCATCCCTTCCGAACGAACTCCTTCCCAGGGTACGAGCGCTTTGTGAGTGCGGCCACAGGCAAAAGCCATCCGCTATCAGAGGCAGCGGAATGGCAGTAGAAGGCGAGCGGGTGGGCGATTCCCGAATCGCCGTCCGGCACAGGACCCTTGGACACGAGGAGGCAAGGAGTTGACCGTGAATGTGGAGAAACTCAGAACAGTCGACGATTGGGTGGCCTATTACCGGCACGAGTTCGGATTACCGGTCACCGAACGCGGCGGGTTCGTGATGCTGCCCATCACCGGCCGCGTCTGCGTTGTCCACCTGCCGACGATTCGGGCCGAAAAGGTCAGGGCCGCACTGGAACAGCAGGGGACGAGGGGCCCCATGCTGGCCAGGCAGATTCGCTGGAGCTTCCTCGCCGAGCCGGACAGTCGGCCGGGCGCGCAGGTATTGGAGGTGCTGAACCGTCACGACATTGGCATACCGGCCATCGGCAGCGCCGTGATGTTGCCGACCGGGCTCGGTCGGTGGACCCGGGAAGGGTGCTTCTGGGTCAACCCACCGAGTCGCGGCGACACGCTCCCACCGTTATCCGTCGTCATCACGACGGCACTCGCGGTGGGGGCGGGTGGCGGGGACTGAATGCGTCGTCGGTCCCCGCCGCCGGGCCTACCGAGTCCGCCCCTCTACTGGCAGTCGACAGGGGCGGGCTCGGTCGGGTGCTTTTTCGGGCCGATCCGACATGGGCGAAGAGGCAGCGAAAGGGCAGTGGGGTTGCGTCCTGGAGCCGAAACCCGTACGCATCCGCAAGATTCGAGCGAGACGAGGAAGCTCGTTCGGATCGACGCCGATGCGTACGGGTCCTGCCGCTGATCGCAACTCTTTCCGGGTCGTCGAAACCCGTACTGCCACAGACTAAGTGGACAGCGGGAAGTTCAGATACGACCGGGAGGGCGTCGGTCCGCGCTGGCCCTGGTATTTGGAGCCCGCGGTGGTGCTGCCGTAGGGGTTCTCGGCGGGACTGGTCAGGCGCAACAGGCACAGCTGACCGATCTTCATACCCGGCCACAGGGTGATCGGCAGATTCGCCACATTCGACAGCTCCAGTGTGATGTGGCCGCTGAAGCCCGGATCGATGAAGCCCGCCGTCGAGTGCGTCAACAGGCCGAGCCGTCCCAGGCTGGACTTGCCTTCGAGCCGACCGGCCAGGTCGTCCGGCAACGTGCACACCTCCAGCGTGGAGCCGAGCACGAACTCGCCGGGGTGCAGCACGAACGGCTCACCCGGGTCGGGCTCGACCAGACTGGTCAGCTCATCCTGACGTTGTGCGGGATCGATATGGGTGTACCGCGTGTTGTCGAACACCCGGAACAGCCCATCCAGCCGCACATCGATACTCGACGGCTGGATCAGATTCTCCAGGAGCGGCTCGACGCCGAGACGCCCAGCGGCGATCTCCGCACGGATGTCACGATCGGAAAGCAGCACGCCGACGAGCGTAGCGCCTGCTCGATACCGCTGCTCAGCCGCCGCACGGTGACGAAGTGCCGCCGCGTTGTCGATGGCTCGGTTGCCTTGTCCCGGACCCGATCTCAGCGATTACCGTCCGCGGCTTCGGTTGTCTGCACGAGTCTGTCGGACATGGCGCTGGTGATGAACTTGGGAATCGCGGGGGCGAATATTTTGAGATAGGAGTCCACCCATTCATGGCGGGAGCTGAGGAATGGGAAGTCGGTGGCGGCCATATGGCGAATGGCGAGCATGGGCAGGGGCGCGTCGAGTGCGGGGAAGGCCGGGTTGCGCAGCCCCGGGACAGTGCAGCCCGGATAGAACTGGCCGAGCATCAGACCCTTTGCGACGAACCGAGACTTCTGGGCATGTTGCACCGCGTCGATGTCGGCGTAGTCGGTGAGGTCCGGGAACACCGCGAGGACGGCCTTGAACTTGCAATCGGGTTCGTCCCAGGGTGGCAGGGCGGGGAACATGTCGTACAGATCGTCGATGATCGCGGTCAGGCACTGGGCGTCGACGGAAGTACCCGCGAAGAATGCGGCCCAGAGCGTCTGGTTCGCGATGGCGTGGCTGGTGTAAGGACAGACCGGACCGGATCGGCCGAGATCAGGGTGCGGCCGACACAGGTATTCGCACGTCCACCTACGCAATTCGCCGGCACGGGGGTGCGGGTCGATATGCGTCGCTGGATCGGGATCGAATAGGTTGACCGGCTCGATGCCGGAACGCGTCCCGACGATTCGGTGCGGGTTCATGATCGGCGTGTCCTTGCGGAGGTGGCGGGTTCCATCGGGGTGGTCCTGGCCGAGCGGAAATGCTCGGTGAGGACGAGTCCGATCACGCGCAGCGACTCGGGTTCGATCATCCGCTCGTGCCGGACGGGAATGTGATGGTCGGTGATCCGGCCATTGATCAGGTTGTGCCATGCGAGGGCCGGCGAGGGGCCGTCGTCTGGGTGGGCGCCGGCGCTGAAGTAGATCAAGTCGCCGTCGAAGGAAGTCGGCCGGTGGTTCCAGGTGAGGTCGACGAGCCGGGTGTAGTCGTCGTGCAGGATCACGAGGTGCTCGGGGGTCACGGCGGTGAAGAGTCCGCCTTGCCGGTGGAGCAGTTCGGCCGCGACCGCGGGAGTGAGATCGGCCGCGCCCGGGGGCACATCGAGTCCGGCGAACTCGGCGAGCAGCTGCCCGATGGAAGGAGTGGGCACGCGGACGGTGTCGGCGGTGACGACGCGGGTGTCCATCATGGCCAGGGTGGCGACGGACGCACCGTCGCTGCGGAGTTGGACCGCGATCGCGTGCGCGATGGTGCCGCCGAGCGAGTAGCCGAGCAGGTGGTACGGCCCGTGCGGCTGGACGGCCCGGATCTCCTGGACATAGCGGGCGGCGAGTTGGTCGAGCGTCCCGAACGCCACGGTGGCATCGCTGAATGCCGGGGATTGCACCCCGTACACGGGGCGGTCGGGATCGAGATGCTGCACGAGTCCGCTGAAACCCCAAGCCAATCCGATGGCGGGGTGCACGCAGAACAGCGGCGGCTCGTTTCCGGCGGCGCGCAGCGGGAGCAGGACGGACAGCGCATCACCGGGGTCCTGTTCGTCGAGCCCGTGCCGGCGCATGTCGATGCGGCGGGCCAGCGACTCGGGCGTCGGATCGGTGAAGATCCACTGAACCGGCACGTCGACAGCGGTCGACTCGGCGAGGCGCGCCACCAGTTCGGCCGCGGCGAGCGAGTTGCCGCCGAGGGTGAAGAAGCCGTCGTCGAGGCCGACCCGTTCGACTCCGAGGGTTCGGGTGAATGCGTCACAAACGGTGGCCTCGAGTGCGGTGGACGGCGGCCGGAACCGGGCGGGTCGCCAATCGGGTGTGGGTAGGGCCTGGTAATCGACTTTGCCGGTAGGGGTGAGGGGTATCCGGTCGACCGTGTCGATAGCCGTGGGGATCATGTACGTGGACAGCCGTTTTGCGAGGTGGGCGGTCACTGCGGCGGTATCGGTCGTGCTGCCGGGAGCGGGCACCACGTAACCGACGAGTTGAGTGCTGCCATTGGGGCCGGTGTGCACCGTGACGGCGGCATGGTCGATGTCGGGGTGTGCGCGGAGCGCGGCTTCGATGTCACCGGGTTCGATGCGGTGGCCGTTGATCTTGAGCTGTAGGTCGCTGCGACCTGAGAATCGCAGTGTTCGATCGGTAGTCCAGCTGACCAGGTCGCCGGTCCGATACATGCGTGTCCCCGCCGGTCCGTACGGGTCGGGGACGAATCGGGCTGCTGTGGTCGCGGGTTGGCGGTGGTAGCCGCGCGCGAGGCCCGGTCCGGACACGTACAGTTCGCCGACCACGCCGGCCGGGACAGGACGCAATCTGCGGTCGAGTACGACGGCGGTGAATCCGAGCACCGGCCCGCCGATCGTCATCGGGCCGCCCTCGGTCGTGGTCAAAGGAGCATGGCCGCAGCTGACGATTGTGGTTTCGGTAGCACCGTAGGCGTTGAGCACGGTTCGGCCCGGTGTCCACTGTGCTGCCAGATCGGGTGGACAGGTCTCGCCGCCCAGGATCAGCGTGTCGAGGGTGTCGACTTCGTCGGCGTGCAGTGATGCGAGCACGGTGGGAGTGACGGCGGCATGGGTCACCCGTTCGGCATTGATCAACTCGGCCAGTGCGGGACCGGCGACTACCGATGCGGGGGCCACGACCAGGGTCGCACCGGCGGCGGTCGCGCTGAACCATTCGAGGATCGAGACGTCGAAGGTCGGTGAAGCGGCGGCCAGCATCCGAGAGGCCGGGGTGAGGCCGAACCGCTCCCGAATTTCGGCCGCCAGGTTCGCTATCCCGGTATGGGTGACCACAACTCCCTTGGGAGTCCCGGTGGAGCCCGAGGTGTAGATCAGGTAGGCCGGATGCTCCGGGCGTAGCGGGGCCGCGCGCTCGGCGTCATCGATCGCCGTCGGGTCCGTCTCCGCCGTCGACGCGACGAAGGCGGGATCGTCGAGGGCGAGCAACTCGAGTGTGTCCGGTAACTGGTCTCGGTAGGTGTCGAGGGTCAGCCCGACTGCGGCACCGGAATCGGTGAGAATGCGCGTGATCCGGTCGCGCGGATGGGTGGGATCGATCTGGACGAACGCGCCGCCGGACTTGGCGACCGCCCACACGGCGATGACAGCGTCGATGCAGCGCGGAAGCGCCACGGCAACCATCGCCTCCGGACCGATTCCCATATCGATCAACACGCGCGCCCAGCGGTTGGAGGTCTCGTCGAGTTCGCGATACGACATCCGCACGCCGTCGCAGACCAGCGCATCCGTACCGGGCGTCATCGCGACCGCATCCGAGAACACCTGCGGCAATACCGACGCCACCGTGCCGGGCCGACCGCGGACGGGCACCAGCGCGGCCTGCTCCACGGGCGAGAGCAGCTGTAATTCGGCGAGCGGGAGATCGATATGCGCGGCGACGGTGTCGAGCACGCGCAGCACCCGGTCGGCGAAGGCGTCGATCTGCTGTCGAGTGAACAGGTCAGGCAGGTATTCGAAGGTCAGGTGCAGCCGGGTGTCGTGGTGCACGACCAGGCCGAGCGGATAGTGCGCGGCGTCTCGTCCGTCGATGCCGCGGACGTGCATTCCGGCGATGTCGATGTCTTCGGACAGCCCCGCCCGGTCCACCGGGTAGGACTCGAAGACGGTCACGGTGTCGAACATCGCGCGGGCACCGGCCACCTGCTGGATGCGGGCGAGTCCGAGATGGTGATGGTCGAGCAGCGCGGTTTGTTCGGTTTGGATTCGCCGCAGTAGCTGGGCGAGGCTTTCGCGGTGGTCGAGCCGGACCCGTACGGGCACGGTGTTGACGAACAGTCCGATCATCGATTCGATGCCGGGCAGCTGTGGCGGACGCCCGGAGACGGTGGTGCCGAAGACCACGTCGTCGCGGGCGGTCGCGTTGGCGAGCACGAGCGCCCAGGCCGCTTGGACGACGGTGTTGAGGGTCGTCTCGTGCTGGTGGGCCACCTCGACCAGCGCCGCAGTGTGGTCCGGGCTCAGCTGCACCTGCACTTCGCGCCCCGCGGCGGTGGTTCGGCGACCGCGGTCCTCGGGGGCCAGCAGAGTCGGCTCCGCGACGCCCTCGAGTGCCCGCGCCCAGGCGGTTTCCGCACCAGTCCGGTCCAGGCTGTGCAGCCACATCAGGTAATCGCGGTAGGGACGAACCGGAGGCAGTGCCGCGGCGTCGCCGTCGCCGGCGTAGAGGATCAGCAGCTCCCGGATCAGCAGTGGCGTGGACCAGCCGTCGATCAGGATGTGATGCATGCTCAACACCAGCCGGTACTGCTCGGGGGCGATCCTGATCAGCGTCAGTCGTAGCAGCGGCGCCTCGGTCACGTCGAAATGACGGTCGCCGGCCATGACCTGCTCGAGGGCGGCCGCGGTGTCGTCGTGCTCGACCAGGTCGACCTCGGCGAACGGCACGTCGACATGCCGGTACACCACCTGGACCGGTTCGCGGGCGCCGTCACGCACAAATGCGGTCCGCAGGTTCGGGTGCCGTCCGAGCAGGGCCTGCGCGGCGCGGCGCATCCGGTCCGCATCGACGCGCCCAGCGAGTTCGATACGGAGTTGCACGATGTAGGCGTCGAGTGCGCCGTCGGCGAGCTGGGCATGGAACAGCAGTCCCGCCTGCAGCGGCGTGAGCGGCCAGATGTCGTCCAGAGCCGGGTGTCGAGTCTCCAAACGGTCGATCGCGGCCTGGTCGAGATCGACGAGGCCGACATCAGAGGGGGTCAGCCCGCCGACACCGGGTCGGGACGCGTGGACAGCCAGAGCCGTCACAGCTTCGCGCCACAGTTCGGCGAGGTCGGTGACTTCGACACGAGTGAGCACGCCGGACGGGTAGTCCCAGGCGGCGGTCAAGGCGGGGCCGTCCGAGGTATCCGTGGTTACCGCGTTGATGCCGAGCACCGCCGCCGCTGCCGCGTCGGGATTCTGGTTGCCGCCGCCGGTGTCGCCATCGGCGGGCAGCCATCCGCTGTCGCGCAACGCCTCGGGAACGGTGTCCAGACGACCGAGATAGTTGAAGCTCACCTGCGGGGTCGGCAGCGCACGCAGGATGGGGGCGGTGTCGGCGTCGAGGTAGCGCAGCAGCCCGTAGCCGATCCCACGGTCCGGGACCTCGCGCAGTTGTTCCTTGACCGATTTGACGACCGCCGCCGCGGCAGCACCCGCGGCGAATGCGTCGTCGATATCGATACCGGACAGGTCGAGGCGCACTGGGTAGGCGGTGGTGAACCATCCGACCGTGCGGGTGAGGTCGGCGCCGGGTAGCACCGTGTCGTGGCGGCCGTGGCTTTCGAGTGTGAGCAGCGTTTCGGTCACGTTGTCGCCGTGCCGCCGCCGCCATCGAGTCAGTGCCAGTGCCAGCCCGGCGATGAGGGCGTCGTCCACATTGCCGCGGAACGCCTGGGGCAGGGTGGTGAGCACAGCGCGGGTCACCGAGGTCGGCAGTGTCACCTCGACGGTCGCGACGGTGGCCTGCACGTCGAGCTCGGGGTCGATCGGGCGAGCGCCGATCGGCGGATCGGCGGCACCGAGCGTGGATCGCCACCAGTCGAGTTCATCGAGGCTCTCGGCGGCGGCGTTGAGCCCGTGCGCCCAGCGTCGCATCGAGGTGCCGACGGGCGCGAGCCGCGGCCGTTGCCCGGCACCGATCTGGGCCCAGGCCGTGGCGAGGTCGGGAATCAGGATCCGCCACGACACCGCATCGACGGCCAAGTGGTGTGCGACAACCAGCAGCCGTCCCGGCCGTTGCGCCCAGTCGAACCAGACCAACTGCAGCATGACGCCCGCGGCGGGGTCGAGTCGTTCGGCGGCCGCGTGCGCCTCGGCGTCGGCGATCGCGGCGAAGGCGGTGCTGTCCGGCGCCGCCGTCACCGGCACGCGCCGGATCAGCCCGGAGATCGTCGCGGCCGGCCGCACCTGCAATGCCCACCCGGACGGGTGCGTGGGCTCCGGCTGCAATCGGGCCCGCAGCATGTCGTGCTGATCGATCACCGCTTGCACGGTGGCCTCGATCCCGTCGACGTCGATACCGCTCGGCAGCGTGAGCATCACCCACTGGCAGAAATGGTCGAATCCGCCGCGTTCGAACATCCAGCACATGATCGGCGTCAGCGGTACCTGGCCGACGCCACCGCCGGGGAGCTCCGCCGGAAGAGCGGCCGCCGCGGTGCTGTCCTGGACTGCGACCTGGGCCAGTCCCGCGACCGTCTTCCGCTCGAATACCTCCCGCGTGGAGAGCACCACACCGGCTGCCCTGGCTCGCGTCACCAACTGGATCGACATAATGCTGTCGCCGCCCATGGCGAAGAACGAATCATCGACTCCGACCCTGTCGATGCCCAATACCTCGGCGAAGAGTCCGGCCAGCGTCCTTTCCACCTCGGTGACCGGCGCCCGGAATTCGGCCCGGCCCATGGTGAAGTCCGGCTCGGGTAGCGCGGCGCGGTCGAGCTTGCCGCTCGCTGTCACCGGCAAGTTGTCGAGCACAACCACGGTCGCGGGCACCATGTGCGGGGCCAGCCGCTGTTCGGCGAACGCGCGGACCGCGGACGGGTCCAGCTCGACGCCGGGCTCGGGCACCACGTACCCGACCAACCGGTCACCGGCGGCGCCCCGGTGGACGGTCGCGGCCGCTCGCGCCACACCGGCACAGGCCAGCAGGCCCGATTCGACCTCGCCGAGTTCGATGCGGAAACCACGCAGCTTGACCTGGAAGTCGGCGCGGCCCACATAGTCGAGCGTCAGATTCCCCTCCGGTAGCCGCAGCCACCGCACCAGGTCACCGGTGCGATACATACGCCGGCCCTGCTCCGCGAATGGATCGGCGACGAAGCGCGAGGCCGTCAGCCCCATTCGGTTGCGGTAACCACGAGCCAGGGCCGGACCCGTGAGATACAGCTCGCCGACGATTCCGACGGGCACCGGCCGCAACCAGGCGTCGAGCACGACGTGCCCGACCCCGCGGATCGGTCCGCCGACCGTCACCGGCTCACCTGCCACCAGCGGTGCACTGGCGTCGGTCTGGATCGTGGCCTCTGCCGGACCGTAGGTGTTGAAAAACCTCCGGCCCGGCGCCCACCGTGACACGAGATCGGGCGGGGGCGCTTCGCCACCGACCATGACCGTCTCGAGGTTCTCCAACCCGGCCGGGTCGACTGTCGCCAAGGCCGTAGGCGTCAGTGCGGCATGGGTAACCCGCTCGCTCGACAGGATCCGCGCCAGCTCGTTCCCGCCGTAGACAGTCGGCGGCGCGATCACCAGCCGCCCACCCGATGTGAACGCCCAGAGCAGTTCCAGGACGGCCGCGTCGAAACTCGGCGACGCGACATGCAGCACCCGCGCGCCGGGCTCGATATCGAACCGGGAACACAGCTCGGCCACCAGGTCCGCCAACCCCTGGTGCGACACCACCACGCCTTTGGGCACACCCGTCGAACCGGAGGTATAGATCAGGTACGCCGCATTATCGAGCCGGATCGGCCCTGTTCGCTCCGCATCGGTCACCGGCGCCGCCGACGCCGCCGACGCCTCGGCTTCGACCGCCGCCTCGTCGAGGACCAGCCACGGCACCGATCCGGGCAATCGAGACCGCCACTGTGACAACGTGATTCCCACCGCCGCACCGGAATCGGTGAGCATGTGCTCGATCCGGCCGGTCGGATACTGCGGATCTATCGGCACGAATGCCGCCCCCGACTTCGCCACCGCCCACACCGCAAGCACCGACTCGACCGATCGCGGCAGACCCACCGCCACATTGGCCTCCGGTCCCACACCCCGATCGATCAACAACCGTGCCAACCGATTCGACTGCGCATCGAGCTCCCCGTAGGTCCACTGCCGATCCTCGTACACCACCGCGACAGCGCCCGGATCCCGCTGCACCATCGCCGCCAACAGCTCCGGCAGCATGCGCCCCGGCACCGCCGGGGAGCCCGATACCGGCGTCAACTCCCGGTCTTCCGAGGGTGAAAGCAGATTCAGCCGGGCCAGCGGCAGATCCGGATCGGTCGCGACGACACCGAGCACACGCAGGATGCGCTGCAGGGTCGCGGTCATCGTGTCGTGGTCGAAGAGTTCGGGCAGGTACTTGATCTTCAGGTGCAGTCGGGTGTCGATCCGCGCGACCACTCCCAGCGGATAGTGCGCGCCGTCCGTACCCGCGACATCGACTACTCGCATGCCGGCGATATCGGTCTGCGCCGTCAGCCCGAAACGGTCGATCGGGAACGATTCGAATACCGTCATCGTGTCGAACACCGCCCCCGGCCCGGCCACCCGCTCGATTTCGGTGAGGCCGACGAACTGGTGCTCGAGCAGGTCCGCCTGTTCGGTCTGGATTCGGTCGAGCAGTTGTCCCAGGGTCTGGGCGGCGTCGAGACGGACACGCACCGGCACCGTGTTGATGAACAGTCCGATCATCGTTTCGATGCCCGCGATCCGCGGGGACCGCCCGGAGACCACGGCACCGAACGTCACACCGTCCCGAGAAGTCAACGTGCCCAACACGATTGCCCATGCCAGCTGGACGACGGTATTGAGGGTGATGCCACGGGACCTGGCCAAATTCGTCAGCGCCGTGGTCTGCTGCTCGGTCAATTCGCCGAGCACATCGCGTGATTCGGTGTAGCGGCGGCCGGGATCGGCCCGCGCTACCAGGGTCGGTTCCTCGGCGCCGTCGAACGCGCCGGCCCACGCGTCGAGCGCCGCAGCCGAGTCCTGGCGGGCGATCCAGGCCAGGAAGTCCCGGTACGGACGGACTTCGGGCAGCGCGGTGGCGTCGCCGTCGGTGGCGTAGAGCACCAGCAAGTCCCTCAGGAGCAGCGGCGTCGACCAGCCGTCGAGCAGCAGGTGATGATTGGTCAGTACCAGCCGATAGTGCTGCGGCCCCGTGGTGACCAGCATCCAGCGCAGCAGCGGGGCACGCGCCGGATCGAACCTGGTTGCCCGGTCCGCGGCCAGCAGCAGCTCCCACTCGCGATCGCGGGCACTGTCATCGAGCCCGGACAGGTCGAGCTCCGACCAGGCAGCCTCCACATCTTCCTGGACCACCTGCACCGGACCGACATCGGTGTCGAAGGCGGTGCGCAGATTGGAATGTCGGTCCAGTAGCACTTGTCCGGCTCTGCGTAGCCGCTGCGGATCGACCCGGCCGCGCAACTCGACGACCAGTTGGGTCAGGTAGGCGTCCACCGACTGCTCGGACACCAACGCGTGGAACAGCAGTCCCTCCTGCAACGGCGTCAACGGCCAAACGTCGCTCAGCGTCGGGTACCTGTGCTCGAGTCGCTCGATTTCGGCCTGCCCGAGCCGGACCAGATCCAGATCCGATGGTGTCCGTCCTCCGCTGCCGGCCTGGCGGGCGTGGCTCGCCAGCGCGGTCAGTGCCCGGCGCCAGGACTCCGCCGCCGCACGCACCTCCTCGGCGGTGAGCACCTCGGCGGGATAGGACCAGATGGCCCGCAACTGCGGCCCTTGTCCGTCGTCCCGGGCGCGGACATTGATGTCGAGTACGGCCGAAACCGGCATATCCGGATGCTGCGCATCGGTGAACTCCCCGCCGTCCACCGGCCGCCATCCGACCGTCGGTTCCCCTTCGGGAACCCAGTGGGAGACTGGGCCGAGGTAGTTGAATGCGATCTGCGGCGGCGGCAGCGTGCCGGTGTCCTCGTCGAGATACCGCAGCAAGCCGTAGCCGATCCCGTGGTCCGGGACGGCGAGCAGCTGTTCCTTGACGGACTTGACCGCTGCGCCCATGGCCGGCCCGCCCGCGCACGCGTCGTCGATATCGATGCCCGACAGATCCAGACGCACCGGGAAACTCGTGGTGAAACAGCCGACCGTCCGGGTCAGGTCCGCGCCAGGAACGACGCTTTCCTCCCGACCGTGCCCTTCGAGACCGATCACCACATCCGTCAGCTCCGCGGCCGCGGGCTCCCGTTCCCGCCGCCACTTCGTCAGCGCAACCGCGAGAGCGGCCAGTAGCCCGTCGCCCACCTCGCCGTGGAATGCCGAGGGCACATCGGTCAACAGCGACTCGGTCACCTCGGGGGAGAGCTCGACCTCGAGCGTCCGGGCGGTTGCGGCCACGTCGATCGCGGGGTCGAGGGCCCGCGCCCCGATCATCGGGTCGGGCCCGTCGGCCATCGCTCGCCACAGTTCGAGTTCAGCTGCCCGCTCCGGCCGTCGGGCCGCCTCGACCAGCGCACAGGCCCACCTGCGCATCGAGGTCCCGACCGGGGCCGGATCGGGTGGCTCGCCGGACTCGATCCGCGCCCACGCGACCGCCAGGTCTGACACCAGCACCCGCCAGGAAACCCGATCGATCACCGACTGATGCACCAGCACCAGCGCTCTGCCCGGTTCGGCCGGATTCGCCGGATCGAACCAGACCACCTGCAGCACGATCCCGGCGTCCGGATCGAGCCGGGCCGCAGCGGAGGCCAGCTCCGCCGCCGCCGACGTCCGGAACTCGGCGCTTGCCGGCATCGGCACGCGGTGGATGGCATCGGCGGCGTGAATCGTGCCGACCGGCAGCACATCCCAGGCCCGGTGGCCATCGCCGTCCGAGCACAGCCGCGCGCGCAGCATGTCGTGCCGGTCGAGGACCGCCTGCATCGTTTGCGCCAACCGCTCCAGGTCGATTCCGATCGGCAGATTCAGCATCATCGCCTGCGAGTAGCGGGCGAACTCCGGACCGGACCGTGCGAGCAGCCTGCGCATCATCGGCGTCAGCGGTACCGGGCCGACGCCGCCGCCGGGCAGTTCCGTCAACTGGGCGGCTGCGGTGCTGTCGTGGGCTGCGACCTGGGCCAGTCCAGCGACCGTTTTCTGCTCGAACACGTCGCGTGCGGAGAACGTCGCGCCGGCCGACCTGGCTCGGGCCACCAACTGGATCGCCATGATGCTGTCGCCGCCCAGGGCGAAGAACGAATCATCGAGACCGACCGTTTCGGCACCGAGTATGTCGGCGAAGGCTCCGGCGATGATGTGTTCGGTTGGTGTCTGTGGTGCTCGGAAGGGTTTGCGGTCGGCGAACACCGGCTTCGGCAACGCCCTTCGGTCCAGCTTGCCCACCGGGGTCAACGGAATCCGGTCCAGGACCATGATCGAGGACGGCACCATGTAGGACGGCAGCCGGTCGGCCAGGTATTCGGTCAGGGTCGTGGTGTCGATGGTGTGGTCCGGTGCGGCCACGACATACGCGACGAGTCTTTGGGTTCCGGCGTCGTTGCGGTGGCCGATGGTCGCCGCGTAGGCGACGGTTTCGTGGACGGCGAGTGCGGTATCGATTTCGCCGAGTTCGATACGCAGGCCACGGATTTTGACCTGGAAGTCCGAACGGCCGAGGTGCTGGATCGCTCCGTTGCCGGTCCAGCGCACGACGTCACCGGTGCGGTACATGCGCTGACCGGGTGCCCACGGGCACGCGATGAAGCGGCTGGCTGTGGTGGCTGCCCGGTGGTGATATCCGCGGGCGAGTAGATCACCCGCGACGTACAACTCACCGGCCACACCGACCGGAACCGGTTGCAACCGCTGGTCGAGAATCCATACCGAGGCCCCGCGGACCGGAGCACCGATGGTGACCACCTCTCCGGCCGTCAAAGGGCTCCGCGTCGCGGTGACGGTGGTTTCGGTCGGGCCGTAGTCGTTGATCAGCTTCCGGTCGACGCCCCAGTGTTCGACCAACTGACTGCCGTGGTCTTCGCCGCCGACGATCAGATATTCCAAATCCGGTAGTGGCCAACGGGTGTGGTCGATGGTGGACAGCGCCGAAGGTGAGATGAGCACGTGGCTGACCTGCTCGCGGTCGAGCAGCGCGGCGAGTTCATCCCCACCGTAGACATCCGACGGCGCGATGACCATCGCCGCCCCCTCGGACAACGGCAACAGCAACTCCAGTACCGACGCGTCGAAGCTCGGTGACGCCAGATGCAATGTCCGGGAGTCGGATTCGACGCACATGACGGCTTGGAGTGCGATGGCGCAGTTGCCGAGCCCGCGGTGAGTGACCGCGACCCCCTTGGGTAGTCCGGTTGATCCGGAGGTGTAGATGACGTAGGCGATATCGTCGATCCGCAACGGACGAACCCGGTCGCCGTCGGTGATCGGACCGCTGTCGGCCGCGTCGAGGTTGTCGAACGTCAACCACTCGGTGTCGTCCGGCAATCGCGCGGGTATGGACCCGGCCGTAATGCCGAGGGCCGCTTTCGAATCGGTCATCATATGGGTGATGCGTTCGGCCGGGTAAGTCGGATCGATCGGCAGGAAAGCGGCCCCCGTTTTGGTCACCGCCCACACCGCGAGCACGGAATCCACCGAACGTGGAATGCCGATCGCGACAACATCTTCCGGCCCGATACCGCGCTCGATGAGCTGCCGCGCCAACCGGTTGGACCGTTCGTCCAGCTCGCGATAACTCAGCCGTTGTCCGTCGCACATGATCGCGGTGGCGTCGGGATCGAGCGCGGCCGCCGCCGTCAGCAGGTCGGGCAACGTGGTGGGCGGAGCCGACGGCGCACCGGACCGAGTCAGCAGATCGACTCGCTCGGCGGGTTCGAGAACGTCGATCGCCCCGACAGGCACAGTCGGGTCGGTGGCGATCGACTCCAGAATCCGAATCCACCGATGGACAACAGAATCGATGGTCGCGGCATCGAACAGGTCGGTGGCATAGGTGACCGCGACGCTCATATCGCCGCTGTCATGGTTTTCCGACAGGATGAATTGCAGGTCGAACCGGGATACCTGGTTGGGCAGTTCGACCATCGACAGCTCTAGATCGGGAAGTCGCAGTGTTACCGGTTCCAGATTCTGGAACGCCAGCAGCACCTGGAACAGCGGGTGTCGCGCTTGGGATCGCTGTACGACCAGTTTGTCCACGACCTGCTCGAACGGGACGTCGGCGTTTTCGAAGGCGTCCAAGTCGGATTGTTTGATCCGGCCGAGCAGGTCGCTGAACGATTCGTCGAGATCGATCTCGGTCCGCAGCACCAGGGTATTGACGAACATGCCGATCATGTCGTCGAGTGCGGCCATTCCGCGCCCGGCGATCGGTGTGCCGATCGGAATGTCGGTGCTGCCGCTCAACCGGGCGAGCAGCACCGCCAGTGTGCCGTGGATCGCCATGAACAAGGACGAATTGTGCTGCCGCGCAAACCGTTCCAGTGCCCGCACCGAACCGGCGGATACCGAGTAGTCGATGGTGGCGCCACGATTCGACAGCACCACCGGCCGCGGCCGGTCGAACGGCAGACGAAGCTCCTCGGCAACGCCGTCCAGCGCCTCGGTCCAGTATCGGATCTGTTCGGCGCACAGCGATTCCGGATCGTCGGGTGTGCCGAGGGTCGCTTGTTGCCACAGCGCGTAGTCCGCGTACTGGACCGGCAGCGGTGTCCAGGCCGGGGCTCTGCCGCTGATCCGCGCGGCATAAGCGGTTGTCACGTCGCGGGCCAGCGGCGCCATGGAGAAGCCGTCCGCGGCGATGTGGTGCACCACGACGGCCAATACGTATTCCGGTTCCTCGCCGCCGACAATGCGGAACAACCGGGCACGCACGGGCGCCTGGATGGTCACATCGAAGCCGTCGGCGACGAATTCGGTTAGCGTCTGGACCAACCGGCTCGGCACGACCGGCACCACGATCAGCTCGCGGTCCACATTCTCGACGGGCTCGACCAGCTGAATCAGCGTTCCGTGGTGATCCGGATACCGCGTTCGCAACGACTCGTGCCTGCCCAGCACGTCGATAACCGCCGCGTGCAGGGCATCGATGTTCAAGTCGCCACGCAGCCGAATGGCGATCGGCATGTTGTATGCGCCGGATGCGGTGTCGTACTGGTTGAAGAACCACATCCGTTGTTGGGCAGGCGCGAGCGGCACGAGATCGGGCCGCGGCCCGGCGACGAGCGGCGGGCGTCTGCGCCCGGTACCGGCATGCTGCTCGATGCGAGTGGCGAGTTCCGCGACCGTGGACGCCTCGAACAACAGTCGCACCGGAATCTCGGCATCCAATGTGGCCCCGAGTCGCGCCGCGACGCGCGTCGCGACCAAGCTGTCGCCGCCCAGGGCGAAGAACGAATCGTCGAGACCGATCGTTTCGATGCCCAATACGTCGATGATTGCCTGGGCGATCGCGTGTTCGGTTGGTGTTCGTGGTGCTCGGAAGGGTTTGCGGTCGGCGAACACCGGCTTCGGCAACGCCCTTCGGTCCAGCTTTCCCACTGGTGTCAACGGAATCCGGTCCAGGACCATGATCGAGGACGGCACCATATACGACGGCAACCGGTCGGCCAGGTATTCGGTCAGGGTCGTGGTGTCGATGGTGTGGCCCGGTGCGGCCACGACATACGAGACCAGCGATTGTGTTCCGGTGTCATTGCGGTGGCCGATGGTCGCCGCGTAGGCGACGGTTTCGTGGACGGCGAGTGCGGTATCGATCTCGCCGAGTTCGATACGCAGGCCACGGATCTTCACCTGGAAGTCGGATCGGCCGAGGTGCTGGATCGCTCCGTTGCCTGTCCAGCGCACGACATCACCGGTGCGGTACATACGCCGACCGGATATCCAGGGACAGGCCACGAAACGGCCGGCCGTCACGTCTGCGCGCCGGTGATATCCGCGGGCGAGCAGATCACCCGCGATATACAACTCACCGGCCACACCGACCGGAACCGGTTGCAACCGCTGGTCGAGGACCCATACCGAGGCCCCGCGGATCGGACCACCGATCGTGACGAGCTGTCCGGCCGTCAACGGCGAGATCAGTGTCGCGGCGATAGTGGTTTCGGTTGGACCGTACTCGTTGAGCACGACACGGTCGCCGCCCCAGCGCTCGACCAGTTCGGTGCCGTAGTCCTCGCCGCCGACCATCAGATACTTCAGATCCGGTAGTGGCCAACGGGTGTGGTCGATGGTGGACAGCGCCGAAGGTGAGATGAGCACGTGGCTGACCTGCTCGCGGTCGAGCAGCGCGGCGAGTTCATCCCCACCGAAGACGTCCTTGGGTGCGATGACCATGGCCGCGCCGGCGGGCAAGGGCAGCAGCATCTCCAGTACCGACACGTCGAAGCTCGGTGACGCCAGATGCAATGTCCGCGAGCCGGATTCGACGCCCATCGCAGCCCGATGTGCTGCGGCGCAGTTGGCGAGTCCGCGGTGGGTGACCGCGACGCCCTTGGGTAGTCCGGTCGATCCGGAGGTGTAGATGACGTAGGCGATATCGTCGATCCGCAACGGACGAACCCGGTCGCCGTCGGTGACGGGCCGACCGTCTGTGGTCAACTGGCCGTCGGAGCCGCCGGGGTTGTTCGATATCAACCAGTCCGTGCTGTCGGGTAGCTGTGCGCGGACAGATGTCACGGTCAGACCGATTGCCGCTCGCGAATCGGTCATCATGTGGGTGATGCGTTCAGCCGGATGGGTCGGATCGATCGGCAGGAAAGCGGCTCCCGTTTTGGTCACCGCCCACACCGCGAGCACGGAGTCCACCGAACGTGGAATGCCGATCGCGACAACATCTTCCGGCCCGATACCGCGCTCGATGAGCTGCCGCGCCAACATGCTGGAACGTTGGTCCAATTGTCGATAACTCAACTGTTGTCCGTCGCACATGATCGCGGTGGCGTCGGGATCGAGCGCGGCCGCCGCCGTCAGCAGGTCGGGCAACGTGGTGGGCGGAGCCGACGGCGCACCGGAGCGGGTCAGCAGATCAGCTCGCTCGGCGGGTTCGAGAACGTCGATCGCCCCGACAGGCACAGTCGGATCGGTGGCGATCGATTCCAGAATCCGAATCCACCGATGGACAACAGAATCGATGGTCGCGGCATCGAACAGGTCGACGGCGTAGGTGACCGTTATCGTCGCCGCGCCGCTGTCCTGGCCGGCCGACATCAGAAAACGCAGGTCGAAGCGGGAGGTGTCGACTGGCAGTTCGGCATCCGGCTCCACACTCCGCACCGCCAACATCACTTGGCACAGCGGATGCCGGGACCGCTGCGCAACGAGTTCATCCAGCACCTGCGCGAACGGAACATCGGCATGTTCGAAGGCGTCCAGATCGGCTTGTTCGACGCGGCCGAGCAGGTCGCCGCTCGATTCATCGAGATCGATCTCGGTCCGTAGCACCGGAATGTCGACGGACCCGTCGGCATCGTCGAGCGCGGCCACAGTGCGCCGGATCGGTGTGCCGATCGGAATGTCGGTGGTACCGCTCAGCCGGGCGAGCAGCACCGCCAACCCGCCATGGATCGCGGTGAACAGTGACCAGTTGTGCCGCTGCGCGTACCGTTCCAACGCGGGAACCAGATCGGCACGCAATGGGTACCGTGCCGTGGCGGCTCGATTCGACGGCATTGCCTGCCGCGGCCGGTCGAACGGCAGGCGAAGCTCCTCGGGAAGGTCGGCGAGCGCGGCTCGCCAGAACGCCAGATTCTCTTGCCGACGCTTGATCAGGGCGCCATCACGGATGCTGGCGGGGTGAATCCGCTCGAGCGCGGCGTCCGGATCGGCCGCGAACGCATCGAGGAACTCCCCGAATCCGGTGCAGTGTGCCGACAGTTCGGCGTCGGTATAGAGGTTGGGATTGGCGAGGAAGTGCAGGATCGTGCGCGGCGCATCCCCGGTTTGATACAGGTCGATCAGCAAATCGTCGACCGGCCCCGAGCTGAGGATATGGAACTCCCCGCTCATCGATCCGAACCGGATCTCCTGGTGGAAGAACATGACATTCACTACCGGGCCCGCGAAACGTCGCTGTCCGCCGTGGTATCCGGCGGCGGCACGGATATCGGTGAGGCCGCACCGCTGGTGCCGCAATGCCCCGACCAGATCGGACTGCACCCGCCGCGTCGATGTCGCCGCGGTGTCGCCCGGACCCAGCGCGAGCGGAAGGGGTGCGACATTGACGAACATCCCGCCGGACCGCCGCAGTACGGCATTGGTGCGGCCCGAAACGGGGATGTTGACCATGACCTCGTCGCGGCCGGTCATCCGGGCCAGATAGCAGCCGAATGCGGCGATCACCACCGCGGCCGGGCTCGCGTTCAGCGCATTTGCGCAATCACCGATCCGCTGTACCGTCTCCGGCGAAAGTTCGGCGGTTGCGACCGTACTGTCCGCGCGAGCAGGTGCGTGCCCGGCGACCAGACTGGACTCGTCCGGCGCATCGGCGAGTCTGTTCAGCCAGTATTGCTTGTCGTCTGCGAATCGCTTCGACTCCCGATAGCTGCGGTCGGCCTCGAAGAGCGTGCGCAGGTCCGCCGCTTGGTTCGGCTCCGGTGTCCGTCCCTGCACCGCCGCCGTGTACAGCGCGGCGATGCGGTTCACGATCAGCACTCCGGCGTAGCCGTCCATCGCGACGTGGTGGATTTTGAGGTACAGCAGGTAATGCTGGTCCCCGACCTGCACAATCGCCGATCCGAGCAACCGGTCCCGTGTTATGTCGAGGGGTCTGGTGTACTCCCGATGCATCCACTCCAAGCCCGCCGCAACAGGATCCGGCTCGCCGCGCACATCGATCAGCGGCCCCGTCGTATGGAGCAGCGGGTCGAACAACTGGTACGGCTCGCCGTCCACCTCTACCAGCCGCAGGTAGCCCGACTGGAACTCCTGGCCGGCTCGTATCGAGACTTCGCGCAGTAGCTCGACATCGAGATCGCCACGCAACTCGACATATTGTGCCTCGCATATCGGCACATCCGGACTCAATTTCTGCGCCAGCCACAACCCACGCTGCCCAGCGGACAACGGTATCCGCGCTATTGCTGACACGTCCGGCTCGGTTACTCTGCTCGACCCCCGGTCGGGGTGAAGCTGTGGTCGCAGAACGGTCATTGAACTTTCCTCTAACCCCGACCACGGCCAGTCTAAGCCGGATCATTCGCCGATGTATACCCACATTCCGGAATCTGCACCGTGAAATTTTCACCCGATTCGAGGTGGCGACCTGCGAATCTCCGGACTCTCCCGCGAGAGGCATGGCCGCATCGGCAGGCGAAACGCAACATGTTGCAACACAGGGACCTTTGCCCCCGGATGCCATGACTGAATACCCTAAACCACAATGACGTACGTGGCGTATAAAACGACCGAATTGCAATACAAGATGCAATTCCATATAAATTCAATTCTACTGTTAACACCCGACCGCGACATTGCGATCTTCGCTTTTATCGAAATTGGCGAATAGGTGTCGCAGAGATATTTCAGCACATCGGTGCCGAACATCGATGCCGAACGCGGTGAGTTCGCCGGACTGCGGATCGCGGCGAGGTGTCGGCGGCGACCACGATCCGGTGGCCACAACGGTTCGCCACTGCCTGTCCGCATCAGAGCAGGTCAGCCATATCCACCTGGACTTTTACCGGCCGCCGGACGATTCTGCTACAGTCTCGGACGTACCCTTCGGGGTCTGCCGATGTAGTTCAATGGTAGAACTTCTGCTTCCCAAGCAGACAGCGCGGGTTCGATTCCCGTCATCGGCTCGGACAAAGGCTCCCGGCAACTTGCCGGGAGCCTTTTCTTATCCGCCGCTATCCCCAAAACCCTTCCCCGCCAGCAGTTTCGGCCGCAGCCCCGCAGTACCGGAGGGTCAGTGCGGGATGGCTCGACCGAGGGATGTGGGCGGGCGGTGATCAGCAACATGGTCTTCCGCCGCACTATGTTCGGCGCCGCCATCTAGACCGCGCCGGTACCGGCCGCCCTGGTCGGCTGCACTTCCGCATCGAGTCCGGCACCAACGCCGAATCGGCGCCCTTGCCAGGTGAATGCCGAACTCAACTGCGCGACAGTCACTGTGCCGATCGATTGGGCCGATCGCGATGGTGCGCGAGATCGCGGTGATCCGGGACAGCGGGCGCGATTCGACATCATCAGCCTCGATCCGAAACGCCGCCATCCCGACGCTGCGTGCCCATTTCGCCTGGGCCGCAGGCCACGACGGCTGGGCCACCGGAGCTACGACCGCACACCCGGCACGACGAATGCGGCCGACCGCTATCTCATCGACCTGGTCATCCCGGCACCGTCGACACGCTGGCCAGTCGGCCGAACGCGCCCCGAACCCAGCGGGTCCGGGGCGCGTATAGGCTGATCAAACCGCTATTTCGAGCGGCATTCGGTGAAGATCTTGGTGTTGGCCTCGCGGGCCTTGTCCGCATCGGACTGGCTCATGCCGAAGTTGTTGGCGTCGGCGGCCTTGGCGTCATATTCGTCGCTGACCATCTTGCGCAGGCCCTCCTGCGAGATGCCTTGGTCCACATAGAGCTTGGCGGCGCAGTCGGCCAGGTTCTTGTCCTTGAGTCCCTTGTCCTGGAGCGACTTGGCGAGGTCCGCTTGGGTTACCGCGGGCTGGTCCGCGGCCTTGTCGTTACCGCACGCCGCCAGTACCGGCAGCGCGACGAGCGCTGCGGCGATCAGGAAGGTCCGCACCTGATTCCTCTTCTCGATTCAGTGTGTATCTATGGCCACCGCGTGGCGCCGCAACGATAATGCCGTACGACGCCCAGCGGTAGCCGAGCGATCGGCTTCCCAATCGGAAAGTGGTTTAAAGATCCATGGCCGCGCGCAATGCGGTATCCAACCGATCCAGCGCATCCGCTTCCATCTCATCGATGGGCTCGGCCAGCCAGCCACGATAGATGCGACCGATATTCCCGGCATGCACCCAACCGTGCCGCTCGACGGGCACAGCCAGAATGTCCTGCGGATCCTCGTCGACGACCTCGGCGGCGATCAGCCACTGCCTCGGTGATTCATTGATGCCATCACTGCTGATGAGCACGACGGTACGGCGCCGCGGCGAACCGTGTGGGTGATAGAGCCACAGTTCACCCCTGCGCACGCATCGCCTCCTCGGCGGCGGCGAGCTCCGCTTCGTCCGCCGCGGCCAGGGCCGTCACATCGGGTACCGGACCGACACCGGTCCGCACCGCCTCGCGACGCGCTGCCTTCGATATCCACGCCGATGGCGACATCCCCGCGCGGGCCGCCGCCTGTTCGGCGAAGGCCCAGGACGCCGCGTCCAGCGAAAGGGTGACCTTACGCGTTGCCATACCATTTATCGTACCGCTGTTTCGGCCGACTGCCAGCGGAAATCCGGTCCGGTCGTGGCCGGAAATCTCGGTCCGACGGCTGCGAATCGCTGTACGGTCACAGATATGACGACGCTGAACCACCACCGGGTGGGCGCGGGGGAACCGCTGGTCCTGGTGCACGGCGTAGGCAGCCGCTGGCAGGTGTGGGAGCCGATCATCGGCACCCTCGCCGAATCCTTCGACGTCATCGCCGTCGATCTGCCCGGCTTCGCCGGGTCCGCGCCGATCGAGCACACCACCGTCGACACCCTCACCGAAGCGCTCGCCGACTTCCTGCGCGAACAGGGCATCGAGCGCCCGCACCTGGCGGGCAATTCGATGGGCGGGCTCATCAGCCTGAACCTCGGCGCACGTGGTGCGGCCCGCTCGGTCACGGCCTTTTCGCCGATCGGATTCTGGGACACCCCCGGCCGCGTGTGGTGCCAACAATCGCTCGGCAAATCCCGTCAACTCGCCCGGGTGCTGCGTCGGTGGCTGCCCGACGTGCTGGGCACCGCCGCAGGCCGCACCATCTTTCTGACGTTGATCTTCGGCAAGCCGTGGGCGCTGGATCCACAGGTGGCCATCGACACCGCCGCCGACGCCGCCGACGCACCCGGCTTCGAGCCCGCCCTTGCCTCCTTCACCGATGCGGAATTGCACGAAATCGGTGCGCTGGCCGATATTCCCGTAACCATCGCCTGGGGCAACCGGGACATCCTGCTGACCTACGCCACGCAGAGCAGGAAGGCACGCGCCGTGCTGCCCAATGCTCGCCACGTCACGCTGCACGGCAGCGGTCACACCCCGTTCTTCGACGATCCGGCCGGCTGCGCGCAGGTCCTGCTCGACACCATCAGCCCACATCCCTGACCGCTCGCGTCAGCGTCGCCGGATCCGCTTCGCCGAGCAGGATGCGGACCGCATTTCCCCAGCGGTGCCGCAGGATTCGATTCCGGTCCAGATCGCCGGTGAGCAGCACACGCATGGCGAGACCGGTCATGATCTCGATGGTGAATTCGGTAATGGTCGGCACGCGCGGATCGTCCGGGAATTCCTGACGGAAGATATCGCGAATGCTGTTGTGCATCAGGTCGAACAGTCGATATTCCAGCGGCAGGAAGGCCGCGAGTAGTTCCGCATCGGTACGCGCGCCGACCCACATCTCCAGCGCCGCCCAGAACGACGGCCCGGTGAACATGCGCATGGTCAGCTCGACCGCCGTTTCGAGGCGATCGGCATCGGCCGGTATTGCCTCGAATTCCCTTGTCAGCTGGGCGAATCGACGCTCGGCCAGATGTTCTACCGCACCGGCGAGCAGGTCTGCCTTGGTCGGGAAGTGGTGTTGCAATGTGCCGCGCGCAACCCCCGCCCGTTTCTGTACCTCGAGCGTGGTGGTACCCGCGTAGCCGACCTCGACCAGACTCTCCACCGCGGCGTCCAGGAGTCGCGTGCGCATGCGCGAGCGCCGCTGCGCCTGCGTCTCCTGGACGCGTTCGGGCATCGGATCAGCGTCCCTGCCACTGGGGTTCGCGCTTCTGCGCGAAGGCCAGCGCACCCTCGGCGGCATCCTTGGAGAACAGCGCGGGCAGCGCGATTTCGCCCTGCTTGGCAAACCCCTCCGCGACGGCCCAGTCCGGCGATTCGTCGATGATCCGCTTACTCGCCGCCACCGAAAGCGGTGCGGCCGCGACGATTTCAGCTGCCAGGGCCAAAGCGCCGTCGAGTGCCGCACCGGGTTCGGTGAGCCGATTGACCAGTCCGAGCTGGTAGAGCCGTTCGGCATCGATGCGGCCACCGGTGAGCGCCAGCTCGGCGGCCATGGGACGCGGCAGCCGCTGCGTCAGCCGCAGTACGCCGCCGCCCGCAGCGACCAGACCGCGCTTGACCTCCGGAATTCCGAACTGGGCATTGTTCGCGGCGACAATGAGATCACCGGAGAGCGCGAGTTCGAACCCGCCGGCCAGCGCGAAACCCTCGACCGCCGAAATCATCGGCTTGGCAGGCGGTTTCGCGGCGATGCCGAGCGGGCCGCGCTTGGGGGTTATCGGCATCTCCCCCTTCGATGCCGCGACGAGATCCATTCCGGCACTGAAGGTTGCGCCCGCTCCGGTGAGCACGAGCACGCGCGCGGCATCGTCGGCCTCGAATTCGTCGACCGCCGCCTCGATGGCCTGCGCGGTGGCCAAATTGATGGCATTGCGGACCTCCGGACGATTCACAGTCAACAGTGTTATCGCATCGCGCTTTTCGACCAGCACCAGATCAGGCCCACCCGTCTCCCGGCCACCACCCCTCATGGAGTCGCTGTGCGACGCTGCATTCATTCGACAGTCCTCTCGGTAAGCAATGCAAGCTTGTCGGCGGCGATCACATCGGCCTGCGCGCCGATCGGGTCGCCGTCGGTGAACGCCGCGACGGTTTCCGAATCGGACGCCCGAACCAGTATGCGGGCACCGGCCGGAGTCAATGCGGAGATCACCACGGCCTCGGGTTCGTCGGCGTGTTCGGGCGCGGGGCCCTTGCGATAGGCGACGGTGTAGGCCTCGACGGTGGCCGGTCCGGTGTAGTCGGGCGCCGTATCGCGCCGTGCCACAGGCACTTCCGGTTCGTCGGCATAGAACAGTCGCGCGGGCGGGCGAGCGGAGTAGAGGCCGATGGCGTGCTTGGTGATGTACCAGCCGAGCGCACTCGCCAGGCCGTATGCCGATGGATCAGCGCGCAGGCGAGCGGCCAGCGTCGCGATCGAATGGGTCGCGTAGTTGTTGCCGGGGCCGCCCGCGAAGGTGAGTCCGCCGGTGACCGACAGCGGCCGCGCCGGATCGTCGATCGGCAGCCCCAGCGCCTCGGCGGCGGCCTGCACCGCGACCGGGAAGCACGAGTACAGGTCGATATGCGCGACGTCGTCGATGCCGATACCCGCACTCGACAATGCGGCCCGCCCGGCCGCGGCAATGGCCGGTGAACTCGACATATCCGCGCGTTCGCAGACGTACCACTCGTCGGTGGCGCTCGCCCCACCGTGTGGAAACACCCAGCGGTCCCTCGGCACGCCCGCAGCATCGGCCGCCGCCGCACTGCACAGGATCAGCCCCGCGCCCTGATCCACGGACAGATTCGCGACGAGCAACTTCGGATACGGCGAGGACACCATGCGATTCGCGCGCGACGGCGTCACCAGATCTTCGATCGACTGTTCGGCGGGCTGCCAGGCATACGGATTCACGGCCGCCACCGCCGAGAGCCGCGACCACAGTCCGGCGATGCGCTCGCGGTGCGCGGCCTCGCTCAGGCCGAGCCGGCCGCGCAGCGCGGTCTCCATCAGCGCATAGAAGTAGATCGGTCCCCATAGTCCCGCCGCGGTCTCCATCTCGGTATTGGGTCCGCGTTCGGTGCCGATGAGCTCGGTCGGCCGAACATCCTCGCCCTGCTCGGGCCAGTCGAGGCCGACGCCGGTGCGGGTGGCCGCATTCCAGGACGCGACCGCTTCGGCCCCGGTGATCAGCGCGACCTCGCACCGCCCCTCGGCGATGGCCTGCGCGACGGTATTGACCAGGCGCTGCGGCGCGTCACCGCCGAATCGCGCGGATTGCAGCGTCCGCTTCGGCGCGGCACCCAGTTCCGCCGCGACCAACGCACCGAGATCCGGATACGGCCTGCTGACCGGAGCCGCGGCCGCGATGAGATCGGCAGACCGCAATAGCCGATCCCCGGTGCCGCTGTCGGCACCCGCGCGGCGCAGCGATTCGGCGGCGAGTTCGACCGGTCCGGGCAGGCCGGGCTCGCCGCTGCGGTGCACGACCTGTCCGACACCGACGAGTACCGGCGTGCGCGGGTCCAATCCGGGTGGCAGCATGGTTCCTCCACTCTTTACCGTCAATATTGACGGTAACTTGCGTTCGATTAGAACAAACGCGCACACGCGCAAGCAATGGCCCGCTAACTGACTCGCGGGTAAGATTCGGGAATGGCCTCGAACATCGCGCTGCGGTTCGTCGACGACCGCGCCTACGTCACGCTGGACCGGCCGGACAAGCACAATGGCCTGACCATCGAGATGCTGCGCGACCTCGTCACGGCCGCACATACCGTCGCAGATCACCAGGAAGTACGCGCGGTCATCCTGTCCGGCAATGGTCCGAGTTTCAGCAGTGGCCTCGATATCGCGGGGACGAGCCGCGACCCACTGGCCGTCATCCGCGGCTTCATACCGCTGCCGTGGCGCGGCACCAATACCTTCCAGGAAGCCTGCTGGGCTTGGCGTCGGCTCTCGGTGCCGGTGATCGCCGCGGTACACGGCCACTGCTACGGCGGTGGCCTGCAGATCGCGCTGGCCGCCGACGTCCGCTTCGCCAGCACCGACGCGGAATTCTCGGTAATGGAGGCCAAGTACGGTCTGGTCCCGGATATGACCGGCGCGGCGACGTTGTCCCGGCTGATCGGTGTCGACAAGGCACTGCTGCTCACCATGACCGCCGATATCGTGGACGCCGCATACGCCGAGCGGATCGGCCTGGTCACCGAGGTGACCGCGGACCCGGTCGCGGCGGCGGAAAAGCTCGCTGATCGAATCGCCATCCGCTCGCCGCACGCCGTCGCAGGGGCAAAACAACTATTCGATCGCTCCTGGCATGCCTCGGCTCGCCGCACCTTCGCCATCGAGCGAGCCACCCAACTGCCATTGATCCTGCGGCAGGCGATTTCTCGTCGTCGCTGATCACAATTCAGGTAGCACCGCGCTTACAACTGTCCAGACGAATCACGCAAGCCACCAATTTCCCCGGTTTCGCTGTTAGCATCTTGAACGATTTGCCAGCCAGCCGAATGTGACACACACGAGGTGGGGGGCCGCGTATCGTGCCACTTCGGCCAGAACCGGAGGGCCTTGAGACTTGAACAAGACCGCGTCCGCCTTGCTCTCGGCATTGGCAGGAGCTTCGGCCTTGCTCCTCGTTGCGACTACCCCAGCCTCGGCAAACCCCAATGCGATCAATCCGATCCCGGTGCTGAACGGCACCAGTGGACTCCCCAACCTGGCCGGCCGGAGCAGGGCGATATTCCAGGTGACCGGCATGGCCAGCCCGAATAACACCCAGGCCTATAACGTGCTCGGCACCGATCTGGGCATCATGTGGGACAACGGCGACGGCGAGATGCTGACCGCATTCGGCGATACCGCCGGACTCGGCCTGCCGAATCTGCTCGCGGGCAGCACATGGGCGTGGCGCAGCAATATTCTGGTGCGCAGCCACACCCACGATCCGTCCAATGGCATCTACTTCGACAGCGTCGTGCGAGATATCTTCGGTCAGGCGCGCGATCTGATTCCGAGCCCGAAGATTCCATTCATCGAGATCAGCCGGATCCCCACCGCGGGCATTTCGGTCGGCGGCGTTCAGTACATGAGCCTGATGTCGGTGCAGACCTGGGACGATATCGGCCGATGGACCACGAATTTCTCCGGACTCGCGGTATCCGGCGATAACGGTGAAACCTGGGCCGAACTACCCGAGACCAGACGCCCGAATGAGGGCGGTAACGCCAACTTCCAGATGAACGCGTTCGTCAAGAACGGCGGGTACGTCTACGAGTACGGCACCCAGTCCGGGCGCAACCGGGCGGCGTATATCGGGCGGGTCCGCGAAGGCGACATCAAGAATCTGGGCGAGTACGAGTACTGGGACGGCGAGCACTGGAGCAAGAAGGGCGATGTCGATGCCGCGGCGCCGATCATGTGGGGCGTCGGCGAGATGTCGGTGATGTACAACGAGTACCTCGGCCAGTTCATCTCACTCACCACCGATCCGTTCAACTCGGTGGTCATGCGACGGGCCGCCTCGCCCGCGGGTCCGTGGAGCGATCCAGAGGTTCTGATCGACACCCGCGAACTGCCGTCCGCATACGCTCCGTCGATCTTCCCCTACCAAACCGGACGCGACCTGTACTTCGTCACCACGGTGCACAGTCAGTACAACGTTTTGCTGATGCATACCACCCTCTAGCCCCTCCGCAACGGCACCTGGCCGTGGCCGTGTGCCGTTGCTCGTGTGCCGACTTGACCTCAATGGCACTTCAGGTATGAAGCTGGGTCGCGTCGAGTAGTCGAGCTTCGGGAGAGACCATGGGCACCACCCTCACATCCAGTGAATCAGTTACCGGCACTTCGGATTTGCGTGGATGGCTGCGTTCACATGCGCAGCCGATTTTCGATACGCATTCGAATAGCCTGGGATCGGATATCGCGACATTGACCGAGCGGCTGGGATCTGCGACCGTGGTCGGGCTCGGTGAGTCGACCCGGTTCTCTCGACAGACCTTCGGACTGAGGGAGCGGGTATTCCGGGTGCTCGTCGAGGCATACGGTTTCCGCGCGCTCGCCGTGCAGGACAGTGCACGTTCCGGTGAGCGGCTCGATGCCTATGTACGGAACGGCGCGGGCGATCCCGAATCGGTGCTCGCGGGTGCATGGCGGCCGACCCGTACCGGCGAAATGGCGGCGGCACTGGTTTGGATTCGCGAATTCAACAATGAGCACCCGAACGATCCTGTGCGGATTTTCGGAGTCGAACCGCCGCGTGCCGAACCGTCGGATTACGACGTGGTCCTGGATTATGTCCGCCAGCAGGCACCGGATCGGTTGGCCGCCATCGAATCCCACCTCGCCCCGATCCGCACCGCGCACCAGGTAGATGAACATGTGCAGCGCCATCAGGGAATTCACCCCGGCCGCCCGTTCATCGACGACGCACGCGATGCCTTGGCATTATTCGAAAAGCTCTCGGTTTCACCAGGATTCGAAAACGCACTGACGCATCTGCGGCTCATAGTCGAATTCCACAAGAACAGCGTTGCCGGGCAGGGTGGTTTCGCGCGCGACGAGCGACCTGCCGCGGACCGACTAATCGAATGGCAGCGCGATACCGGCGCGAAGATCGCGTATTGGGACGGCATCGCCCACACAGCAGCCCTTACCCTCGGCGACGGTCCGGCGGAGACCGCCGAATTCCGCGGTACCGGTAGCTATTTGCGCGAACATTTCGGTGCGCGCTACATCTCGGTCGCCATCGGGTTCCATCACGGTGATCTCGGTATGGCGGTGGCACCGGAGCCACTGTCGGACCTGGTCGACGCTTCCCTGGGCGACGTGGATCTGCCCGCCTTCTACGTCGACTTGCACAGCGACGCACCGGAATCGGTGCAACAGTGGCTACGCGGTCCGGCGAAGCTGCGCACGATCAGCGGTATCTACGATCCGGCCAAGGATGCCACCGCCCACACGAGCGTGCGATCTCTCGTGGGGGCTTTCGACGTGCTCGTCCACATCCGCGAGACCTCGCCAGTGCACTGGTTGCCCCAAGCGACTTCTTAGAACTCGGGCCGCCCGCCCGCGATGATCCCCCGGCGCGCAGACGGGATTCGCGATCGTCGCGGGTGCGCGGCGGTCGCGAGGTACGCGGGGCAAATACACTCGCGCATATGGACGCGACCGATTGGGACACGCGGTATGCGCAGAGTGAACTGGTTTGGGGCGCACCGCCGAACAGCACTGTGGTGGAGCATGTCTACGGACTGGAGCGGATCGCGCCGCTGGTGCCGGACACTCCCGACGGCGAGCCGCCCGGCCTGCCGCGGGCCCTCGATCTCGCCTGCGGTGAAGGGCGCAACGCGCTGTGGCTGGCCACGCACGGCTGGCAGGTGCACGCCGTCGACTATTCACAGGTGGGCGTCGATAAGGGCCGCACCATCGCGACCCGCCTGTCCCGCTCGGTCCGCAGCCGGATCAGTTGGCAATGCGCCGATGTCACCGATCTGGATGCCGCGGGCATCACCGGCCCGTACGAACTCGTGCTGATGGTCTTCCTGCACTTGCCCGCCGAACAACGCCGCAGGCTGGTCCACCGCCTCGCCGATCTGCTCACCCCCGGGGGCACGCTGCTGATCCTCGGCCACGACACCACCAATCTCACCGACGGCTTCGGCGGCCCGCAGGACCCCACGGTCCTGTTCACCCCCGACGACATCATCGCCGACCTCGGCAACGACCCCGAACGCATCCGAGTCCGCCTCGCCGACCGCGTCTACCGCCCAACCGAGGAACGTGACGCGATAGACGCCCTGGTCATCGCCACCAAACCCCCAGCGGACCCGCCCGCCACCGAACCCGATACCCCCAACTAGCCGAGGCTGCCGCATACGCCACGCAGGCCGCCGCCCGCCGCGCAGGCCGCGCCGCACGCCACGCACGCCGCACATGTCCTCGCACGCCACGCACGTCCTCGCACGCCGCGCATGTCCTCGCAGGCCACGCACGTCCTCACAAGCCACGCAAGTACTCACACACCACATACGTCCTCGCACGCCACGTAAGTCCTCGCAGGCCGCACACGGTCTCGCACGCCACGCACGTCCTCGCAGGCCACGCACGCCAAGTCCTCACACGCCAGGCACGTCCTCGCACGCCAGGCAGGCTTGGCCGATGATTCGATGGCCGGCGCGCAGGCGTAAGCGCGGCACACTCGAGTGGCCCGGCGCGGGCCGTCGTACCTCGGTGCAGGGTCGCTCACAGGCGGCCAGACCCAACCGGAACCGGACTGGACGCCCGCCCTACTGGGACCAGCGCTGCAACCAGGGGGCGACCGTGTCGGCGATGGTGCCGAATCCCGACCGGAAGGAATGCGGCTGACCAGGGATTACGCGCACCTCGGCGGCATCGGCGGGGTCGGGGATGCCGAATGGGTCGTTCGCGCCGTTGATCACGACGACTTCGATATCGCCCGCAGCCAGCAGTTCTTCGCGACGCGTCTGCTCCGGCTTACCCGGCGGATGCAGCGGAAAGGACAGCGCGAGCACGCCGCGCGCGTCGGCGGCGATGGCGGTTCGGCAGGCCACCCGGGCCCCATTGCTGCGCCCACCTTGGATCAGCGGGACCTTCTTCACTCGCTTGCGCAGGTCGGTCACGATCTCGAGCCACGCCTCGTCCTGCTTCACCGCGGAACCGGGGGCGCGTCGTCCGGCGACCCGGTACGGCTGCACCACCCGCGCCACCGCGCCGCCCAGCTCGTAGGCGCAGTCGCGCACGGCAAGCAGGTCTTTTGCGTCGACACCGCCGCCGGATCCGTGCGTGAGCAGCAGCAGGAACGCCGCTTTGCGCGGCTTGTCGAGCTCGATCTCCGCGGGCCCGGCGCTCGTCTCGATTCGCACATTTCCACGGTAGTCCCCAGCTATCCGAAGACGCCCAGTCACCCGCAGCGCGTCGGCCGCGGGGTAACGCACCGGCAAACCCGGCTCGATCGTCTACTACGCGAGCCGTAGACAAACGGCAACGCCTTCGAGTGTTTTCCGCGTCACATTGCCCGCTCGGGTCTTTGCGACCCCATTACCGACCGGTAATATGGGACATAAGTTACCCGCGAGTAGCATGCGGAGAAACCGGCACGGCTACCCGGTGGACGGACAACGGGCGGGAACGGCAACCAACCGACCGCACCAACTCAACGGAGAGTGAGTAACAGACATGGGCCACTACAAGAGCAACGTCCGCGACCTGGAGTTCAACCTCTTCGAGGTACTCGGCCTCGGTGCCATCCTCGACAGCGACGCCTACGGCGATCTCGACACCGAGACCGTCAAGGAGATGCTCAACGAGGTGCGTCGCCTGGCCGAGGGTCCGCTGGCCGATTCGTTCGTCGACGGTGACCGCAACCCGCCGACCTTCGACCCCGAGACCCACACGGTCACTCTCCCCGAATCGTTCAAGAAGTCCTACCGCGCGCTCGAAGACGCCGGCTGGGCCAAGGTCGCCGTCCGCGAGGAGCTGGGTGGCCTCGGTGCCCCGAGCGCCGTCTCCTGGGCGCTCGGCGAGATGATCCTCGGCGCCAACCCGCCGGCTCAGATGTACGCCGCCGGTGCGGGTTTCGCGCAGGTGTTCTACAACAACGGCACTGATGAGCAGAAGAAGTGGGCGCAGATCATCGCCGATCGCAACTGGGGCGCCACCATGGTGCTGACCGAGCCGGATGCCGGTTCGGATGTCGGCGCGGGCCGCACCAAGGCGATCAAGCAGGAGGACGGCTCCTGGCACATCGAGGGCGTCAAGCGCTTCATCACCTCGGGCGACTCCGACGACCTGTTCGAGAACATCATGCACCTGGTGCTGGCCCGCCCCGAGGGCGCAGGCCCCGGTACCAAGGGCCTGTCGCTGTTCTACGTGCCGAAGTGGCACTTCGACTTCGAGACCCAGACCATGGGCGACCGCAATGGTGTCTTCGTCACCAATGTCGAGCACAAGATGGGCATCAAGGTCTCGGCCACCTGTGAGGTCACCTTCGGCGGCCACGGCGTGCCCGCCAAGGGCTGGCTGGTCGGCGAGGTGCACAACGGCATCGCGCAGATGTTCGACGTCATCGAGAACGCGCGCATGATGGTCGGCACCAAGGCCATCGCGACCCTGTCGACCGGTTACCTGAACGCGCTCGACTACGCCAAACAGCGCGTCCAGGGTGCGGACCTGACCCAGATGACCGACAAGGCCGCCCCGCGCGTCACCATCACCCACCACCCGGACGTGCGCCGCAGCCTGGCCCTGCAGAAGGCCTACGCCGAGGGTCTGCGCGCCATCTACCTCTACACCGCCGCGCACCAGGATGCCGATATCGCCGAGCTGGTCTCCGGTGCCGACAAGGATGTCGCCTTCCGCGTCAACGATCTGCTGCTGCCGATCGTCAAGGGTGTCGGTTCCGAGCGGGCCTACCAGTACCTGACCGAATCGCTGCAGACCTTCGGTGGCTCCGGCTTCCTGCAGGACTACCCGATCGAGCAGTACATCCGCGACGCGAAGATCGACTCGCTCTACGAGGGCACCACCGCGATCCAGGCGCAGGACTTCTTCTTCCGCAAGATCGCCCGTGACCGCGGCGTCGCGCTGGCCCACGTGGCCGGCCAGGTACAGAAGTTCATCGAGTCCGAGGCGGGCAACGGCCGGCTGAAGGCCGAGCGCAAGCTGCTCGCCACCGCGCTCGAGGATGTGCAGGCCATGGCCGCCACCCTGACCGGGCACCTGATGGGCGCCCAGGAGCAGCCGTCCGAGCTGTACAAGGTCGGTCTGGGTTCGGTGCGCTTCTTGCTCTCGGTCGGTGACCTGCTCATCGGCTGGCAGCTGCTGCGCCAGGCCGACATCGCCATCAAGGCGCTCGACAATGGCGCGACCGGCGCCGACGAGGCGTTCTACCAGGGCAAGGTCGGCGTCGCGCAGTTCTTCGCACGCAATGTGCTGCCAGAGCTGACCGCGACCCGCGCCATCCTGTCCAACCTGGACAACGACATCATGGAGCTGGACGAAGCGGCGTTCTGATCCAAAAGATTTCGCACACAGCGGCCCCGGAGTCTCCGGGGCCGCTGTTGTTATTTGGTGCGGTGCACCATCTCTCGGGCGGGCTCGGCGAGTTCGATCGCCGGTTGTTCCGGATCTTCCGCCAGCACAACGGTATTGCCGCCCAGCCGTTTCGCCTGATACATCGCGTTGTCGGCACACCGCAGCAGCCATCGCGGCCGTCCCGCGTCCGTGCCGCCGTCGCATACCGCGACACCGACACTGGCCGTGACGGTGACGGATATGCCGGGCGTCTCCGCCACGGCCGAGCGCAATCGCTCGCCCAGACTCAGCGCGGCCGCACGATCCAACTGATCGACCACCGCGAACTCCTCCCCGCCGGTGCGGGCGACCACGGCATCGGAATCGGCCGCGGCGCGCAACCGCGCGGCCGTCGAGACCAGCACCTCGTCACCGATGGTATGACCGAAAGTGTCGTTGACCGCCTTGAAGTGGTCGAGATCGAGGGTGATCACGCACAGTTGGCCCTGGTATCGCGTACGGTGCACGTAGTAGTCGAGCCCGCGGCGATTCAGCAGCATGGTCAGCGGATCCGAGAGCACATCGATGCGCAGCACCCAATAGCAGAACTGCAACGCGGGCAACACCACGACGATGGCCGCCACCATGATCAAGACCATCGCACCGGCCAGCGCGAGATCATTGCTCTGCGCGTCGGTCACCAGCAACACGGCTAGCGCACCCACCGTGAGCAGCGACCATCCGGCGTGCGCGGCGAGCGCCTTCGGGCTGTGGAAGAACGTGATGTACGCGCCGGTGACCACGAGCAGCATCGCGCTCAATGCGCCGTACACCCGATCGCTGTCCACCAGACACGATGCCGTGATCGCGACATCCGCCCAGGTCAACAGGGCCAGTGAAGTGATGGCGCGAGGCCACGGGAACAGCCACCAGCGAACCGTCCACACAGCTGCCGTCGCACCGGCCGCCGCGAAGATGGTCCGGTTCACCGTGCCGCTCGGACCCGCGGGCGACATCCAGATCAGAATGTTGATCACGAGCATGATCGCACCGCCCGCGCCGATGATCGCCTTGATCAGGCGCAGCCCGGAATGGGATTCGAGTGTCCGCACGAACCAGCGATAGTGCGCCGGATCGCGCCACCAACTGCGAAGTATCGCGCGACTGTCACCCATGGAGCCACCGCCTAGCGTTCACGAAATCCTGCTGGATGTACCGAACAGCTTTGCCATTTCGAGCGACCATTAAGCAGCGGTGACAGGCCAGCCCCTGTCGAAGCCCCCGTCTCCTGGTGATCTTCAGTGTAGCGATGATCACATGTCGCTCTCCACCATGAGGACCCGGACATAGATCACGAAACGGGGCACAATGACCGGGCAGACCGCGCGCAAGAAGGGATCGTCCGGATGAACCGATCGCTGTCCGCACTCAGCAGAGCCGGTGTGCTCGCCGCCGCGATATCGGTCGCGCTGGCCGGACCGGCCGCCGCAGATTCGAACTTCCTGCTTCCCATCCCCGGCATCAACCCCATTCCCGGCATCAACGGACAGCCACGCGGCCTGCCTCGTCTACCCGGACTGACCCAGGCGGTCTTCCAGATGACCGGTATGGACAGCCCCAATCGCACCCAGAACGTCAATGTGCTCGGCACCGACCTCGGCGTCATGTGGGACGACGGCAACGGCCGGATGATCACCGCCTTCGGTGACAGCGCAGGCCTCGGCTTCCCGAACCTGCTCGTAGGCAGCGTCTTCGCTTGGAGCAGCCAGGTACTTTTCCACAGTTCGACCAAGGATCCGTCGCAGGGGATTTCCTTCGAGGGCGCCGTGACCAATCCGCTGCCGAGCCCCAAGATTCCGGGCATCGAGATCAGTCTCATTCCGACAGCGGGCATTTCGGTCGGCGGGGTGCAGTACATGAGCCTGATGTCGGTGCGCGAATGGGGTGAGCACGGCAAATGGTCGACCAACTTCTCCACCCTCGCCGCCTCCGGTGACGGCGGGCAGACCTGGACCCCGCTGACCACGACCCGGCGCGCGAATGTGGACGGGCATCAGAACTTTCAGCAGAACGCCTTCTTGAAAGATGACGGTTACGTCTACCGCTACGGCACTCCGGCAGGTCGGCTGAACCCCGGATTCGTCTCGCGGGCAGTGGAATCCGATATCGCCGATCTCGATCGCTACGAGTACTGGGACGGCAAGGAGTGGAAGCCCGAGGCCAAGGACGCCGCACCGATCGTCGGTGATGTCAGCGAGCTGTCGGTCATGTGGAACGAGCATCTCGGCAAATTCATCATGCTCACCACGGATTCCAAGAATTCGGTGGTGCTGCGCACCGCATCGGCGCCGGAGGGGCCGTGGAGCGAGTCGGAGGTCCTCGTCGACGGCACCGCGCTGCCGAGCGCCTACGCGCCGATGATCTTTCCGTATCAGACCGGCAGTGACCTGTACTTCTTGCTGTCGGTATGGAACCAGTACAACGTCCTGCTGATGCGAACCCCGTTGTAGGAGTCGACTACTCGCATTTCACGACAGGTACCGGGTCGTACTTCACCGTCCGCGTCGTGCGCGAGATCTGCCGACCGGTTTTGCGGTCGGTGATGACTCGCGTATCGGAAATGGTGAACCCCGGTGCGCCTTCGGTGGCGATGCAGTCCTTGCCTTTGGGGAGTTTGATCTCGGTGGGCTCGGTGGGTTTGGTCTTCTCGCCGGTGATGGATTCGACATTGACCGTCTTGGTGCCCCAGAGGCGGACCGTGACCTCGGAGTCGGTGGTCGATGTCTCGATGTAGACACCGGATTGGCTGTCATTGCGGAATTTGAGGTCGATGGCGCCGTCGAAGACGGTGGCCTCGCGCGCCGCCGGATAGCGGGAAATGTAGTAGCTGTGCTCGGTGTGACCGGCATCTTCCATGCCCGCGAAATAGGCGGCGTTGTAGAGGGTGGTCGCGAATTGGCTGATGCCGCCGCCGACGGCGGTGCTCGGGCGACCGTGGTCGATGATGCCGGATTCGACGTACCCCTCGGCGGTGCCGCGGGGACCGGTGAAGTCGTTGAGCGAGAAGGTTTCTCCCGGCTTGACGATGGCACCGTTCACCTTCTTGGCGACCACGCGGATATTCACACCGGAGGGCCCGCTGAAGCCGCTCGTGGTGAATTGGCCCATCACCTCGGTGACGCCGAGTGCGTTGGCGGCCTCGGTGGTGAGCTTGGGATCCACCTTCTCGTAGACGGCCTGCGCGGTGCGCTCCTGCGGGGCGACGACGAGATTCGGCAACTGCTCGAATGTCTTCGCCCAATTGATCTTGTCGCCGACCACGGCCGGAACCACCGTCGCGGCCGACCCGGTCACGGCGAAGGTCGCATCCTTGGCCTCGACCTCGGACGGCGCGAGTTGCGGACCCAGCACCCCGAGCGCGACATCCTGTTTGAAGGACGGGGCGAGGCCGCCCTGACCATCGGGGGCGAAGGACAGTATGGAGGCGATCTGCTCCGGCTCCAGCGTGCCCGTCGCATTGTTCTTGCCCGCGAACACAATCGGCGCACTCACCGCCGGTTCGGCAATGGTGTGCAGAGCCTGTTCGACCGCTTCCGCGCGCACGGCGATCGGTGCGGCTGTCTCCGGAAGATCCAGCAGCGCGCCGAGATACCAGTTTTCGATGAGCGCGGTGCGCGCGGCCGGAACATCGAGGATGCGGCCGGGTACCGGCGGCACGGCGACCGGGCGCGCGCCGTCGAAGGCGATGGTGCCCTCGACCGTCGCGCGGTCGTGCACGCGCAGGGCGGTGAGCTGAGCATCGAGTGCTTTGTCGTCGACCGTGCTCGCGACCGGCACCGTATGCGTGACGAACAGCGAAGTCAGTCTGGTGATCGGATTGAGCGGCTGGCCGCCGATGCGGGCCCAGGTGGCGTCCCAATCCACCCCCAGGCCGGCGGTTTTGGGCGTGAGCCTGGTCTGCACGTCGCCGATCTGCAGCGGCAGTTCCTGGTCGGCGCGCGGATCCACCGCGGTGCGCAACCGAGCATCCGCGGCCGCGGTGTCCGCACCGCCGATATCGATACCGGCCACCACGACGCCGCGCGGTACGTGCCCCGACGAAAGTACAAGGTCCGCAACGTAAGCCAGACCACAAACCGCTATCAGCGCGCCCACGCCGATGCCGATGCGTTTCGCGATGGGCGATCTCAGCCCGCTCGGTCTGGACGGCTGTTCGGGTGCGCGACCCCGCCGCCCGCCGGTCGGCGCGGTTGCTTTGGATCGCCGACTTGCCCGCAGCGGCTCGGTCGCCATGGCGTCCCTACCCCACTCCGGTGACCGATGTCCCGACGGAGTCGGCTGCTGAGCGGCCGACTGGGGCGGCGCCGTCGTCTCGGACGACCTCGGTTGCTGCTGCGCCGATCGAGGCCTGGGCGGCTGCGGCGTCTTATCCGCGCCGGGTGCCTGCTGCGCAACCGGGCGCGGCGGCGGTGGCTGCTGCGGTGTGGCGGATCGAGCCGAGTCGAGGAGCTGTCGTAGTCCGACCTGGCCACCTTCGTGTCGGCCCTGCCGCCCGGTACTCGATTCGCTCGTCACGAACCGTCCTCCCCGCTGCTCGATTCAAGGAGCCCGCACGGTGCGAGCCCCGCCAACGATAGTGGTCTCCACCGACATCGTCAGCACAGCGCGGTCCATCAGCAAATCACGTGCAACGGACCACGCCACACATGGAAGGGCCCCGCGTAGTTGCCGGGTCGGGGGTCTGGCAACTACGCGGAGCCAATCCGTTTATCTGGTCCGCCGCACCGCGCGTTACACATGCGCGAGACAATCGAGCTGAACTTCCTATCACCAGGGCTCCACATGCGACGAGGGAGATGGCTGGAATGCAGCTGGGAATGATCGGCCTGGGCCGGATGGGCGGCAATATAGTGCGCCGGATCGTCAAGGACGGGCACACCGCCGTCGGCTACGAACGCAGACCCAAGATGATCGACACGCTCGTCGCGGAGCTGGGCAGCGATGGTTTCCAGGGCTCCACCGATCTGAAGGACTTCGTATCCCGGCTGCAGACCCCGCGCGTGGTCTGGGTGATGATTCCGGCCGCGGTGACCGGTCAGGTGATCGACCAGGTCGCCGAGTTGCTCGAGCCCGGCGACATCGTCATCGACGGCGGCAACAGCCGCTACCACGACGACATCGCGCGCGCCGCGGCGCTGAAGCCGAAGGGCGTCCACTATGTGGACATCGGCACCTCCGGCGGCGTCTTCGGACTGGACCGGGGCTTCTGTCTGATGATCGGCGGCGAGGCCGAGCCGGTGGCGCATCTGGATCCGCTGCTTAAGTCCATCGCTCCTGGGGTCGAGGCGGCCGAACGGACACCGGGCCGCACGGGCGAGCCGTCACCCGCCGAGCAGGGCTATCTGCACTGCGGACCGGCCGGCGCAGGCCATTTCGTCAAGATGGTGCACAACGGCATCGAGTACGGTGCCATGGCCGCCTACGCCGAGGGCCTGAACATCCTGCACAAGGCAAATATCGGCGCGGCTCACGATGCCGTGGCCTCCGCCGAGGAGACCCCGCTCGAACATCCAGAGTGGTACCGATACGACATCGACGTGCCCGAGGTGACCGAGGTGTGGCGGCGCGGTTCGGTGGTCGCCTCATGGTTACTCGACCTCACCGCGAGCGAGCTCTACGCCGATCCGACCCTGGAATCCTTCGACGGCCGGGTATCGGACTCCGGCGAGGGCCGCTGGACCCTCGACGCCGCGATCGATACCGGCGTCCCCGCGCCGGTGCTCGCGGCGGCGCTGTTCGCGCGATTCTCCTCGCGCGGGGAGGCGCTCTACGCGGACAAGATGCTCTCGGCCATGCGCAAGGCCTTCGGCGGCCATATCGAGCTGCCCCCGAAGTAGGACTATCCAGACCCAACGTCTCGGACAAGGTTGTCCACGGCAGACGCCGCGCGATATTGCACTGACGCCGACTCGTTCGCCTACCTCGAATCTTCTTGCGCTGCCGGTACTGCCCAGGCCGCGATCAAGACCGGCATGAGCGAATGGCTGTGGCGCACCGGACTTTCCGCTCGCGGAAGTTCGGTGCACTGACGCCGCGGGCGGGAAGTCGTTACGGTGGAGTTATGGAGTTCGCGACGTCTTCCTTCTCCGAGAACCTGCGCCGATACGCACCGGAACTCCTGCCCGGCAGCGATTTCGGCAATGCCACGGTGCACGGACACGACATCGCGCCGCACGGCACCACGATCGTGGCCCTCGCCTACCGCGGCGGCGTGCTGCTCGCCGGCGACCGGCGCGGCACCATGGGAAATCTGCTGGCCAGCCGGGATATGGAGAAGGTGTTCATCACCGACACCTACTCGGCGGCGGGTTTCGCGGGCACGGTCGGCATGGCCATCGAGATGATCCGGTTGTTCGCGGTCGAGCTCGAACACTACGAGAAGATCGAGGGTGTCGGGCTGACCTTCGAGGGTAAGGCGAACAAGCTGTCGAAGATGGTGCGCGACAATCTGCCTGCCGCACTACAGGATATGGCGGTGGTCCCGGTGCTGATCGGCTACGACCTGAGCGCCACCGACCCGGAGCAGGTCGGGCGGATCTTCTCCTACGATGTCGTCGGCGGTCGCAGCGAGGAGCGCTTCGGCTATACGGCGGTCGGTTCCGGTTCGCTGTTCGCGAAGTCCTCGCTGAAGAAGACCTACAGCCGCGGCATCGATGAGGATCGGGCGCTGCGGATCACCGTCGAATCGCTCTTCGATGCCGCCGAGGACGACACCGCCACCGGCGGTCCGGATCTCACCCGTGGCATCTATCCGACCGTTGTCGTCATCAATGCCGAAGGCGCAGTGGAGGTGCCGGAGGGGCGGGTCGCGGAAATCGCACGTGGCCTCCTCGCGGACCGCACCGCGGCGGCACGCGACTGAAATGGTATTCGGTCGCGAAAACGACCGAATACCACCAGTTTCCAACGAGAAGTCAGCAGCCTGCTCGAGGCACGCTCAGCGCTCCAGGATCGCGACGACGCCCTGTCCGCCAGCGGCACAGATGGAGATCAGCGCGCGGCCGGATCCCCTCTCCGCAAGCATCTTCGCGGTGGAGGCGACGATGCGCCCGCCGGTCGCGGCGAACGGGTGACCCGCGGCCAGCGAGGAACCGTTGACGTTCAGCTTGCTGCGATCGATCGAACCGAGCGCGCCGTCCAGGCCAAGGCGCTCCTTGCAGTACTGATCCGACTCCCACGCCTGCAGGGTGGCCAGCACCACCGAGGCGAAGGCCTCGTGGATCTCGTAGTAGTCGAAGTCCTGCAGGGTCAGGCCATTTCGGGCCAGCAGGCGCGGCACCGCGTAGGTCGGCGCCATCAGCAGGCCGTCGGGGCCGTGGATGTAATCGACCGCGGCGACCTCGGAATCGACCAGATGCGCCAGCACCGGCAGGTTGCGCTCGGTGGCCCATTCGTCGCTGGACAGCAGCACCGCGGAGGCGCCGTCGGTGAGCGGGGTGGAGTTACCGGCGGTCATGGTGGCATCGCCGAGTTTGTTGCCGAACACCGGCTTCAGGGTGGCCAACTTCTCGACGGTCGAACTCGGACGCAGATTGTCGTCGCGGGTCAGGCCGAGGAACGGGGTGATCAGATCGTCGAAGAAGCCGCGGTCGTATGCGGCGGCCATATTCTTGTGCGACAGGTAGGCCAGTTCGTCCTGGGCCTCGCGCGCGATACCGAATTCCTTGGCGGTGATGGCGGCATGTTCACCCATGGACAGACCGGTGCGCGGTTCGGCATTGCGCGGGATCTCGATGCCGAGCATGGCGGGACGCAGCTGACCGACCAGCTTGAGGCGGTCCTTATTGTTCTTGGCGCGATTGGCGTCGAGCATCCATTCGCGCATGGACTCGCTGACCCCGATCGGGGCATCGGAGGTGGTGTCGGTGCCACCGCCGACACCGGCATCGATGCGACCGGCGGCGATCGCGTCACCGACGGTGACGATCGCCTGCAGGCCGGTGCCGCAGGCCAATTGGAGGTCGTGAGCCGGGGTGTAGGGGCTGAGCTTGCTGCCGAGCACGCTCTCGCGGACCATGCCGTGCTCGCCGACCCGCTTGAGCACCGCGCCGCCGACGACCATGCCGAGGCGTTCGCCCTGCAGGCCGAACCGGCTCACCAGTCCGTCCAGCGCGGCGGTGAACATGTCCTGGTTGGAGGCGTGGGCGTAGGCCTTATCGGAGCGGGCGAACGGAATCCGGTTGCCGCCCACGATCGCAACCGGGCGTGGGCCCTTCTTTGCCGTGCTCTTCGCTGAACGGGCTTTGGTTGTCACTCGAGTCTCCAAGGTCTCGTCGGGTGCCCGGTGGGCCGTTCGACACGGACGTGTCCGCGCAGATCGGCGCCCCGTCGCGGTTGGTTTACTTTAAACTTACTCTGGAGTAAGTTTGTTGTCGACACCGTACCCCGCAAGTCTGCGTAAATTCGCGCCGGGGCATGCAGACCATTCGGCAACGCAGCCACCGGCGCGCCGAAACCACGACACACGAGAAAAGGGAGAAACAGTGGCAGCCAGCAAGAGCAAGGGTGCTCCCAACCTCTACGGATCGTTCGTACACTCGGCTCCCGGCCAATTCCTGGCGAGCAAGCTGGGCCTGCCGCAGCCGCAGAACCTGCGCCGCTACCAGGCCGGTGAGCCGCCGCTGCCCGGTCCGGTGCTGCTCGGCGGCAAGGGCCGCGTTGCCGAACCGGTGCGTACGCTGCTCTCGGACTACACCTTCGCCGACGCGCCCGCCTCGGGGCAGAAGTACGGCGCGCTGGTCTTCGACGCGACCGGCATCGGCACGGTCGAGGATCTCTCGCAGCTGTTCGAATTCTTTCAGCCCGCCATGCGCAGCGTGGCGGCGTCCGGGCGCATCGTCGTCATCGGCACCACCCCCGAGCTGACCGCGGGCGTGGACGAGCAGATCGCCCAGCGCGCACTGGAGGGCTTCACCCGCAGCGTCGCCAAGGAGCTGCTGCGCGGTGCCACCGCCCAGCTGGTCTACCTGCACCCGGAGGCATCCGCCACCGCGTCCGGCCTGGAATCCACACTGCGCTTCCTGCTTTCGGCCAAGTCGGCCTTCGTCGACGGTCAGGTCATCCGGGTCGGCTCGGCCGATTCGGTGGCCCCGGCCGCCTGGGACAAGCCGCTCGACGGCAAGGTCGCCGTGGTCACCGGCGCCGCGCGCGGCATCGGCGCGACTATCGCCGAGGTTTTCGCTCGTGACGGCGCGACCGTGATCGTCGCCGATATCCCGGCCGCCGGCGAGGCCCTCTCGGCCACCGCCAATAAAGTCGGCGGCACCGCACTCGCACTCGATGTCACCGCACCCGATGCCGCCGAGAAGCTTGCCGAATTCGCCACCGAACGCTTCGGCGGCATCGATATCGTCGTGCACAACGCCGGTATCACCCGCGACAAGCTGCTCGCCAATATGGACGAGGGCCGCTGGAAGTCGGTCATCAACGTGAATCTCGCCGCACCGCACCGCATTACCGAGGGCCTGGTGGCGCGTGGCGCGCTGAAGGAGGGCGGTCGGGTGATCGACGTGTCCTCCATCGCGGGCATCGCCGGTAACCGCGGCCAGACCAACTACGGCGCGTCCAAGGCCGGTGTCATCGGCATGGTCAACGCCGAGGCGCCGAAGCTGGCCGAGAAGGGCATCACCATCAACGCCGTCGCGCCCGGTTTCATCGAAACCGCGATGACCGCGGCCATTCCGCTGGCCACCCGTGAGGCCGGTCGGCTGATGAGCTCGCTGCTGCAGGGCGGACAGACCATCGACGTCGCCGAGACCATCGCCTACTTCGCCAGCCCGGCGTCGAATGCGGTGAGCGGCAATGTGGTTCGGGTCTGCGGTCAGAGCCTGATCGGAGCATGATGACCGAGACGATCACGCTCACCGAACCTCCCAAGAACAGCAGCCTTTTCGTCAAGGCCGCGCTCGGGGCGGTGCCGGTGCCGCTGGTCTCGGGGCGCAAAGCGACGCTGCCCGACCGCGTCGTCCGGCTGGCGGGCCTGCGCGTGGATCCGGATCACCTGGCCGCGTACTGCCGGGCGACCGGACTGCGGTTCGGCGACTCGCTGCCGCTGACCTACCCGTTCATCCTCAGTTTCCCGCTGGCGATGCAACTGGTTGTGGCACGGGACTTTCCGTTCGTCGCGGTGGGTGCGGTGCACGCGCAGAATCTGATCGAGCGCAGTCGTGAGATCTCGGTGAGCGAACCGCTGGACTTCACCACGCACATCGAGAATCTGCGCGAGCACCCGAAGGGCCTGCTCGTAGATGCGATCACCGAGGTGAATGTCGGCCGGGAACTGGTGTGGCGTCAGGTCACCACCTTCCTGCACCAGCAGCGCACCTCGCTTTCGGGCGAACCGAAGGGTGAGCCGAAGGCGGAAGAGGTTCCGCCGCCGCCGATGCGCACCGTTCGGGTGGATCAGAAGACGATCACCCGCTACGCGGCCGCCTCCGGTGACCACAACCCGATCCATACTTCGGCATTGGGCGCCAAAGCATTCGGCTTCCCGAAGGCGATCGCCCATGGCATGTGGTCGGCCGCGAACATCCTCTCGAATGTCGAGGGGCGGATTCCCGAAAAGGCCGGTTACGCGGTCAAATTCGGCAAGCCGATCCTGCTGCCGTCCACGGTGAATGTGTACGCCGATCAGGTCGAGGGCGGTTGGGACCTGGCAATGCTGAACCCGAAGAAGGGGTATCCGCATCTGACGGCTACCCTGCGCTGATTTCGCTTGAAGCCGCACCCCCGACCGGGGGGTGCGGCTTCGCCGTTTCCGACGTCCCCGCGTATGCGGATTCCCGTGCGGCGCACGAATCCGCCTGCCGCGCAACGAGTCGCCGAGCAAATCAGCGCGTGGCGTCGACAGAACATGCGCGGCAGTAAATCGGATGCAGCTCGAAGGCCGATCGGGCTGCGGCGGGGGCGAGAGGGTCAGCAGTCGCAGCCGCAACCGTCGCAGCAGCAGCCGTCACAGTCGCAGCAGTTGCAGCTGCAATCGCCGCAGTCACAGCAATCGCCGCAGTCGCAGTTCTTGATCCAAGCGTCCTTGCGCTTGCCGTTGCACGGGTTGGTGTGGTCGGCGCAGCAGGCGTAGCCGGTGCAGTAGACGCCGAGGACCAATGCCAGCGCCTCGCCGACGCCGGGGCGACGCGGCGGCTTCTCGAATCCCGTTCCCGGCGGCATCGGGTACTGCGTCGTCGCGGTGTGCCGAGATGTGCTGCAGGCGTGAGCGGTTGCGCCGAGACCACGGCCGACCCTGCGCACCAAGGCGTGCAGCGGGTCGAGCAGCATCCAGCGGACCGTGGGGACCTGGTCCAGTTTCGCCTCCGCAACCGCTCGGCGTAGCTGCGAATCCGATTGCCGCAGTAAATCGTAGGCCTCGGGCATGGTGGTGCCGGTGGCCGCGAGCGGATTGAAGCGGCCGCGGATCCGGTCGTCGTCGAAGTCCTCGACGGCATCGGTGAGATGCGCGATCCGCCCGAAATGCTTGCCCGCCTCGTGTAACACTGCGACGTTGTCCGGCCGGTCGGCCAGGACCGCGGTGTGCGCGAAGAACTCCGCCGCGCAGAGCTGGGTCGGCGCGGTCAGCTCGTCGAGAGAGATTGCGCGAGAGCCATTTTCCGATGTTTCGAGGGCCCGGCCGAGCAATGTGTGCGCTGTCGATTCGGCCGATCGGGCACTGTTCGAGTCGGCACCGCCCGAGCGAGTGATGAGCGCACCGCCGAACTGAGGCAATCGGGCGGGTTCAGCCGGGCCCGAGCGATCGGCACCGGCCGCGGCGAGAGCTTCCAGGTGCGACTGCGAATTGATCGCGGCGACAAGCGGTTCCACATCGAGGCCGATCAGGGATGCCTGCGATCGCGCGCGGTCGGCCCAGCGACTCGACACCTTCGTCATCGGACGCCGGGTGAGGACCGAACCGTCACCATCGTCGACGTGATCGCGAATCTTGGCCGATCCCAGCAACAGTGACGCGGTGGCAGCCAGCAGTACGCCCGGCGAATCCGCACTCGCCACCTCGGCGCGACGCATCCCCCGCAGCGCGCACGGCCCCGCCGTGGTCCGCTCGATCGAGCCGGACATCTGTGCCTCGGTCAGCACGCTCAGGACGATCGCATCGGTATTGGTCGCCGCCCGCGCCAACTGCCCGTGCCCATCCCGCAGCCCCAAACACAGCCCACACATATGTGCACGCCACGTGCTCGCATCGATCCCGTACTTCTCGGCCCCATGCGAACACGGCCGCAACATTCCGAACAATTCCGCCCCGTTCCCCGACCACTGCGCCGGTCCACTCTCTTGATCTCCCGCACTCTGGCAGCCCGTCAACCCTGCCGCAAGCCGAGCCACCGCCCACGTGTGCACACCCCCATCACCTCTATACGCGATGTACAGCCGCGAATAGATCTGCGCTGCTACGACAATGGCGCGCTGGGGCAGCCAACCACCACGGTCCGCTGACAGTGCACTCCGGAACACCTGCGTGAACCCCCACCCCTATCCGCGGGCCCACAAATCGAAGTGCGCTGCTACGGCCAGAGCAGCCGAACCCACAGGGCTACTCAGGCGCATGCCCCGCTTTGTCTACCGGACACCGGCTATACGGGTGGGACGAAGAGTGCGCGCACTCGGGAGCGGCGACCGGGCGCATACCGGGCCAGTGCGTTACTCCGCCTTCTTGCGCCCCGCGAGACCGCGCCAGGCAAGGTCGTCCAGGAGGTCGACCGCCTCGGAGACCTCGATGCGGCCGCTGGCTACGCGGTCGGCGATGGCCTCGCCCGCGCCGATGACGGCCACGGCGACAACATCGAAGTTGGTACCGGGTTCGGCGTGCTTGGCACTGGATTCGAGCAGTTTGGCGGTCAGTTCGATGACGCGTTCGCGGGCGTTTTCGATTTCCGAGGCGAAGGCTTGCTGGCCGATCGCCTGGCGGTAGAGCACCTGCCAGGAGTTGCGGTTGCGGTCGACGAATCCGAGGAACCCCTCGAGCGCCGTGCGCACTTGTTCATGTGGGGACAGGTGCGGATTGCCCGCCGGTGCCACCGATTCGATGAAGCGCAACCCCTCGCGCTGGATGCAGGCGCGGAACAATTCGTCCTTGGAGCCGTAGTAGAGGTACAGCATCGGCTTGGAGATTTTCGCCTCGGCGGCGATCGCGTCCATCGAGGTGTCGTGGAACCCCTTACGCGAGAAAACCTCGACCGCGGCGTCGAGCATCTGCTGCTCACGAACCGCCCGAGGAAGTCGCTTCGTTCCGCCCGCCATCACTCTCCTACCACATGGTGAAACTCTTATATTACTCCAAGGTAAGTTCGGCGGGTCGGATTGCGCGTTCGTAAGTTCGGCGAACTATCGGCACTCGGCTCCCATCCTTCGGACCGCGATGTCCTTGGATTCGCGGGCGCAGCTGTTCAGCTGTCCAGCAGAGGAATACTACGGGTGTACGGCGATAACGCGGCTGTACAACATACGAGAGCCACCAGCGACTGCTCGCAGGTCGCTTGAAAAGGCCACTCGTCAGCAGGACTGCAGCGCGCCCTTGAATCGAGCCATCCGCAGCACCGATGCGTCGACCCGCTCGGCGGACAGGCGCCCACTCGATACCGCCTGCTCGAGACGGTCCAGCACCTGCGGCACCGCATCGGTGGTGATCCACAGGGCAGTGTCGGCACCGGCGATCAGCGCCGCCTCGACCGCGTCCTCGATGCTCATCCGGCTCGTGATGGCGGCCATGCCGCCGAGGTCGTCGGTGAAGATCGGACCCTGGAACGGTGCCGCGCCGTAGCCGGTACCGTCGCGCAGCAGCGCCATGGCCTCCGGGCTGATGCTGGCCGGGACATCGGGAGTGGTCAGGCCGGGTACGTCGAGGTGACCGACCATGGCGGCAGCGCCGGAGTCGACCAGATTGCGGAACGGCACGAGGTCGACGCTCTGCAACTGCGTCAGCGGCGGGGTGCGGACAGCGCCGGTGTGCGAATCGCCCGATCCGGAGCCGTGGCCCGGGAAGTGCTTCATCACCGTGCCGACGCCGACCTCGTTCATGGCGCGGATGTAGGCGCCGGCGTATTCGGTGACCACCGCGGGATCGTCGGAGAAGGACCGGTCACCGATGACGGAGTCGTCGGGCTGACTGCTCACATCGACGTCCGGGGCGAAGTCCACCGTGACGCCCAGATCCTTCAGTGCGCGGCCGCGGGTCACGGTGGCGTCGTGGAACTGATCCGCTGTCATGGTTTGGGCGGTCACCCGGGCCGATGGGGCGGCGCCGATCAGATCCTTGGCCCGGGAGACCCGGCCACCCTCCTCATCGATGGTCACCATCAACGGCACCTTGGCGGCGGCCTTGACCTGTTTGATCAGGCCGTCACCCAGCAGCGACTTATCGGTCCAGCCGCCGACGAAAATGCCGCCGACCTGCGAATTGCGCACCACATTCGTGGCGTCGTCGGCACCGGTGACACCGACTGTCAGCAGTTGCCCCAGTTTCTCGCGCAGGGTGAGTTTCGCGAGGAAGTCGGCACCGCAGTCACCTTTGGCGGTGGTGGTGGCTGGAGCCGCGGAACCGGCCGTCACGGCGGGAATCGCGGATTTCGACGGCGCGGGGCTGGAGTCGCCGTTCGAGCACGCCGTCGCGACGGCGGCGAGGATTGCGAGCAGGACGAGAGGCGTCTTCCGCATAAGTCCACGGTAATCGGCGTGCTCTGGACGGTTCGACTCAGGTATGGCTAGCGGCGAGTCGCAGCGTCCGGCGGGCCAGGTCGGAAATTCGGCTGCCGTCGTGGCCGAAGACCGCGCTGTGCAGCCGGTCGTGGAACGGATCGGTCCAGTGGGGCGGGATTCCGCGGGCACCGGCGCGGATTCCAGCGACCGAACCCGCGGTCGCGCCGTTGGAGTCGGTATCGCAACCGCCCTGCACGGTCAGCGCGATCGTGCGGGTGAAATCGCCTGCACCCCACAGTAAACCGGCGGCGACGAGGCAGGCGTTCGGAATGGCGTGCACCCAGTTGTAGTGGTCGTGGCGGCGGTGAATCGCTGCGAGAGCCTGCTCCCATGACATGCCGCTGTCATGGTCCACGATCACTTCGGCGACCGCGACGCGCAACCTGGAATGTGCCGGAATGCATTGCTGGGCAACGGAAAGCGCATCCGATATGGTGTCGGCGGTGAAGGCCGCGGCCACCAGCGCGGCGGCCCACATCGCCGCGCACACACCGTTGCCGGTATGTGAAAGCCCGGCATCGCGCGCGGCCAGTTCGGCGGCGCGCGCCGGTTTACCCGGGTTGACGTAACCGTAGATATCCGCGCGAATCATCGCACCTATCCACTCGCGATAGGGATTTCGATACCCGGCCACCTCCGGTGGTTTCCGACCGGCAATCAGATTGCGGTAAGCGACCCGCTCCGCGGTGTAGGTCTGCAGAAATGGCAGATGTGCCAACCAGGCATCGGCGACATCGGATTGCGTGAAATTCGTTCCACATGTTTCCAATAGGTGCAATCCCAGCACGGTGTAATCGACATCGTCATCGCGCGGTGCACCGTCGATGCGGCCTTTCGCCGATACCGGCCAGGTCGGATTCAACGGGTAATCCGGCGACGGCGGCAATAATGCGGGCACATAGTCGGTCAGCGGATAGGCGTCGGCCCGCTCGAGATAGGCGCGGATTCGCGCGGGCGTCCAGACGAATCCGTTTTCCAGCGGCTTGCCGAGCGTGCAGCCGACGCAGCGCCCGAGCCAACCGCCGTGGATCCGCTCGAACAGCTCGGGTATCGGCGCGACCGGCCGGATTGCCGACTGCGGTGCCGCAGTTCCAGATTCGTCATAACCCCAGTCGGGATCGCGTTCGGCGCTCTCGAGTCGATCGAAAATCGCCCAGCATTCGGCCGGTTCGACATGATCGGCGGCGACGAGCGCGCGCACCTCGGACTCGAACTCGGCCACCGGATAGCCCGATTCGAGCCGCTGCCGCCATTCGTAGAACAGCAGGGTCCGCGGGTCGATCTCGTGCCTGCCGAAGAACACCAGTTCGTTCGCATCGGGCATATCCGCTCCTGGTCCGTGTCGCCCAGTCGGTTTTTTCGGCGTTCAATCCGTTCCCGCAGCAGATTATCCGCGCGCGGCAATACCTCGTGTCGGAGTTGTCCGGAGTAATGTTGTGGCGTAGCCATATGACTCCTACCTGGAGGTCATCGTGCCGTGCGATCTCATGCTCATTGCCTATGACGGTTCCGAAAATGCCAAGCGGGCCATCGAATACGCCGGCCGGTTCCTCGCGGCGAACAGAGCGGTGGTGCTCACCGCCTGGGAACCGATGGTGCGCCAAGCCGCTCGGCTGTCCGGACTCTCCGGTGTGATGCAGCCGGAATGGGTGCCCGACGAGGAGATAGAGGACGTCGCCTATGTCGACGCCCGCAATATCAATATCGAGGGCGTCCGCTTGGCCAAACTCGCCGGTCTCAATGCCGAGGCCCGCACCGCGGAGTGCACGTCGACGATCTGGAATGCCATCGTCGAGACCGCCAACGACCTCGACGTCGACATCATCGTGGCAGGGACGCGCGGCGCCACCGGTATTCGAGCGCTGATGCACAGCAGCGTCGCCGACGCCGTACTCAAGCATTGCCACCGTCCGGTGCTCATGGTGCCGCCGGGTAGGGAACCGCGTCGCTGAGATTTGGGTCGCTCGGGTGGCTCTGCTCCGGGTTTGCGGGGTTAGGGTCGAGGGATCATGAACGGTTTCTTGCTCGCTCAGCCCGGTGGGGTGATCCGCGCGTCGGGGACCCGGGCCACCTTCGACGAGGCGGCGCGGGCGGTGGCGGCACTGCGGGACGGGACCGCCGAGCTGATCGTCGGCGCCCTGCCGTTCGATCCCCGGAATTCGACCGCGCTTTGCGTGCCCGAGCAGGCGCAGCGCACGGTCGGGCCATGGCGGCCCGCGGCGCTGCCTGACCTGCCCGCCGTTCGGGTGATCACCGAAATACCGAGTCCGGCAGAGCATGTCGCGCGGGTGACGAAACTGGTCGAGCAGCTGAACGATCCGGCGCAGCCGTTGCGCAAGGTCGTGGCCGCTCGGTCGGTGCTGGCCGAAGCCGATAGCGCGCTGGAACCGGAGCTGGTCGCGGGGCATCTGCTGACCAGGCATCCGCATGCGAATGTTTTCGCGGTCGATCTGGCGGCCGCAGGCCGGCCGGGTGCGACGCTGGTCGGCGCCACCCCGGAGGTACTGGTCGCACGGCACGGCGCGACCGTCACGCTGCATCCGCTCGCGGGGACTTTGCCGCGCCTCGCCGATCCGGACGACGATGCCGCCCAGGCGCGAGAGTTGTTGGCCAGCACCAAGAATCGCGATGAGCATGCGTTCGTCATCGAGTGGATTCGGGAGATGCTCGCGCCGGTCTGCGCGGAACTCACCATTCCGGACGCCCCGCAGCTGATCAATACCCACGAGGTCTGGCATCTGGCCACCCCGATCACCGGTCGCCTACGCGATCCCGCGACGACCGCGCTCGACCTGGCGATCCGCTTGCATCCCACCCCAGCGGTCTGTGGCACGCCGACCGATCTCGCCCTCGACACGATCGCGCACATAGAAGAGGAACGCGGCTTCTACGGCGGCGCGGTCGGCTGGTGCGACGCGTACGGCGACGGCGAATGGGTGGTCGCGATTCGCAGCGCGGAAATCGCCGCCGATGGGCGCTCGATCCGTGCCTTCGCGGGCGGCGGCATCGTGGCCGCTTCGGATCCGCATGCCGAGTTGGACGAGACCACCGCCAAACTGCGCACACTGCTCGGCAGTTTGCACTGCGCCATCCCGAGCTGAGCGACCCGCGCCCGCTATTCGATTCCGCTATCGGTGGCCTGAACGTAGGTGATCGCGCGCTGCCCTGCTAGGTTGGCCCAGAATGTGCCTGCATCGATGTATTGGAGTGCCGCGATGAAGTTTGCTGTCCCTGGTGTTGCGAGTGCGGTCGCGGGCGCCGTGTTGGGCGTGATCGCGGTGTTCGTCATCACGATGGCAGTGCAGCAGAACACGCGGCCCGATATCGAGCGTTCCGACTCCACCTCCTCACTACTCAACAATGTTGAGTACGGCAGCCGCTGATCCCGCGCGGCGCGAACGATAGGCCCGTAGGCGGCAGCCTGCGTAACCACGGAGGGCCGGTGAGCGTCGCGGATTCAACACAGCCTGCTGCTTCAGCCACCGACTCGTTCGGCTCCTCAGGCGCGGCGCGTCAGTATGACAGCGCCCCGCTGGGCAGGGGCTGGTTCGTCGGGACCGTGGTCGCGGCATTCCTGCTCACCTTTCTCCAGGCGCCCGGCCTGACGGTCGCCGACACCAAATACGATCTGGCGCAGAATCCGCTGGGTTTCCTCGAACGCGCTGCCCACCTGTGGAGCAGTCAGGCCCCGATGGGGCAGGTGCAGAACCAGGCCTACGGATATTTCTTCCCCCACGGCGCATTCTTCTCAGCCGGACATTTACTCGGTATGCCCGCCTGGGTGACGCAGCGGATCTGGTGGGCGTTGCTGCTGCTCGCCGGGTTCTGGGGCATCGTGCGGCTCTGCGAAGTGCTCGGCATCGGCGCACGCGGATCGCGGATCGTGGCGGCGGCCGCATTCGCACTGTCACCGCGAGTGCTGACCACACTCGGTTCGATCTCCTCGGAGACGCTGCCGATGGTGCTCGCGCCGTGGGTGCTGCTCGCGCCCGCCGCGCTGGGCACCGCCTACCGGAACCGGCGCGGCGGTGCAGCTTCACCCGCAGGTAGTGCGCTGGCCTTGGCATTGATGGGTGCGGTCAATGCAGTGGCGACGGTCGCCGCGTTTCTGCCCGCGCTGCTGTGGTGGGCGTCGTATCGACCGAACCGGAAGTGGTGGCGGTTCACCCGGGCCTGGATTCCGCTGCTGGTGCTGGCCACATTCTGGTGGGCGGTGCCGTTGCTGTTGCTCGGCAAGGTGAGTCCGCCGTTCCTGGACTACATCGAATCGTCAGGGGTGACCACGCAGTGGGCCTCGCTCGGTGAAGTGCTGCGCGGCACCGACAGTTGGACGCCGTTCGTCTCGCCGGAGCGGATCGCGGGCGCGGTACTGGTGACCCAGCCCGCCGCGGTGCTGGCCACCGGACTGCTCGCGGCGGCAGGTATGGCCGGATTGGCGATGCGGTCCATGCCGTATCGCGGGCGGCTCGCACTGATTCTGCTGGTCGGGCTGGTCGGGATCTGTGCCGGATTTGTCGGTGAACTGAGCGGGCCGTTCGCGGATTCGATGCGGGTATTCCTGGATGCCGGGGGCGCGCCGCTGCGCAACGTGCACAAGCTGGAACCGCTGATCCGGATTCCGTTGGTGCTCGGTCTCGCTCATATGTTGAGCAAGGTGCCGTTGCCCGCGTCCGTCCCGATGCCGATGTGGCGCAGCGCCTTCGCCCATCCCGAACGCGATAGATCCGTCGCCGTCGCCGCCTTGATCCTGACCGCGCTCGCACTGTCCACCTCATTGGCCTGGACCGCGAAGCTCGCACCGCGCGGCGCCTACGACGAAGTGCCCGAGTACTGGAAGCAGACGGCGCAGTGGTTGTCCCACAATGCCTCCGATACCCGAGCGCTGGTTGTGCCCGGCGCCCCCTTCGGCAGTCAGATTTGGGGACTCACCCGCGACGAACCGCTGCAGGCGCTCGCAAGTACACCGTGGGCAATCCGGGATGCGGTGCCGCTGAACCCGCCGGGCACCATCCGGGCCATGGATTCGGTGCAGCGCTTGATCGCCGACGGCAGGCCCTCGACCGGACTCGCCGCGACGCTGGCCGAGCAGGGCATCGGAATTCTGGTACTGCGTAACGATCTCGATCCGGAGACGTCACGTTCGACCCGCCCGATGCTGGCTCATCAGGCGATCGACGGGTCGCCTGGATTGCACAAGGTGGCCGAATTCGGCAACCCGATCGAGACTGTCAGACCCGACGGTCTGGTCGCCGATGGTGATCTGCGCCCCGCGTATCGGGCGGTCGAGATCTATCGCGTCGAGGCACCGCCCGCGGGCACTCCGATCGAGATCCACAGCGGCACAGGCGCGCCGACATCATTCCCTGGTGCCTACACGGTGCCCATGACCTCGGTCGGTACGGTTCAGGGCGGGCCGGAAGTGCTCGAACGGTTGCGCCGCGATCCCGGAACCGCGCCGACGCTTCTCGCATCCGATGCGGCGGCGGCCGGTCTGCCGATCGGGCCGTTGACGGTGACGGATACGCCGATGGACCGGGAGGCCGACTTCGGTCGGGTGGACAATCACAATTCGGCGCTGCGCGCGCCCGACGATGCGCGCCGCACGCACAACCTCGTGCCCGACTATCGCGTTCCCGGTGCGGAATTGGTGCGCGGGGAATGGTCGGGTGCGACGGTCACCGCATCGAGTTCCGCCGCCGACGCCACGCAGTTGGGCGGCTCCGCGCCCGGCAGTTCGACGGCCGCGGTCGTCGACGGTGATCCGTCGACCGCGTGGATCAGCAATGGCGCCGAACACGCGCTGGGACAATGGCTTCGGCTCGATCTCGACCATCCGATCAGCTCCGGACTGCTGGAGCTGACCACCAGCGCGGCCGCGATCGGCGATCCGGTGAAGTGGGTCGAGGTGCGGACCGCGAACGGGAGTGTGTCCGCGCGGATTCCCGAACCTGGTATGCCGGTGTCGATTTCGCTGCCTGCGGGCAAAACCGACTGGCTCACCATAACCGCCATCCGCACCGAGGACGGTACGCGCGGTGGGCAATTCGGAATCAGTGAGCTGACTCTGGACGACTACACCGACCGGAGCGCGCCGGTGCGGGTCGATATTCGGCATCGGAGCGTGCTTGCGCCCACCCCGGCGGGAGCGCAGGTGCGGGCCTGGGATCTCGGTCAGGAATTTCCCGGGCGCAGTGCGTGTTTCGATGCGCCGGACCGCGTGCGGTGCAGCAAGGGACTTGCCTTGGCGCCGGAGGAACCCGGCACGTTCGAACGCACGCTGTCGGTGCCGGAACCGGTGAATGTGACGCCGCAGTTGACCGTGCGGACTCGACAGGGTCCGGCGCTCGAGGCGCTGCTCACCGACCACACGCGTCCCGTCGCGCGCGGTAAGGCAGACGTCGGCGACCTCCGTGGTTCCGCCTTCGCGGCCACCGATGGGGATCCGCGCACGAGTTGGACCGCGCCGGAGGTTTCGGTGCGGAATCTGGCGGGCGGCAAACCGACACTCACACTGGAATTGCCCGAACCGGCGCTGGTGACAGGGTTGGACGTGACACCGTCGCTCGGCGAGTTGCCCGCCGCACCTGTTTCGATAGTCGTGAATCTCGGCAACGGCCCACAGGTTCGCGAGATCGAACCGGGCGAATCGACCCGAGTCTCATTGCAGCCCACCGTGACCGACCGCATCGAACTGAGCATCCAGACCTGGAAGCCGGTCCTCGACCGCACCGCCCTCGGGTTCGCCCAGACGCAGCCACCCGGTCTCGCCGAGGTATCGGTACTCGGTCCCGATTACCCAGCGCCCGCCCCGGGGGATCGGCTGATCACCGTCCCGTGCGCGCAGGGGCCGACGATTGCGCTCGGTGGACGATTCGTGCACACGTCCGTCACCGCGACCGCTGATGAATTGCGCTCTGGTGCACCGGTTCCCGCTCGCGTGTGTGCGGATTCGGAACTTCCGCCCGAGTTGGCGGACACTGGGGATGCCCGCGCCGGTTCAACCAACCCCGCACTCGGTAATGGCCCGAGCACAGCCCGCACACCGGATGCGGCCGACAGCGGATCCACCGACACGATCCCGGTGGCTGCGGGGCGTGCGGACGTGACGGTCGCACCGACGGATCTGTTCTTCGTAGACCGACTTCGCCTGAACCGCATCGATTTCCCCCCTGCCGCTGCGCCCACTGCGCCATCGGGGCAGCTCCTCGTCCTGCCGCTCAGTACCAATGTCGGTTGGCAGGCGCGCACCGCCGACGGCAAAGAACTCGAGCCGGTCGTGGTCAACGGCTGGCAGCAAGGCTGGCTGCTCCCGGACAACTACTCGAATCCCATCACCGTCTCATTCCCCATCGACCGCTGGTACCGCCTCAGTATCTTCGGCGGCCTGCTGCTGCTCATCCCGCTCATCCTGATCGCCATCCCCCGCAAGCGCCGGAGCCCGGCAACCGTTGGCCCGGAGCCGAATTCGCCCGCGGAAGACCCCACTCGGAATCCGCCTGGTAAACGCAGCCCTGCCGACTCCGACGGTCACGCAGCCGACACCAACGGGAACATAACCGACCCCGACAGGCGCGCAGCCGACACCAGCAGGGACACAGCCAACACCAACACGCACGAAACCGACGCAGATGTCGACGCAGCCGATCACACTGTTTACTACGGAACACCCCCGACCACCTGGGGCAATCGCATTCTCGGCGCGCTCGGAATCGCTGCTGTCGCAACAGTCATCGCCGGACCGGTCGGCACCGCACTGACGGTGGTCGCGCTCGCCGCCACTCGGTTCTCCGCACGGATGAAGCCGAAAGTCCTCACCGCCATCGCGGGCCTCGGCACCGCCACCGCGGCGGCGGCCCTGTCCACCGGGCCATGGCGCGCCGCAGGTGGATACATGGGTGGATCGCTGTGGGTGCAAGTACCCGCACTGCTCGCCGTGATCGCCGTCGGCATCGCTGCGCTGCCCGCCCGGCGTGAACATGGTTGAGGGAATAGCCTCGGATAGGTGACGGACTGCGCGGAGTGCGGATTCGAGTACGACCCGGCCTTGGTTCCCGAGGTGTCGGCGCTGGCCAGGGGCCACGCAGCGGAATACGCGGCACTGCTCGCCGGTGACGGTCGGGTGCTTCGGCAGCGCACCGCGCCGGATGTGTGGTCGCCGTTGGAGTATGCATGCCATGTGCGGGATGTCCTGCTCGCACAACGGGAACGGGTGTTGCTCGCGCGCCGGGTCGATACTCCGGCGCTCGAGCCGATGGGTCGCGATGAACGCGTCGAGCACGACGGGTACAACGAGCAGCAGCCGGCCGATGTCGCCCGACAACTCGACGATGCGGCCCTGCTCTTCGCCACCGTCCTCGATCGGCTGACACGCGCGGACTGGGACCGGACCATCATCTACAACTTCCCGCAGCGCCAGGAACGTCCACTGCGTTGGCTCGCCCTGCACACACTGCACGAGCTCCGGCACCATCTGCTCGACATCCGCCGCCAGCTCGACAGCTGATCACTCCCACCACCGCCCGATCTCGCGATGCCGAGCCGCTACCCGCGCACAGTCGCCGAGCGGAGCAATTCACTTGCCGCGGGCCCGAATCGGTCAGCCAACCGTCTCGTCGCGCGCTTCCGTCACGGTCGCAGCCGAGCGCGCGGCCTTTGCACGATCGCGATCACGCGCGAACCGGCGCGCCGGTTCCTCGATGAGTGCATAGCTGGCCGCGGCGATCGGGAGGGTGATCGCGATCGTCAGGACGAGCACCTTGCCGAAGTTGCCGCCGAACGGCAGGATTCCGAAAATCGGGAACACCACCGAGAGCACCGCGAGATGCCAGAGGAAGATGCCGTAGGACCAGCGCCCGATCATCGCGGCGACCCCGGATTCCAACCAGCGATGTGGACGCGCGCCGGGCGGGCGCAGCACCAGCGGAGCGAGCAGCGCGAAACCGATGATCGCGCCGAAACCCATCTTCGCCGCGTACTGCCAGGGCTCGGCCCGCGTCAGCCCGGCGGGACCGCCCAGGTCCGTGGCAGAGATCAGGAATGCGACCAGCGCGATGCTCCACATCACCGGCTGATTGGCGAGCAGCCGAAGCCGCGGTGATAGCTGATCCCTATTGTCGACGAGCTCGGCGAGCAACATGCCGCCCGCGAACCACGGCAGATATCCGGGCAGCCAATTGTCGGCGTGAATGGCATCCGGAGTCGGGACCGGAATGAAGTTCCAGCCCAGGCTCACGACCGCGAGCGCGAGGATCGCGGGGACGCGCCAGCGCGCGGCATCGCCACGCAACCGCACCGCCGCGAACGCCAGCAGCGGCAGCGCGACATAGAAGGCCACTTCGACGGACAGGCTCCACATCTGGGTGAGTCCATCGGTGAGCGTGAGCGGCACGAATACCTGCGTCAACGCCAGATTCGAAGCCCATACCCGCAGGCCGGCGGTATCGGCCGCACTCGGCACCAGGATCAGCACCGCGGCGACCACAACCCAGTACGCGGGCAGAATGCGCGCCGCGCGATGCCGCAAGTAATGGCCGACCGACGGCGCCGTGCCCAGTCCGCGCGCGACCGCCGCATGCGGACGCCACAGCAGGAATCCGGACAGAGCGAAGAAGACCGCGACCGCCATATCGAACCGTTCCAAAACCCGCCCGAGCACAGGCGTATTCGCGGCGCCGGTCTGGAATGCGACGTGGGTCAGCAGCACACCGAGTGCGGCCATGCCGCGCATACCTTCCAAGGCGGGCACGAAACCGCGTGTACGCGCGGGTGCGGTGGTGGTCGGCGCGGATAGGGTGGCGGTCATCGAACTCCAGTCTGCAGGATGTCCTACCAGCTGGTAACCCCACGTTTCAGATTTCGCGCTAAACTCGGGCGATTTCTGGGTCGAATCCGGCCTCGGCACCGCATGGTACGACATCGGGCTGTTAGTGTCGGGGCTCACGAGTGCCGCGGTGTGCCCGCAGTACTCGCCGTACAGACCTGTGTTCTACGACGAGGAGAGTTTGCATGGCACTGAGTGCCGGAACCAGAAGGACGGTGGCCTGCCTGCTCGTGGGTCTGGGTGCGTTGCTGATCGTCGCCGCGGTGATGATCCCGACCTACACCGTCAGCAAACTGGCGAAAACTCCACTCGATCTCGAGATCACCACCATCGCGACGAACCAGCCGGGCGAAGACAGCCTGGTCCTGGACTCCAAGTCGCTTACCGCACCGGAGGGCGCGGCCAAGATCGACACCAATGTGCCGCTGATTTCCCAGCGGTTCACCACCGTCGAGGAGCCCTCCGACGCCACCCAGATGACCCTCCAGGCCGGTCAGACCCTGCGGCGCATCGATAAGCAGGGCGACACCGGCCTGCTCACCGCGACCGTCGACCGGGTCACCATCGACCGCAAGAGCGGCGAGCCGGTGGCCAAGGACCCCAACGGCTCCATCGCCGTCACGGTGAACAAGGACATGCAGAGCATCGCCGACCCGGTCCAGCACACCGGTCTGCAGTACCGCTTCCCGATCGGCACCGAGAAGAAGACCTACCCGTACTTCGATGTCAATGCGCGTAAGTCCTTCGACGTGAAGTTCCTCGAAGAGTCCGAGATCAACGACATGAAGGTCTACCACTTCCAGATGTCGGTCCCGGTGACCAACATGTGGGACGTGATCCAGGCGCCGACCAACAAGCTGAGCCTGCCCGCATCGAAGTGGGGCCTCGAGGGCGACGACCCGGTCACCATGACCCGCTTCTACACCAACACCCGCGACCTGTGGGTCGAGCCGCAGACCGGCACCGTGATCAAGGGTGGCGAGCAGATCCACCTGTACTACGCGCGCAGCGGCGACCACCCGGACGTCACCGCGCTGAAGTCGCATCTCGTCTTCGACGAGAACACCATCGAATCGCAGATCTCGGTGGCCAAGGAGAACATCGACAAGTTGTCGCTGTACGGCCGTATCATGCCGATCGTGCTCGGCGTGCTCGGTGTCGCCGCCGTGGTCGGCGGTGTGTTCCTCGGGATCCGCGGCGGGGCCGCTCCGGCCGGTGCGGGTCGGCGTGGGCCGGGCCGCGGCGGGGACGATTCTCCGACCGAGCAGATCAGGATCCAGAAGAACCTCTGATCGTTGGTCCGACAACTCGGCTCCCCGGCGTTATGCCGGGGAGCCGAGTTCGTTTTCGGCCCAGAGCTCAGGACGGAGCCTGTGGATATGCGACGGGATGCGACGGCTGATACAGCAGCATCACGCCCGCGCCAGGAATGTCCATATCGATGCAGCGCCCGAAGCCCCGCTCGGCCACCTCACCCACGAATCGCGCCCCACGCTCACTCAATTCCGCCATGGTCTGCTCGATGTCATCACACATCAGCGAAATCTCGTGGCGCGGCGGCCCATCCGCGGGATGCACGCCGAGCTCGCTCGGCCCGGTCCCGAAAATGAGCCAGCCTCCGTGGGCATCGACATTCGGCCAGCCGAGAACGTCACGGAAGAAGGCACGAGCCGCGTCCGGATCCTCCGCGTAGACCAGTGTGTGCACGGCGGTGATCATGCTGGTGATGCTAGGTGAGCGGACGGCGCTACGTGCGTGTCTCGCCGGTACGGCGTGTGCGCTCAGCCGGATGCGCTCGGCGATTTCCCGGAGTCATCGGCGGTACGCAATACGATCACGGCCACGAGCGTCGTGGTAGTGGCCGCGACACCGACCGCGGTGGTGATCAGCGTCGGTACCGACCGGGCGAAGCAGGCCATGAGGACCACCTCGACCGCGAGGCCGAGCCAGGTCAGCGCGGCGAGGGCGGTGCGGTCCACCGCGATCGCCGAAAGCAACGCACCTTGCAGCACGGCAAGTACGGCTCCTTGCAGGGCGAACAACCACAGCAGGCCTTGGATCGGCGCGTAATCCTGTCCCGCGAACAATGGCGCGACGGGTGCGGCCAGGGCCGCGCCCAATACCGCCACGATTCCGATGCCGGACAGCACGGCCAGTGCGTCCCGGATCGCGCGCGCCGAATGCGTCGGCTGCGCCATGCGCGGATAGAGCACTACCCCCACCGCCTGCGGCAGCCAGAACGCGATCTTCGCCGCGATCGCCCCGAGTGCGTACCGGCTCGCATCGGCCTCGTCCAAGACGATCCGCGCGACGATCAGATCCGCCGACGACAATGCCATCAATGCGGCCTGTACCTGCGCCGCCCGCAGTACCGGCAACACACCGACGGATGGCTCACTCACTGCGTCTTCGCGCCGGAATCGCGCGGACTGATCTGCGAAAACATCATGGGAACGCGCACCCGCCGCGGTGTCTTCGCGCCGGGATCGCGTGGCCTCATCCGCGGAAACATCGCGTCCCGGGGATTGCGGCCCCTCGCTGCCGGACCGATCGTCATCCCGAGTTCCCGCTCTGGATGTCGGTTCTTCGTGCAACGGCCGTTCCGCCGCTTGGGTAGTGACTGAAGGAATGCGGGCCGAGCCTGCGGCGGAGCGGGCGAACGCGGCCGCGACGACGATTCCGATGGCGGCGGCCCACAGTGCGGCAGCTGTGCCGCCGCCCGCTGCGAGGACCACCAACGCCGGGACCACACGCGCGACTCCCGCCGCACCCAGGACTACGGCCAAGGCGCGGAAGCGCCTGCTGCCCTGCAAGATTCCTTGTTCACCGGATAACAGCACCAATGCGGGGGCCGCGCCGAGGGCGGCCGCGCAGGCGAGTACTCCGACGTCGAGCACCACCGTCACAACCGGCACCAGAACGGCGGCGACGACAGCGACGATCACCGCGCACCGCCACTGCAATCCGCGCAACACCCCGACACTCGCGCCGCGTACCAGTTCCCTGGCCACCACGTTCTGCAACGCCAGCGCGGGCACCGCACACAACAGCTGCACCGCGAGCAGACTGGCGAATTCGCTGTACCCGGTGACGCCCAACCACCGGCTCGCCAGCATCTGCAGCAGATATCCCGCCACATTGGCCGTCATCGCCCCGGCCGTGACCAACGACAGATCCGCCACGACGGGGAGACGGCGGACGGCAGGCACGCGGCAATCGTCCCACCTCACCACCCCGCACCCCGCAAGCACCCGCCCTCGTGACCTGCATCACCATTTAGATTACACGACATATATGTCGTGTAATCTAAATGCATGACCGAACCGACTCTCGTCCTTGTTCCCTGCTTCTCCGGCGCCCCGTGGGATATCGAGCAACTCACCCCATTGGCCGCGCACCCCATGCGCACGATGCGGCTCCCCGAAGCCGTCGCCGATATGGAGACCTATGCCGATGCCGCGGCCGCGGTGGTCGCGGATCTGAAGGAGTTCGTGTTGATCGGCGATTCCTTCGGCGCGATTATCGCGCTGGCACTGGCCGTCCGCCGACCGCGCGGACTGAAAGGCCTGGTCTTGTCGGGCGGGTTCGCCGCCAATCCGATCTCCTCGCCGGTCCTGAAAACCGCGATGCGCGCCATGGGACGGATGCGCGGAACTCTCTACCGTCAGGTGGCCCTGCGTGCTCATGCCCACAATCTGGCGTCGCCGCATGATCATGAGGGGCAGATCCCGTGGAGCAAGGCCGACAGCCGGAACCTGTTCCTGGACAACACCCCCGCCGAATCCTTCGGCGCCCGTGCGATCGCGGCGCTGAACGCCGACTACACAGACCGACTCGAGCAGGTAGCGGTGCCCACACTGATCCTCACGCCCGCACACGACGTCTTGATCGGCGAAGCGGCGGCGACGGTGCTTCGAGAGGGCATCCCCGACGCCAGGGAAGTCATCCTGGAACGCACCGGCCACATGTTCCGCTTCTCGCACCCGCACACCTACGCGAACGCCATCGCCGAGTTCCTCCGTGACGAGCAGATCAGCAGCCGGGCGCCCATGAATCGCGGGAGCCTGTTACACGACATCTAAAGTGGTAGCCCATGACGTCCACCCGCTCATTCGACCGCGCTCGGCAGGTGCACACCCGTGCGGCCGGCTGAGGAATTGCGCTATCTCATCCTCGCCATTCAGCGGGAGGGAAACCGAAAACTGTCGTCGGAGTTACGACCGTTGGGACTGACTCCATCCCAGGCCGAAGTCCTGCGCGTGCTTGCCGATCATCAACCGCTGACTTTGGCCGGCCTCGGCGACCTGCTGGTTTGCGAAACCGGTGGCAGTCCGAGCCGACTCGTCGACCGACTCGTCGCTATGGACCTGATCGATAAGCAGACCGGCTCAACCGACCGACGCCAGATCACCCTCGGCCTCACCCCCGCTGGACGCCATCTCGCCGCGCAGGTGGCACGGGTGGAAGAGCGCTTGTACGGCGCGATCGACATCGCGACCAGCGGACAACCCATCGACGAGACGCTGCAACTGTTGCGCGGCTTCGCCGCCGACTTTCCCGCAGTGCGGGTGGTCGAACGTCGTGCGGGGCTGCAACGGCGGCATTGAATCGCCGGGTGGGCGATGCGGATAGTCCCGGTAACCGGCGTTCGGTACCGGAGGGTGGCGGTTTGCTCGTCGGTACGTAAGGTGCACAGGCGTGAGTGACAGCCTGGCTCGACGCAAGCAGTGGGCAAGGTTCGTCCCCGCCGTTTACAGCGGATTGCTGGCGGCGGTGATCGCTGGGCCACTGTTGGGGCCGGGCTACCTGCTATTGCGCGATGCGGTGAGCACGCCTCGGTCGTACCTGACGGACTCGGCGCTCGGGCTCGGCGACGCGGCTCCGCGAGCGGTTCCACAGGATGCGATGCTGGCCGCGCTGTCGCCGATCGTCGACGGTGGGCTGATCGTCAAGACGATCCTGCTCGTGGCACTGTGGGCGGCCGGTTATGGGGCGGCAATGCTGGCCAGGGAACTGCTTCGGGTATCGGTCGGGCCGCAATTGGTCGCCGTGACCGTCGCGCTCTGGAACCCATACGTGGCCGAACGGCTGCTCCAAGGGCATTGGAGCCTGCTGACCGGATACGCGGCACTGCCGTGGACCGCACTGGCCGCCTATCGAATTCGACGGGCGGGTGGCTCCGATGCGATGGCAGGCCGTGGCGCGGTCGGTTCCTGGGGCGCCCTGGCCGGATGTTTTGCGGCGGCGGGGCTGACGCCGACCGGCGCTCTCTTGGCAGGCAGCACCGCGGTGGTGCTGGTTGGGCGTCGAAATGTGCTCGGGGCGCTGGTTCTACTGTCGGCGGCGTCCGGTCCCTGGTTGGCGGCGGCTTTGTCGGGTGCCGGGACCGAACCCTCCGACCCGGCCGGAATCGCCGCCTTCGCCGCCCGCGCCGAACCCGCCCTCGGCACACTCGGCGCGCTGGCCGGGCTCGGCGGAATCTGGAACGCCGACGCGGTCCCCGGCTCTCGCACCACCCCCCTCGCCCTGATCGCCACCGCCCTACTCCTTGCGCTCGTAGCCATCGGCATCCGCAGCACCGCCGCGATCAAGACGGTCGCTATCCGGGGCCGCGCCGATGACATCGAATCCGATACCGCCGCCACCGATTCGGCGCCGCCCGACGTCACTGAAATCGGCGCAACCCATGCCGCTTGCGCGGGTGACACCGACCGCGCCGCCGTGCGAGTTCGTCGCGGGCTGCTGGTCTTGGCGGCCTTCGCTGTCGTGCTGCCCGCACTGGGAGCGACATCGTGGGGCATGAGCGGCATGGAGTGGCTTGTCGCTCATGTACCGGGCGCGGGACTGCTGCGGGATACGCAGAAGTATGTCGCGCTTGCCATGCCCGCCTATGCGCTGTGCGCCGCCGCTGGGTGTCGAGCCGTCGCAGCGCGCTTCGCGGCCAAGGCGTCCGTCGGCTCACGGACGCCCGGGATGGCTGTGGCGGCAACGGGATTCATCGCCCTGCTGGTGCTGCCGCTGTTCGATTTGGCTTGGGGCGTCGGTGGCGCGCTGAAGCCGGTGCACTACCCGGTCGGCTGGCAGCGGGTTGCGGAGCGGATCGATGGACCTGGGGATGTTGCGGTGTTGCCCGGCGGGATGTTTCGGAGATTTCCGTACAGCGGCAAGGTGGCGGTGTTGGATCCGGCGCCCCGGATGCTGCCGCGCGATGTATTGCAGACCGGTGAGCTTCCGGTGCACGGACGGACCGTGGCCGGTGAGGGCGCCCGGGCAAGGGAGGTGCAAAGCGCACTGCTGCACGGTGATTCGGCGCAGCGGTTGGGTGAGCTCGGTGTCGGCTGGGTCCTCGTCGAGCGCACCACGCCGGGACCGGTGGGTGAGTCGAAAACCACGCTCGCCCAGCTGGACGAGGTCTACGCCGATTCCCAGCTGGCGCTGTACCGAGTTCCCGACAGCGCCGACCATTTCAAGGAATCGCAGTCCACACACCGTGCAATCGCCTACGCCGCCCACATCCTCTGGGCCGCCCTAGTGGTCGGCGGCCTGCTGCTAGCGGCCGTACTGCGCCAACGCTGACGGCATGTGCACCCGAGCGGGTAGGGCCACAACCGAGCACGGCGGTGCGCACTCACGACCGGATGCTGATCGGCTGGCCTACGACATCGACATCAACGCCACCTGGCTGCTGTGCCGGCCGGCACCAACGCGTTTGGGCAACAGCGGAAGCGAGCAGGATCGCCGGAATTACTCAGACATGGATTCCGGAGCGAATCGAGGTCACGCACGCCCAGGTTTATGGTCATCCGGACTCCCACGCACGCATTGCGCGTCGCCGACGAGTTCGTCGCACGACCGCGGCCGGATCAGGGCCCAGGCGGCATAAGCCCCGAGGTGTACTCCCCGCGCGCCGCGGCCGCGAGCACCGCGTACACCCCGTTCCCGGTCTGCTCCCAAGAGAATTCACGCGCACGGGCGCGAGCCTTCTCCCCCATGACAGCGCGCGCTTGCATGTCATCGATGAGCTCACCGACGGACTCGCAGAGCTGGCTCACATCGTCGACGAGCACCCCGGTCACCCCGTCGACAATGGAATCGGTGAGTCCGCGTGAACTGCGGTAGCCGATCGTCGGTACCCCGTGTTGCGCCGCCTCGATGACCGCGAGGCCCCAGCCCTCCTTGCGGGAGGGCAGCACGTGCACCCAAGCGCGCGCGAGCAATTCGTGTTTGCGCCGCTCGTCGACGTGGCCGTGGAAGGTGACCGCGTCGGCTATGCCGAGGTGGCGGGCGTCGGTCTTCAGGTTGTCCGCCCACCAGCCGTCGCCGATGACATCGAGTCGCAGGCCGGGAATCCGACTCCGTAGTCGCGCGACAACCGCGAGCGCGTCTTCGATCTGCTTGTGCGGCACCAACCGCGAGAGCACCACGATGCGCGGCTCTTCGGTGCGCGTCTCCGCGCAGCCGGTCGGCGCGTCCACTGGAACGGGTTCGGCGCCGTTGCGCACCACCGCGATCCGGGAACCGTCCACCCCCAGCGTGGCAAGTTCCTCGGCCGAGGGCAGCGAAACGGTCAGGTATTGGTTGTGCCGATGCACCCGCGGCGAGAGCCGCGATTCGATCCACCAGCCGATCCGCCCGACGAACCGTCCGGCGACCGGCCACTGCTCCCGATGCCCGTGATGCACCAGCACCACCGACGGTGCCTTCGCCGCCGCCCCCGCGAAGAACGGGATCCCGTTCTGCGTATCGATCACCGCATCGGGCCGCAGACCTCGCAGTGGCCCGATGCCGAGCCGTCCGAGCGTGATAGCGGCCAGCGCCCGCGGATAGACCGAGAACCGCCCGCCCGCCCGGCTGATATCGATGCCGTCGATGCGCTCCCGCTTCGGTGCGCCCGGATATCGCGCGGTGCGCAGGGTTACCTTGACCCCGCGCGCGGCGAGCTGCGCGCCGACCTGTTCCAGGTATCGTTCGCTGCCGCCGCCCTGCGGGTGCCCGGTGTCACGCCAGCACAGCAGGAGGACTTCGCGCACGGTGGAGCTTCTCTCGGTCAGCAGGTCACGGATATCGCCGTACACCCTAACCCGCGCACCTGCCCGACCAGCCTCCACCGCGCCCTTACCAGCAATCGCGCACCGCATGAACAGCAACCGACGCCGCGAGAATTCCCAGCCCAGGCGGGCGGGACTGCGGCGCATTGCCCGCACTATGCGAGACTCTGCGCCGTGCCGACTGCTGAAACCGAGCCAGCCGAGGCCGTGGCGGCCCATGCCCCACGGCGCGCACGAGCCGTGTCCCGGTTCGCGCGGCGGGCGACCTTGCTCCGGTCGCTGCGACTGCTCGGCAGTTTCCGATTCGAGCAGACCGATCCCGCACTGTTCTACGGCGGTCTGGCCGCCGACAGCGCGGCGATGCTCGGCGACTTCTACACAGATATCACCGGACACAGCCTCGATGGCGCGACCATCCTGGATGTCGGCGGCGGTCCCGGCTACTTCGCCGACGAATTCGTCAAGACCGGTGCACGCTACATCCCCGTCGAGCCCGACCCATCGGAGATGCACGCCGCCGGACTCTCGGTAGCGGGCGCGGTCCGCGGGTCCGGTATGGCACTGCCGTTCCGCGATAACGCCGTCGACATCTGCTTCTCGTCGAATGTCGCCGAGCATGTGCCGCAGCCGTGGGTCATGGCCGACGAAATGGTCCGCGTGACCCGTCCGGGCGGCTTGATACTGCTGTCGTACACGGTCTGGCACGGCCCGTTCGGCGGCCACGAAACAGGGCCGTGGCACTACCTCGGTGGTGAGTACGCAGCGCGCCGATACCGCCGCAAGACCGGCCGGGAGCCGAAGAACCGCTTCGGCAAGTCGCTGTTCGCGGTCCGCGCCGCCGACGGGTTGCGTTGGGCGGCAGGCACTTCCGCAGATGTGCGCATCATTTTCCCCCGCTACCACCCGCGTTGGGCCTGGTGGGTGGTTCGCGTACCCGTGTTGCGAGAGTTACTGGTGAGCAATCTGGTGGTTGTGGCCAGCAAGCCGTAGCGCTACTTCTCCAGCCAGCCCCGGCGCCAGCTCCTGCGCCCGCATGCGTTGATCGTGGCCGCCCATGGCGATTCCTGAATGGCCAAACCGACCGTCTCCAGGGTGGTCAGACCGACCTGATCAGCCAGCATTCCGACGACGGCGACCGCCTCGGCGGCCTGCATCGCGGCGGTTGCCTGCTCGATGGTCAGCGTCCGGCCCGGTAGGAAGGAAACCACCCACCCACCTGCGCCGACACTTTTAGCTTGATGCTCGGTCTGGTCGCTGGTCATCAACGACCGACCGATCACTTGCACCGCCATGACTCTGACTCCCCAATTGCGTAATCGGTTCATGAATCGAGCGAGCTGATCAGTAGCTACAGCATGACCGGTGCAGAAACAGAACGCAATAGTGCGTTCTCTGAAAAGCGAACCGACAGGTTGGAATTCGCGCAGTTCAGACCGTCGGCCAGACGGCAAACTGGAACACGTTACAGACAATCGGACCACAAAACTGTAACGTGTTCTCATGCATTACGACAGCCTGTTCATCGGCGGCCGCTGGACCGCGCCCGCCGCCACCGAGCGCCTCCAGGTCATCTCGCCCGCGACGGTCGAGCCGGTGGGCAGCGTCCCGGTGGTCGGTCGCGCCGACGTCGACGCCGCGGTAGCCGCCGCCCGGCACGCCTTCGACAACGGTCCATGGCCCTCCACACCGCCCGCGGAGCGCGCCCAGGTACTCACGCGCGCCGCACGCCTGATCGAGGAGCGTTCGGCGGACCTGCTCGCCACGCTCACCGCGGAAATGGGCGCACCGCAGATGATCGCCATGACGCTCAACCAGATTCCGGCGGTGGCCACGCTCGACGCGTACGCCGGACTGGCCGAGTCCTTCCCCTGGAACGAAACCCGCACCGGCCTGTTCGGCACCGCGCGGGTCTCGCGGGAGCCGCGCGGTGTGGTCGCGGCCGTCACGGCCTGGAATGTCCCGCTGTTTCTCGCGGCCAATAAGCTCGCGCCCGCATTGCTCGCCGGATGCACGGTGGTGCTCAAGCCCGCGCCGCTGACTCCGTTGACCGCCAACAAGATCGGGGAAATCTTCACCGAGGCGGGCCTGCCCGAGGGCGTGCTGTCGATCCTGCCCGCCGAGGCGGATGCCGCGGAATATCTGGTCTCGCATCCGGGCGTCGACAAGGTCACCTTCACCGGCAGCACCGCGGTCGGTCGCAAGATCGGCGCCATTGCGACCGGACAGCTCAAAAGCGTCTCGCTCGAGCTGGGCGGCAAATCAGCGGCAATCCTGCTGCCGGATATGGATATCGCCAATATCCCGGTGCTCGCCTTCTCCGGTCTGATGAACAGCGGCCAGGGTTGCGTCGCGCAGACCCGCATTCTCGCGCCGCGCAGCCGCTACGACGAGATCCTGGAGGCGCTGGTCGAGCACGTGCAGACGCTGAAAACCGGCGATCCCACCGATCCGGCGACGACCTTCGGCCCACTGATCTCCGAACGTCAGCGTGACCGCGTCGAGGGCTATATAGCCAAGGGCAAGGAGGAGGGCGCGCGACTGGTGCTCGGCGGCGGCCGCCCGGCAAATGTGGACCGCGGCTGGTTCGTCGAGCCGACCATCTTCGCCGATGTCGACAACAAGTCGACGATCGCGCAGGAGGAGATTTTCGGCCCGGTCCTGTCGGTCATCCCATACGAGACCGAGGACGAAGCGGTGGCCATCGCAAACGATTCCGTATACGGCCTGGCCGGCTCGGTCTGGACCGCCGATATCGAGCACGGCGCGGAAATTGCGGCGCGGGTGCGTACCGGAACCTACGCGATCAATTGGTATGCATTCGACCCCAGTTCGCCCTTCGGCGGCTACAAGAACTCCGGCCTCGGCCGGGAGAACGGACCAGAGGGTCTGGACGCATTCTGCGAGCAGAAGTCCCTGCTGATGCCGATGGGATGGACTGGGTAGTCAAGCCCCCGGCATAACCACCCGGACTACCGGCTGACGATCCGGTGCGTCGACGATCCTCGGCGCACCGGCGTCGACGATTTCGACCTGCCAACCCGATGGCAGCGCGTCCTGCAAACGTCCGGCAGCGCGCCGCAGCGGTGTGCTCGCGGCCGCCGGCTCGATCTGTGGCACCGCCAGCGGGCCGATTTCCAGATCGGGCCCACCCGTCACCCGACCGCCACCCCTCGAGGAATCGCTTCGCGATGCCGTATTCATCCAACCACCTCTCATGCGTTGATCTCATCGCTGGCCGCAAGGCTCGGATTCGCGAGTCGAAAGGGAAGTAGTTCAGTCGATCTAAGTCACATAGTTAATAATTGGCAATCGATCTGGCGGGTCATGAGACGGAAAACACGCGTAGCATAAGCCCCTCCCGGACAGGCCTCTTATTAATACGAGGCACGTCCGGGCAAATCAACCGTAGCGCACCGACGGCTTCAGATCCGACAATCCGAGAACATCGACCGATCAATACCGCCTGGTACGCCCATTCGCCGACGAGATTTGCTAGCGATGCAGCGACCGGCGATAACCGGCGGGCGTCGTACCGGTGGCCGCGCGCAGATGCACCCGCAGCGCGGTGACGCTACCGAATCCGGACTGTGCCGCAACAACTTCGACGGGCAGTTCGGTAGTCTCCAGCAACTCTCTGGCACGCACGGTGCGCTGCGCCTCCAACCAGCGCCGCGGCGTGGTGCCCACCTCGGCTTTGAATCGGCGGATGAATGTGCGTTCGCTCATCAGCGCATGTCCGGCAAGCGCCGAAACATCCGGCACCGCAGCCGGATTCGCCGCCGCCCAGGCCATGGTCGCGGCCAGCGCGCCCGGGAAGTCATTGCCGCCCAAGGCATCCGGAATGTATTGCGCCTGACCGCCCTCGCGGTGCGGTGGTGTCACATTCCAGCGGGCCAGATCGGCCGCTACACCCGCACCCAGCTCTCGACGCACGATATGCAGACACAGGTCCATTCCCGCGGACAATCCCGCCGAGGTGAGCACGTCACCGTCGTCCACGTAAAGCGCGGCGGGGTCGAGCTTTACCGTTGGGAACAGTGCGGCGAATTCATCGCAATACGCCCAGTGGGTGGTGGCGGGCCGCCCGTCCAGGAGTCCGGCCCGCGCCAGGATGAACGCGCCGACACAAATGCTCACCATGGTCGCGCCGCGCTCCGACGCGGCCCGCAGCGCATCGAGCACCTCCTCGGCCGGCGGCAGCGTGGGCAACCCGATTCCCGGAAGCACCACGATGTCGGCGCTCGCCAACGCCTCGAGCCCCTCATCGACCCGGAGTTCGAAACCGTTCGGGGTCCACACCGGACCCGGCCGCACTCCACAGGTCCGCATCTCGAACCCCACCGGCTCCCCGGCCTTGCCCGGCCCGTGGCGGAATGCCTGGACCGCGCAGGCCAGGTCGTAGGTCATGACGCCGTCCAGCGCCAGCGCGACTACCTGCTGCACGCCCTCAGTTTGGCATGAATCCGAGCGTCCGGGGGAAACCCTGCCATCAGCTGCGCACCGCGAGGGTGCGGCACCCGCCTCGTGCAGTTGTCGATCAGATACCCCGGCGCCTCGGCCAACGCAATAGGCGCTGGCTTTCGCGCACCGAGAGATTACTGGCGCTGGCGATCGTGGCGGCGCTGGGCGGCCATGACCTCGACCGTGTGCTGACGGATCCAACCGAGGAACTGGTGCAGCGATTCGGTGAGTCCATGGCCGAGTTCGGTGAGTTCGTAGCTGACTCGCGGTGGCGTGGTGGGCTCGACGGTGCGCGCGATCAGCCCGTCGCGACCGAGCGTGCGCAACGTCTGCGACAGCATCTTCTCGCTGATACCACCGATTTTGGCGTGCAACTCGGAGAACCGTAGCGGCCCGTCGGTCAGCGCGGTCAGGATCAGCATGCCCCAGCGGCTCGTAATGTGGTCGAGCACCTCGCGTGCCGGACACTCACTGTTGAATGCGTCACTCATGCCCTGCCAGGTAGTGGGCTCGACCTGCGAACGTACCGCCATTTCTGGAGCTTACCTGAAGGTATGTCCTTACCATGAGTAAGCCCGGCCGCCTACGCTGCCGCCATGGTCACAGTTGTTTTCGGAGCCAGAGGCAATGTCGGTCGCCACGTGGTGGAGGGCCTGATTTCGAGAGGGGAACAGGTCCGTTCGACGAGCAGGGAACCCGCCACCGCAGGCTTCCCGCCGGGCGCGGAGGTCGTCGCAGCCGATCTCGAGCAGCCCGAAACGCTGCCCGCCGCACTCGAAGGCGCGCAGCGCGTTTTCCTCTACGCCAAGCCCGAGGGGATCGACGGATTCGTGGCAGCCGCCGAAGCTGCCGGAGTAAGGCACGTGGTGTTCCTATCGTCGGGCGCCGTGGTGCAGAGCAATGCGTCGAGCAATCCAATTGCCTTGATGCACAGCGTCATCGAGTCCGCCATCGAGAAGTCCGATCTGAATTGGACCTTCATCCGTCCCGGCATGTTCGCCACGAACGCCCTCTGGTGGTGGCAGCATTCCATCCGGGACGAGGGCGTCGTCCGGATGCCGTATCCCGACGCCAGGACCGCACCCATCCACGAGAAGGATCTGGCGGCACTCCCCGTGACCGCGCTGACCGAGCCCGGTCACCACGGCCAGGCCTACACCGTATGGGGCGCCGAGTCACTGACCCTGCGCGAGCAGGTGCGACAGATCGGCGTGGCCATCGATCGTGAAATCGCCTTCGAGGTGATTTCCGACGAGCAGGCCCGCGTGGAACTGGGCAAGACCATGCCGGAGATCGGCGTCGAGGCCGTCCTGGCCGGATGGCAGGCAGGCGTCACCGAACCACCGCAGGTATCGACGATCGTCGAAGACATCACCGGCCGCCCCGCCCACACCTTCGCCCAGTGGGCACAAGATCACGCTCTCGACTTCCGCTGACCTATCAAGATCAGATGGAACTGACGGCGGCGGCTTCTCGGGCGTTTTGCCGCCGCTGTTTCCACGTGATCGCCTGGCCAGTGCGAACCCTTGGCTGGTGATGTTGGCGGGAATCCGAGGGTTACTGGCGTTTGCGCCACTCGTCGGTGGGGGGCTGGGGGGCTTCACTGAGAGCGAGACGTGTTCGAGGAGAAGGAGAGCGATGTGGGTGCGCCGGTGGGGATGGATTGGGAATGGGCGAGGCGTACCGGTGGGGCGCTTTCCAGTGGTCAGCGGAGGCAGCTGACTGCCAAGCTTGTTGTGGGCGCGCCCCGGCTCGTTGCCGGGCAGGCCGCGTTGGCACTCGGGAGAGGCGGGAGCGGGCGGGTGGATTTCGCGGAACTCCGACTGCCCGATTCGAAGCTGGCCAAGGCCGCGGAAGAGGAAGCGCGGGAATGCCTTTCGGTGCACGTGTTGGAGCACTCATATCGGAGTTATTTCTTCGGGCGCGCGCTCGCTGAATTCGACGGCACGAAATACGACGACGAGCTGGCCTACGTCTCCTGCCTACTGCACGATTTGCAGCTCGAACATCCAACGCCCGGAAGGTGTTTCGCGGTGACCGGGGCCGAGCGCGCCGTCGGATTCGTCCTCGGCGCAGGTGCGACACCGGAGCAGGCGGAGACGGTCGGCGCCGCGATCGCCGCACATCTCACCATCGGGGTGGCCGACAACGTCGACGATCTCGGCCTCGTTTCCGCCGGCGCGGCCGTGGACGTGTTCGGGGCACGAATGTCCGATCTCGACCCGCGCTGGGTCGAGGAACTGCTGCGTCGTCATCCACGGCACAACTTCAAACAGCACGTGACCGAAGCGTTTACGAACGAGGCGGCCGCGGTGCCCGACGGCCGCGCCCGATGGCTCATACGAACCGCGGGCTTCCGTCAACTGATCGCCCGCGCCCCGTTCTCCGAATAGCACTCCGCCACAAACGAAACCGCCCGCACCATCGCGAGACAGTGCGGGCGTGTCCAGTTTCGGCGATTACTCAGCCACAACGGAGCGAGTCTTACGAGCGACGTTCGCGGCCCGTCTCGCATCCGAGTGGCCGAAGCGCATGCGACGAAGTCGCGAGTCTCGGCCGCTCGGATGCGAACCGCCTGTCGCCCACCGCCACCCTCATCTGGAGGCGACACGCTGACATGCCGGACGGCGCATAGCCACAAACGAAACCGCCCGCACCGTCGCGAGACAGTGCGGGCGGTGTCCAGTTTCGGCGATTACTCAGCCACAACGGAGCGAGTCTTACGAGCGACGTTCGCGGCCCGTCTCGCATCCGAGTGGCCGAAGCGCATGCGACGAAGTCGCGAGTCTCGGCCGCTCGGAAGCGAGACACCAGGGGGCCGCGAACACGCAGCGCCGCAGGCGCTGCAATTAGACAGAGCCCAAGCGCTCCTTCAGCGCCTCGAACTCGTCGCGCACGCCGGAGGGCAGCTTGTCGCCGACGAATTCGAACCACTCCTCGATGAGCGGGATCTCCTTGCGCCATTCGTCGGCATCGACGGCGAGTGCCTCGTCGACATCGACCGGGTCGACATTCAGACCCTCGAGGTCCATCTGGGCGGCGGTGGGCACATTGCCGATCGCGGTGGGCTCGGCCTGCGCCGAACCCTCGATGCGGCCGACGATCCACTCCAGCACGCGGGAGTTCTCACCGAATCCGGGCCACAGGAAGCGGCCGTCGCCACCGCGACGGAACCAGTTGACGTAGAAGATCTTCGGCAGCTTGTTCGCATCGGCGTTCTTGCCGACATTGATCCAGTGGTTCAGGTAGTCACCGACGTGGTAGCCGATGAACGGCAGCATCGCCATCGGGTCGCGGCGCACGGTGCCGACCTTGCCCTCGGCGGCGGCGGTCTGCTCGGACGACAGGGTCGCGCCCATGAAGACGCCGTGCTGCCAGTCGAAGGATTCGGTCACCAGCGGAACCGTGGTCTTGCGGCGGCCGCCGAACAGAATGGCCGAGATCGGCACACCCTGCGGGTCGTCCCATTCGGGGGCCAGGATCGGGCACTGCGACATCGGCGTGCAGTACCGGGAGTTCGGGTGCGCGGCAAGGGTTTCGGTCTCCCGCAGGTACCAGTCGTTGCCCTTCCAGTCGATCAGGTGATCGGGCTCGCCCTCCAGGCCCTCCCACCACACGTCGTTGTGATCGGTCAGCGCGACGTTGGTGTAGACGGTGTTGCCCGCCTCCATGGTGGCCATGGCATTGGGGTTGGAGCTGTAGTTGGTGCCCGGCGCGACGCCGAAGAATCCGAACTCCGGATTCACCGCGTACAGGCGGCCGTCCTTGCCGAACCGCATCCAGGCGATGTCGTCGCCCAGGGTCTCCGCGCGCCAGCCGGGAATCGTCGGCTGGATCATCGCGAGGTTGGTCTTACCGCAGGCGCTCGGGAACGCCGCGGCGATGTAGTACGCCTTGTCCTCGGGGGAGATCAGCTTGAGGATCAGCATGTGCTCGGCCAGCCAGCCCTCGTCGTGGGCCATGGCCGAGGCGATGCGTAGCGAGTAGCACTTCTTGCCGAGCAGCGCATTGCCGCCGTAGCCGGAGCCGTAGCTCCAGATCTCGCGATCCTCGGGGAAATGGGTGATGTACTTGGTGTCGTTGCACGGCCACGGCACATCGGCCTGGCCGTCGGCCAGCGGGGCGCCGACGGAGTGCAGGGCCTTCACGAACGGCTTGTCGGTGCCGAGCTTCTCCAGCGCGGCGGTGCCCATCCGGGTCATCACGCGCATCGAGACCACGACGTATTCGGAGTCGGTGAGCTCCACGCCCAGCTTGGGGTCCTCGGCGCCGAGCGGGCCCATGCAGAACGGCACCACGTACATGGTGCGGCCCTTCATCGAGCCGCGGTACAGCTCGGTCATGGTGGCGCGCATCTCGGTGGGGTCGACCCAGTTGTTGGTGGGGCCCGCGTCGGCCTCGGTCTTCGAACAGATGTAGGTGCGGGATTCGACCCGCGCCACATCGGAGGGGTCGGAGAGGGCGAGGAACGAGTTCGGCTTCTTGTCCTCGTTGAGCTTCTGGAAGGTGCCCGCCGCAACGAGCTGAGCGGTCAGCCGATCCCACTCTTCGTCGGAACCGTCCGCCCAGACCACTCGCTCTGGCTGAGTGAGTTCTGCGACGTCCTGTACCCAGGCGAGTAGTTCGCTGTGCTCGGTCGGCTGCTTGCCGTCGGAATCGCGAAGACCAGGAATGGTCGCTGAGGTCATGAAAACTCTCCTGAGATGGGCGGTTCAAGGTGTTTCCGCCTGGACTGACCCATGACCAGCGCGAACACACCGAGCGCCACCGTTGGCGGGAAGGCACCCGCTACGACCAGTCGAAAGCGCGTCATGGCTGGACCGCGTACAAGGACGAAGCGGACGCCCAGGTTCCTGCTTAAGAGGTTAACGCGATGTGACGACCAGTACGGAATCGGGTTCCCCAGGAGTACCCACTAAGTTACCTAGTCAAAAGAAGTCCGATATCGGTCGAGTATGGCGATATCGCGTTCGCAGGCGGCGAGCTGTCCCGGTTGCTCGGCCGCGGCACGGCGCAGTCTGGCCTCCAATTCGGCCACCTGACGGTCGATTTCGACGATTCGCTCGGTGCTCGCGCGCATGACGCGGTCCGATAGCGCGGTCTCCGATTCCACCAGCGCGGTGGCGACCCGCTGCTCCAAATGGGCCTTCACATTGACCAGCGCGTCCGAGACCCATTGACGGAGGTGGGCACGGTCGGCGACCTGGCCGCGGGCCCGCACCACCCAGGCCGCCGCACCCGCTCCGAGCAGCAGCGTCACGGGCAGGACCGCGAAATTGAGGGCTTGCACGAGGGAGAACGGGGCGACCAGTAGGCGGCCGATGCCGACCCCAGCGGACGCACCCAGCGCGATCATGAGGTGATCTTCGACACCTCGGTGCCGCGGCTCCGGATCCGGACCGACACGCGGGGCCGGATCGCGCCACCGCGGTGGCATGCCGCGGTCGTGTTCCGGTGCTGCGCCGACTCGGTCGGTGAGCTCGGACAGCCGCTGGTCGATGGTGCCGTCCACGACGTTGGTCAGTTCGTTGACCGCCTGCTGTAGGCGTTCGGGGTAGCCGCCGAATTCGGCGCGGCGCAAACGGTCGAGTTCGCCCCGGGCGGCGGCGTGCAGCGCGCGGACCCGGGCCCCGACTTCGGTCATCAGATCGACCCTGGCCAGATGCAGCTGGCTGCGCAGGGTGGACATGGCGGTGGCGCGGCCGCCGTCACGTCCGGCGAGCAGCACGGCGCGTTCCTCGCGCCACTGGATCGGTTCCGCGCCGGAGCGCAGCACCGAAACCTGTTCGGCGACCCGTCGGCGGGTATCGGTCAACACGCGCGTGGTGACCGCGGCGACCCGGTCGTCGGATTCGGCGCCGGCCGTGGCCGCCGCGAGTTCCGCATGCAGCGCGCCGAGTCCGGAGCGATCGAGCAGACCCGCATCGCCAGCCGATCGGCCCGCCACCGCGAGCCGCGCCGATACCGGCACGATCTCCAGATCGTCGATGCCCTGGGCGGCGAGCAGTTCGAGGTTGTGCGCCTGCACCGCGCGCCAGTCCTGATAGGCGTGGATACCGTTCATGGCGAGCAGGACCCGGGTGCCGTCGGCGCGCAAGCGCTGCACCACGTGCACAGTGTCCGCGCCGAGGGCGCTACCCGCGTCCAACAGCATGAGCGCGACCGCCGACGGCGCATTACCCGACGGCGACGTGGTCTCCACCGCCGCGCTCGCATCGGGCACCGGATCCGAGAGCGGGATCCGCGGCTCGAACCGAGCCAGTTCGGTGCGCAACAGGCTCGTATTGGCGTCATCGGGCCCGATCAGCGACACCGCCGACGCCACCACCCCCGTCCCCCGCACCGCGCGCAACAGCGCGGTCCCCTGTGGATTCCACCGCGCGATGACCGCCTCGACCTCTGGAGTCAGCGAGCCCTGCTCGGGTGCGGATCGGCGTGGAGCAGTGGCGGATTCATCACGCTCGGGCGCACCCGAGGCCGACGGCTCCATGCCCCCGGAACTCGGCTGTTCAGAGTCCGGCACTGCTCATCCGTTCCCATAGCCGGATGTAGCCGTTGTGCACGCGGAGGGCGGCGCGGCGAGCCGCAGGGGACATATCGCTGGAGACCACCGCGCGCCAGCGGGCGGCGCGGGCCAGGGCGTCATCGGCATCGGACGGCGCGGGTGCGCGATATCCGGCGGCCAGGTGGGCGACCTGCGGGTAGGCGAGGCCCGCGCAGAGGCCGAGCCAGAGGGCATCGTCGCCGAAGAGGTAGTCCTCCAGCACGTCCCGTGCGTTCGCGCCGTCGGCCGGGACGGCGCGGGCGGCGAGACGGGCCAGTTCGTCGAGGAGTTCGCCGCCGCGCAGTGCGCAGACCTGTTCATAGCGGCGGTGCAATAAGCGGTGCAGCGGATCGATACCGCTGGCCGCGTGCATGATCTGCAGCAGTGCGTGCGGACCCAGTTCGGGGTCTTGCCGCAACGCCGACAGCGCGCAGGTCACGCCGTACAGATCCCAACGCTGCAGCAGTTCTTCGCGCTCGGCGACATCCGGTCCGGCCGATGCCGCGACGAACAGGTCGGGCGAAAGCGTGAGCGCCGGATCCGCGGTTTCGGCCAGGCGACGCAGCGTGGCCATATCGGCCTCGCTCACCGCACCGGCCCTGGTGCGCACGGCCAGCGAGGCGACCACCGGCAGCGTGACCGTCCCGAGTCCGCCGCTGTACTGCTCGGCGGCGGCGACCGCATCACCCCACCTGGATCCGATGGCATCGGCCTTGTTCAGCACCGCGACCGTGCGCTCCGGCGGCAGGTCCGACAGAATCCGCCGGTCCGCGGGCTGTGGCGCACCGGAGAGCACGTAGACGATGATGTCGGCGTCGAGTTCGGGATCGGCGACGCCCGGTTCGTCGATCGGCGCCGTCTCCACCGCCGACATCAATGCCAGCGCGTGCAGCACGGTGGTCCGCCCGGTATGCGCCCGCCCGGTCACCTGAATGCGCGGCGGCCGACGCCACCGCGCGATGGCGGTCCCCACCTGGCCCACGATCCGCGGATCGGCACCCGAGCGCAGCGTCGCGAGCAGGTGGTCGAGTTGGTCCAGTTCCCGTGCGGGTCCGCCCGGTCTGATCCGGGGCCCGTCGGATTCGGTAGCTGTCGGCAAAGCTTCGCACCCCCTTTTCGGTGCGCCATTCTTGCAGACATACCGGGCGGACGGGCCATAGCGACCGCTTGCAGGCCGCTCGAAGGGGTCAGCTGCCGCTGAAGTATTTGTTCGCGGTCCGCACGGCCCAGTTCGGCGCGTATTTCGCGGCGGCCGCCAGTACCTTTGCCTGCGCGCCGATTTCGTAGTGCACCCGCGGCAGCCGCCCGCGCTTGCGGGTCGCGTCCCAGATCCCGTGCGCGACATCCTCGGCGGTCAGACGCACGCCGAGCGATTTGGTCGTACCGGTTTCGACTCCGTCCACCATCGCGGTGGCCACGAACAGCGGCCACACCGCGATCACTCGGATATCGTGGCGCTCCCATTCGAGATCCAGTGCCTCGGTGAGGTTTTTGACCGCGGACTTGGTCGCACCGTAGCTGGCGAGTTCGGGTTGACCGTAGATCGCCGACGCCGAGCACAGATTCACCACCTGAGCACCGGGCGTATCGCGCAGATAGCTGAACGCGGCATGCGTACCCGCTATGACCCCGCCGAGATTGACCTCGATGATTGTCTGGTGTGTGGCCAGATCGATCGATTCGAACGAACCCGCGCGCAGGATGCCCGCATTGTTGACGAGGATGTCGAGCCGGTTCTCGTCACCGTTGAACTCCGCGAGACGCTCGGTCCAGTGAGTGTCGTTCGTCACATCCAGCACCCCGGTGCGCACACTGCCGTCGGCGGCGTGGATATCGGCCGCGAGCCTGGTCAGCCCCACCTCATCGATATCGTATGCACCGACGTGATACCCCTGTGCTGCGAAAAGTAGGGCCGTGGCCCGGCCGATCCCCGCCGCCGCGCCGGTGATGAACACAGTCGGTCTGCTCATGCGCGCAGTCTAGTGCGGGGGCAAGCCCCCTACCTCGGGGTTCCCACAGATGCCATGGTCACTTAATCTGGCGGGATGGTCGGCACCATAGTCGGTGCGCAGCTTCGTTTTTCGAACGCGGCAGCCGACCAGGCGGAATCCGTTCCGCTGGTCTCGATGAGGAGGTTGCCGTGACCGTCGATGTCATCGGTGTCGAGCCGGACGCGTCCGGCGATCGGAAGCCGCTGCTACCCAGTAGCGATCCATTCCTCCGTCCACCGAAGGGTTTCGCGGCCCGGCCGGCCGGGACCATCCTGCGCAGCCGTCGCGTCGAACTCGCACTGTTCGGTCTCGTACCGCAGCAGGTCTCGGCCTGGCAGCTGCTCTACCGCAGCTGTGACATGCACGGCGCCCCGGAAGCGGCGGTCACCACGGTGCTGCTGCCGCTCGACGCCGACCCGAACGAAGACCGCCCGCTGCTGGCCTTCCAGACCGCCATGGACGCGGTCACCGAGCGATGTTCCCCCTCCTACGCACTGCGTCGCGGTTCCCACGCACTCGGCTCGGTCACCCAACTCGAATGGATGCTGGTGGCCAACGCGCTGCGCCGGGGCTGGGCGGTGAGCATCGCCGATCACGAGGGCCCGCACGGGAATTTCGGCGCGCCGCGCGAGCCCGGTTACCGCGGACTCGACGGGATCCGCGCGGCGCTGCGCTTCGCGCCGCTGGGCCTGCGCCCCGATACCCGGATCGCGGTCTGGGGTTATTCCGGCGGCGGTATGGCCAGTTCGTGGTTGGTCGAGATGGCGCCGACCTACGCTCCGGAGCTCGATATCGTCGGCGCGGTACTGGGCGCGCCGGTCGGCGATCCCGGCCAGGTATTCACCCGACTCAACGGCGGGCATTACGCCGGGCTGCCCACGATCGTGATCGCGGCGCTACGCAGGCTCTACCCGGCACTGGCCGAGGTATTCGACAGCGATTGCGATGCCGAGGGTCTGCGACTCATCGAACGCGCCGAACGGTCGACACCGTTCGCGGCGGTTCTCGGGCTCGTCAAAAGAGATGTCGGCCACCATCTGAGCCGTCCGCTCGCCGAGGTGCTCGCCGCGCCCGATATGCAGGCCATGCTCGACGACCTGCGGCTCGGTCACTCCATCCCGACCTGCCCGCTGCTGGTGTTGCAGCCGGTGCACGATCAGATCATCCATATGGACGGCGTCGACGGCCAGGTCGAGCGGTATCGCCGCGGCGGCGCACAGGTCACCTATGTGCGCGACCGGCTCAGCGAGCACTTCTCCCTGCTTCCGCTGGCCACGCCGATCAGCCTGGATTGGCTGAGCGATCGGCTCGCGGGAAAACCGGTGCGCGAAGTCGGCGACAGCACGGTGTGGTCGGTCGCCGCCTCGCCCACGGGTGTGCGCGGACTGTGGGAGATGCTCGGCACCGCGGTCAAGGTGGCGCTGGGCAAGCCGCTGCGTCAGGAGACCGAGCCCGCCGCTCGAATCCCCCGCGTACGCGCCGCATAACCGTTCGCCTCAGGTGACCCGCAAGCGATCCGCTACGACCGCTTGCTGCCCGCATCCTGCGATGCTGGACAATGGAGCGCGTGAACGACGCCGCGAACCATACTGCCGAGTCAGTTCCCGGACCGCCGTCCACAGCTCCGGCTCCGGCGGACGGTGGATCCCGAAAGGGCTCGGGCTCTCGCCTGTACCCCCGCGTGACGAGCTTCCGCTCGCGCCGGGGCGCACTCACCGCGACCCAACAGCAATCCTGGGATCGCACCTGGCCCAAGATCGGTCGCGAGGTGGCCGACGAACCACTCGATGCCACCGCCTGGTTCGGCCGCGAGGCCCCGCTCGTCATCGAGATCGGTTGTGGGACAGGCACCGCCACCGCCGCGATGGCACAGGCCGAACCGGATCTGAATCTCATCGGCATCGAGGTCTATCAGCCCGGTCTGGCGCAACTGGTGCAGCGCATCGAGCGCGAGCAGATCGACAACATTCGACTGCTGCGCGGTGACGCTGTGGATGTGTTGGAAAACATGATTGCTGAGCAGTCGCTCACGGGCGTTCGAGTCTTCTTTCCCGACCCGTGGCCGAAGGCGCGACACCATAAACGCCGGCTGTTGCAGCCCGCGACATTCGCATTGATCGCCAATCGCCTGCGGCCCGGCGGTGTGTTGCACGTCGCGACCGACCACGCCGACTACGCCGAATTCATCGCGGCGGTCGGCGCCGCAGAACCGCAGCTGATCGGCTTGAACGAGGCAACGGGCGGGGTCAGCGCCGAGCATCGCGACAGCGCACCGATCGGCTTCGAAAGGCCCGTCACGAAATTCGAGGGCAAGGCACATCGCGCCGGAAGCGCCATCAACGAGTTCATATGGGGGAAGATCGGATGATGAGTGTCGGTGAGATGGCCCATGAGGTCGTGGATGTTGCCGGGGAGGTGCACGGAACCGGATCCGAGGTGATCGGCGCGGTTACGCCCGATGTGCGTCGGGTGCTATTGGTCTGGGACGCCCCGAACCTCGACATGGGACTGGGCGCGATCCTCGGCGGCCGCCCGACCGCCGCCTATCGACCGCGCTTCGACGCGCTCGGCCGCTGGCTGCTCGCGCGCACCGCCGAACTATCGGTGGGCAGCGTGACCCGGGTCGAACCGGAGGCGACCGTCTTCACCAATATCGCGCCGGGCACCGCCGATGTGGTGCGGCCGTGGGTGGAGGCGCTGCGCAATGTCGGCTACGCGGTCTTCGCCAAGCCCAAGATCGATGAGGACTCCGATGTCGACGCGGACATGCTCGCGCACATCGAGCTACGCAGCCGCGGTGCCGGGCTGGCGGGCATCATGGTCGCCTCCGCCGATGGCCAGGCATTTCGCGAACCGCTCGAACGATTGGCCGCCAACGGAATCCCCGTTCAGATACTCGGCTTCCGTGAGCATGCGAGTTGGGCCGTAACATCCGATACCCTCGAGTTCGTAGATCTCGAGGACATCCCGGGCGTGTTCCGTGAACCGCTGCCCAGGGTCAGCCTCGACTCGCTGCCCGATGAGGGAGCCTGGCTGCAGCCGTTCCGGCCGCTGTCGGCGCTGCTCACCTCTCGCCCTGCCCAAGGAGTCGCTTAGTGTTCACACGCTGGGGCGATCTGGTCTATCGGCTGCGCTTCGCCGTCATCGGCATGGTCGCGGCCGCGCTCTTGGCACTCGGCGGTTACGGCCTGGGCCTGGAAGACCATCTCAGCTCCAGCGGGTGGGACGATCCCACGTCGCAGTCGGCCAAGGCGGCCAAGTTGTCCGACGAGGCGTTCGGGCGTGATCACAACAGCGATGTGATCGTGCTCTACACCGCACCGGACGGTAAGACGATCGATAATCCCGAATTCCGGCAGCAGATCGTCGACAGCCTCAATTCGCTGCCGCGCGAACATCCGGATGAGATCTCCAAGATCAACGGCGCCTACTGGCAGACCGAAACCGGTCCGGCGTCACCGTTGACATTCGGTTCGAAGGATAAGAAGTACACCTTCGCCTCGGTCGCCATCCAGGGCAATAACGACACCGATATGGTGCGCAACTTCCGGAAAGTGAAGGATGCCTTCGCCATTCCGGGCGTCGATGTGCAGGTCGCGGGCCTGCAGGCGGTGGCGGGCACGCTGAACGACACCATGGCCGCCGACCAGAAGCGGATGGAGATCCTGGCCATCCCCGCGGTCGCGGTGCTGCTGTTCTTCATCTTCGGCGGTGTGGTCGCGGCGGCACTGCCACTGATCGTCGGCGGTCTGACGGTGATCGGCGCCTGGGGCATCGTGCGTTTCGTCACCCAGTTCACCGAGGTCAACTCGTTTGTCTCGCCGGTCGTTTCGATGATCGGTCTCGGTCTGGCCATCGACTACGGCCTGTTCATCGTGAGTCGATTCCGTGAGGAACTCGCCGAGGGCTACGACACCCGGGCGGCCGTGCGCCGTTCGGTGATGACCTCGGGTCGCACCGTCGTGTTCTCCGCAACCATGATCATCGCCAGCCTCGGCGGCATGCTGCTGTTCCCGCAGGGCTTCCTGAAATCGATCGCCTACGGCTCCATCGCGACCGTCTCGCTGGCCGCGCTGACCGCCATCACCATCCTGCCCGCGATGCTCAGCATTCTCGGGTCGCGGGTGGATTTGCTCGGGCTCAAGCGATTCCGCAAGACCAAGACCGCGGAGGAAGTCGAGAACGGCTTCTGGGGCAAGTCGACCCGCTGGGTGATGCAACATCCGCTCAAGATCGCGATCCCGATCTGCATCCTGTTGCTGCTGCTGATCATTCCGGTCAGGAATCTGGCCTTCGGCGGTATCAACGAGCGGTATCTGCCGCCGGATAACGCGACCCGGCTCGCGCAGGCGAAGTTCGACTCGATCTTCCCGCTACGCAAATCCGATCCGATCCAGCTGGTTTTCGTCTCCGGTAACAGCAGTGACGTCGGCAAGGTGTGGACCGCGGCCAAGCAGGCGCCCGGCTTGAACGGCACCTTCGACGTGCCCGCTCAGTCCAACACGGACAAGGAAGTGTTCCGCACCAGCGCGACACTGGCGGATTCGGAGAATCCGGATCCGACCATCGACTATCTGCGCTCCCTCGAAATCCCGGACGACGTGCAGATGTATGTCGGCGGACAGCCCGCGATCCAGAAGGACAGCATCGACGCACTGCTGCACCGGATGCCGTGGATGATCGCGCTGGTCCTGTTCGTGACCACGCTGCTGATGTTCCTCACCTTCGGCTCGCTGGTGCTGCCCATCAAGGCCGCGTTGATGAGCGCGCTCGGATTGGGTTCCACGCTCGGCATTTTGACGTGGATCTTCGTCGACGGGCACGCCGCGGGCCTGCTGAACTTCACTCCACAGCCGATCATGTCACCGGTATTGGTGCTGATCATCGCGGTTATCTACGGTCTTTCGACCGACTACGAGGTATTCCTGTTGTCGCGCATGGTCGAAGCGCGCACGCAGGGAGCTTCGACGACCGAGGCGGTGCGCATCGGTACCGCGCAGACCGGTCGCATCATCACCGCCGCCGCGCTCATCCTGCTCGTGGTGACCGGCGCGTTCGCATTCTCCGATCTGGTCATGATGCAGTATCTGGCCTACGGCATGATCGCGGCGCTGTTCATCGACGCGACGATCCTGCGCATGCTGCTCGTCCCTGCCACCATGAAGCTGCTCGGCGACGACTGCTGGTGGGCGCCGGCGTGGATGAAGAAGGTGCAGCAGAAGGTCGGGCTCGGCGAGCCGATTCTGGACGACGAACGTCCCGGCGGGGGCGAGGTCGTCGACCTGGTGAAGACCACGCCGATCACCGATCCGGTGACGATGCAGATGCCCGCGCTCACCGATAACGCCAGTACTCGGACGCGGTCACCGCGGCGGCCGCGCACGGTCGAGGAGATCGAGGCGGAGGCGCCGACGCAGCATTTCGCGAAGCTCCCGCCCGAACCACCGGTGCCGCCGCGGCCCGTTGTCGCGCCGCACGATCCGACTCGGCCGCGGGCGAATTCGCCGCTGCATACGCCACCGCCTGGGCCGCCCGTGCCGCCATCCGGACACGCATCGGCTGCGCCGGGGTTGCCGCCCGCGCCGGGGTTGCCGCCTGCGCATGGGTCGCCCGCCGCGCCGCTCGGCCAGTCGGCGCCGCCCGCACCCGAGCCCATTCGGCCACGGCCGATTCCGACGATTTCGGGAGCGTCCGAACCGACTCGTCCGATTCCGCCTGCGCCTGCGCCCACACCGACGCCTCCCCCGCCACCGGTTCACCAGACGCCGATCCCGGCTTCGGACCATCCGACTTACCACACGGTCTCGGAACAGCCCGCCCCGTCGAATGACGATGCCTCGGACGAGAACCGGAGCAGCATCGAAAACTGGATGGCCGAGTTGCGGTCCAACCGTCGCCGCATCGGCCAGCCCGACGAAGGTCGGCATCACAGCGCGGACGGACGGACAGTCAGCGTGAACGAGTTGCTGCGGCGGCGCGATCGCGAGTAACGCGTTGCGCGGCTGCGCCTTTCGGCAGCGACTAGGCAAGAGGCTCGGAGGAAGACCCGGCGTCCGTCTTGTTCGTCGAGCAGCGTTGGTGGCATCGCCAGATGGTGCCTGTCAGGTCTGGTCCACTGGGTTCGCGAGCGTCGCGATAGGGACTCCGCCATCAGCAGATCGGTGCGAAGGCGGCGAAGACGCTCACGTAGGCGGGCACGGCTGTGAGCGGGCGGACAACCAGTACCGCAGTTGTTTCAGCGTTCTACTGAATCCGGTTTTGTGGCACCGGCTTCGGCGAAGGCTCGGGCGTAGCGGGTCCCCGCCAGGAGCAGGAGGACGCCGACCACCAGGAAGGCTGCCACCCGGACCAGGCCGTCGAGGGTGGCGAGATCGAAGAGGAACAGTTTGGCCAGGGCGGCTGCGGTGACGAGCAGTCCGGAGCCGAGTGCCAGTTTGGCGACCGCGGCCGAGCGAGACAGGTTGCGCAGGCCGAAGAACAGCGCGGCCGTGGCGGCGGCCATCCACAGGATGGTGGCGGCGCTGTGGCCGATGATGAAACCGTCGGCGCTGCCGGTCGCGATGCCGATCGAGACCGCTGCGGCGGTTAGCGCATACAGGCCCGCGATGCTCGCTACAACGAACAGCGTCGACTCGTCGGTTCCGCCCTTCGTCATGCCGGGGAGTCGCCGGGCGCACCAGAGGCCCACAACGATGACCGCGAGCGCGAGGACGGCGCCCAGAGCGGTGGCGAGACTCAGATGCAGTTGCGCGAGCCTTTGTCCTGCAAGCACTTCCGGAGTCACGGTGGTGAAGTATGCTACCGAGCCGGCCAGCGTGAATGCCGCGCCGATGGCGGCGGTAATGCGGGAGCGCAGCTGTCCGGCCAACCCGAGGTAGCACAGCGCCACCAGGAACAGTGCGATGGGCAGGGTCTGCACTCGCGTCACGCCGACACCCGCTTCGAGCAGCGCGAACGAACCGGCGATCGCTGCGACGAATGCGATCGAACCCGGAATCTGCACCAGCTCACGCAATTTCGGCACCATATGCAATGCCGCCACGGCCAACAGGACTGCCGCATAAACGGCCGCGACCAAGGCGGCCGTGTGCCGCTCGAACATCGCGGGGGCGGCCAAGAGCGGAACCGTCGAGAGCGCGAAGCTCAGCGCGGCGACGATATCGCCGGATCGCCTGCGCACCACCAGAACACCGCCGACCAACCCGATCGCCACCATCGCCACCGCAGCGGTGAGCAGCCAGTACACCCGATCCTGCGCCGGATCGTCGACGACGGCGACAGCAATGGCGAGCAAGGTCGCCAAGGTCGCGGGCACCGTGCGCACCACATGCAGGAACGGCCAATCACGGACCAATTGGACCGGAACACAGGTCAACTGCAAAACGATCAGGAATGCGAGCAGCACCAGTTCCGAAGTGACGAACGGCGACAACAACGCCGCGCCCGCGACAACGAGCACCGCGAGCGGCTGCGACTGCCACCGCATCGCCAACCCGACCCCTCCCGCCGCAACACCGAGCGCCACCGCGAGCCCGACCACCGGATGCAACCACTCGTAGATCGCCGTCACCGCGACCACATCCAGATACGCCCCGGCGATACCGGTGGCAGCCAACGAAATTCCACCGACCCGACCACCGGCCCGCCCGAACACCCGCGCCCCAACGCCCACCAGCGTCGCCGAGAACACCGCCCCGGCAACAACTCTCGGTACCGGCCCGAAGAACCCGGCCTGCGCGGCGAGCACCAACAGCATCACCACCCCGATCAGCGTCACCCCCACCCCGGCCACCGCCAGCATCCGACTGATCATCCCCTCCTGCTGCCACCACGGCGTCTTCGGCGCACGCGCCCCACCCCACCCCGGCGGCCGCGGCGGAACCGCCCCACCGCCCGGTCCACGCGGTCCTGGCGGCACAAACCCGCCGGGCATACCCGAAGCCCCCGGCACTCCACCCGGCCCCGCCGCCCATCCGGACATCCCAACACCGCCCGGCGCGCCATACCCAGGCACCGGCCGCGCCCACCCCGCGGTCGGCGGCATCGGAATGCGCCCCACCCCGCCGGGAACTGGTGCCGACGGCACCGCACCCGCCGTCGGTGCGCCCGGCACCGCCCAAGCGGCGGGCACCCCCCGCACCGCACCTGCCGCAGGCACGGCGGGAGCGCCCGGAATACCGTCAGGAGCTGGCTGCTGCGGCACCGCACCCCCTGCAGGCACAACCGGAACACCGGGCCCCGCGACTGCCGAACCCATCTCTGCGCGCACCGAGAAGCCGGTCGACTCCGGCGAAACCGCCGATGCCGCCACGGAATCGGCGACGACCTGCGCTCGTAACAAATCCAGATCTCGGCCGAGGACGCCCATCTGCGTTCCCAACGCGGCGAACTCACCGGACAACCGCGAAATCAGCGCGGGATCGATAGATGTAGTCATGTCTCCAATGCTGATTTCCCGAGCGCAACCGAACATGAGTAGAAACCACTGGTACCCATCCGGGATCTACTCGAATTCCATCCGCGCGACCGAGTCGGCCACGCCCACCGCCGCAGTGCTACGCGGATCCCCCGCCCGGTCGTGACAGGGCGGGGGTCGGCGCTTACTGCAGGGTGTGGGAGCGCATGTTGGTGACCTGGTAGACCGCATTGATCACCGCGGACCGGGGCGGCATGCGCAGGACGCCGGGGGTCGGTTCGCCTGCCCAGTGCCAGCCGAGTTGGGAATCGGTGGTGGGGAGCAGGACATGGCGGCCAGGGGGGATGACGGTCACGTGATGTCCGGCCAGGCAGCGGCGCACGCTGATCTCGACCGGGGTGGCCGGGCTCGGTGGTGCGACGAGGAAGGTCCAGGTGCGTTCGCCGGGCTCGGCGACTACCGGGGCCGTGTAGGTCCGGTCGAGGGTGCCCAGGACTTTGCGGCCGAGATCCGGTGGCATCACCAGGGCGCCGAGTATGGAGCCGGTGGTGATCATCGGGCGACCCGCCAGCAGTTGGACCGGCAGTCCGTACCGATGTCGCAGCATATGCGCGATTTCATGGGGCGAGTGACAGCGCTCGAACATGGCCTACTCCTCACCCCGTCGGCAGACCGGGCAGCCCTCTCTGCGTAGCGGACCGTGCTGTTCGCGCACGCGCTGGGTGTGGCGCGCGGATCGACTGGTCTGGACACCGGGCTCGAACGCGCGATCAGCGCGGAGAGCTCGCACGGTGGTATTCGGCATGGTGATCATTGCCGCCGCCCTTTGCATTCTCAAAGTTGCAGAAAGGCAACGGTATTCCAACTGAGCAGGAACGAGTCGTACGTAATGTCCCACTTCTGGTGAGCGCGATCACTTAACGTCGTACGCTGAAACAAGGATGTAACAAAGGACTTGGCTAAATGGACGATTCGTCGATCGGCGTGCGGATAAGACTCTTCCGCGGAAAGGCGCTCACGCAGCGCCAACTCGCCGACCAAGCCGGTGTCAGCGTGGATCTGGTGCGCAAACTGGAACAGGGTGGCCGCCAGACCGCGTCTATCGCGAGTCTGCAAAAACTCGCGCGCGCACTGGATGTCGACATCTCCGACCTGGTGGGCAAGCGACACGGCATCCCCTCCGGCAATCCCGATGCCGGTATCGTCGCGATCCGGCGCGCACTGACCCCGGTCGACGATCTGCTCGGCGAGATCCCGGATGAGGACGCGATCGGCCTCGACGCGGGCAGTCGCGCGGTCGATTACGCGTGGGGCGCCTACTGGACCGGCCACTACGAACTGCTGACCTCGATCCTGCCGACCGGACTCACCCAACTGCGGGCAACGGTGCACGCCGCCCGCAACGGCGCGGTCGCATCCGCGAATGAACTACTCGCACGGATGTATTGGGTCACCGGCTGCACCCTGGTCCATCTCGGGCAGACCGATCCGGCGTTCCTCGCGATCCGGCAGGGACTTGCCGCCGCCGAACTCGGCAATGATCCGCTGCTGCTGGCCACCATTCGCGGCTCGGTCGCCTGGCAACTGCTGGTGCAGGGCCGTTATGAGGAGTCGCGCAAGGTCGCGCTGCGTGCGGCGGCGGAGCTGGAGCCCGAGGGTGACGAAGCCCCGGCACACCTGTCCGCGTACGGATCGCTGGTCCTGCAGGGCGCAACCGCGGCCGGTCGATCGCAGGACGTTCCCCAAGCGTTGTCGCTGGTCCAAGCGGCGAGTGAGGTCGCGCTGCGCATCGGCGTCGATCGTCACGATTACGAAACCTATTTCGGCCCTTCACAAGTCGTCATGCAGACGGTCGATGTGAATATCAGCTCCGAACGCTATCCGGAGGCTCTGACCGCCGCGCAGGATATGCCCGCGAATTGCGGTCTGCCCCAGGCCTCCCGCGCCCGCCACCTCACCGATACAGCCGTCGCCCTGACCCGCACCGGCCAGCACAAGCGCGCCCTCGCCGCCCTGCTCGACGCCGAACGCGTCGGCGGCGCCGACTGGATCAAATACCAGTCCCTGCCCCGCCACATCGTCTCCGAACTACTGGACCACGACCGCCGAGTCCCGTTGCGCGCCTTCGCCCGCCGCATCGGCGTCAATACCTGATCGGCGTCGAGATCCGCTCGACCACAGCAGTTCAGCGTCAGCCGCAGGTACTTTGCCGTATCGCCGCGGGCGCTATCGGCGAGTTGTGCCACAGCGGCCACTGCTGACGAGTGCAGCGCAGACCTTGCCGCTGCGAGAGCAATTGCGCCTCACTCATCGGACTTGCGCGATCCGCGCTACTCGACGGCCGAACGCACCGAATCTGCCTGCGCGCCACAGCTCCACGCAATTGCGTCGGCTTTCGCACCCCGAGTTGTCCGGCGACCGACCTCACCGAGTCGGTTCGCGCTAGCTTCCCATCAACTTGCGCCATTGGGCGCGCAGGGAGTGTTTGGCGGTTATCGAGCCGAAGCGAATTCGGCCGTGCACCACAACGTGCAGGGGACCGAGGGGTGGGCCGGTGCGGACCTTGTTGTTGACGCTGGAGCCGATCAGGTCGACGGCGTTGAGGTCGACGGTGGCCTCGGCGGGGACGATCAGGGTGAGTGAGCTGAGATAGTCGTCGACGTGCACCTCGACGACCTGGGTGGACATGATCGCCTCGGTGAAATCGAGGGTGACGCCGGAAAGCCAGTTGTTCAGATGCAGTGCGGGCGCCACCTGCCAGGGACCGCGGCGATTGACCCCGGACAGTCGGCTGCGGATCACATTCCCCGGCGTGACCTGCGAGGGGACCGAGGGCGGCGGGGAGACCCGCTTCGTGAAGGCGGGCGAGGAGTTCACGAATGTCGAGGGCGGCGCGGCAGGCCGGCCGACGAGTCGCACACCGGGCAGGTCGACCAGCACGGCATTGAGTTCACCGCGGGTCTTGGCGGCCAGCGCGGTATCCATCCGCTCGGTGAACTCCCCGAGGGAGAGCATGCCGAGCCCGACGGCGCGCTGGAGCAGTTGTCCGACATGTTCGCGTTCGGCATCGGAAACACGCAACTCACGATCGCCGACCATGTCACCGGAGCCGACACCGTTGGATACCGATTCGGGGCCACCCATGAATCCGAGATTACCGAGCCCAGCACCCCCGCCGCATCAGGGCAATCCCCGAGTCCCCCATCCCCTCGGCCCCGATCCCGTCGATTTCCGCACAGATCCGGACCGCATCCGCACCCACCACACAGATGCAGCAAGCGAGCCAAGCCCGCACATCCCCCCGGAGCCACGGGCACCCCCACCCCAGCCGATTTCCGCACAGACCCAGACCATCTGCGCACTCACAACACACCCGCACGGGCCGCGGTGCCCACACAACACCCCAAGCCACGAAGCACCCGCCCACCCCCACCGATTGCCGCACAGATGCAGGATCTCCGCACTCACCACACACGGGCGAGCGAAGCCCACACAACACCCGGAACCACGGGCCACCCCGCCCCACTCCCACCAATTTCCGCACAGCCCCAGACCGCCTCCGCACTCACCACACAGATACGTAGGCGAATAGGCCCGCACAACACCCCGAACCACGGGCCACCCCGCCCCACTCCCACCGATCTCCGCACAGCCCCAGACCGCCTCCGCACTCACCACACAGATACGTAGGCGAATAGGCCCGCACAACACCCCGAACCACGGGGCACCCCGCCCCACTCCCACCGATCTCCGCACAGATGCCGGACCGTCTCCGCGCTGATCACACAGGTGCGACGGCGAACCAGGCCCCACATCACATGGAGCCCCACGGGCATTCCATTGCACCACCGCGACGAACCCGCGGCGGCGGACGAAAACGTACACCGGCACCCCGCCGCGTGTACGAGGTGCCCACTAGCGAGACGGAGTACCCGGTGTAGGACGGCGAGTGTCTCTTACTGCACCGCCCGCATGGCCCCCCAGGATGATCGGTGCGCAGATGGAACCTCTCGCCGTGCAGGAGCCCGAGAACCGTTGCGCACCTGCTCGAGAACTCATGCGCACCTACTCCAGGCCCTGTTCGATCGCATAGCGGGTCAGTTCAACCCGGTTGGCCAACTGCAACTTCCGCAATGTCGCCTGCACGTGGTTCTCCACGGTTCGATGGCTGAGGCCGAGCCGTGACGCAATCTGCTTGGCGGACAAGCCTTTCGCCACCATCCGCAAGACTTCGGTCTCCCGATCGGTGAGCGCGGGCCGATGCGGTTCATCCGGTTCGACCGGCGCGGTCGCCATCCGCCGATACTCACCGAGCACCAGTCCGGCCAGCCCCGGCGTGAACACCGGTTGCCCAGCCGCTGTGGCCCGCACCGCCTCGATCAACTCGCTCGCCGACGCACTCTTGACCAGATAACCCGAGGCCCCCGCCTTGATCGCATCCAGCACATCGGCGCGCTCGGCCGACGCCGACAACACGAGCACCCGGCTCTCCGGCGACACCCGCAGTACCTCCGCAGTCGCCTGGGCCCCATTCCCATCGGGCAACTGCATATCCATCAACACCACCGCAGGCCGCACCGCCGCCGCCCGCCGAGTAGCCGAACCCACCCCGTCCGCCGTCGCGGCAACCACGAATCCCGCCTCGGCCAGATCACGGGAAACCCCATCCCGCCACATCGGATGATCGTCCACCACCATCACCGAAATCGCTTCGACCGCATCACCGCTGGTCACATCGTCCTCCTACGTACTCGGGCTCCTGAGCAGCCAGCGACAACCGATAACCGAACCGCCCCAGTCGCATCACCACCAGTCACAAGGTCCTCCACCACACCCAGGCACCTGAGCAACCAGCAACAACCGAACCGCCCCAGTCGCACCACCACCAGTCACAAGGTCCTCCTCCGCTCGCTCGCGTACCTGGGGCAACCCGGGGCACGAATCGCCTCGACCGCATCACCACTGGTGACAGTGTCCTCCTGCGCACTCGAACGCCGGGAGACACCGACTCCGGCCGACACGGCCGCGGCGCGTTCACGCGGCAGCGTCCACACACCGGTCGTCATTCACGACGAATACCTGCGCCAGCACTCACGCCACACCTACGGCACGCGGCACCCGAAACTCCCACTCGGTACCGAACCCGACCCCACCAGCCTCCTCGGTCAGCAACACCGCCGTTCCCCCCAACGTCTCGATGCGACCGATGATGGATCGCGAAACCCCCATTCGCCCCTCGGCTTCCGCCTCTGCCAAGCGTCCCGGCGCAATCCCGACACCGTCATCGCGCACACTGATGATCAGCTCGTCCCCGGTATCCTCCAGCAGCACATAAGCTTTCGCATCCGGCCCCGCATGCAGCGCGACATTGGACAGCGCGTTCGCCACCGCCGCCGCGATCTCCCCCGCCGCCCAACGCCCGACCCGCACCGGCCCTCCCGGCGTCGAAACGAACACCGACGGCGTCGCGTGCACCGTCAGCAGCGGTCGCAGGTCGACATCCACACCACCGGTATCCCCGTGCCTACCTTGTTCGGAGATCAAAACCCGCAGCGCCACCTCCTGTTCCGCCGCCCGCTGCGCCAATTCCTCGGTGGAACCGCCGATCTCGTTGCCACGACGCTTGATGTAGCTGAGCACCTGCAGCACGCCGTCGTGCACCTCACGTGCCAGCCGCTCCCGTTCCTCGGCCGCCGCGGTCAACCGAACGGCCCGTTCCAGCTGCCCCTGCGCACGGCGAGCGGTATTGGCAGCCAGTCCGAGCGCCAGCCCGATGGACACGAGCACCGGCGCGGTCGCATCGGCCCACACATCCTGGCCCCACTGCTCGCGCACCGTCACGATGACCGCCGCTATCAGCAGCCCGGAGAGCACACCGGCGAGCGGCCCGCGCAGAATCGCCACGGAGACAACGGCATTGGCGACCCACAGCGTGGTCGGCAGCGTCTGATGATCGTGGTACCAGCCGTAGTCGGCGACCAACCGGGTCGAGGCGATCAGCGCGATCACCACCACGTGATCCCCGATCACCACCCACGACCGCAGCCGCGCCACATCGGGAAAGTGCCACTGCGACAACATGAATGCCGACGCGCCGGACCACACCGCCATCACCGCGATCAGCACCCAGCTCAGCTGCTGATGCTCGTAGTACCGCACCGAGGCGATCTGCTGACCGACCGCATAGAGCAGCGTGACCAGCCGCAACGCCTGCACGGCACGCCACAGCGGCGCGGTCGCCGCATCGTCCGAGCTCAGCTCGGCCGCGCCGGCCTCAGTCGGGCGCGGCCGAGTCATCCGACCGGTCCTGCCGGTGCATCTCCTTGGTCAGCACCGCATCCACATCGAACCGGCCGGGCTCCGGTTCATCCGGCTCCACCGCGAATCGCCCCCCGTCGCCGGTGTGCAGTTCCTCGAACGCCTCCTCCGGACTCTCCGAAAGCAGCGATCGAATCGCGGTATTCATCACCGCGACGAACGGCACCGCCAACAGAGCGCCCGCGATGCCGCCGAGCACGAGGCCCGCGGCAATGGCCAGCACCACCGCGAGCGGATGGATGCTCACCGCCCGCCCGAGCAGCAATGGTTGCAGCACATGGCTTTCCAGCTGCATCACCGCGATGATGATGCCGAGCACGATCACCGCCGTCACCCAGCCCTTGGTCACCAATGCGATGAATACCGCGATGGTCCCGGCCAGGAATGCACCCACTATCGGGATGAACGCGCTGATGAACACCAGCGATGCCAACGGCAATGCCAACGGCACCCCGAGAATCGCCAGACCGGCCCCGATGCCGATGGCATCGACGAGCGCCACCACCACGGTCGCGCGGACGAATCCGACCAGCGTGCCGAAGCCGAGTTGCCCTGCGGTGCGCACCTTTTCCCGATGCGGGGTCGGCACGATCCGGGTGACGAAGTGCCAGATCTGATCGCCGCCGTAAAGGAAGAAGATGAGAATGAACAGGGTCAGGAACGCGCCGGTGAGCACGTGCCCGATCACCGTCGCGGTGGTCAGTGCCCCGCTGGTGAGACCTTCCCTGTTCGATTGGATCGTTTTGACGATCGTGTCGCCCGCATTCCGAATCTGCTCATTGCTCAGATGCAGCGGACCGTTGATCAGCCAGTCCTGAATCTCGTGGACGCTGTGGGTGATTTCGTCGGACAGCTGCGGTACGCCCTCGATGAACTGCTCGACGACGAAGGTCATGATCCCCGCGACGACCCCGAGCGATCCGACCAGCGCGACGAGGACCCCCACCGACCTGGGCACTCCGAGCCGCTGCATCCAATCCACCAGCGGCGCCAGCATTGCGGCCGCCAATAGGCCGATGGCAAGCGGTATCACCACTGTCGCCAACTTCTGCACGACCATCGTGATCGCGATCAGCGCGGCGAACATCACCAGCAGCCGCCACGCCCACTCGGCGGAAACTCGGACGAACGGATGTACAGAATCAGCAGCCGACCGCGCAGCAGTGGCTTTTTCGAGAGCACTAACCTTCTGGTCGGTCACCTCCGCGAGCCTAATGGCTGATCCTTTCGAGCGACCTGCAAGCAGTCGCTACCGCCAGAGCGCCGCGGACATGCTCGGATGAGCTGAACGCTAGATTGGTCATCGTGTCAGCGCCCTTGGAAGCGGTCAAACAGACCATGCGAACGCGCTGGCCGCTGTACCTGACATCGATGCTGTTGGCCAATGCCTTCGGCGCGGTCCTGGTGTGGGCGTTCATCCAATATGGACTCCCGGTTCCCGAAGGTGAGGCGGCCGGTGCGCGACGCACCGGCCTGGTGATTCCCGGTCTGGTTTTCACCACCGGTGGTTTGCTGAGCCTGGCCGCTTCGGCGCTGATGCTGCGTCCGGTCATGCGCTGGCAGATGCGCGGTGGGCCGCCCAGCCACCAAGAGCAGATGGCCGCACTGCACGCGCCGCTGCGCCAGGCGATCCTGCATCTGGTGCTGTGGTTGATCGGCGGCGCCATCCTGGCGGCCACCATCATCGTGGACGCGCCGGAGCTGGCGGGTGCCGTCATCGTCACCGAGTGTATGGCCGCGACGATCGTCTTCGGTTTCACCTACATGCTCGGCGAACGGATTCTGCGCCCGGTCGCCGCGCAGGCCCTCACCGAGGGCTCGTTCGACCACACGCTGACCCCGGGCGTCGGCACCAGGATGGGGATGACCTGGGGGATGGGCACCTTCGCGCCCACCATCGCCATCGTGCTGCTGTGCGTCACCCAGATCTCCTCGGACGTGAAGTTCTCCGCGCAGTCGCTGGCCATCTCCATTCTGCTGCTGTGCGGCGTGGTGATCATGCAGGCGCTGGCGCTATCGATGCTGACCGGCTCCAGCATCTCCGACCCGATCCGCCAGCTCAGCCAGGCCATCGACCGGGTGCAGGAGGGCGCTCGCGACGTACAGGTCGAGGTGTTCGACGGCAGCGAGATCGGATTGCTGCAGGTCGGCTTCAACCGCATGATGGAAGAGGCCGCCAAGCGCCGCCAGCTGCAGGAACTCTTCGGCCAGCATGTCGGCGAAGAAGTGGCGCAGCGCGCACTCGACTACGGCACCGAACTCGGCGGCGAGACCCGATTCGTCGCCGTGCTGTTCGTGGATATGGTCGGGTCCACCGCGACCGCCGCGGAGCGACCGCCGACCGAGGTGGTCAGCCTGCTCAACGAGTTCTTCCGCATCGTGGTCGACGTCATCGACCGGCACCACGGCTTCGTCAACAAATTCGTCGGCGACGCCGCACTGGCGATCTTCGGCGCCCCGCTGGACCGCCCGGACGCGCCGACCGCCGCCCTGGCCGCCGCCCGTGAACTGCGCGAAGTCCTGCGCGAGGTGCCCGGACTCGATATCGGTATCGGAGTTTCGGCGGGCCTGGCCGTCGCCGGGAATATCGGCGCCGCAAACCGTTTCGAATACACCGTGATCGGCGATCCGGTGAACGAGGCATCACGCCTGACCGAACTGGCCAAGGATCAACCCGGCCGGGTACTCGCCTCGGGCAGCGCACTGTATTTCGCCGATGAAAGTGAGCAGAGCTTTTGGCTGACGGGCGAGGAAGTCCAGCTGCGCGGGCGGCGACGAAAGACCAGGTTGGCCTGGCCGAAGGATGGGACCGCGGTGCGAGCTGGTCTTTTCGAGCGACCTGCAAGCAGTCGCTAGCGGCAGGGCCCGCAGGAGGCTGCCCGCGTAACCGGCCTCGGGAGCACCGCCAATTAGATACTGGCTCCGCACGTCGATGCAGACAGCGAAACAGCCGGTTCGTTAGGCTGACCGCGTGACGGCCAATGGGGAACTAGCCGGCGAGCCTGCGCCGCAGCCGTCCGACGACCCCGATAGACCGGCGAAACGTGGTCGCCGGAGCAAATTCTGGTGGGTCAAATGGGTCGCGGGCATCGCCCTACTGGCATTGCTGATCGGCGAGGGTTACTACCTCTGGCCACGATTACACGATTCCTGGAATAACCTCACCGAAATTCATTGGGGCTGGGTCGCGGTCTGTATCTGGTTGCAGGCACTGTCGATGAGCGGATTCAGCCGGGTGCAGAAGCAATTGCTGCATGCGGGCGGCGTCGAGGTCCGTCAGCACAAATCCGTCGCCGTCGTCTACGGCGCCACCGCCATGTCGGTGACGCTGCCTGCCGGACAGGTGTTCTCCACCACCTTCACTTATCGCCAGACCCGCCGGTGGGGCGCGAATCCGATCGTCGCCTCCTGGCAGTTGGTGATGTCCGGTGTGATCGCGACCGCCGGACTGGCACTGCTCGGCGTCGGTGGTGCGCTGCTGGTGGGCGACCGGGTCGGGCCGTTCAAGCTCATATTGTCGCTGGCCGGTGTGATCGCGCTGGTGTGGGCGGGCAACCACCTGTCGAAGAATCCGGGCGCGCTGGAAGCCGTGCTGCGCCGCGGGCTCGCGCTGCTCAACCGGATCCGCAAGCGCCCCGCCAAACAGGGCGTGAACAAGATCGCCGATATGCTCTCGCAGCTGGAATCGGTGGATCTCGGCAAGCGCGACGGGGCAATGGTCGCGGGTTGGGCGCTGGTGCACCGCTTCGCCGATGTGGCCTGTCTCGGCGCCGCCTGCTATGCGATCGGTGCCGATCCGAAGCTGGCCGGTCTGCTGATCGCATTCACCGTGGGCAAGGCCGTCGGCTCGATCCCGTTCGCACCCGGCGGCATCGTCTACGTCGACGCGACCCTCATCTACGGCCTGACCGCGGGCGCGACCCTGCCCGCCTCCCAGGCCGTCGCCGCCGCCTTCGTCTACCGCCTGGTGAGCTTCGTCCTGGTCGCCATCATCGGCTGGATCGTCTTCGTCTTCCTGTTCCGCACTCCGCAGGCCGAAGATGCCGAGTTCGAGAAGGAGTTCGAACAGCGCCGCACGCTGTAGTTTTGGCCGCGCCTCCGGCGCGGCGTGTTCGCGGCCCCCTGGTGTCTCGCGTCCGAGCCGTCGAGACTCGCGACTTCGTCGCATGCGCTTCGACGGCTCGGACGCGAGACGGGCCGCGAACGTCGCTCGTAAGACTCGCTCCGCGCGGGTCAAGTAGGTGCCCGGACGTGACCGCAAGTGTCGCGTACCAGCGACGGATGCGGGCACTACGCTGGCCAGCGTGAGAAAACTGGTGCCGTTGGTGGTGGACGCACTGCTGGTGATCTTGTTCTGCGCGATCGGGCGGCGCAGCCATGACGAGGCGGTACTCACCGGACTGCTGAAGACGGTGTGGCCGTTCGCCATCGGACTCGCGATCGGCTGGGTGGTCGCGGTCGCCGTGGCAGGCCGGGTAAAGGGGGACGTCGACGGAATCGCTCTGTGGCCCACCGGGGTTCTGGTCTGGCTCGCCACACTGTGCGGCGGCATGCTGCTGCGCGTGATCAGCGGTCAGGGCACGGCATTCAGTTTCATCATCGTCGCGGCGTGTGTGCTCGCGCTGTTCCTGCTCGGCTGGCGCACCGCCTTCCGAGCCATCAACTGATCACGGTTCCGGGTGGGCCAGCGATTGGAACAGCCTGGCCGCCATCCGCGCGGTCGCATCGCCGCTGTCGGCGTCGTTGATGTGGATCGCCAGTGCCAGATCCCCCGCGTTCGCGATGAGCCATGCGTCATTGCCCGCGGTGGCCATGAATCCGATGACATCGCGGTAGGGCCGCAGCGGCGCGAACTCCGGTCGGCCCGCGCCGTCGCGCAGCATCGCGCGCAGCCGATCGGTGAGCTCCGGTGACATCTCGGGGACCTGTGCATCCGTGGCGCTCGGGTGCCCGGCCTCGATCATCGGCGGCGGCACCTGCCCGCGTGCGATGGCGGCCGCGGCGATCGCCATACCGAATGGGCTGGCCAGCACCGCATCCGTACCACCGCCCTGGCGCACCTGCTCGGCACTGCGGCCCGCGATCGCGACCCGGCCGGTCACCTCGTCCAGTCCCGGCACCTTGTAATCGACGCCGACGCCGAGATTCGGCGCGGATTCGGCCGCATCCTGCACCGAGACATCCTGCGGCGCCTTGTTCTTCAGCACTGCGGCGACATTGCGGAACAGATCGATATTGGTGCCGACCGGATAGAGCCCGGTGAACGCGACCGAACCGTGCTCACTGGCCTGCGTATTCTGCGCCACCGCCACGACCGCGCCGCTGGACGGCTGGATCGCCACGATCGATGCGGGCGTCCCAACGCTCACCACCGCATCCTCGGCGGCACGCTGCAGGCGCTGATCCATGGTGGCCGCGATATCCGGACCGGGCGGGCCCTGGTAACCGGCGATCTGGCCGACGAAACGTCCGTCCTGTTCGAAAATCTGCACACCCCAACCGGAGTGCAGATCCTGGCTGTCCTGCCACACTTTGCGCAGCGCGTCCAGCATCGGCGACCAGGTCCGGCGGTCGGCGGAGATCAGCCGCGGCTGCTTCTCCGTGACCACGCCGGGCACCCGGGCCAGCGCGGATTCCAGGATCGCGAAATCGGGTTCGCGCAGATTCACCGCGATGATGGGCTTGCCCTGTGAGGTCGACAGCTGCTGCATCAGCGACGCTCCGGTGATCAGCGGTGCGACCGGTGCGATGGCCTTGGCCAGCGCGTCGGTCGAGGCCACCGGGTCGGTCGTCTTGGCGGGATCGAGTTTGACCACATTGATGACCTGCTCGGTCATCAGCGCGTCGCCGACGATGTCCTTGACCCGCGGCGGCGGGGTGGGCATGGTGCGCACGAGCCGGACCGTGCGGTTGTGGTCCAGCTGCGGCATGACGACGGCGGGATCCCAGGAGATGCGCCAGCCGATCGCCAACTTCCGCACGTTGCCCTGCAGGCTGTATCGCCAGGTTTTGTTCTCGCCGAAGTTCCAGGCGACGTCCATGCTGAACAGGCCCGCCTCGCGGTCCAGGTCGATGAATTGGGTTTTCTGGTAGTCGACCTTGCCCGGCTGCAATCCGGCGAACATCTGCTTCAGTGTTGCGGATGCGGCCGTGGGATAAGAGGTGAGCTCCGCGGCCTTTGCATAGTTCTGCTCGTCGAGCAGTGCGGTGAAGCGATCGACGACGTACTCGGCTTCATTGCGCTTCGCCTCGGAACCACATGCCCCGATCGCGATAGCCAGCGCCACCACCCCCGAGAGTGCGATTGCGCCCCGGACGCGATAGCGGCGGGATCCCCACACATCCATGTCGCCCACTCTTTACTCTTGTCACTTCAGTAACAAGACCACCGTACCTGAAATTAGCTGCCCGCCGTGCCGCGGCAACCGGACGTTACCCATGCTCAGTATCTCCGATTGTTCCCGAAGCCCGTGCTTCGGCTGGTCGATCATGGACGCGCCCCGGTTCCGTTGCGACACCCGGCGCCGCAACCGTACCGGCCGGAACACGAACTTGTCAGAAAACGGCCCACGTCGGCGTTTCGGCCGCCCGCGTTGGCGTTTCGATCGCGCGGGGCCTTGTTGACCAGCACACACCTTATCTGGCGTACCCGCACGACCGGTGGGCGAAACCGTTCGCACAGAGCGGAACCACGCGCGCGCATTGCGACGTAATCTTGTAATCAATGAAATACAGGCACCAAAGTAAGTAGGTGAATCCCAATGAGGCACGAGCATCGGGGACGGGGCTTCGGACGACCGGGCGGCTGGCAGCAGGCCGATCTACCGGATCCCGCGGACGCCCCGGACTGGTTCGCCGGAAGGTTGCCGAGCGACTGGTTCGCCGGGCCGCCCGTCATCGAAATCGATCGAGACGAGATCGTGGTTATCGGTGAGCTCCCGGCCCCGGTATCGGAAAAGGCAGACACTCCCGCCGAGGAGGTCCCGGCCGCGACGAAGGAGGGCGCCGTCGCCCGCTTCCGCGAGACCACCCGCCCGGCCCGCATGCAGATCGCGAACGAGGCCCAGCGCCGCTACGGACGCAGCGTCGCGTGGGGCGTCTCGGTGGACGGCGAACGAATCATGTTCACGCACTTGGCGGTTCCGGTGATGACGCGACTGCGGCAGCCGGAGCGCAAGGTGCTCGACACGCTCGTCGATTCCGGTGTGGCGCGCTCGCGCGCGGACGCGCTGGCGTGGACGGTGAAATTGGCGGGCAAGCATGCCGAGGCCTGGCTCGAGGAGTTGCGCACCGCCATGCGGAAAGTGGACGACCTGCGGTCGGAAGGTCCGCAGGGACTCTGAACAGGGCGGGCTAGTGTTTAAACCATGTCGACACCTGGCCCGATTCTGGTTCTCAACGGCCCGAACCTCAATATGCTCGGCACCCGCCAGCCGGAGGTCTACGGGTCGGCCACGCTCGATGATGTCGTCCATTTGTGCCGACAGACCGCCGCCCGGTACGGCCGCGAGATCGATGCGTTCCAGTCGAATTCCGAAGGAGCGCTGATCGATCGGATCCACCGGGCGCGCGGCGTCGAGTCCGGGATTGTCATCAATCCCGGTGGGCTCACGCATACTTCGGTCGCGCTGCGTGATGCGCTGGTGATACCGGAACTCCCGATCGTCGAGGTGCACATCAGCAATGTGCATGCGCGCGAGGAGTTCCGGCATCACTCCTACATCTCCCCCATCGCCACCGCGGTGGTGGCCGGGATGGGGATTCAGGGTTATGCCGCGGCCATCGAATTCCTGATCCACCGCTAGCGACTGCTTGCAGGTCACTCGAAAGGGTCAGCTGACCGGATCGGCTCGCCGCACTAGGCGAGTCGGAAGACCGGGAAGCCTGGGGCGATCTCGGCCAGCTCCGCATCGGTGGCGTCCTTGGTGACACCCTCGAAGAATTTGCCGACCTCCCAGCCCCACTTCTGCAGGTAGAGGCGCAGCAGCGGCACTTTGTCCTCGTCGGCCACTTCGGTCGCGGTGAACACTTCGACCTTGCGACCCAGCCGCAGTTCACCATCGCCCGCGACGCGCAGGTTCCGCACCCACTGGGTGTGACCGCGCGGCGCGACCAGGTACCGCGTGCCATCGGTATCGGTCATCAGATTGACCATGGTGGTGCGCCATTCGCCACTCTTGCGGCCACGCACAGCCAACAGCCGCGACCCCATAACGCTGATGCCGAGGCGAGGCAGCCAGTTGGCAATCTTGTTCATGATCGGGTCCATGCCGCTCGGGGCGAGGTAGCGGGTGCCGGCGTTCATTTTCTACTCCTTTGTGAGCACTGCTCTCTGTTGAGATCAGTGTTCCACACCGATTCACGCCAAGTCAAGAGCACTGCTCTCTTTTCTTTGGGCGATCACCCAGCACCCGCTCACCGAACCTGACCTCGCGATCGGGGAACACGAAAGCCGGGTTCAGCGGCAGCAGTTGGGGTCCAGGACCAGACATAGCGCCGCGAGGGCGTCGCGCAGCGCGCGGTGGTAGGTGTTCATGCCACGGCGTTCGGTCTCGACCAGGCCCGCTTTTCTCAGCTGGCCGAGATGGTGGCTGGTGGTGGATTCGGCCAGTCCGATCGCCTTGGCGAGGTCGCCGGTGTTCTCCGCACCGGCGGGGCTGGTGAGCAGCAGGGACAGCAGTTTGACGCGGACGGGTTCGGCGATGGCTTTGAGCCGCAGCGCGATTTCCAACGCGGCGGTGTCGTCGATCGGTGCGGCGGCGACGGGGGCGCAGCAGACCGGGGCGGACATGTCGATCACGGGCAGTGCCTTGGGCATGCGATCAACTCTACCCACCTTGTTGACATATGTCGAAAAGGTGGCAGACTCGACCTTGTCAGCTTTTCGATATATGTCTCACAACTGGAGGTATGGCCATGTCCCGTATCCAACTCGCCCTCAATGTCGACGACCTCGACCAGGCGGTGACGTTCTACTCGACCTTGTTCCGGACCGAGCCCGCCAAGCGCAAGCCGGGTTACGCCAATTTCGCCGTCGCGGAGCCGCCGCTGAAGTTGGTGCTGATCGAGAATCCCGGCCATGGCGGCAGCCTCGATCACCTCGGTGTCGAGGTGGAATCCAGCGACAAGGTGCATGGTGAGATCGCTCGCCTGTCGCAGGCGGGCATGTTCACCGAGGAGCAGATCGCGACCACGTGTTGCTTCGCCACACAGGACAAGGTGTGGGTGACCGCACCGGATGCCGAGCGCTGGGAGGTCTACACCGTGCTGGCCGACAGTGAAATCTTCGGCGTCGCACCGCAACTGGCGACCGGCGAGACGGCCAGCGACGAACAGGCGATCTCGGTGTGCTGCGGCACTGCCGAGGAAGCCGCCGCCGAGGGGGCGTGCTGCGCCAGTGACGCCAAGAAGGAGGCCGTCGCCTCCGGCGCATCCTGTTGCGGCTGACCCGTCGTTCATCCGCGGGATTCGACGTCTCCCAGCCCACCATCTCCCACCACCTGAAGGTGCTGCGAGCGGCGGGGCTGTTGTCGAGCGAACGGCGCCGGTCGTGGGTGTACTACCGCGTTGAACCCGCCGCCCTGCACCAACTTTCGCAGTTCCTCGACATTGCGCTGCCCGAGGCGATCGCTCGATGAGTGCGCTGTCGCGGCGGCTGCTGGCCGAGTTCGTCGGGACCGCGCTGCTGGTCTGCGCGGTCGTCGGTTCCGGCATCGCCGCCCAGCAGCTCTCACCGCGAGACAGCGGCTTGCAGTTGCTGGAGAACTCGACCGCGACCGTTTTCGCGCTCGGTGTTCTGATCCTGATGCTCGGCCCGGTATCCGGCGCGCACTTCAATCCCGTTGTCTCGGTGGCGGATTGGTTGGCCGGACGCCGCCGTGGTCGCCACCCACCACCGCGTCACCACCGGGCACTTGGTCGCAGAGGTGGTGGCCACGGCCGGGCTGATCGCGGTAATCTTCGCCCTCGCCCGCACCGGCCGCGCCGCGATGTCGGCCGCCGCAGTGGCCGCCTACATCGGTGCGGCCTATTGGTTCACCAGTTCCACTTCATTCGCCAACCCAGCTGTCACGGTCGGCCGCATCTTCTCCGATACCTTCGCCGATATCGCCCCCACCTCGGTGCCCGCGTTCATCGCCGCCCAAATCGTCGGCGCCGGTATCGGATCGGCCCTCATCGGGCTGCTCTATCCCGACCCGGCGCCAGCCGAGCACATCGTCGCACCGCACCCCGTGACCGGTCCTGCCTGAAAGCACACTCCGCCGATGACACCCAAACCCAGTGTGCTGTTCGTCTGCGTCCACAACGCCGGACGCTCCCAGATGGCCGCGGCACTCCTCACGCACCTCGCCGGTGACCTGGTCGAAGTCCGCGGCGACGCGTGCCCCTACTTCCCCGGCAAGCAGTACCTGGACTGGGAACTCGACGACCCCGCAGGCCAAGGCATCGACGCCGTGCGCCCCATCCGCGACGACATCGAAACCCGCGTCCGCGGCCTACTCGACGAACTCGGCATCCCCGCCCGGTCATAGACACGCTGCCGGTTGCGGCGGGGACTCCCCTGGGGGCGCGAATCGAGGCGTCCCGAAGCGCACCACGTGCGCCCTTCGGAACCACCGCACAGAATGTGGAGATGACATCCACGCCCCGGGTGGTGCTCGCCCCGGACAAATTCAAGGGCTCGCTGACCGCCCCCGAGGTCGCGGCCGCCCTGGCCGCGGGCATCACCCGCGCCGTGCCGGAGGCCGAGTTCCAGCAGGTGCCGGTCGCGGACGGCGGTGACGGGACCGTCGACGCATTCGTGGCCGCGGGCTGGGAGCGGATCGAGGTCGATGCGCCCGGACCAACCGGCGCACCCGGCACCGCCGCCTATGCGGTACACGGAACCACGGCCGTGATCGAATTGGCCGCAGCCGTCGGACTGACGAAACTGCCAGGGGGACACCCCGATCCGCTCGGAGCCGACACCTACGGACTCGGTGTCGTCATCGCTCATGCGCTGGATCGAGGGGTAACCGATATCGTCCTCGGCTTGGGCGGCAGCGCCTCTACCGATGGCGGGGCGGGCATGCTGCAGGCCCTCGGTGCTCAGATCCTGGATGCCGATGGCGCTGAATTACCCACAGGCGGGGCGGCTTTGGCGCATGCCGTGCGATTGGATCGCACCGGATTGCATCCACGGATCGCGACGGCGAGCTTCACCCTGGCCTGTGATGTGGACAACCCACTACTCGGCCCAACCGGTGCGGTCGCCGTCTATGCGCCACAAAAGGGTGCGACACCGTCGGATCTGTCGATTCTCGAAGCGGCACTGACGAATTGGGCCACGGTGGTCGCACCGGAATTCGCGGAGGTTGCAGGCGCGGGTGCGGCGGGCGGCACCGGATTCGGCGCACTCGCGGTGCTCGGCGCGCAGGTCCGCAGCGGCATCGAGGTCGTACTCGAACTCCTCGATTTCCCAACACTTCTCGATGGAGCCACCCTGGTCGTCACGGGCGAGGGGGCCCTCGATACCCAGAGCCTGCACGGCAAGGCCCCCATCGGTGTCTGCGAGGCGGCACGCAAGGCGGGCGTCCCGGTGGTTGCCGCCGTCGGCCGAACGCAATTGACGCGCAATGAGATCCGGGCGGCAGGCTTCACCGCCTGCTACGCCCTGACGGATCTGGAACCGGACCCCGCCCGTTCGATCGCCGATGCGGCACGGCTCCTCGCTCGCGTGGGCGAGCGAATAGGCGTCGACAATCTGTGAATGCCTAGCCCGCCGCGGCGAGCAGATTGCCGAGCAGTTCGTCGCGGTGCTTATCACCCCAGGCTTCGAGCGGGCGCAGGGCGACTTCGAGTTCTTCGCCCAGCGGCGTGAGCGAGTATTCGACGCGCGGCGGGACTTCGGGGAAGACCTCGCGATGCACCACACCGCTGGCCTCCAGGTGACGCAGATTCTCCGCGAGCACCTTCTCGCTGACGCCGGTGAGCAGCTTGCGTATCCGACCGAAGCGCTGTGGACCCGCGGCGAGCACCCACATCAGGTGCAGCTTCCATTTGCCGCCGACGACATCGATCGCCACCGACATGCCGCACACATCGTGATCCGCGTCACTGTTCATGCCCACCGCACTCCTTCTGACCTGAATTCGAACCTCGAGGTAAGCAACCACACCCGGACGTTCGGTCTTCCCGACGCTACCTGCGACAACGACCATGGAACTCGGCCGTAGCGACTGCTTGCAGGTCGCTCGAAAAGGTCAGTCGACACCAATCGAACGAGAACCGAAGGGACACAATATGTCCGAGCAGACCACCGCTGGCTCCGTCTCCGTAGTCGGCCTCGGTCCCATGGGCCAGGCCATGGTCCGGGCCTTCCTGGACGCCGGGATCGAGGTGACGGTCTGGAATCGCAGCACCGAAAAGGTCGACGCCACGGTCGAACTCGGTGCGAAGCGGGCCGCCACGGTCGCCGAAGCGTTGGACGCCAATGCGGTGACCGTGCTCAGCCTCACCCACTACGCCGCCATGTACGACGTATTGGGCCAGGCCACCGACCATTTGCCGGGCAAGGTGATCGCCAACCTTTCCTCGGATTCACCGGAGAAGGCGCGCGAGGGTGCCGAGTGGGTGCGTTCGCATGGAGCGGAATTCATTTCCGGCGGTGTCATGTCGGCGGGCGACAACATCACTCATCCGTCATCGTTCATCTTCTACAGCGGCCCGAAAGAGGTCTTCGACGCGCACGCCGAACTGCTGCGTCCGCTGAGCCCGCAGGAATACCTCGGCGCGGACGACGGTCTCGCGCAGGTCTTCTACCAGGCCGGTTTGATAATTTTCCATCCCTGGATGCTCGCGTTCGATCAGGCACTCGCGGTGATCGAGAAGTCCGGTCACAGCATCGACCAGTTCGTGCCCTTCGCGCTGCGCGCGACCGGCGCGTACCCGTATTTCATCGAGGATTTCGCGACCGCCGCGAAGGCGGGTGGCTGGGGCACCTTGGCGAGTCTGAAGATGATGGATGCCGGGGCGCAGCACATCATCGATGCCAGCGAGGAGGTCGGCGTCGACGCGACGCTGTCACATGCGGCGCAGGGCCTGTGGCGGCGCGCGATCGCGGCCAGTGCGGAGGCGGGGCAGCCGGTTCCGGTGTACCAACTGTTCGCGGGGCGGCGGTAGGTCTCAGTTCCCGGCGGCACGCGCCGAATCGACGGAGCCGAGGCGCGGGAACGGGGTGGTCGAGAAGATCACCTCCACCGCGACCTCGAAATAGGCCGCGATACGCAATGCCAGGTGCAGGCTCGGACTGTATTCGCCGCGTTCGAGGTAACCGATCGTCTGATAGTGCACGCCGAGCGCTTCGGCAAGCTCCCGCCGGGAGATGCCGCGCTCGGCCCGCAACATGGCGATGCGGTTGTAGATGGCCTCAGTAGGCACGCTGAATCGCCTTCTCGCGGCGCGCCGCCACGTTCGACCCGGACTCGCGACGTGCCATCCTACGCAGCACGATCGGCGCGAGGAGCAGCCCGGCCACCGCCCAGACACCCAGCACGGCAATGGTTTCCAGATGCCGCCAGGAATGGCCGAGCTCGATGGCGACCGCATCGCCCGGCAGCATCGCCGAACGCATGCCGAGCCCGACCCAGTAGACGGGGAACACCTGCGCGACGCCCTGCAGCCAGCCGGGCATCGACGTGATCGGGTAGAAGACGCCGGAGATCGCGACGATGCCCATGATCGGCAGCGAGACGAAGCCGATATTGCGCGGGTTGCTGAACAGCGATCCGAGCACCGCACCGATCGGCATGGTCGCGAGCATGCCGATTGCGACCACGCCGATCAGGCCCAGCCAGGAACCGATGCTGCCCATTGCCGTGCCGTCGACCAGGAACAGCCCCGGAATCAGCACGATCAGAAACGGGATGACCACCCAGCCCGCGGTCGTGACGATCTTGCCGATCAGGTAGCCGATCATGCCGTTCGGAGTTGCCTTGGCGCGCAACAGCGTTCCGTCTTCGCGTTCCAGGGTCAGCATCTGGGCAATGCCGAACATGCCGTTGAAGGCGACGAGCATGCCGAGGATGCTCGGCAGTGCAAGTGAACCGAGTGCGAAGCCGCTCGCCTCGAAGGTCGCGTTGCGCATGAAGAACAGCACGATGACCATGGCGACCGGCCAGAAGAGCATGCCCCACAGGTCCTGCACATTGGTGAGCGATTGCCGTATTTCGATCAGTCCGCGCCGGGTTCCGGCCCGCACGGCGGCATCGATCGGATTCATCGCGCGACCTCCTCCAGGGAATGAACGTCAGTTTCGAGCCGGCCGGATTCGTACTGCCGCACCAGCGCCATATACGTGTCCTCCAGCGAGGCGCGGCGCACCTCGAGCTCGCCGATCTCGTCGCCGTGCTGCTTGAACAGCTCGTAGACGAATTCGGTCGACTCCGCGGTGGTGTGCACGAACCGTTGTCCATCGTGGGTCCAACGGATTTCGGCCTCGCCCGCGATACGACGCGATAGTTCGTCGGCCGAGCCGTCGGCGATGATCCGGCCACCGGCCAGGATCATGATGCGGTCGGCGAGCTTCTCGGCCTCGTCGAGATCGTGAGTGGTGAGCAGGATGGTGGTCCGGTCGTCGGCGAGTTGATGGACCAGATCATGGAATTCGCGGCGGGCCTGCGGGTCGAAGCCCGCGGTCGGTTCGTCGAGAAACAGCAGTTCGGGGCGGCCGACGATGCCGATAGCGACATCCATGCGACGGCGCTGCCCGCCGGACAGCGATCCGATCTTGCTGTTGGCCTGCTCGGTCAATCCGACGGCGGCAATGAGTTCGTCTGTGTCCCAAGGCCTGTGGATCCTATCCGTGCCGTACGGCGCGTAATAGGAGCCCAGATGCGAAAGTAGCTCGCGCACACGCCATTTGGCGTGATCACGCCACGATTGCAGGACAACGCCCAGTCGCGCCCGCCAGGCTTCGCTCCCGTGCGCCGGATCCGTGCCGAGCACCTCGACGCGACCCGCCGAGCGCATGCGGAAGCCCTCCAGAATTTCGATGGTCGTGGTCTTGCCCGCACCGTTCGGGCCGAGGAGCACCAGCACTTCGCCCGGTCGGGCTTGGAAAGTCACGTCGTGCAGGACGTCGGTCGTGCCATACCGCATCCGCAATTTTTCGACGTCGAGCGCGACGCCGTCACCCATGGTCATCTCATCCTCCCGTTGTGAGATCGGGATGGTTCGTAGCGTATCTACTACATTTCACCACGACAATGCTATTTCTTGCCTACGTCGCGGTTGACATGCAGCTAAATGGCTGCCTATCTTGGGGATATGCAGTCGAATGGCTGCATATCGCGAAGAAGGTGGCATGGACGAGGTATTCCGAGCGCTCGCCGATCCGAGCCGCAGAAGGCTGCTCGACAGCCTCAACGCGCGCAATGGCCAAACCCTGCGCGAACTGTGCGCCGAACTGGATATGGCCCGCCAATCGGTGAGCAAGCATCTCGCGGTCCTCGAGTCCGCCAACTTGATCACCACTCGTCGCAGCGGCCGCGAAAAACTGCACTACCTCAATGCCGAACCCATCAACGCCATCGCCGACCGCTGGATCACCCGCTACCACCGCGCCCGCGTCCGCGCGCTGGCCGACCTGAAACAAGCATTGGAGGCAAACCCCATGAGTGACAACGCATTCGTCTATACCACCTACATCAAGACGACGCCGGAGCGACTCTGGCAAGCCCTTACCGACCCGGCCTTCACCAACCGCTACTGGGGTGCGAGCTTCGACACCGATTGGCAGCCCGGCTCGGAAATGGTGTGGCACCAACGGGATTGGACCAGCAAGGATCCGGAACAGGTTGTCCTGGAGTCGGCTCCCTACACCCGGCTCTCCTACACCTGGCACACCTTCGACGCCGCCTTCGCCACCACCTTCGAAATGAACCCGGAAGACGTGGCGGCCTGGGCACGCGAGCCCCGCTCGAAGGTGACGTTCGAAATCGAACCACAGGGCGAAACCGTGAAACTGACTGTCATCCACGATGGTTTCGAGCCCGACAGCGCGGTCCTGGCCGGAATCAGCGGTGGTTGGCCGAGCATCGTGTCGAGTCTGAAGACCTTGCTGGAGACGGGCGAGTCGCTGCCGGAACCGGTGGCGTAGTTCCAGCCGGATCGCTGAACTGCTCGAATACCGCCGGGGACCCAGACGGATCGTCGCCTGAGGCGCGCCTGAATGAGGTCCCTACTGCTGACGCAGGCCTGCGACGAGGAGGTCGACCATGCGGCGGGCGTCGTAGCGGGGGGTTTTGCCTGCGCCGATGCAGAGGTTACCGACGCCGCGCAGGAGTTCGTAGGGGTCCATGTCGGGGCGGATCTCACCTGCCGCTGTGGCGGCGTCGAGGAGATGGGCGCATACCGGGACCAAGCGGTCGAGGAAGTAGGCGTGCAGGGTCTCGAAGGCGGGATCGTCGGACTGTAGCGCCTCGGCGAGGCCGTGCTTGGTGACCAGGAAGTCGACGAAGAGGTCGATCCACCGGCCCAGAGCGGCATGCGGGGTGTCGCTGTTGGCCAGCAGCGTCGGGCCGGCCTCGGCGCATGCCTCGACCTGATGTCGATAGACGGCGACGATGAGATCGGCTCGCGTCGGGAAGTGGCGGTAGATCGTGCCGATGCCGACGCCCGCCTGCGCGGCGATATCGCGTACGGGCACGTCGACGCCGGACTCGACGAAAGCCGCGGCGGCCGCGTCCAGCAGTGTCTTCTTGTTACGCAGTGCGTCGGCCCGTTTTCGCGGGGCTGACGGCCCCGATCCGCTGTCGATATCAACCACCTCCGACACCTCACTTGTCAAACGGAACAATGTTCCGTATGTTGGTTTCGGAACAAGGTTCCGCTTGTTCAGGATGACAGAACAGCCGAGCCGAAACCAATTCACGCCTCTCATGGAGGAACACCTCATGCAGTACCGCACTATGGGCCGCACCGGTGTGCAGGTCAGCACCCTCGCGCTCGGCGCGATGAACTTCGGCCGGATCGGGCGCACCACCCAGGACGAGGCCACCGCTATGGTCGACGCCGCCTTGGCGGCCGGGATCAACCTCATCGACACGGCCGACATGTACAGCGACGGCGAGTCGGAGCAGATGGTCGGCAAGGCCATCGCCGACCGCCGCGACGACATCGTGCTGGCCACGAAGGCGAGCATGCCGATGGGGGCGGAGCGCAACCATCAGGGCGGCTCGCGTCGCTGGCTGGTCACCGAGTTGGACAACAGCCTGCGTCGGCTGGGCGTCGACCACGTCGATCTGTACCAGATTCATCGGTGGGACCCGAACACCAGCGACGAGGAGACGCTGTCGGCCCTGACCGACCTGCAGCGCGCCGGAAAGATTCGCTACTTCGGTTCGTCGACATTTCCCGCGTATCGAATCGTGCAGGCCCAGTGGGCCGCTCGCGAAAACCACCTGCGCCCTTACGTCACCGAACAGCCCGGCTACTCGATCCTGCAGCGCGGCATCGAATCCCACGTGCTGCCGGTGACCGAACAGTACGGACTCGGCGTGCTGGTGTGGAGCCCGCTGGCTTCGGGCTGGCTCTCGGGTGCGATCCGCGCGGGTCGAGACATCACCACCAGCCGCTCGAAATTCATGCCGCAACGCTTCGACACCACCATCCCGGTCAACCGGGCCAAAATGGATGCCGTCGAGCAGCTGGCGAAGGTCGCCGACCAGGCCGGTTTGACAATGATCCAGCTCGCCCTCGGTTTCGTGACGGCACACCCGGGCGTCACCAGCGCCATCATCGGGCCACGCACGATGAACCACTTGCACACGCAGCTCGCCGCCGCGGACACCGTGCTCTCCGACGACGTGCTCGATGCGATCGACGCGATCGTCGCGCCCGGCGTCGACCTCGCCCCGGACGAGAAGCACGACACACCACCCGCCCTGCTCCACGCGGCACTACGACGCCGCTCATCGCCGGTAGGTGGCAGGTAGCCTGCCCAGTTTCGGAATCCTGCCGCGATGCCGATCGACTGAAGGCCCGACATTGCTCTCGGCCCGCTCCCGCCTACTGCAACGGCGCCTGGTCGGCGTGGTCGATGGTTACCTGACCGGTGCGCAGATACGTCATCACGGCGTCGTCGACGGCGGTGTTGCCGCGGCCGAATGCGCCGTGGTCGCCGCCCTCGACCGTGATCAGCGATCCGCCGAGCGCCTGTGCCATAGCCGGGCCGCCCGCGTAGGCGGTCAGCGCATCCCAGCGGCTCTGTAGCAGCAGCGGTCGGGTGTGCAGATCCCTTCCGGTGATCGGCACCGGCTTGGTCACCGGTTTCCAACTGCCGCAGGCGGTTCCGGAGCGGACCAGGTCGGCGCGGGCGTCCATGGCATTACCGCCGGTGGCGATGGTGGCGATGGCCGAACCGATCAGCTCGGAGCGGCCGGGCACATTGTTCTCGTTGCAGGTGATGGCCGAGAAGACGAAGCGTCCGGTGGGATCGGTGCTGGTCGCGCCCTCGATGGCGAGTAGCTGGCGGACGTTCTTCGGATCGATATTGGCATCGGCCATCGCCCTGGCGAAGGTCGGCCAGAAGGTGCGGGTATAGGTGGCGACCGCGGTCGCACCGACCAGCGGCACCTGCGCGGACGCGCCGCCGGTGACCATCAGGCGCACCAGATTCTGCACCTTGCCCGCTTGTTCCACACTGTCGTTGAAACCGTCGCGGGCGATTTCGGCGAGCGGTTCAGGCAGCGCGCCGGGCAGGTCGGCGACGCCCGCGGGTGGCGGGGTCAGGTTGGCGTACCAGCCGCCGCCCTGGTCGGCGACCAGCCGCACCCAGTTCTGGTAGACCTGCAGCGCGGTATCACCGAGCCCGTAGTCGCCGCTGTGGTCGGCGATCCAGGCGAACAGATCGTCGAGCCGCTGTTTACCGGCGACCTGCTGTTGCGCGAATTCCTCGGTCCACACCCAATCGGGATTGACGTTGGAGTCCAACACCATTCGATCCACCCGGCTCGGGAACAACGACGCGTACACCGCGCCGAGATAGGTGCCATATGACGTACCGAGGTAACTGATCCGATCCACCCCGAGCGCTGCGCGCACCTCGTCCAGATCGCGGGCGGTGCTCTCGGTGGTGATTGTGTCGAGGTATCCGGGCAGCGCCGCGTCACAGGCCTTCTTGATATCGTCGCGGTTACCGCCGCCCAGCGAAACTTGTTCGCCCTCAGCCGGTTTCGATGCCGAACTGACGGTCTGGGAATCGCAGCGCAGCGGGGTTGCCCAGCGCAGCCCGCGCGGCTGCACCGCGATCCGGTCGTAATGCTCGTTGAGTTCAGCAGGCATCGAATTGATCCGACGCGCCCAGTAGTCGAGGCCATCCGCGCCCGGTCCGCCCGGATTCGCGGCAATGACGCCGCGACGCTCGCCGGTGGCGGCGATCCGGCTGACGGTGAGTTCGATACGCGCGCCGCCGGGGTCGGCGTAATTCATCGGGACGGAGATCACCGCGCACTGCACGCCGCGCCCCTCGGTGACCGACGAGTCCGGGCAGGCGCCGAAGAACGCCGCGGGTGCGGCCTCGGCCCAACCCGTCACGATCGATCCGCTGATCAGGCTCGCGGCGGCGACAGCGACCAGTGCTCGTGGAAAACCTGGCGTCCTCATCATGTTTCGTACCTCCGCCGGGCCCATCGCCGATTCGGCGCGACCATCAGCATTCTGGTCAGCCTGGCACCGGTAGACAAGTCGAGCCGACGATCGAATGCGATTGGTATTGCGGTGCACAGCCATCCACACCCACCGGAGTAGCGTCGAGCCATGTCGACTGAGGTCCGCAACAACTTCGCGCTGGAACGTTTCGAGATCTACGTCGACGGTGCCATCGCCGGCTACGCCGAATATCAGGACACCGGCGCCGAGCGGGCCTTTGTCCACACCGAGTTCGATCCAAGGCACGCGGGCCGGGCATACGGCCGGGTGCTGGTGCAGGCGGCATTGAACGCCTCACGTCAGGAAGGTTTCGGCATTCTGCCGATGTGTCCGCTGGTGCGGCAATTCGTCCAAACGGAACCGGAGTACATCGCGACGGTTCCGCAGTGGGCACGGGAGAAATTCGGCCTGCCCCTGTAGATCAGTACGCGGCGACGGCTCCGTCGAGCGCCTGCTGCAGATCGGTGCGCACCAGCCGGGCGATTTCCGCGGGTTTGGTCGGCAGTTCGGTGATCGGCACCCCGAAATGGAAGCTGGCCGACTTGGCCTCCTCCTTGGTGACCGGCACGCTTGGATCGGGTCGAGGCCCATAGCTCAAACCCAGGCTGAGGAGCACCGGCTGCACCCCCAACTTCATCGCGCGGAATGCGATGTGGCCGATCCCGCTGCCCACCGGCTGCACCTCGGTGTGGTCGACATCGTTGCAGGTGCCCTCCGGAAAGACCGCGATGCCGTCACCGTTTGCCATCCGCTCCGCGCAGATATCCATCATCCGTTGACCGGCCGCATTCACCGCCCGCAGGCCGTGGTCTTTACCGCGGAATACCGGGATCCCGCCCATCATGTCGATCTTGCGGCGCTGGTCGGGATCGATGAACAGCTCGTCCTTGGCCAGCACGCGAACCCGCCCGATCACCGAACGCAATTCGCTGCGCCACGCCGCGGCGGCGACGGTGTACGGGTCGGATTCGGAGAGGTGGTCGATCGCGACGAGCAACGGCCTGCGCTGGCGAATCACCTGGTGCAGCAGCTTTTGCGCACCTTCGGCATAGGTGACGCGCGGATGGTATCGACGTCCGAGAATGGCGTAGGCCCCCCATGCCTTCAGCCGGTTCTGCCGGTGGTCGCGATAGAAGTCGTACACAGTGTCAGCGTTGTCGAGGCGGACCTCGGGCCGTTCCATGGCCACACCCTAACCGGTCTGTTTTCGGCGTGATCCAGGTGCCGCCGGCCGCCGATCCGGGAATCCGCCGCGCCGCTTGACCGACGAACCGCCCGCGCCAGTGCGATGATGTCGGTGTGGCACGCGGAGATGACCCGGACGATCGGAAAACTCGCGGCGGACACGGTGACCGCAGGCGACGCGATTTCCGGCAGGGCGAGCAGGTGGTTCGCGCAGGCACCCTGCTGGTGTCGGCGACCGAACTGGTCGAGCCGACCTTCCGGCGCACCGTTGTGTACATCATCGAACACAACGAGGCGGGCAGCCTGGGGGTCGTACTCAACCGTCCGAGCGATACCGCGGTGCACGACGTGCTGCCACGCTGGTCCGAGGCGGCAGCCGCGCCGCGCACGCTCTTCATCGGCGGCCCGGTCAAGCGGGACGCGGCACTGTGTCTGGGCACCATCCGGGTCGGCGCATCGATCGCGGGCGTCCGTGGGCTGCGTCGCATCGATGGCCGGGTGGTGCTCGTCGATCTGGACGCCGACCCGGAGGAGATCACGCCGCTGATCGAGGGTCTGCGGATCTTCGCGGGCTATGCGGGCTGGACCTTCGGCCAACTCGAGGGCGAACTGCAGAACGACGACTGGATCGTCCTTTCGGCGCTGCCGTCGGATCCGATCAGCACCGGCCGCCCCGACCTGTGGGCTCACGTGCTGCGCCGCCAGCCACTGCCGCTATCCCTACTCGCCACGCATCCGATTGAACTGGAACGCAACTAGGGACGTGGTCTGCATGAAGGAGGAAGTACCTACATGCAACGAGACAAGTGATCTGGCGAGAACATGGGTAACTCGCCGGGTACGCCCAGAAGCCGATCACCCCAACTACCGCCGGCCCGCGACGAATCCGAGGGACCGCCCGACGATCGGCAAAAGACGCGGAGAGGCGGGGGAGCAGGTGACGAATGCCCGAAGAACAAGCCGAGCTGATGCGGGTTCTGTATCAGGAACATGCTTCGGCGCTGTGGCGGTACACGCTCGGTTTGGTTCGCGATCCAGGTCGGGCCGAGGACATCGTGCAAGAGACGTTGTTGCGGGCGTGGCAGCGCCCCAACGTGCTCGATCAATCGACGACATCGGCGCGGGCGTGGTTGTTCACGGTCGCGCGCAATCTCGCCGTGGATGAGCACCGCAGCGCCCGTAATCGGCGCGAATTCCGCACCGACAAGCCGCCGGAACAGGCCGCACCGGATCAGGCCGACCGGGCCTTGGACGGTTGGCTGGTCGCGGACGCATTGAGCAGACTCAGCGGCGATCATCGCGAAGTGATCGTGCGGGCCTACTATCGAGGCCTTTCCACCCACCAGATCGCCGAGGAACTCGATATCCCGGCGGGCACGGTGAAATCTCGCATGCACTACGGCATGCGGGCGCTACGGCTGGCACTACAGGAGATGGGGGTGACGAATCAATGACGGACATCGCCGACGACTACTCGACGTGGGATGCACCGTACATCCTCGGCTCCCTGTCCCGCACCGAACGGCGGGAGTACGAAGAGCATCTGGACGGCTGCCCGGTCTGCCGGGCGGCGGTTGCCGATCTCGCCGGACTCCCGGGTTTGCTCTCGATGGTCGATCCCGACACCGCGTTGGCCATGATCGAGCCGCCGGAAAAGACTGCGGCCGAGGCGGGTCCGCCCGCACAGCTGCTGCCCCGGCTCGCCGATGCGGCCGAGCGGCGTAGGCGGCGCAGTCGGTGGGCGGCCGTCGGGGCTGCGGTCGCTGCGGCCGCCGCGGCGGTGGCCATCGCGGTTCCGGTGGTCACCTCGGTCACCGCAGTGCAAAGGCCGAGCTCCGAACAGGTTGTGGCCGAACGCAGTATGGAAGCGATCACACCGAATCCGGTGACGGCCAGCTTCAAGGTCGTGCAGGCCGATGGCAAGACCCGGATCGTGATGACCTGCAGCTATGGGCCGAGCGACCAGAAGTACAACTGGGATCTCGACCTGTACGTGATCGGCACCGACGGCAGCCAGGCCAAACTCGACCGGTGGCCCGCCGGACCCGGCACCGAGCTGACGATCGACCGGACCGTCGACAAGACGCCGGATCAGATCCGGGCGGTGCAGATCCGGAAGGCGTCGACGGGCGAGACGCTGCTGTCCGGCATGGTCTGACCCGCTTCGATCCCCCCGCCGAACTCGACGGGGGGATCGAAGGTTTCGGTGATTCAGCGCTGGGTCTGCTTGCCGAAGACCGAGGTCGACCAGAAGTATCCGACCAGCGTGAGGCCGACGCACCAGGCAATGGAGATGATGCCGTTATTGCCGATCTCCGTGCCCATGAGCAGGCCGCGGATGGTTTCGGTGAGCGGGGTGAACGGCTGGTACTCGGCGAACTGACGCAATCCGACCGGCATGGTGTCGGTGCCGACCAAGCCGCTGCCGAGGAACGGCAGCATGATCAGCGGGAAGGGCATATTGCTCGCGCTCTCCGGAGTCTGCGCGACCAGCCCCATGCCGACCGCGAGCCAGGTGAGTGCGAAGACGAGCATGCCGAGCAGTCCGAATGCGGCGATCCACTCGACGACATTCGCCGACGGCCGGAAACCGGCGAGCAACGCGACACCGACCATGGCGGCGATGCCGAGCAGAGCCTGGATCAATGCGCCGACAACATGTCCGGCGAGTATCGCAGACTGCGAAATCGCCATGGTGCGAAAGCGGTTCACGATGCCCTTGGTGGTATCGGTGCACACCGAGACCGCCACACCCGCGGTCATGTACGCCGGGATCATCAACAGCATGCCCGGAGTCAAGTAGTCGATGTAGTTACCGCCGGACGACTTCTCCAGTGCGCCACCGAAAACGAAGTTGAAGGTGAGCAGCAGGATGATCGGCATGAGGATGATGCTGAAGGTCATGCTCGGGTACCGCTTCGCATGAAGCATGCTGCGCCGCAACATCGTTTTCGAGTCGGCGAGTGCGTAGGCCATCGTAGTGCTCATCGCACGGTCTCCTTTTCCGCGGTGGGATGTCCGGTGAGGGTGAGGAATACGTCGTCGAGGGTGGGGGTGTGCACGGAGAGTCCGGCGACCTCGATCTGCGCGTAGTCGAGCCGGTCGAGCACCGCACGCAGCGATTTGACGCCGCCGTCGCTGGGGACCGCGAGGGTGAATTCCTCCTCGGCCGCGTCGTCTAACAGCCGCGCCTCCGGACCCAATGTCGTTGCCGCGGCGGCTAATCCGAGCTGATCAGCGAATTCCAGCCGGATATGTCCGCCGGGTATCCGCCGCTTCAATTCGGCGGCCGTGCCCTCGGCGACGATCCGGCCGTGATCGAGCACCGCGATCCGGTCGGCCAGTTGATCGGCCTCCTCCAGGTACTGGGTGGTCAAGAAGACGGTCACGCTGTAGTCGTCGACCAGCGTGCGGATCATTTCCCAGATCGCCCGCCTACTGCGCGGATCCAGGCCGGTGGTCGGCTCGTCCAGGAAGATGATGCGCGGATCGCCGACCAGCGTCATGGCCAGATCCAGCCGTCGCACCATGCCGCCGGAATAGGTTGCCGCGGTCTTGTCGCCGGCCTCGACCAGGTCGAAACGCTCCAGCAGCTCGGCGGCGAGGCGCTTGCTCTCGCGGCGCGGCAAATGGTGCAGATCGCCCATCAGGACCAGGTTTTCGCGACCGGTCAGCAATTCGTCGACCGCGGAGAACTGGCCGGTGACTCCGATCGCGGTGCGCACGGCATCGGGTTCGGTGACCAGATCGTGGCCGTCGACGCGAATTTCACCCGCATCGGGGCGCAGCAGGGTGGTGAGGATCTGCACGGTGGTGGTCTTGCCCGCGCCGTTCGGGCCGAGGAGGGAGTAGATCGTGCCCGCCTGAACCGTAATGTCGATGCCGTCGAGCACCACGTGCTCGCCGAACGATTTACGCAGGCCCAGCGCCGAAATGGCGGGGGCGCGATGACCGTTGGACATGGTCTTCCTTTCGAGGAATTTTCATATATAAATGCGCATGACAGCATGATTCGGCCGCACCGCGCCCGGAGTCCGGTGCGGCGTTATGAGAGGTGTATTCGGGGTCGGCTCCGCCGACTGCGATCCCCCTAGATGTCGAGTTCCTCGACCGGCGGACGGTCGGCGATCTGGGCCACTCGCTCGTAGAGCTTGTCCGGAATCTTTCCCTTCAATTCGCCGAGCGAATCGACGATCTCGAAAATGAAGTCGCCCCAGTCCTGGTCGCCGACGCCGAGCATGCGACGCCAGTTCGTCAGATCCTTGACCCAGTTGGTGCTCTGCGGGTATTCGTCCCAGTTCGAATACTGGGCATGCATGACGAATTTGCCCTTCCGACTGCGATACACCCGGACGTGTTCCATGCGCTCTTCGTTCACGTCACGATGCTCGCCGAGCAGGGCGCCGGAGAAGCGGACCTGACGCACGCCATTGTGGCCGACCCGCAGCACTACCTCGTCGTAGCCCTCCAGCCTGCCCTCTTCCAGCTCGATGAACCGCCGCAGCGCGGTGGTCACCGCCCCCGAAAGGTTGCCGCCGACGAGTTCCTGCGCGCGCTGGAACAGTGGCAGGTCGTCATCGGCAACGTAGATCGTTTTGTTGGGCATGAACCCACTATACGTAGATGTATACGTACACGCAAGCAGTGACGGGTCACAAGAATCTCCCGACCGCCTCATGCGCGGAGTACATCTTGCACGAGGGATTGAACCGCTCAGCAGTCCAACTCGTAGTTCACGTGTACGCGATGCGTGACCGCGCCCGTGCCCGCCTTCGGCGGCACGGCAGGTCACTGCGAGAGGAGGGCCGATGCCGAGCAGGGTCGTAGATTATCTGGTTCGAGCGGTTTCAACCCTGGGGGTGCGCCACATCTTCGGTGTCGACGGCGCGAATATCGAGGATCTATACGACGCCCTATTCGATGCGCCCTACGACGTCGCGGGAATCGTTGCCAAGCACGAGTTTTCGGCCGCGACCATGGCCGACGGCTATGCCCGCTCGACCGGCGGACTCGGCGTCGTCGCCGCCACCTCCGGCGGCGGCGCAATGAATCTCGTTGCCGGACTTGCCGAATCGTTCGCATCCCGGGTGCCGGTATTGGCGCTGGTCGGACAGCCGCCGACCGCCCAGGAGGGCAACGGCGCGTTCCAGGACTCCAGCGGGCTCGCGGGCACCATCGACGCGGCCCGGATGTTCGGCGAGATCACTCAGTACTGCGCACGGGTGGAGACCGCCGCCGACCTGCCCGACAAGCTGGCCAGGGCGGTCGCCGCCGCCCGGCGCGGCGGACCCTCGGTCCTGTTGCTGCCCAAGGACGTACAGCAGAGCGATATCGGCGATACCCCGCCGTTCCGGCCGACATCGCCGACGCATCGGCGCGACGAAAGCGGCCTGGCTCGGGTGCGCGCCGCGCTGACCGCGGCACGCCAGGTCGGCAAGATCATGATCATCGTGGGCGACCAGATCGCCCGCGACGACGCCCGCGCCGAACTCGCTCGGCTGGCCCGCGCATTGGATGCGTCGGTGGGAGTCGCCCCCGATGCGAAGGACACCTATGACAATGCCGACCCCGCGTTCTGCGGTGTCGCCGGGAGTATGGGACATCCGGAGTTGTCGGCGGCATTGCGCTCGGCGGCCCTGTGCCTGATCGTCGGCACACCGATGCCGATCACCGCGCGCGCCGGGTTGGACGAACTGTTGGCCGACCGCACCGTCGCGCATATCGGTGTCGCCGCGCCCTATCTGTCCGCGATCCACGCCACCAGCACGGATCTCGCGCGAGATCTTGCCGAACTCGCGGACGAATTCACCGAAGGCATCGAAGAGAACCATCCGTATCCACCGCATGCTCTGACGCCGCTGCGGGTGCCCGAGTCGACCGGTCCGGGTGTGCGCTACCGCGAATTGGTCGAGACGATCGAGGCGCTATTGCCCGGGGGCACTGACGTTTTCGCGGATGCGGGCAATACCGGGGCGGCGGTGGTGCACCATTTGCGGGTGCCGCGCGGCGGCCGATTCGTGGTCGCGCTCGGCATGGGCGGGATGGGCTATGCGTTCGGCGCCGCGATAGGTTCGGCATTCGCACGCCATCGCGGACCGTCCGGAACCAGACGAACCATTGTCGTCGCAGGTGACGGCGCGTTCTACATGCACGGCATGGAGTTGCACACCGCGATCGAACACCAGCTGCCGGTCATCTTCATCGTGCTAAACAACAACGCGCACGCGATGTGCGTCACTCGCGAACAGCTCTATTACCAAGATCGCTACAGCTTCAACCGATTTCGGCCCACACAACTGGGAGCGGGCATCGACGCCATGTTCCCTGAACTTCCCGCGTACTCCGTCCGTACTACCGCAGACCTGGCCATCGTACTGGGGCGATGCGTCGAATCCGAAGGGCCGGCGTTCATCTCGATCGACGTCGACCCCGACGAAGTTCCACCCTTCATCCCGTTTCTCGCGACATTGGAGAAGCTCGACACATTGGAGAAAAGGCAGTGACAACAAGCGCCCTCCCCGCCCTCAGCGATATCCCGGAAGACGTAGTCCCCGGCGTGCTGCGGATCGAGAACTCAGATAAGGACGCAACCACTCCGATCATCATGGACATGCTGCGGTCGGTGTATCCGCACGACCAGATCTTCGGCGAATACTGTCCGGTGCAGGCGTATATCGCCGCGCCGCCGGATGAGGTGTGGGAATACCTGGCCGATACCCGCAGCCTGGAGGAGTGGACCTACAGCCTGCGCGGCTTCGTCGAGACCGAGGAACCGGGGCTGTGGCTGGCCTGGGACCGGCTCGGCCCGGCGACCAAGATCTTCACCCGCACTGTCGCGCACCGCGAGGGCATGACCGTCGACTACCACTGTGCCTGGGATCAGAGTCAGCACCTTTGGATGATCTACCTGCTGCGGGTGATCGATGCCCAGGTGGTGTTCAACAAGCCGGGTTCGGTGGTGCTGTGGGTGAACTGCCGTCACCCGTTCTACGACGAAAACCCCTATCCCGAAACGGCTCCCGAGAACCGGCCGGTATGGGTGGGCGACTTCTGGGAGATGTTCTCCGCCGGGCACCAGCTCGAGATGGACAACCTCAAGGCGATCTGCGAATACCGTGCGGCAAACGGTCTTCCGATCAAGCCCGACTGGATGAAGTGAGGCCGCGCCATGAACTTCTCTGATCCGAACGGCCCTGGACTGCCGGCCGTCAGCCTTGTCGATGTATCCAGCTATCTGCCGGGTGAGCCGGTCGGCACCGAATACTTCACGCAGTACAGCCGATCCGATCGGATGGCCAAGAACGTCATGTTCCGCTCGCCCAAAGCGCGCCACCATGTGGGCAGGGACGAGACCGCGGTGGACATGGTCGAACGTGCCGTCGCACCGCTGATCGAACGCCATGGTGCACAGGCGATCTCGGATATCGATGTGCTGATCACGCACACCCAGCTGCCGGACAATCCGGTGATGGGCTGCGGACCCGAGGCAGCCCGCCGCCTCGGGATGAAGCCCCGCTTCGTCTACGACGTGCACAACGGCGGCTGCGCGGCCTTCGTGCACATGATGGCCATGGCCAGGATGATCCTGCAGACCACCGACGCCCGCTCCGCGCTCATCGCGGCGACCCAGAACTGCGCGGGCCCGGTGTTCACCCAGACCGAGATCCGCAAGCTCGCCCAGGCACCGGTGCCCGGCGACGCCTGCGGTGTCGGACTGCTCGTCAAGGACGATTCCGCGCCGATCCTGGATATCGAATGCCGCACCTATCCCGAATTCGCCGGGGATATGGAGTTCTCGACCAATGGCGAGCGCAAGTACTGGGAGCCGGGCGAGGGGCAGGGCTGCGTCAGTTTCACCGAATCGAAGATCACCAAGGTGTTCGCACGCGGTAATCGACTGGTGCCGGAGGTGGCATTGGCGGTGTGCGATCGGATCGGGGTGAAGGGTCGCGATATCGACACCTTCGTCACCAATCAGCCGAACCGGCTGTTCCTGCGCAACTGGCACGATGCGCTGGAACTGCCGCCGGAGCGGCATCCGGACACCTTCGACCTGTGCGGAAACCTGTTCGCCGCAGGCATTCCGGTCACTCTCGATACCGAGAATCGAGCGGGTCGGCTGCGCAACGGCTCGGTGGTGCTGTTGTCGGCATTCGCGCACGCCGGTGATTTCGCCGGCGCCGCGGCGGTGCGCTGGGGTGCGGCGGGATGAGCGTGCGGGTGGCCGATGAATCTCGGCCCTCGCAACAGCACCGAAGTCAGCGGACGCAGGCTCGGTTCGATCTCAGCCTGAGCGAAAATCCCTTCCCCCCACTGCCTTCGGTACTGGTCGCCGTGAACAGCGTACTGGCGCAGGCCAATCGCTATCCCGAATTCCTGCCGCGTCGGCTGCCGAGGTTGATCGCGGGGCGCGTCGGGGTGCATGCGGATCAGGTGGTCGTCGGTTCCGGTGCGACCGGGGTGGCCATGCAGGTCATCCAGGCATTGACCAAACCGGGTGACGGAATCGTCTACGGTGCACCGACTTTCGACGGCTATCCGATCATGGCGGAGATGGCCGATCTCGAGGTCGTGCCGGTGCCACTGGATGGCGCGGGCAATCAGGATCTCTGGGCGATGGCGAAGGCCATCGACAAGCGGACCGGTTTGGTGGTGGTCTGCCGTCCGCACAATCCGACCGGCACCGTGATCTCGGCCGGCGAACTGAAGTCATTCCTGTGCTCGGTGCCGCGCCGGGTGCCGGTCGTCCTGGACGAGGCGTATGCCGAATTCCTCGGTGCCGCCGATCGGGTCGATACCCTCGAACTGCTCAATCGACATCCGAATCTGCTGGTCCTGCGCACCTTTTCGAAGGCATACGGACTGGCCGGTCTGCGCATCGGCTATACCTTCGGCAGCAGCGAGTTGATCAGCCGCGTCCGCAGGCTGCAGCTGCCGTTCGGGGTGAGTTCGGCGGCGGTGGCCGCGGTGGCCGCGTCCTACGCCGCCGAACCCGAATTGGCCGCGCGCATCCTGCGCATCACCACCGCACGCGAGACCCTGCGCAGTGCGTTGCTGCACCGACACATCGCCGTGCCGCGCAGCTACGCCAACTTCCTGTACCTGCCGGGCCCCGGCGTAGCAACGGCGCTGCGCCGGGCCGGCATCGCGGCCAAGGTATACCCCGACGGCAGCGCGCGCATAGCTGTCGGAGACACCGAGGCCGACAACGCGGTGCTGAAGGCGCTGGAATCACTGCGGTAGGTGGTGTTGGGAGCGGCGGCGTTCGCGGAACCCCTGTGGTTTCCACCGCGCCGCCGCCTCCAGGTTACGGCGATGACGTTGCGACTCGATCCTCGTGATCGCGCGGTGGTTCGATGGGAGGGTGATGCCGCGGCGGAAGTTCCAGGTGAATGCGGCGCCGGCGCGCGGGACGGCGAGCCGGGTGCTGTTCGGGTTCACGCTGGGGCGGCGTGCGGTCATCGGTCGCCAGACTGTCATCGAACCAGGTGGGACCAGTGGGTGGCACTATCACGATGGGACCCTGCTGGTGCTGGTCGCCCGCGGCACCCTCGACCATCCGGGCTCGGACTGTGTCCCGGTCACCTACCGGCGCGGCCGAATCTTCCGGGAACCCAGTGGCCCGTCCTATCCCCATGTGGCACGCAATCTCGGGACGACACCGGTGACGCTGTTCGTGCTGTACCTGAACCCGGTCGGCAGCCCGCTATCGCGTCACGTCGATCCGCCTGAGTGCGCCGAAAATAGCTCTGACTAGTTCCGTGCTCGCACCAGCGGACTCCCGCAGCAGAGAAGCCGCCAGAGAGATTCCGGCCGATTGTCATCTCGTTCGACTAGCTAGTGCCGGTAATCGAGATCCGCCGAGCGCAGTCATATGGCAGTGCTACGGGGCGTGTCCTGCCGCGTTTCGACTGCCCTCGGCGAGCGAGCCGGACCGGATGGCGCGACAACCTGTCCGGACGGGGCACCAGCTCGTTCGAGCGCGGCTCAGACCCGGGGCAACCGAGAATCGGGCGGTCTCCCGAACCGCACTCAGTTGGTCGGGGCGCAGGCGTCGCGCAACGAGCACGCACCGCAGGAAGAACCGCAGCCGCCGATCTCCTGGGCGGGAACGAGCTCCTCGGCCGCACGAGCTGCGGCATTCGCGCCCGCACCGAGGGTGAACAGTGCCACCGTGGCTGTGACCACCGCAACGATCAGCGCCGGGAAACCGCCTGCGGCCAGGGCGACGAGGCCGCCCGCGAAGAGCAGTGCGCCCGCGGCCACGGAGGTTGGGCCGGCGACGCGGTTTGCGATGCGGAAGGTTTCCTCGTCGTGCAGTGCCGCCTCGGTGTGCACCCCGACGAAGCGGTTGCGTGGCAGCCGACCGGTCAGTCCGAGCACGCCGGTTGCGATGGCGACCATGGCCAGCACGAACAGGGTGAGAGCGACGACGAACACCTCAGGAGGCTAGCGCACCGCCGCCACACCGGATCCAGCCCGGCCCGATTTTCGGTGTATAAGCCCGGACGTTCTACCCTGATAGACACATCTATGACGGGGATCGGCGAGAACAAGAAGGCAGGACCGTGGCGGACACTCGTGCAACCGAAAGCGATGTACCGGAGCACAGGTACAGCGCCGGCCTCGCCGGCCGCATCGAGCGCCGGTGGCAGCGGACCTGGGATGAGCGCGGGACCTTCCACGCGCCGAACCCGGTAGGCCCGCTCGCGGGTGCGACGCCGACGGACAAGCTGTTCGTCCAGGACATGTTCCCGTACCCGTCCGGCGCGGGACTGCATGTCGGGCATCCGCTCGGCTACATCGCCACCGATGTCTTCGCGCGCTATCACCGGATGCACGGCCGCAATGTGCTGCACGCGCTGGGCTATGACGCGTTCGGTCTGCCCGCCGAGCAGTACGCGGTGCAGACCGGTGCGCATCCGCGCCAGACCACCGAGTCGAATATCGCCACCATGCAGCGTCAACTGGACCGGCTCGGCCTGGGCCACGACCGTCGGCGCTCGTTCGCGACCACCGATCCGGAGTACTACAAGTGGACGCAGTGGATCTTCCTGCGCATTTACAACGCTTGGTACGACCAGGATCTGGACCGCGCCCGCCCGATCGCGGAACTGCGGGCACAGTTCGATTCGGGTGCCCGGACGACCCCCGACGGCCGCGCCTGGAACGATCTGACCGCCGCCGAACGCGCAGAGGTGCTGGACTCGTATCGCCTTGTGTACCAAACGGATTCGGTGGTCAACTGGTGTCCCGGTCTGGGCACGGTGCTGTCCAATGAAGAGGTCACAGCCGACGGCCGCAGTGAGCGCGGCAACTTCCCGGTATTCCGGAAGCGGCTGTGGCAGTGGATGATGCGCATCACCGCCTACTCCGACCGGCTGGTCGACGATCTGGACCGCCTGGACTGGCCGGAGAATGTAAAGGCCATGCAGCGCAACTGGATCGGGCGATCCCGTGGCGCGCAGGTGAAATTCGATGCCGACGGTCAGCAGATCGAGGTCTTCACCACCCGGCCCGACACCCTGTTCGGTTCCACCTACGTGGTGCTGGCACCCGAGCACGAACTGGTCGACAGGCTGACCGCGCAGGCTTGGCCCGCTGGTGTCGATCCGCGCTGGACCTTCGAGGACGCCGGTGACCCTCGGGAGGCCGTTGCCGGATACCGCAAGGCGATCGCGGCCAAATCGGATCTGGAGCGGCAGGAGAACAAGGAGAAGTCCGGCGTCTTCCTGGGTTCCTATGCGACGAACCCGGTGAACGGCGCCCAGGTGCCGATCTTCATCGCCGACTACGTGCTGGCCGGTTACGGCACCGGCGCGATCATGGCGGTGCCGGGACACGATCAGCGCGACTGGGAATTCGCCTCGGTATTCGGCCTGCCGATCGTGGAAGTCATTTCCGGCGGAGATATTTCGGCCGCGGCCTACTCCGGTGACGGCGCGCTGGTGAACTCCGATTACCTGAACGGCCTGGCCGTCGAGGAGGCCAAGGCCACCGTCATCGCGCGCTTGGAGGCCGACGGCCACGGCAAGGGCACCGTCCAGTACAAGCTGCGCGACTGGCTGTTCGCCCGCCAGCGCTACTGGGGTGAGCCGTTCCCGATCGTGTACGACGAGGACGGCGCACCGCACGCGCTGCCGGAATCCATGCTGCCGGTCGAACTTCCGGAGTTGGACGATTTCGCGCCGGTCACCTTCGATCCGAACGATGCCGACTCCGAACCGTCGCCGCCGCTGGCCAAGGCCACCGACTGGGTGAATGTCGAACTGGATCTGGGCGACGGGCCCAAGCAGTACCGCCGCGACACCAATGTCATGCCGAACTGGGCGGGCAGCTCCTGGTATCAGCTGCGCTACGCGGACCCGACGAACCCGGATGCGTTCTGCGCCAAGGAGAACGAGCAGTACTGGCTGGGTCCGCGCTCCGCCGAGCACGGCCCGAACGATCCCGGTGGCGTCGATCTGTACGTCGGCGGTGTCGAACATGCGGTGCTGCACCTGCTGTACGCGCGGTTCTGGCAGAAGGTGCTGTTCGATCTGGGTGATGTGAGCGGTTACGAACCGTACCGCCGCCTCTTCAACCAGGGCTACATCCAGGCGCACGCTTACACCGACGCGCGCGGTGCGTATCTGCCCGCCGCCGAGATCATCGAGCGCGACGGCAAGCACTACTTCCCGGATCCGACCACCGGCATCGAGATCGAGGCGTTCCAGGAGTACGGCAAGATCGGAAAGTCGCTGAAGAACGCCATCTCGCCGGACGAGATGTGCGATACCTACGGCGCCGACACCTTCCGCCTCTACGAGATGTCGATGGGGCCGCTGGATACCTCGCGGCCGTGGGCGACCAAGGATGTCGTCGGTGCGCACCGGTTCCTGCAGCGGGTGTGGCGACTGGTCGTCGACGAAGAATCCGGCGCGCTCCGGGTCACCGACGCGGCGCCGTCGGAGCAGACGCGGCGCCTGCTGCACAAGACGATCGCGGGTGTCGACGACGACTACGCCGCACTGCGCGATAACACCGCCGGTGCCAAGCTGATCGAGCTGACCAACCATCTGACCAAGAGCTACCCCGCGGGCGCGCCGCGCGAGGTGGTGGAGCCGGTGGTGCTGATGCTGGCGCCGATGGCACCGCATATCGCCGAGGAACTGTGGGAACGGCTGGGGCACAAGGAATCCCTGGCCCACGGCCCGTTCCCGGTGGCGGATCCGGCGCTGCTGGTCGAGGAGTCGGTGGAATACCCGATTCAGGTGAACGGCAAGGTGCGCAGCCGAATTCAGGTGCCCGCCGACGCCGATAACGCGACCATCGAGGCGACCGCGCTGGCCGATGAGAAGATCGCGGCAGCACTCGGCGGGAATGCGCCGCGCAAGCTGATCGTGGTGCCGGGGCGGCTGGTCAATATCGTCGCGTAAGCGCGATCCGCCCGCGCACGGATTCGCGTCCCGGCGAACGTACTCGCGTGCCGCGCACGGATATACCTCTCGCGCACGGATTTACCTGCCGCGCACCGGGTATGGCTCCGCGCACGGATTTACGTGCCGCGCACGGATATGCCCCCGCGCACGGATATCCGTGCCGCGCACGGATTTGCCGGGGCATTTCGTGCGCGACGGCAAAGAAGTGTGCGGCGCTATCCGGTGCAACCCTGGTCAGCGTGGTGGTAGCAATACGTCGTTGAGCGTCACCATCGAGAGGTTGCGCTCCTTGATGATGTCCACCAACTGCCCGTAGACGTGCGTAACCGCGGGGGCGTTCGCGTGCCCGATGATGATCGTCTGCGGATTGAAATACTTACGCGCGCACTCCAGTAGGTAATCCTCGGTGACCACGCCCGAGTCCGACAGCGAGCCGTACCACATGGTCGGCACGGTGTAGCCGAGATCCGCGGCGACCCGATCGACCGTGCCGTTGTGGCGACCGAACGGCGGGCGGTAATAGGGCGTGCCGTCCACACCGAAGTTGTTCCACAGGAAGGACTTCGCCCGCTCCAACTGCGAGGAGATGCCCGACGCGGACAGCTTGGTCAGATCGGCGTGGTCCCAGGTGTGATTGCCGAGCTGGATCTGACCGGAATCGACCAGGGGCCGCAAAGCATCTCGGTGGATCGCCCACGAGTCGTAGTAGGCGGTCACGAAGAAGGTGAACCGCGCGCCGGTATCCCTGGCGAATTTGATGTAGGCCCCGACGACTTCCGGACTCGCACCGTCATCGATCGTGAGCGCCATATTGGTGCCACCGCCCGGCAGTGCGGTGATGGTCTGGGCCGGAATCGGCGTCTTCGGTCCGATCGGCGGCGGGGGCAGCAGCGGCGCGGGCAGTATCGGCCCGCTACCCGCCGAACCACTGTTGAACGGCTCCCCCTCGGCCCGCACACAGCCGGTCAATGCCAGCGCGGTGCCTGTTGCAAGCATTGTCAGCAACCGACGTCTATCCACGATTCGAACCTTCTAGCTTCGCTCTATCAGCGCACCGCCGCCCCGTCGACGCAAACGCGCAGGTAACAGACGCGAGGCTACCGAGCGAAACTGTCTGCGAGCTGAACCTCGGCACAACATGTCAAGAAAACGACACCATCGCGGCCGCACATTCGGACGAAATCACAGTGAGCCGAATCAGTAGGGGCGCAGCACGATCTCGGTCGGATGGCCGTCGCGCGGTGTGTCGATCGCGGCACGCACGGTCACCGCAACCGTCTCCGGGCTCAGAAATTCCTCCGCGCGATACTCGCGACCCTCACCCGCGATGATCTCCCGCTGCATATCGGTATCGATGCGGCCGGGATGGATCGAGGTCACCCGCAGCGTCGGCTCCTCCAGCCGCAGCGCGTCACCGAACGCGCGCAGACCGAACTTGCTCGCCGCGTAGGAGGCCCACCCCGCATTCGCCCGCAATCCGGCACCCGAATTGATCAGCACCACATGACCGTTGGCCGCGCGCAATGCCGGCAGTAGCAGCCGAGTCAACTCGGCGATGGCAATCACGTTGGCTTCCAAGGTATTTCGCCACTGCCGCACCGAGGATTCGGCGATCGAACCCAGGTCCGCGATACCGGCGTTGTGTACCAACACATCCAGGCGTTGAATCGGCGAAACAGCTTCCGCCACTGCGGAATAGTCGGTCAACTCGACCGGCCATCCGGTGGCGCCGGGCAGTTCGCCTAATATCGCGCGCAGCGCCTCGGCCGAGCGGGCGCCGAGCAACAGATCGTGGGTCGGTGCGAGTTCGCGAGCGATCGCGGCGCCGAGCCCGCGGCTGGCGCCGGTGATCAGCGCGGTCGGCTTCGGTGTGCTGGTCACGGCGGTGGTCATGGAGTCACCGTATCGGCCACCGAAGCGGGCGGTAGCACTACCCGCAAGCGCGGCGATGGATGCATAAAGCGAATAAGTGGAATTCACGGACGGGGCATGCAGAGTGAGATCCGGCGCACAACAGCTGGCCACCAGGGCGCACCAGGACGAGACACGAGTCACTGAGCGGGCGTACTTGCGGGTGGCATCGCAAAATAGGGGGATGGCACACCCGGGTTTCACCCCAACACAGCTCGCGGCCCGCGCCGCCTACCTGCTACGGGGCAATGATCTGGGCACCATGACCAGTGCCGCACCCCGGCTGTATCCGCACATGTGGAGCTGGGATGCCGCCTTCGTCGCGGTCGGTCTCGCCCCGCTGAGTGTCGAGCGCGCGGTCATCGAACTGGACACCCTGCTTTCGGCGCAGTGGAAGAACGGGATGATCCCGCACATCGTCTTCGCCAATGGTGTGGACGGCTACTTCCCCGGCCCGGCCCGCTGGGAGTGCAAGAAGCTGGCCGCCAATGCCCCGGACGGTCCGGACACCTCCGGCATCACCCAACCGCCGGTGCACGCCATCGCGGTGCAGCGCATCCTCGACCATTCCCGCCGCCACGGCCGCAGCACCAGGGCGGTCGCCGAGGAATTCCTGAATCGGCGCTGGCCGGATCTGGTGCGCTGGCATCGCTGGCTGGCCCATGCCCGCGACCCCAAGGAGAGCGGCCGGATCACGCTGTATCACGGCTGGGAATCCGGGATGGACAATTCGCCGCGCTGGGATCGGGCCTATGCGAATGTGACGCCCGGCGATCTGCCGCCGTATCAGCGTGAGGATCTGCTGGTGGTCTCGGACACATCGCAGCGGCCAAGCGATCGCGAATACGACCGGTATCTGTGGCTGGTCGAGCAGATGCGCCGCGCCGGATACGACGACTATCAGCTCGCCTCGACGATGAGCTTCGCGGTGGAGGATGTCTTCGTCACCGCGATCTTCGCGCTGGCGTGTGAGGTTCTCGCCAATATCGGCGAGGAGTACAAGCAGCCGCATGCCGATGTCCGCGAACTGTATTCGTGGGCGGAGCGTTTCCGCGCGGGTGTGGTCGCGACTACCGACGCACGCACCGGCGCGGCCCGGGATTTCGATGTGCGACTCAAACGCTGGATCAATACCGAAACCCTTTCGATGTTCGCCCCACTGCTGTGCGGCGGCCTGCCCCGCGACACCGAACGCAGTCTGCTGCGACTGTTCGAGGGCCCGCGCTTCTGCGGCCATCCGGACCTGCGCTATGCCTTGCCGCCGTCCACCTCGCCGGTCTCCAAGGACTTCCGCTCCCGCGAATACTGGCGTGGCCCGGTCTGGCCGGTGATGAGCTGGTTGTTCTCCTGGGTCTTCGCCCGCCGCGGCTGGGCCGAACGCTCCTTCATGCTCCGCGCCGAGGGTCTGCGCCAAGCCAGCGACGGCAGCTTCGCCGAATACTACGAACCCTTCACCGGCGAACCGCTCGGCAGCATGCAGCAGTCCTGGACCGCGGCCTCGGTTCTGGACTGGCTCGGCTGACGCATCCGGGCCGGTCGCGACAATGGGGGCCACTATTGAAGTAAGCGGCCCCGACGGGCGGCGAGTGAATACTGCGCAAATACCTCAGATGTAACTCTGGTCACATCGATTGATGGTCGCTATCGTCGAACAGCATGGATAGTACTCGTTGGAGATCCACCCGCGCTGTGGCGCTGTCCGCGATCACGATGGGCAGCATTCTGATGGCTACTTCGGCGGGCACGGCGGTGGCCGAACCGAGCGGGCCCGATGTGTCGTCGTGGCAGCATGTCGACGGCCGGTTCATCGACTGGTTCGCGGTGCGTAGCGCGGGGCACTCTTTCGCCATGCTGAAGGCGACGGAGGGCGTGAATTACGTCAACCCGTATTTCGTGCCGGACAGCTTGCTGATGCGGGCGGCGGGAGTCGCGCGCGGGACGTATCACTACGCGCGACCGAATCTGCCGCCGGAGCCGCAGGCGGCGCTGTACGCGACGGTAGTGCTCGGACAGAACGGGCCGCTGGATCTGCCGCCGGTGCTCGATCTGGAAAATACGGGCGGACTCGGTCCGGCCGCACTGATCGACTGGACGCATCGGTATCTCAATACCGTGCAAGCCCTGACCGGACGGGTGCCGATCGTCTACACCTATCCGAATTTCTGGAAGTCGGCCATGGCGAATACCAATGAATTCACCAGGTATCCGCTCTGGATCGCCGACTACCGCGGCAACGAACAACCCGAAGTCCCGGGTGGCTGGCCGGCGTGGACGTTCTGGCAGACCACCGACAGCGGTCGCATTCCCGGTATCGCGGGCGGTACCGATGTCAACGTGTACAGCGGCGCCCAAGGCGATTTCGCGCGCTACGCCAATATGGGCTGAACAGCACGAAACCGCTACTCCCTGCAGGTTCGAGTAGCGGTTTCGTGTGTTGCGCGGGAAATCGACTAGGCGCCGATTCGCCCGCCGCCCTTCTTCCACACCGAGACAACGGCGGGTCTGGGCAGACTATCGCCACCATCGGGCCAATGCGAGGCGGGCTTTTCCGCGGTCGCGTCATCACGCTCGCCCGGATGCTGGACGCACACGGTCACCCGCTGCTCCGACACCGTCGGACCGCAGGTCTCCGCGCCGAACGGGACGGTCAGGAATTGTTTGGTCTCTCCGCGATTCGGCCCATCGAGCACCACCGAGAAGAGGCCGTCGTTGGCGCCGTTGGCGCGTGAGGCATCGGTGGAGATCCACAGATTGCCGTAATCGTCGAAGGCGAGATTGTCCGGTGCCGCGATCGGGCTGACCTTGGCCTTGTCGAAACCGGCGAAGTAGGTGTCGGTGGTCTTCGGATCACCGCACAGCATCAGGATATTCCAGGTGAACGTGGTGCCCGCGTGATCGTCGTCGAGTTCGAGCACCTGCCCGAATTTATTGATGTTGCGCGGATTCGCCTCGTCGATGGCGGGCTTGCCCTGCGCGCCACGCTGCTCGTTGTAGGTCAGCGCGACATAGACCTTGCCAGACTTGGGATTCGCCTCGAAATCCTCGGGGCGGTCCATCTTGGTGGCGCCGACCTTATCGGCGGCCAACCGGGTGAATACCGAAACCTCTTCGGCGGTGAAGCCGTCCACCTTCGAGGTGGCCTTGCCGTCCTCGCCGGTGACCAGTAGCGGAATCCACTGGCCGGTACCGGTGAAGCCCTTATCCGAGGGCACCGTGCCATTGCCGTCGATCTTGTCCGGGTGATCGCCGGTGAATTTCGCGACGTACAGCGTGCCCGCATCCAGAATCGTCAGGTTGTGCCGCATGCTGGCCTGGCCGTTGCCGGACTGCACCTTTCGCGACGAGACGAACTTGTACATGTAGTCGAAGCGCTCGTCATCGCCCATATACGCGACCACGGTGCCGTCCTTGGCGACGTGAATGGTCGCGGCCTCGTGCTTGAACCGGCCGAGCGCGGTGTGCTTGATCGGCGCGGCCGCGGCATCCCACGGATTCACCTCGATGACCCAGCCGAATCGGTTCGCCTCGTTGGGTTCCTTCGCCAGATCGAAGCGCGATTCGTGCCGCTCCCATTTGCGCTCGGAGGCGCCGTTCGGGAAGCCGTAGCGCTTGAGCCTGGCCTTGGCGGCCTCGTCGGTGACCTTATCGCCGTTGGCGAAGTACTGGTTGACGTTCTCTTCACCGGAAAGGACTGTGCCCCAAGGGGTCAGGCCGCCTGAGCAGTTGTTGAGGGTGCCGAGCACCTTGGCGCCGGACGGGTCCGCGCTCGTCTTCAAGAAGGCGCTGCCCGCGGCTGGTCCGGTGACCGTGAATTCGGTGGTGCCGGTAATGCGACGGTTGTATTTGCCGAATTCCGGCGTCAGCTTGCCGATTCCGGATTCGCCCTTCACCTGGACCACCGAAAGACCGTGCGCGGCAATGGCGGTCTGGTAGTGCTCGAGTGCGGGATCTTCCTTGTTGTAGCCCTTGAACATCTGCGGTTCGGTGGTGTACTCGTGATTCACCACCAGCAGGTAGGTATTCGCCTGCCCTTCGATGGGCAGTAGCGCGGCGAAGTCGTTGTTGAAACCGAACTGTTCGGCCTGCGCGGCGGCGGACTGGGCATTCGCGTCGAACTTCGGCGCGTCGGCGAACAGCGGGTCACCCCAGCGGATCACGACATTGTGCTCGTAGCCTTCCGGAATGACCAGTGCGTCATCGGAATTCGCCGCGACGGGTTTGAAGTTGGTACCGACCGGCACACCGTCGACCAGCGAGCCACCCGCCGCCAATTCGACCTTGTCGTCTCCGCAGGCCGCGAGCACACCGGTCGCGCCGACCGCGACCACAACCCCCGCACTGCCCTTCAACATGCCGCGCCGCGTCAGCGCCGCGCGCACCATATCGCCGAAGTATTCGTTCTCGGAGGTGTTCGGAACCTCGTGGAAGCAGGCGTTGCCGCATTTGTACTGACAGGTGATGGCCGAGCGCTTCGGCTGGCCGTCCCGCTTCACGAACAGGGCAAGGGGCTTCGGTGTCACGACTGCGCCTCGCTAGCGCTCGGCTCCGTCGTGCCACCGATGTGGCCTCTGCTTATGGTTCGCTCGCTCACGACAAACTCCTGACATAGTGCTGACCGGCGCACCGTAAGCCGCTCAGGCAATCCACAGGAAACAGTCAGATGAACGACCGACCAATTAGGTGACCCTCAAATCGTGTATCGCGCTACTCATGTGCGACTCTCCTCGCAGGAGGAAGATCGGGATCAAGGACATGAGTACACAGAGAGAGGAGTGGTGCGATGACCTTGTCCGGAGGAAAACCCCAGCTCACCTCTAAGGCGCTGGATTATCTCGATTCGATTCTCGCGGGCGCGGTGGCCGAGGCCCGCGTCGTACTCGTCGACCACGACCATATGGGCGAAGACGGCGACGGCGGCTGCAACAGGTGTACCCACCCCACCTGTGTCGGGTTCATTCCGGGCGGTGGTGCGGTCTGCAAGCGCCCCACCTGCCAGCACAGCTTCTTCAGCCACCGCGTCTTCTGACGCAAACAAATATTGCTCCCGTTCGGTGATGAACGAGAGCAACATTCTGCGCCGGGGCTACGCATTGACTTGCAGTGCGATCACGACCTCTTGTTCGTTCTCCGGCAGATAGTGCACCTGGATGATCCGACCGACCTGCACCTGGGCCACGCTGGCGGGCGGCAGGAACTTGTCCACGCTCGCGGTGAAAGCCGTTCCGTCGGGCCGGGTCACCACCAGGCCGAGCTCGATCTTGGAATACCCGTTACGAATCTCGCCGGGCACCGCAAGCGATTGCACGACGGCCTGAGCGGTAATGCCGCGCTCGGCGATATCGAGTTTGGCCTTGGTGGTGAAGCCCTTTCGGATCATGGATTCGTTCATGGCGCGCTGGGCTGCCGACCTATCGCCGGAGCGGTCGACCTCGACCTTGTCGGTGCGATCGGGCAGATAGCGCACCGGCAGCACGACACCGGGCTGCAGCAGGGCGAGCTCGGTCAGCGGAACGATCATTTTGGCGTGCGAGTGGAAGATCTTGCCGTCGACGCCCTCGACGCTGAAATCGATGCGGATCTGCGGCTGGTCATTGACGGTGAGCCCGGTCTGGCGGAAGGACTTGATGGTGCCGATGCCGACCAGACCATCACGGAACGCCGAGCTGTTGTTGTTGCCGGTGAAGGCCGCCATGATGCCCTCCCCAATGCCCTCGCCGGTGCAGGCGAAGACCATCGCGACGATGGTCAGGGCGATGATCGGCAGCGCCATCTGCGGCCCGACCCAGGCGAGCGTGCCGTCATCGAAGGGGCCGTAGCTGGTGTAGGTAAAACCGTGCCAGAGGTAGTAGCCGATCGAGAGGACGAAGAAGGCAGCGGCGAGCGAACGGGCGATGTTTTTCATGGTTTTCCCTTGTGTATGAAGAGGTTTGCCCCGCTCACGCCCCTTGATCAAGGGGCGTGAGCGAGCGCCGGCGAGCGAACTGAAGACACAGCGCGCCCCCGCGCACGGCAGGAGCCGAGCGTCAGCGAGGCGGAGCCGTGAGCGAGCGTCAGCGAGGCGGAGCCGTGAGCGAGCGTCAGCGAGCGAACTGAAGACACAGCGCGCCCCCGCGCACGGCAGGAGCCGAGCGTCAGCGAGGCGGAGCCGTGAGCGGGATGGTGGTGGGGGTCAGCCGCCGACCACGGTGGAGCAGGCGAAGGTGATGTCGAATTTCGAGCTCTTCGGGCTTGCGGTCGGATTGGTGAGGTCGGGCGCGCCGACGCCCTCACCGGTGACCTTGTAGGTGTTGCCGTCCTTGACGACCTTGGCCGAACCGCCGGGCATGCCGTTGCCGAAGCCGAGGGCGTAGGGCAGGCCGTTGGCGCCGCCCTTGCTGCCCGCGACCGCGACGGCCTGGACGTTGTCGGTGCCGGTGATGGAGGCGCTCACGCTCAGGGTGCCGTAGGTGGCGTTGTTGGTGTCGCTGAGTGCGAGGGCGAGCGTGCCGCCCTGCTTGGCGCAGGTGGTCTCGAACTTGCCGTCGAGGGCCTTGCCGTCGACCGCGGCGGTCGACTTGCCCGACCCCGGTGCCGGGGCGGCCGAGGTGCCCGGCTTGGCAGAGGTGGTCGGCGAGCTGCCCGAATCGTCACTGCATCCGGTGACGAAGAGGGCGAATGCGGCGGCCGAGGCGGCGAGGGCGGCGGAGATGCGGACCGGCTTGGTGTTCATGATCTGTTCCTTTTGCTTCGTTCGGCTCCGGTGTTGGGCCGATACGAGAAAGGTAGGAATCGAACGCGCCCTACCGATCCCAGGTTTTTCGGAGTCTGAAACAGAGGAAGTTCCGTTAACCTGGTCGAATGCGACGGCCGCGCGCGATGGTGCTGGACGAGGTTTGGCGCCGACTCGAGGGCGTCGAACCGCTCAGTGGACCCCACGGCGGGCCGCTGCGGCGGACCGTGAAGCTGATCCTGGATCCACTGGTCATCCGCCCCGTGCAGCATCCGCTGTGCGCGGGCCCGATCCTGACCGCCGACGGCGCGGTGCTGCTCGCCACTCGAATCCATGCCGCCGCCGACGTGCTGCGCGCGACGGCGGCCTGGTTTTCCCTGCTCAAACAGGTCCGACGGGCGCTGCGGATCACCGAGGGCAATCCGCAGGATCTGTATTTCCAGCGCGCCTTCGAACTCGCCACCACATCGGGTATGCCGGATCCGTCCCGGGACCGGCCGACCGCCGAGGCGACACTGCGCGACGTCCATGAATTCGCGGCAGGGCGCACCACACAGGCGCTCAAGGAGTACATCACTTCGGGTGCGCGGACTGCCGAACTCGACTCGTTGATCGATATCGCGTGGGGACGACGTCCGGTAGCCGGGCCGACCGGAGAACACGCCGAGCTGTTCGCTGCGCTGCTCGATGCCGCCCCGGCGCGCGACGGTCGCAGCGCCGACGGGCAGCCGACATTCGATCAGCTCGTCGCCACTCATGCTGGGACACACGGGGGAATCCGACTATGGGGCAACAGCTTCGAGCCCACAGCACATCAGCTCGGGCTCACAGCGGTGCAGGTTCCGCAGCCACCGGCGCTCGGTTCGTCGGCCTCGAAGGCAAGTCTCGGGCTGCCGTTCGATCGCACCATCTACGAGCGCGTATTCACCGTGCTGCAGGCGTCGAGTGAACGGGCCGAACTGCCGCCCATTCCGGAATTGGTGACCACGGAGATCGCCAGAAGTTGTTCGCCCTGGGCGCTTTTGGATGAATCATTACGGGTCGCGGCGACGGCCGGGGCCGCGCTCGCGCTCGGGTTGCGGCCGATCGCACTGCATGGCGCGGAGTCGGCAGCGGCCGAAACCGCGGCGCATCGGGTGATCAACAGCCGCTGGCAGCGGGAGGCATACGTCCTGCAGGCGCGGCGGCTCGCGGTGCGCACCGATATCGAAATGCCGAGTGGCCCACTGGCGGCCATCGCGACCGAGCTGCGCACACCGTGGCGGCCGTATTTGCGGCGGCTGTGGGTTCGCCTGCACGGACGCGATGTCCGGGAGTTCGGCGTCTACGAGCCGGACGAGCTGTGGGATCTGCTCGACGGTGTGGCGCGCTCGGTCATGCTGGACCATCGCATGCGGGTCAAACAGGCACTGAGTGTGAGTTCCCTGGTCACCGAGTCGGATCCGGCGGAATCGAGGGCGAGCTGATGAGCGGGATCGTGCGGATCGAACCGGCCGGGGACGGAATTTGGATCATCGCGCCCGACGGAGCGCCGACGGTATCGGACGGTGCCGCGGCGATCGATGCGATGGTGCTCGAGGTGGTCGGCGGTCATCTGTCGTGGAGTCTGCTTGCCGGACAGACGATTCCGGCGGCGGTGATCGATGATGCCGAGCTCGCTCAGGACTGGTTGTGGGCGGTGTACGGCGAACGGATTGCCATTGCCATCGCCGACACCGAGAGCGGTGGCACCGAATTCACCGACGTAGCCGACCCCGCGGTGCCGAATCTGGTGGCCGCTGCCTGGCGGCTCGGGTTCGCGTATTGGGCCGCACGCTGGTGGCCGGCATCGACGATCGATGGCATCACTGCGCTCGACGATCGGCTGCTGGACCAGGAGATAGCGACACTGCGCACGCAGTGCGAACCGCTCCTCGGTGATGACCAGCCGGACGCAGACGAAGAGTTGCCTATTTCCGTCGAAATATCTACTCGTGCAGAGGATTATGCGCTCGCCGCCGGTGCCGGGGCCGATCGGCCGGCCGGGGCGCTGTCGCTCGGTCACGGCACGGGCGGATGGGATTGGCGGCGCTGCCCGCCCGGCCTCATCGACGCGTCCGAACGGGCGGTGTCCTGGGAATCGACCCGAAGTTCGGGCGCTACGACGGTCCGCGTCACCGCGGTAGCCGCGCCCCAATTGGGCTCGGACGCACCGGCACACCTGCACCCGCGCGCCCTCATCACCACACCCGTCGGCACCGCCGAGACCGAGCTGGATCTGGTCGGCGATCTGTGGACCGGCGCGGCCACCACGCCGTCGGATGCTGTTTCGACGGTGGATGTCTACGTGCCCGGCGTCGGTGCGCCCGGCGAACCCGAGCTGGGTGGTCCCGAGATCCGGCGACAGATTCGTGAGCTCGCGGCCGCACGGCTGCGTCGGGCCACCACAGCCGACGATGCCGTCGACGCACCCCTTCTTGCCGAAATCGCCGCCGCCGCATCGGATTCGGACTTCTGATGCCTGCCGATGACGGTCGCGAGCGACTCGCCGAAGGAGCGGCCGCCTATCAGCGCGGCGATGTCGCCGAGGCCAGGCGGCTGTTCGAGGAAATCGCAAGGACCAGCACGGATGGCCTGCGGGTCAGCGCGCTGGTCAATGCCGCGAGCATGTCCGATGAACTCGGCGATCATGCCGGGGCGATCGTCATGTTCCGCGAGGCACTCACGGAAATGCCCGCGGACGCGATCGAAAAGCGGCCCGCCGCACTGATCAACCTCTCCCAGGCATTGCAGCACATCGGCGATCTCGATGGTGCGCAGGAGGCGCTGGAACAGGCGCGCGCAATGCTGACCGAACACAATGACGAGAGCATGCAGCGGGTGGCCTGTCTGCTATCGCTGACCGCGGTGGCATTCCATCGGCAGAGCTGGGCCTACGCCATCGAACTCGCCACCGAATCATTGGATGCGGCAGTGCGTTTCGCCCCGCACCTGGCCGGACATCCGCTCTCGACACTCGGCGGGATCTACTTCGAGACCGGGCGGCGCGAACTCGCCGTCGACTTCATGGGCCAGGCGCTCGCGGCCTTCGAGGCCGCCGGCGATCGCAATGCCGTCGCCGAGACGGAACAGAATCTGGCCGTCATGTACGTCAGGTTGGATCGGTTCGACGAGGCGGAACCGCCGTTGCGGTCCAGCCAGGAGTACTTCGAGCGCGCCGAACTCGGATATCGCGCGGGCGTCGGGCTGAAGACCATGGGATTTCTCGCCGAGGGCCGTGGCGATACCGATGCGGCGCATCAGCTCTATCGCCGCAGCCTCGACTATTTTCGAGAATCCGGTGCGGTGCTCGATGCCGCCGATGTGCGAGTGCGCCTGGCGACCGTGGCGTACTCGAACGGACAATACGACGAGGGCGAAATCCTCATCGGCGAGGCCTTTTCCGCGTACGCCGAGCGCGGTCTCGGATTGCACTGTGCCCAAATCGATTTCTGGCATGCGGCGCTATTGGAGTCGGTCATCGAGGCGGCCGAATCCCCGGATGCCGAGTTATTGGGGCGGGCAATCGGTCTCGCGGTACCGTCGGCGCTGGCCATCGATGCCGTGCGCTACACCCTGCCCAATGGCAATCAACGCGAGAAATGGAACCGCCAGATCGCCGATCCGGCAATGCGGATGGCATTCCGGTTCGCCTATCTGTCCGGCAATGGTCCGCTGATCGTGGACCTCATCGAAACACAGTGCGCGGGTACGACATTGGATATCGTCAGATCGGCAGCCAGCGCACGGCCACGGCTGCCGCTCGAACTATTCGATCCACCAGCCGAGTCGGCGCAACCCACGGTGCAGGTCGGGACCGGGCCGCAGAGTGGGTCGGCACCGCAGTTGGGCACGGCGCTGGCCTCAGTCGCGGCAAGCGCCGGACTGCCGGTGGTGCCACCGCCGCGGGTGACCGTCGCACCGGACGGGCACATCGCATTGGCCGGGTATATCGAGGCCGCCGAGCTGCGGTACGGGCATCCGGTGCGGGACAGCCGGGTGCTGCCCGCATGACCCTCTCGGAACAACCGACCGTCATTGTGCGGATGGCGGATGCCGGCGATCTGTACATGTCGTGGCGCTGGTTGCGCAACGAATACGACCAGGGTGCGAGCATGCTGCCCGGGGATGCGACCACCGACGCCGTCGAGCAGTTCGCGCAGGCGCTGCCGAATCCGGCGCTGCCCGGCGGACTCGAACGTGCCATGACCAGTGGCGCTTTCGCCTCGTACGACACGGAATATCTTGTTGCGCAGTCACTCTCCCGTGCACTGCTGCCCTATGGACTGGCGGCACAGTTGTACGACCTGCACGTGCGCGGGGTGCGGCCACATATTCGGCTGCAACCCTCGCCCCGGGTGGCTCAGATCCCGTGGGAGATCATCGCCCCCAGCCCGGAGCTGCGTCTGGTGGATATCGCCGATATCAGTCTGCTCGCTCCCGCCAGCATTGTGCATGGCCCGGACCGCACGGCGCGCGCCTGGTCCGAGACGAGTGCCCTTCCAGTAGTTGCCGTACTCGACCCGCGCGTCCCGGGCTTTCGCGCCGATTCCGCACTCGGCTCCGTCCTCGGACGGATGGACCCCGAAGCTCCACTCGCCCGGAGGGTTGCCGAATATTCGGCCGAGGGCCGACTACTTCCCGCGGTCGACGACCCGATCGACGCATTCCGCCGCACGGATATCGATCGAAGCTGGTTGAGCGAGGCACTACGCCGCGGTGTCAGCCGCCTGACCTATGTGGGGCACGTAACTGCCGCAGCCCCCGAATCCGGCCAGAGCGAAGCCTCCGAACTACACCTCGCCTGCCACGCCGAATCCGTCGGCTTCGCCACCCCGGTCCGAGCGCACCGCCCCCTCTCGGCCAAGGATCTACTGCTCGGCACCCACACCCTGACCACCGATCCCGTTGCCGGACCACAACTCTGGCCCATTCCGAGCCGAGTCGCGCTGATCGCCTGCGAAAGCGGCGGCGATATGCGCTTCAGCGAGGCCCTCGGCCTGGTCGCCGCCATGATCAACGGCGGCGCCGAACTGGTCACCGCCAGCCGCTGGCCGCTCCCCACCGACTTCGCCTTCCAGCGCCTCGCCGGCGCAGCCCCCGAGGCCCACCCCCTGCAAGACGCCATCTGTGCCATCGACGCCGCCCACGAACATGCGGACCCGGTGACCGCCCTCGCCACCTGGCAACGATCCCGCCTGACCGCCTGGCGCAGCACCCACGCCATCGAACACTCCCCCCTGCTCTGGTCCGCCTTCGCCACCGTCCGCACCTGACCACCTGGGCTACCGGTATGCATCGGATCGCTTCGCCATGACGAAGTCGTGAGCTGGCCCGACCAGCTGAAAAAATCTACAGCGGCAACAGTAGACATTCGGCATGAAGTCCGGTAACTTCTGTGACGTCGGAAGAGAAGGAAGTATCCAGACGGCACGGGAGATGATGAACTGCCCGTGAAGGTAAGACGGCGGACGTGGCAACGGGACCAGCAGGTACGACGGTCCCACCGCCCGCCGGACAGGAAGATGAAGTGCACCGGAAAGATAAAGTAACCCCGTGAGGAGAAAGGAGGCATTGCCCGTCGGGTCACCCGCGAAGATGTTTGGTTGGGGTGATCGCCGACGTTTCGGTTACATGTCGGAAGACGAAGTAATTCCCCCTTTCAGTGCCCCGGCGCCTGCGGCGCCGGGGCACTTCGGCGTATGGAGGCCTCACAATTCCTGAACCCACCACCGCGAACGAGAAGTTCGACGATGACGACTACCCCGCCTACAGCATGGGCCGGGCCGCGGACCTGCTCGGCACCACCCAAGCATTCCTGCGCAGCCTGGGCGAAGCGAAACTGATCACCCCGCAACGCTCAGCCGGTGGGCACCGCCGCTACTCCCGCTACCAACTGCGTATCGCCGCACGCGCCCGCGAACTCATCGACCAGGGCACCCCCCTGGAAGCAGCGTGCCGGATCATCATCCTCGAAGACCAACTCAGCGAAGCACGCGAACTCAACGCCAAACTCACCCAGCAGGACTGACCAGGTCCTTGCCGCCTTCGGCCGCGAATGCCCTCGAGTGGCAGTCCTGCAGTGGTTTTCGGACTCAGGACCGATGAGCCAGGAGGTGTTCCATGATGAGGCGGGTGAGGGATTCGGGGGCTTCTTCGGGGACCCAGTGGGAGGTGTCCTCGAGCATTTCGAAGCGGTAGGGGGCGGTGACGTGGGCGGCGGTAGCCAGGGCGGCGGTGGAGCCGATGGTGGGATCTTCGGTGCCCCAGACGTAGAGGGTCGGGACGGTGACCGGGGCGGTCGGACCGGCGAGCGGGAACGCTCGGTACCAGTTGAGGGCGGCAGTGAGGGCATCGGGGCGGGTGAGGCGGTGGATGTAGTCGTCGATGCGCTCCTCGGGAATCTTCCAGTCGAAAATCTTGCGGAGGGCGGCGGCATCGTCGGCGAGGAGGGCACGCTCGGGGGTCCGGGGCTGGCGGAAGTAGGTGAGGTGCTGGGCTCGCTGGGCCTGGTCTTCATCCTCGGTCATGGCCTGCAAGAACGCGGTGGGGTGCGGTTGCGATACGGCGGTCAGAGTTCGGATTCGTGCCGGGTGGTCGGCCGCTACTGCCCAGGCGACGTGCGCGCCCATGTCGTGACCGATGAGATCGAACCGCTGCCAACCCAATTGGTCGGCGATGGCGATGACATCGGCGACCAACTCCTCGATGCGATAATCGGCGACCTTGTCAGGACGCGCCCCTGGCGAATAACCGCGCTGATCGGGCGCGATGGCATGGCAGCCGCCGCCACCGAGGGCGGTCAGCTGGAACTCCCATGCGATGGCCGACTCCGGAAAGCCGTGCAACAGCACGACTTCGCGCCCACCGGGTGCACCGCTGGTCAGGGCGTCGAAAGTGCCGAACTCGGTCGCGATCTTGGTTGCCTCGAGCACGGGCTCGACTTTAGAGGCAGCCACCGACCAGAAACGCCGAACGCGGCATCGGACAGTGGGGACGGCAGCCGACGGAGTCGGCGGGGTGGGTAACCACTGCCGATGCCGCGTTTCGCGGGGTTGGTCGAGTGGATCCAATATTCAGCGGGCCTTGCGGATGCCGAGGTATTGCAGGGCCGCGAAGCCGCCGACGGTGGCTGCCTGCATGACGGTCCAGATCGAGCCGACCAGGTTCAGTTCGAGTGCGCCTTCGACGAGGGCGGCCAGGCTCACCACGACCCAGGCGGCATTACCGGCTGCGACCACGGCGGCGGCCTTGGTATTGATGGTCTTGGTCATGCCGACCAGTGCGACACCGATGCCATAGAGGGTCAGGAAGATTCCGATCGGGATGCCGATCTTGCTTTCCAAGCCGAGCAGGGATTCCAGTGGGCCCGAAAGCACCAGGTAGGCAAGGCCGTTGACGGTGGTCACCACCGAGTCGAGCCGCAGGGAGGTGCGCAGTAGGTGCTGACCGGGGGCGAGCAAGGCGGACAGGTAAGTGGGGGCAGAGGTGGTCATGACTGGTATTTCCTTCTGGGATAACGAGTTCGGATCAGGCTGCGGCGGGAACTTTGTCGAGGAAGCCGTAGACGTTGGCGATACGTCCGTCCTCGATGACCGCGACATCGAAGCCGACAACCACGGCGGGGGCATCGACAGGGCCGAGTTCCCAGGTGAAGCGCACCTGGTTGTGGTGAGCATCGACCGGTCCCGCGAGGCTGAACACCCATCCCGGGAACTGCGCCTGCACACCGGCGATGGCCGCATCCAGTTGGTCGTGTCCGGCGACCGCGGCCAACGGGTCGATGTAACCGGCCTCGGGGGTGAACACGGCCTCGATTCCGGCCTTGCGGGCGGCGGCATCGGTGGTGTTCCAGACTTCCAGGTACTGCGCGACGAGCTCGTTCATGTTGGCCTCCAAGGCTTCTGATCTGCCGTTTCACTGTCGTTCGTGCTGACAGGAACTACGTTATGAGCAGAGCCATGGGTACCGAATCAGTCATCCATAAGTACTTTTCGCCGACCTATACGTATACGGTCGGCATGCGAGGTTCACAGGTTCAAAAGCATCTCGGGGATCGAGAATCCCCATCCCGGCATCTCTACTCGAATCAGAGTCACCCGGCGAGTGAATTCCGGTTGCCGAGCTGCGGCCGAGTCGGGCAGCAGCTCGGCGGCGAGCTCAGTGGTCGTCGTAGTGGCCGTTGTGCGCGGCGTGGTGGTGGCCGTCGTGCAGGTAATCGACGTGGTCGCCGTGCTGGACGGCTTCGTGGCCGCAATCGGGGCCGTGGATGTGGTCGTGGCCGACATGTTCGGTGTGGCCTACGGGTTCGCATTCGTCCCAGTGGCCGTTGTGCTCGCGGTGCAGGTGGCCGCCGTGGGCGTAGTCGGTATGGTCGCCGTGCGGGACTTCGGCGTGGCCGCAGCCGGGTCCGTGGACGTGCTGGTGGTCGGTGTGCTCGTGATGCGCTGTGGTCATCGGACCTCCTCGTTCCCATTGCTGGATATGTGGCGCGGAGCGTGGCGACACATTAACAGGTGCGCATCTATCGAGTTTACTAGATGTGTGCTGAGGGTCACAAAACCTGAGCGAGGAAGCGCTGCAGTCGCGGGGTCTCCGGGTTGTCGAACACAGCGTCGGGTGCGCCGGTTTCAACCACCTGACCAGCGTCCATGAACAGCACGCTGTCGGAGACGCTGCGCGCGAAACCCATTTCATGGGTCACCACGATCATCGACATCCCCTCGGTAGCCAGATCGGCCATCAGCGCGAGAATGCCCTTCACCAACTCCGGATCCAGCGCCGAGGTGGCCTCGTCGAAGAACATGATCTCCGGCTGCATGGCCAGCGCTCGGGCGATAGCCACCCGCTGCTGCTGCCCACCGGACAGATTCGCCGGGCGCGAATCGGCCTTTTCGGCCAACCCGACCACCTCCAGCTGCTCGACGGCCAGCGCACGAGCGGCATCCTTGGACAGTCCGCGCAGCTTGCGCGGCCCGAGCGCCACATTCTCCGCGACCGTCTTGTGCGGGAACAGGTTGAAATGCTGGAACACCATGCCGATGCGCTGGCGCAGCTGATCCGGATCAGCGGTGAGCACCGACTCGCCGTCCAGCAGCACATCGCCCTGATCGGGTTCGTGCAGGCGGTTCAGCACCCGCAGCAGTGTCGACTTGCCGGAGCCGGACGGCCCGATGACGGTGGTGGTCTTTCCCGCGTCGACATGGATATCGACGCCGCGCAGCACATGGTTGTGGCCCAGCCTCAGATGCAGACCGGTTCCGGTGAGAGAGGCACTCGTGCCTCCACTTCGCTGGCGCTCGGTTCCGGCATGACCGCCTCCGGGCGCTGTGTTTTCGATTCGCTCGCTGCGCTCGCTCATGCGTTACCCGCGCCCTTCGGTGATCGTGGCCGCCTCGACCTGGTCGATGGGCTGGTCGGGTCGGCCGGTGCGCATCCGGTGGTCGATGTAGTTCACCAGGTGCGTCAGCGGAATGGTCAGCAGCAGGTAGACCAGGCCGGCGGCGACCAGCGGGGAGAGATTTCCGGTCTGCGCGTTGAGATCTCGCCCAACCGCGAACAGTTCGCGCTGGGTCGCGAGCAGTCCGAGGAAGTAGATCAACGAGGAATCCTTGATCAGCGCGATGAATTGGTTCATCAGTGCGGGCAGCACCCGGCGCACACCCTGCGGAATCACCACCAGTGTCATGGCCTGGCGGTAGCCGAAGCCGATGGCCCGCGCGGCCTCCAGCTGACCCGCCTCCACGGATTGGATGCCGGAGCGGAAGATTTCGCCGATATAGGCCGAGGCCAGCAATGCCAGCGCGATCGCACCGAGCCAATACGGGTTGTTGCCGGTGATATTGCGCACGACCGGGCCGATGCCGAGTCCGATGATCAGGATGATCACGACGGCGGGCAGGCCGCGAAAGATATCGGTGTAAACCCTTGCGGGCCAGCGCAACCAGCGCGTCCGGGAAATACCCGCGACCGCGAGCAGCATGCCGAGGATGGTGCCGAGCACACCCGAAACCAGCGCCAGGATCAAGGTATTCGGCAGACCGGTCTTGAACAGATCGGGAAACGCCTTGCGGTACAGCGACCAGTCGAAGAACGTCTCCCGCAACTGCTGCGATGTCGATTTCGGCGCAGTCTGTCCGCTGTCGGTGGTCTTCTTTTGCGCGGCGATGGCGGCGAAGTCCGGGAGTTGTGGTGCGGGTGCGGCTTTCGAGCCCGGCTTCCAACCGGGCGGCAACTGCCTCGGCACCCAGTCGGCGTAGAGCTTGGCATAGGTACCGTCGGCGATCACGGCATCGAGACCGCTGTTCAGCGCATCGATCAGCGGCTGGTTGTTCTTGGCGACCGCATAGCCGACGAAATTGTCCAGGCTGAAGGTGTTCTGGATGATCGTGGTTGCGTCACCCGACTTCACCTGCCCCTCGGCCTGCGCCGACGGCGCGACCCAGGCATCGACCTGACCCGACTTCAGATTCGCGTAGGCGGTGGCGTAATCCGGGAACTTCACCGGATCCAGATGCAGCTGGTTGACCACGTAATCGTCCTGGACCGTGCCCTGCACGACGGCGATCCGGTTACCGCGCCCCAGATCCGAAAAGCCCTTGATGGCACTGCCGTTGGGAACAACGAGGGAGAAGTAGCCGAAGTCGTAACCGTTGGTGAATCCGACACGTTCGCGCCGCTCGGCGGTGGTGGTGATATTCGACGAACCGACATCGAAGCGACCGCCGGAGACCTGCGAGAGCAGCGGTGCGAATTCGGTGCCCGAGAACTCCACCTGGAGACCGAGTTTCGCACCGATCGCCCGCAGCAGCTCATTGTCGAAGCCGGTGAACGAGCCCGCCGAGTTCAGGCAGATGCTCGGCGGCGCATCCGAGAGCGTACCCACCGTGAGCTTGCCCGGCGTGATCAAACGCAGCTTGCTGGTATCAATCGCCGACACCGGCGAGGTGCTCGCGGTGGTGTACTTGTCCGCACCCGCCGCGGCCGCCGAGCCGAGGTTCGTCGGTGCGGCCGATGCCGCGCTGAGTCCGGGCGGGCTGCATTGGTCTCGATCGGCGGAATCGTCGCCGGAACCGCAGGCCGTGGCGGCGAGGCCGACAGCAAGCAATAGCACGGCGATCAACGCACGAGACCGCACAGCGGGCAGACCAGCCATGGTGAGGAACCCTAACGTCCGCTTCAGCGCCGAAAGGCAGCTACCCCGTAGCGCGTGCGGTCGGCCACACTCGTGATCAGGGCTTGCAGCCGCCGGGCGTGCGCGGACGCGGCACCATGGCCCGATCCCGGAATTCGAATCACGGTGATTCGAACCCGACCTCCGACCGGCGTTACGGCCCAGGGCTAGGCCAGACCTCTGACCGGCTCCGGATTCACTTCGTCACGCCAACGGACCGCTCGCTGGACCTCACTCAGGTCGAACTTCGGCCCGCTCACACCGATGGTGAACAGATTCACCCCGGCGTCGACGAATGTCGCCGCCCGCTCCGCACCCGGCCATTGCACCGAGCGCTCGATCTTCGCCTGATCGGTGCCGACGTCCGCGCAGTGGTCGGTGAGCACCTTGTTCTTGTGCGCGATCGCGTCGAGGTCGGCGAAGGTGTGCCATATATCGGCGTACTGAGCGACCAACCGCAGCGTCTTCTTCTCGCCACCGCCGCCGATCAGGATCGGGATATGGCGGGTCGGCTGCGGATTCAGCTTCTTCAGCCGGGCGGTGAGCCGGGCCATATTCGCCTTCAGCAGCGCGAGTCTGGTTCCCGGCGTACCGAATTCATAGCCGTACTCGTCGTAGTCCTTCTGGAACCACCCCGCGCCGATGCCGAGAATGAGCCGGCCATTGCTGATGTGGTCCACCGTGCGCGCCATATCGGCGAGCAGATCGGGATTGCGGTAACCGCCGCCGGTGACCAGCGCACCGATCTCGATCCGTTCGGTCTGCTCGGCCCAGGCGCCGAGCATGGTCCAGCATTCGAAATGCGGGCCGTTGTGGTCGCCGGTCAGCGGATAGAAGTGATCCCAGTTGAAGGCGATATCGACGCCCGCATCCTCCGCGCGCAGCACGGCGTCGCGCAGGAGTCCGTAGTCGGAGGCGTGCTGGGGCTGTAGCTGTACACCGATTCGAACCGGTCGCGTCATGAGCCTGCTCCTCGTCGCTCGATCTGGTTCCCCGATCGAGGCTACCGGCGTCAAGATCTTCGGCGCAGCTATTACCGGGGTCGGCAGCGGCGCGAGATGCGGATATTCCGGGATGTGGAGGCGGATGTTCCCGCCGACCGTTTGCCATAGGTTGGCCGTGGTTCCCAGTTCGTTCCGTGAGCCCGGCGCATAGGTGCCGATCGTGCGCCGATTTCGCATGGAAAGAGGTCGCTGGCAGGTAAGTGGTGCAGTCGAACTGACGGACTCGGTGGCCGATGAATCGGCGGTGTTGATCGCCCAGACCCGGCACAGGCACGGCAGCCGGGACGGAGTGAACTGGATGCGAGATGTGTTCGCGGCGCAGCGCCGGGCAGGTCTGCTCGACCTACGGCCGAGACCGGATAGCGTTGCTCCGCGCCAGCAACCGAGTTGCTACTCGTCTCCTCGGCCGCGGTTGTGGATGAGTCCTGCGACCGACTTGTCGTCGCGCCGAAGCCCGTGGACCAGACGCCGACCGAACCGGGAGCTTCCCATGGGCGGAAAACATACCGATAGACATGGAATCGACCACATTGTTACCGTCGCGAACATGAGTCAGTGGCGCACGACCACGGCTGGCCGGTACCCAGTCGGCCCGCATGGTCGTTCATCGTGACCGACGATTCGAGCGCGATGGGTCCTGGCAAGGGTTGGGCTGGAACGGCGGCGAAACTGTCGGCATTCCACCGTCTCGCGGCCCGATCGCGATCCGCGGGAACGCCGCGCGCAATCGCCCGGCAACGCTCCCGGGGCAAGAAGACTGCCATAGAACGCATTGCGCTGCTTCTCGATCCGGGTTCTTTTGTCGAACTCGATGCGCTCGCACGGAATCAATCGACCGTGGACGACCAGCCCTACGGCGACGGCGTCGTCATCGGCCACGGCACCGTGAACGACAGGCCGGTGGCGGTATTCGCCCAGGACTTCACCGTCTTCGGTGGCACGCTGGGACGAACGCATGGCGAGAAGATCCGTAAGATTCTCGATCTGGCGGCCAGGATTGGTTGCCCAGTGGTCGGCATCAACGACGGAGCCGGCGGGCGAATCCAGGAAGGCGTGGTCGCGCAGGCACTCTACGGCGAGATCTTTTTCCGAAACGTCAGCATGTCCGGTGTTGTTCCCCAGATTTCGATCATCATGGGGCCGTGCGCCGGAGGCGCGGCGTACTCGCCGGCGCTCACCGATTTCGTCGTGATGGTGGACAAGACATCACATATGTTCGTGACCGGCCCAGACGTACTGGCCGTCGCTATGGGCGAGCGGGTAGGGCTCGAGGAATTGGGCAGTGCTCGGGTGCACAATTCCCGCTCCGGCAATGCGCACTATCTCGCCGAGGACGAGGAAGACGCGATCGATTACGTGCGGCACCTGCTGTCCTACCTGCCCAGCAACAGCTACGAACTTCCGCCTGTCTACGCCGCGGGGAAGAGACGGGGCGGGCCCTCGCTGGACTCGCTCGTTCCCGACTCCATGAACCAGCCATATGACATGTATGTGGTGGTCGACGCCATCGTGGACGACGGCGAGTTCCTCGAAGTGCAGCCACTGTTCGCACCCAATATCATCTGCGGTCTGGGCAGGATCGACGGGAATTCGGTCGGGATCGTGGCAAATCAGCCTCTGAAATCCGCGGGGTGTCTGGACATCGACGCGTCGGAAAAGGCGGCAAGGTTCGTGCGGACCTGCGATGCATTCAATATCCCTATCGTCACACTGGTCGATGTGCCTGGATTTCTACCCGGTTCCGACCAGGAATGGAATGGCATCATCCGCCGCGGTGCGAAATTACTGTACGCCTATGCGGAGGCCACGGTGCCGAAGATCACCACCATAATCCGCAAGGCATACGGCGGAGCATACGTCGTCATGGGTTCCAAGCATCTGCGCGCGGATATCTGTTTCGCCTGGCCGACTGCTGAGATAGCGGTGATGGGCGGCGAGGCCGCCGCCAACATTCTGCACCGCGACCACATCGCCGGCGCAGTGGATCCGGAGGCCCTTCGCAGCAAGATCATCGACGAATACGAGCAAACGCATTGCTCGCCTTATCGCGCCGCTGAACATGGATATATCGATGCGGTGATCGCGCCATCCGAAACCCGGCGGAATATCGCAGCTGCACTGCGCATCATGAGCGACAAGCGTGAGCCGGCACCTCCGAAGCGGCACGGAAACATCCCGTTATAAGAAATCCCCGTTGCGCCGATACCGTCGGAGTGGCTGTTGGAAAGGAAATGCCGGTGGTCATCGGTGACATCTCATATCTGCTGACGGACCGAACGCGTCAATTGGATGAGCATATCGCGGTGATCGGGATGGCTTGCCGAATGCCGGGAGCAGTCGACTCACCGGACGACCTGTGGCGAGTTCTGATGGAGAAGACGGACCCGGTGCGCGAGGGTCCGTTCGACCGCTGGGATGTGGACGCCTTCTATGATCCGGATCGAGAGGCGCCGGGCCGTTCCAACACCCGCTGGGCTGCCACGCTCGACGACATCACCGGCTTCGACGCCGCGTTCTTCGGCATTTCGCCCGCAGAGGCCGCTTCGATGGACCCGCAGCATCGGCTCCTTCTGGAGGCTTCCTGGGAGGCTTTGGAGCACGCCGGCATCCCGCCACGCAGTGTCATGGGAACGCAGGGTGGTGTCTTCGTCGGGATCTGGAACCAGGACAATTCCGTCCGGCTGGGCACGCGTTACCGGGATATCGATGCCTACGCCGCGACCATCGGGAATGTGCACAGCACCGCGGCTGGACGTGTCTCCTATGTCCTCGGGTTGCACGGGCCCTGTATCGCCGTCGACACAGCCTGCTCGTCGTCGCTGGTCGCCACCCATTTGGCGGTTCAAAGCCTGCGGACGGGAGAGGCCGACTTTGCCCTGGCCGGCGGCGTGAACGTCATGCTGACTCCGGAGTTCATGCTCTCCGGGACACAGTGGGGGATGTTCTCACCCACCGGACGCTGTCATGCCTTCGATGCCCGCGCGGACGGCTTGGTTCGCAGCGAAGGTGTCGGAGTCGTTGTCCTCAAACGACTTTCGGACGCGCAACGCGATGGAGACCGGGTGCTGGCTGTAATCCGTGGCTCCGCGATCAACCAGGACGGGCGGTCGAAGGGACTGGTTCATCCGTCCGAGGACGCCCAGCGCATGGTCTACTCCGCGGCGGCCGCCCAGGCGGACATCGACCCGGGGCTGGTGGGGCTGGTGGAGACCCACGGCCCTGGGACGCCGGTCGGCGACCCGATCGAATTCCGCGCCCTGTCTCCGATCTATGGAACCGGCGCCGGGCGATGCGCACTCGGTTCGGTGAAATCGAATATCGGCCATCTGGAGTCGGCCTCGGGCATCGCGGGTTTCATCAAGGCCGTGCTTGCGGTCCAGCACGGTGTCATCCCGCCGAACCTGCACTTTCAGCAATGGAACCCGCAGATCTCGCCGGAGGGCACACGCTTCTTCGTACCCACCGAGCCGACCGAGTGGCCGGTGGACGCGCCGACCCGGCTGGCGGCAGTTTCCTCGTTCGGCTTCAGCGGCACCAACGCTCATATCGTTCTGGAGGAGTACACAGATCGGCCTGCCGCCGTGCGGACGCGGACAGACTCCGGACCGCGACCAGTCCTGGTGCCGCTGTCGGCGACGGCACCGGAGATGCTGGGGGCGACTGCCGCACGGCTTTCCCGCTGGCTCACCGAGAACCGCGAGCGAGTTGAACTCGGTGATGTAGTCCACACGCTCGCAGTGCGGCGATCCCATCACCGGTCGCGCGCGGCCGTGGTCGCCGACTCCGTGGATGAGCTCATCCACGGGCTGGACCGACTCGCCGCAGGCGCTGACGAGGCCGATTCGCATGGCAACACGGTTCGAGATGCCGCCGGCGCGGGTACGGTCTGGGTGTTCTCCGGACAGGGTTCGCAGTGGGCCGGCATGGGCCGCCGCCTACTCGACGAAGAGCCGGTGTTCGCCGAAACGATCGCTGAACTGGAGCCATTGGTCGCCGCCGAGGCCGGCTTCTCGGTGACCGACACGCTGCGCGCCCCGACGGTAGTGACCGAGATAGACCGTATTCAGGTCGCCTTGTTCGCCACTCAGGTTGCGCTCGCCGCGGTATGGCGATCCCTGGGTCTGAGTCCTGCGGCGGTGCTCGGGCATTCGATGGGCGAGGTGTCCGCGGCGGTGGTCTGCGGCGCCCTCTCGCTACCTGACGGTGTCCGGGTCAGCTGCCGCCGCGCCGCCCAGCTGGTCCCGCTGGCCGGCACCGGTGCCATGGCCTCGGTGGAACTGCCCCACCGGCAGGTCGAGGAGGAACTCCGCTGGGTCGAGGATGTCACGGTGGCCGTGATCTCGTCACCGCGGGCCACCGTGGTCGCGGGCGGCCCCGAAGCGGTACGCCACATCGTCGAACGCTGGCAGGAACGCGGGCTGATGGCCCGGTTCGTCGCCTCCGACGTGGCGGCGCATGGCCCGCATCTTGATCCCTACGCTCCCCGGTTGGTCGGTGCGCTCGCCGATATCCAGCCAGTACATCCCACCGTGCCGTTCTACTCCACCGTCACCGAGGATCCGCGAGAAACGGTGCTGTTCGACGGCGCCTATTGGGCGGATAATCTGCGCAGACCGGTCCGGTTCGCCCATGCGGTGCAGGCCGCGGCCGAGGATGGTTATGCCGCGTTCCTCGAGGTCTCGGTCCACCCCATCGTCGGGCACGCGATGCGCGAGATTCTCCACGAGATTGATGGGGAAGCGATTGTCGCACACACCATTCGGCGCGACAACGACGATCTGCGGACGGTCACCGGCCAGCTCGCCCGCCTGTACCGTGCCGGCGTTCCCGTCGACTTCGCCCGGAGGTATGCGCACGGAACGCTGGTCGCAGCCCCGGCAACGACGTGGAATCGGATCCGCCATTGGATCGATCTACCGCTGTCACACCCGGCGCGACAACTCGCGGACGAGATTCGGCCACCACTGCTCGGCACACACACACCCATCCCCGAGACCGGCCGCAGACACCTGTGGCAGGTTGATATCGGCACGAAGACATACCCGTGGCTCGCCGATCACCAGGTGGAGGGCATCACGGTACTGCCGGGAGCGGCGTACTGCGAGACCGCACTGGCGGCCGGGACCGAATTCTTCGACTGCGCCGAAGCGCACGTCCAGTTGTCCGATGTGCAGTTCGTCCAGCTACTGCCGGTCGAGGAGCACACGACGCTGTACACCTCGCTCACGCCGCGTGGCGATGGCATGGCGGTCGTGGAGATGGTCACCAAGGGGGACGGCGACGACGAGTGGATCACCCACGCGACGGCCGAATTGTGGTATCGGCCCGAGGGCGATCGTCCCGAGCGAGTCGACCTGGCAACCCTGGATGCGGTCTATCCCGACCATGTCGATGTCGACCGCCGCTACGCCGAACTACACGCCGACGGCTACCAACACGGCCCCGCCTTTGCCGGTGTAGAGAGTCTGCGACGGGCGACTGACCGGGAGATGCTCGCACGGGTCGGTGTGCCGCCCGCGGCGCGTGCCCTCGCCGGCCCGGTGCATCTGCATCCGGTACTGCTCGACACCTGCTTGCAGACGCTTCTCATCTCCGCGGTCGCCGCGACCGGCAACGCTGGGGCTGGGCTGCTTTTCCCCGTAAGCGTGGGATCGCTGCGCGTCTACTCGGTGAACGGGCCGGGCGCCGCGTACTGCCAGTCGACACTCGTCTCGGCGTCGGCGGACGGCGCAATCGGGCAGCTGCGGTTGCTGACAGAGGATGGCTCCGTCCTGGCCGAAGCGGCAGATGTGCGGTTCGCGCCGATGCAGCGGCAGCTGCCGGCCTCCCAGCATGAGCGACTGTTTCACGAGGTCCGCTGGACTTCTGTGCCGCTGCAACCGTCGATCACACCGCGTGGCACGTGGCTGCTGCTCGGTGACAGCAACAACCCACTCTCGGCGGCCCTGTATACCCAACTGACCGCGTCCGGGGTGAGCGCCACACAGCTCGGCGCCGAAGGCTCACGCGAGTCGTGGCCCGTGACGGCGGTGACGAAGACACTGGCTAGCACGACGGACGTCGTCTTCATCCCGGCTCCGCCGGCGGTTGCCGAGCCGGATGTCGCGGACCTGTGCCGGGACGAGGTCATGCGGCTGATCGACCTGACCCGGCTACTGTCCGACTCCGAAACTGGCACGCCTCGGCTGTGGATAGTCACTCAGGGTGCCCAGGCGACCACCGGCGATGAGACGCCGGCACTGACGCATGGCGGCTTGCGCGGCGTCGCCCGCGTGGCCATGTGCGAGTACCCCGGTCTGCGCACGACCCTGATCGACGTGGAGCCCGGCACGGGCGGTGTAAGCAATCTCGTCACCGAGCTATTCGCCGACGGTTCCGAGGACGAGATCGCCTGGCGGGCCGGTCGGCGGTGGGTAGCCCGGTTGGTGAACGCCCCCATCAGTGATGGAACCTGGCGAACCCGGCTTCGGCAGGTCCGGCAGTACGGCCGGGACCGCATCTGTCTCGACATCGCCCGGCCGGGTGATCTGGACACGATCGACGTGGTCGCCCAGCCGCGCCGTCAACCTGCGCACGGTGAGGTCGAGATCAGGACAACGGCGATCGGCCTGAATTTCGCGGACGTCATGCATATGCTCGACATGTTCCCCGACCTGCACGGCACCTCCGGTCGGCTCGGCCTGGAATGTGCCGGCGTCATCACCGATGTCGGTCCGGGAGTACACGACCTGCGGGCCGGCGACCGGGTCATGGCATTCCACGACGGCACGGCCGATACTTTCGTCACCCTGCCCGCCGACGTCGTTGTTCCGGTGCCCGGCACGATGACAGACGTCCAAGCCGCCGGCGTGCCCGCCGCCTATCTGACCGCCTGGTATTCGCTGACGCGCGTCGGCCGCCTGACTGCCGGTGAGCGAATCCTCATCCACGCCGGAACCGGGGGTGTCGGCTTGGCGGCGATCGCCATCGCCCGCTCGCTCGGCGCGGAGGTTTTCGCCACGGCCGGCAGCGACCGTAAACGCTCTTACCTCCGGAAGATCGGCGTGCGGCATGTGATGGACTCCCGGTCACTGGACTTCGCCGCTCAGACCCTCGCCGCGACCGGCGGTGCGGGGGTGGACATGGTGCTGAATTCACTGTCGGGCCCCGCGCTTTTCGCGGGCCTGGAAGTGCTGAACCTCGGCGGGCGGTTCATCGAGATCGGCAAACGCGACATCTATGCCAATGCCAAACTGGGTCTGCTCGCGTTGCGCCGCAACATCACGGTGGCCGCTGTGGATCTGGCCGTTCTCGAACGCGAACGCCGCCCACTGATCAGTCAATTACTGAACGAGCTTCGGGCGGAGTTCGCCGCCGGCCGCATCGGCCCGCCGACCTGCACCGAGTTCCCGTTCACCGAAGCAGCGACGGCGTTGCGGCATATGGCCGCGGCCAAACACATCGGCAAACTCATCCTGACCGTGCCGCAGCAGGGCGAGATCGATGCCGCACTCCCGCCGGGCGGCAAACCGGTCGTGCGTCGAGGAGCGAGCTACATCGTCACGGGCGGACTCGGCGGACTCGGCCTGGAAATCGCCCGCTGGCTCACCGACCACGGCGCCGGCAGAATCGTGCTCAACGGCAGGTCTGCGCCCTCGGAGGCCGCCACCGCCGTGCTCACTGCACTTCGCGCGGAGGGTGCACAAATCGAAGTCGTCCGCGGCGACATCGCCGCATCCGGCGTGGCCGAGCGGCTGGTCACGGCGGCGACGGCGGACGGGCGGCCGCTCTCCGGTGTGTTGCACGCCGCGACCGTCCTCGATGATGGTGCCCTCGACCATCTGAGTGCCGAACGGCTCGAACGTGTGTGGCGGCCGAAAGTCACCGGCGCTTGGCGGTTACACGAGGCGACCAGCGGGTTGCCGCTCGACTGGTTCGTGCTGTTCTCCTCGGTGGCGTCGCTGCTCGGCAGTCCGGGACAAGGCAACTACGCCGCCGCTAATGACTGGCTCGACTCCTTTGCGCGGTGGCGACGGTCGCGTGGGCTGCCCGCCCAGGCGATCAATTGGGGCGTCTGGGGGGAGGCCGGCCGGGCAATACAGCTCGGGCGCGACGGATACGCGGCGTTCAGCACGGCCGAGGGGCTGCGCTGCCTGACGGAACTGATCACGCACGAGCGGACCAACGCCGGCGTATTCGTCTACGACCCCGAACACTGGTTCCACGCCGCGCCTCGGGCATCCGAGTCCGCGTTTTTTGCGGACATGCCGGCTCGATCGGCGGCGGAGCCCGGCGTAATCGGCAACGACGGCATCAACGCCCGGCTTCGGGCCGCATCGCCCGATGAGCGAGAGCGCCTGGCCCTGAGCTACCTCGGTGTGTGCATGCAGGTGATACTCGGCCTGAGTAACTCATCGATCGACTCGAATACGGCGCTGTCCGACCTCGGGTTCGACTCACTCACTGCGCTGCAGCTGCGCAACCGTCTCCAAGCGGACCTACAGGTGAAGATCCCCGCCACTGTGGTGTGGACGCATCCCAGTGCAGGCGAACTGGTCGGCTATCTCCTGGAGCGTCTCGATCTGGAGGTGGCCAGTGCTGATGACGAGCAGACCCGTGCCGTCACCGTCGACGCCGGCCGCTGGTTCCGGACGTTCGCTCCGCGGCCCGATGCCGCGACGCTGCTCTACTGCTTCCCGCACGCCGGAGGTTCGGCATCGACCTACCGGCCGTGGAGCGATCTGCTTCCCGAAAATGTCGAGTTGCGCGCCATCCAGTTGCCTGGGCGCGAAGATCGCGCGGAGGAGGAATCCCACAGCGATCTGGGCACACTGGCCGACGCACTCTCCTCAATGATCGCGGCGGATCCGGACCCTCGGCCGTTCGCATTCTTCGGGCACAGCGGCGGCAGCCTGCTGGCATTCGAGACCGCGCGCGCACTCCGGAGCGGCTGGGGCATCGCCCCTGTGACGCTGGGTCTTTCGGCGATGCCGGCACCCGACGGCCCGGGAATGGACCGGCTTTCGGAACGTCTTTTCCGCAACCCTGGTCGCGAGGCCCTCGAGGCTCTGGCCTTTATCCCACCGGAGATCCGGCAGGAACAAGTCTTGCTCGAACGGGCCATGCGGGCGCTCTCCGCTGACTACACCATGTACCGCGGCTATCGGTACACCGCGGCATCGGTCCTGCTCGACTGCCCAGTTGTCCTATTCGCCGGCGACGATGACCCGCTCTGCATGCCTGAGCACCTGGAAGGCTGGGGCAAGCAGACGACCGGTCCAGCAGCGACGTACGTCTACCGAGGGGATCATTTTTATCTTCGGAATCACCTACCGGAAATGATCGAGCGGCTGACGAAATCATTCGGAGGGTGAAAGACACTGTGCCGGCCGCACAGTAGATCGCACGGCGCAAACGTGACAAGTCCGGCGCCGGAGCGGACGTTGCGTGTACCGGCGCGCCGCTGACCGGTGCCCGATGACGAGCGGTCTCATTCATGAATCCGAGCGAATCAACCCGGACTCCATTACCGGGTTGATCCGTCTTCGGGGATCGGTGTCCCCGGTGTTGTGATTCGACACCGACGCCCACCGGTCGGCGCGATGTCGAGTACGCACGCCGACACCGCCTCAGCAGCTGCACGACCCAGTGGTGCCAACGCGCCGATCCAATATCCAGCTCGGCGTGCGCGCGAACTCGAGCGCATCGTGTGCGAATCGAGCACATCCAGTAATATCGCCGGTCAACCCTTACTCGGATCGTCCGGCACGTTCCTGCCGGTGATGGGATGTGATTTGTCATGGCCACCGTGAGCTTCGATAGCGCGACCCGGCTCTACCCCGGCTCGTCCAAACCCGCCGTCGACAAGCTGAATCTGGAGATCGCCGACGGAGAATTCCTCGTGCTGGTCGGTCCGTCCGGCTGCGGAAAATCGACCTCGCTGCGGATGCTCGCCGGGCTCGAGGATGTCGACGACGGACGCATCCTGATCGGCGACAACGACGTCACGCACGCCGAACCCAAGGAACGCGATATCGCCATGGTGTTCCAGAACTACGCGCTCTACCCGCATATGACCGTCGCGGAGAATATGGGCTTCGCGCTCAAGCTCGCCAAGGTCGCCAAGGCGGAGAAGGAGCGCCGGGTGCTGGAGGCGGCCAAACTGCTCGACCTCGAGCCGTATCTGGACCGCAAGCCGAAGGCGCTGTCCGGCGGTCAGCGTCAGCGCGTCGCGATGGGCCGGGCGATCGTGCGCCAGCCGCAGGTTTTCCTGATGGACGAACCGCTGTCGAATCTGGACGCCAAGCTGCGCGTGCAGACCCGCACGCAGATCGCCCAGCTGCAGCGTCGCCTCGGCACCACCACCGTGTACGTCACGCACGACCAGGTCGAGGCGATGACCATGGGCGATCGGGTCGCGGTGCTCAAGGACGGACTGCTGCAGCAGTGCGCGACGCCGCGCGATCTGTACCGGGATCCGGCGAATGTGTTCGTCGCCGGCTTCATGGGTTCGCCCGCGATGAATCTGTTCACGCTGCCGGTCGCCGACGGCGCGGTGGAGCTCGGCGGCGCCGAGCTGGCGGTGCCGCGGTCGGTCGCGGATGCCGCAGAGGGTTCGGTAGTGGTCGGGGTGCGGCCCGAGCATCTGGAAATCGGTGGAGCGGTGGACAAGTCGGGTATCCAGATGGAAGTCGACGTCGTCGAGGAGCTGGGCTCGGACGCCTACATCTACGGCCGCACGGTTGCCGAGGGCGCGACGAACGGCGCGAGCGAAACCATTGTGGCGCGGGCGGATTGGCGCAATCCACCGGAGAAGGGCACCCGGGTGCAGTTGACGCCCACACCGGAACACACCTACTTCTTCTCCGCCGTCGACGGTCGCCGCCTGTCCTGAGACCGCTGCGCAGGTGCCGCCCTTGCCCTCGTCGTCGAAGGCAGCGCAGGCCGCGTCCCGAGACCGCTCGCGGCGTGGAATTGTCCGGCGAGCGCGCTGTTTCACCCCCGCGCCGAGTCGATGCGTTGGCGTTCGCCCACGGCGGAAGGCCACGCGAAGACCACGCCGCACTCATAAACTCGACGCTCGAACGGGATCTGCGTGAGGAGTGGACGTTGAAGATAGCGGTGCTCGGTACCGGGCGGGTCGGGCGCAGGCTCGCGAGCAAGCTGGTCGAACTCGGACACGCGGTGACACTCGGATCCCGGACGGCCGACAATGCGGCGGCAACCGAGTGGGCGAACGAAACCGGGGGCGGCCACGGCACTTTCGCCGATGCCGCGGCCGATGCCGAGCTGGTGTTCAACGCGACCTCCGGTACCGTCTCGCTGGCCGCGCTGACTGCGGCGGGCGCGGCGAATCTGCGCGGGAAAGTGCTGGTGGACGTGTCGAATGCCCTGGATTTCTCCGGTGGATTCCCACCGAAATTGGCCACCCCCGATGCGGGCAGCGTCGCCGAGGCGATCCAGCAGGCGTTCCCGGAAGCGCGGGTGGTCAAGACCCTCAACACCATGAACAACCAGCTCATGGTGGACCCGTCCCGAATTCCAGGGCGGCACAATGTCTTTCTGAGCGGCGACGACGAATCGGCCAAGGCCGAGGTGGCGGCACTGCTGAAATCCTTCGGCTGGTCCGATGAGCAGATCATCGACCTGGGCGGCGTCGTGACCGCACGAAGTACCGAACCCCTTGTGCTGCTGTGGGTTCACCTCTACAACAAGTTCGGCACCGAGGACATCAACTACGCGGTGGTCACCGCCTGAGGGGACTACTTCGCCGAGCGGATGGCGCGCGAATATTCGGGGTTGAGCCGGACGCCGAGTTCTTCGAGGTCGATCTCGCGACCCGTTTCGCTGCGCACCTCCACTCGAACCGGCGCACCGCTGGACTCCTCTACCAGCAGCAGCGGCGCGGGTCCCGGCTGCAGGTACGCATCGCCCCACTGCATGAGTGCGAGCACCGCGGGCAGTAGATCGCGACCCATATCGGTCAGCACGTACTCGTGGCGAGTCCGGCTGCCTGCCTCCTGATACGGCCGCTTGGCGAGCAGCCCCGCCTCGGTGAGCTTGCGGAGCTGGCCGGATGCCGCGGCATCGGTGATGCCGACCCGGGCGGCGAAACCGTCGAAGCGGGTGGTGCCGTAGTAGGCCTCGCGCAGGATCAGGATCGCCGAGCGGGTGCCGATGAGGTCCATCGCCTTCGCGATCGAGCATTCCGTGGGTTTCCACGCGCTCAGATCTGCCAACGGTCCTTCCATCACGGCTGCCATGACGAACATCATAGCGATATCTGGCTTGAGTTGACTATATCCAGGCGTTAGCCTGACTATAAGCCAATAGAGCCAGGCGGAGAAGCTCGGCTCACGGTTCGAAAGGGAACCACCCATGAGAGACGCGGTGATTGTCGAAGCGGTACGCACGCCGATCGGCAAGGGAAAGCCGAACGGGGCACTGCACAATGTCAACGCGGTGGACCTGCTCGCACACAGCCTGCGCGCGGTAGTCGACCGCAGCGGCATCGATCCGGCGCTCATCGACGATGTGATCGGCGGCATCGTCACCCAGATCGGCGAACAGGGCGCCAATATGACCCGGCGTGCGGCGCTGGCCGCGGGTTATCCGGAATCGGTACCGGCGACAACGGTCGATCGCCAGTGCGGCAGCAGCCAGCAGGCCATTCATTTCGCCGCACAGGGCGTGATCGCCGGTGCGTACGACATCGTGGTGGCGGCAGGTGTCGAGTCCATGGGACGAATTCCCATGGGCGCGAATATGATCGGATCCGAGGACTTCTCCGGCGTCGGCTTCGCCGAGCGTTATCCGGAGGGTCTGGTATCCCAGGGCATCAGCGCCGAACTGATCGCGGCCCGCTGGGGACTGACCCGCAACCAGCTCGACGAATTCGCCCTCGGCAGCCACGAAAAGGCAGCGCTGGCAACGAAGAACGGCTCGTTCGCCGCTCAGCTCGCCCCCATCGCCGGACTGGAAACCGATGAGGGCATCCGGGTCGGCAGCACACTGGAAACCCTCGGCAAACTGCGTCCCGCCTACTACGACGAGGCCATGGCCGCGCGTTTCCCGGAAATCGGCTGGCAGATCACCGCCGCGACGGCGAGCCAGGTCAGCGACGGCAGCGCCGCGGTGCTGATCATGACCAGCGAACGCGCCGAGGAACTCGGTCTGCAGCCGCTGGCCCGGTTGCACAGTTTCGCGGTGGCCGGTGACGATCCGCTGCTCATGCTGACCGCCGTGATCCCGGCGACGCAGAAGGTGCTGCAGCGCGCCGGACTTCAGCTCTCCGATATCGATCTGGTCGAGATCAACGAGGCCTTCTCGCCGGTGGTACTGGCCTGGGCGCACGACACCGGTGCGGACATGTCGAAGGTCAATGTGAACGGCGGCGCCATCGCCATCGGACATCCGCTCGGCGCGTCCGGCGCGCGCCTGATGACCACGCTGGTGCACGCTATGCAGGAGCGCGGCGCGCGCTACGGTCTGCAAACCATGTGTGAGGCAGGCGGTTTGGCCAACGCCACCATTATCGAACGGCTCTGAGTCGCCGAGTACCGCGGCACCGGTCCCGTATCGATGCCGCGGGCTCAGATCGAAACCAGCACCACCGCAATCAAAAAACCGAGCAGCCACGACTCGGCAATCAATGGCACCGCCACCAACGGCGTCCACGCGATGCGGCGTCGGCAGCGGATCTTGTCCACCACCCGGATGCCCACCGCAACCACGGAGAGGGCAATCCCGACCCACGCAACGCAATACGCGACCGCCAGATAGCGCACACCCCCATCGGGATCGGCATCACGCCCGAGGAGTTCGTACAGCGGCACGGAAGAGGCAACCACCCACCCGAACCCGACCGCGAATACCGACCCGAGCACCACCCGAACCACATTCGCCCACCGCAGCTCGAAACGACTCGACCCCATACCCCAGCATGACCGTTAGATCGGACTCGCACATCCCGGTGCCACCCGCTGCGGCACCAACCACCCGCACCAGCGCACAGTCGACACCGGCAGCAGGACACTGAACGCGGCCGACGAGAAGCCGGCCGCGCAGCAGCCCAACTCCGCGCGGACAATTCGCCGAACCCCGCAGCCCTGCGAGCCGCAGCAGGAGCGCCCGACGAAAAGCCTGCGACGGTCCAACTCCGTGCGCCAACAATCCGCCGAACCCCGCGCCCCAGCCAGCCGCAGCAGGAGCGCCCGACGAAAAGCCTGCGACGGTCCAACTCCGTGCGCCAACAATCCGCCGAACCCCGCGCCCCAGCCAGCCGCAGCAGGAGCGCCCGACGAAAAGCTGGCGGCGGTCCGATGATTCGCCGATTCGGGCGGCCTTGTCTGCGGCGGCGGACGCACAGCGCGGGCGGGGCACCGGGCTCGCTAGGCTGCACGGTGATGACCGAAACCTTCGTCTACGCCATTCCGATGCGGACCCGGTTCCGCGGCATCACGGTGCGCGAGGGGATGTTGATCAGGGGGCCGCTCGGGTGGGGCGAGTTCTGTCCGTTTCCCGAGTACGACGATCGGGAGGCCGCCGGCTGGTTGGCGACCGCGGTGGAACAGGTGACGGTTGGTTGGCCGGCACCGGTGCGGGAGCGGATTCCGATCAATTGCACGGTGCCCGCGGTCGATCCGGGCCGGGCGCATGCGATCGTTGCCGGGTCCGGATGCCGCACCGCGAAGGTGAAGATCGCCGACCACGCTGGTTCGCTGAGTGAGGATCTGGCGCGGGTCGAGGCGGTCCGGGATGCGCTGGGGCCCGATGGCGCGGTTCGGGTGGACGCCAACGCGGTCTGGGATGTCGAGACGGCCGTCACGCATATCGACCAGATCGACCGTGCCGCAGGCGGTTTGGAGTACGTCGAGCAACCGTGCCGCACCATCGAGGAGCTGGCCGCGGTGCGTCGTCGTGTCGATGTCCGAATCGCCGCCGACGAATCCATCCGCCGCGCCGAGGATCCCCTGCACGTCGCGGTAGCGGGCGCCGCGGATATCGCGGTCCTCAAATGCACCCCGTTGGGCGGTGTCAGCCGCGCACTCGAGGTCGCCGAGGCCGCTGGACTGCCGTGCGTGGTCTCCTCCGCCCTGGAAACCAGCGTCGGCCTAGCGGCCCAACTCGCGCTCGCCGCCGCCCTCCCCGAACTCGAATTCGCCTGCGGCCTGGGCACTTTGTCACTTCTCGAAGGCGACCTCGTGCAGGAATCACTGCGCCCGGTCGACGGCTTCATGCCGGTCCCGAAGTCTCCGCCAACACCCGACCCGACCCTGCTCGAGCGCTACCGCCACCCCGATCCGGCACGTATCCGCTGGTGGGAGGACCGACTTACCCGAGTCCGCGCACTGACCCCGCCGAAGTAACCGTGTCGCGAAGGTGGCCGGCAACAGCGAGCAGTGGACCACGTCGAACCCGGCACGCCCAACAGGTCGGCGTTGCGCGACCGCGGTCGCGCGATTTGCACCGTGCGGAGGCGGACACCACAGCATCCTGAGTTCGCATGCCTGGCCCGACAATCAGCTACCGGCGTCCGCAGACACGGCGCGACCAAAAGCGGCAGCGGCATCAGGTTATGCGGACACCGCACCCGAGCATGCTCGACCGCAAAACCAGCCCGGCTTCCGGCCCGATAATGCCATCGACGAGTTCCAAGTAGCGGCTACAGAACTCAGGGCCGTGCGGGGCCGCCGATCCGGCGGCGGGCTCGAGGTGATGGGCCAGTTCGTGCAGAATCACCAATTCGCGCAGTGCCCACGCGGTCGCACCGGTGTACAGCGGAACAGCCAGCACCGCATCGGCCGCCTCGTAGTGCGCGGCGGCGGTTCCGGCGCGAGAGCGGACCCGGACGGGCGTCGCGGCACGGTGCCATTGTGCCCGAATCCAATTGAGGCTCAGCACCTTATCGGTGTAGACCTGCACCGATTCGACCGAGGCGAAGCGGCGCTCGATCGGCAGCGTGAGGTGTGAACCGTAGAGCTCCACCGTGCGGACACCGTTTTCATCGGCTCGATCGAATACACTCCGCACCAACTGCTCGGCGTCATACACCTTGGCGCGCTGGGTATCTCGTGCACTCATCGGGCCCCGCTCACGGTTCACACCCTTCGTCGCTCACGCCGAGTCGGGCAGTCGGCATGTCGCGCAATGAATTCGCTCATTTCGACCCACCCGGCAATTGCCCACGCGCAGCACCGAGTTCGGGAGATGTCCCTAGCCGCGCCGCCTTCCCGGCCCGGTCGCCTGCACGCCGGGCCGCAGCGCTATGCCCGGCCGACGCCTGTGGACCGCGCCAGGTGCCGCGGGCATCGGAGGTCTTCTTATAGAAGTCGGTGAGCTCGATTTCCTTATTGCGCAGGGCCAATGCCGTACCCGCCGCCACGGTTTCGGGGACCACCTCGGCCACGACCTCCGCCTTCACCTCGGCCAGGCGGCGGCCGATCCGTGCGGCGAATGCCATCTGAAAGTTCAGCCGCGCGGTAACCGCCGCGACCGGCGTTTGCACGCGCCGCTGCACCTTTCGGCCCCAGCGTTTCTCCGTGACGATCTTGTCGACGGTGGCCGAACGATACTGCCCCGATTTGATGTACTGATCCGACGCACGCACCATCTGCACCAGCAGACTTGCGTAGAGGGCTTCACACGTATCGATATCGGAATCGAAGCCGTACGCGTAAACCTGCGTGGAAGTGCGCGCAACATCGCAGCGCACATCATTGGCCGCGGCGATCGCCACGAACAACTGCACGTAGGTGCGCAACCCCTTCTTGCCCGGTTCGCCGATCGGAATCATCCGCTGCATCGGCGTCGGCCTGCGCTCACGTCCGGCGATATGCGCGCGGGCGACCGCGAGGTCGATCGAGGACCTGGTCGCCAACCGCTGGGCCGCGGCCAGAAATGCCTCGGCCTCGTGCTCGTTATCGGTCGATTCGGCTTGGCGCAGCAACCCACCGATCCGGGTGAGCATCCGGTCCGGGACCGCATTCGGCGAACTCATCGCCAGTCAGCCTAACCGCATCGCGAGCGACCACCACCGGGCCCGCGGAACCCGGCCGACCGACACCGGCCGTCGCCACAGATCCGGCGGGAAACGTGGCTGACGGGTTCGGGGAGTTGCCCGAGGAGCGTCTCCACGCGCTGGCAGAGGTCCTGCGCAGCGCCGCCGCCACTGAGTTCGGCACTGAAACGCTGCGGCGGATCGGTGCGGGCCGCCTGCCCGGCAAAATATCGAGGCTACGAGCGATTATGACGTTGCCGCGCCAGCGTCCGCCCCCACTGGAATGTGCCCCTGTTACGGGCACAATCGCTGCGTCGCATATAACAACCATGTATCTTGCCTTGTGCACCGGCAGGGTGTGCTGCTGCTCACGTCTCGACCCCTTGGAGTGTTCGCGATGGCTTTGAAAAAGGTGACGTCCCTACGTTCGTCGCTCGTACCACGAGCGGCGTTGGCAGCCGCCTCTATCGCGCTGCTGACGGCGACGTTCACCAGTGCCTGCTCCAGCGACAACGGCGGCAATCCATCCAGCCAGAACCTCACCGGCCGTGGCCCGATCACCTACGTCGAAGGCAAGGACACCACCGAAACCGGCGCGGTCAAGCAGCTGATCGAGCGCTGGAACGCCTCGCACCCGGACGAGCAGGTCACCTTCAAAGAGCAGTCCAACGACGCCTCGCAGCAGTACGACGACCTGGTCGAGCACATGCGCTCCAAGCAGTCCACCTATGACGTCGTCGCCCTTGACGTGCCGTGGACCGCGGAGTTCGCCGCGAAGGGCTGGATCCAGCCACTGAAGGACACCTTCGCCATCGACACCTCGGCCCTGCTGTCCCCGACGGTCGCCAGCGCCACCTACAACAACACCCTCTACGCCGCGCCGCGAAACACCAACGGCGGCTTGCTGTTCTACCGCAAGGACCTGGTGCCGAATCCGCCCAAGACCTGGAGCGAGATGCTGGCGCAGTGCCCGATCGCCAAGCAGAACAATATGGGTTGCTACGCAGGCCAGCTCGCACCGTACGAAGGCCTGACGGTGAACGCGGCCGAGGCCATCAACGCCTACGGCGGCACCTTCGTCGGCGCGGACGGCAAGACCCCGACCGTGAACACCCCGCAGGCGCGCGCCGGACTCAAGGTGCTCGTCGACGCCTACAAGAGCGGCGATATCCCGAAGGAAGCCATCACCTTCAAGGAGCCGGAGAGCGCCAACGCCTTCAACACCGGCAAGCTGCTCTTCATGCGCAACTGGCCGTCCACCTTCGGTGACGCGGGCGCGGAATCCTCCGCGGTCAAGGACAAGTTCGGCGTCGCGCCGCTGCCCGGCGAGAACGGCGTCGGCGCATCGACCCTCGGTGGCTACAACGCGGCGATCAGTGCGTTCTCCAAGAACAAGGCCACCGCGCTCGACTTCCTGCGCTACCTGATCAGCGAGGACGCACAGCACATCGTCGCGGCCGGTGCGCTGCCATCGGTGCGCGCGTCGATGTACGACGATCCGGCGCTCATCGCGAAGATGCCGTACCTGCCCGCACTGAAGGATTCGATCGCCAACGCGGTGCCGCGTCCGGTCACCCCGTTCTACCCGGCGGTGTCGAAGGCCATCCAGGACAACGCTTATGCTGCGTTGAACGGAACCAAGTCCGTCGACGACGCGATCACCGGTATGCAAAAGGGCATCGAGACAGCTGGGTCGTAGCGAGTACAAGAGCGGACCCGACCACCCCGTAGGAGAGAGAAACGGTGTCGGATCCTTCGGGAACGGCCACTCGCGTGCCGAGCGACGGCGATCAGCCGACAAAGCGCGGATTCGGTGGCACCTTGGCGTTGGAGTTGCGGCGTTCCGGTAAGGCGTGGCTGTTCGTCACGCCCGTGCTGATCACCCTGGCGGTGGTCGTCGGCTATCCGGTCTTCCGCGCGTTGTACATGTCGTTCCAGAAGGATCCTGGACTCGACCCCGCGACCGGCATGTTCGTCGAGGGCGGCAGCGCAGGCTTCTCGAACTACACGCACTGGCTGCTGCAGCAGTGTCAGGCGGCCGGCGAGACGGTCTCCTGCCCGACCGGCAACCTCGGCTCGCAGTTCTGGCTGGCCATCGGCGTGACGCTGTTCTTCACGGTGATCACGGTGACCCTGGAGGCCACCCTCGGCCTCGGCATGGCCATGGTGATGGGCAAGACCTTCAAGGGCCGCGCCCTGCTGCGCGCGGCGGTGCTGGTGCCGTGGGCGATTCCGACCGCGGTCACTGCCCGGTTGTGGGAGTTCATGTTCCAGTACGACGGCGTGGTCAACCGGGTCTTCGGCACCCACGTGCTGTGGACCTCGGAGGCCTGGCCCGCACGGTTCGCGGTCATCGCCGCCGATGTCTGGAAGACCACGCCGTTCATGGCATTGCTGCTGCTGGCCGGTCTGCAGGTGATTCCGGCCGATGTGTACGAGGCCGCCAAGGTCGACGGTGCGTCGGCCTGGCAGCGCTTCACCCAGATCACGCTGCCGCTGCTCAAGCCCGCGCTGCTGGTGGCGGTGCTGTTCCGCACCATGGACGGACTGCGGCTGTACGACCTGCCCGCGATCATGACGCTCGGCAACCCGTCCACCCGCCCGATTTCAGCACTGGTGGTCGAACAGGTCCGCCAGGGGCCCAACAGCGCGGCGGCACTGTCGACGATCACCTTCCTGCTGATCTTCGCGGTGGCGTTCCTACTGGTAAAGGTCTTGGGCGCCAATGCCGTTCGGACCCAGGAAGAACAGCGGGAGGCGCACTGATGACCACCGTGACCACCAAAAAGCCCGCGGCACAGACACCTTGGGCCAAGCGCCTGGGTCCGGTGCGGCTGTATCTGGGTGCGCTGATCGTGCTGGTGTGGGGTCTGGCCCCGTTCTACTGGATGGCCGTCACCGCATTCCGCGATCCGGACTACACCTTCGACAACACCCCGTGGCCCACCCACGTCACCCTGGAGAACTTCCGCAATGCCTTCGACACCAGTCGCGGCAACGACTTCGGTAAGGCGCTGCTCAACAGCGTGATCATCGGCGCGGTGACCACGGCCGTCGCGCTGGTACTCGGCGTGCTCGCCGCCTACGCGCTGGCGCGGCTCACCTTCAAGGGCAAGTACCTGGTCTCCGGGCTCATCCTGTCCGCGTCGATGTTCCCGGTGGTCGTGTTGGTCACCCCGCTGTTCCAACTGTTCACCAACCTCGGCTGGATCGGCGAATACCAGGCGATGATCATCCCGAACATCTCGTTCGTGCTGCCGATGACCGTCTACATCCTGGCCTCGTTCTTCGCCGAACTGCCGTGGGAACTCGAGGAGGCCGCCCGCATCGACGGCGCGACCAAGATGCAGGCGTTCCGTCTGGTCATGCTGCCGTTGGCGGCGCCCGCGGTATTCACCACCGCGATCCTGGCGTTCATCGCCTCGGTCAACGAATATCTGCTGGCCCGACTGCTCTCCAGCGATAAGACCGAACCGGTGACCGTCGCGATCGCGCGGTTCTCCGGTAACAACCCGCTGGTTCAGCCCTATGCCGCGATCATGGCCGCGGGCACGATGGTCACGATTCCGCTGGTCATCATGGTGCTGCTGTTCCAGCGCCGGATCATCTCCGGTCTCACGGCGGGTGGCGTGAAGAGCTAGTACGCCTGTCGCATGGGTTGAATCCCGTTGCGGCGGTAATACTCGGTGTATACGATCTCTGGTCATTTCCGATCGTGTCCTGTGCAGGTGAGTTTTACCGACGCTCCGGGAGGAGATGATCGTGAGCTCGTTCGGCAAGCGGCGACGCGGCGGCAGTCGCCGGGGCAAACCGACGCCGGCACCCTATGCCTCGGTCGCGGGATTCAGCGAGCACAACTTCGGGACGTCACGACGCAAGGACAAGCCCCGACCGCCCGGCTCTTCGAAACCGCCCCGGCCGCAACCCACCCCGGCGAATCGACCACAGCGCACCAGGGGTGAACGCTTCCGACGGCTACTGCTCGCCCTGTTCATCACCTTCGTCGCGGTGCCGTCGCTGCTGTTCGTGCTGGTCTACTGGAGCGCTGAAATCCCGGATCCCGACTCGGTGCAGACCAATCAGATCGCCACCATCCTGGCCGCCGACGGGACCACAGTGATCGCGAAAGTTGTTCCGCCCGATGGCAACCGGATTCCGGTACCGCTGTCGGAGGTGCCAAAACCGGTGCGCGATGCGGTGCTTTCGGCCGAGGACCGCAACTTCTATACCAACCCCGGCTACTCGACCAGCGGATTCCTGCGCGCCGCGCGGGACAATATCCTCGGCAAAGAGGATGCGGGTGGCGGTTCCACGATCACTCAGCAGTATGTGAAGAATGCCTTCCTCGGCTCCGAACGCACCCTGACGAGGAAGATGCGCGAGCTGATCATCGCAGCCAAAATGGCGCGGCAATGGAGTAAGGACGACATCCTCGCCGCCTACCTCAACACCATCTACTACGGGCGCGGCGCGTACGGGATCTCGGCAGCCGCGAAGGCCTACTTCAACAAGTCGGTGCCGGAGCTGACGCTCGCCGAAGGCACGGTACTGGCCGCGGTCATCCGCACCCCCTCGATTCTGGATCCGGAAACCCATCTCTCCGATCTGACCGCGCGCTGGAAGTACGTGCTCAACGGCATGGTCGAGATGGGTGCGCTCGCGCCGGGCGACCGAGATGCGACGGTATTCCCGCCGATCGTCCCCATCACCGAAATCCCGGACGTCAACGCGGCCCGCGGCCCGGAGGGCCTGATCCGCAGCCAGGTGCTGCGGGAACTGCGCAGCGCGGGCATCAGCGAGCGGGAACTGAATACCGGGGCATTGCAGATCACCACCACCATCGATACCAAGGCACAGCAGGCCGCACTCGACGCGATCCACGATCGACTCGACCCGCAGCCGCCGGAACTACGTGGCGCGGTGGTTTCGATCGACCCACATACCGGCGCGGTGCGCGCCTACTACGGCGGCGCCGACGGTTTCGGCTTCGATTTCGCACAGGCGCCACTGCAGACCGGCTCGGCATTCAAGGTCTTCGCGGTGATCGCGGCACTGCGGCAGAGCATTCCGCTCACCCGGATGCTCGACAGTTCACCGTTGACCGATCGCGGTACCGCGATCACCAATGTGGACGGCGAATCGTGCGGCAAATGCACCATGGCCGAGGCGCTGAAGCGCTCACTGAACACCAGTTTCTATCGACTGACGATGTCGATGTCCGACGGCCCCCAGGCAATTGCCGATGCCGCCCATCAGGCCGGTATCCCCGAAGAGATTCCGGGCGTGGCCGGTAAGACCCTCACCGAGGACGGCGGGCATCCGCTGAACGGAATCGTGTTGGGCCAGTATCTGGTTCGCCCCATCGATATGGCATCGGCCTACGCGACGATCGCCAATTCCGGTGTCTACCACCAGCCCTACTTCGTGCAGCGAGTGGTCGCGGGCGACGGCCGCGTCCTGCTGGATCGGGGCGGACCCGACAAACAGGCCGGCAAGCAACTCCCGCCCGGCCAGCAGCGCATACCGCGCGGCGTCGCCGACAGTACCGCCGGCGCGATGATCCCGATCGCCGCATATTCCAACGGGCACAGCCTGTCCGGCGGGCGTCCCTCGGCCGCCAAGACCGGCACCACCCAGCTCGGTGAGTCGAAAGAGAACAAGGACGCGTGGATGATCGGGTTCACCCCGTCGCTGTCCACGGCGGTCTGGGTCGGCACCGAACAGTCCCAGCCCATCGAAACCGCGCGCGGCACCGACATCTACGGCTCCGGCCTGCCCGCCGATATCTGGAAGCAGGTGATGGACGGCGCGCTCGACGGCACCCCGATCGAGCAGTTCCCGACGGCCGGCTCACCGGCCAGCCCGCCGACCGCGAGCAAGCCCTCCGGCGGCAGCTACGACATCCTCAACCCGCCGACCAGCACCTCCGCCGCACCGATGATCATCATTCCACCCGCCCCGGAGCCCACGAAGGAAGTCGAAATCTTCCCCGGATTCAGCATTCCGGTGCCGGGCTGAATCTTTGGCCGCGCGGGCGCGGCGTGTTCGCGGCCCCCTGGTGTCTCGCGTCCGAGCCGTCGAGACTCGCGACTTCGTCGCATGCGCTTCGACGACTCGGACGCGAGACGGGCCGCGAACTCCTCGCTCGTAAGACTCGCTCCGTCGTAGTCAGTGATGGCGGGTCGTTCGGCACCTGATGCACGCGCGTGCAGACTCGCGACTTCGTCGCATGCGCTTCGACGACTCGGACGCGAGACGGGCCGCGAACTCCTCGCTCGTAAGACTCGCTCCGTCGTAGTCAGTGATGGCGGGTCGTTCGGCACCTGATGCACGCGCGTGCAGACTCGCGACTTCGTCGCATGCGCTTCGACGACTCGGACGCGAGACGGGCCGCGAACTCCTCGCTCGTAAGACTCGCTCCGTGCGGGCCGGTGATGACGGATCGTTCGGCGCCTGGTGCACTCGCATCGGATGGTCGAATCCCGCGCCCGCAGCACATGCGCTTCGACGACTCGGACGCGAGACGGGCCGGCGAACGCGTCGCTCGTAAGACTCGCTCCGTCGTGGTCGAAAATGACGGGCATTCGGCACCTGATGCGCGCATTGAGATTCGCGGGTGCGGTGCATGAGCTTCGGCGACTCGGACACTGAAACCGGCCGCGAACTCCTCGCTCGTAAGACTCGCTCGGTCGGGGTGGTGGCGAACTGACAGCGTGCTGGTACTCGGTTCGCTACGAATGTGCGTCGACCGGGGCCATGGGAACGCATGACGTGGCAGCATCGTTTGCCAGAGTGAAGTGAGCGCGCGCGCCGGAACCGAAACCAGGCCGACGCCGACGTCGCGAGATCGATGAGGAAGGATATGCGCTCGAGCGACGACACGCGGCGCGAGCGTCAGGCCCGGAAGTAGCTTCCGTGGCCACGGGGGCCCGGGAGCGCCGCCAATTGGAGACAGACTAGACATAGGGGCACGCCGGTGGATTTCAATGTCGTTGACCGTCCCGAGACGCTCGTGGCGGGCACAGTGCTGCGCAGCCCGGCGCTCGCGGTCGAGGGACCGCGCCGCGCCAAGGTCGAGGAGGCGTGGAAACGCAATCTGGCCCGCAAGCTGCCCGGCCCGCCGACGACCGCGTACGTGGACCACGCGCCGGAGATCAACTCCTACCTGACGCATATCGTCGGCTACCGCTGCCACACCCTCGCGGATCTGCTACCGGGCGATGTGCTCGCCCGAGTACCCGCGGGACGGTTCGCCCGATTCACGCTCAGTGGCGACAATCTCGGGGACACCATCGTGACCATCTGGCGGGCGGTATGGGATGCCGAGGCCGCTGGACGATTGCTGCGCGCCTATACCGGTGACGTGGAACATTATCCGGACGCGCGCACGGCCGAAGTATTCGTGGCGCTGGCAGACGAACCGGTCGACGGTTAGGAACAGCTGTGGACTTCGAAATTGTCACATTGGACGAAAGCCTGGTCGCCGGACTCACCGTCCCGCTGGCCGGACGCGAGGTGACCGCCCGCGACCTGGACCTGGTGAACTTCACCTGGGACCGGTATCTCGCGCGGGAGAAGAACGTGCCGCGGGTCGCGGCCTATATCGGCCAGAACGATCACGCCGTCGCGATTCTGGGCTACGAGGTCGCCGAGATGGACGATATGGATGCCGGTGATGTGCTGACCCGGGTCCCGACCGGACGGTACGCGAAATTCGTTGTCTCCGATAAGCCCTACGATCTGCTGCGCACCGCATGGGCGCAGGTCCGCAAGGCCGAGAGCGCGGGCACCATCACCCGCTCGCACACCGCGGAACTCGAGCGCTACACGGGACCGACCTCCGTCGAGGTGTATGTCTCGCTCGACTGATCAGGTCGACAGCTATGCGGGCCGGACACGGAACTCCGTGCCCGGCCTCGACATTTCGCGCTCATCCACAAACGCTCAGCCAGGGCGAATAGGCGCTGCAAATTGCTCCGCTCGTCGAACCGTCCGAACCTGTTCCGCCACTCACCACTGGTGCGTCCGCGCTGTGTCTCGGACCGTGCGCGGTGCTGCCCGAATATCAGAAGTCCGGCGTCGGCGCCGCGGCAATCCGGGCGGGTCTCGCAGCGGCGGAGCAATTGGGCGGGGCATTCGTCATCGTGCTCGGGCATCCGACCTACTACCCGCGCTTGGGTTTCGGTACGGCATCCGAGTACAGCATCGAGGTACCTGACGAGGCCTTGATGGCGCTGACGCTCGATCCGGCGCCGCGCGGCACGGTGCGCTACGCCGCGCCATTCGGTATCGACTAGCGAGAACGTCGGCATCGACGGTGGGGAGTCTCGACTTCCCGCCGTCGGTCTACCTGCGCAAAGAGTGATTTATATCGCCGACGACTATGCACGTTTATATCGCTCCGATATAGTGGGAAGTCGCATCCATCGGTTAGGTCTGCACACACAGTCAGGGGGTGAAGCCCGATGCTCGAGCTGGCAATCCTCGGGCTGCTCCTCGAAGCGCCCATGCACGGTTACGAGCTGCGCAAGCGGCTGACCGGATTGCTCGGGCCGTTTCGGGCCTTCTCCTACGGATCGCTCTATCCGACGCTGCGTCGCATGCAGACCGATGGGCTGATCGCCGAGGAGAACGTCGCGGGCGTCACCCGTCGTGCGCGACGGGTCTATCAACTGACTCCGGCCGGGCGGGAGCGGTTCACCGAACTGCTCGCCGATACCGGACCGCAGAACTACACCGACGACGGCTTCGGCGTCCACCTGGCGTTTTTCAGCCGTACCCCCGCGGAAGCCCGGATGCGGATTCTGGAGGGCAGGCGACGGCAGGTCGAGGAGCGCCGAGAGGGTTTGCGGGAGGCGATCAAGAAGGCCAGTGGCTCGCTGGATCGCTACACCCGCCAGCTCCACCAGCTCGGTCTGGAATCAAGCGAGCGCGAAGTGCGCTGGCTCAACGAGTTGATTGCGGCGGAGCAATCGACGAAGGCGGCACCACAGAAAGAGGGAAATATCGGCCATGAGTGAAGACAACAAGGCGGACACCGCCACCGAAGTCCGCGTCGCCATCGTCGGCGTGGGTAACTGCGCTTCCTCGCTGGTCCAGGGCGTGCAGTACTACAAGGACGCGGACGAGACCTCCACCGTCCCCGGCCTGATGCATGTCAAGTTCGGCCGGTACCACGTGCGCGATGTGAAATTCGTCGCCGCGTTCGACGTCGACGCCAAGAAGGTCGGCTTCGACCTGGCCGAGGCGATCTTCGCCAGCGAGAACAACACCATCAAGATCTCCGATGTGCCGCCGAGCGACGTTGTCGTGCAGCGCGGTCCGACGCTGGACGGTATCGGCAAGTACTACGCCGAGACCATCGAGCTGTCCGAGGCGCAGCCGGTCGACGTCGTGAAGGTGCTGAAGGACAACAAGGTCGACGTCCTGGTGTCCTACCTGCCCGTCGGCTCGGAAGAGGCGGACAAGTTCTACGCCCAGTGCGCCATCGACGCCGGCGTCGCCTTCGTCAACGCGCTGCCGGTGTTCATCGCCTCCGATCCGGTGTGGGCCGAAAAGTTCACCAAGGCAGGCGTTCCCATCGTCGGTGACGACATCAAGAGCCAGGTCGGCGCCACCATCACCCACCGCGTGATGGCCAAGCTGTTCGAGGACCGCGGCGTGCAGCTCGACCGCACCATGCAGCTGAACGTCGGCGGCAATATGGACTTCAAGAACATGCTCGAGCGCGAGCGCTTGGAGTCGAAGAAGATCTCCAAGACCCAGGCCGTCACCAGCAACCTGAAGAAGGAACTGGGCGCCAACGATGTGCACATCGGCCCGTCCGATCACGTCGGCTGGCTCGACGACCGCAAGTGGGCCTACGTGCGTCTCGAGGGTCGCGCCTTCGGTGATGTACCGCTGAACCTGGAGTACAAGCTCGAGGTGTGGGATTCGCCGAACTCGGCGGGCATCATCATCGACGCGGTGCGCGCCGCGAAGATCGCCAAGGACCGCGGCATCGGCGGACCGGTCATCCCGGCCTCGGCCTACCTGATGAAGTCCCCGCCGAAGCAGCTGGCCGACGATATCGCGCGCGCGCAACTGGAAGCCTTCATCATCGGCGCCGAGTAACAGTCCCACCGATGCGAGAAGCTGGGCCGGAGATCAACTCTCCGGCCCAGCTCTCTTCGGTCCCGGCGATCATCGGGGTAGGCCGCCGCTGGCCCTGCTCATTCCGGACTTGACTCGCTCCAGCAGATCGGGCGTTGGAGGTTCCCACTCGTCAAAGCTGGAGCGAAGAAACAGGCCCGATCTCGCGCCGGGGTCACGTTCCGGAAGATCTGCGTCAGTCATCTGGAAACCCCACGTCTTCACGTTCGATCCGTTCCCGGATCGCTTGCACAGACTTCTCTTTCGGTATCCGTTGCGGCCAGAACACCAGCGCGAGGAACGCGACCAGCGGGACAGCGAACGCAACACCGAGCCCGATCACGCGGACCACCGTCCGCTCTCACTGGACGAGCTCCGATCGCTCAGCGTGTCTGCCGCAGGCCCGTCAGTCTCGACATTGCCGGTAGCCGGTGGTTCAGACCCCCACCACTCCAGATATATCCCGGGGGGCTCGTCTTCGTCGTGATAGTCCCAGACTTCGAGCACACCGCCTGCAAACTGGTAAAGCCTTGTGTGCCTGTGCATCTCAACCCCTATGGTCCGGTGTTGGTAGGCACCCCGTGACCGGTTGGCGTCACATGTCACGGGGGCCGAGTCCGACGCTACGAACCGGCAGCCAGGCCGGTCTACGAACTTGCGGAAACTTGCGGACGTTTCAATGTTCCTCTGTCCTCAGATACGAGGTAGTGCGACCATAAGATCGGCTTCGCAAGAAGGCGCAAGCCGGTACACGGGAGGAACGATCATGCAGTTGCATTTGCTCGGCAAGGGTGGATCCGATAGAAGCGGATGCCCAGCGGTCTACGCCACCGACGAAGGAGGCTACGTACTCGTCGGTTTGGCAGACTGGTCGCGCCGAGACAATCGAGATACCACACCTCTTGTTGGGCTTCGTAGAACCTCGGACGTTCGTCGGAACTCCAATGACGGACAGTGGTCGAGGTACCTTTTCGCTGACAGGACAACCGGTCAGCGACCCCGAAACGCTCGAACAGCTGAAGATGGAACACTACGAGGCAGCCGTCTTGGTGCCAAAAATGGAAAGGACATACTTCGGTGGAGTTTCGCGGAGTCGATGACTGGCGTCAGTTTTTCGACGAATGCCAACGTTCAGCATTCCATATGGAGGTCCGGGACTCCTATGCGGAACCGGCCGAATCAGAAGCACTACGCCGCTTTCTGAACAATGAGCCTCCGGCAGAGTACGACAAAAGCGATTGGCTCGAACTCATCCGCAGTATGGTCGGCCGTGGTGTTGCGGTTAGTCGTATCCGCGTGGTGACCGTGCCGCACACCGGGTATCAGCGTTGGCTACTTTCGGTTACAGGCAACAACGTCGAAGCCGGTGAAGACATCCGGTATGTCCCGCGCCATTCGGTTGATCCCGCGATCGTTCCGTCCGATGATTGGTGGCTGTTTGATGAGAATCTGGTAGCTTTCAATCTCTCGGATTCCGCCGGGAAACCTGCCGGAGCAGGAATAACTACCGATCCCGGAATCGTCGCCTACTGCCGCGAGGTCAAGAATCTTCTATGGCCCTTTGCGACACCCTACCGGGATTACCATGCCGACCAGGTGAACGCTCGGAAGTGACGGACACAGTTCAGGAGGCAATGGAAGCCCTCGGCCTGCGACTTCGAGAGATCCGACGTTACGCCGGAGTTTCGGGCCGAGAGCTTGCTACTTTTCTAGGTCAACACGAATCCAAGATATCCCGTATAGAGCACGGGAAAGCTAAACCGTCAAGCGACGATATACGCGCGTATTGCCGACACTGCAATGCTGACAAAGAATTACCGGAACTGCTGGCAACGCTGCACGCCGTAGACACGGCATACATGGAGTGGCGGAGAGTGCTTGGTGGGGGTATCAAACGCGCTCAACAACAAGTGATGAAAAACGAGGCTTCGGCCGAGTTCATACGCAATTACGAGCCTCAGATTATTCCTGGACTACTTCAGACCGCCGAGTACGCTGAGGCCAAACTCCGTAGTGTAATCGAATTCTATCACCTTCCCGACGACCTGGACTCGGGAGTATTGAAGCGGATGGAGCGCCAGCAGATCCTATACAAGCGCGGGTATCGGTTTCATTTCCTGATAAGCGAAAAAGCTCTATATAGCACGGTTGGCAATGACATCGTCATGATAGGGCAACTCGATCGGCTACTTTCGATTATCGGAATGCCGAGAGTCGGGTTCGGCATTATCCCCTTGGATGCTGAAGTTATCTTGTCGATTGAGAATTTCATGATGTTCGACAATCGCATGATCAAAGTAGAAGGTCACACAGCTGAGATCACCATAACTCAGCCACGAGAAATAGCACTGTACGGCCGGGCGTTCGATGTGCTGGCCGGTCAGTCGGTGACCGGGGAAGCTGCACGCAACCTGATCCGCAGGGCGCTGGAGATTAGATAAGTCTCGCTGTGCCCGATGTGCACCGCTCTCCGCGCTGGATGGGTCGATGATCTATCGCTAGTCGATACCAAGGCGGCAGCGGATCGATCCGGAGTCCTGATCAGCGATTGGGTGGGAAGACCTGCAATGGCTCGCCAGTTACCGTCGCTGTCAGATAACCCGACGCACCTGCTTGGTTCTCGCGTAGATCGAGACAGCGGCGTCCGAATCACCGCGGCCCGGCGGGAATTCGATCGAGGCGTGCGTGAGGCGCCGCCCTGGGTGCCTGGGCACGGCCACTCGCGCGAACCAAGCGGCCTCGCGCGATCGAATCAGGTCCTCAACGCGGCGTGGGCGAAGCGACGCGCAGCGGCTCACCGGTGAACGTCACCGTCATGAATCCTGAAGCGCCTGCTCGGCTCTTGGCGTAGATCTGCACGGCTGGTCCGAGATCGACCGGTCCGTTGGTGGCGAAGCTGAACTTGAAGTAATTGACCGCGCCATCGGGCACCTTGATCGTCTGTGGTGCACCCGCGAGCAGTCCGGCTATCGCCCGTACATCGACGGCGGCGAGATCGACGGTCTTCGTATCGGGGCTTCGTCCGTCCCGGATGTCCGGCTCGCGGAAGCTGCCGTTGTAGTAGTAGCTCGCCGTCTCGCTCGGATTACCGCTGGCAGGCCGTTTGAAGAGCACATACTCCGGATACAGGGTGACCTCGTCGGCCTTGGTGTCGCCGAATTCCGCGCGGTACTCGGCGAGGAAATAGGCGAGCCCGGCGCCGGTGGTCAGCGTCGGCACGTGTTCGGACGGACCGAGGGAACCGCCCGCGCAGCTCGCGATACCGCCCACCGCTGCACCGAGCACCGCGGCCGCACTGATGATCGCCACGGGCGCGAGCCAGCGCCGTGGCCGCCTGCGATCCACCCGGACCACCGGCGCGTCGACCAGGTTGTCCGGGATCTGCAAATCGCCGACGATGGCATCGAGTTCGCCGAAGGATTTGGCGGACATGGCCTTCGCGGTGCGGGCGGTGTGCTCGTCCTCGGTGAGCTGACCGTCGGCCAGTGCCGCGTCGAGCAGGCCGCACACATCGGCACGGTCGGTATCGCGGGCCCGGATATCGCCGTAGCGCGTCGTCGCCATCAACGTCTCACTTTTCGAACGGCACCGCGCGCGCGACCACGCCCGCTGGCGTCAGCAGTAGAAATCCGGACTCGTTGAACTTGTTGCCCGCGTAAATGGTTACGTACGGGCCATTTCTCGGTATGCCGTAACCGCTGTACGCACCGGCGTCGTCGATCTGCACATCCATATGCGTGACAACACCGTTGGGCACCCGCAGGGTGCTCGGCGCGCTCGCGAGCGCATCAGTGATCGCGGCGACGTTCAGCTGGGCGAGATCCGCGGCGGGTTTATCCGCCTTGCGGCTGGTCACGGCGCTCGACTGCTGGAAGCCGCCGCGATAGTCGTAGCCGATCAACCGATTCGGCTCCCCCGGCACCGCACGCGCCACGACGGCGTATTCCGGATACAACGTCAGCGTATCGATCTGCAGACCGCCGAATTTGTCGCGGTATTTTCCCAGGAACAGCGTGAGCCCCTCCCTGGTAAGCAGATTCGGCGTCGCGATCACGATCGGCTGCACCGATCCGAGGTCAACGACGACCGGTGGTGCGGCAGGGGCTGGTGCGGTATCCGATACCCCGCTGGTCAGCACGAAGGCGGCGACCGCCGCACAGACAGCGCCGGCCCCGACGGCGATCCGATACCAGCGCCGACGATTCGAACGCGGCGGCTGCGGTGGCGGCGCGGCATCGCTGGGCCGTTGCAGATCGTCGACCAATTGCGCCAGTTCGCCAAGGGTTTTCGCCTCGCCGACCAGTTCGATGAGGGTCTGGTGCTCGTCCTCGCTCAGCTGACCGTCGCCGCGCGCATTGTCGATCAGTTGCCGAGTGGTGTCGCGATCGACATCCCGTGCCCGGGTGTGATCGGGATAACGCCCACCGGTTCCGGTTCGGCGCAACGGGTTTCGGGTGGGCGTCGATTCGCTCGGCACCAGATCACCCACGGCGGACGGCACTTGCAGATCACCGATGAGGCGCTCGAGCTCACCGACCGTCTTCGCGGTCTCGGCCTTGGCCGTGCGGTCGCGATATTCATCTGCGCCGAGCTGGCCTTCGGCGTAGGCGGCATCCAGCACACTGGACGCGTTGGCACGGTCGAGGTCACGCGCTCGCATACGTCCGGATGCTGCGGTCGACCGCCCGGATGTAGCGGGGGACACGGGGGAATCGTAATCCGCCGAGGCCGGTAACGCCCCAGTTCAACAATGAATACCGGTCGGTCGATCCCGCACAGCCCAGCGCGGTCCGCGCGCGGCCCCGCTACTCTGGTTCTCGTGCGAATTCAGCGACAGGTGGTCGACTACGCTCTCAAGCGTCGGTCGCTGCTCGCTGACGTCTATGCGGGCCGTGTCGATGTTGCCGAGGTTTGCGATGCAAATCCCTACCTTTTACGTGCGGCGAAGTTCCACGGTCGGGGGAGTGAGGTCACATGCCCGATCTGCCGGAAAGAGCAATTGACGCTCGTATCCTGGGTCTACGGCGACGGCGTCGGCCCGATGGCGGGATCGGCTCGCACACCGGAGGAATTGATACGCCTCGCCGAGACTCGCGAGGAGTTCTCGGTCCATGTCGTCGAGGTATGCCGGAGCTGCAGCTGGAATCATCTGGTGCAGTCCTATGTGCTCGGTACCGCTCCGTCGCCCACGCGGCGGCGCACGGGCACCAGGGCCAACCGGCGCACCGCAGCCGAATGATGTGCCAGGTCATCTGCCCGTCGGGTGACACGCGGAGCCTCGACGTGTCCGCCGCGGCGATAATCGCCGCACCGCGCCCCGCAGACCCTTACGAGTTATGGAGATCTTGTCAGTGAATTCGCCCTACGAGACTTCCCCCTACGGCGATGAACCGCACGGCGGCCGCACTCAGCGAAGTTCACCTCAGCCTCCGAACCCGTATCCCGGTCAGCGACCGGCCGGTCCCCCACCCGGTCGGCCCGGTCCCGGTGGTCCGCGGCCGCCGCAGGGTGGGTATCCCGGTGAGCCGCGCGGTCCGCAGCCGCCGCGTCGACCGGGTCCGCCACCGCAGGGCCGTCCGCCGCAGGGCAGGCCACTACCCGATAACGCCCCGCCCGGCGCGCAGTCCACACAGAAGATCGAGCGCCCGAATCGGCAACCCGGTTCGCTGACCGACGCCGTCGCCGAACGCAACCGCCGCACGGCCCCGCCCACCGGTCCCCGACCGGCCAGCCCGCGGCCCGGCCAAGATCGACCCGGTCAGGATCGCCCCGGTGCCCGTCGACCCAACGGCACCGGACCCACCACCGGCGAACGCCGCGCGACCGCGGGCGCGCCACCCTCGGGACCGCCGCCGCGCCGCAATGGCGGTAACGGTGGTCCGGGCGGACCGGGCGGTCGTCGTCCCGGTGCGAAGAAGAAGTCGCCGTGGCGGATCGTGCGGCGGGTCATCTACGTCCTGCTAGCCCTGTCCATCATTTTGCCGAGCACGGTCTTCCTGATCGCCTACACCACGGTTTCGGTACCCCAGCCGGGTGACCTCAAAACCAACCAGGTCGCGAATATCCTCGCCAGCGACGGCACCACGGTGATCAGCAAGGTCGTACCGCCGGAGGGCAACCGCACCGACGTCACCATCGACCAGATTCCGCCGCATGTGCGCAATGCCGTGATCGCGGCCGAGGACCGGGACTTCTACACCAACCCGGGCTTCTCGGTTTCCGGCTTCCTGCGCGCCGCCCGGGACCAAGCCCTCAACAAGGAGAGCGCGGGTGGTGGCTCGACCATTACCCAGCAGTATGTGAAGAACGCGCTCGTCGGTGACGAACACTCGCTGTCTCGCAAGCTGCACGAGCTGGTCATCTCGGCGAAGATGGCGCGCCAGTGGAGCAAGGACGACATCCTCGCCGCCTACCTCAACACCATCTACTTCGGTCGCGGTGCGTACGGCATCGATGCCGCCGCCAAGGCCTACTTCGCCAAGCCGGTCTCCGAGCTCACCGTGGCCGAGGGCGCGGTGCTCGCCGCCACCATCCAGCAGCCCTCCGGCCTGGATCCGGAGAAGAATCCCGAGGGCGCGAAGTTCCGCTGGAACTATGTGCTCGACGGCATGGTCTCCGGCGGCAATCTGAAGGCCGAAGAGCGCCAGGGCCAGCAGTACCCGCAGGTGGTCCCGGTCTCCACCACCAAGGACAAGGGCCTGGACTCCGGGCCCGAGGGCCTGATCAAGACCCAGGTGCTCAAGGAGTTGGCGGCCGCGGGCATCAGCGAACAGCAGCTCAACACCGCTGGTCTGTCGATCACCACCACGATCGATCCGAAGGCACAGCAGGCCGCCGTCGACGCCGCGCAGAAGAAGATGCAGGGCGAACCGGAAAAGCTGCGCGCCGCAGTGGTTTCGGTGGATCCGAAGACAGGTGCGGTGCGCGCCTACTACGGCGGCGACGACGGTCAGGGCTACGACTTCGCAAATGCCGGTCTGCAGCCGGGATCCTCGTTCAAGGTCTTCGGTCTCGCGGAGAACCTGGAATTGGGCAAACCGCTGTCGGAGATGTACGACAGCTCGCCGATCACCGTGAACGGCATCAAGATCACCAACGTCGAAGGCGAACAGTGCGGCACCTGCACCATCGCCGAGGCGCTCAAGCGCTCGCTGAACACCAGCTTCTACCGCATGGAGCTGGATATGCAGAACGGTCCGCAGAAGATCGCCGATATGGCGCACAAGCTCGGCATTCCGGAGACCATTCCGGGCGTCGGCAAGAGCCTGGTCGAGCCGGACGGCTCCGCGCCCAACAACGGCATCGTGCTCGGTCAGTACCAGGCCAGGGTGCTCGATATGGCCTCGGCCTACGCGACGCTGGCCGCCTCCGGCGTCTACCACGCACCGCACTTCGTCACCAAGGTGGTGAGCGCCGACGGGCAGGTGCTGCTCGACCGCGGTGATGTGGCCGGTGAACAGCGGGTCTCTTCGGCGGTCGCGGACAACGTCACCGACGCGATGAAGCCGATCGCGGCCTGGTCACGCAATCACAACCTGGCCAACGGCCGCGAGTCGGCGACCAAGACCGGTACCGCCCAGCTCGGCGACACCGGCGAGAACAAGGACGCCTGGATGGTCGGCTACACCCCGTCGCTGTCCACCGCGGTGTGGGTCGGCTCCATCGATAACTCGGCGTTGCGCAACTACAGCGGCGGCATGGTCTACGGCTCTGGTCTGCCCTCGGATATCTGGAAGGCCACCATGGACGGCGCCCTGGACGGCACCCCCAAGGAAACCTTCCCGAAGCCGGCCCCGATCAAGGGCCAGGCCGGTGTGCCCGCATGGTCCGCACCGTTCACCCCGCCGTCGACCACGGAGGCGCCGCTGCTGCCGCCGATCCAGATCGTCCCGAATACGATCGACACTCCCTTCGGACCGATCCAGGTACCCGGGGTGCAACCGCAGACGCAGCAGCGCCAGCCGCAACAACAACAGCAGCAGCCGGAGTCGACGCCGCTGCCCGGACAGCCGACGGCGAACTCCGACGGTTCGATGCCGACGACTACCGGATCGCCCCAATCCGGCGGCACCGGTAACGGCAACGGCAGTCAACCGACCCGCACCCGGTAGCCTCGGGTGCCGTGACCGAACCGCAACTCGTGGACGAGCGGACGAACGCAAGCGCGCCGCAGCCCGATGGGATGCGGTCCGGTGCAACGCAATCCGTCGGCGGCGCGACGCACTATGTCGCGCCCGCGCCGCTGGCGCCGGATCTGCGTTCGGCCGACGGCCGAGATCGGCCCAGCCGCAACGATTCCCTGACCGCGCAGCTGAGCACGGTCGTCGGCGGCCCGGTCGGTGACCACGCGCTCATCGGCCGGGTCCGGTTCTGGACCCCGATGCGGGTGCTGCTCGCCTTCGCACTGGTCTTCCTCGCACTCGGCTGGGCGAGCAAGGCGGGCTGTATCCAGCAGACGACCACGTCCGACGGTTCGCTCACCCTCGACTGGAACAACGGCCGCCAGTACATCGCCATGTGCTACTCGGATACCGTGCCGCTCTACGGCGCGGAGCGTTTGAACGAGGGCGCCTTCCCGTACAAGAAGGAATGGACCGAGCAGACACCGGACGGCGGCCGCGAGACCAGGTACATGGAGTATCCGGTGCTGTCCGGGCTCTACCAGTACGCGTCGATGCAGGTCGCCAAGACCTGGGATGCCGCGCCGCTGCCCGGTGCGCTGCAGGTGGTCATCTACTTCAATGTGGTCGCGGTCGGTCTGGCCTTCGCCTGGCTGGTCACGGTGTGGGCCTCGGCGCAACTGGCGGGGCGGCGGATCTGGGACGCCGCGCTGGTCGCCTGTTCGCCATTGGTGATCGTGCACGCGTTCACCAATTTCGACGCGCTCGCAACGGCTTTCGCCGCCACCGGTCTGCTCGCCTGGGCCCGCCGACGACCGCTGCTCGCGGGCCTGCTGCTCGGACTGGGCGGCGCGGCCAAGCTCTATCCGCTGCTGCTGCTCGGGCCGATCGTGGTGCTGTGCCTGCGCGCCGATCCACTGCAGCGGGTGCCGAGCGCACGACTCGGACTCCGGTTGAGCGATATCGACAGCGTGCGCACCGCGCTGACCTGGTTGCGCGAAACCCCGTATCGAACGCAGTTCCTCAGCGCCCGACCGCTGGGCGCGGCCGCCTTGACCGTCGCGGCCGCGGCGGGCACCTGGCTGGTGGTGAATCTGCCGATCGCGCTGCTGTACCCGAATGGCTGGCGGGAGTTCTTCCGGCTCAACACCACTCGGCACGCCGACCCGGATTCCATCTACAACGTCATCACCTCGTTCACCGGCTGGGCCGGATTCGACGGCGAGATCGGACATGCCGAACAGCCGACCATCCTGAATCTGGTGTCGCTGCTGGTATTCGTCGCGGCATGTGCGGCGATCGCCTATATCGCGCTCACGGCCCCACGCCGACCGCGCGTGGCCCAGCTGTGCTTCCTGGTGGTCGCCGCCTTCCTGATCACCAATAAGGTGTGGAGCCCGCAGTATTCGCTGTGGCTGGTGCCGCTGGCCGTACTCGCGCTGCCGCATCGCCGAATTCTGCTGGCCTGGATGACCATCGACGCGCTGGTCTGGGTGCCGCGGATGTTCTACTACCTCGGCCTGGACCGCAAGGGCCTGCCCGAGCAGTGGTTCACCGGCACCGTTCTGCTGCGCGATATCGCGGTACTCGCGCTGTGCGCCTTGATCGTTCGGCAGATCTACCGACCAGAGGAGGACCTGGTCCGGCGCGATTTCGTCGACGATCCGGTCGGCGGCGTGATCGATCGCGCACCGGATCCGCTGCTGCCCTGGCTGCCGGAGGCACTGCGGCCGAGGGCTGTGCTCCGCTAGCGACTGCTTGCAGGTCGCTCGAAAGGTCGGCTCAACTGGTGCGCAGGAAGCGCGCCTGCCTGGCCGGTTCCCGTGGCAGCAGGTCCAGATCCAGCTGCCAGGCGCTGCCGGTCCACGGATCGAACAGCGGGGTGCCGTCCACCGTCGGCAGATGACGGCAGGCCTGGGACAGCATCGCCACCGTGCCGTCGCTGGACTCGGATTCGTCGGTGCCGACGATCACCGTGGACAGCCCGATCAGATCGCCGCGCACCAGCAGCGTCGCGATGCGCTGCGCGTCCGCGGTCTGGTACCCGTGCGGAAAGTCCGCCGCGAGCAATACCCGGTGCTCGGTCGGCGGGGTGAAATTCCCACTGGAATAAGCCAATTCGGCCAGGTCGGCGGCCTCGACCAGGGTCTGCAGCCGCACCGAGATATCGCCGAATTCGGTGATCGGCGGGCCGTTCAGCACCGGGGTCAGCGGACCGACGAGTTGGCTGAACGCACCGGTCAGATCGATCATGTCGACCAGGGTGCGCCGACCGGGATCGGCAGCGAGCAGCCGCGCGAGCACCGCGCCGACGACCGGGGTCGCCGCGGCTGTCGATTCGGTATCGATCCACAGCGGACGCGTCAGCGGCACCGGCACGCAGTACGGAATGCGCAGCGGCCCACGCTCGTTCGCGTAGAGCTCGCCGAGCCGGATGCCATCACTCGGCGTCGGCGCCCCGTCCCAGGCGGGCGAATCCCAGGACGCAAGTGACGGCGGCAGTTGCCGATCGGCGTCGGCGAGTTCACCCATGAGCGCTTGGCTATCGCGCAGGTGACTATCTTCCGCGGTGGCGATCAGGTCGTCACAGCGACGCTGTGCGGTCTGCCTGGCCTCCTCGGCGGCGGGGGTGTTCCTGGTCGCCGGATCCGAAACCGCCGCGGACAGTTCCTGATCCAGCCGCTGCATGGCGTAATCACGCGCGGAGATGAGCGCGGCGGCCGAGCGCGCGGCATCCTCGAAAATCATCCACAGGCGTTCGAGTCCGTGCGCGACCTCGAGCGGCGCCGGGCCGGCGGCACGGGAGTCGCTGGGAGCGCTGATGGTGTCCTGACCACCGGCCCGGCCCGCACTGCCGACCGGTTCGGCTTCCCGCAGATCGGCCGCGCTGTGTTGCCCGGACTGCGGCGTCGCCGGTTCGTCGACCTCGACGCCGTGCGCGGTGAGCAGCACGGCGAGCCCACCCGCATAGCCCTGACCGACCGCGCGCAACTTCCAGTCGGTTCCGCGCCGATACACCTCGAGGCAGATCAGCGCGGTCTCCCCCGCGGACGGATTGATCGCGAATTCCGCTGTAGCGCTGTCGTGTACGGCGAGTTCGGCGGTGACCGCACCGAGCCCGTGCGCCTGCGCGGGCGCGGCCGGATCGGCGCTGACCACCAGCAGCACCGCCTTGGCGTCGGCACGCACCTCGGCGAGCCGGATGGTGACGCCATCCTCGGACAGCGTCACCCCCGCGGTCTCGGCCTGGTTGTAGAACACGAAATCGCCGGTATCGAAGACCCGCAGGTTCTCCGCCACAACCAGCGCCGAAACATCCAGGGCAGCCCCGGCTTTCGCGCTGAATCGAACGATATCGCCGGTCAGCACCATATTCTGACCGGCCTTCAGCTGAATCACGTTGTCCGCCCCGTTGTTTCGTGCAGTATCAATTACCCAGGAACCGGCCCAGCTGTGGCACCGCTTCACCGGGATGTTTGGCCTGGAAGCCTTCGCCGAGTGCCTGCAACTTCCAATCGCCGCCGACCCGGAACACCTTGGCCATCGCCATCGCGGTGAACGGCATTCCGCCTGCCATGGTGTACCTCGCCAGCTCGCCGTTGTTGGCGCCGTCGACCAAGCGGCAGAACGCGTTCTGGACTTGCTCGAAGGTGTGGCCCTTATAGGAGGTCACGATGAACACCAGCGTGCTGACGTGCGCCGGGATGCGGGTCAGGTCGACCAGGATTACCTCGTCGTCACCCTCGCCCTCACCGGTGAGGTTGTCGCCCTGATGCCGGATCGAGCCGTCCTTGGAGGTCAGCTGGCCGTAGTAGGCGACATCAACCACGTTCATATCGGCGAACATCACCACCGACGCGTCGAGGTCGATATCGACGGTCCGGTTGCCGAACATGCCGCGGCTGCGCACCGGATCCCAGCCCAGACCCATCTTCACGAAGGTCAGCGCGGTGCCGCCCTCCTTGCGCAACGTGACCCGCTGCCCCTTGACCAGGCTGACCGGACGATCCTTGCTCAGACTGATTTCACTGGGCGGCTGTTGCTGCGCGGCGGGCTGGGCGGGCGGCGGATAGCCCTGACCCGGGCCGGGTGCGGGCGGCGGGTAACCACCGGGTGCGGGCGGGGGCGGGTAGCCCTGTCCGGGCGGCGGGTAACCGGGTGCACCCTGAGGGTAGCCCTGCTGTGTCGGCGGGTACTGCGGCTGCTGCTGCGTCGGAGGCGCCGGCTGTGGCGGCGGGTAGCCCGGTCCGGGCTGTGCGGGCTGGTAGGCCGGTGGCGGCGGAACCTGCGTCGCGGCCGGCGACTCGTCGACGGTGACACCGTGATCGGTGACCAGCGCCGCGAAACCACCGGCGTAGCCCTGGCCGACCGCACGTACCTTCCACTCGCTCTGGCGCCGGTACAGCTCGAGTGCGATCACGATCGACTCGGTGTTCAAACCATCGATGCGGTACTCGTACAGCTGATTACCAGCCGAATCCGACACGATCGCGGTCGGCGCGGGAAAGCGGCCGAAATTGCTGGTCGCGTCGTCCAGGGTGATCACCGCGCGGATCTGCGCGATATCCGCGGGCACCGCATTCAGCGATACCGCCAGCGACGCGGGCTGCCCGGCCGGCGCGGGCTGCAGATTCACCCCGGGGCCATTGGGCTGATTGAAGAAGACGAAGTCCGCGTCGGAACGGACCTTCCCCGACTCGGTGACCAATAGCGCGGACAGATCCGCGGGTGCGGTCAGCTGGACGGAGATCACCACGTCATTGGCGGCCAGCGGGCCATTCTGACCCTTGGCGAGTGTTGCGGACAAGTTCGACCCTTCGCTTGTCGGTGCGTACGGTGCCACTCTACGAGAAACGTGCCGAACACGATCCGAAGTAACTCCCTGCCGTGGCCCATACAGGTACCCCAAGATCGGTTAGGGTGGCGAAACGCGGTCGGAATGGCGGGCGATAAACCCGTGTTCCCCTACGAGACAGCAGGCAAACTCCCTATGGCGCAACTGTTCGAGCAGTCGAAAAAGGTGATCGAGGCACACCTCGCCGGATCGAGTATCCGGGCGATTTCCGGCTCGATGGTCGCCTACGAAGGAAATGTGCAGTTCAAGTCGGCCGGTTTCGGCGGCGGTGACGGCGTACTCGCCGGGCTCAAGCGGCGGGCCACCGGCGAGAAACTGTCGCTGATGGAATGCAGCGGCAACGGCCGGGTCTTCTTCGCGGTCAATGGTCAGCACGTGACCGTGGTGAATCTGAATAACGAGACGCTGCAGGTCGAATCGCAGCAGCTGCTGTGCTTCGCCGGAAATCTGCGCACGGACGTGCGTTTCGCCGGTGTGCGCGGTGCGTCCTCGGGTGCCGGTCTGTTCACCACCACGGTGACCGGACAGGGGCAGGTCGCACTGCTATCGGCGGGCGGGCCGCTGATCCACCTGGAGGTTTCACCGCAGTATCCGCTGGTCGTCGATCCGGATGCCTTCGTGGCCTGCCGGGGCAATCTGAATCAGTCGTTCGTGACCGATGTTTCGTGGCGCACCTTCGTCGGCCAGGATGCGGGGGAGGCGTTCTCGCTGCGCTTCGACGGTCAGGGCCTGGTGTTGATCCAGCCGGCGGAACGGTAAGGGAGCCAGCGATGTTCGAGAAGGTCAACGGCAAGGTCGTCAAGGTCGACGTCGGGATGGCGGGCGGCGTGGTCGCGCGCAACGGCGCGATGCTGTTCTACACCGGCGATATTTCCTTTGCGCCACACCAGATTCCGGGAGCGGCGCCCGGTATGGGCGGTGGCGGCATCATGCGGATGGCGGGCCGGATGATGGCCGGTGAGCACGAACGCACCATGCTGGCCTCCGGTAACGGCGAGGTGCACTACGGATTCGCCGGGCTGGAAGTACAGGTGGTGCAGATGCAGCCGGGCGCGGTGCTGCGCGTCGAGGCCTCACGGCTGCTGGCCAATACCGCCGCGCTGCAGAGTTCGATTGTGTCCGTGATGAGTTCGGGCGGCGGCGGCGGTGGCGGCGGACTAATAGGTGCGTTGCGCGGCGCGGCCAGTGGTGCGCTGACCGGTCAGGGCATGTTCACCACGCAACTGTCCGGACAGGGCGCGGCGGTGCTGCTGGCACACGGCGGATTCCTGGAACTGCCGGTGGGCGGTCCGAATCCGATCGTGGTGGATCCGCAGGCCTTCGTCGCCGCCTACGGCAATGTGCAGACCGAGTTGAAGACGGCGTTGAGCTGGCGCGATGCGGTCGGTCGCGGTTCCGGCGAGGCGATGCAATTGCATTGCGTCGGACAGGGTGTCGTGTACGTGCAGGCCTCGGAAGAGAAGTTGTGAACCATGACCGATATTTTGAATCCGCTGAATCTCGGTGAGAGCGACAACCTTCCGGGCAACAGCTACGCCTACTGCATCGACCTGAACAAGCCGTGGTTCATGCGCAAGGGGGCGATGATCGCCTACTACGGCGATATGCGCTTCCAGATGCTCACCCACGGATTGCAGGGCGGACTGCTGCACATGGTCTCGCAGCAGTTCTCCGCACCGCTGTTCACCGGCGACTATGTGGTCGCCGAGGGCCACGGCAAGCTGATCATCGGCGACCGCGGTTACGACATCAATTCCTATGACCTCGAGGACAACGGCAACCTCACCATCCGCGCCGCCAACCTGCTCGCCTTCGAGCCGGGACTGTCGCTGAATCAGTCCATCGTCCCCGGATTTCTCACCCTCATCGGCACCGGCAAGTTCCTGGCCTCCTCCAATGGCCCGGTCATGTTCGCCGAACCGCCGCTGCGCGTCGATCCGGAAGCCCTTGTCGGCTGGGCGGATTGCCCGTCCCCCAGCCACCACTACGACCAGCGCTGGGTCTCCAATTTCCTCGCCGCCGGTGCGGCGCGCTTCGGGGTGAACTCCGGTGAGGAGCGCCAATTCGACTTCACCGGCGCCGGAACGGTTCTCATTCAATCCAGTGAGAAGATCCTCAGCGATTCCGCACTGGTCCGCACCATCGAGGGGCAATTGCAGAGCGGTATGACCGTCGGCGGCCTGCAGCGGTTACACGGTGTCATTACCCAGCAATTGGGCGCTCAGCAGTCCGGATATTGAACCGGATGACCTGAGGATCGTCCCGAGGTCCTACCTTCGGCGGCTCGGCATGCCGGGACCGGCGAATAGCCTTCTCAACAGCAGACATCGTGTCGGGACGCACGACGCCTGGCCGCCGCTCCGACGTCGACACCCAGCAATACAACCGAGGCCGTCTCGAGCAGATGACCTCGCTTGTATTGCTCAGTGCTGTCAGGACTTCGACGCCAGGCCGAAACGCGCCGCGAAGGCCGACATTTCGTCGAGCTGCACGGCCTGGTCCGAGGCGGTAGCGCCGACAATGATCCGGGTCACGCCTTGTGCGGCGAATCCGTCTACCCGGTCCTGCGGCATATCCATCGACCCCCAGCGGGTGTATTCCAGCGCGCCCGGATCTCGGCCCGCCGCGGCGGCGGTGGACCTGGCGAGATCCCACTGCTCCGCACGTTCGGCGGGCATCAGCATCCCGCCCGCGAAATACCCATCGCCACGTCGTCCCACCCGCCGCGCCGCGGCCCGACTCGATCCGCCGATATGGATCGGCAACTGGTCTCCCCCATGGGGTTTCGGATATAGGCACAGCTTGTCGAATGAGAAGAACTCGCCGTGGTAGTCGACACCATCCGCATCACCGGCCCACAGCAGGCGCATTACATCGATCGCCTCATCGGCCCGACGGCCACGGGATGCGAAGTCCACCCCCACTGCGGCCGCCTCACCCGGCAAGGTGCCGAGTCCCACTGTCAGCAGTCGCATTCGGCCCTTGGACAGCAGGTCTATGGTAGCGAGCCGCTTGGCGAGCACCACGGGATGCCGATACGGCAGCAGCAGTACACCGGTGCCCAACAGAATCCGCTCCGTGGCCGCGGCGACGAAGCTCAGGCAATCGAGCGGATCGGGAAACGGCGTTGTCGGTGGCATTTCGTACGCTCCGATCGCCGCACCCGGATAGAGCGCAATATGATCCGGCAAGAGGATCGACTCGAAACCGCACGCTTCGGCATGTTGCGCGAACACCATCAGCCGGTCCGGATCCGTACCGTAATACGGTGTGCTGTAATTGATTCCGAATTTCATCGGGACACCGCCGCCGCGTCGAGCTGGTCGCGCAGTTGCGATCGCACCGCATGCAACCGATCGATGGCCGCCTCGACTTCATCGAGTTTGCGCCGCAATGTCGCCACCGAATCCGGGCAGACATCCCCCGAGGTATTTCCGGCACGAATACACGCGACGAACGGTCGGATATCGTCGAGATCGAAACCTACGTCGAGCAGCCGCCGGATCTTGTGGACGACCTGCAGCTCCGACTCGTCGTAGACGCGATACCCGTTGTTCGAGCGCCGCGCCCGCACCAAGCCGTGCTCCTCGTAATAGCGCAGCGTCCTGGTACTCGTCCCGACGCGCTCGGCCAGCTCACCGATCAGCATTCGACCTCCTTCACGACCCGTCGGGGGCAACGCTAAACCTTGTCGCCGGTGTCAAGGCAAGGGTCGGCGCTGTTGGGCGGTCTGTGAAGCGGAACCCCAACTCTTACCGGTTGGAATCCCCTGTCTTTAGCCGCGGGGAGGAAGTCAAGAACCAGTTGATGATCTCCTCGCCCGCGAGAATTCCGGAGGCGCGGGTGATGGTCAGGTTGGGGTGAGTCCAGTTGAGTTGTTCGAGTTCGCCGTGGCGCGGACGGATCGCGGAGTCCGCGGTCCGCAGCATTTCGGCGTCGAGAGCGCCGTCACCTGCGGCAAGGGTCATCGCTGCGGCGGTGAGTTCACCGTTTTCGACCAAGCGGCGACGGACTTCGCGCACCGCATGACTCTTACAAACGGCCAGGGGCATCGTGTAGATCTTGCGGCCCTGCTGGGAGACGGACCAGCCGCGCGGGCGGCACCAGGCATCCCATTCGGCGAGGAAGCCGTCGGGTACTTCCTTGGGCTTGACCACCAGGTAGGTGAACAGATGATCGGCGACCCGGAACTTGGTGACCCAGGAATCATCGATCCGAGCACGCAATTCGGTGTTCACCTCCGAAAGCGTCGCGCCACCGGCCCGCACTTGCGCGTCGATATCGATGCGCCAGCGCATATCCGGCACGCCGTCGACCAGGATGTTCCCGCCGTTGCTGGTAATCGCGTATCGCCAAGGAGCCCCGGGTAATTGGATACGTTCGAACTGCTTGATGGTCCGCGTGGTGGTGGGAATGACGGCGGCGGGTTCGGTCAGGGTCTGCATTCGCAGGGCGGCGGTTGTCGTCATGAACGACAGTGGCGCGCCCTCGAGGTGTTCCACACAAACCGTCGGCACATCGGTCGCGGCGTGGAAAGCGTTGCGCGAGTAGATCATCGTTCGGTCGAGATCGGTAGCGATCAGAGCCTGTCTTCGTAGTTTTCTCAGATGCATTACTGCTGTACGTCCTTGATCAATCCCATGCACGAATAGGCCAGGTCGGGTACGACCTCGACCGGAACGCCGCGGGCCGCGGCGAGCAGACGGATATGCGCGTGTTCCGGTGCGTCCGCCACACGCACCAGCACCCGCCACGGCAGCCGCCGCAGCAATACCCGGGTCGTCTCACCGACGCCCGGTTTCACGAAATTCACACTGGCGACGCCGTATTCCTCGCGCACCTTGTCGACCGAGGCCCAGCCGGTCCAGGTCGGTGTCCGGTCGTCGGCGCGAACGGCGGCCAGTTCGGCGGGCACACGATCCCGGACCGCGTCGAAGGCGGTGGTCACCGTGTCGAGCAGGCGACCGGAGACATCGTCGGCTGCCAGCTCGCGATAGAACTTCGCGCCGTGGAAATCGCCGGGTCCGATCAGCGTGTCATTGAGCACGGTGCGCGAAATCAGCCCGGAGACCGTCGAATTCAGGCAGGCGGAGGCGATCAGGAAGTCGTCTCGGGTGCCGTAGGTGCGCACGCAATGTCCCGGATCGGCGAGCACGGCGAGTTCGTCATTGAATCTGGCGCCGCCCGCGGCGTGGTAGGAGTCCAGCGCTTCGGTGAGTTCGCGAGTGATGGCACCCTTGCCGGTCCAGCCGTCCACGAACACGACCGAGGCCGGATCATGGTTGCGAGCAAGGTAATCCAGGGCGACAGCGTCGATACCGCGATCGCGCACGATCGATACCGCGTAATGCGGCACGTCGAGACTTCGAGAACGCAACCAGCGCCGCATGAGAATCCCGATGGGCGTACCCGCACGCGCCAGCGAGACCAGCACGATATCGGTACCGCGTTCGGCGACAACGAGTTCGGATACCGTCGCAACGGCGAGCGCGAGGCGCTCGGCACTCTCGGCCAATACCTCGTCGAACAGTGAGCGATATGCGGCATCGGGTTGATATTCGATCGGCAGCGATTCCGCGTAATGCGCGGCACCGGACTGGATCCGGCGTTCCCGCTCGGCCACATCGGCCTCGAGGTCGACCTCGGACAGATCCTTCAGCAGCCACGAGACCTCTTCGGCCGCATACGATCCGAAGGTCGGTCCATGCAGCGGAACCGGAAGTTCCAAGGCCGATTGTGGAGAGATATTCGATTCCGGCACAGCGTTCGACCTCATAACACCCTCGGTTCGGCATCGGTGCGTTCGGCATGCAAAAGCCGCGGATCCGCACCCGGCAGCACTGCCAGCACGACATCGTCGCCGGATGCGGTCAGCACATCGATCAGACCGCCTTCGGCTAGCAGTTCATCGGTATCGGCAGGTGTGTCGATGACAACGACCAGAATCGGATCGACTTCGAGTGACCGCACCGAGGTAGCAGTCCCGGTCAGCGCCGAATCATCCACTTCGGTCGCACGCGCACGATCGTCCGGTGCCGCGCCGTCGTCGCGCGTAACGAGTTCGGACAACGCATCCTCGATCCAGTGCGCGTTGTACAGATAACGCGGTTGCGTCTCGCCGGCTTCGGGCGCAACGAACCGGAACCCACGCCGCAACGGATATCCCGGCTCATCGAGCACATATGCAGGCGAGCGAGTCGTCGTCTGAAACCGCGTCGGAATCCCGGCATCGGCCAGCTCGGCCGCCAAACGCAACGGCAGATACATCAGCTCTTCATGCCCGAGCACAATCGCGGGCCGACCAGCGAAATCATCAGCAAGTCGAACCCGCAGCGCCTCGGCGGCCCGCACCAACGCCGCCTCGAACGCATCGGTATCCGATCGCAGAATCCCGTGCCGACCGCCTTCGGGAACCGAAGCAGGCCACGGCAACTCGACTCGATCGAACGAACCGCGTCGCGCCGCGGTCGGATTCAAGACCGGATCAGGCATAGCCGACACCGTCTCGACCAGATCCTCGGGCAGCATGGTGCGACCGGACGCCAGACACACCGTGTCGATCCGCGCACCCAACTCCGCGGCCGCCGCCGCGAACCGCGCCCGATCGCCCTCGGTCCGCATATCCACCAGCGACGCCAGCACGTAATGCGACCGCGGCGAAAACGCGTGCAATGCCCGAACCGCATCGATCGCCGTATCACCGGTGGAGATCTCGTCGTCGACGAGCACCAGCGGCAGATCGTTGACGAAGATATCCGCGGGTGCGGGCTGCAGCAGATGCGAGGTGGCGTGCGAATGCCCCTCCTCGAAGCCGGTCAAGGTGGTCGCGTCGGGCACCTCGCGACGGGTCGAATGCAGATAGCATCCGGCCCCGATCCGCGCCGCCACACAATGCCCCAAACCCGTTGCGGTCTCGGCGAATCCGAGCACCACGGCCGCGCGATCGCCCAGTGCGTCACGCACCAGATCGCCCAGCCGATTGCCCGCGCCGAGAACCACCCGCGGATCGGTCGGCAGATGCTTCCCGAGCACGGTCGAAACCAGGAGGTGCGCACGACGTGGATTACGCCGCAACCCCGGCTGAATCAATGTGGCGATGGGCAATTCGGCGGGCAGCACACCCACCGATTCGCCGCCATGCGAACGCTCGTGCCGCAACTCGATACCCAAATTCGTTGTCGCCCAAGGATCAATGCTCACTCGGTCACCAACGCCGTCAATAGATCCACGAACGAAACGCCCTTATTCGCGACACCGAAAACACGAGCCCGCAGCAGCGTCTGGCGCGCCCAACTGCGATGCGGCCGCATCTCGTTCATCTTGTTCCGATATCCGGATGCGGCCACCCCGCCGACATCGACCTGCAGGATGTCGAGCGCATCCGAATACTCCTCGTGCGTCACCACCGACAGCGCATGCACGGCCGCGACATGCGACGGATGGATCACCGTCTTGCCCTGGATCCCATTGGCCCGGTCGAGTGTGATCTCGCGCAGTAGCCCGTCCAGATCGCGACTGACCAGATAACGCCGGAACGGCACCGCATCGGATTCCTCGAACGGCGCGGTCCGCAGCAGCGGCCGGAACATCCGCTCGTGGTCGGCGAAGTATTCCCAGACCGGTCCGGTGATCACGAAACCGGTACCGTCCGAACGCCCCAGGTAGTTCACGATATCGGCGATGACATCCGCGACCACCCGCACGTCGTAGATGGTCAGATCCCGGTCCCGCCGAATGCCGAAGGTCGAGCACATATCCGTCGCACCGATGCGCACCGCGAGTATCCGCTCCCGGTGCTCGGCCAACAGCGCCGCAATCTGGGTCAGCTCCTGATCCCGGCTCTCGCGATGCACCAGCGCAGGCGATTCGAGCACCGGCATGCCGTATACGGGCCTGCCCAACCGCTCGGCGGCCGCCTCGAGCGCGGCGAGATATTTCGGACCGCTCGCCCTGTCGAATTTCGGGAAGACAAAGCCGGTCAGTGCCACCGCCCCGGTGCCGAGTTGCTCGACGATTTCGGTCACGGTATCCGCGTCCCGAACGCGGACGAACAGCAGCGGATTCGGATCCTCGCTGTCGGCGAGCAGATTCAGCGTCGCGACGGTCTGCCGTTTGGCGAATTCCACCTCGTGATCGGCGACCGCGTCCTCGAGATCGATGACCATCGAACACACACCGCGCGCGGCACGCTTACTGATCGTCAGGGCAAGGTCGGCCCGGGTCGCCGGCGCATACAGCGTGGCGCCGAGCGCGAACGCCAGAATTTCCCGGTCGGCATCCTCGCCGAACGGTTCCGGTTGTCTATGGAACAGGTGCCGCGCCTCCGGGCCGTGCAGCTGGCGAAAATGGCGCAGCGGCAATTGCTTTCGCAGGGAAACCCGTTGCTGGACGACGATGCCCGCGGTCATCGCTTCGCTGTCCTCATCCCTGATGGCGGTGGCCGCATAAATCCTGGCCTCATTCTCGTCGTGGTCCTGCTTGCTTTCTCATTCGATCCACTACCCCGGCTACGAACTCCGCGGCTTTATCCAATTCGGTCACATAGGCCCAGTAGTCGGGGTGCCGCCCCGACAGGCTTTCGGTGATTCGATCTATCCGGTCCGCCTGTGCATCGAGCACAGATCCCCATTCCCCGACGAGTCCGCGGCTCACTGCGAGCATTTGCGCGTCCCGCAGCCGAAATCGTACGGCTTTGGCCTTCTCTTGCGGATTCTCACGGACCTCGCGCAGCAATGTCAGCCGTTTGGTGACGGCGTCGATCAAGTGTTCGGCCTCGGTGAGGTGCCCCCGTGCGGATGTGGTCAGATCAAGTGCAGACTCCGGATTGTTTTCGGCCGCCGCCGCACGTGCCCGCACCAGGGCGGCATCCGCGGCATCGATGGCCTTTTTGCTTTCCGGCCCATTGTTAGCCAGATCCGCCGAACTCGCAGCATTGAACTCGCGGAGCAACTCCGAGTAGGCCGGTGCCACCCGTTCGCCGCGGGTGTGGACCGCCGCCGATCTGGTGGTCACCGAGGTAATGGCATTGGCCGCGGCCGCGGTCCGAGATGGCGCTTGCGCCAACGCTTCTGCCAGCGCTTTCGTCGCCGATTCCAGGCGGTTGGCGGCCTCCCGGACATTGGCCGCGGGTGCCTCGGAACCGAGCGCCTCGAGTGTGAGCAGCGACTCATCCACCGCCGCCGCGTACTGGCGCACCGAAGGGTAGCCGCCATATTCGGATTCGGCGGCCTGCCTGCGCACACCCGCCGCCGCGACCTTCACTTGCTGCGCGAATTGCGGCACCGTGCCGAGCACCGCGACGGCATGTTCGAGCTCGGACTGATTACCGAGATAGAACTCGTCGACGGCACGGGCCGCGTCGGTCAGCTGCCGCACCAGGGTGTCCACCCGCGGTTGTCCCTGTGGCATCGGCGTGTCGTCGCGTTCGGCGTTATCCAGTTCCTCGGTGAACGTCAGATATGCGCCTGCGGCGTCGTAGCATCTGCTGCGCACGGGTTCCCATTTCGCGCTCATCCGTCGCTCGGGAAACACCTGTTCGCAGGCGTGCACCGCCGCCTCGGCCGCGCTCTGGCGCCGATCCATATCCAGGAACGCGGCCGCCAGCGTCGACCGGGCCTGTGCAATCCATTCGTTGTTCCCGGACGACCGGAACCATCCACGCCTACGGCCTGCCACGCCCCGATGTTAGGCGGTGGACTAGTTCGCCGGGGATACACCAGTTCCTACGCAAGATTGCCGAAACCTACTACTGTCGTAAGGCGTACCCGGCGATTCGGACAATGCTGGGAACCACAGACGTCTATTGAAAGGGAACCCCGCATGGGTGTCAGTCTGTCCAAGGGCGGCAATGTCTCGTTGACGAAGGCAGCGCCGAACCTTACCGCTGTCTCCGTCGGGCTCGGGTGGGATATTCGTACGACCACCGGCACCGACTTCGATCTGGATGCCAGTGCGATCGCGACCGGTGGGGACAAGAAGGTCGTGTCCGACAAGCACTTCATCTTCTTCAACAACCTCAAGTCGCCCGAGGGCAGCATCGAGCACCTCGGCGACAACCTGACCGGTGAGGGCGAAGGCGATGACGAGGTGATCAAGGTCGACCTCGCCAACACCCCGCCGACCATCGAGAGCATCTTCTTCCCGGTCTCGATCTACGACGCGGACACCCGGCAGCAGTCCTTCGGCCAGGTTCGCAACGCCTACATCCGCGTTGTCGACCAGGCCAACGGCACCGAGCTGGCTCGCTACGACCTGTCCGAGGACGCCTCGACCGAGACGGCCATGGTCTTCGGCGAGCTGTACCGCAACGGCGCCGAGTGGAAGTTCCGCGCCATCGGCCAGGGCTACGCCTCGGGTCTGGCGGGGATCGCCCGTGACTACGGTGTGAACGTCTAAGACGTACTGGTCTCTCCCGTAGCGACTGCTCGCAGGTCGCTCGAAAGGATCAGCAGGGGGCTCGGCGACGAGCCCCCTGCTCGCATGTCCACGGAACGATTCGACTCGCCGCTCCGTTGGACAATCGACGGTTCCGCGACCACGCTGGAACCATCATCGCGACCGCGGGTTGTACGGCCCTCGGGTTACATCGGCAAAGGCGCGCTCGGACAGACATTCGACCGCCGCACGGAAAGGGTCTCCGCGTGGTCCTGCGCATATTCGGCATGTCCATCGTTGTCACGGTGGTATCGCTCGTCGTGGCATTCCTGTATGGCGGGCCGACAGCACTGGCCCTGGCCGCCATCCTCGGTGTGCTCGAGGTCTCGCTGTCGTTCGACAATGCGGTCATCAACGCCACCGTGCTCGAGCGGATGAACGAGTTCTGGCAGCGGATCTTCCTCACCGTCGGCGTGATCATCGCCGTCTTCGGCATGCGGTTGGTCTTCCCGTTGGCGATCGTCTGGATCACCGCGGGCCTGAACCCGGTCAAGGCGTTCGACCTGGCGCTGAACCCGCCCGCCGATGACGCGCTGGTCTTCGCGGACGGCAGCCCCAGCTACGAGAAGTTGCTCACCGACGCGCATCCGCAGATCGCCGCGTTCGGCGGCATGTTCCTGCTGCTGCTGTTCCTGAACTTCATCTTCGAAGAGCGCGAAATCACCTGGCTGTCCTGGCTGGAGAAGCCGCTGGCCCAGCTCGGCAAGCTGGACATGCTCTCGGTGGTCGTCGCGAGTGTCGGCCTGGTGTTCACCGCGGAGTTCATCGCGGGCGACGAAGAGCGCGCCACCGTTCTGGTCGCCGGTCTGCTCGGCATGATCACCTACATCGTGGTCGACGGACTCGGTTCGCTGTTCCACACCGAGGAGTTCGAGGAATCCGCGGACGGCGGTCCGTCCCAGCTGGTCAAAGCCGCGGGCAAGGCGGCGTTCTTCCTGTTCCTGTACCTCGAGGTGCTCGACGCGTCGTTCTCCTTCGACGGTGTCATCGGCGCCTTCGCCATCACCTCCGACCCGATCATCATCGCGCTCGGCCTCGGTCTGATCGGCGCCATGTTCGTTCGTTCGATCACCGTGTACCTGGTGCGCAAGGGCACGCTGTCGGAGTACGTGTACCTCGAGCACGGCGCGCACTGGGCGATCGGCGCGCTGGCGGTCATCCTGTTCGTCTCGATCGGCGTGCACATCAACGAGATCGTCACCGGTCTCGTCGGCGTGGCGTTCATCGGCGCGGCGTTCATTACCAGCATCATTCGGAATCGGCGCGAGGACACCGACGAAGTGGAGAGCGCCCGCGAGGTCACCCCGGTAGCCTGAATTCCGGCGGGTAGCCGAAGAACTCGAGCGGCAGCGGCTTCGGTCGCTGCCGCTTCTCTTTTCCCGAGGGGGAATGGCGAGCGAAACTCCGCCGGCACGCCGCCAAGAAGTAATTCAGCGCACGGGCACCGGCTGCCGCTGATCGACTCCGGGCGTCGGGCGGCGCGAGGCAAATACCATGCCGATCAGTCCGACACCGAGTCCGGCGGCGGCGAGGGGCCGCAGCGGCTGATCGATGAACAGCCAGGCCAGCACGGCGGTGACCGCGGGAGTCGCGAAGAACAGACGCCCGACTCGCGTTGCCTCCCAACGCTTCAGCATCGCGTTCAGCAGCAGGAATGCGACCATTGAATTGACCAGCACCATCCAGGTGAGCGATTCCGCGAATCGCGTCGCATCCCAGATGTGCAATTGGCCAGTGCCCCAAGCCAATACGCCCGTGATCGGCGCGCTCGCGGCCATGTGGATGGCGGTGGTGGCACGCGAATCGACCTGCGGTACGAAGCGTTTCTGGTAGATCGTGCCGACACTGAGGCCGAGCAAACCGATCACGCACAGCAGCAGGCCGATCAGCGACATGCTCGATTGGTCGAGTACGGCCAAGCCGACGCCGACACCACCGATGCCGAAGCCGAACCACTGTCGCGCCGTGACGGTTTCGCCGATGAATCCGGCCAGCAAAGCGATGACGACCGGATTGAGTCCCTGCACAAGGGCGATGATGGCTGCCGAAACATGCAGGCTCATCGCCGTGTAGAACGCGCCGAACTGCACGATCTGCATCAGCAGACCCGCGATGACGACATGTTTGAGCTGGCCTGCGCTCGGCCAAGTCGCGCGAATCACGGTGGCGTACACCGCGAGCAGGACCGCGGCGATGGCGAAGCGCGCGAACAGCACCATCATCGGCGGTGCCGCACCGACACCGATGACCCCGGCGATGAAGGCGCTGCTCCACAGCACGACGAACAGTGGTTGCATGCCTGCCGCTAGGGAGGGCTTGTCGGTCGCTCGGAACAGCGGGTCCAAGAGCTGCGTCTTCACTTCCACTCCTACAGGCCATAACCATCTGAGGCGGTTACCAACCGTCGCATCTTTGTACGTAACCTGTCAAGGTGGTTACTATCAGAGGGTGTTCGCCTTCGTGAGCGGTAACCTCGCCCTGGACTTCGCAGGCACGGTCAAGGCCCGTGCCACGACGTTCGACGATTTACTCACCACCCCGGCGGATCTGGACGAATGGCTGCTCGCCGCCGACCTCCTCGACACCACCCCTCACTGCGATGCGGCAACACTCGACCGAGCCGTGCGACTGCGCGAGGCGGGCTACCGACTGGCCCTGGCCGCGACCCGCGACGAGCCGTTCGCGGATGCGGACCGCAAGATCGTCAACGAACTGGCGGGCGGTGAACTCCCCCGACTAACTTTGCGAGCCGATGCGACGATCACCCGCCACGGCGACCCGGACGCCGCACTCGCCGCGATCGCCCGGTCCGCGATCGAAATGCTCGGCGGGCCGGAGCGAGGGTTGATCAAGCAATGCGGCCGCGCCGAATGCACGCGGCTGTACCTCGATACCTCACGCGGTAAGTCACGCCGCTGGTGCGATATGACCATCTGCGGCAACCGCGCCAAAAGTGCCGCGTTCCGCGCCAGACACGCCGACTGACCGGTTCGTGCTAGCCCACCGGAACCAGGCTGCCGGGTTCGAATCGGGGTATCCGCGGCGGTTCGGGCCGGAATCCGCGCGGTATCGCACGCACGAACAGGAAGAAGAACACCACGAGCAGCGCGGCACGTCCCCAGACGCCGAATTGCACGACGTTCTCCATCGAATCCACCGAATTTCCGGTTCCGATCGAATAGAAATACCGGAATACGCCGATTCCGATCGCGGCGTCGGCGATCAGATACGTGCCGATCGCCGCCCACGGCACCTCGAGCAGCACCATGAACGGCACCAACCACAGCGTGTACTGCGGCGAATGCACCTTGTGGAACAGCAGGAATCCGCACAGCATCGCGCCGCTGACCCCGATCCACGGGAAGGTGCCGGTCATCGTGAATCGCTTCCAGCCCAACCACATCGCCAGCGCGAAGGAGGTCAGTACCAGAGTCGGCGAGGCAATCGATACCGCATGCTGAAATGCGCTCTCCCCGGCGGCGTCCTGACCGAAAAGCTGCCGAAGTCCCCAGTACCAAATGGAATTCGTGGTGATATCGGCCTGGCGCAATTGCTGGAAGGTGATCGATGCGCGCCAGCCTTCGTAACCGGCAAGCGCGAACGGCAGATTCACCACGACCACCGTGCCGACGGCCGCCGCGGCGGTCTGCAGCGCACCGCGCACATCGAATCGAGTCGGCGCCGGATCATCCATACCGCGCTGACCGCCGGTGAGCACATAAGCCAGCAACGGCAGCACGAAGATGCCCGGATACAGCTTGAGACAGAACCCGATGCCGAGCAGCACGGCGGCCAGAATTCCCCTGGTACGCAGCGAATATCGGGTCAGCGCGGTCACCACGTACACCGCGGCGACCGCCGTGCAGACCACGGGCAGCTCCCAGTTGTGGAAGGCGTAGAGCACAAGCGGCGGCCCTGCCGCCCACAGCAGCGCCGCCCGCCCGGCCAGCCGGACCAGCAGCCAGGCGGTCAACAAGGCGAACGGCGCCAACAGCAATGCCGAATGCAGCAGGAATTCCGCGTCGTTATCGGCGCCGACCGCACCGAGCCACATCAGCACGCCGCTGAGCACCGGATATTCGACCGCGCCACCGGTCAGCGTGCCGTCAGCGGTGATGCCGCCATCGATGTAGGGAAAGACGTGCTGATCGATATCGCGACCGAGCCACAGGAATTGGATATCGGAATAACAGACGTCCGAATCCTTGATCACATCGAAGACGGCACTGCGACCGTTCTCGGCGAACGGCGCACCCGCGCACCGAGCCTTGTTCGCATATGCCAGCGCCAGCGTCAGCCCGCACAGCAACACCACCACCGCGGCCAAGGCCGCGCTGCGCGTCACTCCCCCGACGATCCTGTCGCGGGTGGCGAGTCCGGTCGGCATGGGCACCACCCTAGGCCGCACCGTGCGACGACGCCCGTGCTTCCCCCCACCAATGACCATACGGGCACTGCCTCAGGCATCGATTTCGCTGCTCAACGGGCGTTCATGTAGCCTTGTCGGGTTGCTGACGCAACGACCCTCCTGCCACGGACCGTCCGTGGCCGTTTCCTAGTCCACAGGAGGTGATTGGTCCGTGCGTCATTACGAAGTGATGGTCATCCTCGATCCGAGCCTGGACGAGCGCACTGTTGGTCCGTCGCTGGACAACATGCTGAGCGTCGTCAAGACCGATGGCGGCAAGGTCGACAAGGTCGACATCTGGGGCCGCCGCCGGCTCGCCTACGAGATCGCCAAGCAGGCCGAAGGCATCTACGCCGTGGTCGATCTGACCGCCGAGCCCGCCACGGTGAGCGAGCTCGACCGCCAGCTGGGTCTCAACGAGTCGGTGCTGCGCACCAAGGTTCTGCGCCACGGCAAGTGACTCTCGATTGCGTCGGTGCCTGTCTCTAGGCTCTAGCGCAAAGCGAGTGCACTGCGGACTGCATACCGAGCAGGAGGAACCACATGGCAGGCGACACGGTCATCACCGTCATCGGAAACTTGACGGCCGATCCCGAACTTCGATTCACGCCCGCGGGCGCGGCGGTGGCGAATTTCACCGTCGCATCGACTCCCCGCGTGTTCGACCGTAATTCGAATGAATGGAAAGACGGCGAAGCGCTTTTCCTGCGCTGCAACATCTGGCGTGAAGCTGCGGAGAATGTCGCCGAAAGCCTGACCCGAGGCGCCCGTGTGATCGTGAGCGGACGACTGAAGCAGCGCTCTTACGAAACCCGCGAGGGTGAGAAGCGCACGGTCGTCGAGCTCGAGGTCGACGAGGTCGGGCCCTCGCTGCGCTACGCCACCGCGAAGGTCGCCAAGGCCAGTCGTGGCGGCGGGGGCGGCGGCGGCTTCGGTTCCGGTGGCGGCGGTGGCAACTTCGCTCCGGCCGGTGGTGGTGGCGGCAGCCGTTCCGGCGGCGCCGACGACGACCCGTGGGGCAGCGCACCCGCGGCGGGCTCCTTCGGGGGCAGCCGCGTAGACGACGAACCGCCGTTCTGAGAACGGCTCACATCGGCTCGAATTTTACTGAGCCATCATTGATTACGGAGTAACCATGCCTAAAGCGCCCGCGCGCGAAAAGGTGCTGAAGAAGAAGGCTTGCACCTTCTGCAAGGAAGCCAAGTCCGGCACCGTCAATATCGATTACAAGGACACCGCCCTGCTGCGGAAGTACGTCAGTGATCGCGGCAAGATCCGCGCTCGCCGGGTCACCGGCAACTGCGTGCAGCACCAGCGCGACGTCGCCGTTGCCGTGAAGAACTCGCGTGAGGTGGCCCTGCTGCCCTACGTGTCGACGGCTCGCTGAGAAGGGAGGCATCGCAATGAAGTTGATTCTTACTGCTGATGTGGACAACCTCGGTGCCCCCGGTGACACCGTGGAGGTCAAGGACGGCTACGGCCGCAACTACCTGCTGCCCCGCGGCCTGGCGATCGTGGCCACCCGTGGCGCGCAGAAGCAGGTCGAGGGCATCCGTCGGGCGCAGGACGCGCGCAAGGTGCGCGACCTGGATCACGCCAACGAGCTGAAGCAGGCCATCGAGGGCCTGGCGGCGGTTTCGCTGTCGGTCAAGACCGCCGGCACCGGCAAGCTGTTCGGTTCGGTCACCCAGTCCGACGTCGCCGCCGCCATCAAGACGGCCGGCGGGCCGGTCGTCGACAAGCGCAGCATCGAGCTGCCGAAGTCGCACATCAAGTCGGTCGGCAAGCACAACGTCGTGGTGCACCTGCACCCCGATGTCGTCGCGAAGTTCGACCTGCAGGTCGCGGCTAACTGAGTTCATTCGAAGGCCACTCTTGTGTTCCGGCACAAGGGTGGCTTTCGACTGTGCGGCATCGATCCCATATTGGTCGGGCCTGGGTGAGTTATGCCTTTCGCTGAAATAGCCAATTGTTTGCGAATAGGTCGAAACGGTGATCTGGACCATTCTCGACACCCCGCTGCTATCGGCTCTACCACCGGTTATTCAGCTTGTGGATCGCCAAGAAAACCAACCGGATGCAATGTGATCTACGCCATAGCCGCGGAACACGCTGTTTACCTCCAACACGCCCGGCTGTTCAACTAGACCGACACGCCGCACTGGATTCATCCACACGTGGATAGATCAAGAAATCGATATCTATCAGCGAGTTTGAACGGCGTGACCTGGGTTTTCCCCAAGTTGTACACAGGGGGTGCACAACACCAGGTAAACAGTCCCCAACTTATCCACAGGTGTGTGCACATTGCGGTTTGGTGACTGCCCTCCCGGTCGCCTAGGTTCGTCGCAGCATCATGCACGCACCACCCGGAACGGCATGATTCGGCACCTGCCGCGGTGGTTTGCTGGAACCGCAGGTGAGACCCTCTGATGAGGTCACTCGACCGCGGTGCGCTGCCGAATGTGTCGGAGCCCGGGAGTACAACGAATGATCAATAGGGTCGGCGGGTAGGCGTTTTCGAGCGGCCTGCATGTGGCGAGAGAGGACGGTCGAGTCTGGTGACCACCACCGATGACCGCGGGCATACGGACTATCCGCCCGAACCGCCCGGTGAGGACTTCGGCAGGCAGCCCCCGCACGATATGGCGGCCGAGCAGTCCGTGCTCGGCGGCATGCTGCTGAGCAAGGACGCGATCGCCGACGTCGTCGAGGTGCTGCGCCCGGGCGATTTCTACCGCCCCGCCCACCAAGCGGTCTACGACACCATTCTCGATCTCTACGGCCGCGGCGAACCCGCCGACCCGGTCACCGTCGCCGCGGGCCTGGACCGCCGCGGCGAACTCAAGCGCATCGGCGGCCCGCCCTATCTGGTCACCCTCACCCAGACCGTCCCCACCGCCGCCAATGCGGGCTACTACGCCGAAATCGTTGCCGAGAAGGCGATTCTGCGCCGCCTCGTCGAGGCAGGCACCCGCATCGTCCAATACGGATACGCGGGCGCCGACGGCCAGGACATCGCCGAGGTCGTCGACCGCGCCCAGGCCGAGGTCTACGAGGTCACCGAGCGGCGCACCACCGAAGACTTCCTCCCCCTCGAGGAACTCCTGCAGCCGACGATGGACGAAATCGACTCCATCGCCTCCCGCGGCGGCATCTCCCTCGGCGTCCCAACCGGTTTCACCGAACTCGACGAACTCACCAACGGCCTGCACCCCGGCCAAATGATCATCGTCGCCGCCCGCCCCGGCGTCGGCAAGGCCCTCGCCCTGGACACTCCCCTGCCCACCCCGTCCGGCTGGACCACCATGGGCGAAGTCCGAGTCGGCGATGAACTCCTTGACACCGCGGGCCGCCCGACCCGCGTCGTCGCGGCCACCGAGGTGCTGGCCGAAAGGCCGTGCTACGAGGTCGAATTCTCCGACGGCACCGTGATCGTCGCCGATGAGCAACATCAGTGGCTCACCATTGCCGGGTCAGCTGGTGCTCGCGTCGCCGCCGTACGCACAACCGGCGAAATCGTCCACAGCGTGCATCTCACGGACAACAGCCCGAACCATCTCGTGCCGACCACGGCTCGTTCGAACGCCCGACACATCGTGGATGTGCGAAAGATCGATACCGTCCCCGTGCGATGCGTCGAGGTGGACAACGCCGACCACCTGTATCTCGCCGGCGAGTCGATGGTGCCGACGCACAACTCGACGCTCGGTATGGACTTCATGCGCAGCTGCTCGATCAAACACGGTCTGGCGAGCGTCATCTTCTCGCTGGAGATGAGCCGCACCGAGATCGTGATGCGTCTGCTCTCCGCAGAGGCGAAAATCAAGTTAGGCGATATGCGTTCAGGTCGGATGAGCGACGACGACTGGACCAAACTGGCGCGCCGAATGAGCGAGATCAGTGAGGCACCACTGTTCGTCGACGATTCGCCGAACCTCACCATGATGGAGATTCGTGCCAAAGCACGGCGGTTGAAACAACGCCACGACCTGAAACTCGTTGTGGTGGACTACCTCCAGCTGATGACCTCGGGTAAGAAGGTCGAATCCCGACAGCAAGAAGTCTCGGATTTCTCCCGAAATCTGAAGCTGCTCGCCAAGGAACTCGAAGTCCCGGTAATCGCCATCAGTCAGCTGAACCGTGGTCCGGAACAGCGAACCGATAAGCGGCCCATGGTATCCGACCTGCGCGAATCCGGTTCACTCGAACAAGATGCGGACATGGTCATTCTGTTGCATCGACCCGACGCATTCGAGCGGGATGATCCGCGTGGTGGTGAAGCCGATCTGATCGTAGGCAAGCACCGTAATGGGCCGACTGCCACGATTACCGTTGCGCACCAACTGCATTTGAGTCGGTTTGTGGATATGGCTCGCGGCTAGCCTGAGATGTAGGGTCTCACTTGACGTTTCATAATCTCACGAACAACTTCATGCCGACTTCCTAAATGAAGCCACTCTGAGACGATCTCGCCGAAACGCTCACCGCGCGGATCGCTTGCGTGGCAGGCTGTCGTCCCAAACCCAACAGGTCGATGAAGGCGACGGCGGGATGGGCAGAACGGTGATGAAGGCGTCGACCAAAGTGTCTCTGCGTCAACCCGGCGGTGAGCGGGTGGACCGATTCCTGTGGGATCGCTTGACGGGTGACCGAGTGGTCGAGGCTGTGCCATGGCGAACGTTCCGATGGCGTAACGGCCAGAAGCACTACTCGGGAACCTACTGGTCGGCAACGGAATCCGGTCATGTCATCTACGAGTCGCGTCTCGAGCTGTCCTGCCTGTTGCTGGCCGATTTCGATCCAATGGTGAAACGTATTGCAGCCCAGCCGTTCTTGATCACAACGATCGTTGCGGGCAAGCAGCGGCGGCACATTCCTGACTATCTACTGCTCACCAACGGCGGCCCAATCGTTGTCGACGTGAAGCCGCGTGAGCGCTTGGCCAAGCCGTCGGTGAAGTCGACGTTCGCTTGGACACGCGAGCTGGTCGAAGGTTTGGGGTGGCGGTATCAGGTATCCAGCGAACCCGACCCCGTAATACTCGAGAATGTGCGCTTCCTGGCAGGTTACCGTCGCGAATGGTTGTTTCCGACAACACTGCTCAACACCTTGCGCAACGGTGTTGTCGATGGGATCACGCTTGCAGAGGCATGTTCGGTAGTGGCGGATTGGCCCGCGCCACTGGTTCGTTCGGCGATTCTGCACCTCTTGTGGACCCAGCACTTCATGGTTGATCCCGGCCAACCGCTGAGCTCTCGCCTGGTCTTGACACGAGCCGCAGTATGACGGGCGTCGGCGTGCAGGTTGGAGTCGGTACACGACTCCTCTATGACGGCGAGTACGGCGAGATCGTCGAGATGGCAGCGACTTCCGCAGTGCTGTCGGTGACGATCCGTCTGGGACCGGGTAAACAAATCATCCGAGTCTCGCTGCGAGAGTTGCTGGATTCGGACAAAGCCCGCATCATCCCGGACGGTCCGGGGCCGTCGGCAGACGATCCGGACGATGTTGCGGCTGTCGTCCTGTCTGCGCTAGCCGATGCGGATCGAGACACGGTCCTTGACCGGGCCGCGCATGTTCGTGAGGTACTCACCGGGTTCCGATCAGGTTCTGCGGAGTTGGCAGCACCCGGCGAGCCGAGACCTCAATTCGATCCACAATTGCCTTTGACGAGTCGATATGACGCGAAGGCAGCTGAGTTGGGCGTCACCGACCGGACGGTTAAGCAGTGGGTGTCGAACTATCGCGCCGACGGCGAGGCGGGGTTGGTTCCACGGCGAGCCAGCGGCCGCAAGGTAGCCCGGACTCGTACGGATGAGCGGTGGGTGGAGACGGCGCTGGAGGTCATGGCCGAACATACCGACCAATCACGCCCGTCCCGGACGATGGTGATTGATAGGGCGAACGCGCGCGTGATTGCACGGTTCGGACCGGACGTCGTGAAACTTCCTGCACGGGCCACAGCCTTTCGTGTGCTGGAGGAACTGGAGCGGCAACACCCCCTGTTTCGGCTGAGCACCAAGCGAAACCGTGACATTGCCTCTCGCCCTGGCGAGGCCTATGGAAAGCTACGACCGACCCGCCCGGGTGAGTATCTGCTGATGGACACCACCCGTTTGGACGTGTTCGCATTGGATCCGGTAACGCTGAGGTGGGTGCAAGCGGAACTCACCGTCGCGATGGACTGGTACACACGCTGCATCGTCGGCGTCCGAATCACTCCGGTGTCGACGAAATCGGTCGACGCAGCGGCGACGCTATATCAGTCGTTCCGTCCTCGTCCGGCTGGCAAGGACTGGCCGAAACACGCGGTCTGGCCCGAGCATGGGATTCCTCGATCGGTTTTGGTGGAGACCGATGCCATCGACGGCCCGTGGAGGGGCGCGGCTCATCCGGCGATCGTCCCCGAGACGATCGTGATCGATCACGGCAAGATCTACATCTCCGAGCATTTGACGAGTGTCTGTCAGCGGATGGGCATCTCCATCCAGCCCGCACGGCTGCGCACAGGCCGCGACAAGGGGCCGGTTGAGCGGTTCTTCCGTACATTGCGAGAGGATTTGCTGCAAGCGTTGCCGGGCTACAAGGGTCCGGATGTTCACTCCCGTGGGCTTGATCCGGAGTCGGAGGCGTTCTTCTTCCTGGATGAGTTGGAAGCGATCATCCAGGAATGGATCGGGGTGGTCTACCACCATCGTCCGCATGCGAGTCTGGTTGACCCGCGTCTTCCCGGATTGCGGATGTCGCCCGTCGCCATGTTCGAACACGGCTTGGCCCGCGCCGGTTACATCGAGGTGCCGAGGGACCCGAACCTGGCCTATGAATTTCTGAAGGTCGTGTGGCGCACCATCCAGCACTACGGAGTCGAGTTCGGGGGACGCCGCTACAAGGGCAAGGGCGAGGTATTGAGCGGGCTCGTTGGTAAGCCGAGCCCCTACATCAGCAAAGTCAAAGAGGGCTGGCCGATCCACTACGACCCTGACGACATCACCCGCGCCTACTTCCGGAATCCGGAGAATGGTAACTGGGAGACACTGGTCTGGGAGCACGCCGCGGCAGCGACGACGCCGTTCAGCGAGGATGCGCTGAAGTTTGCCAGACAGCTGGCCGCGACAAAATACACCTATCCCGATGATCGACTTGCGGTCGCAAACCTCCTGGAGCGCTGGAATCTTGGACTCGGCTCCTCGGTAGCCGAGCGCCGAATGGCGCTTCGCCTGTCGCGCGAGGCAACCTTCCTCAACGAAGTTCCCGACGACGACGAAGTGACGAGGCTGCCGTCGGTGGCCAAGGTGCTGGCTACCACGGCTGGGAATACCGATCCTGTCGGCGTCAAACCAGCGCCATCAACTGAGCCGGATCCCGAGGGCGGCGATGACGACGACGACGATTTCGATGACGGCACCGACGATTTTGACGAGGATTCGTTCTACGCTGACGCGCTGGAGGATGTGTGACCATCCGAGCAAGGGCCGAGGCCCGGCTGGACAATCTCACACTGTCGCGGAAGGAAGGGTGGCAACAGTTCGTCGACACCCCGCCCCGCATTCCCCCGGAACTGCTGTCTCGCCGTGCACTGAAAGCGTTGAGCGAGAATGCATTAGAGACCTACAACCGGCAACGCCGGGAATGGCACGCCAACATCGGTCCAATCAAAACGCCACAGTTGGAGGAACTGCACGAGGACCTATGGGACATCGTCGACAGCAACCTTCAGGACGGTGACAAGGCTAAGGGCGCCGTGGCGATCGATGCCTTCCCGGGTCTCGGCAAGACCACCTCGGTGCTGGCGTTCGCCAAGGAGTTCCATAGCCGCGAAATCAAAGCGGAGGGCACAAAAACCCGTGCGGGACACGAACGTTGGCCGGTCTGCCGGGTCGGGCTGACTGGCAACACCGGGATGGTCGAGTTCAACCGCGCGATGCTGTCGTTCTTCGCCCATCCTGGCGCCTCCCGCGGCAACGCTGCACACTTCGCACACCGGGCTATGGACTGCGTTCTGGCCTGTGAGACCCGCATCCTGATCGTCGATGACCTGCACTTCCTGCGGTGGCGTAACACCGCCGGAGTCGAGATCAGTAACCACTTCAAATACATCGCCAACGAATTCCCGGTCACCCTGATCTTCGTCGGTGTCGGGTTGGCCGCGCGTGGTCTGTTCTCGGAAGGTTCCAGTTACCAGGACGCGGTGATCGCCCAAACCGGACGCCGCACAACGTCTTTGGATATGCGTCCGTTCACGATCGATACCGTGGATGGCCGTCGTGAATGGCGGCAACTGCTGCTCGCTCTGGAGAAGCGAATCGTGCTGGCGGACAAGCATCCCGGCATGCTCGTCAACGACCTGTCGGACTACTTGTTCGCCCGATCGACCGGACATATCGGTTCGCTGATGACCCTGCTCAACCGCGGTTGCCAACGTGCGGTCCGCACTGGTGTCGAATGTGTGGATCGAGAGCTGTTGGATCGGGTAAAGAGCGACGCCGCATCAGACAAGGCCCGCCGGGAGCTGGACATGGCATTCGACTCTGGAAGGCTCACGACCCGGACCAGCAAGTTCGGATGACCGAGATCCGCACCCTGCCGATCCGGGTAGCACCGGTCCCTGGTGAGGCGCTGGACTCCTGGTTGGAAGCCGTCGCTGCCCGATCTCACACCGCCTGGGCCGATCTGTTGACCGCGGTGGGACTGCTGAAAGCCAGTACCGCTCAGTCCAGCAACTGGGTGTTCAAACTGCGCCCACAAGAAACTGCGGCGATCGCCACCGCTACCGGTATTGCCGCCACCAGCATCGCTGCGATGACGTTGGCCCGCTTCGATGAAGCCGCCGTAAGTATCGACACTCGTAGCCGGAAAGTCCTCCGAACGTTTCCCTGGGGCCGTGGTAGGGGTTCGCGATACTGCCCGGGTTGTCTCGCCGACACCGGCGGACGTTGGCAATTGTCCTGGCGGTTGGGGTGGTCCTTCGTCTGCGCGCGTCACCAGTGCCTACTTGTTGATCATTGCCCCGGCTGCGGCCAACGACCACGTTTGCGCACGATGCCAGGTGACGTGGTCCCCATGCCCGGACATTGCAACAAGCCAGGGCACGGCACAACCGGGCGCGCGCTCAAGCGCTGCGGCACCGATCTGACCGCCACTCCCGTGACCCGCTTCCCTGCCGATCATCCGGTCCTCTGCGCGCAGCGAACCGTCTACGACGTCATCGATGCCGGCACAGCGGAGTTCGGTATCTACGCGACTAGCCCGCGGCCCACGGTCACCGCGCTCGCTGATATCCGGGCAGTCGCCGGCCGCGTGCTGGCCTATGGCTCGGGCGACAGCCTCTCCCGAGTCCTCCCAGCCGATCTGCTCGCTGCACACGGTGAAACCGCCAGGGAACGGCCCACCCCGGCGGCAGATCCCCGACAAGCTCGGAGGCCGGGGCTCGTAGCACCGGCTCGTGCTGCCACCGCCGCCGTCGGCGTCACGGCCGCCTTGGCCGCGCTGACAAAACCAAGCATCGGCACTGCGGGCGATGCCCTCCGGTGGTTGATCATCGATGCTCGCGAGCGCGGACGGGCCGTCAACGCGACCAATATCGGGTGGGGACAAGGGACAAGTCCCACCCTCACCGCAGTGCAATTGGCCGCATTGGCCCCGTTGCTGAGACCCAGTGAGCAGCTCCGTTATCGAACGGCGTCGTCCATGCCGGGACGCCCCGCAACGCGTTCCTCCCGCAGTCAACAACTTGTCCGACGAACCCCGACGATGTTGTGGGAGCCCTGGTCACTACCGCTGGCGCTGCCCGGATGCCATCAGCATCAGCTCCGCCTGGCAGTCTCAGCCGTCCTGCTGCTGATTGGTACTCGCCTGCGGCTACAAGAGGCAGCCGAGGTCCTCAACAGCCCGATCGATCATCAGGGCATCTCACGAGTGGTGGCGATGTTCGAAAACCACAGCGACTGGCCGCTTTTCCAGGATGCGCTGACGCGGATGTCGGATTATCTGGCCGACACCGAGATCCCGATCGACTACCGCAGACGACGGACCCTGGACTACACCGATCTCCTCCCTGACTCCGTTTGGCGACAGATATGCCGTGGCGCCGGCACGCCCGGCCAGGGTGCAAGCCGTGCACGAGTCGCACGGTGCTTCCTGTTCGAACGACTCAGCGGCATGCCCGCCAGTGCTGCGCCTGACGCGGTGGATCAGAATCTATTTCGCACCAGAACTGCCGATTTCCCGCAGCACCTCACTCCAGAACTCGCCACTGCATTGCATGAATATGCAGCGGACTTCCTTGCCCACCAACACATCCACGACGAACCCCCCTCCTGGCAACCACCCATCGCATTGCTAGACGATCTCCGGCTGCCCATACCCGACCCAAAACGCGTCGACATCGACAAGCTGCATCGGCTCGTGCGCCAAGAGGATCGGTCCCTCGGCGCGGTTGCAGACGTGCTTGGCACCACGTTGGACACCGTCCGGCACCTGTTGGAGATTCACCCCGCACCAGCACGCCAGCCGGCGACCGCTCACGAAGCCAGAGCCCAGGGGCGCGCCTATATGGTGGCGCGATCCGCTCTTTCTCGTGAAACATTCATCGTGCTGTACCAACAGCAGCGAATCAGCCTGCGCGAGATCGCTGCTGGCGTGGGGGTCAGCCGGAAGACCCTGGCACGCCTGGCCCACGACTACGACATCCCGCTGCGCGAACCGCACCACCACGCCAGGATCCACATCGACCGCGATTGGCTCTACGACCAATACGTCAACCAGCGCAGAACGCTGCCCGACCTAGCCCGCGACACTGGCATGAGCACCGCCAACATGGCCCGCTGGGCCAAGCATCACGAGATTCCGCTCCGGCCGAGAGGCGGACCCAGCCACAGCGCAAGCCTCGACGCGAATATGGCAGCAGCGGACGCACCGATCAACCTTCAGCCGACGCTCACTGGTATCGGTGGCTGGGAACGCCTGCAACGCTTCGCTGCGGCCTGCCGGTATCCCACACTCACCATCGCCGCCGAAGAACTCGGCGTCGGCAAAGCGGCTCTCGTCACCCAAATCAACCGGCTCGAACGAGAACTCGGTGGTCCGCTCCTCAACCGCGCCGAACGCAACCGGCCAATGACGACCACAACTCTCGGAGAGGAAATACTGGCAGCGATCAGAGTTGCTTCTGGTCAGTGACTTTGACTTTCGATCGCAGGACTATCCTGATCGTTGGGCCGATGTCTGGTCGTCTGGGAGCGGGTACCTGGCTCGCTGGTATGACCAGGGCCATTACTGCCGGATGTTCGATCTGCCGACGGAGCGACCGGACGGGCAGGTGTAGACACCTTGGCGTAGCCGCAAAGCTGCGGCGAAGCAACCTTGGCCAACGGATTTCTACAAGCAGGCTATTCCGACTGGCTGACTCGCTTGGTCGGGCCGCGTCTTGTCCCCGAATTGGTCGACAGGTGCTGTTCGGCGTCGGCAAGCAGCGCTGACGGTGTCGTTGCCAGTGCTTCCGCCAGGTCCCACAGTCGGTCGATCTGCACACTGCTGTTGCCCAGCTCGATGCGGGCGATCACGGGTCTCGATACGCCGGAGGCGACGGCCAACTCGTCTTGGTTCATATTCGCCGCCTCACGGGCTCGACGAATCGCGGCGCCTACCGCGTCCCGCCTCATCTTGCGCACCTTCCTTTGTTGCGGAGACAGCGAGGCTTCCGGTACGGGCATGGCCGCATCATCGCACGCCAAATCCGGCCCAGCCCCGCATCAGCCGCGCGGAACGAGACGTGCTTCAGACGCGAGTATATCGCACGCGATACAAACTGCATGTAGATATAGGTGACACGCTGGGTTAAATACGACTCGCGGGAAGTGGGGGCTGCCACGCTGTGAAGCATCGCTTACTCGGGGCGAGAGGTCATCGCCCATCACTGTCATCAGGTGCTCGAACGACCGGAAGGAATGCAGTTGTCGAAATCGATCGTGAAGGGCGCGGCCGAAGGCATCGCTGCCGAGGCCAAAACATGGCTAGCGACAACGGACTTGGCTGGCAACCGAACGGCCGCCATACAGCTGTCTCGAGCGATCGCACCGGCCCGATACGGGTTCGGAGCGCGGCGTCCTCTGGATCTGGACTCTTCAGCTGAGCGGACTCAGATCGTCCTCAATCTGCTTCGAGCCAAACAGGTTCCGACAGCTGAGGCGGTCGATGCCCTGTCGTGCAGCTCTCACAGCAGCCGGAACACGACGCGACGGAGGGACTACGACGAGCAGATCGCACACGCCACGCAGATCTTGCGCGCCGAAAGCGACTCGCTCGGCGCGGAATTGTCCTCGGCCGTGGCATTACACCGGATCGACCACAATCACGGTCCGACATGGCAGCAAGCATGGGCCTTCGATGCGGCCACCAAGTGGTGGGCCTCCCGTCTGGGCAACACACCGCCGTTCAAACCGGTAGGCCAGACCGCCTTCGCCATGCTGCACCGGACAGGATGGCTTGCATCGAATCGGACCGCACGCTCGTTGTGTCCCGGCCGCCGCTTCTACGTCCGCTTCTACGGCGACCACGTCTCACGAATGTCGCCGGAGATCGTCGGCTTGCGTGTTGCTCTGTTCATCGGGATGTACCGCCGGCTCAATGACCGTCGCAGCCCGACTTGGGCCGACATCGCCGCTTCGGCAACCGACCCGAAGGGCGTTCCCCTCTTCTTCAATACCATTGATGCTCAGGCACAACAGCTCTGGTTGGCCACCCACGAGTGGATACGCCTCGATGACGGGGGCTGCCTGCGCCGCGGCAGCCGCGCTGAGACCGAAGCCCGCCACCGAGCTGACCTGAAAGCAAAGCGGCGCGGTGGTAGCGGTCGGCCAAGCGGAGAACCGAGTGAATGAACTCGATAGCTGAAGTCAGGGAGACTGACCTGACCCCATGATTTCGGTCCGGGTGATGTGGCCCCTGGAACTGGTGGCCACATCAGGTGGACCGAATCAGGGGTCCCGTCATGCCGACTTTCGCGGGCCAGCGCAGCATCAGACGCTGGTAGGACGACAAGCCTGTCGACTCCGACCGGAATCGCGACCCGGACGCACCGTCCGAGTGCCGCCCAATGAGCTGCGTTGCGGGGGGCGCGCGGCGTTCTCGACGAATCTCGGGGTTGCATCCTGTAGCTGGCTGGGTAGAGGCTCAACCTCGAGTTGCGAGTCCACTACGACCGTCCCATCAGCCGTGACACAGCCGAACGGAATCCCTCTGTACTGCAAGGATCTATGTGGAAATCACGGTGGCGACGCAGATAGATGTAGCGGCCGTCGCCGTCGACATCGAACCAGCTCAGATAGCGCGGCGACGGCGGGTTCGAGGCATGGCGGTCACATTGGACCTCGATATGACCATGCCCGGAGCGGGGCGCGGCAAGCAGGCTACGCATCCGGTCAGCGACGACTGGTTCATCCGGAATCAATCCGATTGGCGTTCGCGTATCCTGCAGCCGCTCAAAGGTTTCGACCATGCCCGCAGTTTGACCGGGTGGGTGCTCGCCGGCCACCGCAGCGAATACCTTCGGAACCAATGCTGCCGATCCGACCTCGATAACAACGTTGCCACCAAAGTCCGGGCCAGCCCCGGCACGTTGGACGATGGTGACTCCGATGTTCGTCGTCACCGCGCCGAAGGCGCGCAATTTACGATTGCGGGAGCCGACCAGCATCAGTGATATATCTGGGTCTGCAGCCGTCCGAAGCACTGGAAGCAGGTCCGGGTCCTCGATTACCTGAAGCCGCTCGCGTAAGTTCCGATCGATCGCCTCCCATTCGTCGCGCCATCGGACGGAGGCGGTCAAACTTAGGGGGGCGGGGATGCGGTCAGCTCCGAGTTGTCCCCAGACATAGATGAACTCGTCCGGTGTGAACTCCCACCTCATTGCCCGTGATCTTCCCCAGACGTATCCGGGGCTGCTCGGACGTTGACCCATCCATCATCCGGTGGCGCCTGATCGGCACCGAGAACCGCAGGCACGGTCGGATGCCGCGGCCCCACCAACTCTTCCCCGTTCTTGCTGTTGATCAACCAGTCCGGCGTCTCGCGAGTCGATTCGCGATCCTCTTGTCGTCGACCGGCACCCGGCGACACCGTGCCTGGCATGCCCGCGGCTCCTGCGCGCGACACGCCTCCTACGCTGGTGCCGGATAGCGAGGCACCAGCAGCGGGGCCACTGGTGGGAGCGCCCGTCAATGTCCGACCAGGGCTTCCCGGACTGCCTGGGCTGGTCGGACTACCTGGGCTACCGGGGGAGCCCGGGCTCGGGCTACCCGAAGCGGTCTGCCCAGCCCTATCTGGAGTCACACCCGCAGGACTAGTACTGTTCGAGTCGGTACCGGCCGGTGTGGTGTTCCCCGCAGTATTCGAGGTTTTTGCCGAATCAGACTGCCCCGCAAATGAATCCCCAGACGTGGCGGCTGGTTGAGTTCCAGGCTGCCCCTGGGAGCTGGGCTCGTCCACAGATGGTGACGTTCCTGGCGAACCACCGGGATCGCCCGGTGCCGTACCGGGGCTACCACTCCCCAATCCGCTCGGCTGGTTTTCGGTCACGGTCGGGGCGGTAAACGTTGGAATCCCTTGCCCGGCAGGCTCGTAGGTCGGAACATAGTTGTTCCGCATCGCCCATACCGCAGTCTGGTAGGCCTCGCTTTCAGCCGTCGTCTGACCGGTTGCAGCCACCGGGCTCTCGGCGCCGCTCGGAATAGGAATTGGCATCGGAGCTGGAGGCGGAGGCACCTGCGCCTTGACCACTTCGGCCGCGAACGCCGACGATTCGAGGCGCCATGAAACATCTTGAATCACGTTGTGCACGTTGGTCATCTGACCAACGAAGCGCTGCGTCGCGGTGAGGATCGTGTCCGCAGTGGCACCTTCCCAGCCCTGCGCTACGGTTGAGCGGACCTTGCTGTTCAAGCCCATCATGTTCCCCAGCAAGGCATTGCCGATATTGCTCCACGCCTGTGCGGTCGAATGGATCAGACTCGGCTTCATCTGCTGGGCATGATCATAGATCTCCTGATGGGGTACACCGCCGAACTCCTCCATCCGCTCGATGTACGACGGGTCTTGGCCACCATGGGTGACAGCACTACCGGCATCCTGCGCCCATCGCTGGGTGTTGGTGGCGGCCGCTCGCTGTGGCGCTACCTTCGGGTCGAGCGTTGGATCGTTTGACAGGAACGGAGCCCCTGGATAGGCCGAGCTCGGATTATCGGCACCCATGGTCAGTTCTCCTTACCGATGGATGGTTCGAGGATTGTCGCGGCTTCGACGATGCCGTCACATGGTTGGATCGGCTCACTGCCACGTCCGGTCGGCATGAATGTCACTCCGAAGTATCCGACCTTGGTTTGCATATCGACCGAGCACGTATCGTCAGACTTGTTGGTAATGAGCGCTTCACGACCGTTGATTGTCGAGGGCCGAGTCTTGCCCGCGTACTTCTTCTTGACTTCATCGAGTGACACGTTGCCGGATTCGAGTGACAGGAGTACGCGATCTGAATCGAAGTGGCAGGTAAGGAAGGTGTACTCGGCCACGACGTCATGTGCCCGCTTCCTGGTTCGGGGATCGAAGCCAGCACGCTGTATGTCGTCGTCACTTATCCAGGTGCAAGGATCGAATACGACAGCGTGCCGCCCCGGGTCGGCGTATTTGTTGTCCTGCGCAGGCGGCTGCAGTCTGGATCCTGTCAACGTTGGTCTCGGCGTAGCCGTTGTCGACGTAGAGGTTTCAGGGCTGGATTTGGTCGGGCCCGATGTAGGGGTGTTTGAAGAGCATGCCGCCGCAACTCCCATGACAAGGACGATGGCAATCAAGCCTGACGCACGGCGGGTTGTCATGAGGCGATCTCTTGGCCAGCGGCGCGAACAGCCTCTGCATTCGCCGCATCGGCGTCCTCGAGTAGGCCACCGGCTCGCAAAATAGACGCCTTGATCCGCAAGGCAGCCTCTTGCGTCGCTGCCAACACCTCTGCACCCTGGGTTGCCTTGCGCGCGAACCCGGCCTGTAACTGCTGCGCCGAATCGAAGCCGCCGAATCCCTCCAACCGCTCGAGATCGCGAACCTCGCGTCGGCGTTCGCCCATCATGCCGGCAAACCAGTCGAAATGCGCCGCACACTCACGGGCTGCTCCCGCTTCGAGCCGGAACTTTCCGGCTACTGCGGCTTGCCACAGCTCAGCCGCCGCACCGTTGCTGATGTCCATGGCTGTCCTCCCTAGCTGATTTGTGGGTCCACACTATTTGGACGCACCGTGAGCCTGTGCGGTTCCATCGCTCGCAGGCTGCTGCCGGTCGATCAAGTCGTCGTTGGCCGGTTGGGCCTCACGGCGTGGGTCGGACCGGGTCGTTGAAGTTCGCTTGGGGCAGATGGCAACCTGTCTCCCCTGAGATAATGGTTGCGCGATCACTGGCAATCTTGATCGTCGTACCCTCGGTCTCGTTGTAGAACCAGACATCGTGCGCCCTTTGACCTTCCGGCGTACCGGATGAATCCTTCATCGTTTGTGGCGACGTGGCTCCCACGCCCGCTGCGATCACACGGGCACGCTCGAGGAACTGCGGCCACACATCCTCAGGGATAGGCGTGTACCGCGCCCAACGGTTCTGTAGCCGAGCCATACGCCCGTTTGTCTTATCGAATGGCTGAGAGCAGTCCAGCCGAGCGTGATCATCGATCCATTCCCACTGGATGCCGGGCACAAGTTCGGTCGCGACTGCCGCTATCTGCTCGACCGCTGAATGTAGTTGTGCCTCTGCATCTTCCAGGTTGGACCGGTTGCGCAGGGTTTGAACTGCCGCGGCGGTCTCTTGTTCGGTTGTGGGTTTCGTCGAGCCGTCGTTCATGATCGCGTGTCCTATCACGAGGGCCCCGATTGCCACGATCACCACCGCGGTAATTCCGGCGGCCAGGTTGACCCGTTGGAATGTGGTTTTCATCGATGCTGCGGATTCGTCGCGTTATCAGGGAGCCCGGCAACGATGGCGGCGAGGTTGTATCCAGAGCGGTGCAGGTGCTGCGTGGTGTTGTCGGTGCGCGGGTACTCGGCGTGCCCGGAGGCGCCGGTGTAGGTCTGACCGTCGACGGTGATCTCGTCGGTGCTGAGGTGGGTTACCCACGGCAGTGCGTTGGGACTTTGGCCGAACCTGTTCAGGTTGGCGACCGGGTCACCCTTCTCGGTCATCTCGTACACATGATGATCTTGCAGACCAAGGTCCTCGGCTGAGTGAACCTTGTCGTTCAACGGGCCGATCGGCGTGCCCTCTACCCACGGCGGAGTGGTCGTCAAAGCATGGCCGCCCAGGCCAGGCGAGCCATAGAAGACTGCGTCGTCCACCGCATGCCCGCCTTCTTGCAGGGCCAAGCTCTGGGTGACCGATCCGTAGGAATGCCCAAGGGCGGTGATGTGCGGGTCGTTCTGGGTGCTGGCAGTGTCGAGGCCTTCGTAGAACTTCGCCAGAGACGGAGCAGCCTCTTCCGCACGGCCCTGCAACATGACATTCGCGATGTCGAGGTCGGAGTACGTTTTCTGCGGTGGGTCATACCCGATCCACGCGATCGTGGACACGGTGTCATCGCTACCCGCGGCCCGCAGCTGACGCTCGGATTCCGTCTTCAACGTATCCGCTTCGCCGACCATGGAGCCAAGCGATTCTCGGAGGTTTGTCCCGAGTCCTGGTGTCGTCACAGAAATGTGGTCGGCAGTATCAGGATCCCCCACGGCGATCGCGGCCCGACCTTGGGTTCCAGATTGCATATCCAACAGCATCAGTTTGCGCGGCGGCTTGCCATCTTCAGGTTTCACGGCCTGCTCAACCGCTTTCAGATCGGCGAGCTTCTTGGTGAGGGTGTCAGGGGACTCCCACTGGCCGGTTTTCGGATTGACCATCTTGCTCGGATCACCAGAGTCGAGAGCCGTTTGTATCCGGTCCTTCTCGATCTGAATCAGGTTTCGATTGGCCTGATCGCGCGCATCCACAGGTATGCCGTCCAGACTGCCGATGGCGGCTGGCTGCGTACTGATCATCTGCGCCTTCTCCTCCGGCGTCAGCGCGTCCCAGTACTTACGGTTCTCCTCCGGTGTGCCGTTCTCCGGCGGCTTCTTGGGTTCAGGCTTCACAGTTGGCGAACCGTTGCCAAACGACTCGACAGTCGGAAGGTCAGCGAAGGCCGCGTTGATCGTGGTAACCGCTTGATTGTCGGCATCAGCCGCCAGGGACAGCGCGTACTTGACGTAGGAGGTGTGCGAATCGGCATCGACCTGGAGGGCTGAGATCGCCGTGCTGTAACGCTCTGCGTCGCCGTTGACCGTTGAGTAGATGAGCTGCTTCGTTTCTTCCTTGATCTCGCAAGTGCCTTCGGGCATGACCCTCAGGCCTTTGCCCTCGGCTGACATCTTCGTCGACCGAACCAGAAGTATTGCGGTGGTGAAGTTCTGGCTAGCAGTGTTCGCCGCGTCGCGCCCCTTCTCCAGTGCCCCAACAGTCTTCAACGCCTTTTCGTTGATCTGCGCAAACCGGGCGCGCATAGCGTCACCAGAGGTGCGTTTCCAGGTGTCGTGAGAGTCGTCCACCGCTCGCGATTGGACCTCCAGCCGACTGCGTAGCTCGTTTGCTTGCCGATCCCAGTCGGTGGCCTGCGCAGTCAACGTATCGGGGCGCCAGTCCAAGACTTGCGACACAGTCAAATGTTTGCTCAACGCACCCCCTCCTCGGCCATCGCGATGCCATGGGCGGTCGAACCGTCCTGCTGTTTCAAGGCGATGATCGCTGCCACCGCGGACCCGCCCAACTCCATCAATGCAGTACCCACCGCAGCCAGCGCCTGATCAGCGGACCGCTCCGCGGTCTTACACGCCGATGGCGTGTCCGCACCAGGAAAGCCCTCCAACACACCGTCAGCAAGGGCACCGCCTCGGCCGATTACTTGGATCTCCTGACCTGCGGTGCCAAGACCGTCGGCCAGAGCGCGTACCGCAGTAGGATCGAGTTCAAAGGTTTCGTCGGCGCCCAAGTCCGCCCCCTCGGCTGAATGGATAGATCAGAATCCCTGGCCACTATATGCTGCGGTAGGACAATCAGGAACGGGGTGGATTCTCTTATGTCCGACATCGACCCGCTTACCAGCCAGATCGATCAATTGCAGTCGTCGCTGAACCAACCAACTGGCGCGTCCACAGTCGGGGCTGTGGCCAGTGTTGAAGTCGGTGTCGACGGTTCACTGCAGGCGATACATCTCACCGACGTCGGCCGACGTCTCGATCCCGACACGCTTGTCGCCGAGATCGTGCGCCTTCATGCCGAAGCGCTTGCCGAATCACGTAAGGCCATCGCCGCTGCTATCGCCCAGATCGAGAACGACCCACGGCTTCGGGCGCTGAAAGAACGTGGTACAGACGCTCTTAACCAACCGCGGCCTCAACAGCAGGCTCCTGCCGCATCTCCACCACCGGTACCCCAGCCACCCGCCCAACCCGGTGCCGTTGCCAGGTCGCAGCCACGGCTGTCTCCCGAGCCGATCGCATCGACCAGGCCTCGGCCGCAAGTTCAAACCGAGCATTCCCAACCGTCTGCAGCACCGCCCCGAGCTACGCCATCCGCGCCACCAACCGCCCGACCCACCTGGCCCAGGCCACAGGCGACAACTCAGCCCGCTGAACCGCTGAAGAGCCGGGAACCGACCCAGGAAGAGGAAGAAGAGATGGATCGCTACTACCAGCGCAAGAGCTGGTTGGAGTACTGATCCCTTCATGGCACCTTGCTCGCCGATGACGCCATACACCCATGTTGGTGCGACATCCGTGACAGGCGGATCCGCGAAGACGGTAGCAACGGCATCACGAAGGGTGAGCTGGTCAGCTCTACAAGGCCATACGAATGAGTGGCGACTGAGCGCCGACCCTTGTTTCCTAAACTTGCATATTTGGCTGACGGAGTGTAAGGCTCGCGTGTCGAAGGTCTCACTCCGGTGATGTATCTCTCGTTCTTCTACATCCGATTTCTACTGGCAGCGCGTCGCCGCGGACAGCGCGATCTTGAACGCGGCCGACACACCCCGGACCGCGCCACCCCGATCACGGCGGGGCTCACCGCAGGTCGGCGTTCTGCTCACTTGGGGCAGCCCCGCTTCGGTGAGGTCTGGCACGCCCCTGCGGTTCGGCACTGCCCGGTGGGGTGCTGTGCCTAATCGTGAGTTCCGGTGACTACCACCGGATCCGGCGTCAGTACATCATCGTCGAAGTCGTCACCACCCCGCGCTCAAGCGGTGCGATCATCTGCCCACTGGGCTCCGCGATCGGGTTGCGCTGACCGGTGCCCGTTCAAGTCGGCTCGCTATGGTTCGCCATCGTGGAGCCGATCATGGTAGTCGAGCCGGGCGTGGTCCGCCAGCATGTTTGTCGACCTCTATCAACACCAGCGAATCAGATTACGAGGCATCGCCGATGGAAGGATGTCTGCCGACACCTTACCGAACCGACCGACCACACCGGTCGATAGCGCAGGCCGTCTGCAAACGGGATCGAGTTGTTCAACCTTGCTAAGGTGCCGATCACTCAGATACTGGTACCGCGGCGATACGATCGCCAATCCCGGACCCGGGCCAACCTGACGCCAGATCCCGCGGAGCCCAGCGCGTGGAGACATGCACGTCGGGTTCGGCGAGCGCCCCCAAGAAAACCCGACCAGCGGAAACGCTGGCACCGCGCTGTCCCGACCAACACGTCTCTCAGCGAACCGGGAGTCTCACGTGTTGAAGTCGGGCACCGCCAGTTCGGGAGCGCTGCACATGACAGTCACGTCTGTCGCTCGCGAGCGACGGCGGCCCGGCTGCCCCCTTGCACGAACCGCGAAGTCGCAGCGAAAGTTCGGTCGCCTTGCCCATGCACACCACGCCTCAGCCTAGGTGGCCGAATTGGCCATACTCACGGCTACACACCTGGTCGCCTTCACATTCGCGTGCAGCTACTCTCGTCCTATGACAACAACGTTGAAACGGGGGTAACCGATGAGCCACCGACTGCGGGCGGCGGACAACCTCGTGGTGCCATCGAACTTCATTCGGGCGGCGCGAGAGTCGGGCTACATCAGCCTGTCCACTGCGCTTGCGGAACTAGTCGACAACTCTCTCCAGGCCGGCGCCTCTGATGTCGCCATCAGCATCAACCGCCCGATTAAAGGTGTATGGCCACAGATCCAGGTCGAGGACAACGGCGAAGGCATGGATCGGGCCAAGCTTGCCTCCTGTCTGCGGTTCGGCGGTTCATCCCGGTTCGACGAGCGGACCTCGTTCGGCAGATTCGGTATGGGGTTACCCGCCGCTTCGGTCAGCCAGGCACGAAAGGTGGAAGTCGTCGCGTGGCAGGCGGGTCAGCCAGCACGGTCCGTCATGCTCGACGTAGACGAGATTGCTGCTGGAATGCCAGTGGACCTTGCACCGCGACCCGCTGGCAGCGCGCCGACATCGTCAGGATGTCGCGTCGTTTGGTACCAGTGCGATCGGGTTGAGTACCGACGTTTGGCATGGCTTGAGCGAGCACTGCACCGCGATCTGGGCAGAATTTACCGGCGTTTTCTGAGCGGTGATCTGCGGCTCACGATCAACGATATGCCTGTGCAACCGGTGGATCCGACCTTGCTCACAACCAAAGTCGAGGGTCGGACGGCGCAGCCAGCGTTCGACACCCTGCGATACGAGGTCGCCACCGCGTCCGGTGACACCGCATTCGTGACCGTACGATTTACCATCCTGCCGGTGCACGCCTGGCATCACCTGGACAACGTCACCAAGCGCCAAGTCGGGATCGTTGGGCACGGCGGTGTGACGATACTTCGTGCTGGTCGTGAAATCGCCATCGGCTGGCACTTGATGGGCTCCAAGCGCAAAGAGAACTACGACGACTGGTGGCGCTGCGAGATCGAGTTCGACCCCGTGCTCGACGAGCACTTCGGCATAACCATTAACAAGCAAGGTATCCGACCCTCCGCTGCTCTTCGCGACGCAATCGAGCCCGAACTCGAGTCAATTGCGCGAATGCTGAATTCCCGCGTCCGCCAAGCATTCGAGGAGGTGAAGTTCAAGGCCGCTGCCGCGGAATCCTGCCGAATTGCCACGGCTACCGACGCCGACCTCCCCGCGATTAAAGGCCGAGGTCGGGCCCGAGGTCCTCTGAACTACAGCATCGGATCGGCACCGATGCCTGCGGAAACGATGTTCCGCTCGCGTCTTAAGCACCGTACGCTCGACGTCACCCTGAACATCGACCACCCCGCGTTCGCGGCGCTCTACCACCCGTTGACCGCCATGGAAGATGCCGCCGCCACGAAACTTCGCACAGCAATCGAACTGTTCCTGCTGTCCTTCGCGCGGACCGCCCTTCTCATGGGTCGAGAAACGGATGAGATGCTTCGGATATGGAGCGCGACATACGGACGGATGGTCCAGCGATCATGAGCCCAGATTTGAAGTACGTCCCGCTTAGTCTTCCGACCATGGCCACACGCCAAGAGCGGCGTGGGTTCGCAAAGCTGTGTGCGCTCCTATCCGAAGTCGACACGCACGCAGTCGGTTCCGGTCTAGACCACACTGAATGGGCACGCGCCGCCAACCTCGGCAACCTCTATGAACAACCCATCCTTGCGGCGGCAGCACACACCTTGATCGACCTGGTAGACCAAGGCTGGACGATCACGATCGACAAGATCGGACCACTTCTACGCCCTCCCTCGGCGCACGATGACCGCCAAGCGGAGAAGGCGCGGATCAGAAGGCAGGAGCACGTACGTCGAGACGAGCAACTGCGCAAGCCGAGCGTGCGTCGCTTCGTCGAATCGATGGAGCGCGGCCACCGACATGGCGATGACATCGTCTCAGTTTTCAACCTCATGCGGGACGGTGGTGAACTCGCAGATACCCTCGCATCAGCCGACGACCCGACCACAGCGATCAAGCCGTACGTCCAAATCGTCGACCAATCAACCTGCGAACTAACAAGTTTCAGACTGCACGACATTTGGCGGTACTTCCGCCACACGTGGTCGAACGCATACGCCACCGTGCCTGGTCGTTCGATGCCCATCCTCATCCGCGATGCTGCCACGAAGCACCATGCTGTGGTTGGTCTGGCTGCAATCTCCAGTCCTGTCGTCCAGATCGCTGAGCGCGACACCTGGATGGGATGGGAAACAGATCAGTTCCTGAAGGCAGTCGAGGCGAATCCGACAACCGAAATCGCACAATGGCTAGCGAATCGCATCCAGACGCAGATCGACGAGATCTATGTGACTGATCTGGTCCGGAACGGGGTGCTCGAACCAACTGGCACTGGCACGGACACCGCCAAAACGGTCGCCCGTCTCAAAGCCGACGCCGAGCGCTACCGCCAGAAGCACCATCGGGGCAGCGCCATCAGGGTTGTTCGGAACATCGAGTCCAACGCCTGGGTCGAACGCGCCGAGACGTATTTGTTCCGCAGCAAGCGTTCCGCTGCCCTCGCAGAAGCGTTGGAGATCGCAGAATGCCTCGGGCAGCACTTTGAGCAGGAAGCCACCCCACTCGCTGGACTTAAGAAAGCTCTCGATGATCGGAAGGCCCGTGCGCAGATCCGGCGTGTGATTCGCAAGGCCCGCGGCGAGCGCGTGGGCACGGTAATCGCTGACCTCACAGTGTGCGGTGCCGTTGCGCCGTACAACGCGCTCGCGGCTGGGAAACTCGTCGGTGCGCTCGCGGTGTCTCCCAAGGTGCTTGCCGCATACCGTGCGAAGTACGCTCGCCCTAGCGAAATCGCGTCGGCCATGGCGGGCCGCCCGATCGAACGAGAAGCACGGTTGTCTTTCGTTGGGACGACGTCGCTTTATGGCACCGGCTCCAGCCAGTACAACCGACTTTTCTGGCCAGCGAACGTCATGGGTGGCGCGGCCGATGTTTCGATGGGCTTCCACGAACTCGGCCGCTCCCGCTCGTTCGGCACGTCGCACTTCTCGGACGAAACTGTCGCCGCACTTGTGCGTCTGTCGCAATTGAACGGCTCTCTCATACGAGTGAATAGCATCTTCGGTGAAGGCGTAAGTCCACGGCTCCGCAAGATCCGGCATGGCTTGGCAGCGCTAGGGTGGCCCACCAACGAACTACTCAAGCACGGCCGGGAACGGATCCTCTATGGCGTGCCTTTGGTCAAAAACCTCCGGGAGTTCTCGCTCGGTATCGCGCTGGAACCGGACTATCTGATCGACCCAGGTATGGAAGAAGCAGATCAGAAGGTCGCCGCCTGGTGGCTTGGGCGCTGGGCACTTCGGAGAGCCGCGCAACCAGCGGTGCAGGACGCCATGCGCTCGCATCGCCTCGTTCGCCCGATCCAACACGGTGCGCGGGTGCCGCTGCCCGTCGACGACGACGAGTTGTTGCTCTTCTCCGCCGAGTCTGTTCTCCCGGGCTCGTGAGGGCTGGTTGCTGACTAACGAAGGCTTCCTGTTGTGGAGCGGATGTCGAGAAACCGCTTCACTTCCAGGAGGCCTTCGTGGTGGCGCCGATTTGTCCGCCCACTCCCCGCAAGAACCTACGCTCCTTCCGACGCCGGGAAGCCAAACCTCGCGCCCCGAACCTGAACCGGCGTCCGACAACTCTCTCGTCCTGATCTACTTTGTCGCGGGATATTCGGTACTCAAGATGGACAAGACCGTGAGCGGTCGAGATCGTGACGCCGGTGGCGAGAACAGCCGCAGTCGTTATGACAGCATCTTGAGGACCTGGGCCGTCGCGAACGGCAAATTCCTGGCGATTATCATATCGTCGATTAGCGGCACTTGGATTCCGCCGAACTCCTTGGCATCGGCAAGTTCCTTGGTCGGCGGCATATCCGGCGTCAGCGGCCCGTGCACGCCTATCATCCACTGCTGCGCACCGTGCATTGCGAGTATCGGCGCCTGTATAGTCCCAATACCCGGCACGTCAACCGTCGCGTTCCGCGCAAAATGAATGTCACTTAGACCGCGGCTGTCGAGGTCGGTGAAGAGCTTGTCAGCGGCCAGATCGAACCTGATCTGGTCGAGCGTCGGAACCGTGCCATACAGAAGGTGCCGGAGCAAGCTGGCACCGACTTTGCGGTCGAGCAGGCAGTGCTCGAAGCGGTTTCGGAAGCTCCGGAGACACTGGTAGCAGGACTCGTCGCAGTTAGCCGGGCAGGACTCCAGTCGCTCCAGTGTCTGCTCGAAGATCGTCAACCCGAAATCACGCACCCGCCGCGTGAACCCCGCGCCACCGGCAAGAGTGTCGTACAGGTAGATCTCTGCTTCCAGGCCCTCATGTCCGAGCGGCGTGAGCGCGGGTCTGTACTCGGCCTGTAACTCGGTTGCCTCGACGCCGAGACGCTTCGTGGCCGCGATCGTCAGCGCTTCGGCGATCGTTCGGAGCGCGACGTGGGTAGACAATAGCGCGGGCTGAAGCTTGACCGGACTATCTACCCGCAGCCGTACGAGCAGGACGTCCGAGATGAAGTCGGTACCGAGCACCAAGCCGCGCGTCGACATCGAGCCAGGGCAATCCGGGTTGTCCTCATCGGGATATGGCTTCTTGTGCGTACCGAAGACCTCGCCAGTGGCTTGCGCCGTTGGCTCCACGAGACCGCACATTGTGCAGTAGTTGTAGCCCTGGTTTCTCGGCCCAGTGTTGGTCACTAGCAATGTCGACCGCTGGTATGTCTGTTCCAAGCCGTCCGTGACGGCAGTCCAAGCGCTCTCTTCGCTCGGCCCTTCGGCGACCAGCTTGGCGCGGGTCGCGTAGCTTATCGCTGGCGCGTCGTCTGGGCTAGTGCCGGGCTCCTTAGTAACTCTGTGGGCGAACCCTGGCGGACGCATCCAGTTCATCGCCTCGCCGAACTTCCCCTCCGAGCCACACGCTGGGCAGTCCCGCTTCTCACCACGCTTGGCTTTGCTCGGTGGTAGGTGCATCGCGTAGTGACATATCTGGCACTCGAAGTAGAACCAACGCTGTTGCCATGCCTTGAACCGATCCGAGTGCATCGAGGAATAGATCGCCCCCGACGTCCACTCCTTATTGTCGATCCAGACGACCTTGCCCGGCGCGTATTGGCTGAGTGCGACCGGGAGCCCTTGGCTCGGGGCGTAGCGAGACTCCGTGTGGAAGCGCTCAGACTTGTTGGCATCGAACACGTGAAAGGATACGACGTCTGTCGGGAACGCGTAGCGCGGAAGGACACCCTTGTAGAGCAGCTTGTCCAGCAGGTTGGCCTGGCTGCGGGGCTCGCTCGGCAACTCAGCCCCATCCTCGGCTGGCCCATCGGCTTCGACATCCATGTCTTTAGAGTCCGCGTCGCCTTCCTCGGGGTCGGGCGACTCCCTGTCCTCTACAGCGAGCGCCCAGTCGATGCCTTCAAGCGTCGTAGTCACGATGCCGTCGAGGATCACAGTCTTAGTGGGGCCCAGTTCTGCGGGCAGCCATCCCGCCACTTCTACACGAAGCGCCGCCTCACATTCCTTGAGCCATTCCTCGAAGTCGGTTCGATTGAGGGTCGAGGACTTGCCAAGAAAAGCCTTGACGCTGCCTAGCACCTCAAAGAGCTGAGGTTGCTCCTCTGGGGCGATCGTAGGGAGACGATCCTGGTGGTACCGCTGCAGCAAGTACGCTGTGACATGCCGTCGGGCAATTTCACCGTTATCCATCGTGAGAATCGGGTCCTCGACCTTCCCGCGAATCATTGAAGCGGGGTCGCGGAAGTAGTGATCATCATGCGTGTCCGCGCTGCCGAAAGCGAGCACCGTTGCGACTGCGGACCCGCGGCGGCCCGCGCGACCAGCTCGCTGTTGGTAGTTCGCCCGTGACGGCGGCATGTTTCGCAGGGCAACGCCCGATAAGCTGCCAATGTCGATTCCGACTTCCATGGTCGTGGTACACGACAGCACATCGATCGCCGGCTGCTCCTGCTCAGTAGAACCAGGCAGCGTGACATTCACGTCCTGGAAGAGCAATTCATACTGCTCCGCCCGCGAGAAAACCTCGTCGGACTGCGCTACGTTCAGCTGGGCTGTGTGCTCACGTGCAATAATGCTCATCGGTGTCTCGGGCGGTTCCTTCAGCGCCCGTAAAGAACTGGCGCGATAGTAGCCCTTGCGCGCCTGAAAGACCTCGTCATGATCCGGGTTCAATGTTCGGACAGTGTCCTGGCCGCAACTCACGCACTTCGCGCGTCCTGGGAACGGACGCTGCGTGTACCTGCACCGCTCGCAATAGGCCCACATCCCGCCCGTACTCAAGGCGACCTTACTAGCGGAGAGGCGGAACTTCCCCCCGGACACCGGCTCACACAAAGCCAGTTGCAGCAGGGGAAGCCACGTGTGGGCGAACTTCTTCTTAGCGGGAGGGGTGCCGAGCCACCGATCCAACGCCGCAAAGTTGCCCTTGTGCGGTTTGACGCCACCTTTTATTTTCCACCACTCTCCCTCGGTCATTGAGGAAAACCAAATCCCGGGCGATGGATTCGACCAATGCGAAAGCCACAACCGAACAAGCGCCAGCCGCGCCTCATCGGTAGTCGCGACGCCGTCGATGGTGGGGAGCTTCGCCAGCAGGTTTTCGGTCAGTGTCCCGGTCTCGCGGAGCGACGCCAAGCCCAGCGACGAAAGGCCGTAGTATTTGTCGGTGAGCGTTGCGTAGATGGCCCGAAGTAACGACAGTGGCGGCACAGCATTAAGCATGATCAATTCGATCAAGGCAGCGTTGTCACCGTCCAGCGCACCCTTGTCGATCGCCTTACCAACATCATTGAGAACGTGGATGGATTCGGCCTGCCGTAGCTCCGGTCGAAGCCGAACCGCCAGCCGATTTGCTCCGACCATTACAGCAAGAAACAGGTTTTCAAGGTTCAGTTGATTGCTAATGTCCTGCTGCGCCTCAAGGTCACGCCATCCCCGAAGGACCAGCGGGCGGATAACGTCGCGCATCGAGTAAGTCTGCAGATTTGGCGCCAGTCGGGCCGCGACCTGGCGGGAATCAGCGAAAGCCAGCACTTTGCGACCCCGAAGGGGCGCAAAGTCCGAGTATTCGCGACTTGGCGGTTGCACTTCAATCTGACGAGTCACGAGTGCCTGGAAAGGCTGGTCCCCCTTAGTCTGGTGGTCCTGCACCGATGAACGTCCAAAGCCCGCCAACTGTCCGCATACACCGCACGGCTTGAACTCACCGTTAGCCTTCGTCTCCTCCCCGTCGTCATCCCCAGATGTGACTGTCTCGCCGCAACGCAGCTTAGGGATGGCGAGCGTCCGGAAACGCGAACCTAGCTTCTCAGGGTTGAGTCGACCCGTGACGAGATCGAGATCAGCAATCTCAATATCTGCATCGCGCGACGGCTTTTCGAGTAGGAGGTCGAGAGCGAACAGTTCGGGGATGGTGCCCGCCGCAGCCTGGAAGGCACCGCCCTGTTCGTGCCACAAGAAGGTCGGCTCAGTCAAGTCGTCGGTATAGGCGCGAGCATAGGACGAGCCACAGTGCCGACATGTGTAGTACTCGAAGACCCGCGCTCCACAACCACAGGTTGCCTGGGGTTGTGCGTAGAGCTTTCCGATCGGCCCCCGCCCTGGAAGCTCTTCGTCGTTAAGCTCGGAACAGTCAGGAGCGAGACACGCCCAAAGTCCAGGCAGACCTCTGAAGAACGCATGCACACGACATGGAAGGAGCCCGGGCTCGTCTGGTCCAGGACGGGCAGCGCTCCCTAAGGCGATGAGCGTGGTAACTGCCCGATCGGCGAGCAAAGCATCGGTGTCCGGGAATAGGGCGGTCCCGAGTTCGCTCACTGGCTGAGCTTTCTGCATGGTTTCGTTCACCGCCATGCTCATCGGGCCGAAGCTCTTGAGCGCGTCATACAGTAGTTCGGAGACCGGTGCGGCGCCGGGCGTGACGCCACGATATGCAAGAAGGCCAGTAACTGCCTCAAGCCGCTCAGGATCGCTATTTCCGTCGTAATAGTCCGTAATTGGTACTGCCGCCAGCGCAACTGCATCTTCGGGCTTCCCAGGAACCGCGCCCGTCCGCAACTTCAACTCGCCCTCGACCGTGCGGAACTCGGCTTCATCCTTGCCGCTAAGTTGGGCGGCAAACTCACGGGCGTACCCAGCACTCGCGAAACTTGCGCTGGTAGTGATGACCTGCAGCCGATCGGGATCGATACCAAGACGCGCCCGAAGACGTCGGAGCAGGAGCGCAACCTCGGCGCCCACGGCACCGCGGTAGAGGTGTGCCTCGTCGACGATCAGGAGGAAACGCTCGTCGGGATTGTCTGCGAGCCACTGTTGAGTAGTGTCGAAGACCGGCCGCTCAAGCGGCCGCATGAGCATGTATTCCAGCATTGAGTAGTTCGTGATCAGCACATCCGGCGGCGCGGCGAGCACTTCGTGGCGGGTCAACAATTCAGGGTCTTCAGGCTGCATAACTGCGCGGACGAACTCGCCAGCGTTGTTTTGCCAGCGCGTGCCCTTCTCGCCATACCACTTCTTGATATCAGGCTTAGCCGGCCACTTACCACGAGATTGCAGCTTCTCGATCAATTCGACCGCTTGGTCGTGCCATTGCGAACTCGAATCCTGCGCACGGTCGTAGAGCAAAACATAAAAGTCTTCGATGGATCCGAGTCGTTGCTGGTCCCGCTTGGCAGTGCGCACCCCGGGGTACAGCGTCCGGCTGGTGTAACGGGCGAAGCGAGCCGGACGGCCGGCCCACGCCTCAAACTGCGATGTCACCCGCGGGTCGCCCAGCAGGAGTCGCATACGACCGAGTTGGTCGTTCACCAGTGCGTTCATTGGGTAGAGGACTATGGCCCGCACCGCGGCGGTTCGGAACGATTCAGGGTGATGTGCCGCTTCGCCTGCGAGCTTTGCCAGAATCGGTAGTAAGAACGTTTCTGTCTTGCCAGAACCAGTACCTGTAGTCACTGCGAGACTGGAGCCGTCGCGAGTCGACCACTCCAGCGCTTGTGCCTGGTGGGTGTATGGCGGGTCATACAGCAAGGGATCGAGGCCGCACGCCTTCTGTGTCAGGGACACGAACAAGTCCCGGACAACAGCGTCTAGATCAAGCTCTGCAAATGTCCGATTCGTGGTGTAGCGCGGCGTGCTCTCGATGTACGGTTCCCGGAATAGCACGCCTTCGGACTCTAGAAGTTGACGACGTTGTTCGATGACTGTCGGATGGCCTACGTGGTACGTCGCCTCGATGTAGTCCCGGAGCGCCGCCTGAATCTCGGCAACTGTTTGGGCGATCGTTGGCGTATCAACTGTCACTGTGGTCCCTTCTTTACTGCATCCATCCAGAGCACGTCACTCAGCAGTCGTTCTAGGGCTGGCATCGCCCCATTGGGTATGCGGAACGAGAACAAGGCACCCGATGGTTCTACGAGCGGCAAACTGACCAGTTGCAGGTAACGTTCGGCGAACCCGGGGATTGGCGAGAAGAACTCCACGGCGGTCGCACCATCTACAGCGGGCGCCTTCCGGTAGAACTGCGGCACGCCGCGCACCGCATCAATTGCCATTTGCGTCCTCCAGGCTTCATCGCGTCCGGGGGTCGTTGGATTATCGATCGGAAACTCGACGAGCTTCTGTAAGGACCCAGCCTCCAGCCTGGCGAGGCACCACAGGTCTGCACCGTACGCCTGTGGTCGGCGTGCCACGAAGTCACCGGTGTCGACCGGCTTCGGAGAACGCCACCGTCCCCTGTAATACCGGACCGGGGTGCGCGGATCCAAGACACGAAGCTCCGAGCTCTCGCCACTGGGCCTGGCGGCGTCCAAGTGCTCGCGGAGCCGATGCAAGAGAGCCTGAGCATCTTCGCGGCGCGGGCTCGCGACCCAATGCTCACGATCGATCAGCTGGAGTCCGGCGGCAGACATTCGCTCAGCCGCTGTCTCGGGATCAAGGCGGATGCTCCGGAGGTGCGCATCCTGCTCGATCGCATCACCGAGTTCTTTGTCCACGAGCGGCGTCCCGAACGGTCGAATCCCGAGAAGAAGGTAAGTTCCGGGCTCACGCTCGATGTACGAAGGCGGACCGAGGTATAAGAGCCGGACGGAACTGTCGGCGTTGTGGCGGATTTCGAGCAAATCTCCCCCTGCCACAAGAAGATCCACCAACCCCGCCAAATCGTCACGCGTGACGGCGTCATCGGCACTCACGGGCCGGACAGCCCCGAGGACGGCGTCGACCAGGCGGCTTGAGGTAGTCGGGCACATGAACGACGCAGCACGCCGCAGAGAAGCTGCGAGCCCCTCACTGGCAGTAAGCGCTATGCGGTCCGGATCAAGGCCAAGTACGCGAGTAGCCAATTTGGACGCTTCATCTGGGGACAGGCTCGACACTCTCATCAGAGGCCTCGCTCTGCAGTCTCAGTATTGATGGACCTAGTGCCGAGTACAGCGAAGCGTGCCGCGCGCAATAACACCGGCGACGCCACGACCCGCTCCAGCAGATAATCGAGGTCGCAAGCGTTCCATTCGGTTACATCGCCAGGGCGTCCGGCAAGGGTCAGTACGAATCGCGCAGCTAAGGGCGTCTTGATCCCGTTTCTGCGGAAGGTGGACTTCATTACCTCAGCGAAGCCGGCCTCCAGTGTCTGTGGGGTGAGCCATAGATACAGGTTGCGCCCGATCTCGGCAGCGAGAAACCTCTGTGCGACCGATACGCCGACAGCACTCTGCATCTCGTCCAAGTGGTCCACTAGTTCGTCGGCTCGCTCGACCGAGCGTTCCACCTGTGCCCAGTGCGCACCGCAAATCGACATGACATTGGCTCGCGCGATAGCCTCGAGTACGACGTGCTGCTGGTACGCCGCAAACGGGTCTGCTGGCAACTGCGCTGTTGCCCACCTCCGGTGCGCATGGATAAACCGCTTAATGTCGTTCGGCGACTTCCCATAGCAGGGCACATAGGGCTGGAGCTCTCCGAGGGCAAACATCGCATTCGGGTTCGTAGGCGCGATCACCAGGACCTCGGAATCATCAGACGTGGCACGCAGCAAGCCACCTCGCGGCGGAAGCACGGCGTCTACTCCAAAGGTATTGCTAACTGCATCGAGCGGTGCATCTACGGCAAAGAACTCGACCGTCGCGCGACCGCCATCCGTACGGTCGTGCAACGTAGCAACAACGGAGCCATCGCGCTCCTTGCCAAACCGCCAACGAAGCGGTTGAAAGCCCCGCTCACAGCTGAGCGAGACAACGCCGACGCCCCAGCGGGACACAGTGAGCACGCAGGACTCAGCCTCGTCATACGAGTCCTTGAACAGTTTGTCGTCGCGAATGGACTTCGTGCAGGCCGTCCAAGCTTTTTCTGTGAGCGGCAACGGTACCGTTCGTCGGATCTTCACCAACTCGCTACCTTCACCGCCCAGCAAACTTACGGTCAGCTCTGCCGCGGCACCTGGAGGTCCATCGACGATAACTGTTGCGCGCTCGTCCCATAGCTCGGCAAGCGTTGGTCGCGCTGGCGACGCCAGCAGCCGCATGCCTTCACCCCTGGTACCGCCTTCTGGCCGCACCTGCGGATCGCGGATCGTGATTGCCAGAGAGCCCTTCGCCAGTTCCTGGTCAAAACTCCCGTGAAATGTCACGGTGACATCGTGGGTACCGACATCGAGTCCTTTGAGGGAGATGATCAACTCGGACTCACCGCCAGGCCACCGCACGAAGTGCGAATCGTTATCCACTACGAGAAGGCAATGAGAGGGCAGCGAGTCAGCGCGGATCCCGACGATGGCGGGTTCACCCGGAAGCCATTCGACCGCGCCCTCACCGTCCCATGCGCTGGCCACTATGCCGACTGGGCGGACTGCGACGCCCGACAAGGTAGAGATACCGTGCGTCACCAAAAGCGCGGTGTCAGTATCAGTTAGGCGATTTGGCATGTCGATCTCGTACGCCTTCACTCCAGATGCCCGAATCGGAACCTGTCGACACCACGAAACGTCCGGGGCAGCCTGGGTCTCCAGCCCAACCAGGATGTAGCGATGGCCAGCGCGGACGATCTGTCGCTTAACTTCGATTGCAAGCCCGGTGCCCTGGCAGCGGTATAGCCACCACGGACCACGCGTCATGACGCATTGATCCTTTATCAGGCTATTCACCGGGTCGGTCCCATGCTCCAACTGCACGAAGGGCTTCGATGGATCCGGCCACATGTCGAAGCGCACCTCCTGCCCGCCGAAGATCAACGCTCTGGTGGGAACCGGTCTCCGTGCGCCAGTCACCCGCGCGCGCATCGTCCGCAGTTGGTCGTATGCCTCCGGCAATCGCTCGCTCAGCGGTGTCAAGTCCGGCAATTCGGCATAAGCGTTCCAAACGCCGTCGAGATAGCGGAGAAAGAAACGGGGATCGGTGGGCGCCGGCAATCGCTCCCGCTTCGTCTGGTAACCCTCCCTTTTCGAGTCAGTGGCCTTCTTGAATCCTGATGCTCGCACCCGGCTTGCGGCCTGTTGTGCCGACGCCAGCCACAAGCGTGACTGTCGCTCACGCGACAGCCCGTCCACCAGCCGCCTAAGCGTCGAACTGACAAGATACGGCGAGCTCTCGTCTTCTCCTGACAGCAGCGCGGCCGCGACTTGGCCAAGGAGCGCCGTATTTTGGCAGAAGATCCGAAATCGCTCGGTGTACCCCTGCGACCGAACGGCTAGCCGAATGCCGAGTTCGACGGGATCGTCAAGGAGCGATGGGGATAAACCCGTACGGAACTCGTACAGAAGTTGCGCGAGCTGGCGCTGCAGGTACGTTGGCAGTACAGCATGCGCGATGGGCCACGCGATTATCGTGAAGTTCTTGGCGAAGGCTCCGGTTGGCACCGCACCGCCATATTCGTCTGCAAACTTCAGGAACCGGTCCTTTATCCAGCGCCGTTGATCGCTGTGCCACCCTGGCGTCGACTCCTCAAAACTCGGCCAGTACTCGTCGCCGACGTAGTCGTACCCCGACTCCGCCGCGTAGACGACGAACGGCAGCCACGACAGACGATGCCTATCAGAAAACCCCTGGGAGACAGCGTTCCGAACACCGCTGAGCAGAAGTTCATAGTCCGTGGCCCCCAGATCGTGCTCCAATGCGAAGACCGGTGACGCTGGCTCCAATTGTTTGCGTGCTTCACTTAAGATCCGGAAGTGGCTGTCGAGCTTGGCGTGGACGTACCGCAGGACCTCGACAGGTTCGCTCGAAAGTCCAACAGTCATAGTTGGAACAACCTCCATTCCGAGCGGCCTACTGAAAATCCTGGGTAGTTCCCAGCTTGCCGTAAGACCGTCTCCCATGTCGGTGTAGTTCGTTTGCGGCGTGTCGGAACCGGTTGTGCCACACAATGTTCGGCTCGTGACCAGCGGGGTGTTGAACCGGTCCGCGCCGGGAGAGCTGAGGGTTCCGGTCGCGCCACTGCTGCCGAAGTTCACGCCGCGCCCACAAGGCAGGAGTACCGCACCAAGCGACGAGAGGACAGCGCATCGGCAATTCGCTGTAGGGACCGATGAGCCAATGGCGGCGCCTGCATCGCGTGCTCGTCGATGAGCTTGGCGGCGACGGATGAATGATGGGTCGCGGGTGATGATTTCCACGACCTCGGTGGGAGCCGATCGGAGCTTAGACCGGGGTCGAGCCCAGCCGACCGCGGCAAGCTTGCTCGAAGATCTACGTGTGTCTGCCATGCTGAAATCCCCCTGTCGGTGGGCGCTTTGGCTGCCAAATGGACAACGCCGAAGCGTTGAACCTGCCCGTGTAGCCATCCCGGCGATCCGGTCGCGACGCAGTCGGCGGCGACGCCAGTCCGGCAACGTGCACCGCGACAAAGCTTACGATGTCGTCGAGTTGCTGCGATAGATTCAGCCTTGAACTCGCACGTGGTTTGCGCCGACCCACATGGTGGCGGCCGGTGAACAGCCACCTGAGTGGCGCTGCTGCTCAAACACGTTGCCGCTCAGCTCTCACCGAAGATCGCGGATGCTCGACCAGATTCCCCACCTACCAGGCAGCGCAATCAGAGCTGTGGTAGATAATCTGTGTGACCGATGTTCTACCTACAGTGCACGATTCGGATGTGCCGTATGGGAGTCTGGCACCGTCACAATGCAAAGAGCAGCTTTCAGTCGTTTACGCTCATTCTGTGGCGACTGCCGCACGGTGCAAGTTGGAGCATATCCGAATTGACGATGAAACAGTCGATGCAACCGTTCGACAAGTCGCCGACCATAAAAAATATAGAAAAACCTCCATAGATATCCAGTTGAAATGCTCCTCGTCGACGGAGGAAGATGATGAATACGTCAAATGGCGGCTTAAAGACTACAACTACAATGACCTACGTGACCCCTGTCGGATGAATCCAATTATCCTGATTGTGGTTATGGTTCCAAAGAAATTTGAATCGTGGGTCACTTTCGATCCAGATAGATTCAATATAGAAGCACGCGGATACTGGATTTCTCTTCGCGATTGGGAGAGCATCTCAAATTCTACCCGCACAATAAAAGTACCAAAAAAGAACCGGTACGATGTGTCGTCCTTGCTGGGCATCATGAAACGTGTCGGCGATGGAGGTACACCTTGAAATTAGAGCTTCTTAACGAATCACTTCCAGCCGACCTCAAAATGACGCCGCATATCCTAGGGACATTCCTGTCAAGTTCGGGATGGATTCTCGAGGATGCAGACGATATATCCGAGACTTGGCATCATGGCGACGCGCAAGATCATCCGAGTATCAGACTACCCACCACAACGCGACTGCGGGATTACCCGATCCGATTCAACGAATCACTTAAGGCAGTCTGCGATATAAATGACTGGAGCATTGAGCAACTTGCCAGTGCGGTGATTCAAGTTCGATCGGACGTGCTACTTTTGCGAGCCGATGAACTTATCCGGTACGACAGCATTCCAATATTCCAGGCGCAAGACCTTATCGTCGGCTCAGTTAAATTGCTCACCGCAGCCGCCCGATCAACGATTGAGCCGCGCCCGACACATCGTGGTCGGGCCTCAAGTGCGGTGCGAGCATTCATGAATGATGACGTTCGAATGGGCCATACTCAGCGTGGAAGTTTCGTCGTTTCAATTGTGACGACACTCGGAGATGGCGATGCCATTAACAGTCGAGATAGCGTGGATTACAACGGAGAAGAAGGCGGCAGTACCAGTCGCGAGTTAGAAGCCGGCATCGTTTCTCGTGAGGGTGTTTCCAGAACCAATCCCGAATCCGAAAGTCGCGACCTTTCAATCGCTTCCTTTCAGCGTCGCGTCATGTCGACCTTAGCAAGGGCGCTGGCAGTCGTGCCAAATTTGAGCATAAGCAGCGGCACCGCCGACCTGGACTTGGCAGTTGATTCTGGCGTAAGCGCCGAATTGTGCGATGCATTGCATACAATGACGAGATTTGAAGGATTACGCGCACTTGACATGAATTTCAAGTGGGCGCCTGCCGAACCCGTGCACCATCCACCTGTCACCCGGCTGCTATTGGACAGAGACACAATACCGGGACTTCAATACTTGACGGAAACGTTCCGGCAACGGGACGCACCGCCTGTCAGGCAAACTATCTACGGATACGTGGTCAGATTGGAACGTGATCAGTTTACAGACAACGAAGACAAGTCAATCGCACTTATTCGGGGAGTTATAGGGCGTAGCGAACGCCGGCAGATACGCGTAATTATCGATGGGGCGTTACATGCAATTGCAATCTCTTCGTACCAAAATAAAATTCCCGTTCTTCTGACCGGCGACTTGGAAAAGATCGGCCGAGACTACTGGATGACTGGCGAAATCAATCTAGTCCATGCACCGTTCAAGACCGGATACGAGACATAAGAAGCCTCATGCAGTATCACACCACCTTCATAATTAGGCTACCGCTATTCGATCACAACTGCCGACCTGATCTGACCAAAAAGCCGGGGCGATTGGCGGGCCAGGAGGCGTCCCAACCGCAACCACAATCCGCCGGATGGAATCGGGAGGGCAGTAGCCGCGGCGGGCTGCGCCGCGACTGAGCCAGGTGCCTGCGCACCTAACGGCCCTGCCCGTCCCCGGAACTCGCACCCGCGGACGGGGCAAGAAGTTCGTTCGCCCCGAAACCTGATCGGCAAACGACCCGCTGAGGTCGCCGGCCGCACGGTTGCCGGGCACTGGGAATCTCAATGTTGTTGTCAAGCAGCGGTTTTGTCGATCGGGTGGTCATGGTTCCTGCCGATCGTCACCGCGCGACCCGTGGCTTTGCCCTCACCAAGCCGAAAAAGCAGTCCAAGACGCGCTGACGCATTCTGACCGCCGAGAACGAGCAATTCGGAACGCTCAGGCCGACTGCTTCGTCAGTGGTCGATCAGGGTTGGTTCCGTCACCAGGCCGATCCGTCCGGACCGTGCGGGCTCCAGCCCTGGAGGAACGGTTTGAGGTCCTCGGGCTTCGGCTCTGGCAAGCCAGGCACGATACGCGACAACTGCAGAATGGGGTCCAGCGCATCGACACTACGCTCGGCCTCGTCCAGCTGCCGCAGGATAGCGCCACGGTCGATGCCGTCGTATCGTTCGGCGGCTTCTCGCGCTGCGGTAAGGAAGCCGCGATACTGGCTGACGGACTGCCATTCGCGCGAGCAATCTTTGAAATGCTCCCACCGAGCATGCTCGAAGTATCGCTCTTTTGCGACCACCATCGCCGCTTCCCAACGACGTCGGCGGTCGGCCTTCTCTCGCTCACGTTCCTGCTCCCGCCAGTCGGCGCGAAGTTTATGGATCTCGAACGCTCGGAAGACCTCGGGGAGCTTGGCTTCGACGGTGATGGTCTTCGCGTCACGGTAGTGGTCACCGTTGTAGCCGCTCCCCGGTCCCCGGACCAGGAGTTCGAGCTTTCCAGTGCTGATGAACTCCCACCCCCGGTATTCGATCCACGACGGCTGGGTCTTGCGTTGGTTCCACCGCCGCGGTTCTACTTTCGGCGCGCCCGAGGCAGCGATCTCCTTGATCTGGAGTCCGTAAACGCCGGCTGGGGTCCGTAATGCCAAGTGGCACCGGCCCAGATCACGCGATTGGTGGTTGCCCTTGCCTTTCGCAGCGAAATCGGGCTTCGTGGCATCGATGCCGCGAGCGGCAGCCTCGACAGCGATTGCTTGCAGGATCCTCGCAGCGCGCGGAACGTGGTCGCTGCTGACGAACTGCCAGTCCTTGTCCGCCACGAATGCCTTCACGGCCGGGTGATACTTCGCGATACGCTCTGGAACAGGAACGGGACGAGCCTCGACCAGATCGTCGAAATGCTCTGTGAACACGATCGCTTTCGGGCCTCGCCCCCAGTGATCGGTCGAGATCATCTCCAGCTTCTTACCCCTGGGTCGTGACGGGGACTTTAAGCTCAGCGCAACGAGCCGCTTGTGAGATTCCTCGACCTCGCGGTCGTGCTCCAGTACGAGGCGTTCGCCGGCTGCCAGTACTCGCGCAATCAGTCGGTCCGCGTCCGACTCATCCGGCAGCACAGCCGCTGGCGGCGCCGCATGCCACTTCCGGCCCGCGTCGGTAATCACGGCCGCCCAGGTATTTCCCTTCCCGCTGATGGTGATGAGCCCACGGCGTTCTAGGGCCAAGGCCGCGCAGTTTGGGGTTCTGCCCGGTTGTCAACCGGGCAGGATATGAATGCTGACCTGGGTTTTGTAGATGTTGCGGTCGATGTCGCCCTTGGCGCGGTGTTTGGAGATGGCACGTTTGACGATGCGGGGGCTGGTGCGTGCGCGGCGTGGGGTCAACGGGCTGGTCCGGATTGCGTGGCCGATCGTGCCGATGAGGTCGATCGTGGTGTCGTTGATGATCCCGGCGGCGTGGATCAGTTGGTCGCGTGCGGTGTGCATGGCGACGGTGAAACTTCCGCGGTCCGCGGAAAAATCACCTGTGGCCAGGGCGGTATCGGCGATGACGGTGCGCAGCGCCTGGTAGGTGATGAGCAGGGCGTAGACCTCTTGGCAGACCCCGGCCGGGGTGCGGGCACGGAGTACCCGGCCACCGAGCATGGTCGATTTCAGTTCGAAATAGCTGGTTTCGATCTCCCACCGCTGATGATAAAGAGTCACCAATTCCTGTGCGGGGTAACGCTTCTCGTCGGCCAGGCTGGTGATCAGCCGATACCGCTCGACCCGCCGGGGCCCACCGGCGCAGCAGACGGCGATCTCGGCGTCGATGACCCGCACCGTCGCCGCGCCGGCGCGGGTCAGCCACGACCCGTCGCCCAGCCGCGCGATCGCGGGGACGCGCCGGTTGAGTTTGGCGCGGATCAACAGATCCGCGCCGGTGCCGGTGATCTGCTCGATCAACGCCGTGACGGCGAAGTTCCGGTCGGCCAACAGCAGCATGCCCGGACGCAGACACCCGAAAAGGCGTGGCGCATAGGCTGTTTCGGCGACCCGCAGGGGTCCGAACACGACATCGACGACGGTGCGGGTGCCACAAGCCACCACTGCCAGCAACCGCAGCATCGGGTAACCGGCCTGGGCGTGACCACCGCCGTGACGACCGAACGCGGCCACATTGTCTGGGCTGTCGGGCACGAACACACTGGTGCCGTCGATCGCGCACACCAACAGACCCCGCCACCGCACCGCACCGACGGCAGGCCCGCGGACCAGGTCGAACAACGCTTTCAGGGGTTTGGGCCCGACCCGGCGCAGCGCCTGCGACAACGCCGAGGAACCCGGACACCCCCTCGGACTGCCGGGCAGCCCGGCACACAACCGCGCCCACACCTGCCGATACCCAATCCCGGTGAACAACGCCCCGGCCAGCAGCAAATACACCACCACCCGCGAGGGCAGCAGCCGCACCCGCGACTGCACCGCGCCCGACGCCTCCAGCGCCGCATCGACCAGGTCGAACGACACGATCCGGGTCAGTTCCCCCAGATGACCCGGCGCGAATACACCCGCGGCTACCATGCCGCGTCGGTTGATGACAGACTGATCCGACAGCGGAGCTCCCAGTGAAGAGTTGTCTTGGAGTGACAAACCTCTTCTACCAGGCGCTCCGCTGTCCTACGTCACGGCATACCAAGCCCCACACCATCATTCGATTGACACACCAACTGAACCGCTAACTGCGCGGCCTTGGTTCTAGGGCTCGCGCGGTGATCCGGTGCTCATGATCGGTGAAGACGCCATCGGGGCAGCCATCGATGATCCATCCGAGGACGTCGGCCTGCTGCTGGTTCAGCTGCGCGGGGTTCTTACCCATCTGACTATCATTGCTGGCACCTCCATGCCCAGCTGACGATTCCGGACAACTCAACGGATACCGCCGCCGGCAGCCGATCCGGATCCAGCACTCTGCAGCCCGTATTGGGCTACTTGCACATTCAGGCTTTCGACCGGAGGACTTGCTGTCGCGGACCTGGGCGCACGCACCACTGCCTCGCCCGCTTCGACCAGGCGCTGGCAGTGGTCAACGCGCTGCCGCGCCGGCAGGCCAGATTTCCCACTTGTTGCGCGATCCTCGTCGAACCTCGGCATTGGGATGCTCCGACTGGATCTGTGTAAGGCGTTCGACGACCTCGCTGATCGGTAGTCCTGAGGGGAGCACCGCGATCGGATGCGGTTTGGGAGGTTCCAGCGTCGTCTCGCGACCTTTTGCTGCCATGGCCCAAAACTTCTGCCGCACACCGTCAATGTGCTTTGCCCAGCGCGGCCAGGCGTGACACGGTCCTTGGTAACGGGCGAGGTGCCCTGTCCAACGAAGCCATGCCAGGACATCGGAGTCGCGCATTCGAAGCACATATTGTCGGCATCCGGGGGCGGCACCGCCAGTAGCGCGTCAAGTTCGCCACGCTCTTTGCTCAGAGTCTGTCGTATCTCGTTGCGTGCCGCGCGGTCAACACGCTTCATTGAAAGTGGTTTCCGTTCCGGCCTTCTGAACGAGAACGACTCCGATCTCCCTCTACGGCTGCAGCGAGTATCCACACTCGCTTGGATGAACCGTGGACTCTGCCGTACAGGCGATATGCCACTGGGGTTCTGCGAGGACTGACTCAAAGTCGCACGGTGGCAACAGAATACGATGAATTGAGCGCACGACAACCCGATGTGATCGAACTGCCCGTGATTCGGCCGTCTTCAACCGGTGGGCGTGGCAGCCTATCCATCGAAGCAGTGGGGATAGGACGCGGTGATGGGTGCAGGAGTGTTCGGCCCGAGGGGCTGCTCGCAACCAGCCGCGTTCATGCGCAACGATATTGGCACGTACCTCCCGGCTCGTACGTGCCGCTCCTGGACTCTGGGCCGGACGATATGCTCGCCTGCGACACATAGACAGGGGGCGAGACTGATGGAAGGAAGCGCCGAGGCCTACGAGCGGTTGCTGTCCCTGATCTCCGAGTGGCTACCTGAAGTGGCGGCGCAGATCAGGACAGAGGTCGGCCGGGGCGCTCCGCGATCGGAACCAACGGCTCCTGCCCGAGGTTGGATGCTCGACACTTTCGAGGGCAGGATCGAGCCGTTCAAGCGTGGCACCGACGTGAGCGTCCGCAATTATTCGGCCGATGAGCAACTCGCGATCCTCGTCGACGCGCTCCGTACGGTCGCTGCGACGATGCTGGAATCGCGACAAGTGCTCCTCCAGTTCTTCGGTTCCACGGACGATACGGCGGATCAAGGCCAGATCAGGGTCACCTTTGTCGATCCCGTCAGCGCAGAATCGACCGAATCCCTCAGCGCTACGCATCTTGCTGAAACCGAAGAGTTGGTCACGGCGACACAGAAGTTGACCGAGGCGTTGGACGCGGTAAGGGCACCCAGATGAGCATGACCGCGCAGGAGCTGATCGACAATGTCGAGGCCGCTATCGGCATACTTCGGGCGGATTATCTCGGTCATGCAGCCGAGTCCGACCTGTACGAGGCCGCGTTGCTTGCGATCGGCGTGGCGGCGGCGCGAGCGGCTGGCGGCACGACCATGATCACCGATGACTTGCGTACGGTGACAACGCAACTCAGGTTCAGAACCGGGCCTGGAAACCTGTGGAGTCGTGATTTCACATTCGTCGTGGTGGAGTTTCCCACAACGACAAGAAAACTCGAACTGCACCTCGGGGTGATGGTGATGGGGTCGTCGGGTGTCGCACACGAATGCGACGTTGCGATCATCACGCACAATGAAGCGACTCGAAGTCGAGTACACCGGGTCCATCCGCGCGCGAGCGGTCTGGTCGCGGCCATCGAGGCGAAGAACTACGCGGCATCGCCCGGCCTCGGGGTCGGACGGGCGTTTCTCGGCCTCGGCAGCGAACTGCAGCAAAACAAGTGCAACCTCGCCTTCCCTGCGACCAGTTCCACCAACATCGGTCGGCTGATCGCTCGTAAGGGATGCGAATGTTTCGATGAACTAACCCCGCGATCGCCGGCCGCGGACCGATTGAGCGCCCATCTCGAACAGCGAGTCCGGAACTGGGTCCGCAGCCAACGGCGATGATCAACCCACACCGCCAGGTGTCCCGATCAAGGCAGCCAATGGTACAACAAAGCGCCCGTGAGACTCCCACGCATCTGCGATGACGTCGGCGACGTAGGGTATTGGGTGCCAGCTACGTTCGCGGAATGCCCTGTCGCTGGTAGGTGCCGAGTGCTCAGCTGGTGAAGATGGGGCCCGACCCGTGCGATGCGATCGACTTCGCCGCAGCGGTTCTGCGCGGTGTTCGGGTGCCCATACGGCGGCGGGTAGGTGCCGTGTCTGCCAATCGCGATTTGCGTTGGTGCGCTTGCTATTTGCCGATTTCGATCGCCGCATCGTCGGCAGCGTCCGTTCTACATGAACCGACCGACCAGAGCCAGCCGTGACGGTGTGCACCATCTTTCGGCTGGTGATCGAGCTCGAATACCACCCGCGACTGACACGGCGGTACACCGTTACCGCAAGTCCGCTACTGAGCGGCTGCACCGACCAGCGCTCAATCCGCTGATGATGCTGAGTTCTCAAGGCTGGGACACCGACTTGCTCTTGTGGTGCACCGCGTTTGGACACCGGTTTCGAGTGCATCGATCTCACCGACCACGCCCCGCGCGGACAGTCGAACCTTCGACGCGAGGATAGGAAATGAAGCGCTTCGTGAGACAACAGAAATCACCATGCAGTGAGACAAGATGAAGAAGCACTGGTCACAGCGTTAGCAGATGAAGTCAGCGCTGAGACCCTACATGAGAATCGCGGTGAGAACCGGCCTCAGGATCGGCTCGGGTCTGCGGCGAGTTGGAATTCGAGAAGACAGCGTTCGTCGGTCACCGTGTCATCCGCGGAATCTGCTCGCGCAACCGGTGCGTCATCTGCCGGTCGAACGACTCACGCAGGCGCGGATATTCGGCCAGGTCGGCCCAGAAGTCCTGCCCATAGCGGCGCGGGTAGGCAGCCTCGCCGGTGGTGATGCTGTGGGCGAGTTCGACGAACGCCAGCTCGGCGCGGCCGCCTGCGGCGTCCATATGCAGGAGGTCGGCCAGGCCATTGCCGGCATCGACACAGAGGTTCGCCCCGTATTCGGTCGTCCGGTAGCCGACTGAGGTCGGTTGCGTCCCACGACAATCCACTCTGCGCTACCTGTCAACCGGAAATGTGGCCACCCGCTACGATCCAGCGGTGCCATAGCCCCGAATTCGGTTGGGCCATAGCGGTGCCGCTTGCTACGCCGACATCTCCCGGGCCCGCAGGTTTCGCTTCTTGGCGCGATTGCCGCAGGTATCCATCGAGCACCAGCGCCGGATTCCCGGGCGGGACAGGTCGACGAAGTAGGCCTGGCAGCTTTCGCCCGCGCACCGCCGTATTCGGGCGGCGGTCGGCGAGGTGACCAGATCCAGTGCGTCCCTGGCGACTGTCGCCAGGACCGCCGCAATCGGGTCGGGCGCGGTCCACTGCAATTCCCCGCGCCGGTCGAGACTCGGGATCGGAACATGTTGGCCGGCGGCCTTGTTGATGACGGCTCGGTCCCGGTCGGACGGATGTACCGGGCCCTTGGTTGTGCGGGCCAGGTCGACCACCCGAAAGATGGCCTCCCGCAATGTTCGCGCGGACTCGACGGCGCGAATGTCAGGTGTCGCGGCGACCCGGTCCCAGGGGCCGAATTGCGCAACCCATGCCGTCAGCGCCGCCGGATCGGTCAACTCCTCGGCCTCGGCGGGCGAGCCGCGGTGGCGCAGCGTCCGCACGTAATCGAGGCAGATTCGACCGGATCCTTCACGAAATAGCGGCACGCGCCCAGTGTATGGAACCACTTCGACCGGTTCGAACGGAACCGGTTAAAGTGGTTCACATGACCGACGAAGTCACGGATACACAACTGGCACAGTCACTCTCGGGAGACTTCCGCAGCCACCATGCCCAGATCAACGGCATTCGGCTGCACTACGTCGCGGGCGGGACGGGCTCGCCGGTGTTACTTCTGCCGGGATGGCCGCAAACCTGGTGGCAGGCACGCAAGATCATGCCGCTGCTCGCGCGCCGGCACCGGGTCATCGCCGTCGACCTGCGCGGTATGGGCTCCTCGGATACTCCGGACCACGGTTACGACAAGAAGACGATGGCCGAGGATATCCACCAACTGGTCCGGCATCTCGGCTACTCGACGGTCGACGTCGCGGGGCACGACATCGGCTCGATGGTGGCCTTCAGCCTCGCCGCCAACCATCCGGAGACCGTGCGCAGGCTGGCGCTGCTGGAGGAGCCGCATCCCGACGATCGGCTCTACGACTTCCGCCTGCTGCCCGGCCCCGCGGAACGGGCCCGGCAGCGATGGTGGTTCGCCTTCAATCAGGTCGCCGAACTACCCGAACAGCTCCTGACCGGACGCGGCAGGCACCTGGTCGACTACCTGTGCCATCGCAATCTGCGCAATCCCGACGCCATCGATGAACACTCCCGTGCGGTGTACGCACGCGCCTATTCCCGTCCCGAGTCGATCCGCGCCGCCAACGGCTGGTATCAGAGTTTCACCCAGGACATCGAGGACGGCCGAGCGTACCCGAAACTGACGATACCCGTTGCCGCACTGTACTTTCCGGGCCATACCGACATCCTCGACAGTCTCGCCGAGCGAGCAACCGACGTGCACGCCATCGAAATCCCCGACAGCGGCCACTATCTCGCCGAGGAACAGCCCGATCTCGTCGCAGCTCACCTGTGCGACTTCTTCGGATAGGGCGCCCAGTCCGGGGTCCATACGTTGTGGTCGAAAGTCGACTTGTATCTGGTGTGCAGGTACTCGAGGAAGTTTGCGAGGACCGGATGCGCATTGTCCGCTCGCCAGATCACCGAAAGTGGGTAGACCGGCGTCGGGTCGACGACGGGGATGCGGCGCAGGTCGTAGCTTTCCGGCCAGAGGTATCGGGAACCTTCGCCGACGAAAGTGGCGAGTCGGGTGGAATCCGCGAGTTCGGCGAGGAGCGCTTCGATGCCGAAGCTCGGGCCGATCGTGACGATGTTCAGTCCGAACGCGGTCGCCAAATCGTTGTAGTAGCCGACTGGTTCGGCGTCGGACATGCCGAGCATCCAGATCGGGTGATCGGTGAGTTCGGCCGGCGTCACCGTCTTGGCGTTCGCCAGTGGATGCCGCGGACCGACGAGCAGTTCGTGTCGGTCGTCGATGACACGGGATGCCCGGAGTCCGCTCGGGACCTCGAGGTGGCGTAGGGATCTGAAGGTGGCGTCGATGCTGCCCGCACTGATTTCGGCCAGCGCTGACTCCGCGTCGAAGTTGGTCAGGGTGACGACATCGAGCTCTATATCGGGATCTTGCTGGTAGAAGGCGTGCAGGATGGTGGAGGGCGCAATCCTGCGGGCCACGACGTCGATCCGCAGGGCCCTGCGCCCCGGAGTCACGGCCGCGGTCGCGCGTTCGGCGGCACGGAGTAGTTCGCGGGCATGCGGTAGCAATGCTTGCCCGTCGACGGTGAGCCGCACCCCCCTGGCGATCCGCGCGAAAAGCTGAACTCCGAGTTCTCGCTCCAGCGTGGCCACTCGTTTCGACGCGGCCTGCTGGGTGATTCGCAGATCGTCGGCAGCGGCTTGGAATTGCCCGGTCTCGGCAACCGCGACGAAGGTACGAACCGCATCGAGATCCACGAGCGAAACCTACTCCCACAACGAAAAGTTGTGACACTCCGCTCGATTCGTTGTTGGTGGCAACACCCATCGATTGGCTTCAATCTCCCTGACAGCAGAGGGAGTGCGGAATATGTGGCGGAGCGCGAAACCGGGTCGGACGTTCGGGTGGTTGTGGGCCGCCTACGCGGTCAGCGCCTACGGGACCGGACTCGGGTTCGGAGCATTTTCGGTTGTCGCCATCACCGTTCTGAATGCCAGTTCGGCGGAAGTGGCGGCCTTGTCGGCATCCGGGCTGGCGATCGGCGCACTGCTGGCGGTTCCGCTCGGGCCATGGATGGAGTTTCGTACCAAGCGGCCGGTCATGATCGCCACGGACCTGACCCGCTTCGCGGCGCTGGCATCCGTACCGCTCGCCTACTGCCTGGGTGGATTGTCCTTTGCGCAGCTCTTGGTGGTCTCGATCGTCACCGCGGCAGCGAAGATCGCGTTCACCGCCGCCAGTGGCGCGTACCTCGAGACCGTCGTCCCTGCCGACGGACTTCTCATGGCCACCAGTCGTTTCGAGTCCACTACCTGGTCGGCCACGGTCATCGGACCGCCGGTGGGCGGTGCGGCTATCGGGCTGCTCGGTCCGGTGACCACCGTTGTCATCGATGCGGTGAGCTACCTGCTCTCGGCGCTCGGCATCATCGCGATCAGGGAACCCGAGCAGCCACCGCCGCTGCGGAAGACCCGAACGCGCCGGTCGAGCGAAATCGTCGAGGGGTGGCGCTACATCCTCACCCACCACACGCTGCGTCGGTTCTTCGTCAACACGATGCTGGTCAACGGGCTGATCATGGCCGGGGAGCCGCTGTTGTCGGTGCTGATGCTCGCGCACCTGCATTTCCCGGTCTGGGAGTACGGGCTGGCCTTCGCTGTTCCGTGTATCGGTGGCCTGATCGGGTCACGACTCGCTCGCCCCATCGCTTCCCGCTGCGGCGAACAGACGGTGCTGCGGGTTTTCGGCACGCTACGTGCCTGCTGGCCGCTCGGACTGGCGTTCATCCGGCCGGGCCCGGCGGGGCTGGTGATCGTGATGGTCACCGAATTCGGGCTCATCATCTGCATCAGCATTTTCAACGCCGTCTTCGCCGCTTATCGGTTGAACAACACCGAAACCGATCGCCACGCCCGGGTCCTCGCCGCGTGGTCGATCACCAGCAGCATCAGCATCGCGGCAATCACCGTGACATGGGGTCTGCTGGCACAACTCACCAGCCCGCGTGCGGCCATTGCGCTGGCCGGAGTTCTCCTGCTCGCCACGCCCTTTCTGCTGCCGCGGCAGGTCGCCACATCCGAACCGATTCGGCCGCATGAAGAGCCGGTTCTCTCCGAGGACAGCGCGCGAGCCTGACCCGAGATCGTGGTCCAGGGAGCTGGACGGCCGCTTCAGGGCTCGTCATGACATCGGTGCGGCGGTTGACGAGGACGGTTCACGCGCGGTTGCAAAATCTATAGACCGGTCTATTCTGGCTTCATGGTTACGTCCAAGGGTGCTCAGACGAGTGGGCAGTTGGTGGAGTCGATGCTGGAGTTGATCCAGGCTCGGGGTTATAGCGGTACGGGGCTGAACACCGTTGTGGACCATGCGGGGGCGCCGAAAGGGTCGTTGTACTTCCACTTTCCGGAGGGGAAGGAGCAGCTCGGGGAGAAGGCGATCGAGTTGGCGGCCGAGCGGTTCCGGAGCTTGCTGGACGAGACGGCCGGGGCCGGGGCGTCGCCGGGGGAAGTAATTCGGCGGGTTGTGGAGGTGCTGGCCGGGCTGGTCGCGGACAGCGATTTTCAACTCGGTTGCCCGGTTTCGGTGGTCACGTTGGAGATGGGCGCGCACAGCGAACGACTGCGGGCCGCGTGTGCGGCGGCGTTCGAATCGTGGATCGAGCCGGTGCGTGAATACCTGGTCGCGGCAGGGCGTTCGGAGGCGGCCGCGGGCACGCTGGCCACGGCGACGGTCAGTGCGGTCGAGGGTGCGGTGATCGTGGCGCGCGCCAAACGTGATGTGGAGCCGTTGCACAGCACGGCACGGCTGTTGGCGGCCCTGCTCGACCAGCCGGGGGCGGTGGCGTGATGACCACCCGCCACGCGCTGGTATTCGGCGCCACCGGCTTTATCGGTCGTAATTTGATCCTGACCTTGGAGCAGGCCGGAGTCCGCGTCACCGCCGCGGTGCGCAGCAGAGAATCGTTCACGCGGCTTGCCGCATGGTTGGCCGATCACGGGCGCCGGACGGCCGCGGCCGAGCTGATTGTCGACTTCGACGCCGATCCCTTTGTCCAGGGCGAGGATTCGGCGTGGGCGGACGTCACCGAGATCTACAACTGCGCCGGTGCCTACCGTTTCGGGATGACGAAGGACGAGGCGCGGCACGGCAATGTCGACAGCGTCCGCTCGGTGGTGGCCTTCGCCGCGCGACTGCCACAGCTGTCCCGGCTCGTATATGTCTCCGGATACCGCGTCGGCGGTCAGGACCCGACCGCCGTTCCGTGGAGCCCGGAGCGGGTGGCACGAACCCATCGCCTACTGGGCGCTTATGAGGCGTCGAAGGTGGAAAGCGATGCGGTATTCCAGGCCGCCGCCGATGAATTCGGCGTGCCGTGGTCGATCGTCAACCCGCCCACCGTCATCGGGCCGAGCGACACCGGCGAATCCGATCAGCAACTGGGCCTCGCGACCAGCTTGAAAGAGATTTGGCAAGGCACGGCGGCGGCACTGCCGGGCAACTCTCGCACCTTCGTGCCGGTGATCCCGGTCGACTACCTGACCCGCTTCATGACCCTGCTGCCAACCGATCCGGCCACCGCCGCCGCGGCGTACTGGGTACTCGACGACGCCACACCCGCTCTCCCGACTCTGCTGTCGCAGGTCGGGCGGCACTATCGAGTGCCGGTGCCGCGCACACGCATCCCGGTCGCGCTGGTGCAGCGCCTACCGCAGTCGTTGACGAAAGCCGACCCGGAGACGCTGACCTTCCTGTCCACCGACCGGTACCCCACGGACTCGGCACACGAACTCGCCCGCAGGCACGGCCTCGATATGCCCGACACCACACGCACGATCCTGCGATGGGCCGACCATCTCGCCGCACATCGGTTCGGGACTGCGCCAACCGGCAGTGCCGCAAGGACTTTCGACGAATACGCCGGTGTCCGTACGTTCCGGATCGGCGAGCCCGACGCGCCCACCGTGATACTGCCCGGCCTGCCGGTCGATGCCGACACCTGGGCTCCGGTCGCGGCGGCCGTCGGCCACGCCCAAGTGCTGGACTCGCCCGGTCTCGGGATGTCCGCGGGCGGTCGAGGCGACTGGCACGCATGGCTCACGGCACTGCTCGAACGATCACCCGGCGCGCACCTGGTGGGGCACTCCATCGGCGCCGCCGCGGTGGTCGAGGCCGCGGCCGAGCATCCGGACAAGGTGGGATCGATCACGCTGGTCGCCCCGTTCTTTCTCCAGCCGAGCGCCGGGCTTTCAGCACGGGCCACACCCCTGACCCGGTGGTATCTGCGGCGGATGAGCCCGGAGGCCTTGTCCGGCGAACTCACCGGCTCGACCGACCACGCGGCTGTTCTGCAATCGAGCGTCCAGGATCTGCGTCGCGCGAAGGTCGCCGCCAACGTCGCCACACTGTTCGCCGCAACGACGAACGCACGCTGGCGCAGCGAACTCGCCGCTAAGCTCGCGCAATATCCCGGACCGGTCCACGTGATCACCGGAAGTGCGGACCCGCTCGATCCGGCCTCGCTCGAATCACTCTCGCCCCGAATGGAATTCAGCACCATCGACGGAGCCGCCCATCATCCACAACTGACACACCCCGACGAATTGGCGCGCGCTATTGCCGGAACCGACGGTCCATTTCATGCGATGAGCAGCCCAGAAAGGACAGCTGGTGCTGGGCCCCGGAAAGTGCGAAACCCAGGGTGCCCGATGAGTTAGCGGATCGGCGCTGACACCGAGGAACCACCCGTCGATTATGCCGTTAACCGGCGTATCTATATCAAGCGGGCCGTCAAATAGTGACATACAACTTTGCTCGAGCGTAACTTTTTTTCGGCCCGCGGTAACGATTCGGCCCTCGAGTCCGACGTCCTTCAAGACACACGGCCTGTCGGGGGGCCTGTCCGTCCACTTGTCGGTTTTGGATTGGGGAACGGGACATGGCTCTTCGGGAGTTCTTCGCGCGCCATCGCATGGCTTCGGCCATCGTCGCGCCCGCGTCATTGGGTGTGGCGGCGATTGTCGCCGCTTCGGTGGCGCTCACATCGACGCACGAAACCGTCGATACGCGTCTGCGGGCGTCGGTCACGGAGTGTCACGACATGGTGACCATTTCGGTCGCCGGGCGTCGGGATACGCCGGACGCCGCGACCACGAAGATGCTGGTCGATGCCAATGGCAACGCGTTGCCCGCCGCGCTGTCCGGTGATCACAGCAGCCAATGGGTCGATCCGGTCGTCAACGCACCGGCCGACGATGTCGATCCCGGCTCGTATGCCGCCGTCTACATCGCCTATCCGGCGAATATGGACACCTACGAGGACGCCGTCAACGCGGGTGTCGCGAATACCGAACAGGTGATGCGGGAAATCTCACAGGCCTGCCCGGACACCAAGTTCTCGATCGTCGGCTACAGCGAGGGCGCCGATGTGGTGCGCCGCGTCGCCATGACGATCGGGCATCAGAGCGCCGACCAGGATGGTGGCTACGGCATCGTCGATCCGGCCGATGTCGTCGGTGTCGTCATCCTCGCCGATGCCGGACGTTCGGCGGGCGACGGTCCGTTCCCGGGTTCGAAGGATCCGTACAGCAACCCCGACGGGTTCGACCAGAAGTATCAGAACGGCACGAAAGCCACGTCGGGCCAGGGCGCACTGCCCGGCACCAGCGGTGACTTCGGTGCGCTGAACGGCAAGATCGCGTCTTTCTGCTCCGATGGCGACCTCACGTGCTCGGCGCCGCAGAACATTTCACTGCTGCAGTTGGTGGTGAATGTGGGTCGGCAGTTGAATGTCGATGCACTGGAACGCGACGGGCTCACCCCCGCGACCGGACAGGACGTCGCCGTTGTCCTCGGCCGAATCGCGTTGGCGGCATTCGCGGACATCCAGTCGCAGCCGAACTGGATGCAGAGCGATGAGACGTTTCTGCAAGTGCTGCTGAGGGTTTCGGATCCGGAATACAAGCCGGGACAGGCGTCGCAGACTCCGGCCAAGGCGGAAGCGATCTCGACCAATCAGATGTCGCCGCTGGCCTATCTGCCGCAGAAGGTGTTCAACGAAATCATCGGTCTCATCGTGACGAACCAGAACACCATCCCGGTGATCATGAGCGACCCCTACCAGCAGACACTCGGCCCCAATGCGACCGGTCACCACTTCGACTACTGGCGCGATGCCGACCCTAACAACGGTAAGCCGCTGACATCCGCCGAGTACGCGGCGGCCTGGCTCACCCATCTGGCGAAGCAGGCCCAGGCGGGTCAGCCGGTCGACCCGACCGCCAAGCCGGAGTCGGCCGATCTCGCCGCCGCCTACCAGGCAGCGACCTCGACGACCAAGACGCCCGAGCCGAGCAAGACCACCACCGCGACCACGTCACCGACCACCACCACCGCCCCCGCGAAGACGGAAGTCAACAGCAAGCCGACGACCACGACCACGACCACCACCGCGCCGCCGCCGAGCACACCGGCGGTGACGACACCACCGGCTTCGACCACCACGACCACCCAACCCCCGAAGCCGACCACCACCGAACCCACCACCACAACGCAATCCACGGCACCGACCACCACCGCCGGCGGGTCGAGTCACTCCTGATCCGGTCAGGAGCGCAGATCCGCAACGGCGATAGCGCGCACGGCCGGCACCGTCGCGGGCCTACGCCGACGTCCGAGACCTGATCGCCGAATTCATCGCTCGCTCCAACCATCCCGTGATGGGATGTATTCGTATAGGCTCCGATTCGATCGGAAGCGAGCAGGGGCGAGATGGTGAAACGATGACGCAGCGCGGGTGGGTGCTGTTCTTGGCGATGGGCGTCATCTGGGGCGTGCCCTACGCGATGATCCGGATCGCGGTCGAGGATTTCGACCCGATCGCGGTGGCATTCGGCCGGACCTTCCTGGGCGCGCTGATCCTGCTGCCGATCGCGCTATACACCAAGACACTCGCCCCGGTGTTCCGGCGTTGGCGCCCGCTGCTGCTGTACACGCTGGTCGAGATCACCGGACCCTGGTTTCTGATCGGATACGCGGAAACCACGTTGAACAGCTCGACCGTCGGGCTGCTGATCGCCGCGGTTCCGCTGGTCGGAGTGGTGATCCTGTCCAAACCGATTCAGGGTCTCGGCGCAAAAGTGTGGCCCAGGTACTCCTTCGCACACGATCGCTTCGACGCGCGCCGTACTACCGGCCTGATCATCGGATTCGCGGGGGTCGCCGCGCTGGTCGGCTTCGATATCGATCTGACACAGCCCGCCGCCATCGGCGCCATCGGGCTGACCACCATCGGTTACGCCATCGGCCCGATCATCATCAACCGCGCACTCGCTGATCTGCCACCGCTCGGTGTTGTCACCGGGTCACTGATTCTGGCCGCGGTGATCTACACACCGTTGGCCGCACTCCGCCGGCCGACACATTTCACCGCCGACGCGTCGTGGTCGGTGTTCGGGCTGGCCGCAATCTGCACGGCCGCGGCTTTCCTGGTGTTCTTCGCGCTGATCAGCGAGGTCGGCCCGGCCCGCGCCACGGTCATCACCTACATCAATCCCGCGGTGGCCATCCTGCTCGGCGTCACCCTGCTGGACGAACCGCTGACCATCGGCACGGGCATCGGCTTCCCACTGGTCATCCTCGGCTCGATCCTCGGCACCGCCCGCCCCCGCACCGCAGAGGAACCGGCCGCGACGCCGGTTGCCCAGTCCTGAGCATCCGGCGCGCGCTGAAGGCCAGACCGGCGCCGCCGACCCACCCGACCGGCGAGATCGATCAGTCACGCCTTCGGGATCGAACCTGGAACACCAGCGCATGCGCGGCCCGCAGATCGGTGAACCCGGCTGCCGCCGAGCCCGCATCCAACTCGGCCGCAAGCGTTCGCGCCGCAGCGCCGAGCAGATTCCCGAGTGGCGGCGGCCGAACAGCCAATGGATCAGCAAGGCCCTCCTGGCCATCGGCTTGATCCCCCAGGGGCTCGGCGATGAAATTCAGCGTCGCGGCGCGACTCGATGAAGGTGACAGGAGGGCATGATGTCCGGGTGACAGCGAACAGTCGAACCGATCCCGCGGACGTGGCGCACACCCGCGCCGCCTATGACGAGAACGCGATCCGCTACGCCGAATTCGCCGAAGATCATCTGGCAACACAGCCGTTCGACCGCGCCATGCTCGGCGTATTCGCGGAACTGGTGCACAACGGTCGAGTGGCCGACCTCGGGTGCGGTGAAGGCCGAATGACCGCGCACCTGTCCGGGCTCGGCCTGGATGTCTTCGGGATCGACCTGTCACCGCGGCTGCTCGAATTGGCGCGGGCTCAGTATCCGACACTCGACTTCGAGGAGGGCTCGCTCGAGCACCTCGATATCGATGACGCCACTCTCGCGGGAATTCTCGTGTGGTACTCGATCATCCATCTGCCGCCCGAACGAATGCCCGCTGTGTTGGCGGAGTTTCATCGGGTACTCGAGTCGGGAGGGCACGCATTGCTCGCGTTCTTCCAGGCACCCGATGCCCAGGATCCGGAACCGTTCGACCACAAGGTGATTACCGCCTACCGATGGTCACCGGATCGGCTCGCCACGCTGGCCGAGCAGGCCGGTTTCACGCCGATCGCCCGGTTGGTCCGGGAACCGGATCCCGGCGAGCGGGGCCGCCAGGCGTACTTGCTCCTGGTCAAGGATCGCTGATTCGGCGAACGCGAATCCGCACCTTTCAGTAAGGTTGGGGACACCGCGCAGGGGACATGGCTGTGCGGGCCCTTATCGACATCGTGGTCGTTTCCTTTTTCACCAAGACCTCAGCACCACACCGTCGTCAGGGGGCGACAGACCATGGAGCTCATTTCTCCGATCGATGCCGTATTTCTGCTCGCCGAATCTCGCGAGCATCCGATGCACGTCGGTTCGCTACAACTATTCGAGGCACCGGAGGACGCCGGGCCCGATTTCGCGCGGCTGACCCACGAGAAGTTGTTGGCGGACAACGAATTCCACCCAACCTTCCGCAAGCGCCCGGCAACCTGGCTCGGCGCACCGCAGCTGGCGTGGACCCAGGACGAGAACGTCGAACTCGGCTACCATCTGCGTCGATCGGCGCTGCCGAGTCCCGGCAGCTTCGCTCAACTGCTCGAACTCGCCTCCGACCTGCACAGCACCCTGCTCGACCGGCACCGTCCGCTATGGGAAATCCACGTGGTGGAGGGCTTGAACGACGGCCGCTTCGCGCTGTACTCGAAGATGCATCACGCGCTGATCGATGGCGTCACCGCGCAGCGAGTGCTGCAACGAACGCTCACCAACGATCCCACGGCGAGCGAAACACGCGTGCCGTGGAACCTGCCTCGGTCCAAGCGCAAGACCGAGCCGTCGGGCTCGCTGCTGGGCGGGCTCGCGCGAAATCTCTTGTCGGCGGCCAATTCCGGGCCCGCCGCGCTGCGGGTCGCGCGCGCCGCATTGGTGCAGCAACAGTTGACCATGCCCTTCGAGGCGCCGCGCTCGATGTTCAATGTGCCGATCGGCGGCGCCCGCCGGTGCGCGGTCCGGTCCTGGCCGCTGGAGCGGGTCAAGCAGGTCAAGAAGGCGACCGGCACGACCGTCAACGATGTGGTGCTCGCGATGTCGGCCGGTGCGTTGCGCGCGTATCTGATCGAACAGAATGCGCTGCCCGATAAGCCGTTGATCGCCATGGTTCCGGTCTCGCTGCGGGCCGATGAGGACGATGCCGAAGCCAGTGGCGTGAAGGTCGGTGCGATCCTGTGCAATCTCGGCACCGATATCGCCGATCCGATCGAACGGCTGCGCGTGGTGAGCGAATCGATGCGCCGCAGCAAAGAGGTCTACAACTCGCTCTCGCCCATCCAGACCATGGCGCTATCCGGGTTGATGCTCAGCCCGCTGGCCCTGACCCTGCTGCCCCGCATGCTGTCGTTCACGAATCCGCCGTTCAATATCGTCATCTCGAACGTCCCGGGCCCGAAGGAACCGCAGTACTGGAACGGCGCCCGTCTGGACGCCTCGTACCCGATGTCGATTCCGTTCGACGGGCAGGCCGTCAATATCACCCTCACCACCAATGTCGACAGTCTGGACTTCGGGCTCGTGGGCTGCCGCCGCAGCGTGCCGCGACTGCAGAGCCTGCTCGACCACCTGGAGAATTCGCTGGCCGAACTGGAACAGTCAGCCTGCTGACCGTCGAATCGCCCACGTCGCCAGTCGATAAGCTGAAGCAGGCGACGGGGGCGATGATGACTCTTTACAACCACACCGGGCAGACCTACGCGCGGACCAGGCAACCGGATCCCCGTATCGCCGCGGTCATCGATGACGCGGTAGGTGGCATGGTCTCGATCGCCAATATCGGTGCGGGCAGCGGATCCTACGAACCGACCGGCACCGTGATCGCGGTCGAGCCGAGCGAGGTGATGATCGCGCAACGTCCACCCGCCGCCGCACCCGCGGTACAGGCGGTCGCCGAACAGCTGCCGATCCACGCCGATGCCGTCGACGCGGCCCTGGCCATCCTGACCGTGCACCACTGGACCGACCTCGATCGCGGCATCGCCGAGCTGAAACGGATCGCGCGCCGCCGCATCGTCATCCTCACCTGGGACCACACCGTCTACCGCGAATTCTGGCTGGTCCGTGACTATCTGCCCGCCGCGGCCGATACCGATGCGCGCCTGGCCGTCCCACTCCCGCGCCTCACCGACCTCCTCGGTGACGCATCGATCACCCCGATCCCGGTCCCGCACGACTGCGTCGACGGTTTCGGCGGCGCGTACTGGCGGCGACCCGAGGCGTATCTGGAAGAAACCGTGCGCGCGGGAATGTCGATGCTGGCGATGACACCGGCAGCACTACTACGGGACGGACTGAACCGACTCCGCGCCGATCTCGCCACCGACGCGTGGTCCACCCGGTATGCCGAGCTGCTCGACAAATCCCACCTCGACCTGGGCTACCGGCTCGTCACCGCCGAACTCTGATCCGGTCGGGCGGAACGGCTACCCCGAGAAAACTAGAACGTGTTACATTCGATGTCAGGCGTCCGCGCCTGTCGACGAAGCCACCGCCGCGTCATGGCGATATCTGCGGCAGTCGGCCGAATCGGCAGCGCGGGCCGGTGACCAAATATGCAACCCGTTCCAGCACTCGTCAGCCGTTGTGATCCGGCTGCTGAGCAAGTAGGGAGACCAGCACGCCATGCGTACCGAAATCTGCGACCGGCTGGGGATCGAATTCCCCATCTTCGCCTTCACCCATTGCCGAGATGTGGCGGCCGCGGTCAGCAATGCCGGCGGACTCGGCGTGCTCGGTGCGGTGGGCTTCACCGCCGAGGAATTGGAAGTCGAACTGGCCTGGCTCGACGACCATGTGCACGGCGTGTACGGCGTCGACCTCGTCATCCCGTCGAAGTACGAGGGCAAGGGCATCGATGACCTGACCCCCGAAGAGCTGGAAGCCAAACTGGCGGAACTGGTTCCGCAGGGGCACCGGGACTTCGCGGAGAAGCTTCTCAACGACCACAATGTCCCGCATCTGCCCGACGGGGAGCGCCACAACCAACTTCTCGGCTGGACCGCGACCACTGTCGCACCACAGATCGAGGTGATCCTGCGCCATCCCAAGGCCAAGCTGGTCGCCAATGCCCTCGGCACCCCGCCGCCGGATGTGGTCGAGCAGATCCAGGGCTCCGGACGGCTCATCGGCGCACTGTGCGGTTCGGTGAAGCATGCGCTCAACCACAAGCGCGCGGGCCTGGATTTCGTTGTCTGCCAGGGCACCGAGGGCGGCGGGCATTGCGGTGAGATCTCCTCGATGGTGCTGTGGCCGCAGGTGGTCGATGCCATCGGCGATATGCCGCTGCTGGCCGCCGGCGGTATCGGCAACGGTCGTCAGGTCGCCGCGGCCATGGCGATGGGTGCGGCGGGTGCGTGGACCGGCTCGCTGTGGCTGACCGTCGAGGAGGCGAATGTGCCACCCGCACAGATGCAGACCTACATCGACGCCACCAGCCAGGACACCGTGCGCTCGCGGTCCTGGACCGGTAAGCCGTGCCGCATGCTGAAGAACGACTGGACCGAGGCCTGGGAGGCGCCGGAGAATCCGGATCCGCTGCCCATGCCGCTGCAGATGATGGTGGCCCTCGACGGCGTCAAGCGCGGGCACCGCTATCCGGAGGCTGCCAAGGACGTGAACTTCAATCCGGTCGGTCAGGTCGTCGGCATGATGAACAAGGTGGAGCGCTCCGCCGACGTGATCGCCCGGCTGATCAACGAATACGTGGAGGCTTGCGACCGCCTGAACAAGCTCAATAGCGCCCTGTAACAGGCTCTTCGACGCCGCCCCGACCGTTCGGGGCGGCGTTTTCGTCCTCCCGTGGCTGGGTAGCCGTTCGTCGGCGCACGCGGTATACAGATGATTCGCATTGCTACGGTGCGAGCGCTCGCGTCAGTCTTGGGAGGTCGGCATGTATCCCTGCACCAACCCTCGGTGCGGAAGTCGCGGACATAATGAGCCGGAATGTCCGAATCTGGTACATGCCGATCTGCCGCAACGGCGAAATCTGGTGGTGCTGGCCGTACTTGCCGTCGCGATCGTGAGCTCGCTGGTCCTCGCCGCCTTCGCCGCGGCACCGCGTTGATATCAAGCCAGTGCCGCGTCCAGCTAGGTCTGAGGTAATCGAGATCCGTCGAGCGCAGTCATATGGCGGTGCCGCTGGGCGTGTCGTGCATCGTTTCGACTGCGCTCGGCGAGCGAGCCGGACCTTATGCGGGGCAACCTATCCGGACGGGGCACTAGCTCAGTGAGAAGTCGTAACGCACACCGGTCAACTGCTCGCTGAGCTGCCACAGTTTGCGCGCGGTCGAGCGACGGTAGGCAAGCGGATTGCGCAGTGTCCGCCGCGGATATCCGGCGAACTCGAAACCTGGTCCCACATAGGAGTTTCCGCGTATCTCCGGAACCGTGGCGGCGTACAGCTGCGGCAATGCGCCCATGTGATCGGACTGGGCCAGCGCGAACAGGATCGCCTGCGGGATCGCCGCCAAGACGCCGCCCACACCCTTCTCACCGTCGCGGTCGTAGAGATGGGTCGCCGACACTCCGGGATGCGCGGCCACCGCGCGCAGGCCGGAACCGGCCGCGCTGGCCCGGCGCTCGAGTTCGGCGGTGAACAGTAGATTCGCCAGTTTGGACTGACTGTAGGCCGGCCAACGCAGATAGAGCCGCTGCCAATTCGGGTCGAGCCAATTGATCACGCCGACCCACGCGGCCACCGACGAAACGGTCACCACGCGCGGCCGTTCGGCGCGCAGGAGTGCGGGCAGTACGCCGGCGGTGAATGCGAAGTGCCCGAGGTGATTCGTGCCGAATTGGGCGTCGAATCCGTCGACCGTGCGTGCGCGCGGCACCGCCATCACGCCCGCATTGTTGATCAGCAGATCGATCCGATCGATGGTGTCGTTGATCTGCGCGGCCGCCCGCGCGACCGAGGCCAGATCGGCCAGATCCAGCTGCAGCACTTCGGGTTCGGGCCCGGTGGCCACCGTGGTGACCGCATCCAGTGCCGTCGCGGCCTTCTGCGGATTGCGGCAGGCCAGCAGCACGCGCGCGCCTTTGCCCGCCAATGCCTCGGCGGTGCGCAGGCCTAGGCCGCTATTGGCACCGGTGACCACGACGGTCTTGCCGGATTGATCCGCGATATCCGCAATGGTCCAGCGGCGCGGCAGGATTGGTACCGAGGTCACAGAGAACTCCTGGTTTTTCGAGCGCAGATCCCGACGATGCCACCAAAGACCTGACCTGAGCATGGCCAGTTCTGGACACGCCAGTACGGTCTCAGACAGACGGTCCACCGTCGCGATCCTGCCTGACGATCACAACTCCGCAGCCCCCGAGCGGATTTGAGCGACGGGGGAGCCGGCGATGACCGAGACAGTGGATTCCGAAGCATCTACGGCGGTCACGCAGTCGCCGCGTGCTCCGCATCCTCGTGGCCCTCGGCCCCGACATCGAGCAATTCCTCGAATCGGGCGATCACCTTGTCGTGATACAGCCCGAACAAATCCTCGAACAGCGCGAGTTGCGCATCGGACGGGCCGGAACCGGAATCCCACACCGCGACCAGCGCACGCCATACCAAAACATGCAGATCCGCCGCACCCGCGAAGAAGGCCTCGACGGCCTCGGGTACCTCGAGCACCATCTCGCCGATGGAGTTCATGATCGCGCGCTGCATGCTCAGCCCGAGTGCGGTGAGCAGTCGGCGGACCAGGCCGACCTCGATGGCAAGGATCTGTCGGAAGTCGGGAACATCCTGTCGGGCAAGCGATTCCAGTTCGTCGATCGCGGCCTTGAGTTCGGCCGGGTCGATCTCCTGCTCACTGCTGGTGTAGGCGAGCAGCGCCTCCATGACGATGCCGCGCTCCACCTCGACGATGTCGTGGAACATCTCGATCGCCACATCCGGCATCGGAACCGAGAACCGGAACAGGTGCCGATACACGTCGATGCCACCCGCCTCACGGACATCGCGGATCGTGAACCCCTTGCCGCGTCGCGCCTCGACGAATCCGTACGATTCCAGCCGACCGAGGGTCAACTGCGCGGTCGCGCGGTTCATATCGAACTCTTCCGCGACCTGACGGACCGACGGCATCAACTCCCCCGGCTGATATTCCCCCGCGGCAACCCGGCGTGCCAGCTCATCGGCAACGTCGGCGACTACCGTTTGGGATCCCATCGAGATGCCACCTTTCGACTCGGTTCCGATACGTCCCAGACAGTCTATGCGCTCCTGTGCGAGACTGCACCTGTGTAACACTTGTCAGCGTGCAGTGTGAGGTGAGTCATGACAATTCCGCGTGGCGAGGGTCGATCGGCCGAGAGTTCGACGACTAGACGTGCACGCATTTTCGCGATGAGGTCGAATGGTAAACCTCCTGTTCGCACGGCGGTTCGCAATGCGAAATTAGCGGCGCTGCCGGTCGCTTTCGCGGGCAGGCAGGCCGCGGGCGTTGGTAAGCGCGCGCTGGGCCGACCAGCCGGTGAGGTCAATCGCGAAATCCAGATGCGCACCGCACAGCACATGTTCGAGGTACTCGGCGAGCTGAAGGGCTGTGCCGCCAAACTCGGTCAGCTGCTTGCCATTTACGAACTCGCACTGCCGCCGGATCTCGCCGCGCCGTACAAGATCGCGCTGAGTCGGCTACAGGATTCCGCGCCCGCGATGCTCCCTCGCTCCGTGCACGCGGCGATGGAAGCCAGCATGGGGGAGAACTGGCGTTGGCATTTCCGGGAATTCGACGATCGGCGCGCGGCCGCGGCCTCGCTCGGCCAGGTGCATCGCGCGGTATGGCGCGACGGTACGCCGGTCGCGGTGAAGGTGATGTATCCCGGCGGTAGGCAGGCGGTCGCGAACGAGCTGGATCAGCTGCGCCGGATCTCCATGCTGGCAACGGTTTTCGTGCCCGGTGCGGATGTCAAAGGCGTGACCGAGGCGATCTGCGCCTGTGTGCTCGACGAACTCGACTATGCGGCCGAGGCCGAATCTCAGCGGGTCTTCGCGGCGGCCTACGCCGATGATCCGGATTTCTACATTCCGCGGGTGATCGAACAGCGCGGCGATGTGCTCGTCACCGAATGGCTGGACGGCACGCCGCTGCCGCGTGTCATCGCCACCGGTACGCGCGCGGAACGGGATCGGGCCGGCATGCAGCTGATTCGGTTCATGGCCTCCAGTTGGATCCGCAGCGGTCTGCTCTACGGCGATCCGCATCCCGGCAATTTCCGGGTGCTGCCGGATGGGCGACTCGGCGTCGTCGACTTCGGGGCCTGCACACCGTGGCCGACCGAGGGTTTCGAGGAATTCGCCTTCGACTACTGCGATGCGCTGTTCAACGGCGGCCCTGCGGAATTGGAGGCGGCGGCACGCAGGCACGGCTTCTGCGAACCGGGCCGGGTGCTCGATGCCGAGGATCTGTTCCATGTGGTCGCGCCGTGCATCGAACCCTTCCAGCACGCGAACTACCGGTTCACCATGCGCTGGCTGCGCAAACAGGTACTGCGCGTGACGAATCCGCGGCTGTCGAATGCCCTGCGTCAGGGCACCATGCCCGCGCGGTTCACGCCGTTCGCCCGATCGATGCTGACACTGATCGGTGCGATCGGTCAGTTGGAGACCGAGGGCTCGTTCCGCGACGAGGTGGGGCGCTGGCATCCGACATTGCACGAGTTGGTCACTCGGCCCGTCGAGGAGGGCGCGGCGCCGGTCGATCTGGCGGTGGCTCGGCGCAAGCGTGCCGAAGCTGATGCGCGCCGGATGTCCGTCGGCTGAACACAATCGCGCTGACCTGCTCGGACGCTCCGGACCGAGCTATCGCGACATTACGTCTCAGACAGTTTCGTCGGTTAGCTCGCGAGCCGGGGATATTCGCGCGTCGACGAACTTGCGGCGTTCCTTCGCGGCCCCTTGCTCGGCGATGATTTCTCGGCGATGGGCGGAGCCGATCATCGCTTGATCGGCGCATCGCCACCGGAGCGCCAGGTATTCGCCGGATTATTCACCGCGCCAACCACTCTCGCCAGTACGGATGGATGAGCGCGGCCAATTCTTCGTAACCGGCCGCGCCGGGATGCGCGCCGTCACCCGCGCGCACCTCGCGCATCCACACCGCGCTGTCGCGCAGCGGTTGATGGATGCGCGCGTACGGGATCTCTGCTGCAGCACAGATTTCGGCGAAATGTTCGTCGAGCGCGGCGGTCCTGGCGTTCTGCTCGGTGTCATCGATGGGCGGCGGCGCGACGACCAGGACCGGAAGCTCGGCAGCCTGGGTGAGCAGTTCGGACAGATTGGCCGCCGATTGCTCGGGTTCGACTCGGGGCCGTCCGTCGATGAACGTGGTGTCGTTGACGCCGAACGAGACGACCATGCGGGCATCGGAGCCATCCGGAAATCGGGGCGCGCATTCGGTCTGCCAGCGGCCGAGGATCTCGGTCGAGGTCTGCCTCCGCACACCCAGGTTGTACGAGGTGAGCGGCTGGCCGTTCGCATACGTCCGAGCGGCCAGGCGGCCGACCCAGCCGAGGCACTGCGGGTCGCCGACACCCGCGACGAAGGAATCACCGATGAAGCACACGCGTAGGTCTTTCCACACCCGGTGATCTTCGCAATTACTCGCCGTGGACCAGGACCCGGCTATCGCCCGGGGGACGGATTCAGGTCGTGCCCGTTAGGATCGCTGTGGTCATTCGGGAGGGATTGAAGTTGACAGGGGTAGCCGAATCCGCAGTGGCCGCGGCACCGTCGTGGTTCACGGATTTGTTCGCGCATCGGCGCTGGATTCGCCGGGTCGAACCGTTTCCGCATATCTATGCCAGGGATGTGTTCGTGCCCGAGTTCTACGGGCGGCTGGCCGATGAGCTTGCGCGGGTGCGCCGGGAGCGGCCCGAGGCGTTCGGGGCGGTGGCGCCGGATTACGGTGCGGTCGGGGCCTCGCTGGCAGGACTGCGGGACGGTCCGTTGGCGCTGTTCCTTTCACGGGAATGGCATGACCTGATCGCACGGGTGGCGGGGGTGGCGACGACCGGTGATGTCGAAGGGTCGGTGCACCATCATCGGCCGGGTAGTCCGTCGGGGTCACCGCACAATGATCTGAATCCGGCCTGGTTCAAGGGTTCGGCACCCGAGCCGGGCGAGATCAGGACCGTGGATCCGGAGGTCGATCTGAAGACCGGCCCGCGGACGCCGGAGGTCTTCGGGCGGGAGACGGTGCGCGCCGTCGCGGTGCTGTTCTATTTCGGCAATCCGGACTGGCAGCCGGGCGCTGGCGGCGAGACCGCGCTGTATGCCCATATCGGCGCGAATCCGGTTCCCGCACTTACGATTCCGCCACTGGACAACTCGCTGCTGCTGTTCGAGTGCACACCGCGCTCATGGCACACGTTCGTCGGCGACAACGCCGCCGCGCGCAATAGCGTGGTGATGTGGCTGCACCGGCCGAAGGAAGACGTGGTGCGGCGCTGGGGAGGAGACAGCATTGCGCAGTGGCACTGAACGCCGGGTATGCCTGCTCACCGGAGCCGGAGGTGTCCTCGGTGACACCTTCTGCCGGGGTCTGTACACCGACTACGACATCATCGCGGTCTGCCGCAGTCGCACCCCGGCCGCACCGTCACAGCTCGAATGGTTCGTCGACCCTTTCGAACCGGAAATACCGGTGCCGGAGAACGATTCGCGGATCTTCGTGATCAAGGCCGACCTGGCCGAAGCGGGTGAAGTCGAGCGCGTCGTCGATATCGCGCTTGCCCGCTTCGGGCAGATCGATCTGCTGGTCAACAATGCCGCGCACAGCCGATTCCAGCCGCGCGGCATCGTCGACGGCGATGCCGCGCTGGACGAATTCGAGCCGCATTTCACGCTCAATGTCGGTGTGCCGCTGCGTTTGTCGGCTCGGTTGGCGCAGCGGAGCTGGGTGCATGCCGGAGACGAGAACCGGGCGCGCAATCGCAATATCGTGAATGTCTCCAGCATTGCGGGCTCGCGGGTGTACCCCGGCGGACAGGCGCTCTACGCGGCGTCCAAGGCGGCGCTCAACCACCTGACCCGGCATATCGCGGCCGAATTCGAGGAGTTCGGGGTGCGGGCCAATGCCGTCGCGCCCGCTGATTTTCCCGCGACGGTGCCCACCGAACAGGTGGTGCGAGCCATTGTCGAGCTCGACCGAGGCGAGATGAGCGGCGAAGTCTTCACCGTCGGAGTGGCGGCCGGGGGCGGGCGTCACACGGTCGGAGCGGACGCCCGCTGACCTACTTCGCCGTTCCGGTGAGTTCTTCGGACATCGTCCAGAGCCGTTGCGCGAGTTCGGCATCCACCGCCTGCGTGTTCCGCGGCTGCTCCTCCTTGAACCGATGGAAGTACTTGCCGTTGATCTCGTCCGACGTTGTCGCCAAGTGCACCAACGGATCCGCGCCCTTATCCGCCCGGATGAAGAACGGCCGTGACAGCGGCGAGCGGATGAACGCGCCGAGCCCCAGCGGGGCATTGTCGTATACATGGGTGGCGACCGCGCCCGGATGGAATGCGGCGGTGACCAGCCCGGTGCCCTCGGTGCGGCGAGCCAGTTCCCTGGTGAAGATGATGTTGGCGAGCTTGGAGGTGCCGTAGACGCCCAGCTGGTTGAATGAGCCGGTCGACGCGTTGACGGTGTCGAGGTCCAGCTTCGCCATCCGGTAGGTCATGCTCGCGGTATTGACCACCCTGGCCTGCGACTGCACCAGCCGGTCCAGCAGCAGGGCGGTCAGCAGGAATGGCGAAAGGTGGTTGACCTGGAAGGTCAGCTCATTGCCGTCATCGGTGACGGTGCGTTTCGCCCACGCGCCGCCGGCGTTATTAGCGAGCACATCGATGCGCGGATAGCGATCGAGCAGCTGATCGGCGAGTTTGCGCACCTCGTCGAAGTGGGCGAAATCGGCGATGAACGACTCCGCGCCGACCCGAGCCGCCACCTCGGCGGTGCGCTCGGGCGAGCGCCCGACCACCGCGACGGTCGCGCCGCGCGCCACCAGCTTCGCCGCCGCCTCGGCGCCGATGCCGGAACTGGCCCCGGTCACCACCACCGTTTTCCCGGTTAGATCCTGTGCTGCCATGTCCTGCCTTCCGTCGGCTGATTCGTCCTGATCCTCATCGGCTGAGACAGATTCGGCAAGACCGTCTACTGACCGGTAGGTCGGCGGGGCGAACTCGCCAGGACGCCCAGGCCCAGCCATCCGGGGAACCACCGGCGCGCAACGGTAAGTTAGGCACACCCAACACCGGCAGAGGCCGGGGGAGGCGGACGAGCGGAGCCAGAGATGCGAGTTGATGGGCGGGATATCCCGGTCACGGGGAGCCTGCTGCAACCGCTGATCCGGCGGACCAGTGACATCATCCGTGTCGTACTCGCGGCACTGTGGGTCGGCGTGGTCGTCGCCGCCTCGCTGATCACCCGGCCTGAGTGGCTGGCGCTGGAACGTTCGGTCTCGAATATCGTCGGCTTCCTCAATCCGGACCAGTCCAATCTGGTGTACCTGGTCTACGGCATGGCGATTCTGGCGCTGCCGTTCGCGATCCTCATCGAATTGATCATCGGCAGGCAGTGGAAATTGCTGGCGGGCTACGCGGCCGCGGGATTGGTCGCGGGCCTGCTGCTATCGATCACCGGCACGGGATTGTCCGCGCCGCAGTGGCATCTGCAGGTACCGGATCGGCTCGATACCTTCCTGTCGCAGTTCCTCGACGATCCGCGCTGGATCGCCATGCTCGCGGCGGTGCTGACCGTATCGAGTCCGTGGCTGCCGACCCGGCCGCGGCGCTGGCTGTGGTTGCTGTTGCTGGCCTTCGCGCCGATCCACCTGGTGGTCAGCACGGTCGTGCCCGCGCGGGCCATGTTCGGGCTCGCGGTCGGCTGGTTGGTCGGCGCGGTGATCGTGCTGGTGGTCGGCACTCCGGCGCTGGAGGTGCCGCTGGATGCGGCGGTGCGGGTGCTGGCCAGGCGCGGACATACCGTCACCGCGTTCACCGTGGTGCATCCCGCCGGACGCGGTCCGCTGGTGCTCGCCGCGGCCATCGACGGTCCGGAGCGCGAGTTGACCGTCGAGCTGTTCGGCAAGAATCAGCGCAGCTTCGGTGCGCTGCGTCAGCTGTGGCGCTGGCTCACCTTCCGCAGCAGTGAAACCGCGGCACTGCACGGCTCCATGCACCGCGCCGTCGAGCACCGTGCGCTGGTGGCCATCGCCGTCGGCGAAATGGGTCTGGCCGCGGTGCAGCAGGTCGCCGTCGCGGCGCTGGAACGCGGCTGGATGCTGTACGCGCACACCATGCCCCGGGGTAAGCCGCTCGACGAAACCTCCGATGACGACCTCGCCGGCGTTTGGAAATCGCTCGCCGCACTGCACTGCGGCCAGATCTCGCACGGCGATCTGCGGCCCGTCGAGATCCGAATCGAGAACGGCGCCACGCTGTTCAGTGGATTCGTCAACGCGGAATTCGGCGCGTCCGATAAGCAGCGACAGTCCGATGTCGCGCAGTTGCTGGTCTCGACCACCGCGGTGTTCGGCAAGGAAGCCGCGGTGCGCACCGCCATCGAAACGCTCGGCGAGCAGACGGTACTGACCGCGGCGAGCAGACTCACCAAGTCCGCCATGCCCACCGGCATCAAGAAATCGATTCCGGACTGGGGCGAGGTGGTCTCCTCGGCCCGCGACGAGGTGCGCAAGCAGACCGGCCAGGACAAGATCGAGGCCGAGCAGATCACCCGGTTCAGCCGCAATCAGCTCATCCAGCTGGTGTTGCTGATCGGGTTGGTCTACGTCGCCTATCCCTTCATCAGTGCGGTGCCGACCTTCTTCTCACAATTGTGGACCGCCAACTGGTGGTGGGCGCTGCTCGGGCTGGCGTTCTCGGGGCTGACGTATATCGGTGCGGCGGCGGCACTGTGGGCCTGCGCGACGCGCCTGGTCAGCTTTCGCAATCTGGTGATCATGCAGGTCGCCAACACCTTTGCCGCTACCACGACCCCGGCGGGTGTGGGCGGACTGGCCTTGAGTGTGCGCTTCCTGCAGCAGGCCGGGCTCGGCGCGGTGCGGGCCACCGCCGCCGTCGCATTGCAGCAGGCCGTCCAGGTGATCACCCACATCGGCCTGCTGATCCTGTTCAGTGTGGCGGCGGGCACCTCGGCGAATCTGTCGCATTTCGTGCCCGACGCAACCGTGCTCTATCTGGCGGCCGGTGTGGGCGTCGGCATTATCGGCGCGTTCATGTTCGTGCCGAAACTGCGGCGCTGGCTGAACAATTCGGTGCGCCCGCAATTGCAGGAGGTGCTCGGTGAACTCGGTGATCTGGTCCGGGATCCGAAGCGCTTCTCGGTGATCGTGGTCGGCTGTGGCGCGATCACACTCGGCCTTGCGCTCGCGCTGTGGGCCAGCGTCGAGGCATTCGGTGGTGGCGCGTCGTTCATCACCCTCACCATCGTCACCATGATCGGCGGCACCCTGGCCGCGGCCGCGCCGACACCCGGTGGCGTCGGCGCGGTCGAGGCCGCGCTGATCGGTGGTCTTGCCGCCTTCGGCCTGCCCGCGACCATCGCGGTGCCGTCGGTGCTGCTCTACCGCGTGCTCACGTGCTGGCTGCCGGTGTTCTGCGGCTGGTTCTGCATGCGCTGGATGACATCGAAGGGCCTGATCTGATCAGGCGTCCTTGGTTGCCACCAGTACGCCGGTCGTCGGTGCGATCGCGGTGAAGTCCACGGTCGCGAATCCCTTTGCCCGCAACGCTTCTCGGTAGCGGCGAATATCGATGGCCGCCAGCGGGTCCGCGTGCTGTCCTGGTGCGTGCGGGTCGTCGGTGCGGCGTGCGGCGAAGCGGGACATGATGCGAACCGCCGCGGGCAGGACTATTCCGGTCGGGTGGGTATCGGCGAGCAGCAGTCGGCCGCCGGGGCGCAGCACGCGAAACATCTGTGCCAGCGCCGCTGTGCGCTGTGCCTGCGGAATGTGATGCATGACGAAGGTCGAGGTGAGCACGTCGACCGAGGCATCGGGCAGAGTCAGCGTTTGGGCGGCGCCGACTTCGAAACGACAGTTGGGGGCGGCGCGGCCGCTCGCATAGTCGATCATCTCCCGGGACGGGTCGATACCGATCACTCGACCGGCGGGTCCGACCCGATCGGCCAGTGCTCGGACGAGTTGGCCCGGGCCGCAACCGATATCGACGGCGTGGTCACCCGGGACGGCACCGGTCAGCTCGACGAGTCGATTGTTCAGGCTGCCGACCCGGCCGAGTAAGAAGGCCGACTTCACGGCGAGGTAGCCACGCGGTTTGGTGATGAGAATGCCGATCTCGGAGTTCCGGTCATCATATGCGTTAGTGGACTGATGTTCGTTTCCGGTCATTAGTACATAATCGGATCAGATGACCGGATCGACCAGAAGCAAAAGTGCGGATATCGTGCCATTGCGAACGGATTCGCACTATCTGTACGACAACGCGAGTATTCGCGTTCGGAGGATGCCGATGACCAGCACCGATCGCCGGGTGCGGCGCACCAAGAGCCTGCTGCACCGGGCCTTGATCGAGCTGATGATCGAATGCGGCTATGACCGGATCACATTGCAGGACATTCTGAATCGCGCCGATGTCGGACGCTCCACCTTCTACGCGCACTTCCGGGACAAGGACGATCTGCTACTGGTCAGCAGTACCGAGTACCTGCGCGCAGCGGTCGCCGATGTCGAATCGGGCGCGAATGATCCTGACGCACCGCAACATTCGGAACCGCTCGCACCGCTGTACACGCTGTTCCGGCTGGCATCGGCGAACCCGGAGGTCTACCGGGCGCTACTGGGCCGCAGGGCGACCGGCGTGCTGTTGCGCTCGACGCGGCGCATGGTGGAAGAGATTCTCACCGAACAACTTTCGGGTCGCCTGGATATGGACGACGACGAATTCGCGGTGACGATGACGTTTCTGTCCTGGGGCGTGGTCGGCCTGCTCGGCTCGATCGCGGATGCGGAGCCGCCGCTGCCCGCGGCCGAAACCTACCGTCGGCTCGAAGTTCTGGTCGGGCCCGGCCTGACCAGCCGGGTGTCGCACACCGAACGGGTCAGCGGCGCAGGCCGTTGACCACGCGGGTCGGCCTGCGGGCAAAGCCTTCACACCTACGTGCCGATCAGCTCCAGCGCCTGCGGCCCAAAGAAGCCCTCGGACCGAATGACATTCACCTGCCAATGCACCGCCAACACGGCGGCGCGGATGCGTGGGATCGCCATGCGGTGATCGTGACGCATCGGCGCCGCCGATGTCTTCGATTCGGCGAAAGCTCAGGACGAATAGTCCTTGCGTAACTGCACTTTCACGACCTTGCCGCTGGCATTGCGCGGCAGCTCGGCCACGATCACCAGATCCTTGGGTTGCTTGTAGCGCGCCAGGTTCTCGTTGAGGAACGGCGCCAGCTCGTCGAGGGTGAGCTCGGCATCCGGATCGACCAGGGCGACAACGGCAACCGGCACCTCACCCCACTTCTCGTGTGCCCGCCCGACGACCGCGGCCTCGCGGATCTTCGGATGTGCGAAGAGCACATTCTCCACCTCGGCGCAGTAGATGTTCTCGCCGCCGGAAATGATCATGTCCTTCTTGCGGTCGACCACCCAGAGGAAGCCCTCCTCGTCCGCGCGGACCAAGTCACCGGAGTGGAACCAGCCACCGGCGAAGGCGTCGGCGGTGGCCTCCGGCTTGTTCCAGTAGCCCTGCATGAGAGTCGGTCCGCGATAGACGATTTCGCCGATCTCGCCGGGCGCGACATCGTTCATCTCGTCGTCGACGACGCGGGCCTGGATGGTCGGGATGGGCTTGCCGACCGAACCGAGCTTGCGAATCGCGTCCTTGCCCTCCAACACACAGGTGATGGGCGACATCTCGGTCTGGCCGAAGACCGCGACATTGACCGCGTCCGGGAAACAGTCGGCCATGGCCCGCAGCACGGTATCGGAGGCCGGGGCCGCACCCCAGCTGAGCACCTTCAGTGCGAGCTTGCGTTGCTTGACCGTCGGCTCCTCGCAGATCATCTGCCACTGCGCGGGCACGCAGAACGCGGTGGTGGCCTGCTCGCGCTCGACAGCGTCGAGGAATTCGGTGGGATCGAAGGCACCGAGCGGGTGCAGCACGGTTTTGCCGCCGAGCAGGAAATACGGTGCGAGACTGCCGAGTCCGGCGATATGGAACAGTGGCGAGGTGCAGAAGCCGACCGAATCGGGCCCGATATCCGTGGCCCGGATGCTGGTCAGCGCTTGGCCGTTCATATTCGAGTGCGACAGCACCGCGCCCTTCGGGCTGCCGGTGGTGCCCGAGGTGTACATGATCAGCGAGGGGGTGTCCTCGGGAATGTCCAGCGGCGTATGGGGTTCGCCGCCCTCGGTAAGCACATCGTCGTAGCCGAGCACTCCGTCGGCGCTCTGGCCGCCGATCACGACGCAGGTCGCCAACTCGGGCGCCTGACCCTGCACGGCGGCGGCCAACGGCTGCAGCATGGCATCGGTGACGATCGCCTTCGCGCCGGAATCGCTGACGATATAGGCGACCTCGGGCGGGGTGAGCCGGAAGTTCACCGGGACCGCGATGGCGCCGAGTGCGTTGATGCCGAAGACGGCCTCGAGGTATTCGGGATAGTTCAGCGCCAGGATCAGCACCCGGTCACCGAAGCCGATGCCGCGGCGGGCGAGCGCGTCGGCGAACTTCAGCGAACGCTCGTGCAACTGCCGCCAGGTGGTGTCCACACCACGGAACCGCACGGCGACCGCGTCCGGGCGCATCTGCGCATGCGACGCGATCTGGTTGTTCCAGTGGTTGCGCCGCGACCTGATCGGCTCGTCGAGCGCCTGTGCACCGGTGGTCATGCCACTCCTCTCGGACCGCCAACCGTGCGTCGGAGTATCCGACGGCGTCGACGGGCTGAACTGAGAGCAGAATAACAACTAACTTAATCCAGCGGCAAGCGATCGATATGGGAATCGCTGTTAATCGGCTCGATGCGGTTACCTCGACTCAGAAATTACCTCTAGCTGTGCTTTTACACGCAATATCGATGGTTGCTTCGCGCCTTCGCGCGCGTCCAGAGGGCCATACGATGCGAATCACGGCTCACTTACAAGTTGAACCGCAGACGATTCCCGTGTCACCATCACTGCGTAAGGGCGCCACTGGCACGCCCCGCAACGCATAGGAGAAGCGCAATGCTGCGTACCAGGTTCACCGAGACATTCGGCGTCGAACACCCGATCGTGCAGGGCGGCATGATGCATGTCGGCCGCGCAGGCCTCGTCGCGGCCGTCGCCAACGCGGGCGGGCTCGGCTTCATCACCGCGCTGACCCAGCCCACCCCCGACGACCTGCGCAAGGAGATCGCGCGGACCCGGGAGTTGACCGATAAGCCGTTCGGCGTGAACGTCACGATCCTGCCGTCGATCAATCCGCCGCCATACGCCGAATATGTGCAGGCGATCATCGAGAGCGGCATCAAGATCGTCGAGACCGCGGGCAGCAATCCGGAGCCCTTCCTGCCGTACTACCGGGAGGCCGGTATCAAGGTGCTGCACAAGTGCACCAGCGTGCGGCATGCGTTGAAGGCGCAGAAGATCGGCGTCGACGGCGTCAGCATCGATGGTTTCGAATGTGCGGGACATCCGGGTGAGGACGATATTCCCGGGCTGATCCTGATCCCGGCCGCCGCACGGGTTCTCGATATTCCGATGATCGCCTCGGGCGGTATTGCCGATGCCCGCGGTCTGGTTGCCGCGCTCGCGCTCGGTGCCGACGGCGTCAATATGGGCACGCGCTTCCTGTGCACACAGGAGTCGGCGATCGACCAGAAGGTCAAGGAACAGATCGTCGCCAACTCCGAACTCGACACCCAGCTGATCTTCCGGACCATGCGCAATACCGCGCGCGTCGCGGACAACGAGATCAGCCGCAAGGTCGTCGAAATCGAAAAGGCCGGCGGCACTTTCGACGATGTCCGCGATCTGGTCGCGGGTGCGCGCGGCCGACGCGTCTTCGACGAGGGCGACCTCGACGCGGGCATCTGGTCGGCAGGGCTGGCCCAGGGCCTCATCCACGACATCCCCTCCTGCGCCGAACTGATCGGCCGGATGGTCGCCGACGCGGAGGAACTCATCACCGCGCGACTCGCCGAGACAGTGGTCGCCTAGCGATTCGTTGCGAGCCCTGGGCCGAACGCCCAGGGCTCGTCCGATCGTCGAGCCAGGCCCATCGAGAGTGACCGCGACCCAGGTCGAGCAACCCGCTGACCTACGATGACGTCGACTACCAACCAAAGGACGGTCATCCGTGTCGGAAGCGTTCGACTGGTCTCTGCCGAAGACCTACATCCTGCCGGTGGATATAGACGGTTACCTGTCCATGCCCGAGGACATGGCACGCAATGTCGAGATCCGAGACGGGATGATCATCCACTGCGAGTCCGCCGCGCCGAATCACAATGCGATAGCCCGAAATATCGAACGGGCACTGCTGGACGGCCATGCCAAACGCGGTTCGGCCGAGCCGTGCTTGCGGGTCAACCGGGATGTGAACATGTTGGTCTCGGAAGTCCCCTTCCACTACAAGCGGCCGGATGTCATCGTCTATCGCTGCATCGATGAGCCTCGACCGAAGTGGCGGATGAAGCCGACAGCCGCAGACGCCGTGCTGGTGGTCGAGGTCGTCTCGCCGACCACGATCACCGCCGACCTCGTCGACAAACGTGCCGAGTATGCCCGGTTCGGTATCCAGCACTACTGGATCGTCCGGATGGCCAATGAGGACGGTCCCGCGGTTTCGATCGAGATGCTGACGCTCAACTCCGCCGGGCAGTACGTCTCAGCGGGGCATCACACCCGATCGGACCGTTCTGCCAGTGCGATCGATTCGCTGGTGCCGTTCGAGGTGCACGCCACCTGGCAGCAGCTCGACGAGGGCATCGACTGAATTCCGACCCGAAGGCCGGTTACCGCTTCCGTGCTGCGAGCGCCTCGACGGCCGCGTAGTCGTGGGCGGCGACGATTTCGATGCCGTCGGGTAGAGCGTGCAGGCGGTGGATGGTGGCGAAGGTGGCGTCGCGGTCGGCATCGAAGAGTTGGCCGGGCATGGGGGCCTTCTCGCGGATCAGCTCGACCTGGAGTTTGTTCCATACCGCGTCGCCCGCGAGCAGTACCCGGGTGCCGTCGTCTACCGCGAGCAGGACGCCGATGCTGCCAGGGGTATGTCCGGCGAGGTCGACGAGCAGCACCGAACCGTCATCGAACAGGTCAAGGCTGCGCGGGAAGGTGAGCACCGGCGGACCGTCGAGTTCGAAGGTGTCGAAGGCGCGCCCGCGCAGTGGGCCTCGGGCAACGCCGGCCGGGGCATGCGGGCCGTCGAGCGCCCAGGCGCGTTCGACGGCGGGTAGTCGGACGGTCACGGACTCGGGCAGTTCCAGCAGGCCGGAGATGTGATCCCAGTGCAGATGGGTCGGCAGGACGAAATCGATCGCGTCGACAGCGATATCGCGCGCGGCCAGCGCGTCGGAGAGCCCGAGCACCGGCTTATCGGGCGCGACCAGGAGCGGAATCGGGAAGGGCAGCTCGGGCAGCACCCGGTCGTGCACACCCGCGCACAGGGCCGGATCGACCAGGAATCGCGCCTTCGGATGTTCGATCAGATAGGCCGACATGGTCATCGGCAGTTCGCGCAGGCTGCGTACGCCCTCCGCGACGATCGTGGTCGGCGCGGCCATGCGGGCCTGCATCAGGACGGTGAGCCCGACGGTCGCCTCGGTCTGCGGCAGCGCGACCGGTTCCAGACCGGCCAGCAACGCGGTATCGGGGCGACGCGGGCGCAGCAATCGACCAGGCGTGGCCGCCAGTGCGCTGCAGCAACGCAGCAGGGTCGGCAGGGTGGGCGTCCGCTCGGTTCCGGATTCGGGCACGGTGCCACCGTAGGCGATCACGGTAAACGACGAAAGAGCCGGGTATGCAGGACAATTCCGGACAATCCACCAGCCTGGACGACACCTTGATCGCGCCGATATCTACGGCATAATCGCAGAGGGTACCGGCGTGGGGGCACCAGCCCTCCGGCGACGGGAGGAGGACGGATGGGGCCTGATCTTCCGGACGGGCAGGGTGTTGTCTCGAGCGACCTGCGAACAGTCGCCGACGGTGTTTCGAACAGAACCGGTTCGCGACGTGCCGCGCTACTGAACGCTGCCACCGTCGCCATCGCCGACCTGCTGAATATCGATGCCGCAAAGGTCTCGACCAATGCACCGTTCAGCGATCTCGGCCTCGGCTCACTGCAACTGGCGCGGCTGACGGCGCACCTGGAAGATGCCATGGGAGTCGAGGTTTCGCTCACCACCCTCTACGACCATCCGGACATCGAGCAGCTTGTCGAGTATCTCGCGATGCGATGAGCACCGCCGATACCGCCTCCGTCCGGCCGAATCCGCCGGTATCGATCGTGGGCATCGGCTGCCGGGTGCCCGGCGCGCCGAATGTATCCGAGTTCTGGCGGATGCTGTGCGATGGCCGGGATGCGACCGGTGCACCGCCGCCTGGTCGACCTGGCACACGTCACGCCGGATATCTCACTGACGTCGACGCATTCGACAACGACTGGTTCGCGATCTCCGGTCGCGAGGCCGCGCTGATGGATCCGCAGCAGCGGCTGGCGCTCGAGGTCGCGATCGAGGCACTCGACGATGCCGGAATCGGCTATCGCACCAGGGGTTCCGGGGCTGCCGTGGTATTCGGTGCGTGTGCCTACGATCACGGCATCGCGGTGCTCGGCCGCGACGGGCACGACGGGCCGTACGCGGTCACCGGATCGGCGCTCAGCATCATCGCCAACCGGCTGTCCTATGTCCTGGACCTGCACGGACCGAGTCTGGTGGTGGACAGTGCCTGTTCGTCCTCACTGGCCGCGGTGGATCTCGCGGTGCGGCTGCTGGCCGATGAGGCGGTGCCGTTCGCGATCGTCGGCGGGGTGAATCTCACGCTGCTGCCGCATACCTCGGAGTACCTGGCCGAAGGCGGGTTCCTCGCGCCCGACGGGCGCTGCAAACCATTCGATGCCGCTGCCGACGGATATGCCCGCGGTGACGGATGCACCGTGGTGGTGCTGCGGCGCACCGCCGACGCGCTGCGGGACGGCCATCGGGTGTACGCGGAAATCCTCGGCACGGCGGTCGGTTCGGACGGACGGTCCAATGGGCTGTACGCGCCGAGCGGCCGGGCCCAGCAGGACGTTATTCGTACCGCCTGGGCACGGGCCGGACTCGATCCACATGATGTCGGGTACATCGAATGCCACGGCACCGGAACGCCATTGGGTGACGCGGTGGAGGTGGGTGCGCTCGCCGCGGTAGTCGGCAGCGATGCCGAACCGACCTGGATCGGCTCCCTCAAATCCAATATCGGACATCTGGAGGCGGCCGCCGGAATCACCGGAATGGTCAAGGCGGCGCTGTCCATTCGGCACGGCGCCATCCCGCCGACCATCAATTTCCACACCGAGAGCCCGCTGCTGAAGCTCGCCGAACACGGATTGCGGGTACCGACCGAGGCTGTCGACTGGACCGAAACACCGGTGTGTGCGCGACGTGCCGGAGTCAGCTCATTCGGATTCGGCGGGACGAATGCGCACATAGTGCTGCGTGGTCTCGAGGCCGCGCGCCACCGGAGTTATGAACCGCCCGTACTGCTTCCGGTCACCGGTCGCGATATTGCCGAGCTGCGGTCGCATGCGTTGCGGTGGGCGGAGTTGCTCGAGTGCGTGTCGTCAGACGGCACGAGCAACGATGCGCGAAACAGCATGAGCAATGCCCCACGCGACAGGCCCGGCAGCGCCGCGCCTGATCGCATGAGCAGCGGCTCACGCGGCACCACCAACATCCCCTCACAAAACGGCATCGACACCGTGTCGGGTAACGACACCAGCTCGGCATCGCACGACGACATCAGCGCCGCTTCGCGCAACGGCGCAAGCAGCGCCTCCCGTGTCAACACCAGTAACCCATGGCACGAGAGCACCCGTCGCACTCCGCACGAGCACACGAGCGACTCGCAGAAGGGCACGAACAGCGATTCCCGCGACAGGCCCAGCAGCGCCACGCGCGATCGCATGAGCACAGCTTCGGGTAACGACACCAATTACACACCGCACGACAACATCAGCGCCCCCTCCCACAACGGCGCACGCAGCTCCTCACGTGGCGACACCGGCAACGCTCGGCGCGAAAACACCTGTCGCACTCCGCACGAGCACACGGGCGACCCACAGAAGGGCACGAACAGCGATTCCCGCGAGGGCGCTAGCGACGATTCACGTGAACGAACAAGTGGTGATTCACGCGAGCACATAAGTGGCACTTCGCGCGAAGGCACAAGTGGTGATTCACGCGAGCGCACAAGCAGCGCTACACGCGCTGATATGGGCGCAGCGACCGGCGCGATTGTGGCGAGCTACTCGGGTACCGGAGGTAGCGATCGCGAAATTCTTCGGCAATTCGCGGCTGGCGCGGCGCGGTTGATACCTGAGAATGCCCGGGCCGCAGTGGTTGCGCGGGATCTGGATGATGCGGTGGATCAGTTGCGGGCGTTGGCGAGTGGGGAGTCCGGGGGCGGGGTGATCGGCGCTGGTTCGGTGCGGCGGCGGGGTGGCGTGCTGTTCCTGTTTTCTGGGCAGGGTGGGCAATATTCCAAGATGGGGCGGGGTCTGGCGGCTCGCTATCCGGTATTCGCGCAAGTGGTGACCGCTGCCGCGGATGCGATTGCGGCGGCGGGTGGCGGGCGAGTTTGGACACCGCGCAACGGGTTCGCGCTCAGCGGTGCGGCGAGCAACGGAAGCAGTGCGACCGAATTCGTGCAACCGGCGATCTTCGCATTCCAGGTGGCGCTCGCCGAACTGCTGGCCGCGTGGGGGATCGAACCGGACGCGGTGGTCGGGCACAGTCTCGGCGAGGTGGCCGGGGCCGCGGTGAGCGGTGCGTTATCGCTTTCGGATGCGGCCCGAGTCGTGGTGCAGCGCAGCCGGATTCTGGCGCGGCTCGACGGATACGGTGCGATGGCGGTGCTGGAGACGACAGCGGATGAGGCGGCGCGGCTGGTCGAGCCACTGCACGCGACGGTAGCGATCGCGGCGATCAATGGACCGCGTTCGGTGGTGATCTCCGGTGCGCCGCGCTACATCGATGCGCTCGTCCGCCGGGCCAAACGCAGGCAGATATTCGCGCAACGGATCGCCGTCGACTTCGCCGCACACAGTCCACAGGTAGGCGCGCTCCTCCCCGAATTCGCCGAGACGCTCGGCGGACTCACCGCGCAGGTGCCGCGTGTCCCGGTGTACTCCACGGCGCGTCGACGCGAAACGATCACCACAGCCGCGATGGACGCCGACTACTGGGCCGAAAACGCCTCGAGAACGGTCGACTTGGCCGCCACGCTGCAAAAAGCCGCCGACGACGGATTCGCGACGGTGCTCGAAATCGCACCCCATCCGGTCCTGACACCCGCGATCGGTGAGTTCCCCGAATTCGCCGGCGCAACCCACCCGGTGACCACCCGCGACAACGAGGCCGGAACCTTCCTGACCTGCCTCGCAAAGCTCTACCTCGAAGGCCGCCCGTTGAATTGGGCCGCAAACGGCCCCTGCACCGCACCCCCGCCCGCACGCCAATGGTCCCACCGCCGGTTCCCCCTGATCACCACCCTCGATCCCGGCACCAGCCACGTCCCTATCACCCCGACGACCGGCAACACCGCAACCGAACCCCGCACCACCCGCGACACCGCCACCCAGCCCCACACCACCAACGTTCCTGCCACCAAGCCCAGCACCTCGTACGTCGCTCCCACCGAACCGCGCACGGCCCACGACGCTGCAGCCAAGCCCGACGCAGTAACTAAATCCGGCGTCATCCGCGACGCCGCAACCAAGCCCAGCAGCATCCGCGCCGCCGCAACCGAAAACAGCACGCCCCGCGCCGCAACCAAGCCCACCACCGGCTACGTCGGCACCAACCCCGAAACCACCGACGGCACCGCCACCGAAAACAGCACGCCCCGCGCCGCCGCAACCGAACCCGACACCCACGGCGCTGCGGCTGAGCCCGGTACCACCCATCGCAGTGCCACCGATCCTGCTCTCAACGGCCACGCCGTCAACAACTCCCCGGTCTCCGACTTCGGCACAGGGATCGGAGTCGATATCGTCCGTAGCGATACCCACGACTCGAACGCAACCACCCAGCTCGCGGCTCCGCACAGCCGAAATGCCCAGGGTGCGAACACAACCACCGGGCACGATGCTGGTGGCGGCCAAGACGCTCTCGACCCGAACACATCCGCCCGCGACCCGAACACCACCGCCCGACCCGACACGGCTAGCGTTCGCGACACGGACAGCGCGAATACAACCACCGGACGCGACACCATTCGCAGCCGAAATGCCCTGGGCGCGGACAAACCCCCCGGTTTCGACATCGGCCCCGACACCCACGACTGGAACACAACCACCCCTCTCGACCAAGATATCCACGCCACGAACACAACCAGTGGTTTCGATATCGGTCGCAGCCGAGATGCCGTCGATTCGAGCGCATCCGGCGTATTCATCGCTGAATCCGAATTCCCCGCAGACGATCTCCACGATCACGTGGTGCAGGGTGCCCCGACTGTCCCCGCGGTCTTCTGGCTGCTCAGGCTCATCGGCCTGGCTGGGGCCGGGCGGACGATCGGCGATTTCGTGGTGCATGAGCGGACCGGGCTTGCCGCGCTGTCCGCTGTCACTTATCGAGCCGATGGTGCTGGAAGGTTGCAGGCGGAGGTCACAGGCGCCGGGACGCTGGCTTCGGCACGGTTGGCCGGTGACCCCACACCCGGGGATATCGTCGCATGGATGCGGGTGGTCGATGCAAATCGGGCAGTCCGTCGGCGGATGCGAGCGCTCACGCCAGGTGTTTTCTACGACTCGTTGCGTGCACGGCAACTCGACTACGGTCCCGGCTTCCGCGCGCTGCGCGATATCGAGGCCGGACCCGATTGTGCGGTGGGGTCGTTCGATTCCGCCCCGCTGCAGCGCTCGTCGACCCTCGACAGCTGCCTGCATGTGCTCGCCGCCGCGACCTGGGACCATCTGCCCGCCGATGCCATCCCGCTGCCGTTCGGCATCGAATCCGCCTGGCTGTCCGCCGAACCGGACCTGGTTCTGCTGGAAGCCCATGCGCTCGTGCGTGATCGATCGACGACCGGAGTGACCGGCGACATCATCGGCACCGATCAGCACGGCGTCCCCGTGCTCGCGCTGTCGGGTGTCCGCATACGTTTCGCGACGATCGAATCCACAATGCGGGGCGGCCCGTTCCGCCAGGAAACGTGGATCCCGTACCTCGGCGACGCCGAGAGCGACGGCCGGCGCAACAGCACCACGAATCCGCGACGCGCTTTGGTTATCGGCGAATCCCAGCTCGCCGTCCGGCTCGCCAGAGAACTCGACCGCAACCTGCCCACCGAACGCGTTGCCCGCGAACCGGATGCCGCCGGTCCGATCGTCTCCGCTGTACTCGCCGGACGCACCGGCACCGCCGACACGGCAGTCGTCGTGGTCTGGCCCACCGAATCCGGCGCGACTCACACCGGCCACGACGCCGAGTCCGCGATCAGTGCCACCGCCACGACCGGACGCATGCTGGATCTGCTCCAACGCGTCCAATCCGAGGACACCACAGCATCTTTGACGATCGTCCTGCCAGACCGCGGCGCGACCGACCGCCAACCGCCTGCTCGGAGCCGACAGCGCAGCTCGCCGGACAAAACGATCATGACGATGGCGGTAGCCGGTTTGGTGCGGTCGATGCAGCTCGAATCGGGCCGCGAAGTGCGGCTCGTATGGACCGATACATCACCGTCCGCAGTGTCGCGACTGCAAGAACTCATCGCCACCGGCCACGCGCTCCCCGATGAGCTCCGCGTCTGCGCCGACGCCATCATGGCACGCCGTTTCATCCCCACCCGTCCCCGATCGACCACCCCGACGCCGATCGACCCCACCGGCACCTACGTGGTCACCGGCGGATTGGGTGCGCTCGGTTCGGTCGCGGTGCGCTGGCTGCTCGATGCCGGTGCCCACGATGTCGTGGTGCTCACCCGCGCACCCAGACCGGTGCCGACACTCCTGGACGGACTCGAGGACCGGATAGTCGTGGTGCGCTGCGACGCCGCCGATCGCAGCGATCTCGCCAACGCGCTCGACGATGTTCGCGAATGCGGTTCCACCATCCGCGGCGTCGTCCATGCCGCGGGCGCACTCGAAGACGCCGCCTTCGAAGCGGTAACCGCCCGCCAACTCGCCCGCATGTTCGCGCCGAAACCCATCGCCGCGAACAACCTCATCGAACTCACCGCCACCGATCCAACCGACTTCGTGCTGCTGTTCTCCTCGGCCACCGGTGCACTGGGCGCACCTGGACAGGGCGCTTACGCCAGCGCGAACGCCGCAATGGACGCCCTCGCTCACAAACACCCGGGTCGGCGCGTATCGAGCATCGGCTGGGGCGTGTGGGATTCGGGCCTCACCCGGAGCGCGGGTGGTGCAGCGCATCTGCGGCGCGCCGGAATCTGCGCATTCGATATCCCACGTGGCACCGAATTACTCGCCCAGACCATGTATTACAACGAACCCTACCTGCTCGCCCTCGACTACGCGCCGACCGCCGATCCCGACCCGGTCGCCACCCGACTGCGCAACCTGCTCACCGACCAACCGGCAACAGTCCCCGCGCCGCCGACCCCGATACCGCCACGTCCGGCCGAACCACTCATCACGACCATCCGCACCGCTCTCGCCGCGACCCTCGACCTGACCGCCGACCACGTCGATCCGGAAGCCGATTTCAACGAATTGGGCCTGAGCTCCCTGCTGGGCATAGAAATGCGCCGACGCCTCGAAACCCGCCTCAATATCCGGATCTCGACCGCCGAACTGTTCCAACACCCCACCGTCACCGCACTCGGCGCAGTCCTGGCCGACCGCGTCGCCGCCGCGAAATCCGATGGGGTGCTGTGACTTCTCCGAACACGATGCGACCGACCGATGCACTGGTGACCCGGGTCGCGCAGTGGGCACGAACCAGGCCCAATGACAATGCATACACCGAATTGCGTTATCGCGGACAGGATTGCACTCCGGTCACACTGACCTACGAACAACTGCACCACGCGGCGGGCGCACAAGCCCAAAGGCTCAGGGCGACAACCGATTCCGGTGACCGAGTGGCAATTCTGTGTGCGCACGGAATCGACTACGTCATAGCCTTTCTCGCCTGCCTCTACAGCAATCGCATTGCGGTGCCGCTATTTCCGCCGACGGGCAATAGAAGCAGGTCTCGACTCGAAGGTGTACTCGCCGATGCTCGGCCCGCATCGAGCCTGATCTCGGCGACCGACACCACCACCAGCGCGATCTTGGGTCCAGCCCTGGGCCGAGTGCTGATACTGACACTGGAGACCACGCCGACAGCCGACCCGATTATCGATCGAACAGACACGGCCTATCTCCAGTACACCTCCGGATCGACCAAGACCCCGGCCGGTGTCGAAGTAACCCACGCGAATCTCGCTGCGGCACTGGATCAATTGTGGACAGCAGTGCCCGCGGTGCGCACCGAACCCATCGTCTCCTGGCTCCCGTTCTTCCACGATATGGGCTTGATCCTGGCCCTTTCACTGCCGCTCTACTCCGGCGTGCACGGCGTGACCATGGCGCCGGCCGAATTCGTGAAACGCCCCATCCGCTGGCTGCGCGCCCTCAGCGACTACCGGGCCGGCGCCACCGGCAGCCCCAATTTCGGCCTGACGCTCGCGGTCTCGGCAACCACCCCCGCCGAACGCGCGGGCCTGGACCTATCCCACCTCGACGCACTCCTCAACGGAGCCGAACCGATCCGCACCGCGGCTCTGACCGCCTTCACCGAAACCTTTGCCCCCTACGGATTCCGACACCGCGCCCACACTCCGGGCTTCGGCTTGGCCGAGGCCACACTCTCGGTCACCGTATGCGATCAGTCGACCGAACCCGTCACACATCGATTCGACCGAACAGCCTTGGCGCAGGGCCGCGCACGGACCGCACAGGAAGGCGTTCCACTGGTCGGCTGTGGCGTACCCGCAGGCCAGCGCGTCGCGGTGGTGGAGCCCAACGAGCACAACGAGGTAGCGACGGGCACCGTCGGCGAGATCTGGGTCTGCGGCCCCAATGTCTGCGACGGTTACTACAACAATCCGATCGCCACTTCGTCGACATTCCGGGCCACCATGTCCGGCAGTGACGAATCCTGGCTACGCACGGGCGATGTCGGCTTCTGGCACGAGGGCCAGCTCTATATCGTGGGCAGGCGCGAGGACCTCATCATCATCGACGGCCGCAACCACTATCCGGCCGATATCGAATCCACGGTTTCCGACTGTGCCCCCGAGCTGCGCATCGGCCACGTAACCGCCTTCGGCCACGATGACGGCCACCGCGAGGATCTGGTGGTCGTCGCCGAACTCGCCGACACGGCGGCCACCGGATCAGCGGAACTGGCCCTTCGCATCCGCAATGCCATCGCTGCCGCCCATGAGGTGACACCGGGGGCCGTCGTCCTGGTCGAACCGGGCCGGATTCCGAAGACTTCCAGCGGCAAATTGCGCCGCGGCGAATGCCGAGCGCTCTATCGCGCGGGCCACCTGACCCCGCCATGACGGAAACACCTGCCGATCTCCCCGAGCTCGCCCACATCGGGCGCGATGATGGGCGAATGGCGACCGCAATCATCCCCGTGACATGGAAAGACCAGCCGGAAGAACACGACTACCCGGCGGCCGCGGACTATCTGGAGCTGCTCGCCGAACCGGACGTGGTCGACGCCGTGATCGCGGAACTGCGCGCCGCTCCGGTCGTGCACAAGAAGGCCAAGGACATCCTGCGTGCGGCCGGACTCGAACTGGTGTCGGCCGAGAATCCGTATGTCCGCCGCGATCTCATCAAGATCAATAATCGCAAGTCGCTATCGCCGATCCTGCTGGTGCGCGGCGACTTCCGCAGCGGCGTGCCCATGGTCATCGCCGATGGCTACCACCGCGTGTGCGCCGTCCACTGGGCCGATGAGAATATCGCTATTCCGGCGAAGATAGCCGCTATGCCGCAATGACCTTCGCAACCCTCGCGCTGGTCATCGCGCTCGGACTGTGCGGACCGCTGCTCGCACTGCGGCAGAGCTGGCACATCCCGGTGATCCTTGGTGAATTGCTCGCCGGCATTGTCTTCGGCACCACCGGATTCGGCATCCTGCACCCCGCCGACCCGATTTTCACCTTTCTCGCGGATATGGGTTTCGCGGTCGTCATGTTCGTCGCGGGCACCCATGTCCCGGTGCGTGATCCGGCGGTTCGCTCGGCAGTCGGTAAGGGCGCGGTCCGGGCCGTTCTGGTCGGATTGCTCGCCGTCGCAGCCGGATTCGGGCTGGCCCGCTCGTTCGCAACCGGACACGGTGCGATCTACGCGGTGCTGATGGCGTCCTCATCGGCGGCGCTGGTGCTGCCGATCATCGACTCGGTCGGTGTGTCGGGAAAGCCGATACTCGCCCTCACCGCCCAGGTCGCGATCGCCGATACCGCCTGCGTGGTGGCGCTGCCGCTGGTGATCGATCCTGCGAACGCGGGCCGCGCGGCACTGGGCGCCGTCGCGGTGGCGGTGGTGGCCGCCACTGTGCTGTTCCTGGTGCTGCGCAAGCTGGAGCTGTCGGGTCGGCGGCGGCGAGTGCATCGACTGTCCGAGAAGCGTGCATTCGCCCTGGAACTGCGGGTCAGTCTCGCGGTGCTGTTCGCCCTGTGCGCATTGGCAACCCAGACCCGGGTGTCGATCATGCTCGCCGGATTCGCCGCCGGAATCGCGGTCGCCGGAATCGGGGAGCCGCGGCGCGTGGCCCGGCAACTCTTCGCCATCAATGACGGCTTCCTCGGCCCGCTGTTCTTCGTCTGGCTGGGTGCCCGACTCAACCTGCGCGAATTCGGCGACCACCCGCGGCTCATCGGACTCGGTCTCGCACTGGGTATCGGCGCGGTGCTGGTGCACCTGAGCACCCGCGTCGCAGGTCAGCCGATCGCCTTCGGCATCCTCGCGGCGGCCCAGATCGGTGTCCCGGTTGCCGCCGTCACCGTCGGCTCGCAACTACACGTCCTGCTGCCCGGCGAAGCATCCGCGATGATGCTCGGCGCGCTGTGCACCATCGCCGCTGCCGCACTCGCGGCTAGCCGAATCGCAACCCGCACCGCGAAATCCGGCGCGAATTAGCGCCTCAGTTATCGGTGCGGCCGAGTAGACGGTCCGTCTCACGACGATCCCGCTTGGTAGGTCGACCGGAGCCGCGGTCGCGGCGGGGCATGGCCACGAGAATCTCTCGAGGCGGCGGCGGGGGGCTGCGGTCGATCAAGCATTGTGCGGCGATCGGAGGGCCGACGCGCTTGGTGATGACGCGCTCCACGATGACAATGCGTTCGATGCCACCGGCTCGGACGCGGACCTCGTCACCGGGGTGAACCGGTTGGGCCGGTTTGGCAGCAACACCATTCACCCGGACGTGGCCGCCGCGGCAGGCTTCCGCAGCCGCGGACCTGGTCTTGAAAAGACGCACCGCCCACGTCCAGGAGTCCACGCGGGCCTGGTTCGGGGCGGTGTTCTTGGTAGTCGGTTGGGCGGGTGCCACCCTTAAACCATACGGCGTGCCGTCACAACCATGTCGGGGCGCAGGGGGGTGTAGGACACCGGCTGACCGGACTGGACCGCATTGAGCAGCTTGCCGTCGCCCGCGTACAGGCCGACATGGCCGCCACCATTGGTCACCACGATATCGCCGGGCTGCAGGTCCTCGAAGGCGACCGGAGCGCCGACGTGCGACTGTTCGAAGCTGGTGCGCGGCAGTTCGATTCCGGCCTGCTTGTAGGCCCACTGGACCAGACCCGAGCAGTCGAAGCTGAACGGTCCGGAGGCACCCCAGGAGTACTGCGCGCCGACCTTGGACTTGGCGGCGTCCAGCGCGATGTCACTGGCGGTGTTGTGGAAAATCTGCGGCATGGCCGGGGCGAACAAGCCGGGGAGCGACGGCGCGGCCTGCGGGGCAACGGCCTCCGGGGCGGGCGCGGCGGGCATCGAGGCGAGTGCCTCGGTGAGCTGCTTACCCAGATCCTGGGCCTGCTGGTCGAATTCCTGCGGAACCGGAACGTCGAAATCGCCGATTCCCGGGATGTTGATGGTGGCTGCCATCGCGGGGATCGCGGGCATCGCACCAGTGGATGCGGCGACCGCGCCCATGACGAGCGCACCCTTGACGGAATTCGGTAGCCGCGATTCCCGCTGCAAGCTGTGTTTACCCACCGAGCCGAGTCTCCGATCTTTCTGCTCTCCCGCCGACCGGGTCAGCTGTCGGTTCGGACCGGCAGAACGGCCCCAACTCCCAGTTGAATCTCTGGGTCCCGGTACGGCGGTCGGAATTGGTGGCCCCGACAGCCGTTTTGGCGGTAACTCAGTGGCGCCGCTTCTCTTCCGAACCGACAGACTCCACTGGGTCACGAAGAGATTACGGCCAGGACGCGGTGTTGTCCAGCGCACAGACCAGCCTCTTCGCGGATAATCGAGAAATCCCAGGACGAGCGTCGCAATTGCGACACGCCACGATGGTCACGACACGGTATCGGCGCCCCGCCGCCTGTTATCGAACCGAGGTCCCGACCGGAACTGACACTGCGCCCACCGGATTCGCGATCCACCGACGGCCAGTGCCATCCGGATAGCTTCTGCCGTGCCGCTGGGGCTCCGTCGAACGTAGTCGAATGGTGGTCGCCTACGACGAATTCGACCGCCACATCACTACGCTCCGCGAGCTGCCTGCGGCGGATGGCGCAGGCGCTAGCTGTCGGATCCGGTACTGCGCTGATCGAGCGCCCGCTCCAGCTCATCGATCCGCCGCCGCGCATCGGCCAGGCCGACCTCCAACCGACCGAGCGCCACCACCAGCGGACCCACCGCGATATCCGCGACGAGTTGTGGATCATCGAGACCGCCTTCGATCGCCTCCAGAATGTTGGACCGGATGTGGCCTGCCACAGGGGCTTCGGCGGGAACTTTCCAGGACTCGACCAACTCGGCAAGGGTGGGGAGTGGTTCCGTGGGCATGCCCCTCAGCATGCGACAGTTTGCTAGCAATATCTAGGACACGCCTTATATATGGCCAGATTCGCCTGACGAAACGCGCTACGGTGTCTGGGCATGGACCCCGTGCGGAATCCGTATGCTCCCGGAGCCGGACAGCGCCCACCCGAATTGGCCGGGCGCGATAAGCAACTCAAGGCCTTCGACGTTGTGCTGGAGCGGATCGCGCGTGGTCGACCGGAACGCAGCGTCATGCTCACCGGATTGCGTGGTGTCGGAAAGACCGTGCTGCTCAACCAACTTCGCTCGGCTGCGGGCTCGCGCGGTTGGGGCACAGGTAAAATCGAGGCCCGCCCGGATCAGGAATTGCGCCGCCCGCTGTCGTCGGCACTGCATATGGCCGTTCGTGCGATAGCCATGGCACATCGCAACCAGGAGCGCGTCGACGACTTCCTCGGCATACTCAAGGCTTTCGCGCTGCGCTCCACCGCCGATAAGGGCATGCGGGAGCGCTGGCAGCCCGGTATCGACGTGCCCGCGGTCACCGGTCGCGCCGACTCCGGCGATATCGAGATCGACCTGATCGAACTGCTCAAGGAAGCGGCCGCGCTGGCCAGCGATATCAATGTCGGCATCGCGGTCTTCATCGACGAAATGCAGGATCTCGGCCCCGCCGATATCTCCGCGATCTGCGGCGCCTGTCACGAATTGAGCCAGGACACCGCGCCTTTGATCGTGGTGGGTGCCGGGCTGCCGCATCTACCCGCGGTGCTGTCCGCTTCGAAGAGCTACTCCGAGCGACTGTTCAGCTACCACCGCATCGACCGGCTGGACCGCGAATCGGCGGATCAAGCTCTCATCGCACCTGCCGAGCGCGAAGAGGTGAAGTTCACCGAGGAAGCGCTGGATGCCCTGTACCAGAGGGCGGATGGCTATCCGTACTTCGTGCAGGCCTATGGCAAAGCCGCTTGGGATCAGGCGCCCGAGAGCCCGATCACCGCCGAGGATGTCGAGGTGGCGGCACCGAGCGCCGAAGAGGAACTGGCCGTCGGATTCTTCGGTTCCCGGTACGAGCGCGCCACCCCGGCCGAACGCGAATATATGCGCGCCATGGCCGATTTGGCGGGCGACGACGGTCCGGTGCCGACCGCGGCGGTGGCCAATGAGCTCGGCCGCAAACCCGCTTCGCTGTCACCGGCCCGCGACGGTTTGATCAAGAAGGGACTGATCTATTCGGCCGAGCGCGGCACCATCGGGTTCACGGTGCCGCACTTCGGTCGCTATCTGCGCAGCGTGTAGCCGAAAGACTCAGAGCGGCAGCGGAAGTGGGTAGCGGTAGTCGCAATTCCCCGCCACCGACTTCCCCTGTGCGGTGCAGGCATTCTGCAGCGACCGCCAGGTGGCGGGACCGACCACTCCGTCGTCGTAAATGCCGACGGCTCGTTGAAAGTTCCGCACCGCGGCCTTGGTCTTCGGGCCGAACTTACCGTCGACAGCAACCTGACCGTTGCCATAGCTGTAGGTGAGGAATGCCTGCACCGCCGCCACACAGGGTCCCTGATTGCGCACCCCTTCCTGCAATGTCGGTTTGGCCGCGAGACACTGATTGATCGACGCCGGGTGCTGGACCTCGGCGTGCGCGGGCGCGGCGATGGCGGCGGTTCCGGCCACCGCCGCAACCCCGATGGCCACCGCGGCAACCGCCCGGCGAATCCGATGAGCGCCGGAAAGCTGTGCTGCGTACATGATGTTCCTCGTGGTGCGCGAGCCTCACCCCTGTTGGCGAAGCTGGTAGCGCCAAGTTAGGAACCGCGACCAATGACAGACCAACGAAGTACTCACGCCCGCAGCTCAGGCCAGCGGCCGCCGCACCTCGAGTGTCACCGACCCGATCCGGATGCGGTCCCCGTGCTCCAGCGCGGCCCGCCCTCGAATGCGCTTGTCATTGACGTACACGCCATTGGCCGACCCACGATCCTCGATCCGGACCGCAGCACCGTCCAACACAACGCTCGCGTGCTGCCGACTGGTCTTCGCATCCGCGAGCCGGATGTCGTTATCCGCACTGCGACCAATCGTCATCCCCGCCCCGGTCACCTCGAAGCGCCTGCCGTCGTCGACGTACAACAGCACGTGGCCGAGCGTCTCGAGCAGCGTCGATCCATCGGTATCCACATTGAGGCGCAGGCGAATTCGGCCCCGGTTCGGTAGCCGCTCACGGCGCAGGATCCGCTGTTCGAGCCCGGTCAACCGGTCGCTCGGATCCATGCCCTGATCCCGCAGAATTCGGCGCACGGCCCGACATGCTTCGAGCGCGTCGCCGGCGCGCCCCGATTCGTACAGCGCCGTGATCAGTTGGGCCCACAGGGTTTCACGCAGTGGATGACGTGCGGTCAGCGCGCGCAGCTCCCCGATGACCTCGGCGGCACGGCCCGCGGCGATCTCCAGATCCAGCCGCGCCTCCAGCGTGCGCTGTCGCTCCTCGTCCATATGTGCGCAGAACGCCTCGACGAAGGTGGACATCGGCAACCCGTCCAGCGCCGCGCCGCTCCATTCCCCTAGTGCCCGCAGGAAGTGCTCGGCGGCATGTTCGTGATCACCGCTGTCGAAGGCGTCCATCGCCTCGGTCCTGGCCTGTTCGAAACGGCCGAGATCGCATTGCTCGTCGCGAAGGTCGAGGCAATAGTTGCCGGAACTGTCGGTGCGCAATATCGCGGTCGCGGCCACATCGGCGGCGTGCAGCGTGGCCCGCAGTTCGGCGATGCGATTGTGCAGGTTCGCGCGAAAACTGGGCGGCGGATCACCATCCCAGACGGTGTTCGCCAACCGCGTCGGCGAGATGGCATTGCGCCGGTTGACCACAAGAACCGCGAGCATCGCCCTGGTCAGCGGTCCGCCGACGGCGAGCGGACGACCCGAGACGTACCACCGGACCGGACCGAGGATGCGCACATCCACCGGCGTTACGGCATCGGGTGTCATGGCGCCGGTACGCATCGGCCGTCGAAGGCACCGTCGGCGACCCGAAATACCGGCCACTGGATGGCTTTCGCCCGCGTCTGCGGTCCGTAGATCCCGTCGACCGCCGCGCCATGGTCGACCTGCAGATGCCGAATGGCGCGCTTCATCGCAGTGTCGTACACGGTCGTCGCATCCAGTTCGATGCCGTGGCACATGGTCAGCGCCTGCCGCAGGGCCAGCACCGAATCGCCCCGATCGCCGTCATTGAGCGCGCAGCGTGAATCGTCGTGATCGGCTGCCCCGCTGGGCAATTCGAGATAGAAGTCGGTGCCGATCGGTACCCGCACCCGCCAATAGCACCGCAGCAGACCCGTCTTCGCAGCGCTCGTCTGCGGCACGGTCGCGGGGGTCGCGCCATCGGATCGATCGGGAGTCGGCCAGACGGCGATCATCACTGCTGCCATGACAACGACAGCGGCCGCCCCGAGCGCGGCGATGCGGCCACGCGGACGACGCACCAGACCGGACAATCCCCACCGGTACGGCCGGCGCTCGGTATCGCTGACCGCCACCTCGACGGCCCGCGCGAATTCCACACAGGTCTGATACCGCCGCTCCGGCTCCGCCGCCGTCGCCCGCGCGATGACCTCTTCCAGCGCCGGCGGCACATCCGGACGCACTCGAGTCGGCGCGAGCGTATCCCGCACCGTTCGAGCGCCTGCCGGCGACGGCACACCCCCATTCGGATTCGCGCCGGTCAGCAGCGCCAACAGGGTGGCGCCCAAGGAATAGATATCCGCTCGGCGATCGACCGCGAGACCGCGCAGCACCTCGGGCGCGGCGAAGGCAGGAGTACAAGCGCGCCAACCCGTTTCGGTTACCGTCGCGGCATCCTCGACGGTGCGGGCCAGGCCGAAATCGGCGACCAGTACGCGTTCACCGTCGGCGCCGTCGGCGACCAGGATGTTCGACGGTTTGACATCGCGGTGCAACAGATTCTGCTCATGCGCGTGATGCAGTCCCTTCGCGGCCTCGCACACAATGCGCGCCGCGCGGTTCGGCGCCAATCCGCCGGGCTCGGAGTGCATGAGCTCGCCCGCATCGGTGCCATCCACATACTGCATCGCCATCCACAGGGCCTCGCCCTCCTCGCCCCGGGTGTAGACCGAAACGACATTCGGATGGTCCAAGCGGCACACCAGATCGGCCTCACGCCGGAAGATGCTGCGATAACGCTGATCAGCCCCGAGATTCTTGGCTAATACCTTGAGTGCCACCTGCCTCGGCAAGGCCGGATCATCGGCCAGATAGACCGCCCCCATTCCGCCGGAACCAAGAGGCCGCACAATCGAATACCCTGCGAATACCTGCCCGGGCCGCAATGACATCCCCACCCTCCAAGGGAATTCGGACCACGTTTTCTGGCGCGTTTCAGCCCACTACTCCACATCCGAAGCTCGGTGTCAAGGCAACTCAGGCACCCGGCGCACGGCAAGGATCAGCTGATCCTTTCGAGCGATCTGCAAGCAATCGCTGCTGATCTTTTCGAGCGATCTGCAAGCAATCGCTACGGCCACATCCACCCGTCTATCAAGATCATCAGAGATTGACAGATAACGCTCTGCCTCAACGTCTACCGGCCGGTAACAAACCCTCCTACACTCTTATGTGATCCTGATCACGTCCGAGGAGGACATCATGGCGACAACCGCGAAAGTCGACGCCACCGAAGAACAGGCCCGCGCACTGGTCGAGGAGTCCCGCGAAACCAGTTGGGCCAAACCATCGTTCGCCAAGGAGATGTTTCTGGGACGATTCCGGCTCGATCTGATCCACCCCTATCCCCAGCCCAGCGACGAGGACGCCGCGCGCACCGAGGCCTATCTGGCCCGGCTACGGCCGTTCTGCGAATCGCTCGACGGCAGCGTCATCGAGGCGGAGTCCAAGATTCCGGACGAGTACGTCAAGGGTCTGGCCGAACTCGGCTGCTTCGGCCTGAAGATCCCGGAGGAGTACGGCGGCCAGGGCCTTTCCCAGGTCGGCTACAACCGGGCCCTGATGCTGGTCGGGTCCGCGCACCCCAGCCTCGGGGTCCTGCTTTCGGCACACCAGTCGATCGGCGTGCCCGAACCGCTGAAGCTGGCGGGCACCCTGGAGCAGAAGGCCGAATTTCTGCCCCGCTGCGCGGCGGGCGCGGTCAGCGCGTTCCTGCTCACCGAACCCGACGTCGGCTCCGATCCGGCCCGCATGGCCAGCACCGCGACCCCGACCGCGGACGGCGAGGCCTATGAGATCAACGGCGTGAAGCTGTGGACCACCAATGGCGTGGTCGCCGAACTGCTGGTGGTCATGGCCCGGATCCCCAAGAGCGAGGGCCACCGCGGCGGCATCTCGGCCTTCATCGTGGAGGCCGATTCGCCCGGCATCACGGTGGAGCGGCGCAATTCGTTCATGGGCCTGCGCGGCATCGAGAACGGTGTCACGCGGCTGCACAACGTCCGGGTACCCAAGCGTAATCTGGTCGGGCGCGAGGGCGATGGCCTGAAGATCGCGCTGACCACGCTGAATGCGGGCCGCCTCGCCATTCCGGCGCTATGTACGGCCGCATCGAAGTGGTCACTGAAGATCGCCAGGCAGTGGTGCACGCAGCGGGTGCAGTGGGGTCGACCGGTCGGCGAGCACGCGGCGGTCGGGGAGAAGATCTCCTTCATCGCGGCCACTACTTACGCACTCGAGGCCGCGCTAGACCTTTCGGCCACCATGTGCGACGAAGCCCGCAACGATATCCGCATCGAAGCGGCCCTGGCCAAGCTCTGGGCCAGCGAAATGAGCTGCCAGATCGCCGACGAGCTCGTGCAGATCCGCGGTGGGCGGGGCTACGAGACGGCGGCGTCGCTGCGGGCCCGCGGTGAGCGCGCGGTCGGGGCCGAACAGTTGGTCCGCGACCTGCGGATCAACCGCATCTTCGAGGGGTCGAGCGAAATCATGCGACTGCTGGTCGCCAGGGAGATGGCCGATGCTCATATGGCCGCGGCTGGTGCGCTGGTCGACCGGAATGCGGAGTTCAAGGACAAGGCCAAGGCCGCGGTCGGCGCGGGTGGTTTCTATGCCAAGTGGTTCCCGCAGCTGGCCGTCGGCGCGGGCACCGTGCCCGCGACCTATGCCGAATTCGGCCCGCTGGCACGGCATTTGCGCTTCGTCGAGCGCAGCGCCCGCAAGCAGGCCAGATCGCTGATGTACGCGATGGCGCGCTGGCAGGCCGGACTGGAATACCGGCAGAACTTCCTCGGTCGCATCGTCGATATCGCCGCGGAGTTGTTCGCGATCTCGGCCGCCTGCGTGCGCGCGCAGGCACTGCGGACCGCGGGCGCGCCGGAAGCCAAGGCCGCCGAGGAATTGGCCGATACCTTCAGCAGGCAGTCGCGGATCCGGGTCAAGAAGTTGTTCGACGCGCTGTGGGACAACACCGATGACGACGATCGCACCCTCACCCGCCACATTCTCGACGGCCGCTACGAATGGCTCGAGGATGGCATCTTCGATCCGAGCGAGGGCACCGGACCGTGGATCGCCGAATGGCAGGTGGGTCCGTCCACGGAGACCAACCTGCTGCGACCGTTCCTACCGTCGACCCGCAGCCACGCGGGCACCTAGGCGCGCAACCGCGACGAGCCGTCACCCAAGCGTGGGTGGCGGCTCGTCGCGTGATGCGTATTCACATCTATCGGAAAATTTCTAGATATAGACATATTTCCGATACTCCACGTATGGTTACGGTCCCATAACAATTTCTAGCGGACTCTAGGAGATCCGATCGACTACCCGATAGACGGCGATGCCGCGGGTCGATCATGGACGTCTACCGGAATCTAGCGCCTGACCTATCCATTCATAGATTTACCGATTCACGGGCTCGCGCGCCCGGGCCAGGTCGATCAGCGGCGTCAGTTGGACAACGCGTACATAACGGACGGTATGGCGCGCTAACAGGGCGGGAATTCCGCCCGACAACCGGGCAAGAACGCTCCGAACCGGGTGTCCTACCAGACACAGGAGAATCGTCATGTCCACGACGACTGCCCGCGGCGCCGCCGACTACGACGGCCACCGGATGACGGTATCGGCCGACGACGGCACCCCGATCGCGGTCCGAACCTTCGGCGCCGACGACGCGCAACTGACCGTCGTCTTCGCACACGGTCACTGCCTGCGGGCCGAATCCTGGTCATTCCTGCGCGATCAACTGTTGCGGCAATTGGGGATGGCAGCCGGCGAAGCCGGCGGGGCGGGTAAGTACAGCGGGTCGGATGTGCGGATGGTCTTTTACGACCACCGCGGACACGGCGAATCCGGCGTTGCCCATCCCTCGACCTACACCATCGAGCAACTCGGCCACGACCTCGACGCGGTGCTGCGGTCGGTCGTGCCGACCGGCCCGATCATCCTCATCGGACATTCGATGGGCGCGATGGTCACCCTCGCCTACGCCCGGCTGTTCCCGGCGACCATCGGCACCCGGGTGGTCGGCGTCGGCCTCATCGCAGGTGCGGCGAATGGCATCACCGAGGTCGGGCTCGGCCGTTTCCTGAACCGACGCGCGGTGAACTCGTTCCAGCTCGCGGTACTGCGAGCACCCCGACTCATGCAGGCCTCGAAGCGACTTTCCCGCCGGATCTTCGAGCCGATCGCCCGCGAGGCGAATATGGGCACCAAGCGGACGAATCCGCGCATGGTCGCGGTGGCCGCGGCGATGATGAACGACACCCCGCTGCTCACCATGTCGAGCTTCCTTGCCTCGCTGATGACCTTCGACGAGACCGCATCGCTGCACCACCTCGGCGGCATTCCGGCGCTGGTGCTGGCCGGTTCGGCCGACATCGTTGTGCCCTTCGCACATTCGGTGGTACTCGCCTCGCAACTGGCGGGCTCGGAACTGGTCCGGCTCGAGGGCGCGGGCCACAGCGTGCATCTGGAGCGGGCCGAGGAGGTGGCGTTGTCCATCGTCGCGCTGGTCGACCGGGCCATCACGGCCATGCACGGGCACGGCCCCGAGTACGCCACCGCCAGCTGACGAACCGTTCGTCGGAACGCACGGAAGGCCGGCAGCCAACCCGTGGCAACATTCGGGCGAACCACTGGAATTGTGGGCACCACGAGCCAAAATCGAATTCCTCACGTACTGTGTTAAAGATCACGTTGTGTGGTGAGTCACACGACTCGGTAGAGCGCGTTCCCAGGCAGAACATGGAACCCAGCGCTACCCATCGAGTTCGTCTGTCCGCCAAGGAACACAGGAGGTATCGATGACACGCAGCGACATAGCGGAACTGCGCTACGCGGTCGGCCAGCTCCGGCAATCCATCGGCGCACTGCGCTCCCACTACGGCGACGCCAATTCGGTGCGACGACTGGAAAACGACCTCGAGCGGCTCGTCATCGATGCCGACGAACTCGAGCAGTCGCCGCCGCAGGAGATCACGCGCCGTCCGCAAGAGACCATCTACGTACCGGACAGCAAATCCGACGAAGCCGCGTGGATGGGCGCACAGGACGAGGGCCTCGGCTTCCATTCCCGCCCGCGCACAAAGTAATCCGGTTCGCGGACCCGGCTCGACGCCGAGCGGGCCCGCGACCGTATCTGCTCCCAATACCGCTCTGATCTGCGCGGTGTAACGGGTTCACCACCCGGTGTGGCGACCAAACCTCGATCGAATGTGGCAGAAATCACGGCCCCCCAGGCGGGTCGGCTTTGCCGGGACCCCGCTCGAGCCATAGCTGGGGTGTCGTATGGTGCTCAGCATCACATTCGATTGCGGAGGTCGCGCGGACCATCCGCACAGCAGATCAGCGAGGCATCCACCTGTGAGTGCCGCACCGACCGCCGCCCCGGAAACGGGCACCGGCGTCTTCAGCAAGACCAGGGCCGCCATCTCCACGCGCACCCTGCGTACCGACCGGTGGTGGGTCCCACCGCTGGTAACCGCCGTCGGACTAGCCGCTTTCGTCACCTACGCGACGATCAGATCGTATGTGCGAACGGCATATTGGGTTCCGGAGTACCACTACCTGACCCCGTTCTACTCACCGTGCGTGAGCAGCGACTGCGTCGAGGGCTCCAGCCATTTCGGCGCATGGTTCGGCCACATCCCGGCCATCCTGCCGCTGGGCTTCCTGGTGCTGCCGTTCCTGCTCGGGTTCCGGCTCACCTGCTACTACTACCGCAAGGCCTACTACCGCGCGGTGTGGTTCTCCCCGCCCGCGTGCGCGGTCGCCGAACCGCACGCCAAGTACACCGGCGAGACCAAACTGCCGCTGATCATCCAGAACGTGCACCGCTACTTCTTCTATGTGGCCGTGCTGGTTTCGCTGATCAACACCTATGACGCGATCACCGCGTTCCACGGCAGGACCGGCGGTTTCGGCTTCGGTCTCGGCAATATCGTCCTGGTCGGCAATGTGGTGCTGCTGTGGGCCTACACGCTGTCGTGCCATTCCTGCAGGCACATCATGGGCGGCAAGCTCAAGCACTTCTCCGCCCACCCGGTGCGGTACTGGTTCTGGACCCAGGTCTCCAAGCTCAATACCCGGCACATGGCGCTGGCCTGGACCACCCTCGGCACGCTCGTGCTGACCGACTTCTACGTGATGTTGGTTGCCAGCGACACGATTTCGGATCTGCGGTTCATCAACTAACCGCCCTCACAAACCAGGAGTTTCGCGGCCATGCCAGAAGTGGAACGGCACAAGTACGACGTCGTCGTCATCGGTGCCGGGGGCGCCGGACTGCGCGCGGTGATCGAAGCACGCGAACACGGTCTCTCCGTCGCGGTGGTGTGCAAGTCGTTGTTCGGCAAGGCACACACCGTGATGGCCGAGGGCGGATGCGCCGCCTCGATGGGTAATGCCAATGAAAAGGACAACTGGCAAGTCCATTTCAAGGACACCATGCGCGGAGGCAAGTTCCTCAACAACTGGCGCATGGCCGAACTGCACGCCCAGGAGGCGCCCGACCGGGTGTGGGAACTGGAAAGCTATGGGGCGCTGTTCGATCGGACCGCTGACGGCCGGATCAGCCAGCGCAACTTCGGTGGCCACACCTACCCGCGCCTGGCGCACGTCGGCGACCGCACCGGACTCGAGATCATCCGGACCATGCAGCAGAAGATCGTTTCGCTGCAGCAGGAGGATTTCGCGGAAACGGGCGACTACGAGTCGCGGATCAAGGTTTTCGCCGAATGCACCATCACCGAATTGCTCAAGGACGGCGATCGGATCGCCGGTGCGTTCGGGTACTGGCGCGAGTCCGGCCGGTTCGTGCTGTTCGAGGCGCCCGCCGTGGTGGTCGCGACCGGCGGCATCGGCAAGTCCTACAAGGTCACCTCGAACTCGTGGGAGTACACCGGTGACGGCCACGCGCTGGCCCTGCGGGCCGGCGCGACGCTGATCAATATGGAGTTCCTGCAGTTCCACCCGACCGGCATGGTCTGGCCGCCCAGTGTGAAGGGCATTCTGGTCACCGAGGGTGTGCGCGGTGACGGTGGGGTGCTCGTGAACACCGAAGGCCAGCGGTTCATGTTCGACTACATTCCGCCGGTCTTCAAGGGCCAGTACGCCGAGACCGAGGAAGCGGCCGATCAGTGGTTGCGCGATAACGACTCCGCGCGCCGCACACCGGATCTGCTGCCGCGCGACGAAGTGGCCCGCGCCATCAACTCGGAAGTGAAGGCGGGACGCGGCACCGAACACGGTGGCGTGTACCTGGATATCGCTTCGCGTCTGCCCGCCGAGGAGATCCGGCGGCGACTGCCCTCGATGCACCATCAGTTCAAAGAGCTCGCGGACGTGGACATTACGAAGGAGCCGATGGAGGTCGGCCCGACGTGCCACTACGTGATGGGCGGAATCGAGGTAGATCCGGATACCGGCGCGGCGACCGTGCCCGGCCTGTTCGCCGCTGGTGAGTGTTCCGGTGGAATGCACGGCTCGAACCGGCTCGGCGGCAATTCGCTGTCCGATCTACTGGTATTCGGTCGGCGGGCCGGACTCGGCGCGGCGACCTACGTCGAACAACTGTCCGAGCGCCCCGCGGTGGCCGACGCCGATATCGACGCGGCCGCGAAAGCCGCTGTGGCGCCATTCGATCCGCCCGCCGAAGGGACCGGGGAGAACCCGTACACCCTGCACACCGATCTGCAGCAGGCCATGAACGATCTGGTCGGCATCATCCGCAAGGAGCACGAGCTGCAGCAGGCCATCGAGCGCCTCGCCGAATTGCGGACCCGCTTCAACGGTGTGACCGTCGAGGGGCACCGGCAGTTCAACCCGGGCTGGCATCTCGCCCTCGACCTGCGCAATATGCTGCTGATCAGCGAATGTGTCGCGCAGGCTGCGCTATTGCGCACCGAGAGTCGGGGCGGACACACCCGCGACGACTTCCCCGCCATGGATCCGCAGTGGCGCAACAAGCTGCTGGTGTGCGCGATCGATGCCGCCGATGCGGACGGACCGGTGCCCGGCGTGCGGGTCACCCCGGAGGACCAGATCCCGATGCGCGACGATCTGCTCGCGCTCTTCGATCTGGGTGAGCTCGAAAAGTATTACAACTCAGCCGATCTCGCCTCCCATCCGGCAGGTTCGGTTTCGGCCACGGAAGGCGAGGCGTAAGAATGGGTTACGACGCCAAATTCCGCGTGTGGCGCGGTGATATCGACGGCGGGGAACTGCAAGACTTCACGGTCCTGGTGAACGAGGGCGAGGTGGTGCTCGACATCATCCACCGGCTGCAGGCCACCCAGGCCCCGGATCTCGCGGTGCGGTGGAATTGTAAAGCGGGCAAATGCGGTTCGTGTTCGGCCGAGGTGAACGGCCGGCCGCGGCTGCTGTGCATGACCCGGATGTCGACCTTCCAGCCGGACGAGCTGATCACCGTCACGCCGATGCGCACCTTCCCGGTGATCCGCGATCTGGTGACCGATGTGTCGTTCAATTACCAGAAGGCAAGGGAGATACCGTCTTTCACGCCGCCGGATGACCTGAAGCCGGGCGACTACCGGATGCAGCAGGTCGATGTGGAGCGCTCCCAGGAGTTCCGCAAGTGCATCGAATGTTTCCTGTGCCAGAACACCTGTCACGTGGTCCGCGACCACGAGGAGAACAAGGAGTCGTTCGCCGGTCCGCGCTTCCTGATGCGGATCGCCGAATTGGAGATGCATCCGCTCGATGTGGCCGACCGTCGCGATCTGGCTCAGGAAGAGCAGGGGCTCGGGCTCTGCAATATCACCAAATGCTGTACCGAGGTCTGCCCCGAGCACATCAAGATCACCGACAATGCCCTGATTCCGATGAAGGAGCGGGTGGCGGACAAGAAGTACGATCCGCTGGTCTGGTTGGGCAACAAGCTTTTCCGGCGCTGATCAACCGATACTGGACCACCGGCCGGGGTAGGAATACCCGGCCGGTCGGCGCACCCTTATAACAACGCGACAACCCCGACGGCGACGACCCACACGAGCACCCCGACGAAAAGTGCCGAGAGGAACGAGCCGGTCAGGACGAACACGCCGACCGCGGACACCGCGAAAAGCAGTGCCACGATCAGCCATTCCACCCAATCGCCCGGCCGCAGTTTCTTGTACCGAGGATGGGAACTCTTGAGCCCACGGTCCACAAGAAATGGGCTACCCGTAATGACCCTCGGCAAACGCGGTTTCGTTGCCGAATCTGCGCTATTTCGTGATCTTCCCGAGCAGATCTGATCAATACGGCGGGACCCGGTCTGCCGTAACGTGACCGAACCCGGCGGGGACGGACACCGCCGGGTCGCGCACTCTAGGACGAGGGCCGGTCGAACTCACCATCGTGCACACCCGCTGTGAAAGCGGCCCACTCACCGGGGGTGAAGACCAGGACCGGCCCATCCGGGTCCTTACCGTCACGCAACGCGACATGCCCGGCATCCAATAGCGCCACCTCGACGCTGTCCTTACCCGCGCCCTCGCCGGCTTTACGCCAGACCGCACCGGTCAAATCTACTTTCGCGCCCTCATTGATGCTCACGCCCGCAACTCCTCAGAACTCGCCGCCCGCAACACCTGCGGTGAAAGCGTGCCATGCGCCCGTACCGAAGACGAGGGCAGGTCCACCGGGATTTTTGCTGTCGCGTACGCCGATCCGGCCGCCCGCGAGAAAAGCGACCTCGACGCAGTCCTTGCCCGCACCGCTGCGGGTGCTCTTGAACCATTGCGCGCCAACCAAATCCATACTCATGCCACATACTCCTTCGCTATCTGCCGGAGCAGATGTCTACTGGGTTGAATATCCAGCGCGCAGCGCTGGAGGCACTCGTGCGCACGATCGTACCGCCGTACATCAGCATGTCTTTCGAGGTAGAGATCCCCCGTGAAGCCCTCTGCGTACACCACCGGCGGCTCGATCGGCTGGCCTTTGCCATCGATACCGAATTCGAGAACTGTGAACGGTCCGGTGGACACTCCGAGCGGAACACCGGCCGCGAACGGCAGAATACGCAGGGAGATATTGGGTTGGGTGCTGATATCGGCAAGATGACGTAGCTGCGCCGCCATCACTTTGGCGCCACCGACCACCCGATGCAAAACCGACTCGTGCAGGATCACGTTCACCGTCGCAGGTGCGACCTTACGGGTGATCAAAGCCTGTCGCTGCATACGCAATTGGACCCGGCGCTCGATCTCCGCGTCCGAATCATCCGGGTAGCCGAGACGATTGAGCGCCCTGGCGTAGTCGGCGATCTGAAGTAGGCCCAGTACGATTTCGGATTGGTAGGAGGTGAGTTTTTGTGCCGATGCCTCCAAACCGACATAGACGTCGAAGTTTTCGGGGATGAGATCGCCGTAGGCATGCCACCAACTCTTGACGGCGGCTTGCTGAGCCAGACCCTTGAGGCCATCGGACAATTCGTCCGGTATGCCGTAGATACGACACAGTTCTTGGATATCGATCGTTCGGATGCGGTCGGCCTGGCCTTTTTCCAAGCGCTGCAACGTGCTTGCACCCCACTCCATCAGCCTGGATGCCTCCGCGATGGTGAGACCCGACTGGGTGCGCCAGTCCCGGAGATACCTGCCGAGCTGGCGTCTGGGTAGAGTGGAGGCGGCGTTCTCAGGGGATAGCCGGTCCGGGGTTTCCGACGCTCTTGCCGAATTCGCTGACACAGCACGCTCCGTTCTGTATTCAACTGCGACGTTCTCGGGTCCCTCCGTGGTTACGCAGGCTGCCGCCTCCGGGCCCTTCGCTCACGCGATGCGCCCTGTGACATGGTTCGCTCGCTACGCTCCCTCACACCGCCGGTTCGGATGCATACCCAGCGGTTGCTCCGGGCGATCCCACAAGCTCGGTTCCCCGGCACTTCGCTTGGGCAGAGGGCTCTTTCGTCCACTATGGAGAATCCTCCCTTCCCTGCTGGGTTTTGTGCTGGGAATTCACCTCAAATCTTTGGATATCCATCAAGGACACTGTTCGCGACCTGCCGCGATGGTGTGCTGAGAGTGTGCCCGGAGCGGAACAGGCGCCTTTCCCCTCCTCCTGTGAAACCTCCGGGCGCGCACAGTATTCGATGGCGACGCTCGCGGCACCCTCCGTGGTCACGCAAGCTACCGCCTCCGGGCGCGTCGCGAGCGTCGCAGGAATCGCACGTAGGAACGAGGAGTCATGGCTGTAAGTGTCATAGCGTCGTCCTTGATGACCAGCGATTTGACCCCGCATCGTGCCCGCAGCGTCGGGCAGGAGAGCTGGGTGGTTTCCTATTTGCCCGGACGTACGCTGACCTGCGACCAGGCGGTTGCCGCGCTGAAGGTTGCTGAGGTGGTGCCATCGCTGTTCGCCGCGGTCGGCGATCTCGCGGACGAGGTCGGCCTGACCGTCCTCGAGGCGCTGGGGATGGCGGTTCGACAGGCACCGTGGGATCAGGGACCGATCTCCCGGTACACCCGACAAGTCCGCGCGGTGCGCCGCCGGGCGGAGGTCGCCTGATGCAGCTCACCAACCTGCACATGCCCGTCGCATCCCTATTGGCCTGCGGAAACGACCCTGGTGTGCTGACAACCGAACAAGCCCACGCCGCAATGCAGTTGCATATCGACTGCACCGTCGACCGGTGCCGGGTCCGCCGTGCGGCGCGGACCACGCTGGTGGAGGCGGGCAAATGTGTGCTGGACGAGCGCGCCCTGCCGTTATGAGGCCCGCTGCCGAGCCACCGGACGGCCCGGAGGTGCTTGCCGACTGCATTCGGGTGCTGCGCTGGGTGACCGCCGAGTCCCTGGCACATCGACGGCGCGCTGTCGCGGAGACGAAATACGGCCTGCCGAAACGAGTTGGCCGGCGGATCCGCTCAGTGCCAGGTGTGATCGGTGAGCGGGGTGCGCGGGCCGAACTTCGGCTTGTGCGCGTAACCGCTGATCTCCAGCAGGCGGACGGCCCGATAGCGATGTGGCCGTAGCGGTTCCAGATATTCGACCATCGCGTCGTCGTCGATGGGTTCACCGAGCAGGGTCCAGCCGACGATGGCCGCAAGGTGGTAGTCGCCGACCGAGAGGGCATCCGCGTCACCGAAGGCGCGCTGCCCGATCTCGGCGGCGGTCCACACCCCGATACCGGGCACCGTGCGCAGGCGGCGGGCGGCTTCGGCCGGACTTTCGGCCGCCGCCCGCTCCAGCGCGTCGGCCACCCGGGCCGCGCGCACGATCGTCTGCGCGCGCTGCGGACCGACATTGGCGCGGTGCCAGGTCCACGACGGGATCGTGCGCCAGGTATCGGCGTCGGGTGGCAGCAGCAGTCCGGCGGGTGCTGGGCGGGGTGCTGGAGAGCCGAACTGTCGCACCAACTTTCGCCATGATGCGCGGGCGGAGACGGTGTGCACCTTCTGCTCGAGCACAGCGGGTACCAAGGCCTCGAAGACCAGGCCGGTGCGCAACATGCGCAATCCGGGAAAGCGGCGGTGCGCGTCGACGATCTTCGGATGATCGGGGGCGAAGTCGGAGACGTCCTCGTCAAGGCACAGCATGTGATCGAGTCCGTCGAGGAATTCGGCCGCGCCCGGACCCCAGGCGCGGGCATCGACAGTTCGGCGATCGGCTTGGGTCAGGCGATAGGTGACCGGGCCGGTCGGCATTCGGGAGGCGTGCCAGTGCGCGCCGTCATGGGTGACCTGGTGGCAGGGGTCGCCGCTGCCGCGGGACAGTGGCGCGAGGGTGGGCGCGAGATCGATCGGCCGCTCGGCCGTGATCGTCCTGGTCAGGCCGGTCCGGTCCAGGTCCGGCGCGGCCGTCTGATTCCGCACCGCCCCATTGTGCCCCGGTAGGTGGGTGGCCGGCGCGCGGGCCTGCAATGTCGCCCGGCTCACAATTGTTTCGGTCCGAATGTGCGATTTGCCATGCGGATTCGACATAATCTCTGGTACCCGCCATTTTGTAACGCCAAGAATTGGTGTGGCGATATTGATGCGTTCGGCAAACAGCTGGCAGTCGCCATTATGGAGGTACGAAATGATCACCAACGCGCTCAACTGGTTGCTCAATGCCTGGGGTGCGGTTTCCGCGGGCAGCTCGGGCTACCAGATTCCGTCCGGCACGCTGCCGTTCGGCAGCTGAGGCTCATTCGCCGAGCAGGAATTGCGCGAGGTGTAGGCCTCGGCGGCCGCTCAGCTGCATGGCCTGGGTTCGGCACGAGAACCCGTCGGCTATGAAGATCGAATCTTCGTCGGCATTCCGTAGTGCCGGGAGCAAGCCATTCTCGGCGACGGCGACCGAAATGTCGTAGTGGTCGGATTGCATTCCGAAGTTTCCCGCCAGGCCGCAGCAGCCGGTGATCTCTGTCACATTTAACTGCATGCTGGCTAATAGTTGGCGATCTTTGTCGAAGCCGATTACGGCATGGTGATGGCAATGCGGTTGGACGACCACCGACTGTCCCGGTCGCGGTGGCGGCCGCCAGTTCGGCTGTTCGGCAAGGAATTCGGCGAGTGAGCGCACGGCGGCGGCGGTAGCGGCCGCGCGCGGGTCGTCCGGTAGCAGTTCCGGCAGGTCCGAGCGCAGGACCGCGGTACAGGACGGCTCGAGGCCGACGACGATGCCGCCGCCGCGCACATGCTCATCCAGTTCGGTCAGTGTCGCGCGCAGCCGGGCCCGAGCGCCGTCGAGTTGGCCGGTGCTGATCCAAGTGAGCCCGCAGCACACGCGCCGTCCCGGTATCCGGACTCGGTAGCCGAGGGATTCGATCAGTTGTACTGCGGCCTGTGCTATTTCGGGGTCGAAGGCATCGGTGAAGGTATCGATCCACAGCAGCACTTCGGGTGCCCCGTCCGAATCCGCACGGTCGTGCCGGCTCCTGCGGAAACCGCGGTCGGCGAGTCGCGGTACCGCACGTCGCGGATCAATTCCGCCCGTGCGCAAGGCGATCCGGCGCAGCCACCCGACTTCGGCCAGCGCGTTCGCCGCTCGCGGCATACGACCCGCGACACCGAGCCAGCGCGGCAGCCATCCCAGAGAGTAATGATCGATGGGACGCGGGCGGTGCCGGTAGCGGCGGTAGAGCGCCTCGGATTTGTAGGTCGCCATATCGACCCCGGCCGGGCAGTCGGAGCGACATGCCTTGCAGGACAGACACAGATCGAGCGATTCTGCGACCGCCTCGGACGACCAGGGCAGTGCGCCACGCACCACCTCCTGCAGGACCCGCGCCCGGCCGCGGGTGCTGTCCTTCTCGTCGGCGGTGGCCAGATACGACGGGCACATGAAACCACCGGTCGCGCGGGTGTCGGCGCGGCATTTGCCGATTCCGACGCAGCGATGCACGGCCGTGGAGATATCGCCGTCGTCATGCGGAAATGCGAAACCGGCCGCGCCGATCGGCCGCACTCCGACCAGACGCAGGTCGGCATCGATGGGGCGCGGCGCAACCAGGACGCCCGGGTTCAACACATCATCCGGATCGAAAAGCGCCTTGTACCCGGCGAATGCGTCGAGCGCGTCCTGGGAGTACATGATCGAGAGCAATTCCGAGCGGGCGCGGCCATCGCCGTGCTCACCGGAGAGCGAGCCACCGTAGCGGACCACCAGTTCGGCCGCATCCTGCATGAAGTTCCGAAAGCGTTGCGGCGCATCGGCAATCGGCAGATCGAGACGGACGTGAATGCAGCCGTCGCCGACGTGACCGTAGAGCAGTCCATCCACGCCGTGGTCCTGTGTCAGCGTGGCGAAATCGCGCAGATACGCACCGAGGTGCTGCGGTGGGACGGCCGCATCCTCCCAGCCCGGCCAGGCCGGATGACCCGCCGGAGTGCGACCGGCCAGGCCCGCACCTTCGGCTCGAATGCGCCAAAGTGCTGCGGCGGCACCGGGATCGGTGACAATCTTGGAGTCCAGCGCACCGACGGTTCGGCAGAGCTGCTCGGCCGCGGCATATGCCTCGGCGGGCGTATCACCGACGGACTCGACGAACAGCCAGCCGCTACCGCGCGGCAGTTCCGGCACACCGCTGGTGGCCCCGCGGTGTACGCGCACGATATCGACCAGTCGCGCATCGATACCCTCGACCGCGATCGGGTCGCAGGCCATGACCGCCGCGACATCGTCTGCGGCCGTCGCGATATCGGGATAGCCGAGCACCGTGAGCACGGTGGCCCGCGGCAGCGGGACCAGATCCACCGTTGCTTCGAGCAGCAACCCGCAGGTCCCCTCGGTGCCGACGAATGACTTCGCGACCGCCGAACCACGTTCCGGCAGTAGATGTTCCAGACCGTAGCCCGATGCCTGCCGATCGAATCGGCCGAGTTCGGTGCGGATCACCGCGAGACCGGCCCTGGTGAATTCGGGCAGGCCGGGAATTACGGACGGGTCGGCCGCCAGCGTGCGCTCGGCTCCCTTCCCGTCGAGAATGCGCAGCTCACGCACATTATCCGAGGTGCGCCCCCATGCCACCGCATGCGGTCCGCACGCATTGTTGCCGATCATCCCGCCCAGCGTGCACCGATTCTGCGTCGACGGATCGGGCCCGAAGCGCAGCCCGTGTACGCCGGCCTTTCGCTGCAATTCGGCAAGGACGACACCGGGTTGGACGCGTGCGATGCGCCGTTGCGGATCGAGCTCACCGATGCCGTTCATATATCGACTGAAGTCCAGCACGATCCCGTGCCCGACAGCATTGCCCGCCACCGAAGTCCCCGCACCCCGCGCGGTAACCGTCAGCCCATTACCCCGGGCGAATTCGAGCGTGCGCGCCACATCCTCGGCCTCGCGCGGAAAGACAACCGCGGCCGGAAGCACCCGATAATTCGACGCATCGGAGGAGTACTCGGCGCGCCGACGCAAGGACGCGTCGACCTCACCCGCGATCCTGCGACGCAACGCATGCGACATCTGGTCCTCGCTCACCCCACCAGCCTATGCACGCACATCCCCGACCACCGGCGCCACATCCGGACCCTTTGTCTGGATCCGTACTCTGCTTCGAATCGGTACTCATGTCCTGATCCGGACACCATTGCCGGATCCGCACCATGTGGCGGGTGCCACGGACTAGGTGCGGTGGTTTCGCTGTGCGCGGAATCCTTGCGGAATGGGCTTGCACTCAACCTTTGTTGAGGTCTTAGTGTCGGTGGCCAGGTGTTCGATGGGCGGGGAGCGAGAGGGAGCAGCACGGTGAGTATCGAATCGGTGGCCTGGAGCCAGATGTATCGGCGGGCGAACGCGCCGCAGGAGCAGCGGCCGTTCCGGCTCGCGACCGCGCAGCGCATTCTGCGGTTCGCGCGGCCGCACCGCCGCCGGATCGCTGCGTTCCTGCTGTTCAGCGTGGTGTCCGCACTGCTCGCGGTGGCGACGCCGGTGCTGGCCGGCCGGGTGGTCAACGACATCGTCGGCGGCGCCGCGGCGCGCGTCGTGGTCACCCTCGCCGTCCTGATCGGCGGGCTCGCGGTGGTCGATGCCGCACTCGGGGTGATCATTCGCTGGCTGTCCTCGCGGATCGGTGAGGGGCTGATCCTGGATCTGCGCACGGCCGTGTTCGACCATGTGCAGCGGATGCCGGTCGCGTTCTTCACCCGGACCCGCACCGGCGCGCTGGTCAGCCGTTTGAACAGCGATGTGATCGGCGCGCAGCGCGCGTTCAGCGACACGCTCTCCGGTGTCGTCACGAATCTGGTCACCCTCGCCCTCACCCTCGCCGTCATGGTCCGCATCTCCTGGCAGATCACGCTGCTCGCGCTGGTGCTGCTGCCGGTATTCGTGGTTCCGGCCCGGCGGATGGGCAATCGACTGGCCGGATTGCAGCGCGAAGCCGCGGGCCTGAATGCGGCGATGAGCACCCAGATGACCGAACGGTTCTCCGCACCCGGCGCGACGCTGGTGAAGCTGTTCGGACGGCCGCAGCAGGAGTCGGACGAATTCGCACTCCGCGCGCGTCGGGTGCGCGATATCGGGGTGCGCACGGCGATGCTGCAGACGGTTTTCGTCACCTCGCTGACCCTGGTTTCGGCGCTGGCACTGGCTCTGGTCTACGGACTCGGCGGGTGGTACGCGCTGCGCGGCCAACTGGATGCCGGTGCGGTGGTATCGCTTTCGCTGCTGCTGACCCGGCTCTACACACCGCTCACCGCACTGGCCAGCGCTCGGATGGAGATCATGTCCGCGCTGGTGAGCTTCGAGCGGGTCTTCGAGGTGCTGGATCTGAAACCGCTGATCGAGGACGCACCGGATGCCGTCGCGGTGCCCGCTGGTCCGGTCGCGGTGGAACTGGACAACGTCACCTTCGGCTACCCGTCGGCCGACAAGGTGTCGCTCGCCTCGCTCGAGGATGTCGCGACGCTGGATACCCGCGGCGGGGTCGAGGTGCTGCACAATGTTTCGCTGCGGGCCGAGCCCGGTCAGCTCGTCGCACTGGTCGGTTCCTCCGGTGCCGGGAAATCCACTGTGGCCCAGCTCGTTTCCCGGCTCTACGACGTGGACGGCGGTGCGGTGCGGCTGAACGGCACCGATGTGCGCGAGCTGACCACGACCTCGATCCGGGACACCGTCGGCCTGGTCACCCAGGACGGCCACCTGTTCCACGACACCATCCGCGCCAATCTGCTGCTGGCTCGACCCGAGGCCACCGAGGCCGAGCTGTGGGACGCGTTGCAGCGGGCTCGGCTGCGTGAGCTGGTGACGTCACTGCAGGACGGTCTGGATACCGTCGTCGGCGAACGCGGCTACCGTCTCTCCGGCGGTGAACGCCAGCGACTGACCATTGCCCGTCTGCTGCTCAAACAACCACGCGTGGTGATCCTGGACGAGGCGACCGCCTCATTGGACTCGACCTCGGAAGCCGCTGTCCAAGAGGCGCTTTCCGAAGCGCTGGAAGGTCGAACCGCACTGGTCATCGCACATCGCCTCTCCACCATTCGGGCCGCCGACCAGATCCTGGTGCTCGAGGACGGCCGAATCGTGGAGCGCGGCACGCACACCCAGTTGCTGGCCGCCGACGGACGCTACGCGCAGCTGTACCGCACGCAGTTCGCGGACGAGCCGGTCGAAGTCGCGGCCTGAGCGCACCGAAGCCCGGCTCGAACCGGGCTTCGGTGCGTACTGTCAGAATTCGCCTGCGACGCCGAATACGGTGCGACCGGAGTGGCTGCCGTGCTGAATGGCGTGCAGGACCCGCTCGGCCTCGGTGATGGGCGCGAAGTTCTCGATCGTCGAAAGGTGCTGGGGCCGCAGCTCATTGGCGAGTCGTGCCCAGATCGCGCGGCGCTTGTCGATCGGGACGTACGCGGAGTCGATGCCGAGCAGCGATACGCCGCGCAGGATAAAGGGCATGACGGTGGTCGGCAGATCCGGTCCGCCGGTCAGGCCGCTGACCGCGACCGCACCGCCATAGCCGATCGCGCTGAGAATATAGGCGAGGGATTTGCCACCGACACTGTCCACCGCACCGGCCCAGGTGGCCTTGGACAGTGGACGCAATTTCGCATCAGGATCCTCCGGCAGGCGACCGATCACCTCGTTCGCGCCGAGTTCGGCCAGCCGATCACCCGCATCGGTCTTTCCGGTGGAGGCGATCACCTCGAAGCCGAGGCCCGACAGAATATCGATGGCCACGCTGCCGACGCCGCCCGTCGCACCGGTGACCAGCACCGCACCGGTATCCGGGGTGAGTTCGTGATCGAGCAGCCCCTGCACGCTGAGTGCGGCGGTGAAACCGGCGGTACCGACCGCGGCCGCGTCTCGGGTGCTGAGACCGTCGAGCTCGACCACCCAGTCGGCGGGCACCCTCGCATACTCGGCGAAGCCGCCATGATGCGAAACGCCGATGTCATAGCCGTGCGCCACCACCTGATCACCGGGCGCGAAATCGTCGACCTCGGAGGTGACGACCTCACCGGTGATATCGATGCCGGGGATGATCGGATACTTCCGGACCACGCCGCCGCCCGCGGTGATCGCCAGCCCGTCCTTGTAGTTCGCGCTCGAGTAGTGCACCTTGATCGTGACCTCACCCGGCCCGAGGAAGTCCTCGTTGACCTGCTGCCGCGTGAGCACGATCCCGCTGTCCGATTCTTGTGCCACCATCGCCCAGAACTCCATGCCGACGAGCATACGAGCGTCGGCCGGTGGCGGGGGTGGATCTTCGCCGCCGGCTATTGCGGTACGAGTTCGAGGCGGACGCCGAGCAGCCTCACCGGGCGATCCAATTCGAACCGGTCGATGATGCGCAGGGCGGTTTCCACGATGGCCGCGATATCGGTGGTCGGCTCGGGTAGTTTCTCCTGCTTGCTGCGGGTATAGAAGGTATTGCTGCGGACGGTCACCGAGACGCGCAGCGGGGTGCGACCCGCGGCGGACATCTCCTCGCCGACCTCAGTGGCCAGTCGCGCCACCTGGGCGCGGATCTCCTCGGGATCGGTCAGGTCGTGTGGGAAGGTCTCGGATTTACTGCGGCCCACCGGAATTCGCGGCTCGGTGGTGACATCCGTATCGCCCTTACCGTGGCCGAGCACCCAGAGATATGGGCCGGTATTCGGACCGAATTCGGCGGCGAGGCGCCGACGATCGGCGGCCATCAGGTCGGCGACGGTTTCGATGCCGAGTTCGGCCATCCGCGCGGCGATCCGATTTCCGATGCCCCACAGCGCATTCGTCGGACGGTGTGCCATCACCTCGACCCAATTCGCGGCAGTGAGCCGGAAGATCCCCGCCGCCGCGCCGACGGTATCGGCGGGCGCGGCGGAGGACTTGCCCGCGGATTTCGCGAAACCGGTCGCCAGCTTGGCCGTGAGCTTGTTGTCGCCGATGCCGATGGCGCAGGTCAGTTCCAATTGGGCGATGGCGCTACGGATTTCGCGTGCGAGCCGTTCCGGATCGTCGGTGTCGGCGGCGAGGAAGGCCTCGTCCCAGCCCCACACCTCGACGCGGCCGGGAAAGGTCCGCAGCAACGCCATGACTTCCTCGGATGCCTCCTCATAGGTGGCCATATCCAGCGGCAGGAAGATCCCGTCGGGACATTTGCGCTTGGCCGAGCGCAATGCCATCCCGGCGCGCACCCCGAATGCTCTGGCCGGATACGACGCGCAGGTCACCACCTTGCGCGGTTCGTCGGGATCGCCATTGCCGCCGACGATGACCGGCAGGCCGCGCAGCTCCGGATGGCGGCGGAATTCCACCGCCGCCTGGAACTGGTCGAGATCGACGTGCAGCAGCCACCTGGGCATACATAGGTCTTACCGCATGACCATGACAAGCAGCCGAAATTGGCCACGAACGTCCGTAGTCGACTCGGAAACGAGCCGTCCGTACGATCTCCGTCAGGACGAGCAAGGGGAGAGCCGCATGACCGACGCACCGGAGAACCTGCCCGCGGTTCGGGTCGGCGATATCGATCGCGCGGTCGCGGCCAAGCAGCTGCAACTCGCCGTCGACGAGGGGCAACTCGATCTGCTCGAGCTGGACAAACGGCTGGTCGCGGTCTATTCGGCGCAGACGGCTCAGGAACTGGTCGCCATCACCGCCGATCTGCCGGTGATCGCCGCCGCGCGCGAACCCATCGAACTGCGCACCGGCAGTGGGGCGCGGGTGAAGGACGGCGCGTGGATCGTCCCCGCCGAGATCACGGCCGAATGCAGTTCCGGCGGCATCAAAATCGACTTCACGCAGGCACTGTGCCCGCATCGCGAGGTCGTGGTGCATGTCGCCGTTGGTTCCGGCAGGGTCCAGTTGATCGTGCCGCGCGGCTGGCGGGTCGACCTCGATCGGGTGCAAGCCAGCAGCGGTACCGTCAAGAACAAGGTGACCGAGGGCAGTCTGCCCGGATCGCCGCTGCTCCGAGTCGACGGGGAGATCGGCTCCGGGGCCGTGGTGGCGAAGTATCCGCGGCTCCCGCGGCGATCGTTGTCGGCCTGGCTGCTGCGCCGACCCCGCCCGACCGTTTGACCGTTCCCCGCTCCATCCGGCGGACGCTAGTGCCACGTCCAGCTGGCTTCTGAGGTCATATGGCGTTGCCGCGGGCCGTGTCGTGCCGCGTTTCGACTGCGCTCGGCGAGCCGGGCTGGACCGGATAGCGCGGCAACCTGTCCGGACGGGGCACTAGCAACGGCTTTACCCTCACCTACCTGCGGTCCGCCGCCGGTACCCGGCTGCGCGGGGAGGCCACCGTCACCGGTCGACGCGTCAGGCCGTCGTCGCGTGCGAAATCTATGCCGAGCGCCCGGACGCCCTGTGCGCAGTCGCCCACGGCAATGCGCGCTCGGTCGAGCGCGAACTCGGCAGCCGAGCATCCGCCGACCAACCCATGAGCGAACGCAACGTCGTGACCAACGACCGGGGATACATACCCGCATCGGAGCGCGCGGCCACATGTCCGTCCGGACGCACCAGCAGCGCACCGCCCTGCGGCAGCTCGGTGCGGGCACCCCATTCGCTACCCAAGCCGTGCACCGCGATCTCGATACCGGTCTCGCGCTGCGCATCGGCCGCGGCATCGCGCCAGGCAGCCGACTTTCCGGCGATCAGTAGCGCGTAACCGGGTCCACAGAGATCCAAGGTCGAGGTGGTGTGCTCGGCGTCGAGCCACAGGTGCGGCAGTCGCGTTCCGACCTGCCCCGTCAGCCGATCGACATGCGGCTCGACCCATTCGACGCAATCCGCGGGTTTGCGCGATACCGCGCTCGACGCGTACCGGAACCGCGACATGACCGCCCCGAAATCCAACCGACGCGCCAAAATGTCTGCGTTGTCGGGGGTTTCGATGCCGTAGCGGGTTTCGAAGTCGTCTCCCAGATCGGCCTGTTCGGCGGCGATGATCGCGCGTGGCCACCGTTCGACCTGATAGGAATCGAGCAGCGCGGGCCCGGCGGTACCCGACAGCACGGCGGCCAATTTCCAGACCAGATTATGCGCGTCGGCGACACCGGTATTGCCGCCGAAACCACCCCACGGCGCGTGCCGGTGGGCGGCGTCACCGGTGAGGAAGACCCGGCGGCGCCGATACTCGTCGGCCACGAAACTTCCGGTGTCCCAAGCGCTTCGCGCCAGCACCTCGACCTCGATATCGGGCACGCCGATCACGGCGCGGACCAGTTCGATGCAGCGCTGGTCCGGATAGTCCGCGACCGTCTCACGGGTCGGGTCGTATTCGAGCTGGAAGGACCATTCGTCGGTGTTGTTCTTGGACAACACGAGTCCGCGCACGGTGTCGGTGCTGATCTCGCATTGGCTGAATGTGCGACCGCCCAGCACCTGCGTAAGATCCGTCCGCGCAAAGACGTTGATGTAGTGACGCGTCGGCGGCAGCTCCCAGCCTGCGACACCCAATGCCCGCCGGATCGGACTGGCCGCACCGTCGGCCGCGATGAGGTAGTCGGCCCGGATAACCGAGCTGCGACCCGACTCAGCACGCAGGGTTGCGGTGACACCCGCGTCGTCGGCCTCGAAATCGATGAGCTCGACTCCGAATCGGAGATCACCACCGCGTTCGCGGGCCTGCTCGGCAAGCACCGGCTCGAGCAGTACCTGGGGCAGGAAGCAGAACTGCGACGGGCTGGGATCGGCCGCCGCCATTGCCGACCGCAAGTGACTCAGGTCGAGTGGCTCAGCCGTGATCAGGCTGGTGCCCCGGCTCGCGCCGCCGAAGCTGCCCGCCCGCAATGCGGTTTCGGAGGCCTGGCGGACCCGCCCCTCGACGCCGACCTGACGGAACAACTCGGTGGTCCTGGTGTGCAGGCCGCGCGCCTTCGGCAACGCCGATGGCTTGGTTCGCTTTTCGACGAGAACATAAGGGACATCGTGATATTCGAGGAACAGCGCGGCCGACAGTCCGACCAAGCCGCCGCCGACAACGAGAACGGGAATCCGCTGCGTAGAAGTCATGCCACGATCGTGTGCGCCCGGGCTTGCACCGTCCTTGCGTCGCGGTCACGGCGAGCATGCATACGAAACGGGCCGTACCCGCAGGTACGGCCCGTTCGAGGCGAATATCAGGCGCTCGCCGCGAAAGCGGGGGCGCCCAGGGCCGGTTCGGCGACGGGCTCGATGGCGTAGGCCAGGATGTCGGCCACGTCGGCGACCGGGCGCACATCCAGGGCGGCCAACACCTCCGCGGGCACGTCGTCCAGGTCCGGCTCGTTGCGAGCCGGGATGAACACCGTCTTCAGACCCGCACGCTGCGCGGCCATCAGCTTCTGCTTGACCCCGCCGATCGGCAGCACCCGGCCGTTGAGCGTGACCTCACCGGTCATGCCGACATCCGCGCGCACCTGCCGACCCAGCGCCAGCGACACCAGGGCGGTGACCATGGTGACACCCGCCGACGGCCCGTCCTTCGGCACCGCACCCGCCGGGAAGTGGATGTGGATATTGCGATCCAGCACCGACGGTTCGATGCCGATCTCCGCCAGGTGCGAGCGCACGTAGGTGAGGGCGATCTGCGCCGACTCCTTCATGACATCACCCAGCTGACCGGTCAGGGTGAGCGCGCGCTCGCCCTCGGCGCCATTGGCCTCGATGTAGAGGACATCGCCGCCGAGACCGGTGACCGCCAAACCCGTTGCCACACCGGGGACCGCGGTGCGTTCCACCGAATCCGGGGTGAAGCGTGGACGACCCAGGTAGTCCTTCAGGTTCTCCAGATCGATGGTCAACGACGCCAGCGCGTCGTAACCCAGCTCGGCGTCGTAACCCAGCGAAATTACATTGTCGGCCGAACCAGTTCCGTCCTCGGACAGCCGAGTCGCGGCCTTGCGCAATGCCTTCGCGATCAACCGCTCCATCTGCCGCACACCGGCTTCCCGGGTGTAGTTGGCCGCCACCTCGCGCAATGCCTCGTCGGTGATCGAAACCTCCTCGGCGGTAAGCGCATTGCGTTCCAGCTGCCGTGGCACCAGGAAGTCGCGGGCGATGGCCACCTTGTCGTCCTCGGTGTAACCGTCGACGCTGATCATTTCCATGCGGTCCAGCAGCGGGCCGGGAATGGTCTCCAGGACATTCGCGGTCGCGATGAACAGCACGTCGGACAGGTCCAGATCCAGATCCAGGTAGTGGTCGCGGAATGTGTGGTTCTGCGCCGGATCCAGCACCTCGAGCAGTGCCGCGGCCGGATCACCGCGGAAGTCCGAGCCGACCTTGTCGATTTCGTCCAGCAGGACAACGGGATTCATCGATCCCGCCTCCTTGATGGCACGCACGATCCGGCCCGGCAGCGCACCAACGTAGGTGCGCCGGTGACCGCGGATCTCCGCCTCGTCGCGCACACCACCGAGGGCGACGCGAACGAACTTGCGGCCCATGGCCCGTGCCACCGACTCACCGAGCGAGGTCTTGCCGACACCGGGCGGACCGACCAGCGCGAGCACCGCGCCGGAACCACGTCCGCCGACGACCTCGAGTCCGCGCGCGGCGCGGCGGGAGCGCACGGCCAGGTACTCGACCATGCGATCCTTGACCTCGTCCAGGCCGTGGTGATCGGCGTCCAGCACGGCGCGGGCGGCCGAAACATCGGTGCTGTCGGTGGTTTTCACGGTCCACGGCAGGTCGAGGACGGTGTCCAGCCAGGTCCGGATCCAGCCGGATTCCGGGCTCTGATCGCTGGCCCGCTCCAGTCGACCGACCTCGCGCAATGCCTCGGCGCGCACGTCATCGGGCAGATCGGCCTGCTCGACCCGGGTGCGGTAGTCGTCGGCGCCGTCGGGCTCGTCCTCGCCGAGTTCCTTGCGAATGGCATTGAGCTGCTGGCGCAGCAGGAATTCGCGCTGACTCTTCTCCATGCCCTCGCGGACATCTTCGCTGATCTTCTCGGTGACCTCCGCCTCGGCGATATGCGCCTTGGTCCACTCGATCAGTTTGGTCAAACGCTGTGCGGTATCGGGGGTTTCGAGCAGCTCACGCTTCTCGTCGGCGGTCAGGTACGGCGCGTAGCCCGCGGTGTCGGCGATTGCCGACGGATCGGTCAGCTGATTGACCGCGTCGATGATCTGCCAGGCCTCGCGGCGCTGCAACACCGAAACGACGAGCTTCTTGTATTCGGCGGCAAGCTCTTTGGTGCGACCGTCGGCGGCGGGCGTCTCGACCGGTTCGGCCTCGACCCACAGCGCGGCGCCCGGCCCGGTGACCCCGTGACCGATCTTGGCGCGCCGTTCGGCCTTCAGCACGGCGGCGGGCGCGCCACCGCGCATCCGGCCGACCTGTTCGATGGTGGCGACGACGCCGTAGGAGGCGTAGCCCTCGGTCAATCGGGGCGCGAGCAGCACCGCGTCGGTATTCGCGGCGCGCGCGGCGTCGATGGCGGCCTGCGCCGATTCGTCCAGTTCGATGGGCACGACCATGCCCGGCAGCACGATCGGATCGGTCAGGAACAGCACCGGCAGGTTCTGTGGTGTAGTCACGCGTTCGACCCTTCCAAAAGTTGAGCGATGTCCAGTCAACCCCGGGCCTTCCACGTTTGTTCCACACCGCCGCCCACGTTCGCTCAGAGCGATCAGCGTTCGCTGCGGCAGTAGAATTCAGAGTGTGTTCGAAGTCGATGCGCGGCCGGTTTCCGGACCTGTTCGCTGCCACAATCCAGACGGGCTGAGTATCGGTGAGGCCGCGCGTCTTACCGGGGTCAGCGTGCACACTCTGCGCTACTACGAACGCGCCGGCCTGGTCATCACCCCCGTCGACCGCACCGCCGGCGGGCGGCGGCGCTACCACCAGCTGGACCTGGACTGGATCTACGTATGCGCCAGGCTGCGAGCCACCGGAATGCCCATCCAGACCATGCGTCGCTACGCCGAACTCGTGGCCGCCGGAAACGGCAACGAGCCCGAACGCATCGCGCTGATGGAGGCGCATCGCGGCGAGGTCGTCGCCAAACTCGCCGAGATCCAAGAGAATCTCGCCCTCATCGACCGCAAGCTCGATATCTATCGGGGTCGAATCGCAATCGGCGACCGCGATTTCACCGCACCCCCGGGCTGATACATCCGTCGGCAATGACAAACGTGTCGCGGACCTGTGGCGACGCTGGTCATCTTCGGGTGGGTCATCCTGCATCTGGACCGACTGTGCGCCGGGGCTTGGTCCCGCATTGACACCTCATCGGAGCCAATGAGAATGTTGGCAACTAGATATCTCACACCTGGGCGGCACTAGGGGGACCCGACGATGACAACACTCACCTCCGGAGTGTTCATCGATTGGGAACAGCTGACCGGTCTGTCCAAGTTCTCCGTCGATCTGATCACCTTTCCGATCTTCAGTGCGCTAGCCGGTTGGCTCACCAACTGGACCGGTGTGCTGATGCTGTTCTGGCCGGTCATTTTTCGCGGAATCCGGATTCCTGGCCTCCAGGTGTTGTATCCGTACTTTCCGCGCCGGGTCCAGGTGCTGCCGACATTTTCCGGTGACGGCCGCCGGCTCGGATTCCAGGGATTCATTCCGGCGCGCGCCGAGAAGATGGCGAGCATTTGTGTCGACAAGGCGCTGATGCGCATCGGCAGTCCGCGCGATTTCATCCACGAACTGGATCTGGAGAGTATTGCCGATTACATCGCGATACTCGCGAGCAAACAGGTCGAACCGCTCGTCGACGAGGTGATGTACCGGGAGAATCCGGACCTGTGGCGCGGGGTGCCGAAGGCGATGAAACAGGTCATCTATCAGCGGGTGGATCGGGAATTGCCCGGATTGACCCGGCGGGCCTTCGAATCGCTCGGCGACAATGTGGACCAGCTCATCGATATCAAAACCTTCGTCATTCGGTATCTGCAGGAAAACCCGTACATCCTCAAGGATCTGACCACCACCATCGCCGCCCCCGAATTGCGTTTCATGGTGCGGATCGGCCTGCTCGGTGCGCCGTTCGGCCTGCTGCTCGCGCTGTATATGCATGTGCACCACACCATTCCGGTGTTCGGCTGGGTGCCGGGTTGGGTGATCGTACTGCTGGCCTCGGCGGCGATCGGCGTGATCGTGAATGTCATCGCGGTCAAAATGGTCTTCGAACCGGGTGATCCGCAACCGCGCTACAAGTATTTGTGGAAGCAGGCGCTGCTGGCCAAGCGACAGCCGCAGGCGGCGACCGATCTCGCGCATATCCTCGCCTATCAGGTGTTGACGCTGCCGAACCTGTCCAAGGAACTGCTCGATGGTCCGAACGGCGATAAGACCAGGCAGCTGATCGAGCGGCTGGTCTCCGATGAGATCCATCGCCAACTCGGCCCGACCACCTCGATCGTGCGCGTCGCCTTCGGCCGCCGCCAGTTCGACAATCTCAAGGTCGGCGCCGCGGGCGCGGCGGTCGGGCTGGCTCCCAGCCTGGTCGCGGACGAGGCGTTCACCCTCGAACAGGCCAAGAAGATCGATGAGTTCGCCGCACGCAAGCTCCAGCATCTCACCCCGGGGGAGTTCATGGAGATGTTCTACGCCTCGGTCGAGCAGGATGCCTGGCTGTTGTACTTGCACGGCGCACTGCTCGGCGTGCTGGTCGGCGCCGCCCACCTGACGATTTTCGGCTGGTAACCGGCCCGAATCCGGTCGGCGGCGAGCCCGCGCCAAATACAAGCACGCATGCTTGCATTTTTTTGAGCCCGCTGCGATGCTGGATCGCGATGGTGTACGAAGCAGTGCGCCTGGACGGGACAGGGATCTGATGGCCGACCTAGACGCGCTCCTGCGCGATTTCGCCGACGACTGCGCGGAACTGGAACAAATCGTCGCCCCGCTGCCGGACTGGTCCGCGCCGACACCGGCGCCCGGCTGGAGTATCGCCCATCAGATCGGCCATCTGGCCTGGACCGACGAGGTCGCCGCCCTGGCCGCCACCGACCCGGACGGTTTCGCGAAGCTGGTCGAGGACGCGGGCCCCAAGGCGTTCACCTTCGTCGACGAGGCCGCCGAGGAAGCGGCCACCACACCCGCCGCCGAACTGCTCGACCGATGGCGCCGCGGCCGCGCCGGTCTGATCGAGGCGCTGCGCGCGCTGCCGTCCGGCACCAAACTGCCGTGGTTCGGACCGCCGATGAGCCCGGCATCCATGGTCAGCGCGCGCATGATGGAGACCTTCGCACACGGCCAGGACATCGCCGACGCACTCGGTTTGACCAGGACACCGACCGCCCGGCTGCGCACGGTCGCCCATATCGGCGTGCGGACCAGGAACTTCGCCTACACCGTGCGCGGTAAGACCGTGCCGGCCGAGGAATTCCGGGTCGAACTCACCGCACCGGACGACAGCGTGTGGTCCTGGGGTCCCGAGGATGCCGCGCAGCGGGTGACCGGTCAGGCACTCGACTTCTGCCTGCTGGTGACGCAGCGCCGGCACCGTGACGATCTCGCGCTGAGCACAATTGGCCCGGACGCCGCCGAATGGCTCTCCATCGCACAGGCTTTCGCGGGGCCGACGGGTGACGGGCGGTCGGCGGGCCAGTTCGCCTGACCCGCCGCATCCGAACCACCGGGTCCGGCCGGAATTCTTAGGTGCGGGCGAGCGCCACACTTGGGTGCGCCGTTCGTGTCGGCCGGACGCCGTTGGCCGGGTGTCTCGATGTGGCAGTCGAGAATGACGCTCGCCAGCTAAGTGTATTTACCCGCTGGTCAGCTTGTAGAAACATTGACGACGCAATTCGGCTCGGGTTCGGCATCGCGGATATCACCCGGCTTTGTGATGCTGATCTCGCCCATGCGGTGCCACCTGCGGCCGCCCCTGTAACCTGGACAAGCGTACGGCTTTCGACGATGCGGGCCGCGCGGTGAGGGGATCAGGGGCGGACGGAAAGGAACGCATCGTGGCACATAAGCCTGCCCAGATCGCTCGGCATGCCGCCATCGTGCTCGCGGGCGCCGCTAGTCTCAGTCTCACCGTTACCGCGGGGGCCTACATCGTCCACCAGATGGCCGACACCCAGCACGCCACCAACGACGTGGCCGCACCGCCTGCGGTGCGGATTCCGGATAGCGACATCGACCACGGACCGGTGCTCTCCGATGCCATATTGACCGGTGGAACTCGTGATCTGCCCGCACAATTCGGCCGCTTCCCGGCGGAATCCAGCGGCGGCACCGTGAAAATCTCTCAGGTCCATACAGATTCGCCTGCCTCCGCCGGAATCAGCGGCAGACTGCGCCTCGGCACCGCCTATGTCGGCGCGCAGGTGGCACCGGGACGCGCGAATTCCGTCGCCTTCACGGTGGACACCAACGCGCTGACGGCACTGACGGATTTCCTGCTCACCGAACCGGCTCGGGACCGGCTCGGCATCCACGCCGATCCGGATGGCGTCACCCGGTTGCGCACCGAGGTCGATACGCACAACGGCGAAGTGATATTCACCTTTACGGATCCGACCCTCGGTGAACACGGCCTGCGGCTCGATCGCAATCCCGCGCCGGGCACTGAACATGCTGCGACCGTGGAAGATTCGGCTACGTCAGAAACCGTCGACGCGACCCCGAATGCGACTATGACGACGGCGAAGCACACCGTCGCGGTCTAGTCCGCCTACGCTGCGTCCCATGTACGACTTCTGTGTCATCGGGGGCGGGATCGTCGGAGTCGCGACGGCGCATCGGATTCTGCGACGTCATCCGGGTGCGAGCCTGGTGCTCGTCGACAAGGCCGACGCACTCGCGACCCATCAGACCGGACACAACAGCGGCGTCATCCATTCCGGCATCTACTACCCGCCGGACAGTCTGAAAGCGCGGCTGTGCCGAAAGGGCGCCGCCTGGACGAAGGAATTCGCCGCGGCACAGGGCATTCCGTTCGAGGTGTGCGGAAAACTGCTGGTGGCCACCGATGCCGCCGAATACCGGCGGATGCTCGCGCTGCACGAACGCTCGGTCGCCAACGGCGTCGATGTCGAACTCATCGACACTGCCGAAATGACTCGCCGCGAACCGCATGTCACCGGAGTCGGCGCATTGTTCGTGCCCGCTACCGGCATCATCGACTTCACCCGCGTCACCAACGCACTCGCCGAGGAGGTCCGGGCCGCGGGCGCCGAAATCGTGCTGAATGCCGAGGTCACCGCGCTCACCGAAACCGCCGATGCGGTCACCGTGGCGGGTCCCGCGGGTTCCTGGACGGCGCGCACCCTGGTGGTCTGTGCGGGCCTGCAGGCCGACCGGATGGCCGAACTCGCCGGTCTGCAAACCGATTTCCGCATCGTGCCGTTCCGCGGCGAGTACTATCAGCTGCCGCCCAGCCGATCCGGGCTGGTGCGCACACTTATCTATCCGATTCCCGATCCGAATCTGCCCTTCCTCGGGGTGCATCTGAGCCCGATGATCGATGGCACCCTGACCGTCGGCCCCAATGCGGTGCTCGGCCTGGCCAGGGAGGGCTACCGCAAGGGCAGTTTCGACGCCCGCGATGCCCGTGCGGTGCTCGGTTTCCCCGGCTTCCATCGGGTGGCCCGCGCCAATGTGCGCACCGGACTGCGCGAGTTGCGCAACTCTCTGTTCAAACGCGGCTATCTGGCCGAATGCCGAAGGTACTGCCCGGATCTCACGATCGCGGATCTGCGACCACGCGAGGCGGGGATCCGCGCGCAAGCGGTACTGCGCGACGGCACCCTGGTGCACGACTTCCTGATCGAACGCACACCGCGCTCGATTCACGTGCTCAACGCACCGTCACCGGCGGCGACCTCCGCCATGCCGATCGCCGAATACATCGTCGACCAACTGTGACCCCGCCGAGTTAGCTGGGTTGCGCGTTCCAGCAAACCAAGCGACCACCCGGTCATCAATGTGGTAAGTCCGCCAACCAAATTCCCGGCAACCCCTCGAATAAAGAGGAGAGCTGTAGTACTTTTAGCGGAGCCAACAGGGAGGGGCCCTATGGGCCACATCAAGTACGCGAGCGACGTCGGAGCCCCGGTCGAGGTGGCCTTCACTTATACGGACAACCATCAGTTCGTGCCGGATTGGATGTTCGCCGTCGCCGCGTTCGAGCCGAAAGACGAGCTCGACCAGGGTCTCGGTGCGATCTTCACGACGCGGATCAGGCTGGGACTGTGGCGGCCGACCATCGAATGCGAGATCACCGAATATCGGCGCAATGTGGTGATCGGCTACACATTGCGCGGCCAGTTATCAGGAACTTTGACGCTGCGCTTCGACCCGCTCGGCTACGGACGCTCGGTACTGACCTCGCAAGCGGAGTACGCTCCACCGAGTGGGCTCTTCGGTCGGCTGTGCCTGCGCCTGGTGGATTCCGCCGTGCGCTCGGCACTGCGCCGCACCGAATCCCAGTTGCGAAGGGAGATAGAGGAATTCCACGGTACCGATCTTGTCGGTCGGATTGCGTAGGGTGCCATCCATGATCATCGTGAGCACCGACGGATCCTGCCTCCGCAATCCCGGCGGCGCCATCGGCTGGGCTTGGGTCAATCATCAGGGCGGTTCACGCAGCGGGGGAGCCGCCACCGGAACCAACCAGGTCGCGGAGTTGCGCGCGCTTTTGGAGGCGGTACTCGCCCATCCCGGCGAGGAACCGCTGTTCATCGAGAGCGATTCGCTATACGCGATCAAATGCGCCTCGGAGTGGATCTTCGGCTGGCGGACCAACGGCTGGCGCACCGCCAGCGGCGGCGCGGTGAAGAACGTGGAACTCATCAAGCAGATCGACCGGGCCATCGCCTCCCGGCCGGGACCGGTCCGGTTCCGCTGGGTGCGCGGACACGTCGGCAATTACTTCAACGAAATGGCCGACACCCTCGCGGGCGAGGCGGCCAGACAGGCCGCTGCCTCCGCGGCGGCCGGTGAGATCCCGACCGCGGAACTGCCCGAGCTACCGCCGGTGCTCGAGGACTCCTCCGACAAGACCACAAGATCCGCCCGGCCGCGGTCAGCGGGGAAGCCGGTCGCGCCAGCACCTCAGGCATTGACCCTGTTCTGAGTCACGCCCGGCGCGACCGGACGCAAGACCGCCGGAAAGACCTCCGGGCGGGTGGTGCCATTCCCACCCGCCCGGAGGCGCTTTTCACCAGTAGTTGATCCGATCAGTTGCCCATCTGCTTGAGGATGGGCAGATCGAACTTGTCGACCAGCCACTTGTCGCCGACCTTCTTCAGACCGGCGACCACCACGAGCTCCACCTTGCTCGGCGGCTTGTTCGCCGCGGCGATATTCACATTGGTGGTGGTCTGACCGATCACCACCAGCACATTCGCGTGCTCGGTATCGCCGGACTGGAAGCCGCACTGCATGTCGTAGGTGGACGAGGTGGCCTTGGCGTCGATGACGACACCCTTGAGGTCCTGGCCGAGCTTGGCGAACTGATCCTTCCAGTCACCGGCCGACGCGGCATCCACCTTCTTCAGGTACTCGTCGATGGTCTGCGGATCGTAGGTGGAGATCAGCTTGCCGTATTCGCACGCCGCCGCGGTGGCCGCCTCGTGCGCGTCCAGCTCATCGCCGCGATTACTCGCCTGCCGGTAGAAGACGACAACGGCGGTCACCGCCGCGACCAGCAGCACACCGGCGACGAATGCGGCGACGATCGGCACCAGCGCGCCGCGATCCTTGCCGCCATTGCGCGGAACCGGCTGCGCGGCGCCCTTGGCCGACGTGTCCGCCGCCTGTTTCGGCTCGGACTTCGGGGCTGCCGGGGTCGGCGCCGCGGCTACCGCATCACCCGACTTCCCGATCTCGACGGTCTTGTCCTCGGCGGGCGCGTCGGCCTTGGCGTCCTCTTTCGGCGCATCCGAGTTCTGGTTCTCGGCGCCGGCATCATCAGTGGACATCGATACAATCCTGCACTTTCCCGGCGCACCCGAGCGCACCGATATTGCCTTGTCGGTCCGCATCAGACGAACCGTTCGCACTCTGCGGGGGAGTATTCCCGGCCCGGGATCGCACGCCAGGGCCGGGGTAACTCACCGTCGAATACGTACCGCTCGCTGTGTCAACTCACCGCAGTGTTGGGTTCACCGCAGCGGCGGCGGGGTCATTTCATTCGGATCCGCGCCCGGCGGCATTTGCGCGCCATTGTCCGGAACATTCGGGCGCGGCGCATTCGCCGAACCGCGCACCTGCAGTCCGGGCGGCGGGTTCTCGCAGTAGTTCCACTTGGGCAACGAACCGTCCTGGATCACCTCGTTGCGGATCGGCGTGTGCTTGTACTGGCAGATCGGCCGAACCCAGATATCCGCGACAGCGTGGAATTCGTTGTCGTGCGCCGGCACACCAGCGGCGGACAACCCGATGTTCAGGGACGGGAACAGCGCCTGCAGCGCCGGAATCCGCAGCTGCGCGGCCCGGGTCATCGCCGCGAAGTTGGCGGCGAGACTGGTGATCGGATCGGCCGTTTTGTCCAGCACCGCACCGAGACTGGTCAGCTGTCCCGGCGCCTTCTCCAGCACCGCCTGCAGTTCACCGTTCGCATTGTTGAACTGGTCGAACAGCTGACCCGAATTGTGGGTCAGCGTCGCGAGATCGGGCTGCGCCATCGAGGTGGTGTTCGCGATCGTGCGCAGGTTGGTGATCAGATTCTGGGTCTGCGGCAGCAGATTGTCGAAACCGGCCATGGCCAGGCTGATGCCGTTCACCATGCCACGCAACTGATCCGGGCCGCCGCTGAGCGCGGTGTCCAGGTTGGCCAGGATGACGCTGAACTTATCCGGATCGATCTGGGAGATCAGCGCGCTGGAGTTGTCGAGCACCGACCAGATCGGGGTCGGGGTCTTGATCTTCTCCACATCGAATTCGATGACCGAACCGTCCTTCAGGTACGGCGCCTGCTCGGAATTCGGCCGGAAGTCGATGTACTGCTCACCGGCACCGGAGAGCGCGCCCACCGAGATCTTGGTGTCGGCCGGAATCTTGTACTTCGCGTCGATTTCGGTCTTCGCGGCGATGGATTGTCCGCGATTGACCAACTCGATCGAGGTCACCTTGCCGATGCGATAGCCCCGCAGGGTCACATCGTTGCCCGGCTGCAGACCACCGGAGCGGTCCAGATCCACGGTGACGGCGTAGGTCGACTTCAGCGGATTCACCCGCATCACGCTCACCAGCAGATAACTGGCCCCGACGACGAACACCAGCACCAGGCCGATAGTGGACAGCAGCATCTTGCGCTGCATCAATTTGCCGAGCCAACTCATCGGTGCCCCCCCTGCAGTCGTCCTTGAATCGCCTGCAGGACGGTGATCAGGCTGCCCGCGAAGTCGCTGAGGTCGCGGCCGTCGAAGAACTTGCCCTGCGCCGGATCCGACAACAGGCTGAAGTTGTGAATATTGGTGACGGTGGCGTAGACCGCGAGGCTGTTACCGCGGAAGGACGCATCGAGCGGGCCTCGTATTTCGTGCAGCGCATCCAATGCGGGACCGAAGTTCTGCTCGGTCTGCGACAGCGCGTTCATCAGCTTGTGCACATTGTCGAGTAGGTCGCCCAGTTGGTCGCCTGAGGTGTTGGCATAGTCGCCGAGCGCCGCGCTGGTCACCGAAATCTTCTGCAACAGATCGCCGATGGCCCGGTTGTTCTCCGCGATGGCACCGATCATCTGCGGCAACGAATCGGCGACCTGCCCCAATTCCGAGTGCCTGCTCTCGATGGTGTTGGCCAACGTGCTGAACTGGGCGAGCACGCTGTCCACCCGGGCGCTGTTTTCGTTCAAACTGCCGACCACGCCGGTCATTTCATTGACCAGATGCGCAATCTGATCGCCGCGACCACCGACGATGGAATCCATCTCCGAGGTCAGCTTGGTCAGTGCGGCCACGCCACCGCCGTTGAACAACATGGATACCGAGATCAACAGCTCCTCGACGGTGGCGCCCGCCGAGGTCTTGTCCCGGCCCAGCGTGTCACCGTCGTGCAGGGGCGGCGCACCCGGATCCGCCTTGGCCTTGGACACCGCGATGAACACATCGCCGAGCGGGGTGGCCTGGCGCAGTTCCGCGGTACTGCCGACGGGAAGTTCGATGTCCTTGCTGATCTTCAGATCGACAATGGCTTCGAAGTTCTTGGTCTGGATATTGGAGACCACACCGACATCCGAGCCACCGATCTTCACCTTCGCCTGATCGGGCAGATTCAGCGCATTCTCGAATTTCGCGTGCACGGTGTAGGTTTCACCGGCCAAGCCCGGTTTCGGCAGCGGCAGCTTCTCCACCGTGAAACCACAGCCGGAGGTGATGGCCACCCCGGATGCCGCCGCCAACGCGAGCAGCGTGCGGCGGGCCTTCATCGTGAACCGGTCGCTCATTTGGTCATCCCCAACAGTGCCGCCGTCATACCGAGGTCCGGACCGAGATCCTCGAGCTTGCCGGTGCGGCAGCCATCCGAACGCATCTGAATCCGTTCACAGAACACGCTCAGCAGTTCACCGTTGAGGAAGGTCGGCAGGTTGCCGTGCAGCCGGACGTAGCCCAACTCCCGGTTCATCGACCGGTCCAGGTTTTGCATGAGCAGCGGCGCGATGTCGACGACCTCCGTGAGGCCGCGGGCATTGGCACGCAACTGATCGGTCACCTTGGTCAGACCCTCCAGCGAACTGCCCAGCTGATCCTGGTACTGCACGAAGACCGAACTCGTATTGGCCAGGAAGTCGTTGAGCTGGCGCAGTGTGGCCTCCAGCCCGGGGGCCTGATCGCTGAGCAGTCCGGTCATCTGCGTAATCCGATTGCTGAAATCGCGTACGGACTGGTCGTTTTCGGCCAACATCGTGGTCAGCTCGTTCAACTTGACGATGATGCTGGAGACCGCGTCCTTATTGTCGACGCCGACCTTCAATGCGCTGGAGAGCGCGTTGAGGGTGTCACGCATCTTCTCACCGTTGCCGTTCAACATCGGATAGAGCACCCGACCCGACAGCGGACCGATGCCCTCGGTACCCGGTTCCGGCTTTAGCGCGGCGGCGAACTGATCGATGGTCTTGAGCATCGTGTCCAGCTCGACCGGTGTCTTGGTCTTCGCCTTGGGCAGATGCGCGCCGTCGGACATGGTCTCGCCCTGGGTGTAGACCGGGGTCAGCTCGACGTGGCGGTCGGTGACGATGGACGGCGAAATGATCGCGGCCATCGCGTCTTTCGGGATCTTGACATCCTTGTCGATCGTCATATGCACTTCGACCAGGGTGCCTTTGGGAATGATCTTGTCGATCTTGCCGACTTGCAGGCCGAGCACCGTGACCGGATTGCCCTCGAAGACACCCGCGATGTTCTCGAAATCCGCGGTGATCGTCATCGTGTTCCCCAGTGCGCTGTTCACCGAACTCGGCACCAGCGAGCAACTGCCGATGGCCAGGGCCGCGGCGCTGATCATCAGTGGTTTGGCCACCCGCCGCAGATTCGGCAGGCGCAGGTTGATTCGCATCAGTCTCATCCCTTGCACCCCTCGATCAGGTGGGCGAAGCACAACCAGTTGTCGGGGAAGAGCCAGGGGAGGCCGACCTCACCATACGGACCGTTGCCGAACGCGTTGTTGAAGGTGCGCACCGACACCGGCATGATCTGCAGCATCCGGTCGAGGTTGTCCTTGTTCTTCTGCAGGCCCTCCGCCATGGTGTTCAGCTGCGCGATGGTCGGGCCGAGCTGGTTGTTATTGGCCGCACCGATCTCCTGCAGCTGGCGGCTCAGCGTCGACACGTTGTCGAGCAGCTGGCGCAGCAGGGTCTGGCGTTCCATCACCCGGTTGGCGATGGCCTCGCCCTGGGTGATCACCAACAGCACGCTATTGCGGTTGTCGCCGAGAATCCTGGTGACCCGGTCGAGATCCTTGAGCAGGCTGTCGACCTCCTCCTTGCGTGAATCCATCACCTTCGCCAGTGCGCCGACGCTGTCCAGCGCCTGCGCCGTCAGCGCCGGCGAATCGCCCATCTGCTTGTTGATCAGATCGAGCGAGGTGGCCAACTGCTTGGTGTCGAGCGCCTCGAACTTCGGCGTGCCGTACTCGACCACATCGGCCAGGTTGTACGGAACCGAGGTGTTGGACAACGGAATTCGGCTGTCCTTCAGTCCCGACCCATCACCGGGGTCCAGATCGACATAGCGTGCGCCGAGCAGCGTCGCCATCTTGATCGAGGCCCTGGCATCGGGACCGAGCTCGACATCGTTGTCCACGCTGAGGGTGAGCAGGACATGCCCGTTCTCCAGCTTCGCACCGGACACATGGCCGCTCGGGACACCGGCCACATTGACCTTGTCGCCGACCTTGACCCCGGCGGTCTGCACGAACTCGGCCTTGACCGTCTTCTCACCGACGCCGATCAGCTTGTAAGCGCTCGAGCCGATCAGCAGCACGATGATGAGGACGCCACCGAGGACACCCAGCCAGAAGTAGCGGTTGCGGTTGAACCTGTCCTTGATCTTGGTCATCATGGGCGGCACACCGCCGACTGTCCGTTGCCACCGATCTGTGTGAGCAGACCGCGGGGGAGCAGGATGCCGTACAGCGAGACGTCCAGCTTGCAGAAGTACGCATTCGCGTAGGCGCCGTCCTGGGTGAACTTGCCGAGGGCGGACAGCGCCGCGGGCAGGTCGATCGCGGCTTGGTCGAGTTTGGCGCCGTTGGCGATCAACATTGTCAGCGCCGCACTCGTCGAATCCTGTGCCGTGGCCAGCTTCGGCTGGATCTTGCCCATCATGTCGACCAGTCCGCTGGTCGCGTCCGCGATCTGCACCGTGGACGCTTGCAGCGACTGCCCCTGGTCGTACAGGCCGCCGATCAGTGCCCGGGTCTGGGTAACCAGGGTCTCCAATTCATCACCTCGCTTGGCCAACCCGGACATGACGCCGCTGAGGTTGGTGATCACATCGCTGAGAATCGCGTCTCGGCGCTGGAAATCCGTGGCCAGGGTAGCGGCCTGAGTGATGAACGCGCTCAACGAAACCCGGTCACCCTGCAATGCCTGGATGAAGGTCTCCGAGAGCCGGTTCACCTGCTCGGGCTGCAACACCTGAAACAGCGGCTGGAATCCGTTGAGCAGTCCGGACACATCGAAGGACGGTTCGGTGCGCTCGAGCGGAATCGTGGCCTTGTTCTTCAATACCGCCGGGCTCGCCGCCTTGCCCGGGGCCAGTGCGACATAACGCTGGCCGATCAGGTTCTGGTAGCGCACCAGCGCCTTCGTGTCGTCGTACACCGTCTGGTTGCGCTGCACGATGAACGTCACGTTGGCGACGGACTTCTTGGTCTTCGAATCGCGGGTGACTTCGATCTTTTCGACCTTGCCGACCCGCACGCCCGCCATCCGGACGTCATCACCCTCGCGCAGGCCGAGCACATCGCTGAAGGTCGCGGTGTAGGTGTTGGTGTCACCCTCCACGACCCGCGCCAGCGTATTCCAGACGACAACGGTGACCAGGATCGAGACGATCGCGAAGAGGCCGAAGCCGATCAGTGGTTTACGAACGCTCATTCGGCGGCACCGCCGACCTGCAAAGAACCTCCGCGCATTGCCGAACTGAGCAGCAGATATTCGGCCGTCGTCGGCCGACGACCGAGCAGGGCCACGATCGCGGCATCTCCTTCGTACGAAATTGGACCGGCGGTCACTGGCGCACTGGCCGGTTGGGCGGGCACGGCCGGGGCCGCGGGCTGATCGGAGGAGGGCTGCGCACCCGGTGCGGGCGGCACCAGATTCGGGAACAAACCCTCCAGCGGGGTGCCGGCGAACGGGCTGGCCGGCTTCGGCTCACTCGAGCTCGCCGCGAGCGGATCACCCGGCGAGGTCAGACCCGGGATCTCCGGGAAGCCCGCGGGCAGTGGCAGTTTCGCCAAACCCTGCGCCGTTTCCAGCGAACGCGGCTGCATCGACGGTGGCAGGTAGCCGGGATCGGAGACCGCGGGTGCAGTGGCACAGCTCGGGCCGGCCAGGTTGCCGTAGCGCGGGCAGTCCGCCTGCTCGTACGGCCGATACGGGGTGAGCGTCGCACCGGCATTCCAGACCATCTGCCGCTGCGGACCCCAGTGGAAGGTCGTACTCAACTTGCGCAGCGAGTTGTTCAGCGACGCGATGGTGTCCGGGATCGAGTTCGCGTCGGCGGCAAGCGCGCCGAACATATCGCTGGTCCCCGCCGTGATCTGCTTACCGATATCACCGTTGCGGGCGAACAGGCCGTTGACCGTATCCACCGTGCCCGCCGTGCCACTGATCAACGCGACCAAGGCGGTGCGGTGATCGGCGATGGTCTGCGCGGTCTTCACCGAACTGCCGAGCACATCGAGCAATTCGGGCGCGGACTGGTTGAGCGCGCGGGCCGAGGCCGAGAAATCATCGAGCAGCACACCGAGATTCGGGATGGACTCGTCCACCGAGGTGAGCCACTTGTCCAGCCGCTCGATGGTGGAGCCCGGCATCCGGCCGCTGCCGTCCAGCGCCTGGGACAGCGTCCCGAGCACCCGGCCGAACTGCACCGGATCGAGCTTGGTGAGGATATTTCGCACGTTGGTGAGGGTGTCCTGCAGCGCGATGGTGCCCTGGCTGCGGTCCTCCTCGATGGTCGAACCCTCGTGCAGGTACTGATCCGCGGGACCGTTGGGGGGGACCAACTCCACCGAGGTGACGGCGAACAGGTTGCTCGGCACCACGCGGGCGGTCACATTCGACGGGATATCGCCGGCGAATTCCGGTTTCAGGTCGATCTTCACCTTCTGCCGCGCGCCCTTTTCGACGACCTCGACATCCTTGACCACGCCGACCAGCACGCCGCGGAACTTCACGTCGGCCTCGCTGGGCAGCCCGTCACCGGTGTCGCCCACATCGGCGACAACATGCACCTTGGGCACGAAATAGCCTTGGTATCTCGCCATCAGGAAGCCGAGGATGAGCGCGAAGACGACGAGTCCGCATACGCCGGCGACCAACAGTTGTCGCATGGTGGGGCCACGCCCACTGGGATCGATGATCATCTCGTCCTACCCCGAGATCCGGATGCCGGGATTGACGCCCCAGATCGCCAATGTCATGAACAGGTCCGCGAAAACCACGATGATGATGCACATCTTGATGGCTCGACCGGCCGCGACACCCACGCCTTCCGGACCGCCCGAGGCGAAAAAGCCGTAGTAGCACTGGATGAATGTGGTGATCGCGACGAACACCATCGCCTTGGCCAGTGAGTAGAGCACGTCTGTCGGTATCAGGAACTGATAGAAGTAATGCGCGTAGGTACCGCTGGAGGTGTTGCCGATCAGCTGCACCGTGAGCGAGCAGGAAATGTAGGCCATCGCCAGGCCGAGGCAGTAGAGCGGAACGATGGCGACCATCGCCGCGAACATCCTGGTGCTCACCAGATACGGCAGCGGCCGGATCGCGATCGACTCGAGTGCGTCGATCTCCTCGGAGATACGCATCGCGCCGAGCTGCGCGGTGAAGCGACAGCCGGCCTGGGCGGCGAAGGCGAGTGCCGCGAGCAGCGGCCCCAACTCCCTGGTGGTCGCGAATGCGGAGATGGCGCCGGTGATCGGGCTCAGGCCGAGCAGATTCAGCGAGGTGTAGCCCTGGATGCCGACCGTCATCCCGCCGAACGCGCTGAGGATGAGGATGACGCCGATGGTGCCGCCACCGACGACCAGGCTGCCGTTGCCCCAGGTGACATCCGACAGCAGCCGCCAGACTTCCTTCGGATAGTGCCGCAGCGCCAACGGGATCGAGCCCACCGACCGCAGGAAGAAGAACACCTGGTGACCCAGGCGCGCCACCATATCCACCGGTGCCTGCGCGGACTTCTTTATGTGTCGAAGTGGCCGCAGCAGCGGCGGTACATAGGTTGTTGACACCGGCTCAGACCACCTGTGGGGGGAGGAGAACGTTGTAGATCTGGGTGATGATCAAGTTCACGCCGAACAGCATGATGGCGGAACTGACAACCGCGGAGTTCACCGAGTTGGCTACTCCACCCGGACCACCGCGGGTATTGAGCCCGGTATCACAGGCGATGATCGCCGCGAGCAACCCGAAGATCAACGATTTCACCAGTGCGACAAGAAGATCGATGGTGACGGCGAACGAGGAGAAGGTGCCGATATAGGAACCGGGAGTGCCGTTCTGCGCGAAAATATTGAAAATGTAGCCAGTCAAAAATCCGACGAATACGACGAAGCCACACAGCAATACGCTGACCAGCATGGCCGCACCGAGCCGGGGCGCGACCAGGCGACGCAGCGGATCCACTCCCATCACCCGCATCGCGTCGATCTCTTCGCGGATGGTGCGCGAACCGAGATCGGCGGTGATCGCCGAACCGACCGCGCCCGCGATCATCAGCGAGGTGACCAGCGGCGCACCCTGCTGAATGATGCCGAGACCGTTCGCCGCGCCGATGAACGAGGTCGCACCGACCTGGCTCGCGACCGCGCCGACCTGGATGGAAACGATCACGCCGATCGGGATAGCGACCAGCAGTGTCGGTGCCGCGGCGACACTGGACATGAACGCACACTGGCGGATGAACTCACGATAAGGAAAACGGCGTCGGAATATCGCGATGAACAACTCCGCGACCGCCGCGAACCCCATCGTGATCTGTCTGCCGAAGGTCTCCAAGGAGCGTTTCGGATGGTCTTCCCAGTAGGCCTTCGTCCAATCGACCGCATCACTCATCCGTGACTGCGCTGGTGGACTCTTGGTCGACTGCACTGGCTAACCCCTCTCGACGCCGGTAACCAAACCCCGACGACTTGTTTGCTTGACGCACCCTACTACGGAGTAGTGCAGAACACACCCACCCCCGTGTGATTGCAGTCATAGATTGGAGTCAGTGTGGGAAAACGCTATGAGCAGTGGCCCGAGGCTTGGGATCGGTCCCAAAGTTAACGGTGATACCTCTAGAACGGGCCACAAGTTCTACGGCTCCCAGCAGTCCCGCATATTGCCTGTTCCAATATTTAAGCGGATAATATTCATGCAAAATATGCGCGCGATTCGAATGGTTCCTTCGGTACCGATCAACATACAACCGAAACCCAATCGGACACTTTGCGATGATCGCAGTAATAGACTTTCGCTATCGCTGGTAAATGAGACGCTGCATCCAAAATGTCGAAAAGTGCGGTCTTCGCCGACGCGTTCGACATCGACAGCTGACCGTTTCGAGCGACCCGCAAGTGATCGCCACGGATAGAGGACGCGCCCGGAGCCGAATACTGACACGATGGGTGCGACAGATTGATATCGTGCGGACTTCCGACGTCTGGAGGGACATGTTCAGCAAACTCGCCAAGATGGCCAACGCTGCCTTCGCCGTAGCTCTTGGTGCGGCACTGGTCGCGACGGGGGCCGGGACCGCGGAGGCCGCGGGGCCACCCGTCATCGGCGGTGGGTCGGGAATCATTATCGATAATCAGTTCGAATGCACTGTCACGACGGTCGGTTACGACGGCGGGGGCCGATTGGTCGGCCTGACCGCGGGACACTGCGGCGACCCGGGCGCTCAGGTGTACGCCGAACTCGACCGCGGCGCAGGCGTGATCGGCCGGTTCGTCTACTCCAACCACGATCTCGACTACGCCATCATCCAATTCGATCCGGCCAAGATCACCCCGGTCAACCGGGTCGGCAATGTCACCATCACCGGGATCGGCGGCCCGGCCCAGTTCCCGATGATCGTCTGTAAGGAGGGCCGCACCACCGGCAATACCTGCGGCATCGCCTACGGCGACCTGTTCGGCACCAATATGGAGACCTGGTCGCAGATGTGTGTGGTGGAGGGCGATTCCGGGGCACCGGTCGTCGTCGGCACCACGCTGGTCGGCATGGTGAACGCCTATCTCGCCATCGCCTGCTTCGGACCCGAGGTCGGCACCAATATGAGCTCGATCATGGGCGATATCAATGCCCGTGGCAGCGTCGGGGCGGGCTTCAACCCGATCTAGCCAGGATCGGTCGAATACCGAATGAGCGGGTCGAATGACCCGCTCATTCTGTTTTGTGCAGCGGCGCCAGCGCCGGACCCGCCACCCCGCACTGCGGCATGCAGTCGACATTGTCCAGTGTCGCGGCGCGGCGCGGCGCGCGCAGTAGTACTGCCGCGATCAGCGCACCGGCCACCAGCAGGCCGACGCAGATCCACATCGCGACGCCGAAGCCGCGGTCGAATTCTGTTGGGTCGCCGAGCGATCCGGAGATGCCCGCGAGGCCGGGCAGCGCGGCGACCGCGAGCAGCTGAGCGGTACGGGCCACGGCATTGTTCACCCCGGAGGCGATACCGGCCTCACTGGCGGGCACCGCGCCGAGTACCGCGCCGGTGAGTGGCGCGACCAATACCGACAGGCCCAGACCGAAGACCAGCACACCGGGGAGTACATCGGTCAGATAGGTGGTGTCGGGGCCGATGCGCAGCAGCAATACCAGGCCGAGCGCGGCTAGCAGCGGACCGACCGTCATCGGAACGCGCGCACCGTGCACCTGCGCCCAACGCCCCGCGGGCGCGGAAAGCACCAGCATGATCAATGTGACCGGAACCGTGGCCACCCCCGACATCAGCGGCGTGTACTTCGCCACCAATTGCAGCTGCATGACCAGGAGGAAGAAGACACCGCCGAGCGCGGCGTAGACCGCGAGGGTGACCAGATTTGCGGCTGTGAAGACCCGACCGCCGGAAGCGACGGGCCCGGAGGAGGTAGCCTCCGTAACCACGGAGGGCCCCGCGCCCGGCGAAAATGTCCCAGCGAACAGCGAGGGCGGCACCAGCGGGTGGTCGCTGCGTATTTCGATCACCACGAAGACCGTGAGCAGCAACAGACCGACGACCACCAGCAGCGGCATCGCATCGATCAGACCGAAGGTCAGCGCGCCGAGGGCCATCGCGACCACCGCCGCACCCGGAACATCCAGTCGCGCCGAGGCATTCGGGTCGTGGCTCTCCGGCACATGCCGCAGTGTGACGAGTACGACGACCACCGCGAGCGGGACATTGATGAAGAAGATGGACTGCCAGCCGGCCAACTCGATCAGCCAGCCACCGAGGAACGGACCGAGTGCGCCCGCGACGCCGCCGAACCCGGACCACAGGCCGATCGCCGCACCCTGATCGCGTTGGTCGATGGACGAGGAGATCAGCGCCAGGCTGCCAGGGGTGAGCATCGCTCCCGCCACACCCTGCAGGATCCGGGCGACGACGAGCATCTCGATATTCACCGCGGCACCGCAGAGCACCGAGGCCAGCGCGAAACCGATCACACCCCAGACGAATACCTTGCGGCGTCCGAGATGATCGCCGAGCGAGCCGCCGAGCAGGATGAACGAGGCCAGGGTCAGCGTGTAGCCGTTGAGCGTCCACTGCAGGCCGGCGACATCGGTGTCGAGGGATTCGCCGATGCGTGGCAGCGCGATATTGACGACGGTGGCGTCCAGCGAGGCCACCGACGAACCGAGGATGGTGGCCAGCAGGATCCAGCGGCCGGTAGCCGAACCCAGCCGGGGTAACTCAGCACTCACCGACCAAACGTAGCCGCTACCCGCCTGTCTTCGTGGGCGTCAGAGATTTTGGACGCAGACCACGAAGCGACGCGTCGGGTACTCGAAGCCGCTGCTGCTGCCGCAGACGCTGGCATCGTCGGCGCCCTGCTGGATATTGGTCACCTTCACGCCCTGGCTGACGCGTTCGGTGCAATCGATGCGCTTGGGATCCTCGCCGCTGATATCCATGCAGCCACCGACGACCCAGTCGATATCCAGGCAGATCGCGCCCTGCTGCACGCCGTTGAGGGTTTCGAAGTAGGCGGAGTCGCGGTCGGCGACGCACTGCGAACTCGTCGCCGCCTTCCCGATGACCTTGTAGTTCGAGGCCCGGCTGCCACAGGAGGCCTTGGCGATGGTTGCGTTGTCGGTGGTTCCGCCGAGTGTCACGCAGTCACCGACATTGGCCTGGAAATCGGTGCTGCCGCCCTTGGTCGCCGAGGTGGTCGCCGTCGGCTTACCGGAGGACGGGCGGGCACTGGTCGTGGGCCGTCCCGAGGTGGGCCTGGCGCCTGAGGTTTTCGGCGTGTTGGTGGATGAGACCGCATCGATGGTCCCGTTTATGGCGGGCTGGGCATTGCCGCTGATCTTATTGCCGCAGCCCGCTAGCGAGAGCGCGGCGACGACGGAGACCGCGGCGATGGCCGCAGTCGCGAGGCGACCCGAGATCGGTTGACGAGACACTTACAGTCCTCCCGGCTGTAACGCTCCGAACTCATACCCCCGTCGGAATCCGAAGTGATCTAGCAAAGCGTGAAATACCACGCCATGCATACACCACCGAGCGCAGGTGCGTCGAGTCGACAGCAACCGCATCGGAGAAGCGAAGTGCCGGTCCAAATGTTGGTTCGATCACTGTGGCACCGCGGCGTACCAGCGGAATCGGTGTCACAGCAACCGATCTGGGTATGGTGGGGTTTCCGGTGTGAGAGGAGTTCGTCCGTGAAGCTGATCAGCGCGATCACCTGCACCGCCGCCGCGTTCGGCGCCGCGCTGATCCTCCCCGCTGTGGCTTCGGCAACCGATGTGCACTGCGCTTCCGACGGCGGGACGGACGTCACCGTGATCGACGGCGGCACCGCATGCCGGGCCACGGCCGAATCCCTCGGCCGGGCACGGGCGGCCGGATACGACGGAGTCGGCTACGCCCGTGCCGGCCTGGGTGCCGCCGCGCTCGGCATCGGTGCGGCGGGCGGTGTGGGCGCCAGCGACGGAGTCGACGGCATTCCGATCGCGCTCGGCTTCGGTGCCGATGCCGTCGCGCTGACCTCGATCGCCGCTGCAGCAACGGATTCCGAGACCGACCAACCGCGCCCGCCCACCCCGCTGTTCGCGATATCGATCGCCTTCGACGGCTCGCGCGCACAGGTCGCGACCGCCGACAGCGCGGTGGTGTGCCTGGGCACGGCGGCGTTCGCGTGGAATTCGGCAACCGGTGCGACCTGTGTGACCACGCCTTTCGGTCGCTGGCAAACGCCACGATCCGAGTTAGGCTGAGAATTCGGCCCCAGCCAGCCAGCAGGAGGTGTGACCCATGGTTTCAGCCTTCCCCGCACCGGACCGATGGCCAGCCGCGCCGCTGGAGATGCTCGTCGATCCGAGATTCGTCCGCCTCGCGGATCATTTCTTCGGCATGTTCGCCCAGCCGACGCGTGGCGGCGCTGCGCTCGCGATCTATCTCGACGGTCGCCCCGTCGTCGACATCTGGGCGGGCTGGGCGGCCAAGGATCGACGTTGGAACGGCGAGAATGTCGCGCTCGCCTTCTCCACCGGCAAGGGCGTCGCCACGACCGTGGTGCACCGGTTGGCCGAGCGCGGGCAGATCGAATACGAAGCCCCGGTCGCCACTTACTGGCCGGAGTTCGGCGCACACGGCAAGGAAGACATCACGGTGCGCGATGTGCTCTCGCACCGCGCCGGGCTGCACCGGGTGCGCGGCCTGGTCCCCGGCCGGGAGGGCATCCTCGACTACGACGCCGTGGTGACGGCGCTGGCCGAGAGTCCCGCCGATCCGCGGCGCATCCGCACATCGGGCTATCACGCGATCACCTTCGGCTGGCTGGTGGCCGAGATCGTGCAGCGTGTCACCGGTGATCAGTTCACTGATGTGGTGCGCCGCGAGATCGCGGAACCACTCGGCTATGACGAATTCTGGTTCCGGGTACCGGAATCCGAGCGCTATCGGATCGCCAGGATATTTCCGCATCTGAATCCACCCGGAATCCGTTGGAATACCGCGTCATCGGTGCTGTCCTGGGTGCGGCCGGTGCGCGGACTCGCCGAGGCGGGGATGCCGGAGAGCTTCGACGAACTCGTCCGCGATCCGCGCGTGCACGATGCGGTGATGCCGGGCTGGAACGGTGTTTTCTCGGCGCGCGCACTGGCCAGAATGTATGGAGCCCTTGCGAATAAAGGACGGGTCGAGGCGCTGGATCCCGAACGCGGTGGTCACGCCATCGACGCGGTGCAGTTCCTGCGACCGGAAACGATCGCGATCATCAATGAGACACAGCGGGCCGACAGCCGCGACTATGTGCTCGGGGTGCCGCTGAAATTCACCCTCGGCTATCACCGTCCGGTCGTGATGTCCAAGCAGCAGCCGCGAAAAGCCTTCGGCCACTACGGACTCGGCGGTTCGGGCGCCTATGCCGATCCCGAACTCGGTATGTCGATCGCCTTCGTCACCAATCGGCTCGGCAATGCGGTGACCGCGCTCGGGGATGCTCGGCTCGCGCGCTTGGCCGCCCTCGCCGAGAATACGGTGCGCAGGGGGCGCCCGAAGGGTGCCGTCGAACCGGGACCGGCGTGAGTTCGTAGCTATAGATATGGAGCAGGCGGGCGCATCCGAGGAAACGGCGCTGGACGCGGCGTCTTCGACGCCGCGCGCACCGAGAATGGTGGTTGCGCACGCGTTGGCGGCGGGCATCGATTTCGAGCGGTACTTCCGTTGGCGACGCGAACGCGAGGGCGATCCGTTCTACGTGCGGTTTCCCGGTTTCGGCGCGGCGCTGTTCACCGGCACGGCCGACGGCGCCCGCGAATTCTTCCGCGCGCCGACCGATCTGCTCGAACCGCCGCGACCGAATCCGATCGAACCCCTGGTCGGCTCCGCGTCGCTCATCCTGGCCGCGGGCGAACGACATCGGCGCGATCGGGCATTGCTGGCACCCGCGTTCCACGGTGCGCGCATACGCACCTACGGCGAACTCATCCGCGAGTCCACCGTCGCCGAAATATCGGGCAGCACAGGCGAATCCCGCCCCGCCTGGACACCGGGCACGCGCATCGACTCGCGTGCGGCGGCAAGGGCGATCACGCTGCGGGTGATTCTGCAGGCGGTATTCGGGGTGGACAGCCGCGAACGACGCGCCGAATACACCGCCGCGGTCGCGGAATTCCTCACCGCCTACTCCGGACCGCTGATGCTGGTGCCCGCACTGCGCCACGGACTGTTCGGCCGGGCGCCGTGGGATCGGTTCGTGGCCGCGCGCGAGCGGCTCGACGAGCTGATCCTGACCGATATCGCACAGCGCCGCGCCGTCGACTCGGTCGGCGCCGACATTCTCGGTCTTCTGCTCGCGACCAGCTATGACGACGGTACCTCGATCACCGATGACGACATGTGCGACCAATTGCGCACCCTGCTCGTCGCCGGACACGAGACCACCGCGACCAGTCTGGTGTGGGCGCTGTTCCATCTGCATCGAGAACCCGGGGCGTTGCGGCGCCTGCGCGCCGAACTGGACGCGGCCGGCCCCGACGCCTCCCCGCTCGAGCTGGCCGGGCTGCCGTTCCTGGACGCGGTGTGCCAGGAGACACTGCGGCTGCATCCCGCGGTGCCGATCGTGCTGCGCAGGTTGACCGCGCCGTTCGCACTGCGCGGTGTCGAACTCGCGGCGGGCGACACCATGGGCATCGCGCTGCCGCTGCTGCATTCCGATCCCGCGGTATGGACCGATCCGCAGCTCTTCCGGCCGGAGCGGTTCATCGAGCGCAAGTACCGGCCGTACGAGTTCGCACCCTTCGGCGGCGGACATCGACGGTGCGTCGGGGCATCGCTGGCCGACTACGAACTGCGGATCGTGCTCGCGACCATTCTCGGCCGACGGCGGCTGCGATTGCCACCGCGGTATGCGCGCGGGCGGGTGCCGCTGTCGGTGCCGCACAACATCGCGACGGGTCCGCATAGGTCGATCCCATTCGACGTTGTTTCGTGATTTATCTCACGAAGGAGTTTGGCTCATTTGCGGCTCGAATTACTTGACGGCCGCCGTGAGCCACCGAGGCTCACGGACCTGACCGGCAAGTTTCACGAAAGATCATGACCCCCAACAGCATATGTGTTGCTCGCCACACTATGCGATAAGCACGAATCAATCCGAAACGCCACTGGCCACGGATGGCCATGGACGGTAGGAAGGACGCCAGGGTCGGGTGCGTCATATACCCGTGGGGTGCTTCGGGTGCCCCGCGCCGTTTTTCCGTGGGCGTTCGCACGCCAATCCACGAAGAGTCTTCGTGAAACCGCCCTGCGAGCTCCACACCGATGAGAGATCTCGCTGCGCCACGGCGTAGGCGAGAGATGGATTGGACGAGAAACTTATGCATGCCGCTTTGCACACCGGGACGTCGACTGCTCCTCGTCGGGGAGCGCTAGCCCGCCGACTCCGGCAGGGCATCCTATTGTCGGCGGCGATCGCCGCGGTCGGCATCACCGCCGTCGCGCCGGCTCAGGCCGATCCGGCATTGCCGGGTGTCGGCACCGGCTCCGCTAACTCGACCGCCACCGATCCGGGTGCCACGGCGAACTTCGCGCCGCCGAGTATCAGCCCCGGTGACGGCGAGACCGTCGGCGTCGCGCAGCCGATCATCATCAACTTCAAGGATCCGGTGACCGATCACACCACCGCCGAGCAGGCCATCAGGATCACCTCCTCGAATCCGGCGCCGGGCCACTTCTACTGGTTCAGCGACACGCAGGTGCGCTGGCGGCCGAACGAGTTCTGGCCGGCCAATACCGATGTGACCGTCGAGGCGGGCGGCACCCGCACCGCATACCGGATCGGTGACGCCTTCATCACCACCGCCGACGACGAAACGCACACCATCACGATCACCCGCAACGGCGAGGAGATCATGACGATGCCGACCTCGATGGGTAAGACCAAGCACGAGACCCCGAACGGCACCTACTTCGTCGGCGAGCAGCTGCGCAAGATGACCATGGATTCGTCCACCTACGGTGTGCCGACCACCGATCCCGAGGGCTACAAGGTCGAGGTCGAATACGCCACCCGGATCTCCAACAGCGGCATCTTCGTGCACGCCGCCCCGTGGTCGGTTGCGCAGCAGGGTGTTTCGAACGCCAGCCACGGCTGCCTGAACGTCAGCACCGAGAACGCCAAGTGGTTCTTCGAGAACGCCAAGAAGGGCGACCCGGTCATCGTCCAGAACACCCAGGGCGGCACCCTGAACGCTCGCGACGGCTACGGCGACTGGAACGACTAGGCACCCGATCGCCACCCCCGAAACTCAACTCCGCCCAGGCACGAACAGCCTGGGCGGAGTTCGTTTGTTCAATAGATGGTGTTCGGAATTTTCCGTACGCCAGACCAGTTGCCAGATAGTCTCCCGAGTGGCGCAACGCTACAACTGATTTCGGGAGAACATGGGTAACTCGCCGGGTACGCCCAGAATCCAGACACCGGCACGACCGCCGGCCCGCGAGGATAGTCGCGCCGCACCCCACGACCGGCAAAAGGCTCGGGGAGGCGGACGAGCACATGGGTAACTCGTCGGGTACGCCCAGCAAGAAGTTCAGCGTATCGGCGTTCGGCCTTAACCGATCGTTTGCTGCGCGCCGTAAGGCTTCGGTCGTGCGAACCAGGCCGGAACGAGTACTGCCCCAACCGCGTGGGCGTGGCCTGCGCAATCGGCCGTGGCAGGACTATGCGCTGTTCCTGGTGTTGCTCGGGCCGAATCTGGTGCTGCTGACGCTGTTCGTCTACCGTCCGCTGGCCGACAATATCCGGCTCTCGTTGACCGACTTCAATATCTCCGACAACTTCGTGACCTACATCGGGTTCGCGAACTACCGGGAGTGGTGGGGCCGCGACGACTCCTGGCAGATCGTCACCAATACGGTGGTGTTCACCCTGGCCGCGGTGGTCGGCAGCATGGTGCTCGGCCTGGCGCTGGCCCTGCTGCTGGACCGTAAGCTGTTCGGGCGCAATGTGGTTCGTTCGGCCATCTTCGCGCCGTTCGTCATCTCCGGCGCGGCCATCGGCGTCGCCTTCCAGTTCATCTTCGATCCCAGCTTCGGGCTGATCCAGGATGTGCTGCACCGCATTGGGGTCGACAAGGTGCCGGACTTCTACCAGGATCCGCACTGGGCGCTGTTCATGGTGACGGTCACCTATATTTGGAAGAACCTCGGCTACACCTTCGTCATCTACCTGGCCGCGCTGCAGGGCACCCGCGCCGATCTCATGGAGGCGGCCGAGATGGACGGTGCGAGCCGCTGGACCACCTTCACCAAAGTGCTACTGCCGCAACTGCGCCCGACCACGTTCTTCCTGTCCATCACGGTGCTGCTGAACTCGCTGCAGGTCTTCGACATCATCAATGTGATGACGCGCGGCGGGCCGCTCGGCACCGGCACCACGACCATGGTCTACCAGGTCTACGAAGAGTCCTTCCGCAACTTCCGGGCCGGCTACGGCGCGACGGTCGCCACCATCATGTTCCTCGTGCTGCTGGTCGTCACGCTGGTCCAGGTGCGCATCATGGATCGGGGCGAGCAGTGAAACACGCGTGGCCGCAGCGATGGGCGCGCCGCAAATCGGACACAGCGACCCGCGCGGGTCGCCATGGAAACAGCGTGGCGACTCTTTCGTATCGCCGCAGACAGCGGGCGGTGACGGTGCTCGGATACGCCGCGATGGTGTGTGTGCTGATCATCGTCGGCGTTCCACTGTTCTGGATCTTCATAACCTCGTTCAAGGCACGTCCGGATATCTACACCCAGCCCGCGGTGTACTGGCCGCACAGTTGGCATCCGGCGAACTACGAGGACGCCACCACGACGCTGCCGTTCTGGACCTTCCTGCGCAATTCGCTGATCATCACCGGGATCATCGCGCTGGTGAAATTCGTGCTCGGCGTGTTCAGCGCGTACGGCCTGGTATTCCTGCGGTTTCCGGGCAAGACGCTGGTGTTCCTGGTGATCATCGCGGCGCTGATGGTGCCAAACCAGATCACGGTGATCTCCAACTACGCGTTGATCGCCCAGTTGGGTTGGCGAAATACCTTCCAGGGCATCATCATTCCGCTCTGCGGGGTGGCCTTCGGCACCTTCCTGATGCGCAATCACTTCCTCTCACTGCCCTCGGAGGTCATCGAGGCGGCCCGGATGGACGGCGCCAACTGGTGGCGCCTGCTCACCCGGGTGGTGCTGCCGATGTCCGGACCGACCATGGTGGCCTTCGCGGTGGTCACGCTGGTCAACGAGTGGAACGAATACCTCTGGCCGTTCCTGATGGCCGACGACACCAGGGTCGCCACACTGCCGGTCGGCCTGACCCTGCTGCAGAACACCGAGAATCCGAGCGTCACCAACTGGGGACCGGTGATGGCGGGGACGCTGCTGACCATGCTGCCGATCCTCGTCGTCTTCCTGCTGCTACAGCGCCACATGATCAAAGGCCTCACCTCAGGTGCGGTCAAGGGTTGACCGATTAGGAGAAACCAGTGTCCACTTCACAATTCCCGGCACTGTCGCGGCGCGGATTCATCGGCCTGGCCGGTGCGCTTGCGGCGGGTACCGCACTGACCGCATGCGCGGGCAGCGGCGGTGGCGGCAAGCAGTCCGGTGACGCCAACACCATCACCTTCTGGTCGAATCACCCTGGCACCTCGAAAGAACTCGAGGCCGAGTTGATCAACCGCTTCCAGGCGAAGTATCCGGATCTGAAGGTCAATCTGGTCGATGCGGGTAAGAACTACGAGGAGGTGTCGCAGAAGTTCAATGCGGCGCTGTCCGGCGGTGAGCTGCCCGATGTCGTTGTGCTGTCGGATGTCTGGTGGTTCAACTACGCGCTCAACGGCACCATCGAACCGCTCGATTCGCACTTCGCCGACGCCGGAGTGAAGCTCGACGACTACGTCGATTCGCTGGCCGCCGACTATGTCTTCAGCGGTAAGCACTACGCATTGCCTTACGCGCGCTCGACGCCGCTGTTCTACTACAACAAGGACGTATGGGCGAAGGCCGGTCTGCCCGACCGCGGCCCGCAGAGCTGGCCGGAGTTCGACGAGTGGGGTCCGAAGATCCAGTCGGTGGTCGGCGACGGCAAGCTCGCGCACGGCTGGGGCGACGCCAAGAACTACCTGGCCTGGACCTTCCAGGGCCCGAACTGGACCTTCGGCGGCGCCTACTCCGATCAGTGGACGCTGAAGTTCACCGACCCCAAAACCATTGCGGCGGGCCAATTCCTGCGCGATATGATCCACACCAAGAAGTACGCCGGCATCAAACCGCAGATCGCCGTCGACTTCGGCACCGGCGTCATCGCCTCCACCATCGCCTCCACCGGCGATCTGCGGGGCATCCAGAAGAATGCCGAGGGCAAACTGCAATTCGGCACCGCATTCCTGCCCCATCCCAACGGCCCGGGCGTCACCACCGGCGGTGCCGGGCTGGCGATACCTTCGCGGATCTCGGATCAGCGCAAGGTGAACGCGCTGAAGTTCATCGAGTTCATCACCAATGCCGCGAATACCGCTTACTTCTCGCAGGGCACCGGATATATGCCGGTGCGCAAATCCGCGGTGACCGATCCGAGCGAGGTCGACTTCCTGGCGAAGAATCCGAATGCGAAGGTCGCCATCGAGCAACTCGCGGTCACCAAATCGCAGGATTACGCGCGCGTCTTCGTGCCGGGCGGTGACCAGATCATCGGCACCGGACTGGAGCAGATCGGTCTGCAGAATGCCGATCCGGCAACGGCTTTCGCGAATGTCGCCAGTCAGCTGCAGACCATTATCGACCGGCAGATCACGCCGAAGCTGCCCAAGTAGTACCGACCAAGAGGGAGATCGACGCCGTGGCAACAGTGCACTTCGACGGGGTGACGCATCTGTATCCCGGTGCGCAGGCGCCCGCCGTCGACAACCTGGAGCTCGATATCGCCGACGGGGAATTCATCGTCCTCGTCGGCCCATCGGGTTGCGGCAAATCGACCAGTCTGCGAATGCTGGCCGGATTGGAATCCGTCGCGGCGGGTCGCATCCTGATCGGCGGTAAGGACGTCACCGGACTGCCGCCGCGCGCCCGCGATGTGGCGATGGTATTCCAGAGCTATGCGCTCTATCCGAATATGACGGTCGCGCAGAATATGGGCTTCGCCCTGCGCAATGCCGGAATGAACAAGGCGGACACCGGGGTTCGGGTGCGGGAGGCGGCGCAGATGCTCGAACTCGAGCATCTGCTCGACCGCAAACCGGCGAAACTTTCCGGCGGACAACGCCAGCGCGTCGCGATGGGGCGCGCCATCGTGCGCCGACCGCAGGTCTTCTGCATGGACGAACCGCTGTCCAACCTGGATGCGAAACTGCGGGTGAGCACCCGCTCGCAGATCGCCGCGCTGCAGAAGCGTCTCGGCACGACCACCGTCTACGTCACCCACGACCAGGTCGAGGCCATGACCATGGGCGATCGCGTCGCGGTGCTGCGCGAAGGGAAGCTCCAGCAGATCGCCAAACCCCGTGACCTCTACGACGATCCGGTCAATACTTTCGTCGCGGGGTTCATCGGCTCACCCGGCATGAATCTGCTCGACGCTCCGGTTCGCGACGGTGCCGCCGTCCTTGGCGGCCTGCGAATTCCCTTGCCCCGCACCTCAACCGGAGAGCGGGTCATTGTCGGCATCCGTCCGGAATCCTGGGAAACCACCACCGAAACCGATAACAGCCTCGCCGTGGCCGCCGAACTGCTCGAGGAACTCGGCGCCGAATCTTTCATCTACAGCCACGGCGTCACCGATGAATGGAACAGCCGCTCCGGCAAGGTGGTGGCGCGGGTGGACCGCCGCTTCCAAGTGGCGCTCGGCGATCGCCTGCGCCTGCGTCCGAAACTCGACGAGATCTTCTTCTTCGACGGCGAAACCGAGGAACGCCTGCGCTGAGCGCCCCGTGTCCTCGGCTCGCCGCGTGCTCACCAGATCTTGACGCGCTGCGCTGGTTCCAGATACAGCTCGTCGCCAGGCTGCACATCGAAAGCCTCGTGGAAGCTGTCGATATTGCGAACCACCGCATTGCAACGGAACTCCGGCGGCGAGTGCGGGTCGGTGGCCAGGCGCCGGATGGCCTCCTCATTGCGGGCCTTGGTCCGCCACACCTGCGCCCAACCGTAGAAGACGCGCTGCAGACCGCTCAGACCGTCGATGACCGGCGGCTCCTCGCCTTCGAGCGAAATCCGGTAGGCGGCCAGGGCAATGGACAGCCCGCCCAGGTCACCGATGTTCTCGCCGATGGTGAATTCGCCGTTGACGGTGTGGTCGTCGGCCAGCGCCTTGGGTGAGAGCACGTTGTACTGGTCGATCAAAGCCTTTGTGCGCTTACCGAATTCGGTGCGATCGGCATCGGTCCACCAGTCGATCATATTGCCGTCGCCGTCGTACTTGGCGCCCTGATCGTCGAAACCGTGGCCGATCTCATGGCCGATCACCGCACCGATGCCGCCGTAGTTGGCGGCGTCGTCGGCGTGCATATCGAAGAACGGCGGCTGCAGAATGGCCGCGGGGAAGACGATTTCGTTCATGCCCGGGTTGTAGTAGGCGTTCACCGTCTGCGGGGTCATGAACCATTCGCCGCGATCGACCGGACCGCCGAGCTTGTTCAGATCGCGATCGTGTTCGGCGGCATAGCCGCGACGGTAGTTGCCGACCAGATCGGACGGGACGATGACGATGGCGGAGTAGTCGCGCCATTTGTCCGGATAGCCGATCTTGGGGGTGAACTTCTCCAGTTTGGCCAGCGCGGCCGCCCTGGTATCCGGCCCCATCCAGTCCAGCTCGGCGATATTGCGGCGGTAGGCCTCCTGCAGGTTGGCGACCAGCTCGACCATCCGCGCCTTTGCCTCCGGCGGAAAGTGTTCGCCGACATACAGTTTGCCGACCGCCTCACCGAGCAGATCCTGCACCAGCGAAACACCGCGCTTCCAGCGTTCCCGGTTCTCCTGCGCGCCGGTCAGAGTGCGACCGTAGAAGTCGAAGTTCTCCTCGACGAGCGGATCGGTGAGATAGGGCGCCCGCGAACGCAACAGCCGCCAGATCGCCCACGCCTGCCAGTCGGCGAGCGGTTCGGCCGTCCAGGTCTGGGCGAAGGTGCGCACGTAATCCGGCTGGCGCACAACCACTTCGGCGAACAGTTCGGGACCGGACTTCGAGATCCCCTCGGCGAGTGCGGCAGTCCAGGCGTGCCAATCGAATTCCGGATGCTCGGCGACCAGCGCGTCGTACGTGGTGAGGTTGTAGCTCAGCTCGGCGTCACGGCGGCGCACCACATCCCAGTGCCCGGCCGCGAGCTTGCGCTCCAATTCGAAGATCCGCTGTCCGACCGTCGCCAGGTCGGCCGGCAGCAGTGCGGCGACCTGCGGTTCGGCGGCGGCCAATGCGAACATCCGGCCGATGTGTTCGACATATCGGTCCCGGATCTCGGCGAATTCGTCCTGCCGGTAGTAGGACTCGTCGGGCAGCCCGATCCCGGACTGGGTGGCATGCACCAGATACCGGTTGGAGTTCTTGTCGTCGGTATCCACATAGAAACCGAGCGCGCCGCCGACGCCGGTGCGCTGCAGGCGACCCAGTAGCGCGGCGAAGGCGCTGCGATCGGCGACCTCGTGGATCTCGGTGAGCTCCCCCGCGATCGGCGCCAGCCCGAGCGAGGCCACCGTATCGGTGTCCATGAAGCTCGAGTACAGATCGCCGATCTTGCGCGCGTCACTACCGTGCGGCGGCGCCGAGTCGGCGGCCCGCCGGATGATCGTCTGCACATCAAGCTCCGCCTGGTCGTACAGCGTCCGGAAGGCGCCGTCGACCGCACGATCCGCCGGTATCTCATAGGTATCCAGCCACCCGCCGTTGACATGGGCGAACAGATCGTCCTGAACGCGCACGGCGTGGTCGAGGTGGGAGAGATCGATACCGGAGGGACTGCTCAGATCGGAAGTCACGATGTCCAGTATGCAGAGATGGGGCGGAGGCTGCCGTCGCCGAGGTTGGCCCCGGCCGCGTCACGGCCGGGGTAGGCGGTCAGGCGGGCAGGATGATGCGATCGAATTCGCCGTCGCGTACGCCGGCGATGAACGCATCCCACTCTTCGGGCGTGTAGGAGAGGGTGATATCGCCGTGGCGCAGGGTAGCGCTGCCATCGGCGCAAGTTTGTGCGATCAGCTCGTTATGCGATCGGCCGCTGTTGAGAAGGTTGATGAACGAGGTCCAGAGGCTCGCGGTGACGGTGATGATGGGCTCTTCGGCGGGGCGGTTGGCCGGGTTGCGGCGGTATTTGCTGTCACGGATGAGCACCGCGTCACCATCGAACCGGACTTCGACGCATTGATTGCCGTTGTTCGATCGACTCGACGTGAACCAGTCAGTGAAAACCGACCGGAGGGTAGCGGTGGTGGCCATGGGCAGGATTTTACACTCGTGCATACCTGCTGATCAGGGCCAATGATGCTGCACGATTCAACGATTGTTCCAGTGCGCGAACGTAAGCGAAGCTCAAATCGCGCACCTGGTCCGGATCGTCGACCGCACCACCGAAGACCGCGCTCTCGGCCCACGCGAAGGTCGGCAGCTGTTCGCCAGCGAAGTCGATCAGATGGAAACTGGACCCGCCGAGCACCGCGCCCGCCCGCGCCGCGAACGGGATGACACGCACCTCGATATTGTCGAGCTGCTCGATCGTCTTCGCCAGATATTCCAACTGTCCGCGCAGCACCTCCGGCCCACCGGTCTGCTGCAGCAGGGTGCCCTCGCCGATGACCGCGGTCAGTTCCACTCGTCCCTTGCCGCGCAACCGCTCCTGCCGCCGCATCCGAATGGCTACCAGTTGCTCGACCTGAACCGGCCGGATCATCACATCGGCACTGATGAGCGCCCGCGCGTAGTCCTCGGACTGCAGCAGACCGGGAAAAACCAAGCTGTCATAGCTGCGAATGCTCTGCGCGCCGAACTCCATGCCGTACAGCCGCTGCAGTTCCGGCCCGATCAGCGCCGACGATTTGGCCCACCAGCCACGCTGCTTACTCGCCTCGAGCAGCGTCAGCAACTCGCCGCGCTCCTCGGCATCCACCTCGAGCAGTTCGAGCACCGGGCCGATGGTGTTCGTGGTGAGCACCCGTCGCCCCTTCTCGACGTGCGACCAGTTGGCCGGGGTGAAGCCGACCCGTTTGGCGAAGGTGGCCGAATCGAAGCCGCGCTGTTCGCGCAATTCGCGCAGGCGCAGCACCAGCTCCCAGCGAGCAACGGTCGGGGAAACGGGCGCCATGGCTCGAGATGGTACGCCGGAAATTTACTCGGCGTGTGACTATTGTCAAGGAACTTGTGCGGGTCTAGTGTCGATTTCAGCGGCAACTTTGGTTTTACGTCGATCCACTCAGAGTCGAGGCGAGGTTCGTCATGAGTACGTCGCGAATGGAATCGGGTAGCTACCTGGCAGCCCAGAATTTCGCGGCGGCCCAAGACGCCTTGGCGCGATGTCGCCGCTATCGCAAGGACAACGGTCTCTACGGGGTGGTCGATCCGGGACTCGGGCGAATTCTGTTGGAAGTCGGCGCGGTCGGCGCGGTCGTCATGCCAGCCGCACTCGGCAAGCGGGTACGCGCCTACCTCCTGGCCAACTACGGGCGGACCGGACCGATCATCGCGCATCCGCGCTCCAGCCGTTGGTCCTTCCTGACCGGTCCGACCGACAACTCGTACCTGGATATGACGCTGTTCCCGGAGTTGTTCCGGGTCTGCGCTTCGGTGGCGCTGCCGGGCAGCCGGATCGTGCTGCCCTCACCGACCGATGAGCTCAGCGGCTACCGGATCTGGATCGCACCGCCCGAGGGCGACTACCGCCCCGAACTCGCCGATGTCATCGCCGCCACCCGGACGTGCGCGAACAGTGGCGGCCGGTCGGTCTTCAAGGGTGTTGTCAAGGGGTCGGGCGCGGAGTGAGCGTCACGCTGAAGCTCTGCTCGATGCTGTGCTCCCACTTGTCCCGGCACTCGTTTTGTTTGGTCTGATCGTTGCCCGCCTTCTGCAGACAGTCCAGATAGTCCTTGCCGCCGGAGTCGACGAAGAAGCTCCAGCCGACGATGCTGAGCACCACCGCGGCGACCAGCGCGAGCACCCCCAGGATCAATCCGGTGACCGCCATGCCGGTGCCGCCGGCACTGCCGGAACGAATCTTGACCAGCGCGATGATGCCGAAGATCAGCGCGAAGAAGCCGAACAGATAGCCGCCGATCAGCGTCCAGCAGCTCAGGAAGCCGAGGATGCCGAGCACCAGTGCGGTGATCGCCATGCCTTTGCGCTTGGGAGATTCCTGCCAATAGTTCGGCTGCCCATGACCAGGTGGCGGCGGGTACTGACCCGGTGGCGGATATTGACCGGGCGGCGGATATTGCGCCATGGGACTTCCTCTCAGCCGGTGCGCCTGCGCTGCAGTCGCCTTCTGATCGCACTCGCTGGGATGTTGATGCCGAGGGGGTTATTCCGAGCCGAGCCGCGCGTGCATCTCCCAGACCAGGATCTCCGCAGGCCCGTGGGCGGTCACCAGCTGCCCACCCGATCTGGTCAGGCGCACGGCGTCACCCGCGTATAACGGACCCACGCCCTCCATCTCCACCTCGCCCCTTGCGACGAACAGATGCAGGTACGGGGCGTCGGGTAGGTCGATCGCCTGCTCGGTTTCCCCGCTGTTCGCCAACCGCGCCACATGCAGCGCCGAATGGCTGCTGGCGATGGCGATCGCGGTCCGATCGCGATAGCGCGGCAGGCCGGAGGCCACGGTCACCAGGCCGCCGCGGGCCAATTCGTCGTCGATCTCGAGCTGCTGATATCCGGGCTCCAAGCCCGGTTCGTCCGGCACCACCCACATCTGCACGAAATGGACCGGCTGGTCGTGTTCGGTGCCGTGGTCCAAACGCCAGGAGTCGTTCTTCTCCGAATGCAGAATGCCGGTGCCCGCGCTCATCCGCTGCGCCAGACCGGGATAGATGACGCCGCTGTGCCCTAGCGAATCCTGGTGCACCAGCGAGCCGCCGAGCACCCAGGTCACGATCTCCATATCCCGGTGCGGATGGGTTTCGAAGCCCTGACCAGGGGAAACAATGTCTTCGTTATTGACGAGCAGCAGCCCGTGATGGGTGTTGTCGGGATCGTAGTGCTCACCGAAGGAGAACGAGTGCTTCGAATCCAGCCAGGACACGCGCGTTTTCATGCGATCGCCGCCGCGATGGACATCGATGTGTGGTGTCGTGAGTGTGGACATCGTGGTCCTCCTCTCGGGACCGTGCACCGATCACCTTTCAGGGTAGGAGCACTTACGACGTGGTACTCCGAATTCCTAGTAAATTGTCCTGCACTCGGCATTTTACGCGAGCTGATCTTCGTGAGTGACGTGCGCGGGAGTCACTCACGGCTGCGGTCAACGGCAGGCGAGCAGTACCGACCGGTTAGTCGGGTCGGCGGTCGGCACGGCCCGCCGGCACCCGACGGGGGTCGGTACGCGCGCACGGTGGATTCGTAACATCATGTGCCACAACGGAATCGGAGGTGACGAACGGATGCGAACCGAGGTGCTCGCCCGCATCGAGCAGCAACTCCGCGATGCGGCAGAGCGCGACGGGATCAGCGATTTCGTCGTCGGTGTCGCGGTATTCCGCGACAGCAAACTCCTGGTAGTGCGCCGCGTACCCGACGATTACCACGGCGGCATGTACGAACTGCCCGGTGGCGGAGTCGAATCCGGGGAGACCCTGGCCGAATGCGTGGTGCGGGAACTGTTCGAGGAGACCGGGCTGCGGGTGCGCGCCATCACCGAGTTCCTCGGCGACTTCGACTACGCCACCAGGACCAAGCCCCGAGTTCGCAAATACAGCTTCATCGTCGAGGTGGAGCCAGGCGAGGTCGCGCTGGCCCCGGGCGAACACGACGCCTTCGCCTGGATCGATGCCGCGACAGTGGCGGATCTGCCGATGGCGCCGGATACGCGCGAGGCGGTCAGTGCACTGATCGCGGACGGGATTCGCTGATCGGGCGACGGCCACGGGGCGGGTAGCCTCTGGGCGTGTCTACTGGTCGCCCCGACGGCAACACTCCCGCGGACGCGCGGCCGGTTTCGCTACAGACGGCGCTGCGCGAGAGTCCCGGCGTATTGCGTTTGGCGCTGATCCGCTTTACCGGTCAGTTCGGTGACGGCATGTTCCAGGCGGCGCTGTCCGGCGCCATTCTGTTCAACCCGGAACGGGAGACCGATCCGCTCGCCATCGCGGCCGCGTTCGCGGTATTGCTGCTGCCGTACTCGCTGATCGGGCCGTATGCCGGTGCGCTGCTGGACCGCTGGGACCGGCGGGCGGTGCTGCTGGTCGCCAATGTGCTGCGGGCGGTGCTGATCGGGGCGGTGAGCATCGGGCTGTTGGCGGGCAGTAGCGAGACACCGTTGCTGTTGCTCGCGCTCGCCGTGGTCGGGGTCAGCAGGTTCGTGCTCTCGGGCGTGTCGGCTGCGTTGCCCCGAGTGCTCGATCAACACTGGCTGGTGCCCGCGAATTCGGTGCTGGCCACGGTGGCGTCCGGCTGTGCCGGTGTGGGCGCCGCGGCGGCGGTCGCGATCATCGGGTTGATCGGCGCTGGTGATTTCGCGTCGGCGATCGCGGTGGCGATCAGTGCCGTGTGGTCGGTCTGCGGTGCGGTATTCGCGGCCGGATTCGGGGCCGGGGTGCTCGGTCCGGAGCCGGGGACCGCGACGCGCGACAGTGCGGTACGAGCAATCGCGACCGGTCTGCGGCACGGTGCGGCCGCGGTCTGGGGAGCGGTTCAGGTCACCACCGCGATGATCGGCATCGGCACGCATCGGATCGTATTCGGCACCAATACGCTGATCATGGTGCTGGTGCTGCGGCAGGCGCCCGTCGACGGCGGCGGCGCGAATACCGGACTGACCCGGTTCGGGCTCGCCATCGGCTGTACCGCCGCCGGGATGTTGGTGGCGGCCGTCGTCGCGCCGGTATTGATTCCGCGGCTCGGCCGCTCGCGCACCGTGGTCCTCGGGCTGTTGACCGCGACCGTGGTGCAGTTGGCGCTGGTCACCCCGACCGCGATCGCGACGTCGGGGGCCGCGGCGCATCGGGCGCATCAATTGCTGCTGGTCGCCGCGTTCCTGTTCGGACTCGCGGGGCAGACCATCAAACTGACCGGCGACGCGACCATGCAGATCGATATCGATGACACCAGGCGCGGTCAGGTATTCGCATTGCAGGACACCGTATTCAATATCGCGTTCGTGCTGGCGATCGCGCTCACCGCATCGGTGATACCGGCGGATGGGCGCTCGATCGGCGTGGTACTGGTCGGCGCCGGAATCTATTGCGCCGGAATAGTAACCATTGCCGTCAACAGTCGGCGAGTGCCGGTTACTCGCTGAACGGCATTGTCGGATAAGTGGATTCATCGCCCGACCAGGTCCGGTGATCCCGAAGCGCGGCGACATGTTCGATCGGAGCTTGCGGATCGAACCAGCGCGAATCCCGCTTCGGCTCATCGTGATTCGACAAGGCCGCGCCGAATTGGTCGGCGGCGAGATGATCCGGCTCGGGCTCGGTACGCTCTATCCAGGCCAGTTGTTCGCTGTCCGCATCGGCCGGGCTGCCGGTGATCTGGTGATTCCAGGTGCCGTTGCCGGTCGGATCGGTGAAGAAATGGTCGAGTACGCCGTCGTCGTCGAGATCCAGCCCGGCCACATCGGCAATGCCGGTGCCGTGCGAATCCCACAGCACATCGTCGACCAGGCCGTCGCCGTCGAAGTCGAGTCCCACCGCATCGCCGATGCCCGCCCCGGATAGATCCAACTCCGTCTGGCTGGTCCAGACGTGCACCGTGCCGTCACCGGTTCCGAACACGTACTCGATCTCGTTCATATCTGATTGGACGCGACTGCGCCCCATCCGGTTCCGCCCTTCGCGCGATTCGGTCGGGTAAGTTGATCTCCCATCGACCCGAATCGACAGGGAGTCAACAACGGATGGGATTTCGGCCGATCTGTGCGCCCGCATTCCTCGGCGTGCTGCTCGCCGGAGCGCTGACCGTACCGACCCCCGTCGCGCAGGCCGCGCAGCATCCGTGGGCGCCGCCGCCGGTGAACAGTTGTGGCGAGATCGGATTCGACCCGTTGAACCGGGCGCCGGACCCGAACGCACCGCCGCCTCCGCCGCTGCCACCTTTGCCTCCGCAGATCGATATCCCGTTCCCGGTTCCCGAGGTCACGCCGGTTCCGGTCCCTGATCCGCCGCCGGACAACACCCGCATCGATCCGGAACCGCTGCCGACCGACCCGTGCCGCAATCCGTGCCCGGATATCCGGGACACGCCGAAGCCATCGGATCCCGCCACCGATCCGGAACCGGAAGGCACACCCGACACCGGGTCCAGCTCCGGTTCCGGACCCGGCCCGAGCTCCGGTTCGAGTTCGGGTTCCGGCTCGATCCGCCTGCCGCGCATAGAGTTTCGTCCGGAGATCGAACCCATTCCGATCCCGGTACCCGGCCCCGACGGAATCGAACCGCAACCCGCGCCGCCGCCGATCGTGCACCCGGCCGAACCCGGACCGCTGACCGCCGCCATCGCCGCGCCGCTGGTGGAATCGGTGGATCTGGTCGGTCAGGTGACCGGGCACGGTTCGGCGAACCGCACCGATATGCGCTGGCAGGTCGACGGCACCGACCTCGGCATCATGTGGGAGACCAAACCGGGCGAGGTCGCCGTGGCCTTCGGCGACACCTTCGGCGACGGCTGGACCAGTGGCGGCGTGGGCGGGCCCGACTGGCGCAGCAATGTGCTGGGCTACAGCACCGACCACGATCTCGCCGACGGACTCGACATCGACACCATGGTGCAGGACAGTCGCTGTCACGCCACCGAACTGCTGTCCAGCCGCAAGATCAAGAACTGGGAGACGACCACCATCCCGACCTCCGGGTTCGCGATCGGGCAGCGCCAGTTCATGAGCTATATGTCGGTGAACCACTGGAGCCGCATCCCCGGCCTGTGGTCGACCAATTACGGCGGACTCGCGTACTCCGACGACAACGGCCGCACCTGGGTCAAGGATCAGCATGCCCGGTGGGACAACTTCTTCGGACTCGGCCGGTTCCAAGTGGCGGCCATGGTGCCGCAGGGCGATTACGTCTATATGTTCGGCACGCCCAACGGGCGGGTCGGCATGATCGGCCTGGCCAGGGTGCCGAAGACCGAGGTGCTCAACAAATCTGCCTACCAGTACTGGGTGGGCGGAACCTGGGCCCCTGCGGCCGAAAACCAGGCCACGCCTCTGGTTCTCGGTATGGCCAGCGAGCTGTCGGTGCGCTTCGACAAGAACACCGAACAGTGGCAGATGGCCTATCTGGATTCGGCGCGCGCTGCGATCGTGATGCGCACCGCGGCGAGCCCGCAGGGCGCCTGGACCGACGGTGTCCAGCTGGTCTCGACCGACGACTATCCGAAGGCCTACGGCGGCTTCATCCATCCGTGGTCGACGGGTGAGGATCTGTACTTCACCATCTCGGCGTGGGACACCTACAACGTGTATCTCATGCACGCGAAGCTCGATCCGCCGCACTGATCGCGCTCGGATCCGCGCCGACGGTGATTCGGTATGGTGCGCATGTGATCGACCAGCGCATACGCACTTCGCACGGGCGGCTCCGGTGACGAGCGAGACACCGGGCTGGCAGTTCTGGATCGATCGGGGCGGCACATTTACCGACGTGGTGGCCCGTCGACCCGACGGCAAGCTGGTCACGCACAAGCTGCTCTCGGAGAATCCGGCGCGCTATGCCGACTCCGCGGTGGCGGGCATTCGCGAAATCCTCGCCGACGCGGGCGGCACCGCCGATATAGACGCCGTGCGGATGGGCACAACGGTCGCGACCAATGCGCTGCTCGAGCGCAAGGGCGAACGGACCGTGCTGGTCATCACCCGCGGCTTCCGCGACGCACTGCGTATCGCCTATCAGAATCGGCCGCAGATCTTCGCGCGCGAGATCGTGCTGCCGGAGTTGTTGCACGAGCACGTGATCGAGGTGGACGAGCGCGTCACGGCGGATGGAACGGTGCTGACTCCGCCGGATCTCGACGCGCTGACTGCCGAACTGAAGCCGTTGTACGACAGCGGTATCCGTGCCGTCGCCGTCGTCTGCATGCATTCGCATCTGTATCCCGAGCACGAAAAGGCGATCGGCCGGGTCGCCCGCGAGATCGGATTTCCGCAGATCTCGCTGTCCAGCGAGGTGAGCCCGCTGATGAAGCTGGTGCCGCGCGGGGACACCACGGTGGTGGACACCTACCTCTCACCGGTGCTGCGCCGCTACGTCCAGCAGGTCGCCGACCAGCTCACCGGTGTGCGGCTGATGTTCATGCAGTCCAATGGCGGACTCACCGAGGCCGGACAGTTCCGCGGTAAGGACGCCATTCTGTCCGGTCCGGCGGGCGGCATCGTCGGCATGGTGCGGATGTCCGAACTCGCCGGATTCGACCGCGTGATCGGCTTCGACATGGGTGGAACCTCCACGGACGTATCGCATTTCGCGGGCGAGTACGAGCGGGTTTTCATCACCCAGATCGCCGGTGTCCGGTTGCGCGCGCCGATGCTCGATATCCATACCGTGGCGGCGGGTGGCGGTTCGATCCTGCATTTCGACGGCAGCCGCTACCGCGTCGGACCCGATTCCGCGGGCGCGGCACCCGGGCCGGCCTGTTATCGCGGCGGCGGACCGCTGACGGTCACCGATGCCAATGTGATGCTCGGCCGCATCCAATCCGAGCATTTTCCAAGGGTTTTCGGGCCGGATGGCAACCAACCGCTCGATGATGCGCTGGTGCGCGACCGATTCGCGGAACTGGCCGCAGAAATCGCGGAGAGCACCGGTGACGATCGCACACCGGAGCAGGTCGCCGAGGGCTATCTCGAAATCGCGGTCGCCAATATCGCCGCCGCCATCAAGCGGATCTCGGTACAGAAGGGCCACGATGTGACCCGCTACGCGCTGACCACCTTCGGCGGCGCGGGCGGCCAACTCGCCTGCAAGGTGGCCGATTCCCTCGGCATTCGCACCGTTGTGGTGCCGCCGATGGCCGGTGTGCTCTCGGCCCTCGGTATCGGCCTCGCCGATACCACCGCCATGCGCGAGCGTTCGGTGGAGTTGCCGCTGCACGAGGAGTCGATGGACCGGGTCGGTGAGATCGCCGATGATCTGGAGGCCACCGCCCGCGCCGAACTACTCGGTGAGGATGTACCTGTGCACCGGGTGCGTATCGTGCGGCGGGCTCAGCTGCGCTACGACGGTACCGACACCACGCTCACCGTCGAGCTGACCGAACCGGCGCAGATGGCAACGGATTTCGTCGAACGTCACCGCGGCACCTACTCCTTCGTACTGGACCGCCCGATCGTGATCGAGGCGCTCTCGGTCGAGGCGACCGGGCTCACCGAATCACCCGATCTCGCCGACCTGGCCGAACCGCGCGTAGCCACCAGCGAGCCGGAGTCGGTACAACTGCACACCGGTGGTGCTCGGCGTGCGGTATTCCTCTATCGGCGTGCGGAATTGGTGCCCAAGAAAGCAGTACGCGGGCCCGCGATCATTACCGAGGCCAATTCCACCACGGTCGTCGACGACGGCTGGCAGGCCGTGGTGAACGACCTCGGACATCTGATCATGGAACGGGTCGCGGCGGTGGCCGCACCGGAGGCGGGCACCGAAGCGGATCCGGTGCTGCTCGAGGTGTTCAACAATTTGTTCATGTCCATCGCCGAGCAGATGGGCGCGCGGCTGGAGTCGACCGCACAGTCGGTCAATATCAAAGAGCGCCTGGACTTCTCGTGCGCGCTCTTCGATCCCGACGGCAATCTCGTCGCCAATGCGCCGCATATTCCGGTCCATCTCGGATCGATGGGCACCAGCGTCAAGGAGGTCATCCGGCGCAGGCAGGCCGGGGGCATGCGCCCCGGCGACACCTATGCCGTCAACGATCCCTACCACGGCGGCACCCATCTGCCGGACGTCACGGTGATCACGCCGGTATTCGACACCACGGGTGCCGAGATCCTCTTCTATGTCGCCTCGCGGGGCCACCACGCCGAGATCGGTGGTATCGCGCCCGGTTCGATGCCGGCGAACAGCCGTCGCATCGAAGAGGAGGGGGTCATCTTCGACAACTGGCTGCTCGTCGAGGACGGTCGGTTCCGCGAGGACGAGACGCTGCACTTGCTCACCGAAGCGCCGTACCCGTCCCGAAATCCGGCCACCAACCTCGCCGATCTGCGCGCCCAGATCGCCGCCAATGCCAAGGGCGTCGAAGAAGTCCGGAAGATGATCGAGCACTTCGGGCTCGATGTCGTCGAGGCGTATATGCGACATGTGCAGGACAATGCCGAGGAATCGGTGCGGCGCGTCATCGATGCGCTCGACGACGGCGAATACTCCTATGCGACCGACCTGGATGCGACCATTCGCGTACGGGTCACGGTGGACCGGGAAAACCGCAGCGCCACCATCGATTTCAGTGGTACCTCCGGGCAGCTCGACGGTAACTTCAACGCGCCCTATGCCGTTGCGAACGCGGCCGTCCTATACGTATTCCGGACGCTGGTCGCCGACGATATCCCGCTCAACGACGGCTGTCTGCGACCACTGCGGATCATCGTGCCGCCCGGTTCGATGCTCGCGCCCGAACCGCCCGCCGCGGTCGTCGCGGGCAATGTCGAGACCTCCCAGGCGATTACCGGCGCACTGTACGCGGCGCTCGGTGTGCAGGCCGAGGGGTCGGGCACGATGAACAACATCACTTTCGGCAATGAACGCAGCCAGTACTACGAGACGATCGGATCCGGATCCGGTGCGGGCGACGGTTTCGACGGCGCGCCCGTGGTGCAGACCCATATGACCAACTCCCGGCTCACCGATCCGGAGGTGCTGGAGTGGCGGCTGCCGGTACTGCTCGAGGAGTTCTCGGTGCGCGCTGGGAGCGGAGGCACCGGTCGATGGCGCGGTGGCGACGGTGCGGTGCGTCGGCTGCGATTCACCGAAGCGGTGACGGTCTCGACGCTGTCGAGCCATCGCCGGGTGCCGCCGTACGGCATGGCGGGCGGCGCGCCCGGTGCACTCGGCCGAAACCGGATCGAGCGTGCCGATGGCACGGTTCAGGACCTGAGCGGGGCGGATTCGGCGCATCTCGACCCCGGAGATGTGCTGGTCATCGAGACGCCCGGCGGTGGCGGGTACGGGAACTGATCACGTTCGACGCAGCGCCCCGGCATGCTTTCGAGAGTGAGACGGATCACATTCGAATGTGCCACGTCGAAGGGAGGTCACCGAGGACGACACCTGCGCGCTGACCGGCGACAGGGCGGTGGAACCCCACCTGGAAGGCATGCGGGTCAAGAAAGAGCTGATGCTGAATGCCGCTGGGCTCGAAGGCATCTCGTTGCGCTACGGGCTGTTCTACGGCGCGGCGAAGGCGGAACTCGGTTGGCAGCCCCGCTACCCATCCTGCGCAGACAACCTGCGCGCCTTGGCCGCCGACCAGCAGGTATAGAACCCCTATCTGAATACGCACAATTTGCCCACTTCGTCACACCCGCGAACGTGGTCGGGCGCGCCGACGCCAAGTACGCTCGGAGCAATCATGGCCACGTACTTCGATCCGACCTCATGGTCACCGATGCGGGCCGTCGACATGGGTAAACGCCTCTTCGACCAATCATTGCTCGAGCAATGGCTCGCCTACACCACCGCATGGGTGGATCCACTGGCCGACTTCGGCGCGGGCACGGTGACCGCGCTCATGCCGGACGTGCTGATGACCGTGCTCAGCGAGGGCATTCTCAGCCGGTTCGGCGGCCAAGAGGTCAGCGCCACCCTGCTCGGCCACGACCTGCACGCCACCCTGCAGGTGCTCAAGGTGCGCAGACGCGGCGCGCATTTCCAGACCAAGACCGTGCTGTCCCGGCTGCGCTGGGACGACTACCCGATCGAACGGGTCACCGTGATCGCGCACGGCGTCCGGCTGGTGCCCGGTGTACCGACGAAGGCACGGGTGCAGCAGCTTGATCTGAACGGAACCGTCACCACCGAGGCGCTCGTCGGTTGGCTCGATACCCAGCAGCGCGATTGGAAACTCGACATCGACGCGAGCGGATTGATCCGGGCGAAGCATCGCAAACGCCGGATCAGCGCGCTGGTGGAGGCGCAAGTGCGCGACAACCTGCTGACCGTCGATATCCACCGGGCGAACTGGCTGGGCATCCGGATCCCGCGCAAGCTGATCACCGCGCCGACGATCCTGCTGGATCGGCTGCCGAACGACGCACGCATCGTGCACGCCACCCGCGAGGGCGATCTGGTCCGGTTCCGGGTGGAGCTGCCGGGAATCACCGGATCGTTCGATCTGGCACAGATCCGCTCGGCCATCGTGGCGGGTACCACGCTGATCATCTTCTGATCGACCGGCGAATTCCCTATCAGACCTGGGCTTTCCACCATTCCAGCAGCGCGGCCTCGGCCTCGTCCCGGCTGAGCGGTCCGCGATCCAGGCGCAACTCCTTCAGGAAGCGCCACGCCTTGCCGACCTCCGGGCCCGCGGGAATGCCGAGCAGTTCCATGATCGCGTTACCGTCCAGGTCCGGACGCACCCGATCCAGATCCTCCTGCTCCTGCAGTCTGGCGATCCGCGTCTCCAGCTCGTCATAGGTGGCGCGCAGCGCGGCGGCGCGACGCTTATTGCGGGTGGTGCAGTCGGCGCGGACCAGTTTGTGCAGCCGAGGTAGCAGGTCATCGGCGTCGGTGACGTAGCGGCGCACCGCCGAATCGGTCCACTGTCCCTTGCCGTAGCCGTGAAAACGCAAGTGCAGGAACACCAGTCGCGCCACGTCCTCGGTGAACTGCTTGGGGTACTTGAGCGCGCGCATCCGCTTGCGCACCATTTTCGCGCCGACCACCTCGTGGTGATGGAAGCTGACCCCGCCGCCCGGTTCATTGCGCTTGGTATCGGGCTTGCCGATGTCGTGCAGCAGTGCGGCCCAGCGCAGCACCAGATCCGGGTCGCCCTCCTCCAGGTCGATGGCCTGCTGCAACACGGTCAGCGAATGCCAGTAGACATCCTTGTGCTGGTGGTGCTCGTCGATCTCCAGCTTCATCGCGGGCACCTCAGGCAGCACCAGCTGGGCCAGGCCCGTCTCGCACATGACATTGATGCCATCGATCGGATGCGCGGAGGCGATGAGCTTATCCAGTTCGGTGCGCACCCGCTCCGCGGTGATCCGTTCCAACTCACCCGCCATCGCGACGATCGCGACCCGCACCCGAGGCTCCAGTTCGAAGCCGAGCTGCGCGACGAAACGCGCCGCCCGCAGCATGCGCAGCGGATCGTCGTTGAACGAATCCTCCGGCGCCGCAGGCGTATCCAGCACTCCGGCGAGCAGCGCGTCCATCCCACCGAGCGGATCGACGAACTCCAGCGACCCGTCGGCCCCGATCTTCACCGCCATCGCATTGACCGTGAAATCGCGACGCACCAGATCACCCTCGAGCGAATCACCGAAGGTGACCTCGGGATTGCGCGACACCCGGTCATAGGTATCGCTGCGGAAGGTGGTGATCTCCAATTGCTGATCGGCCTTCGACGCACTCACCGTGCCGAACGCCAACCCGCCGGTATCCCACAGATGATCGGCCCACCCGCGCAACAACTCCTGCACTCGCTCGGGCCTGGCATCGGTGGTGAAATCCAGATCCGTCCCCAACCGCCCGAGCACCGCATCGCGCACACTGCCCCCGACCAGGTACAACTCATACCCCCGCGCGGCGAATAACTCGCCCAGCGGCGTCAACACGTCGGACAATCGTCCCAGCGTGACCGCGGCCGCGGCCAGCAATCGGGTACGTCGATCCAACGCTGCATCCTCGGACTTGGGCGAAACCACGAAGTAGCAGCTTACCGAGCCCACACAACCGATATTCCAGCGCAACCCAGCCGAACGGCCTGCGCATCTACTTGCCTGCGCACCTGTCTATATAAAAGGCATTGGCACAAGCCGAGCTGACAGCACAACGCAACCACAACGGAGCGAGTCTTACGAGCGACGTTCGCGGCCCGTCTCGCGTCCGAGCCGTCGAAGCGCATGCGACGAAGTCGCGAGTCTCGACGGCTCGGACGCGAGACACCAGGGGGCCGCGAACACGCAGCGCCGAAGGCGCTGCCAAAGATAGAGCACACGCCGCGCCGGAGGGACGGCAATTCAGCACAGTAGGATTGCGTGGTGTCTCCGGCCGATCGCGCGAACAGTCGACGCCGCCAGCCCCGGCGCCGCGGTTCGGCCGCCAACGCGGCGAAACCGCGCATGCGCACGGTACGGGAAACCTCGGCGGGCGGACTCGTCGTCGACGGGTTGGACGGGCCGAGCGATAAACGCAGTGCGGCGCTGATCGGGCGGACCGACCGGCGTGGCAGACTGCTGTGGTCGCTGCCCAAGGGACATATCGAAGAGGGGGAGACGCCCGAACAGACCGCGATCCGGGAGGTCGCCGAGGAGACCGGAATCAATGGGATAGTGGTCGCCGAACTCGGCAGCATCGATTACTGGTTCGTCACCGAGGGTCGCCGGGTACACAAGACCGTGCACCATTATCTGCTGCGCTCCATCGGTGGTGAGCTCTCCGATGCCGACGTCGAGGTCACGCAGGTGGCGTGGGTTCCGTTGAGCGAATTGGATTCTCGGCTCGCCTATGCCGACGAGCGGCGCCTCGCCGAAGTGGCGAACCGGATGATCGACCGGATGGAGACCGGCAAGAGATGACCCAGACTTTCCGGCATCGCGCAGCGATTCCGTGGGGGGTGGTGGTCGGGCGACGGGTAGGCCTGTTCCGGATCATCGCGGCGGTCCTGACCATTCTCGGCTCGGCGACGGCGGTCCCGGTATTGCTCGCCCAACCCGCCGCCGCCCAGCCGACGACGCCGAATAGTTCGTCGTCGCCGAAATTCCTGAAGCTGACCCTGGATTCGGTGAACCCGTCCGCGGTGACCACCACCAGCGATCCGACGCTGACGGTCGCGGGCACCGTCACCAATATCGGCGATCGGGTGGTCGAGGACATCAGTGTCCGCATCCAACGCGCCGCCGCGGTGTCGGCACCGAGCGCGCTGCGCTCGACTCTGCGCTTGGACCAGGTCAACTACGACGTGACCGGTCCGTTCGAAGATGTCGCCGAGCGTTTGAGTCCAGGCCAGCGCAAACAGTTCACGATCAGCATCGCGTTGCGCTCCGGCGGCGGTACGGCCGCGCTCGATATCACCAAGCCCGGCGTTTATCCGCTGCTGCTGAATGTCAACGGGGAACCGGCCTACGGCACCCAGGCCCGCCTCGACGACGCACGGTTCCTGCTGCCGGTGCTGGGTGTACCGCCCGCGGTCGATATCAGCTCGCCGGTGCCCGCCGCGCCCGATACCCCGGTGGCGACGACGCTGCTGTGGCCGCTGGCCGACCGTCCTCGGCTGGTCGCCGGTGTCACCGGCCCGCTCAATGGAAAGGCCGAGCTCACCGACGACGAACTGGCCGCATCGCTGGGCAAGGGCGGACGGCTGGACCAATTGCTCGGCGCCTTGGAATCGGTGCTCGGCACCAACCCGGCCAGTCGCGATCGCACGCTGAACTCGGCGGTCTGCATCGCGATCGATCCCGATCTGCTGATCACCGCACAGGCGATGACCAAGGGTTATCGCGTACTGGCCAGCCCATCCGATCCGGACGGTGCGACCAGGGCAGGTACCGGCGCCGATCAGGCCCAGACCTGGCTGGACCGATTGCGCGCGGTCACCGCATCGACCTGCACGGTCGCACTGCCGTTCGCACAGGTCGATATCACGGCATTGGCCGCGGTCAACGATGCCGAACTGTCCACGCGAGCGTTGAACGACCCCGCCGATATCGTCGATTCGATTCTCGCCACCAAATCGGTGCGCGGGGTCAGCGTGCCGGATTCCGGCAGTATCGATGAGAGCGCGGGAATGTTGTTGCGCGGCCACGGTTTCGGGACCGCGGTACTGGCCGATAACGCCGCCGTCCCGCTCGGCACCGCCGGTACCTCGACGGATTCGCAGCCGATCACCACCGGACGCGGCGGCGCCGGCAGTCAGGGCAGCACGAACCAGACCACCTCGAGTCAGCCGCTGCCGGAGGCGAGCACGCCGGATGTGGTCCGGTTCGCCGAGATCGCCCCGGTGCCCGTCACGCCGGAACCGGCACCGGAACCGCAGACCAGCGCCACACCGAGCACATCCGCGACGAGCACGTCCGCCCCGACGACGAGTGCGGCACCCTCCGGCACTCAGGCCCCGCCCGCCGATCCGGCACTGCACGCGGCGACCTTCGATATCTGGTCCGCGACCGCCCTCGCCGCCGTCGGCTCCAACCCGCCCACCCCGTCGTTCACCCCCGCACGCGTCCGCTACGACGTCACCAACGACTCCAGGATGGCCCGCCTGCAGGACGCGCTCGGCGCCATCACCTGGTCCGCGCTGAACCCGGACCCGAGCCGCCCGCACTCGCTGCTGCTGGTGCCGCCGCAGCAGTGGAGCGCGAACCGGGAAGAGGCCACCGCGATCCTGAAGCAGGTCGACCTGCTGCTGCACAACAACCTCGCGACGCCGCGCACGCTTGCCGAGCTGGTCGCCGAATCGCCCGACGCGCAGCCCCACGAACCCGACTATCTGCCGCAGGCTGCCCATGACGCGGTTCCGGACCGCTTCGTGCTCCCGGTCCGCGACCAGGGCCGCCGGATCACCGATCTCATGCGTTCGCTCGTCGAGGTGCCCGAGACCGAGCCGACGCCGAACCAATATCTGACCCCGCTGCGCGACGGTCTGCTGCGCGTCCTGACCCTCTCCGACCGGCGCTCCGGCGATTCCGCACAGCCGGACACCTATGCCCAGCGCCGACTCGACCAGACGACACGCACACTGGACCGGCTCTACGGTTCGGTCACCGTGCTGCCGCCCGGCGGGGTGTACACCTTGGCCTCCGAACAGAGCCCATTGCTATTGGTCGCGCGCAACGATCTGCCGGTCGCCATCCGGGTCCGGTTCCGGATCGAGGCGCCGACGGAGACGAAGATCACCGATCCGGGCGAGGAGACGCTGCCGCCCACCGGTAGCCGGTCGTTCCAGATCCCGACCGAGGTCACCGATAGCCGTAACCTGGTCATTCCGATCTCCCTTACCACGTCCGACGGTGTCCCACTCGGCAATCCCACCTCGGTCTCGGTGCGTTCGAACGCTTACGGTCAGACCTTGGCAATAATTACGGCGTGTGCCGGAATACTGCTGTTCCTGTTGGCCGGGCGCCGGTTGTTGCGTCGGTTCCGCGGACAGCCGGATCCGGCCGACGAGGGTTTCGATCCGGGCACCCGGCGCCGGGTGAACAGGTACCGACGGGCGCGCAGGCGCGTCTTACAGCAGCAGGAGCAGCAGGAGGCGGGATGACGACGAGGACACCTCGCTCGTGCTCGGCTGTCATCGCTGTGTTGATTCGACCGACCTGTAGGCAGTCGGTCGCCGCTGATCGGTACCCGACCCCGCACCACTCATGGCATCGTGGAGGACAATCGCGTAACACCCTGGGCGTCATCGGCCCGGCGGCGGGGGATGGCATGGCGCAGGAGGCACGATGAGCGACGATGATCTATCCGCTCATCGGCAACCACCTGTTGATCGGCCCGACGGACCCCAGGCCCGCCGGGCGCCTTCGGCACCCTGGGAACGTCAACTGGCGCAGCCACCGGCAGCACCGGAGGACGCGGATATGACCCCCGACGAACGTTTCGGCGATTCGCCGCGCGTACCGCAGGTGAGTCGGCCGGCTCAGCCGCAGCGACCGGTGCCGCCGCCGCGTCCGACACCCCGTGTCGCGCAGCCGCCGACCGGACCGATGGCACCGCCCTCCGGCGCATTGCCCAGGCAACCCCGGCCGCAGCAGCGGCCGGTACCCCGTCCTCCGCAATATCCGGATCCGCAGCAATATCCCGAACCCCGGCCGCATCCGGGTCAGCAGGCCCATCCGGGTCAGCGGCAATACCCGGCGCCGCCACAGCAGCCCGGTCCGGCCCGGCCGCGTCCGATGCCGCCCGGTCAACAGATGCCGCCCGGTCAACCGGTATCGGGACCGCCGGGCGCACCGCCTCGGGTTCCGCCCCAGCGTTTCGCGCCGCCGCCGAGCTACCAGGCGCCGCGACCGAGCTATCAGACACCGCCGCCACAGCCCCCGGCAACGCGGCAGCCGCCGATCGAACAACAGCGACCGGTCGAGCGCCGGCAACCCGTCGAACGGCGGCAGCCGGTGGAACCGCCGCAACGTCCCGCTCCCCGGGAAGCGGCCAGGCCACGGACCCAGGAATGGCCCGCCGCACCCGCATCGGGCCCGGTAGCCACCGAAACCAAACAGAACGCGAGCTCGCGTCTGCTGCGCGACTCCGGATCGATCGCGATCGCCACCCTGATCAGCCGCGTCACCGGCTTCGGTAAACAGCTGTTGTTGCTGACCGCGCTCGGCCCGGCCGTCGCCAGTGCTTACACCTCGGCCAACCTGATCCCGAACATGATCACCGAGCTCGTCCTCGGCGCGGTCTTGACCGCGATGGTGGTGCCGACGCTGGTGCGCGCCGAACAGGAGGACGACGACGGGGGCGTCGCATTCGTCCGCAGGCTGGTCACCGCCGCCTTCGCGGTGCTCGCCGCGGCCACGCTCTTCGCCGCGGCGGCGACGCCGTTGCTGGCGACCCGGGTCTTCGTCTCCTCGGACGGCAAGGTCAATACCGAACTGACCACGGCCCTGACCTACCTATTGGTGCCCGCCATCCTGTTCTACGGCATGTCGGCACTGTTGACGGCGATCCTCAATACCCGGCAGAACTTCAAACCCGGGGCCTGGGCGCCGGTGCTGAACAACCTCGTCGTGCTGGTCGTGCTCGGTCTCTATGCCCTCACGCCGGGCGAGATCACACTTGATCCGGTCCGAATGAGCGATCCGAAACTGCTGGTCCTCGGCGGCGGTATCACCCTCGGTGTGGCCACCCAGGCGCTGAGCCTGCTGCCCGCGATCAAGCGCAATCAGATCGATCTGCGGCCGCTGTGGGGTATCGACGCGCGACTCAAGCAGTTCGGCAAGATGGGTTCGGCCATCATCCTGTACGTGGTGATCAGCCAGATCGGTCTGATCGTCTCGAACCACATCGCCTCGACGGCCGATGAGGCAGGCCCGGCGATCTATACCAATGCCTGGCTGCTGCTCCAACTGCCCTACGGCGTTCTCGGTGTCACGCTGCTCACCGCGATCATGCCGCGGCTGAGCCGCAACGCGGCAGCCGATGACACCCCCGCAGTCGTCGACGATCTGTCCGTCGCGACCCGCTTGACGATGATCGCCCTCGTTCCGGTGGTCACCTTCCTGACGCTGGCCGGCCCGCAGGTCGGCGAGGCGCTGTTCGGCTACGCACGGTTCACCGGCGACGCCGCGCGCCTGGGCGAGGCGGTCAGCTGGTCGGCCTTCACGCTGATTCCGTACTCCCTGGTGCTCATCCATCTGCGCGTTTTCTACGCGCGGGAGCAGGCATGGACGCCGACCTGGATCATCCTCGCCATCACGACGATCAAGATCCTGTTCTCGGCGCTGGCGCCTGCGCTGGCGAGCGACAGCGGTCAGGTCGTGAAAATCCTGGGTGTCGCGACCGGACTCGGCTTCCTGGCCGGTGCCGTCATCGGCGGCTATCTGCTGCACCAGAGCCTCGGCGATCTGCGCATGGTCAATGTCGGACGCACGGTTACCCGCGTCCTGCTGTCCTCGATCGCGGGCGGCGCCGTGATGCTCATCGTCGACAAGGTGCTCGGACTCGACCGCCTCTCCGGCGGACCCGGCTCGCTGATCCGGGTGATCGTATCGGCCATCGTGATGTTCGCGGTCGCCTTCGGGCTGATGCGCCTGGCCGGTATCCCGGAGATCGTCGCGATCACCGTCGCCGTCTCCCGGCGCCTCGGCTTCACCCCGCCCGCACCCGATCTCGATCTCGAGGGTCCGGTCGAGGACGAGTACGCGACACAGGTATTCCGGCGGCCCGAGCCGTATGTGGCATACCCTGGTTTCGACCCGTACATGGATGCCCAAACCATGGTGCTACCCGTGATCCGAGCTCATACCGTTGACAGCACCGGTATGGGTGAGTTCCCGTACCCTGTTCGGCAGAGAAGCACAGGTGGCGAGTTCGCCGGAACTTCGACATATCAGGGCGAAGGAGGAACGAGGGTGAGCGACGACGCGGCGCCGGGCGGCGTCCCAGCCGCCGAATCTGCTGCGACCAAGGCAGGCGGGCTCTCCACAGATGTTCCGCCCGCCGGGGAGGCCTCTGATTCCGCATACGCGAATCAGGGTGCCGATAACGGTCCGCCGGAGCACGATTCGGCGCCCGGATCCGGTGAGCAACCGCGGGAGGCCCCGCAGCGCGATCCGATGTACGACACCGGGATGATCCCGATCCCGCCGCAGCTACCGCCGATGGACGACGCGGGTCGAAGAACGCCGCGCGGCCCCAAGCTGATTCCGGGCGCTTCCGTAGCGGGCGGCCGCTACCGGCTGCTCGCGAGTCACGGTGGATCCCGCGGACTCAAGTTCTGGCAGGCGCTCGATATCAAGCTCGACCGCGAGGTCGCGCTCACCTTCGTCGATGCCGATCAGAAGGCGACCGACAACTCCGGTCACGACGGTCCGCAGGCGATCCTGTCGCGCACGCTGCGCCTGGGCCGGATCAACTCGCCGGGCCTGGCTCGCGTACTCGATGTGGTACGTGGCAGCTCCGGCGGCATCGTGGTGGCCGAATGGACCCCGGGTCGTTCGCTGCGCGAAATGGCCGAGACGGTGCCGTCGCCGATCGGTGCCGCGCGTGCCATCCGAGCTTTGGCCTCGGCCGCCGAATTGGCCCATCGCGGCGGCGGTTCGCTGTCCATCGACCATCCGGACCGGGTCCGGATCAGTGCCACGGGTGACGCGGTGCTCGCGTTCCCGGGCACGCTGTCCGATTCCGACGCGCAATCCGATGTGCGCGGCCTCGGCGCCATGCTCTACGCGCTGATCACCGCTCGCTGGCCGATCCGCGCCGGTGGCATGACCGGCACGGCAGCGACGGTAGGCGGTCTGCGGCTGGCCGATTTCGGTTCCGACGGCACCCCCGTCGAACCACGGCAGATCCGGCCCGAGGTGCCGTTCGAGATCTCGGCGGTCGCGGTCCGTTCGCTGGAATCGAACAAGGGCGTGCGCACCGCTGCGACCGTGCAGCATGTGCTCGAACAGGCCTCGGTGGTCGATCAGAAGACCGATTTCATCCCGGTGCTGCGTCTCGGTCAGCGTCCGTCGAGCGGTGCCGAGGAATCGCTGGCCGATCCGGAATTGCTTGCGGCGGAACGCGAACGCTCGCAGCGGATGATGTGGATCATGGTCGGGCTCGGCATTCTGGCCGCGCTCGTGGTCGGCATCATCATCTGGTGGATGGTCAGCGTCTTCGCGCCGAGCGCGTCGGACGCACCGCTCAACGAGCAGCGCAATATCGGCCTCACCACGAACAGTTCACCCGCGCCCGCGCCCACCTCCGGTGGTACGACAGGGACGGCCGCGGGCGGGGTCCCGGTTCCGGTGACGAGTGTGTCGGTGTTCTCCCCGGAGGGCACACCGGACAATGTCAGCGGTACCGGTGCGGTGCTCGATCACGATCCGGGCACCGTCTGGCGCACCGATCAGTACTTCCAGCAGTTCCCGGCGCTCAAGAAGGGCGTCGGGCTGCTGGCCACCCTGCCGAGTCCGGCCAAGCTGACGAGCGTCTCGATCGAATCGCCGAGTACGGGCACCTCGGTCGAGATCCGCACCTCCCCGACGGCCTCGCCCACGCTGGACCAGACCCAGCTGATCGGCTCGGCGCGACTAGAGAACGGCATCACCGAAATCCCGGTCCGCAGCGATCAGGCGGCCCGCTATGTGCTCGTATGGATCACCGGACTCGGCAATTCCGGCGGCCAGTTCCAGACCTCGATCGCCGACCTGCGTTTCGACGCCGCGCCGTAAGCGCCGCTCAGCTCTGCCTCTCGCCGCACGTGTCCGCCCCGTGCTCATCCGCCTCCCCGAATCCTCAGGTCGTACAAGTAAGCGCCGCGACGGCTGCGTTCAGATCCAGCGTCGCCTGCCTGGCTCGGTTTTGGGCGTCCCCGACGAGTTACCCGTGTACTCGCGAAATCAGTTGTCACCTTCCCGCGGTTTCGGATCCGCTGTGCTCCAAGTGGTCTGGTTGCTGCCGATTCTTTACTGACGATATGATCTAGCCGCGCTCTCACTCAGGGGGGAGCTCCCCGGGTTCTGGTTGTTCGATCCTGGATGCTGCGAAATTTCGATGGTGGTCGCTCGTGTCCGTCATCGCCGTGAGAGCTGTCCAAGGGGTTGGTTTTGCCGTCCGAACTGAACGAGGATTCCCACGGGGGGAAGTCGCGGCCTGTTGCGTTCCGGGAGCGTTCGTTCGTCCCCGACGAGCTCAGCGATGTCGAACTGCTGCACGCCCACGTGCGCGGTCAGCGGCATGCCTTCGCGGAGCTGCTGCGCCGCCATAACGACCACCTGTGGCAGACTGCCCTGCGCACCTCCTATACCCGCGAGGACGCGGCTGATTCGCTGCAGGATGCCCTGCTCTCGGCACACCGCACCGCAGCCACCTTCCGCGCCGAGGCCGAGGTGCGCAGCTGGCTGCACGCCATCGTGGTGAACGCCTGCCTGGACCGGATCCGGCGCAACAAGACCCGTCGCGCGGTATCGCTGTCGCCGGATACCATGCCGGAACCCAAGGACACCCGCGACGATATCGCCGAACTGGAGATGTCACTCGTCATCGACCGTGCGCTGTTCACGCTGCCGGAGGAGCAGCGGGCGGCGCTTGTCGCGGTGGAACTGGAGGGGCGTAGTGTCGCGGAAACAGCGGCGCTGCTCGGCGTCCCGGAGGGCACCATCAAGAGCCGATGCGCGCGCGGCCGACAGCGGCTCCAAGAACGTTTGGAATTTCTGCGTGATCCGGGGAACCGGAAGTAGTCGAGATGCGTCATTAACAGTGACGGACAACCAGACGATGTACTGGCAGCGCCGCCCGCGACATGTGGGCGGGCATCTACTCGAGAATCCGGAGGTGCGATGGCGACCCGATCCGATCCGCAGCCTCCGTTCTCACCCGAACTGCTCGCCGACCTACATGCCGACAATGTGGCGCCGGAGCTGCGCGAGCAGCTGTGGCCGATGGTCCGCAACGATCCGGACGCCCTGCGGTTCCTGAACTCCCTCGACGATGTCAGTGCCGAATTGCGCGCACTCGGCCAGGACGAGCACGTCATTCACGCCATGCCGGCCGATATCGCGGCCCGACTGGAGGAGTTCGTCGAAGGCCTCGATGTGGCAGAAGAGCCCACCGAGCAGGTCGGAACCGTGCATCGGCTGCCCTCGGCCCCCACACGGCCGGAATCGTCGGTGCCGGTGTGGCCCGAATCCGCCGATGCCGCAAAGCATTCCGGGCACGAGGCTGCCATCCCGCTGACGCGACGCGGCACACGCAGACTCCGCTGGCTCGCCGCCGCGGCCGCCGTGATCGCGGTCGTGGCCTGCGTGGCGGTCGCGGTCGACGCACTGCGCGGGCACGAGGTGGCCCCGAGCGCCCAACCGACCCCAAGCAGCAATGTCCAACTCGGTGACGAACTCGACGCCACCGTCGCATTGAGGGCCCTCGGTCGCAATGACGTCAGCGGCGCACTCGGCACTGCGGCGGCCCTGAACCGCTGCGTCCACGCCAACGGCCTGGACCGCACCGTCCTCGGTTCGACCGACACCACCTTCGGGGGCAGGGAAGCCGTGCTGATCCTGCTCACCGGCCCGCGTCCACACAAGATCACCGCACTGGTCGTCGGAACCGGTTGCGGCACCGACGATCCGCAACAGTTGGCACTCACCGACATCGGTTGACGAGTGGGCGACGTCACGTCGTGTGGTTGTCCCACATCACGTCGGGAACAACACCGTTTACCCTGTTGTTGACCGACACGTCTAACGAATCTCCCTCGGAAGGGTCACCCGTGAGCGAGCGCAGCGAGCGAACTATCAACACAGCCAACCTGTTGGTCACGGTGGTGCCGAGCGCCAGCGAGGCGCAGGCATGAGCAACGCAGTTCGCGACTTGATCATCGTCGGCTCCGGACCCGCCGGCTATACCGCCGCCGTCTACGCAGCCCGCGCCGAACTCCAGCCCCTGCTGTTCGAGGGCACCCAGTTCGGCGGCGCACTGATGACCACCACCGAGGTCGAAAACTTCCCCGGTTTCCGCGCCGGCATCATGGGCCCGGATCTCATGGAGGAGATGCGCGAACAGGCCAAGCGGTTCGGCGCCGATATCCGGACCGAGGATGTGGACGCCATCGATCTGAGCGGCCCGATCAAGACGGTCACCGTCGGCGATGAGACCCACCAGGCCTACGCCGTAATCCTCGCCATGGGCTCGGCCGCACGCTATCTGAATGTGCCCGGTGAGCAGAAGCTGCTCGGCCGGGGTGTCAGCGCCTGCGCCACCTGCGACGGCTTCTTCTTCAAGGGCCAGGACATCGTCGTGGTCGGCGGCGGCGACTCCGCGATGGAAGAGGCGACCTTCCTCACCAAATTCGCCAGCACCGTGACCATCGTGCACCGCCGCGAGGAATTCCGCGCCTCACGCATCATGCTGGAGCGCGCCAAGGCCAACGAGAAGATCAAGTTCGTGCTCAACGCCGAGGTCGCCGCGGTCAACGGCGATTCCAGCGTGACCAGCCTGACACTGCGCGATACCCGTACCGGCGAGACCTCCGAACTGGCCGCGACCGGCCTGTTCGTGGCGATCGGACACGATCCGCGCAGCGAGCTGGTCAAGGATCAGGTGGAGCTGGACGACGAGGGCTACGTGCAGGTGCTGCACCCGTCAACCGCTACCAAGGTCCCCGGCGTCTTCGCCGCGGGCGATCTGGTAGACCACACCTACCGCCAGGCCATCACCGCCGCGGGCACCGGCTGCCGCGCCGCGATCGATGCCGAGCGCTGGCTGGCCGACCAGGGTGACATCACCTCGAACACCCTGGATCACGCAGGCAACTCAGTTGCCGTGCCCGCCAACTGATCTCATCATTTTTTTTGCACTACAAGGAGATACCCCATGTCCGAAAACACGGTCACCGTGACCGACGCGTCCTTCGCCGACGATGTGCTGCTCAGTGAGAAGCCGGTACTCGTCGACTTCTGGGCCGACTGGTGCGGTCCGTGCAAGATGGTCGCCCCGGTGCTGGAGGAGATCGCGGGCACGCACGCGGACAAGCTGACCGTGGCCAAGGTGGATGTGGATGCCAATCCGGGCGTCGCCCGCGATTATCAGATCCTCTCGCTGCCAACTATGATGCTGTTCTCCGGTGGCAAGCCGGTCAAGCAGATCGTCGGAGCGAAGGGCAAAGCCGCCCTGCTGCGTGAACTCGACGGCATCCTCTGACGTATTCGTCAAAGAACGCCGTCAATCGACGACGCGCCGTAGGATGCCTGGACGCCGGGAATTGTCGTATTCCGGTCCGGGTCTGAGACAATCGACCGACCTCCGGTCGTGCGAGGGTGTGAGCCATCGCATGAGTGGGTACCCGGGTTGACGGAAGGAAAGGGCTCTCACGCATGCACCGACTTCGTCACGGCGATACCGGTCCAGCCGTCGCCGAGGTTCGGAGCACCCTGGCAAGTCTCGGGTTTCTGCATACGCACTCCGCCGCAACAGATCATGCTGATGCGCGAGAGTACTGGATGGACACCGACGCTTCCTTCGATCGCCAGCTCGACTCGGCGGTTCGCGCCTTCCAACAGCACCGCGGACTGCTGGTCGACGGAGTCGTCGGACCGGCTACCTACCGCGCGCTCAAGGAAGCCTCCTATCGCCTCGGTGCCCGCACATTGATCTACCAGCTCTCCGCGCCGCTCTACGGCGACGATGTGGCAACCCTGCAGCGCCGGCTACAGGATCTCGGTTTCTACGTGCACCGCGTCGACGGTTACTTCGGCCCGCACACCCATGAAGCGCTCACCGCATTCCAGCGGGAGATCGGCTTGGCGGCGGACGGCATCTGCGGTCCGGATACACTGCGCTCGCTGGAGCTGCTCGGCGCGCGCGTCACCGGCGGCAATCCGCATCGGATCGCCGAGGAAGAGGTGGTGCACCGGGCCGGCCCGCAGTTGACCGGGAAGCGGATCGTCATCGATCCGGGTCTCGGCGGCCCGGACAAGGGTTTCGCGGTGCCGACCGAATACGGCGATGTCTACGAGTCGGAGATCCTGTGGGATCTGGCCAGCAGGCTGGAGGGCCGAATGGCCGCCACTGGCATGGAAACTTTCCTGTCGCGGCCGTGGGGCGCCAATCCGAGCGACGCCGATCGCGCGGATACCTCCAATGCCTTCGACGCCGATCTGATGATCTCGCTGCGCTGCGCGACCAATCCGAGCCCGTCCGCCAACGGTGTCGCGGGCTTCCACTTCGGCAATTCGCACGGTTCGGTATCGATGATCGGCCAGGTGCTAGCCGGCTTTATCCAGCGTGAGGTGGTCGCGCGAACCTCGTTGCAGGACTGCCGGACTCATGCGCGTACCTGGGATCTGTTGCGGCTCACCAAGATGCCGACCGTGCAGGTCGATATCGGTTATCTCACAAACGAATACGATGCATCGGTACTCACCAACCCCCGGATGCGCGATGTGATCGCCGAGGCCATCCTCATCTCGGTGAAGCGGCTGTATCTGCTCGGCCAGGACGATCAGCCGACGGGCACATACACTTTCGCCGAATTGCTGGCGGAGGAATTGGCCGCAGCCGACCGGATGTAGTGAATTACCTTCTGGCTCATTAGATTACGAACAACAAAAATACTTCCGGTACGAGTGCGCCCCTGCCGATCGTCGGCAGGGGCGCACTGCTGCTGTATGCGGAGTCTCAGGGTGCTCCGACGCGGAAGGGGACCGTCAGGGAGGCGGCGGCGAGCAGCTGATCGAGCGCGCGCTCCACATCTTCCTTCCAACCGTGATCGGAGTCGAGTTCCAAGCGCAGCCGGGGGAAGCGGTGGTGCGGCGCCACCACTTCGAAACCGACGTCCTCCAGGAAGTCCGCCTCGATCATGCAGGTCTCCGGCGAACATCCGGTCGCCTTACCGGCCGAGGCCGCATCCCGGACCGGTGAACCGATCCGCTCCATCAACCGCATCGAGCCGAGCGAACGATCCGACATCGCGGTCGCCGGAGGATCGGTGCGAATGCCGAAGGCCTCTAACGCACGTACGCCACGACGGACCAGATCGGCCACCACGGCCGTTATGAGGCGGTGGGCTATGTCGGCATCCTGATACGGGAATTCGGCCCGCAGCGTGGTCAGCAGGACCGCGTCCGGGCTAACCGGCGATGTGGGGAACAGGCCGGCACGCGGTACGGCGCTCGGCGGCGAATACAGCGCACACCCCGCTATGTTGCCGTCCACGTTCGCGACCTGACCGCACGAACCCCACTCCAGCATGACCGTGGACAGCCAGGCCTCCTTCTCGAAGACCGGATCACTGAACTCACGGGAGGTCGCGGCCACGGCCGGATCGATCTCCCAGAACACGCAACGCCGCGCATGGGCGGGTAGCCTGTCGAGTCCACCGAGGGTTAATGCTGTGACGCTGGTCGACACCGCTCTGCTCAGCCTCCAGCTATCCGATTCATCCACACTCACGCTGCATTCACTCGCCAGCAAGAATATGCGATCAAAGCGAACCCGCCTCATTCCACGTCGCTGTGCTGTTGGTAAGGAGCCCCTCCGTAGGCCGATTTTCCGCGCCGTCACAGTGACGTTTCGACGCCGAACACGTGCCTACCGGAAACACACGGCTATTTTTGCCACTTCGGTCACTTGCCGAGCTGCTGCTGCTCCATCATGCCTACGATGCGTTCGAGGTCTTCGACCGAACCGAATTCGACGACGATCTTGCCCTTCCGCTTGCCGAGGCTCACGGTGACGCGAGTGTCGAAGGATTCCGACAGCCGCTCGGCCACATCCTGCAGACCCGGCATATGAATCGGCTTGCGCCGGGCGGCAGGGGGAGCGGCCGTATCCGGGTCCCGGTTCGCCAGGGTGACGGCTTCCTCGGTGGCCCGGACCGACAATCCCTCGGCAACGATGCGGGCGGCGAGTACCTCTTGGGCGTCGGCGCCTGCCTCGAGACCGAGCAGCGCCCGAGCGTGTCCGGCGGACAGTACGCCGGCCGCGACCCGGCGCTGCACCGGGATCGGCAGTTTCAACAGGCGAATCATATTCGTCACCACCGGTCGGGATCGACCGATTCGGGTGGCCAATTCCTCATGGGTGACGTCGAATTCCTCTAGCAGCTGCTGATAGGCCGCCGCCTCTTCGAGCGGGTTCAGCTGCACCCGATGGATGTTCTCCAGGAGGGCGTCCCGCAGCATCGCGTCGTCCGCGGTCTCGCGGACAATGGCTGGAATCGCCGCGAGCCCAGCCTCTTGGCAAGCGCGCCAACGACGCTCACCCATGACGATCTGATACTTGTCCACCCCCGGCTCCAGCCGACGCACCACGATGGGCTGCATCAGGCCGAATTCCTTGATGGAGTGCACCAGCTCGGCGAGCGCCTCCTCCTCGAAGACGTGGCGCGGCTGCTTGGGATTCGGTTCGATCTGCTCCGGCGGAATCTCGCGATAGGACGCGCCGCCATCCGACAGCTGCTCATCGCTGGGGTCGGGGACCCGGTGCAGAAAGGCGGAAGCCGGTTGGGGTCCGATCGGATCGACGCCGATGACGACATTGGCTGCGGCGCTGCCGAGTCCGGGTGCGGCACCGAGTCCCGGTGTGGCCGCCGGCCCGGTCGGAATCAACGCGGCAAGTCCGCGGCCTAGGCCGCCCTTCTTCGCCTGAGTCATCGGTTACCGACCCTTTCCTCGTTCGTCATTGCGCGCGCTCTGCCGCACCCGGCCGGATCACCGACCGGGAGGCCATCTCGCGACCGGCGTCCAGATAACTCATCGCACCCCGGGAGCCTGGATCATAATCGAGTACCGTCATGCCGTAGCCCGGCGCCTCGGAGACCTTCACACTGCGGGGGATGACCGACTTCAGCACCACATCGCCGAAGTGCCCGCGCACCTCCTCGGCGACTTGGTCGGCCAGCTTGGTCCGTCCGTCGTACATCGTGAGAAGCACCGTCGACACGTGTAGTTCGGGATTCAGGTGCGCCTGTACCAGACCGATATTCCGGAGCAATTGCCCCACACCCTCCAGCGCGTAGTACTCGCACTGGATCGGGATCAGCACTTCCTTGGCAGCAACCATTGCGTTGACGGTGAGCAGACCGAGCGACGGCGGGCAGTCGATCATGACGTAATCGATGTCGTATCCGGCGATATTGGCCTCCTGGATGGCGGCCTTGAGTCGTCCCTCCCTGGCCACCATGGAAACCAATTCGATCTCGGCACCGGCCAGGTCAATGGTCGCCGGGATGCACAGCAGACGCTCGCTGTGCGGGCTCTGCTGAATCGCATCCATCACCGACACCTCGCCGATGAGGAGTTCATAGCTCGACGGGACACCCGAGTGATGTTCGATACCCAGGGCGGTGCTGGCGTTGCCCTGGGGATCGAGGTCGATCACGAGAACCGTCATCCCGGTATGCGCCAGGGCGGCCGCGAGATTCACGGCGGTTGTCGTCTTACCGACGCCCCCCTTCTGATTGGCGATGGTGATGATCCGTTGCTCGTGCGGTTTCGGCACTGTCACCTTTCCTGGATGCAATATTTGGCTTGCACGTTGGGCTTCGGCTGCTATCGGGGTCTCACTGGGGGAGATGTGCCCGAACGGTGTGCTTCCGAATGCCTCCGCATCCAAGGTGCTGGAGTCCAGCATCCCCGGCACGCGCGACGTTGTTTCCCGTGAAACATTCGCCGGACCGCTCGACATAGACAGCTCCTAACGCGAGAACCTCAGATCACGTACGCCCGACCGAATTCGGCGCCGTGTCATCACTAGCTGTGTCGGATCGAACTTGATGCTCAATCGGGACCGCGGCGCCCGACCGACGAGCGGAGCTCTCGCCGCTGCGACAAACCCGCATCCCTCCGTGGCACCAACGCTCACGCCCGACGCTCACTAGCTTGCCAGCACTCAGCGCGATTAGAAAGCTGAATCGCGGCATCACATAAAGGACACGCGAATCTGCACCGAATCACATCGCCGCAAACAAGATTGACGCGTTCGATTTGCCGTTTCACATGAAACATGAAGTCCCGGACCGACACCGAAGTTCTGTTTCACATGAAACATCGGATACGGTTCCGCGCCGCGGACATCTCACACCGGGCGCTCTCGTGTCCAATGAGCCTCGCGCAATGGGGATTATCGATTTCCCTATCCGTTACCACCGGATTCAAAACGTCACGTGAAGTTTCGGGTCGAATCCTGCTGCGCTGCGGACGCCAAGGCCCCTTGTTTCACATGAAACATTGCCGCGAATCGAGAACTGCTACTTCGACTTCCGCGCCGACCTGCCGGCTCGACGCGAGGGACGCTCGGCACGCGGCAGCCGTTCGGCGCTGATCACCAGAGTGGGGGTGGAGACGAGTCCGGCACCGCATTCCAGAACGGTCGCATTTCCCGCGCCCGCCTTCGTCAAAGCCTCACCGTCGCGCTCGAGTTCTTCGGCCGCGCTGACTCCCTTCAGCGCGAGCATCCGTCCGTGATCGCGCAACAGAGGAAGGGACCACTGCGCCAGCTTCGCCAGCGGGGCAACCGCGCGAGAGGTCACCACATCCGCGCCGCCCGCTTCCTTCATCACGCCGGACTGCTCGGCCCGACCGCGCACCACGGTCACATCGAGTCCGGCCGCCTCGATGAATTCGCTCAGAAAGATGGTGCGACGCAGCAGCGGCTCGACCAAGGTGATGCGGAGATCCGGGCGCGCGATCGCCAATGGGATTCCGGGCAGTCCGGCACCGCTGCCGATATCGACCACGGTGGCGCCCTCCGCCATCAACTCACCGACCACCGCACAGTTGAGGATGTGTCGATCCCATAGCCTCGGCACCTCGCGGGGGCCGATCAGTCCGCGCTCGACACCGGCGGCGGCGAGGGCGGCGCAGTACCGACGCGCGAGATCCAGCCGGTCTCCGAAAACCACCGCGGCCGTCGCCGGGGGCTCCAGCTCATTCGGCAACGCGGTGATGCCACCGAGATCTCGTTCCACGTGAAACATCCTTCCGAACTCGAGTCGATCAGTACGGCAATGGGGCCGGGGGAGGGGGCGCGTATCCGAGACATGAAGAGGGCCTCCGGTCCGAAGACCGGAGGCCCTAATCCAATCACAACGCGCGATTCAGGCAGGCACCACGACAACGTGCCGATTGGGCTCCACGCCCTCGCTCTCACTGCTGACACCGTCGACGGCGGCAACGGCGTCGTGCACGATCTTCCGCTCGAAAGGAGTCATCGGCGCCAGCGGCTCCGGCTTACCGGATTCCAGCACCCGCTGCGCGGCGGCAGTGCCGAGCGCACTCAACTCCGAGCGACGCTTGGCGCGCCAGCCGGCCACATCGAGCATGAGCCGACTGCGCACCCCGGTGGCCTGCTGCACGGCCAGCCGGGTCAGCTCCTGCAGTGCGTCGAGCACCTCGCCGTTGCGGCCGACCAGCTTCGAGAGATCCCGGCCACCGTCGATGCTCACGATGGCGCGATCGCCCTCGACATCGAGATCGATATCGCCGTCGAAGTCGAGCACATCGAGCAACTGCTCGAGGTAGTCGCCCGCGATTTCGCCCTCTTCGATGAGAGCTTCCTCGGCATCGTTCGCGGACTCGGTGGATTCGGCCCCCGCTTCGGCTTCGCCGTTCACCATCGTCGTCGTCGCCACAGTGGCGTCCCCTCCGTCGGTTTCAACAGTCATTTGATTTCCTTCATCTGCTCATCGCGCGCGACCGGCGACCGGCGCCGATCGGAGAACGCGAACAGGGTTGCTCAGAGATCCCGCAGGCGCGCGATATATCAGCGCCGTCGCTTCTGGTTGGGGCGCCCGCGGTTGCCCGATCGCTTCTGCCCGCCCGAGCGCCGCTGTCCCGCCTTGGTCGGGGACTTCGCGGTGCCGTTCGTCGACGGCGGTGCGTCAACCGCATCCACGGCGGCATCGGCATCCGCATCGACGGGCGTCGCATCGGAGGGCGACTGCTTCTTCTTGACATTTACCGGCTTCGCACCAGGCTTCGGCGCGTTCTGTGCGCGCTGCTCCAGCTTCTGCTGCTTCTTGACTTCCTCTTCCTTCGCCATGCGGCCGAAGACGAGGTGCTGCTGTCCGTAGGTCCAGATGTTATTGGACACCCAGTAGAGCAGGATGGCGATCGGCAGGAAGGGGCCACCGACCAGCACGCCGAGCGGGAACACCCACAGCGCGAGCTTGTTCATCATGGCCGACTGCGGGTTGGCCGCGGCTTCCGGACTCTGCCGGGCAACCGAGGCGCGCGCGTTAAAATGCGTCGCCAGACCGGCGATCACCATCAGCGGGATGGAGACCAGCGCGATGCTCAGCTTGGTCGGCACGCCGCCGTAATCGGCGAAGGCCTGCAACTGGCTCGGCGGGCTGGTGATGTAGGCCGAGATGGGGGCGCCGAAGATGCGGGCGCTCAGGAAGGACTGGACGTCGGTGGCGCTGAAGACATAGTTCGGCGTATGCGCATTGTCGTAGGCCGACATGCTGAGCTGGCCGATGCCGGTGCCGGTGCGGTTGAAGGAGCGCAGCACATGGAACAAACCGAGGAAGACCGGGACCTGCGCCAAGATCGGCAGGCAGCCCATCAACGGGTTGAAGCCGTGATCCTTCTGCAGCTTCTGCATCTCGGTCGCCATCTTCTGGCGATCGTTCTTGTACTTCTTCTGCAGCTCCTTGATCTGGGGCTGCAGTTCCTGCATCTGTTTGGTGGTGCGCACCTGCTTGACGAACGGCTTGTAGAGCACCAGGCGCAACGTGAATACCAGGAACACCACGGCCAGTGCCCAGGTGAGTCCGTTGTCCGCGCCGAACGCGAACCCGAAGACCCGGTGCCAGAACCAGAGGATCCAGGACACCGGATAATAAATGAAGTCGAGCACGGCTCTATGCACTCCCGTCGTTCGTGTCGCCGATCACCGCGCGCGGTGATCCTTTACAAGCGTGTGGCGCCGACGCCTGCTGGTCGGCGGCTGACTCGTTCCGTTCGCGTGTTTTTCGCTCCGGAACGGGATCCCACCCACCAGGGTGCCAGGGTGCGCATTTCGCCAATCGCACGACCGTCAATCCGAGGCCGACGAACAGGCCGCGGGTGCGTAACGCGGTCACCGCGTACTCGCTACAGGTCGGGGTGAAACGGCACACCGGCAGGCGCATGGGGGAGACATACGTCCGGTAGAGCTCGATCAGGAAGATCACCGTGTTCGCGGGTAGCCGAGCAACGGTGGAACGCGCACTCATCCCGCACCGGCCACGGTAGCCGATTTGCGGACGATATCGAGCTTGCGCAGCGCGCCACGCAGCTGGCGGAGCAACTCCGTCGCGTCGGCGGTCGCGGCGCCGGGCAATGCGCGGATCACGATATCGGCATCGGCGGGCAGCTCGGCGATCACTTGACCGCACATATGACGCAGGCGGCGGGCGACGCGGTGTCGAATCACCGCGTTGCCCACCGCCTTGCTGACAATCAATCCGAACCGCGGACCGCCCACGCGGACCAACGATCCGGCCTCAGCCGCATCGCTTCGTCGTCCACTCGCGCCCACAGTTCCGTCATACCCGTGCACGAGCGCGTGTACGACCAGATCTCGCCTCCCGATTCGCTGGCCGCGGCGCACCGTCCGGGAGAAGTCGGCACGATGATGCAACCGATACGGCTCAGGCAACACCCGAGCGTCCGAGAGCGAGGATCAAGCAGTGAGGGACTTGCGGCCCTTGCCGCGTCGCGCGGAAACGATGGCGCGACCAGCGCGGGTGCGCATCCGGAGACGGAAGCCGTGGACCCGCGCCCGACGACGGTTGTTCGGCTGGAACGTCCGCTTGCCCTTGGCCACGGTCAACACTCCTCGAGTAGGTGGGCGCCGTTCGGTGCCCAAAGCTTGTCGGTGATACGTCTTTGCGCGATGAATCGCGAGGTGGTCATCATCGATGCGCGTCGGTCCTGGCGCACGAGGTCGATACGACCTGACACGGTCAGCACAGGACCGCCACCGCACCAAGGGGTGACTGTACGAGGGTACTGATCGGCAAAGTACGGGTCAAACTCGGCCCACCCTCGCGCGCCTTGCGCGGAAGCGCTGCACCGGAGTGACGCATCCTGGGTATAACCGTGAGTTCGTCCACACCCCTAGCCGTCGGCCTGCGCACCAACTAAGGTACGTAGCCAGAAGATTGCTACAGAACCGCAGGTCCAGGCCGTATAGCGGCAGAGCGCAACCTCGTTTCACATTTCCCCAGGGTTCTCCACATCTGTGGATAATTGTGTGGAAAGACCCCTGGAGTGGCATATTCGTAGGGCCGACGGTGCCACGCCGCCGCCCGGATGGGGGACCCGGGCAGCGTCCGAACCGGTTACGGACGTACGCGGAATCACAACATCGACTCAGCCACGCCGATACTCCGCAGGCTCCGACCGTCTGCTCCTATCGCCTACTTCCGGGGAGGAAACTGC